>NZ_CP121451.1:0-4800000 GCF_029689945.1 Paenibacillus amylolyticus | reverse complement strand
GCTGCTTGATCCGCGCATCAAATACGACTAGAAGGAGGTGCAATCATATGACAGGCAGCAATGAAATGCCAATTCCGGGTACAGAACAGGAACAGAACAATGGGCGTGCACCAACGGGATTTCGTTATATCTGGCAACAACTGATCATCAGCAAGACCGGAATGTTTGGTGCGGTGCTTGTGTTGTTGGTTGTGTTAATCGCCATAGGTGCACCTCTATTGACGAGTCATGATCCAGCGGCAGTTAATCCGCTTAATCGCCTTAAACCGCCTGCATGGCTTGAGGGCGGCACGGCGGAATACTGGCTGGGCACCGATAATCTGGGCAGGGACATGTGGAGTCGAATTGTATATGGTGCCCGAGTTTCCTTAATCGTGGGTATGGGTGCCGTGATTGTATCGGGAATCATTGGCGCCATTCTGGGTCTTGTATCCGGTTTCTATGGGAAATGGCTGGATGCTATCATCATGCGTGTAGGTGATGCATTCATGGCAATTCCAACCATTCTGTTCATGCTGGTTGTGATGGCGATTGTTGGTCCGGGTATTACGACGCTGATCTTGGTCATCGGTGTGACGAACTGGGTTCCATTCACCCGTGTGGTCAGAAGTGAGGTACTTAGTATTAAAGAGCGTGATTTTGTTCATGCGGCCAGATCGATTGGTGCGAAGAATGGAAGACTGATTCTGAGACACATTCTGCCGAATATCCTTTCATCCTTTATCGTGATCTGCGGTATGAATGTGGGCACAACGATTATTATGGAAGCTTCACTCAGTTTCCTGGGTCTGGGTATCAAACCACCCGATGTATCTTGGGGAGGCATGCTCAGTGATGGAAGACAATACGTTGCAACAAGCTGGTGGGTCGCTACATTCCCGGGACTAGCCATTACATTTACCGTACTCGGTGTTATTTTCCTTGGTGATTGGCTGCGTGATGTGCTTGATCCACGTACGGAGACAACCCATAAATAAACGGAGAAGGGAGCCATGAATATGAATCAAAGACCAATTAAGCCGGAGGATCTGCTTCACTATCGTTGGATCAGTCAGCCAGTGATCAGTTCGAACGGACAAGTGGCTTATGTGGAGCAGACGATAGATCAGGATAAAAACGAATATAACACGCAGATTCGAGGAATCTCTCTCGATGGTGATGAAGATATTGCTCTCTCTGATGGTACGAAGGATTCTTCGCCTGCCTGGTCGCCGGATGGCACACAGCTCACATTCATTCGCTCCGTGAATGGGGGAAGGGATTATGGGTACTCGATTCGGATAAAAAAGAACCTGTTATGCTGATATCTCCCGCACGTAAAATATTGAATTATATCTGGTCGCCGAACGGGCAGTACATTGCGTTTACCAGCAAGGTGCAATCGGAGGATCAACAGAATACAGCTGAGGTCCAACAGGAGCCTGCACCTGTGCTGCGAGGTAAGGTGTATGAGCGTACAACGCCGAAGGCAGAAGGAGCTGGTTGGTGGGATGGTCAATACAGCCATTTGTTTGTATATGAGATGACAAGCGGGGAGATCACACAGGTGACATCCGGGCTGTGGAATATCAGTGCTCCGGCATGGTCGCCGGATAGCCAGTATCTTTCCTTCATATCCAAGCAAGTGGAGGATGAGGAGCTCGATGCGGATCTACTCTATTTCACAGATGTATACAGCATTCGATGGGGAGAGAGTGATCTCTTTAAAGTGACGGATTCCAGCCTGGCAATAAGCCAGTTTTCCTATTCACCTGACGGACAGCAATTGATCCTGATAGCCAGTGATCACGAATACGGGAGCGGGAGCCACAACAGCTTGTATGCTGTCCCTGTTCATCGGGGGAGCCCAGGATAATTGCACCGCAGTTAGATATGCAGATTGGTAACGCAGCACTGGGAGATATGAAGTCCGCTGCTGCATCACCTTCTCCGATCTCGGATGTCCATCATCCGGAGCGTGGTGTGTATGTACTCGGAACGCATAACGGAAATGTGGACGTATACCGCATTCAGGAAGATGGAGCTTGTCAAATGGTGACGGGCGCGGGTGAAAAGGATGTGTATCAGTATACCTTAACGCCAGATGGTACGTCGCTGGTTATCGCTGCGTTAACTGACGGACATCCTGGAGAGTTATATCGCGTGAATATTGAGAATGGTGAAATGTTCAGGCTCACCCGGCGGAATGATGAATTCATGGCTGAATTAGAGGTGAATGTACCTGTTCGTGTAGAGTTTAAATCTTCCGATGGTTGGCCGATTCAAGGATGGTTAGCGACACCGGCTGTACGTGCATCCGATGAAAAGTTGCCGCTGATTCTGCAGATTCATGGTGGACCTCACGCGATGTATACGGGAACATTCAGTCATGAGATACAGACACTCGCTGCGCAAGGTTACGCTGTGCTGTGGATCAATCCTCGCGGAAGTATGGGATACGGTCAGGAGTTTGCCAGAGCTTGCCGCGGTGACTTTGCCGGAGGCGATTACCGGGATCTGATGGAGGCTGTTGATTATGCCCTGGCTACCAATGACTGCCTGGATGCATCACGTCTGGGTGTAGCAGGTGGCAGTTATGGAGGCGTGATGACCAACTGGATCGTGGCCCATACGCACCGATTCAAGGCGGCTGTGACCCAGCGTTGCATCTCCAACTGGTTGTCTTTGTATGGAACGAGTGATATCGGAATTTCTTATGTCGAGGGCGTCATTGGTGGCAATCCTGCGGCAAACGCTGAGTTCCTGTGGTCTCGCTCACCTCTTGCTCATGCACACCATATTGAAACCCCACTTCTGATCATGCACGGAGAGCAGGACTATCGCACACCAATTGCGCAAGCGGAAGAATTATATACCACGCTGAAACGATACGGCAAAAAGACCAAACTGATTCGTTATCCGGGCTCCAACCACAGTTTGCTCAAAAGCGGTAAACCTTCACTTCGGGTCGATAGCTTCGAACAGGTGAATGCCTGGTTCAATCAGTATCTCGGGAATGCGGAGGGAGAACAATGAACCGAACTCAGCTGTCCATTCCTGTAGGACTCCTCGTAGAGAATGTACTGACAAGTGGGCTACCAGGAGACAAGATTATTGAATGGTTACAACGTCGGGACTACTCCCAGTTGTTGCCACTGGTTAAGGAATCCGCGATGGATTTCGATGAAAGATTGCAGACAGCAGCGGATATCGGAGACGATTGGGAAAAGGCGATACGTCAAGGTTATGAGTTCAAGTTCCTTCATATTAACGGGTTGAAGCGATTACTCGATTTCCGATTTGATCGCAAGTTGGATCGGGATTATGTTCAAGATGAACTGTCACTAAGGCATATCTATCTGACTACACATGAGATTGAATTGCTTCAATCAATCATAGGCAGACAATGGTTCGTGCATGCAGAAGTAACTGAGGCAGCAGAAGAGGGCACAACAGAGAGCAAGGGCAAGTTATCCTCCTGCATTCCTGTCCGTATTCAATTGAAATTTCCATAAGATGACCAGGAAGGAAACCGCGATGCTCGCGGTTTTTTTGGCATGATCAGGTAGAAATGTGGACGACAGAATTCAAAAGTTGAAATGGCGCCTTGGATGATTTATATTTATATTAAATGATATTACTATCTATCAAAAACACAGGTGAAAAGGGGGGACCTAGGATGTCCATTCAACATGTTCTGGGTAAAATTCAAATATCGGATGATGTGATCTCCAAAATCGTCGGCAAGATCGCCAATACTTCCAGTGAGATTTCCTCCATGTCGACAGGGTTTGTAGAAGGGCTCACCAAAAAGTGGAGTGGGAAAAGCCTGCAAAATGGCATAGCCATCCGTAACGTGGAATCCAGGCTGGAGATTAACTTAAAGGTTGTCGTGCGTTATGGATCAAAGGTGCATGAAGTCTGCAGAGAATTGCAGAACAATGTGAGACTGCATGTGGAACAGCTGACAGGATTAACGATTGATGCCGTGAATGTAATCGTTGAGGGCATATCATTCAACCAACCTGATGTAAGGACTTAATCCAATTTCAGCTATCTGAAGGAGTGACAGCGATGAATAAAATTTCCATTATGAAAGCCAGTTCACAATCCGTAGTCGGCGGGCAATTGAATCAGATGGCACTTGAATATATGGCCTATTCGCTTGCAGGTACCAAAGATAAAGGCATTATAGAGAAAACATTCAACAAATTATGGCGTTCGAATCGAAACCGATTCAGTCACCAATACGCTTATGAAGCCAAAATGGGGAGCCAAACGCTGGGCATGATTGTGTGTTATCCGACCACTTTGATGAACAAACTCGCTTTGCCAACGTTCACCAAGCTGTTTGAACTTCGTCAATGGAGTCTAATTAAATATAATCTTCAACATTGGAAAGAGTTCTACTCCATGGTGACATTAAAAAGAAGCGGAGAATGACGAGTACCATATCGGAACATTGGCTACCTTGCCAGAAAGCAGAGGACTTGGCGTGGGGACGCAGCTTATTCAATTTGCTGAACAGCAGGCTATTGCACAAGGTCTGTCCAAATCTTCGCTCACGGTTAAAAAGGAAAATCTGTTAGCGATTAAACTTTATGAACGTTTGGGTTATCAGAGAGTGGGGGAGATCAACAAACCTTCGTTGTCCCTGTATCGAATGTGCAAAATACTGGTGTAGTGCTTCTCTATTACGAATAGATGAAGAAATGGCAGATTCATATACTTAAGCTCACTTTGTGATAAGCAAAGGTGTAGGTTGGTGGGACGCTAATTGCGTTCCTTTTGTCGTTTTAAGCTTATTTTACAAAAAAAGATACTTGACTTTCAGTGTTGTTTAAGCAGGTACTTGACAGGGGTGTGGTATAGTATAAAAAGTTGTTTTTAATGAAGATAGACGGAGAAATATACAATGTGGGGTGTAACCAGTGTTTCAATATAAGGATCAGGAATATGAAGAAGTACATTTTGAGGGCCGTGATCTGCGCTATGGAGAACTCATAAGTTGTGTTTTTATAAAGTGTACATTCATGAACGCTTCTATGGAAGAGATCGAGACAAGTAACTGCCGTTTCATTGAGTGTGACTTCAAAGGCGCTTCGATGAATGGTTCGATTCATACGGAATCGGCTTTTGAGAACTGCACCTTTGGGGGTGCGAATCTCTTTGCTTCCAAATTCAGCACCTGCAAGATGACAGGCTCGGACTTTTCAGGTGCTCAAATGGATGGCATTACCTTGAGTCACGGAGATTGGTCTTATACAAATCTGAGACATACCCGATTAGGCAAACAGGATTTGCGAGGAATTCGTTTCTTTGAAGCTGACTTCACGGATACGGATTTCACCAAAGCGGATTTGAGAGATTGTGATCTGACAAGAGCTGTATTGAGCAGAGCCAAGCTTCAAGGAGCAGATCTTAGAGGAGCTAATCTGGAAGGGATCGATCTAAAGTCATTGGATATCAAAGGTGTACGTTTGGATCGCGAACAAGCCGTTCTGTTTGCGCGCTCGTATGGTGCGAAAGTAGATTGAGTTTGAACATACGCAGCATGAAGCCGCCTTTAAGGTGGCTTTTTTTGACTTTAAACCTTTCACATTTAAGCGCTAGGCAGGGAATAATGAATATAAACAGAAGTAGTCCACATAAGTCTCTAATAAAAGGAGGTCATTATGACAGTCACACTCATTGCTATGGTTGCTATTATTATCTTTGGGCTTATCACAGGTATAATCACTACGATTATGGTATTTAAACTGCTGCGTAACAATAAAGAGAAATATCACCTTCGCAAGAGTATTCTGATGGACGGAATTCCGGCAGAAGCAATCATTCATGATATTGTACAGACTTCATCCAGTATGGATGGAATGCCAGGCGTGCGACTCGATTTAACTGTAACGCAAGTTGACGGACGTACCTTTCCAAGCATTGTTGAGACTTATATCCCGATCACACATATTCCTCATTTTCAGAAAGGAAATATGATTAACGTAAGATACATGACAATGGGGAATGAACGAAAAGTTGAGGTAGAGGATGCTTATATTCCATAAGCAAAGAACAGAATGGCTTAATTTAGGAGGATATTTATTTGAAATTAATTAAAACATATGATGTGCATCTAAGTGAAGAAAGGTCAGCTCTTCTTCAAGAATTACTGGTTGCCAGTTTTCCAGAGGTTTATCCAAAAGATCGATTGTTTTTTAAGCAAATACCACAGGGCAGAGTATTGGCATTTACCCCAGATAACCAATTAGTTGGGCATGTAGGGCTGGATTACAGGATGATGAATTTAAATGGCAAACCCATAAGAGTGTTGGGGATCATCGATTTGTGTGTTTCTCCGGCTGCTCGCTCTCAAGGAATCGCTTCTTTATTAATATCTGAAGTGGAAAGGATGGCTGAAGAGCACGTTGATTTTCTCCTATTATTTGCGGATCATGAGGGATTATATAGTAGGAACGGATTCAGAACGGTAAGCAACACATGTACGTGGTTGAAGATTAATCATGAAACCTTAACCACAGTTGGCGTGGGGACTCAGAAGGTCGAGGGATTGATGATCAAAGAAGTTGGAAGCCTGCCATGGGAAGAAGGAGTGCTCGATTTCTTAGGATATTTATATTAATCAAGGTCGGATATAAGATAAAGTTTTATCTGATTTCTCGCCTTGACCCGTGTTGTTGTTCCATGTTAAGTTTTCTGTATTAAATTTGGAGCTTATAAAAGGGGTGATAAAGTGATGACTGAATTAGAGGTTGTAGATGTTTATGTGGACCTGTCAACGAACTTGAACATTGGCATGGTTCACAATATTACTAATCAGAATCCGACACTTTATCCTCCTATGCTTAGATCTGCTTGGTGCTGAAGGTTATATCGCCAGGTTTCTTGATCGCATAAGCGAATCTAAATTCTGATTATGTTCAAATATTAAAGTGAGGGAATCCATGCCATGTTCAATGGTGAAATCCCGTTAGTTTACTTTTATATTTCACATAAAAAGGATGATTTGCATGTCTTTAATTAATGTTACCAACCTGACTTTTGCCTATGAAGGCAGTTACGATAATATATTTGAAAATGTAAGTTTTCAGTTGGACTCCGATTGGAAATTGGGGTTTACCGGAAGGAACGGCAGAGGCAAAACAACCTTCCTGCAATTGTTACTCGGCAAATATGAGTATAGCGGGCATATCTCTGCGAATGTTAGCTTTGAATACTTTCCTTTCCAGGTAGAGAATAAGGGAGCCATGACCCTCGATGTCATCGGTGAGATTCATCCTGAATATCTGCACTGGCAGGTTGTGCGCGAGCTTAATCTGTTGAAGGTGTCGGAAGATGTACTATATCGTCCTTACGATACGTTATCCAACGGAGAACAGACAAAGGTGATGTTGGCTGCCTTATTCCTGAAGGATAATCGGTTTCTGCTTATTGATGAACCTACCAACCATCTTGATCTTCATGCGAGACAGATTGTAGGTGATTATCTCCGCAGCAAGAGTGGATTTATTTTGGTGTCTCATGATCGCTCCTTTCTTGATCAAAGTGTAGACCACATCCTTTCCATTAATAAGAGCAACATCGAGATTCAGAAAGGCAATTTCTCTGCATGGTGGGAAAATAAACGAAGACAAGATCTGTTTGAACTTGCGAGTAATGAGAAATTAAAGAAGGACATCGAGCGTTTATCCGATTCCGCCAAACGGACCGGTGGATGGTCGCATGAAGTCGAAAAGACCAAAAACGGTACGAGGAATTCCGGTTCCAAGGTGGATAAAGGATATATTGGGCACAAGGCTGCCAAGATGATGAAACGTTCCAAAAATATTGAACAAAGGCAGCAATCTGCGATTCAAGAGAAATCCAAACTTCTCAAAAATATCGAGAGTGCAGAATCTTTGCAGATCCATCAGCTGGATTTTCACAAGCATGAACTTGTTGAATTGGAACATGTGTCGATATCGTACGGGGCCAATACGGTGTGCGAGGATGTCCGTTTTACGGTTGAAAAAGGGGATCGAATTGCCCTGTATGGAGAAAATGGATCGGGCAAATCAAGCATTCTTAAACTGATCTGTGGTGAAGATATCGCTTATACAGGTCTTCTGCGTAAGGATCCTCAGCTTAAAATCTCGTATGTGTCACAGGATACGTCCGATCTCGGAGGGCGATTATCTGAATATGCAGCCACACACGGGATTGATGAGAGCCTGTTCAAATCGATACTCCGAAAGCTGGATTTCTCCAGAGAGCAATTGGAGAAAGATATCTCGACATTTAGTGCAGGTCAGAAAAAGAAAGTGCTTATTGCCAAAAGTCTTAGTGAGAAGGCTCATCTGCATATATGGGATGAACCACTGAACTTTGTAGATGTCATTTCACGTATGCAGATCGAAGACCTGCTGCTGGAATATTCACCGACCCTGCTTTTTGTGGAGCATGATAGTGAATTTTGTGCCAATATTGCAACAAGAATCATTGAACTGTAAGCAACAGACTGCGTTATAAGATATCGATGCTAAGAGCCGCCGAATGGCGGCTTTTAAGCTTTATATGTACTGCATGAGTATAGTAGGCAGCGTGTTACGTTCAGACTGCGATATGGTGAGAATATATGCTATAATTTTATGAACTCATCCAATCATATGATGGATGAATCGATCATTTGTAGACTAATTCGCCAAGAGGTGTAATACCCATGAAAAAGGAAATGACAACAATTAAACAGACCAGGCTTCATTCCATTTTGGACGAGGCGACCAAGTTGCTGATTGAAAAGCCGAATGCTTCCATGAATGAAATTGCCGAATCTGCCAAGATCGGAATTGCTACATTACATCGTTATGTGGAAAGCCGTGAACAGCTCATGGTTCATCTGGGATTGCGCGCAATTGAGGTGGTCAGTGAAACCATGAAACAAATCCAACTGGATGAGGAGCACTGTGAAAAATACATACCTGAGCTGATCGAAGCACTGATCCCTTTAGGTGACAAAATATATTTTCTGGCTCATGACACGACCATTAATTATAATCCCGAGATTGAGGGAGCAGATCTGAAACTGAGAGAACCGGTACTGCATGCGGTCGGTCTGTTACAACAGAAAGGTTATTTCCGCTCGGATCTCGATAAAACCTGGATTGTGGATGTGCTGTATTCCATCATGTTCCTGACATGGCAGCAGGTCGTAAGTGGTCATATCGCGAGAAAAGCGGCTCCTGCGCTTGTGGTAGACACGTTTTACCATGGGTTCAAGCAGCGTTAGGTCAGGGCCAATTCGACGACAAATAATTCATTTTAGTACAAAAGCACTCTTAAACAGTCATTTGTATCGTGTGATACGAAGACTCTTTGAGGGTGTTTTTTTGCGTTCGCTACAGCGTTTCTCAGTACAGAGGCGTTATGGACTTGATTTTTGCTGATATTCAAATATTAACAGGGTTCAGAATTTAAGATTTCAAGTTTACAAAAAATGATATAAATTTCTAGTAGATTCAAATCATTACCAAATAAAGACAAAATATTCAAGCGAGGGGGACGGACAGAACAACCTGCCATGATGCAGTTGAAGATCAGCTCAAGTACTCATTCCATCAACCCAAATCAGGAGGGATTCCATGCTTTACACCATTATTGTGCCAGTCAACCAGGACTATAACATTCTGAACCTGTTCACAGATTCGTTGCTCCGGACAGTAAGCCCATCCACCCAGATTATTTTCATCAACGATGGTTCCGGCTCAGCAGTCTTTCAACATCTGGATAAACTGAAGCAAGAAGTAAGAGAAGGTGTGACCATCGAGATTCTTCAGCATGATTTTCCACTCGGTTGCGCCGTGTCAATTAATAGCGCACTGAGTCTTGCCAAGGGAGAGTACATTTTCTTCCTGGATTCGGACACGATTCTTCAACCAAACTGGCAACCGATGATGAAAGAGACACTGGACAGCGATATTACGATTGGCATGATTGGCGGGGTTCTGTTGTATCCGCAAACCGGAGGGGTGCAGCATTGCGGTATTGCTTTTGCAGACACGATCGGCCGCCACCTGTTCCTGAACGCATCCCCTGATGATATCCCGAAAGAAACGTTCTCCGTTCAGCTGGTGGTGTTCGCCATGTTCGGCATGAAGCGGGAGGTATACGAAACGATCGGCAACCTCGATGAGAAATTCTTTAACGGGTACGAGGATTTTGATTATCAGATGCGGGCACGAGCTGCCGGATACGACACGGTCATTAACCCGAATATTAAAGCCTATCACTGGGAACGCAGCAGCGGTATTCACCGCAATTTCAACCGCAAGAACAATCTGGCACGTTTCTGGAAAAAGTGGGGCGGTCAAATCGAGGCCGATGTGTGGCCTTTCGTTTTCAGTCATCTGAAAGCGCAGCTGGAGAGCCAAGGGGAATATCAGCATCTGCCGATTGTCGGCATTGATCTGGCAGAAGTTCGCAGTGATGCCGATACGTTCTGGACCAAGCTGGAGGAAGCTGAATTTGCGAATGTAGCCGAAGTACGTGACTATTCCAACCGCTTCAATTCCAACGGAGCCATCTGGCTGCCACAGGTACTGGGCAAGGAACTGATCCATAGTGAGAACCGGTTACTGTTTTTGGTGGACAATTTCGCCCGTTTGCTGGAGAACCGCTACTGGATTGAGATGAGACACGCTCATCGGGCCAAGGATCTGATCATCGATCTGTATGGCAATGTAATCACAATGGATCGCATCTACGATGGATGCTGGCCTGGAACCAAAGTTCGGTAATTCACTCACAACGTCAATAAACAGGGAGGTACTTAAGGTGAAAGAAAAGAGAGCACGCTCGATCGTGCCGTACGATTTAGCCGTAATCTGGAGTGGTTGGAGCAAGTCGAGAAGGTAATTCCGAGCGGATGCAGCACTTTAGCCAAAGCACCTGAACGTTTATTTCCTGGGCATACACCGGTATGTTGTGCAGAGGCTTACAAATCCCGATTTACAGATATCGACGGTAATGAATGGCTGGATTGTGAAATGGCGATGGGTACGGCGTCCTGGGGCCATGCAAGGCATGAAGTCCAACTAACCGTCATTCACCAGCTGAAAAAAGGGACAAGCTTTTCGGTTCCGGCCGACATCGAGCTTGAATGCGCCGAATTGATTCTGGAGCGGTTCGAGGGTCGTTATCCGTCGCTGCGTTTCACGAAGAGTGGTGCCGATGCAGTGAGCGGGGCCGTACGACTTGCCCGTGCTGCAAGTGGCAAAAGCAAGGTGATTGCGACGGCTTATCATGGCTGGCATGATTGGTCGGCCTATGGTTATTACGGTGGCCAGACAAAAGAACGGGGCATTCCTGTCGATATCGAGCGTTCAACGATCTGGGTCAATAAACCGACTGCGGAGCGTATTGAGGCCCAGATTACCTCATCTCCCGAGGATATCGCATGTATTGTTTTATGTCCCAACGAGTGGAAACGGGATGCGCTTGAGGAAGTGGTCAACCTATGCCGCTCTCTGGATATCATTATCATATTTGATGAGGTCACTTCCGGTATTCGAATGGGCAAACAGGCTACAGCAGGAGAATATGACATCTGGCCTGATCTGCTTTGTATCTCCAAAGGTATGGCAAACGGTTTACCGCTCGCAGCGGTTTTGGGACCAGAGCACTTGATGTCTCTGTCGGGACAGGTTCGATTCAGCAATGCCCATTCTAGTGAAACAACAGCACTTGCGGCTGCCATTGCCTGTGAACGATTAATGAAGAATGCGAAAGTATGGCCGTCCTGGCGTGATCCGGCAACTCGGATCATGGATCGTCTGGAATCTGAACTTGTGTTACTCGGATTAACGGATCAATTGGAATTGAAGGGGACGTATGCAAGCTTCTGCATTCAATCCTTGGCCGAGGATAACTTTCAGACAGACCCTTTCCGCGAGTTCATGGTGAAGAGAATGGCTCACTTCGGCATCTTCACCAAAGGTTATTTGATTTTCTCGGATGCCCATACACGAGAAGAATTGCTGTGGGTTGAGGAAGCTCTGTTACAGATCCTGTCCGACTGGAAAGAGATTCAGAAGCAGGAACATCTACATTCGATGCAACTTACGAAAACGTTTGAAGCTTAATCCATAAATTAGAAATCGACAATCGACTAGGAGGAATTATTCCATGAAAGCACTCGTATATCAGGATCTCAAACAGGTGACGTACCAGGAGATTGAGGAGCCGACCATTCAGAAGCCCAACCAGGTGAAAATTAAAATCTATGGTTCAGGCATCTGCGGGACAGACCTGAATATTGTCAAAGGCAAAGTGCCTGCGAATAAAGGAACAATCATTGGTCATGAAGGTGTCGGCACCGTCGTTGAGGTGGGCGATGAAGTACGTGGTTTCCAGATCGGTGATCGGGTACTGGTTGATCCCACGCAGTCGTGCGGTACCTGCTCTTACTGCCGTGAAGGTCTGTTCATCTACTGCGAGAATTTTGATGACTATCAGGTTGGGATGACAACACACGGAACCTTTGCGGAGTATTTTGTAGGGGACGAAAGTATATCTATGCCATTCCGGATTCCATGAGCTGGGAAACGGCCATGATGATTGAACCCCTGGGCTGTGTGCTTCAGACGTTCATGAAAGCAGGGACTAAGCCAAGTGACTCTGTACTTGTCCTCGGTTCCGGTGCAATTGGTTCCTTGTGTCAGCTTGTGAGCAAACGATTGGCAAGGCTTACTGTCGGCACGGAAGTTGATCCATACCGCAAAGAGTTCGCTTCCGGGATCGCGGATCATGTGTTCTATCCTCAGGATCTAACGCTTGATAAAGTATACGAGATTAACAATAACAAAAAGTTTGATATTGTGGTGGACGCGGTGGGTAACCAGCTTCATGTAGGGTTTGAGTTGATTGCCAAAGGCGGCAAAATCATTCCTATGGGATATGACGACAGCTATGAGGTGACGTTCAAATCAACAGCCGTGATTAATGATGGCATTAGTATCATTGGTGCAGTTGCCAATCACTCCATGATCAGTACGGCACTGAAATTTGCCCAAAGCATTCCGGAACTGGAACAGATGGTGACAGCGAAGGAACTGCTGAGTGATTATGAACAGGCCTTTAATGGAACGATTGGTTATGACTTGCGTACTGGAGAGAGGTTGCCGATGAACTCTGTGAAAACAGCTCTTATCCTTTAAGAGGTACTATAGGCATGTAGACATTAGCGGGTTAGCCGCTGCGATAAGTTGGAATTCGCAGCGGTGAAAACCGCAGAAGGAAGGGATATCGATTGAAATTGCTTCAAGATTTGCCGAAGAATCCACGCTACTCCATTTTACTCGAACCGGTATGGGCCATTCCGGGCACGATTGTTCTCTTCTACGCTCCTTTATATATGAAGGAAGCCGGACTTTCGGACATCGAAATCGGTATCATCAATTCGGTAAATCTTTATTTTGCCTTTATCTTTCAATTGTTTGCAGGTTCCATTACGAATAAGTTGGGGCGCAAACGAACAACGCTGATCTTTGATCTGCTTGCCTGGAGTGTTCCCATGTTCATCTGGGCATTCTCCCAGAACTTCTGGCTGTTTCTGATCGCCTACTTGCTGAACGCAACTTCGAAGTTTGTAACGGTCGCATTCAACTGTCTGATTATTGAGGATGTGGAGGAACACAAACGATCGAAAGTATTTGCCATACTCAATATGATTATTACAGGTGCCGGGTATTAACCCCATTGCCGGGGTGGTCATTGCTGATTTTGGAATTGTGCCAACACTGGCCAGCATTTACTTTGTTGGGGGCATTCTCATGACGGCCATGTTCTTCATTCGGAACCGATACACGGATGAGACTGAGGTCGGCAAGGAACTTATGGGATTGCATAGTAAAACCCGTGTTCTTCCGAGCTTGGGTGCCAGTCTGCGTCTATTCGGCAAATCATTCTACAAACGGAGACTGTTTCCGATTATTTTGATTACAGTCTTATCCAATCTGATCTTGCAGCTGAATTTCTTTCAGGTTATTTTCTTCAAGGAACAGTTGAAATTCGATGATCGTGTCATTTCGTTTATTCCTGTGGTGACAGCAATAACGGTCATGCTGCTCTATCTGGTAATCATTCCACGACTGAAACGGCGTTCAGAAGAAAAGTATGTTGGTTTTTCCATTGTGCTGAGTACGGCCGGAGCCATTCTGTTTCTGCTAATCCCTGTGGGGAATATCGCGATGTTGTTTCTCACGCTAATCGTGCTCGCTGCGGGTAACTTCATCCTCCAGACGTACCGGGATTCCCTGCTGATGAACCGATTGGGTACGCATGAAAAAGCGGACATGTTCTCGGCCGTGCAGACGGTCATGACGCTTACAGCCATTCCATCGGGTTACCTGACGGGCTTGCTCTATCATCACAATCCCACGCTGTTGTTCAGTGTCATTCTGGGTCTATATATCGTACTCATGGTCATCATGTTATTCCTGCCAGATCCGCAAAAGCACTCCCAAGTGCTGGAACCTTACAAAAATATGTAGAAGAAGGGGTTTTCTGTATATGAATCGAATAAGTAGTACAGAAAAACTAGAGATTAACTTTACTTGGGAGGCTAAGAAAATGACAAACGTTATGACAACAGAAGCACGGAAGCAATGGACATGGATGAACGAGCCTAAGACCTGGTCTTATACGGATCAGGGAGGTGTGCTGGTGGAAGCACAGGCGGATACGGACTTTTTCCAAGACCCAGCGGGGAAGCACATTCGTGCGACTGCGCCATTCTTGTCCATGCCTGTACCTGGAGACTTCGAAATGACAACCCAATTAACAGTGGATATGAAAAATCAATATGATTCCGGCTGTCTGATGGTGATGGCGGATGATCGTAACTGGTGCAAAATCTGTTTTGAATATGATGGGAAAGCACCTACGATCGTATCGGTGGTCACTCGTGATGGTTCATCCGATGATTGCAACTCGGTGGAAGTCCCCGTACCCGATCCCTATTTGCGGATACGCAAAGTAGAGGGCTGCATATCATTCTTTTATTCGCCCGATGGGGATGAGTGGAAACTGATTCGTTATTTCGGCATGCCGACACAAGGGGAGCTTCGAGCTGGATTAGTTGTTCAGTCGCCGACGGGAACGGGCTGCACGTGTCATTTTTTATCCGTGGACGTTACTCATCCGGACTTGACCGCACGCTTCTAATCCGCTCCCCCGGCCGATCAATGGAGGGAGAACAGATTCATGGTAAAAGCATTCATATTTGATTTTGACGGACTTATTGTCGATACAGAGACACCTTGGTACTATGCGTTTCGTGATATTTATGAAGAGCATGGAGTTGAACTTGGCCTGGAGTTATGGTCGAAAAATGTGGGGACATCCTTTGAGGAATTTCATCCATTCCTGTATCTGGAGCAAGCGCTCCAACAAAAGATAGATCATGAGCATATCAAACTGCTCTCTGAACAGAAATACGAAGCCTATCTGGGACAGGCGGTTATTCTGCCGGGCGTGTATGAATTGCTTCAGTCTGCGAGGGAGAAGGGGATTCAGCTTGCGGTTGCGTCCAGCTCCACACGGGACTGGGTCCATGGTTATTTGCAGAAATTAGGCATTTTCGATTATTTCACCGTTGTTCATACTTCGGAGGATGTGAAGCGAGTGAAACCTGATCCTGAACTGTACCTTCTTGCGCTCCAGAGTCTTGGAGTCGAGGCTTCCGAAGCAATCGTGTTCGAAGACTCACCTAATGGACTGAAGGCAGCCAATGCCGCAGGCATTCGTTGTATCATCGTGCCTAACGAGGTAACGCGTGGTCTGGAATTCACCATGCATGAACGGCGGTTATCCTCGCTGGCCGAGATGGATATGGAGGCCCTTTAACCGAGATACTGTTTGCGCAGCTCGATCGGGGAGATCCCTTCGTATTTTTTGAACACGGATCCAAAGTAACTGGCACTGTTAAAACCAACCGCTTTGGCTATTTCATGAGCCGTAGTTTCATTATTTTCAATGAGCATTTCCTTGGCTTTCAACAACCGGTACCGCATGAGATACTCCAGTGGCGTCATTTGAAATTCTTTTTTGAATATCCGATTCAGGTGTTGTTCGGTTACGTTCATCTGCTCAGCCAACATGGGGAGAGAGATATCCTGATGATAATTTTGTTTGATAAACGTAATGAGTTCATCCAATCGTAGTCGAGCCTCTGAACGTTCATAAGCACTATAGCGTTCACCTTCAATGGTTAATCTGACCAAAAGCATGTACAGTAATGCCGATACGTGCCAGATCTGATCCTTGTGCCGGGACTGCAGCGCCAGCGTAATTTCATGCAACAGGATATGAAGCATTCCGTCCGGCTTGAAGGCGCGCAGCTCCCCGATCTGCAAGGTATGCAAGAAACGTGGCAATAAATAGCCATTGAAAGACAGACAATCAAATCGTAATGAATCACTTAGATTGTGGTAACGATAGGTTACCTCCGGGAACAGAATAAGAGCGGTTCCTTTTTTGATTGAAAATTCATGATTCTTAGCTTCGATTCGCCCTGTTCCTCCGATGCACTGTACAATGCTGTAATCCCGTGAATGGTCGCTCCAATTCCTCAATTCATCAACGGTCAACTGGTTTTGCCCTGTAATCATGAGCGGCATATCGGCATCCAGCGGATTCCCCATGCTAGGTTTCGGCATCGTCGTGTTATTCCTCTTTTCGTTAAAGGATCATGTGCGTAAGTGGCGTGGTTACAGCGTTAAAAGAAACCTAGGAAGAATTATATTACATAAATGGAATAATTTTAATTGAATGACAAGCGATAATAAAACGTTTTCAAAAAATGATTTCAACAATTGTATTAAGAAAAGATCCATATGAACCGCAGTCAGATCAGTCTCTATGGATGGACTAGAAGTACGCCTGCCTTGCCAACAGAATGCGAAACAGTATACGCTATAATAGATGAGTGATTAAGGAAAGGGATGCAAACATGAAGAAAGTCATCGTAGTTGGATCGGGTATTCTGGGGGCATCAACAGCCTATCAATTAGCCAAACGGGGCGCAGAAGTCATCCTCATAGATCGAAAAGATACAGGACAGGCAACGGATGCCGCTGCCGGGATCATCTGTCCATGGCTGTCGCAGCGACGTAACCAGGACTGGTATCAACTTGCCAAGGCTGGTGCGCGGTTCTACCCTGGCATGATAGCGGAGCTTAAGGATGAAGGGGAAACGGAAACCGGATATGCTCAAGTGGGCGCACTCAGCATTCATATGGATGAGGACAAAATCAAGAAGATGCAAGAGCGGGCACAGCTTCGCAAAGCAGATGCACCGGAGATTGGTGAGATTACACCTCTTGATGCCGAAGAAACCCATGAACGGTTTCCACTGCTGGGAGAACAGTATCAATCGGTACATATCAGCGGTGCTGCACGTATAGATGGACGGGCGCTGCGAGATGCTCTAGTTCGGTCTGCCCAGCGAAATGGAGCAAAGGTGATCCATGGAGACGCCACGCTTCAGTTCGAAGCAGATCGGGTCATTGGAGCGGCTGTTCATGATCAAAGCTATCTGGCAGATGAAGTCATTGTCTGTGCAGGTGCATGGGCCAACGCACTGTTGAAGCCTCTCGGCATACACTTCAAAGTGCATTATCAGAAGGCACAAATTATGCATTTACATGTCACCGAGGAGGCGGATACAGGCCGATGGCCTGTAATTATGCCCCCGTCTGATCAATATTTGCTGGCCTTTGATCAACAGAAGATTGTGATTGGGGCGACTCATGAAAATGATGTGGAAGGTTATGATACAAGAGTAACCGCAGGAGGAATGCAGGAGGTTCTGAATAAAGGCCTGGAACTGGCACCGGGTCTCGCAAACAGTACATTCCAGGAAGTGCGGGTCGGATTCCGGCCGTTCACACCGGGCTTTCTGCCTGTAATGGGAGCTGTGCCAGGGTGGCGGGGGCTGATTACCGCGAATGGACTGGGAGCCTCTGGCTTAACCATGGGTCCATTTATCGGGAGTCAGCTGGCGAAGCTAGCTCTCGGTATGGAACTGGATATCGATATGGAACCGTACAATGTTGGCAAAGCAATGGATGAAATGGAGAGAGGTGAGTTATGACCTATTCACAACGTTTATCGGATGGAGCCAACTCGTCCGACATCATATATCTGGAGCATCAGATCGGTACAACGAAGGAAGAACTGCGGATAGCTTTGGAACAACAGGAAACATACGAACGCGAATTGTCGGAATTGAAATCATCCCCAATCGGTAAAGCATCAAAAGATGGTTCGGACGAGCAAGTCTTACTGGAGAAGGCAAGCGATACGCAGAATCGGATTAGAACCCTATCTGAACAGCTGCAACAGTTAGAGGAATCATTGGCGAAGCTTGGCGATTGATCGGCTTGTATTACTCTTACAGAATCGGTGGGTAGAGGGAGAGTTTCATCCGAAATATAACCTAAAAAGCGGCAGATCAGACGTAAACGTCTTGATCTGCCGCTTTTTGTACAAGCAATTCAAAGGCTGGATATCTTAATTAGAATTCATGGAAACTTGTTGTCTGACAACCTGTTTGACTTCTTCCTCTTTGGCTTGTTTGGTGCGTTTGATAAAGAAGGAAAGAATCAATCCCACGACGGCGATCCCGATAATAACAACATACGCATCATTGATCCCCTGGATCATGGACTCTGTAGCCAACTGTTGTTGACTGAGGCCATTGGCTGCGCCAGTTGCCATCATATCCTGTACGTGTGCCGTTGTACGGGCGGTCATGACACTCACAAGCAATGATGTACCTACAGCGCCAGCAACTTGTCTGACGGTATTGGAGATGGCAGTACCATGTGCACCAAGTCTTGGCGGCAGTTGGTTAAGCCCGGCAGTCTGAATAGGCATCATAAGCAGAGCCATACCAATCCGACGGCCCGTTGACATTAATACGAGGTAACCATAACTGGTTGAATCCGTTAAGTCGATGAAACCAAGGGTCGTCACAATCGTGATCACCATACCGATAACAGCCAGCCATTTTGCTCCAAATCGGTCAAACAATTTTCCGGCTACAGGCATCAGGAAGCCCATCACAAGAGCCCCGGAAGGAGTAATAATCCGGACTCAAGTGCAGTGTAACCACGTGCATTCTGGAGGTATAGGGGAAGTAACATCATGTCAGCATACATGATCATGGTAATTGCGATACTAATGATCGTGGTCAGGGAGAACATGTTGTACTTGAAAGCCCGCAAATCGAGCAAGGGATCTTCCGAAACGAGCTGACGCCAAGTGAACAGCGCAAGTGCAACAAGACCAGCAGCAATACAGATAAGTACTTCTGCACTTGACCAACCCAGACTTCCAGCCCTGCTAAAGCCATACAGCAATGCGCCGAATCCGATGGTGGACAGCACGACACTGATTGTGTCGAACTTGGCGTTGACCCGTTCGGATACATTCTTCAGGTATACAAAGGCAAAGGCGATGACGATAAGCGTTAATGGAATCATGCCGTAGAACATCGTTTGCCAAGAGTAGTTCTCCAGAATATAACCGGCAAGGGTAGGACCGATGGCAGGAGCGAAAATGATCGCAAAACCAACCATACCCATGGCGGATCCTCGTTTTTCAGGAGCAAACAAGGTTAAAATTACGTGCATCAAGAGCGGCATGATGATACCTGCGCCCGCTGCCTGAACCATGCGTCCTGTCAGCAATGTACCAAAGTTGGTTGCAAGAGTGGATACGATGGTACCAATCAGGAAAATAAACATCGAAGCTTGGAATAATTGCTTGGTTGAAAAGCGTTGCATGAAGTAGGCCGTAATGGGGATCAGCACCCCGTTCACCAGCATGTAACCTGTCGTTAACCATTGTGCTGTTGCGGCGGAAATGTTAAAATCACCCATCAGTTCCGGTGTGGCGACACTCATGATCGTTTGATTCAATGTTGCAAGGAAGGCTCCCAAAATCATGATAAAGAGAATGGGGCCTTTCTTTACGGATAATTCATCTTGTACTCTAGCCTGACTCAATCCTTTTCATCCTTTCAATCCACACGTGACTAAATTTACAACGTGTTGTATAGTTTACATTGTATTTATTGAATTATATACATATTTGGACAGATTACAATTTACGTTATGAGGTGTTTCCGTCGTTTATTTTACAGAAGTTATGATATTGTTGTCTAAATCGAAAATAAACGACTGATTGTTTAAAATTGTAATGTTCCAAATTTGAAGGAGGGATACACGTGAAAGACGAGAAGAAATCAGCCGTGGACCCACGAATATTGCGAACACGTCAGTTAATTCGAGCTGCATTTGTGGAGTTGCTGCAGGAAATGGATATTGAGAAATTGTCAGTGAACAAAATTGCCGAACGAGCGACAATTAATCGGGTAACCTTCTACCTGCACTATCGTGACATAACGGATATGATGGAGAAGATGGCCGACGAGATGATTGAGAATGTCAAACAAATTGTAGATGAATATGCCCCTCATTTTGAGAAGCAAAGAACGGAGGAGGCTTGGCCCGTTCTGGTCAAGTTACTGGAGCATTTTGCAGAGAACGCGTCGTTCTATCAGGTGGTACTTGCCACGAAGCGCACCCCCATTTTCACAGAACGACTCCTGAAACTGTTAAGCACCTTGGTCAAAGCGAAGATAGATCGAGCCGAAATGGAAGAGGTCCTGGAGGAATCCGGCATTCACAAGGAAATTGCCATCTGGTATGGTTCATCCGCCCTGATTGGTACCATTGTGGCTTGGTTGCGGAATGACATGCCTTACTCCCCGCATTTTCTGGCGAAACAATTCTCGTTAATTCGCTCGTACTCCTATAATGACCTGATATAATTAGACTGCAATGTTCAGACGGTAAATCGGGGCCAATGAATCGCAAAGGCCAGCTCTCTGCAAACCATACATAATAGAGGAGGAATAATATAATGAAATATAGTTCAGAACGTATCTATGTACGATTTTGGAATGTGGAAGATGCCTCATTGCTTCTGGATCTACAAGTTCGAAATCGCGAGGCTATTGAGAGAACTTCAGGAAGTACTCGGGATGACGCTTACTACAGCTTGGATAAGCAAAGGGCAATTATTGAGAGCTGGGATAAGAGAGAGAAGAAGGAATTCGCTATTCCTTCGGTATTTTTCTACATACAACGGATGAACTTGTGGGCGAGATATCTTTGTTCAAGATCATAATGGATTCCAGCCCCAAATGGCTTGTCGGTTATGTAACGGATGTGCTGCATCAAGGTAAAGGTTATATGAGCGAAGCCCTGCAATGTGTGCTAGAGTTTGCCAAACATGAGACTGAAATTACTCGCATTGAAGCTGGTGCGGTACCTGATAATACGGGGTCCATCCGTGTACTTCAAAAGGCAGGATTCACCGTGTGCGGGTCACAATCTGTCCCGATCCAGGGAACGTTAAAAGAACATACGATGTTTGCTATGGATATACAATGATCAGGATGTATCAGGATTAACTATAATTTGAACCATATCTACATACGGATCAGAGAGGACAGAAAACCTATGGCTACTATACTCGTTGCAGACGACGATGCAAATATTCGTGAACTCGTCTGTCTCTTTCTCAAAAATGATGGATTCACAACAGTGGAAGCTGCGGACGGGAAGGAAGCTCTTACCGTGTACGGGGAAACTCCAGTGGATCTCGTTGTGCTTGATATTATGATGCCTGTTATGGATGGCTGGGCACTGTGCAAGGAACTCCGAAGAGCCAATCCCGATCTCCCGTTACTCATGCTCACGGCGAGGGGTGAGACGTGGGAGAAGGTGAAGGGATTCGAATTGGGTACGGATGATTATCTGACGAAACCGTTTGATCCATTGGAACTGACTGCCCGTGTTCGAGCATTGCTGAAACGATACAAAATTGGCTCCACACATACAATCCAGTTTGGCAATGTTATTCTGGACCGTCAGACGTATAAAGTGATGAGAGGCACGGAGTCGCTTACGTTACCGCTTAAGGAATTCGAATTGCTGTATAAGCTTGCTGGAACACCAGGCCAAGTCTATACCCGTGAGCAGTTGATTGATCAAATATGGGGTATTGATTACGCGGGAGATGATCGAACGATAGACGTACATATCAAGCGGCTGCGTGAGCGATTCGCGACTACACCTGATTTTCGAATTGAAACGGTGCGTGGGCTGGGATACCGACTTGAGGTCCATGAATGATCCGATCCATATATATTCGTGTGGTCCTGACATTTCTCGGGTCTGTCATCGCTGGTACAGTTATTTCTTTTTTTATGTCAACCTGGATATTTGAAGATAAATTGAACGAAAATGCCCGAATTAACATACGCAACTTTGGCCAAGACGTAGTGCAGATATATAAGACGATGCCTCTGGATGAAGCAGAATTATTCGTTAGCAATATGAAACAGCTTGATTCATATCATATTCGAATTTATGATGCAATGGGCAATCTCCAGACTTATGGGAAGCTTAATGGACATAAATCAGCTGCTGTATCGAAAGAGCAACTCAAAAAAGTGTTAAATGGAGGGGTTGTCCAAGACACACCCAAGGGGATTGCTACCGTTCTTTTGGGGTTACCGATCAAGACGGAAATGGGCACAAAAGCGATGTTTTTGGAAACACTCGCACCGCCCTCCGCCTCTTTTGTAGTCCAGTTTGGTTTAATCTTTGCAAGCTGTTCGTTGATTGCAGGAAGTCTACTGATTCTGATTGCTTCTGTATACCTGGTTAGACCAATCAAAAAATTGACCAAAGCAACCAAACGGATTGCAGCTGGAGATTTCAATGTCAAGCTGAACATCACGCAAAAGACTGAAATAGGTACGTTGGCTCGCAGTTTTGAAGAGATGATGCACGATCTGCAGCAGTTGGAGCAGATGCGCAGGGAATTCGTTACAAATGTTTCGCACGAGGTTCAGTCTCCACTCACCTCGATATCCGGTTACGCTTCGGCTCTGAAGCAGGTAAACCTCTCCGAGCAAGAGCGGAACCGTTATCTGGATATTATTATTGCTGAAGCCAAGCGAATGTCCAAAATGAGCGACAGCCTGCTCAAGCTGAGTTTGCTTGAATCGCAGTCACAGCAACTTCGGCTCAATACCTTAAGTCTGGATGAACAGATCCGAAGGGTTATCGTGGCACTCCAGCCGCAATGGTCTGTGCGCAATATTCATTTCGAGCTTGATTTGGAGAGCGTGAAGGTAACTGCTGATCACGACCAGTTAAATCAGGTATGGACCAACATCATCGGAAACAGCATCAAGTTTTCCAATGATGGCGGTATGATTAAAGTGAGTATCCAAGAGGATATCAACCATGTAAGTGTTCGAATATCCGACACGGGCATTGGTATTCCCATGGAAGACCAGAAGCGCATATTTGAGCGCTTTTTCAAGGCAGATCGTTCCCACAGTCGTAAATATGACGGGAGTGGCATGGGACTTGCTATCGTTAAACAGATCGTATCCCTTCATCAGGGTGACATCCGAGTGGAAAGCGAACCTGGTCAAGGCACAACCTTTATCATTACGTTACCAATTGATCCGCCAACGGGGAGTTAGGCTCACAGGATAGACGGATAGCCAATGAATAAAATATTAATAAAATTTACATCGGATGATGTAAAAGCCGATTTTAATACCATGTGTACCCATGCAAGGAAACTTGCATGGGTACACATGGTATTTTTTTCTTGTTCATACTCCGTTCATATTAAAGTCACGGGGAGTACATCTTTGTTGGTTAGGCTTGCATTAGCAACCTGTTAGACCAATATACAGATGAGGATAGGAGCAGATGATGTGAAACATCAAGGAGACGAAGGAGTACAGATTCAAAGTAAAAGCAAAATAAAAAAAGTGTTAGGCATTTTGTTAAAAGTGCTTGCCGCAATCCTTATAGCGATTTTACTTTTTGTAGCTATCGTATATACCGTCAATAAAATCAGCAGTTATTCGGAGCAAAAAAGATTGGAGCCATACGGACAACACGTATCCGTAGATGGGAAAAAAATGAATGTGTTCATTCAAGGCAAAGGCGAGGAAACGATTGTACTTCTGCCGGGTTTTGGAACAGCGTCGCCTGCGCTTGATTTTAAGCCGCTCATTTCAGAATTATCTCCCGATTATAAAGTCGTTGTGGTTGAACCGTTTGGTTATGGATTGAGTGATCAGACCGAAAAGGAACGCAGTACTGCAAATATCGTCAGTGAAATCCACGAAGCGTTACAGAGTCTGCATATTGATCGTTATATCTTGATGGGTCATTCCATCTCGGGGATTTATAGTCTGGATTATGTGAACAAATATGCTGATGAAGTAAGTGCATACGTTGGGTTGGATACCAGTGTGCCAGCGATTAGTGAACAGAAGGTAGAAGCATCCGAAATCGTACCGATTCATTGGTACCGTAACCTGGGTTTCCCGCGTTTGCAATTGAAAATGAGTGATGATCCGTATGATGGGCTACCGTATGATGAACAAACCAAAGAACAATTGAACATTTTGAACCAAAGGAACATGTTTAATCCCACCCAATTGAACGAGATTGTAAGCATGTACTCCAATTTTAAAGCAGCCGAACAGTTAACATTCCCTGTCGATCTCCCGGTTCTGTTCTTTGTTCAAAAGAACCATCCGGCAGTGGACAATTGGGTTCCCGAGCACGAGAAGTTAATAGAGAACTCTGCACGTGGTGAACTGGTGCTGCTAGAAGCAAATCATTATTTATACCGTTCCCATGCCAAAGAAATCGCTGAAGGATTCAGGGGGTTTATGGGAGGAATTCGAGAACCCATCATCCGTTAGAATAAACCCCTTTTCTGTAACGACATAACATTTTTTAACTTGTTCAAATTCAGTTCAAGACAGGAGAAGATCAGAATGACACAATTCGAAGGAAAGAAAGCCAAGAATAGAACCAGGGTCAAGAAGATACGAAATATCATACTTAAAGTATTAGGAGCAATCGTAATCGCTGTTGTTCTGTTTCTGGGAATTGTTTATATCACCAATGTGATCAGCAGTAATTCTGAGGCCAAAAAGATCGAGCCTTACGGTCAGCATGTATCTGTAGACGGGAAAAATATGAATGTGCTCATTCAAGGTGAAGGCAAGGAAACGATTGTGCTTCTGCCTGGTTATGGAACAGCAACACCCGTGCTTGATTTCAAGTTGCTTATTGATCAATTATCACCATATTACAAAGTAGTGGCAGTTGAGCCATTCGGTTACGGATTAAGTGATGAAACTGAAAAAGAAAGAACGACAGAGAATATCGTAAGTGAGATTCATGAAGCTCTGCAGCAACTTGATATTCAGCAGTACATGCTTATGGGTCACTCCATTGCGGGCATTTACGGCATTGATTATGTGAACAAATATCCGGATGAGGTAACTGCCTTTGTCGGTATTGATAGCAGTGTATCCACTCAACCAAGTATTACAGATGCAAAGTTCCCATTAAAAACGTTCGCTGTTCTCAGAAATACAGGTCTCTTAAGATTAATGATGAAAGTGGGTGCAGACCCCTATGAGGGACTTGCATTCGATGAACAGACGGTTGAGCAGATGAAGATGATCTCGAATAAAAACATGTATAATCCCACGTCATTGAACGAGATGGATCATATTTATACCAATTTTAAAGGTGCTCAAGGTTTAAGCTTCCCTAAAGATCTTCCACTTCTTCTCTTTGTACAAGCGAATAATGAAGGGGTAGAAGGATGGATCCCATTGCATGAAGGACAGATCAAAGACTCGGTCCATGGGAAAGTAGTTACAATGGATGGTTCACATTATTTACATCACACTCAATTCAAACAAATCGCAGAAGACGTTAGAGCTTTTATGGCCGAAGCAAAATAAATATCCTGTAGGAGCCTAGAGAGAGGAAATACAAATGAGATTATTTGAGATACTTTTAATTCTGTCCTGTTTTTCTTTACTCGCAGACCTGCTGTTTATGAAAAGAAAGGCAAAGAAAATAGGTTTGGGTGTGGGTATAGGAAGTGGTGTCATACTCGTAGTTCAATTGTTGGTTGAGGGATACCGATGGCAGTTGCTTGTGGTATATATCATGACGGCTCTATTCATAATCATCGTTTTACTCCGACATTCCGAAAAGATGGTGAATCTAAAAATAGGTAAACTGTTGAAATATAGTTTATCTTCCTTAATCGTCATTCTGCTTGTTGCTTCTACCCTTTTGTCCGTATACTTACCAGTCTTTGATCTGCCGAAACCGGAGGGTCTTGAGAAAGTAGGGACGCAAACCTTTCATTTTAGAGATCAGAACAGAGACGAGATCTTGACTGAAGATCAAACCGATCAGAGGGAGTTAATGGCCCAACTCTGGTATCCTACTGAAAACATCAATAACAACAAGCGTGACACGCTGTTTCCAAATGATAAAGAAATGTTCAAAAAATATATTCAGAGCTTCTCTGCTTCTTTAAAACTGCCCGAATTTGTACTCGACTACTGGAAGTATAGTCGGACCAACTCTTATGAAAATGTTGAAATAATACCTTCTGCAACTCCTTATCCCGTGGTACTGCTATCTCATGGTATGGGAACCAGTAGAGTTCTACAAGCATCACAGGCGGAGAATCTGGCCAGTCATGGGTTTATCGTAGTGACAATCGATCATACGTACAGCACGTTTGCTACCCTTTTTCCGGATGGCCGTGTAACGGGATATACAACTAAGATGACTACCATCGATGACCGCAAACAAATTGGAGATATATGGACCAAAGACGTGGAGTTTGTAATCAATCAAATCGAAAAGCTGAATTCTGGTGCAATTGAAAGTCAATTCAAAGGGAAAATGGATTTAAATAACGTCGGCACGATGGGGCATTCTTTTGGGGGTGCAACGGCGTTTAATGTAACGTATTTGGATTATAGAATCAAGGCCGGGGTTAATATGGACGGGTCACTGAATGAAGTGGAAAATAGAGATGATATCAACAAGCCGTTTATGTTCATCAGATCGGGAAGTTTCGAAGACTGGTTAGCCAATTTTGAAAATGATCAAAATTCGGATGACGAGGTAACTAAATTTCTTTCAGATGAGCTGCACATTATGAAAAATGTCATCGAACATGGAGGGAACGTAATTTATATAGAAGGAACCCAACACTTTAATTTCACGGACCTTCAATTCTATTCGGAGCTGATTAAACTGTCAGGCATCACAGGAGATATCAATGGTAAAGAGGGGCAGATATCGTCAATCAATATGTACTCAATTTCTTTAACAAGCAATTGAAAGGAACGGGTGGAGACCTGATTAATGGGCCGAGCGACATCTACCCAGAGGTGAAATTCATAGATCCGCAAGAACTCTGATCAGTCCAATATTTAAACTCAGGAGATGATGTGAATGAGACGACACAAGGGGAAACGTACTTCAATTACTGCCTTAACTTTGGTATTAACGATGTTAGCTCCAATGTCAGTCATGGCCGCACCAGCTACGAGTAACAACAGTGATCTGACGTATGAACCAACCAAGAAAATTGTGGCGGAGAAAGCGAAGATCCTTACCGAAACGTATGGTACAACCAGTGTGCAATATGCCTTAATGGATGCTGGAGAGATTGTGGTGTCCGGTCAAACCGGCAAAAACGATCTAGAGGATAGAGTACCACTTACTTCAGAGACAATCTACGGCATCGGTTCAACAAGTAAAATGTTTCTTACAGCTTCAGTTATGAAGCTTGTTGATGATGGCAAGGTTGATCTGGATGTGCCAGTTGTGGACTATATCACCGATTTTAAAATGAAAGATAACCGATACAAGCAAATTACACCTCGGATGCTGCTGAATCATTCCTCAGGTCTGTTAGGCAGCACCGGAAGCAATGCCACACTATACGGGGATAACGATACGTATTCACATGACACGTTCCTGGAGCAATTGGCGAATCAACACTTGAAGGCTGATCCTGGCGCATACTCGGTGTATAGTAACGACAGTTTTACCTTAGCCGAGATTCTAGTTGAAAGAGTGAGCGGTATGAGCTTTACAGCTTTTATACACCACTATTTTACGGAACCTTTGGACATGAAACATACCAAAACACCACAGGATGTCGTTGATCCAGCAGCAATGGCGGGTATCTATTCTCCTTTGGTTAAGGATCAGCTTCCCCAAGAGAATTATAATATCATTGCTACTGGAGGCATCTATTCGACTGCTGAGGATCTGGTGAAATTTTCACAAATCTTCACGGGAGAAGTCGAGGGCATTCTATCCAGTAAGTCGGTAGAAGCCATGGCGCAAGAAGAATATAGAAGAGGTATGTGGCCGGAGGATAGCGACACGTCCATCTCTTACGGGCTAGGGTGGGATAGTGTCAACTTGTATCCGTTCAGTGAATATGGCATCAAGGCTCTGACGAAAGGCGGAGATACGATATCGTATCACTCCTCTCTAATCGTACTGCCAGAATACAATCTGGCTGCAGCCGTTACCTCATCAGGGGAACAAGTGCCAGAGATCAGTTTATTGCAAGTGAATTATTACTTAGCGTACTTGAGGAAAAGGGCATTATTACAGAACGGAAGCCGGAAAAATCTTTTGGCGTGCCAGTGAAGGCAGATATGCCTGAAGAACTATCCACGTATGCGGGTGTATACGGTTCTAATAATTCGGTTAAGAAGATCGAATTGAATCATGCTGGAAAAATGACTGTATCTGCACTGACAGCTCCAAATAACCCGGCGCAAGAATACACCTATACAGCGGATGGTACGTTTGTTAACGATAAAGGCACAGAAAAGCTGAAATTCGTTACGGAGCAGAATGGAAGGACGTATCTGTGGTCCCGATCTTATATATCCATGCCGGGACTTGGACAGTTGGCGTTCTCCGAATATACGGCGGAAAAGCTGGAAGCCAATGAATTATCCCAGGATATTACCGCCTCATGGAAGCAGCGTGAAGGTAAGATATACTACGTGGTGAATCAGAAGTATACATCAACTGTATATCAGCATTCATCACCAATCCTTTCTTTCCATATGAACGAAGAGACTCCAGGGTATGTGACCAATAGTAAGATTATTGGAGCCAACGAAGCAGTCACGGATCTGCAAATTCCTGGTATGGCAGGACGGGATTCAAAGGAAATTTATTTCGCTGAAAAGAACGGAGTGGAGTACATTACAGCTCTAGGTAGTGTGTACGCCAGCGATGAAATTGTAAAACCAATCTATGCAGGTAAACAATCTGTAACAACAATTCAAGCAGACGGGTATGCCAAATGGTTCTCGGTGCCAGCAACGGTGAATGGAAAAATCATGACTGTTAAACTGCCTTCAAATGGCGCCTTTGCCGTATATGATCAGAAGGGTGTATGTATTAATCACACCGTGGTCGGCGGTAAGAATGAGGTTGTTTTACCGGAAAACGGCCGCATTGTATTTGCAGGTGAGGTCGGTTCAACATTTGAAATTTCATTAAAATAAGCGAAGTTTTTATCCCTCTTTAAGTGACACTTGGAGGGGTATTTTTATGGCAAAAAAAAGGAAGTAGTAAGTATCGTAAATCATCATGTACTCATATTAGTTTGCCTGTTCATATTCGGTTCATATAGACGTCACGAGCAGTACATTTATATTGGTTAAGCTTAGTTCAGCACCAAGAATGATGCTCTAATAAAGAGATAACGACAGGAGAAGATGCAGATGATACAACAAAAGAAAATAAACGAGGTCAAGGGATCAGTCGAACTTCAATTGCAGCTTTAACGCTAGTGTTAACCATGTTAGTCCCAATGTCTGCAATGGCCGCACCGGCTCCCATGAAAAAGGAGGCTGGTTCCCAATTTCAAATTTCATCGAAAAAATAAACGAACTCAACAGGAGAGAACCATCATGATGAAAAAAATATTAATTATTTTGCTCAAAATATTTGGTGCGATCGTTATCGCTTTTGCATTGTTTATTGCGACTGTCTTTATTATTAATGCAGTTAGCAACAAATCGGAGGAAGGGAAGATAAAACCTTATGGCCAATTTGTAGCGGTTGACGGCAAAAACATGAATGTGTTGATTCAAGGAAAAGGCAAAGAAACGGTAGTATTGCTTCCTGGATATGGAACACCCGCCCCAGCCCTTGATTTCAAACCGCTCATCGATGAGCTATCTCCATTTTACAAAGTCGTTGTCATTGAACCTTTCGGTTATGGATTAAGTGATATTACTGAAAAAGAGCGTACTACGGAAAATATGGTTAGTGAAATTCATGAAGCGTTACAGCAACTTGGTATTCAACGTTATACGCTCATGGCTCACTCCATTTCAGGGATATACGGATTGGATTATGTGAACAAATATGCAAACGAAGTAACTTCCTTTGTCGGCATTGAGAGCAGTGTCCCAACGCAGGGAGGTAACGATGATCCATTCCCAACCGGAACGTACAAACTGCTTAAAAAATCAGGATTCTACCGACTGTTAATGAAACTGGCCCCTGATCAACTGATTGCACCCGATGTTGATGCTGAAACCAGAGAGCAAATTCGAATCCTTTCACTCAAAAATACGTTTAATCCGAACAACCTGAATGAAGGCGAAAACTTTGCTCCTAATTTCAAAGCAACGGAGAACTTGTCTTTCCCCAAAGATTTTCCGTTGATTTTCTTCTTACAAGCGAATGATACCGAAACGGAAGCATGGATCCCCTTGCATGAAGAGCAAGTCAAAGATTCCGTGCATGGAAAAGTGATGACTTTCGAGGGAGAACATTATTTGCATCACTCCCGATCCAAAGAAATCGTTCAAGAATATAAGAAGTTTATGAGTGAGATAAAGTAGCAATCCCCAGTAAAAGAAGTCGCGGAATCGCGGCTTTTTTTCTGTTACAGATGGGTGAACATACATGCTACTTAACTCTATTGGAAAATTAAGGTTGACACCACTTTTTATCGCGTATACAATCGTATGCATGAATATGTTGTATACAAACGTATACACATAATGGAGGTGGCAGGATGAGAGATCGTCATATTGAAGAATCCGATGGAAGTGTTCGTCAAGGTGAACGTTCGAAACGTGAACATCGGGGAAAACGGGGCCATGGTGCGCAAACATTTCGTCGTGGGCGAATTCTTGTATTTCTGGAACAGATGCAGAATCGAAGAACAACGCTCGCCAGACAACTTGGTCAGGAGGAGTATGAACATATTCGCCCGATGATCAGTGGGGAGTTGAAAGCCATTGATCAAGTCATCGACGAGTATATCCATCTATTCGAACTGCAACATGAAGATGTAAGTCCCAATTAGGATCTGGAGAGTGAGAGTGAATAAGTATGATTCGTCGTTTTTTTCGTATTATCGTCCTTATAAGAAACTGTTTTTAATCGATTTTGGATGTGCTGTACTCGCAGGTCTTCTGGAGCTGGCTTTTCCCCTTGCCGTGAGTAAATTCATTAATGAGTTGCTGCCAGGTCAGGATTGGCCTCTTATTTTGCTTGCCTGTATTGTACTGTTATCCATCTATGCACTTAATACGGTATTGAACTATGTCGTTACATACTGGGGGCATATGCTGGGCATTAACATTGAGACCAATATGCGTGAGAAGATGTTCGCTCACTTGCAGAAGCTGTCTTTCCGGTTCTTCGATAATCGTAAAACGGGCCATCTGATCGGTCATTTAACCAATGATTTGAACGACATCGGCGAGGTTGCTCACCATGGACCTGAGGATGTGTTCATTGCAGTGATGACATTAATCGGATCGTTCTGGCTGATGGCTAACATTAATCTTGAGCTTGCGCTGCTTACCTTTATCATTATCCCAATTATGGCTTGGGTCATTATCGTATTTGGTGGCCGTATGACGAAGACGTATCGAAGACTCTTCGGAGACGTCGGTAATTTCAATGCGCGCATTGAGGACAATGTCGGTGGCATGCGTGTTGTGCAATCGTTCGCCAACGAAGAACACGAGAAAGAGCTTTTTGCTGTAGACAATCAGAATTTCCGCAAAACCAAGCTGCTTGCCTACAAAACGATGGCGAAAAGTATCTCGGTCAGTTATATGATGATGCGACTGGTTACGGTATTTGTCATGATCAGCGGGGCCTGGTTTTATATTGATGGCAGAATTAATATGGGTGATTTTATGGCCTTCCTGCTGCTGTCGAATATCTTCTTCCGACCTATCGAGAAGATTAACGCAGTCATCGAAAGTTATCCGAAGGGCATTGCTGGTTTCAAGCGGTATCTGGAGATCATTGATACAGAACCTGAGATTGCTGATCGTAAAGATGCCGTTGAATTGGAAAGTGTAAAGGGTGATATTCGATTTGAGAACGTCTCGTTCGGATACGAATCCAGTCGGCGTATCTTGAATGATATCAGTCTGTCTGTTCGACCAGGGGAAACCGTTGCTTTTGTTGGACCTTCGGGTGCTGGTAAGACAACCATCTGCAGCTTGCTTCCGCGATTCTATGAGGTAGAAGAGGGGCGAATCACTGTTGATGGAGTGGACATTCGGGATGTTAAACTTCAATCGTTGCGTAAGCATATCGGGATTGTACAACAGGATGTATTTTTGTTCTCGGGTACGATTAAGGAGAATATTGCTTATGGTGACCTAAGTGCAACGGACGAACAGATCTGGGATGCCGCTCGTCGTGCCTCATTGGAGGAATTGATTCTTACGTTGCCGGACGGCATGGATACGGTCATTGGTGAGCGTGGAGTCAAGCTATCCGGAGGACAGAAGCAACGGTTATCCATTGCTCGTATGTTCTTGAAAAATCCACCCATTCTTATTCTGGATGAGGCAACCTCTGCACTGGACACGGAAACGGAAGCACTTATTCAGCAATCACTCGCGGAACTGTCGGTGGGTAGAACGACACTTGTGATTGCACACCGATTGACAACGATCAAGAATGCGGATCGAATCATCGTAGTGAACACAGATGGTATCGCTGAACAGGGTAACCATGAGGAATTGGTCGCCGCTGGAGGCATATACAGCCGTCTTCATCAGGTGCAATATAGTCACTCTTAATCCATATAAAATGAATATATAATGTTTACACTGGCCACTCCGATGACAGAACAACCCTCCGATCGCTGTTATCCCCAGATTTTTTTATTCCTTCTATAAAGGAGAAATCCGGGGATAGCGTATGCTTCCGATGTAGCTTTCTTGCAGAAAGCTTGTAGGCGAGCGCTCCGCTTCTTCAGGTTCTTTCTGTCCTCTCCGTTTTGTGTAAATGTTCAGTTCAATTTATATAGAAACTTGAGTAGCTGACTAAGTATTTGGATCAGTATTTGAATCAAGTACACCTTGCCGCGCATATGCGCGGCTTTTTCGTCATGATTAAAGATTCAATAATAATATTTTCAAAACATCTAAAATATTAGAATAGTATCCTTTTTAAGTAAACTGGAGGGTGTATACTGAATAAGTGTATGTGATCAAAAAGGAGGAAAGGATATGAACGAATTTAGGAAGTTAAAATCTTATTACTGGGGAGAGAAAAAAGAATTATCATTTCAATGATGTGTTTAATGAGTGTATCGATACTAAGTCTGGTGTATCCCCAACTATTGAAGATTTTAATTGATAGAATTTTTATGAACGGGGAATATGAACTGGTGTGGAAACTATGTTTGGTATTGTTGGTTACCCTGATTTTAAAAAGCTTTATGCAATTTATGCATGGTTTCACCGGAGCTCGTATAGGTAATAAAGTTATTCTTCGCTTACGCAATGCCTGTTATGAAAAATTACATAAACTACCCTATGAATATTATGATAAAAACAAAACTGGTGATTTAATCTCACGAATAACGTCCGATCTTGAAATGATTCGTAATTTTATTGGTTTTGATTTTGTTCAATTTATAAATATGGGGATAACAATTCTTCTGGGAATGACAATGATGTTCTGGATCCAATGGCAGTTGGCCCTTCTGACTTTGGTCACCGTGCCGTTTTTAATCTGGATGACCATTTTATTTGAAAAGAAAATGCATCCCGCGTATCGAAAAACCAGACAGAATATGGGAAGACTAACAAGCATAACGCAAGAAAGTATTACGGGAATCAAAACAATTCAGTCTTTTCAGCGTGAGCGTTATCAGAAAGATCGTTTTTCAGAACACAATGAGAACTACTGCACAAGTCAAGTAGAAGCTTCCAGAATTGTTTCGAAGTATTACCCTGTTATAGAACTACTATCAAATATGTGTCTTGCGATATTAATTATATGTGGCGGGCTATATGTATTATATAACCGAATCTCGATAGGAGATCTTGTGGCTATGATTAGCTTGACCTGGATTATAATCAGTCCAATGTGGTGGATCGGATTTCACATCAACAAATATACGATGGCCAAGGCGTCAGCAGAGAGGGTACTGGAATTGCTAGAATATCCAGTTGATTGTCCGAAGTCAGAGAAAATAGATTCTGAAAGGAAGTTGTTACCCTCTAATGGATATATAACATTCCAAAATGTAACCTTTCAATATGGAGATAACGCCCTCCCAGCACTCCGGAAATTCTCTCACAATAATGCAGATAACAAAGTCTTAGGTATATTAGGGAGTACGGGGTCAGGTAAATCATCCATAATTAATCTCTTACTTCGTGCGTATCGTGTTAACGAGGGAATGATTACAATCGATCAGATGAATGTCAATGATTTGGAAGAAAATATGATACAGTCCATAATCACACCAGTATTTCAAAATACGATTTTATTTAGTTCTTCCATCTGGAATAACATCGCTTATGGGGTTGAAAATGCAACTGAGGAACAAGTGATTCGAGCGGCTAAGCTTGCCTGTGCACACGACTTTATATGTCAGTTGCCTTTAGGATATCAGACAGTCATAGGAGATAGAGGAGGTAACCTGTCAGGTGGACAACGTCAGCGCATTTCATTAGCAAGGGCATTGATCAGAGACACGATGATCCTGCTTTTGGATGATGCCACCAGTGCGGTTGATATTGAGACGGAAGTATCTATTCAGGACGCCATTAAAGAAGCGAGAAAGGACAAAGTGACTATTATTATCTCTAACAAGATATCTTCTTTGAGATATGCAGATGAGATTCTTGTATTGAACAAAGGGGAACTCATTCAAAAAGGGACCCATGATGAATTGGTAAGAATTTCAGGACCTTATCTGGATACATACTATAGTCAATATGATGAACCCCTATTACTATCTGCAGTGGATCAGCTTCAAATGGAAGGGAGTCAATAGTATGAAAACTACAGAACGATTTTCCTATTCAGAAGATCAAATTATTGAACAAAATTATAGTTGGCAATCATTAGCGAAACTTTTGAATTATATTCTTCCATATCGACGCAAGCTGGTCGGGATTGGTAGCAGTCTCTTTTTAAGTGTTGGTATTAAACTTATAATACCGTTACTGATTGCTTATGCAATTGATCATGCGATGAACCCCTATAATCGGCAAAAGAGCCTGGAGTTACTTTATCCATCGGCGTAAGCATGGTAGTTCTATATGTACTTCAAACCCTGATTCATAGGTATCGTATTCGTCGGGCAAATCAGGTCGGGCAATTGATTGTAAGTGAATTACGAACGTCGTTATTCCAAAAAATCATGCATATGCCCTTTAAATCTCTGGATAAAAAATCAACAGGACATATTTTTAGCAGAGTCATAGGTGATGTAAATACGCTTGAGGACTTGCTTACCAATGGATTCATAAACTCTATAATAGATTGTATACAATTAGTAGGTATTGTTACTATTTTGCTAGTATGGAATTTTAAATTGGGAATGGCTATTATTTTGACTGTTCCATTAATGTTCCTCGTATCCTTTTTGCTTCGAAGAAAAATAAGAAAAGAATTTCAGGATTTACGTACCAAGCAAGTTCAAATTAATTCACATCTAAATGAAGCAATTCAAGGTATTAAAATTACTAAAGCATATGGTCAAGAAAAAAATAATATTCAATATTTTAATATGCTTAACAGGCAGCATATTAAAATTTGGGACAAGGCGTCTGCTCTTAATCAATCTTTTAATCCAATTATAGAGTTAGCATGCGCAATGGGAACGGTCATTTTATTTGCCTATGGTTCTTATCTTATTCAAATCAACGCAATTACAGTAGGTACTATTATCGGATTCACCAGTTATATAAGCAACTTCTGGGAACCAGTTAACCGATTAGGGCAAATATACTCACAGCTGCTAGTATGCATGGCTTCTTCAGAGCGTATATTTGAATTTATGGATGAAAAGAGGATCGGAATAGTCAGGCCAACCTAATAGAGATGCCTTCCATACAAGGGGATGTCTTATTTGAACATGTCCAATTCGGTTATGAAGAAAATCAACTGATTCTAGACGATATTGGTTTGCATGCAAGGCCAGGACAGACGATAGCCATTATAGGTGTTAGTGGAGCTGGTAAAAGCACACTTGTGAATCTGCTGGGAAGGCATTACGACGTTCAAGATGGTTCCATTTTCATTGATGGCATTGATATCCGTACAGTAAGCCCTCATAGTTTACGCTCACAGATTAGTGTGGTTCTACAAGATACCTTTCTATTTGCAGGTACCATTAGGGAGAATATACGCTTTGGGAAACTGGATGCGACGGACGCGGAAATTGAAGAAGTCTCCAAGATCGTCTGTATCCATGATACGATTCTTTCCCTGCCTCAAGGTTATGACACGGAACTGCAGGAACAGGGATTATCTCTCTCCATTGGAGAACGACAGTTGGTGTCTTTTGCAAGAGCACTTTTGAGCAATCCGCGTATTCTCATTCTGGATGAAGCAACAGCTAATGTGGATACAGAAACAGAATTGAAAATAAGAGCGGCGATGGACATTATTAGTAATAATCGGACTACTTTTGTCATTGCACATCGACTTTCAACGATTCGGTATGCTGATCAGATTATCGTCATGGACCGTGGGAGAATTGTTGAGTCAGGTACTCATAACGAACTGATGGATATAAGGGGTATCTATCATAATTATGTCCGAAAACAAAATATGAATTTATCGTCAAAAGTTTAAATTTTATATAATTATGAAAATAAGGAATATGTTTGAAAAAAATTACAAATCTTTTAATTGTACCATATATTCATGGGGGAGTTTTCATTATGATAGTTAATGAAGGGCAAACTTGTTGAAAAATGGGAGGTCACTATGAATGATTTTTTAACGGTAACAGTGATTATGGAGTCAGGGAAGAGAGTTGTATTTCCGCATATTTCGTTGTTCAAATCAAGTTCATTTCAGCAAGAAGACATTAAGCTGATTATTGGAGCATCAATGCCTTTTCCTATAACAGTGAATTCAGAACATCCAGAAGCGATCACAAGTATAGAATATACTTTTTATACTCAAATTCGGAATTATCACTCAGTCATTGTTCCTGATAGTGGCAGGTGGTTCTTCAACTCATCCCATTTGGTCAGCTTCTGGAGATCGTTTAGGGAGATGGAAACCGGGGTTGATGATACAAAGCTTCCTATGTTTCTGTTCACTGGACGTGACCATTATACTGAGCTTGCTGCAGGGATTATTGGTGAAAACTACGAGACGTCATTTAAGCTCATTGAGCCTGAGTCCAATCGTGCGTTAAATGTTCACACAGGACATATTGCGTTTCAGATTAAACGGGGAACAGATAAATATTCTATTCCTTCAAAAATATTCAAAGATCCTGAAAGAAAATCAATAACAGAATATGTGTATTATTGGAACGAGAAAAATGCTTCAAAATCATGGGTATCTACCATCCGGGATTTCACCGGGAAGCAGCGTGAGTTGTATAACCTGGTTGATCCGCAAGTGGAATCTACGATGTATCCCTTATGGTGTACTTGGGCTGATTGGCATAGTAACGATATTACCAGTGACATTATTGTAGATAACGTTAGAAAAGGCGTAGATTTGGGAATTCGCAACTTCATCATAGATGATGGATGGTTTGGTCCGGGGTTAGACAATGACTATGATGTTCCGCTCAATATCGGAGATTGGGAGCCAGATCCTGACAAGATTCCTGATATGAATAAACTGGTCAAGGACATCAAGGCATTGGGGGCTCATCCAATCATATGGTGCGCGCCACATGCAGTTGCCCTGCAAGCCAAATGTTATCCTCAACGAGAACATTTATTGATTGCCGGAACAGATGGCATTCCTGTCATTAATCCTACCCAGTTCTATTCTTTGTGTTTCATGAGTGCAGAATCAAGAGAGATTATGGCTGATATATGCGTCAATTTTATTAAAGAATGGGATTTCGATGGAGCCAAATATGACCTGTTTAATTGGGTTCCAAATATGAAGTGCAGCAATCCTAATCATCAACATGACACGTCTACGATGCTGGAAGGCCTGGAACAAACCCTGGCTTTGATTGAACAGAAGACTCGTCAGTTAAAACCCGAATACATTGTTGAATTAAAACAAAATTACGGTACGCCAACGTTTAGTAGATTTGGAACGATGATGCGGGCTGGTGACGGTCCATATGACCCGCAAAGTAATTACCTTAGAACATTGTTTGTGCAAGGATATACACCTTTTGCTGTGAATGACTATCAAATTATTACAAAGGATGAATCTCCCCGTGATACTGCTGCTGCTGTAATTAAGATGATTGCGGCGGGGATCCCTGCGTACAGTGTGGATTTCAGCAAACTATCCAGCAATCAACTTCTGGTGATTCAGAAATGGAACGAATGGTACAACCAGCATATTCTATTTTTCATGAATCACCGTAAAATTGTTGATGCTGACGCCCATTATATTCAGCTTGATTGTGGAGAGTTTGAAATCATTATACTGGTTGACACTGCAAAATCTGTAACGCTTCGTAAAGATACAATTTTAATTAACGGGACTTATGATGATCAGCTATTCGTTAAGTTGGATAAGCCTAATATCAGTGATGCAACCATTCAAGTCCTTAACTGCTATCACCAGGAAAATAATACGTATGTGGATGATATCAATCATGGCTGGAAATCAATTGAAGCACCAACCGGAAGCTTGATCAATATTAAATTGTAGAAGGAGAACGTTTATTATGACAACGCAGCAACAGATGTATAACTCGTTAGATCTTCCACAACTGCAACAACTATTATCAGAGCTTTATGGAGAAAAAGAAATCGTTCACCAGACAGAACGATATCGAAATCTAATTTCAGGTTTCATCAAACAATTCGGTGAAGCAGATATACAGCTTTTCAGTGCACCAGGCAGAACTGAAATCGGTGGGAATCATACCGACCACAATCATGGTAAAGTTCTGGCGGGAAGCATTAACTACGATACAATTGCCGCTAGCTACAAAGTAGACGAGCCTGTTATCACAATTATATCTGAAGGGTATGATGGGGAGTTTTCAATCCAGCTGGATGATCTTCACTGCAATCTGATGAAAATGGAACACTCAAATTATTAAAAGGTGTTGTAGCTGGTTTCATAGCGTATGGATATAACGTCGGCGGATTTAAAGCCTATGTTACAACTAATGTGTTGTCAGCATCCGGTTTAAGTTCTTCTGCTTCTTTTGAGATGTTACTATGCTCAATTCTTAGTACCTTTTACAATGACGAAACACTTGATGCAGTAATGATGTCAAAGATAGGTAAATACGCAGAAAACCACTTTTGGAGCAAACCCTCAGGATTGTTGGACCAAATGGCATGTGCATACGGTGGGTTGGTGAAGATTGATTTTGAAAATCCAGAAGAACCAGTAATCGAACCTATACATTATAATTTCTATGATCACGGTTATTCACTCATTATTGTGAATACAGGGGGCAATCATGCAGATTTGACAGAGGATTATGCAAGTATACCGAATGAAATGCATACCGTTGCCAACCTATTAGGTGTCAGTGTCTGCCGGGATATTTCAATGACAGATCTATATGAGAATCTGGCAAAAGTACGGCAAGATGCAGGAGACAGAGCCATATTGAGAACCATGCATTTTTTGAAAGAAAACCAAAGAGTTGATGACCAAGTAACTGCACTACAAGAAGGAGATCTCATTACCTTTTTGAATTTATTGACAGATTCAGGAAATTCATCGTGGAAGTGGTTGCAAAATTGCTATCGTTCTTCAGAGCATGTTGATCAGAGTATGGCGATTGCGTTATCCGTTACAGAGATTTTCCTTAAGAAAATAGGTAGAGGTGCGTGCAGGCTTCATGGTGGGGGATTTGCAGGTGTCATTTTAACCATTATCCCGAATGAGGAAGTAGAGGCTTATACGGAGTTAATTCATAATACGTTGAAAACTTCTGTATTTCCTATTCATATTCGGAAACATGGTGCGATTTGTGTAAGTTCTTTAATAAAATAATGGTTACTTCAAAAGGAGGCTTTCTATCGTGAAGCAGTCATTTATTTCTGGAGCAGATATTTCTTTCTTGGATGAAGTTGAACAATCGGGTGGCCAATTCTATGATCTCGGAGCTGAGGATAATATCAAGCTGCTCAGCCAACATGGTATTAACGGCGTGAGGTTAAGAATATGGAACAAGCCGCCTGGAGGATATTGTAACCTGGACAGAACCTTAAAGATGGCAAAACGCATTAAAGAGTTCAACATGCACTTTTTGCTTTGTTTCCACTTTTCAGATGTATGGGCCGATCCGAAGCACCAATCAAAACCGGTGGAATGGGAGCATCTGGACTATGCTTCCTTGCACAAAGCACTTCAAGATTATATTGTTCATATTATTCAGGCTTTAAAAGATCAAGGAACCATGCCTGATATGGTGCAGATCGGTAACGAGATTACAATGGGAATTCTGTGGGAAGAGGGCAGCGTCAATGGAGAATTGAGAACTTTACCACAACAGTGGGAGCAATTCACCTCACTCATCAAGACGGGAATCGATGCAGTGAAATCAGTAGATAAAACGATTAAGACAATGATTCATGTTGACCGTGGTGGAGATCAGGAGGTATGCAGGTTTTTCTATGATAAATTTGAAGAGTATCATGTGAATTTTGATACAATCGGTTTGTCCTTTTATCCATGGTGGCATGGCACATTCAACGATCTGGAGAACAATCTTGCTGATTTGGCTGAACGTTATGATAAAGAGATGATGGTTGTCGAAGTGGCGTACCCTTGGCTTCTCGATACTGCTAACACATTAAATGTATGCAAATCAGAAGAACAACTTCATGCAGGGTATTCAGCTACTCCTGAAGGACAAGCAAGATACATGACTGATTTTATTGATTTGCTCAAACGAACCCCTAATGACAAATGCATAGGATTTCACTACTGGGAACCGAGCTGGCTTCCTTGCAAGGATGAATGGTCCGTAGGACATGAGAACAATTGGTCTAACCTGACGTTATTTGACTTTGACGGTCAGAAACTTCCTGCATTAGATAGCATAAAAAAACATGCGTTGGAGGTTTCTAATGATACCAACATCGCAACAATTTAACGATATCACCAAAAAACGCTGTCGTCATCCGGACTTGTTGTCTGGATGACTGGACTGTCAGGTGCGGGTAAAACAACCATTGCGCGGAAAGTTGAACGCTCATTGAGTGCAAATTCTCTATCAGTTTATATTCTTGACGGGGATGATCTGCGAACAGGATTGAATTCCGATCTGGGCTATTCTGTGGCTGACCGTAATGAAAATATTAGAAGAATCTCTGAGGTGGCCAATATTTTAAGAACTACGGGGTGCATAGTATTAGTATCTTCAATTTCACCTATCAGGGAACAACGAGCACTGGCCAAGAGAGAATTGGGACTGCTCATTTTATTGAGGTTTACGTTCATACCGAGATGGAGGAATGTATCCGACGTGACCCCAAAGGTTTGTACAAAAAAGCATTGGCAGGAGAAATCACTAATTTTACTGGAATTGATTCTCCTTATGAAGCTCCAGAATCGCCTGATTTAACAATCCATACAGATACATTAAGTGTGGTGGCAACATCAGATCTAATTATAGAGAAGGTGCTAATGCAACTTAAAATAAATTGAAAGGAGCGTCGTAAGTAGTGGAGATTTCTTATCAAAAAATCATCAGTGAAGTGCAACGTTATCGTCACTTTATATTGGGTAACGATGAGTCTTTGAAAGATTACCCTCACAGTCTGAAAGATGTAGGGAAAGTCGTTATCATTGCTTCTTCGTCACGTTCAGGTTCAAGTTTGCTCTATCACATGTTGAAACAGCTTCCGGGTATCTATGCTCCCTCAGGTGAGACCGTGCCGTTTCTTAAAATAAATAATCTGCTGACGGATATGTCCGATTCGGAGATCATTCATCCTTTGAAGACGGACGATCTGACCTATGCTCATTTGAGCAGAGATATATTACAGGATTGCTTGATCTGGAATTCAGAACCAATCGGTCTGCATAATATCTGTATAGACGAATATGTGAGAAACCTTGCCTTAAGGTTCGCTATCCAATGGCCATGTATTGGTTTTGATTTTCCTGAATTTTCATGTATAGCCTTGCGAGTTATTGAACAGCATTTTGCAGAGTATACCTACTTCAAGATTGAAGAGTTCTATTTAACATTAATTCAAGAATTGAGGCATGCTTATCCGGGGATAAATCCGTATTATTATGATATTAATGAGTTTAAAATCAGGACGTTTTTCCCGGAAATGCCAATGTTATTGAATCCGCCTGATTCCATAATTATTGAGGAACCCAGATTTATTCTTATTTATCCACATAAACATATTAGTCAGATCGATCTGAAAGAAAAGACACTTCTTATTAAAGATCCTGGAAATTCCTATCGCATGAAGTTCATTAAGGATTTATTCCCTGCTGCCCAAATAAAAGTAATTCATCTTACCAGAAATCCCGCGGCATCTATAAATGGGTTAATTGATGGCTGGCTTCATCGAGGTTTTTATTCTGCGAATTTAAAAGAGTATTTGGAACAAGATCAAAGTTTACCTCCACGTTTGCGTATCAAAGGTTACTCGGATCGATATGAGTGGGGGCAGTGGTGGTGGAATTTTGATCGGCCGCCATCTTGGGAACAGTATATTGAATCAACACTGGAAGAAGTATGTGCTTTTCAATGGAGTGCGAATAACAATCAGTTGATGACAATGAGTCAGTATGGATTGAAAATGTGCCGAGTTAACTTTGAGGATATTATTGGTAATGTGCAGACTCGTAAAAATGTTTTTCTTAAATTATTGGAATTCATGCAATTGGATAGTCAATTGATTACCCCGTTAAATCTGGATAACCTGCCACTGATTCAATCTACTGCAAAGCCTATTGGTGCAAGGTGGAAAAGGAGAGAATCCTCTATTCTCGATGTTATAAATGGACCGGAAATCATGGAGACTTCTCATCAATTGGGATATCACTATGAAAAAATAGGAGAATGGTAATGAACTTATCTATAGGGTTTCTAAACTCAGAATACAATGATGCTCAGTCAGTGTTATTGCATATACCGTTACCCGAGATTGAACATATACAAGTTCCTTCTCAAATGATGCATTTGGAAAAAATTAAATATTCCAAAATTAAGAAAGAGTTTGAATCAATTATAGAGTGTTTTCAAAGTAATGGTATTCAGGTGAACTTGATTCCGTTGAATGAGCAAGTTAGTTTGACTGGGAAATTCTTTAACTTAATGTATGCCAGAGACCTGCTCTTTCTGACTCCAGTAGGTGCTATTGTAAGTTCAATGAAATTTCCTGTTCGTTATGGTGAGCCATCTCTAGCAGAGGAAACAATAACTAAACTGGATATTCCCATCATCGGAAAAGTAACTGGTGATGGCACATTTGAAGGCGCTGATGGGCTATGGTTGAATCCGAAACTTGTTATTATAGGCGTAGGGGGGCGTACCAATGATGAGGGGTTTCGACAGGTTAGCGAAATACTCCAAAACCAGGGAGTAAACACGCTGAAAGTGGAAGTCCCATCTACAATCCAGCATCTGCTAGGCGTTATGCAATTCATCGATCATGATATGGTATTGTTAAGAAGTCAACTTGTCTCCAAGGAAGTTATTATGATCTTGCAGGAGCATGGAATCACAATTATTGATGTTTTAGAAAGTGAAGAAGTCACTTACAAAAAAGCCATGAATGTAGTAACTATTGCCCCACGAACCATTGTTATGCCAGCAGATTGTCCATCGACCAAACGCTTCTATCAGAAACATGATATTTCCATTGTGGAAGTTGAAATTAGTGAATTGAGAAAAGGTGCAGGAGGATTAGGATGTGCAACATCTATATTATCGAGAAAATTAAAATAGGACTGACCTTACCAGGTAGGAATAGCTGCGCTTATGCGCAGCTTTTTTGTACGAATTAAAAATGAGGTTACCAAATGCCAAGGAAAAGATAATGTTGACAACGTCCACTAACCTGATTATTATAATGTTGACAATGTCCACTAAAAAGGAGGGTTTGACATCGACTCTCAGTACATAAATTCAGATATTTTGGCTGACATGCGACGTTTTAACCGGTTTTATACGAACATACTTGGTGTACTCGACAAGCATATTCTCGGAACAGGGTATTCCTTTGCCGAAGTACGGGTCATTATTGAGATTGGAATTCGGGGAGAGAGCATTGCGAACAACTTGGTGGATACATTGACCATTGATCGCAGTTATATGAGCCGGATCGTGAACAAGCTGACCAAGGAAGGTCTGCTGGTGAAAGTGAATTCTGAAGCCGATAGCCGGGTCAGTCTGATCCGTCTGACAGCCAAGGGTGAGGAGCTGTATGCCCAATTGAATGATCGATCCGATCAACAGATCCTGAAATTAATGCAAGACCTCAATGAAGAAGAGATTCAAGAGGTATACACCTCCATGATGAATATACAAGAGAAGTTGAACAAGAAGGCAGGAGAGACAACACGATGATAAGATTTGAATGTGACTATAACGAAGGTGCGCATGAACGCATTTTACAAAGACTCATGGAAACGAATATGGAACAGACAAGCGGGTACGGCACGGATGAGCACTGTGAACGGGCGAGAATGCTTATTCGTCAGGCCTGTGACTATGAGCAAGCAGATGTTCATTTTCTGGTTGGCGGTACACAGACCAATACAACGGTGATCGCGTCTATTTTGCGTCCATATCAAGGTGTGATTGCAGCGAGCTCTGGACATATTGCAGTTCATGAGACGGGAGCAATTGAAGCAACGGGACATAAGGTGCTCACGGTTCCAAGCGAAGACGGAAAGATCACGCCTGAACAGGTTAGGGTAGTCTATGATGCACATATGAACGAGTCGTCACCGGAACATTGCGTGCAGCCAGGGATGGTCTACATATCTCAACCAACGGAGAACGGAACGATGTACAGCAAGGCAGAATTACAAGCTTTGCACACAGTCAGCAGCGCGTGTGGCCTTCCATTTTTCGTGGACGGAGCACGTCTTGGATATGCACTTGCCTCCAGAGATTGTGATATGACACTTGCCGATCTTGCACGTCTGTGTGATGTGTTTTATATCGGGGGAACCAAGATTGGGGCATTGATGGGAGAAGCGGTTGTTATTCTGAATGATGCGCTCAAACCGGATTTTCGTTATATGATCAAACAAAAAGGTGGCCTGCTTGCCAAAGGCAGATTGCTGGGGATTCAATTCGAAACCTTGTTTGAAGATGGTCTGTATCTCGATATTTCCCGCCATGCTGTAGATATGGCCTTGAGAATTCATGATTCACTTGAACAGCAGGGAGTACGCTTCCTGTACGATTCACCAACCAACCAGCAGTTTCCGATTCTGCCTGATCATTTGCTTGCGAAATTACGCAGCGGTTATACCTTCTCCTTCTGGGAAAAGGTTGACGATACTCACAGTGCAGTGCGATTCTGTACCAGCTGGGCAACTCGGCAGGAGAACGTGGATGCACTGACACGTGACATCACTCAATTACTGCACGAAGAGATTCAGATTGAACAGCGACTAGAAGTATTGGTATTGGTATAGCTTTGCATATGTTAATGCTAATTAAGGGCAACCGCGACAGGTTGTCCTTTTTTCGTATGCTTTTCGTGAGATGTGGTGATCAGAACCAAAAGACGTGAATTGACAGTTTTCCTGTATTATAGTTATTATAGATACATTAGATCCTTAATTGAGGAGGAGATTATATTTATGAATAACAGACCTTCATTCGGTCAAACGAACGAACTGTGGAGTGGTCATTCTGCTCCTTTTAGAGCGTTACAGGAAACACCTATCTTGGCCTTGCTCCAGCCGTCCCATGGAGAACGAATCCTTGATGTGGGCTGTGGCAATGGGGAGATTACAGCCAAAATTGCGGCCGCAGGAGCTCTGCCGGTAGGTATAGATTTTTCGGAGGAAACGATCAGGCAAGCTAAGCAGAAATTCCCGGATATTAACCTTCAAGTCGCCAATGCTTGTCATTATCGGACAGAAGAACCGTTTGATGCTGTCTTCTCTCATGCCGTTCTGCATTGGATACAAGATGCTCCGGCTGTAATTCAATCCATACAGTTGGCGCTCAAGGCGGGCGGACGATTCGTGGCTGAGTTTGCTGGAAATGGCAATACGGCTATTATAATTACAGCGGTACGGGAAGAATTGAATGCCCGTGGATACGAATGGGAAGGTAGGAATCCATGGTATCACCCGACCATTGGCGAATATTCGAATCTACTGGAGCAGCACGGATTTCGAGTGAGTCTGGCTCAGCACGTTGACCAATTTACCCCGTTCAAGCCAGGCGTCAGAAAGTTTTTGACCAGCTTTGCGGCGTATTTATTCAGCGGTATCGCGCCTGCGGAACAGGATGTTATTATGGAAGCAGTGGAGAAAAAAGTACAGCAACAACTGATGCGGAATGGGCAATGGTATCTGGACAGAAGCCGACTGCGAGTCGTAGCTATCAAGGAATCGGGGAATGCGGTATGAAAGTGGACAAACCTAAGCTTCAAGAGCAGTTGCTCGAACCGGAAACGATTGGTTTTCTTCAATCCAAAGTGGAGTACAAACACAATCTGATCGAGAATATTACGTTGGATCACCAGGAAGCGAGTAAAGTTTCATTTGAACATGTTGTATTTAGACATGTGACGATCTCGGAGTCCACCTTGGAACAGTTTGAATTCACCGATGTCCGGTTCGAGCACTGCGACTTCTCTAATGTGAATCTCTCCAGTGCATTCATGCACCGGATCGAATGGCATAACTGCAAGTTTGTCGGAACTGATTTTTCGAATAGTCGATTGCAAAATGTCAGTTTCCTTCATGGGCTGGGCGACTACAGCAATTTCCGCTTTGCGCATCTGAAACAGGTCTCATTCTCGGAATGTAGCTTGATTGGTGCGGACTTTGCCTATCTGGCACTACAAAAAATGGAATTGAATCAATGTAACATCGACCAAGCTTCCATGACGGGCACCAAAATGAAGGATCTGGATCTTAGTGATTGCCAATTTGACTCCTTGATCCTAACCATGGAAGACCTCAATGGATGTGTGATCTCACCACATCAAGCTGCAACATTTGTAGGCTTAATGGGCGTCATTATCAAATGAGGGCATGAACGTATTCTTGGGGTTGCCAATATAGTGAAAGTGTGTATAATTGGAGACACATTAGAATAAAATCAGGTTTTCTAGGGTTCCGCGATGCAACATGAGTCGGTCTGGTCCAGAGAAAACCCGCAACCTGATGGTTGTGCCACGGAGGGATAAAAGCCTGGGAGATGAACTGCGATATGCAGTTTGTTTCCCGGGCTTTTTTTATTTTTCCGCTAATGTTCCAGACTGGGCGTCAAAAATGAATTAAAGAAGGGGTGTTTCAGGTATGAATAAAACCTGGATGTCGGTTGTGGTTGCTGCGTTGTTTGAAGTGGGTTGGGTCATTGGATTGAAACATGCCAGTGGTTTGCTGGAATGGAGCCTTACGCTGGTTGCCATTCTAATCAGTTTCTCCTTGATGATTGCAGCTTCGCGTACACTGCCGGTGGGAACGGTATATGCAGTATTTGTGGGCCTCGGTACCGCTGGCACTGTACTTGCAGAGATTATTTTGTTCGATGCAACGGTTGAAGCCGGAAAAATGATACTCATTGGTATACTTTTACTCGGTGTAATTGGTCTTAAAATGCTAAGCAAAGAAAAGAATAAGGAGTTGCAGCAATCATGAACTGGGTATTTCTTATCTTGGCAGGGGTCTTTGAGATGATTGGGGTGCTGATGATAAACAAGTTGCACAAAGACCGTAACTTCATTTCACTGGTTCTATTGGTAGCCGGGTTTGGTTTAAGCTTTATATTCCTGTCCCTTGCGATGAGAACTCTTCCAATGGGGACAGCATATGCGGTATGGACGGGAATCGGAGCCTCCGGCGGGGCCATTCTGGGTATGATGTTTTACGGCGAACCTCGAAATGCCCTAAGAATACTGTTTATCGCCATGGTACTCGGATCAGCAGTGGGTCTGAAATTGGTTAGTTAGACAAGTGGTTTTAAAAAGATAATGTACAGATTACGTTTTTAATGTTATCCTTATACGTTACGTGTGAAATAAAAGATACGTCTTATCGATAGATGTGCGTAAATGAAGGAGACAACATGACATTTAAGGACTTGAATATTATCCCCTCCATACTGGAAGGATTAAGCAAAGCAAACTATACCAATCCTACGCCTATACAGGAACAGTCTATTCCAGCTGTATTAGCGGGCAGAGATCTGCTGGGATGTGCACAGACAGGAACAGGCAAGACGGCAGCTTTTTCGCTACCGATCATTCAATTATTAAGCGAAAGATCGAAAGGACCCAAGTCCGCACGACATATTCGCTCATTGATTTTGACACCAACTAGAGAACTCGCTATTCAGATTGCAGATAACATCAAGATATATAGCCGCTATACGGACATTCGTTGTACAGCTATCGTTGGCGGTGTTTCGCAAAAAGTGCAGGAACGTGCGCTTAATCAAGGTGCAGACATTATAATCGCAACACCTGGCCGATTGAACGATCTGATTAACCAGAAGCGTATTGATCTGAAAATGGTTGAGATTCTCGTTCTGGATGAAGCAGACCGGATGTTGGATATGGGCTTCATTCATGATGTGAAACGAATTATTGCGAAGATGCCGAACAAAAAGCAGACGCTGTTCTTCTCAGCGACCATGCCTCCTGAGATCACCAAAATGGTTAAGACCCTGCTGGTTGATCCAGTCAAAGTAGAAATTACACCGGTATCTTCAACCGTAGATCGCATCGAACAGTCTATATATTTGCTGGAGAACGGCAAGAAGCAGCTTATGCTTAACCAAATTCTGCAGGATAAATCCATCGCCACGGCATTGGTGTTCACACGCACGAAGCGCGGCGCTGACCGGGTTACTCGTGATTTGGCCAAAGTGAATGTTACAGCACAGGCCATTCATGGTAACAAGTCTCAGAATGAACGACAACGTGCACTGAACAATTTCAAGAGTGGGGCTACGCGAGTACTGGTAGCAACGGATATCGCGGCCAGAGGAATTGACGTTGAGGAACTGTCACATGTTATTAACTTTAACCTTCCTAACATTCCGGAAACGTATGTTCACCGTATTGGACGTACAGGCCGTGCGGGCAAAAGCGGGATGGCCATCTCGTTCTGTGAGAAGGATGAACTTCCATTCCTGAAGGATATCGAGAAGGTAATCAAGAAGACGATTCCTGAAGTAAAAGGTCATCCATATCCGATGACGGGTGTACCTGTGTTTGAGAAAAGCAGCAAAGCATCAGGCAGTAAACCTGCTTTCAACAAATCGGCTGCAGGCAAACCGGCCAAGTCCAAGGCGAACCCGGCACGCAAGCCCAAATCCGAGTGGTTTGCCAAGAGTGGCAAAACGAGTGGCAGTCGTTCAAACGAAGGTAGATCCAATGGCAGTAGACCAAGTAGCAGTAGATCTAACAGCAGTAGCAGTAAATCAAACCAGGGCTCATTCAATCGCAGCAGCAAAACAAGAAATGATCGAGCCAATTAAGAACTTAATAAATACAAATGAAACCTTCTTCGGAATACGGAGAAGGTTTTATGATGTGCAATGAGTTTGTTTACATACGAACTTACATTCGATATCATTGTATTGTCTAATGTGAATGGGAGGTACTGACTTGAAGGATACGATGATTGAATACAGTCTGAAGAAGAAAGGTGCGATCAAGGATTATCCATTTGGACCTGATCCAGTCGCGATTAAGATCGAGGGCAAGATGTTCGCCCTAATTTTTGAAAATAAAGAAAAGCACTGTCGCTTGAACTTAAAATGTGACCCGATTATCGCAGAGAATCTGAGAGAGCAGCATGAGGCGGTTCAACCGGGATATCATATGAACAAAAAACACTGGAATACCATTACACTGGATGGTTCATTGTCAGATGAGGATGTCTACGTCATGATCGATCACTCGTATGATATGGTCATCCGTTCCCTTCCGAAAAGGGTTCGGGAATCTTTGGCCGAATCGTGAGGAATTCATTTAACACAAATTAAAAACACATTTAACTCATGTTACTTGTCACTAATCAGATCACTGCCTGGATTTTCTCATAGGTCTCCGCTGATGTCTGTCTATTCGTCGCGTAATCGATTGGCAACGACAGCGTTGCAGGAAAATCACATCAAGGACTTGAATTCATTGGAGAATGAATGATTCAAATCTCCGATTGTAGGAGTCATTGTACATACCAATAAGGAGTGATATCTATGGATCAACAACAGCAATTGGCAATGGTACAACGTATGCGTCAAAATGTCGTCGATACAGGTGCAGCTCTTCAACCCAGTTCCACGTATGCTGTCACGGTGGAAGAAGTCATGATTCCTACGACCAAAGGAGAAACGCGTGTACTCGTGTATACACCGGATAGGGATCATCACGCTCCGCTGCCGGTCTTCTTCAATATGCATGGGGGTGGTTTCATCTTGGGACAAGCGGAGGGGGATGATCCATGGTGTCGCCTGATCGCTGATCGTGCGGATTGTCTCGTGATCAATATCGATTACAGTCTCGCACCAGAGAACAAGTTCCCAACTGCGGTCCACGAATGTTACGACGTTGTAAAGTGGGTTCACAACAATCCCGCATCCTTCTCGGTTAATCCATCTTTATTGGCCATTGGAGGGCATAGTGCTGGTGGTAATCTTGCTGCAGCAGTGTGCTTGTTGAATCAGCAACGCGGTAGCGAGCTGCCAATTGCTCTGCAGGTTATCGATTATGGCGTGTTGGATGTGGCAACAGATCCGGCGGAGAAACCGAGTTTTGAAGAAGCCATTCCAGCCGATATCGCCAGAACATTCAACGCCATGTACCTTGAAACACCTGAAGATGCGCACGATCCGTTAGCTTCACCTGTGCTCGCAAAATCATTACAGGAACTGCCGTTAGCTTTGATCATTACCGCGGAAAAAGATTCGCTTGCTCAAGAAGCGAGAACTTATGCAGCAAGGCTTGAAGAGAGCGGTGTGAAGGTGACACTTAAGGAATACGAGGGAGCCGCTCACGGATTTACGCATTTTGGAGATCTCAAGATGGCAGAGGATGCCTGGTTTCTGATGAGTGACAAGATCAGAGAAGCTTTTTCCAAATAAACTGGATCAGGATGACGTAAAAAGTTATCATGAAGCACTTATAATCAAATATTTGAAAAATCACACTGAAGTCGCCTATGGCGGCTTTTTTGGTTCTATCACTGGTTGTATCCATCGGTTGATGAAACCAAGCTTCTGATTTGGCGGGTTGGTTAATAAACTAGAATTAAGAGCCTTCATGGGATGATAACGATATCGATAAGGGGTAAGAGTTATTAGTTACAGGGAATAATAACCAGTATCAGGAGGTTAATTATGTCAGAAAATCATAGTCCATCCGATATCGCGATTCTTGGCATGGCCGCGGAGTTGATGAAATTCACTTATGTACCCTCATTATCTTCAGTGATGAAGGAGTACGAACATGTCCTTCTTTAGAACATTATCCATTCGGGCGAAGGAAGATGAACTGATGGATGACTTCTCTCTGGGAGGGGAGGAACTTCGTGAAGCTCTAAGACATCTCAGACGTCTTAACAAAATATTCGCAGCACCCGGCCCAACACTGGCTGGAGTAGAGAAGTTATGGAACTCTGTCGGGAGGCCGGATCAACTCTCTCTCCTGGATGTGGGGGCAGGTTCAGGGGACGTGAACCAGAAACTGCTGCAATGGGCGGATCGTCAGGGCATTCAGCTGGAGATCACGCTGGTCGATCTAACGGAAGAGGCGTGTGAGGAAGCGAGACAACTCTTTCGTGACGAACCCCGAGTTCGGGTACAACGTGCCGATCTTACACAATTGCCGGATGCTTCAGCCGATATCGTAACAGGTTCCCAGTTTGTGCATCATTTTGACGGAGATCAGCTGGTCGATATGGTTTCTCATATGCTGCGAGCATCGAGGCATGGCGTCGTCATTAATGATATTCACCGACATCCCGTATCCTATAAAGCGGTCTGGATTACCACACGAATGATCTCGCGCAATCGGTATATTCGTCATGATGGGCCTCTATCTGTAGCCAAAGGTTTTACAGGGAGGGATTGGAGGGAACTGAAACAACGGCTGAATCACGATACGATGACCTATGAATGGAAGCCTTTATTCCGTTACTCTGTTGTTATTCCCGCGAAAGGCAGGTGATCTGACGTGTCGAAATCGATAGATGTGATTGTCATCGGAGCCGGAATCGCAGGTAGCACGTGTGCAATGCAACTGGCAGGAAAAGGTCATCAGACCCTTTTGCTGGATCGTCAGGAGTTTCCTCGTCATAAAACCTGCGGTGAGTTCATGTCACCTGAAACCAAGGAGATGCTGGAAGTTCTGGATATTCACCTTCTGGACCAACGGAAGAAACCCAGCACCATGGACCACGCCAAAATTGTTATGCCACAAGGCGGAGTGATTGAAGCACCGCTCCCAGGATTAGCCTATGGCATAAGTCGATATGAACTGGACCAGATTTTGCATCAGAAGGCTCTGGCGGCCGGAGCCCAGATTGTGACCAAAGCAACCATAACGAGCATTGATCAGCTTGAGGATGCCCGTTATGAGGTTCAGGTGAAACAGGGAGATGAGCGGATCAGTTACAGAGCCAAAGCCGTCATTGGAGCACATGGAACCAAGAAGCTGCGGGGCATGGCTTCCGCACCTGATCTGCGGGACCAAACCGTATATGTTGGCGTCAAATCCCATTTCAGCGGTATCCAGATTCCCGCACGGGTAGAGTTATATTTTTGCGAGGGAGGCTATGTGGGAATTTCCCCGATTGAGGATGGCATTGTGAATGTCGCCGCCTTGTTGACACTCGATACCGTCCAGGGAAGCGGCAAGTCTGTAAACGATATTTTACAGGCAGCATCTCTGACCAATGTGAGTCTGGCAGCCCGTTTAGCCGAAGGAAAGCCTGTAGACGGAACACAAGTGTCGATTGCGCCGCTGCACCTGTCCAACGCTCCTGAACCGTGGTCTCAATATCCGCATATTGGAGATGCCATGCTGGTGATCCCGCCCTTATGTGGAGACGGAATGTCCATTGCCCTGCGCTCCTCACTCCTGTGTGCAAGGTGGACTGACAAGTACTTGCAAGGCCACATCGAGCATGCTGATTGGCAGAGTAATTACATATTGGAAGCAAGCCGTGAATTCACCCAATTGCTCAGACGTGCAAGAAGAATTCAAAAGCTGGCTTTTGCCAAAACCAATAAATTCTATCCTGGTCTGGCCCGGATGATCCCCGGTTTAGCCGCTTATGTCGTGAAGGCCACACGGTTATCCGAGATGAAACGCAGCCCGCTAATCCATTGAAACTTGCTTAATAAGTATGCAAAAGAGGTTGCTGACGGCGGCCTCTTTTTGGTGCATAAACATTAATTTTGTGGAGACAGTTTGGAAATTCGGGAAATGCTCGTATAATAGAGTCTAATGTAACGATAGAGAACCAAGTCAGATGAAATGTCGGGAGGCACTATTTAAGATGAACTATTCATTTTCCAATCGTATCGCAGCACTGCAACCATCCATTATTCGTGAGATCCTGAAGGCTTCTTCCGGGCAAAATGTGATTCCATTCGCTGCGGGTAATCCCGCCCGGAAACCTTTCCTATTGAGGCGATTCGCACATTTACTCAATCCATTCTGGAGCATGATCCGGTCACGGCTCTGCAATATGGCATTACAGAAGGTTACGTTCCCCTCAGGGAAGCCTTGACTCAACTTTTGAAGACAGGTTTTGATACCGGTAAGCCGTCCGATCAGTTGTTCATCGTATCTGGGGCGCAGCAGGGGATTGAACTTGCCTGTAAAGTATTCTGTAATGAAGGGGACACGATTATCTGTGAGAGTCCGAGCTTTATCGGTTCCCTGAACTCCTTCCGGGCATCCGGTGCGAAGCTAGCGGGTGTTCCGATGGAAATGGACGGTATGGATATTGAGAAGCTGGAACAGGCTTTGCAAACAGAGCCCAATGTGAAACTGATCTACGTCATTCCGAGTTTTCAGAATCCGACCGGTGTAACGACGAGTCTTGCGAAACGTCAGGCCATATACGAGCTGGCCAAGAAGTATGGCGTTATGATTCTGGAAGACAACCCGTACGGAGAACTTCGATTCAATGGAGATGATGTGCCAACCATTAAGTCCATGGATGATGAGGGTCTCGTCATCTATGTTGGATCATTCTCCAAGATTCTGTCGGCAGGACTACGTGTCGGTTTTGTACAAGCACCACATGAAGTGGCGGAGAAGATGGTTGTTGCCAAACAGGGAGAAGACGTACATACAGCCATGCTTCCACAGATTCTGGCATACAAGTTCATGACCGAGTATGACTACGCGGGGCACATTAACAGCATTCGTGAGGTATATCGCAGAAAAGCAACATTGATGATGGACAAGCTGCAAGAGCATATGGGTGATTCCATTACCTATACTACGCCGGATGGTGGACTGTTCCTCTGGTGTGACCTGCCAGCACATGTGCCAATGCTTGATTACGCCAAGACTGCGGCAGCCCAAGGGGTTGCGGTTGTGCCGGGAAATGCATTCCTGGTGAACGAGCAAGACCCTTGTAACGCTATCAGACTTAATTTCTCAACCCCGTCAGACGAACAGATTGTCAAGGGTGTAGAGATTTTGGGACAGGTATTGAAAGGCTACAACGTTTAATATATAAAAATGCATGATATACATGAGAAGTCGCCAATAGGCGGCTTCTATTTATTTTTTTACAGCATTTCACAGCTAATTCACGGCTATTTCACAGCCATACTAATCATCAATTAAAGCACTTAATTCGGCCTGAAAGACCTTTTGATTCTTATGATTAAACGTACTCAGCAACACGGTAACGATCCCATTACCTTTTCGTCGAGGCGTAAGACCAATGACTTCTGCAATGACATGAAGCTCATCATCAGGAAAGACAGGCTTCAGGAATTGAATGTTGTTCATTCCGGTTCCCGCCACAACATGCTCTCCATAGATTCCGACCTCAATCCATAACTTGAAGGAGATGTTCATCGTTTGCATTCCTGAAGCAATTAAACTTCCGAAGCGTCCTTGCTTGGCCTTTTCCTCATCCAGATGCATGTACTGTGGATCATAGATTGTAGCAAACTCCATAATATCGCTCTTGGATAAGGCCAAGGATGTGGTTTTATAGCGCTGACCTATTACATATTCACTGAATCTCATGAAGGCACCTCGGTTTCTTTAATATGTTTATGCAGTCGATGTCTTGGAAAGAGACATCGACTGGACTGACGTGATAAAATGCTAGTGAACAGTCCGGTGTGGATTGTTGTGTTACTGCCATATTGGACGAAATAGATGAAACTGTCTTTGAGGAGTATATATCATGATAACGATAAAAGATGTTGCCAAGATGGCGGGTGTAGCCAGTTCGACCGTATCTTGCGTACTCAACGATAAAGGTAATGTAAGTGAGCCAACCAGGCAGAAGGTGCTCGCAGCAGCAAGCCAACTTAATTACGTGAAGAATGGTCCTGCCTCTGAAATGAAGCGGCAGAGTACACAAACGATTGGTGTGATTGTGCATGACATGTCCAGTCCGTATTTCTCGGATTTGGTGAACGGAATAGAAAACGTCGTCATGAGTCACGGATACGATATGATTGTATGTAGTTCGCTGGGTGGAGAGAAGTCGACAGCCCATCGCTACATTCGTGAACGAAGAATTGACGGAGCTATTGTCATCGCTCAAAATATTGAAGATCAATTGCTTATTGAAGCATCTGAAGCAGGATTTCCGATTGTCGTCATGGATCGGGATCTGGATGCTCAACATATTGTAAAGGTTTTGATGAGTGATACGCAAGGCGGGTACCTGGCTACCCGGTATCTGGTCGATAAAGGGCATCGGACAATAGCTTATATTAGTGGTCCGTCACAATCGGAGTGTAATCTCCAACGTTATCAAGGTTATTTGAAAGCCTTGAAGGAGGCAGGCATTGAAGAGAACCCCGAGTGGAAAATTGGCGGACAATACATGAAGCAAGATGGTTACAATGCAGCCAAAAAACTGCTAGAAGGAGAGTTGCCGTCCGCTGTATTCTTTGCCAATGATGAAATGGCGATCGGCGGCTTGGAAGCCTTTAGGGAGCATGATATTTCAATTCCGGAGCAGTTATCCGTAATTGGTTTTGACAATATACCTGCATCCCAGTATATGAATCCTCCTCTAACCACATTTCGTCAGCCGAAGAGGGATGCAGGCCAGCTTGCGGGTCATGTTCTCTTCCAACTGCTGCACGGAGAGATCGTAGAGACGTTATATACACTGGACATCCAATGCGTGGAACGTGATTCTGTTCGGCTCCTCAACCTGATTTGAGGAGTTTTTTCGTTCCATGGAATTTTAAATGTTAAAAAAGAAAGGAGTGTGGCGATTCATGCATAATAATAAAGACGAGAGATTCTTGCATAGGAAATAAATGGAGGGTGAGAAGATGGGCGTACCCACGTTTCTGGAGACAGGCCATATGGAAGAAGGTTTTCCCATTCGGGTGATTCATACAGGTGGTCAGTTCAATTATGCTGCACATTGGCATGATGAAGTTGAATTGGTTGTTGTTAATGGTAAGAGGGCACGAATTGGCGTGAATGACCAAGTCCGTGAGCTGGGACAAGGGGATGTACTACTGATTAAACCAGGGGATGTACATTGCTTCTTGCCGGGAACCGAACACTTAACGATTATCCTGTTCCGCCTCGAATTGTTAACAGGAAGCTTCACGACAGAAGCCGAGATACAGGATCTTGGTGAGCTTTTTAACAAAACAACCGTTATTCCATCGAATGCGGGAAGTCGCAACAATGTGGTTCAGTATATCGATGCCATAATTGCCGAGAAAAAAAATCGAAAGCCCGGTTATCGGTGGTTAATGGTTTCCCGGTTGTATGATCTCATGGTTCTTTTGTTACGCACAAAGCCCCCAGTGACAGATCCATTAACCCCCTTGGGATGGCCCTGTACTTCTTCCAAGAAATTTGAATTCCTTGAATCGGTCTGTGAATACCTGGAGGAGCACTATGCTGAACCGATCAAGCTGGAACAGGTGGCAGAGCATATTAAATTCAGCAAGTTTCATGTCTGCAAATTATTCAAAGAGATCAAAGGCGTGACGCTGATGGAATACTTGAATCATTTTCGAATTATCAAATCGGAGTGGGCCTTATTGTTCCGTCAGGATACCATTCTAGAGATTGCGATCGGACACGGGTTCAACAATGTAAACTCCTATAATCGTCTTTTCAAGAAATATAATGACTGCACACCCTCCGAATTTCGTAAGAAGCACCGTATGAATATCACAAAATATGAAGGGTAATGCACAATATTTGTGGAGAAAGCCCTCTCCAAAATCAATATACTCTAATAAATTGTAAGCGTTTCCTTTTTGAAGGAGGGGGCCTATGAAGAAGTGGTTTAAGCCAACTATTGTACTGGTAATTACAGCGCTGTTGTTAGCTGGTTGCCAGTTCAGTCCGTCGAATCAAGCCAAGCAACAGGAGATTACCGTATGGAGTTTTACCGATGAAGCAAAGTATGCCATCGAGAAATTCGAAAAGGAGTATCCTGACATCAAAGTGAACTTTGTCAACATCCCCGGTAATTTCTATATCACCAAGCTGAAATCTGCGCTACAGACCACCTCAAAGGCTCCAGATGTTTTTATGATCGAAAATGCGAATATTCGAGAACTGATCGACGTTCCCTATCTGGAAAATCTATCAGCTTCTCCGTATAACGCGAATGAACTTATCCAGGAACAGTATGCTTTTGTACAGGCCAATGAAAAGGATAGTGAAGGAAATGTCAGAGCGATAGGTTATCAGGGAACACCAGGCGGCATCTATTATCGTCGGGATTTGGCGAAGACATATCTGGGGACCGATGATCCGGAGAAGGTGGGTTCACAGATCGATACATGGGAGAAGATCTTCGAGATTGGAGAGAAGGTGCAGCAAAGTAGCGGGAATAAAGTACATGCATTGGCGAATTGGAATGCCATATCGAATTCATATGATGGTATACCTTGGGTGAAGGACGGCAAGCTCGTCATCGATCCAACCTACCTAAACGTACTTGATCTTGTACGTGAAGCACGAGAGCGGAAGGTCCTTGCCGAGTATGAGGATGGAAGTGCAGGTTACGCTGCATCCATGCAAAAAGGAGAGGTCATGTTCTATCCCGGGGCAACCTGGGCCTTGCAATATACGTTCAAGGCCAATGCTCCGGATACCGAAGGCATGTGGGGCCTGGCTCAGGGACCGTCAGCGTTTAGTTCGGGCGGAACGTATATCGCGTTGTATAGTAAAAGTGACAAAAAAGATCTCGCCTGGAAGTTCATCGAGTTCTATAACTTCAACCACGACTTTCTGTCAGAGCTGGCGAAAGAGCAGGATTATTTCACCAGCAACATGGTTGTGAATGATGAACTGGCCTCATCGCTCTCATCCTCTTATTTGGGTGGACAGAAGCATTTTGAGTTTTTCTCCGAGGCCGCCAAGCGGGTTAATGTATACGAACGCACCAAATATGATGCCACAATTAACAATGATATCTACAAAAATGTACTTCAGTTGTATCTCAATAAGGACATTCAGACCAAGGAAGAAGTCGTAAAGCGAATCAAACGTGATGTTACCTTGAGATTTCCGGAGCTGGAAGTGGATTAGCTGAAGCAAGCGAATGGTTAGACACATTCGATGATAACTGGGGGATAGAACATGTTTGCCAAAACGATTCGCAAGGACCATTACGGCTACTACTTCATTGCTCCGTTTTTCATTATTTTCACCATGTTTGGACTTTATCCCATTTTATATTCGCTCTACATCAGTTTCACCAACTTTGATGGCATCACGACGCCTGACTTTGTAGGGATCGGTAACTACGTGGCTGTACTGCAAGATCCGCTGTTCTACAAAACCTTGTTTAATACGTTATTTATCTGGGGGGTCTCCGTGGTTCCGCAGCTGACGATCTCCCTTGTGTTGGCTTTTATTTTGAATGATAAGCTGCTCAAAGGACGGGATTTTTTCAGAGCCGTTTACTTTTTTCCGAATATCGTAACGGCTGCATCACTCGGATTGCTTGTCAGCCTGATCTTTGATTGGCAATCCGGGGGACTGAATCATTTTCTGATGCAAACGGGAATCATCCAAGACCCAATTAACTGGAAAAATGATCCATGGTTTATGCGGCTGATTGTATCCTCCATCTTGTTTTTCCAATACTTCGGATATTCCATGGTCATCTACCTTGCAGGTCTTCAGGGGATAGATCCGTCATTACTGGAAGCTGCCCAGATGGATGGTGCGAAGAAGAAACATATTTTCATCCATATTATCGTGCCAATGCTCCGTCCCATTATTCTGTTTCAGATGATTACATCCATTATTGGGGGCATCCAGATTTTTGATCAGCCATTTACATTAACCAATGGTAATGGTGGCCCTGACCGGGCAGCCATGACAAGCATTATGTATCTCTATAATGTGGCATTTCAGAGCACACGTTTTGGTTACGGCGCTGCAATCGCATTTTGTCTGTTTATTATCATCATATTGTTGTCCGTTGCATCCTTCATCATGACCAAGCGGAAGAGCCGATCATAGGGAGGGGGAGTTCTCATGCAAACTGCAAAATCAGTTGAACAACCAAATGCGGCGATTCAGCAATATGCCACCACAAGGAGGCTGACGGCAGGCAAGATCATCATCTATCTGTTATTGATTGGTCTTGCCGTACTGTGCATCATTCCATTCTATCTGATGCTCATCTATTCAACACATAACAATGCAACCATTGCTTCAACGTTCACCTTCCTTCCCGGATCTTTTCTAGTTGATAATTATATGAACATGGTGTCCAAAATCAACATTTGGCGCGGATTCGCCAACAGTATATTCATTGCCGGATCATCGACCGTGTTATCTCTGTATATTGGTGCTTTGACCGCATACGGTTTTGCCAAATTCAAATTCAAAGGGCGGAACTGGCTGTTTCTGTTTCTGTTAGCGACCATGATGGTGCCGGGTCAATTGGCCCTGATTGGGGTATACCGTCTTTTCAGTACGTTGGGGCTTCTGGACAGTTATGCCGCGATTATTTTGCCTGCCGCAGCTAACGCATTCAATGTATTCTTTATCAAACAGTTCATGGAGAGCAGCATCCCGGATGAGATTATTGAATCTGCACGGGTGGACAGTGCTGGTGAGTTCCGGACGTTCAATCAGATTGTACTGCCTATTCTGGGGCCGGCAATCTCAGCCCTTGGCATATTCACATTTATTGGTTCGTGGAATAATTTTCTGACGCCGCTTGTTCTGTTCTTCTCCCTGGACAAATATCCGCTTCCGGTGTTGGTTGCGCTCGTGCAAGGTTACTATGGGATGGATTATGGACTCTTGTATCTGGGTGTGGCGATCTCAATTCTGCCTATAATTGTTGTTTTCTCCGTATTCTCCAAACAGATTATTGGGAGTGTTGCTTTGGGTGCTGTCAAAGGATAGGGAGCCATTGCATACCGGAATATCAGGAAGGATTCAAAGGATCTGAATATCTGATTATATATTCAGGGTCGCTCAAGAGGGCGGCTCTTTTGCCATTCAATATTTTGCGTATAGATCCCAACGTATAAGTAAAGGATACCTTTAACTGAGAATATCTGGACGAGCATGCGCAGAAAGGGGAGGGCGGTATGGATACATCACCGATAACAGAGCAGAACCTGCCGTTAACCGGATCTCTTGCAATAAATCAAGATATGTTAAGCTCCGTATTTGCAGGTTGCTCGGATGTGGTGTTTCATCCATTCCAAACCGCATGTCACACTTCAGCAGTATGCATATATTGTGTTGGTCTATGCGATACAGAACGGCTGGAAAGACAGGTACTAACACCCCTTCAGGAAATGGGAATTAATGCTGCACAGGTCCCCCTGGCATCTGTAAAAAGTGTTGAAACCACCACGCAGGCGGTGCAGGCGATATTGGAGGGGGAAGCTCTATTACTGCTGGAAGGTTCACGAATTGGAACTACATACCCGCTGTACAAAGCTGAAAATCGTTCAACTGCGGAACCGTTAGCTGAATCGACCGTGCGCGGTGCACGGGATGGATTCACAGAATCGTTAACCATCAATATATCTCTTCTGCGCAAGCGTCTCAAGACCCCTGCATTGAAGCTTCATACACGTAACATGGGAGATCGGACAAACACCGGTGTTTCACTTGTATACATGGAGGGGATTATTGACCCCAAACTGGTTACGGAAGTGAAGAAACGACTTACCGATTTAAAACTTCGCGACGTACTGGAGAGTCAATACATTGAGGAAGGCATTGTCGATCAGCGATACTCACCATTTCCCCAGATGATAGCGACGGAGCGTCCGGATGTCGTTGCTTCCAACTTGCTGGAAGGCCGTTTTGCTATTCTCGTTGACGGAACACCGTTTACCCTTATCGCGCCAGTGACCATTTTTTCCATGTTACAATCCCCGAAGATTATTATCAAAATGTGTTCATGAGTGTTTTTGTACGCTGGCTGCGATACATTTTTATGTTTTATCCATGCTGCTTCCGTCGGCTTATGTGGCGATTACGACATTTCATCAGGAGATGATTCCTACCGTATTGCTTCTCAGTATTGCGCGGGCAAGGGAAGAGATTCCTTTTCCTGCACTGGTGGAAGCACTCATTATGGAGATTGCCTTTGAAGCACTGCGTGAGGCTGGCGTCCGATTGCCGAAGCAGGTCGGATCAGCGGTCAGTATCGTGGGCGCATTAATCATTGGGCAAGCGGCGACGAGTGCCGGAATTGTGTCAGCCCCGATGATTATCATTGTCGCGATTACCGGTATCGCTTCCTTTATGATCCCTCGCTACGCTGCCAGCATTGCTACCCGATTACTGCGTTTCCCCATGATGTTTCTGGCGGGAACGCTGGGACTTACAGGTGTCATGCTGGGAGTCATCCTGGTTGTCATTCATCTGAGCAGTCTTCGTTCATTCGGAACACCTTATCTGTCACCTGTGGCCCCAACGATGAGCAAGGAACTCAAGGATGTATGGTGGCGACCAGCACCAAGGAACAAACCGGAATAGAACAATCCATACTCAAGCAATCAAGGGAGCGGATTAGACATGTTAACTGACCAAGGAAAAATATCGGAGACGCAATTGGCATTCCTGATCTTTCCTGCCATTCTGGCGACCGCCATATTGTCTGTGCCGGGTATTACAATGCATTATGCGGGCCATGACATGTGGCTTTCTCCGATTATAGGCTCCCTCGTTGGTTTTGCAGCGGTAGCACTCTCCATTGGACTAGACCGCCTGTACCCTGGCAAAACGCTCATTCAATCAAGTGTAGCGATTGCGGGGCGTATCCCGGGGAAATTGATTGGATTGGTATATATCATTTTTTTGCCCCATTTAACAGGCTTGATTATAAGGACGTACGGAGAATTTATTGTTAATAATGCACTTCCGCGAACCCCGCTATTCGTCGTGATGGGAACCATGGTTGCGGTGTGTGCACTTAATGTCAGACTGGGCATTGAAGTGGTTGGACGCACCTCTCAGATTTTTGTGACTCTCCTTATCGTGTTGCTTAGCCTGATCTTCATTCTATTGATTGGAGATCTGAATCCAGCGGAATTATTCCCATTCATGGAGAACGGACCACTCCCAAGTATCAAAGGAGCCCTTGCACCGGCTGCATGGTTTAGTGAATACATCGTAATTGCCTTCTTGCTCCCCTATGTCAATGTTAGAAAACGCACAACACGAGTTATGTTGGGTTCCCTTCTAATAACGACAACCGCGATGCTGGTCATCAATCTATTTTGTCTGTTTTTAATTGGAGATCTGACGGATAGCTTTGTATATCCGGTTATGATTGCCGCAAGGTACATAACCATTGCAGACTTTCTGCAGCATATTGAATCCCTGATTATTGCCGTTTGGATTTTTGGTATCTTTGTCAAAATTTCTGTTTTTCTTTATATTTTTGCGACATCCACAGCAGAATGGTTCGGTTTGAAGGATTACAAACCCGTTGTTGTCCCTCTTTCGTTTCTGTGTATGGTTTATGCCTACTGGGTTGTGTCTGGCGGAGCGGGCGCTTCCAGTCTGGTTGGCCCTTCAGCCAACTTGTATACGATCAGCATTTTATTAATCCTTCCGGCCATAATTTATGGAGTCGCATGGCTGAAGAAAGGGTGGGCACATTTTCGAAAGAATCAAGCGAACACCTGATTGATGGGGGCGGGAGCACTTGCGAATATATAGAGTACTACTAATGCCAATATTGTGTTGCGTGCTTTTAAGTGGATGTTGGGATCGCATCGAGATTAACGATTTGGCTATTGTGCTGGCTACGGGAATAGATTACGAAGATGGCAAAGTGCAACTGACTTCACAGATTTTCATTCCACGAAAGGCGAGTGCAGGAGATAGCACTGGCAGTGGAGGCAGTCCAAGCGGGGTTACGATGATTCGTACGGCGGAAGGGCATACCATTGCTGAGGCATTAAATCGGTTACAACGTAAAGTTCCCCGGAATATGTTCTGGGGCCACTGCGAAGTCATCATTATTAGTGAGCAAGCCGGCAAGCGGGGGATTCGCGAGTACATCGATTTCTTCCTGCGGTACCCTCAGTTCAGGGAGCATGCCTATGTCTTTTCCAGCGAAAAGGCGGCGAAAGATATCCTTGCCTTACTTGATCCTTTGGAGCGAAGTTCTGCAGAGTCGTTGCGAGAAATGGCCAATATGAAGCTGGGTACTCGGATTACCGCGCTAGAACTAGGAAAATCGATTGAAGGTCCAGGTAGCTCTGTCATCTTGTCTCGCATGTTAATCTTACCCCCGGAGCCCGAACAGGATAAGCTGACAACCACACCATATGTGAAAGGTCTGAGCTTGTATAAGGAAGATCGCTACGTCAAGACGGTCAAAGAACCATTAAGTGTAGGTGTATTATTACTCGCAAAAGAATTGAACAATATTATCATGCCTGTTGAGTTGAAGCCGTTAAAAGGCACTTTTTCGATCCAGCCCATTGAAATTAAAACATCCTTGAAGCCGCGAATTGTTAACCAACAGTGGCGTATGAAGGTTGACATCCAAAGCCGGGGAGAAGTGGTGTTAAATACGACCGATGCCGATCTGACTGATCCCGCTGTGATAACTAAATTGGAACAGGAATGGTCGGCTAAGCTCACTTCAATGGCACATGATGCTCTAGTCATGTCCCAGAAGGAGTTACGCACTGACTTTTTCAAATTCGCCGTTGAATTTCGCAGATACTATCCGAATCAATGGAAGAAGCAGGAGAAGAACTGGGAAACCATCTATCCTGAATTAGACGTAGAAGTCAAAGTGGAAGCTCATGTCGTACGTACCGGAAAATCAACCGGACCACAGGGGATACCAGATGAGGACGAAAATTGAACAGAGACTGCTTTCATTACAAGTCTGATACATGAGGTGATGGTATGAAAATAGGCTCAATCCTTGGAATTATGATGCTGGCGGCTGCAATAATTTATGGGGAGTGGAAGGGTAGCAAAGAGAAGCGAGCCCGAATAGTAAGTGCGGGAATTACTGTTGTCGCGGCAGTCATTGGAATCATTCTTCTCTTTCAGCCCCGTTTACCTGGTCCTACCCAGATCATGAAGCTGGTATTTGGAAGCGTGGATAAAATGATGAAGTGAGAAAATCGTAATAGAAGGACCACGTCTGTACGTATCAGAGATGTGGTCCTCTATTACTTAAAGTGAGCTGCATTACTCAAAGATGTCTATTCTTTGATGACAGAAGCGTTCACAGCATCTTCCATCTTTGTATTGTAGGAACGGAACAGACCCAGACGCCAGAACGCGGCTCCTTTGAGATCATAACGTTTGGCAAGGCCGAGCTTATCATCTACAGAGGAGGGCGTTTCACTGCTTAGACTGATACCGAGCAGAAGCTTGCGCTTCGGGACACCGGCTTCTAAGGCTAATTGAATCGCCTGATCTACAAGACTATTGGGCTCAGGCACCTGAGATTTGGTGCCAACCGGATTATACTGATAGGCCATAATAATAAGATCATCAGCCATGGAGGCAAGTGTTTTGTAATCATAACCTTTGTAAGCACTATTAAGCGGTGGTACCGCTAGGGATAAGGCTATATCCTGGGGCAAGGAACTCTTTAATTGTTTCACATATGCATTGAGCAGCTTCTGTTGTTCAACCGCATCCAGTTTAAACCCGAGTCCTTCAAAATCCAGGACAACTCCGCCAAAACCATGCTCTGAGACAGCAGCACGTATGCCTTCAATTGATTTTTGCCGCAGCTCAGCGTTACTCAGCACTTTGGTCAGTTCGCCGCTTCCATCCAATGCATATACCATAAGCTGCGGTTGGATACGCTGATCTGCTGCGTCAGCAACAATGGACTGCGGCGTAATATCACCCGCAGCAGCAGGAAGACGATACTCATCTCCCTGGAGGGTAAACTGGCCTTCGCGATCAATGCGGCTCCAGCCAAATGCTACGGAATTCATTGAAGCAATAAGATCCTTTTCCTGAAACGATTGCAATGCGTAGAAGGCTCTCAGGTGCATCTCACGTTGTGGGGAGACAAGGGAGACCGTCTTGGTTGCCTGATTCCAGCTTACTTGTACACCGAATTGGTTACCGAATGAACTTAGTGGAATGAGCACACGTCCCTCCCGCTGAACAGGTGCTGCTGGGAGCGTAACTTTCTTCCCGTTTACGGTCGATGTAGTGCTACCCACTTGAAGCAGTACTTCTGTTGCTTGTCCTTTCCTCATATTCGTTGCTTTTACAGTTTGTGTTTTGCTGTTCCAGGTAATATCGATACCAAGGGCTTCCCCGACCGTCCGAAATGGAACATAAGTGACGCCCTTGTCCACTCGTGGAGCTGCATCAAACTTTAACGAAACATCATCCAATTGAACGGTAATGGCCGGAGCAGCATAGGCTCCATCGATATTCGGGGTACTTCCAAGGATAGAGAGAGCGAGTACAGTTGCCGCCGCAATTTTTCCTGCTCTTTTGATACGCATCGTTTGTTTCCTCCTACTTCACAGATAATAATAGAATCATATTGGATAGTGAAATCTAGCAATCTAGCATATGTAGCATAACAAAATTTTCATATCGTTCCAATATAAGAGTCTAAAAACTGCAGAAGAAAGAATAAAATCTCTGTTTTCAATTTAGAGGGATGGTCCCAAATAACCCCATACCTCTAATGGGAAACAACTTAGAGGTGTGGGGTTACCCTTATTTTTTTAATCTGAAACGACATATCCGTCGAAACTCTCGGGTCCCACCCGAGTAGTACCAAGCAGGTTTGTGCTGATAAATGCGGTGTAGGTTAATTGGGGCATAAGCGGTGGGTTATAGTCAGTGGAAGTGAAGACAATTACTTCAGGAACAAGCAGACCGCTCAGACCATATGTGTGGTTCGCCGAGTATACTATTGGATCGGTTGCAATAGTTCCTCTAACAATAGTAATCCTTACTACAAAAAGTGCACGTGGTAATTGCACCGTAATGGTTCCTTTTAACGAAACCCTCGGATTGGGTCCGGTTCCGGCGGTTATGAGACCAATCTGGCCAAATAATTGTGGCGTAAGAATCACTGGAATGGGTATGGAGATGGAATTGAACAAAGCGGCATTCTGAGATGTCCGTGCATCTAAAAATTGTGTCATTGAATATACCTCCTATCTGTTCCAGATAGAATAATATATTCCTCATTCAGAGATTTGCATGGACGCTGGTGCAGCGCTCGAAATACTAAAGGCAAACCGACTGCCCAAGTAACTACTCTCCACAAGCCATACAACCCCGCCCATTAATTCAGCGAGTTGTTTACATATGGACAGACCTAGCCCCGCTCCGCCATATTTCCCGGAGTTACCGTGAATTTGCGAATAAGACTTGAACAACAGATCGTGGCGATCCGGCTGGATGCCGATGCCTGTATCTCTTATCTCATAGGATACATGAAGTGTACCTTCTGGATCAGTAGTAACCTGAGTGAAGATGCATACTTCACCTTTTTCCGTGAATTTAAGCGAATTCCCCACGAGATTAATGAGGATCTGACGAACTTTGTGCTGATCGCCGACAAGCATCCGATGTTCATTGATATTGTATTCTGCGTATAATCGAAGTCCTTTTTTCTCTGCTTCTGAAGAAAATAATTGAAGTACATGATCAACTGTGTCAGTGACACTATAGGGATTGATCTCCAGGGAGAGCGAACCGGCTTCCGCTTTGGAAAAGTCCAGAATTTGATCCATCATGGATAGCAGGCTGGTGCCGCTTGACTCAATGACATTCACATATAGCGCTTGATCCTCATTCAGCTTGGTAGACTGTAATAGGTTTGCCATTGCAAGAACACCATTCATCGGAGTACGGATTTCGTGGCTAAGAACGGCTAAGAGATTTTTCTTCTCTTCCAGCACTTTTGCAGCGGTTTCTTCCGCATGTTTTAACTGTTGCAGCGTCGTTTCCATCTCAAGAAGACCTGTGAAGAATGAAGAGAGGGAAAGAAGCAGATCCACGTCCTTTTGCTGATATGCATAGAAATTCTGATCAAATGAACAGAGGGAGCCGTAAATTTCTCCATTCTCATTATGTATGGGCACACCGACAAATGAACAACCGCCTACGAATTCGGTAGCGTCCATATGTCTGGTTAATGGATGAGTCAGATTATTATTGATCACCAATGGGCCTTGGGCATGTTCCGTCACAAGTGCACAGTATGACTCGGCGTTTTCAACGACTAGTCCCTCACCCAGAATTAGTTTGTCGCGATTATATACGTTTAGAACTTTGGTGGAGAGATGATCCAACTGGGCGATACAAAACGTATTTGCAGGTATTAACCTGCTTGCCGTGTCCATGACATTCGCAGCCGAATCATATAATTTATGTGAGATTATGGATAGTACATCAATGAATTCTGTTTTCAACATACTGATTTGACTCCTCCTGGTTGTAGAAATTCGTTGTGCACTGTATTCAGTATATATGAATTCGAAGAATAGAACATGTATGGTTTTGACAGTGGAAGATGGAAATGAGAAAATATACTGCTGTAGCACATGTAAAATATATAAAGTGGTGGAGGCATTTCAATGAATCAGCGTTTTCGTATTACCCGCTCCATGCAAGATAGCAATGCAGAACAATCCATCTCCCTAGAAGAGTGCAAACTCTACTTCGAGTCCAAGCCCGAATTTACCTATGCACCGGTTCTTCACATTGTTGGAGCAGAGAGCACCATGTCCATCGATGGGGACTTCTTTATGTGGGACCTTGAGGGAACAGAGATTGCATTTCGTTTGTACATGGGCGATATCTATGTGGCTATTTCGAACGAGGCTGTTGTCCCCAAAATGATGGAGATTGCAACGGATCTGCGTGCAGATATTGTTGAAGGATAAAAAGAGGCTGAGAACTAAATTGTGATCAATGTAATCATGTTAGTCAAAGTTCAACTTGGATAATCCTGTAAAAAAATGAGACTAAAGTTTCATTTATATTCCATATGTTATCTTGTAATATATGGAATATAAATCATTTTACAGGAGGTTGAATGAAGTGAAAAAGAATAAATTATTACTTGTTGTATTCATGAGTATAATCCTTGCTTTATCGGTACCCGGGATAGGCTCCAGTTCACAGGCTTCCACAGCTACGGCACGTACTCCCATTGTATTGGTCCATGGACTGACCGGTTCAGATAGCAATTTTACAGCGATTGAGAGTTATTTGCGCAGTCAAGGGTGGACGAGAGATGAACTATTCGCAATTGACCTGCCCAGCAAACAAGGGAACCAACTATTAAACTCCGCAGCCATTAGTCGTTTTGTAGATGATGTACTGCAACAAACGGGTCACACGAAAGTTAATATTATCGCGCACAGCATGGGCGGAGCCAACAGTCTCTATTACATACTTAACCGTGACGGTGCATCCAAGGTGGATAAGCTGATTACCCTTGGTGGGGCTAATCGTTTAACCACATCTACAGCTCCCAGTGGAATAAAGGTGACTTCGATCTATTCCACCAGTGATACGATTGTGTCCCCGGCACTTTCTCGGTTGAACGGGGCGAACAACATTTCTGTTTCCCTTGTGTCCCATATCGGGTTGCTGTTTAATTCACGGGTGAACGCCTTAATCAAAACTGCATTGAATGAGTAGCTGGACATATAAAATGTGTATTATTTCATAATAAACGAAATGATTGACTTGAACACGACTCCCCATGAATGGTGAGTCGTGTTTTTGTATTACCGGAATTTTGCTGTAAACTGTCAAGGGTAACTGCTTATCAACCTTTTACCTGGCAAGCCTCTGCCGCAATATGCGGTTGAGACGGTTAAAGATTACGAGAAAACAGAATGGAAAATGGAACAAGCCAAAGGAGTCTGTACGCATGCAATCTCAACCGAATGATCGAATTAAAGTTCATCCAGGCTTTTGGGCTGGATTACATCAATTAGGGATTGGTCCGGATGACATTGCTCACAATGCAAAACTGCCTCTTGAGGTCATCAATCAAGCCGTTGTGACTCAATCTCAGTACTTTGCAATCTGGCAGGCGTATTCAGATCTCATTGGGGATACTGCCGAAGGCATCATCAAACTTGCAACCGGATATGAAATATCGAAGTATCCTCCGCCTGTTCTGGCGATGTACCATGCTCACGATTATCAGGATGCGTTGAATCGAATGGTCCGTTACAAGCAGATGTGTCCTCCCGAGAGTTTGCAGATTACCGAAGCAGGGGACGAATGTATTATTGAACTCGAATGGTTACATCAGGAAGCTGCCAGGTCCGCCATTACTGGTCGGTATCACGCTGGCATTTCTGCTTGAACTTGGACGGAGGGGCACAGGCCAGTCTCTGACTGCCAAAAGAGTTGAATTCTCGCAACCAATGGGTGACGCAGACACCCTTGAAGTTTACTTCGGCTGCCGAGTCGATACGAATTCCAACTATAATCGGCTGACGCTGGAGCGTAAAGATCTGAGTCTTCCATTTCTCTCGTATAACGAGGAGTTACTGGAGATTCTGAGTCCGGCTCTGGATCGGTCTCTTGATGAACAGAAGAGCAGTCGTTCCATTACTGAAGTGGTCAAATGGATTATGAAACGCAACCTCACAGGAAAGCGCCCTGACATCCATACAGTCGCCAAAGAGCTTCATATGAGTGAACGTACCTTACAGCGGCGACTGACGGAAGAGAACACCAACTTCAAGCAATTATTAACCGAAGCCAGACGTGAGCAGGCCCGGGAGTACCTGGCAGATCCTTCACTCGATATCAAAGAAGTAGCATTCCTGGTTGGATATGAAGACCAGAATTCGTTCTATCGTGCGTTCCGTACCTGGGAAGGAGATACGCCTTCGAATTGGCGTGTCAGGCAATAACTTTGGCGCAAGGTGCTAGTTACTATGCCCTTCAAACTGCGTAACATTATAGCCATCCGCTGCCGGATAGTTATAATCAAGAAGGAGATATGCAGGATGGATATGGGACTAAAGAGAAAACAGCCCTAGTTACAGGATCAACAAAAGGTATCGGTAAAGCGATTGCCATGGAACTCGCCCGAGAAGGTGTCCATGTACGGATTAATGGACGCCATGAGGAAGAGGTGGAACGAACAGTTCGTGAAATCAAGACCAATTTTCCAGACACCTCTCCGCAAAAGGCCACAGCTGATCTTGTTGATCTGGAACAAAGACAAGCTTTATTCGAGAAATTTCCTGAAGTTGATATATTAATCAATAGCATGGGCATATATGAGATCATGCGTTATGAAGACGTGAACGATGAAGTGTGGGAAACATACTTCCGTACCAATGTTCTCGCGGCTAATGGTTTGTCCCAATTCTATTTGCCTAAAATGATGAAGAACAATGACGGTCGTATTATTTTCATAGCAAGTGAAGAAGCCCTCATGCCCTCAGGCCAGATGCCCCAGTATTGCATGACCAAGTCGATGTTGCTGTCATTATCCAAAAGTTTGTCCAAACTGACAGCTGGGACCGCAGTTACGATCAATACGATCATGCCGGGGCCAACCCTGTCTGAGAATGTGCGTAAGATCATTGATGGCATCTATCCCGATGAGACGATGACTTTCGAGGAAAAGAGAAGGACTTTATGAAAAGCAATCTGCCACAGTCTGAATTACAGCGATTTATCAAACCGAGTGAAATAGGCAGATTCACCGCTTTTGTATGTAGTCCGTATGCATCAGCTTTTCGAGGCTCTCCGATTCGTATGGACGGAGGCATGATTCCTACCATATTTTAAAAGTCCGGGATACAGCATATGTAACGATAAGACGTCGCCGTATTGGCGACTTTTTTTATTTGCAAATGATCTATGCGAGGACCGTCAATCGAGTTTATAATACAGGTATGAATTATCGAAAACGGTTTCTGCTATTTGGAAGCGATTACTTTTATCCAATAGATGAACTTAAAAGGAGACAACATCATGATAGCTGCGCTTAATCTGGAAGGTGTTTGGAAACTTCAACTCGATGAACACAAGGTAGAGCGAGGTCTGAATTTCTCAGACGTCATTACATTGCCCAATACCACATCTCATGCGGGCAAAGGCAAGAAAAACGAACAGGTATTAATCGGTGCTCTTACGGACGAGTATCTATTTGAGGGTTATGCCTGGTTTTCACGAGAGATTGAAATTCCCGGACATCTGGCTGGCAAACGCTGCTTTTTGCATCTGGAACGAACAAGGGTTACCACGGTCTGGATCGATGGGGTGGAATGGGGCACGCAAAACAGTCTGAACACACCTCATCGTTACAAGATAGAGGCAGGGCTAACCGCCGGGACACACACCATTACCATTCGAGTGGATAATACCAATTATCCAACCAAAGGTGGGCACCTTACATCCGAAGACACACAGACGAATTGGAACGGAATCACCGGGAAGATGGAACTACAGTTTTATGAGCGTGTTTATCTGCATAATGTTCAGGTTTACCCGGTGCTGTCGAGTCGATCTTTCGATATTAAGGCAGCGCTTGTCGGTGATCTGCAAGGCGTACGAATCGGGGTATCCGCTGTTGCTGTTAGTGCAGATCCGGTTCATCCGACGGATGAGCAGATCTTCATCCCCGATTCGCAGGAGATGCAGCTGACGTACCAGATTGGTGAAGATGCCATGTTATGGAGTGATGATGAACCTAATCTGTATCAACTCCACATTCAGCTGCAAGACGAGAACGGGGAAGTATTGGACTCTACCGAAGTATGGACAGGACTACGGGAATTCCGGGCAGCTGGGGACAAATTCACGATTAATGGTCGCAAAACGTTTCTTCGCGGCAAACATGACGGACTGATTTTTCCGCTCACAGGATATGCGCCAACCGATGTGGATGAATGGGTCCGCATTCTCTCCATCTCCAAGTCCTACGGCATTAATCACTACCGATTCCATACGTGTTGTCCTCCGGAGGCGGCTTTCACTGCGGCGGATCTGCTCGGCATCTACATGGAACCTGAGCTTCCGTTCTGGGGAACCATTACAGACGAATCCTCGGATGCACACAATCAAGCCGAACAGGAGTACTTGATCAGCGAGGGATATGCGATGCTGCAAGCTTTTGGCAATCATCCTTCGTTTGTCATGATGTCCATGGGGAATGAGTTGTGGGGCAGCAAGGACAGACTGAATTCCATTCTAAAGGCATACAAAGCATATGATGCTCGGCATCTATATACCGAAGGTTCGAATAACTTTCAGTTCGTGCCGGACATTCTGGAGGAAAGTGAATTCTTCTGCGGGGTACGTTTCTCCAAAGACCGCCTGTTCAGAGGTTCGTATGCGATGTGTGATGCTCCGCTTGGTCACGTGCAGACCGATATGCCCAATACGTTGAAAGATTATGATTCAAACATTCTACCTGAGCAAGGCAGCTATGCTGATCCTTCTGGTGAAACGGGGACAAAGAGATTCAGATCCAGTATGGCACAGGCTCCAAAACAGTACAGGCTGAAGCCGGAAGTGATCAACTCGTCTCACATGTACCGATCATCTCACATGAAATTGGACAGTATGCCACGTTTCCCAATTTCAAGGAGATCAACAAGTATACGGGCTCTCTCAAAGCCAAGAACTTCGAAGTGTTCCGAGAACGCCTGAAAGCCAAAGGATTGGGACATCTGGCAGAAGCCTACTTCAGGGCCTCTGGCAAGCTTGCAGTCGCATGTTACAAAGAGGAACTGGAAGCGGCTTTTCGTTCGCAGCAATTAGCCGGGTTCCAGCTGCTGGATCTCCAGGATTTCAGTGGTCAGGGAACAGCGCTGGTAGGTATACTGGACGCATTCATGGATTCCAAAGGCATGATTACACCGGAGGAGTGGAGAACGTTCTGTTCTGATGCGGTACTGCTCGCGAGATTCCCCAAATACAATTTTCAAGCTGGTGATATATTCGAAGCACGCATTGAACTAAGTTATTTTCGGAGACAAGTGTTGGATGGACTTCAACTGAAGTGGGAGCTACAAAGCGGGCAGCAACAAGACGGCATCCTTGCAGAAGGGAAAGCTGACCTACCAGCGTTCCATGGAGAACATTATGTCAGTATCATGGATCTCAGCATTCCTATTCCTGAAGTCACTAATATGACGAAAGTGGAGCTGAGACTGTCTATCCCTGGCACCGATATTCGCAAGTCTTACGACTTGTGGATTTACCCAAGTCAACAGGAAGCGGACATGAGCGGTTTGAATCTCTTTACCGAGCTGTCGGACCAAGCGCTGGCGCTGCTGGAGCAGGGCGAGGATATCTTACTTTTCCCGAACCCCAATCAGATTCAACACGCGATTCAAGGTTTCTATAGCACCGATTTCTGGTCTTACCCTATGTTCCGATCAATATCGGAGAATATGAAAAGAGAAGTGCCTGTAGGTACGATGGGCTTGTTGATTCAACAGGACCATCCGGCCTTCGAACATTTTATCACAGAGGAATACTCGACCTATCCGTGGTGGAGCATCGTTTCCGAGTCATCATCAATCATCTTGGATGGGCTGAGTAAAGATCTGCAACCAATTGTGCAGACCATTGATAATTTTGAACGAAATCACAAGCTCGGCCTGTTGATGGAATGTCGGGTGCGGAATGGGAGAGTTTTGATGGGAGCGCTGAATCTGGAGAGTCTATTGACTACGCTGGAGGGAAGACAATTGTTATACAGCTTCCAGCGTTATGTACAAAGTCCGGCGTACCAGCCAGCTACCCGTTTGGAAGTCGAGGAATTGCGCCAGTTGTTCATTTAAGATTGGCGAAGAAGAGGCAGCAAATTCCTAATTCTTAGATACTTTTTCTGATAAATGCGCTTTATAGGCCCCCTCCATTCGTGGAGGGGGTTTTGGCATTTCTTTATTCTCTTGCATTCTAGGGTCAGAATATTGCATTTCATCCCATTTCGATTCCGAAACCTATGCTAAAATAGTATATTCGAGAGTGAAATTCAGAGTCGATGTTGATGAAAGGCGGATGTCCCTCCATGTTTAATATTGCAATCTGTGATGATGAGGAGCAGCAGCGAGAACGTGTGAAAACTATGCTGGTCTCCTTGTCTCTAAAAACCAATTTTGAGTTTCAAATTAGCCTATTCACCTCTGGCGAACAACTGCTCTCACACTACAGAGAAGTAGGGGATACCTTTCATATTCTCATCATGGATGTGGAGATGGGCGGAATGAACGGGATTCAGACGGCCAAAGAGATCAGGAACATGAAATTTCTGGATGTACAGATTATGTTCCTAACCAGTTATCCGGAATACATGGTGGAGAGCTTCGATGTCATTACCTTTCAATATCTGATCAAGCCGATTCAGCCGCATGTTTTCGAGGAAAAGATGATCAAGCTGTGTCAATATTTTCAGGCGTTGGACAAAAAGTATGTACTCATCAAATCAGATTATGATGAACTATTGCTGAAATATGATGATATTCTCTGGATTGAGGTTGTCAAAAGTGTAACGATCAAGAACAAATTGAAGGTTGTGACACAGGAACGTGTGCATGAGACCAAAGGCATTTTATCCAGCTACGCTACGGGTTTGAGAGATCATGGTTTTCTGCAGATTCATCGCTCGATTATCATTAATCTGATGCATGTGCAGAAGTTTTCCGGTACTCAAGTCGTTATGTTAAATGGGACGGAGCTGCCCATAGGCCGATCCAAGGTCAAGGAAGTGAAGGATGCTTACACTAAATTTATGATTATGAGGATTCAATGATATGGATACCTATATGCTTTTTTCCATCATCTTCGTGACCTTGCTCATGGCGTTTCAGGCGAATTTTTATTTTGATTCCGTGTTGGGCAAGTCCAAGCGGAAGCCACAGCGAGCGATCTATTTCATGGCATTTATTGTGCTGGATTATTTTTATTTGGCAACGTCCTTCTCCGACATCGTATCGACAGCGATTGCCCTGATATTAATCTTCAGTCTGGCACAATCCTATGAAGTGGAGTTTAAAATCAAGCTTGTTTTACCATCCTCTATGGAGTTCTGATTACCATGGCGAATACGATAGCCGTCTATATTCTTGGCGTTTTGGAATCCTCGGGAGACTTCATCTCATGGGAACAATTCAATGGTGAAAACCACTGGATTCTCTCCAAAGTGATGCTGGTGGGTTGCAGTATCATGTTCATTGTAATTCAAATTGTGCGTCTGGTTGCCAAACGCAGAGGTTTTGCTGTGCATTACCGTTATTATTTGTTGTTTCTCATTGTGCCGATCATTACGATCTATCAGATCAATGTGGCCTCCATCTATAGTGAAAAAAACATATTCTACGTCTTTTCTGTACTAGGCTCTCTGTTTCTCAACGTGTTCATTGTTTATGTATTTGATAATATGGTGGAAAAGGTACAGCTCACGCATGAGAATAGCCAGTTACAGCGTCAGATGGACTACCAGGATGCCAACTATGAGAAGACCGTTCACAGTTTCAAAAACATTAAATCCATCATTCATGATATCAATCAGCAATTTCTGTATATTGATGAATGTATCAAACGTAACGAATTGGCGGCAGCAGGTGACCATATCCGCTCTACATTACATACCATTGAAGGTGCATATCAGCGGGTAAACTCCGGCAATCTGGTGATTGATGCTCTCGTTACAAATACCCTGGCCATGGGGCAGGCAAACGGAATCAAAATCGATACCAAAATTCAGCTCCACTCGCAACATATCCAGATTGAACGATATGATCTGTGTGTGGTGCTCGGCAACATGCTCGATAACGCCATTGAGGCCTCCAAGAAGGTTAGACAGGCGGAGGATCGATATGTCCTCATTGCCATTCACTCCACATCATCTGCACTTGTCATCCAGATTATGAATCATGTAGAGCAACCGATTGTTGATTTGAAAAGTGAGAAGCCCAACCCGGAGTACCATGGGATCGGACTAACCAATATATCGAGAATGTGCGAGAAATATGGTGGACATATGAGCATTGAGCATCAGCATCGGAAGTTTAACAACATGGTGGTGCTTCCGTTTCACACCGACAATCCCTGAACCTGCCGTTCGGGGATTGTTTTTTCCATTCAGGATCGGTTTGCGCTAGTTCAGTCTTTTCTCAGATATGATGAATTCATTCATAAGAATAGGTGAGGGAGGACATGAGGATGAAAAAATTAATGAGTCTTTTATGTACAGCGGTGCTTGTAATTACACCGATGGCAGGTGTCAGCGCGGAGGCGAATACCAGTAGAACGATTGAGACACGTGCAGAGCAGATCGCCACGGAGATGTTGCAAAACTACGGTGTCACCAGTGTACAATATGCAATCAGGGATGAAGGACAGCTCATTTTATCCGATAGTGTGGGAATGCACGACAAGGCAACACAGAAGCCAATAGACAAGGATAGCATGTATGGCATAGGTTCGGTCAGCAAAATGGTTGTTACGGCAGTCGTCATGAAGCTGGTTGATTCCGGTAAAGTAGATCTGGATGAGCCGCTTACTTCGTATATTAAGGACTTTAAAATGGCAGATGAGCGCTATACTCAAATTACACCGCGTATGTTAATGAACCATTCATCCGGTCTTTACGGCACACATTATGGAAACAGTATGTTGTTTGACGATAATGACAGCCGCAATCATGATGAGCTGTTGCTCAAGCTTCAATCCGAAAAGCTAAAATCCAAGCCAGGAGCCTTCTCTGTTTATGCCAATGATGGTTTTCAGTTGCTGGAGCTTTTGGTGGAACGGGTGAGTGGATTAAGCTACAGCGAATATATCGCCAAGTTCTTCAGCGAGCCATTGAATTTGCAATCAACCAAGACACCACTGGATTCCTTTGACAGAGACCAGTTGTCCGAAACGTATTGGCCTACACTTGAAATGAAGATGCCTGCCGAAAATGCCAATATTATCGGTACGGGCGGAGTGTACTCTACGGCAGAGGAGTTGAGCGAATTTGGAGAGGTTTTGATGGGGAACAGACCGGATATTCTGTCCGAATCTGCTGTGAAGGCCATGCAATCTCATGAATATCGTAAGGGCATCTGGGTATCGGATGAACAAAATACGATCAATTATGGCCTCGGTTGGGATGCGGTTGATCTTGCACCGTTCAGCGATTATGGGGTTACCGCACTTGCCAAAGGCGGAGATACCATGATGTATCATGCCGTGTTAATCACTATACCGGAACATGATATTTCAATGGCGGTCTTATCTTCCGGCGGATCTTCCGTTTACAATCAGATGTTTGCCAGCAAAGTGCTGTTGGGCGTTTTGGAGGATCAAGGAATCATTGATGATGTTCAGCCTGATCGGACATTCTTGCCACCTGTGAAAGTGAAGATGCCAACGGAGTTGAATACGTACTCAGGTCTGTATGGTACGGTAGGTGAAACACTGGATATAGCAATCAAGGATGGCGAATTCAAATTGCCTGCCTTGTTGGGTGGAATTATCCCGGAGCAGAACTATGTGTACACAGGGGATGAACATTTTACAAGTACAGATGGCAGTGTGAAAGCCAGTTTTGTGAAGGAACGCAATGGCAAGGTGTATGTTAAAGTTCAGGCCGTGATAACGTTACCTGGGATAGGCCAAACCATAATGAACACATACGATTATCAAAAGCTGGATCAACATGCGCTGGACGCAACAACGAAAGAGAAATGGACAGCTCGTGACGGCGCCAAATATTACGCACTGGATGAGAAAATAACGTCGATCTTTTATCTGCTTCCAACGATGCTGATCAAGAACCTTTCCGTTGATGCGGACAAGGGTTACGCCAATGGCACACAGATTATAGATACGAACAACGCAGAGAATATTGCCGAGATTCCTGTAATGAACGGAAGAGATGCATTCGATCTGCAATTTTATACAAAGAATGATGCCGAGATTTTAATCCAGGATGGGCAGGAATACATTGCAGAGGATGCAATTACGCCAATCTTTGGTGGGAAAAAAGGAATTACGACTATACCGGCAAACGGTCAAGCCCGTTGGTATGCCATCGATGCCCGATCGGCGAACAAATCCATCACGGTGAGTTCTCCCAACACCGGAGGTTATGCTGTGTATGATGATCAAGGAGTAGTGGTTGATTTCTCTGTAGCTACCAATCAGGAATCGACGAAGCTCCCGGAAAGTGGCTTTATCGTTTTTGGTGGAAACGCGGGTGATGTATTCCAGATTGAATTAAAGTAAAGCTTCCAGCATCGCTGCAATCATTGTTTCAGAACAAAATTTAATAAAGAAGACCGGATCAAGGCCTAGCTTGCGCCCCTAATCCGGTCTTTTTTATTTTTGCGCGTAAAATACCGCAAAGTCCAAGGATTTGTACATGCAATCAACGACAGGAAATCCTGCTTCTTCCAACCACACGAGCTGATCCTCCAACGTGGCATTGATATCCACCTTGCGTCTTTCAATCGAAGCGGAGATGGCTTCATCAGACAAACCACTTTGGTGAATGGCTTCCAACCACCGCTCGCGGTAATAGGCATCCGTATCAGGGGTTCTTCCTTGAACCTGATCTGCGTTAATGAATAGACCTCCTGGTTCTAACAGATGATGTACCATTCCAAACACCTTTCTCTTGTCAGCGTGGGTCAGATGGTGAATCGACAGGGAGGAAATAATCATATCGTAGGAACTGGTGAAATTGTAACTTGAGTAATCTCCAACCAGGTAGTCTATTTCTTTAGCATCAGCAAACCTTTGGCGTGCCCCTTCGAGCATTTGATCACTGATGTCGATTAGGGTTAAACGTGCGTTGGGGTACTTTTGCAGGACCAGTCCAGAGAGAAGTCCCGTTCCTGCACCGAGATCAAGAATACGCGGCGAATCGAGCGAACATTCCATTAGATTCAGTGCCATTCCATAGAAATCATCAAAACAAGGGATAAGCTGTTTTCGTTGCACATCATAATCCTGGGCTACCTTATCGAACAGTTGCTTTACGGAGAATTCCATATGCTCATCACTCCTTGAGGTTTTCTCCATAGTTTACAAACTGGAAGGAAACAAGGGAAATACCGATTATGTATAAGTTCATAGGCTGGAACTATGGGTTCCGAGTCAAAAGGTCGCCAACTAGCGGCTTTTTTTAGATTGAATTGAGAAGTTAAGACAAATGATTCGCTGTATTTGACCTAGAGTGTACTCTAAGGTGTAGACTTGCATTAGAAAGAAAAAGAACTATTTCGAAGGAGACGGATGAGATGACACAAGAAGATATCCATAAAACCTTACAACATAAAATTGACTCAGGATTCAATCATCGGAGTACAACGGAGGACGTATTAAGCAATATTGATCTGACAGGACGACTTGCTATTGTAACAGGTGGTTATTCCGGTCTGGGGCTGGAGACGACACGTGCGCTTGTCCAAGCGGGAGCCCATGTTGTTGTGACGGCACGCCGGCCAGCTGTTGCCCAAGAAGCTCTATCCGGACTGTCCGGTGTTGAGATTGACGAACTGGACCTCGCGGATCTTTCCAGCGTTCGTGCTTTTGCCGAGCGGTTTCTGGCGCGTGATCGCAACATCGATATGCTGATTCTTAATGCAGGCATCATGGCCTGTCCGGAGACGCGGGTTGGTCCTGGCTGGGAAGCTCAATTTGCAACAAATCACCTAGGCCACTTTGCACTGACTAATCTGTTATGGCCAGCACTCGCAAGTCAGGGGGAGCACGTGTTGTTTCCTTGGCATCAGCTGGACATCATTTCTCACCGATTCGTTGGGATGACATCCAATTTGAGCATGGTTACGAGAAATTCCCTGCCTATGGGCAGTCCAAAACAGCAACGATTCTATTCAGCGTTGAGCTGGATCGTCGAGGCGCTAAGCAAGGCGTGCGGGCTTTTTCCGTTCATCCAGGCGGAATTATGACACCACTACAGCGTCATATGCCAAAAGACGAAATGGTTGCACTGGGCTGGATCGATGAATCTGGACAAGTGGCTAATCCTGCATTCAAAACCCTTGAGCAGGGGCAGCGACACAAGTCTGGGCGGCAACCTCTCCTCAGCTTGAAGGTAAAGGCGGTGTATACTGCGAGGATTGTGACATCAGTGAGTTGGCTCCAGAGGATGGAGGTTTCTATGGGGTGAAGGAGTATGCGATTGATCCTGAGCAAGCTCTTCGTTTATGGAAACTGTCCGTGGAGCTGACGGATACGGATATCCCAACCACGTAAAACCTTGATTTACACAACAATTCAATTGAGATACACTCTAAACGCTACTGAAGTTGTCAGTAGCGTTTTTTTATTTTTGCTCATACGAATTGAGAAAGTAACATCCCTCATGGTTAGCTGAATATCATATATCAGAATAGAGGGAAGAAAGGATACATTATACGGGTCAATGAAGTGAAATAACTGTGATGGATTGTAATGTGAGTGCTTTTCCATTTAAAATAGAGGAATCATGTTCTTTTTGAGAACGCAGGGAGAGAAAATCATGAATATTTTTGAGCAACACATACCTTTGGAAAAAGTGAAATTCAATGAACCGCTAAAAAATCACACGTTTATTAAAATTGGTGGCAAAGCAGATATCCTCATCCATCCAACAACGATAGACGAAATCACTAAAATCGTAGAGATTGCCAACATACATCAATTGCCGCTGACGGTTATTGGCAAAGGCTCCAATGTCATCATTAAAGACGGGGGCATCCGTGGTGTAACCATTTCCCTTAGTCATTTCGATCAGATTAAAGTGAGTGAGGACAGCATGATTGCGCAAAGCGGCGTTGACATCATTGATGTGTCCAGACTTGCATTGGAGCACAGCTTGACCGGTTTGGAGTTCGCTTGCGGCATTCCCGGAAGTACGGGGGCGCACTTTACATGAACGCTGGAGCTTATGGTGGTCAGATCGCCGATGTTGTTGAACGTGCGACTGTAATCACCAAAGATGGCGCAGTGTTGGAGATCCCGCGAGAAGAGATGAAGTTTGGTTATCGAAATAGTCTCTTCAAGATGGATCACTATATCATACTGGAGGCCGAATTCGGACTCCAAAAAGGAAACAAGGATGAAATTGCAAGCAAGATGAAGGAATTAACGTTCCTGAGGGAATCCAAGCAGCCACTGGAGTACCCTTCTTGTGGAAGTGTATTTAAGCGACCTGAAGGACATTTTGCCGGAAAACTGATCCAGGATTGCAACTTGCAGGGCACGCGCATCGGAGGGGCTGAAATCTCCATGAAGCATGCCGGTTTTATTGTAAATGTGGATCACGCGACTGCCCAGGATTATATGGATCTGATCCAATTCATTCAGAAGAAAGTCTATGATACGTTCCAGGTTGAATTGGAAACCGAAGTGATCTTCCTGGGAGAATAGTTTCGGGTGAAATATTTGAGAGGTCGCCGTTGGCGGCCTTTTTGATGGGGAAATGGTCCGGAATTAAATATCAGTATGCTAATTATGGTAATATTAGAATGATTTCGTTTAATATCTTATCGTTATCATAAGGAGTGTGCATTGATGTTCAAGCGTAATAAAAGAATTCTACTATTCACGACATTGGTAATTGTACTCTCGCCCTTGTCAGTCCTGACATATATGTATATGAATGAACGTGAAGGGGGACTAGCGGATCAACGCATATCTAAAGTTTGGGGATTAAGTGAACCTATACAGATTCCTATAGCGAACAGTCCTGAGAGGGCAATTCAGGAATTTAGAGGTGAGTTTTATACCTCCCAATTTATTCATCAGGAGGCCGTAGACGGAGGTATGATTTTGTTCACACAAAAAAGGGTCGGGAAAAAAACAGTAATCTTCAGATGGAGTATGCCCGCAAGAACATGTTCGGATGGAAATGGGTATGGGGTGGAGGTTATTCCATAAGTGAGGGTCTACACACCAAGTTTGCTTTGAATTATATGAATATACCGAAGTTGGATAAAGTCTCGGCCCCGTTTCCGATGTTGTTTGGTGACATCGTAGACCCAACTATTAAGCGTGTAACTATTGAAATCAAGCAAAATGGAAAACTAGTAGAGATAGAAAGCAAATTGGTTGAAGTGAGTCGGAGCCAGCTAATCTGGTATGTTTTCCTGCCACCCACAGCAGATCTCCCATATACAATTCAAGCTTATAATGTTGAGGGCGAACTTATATCAAGCAAGCGAATTGAAGATGCGAATGACAGCGGCTCATTAAATGTTGAACGATGATTCATAAGGATGTGATGATGGATATTACGCAGGATCATCAGCCGTTCGATTGGCTTTCACATATTTGAGCTGCGCCACGATGATGACGCTGATGATCACCAGCAGGAACCAGGAACTGATCTTGCTAAAGCTAACCAGTTGCCAGGCATCATGCTGATCGGGATACTTCCAGCCATTGAAGAATGTCGCGATATTCTCTGCAGCCCAGATGAAGAAACCCACAATAATAAAAGCGAGCGACAACGGCATTCGATAGGTCGTTGCTCGTACCCGGTAGATAATCCACGTTTTCCAGAAAACAATAAATACAATTGCTGTCAGCCACCAACGAAAATCCGGAATAAAATGATGGGTGAAAAAGTTGATATAAATGGCTGCTCCGAGCAGACCGGAAGATAATAAACCAGGCCAGCCGGTCATGTCCATTCGCAGTCTTCGCCACACCTGACACATAAAGCTGGCGACACTCGCATACATGAATCCACTATACAGAGGGACACCAAGGATTTTGGTGTACGCTGGCTCAGGATATGACCATGATCCCATCCATACCTTATAGATTTCCAGCACCAGGCCAATGATGTGAAAGACACAGATGACCTTGATTTCATCCAAGGTTTCCAAGCCGCTTCGATACATCAGGTACTGCACAAGAAGCAATACGAGCAGGATGGCGTCATATCGATAAAGGAAAGGAATCGGGATTACACTGGAGAGGGCCAATGTTCCAAAGATCACTACAGGAAATATGCAGCTCATCGCCTGATGGTAGCCGAAATGAAGCAGCTGTAATAGAGGTTTCATTTTAAGTTTTAACTCCTTTCCAAAAACGTTGGAGAAAAATTCATTTAAGGTTTGAGGGTGTTCATCATATACGTTTTTTGCCTACACTTCATAATATAGATATGATCCCTGAATAAAAATAGAAAAAAACGAGCAAATCTGTTCTTGTTTTCTAACTTGAATTATTATGATAGCGCTATATGAGAGGCGACGACTAGGGCATTCCATGTCTATTCTCTCGCGGTTATGTTAAAATGAAATTCTAACAATTACATTAGAGAAGGAGGCCGCTATGCGAGCCGATACAACCTCAAGATATTCAGCTCCGGATCAATGAACTTTTGGATCAGGACGTATACGTACACCTTGAACTCACGTCTGGAGCGTATGCGCATCACTATGACAGTTCGAAGCACCCAGCGTCGGCATTCATTACCAATGCGGCCATACGATATACACAGGGTTCCATTTCAGGTACGGGTCCATACCGGGTTGGTCTGAAAACCACTCAAGGTTGGCTTTACGCCGAGGGCCTTACACATATTGATGAGCAGGAACAAGAAAGACTGATTCTGGCCGGTCACGACAGCCGAGGTAAACTAGTTGTGGCGTTACAATTAAGCCGAGAGATGTTCTAATGAAAGCTCTGATGAAAGCGGAGGATTGAATAATCATGAATACTATACACAATGAGCATGAACGAATCTTGGTGGTGTATCCACATCCGGATGATGAAGCTTTCTCGGTATCCGGAACATTAGCCAAGTACATAGAAGGTGGCTCTCAAGTTACCTATGCTTGTCTAACACTGGGCGAGATGGGACGGAACATGGGGATTCCTCCTTTTGCTAACCGTGTCACATTGCCTAAGATCCGTAAACAAGAACTGATTGAAGCATCGGCAGCCATTGGAATTCAGGATTTAAGAATGCTTGGTTTTCATGATAAAATGATCGAATTCGAAGACCCGCAATTGCTTGACGATAGCATCATGGCACTAATTCAGGAACTGAATCCATCTCTTGTGATTACTTTCTATCCAGGATTCAGTGTACATCCCGATCATGATGCGACGGGAGAAGCCGTCATTCGCACGATTAGTCGTCTTCCTGTGGGAGAGCGTCCATTGGTTCATTGCGTTGCATTTGCCCACAACCAGGAACAATTCATTGGTAAAGCGGATGTAATTGTTGATGTAACCGGGTTTTTGAAACAAAAAATGGCATCGATCCGCGCCCACCGTTCACAATTTCAGGCAGCGGAGCTTGTGGGAGATCGAGAATTGAATGAAGAAGAGATCCAGGCCCGTTTTGGCAGAGAAAGATTCTGGACCTACCCATTTGCCTAACATTATTATCTAGAAGTCGCCAATTTGGCGGCTTTTTTTGTTTACATCACAATATCGACACAAAAATGTATGGTCTATAGCCTGATTGAGCTATATGGAATAAATACCATTTTCAGTACACTGTGATCAGAATTGTGATAACGCTTCATTTGTTGCGTTGCTGCATTGGATGAGGAACCTAGAGGAATTAATGCTGAGTGGAAAGGAGGGAAGGTGTGTACAACCAAAATAGAGTTGGGATGGTTAGGTTTCGGGGGTGGATATTTCTAATTGGAATCATGTTAGTCCTATCGTTATCTGTCCCACATGGTAAAGTCATGGCCGTTTCAGGAGAGCGTAATCTCATTCCCCTCCAGCCCATAATTGACCATTCTGCACCCGGAGAAGTCATTCAACTTGCATCAGGCCGTTATTCAGGCCCCGTAACGATTGATAAGGAACTTACCATTCAGGGTGGTCCTTCAGTGACCGTTGTGAATGTGGAACCAGCCTCTGCGATAACGATTCGGTCGGATGGGGTGAAGTTAAACGAGTTTAAGATTGAGCACAATGCGAGTGAACAGACTGCAGCCATTCAGGTGGAAGGAAGAAACAGTGAGATCACCGATCTTCATGTTCGAACCCAGGCATACGGGATGATCATTCGGAATTCGGGTCAGGCGACGATTCAGCGGAACAAGATCACTTGGGTGGGGGCAGATTCTGCAACCAGTAGCCAGAAGGGCAATGGCATTGATCTGTACAACGCCCATGACAGTTACATTGAAGGCAATGAGATCACAGGCATGAGGGATGGAATCTACCTGGAGAACAGCCGCAAGTCTATCGTGCAAAATAATAAATTGTTACATACCAGGTATGGCATTCACTGTATGTACATTGACGGTTCATCAGTCATGGATAATACCGGCGAAGGGAACATGACAGGGGCCATGATCATGGGCGTCAAGAATACGGTCATATCGGGTAATTCTTTTCGCAAACAGAGCACCCATGTTCATTCCCAAGGCATTCTGTTGTATGACGTACATCAATCCAAGGTGTACAACAATATCGTGGAGGGCAATCGTGTCGGCATGAATATTGCAGAATCATCGAGCAATGAGATCCGGGGGAATGCGGTGCTTCGGAATTATATTGGCATCCAGCTCGTTCTGGCAGAAGCCAACGAGTTTACACGTAACCAGTTGGTGTCCAATGTCATTGAGGCTTCGGCAATGGATAGCTCGAATAATGTCATGGTGGAGAATTACTGGGACTCCTTTCAGGGACTGGACCTGAATAAGGATGGGATCAGCGAAATTTCCTATGCCATTAATCCTTTTTATGAGCAATTGGTCAGTCGAAATTCAGCCTATCAGCTCTTTTTTCAATCGCCGGGCATGGTCTTTCTGAGTGAGTTGTTTACAGAAGGAAGAGATCAGTGGACGACTGACAAGTCACCACGAATGAGCGTGGATACGGAATACATGTCAGTGGAAGGGGAAAGAGTTGCAGGTTCCAATGTGGTGTGGGTGCTGGGGCTGATTCTGCTTAGCATGGCCACTTATATCATCATCTATATGGGGGTATTACGAAAATGAACAAAAGCTTGAACAGAAGATGGGCAACGGTCATGGTCCTGATGTTTGGCATGATGCTTTTAACGGCTTGTGGATCAAAATACGCGGCATTGCCGATCAATGAAGACGTGGATATCTGTGCGATTTGTAAAATGCAGGTGAAGGACGATGCGTATGCAACGCAGCTTACTACGAAAGACGGCCAGAATTACAAGTTCGATGATATCGGTTGCATGAACCAATGGAAAACAGAGAACGGCACGGATAACATCGGCATGGACTATGTACGTGATTACAATGATAAAGAATGGATTGAATACAGCAAAGCCACGTATGTATACGATGCTTCATTACGAACTCCCATGGCCTATGGAATTCTTAACTTTAAGGACAAGCCTTCGGCTGAAGCTTTCATTGCAGAGCAAGGTGTAGGAACGATTATGACCGCTGAGGATCTGGCATCGCATGACTGGAAACAGAATACAGAAAATATGGACATGATGGGTGAGCATGGACATGGAGAAGAGGCCATGAGTGACGAAGGGATGAGTGATGAGACACATCAGGAAGGTGAAATGAATGAAGAGTCAGGCCACTAGGCATGACCATAGAAAATGGTGATCAATGATGTCGGATATGATACAGATTGCAAGACGAGAAGTGAAGATGGGATTTCGCAATCCTTGGGCGTATTCATTTCTAATCCTTTTTTGCACATTTAGCTTAAGCTTGTTACTCCTGAATTCACAGAATCTGGTTGAAGGATATTCGGGCACAACAGGTTCGATGTTAAATCTCATTCTTTACCTGTTACCCTTAATGACGCTGTTCCTCGGCTCTTTCTCACTAACTTCCGAAAAGGAAGACGGTAGCTGGCAATTGCTGTCGACCTATCCCATCGGCACGATGTCCTTTATTATTGGCAAGTATGTTGGACTGTCGATTGTATTGATTACCATTGTTGCATTTGGGTACGGCCTGATGGGGGTCATTAGCGGAGTGGTTGGGAATCCACTGGATGTCATGACGTATCTTCTCTTTCTGGCATTTTCCTGTGGACTGGTGTTATTATTCCTGACACTTGCGCTATTCATCGGTTCATTATCACGCAATCGGTGGCAGGCATTAACCATCTCCGTGACCGTATGGTTTTTCGCAGTCATTGGTTGGCCGACGATATTGCTCTCTGTGCTGGGTCTGATGCCTTATCTGTGGGTGAAACCGCTGCTTATTGTACTCACTCTCATTAATCCGGCTGAGCTGGTGCGATTGTTTGTGGTCATTAAACTGGGAGGCGGCTCCATTCTGGGACCGGAATATTATCGATGGGTGGAGTGGGTGCAGCAACCAAGTGGCAGTTGGATTTTCCTCGGGATATGTCTGTTCTGGATTGCCTGCTCGGTTCTGGCGGTATACGCGATCTGGGAGAGGGGGCGTTCTCATGGATAAGGCGGGACTCGAAGTGATGGGATTGGGCAAATCCATTAAAAAGCAAACCATTGTTGAGGATATTTCTTTTCACATGAATTCTGGACAAGTGCTTGCCCTTTGTGGAGGCAATGGCGCAGGAAAGAGCACGGTGCTGCGCATGATCGCTGGAATTCTTCGTCCTACCAGGGGTGAGGTTGCGGTGAATAATATTCGTTGGTCGAAGGAGCGCAAGCGTTATTCACAACAACTAGGATATATGCCGGATGACTATCAATTTAACCAGGGACTGAGTGCGGAGGAAATGCTTCTCTTCTGGGCTTCTCTGAGGAAAGTTCCGAAGGAGAGAGTACAGGAAGTACTGACCATGGTCGGCTTGGAGGATCAAAAGAAAAACCGGGTCACGACCTTCTCCAAAGGCATGCGCCAACGTGTGTTATTCGCCCAAGCTATACTGTCCAAACCTCCACTGCTCATCATGGATGAGCCAACAAATGGATTGGACCCGTTCTGGATGCAGGAATTAGCTCAGCTGCTCAAGGATATCAAGCAGGATGGCCACATGGTCGTGTTCTCGACCCATCAGCTGGAGATTGCAGATGATATTGCGGATCAGGTGATATTCATGAACCATGGACGTAGTGTGGGAGAGGGTTCCACCCATGATTTTCGTGATCAATATGGTTCGCTCCATGCAGCATTTCATCAAAGTCTTGGATTAAAGTGAAGGTGAGTTCATTGCAGAAGAAGAGGTTGAGCAGCAGACGTACACTTACAATCCTGATTGGCTTAGTAGCATTGTTTATGGGGGCATGGGCCATCTTCAAAAATGTATCCGAACCTGACTCTGGGCGAGGCAACACCATTCAAGCAGGTGCAAAGGCCCCTGAGTTCACCGCGGTTAATTCAATAGGCGAACAAGTCCGGCTGTCTGATTATCGGGGCAAAGCGGTCATGATTAACTTTTGGGCTTCGTGGTGTATCCCTTGTGTAAGGGAGATGCCGCTTGTTCACCAGATTGCTCAGGACTATCAGAACGATGTGGAGACCCTGTTTGTTAACGTCGGGGAATCGAAGGGCACCATCCGTGAGTTTATGGATAAGCAGGCATTTGATTTTCCAGTCATCATTGATGTAACGGGCAACATATCAGGGATGTATCGTATTACGGGTTTGCCTGCAAAGATGGTCATTGATCGGGATGGAGAGTTCCGTCACATACTGCTTGGTGAACTGACGGAAGACATACCGCTACAGCAATGGCTGGAAGATAGTATCTAGTCGTATGCGAAATCGGTGCTGAGATAGGGGCAGAAGCGCCTGGGAACTCTCATGCTAGTGTGTAATGTAGGTACGTACGTTAAAAGTAACCATGGCAAAAGCCGGACACCCATAAATATAGGGCAGTCCGGCTTTTGGCTATAGAAGATATACTGCTTCGCAGCCAATTACAATACAGCAGCGGAAGCATGATTGGCGCGGGCGATTCGGGTTGCGTCAACCATGTTGCGCAGAGAGGCAACCGTTTCTTCCTGTCCACGGGTTTTCAATCCGCAGTCGGGGTTAATCCAGAACAGCTTCGGATCAAGGACACGCAGAGCGCGTTCAATCATGCTGCTCATCTCATCGACACTCGGAACCCGTGGACTATGGATATCATATACGCCAAGACCGATACCCAGCTCATACGTATTTTCTTCAAAGCTATGAATCAGTTCACCGTGACTACGGGATGTCTCAATGGAGATAACATCTGCATCCATGGCTTCGATGGAATCAATCATATCATGGAATTCGCAATAGCACATATGGGTATGGATTTGAGTCGTTTCGTGCACCGTGCACGTTGAGATGCGGAATGCTTTGACCGCCCAAGCCAGGTAATCGGCTTGTTCATTTTCCTTCAGCGGAAGCCCTTCGCGCACCGCCGGCTCATCAACCTGGATCATGCCAATGCCTGCCTGTTCAAGTGCTTCGACTTCCTGCCGCAACGCATACGCCAATTGATAGGCAATCTGCTCCCGAGCAATGTCTTCACGTACGAATGACCAGTTCATGATGGTAATCGGGCCAGTCAGCATGCCTTTGACAGGACGTTCTGTCTGCGATTGGGCATACTTCGTTTCTTCCACCGTCATCTCACCCGTAAATGCAACATCACCGAAGATAATAGGTGGCTTCACGCAACGTGAACCGTACGATTGTACCCAGCCGAACTGTGTAAAGGCAAAACCGGCCAGCTTCTCGCCAAAGAATTCAACCATGTCGGTACGCTCAAACTCACCATGCACCAACACGTCAATTCCAATCTCTTCCTGAAGCTTAATCCAGATATCAATCTGCTCCCGGATGAAAGCAGCATACTGTTCGTTGTTCAACTCGCCTTTGCGCCACAACTGACGTGCTTTTCTGACTTCCGCAGATTGCGGGAAACTGCCAATGGTTGTTGTCGGAAAAAGTGGCAATTGCCATTTGGCCTGTTGAGCTTCATGACGCTCGGCAAACGGACGGGAGCGCTCTGGCTGTTGAACACTAATGGAAGCAACGGCTTTCTGTACAGCGGTACGATTCCGGTCTTCGGATTGCTGAAGCGCTTGAAGTGGAAGCTCTGCTTCGTCTATTTTAGCGGTAATCTCTGCACTTGGTGAAGATAAGGCTGTAGTCAAAAGAACAATCTCATCCAGCTTTTCATCTGCAAATGCAAGAGCATTCTTCAGTTCGGATGTAAGTTTGGCCTCCCGTGCAGTTGTAACAGGCACATGCAGCAGGCTGCACGAAGATTGCACGATGAGACGATCAGGCGTCACGATTTCAGCCAGTTCATTCAATAAATTCAGTTTGCCTTGAAGGGAAGCTTTCCAGATCCCACGACCATCAATAATACCTGCACCAAGCACTTTGTCTGCCGGGAAACCGGATGTTTGAATGGATTGGCTGTTGCCAGCGCGGCCGTGTACAAAATCGAGACCTACACCTTGAACGGGCAGTGCAATAATATCGTTATAGTTTTCAACAGATTCGAAGTACGTTTGCAGCATGATATTCAGACCCGGAACAGCTGTTGCAAATGTCTCGTATATTTTGTTCAGACGCTGCACATCTTCATCGCTTAATTTGGTTACCAGGATAGGCTCGTCGATCTGCACCCACTGAACGCCTTCGCTTGCAAGTTCTTGAAGCAATTGCGTATATAGCGGCAACAAGCGGTCCAGCCAAGCGTCCGTTTCGGATTTATCATAGCCCTTGGAGAGTTTCAGGAAGGTTAATGGTCCAACGATGACCGGTTTGCCTTCAATGCCGAGTTTTTCCTTTGCTTCACGATATGCGAGAAGAGGTTTGTTCTCCGTCAGAGTTGGGGAAGCCCCGTCGAATTCAGGTACAATGTAGTGATAGTTGGTGTTGAACCATTTTGTCATTTCGCTCGCTGCGGCATCTTTTGTTCCTCGGGCAATACCATAATATACGGACAACGGAACGGTACCGCCCTCATATGTAAAACGTTTGGGAATAATGCCGAACATCACGGCGGTATCGAGGATATGATCATAATAGCTGAAATCATTCACCGGAATAATATCGATACCTTTCGCTTGCTGCTTGCGCAAATGATCGATACGGATCTCCTGCAAACGTGCGTGAAATTCTTTTTCCTCCAGCTTGCCTGCCCAAAAGGCTTCCAACGCTTTCTTCCATTCCCGATCAGCACCAATACGCGGATATCCCAATACACTACTTTTCGTCATTGTTTAAAACTCCTCTGCTTTTATGTTACACAAAATTTATCACAGAACCAGAGTTATAATGTAATTCCATTAAATTATACCTAGTTATAGCCTGGAGCTATATCAGAAGAGATGATTACGTTTGAAATGGACCCTGCTAATGTTACAATGGGTAACTATGTTCATACGAATGATTGAAAGGAAGGCGGTACTCATGAATCTGTATCATATTCAATCCAACCTGCAGGGAGTCAATAGAATAGCATCATTTCTGGAGGATAACTACATTGGAATCGCTTGGTCAGGTACAGGAGACCTAGAGCAGACTCCCCCGGAGGTATGGAAGAAACAGTTGGTCGAACACTATGACTTGGATGAAGCGGAATTGGCGAGCATACTCGCGGCACTACATACATTTGCTAATCTCCTGCAGGATGGGGATTATGTATTAATTAGCGATGATGAGTGGACGTACGTTGGGGATATCGGGGATTATTATTACGATGATTCCGCTGGCATAGGAGAGGAAATGATCTGTCATCGGCGCGGAGTCACTTGGTTGGGCGCATTCCCCTGGTTGAGCTGAATGACAAAGTACAGGCACTGCAAAATGACTCATCCATCCTTGCAAAGTTTGAATATCCCATATCACAAGCACAGCTCGATCGCGGGCTTGCAATCGGCATAGCGTCAGAAGCAGCCAACGCTCCCTCAACAGGGGTAGATCAAGCCACGATTCAAGCAGCTCTTCATGTGCTGAGAGAAGCGTTACACAGTGAAGAAGAAGAGTTGCGAATTCGTGCGGCTACAGCCATTTTGCAGTATGCCAAACATTAGGATCAGGTCTCGTGATTGGAATTGTAGCACCATATGCGGTAATGATTCGTTCGGGTACTTATAGAAATATTCGATGGATAAGGGAATTGACGCTGGGTGTTGGGAATGATAATTTAGATATATTGTTAAAACCAATAAGTCCAATAAGATAAAGGGGGTATATGGAATGACACATATCGTTCATGCAGCAGCCGAAGATATTCGGAGCGAGGATTCGCTGCAACTGATTAAGGAACTGAGCGAAGAGCTTGGTTTGCTCTATGGCGGTGATGGAACGGCGGGATTTCAGCTGTCAGATGTTGAAGTACCACGTGCGGCTTTTATCGTAGCCAGGATTGACGGGCATCCGGTTGGTTGCGGAGCGCTTCGCCCCTTGATGAAACATCTGTGGAAGTCAAACGCATGTATACACGCAGCGGTTACCGCCGGAAGGGGATTGCTCAGGCGATTTTGGCTGAAGCGGAGCGTCTTGCGAACGAACTGGGTTATACTAATCTGAAACTGCAAACGGGCCCTTGCAACCGGAAGCAGCAGCACTCTATGAGCGGGTAGGATACTATCGAATTCCCATTTTCAGTGGCAATTGGGACAGGGTGTTAGCTTACCAGAAAGATAGCGTGCACGAAAAAGTATAATTCTAATGATACGAATGTATAAATACAAAAGTCGCCGCTTGGCGACTTTCTTGCGTTCTAATATACTTCCTATACACCGCTTATTTTAATTGGAAATATCGGCATATTCGTTTAATCGGCTGCGACATTCTTGTCCGATGGGTCTTGATGTTGTACGCCCCATTCGCATAGTCCTTCCAAAACGGGCAATAACTTCTCTGCTTTGGCTGTCAGTCTGTACTCGACTTTAGGAGGGACTTGAGGGTATTCTTTCCGTTCAACCATCCCATCTGCCTCGAGCTCTTTGAGCTGTGAACTCAGCGTTTTATACGTAATCGCGCCGATCTGCCTTTTCAGTTCATTGAAGCGGACAGGCGGATTTTCTGCCAGAAGATACATAATGACCATTTTCCATTTGCCACCAATAACAGACAACGTATATCCAAATGGGGTATCTTCAATGTTTTTCACTTTACCGTGATATTCAGCCATACTCATGATTAACACTATCCTTTCGGGTAGTACTTATTATAAAAGACCGTACTATTCATTTGGGCTCAGTTTAAACTAATCTTACTTGGAAGTAAAGTAGAACTACGATGACTCAAATAACAATACGCCTGCTTATGAAACAACGGCAAGGAGCGGCCCATCCAAAAAACTTTTTTGGAGCGGAGCTGATTGCTTAGCTTGCACCTGAAAATGACCCACCTCGCCGGAGCTGAAGATTTAACTGATGGCTCTGCTACAATACAACAAAGGAACAACCATCGCTGGTTGTTCCTTTTGGTGTGTAATCTGTTTTTACAAGAAAATCAGTAACAATGTGCCTGCGGCAAAACAGTAATACGAAAAGTATTTCAGGTTGCCTTTGGCCATAATGCCCATAAACCATCTCATGGAGAAATAGGTAACAAAGAGGGTCGTGATGAATGCAATCAGATAAGGAATGGCCAGCTGTGACCGATTGGGATCATTGGCAATGTCCGATACACCCATGATGAGTCCACCAATACTTATAGGAATGTACAGCATGAAGGAGAACTTCAAAGCCGTTTCCTGTTTCATGCCGACAGCGATAGACGCAATTACAGTTGCCCCTGAACGGCTTATACCCGGAATAAGAGCGACAGCCTGGGCCAGACCGACCAACAGCGCATCTTTCGTAGACAGATCACCATCTTGCTTGCGGCCACGAAGATTACGAATCAGCCACAAGGCAACCCCGGTGATCAATAGTGCAATGGAGACGGTATATACGGATGAGAAGATCTCTTCAATCCGATCCTTGAACAGGACTGCAACGACAGCAGCGGGAATCGTACCAATAACTATGTATAAGCAAAACATGAAGTCTGCTCGATATTCTTCTTTACGCGTCCGCAGGTAACCTAATGCACCAATGATCAACTTTTTAATGTCTTCCCGGAAAATGAAAATAATAGCGATAAGTGATGCCGTGTTTGTCAAAATCTCGAATGACAATCCATTCTGCTTGATGCCCATTAGTCTCTGTGCAATGATCAGATGACCGCTTGAGGAGACGGGAATCGGCTCGTTGCCCCTTGTACAATACCCAAAAACAAATACTTTAACCACAATATAATCTCTTCCATATTGTCCTCCTTGAATACATTTCATTGGCTTTCCAATGATCTCTCTTTTAATACAAGTGACATGTCTACTCTATTGATGATAGCTGTTTAAGTTGGTGACTTGCAAGTTAGAGTTCATAGAGGGAGGGAATAAACGTAGCTTGTCAAATGCTGCAGAGCATGATATCGTTGATAACGATTATCAATATCAATGAAAAGGTGGGTTTATTTTGAGAAAGAGAGAAAACCAATATGGTTCATGATGGCACTCATCATGCTGCTTGTTCTTAGTGCATGTGGTCAGTCTGCTACGACCAAGGATACAACCGGGGACAGCACAACTACAGCTGCGGAGACAGAAACCCAGAGTGATTCGAACTCAGCTTCTTCTGCTGGTATAGAAGCAACTGCCGAAGAGGAACTCGTTACATATCAATCGGATGCAGGTGAAGTACAGGTACCCAAGAATCCTAAGCGCATTATTGATTTGACGTCATTTTCGACAGGGTACTTTGTTGCCCTCGATGCACCGGTAGTCGGCGCTTTATCAGGAGCGATGAACAACAAGTATATCAAGGATCAACTCGCAGAAGCGGGCACCAGCGATCTGGGTGAACAGCCTACGCCAGAGAAACTAATCAGCTTAAAACCAGATCTGATTATTGTGTACACTGGCACAGAGGGGATCGACAATATGGAGCAGATTGCGCCAGTCGTACAGATTGAATACGGTAAGCGCAATTATAAGGATCTAATGCTTGAAATAGGTAAGCTCACGAATAGAGAAGACGCAGCCAAAGCCTGGAATGCGAAATGGGAAGCGCAGATCAACGAACTGAAACCCAAGGTTCAGGAAGCTGTTGGGGATCGCACCGTTTCCATTCTGAACCCCTACGCCAAAGGATTATATGTATTCGGTCATAATTATGGTCGAGGTGGTGAGATTATTTATGGGGAGTTTGGTCTAAAAGCACCCGCCAAGGCTCAAGCCGAAGCGATTGACAGTGGGACTGGGTGGGCCTCGATCTCAATGGAACTATTACCGGAGTATGCGGGGATATCATCTTCACCAGTCCGTGGTCGGGAGATACAACCGATCCCAAGATCGTATATGACAATACAATATGGAAGAACTTGCCTGCGGTGAAGGCGAATCATGTATTCCAGCTCGACCCGACCTCAGACTCATACAACGATCCATTAACGTTGGAAGGTCAGCTGAAATTTATTTCGGATAGCTTGCTTTCGGATAAGTAAGCTCGGACTGCATAATATCATAGAGTGGTATGGGAGCATCTCCAAATGTCGTTAGAGGACGCGGAGATGCTCTTTTTAGATGCGGAAACGGTATTATCCAATATTATTCAGTATCATGATAGGAGAAGGCAGTCGTTTCATTGATCCATGCCTCTCAGGCGTTTAATGTCTTCTCTGGGTGGTAAACCAAACAGGCGAGAATATTCACGACTGAATTGGGAAGGACTCTCGTAACCTACCTGAAATGCTATCTCGGCTGCATCGGTGGACTGGGATAATAACAAACGCCGAGCTTCTTGCAGTCGAAGTTGTTTTTGAAACTGAATTGGACTCATGGCAGTCACTTCTTTAAAGTGTCTGTGAAGCGAGGCAGTACTCATATTCGCCAAATTCGCCAATTCCTCAATTCGAAAATTCTGATCAGCATGATTCAAAATATATTGAATAACGTCTCTGATTCGATAGGCATGGCTGCCCTCCATCGTAGCTTGTTCTAGGGCAATCCCGTGGGGGCCTTTCAGAACTTTGTAGAGAATTTCCTTTTTGAATAAAGGAGCGAGTAGCGGGATATCTTCTGAATGATCTTGCAGCAAACGGGTTAACCTGACGACTGCATCCAAAAGAGATGGCTCAGCTTGACTGACAAACATTGCTCGTCTCGTCGTTTTTCGCGGTCTAGTTGGGAAATCGGATTGGTTCAATATTTCCAGAATCTCACTGGATGTGAATTCAAGTTTCAGGGCCAGATAAGGAGTCTGCGACGAGGCTTGAATGACTTGTCCACTAACCGGCAAGTCAACGGTTGCCACGATATAACTTCCTGGACCATATCGGAAACGATCCTGTCCCAGCAGAACCTCTTTCTGACCCTGTACCACAATGCAGAAGGATGGTTCATTCACTCTAAATATAGGCTCAGTAACAACTGATTCACGGATTAAAAATAATGAGGGGATCGCGGTCGAGTGCACCCCATCCTTGTTGGCATAATCGTCAATGCGTCTGGCTAATTCGTCCTCATTTTCATGTAGTCGGTTTGACATACGTAGTTCTCCTTTTTCGACACAACTTAATAAAGCACATTCTATCGTATATGGACCCCACGCGATAGTAAATGGATAGGAATAGGCAAACATTTGATGTGAATGGATAAGAGGAGCTGATTGCTGGCTGCATATTCACAAGTACACAGGTCATGATATACAACAAGTACAGAAGATATACACTTACGGATCTGCTGATACATTAGATTGAAAATGAAGAGTGGTACCTGCATCTTTTATTTACTGATCGTTCCCGATGTGTTAGATTGATTTTGGGAGGGAAGTCGTATGGCTAGGAGTAAAGAGTTTGAAGTAAATGAAGTATTGGATAAAGCGATGAAGATTTTCTGGGAACAAGGTTATGAGAAAACATCCATGAGTGACCTGGTTGAGCATATGGGAATTCATCGCAGAAGTATATATGATACGTTTGAGGATAAACATTCGCTGTTCTTGCAGGCAATGGATCGTTACAGCGGTAAGGTTAGTGCTGCTTTACTTGCAGAGATTAAGGCATCCAAGACAGCAGTCGAAGCACTGCATAAAATTTTCGATGTGATGATCAGTGAGGCAGAGGATACACCATCGGGCTGTATGATCGTGAACTCGGCGGTGGAGTTAGGCACACGTGATCCGGATGTGGATACCCGATCTATTGAATCGTTTAACGAAACGGAGCGAATGTTCGAGCAGATTATTCAATGGGGACAGCGGGATGGTGAATTCTCCGCTGATCTTGATGCGAAGGAAATGGCGGAATACCTGCACAATATCTCTGTCGGCATCAGAGCCATGGCGAGAACTTCGACGGATAAGGACAAATTAAACCGGATCATTAATGTATCCATGAAACTTTTGGAGAAATGATGAGCAGAGATGTACGAAAAAAGTAGCTTAAAATCCGTTAGCGGACTTCAAGCTACTTTTTTTGCGCTTTCTATTGCGAATAGCGAGTATCAACCATCGAGTATCAATCATCAATTGGTGATGGCATTTTCCACCGGTTTGATTTTATGAATCTCTTCGGTTCCCGCCTCCAAAGCAGTTTCGTAGTAAGAACGTTTGTGTTCAATAACTTCCATGGTCTTTCTTAGTTCCTCCATTTGTGCTTCCACAATCGCTTTTCGCTCCGTGAACATGTCATATCTTTGCTTGAGCGTGGAGTCGCCTTCAGAGCACCATTCAATAAAGTCCTTAATGTCTTTAATAGGCATCCCGGTCAGCTTCAGACATTGAATAATTTTTAGAAAGTCGATGTCGGAGTCTTTGAACAACCGTGTTCCGCTTGTGTTACGTTCTACATAAGGCATGAGTCCTTCCTTATCGTAGTATCGCAATGTATATACCGTTAGGTCTAATTTTTTGGCAACTTCACCGATTGAATAGGTCATTTAGGATGAATTCCTTTCTGCTGGGGGTAGACTTCGCGTTAACTCCAGGATTGATCCGAGTGAATTCTAACATGTTGAATTACCGGATGTCAAAGCAGTTTGGAGATAAAAAAATGAGATAAACATTTGACCTAGAGTTAACTAGAGGGCGTAAGCTACAGTTGTACTTTAAATTACTAGGAGGTTATCCCATTGATTATAGCTAAAGCCAGAGCCGTTGACGGACCAGACCAACCATTCAGAAGTGCTGAAATTAAACGACGTGATCTGGATACCAACGATGTATTAATTGAGATTAAATATGCAGGTATCTGCCATTCTGACATCCATACTGCCCATGGCGAATGGGGCCCTGTGAACTATCCACTTGTTCCTGGACACGAGATTGCCGGGATTGTAACCGATGTAGGCAGCGGAGTCTCCAAATATAAGGTTGGTGATCGCGTAGGGGTCGGATGTATGGTGGACTCTTGTGGTGATTGTGTCAACTGTCGTAAAGGTGAAGAGCAATATTGTCTCAAAGGAAATATTCAAACTTACGCTGGAGTAGACAAATACGGTGAGCCTACGCAAGGTGGATATTCAACTCATATTGTTGTTGTAGAGGATTTCGTCATTCGCATCCCTGATAACATTGCACTTGATGCTGCTGCACCTTTGCTGTGTGCCGGTATTACGACATATTCACCACTTCATCACTGGGGAGCTGGCCCAGGTAAGAAGGTTGCCGTTGTAGGTATGGGTGGCCTCGGTCATATGGCTGTGAAAATTGCACATGCGATGGGTGCGGAAGTAACCGTTCTCTCCCAATCCTTGAGCAAAAAAGAAGACGGACTGCGATTTGGTGCAGATCACTATTATGCCACTAGCGCACCGGAAACGTTCGAGAAGCTTGCAGGCACCTTTGATCTAATAATTAATACGGTGAGTGCCAATATAGATATTAATGCATATTTCTCCCTGCTTACGCTGGATGGTACACTCGTGAACGTGGGTGCTCCTGCGGAACCCTTAGCTGTCAACGTATTTTCTCTGATCGGTCACCGTCGTTCATTCGCAGGTTCCCTGATTGGTGGCATTCGTGAGACGCAGGAAATGCTCGATTTCTGTGCAGAACATGATATTACGCCTAGCATTGAGGTCATCTCCGCTAATCAGATTGATGAAGCTTACAAACGTGTACTGGCTTCCGACGTGAAATATCGCTTCGTTATTGATGTCAGCACCATATAAGTGTGAGTTTGATTATTGATAGGGATAGCCAAAATTAGAAGAAAGCAGCTGTCGATGAGGTCAGCTGCTTTTCTGCTTGTTATGTGATCGCAACGAACAGAAGTTAGCTGCGTCTTATAACTAGTTGGAAAAACATGAAAGGAGTGGACTGAGCAAGATGACAGCACTATATTCACATCAGCCCGACGGATATGAATGTCCATTTTGTTGCATTTGGGGTATCGAGCGACCGGATCAGGGAACCAAACAAAGAGATATTATCTATCAGAATGAAATGGTAACGGCATTTATAGCAGGCAAATGGTGGCCAAACAACAAAGGACATGTTCTTATTGTTCCGAATCAACATTTTGAGAACATCTTTGAACTCCCTGAGGACTACGCTGTTGAAATTCATCGCACGGCTCAGCTTACAGCACTGGCAATGAAAAGTACATATAGATGTGATGGAATCTCTACACGACAACATAATGAGCCTGCTGGTAATCAAGATGTATGGCATTATCATCTGCATGTTTACCCCAGATATGTGAATGATCAACTTTATCTGACCAATGGTTCTCCATCTGATCCAGATGAACGAGCACACTATGCTGATCAGCTGCGTTCTTGGATTAAGGAAAACATGTAAAGTCTAGCAGGCTGCTCATTTTTGTGTTGAGTGATCAGGCAGTTAAGGGTTTCCGAATTAGATATCCATGCTAGAATGAGTTTGAATGGGGCAAGTTAAAACGTATATTTCATGAACAGGAGAGAAAGCAATGGAGACCTTTGCTGAATTTATAGCACGCATTGATCACCCGGAACACCAGGCACGGACGGAAGAAGTATTGAACTGGATTACTGAAAAATTCCCGAATTTAAAACAAAAAATAGCATGGAACCAGCCGATGTTTACCGACCACGATACTTTTATTATTGGGTTTAGTGTATCCAAGCAACATTTGGCTGTTGCTCCCGAGAAAGCAGGAATTAATCGTTTTTCGGAAGAGATCACTCAGGCGGGGTACGATCACACCAAAGAATTGGTGCGAATGAAGTGGAAACAAGAGATTGATTATTCGTTACTTGAGAGAATGATAGAGTTTAATATAAAAGATAAGGCAGAATGTTCGACATTTTGGCGCAAATAATTCACGATATCTGAAGGGACCCCCAACTTCCGAACGTGGAAAGAGGGGGTCTATTTCATTTTTGAGTTGAGCAAAATCGACTATTGAGCACCTACTACAGGGTGAGGTACATATGGCTCTTCAAGGAATGTGACATCTTCTGGGGCCAACTTAACGGAGAGAGCACCTACTGCATCTTCCAGATGCGACAGTTGGGTAGCACCGATAATCGGTGCGGCTACAGTGTCTTTTTGCAGCAACCACGCAAGTGCAATGTGCGTGCGAGGGACACCGTATTTTTCTGCAATGGATGCAACTCGTTCAACAACAAGTCGATCTGCATCACTGGTCGCATTGTACTTGGACTTCTGAATTTCGTCTGTCTCGGATCGAAGTGTCGATACGGACCAGTCGCGGGTTAGCCGGCCTGAAGCAAGAGGACTGTAGGGAGTCACACCAATCTTTTCTTCCTTGCACAAAGGCAACATTTCACGTTCCTCTTCACGGTAGATGAGGTTCAAATGGTTCTGCATGGAGATAAACCTGGTCCAACCCTGTTTCTCTGCTACATGTAATGCTTTTTGGAACTGCCAAGCGAACATGGCTGAAGCGCCAATATATCTTGCTTTACCGGACTTCACCACATCATGTAAGGCTTCCATGGTTTCTTCAATAGGTGTGTTGTAATCCCAACGATGAATGATATACAGATCGACATAATCCGTTTCCAATCGTTTCAGGCTTTTATCGATCTCACTCAGGATGGCTTTTCTGGAAAGGCCAGAACCGTTGGGTCCTTTATGCATTTGTCCGTGTACTTTGGTTGCAATAACTACTTCATCCCGATTAGCGTAATCCTTCAACGCCCGACCGAGGTACTCCTCGCTCGTACCCAGAGAGTATATATTGGCTGTATCGAAGAAATTGATGCCCAGATCCAGCGCTTTTTTGATCACGGGGCGAGAGTCTTCTTCATTCAGTACCCATTGATGAACCCATTTACTGGCGTCTCCGAATCCCATACATCCCAGGCAAAATCGAGATACGTCCAAACCTGTGTTACCCAGTTTCGTATATTCCATGTCATGTTCATATCCTTTCTAATATTTATTATTGCCACCAGGATGGCGACCTATTTACACATTATTATGTCATAACAAATGAACCAGTCTATACCACATTTCTATCAAAGTTTTGCCTAATCCTATCAGAATCTCTGAATCTGTATGAATTGATCCGTGGAGGTTCTCATATAAAAAGAACAAGCCATTCGTTTCTCCATTGGAGATTCAAAATGGCTTGTTCATAATGTAGCAAGGGAGAGGGGATTCCAAATGTAACTATTGATTAATCATTGTTTGATGAATCCATTCACTGATTTTGGTTAATTTAAGATTGGCTTTGATGTTATCATTCAACTCTTCGTACCGTGGAAGAAGGTCCGTATGCCCATCGATCCATTGGTACAATCCTTTAAGACCAGCTGCTGTCTCACTTCCCAACATAGGCTGAATTGCTGCTTCAAAATGATCAAAAGGTAGAGACATAAAGCGGATATCTTCGCCCAGTGCAGCACTAAATTGTTCGGCTAATTGTTCACCTGTCAGGGCTTCTAATCCAGGTGCCGGAATAATGTTTCCTGCCAATTCCGAATGAGTCAAGGCATAATAGTGGAATTGAGCTGCATCGTTTAAGCTAATCCAGGAGATCGGCTTGTCCGCTGGTACAGGGTAGGCCAAAACGCCATTGTTCAGTATTCCGGGAATCAGGAAGTTCTCCAGGTATACAATGGGTTCCACAATGATATAAGGGAGACCACTTTGCTGTAATTCATGGATAACTTCACGTTTCAATTCGATTCCTCTGGAATTAGTGATAGGGTCTGGAACATAGGTACCCGTGTTAACCACAAGCAATTTAACGTTTGCCTGTATAGCCGCATCAATTGCATTTTTGGTATATTGTCTGATTTTATCCGGATTGAACTCCACCGGCAGGTTCAGGAATACTTTACTTACACCTACATGCGCCGTATGGAGCTGTTCCACATCTGATAGATCCCCGATGAGAGCTTCAATGTTTTGTTCCTTTAGAGTTTTGGCTGTTGCCTCATTTCGAGTAATCGTTCGAACCTCACTGCCGTTTTGAACGAGTAATTGAGCGACAGCGCCGCCTTGAGAGCCCGATGCTCCATATACTAAAAATCGATCATTCTGTAACATTGTAGTCAATAACTTCCTTTCAATATGTGATTGGAATGGAGGAGTTAACACTCAGCATTGACCTCAGCATAACGGATTTGGAATAGGATCGTAAGTACGCACATTAAGGATATGAAGTATCCCTTGAGATACTATGGAGCACGTATTACATATGTTTCGATCCCCAATCACCTAGCTGAAACAGGATCGAAGTCAGGCTTTGTCCTTTTTCTGTAAGGGAATATTCTACTTTAGGCGGAACTACAGGATGGGTAACACGATTTATCAAACCGGCTTCTTCAAGTTCTCGTAATTGCCTGGTTAACGTGCGATGGGTAATGGGGTCCAGCATTTTCTGTAATTCATTGAATCGAATTGTTGAATGGCGAATGAGACGATTTATAATTAGCAACTTCCATTTCCCACCAATCATATTGACTGCAAACTCAACGGGGCAACGGTCCTCCACAGGTTCTATATTCATGTTTATGTATCCCTCCCAAAAGCATCAACTCATGTTTCATGTTTCGTTCATTTTATCGAATTTATAAAGGGGTGTATAGCTTACAGAGCATTCAGGGCATGAACCATGCCCAGGACATAAAAAAGATGCCCCAATTGTAGCGTAAGGACATCTTAGTCAATATAGATTTATATTTTAAAAATAAAAAAAGATTGAACGTAAAAAAGAGCCATGATATAATCTATAGCGAAATTGACATAATTATTGGATATGAAAGGTGTATCATTATTTCTCCTAATTTAATTTTACATCCGACATTCCGATTTGTCAATGCTCTTTTTTGGTCCTCATAAATGGGAAAAGGGAGTGGACTTATTCATGGATAAAATCGTTGAATGGAAGTTGGAAGAGGAAAGACTGGTGCAGGCGAGGAACAAACTTCAGGCAAGACTCGAAGAGTTAGAACCGAAGGTTGCCGGACTGCATGAACAAGCTGCCGAAATTCGTAAACGCTTCTGGGAAGAAGTGACGATTAACACGAGTTCGTACACGGATTTTGAAGATGCATTTTACACCATTAATCAACAATCCAGAGTGTTGGCAGAGCGGGAGCGCGGGCACAAGTTGTTAACACAACAATGGAAAAATACGAAGAGACTGCTTCCAACGCCGTATTTTGGTCGCTTCGACTATAAGGAAAAAGGCATGACATTTACTGAACAGATCTACATTGGCGTATCATCTTTCATGGATGAGGAGGGTTTGAACTTTCTAATCTATGACTGGAGAACGCCGATTGCGAGTCTGTACTATGATTACTCTCCCGGGCCGGCAGGTTATGACACACCTTCAGGACGAATTGAGGGAAAGATGGAGCTCAAGCGTCAATTCCAGATCCAACATGGACAGTTGCTTAGCATGTTTGATTCAACGGAGACGATTGGTGACGAGCTGTTGCAGCAAGTACTCGCCAAGGGTGCAGATTCACAGATGAAGAGCATCGTTGCAACCATTCAGAAGGAACAAAATGCCATTATTCGTGATGATCGAAGCCGAATGCTTATCGTTCAGGGAGCAGCAGGCAGTGGCAAGACGTCCGCCGCGTTACAGCGAGTGGCCTACTTACTATACAAACACCGCCAGACTGTCAAAGCAGATCAGATTGTACTTTTCTCGCCGAATCCGATGTTTACCAGTTATACGTCCACCGTACTCCCGGAACTTGGGGAAGAGAATATGCAGCAGACGACGTTTCAGGAGTATCTCAATTATTGGCTGGATTCCTCCTTGCGACCGGAGGATGCCTTTGATCAGATTGAATATGTACTGACAACCCAGGAAGATCCGGGATATGAAGCTCGCCTGGAGGCGATCAAGTACAAGGCTTCCGAGAACTTTCTGCAAGTACTCCAGAACTACGGCATGTGGCTGGGACGCGAGGGCATGCGGTTCAACGGGATTCAATTTCGGGGACGTGAATTCATCTCTTCGGACCGAATCAAGACCCATTTCTACAGTTTGGATCCAAATCTGACATTGTCCAATCGTATTCTTCTTGTGCAGGAATGGTTGCTGAGAGAACTCGTTACGCTGGAACGTCAGGAACGGGAAGCAGACTGGGTTCAGGAGGAGTTGAATTATCTGGACACAGATGAGTATGTGGAAGCTTTCGGCAGACTGCACAAAGAAAAACCTGTGTTTGATGTGGCAGAAAAATATGCAGCACGAGATAACGGTAATCACAGCGCTGAGCAAGATGAGGGTGCCTTTAACTTTGCAGTGCGGGAGGAAGAATTGCTTCGTCAGAAACTGGTGAAAGACATGTTCAAACCTTTAAGAAAGAGTGTGCGTAGATTCCAGTTCGTCGATGTGAAAGGGATATATGAACAACTTTTCGTAAATGAAACAGCATATCGAGAGCAAACGGATGGGGCAATCCCCCCGCTGCACTGGTCTGAGATCTGCAAACAGACCAAGGAAATGATTTCGCAGAACAAGCTGTTCCATGAGGATGCTACTCCTTATTTATATGTAAAAGAACTGATTGAAGGCGTCTGGACGAATACGGAGATTCGTTATGTCTTCGTGGATGAAGGCCAGGATTATTCGGCATTTCAATATGAATATCTCAAGAAATTGTTTCCTCGCGCTCGCATGACCGTGCTAGGTGATTTCGGTCAAGCGATCTTTATGCAGGCTACGGAGTTAGCAGCATCCAACTCGCCGTTAGTCCACCTGTATGGAGAAGCCGACACCACATTGATCCGCCTGGTGCGCAGTTATCGTTCAACCAAAGAGATTGTTGAATTCACGAGACACATGTTGCCAGGGGGAGAAGAAATCAGACCTTTTGAAAGGGGAGATCAGAAGCCTCTTTTAACAAGGTTGAAGGACGATAAGCTGCGTGCGGTACAGATTCTGGTAGACATCGACTCGCTCAAAGCAGAAGGGTTCAATTCCATCGCTGTAATTACGAAGACCGCGGCTGAAAGCCGGGAAGTCCATGAAAGGTTATTAAGTCAAGGGGGCGAAGGCTTACAACTTATAACGAAGGATACGCAGATTTTTGAAAAAGGAATTATGGTTATTCCTGTGTACCTCGCGAAAGGCGTCGAGTTCGATGCTGTCCTGATCTATGATGCCTCACCGGAAGCGTACAGCCAGGAATATGACCGCAAGCTTCTGTATACGGCCTGCACACGGGCCATGCATCGACTTCAACTCTACACAACGCGTGAATGGTCACCGTTTGTGCACGCATTACCTGCGAATTTGTATGAGATCAGATCCCATTGACTGCGGATAGGCGGATACTGATATAGGTCATTCCGTCATCAATGATAGTCCAATGTAGATGAAGAAATGTATAAGCTGCTCGTAGCCTGTTATCAAAAGGGTATAGGCAGCTTTTGTAATGAATACAGGAGTGATGAAAGTTATTCTTTACTGATCGTTCCCGATATGATAGATTGTTAATGAGAGTTATGAGAATGATCATTCTCATAACATTCTCAAACATGAATGAATTCTGAAATGAGAGGGAGTATTGATACATGGACATTTCCAAACAAGTTGCTATTGTAAGCGGGGCTAATCGAGGGTTGGGTAAGAAACTTGCTCTTGAGTTGCTGGCGAGGGGGGCCAAAGTATATGCTGGCGCGCGAAACCCTGAATCCATGGATCTGCCTGGTGCTATTCCACTGCAACTCGATATTACTGATTCTCAATCTGTCTTGGCTGCAGCTGAGGTAGCGAGTGATGTAACGCTACTAGTCAATAATGCCGGTTCTTCTACAGGTGCTTCGCTGCTCAAGGGTGAACTGAAGGATATTCACCTGGAATTCAATACACATGTGTTCGGTACGCTGTCCATGATTCGTGCATTTGCACCGGTAATGGAGAAGAACGGAGGCGGTTCGATACTGAATATTCTGTCCGCACTTTCCTGGCTCAGCCTGGGTAACTCAGGTGCATACTCTGCTGCAAAATCTGCTCAGTGGGGAATAACGAATGCTCTACGTCTGGAATTGGCTCCCAAGAATGTTCGCGTTGCCGGATTGCACGTTGCATTCATGGATACGGATATGACAGCGGGGATTGATGCACCGAAAACAAGCCCAACGGATATTGCCAAAATTGCAATAGATTCAATCGAAGCGGATTTCTACGAGATCGTTGCTGATGATACCAGTCGAAATGTACAACAGGGTCTCGCTGGTGGCGTTGCTGCCCTTTATCCGCAATTGCTTCAATAATAAAACAGTGTAGATGCATGTTCTCGATAACTCGATATATGCCAAACAACCCCTACCAGATGAGGTAGGGGTTAATCTGTCATAAGGTTTAGCCTTTAACTGCACCGGCAGTAAGGCCGCTGACAATATATTTTTGCCCAAACAGATACAGGATGAACACAGGCAACGAAGTAAGCACGAGATTGGCGAAGATCAGGTTCCAGTCCCGACTGTATTTGCCGTAGAAATTGTAGATCGATAGTGGCATCGTCCAAGTGGAGCTGTCTGTCAGGAAGTACACCGGAATGGTGATGTCATTCCAGACGGACATGAACACCATGATCGCTACCGTTGCGTTAACGGGCAGGATGAGCGGTGTGACGATACGGAAGAACACACCGAACACACTTGCTCCCTCCAGAAAAGCGACTTCGTCCAGTGCTCGTGGAATGGTTTTGATGAATCCACTGTACAAGAATACACTGAAGGCCGTATTTAGCGCGGCATAGATCAGGATAACACTTGTGATGCTGCCGTAGAACCCCAATGCCTGTACAATCCGTATAGTCGTGATAATGGACATGGGCGCAATCAGTCCCATGAAGAAATACATATAGATGGTGCCGGATAGTTTGGTTTCCCGACGTGCCAGAATGAATGCCGCTGCCGAAGAAGCAACGATATTAATGATGGAAGATACGCCGGTAATCAAAATACTGTTGAAGAATGCACGTGATAGACCGCCTTCCTGGAAGACACGAACATAGTTCGAGAACTGCCATGTTTCCGGGAGACTCAGGGAAAAGCTGAGCACCTCGGCGCTGGTTTTGAATGAACCAAAGATCAGAATGACAAGCGGCAACAGAACGATAAGAGAGGCCAGAATCAGGAAGCCTTCCACGATATAGTTGCGGATGGCGAGTTTGCGTGTATAGCCCATGTTATTCCGTAACCTCCTTACGCCGCATGAAGATCAATAGCGGTATAGCGATAATGGTAACGACCACGAACAGAAGGGTGTTGACCGCTGTACCAAGTCCCCAGTTGCCTTCGCCGAAAGATCGCAGAATGATCGTACCCACGACCTGGGAGGCGTTACCCGGGCCACCCCCGGTCATGACATATACTTCGGAGAATACTTTGAGTCCACCAATCAAGGTCAGCATCAGGTTAATGTTAATGGCGGGAAGCAAGAGTGGCAGTGTAATTTTGAAAAAACTTCTCCACGAACTTGCACCATCAATCTTGGCAGCTTCGTAATACTCCTGGGAAATCGACTGCAAGCCAGCCAGATATATGGCCATCTGGAACCCGGCGCTCTGCCAGATGGAGACGATGGCAATCGTCCAGATTACAATCGATGGGTTGGTCAGCCAAGCCTGGCTTAACGAATGCAATCCTACCGATTCCAACAAATGGTTGATTGTACCCTCGGTACGCAGCATGGGAGTGAACAGAATGCTGATCACAAGGATGCTGAGTATGGAAGGAGAGTAGAAGATCGCACGCAGCAGGTTCTTCGTTCTTAATCGCATGTTAAGTCCTACGGCCAGCAATAGGCCGATGACATTCTTGCCGACAACGGTGACAATCGCAAATATCGCCGTGTTTTTCAGCGCCAGAATCAGCGTTTTGTCTGAGAAAATTTTCTGGAAATTATCCCACCCGATGAACTTCAGCTCCAGCCGATCCAACCGCCAATCCGTGAATGAGTAATAGAAAGCGGCGAGAGCAGGCACAACGAAAAAGATGGAGTAGATGATTAATGCGGGAAATATCATGTAATACGAGTACAGATTTTTGGTCCTTTTCATGTCTCACACTCCGTTATAGCCAGGCAGCATCATGATCGATCTTGTGATGCCGCCTTATATTTCATTCTTTAGAAACCTTCTACACCTTTATCCTGCATCAGCTGACTGAACTTCTCATCCCAGGATTTCAGTACTTCCTCGGGTGACAATCCGCCTGCAAATTGGTCCTGCAACAATCGGTACAGTTCGCTGCGATCAACCAGCATGTATGCATCCGTGGTCAGCACGGTTTTCTTCGGCGTAATGTAATTGTCTACAATATCCTGTTTGTATGCCGGCAGTTCAGGAGTAGTAACGTCACTGAAATTGGATACGTATCCTTTGGAATCCACGATCTGTTGTGCGACATCCTTGGAAGCGATATAGTCGAGGAACTGTTTGGCTTCATCCAAATGTTTGGATTTCTTCGGGATGAACAGTTGTCCGCCGAGTGGACTCGCACCCAGACTGGCATTATCCGACGATGGAATCGGGAATACACCCAGTTCCATATTTGGATCTTGCTCGGCCACGCCTTCAATTAACCAATCGCCCATAAACATCATGGCTACTTCCTTGTTCAGGAATTTACCTACTGCCATGTCATAGCTGTCGCTAAGTACATCGGTGTTGGTGTATCCCTTGGTGTACACTTCATACTGTTGTTCCAGAAATGTTTTGAATTCGGGAATATCGGACCATTTTTTCTTGTTGCTGTTTAATTCATCAAAAAACGTTGGGTCATTTTTGGCTACAAAATCGGCAAAAGCTGCAGCAGGCCAGATGTTGGCAGCCCAAGCATCTTTGTAAGGCATGAATACAGGTGTAATGCCACTTGCTTTGATTTTTTCACAGATCGCCAGGAATTCTTCGTAGTTGGTTGGAATCGACAATCCGAGTTCTTCAAAGATTTGTTTGTTATAAACGACCCCTTGCATCCCTGTGTCCTGGCTGACATGGAAACTGTAGAGGTGACCGCCAGAAGAGAGGACGTCTTTGTTCACGATTCTGCTCGCCCAAGCTTCACCATCAAGAATCTCGAAGTTGCGTTCAAGGTTGAGGTCCGTGACTGCGCTCGCCAGATTGTACTGAATAATATCAGGTGTTTCATCTACTGCCAGTTTGGTCTGAAGTACAGTCGTTGTTTGTTCTGCTGGAATCAGCTGCAGATTGACGCGAATGTTCGTCTGTTTTTCGAATGCATCGAGAATGTCCTGCTGGATGAAGGCAGAGTCCTGAGAACTTTTGGAGATTGCCAGCTCCAATGTGACTTTGCCGCCCTTGCTGTCCCCGCCAGCAGCTGTACCGGAATCCGTACCCCTGAACCACAAGCGGTTAATGAGATGGATAATAGACTGGCAAGAATAATGGAAATCGCCTTTTTTCTTTTTATTGTTTTCAATGCAAATCCCCCTCTAAAACGTTTGTTGAATCCGTTTACAAGTCCGATTATAGATTCTTTTCTCTCCACGGTACATGTCTGTGCTTGAACGTTGATGTGTAAAATCCTGAACTTGAAATCGCTATCATTTCATACAAGACCGTGATACAGTAGGACATAAATTATAGAGATCTTACATCATGTCAGAACAGGAGGGCACCTCTACGAATGGCGAAGCTTAACCATAAAGCAACTCAATTCAGTCTGCAGACGAAGGTATTTTTGACTTTTCTGGCTCTGCTTTTGTTTGTGCTGGGCTGTTTTACCGTTTATGTGAATGTGATTGTCATCCGCCCGCTCAAATTGAAAACGGAGCAGGACACGCTTGTGACCGCTACGAAGGTAAGAGAGCAAGTGGATCTCTATGTGGAGCAGCAGAACCAGATGTCGCAGCGAATATTATCCAGCAAAAACATTTTTGCGGCCATGGACAAAAGCTCTTCAGCGCATAGTAATTATGAAAGGCTGAAACAGATTCGGATGATCAAGGACATCATGTTTCAGGCGATCGGCCCGAGCATGAATATCAAGGACATGTCCATCTATGACAATCACGGCGTCCTGCTGACGTCTTACCTGGGTTCGGGTAATCCTCCCGCAATCCTGAACACCCTGATGGAGAGTAGCCAGATCGGGCGAGATTGGACGGGAAGTGGTTTTGTTCTGCTGCGTCAAGTCGATACCATTTCTTTTGTTCGCACGATCAATGATCAGAATGGCAAGGTGTACGGTTATCTTAGCATTCAGATGGAACAGGCCTATATACAGAACCTTACGGAAGGGATCACAGCAGGGGAAGTCTATATTTTGAATGAACAAGGGGAGCAGATGACAGGCACGGAAGCGGGTGTGACATTTGCCAATTGGACGAAGCCCGCATCAGACGAGGGACTGGATGTGGACAAAGACGACAATTATATCACCCATTCCACGTCACCGAGCACAGGTTGGATCACGTATATCATAACGCCCAAAAAATCTGTTCTAGGCTCGATCCATTCAGTTCAGACGATGTCCATTCTGCTGATTACGGCACTGATGCTGGTTTCATTTGTGTATATCTTCCTGTCGACGCGTAATCTGCTGCTGCCAATCCGTAAGCTCCGCAGCCAGATCTGGCGCATGAACTACAGTAATATGAATCTGAAAGTGGAAGAAACGCCGAAGAACAATGATCTCTTATTGCTGAATGAAGCTTTTCAGGATCTGATGGAGCGGCTGCAACAATCCATTGACCGGGAGAAATCAGCACTCCATGAAGAAGTGAAGGCGCGTAATTCGGCATTGCAAGCCCAGATTGCACCTCATTTTATTCATAATGTTCTATATCTGATCAGCATTGCGGCGCAAGAGGGAAAGACCAAAGTTGTATCGGATATGTGCAAGCATCTCTCCGACAGTTTGCGTTATATTGTATCTTCACCATATGCGCATGTGACCTTGGCTGAGGAGCTTCAACATACGAGACATTATCTGTCGCTTGTACAACAAAAATATGAAGAGGATCTGGAATGGGACATCTGTGCTGACGAGCTGGCCAGCAAAATCCGGTTGCCGCGGTTGGTCATTCAGCCTTTTGTGGAAAATTGCATTGAACATGCCTTTGCCAACACCGCCCCGCCTTGGCATATCCGAATTACCGTGAAGCAATACAACGGATTATGGGCTCTGGAGATCAAAGATAACGGAGAGGGCTTTCCACCGGATAAGATCCGGGAGATTTTAGCCAATATTCAGGCATCCGGTTCCGGAATGAACCAGACGAACGATCGTGCCACAGCGCTTGGTAACATGGGCATCATCAACAGTGTCAATCGACTCAAGTTAATGTATAACAACCGGCTCTTTATTAATATATTTAACAATCATACGGAAGAGGAACGTGGAGCAACAATTCAGATCATCGGCTCACTGACGGAGGATTTTTACTAGGCTTGTCTGGAAACTCCGAAGGAAGCAGATCATGAGACACGACTTAGCTTAGGAGGTACAGACGGTGTATAACGTTATGATCGTTGAGGATAGCAAGCCCATATTACGCAATATCAAAATGCTCTTGGAAGCGCTGAGCTTCCCGATTCGTGTAGCGGCTACCGCAACAAATGGAGAGGAAGCCTTGGCGGCGATAAAGCAAGAATCGATTGATCTGCTGTTGACCGATATTCGAATGCCCAAAATGGATGGCCTGTCCCTGATCGAGCAAGCCAAGCTTGCCAACCCGGATCTGAAGGTCATTCTAATTAGCGGGTACAGCGATTTTGAATACACAAGAAAAGCATTAAACCTGCAAGTGTTCGACTATTTGCTCAAACCTGTTGAGCCAGAGGCGCTGGAAGAAGTCATGGGTCGGGTGATTGAACAGCTTGATCTACAAGTGTCCAAGGAACTGCTCGATTTGCAAGAAATCATTCATCCCCAATGTGAGACTACGCCAAAACAGGGGGAGGATTTTCCGCCTTTATTCAGCCAGATGATGATGATTATGAACAAACAACCTTTCACCACAGGGCATGAGCGATGGGTTCAGGCAGAGCTTGAGGCTATCATGCAGGATTTTTTTACATTCCATGCTTGTCGTGTGTACACCAGTCAAACTCCATATCAATTTATCGCTTTTGTCAACAAGAGCGCACTTGAGGTGTACTCTTCTGTACATGAATGTCTTGAATCGTTGCGACGGCATCTGGTTGCGCATCACATCGATGCGATCATTGGAGGACAACTCCTATTCGCGGAGTCTGGTAATCTGCCTGAGCTTTATCACCGCATGTCGTCCATTGTGTCTGAGCAGCAACGGTTGAAACAAGGAATCGTGTTGGATACCGGGAATCCGGTTTCGATGGCCAGATCCGAGACAGGCTGTCTGGATGCGATGCAGGAATCTGTGTTTGTACAGATGATACAGGCTCGGCAAAAAGAACGGTTTGCTCTTAAATTATCTGAACTGCTGAATCGATGGGCAGAACAAAATGTACATATGACGGAGGTAGAGCGATTTATCGGATTGATTGTAGACACCTTTGCGCATCTGTACGAGGAACAGGGAACGGGGATGAGATTGGGGCTGGAGCTTCGGTCAAGACAATTCGCTCAGGCACAGTCCTATACGGATTTTAGCCGGGAACTGACGGAATGGACGGGGCAGTGCTTCGATATGCTGCAATCCCACGTTCGAAAAAGCAAGGCGATCCTGTTCGAGCAGATTGACGATTATGTGAAACGAAATAAATACTCTCCATTGTCCATCAACGACATTGCCGTGAAGTTTCATGTCAGTCCGTCGTATGTCAGCAGAGTGATCAAGGATGCCACACAAATAACGTTTGTTCAATATTACACACGGCTCCGCATTCAGGAAGCATGCAGACTGATGGAAAGCCAACCAGATATGAAGTTTAAGGAAGTATCCGACCTGCTGTCATTTAGTGATCAGCACTATTTCTCGAAGGTGTTCAAAGAGTACATGGGACTAAGTCCTACGGAATATAAACAACAGATGTCTGGTATAAAGCCCCAATCATAGTTAACAAACCCTTTTTATTTATGTTATAATACGAAACAAATACGGCTTGTTACTGAATTCGTTCAGGCAATACCTATGTATATACACGCTCAATGTTTCTTTGGGTGTGCATATATATGGGTTTTTTTGCGTTTACTTGCCGATTGATGCTACCAAAAATGAATAGAGAGAGGAAGAATCACTTTGGAAAAGAAAAAGAAAAAAAGGTCATTTTATAAGAAAGGAGGAGCCCGTTTACGATTGATGAGTACTAGACTCATTGCGGCCTTCCTTGCAGTTCTGATTATCCCAACTGCACTTATTGGTTATTTCTCATACCATAGTGCCAAAGATCAGGTGCAACAAAAAATGACAGAGCCCATTCATACCATATTAACGATGACAGGACAGCTCATTAACAATCTGGTCGGAGAAAAAGCAGAATTATTGAGTTATATAGATCGTATGTATGGCTCCGCTCCCAGTCAGGCGAACAACGAAGCAGTACAAGTAGGAATCGAGCAATTAGCTGATACATATCCTGAAATTCTTGCCATAACGGTAGGTAGCGACCAAGGTAGTGTTATATCATCTCCAGCAATAGATCAAGCGACATATGATCCACGCAGCGAAGAATGGTACACCAATGCTGAAAGTAAGAATGGGCCACTCTATTTTTCGAGTATTATGACAGATTCAGTAACCGGGAAGATTTATGTAGACATTTCAAAGGCACTCTCCAATCAACAGGGTGTAGCACGTATTAAACTGGATCTGGAGCAATTAGCAAAAGATATATCTGATGTGGATGTAGGAGGCAATGGGAGCCTGATTGTCGTTGACGCCAATCGAACAATCGCAGCTTGGTCCGGTGCCATTGTAAAAGGCGGGGAGGAGAGCTCGGCGGTGCGCTGATCGAGGGGATACCCGTTCATCCGAATACGGCTTCAAGTTCCGATGAACCGATGGCATTTTCCCAATTTGTCAGAACGGATCTCGCGTATGATTTGGAGGTGTATAACGGTGTTAATGCTTTGACGGGATGGAATGTCATTGCTTTGATGGGCCATGAAGACTTCATCGCCGCAGCGAAACCCATTATGGTATCGAGTCTAACGGTCATCGCTGTATCCGTATTACTTGCTGGAGTTATTATTTTCTTCATTCTCAGATCATTTATTGTACCTATGCAAAAACTGCGTAAAGCCACTCGCAGTGTAAGCGAAGGGAATCTGTCCGAACGAGTTCATCTTAAAACTGAAAACGAATTTGGAATGTTGGCTAATGATTTTGACCAAATGACGATCTCCCTTCAATCGTTGGTTGCTGAACTTCATCAGACTTCATCGTTGTTAAGCCACTCTTCCCAAATGATTCAGGAAAGTACGGAACAAACCACCCAATCGGTTCAACATGTGGCCGAAACCATGCATGAGAGTGCAGAATCAGCTATCATTGGAGCGGAAAATTCGGAACAAACTGCAAATGCCGTAGAAGAGATGGCGAGAGGTATCAGTACAATAGCAGAATCTGCAAGTGCCATCGTTGATTCGGCTGAAGAGACAGGGCGCGCTGTTGCTAATGGTGGGAAAACCATCAACCAGGTCGGAGAACAAATGGAACATATTCTCGGAGCTGTTGAAGAAACCTCGGCATTGATTAATGAGCTGTCCAGTCTATCCGCCGAAGCCAATCGAATGAATGAAGCTATTGCGGATATCTCACGGCAAACCAACCTGCTGTCACTGAATGCTTCCATTGAAGCATCAAGAGCAGGAGAACACGGTAAAGGATTTGCTGTTGTTGCTGGCGAGGTACGCACGTTATCCATGCAATCCAAACAGAGTGCGGACGACATTGGCGCTACCATTGGCAAGATGCTCAATCTGATTGCCAAATCCACCTCCCTTATGAATGATAACGTTCGCAATCAAGTTGGTGAGGGAATGCGGATCAGCCAAGAAGCTTCTGCAACCATATCTAATATTCAGCAATATACAACGCATATCGTGGATCAGATTCAGGATATTTCCGCTGTCTCCGAACAGTTGTCAGCCAGCACCGAAGAGGTCTCGGCTACCGTTGCCGCGATGAATCATGTCTCTAAAATGTCGGCTGAGAGCGCTCAGACAACTTCAGCAGCAGCCCAAGAGCAAATGGCGGCGATGCAGGAGATATCCGCATCAACTGCACAGCTATCCAAAACAGCCGAGAACATGCAAGAATTGGTTCGTCGGTTTAAGCTCTAGAGTAGAAGTAAGTAAGCTTGAAACGAAATGTGTTAAGCAAAAGGCGTTCCCAAAGGGAGCGTCTTTTTGCGCTTAGCTAAGAGAGAGGAGTAAGAATGTAATTACTCATCCTCAACATAACCTTTCAGCATTCCGAATGAGATGGGTTCACAGGTAACAGAGGTAGGATAATGCAATAATTCAGTGAATTTGTACTGGAAGAGATCTGATAAAATGAATGAAAAGATAGGAGGGGGAACCTATGAAAAAGCCGATGATCGGTGTTCTGCCTTTGTACGATACCGACAGAAAAAGTTACTGGATGCTTCCGAATTATATGAACGCAATAGAGGAGGTTGGCGGGATTCCAATCATGCCTGCCTTTGACAACAGATAGCGAGATCATTGCAACGTTGGCTAATGGGTTCGATGGGTTCCTGTTCACCGGGGGACATGATCTCAATCCTGAACTATATCATGAGCAGACAGAGGATACGTGTGGGGAGTTATGTATTGAACGCGATGTGATGGAATCGATATTATTACAAAAGGTATTGGAGCTTGATAAGCCTGCCTTTGGCATATGCCGGGGACTACAATTATTCAACGTATTCCTGGGTGGAACGTTATATCAAGACATCCCGACCAGCCTTCAACTCCAGGGGAATAAGATCATTAATCACAAGCAAAGCCCGCCGTATACGAACCTTGTGCATGATGTACATATTGAAAAAAATAATATCCTGTACGATATATTGCAAACCGATACGATAAAAGTGAACAGTTATCACCATCAGGGGATCAAGCAGCTGTCGGATAAATTAACTGCCGTTGCAGTTGCGGAAGATGGACTCGTGGAGTCGGTGGTTATGCCCAACCAGACATTTGTGTTGGCAGTACAATGGCATCCGGAGTACAGCTACAAAGCAGATGATTATAGTCAAAAGTTATTTGCCGCTTTTGTTAATGCTTCTAAATCCGCAAGATGTACTATCTATATCGAAGACATTACCGCATAAAACGCGGGGAAGTACAAAGACCTCCTGTTTATAAAAACAGAGGAGGTCTTTGAATTAGTGTATATAGTCGTGCTTAGTCTTCATGGTGTGACTATCTATCACCATTATTGTGGAATGTTTATTTTAACCCAGACTTGGTGTTGGCATGCTCTTCAGCATGAAGGGAAGCGATTAGTTTCTCACCCTCAACATCCAGATTGGGCAGGATGCGATCCATCCACTTTGGAAGTGCCCAAGCTTTGTCACCAAAGATCGCCATGATAGCAGGGACCAGGCCCATACGGATGATGAAAGCATCGATTAGGATACCCACCGCCAAGGTAAAACCAATTTGCTTGATCATGACATCATCGGTGAAGATAAATCCTGCGAACACAGAAACCATGATCACTGCTGCGGCAACGACCACGCGACTGACCTGGTTGTACCCATGAACGACGGATTCAGTGCCGCGATGACCGTGAACATAGGATTCCCGCATGGAGCTAACCAGGAAGACCTGATAGTCCATCGCGAGGCCATACAGGATACCTGTCACGATGATCGGCATAAAGCTCAGCAACGGTCCGCCGGTATCGAAACCAAAGAGCGAATGAAGCCAGCCCCACTGGAATACAGCCGTTGTGATCCCGAATGTAGCTAGGATACTAAGCAGGAAGCCAATCGTTGCTTTAATGGGAACGATGATCGAACGGAATACGAGTAACAGGATGATCAATGACAGCAGGATGATAATGCCTACATAAATAGGGAACACCTGCGCCAGTTTGGCTGACATATCGATGTTAACCGCTGTAAGTCCGGTAACACCAAGCTTTACATCATAGGTCTGTGCGATACTCGAATCAGCCGAGCGCAGATCATTGACCAGTGTTTTAGTGAGCGTATCGTTAGGACCCGTTTTTGGAACGAGACTAAAAATAGCCAAATCTTCTGTCATTCCAAGCGGTGTAACCTGTGCCACGTTGTTTTGGCCTTGAAGCTCCATCATCAGGCCACCCAACAGTTCCGGCGTGACTTTTGCAGAAGATTGCTTAGGCTCTGCAACCAGTATAAGCGGTCCGTTGAATCCTTCCCCGAAGCCTTCCGAGATCGCATCATAGCTCTGTCTTGCGTCCGTATCCAGATTGGCTGAGGAAGCGCCAGGGATGCCCATTTCCATTTTCGCGATCGGTGTCGCCGCAAAACCAAGAATGACAATGATGGCGATAATGGTCGCCCAACGATTCTTGATAACGAATTTCACCCATCTATCCGCCACTCCGTGGCCAGAGGCTTTGGGATGTTTTGTGCTTTTCTCACGAGCTTTGGCGGAACAGATCCGTTCGCCCACCAATCCAAGTAAAGCGGGCAACAGGGTTAAAGCAACGAATACGTTGATGAGTACGGTGGCAGCTGCTACCAAGGCCATCGTAGACAAGAATGTGAGACCGATGACAAGCATACCGCACAGTGCGATAATGACGGTTAATCCGGCAAAAAATACTGCGCTGCCTGATGTGCCGATGGCTCTTGCCGTTGCTTCTTTTGCGCTCAAGCCTTGATCAATAATCATTCGACGCTGGCGATTGACAATGAAGAGTGCATAGTCGATTCCGACAGCCAATCCAACCATAAGAGCCAGAACGGAAGTGACACTAGGCATCTCAATGAATTTGGAGATCGAGAACGCACCGCCAACTCCAATGGCAACTCCAAGGAGTGCTGTGATCAGAGGCAGACCTGCCGCCACGACGGAGCCCAGAGTGATCAGCAATACGATGACTGCAATGACCAGTCCGACAATCTCTGCGGAGCCGACCCCAATGGATACCGTTTTGAGCGTCTCGCCTGGCAAGACCGTAATGTTGGTTCCTTGCTCTACCGTCATAACGGATTGAATCACGGAATCAAATACATCTTGCGTTATAGCAGATTGCTCGATTGTAAACTGAAATTGAAACAGTGCAATACTGCCGTCTGAAGAGATCAGCATGCCAGGTACAGGAACACCATCCACCATTAAAGGTCCATAGGGAGGAGGTGTGGCTGTTGCGGATTGAGCCGCGCCCGCAGCCTGAGCATTCTGAGCCATTTCCGCCGCAGCACCCGAATTAGCCGCTTCAGCTGCATAATCCGCAGGGTTAAGGACTTTGTCTAATCCGTAAACTTCATTAACCCCTTTCATTATGGCAGCCAAACGTTCAGGTGTATCCAGGCGTTCGTTGTCCGGTGCCTTGAACACAACACTTCCTTGACCGCCGGAGGCGGCAGGCAGTTCTTTGGCCAATTGATCCAGAACCTTCTGTGATTCGGTGCCTTCAATCTTCATTTCGGAACTGATGTGAATGCCATTGATGCTGATCATGGAGATGACAATTCCCAGAATCAGAACCCAGCCAATGATGAAGTAGGCAGGTTTGCTAAAAGCGGTTTTCCCCACTCGGTATAATAATGTAGACATATCTCTATTTTACACTCCCTCTATGATGAATGTGGATGGTTGGCATGTTCAAATCCTGCCCGCAAATGACTAAACGTCGTTTCCAAAAATTGATCGAAGGTCATTGCACCGGGCTTGGTATCTTCAGTAATGACTTGTCCGGGCAGCAGTACATTAAGTCTTCCATCAATTAATGGCAGTATTGTTCCATATAATGCGTTAATCAGAAGATAAGTATAGATCTCGTCATACTTCCCGTTGGATAAGTCTAATAAAGTATCTTGTGCCTGCGTTTGCATCCGGTGCATGGCCCCAAGGTAATGGGGTTCAAGCACGGGTAGGTCTTGGATAGTGAGAGAAGCTGATGCAGCCTTCCAATTAGTTCTGTTGTAAGTTGCATCTGGATCAGGTTATACAGTACATCAAGTAAGGAGGCATGTTCAGGCATTTCGGTAAGTAAATCTTCGAGTTCCGTTGTATTCTGAACGGATGTTGCTCCTCTTGCTACGGCTTCTTCTTTGCATGTGAAGTAGTTCGCAAATGTTCTGCGTGAGCATCCCACCTGATGCACGATATCTTCGACCGTAAAACCATCAAGCCCATGTTCAAGAGTCAGTTCAAATGCAGCACCGGCAAGCGCTTTTTCAGTTGCTTCTTCTTCAAGTGTCGCAAGTTTCGTTTGATCATTATTCTCCGCTTATGCGTTCACCTCCAGTAACAATGACAAAGGTTAAAGTCGTTTAATGAAGAACATACTCGTAAGCATATGTATGCACTCTGTGAGATGTATCATAACAAAAAGTTGCTCATTGTGCAAATTTACTCATTGTGCAATTTTGTTAAACTTCATGAATTGTGATTGAGGAGGAGGGAGATCGACTGAATGAAGATGAATTAATATCCATGATCACCTTATTAATATTCGCCGGACATCAGATAACATTCAAGCGGGTTAAAACCTGCTCTTATTTTTTCTGACACATCTCCGCACTGTCAACACAAGGATTGGCGTTGTTTTCTATCCTATTTAATGGAAGAATTAAAGCCCAACCGTGTTGGGGATCAATGCTTATAAACCAAAAAAATTGGAGTACATAATTTTTGTTGCGGAGGCAAACGATATGAATAAAGATGAATTTTTCATGCATAAGCCATCGGAGCTGCTCTGCGCACGGTACCCATTTCATTCCGAGTCATTATTGGGTCGAAAAATTATTTTTTGATAATTGCTTGATTTTTTTTTCAACGTCTGATAGTGTAAGACCTGTGATTTTGGGAAGTTGATTTATCAATATGAATTAGAGCTTTCCAGCAGATAATTTTTGACCACTTCACCAGGAAGTTAAGGCCATACGGACAGCCGGGTCAAACGCCGATTGGCAACTAACGTTGCTTTATTGATTGAGTTCAAAGCTCAAATTTTATAAGTTGGTTACTTTACAACCAGTGCAATTGCACATCAACTTGTGAAACGGTCAATAAGAGTGGTAAAGGCGAATTATTTGCTATATAGACTCTGATCCAATATTGATATACATGAAGGAGCTTTCCGCCAAGGAGTTCTTGTGAACTTTTTTGGTCATGGAGACTTCACGTCTTTTTTATGATGTATATCGATAAGCAAGTGTGATGATGCGCGATTGCGGGCATTTTTCACCTTGCTTTTTTTGTTGTCTTGTTGTGGTCATCGTATCAAACCAAATTAAACCAATTAAAAAAATACATATTGGGATAGGAGAATGTAAAATGGGAAAAGCACTAATCATCGGCGCCGGCGGCGTTGCTTCCGTGGCAGTACACAAATGCGTTCAAAACAGCGAAGTTTTTGAGGAAATCTGCATCGCGAGTCGTACAAAATCCAAATGTGATGAACTCAAAGCCAAGCTGGACGGCGGAAAAACGAAAATTACAACAGCACAAGTCGATGCTGATAATGTTGACGAATTGATCGCTCTGATCAACGAAGTTAAACCGGATATCGTGATGAACCTCGCTTTGCCGTATCAAGATCTGACCATCATGGATGCTTGCCTTGCAACGAAAACAAATTACATGGACACAGCAAACTATGAGCCACATGATACAGCGAAGTTTGAATACAGCTGGCAATGGGATTACAAAGAGCGTTTTGAACAAGCAGGCATCACTGCTTTGCTCGGTAGTGGATTTGACCCAGGCGTGACAGGCGTATTCTCCGCTTATGCCCTGAAACACTACTTTGACGAGATTGAGTACATCGACATTTTGGACTGCAATGGTGGTGACCACGGTTATCCGTTTGCAACCAACTTTAACCCTGAGATCAACATTCGCGAAGTTTCTGCGAACGGAAGATACTGGGAAAATGGTGAATGGATCGAAACCAAACCGATGGAAATCAAACGTGTCTATGACTTCAAAGAAGTTGGCGAGAAAGATATGTATCTGTTGTACCATGAGGAATTGGAATCTTTGGCGAAAAACATGCCAGGTCTGAAACGTATCCGTTTCTTCATGACATTTGGTCAAAGCTACCTGACTCACTTGAAAGCACTTGAAAATGTAGGCATGACTTCAATCGAGCCTATTGAATATGAAGGTAAACAAATTATCCCACTGCAATTCTTGAAAGCAGTCCTGCCTGATCCAGCATCTCTTGGACCACGCACGGTAGGTAAAACAAACATCGGTTGTATTTTCAAAGGTAAAAAAGATGGTCAAGACAAAACATATTATGTGTACAATATCTGTGATCACCAAGAGTGCTACAAAGAAGTGGGTTCCCAAGCGATCTCTTACACAACAGGCGTTCCAGCGATGATCGGTGCGGCAATGGTCATGACAGGCAAATGGAATAAACCAGGCGTATTTAATGTAGAAGAATTCAACCCGGATCCATTCATGGAAGAGTTGAACAAATGGGGTCTCCCATGGGTAGAAGACTTCAACCCGGTACTGGTTGATGAACTGCCAGAAGAAGTTAAAGAATCGGAGCTTGTTCGTTAAAATGCGGTTCGAGCAATTACCGACGCCATGTTATGTTGTTGACGAGGGGCTTATCGAGAGAAACCTGAAAATTCTGAACGGTGTTATGCAGCGTACAGGTGCCAAAATCGTGCTCGCTCAAAAAGCATTCTCCATGACTGCGATGTATCCGTTAATTGGAGAATATCTGAGCGGTGCTACGGCGAGCGGTTTGTATGAAGCACGCCTGGGCCACGAGGAAATGGGCAAAGAGAACCATGTCTTTGCTCCGGCATACCGTGCAGAAGAGATGGATGAGATTCTTTCGATCTGCGATCACATTATTTTTAATTCGTTTTCACAGCTTGCCAAGTTCAAGGATAAGGCGCTTCAAGCTGGCCGTAAGGTTGGCTTGCGCGTCAATCCTGAATGCTCTACCCAAGAAGGGCACGAGATCTACGATCCGTGTTCTCCGGGTTCGCGTTTTGGCGCGAAACAAGAGGATTTCGATGCAGCATTGTTGGAAGGTGTCTCCGGACTGCACTTCCACACATTATGTCAGCAAAACTCCGATGATCTGGAGACTGACGTTGAACGCAGTTGTTGAAAAATTTGGACAATGGCTGCCGCAAATGGAATGGATCAACTTCGGTGGTGGACACCATATCACCCGTGAAGATTATGACATTCCAAGATTGGAAGCTTGCATCAAGCGTATGCAGAATGATTATGGCCTGGAAGTATATCTGGAGCCAGGAGAAGCTGTTGCACTGAACGCAGGTTATCTGGTGACTTCTGTGCTGGACTTCCATAAGAACGGTATGGACATCGCCATTCTGGATACTTCAGCTACATGTCACATGCCAGATGTGCTGGAGATGCCATATCGCCCGCCGCTGATCGGTTCGGGAGAAGTGGGAGAGAAGGCTCATCTGTATCGGCTTGGTGGACAAACCTGTCTGTCTGGTGACGTGATTGGGGATTATTCATTTGATCAGCCTTTGCAAGAAGGTGACCGCCTGGTATTCGAGGACATGGCGATTTACTCCATGGTCAAAACGAACACATTCAACGGCATGCCGCTTCCGGCAATTGCTGTGAAGAGAAAAGACGGCGATTGCGAAGTTGTACGCGAATTCGGTTATCAGGATTTCAAGATGAGGTTGGCATAATACTTCATTATATATAGAAGGTATTAATATAGAAGTGATTATAAGAAGAGGATGTCCCATAAGTCATGAATATGACGGGGACATCCTCATTTAGTTTGATTTTGTTTTAATGAACCTGACACACGCTATTCGCTCCCATTTGCCCAGATCTGAGATTCGTTAAATCTTGCAACCCTGTTGTGATTTACCTTTTAAGGTGCGGTGGGTTCATTAGCGCTTGGAGCGAAGCAGAATTCCTTTTGAGACAGCCCTTTTTTAACGTATGGGCTACTATTTCAGCTTCGGGTTAATGTTGTGGTTTCGAGGCTGCTCTTGCAGCGTATGGAAAGATCGGTTCTCTGAGTTTAAATTCATACGTCAAACCATCCACAATGCCGACTACACTCTCACTGTCATACAACTCCAGCAAAAAACCAGCCATTTGTTCCGCCGTATGGAATTTGGGAACTCTGCCTTCGTATTCAAACGACTCTACATTAAAGGAATGTTTCGCAAACTCCGTCTCGGTTGCAGCTGGAGCGAGCACTTTGGCTTGCATTGCCGCGTTCTTTCCTTTCAGCTCCTGCGCCAGCCCTTCCGTAAAGGCACTGACATAGAACTTGGTGGCGCAGTAAGTTACAGCATCGTCTACAATCGTATATCCCCCGCCAGAGGAAATATTAATGATCTGTGTACCATCCACATCTGCATAATCACGTACATACAGGGAAGAAAGAATCGTAAGAGCTTCTATATTCAGATGAAGCATCTGCTCGATTTTAGGCAAATGTTGTTCGCCCACGGAAGCAAAATTTCCAAATCCGGCGTTGTTAATCCATGTCTCAATGGAATAAGCCTGAAGACTTTCATAGAATTCATGTACGTTAGCGGAAATGGACAGATCAACCGTACGAATGACAACATCCAGATCAGGATTGATTTCAGCTATTTTACCTTTTAACTTGTCCAACTCATCGGTTCGTCGTGCTGCCAAAATCATATTTTTGCCACGAGTTGCAAAAGCTAAAGCCGCTTCATATCCAATGCCTGAGCTGGCACCGGTAATCACTGTGTATTTCATGGGAATTCCTCCTGGATCTGATTTCATTATTTATTGTGATGTGACCACGAGTTGATTATACTGATTAGAGCTTACTCTAAGTCAAGCGGGAAATGGAGAGGAGGTTGACCATGCATACCATTGGTGAAGTGGCAGAGTTACTCCATATTAGTGCACATACGTTACGTTATTATGAGAAGGAACAGATCATAACGCCTCTGCGAGATACGAGTGGAGACAGGCGTTATAACGAATCACATGTGAAATGGCTGCAATTTGTGATCAAATTAAAAGAGACTCAAATGCCCATCGCTACCATTAAGAAGTATGCATCCTTATTTCAGGAAGGGAGCATACAGCGGCAGATCGGCTAAAGTTGCTGGAGGATCATAAAGAGTCGATTCAAAAACAGATGCATATCCTTAACACAGCCGATGAGATGCTTGAGCATAAAATCTCGTCGTATCGGACGTCTATCGGGCAATGATATAACACACACAATGCCGATCTATTGCCAAAACAGTGATTTTTATTATAGACTGTTTTTTATCGGTTGTTCATCAAGGGGGAAATGGAATGCATCAAAACAGAAAACAAAAGTCAAACAAGTTAAAGATCCTCTCCAAAGTATTATTGATTATCATTGGGGGATTTATAACGGCATATGGCCTGGAAGCCATATTGATCCCGAATAATGTCTCAGATGGCGGTGTCACCGGTCTGAGTATCGTTGGATCGCAGCTGTTTGGATTACCACTGGGGATGCTCATCGGGATTATTAACATTCCGTTTGTATGGCTCGGGTACAAGCAAATCGGTAAAAGCTTCGCGTTATATTCAATCATCGGTATTGCTTCACTCGCGATTAGCACCAGTCTGATGCATCATGTACCCACGATCATTGAAGGTGATACCTTGCTTGTTACGGTGGTCGGCGGGATTATCATCGGTTTCGGTATGGGACTTGCATTACGTAATGGCGGAGCATTGGATGGCATAGATATGCTGGCTGTACTCCTTTCGCGAAAAGTACCTTTTGGAACCAGTGATCTTATTCTGTTCCTCAACATGTTTGTCTTTATTGTCGTTTCTACCGTCTTCGGTCTGCAAGGAGCGATCTTGTCAGGACTTGCGTATTTCATTGCTTCCAAAGTAATACATATTGTTGAAGAGGGCTTGAGCGGTTCCAAAACATTTAAAATTATTACGACTCAGCCTGAAATTATGGTTGAAACCATTCGTGACCGTCTGGGTCGTGGTGCAACGTACACGGAGGCGTACGGTGGCTATTCCAATGAACAATTCAAGGAAATCACTTGTGTCATTAACCGGATGGAAGAGAGTAAAATTAAAGATATCATTCATGAAATTGACCCAACTGCCTTTGTTGTTGTATACGATGTAGCTGAGGTAAGAGGCGGCAATTTCAAAAAGAAGGACATTCACTAAAGCAAACGCGCTGGCAGGAGGAAACTCTGGTCAGCGCGTTTTTGTTTTACCTTGTGTAATTAATCAGGTTTCCGTGAAAACTGTACTGAAGCTACTGTCAACACCTTCAATATATAATGGCACAGCATAGACCTTCTCAATTCCAGATAAATCATGGTTTAAATTCATATCCTCTATAAGTAGAATGAACTTGCCATCAACCCGACTTTTCCCGAGCATAATCTGATGAAAAGCGATAGCCTGATCTACATGAATCACAGAGCCTGAAGAGATCATATCCATCCTAACTGCTCGCAATGAATCAAAAACCATCAGGTAACTTGCAGCATCAGCTGCAAACCCTGGGTTATGCTCACGATAACGAACAGGGTCAGATGACCGATACTTTCCAAAACCTGTACGTATAAGCAGTAGATCAGAGCCGGCGATCTGGTATTCATATGGCTCCAGGTCAGCTTTGGTAATAAGATCATCATCACCTTTGGGAATATCGAGGATTGTTGGATGAGTGAAGATAAAGTAGTCTATTGGAATCTCATTTATTTTTAGACCCTGAGGATTGAAATGCCAAGGCCCGTCAATATGAGTTCCATTATGATTAAGGGATGTGATGATAAATTGGTTATACAGATCTCCTTGATCTATGCTGGACTGCTGCTGAATCTCAACAGGAGGGTTATCTTTATAAACAGGAGTATATACACTAAGAGGATAGGACAAGAGGATGCGCTTCATCTGCTGTTCTCTCCTTTATGTCACATAGGTTCTTTATCATATCTGGAGAATGTCTGGACTCATATTATGAAAGGAAACGGTACTTCATGCATAAGCGCAGCTCTCTTATGGAAAACTTCTGTAGTGTGATTAATTAGCATGATTTTAATTGGGAGGTTAGCGTAGTGACAAAACAAGATCCGCAAAAGCTTCTGAAGCAAAAACACGAGCTGGATGAGCAAAAAAGACAGTTCACTAATTTTTCCCGAAACATTTCAGGTCATGGTGAGGTTGAAGCTGGCCAAGAGTTCAGTGTTGATCGGGTAGAAGATGATCAAAACCGTATGAAATCGGTTGAGAACAGACGCGGTCAAGTCTAAAATCTTACAAAATCAAAATAAGCTGATCCTTTATTGGATCGGCTTATTTGTGCGCAGCAATTTGTCAGGCAGATATTGCTGTCACGCATGAGATAGGATATAGATGGTGGTCAACCATTGTAAAAGGTCGTATATTATTAATATGTGGATTGTGGGAGCGAAGATGGACCACATCGCAAAATGATAAACGATTTTACATAGAAGGACGGGGAAAAATGGACTTTAAACCGCTTGCTTCATTTATTGACCGCATGACTTCCTGGCGCATTCCGTGGGCTGAGGTGCTGGTGATGCATCGAAATGATACCGTTTTCCATTATCGCAACGGGTACGCTAATCTGGAGGAAAAAACGCCCATTGGCGATGGAGCAATCTTCAATCTATACTCCATGACCAAAATCATGACCTGCGTGGCAGGCTTGCAACTGGTGGAGAGAGGTGAAATACTGCTAAGTGATCCGTTGTCCGATTATCTGCCAGAATATGCGGACATGACAGTGAAGAAAACGATGGCGAACGGAGAGGTTCGACTGGAAAAGGCGACAAGAGCCATTACAGTGCGCGACTTGTTCACCATGACCGCCGGGTTCTCCTATGACGTGGGTAGTCCATGCATCCAGGAAGCTGTCAAAAGAACCGACGGAACTTTGCCGACACGTGACTTTGCGAGAGCGCTTGCGAAAGAACCACTGTTGTTTGAACCAGGGACACACTGGAATTACAGCATGTGCCATGATGTACTGGGAGCCTTGGTGGAAGTGGTAAGTGGTCAAAGCTTTGGTACGTATCTCCGGGACGAGATCACCGGACCACTTGGCATGAACGATACAGGGTTCGATCTGAACGATGAGCAGCAGGCACGTCTGATTCCGCAGTATGTTTACAATGATGAGCTTGAAAAGGCTGTACGTCTGGATGGTAATGGATTCCGTGTGGGTACCGAGCTGGAGAGTGGTGGTGCCGGGCTGTTATCAACCGTCAGTGATTATGCACGTTTCCTGAACGCGCTTACTGGTCTTGGCACAAGTCCTGAAGGTGTACGCATTTTGTCACAAGCTTCAGTGGAACTAATGCGAACAGATCATTTAAATGAAATGACTCGCGGAGATTATTCGTGGGATCATATGTATGGATACGGCTATGGATTAGGTGTGCGTACACATATCTCCAAAGCAGGCAGTGGTTCGCTAAGCCCGCTTGGTGAATTTGGATGGAGTGGTGCTGCCGGGTGTATGGCTATTATTGATCCGGATTCAGAGCTTACAGTCATGTATGCTCAGCATTTGCTGAACAGTCAGGAAGGATATGTTCAACGACGCTTGCGTAATGTGATATACTCCTGCCTATAATGATATCGTTTTCGTATAGATATGAAGAGCCGCTAACCAGCGGCTTTTTTATGTGATATGGATTATAAACAATGAATTGCATTGTTATATATTTCTTTATTAGAAAGGGTATGTTATCATTCTTAGGAAAATAGTACTAGTAGGAGGGAATGCTTATTGAATATGAATCTATATTAATTACATAGTTTGATCAAAAGTACAATCTAGCAACACCTGTTTTAATGTTGAGATTATGCACGATTCAAATTTAGAAATGAGCTTGTAGATGTTTATTTTTTACTCAAAGGAGAGTCATCAATGATACACCCTAAACACAAAGCAAAATGGGCTTCGCTGGCCTTACTTACCTTAATTGGCTATGTTCTGAGCGCATTGCTTCTGTTACCACCCAATGCTGCTGCCAAAGGAGAGCAAATCTCTGCCAAACAGCTTGCAAGTATGAGCCGACTTTCATTTACAATTCGTGATGCCAAGCAAACAGCTTACACCGTTTATATTTTCGCTAATAATGAACAGAAGAGCACGCTGACCGAAGAAAATGGTTGGACGAACAATAAAAAAGGCGACAAGAGTTATTCTGGAACCTATCGTGCGGCCTTGGTGAAAAAAGGTGCAACATACGGAACAGTGCAAGCAGCTAAATTGGACCTGAATACGATTATTTTACCTCAAACCTGGAACTTTGTTGTCAAGAGCAAAGGGACGGGTACACCAGACATGCTGATGATTACCGATTGGGGAACCTCCAATTTCAATGAGGTGAAGACGTATATTGTTCGTTCGGGAGAATTGCGCCGTGTAACATATGTCGATAATAAGGGGAAAAAGATGGGCGATTCCTACTCTGCGATCAGAGATGGTGGAATTCGTACTCTTTCAGGGGCCCGAGTGCAGTTCAAAAATTACAACAATGTTCATATTGTCTATGGCGTTGATACGTTTAAGTTGAATGTGAACAAATTGGAATTGCGGCTCGAAGATACGCGCAACCTTCGTACAAGAGAGTGGCCGAACTCGGGTGTTGGCGATCGCGCTTACCTGAAAAGCCTGAAGGACGCTGCATTAAAGGGTGTATTGCCGGGCCGAACGGACATCAAGATTGGCATGACGCTTCAAAATGCGCAAAAAAGCTGGGGAAACCGAATTCTCGTTCAAATGAAGAATGGGGAGCGTTCTATTATTATTCTAAATTCGGCGTTGGATTCGATTCATACATGCACGAGCTTACCAATAAATCACGTATTGCCGTGTTTGATTTGTACAATGAGAAGCAGAATCTTTCACCTTGGAATGTGAAAATATGGATGGGTAAACCTTCCTCAGAATATTACAATGAAGTCGTGGGTGGATATGAGATGGTATACCAATTGGGTAATCACGCCATTGTATTCAACTATGAAGATGAAGAGTCCTTGATTGATTTTACAAGTATTTATTAAGGTATAGGACCGTAAGAAACGAAAAGTATATCGTATGGGAATTTACACAAAAAGCCGCTGATTAGCGGCTTTTTTTTGCTGTCCATCAGATGGATTGTTGTCCATGAGAGTGTTGTCTATTTTATTAAAGTGTCATTAGAGCTTTGCACGGACCGTACACGATTAACTAAATATATGCCAACCGAGACGAACAGCAATGCGGCCAGATTTTTCAGCTCCAGAATCGTTTCGCCTAAGAATAACGCCGATAACAATGCGCCAAACACAGGGATTAGGAAGTTGTATACGGACACTTTTCCGACCTTATTGTACTTGAGAAGCATATTCCATAGACAAAATGCAACGGATGACAGCAAGGCCAAATAGATCAAATTACTGGTGGATTCCAGAGTGAAATGAGTGACTCGTCCGCCGAGTAACAGGCCTAACAGTGTAAGTACCAATCCCCCGACAAATAAGCTGACACCTGTGATGATCAGAACATCGATCGTAGCCGTGAGACGTTTTGCGTAAAGGGCTGTAATGGAAAAACAAGCGCAGCTATAATCACGAACCCTTCGCCTGTGAATGAGAAGGAGAAAGCAAGCAGATCCGTATGGAAGTTTACGATGATTACACCAACGAATCCAAGCAGGCAGCCAACGATTTTATTTCTGCTTAATTTGTCGTTCTTATAGATGAAATGGGCCAGAACGACACTGAAAAAGGTCGTCGTTGCATTCATAATGGAGCCTTTGACACCCGTTGTATTGGCTACGCCAACGTAGAAAAACATATATTGCAAACCGGTTTGCAACACACCTAACATAATGAGACTTGTCCACTGAGGCTTGGACAATTGCAGCTTCTGTTTTCTAACGACACGTGAAAGAAGCAAGAGCAGCAAACCCGCCAAGGTAAATCGGTATCCGGCAAATACGTATTTGGACGCAATATCTTCGGGCAGGATGTTAAATGCGATATATCCAAGTTTGATGGATGGATACGCACTTCCCCATAACAAGCAACAGAGGCTTGCAACGAGCATGACAAAAATGGGATCACTAAATTTACTCGGTTTTTGATTTTCAAGGGTATTTCTGTCTGTCACTTTCAATCTTCTCCTCACATTTTATACACTTATGTATGTATCTAATATCCTCACTGACCATATCACATATCGCTAATATTTGTAATGATAATTAACTTCGTCATATAGCTGAGAAGACTGAATAAGGCCGGAAGAATTCAGGTTACAGATTGAATTTCAATGTACTTTCATGTGTACTAGGAGAATTTTCCAGAATGAAAACGCTTGTCAAATGAAAAATAATATGATAATTTAATGTCTGTAACCGGTTACACATAGAGGAGAGCAACTTATGACAACAATTAAAGATGTAGCTCAACGAGCGGGCGTATCCGTTGCCACCGTATCCAGAGTCATTAATGACAGAGGTTATGTTCATGCGGACACACGCAAGAAAGTGGAAGATGCTGTGAAGGCGCTTCACTTCTCACCTAATGAGGTGGCCCGTTCATTATATAAGCGCAAGTCCAAACTGATTGGCCTATTGTTGCCGGATATTGCGAACCCTTACTTCCCGCAGTTGGCTCGCGGTGTAGAGGACGGGATGCAGGAACAGGATTACAGACTGATATTTGGAAATAGTGATGAGGATGAACGGAAGGAGCAGGATTACATCCAGACGTTTATCCAGAACAATGTGGTCGGTGTGATCTCTTCAACGAACTATCCTCAATCTTCAATATACGAAAAACTGAAAATTCCCGTGGTGTTTCTGGATAGAACATCAATGGATCGTCCATCCGTGTATGCGGACGGCAGAGAAGGTGGAAGACTAGCGGCGAGGGAGATTATCCAACGCGGCAGTCGCCGGATCACAGTTATGCAAGGACCGTCTCAGATCAGACCCGCACAGGACCGCTTTGAAGGGGCGATTGAAGTTATCCGGGATGCTGGGTTAGACTATCAGGTAATCCAGACGACCTCATTTTCAATTAATGAGGCAAGCGCAGGGGCTGAGGAACTATTCAGGAAGTATGCCGACACAGATGGGGTCATTGCCAGCAATGACATCGCAGCCATGGCGGTATTGCATGAGGCAGCACGAATCGGAAGGAAAATTCCTGATGATGTACAAGTGATTGGTTTCGATGATATTCCGATGAGCAGCCTGTTGTCACCAGCATTGTCCACCATCCATCAGCCAGCTTACGAGATGGGAAGAGAAGCGGCGGGATTACTTATACAGCTTGTGGAACAAGCTGCAGTAGAGAATAAAAACATACAGTTGCCCGTTAGTTTCATCGAACGGGGCACGACAAGAAAGGTGAGATTAGATGGCTAAAATATGTGTAATAGGAAGCAGTTCAATGGATCTGGTTGTTACTTCGTCAAGACGGCCGGGGGCGGGTGAAACCGTTCTTGGCGACAGCTTCAAAACGGTCCCTGGCGGCAAGGGAGCCAATCAGGCAGTTGCTGCTGCAAGACTTGGCGCTGAGGTTGCGATGATTGGCCGGGTAGGCGACGATGTTTTTGGCAAAGATATTTTAGAGAACTTCAGAGCAAATGATGTTAATACGCAAAATGTGAAACCGGTTACACATATGGAAAGTGGAACAGCTCATATCATTCTGGCGGAAGGTGATAATAGTATCGTAGTGGTTGAAGCGGCGAATCGTGAAGTTACGCCTGCATATGTAGATGATGCGGCTGATGTGATCCGTGATGCAGATATCGTACTCATTCAGCAGGAAATTCCGGAGGAAACCGTTGTTCATGTAAGTGCATTGTGTGCAGAGTTCGGAACCCCATTACTGCTTAATCCCGCTCCGGCAAGAACATTGCCGCGAGAAGTCATTGACAATGCTGCTTATATCACGCCGAACGAACATGAAGCGGAGATTCTGTTTCAGGGCATGAGTCCGGCAGAAGCATTACGTCAGTATCCTAACAAATTGTTCATCACAGAGGGTAGCAAAGGGGTTCGTTATTTTGATGGCACAGAGGAAGTGCTTGTCCCAACTTATCAAGTGGAGGTTGTTGATACTACCGGTGCAGGGGATACGTTCAACGCCGCATTTGCAGTTGCTTTGGCTGAAGGCAAACCGTTACAAGAAAGTATCCGCTTCGCCAATCGGGCTGCATCGTTGTCTGTCACCAAGTTCGGAGCACAGGGCGGCATGCCGACGCGTGATGAAGTGGAGGAGAGCTTGTAATGAAAAGAACGGGCATGTTGAATAGTCACATCTCCAAGATTCTGTCTGACCTGGGCCATACGGACATGATTGCGATTGCGGATGCAGGTCTACCGGTACCTGACGGGGTAGTCAAAATCGATCTGGCCCTCAAACTGGGAACACCACGTTTTCACGAGGTGGTCGAGGTGATTGCAGAAGATATGGTCATCGAGAAAGTGATTGTGGCGAATGAAATTCGTGAAGGCAATCCCGGAGCTATGCAATTCATTACGGAGAAGTTCGGGGAAGAAGTCATCGATGCTTCCGTCAGCCACGAACAATTCAAAGCGTTAACTAGGCAGGTGAAGGCAGTCATCCGCACAGGTGAAGCGACACCGTATGCCAATTGCATTTTACAATCGGGAGTCCATTTCGGTTAAAAGGGAGGATGCGTAATGCATATTCAGATGCAAGACATTCATAAAGCGTTTGGAACGAATCAGGTGCTGAGCGGTGTGGATTTTGAACTAAAAGATGGTGAAGTTCATGCCCTGATGGGGGAGAATGGAGCCGGCAAATCCACACTCATGAACATTCTGATTGGTCTTCATCAGCGAGATCAGGGAACCATCAGCATAGACGGAGCGGAAACCTATTTTGGAAGCCCTAAGGAAGCAGAGCAATTGGGGATCACCTTTATACATCAGGAGCTGAACGTATGGCCTGAGATGACGGTGCTGGATAATCTCTTTATTGGTAAGGAACTGACATCATCCTTCGGATTGCTTAATACAAGACAAATGAAAGCGCTTGCCAATGAGCAGTTCGCCAAGCTTTCCGTAGACATTCCACTGGAACGTCCTGCCGGAGAGTGCTCTGTCGGGCAGCAACAGATGATTGAGATTGCCAAAGCGCTAATGACGGATGCCAAGGTCATCATTATGGACGAGCCAACAGCAGCACTCACGGAGCGTGAGATCCAGAAGCTGTTTGGTGTAATCAGCTCACTGAAGAAGGAAGGCGTATCCATCGTATATATTTCTCACCGGATGGAGGAGATATTCACGATCTGTGACCGAATTACCATCATGCGTGACGGAAGAACAGTGGACACGCAGGACATTCCGCAGACAAGCTTTGATGAAGTGGTTCGGAAAATGGTAGGTCGTGAACTTACCGAGCGTTATCCTGTGCGTAATCCTTCTTATGGCGAAGTGGTTCTGGAAGTGAGGAATGCAAGCAGCAAAGGATTGTTCGAGAATATTAACTTTACCGTGAGAGCGGGAGAAATCCTCGGTTTCTCAGGACTTATGGGTTCTGGACGAACAGAGATTATGAGAACCATCTTTGGTTTGGATACGCTGGATAGCGGCGAAATTTTCATCCGCGGCAAAAAAGCGAACATTCGTAAACCGGCAGATGCAGTGAAACATGGAATTGGTTTTATTACAGAAGACCGCAAGGATGAGGGGCTGGTATTGGACTTCTCTATTCGCGAAAATATGGCGTTGACGAATCTGTTCAGTTTCTCAAGTAAAGGCTTCATATCAACCTCGAAAGAACAAGACTTCGTTGATACATTGATCAAACGCCTTCAGATCAAAACGCAATCCTCCGAGACGGCGGCAAGGAATCTGTCCGGGGGTAACCAGCAGAAGGTGGTTATCGCGAAATGGGTCGGGATTGGTCCAAGCGTACTTATCCTGGATGAACCTACACGTGGAGTGGATGTCGGAGCTAAGCGCGAAATCTATGAATTGATGAATGAACTGACAGACCGCGGTGTTGCAATCATCATGGTATCGTCGGAGCTGCCTGAAGTGCTGGGTATGAGCGACCGAATTGCGGTTGTGCATGAAGGACACATCAGTGGTGAGGTTGCAAGGGAAGCAGCAACACAAGAACACATTATGACATTGGCCACAGGGGGACAGTGATATGACAACAATGCAGGAAAACAAAACGGCTAAAAGCGGCTTCCGTTTCTCAACTATGATACAAAAATTGGGACCGCTGCTCGGCTTAATCATTCTTATTCTCATCGTATCGGTGTTGAATCCAAGTTTCTTGGAACCGCTTAATATCTTGAATTTATTGCGTCAAGTCTCCATTAATGCGCTGATTGCTTTTGGTATGACGTTTGTAATCCTGACGGGTGGAATTGATCTGTCGGTCGGCTCAATCCTGGCTTTATCCAGTGCTTTTGTAGCAAATATGATGTTGTCCGGTCTCGATCCGATCTTGTCCATCATTATCGGTGTAGCACTCGGCGGTGTCATGGGTATGGTGAACGGACTGATGATAACCAAAGGCAGAATGGCTCCATTTATCGCTACATTGGCAACGATGACGATATTCAGAGGATTAACCTTGGTGTACACGAATGGTAATCCAATTACAGGGCTCGGAGATAACCTTTTATTCCAACTGTTCGGTCGTGGTTATCTGCTGGGCATACCGGTACCTGCAATCACGATGCTGATCACCTTCATGATTCTGTGGATTGTGTTGCATAAAACAGCTTTTGGCCGCAAAACGTACGCGATCGGCGGTAATGAGAAAGCTTCCATTATCTCGGGTATCAAAGTTAGTCGTGTGAAAATTATGATCTACTCCCTGACAGGCATGCTCGCTGCTCTGGCAGGTGCAATCTTGACATCACGCTTGAATTCAGCGCAACCAACAGCCGGTACATCCTATGAGCTGGATGCCATCGCAGCGGTTGTATTGGGTGGTACAAGTCTTGCTGGAGGACGCGGGCGAATTGTCGGTACCCTGATCGGTGTTCTGATTATCGGCGTGTTGAATAATGGATTGAACTTGCTCGAAGTTAACTCATTTTACCAAATGGTTGTGAAAGGTATCGTTATTGCCATTGCCGTCCTGCTGGACCGCAAGAAAACAGCATAAGGAGAGAATAGATATGAAAAAGTGGACATTAACACTCGTAAGTATGCTGATGATCATCGCTCTGGCCGGATGCTCTCTGGAGCCACCGGAATGGGCCAAACCTGATCCTTCCAAAAGTAACGGACAGAAGAAAATAGGTTTGTCGATATCAACACTAAACAATCCATTCTTTGTATCACTAAAGGATGGGGTCATGGCTGAAGCCAAAAAACAGGGAGTACAGGTCATTGTCGTTGATGCACAGAATGATTCAGCCAAACAAACCAATGATGTGGATGATCTTATTCAGCAAGGAGTCAGTGCTCTTCTGATTAATCCTGCTGACTCTGCAGCGATCTCCACAGCGGTTCAATCCGCCAATAGTGTGGGCATTCCCGTAATCACGCTGGATCGCTCCGCAGATAAAGGGGAAGTGGCAGCACTGGTGGCATCGGATAACGTTAAGGGCGGACGCATGGCAGCTGAGTACTTCGTGGAACATCTCGGTGAAGGAGCAAAAGTCATTGAACTTGAAGGTGTGCCTGGTGCTTCCGCAACAAGGGAACGCGGAAAAGGTTTCCACGAAGTGGCCGACCAGAAACTCGATGTAGTGTCCAAACAATCTGCTGACTTCGATCGGTCCAAAGGGTTAAATGTCATGGAGAACTTGCTGCAAGGTAATCCTGATGTGCAGGCGGTATTTGCCCATAATGATGAGATGGCACTGGGTGCAATTGAAGCGATTCAAAGCTCTGGGAAAGACATTCCGGTCATCGGATTCGACGGCAATGATGATGCAATCAAATCCATTAAAGATGGCAAATTGACGGCAACAGTTGCCCAGCAGCCTGTACTGATTGGCCAACTGGCGCTGCAAGCTGCTCTGGATGTGCTCAGTGGCAAACAAGTGGAGCCATCGATCCCGGCTGAATTGAAGCTGGTGACGAAGGAAAACGTGAATGAGTAAATCATAAATGCATGTTTCTCGTCTCGTAGACAAGAGCATAGGGATATAACCAAGCCGCTAATTTAGCGGCTTTTTTACGTTTTGTAATGACTGGGTGTTATTGCTTTGGATTGCTTCAAAAGAGCATTTTTGGATATGTATAAGCAATCCATTGATTGATATACTAGCATGACGTTCTACACAATCTTCACAATACATAAGGAGGAAGCTTATCTTAATAATCCATTCCGGTGAGGAATAGAAAGAAGGCGAATGACATGAAGCATCTAGTTGAAGAAAATCTCCAATCGGTAAGACGGCAAATCGCATTGGCCTGTCAGGCTTCGGGGCGTGACATAACGGAAATTACATTGTTGCTCGCCACCAAAACGGTACCGTTAGAGAAATTACAAATGGCTATTCAAGCAGGTGAGGTCCTATTCGGAGAGAACAAAGCCCAAGAACTTCGGGACAAATTTCCACTGATGGAACAAAACAAACAGGTAGAATGGCATTTTATCGGACATCTGCAAACAAACAAAGTAAAGGACGTTGTTAAATATGTTACTCTCATTCATTCCGTAGATCGATTGAAGTTGGGTCAAGCATTACATAACCAGCTTCTCAAAGAGAATAAGACGCTAGATATTCTAGTGCAAATTAACACGTCCTACGAAGAAAGTAAATTTGGGGCCTCTCCAGAAACAGCCATTGAGCTTGTAGAACAGTTAACTCAATTCGAAACGTTGAACGTGAAGGGCTTAATGACCATTGGAAAACTGAATGCAACGAATGAAGAAACACGGCACTGCTTTCGTTTGTTAAACCGTATTCGCACTCAAATTAGAGAGAAAAACATTCCGCGTGTAAAAATGGATATTCTATCGATGGGCATGTCCGGTGACTTCCAGGTCGCTATTGAAGAAGGAGCTACAATGATACGTGTAGGAACAAGTGTATTTGGCCCTCGGTATTTACCAGACGAATATTACTGGAATGAAAACACACGCATCGATGATTAAGTGAGAGGTCGTGTTAAATATGAAGACAGCAGCATTCCTTTCGTTACGTGGTCGCGATCTGATCTCACCGGTGATTGCGGCTTTGATATCCGTCATTGTGAATTACGGGGGTACATTTATTCTTGTGTTTCAAGCGGCAAAAGTGGCTGGTTTAAGCCCGGAAATGACAGCATCCTGGATTTGGTCCATCTCAATTGGGGTCGGAATAACGGGGATTTGGCTTAGTTATCGATTCAAGGAACCGATTATTACAGCCTGGTCTACACCGGGTGTGGCATTTCTGGTTTCGGCATTAGCGGTGACGCCTTATCCAGAAGCTATCGGCGCTTACATGATTTCGGCAGTCGGATTTATTATTTTAGGTATGTCAGGCATGTTTGAACGTTTTGTTCGACTTATTCCCCCTGGTATCGCTTCCGGATTGTTGGCAGGTATTTTGCTACAGTTTGGAATATCGGCCTTTGGAGGGGCGAAGCTTGATCCTTTGCTTGTTACTGTGCTGTTTGCTGCCTACATCGTGCTAAGAAGGTTTACTTCCCGTTACGCCATTGTTGGCATATTGGCAATAGGCTTGATTTATTTGATATGCATGGGAAAAACGGACTTCAGTACGATCCAATTGGCAGTTGCTTCGCCTGTATTGGTTGTTCCATCGTTTTCGTTAAATGCTTTGCTTGGCGTTGCACTGCCGCTATTCATTATCACCCTGACAGGGCAGTATATGCCCGGAATGCTTGTTCTGCGTAATGATGGATTCAAGACAAGTGCCAATCCCATTTTGACGGTAACCGGTTTGGGCTCACTGCTTGCAGCTCCATTCGGCTCGCATGCTTTTAACGTGGCGGCTATTACCGCAGCGATATGTACAGGAAAAGATGCACATGAGGATGCAACAAAACGGTACATAGCAGGTATTGCTTGTGGGATCTTTTATATTTTTGTCGGTATTTTTGGCGTAACTTTGGCTGCCCTGTTTTTGATTCTTCCTGCTACCTTTATTGCAACATTAGCCGGACTGGCGTTACTTGGAACAATTGGCGGCAGTCTTGCGAATGCATTAACGGAACCCAAAGGACGTGAAACCGCATTGATCACTTTTTTGGCGACCGCAGCCAATGTGACCTTGCTTGGTGTCGGTGGTGCATTCTGGGGACTCGTTGCAGGAATGATGGCCCATCTAGTGATGAATAGTGGAATTTCCAAAAAACAATTAGGAACGAATAGATAATTTCTATATGGAGAGGAAGATGTACATGAAACATTTGGAGAAGCAAGATCAAGTCATAGGAAATGCTATTCAGCAAGAGCTTGGAAGGCAGAAGGATACGATTGAACTGATTGCATCAGAGAATTTTGTAAGTGAAGCTGTGATGGAAGCATCGGGTTCCGTATTGACCAATAAATATGCGGAGGGGTATCCGGGCAGAAGGTATTATGGCGGGTGTGAGCCTGTCGATACCGTCGAAGAGATAGCGAATGGCCGCCTTAAGGCACTTTTTGGAGCCGAACATGCGAATGTGCAGCCTCACTCTGGTTCTCAGGCCAACATGGCTGTATATTTTGCCTCGGTTGGGATTGGTGACACGATCCTTGGCATGAATTTATCCCAGGGTGGTCATCTAACACACGGAAGTCGCGTTAATTTTTCGGGGAGATTTTATAATTTTGTTTCATATGGTGTCGATGCTCGAACAGGCCGCATTGACTTTGACGAAGTGCGCAAACTGGCTTATACGTATCGCCCACGCATGATTGTTGCAGGTGGAAGTGCGTACCCTCGGACCATTGAGTTTGAATTATTCGCCCAAATTGCCGCCGAAGTGGGAGCCCTTTTCTTTGTAGATATGGCGCATATAGCCGGAATAGTCGCAGCCGGTTTGCATCCTAATCCGATACCGCATGCTCATTTTGTCTCCACCACCACGCACAAGACTTTGCGAGGACCCCGAGGGGGAGCCATTTTGTGTCGGGAGTCGTGGGCACAGGCAATTGACAAAGCTGTATTCCCAGGAACCCAGGGCGGGCCATTCATGCATGTCATAGCAGGAAAGGCGGTGGCCTTAGGTGAGGCATTGCAATCCAATTTCACAACATATATTGAACGTGTTCTGCATAATGCCAACGTACTGGCAGAAACTCTAATGAACGAAGGACTCAACCTTGTATCGGGTGGGACTGATAATCATATTGTGTTGGTTGACTTACGTACTACGGGCCTTACAGGCAAAGAAGCCGAAGCTATACTTGATGAAGTAGGGATTACGGCGAATAAAAATGCGATCCCTCACGATACGGCCAGTCCTTTGGTTACGAGTGGTATCCGTTTTGGAACACCGGCCATGACGACCAGAGGACTTGGAGCCGCGGAAATGAAAGAGATTGCTCATCTTATCGGGCTTGCCTTCAAGAATTCAACGAACTCGGATGTCAAAAAACAGATATTAGGCAGTGTCCGCGAAATTACTTCGCAATTCCCTTTATATGAAGGGCTTGAATAGTGTAAGAGCAGACACATCTGTAGCCTGCAATTGATCCTGATGGATTACAATTGCAGGCTTTTAATGTTGCTTGCTTAGATTGAAAACTTTTTTTGAACAGATGAGATATACCCTAAGTGAGGTTTAAGACACGCCTTAGTAGGCTATGCCTACACGAGACTGTACATAGTCATCAGACATGAATTGCTGATAAGCAAACTCTGCCGTATCCTTTACTGAAATTGAAGTTCCACCGACAGGCAAGTAGTCGCGCTCAATCCGATACGTACCAAGAGATTCTCCATCATATAAGTAGGTAGGGCACACAATGGTCCATTTTAGCTCTGAGGCCTTGAGCATGTTGTACATCTCCAGATGCTCTTCAGCTGCGCGTGTTGACTTACGTTTGGATTCGGAGGATTGAAAACGAAACATGTCAGGATCAGTTCGACTTTCCAATATTCCTGCAGTACCGATGGTAATGATTCTTTGGATATGCTCCTGAGCCATAACCTCAACAATCAATCTCGTAGATTGTGATAATGTAGTTGTTCCATCTGTACCCAAGGCACTAACAACGAGATCAGCACCCAGCATGGCTTGATGAATATCCTCTTTGATTAAAGCATTCCCTTGATGCAGAACGAAATTGTTATCGCTGATATGTACCTTTTCCGGATTTCTAACCAGTGCAGTTACATGATGATTCGAACGCAGGGCGTTAGCAACAAGATGACTTCCAACCCGTCCGGTGGCTCCTAACACTAAAATGTTCATCACAAAAACATCCTTTCAAATCCGATTGGAGTGCATGTTCTCCATCAGAGTACAAGCTTTGCAAATCGGTGTATGCCTTCCTCAATCTGATCCTCATCCACTTTCGCAAAACCCAATATCCATCCTTTTCGATGACTTTCCAAGCAATATCTGCTAAGCGGATACACACGCACACCTTGATCAAGCGCAGCATTCGTCAGCGCTTCTTCGTCAAATGACGGTTCAGATTCCAGTAGTATATGTAATCCCGTCTCCACACCACTTAATGTAAAGCGTGAGCCTAGCCCGGAAGCAACAATGGCTTTGGTCATGACTTCGTGTCTGCGTCGATAGATGTTCCGAACTCTTCTCATATGGCGCGTAAAATGACCACGTTCAATAAAATAGGTTAACGTTAATTGTTCCATAATCGGCAGATGACGATAGGTTAATTCATGAACTTGGGTAAGGCGGTCGATGGCTATTCTGGGGCCAATGATAGCGGATAGACGAATGCCAGGTGCGACCATTTTGGAAAAACTCATCATATATAGCGTATTCTGAGGTTGCTGACTGAATATCGTCGGAAGTGGATCTCCACGGTACCTAAATTCGCTATCGTAGTCATCCTCTACAATCCAATATCGTTGATGAGCTGCCATGTTCATTAATTGTTGCCTGCGTGGCTCTGACATAATAACGCCAGCTGCGCATTGATGAGAAGGTGTAACATATACGAGTTTCGTCTGTGGGTGAATTCGATCTACACATAATCCATACTCATCGACTGGAACGGAGTCGACTTGCATCCGGCGGTATTTCATCGCCATCCAAGCGGCAGGAAAGCCGGGATCTTCTACGGAAACTCTGTCTCCTTCACGTAAGAGTGCCTGGGCAATTAAATCAATGCTATGTTGTGCACCTGAAGTTAACAAGATTTGATCCACATCGATATGAATGCCTCGTTCAAGTGACAAATAACGCTGAATCTGCTCTCTTAACGCGAGTAGCCCTCTGGCATCGCCGTAAGCCCAAAGGTCCAGATTGGGTTCAGTGGAGGCTTGTAGAAAAGATTGCCTCCAGGCTTTTGTGAAACTTTCATCCAGATAAGGCTCGTGAGGATTAAAATCAATTTCGATCTTGCGACGGTCTCTATTGCCGAACCAACTATGCAGGTGACCAATCGATTCGTTTAGTGCAGGCAGTTCGGGAGGAATAGGTCCTCGCACCGTGATTTCTTCTGATGAACGAGGTGCATATGTCCAATCACTAACCCTTGTCCCGGCCCGACGTGAAGTTACCGTATACCCCCGGCTGTATAATTCCTCGTACACAATCTGTATGGTTGACCGTGAAACACCAATTAATTGAGCAAGTTCACGTGATGGGAGCAACAATTCACCTGGTTGCCATTTCCCGGTTGTAATATTATGAATCGCTTGATCCAGAAGTTGCTGCCAGATCGGGCGAGGGTCATCTCGATTCACTTTTAGCATAGATTCAACTCCATTACTCATGCTGAATTATGGATTGCATGTACATATGTAAGTATGTGGGTTATTGGCACTCCACTGATTGATATACTATCATGGCAAAAGTCCCATCTGCAAACCATATAAAGTCAAACCAAAGCCTTTATTCCTTATGTCGAAACTGTTTCGGTCGCTATTGCCTGGTTCATACTCGATTCATATTCAAGCCATAGACAGTTCATCAACTTCGGTTACACTACGAGGGTACTTCCTCAGAGATACCTAATTCATAGATTAGACAGGAGAAGATGAGATTGACACGAAAGAAACGAACAACGATTGCCGCCATGACTTTGGTGTTTGCGATGATGACCCCACTGTCGGCAATGGCCACACCCGCTACCAGTAACATTAGTAATCCAACGTATGATCTGACGAAAAAGGCAGCAAGCGAAAAGGCCAAGGTGCTCACTGAATCCTATGCTGCGACAAGTGTGCAGTACGCACTGATGGATGAAGGGAAGATTGTGATCTCCGGTCAGACAGGCACAAATGACCTAAAAAACAACATTCCGATTACTTCAGAGACCATGTATGGCATTGGTTCAACCAGCAAAATGATGCTCGCAACGGCCGTAATGAAGCTCGTGGACCAAGGCAAGATTGATCTCGATGAGCCAGTCGTGAAGTATATCCCGGACTTTACAATGACAGACAAGCGTTACCAACAGATCACACCACGCATGTTACTGAATCATTCATCAGGACTTCTTGGAACATCAAGCAATAGTGCAATACTGTTTGGAGATAATGATACCTATGCACATGATACGTTACTTGAGCAATTGGCCACCCAACATCTGAAGGCGGACCCTGGCGCATACTCGGTGTATAGTAATGATGGGTTTACATTAGCTGAAATTTTGGTGGAGCGGGTCAGCGGTATGAGCTTCACCGCGTTCATGCACCGGTACATAACCGAACCGTTGGGTATGGAGCATACCAAAACACCGCAGGATATTGTGGATCTTGGCCAGATGGCAACAACATACTCTCCATCGAACGATGAGCAACTTCCATTAGAGACTACCAATATGATTGGATCAGGAGGCATCTATTCCACCGCTGAAGATCTGCTTCAATTCTCGAAAATCTTTACAGGTGAGGTTGAAACGGTCCTTTCACAGGAAGCTGTAGAGGCTATGGAGCAAGAAGAATACAAGAGAGGCATGTGGCCGAAAGAGGGCGATTCGTCTATTGGTTATGGCCTCGGATGGGACAGCGTCAACCTGTTTCCATTTAACGATTATGGCATCCAGGCCGTAAGCAAAGGCGGCAATACGATAACCTACCATTCCTCATTAATTGTGTTACCGGAATACAATATGGCTGCTGCCGTAACCTCTTCGGGCGGTCACAGCTCAACGGATCAATTGCTGGCAACGGAACTGTTGCTTGGCGCGCTTGAGGAGAAAAATATGATTCCGGAGCGTAAGCCGGAGAAGTCACATGGTACACCAGTGAAGGCAAACATGCCCAATGAACTTTCACTGCATACAGGTATGTATGGCGGTGGAGCAAACATGTTATTGAACTTGGAAGTGAAGAATGACGGACAATTGACAATATCTAATCTGTCATCTCCTAGCAGCTCTGCTCAGACCTATACGTACACTGCAGATGGCTCATTTGTTAATGCAACGGGCACAGAAAAGCTGAAATTCGTTCGGGAAGTCAACGGAAACACATACTTGTGGTCTCGCTCGTATCAGTCGGTCCCTGGACTGGGTCAAGTTGCTTCCTCGGAATATAAAGCCGAAAAGCTTGAAACCAATGAATTGACTGCAGAAGCAAAGGCCGCATGGCAAAAACGGGAAGGCAAAGCATACGTGTTGGTTAATGAAAAATACACATCCACACTCTACAACACAGCGATGCCGATGATTCCCATTCATACTTTTAATGAGCTTCCTGGTTATATCTACACCAATACAATCATTGGAGCTAACCAAGCCGTGAACCAATTGCAAATTCCTGGATTAGCGGGCCGTGACACAATGGAGTTCAATTTCTATGAGGAAAATGGCGTGGAATATGTTACAGCTGGAGGCAACGTATATGCTGCTCAAGAAATTATAAAACCGATCTATGCAGGCAGACAATCAAAGACAACGATTCAAGCGAATGGCCATGCCACATGGTATTCGATTCCGTCATTAGCCGCAGGTAAAGTAATCTCGGTCAAGATGTCTTCAAACAGCGCGTTTGCTGTATATGACCAAGCGGGAGTAGGTGTGAATCACACGGTGGTCAGTGGACAAAATGAAACGATATTGCCTGAGAACGGAACCATCGTATTTGCGGGTGATGCTGGTTCGAAGTTCGAGATTGTATTGACAACCAGAGAAAATTAATAGATGATAAAAAACTGTACAACAAAAAGTCGCGGATATCGCGGCTTTTTTTGAGTTTTAAATTTTAAATAATACGTTTTAAAGTAATTGTACCTTTTTCAGATTCGCGATGTAATATTGGGTTTCGTAAAGCTGACCTGACGGGTAAGTATGAAGAGGGCTTTTTACTGGTTGGAAAAAAATGATGGAGGAAAATGTTGCAAGTGGAAAGGCCAAGCATTGATTGTTAATATACAGTAAATAATAACAATCAAATGGGCAGAAGATCGACAAAAAGGTTAACAGTAATACCGATTCTACAGAAAATAATGATTATTCGGACAACCGAGACGGGGAGGACACATGAAAACAACGAAGATCTCATTTTTTATACTTTCACTGATGCTGCTCCTGGTGAGCGGTCTATCAGGGTGGGTTGGGAACGCTGCTGCAGCATCCGATTCAGGCAAGACTTATATCATCGGAACTGATGTCACATTTGCTCCATTCGAATATGAAGATGAGAATGGTGATTTTGTTGGTATCGATATGGACTTGCTGGATGCCATTGCGAAAGACCAAAATTTCAAGTATCAAATCAAAGCTTTGGGGTTCAATGCAGCTGTACAGGCACTTGAAGCCAATCAGGTTGATGGTGTCATTGCAGGAATGAGTATAACGGACGAAAGAAAAGCAAAATTTGATTTTTCAGATACTTATTTTGAATCAGGTGTCGTTATGGGTGTTAGTGCCAACAATGACACAATCAAGAGTTATGAAGACCTTCGTGGACAAAAGGTAGCGGTAAAAACCGGAACAGAAGGGTATAGTTTTGCAGAGTCCATTGCTTCAGAGTACGGATTCACGATCGTTCCGTTTGATGAATCTTACCAAATGTACGAAGATGTCAAAACCGGCAATTCCGTAGCGTGCTTTGAAGATTATCCTGTGCTGGCCTATGGCGTCAATCAGAATAACGGATTGAAAATTGTTACAGACAAAGAAGAAGGGGCTCCCTACGGATTTGCAGTAAGCAAAGGGAAAAATCAAGAGCTTCTAGAGATGTTTAATGCAGGTCTTACTAATATTAAAGCGAATGGTGAGTATAAACGCATTACCGAGACATATCTTGGTGAGAACGCTCCGACTGTTGCTAATCAAAGCCGTTGGGAGCTCATCCAGAAATCTCTTCCTGCCTTGTTTAAAGGGTTAGGAAACACACTTTTATACACGGTCGTATCACTGTTCTTCGCCTTTATCATCGGTCTGATATTCGGATTCATGAAGGTGGGACAAAACAAATTCCTTCGTGGTGTTGCCACTGTATTTGTAGATATCTTCCGCGGCATTCCGCTGATTGTCCTGGCATTCTTTATCTATTTCGGGATTCCACAGGCGATGGGCTTCACGATGCCATTGTTCCTGGCGGCTATTCTGACACTTAGTCTGAATGCAGGGGCGTATGTAACCGAAATTATCCGAGGCGGGATTCAATCGATTGATCGTGGTCAGATGGAAGCTGCCCGTTCATTGGGACTTCCTTACCGCAAAGCGATGATCAAGATCGTTATTCCGCAGGCCGTGCGGGTTATGATTCCGTCCTTCATTAACCAGATGGTGATTACGTTGAAGGATACGTCCATCCTATCCGTTATTGGTCTCGTGGAGTTGACACAATCAGGTAAAATTGTCATCGCAAGAACGTTCTCCTCTTTTGACATTTGGTTAACGGTTGCTGTTATGTATCTGATTGTTATCATCACATTGACCAAACTTGCTGATTATCTGGAGGTGAAGGTTCGTCGTGGCTAAAATAAAAGTTGAAGGTTTGAAGAAAAGTTTCGGCTCGAATCAGGTTCTCAAGGGAATTGATATGTCAGTCAATGAAGGAGAAGTGGTCTGTGTCATCGGGCCTTCCGGTTCAGGAAAAAGTACATTCTTGCGCTGCATCAACCAGCTCGATGCCATTACGGCAGGCCGGGTCATCGTAGATGATCAGGATCTGAATGACCCTAGAACCAACCTGAACAAAGCTCGTGAAAATATTGGAATGGTATTTCAACATTTTAACTTATTCCCTCATTTTAGTGTTCTTAAGAACATCATGTTTGCACCCAGAGAACTCGGGATTTTAAATGCACAGCAGGCGCGTGATACAGCACTTCAATTGCTTGAGCGTGTGGGTCTGTCTGATAAAGCAGACAGCTTCCCAACACAACTGTCAGGTGGACAAAAACAACGTGTAGCGATCGCTCGTGCACTTGCCATGAATCCGGACGTTATGTTATTCGATGAGCCGACTTCGGCGCTCGACCCTGAGATGGTCGGAGAAGTTCTGGGTGTTATGAAGGACCTCGCGAGCGAAGGCATGACAATGATGATCGTTACCCATGAAATGGGTTTTGCCCGCGAAGTAGCTGATCGCGTGATCTTCATGGACGGTGGTTATATTGTCGAGCAGGGGACCCCTGCAGAGATATTTGGGAATCCGAAAAATGAACGGACGATCAGCTTTTTGGAAAAGGTATTATAGAACGGATCAAGACTATACAGTTATTACATTGAAAGTCGCTAATTAAGCGGCTTTTTTTGTTATATTTATGAGGTGATTTAATAGGTACCCGAGCCAAGAAGAGAGGTAAGCACGCTATGGAATATGTGTCACAAGAAGATCAACTGGAATCCATCCTGGCCTTCCAATCAACCATCCGCAAATCGGAAAATGCCTTAGTGAATATGACTCAGAATAGCAATAACACAACATTGTTACAGAAACGTCTGCAAGCTTTTTACATTGGTCTAGCTTTGTTGGATAAGCAGTGGAATCAAAAAGCTCATTCATACACGAAGGAAGATATAGCAGAAGCCCGTCTTGTCTTGATTGGATTGTTTCCGTCTCTTGAAAGCATGTATGCCAAGTCCAAAGAAGGTAGCCCTCAAAAGACTCTTCTGGAAAGAAGAATGAGAGCATTTCACTTGGCCATTCAAGCCATGGATGATCTCGCAATTTAATGATTCCAACAACTCGTGCCAATTGTCTAACGGATGTACGCGTTAAAAGAATCGGCTCAAGCCATTCGGGATATTGGAGAAGGTCGTGTGAAAGGAAAAGCTGTTGTCTCCATCAAGAACATGGATTTATGAATGGAAGGCATCATGAAGATAGGTTGTCGATTCGTTATCAAAATTAACACCTTGACAATAAAAAGTTCTTTAGTTAACATTGCATCAATGACAGTGATTACTGACATTCGGGAAGGAGGGACATGACATGTCCGTTAGCAGCAATCTTAGCAGTAAAGAAAAATTAATGTTGACGGCCATTGATTTAATTTCAAAGAAAGGCTATAAAAGTGTGACGACACAGGAAATAGCCACATCTGCCGGACTAAGTGAGAAAACCTTGTTTCGTCTCTTTAAGACTAAACAAAACTTGTTAGAGAGTGCCTTTGACCAATATCATTATGCAGAAGAGATGACAAGGATCTTCAATGAAAAACTCGTATGGGATCTGAATACAGATTTGTTGCTGATCAGCAAGACATATCATGATATCATGAACCGTAATCGAAAATTGTTTATGATTAGCCTGAAGGAAGTAGAGAATCTTCCCGGTTATAGAGAGAGAACGGTAAAGTATCCTCAACAACTTTTGGATATTCTAACCAATTACTTTAATATCATGTATGATAAAGGAAAGTTGGTTAAAATCAATCCTGAACTGCAAGCTTTCTCATTCATGTCATTGAATTATGGCGTATTCATAAATAATCTCGAAGAAGAAGTTCTTTTCCAGGGCTTTCGTTGGAAGGCATCATTACAGAGAGTGTATGGACGTTTACTAGGGCATTAACTCCCTAGTTTTTTTAAGCTTTTAAATGACAGTAAGTACTAACAGTCACATTATATTTAAAAGAATTGAGGACAGTATGATGAACACCAATAAAGAAACGTTATTACTCCGTGTTCTTGTTTTTACACTGATTATATCCGTCATGAATGGAATGATGTTTAATGTTGTATTACCTGTGATTGGGGAAGAGTTCCAACTTACGGCTTCTCAAGCGAGCTGGATCGTTACAGGTTATTTAGTTGTATATGCGATTGGTACAGTCACTTACGGGAAACTTACCGATAAATACAGTATGAAGGTTCTGATTTCATTTGGTCTTTGGATATTGGCAGCAGGCTCTCTTCTGGGGATTGTGGCTACAGAGTATTGGATGGTTATTATCGCACGGATCGTGCAGGCTGCTGGCGCAGCGGTCATACCTGCATTGGCTATGATTATTCCCGTTCGATACTTCGCACCGGAGAAACGCGGGCAAGCCTTGGGTACCTCTGCCATTGGAATAGCTCTTGGAAATGCCCTTGCACCGATCGTGGCCGGATTTGTATCAAGTGCTTTAAGTTGGGAGTTTCTTTTTGTTATCCCGCTCCTTTCTCTGGCTACGCTACCTTTTTATCGAAAATACCTGGATGATGAAAAAGGCGGCAGTGAAAAAATGGATTATTTGGGTGGAGCGTTATTAGCAGGAACAGTTGCTACACTTTTGCTCTCATTAACCCAAGCGAATGCATGGTTCCTGTTAACCGGGATGGTCTTATTAATACTGTTCATTATGCGTATTCGTTATGCGGAAGTGCCGTTTGTAAAACCGGCTGTATTTCAAAACAAGGCCTATTCAGCTGGAATGGTTATTGCATTCCTTCTGGTCGCTATCAGTCCTGCCATTCCATTTACTACGCCACAATTGCTCTCGGAAGTACATGGTCTATCCCCAGCATTGACAGGTGTTATTATGCTGCCTTCTGCACTCGTAGCTGCACTTCTCGGACGCAGAGGTGGAAGACTTGCGGATGAAAAAGGGAATCCTTTTCTACTGTATACGGCATCTTCACTACTTGTTGTTGGTTTTATAAGTTTATCGTTGGTTGTAGGTGCTGAACCTGTCTTGATTTCCTTTTTTCTTGTTTTTGGTGTTCTGGGTCAGTCTTATATGCAAATTGCGGTCTCAAATACCATTGCTCAGACGCTCCCCAAAGAGCAAATTGGAATAGGGATGGGATTGCTGTCCATGTTTAACTTCATTGCAGTGTCTGTGTCTACTGCTGCCCTGGGAAAGGTGCTTGACGGGGGAACAGCTACGTTTCAACTTAACCCTCTGCTTCAAGACAAGACAGCTTTTGTATACAGTAATATATTTATTGTGCTTGCCTTGTTTGTTATCGCGATAACTGTGCTATATATGCTTCAATTTGGACGTATGTCCAAAACTGTTCATCATTCGAGTTCATCTTAAGAAAACCGATAGAGACGTGCACCGTGTGTTGGCACAGTTGTAGTTAAGGAATTCAGTGTAATTTCAGCTGTTTCCCCACTCCACAATTCGGTACCTTTCGTTAATCCGGAGAGACCGATGTCCTCAATATTCAGATCCACGGGAAGAGTTTTCTCTCCTGTATTGAATACAGCGATATAAGAGGAACCATCCGTATGCCGGGCAGTCCATACAATAAGATCTTCTTTGCGTAAGGCTTCCCTTGCTCCATAACTCTCGCGATGCATTCGCAGAACCTCGCGATTGGTTAGCAGGGACAGTGTCCAGTCGTCGTTATCTCGCAGTTCTCCACCAAAGATGAGTGGGGAACGGAAGATGCTCCACAAGGACATCATGGTCAACTGCTCGTCAGGCGTGAACCGAGTCCAGCGATCCGCTCCACCACCGTCAACAGAACGGATACCAATATGACCCAAAGGCAACATATCACAGTCTGGCCAGCAGCCTGCTTGGGGAACACCCTGCCACGTCCGGCAACGGTCGAACATATCCAATAACAGCGGCCAAAGGTCCCAAAAATCGTCCGTGACACGCCACATGTTCGCATGTGCGGCTAAGAATTCCGAGTATTCCACGGGAGCAGGCCCAGGAGAGAGACTCAGTACCATGGGGCGCCCGGAGCGCTCAATCGCTTTGGAGATCATCTCAATCTCAGGCTGATGGGTGTCGTAGAGTCTGGAAGCAGCAATATCGTCTACTTTCACCAAGTCAACGCCCCATTGTGCGTATAGTTCAAATAACGAATCGTAATAAGCCTGTGCGCCTTCTTTTGAGCTATCGACACCATACATATCTGTATTCCACGGACAGATGGAGTTCGGATGAGCAATATCGCGCGCAGTGGCAGCTGTGCCAAAAATCGGCGTTCCTGCATGTGCAGCTTGACGTGGAATACCACGCATGATGTGAATGCCAAATTGCAGTCCAAGACTATGAACGTAGTCGGCTAACGGCTTAAATCCTTGTCCACCTGCAGCGGAGGGGAAGCGATTCTCAGCAGGCATAAGTCGTGAATATTCATCCATGATTAGTGGAACAAACGGACGATATTGCGAAGAATTGGCCAAAGGTTCGTACCACTGAATGTCGACGGTAATATAGCTCCAGCCAAATTCTTTAAGATGTTCTGCCATGTACTCGGCGTTGCCACGAATTTCGTCTTCGGTAACGGCTGCGCCATAACAATCCCAGCTGTTCCAGCCAAGCGGTGGCGTGGATGCTGCAAGCGTATGATTCATGGGAATACTCCTCTACTGATTAATTATTGCTCTCGCTAAATTCATCATAATAAAGGATTTAATGAATATCTACAGTAATGTTGAGTGTGAAATAGCATAATATTGCGGTTAGTCGAAGAACAATTTTCGGTATACAAGGCTCTCACCGCCACTACGAAATTCGCCTGGCGTAACCCCGGTTATACTGCGAAAAGCTTTGATAAAATAACTTCCACTGGAATAGCCAACGTGTTCGGCAATGACTTCAACACTAAGAGCAGTTCCGCGCAACAATTCCATGGCTTTCTCCGTACGTACACGGGTCAGATAAACACCTGGAGTCAGGCCAGTACAGGATGAAAAACGACGTATAAAGTGATATTTGGAAAGGGAAACATGCTCGGCAAGGTGATCCATACTGATCATCTTGGCGTAGTTGTTTTCTATGTATTCAACAGCTATTTGAATGTTCTCAGACCAGTTTTCCCTGTTGTGCAATGTTGTTTTCTGTAATCGAGTCAATTCTGTCATGAACTGATATACGCTGGATGATGCGATCAGAGGATCAGTAATTCTGCCTGCCGCCGCATCAGTCACGATCATCCGCAACAGTCGAATCGGTGTACAATCAGCGGGTAAGTAGGGAACTTCTCCCGCTTCCCGCAGAAATTTCCGCCAATGGGGCAGAATAAGGCTGGGCCGGAACAGCAGGAATAGAAACGCCCAAGGTTCTTTGGATGCTGAATGATAATAATAGCGATGTGCTCCTGGAATTTCAGCCAAAAAAGCTTGTCCTGCGGTAACATGATGAATGCGATTATTCGACTCAAAGACACCTTCACCCGAAACTGTATATTGGAATAACAGGAGAGGTCCGTCCGAACGTTCGAGTCCATCCCAATGATAAGCTGGATCGGTTATTGAATCACTTCCAGCCGCATAGAGTACGCACAGTTGGAGCTCCTTGTCTTCGGCGAATCTGAATCCATACGTTCCTCTGGGGATATTCATGTCAGCACTCCTTGTTGCCCTTAATTTTATTGCGCTCCGCGCATGAAAAGTTCGACTAATCTTTGGCCTAGTGAAAAATGGGAACCATATTTATGCAGGTTATCCTCCCGGTTACCCATTAACATCATCATCGAGAAGGTCTCTGCGAGGAAAAACGGATCGTCCGTCCGTAGTCTGTTTTCATCCATCGCTCGCTGAAAATGAGTGGCTAACACGTCGTGTATATGATGCTCTGCTTCACGGATGTCCTGTATTTGAGCATGGTCAAGAAAAGGCTCGGCTTCGCGGAGCATGGTTTCAATCTCTGCATGTGGATTGGCCAATCTGGCCTCTGCCAAACGCACCAGCCCTGACTCGAGATTCTCGGCTTGATCAAGCATATGCGAGGTTAAGCGACTCACATTCTGTAACATCGTTGTAATTGCAGCTGTAAACAGCTCTGGTTTGCTACTGAAATGATAATAAATGGTTGGTTTTGACACGTTACATGCTTTACCAATTTGCTGAAGCGAAACTGTTTCGTAGCCATACTCCATGAATAGCTTGGAAGCTGTGTGAATAATCGTTTGCTGAACTGAAATCTCATCGTCGCCCTGTTTGGGTCTTCCAGGCAAACGCTTGTGTGAATTTTCGGTTATTGGACGTCCCTCCATGGATATTTTATGACAAATAGAGAGGGTAAGCAAAACGACTTGTAATTATACTTACCGGTAAGTATAATTATGGAGGGTCACATAAGACAACATATTATCCTCACAATAAGGTGGTTTTAGGGTTGAAAACAGCACAACGTACAAACAAATGGAAAAAGGTAATGATGTGGACGATCCTGTCCATCGTGATCATTGTAGCCGGAGTGCTCGTATATCTTAATTCGGTTACGTATAGTCCCTCTGAGCGGGCTGAAGCCGCGATGACAAGTGACGCTCAGGTTACTGTCACCAAGTTGAAGGACGGTTACCGGTTTGAACCCGTGAATACAAAGGTAACCGAACCGAATATTATTTTTTATCCAGGCGGTCTGGTTGAACCTGAAAGTTATTCTCCACTTGCCAGAGAAATGGCAGAACAGGGACACCGCGTATATATCGCGAACATGCCAATGAACTTGGCGATTTTTGGTCAAAACAAGGCGGATTCCTTTATCGAGGAACATCCTAACGAGACGTTTGTTATTGGCGGCCATTCATTGGGAGGGTCATTTGCATCACGCTATGCTGCGGAGCACAAGGAAAAGCTGGAAGGCGTCTTTTTCTTGGCTTCCTATGCAGATGAAGGAGGTAGCTTAAAGAATACGAACTTGTCTATTTTACAGATTACAGGCTCGAGTGATGGGGTGCTTAACTGGGAATCCTGGGAGAGTGCCAAAGCAAATCTTCCGGAAAACACGACTTATGTAAGTATTGAAGGTGGAAATCACGGCCAATTTGGCTCATACGGCATGCAAAAAGGAGATAATCAACCTGCCGTTACAGAAGAAGAGCAGTTGGAAGAGGTTGTCGCAGCATTAGGGAACTGGATGGATCGATTCCAATAAGATCATAAATGAATGTGTTGAATGGTAATGATCCGTGGTACGGTTAAAGTCGCTATTTTAGCGGCTTTTTTTAGTTAAAGGATATAGTTGTGCCTCAATGGAGGTGGGTTAACGACATATATTGATTGAATTTCATTTCAATGATAGGCTTAAAAACGAAGACTGCAAGAGCAAGAACATTCAAAGGAGAAAAGATTATGTTTTTCAGAAAATTTGCTTACACATTAGTGATCATCCTCGCTGCATTATTGTTCTCAGGCTGTACATCAGAGTCTCTGCTTGATATTGGATCATCTCAAGTATCGGAGGATATGGGATTTGATGAGGTTGCCAACTATATCTCGGAGCATCATGAACTCCCACCGAATTACATTACCAAGAAAGAAGCCAGGGAATTGGGCTGGGAACCAAGCAAAGGGAATTTACACGATGTCGCTCCAGGCAAAAGCATTGGCGGCGACGTGTTCGGAAACCGGGAAGGGCTGCTTCCGAAGAAAAAAGGCCGGATATGGTATGAAGCAGATATCAATTACACCGGAGGACGGCGCGGAAGCGACCGAATTCTATACTCGAATGACGGTTTAATCTACCAGACGACAGATCATTACAAGTCATTTGAACAGTTAAAATAAACGGAGGTCATGATATGAGCAATATTCAGATTGACGGATATAACATTCACACTAAGGAAGAATTGCATCAAGTGCTTCGGAACCAGCTTGAGTTAGACGAGAACTACGGAGGCAATTTGGACGCGCTGTGGGATGTCTTGACTGGGGCTGTCAGCATGCCGCTTACCGTTCAATGGCTTGGTTTCGAGAAAAGTAAAGAAATTCTTGGTGATTACGCTGACAAAGTCATCGAATTGTTGCGGGATGTGGAAGCGGAGATCCAAGGATTTACGTTGGAATTATATTACTGAAAAATATTTGATGTTATGAGGCGATGGGCAACCATCGCTTTTTTGCTCTTCTAATTTAACAAGGACTGATGTCTAGATCATGCTATTGTCATGGCTTAATAATCAAGGTTGGGGTTATTGGACTTCCTTATACTTTAAGCATGGAATTGGTTAGACAGGAGTGTCGTCGTACACTACCGGATAAATATGTAAGCGTATACCACTTCTAAGCGAACCATCTTTCATGTCTGGATTGGTTATTACGACTAACACCATTTAGGGGGCAGAAAAATAATGAGAGCCGTTTCAAAACTGCTAGGAGCATGTCTCGTAACAAGTGTTGTGCTGGTTTCCGCCGGTTGCGGAAACACTACAGAGAATTCAGAATCGAATACCAGTGATCCTAACAGCCCGATTACGTTTACCTTCTTCGGTGCGGACGCAAGTCCCAACTGGAACAATATGCAGGATGCTGTAGGGAAGAAAATTACGGAAGAAACGGGTGTAACCATTAATGCAGAATACGATATCTCAAGCGGAGGGGGAAACGACCGTATATCCCTTATGGCCGCCAGTGGTGATTACCCGGATCTGATCTATCCCAAAGGAAACTTAAGCCGACTTGTTGATGCTGGTGCAATGCTTGATCTGACGGATCTGATCGAAGAACACGCACCCAATTTGAAAAAAATTTATGGTGAGCATTTTAATCGCTTGAAATATAGCAATGAAGACCCATCCATATATTGGATCCCCACGAATGGTGCGATTGACCAAGAAAGCTTTGATGCGACGAATGGTGCTGCTATCCAACATCGTGTAGTCAAAGAACTGGGATACCCAGAGATCAAAACCTTGGAAGATTATGAAAATATCCTCCGAGAGTTTTATAAAAATAACCCAACGACGGATGATGGACAACCGACAATCCCGCTAACACTCAGTGCAGATGGATGGCGTCGCATGATTACCGTAACTGATCCGGCAGTCATGGCTACTGGGGGACCTGGGGATGGTGAATATTTCATTAACCCTGACACCTATGAAGCTGTTCTTCATTATAAACGGCCTGAGGAAAAGGAATATTTCCGCTGGTTGAACAAAATGTTTAATGAAGGTCTGGTGGATAAAGACAGTTTTGTACAAAAGGATGATCAATATAAGTCCAAAATCGCCAGTGGACGTGTTCTATCCGTGCTTGATCCGCTGTGGGGATTTAGCGATGCGGAAAATGCGTTAAAAAGTGCAGGCAAGGACGATATGACTTACGGATTCTATCCGGTAACGCTGAATGACAGCTTCCAGCGCAAAGATTTTCAGGATATCGGCTTTGATGGATATGGTATCGGTATAACCGTGGATGCTGAAGACCCGGTCCGGGCCATCAAATTCCTCGATTGGCTATCTTCTGAGGAAGGTCAAGTGTTGAGAAACTGGGGAATCGAAGGAGAACATTACGTTGTGGAAGACGGCGTTCGCAAAATACCGGCAGATATCCAGGAGCGCAAAAACAAAGACAATAGCACATTCAGCAAAGAAACTGGCATCAACTTATACACTATTTTTGGTGCTCACTATGGAGATGGGGTCAAAGATTCAACGGACAACTATTATACAACCAACTATCCGGAGCAGATCCAGGAAGCTTATTCTGATATAGAAAAAGAAACGCTGAAAGGGTACGGTATTACAACCTGGAAGGAGCTATTCCCTAACGGAGATGAGTTCCCGGTGAAAGAGTGGGGTGCAGCTTATAATATGCCGATTCCTACGGATAGCGGAGACTATAATGTGGTGTATCAGAAGACACAGGATATTATTCAGAAACGGATCGCGGAAGCAATCACGTCCTCTCCAGATGCCTTTGAAAGCATATATGACAATATGATTGCAGAGCTTGATGCTGCGGGTGCTGTAGCCATGGAAGAGCAGTACACAGAGTGGATTAAGGAACGAGTTAGTCTGTGGTCTGGAAAAGAGATCGAATAACTGGCGAACATGATCTCGTTAACAGGTTAAATACAGATTAGATGCGCCTTGCAAGCAAATGAAGAACAAGAAAAACATCGAGCCAACCTGCATGGCTTGATGTTTTTCTTGTTTTTTTGGCGAATAGCTTGTCCTTATCATGATCATGTTTCCACTGTGTCGCGTCGTTGTTTACTATATTTACCTGGAGAAGTGCCCACATATTTGGTGAAACTCCGAATGAAGTTGGCATAGTCGCTAAAGCCCGATTGAAAGCACGCATCCGTAATACTCATTCCTTCAGACAGGTGGAATTTGGCTCGTTCAATCCGACGACCCAAAATATAGGAACGGATCGTCAATCCGGTATGTTTTTTGAATTGTCTGCTGATATAAGTGCTGTTCATATAAAAAGCTTCAGCAAGTTTGCCAAGCGTAATATCTTGATTGAGATGTAGTTCAATATAATTCATCGTTTCACGAACCAGCTCAGGCATGATGTCATTGGGAACAAAAGAATTGTTGTGAAACCAGACGTTAATCATGACGAGCAATTGGGCTACTGCTGCATTAATTTTGATGTCCGTACCATAAGCATCCGAGGCAAGCAATCCTTCCAGCTCGTTTGTCCATTGCAACATCAGGTTCAAGCCATGATCGTCCAGGTGTATGATATTGCCTGTTCCTTTGGGGCGATGATCAAAACATGACAACAGATTAGTTGATGGTGTGGACAGCTGATAAAGGTAGGTTTTTTTGAGATTGATGGTAATGCGCTCATATTCAGATTCATCCAGAATAAAGGCACGGTGCATCTCCTCGGGTGACATCACAAGCAAATCGCCCGGCTGCACATGATAACACCGATTTTCTACATAAAAGTGAACGTTGCCACGAAGAAACAGGTAGATCTCATATGCATTATGGCGATGATAGTTCGTTTCCAGCTTATACGTTGTTACGCGGTGCAGATATAAGAGCTCAGGCTGGATGGGATCATAAAAACATTCAGAGGATCCACTCATGAAGTACCTCCCGTCATTTCACGCAATAAATAGAGCGGTTAACGCAATGAAATTGTACTCAGCTTACCTTAAAATGTAATCATCCTATCATGATACCTTTTGTATTGCAAACGCTTTCTCATAAAAGGAAAAACTAATAACAATTATAGGGGGATTCTTTCGATGAATCATCATTCTACACCACATGCTGGTGAGCAAAAGCAAGACCATGCTGCCAATCTGGAGCGTATTCCAGGGGAGATTGGAAAGCTTCGTCCCAACGGTAACCCTCTGGTGGCCCACAAGTTTGGTGCCGATCCCTATGCTTTGGTATTTAACAATCGAGTTTACCTATATATGACTAGTGACAAGCTGGAATATGATAAGGACGGTCTTCCTCAGAAAAACAGTTACAGTTCAATCAACAAGATTACGGTCATTTCGTCGGATGACTTAATCAACTGGACTGATCATGGGGAGATCAGAGTTGCTGGACCTCAAGGCGCAGCAACATGGGCTTCCCAATCCTGGGCGCCGGCGGCGGCTCATCGAAACATGGATGGCAAGGACTGTTTCTTTCTTTATTTCGCCAACAATGCCAGTGGAATCGGTGTATTGTCTGCGCCAACACCAGTTGGTCCATGGATCGATCCGATAGGCAAAGCACTTATTACAAGAGAAACTCCGGGAGTGGAGGAAGTAACCTGGTTATTCGATCCGGCTGTCATTGTAGATGATGATCATCAGGCCTACATATACTTCGGTGGTGGTATTCCGCAGGGGAAAGCAGAAAGACCAGATACGGCAAGAGTTATGCGATTGGGAGACGATATGACCAGCGTTGTTGGCACAGCGAAGGTGATCCAGGCACCTTATATGTTTGAAGATGCAGGGATACATAAATATAATCACAAATACTACTTTACGTATTGTTCGAATTTTGTGGAGGGTGATCGGCCAGAGGGCAGTCCACCACCCGGTGAAATTGCATATATGACCAGTGTTCAGCCGATGGGGCCATGGACATATCAGGGAACGTTGCTCCAGAATCCTGGTCATTTTTTTGATGTGGGCGGCAATAATCACCATGCTATATTTCAACTGGCGGATCAGTGGTATATTGCCTATCATGCTCAAACATTAAGCCAAGCCATGGATATTCCTGATGGTTACCGTTCAACACATCTGAATCGAGTCGAACATGATGAGGCCACGGGCAAGATCCAGAAGGTACATGCAGATTATCAGGGCGTGGATCAAATCAAGTGCTTCAATCCCTATGAGCCGGTAAGCGGTTCGACGATTGGATGGAGCAGCAGAGTAACAACAGAGCAATATCTTGACTCTGCAGAGGTATCTGCGTCCGATTCAAATATCATGTCCGCCAAGCTGCAAAATGACAGCTGGATAGCTATATCCAAGGTCGACTTTGAAAGTGAAGGACCGACAACCTTCACAGCCACGATCGCCAATCAGGGAAGCGAAGGGACGTTGGAACTTCGGCTTGATCGTGCTGACGGACCGTTAATTGCCGAAATCATTGTTCCGCCTGCGACCGGATCTCTTCAATGGATAGAACGAACAACGAAGGTTACGGGTGCAAAAGGTGTGCAAGACTTGTATATTAAGCTTAAGAATTCAACAGAAAGCTCCATCGTCTTTTTAAGAGAATGGAAGTTTAATAGAAAAAATGAGGTGTAACTAAACATGTATCCGAATCCGATTATTTGGGCTGATTACCCGGATGCTGACGTTATTCGTGTAGAGGACACCTATTATATGGTGAGTACAACCATGCATATGATGCCGGGATGTGTCATCCTGCGTTCATATGACCTGATCCACTGGGAAGTAGCCACATATGTATACGACACATTGGACGATACACCTGCACAGCGGCTGGTGGATGGTCAGCACATTTATAGCAAAGGCATGTGGGCAGCATCGCTCCGCTATCATCAAGGCATGTTCTATGTGATCTTTGTGGCGAATGATACCCGAAAAACATACTTGTATACGTCACCCACCATCTCGGGAGTATGGAAGAAACAAATAGTCGAAGGGTTTTATCATGATTGCTCCTTATTTTTCGACAATGATGAACGAGCCTATCTTGTGTATGGGAATACCGAGATCTATCTGACCGAATTAAGCGCTGATCTGTCCGGGCCGAAGCCTGGCGGAGTGCATCGCTTGATTGTAAAAGACGAACAGCCTCATCACCTTGGTTATGAAGGAGCACATTTCTACAAGATCAATGGGAAGTATATTGTGTTCCTAATTCATATAACGAAAGCTTCCGGACGGAGAACACAGGCGTGTTATACGGCAGACTCTCTGGAAGATGTGTTCACTGGTGGGGAAGTATTCAATGACGACATGGATTATTTCAATTCAGGTGTGGCTCAGGGAGGTATCGTGGATACGCCGGATGGGGAATGGTATGCCATGCTGTTTCAGGATCATGGGGCCGTTGGACGCATTCCTGTTTTGGTTCCGGTACATTTTGATCAGGATATACCCGTGTTTGCAAGTAAAGCCCCGAAACAGATTGATATCCCGAGCACTAGACCTGAGCACCGTTATAAACCGTTAATAGGTAGCGACAGTTTCCATTATGCAGCCGACGAAGATGGAAGAATACGTCTCCGTGATTTTTGGCAGTGGAATCATACACCTCATCATGAACTTTGGTCCGTCACAGAGAAACCAGGAGTTTATCGTGTTCGAACGGGACAGATCAGCCCAAATCTGACGTTCGCCGTAAACACACTCACCCAGCGTTCCATGGGGCCTGCTTGCGAAGCAACGGTTACGCTGGATGGCAGTCGTCTGAATGATGGGGATTATGCCGGGTTGTGCTTTCTGATCGGTTCGTACGGGATGATCGCTCTTACGAAGCAGGATAACCAGTTTTATTTGGTCATGCATGCTAGACAGAGCGAGGATTCAACCATATTTGGCAATCTGATTGATCAGGAGCCAGCCACTGAACATGAACGTATCCCGGTATCTGATCCAGTCGTTCAACTGAAAGCATTCGGAAATTTTGAGAACAATCTGGATGAGTGCTCTTTTGCCTATTTCGACGGGGTTGAATGGAGGGATATAGGGATTGTCCATAGAATGGTATATAAACTGGATCATTTTATGGGCTGCCGAACAGGGTTATTCGTATATTCAACCGAAACGGTTGGCGGAGCAGCTGACTTTTCGAATTTCGAATATCGTGTGATTCATCCTGATGAGAAACAATGAACGTTGTAAAAGCCGCCCAACGGCGGCTTTTCGTATTCAATAATTACAAGTTGTTGTACAATGATATGGATTCATAATGGACAGAGAGAAAACAGTTGTTCAAACTGAACTGGGGGCATGTCGTCATGTATAAGAGATGTCTGGACATAACCAAATGGACCTTTATTCTGTTCCTTGCCGTGTCGATACCAACAGGTCATACCGAAGGAAATTCCAAACAGCAATATCCTCAGCCAGGTGGGCAGCAGATGCAACTTTCCGCTACGTTTGAGAAGTATTCCCCTCCCATATCGGTCTCTTTTGTCAGGGAAACCGGAGATGACCTCGAGCGCATGATCAGCCAGTTGCCTGGTGAGACGATGCTGGATAATCGCTGGACTCGTTTGTACGAGGAAGAGTTGGGTATTCAGATTCACTATGACTGGATTACGAATGGAGATGTATACAACCAGAAGCTGGGTGTCTCTCTTGCTGCAGGACGTTTCCCGGATGTGGTAAAAGTAAATCCATATCAACTTAGACAACTCAGCAACGCCGGAATGATCGAAGATTTAACCCGTGTGTACCAAGAGTATGCTTCACCACTTACGAAGAGCATATTGGAAGCAGAGGGAAGAGGCGCATTTGATGCGGCAACCATTGATGGCAAACTCATGGCTATTCCCGAATCATCGTCCTCCATTGAGACTGCACAGTATCTGTGGATTAGAACGGATTGGTTGGAGAATCTGGGGCTACGGCCGCCTGAAACGATGGAAGAGCTTCTTCAAGTTTCGAAAGCGTTTACAGAGGAGGACCCCGATGGGAACGGAGAGCAGGATACGTACGGACTTGCGCTAACCAACCATCTATGGGATCCAGTCATGGGAGCTGCGGGATTGATGTCTGGCTACGGTGCCTACCCTAATATATGGGTTAAAGATGCAGAAGGAAATCTCAGTTATGGAGGTATACAGCCTGAAGTTCGCGAGGCTCTGATAGCATTGCAGACATTGTATCGTGAAGGCCAACTTGATCCGGATTTCGCCTATAAAACTGGAGGCAAGGCGTTTCGTCTGGTTCAGGACGGAAAAATAGGAATGCTCTATGGAGAACAGTGGACACCCTTTATGCTCCAGACCACCCGTGATACAGATGCAGATGTAGAATGGCAGGCCTATCCCATTGTTGCCAAGTCGGACCGGAGTCTCTACGTACCGCTACGTTCCAATACCGGTCAATACTTTGCTGTAAAAAAGGGCTTCTCTAATCCGGAGGTCGTTGTAAAGCTCATGAATCTGCATCTGGACATCAACTGGGGGAAACAGGCACAGTACGAAACCTACTATAATGATGACTCCCGAGCTGTGTGGATGCTTTCACCGGTAACGCCATTTCCCGGCAATAAAAATATAGATGCATACAAACAAATTCGTGATGCCCGAAGTACAGGAGACTTCTCATCTCTGGAGAATGAAGCTCTTGCCATTCACAAACGCATTGTGGCTTATGAATCGCAACATGTAGAGAGCGGCTGGGGCTGGAAACAAACGTACGGACCTTCAGGTGCTTTTAGCATTGCAGATGCGTACGAGAAGAATGATCAATTGCTCTATGATGAGTTCACTGGCGGCATCACGGATACCATGGTTGATCGACAAATTATTCTTCGAGATCTTCAGCTTGAAGCCTACATGAACATTATTCTGGGCAGGCCGATAGAAGAGTTTGATCAATTCGTAGAGAATTGGCGCAAGCTGGGGGAGATCAGATTACATCGGAAGTTAACGCGTGGTTTCGCACCAGCAAGCCAAAGGAGCGCTAATGTTCACTTTTATCATACAAGGAACCCACTCAGCCTTTGGCATTGGAGGTGCATGCATTGATCAAGATCCCTGCTAAATCATGGTTTAACAGTATATTTGCGCGATTAATAATCACCTATCTGGTATTTGTGCTTCCCCTGATTCTCCTTGGCGTGTATCTGTATCATTGGAGTTATGACAATGCAAGCGAGGAAATATCTCTGTCAACCGAGAGACGGTTGAACCAATATGTCGTGGAATTGAACAGAGAGATGGAATGGATGGAATTACAGCAGTTTGATATCGTTGAGGATCGCAAATTGAATCGTTTGGCTATTCTCTGGGATATGATGGATCAGGTGGAGCGGCGGGATACCTTAAATTACCTGACTGAACGACTTGCTTCATTTAGTAATAGTACCGCTTATATCAAAAACGTATATGTACATATCCCTTCTGTTGACAAAAGTATATCCGCAATTCAAGGCATTGATGATTTTGACAAAAGTTCATATGTATACTTCAGTTCAGGCACGCAAGGAAAAGGCACACGTTTCACGGTGAAAGAGGACACCTTGAACCTCAGTGCCGTCAGATTGACGGGCACGATAGGAGAGCCCCCGCTTTTTGTCATTCAAGTGGAACTGGATACAGACCATTTCCAAAATGAACTCACACGACTTAATCTATACCCGGAGAGTTCAACTTTCCTGATTGAGGACAAAACGGGGCATGCCATCACAGATAACCATGAAGCTAGTGTTATTCTCGCGAATTACCGGGAGCACAGTGTAAAGGGAACACTTGATGGCTTTCGGATGAAGGTGGGGACACCATGTATCATGTGAGTCAGTTGCATATGGATTCCCTGGGCTTATCCGTAGCTACATATCTACCGGAGGCAATCGTCACCAAACCGCTTAGCAAGTTCTATCATTGGGCTTGGCTGTTTGCAATTACATCATTTGTGGCCATCACGGCGTATCTCTACTCAAGCTACAAGTTGATTCATATTCCGTTACTGTTATTGGTGAAAAGATTCAAAAAAATGGAGGGAGGCATGCTTGATGTTCCCATCGCGCATAATCGAAAGGACGAATTCGGCTTCCTTTACACCCGTTTCAACCTGATGATTGAAAATCTTCAATCCCTGATCGACCGGGATTTCAAGAAAACACTGATGATGCAGCGGGCCGAGTTGAAACAGCTCCAATCCCAGATTAATCCTCATTTTCTGTACAATAGCTTCTTTATTCTGAATTCACTTGCAAGAACAGGGGAAACAGAACGTATTGAGCAATTCACGAACATGCTTGGAGAGTATTTCAGGTTCATTACCCGGAATGAAACAGATCATGTGAAGTTGAAAGTGGAAGTTGAGCATTCACGAATCTATACAGAGATTCAACAATTACGTTTCTCCAGACGAATCAAGGTCGATTTTGGGTCACTTCCTGCCGAGATGGAACATATTCACGTTCCCAGGCTCATTATTCAACCCATTATCGAGAATGCCTACGAGCACAGCCTTGAAAAGAATACCGACTCTGGTCTTCTCGTTATCGGGTTCCATATGGAAGGTCCATATGCCGAGATTACCGTAGAAGATAATGGAAATGAGTTGGAAGAGCAACATATTCAAGCTCTTCAACAACGCTTGCATAAGGACGAAAGTACGGATGAAATGACGGGTTTAATCAATATTCATCGGCGTCTGGTTCTGACGTACGGCGAAGGAAGCGGCCTTTTCCTATCCAGAAGTGAATTGCAAGGATTAAAAGTCACAATTCGAATCCAGTGGAAAGAGGGAGAGAACGAATGTATCGACTTTTGATTGTAGATGACGAGGAGATTATCACCTATAGTCTCTATGAGACGTTTGCTAGACATATACCCGATCAGCTTGATGTATGTAAGGCTTACTCTGCAACAGAAGCATTATCCTGGATGCAGCGTTCGAGAATTGACATTGTTCTGACTGACATCCGCATGCCGGGCATGAGCGGACTGGAATTGACAGAGCAGATTCAAGCCAGTTGGCCGAATTGTCGGGTCATTTTTCTGACAGGACATAGCGATTTTGAATATGCCTATCAAGCCTTTCAGATGGCCAATGTGCGTTACTTGCTTAAGACGGAAGGCTATGACAAGGTGATGTCTGTTGTTGAAGATGTGATGAAAGAGATTCGGCAAAGTCACAGCATGCTGGAGTTGTTGGAACGCTCTCATCAAGTCAATTCGCAGCTTGCACTGATACAACAGCAAGAGTATTTGCGGAAGCTGCTTCAAGATTGTACAGCGGTTATGGCTTCTAGTATGGATATGCAGGATGAGTTGATCAAAAGAGATATCCGATTACATACCAACTCGCCTGTTTATCTGATACTGGGGCGGTTCAATCATCCGCCAGAAAAAGGTTCAGACCTCACACAAGTCCAGGAATCTGTTCGGATTATTGGTTCATCCTTAATGAATGAGCGTACGGTGTGCGCAAGTGTAACCGACCATTACGGAGATACGATCTGGCTGCTTCAACCGAAGCAGGAGGAAGAGATGACCAATGACAAACTTGTACGATTTCTGGAAGGTACACTGGAATTGGTACAGGAAGCTTGCATGGTATCACTTGGCGTTTCCATTGCTTTTTCACTAAGTAGTCGAAGCTGTAATTGGTCCGAATTAACGAAACAATATGAACGTCTGAGATTGCTGCAGTGGATGAAGATTGGGGATGGCGTATCCATGGTACTCACGGACCATCGTAATGATCTCTCAACGGATGTGCCCAAAGAATCCATGCGGATCTCAAGCCGGATCGAGATGATGTCAGGATATTTGGAAACAGGGCGAATTCAGCCATTTTACGATAGCTTTGAGGAGCTTGCAGGTGAATTGCTGCAACAGGATATTACGATGGAACGTGCCATGGAAACCTACTACAATCTGGCTTTATTATTGCATTCAACATTCAATCGTTGGGGGCTTCAACAGAAGTTCCCGGATCAACGAAGCTTGCTGCATTTAGGCGAGTATACTTGCATGAAGGATGCGGTACAATTTTTATATCGTGCTGCCGATGAATTGGTTCGCTACAAAAGATCAAATGAACAGGAACGCGCTAACGTTGTCGTTCATTCCTTATGCAGTTACGTCAAGGAGAACCTTGAGAAAGACCTTTCTCTCGTGAGGCTGGCCGAACTTCATCATTTTAATCCATCGTATCTGTCCCGATTCTTTAAGCAGGAAATGGGAATTAACCTGTCAGAGTTCATTGATGACTGCCGAATAAGAAGAGCCAAAGAATTGCTTCAAAACACAAATCTTATGGTGCGTGAGGTTGCAGTTCAAGTGGGGTACGAGGCCGCACATTCGTTCACCCGACTTTTCAAGAAAATAACGGGAATGACTCCCCAAGAATACCGAGAATCCCTTTTGGTACGTTAATACAATCGTTAATTCATCCGAATTCTCTGAGATTGACCAACCCGACCAACCACGAAAAACGCAGGAGATGTTCTCCCTGCGTTTATTTGTGGTTATGCACTTGATAAACCAAGCGATCCGAGATCCACTTTAGGCTGTATGGATTTTTTGACGTCGATACGCATTGGGACTTGATCCGGCATACGCTTTGAATTTTTTGTAGAACCAATCGATATCCTTATAACCCACCTCAACAGCAATCTCATATATTCGCAGATTCGTGGAAGACAGCAACTGCTGTGCCTTTTCCATGCGTTGCTGGAGCACGTAATCATTGAAAGATATCTTTTCTTCCAGCTTAAACTTCTGTCCAAGGTATGCACAGTTAAAATGAAGCATGTCAGAGATTTTCTTCAGCGTGATTTCATCACTCAGATGATCCCTTACGTAGGCTTTAACGATACGAATCACATGACTGGAGTGCATGGGTTTACCATTCATTTGAACAGGCGTTTTGAAGAACGACGACGTTTTGTGTGCCGGATCGGTTTCAAGGTGGGATCGAAGTCCGTGCAGACTGTTAAGTAAAGAAGAGGGACTAACAGGATACGGTAGATAATCATTCACCTGATACGTAAGGGCTTTGCGTACGAACCTGAAGTGATCTCTTCCACCCATCAGGAGGATGGGGATCTGACTTTTCTTTCGAATCTCGTTGCATAACCAGAGCCCCGCGGTATCGAACCTCTCTGTATGTACCATAACAAGGGAAAAGTCTCGTTCTGACAATGCGGTCAAAGCTTCGGACGATGAGAACACACAATTTGCGATAGTATATTGAGCTTTGCTCCGTAGCAACATCTGTTGCAACTCTCCGCACAAACGACGGCTGAAATCCACAAGTAAAATATCATACATGAAGCAATACCTCACCTTCTGCTGAATTGTAATCCGCCAGATTAAACTCAATGATGACTTAATTTCATTATGGTAATAAAAGAAAGCGCATACAATGTGCATATTTTTGTAGAGAGTGCATTTCTTTACCAATTGGAACCCAGAATGCAATTTGTACGCACAAAATCACGGAAATCTATATTCAGCCGGGGTAAACACCTGTATTTTGGCAGGTTGTTTGCGCTTTCATTTGGGCGATACACTGTGAGAGCAAAAGACAATCAGGGGGAAGACGATGAGAAAAAACAAGTTCATGCTACTGAGCCTGGTATTCGCGGTTTTGTTGGTGATTGCTGCATGCAGTTCTGCACCTACCGCTCAACCCGAGCCGGAAAAGACAACACCACAGGAGGAACAAACACCCGTAGAAACCGAGCCAAAGAATGAAAACTCTACGCCAGAAATGGACTTTGACATGGGCGGCAGAACGATCAAAGTTGTTGCTTGGTGGGACATGGAAATACAGGGGAACAACCCGGACAACATTCAACGCCTTGAGAATCTCGAAGCGCTGAAGAAAAAACACAACTTTAATATTGAATACGTTTCCATTGATTTCGGCGAATATCAGGAGAAGGTAGTTGCTTCGCTGATGGCAGGGGAACCACTTGGTGATTTGGTGAGATTGGGCAAAAACTATGCCATTCCCGCATTGACCAAACAGGATCTCTTGTGGCCAGTGGATGATTATATTAAAAACGACAAAGTATTCAATCAGAAAACAACAAAGGAATATATGCAATATGAAGGCAAAGGTTACGGCTTTACCGAGGACCAGTCTTCTTTTATCAACGGAATTTTCTATAATCGTACCCTCATGCAGGAGCTGGGCTTGAAGCCATTACAGGAATATGTGGATGCTGATGAATGGAACTGGGATACATTCCTCAGCGTTGCCAAACAAGCGAACAAGGATCGCAACAACGATGGCAAGCTGGACACTTGGGGACTCGCTCAGACGGGATTGCTTGAACCGATTCTGTATTCCAATGAAGCTTCCCTGACCCTAGAGGATAAGCAGAACCTGGAAGATCCCAAAACGAAGGAAGCGCTGAATTTCCTGTCCAAACTGGCTACGGAAAAGGTCGGCAGAGCTTCTGAAGGCGGCGACTGGACGGAGCCATCCACATTCTTCCGTCAAGGTAACACCTTGATGTATTCCGGTGCAATGTACGAAGTCGAAGGCATTATGACGGATATGAAGGATTATGACATTGGTTTTGTACCGTTTCCCAAAGGTCCAAGTGCAACAGCGTATCACTCCGGTGAGTCACGTTACCAGGCTATAACAATTCCTAAAGCGGTAGAAAATCCGGAACAACTGATGTACATCTGGGAGAAAATCAACGAGATCGATTCGATCTATGAGTATCCAGGACAATCCACACTGGAGACACATCTGACTGATGAAGCGGATATCAACAACGCCAGAGAGGTTGCGGAAGGTATGCTGGTTCTCGACCATAACACATTCCCGTCCTTGCCGTTCTGGGACTTTGATGCAGAGCTCAAAGAAGGGGTATCCGTATCTACGCTGATCGAGAAATACAAGGCTCCTTTCCAGGCTGCGATTGATGAGGTATACAAATAAGCATCACATTACACGGGCAGAACGCACCAGTGCAGGTGCGGTCTGTCCGGGTTAGTCAATCGTCCAGTTCTCGCAACGTTTAGAGGAAAGGGGATACATTCAGACATGCGGTCACGTAAGAAAAGGGACTAATCCTGGTGCTTGTCCTGGCCTTGGTGCTCTCCATATGGACACTATATCCATCGCGGGATCGTAATCCGGGAACGGTACATGCGCTTGAGGACTTTGAAGCGGTATCGGGAACCGAGGATTCATTCAGTTATGAGCACTATCTGACTACTCATGACAATACGGCCAAACCCGATGAGATGGTACGCATCGAAGGCGAATCATATGTTCAGGCAGAGGATGGGGAATTTGAGGTTGTGCAAGGGTACGCCGGATTAGACGGAAGTGCCGTAATTACGCCGGAAACCGGAACCATTCGTTGGGATGTTCCTGTTCAAGTGAGCGGTTTGTACAACATTCGCATTCACTATTATCCCGTAGAAGGCAAAAGCTCCGGAATCGAACGCAGGCTTGAGGTTAACGGCAAGGTCCCGTTCAGAGGGGCTGATATTCTTCTGTTTGACAGGGTATGGGGGAATCGCGAGGATAACGTCCGACAGGACGATCGTGGCAATGACCTCAGACCAAGACAAGTGGAACAGCCCGAATGGCAGCTGAGCTTCCTTCAAGGACAGCGCAGGATACTTCGAGGAACCGTTTCAGTTTTATTTTGACAAAGGCAATCAGCAGTTATCGCTCACTTCATTAAGAGAGAGCATGGCGATTGATTACATCGAGTTGTACCAGGAAGGTGAAGTCCTGTCCTATGCAGAGCTGGAGCAGACCTATGCCTCACTCGGCTTGAAACAAGCCTCTCCTGTCATGCTAAAAGTGCAGGGGGAGGAGGCTGTCAGCAAGTCATCTCCTACACTGGCACCGATCTCGGACCGTTCAAGCCCTTCGCTGGAGCCTTATAATGTATCCAAAATTCGGATGAACGCCATCGGAGGCATTAACTGGAAGCTACCGGGCGAATGGATTGAGTGGGAAATCGACGTGCCTGAAGACGGACTGTATCAAATTGCGCTTAAGGTGAAGCAGGATCAATTGCGTGGCATCTATGCCACCCGCAGTCTGACGATCAACGGCGAAGTTCCGTTCAAGGAAATGAAACGCATTCGATTTAACTACAGCCCGACCTGGCAAACTCAGGTGTTGGGATCAGGGGAAGATCAGCCATATCAGTTTCATCTGGAAAAGGAAAACACCGAATCCGAATGACGGTTACACTCGGTGATATCGCTCCGCTGCTTCGGACCGTGGAATCCAGCGTGCTGGAACTGAATGAGATGTATCGCAAAATATTAATGATCACCTCCAACAGTCCGGATCCACTGCGGGATTACCAGCTGGAACGGCGTATTCCGGAGATGAGGGAGGTGTTCGAGCGACAGGCTGACACCTTGCGCTCTGTTGCAAATTATTTGGAAAAAGCCACGGGGGAGCAAAGTGACAAAGTGGCCGTACTTCATGCCATGGTATTGCAGCTGGAAGACATGGCAGCAAGACCCGAGACGGTTCCCAAACGTCTGGATACGTTCAAAATTAACGTAGGCGGTCTCGGCACATGGATTCTATCAGTGCGTGAACAGCCGATTACGCTGGACTACCTTGTCGTATCTCCGCCAGGTGAATCGCTGCCCAAAGCGGAGGCAAGTACCATCCAGCAGGTCAAGCACGAACTGGGCGCATATGTTGCCTCGTATACCGAAGATTACGACAGCATTGGCAACGTGGAACAAAAGAAAGATGCCATCACCGTATGGATCACGACTGGACGGGATCAGGCCCAGGTACTGAAGGGCATGATTGACGATTCGTTTACTCCGGATACCGATGTGTCTGTGCAGTTACGTCTCGTACCGCCTAATATTTTGCTGCCCGCTACACTCTCGGGGGAAGGACCGGATGTAGCCATGCAGATGGGTGAAGACATTCCGGTGAACTATGCGATGAGGAATGCAACAGCAGATCTGAGCCAGTTCCCCGATTTTGAGGAAGTTGCCAGCAGGTTCCGCGAGAGCGGGTTGACGCCTTACCGCTACAACGACGGGGTATATGCCCTGCCAGAGCAGCAGCATTTTCCAATGCTTTTTTACCGCAAAGATATTCTGAATGAGCTGGGCCTCGAACCGCCAAAAACGTGGCAGGACGTATATAACGCCATCGCCGTGCTGCAGAAGCATAACATGGAGTTTTATCTGCCGATTGAGGATACGCTGAACAATGCCAACCTGGTTCCGAATTCAACCTTTGCCATGTTGTTATATCAGAATGACGGCACGTTCTACACCGAAGACCAGAAGAAAAGTGCACTGGATTCGGAGATTTCAATGGACGCATTCAAACGCTGGACGCAATTTTATACCAATTACAAGTTTCCGCTCAAAGCTGACTTTCCGAACCGTTTCCGTACCGGGGAAATGCCGATCGGGATTGCTGATTACACCACGTATAACATGCTGACGGTTATGGCACCGGAAATTCGCAACCTCTGGGATTTTACGATTGTTCCGGGTACACAGCTCCCGGATGGGTCCATACGGCATGAAGTGGCCAGCGCCACGAGTGCGGTGATGATGCTCGAAAATGCCGAGGACAAGGAAGCGGCGTGGAAGTTCATGAAATGGTGGACGGATGAGCAGACCCAGATTGAATACGGTAGAGAAATGGAAGGCCTTATGGGAGCGGCTCCCGTTACCCAACCGCCAATATTGAAGCCTTGAAGCAATTGCCTTGGCCTGTGAAGGATTATCAAAATCTCGAGAAACAATGGGAGTGGGTACAGGGAATTCCGCAGCTGCCCGGAGGTTATTTCACAGGACGACATCTGGACAATGCCTTCCGCAAGGTGGTTAATGCGAATGAGAACCCGCGTGAAGCCTTATCGGATTATGTGTTGTACATCGATGATGAAATTGAGTTGAAACGCAAAGAATTTAATCTGAAATAGAGGAAAGGGAGGGTAACGGTTGCAAGCTAAAACAACCAAGACAGCCGCCGCTCCTGCCGTTCATACCCGCCAGCTCGGCTGGTGGTCCCTATTGAAGCGGGATCTGTATCTCAGCAGGCATTATTATGTATTGATGGCACCGTTTATGTTGATTTTTTTCTTGTTTACAGTCATTCCGGTCGGCATTTCACTTGGGCTCAGCTTTTTTCATTTCAATATGCTGGAGCTGCCGCGATTTGTCGGCTGGCAGAACTATTCCCGGCTGTTCCTGAATGACGACGTATTTTTGATCGCGCTCAAAAACACGCTGCTTTTCGCAGTAATTACAGGTCCTTTAAGTTACATTGCCTGCTTTTTGTTTGCGTGGATCATCAATGAACTGTCTCCCAAAATTCGGGCGGTCATGACGCTGGTTTTCTATGCTCCATCCATATCGGGCAACGTCTTTTTCATCTGGCTGATCATCTTCTCGGGCGATAGCTACGGGTATATGAACGGCTTCCTGATGCGACTTGGCGTCGTACTTGAACCGATCCAATGGCTTGCCGACGAGAAGTATGTACTGGCAATCGTTATTATTGTTCAACTATGGCTGAGTCTGGGAACCAGCTTCCTGGCTTTTATCGCAGGACTGCAAACGATTGATCGTTCTCTGGTGGAAGCCGGAACGGTGGACGGATCAAGAACCGGTGGCAGGAGCTTTGGTATATCACACTGCCCTCGATGAGACCGCAGCTGATGTTTGGTGCGGTAATGCAGATCACTGCCTCTTTCGCCGTAGCCGAGATCTCAATTGCGCTGGCAGGTTTCCCGAGCGTAAACTATGCGGCACACACCGTGGTCACGCATCTGATGGACTTCGGAACGATTCGCTTCGAGATGGGGTATGCCTCGGCCATCGCAACAGTCCTGTTTGCCTTAATGCTGGGCACCAACGTTTTAACGCAAAAAATGCTTAGAAAGATAGGTGAATGACGATGACCAGCAAAGTACGTGCCGTGTTTGGCATGCCAAAAAGGCTTAATCGGTCATTTACCGTCAGCCTGATGTTATTTGCATTGCTGGCTGTGTTCGGATCCTTTATGGTGCTTCCGCTGATCTATGCAGTCAACAATGCATTCAAACCGTTGGATGAGCTGTTTATTTTCCCGCCGCGCTTCTGGGTGAACAATCCGACAACGGAGAATTTTGCCGATCTGATTAATCTTATGGGCAATTCGTGGGTACCGTTATCCCGCTATATTGCCAACACTTTGCTCATAACGATACTTGGCACAGCAGGACATATCCTTCTTGCATCTGCGGCGGCTTATCCGCTGGCGAAATATCGTTTTCCGGGTTCCAAAGTGTTGTTCACCATTGTCATTCTGTCTCTCATGTTCTCGCCGCATGTTACGGCAATTCCAAACTACATGGTCATGTCCTGGCTTGGATGGATTAATACTCACGCATCGATTATTGTGCCATCACTCGCATTCTCATTGGGACTTTTCCTCATGAAACAGTTCATGGAGCAGATTCCCGATGCATTGCTGGAGGCAGCCAAAATCGACGGAGCCAATGAATACCGGATCTTCTGGAGCATCGTGATGCCCAATGTGAAGCCGGCATGGCTCACGCTAATGATCCTGCAGTTTCCCGCGTTATGGGGAACGGACGGCGGGAGCTTCATTTACAGTGAAAATCTCAAAACGCTGCATTATGCGCTCAGTCAGATTGTACAGGGAGGGATTGCAAGAGCCGGTGTAGGTGCGGCTGTTGCCTTGCTGTTGATGATCGTACCGATCACCCTGTTCATCATCTCTCAGAGCAGTGTTATGCAGACGATGGCCACTTCGGGCATGAAAGAGTAGAAAGGAGGCAGCGAGGTGCGGAGAAGCACATGGAATACACGCAAATCGGTCATCATGGGCATGATCTGCCTCCTGTTGTTTGTTCAAGAGGCATCTTATGTGAGTGCAGACGGGAAGACGGATGCGTATCATTACTCCTTCTGGGGTGACGCAGTTCCGGCACCAGCGGCATACGAAGCAACAACGATTATCACCGGCAAGAAGTTGAACACGACACCCATGAAAGAGCCAAGCGACATGCATGTTACCGCCAATCAGCACGTCTTTGTGCTCGATTCGGGTAATGGCCGCATCATTGAGATGGATCGCAACTTCAAGCTGGTACGGACGATTGATTCGTTTGTGCAGGAAGGCAAGGAAGATCATTTTAAAAATCCACAAGGATTGTACGTTACGGAAAAAGGCCATATGCTGGTTGCTGATTCGGATAATCACCGGGTGGTGCATCTGGATGAACAAGGGAAGCTCGTCAAGATTGTGTCTGAACCGAAATCAGATCTGCTAACAGCAGACTTCCAGTTTAAACCGATGCGGATTGTTATGGACAAAGGGGAACGCATCTATGTTATGGCCGAAGGCGTATTTGATGGATTCATGGAATTCAGCGCCGATGGTACGTTCTCTTCCTTCATTGGAGCGAACCGAGTCCAGGTGGACCCGGTGGAATATCTCTGGAAACGGTTTGCGACACGGGAGCAGCGCAGCCAGATGGTGATGTTCACTCCAACGGAATTTACCAACCTGGATATGGATGAAGAGGGATTCATCTACGCCACAAGCGGGGATCGCGGCAAAGACCCGGTCAAGAAGCTGAATGCTCAAGGTACGGACATTTTGCGCAGAGAAGGTTATCAGACCCCTCAGGGTGACCTCCTGTACACCCAGGAAGCCGGACCATCCCGACTGATTGATGTGGATGTGGGGGACAGCGATATGTACTCCGTTCTGGATTCCAGCAAGGGCCGAATCTTTACCTACAACGGTGACGGATATTTGCTCCACATTTTTGGCGGTATCGGGAATCGCCTGGGCCAGTTTAATACACCTGTTGCTCTGGAACGTGCGGGAGACCGGATGTTGGTTCTGGACAAAGCGCTTGGCGAAATCACTGTATTTCAAACCACCGAATACGGGCGTACGCTCCACGAAGCAGTGCGCAGCTACTATAACGGTGATGAAGATCAATCTTCAGTGCTGTTTGCCCAAGCTGCCGAGATGAACGCTAACCTGGAATATGCATATGCCGGAATTGGCAAAGCATTGCTTCGTCAGAAGGAGTACGCCGAGTCTGCGAAATATTTCAAGCGCAGCATGGAGCCCAAAGGGTATTCCAAAGCGTTTCTTTTGTACCGCAAAGAGCTGTTGCGTGAGCATTTTTCATGGATGATGTCCGGACTATTCCTGGCTGTCGCTGCGTTTGTCACCATCATCATCGTTCGCAGGCAGAAAAGGAGGACTACGAATGCAGGCATCAAGTAAGCAAATGTACCAGTACCCTCTGCATGTGATATTTCACCCGTTTGACGGATACTGGGAATTAAAATATGAACGGAACCAGAGAAACTCCCTGCTGATTGCTTTCATGATCCTGGTGCTTCTGGTGATCACCAAAATTTTGCATGCCCAGTACAGCGGTTTTCTCATTAATCTCAGTAATCCAAAGTATCTGAACAGTCTGCTCGAAATGGTATATGTCATTATACCGGTGCTGTTTTGGTGTGTAGCCAACTGGTCATTAACCACATTGATGGACGGGGAGGGCAAGTTCTCCGAAATTTTCATGTCAACGTGTTTTGCACTGGTCCCGTTGTTCCTTATTCATTTCCCATGGATCTGGCTGAGTCTTGTGATTTCTGCGCAGGAAACTGCTTTTTATTATTTCTCCAATGCACTCGCCATCGCCTGGACGGTATATCTGTTATTTGTGGGAAATATGACAGTTCATCAGTATTCACCAGCCAAAACGGTGCTTACGATGCTGCTGACACTTGTAGCGATGGCGTTTATGGCATTTCTGTGCCTGTTATTCTTCAGTCTGGTTCAGCAGATTGTATCGTTTGTCGTAACTATCTATCAGGAATTAGTGCTTCGGGGCTAAGGGAGGAGGAATCGATTATGAAATATGCCGTAGCCAAAAAAATAACAGGCATGCTGCTCGCGAGCAGTCTGCTTCTTGGCGGGTGTCAATTCTCGTCAACACCGCTCGCTCCCGAGACCGTAGCTGCCGCAGATCAGACGGAATTTCCCTCCCTGCCTCCCGGAGAGGAATTAAAATCATCGTTCACCGATGTCCGCCTTCCGGGTATGGTAGGCATTGCACAGAACGCTGCGCTGCAGTTGTTCATTCACGAAGAGACAGCCGAGATAGCAGTGATTCACACGCAGAGCGGGCAAATCTGGCGCAGTAATCCAGCAGATCGTGAGCAGGATGGGGTTGCAGCCGGGATAAATAAAGACCTTTTGTCATCACAAACGAAGCTCAGCTTCTTCGACAGCCTGGGACAGAGCAGCACCGTGAATTCCTTCACGGATAGTGTTGCACACAAGCAGATAAGCTACGAGGTGTTGCCAGCTGGCGTACGAGTTCACTACCAGTTTGGGAGCACTGAGCGATCCATCGAAGACTTGCCGATGAAGATCAGCAAGGAGCGATTTGAACGAAAAGCTGCTGGCACAGCTGGACCAAGCAGGGCAGCGGGCCTTGAAGGTCGGATATGCGGAAGACAAGGATGAAGGCGCTTACGTCCGAATTGATAAGGCGATGCAAGGATTGCAGCTGTCCCGGGCCCTGAAGGCGTTGGACACAGCCGGTTACACACCGGAGGATCTGGTTCAGGATCATGCCGAGTTCGGCATTGAAGAGGAACGAAGCGGACCACGGCTGTTTATGCTCACGATGGAATATGAGCTGGATGGAGAGGATCTGCTTGTGCGTGTTCCGTCCTCAGGCATTCATTTCCCGGAGGAATATCCGATCAACAGCATATCTGTACTGGATTACTTTGGGGCCGGGGGTGCAGATGAAGAGGGCTCCATACTGGTGCCGGACGGTTCGGGAGCACTGATCCATTTTAACAATGGCAAGCTGCAGTATCCGTCCTACCAACAGGACATCTATGGACCGGATATGACCATGAAGCTGCGGGAAGCGAGTTCGAATGAAGCCAGAGCCAGGTTGCCTGTATTTGGAATGATTCGGAAAGAGGGAGCTTTCCTGGGCATTATTGAAGAAGGGGATGCCGTAGCCGTTGTGAATGCTGATATCAGCGGCAAGCTGAACAGCTACAACAACGTATATCCCAGCTTCTATGTCGTGAACAAGAGCGATGTAACGCTTCAGGCAAGTGATATGGTTCGTACACTTCCGAAGTTCCAGAAGAAAGCAACCGTGTCCGACTTCGTCGTTCGATATGCTTTTGTAGGGGAAGATAAGGCCTCTTATTCGGGACTCGCCTCTCTCATAGGGATTACCTGTTGCAGAATGGCGGACTTCCCGAGCTGAATGCCAGCAAGGAGCAGAGCAATGTTCCCTTTTACCTGCAACTGTTCGGCGGCATGACAACAAGGAAGCATATGCTGGGCATACCGTACGATTCGACGGAGGCTTTGACCACGTTTGATGAAGCCAAAAGCATTCTCTCCGCCTTGACGGAGAAGAAGGTGTCCAATATTCAGGTGCGCTATGCGGGATGGCTTAACGGCGGAATTCATCATCGACTGCCGGATACCATTCAAGTCGACAGCGCTATAGGCGGGAAAAAGGGATTGCGGGAATTCAGCGCATACACACAAGAAGCAGGCATCGGCTTCTATCCGGATATCGCTCTGCTCAATGTGCAATCCAAAAAAGGATTCAAACCGTCCAAAGAAGCTTCACGTACATTAACTCAGGAACCGGCGGTCATGTATCCGATGAACCAGGCCATCCAGCGGCGGGACCGGGATCGTTCTCCTTCCTATGTGCTATCACCCAACTTGCTGGAGGACGTGACGGAAGACATGTTAGCTGAGCTCAGTTCCCTGCAAAAGGATGGACTGTCGTTGAGCCTGAATGACTTGGCAGGGCAGTTAAACAGCGATATGAATCCGAAAAAGCTGTTGGACCGAACACAAGCGCTGGACTCCGTTAAAAAGGCACTTGAACAGATCCGGCAGCAGGCAGGCTCACTTGTAGCTGAAGGCGGAAACGCTTATGCCCTGCCATATATAACCGGTCTGACAGATGCGCCGATGACCAGCAGCCGTTTCAAGCTGGAGGATGAAGAGATTCCTTTCTATCAGCTCGTTGTACACGGCAGCATCAGCTATACAGGTACTCCATACAATCTCTCCACATATACGAACGCAAGGCAATATGTGCTGAAGTTGATTGAATATGGAGCCAGCCCCTACTTTGCATGGTTCAATGCGCCAAACCATGTCGTGAAAGAAACGGATTATGATAATCTCTACGCAGCGAATTATGAACAGTGGATCGATCTGGCTGCCGAGATCTACAACGAGGTGAACCAGGTGAATCTTCCGTTTGACGGACGTTCCATGATATCACATGAATCCCTGGAGGAGGGCGTCTTCCGGACAACATATGAAGGTGGCGGGTTCGTAATCGTCAATTATAACGACTTCCCAGTGAAAGTTGATAACGATACAGTGGAAGCCCAAAGCTATGTGACTGGTGGTGAGCAGCTCTGAAGACGCTCCTGAAATGGAAATGGGGAAGTCGTACGTATGCTCAGCAAAAAGCCATGTGGGGCGTAATCTACGTGCTTCCCTGGCTCATTGGTTTTGTGTTGTTTTTCTTCATCCCGCTGTTAGCCTCACTGCGATACAGCATGAGCACAATTCAAGCCAACGCAGAAGGCATAGCGATTCAGTTCATGGGTGTCGCCAATTACATTCAGGCACTGACCGTTAATACAAGCTTTAACCGTGCATTAATAGAAGCGATCACAGACGTACTCATCAACGTGCCGCTTATCGTAATATTCAGTCTGTTCCTTGCCGTCGTCCTGAATCAGAAGTTCAGGGGCCGGGCTGTAGCACGGTCGATTTTTTTCCTGCCGGTTATTCTGGCATCAGGAGTAATTATGACGCTGGAGAGCACCAGCCTGATTGAAGCGGTGAATCAGAGCAGCACCGGTGGAAGTTCACTGGGAACATTTGAACTTGAAAATCTGATGGTTAACGCCGGAGTGAGCGATTGGATCGTCACCTATCTGAGTAGCGCCGTAGATCGGATCTATCAGATTGTCAGTCAATCCGGCGTACAGATTTTGATCTTTTTGGCAGGAATCCAGACCATCTCTCCTCAACTGTATGAGGCTTCGAAGATGGAGGGCGCGACGGGGTATGAAGCCTTCTGGAAAATTACATTTCCAATGGTAAGCCCGCTTATTTTTGTCAACGCGATCTATACCATCATTGATTCGTTTGCCAATAATGCCATGACGGAACTGATCCGGGACACCGGCTTCGTCAAGTTTGACTTTGGATTAAGCTCGGCCATGGCATGGGTCTACTTTCTGGCCATTGCCATCATTCTGGTTATTGTGTCCATCATCTTCTCGAAGCGAGTCTTCTATCAAGATTAGAAAGGAGGGTGTCCCAGGTGACAACATCACGATTATTATCGCTGGAGCATTGGAAAGGCTGGCTGTGGGCCATAATCCGATTCGTGCTGATTACCGGGCTTTCCTTCGTTATCCTGTTTCCCATATTCCAGAAGGTTTCAACATCCGTCAAGGATAAAGGTGATCTGTATTCGGCAGTGGTGGTATGGATTCCACAGAACTTCTCTGTCGACAATTTCAAGCAGGCGATACGCGTAATGGATTATTGGGCAACATTGTTTAACACGTTTGCCCTGTCTGCGACGACAACATTGCTGACTACAGCATCCTGTGCACTTGCAGGATATGGATTCGCCAGACTGAAATTCAGGGGAAGCAACTGGCTGTTTGCCGGTGTCATTCTGACGATTCTTGTACCGCCAACGACCATTCTTATTCCGGTGTACCTGAACCTGAAAAGCTTTGACCTGATGGGGCTTGTAACGCTCTTGACCGGCAAGCCTGTTAATCTGCTCAATACGTACTGGCCGTTCATTCTGACAGCGATTACAGCGAATTCGCTCAAGGCTGGCTTGTATATCTTTATTTTCCGCCAATTCTTCAGAGGCATTCCGAAGGAAGTGGAGGAGGCGGCCTACGTGGACGGCGCGGGCATCGGGCGAACATTTTCAAGAATCATGCTGCCCAATGCAATTCCGTCCATGGTAACAGTCATGCTGTTTTCTTTTGTATGGCAGTGGAACGATAGCTTCTATACAACAACGTATCTGACTTCAAGCAAAGTCATGTCGACCCAGTTATCGTCTCTTCCGTATAATCTGGCCCAGCAGGTTACGGATGGTGCGGCTTCCCAGGCCGATCCGTTCTATCTAAGCATGATCCAGGATACAGGAATTCTTCTTGCCATTTTGCCTTTGATCGTCATCTATCTGTTTGTGCAACGATATTTCGTAGAGAGTGTAGAACGTACAGGAATCGTCGGTTAAGTTAAGTTTTCCTGTACGTTTGAAGTGGGATCAGATTGGAAAAGGGAGGAGGAACTTCATGCAACATTCCATCTGTGAAAAGCGGGCTCGCAATGATCTCATGAACGTCTGCTCACAGCCGAACCACGACCCTTCCCTGCGAAGGATCCCCTTGCTGGTGTGGAACGGACTGCGGGAGCGAGCGCCGACCTATGCGATATGTGTGTTCATATATACGTTCTGAGGGAGCTTACCTCGCAATATGGCAAGGCAATATATCAGATTAGGAGGAATTATAGTGAAGAGGTTCATGATATCTTGTAAACTGTTACTCATTCTAGCTTTATTGATCACCATTGCTCCATGGGGAGGCAGCAAGGCCGAAGCATGGGTGGGTATGCCGATGGGCAAGCTTCACGTTAATGGCAAAAATCTGGTGAACAGCAACAATCAGCCTGTGCTTCTGAACGGTTGGCATCAACCTTCAGGCGCCTACTGGACTTACCAGGACAGCAATTATTATCTCAATCTGCACGGCAATAACCGTCATGCAGCTACACTGGCTTATCTGAAAGACATTACGGATACCTTTGCAGACACCAGCCCGAAATACGGAAGCAATCATGGCTGGAATATGAATCAGGTCCGTCTGTTCATCGACCGTCAGGACATGGGAGATGTGGCTGCTGGTACATATAACTTTGCCGGTGTGCAGACAGTTACCCAAAATGTAATTATTCCGTACATTCAATATGCCAAAACAAAAGGTGTCTATGTTGTCCTGGGACTGGACTTCACGTTGAAGGATGATCAGGCAACAACATCTGCCAATCTGCAAAAATTCAATCAAATCTGGGGTTATCTCGCTTCACGTCCTGAGATCAAAAGCGCAGACAACGTTCATTTCGAACTGATTAACGAACCGGTGAAATCCTATGCGAATGGACATTGGGGCGGGTACAACGGGGAAAATGACTTTGTGGATCACTGGAATGACTTGCGCAATTTCCAGAATTCCATGATTTCAACGATTCGCAGCCAAGGTGCGGACAACGTAATCTGGGCGGCAGGTCTGGGGTACAACCAATTTTACAGCTTAACGGCAAGCCATCCATTGACAGATCCGCTCAATAACTATGGATATGCGGTTCACTGGTACCCTGGTTATGGCGCATATGACAACTTCTCCATCCTGCAAGACCAGTGGAATACGAACGTGAAGGCGACCGCTGACAAATATCCGATTAACATTACCGAGGTAACCTGGTTCAAAAACAAACCTGGTGATTCGGCCTATTGAAACTTGTTTAATGGCAGCAATGAAGGTTTCGGCACGAATACCAAAACGATCTTCAACGCAGCAGGCAATGTCAGCATTGCAGCTCATATGAACGGATTCATTCTAAGTGAAGGACCACGAAGCTCCTTTGCCGATCCTACGGCTGGCCTGAAGTGGGACGGGGATGCTTCACGGAGTGCCATGGGACGATTCCTGTTTAACTGGTACCATGAACGTGCCCAGACTTACCCGGGCAGTGGATCAGGTGGACCAACAACGGGGCTGGTATCCGGTGCAACCTACAAAATTGTAGCCCGGCATTCCAACAAGGTTATTGATGTCCCAGGTGGTCTAAACGAAAACAATCTTCAGCTTCAGCAGTGGAGCGATCTGGGCGGCAACCCTCAGAAGTGGGTTCTGACCTCGATCGGCAACGGCGGCTATACGTTGACAAGTGTGAACTCACCGGACAAAGTCATTGACATTCGCAATGGAACAAGCACCAATGGAGAAGTGGTGCAGCTCATGAGCAATCTGAACACAACCGCTCAGCATTTCAAAGTGAATGACCTTGGAAACGGATACTGGAGTATCATTAACGTGAACAGCAACAAAGCGATTGAAGTCGCCAACGCTTCCACTTCGGATGGTGCCAAGTTGCAGCAGAACACGTATACGGGTGCAACTAACCAGCAATGGAAATTTGTTGCCGTCAGCAATTAAAAAGCAAAAGAACCTCCCTAAGCCCTCCCTTGGCTTGGGGAGGTTCTTTTGCTTTAATTTTGACTGCTTTGGCATGGAGGGCGTGACACGGTAGGATACAACTATATCTGTGCACCAAACAGCAGGCAGACACTTATTTTCATACAAGCATTGTACGCTGTAGGATGTAAATGTACCATAAAGAAGAAGTTGTACCTTCACCAGGAAGAAATGCCCGGTGTATCATTGAACAGCTACCTTATCATAGAGAAATGTAAGCGCTTGATAAAAAAGGGAGGGTACATATGCAGCTCCTATGGTCCAAATTCTCACCCGTGTTCCGCCGATTTCTCATTTCGTATCTTATTATTCTAATGATTCCTCAAATTGCGGGATATGCCTCTTACCGTGCTTCCATTGAGGCAGCTCGTTCCAGCTCCATTGAGAACAGCTTGAAGTCACTGAGTCTCGGTAAAGAGATCATTGAGCGTAATCTTCTTCAAGTCGAAGCCTTTACCAGGCAGCTTGCTGTCAATCCCGATTTGCAAAATTTGATTGCTGGCCCGAAGCCACAGGATCTATACAACGTCTACGGTATGAATCGCATGCAACGGAGCCTCTCCATGTACAGCAGCACCAATGATTACCTGTCTCATTTCTTCATACACATTCCGAACTACAATGCCATCATCACACCAAGAACCGTGTATTATCGTCCGGAGCATTATTATGCTGCCAATCAGCTGGAGGGTATACCGTTTGAACAGTGGCATGACCAAATTCTGAAACAACCGCACTTTAACGAAATTATACCGCTTCGGAACTATAAACGTGAAATACTCGGCACCGTGCTTGCGGACGTTCCCGCCATTACGTTTCTGCAATCTTTGCCTTTGAACAGCTTCAACAAACCGCAAGCGACGATTGGTATCATGATTGATCAGGATCAGATGGCCAGCCTTACCCAAAATATTGTGGATCAATATGGTGGCTGGACTCTGGTCACCGATGCGGAAGGACAGATCATCTTCTCCCTTGGCATTGAACAAGCGGAAGCTGAGCAATTGGCACAGAAACGTCGTAGTGAAGGCAGCGCTGCAGAAACGGAGCGGAGCGGACAGAACGTACAGCCCGGAAGCGATGGTCGGCTGCTCATATCGATACAATCCAGCCAAAATGGATGGAACTACATGGCAGGGATTCCGGAGAAGTCACTCATGACAAAGGCGGATCAAATCAAACAGGTCACGCTGGCCTTTACGCTGGCAACCATTGCTTTGGGCCTGCTGTTTGGGCTGGTTCTGGCCTATCGAAATAGCGCACCCGTGTACAAACTGTTGGCCTCGTTTCGTGAACAGCTCACCGAATTCCCTGGCAAACGGGGCAACGAATATGATTTTTTGGCAAGCCATATAACCAATCTAATAGCAAATAATGACTCACTTCAAAACGCCATGAATGAGCAGATTCCGTTATTGAGAGACGGATTTATCAAACGTTTGTTAACCGGAGAAGTCTATACCTCACTGGAGTTGGAGGTTATTTCTTCTCAAGCACATATTTCGCTTACCAGCAGCAAGGGCTTGGCGGGCTTAGTGAAGGTGAACGGATACGCCAATCCGGACAGTGAAGAAACGATTCATGAACTGGGCGTTGCAAGGGTGCTCATCAAACAGGTCCTTACCGAGTGGAATTCTCATGTGCTGATTACGGATTGGGGAACCGATCAGATCGCTTTTGCCTGCCCATTGGATGAAAACAACCCACTGAGTGAAGCTATAGGGAGATGTGAGAAGGAATTGAACAGTTTAATGGATGGCATCTATCAGGAGCATCGGATATCCACAACATTTGCCACGGGTTCAGCTTATGAGGTGTGGAATGATGTGGGGCGTTCCTTTGACGAAGCCAAACAAGCTCTGGATTATGCCATTCACATGGGAACTGATTATCTGGTGAGATTTGAAGATACGATGAAGGAAAACGAAATGTTCTATTATCCGATTGAGTCCGAACAGCGCCTGCTCAACACAATCAAAGTCGGCGATCCTGAGGAGGCAATACGTATTCTGGAGCAATTGTTTCTTCGTAATTTTGAAGAGCGGGAACTCTCCTACGATATGGCACAGCAGTTCATCATGGAGTTGAAGGGGACTTTTCTGAAGCTCGACGAACCCAAATTCAAGCTGGATTCCTCCCTGCTGGAGGAATATAAAACGCGGGTGACATCCATTCAGATGACAGAAACAATCGCTTCGCTGCGTGAAAAATTCAAACAGTTAACAGAAGACATCTGCGGTGATTTTCAGAGGAGAAGAACAGGAGCGCATGCAGATACGGTAAGTGAAATGATTTGTTTTATCCAGCAAAATTACGGGGACGCAAACTTGACGATGTATCGGATTGCCGAACATATGAGCAAGTCCGAGAAGTTTATATCCCAACTGTTCAAAGAGCATACAGGCGAGAATCTTTCCGATTATTTAGAACGGGTACGTATTGATGCGGCCTCGAACCTGTTGCAGTCCACCGGACAGACCATTGACGAGATAGCGGAGGCCACCGGCTATAACAGTGCACATTCATTCCGTCGAGCGTTCAAGCGAGTACGCGGCATTTCCCCGAGTGTGTTTCGGAAAATGGACGTTCATAGCGGATAATGTAGGGTGTTTCTCGTGGTATATATTCGCTTTTTGTACTTTGCCAGCTCAACTGTACCTTTACGCATCCCCCACCCAATCTTATGATTACTCAAAAAGTAAGCGCTACCAAATCAAGTCGAAGTTCAGCACGATTTGGAGCCATGAACATGAATGGGGGATGATTCTGAGAACAACAATGACCAGTGAATCCAAGTCCGTAGAGAAAACAAGTAAACCGTCTGTCTTGAAGCAAGCTTTAGCCAGAAGCTGGAGGCGACATTGGCAGCTATACATGCTGATTTTGCCACCGATTGCTTACTTTATCATTTTTAAGTATGTACCCATGGTGAATGCGGTGCTGGCGTTTAAAGATTACAACGTCATCAAGGGAATCTGGGGTAGTTCATGGGCCGGAACCAAGTATTTTGAATTGCTTTTTAAGAATCCGGCGTTTGTCACGCTGATCAAGAACACGCTCTACATTTCGTTTTACAGCCTGATCGTTGGTTTTCCGATTCCTATATTACTGGCGCTCGCGCTGAACGAGATCAAAAACATACGATTCAAAAAAACAGTACAAATGGTGACGTATGCTCCTTATTTTATCTCTACCGTTGTAATGGTCTCCATCATTATGCTGTTTCTGTCCCCGAGGCTGGGTATTGTCAACACGATTGCAGGCGCCCTTGGTTTCGAAGCGGTGAATTTTCTGGGTGAGCCCGGGCTATTTCGATCCATCTACGTATTCTCCGATGTGTGGCAGGGAATGGGGTACTCCGCAGTCATCTATCTGGCTGTCCTGGCTGGTGTTGATCCATCCCTGTATGAAGCCGCCAAAGTTGATGGAGCCAATCGAATACAAAAAATCCTCAATGTGGATCTGCCCGGACTGCTTCCGGCCGCCGTCATCATTCTGATCCTGAGTGTAGGGAATATCATGGCTGTCGGGTTCGAGAAATATATTTGCTGCAAAATCCGCTCAACCTGTCTGCTTCGGAGATCATCTCCACGTATGTCTATAAAATAGGGTTGCTGAATGCCAATTACAGCTTCGCTACTGCGGTTGGCCTGTTCAACTCGGTGATTAACCTGATTCTCTTATTAACCGTGAACGCGGTCGCCAAACGACTATCCAATACAAGCTTATGGTAACAGGAGCGAAAGGAGGAGAACCGATTCATGCCTAACACACAGAGCAATGCAGGTCGTTCGCGAATTAAGAGCAGTAGTACGATCCGTGAATCATGGGGAGATCGCGTATTTATAACAGTTGTGTATTTCATGCTGACAGTGGTACTGATTGCCGTGCTGTATCCCTTGATATATATAGTGAGTTCTTCGCTCAGCAGTCCTGCTGCCGTCTCCTCGGGAAAAGTCTGGTTGTGGCCCATTGACCTGACGTTCGACGGTTACAAGTCTGTATTGCGGAATGATCAGGTCCTTACGGGGTATGCCAATTCCCTGTTCTATACCGCTTGCGGTACGTTCATCAGCGTGGCCTTGACGATTATGATTGCGTATCCATTATCCAAAAAGACATTTGTCGGCCGCAGCTCTCTAATGATGTTTATTACCTTCACCATGCTGTTCTCAGGCGGCTTGATTCCTACCTATCTGGTAGTCAAAACCATGGGACTGATTGATACCCGCTGGGCCCTGCTGATTCCCAATGCCATCTGGGTATGGCAAGTCATTATTGCCCGCACCTTTTTCAGAATTCGATACCGGAAGAGTTGTCCGAAGCAGCCGATATTGATGGTTGCAGTGACATCCGGTTTATCTTCAGTATCATCCTGCCACTTGCCAAACCGATTATTGCCGTGCTGTCGCTGATGTACGCTGTGGGTCAGTGGAACGCATACTTTGACGCCCTCATCTACCTGAAATCACAGTCACTCTATCCGCTACAGCTGATCTTGCGCAGTATTCTTATTTTGAACAGCAGTACGGGGAACATGGATGCATCAGAAATGATCAAACAGCAGCAAATGGCTGAACTCATGAAGTACTCGTTAATTGTCATGGCCAGCTTGCCGGTCCTGATTATCTACCCGTTTGTTCAACGTTATTTTGTGCAAGGCATGTTAATTGGTTCAGTCAAAGGCTAAGTTCATTTCCATTTTATATGAGGGAGAGGATTGTATTGAAAAAAGTGGGATTCATCATGCTTGCCTGTATGCTGTTCACCTCGTTGGCACTGGCCGGATGCTCAAGTTCTGATAAGGGGAACGGCGAAGGCAGCAATCCGTCAGGCAAGACAGCCATTAATGTATTTGCTCACCAGGGTTCGGATACCAACTTGTCTACAAATAAATTCACTAAGAAAATGGAAGAGAAGTTTGATATTCAATTCAACTGGACCACAGTTCCATTCGACGGTGCAGCGGAGAAAAGACAGATTTCACTGGCTTCCGGTGATTATCCGGACTTATATCTGCTTATCCCTTGGGTAGATCGTTTCTCCCAGACAGATTTGTTGAAGTTCGGTCAACAGGGGGTTATTTTACCGCTGAATGATCTGATTGAGGAGTATGCCCCTAATATTAAAAAAGTGCTTGAGAGCAATGATTATTATCGGGCCATGAACACCGCTCCGGACGGGAATATCTACGGTCTGACGGGACTGAATGAATGTTTCCACTGTTCATACCCGAACAAGATGTGGGTCAACACCAAATGGTTGGAACAACTTGGTTTGAACGAACCCGCGACAACAGAGGAGTTTAAGGAAATGCTTCGAGCATTTAAAACGAAGGACCCGAATGGAAACGGTAAAGCCGACGAAGTACCGCTAAGCGGTTCGACTGAAAATTTCGGTGTGCACATTATCCCGTATTTGATGAATGGTTTTATCTATGACGACGATCGGAACTACTTAATTGTCAATCAGGGCAAAGTGGAGACGGTAGTGAACAAACCGGAGTGGAAAGAAGGACTTGCTTATATCAAATCGCTCTATGATGAAGGACTGATTGATCCGGGCGCCTTTACTCAAAACGTGGGTGCTTTCAAAAAAATCGGTGATAACGCTGATGCGCAGCTTCTCGGTGCAGGAGCAGCGATGCATCCATCGTTATTTGTAACCACTGCCGAAGGTTCGCCTTACGGGAATGATTATAATCCCATCCCTCCACTGAAGGGACCGAACGCCACTTATGCGACGTATAACTATCCGATTGATCCTGGAGCATCCTTTGTACTGACGAACAAGGCCAGTGAGGAAACGCAGATCGCAGCGATCAAGCTGCTGGATTATTTCTACACCCAGGAAGGAACCATGGCTTCTTATCTGGGAGAAGAGGGCACAAGCTGGCGCAAACCACAGGAAGGTGAAGTGGCGCTCAATGATCAGGTAGAACCGCTCTATAAAGCCATCCCGCTTCCTTCCGGAGAAGAACCTCGTAACGATAGCTGGGCTGCATTGAGTCAGTACAATCATCACCGGGCATATCGGGACGCCGAAGTGCAGGGAACAGACATCTATGCCAATGATGGTTACGAGCGACGGCTCTATGAGGCAACATTGTTAATGGAGGGCAAGGAACCGAAAGACGTTTTCCCTCATTGGGCATTGTGGGTTGATCCGACTCTTGCCGATGAAGCCAGTATGATGCAGACCAATCTCAAGGATTACATCGATCAGAACGCCCTGCAATTTATTACAGGCGCCAAAAGTCTGGATAAGGATTGGGATGAATATGTAAAAGGTCTGGAAGGTTTGAACATTAATCGCTATCTGGAGATTATGCAATCTTCCTATGATACTTCTTCAGTTACCAAATAATGAAAGGATCTGAAGGCACAAGGTGGAGCCGTTCAGTTATCTAGTAGAAACGAGGTGCCCTTTGTTTACCAATTTTAGCTTGAATGAAGTCAGGTTGACCAATGGAGATTTTGCTCATCGCCAGCAGCTTGTGCAAACCTATTTGATATCATTCAACGTGGAACGGCTAGTACACACATTCAGGCTAAATGCCGGAATGCCATCGTTTACAGAACCGCTGAACGGCTGGGAAGCCGAAAATTGTGGCCTGAGAGGACATTTTACAGGACATTTCCTATCGGCATGTGCCAAATTGGCTTTTGCCAATCAGCAACGGGAACTGACGTCGAAGGCCAACGAGATAGTTGATATCCTGGAATCCTGTGCACGTCCGAACGGATACTTAAGCGCTTTCGAGGAGGATCAGCTTGACCAGTTGGAAAGCGAGCATAGTCCAAAAGTCTGGGCACCGTACTATACCCTTCACAAAATAATGCAAGGACTTATCGACTGCCATATATATCTGGGGAATATGAAGGCTTTGCAGCTTGGAGTGAATATGGCCCATTATATATCTGGACGGTTTGAGAGGCTCTCTTTGTGGCAAATCGATGGCATTCTCCGCTGTACTATGCTGAATCCGGCAAATGAGTTTGGTGGGATGGGTGATGCACTTTACTCACTCCACGAACTTACCGGGGATGTGAAAATACTGGAGCTTGCACAGCTGTTCGACAGAGAATATTTTATAGGCCCCTTGGTTAACAGCCAGGATATGCTTGCAGATTTGCATGCCAACACCCATCTTCCCATGATCATAGCGGCAATGCACCGTCACGAGATTACGGGTGAAAACCAGTACAGAAAGGCGGCTGTACATTTTTACGAATGTTTAAAAGGGAGAACATTTGCCAATGGCAATAATAGTTCAAAGGCTTCATCTCCTGTTCAGGGTGGGGTTTCCGAAAAGTCGGAACATTGGGGCGGCTTCGGGAGAATGGAAGATGCACTAACAGGTGGAGAGAGTGAGAGCTGCTGCGCACACAATACAGAACGCATACTGGAGCGATTGCTTTCATCGTCTGATGTGGTTGAATACCTGGATCACATGGAAATATTGAAATATAATGCGATTCTGAACAGTGCGAGCAGCCAAACAGGGCTGTCACAATACCACCAACCAATGGGAAACGGTGTAACTAAAACCTTCAGTAGCGCCGTTGAGTCCTTCTGGTGCTGTACGGCTTCCGGCATCGAGGCGATGAGTGAACTGCAGAAAAACATCTGGTTCAAAAGTGGAAACAGACTGCTGTTGAATGCATTTATCTCGTCAATCGTGGAATGGAGTGAGCACACCCGCATTGAGCAGTGCAGCAAATATCCCGATACGCTTGTGTCTACCCTGGTGATCAAGACGGTAAGACCCGTGACTTTGGCATTGTACCTGAAAGAGAAGTCTGTTGCAGCGGTGAAAATCAACGCCAGTGCCGCAGATGTGCAGCATAAGAACGGTTACATCGTCATTCAGCAAGAATTTCATAATCGGGATACCATCGAGATTGAGATTGATGCCAAGCTGCATCTGGTTCCACTGCAAGGTACGGATAGCAAGGCCGCGGTGATGTACGGTAGCATTCTGCTTGCACAGCTGGGGACTACAGAAGAGTGAAGGGAATGACGGCAGGCAATCTGCATGAAAAGATCGTCAGACTTCCCGGGGAGGAACTGGCATTCGTTGCAGAAAGTGAGCAAGGAGAAGTCCTGAACTTCATTCCGCTGTTTAGGGTGGAAGAAACAAGGTACAGCGTTTACCTGAATCTGGGGAATGATGCTTCTGTTGATCAACCATTCTCTGTGGCCGAGACGGGGAGCGCAGCTTATGAGTACGAGACAACCAGCAACCATGAAGATGCATTTAATTCCTAAAGAGGCATGTCGTACAGAGAGAGAAAAGATGATGATGTTGCCTATATTGGCACATCCGAACGTTCCCGGTTCGCAATCAGCAGATGCGAGCCGGGAACGTTTTTTTGTGTGATAAGTCTCCTGAGAGGATCTCCATATCATTGCATCGGCTCGTACACCTCTCCTTAGTACATGCGATATCTTCCACTTAGGGCCAGCAAACTGAAAAAATACAGGCAATTGTCGTAATAACGTCGTTCTCCCTCACGCAGAGGTGTGTTCCAAAACTTGCGAACAAAGGAGTCAGCATGTGGGCCGTCCGCAGCCAGTGAAGCCATGGCATTGGTAGCCAGTAAACCAACGGGATGCAGTGCAGGCTCGTCAAAAGCTTCTCCATCTATGGCATAACGACGATAATCGGAAACTTCGATATCACTGAAGAAAGACTGAATCCGATTGGATTGTTCAATCTGCCATGGATCCTTGCGGAACCATTCCCAGTCCAGCGCTATATTTGCAGCAACACGGTAAGCATCACTGTAAAAATGTCTGAAATCTCCATGTGGCTGTATTGGACCCGGTGAGCCGTCAAAATTCGCATATTCAGGTGAAAGTCCGGTTACGGGATGGCAGGCTGTATGCAGGTAAGCCCGACTAGCGGACGCCGCTTCTTTCCAAAAAGCCTGGTCATCTTCATCTGCGTATTTCGCGAATAGTTCATAAAAATGAGGCAGATGGTAGGATGGGTCGCTAAACGGTGTTTCTGGAATGAATTTGATCAGTTTTGTTTCCGGGTCCCACATGGGGTCACCTACGCCGTCTTCGCCCTGATGTATACATGCACGAAGGATCTTGCGGGCTTGTGTCTTGTAATCATAAGGTTCAGCGCCATCACCCCAGCGGTTGGAGGCAAAAAAAAGCGCCATGGCAAAAAACTCTTCACCATCAGGAGCAGGTCCTGGCGAGAGCCGGGTACCGTCAGGCTTGCAATGCCAAGCGAAGTAATCTTTGTATCGACCTTCGGTATGCTGCATATACGTGTGAGAGAAATTCCAGAGTCGATCAAATTCTTCCTTCTTGTCCATCTGAACAGCCATCATCATGCCGTAAGACATGCCTTCGGAGCGAACATCGAGATTACCCGTGTCCAGCATATATCCCATGTCCTCACCCATAGGGTAATATATTCGAATATTTTCATCGCCATAAAAAAGCTCGTTCCATGTTTCTTCCAATCTGGTCGAAATCTTATTCTCGTCGTAGCCCAGCTTCAGGAACAGATTCTGATAAGTGCCCGTATCCAACGCGCCTTGACCCGTGATATTCATGCGTGTCCTCCTTCAGCAATGCGGTTTTTCAAAATTATAACATGGAAATAGTATACAAATTAAAGCGTTTACATGAAAAATTATAGGTGTTCTGATCTGCATGCAATTGTAGTCGAATTAAAATGATATAGTGGTGGAAATCCTATAATTTGTCAGGTTGTTGTAAAATTATGTAAGGGATACACTTTGGGGAAGGATCACACCTGATCCAAATATCGTACAAGCTGTGATCCTTTAAAGACTGTTCTAGGATGATCAAATTCTAGCCGAAAGGATGTGATGGTGATTTATGCTCCAGGATTCAGAAGATGCAGGTGAATTCACTGCACCGCGCGATCCAGTCGGAGTGACAGCGTCAGCGGTCAAACCCGCAATTGATTTTGAATCTCATGGATATCGCGATATGATTGGCCGGTCTCTTCTGAACAAAGGGAAAAATGTCAGATTAAAACGAGCCATTGAGAAGGCAAAAAACGGCGAACCTGTCGTTATTGCTTATATTGGGGGCTCCATTACTCAAGGTGCTGGTGCAATACCTATTCATCTCCAAAGTTACGCTTATCGGTCGTATGAGTCATTCAAATTTATGTTTGCGCTTTCAAAAGATAGTCCGATTCATCTGATTAAAGCAGGTGTGGGAGGAACTCCTTCGGAATTGGGGATTGTACGTTATGATCGTGATGTATTAAGGGAAGGTAAGGTTAAGCCGGATATCGTCGTAATCGAATTCGCAGTCAACGACGCAGATGATGAAACCCAAGGCAAATGTTATGAGAGTCTGGTGCTCAAAGCACTTGCTGCCGATAACAAGCCAGCAGTCATCTTGTTATTCAGTGTATTTGAAAATGACTGGAATCTACAGGATCGTCTCGCTCCGGTAGGCTGGCATTATGATCTTCCCATGGTGAGTATAAAAGATGCTGTCGTAGATCAGTTCAATATGACAAAAGCTGAGGGCAACATTATTTCCAAAAAGGAATTTTTCCATGATATATATCATCCGACTAACACAGGGCATCGGATTATGGCCGATGGTTTGGAGTATCTCTTCGACGTGACGAATCGTTCGGAGTGGGATGAGAAAGATCATGATATTGAAAAGGCTCCGCTAATTGGAAATGAATATGTTCATGTGAAGCTGTTGGATCGAAAAAATGGCAATACCATTGCCCGTATCGATGCAGGCTCATTTTGCAAAAAGGATACGGATCTGCAGATGGCTGAAATGGATGCTCATGACTATGGTACACCCCAGTTCCCCAACAACTGGATGCGTACAGGGGTGGGAATTGAGACTCAAAGCAGCTTTAAGATAAGTTTGCAGTGCAGTCGACTCATTCTGATCTTCAAGGATTCTGGTAGCGACGAATTCGGAACTGCGCATATCAAGGTTGATGGGGTGTCCGTTCAAAAAGTCGATCCGCGTAAAATTAACTGGACCCATTGCCATGCCACACTTCTGATTAACGAAGAGCATGTTGGGGAGCACTCCATCGAGATCGAAATGGCGGAAGGTCATGAACATAAATGCTTCACCATTCTGGGGTTTGGCTATGTGGATTAATTGAAGACGGATAGTCATTCATATGTTCGGAGGAAAAAGAGAATGAAATTGATCTCAGCAGCAGCGGGGTATGACCAATATCGGGAGAATATACCGCGTGGAGCCATGGAGACGGTAGAGTATACCTCCAGGACGGTTGGCAATTCCCGTAAAGCGATGGTGTACACCCCACCAGAATTTTCTTCGACAACGAAGTATCCTGTACTTTTTCTATTGCATGGTATTGGTGGCGACGAGTCTGAATGGCATACTCATGGTTCTCCGCAAATTATTCTGGATAATCTGTACAACGATAACTTGCTTGAGCCAATGATTGTTGTTTTCCCTAATGGTCGCGCAATGTTGAATGACCGGGCTGAAGGGGACTTGTTTGAACCTGAGAAAATCAAAGCATTTGAACGATTTGAATTCGATCTGCTTCACGATTTGATCCCTCACATGGAGTCGAACTATCCTGTTTATACAAGTCGGGATAAAAGGGCGATTGCTGGTTTATCCATGGGTGGAGGTCAATCCTTAAATATCGGATTAAGCAATCTGGACCATTTCGCATGGATCGGCGCTTTCTCCGCAGCCCGAACACCAGAGAGCCGGAGCTACTTGTCACCGATCTTACGAAAGCGCCTTCATTACTCTCGCTGTTGTGGGTCTCTTGCGGTGAGCAGGACAATCTGATAGAGATTAGTCTCGGAGTTCACCGATATTTGGCGCAACAAGGCGTACCTCACATCTGGCATGAGGAAAGCGGGGGACATGATTGGCCCGTGTGGAAGAACGATCTGTATTTGTTTACGCAACGTCTATTCAAGTGAAATATGCTGAAGGATATTCATATCGGATTGTAGCATCAACCAAATCTATTAAAATATCAGGAGGTATTATTCTATGTTCAAATTCGGTAAAAAATTAATGACTGTTGTCCTTGCAGCTTCCATGAGTTTTGGTGTCTTTGCGGCTACATCCAGCGCTGCAACAGATTATTGGCAGAATTGGACAGATGGTGGAGGAACGGTCAACGCGGTTAACGGGTCAGGCGGAAATTACAGCGTGAGTTGGCAAAATACCGGGAACTTTGTTGTCGGAAAAGGGTGGACATATGGCACACCTAATCGGGTAGTCAATTACAATGCCGGTGTGTTCGCTCCTTCAGGTAACGGCTATCTCACCTTCTATGGTTGGACTAGAAACGCTCTAATTGAATATTACGTTGTAGATAGCTGGGGAACGTATCGTCCGACCGGAACGTATAAGGGAACGGTGAATAGTGATGGTGGCACATATGATATCTATACAACGATGAGATACAATGCACCTTCCATTGATGGTACCCAGACTTTCCCTCAGTATTGGAGTGTTAGACAGACCAAGAGACCGACGGGTGTCAATTCTACCATTACGTTCAGCAATCATGTGAATGCATGGGCGAGCAAAGGCATGTACCTTGGAAATAGCTGGTCCTATCAGGTGATGGCAACAGAGGGTTATCAAAGCAGCGGTAACGCAAACGTGACGGTTTGGTAAAAATGATGTAATACCGTTCAACGTCTGCACCTGCATTTGAATTCAATTTTCCGGAAGCGTAGAGGATCGTTATTCACCACTAACGATCCTCGGCGTTGCCGGATTCAAGCTTAGCAAAGGAGAATCATTGAATGAGGAAGCTGATATGGTTAACTTTAATCGCAATACTTGTTACGCTAAGTGCTTGTTCAGCGAGTAATTCTGAATTAAACGATGGATTGGTATTTGTTGAAGGGGGAGCCTTTAAGAGCACTAAGTCGAGTCAGCATGAAACAAATAAAACGCTGGATTCCTTCTATATTGGCAAATACGAAGTGACTCAAAAAGAATGGATGGAAATCATGGGAGAGAACCCATCTGGCTTCAAGGGAGATGATCTGCCTGTTGAAATGGTCAGCTGGTATGACGCAGTGGAATACTGTAATCAAAAAAGTATAAAAGAAAACCTGAAACCTTATTACAATATAGACAAGGACAACCAGGACACGAATAATAAAAATGAAAACGACAATATAAAATGGAATGTAACCATTAACGAAGATGCCAACGGTTACCGTTTACCCACAGAGGCAGAATGGGAATACGCTGCAAGCGGAGGCCAAAAGAGCTTGAATTACACCTACAGTGGAAGTGATAATCCGGATGAAGTTGCTTGGTACTGGAAAAATGCTGGCGACAACATTCTGACGGGGACTGGAGCTGGCCCGTTATTGAGAGCAATCGTAATCAAACCCAAAAAGTCGGAACTCAGAAGGCAAATGAGTTAGGTATCCATGATATGTCCGGGAATGTGAGAGAATGGTGCTGGGAATGGTACAGCGATTCGGAAGGACCCAATCAAACTTGGCGAGTTGTGAAAGGCGGAGGCTGGATGGGCGGTGTCAATAACAATGAAATATCATTCCGAGGCAAATTTGATGCCAATGGTTTTGGCCCCGATCAAGGATTCCGTATTGCGCGTGGAGAATAATTATATTCTTCCTTACCGTAGTTTACTACTGGGCTAAACCTATACTTTGTCGGGTGAAAACCTATAGTTTGACAGGTTGTTGTACCAAAATGTAAGCGTTACACTTGAAATGTCATCCGGCGCTTCGCTACAATCGGAGCGTTCTTATAAGGATCTGATGAACCTATTTTCGGTGTAATTGATTAATGATGATGAGACTGGTGAAAATTTGTTCTCCACGTTGTGCGAGCAGACAACATTCCTGCTGTTGTTCTGCTGTTTAGCATTTTCGCAACAAGTGGAATCTACCCATAGATATAGATAAAATACATCCAGCTGATCACGGACAAAGAGAGGTGAGCTAATGTACAAGGTCATTGTCGCGGATGATGAACCCTTTATGCTAGAAGGATGGAGAACGATGATTGACTGGCGAGCTTGTGGATATGAGCTGTGTGGAACAGCAACGGATGGAGAGGAAGCACTTGCTTTATTCAACGCTGTTGAACCGGATCTTGTCGTCACTGATATTCAGATGCCTGTTATGGATGGTCTCGGTTTGATTCACACGTTGCGGGAAGATCTTGCCTATACCTCTAAAATTGTTATCGTTACAGGATACTCCGATTTTAATTACGCCAAGCAAGCGATACGGTATCAGGTCGATCAGTATGTGCTCAAACCGCTTGTTCCCGAGGAAATTCATCAGATCCTAATGGAAATGATTGAGCCTCTCAACAAACGCAGAAATGAGCATAAACAGCAAAGTGAAATCAAGAGTACAGATGAAGCCCTGGAACAAAATTTAAATGAATATCGAATAAACGAAGAATATGATCTGGAACAAATGATGAACATCTCCAAAGAGATCCTGGCGTTGATTGATGCAGGAAACACGAAATCCATTGATCGTGCAGTGAGTGCTTTACTAGAGAAGCGTGAGAAAGCAGAGGTTTCATTGGAATGGATCCATCATGTCATTCGTTATATCCATGGAGAGCTGCTACGAAAATATGGCAAAAGGGAGGTATGCACAGAAATCCTATGTGAAAAAGAATGGCATGAGGCTGCGAGTTGGTCTTCCGGCACTTTGCAAGAGCTGTGTATTCGACTGTCCGAGCAACTGACCCAATCTGAATTGAAGCAAAAGTCGGGTACCGGAGGGCTAGTTGCAGAAGCAGTGAATGAATTGAAGCAAAATTATCGAAGTAAAATCAAATTACAAGATGTAGCTAATCGTATTCACGTGAATTCTGCCTACCTGGGACAACAATTCAAGCGGGAGATGGGAGTCAGTTTCAGTGACTATGTGCACCAGCTTCGTGTTGAGGAGGCTCGCAAACTTTTGCGGCGTACCAATATGAAGATCACTGACATTGCCTTCCGGCTGGGATATCATGATGCTGAATATTTCACCCAAAAATTCAGAGCGCATACAGGGGAGCTTCCATCCGTCTATAAAAACAAAAATCAAGGGTGATCATATGCGTCATAAATTCTGGATGTTCCGTAAAGTTAATGATATTCCTCTCCGATCCAAATTTCTGCTTATTTATGTACTTAGTATTCTCCTTCCTGTAATAACGATTAATATCTTCTTCTATCAACGAACCTCTGCAGATATCAAGATTAGAGAACAGGAAAATCTGCGTAAATCCATCGACAGGGCTGCTGGGGAACTGCTGGGGATGATTGATGAGAGCGTTGCTCTGAGCCGAATCATTGCAGCAGACGATTCGCTGTACGAGGCATTGGATCGGACCTATGGTTCCCCCGTCGATTATTACAGCGTGTACCATGCATTTCTGCGAGATAAATTAACAAGGTATATGTCAGCGAATATTCTGGAGGTGCGTATCTATACCGATAACGATACCATCCAGACGGGCAGTCATTATATCGTGATGAAAGACAAGAATGTACTTCCTGGATTGAAACAGCTGAAATCCACCAGTGGAGGCATTCTTGTCGTGGATTATTTGGAGCCATCCGGATTTAATGCGGGAAGACGGATCAGTGTGATTGGCAAAATGGATACCTATACTTCCTATGCCAATTACAATAAGTATTCCAAGATTGATTTGGAACTTAGCCGGGTGTATAGCATTCTGAATCGGGAATCAGACAGTCTTCAGCTGCGTCTGGTAGACAGCAGCAATCGAACAGTGGTTTCAAGTGGAGAATTCAGCGAAACGGACTTATCCAAACCGGAAAACGATTCAATAGCTGAGGAATCTGGCAATTCTGCTTATACGCTTGAAAAGTCTTTGGGCAATCTAGCCTACCTGAAGGGATGGAAATTGATAGGCGTTGCCGATACGCGTCACCTTGACCACCTGCTGAGAGAAGCCTTCAAATCCATTTTGGGATTACTTGCCATTAGTATTGTGGTCCCCTCTGTATTGATCTATATTATTTTGCGTTCCTACCACTATCGGATTCGCAAGCTGTCCAGGCATATGGAGAAGGTTCGCAATGAACGATTCGATCTGATTGAAATTCAGGAAGGCCGTGACGAAATTGGCGGGCTTATTCGTACATTTAACATCATGATTGGTAAAATTCATATGCTGATTAATGACGTATATAAACTTGAAATCCGTCACAAAGATTTGGAGTTGGACCAAGTCAGGACCGAATTATCCATGCTTCAGAGTCAGATGAATCCCCACTTTTTATTTAACACATTGAATGCCTTGCTGGTTGTTAGTACGAAGAATGGATATACGGAAGTCGTTGAGATTATTAAAAGTCTTTCCATGCTGATGAGACAATTGCTCAGTCATTCTGACAATCTGATTCCTTTGCAGGAAGAGCTGCAATTTACGAATCTTTATCTCCAGATTGAGAAGTTTCGCTTTGGAGAGCTGTTTGATTACACCTTCGAGGTTGATCCTGATGCGGCTTCGTTGCTCATTCCCCGAATGAGTATTCAACCGCTCGTTGAGAATGCATGTAAACACGGCTTGCAGGCTCGAAAAAATGGAAGACAGATCAAAGTAACGGCGCGACGAAACGCTTCTGAGCTGGTTATCCAGGTGATCGATAATGGCATCGGTATGGATGCAGGAAGACTAACCGAGCTCCTGAGAGATATTCGCTCTGAAAGACCAAGGAACGGGGAGCATGTGGGACTTCGCAATGTTTACCGCAGGTTGGAGCTCTTCTATGAAGGTAATGCGATATTCGATCTAAGCAGTGTACCCGGAAAGGAAACCATTGCAGGATACCGTATACCGATCTCCAGGATGGAACAGAGGAAATAGGAGGTAAACTCTCATGTATAAAGTACTGTTAGTTGATGATGAACCTTATGCAATTGAAGGGTTACAGCTTCTGATCAATTGGGAGAAGCATGGATTCGAAATTAAAGGTGTATGTGCCAATGGTGAGGAAGCCATCCGTATGATACAAGAAGATCGACCTGATCTCGTGGTGACAGACATTCGGATGCCAGTCATGAATGGGCTGGAACTTGTAGAAGAGGCGCGCCGATTGGAACATGAATCTGTACTATTCGTTATCACGAGTGGATACAGTGACTTTAATTATGCGAGGCAAGCCATTCGATTAGGAGTCTCCAATTATTTAACCAAACCCGTTGACAGTACAGAAGCAGAGGATATGTTGGTCCGCCTCCGAGTGCAGTTGAAGGAACGTGAAAACCAGGAGCGCATGCGGGAACATGCCAACGAGCAAAGGATCAAAGCATTTTTGTCCGCATTGATTAAGGATAAGCAGGAAATATCGAAGCAGGAAATGTCAGAGATCCTTCCTCGTTTGAACAAGTCCCATTGGGCATACCTGCGGATAGCTTTTCAGGGAGATATTCAAGAAGCCTGTTCAGTGGCCGAACAGTTGGCTGACAGAACAACTTGTTGTTATGTGATCGATAGAGCAAGAGACTCATTGGGACTTGTATGGGGAGAGCAAGCCAATGAGGAGATGGGGACATCTGAATCCATTAAAGCTTTTGCCCAGCGTTTGATGAGTAACTTGCAACGTAACGGCTGTGAAGATATTCATATTGCGGTTGGAATGACGGTCAACCAACTGGAGCATTTATCTGAATCCTTTCGCTCCGCACAGGAGGTTGGGCGTTATTTGTTTTTTAATCAGGAGCGCCTTTTGATTGCCGAAGAGATCCAGCTGGAGAATTGGAAGTTTGATCCGGAAACACTGTCAGAGGTAGACCATATTAGCGAATTGCTTGAAAACGGTTCTGCAGAAGAACTCTCAAGCTCCATTCGCAATGCCTTTGAACTATTTATACAGATGAAGGCTGCGCCAGAGATTGTACATATTTTCTCTACCCACATTATATTCCGCGGACTGTCCCTGTGTAGAGAATTAGGAGGAGAACCGAATGCACTAATGAACGAATTGGCGGGCGGAATCCTGGAGAAAGGTCATCGAAATGTAGCAAAGGTGGCTAACAATCTGGAGCATTTCTGTTTGCAATGCAAGTCAGAACTGGCTATTTTCCGGGAAAGGCAACTTGGAGGCATACAGGCAACGGTTGCTGAATATGTGCAGATGCATTATAGAGAAACATTTACGATCCAGGAGCTTGCAGAACGATTCTACGTGAATCCAGTCCATTTGGGACAATCCTTTTTGCGAAAGTACGGCAAAGGTGTGATCGAAGTAGTACATGATCTGCGAATGGAAGAAGCGAAGCGTTTGCTCCAGCAGACGAATCAAACATCAAGTGCAATTGCTGAACAGGTAGGATACCGCAGTTACCAGCATTTTCTCAGGCACTTCGAAAAACGTACAGCCATGAAACCATTAGAATACAGGCAAAAGTATGCGAATTGATCTTTGAAACTAAGAACTCCTCCTGAAGAAGACCTGAAATTACAGGGGGTGGATCTTAAATATATATATTTTGTAACCGCATACATTTCTTCATACTAAAAGCAGTAAGACATACCACTTCCAAGGAGGGCAAGTACATGGGGGACTGAAAAAAAGAAGCTTTGGGGTTCAGTATCACTCGTTCTGGCTTTGAGTTTGGCACTTGCAGGATGCAGCGGTGACAATGAGAAAGCGACTACACCGGATGGGAAAGAGGTACTGAACATCACGGCCTTTATCGGTACGCCGAATCAGGCGCCAGCTAAAGACAACCGAATTTACAAGAAAATTCAGGAAGAACTTGGCGTCAATCTGGAGATGGAATTTCTGGTGGGTGATCTTCAACAGAAGCTCGGCGTTATGATTGCCGGTGGCGATTTCCCGGATCTGATCACGGCAGATACCAAATTGGTCTCAGCTGGTGCGGTTATTCCGCTCGAAGATCTGATTGAAGAGCACGCACCCAATCTGAAGAAACACTTTGCCAAAGACTGGAATCGGATGAAAGACTCCAGCGATGGACATATTTACTGGTTGCCTAACTATGGCGTGTATACAGGGGAGTTCATTAGTAACTACTATTCGGGTCCTGCATTCTGGATCCAAAAGTCCATTCTGAAGGATGCCGGGTACCCGACTCCTAAAACGTTGGATGACTTTACAAAGTTGGTTCGTGACTATGCGGCGAAGAATCCAACGATTGATGGTCAACCGACGATTGGCTTTACTACACTGGCTTCAGACTGGCGGACGTTCCCTTTGCTTAATCCACCAGAACATCTAACGGGTCACCCTAATGATGGGGGCGTAGTGGTAGATGAGAATGGAGTGGCGAGCGTTTTTGCCGACAAGGACATCTCCAAACGGTATTATAAGGAACTGAACAATCTGTATAATGAAGGATTGCTGGATAAAGAAGCCTTTGTTCAGAACTATGATCAATATCTGGCCAAAATTTCTTCGGGACGTGTGCTGAGTATGTTCGACCAGCACTGGAATTTCCAAGCCGGTGAAGACCCACTCGTAGCACAAGGCAAAATTGGTCAGACGTACGTAGGCTTCCCGCTAGTCTATGATACAAGTATCACAGACCATTATCTGGATCGACCGGTTATCAACTTGAATAATGGCTTTGGTATCAGTAAAGATGCTGAAGATCCTGTTGCACTCATCAAATTCCTCGATAAGCTCATGAGTGAAGAGTACCAGAAGCTCTTGTCATGGGGTGAAGAGGGTGTAGATTATCAGGTGAATGAAGAGGGAAGATTCTATCGTACGCCAGAGCAACGGAAAGAGCAGGATGATCCGGCATGGAGACTGATTAACAAAGCAGAAGGTTTCTACGCTGCTGCACCGAAGCTCGAAGGAACATTTGAAGATGGCAATGCGATTGGAGCAATCAACCAGCCTGAGGAATTCTATGACAACCTTAAACCGGAAGACAAGGAATTATTGGATGCTTATGGCTTCAAGACATGGAGTGACTTCTTCTCTCCTGCACCAGAGAATCCTGTGTACTATCCGGCATGGCAGGTCGATCTGAAAGAAGGCTCTGATGCTGCGGTAGCGAACAAGCAAATGACAGACACGTCATTGAAATTCTTGCCTAAGGCGATCATGTCAAAACCAAATGAGTTCGATAATATTTGGAATGAATATGTAGACGCTTACAAGAAAATCGATGTCAAATCCTATGAAGACCGAATTAATGAACAACTGAAATGGAGAATCGAGAACTGGTCTGCTAAATAAAAAAATGCGGCAATGATTCTCTCGGAAGGCATTCACCAGAGCATTGCTCAGGCAAGTGCCTTCCGGGAATTCATGCATAAAGTCGCTGCAAGCCAATAGGAGGAGTGAAAGATGGCGAACACGCCTGGAGCCATACCAGAGCAAACTACCCGTACAGTCGTTACCAAAACACCACTGTTGAAACGGTTGCGCGGACAGAGACAACTGATGTTTATGTCATTGCCCATCGTTGCGTACATTCTCGTATTCTCGTATTATCCCATCTGGGGCTGGGTCATGGCCTTTCAGAATTACAGTCCTGCCAAGAGTTTCTCCCAGCAGGAGTGGGTCGGGCTCAAACACTTCAAGTTTTTGCTAACCGACGATGCATTTCTTAACGTGCTTCGCAATACCATTGCGATGAGTGTAATCAATATGGTACTTGGATTTGCCACAGCAATTATATTTGCCATTTTACTTAATGAGATCAAGCACAAGTTATACAAACGAACCATTCAAACGATATCGTATCTACCTCACTTTCTCTCATGGATTATTGTAACAGGCATCGTGGCAAGTTCACTATCTGTTGATGGTGGGATTGTTAATGTTGTGCTCATGAAGCTGAATATCATTCAAGAACCTATCATGTGGCTTAGCGTTCCGGAATACTTCTGGGGCATTGTAGGTGCATCCCATGTATGGAAAGAAGTGGGCTGGAATGCCATTATTTATTTGGCAGCCATCACGTCGATCGATCCTTCCCTTTATGAAGCGGCAGAGATTGATGGGGCGAACCGATATAAGAAAATGCTGTATGTGACCCTACCCGGAATCAAATCCATTGTCATCATTTTGCTGATCATGAATATGGGCTGGATCTTGGAAGCTGGATTTGAAGTTCAGTATCTGTTAGGTAATGGTGTGGTTGTCGACTGGTCACAGACGATAGATATATTTGTCCTGAAATACGGACTGCAGATCGGGAATTACTCTTTGGCTACTGCGGCAGGTATCTTCAAGACCGTAGTTAGTATCACACTGATTTTTGCAGCGAATACTATTGCCAAACGGCTCGGGGAAGACCGATTAATATAAGGGGGACTAGAGATGGGAATCAATAAATCTCGGCTTGAACCGATTGTCTTCCATACGTTAAATGGCATACTGATGATCGCAATCGCGATTGTTACCCTGTATCCGTTTGTGAATACACTCGCTGTATCGTTCAATGCCGGTAATGACACCATCCGGGGTGGGATTTATCTGTGGCCTCGGGTATGGACAGATCAAAACTACAGAGCCGTATTTGCAGGAGGGACCATCTTCAGCGCCTTTGGTATATCTGTGGCGAGAACGGTTTTGGGGACAGTCTTAAGTCTATTCTTAACCTCCATGCTGGCTTACACACTAAGCCGTAAAGATTATATATTACGAAAACCCATTACGATTGTCGTTGTTCTTACGATGTATTTTAGTGCAGGACTTATTCCAACTTACTTTCTAATGAAAGATTTGCATTTGTTAAACAACTTCCTGGTGTATATTATTCCAGGGCTGATCAGTGCCTTCAATATGATTGTGATTCGTACCTACATCCAGACACTGCCTGAGGGACTGATCGAATCGGCCAAAATTGATGGTGCTGGAGATTTCAGAACGTTCATGTCCATTATTTTACCGCTCTGCCAACCGGTGCTGGCTACGGTTGCACTGTTCATTGCAGTCGGTCAGTGGAACTCTTGGTTCGATACGTTTCTGTATGCGTCTTCCAAACAAAACCTGAGCACGCTGCAATATGAGTTGATGAAATTATTATCGTCTTCCATGAATTCCAATAGCAGTGCAGCCGTGGCCAATGGCGCAGATCTTGGTGCTGCACGTAACATGGTCACTCCGGTATCCATTCGGGCAGCCATTACGATTGTAGCCGCATTACCCATCCTGGTCGTATATCCATTCTTGCAGAAGTATTTCGTTCACGGGTTGCAGCTTGGAGGGGTAAAAGAGTAAAATTAATGCTGTTCCGGATAACCGATCAATAACGGTCACTCTAGTGACCGTTTTTGCGTGTTTTTTAAACGGTGGGCCAGAGTATGTCAATTGCACACGAATCTAACTTATTCAATAATGTTGTTGACAATCAAATCAAAATTAATATAATTTATATATTTACTCGAATTCACCAGTCAGTCTCTTTTCAGGGTGCCACTGCGCGCGAAAGCCCTCTATCAAGAACTGTACACAGTGCCTGACATCCCGAACTATTACCATTTTATCAAGGAGACTGAAGAGAAAATGAAAGTATTAATCGTGGAAGACTCCATTTTCGTACAGAAACTGCTTACTAAACTGATTGTTGATCATATTCCAGCATGCGAGATTCAAGTTGCTAACAATGGAGAGCAAGGATACAATTTATTCACGGAATTTCAACCTGATCTTATAACCACAGACCTGCTGATGCCTGGTTTGAACGGACAAGAAATGCTTCGAAAGATTCGGGAAACGAATCGTCATGTCAAAATTATTATTTTATCTGCAGATATTCAGAAGACAACCAAGGAAGAAGTTGAATTGCTGGGTATTTCTGGTTTTCTGAATAAACCATTAACTGCAGAGAAGGCCACTACCATGATAGAACTCATTCAGGCGGCCTGTCATGCTGAATGACTTACAGAAGGATCTGCTGACCGAACTTGTGAACGTTTACGTGGGACAAGCGGCCAACATGTTGTCGGAGATTGTAGAGAAGCGTATCGTATTAAATATTCCTGAAGTAGAACTCATCTCCATATCCGATGTAGACCCTGGAGATCGCAGATATAACATTTTCTTTAGTGAAGGTCATCTGTTCAGATCCTCCTTACAATTTGGATACGAATTTCAGGGAAAAGCATTCTTAATGTTTCCTGTCGAGCAGGCTAAGGTATTGGCAAACATCTGTCTTGGAGAACTAAGCGAGAGCGTTATACCGGACGACCCGGACCTGATGGACACGGATTTGGACGTTTTGAAGGAAGTGAGCAATGTCCTGCTTAACGCCATTATTGGAGAATTCGGAAATTTCCTGGAGATCAAACTGGAATATGTTCTGCCTGATATTGAACTGATCTACGTCACCAATTCCGATCAACAAATTTTGCTTCAGAATGAAGTTTATGTGCTGGTTTTACATACCTCGTTTTTACTTGCAGATACGGATGTGACAGGTATCATTGTCATCGCATTAAGTATGAACTCCATATCCAGCCTGTTGGCCAAAATGGATGCTTTATTGGAGGCGGACCATGGATAATCTCATTTCACAAGCTCTGAACAAGGTCCATATGGGAATCATGATCGTGGACAGACAATTGAAAGTTGTTGTGTGGAATGGATGGTTGGAACGTCTTACAGGCAAAAATAAAGAAGACGTAGTCGGTTTGAATTTGCTTGAAGTATGCCCGAGATTTAAGTCAAATGTATATTTAAATATACTGCAAAATGCGCTGTATCATGGTCAGAGCAGATTTTGCTCAAGCGCTCTACATAAGGCATTTATTCTTCCGAAGGAAGGCGAGGATGAACATTTATTAAGACAAAATATGAATGTGGATCCGCTCTATCTGGAAGATCGAAGTTATGCCCTCATTCAAATTAGTGATATGACAAATGTAAATACAAGGGTATATAAACTAAAAAACCTGATTAAGGAACTGGAGACGGAATACGCCAAAATCAAAATCTCTGAAAAGATCAGCAAACATTTGTCTTTGCATGATCCTCTTACAGGTCTGCCTAATCGTCTTGCTTATAATGACCGCCTTGCCTGGGCGATCAGTAATGCTCAAAGAAACCATGGTAAACTTGCCATTATGTTTGTGGATGCGGATGGCTTCAAACAGGTGAATGATACGTACGGGCACGATGTAGGTGATCAAGTGCTGCTGGAAATGGCAAAGCGGTTAAGCGAAACGGTTCCGAGTACGGACACGGTAGCACGGCTTGGCGGGGACGAATTCATCATTTTGAGCCACCTGAAAGATGATCGCGATGCTGAGGTCATTGCCAAAAGAGTGGAAGCTGCATTTAGTACCCACTTCAAAATTGCCGGAAACTATATCAATCTTTCAATAAGTATTGGTATCAGCCTGTTTCCCAAGCATGGACAGGAGCCTTCCGAACTTCTCAGACAAGCGGATGGAGCCATGTACAAGATTAAAAAGAATGGCAAAAATGGTTACGGAATCTATGAACCTGAACATGTTTAACAATTCTAAAGATGCTTTGTAATAAAGTTGCTATAATAGCAACTTTATTTGTCTATACGATTATAATTTAACATAAGAAAAAATACGTTTTCTCCTCTATTACTGTACGGAATGCCGATTATCTTAATCATACTGGGGTATTACATATTCAATTGAGAGCCGCTATATTAGCGGCTTTTTGGATTTTAAATTAGGAGAAGTCTGAAAGAGGCGATAGTCAGAGCGGTACCAAAAGTAAGGAGAAAAACACCTCTAAACTTGATACCATCATATCGTATTCATGAAATTCATCCTTCGTAGGATTCATCCCGCTTTAACAAAGATAAGCAATATGGAAGCCTAGTTTAAGTTGCTTAGCCGTATGCTCTACCGTAGTCCGCCATCTTTTCAAGGATCGGTAGTAACTTCATTCCCTTGTCTGTTAACGAATACTCAACTCGCGGAGGAACTTCCGGATAGACATCACGTTGAATAACGCCATCATTCTCCAACTCTTTAAGCTGCTTCGTGAGAGAGCCTTGAGATAGATCCCCAAGGAATTTTTTGATATCTGTATAACGACGTGTTTCATCTTTTAGGTACCATAAGATAAAATATTTCCAACGTCCAGAAAGAACATTCTGAGTAAACGCTATGGCGTACATGTCACCTTTTCCATTGATAAACTCTTGATCAAACCCATCAGTGCATACTCTCATTGCTATCACTCCTAATCCAAAGGTACAAAAAGATATACTATGTTCACTTAAATTGCCCTCTTTGCAAACGAAACAAATACATCTAAGATGATGTCAACACCACAACAATTTTAGTTTACCGCAAATCTGAAAGAATAATAATGATGTTTCGGCTGTATAGTTAGCAAGCTAAATAAATATATCATAGAAAGGAGTGACTGATAAGGGGATACAGCAAGTAGAAGGAAATAGGGATGGAGACAAACCGATATTCGACCATAACATAAATTGTAACAAGGGGATGTTTTACCAATGAGTAAAAAAATTCGTACAGGTATCATAGGAGCCTCAATGAATAATGGCTGGGCAAGTGGCACACATATTCCAGCTATTGAGCACCTGGATGAGTATGAGCTTACCGCAGTGGGGACAAGTAATATGGCAAGTGCGAAAAAAAGCGCAGAAGCTTTTCGCGCAGATCACGGCTTTGATAACATCGAGGAATTGGCTCATCATACCGATGTTGATATGGTAGTTATTAGTATTAACGTCAAGGAACATTATAACGCCGTTAAAGCCGTCGTGCCTGCTGGCAAACCAATCTATTGTGAATGGCCCCTGGGTTCTAATACAGAGGAAGCGCTCGAAATGCAGGAATGGGCATCCTCTGCCCAATTACCTAATGCGATTGGACTTCAGGCCAGACAAGCACCAGCTGTTCAATATGTAAAAGATTTATTGACAGAAGGTTATGTGGGTAAAGTGTTATCTGCCAATTTGAAGATCTCCATTGATGGCATGGGTGGTGTTGGTGACAAGTCGAGTGCGTACTTGTTTGACCGAAACGTTGGTGGGAATTTGCTGACCATTGTAGGGGACATAATCTGGACGCCTTCACTTACATGCTTGGGGATTTTACAGAATTGTCTGCCACCACAGCTCAACAGTTTCCAGAAGTCGAATTGGTAGATATTGAGAAAGTCATCAAGAAAACAACGGATGATCAGATCATGATTACAGGAAAATTGACTAATGGGGCAGCAGCCAATGTTCATATTCAAGGGGGAGTCAAACACCAGACAGGACTCACACTTGAAATTTTCGGAGACAATGGCACAATCGTGCTGAGGGCCCCTGCATCCATTCAATTCGGATCACATCAACTACTCGGTGCAGGATCTACGGATAACGAGCTTCGTGAACTAACCATTCCCGATGCCTATTACTCTGGTCCACAATCTTTATATAACGATTCTGGATTTGTGCTAAACATGGCTCAGGCTTATCGTAAGTTCGCCCAAGATATTCAAGAAGACACTACCTTAGCACCTACTTTCGCGGATGCGGTGAAACTTCATCAGTTACTGGATACCGTCGAGAAATCAGCCCAGACCGGTCAACGACAATATCTATAATCTTCAAGGAGAAAAACGTTATGAAAAAAAGAAGTGTAATGCAACTGGCTTTACAGATGGTTTCGGGTTATGGAGCCGAATTTAGCGCATGGAGAATGCCTGGCACGGATCCTGCAGCTTACACCAATATGGATGGTTATGTAGAACGGGCTAAATTAGCTGAACAAGGAAAATTTCAAATGATTTTCATGACACTCCAGGTTTATCCAATAATTTGGACCTTCAGACGCCTATGTTCCCTATGGACCCCATATTGGCACTGATGGCAGTAGCAAGAGAGACACAACACATCGGGCTTGTTGCTACCCTCTCTACAACATTTAATTATCCCTACAACATTGCACGTCAGTTTAAAGCTTTGGATGTTATCAGTCATGGACGTGTGGGATGGAATGCAGTTACCACCTCCGACCCCCTAGCGGCGGCTAATTTCGGTACCCGGGTTGAAAATCGCCAAGAACGCTATGACAAGGCACATGAAAGCATACAAATTGTTCAGGCCTTGTGGGGGAGTTGGGAACAAGACGCTTGGACGTTAGATGTAGAAGGAGGGGAATTTGCGGATATGCATAAAATCCAGCCTATTAACCTTAAAGGTCAATATTATGCATCTCGTGGTCCTTTGCCGATTCCTCCATCCGAACAAGGGCAACCAGTAATTTTCCAGGCAGGGGGAGGAGGTGAAGGATTAGAATTAGCTGGGAAATATGCATCGGGAGTGTACACCAATCCTTATGATATTACGTCTGCCCGTGAACACAGAAAAGCCATAAGGCAAAGTGCTGCCCGTTTTGGTCGAAACCCCGATGATATCAAAATGTTTGCAGGTTTTATGTTTTCTCTGGCTTCAACGGAGGAAGAAGCTTTGGATCGTCGGAAACAGCTTATGAGCTTCAATCCCCAGGAAATTCCCAGCAGGGTAAGTTACCTCGGCTCCATGGTTGGTTTACCCTTATCGGTAAACTCCGTAGATATAGATCAACCTTTAGCGGCTGACTTGTTGAAAAACGCATATGCCAACCCCATGGACCCACGTTCTCCAAGAGCCTTAAAGTTATTGAAAGAAGGACACTCTGTAAGGGATGTTCTCGCTCACGGGGTCATCAACTATCATCCGGTCGTTGCAGGCACACCGACACAGGTTGCTGACTTCTTGGAAGAATGGTTTCTGGCTGAAGCATGTGACGGATTCTCAGTCGTGCCCGATGTATCCTTTGATGGCGTTGCAGATTTTGTGAATCAGGTAGTTCCTATCTTGCAGGAACGCGGTTTATTCCATAAGGAATATGAAGGAAAAACACTACGCGAGAATATGGGCGTTCCTTACGAATACGGATTGCAGGAACATGGAATCAACGAATAAAGGAGAGTTTTTTAATGAATAACACACTCGAATTGCTTCATAACCATACATCGTATCGTTCTTACACATCTCAACCCCTAACTGAGGAACAAATAGATGCAATATTTCAGGCAGCGAATCAAACTTCATCGTTCAGTCTTCTTCAGGCGGTATCCATTATTCGCATCACAGATCCAGTTCTTCGAAAAAAAGTCAGACATCTCGGTGTCGATCAACCCTATATTGAAGAATCGGCAGAATTCTGGGTCTTCTGTGCTGATTTCAACCGAAATCATGAGATCGCTCCGGATGTGGATATTGAATATATTGAATTTCTGTTAATTGGTTCATTCGATGCTGGCCTAATGGCACAAAATGCGTTAACCGCGGCTGAATCGCTGGGACTTGGTGGAGTGTTCATTGGTGGGGTCAGAGCTAATATTAGCAAACTTTCTGACGTATTGAATTTACCTAAATATGTTATCCCTCTGGTGGGATTATGTATCGGTAACCCAGCTGGAGATAAGCCGGAACTGAAACCTCGACTCCCTCAAGCCATGATATTGCTTGATAATCAATACAAACCAATGGATCAAGAGAAATTGGCAATCTATGATGAGACCATGCTAAAGTATTATGAAAATCGTCCGACGAGAGCTCCTTTCACCGTAAAAAAAGTAAAAGGATGGAGTGACCATATCCAGGATCACCTCGAGAGAAGTATTCAACCGCAAATGATGGCCTATTTGAACAAGCAAGGTTTTGCCAAAAAATAAGGACTAAACCCATCTATAGTGTGAAACTTGGATAGGAAAAGGCCCTTAAAGACGACACTAAGGTGAATTGACACCTGTATATCTCCATGATACATTTAGTCTGCTAAATATAATTCGAATGTTAGGGAGGGACCGTTCATGACGACAGATGCAGTAGATTGTGATATTCGACAGTCTTTAGATCGAATTTCCTCCCAAATGCGTCGAAATTATAGTGAATCTCTTCGGGAACTTAATCTCTATGTAGGACAAGATAATCTGTTGTATCGGCTGTGGTTGGGTGATGGGGTAACACAGATGCAACTAAGTGAACATATGAAATGCGAACCACCAACGGTTACAAACATGGTCAAATCACTGGAGCAGAACGGATTCATATATCGCAAACGTGATGTACAGGATGCAAGGATCATGCGTATCTTTCTAACCGATAAGGGCAAAGCATTAGAAAAACCGGTTGAGTATAAATGGAGAGAGCAGCAAGAGAAACTACTTCAATCCATTTCTTCGGAAGATCGGCTGATATTGAGGCAACTCATCCAACAAATGGAGCGAAATATCTTATAACTTATGCCAAGCCTCATGTAAACTAAATGGAATGAACGAAACAGAGCCGCTATTATAGCGGCTTTTTTTATTGCAAATAGCTATACTTCCTTGCCCAAAACAAGAATCTCTACTGTCAGTTTCGGAATTCACGATTACATCTCTAATGCTGGGATAAGATTGTGATAATTCAAGTTAATTTTGTTCATTTAGATGCTCTTGAGCTTGAGGTACACTGAAAGAACATACTAACGGAACACACTACATACGAAAAATTTTGAATTATAATTCGTTGGAGGTTTTAACGTGAAGACCAAAAATATCTGGTTTAATCAACCTGCTAGAACATGGGAAGAGGCAATGCCTATCGGAAATGGAACTCTTGGAGGCATGATTTTTGGGAAAACACAGATCGAGAGAATTCAGCTTAATGAAGATAGTCTGTGGTATGGTGGTCCGATGCAGCGGAATAATCCTCAAGCACTTGAATCTTTATCTCAGATCAGAAGCCTGATTTTTGACGGTAAGATTAGGGAAGCAGAAGAACTCGCAGCAGATACTCTGGTAGGTGTTCCTGACGGGCAAAGACATTATGAGCCATTAGGAGACTTCTATATCGCCATGGATCACAGTGAACAAGAACCGAATGAATATGAACGATATCTGGATCTGGAGCAAGGCAAGGCAACCGTGAACTATACCGCAGATCAATCCATGTATACCCGTGATTATTTTGCCAGCTACCCGGACCAGGTGCTCGTTGTTCATCTCAAATCCAGTGTACCTGGGAAGTTATCTTTCTCGACTATTTTTGGAAGGGGAGCTGTCCTGCAATCAACACACTGGTCCAGTAGTTTGAAGCATCCTGTGGGGTTCCAATCCAATCTGGACCGGATCGAAAAGCGTGGAACAAATGACGTGATCATCCGGGGAAGAAGTGGGGAGAAGAAGGCATTCGATTTTGTTGCGGGATTCGCTTGATATCCGAAGGGGGCAGGTTCATTATTCAAGTGGTCAGCTTTCTCTGAAGGGTGGTAATTCAGCGACTATTCTAATCTCGGCTTGCACGGATTTCCGAATACCCAAAGAACAACTTGAAGCGGAGTGCCTACGAAGAATGGAAGATGCTTCAACCAAGCCATACAGTGAACTGCTCGCCAATCATGTCTCGGACTATCAAGCCTTATTCAAAAAAGTGGATATACATCTCGAAGATGAAAATAAAGAAGTGATCTGTTCCGAACTTCCAATCAATCAGCGCCTTGAACGGCTTAGAGATGGCAAGCATGATCCGGAACTGATGAGTCTATACTTTCAATTTGGTCGTTATCTGCTTATCTCAAGCAGTCGTCCAGGTTCTTTACCGGCAAACCTTCAAGGGATATGGAATAAGGACATGCTTCCAGTATGGGACAGCAAATACACGATTAATATTAATACACAGATGAATTACTGGCCTGCCGAAATGTGCAATTTGTCTGAATGTCACGTTCCATTGTTTGATTTTATAGAGCGATTGCAAGTCCGAGGCAAGGAAACCGCCAGAACCATGTATGGATGCAAGGGGTTTGTTGCTCATCACAATTCGGATATTTGGGCAGACACTGCTCCGCAGGATGTATGCATGACATCGACGTTTTGGACCATGGGAGGAGCATGGCTTTCATTACATCTGTGGGACCACTACGAATACAACAAAGATGTGCAGTTCCTCAAGAAAGTGTACTCCACGATGAAAGATGCGGCGGTGTTTATTCTGGATTATCTAATCGAGGATCCTTCCGGGAATTGGGTGATATGTCCTTCGTCCTCACCGGAAAATCGCTATGTATTAGAAAATGGAGAGTCGGGGGCTTTATGTTTTGGTGCTTCAATGGATAATCAGATTATTAGGGAGCTCTTCAAGCGTTGCATTGAAAGTAGCCGAATTTTGCAGGAAGATCAGGAATTTGGAGAGTTGCTCCGTAATGCTTTAACCAAAATACCGGAAACCTCCATTGGAAAACATGGTCAGATTCAAGAGTGGAGTAACGATTATGATGAAGTGGAACCTGGTCACAGACATATTTCCCATTTATTCGCCTTGCATCCGGGAACGCAAATATCGTTGCAATCAACGCCTGACCTGGCTGCGGCAGCTCGCGTAACACTCAACAGAAGATTGCAGCACGGTGGCGGACACACGGGTTGGAGCAGGGCGTGGATTCTCAATATGTGGGCACGACTAGAGGAGTCGGAACTCGCACACGATAACATCGTGGAACTTCTACGTTCCTCTACGTTACCTAATCTGTTCTGTGACCATCCTCCATTTCAAATTGATGGGAACTTTGGAGGTACTGCAGGTATAGCAGAGATGCTTCTCCAGAGCCATGACGATGCAATCCGATTGTTACCTGCTTTGCCTGAAGCGTGGCCAAAAGGCTATATTCGTGGTATTCGGGCTCGTGGCGGATTTGAATTAGATCTGGAATGGGAATCGGGTCGTCTGTTGAATGCGAAAATTCGCTCTATTGGAGAATCAAGAGTAACTGTATCCTATCAGGAACAACAAATAGAGCTAACCTTCTCTGGCCCCAATTCTATGATTGAATTGAAGGGATACGATTGGATTAATCAATAAATCATTACGAAATTATCAATTTACATGAGCGAATTCACCCGACAAAATTGCCAGGTGAATTCGTTCTTTTTCTTTGAGAGTTAAGATGATATAGACAAGAGTTAGCGAGTTTTTGCTCAATGCAATGTTTAAAGAGGGCTTCCATATTTAATAAACTTACCAGGTGAAGTACCGACCAGCTTGGTGAAGCTGCGAATAAAATTGGCATAATCTCCAAAACCGGATTGATAACAGGCCTCTGTAATACTTAAACCTTCGATTAAATAAGATTTCGAGAGCTCTATGCGGCGACTAAGAATGTATGCTCGAATCGTGAGTCCGGTATGCTTTTTGAATTGCCGACTCAGATAGCTTTTATTCGTGAACATAGCCTCTGACAATTGTTTGAGGTCCAATTGCCTCGTCAGATTACATTCAATGTAATCCATTGTGTTTCGAACTAGTTCTGGCATAATGTCCGTTGCAACAAAATCCGTATTTTGGAAAGTTAGATTCGTTAGAAGGAGTAGTTGAGTAATCAAAATATTCCTCAGAATATCCGCTCCATAGTCACTTGATGAGAGACACTGTTCAAGCTCATCAGCTAATTGCAGCACTCGATGAAGTTCGTATTCATCAAGATGTACAATATTCCCCTTACCTTTGGGACGGTAGTCGAAACATGCGGATAAGTTGGTGGTTGCCGTAGACAAGCGGTTCAGATATGACTTTTTCAGATTTATGGTAATTCTCTCATATTCATTTTTGTCCAAGGCAAAGGAACGGTGCATCTCCTCCGGGCTAAGAACGAGCAGATCGCCACGTTGCAAATGGTAACAATGGTTCTCAATATAGAAGTTTACATTGCCACGTAGAAATAAGTAGAGTTCATATGCATTATGTCGATGATAAAAGGTTCCCACATTATACGTGGTGGTGCGATGAAGATATAACAGCTCATTCTGGATTGGATCAAACAGGTATTCTGAAGTCTCATTCATATCAGATATATGACCTCCTTGTCGTTTCGCGCAATAAATATAGCCGTTTGTGCAATGAAATTGCAGACTCAAACCTATAAAATGTAACCATCCTAGCATGATGGATACATAATTGCAAGCGTTTCCACTCAGGTGTGTACAACGCGATTGGAGGAAAAGATGGACTTGATTTTCACGGCACGAAGTAGAGTGCAAGACAACGTGGAGTACACGGCCTTGAACAAGCATGCTCTCAAGGCAGACGTAAAAGTAATAAGCGGGAACGGCAGTGCAGAAGACCCATGGCAAGCCGACATTCAGATTTACAACGAGGGCCAGAATGCCTGGACAGGAGTAATACATGTGGAAATGCCGTTGGATAAACAGAATCCAAGGTTTTTTTTGCCTGCATTTATGTATGGCCGCAACCGGGGCGAAGCACCCAAAATGTCCCACATGAGTTCCCCAGATTAAGGGAGGGCAATCCTTCTCGCCCTTCATCACCCTGGTGGATGGTCCGAAGTGATCGTCTGTCTCATCCGGCTGCACTTATCTATGATGAAGGTCGGATTGTTGGTCTGAGCGCAAGTCCCTACTGGATTAATACGGGAAGTAAGAAGCAGCAATGGTATCCAGGAATGGAAGGAAACTTTGTGCAATATGGAGGATTCACATGTTCTATTGAAAAGGGTACGGTCGGATATACGCTGGGATATGAGAATGCACCGTTGCTATTTATCAAATCCAGACTTGTCCATGAGCGAGCTCCCCTTGGCGAAAATTGCTTTGAACTTGCGGCAGGTGAATCAGTTGGGCTCACACTTGAACTATATAACTATGAGTCTGAATCAGAACTGGGCATCAATCCTGCACTGGAAACAATCTATAGGAGGTATCACGAAAAACCAAGAGAAGGAAGTGACATTCAGACAACGGTTACGGATCTGTCCAATGCGATCTATGAATATGCCTGGCTTCCGGAGGATCGCCATTATTCAACATTTGTATATGAAGATGCTTTTGAAAGTGGTGGCTACCGATACAACAAAATTATCTCAATCAGTTGGACAAATGGTATGACGATAGCTGCACCAATGCTTATGTCCGCACTGCGCCTGAATAATGAGCCCATGCGACAACAGGCATTATCTTGTATTACAAATATTATCGAGAACGCCATGAATCCCAAATCGGGACTTCCGTATGATGCCTATCAGGAGGGGATATGGAGTGTTAAAGGCTGGTGGTTCGACGGCATGCGTACCCCGGGACATTCCTCATACCTTGTAGCTCAAGCGATGTTCTACACTCTGAAAAGCTATGATTATGAGAAGCGCATTCGAAATGTGAGACACGATGATTGGCTTGCTTACGTCAAGCAAGTACTTGATCGTCTGGAGTGCACGAAGAATACGGATGGAGAATATCCTACTATTTTGTCAGAGCGGACAGGAGCAGGTCTCGAATATGATGCCTTTAGTGGAGTCTGGTGTCTTGCTGCCAAGGCATATCACAGTTGGTTAACCCATGATGTATCTTCTCTGGATGATCTCAGACGTAGTGAAGCTCACTATTACAACACCTATGTGCAACACATGGAATGTTATGGCGCTCCGCTGGATGCGGACAAGGCTGTTGATTCGGAAGGCATTCTAGCTTACATCAAAGCTGTTCGGTATCTGCACGCGTTGACCGGTGACGATTTGTTTCTAGATCACATGAGGGATGCGATCAGTTATGAATTTAGCTTCAAATTTTGTTATAACTCACCTATTAAGATTCCACCGCTCAGTATATTAGGCTGGTCCAGTTCCGGGGGAAGTGTTACTTCAGTAGCTAATCCGCATATTCACCCCATGTCCAGCAATCTAGTGGATGAGCTGTTGTATTATGTTGGACAACGGGAAGACAATTATGTTCGTCAACGTATGATGGATACCATCGGGTGGGGTTGTCAGACCTATAATCGTTATGATCAAGAATTCGGCTATGGCAAACAAGGATGGATGTCTGAACGCTTCTGTCACTCGGAAGGACTAGTCACTGAAAAATATGCGGATGGTACGCCAGCCAGCACCTGGTTTTGCCTGATGCCATGGGCCAGTGGATCAATCATCGAAGGACTCGTTGGCGACTATTGGGATTATGCGCGTCATGAATGAATTTATTTTGCAATAACTACAACAGTCACCATATTAGATTCCGCCGATAGGGAGACATGCTACCGGCGGTTTATTTTTGTTGGAGGAAAGGGGACAAACGGATGTTAAAAGTATTACTGGTTGATGACGAGATGTATGTACGAAAGGGGCTGTATGAACTCATAAGCTGGATTGAGCTTGATATGGAGATTGTCGGAGAGGCAGAGAACGGTGCAGAGGCGCTGAATCTGATTGAACGCCTGCAACCAGACGTGATCATAACCGATATCCGTATGCCGATCCTGGACGGACTGGAGCTTATACGGGCCGTAGAGAAAATGCCACATCTGGAACCTGTGTTCATTATCATCAGTGGTTATCATGACTTCAAATATGCACAGCAGGCTATTCGGTATGGTGTTCAAGACTATATTTTGAAGCCTATTGATGATGAAGAATTGACGGCGACGTTGCAGAAGTCGGCTAATCTCATTGGCAATAAACGAAAACATTTACTCTTGGCAGAGGGACAAGCCAGTAACATCATGCTGGAGGATATGATCAAAGGCCATGTACAGCAGGAGGATGAACACCGATATGCAGAGATGCTTGGAATGAATCGTAACTCCACTCTGCTCATGACATTGATTGAACTTCAAACAGGATTAGGTGAAATTAAAATCACCATTGAACAACTACGTGAAGCAATACATTCTCTGGAGAGTAACATATGTAAAATGTTCATCACTGAGCAACAACGCGGCATGTTTGCCTTATTACTGTTGTGGCCCAAACATGATCAAGGGGGAATGGCGTTGCAGGATAAGCTGCATCGTGTTCATATAACACTGAGCAAAAGATTCAACCTGGACATCGGCCTTTATGCAGGAACGCTCGTCAAAGAAATTGGGGATATCCCACAATCTCTTAACACGGCTAAAGAAGCAGCCAAACATAAGTATGCAGAAACCAGTCGTGTCGTGTGTTATACAGAAATCAAGGACAAACCGCTGTTTGTTTTCAATGTATACCAGGACGAGGTGGATCAATTAATCTTGAGCCTGGAAGAGGGGAATAGGTCTGCTTACCACAACATTGTAGAAGAAAAGTTCAAATGGTTTCATATGAATCGATTTTCTCCTCAGGCGGTCTCAAGTTCTCTACTGCGCTGTATAACGGGGATTCTCGCTGTGGTCCACGAAATGGGTGGTACGGATGAAGGGCTGCAGCAGCTAAAGGAGCTGGCACAACAAAGTCATGAAGGTTGGAATTTACGACTATTGAAGAATGCTTTTCTCAGCGCGCTGGAGGAAGCCGAGGATTATGTCTCTCACCTGCGGATGGAGCGATCCAAAGGGGATATCGGCAAGATCAAACGATATATTGATGCAAATTATACAGAGAACATCAATCTCAAAAGCATTGCTGCGCTTTTCTACATGAATCCCGTTTATCTTGGGCGGTTATTCCGCAAAAGCTACAATCAATACTTCAATGACTATCTGCTGAACCTGCGGATTCATGAGGCGAAGAAGTTACTGCGTCAGACGGATCTGAGAATGTATGAGGTTGCTGCACGCGTAGGATTTCAGAATGCAGATTATTTTGTTACACAGTTTGAGAAGCTCGTTCAGTTATCGCCTACAGAGTATCGCAATCTCCTTATGGGAAATGAGCAGCGAGGTGCACAATGCCAAGATGGAATCTGAATTACATGAAGCTTCGAGATAAGCTACTGCTGATGTATGTCCTGTCCGTATTTATTCCCATCGTTGTTACCAATGTGGTGTTCTACAATGTCACATCCGCCAATATTCGCAGTCAGAAAACCCGTGACGCCGGCATGGCCTTGAACAACCTGAAGAATGACCTGCGGGTAACCATCGATCATGGTGTCGGCCTCTCTTATTCGTTATATACGGATCCTGTATTCAATGACACCCTCTCCCGTTCATTTCGAAGTCATTTTGAGTACATTGATGCTTATAATTCATACCTGAAAGGGCAATTCGACGCTCAAATGAATCAGGGGATTCGCTGGTATCAAGTGTATACCGATAATTCTACCATTTTATCTTCCGGTTATATCGATCGTTTAACTGATGTGGTCCGAAGCTCCAACTGGTACGTTCAATTTCAGGCATACTCCGCTCCTTATCCGGCACTGATCTCGGCGGATCAGATGTTAAGTCTGGTTCAACGGCTCGACAATCTGGACACCGGAGGGAGAGAGCAGTTACTTAAAATTGACCTGAACATGGATATGATCAAGCAGTATTTTCACAACAGCGGATTTGACGGAAAAGTGTATCTGGTTGACCCGGAAGGACGGATCCAATTCTCAAATGATTCAACAGAAGCATCTCAGATTGGGAAACATTACAGCGAGATCCAGTTTCCGAACAAAATGATTCCCTTTGGACTTACGTATACAGGCATCAATTATCTGGAAGGGTGGTCCCTGCAAGGCGTCATGGATGAAGAAATTGTGTTGAAGGAGGTACGCAAATCCCGTTCTTTCGTCGTTTGGCTGGCTTGTATTAATTTTGTCCTGCCAACCATTATCATCGCGACGATGTCCAGAACCATCCATGTCAGGCTGGTGCGTATTCTAAAACATATGAAAAAAGTAAAAACTCAGAATTTTCAGACGATTCCGCCTGAAGATGCAAGAGATGAGATAGGTCAACTCACGATGGAATTCAATCGCATGACCGAGACGATTCATAATCTGATTCATGAAGTATATCTCGCTGATATCCAAAAGAAAGACCTGGAGTTAAAGCAGCAGCAAGCGCAGCTTCATGCACTTCATAGCCAGATCAACCCTCATTTTTTGTTTAATACCCTGGAGTCGGTTCGTATGCGGAGTCTTATCAAAGGTGAGAAAGAGACGGCCAAAATCGTGCATAACATGGCCAAGATGTTTCGCAAGTCAATTAGTTGGAATCAGAAGGATGTGACCGTGAAGGAAGAACTGGAACTCATCGAGAGCTTTTTGCAAATCCAGAAATATCGTTTTGGCGACAAACTCCAATACAGCATTGAAGCGGATCCAGCGGTACTGATGTACCGAATCCCCAAGATGGTAATCCTCCCCTTTGTGGAGAATGCAAGTATTCATGGGATTGAGTCATCTCCAGGTGCAGGCATCATCCAACTCTTCGTTTCGACGCAAAATGACCAGCTCATGATCAGGCTAACAGATAACGGAATAGGAATGTCACAGGCCAAATTGGAAGAGTTGCTGATCTACCTGGATCAAAACACCGATATGGGAGAGCACGTTGGCATGAAAAATGCATACAGTCGCTTAAAACTTTGCTATAAGAATCACTTCTCATTCGTCATTCGGACCAGGGAAGGAGAAGGAACGCATATCCACATTCAGCTTCCGCTGGATGCATCAGCCATGCCAGGCGACTAATTGCGAAGGATATACTTTTCAAAGTAGGAGGTACACTTTCATGGGTAACTTTGTAAGCGCTATCTTGATATATTGAGAAGGCTTAAAGATACAAACAATAATTAAGGGGGCATTAGCTGCATGTTCAGAAAGAAAAACATGATAACAGGTCTGGCCATTTTACTGGCTCTAACGCTGGCAGGATGCAATAAAGCCAGTCCGGAGGCCTCTTATCCTGACAGTAATGACAACACCCCGGTCACCTTCAAATATTTCACATTTGGCGGTGGCAAGAAGGACATTTTGGCAAGCAGCACAACCATTGGCAAGAAGCTACAAGAACAGACAGGCGTTGACTGGAAGATGGAATATCTGGTCGGCGACGGTGCAACGAAGGCAGGTGTAATGATTGCGAGTGGGGATTATCCCGACATCATCGACTCCAGTGGTGAAATGGCCAAGTTGATGGATGCAGGATCTTTATTCCCCTGGATGAACTGATCGATCAATACGGGCCTAACATCAAGCGGGTATACGGGCCTTATATGGACAAATTCAGACAGGAGGATGGAAAGATCTATTTCTTGCCATACACGGCCAACATCGGTTATGTGTCCGAGCCTAACTTCCAGACAGGTTTCTATATTCAGCGGGCTGTGCTAAGAGAGTTTAACTACCCCAAGATCAAAACGCTGGACGAATATTTTGATCTGATTGAGCAATACAAGCAAAAGTATCCGCAGATCGATGGAAAAGAAACAATTGGCTTCGCCACACTCGCAGGTGAATCGGGCAGCTTCTTCACGCTGCTGAATCCGGCCATGCATCTGGCAGGTTATCCGAACGATGGCAGTGTAATGGTGGATATGCAGAGCCATGAAGCCAAATTGGTAGCCGGATCTGATTATCAGAAACAATGGATTCAGAAGCTGAGTGAGGTTAATGCCCAGGGGATATTCGATCCCGAATCCTTCACAATGAACCAGGATCAGTATCTCGCCAAGTTGACATCCGGTCGGGTGCTGGGGTACTTCAGTTATTCCTGGCAGGTCGGTGACGCAACGAACAACCTCAAGAAGGCGGGTATTGACGATAAACGATACGTATCTCTGCCGATCGTATTTGATGACAGCGTCAAAGACCAGTATGTGGACCCGCCAGGTTTTGTGAACAACTATGGTGTCGGAATTACCGTCAATGCCAAAGATCCCGTACGAATTATTAAATATTTTGATAATCTGCTCAAGGAAGAAAACCAGATTCTGGTTCAATGGGGCATCGAGGATGAAACGTACAGTGTGAATGAGGAGGGGCGCTTTTATTTCAAAAATGAGGACCAACGCAAAGCACATGAAGATCCGGAATTAAGTCGTAAGTTTGGCTTTGACTATTTTAATTACAGTTGGCCTCGTTACGGGAATAACTCTGTATTGGAAGATGGCAACGCCTATGGACCAGGCAATCAGCCAGAGGTGGCTACCTATAGCTACACGGACGGTGACAGGCTGTTGTTAGAGAAATATGGCGTGGAGACATTCACAGAATTATTCAGCACGCCGGATGAGCGTCCTTGGTCTCCTGCATGGTCCATTGCACTGGAGCAAGGATCACCTGAACAGATTTTCATCACCAAGGCAGAAGATCTCCAGAAGAAATATTTACCCAAAATGATTATGGACTCGCCTTCGACTTTCCAGAACACATGGAATGAGTATATGAGTCAATTGAATCAACTGGACAAGAAAACATATGAAGCTACGATCACACAGGCAGTGAAGGATCGTGTAGCTGGCAAATGGTGAGTGCAATCCATAGAGATCATACGGAAGCGGGGAATATTCACATGTTAAAAGCGAAATTTAGAACAGCAAGTTTAGCTGTAGTACTGACCGTTTTGCTGGCTGGATGCAGTCAGAACGATTCGTCCTCATCACCCTCAGCGACAGGTGATGAGGAGAACAGTCCAGTGACGTTCTCGTATTACATGTTCTCTCCAGGCAAGAAGGATACTCTGGCAAGTGAAACAACAATCGGCAAAGTGTTGCAAGAGCAAACGGGTGTGGACTGGAAGCTGGAATATCTGGTAGGTGATAGTGCTACCAAAGCCGGCGTCATGATTGCCAGTGGAGACTACCCAGATGTCATTAGCTCCAGTGGTGAGATGTCCAAGTTACTGGATGCGGGGGCCTATATTCCGCTGGATGATCTGATTGAGGAATACGGCCCCAATATCAAAAGGGTATACGGACCATACTTCGATAAAATGAAAAATGCAGAAGACGGAAAGATCTATGCCCTGCCATATACGGCTAATCAGGGGGAGTATTCAGGTAGTCCCAATGTGGGCGGCGGCGCCTTCTGGATTCAGCGTTCTGTGCTTAAAGAGTTCAACTATTCCAAAATCACTACACTGGATGAATATTTTGATCTGATTCAGGATTACAAGGAGAAACATCCAACGGTTGATGGTGCAGAGACCATCGGATTTGTGTCACTCGCGGGTGTGGCCAACAACTTCTTCACCTTGCAAAATCCAGCAATGCATCTCGCCGGTTATCCGAATGATGGCAGTGTCATGGTGGATATGACCACCCATGAAGCGAAAGTCGTGGCCGGAACAGAGGCTCAGAAAAAATGGATTCAGAAGTTAAATGAGATCAATGCGCAAGGCATGCTTGATCCGGAATCCTTTACGATGAACAAGGATCAGTATTTGGCCAAGCTGACTTCGGGTCGTGTACTGGGATACTTCAATTATGGCTGGCAAATTGGAGACGCGTCGAAAAACCTGCTCTCGGCAGGCATTGATGAGAAGCGCTACGCTCCACTTCCGATTGTATTTGATGAAGGAATCAAGGATCAGTATGTGGATCCGCCCGGCTTCGTCAACAACTATGCAACAGGTATCTCAGTGAATGCCAAAGACCCTGTTCGTATTATCCAATATTTTGATAATTTGCTGAAGGAGGAGAATCAGGTTCTGGTGCAATGGGGAATCAAGGATGAGACGTACAGTGTGGATGAAAATGGCCGATTCTATTATGCAAATGAAGATCAACGCAAGGCTCATGATGATCTGGAGCTCAGCCGTAAATTCGGGTTCACCTACTTTGGCACAGACTGGCCGAAATATGGCGGTGAATCTACACTAACCGATGGTAACGCTTATAGCCCTGGCAACCAGCCGGAAGTGGCCGCTGCATCTTACACCGAGGGAGACAAGAAATTCCTTGAAGCCTACGGTATTCAAACCTTTAGTGAATTGTTCAACAAACCGGAAGAGCGCCCTTGGTTCCCGGCATGGTCCATCGCATTGGAGCAAGGATCCCCTGAACAGATCTTCACGACCAAATCGGATGATTTGCAACGTAAATATTTGCCGGAGATGATCTTGGGAGCACCATCGAATTTTGATAAGTTGTGGGATGCCTACATGGCTGAACTGAACAAATTGGACAAAGCTGGTTATGAAGCGACCATTACCAAAGTTGTAAAGGATCGTGTGGCGGGAAAATGGTAATACGAACACGTTAACACAAACTGTTACATGCGTAAGGAAGAGAAATAAACAGGAAATCAGTCTTCCTTACGCATGATTAACAGCACAGGAAAGGAGCAGGTTTACCGTGGAGAAACCGAATGTCTCCCTTCACTCGATGCCGCAAGCGCCGAGTCCGAAGGGAACCAGAGCACACTCGTTTTTCAAGCGACTTGTGCAGCAACGAACACTTGCCTGGATGTGCATTCCTTTTGTCATCTGGGCTTTTATTTTCAAATACCTGCCGCTATGGGGATGGACCATGGCTTTTCAGAATTTCAAACCTGCGAGGTCTTTCTCGGATCAGCAGTGGGTAGGCTGGCAGCATTTTAGTACGTTATTTGAAGACAATACCTTTTACCGGGTACTGCGAAATACACTTGTCATGAGTTCAATCAAATTGGTGTTGGGATTTGTGACAGCCATTACCTTGGCACTTTTGTTGAATGAACTGAAAAATGTCATATTTAAACGTTTTGTGCAAACCGTCAGTTATCTGCCTCACTTTATCTCGTGGGTTGTCGCCTCCAGCATTGTATTAACAGTCCTGTCACCAGACGGAATTATCAATCTGCTGTTAATGAAGCTTCACCTGATTGACAGTCCGGTACTATGGATGGGGAAAGGTGAAAACTTCTGGGTATTCTGGGGGCAACCGAGGTGTGGAAAGATGTCGGCTGGAACACCATTATCTATCTGGCCGCAATTACAGCGATTGATCCTGCACAATATGAGGCTGCCGAGATTGATGGAGCCAGTCGCTTCAAACGGATGTTATATATCACGCTGCCTGGCTTGAAATCGGTTATTGTGATCTTGTTGATCATGAACATGGGAAGTATTCTGGAATCCGGATTCGAGCCGCAATATCTGCTGGGTAACGGGATGAATATGGATTATTCGGAGAATCTGGACATCTTTGTACTGAAATATGGATTAGGGATGGGGAACTTTTCCTTGGGTACAGCCGCCGGCATATTCAAAACTGTGGTCAGTTTTGTCTTCCTTTCTCTGCGAACTATATAGCGAAAAAAATGGGAGAGAGCAGACTATTCTAAAAGGAGGCCTATGCCATGCGAAAAGGAAACACATCCCGCTTGCGGAATAGCAGCACCGGGGATCGAGCGTTTGACACCATTAACATGATCTTCATGGTATGTCTGATGATTGTGACGATCTATCCCTTTGTTAATATGATTGCCGTATCCTTCAATAATGCGAACGATGCCATTCGGGGCGGAATATATCTATGGCCCCGTGTATGGACACTGGACAATTACAAATACATTTTTGGAGAATCCGATATCTATCACGCCACTCTGATCTCGGCCCTGCGTACGGTCATTGGGACCGTTGTCTCCGTATTCTGTACAGCCATGCTTGCATATACGGTTAGTCGTCAGGAATTTGTGCTTCGCAAGTTTGTTACGATGTTTTTTGTATTCACCATGTACTTCAGCGGTGGGTTGATCCCCGGTTATCTGCTGATTCGAGACCTTGGATTGATCGGTTCCTTCTGGGTATATATCATTCCGGGTGTAATCGGTGTATTCAACATGATTGTCATCCGTTCCTTTATTGAAGGTCTACCTGAAGGCATTCTGGAGTCAGCCCGTATTGACGGGGCAGGGGAGTTCACGACATTTATCCGCGTTGTCCTGCCGCTAACCATTCCTGCAATGGCAACCGTATCGCTCTTTGTAGCGGTTGGACAATGGAATTCCTGGTTCGATGTATTCCTGTACAACTCTTCCAATAAAGAATTAAGTACGTTGCAATACGAATTGATGAAGATCCTGCAAACTTCGACGACCTCAGCAACTTCATCAGCAAGTGATGCTTATCAGTCTGCGGAGAGCAATGCAACGGCGGTTACACCAACCTCGATTCGAGCGACGATGACCATTATTGCAAGTGTGCCCATTCTGATGGTGTATCCGTTCTTGCAGAAATACTTTGTACAAGGCATGACGATTGGTGGCGTGAAGGGATAGTAAAAGCTAAAGGTGACCATCATAGGTCACCTTTTTATAATCAGATTCCATTACTATCTGAACGTTTATCCCTCATGCAGCCTCCTGAACTCGGTAGGGCTTACGCCTAGCTGAAGCTTGATAAACTTAGTGAAGCTGGAGGGCTGCTCGAAGCCAAGCTTTTCAGCAATTCGATAGATAGGATCATTGGTATGCAGGATCAATTGTTGGGCAAGCTCAAGCATCTGCAATTTAATAAATTCCTGTGCAGTCTTCCCAGTTTCTTTTTTTAGCATATCCGATAAATAGTTTGGAGAGTAACCCATCGCTTGTGCAAGACTCTTGACGCGTGGCATGCCTGACTGTGCAATCGCTTCGGCAGTGGATTGCTCATTTAGCAACATTTTGAATTTTTCAACGGATTCCTTGAGGACTGCTGTTCTGGTAATAAACTGTCTTCCGTAGAAGCGCTTGGCATAATTCAGCAGCACCCCCAGATTAGAGATGAGCAGTTCATTACTGTAGCTGTCCAAATTCCCGCTAAATTCCACTTGGATATGTTGAACGATACGCTCAACCGTTTCTTTTTCCTGATCAGATAAATGAAGCGCCTCATTGGTCTCATATTCAAAAAAGCTATAATCAGAAATCTTATTCCATAGTGAGCTTGTTCGAATCAGGTCCGGATGGAAACACAACATCCAACCGTTGGTCGCTTCATTGTCCGATCGTGCTCCCTTAGCAAGCGATTGCCCAGGCTTAGCAAAAATTAGGCTGCCTTCGCGGAAATCGTAACTTTTTCGTCCATAGATCAGTTCATGTTCAGAACAGTTTTTCAATGAAATCATATAAAAATTAAGCTTGAACGGAACATTATAAAATTGCTCTTTTGGTTTAATTGTACGCAGATCAATCCATGTGATAAGCGGATGCTTGGGTTTCTCGTAGCCAAGTATTTCATGCAGGATGGAAATCGAATCGATACTGACCACGTCTTGCACTCTCCTTTTTTGCAATGCACTTCATTTTATACCTGATTATACAGGGATGTCTTTGTATCTGAAATAGCCAAATTCCTGATAAAGCTTGTGTAGATTACAGAAGTTTCTAATCTGTAATTAAGACAATTACTTCTGTAATCAGGCTATGTGATCGAATTTGGCTTTCGTTTAAAGTACATAAAAGCAACACATTATAACGGAACCGGACAGGTTCACTACGAAGGAGTATGAGAAGATGAGAGATTTCACATTTTACAACCCGACAAGAGTTGAATTTGGTAAGGATAAGGAAAACAAAATAGGCGAATACATGGCGACGTATGGTGTTAAAAAAGTATTGCTTGTGTACGGCTCGGAACGAATCAAAACATCGGGTCTTTATGAAAAAGTTTCCCAGTCGCTTGGCGAGTATAACATTACTTTTGTTACTCTTGGCGGAGTCAAAAGCAATCCTGTCATCAGCACAGCACGTGAAGGTGTTCGTCTTGCCAAGGAGAACGGAGTCGACTCTGTTCTGGCAGTGGGCGGTGGTTCCGTGCTGGATACAGCCAAGGTTATCGCAGCAGGAGCTGTCTATGAGGGGGATGTCTGGGATCTGTGCAGTTACAAAAGATACCCCGATACGGCTTTGAAAATTTTTGATATTCTAACCTTATCCGCAACGGGCAGTGAAATGAATGGTTCTGCGGTCATTACGAATGAAGAAACGACAGAGAAATTTGGCTTTAGCAGCTCTGCTGTGTTCCCAACCGTTTCCGTCATTAATCCCGATCTTCAATCTACAGTGAGCAAGGAATATCTCGCTTACTCTGCTGTTGATATTCTTTCCCATTGCATGGACTTGTATTTTACAGCTTCGTATATTCCCGAATTTACAGTTCGTCATATTGAAAACATTATTAAGACGGTCATTCGTACAACTGATATTCTACTTGAAAATCCAGATGATTACGAAGCGAGAAGTGAATTTGCCTGGTCTGCCGCCCAAGCGCTGAACCGCTCGACATTTGCCGGTGTGGAAAGTAACCGATACGATACGCACTTGATTGAGCATTCGTTGTCAGCACTGTACGATGTACCACATGGTGCAGGTCTGGCAGTCGTGTATCCGGCATGGATAACTTGGCATATGCCGGCGAACAGATCCCGTTATGAGCAATTTGCTCAACAAATATTCGGTTTCCAAACAGCAGAAGAGGGAATCGGAGCGCTTACCAACTGGTTTATCAGCATCGGAGCGCCAGTCAAGCTGGATCAGATTCATGTCGGGGCTGACAAAATCGAGGAGATTGCCTCACATATATACCGGACGATCGAAATGGCAAGAATGCAGTCCTTGTATTCCAAAGAAACACTCGTTGAATTGTTAAATCTTATGCAGTTGAAGATTTAAAATATCCGAGTGATTTGTTTGCTGACGCAACAAACGATACCGTATTAGCGTCTATTCATCCATAGAATAACAACAGGAGTGAAACAAATGCATGTAAAATGGATGACGATGATTGGTGCTGTTCTAGGCTCCATGCTTATAGGGGTGGGGACGGCTGCTGCGGAAGAAACGTTTGTTGATTTAAAGCATTCAAAGTGGGCAGAGGATGGCATCACGTATATGGCGAAACGGGGAACCGTAGCCGGATACGGTAATGGTATTTTCAAGCCTCAGGCACTTGTGACACGGGCACAAGCCGTCACTTTTATGGTGCGGGAGCTTTATCCAGATCAGCTTCAAAAAGCAGTGGAAGGCACAACCTATTCGGATGTCCCAACGACACATCCCTTCCATCGGGAAATTATGATAGCTGCTAAAAATGGACTTGCGAGCGGTTTCCCTGACGGAACCTTACGACCGGACGCACCGCTTAGCCGCGCAGAGACTGCGGCTTTCCTGACACGGGCATATTCACTCGCGGAAGGTAAGCTTTCCGCAAAATGGACCGATACGGACTTGCATTGGGCAGCAGCACCGATTCTGATTATGAGTTCCAACGGCTTGGTCGGCGGTTATTCGGATGCTACTTTCCGTCCAAATCAGGCTGTCACGCGTGCTGAATATGCCGTATTCATGGCAAGAGTCATTCGCTTCGAACGTGAAGCGGCCATTCGGACGCAAGATTGGGATAAACTGATATCCTATATGACGGTAAGCGAGCAAGTGGGTCAGATGCTTATGCCTGATATTAGGCAATGGAATGGTAAAGCGACGACAACGGTTAATGAGGGATTGAAACGCAGTATCCACGATCAGGACTTGGGCGGACTTATCCTTTTTGACAAAAATATTGTCGACACGAGGCAGCTTACCACGTTCACTTATGATCTGCAAAGAGAAGCAGGTGACATTCCGCTATTTCTTAGCATTGATCAAGAAGGTGGCGTGATTAAGCGAATACCAGGCGGAACGAACCTGCCAGGTCAGATGGCGCTTGGCGCAACTGGAGATGCCACGTTAGCCGAAGCAGCTGGTCAATTGACAGGGGAAGAGCTGAAGGCACTGGGACTTCAGGTCAATTTTGCGCCAGTGCTGGACATCAATAGCAATCCGGATAACCCCATCATTGGGATACGTTCGTTCGGGTCGGATGCAGATGTGGTGATGCGGCTTGGTCTCGCAACCATAAAGGGCTTACAGCAATCCGGGGTGATGGCGGCAGTGAAGCATTTTCCAGGGCACGGGGATACACAGGTCGACTCCCATCTCGGAATGCCAATACTAACTCATAATCGCGAGCGGCTTGATGCGGTAGAATTAAAACCATTTCGGGCTGCGATTGAAAACGGGGTAGAGATGATCATGACGGCACATATTGCTTTTCCTGCCATCGATAACGAACAGGTCACTTCGCTCAAAGACGGTGAACATGTGCCGATTCCAGCCACCTTATCGAAAAAAGTACTGACAGGACTTCTTCGTGAAGAGCTGGGGTATAAAGGTCTGATCATTTCTGATGCATTCACCATGAATGCCATTGCGGAGCATTTTGGGGAGAATCAATCCGTAGAACGCGCCGTTTCCGCAGGTGTTGATATCATCCTTATGCCAAAAGATTCGGCAGTGGCCCATCGAACGCTGGTGAATGCGGTGAACCATGGAACAATCAAGGATGAAACCATACACGCATCTGTGAAACGGATTTTGGAGATGAAAGCGAAATATGGTTTGTTTGAACGCAGTCAGACTCTTGCGCAAAAGCTGACTCAGCTCAACGGTATTATCGGATCGAAGGAGCACCGAGCGGTGGAGCAGACAATCGCAGAGCGAGCAGTCACCGTACTCAGCAGCCGCGAAGGTGGGCTTCCGGATCAGATTCAGCAAGGCGACCGCGTTGTGATTGTCGCAGCCGAGCAGGAACAGGCGAAACAGCTTGAAAAACAACTGTTGCAATCCGCTAATAATCTGTCGTTAAAGACCGAAATTTCGATTGTTGGACAAGGGAAAATAAATGAATCGCTCCAGGCAATGGGCAAGGCCGATTACGTTATTCTTGCTTCTTACCAATTCCGCAATGTGGCCAGCCAGTTCGGTTGGAGCGATTATCAAACCTTGATTAATGCAATGAACAAGAGTAATCAGCGTTACACATTGTTGTCACTTGGCAACCCTTACGAGATGATTCATTTGCAGAACGTGCGCTCAGGGCTTGCTGTGTATGGAAAGCAGGAGCCGAATACGTCTGCCGGGATCAAAGTCTTAGTTGGTCAACTGCAAGCCAAAGGAAAATTGCCCGTACAAACGGATTAAGGCTTCCTTAGATGAAGACAAAAAGCGGATTCCATTATACGGAATCCGCTTTTTTTACTATTCTTTGATTTCACCAATCCATCTACCATGCCTCACTCGGGTAGTTCTTCTTCGCTACATACAAATTGAAGCAGCATCTTCACAAATTGCTCTGTCATCCGCAGATCCAATGAATGATCCTGAGCAGCACGAATCGTTACCATGCGCTGGAGCATGGCCATCATGGTGGTGAAGATAAATTGAGCCAGATCCAGCGGAGGGGACGGATTCTTAATACTGCCGTCAACAACGCCTTGGGATAATGCGCCCATCAGGAAGTGTTTTTCTTTCCCATTCCGGTTGAACGTATCATACGCTTCTCTTAATTCAGGACGGAAATCATACATCTCATAGTTGATATCAAATAATTGAATAAACCGGATGTAGTCTGGATAATCCTGGGCATAACCAACCCAAGCGTTCAACATGACCCTCAGTTGTTCCCGCCCGTTCATGTCCTTCATGGATGCACGGCTAACCTCATCCGTTAAATGTTCAATCAGTTGCATCTGAATGGCTAGAAGAAGCTCATCCATGGACTGAAAATGTTTGTAAAAGGTCACTCTGCTAAGTTCAGCTTTCGTACATACATCCTTAATCTTCACTTGGAGCAATCCATATTTCAAAAAAAGCTCCTTACCTGCTGCAATCAAATCATCGCGATGTTTATTTCCCAATTGTTGATGCCAGTTTTCATTCACTTATATACCGTTGTCCTTTCTTCGAACGTTCAAGGTAAGTCCGAGAGAAGCGAGCAGCATAATTGCACCAAAAATATACGGGAAGTTGATGTTTTTGTCAAACAATAGTCCTGCAATCAGCGGGCCAATCACCGTTCCGAGACTGGAAAATGTCGTATTCAGACCTGATGCATAACCTTGCCGATCTCCTGCATTTTTGGATATTAACGTGCTGACCGAGGGTCGCAAAAATGAATTAAAGGCAAAAAATAATGCAGAAGCGAATAACAGAAAGACAAGGTTGACCTTAATTAACATTAACAATAAAGCTATGGGTGTAATTATCAGGGATAGACGGATCAGCTTAACTTCACCAATTCTCTGTACGAACCAATCCAAAAGCCAGATCTGCACAACGATACCGATAATGGCGCCCAACGTGATAATGATGGAGATCGTTGTAGCGTTGAATCCATATTTTTGTTCTGCAAAAAGTGCGAATACGGTCTCATAACTCATGAGGCCAAAGGTCATCACGAGCAGCACAATCAAGTATTTAAAATAAGGCACTTTGAATGAACTCCAGATTTTCTTACCCAGATGATCTCCCTTTTGAATTCGGATGGAGTGAGTTCTTTTTTCAGGGGGAAGTGTCTCAGGCAATAGCAGCGTCATCAATGCCGCGATCAGTCCCAGACCAGCCGCAAAGAAATAGGGCATGCGAATACCCATCTCGGCGATGAGACCACCGAGACCAGGTCCGAGAACCATTCCCAAATTCATGGCTGCGCCGAAATAGCCCATGCCTTTGGCGCGAGTCTCCGGTGTTGTAATATCAGCGACATAAGCAAGGTTGGCAGGAACCATTAAACCGAGACTGATTCCACCGATGAATCGTGCGACATAGAGGAGCGGCAATGATGTCGACAACGCAAATATGATATCTGAAACAACAGACAGAAACATACCCGCCATGATCAACTTTTTGCGTCCAAATCGATCAGACAATTGTCCTCCCAGAGGTGAAAAGAAGAATTGAGCGGCACCAAAGGCCGCTACCAGAAATCCTGCAACAGTGCCTCCCGCATGGAAAAGCTTCAAATACTCCGGCAATATGGGGATGAGCATGCCTTGCCCCAATAAAGCGATAAACAGATTTAACATCAGAATGAACAGTGGAAAGCGAATTGCTTTTGGTAATGTGCTCATGTACGTCATAATCCCCTTCATTTACATCGTGTTAACCTTTACAGTATGTAAACCATTTTAAATCGTTTGATGGAGATCTGTAAATCTATTTTTGTGTGAATAGAGCTATAATGATTCTATATGGAGGTGGGAACGCGTGAGATTAGAAGAGTTGTTTACGGTACATGTGAACATCGATAGATCATATGATTTACAGAATAACGAAGATGATTCGGTTGTCATGATTACCTTTACAGGCAGCGTAACCGGGAAGTACTTTGAGGGAATTGTGCTGGATGGAGGGGTGGATACTCAGATCATTGGCAAGAATGGTTCCCCGCATAGGCTATCGGCAAGATACATGATTCAAGGCAAGGACTATACAGGGCATCGCTGCAAAATTTATATCGAAAACAACGGAAACTTCGATAAAACGCTGAAAACTGCTTTATTTCGCACTTCCCCCAAAATGATTACGGACAGCAAGGCTTTGTCTTTTTTGAATCGTGAAACGTTCGTTGGAGAAGGTCATTCAACCGAGTCAGGCGTTGATATAAAAATATACAGGACCTTACGATAACGAGTATATTCATATGTATTCTTTTACATTTAGTTAACAAAGGTTGCATATAGCGCAGACACTTCTCACCTATAGTTTGATGAGCGAAAATAATCAAATACCACGCGAACTAAGGAGAAGACTAATCAATATGATGATCAAAAAAATCGGGATTTCGGTCGTATCGCTCACCATGCTAACGTCCGTAAGTATGTTTGACGTATATGGTGCAGGCTCCAAACGCATGATCGAAGTGTCTGAACAACGGACTAATGTGATCGTGAACGGGCAAAAGGTGGAGGGTGAATCATTTCTCTACAATGGAATCACTTATGTGCCTGCAAGAGCGATAGGGGAAGCGTTGGGACAAGAGGTAGACTGGGATCCTAACACTCAATCAGTCTTTGTTGGACAAAAAATCAACGATGAGCAGGGATACCGCGGTACCAAAACGCCATATCCTTTTAAGGAAACGAATTATACCAAAGCTCCTGATGGATATGAACCCGTATTTATTAACTACATAGGGAGACATGGTTCCAGACATCTATCCAGTTCCAAGTACGACAAGACGCTCTACGAACTGCTCGATATCGCTGAAAAGGATGGGCAGGCTACCAATCTGGGTAAAGAGCTGAAGAACGAAATTGGCAAACTGATGAAGGTGGAAAAAGATCATTATGGCCTATTATCCGCTACGGGCGGAGAAGAATTGAAAGGAATAGGTAACAGAGTTGGGCAGAATTACAAAGAACTATTTACGTCAGATAAAAAAGTAATTGCCCAGGCCACCTTCAAAGATCGAACGCCTCAGAGCAGAGATCAGTTTATTGACGGATTAAAGGAAAGCTTGGGAGATAACAAGGTGCAGATTGTGGCTTCAGCCTTTGAAGAAGGGAAAGACCCTTATCTGCGGCCTTACGACCTAGCGACAAAGTATAATGAATACGTTGAAGATGGAGACTGGGTTAAGTTATACGAGGATTATGTTACACAGAGCACGGGAACGCGTTATGCAAAAGAGGTCCTTTTGCAATTTTTCACTGAAGACTTTTACAAGAGATTGGATTCGGGAGAGTTCGAGCTGAAGGATGAGAAAGGTAAAGTGAAGCTGAGCAACCCAACCGAAGCGGCTTCGAATCTATACGAACTGTACATTATATCTTCGAATATAAAAGGAGAAGGTGACTTCGAATTCGGACGGTATTTTACGACGAATCAGTTAAAGTGGTACGAGAGCGTGGATAATATCAATGATTTTTATGAAAAAGGTCCATCCTTGACGTCCACGGATCTGCCGCAGAATATCATTGGACCCTTGGTCAAAGAATTGATCGTGTCTACCGAACAGTCCATTCAGCAGAAAGACACGGCTGGTATATTTCGTTTTGCCCACGCAGAAACTATTATTCCACTATCTTCATTCCTGGATATCGCCGGAGCTAATGTGAGTATCGACAAACCACAGGACGTGACCCAAAACTGGAATGGCTCAGTCATCTCGCCGATGGGAGCAAACATCCAATGGATTCTGTACTCCAATGGTAAGGATGTTCTCGTAAAGATGCTTAGAAATGAAGAAGAAATCGCGTTCCCGATCGAAACAAAGACCTACCCATACTATAAGTGGGATGATGTGAAGACATATTACCAAAACAAACTGCAGAAGATAGGCGTGGAGCTGGATAGCAGTTTGGAGGATAATATTGAGCTTTTACAAAAGAAGTTCTAGTCGGGGAAAAGATATACGATGAATCAGATGAAGAAAGCGACTCTCTCCATGGAGCTGCTTTCTTTTTGCATTTTAAATAAAATGGATAAATAAAAAATCCAAAACAAAATGTGACCAAATGCCGTCCTTAGGAGTGTTAGAGGTATAAAGGAGGGCATAACAACCATGCAGCGATCAGTGCCCCAGCTGGGCGATCATGTGATGAAAGTCTACGAGACATATGCGGATACGCTGTTCCGAATTGCCATGGTGCACCTTGGCAGACGGGAAGATGCGGAAGAGGCCACTCAGGATACCTTCATCAAACTAATAGAAAAAGCCCCTACATTCAACGATGCAGAGCATCAAAAAGCATGGTTGATTCGGGTCATCACCAATCATTGCAAATCCTTATTAGGCAGAGGCTGGCGCAAACGGGAGGTCAAGCTGGAAGGTGTCGATGCCCTTACAACGGACAACCCGGAAGATCACGCGCTGATCGAACTTGTGCTGTCACTGCCCCTCAAGTATAGATCGGTGGTTCATCTGTATTATTACGAAGATTATGCAATTCGGGAAATCAGCGAGATTCTGGAGATTAGCGAGTCTGCGGTGAAGATGAGATTAAAGCGAGGAAGAGAGCTGTTAAAGCTGGAACTGGAAGGAGAGGAACCGCAATGAACGAAGAGCAATTCAAACAACACTACAAGAAAGCGGTGGATCATATGAAAACTAACGAGCAAATGAAAAAACGGGTAGAGCAGGCTTTGAACACGCAACATCAGGGACCAAAACGTCAACGCAAACCATTATACATCGCAGCAAGTGTCGTTATCGCTGCCAGCATTGGTTTAGCTGCACCAAGTGTGTGGCAACAATTCAACGGACCAGCTGCACCAACTCCTCAGGTGGCCGAGGTGACTCCGGGAGCGTCGTTTGATCCGATTGTGATTCCAAAGATGGAATTGCCGGATTCACAGGGCACTGGCGTAAAGGCGGATATGTTGCAGTTGGTTGTGTATGAAGGAAACGTCTATACGCAGTCCCCAATATTGCTTGAAGGCGCAAATGCAATCAATCTGCGTGGCGAGAAGCTGGGCACAACAACTGGCGGCATCAATGAGCTGAGTGGTCAGGATAAATACACGGAGCTTGCTTCCAACATTGGCGAAGCAGACATCTATGCGGTCAATGGCTACGATAAAGACTTCCGCATCATGTCTTACACCGAGATCGATGGTCAGGTGTATGCTCAACTATTCGACAAGAACAACGGAATCACCATTGGTACGGGTGCCGACCTGATTGGCAAACTTCATCTGGAAGGCAACGTTGCTTCGGCGCAATGGGAGACGTTTGACAGCTGGAACAACGGATTGCAGCAGTTTCAGCCGTTAGCAACGGGTGAAGCACTGGACAGCTTCATTGCATCACTAAATGCTGCCAAACCGATTGCAACGAGTCCTGAATTGGAAGAGAACCTCTACGGCAAGGAAGATCGCAAGATCATCTACCTCACGCTGAAAGATACAACACAAGTCCCATTGGTTCTGTTCGGTGAAGGTTTGGTTCGTTACGGTAACGTTCCGGCATTCCTGGAAGTTGAGCAAGGTGCGTTTCAAGCCTTCTGGAACAGCCTGGGCGAGTAAGGTGTACGGCGCGATACGAGTGAATGAAGAAGAGCGAACAGGGCACATAAGTGTGCCTTGTCCGCTCTTTTGATTATCTGTGGAGTCGTTTAATTAGAATTTTTGTAATAAACCAAATGATCGGTCCACTCCTCATTTTCGTGTATGAAACCTTTACGCACACATTCAAACTCCATACCAACGCTTTCAGCTAACTTTATAGAAGGGGTGTTGTCCAGATTGATATGGGCTTCTATACGGTGGAATTTCAGATGTTTAAATGCAATATGAAGAGCCGCATTCACAGCTTCCTTGCCATAACCTTTTCGCCAATACTGATTATGGATGGTATATCCGAAGCTTCCCCATTGAAAATCATCTCTTGCCAAGGTTGCAATATCAACCATACCCAGATGTGTACCGTCTTCTTTTCTAAAGACACCAAATACATAAACGGCATCTGTACGCGCTAACTCCTGGTGTCGATCGACCAGATCGTGAAACCAAGCCGGTGTACATTCACTCATATCCATTTTCCCTTTATCATGACGGTGCTGGGAGGGCAAGCGGCTTTCAAATTCATTCAACCAATTCGCATAATCGTCCTTCTGTAGTGGTCTGACTACTAATCGTTCTGTCTCCGCAATATATTCAAATTTATCTGCATTTGATTTCAAAAGTAATGACAACTCCTCTGGATTTAAATTTCTCCTCAAGTCATAGCACCGAAATAGTTCATAACCACGTTGCGAAACTCCAAAGCTGCTTTTGAAATATACCTGTTTTTGTGCGAAAGTAGAGCGATCTCCCGAACGAGTCTGTGTTCCTCTACCTGAAGGTATTTAACGCGCTCACGCGGGTTTCTGGCTGTACTGGGTATAAACGCAAGACCAATCTCCGCTTCAACAAGGGCTGTTAATCGTGCAGGCTCATCACCTTCATATACATATTTCGGTACAAAACCAACAGATTGACAAGTGGAATCTACCATATCACGAACACCGTAGCCTTGCTTTACCCCAACAAACCACTCATCCTGAAGCTCAGCCAATTGAATGCTGCTTCGGTTTGCATATCGATGACTCATCGGAACAGCGACTACAATCGGATCATCGTACAGTATCTGACATTCGATGTCTTCACCTTGAATCGGAGGGGAAGACAGACAAAAATCCACCTCGCCCCGATGTAGAAGCCTGGACATGTTTTCTAACGAAACCATTTGCACATGGAACTGAATGTTTGGCCTACTTTTTCGAAATTCCCGCAGTATTTCTGGCAAAGTGCTTGCCGTAGTCACCGCCAATTGCAGTGTCCCTTGATCGGGGTTGGAGAGGTCACTAATCTCACGCTGTCCCTGTTCCAATTCAAATAAGGCCTTTTCCGTTCGGTGAAGAAATGTTCGTCCAAAGTCATTTAGTCGCAGCTTTCTCCCGATTCGGTCAAATAAAGGGACTCCCAGGTCGTCCTCTAATCGTTGTATCGTTTTGCTCAGGGAGGATTGCGTGACATGCAGCTTGCCTGCGGCTTCGGTAACATGCTCGCATCGTGCTACCGTCAGGAAATATTTTAGTTGAAGAAGTTCCATTGGCACCATTCCTTCATTCCTTTTAGTTCATCAAATCATAACATACAATGCGTTGGAATGAATAAATGTTTTGGATTAAAATGACAGCAGATGAAGGAGTGATACCCCATGAACGTTCGAAATAAAGGATTAATGTTAGCTGTTGGACTCGGAATGATGTTGAATCCATTGAATTCCTCCATGATTTCTGTGGCTATCTCCAGGCTGCAACAAGTATATCAACTTGATTTTACAGCCGTTTCGTGGATTATTTTATCATTCTACATTGCCAGTGCTGTTGCTCAACCTGTCATGGGCAAGTGTAGTGATCTGTTTGGCCGCAGGAAGATTTTCCTCATGGGTCTTGTTATTGTTTTCGTATCGTCCATGCTTGCTCCGTGGTCTTCAAGCTTTTCGTGGCTGATCGTATTTCGGATTATTCAATCGATTGGCACAAGCATGATGGTGGCCGTTGGAATGGCGATTGTAAGAATTAACGTGACTGACAAGCAAGCATCCGCATTGTCTACTTTGTCGATATTCCTCTCCGGAGCAGCCGCCATTGGGCCATTTATTGGTGGCGTATTGATACATTGGTGGGACTGGCACAGCATATTCATTGTTAATATTCCGTTGGTCATGGCAAGCTTTTTGTTCGCCTGGAAAGCAATTCCGAAGGACGAGTTATCCCCATCGCTCTCTGGTCATAAGTCGATTCGGCAATGGCTTGTGTTAATTGATGCACCAGGCATCCTTTTGTTTACGGTGGCCTTAGTGACTCTGCTCATCGGTTTACTTTCAGTGAGTTCCATAGGAGATCTTACAACAGGGCATCTGCTTACAATAGGGATCGGGTTAATCGCACTCGTTATGTTCATCCGGCATGAATTAAAAGCAGCCACACCTTTCATTCCTTTGCGAAGTTTTGCCGCATATCCCGAGATGACTTGGGTGAATATGCAATACATGTTGGTGAACATCCTGTTTTATGCACTTTTTTTTGGAGTTCCTACGTATTTGAAGCAGGTACGTCATCTCAACGAAGTTCATACAGGAATAAGTATGCTGGCTTTGGGGTTATGTTCAGTCATTATTGCTCCGATGGCAGGGCGCTGGATTGACAGATCAGGATCACGGCCAGCTCTGATCGTATCAGCTTCTTTAATGACATTCGGTTCTATATTGATCGCCGTCATGAATGAAACTTCTCCAGTGTTCATTGTCCTTGTTACCTTAGCTTTATTTGGGATAAGTAATGGCTTAAACGCCGTTGGTATGCAAGCAGCTCTGTTCAAAAGCACACCCAAAGAAATGATTGGCGTCGCATCCGGTATTTTTAATACATCACGCTACCTGGGGACCATCTTATCGTCGCTGTTGATTGGTATCGTCATGGGAGATACATTCAATGTGACAGGATTTCAGATGATGGGAATCATCCTTACGGTATTAGCTGCATCACTGATCATCATGAGTGTACGCCGCGAGGCTAGTACGGTGAGCACTGAACAAGTAAAATAGAGAATCGCTGTGCAATAACACGGTTGCACCCAATGAATCAATAGCTCCATTGGGTGTTTTTTTTATTTTTCACCAAGTTGTCAGAAAGAGTTGATCCTTTCTTGAACGTTTAGGGTAGAAGACGTGACTTGGATTGAATTAGATAAAAATAAAGATATAATAATTTTGATTATTAGGTCTCGTTTAACTATTTCAAAGTATTTAGTGTCAGGAATCATCAGGAGTATTCACCAAGAACATGTGGCAACCTATCGTTGTCGTTTACTTTGTGAAATTTTTCTCTTGTCCTGCAAATGAGTAGCAGACCTTATCAGAAGCAAGAGTTTATCACTAAAAATGAACAGATGTTGAAAGGAGGCAACACAAAGAATGGCTATTGATACGGTGTTATGGAGCAGATTGGTGACTGGTTTGACGCTGGGGTTCCACGTTATTTTTGCAACACTGGGTGTCGGTGTACCTTTGATGATTGCTATCGCAGAGTTCATCGGTATTCGGAAGAAGGATCACCATTACATACTTATGGCGAAGAGGTGGTCCAGAGGGTTTGTCATTTCTGTGGCGGTGGGTGTCGTGACAGGTACCGCGATATCACTGCAGTTGGCTCTGGTATGGCCGAACTTTATGAAACTGGCCGGAAATGTTATTGCACTGCCCCTATTTATGGAAGTATTCGCGTTCTTTTTTGAAGCGATCTTCCTGGGCATCTACTTGTACACGTGGGATCGATTCACAAAAATCCCTATATCCACTGGTTGCTGACTATTCCGGTTGTTGCCGGGGCAGGCATGTCTGCTGTGTTTATCACGACAGTGAACGGATTCATGAACCAGCCTGAAGGCTTTGTTATGGAAGCAGGTCAATTCATGGCAGTGAACCCTGTGCAAGCAATGCTGAATACGGCGACGTTCTCCAAGGTGTTCCATGTATTAAGCTCGGCCTATCTGACAGGAGCTGCGCTGTTAGCAGGAATTGCAGCCTTGGCGATGCTGAGAAAAGGCGTGTCGGCCTATCACAAGAAAGGCTTAAACCTGATGATGGCGGTTGTTTTGGTATTCAGCTTGTTAAATTCCCTAGCTGGAGATGTATCTGCCAAGTTTTTGGCTGAGCATCAACCGGAGAAACTCGCAGCTGCCGAGTGGCATTTCGAGACGGAAAGCGGCGCGGATTTGATTTTATTGGGATGGCTGAATGCAGAACATGAGATTATAGGCGCTCTCCATTTGCCGAAAGTGCTCAGTTTCCTTGCCTTTGGAGACTTTAACGCCGAGGTAACCGGGCTGAATGAATTTCCACCTGATGAGCACCCGCCATTACTTGTACATTACTTATTTGATTTGATGGCTGGAATTGGATTCGCACTGCTCGCGATCTCATCTCTATATTTCCTGTTTGTGTTCTGGAAGAAACGTAATCAGTTTAACAAGTGGATGCTTCGTATGGTGGCACTCAGTGCACCGCTTGCATTTCTGGCCGTTGAGATGGGTTGGTTCTATGCAGAAGTGGGGAGGCAGCCCTGGATCATCCGAGGGTACATGCGCGTAGAAGAGGCCGCTACTTCTTCACCGAGTGTAAGAATTTTATTTTTCGTCTTCTTACTGTTATACATCCTGCTCGGCGTTATGTGTGTCGTTGTACTAAGAAGATTGTTCAATAATAATCCTGCGGATCTCGAGATGGAGAAATGGTTGAAGGAGAACCCTGATCAATCTGTGGAGAAAGGTGAGACTGTATCATGAGTTATGAATTGATTGGCATCTCGGTACTCTGGCTGTTCTTGTACGGCTATCTTATTGTAGCTTCCATTGATTTTGGAGCAGGTTTTTCGCCTTTTATGCACGCCTGACGAAGCAGGATCACCTGATTAATCGTCTCATCTCCCGTTATCTATCACCCGTCTGGGAGATCACCAACGTATTTTTTGTCTTTTTCTACATTGGCATCGTCGGATTCTTTCCAGATACGGCCTATTATTATGGTTCCGCGCTGCTTGTTCCGGGAAGTATTGCCGTCATTCTGCTTGCCATTCGCGGGTCGTTCTATGCTTTTGAGAATTATGGTTCCAAAAATAACATCGTATATCTGTTTTTGTACGGAGCTACAGGGTTACTCATTCCGGCGTCGTTGTCAGTGGCACTGACATTGTCTGAAGGTGGTTTTATTCTAAAGCAGGGGATACGGTTTCCCTGGATTATTGGGAGTTGTTTACCAATCCATTATCATGGAGCATCGTTGGACTCGCCATCGTATCCGTATTGTTCATTAGCGGATCATTTCTCACATTTTACGCTTCTCGGGCAGAGGATCATTCGGCATTGAAACTGATGCGCAACTATGCTTTGTTCTGGAGTACACCGACCATCATTCTCGCGCTGACTGCATTTATATATCTGGGTCAACACAATGAACGTCATTTTCAAAATATGATGAATTTATGGTGGCTGCTGGCGCTATCCGTTGCATTTTTCATGATTGCCATGTGGCTGTTGTATAACGGACGCCGTTACGGATTAGCTTTTATTTGCATCATGCTTCAATTTTTCACAGCCTTTTTTGCATACGGGATTGGACAATATCCTTATATTCTTGATCCATTCATCACCATTCAGAGCAGCGCCACACCACCAGCGATGGGATTCGCACTCGTCGTTGTGTTTATCGGTGGTCTGTGCCTGTTAATTCCATCTCTTATTCTGGTCTTCAAACTGTTCCTGTTTGATGCGGATTATGTGAAAGGGAAAAAATAAAGGAGGAGCATTCTGTGAAGAGGAAAGCAACATCCAAATCGAATCTGATCTCGCAGCAAATGTCTTTACAACGAAAAACAGGCTCCTCCTGGCGATCATCTCGCTGGCACTGGGTGTAGCTATTGTGAGCCAGGCCACATTGGTGGCCGAAGCAGTACAGCGAATCTTTGTAGAGGGAGCTTCCTTCTCATCAGTGATGCTGCTGCTTGGACTATTGCTGGCTGTTATGGCTGGACGCACACTGTTGACTTATGGTAACGGGAAAGTGGGCTTGCATATGGCAGCCCGTGCCAAGACCAATATGCGAGCATTGGTGTTGCGGAATCTGACCGGCGCTTCCATGCCTTCAACCCTTCGTGGACAGACGGGAGGAAAGGTCAGTATTGCGCTGGATGCTGTGGATGAAGCCGACAGTTATTTCAGTCAGTACATGCCGCGTATGATGGAAGCTGCGATGATCCCGATACTGATTCTGATCGTTACGTTTACGCAGCATGCCAACACGGGCTACATTATGCTGTTTACAGCACCGTTTATCCCGCTCTTCATGATTTTGGTGGGACTCAAGACCAAGAACAAATCCGAAGAGAAATACGCGCAGCTGGCCGAGTTTTCCGGTACATTTCTGGATTCGCTCCAAGGGCTGGTTACATTGAAAATATTCGGACGGGCGAAACGTCAGCAGCAGGAGATTGAACGCAGCAGTCTGGGGTATCGTGATGCCACCATGGGCATTTTGAAGATTGCCTTTACAAATACGTTTATGCTGGAATCGATCGTCATGTTAAGCATCGGTATCGTCGCGCTCGAACTGGCTATTCAGTTACTTGTGTTCAAATCAATGAGCTTCCACACGGCCTTTCTTGTGTTGTTGCTCGTCCCTGAGTTCTACAGTCTGTTGAAGAACACGGGAACGGCTTTTCACAGCGGGCGAACCAGCATGGGGGCCATTCGTAAGGTGGAAGAGATGCTTGAAGAAGGGTCCGATCAAAGCGAATTACCTGATGCCGATGTAACAGCATATGCAGAAGAACTCCGTACAGCTCGTGCTGAGTTGATTCCGATGCCACCAACCATTGAACTGGAGCATATCCGGTTCCAGTACGCATCGGATTCCTTTCGACTTGAGACTGGACAGGTTTTGATTGGACCGGGAGAACAGATCGCTATTGTTGGCAAAAGCGGCTCAGGTAAAACCACGCTGCTTCATCTCATTGCCGGTTTGCTGAAACCGGATTCGGGAGCGGTTCTGGTTAACGGAAGCGAGCTATCGCAGCATGATGAAACGGCATGGTTCGAGCATGTTAGCTACATTACACAGCATCCGTATATTTTTGCGGGTACCTTTGCCGAAAATATCTCGATTGGTGCAGGTCGAAACGTCTCCAGAGCTGAAATAGAGCAGGCGGCAGAGGACGCAGGACTTGCTGGCGTTGTGGCTCAATTGGAGCAGGGCTTGGATACCTATGTTGGGGAGGGTGGTCGGGGCTATCTGGTGGGGAAAAGCAGCGACTTGCCCTGGCACGTGCTTTTCTGAAGAAACCCGCCGTCATTTTGTTCGACGAACCCACCGTTGGACTGGACCTGCACACGGAGCGGGTACTGCAACAATCCATTGCGTCATTAGCCAAAACGGCAACGATGATTACGGTGGCACACCGTTTATATACGATTCAACATGCAGACAACATTTTGTTTATGGACAATGGGGTGCTGGTGGATTCAGGACCTCACCACGAGCTTCTTGTCCGCTTGCCTCAATATGCCGAGATGGTGGATGTTGGGCGAAAAGGAGGGTTAGCATGAATGAGCTGACGATACTGTCCAAAGCGATGATTCAGGAGCGCAAGGATATCTTGCTTTCGATATTGGGTGGATTCATCGCCGGCATTGCCGGGGTAGCGCTCTTTTCCGCGAGTGGATATATGATCGCGCAAACGGTATTTGCGCCTCCGCTATACACCTTAATTGTGCTTACCTCGATGGTTAAACTGCTCGGTTTTCTTCGAGCGGCGAGTCGTTACGCAGAACGCTTGTATTCCCATAGGGCGACGTTCTCCATGCTCAGCCGTTTGCGGACATCCTTTTTTGCCAAACTCATTCCGGTAACGCCCGGCATACTGAACAAAAACCGAAGCGGAGACCTGCTTGCGCGGATCGTGGGGGATGTGGAAAGCTTGCAGAATTACTTTTTGCGTGTCGCATATCCACCGATCATTGTTGTTATGGTGTTTTTGGCTACGATGTTGTTCACTTCGGCCTTTTCAATCTGGATAGCGTGTTTGCTGGTACTCGGCATGCTGATCACGGCATTTGTTGTACCGGGTATTGTCTTGTTAGGTCAGCGAAAAATACACGGACGTGTCCGCCAGCAACGGGCCTTGCTGTCCACGGAAGTAACCGAAGTGTTGTATGGTTTCCGGGATCTGAGAGTATACGGCCAATTGGAACAACGCGAGCAACAGCTTCAGCAGGCTTCCGCTGCACTGGCAGCAGAACAAAAACAAGCTGCTTCGCAATTACTGCGAGGGCAATCCATGCACGTTTTTGTAACCTATCTCGTGACATGGGGTGTGCTTGCACTGAGCGCTTTCTTAATTATGAATGGAGTGTTTGCCGGTGTATTCCTCGCCATGCTGATCCTCGCTACGCAGACTGTGTTCGAAGAAACTGCGGCCATGGCAATATTACCTTTATATAAGCAGGATAGCGAACATGCAGCTCAGCGACTGGCAGAAACAGTGCCGACCTCAGATGTGTATCCTGTGCATGCAACTGGTGAAGTGTCAGCCGATCAGGCGATTTCGATCGATTTATCTCATGTTAACTTCCAGTATGAAGGGGAGTGGAGACCGGCACTAAAGGAGTTATCCCTGCAACTTGCAGCTGGCTCCAAAACAGCGATAGTTGGGCCAAGCGGGTCAGGCAAGTCAACGATTATCGATCTGATACTCAAGCTGCGAACACCAACGTCTGGTGATATACGGTTAAACGATGTTCCGGCGCAGCAATTAAATGAAGAGAGCATTTGGCAAAGGGCTAATGTTGTGTTGCAGCAAAGCCACTTCTTCCGGGGAACCATTCGGGATAACCTGCTGCTGAATGGAGAAGAACATTCGGATGAACAACTGGTGGATGTTCTGGATAAAGTACAACTGACGAATAAGTTGTTGACTGACATGGTGTATGAAAGGGGAGAACCTGTCGGATGGCGAGAAGCAGCGGCTGGCTCTGGCACGCGCCATGTTGCGCAACGGACGGTTATGGCTGCTGGACGAGCCGACTTCTTCTCTGGATTACGTCACAGAACAACGTGTATTACGTCATCTATTGGCACAGGCATCCGAAGATACATTACTTCTAATCTGTCACCGATTGACCGGACTGGAAGAGATGGATCGCATTGTTGTCATGGACCAAGGCAAGATCGTGGAGTCGGGCTCTTTCTCCGAGCTGATGGAGCAAAAAGGTTATTTTTATGAAATGAAACAAATTGAACGACAAATGATTGGAGACGCCGGGGCGTGAAATTGTAAAATCAGTCCGGCTAGTGGTGTCGATCGTGCTTGTGCAAAGACTAAAGAACGTCACTGATGTAATCGTCGCAGCCGTTCTTTGGTCTTTTTGTCTATTCATTAAAAGAAACCGTAAGCTCCTAATCTAACGAAACGTTAGCGAGTGCAAAAGGATAATGGATATGTCGCAAGGTAAATCAGCCTTTACATCACAGCAGAGGATTCAGATGCCTTTTTTTCTTCGCAAGCGGCTTTTTCCGCAGGGTTCGATCATACAGATACGGCTTCCCATGATATTCCCATGCATGCTTTTGCTTCTGCTTTTTATGTATATCAACTTTAATCTCCAGATTGGCAACGTTATTTTGGAATTCAGTCGCAATTCGTTTGCACCATTTCAGTCCACTATCTTCAGATGCACTAAAATGAACGCGTAACAGATATCCATTCACCGTCAATTCAAACTTGTATAAATTCATGAGTTGTATCCTTTCCAGATGGGAGTTTTATACTGCACCACATAAGATAACCTCATTATAACAGGAACATACGTTCTGATAAAGTGAAATTTATGATTCTCACAGTGCAAAAGCTTCATTAGACATCTTTGCAAGAGTTCGTTTAATGGTAAAATATTTAAAAATGGTTCATGTTGGGGATACGCATGTATAAACTGATGATCGTCGATGATGAATTGCTCATGCGGGTTGGGATTCGTTCCATGCTGAATTGGGAAGAGCACAATTTCCATGTTGTAGGTGAAGCTGGAAATGGTAAAGAGGCATTGAGCTTGGCACTTGAAGTAATGCCTGACCTAATTATTACAGATATCAAGATGCCGGTTATGGATGGACTGCAGCTTATACAAGAAGCCTCCTTAGTATTGAAAACCTGTAAGTATGTCATCCTGAGTAATTTTGACGAATTTCATTATGTGAAAGAGGCACTAAAACTTGGCGCTTCAGATTACTTGATCAAAAGCGAGATCACCGAATCCTCCCTTATTGAGCTCCTGAGCACGGTTGGACAGAAACTGCAAAGCGAACATGTTCATCCAACCAACACACCCTCTATCGCACAGGATTATTCCAAGAGTCTAAGATATCTAAAGGATAGTTTCTTTCAAGATGTTGTAAGCGGATTCATTAATGGAGAGGATGTCGCCTCCAAAGCAGAAGAACTTCATTTTCGTATCCATTCGAACCAGCTGGTTGTCATCAAGTTCATCGTAAACTATTACGAGCACGCAAAGAGAAAATATATCGAGAAGGGGGAAAAGCTGCTCCGATTTTCAATTCTTAATATTATGGAAGAGATCATTCCCTCGAAGTGGGAGAAAGAGATTTTTGTCGAAAGTTCTTCGGAGTATTGGGTGATCGTTAATGTCCATCCAGAGAGCCAATCAGTGCACAATGACTTAAATAAACTATGTAACAAATTATTGTCTTCCATCAAGGATTTTATGAATCTATCGCTCACGGCAGGCGTAAGTACGATGGCTTCCGGCTTCCCTCACATGAAGAAGGCCTGCCAAGAGGCGGAAATGGCTCTACAACAAGGATTCTTCACAGGTAGCAACAAAGTATTGTATTACGAGCATATGGCTCAATGCCCGGATCGACATGAAGTTAAGGTGGCTTTAAGTCCGCAACAAGAACGAGATCTGTTGAAGTTGTGGGTAAGCAAAGACAACAAAAAAGCGGAGGAGTTCCTTGAAGGAATCCGTTCCAATCTGGAACAGCAACAAGCGGATGAAAACAGCATTCGTAAGCAATATATCATGGTCATGGAGACCATTCACTCTCATCTATCCCGAGCTACGGAGAGAGGTACACCTTCCTTAACAGAAAAATCGCCCTATGAGATCGTTCTAAAGGGGGAGTACTGGGAGGATATCCACCGAGATATGCTTACTCATATTGCGTATTACTTCCAAACCGATTCCCAAAACAAACAGGAAAGCACCTACACCGATCTCGCTACTGAATTGATCGACAAATATTATGCAGAGGATATTTCCCTGCAAAGTATTGCAAGCCAAATCAGTGTTAATCCGTCGTATTTAAGCCGAGTGTTCAAGCAGGAACGGGGAGAGAACTTTATCACGTACTTGACCCGAGTTCGCATTGAACATGCCAAAGCGTATCTGTTGAGCAGAGGAATGAGAGTGTATGAAATCGCAGAAAAGGTGGGCTACCATAATTACACGTACTTCAGTAAGATTTTCAAAAAATCGGTGGGTGTCACACCTGAGGAATACCGAGAGTTACAGCAGGGATGAATGTAATCGGTGAATAGAGGTGCAGCAGATGAAGCATGTTCGGCCCTTCCAAATCAAGTACAAAATTATGGTGATCTGTATGACGGTCATTATCCTGCCCGTATTGGTGATGACGATCAATTCGTATTACTCCTCAGAGCGGTTATTGGCACAGAATTATACAACGTTGCTAAACGATCTGGCCAAGCAGACGAATATTCGCATTGATGAGTTCCTTAAGGAGATTGAGAAAATTTCATTGCTAGCCAGCAATGGCCTTAGTGACAATCTGTCTGCGACTCATGAAGGCAGTTTTCCGATCCAGGATTTCCTGCGAAAGGGTGACGAACAACATGAGATTGCCGCATACAATATTCTGATGAATTATATCATGATGAAAGATCGTGTATTCTCCATCTACCTGTACAATATGAACGGGGGCAAGACCTTTTTGTCAGTCCACATCAACCCATTGATCCTAACTTCAAAGTAACGAACGAATTGTGGTTTAAAAAGTTCATGCATGAAAATGATCGAACCATTACGCTCACAACACGAATCGACGAGCAATTGGAAAATAAAATACTGGCCGTGTCACATGCTCGCAAAATTCATGATGTATCTAGTGGAGAACTGCTTGGCGTGATCGTTGTCAGCATTGATATCAAATTCATCGAGATTGTCAATCGAAACTTGCAGGAAGGGTTACGCTCCAGATTCATGATCGTTGATGAGGATGACAAGATCGTATATAACGTGAATGAACGATTAATCGGAACATTGTTCCGGACAACGTTCGTCCATCTGAATCACTAAATGTCGTGGTGACCAGTCCTCTTAGTCAGCAGAAATGGACAACTTACTTATATATGCCTTTGGATGAGCTGACTGCGGATGGCAAAATATTGGGCCGTAACCTGGTGACGCTCGCCATAGTCATTGTTCTTTTTGCTGCCATCATATCCATATTCCTATCTCATGTGATCACAACGCCCATTAAAAAACTGTTGCGAAATATCGCTCTAGTCGAGAAAGGTCAGTTTGAACAAGTCGAACCTATTGGCTCTAGAGATGAGATTGGACATTTATCGATTCGATTTAACAGAATGTCCCACGAGTTGAAGCGGTTGGTCGAGCGGGTGCAGCAGGAAGAGATCGAAAAAGCCAAGGCGGAGATGCGTGCGCTGCATGACCAGATCAAACCTCATTTTCTGTACAACACACTTGGGTCGGTGAAATGGATCGCCTCGATGCAACAAGCTGACAAAATCGTGGACATGACCGATGCGCTAATCTCGATGCTCCGCTATGCAACAAAATCCGATGGAACTCTCGTAACGATTCGCGAGGAACTCGATAATATAACGAATTATGTAACGATCCAGAATGTCAGGTACTACGATTGTATTCAGATGAGATATGAAGTAGAGGATAGCGTGTTGCATTATCGGATGCCGAAAATGATCCTGCAGCCCCTTGTGGAAAATGCCATTTTTCATGGTCTGGCCGAGCTGGAGGAAGACGGAATCATTACCATTCAGATTCAACTGCGGGTGGATGAAGTTGTAATCGAAATCTGTGATAATGGTGTGGGTATGGATCAAGATACCATGCAGAATCTTATGGAAGAAAAGTCCGGTGCAGGTTCAGGAACGAATGGGATTGGATTGCATAACGTACAGCGGCGAATCCAGCTTCATTTTGGAAGACCTTATGGAATACAGGTGGAGAGTAAAGTAGGTGAAGGTACCAAGTTCTCCATTCTGCTGCCTGCCATTTCAGAGTTTAAATAGTGCAAAAAGGGCTCGCAGTATGAACTGCAAGCCCTTTTGGTTTACCCCTTGACACTTCCCAGGACCAAACCCTTGGTAAAGTATTTCTGTAGAAACGGATATACAAGTAAAATCGGAATGGCACCCAAAAACATTTGGGCTGCGCGTCCCGTTCTGGCGTTCATCATGGACAACAGCTGCGTGTAATCTGATCCTGATTTCAACATAATTTGCTCAAAGCTCTGCAAGAGGGTCTGAAGGTAGCTTTGTAGTGGGTAATTGGCAGGGTTGTTCATATAGATAATGCCATCGAACCATGAATTCCAGTGGGCGACGATACTGAACAAACCAACGGTTGCCAGAGCTGGCTTGAGCAGCGGGAGCAGTATACGAAGCAATACCTGTACAGGCCCAGCTCCATCTATGATGGCTGATTCCTCAATCTCCTCGGGCAACCCCCTAATGAAATTCATGAGGATAATCATGCTGAATACCGGGAGGGCCCCAGGCAGGATCAGAGACCATATGGAATCGATCAGCCCCATTTTCACGACAACGAGATAGGTTGGAATTAGTCCTCCACTGAATAACATGGTTACGATGAAAAATCCCATATAGATATTGCGCCCCATCAATTTTTGCTTGGATTTGGAAAGGGGGTAAGCCGTAAGTACAATCAGAACCAGATTCACCAAAGTCCCGATAACGGTTCGTTGAATGGCTACCCAGAGAGAGGAGAAAAATGATCCTCCCGTTAATGCAAATTCATAGGCCTTTGTTGTAAATTCCACCGGCCAGAACGTAACACTTCCCGCAGATACAGCTGCGCTGCTGCTGAATGATACAGCGAGCAGGTTAATAAACGGCAGAATACACAGGAGAGAGATTAGAAGCAATATGAAATAGTTTAGGATAAGAAACACCCGTCTGCTCAGACTTTTATCATAGATCATAGTATCCGTTCCTCCTTCTTAGAAGATGCGATAACCAGCCACCCTGTAGGCCAGAATATACGATACGGCAACCAGAACACTGGAAATGATGGATTTGAACAATCCTACGGCGGTACCAATCGAATACTGTGCCTGCTGAATTCCCAGACGGTATACATAGGTGTCAATAATATCACCGGTCTGATAGACGACAGGGGAGTAGAGATTATAGATTTGGTCAAAGCCGGCATTGAGTACATTTCCAAGGGACAACACGGTCATTAAGACAATCGTCGGCATGAGGAGGGGCAGCGTTATGTAGATGGTTTGCTTCCAGCGTTTGGCTCCGTCAATTACCGCGGCCTCGTAAAGTCCCGGATCAATACTGGTCAGGGCTGCCAAATATACAACTGTGCCAAACCCGAAGCCTTTCCATATGTCGCTCACGATCATCGTCCAGGGAAAAATGGAGGGTGTGCCAAGAAAGGAGATCGGTGCAATCCCGAATACGCCCAGAAACGTATTGATAATGCCATCGGAGCTCAGGATATCAAGCATGATGCCGGCCATGATGACCCAAGAGAGGAAGTTCGGAATGTAGACTAGTGTTTGGAACGTACGTTTGATTCCACTGTGAAGTACTTCATTGAGCAGTAATGCAAAAATGACGGGCACGATGATGCCACCAATAATCTTGAAGACAGACATGTACAATGTATTCCAGATCGTTCTTACGAAGTTCGGCTGATTAAAGATATGCGCAAAATTATCCCATCCTACCCATGGCGAATTGAAACCGAGGCCCGGATTATACTTCTGAAACGCGATAATAAGTCCGTAGAATGGGATGTAACTAAAGATGAAGACCAGGACCAGGCTTGGGATCAACATGAGGTGGTAAGCTCGCTGTTGCTTCCATTTTCTCAGCATGTGTATTCCTCCGTTCTTGGCGAGATAAGGTTGTAACCGCTACCAAGAAGAGACGAGAACATTCCCATCCCTTCATGGCAACAGACTTATTATTTTCCGTATGCCTCATTGACGGCCTGGGTTGCGTCATCTCCTCCGGCCGCTCGCCAGTTCTGGACGATTACATCAAAATAATCAATACTTTCGCTACCCATAATGATCTTGGTGAAGCCCTCTGTCAGGATATCATCCAAGGTTGTTCCATAGCTTGACAGGATCTCTGGTGTAACACCCCATAAGGCTGTCTTCGTATAGTTTTCGCTGTCGAGTACTTTTTTGGCGAGTCCATATGCATTTTTGGGAGCACCTTGTTGCAAATAATCACCGACTGCTCCTGGGGTGGCGTTCTCCATGAATTCAACACTGTTATTATATTTTTGCCACATACCCGAAGTCGTAAGTCCACTGGTATCCTTGGATTCAAGCGCAGCCGACACCGCCTCATATTGCTCATAATCCGAATTCGGATTCAATACACGGAACGCACCGACAACATGGGCAATATCGTTATCCAGCAAGGCAGATAGCGTTTCTGTAGATTCCTTGCCATTGCCTTCATCCACGATATAAGCATAGTCGTTCAAAATCTCGATCACTTTCTCGGGGTTCTTGAATCCCTTCTTCATGACAATATAATTGTTGTTAGCGAAAAAGATGGATTGTTTGGCTTCCTTCCCATCGACGGTAGGAATGATATAAGGGTAGAAGATCGCGTCCTTACCCAAGTTGGATACGGTATCGACACCCGGATTATAACCCCACCATTGGTAATAAGGCTGCATTCCCACTTTGCCGGCGACAATGTCCGCGTTCATCGCGTTGAAGTCTTTGATTGCAAATTCCGGATCAATGATGCCTCGCTTGTACCATTCTGACCACTCAGCCAGTGCATTCTTCATCTCAGGCTGGATGGAGCCGTACACGAGTTGTCCATTGTTATCTTCCATCCACAGGTCCGGATGCGCATTCCATGCGATCGCGAGCAGGTTGAGGTAGTCCAATGATTGGTCTACTGCTATGCCGTAACCGCCATGCTTTTCCATGAATTTCAGTGCGATATTCTTGATGTCTTCCACAGATTTCGGGTCCTGGAGCCCTAATTCTTCTTTCCAGTCGTTCCGAATCCAGATGAAGTCTGGTTGTTCAATTAATCCCCAGTGCATTTGCGGTATGCCGTACAGCTTGCCGTCCTTCTTTCCAGACTCGTAACTGTCTGTATCCGCTTCCATATAACCTTTGAGACGATCCGAAGCGTGTTGATCAAAGACCTCGGAGAGGTCCATGACCATATCGGCTTCGACCAACTGTCTCAGCTGCGAGGGGTTAACCCTGAAGACGTCAGGCAGATCGTTTGATGCGATAGCCAAATTCAATTTGGTGTCATACTCATCGCTGACCCAGTCTGTTTTCACATCGATATTAAACTTCTCTTTGTAACGCTTGATCCACACATTGTTGGTGATGTCGTCGCCCTTTGGATATTTGGCAGAAGAGTATTCAGATGTTACGGTGTGAATGGTTGTCGTTCCTGCCTCGTTGGAATCCGGATCGGTTGTTGAACCTTTCTCAGCACCGCTTCCACTGCTACAGGCTGCGAGTAATAAGGTTGACATGCACACGGACAAGACTAAAGCTTTCGTTTTCCTGTTCATTTCTTTTCCCCCTTATCAGTCAGAATCAATAACGCTTTCTTGAAAATATTCTAAACGAGAAAGGGGGAACGGGATATAAAGGTTATTGACGAGAACCCGTATGTTTTTTTACTTTCGAGTCACAGCGAAGAAAAGATCAATGAGCTTTGTGCACTTTTTTTACTTTATACTCCTTCTTTTTTTACTCATGTCTCCAAAAATTGTTTGAGATGACGATCGATAACGAGTGAATCCGCTTCGTTAGCTCCGATTCCAAAGCAGTGTCCCCACTTGGATTCTATCTGTTGATACACAGCGTTGGGTATATGTTGGACATCATACGCACTGTCTTCTGGTGTAAAGAACAAGTCGCTGGACCCTGGCATAACGAGTGCAGGAGAGGTGATTTTACGCAGGGCCTGTTCAAAGTTACAGTGATCCTCGGGATTATTGCTAATATCCCCATGTATTCCTGTACGCAGCATGGCAATCAAGTCGTTAGCATCGAAGGAAAGAAATACCTGATCCCAGTAATCTTCCACATATGATTGCAAGGTAGCGTAACCCTCAGATCGGCACAATTGCTCCAAATAATACGCCTGCGAAAATCCCCATGGAGCATAAGCTCTCCCCATCGCTGCAAGACCGGCAACCGGAGGGCTCTCATATCTACCATTTTTAAAATTGGAATCTGCCCGTAACGCTGCGATCATGGCTTCGAATACCAACTGTGTATGCGGTCTGCTCTTTGCCGTTCCGCCAAAGGGGGCAATTCGTTCGACCATCTCCGGATAACTCGTGCCCCACTGAAACACCTGCATGGCTCCCAGAGACCAGCCCACAACGAGTTTGATTTTGGTGATACCGAATTGCTCAGTGAGCAGTTGATGTTGGGCACGCACATTGTCATACATGGAGATGAGAGGAAAGTTCTCTCTATCCAATGGGGCAGGGGTATTGCTCGGAGAGGACGATAATCCGTTCCCTAACATATTAGGTGCAATGATAAAATACCGACTGGGGTCCAAGGCCTTGTCCGTTCCAATTAACCATTCATTATCTGTGTGAAGTCCAGCAAACCAGGTTGGGACAACAATAACATTGTCTTTGGCCGTATTGAGGTTACCATAGGTCTTGTAGGCAATAAAAGCTTGCGGGAGATGCTGCCCTGATTGAAGTAATGTATCTCCAATGTGATATGTTTCATAATCGTTCATGGATGGATTCTCCTTTAAAATAAAGTCATAACTTGATTTCACTCTACAATACGTCTATCATCAATTCAATGAAACGTTATTGAACATATCATTCATTTATTTTGAACACAGGAGGTGCTTGATTCATGGAAATACGCCAGTTAAAGACCTTTTGGACACTTGCATCGACCTGCAGCTTTCATCAAACTGCTGAATTATTGAGCTATGTACCGTCTACCATTACCATGCAGATCAAATCGCTGGAAGAAGAACTCGGGGTAAAATTGCTGGATCGATTAGGCAAAAAGGTTGTGTTGACCGATGCCGGACAACAATTCTTGCCGTATGCTACTAAAATCTTAAATGATGTAGAGGAAGCGAAGTGCATATCTAGTCAACACGGGGAATTGGCGGGAACGGTTGTCATCGGAGCAGACGAGGTACTCTGTGCGTATCTTCTTCCATCCTTGTTCAAACGTTTCCGAGCGGAGGTTCCCGGTGTGCGGTTATTGTTCCGCCCGTTATCTGGTCAAGAGCTCAAATCGAGTCTGAGAGAAGGGCATGCAGATGTCGTTTTTGTATTGGATGAACCCGTGGGTTCCAAAGATCTTCACTCCGAGTTTTTAAAGGATGAGACCTTTCAAATGGTGGTTTCTCCCGATCATATGTTAGCATCGTGTTCCACGTTGGTCATGGATGACTTTCGCAAACAACATTTTTTACTGACCGACAAGAACTGTTCGTATCGCACTTATTTTGATCAATCCCTACTGAAAAAAGGTGCGGATGCTCTGACAGAACTGGAGTTTCATAATGTAGAAGCCATCAAACAGTGTGCTGCAGCTGGACTTGGGATTGCGCTGTTGCCTGATATGGCTTTGAAGAAAGAGTTAAATGAGGGGGAATTGGTTGCACTGCCGTGGGATTTATCAGAGATCTCCTTTCTGCACAAATGCTCTGGCATCGGGAAAAATGGATCTCTCCGTCCATGGCTGCTTTCATGCAGGTTGCAAAGAGTGAGTTGAGTTGATTGTTCAGAATTTGTTTAGATGTATGTGTTAAAATATTCTTCACAAAATATATGGGGGCTTACAATGGAAAGAAAGATTCGAAATTCAGCAAAAGCACTGATTATCAAAGATGGGAGAATGCTGGCGATTAGGCAGGAAGATCATGGTGATATCATCTATACCTTGCCTGGTGGAAGCCAGAATGCAGGTGAAACACTAACCGAGGCTGTGAAGAGAGAAGTGGCAGCAGAAATCGGAATGGATATAGAGCCTTTATCATTGGAATTCGTCATTGAAGGAGTCTATGGTGCAGCTCTTCATCGTGTAGATTTTGTTTTTTTATCCGAATACATAGGTTTGATGGACAATGACAGTGCTGTTCTGCCAAGTGACGAAAATCAAACAGAGTATGAATGGCTTGAAGTTAAGAATTTGATCCAATTACCCTTATTGCCCTCAAAATTACGGAAGCAGATCGTTAAGTTGGTTGAGGGAGAACAAACGGTTATGTATTTAGGAAGCGAGGAAGATGACGACCTGAACCGTTAGATGTGATCACGGTTGTGTTATTCGTAAACAAGCCGCCGTCTTGTATTTATAGGAAAGGCTATTTCAAAGGACTGATGGTCCTGTAAAATAGCCTTTTTGCCATTGGAAAGACGTTACGGAGTGATTCAAAAAAAGAACATACAGACGAAGGGGTTACACAAGGTCAGGATTATATATCTTGTACCTGCACACCTGTTTTCATATTTTTCTGACCCCACATGACCATGGATTCAATTAAAGGAACCAATTCCTTACCCGATTCTGTGAGCGAATATTCCACTCTCGGTGGCACCTCATTATATTGCTCCCGATGTACGATCCCGGCATGAATCAGATCCTTCAAACAGTTCGTTAGCATCGTTCCGGTGATGCCAGGCAGTCTTCGTTTTAATTCATTGTAACGTATACAATCATTTTCACTGAGGATTGCCAGGATTGGAAGATTCCATTTGCCTCCAATGACCTGAAATGCATAAGTCGCTGGACATAACTGATCGAAATTAAACTCGTATTTCACTTGATACCCTCCAATAGTATACTTTTTGATACTAAGTCAGAAAAAGAATCGTACTTGTTCAGAAGATTGTAGACATTATAATCAAACTAACACAAGAAAATCAATTCATAAGACAAGATAAAGGCGGGATATATGTGAGTAACGAATCTATGATGTGTGATCTGGAAACAGGCATATGTGGTGTGAGCGAAGAAGAGACTATGCAAAAAATTAATCTGAATCATGTTGAGAAAAAGATAACTCTATACTACGCAACAGATCCGATCTGTTCTCACTGCTGGGCGCTCGAGCCTGTGCTTCAACGGTTTGTTGAGGAATACGGTCATTATTTTACGATGCAAACCAAAATGGGTGGGCTGCTGGCTAACTGGAACGGTTTCTCGGATGGTGCTAACGGAATTCAGAAGCCATCGGACGTTGCAGGGCATTGGAAGGAAGTGGGAGAACATTCACGCATGCCGATCAACGGTTCCTTATGGCACGACAATCCAATACTTTCTTCCTATCCGCCATCTCGTGTATTTAAGGTCATTCAGCATACACACCCTGGTAAGGAGCATGATTTTTTAAGACGTGCGCGTGAAGCTGTGTTTGCATTTAATCGAAATATTGGAGAAGATGATGTGCTGACGGATATCGTCAATCAACTGGGCTTGAATGGAAAAGAAGTGGTTGAGGCGGCTGCACTGCAATCGGCACAAGACTTATTAGAGGAAGATTTTGAGCGTATCGCCAGTTTGGGCGTTAGAGGTTTCCCATCCATTATTATTGTCAATGAAGAGAACCAAGGTATAAAAATTGTCGGAGCACGTTCTCTTGAAACCTATGTGCAAGCACTTCAGCAGGTGCTGGGAGTTGATCTGCAACCCAAACAGATTACCTCGTTGCGGCAGAAAATGAATGAGGGACACCTTCTTTTTCCAAAGAAATAGAAGTCATGTACGATATCGAAAAGAGTGATGTTGCATCCTATGTGACATCTGAATTGGCTGAGAACACCTATCGTGTGGGTCATATTTTGAATGAGATGTATATTGAGCATATCTGAGGAAAAAACATGAAATAGAGTTAGCCCAATTTTACCGAAGGATTATTATCAATAGATGCCGGGCAAACTTGACAATCCAACCATTAAGTACTCGTAATGAACAGAATATGAATGAGTACACGCACTCATTAATCTAACGGGCAGGTCACATATGTGGCTTGCCTGTTTTGTGTATCATTGAATAATAGATAAGTTTAGACTAATTTTCCTTTTGACCTGTACCTGAGTTAATACTAATAAGCACATCATAAGCTATAGGGAGACTTGATCACGAGACTTCAAACCATTAAGTAAGGAGTGTTGGGCATCAGATGAGGAAAATGATTCAGTTTCCGTTGGTATGGATGTTTGCAGGAGTATTTATTCTGGTAGTGTTTGGCTCAATGTTTAGCAGGATATTTATCAGTTCGGATGGCTTCATATCGATTGTTCTGGCCTTGGCCGGAGGTGTTCTATGCATCACTATATATTGGCTTGTCATGAGATTTCTAGCAGGTCAGCGCAATGTTGAAGAGATACATATAAAAAGGGCAGGCACCGAGACCATTTTTGGTGCGTTTGTTGGACTGATTTTTATTGGGGTTTCTGTTGGTGTCATTGTTTTGCTTGGGGATATACGTTCACATGGTCTACCGAACATTCCATCACGCCTATATTCACTTTGGCGATTAGTGCGGCTATTGTAGAAGAGTTGGTGTTCCGTGGTTTGTTCCTGCAAGCGATGGAAAGACTGATCGGAAGCTGGATCGCATTGGCCGTAACTTCACTCTTTTTTGGTTTAATTCATCTCGCTAACCCTGGAGCCACCCTCTGGAGCTCTATCGCGATATTCATAGAAGCAGGTGTGTTACTGGGGGCAGGCTTCCTGTGGCGGCGAAACCTGTGGTTTGTCATGGGACTCCATTTTGCCTGGAATGCGTTTGAGGGCATGTTAGGTATACCCGTTTCGGGCATGGCTTTGGACGGTTTGTTTGAAGTCCAAATGACAGGTTCAACACTTTTGACTGGAGGAAGCTTCGGGCTTGAAGCCTCCATTGTACCGATAATCGTCAGTTTACTGATTGCAATCCCTATGCTGATGAACGCTTACAGGAATGGCAATATTCTAAGTAAGAAAAGAAAAATCTTCTAATTAGTACATCCCGCCATTTATATGATTACATTCATTGTAATATTGGTGGAGGAACGATTTGGACTCAAAACAAAGCGAAGTCTGCACCGGCTAAATTACGTGCGACTCAATTAAATGAAATGTTGAGAGGACGGAGGATATGCGGAGGTTGAGGTAGGGGACGGCAAAGGTTCCGGCTGGTCATTTTTCAATTTCGGCACACGGATGTACTATTCGCACAGGCAAGTCGTCCACCCATTGCGTAGACTGGAGTAGATCAAGTCAAGTGAGGTGAATTCCATGGCGAAGACCAATGAAATACACGTCAAGGCAAACCGGCTTAAGGATCGTCCAGTCTGCGTGACTCTTCATAACGGCGAAACGTACGTCGGGTACATCTCTGGCGTTAACGGCGAAGGCGTAGTGCTTACCGGGGGCGGAAAGCTTATTCAGGCCGCAATCACAGCACCCGCATCTGAAGGTAGTGCTCGCAAAACCAAACCTAAAGCAGTTGCTACGAGAAAAACAGCATCCTCTCGAAACCGTAAATCCGCGAACAGCACTCGTAAGTCGCAGGTACGATCCCGGTCGATGTCTCGTTCAGCTTCCCGGCAAGCTCAGGTATCATCTTTCATGCCTATGCTAGGCTCATTGTTAGGTGGCTTTGGCGGACTTGGCGGTGCAGGCTCGATTGGAGGTATGCTAGGCGGGGGTATGCGGTTGTTTGGCATGATCCAGCGGTTTACACCTGTGGTCAAAATGGGGTATGGCATGATTAAGCAGATTCAGCCATTTATGGGCGCCGTTCAAGGGTTGATGACTCCACCAAGCCAAGCCGCTCAGGGCGAAGCCACCGAAGCTGAAGAGAACGAGGACTAATCAGATGCTCATACAAGAAAGCAAAATGAAAGCTGCTTCCCGTGTTTAATGGAAGCAGCTTATTTCCCTTGGCGGCAAGTGCTAACGAACCTAGCACATCTTATTAGGCTGAAAATCAAGAAATAAAAATTGTAACGAACCACAGTAAAGCTATTGCGCTATAAAATGACTTCTGATTCTGAAATGGTAGTACGTTTGTTGAAATAACCTCTCTGTGATTCGTTAAAAGTTAAATCTGCGCAAATGAAAGGGAATAGCATGTGTGAGATTCCTTAGATCATTTACAGCGATTCGCGCAACGCAGGTTTCCGTGTAACAGTGAACGCAAATAAGGGGCCTTCCCAGTCATCGGTATGACTGATGGGAAGGCCCCTCACTATTGATATTGCGTATCATCGAAGCACGCATGGTAATTTGTACTATTTTAACAAAAAAGATAGTTCAGCTAACTAGTTTTAATTAAGCCTGTTTGGTTTTCAGGCGAATCACGTTCCATGACGCTTTGTTCAGCACAGCTTGAACTTTACCTTGATCCACTGTTGTGTGTCCGCCATTGTGTGGAAGGACATTGCGTGGATTTTCTTTGGTGTTGCTTGCTTTCAGGTCATTGTTTTCTAATACAATATGCTCCACAAATGTGGTTTCTCCGAAAGAACGCAGATCAACATTCAATTCCAATTGCTCATCCAGATGTCTGTTCACCGCAAAGATCGTGATCGTGCCGTTCTCTTCATCGTGCACACTGATCGCTTCGAGATACGGGACATCTGTAAAGTCTTTGGAATCGTATTTAGGTGAAGTTGTGATGGAACGCAGAACCGTTCCGCGTCCGAAGTTGGATGCGTGCATGAACGGGAAGTACGTTGTCTGGAACCAGATTGCGCCGTTATTTTCCGTCATGATTGGTGCAATGGTGTTGATCAGCTGCGCAAGGCAAGCCATTTTGACACGGTCAGCATGTTTGAGAATGGTGATCAGATAACAGCCCACTGCCAGTGCATCTTCATGTGTATACACATCTTCGAACTCTGGAGGGGCAATCTGCCAACGTTCTTCCATACGGCTTGTGCCAATGGATTTCCAGACATTCCACTCATCCAGGGACAGCATCAATTTCTTTTTGCTGCGTTTCTTGGCTTGTACAAAATCACAGATCGAAGCCACACTATCAATAAATTGATCCAGATCCAGCGAGGTCGCCAGGAAGTCATACGTGTTGTCCTTATTGTTGTTGTAATACTGATGAAGAGACAAATAGTCCACATTTTCATAAGTAAGATCAAGCACCGTTGCTTCCCAATCTGCAAATGTCTTCATGTCACGACTGGAGCTGCCACATGCGACGAGTTCGATCTGTGGATCAACCCACTTCATCGCTTTGGCTGTCTCGTTCGCAATACGGCCATATTCATATGCAGTCATCGCACCAATCTGCCAAGGACCATCCATTTCGTTACCGAGGCACCATGTTTTGAATTGATGCGGGTCCTTATAACCGTGAGAGATACGCAGATCACTCCAGTATGTGCCAGATGGGTGGTTGCAGTATTCCACCAGGTTTCTGGCTGCATCAATACCACGGGTTCCCAAGTTAACAGCCATCATGACTTCCGTACCTACCAGCTTGGCCCAGTCTGCAAATTCGTTTGTCCCTACAGCATTGGTTTCGATCGTCCACCATGCCAGTTCAAGTCTGCGTTTACGCTCCGCTACCGGACCAACGCCGTCCTCCCAATTGTAACCGGATACGAAATTGCCCCCTGGGTAACGAACGATGGGTACGTTCAGCGCCTTGATCGCCTCAATCGCGTCCTGACGGAAACCTTGAGCATCCGCAGTAGGATGACCTGGATCATAAATGCCGCCATATACAGCCCGTCCCAGATGTTCTATAAAGGAACCATATACACGTGGATCTACTTCCGCAATCTGAAAATCTTTATCAATAAGCATCTTGGATGTAAGCATGGGAAAACCTCCATAGAATTAAATTTTAGGTGTGTAAAAAAAAAAAAATGAAGCTGAGTTCGCATAAAAGCAAAATCAACGCATTGATTTGTTATCTAATGTGTATCATAATGCTATTAGATTGAGCAAGTTGATTTTACAGGGTTCGCTAAATAACGAATCCTAAACCGCTAATCAATGCATCTAGAGAGATAAGGGAGTGAAGTTCATGATGCTTGGCACGGATGCCTCATCCTTGATTATATATGAAGCCCTCGCCAGTGAGGCTCGGTTAAATATCGTTCGTTTATTATTGCAAAACAGGGAAATGCATATTAATGCGCTTGCCAAAGAGCTGTATCTGAGCAAAGCCATCGTCAGTACACATGTGAGCAAATTGCAGAAAGCGGGCATCGTAGGCAGCCGCATGAAGCGTGAGAACGGTGGAACGTATAAGTACTGCTATATTCTGCAAGAATTCATGACAATCAATCTTTCTCCTGAACCAGTCGATGCGCCGTATCATGAAGTCTCTATTCCGGTTGGTCATTATACGGATTATGAAGCTTGGCCGACCTGTGGCATTGCCACTACAACGCAAATGATTGGACAATATGACACACCAGCCTGCTTCATGGACCCGGATCGGGTCAACGCGGGCATTCTTTGGTTCGCACGTGGCTTCCTGGAATATAAGATCCCGAATTATCTGAATACAGAACAGCATCTCCAGGAAATTGAAATCTCACTCGAACTCAGTTCGGAAGCACCCCAAGTCAATGAGAATTGGCCTTCCGATATTCGCTTTTCCCTGAATGGCGCACACCTGGGAACATGGACAAGCCCAGGAGACTTTGGCGATCGGAAAGGCAAGCATACTCCGCTATGGTGGAAATTGGACGTCAACCAGTATGGTGTACTGAAGGTGCTGCGCATTAACGGAGAAGGCACGTTTATGGATGGCCAGCGCATCTCGGATGTGTGTATCCATGATCTGCAACTGGATTCTTCCACGTACTGGACATTGGGATTACAACCGGAAGAAGGGGAATCCGGTCGTGGCGGACTTACGCTGTTCGGAAAAGGGTTCGGTAACTACGATCAGGACATTTTGATTCGCTACTATTACGAGGCAGGGGAATCGTCATCCTCTAATGTATAAAATGCCATCTATTATGTCATTTTAATAAGACAATAATCAACTAGATGAAGTGTAAGAAAATCCTTTTCATTGGTATTGACAACGATTACATCGGTGGTGTAAGATACAGCTAAATAAGGAGTGTCACTGATTCGATCAGGCACCACCACAGTCTGGATTTCACAAGTTTGTTTGACTTGTGTCCGGGACCATGGTGGTGCTTTTTGCATATTGGGGGTGAGAACATCATGAGGTTCAAAAAAACGTTAAACAACAACATCGCCCTGGCAGAGGATGCCGAAGGCTGCGAAGTCATTGTGATCGGAACCGGAGTTGGGTTCAAAAAAGTGAAAGGACAATGGATCGAACGGGAACAGATTCAAAAGACATTTCGAATCGGCTCAGATGACAAATATCAGCGATTGGAGCAATTTTTTAATGATATCCCGCTGCAAGTCATCAACGTTACCGATCAAATCATTGAGCATGGCCGGAACCAAATCGGTAAAAAGCTGAACGATTCCATCCTGCTCACCCTGGCTGATCACATTCACTTTGCGATGGACCGTTTCAAGAGTGGCGTGGACGTGCAGAATCCGCTTCACTGGGATATCCGACATCTGTATCCTGTGGAATACCGTATTGGAGCCTATGCCGTCGAACGAATCAACGAAGCTTTTGAGGTATGTTTGCCATCGACAGAGGCAAGCTCCATCGCTCTTCATTTTGTGAATTCGCAGTTTGATTCCGGCAGCATGAATCAAACGATCAAGATAACCCAAATGATTAATGACATATTAGATATCATGACGAATCATTTTGGAATGGCAATGGATCAGGAAACTACTGATTTTTCCCGTTTCGTTACCCATCTGAGATATTTTATCGTTCGACAATTGAACAGGGAAGTGCTTTCCTTCAAGGATCAGCAGTTTCTGTATGATGTATTGTCAGAGCGATATCCGTCCAGCTTCCAGTGCGCGCTTAAGATAAAAGAAGCGATGGAGCAGCAGCGTGGATTCGCAATTACTCCCGATGAGATGGTGTACCTCATGATTCACATCGAGAGAGTGACATCCCGTTCCGACACGGGTTGATCTCTATACAACCAGCTTGTAGCCATACCACATGATTATGAATATGGAGTGTTACTGATTCGATCAGGCACCACCAAATGTTTCCGACTCCGCTACCTGTAGCGGGCCGGGTTGGCATTTGGTTTTTTTTCGCCCAAAAAAGGAGGAAGCAGCATGAATCATCGGGAGTTATCAAAAGAAATCATTCACTTAACAGGAGGGCAAGGGAACATAACACAAGCCTGGCATTGCATCACACGACTGCGATTCAATGTTCGTGATGAAGACAAGGTTCAGCTTGAGCAGATCAGAGAACTGGACGGTGTACTCGGAGCCCAATTTCAAAGTGATCAGTTTCAAGTCGTCATCGGAAATAAGGTCGCGGGCGTGTATGAAGAGATTGAAGATCAACTGAAACAGGATGGCGGGCCGCAACCCGAAGCAGGTGCTCCCCGTTCCAAAGGCATTAATGCTGTACTGGATACAATCTCGGGTATCTTCACTCCCATCCTTCCTGCCATCATAGGCACAGGTATGCTGAAGGGTATTCTGGCTTTGCTGGTTACACTCGGAGCAATCCAGGAGACAAGTGGTGAGTATCAGATTCTGTCATCTGTAGGGAATGCAGCCTTTTACTTTTTACCTTTTCTGCTTGCTGTCTCGTCTGCCCGCAAGTTCAAAGTCAATGAATATATTGCCTTGACCCTCGCGGGTACGTTATTGTATCCAACCATCCTGAATGCATATTTGGCAAATCAACTGGAGCCGATACGTTTTCTATCCCTGCCCGTGTCCATTGTGAATTATACCCAGTCTGTCATTCCAATCATTCTGGGTGTATGGCTTCTGAGTTACGTTCATCGCTGGGTGGATCGATTCATTCCTGGCCCGGTCAAGGTGATCTTCACCTCGATGATTGTATTAGTTATCACGGTTCCCATTCTGCTCATTGCCATTGGGCCACTCGGTAACTACATCGGTATCTATCTGGAAATGGGTACATCCTGGCTATTTGCTCATTCAGGTCCGTTAACGGGAATTGTTCTTGGTGGATTAATGCCATTGATCGTCATGACAGGCATGCACTATGCGTTTTTCCCGGGTACGTTGCAGAACTTGAGCAAACTAGGATATGACGTGCTTTTGTTACCGATCAACCTTGTGACCAATATGAGTCAGGCGGGTGCCGTTGCGGCTGTGTTTCTCAAAACAAAAGACAAGTCCATGAAATCCATAGCCTTATCCAGCGGCATCTCTGCCTTGCTCGGCATCACGGAGCCAGCGCTGTACGGGGTAACACTGAAGTTGAAAAAACCATTTTATGCTTCACTGATCGGTGGGGCCGCTGGTGGCGGGTTTATTACTGCAGTTGGTTTGAAGTGCTTCGGCTTTGCCGTGCCGGGACTGCTGGCCCTTCCGTTATACCTTGGCCCAGGGGGAGGCATGGCTAACTTCTGGTATGCTCTGATCGGTATCGGCATCAGCTTTACCGTTTCCTTCATATTGACTTTACTGCTCAAGTGGGATGAGCCGAACTCAAATAGAAATGCCGTATCAGATTCATCCCAGCATGCATCCCAGCCACAACAAGCTACAACAACTGTTGTGACTGATGAAGAGGCCAGAGCTGTAACCGTGCATTCCATTGAGGAAAAGAAAGGCGAAGTATTCAGCCCGCTCACTGGTGAAGTGGTGCCGCTTGCATCGCTACCGGACACAACCTTTGCTGAGGAGATGACAGGAAAAGGTATTGCCATTCTTCCGCAGGAAGGACGTGTAACAGCTCCATTTGACGGGATCGTCACCATGGTTGCCAAAAGCAAACATGCGGTCATGTTAACGTCGACGAGCGGGATTGAAATTCTTATTCACGTTGGATTGAACAGCGTATCGCTCAAAGGGAAATTTTTTGACGTGAAGGTTACTGCCGGACACGAAGTGAAGAAGGGTGATCTGCTGTTGGAGGTCGACCTGGATGGCATTCAGGATGCTGGGGTTAATCCGGTCACACCGGTAATCGTAACCAATACACCAGATTACCTTGACGTGGTACCGGTTCAGGTGAAGGGGGTGATTCCGATGAATGAATTGCTTCTCCTCACCGTTCGCTAACAGCGGTATGAAGGGGTACTTTCTTTAAAAAGGACTAACGAGCAATATAAAACAACTTTGTATTCACCCAAAAAGGAGAGAAACCACATGACAAAAACAATCAAACACTCATTTCCTAAAGGATTCTTATGGGGAGGAGCTACCGCGGCCAATCAGCTCGAAGGGGCATATGACGCAGATGGCAAAGGACTTTCCACTTCAGATATGGCACCTTATATCCCTCATGAAGAGCGTAACGGTAAAGATTTCACTTTCGACGTGGATTCCGTTCAGTTGGAAGAATATTTGAGCGGTAACTCAGACGTCTACTTTCCGAAACGGAACGGTGTGGATTTCTATCATCGCTACCAGGAAGACATTGCATTGTTTGCAGAAATGGGTTTCAAAGTGTTTCGTCTGTCGATCGCGTGGACACGCATCTTCCCGACAGGAGAAGAAGCTGTTCCCAATGAAGCTGGACTTGCCTTCTATGATAACGTGCTCGACGAACTCTTGAAACATGGCATTGAGCCGCTCGTAACGATCTCGCACTACGAAATGCCTGTAGAATTAACTCGTAAATACAACGGTTGGGAAAGCCGAGAAATGATCGACCTGTATCTGAAATTTGCCAACACGCTGTTTGACCGTTACAAAAACAAAGTGAAATACTGGATCACCTTTAACGAGATGAATATGATGCTGACAAGCCTGTACACCGGCGGCGGCATTCTGGAAGATAAAATTAAAGGTTCGCAAGAACAAGTGGCATATCAGGCGACTCACCATCAATTTGTCGCAAGTGCTCTCGCTGTCAAGAGTGGTAAAGAGAAAATGCCGAATGCTCAAATCGGCTGTATGATCTGCCGCCTGGAGACGTATGCTGCCTCCAGTAAACCGGAAGACGTTCTGCAAACACTGAAGGAAGATCAGATGAACTTGTTCTATCCGGAAGTACAGGCACGGGGGAATACCCGTCTTACATGCAACGTTACTTTGAAGAACAGGGTATCGAACTGGTCAAAGGACCTGAGGATGATGCCATTATCCGAGATAATACAGTGGACTTTATCGCATTCAGCTACTACATGACGTACATTGGAAAATATGATCCGAATGATAACAGCAACTCCGGCATGCTGGTCAGCCAGATTAAAAATCCGCATCTCAAAGCTACCGAGTGGGGATGGCCTATCGACCCAATCGGTCTGCGTATTGCGCTTAACCGGTTGTATGACCGTTACCGGATGCCACTCTTCATCGTGGAGAACGGACTGGGCGCTAAGGATACACTGGAAGAGGACGGAACCGTACATGACACCTACCGGATTGAGTACCTGCGCAGTCATATCGAACAGATGAAAGAAGCTGTAGCTGATGGCGTGGAATTGATGGGGTTCACCAGTTGGGGTCCCATTGATATCATTAGCTGTTCAACTTCAGAGATGGGCAAACGTTACGGCTTTATTTACGTCGATCAGGACAACGCAGGACATGGTTCACTAGCGAGAACTCGTAAGGATTCGTTCTACTGGTACAAACAAGTGATTGAAACGAACGGAGAAATCCTGTAATTATACAAAATGATAAGCCGCCCATATGGGCGGTCTTTATTTTTCGCACTGCGTGCAGCTCCCAGCACGCAGTGCCCTGCTTCATGACGAGGGTGGTCAGCCATTTGTACTAGCCAATTAAGGGATAATTATGTAAAATTGTTACATCAAAATAAGAGGAGTGAATTCAATGTCTAACCAGGTGATTATGCTTTAGGTTCACAAAAGGAGATTTGCGTTACAAGGATTCCTTTTGTGGACATTGCAGTGCGGGAAACCGTCCCAACAATGTTTACTGGAGGAGATCAAGATTAACTTTAACGAAGCTGTTAACATTAGCAATACCCATGTACTGGCGCTGGTATCTGAGTTGTTTCATCTGGAGGGTTACAACATCCAGCTTATTGCGCCTCATGAGGGTGGGCGGAATGTCGTTTACACTTGTGACCAAGCGGGATGTGAAACGCTAATTCTCCGCGTGTCTTTTATGCCTGACAGAAAGCTCGAAGATTACATTGCCGAACTCGAGTATGTACGGTATTTATTTGAGCATGGTGCAAGTGTCTCGAATGTAGTCAGCTCGAAAAAAGGCCATCTGTTGGAAGAGATCACTTATGATGAGCATACGTTCTTTATCTGTATGTTTGTGAAGGCCAAGGGAAAATTGCTGGTAGAGAACCATTATCAGTATCGTGAAGGGGTTCCGCTTACGGAATACCATTATAATAGCGGTAAAGTTCTGGGGAAAATGCATCAGCTATCCAAAAGCTATGAGCCCGTTCATAGCAGGCATCATTTTTTGGAAAAATATAATACGGAGTATATCGAGAGGTTGGTCCCTGAATCATACTCTCTGCTTAGAAGCAAAATGGTGGAACTTCTCCAAGCGGTACAAGAATTGGAGATGAGCCAGAAAACATTGGGCATGATCCATTTCGACTACAATGACGGGAATTATTCGATCGATTTTGATACGGGACAAATTACGGTATATGATTTCGACAATTCCTGTTATGGCTGGTACATGCTTGACCTCGCAAGTTTGTGGGTCAACGGAGTCGGTTGGGTTCAATTTGAACCTGAAGCGGACAAACGTAAAAAGTTCATGGAGGAGTATTTCCAAACCGTGCTCGCCGGATACACGTCAGAAACCCAGGTTTCGGATGCCATGCTGGAGAAGCTGCCTTTATTTATTCAAGTCAGCCTTCTGGAGAACATTGTGGATCATTTTGAGGTGATGCAGCGTGAAGGGGAGGAGCCGGAAGAGGATGACGAGGTTCTGTTATATCTGATTAAGTGTTTGGAAGAAGATATACCTTATAAAGGATTCTTTCATGAGATCTATTCCACTGAGGCTCCCTTTGAATATGAGGAACGCTGAAAAGGACCTACTGATCTACATCCAATCTAAACGATGAATAATCATTAATACATCAATTAAGGAGGCAGCCGGCATAGCCCGGTTGCCTCTTTGTGTATCTGCAGGACTCTATTCAAATTGGGAAGGAGGCACGTTGTAAAATTTTTTGAATGCTTTGGAGAACGTAAAGGGATCGGGGTAACCCAGAAATCCGGCAATTTGCTGAATCGTATATTTCTTCTCGTACAGATAATCTCTGGCCCGGTTCATTCTGATTTGATTGATGTACTGTCCTGGTGTGATACCCAGAATTCTCTTGAACAAAGAAATGAAATATTTCTCAGAGACGCCGGCAATAACCGCAAGCTCGTTCACTCGGATGGCACGATGCAGATTCGCATCCACGTAGGGGAACACGTTCTGCAGAACTTCCAGACTTCCTTCGATTTTTCTCGGTTTGCGGTCTTTCAGAAACTCACCGTGATACAGACCTTGCCCGTGTAATTCCAAAATTTTGGCGATGACGAGAAGCAGAGAGGCCTTTAAGTAAAGTGGACTTCCGGAAGCGCCGCTACTTTGCTTGAACCTTCGATAGGATGAGGTGAACAGGGTGGATTCATCCCTGATCAAGTTGCCAGGTACGATGCCCGGGAGTTGAAACTCGCCGAGAATGCGTTTTTGCTCAGCGATGCTGAAATCAAAGTGCATGTATACAAAACGGCACAGATCTCCGGTCGTGGAAGCGGTATAGGGCATATCGGGGTAAAAAAACACGATGTCACCCGGGTCCGCCATATGTTCGATTCCATCCATACTAATCTGGACGGAGCCTGCTGTAATGAACCACAGATCATAATCGGAATGAGACTTGTGCTCTGTCCAATTGCTGTCGTGTGTTTGTTCCAGATAAGAACTCATGCGCAGTGTGATATATTCCGATAGTTCGTCAATGATACTCATATTTACAGTTCCTGTATGCATCTAATCCAACCGTATCCTCTCCACTTTATGACATCCTTCGTTTTTCACTATCATAACAAAGGATATATCTCTTGTTAACTATCGTACTTTATAACATGGTTTGAAAACTATCACACATTCCGATTTCAGCCCACTCCCCTATAATGAACTTATATCATTACGAGGAGGGGTTCTGGATGAAGGTTACAAGCACACAGCATCCAAAGGTAGTTGTTATTGGAGCAGGCAGCCTGTTTTTCGGTCGTCAGTCCATCTGGCAGATGGTTCACTCCCCATATCTGAATCAGGGAACGCTGGCTTTGGTGGATACGGATGAGGAACGGCTTTCGAAAATGGTAACACTGGCAGAGAGGGTTGCCCGGGAGAACAACGTATCCTTAAAGATTGAAGGTTCGGTGGACCGAAGACAGGTGCTTCCAGGAGCTGACTTCGTTGTGCTCAGCTTCGCAGAGCAATCGGTGAAATATCGGGGCATTGACTGCCAGATTTCGCTTAAGTATGGAATTCGCATGTGTTCCGGCGATACGATTGGCCCTGGCGGAATCTTTCGGGCGATGCGGGAACTGCCGGTGATCATGGAGTGCGCCAAAGACATAGAGGAGCTGTGTCCAGATGCATGGGTGATCAATTATATTAACCCGTCTACCGTGCATGGCATCGCATTGCATCGTTATGCGCCGAAGCTTAAATCTTTTGCACTGTGCGATAGTCATCATATGCCGCATAAAAAAGCCTATTACGCCGTTCGAGCCGGGATCATTGGAGACCATAGCCAGTTTACGGAAGAGATCAACCAGAAATTCGATTTTCGTATCGCTGGTGTCAATCATTTCACTTGGCTGCTCAAAGCCGAGTATGAAGGAAAAAATGTAATGCCCACAATCGCAGAGGCCATGCGTAAGCTGGCAGGTGACGAGAACAACGGCGGTGATCGCGGCGCAAAAGCTCTTTTTAACGATGCAATTACTTACGAGCTGTATGATATTTTCGGAATCATTCCTACTTGTACGGCGCATACGAAGGAATACGTTCGGTATTGGCAAGGACTTGGCAAAACTGCGGACACAATCCCACCATTATCGATCTGGGAGACAGAGGACAGATATGAGCGTCACGATGAAATGTGGCGTCAGGTGGATGACTTTCTTGCCGGGAATATCCCGATTGCTGACTACATGAACACGTTTGGACCGGACCATGCGACCGATATCATTGAAAATATGGTGGGGAACTTGGGCAAAAAGTTCTTCATTAATACGCTCAATCAAGGCGCGGTAACCAACATGAATGCGGATTCGTTCCTGGAACTCCTGTGCGATGTAGATATGGACGGCGTGAAACCACTCCATGTAGGCGAGATGCCGCGTGGGATACGAGGGATGCAAGAACTTGTACTGGATACCCATGAGCTTACGGTGGAAGCGGTGCTGGAACAGAGCTATGAGAAGCTGAGAAGGGCGATGCTCACCGACCCACTCGTGAATTCCATTAGTGATGCAGACAGGATCATCCACGAATTGTTGGAACTGGAGCGTGAGATGATTCCGGACGTTTGGTATAGGGATAAACTGCAATACAGCTAAAAGTAGATAACGTTTAAAGACCATGCCTCCTGCAACAGGAGTAACATGGTCTTTGTTTTTATCTTTATCATTTTTCATTGGACAAGATACTCTATTCCACCTTATATAAGCCTGCATTTTCTGCATAGTACGACGTAATAAAATCAAGAAATTCTTTAGTTGAAGGAGATAACCATTTCTGTTTGACCCAGGATAGGCTAATTGGATATACTGCTGAATCGTCAGCAATTTTCACATAACTTAACCCGAGTGCTCTACATACGGAGATAGGAAGTAACGCAACACCCTGATCAAGCCTGATAATTTCGAGCAGAGTATGAGAATCAACTTCGAATGCAAGATTAGGCAGGAAGCCAGCCTTTTCACAGAGCATGGTGGTAAATCGACTGTACTCCTTATTGTCCGCAAGGGAAATAAAGGGCTCACTTGCAACAACATGTAATGAAATGCTTGTCTCTCCGCCATATGCATGATTTCTGGGCACCACCAAGACAATATCCTCCTCGACCAGGACAACACTCTCTATCTCCTCATCCAGAATCGGATGCCCCGTAATACCCAGATGCATGTCGCCTTTCTTCAAGCCTGTAATAATTTCACTGCGGGTCCCAATGCCCTGATGAAGCTTAGTTTCGGGGGAACTGTTGATGTAGTCACTAATGAGGCCGGTGAGAAATCGCGTATTCGTAATGGAGATCCTGATCGTATTGGATATATGATGTTCCTCCGCTTTAATCTCCATCTCTGCATTTTCAATTTCAATAAAAATTCGGTTTACGTGTTTCAATAGAATTGCACCTGAGGCATTTAATTGAATGTTTCGTCCTCTCCTGTGAAATAAGGGAGTACCCAGTTCATCCTCAAGTCTTTTAATCGTCAAGCTTAGAGAGGGTTGAGCAATATTCAATTGTGCAGCTGCCTTGGAGATATGTTCGGTGTAGGCAACGGTCTGAAAATATTTGAGCTGAAGCAATTCCATTCACGCGCACTCCTTATTTATTCTGATAAATATATATAGTACTTATTATGTATTATATTAAATTTAAATATTGATGTAGAATTTTTTTACGAGATATAGTTCAAATTTTAAATACCAAAAACCTGCTATATAAGTTGAACTACTCATTTACACAATAACGAAGAGGGCAGAAAAAACCTGAAAAAGCGAAGCGCTCGCCTTTATCCCCGGATTTTCCCCTTTAGAAAGGGAATCGAAAAATCTGGGGATAACAGCGATTGGAAGGTTGTTCTGTCATCGTAGTGTCAGTGTAAATAATCTTGAGTTTAACTTAGATAGAACCAAAATGTATAAGGTAGGTGTCTTTGATGAAAATCGATGTGAATAACATAGCTAAAAATCTGAATACACCCCTAACGGCTCCGGCATACCCAATGCCACCGTACAAATTCGTGAATCGTGAATACTTGAATATTATCTACCGAACGGATGAAAAAGCGCTGCGGGCAGCTGTACCAGAACCTTTAGAAATTACCGACCCTTTGGTTAAATTCGAAGTGATGTGGATGCCGGATGTTTCTGGACTTGGTGCCTATACAGAAGCCGGACAAGTTATCCCTGTACAATTCAATGGGGAGCAAGGCGATTATGTGCATTCAATGTATGTAGACAATTTCCCCGCGATTGCAAGTGGTCGAGAGCTCACCGCCTATCCGAAAAAGCTCGGTGCACCCAAGTTGTATACCGATTCAGATACGCTTGTCGGCACACTTGATTATGGAACGCTGCGTGTAGCCACGGCAACAATGGGCTATAAACATGTGGAGATGGATAAGGAACTCGCCAAACGCGAAATATGCCGTCCTAATTTTATGATCAAGATGGCTACCGACTATACCGGGAATTTAAGAATATGTGATCTGATCCGAACTCAGATTACGGACATCGAAGTAAAAGAGGCGTGGACAGGACCTGCCCGTTTGCAACTGTTCGAACACGCATTGGCACCTCTTGCAGATCTGCCTGTGTTGGAATTAGTGTCCGCTTCTCATATTCTTACCAACTTAACCTTGAACGCAGCACAACCTGTATACAACTACCTGGAAGAGAAATAAGGAGGAACAATATAATGAGAATTGCAATTGTAGGAGCAGGATCTCTGGGAACCATCGTAGGTGCGTATCTTGCGGATGGCGGAATGGACGTCGAGTTAATTGATGCATATCAGGAGCATGTAGAAGCTTTAAATCAAACGGGAGCTAAAGTAACGGGGACCACGGAGTTTCAGGCAAAAGTAAAAGCCATTACACCTGAGCAGAAATCAGGACAATATGACCTTGTTTTGCTTTTAACCAAACAGCTGTATAACGATTCCATTCTTCAGGAATTACTTCCATTCTTGAACGAAGACAGTATCGTGTGTTCCTTGCAGAACGGGATTCCGGAAGAGAAAGTGGCGTCCATCGTGGGTGAACAGCGCGTCGTTGCAGGCTCCGTTGAGTTTGGCGCTACGTTTATTGAACCAGGTGTATCCAGTCTCACAACTGAGTATACGCAATTTAAGCAGTATGCTTTTCAGATTGGCGAATTAAATGGTGAAATGACCGAACGAATTCAACGCGTGAAATCGGTGTTGGACCTTGTGGGTGGAACACATATTTCGGATAATCTGGTTGGAACCAAATGGTCCAAATTGTTGATTAACAATGCATTCAGTGGGTTGTCTGCTGCATTGAATGGGGAATATGGGGACATTATGGATCATGAAGCCGGCATTGTGAGTGCAGCTCATATTGCGGACGAGACGATTAAAGTTGCTCGTGCCAATGGAGTCACTTTGGTTAAAATGAATGGATTCGACATCGCCTCACTCGAACTGAACAGCGAAGATGATATCCTTGAACGGGTGAAAACATTACGTTATGTAATGGAGCCATCCAGACTGCTCAAAGCAAGCATGCTTCAAGATCTGGAGAAAAATCGCAAAACGGAAATTGACTATATTAACGGAGTCGTCTCAAGCAAAGCAGAAGGCACCGGAATTGCGACACCTTATAATGATTTAGTTGTAAAACTGGTCAAATCTGCTGAAGAAACACAAACGGTTCCTCATTTTGATACAAATATTAAAGCTTTTGAAGAACTATTAAGCACACGTAAATAATTCATATATTTATACTAAAGGTACACTAAGGGGCCACTCCAAAGGAGTGGCCTATCTCTCCAAGCGCTAACGAATCTCCAGCACCTTAAAAGGCTAATTATCAACTGTATACCAAATTTAACGAATCTGAGTAACGCTATTCCATCACAAAACGGTGCCACCATCTAATAAATCCAGTGAATAGTCGAAATAACTTCTCTGTGATTCGTTAGATTTCGCAACTGGCCCAATGTGAGCGAATAGCGTGTGTCAGATTCATTAGCACCAAATAACATGAAGTAGGGATGTCCTCCACAATTCGTATGACTTGTGGGACATCCCTGCTTGTTGTATTGGTAAACCTAGTCGGATTTTCAGTACGGAATAGAGTTCTTCTTCACGGTTTATTATCAATTGCTGGTACAAGAGCCAGTCTATCCTTAGCAAAAATAGAGGGAAGGACTGTCAATAACCTCTCCCTGGTAAGGGGATCATCGTAATTCCACACAGCTTCTACGATATGCAAATTATGTATATTACGTAACTTACCGTGTGTCAATTCTCCAACCAAGCTTTGAAGTGGAGAAGAGATGTTTACATTCATCTCCTCCTGAGGTACCATCACGAAGTTTCGGTCCCCAGCGTATTGACTGATTTTGTCCTCATGGATATGTATCCAAGGTCTACCATTAATGATCAGTTGATATACGGATTCGGTCGGGCGAAAGCCGAGTGATTCATACACCGTAGCAGCAAATCCCGTCTGTCCCATAACATATATGTTCTTACCTAGCACCAGATAGACTGTCGCTCGTTCTCCTGCAATATAATCATCTGCCAATTGTCGCCGTATCCCCCTGACACTCTCCTCATAGCGGTCGATCCATTTCTCGGCCGCTCTGTTTCGACCGAACAGATCTGCAATATAACGAAGACGCTCAAAAGTGCTGGTTGCTTCGCGATAGACGATCGTAGGCGCAATGGCGTCCAATTGAGGTAACTGCTGCTCACTATAGTTGCCAAGCAGTATAAGATCGGGCTTGAGTAAGGAGACTTGCTCCGGTGAACCTTGCAGTCCAATGTCCGGCATGTGCTGCAGTTTGTTTCGATATATGACTTGTGATTTCATTGTAGTTATACCCGCGCCGACTGGTCGGATACCGATCGTAAGCAACTCACCAAGGGTATTGGTACCTGTGGCCACAATACGCATAGCCGCATCAGGAAGGGAAATCTGCCTGCCGAGGGAATCAGTGATCGTTCTTTGCCTGGTACGTCTTAGCATATTGGCATATTCCCGTGGGGGGTGTCCTGTAAGCTGGTGAAAGCGCCGACTGAAATAATACTCATCCTTATAACCGACTTGTCGGGATATTTCACGCAAGGTCTCGGTAGAACTGGACAGAAGCCTTTTAGCTTGCTGGACCCTAAGTTCTGCGAGATAGTCCGTCGGCTTCTTGCCAGTCATCACTTTAAACAATTTGCTATATTGCCATCGAACCATCCCAGCCATTTCGGCCAAGAAATCTACAGTCAGATCTTCGTTGTAGTGCTGCTCCATATAACTGACTGTACGCTGTACCGATTGATCTTTTTGCATCGGGGGAGGAACGTTTTCAAGCTGATTCATCAGGCCGAGTATCAGTTGCAGCCGAGCCTGAGTAACTGCTAATTTTGATTGATGCGCAGACGTATGTTTCTCGTGCAACCGATTTTGCTTGTTTGATTGCAAAGGAGACGGAGAAAACCAGTCCTCGCCTGCCAACACAAGTTTTATAGTTGAAAGAGGCAGCCTGTATGGTAAGCCCCGCATAAGAGGAGGGCAGGATGGGAGCAGATTCGACTTATCTACTTGAAAGGCGAGAAATGTAAACCGCGCTACATCCGCTTGCTCTTTTGTCGTTAGAAGAATGTAAGATTGCTGAGTAGGGAGCAGAATACAACAGCCTTGGCTCAGATCTTGGGAAATGTTGTTCGTTAACAGCCGAATCCCATGATTCAGAGCAATAAGCAGTGTATATTCATTGGTATCCTTGCTCGTGGTTGATGTATTATGGTGATTGGTTTCCTGCAATGATGTGAGCTGAAGCAGATCATGCTGCTGCAGTTGAATGTATAGGGAAGCCATTTGCATTCGGGAGCACTCCGATCTAATGATAATAATTCTCAATGACTAGTGTATCACATTTTACACGATAGAGAATATTTCGCTGCAGATCTTAAGTATGAGCAGTACAAGTTTACCAAAACCAAAAATCCTCCATATCCCAAAGGATTCGGAGGATTTTTGAAATTCTCAATGCGTTATTTTGGATTGATCCATTTCGGCAGTTCATCAAGCAATTGCTCCAGTGCCAACAGGTTGTCGGTATTCCAATCGGTTGATGCTGTGTAGACGCGTCCTTGCTGAACGGCAGGCAACGTTTTCCACAAAGTGCTTTGTAACAAGCGATCGGATTCAGCTCGACTTTCGTCATTATCCAACGTAAGCACAAAGAGATGATCTCCTGCATAGTCCGGCAGTAGTTCTTCCGAAAGCTCGATGAATGTTTGGCCCTTGTCAATAATGTTCTGCTGAATTGCAGGGGGAATGGCAAACCCGTGCTCTTGATACAAGACTACGCCTAAGGAACGATTACCCATCACATAGAGCTGTTTTCCCAATTGCAAGAAGATGGTCGCTGTCTCGTCCTCTGCCACGTTCAGCTTGTCCCACATCGCTTCCGCTTTAGTATCAAATTGGCTGATCCATTGCTCGGCTTCATCCTGTTTATCAAAAATGTTACCAAGCTCGCGTACACGTTCTGTAAATGGTAACGCTGAGTTGAAAGGAATGGTAGGTGCAATCTTCGAAAAAGCGGCATTCCGGTCAGCATCCTGGTTATACCCATTCAAAATCAAGTCAGGCTGCAAGGCGGTTATGGCCTCCAAATCACCAGGGTTCCCGACATCCTCAATGCCTACTAATCGGTCTACGATGTAGCTTTCTGAAGCATGAATCAGATTGGCTCCAACGACAGGGATGTCCATTGCCAGCAGATCTCCAAGTGTTGAACCAAGATAGATAACTCGTTGTGGTTGAGTTGGTATTTCAATCACTTCGTTTGTTTGGGTTGTATAACTTTTTGTCGTTTGCTCGTTGGTATTTACAGGCTCTTGTGAAGAGGCGCTTTCCGAACGGCTGCATGCTGCAAGGACGGATAGAAGTAGAAAGCATGCTCCCCATATGAATAGATGTTTCCTCATCGTACTGTTCATCATTTGTTTCCCCCTAAGTTCTCTTTTTCTCATTGATAACCATTATCAATTACAATGTAATTATAGAAGCCATTCCGGGGGCTTACAATGAAAAAAACGCAGTCAATTTATTTGTATAAATGTCAATGTACGCATATGGATAATAATGACATTGACAACAGCAGGTTTTTCCAAAATAATAGAATGTAATTGAATACTGGTACCTTTAATTCAGTCCAGAGAGGCTGGCAAGGGCAGCGGATTTCATAATCACGCGAGAATCAGGGCATATTCCGTCACGGGTTGCTTTGTGTCTTCGCGCGGGTTATGATGCAAAAGAGGCTACTTGTCGGTGTATAACTTGACGAGTAGCCTCTTTTTCTGCTTTTTTGGTATCAGATACACTTTATGTTGGGGGTATTCTGATGAGCAAACAAGATCAAGAATTTTCATGGCAGGCTGTGCCGAAATCGCAAAGAAACCATTTTTGGAAGACGTTATCCGTCATGCTCGGTTTCACCTTTTTCTCAGCAAGCATGCTGGCAGGAGGCACATTGGGCGTCAGCTTGACGTTCATGGAGTTCATTGGCATCGTGCTTGCGGGCAATCTGGTGCTTGGTATCTACACAGGGGCACTGGCGCATATCGCTGCCAAAACAGGCCTGTCCACACATTTGCTCGCTAAATATGCATTCGGTGCAAAAGGGTCATATCTGCCTTCGTTCCTGCTAGGCTTCACACAGGTCGGATGGTTCGGAGTCGGTGTAGCCATGTTCGCCATTCCAGTCGCGAAAGCGATGGATTGGAACGTGTATCTGTTGATCATCATTTTTGGACTTGCCATGACGGCATCAGCCATCTTCGGCATGAAGTCACTCGTCATTCTCGGGTATATCGCAGTTCCCGCGATTGCCATTCTCGGTGGTTACTCCATGTTCGAAGGTGCAGGATCGCTGGGCGGTCTGCAGGGGTTGCTTGAATATACGCCGACACAGACACTTACCGCGGCGGCCGCTTTGACGATCTGTATCGGATCATTCATAAGTGGCGGAACATTGACTCCCGATTTTGCCCGGTTTTCCCGGACATCCAAACAGGCAGTTACCGCAACAGTTATTGCATTTTTCCTCGGTAACTCACTCATGTTTCTGTTCGGTGCTGTTGGGGCAATGGCCTATAACCTGGCCGATATCTCGGAGGTCATGTTCCTGCAGGGATTGATCATCCCGGCGATTGTCGTTCTGGGTCTGAATATCTGGACGACCAATGATAATGCATTGTACGCTTCTGGCCTTGGTTTTGCGAACATCACCAAAATTTCGAAGAAATTCTTCGTTATCGTTAACGGCATCGTCGGTACCGTATTCGCGATGTGGATGTACAACAATTTCGTCAGTTTCCTGAACGTACTGGGTGCGGCGGTACCGTCCATCGGGGCTATTATTATCGCAGATTATTTCATTGTAAAACGTAGAAACTACAAGCCTTTTGCCGACATGTCTTTCAAAAATGTAAACTGGGTAGCGATGGTGGCATGGGCCATCGGCGTGGCATTCGCCCAACTGGCTCCTGGCGTAACACCACTTAACGCACTGCTTGGTACAGCAGTGGCCTATATCATCTTGATGCTGATTGTTCCTGCCAAAGAATCCAAAGAAATGGGGAAAATAAATGATTATACAGAACGCAAAATTGCGGGGTAAAGAAGGACTATGGAATATCGTAGTGAAAGACGGGAAATTCGAACGAGTCACACAATCCCTTGAAGTGTCTGAAAATGAGGAAATGCTCGATGTCAACGGATCGCTTGTGCTGCCACCGTTCATTGAACCACATATTCATCTCGATACAACGCTGACAGCTGGGGAGCCGGAGTGGAATCTGAGCGGAACGCTGTTCGAAGGCATTCAACGCTGGTCAGAACGCAAGGTATCCCTGACGCTTGAGGATGTGAAAACTCGCTCCAAAACGGCACTTAAGTGGCAATTGGCACAGGGCATCCAGCATGTACGGACACATGTGGACGTTACCGATCCAAGCTTGATCGCTGTTAAAGCGATGCTTGAAGTCAAAGAAGAAATGGCTCCATATATGGACATTCAGCTTGTTGCTTTCCCACAGGAGGGCATTCATTCTTATCCAAACGGAGCAGAATTGCTGGAAGAGTCACTGAAAATGGGTGTTGATGTGGTCGGGGGCATTCCACACTTCGAATTCACGCGGGAATACGGCGTTGATTCAATGAAAGTTGCGTTTGATCTGGCTGAGAAATACGATCGTCTGATCGATATCCATTGTGATGAAATTGATGACGAGCAATCCCGTTTTGTTGAAGTGGTTGCCAAGGAAGCGTACGAACGTGGACTGGGTTCACGTACAACGGCTAGCCACACAACAGCGATGGGCTCATATAATGACGCTTATACGTATAAGTTGTTCCGTCTGCTGAAGATGGCTGATCTGAACTTTGTCTCGAATCCGCTGGTTAACATTCACTTGCAAGGACGTTTTGATACGTATCCTAAGAGAAGAGGACTGACGCGTGTCAAAGAACTGCAGGAAGCGGGTCTGAATGTATGCTTTGGTCACGATGACATCTTCGATCCGTGGTATCCGCTTGGTACGGGCAACATGCTGCAAGTACTGCATATGGGGATTCATGCTTCGCAGTTGCTTGGTTACGATCAGATCGTCAATTCAATCGACCTCATTACCAAAAACAGCGCAAGAACGCTGCACATTGAGGATGTATACGGTATTGAAGAAGGCAAACCTGCCAACTTTATCGTACTTGAAGCAGAGAACGAGTATGAGGCTGTTCGCAAACAAGCCGGCGTCCTTTATTCCTTCAGAGGTGGGCGTAAAATTGCGGAAACCAAGCCGCGGGACACATCCATCATTTTGGAGGGTGGATCTGAGAAAGTTACTTTCAATAAATAATAGATATCATCTTTTGCTGTCTGCATGAAAATGATGAACAGTATACTTCTATTAAAAGTCGCTATTTAGCGGCTTTTTTTGCTTTTACAGACTGACTATGCAATGTATTATTCTATTGAATCAGAAGAACACCCAGCTGTTCCTGAGCAACAACCAACTTCCAATCACCTATTTAGGTGCTTCACTCGTAGCTTGCTTCCCGCCTTTTGTACGAATAAAACTAATAATCAGCAGCAGCAGTGGTAATAAGCCAAATAAAAAAATGGACATATTGCCGAGAAAATCACCTAAAGCTAACGTTTGCTCCAGGTCTTTAGGCAAGTAAGCAATCAAATATAGCACGGGTAACATCGCAAATTGTATTCCGGTAATTTTTTTGAGACGAAACACATCTCGAATACCAATGGATGCAAAATAGTGCTTAAAGGCATAGGTTGCAAAAATTTGCATGAGCCAAAATACGATGAAAAGCGATTCATAGCGCTCAAATAGAAATCCCTCAATCTCAAAACTTCGAACCATATCAAACGTCGGCCACATCCGCGTCTCAACACCCGCTAAAGACAAATTTCCCACGACGGTGACAATCGTGACCATGTATATAATTGTGCAAATAAGTATGCTGTAAATGGCAGTTTTATTACTCGCCTTCACGTCTTTCATATAAGCTGTGACGATGAGCAAAACTTCATATCCGGAGTAGGAGAGGCATGAAGGCTTGAGTCCCTTCAATACAGGCATAATCCCCTCACCCAGAATGGGTCTGAGATTACTGATATCAAACATTTTAGTACTCAAAAGGAACACCAGTGCGAGCAATGCCAACGTAACGGGCAGAACGATTGAGAAGACACGGATAATAACCTTTAGACCACCTGTTAGCATGTAAATACCTATCCACAAACTGACCATAATGGTCACCCAACTAGGGGTACGCTCAAGGATGTACATACTTGTAATTTCAGCCATGACTCTGACTTCAAATGAACATAGAACAACAAAATATACGATAATTAAAAGTCCTATTAGATAAGCGATCCATTTTCCTGTAATTTCAGGAATGAACTCGAACACCGTTTTACCGGGAAATCTACGACATAAAGTGACAAGAAGCAGGCTGACTATGGTTACAATGAAACCAGCCAGCATGACGGAGATCCATACATCGGGTGTTTTTACCGCCTTGCTAATCGTACGAGGAAGCGTTAGTATTCCTGCACCAAGAATGGAGTTGATCACCACAATAATAACTTCAGAGGTACTGATTGTTGATGCAGATTTCGTCACAGGTTTCACTCCAAACCGGAGAATTTATTTGTAGTGTTACCCAAGGAAGTTATTTTATGTAATTAGAATCAAACACACAAAAACAGGTTGATTTATTCATGAATTGTCTAACGAGTTAAGGTATTTCTTGCGAAACTGGAGGGGAGATATTCCAACACTTCGCTTGAAGCAGGTAGAAAAGTAAGGAGAATATTGAAAGCCTATATCATTCGCAATCCGATCTATCGACCATTCTGTCGACACCAGAAGCTGTTTTGCCCGCTCCATCCGGAATTGATGTAAATATTGAACAGGTGTCACACCGTATTTCATTTTCATACAGCGAACGATGTAGCTAGGGTGGAAGTGCAGCGCCAACGAGAGAGCTTCATTGGTGATTTCATCTTGGTAGTTCTGCTGCAGGAATACTGCTACGCTCTCAGCAAGCCGCGAAGCAGGTGTCTTGGCCATATCGGAGGTGCCATTCTCGAGTATAGCCAGAAAGCGGAACAGCAGTTGCTGCTTCTCCCAAAAGGACTCCCCTACCGGCAGTTCCAAAAGCTGCTGCATTAGATCAAATGCAAGCTGGGGACGGAGTAATGCAGATTTCTTAGGTATTCGTATTAATTTAGGTTTATCGAATGGTGATAACGGACCTACCGCTTCCGTTTCTTCTATTAAGGGACTCTGATGCCAGTCCACATGCTCAAAATGAAGCCAGTAAAACGTTGTTTCCACTTCGCAGGGCCTGAACGAGTAATGCTCACCTTCAGGCACTAATACTAGTACATCTCCTGAAGCTAGTGTCCATTCCATCCCATTCTCACCGATATGTAATTCTCCATCAACCACGATCAGCACATCAAACAGACCGAAATTTCTTCGATTCGGATGACGTTCGCCTACACGGAACGTTGAACGACCAGATTCCCAGTAATACGGAAGGGGTGGGGTCTGTAACGCAACAATACATTCATTGTCCAATGATTTAACCTCATTTTCAGTGTCATTTTGTATAAAAAAAAGCTCATCCCATTACTATTCTCACTTTACGAAAAAGCATATACTCGACGTTATAAAGAGTCAAATTTTATAATTTTGAGGTGTATATAATGGGACAAAAGCAAATCGAAATTCAAGACCAATTTTGGAACACATATTCTGATCTTGTACGAGAAACAGTCATTCCCTATCAATGGGAAGCTTTGAATGACAGGGTGGAGGATGCTGAACCCAGTCATGCCATTCGAAATTTCCGTATTGCTGCTGGCTTGGAGCAAGGCGAGTTTGGCGGATGGGTGTTCCAGGATAGTGATCTCTACAAATGGTTAGAGGCCGTTGCTTATTCGCTCCGTCATCACCCTGATTCGAGGTTGGAGCAGATCGCCGATGATTCGATTGAATTGATCGCTCAAGCTCAACATGACAATGGTTATCTCAATACCTATTTCACGATTCAGGCACCAGGCAAACAATGGACCAATCTTTACGAAGCGCATGAGCTATATTGTGCAGGTCATCTAATTGAAGCCGCGGTTGCTTATTATCAGGCGACAGGCAAGCGCAAATTGCTGGACATCTCTTGCCGATTCGCTGATCTGATTGATGGTATGTTCGGACCCAAGCCTGGACAGTTAAGGGCTTACTGCGGTCATCAGGAAATTGAGCTGGCACTGGTTAAGCTGTATACCGTTACGGGTGAGGAGAGATATCTGAACCTTAGTCGGTTCTTCATAGATGAACGCGGCAAGCAGCCTAATTATTTTATCGAGGAATGGGAACGGGTAGCCGGACAAACATCTGGTCCCAGGGAAAGCCTAATCTTGAGGTCTATCAATCTCATCTTCCTGTTCGTGAGCAAAAAGCAGCGGTTGGACACTCCGTTCGGGCAGTTTACATGTACACAGCAATGGCTGATCTTGCGAGACTAACAGGTGACGATGGGCTGAAGGAGGCCTGTGAACGACTCTGGTCCAACACAACAGGCAAACAAATGTACATTACCGGGGGCATTGGTTCGACACATCTTGGAGAAGCGTTTACATTTGATTACGATCTTCCGAATGATTCCGTATACGCAGAGACCTGCGCTTCGATCGGCTTGATTTTCTGGGCGCGCCGTATGCTTCAATTGGAAAAGAAGAGTGAGTATGCGGATGTGTTGGAGAGAGCGTTGTACAACAATGTTCTGGGCAGTATGTCTAAGGATGGGAAGCATTTCTTCTATGTCAATCCACTCGAAGTATGGCCGGAGGCAAGTCTCCGAAATCCAGATAAACATCACGTCAAGACTGTCCGACAAAAATGGTTCGGATGCTCCTGTTGTCCTCCAAATGTCGCGCGGTTACTAAGCTCGTTGGACGATTATATATACGATATATCAGAAGAGGAGAGAACGATCTATACTCATCTGTATATTGGGAGCAGAGCTTCCTTCCAACTTGCTGGAACCACAATAACATTGCATCAAAGCTCTGATCTGCCTTGGAACGGTCAGGTTGAATTCTCGGTTCAGCTTGCTCGGAAAGGCGAATCTGTAGAATTTGAACTTGCGCTGCGTATACCGAATTGGTTTCAGGACGAACAGCCCGTTTTAAAGGTGAATGGAGAAAAGCAAGATTTTCTTGTTGAGAATGGGTATGCCAAAATAAAACGCGCTGGTCCGATGGAGATAGGGTAGAGTGGCTGCTTTCGGTTGAACCAAAGTTCATTGCTGCACATCCATCCATTCGGGCAAATGCTGGCAAAGTAGCCATTCAACGCGGTCCGCTCGTGTATTGCTTGGAAGAGGCAGACAATGGATCACCGCTCACTTCGATCGCTCTGGCAGTGGAATCACAATTAACGGCGTATGCTAATCCAGATATATTAGGTGGTTGTGTTGTTATAGAAGGGGACGGTCTCGTGACTGACAACAGCGATTCATGGTTAGATGGGAAGCCGTACCGTTCTTACATTAAGCAAGAAAAGGCTATGCGTTTCAAGGCCATTCCGTATTATCTGTGGGGGAATCGCCAGGTCGGTGAGATGAGCGTATGGCTCCGATATTAAAGAGGACGTAGGAAAACTGGAGGCTTTTTTCGCAGTCACTCTCATAAATAAGCATAATAGAAAAACGAAGGCAGTTACCTTCGTTTTTTTCTGTTTTGTTGGACGCTACCGATTACTCGTTCTTTTAAGCTGAATTAAAGTGACGATCGTGACGTGGTGATTTCTATACATTTTTGCATAAATATCACCTTTTTGAAGCCTGCCTTGACAGTAAATGGACCAGAATTCAGTTCTTTGTGGACTCGATAACCGAACCGATCATATAATTTTCGCGCTGAAGGATTCGTATCCACGACCTCCAGATTAATTGTAGTCAGGTGCTTACTAATTGCGACTTGTTCCAATTTGCTTAATAACAGTTTACCTATTCCATGACCACGGGCTTCTTCAGATACGGCAATGGGGTCAATATGCAAGACGTTTTCGTTATACAGATGAAATTTTGAATAACATGCATATAATATAAATCGCCAAGTGGCCATTAATGGGGAGTATACGCTCCGAAAAACGCTATAATTAGCTGGCACGAACGCTTTTTTTCCTATATTATATCCGAGGAATCCGACTACTTCTTCATTTCTTAGTGCATATATGCCTTGTTCAAATTGTATGGATTGAGATAATAGTTGTACTGCTTGTTTTTTCGTTTTCACATAAAACCAAAGATATTTTACTTTCAATGGAAAAGCTTCGTAAAATAGATAAGCAACTTGTTCTTGTTGTTTTGCATTAAGCTGCGCTGTGAGCTGAATTTGGTTCATGGATATCTCCCCAATCCTTCATTTAAGAGTTTGTTGATGTTCTATCATTCATTTTCCTAAAATGCAGAAGCGTGAACAATTCACATTCCTTTGGGTTATGGGTACATTTCTTAGATTTCTTCGTATGTTGCTTGGGATACGCTCCATTCGAGTGAAAGGAGGAGATGACAAGATGAATAGTACTGTGTATTTTGCCGACAGTGCTCCCCTGAATGTGCAGTTATTAAATGTCAAAGATGAACCGTTCCGATGGCATAATTCCATTGAGGCAGTGATTGTGCTGGAAGGCAGTATCCATGTTGCCATTGCAGATGAGCAAAGAACATTAGGTGCTGGTGCAATTGAGATTTTCAACATCAATCAAGTTCACCGTCTATGGCAGACCGATGAGAACCATGTGATACTCCTCATCAATATAGATGCTGACTTTGCCAAAAGTTATTTTTCGGATTTATCGTATGTGTGGTTCGCGCATGAATTTAGCCCTGGGGCATATCTAGGGAAAGAACGAGTAGAAGGAATTATTAAGGAGATATGTACGTTAATAACGCCAATTTTAGCTAAGAGCGAGAATCCATTGTTTAGTGTTAAGAACACGGCCGAACATATGCTGGACCTGCTCATCATGAATTTTGATGCCAAAAGAATGTTTGAAGGGAACTCAACCAAGCTTCAACGAATAGGTAAAATATATGATTATTTATTCAATAACAAGGGTTTTATAAACAAAGCATCTTTGAATGAGATCGCCCAACATACTGAGGAATATTTAAATTTGGATTATTTGTCATCACAGTTCAAGCTATTGATCGGCGATACGCTGCAAAACCTGCTACATTATTTGCGGATTGAGCATGCCATTAAACAATTATTAACGACAGACAGCAGTTTAGTGGAAATATCAATGGATAGTGGTTATTCTTCGCCCAGATATTTTTATCAACGATTTAATAGAATTTACCCGGAAGGTCCGAAAGCCTTTCGTGAAGAACACATCAAGAAACAGAAGATGAAAGAACATACCAGAGAATCAATTGATCCAGCATTGGTAATGGCAAGACATCTTGAAGTATTTGGAATGTCTGAGATGATTGAGAACGAACGAAATAACTGGGTTCACATTGATCTATTTGGGTCGGATGAACAACAATCCAATTCTCGCTTTCTGATCAAAAACGTTCTTAGATTTGATGAAACTTTGGAGGCTGATAGCCATGGCGATATTCAAGTTTTGACAGACCTTCTCAACAAGTTCAGGGAATACAACATATCTCCTGTATTTGTCGTTAGAACAAGTAGTCAAGCTACCTCAGAACAGATAAGTACAATACAACGACTACTTCAAAACTATGCACTCACTTATGACGCAGAATATATGAAAGGATGGAGAATTGAACTTCAATAATATAAGGAATAAGTGAGTATCTATAACCAAAATATTGATAAAAAAGTTGCGAAGCTGTGCTGCTTTGGATATGATTAATCAATTGATGATAAAGATAGTGAGGTAGAAAAAATGATCGCAAGAACAGAAGAAGACTTTAATGGTTTGAAAGAAATCGGAAAAATTGTGGGTGCTATTCGAGATGAATTGGTACAAAAAACATTTCCCGGCATAACAACTAAAGAGCTTGATGACCTGGCAGGGGTACTTTTTGAGAAAGCCGGCGCAGTTTCTGCTCCAAAAAGTGAATATAATTTCCCGGGATTTACTTGTATCAGTGTTAATGAAGAAGTGGCACATGGGATCCCGGGAGAGCGAGTCATTCAAGAAGGGGATATCGTGAACATTGATGTGTCCGGCTCCAAAAACGGTTACTTTGCTGATACTGGAATTTCAATTGTCGTTGGTGAAGGCGAAGAAGTACTAACGAAAATATGCGACGTTGTCAAACTGGCATTCGAAGCAGGACTCAAAAAAGCGAAACCGGGCTCCAAAAAAAGTGGAATCGGAAAAGCGGTATTCCAAACAGCCAGACAGCATGGATTAACGGTTATTAAAAACCTTACAGGGCATGGTGTTGGACGTGCGATACACGAAGCACCTGACCACATCTACAATTATAATGATCCATCGGATGATGAATTGTTAAAAGAAGGCATGGTTATTGCATTCGAACCATTTGTCTCAACTTCAGAAGAAGAAGTATTCCAGACCGGAGACGGCTGGACCTTTGCTACTAAAAACAGCTATGTAGCTCAGATTGAACATACGATTATCCTTACTAAAAATGGTCCAATTATTGTCACACTATAATGAATTCAACTGGAAAGTCGCTTAATTAGCGGCTTTTTTTGTGTGATTGGTACGTTATAACTGATCGGAATGTTTGCTTATTAATTTATGTTGAAATTATGGAAGGATTTAACGTATATTTAGATCTGATGAAGAATGAGAAATGTCCCTAAAGTTTCCTGTTATCATTTGGTAGTTTTATAGATTCAACATAGCAACTTCAGTACATAAGCTTACTAATATAGTGCGGGCAGTGATGAGGTAATGAAAAATGAAGCATGTAGATTCAACTTTTTTCACTCAGACTTGAAAGGATCGTTATTGTGCTAAAAATAATTAATTTTCTTCTTTTTTGCTGATCATTTGGGTCGTCATTTTTTATCCTTTTCGTTTCGTTTGGTATGAAGGTGTAAAACAGATTCCCGAAGATCTTCATGGTGTTTATTTACTTTTCTTGTTCTTTGGATATCTGATCATTTCATCCGCCATGGGACTTATGGTTGGCAAGATGTTTTTCAAACAAAAAAACAGTAATTCTAAGTAGGAATAACCTGTCTTGATCCATGTATTCTCCAAAACAGGAGGCGACACATGAATACCGTTCTCAAAGTTATAGAACAGCTAAAGTTAAATGTCATACATATTGAAGATGTTCCAGAGTCATTTAGTTCTGATGTATACAAACTTACTCTTGTCAGTGGAGAAAACGTATTTGTGAAAATCCCGTTTAACAAGGATAAACTAATCCGTGAATTTCAGATGCTTGAACAATTAAAGGGTGTACTCCCTGTTCCTAAGGTATTGGACATTTGGTACGGGGATGAAAGTGCTGTTGGAGCTTTGCTCCTCTCAGCAATTCAAGGCATGCCTTCTACAGGAGAAATGGATGAGAATCTTTCTTTTCAGATTGGCATGTATCACGCTATGCTCCATGAGGTTAAAACTCCTGAGTATGGTTACCATGGAACGGATGGTTTTAAGTCACTTGACCAAAATAATTGGAGATTATATATCAAAAGTAATATTGAAAAGTGGAAAGAACCCTGTAAAGAAATTCTCGACTCTGAATTGTTTGAGAGATGTATTCATCACTTTGATGGTGTTTTCTCTGCTTTACCGCATCCTGACGGACCTTGCATTGTTCACATGGATTTTAGACCAGGTAATATATTGGTAAATGGTAACGAGGTGGCTGGCATTATTGATTTCGAGAGCGCTCGCAGTGGTTCATCGGAAATAGATTTCACAAAAGTGAATCGATATATTTGGAAAGTCAATCCGAGAACAAAGATCCCGTATATCAAAGGCTATGAATCGATTCGTCCTATGCTGGATCTGGAAAGAGTGCTGCCATTTTATGATATGTACGATGCTTTCAGCGCAGTTGTTTGGTGTAAAAATAGAGGCATTGCAAAAAATCATGCGTTCCTTCAAGAGAATATTCTTATTCTGAGAAACACGGTCGGTTTCAGATTAGAGTAATAGAAGGGGGAGTTGATGTCTCGTTTCCTCTAATTCTCAAATCGAATACCCATTTATCTCTAAGAAAATCACTCCTTTGTCGGAGTAGCTTCTTCTTATCTTAGGGAATAAATGATTACGCACAGGATTAGAACGGATGCCTTATTAGGTGAAATTCAGAAGGGCCAAGTTCTAAGCTGACTTTCTCGTGCAGAAATTGCAAGGAATTCATTAATTGTTTCCCATAAAATTACCTTGAAAGGAGGGAATACGATGGATTGGTTGGATAGGATGAATGGCGCCATGGAGTATATCGAAACAAATCTAGCGGACACTATTTCATTTGATGAAATAGCACAGCGAGCCTTTTGCTCTACCTATCATTTTCAAAGAATGTTTCCATTTATTACTGGTGTATCATTATCGGAGTACATTCGACGTCGACGGTTGACATTGGCGGCATTTGAATTGCAGACAACAAGCACAAAGGTTATTGATGTAGCTATGAAATATGGATATGATTCGCCAGAGGCGTTTGCACGGGCCTTTAAGAATCTTCATGGTATTATGCCTACATCTGCTCGCGATACAGGCGTTTCGCTAAAAGCCTATCCTCGAATGTCCTTTCATATTTCAATAAAAGGGGATGTCGAAATGAATTACCGTATTGAGCAAAGAGATTCTTTTGAGATGTTTGGAGTATATGGAATTATCAATGCAGACCAGAAAACAGCGTTCGTTGAAGTACCTGAATTCCGTATAAAATGTGATGAGGATGGCAGCGTTGATCATATGAATGACTTACTGGGACGTTTTGGTGATACTATGTTACATGCCGCCCTGTATGATCACACGAAAGAATCTTTCAAATACATGATCTGTTATCATGTACCTAAGGGGCTTGAAATTCCGGAGAGATTCACCAAACTTGCTGTTCCACCATTAACGTGGGCAGTTTTCCCGGAGCCGCAAAGTGATATGCAAAAATTATGGACACGCATCTATTCTGAGTGGTTTCCAACATCTGAATACGAACAGGTTGAGGGCCCCACTTTTGAAATGTATTACGGAATGGCACGGCATGGGAATGGTTCCGGAGAAATCTGGATACCGGTGAAGAAAAAATAATGCTTTTTATATGAGCGAGCGAATTGCAGAATCCTGTAGGGGGAACTGCCAAAGTATTTAAAGAGCTTAAATCGCAGGTTCTATAGTATCGTTCAAAGTAAAACAGCGGCTTTTTTTGTTTGGAGTGGGAGAGTAGACGTATTGTCCGCTGAAAGGTTCCCCGGATGAAGCAAGCCTGTAAAATGGCTATGCTATAATGAAATTCAGAAAGGGGATGCTACGTTAATGTCACCTAGAAACATAGAGAAAGACCAACAACAACGTGAAAAAAGAATCAACCATATCCTTGATTCCGCTTTGGAAATCATTGCATTCAAAGGGATCGGTTCAGTAAGCATCAACCACATCGCAGCGGCAGCAGACATGAGCATTGGGAACATGTATCACTACTTTAAGTCGAAAGACGAGATTATCAGCGAAATTCTCAGAAGAGGTCAAACGCGTTACGGCGAACATGTCTCCCAACTCGCTGAGCAATCAGGTGATGCTCTTAATAAGCTTTTACTAATGTCCGAGTCATGGCTCGCGCTTGAAAACAATTGGGCTTACACGATTCTTATTCACACAGCGCGACTTTCGGAATCCTCCTCCGAAGAGATTCGAAGAGAAGTTACAGAACGTTTCACAAATAACCTTGGTCCTGTTGCAAACATAATGGAACAGGGGCAAAAGGAAGGGCTCATCATTAGTGGTGTACCTTTGGAGCTTGCCTATTATTTTGTAAGTTTAATTCAAGGTCTGACGCTGCAAAAAATGCCCGGTGCTGAAGTTCCAATCCGGGCGCAAGCACGTTCCATCGTCTCTCTATTTACGGCAAGACATGATGGGTAATGGGTTCGGGATCACAAACGAATAAGGTTTTCGGAAATGAAAAAATGTGTGATCTCTACATAATTCCAAAAAGCTCCAAAAGAAATGATTGACAACAGATACAGGCCACTGCTACAATTTCCCCAACAAACCGAGTGATTGCTCGGTTTGTGAATGAGAGTTCGACTGGATAACCAGAGATCGTTCGTGGGGAAAGATATACAAGCAGAAGGCCTTTTTTTTAACCCTAAAACCAAGTAAATAGATCCGAAAAATTATTTTAAATTGGAGGAAACATCTGATGCTGATTATTGAGCGGTTGAACAAAACGTTCGCTGCTCCTACCGGGCCGATTCTAGCGCTTAGCAATATAGGACTCCAGGTTGAGCGGGACAATTTATTACTTTTATCGGACCAAGTGGCTGCGGCAAAAGTACATTGCTCAAGATCGTGGCCGGGTTGGATACGACATATGAAGGGAAAGTGGAACTGAACGGACTTGCCATTACAGGGCCAAGCGTTGATAAAGGGTTTATTTTTCAGGAGCCACGCTTGTTCCCTTGGATGACGGTCGAGAAGAATATCGCAGCCAATCTCTCGCTTCGCAATGCTCAGGTTCGCCATCGAGTCCATGAATTAATTGAATTGGTTCGTCTAAAAGGATTCGAGAAAGCGTATCCGAAGGAGTTGTCCGGAGGGATGGCTCAACGGGTGGCTATTGCAAGGGCTTTGTTGCGCAAACCGGAGATTCTGCTGCTCGACGAGCCTTTTGGAGCACTCGATGCCTTCACTCGCACACACATGCAAGAGGCCCTGCTGGATATCTGGCAGAACAGCCGGACGACCATGTTGTTCGTTACGCATGACTTGGACGAAGCGGTATTTCTTGGGGAGAAAGTCGTCATTATGAACCCTCGGCCGGGTCATATCCGCAATGTAATTCATGTAGACCTTCCTTATCCACGTAAACGTAGTGGAAGTTCATTCCAGGAACTTCGCTCCCGCGTTCTAGGCGAGTTCGAAAAAGTGGAACATTCTCCCTTGATAGACAAGGGTGCTGGCATTTAATTGCATAGGGTTTAACAATTCTACGTTTATAAAAGGGGATGCAAATAGATGAATAAAAAATTGGGTTGGTTTGCAGCTATACTTGTTCTGATACTGGTTGCAGTGGGATGCGGCAATACAAATAACAATGCTGGCAATGGTGAGAATGCCAAATCAGTAGAAAATCATTCAAATTCGAATGCATCCGGTGATGATGTCACGGTGAAGATTGGTGTACAGGGCAAGGGTGGCTTGTTCGGTAAAGCACAAGAACAGAAGTGGTTTGAGGATGCATTTGGAGAGCTGGGGGCAAAGGTGGAGTGGTTGGAGTTCCAGAGCGGTCCTCCCATGATTGAAGCGATGGCCTCTAACCATCTGGACTTTGCTGGCATGGGCAATATGCCTCCAATCTCAGCACAAGCAGCTGGTATCGATTTCAAAATCATCTCACAACTACTTGATGGGAAGAACAATGTAGCGATTATTGTGCCGAAGGATAGTCCGATTAAAAGTATTGCGGATCTCAAGGACAAGAAGGTCGCCGTCACGAAGGGCAGCAACGCCTACAACTTCCTTTATCTAGTGCTCGAAAAGGCTGGTTTAGGAAAGTCCGATATTCAAGAAATTCAATTACAACCTGATGAAACCCAGCCTTCCTTCGAAAGTGGAAAAGTGGATGCCTGGGCTGTCTGGGACCCATACATTACCCTGAATTCACTAAGCGGTAAAGGGAAAGTTCTGGCTGACGGGGAGAGCGAAGGTGTACTATCTCCATCTTTCCAATTGGTTCGTTCGGATTTTGCGAATGAGCATCCGGAGCTTGTTACGCTTTACTTAAAAACCTTGGAGCAGGCCCGCCAGTGGGAAGCTAATCATCAAGAGGAAGCGTTCCAGCGCTATGCCGATGAACGAAACATTCCGATTGAGCTGGTAAAGGGCATGCAATCCCGAGCGGCAATGATTAACATTCCGGTAAGTGACGAAACAATCGCGGAGCAGCAGAATACTGCAAACTTTCAATTTCAATTAGGTACAATTCGCAATGAAATTAACGTGGCAGACGTGTTCGACAACCAATACATTGAAGAAGCTCTTAAATAAAGTAGGGGTGCGATTATGCAAATCTCGCGAAATAAGCTTGTTTTTCGGACTATTCATCTCCTGATCGGGATGGCGGTACCGGCGGTGATATTAATCATTTGGCAGATTGCATCCTCAAGTGGGTGGGTAAATGCCGTGTTAATTCCGCCTCCGAAGGAGATCGTAGCTGAGTTTGGACGCATGATCTCGTCGGGAGAACTGCTGACGAATCTGCGCATCTCGATGGGGAGAGCGGCACTAGGATTCTTGTTTGGTGGTGGCCTGGGATTAGCCGCAGGATTATGGGTCGGGTTTTCGTTGAAGGCAGAACGATTGCTAGATCCGTCGCTTCAGCTGCTTCGGACATTGCCTCACTTGGCTGTTGCGCCATTATTCATTCTGTGGTTCGGCTTTGGAGAGACTTCAAAGATTGTACTCATTGCCAAGGGAGCTTTCTTCCCTTTATATGTGAATGCCTTTTTGGGTGTTCGTTCGGTGGATCGCCAGTTGTTCGAAGTAGCACAAGTGTTGGAATTCACGAAATTTCAAACCATTACCAAGCTGATTATTCCCGCCTCACTTCCTTCACTGTTTTTAGGCGCACGTCTTTCGATTGCAGTGAGCTGGCTTGGGCTGGTTGTCGCGGAGATGATGGGTTCAAGCTCCGGGATCGGCTATATCATTAATGACGCACGTTCCTTCTCGCTAACGTCTGTCATCTTCGTCGGCATTATTGTCTTTGCGATTGTTGGCAAAGTGACCGATTCACTGGTCAGGCTGGCAGAGAAAAAACGTTGCGTTGGCAGGATTCCATAGAGGGAGATGGATCACAGTTATGAGTTTGAACGATGTGACTTTACAATCGAAGGCTAACGAGAAAGTAATGGGGATCGGAAGAGCACGCCCGTGGAGAATGCCAAATTGGCTGTATGGTTGGGTATTGCCGCTAATTATATTAGCTTTATGGGAAGTGGGATCTGCTCTTGGACTATTGTCTGACGCGGCACTGCCAGCTCCATCCCGCATTGCACGGACATTTTGGCAACTGAGCGTAACCGGCGATATGACGCAGCATCTCACAACCAGCACCATTCGGGCAAGTGGAGGATTCTTACTTGGAGCCACCACAGGATTAATACTTGGTGTGTTCACTGGTTTAGGCAAATGGGCTGAACAGACTCTTGACCCAACGATACAGATGCTTCGGACGGTTCCGTTGCTAGCTGTTATCCCGTTGTTTATCCTTTGGTTCGGCGTGGGGGAATTATCCAAAGTACTGCTCATTGCAATAGGATCGTTTTTCCCGCTTTATTTCCATACCCATTTGGGGGTCCGCAGTGCGGACCGAAAGCTTTATGAGGTTACCCGCATCTTGCAATATTCTAAGTTCAGGCTGTTAAGCAGGCTAATTATTCCCTCGGCGTTGCCAAATATTCTGCTTGGCATTCGGTTATCGGTTGGTGCTTCCTGGTTATTGCTTGCCGTAGCAGAGATGATGGGTGCAAGCGCAGGAGTCGGCTATATGATACAAGACGCACGTGTATATGCACAGACGGATGTCGTCTTCGTGGGCATAATGCTGTTCGCCTTGGTTGGTAAACTGTCGGATTCGGCAGTCCGACTAGTGGAAAGAAGATTACTTCGATGGAATAACACATATAAAGGTTGATTATAGGTATCTAGAATGAAAGCGGAGGAACCGATATGATGAAAAAACGACAGGGCAGCTTCATCTTGGTGCATTTATATATTTTACTGGACACCATCATGCCGGATGGCGTCATCCGGAATCAGGGGTAGAGAAGATGTTCGATATCGAATGGTATAAGCGGATTGCCCAGACAGCTGAGAAAGGCAAGTTTGATATGATTTTTTTTGCAGACTTGCTGCACTTGATCTACCCAAGCCGAGCTGCTGCAGGCATGCTGGATCCGGTATCTCTACTCTCCGCACTCTCCATGGTAACCGATAAGATCGGGTTGACAGCAACCTTATCGACGACCTATAACGAGCCGTTCAATGCCGCGCGCCGTTTATCTACCCTCGACCACATAAGCGGCGGAAGGACCGGCTGGAATATTGTCACGTCCCAAGTTGACACGGAAGCTCGGAACTTTGGACGAGATAAGCATCCTGAGCACGGAACACGTTATGAGATGGCGCAGGAATTTGTTGATGTCGTTACGGCATTATGGGACAGCTGGCCACAGGATTCACTTGTTATGAATCGGGCATCCGGTACGTTCGTCGATGAATCCAGGCTGCGTGTCGCAGATTATAAAGGGAAATGGTACTCCACACAGGGGCTACTGAACGTGCCAAGTCCACCGCAAGGTTATCCCGTCCTTATCCAGGCTGGTTCCTCGGATCCTGGTCAGGATTTCGCTGCAAAAGTTGGAGAGGTGATCTTCACGGCACAGACGTCACTCGTTGCTGCGCAAGACTTCTATCACACGGTGAACGACAAACTTTTGGCTACTGGACGTGAGCGTGGCAGCCTGCTTATCATGCCAGGGCTGTCGCCGATCCTCGGTTCAACTGTAGAGGAGGCCCGACGCAAGGAACGGGAGTTATTAGATCTTATCGATCCCCAAGAAGCAGTTATGATGCTGTCCGGCATACTTCAAACAGATCTCAGCGGTTATCCTGCCGACGGTCCACTACCAGACCTTGCAGATCCCGTCGAAGCAAGCAACGGAATGAAAAGTCGCGTCCAACTCATTATGGACCTTGCCCGTGAAGAACAATTATCCATTGCCGAACTCGGACGCAGGCTTCTCGGTGCTCGGGGTCATATGCAATTCGTAGGAACGCCGGAGCAGCTTGCCGACCTCATGGAAGAGTGGTTCAATGGGTATGGCTGTGATGGATTCAACATCATGCCGCCAGTTCTGCCAGGTGATCTCGATGACTTTGTTGAGCACGTCATTCCTGAACTTCAGCGTCGCGGCTTGTTCCGTGAAGAGTATGAGGGGATGACGCTGCGAGAGCATCTGGGACTTTCAGAGCCAACTGTTTTAGTAAGCCACAAACAGCAAGTTCACCGTTAGTCCATTAGGAAGAAGCAATGATATAGACACTTATTTGCTTTTGCCAATTAAGGCAATCAAATATTGTTTATTTAGAGAAGTCGCAAAATTTGCGACTTCTTTTTTGGGTTTCATTCGGTCCGAGAAGGACAATTCAATGGAAAGAGGATTGAACAAGAACTTGATTCCCCTGGTGAATGATTGCATCTGCTCACAAAGAACAGATCAGACAGCATACCTAAATCACACCAGCCTTTACTAAGTTTCATTGATGGATCATATTTCTGCGGTACTGATAGGGCGTGACTCCGTATTCCACTTTGAACAACTGGATAAAATATTGATTTTTTCGATAACCAACCATCTGGGCTATATCGGCTACACGGAGTTCCGAATCTTGAAGAAGTTGCGAAGCCTTCTCCAACCTCTTTCTGGAAATGTAATTGGACACATTTTCGCCGGTCTCCTGTTTAAACAGTTTGGAAAAGTAGACAGGATGGAGATGGGCAACTTTGCCCAGTTCATCCAGACTAAGACCGTGTGACAGGTGTTCTTCAATGTACGTTTGCACTTTGTCGACGATGGTTTGAATGGACATCTGTTTGTTGTTTCGGATCCGATTGACCCGATCCATGAGAGTTGAGGATAGTTCATCAGGGTGCCGTAACTGATTGAATATCCAATCCAAGGTTTCAGAAGCATCACGATCCTTATCCGTCAGATATACATATAGAATGGTTTCCATAAGAAAGATAATTTTTTGCTTACGGAAGCAGATTTGATCATATTTCTTTAGGATATTTCCGGCAGACTCCCAATCGCCGCATGATGGGGAATGGTTGAACATGCCAATGAAGTCTTCTGGCCACACGTCCTCATTATGAAAGAACTTGTAGAACATCTGTCGGGTCACGTGTTGATCATTCAACACAAGGGGAGGAGACACCATCAATTGATCCAGTTTAATGGTTAGTTCTGCAGCAGCTTCTTCCGGAACACAAGCGATCAATTGCTTCCCGACAACCCATATGAGACGATTCAATTTGTCCCCGACAGCATGTTTTAGAACGCGCTGATGTTCCTGTGTGAACCCCTCCAGCTTGAGACAGCAAAAGCGACGGTTTCCCATAAATTCAGCAAAAGCCTCATATTGCTTTCTTAATGACTCGTTATGTCCAAGCAGCGATAGCAGAAACTCTAATCCATTGAAGTTCTCCCATATGATCGATTGAGCGGGTCGTGTCTTTGTAATATTGTTGATGGCTTTGGACATGGCTTTCTCCACATCATCCTTGTCGACAGGTTTGAGCAGATAGTCCAGCGCACCCAAACGGATTCCTTGCTGCGCATATTCGAACTCGGAGTAGCCGGAAAGAATGATCACTTTGGTTGGCAAGTTATGTTGGTGGATATGTTGAAGCAGATCAATACCTGAGACCTCAGGCATCCGGATGTCAGTGATCAGAATATCGATAGGGGTTTGAGTCAGCATGTCCCTTGCTTCAATTGAATTGGTCATCGTCTCAATCTGATCAATTCCGAAGGTTTTCCAATCGAGCAGGTGCTTCATATACTCAACGACATAATGACCGTCATCCACAATTAATAATCGCATTCGTTATCTCCTTTCATATCGGGAATGCTGATGAACAGCAGGACGGACAAGCCGCCCCAATCATTCGTAGTAAAATGTAACCCGCTATGTTCGCCGTACGTATTTTTCAGACGTCGATTCACATTCCAGAGCCCTACGCCTTTAATTCCTTCAGGTGGGGCATCACTCTCAAGTCGAGCCTCCAGGCTGCGGATATCCTCCAGCGAAAGACCTTTTCCATCATCGGAGACCTTGATCGTTATCGCATTCTCTGTCTGTTTGACATCAATCGTTACCCGATGGGCACCTTGTTGTCCTTCAATTCCATGTTGAATCGCATTTTCAACCACGGGCTGGATGATCAGCGGCATAAGGGGAAGGGAGGACAGTTCTTGCGGCAGATCAATGCTGTATTCCATTTTTTTGCTCAGAGCCATAATAATCAGGAAATGTTCCGCGAACTGAAGCTCGCTTTCGAGTGTGACTTTATGCCGGTCCAACTTGGTTAAATAACGATAATATTCAGCCAGATGTTTGCTCATGCGCATGACAGAATCAGGTGAGAACTGAGCCACTGACATGATGAAAAACAAACTGTTGTACAAAAAATGAGGATTAATCTGAGCTTGGAGTTGTTGAAGTTCCGCACGTCGTCTTAGTTCGGTTTCGGTTTTCAAGGATACGAACAGATCCTGAATTTCGGTAACCATATGGTTAAAACTTTTAAACAAACTATAGAACTCTTTGCCCGTATTTTCAGTGATACGTGTATTGTGATGACCTTGTTCGACCTGTGAGAACTTCCGCTCCAACAAACGGATATTACGGTAATAGTTCCGGTAGAACGTAAAAATCACAACCAAACCAAGTGTAAACACAGCTAAAATGCTGGCAAAGAATACTTTACGGTTACGGTCAAGCGGTTGCAGGAAATCATTCGTCTGCGTGTATGTAATCAGATAGGCGTCGATTGATTCGATATAACGTGAAAGAACATAGTAATCGTCCGATTTGGTATGATAATCATACTTTAAAGTGACATCCGTCTGTGGAGACAGCATATCGGTAACCGCTTTCAACAGATCGTGATCGACTTCTTTTTCACTCCATAGCTGCTCGGTATTAAACCAGAAAAAAGCGTTCGAGCTGTCGTTATTCACAGCCTTTCTCAGCAGATTCTTCAAATAATCGGTATTCAGCTTTACGCCAACAACATACTGAGTCGGTTCAGATAGACCCGATTTTTGGATGTAGGGGTATAGGGCGAAATAATACAAGCTGTTGCCTACAATTTGCCATCCTCGCTGATGAACATCCTTGAACGGAAGTCTCGCTTCCGGCGTACTGTTGGTGGACAGAAACGTTTCTTCAGACTTCCAGTAGATGCCGATGGATTCGATTGATCGACTGGATAGGAGTGTTTGACGAAGGCGATCAACGATGTCGTTTTTCTTCATTTGGGAATCATAATTGCTTAACTCGATAACATGTCTCTGATAAAAGCGGACATCACTATCGGCTGCATACTGCACCCCGTACATATTAGCCTCGTATATAATCCCGTCCAGAATACCTGTCACATAATCAAGCTGGTTTTTGGAAGCGCCGATCAGATTATCCTCAAGGGTATTGGAGCTCAAGCGGTTCATTACGAAAAACAAACTCAATGTCAGCAACAGAAAAAAAACAAAGAAATAGATGAATCGCTTCATATACATTTTTCGGATCATATATGTTTCCTTTCATATTGCTACACGTAGAGGTAAAATCACGGATCGAATAACTTTAATATAAGCCAAACCTGCCAAAAGCGGAAGAGCAGTAATCGCAATGAATGAAAGCGTTTTTAAAATGCTTCAGGGCGGGGTCATGATCTTGAAATTTTGGCATTTTGGAGTGAAAGCGCTTTTGTTAAGCTTATCTTCAAGGATCGCTTTCGAAAAGCCATCATAGAGGAGGTATGCAACATTAACGAGATTGTACCCGCCAGATCCGCAAAAAAAACAAAAACAAAGCTTTCCCAGCGGACTTCATTCAGAAAGGAACTCAAGAAAAGCTGGCCTTTGTACGTCCTGTGTATTCCCGCTTTTGTGTTTGTCTGCATCTTTTCTTATGGGCCGATGGTAGGGTTGCTCATGGCATTTCAGGACTACAAACCATGGCTTGGCATCACAGGTTCACGGTGGATCGGGCTAGATAACTTCGAACGAATTTTCCAGTACAAAGAAGCTACACAAGCGATCGTCAATACGCTGATTATCGCCGTTTCCAAAATTATCGTTGGCATCATCGTTCCGATCGTCATGGCTATTCTGCTGAGCGAGATCCGAAATATGGGCATTAAGAAAAGTGTTCAGACATTGGTGTATCTGCCGCATTTCTTGTCCTGGGTTACCGTGGCAGGCTTGATGATCGACATTCTCGGATTGGACGGCGGCATTAATCACATCTTGACACGGATTTTTGGAAACGATCCCATTTACTTCTTGGGTAATCCTGATCTGTTCCGATTCACGGTTGTCATTAGTGATGTGTGGAAGAGCTTTGGCTTCGGCATGATTGTTTATCTGGCGACCATAGCGGGAATCAACCCTTCTTATTATGAAGCGGCCGAGATCGATGGAGCCACACGCCGGCAGCAGATTCGTTACGTCACCTTGCCTAGCATGTTACCCATGATTATCGTCATTTCTACACTGAGTCTGGGCAATATTCTGGACGCGGGCTTTGATCAGGTGTTCAATCTGTACAATCCGCTTGTTTACAGTACAGGAGATATCATTGACACCTATGTCTACCGTTCATCCTTGTTAAACGGACAATACGGCTTCGGGACCGCTGTAGGACTGTTCAAATCGGGAATTAGCCTGATCTTGATCGTTGTCTCCTACAGGCTGGCCTATAAATACGCCAATTACAAAATATTCTAACAAGGAGGGAGAGGCATCATGTACCACAAAACGACAGGCTATAGAGTATTTTCCTACTTTAATTACGCGTTCATGATACTGGCAGGTCTGGCGTGTTTTCTACCACTGCTTCATCTATTGGCACAATCACTGAGCAGCAAAGCGGCTATTAGCGGTAATATGGTGTCATTTTGGCCGGTTGGTTTCAACGTGGACGCCTATGTAAAAACATTCAACAATTCCAATTTTAACGGTGCCATGCTGACATCCATCACTCGGACCGTATTAGGTACAACCATTAGCATGTTTATCCTTACCTGTGCAGGATATGCCCTGTCCAAGGAATTCAGGGGGCGCAACGTGCTCATGTGGTTTTTTATCTTCACCATGCTCTTCTCGGGGGGATTGATACCTTCTTACATATTGATCACAGCCCTTGGACTAAAGGACACCATATGGGCGCTTGTGTTACCGGGAGCATTTGGTGCTTATAATCTGATTCTTCTCGTCAACTTTTTCAAAACAATTCCCAAAGCCCTGGAAGAAGCGGCATTCATTGATGGAGCGTCCTTCTTCGTCATTCTCAGCAAAATATATTTGCCATTATCTCTGCCGGGCATTGCAACCGTATCCCTGTTCATTATGGTGGGGCACTGGAACTCGTGGTTTGACGGGATTTTGTACATGTCGGATGCAAGTAAGTATCCGCTGGCCTCATTCCTGCAGACCGTTGTAGTACAGAGCAATATGCAGAGTATGGCGATGAGCCAGTCCGAGGTGGCAGCCATGTCGGAACAAAGTATCAAGGCAGCTCAGATTTTTGTCAGCACGCTACCGATCATTTTGGTTTATCCCTTTTTGCAACGATATTTCGTGAAGGGGATTGTACTAGGAGCCGTCAAAGAATAGTTAGAGTAAAGGGGAGATGAATTCATGAGAAAAAGAACTGATTTGTGGAAAATGGTAAGTATAGTTATTCTGTCGGCTATTCTTGTCGCTGGCTGCAGCCAAGGGGAAAGTGCTTCCGAGACCGCGCCGGCATCCGTGCTCAAAGACGGAAAATATGATCCGCCACTTACAATCACCATCGCCAAACAACAGGATGAAAATGCCGGGAAGTACATCAATGGCGAGACGCTGAATGACAATGTATTGACCCGCTGGGGCGAACAAAACCTGGGTATCCAAATCCAGACCACTCTGCTGGGAGGTGATGCTTCACAGTACAATACCAAGCTGCGGCTCGCACTGACAGGTTCTGAGAAGTTGCCAGATGTTCTGCCCGTCTATGACACCATGCTGGTCAATGATCTGATTGAATCAGGGCAGGTCAAGGAGATTACAGAAGACATCTCAACGTACATGCCTGACCGACTAAAAGAAATATACAAACAATACCCGACCACCTTCAATCCAGTGGTTAGGGATGGCAAGGTGTACGGGATGGCCATCGCGCCCAATCTCACGGAAGGCGAAGTCATGCTGATCCGTCAGGACTGGTTGGATCAATTGAATATGAAAGCGCCAACAACGATTGAAGAGTTTGAACAAGTCATCGCGGCGTTCACGAATGAGGACCCGGATGGGAATGGCAAGAAAGACACATATGGCTTTACATTTTCGGGGAAAGATTCCTACAATACGGGCTGGGTCAGTGATCCGGTCATGATTTTCAGCGCATACACGGGTAAGCGCCTTCCAAGGCAATGGCATAACGATAACGGCAAACTTACCTATGGGTCCGTGGCTGATGGTAACAAAGAGGCACTTGCCAAGTTACGCGATTGGTATGCAAAAGGGTACTTGAACAAAGAATTGGCTACCCAAGGGGCCTGGGACGCACTGTCCGATTTTACAGAGGGAAAAGCCGGTATCATCATTGGTCGTCCTTGGCTGTACGATAGTGTGAAGGACGTGGAGAAAAATGTGGAGGGTGCGAAAATTAGTGCTTATCCGACGATTAAAGGCGTGAACGGTGATAAGACCTATCAGTCCGCCCAGTTGAATGATGGCGTGTTCATGTTTAACAAGGATTTTCAGAACATGGAAGCCTTCTTCCTGTACTACGATAAGATGTACGATGCGGCGTTCAGCACGGGAGATTTCAAATACGGCTACGCACAAGGATACGATTACGATATCGTCAATAATGAAGTCACTTTCGATCCAACGAAATTTAATACGCCACTCGAGGCGGTGCAAGGCGTTGGGAAAATGGCATTTACCAAAAATACACCGAGTGTTGATGGCCCCGGCCAATCGTACTATTATCTGGCGAATGGAGTGAAAGCCGACACGGGCGTCCTCATTCAAAGCGCTTCAAAGGACCAAACGACGCAGGATGGATACCGAATTTCATATGAAAACAGGGATATACTGCTGCCCAATGCATTTAACGGTCCGCCCACGCCAACGATGCAAAATGTGTGGGAACAGTTGACCACCATGGAACAAGAGACGTTTACCAAAATCATATATGGCAATGAACCACTTGAGGCCTTTGATACCTTTGTGAAACAGTGGCACGAAAAAGGCGGAGACACGGTGATCGAAGAAGTTAACGAATGGTACAACCAAGCCAGCGAGACGGATGTCATGACACTGATGAATTTGAAATAAAGTCAAGTTTCACCTGGATCAGCCTTCCTGCAACAGGAGGGTTGGTCTTCCAAAAAAGGAGATGATGAGACATGATCAAAGGTAAATCGTGGATGGCTGTCGTCATTGCATTGATGTTGATAAGCGTGCATTTAACGTCCTTAGCTCAAACTGTTCATGCTGATGGCGAAGAGACCCAGATTGCTGCAACACTGTTTGTATTGAAAAATGAATCCAAAGTATCCAATGCCAAAATCCATTGGGCACCTGTCCAGGGAGCGACTTCATACGAGTTGTACAGATCCGAGAACAATGCACCTTATACATTATTACAGACATTAAAAGGGATAACGACAGATGATTACGACCTCAATTTAGGTAGCACATACACGTATCAAGTGAAGGCATACGGTGGAACTTCCTTGTTAACCTCCGCTGTCTCGCCAGAATATATCCCGTACAGCCTCCCAGATCACCTCACCACTTTTGATAATACCACGCAATCCACTCTCAAGCTCCCGAATGAACTTAAAGTGGGGGATACCTACTACAGGTTTAACTTTGTACAAAAGTCATCCGGTGGTTTTGGCGAAATGATTCAGCAGACGTCGACGGATGATATCACGTATGGTAACGACAAAGTGGTCCTTTCCTACACGGATCATCCCGATCTGGCCAATTCTAAATTTGAAGGAATTAATATCCTGTACCATGCGCCCACGAACAAATTCGTTTTTTGGGCTCACTATGAGAACAGTACAGACTACACACTTGCCAGAGTATCGGTAGCTTCGGCCACGCCCGGAGAAGACTTTACATTCCACAAAAGCTTCCGGCCGGAAGGAAACGAGTCCAGAGATATCTCCATTTTCATAGATGATGATGATTCGGCATATCTGATCTCGACAGCCAATAATAATTCGGACACGATTCTGTATCAATTGACCTCAGACTGGTTGGATGTCGATCATCAGGTTTCGGTTATTTATCAGAGTCAACACAGGGAACTGCCCAAAATGATCAAAAAAGATGGCATTTATTATCTGTTCTCTTCCCAAGCGGCAGGTTGGTATCCAAGCATACCTTTGTATTCATCAGCAACAAGCATAGATGGAGATTGGTCTGAATTACGGACGATTGGTAACACGTCGACTTTCTCGGCGCAGTCTGGTTCAGTTATGCGGGTGAAGCCAGATACGGGCAACAACGTAGTTATGGTTGCGTATCGCTGGATGTTCGGCTGGGCAGGTACGCCAAATGGAACAACGGAGGAACGTCTGCTTCCTATCTGGTTCTCCGATGGTTACGCATTTTATGATTATTTTGATCAAGTGTTGTACAACACAAGCGATGATATTCTAATTCCTGTTCAGAATGGGAGACTGCTGTCACAAGGCAAACCTGCAACAGCGCAAACGGCTACCGGAACGAACCCGGCAAGTTATGCGAATGATGGCAACTATCAAACCGAATGGGTAGGTACAGGCAGTTCCTGGCCGCATTGGTGGAAGGTCGACCTCGGCTCTGTTAAGTCATTAAGCAATGTGCAGATCTCCTGGTGGATGCAAAAAGGCTCCGAAGGATTTTACAGATATAAAATTGAGACGAGTACGGATAATGTGAACTGGACCGTGGCACTGGACCGAACCAATAACACATCTTATGGTTTCACCTCAGACAGCCTATCAAACACTACTGCCAGGTATGTAAGAATTAATATGCTAAATGCGACGCTCCACAACAACCCTAACAACTGGTACACCCCAAGGTTATGGGAAGTGAAGGTATTTGGATCGGATATCAACTAACGATGATTTTACAAGAAAAAGACTTTGATCCTACAGAGAATGAAGGATCAAAGTCTTTCTGGTTGAATTTTATAATTTCAAATCGATTGAATAGCGATCGCGAAGTACAGATAAATGGTGAAGCTCATGACCAGCCATAACATATGCAATCGATCGAGCTGAAGCAGGATTTTCACTAATAATGCATCTACAGAGCCAAGCTTCCGGTGTGAGGCGACGGAGCATAAGAATGGTTGATCGGCGTGTGACCGCATATTCTTCGCTCAAATCGGCCACCGTATACGCATTGAAGGGATGGCTCTGCATAAGCACGTCCTGATCGTAGCTGGGGTGATTTGTTTTATCACCTCTGGCGATGCGAAGCAATCGACTGCTCATAATGCGTTCGTTATCCAGAAGATGGCCAATGACCTCCTTCACGCTCCATTTGCCTTCGGCGTAACGATAATTTGCTTGCTCCTCTGTTAATGAAGAGAGCAACGTTGGTACGATGTTGGCTTGCAGTTCCAAGCGATCGATGATGTTCCCTTCAGGCACCAGCCGGATGTAACCTTCATAAAAAGCTCCATATTCATCTGTGTTAGGTCGTTCAACCATGATAATGCCTCCTTCAGTAGTCATAACTCTGGAATATATTGTAGCATATATCTTGCTGCCAGCATTAAGATTGGCCCCTCCGCTTGATTGGCGGATGGGCCGTTGCATGTGATTTGAACATTATATATCGTTAGGGTGACTACGTTTAATCTGTACGTCCTATTCCTTTTTCTGGACAAACTTCTCCAGAACCGCAAAATCCTCCGTTACTTTTTGGAACGGCAACGTGTCCAGCACCTGTCCCCGGTAACTCTTTTTAGCCGCTGCGCTGAGACGGGAGTCAAGTATGCTGAGTATGCCAAGGTCGGTTTCACTACGAATCAAGCGACCGGTTCCTTGCCTTAACCGAAGAAGCATGTCCGGTACATACACCTCCATGAACGGATTCTCCGTTACAGATGCTTTATATTCATACACAGGATCGGAAGGAACAGGGAAGGGCAAACGGAAAATAATAATCTGGGACAGGTCAGAGCCCTCGATATTCACACCTTCCCAGAATACACCGGTACCCAGGAGCACACCTTTGCTTTTCCTGAACTCGGAGATGACACTGTCCTGTGAAGATCCCTCTTTTTGAACATGGACTGACCATGTATTTTCACTCCCCCTCGAACGCAACTTCTGGTGAATGTACTTCATGTCCTCCTTTGCTGAGAAAAGGACGATGGTTCTTCCCTGAGTCAGATTACAGAGTATGACCAGTTCCTTATAAGCTGCTTCAAGATAGTTTTCTCGCTGGTCATGCTGGTAATATGGAACGTTATTCGAGATGTACATCATGGCATGATTCGTGTAGTCAAAAGGGGAGGATTTGCGATCCATGAACTCGCCCGTATACCCGAGGGAATGTGTCAGATAAGCGTATTGTTCCTCCAATGTATCTCCACCTTGGCACAGCGTTGCAGACGTTAGGATGACAGGCACCTTGCCATTAAATAAAGCGTATTTCAGAAATTGGCTGATATCTTTCGGACAGATGCTGATCGTGGCTACTCCGAGGGGACTGCTTGCCCATAAGAGATAGTTATCTTCTTTTTCAGCCAAGACATGGATGAGGGTAATCAGCCCGTTGATAGCTTCAAAAGCGTCATCGATCTCCCGCTCATGACGTGAGGTCATAATGGAAAGGCGCAGACTGAGATCTTTCAAATCACTCAAGACTTGGTTCAACGCTATTCCTTTGATATCCGATATTTGGATTCGATCGTTGTCCTGCTTCGCATAATGAAGCAAATCTGTATTCACCTGTTTGAATATATGCTGGGCACATTTTTTAATAAAATTGGATTGTGAAAAGAGCCTCTTATCCCCGGACTGCATGGTGAGAAGCTGCACCGTGTTATCCAGAATGCGGCATATTCCCGATAAGTGAACTCAAGCGTTCTGGCATCCCGTACTTTTGTCTCCAGATTATGCGCTTCATCAATGACAATCAGAGCAGGCTGTTCCGAGATAATACGCTTGGTTCCCTCTTTCTTCATCAAATCCCGGATGAGCAGGTCCTGGTTCACGATAATAAAATCAATCTCCTGAGCTTTTGCATTTAATTTCGCTCTCATATCGTAAAACAAACATGCATTTTTATGATGGCAGCGTTCAAATTTGCAATCATTCACGGAAACATGGGACCAATCGGCATCACGAATTCCAGCTTTAATATCCGCTCTTTCATCAATTTCATAATCTAATATACGCTGGGCAAGGGCAGACCACGGAGGAGGTCGCATCTTCAGAATCAGGACTGATGCATTCCGCTGCTCTGCTTCGGCAGGCATACTGACCCATGCCTTTCCCCACGACCGAGCGAACGGTTGTGAATCCCAGCCGGCTGCCAATAATCCTTAAATCCTTATGTATCTGTTCCGAAAGCTGAATGGAAGAGGTCGCTATAATGACTGGTTTTTGAGACATTTGATTCGTGAGCAGACTTGGAATCAGATACCCAAACGACTTGCCTATTCCCACACCGGCTTCAATCATGGCGTTATGGCCATGGATATAAGCATCGGCTATATCGAGGGACATTTCTTGCTGTCCGATCCGCTCTCTAAGGCCGATTCGAGGGAAACGGTCATATATTCGGAAGATGGCATTAACCAGAGAACGTTCGATTTCCTTGTCCGGTTCCCGCTTATTTGTTTGATAGAGTTCATTTAACCAATTCATAACGATCACCCCTCTTCCGAATATTGAGCTACTTGTACTAAAAGTTAGAGAGGGATTACCTCACTATGGTGTTGTAACGGCATTTTTCAAACGGGATACGCCTTCCTGTAACTGTGCATCTGACAAATGTGCAAAAGACAAATATAACCCATATTTCGTACCAGCAGCGGTTGAACTGCTGACTTCTGAGTATACCACACCCTGTGACTTAGCCGATGCCCGAAAGGACTCATACGTGGATACATTGCCTCGCCACCAGCCGAATACGTGCAGACCCGCTTCATTCTCCACCCAATCAAACCATGTAGACAGTTGCTGGTTCAAAAGTTTGAGTAAGAGATGGAATTTACGACTGTATAGTCGATTCATCCTGCGCAGATGACGCTCATATTGTCCGCTTGTCATAAATGCTGCTAACGCCCGTTGTTCGATCAGATTAACAGGTCTTGGCTCGTATAAAGCCTGTGCCTTTCTAAAGGTGTCTGCCAAGGTGGGAGGGAGAACTACAAAACCAAGTCGTACTTCAAAAGGTAGTGTTTTAGTGAAGCTGCCCAGGTAGATTACGCGCCCAGCCTTATCCAGTGTTTTCAACGGTTCAACATGCATCCCGCGATATCGGAATTCACTATCATAATCATCTTCGACAATCATGGCATCATGACGATGTGCCCAGTCTAACAAGGTCTGTCTGCGTTCAAGACTGAGCATTTCGCCAGTGGGAAACTGTCGTGAGGGCGTGACAAACAACATGCGCGCTTCCCAGTCTTGGGGCACAACGCCCTGACCATCGAGATTGGCTTCAATTAACTGGGCACCCGCGGCCAAAATAGCTTTAGAAATTCCGACATAACAAGGGCTTTCCGTCACGACATGATCCCCTGGATCTGCAAGTAATTGAGTGAGCAGAGCAATGGCTTGCATGGAGCCAGCAGTCACGGCAATATGATCCGGATCAACTTGAATTCCCCGCATTCTTCGAAGGTAGGCAGCAATGGCTTCTCTCAATTTCGGTTCCCCCATTGAACTCACAATAGAAGATGTGTTATCCAGATGGTGCTCACGCTGCCTAATCTCTGCATACAATCGATTGTTCCATTCATCGTAAGGGAATTTGGATAAGTCGGGTTGGTATTTGCTAAAGTCGATAATTTCGTTGCTCACTAGATGGGTATCATGTGTATCTGCATTCGCTGTTGCATTTCTTTGAATCGTCTGTTGTTCAAACTGCTGAATACGATTCCCCAGGCTGACAAGTGATGAGTACACGTTTTCACGGTGGACGCATCATTATTCAAATCCAACTGATAAGCAACAAAGGTTCCTCTTCCATGCTCTGATTGAATGTAACCTTGAGCAGTCAACGTATCATAGACCTGATTCACGGTTCCTCTGGAAATGTGATACATCGCGGCTAACTCTCGGGTAGAAGGTAACTTCTCACCATGTATAAGATGGCCTTCATGAATAGCATCACGAATGGCATGATAAAGAGCCTTCATCTTGGTATATTTTCGGTTCAAATATGAACTGTAAGCTACATGAAATTGCATATGTCCTCCAAAGGTTAGAATTGAAGTGGTACAATAAAAACCGAAATTATTGGATCTTTTTAGTTGACCATTCTCATTTTATACTAAATCATAGATTAGAGCGATGTCTTTATTGAAAATCACCCAAAAGTTAAATAGGAGGACTACAATTATGCAAACAGGTACAGATCGTGTAAAAAGAGGAATGGCTGAAATGCAAAAAGGTGGCGTCATCATGGACGTTATGAATGCAGAACAAGCCAAAATTGCCGAGGCGGCAGGGGCAACAGCAGTTATGGCTCTGGAGCGGGTGCCTTCTGATATTCGTGCAGCTGGTGGAGTAGCTCGCATGGCGGATCCAACCATCGTAGAAGAAGTTATGAAAGTTGTGTCTATTCCAGTTATGGCCAAAGCGCGTATCGGTCATTACATAGAAGCCAAAGTGCTTGAATCGCTGGGTGTTGACTATCTCGATGAGAGCGAAGTTCTTACACCTGCTGACGAAGTGTTCCATATTGATAAACATGAGTTCACTGTACCATTTGTATGTGGAGCCAAAGATTTGGGAGAGGCTCTTCGCCGTATTGGCGAGGGCGCATCGATGATTCGCACAAAAGGCGAGCCTGGAACGGGCAACATTGTAGAGGCAGTTCGTCATATGCGTCTAATTAACAGCCAGCTTCGCAAAGTGCAAAACATGTCCAAGGACGAGCTGTATGCTGAAGCCAAAAACCTGGGTGTAGCTTATGAGTTACTCCGTGAAATTCACGAAACTGGCAAACTTCCTGTCGTTAACTTTGCAGCAGGCGGTGTAGCTACTCCAGCTGACGCAGCACTAATGATGCACCTGGGAGCAGATGGTGTATTTGTAGGATCAGGCATTTTCAAATCCGATAGCCCTGAGAAATTCGCTCGTGCAATCGTTGAAGCTACAACACATTACACGGATTACAAACTGATCGCTGAAGTATCCAAAAACTTGGGCGCTCCTATGAAAGGCATCGAAATTTCGAAGTTGGCTCCAGAAGAGCGCATGTCCAACCGCGGTTGGTAAGAGTAGATCGAACAATTGTAGTATGAACATCGTGTCATCAAAGCCGATCCATGGATATCCATGGATCGGCTTTGTTTGCTTTTATTGGCGAATACCTCATAACACTTGAGAATGATTATAATTCTCATTTACGAGTTCCGACATTTGCGGTATACTGACAATAACTATTTTACATAATGCCTAAATAGAAATTATGAATTCAAAGGGAGAGAATCAAATGTCTACACGTTTTAAAAAAGGAATGTTATTCTGTTTTATTGCTGCACTTGTTCTTGTACTTGCGGCCTGCTCCAATAGTAACGGTGGAAGCGATGAGGCAAGCAATAGCTCACAGGAAGCAACGAAGGAGGCTGCAGCAGATGAGAAGACATCGGGTGCAGACGCTTCAGGTGCAGCTCAAACCACGTATCCCGTAACCGTTTCAAACTATACAACCGAGAACGGCACATGGGTGAAGAAGGATCAAACATTTGACAAGGCACCTGAACGAGTAGTTGCCAATACCCAAGGTGCAGCCGAGCTGATGATTCGTCTTGGTTTGACAGACAAGCTTGTAGGTGTTGCAGCGCTGTTCGGCAGTGTACCGGATGATATTGCTGATGATTTCAAAAAAATTCCTGTGTTGGCTGAAGGCTATGTAGGTAAGGAATTGACTATTGGCGCTTCGCCTGACCTGGTTGTGGGACGTGGTGGATTGTTTGAGGATGCGGATTGGGGCGTCGGTACAGTAAGCAGCTTGAATGATATGGGAATTAAAACGTATGTACAAAGCACTAGTGTTCCTGATGCATCGTTAGATAGCCTGTATCAGGACATTACTGAATTAGGTGAGATTTTCAATGTACAAGCGAATGCAGCGGAATATATTGAGACGCTTAAAGCACGCGCGGATGCCTTGTCGGCCCGAGCGAGCGCTGAAACGATCAACTATGCATCTTTTTCGGATAATGGTGATGGAACCATCGGAATTTACAACGGAAACGGAGATACATTTATTGAAAGTGCAATGTCATTAATCAATATGCATAATATGCTCATTAATGAAACCGGAACTCTCAGTCTGGAGAAGCTAATTGAGATGAATCCGGATGCCCTGATTATTTCAAGGTATGCTGGTGGTATTGATCCTGAACAGACGATTGAAAAGCTGCTATCCAACAAACAGGTACAAAACATTAACGCAGTTAAAAACAAGAAAATCTACATTATTGATTTCAACAACTTCTGGGGATACGGAGATTCCATCTTTACAGGTGTTGAAGGGCTGGCTGATGATCTGGGTTTGTAAATGAGCAACATTAGAAGTCGCTAGTATAGCGGCTTTTTTTGTTATCCAAAACCCATTTTCTGTCTCATGATTTTCTCAATACGGCTTGACTTGTGAATCAATTATCGTTATATTGTGAATCAATTCACACCAAACATGAAGGAGTAGTCATGCCCAAAAATACGTTTTTTCGTTTAAATGAAGCAAGACGAGAGGAAATATCCACTAGCGCTATGCATCTTTTTGTGGAACATCTTTACGAGGATATAACGATGAAGATGGTTTTGGATCGTTTGTCTATGCACCCCGGAACATTTTATCGGTATTTTGAAGACAAGGATGACCTGTATTGCCTCTTAATACGTGAGGTGACTCAGAAGAGAGCTAGGTATTTTAAAGAAATTAATGAAGATTCCCTTTTCAAGTTTTTCCTAACAGGCTTATTTGGTAACGTGAATGGCATGGGGACCGAGGAGCCGCTGAATGAGTTGGAGATCAAACTCACCAAAACACTTTTATATATTCCTGAGGACATTTTGCTCAAAATATATCTGAATGTGCTAAAGGGCGAGTCATCGCCCTTAATCAAGGACATGTTACGCCGAATGAGGGTTGATGGGTATCTCCGACCTGATATTGATGATGACCTGATTTCTTTTATGTTTGAGTTCATGCAGTTTAATTTAGTTATGTTTTATAGGGAATTCGATATTAAGGACTCTGATCTGCAACAGAAGATTAGCAAGTACTTTACTGGCTTTATGGGCCATGGGTTGCTTGAAGATCATAAATATTCTGAAGTGGTTAGCGATCTCAAGAGAGCCAAGGAGTAGATAAGATTCACCGAAGATGAAATGTATTCGTTTCACCGTTACGAGAGGGCATATAGCACTTTGTATGTATTTCATATTCTCCACTTTTAAATATTAAGGGGGAACAAGAAAATGAAAACGTATGACGCATTTCCAGAACCTGTTGGCGGTTATATTGTCGGTCGAACTCAGATGGATATTGAATACACGGCATCCGATCACTCCAAAAGAGAACTGACGGCGTTTGTGTACTATCCATCCGACAGTAGTGAAGGAAAGACTAGATCCACGTACATGTTTCCTGAAGTTTATGAGCTGTTAAGTGAGCAGCCACTTGTTACTGCGTATCTTAAGGAGAAGGGCTTTTTCTCTATAGATATCCAGACTCAATGTTACAATGGCCTTGCTCTCTCCGGGAAGGAAGGGCGCTATCCCGTGTTATTCTACGTTTGCGGGGGTGGCGGTTCTCCAGAATGGGGATCAGTGATCTGTACAGACTTGGCAAGCATGGGATATGTAGTGGTGAGCATTGGCCATCCCAATAGCACGATGTATAAGCGTGTTGATGGACGTCTGTGTAATGTATCAAAGGATTTTTCGGATGTCATTAAGGCGTTTGGTGAAGATCCGGGGATGGTGGCGTTGGCTGGCAAGATGGAGATGCGGCCTGACGATGAAACTGCTATTGAGATTTGTAAGAACGTGCTTAAACTACCTATACTTTCCAAGTTAACAGAGTATAGTGAGTTACAGGTTGAGGATGTAAGGTATGTAGCTGATTATCTGTACAAACTGGATTCTGGAGAGCTCAATTCCATCTTTAAGGGCAGATTGTCGCTTGGCAACGGCATGGGTATCGTCGGACATTCTTATGGCGGACCTACGACGGCGATGGTTTGCCGGGACGATGACCGGTTTGTCTGCGGGATTGGCTTGGATAGCGGTGCGTTTGGCCTTCTGGACAGCGACCTAAAGAAACCCTTCATGCTGCTGTATTGTGAACCTAACTACAATATGAATGCGATCATTGGCGCTAACAATAGCATGGAAACCTATTATTTCTCGGTGGATCGAGTGGCACATTTAGATTACTGCGACATCGTGTTTACCAATATGAATGAGGAACTCCGAGGGGAGCGGGATGCCATGGAGATGCGAAATCTTGTTACAGACTATGCGAGGAATTTTTTTGATCATTACATACTGCACAAGGCTGCAAGTGTGGAAAGTCTGGCATACGATGGCGTGGACTTGATCAAAAAGACCAGCAAGACTATCAACTAAGTGACCTAACCGAGAGTTGCTAATTTAATGCATGTCCAATAGCTTAGCCTTACAGACAGAGAGCCGATAACCGCATAATAGGGTTATCGGCTCTTTTATAGTTCAGGCTGTTTGCCATAACTGATGCTTTTTCGGCCCCAGTCCCGCTGGTATCATTATTAAGCTTCGCTTCTTGGCTCCATCAACATGATATGACATTCCTTTTCGGCGGAAGGCTTGATCTCGACTCCCTTGGGGACAATATACATTTCGCCCTTATTAATCTTCACTTGCCCATCACGAAAATCAATTATCATTTCCCCTTCAAGCACAAAAAACAGCTTATCGGTTTCCTCATGAACATGCCACTCAAAATCTCCAGCAATCTTTACGATCTTAAATTGATGGTTATTCATTTCTCCAATGAGTTTCGGAGACCACAGATCGTTTATTTTCGAAAATTCCTCATTTAATTGAATAGCTTGATAGTGCATCGTAATTCCTCCTGTGTATTATTCGTTTGAGTTCAGTATACTGATTTAGATTTTGGTATAACATGGATGCCTGTTGAAATCAGGATGGATTATTGATGAACTTCTGACGATACTCACTTGGAGAGACACCATTTTGTTTCTTGAACACTCTACTAAAATAAAAGGGATCGGCAATGCCCACCGTTTCTGCAATCTGTTGCACAGACGCTTCATTTGCCAATAACATTTGTTCTGCCATGTCCATTCGATATTTCAATATATATTCAGCTGGCCCCATACCTGCATGTCTTCTAAACACATAGGAAAGTCGATTTCGATTAACGTTATTTTGTTCTGCAAGCGATGCTACCGTAAGACTTTGATCATAGTATTGTTGAATATAGGCAGAGACCCGTTCAAATAAAACATCTGATTCACAACTTTTTTGCCTATGGTCAACACATAATAAGGTTTCATTCAGTACATCGCGAAACAGCATCTCGGTCTGAAACCTTGAAATACCTCCATGCTGGTTATACACATGCCAAAGACGCGTAATTAATTCGATTAGACGCGGGGATTGGCCCGTTGATAATTCAAAATGCTGATGAGAAAAGCTTGACTCTTCCAGGTCCGAACTAGATATTCGGTATAAAACCAAGATATACTCCCAATCATTTTTACTAAACACGGTTTGGTCAAGTTTCATATTTGCTCCCCATGAACAACTTTTCCTGGTGAAAAGATATAGGGCTTCCCATCAAATTCAAATTGTATTTTTCCTGTCAGAGGAAACACAAATCCAGGGAAAGAATCGGTATATTCAGCGTGGGGCACGCCTGGATTTTTAGCATATCGATATATCCCTTCGACTTGAAAAGGAATCTGTGCAAAATGCGCTGCTAACTGATTAACGTCTACTTTCACATTACATACCTCGTTTCAATAATGTTGCCAGTCCTGTTGAGATAAATCGCTGCAGATCTTACTACACTATTGATAATCATTATCACTGTCAACATATTAAACAAAAACTCTTCAAAAACCACGAGAGTACGAAACCTCTTTTTTACATATGGGCAATCGAATACGTCCTGTGTTAACATGTGCACTAACTAATTCAAATGTTTACTTGAGAAGGGGAAACCATCTCCATTCGAATAAAAATGCTGCTGTCCTTCACGGGCATGCTGGTTAGCTGCGGGCTGAGAAGTCTGGGCTCTACGTCAGACGGGAGAATAGCCAGATCTTCGAATCGTTGACCTTCAACCAGCCAGAACTAAAGCAAGCACTGCCTGCCTATGATCTTAACAATTATCAGATTCGAAGCACTTTCAATATTGGTGAAACGATTTTTTGCGTATGCAAAGTTTGATTTTCAATATTCAGATGGGGAACGGGGAAGTATCTTCGTCATTCTTATCGGCGTCCTGACGTGTACCTGAAGCAAGAAACGACTCCAATGTGGAGGAGAGCAGCATGATTTCACTGGAAGAACAGTTGTTCAAGACGGTAAAAGATAGAGATAATGAGAATATTCAAAAGTGGATTCAAGCAGGAGCCAATATCAATGCTCGTGATCAGAATGGACAAACGGCTGCCATGATTGCAACTTACAATAATGATCTAATATCGGCCAAAGCGTTAATTAAAGCGGGAGCAGACGTGAATATACAGGATTGTGATGGGGTATCACCGCTCAGTCATGCGAAGAGTAGAGGCTTTAGAGAAATTGAAGACATTTTGATACATGCTGGTGCGAGATAGTTATAGTTTAGGAATACTGAGATACGATAATCTTAAAAAATGAATATCTCTGCTTTAAAGTTTGCTATAGAGTCCCACTATGCTTCCGGATAAAATGGAAATACCAACCATGTAAGCGCTATCTATTATTGAGGTGCAGGCATCTTTACCTTGTATAACCTGCACTCATTAATATTAAAACTTACACATGTTGGAATCATTCATGGAGGTGTATGATGAAAAGGAAGTCTTGGTATACGTTGGTGGTGACAGGTATTGTTTCTTTGTTTTTTTCGGTAAGCGCTTTCGCGGGTTATGTTTTTTGGGAGCCTCTAACCTATTTTAACGCGAGTACGTGGCAAAAGGCGGATGGGTATTCCAATGGGAACATGTTCAACTGTACGTGGAGGGCCAACAATGTTAATTTCACAAGTGACGGCAAGCTTAAGCTTGGTTTGACCAGCTCTGCACAGAACAAGTTTGATTGCGGAGAGTACCGTTCCACGAATACGTACGGGTACGGCTTGTATGAAGTCAGCATGAAACCTGCCAAAAACACAGGTGTCGTTTCCTCATTCTTCACATACACAGGGCCTTCACATGGCACCCAATGGGATGAGATTGATATTGAATTTTTAGGGAAAGACACCACCAAAGTGCAGTTTAATTATTATACCAACGGCGTTGGCAATCATGAGAAGGTTATCAATCTGGGTTTTGATGCATCTCAAGGTTTTCATACGTATGCTTTCGACTGGCAGCCAGGATATATTAAATGGTATGTGGATGGTGTCTTGAAGCATACGGCAACCAGCAATATTCCTTCAACGCCCGGAAAAATCATGATGAACCTGTGGAATGGAACCGGTGTTGATAGCTGGCTCGGTCCTTATAACGGTGCCAATCCGCTCTATGCGGAATACGATTGGGTTAAGTACACAAGTAATTAATTATACAACTAATTAAGCAGACTGAAGCAGCCCTTAGCGGCTGCTTTTACTGTCTTCAAGTGCGTTGCATTTATTAAATATATGTATTCAATATCCAATATCCTAAATTAATGCAATAAATGTTGCAATATTAGTATGGGCATAAATATCATTCATTCATTATGATTAACGTGTAAGCAACATTACATAGACTGGGGAACGAAGTTGGACACAAGTAAAAAGAGACGCGTAGGCAGCATGGTCATGATCGGTGTATTGGCCCTATCCGCAGCCTTGAGCGGATGCAGCAGCGCAAGCGACAAACCAACAGAAACGAGCACACCGGCGACAACGTTGGAGCTCAAAGATGGGAAGTATGATCCACCCGTATCTATTACGTATTTACGGCCATGGGGTCCAGATGTGAAGTTTAAGCCTGGTGAGGATCAGGATAACAACGTGCATACCAAATGGGCCAAGGAGAAACTCGGTATTGAGCTGAAAAACCAGTGGATATCTCCTTCCACCAATAATGCGTTCGAGACGAAGCTGCGTCTGTCCCTTGCTTCCAATGCCGACATGCCGGACATTATTTCGTATCGCGGCGAATTCAATCTGGTGCGTGAATTGATTGAATCCGGAAAATTTGTCGATGCGGGCGAGTTGTTTGACCAATATGCAAGCGATACATGGAAAGCAGCCGTAAACGAAGATCCTTCCGTATGGTATCCATACATGCAGGATGGAAAAGAATTGGTATTCCCATTCTGGACTATGCCTATAACGGTGATCCTGTCATGTGGATCCGTGAAGACTGGATGAAGAAATTTAATCTGGAAGCACCTAAAACGATAGATGATCTTGAAGTTATTATGGAAACGTTTACGAATCAAGATCCGGATGGTAATGGGAAACAGGATACCTACGGACTGACCATCGGTTTCAAGAACTGGCTGAATACATGGATGTCAGAAGCTGGATGGGTATTCGGCGCTTATGGCACCATGCCGAACCAATGGAATCTGACGGTAGACGGCAAACTTGAATACGGCTCCGTTACACCGGGTGCGAAGCAGGCTTTGGCCAAGTTACAAAGCTGGATGAGTAAAGGGTATATCCCGGAAGAAGCAGGCGTGTATGACGAGACAAAAGCAGCCGAAGAATTTACTGCTGGGAAAGCAGGTATTGTGGTAGGTCCTCACTGGATGCCATCCTGGCCACTCGAGGATGTGAAGAAGAATAATCCTGAAGCTGAATACAAAGCGTATCCGATTCCTTCCGGTCCGGATGGTCAGGCAGGGAGACATGGCACGTCCAACGGAAACGGCGTAGTTCTGATTAACAAAGACATGAAGAATCCCGAAGCCTTTTTCACCTATCAGAACTATCTCTTTGATCACTATGCGAATCCTAAAGAGGGCGATGAGTTCGAACATGGATTTGCGGAAGGATACGATTGGGTTATGGTCGATGGGAAACCATCAACGGATGCAAGTCTTACGGGTGGTTATGCTCCCGAGAAGTACACTTTAACGTTTGATGGAGCGCGCATTCCGAGTCTGAGCATGACAACACTCGCGAAGCTGGCAAGCGGGGAAGAAGCGACTACGCCTTTCGAGAAAAAGATCAAATCAGGTGTACCTGCACCTATGCTTGATGCAGCCAAAATTGTATTGGATCAAAAGGACATCGTGTTCAATCAAATGTTTACCGGTGCACCTTCCATGACAATGCAGATGAACAATGATATTTTGACGAAGATGGAGAAAGATACCTTCTCCCAAATTGTATATGGCAAAACCTCCGTGGATGCATTCGACTCCTTTGTTGAGAAGTGGAAATCCTCAGGCGGCGACCAGATTACAAAAGAAGTAAATGAGTGGTATGAGTCCGTGAAAAGCGGAAAATAGGACGCGAACAGCGCCGCAAACATGAATTCGATGCGGTGCAGTAAAAGAAGTAACATAAAGGCATTGCAGGAGAGCAACTCCTGCAATGCCTTTTATTATGCAATATGAAAAATGGGGAACCCGCGAGTTTACCTTGAACGTCTAATCTGGTCGGAGTACACCTTAAACCGGCAGATTTTCCCGATATTCTTGCGGAGTGAGATCATAAAATTTCTTGAAAACCCGAATGAAATATGCGGTATTGTTGTACCCGACAAGTTCTGCGATCTCAAACACTTTGGCGGTCGATGTTCGCAAATGATAGGCTGCTTTCTCCATTCTTAATCGATATACATATGCCGTGAGTGCTTCACCGGTCTCCGCCTTGTATACCTTGGACAGATATACCGGATGCAGATGCACATGGTCAGCAATGGCAGGAAGTGATACATCTCCAGCCAGATGAAGGTCGACGAAACTTTTGACGCTGCGTACAATGGTGCTGTGATTGTCTCTAAGCTCTTGTTCAGCATCATCTCTTATGTAATGAAGTGTGCGTATGGACCAGTCCTGTAATTGCTGTGCAGTGGAGTAACTGGGAGCTTGAAAATAGCGATAGGAATCTGCTGGAATCAATGAAGAGATTTGTTTGCCATTTTTATGAATGATGTACGCAAACGCACCGGCAATAGCAAAATACACCTCAAAGGTTGACTCCGCTATATCATGATGTTCATTGGAATGCAGCAGTTCCTCAAAAATATGCTCAATTTTCTGTTCCACATCCTCAAACCGCCCAGCTTCCAATAGGCTGATCAACGTTGGCGGCTGATAAAGTGACCTGATCGTATGTAGAGAGTTGGCATCCGTTTCATCGGAAGCGGTGACAAACAATCCTTGGACTTGACCCATCCGTTTACGCATGGACATGACCGTTCGCTCATAGAGTTCACCAATCTCGTAAGGAAACTTGCCCCAGCTGGATACAGAGATAGAGATCGCACCCTTTAAATATAACTGAACATTGGTTTGAATCTGGGCAGCGTACTGTTCAAGCAGGGTCTGAGGCGTCTCGTTCCTGTTATGGCTCATCGCTGTGGAATGCTTCATGCTAACCAGCACAACGATGTAATCATGAACATCTCGTGTGTGCCAGATATGAAAATGATTATGCATCACTTCACTAATGATATTACATATCGCATATTCCATCAGGGCCAGATCGCCGTGTGCCATTTCGGATAGATGTTTTTCCATACGAATAATCAGCATACCGAGGTCTTCACCTATGGAGTAGGGAAGCTCCAGCAGATCAAGCTTGTCTGCCAGTGTCTTCGGATCATAGACTTTTCCAGTCAGCAACTCATGCAGCATCGTGGATTGAAGCAACGGAAGATGATCCTGAAAGGCATGTAAGGCTCGTTGATGAGAGGCTGCCGTTTCCCATTTTTCTTTAATGCGATGAACAAGACGTTGCACGGATTCGATCAGATCTTCATCGCTAACGGGTTTCAGCAAATAATCGAAGCTTTCCTGCGCAATGGCCTGCTTGGCATATTCAAAGTCCGCGTGACCTGATAAGAGAATCGTCTGCACATGAGGCCACTTTTCATGAATTGCTGTAATAAGTGCAATGCCTGACATTTCGGGCATCCGTATATCGGTAATTACAATGTCAATGTCGTGATTGTCCATGATCTCCAGTGCTACTGCACCGGATAAAGCTTCATGGACCGTACCGATTCCGCAGCTTTCCCATGGAATGGTCTCTGCCAGCGTTTCCACGACCGAACGTTCATCATCCACCAGTAATATTTGCAGCATGGGTCTTTCACCTACTTGTCTGTATTGTCGTGCCATGTGATGTTAACTTTAATTCCACCCATTGAAGATTGTTCATAGAAGAGTCCCGAACCTTCACCGTACTGAAAGGACAAACGTTGATGCACATTCCAGGTACCGCATCCCATATTCTCATCCAAGGGTTTATGAAGATTATCTCTCAGCAGATCCAGCTGTTTCTCAGACATGCCAAGCCCGCTGTCCTCCACGGTAATTGTGTACACATCATCCTCACAGTCCGCATAGATTTTAATCTCACCATCCACCGATTTGGGCTCCAGACCATGAATAATAGCGTTCTCAATAATAGGCTGGAGGGTTAATCTGGGAACGGTTTTATCTAAAATATCATGAGGCACGTCGATTGTAAAATGCATTCGTTCCAGACGAAGTGACTGGATCTCCAAATAATTTTTGACCATCGTCAACTCTTCCCGAAGCGTGGCTTGGTCCTTTTCGGACCTGGTTATGTATCGGTAATACTCTCCCAGATTTAGGGCCATGGCTACCACAGCCTTTTCATTTTTCATTCGGGCCATGTTCTTGATATAGAAGAGACAGTTATAGAGAAAATGCGGGTTAATCTGCGATTGAAGCTGCTTGAGCGTAGCTTCGCGGCTCCTTAGTTTCTCCTCATATACATTCTCGATTAACTCTTGAATTCGCTGGGCCATAATGTTGAATCGTGCAAATAACAGACTGAATTCATTGCGTGCCGGGTGATGCAGACGAACGGAAAAATCCCCGGTAGATAAACGATTCGTGCCTTTTACTAGCTGTAGAAGCGGAAGCTGTACACTGCGATAGAGTGTATATAAAACAACGACACTCATGACGATCAGAACGGCAATAGAAGCGTAAAACAGATTTCGGCTGCTCGTAATCGGTTTCAAAATCTGTTGCATTGGCACATAGTCAACATAATACCAGCCCAGGCTCTTGGATTGAATATAGGAGACGTAATATTCCGTTTTGTTTAACGTTGTGGTGAATCCACCGCTGGTTTGCAGGTTTGCTTCTTTCAGAGAGGGCAGAATGGCATTCAGCGTTTCCTTTCCAGAGCTATTGCTAATTAGACCATAGTCGGGATGGAACATGAATGGATCGCCCTTATTGTTTAACTTGTTTTGATTGAGAAGGGTAGTTAAGTGATGAACCGGAAAACTGATTTTGGTAATCAATCGAGCTTTGTCGGGTTGCACCATCGCTGTCGTTGGGTCTGTCGTGTACCAGATAAACTGACTGTTGGCATAGGTCCAGGACTGCGATAGGGATTCCTTGAATTCATTATCACTGTACGGAATGTAAGCATAGTAATCCGTTGATATCACTTTTTTCATCCGAGGAAAGTACAGTGTGATGGTCGAATGCCATTTGCTCGCTGCGTTGTACAGATTCATCTTTTCCAGTATGGCACTTCCAACCTTCACACGTTCATAGGGAATATCCTTGTAGTCAGGGCGTTGATATTCCTGAATGCTGGAGTCTTGTCCAATGGACATCCCATATAATGACAATTGGTAAATGTTGGATTCTACTGAATCAGCAAACGTTGACAGATGATTCATCGTATTGTTCTGAATCTCATGTTCAATGACACGTACACTTTCCCGGTTCGAGTATGTGTAGAGAAACAATACCAGAATAAGCAGCATCACAAACAACAATGTAATTTTGGTAAAGACATTCATGCGAGTAAACAAAGCCCAACCTCCTAAATCTCATTAAAATAGTGATATCGTTGTTGCAATATTAGGATATAGATCGCAAATTTCCATTGCTATAATTTTAATATACAAGTTCACGATGACTTGTAAAATACAAAATTTAGAACATGGGGGATGCAGGAGTGAAGGAACATACGTTAGAAACGCCGCATAAACGGCGCTCCACCAGGGTCAAACAGCGCTGGAATATGCAACGGAATTGGACCTTGCATATGATGCTCGTTCCAGCCGTTTTGCTGGCACTGGTGTTTCAGTACATACCGATGGGCGGCATTGTCATTGCTTTTCAGGATTTTAAGCCTTACTTGGGATTTTCTGAATCCAAATGGGTGGGTTGGGATAATTTTAGATATTTATTCTTATATCCGGACGTAGGTCAGGTGATCTGGAATACACTGGTCATTGCATTTTTCAAAATCATCGCAGGACTGTTCGCTCCATTCTTGTTTGCCATTTTGCTCAATGAAGTACGTTTGACGGCATTCAAAAGAGTGAGTCAGACGCTTGTGTATCTGCCGCATTTCCTATCCTGGGTTATTCTCGGTGGGATTCTGCTTGATATCCTGTCTCCTCAGGGCGGCATGGTGAACCAGCTTGTCGTAGCCTTTGGAGGAGAACCGATCTTCTTCCTGGGAGATGGCACATGGTTCCGTATTACGCTAATCGTCAGCGATGTCTGGAAAGAATTTGGTTTTGGTACGATTGTATTTCTGGCTTCTCTATCCGGAATCAACCCTGCGCTCTACGAGGCTGCCGAGGTGGATGGTGCCAACCGGTTCAAACAGACGCTACATATTACGATTCCGGCATTGATGCCGATTACCATTGTACTGATGACACTCTCAATCGGTAATATCCTCAACGCTGGTTTTGATCAGGTGTTCAACTTGTACAATCCGCTTGTGTATGACAAAGGGGACATCATTGACACCTTTGTATATCGACTCGGGATCTTGAACGGGAAGATGAGTTTTGCCACAGCAGTGGGGTTATTCAAATCAGTGGTCGCTACCATTTTGATTGTTATATCATACAGAATGGCTTACAAACTGGCTAATTATCGAGTTTTCTAGAGAGGAGAAAAGGGCTTGTATTATAAAACAAAAGGATACCGCATATTCAGCATCGCTAACTATACTTTTCTTGGGATATTATCGTTACTCTGCATTTTACCAATTATTCATATATTGGCTGTTTCATTCAGCAGTATGGCGCCAGCATCATCGAATCTGGTCAGCTTCTGGCCTATTGGTTTCACAACAGACGCTTATGTGAAAACCTTCGGAAATTCCAATTTCATCAACTCGCTTCTGGTGTCTCTTAAACGGACTGTGCTTGCAACGATCATCGGTATGGTCATCATGCTCATCACCGCATTTCCGTTGTCGAAGGAAGATATCAGCTTTAAAGGCCGCTCCTTGTATACATGGTTTTTTGTATTCACCATTTTGTTCAGCGGCGGTTTGATTCCCAGTTACATTCTGATTCAGAAGCTTGGTCTGATGAATACGATCTGGGCGCTTATTCTGCCCGGCGCGCTGTCCGTGTGGAACGTCATCCTGATGATGAACTTCTTCCGGGGTCTGCCGAAAGAACTTGAAGAAGCAGCCTATCTGGATGGAGCAGGTCATATCAAAACATTGATTCTGGTCTACGTTCCACTGTCGCTTCCGGCGATCGCAACCTTGTCTTTGTTTACAATGGTGTATCAGTGGAACTCCTGGTTCGACGGCATGATCTATATGTCTGATATTAAAAATTATCCGCTGGCTTCTCTGTTACAGACCATTATCGTTCAGCAAGATCTCAGCAAAATCAATGTGGACCCTTCCATGTTGGAGAACATCTCACAGCGAACCGTGCGCGCAGCACAGATCTTTATTGGTGCGCTTCCCATTCTGATGGTCTACCCATTTTTACAACGTTTCTTCGTAAAGGGAATTGTTATTGGAGCAGTCAAGGAATAGGCGATGCAATGCAAGGATAACCGAGCTGAGGGAGGAAGTAAGATGAGAAGAGGATTGGCATGTATGGTGGCATGGAGTTTAATAGCTACCCTCGTTTATCCAGCAACTGCTGGAGCAGAAAGTATACAAGATCAAGCGGAGGTGGGGAATGTGCAGGCGAAAAGCCTGCACTCCTCTGTTTCCTATCATGACCTTACCGGGCATTGGTCACAATCCGCAGTTACACGATTACAGGACTTGAATCTACTGAAGGGTTACACGGACGGCACATTTAAGCCCAATCAGGTCATTAGCCGAGCTGAATTTGTTATGATTCTGGATCGGGCGTTTGGTTTCACCGGAAATACAGAGACGGGTTCCTATGCTGATCTGACTTCAGACGATTGGTACCATGATGTGATGGTTCGGGCCAATGGTTCTGGCATTATTGAAGGCACAGACCGTGAACATCTGTCACCGAATCAACCGATCAGCCGGCAAGATGCAGCGGTTATGGTGGATCGAGCTTTTCAACTTTCAACGGCTATGAACGAAGATAGTGATCTATCAAAATTTCAGGATGCAGATGATATTTCAAGTTATTCCGAGAAAGCGCTTACCTATCTGGTGAACGAAAATATGATCAAAGGTTTCCAGGGGAAATTAAATCCCAAAGCCCCAATTACACGAGCGGAGACAGCCCAGTTACTGTCGGCGATGATTGCCTATGTGAAAAGTGTTCCTGGTGTATACGAGTCCCAGGTCGATGGCAACTTGATTGTTAAATCGTCAGATGTCACGCTGAAAAATACAGTCATCAACGGAAATCTGCTGCTGGCAGAAGGCATCGGCGAGGGGACTGTGGTTCTTCAGGGGGTAACGGTTACCGGAAGTGTCATTATTAAAGGCGGAGGCAGTCATTCCATCGACATTAGCAACTCCAAGCTGAATCGAGTAGTCGTTGACAAACGTGGGGAACCCGTCAGAGTTGCCATCACGGAAGAAAGTACGATTCAGGAGATCGTTGTCATGGAACAATCCATTCTGGACATCTCCTCCAATAGCATGATTGATACCCTCCATATTCTCGCAGGAGCGAATCAGACTCGAGTAGATGCCAAAGGTACAATTCAACAATTAAGTGTTGATGCGAAGGATGTTGTTATTAATGGAGAGAAAGTGAAACAAGGTCTGCGTACATCCATGGAAGGGGGAGTTCAGCAACCTGAATCGTCACAGCCTGGGGGTTCAACAAATGTGGCAAACACGCCAACGCAATCTGCTCCAGGAGGGCAAACACCATCCAACCCATCGACACCAAGCAATCCTGCGGGTGAAAAACCGATTCCTGCTACAACGATTCCGCATGATCAATGGGAACTGGTCTGGAATGATGAGTTCAACGGGCCTGCGATTGATGCTTCCAAATGGACCGTTCAGGATACGGGTCTGGTTTATAATAATGAGTTGCAATATTACAGCCCGGACAATACTCGCATTACGAAAGATGAGAATCGAAGTGTACTGCAGATTGAAGCCAAAAAAGGGCAGAAAAACGGCAAAGATTACAGTTCAGGCAAACTGATCTCCATGGGAAAAGGTGACTGGACATACGGTAAAGTCGTTGTACGTGCGAAGCTTCCTATTGAAAAAGGCATGTGGCCTGCCATCTGGATGATGCCAACCGATGAAGCGCATTATGGCGGATGGCCAGCATCTGGAGAGATCGATATTATGGAGCTTATTGGTGGCAGTGAGAGTAATAACAAGGTATATAGCACATTGCACTATGATAGTGTGAAGCCTGATGGTTCCCATGGACATGATCAGGGAAGCCTTACTCTTCCGGAGGGAGAAACTTTTGCTGACGATTATCATGATTTCCAGGTGGAATGGTTGCCGGGCATGATCCGTTTTTATGTAGACGGTAAACTGCATCATGAAGTGACCAACTGGCAAACAAAGGCCGTGGGCCAACCCGAGTATTACACGTTCCCTGCACCATTTGATCGTCCATTCTATCTAATTCTGAATCTGGCAGTTGGCGGAGACTGGCCGGGCTCACCTGAGAGCGAATTCACTTCTGAAACGATGAATGTTGATTTTGTGCGTGTGTACTCTTATAAAAATCTCAACACATGGCCTGATGTAACAACCAATCCCATCGAGCCTGTACAACAGCGTGAACCACAAGCCGATAGCAATCTAATCTACAATGATCGTTTTACGGAAGGGTCTGAAGAAAATGGAGTGCCTCTGCAGTGGAAATTCATTACGAATGCGGATGGAGCCGGTAGCGTCAACGTTGTAAATGATGAGCAGAAAGGAAAAGCAGCACAAGTTACTATTGACGCATCGGGGACTGAAAACTATTCAGTTCAACTCACTCAAATGCCGATGTACATCCAAAAAAACAAAAAGTACAAAATACAATTTGATGCGAAGGCATCTGCTAACCGTACAATCATGTCCAAAGTGAACCAATATGAAAAAAGCTGGACGAATTATTCGGGTGATAACACCTTTGCACTCACGACGGATTGGCAATTCTATGAATATACCTTCAATATGCGGGATGGATCGGATAACAATGCCAGATTCGAATTCAATCTGGGGCTGGATGATACAAGCGTTTGGTTTGCCAATGTCAGGCTGATCGAGGTGGGTGAGGCTGATCCGATAATGGTTGAACGCAACGCGTTACCTGATGGCAACTTCATTTACAATGGAACGTTTGATCAGGGTAAAGAACGCCTGGGATTCTGGTCAAGCAACATTCAAGAAGGTGCAAAGGCTCAGATCAGCGTAAATAACTTTTTGAAATTCCCGATTATGGAACGTCAACTGGTTGTGGATGTTACGCAAACAAATGGTGAACCACAACAGGTTTCGGTGAACCAACCGGAGTTGAAACTGGAAGCCAATTCAACGTATGGATTCTCCTTTGATGCCAAGGCAGATACTCCGAGAAGTATGGATATTGATCTTATCAGCAGCAATGGACATTCCGTGCAGATTCATCAGGGGAAAAACCTTTCCTTGGACCAAGAAATGAAGACATATACTGGAGAGATTGTTATTGGCGATGGGACATCTATAGCCCAGTCCGAGCTACAACTGTTATTCGGCAGTTCGGAAGGTAAGGTATATGTAGACAATGTTCGATTGACAAAACGCGGAAAACCTCTGTCGGTCAATGGCTACGCACATGTACCTGCAACCGAAGCCTGGGAGATGCAGGGCTTGCAACTGGAGGACTCCGTAGAAGGTGGAAAACATGTCAGTTATATGGATCAGGGAGATCTGCTGCAATATAAAATCGATGTAGCCCAAGATGGGGAATATGTTCTGTCGGCTCGAATGGCCAGTGGGAAAAGTGATTCTGAGGTACGGTTCAGCATTGAGGATGAACAAGGTACAATCGTTGCACAATCCGAACTGAATCTCGGAGACACGGGGGATGGCAAGCATACAAAACTGTGTATTTCCCGGGTACCAACTTGACAGCAGGCAAATTCTATTATGTCAATTTTGAAGGAGCAGATTACAATACCCGTTGGGTGGATATTTCACTAAACAAAGTTCAGAACAGCCACCTTGCAGCGGATCTGAATCATTGGGAGCTGATTCCTGATCATCTGACAGCTTCACATGACGAGGGCAAAGGATTAACAATCAACTTGCCAGATACAAGTGAAGAATGGTGGGATGCATTGCTGCAGCAAGGTCAGATCGAACTGGATGCAAATAAATCATACCGACTTACCTTCGAGGCATCTGCTTCAAGTCCTAAATCTATGCAAGCGGTCCTTTCTCAGAATGCAGGGGATTTTGTGAAGTATTTCGAAGAAAAAGTGGAGTTAACTGTGGATCCACAGTCGTATAGTTATACAATCACCATGGGGGATACCCCGGATGCGGCAGCCGTACTTGCATTCGGACTAGGTTATCCGCTATCTACAGGTGAACACTCGATTAACATCCATAACATTCAGTTATATGAAGTTAATCCGAATGCAGATCAAGGAGGGCAGCCAGCTCATGTTAATCTTATCTCCAATGGAGACTTCTCCAAAGGTAAAGACAGCTGGTTTACCTACGCGGATGGTAATGAAGCTGATCTTGAGATGCAAGTTAGCAATCAACAGCTTCATGCCAAGATTGGTAATGCTGGACATAACCCATGGGATCGTCAAGTCATTAATGAAGGATTTGGCATACAGCAAGGTTTTAAATACAAATTAACGTTTAAAGCCAAAGCGGAGAAGTCCAGAAAAGTGGGTTTGGGAATTGGATGGGTAGACGCAGCTGCCAACTATAAATGGCATGGATTCTTTGGGGCACGAGTTGATCTGACTCCAGAAGAACAGGAGTTCACGTTTACATTTGATGCAACAGAAGCCAGCTATTCGAGTACTCGCATCTCATTTGATCTGGGTAACATTGATGGCGCAGAAGACGGCAACACGACTGTCTCATTATCCGAAGTTAGCTTGATTAATCTGGGTCCTGCCAATTAGTTTCTATCTCATCCTCTGGGCAGCTAAAAAACACAGAATAAAGATGCTTTACAGTGACATCCTAAAGAGGTAGTACACATCTCAGTTTCCAGAGGAGGATCTCTTTTATGGCTGACCAGAAGAAACGAAAAGAAGCTGCCTGGAAGTCACGAAAGCAAGAACAGCATCCCCATGGTAAAATCAAATCGCTAAAGGAATTATCCAGCGAGTATGAAGAGAAACCTACTACAAACTAAACAAAAGACTGTCAGTGAACAATGCTGGCAGTCTTTTTATATGTTGGAGAGACAATGAGCATCAAGTGTACACACTCAGCCCTAAAAACGAATGAACATAAGATATAGTATATATATAGTTCGTAAATAACTGTGAACAAATCGTCAAATCGTTGACATTGCATGTTATTTTAATTAGAATACGAAATGGACTTCAGGTTAAAACAGAGATGAGTATCTTTATGTTTCGTTTTTATGTTTCGTATAGAGCATAGCTGTTAAATCTTTAATCCTAACAACGAATATAGGAGCGTTAATATCACAATCCTATATGAGAATTAGGATTTTTTGTTTTTAGCTTAGGAGTATAATTTGAAGGTTGGAGGCTGGCTTGATCATGGACAAATGGTTCAAACTCAAAGAAAGAGGTACGAGCATTCCTACAGAAATTATCGCAGGGATTACAACATTCTTCACAATGGTATACATAGTTATCGTAAACCCAGGAATACTCAGCAGCACAGGCATGGACTTTAATGGAGTATTCATAGCAACGGTACTGGCAAGTATTGTGGGAACTCTGATTATGGGGATATGGTCCAATTACCCGATCGTCATCGCACCGGGTATGGGCCTGAATGCATTCTTTGCCTATAGCGTAGTTGCCGGATACGGTGTATCTTGGCAGGTTGCACTGGGAGCCGTATTTATCGCAGGTATTTTGTTTATTATTTTATCGCTTACTTCGTTCCGTTACATGTTGCTGGATGCCATTCCGGCAAGCTTAAAACATGCAATAACCGCAGGCATCGGGTTGTTTATTACAACGGTAGGTCTGCAAAATGCCGGCATTATTGCCGACTCAGAATCGAATTTGATTACGATCGGTAACTTGGCTGAACCAATGACTTATCTGACCATTATCGGATTGATTATCACCGTTGTGCTGATGGCTTACAATGTGAAAGGTTACCTGTTCATCGGAATGGTGGTTACAGCGATACTGGCCTGGATCATGGGACTATTCCACATGCCGGAATCCATTGTATCCATGCCGCAAGGCCTCTCGTCAACGGCTATGCAACTGGATCTGGCTGGCGTATTCTCGAATGGCTTATATACGATCATATTTACGTTCCTGCTGATCACACTGTTTGACACGACGGGCACGATGCTAGGCGTTGCTGAACAGGCAGGATTGCTGAAGGAAGGCAAATTCCCACGCTCGCGTGGTGCATTATTGGCCGATGCGGTAGGGACCACAAGTGGCGCTTTGCTCGGAACGAGTCCAACCTCTGCTTATATCGAGTCCAGCACAGGGGTGGCTGCAGGAGGAAGAACGGGACTGACAGCGGTTACGGTAAGTGTGCTTCTTGCACTGACGTTGTTCTTCACACCGATTGTAAGTGTAATTTCAAGCATTCCGGCGATTACTTCTCCGGCACTGATCATTGTTGGATACTTTATGATTAACGTTATTAGCAAAATCAAATGGGATGATCTCGAAGAAGCATTTCCTGCCTTCCTGATTATCATCCTTACTCCGCTCACACATAGTATTGCGACAGGGATTGGCGTAGGCTTTATCTTCTATCCAGTACTCAAGTTGCTTCGTGGCAAAGGTAAAGAGGTTCATCCAATCTTCTACATTTTTGCGGTATTGTTCTTCATTCAGCTTGTATTCCTGGATCACTAAACAAAATCTAATCAAAAGAGAACTGCTCTAATAAGCAGCTCTCTTTTGGGTAGTTCATATTCCGTTCATATTCCCGTCACGAAGGGTACATCTTCCATGATTACACTATACCTATGTCGCAAGAGCGGCTCTACAGATATAAAGACAGGAGAAGATGGATGTGCACAAAACAAAAGACACAACAGAAGATACAACAGTAACGGGGACTAAGGGCCGTAAAAAACGGAAGTTATGGCTGAAAATAATTGGTGGTATTCTCGGCGCGTTAGTGCTGTTTATGAGCATCACCTTTGTTGTTAATACAATCAGTACCGGGATCGAGAAAAAGAAAATTGAATCGTATGGCCAATATGTTAATGTTGATGGGAAAAATATGAATGTGTCCATTCAAGGCAGCGGTGAACAAACCATTGTGCTTTTGCCTGGACAAGGAACCCCGTCGCCAGTACTTGATTTCAAATTGTTAATTGATGAATTAACCTCGGATTACAGAGTTGTGGCCATCGAACCTTTCGGTTATGGTCTAAGCGATCAAACCGAGACGGAGAGAACAACAGAAAATATCGTCAGCGAAATTCATGAAGCTGTACAGCAGCTCGGAATTGACCGTTATATTTTGATGGGGCATTCCATCACAGGACTATACGCAGCCACTTATGTGAACACGTATCCGGATGAAGTTTCCGCTTTTGTCGGGATCGATAGCAGTGTTCCCAATCAACCTGGCATGGATGTTAAATTACCTTTGAACTTAATGAAATTTCTTAAACAATCAGGCTTGATGAGAGTAATTGCGAAAGTAAGCGGTGATTCAGATGCATCACTAGCATACGACGAACATACCAAAGAGCAGATGAGATTGATCTCGAATCAAGTTTCAACTAATCCGACAATGGTCGATGAGCTTGAACACTTGGGTTCCAATTTCAAAAATGGATCAAACCTCACTTACCCTCGTGATATGCCAATACTTTTATTCGTTCAATCCAATAACGAGCTCAATCCAAATTGGATTCCGCTGCATGAAGAGCAAGTGAAACAATCTGCACAGGGCAAAATGATCCCGATGGAAGGTTCACATTACCTGCATCATACGAAATACAAAGAAATTGCCGAGGAATTCAAATCTTACATGAAGCAACTCCAATAGAGATTGATTATCGAACTGCGGTACCGACATGGGTACCGTGGTTTTTGTAATACAATCAGCAAAATTACTGTGCCAATTGTGCCAGATCCGGCTGTAGCTTGGTTCGCAAAGCATATAACATGATGGCCCCTACAAGGAACGCGACGGCATCCGCAATAACCAGCGACCAGATCACGCCATGAAAACCGTTCAGTTGATTCGCAATATACAAAACAGGAATCAGTGTAATTCCTTGAATGATGGACATCACAAAAGCGGCAGTTCCTTGGGCTGTAGCTTGGAAAATCCCAATAAACAAAGAAGTCATTCCTGTAATAAACAAGGATAAGAAGGTTACATGGAGAATGTAGCTACCCATTTCAATTAATTGTGGGTCCGTCGTAAATAAACCAATCAAGTGGTCAGAAATCAGATAGACGATAACGCCGAACAGGACAGCCAGGGCCAGAATAGCTTTAATTGTGAATCTAATGGTTTGTTTCATGCGTAATTTGTTCGCTGTAAATGAGAAGGCAATCAACGGCACGACTCCTTCGCACAAACCCATCAGAATAAACTCGGGAAATTGCAACAAACGTGATGAAATCCCATACCCCGCAATGGCCTGATCCCCATATTCGACAAGAAAAAGGTTAAGAATAAGCGACATCGCTCCCAAGAAAACACTCATAACAAAGATAGGAACTCCGATTTTGAATACATTGCTTAGAATGTCCTTGGTAACCTTGAACCATTTCAAGGAGACGGTTAAGAAGGGGCTCTTATAACTGATATGGTAAGCGTAGAATGCACTTGCAACCATGTTGGAGATGACCGTTGCAGATGCGACACCAACTACGCCCCAATGGAAGACAAAGATGAATAGCGCATCAAGAATAATATTCACGACAACACTGAGCATCATGCCGATCATTGATGTAATTGCTGAACCTTCTGAGCGCACGATATTCTCCAACGTAAAAAACAAAATGACAAATGGAGAACCGATAAGCATGATCGTGACATACTCTTTCGTAAATCCGAAGGAGTCCGGCGTTGCCCCAGCCCATGAACAATCGGCTCGATCAAAGGGAGGCCAACAGCTATTACAATAATTCCAAGAACTAAACTGCTGTAAAAGGCAAATGAAGATACATGCTTCAGATCATCCGCTTTCTTCTCACCCAACAAACGGGAGATGAATGTCCCGCTACCTATACCAATTAAATTGCCTAGCGCCATAATGACTGCGAATAACGGTAACGTTAAGGCGAGTGCGGTTAGCATGGCCGTATTGCCCAGTGTACCAAGGAAATAAGCATTCAAGATGGAATAGATTACACTCATTGACGTGCCCAGCATCATCGGGACAGCGAAGTGAGCTACAGCTTTGGCAATCGGTGCTTTTTCAAAGTAATGGAGGTTCTCTGCATCCATGTGAATCACTACTTTCATCATTTATTTAGCTCTTATCTAACACCGTTAGATTGAACCTTACAGTGTTAGATGTTATCATGAACTTATGCACCTGTAAAGCATAAACTTACACTGTTAGATTAAAGGGCGGATAACGATGAAAAAACAACAGCTTCAGATTTCGGAAGATAAGATTTTGGAAACCTCGTGGGAGCTTTTGGCGGAAGAGGGCATTGAGAAGTTCAGCATGAGGCGCTTGGCAGACAAGTTGGGCATTCAGGCTCCATCGCTATATTGGTATTTCAAGAGCAAGCAGGCACTTTACCAGCGGCTAGCCAACCAGATATCAAAAATGATTTTGGATGAATTTCAATCTGATGGGGATTGGAAGGAACAGATGGAAGGGCTTGCGATAACTGTCCGAAATGTGCTCAGTCGATACCCGTGTTCTACCCAGCTCATGATGATGACGCTACCCCACGAGCCGGACATGATCCGGTTCACCAACCGTATGTTGCTCTGCATGGATTCGACGCCACTAGAGCAAGAACAGAAATTACAGGCAGTTCTTACGCTTGTGAACTATGTCTTTTACTTCGTTCTGGACAATTACCAGCATCAGCGTAATATCTCTGCTGTTATTAAGGACAACGAGGCACTTCAGGGTGAAGAGATGATCGGACTACTGGACTCCATGAGTGAAAAGGAAGCAGGGCTATTCAGTAGGATGTATAAAAGCGGAATGTTTGAGGTAATGGGAACGGACGGAGCTTTTGAGTTCGGCTTGAAGCTGATTTTGCTCGGGATCGAACAAGTGATCAAGGAACATGAGAAGTAGATGTATGAAGAAATGAAGACAGTTACGAGGAATACCAGATAGTGAACGGTAATGTAAAAACAACAAAAATGATAACAACAACTAGCCACTATTTTAGACAGATGTTGTTATCATTTTTACTTGTTGGAGGTACAAGAACATGATTCTATCGGAAGCTGCAGCGACAGTGGCCTTAATCAAGGACCAGCAATTTTGTTAACGTTTCGGCATTTTGCTCTCATCCATATACAGCAGGTTCCAGCGGTGACCGTCCAGATCGGCAAATCCTGCACCATACATCCAGCCGTCCGTTTCACCCGGCTTGCCAAAGATCGTTCCTCCAGCGAGCTCTACATTTTGAATAAAAGCATCCACTTCTTCTCTGCTGTCAGCACCAATGGAAAATATAACCTCTGCACTATGGGAAGTATCTGCCGTTTTGGCACCTGTAAATTTCTCAAACGTTGCATCCGGAAACAGCAGAATCGTTGTTTGACCAATGACAAGCTGGGCTCTCTCGTTCCCAACATTCTGCCCGCGGAATCCAATCTCGTTGAAAAAGGTCGTGGATTTTACGACGTCTTTCACCGGCAGGTTAATCCAGATATTTTGTGACATGGAAGCAGCCTCCTAGGGTATTTTTTCAACACTCTTACTATACTACCAATTTAGTGATGTCTCATTCAAAGTCGCTTAGCGGCTTTTTTTATTTCATAGCCTTAAGGCTTGACCTCTAGTTAACTCTATGTCTTATACTCCGATTAGGCTTGCAAAATTATATGAGGAATTGGAGATAATATTTATCATGGCGAAGAGCACGAATTGGAATGTTTTTGGACTCGCTATACTACTCGGATTATTTTCTACATTGGGTCCATTTACGATCGATATGTATTTACCGGCCTTTCCGGAGATTGCACAGAATATGAATACAACAGCATCACTGGTACAATTCAGTCTTACTGCTTGTTTGTTGGGACTAGGTGCAGGACAACTCGTAATGGGTCCTTTGAGTGACGCGTACGGTAGACGGAGACCCTTGTTGATCTGCATGGCAGCCTACATTATCTGTTCCCTGGCATGTGCGTTTGCTCCGAATATCGGACTGTTGATTTTGTTTCGTTTCACGCAAGGATTTGCGGCATCAGCAGGAATTGTTATTTCCCGTGCGATAGCTAGAGATCTCTATAGTGGACATGAGCTTACTAAATTTTTCTCTTTGCTGTTGCTTGTAGGGAATTTGGGGCCTCTGGCCGCACCGATCGCTGGAAGTGGCGTTCTCTCCTTCACAACATGGATTGGCGTGTTTATCTCGCTTTCATTTCTGGGGATTTTCTTATTGATCATGACCAAGTGGAGCTTAAAAGAGACACATCCCGTCGAAAGACGTATGGTTCCCAACTTCAAACAGCAATTGGGTAATTACAGAATGCTTCTGCGTGACCGCACGTTTGTTGGCTACATGCTCGCCCAGGGAATCATGACGGCAGGGGTCTTTGCTTATGTAGCAGGAACGCCGTTTATTTACCAAAATATATATGGTGTCACTCCAACTGTTTTTGCCATATTGTTTGCTTCGAACGGCATCAGCTTGATCATCGGATCTCAAATCGTGGGTCGTTTGGCCAAACGGGTCCCTGAGCAGACGCTTCTATTATCAGGGCTATGGCTTGCTCTAATAGCAAGTGTTGCTGCTTTGGTGGTAACTCTTGTTCATGGTCCACTTTTCGCTTTGGTCATTCCATTGTTCTTCTTCGTTTGCTCAATCGGCATTACGTCCACTGCGGCATTCCCGCTGGCCATGGAGAGTCAAGCCAAGATGGCCGGAAGTGCAGCAGCACTGCTCGGCGTTGTTCCATTTCTTCTGGGTGCACTTGTTGCTCCTCTGGTCGGTATCGCAGGTGAGGACACGGCCGTCCCGTTAGGACTTACTTTATTAATGACCAGTGTCATCGCCATTGTTACTTATTTTTTACTCGTTAAAAAAATCTCGCAACCTGCACCTAATCATGCCCAGTCTAATGCTGACTTTTAGTATAAAAGGAACAGCTCGCCAAGCATTGGTGCGAGACATAATATGGATTCCATTAGAAGTCGCTCTTATAGCGGCTTTTTTGGGTTTGTCGTACTGAATGCTCACTGCTTCATTTGGTTTGGTATAAGCTTCCTCTCGCTTGAAGAGAGGCAAGGACTTCTTCCGGAATTTCCTTAACCTTGATATCTTCACCTAGAAAAAGCAACCAATTGGTGATTTCGGTTACTTCATCTGTGTTATGAACATTCATACATGCCTTTAGGAGGCCTGTCGTTTGGTAGGGATTCGTATAGGCAATTGAAAATGTTATAGGATGGTATTTTTTGAATTGGGCAATTGCCTTTGGGCCAAGTTCCACAACTAGGTTGATGACCTCTGCCTGCGTATTTCGTTTTAGTTGTTCCACAAGCTTTTTCGTACTCAGTCTTTTCTTCGCCGGGTATACTTCGACATGGATAAGGTTGTCAACAGAGACGATTCGTCTCTGTTCTTCCTCCAAGTCATAACCTTCAATGATCCAATGGCCTTTTTGATGATGAAGGTGTAGGAGAACAATGGGATAGGACTTTGTTTTCTTTTCTTCCTGGACAGTAATTAACAGATAACGTTCGATAAGAAGGATTTGGATGAGTTTTTCCAAGGTAGGGTGGGGCAGATCTGACAGATCCAGCATATCCGGATTATGGGGATTGGTCCCTTCAAAAAGCAATATTTGATTCAAATGCACAAGGTCATCTTGCTGGTTTTCTGAGATGAGGCCCAATAATTTTTCAGCCAAAGATTGACGGCTCTTCAGATAAGGAAGTTGTTGATTTCTTGTCGCCATAAAGGCAATGAATAACGCTTTGATCTCATTATCGGTAAACCGGACGGTGGGCAGCAGGGAGTTGCTCATGACAAAATAACCGCCGTCCCGCCCAACTTCAGCGACAAGTGGCATTCCCATGGCTTCAATTTCTCTGATATCTCGAATGGCTGTCGAACGGGAAATGTTAAATTCGCGCATGATTTCAGAGATGGTAAAGTGGGCACGGTTATTGATATACCGCGTGATGACATTAATGCGTTCAACTTTTTTCATTGGACCCCTAAACAGTATCATATTCTGACATGATTTAAGGTTATTATAAACCCATCAAGTGAAAACACAAATCAATTGAAAATGGAAAGAGGATGGTAGACACCATGAGTAATTATTATTTTGAAGAAAAAGACAGCTTTATCGTATTAGGTATTGGAACGGAGCTTAAGAGCGACTACACAGACTATGCTGGCATCAGCAAGGAGAAGGCGGATTTTTGGTCCACTGTGAGAGAGGATGGAAGCCTGGACACATTAAAATCTCTGGCTACGAATGACTATATTTTTGCTGTGAACGAAGCCGTGAACAACAAAATGATGCATTATGCTGGTGTCATGACAGAAAAATCTCTGCCAGAAGCAACGAGATTGATCCAATTTCCCAAGGGAGAATACCTGATTGTGAAGGGCGAAGCAGAGACGGCTGATCTGCTCAGTAATACGCTTACTGGCATTGCCTTTGGTCAAGCCCTCCCGGCAGAACAGGATTTTGCCTACGTTGGCGGTCCGAATGCTACGGTTGAGATGGGACAGAAAAACGGTTTGATCTATGGTGAAATGTGGATTCCTGTTGTAAGGAAGTAACGAGAAGGGGATCAAAGGGTCCATCGGATATCATTGTTGAGGAATTGTAGTCCGATTGAGTGCTACTTCAAGTGCACCGATGAAATTTCAGTAGGTGCACTTCAGAAGTAGGCCATTAATTTAAAACACCTTTGCCAACGATTGTAACCTTTACTTCCGGGTGAAAACGAACTTGGGCATATTGCTGATTCCAGTCCAGACTTTTCCACAATTCCGGATAATGGGCTATTAAATGTCTGCCAATGCCAAAGGAATCACACCCGCTCTGCTGAAGTGTCTTGATAATCTGTTCTGCGTCCCGTGTCATGTCGTCGGACAACTTACGGTTTAGAGAATCAATCGTGTTTTTTTCCTGAAGATGATTCATAGCATATTCAACGATCGTTACTGGAAGTTCGATACGGAGATTCACATCAATTTGGCTATCATCTGCCACCTTTACCTTGAGTTTTCGCTTAATTTGTTCAATATTTGCTTCATAAGTGACATAGTTCCGTGGGTTGTTGGAGGGACCTGGGTGAACCTTTTTGACAAAACGCGCCGCTTTATTCCATTTACCACTCATAATAATGTATAGGGGAGCCTGTTCGGTATGAAGACTTCCACTGAACCTTTGCCCATGAAACAGGGCGATTCCCCGAGCATCAATTTCCTCTCCATCCTTATATAGATAAGGAAGCGTAAAATCCTGTCCCGGATCCAGCATGGAGGAAGCAGTGTCTCTAACGTCATCTCGGGAAAAATACATAATTCCTCCAAACTCTTAATTTTTTTGGTAATAAACTCACCAATCAATATGCTACCCACTTTTTTCTGATGTAACAATTCTCCGGCATCACCATCTACAATCGCAATTTTCACATGTGAGGTCGGGTAATCGGGTTCCCGATATAAGACGTCCAGGTATGGGTAGATATCATGCTGTGCGAGTGTGTTCCCGTATAAGATCATCCCATATTTGAAAAATCGAATATCACCAGTCACTTTAGCTCGAATTCGATCCGTGCTCTGACGTACGGATCTTCCGTTGCCTGAATGGACTTCATTCACGCTGCTCCCTTGCTGACTCTCAAAATCATCGACAATTTCAAGCGTCTGTTTAATCTCACCTTCTGAGGTGATATCAAAGGCCGAGGCATTTGCCAGTCTGGCATCTTTTAAACTATCCTGATCCCAGCATCCTGTCATTACCATGAGCAGGAACAGGAGGACAAGCATTTTTCCTTGTGTACTCATATCATCTTCTCTTTTCGTTTCATTATATAAGATAGAACCAGCAGCAATAGAGGTAAGATCATGAGAAAAAAGTAAGCTGATCGGTTGGCAATCGTACTAATCAATTCAAGTTTTTCCTGCTGTTGTGGCAGATAGGCAATTACGCAAGAAGCAAGTACGACATAAGGCACGGCTTGTTTATGGTGTTTTTGTTGGAAGAGGTAACTTATACCATAGGATGCTGTATAGTAGTAGCCACATATGGCTCCAAAAATTGAAATTAACCAGATGGGGAGGAACAGGAAATCAGCCCGATCCATTGTCCCGAGAGGGATCGAACGGAGCAAGTAAATAACAGGTTCTGGCATTAAGTCAAGTTGCTGCGGACTAAAAGCCGTTGAACAAATGAACACCGTAAATGCATACAACAACACAACTAAAGCACTTGCAGAAGCTACGGACTTAAGTTTACCGCCGCTGTTACCTTCAACCATGGGAAACACAACGAGAAAAAACTCGAATCCAAACATGGCCATTAATGTTTCAGTTGAACCGCTAATGATATTGGACCATCCAGCTTCGGTTAAAGGTAAAAGATATAACAGATTGATCTCCTTGAGTCCGTAACTGATTAATACCATCATGGGCAAGACCAAAAGGAGATGAGTACAAGTACTCGGGCAATGATTCGTAATTTTTGCCGAACCAGATAGATGCTGCTGAACAAAAAGGGCTAGAATAGCCCACCTGGGCGTATCCTGCAGCATCCAACGGTTAATTACACCGTAGGCGTTCACCAGAACGGAAGTGCCCATTAACAGGAAATATCCAACGTAGGCGATGGTCAAAAACTTGCCCATCCATTTACCCGTAATCAGCGTGACAATGTCATAAATGGACGAACTCGGGAATCTTCGCATCAAAAGCCAGCCCAACAGGATGACCAGTTGAATCAGGAACCCTCCGAGGAAAACTGAGATCCACCCACCGCCTTTAGAGAGCAGGTGTATACGGTAAGGGAGGGACAAAATATCTACACCGATCTCAAATTTCATAATAAGCAAGAACAATTGTCCCCGAGTAATTGTAGTTTCCTTATTCACGTTTTTTCCAACTCCTAGAGAACTTCTGCTGACTCAACCGCTGCGGACGGGCATCATGAGGACGCCCGCGAAGCGCCCAGATCGGAAATCGAATCCATACATCCTTCATGTCAGCTAATCGGAAAGGGGCCACTGGAGCAAAATAAGGCGATCCAAAGTTCTCCAGCTTGCATAGATGAATGGTTAGAATCACCAGACCAAATGCGATGCCGATATATCCAAAAAGCGCCGCTCCAATCATCATTGGAAAGCGGAGAATACGTACTGCTGAGCTCATCTCATGCGAAGGTACCAAAAATGACGAGATAGCCGTTAGGGATACCACAATAATCATGGTGTAGGATACCAGCCCTGCACGAACGATAGCATCTCCGATAACCAAACCGCCAACGATGCCGATGGTCTGGCCCACTCGGCTTGGAAGTCGGACCCCTGCTTCTCTCAATACTTCAAAGATCAATTCAAGCAACATGGCCTCTACGAGTGCAGGAAAAGGGATGTTCTCCAATGATTTTTTGATTGTGTGTGCCAGCTCGATCGGTAAAATAGCGGAGTGAAAGGAGATGGTCGCAATATAAACAGCAGGTAATGTAAATGCAATGATAAAACTCATCATGCGAATTAACCGTAAAAAGGAACTGACAATCCAGCGACCGTGATAATCATCCGGACTTTGATAAAAAGCAAAAAAAGTAACCGGAGCGATAAGCGCTGAAGGACTGCCTTCGGCAAGAATAGCAACACGCCCTTCCATCAAATTGGCAATAACCCGGTCAGGTCTTTCTGTGCTGAGTTGCTGGGGAAACAGAGAAAACGGGTTATCCTCTATAAACTCTTCGATAAAGCCTGGAGCGAGCATCATATCTGTGGATATGGATGTGACTCGCGCTTTCACCTCTTCCACTAACTCAGGAGTAGCCAAATCCTGAAGGTATACGACTGCAATCTTCGTATGGGTCTTCTCGCCAACGATAAAATATCGAACGATTAACGATGGACTAATAATCTGCCTGCGGAGCAGATTCAAATTAACGGAAAGCTGCTCGATGAATCCATTGTGCGGCCCTCGAATAACACCTTCGTTTTCGGGTTCGGTTGTACTGCGGACATACATCTTCTCGGTAGAAAGAATGTAAAATTCCGGGCATCCATTAATTATGTATAGACATTTACCTTGAATGATTGAATCTATTCCATGTTGCAGATTCGTTTCTTTTCGACTTTCTAATGTCGTGAACGACGGATAGATTTCCGAATGAGATTGATCATTTAATGCAGTCAAGACATGTGTTTGAATGATCTCCTGATCTACAAGTGAATCGATATAGAGAAGCGCACACTGTACACCATGGAGTAGAAGCGAATGTCTTTTTAAATCGTCAGTATGAAAAAGGGACTGCTCTACATAGGAAATATTCAAGTTTAATTCAGAGAATGCCTGATTGGTTGGGTCATATATCCACCTCTTTATGAAATGCGACATGGATTATGTTGTGCAAAATCAAGATGATTATTCAAAAGATGCCTTTTATTGAAATAACTTATAACCAAACATGGAAAAATAGTTATACTAGAATTCATAATTTACAACCAAATTAGAAACTTTTTCCTAAATCTAGCGTCTAATACTATGACTTTTCGAGGGGACATCCATAAATGACTAGAGAGTAGAAGGAGCCAAAGACAACGAATGAATATGAAGAAGAAATTATCCATTTTTACCGCTTTAGCCGTATTTCAAGCATTTGCGGTAGGTTCTGTGAATGCGCAATCAGCACCGCAAGGTGACACCGCGTCAGTAAACACAGCCAAAGTAGAATCCGTAGAGGTGTTACAGCAAGAGCAGCCGATTGTAGAGCGAGAAGTGAAGACAGAGAGCAATAACAAATCTACTAATAATGCATCCTCTGAATCCAAAGACACCGAAACCTTGACCGGGGATAAGGCAACATCATCTAAAACAGATAGCGAGAAACCTGTATTGGATGGGGAGATACCACTACTAACGAAACAGGCACGAAACCAGTAGTTCAAGAGGAAGACCCTGAGAAGGTTGAAACGCCAGCTACGCCAGCACAAATAGAGCAACCCTCCATTGATGGGACATCTCCTGTAGCAGCAGGTGGCAATCTGACGTTATACATGAATAGCAACAAAATGGAGCAGGATGGAAAAACGTATCTTGCTGGCCAACCCATGGCTGTCAAAAACGGTGTATCCTATGTTGCAATCCGTGCACTGGTTGACCGTGTGGGATACGGGGTTAAATACGACAACAAAACCAAAGAAACGATCATCATTAGTGGCGAGGATGAACTCCGTTTCAAGACGAACAGCAAAGAATATACGGTAAATGGTGAGACCAGAACGATGAAAGGCCCTGCATATCAGCAAAAAAATACCTTTATGGTGCCGTTAACTTCCATTACTCAAGCCCTGAACATCACCTATAAAGTGAATCAATCGGCCAAAACGGTTGTGCTGAATCTGAATACGAAACCTGTTGCAAGTTTCACCATTGCCCAAAAGGAAATCTTCGCAGGTGATCCAGTGGACTACGTGACTTCTAACCGTTCCCCCAATGGAATGGCTATCGTTGACGAACGCTGGACAGGTCGCCAGGATTCATTTGACCAAGCAGGTACATATACGATTTCATATGAAGTACAGGATTCCAACGGCCAATGGAGTGATCCTTATTCCATTACCATTGAAGTATTGACTCCTAATCTTCCTCCTGTAGCCATGTTCGCTACGGATAAAGAAGAATATAAAATGGGTGAAAAAATAACATACACAGACCAAAGCACTGATGATGAAAATAATATTGTCAAAGCCGTATGGGAGAACAATTCACTTGCGTTCTTTGAACCGGGTCCAAAAACAGTGACACTTACGGTTACGGATAATCACGGGGCTACGAACTCATACTCCAAAGTCATTACCATAAACAATGAGACATTATATTCATTTACCGACTTCAACTTACTCTTCACGCCGGTAGGACAGAAATTTACCTTTAACGGCGGCGAAGTGACTACGATGGAGAAAGTGCCTTACACGTACATGGATGAGCCAAGTTTGCTGATCCGCAGTAACAGTCCGGAAACCGTGAATACGGAAGGCATCGTGTATAAAGAATCATCTTCGGGACAGACCCGCTTCATGATTCACCATGTGAACAATACAGGCAAAAGAGTAAAAATGTATGTGATTGCAACCAATAACAATCCGAATCCGGCTGTATTCGAACAACAGAATATGGGTTTTGCCGGACCTACACCGTATGCTACCGTAGCCGGGAAACTGTCTATTGATAAATGGTTCAAATCCATTCAGACAGGAGCGGATCAAAAGAAAGAGTACCTTCAACCCGGGGAGAGCAAATTGATCTTGACTGAACTTAATAAAATACCGATGAAGGAAGGACAAGTCATCTCTCTCTATTCGGATGCATATAGTGATTATTCCTTGGACTATAACGTGATCCTGGTGGAAGAAAATAAAGATCCGTTCGAAGCCTTGCCATTGCTTCCCGTGCTTGATCGTGACGGAGTACACAACCGGGGACGTACCCGAACGCAACTCGCATCATCAAGTACGATGAGCACGTGGGAATCAAACCGGCCCGTCTGCCACTTGGTGACAATTCAAGCGATCCCAATCTGGTAGGAACAGATCCGATGGCTTACACAGACGCATCCAATGCGGGTAATTTCGGCGTATTGTACAAAATCACACTGAGCAATGTTGCACCGCGTACGCTAATCTCCTTTAACCCTCGTGGAGGAAAGTACTCCGGAGTAGCTCTGGTGAACAACCAGTTGGTATCGATTGCCGAAGGCAACGTTGCGGTTGCCAATTCAAGTGAACAAAGCGTTCTTTACCGCACCGGATCAATTGGAGAGAGTGTAACGATTCTGTTCTCTGCCGCGCCAGGAAGCAACCTGCCGGTCAACCTGCTCTTTACACCGCTCCCATCGGAGAAGTAAGGTAGCTTGTCTATCTTATCTCTAATAATGAATGGTTTGAGTGGCATATTAATCATCGATAGAAAAGACTCCTTAAGGAGTCTTTTCTTTTCACATCTTGTTCCTACTAAGGAAGAATCGAATTCCGATGAATGTAGTCGTCAAGTTGATACGTTGATTCAAAGAGCGGGATAACCAGCGTTTGTTGAAAGATTATCGAGACAAAGTGGAGCACATCAGGAAGTTATTAAAGCCAATAAATAGGATGTCAAAATATTGATGGGAGCGTGACGATAGATGAACAATAGAGAACGGTTTTCGAGTCGGGTCGATTCGTATTTGAAATACCGCCCGAGCTATCCCAATGAGGCTATTGACTATTTGTACGACGTCGTCGGTTTACGTGCGAACAGTACTATATCAGACATCGGTTCAGGTACTGGGATCATCTCAAAACTACTTCTGGAACGCGGAAGCTATGTAGTTGCGGTCGAGCCAAATCAGGCCATGCGAAAAGCCGCCGAGCAAATGTTAGAAAATGATCCGAAATTTCAGAGTATATCAGGTTCTGCAGAATCTACTGAATTACCTGATCAGTCAGTTGATTTTATTGTCTGCGCTCAGGCATTTCACTGGTTCGATCGTTCCGCAGCCCAAATCGAATTTCGTAGAATTCTAAGGCCAGGCGGGAGAGTAATACTCATCTGGAATTCTCGTCTTACTAAGGGTACTCCGTTTCGTGAAGAGTACAATAAACTTCTCCATACTTATGGAACCGACTACGATAAAGTCAATCACAAAAATATTTCTCAGGCGATATTGCTATCTTTTTTCAAGGAAGGTTCTATGCATGAAATGCGATTCAGAATGAGTCAGGAGTTCGATTTTGAGGGATTGAAAGGTCGGTTGTTATCATCTTCTTACAGCCCTGTACCCGGGCATCCGAATTACGATCCGATGATGACAGAACTGCAAAATCTATTTAATAAAAATAATCAAAAGGGTATTGTTGAATTTGATTATGAAACCGAAATTTTTTGGGGAGAAGTATAGTTCATCAAAATTCTCCCGGCTATACGTCTTTTGAAAGTCGCTGAATTTGGCGGCTTTTTTTTTATTTTATTAGACAGTTCTTGTCTCGCTTGCGGAGATGAGGTGTGGAAACAACCCCCAAACACTTAAGTTTGCCAAACCCAACTTTTTTGGCTACCCATAAAAGAATTGCCGCTTGCAGATTATGTTTCGTCACACTCAAAACGTTTCTCTAGACCCACACAAATCTTCAATGATACTATCATAAACGTGCCCGAAATGAAGATTGCAGGAGGATATTATTGTGGATCAACTCAAATACGATAATCTAAAGCTGGGGAGCGCGGAGCGATCATCAGCATTATCGCATACATAGGTTTAACCGTATTAAAACTGATCGTTGGCAACATGGCCGGATCAGAAGCACTCAAGGCGGATGGATTAAACAATGCCACCGATATTGTGGCCTCCATAGCTGTACTCATTGGTTTGAAGCTTGCCCAACGCCCCGCCGACAAAGATCATACCTATGGTCACTGGAGAGCGGAGACCGTTGCGTCACTTGTCGCTTCTTTCATCATGATGGCGGTAGGTTTACAAGTCCTGTTTGAAGCGATTGGTTCTGTGTTCCAGGGCACACATGAATCTCCGGATATCATCGCCGCGTACACAGGCATATTCTGCGCAATTATCATGTATCTGGTCTATCGCTATAACAAGAGACTTGCTACACGTATCAAAAGTCAGGCGGTCATGGCAGCAGCTCGTGATAATATCTCTGATGCCTGGGTGAGTACCGGTACGGTCATCGGGATCGTTGGTTCGCAGTTTGGTCTACCCTGGCTGGACCCTGTAACGGCTGTCATCGTAGGATTCCTGATCTGCAAAACTGCTTGGGACATTTTCAAGGAAGCCACGCATCATCTGACCGATGGTTTTGATGTTGAATTGATTCAAGAATACAAAAAGACAATTGCCGGAATAGACGGTGTAGAGAAGGTCAAAGACGTAAGAGCCCGCAATTATGGCAGTAATGCTGTCGTGGATGTGGTCATCACAGTCCATGCTGAGTTGGATCTTCAACAAGCACATGATATCTGTACAGACGTGGAGAATGAGTTAATGGAGGAGCATGATGTGTATACTGTTCACGTTCATGTGGAACCCGAAATGTTGAAAGAGTGCATTTGATATTAAGGTTAAAAAAAGATCCCGGCAAAACAAAAACCAGTGAATTTACTTATTCACTGGTTTTTTGCTGTTTTCAATTGTTCATCTTTAAAAGAATTTAAAAGAATTCGCGCGTTATTTATTCCATACATGACTATCTAGGCAAATTGTAGGTAATCAGATTGTTGTATTTATCCGCATGCTTCTGTTCGTCCAGGATGATTCCCCACACCGTGTCTTTATATATGCCATAAGGAAGACCGAACCATATTTTTCTATACTTTTCGACGGCTTCCAATTCACCCTGAAACGCCTTTTGCAGTCCGCCTAGATAAGAAGTGACGGTCTCAGCCGGTTCACTGCTTCCGCCCGAAATCTCCTGTCCGGTCAGATCCTTGTACATTTGTCGGAACATCTGATTATGGCCGCGTTCATCATTGCGAATGCTCGTGATCATGGCTGCCTGGTTGGCATCAGGTGCCAACTTAATTAATGAGTCATAAAACATCTCATCATTTCGTTCTCCCTGCACAGCCGTTTTGATTAATTCCAGTGCTTCGGCTGGTGATGTTGCCCATACCGGTGTAAAAGTGTACCTATAACCATACGGATATGTCACATACATTATGAATCCCTCCAAAACCAATATGAGTTAAGATATGCACATATGCCTATCCGCGTTAACCCATACCAGCTGTTCCGCCTTATGAATCGAAAGCTTCAGTGAAACGTCACTTGGTATATCTCAATACTTTACTGTAACCATAAGCAATGACAAATGGCAGAAGGTAGGACAAAAAGGTCCAAAAATGTTCCATCCATTAAAATAAATGACATGTCCCATCATTTTGGCAATCCATTCGATTAAGGTCAGCGACAAGGATGCAACAAGGATCGCTAACCATGGATTGGCCCCTTTTACTAAAATCGCATACATCATCAGACAGCCGGCAATCGGGTAGACTCCAAGATCCATTGGAAGAGCAGCATAGGATTGGTTGCGTTGATTCGGAAGAATATTCCAAAAGTAATTAAACCCGATATTGTTGATGCATGCTGCAACAGCCACACCAAGCGGATAGTATAGAATAAGAATTGTAAAGTTCCGACGCAGAATCAATATACCCACTATAAGGGGAATGACCATACCCAACAGGATGTTTCCTATCATACATTTTTCCTCCAAAGCTTGTTCCTTCTATAGTTCAAAATAAGCGGCATCACTCCGTTGTCTTCTCTTGCAGAAGACGATCCAACTTATCTGTAAGTGCATTCAATTTCTTGTCATAATGCTTATACGTATAGAATCCAATGACTGCTTTGACTGCAAAAAGAGCACCGCAGCAATGACAATGAGCAGATAATTGTGACCGACCTGTCTTAACCAATCGTTAACTGCATTTATCGGATATCTCTCCCTTCCATGCAAGTGGTGTTGTATAAGATAACCAACTCCATGGGATATAATGCATATTAGAAAATTCGGAAAAGAAATAAAAAAATCCCCTCTCTTCGGATGAAGGAAGAGAAGGGAGGATTGTAACCTCTGAATTATTGGTGTTTGCTGAGAATATCAAATATGATCTTGGCATTGTCTGTGTTGTCGATCAAACCGGCGAAGCGATGACTCGCCGGACCGTAGGCATAGACCGGAACATCTTCACCCGTATGTCCACCTGTCGTCCAGCCCGTAAACGAACGATTATCAATAATTGCTTCAATCGCATTATCAATTTTCGTTACATCTGCACTTTTGGCTGCTTCTTTCACCGATTGAATTTCTTCCGGCTTCAAATCCAATTTCAGATAACTCTTCAGTGTTTCTTCAACCGAAGCACCTTTCACAATTTGTGCTGCCATGAAGTCTGGCGTCCGCAGTGCAGCTTTGATCGGGTCTACAAAGAAGTTGTATTCCCCGTCTTTTCCAAGGGTCAGTCCACCCGTGGAGTGGTCGGCAGTAGCTACGACAAGTGTTTCACCATCTTTTTTGGCAAAATCAATCGCGGCCTGAAACGCGGCTGCGAAATCATCCATTTCACTCATCGCGCCAACGATATCATTATCATGTCCTGCCCAGTCAATCTGGCTGCCTTCGACCATCAGGAAGAACCCTTTATCGTTCGAACTGAGGCGATCAATCGCTGTATTGGTCATCTCAGCCAGTGATGGCGTTGAAGCAGTACGATCGATCATCTTGTCCAATCCTCCATCGGCAAACAGTCCAAGAACTTGTTGATTCTTATCCGCAAGAAGAGAGGAACGATCCGTGACATAGCTGTATCCCGCATTCTGGAACTCCTTCGTCAGGTCACGACCCTCGCGTACAAAATTGGATTTCCCTCCACCCAGAAGTACATCCACTTTATGCTTGCCATTAATCAACTCATCATAATAATCGTCCGCAATCGCATCCATATTTTTACGACTGATATCATGGGCACCGAATGCAGCTGGTGTGGCATGAGTAATTTCCGATGTAGCCACGAGTCCGGTGGCCTTGCCGTTTTCTTTGGCCTGCTCAAGTACAGTTTTGACTTCCTTCTGTTCAGGGTCAACCGCAATGGCTGCATTATAGGTTTTTACACCTGCCGACATGGCCGTTGCTGCAGAAGCGGAATCCGTCACATTTTGTTTATCATCATCCGGATAGGTCATTTGTGCCCCAACCAGATAAGGGTCAAATACGGTTTTGTCCATGCCCTTTGTCGAAGGATCATCTTTCATATAACGGTAGGCGGAAGTGTATGAGGTGCCCATGCCATCCCCAATGAGGAAGATGATGTTCTTGATTTGTTTTTTCTCCACACTTACAGCCTGAACGGCACTTGCTTGTCCCGCAGACAAGAGACTAGAAGCCGATACAGCCAGAGTCAGCGCTACCGCCGGTAATACTTTTTTGGATAATTTCACAATGATTCCTCCTCGTCATCTCTCAAAAACAAAAATGAATGCATGAATCTATATTCATTTGTTCATCTTCAAGAAGATTAGCATTCATTTGTAAATGAAAACCGGGAATTTTGTATACCTGAGGTAAAATAAAGACGATGTGTTGAAATCTTTGCATCAGTAGCAAGTCATACATCGCAATAAAGGCAATATGGTCTCGGCGAAAATTCATATGATCTGCAATGAACGAGTTTATAAAAATATACTCATTCCGCTAGTTTTGAAGTATGATACAACATAAGTAGAACGCTTTCATTTATATGTTGTGCAAATATAAATTCAATTTCATTTTCAGGAGGTTCTTTACCATTGACCAAAACAACTCTAAATTATGACGGGTATCTCTTTGTACATTTTATTGGCGAACAAGCAGACGGAGAGCAGGTTTATTTCTCTTATAGCGAGGACGGTCTTCACTGGAAGGATCTTAATGGCGGCTTACCTGTGCTGTTTTCCGATCTTGGAGAAAGGGGGTGAGGGACCCGTTTCTGATTCGTTCCGTCAAGGAAAATAAATTTTATCTGATTGCTACGGATCTCCGGATCGCAAATGGTAAAGGGTGGACTCATGCCGTTAATGCCGGGAGCCGAGACGTAATCATACGGGAATCCAGCAATCTGGTGGACTGGTCATCTCCTTTGAATGTTACACTGGGTGTTGAGGAGGCTGGATGTGTCTGGGCACCGGAAGCTGTGTATGATGAAATAACAAATGAGTTTCTTGTATTCTGGGCTTCTGCGACTCAAGAACCTCACGAGAATGAACGAAAGCAAAAAATATACAGCGCTCGTACCAAAGACTTTCGTACGTTCTCGGCATCGGAAAAATACATTGAGCGGGACAATCATATTATTGATACAACGATTCTTCCAGCGGCGGGCTCTTACTATCGATACTCCAAGGATGAAACAACCAAAAACATACGAGTAGAAAAAGGAGACTCTCTCCACAAAGACGCGTTCGTTACGCTGCAAGCGCCGGTACTGGAGGCATTGGCAGGAGTGGAGGGACCTCAAATCTTTAAGTTCAATGACCGGGAGGAATGGTGCCTGATTGTTGATCGATTTGCTGAAGGCAAGGGTTATCTTCCTCTCCTGACTACAGATCTGACAAGCGGAGAATTCCGAATCGTCCCTGATGGTGATTTCGATATGGGAACAACTCAAAAGCGGCATGGAAGCGTCCTGCCAATCACAACTGCCGAGTGCAACAGCCTTCTCGCGGCTTTTGGGGATGGTCATCAGGTGCTTCCCGGACAATATGCTGATCCTGATGTCGCGAAGTTTGAGGATCGTTACTACATGTATCCGACAACAGATGGCTTCGAGGGGTGGTCGGGCACCCAGTTCAAGGTGTTTTCTTCTTCAGACCTGAAGCATTGGCAGGACGAAGGCGTAATCCTTGATCTGGGAACGGAGGATGTCCCTTGGGCAACCGGTAATGCCTGGGCACCGGCAATTGCCAGCCGGAACGGAAAGTACTATTTTTATTTCTGTGGCAAAATGCTGGACGGCGAGAGTGCCATTGGTGTTGCTGTAGCCGATACACCGAAGGGTCCATTCCTGGCTGAGTCACAGCCTTTAATCACAATGGAGCAGTTGAAACGTCTGGGCATCACCATGGGCCAAGCGATTGATCCCTCCATCTATATCGAGGATGACGGAAGACCGTATCTGTTATTTGGCAATGGACATGCTGCCATTGTGGAGCTTGGTGAAGACATGATCAGTGTAGTGGAGGACACAATGAGCAATCTGGCGGGCTTGCATGATTTTCGTGAGGCAGTAACGGTGTTAAAGCAGGATGGAATATACCATTTTACGTGGTCCTGTGATGATACAGGCAGCGAAGACTACCATGTGAATTACGGTACGGCAGAGCAGCTATATGGTCCTGTTACATATCGATACCCGATTCTAAGCAAAAATGTCGAGAAGGATATGCTGGGCACAGGTCATCACTGTATATTTAAGGATTCTGACTCGGGTCAATACTGGATTGCCTATCACCGTTTTGTCACACCACTATCCAGATTTTCCTCTGGAAAGGGTTATCACCGTGAAATATGTATGGACCCGCTTCAGTTTGATAAGGACGGACTGCTTGAGCCTGTAGTACTCTAATATAAAACAATCACTATGATAAGAGCTGATATAGAATGAATGCCTGTCAAATGCCGCCTATAGCGGTTTGGCAGGCATTTTTATCATCCACTTGGAACAAGCCAAAAGCTAGGGTTGAGCGGGTATGCGACGAATCGAACGCGTTCAATCCAGAATGAATTTGACATCCATATCAATAAATCGTATTATTACGATATAACGATTTAGGAGGAATACTTTTGAACACTCCCGCTTTTGACAGCAATAATATTAAACAGTTCGATGAACCTGCTAATTTGCTGAAAGCCTTGGCTCACCCCATCCGTTTATGTATTGTGCGGGGATTGATGAAGAAGAAGAAATGTAATGTTTCATATATGCAGGAATGTCTGGATCTTCCTCAATCCACCGTGTCTCAGCATCTACAGAAGCTTCGTAGTGCAGGTATTGTGGCTACCGAGCGGAATGGTCTTGAAGTGAACTATGTGCTTGCCGATCAACGGGTGGAACAGATTATCAAAATTTTGTTTGAAAAGGATGATTGTGAATCATGAGCAAAAAAGTACTTATTGTTGGCGGTGTAGCTGGAGGTGCATCTGCAGCTGCACGCCTTCGCCGTCTGGATGAACATGCCGAGATTATTATTTTTGAAAAAGGACCCTATATCTCATTTGCCAATTGTGGCTTGCCTTATTATATAGGTGGCTCAATTGCGGATCGAGAGCGTCTGCTGGTGCAAACGCCAAAAGGAATGGCTGATCGTTTTCGTATCGATGTACGTACAAGAAGTGAGGTTGTAGCCATTGACTCGCAGAAGCGAGTGGTGAAGATACAATCCCAGGAGTGCGGGGAGTATGAAGAGAGTTATGACGAGTTAATTTTGTCACCAGGTGCCAAACCGCTCATTCCCGATCTGCCAGGTAAGGAGAATCCGTTAATTTATACCGTACGAAGTATTCCGGATATTGATCGGATCAAAGAGCAGGTAGTTTCTTCTAACAACACGTCTTCGATCATCATAGGCGGTGGATTTATCGGCGTGGAAATGGCTGAGAATTTAAAGGAAGCGGGTCTGGATGTAACGCTGGTCGAGGGGAACGCCCAAGTACTGACACCATATGATTCCGAGTTAGCAGCTGCATTGGCACAAGAAATGGAGAATCATGGTGTGAACCTGCTGTTTTCCAAGCGTGTTCAGGGATTCCACACCTTAGAGCAGGGTATAGGGGTTGAACTTGCGGATGGTCAGATGCTAACTGCTGACATGGTTATCCTTGCGATAGGCGTCACGCCAGACACCTCTTTTTGAAAGATAGCGGCATTTCGCTGGGTGCACGCGGACATATTATCGTAAATGAAGCTTTAGAAAGCAGTGTGCCACATATCTATGCTGTTGGGGATGCCATCGAAGTAACGGAAACCATTCATGGTACAAAGGCTACGATTCCTCTTGCCGGACCTGCCAACAAACAAGGCCGTATCGTTGCCGACCGTATCGCCGGACTTCATTCTACCTATAGAGGAACACAGGGCACGTCCATTATCAAAGTTTTTGGAATAACCGCTGACCACGACAGGCAGTAATGAGAAAACACTACAGCGTCTTGGCGTGGAATATCAAACGGTTATCGTACATCCTGCTTCTCATGCATCGTATTATCCGGGTTCGAGTGCAATTACTCTTAAGCTGCTGTTTACTCCGGAAGGTAAAATCTTAGGCGCACAAGCCGTCGGTTATGATGGCGTAGATAAACGAATTGATGACATTGCTGTAGCCATTCATTTTGGAGGACATGTCCGGGATCTAACAGAGCTTGAACTGAGTTACGCACCGCCGTATTCTTCTGCCAAAGATCCCGTGAATATGGCTGGATATGCAGCAGAGAATATCATCACCGGACGTGTTCAGACATTCACCTATCATCAACTGACTGATCGTCAGCCTGAGCAGTCGGTACTTCTGGATGTTCGCAGTGAAATCGAGCATCAAAATGGGCATATTCCGGGTTCACTCTCTATTCCAGTTGATGAGCTTCGTGAGCGGTTAGATGAATTAGACCCATCCAAAGAAATCTGGCTATACTGTCAAGTTGGCCTGCGTGGTTATACAGCTTCGCAAATTTTGCGTCAGCACGGTTTTAGCGTGAAGAACCTGAGTGGGGGTTATAAAACGTACCGTCAAGCCCAGTTTAAGCCCGCTCCATTTACTGCTGCAAAACAAGATCATCATGTACCTGCGCTGCACGCTAAGGAAGAGGAGTCCATTCCCACTGAATCGACACAGCCGCAACGTATTGATCATGACTTGAACGTATGCGGATTGAGCTGTCCTGGTCCGCTAATCCAAGTGAAGCAGAAAATGGATCAACTCTCAAACGGAGAGACCCTTCGGGTGAAAGCTTCCGATCCAGGCTTCTATGAAGATGTCAAAGCATGGGCCTCGATGTCGGGTTCCACCATCTTGCAGTTGGAACGATTGAAAGGCGGAACCATTGAGTCTGTCATGGTTAAAAATACGGCGAAACCCGTATCGGATTCCCCGGTCAGCGATCCTGCCAGCACAATGGTTGTGTTCAGTGGCGATCTGGATAAAGCAATCGCCTCACTGATTATTGCAAATGGGGCAGCGGCCAGTGGACGAAAAGTAACCCTGTTTTCACATTTTGGGGATTGAGTATTATTCGTAAATCACAACCGCAGAAGTTATCCAAAACGATGATCGGCCGCATGTTTGATATGATGTTACCTCGCGGCAGCCAGAAGCTTGGCATGTCCAAAATGAATATGCTTGGCGCAGGTCCGAAGATGATCCGTGGTTTGATGAAAAAACATCAGGTACCTTCGGTGGAAGAATTAATTGAGAGCGCAATTGCTCAAGGAGTCGAGATTGTTGCCTGCCAAATGTCCATGGATTTAATGGGAGTTCAGCGTGAAGAATTAATCGAAGAGGTCAAAATTGGCGGTGTCGGTTACTACCTTGGACAAGCCTCACAAGCCAATCATAACCTGTTTATATAAAAAATCATCAAGTTGGTTCTATAACTTATAAGGGACTCATCCGGAGGCGGGCGATCCAGTATTATTCAGGAGTGGGTGGACAAGCCGGCATGATTGGTGCCGCTGCATATACCAATCTTAAGCTGCTTAAGAACGATACCTACAGACAATAACTGTGACAAGCAAAAAGGAAGCTCATTCACATCATGAGCTTCCTTTTTGCTGTGCACTTCAGTGATAGATAATCCGCGAGTTTAGAACCTACATCTGTACTAATAGCTGTTCTCATCTGATTCTTCAAATAATTGTCGGATCATCTTATCCTTATTATTCAGAAATTCCTTCATGATCAGGAAATGATCTGTTTCCTCCAAGGTCTGAACCTCAATACCTTCAGATGTCAGGTTAAAAATCTTAGAGTCTGGATACGCCATCAGAATGGGGGAATGGGTGGCGATGATAAATTGTGATTCTTGCTGCACCAGTTCATGAATCCGGGCAAGCATGGCCATTTGGCGAAGCGGCGACAAAGCCGCCTCAGGCTCGTCCAGAATATAGAGGCCATGACCGCCAAACCGATGTACAAACGTGGCAAAAAAGGATTCACCATGAGACTGCTCATGCAGAGATTTTCCGCCATAGGAATCTTTAATGGGGCATCCAGATAATGGCTCACTGTCGAGTTCGTCGATGGTCGTTGCCAGATTATAATAACTTTCGGCCCTGAAAAGAAGCCGTCCCTGGGACGCCGTGGACCTTTGACTAATTGTATATAATCATACAACTCCGAATGCGTGGCTTGGGTAGAAAATGAAAAGTTCATCGTGCCGCCTTCGGGATTGAATCCCCAGGAGACAGCAATTGACTCCATTAACGTAGACTTACCCATCCCATTTTCACCAACAATATAAGTGACCTTGGGATGGAAATCGAAGCGTATGCAGGTTACGAATTACAGCCAGATCAAAAGGATACGTATTGTATGTATCAATTTGATTCCGCTTAAGCTGTATCTGTCTCAAATAGGCTGAAGATCCGTTCATTCCATTCACTCCCGATAATAAAAATGCTTCTAAAAATGAGGATTGATCAATAATCGGTCAGGATAGGTCATTGTATCCATGTGGCCGAAATCTTAACTTTAATTATAGTAAACGCTACCAATCCATTATATAGATTGGAACTGCTTTAATAATGTGTCCATGTTCAGATCTATTGTATGAATCGTCTAGGTGATACACCCGTCATTTGTTTGAATTGCCTGCAAAAATGCTCAACATTACGATACCCGCACCTGTCGGCGATCTCTGCAACCGTATATTGATGATGTCTGAGGTACTCTTTAGCTAACCGAATTCGGCTATGGATTACATCATCCATACACGACACCCCAAAGGAGTTCTTATATACAAACTGTAAGTACCCCGGACTAATATTCATGGTTTGGGCCATGGCAGCGACTGTCCATGGGTGACTCGGATTATTGTGAATCTCTGTTCGAAGCTTCATCAGAGGATAATGCTGCGGGCCAATATTCTCTTGAACGCAAGACTCCAACAGTTTGTTGAACAGCGTTCGAAGTAAATAATCTATCGATGATTCTCGGTAGTTTTTCTGAAAAGAATGCTCAGCAACAAGCAATTGAAACAGCTTGTGACAAAATTCAGGATCATCTAATGGAAATGGTTCGCCCTTCGGTAAGGCAGTTTCCGTTACATACATCTCATCACTTTCAAAACGAATCCAATCGTTCACATATTGCTCCGTACAAGAGCGGTAATATATTTTCTGATGAGGTGGATATAGAACGGCACAATGAGGTGGATAATCTATCCATTTTCCGCCCACCCAGAACTGTGTCGGAGTCTGTGTAACAACTAACAGCCAGCAATCATGGCCTTCAGGAATATCAAACACAAACGAATGGTTATGGGCAGCATCATATTCAACGTAAAAAATAGCATTCATTGTTCTTCACCTTTACCATGCAGGTTATGGAATAAATAGAAACACTTTTCGGACATTGTATGTATTTTCTATTATACGAAAGTTATCGTCCGTGTAATAGATGGTCTATCAATTTATATAAGGAGTGTATGTAGAATGAATAAACAAGGTTTAAATCCATATCTGCCCTCCTGGGAGTATGTTCCTGACGGAGAGCCTTACGTATTTAATGAGAGAGTATATGTATATGGTTCGCATGACCGATTTAACGGACATGTTTTTTGTTTGAATGACTACGTATGCTGGTCTGCACCCGTAAATGATCTTGGGAATTGGAGAAATGAGGGTGTGATCTACCGGAAAACAGATGATCCGCTGAATCCGGATGGCGTAATGTGTCTCTATGCACCAGATGTTACGCTAGGTCCCGATGGACGGTATTATCTGTATTATGTGCTGGACAAAGTACCCGTAGTTTCGGTGGCTGTCTGCGACACACCTGCTGGCAAATATGAATTCCATGGGTATGTACAATATGCAGACGGCACTCGTCTGGGCGAGAGAGATGGGGATGAGCCGCAGTTCGATCCCGGCGTGATGACGGAAGGACAGCACACATATCTGTATACCGGCTTCTGTGCACCTGGAGACCCATCAAGGCATGGCGCGATGGCTACGATGCTCAGTTCAGACATGCTGACGATTGTGGAAGAACCTGTATTTGTAGTACCAAGTCAACCTTACAGCGAAGGCAGCGGTTATGAGGGACATGAATTTTTTGAGGCGCCTTCCATCCGAAAGAGAGGCGACACCTACTACCTCGTATATTCCTCCATCGTCATGCATGAATTATGTTACGCCACCAGCCAGTTTCCAAACAAAGGTTTTCAATATCAGGGCGTCATCGTAAGCAACTGTGATCTCCATATCGACTCGTACAAACCTGCCGACAAGCCCATGTATTACGGGGCAACAACCATGGCAGCATCGTCGAGATGAATGGAGACTGGTATATCTTTTATCACCGTCATACCAATGGGGATGCATTCAACCGGCAAGGCTGTATCGAAAAGATATCTTTTCAGGAGGACGGAAGCATTCTTCAAGTGGAAATGACCTCCTGCGGCCCAAACGGTAGACCGTTGGAGGGAAAAGGCGAGTACCCTGCGTATCTGGCATGCAATCTTTTTACCCAGGATGATCAGATGTATACTGGAGGTTTCGGGCAGGAGCCTGGCTGGATAGCCGCTTTCCGAAGATCACCCAGGAAGGTAGAGATGGTGATGAAGAGACCGGTTATATTGCCAACATGGTTGAATCTGCAACCGCAGGCTTTAAGTATTTTAAGTGCAAAGGGATTCGCCAGGTCTCGATCAAGGTGCGCGGATATTGTAACGGTGTATTCGAGGTCAAAACAGCATGGGACGGTCCTGTACTGGGTACAATCCCGGTACATTTCACTAATCATTGGAAAACCTATACAGCCGAGATTATTATTCCTGATGGTATACAGGCGTTGTATTTCACATATCGGGGTTCGGGAAGTGCGAGCCTCGCTGCATTTATTTTAACGTAAATATGTAATACCCGAACATCGTCGGCCCGAGAAAGAAGAGCAGCTTCTGGACATCCAGCAGCTGCTCTTTGTGATTAACTCCTGCGCCTCAGAGAAAGTTAAGTATAGTCCTCTGAATGCGTGGATTCACCATTCTGCTTCGAATGACTGCGGAATTCACTTGGCGCGATGCCTGTCCACCGCTTGAACTGGCGGCTGAAATGCGCATTGGTCTTATACCCCAGCATCATCGCAATATGGTCTATGTTCAGGTCCGTTTGTTTTAACAAACGTTGTGCTTCGTTCAGAAGGGTTTCCGATAGAAACTTGCGCGGAGCGATACCGTATACCTCCCGAAATATACGATTAACCTGTGACGGGCTAACGCTTAGCGATTTGGCGATGTCCTGAATCCAGGTTCGTTCGCTCTCCTGAATTTCCCCGTGAAGATGAATGTATCTTACCGAATCCTCGATGTGCTCAGCAATCTGATGGGCAATGGTTTCTTTCTCGACAACGTAACCGATGCTTGCTGAGATAACTGACCAACCAGAGAACCGAGCAGTTCAAACACAGCGGTATGTACCTTCATCTGCTTGGAAGAGGATAGCGAACTCGACAAATGCTCTGTGGCCAGATTGTACAAGGTCGACAGGGAAGAGGACAGCCCCTGAGCCAAATTCGAGTGGGCCGGATAATAGATGTCTTTGCAACGGTTGAGTTCTCTGCAAAAGGACGTGTCGTGTATGCTGAAATGCACAGAGAAATAAGTGAACCCCTCCGGTCCGGCACCGGTGCAAGAATGAGTCATACCAGGCCGGATGAACAGGAGGTCCCCACCGACTGATGATAAGACTCTCCATTAATGACCATATTCATCTGGCCGTCCATCATCCAGTGCACTTCATACATTGAGTGTTCATGGGACGGATAAGTCCAGTTCGAGTCTACTTTTCTGGCATGCAGCCCCAATAATTGAAAAGACATGCGAACATCGGGCAGACGACCTAAATACACAGCATCCGAAAGCTTGGTCACCACAAACCAACCCCTTTGTACTATTCTGTATTCCAACGCAACTAACTTCATCTTAACAGAAAAATAATGCGTGAAAAGGGTAAATCGTCGGAGTGATTAGAACATCGTCACGGAACCATAGCGGATGCTATGGTAGTACTATCAACCCGATGGGGAAGAATGGGGCAAGCTTGAATGAGAATTATTCGATTTCTGGATGGACAACAGAAGTGGCTGGCAGCCGTTACGGATGATGAACAAGCGTATCGTTTGCCACAAGCCGATTTTATGACTTTGATTAATCAAGCAAGACAGCAAGGGATTACTCCGCCCAACTTGTTGAAAGCGCTTTTAAACCATCAAACAAGTTGACTGACGATTGGACTTCCCTGCATCTAATCACGCCACTGGAAGCACCGGAAGTATGGGCGGCAGGTGTGACTTATCAGCGCAGCCGGGAAGCGCGCAATTATGAAGCGACGGAAGGCAAGCTGGATGCGAAGACCTTTTACGATAAAGTTTACGATGCCGAAAGACCGGAGATCTTTTTCAAATCCACGGCAGCACGGACGGTAGGTCCGAATGATCCAGTCACGCTCCGCAGCGATTCCAATTGGCAGATCCCGGAGCCAGAGCTGGGGTTGGTGCTTGCTGCAGATGGCAGCATTGTAGGATACATCGTCGGCAATGACATGAGCTGCCGCGATATTGAAGGGGAAAACCCCCTGTATCTGCCGCAAGCAAAAATGTGGCGCAATTCCTGCTCCATAGGTCCAGCCATTCGTCTGGCGGAAACGGTGCAGAATCCATATGCGTTCAGCATCGTCTGCGAGATATATCGCGAAGGTGAGATCGTTGTCAAAAGCGAGGCAAGCACCAGTGAGTTAAACCGAAAACTCGATGAGCTGGTTTCCTTTCTGGCCAGAGATAACGATCTGTTTGACGGTACGGTGTTATTGACAGGTACGAGCATCGTGCCACCGAATGATTTTACACTTGCACCCGGGGACCGCATTGAAATATCCATTAGCGACATCGGAACACTTATTAATCCAGTCATTTCAAACTAATGTATGAGGAGGATGAATGCGATGACGACATTTCAGGTAGAGCAGACATATAGCAATTACATTAACGGAGAATGGGTGAAGGCCACATCCGGTGAGACCGAACCGAGTATCAATCCGGCAAATCGGAAGGAGGTCGTTGGCTACGTACCCACTTCCGGTGTCGAGGATTTGAACCGAGCTGTCGCAGCGGCGAAGGAAGCAGCCAAAAAATGGCGGAGGTTATCGGGCGCAGAACGCGGCAACTATCTATTTCAGGCTGCAAATGTGCTGGAACGCCGGGCTGATGAGGTTGCAGAGGCGATGACCAGGGAAATGGGCAAAACACTCCCCGAAGCCAAAGGAGAGACGATGCGTGGTGTCGCGATCTTAAGGTATTACGCCGGAGAAGGCATGCGAAAAACCGGTGATGTCATTCCTTCAACGGACAGCGAAGCGCTGATGTTTACGACCCGCGTACCCCTTGGAATTGTTGGGGTTATTGCTCCTTGGAATTTCCCTGTAGCCATTCCGATATGGAAAACGGCTCCTGCCTTGATTTACGGCAATACGGTGGTGTTGAAGCCGGCTCAGGAAACTGCAGTCACTGCCGCTAAAGTCATGGAGTGTTTTGAAGAGGCAGGCATCCCGGCAGGCGTTCTTAATCTGGTATGCGGCAAAGGCTCAGTGATCGGATCTGCACTTGCTGAGCATCCGGATGTTGGCGGGATTACCTTTACAGGCTCCAATGAAGTGGGGAAACGGGTCGGCGGCGCAGCACTCGCACGTGGGGCCAAGTATCAACTGGAAATGGGTGGGAAAAACCCGATTATTATCGCGGCTGACGCTGATCTGGATTTGGCTGTGGAAGCCACCATCAGTGGTGGATTGAAATCGACCGGGCAAAAATGTACCGCCACCAGCAAAGTCATTATTGAACGGAAAGTATACGATGCCTTTAAAGAAAAGCTGCTCTCGCAAATTCAGGAAATCCGGCTGGGTGACGGCATGTCTGCCGGAAGCTGGATGGGTCCGTGTGCAAGCGAAGGACAGCTCAATACCGTGCTGAGTTATATCCAAAAAGGGCAGGATGAAGGTGCCGTTCTGCTCGCTGGTGGTAAAGAGGGGACGGTCCTGGACTGGAAGAGGGATTCTATGTGCAACCGACCGTATTTGAAGGGGTCGAAGCCCATATGTCCATTGCCCGTGAAGAAATCTTTGGCCCGGTTCTGGCCTTGATTGCGGTAGATTCGCTTGAGGAAGCAATCGAAGCGGCTAATGACAGCGACTACGGCTTAAGTGCTTCCATCTATACACAGAACGTCGGAGCCATGTTGTCTTTCATCCGGGACATGGATGCAGGACTCGTCCGAATTAATGCAGAAACGGCCGGTGTAGAGCTTCAGGCTCCATTCGGCGGAATGAAGATGTCGAGTTCACACTCCAGAGAACAGGGGCAAGCGGCTATCGAGTTTTTCACGGCCATCAAAACGGTCTTCGTGAAGTCATAAACTGTGGGAGGCTATCATGTACGAACAGATTACGTCGATTATGGGGGAGAAGCCTTCCAGCGACTTCGATATCATAGCACATGCTCCAGGGGCTACCGGACGTCTGCCTTTAACGGATGATTTGCTGCGGAATGCGCCAAGCGGCGACTTGTTCGGCATGTCCCAGAATGTTGGAATGGGCTGGAAGCCTGGGGAATTGAACGGAAAACAGTATCTGATTTTAAGTACACAAGGCGGCATACGCAATGAGGACGGTAGCCCGACAGCACTCGGTTACCATACGGGACACTGGGAGGTCGGCCTGTTAATGAAGGCTGCTGCTGAAGAACTGTCAGGCCGGGGCGGAATCCCGTTTGCCGGATATGTCAGCGATCCATGTGACGGCAGATCACAGGGAACGACCGGCATGTTCGACTCGCTTCCGTACCGGAACGATGCCGCTATGGTATTCCGCAGACTGATTCGCTCGCTGCCAACGCGCAAAGGCGTGCTTGGCGTCGCCACTTGTGACAAAGGTCTTCCAGCCATGATGCTCGCGCTTGCCGGCATGCCGCAATTGCCCGGCGTAATCGTTCCCGGTGGCGTCACACTTCCGCCTACCGAAGGAGAGGATGCCGGTAAAATTCAGACAATCGGCGCACGGTACGTCAACGGGGAAATTTCTCTTGAAATGGCGTCGGATTTAGGATGCCGGGCTTGTGCTACACCGGGAGGAGGCTGTCAGTTTCTGGGTACCGCGGCTACGGCCCAGGTCGTAGCAGAGGCATTGGGCATGACAGTCCCGCATGCCGCACTTGCGCCTTCCGGGCAGCCCGTCTGGATTGAAATGGCTCGCCAATCGTCTCGTGCACTCATCCATATGGAGTCTCAGGGAATGCGGATGGCAGACATTATCACAGATGCATCCATTCGCAATGCGATGACCGTGCATGCGGCGTTTGGCGGATCGACCAATCTGCTTCTTCACATACCCGCGATTGCCCATGCAGCTGGTTTAATCGTGCCCACGGTACAGGACTGGATACAGGTTAACAAGAATGTTCCAAGGCTGGTTAGTGCCCTGCCAAACGGACCGATCTTTATCCGACCATTCGAGTCTTTCAGGCCGGAGGGGTACCAGAGGTCACGCTTCACCTCAGACAGCTTGGTCTGTTGGATGAGTCTGTACCAACGGTTACAGGTACATCATTGGGGCAGGTGCTGGATTGGTGGGAATCGTCCGAACGCCGTCATCTCATGCGGAAACAGTTGAAAGAGCAGGACGGCATCGATCCGGACAGTGTCATCATGAGTGCAGAACACGCTCAGCGGCTTGGAATCTCATCGACCGTAACATTTCCAACCGGGAATATTGCTCCGGAAGGTTCTGTCATCAAATCCACCTCGATTGATCCTGATGTGCTGGATGAGCATGGCGTATACCGTCATCGTGGCAGAGCAAAGGTGTTTACCACTGAACGTGAGGCGATCCATGCGATTAAGACCGGAGGTATTCTGGCTGGTGACGTTGTTGTGCTTCTCGGGCGAGGTCCATCAGGTACCGGAATGGAGGAGACGTATCAGCTTACATCTGCGCTTAAGCATTTGCCTTTCGGCAAATACGTGTCACTGATTACGGATGCACGGTTCTCCGGTGTTTCCACTGGAGCGTGTATTGGTCATGTTGGCCCCGAAGCGCTGGCAGGTGGGCCCATTGGTAAGTTGCGCAACGGTGACCTGATTGATATCGTGGTCGATCGTAACACGCTGGAGGGCAGCGTTAACTTTATCGGAGAAGGAGAGATCGAGGTTACTCCGGAAGAAGGGGCTGTCATTCTGGCACAAAGATCATTCCATCCGGATATGAAGCCTGATGAAGCTTTGCCGGATGATACAAAGCTCTGGGCTGCATTGCAATCAGTCAGCGGTGGGACATGGAGAGGGAATGTGTACGATGTAGAGCGGATCATAACCGCTCTGGAAGCCGGCAAAAAAGCGCTGGGCTGGTCCTAATATCTACCTTTCGTGTATCTGCTGTTGTACAGATCATCACTTTCATACCGGAGGTTTCTTCCATGAATAAGATTAAGAATATGATCACCAATCCCATCCTTGCCGGTTTCCATCCCGATCCGTCCATATGCCGAGCGGGGGAGGATTATTATATTGCTACGTCCACCTTTGAATGGTTCCCTGGTGTACGGATTCATCATTCCCGGGATCTGGTTCATTGGCAGCCCATCGCTTCTCCACTGACTCGTATAACGCAGTTGAACATGGCGGGCAACATTAATTCCGGAGGTGTATGGGCACCCTGTCTTAGCTACGACAACGGCGTGTTTTACCTGATCTACACCGATGTCAAAAGTCGGGTAGGCGCTTTTAAAGATACCCACAATTACCTTGTGATCGCAACGGATATCGAAGGCCCTTGGTCGGAGCCCGTGTATCTGAACAGCAGCGGTTTTGATCCTTCCCTGTTTCATGATGAGGACGGGCGCAAATGGCTGGTCAATATGATCTGGGATCACCGGAAGGGCCTCAACCGGTTTGCAGGAATCGTTCTTCAGGAATATTCCGTCCAGGAACAAAAGCTGATCGGGCCTGCCTCTAACATATTCAAGGGAACAGAATTAGGACTGACCGAAGCGCCGCATCTGTATAAACACAAAGATTATTATTATCTCATTACGGCTGAAGGGGGAACGGGGTATGAGCATGCGGTTACAATAGCACGTTCCCGTACCTTACAAGGACCTTACGAGGTCGATCCTGCCAATCCGATCCTTACTTCATACGGCAGGCCAGATTTAGCTCTGCAGAAGGCAGGCCATGGAAGTCTCGTCGAAACGCATACTGGCGAATGGTACATGGCGCATCTGGTCGGACGCCCGGTTCATCAAAAGTTTTGCATTCTTGGACGTGAGACCGCGCTTCAGCAGTGTATTTGGAGTGAAGAGGGCTGGCTGAGATTGGCAAGCGGTGACCGCTACCCGGAGGTTCAGGTGCCTGCACCGATGATCCCGCCACATCCGTTTGAGCCGATTGTTGAAATGGATCATTTCGATCACTTCGAGCTTCGGCAGGATTGGAATACACTTCGTATTCCACCTGATTCGACTTGGCTCAGCTTGACGGAACGTCCCGGATACGTGCGCTTGCACGGCATGGAGTCAATGAGTTCAACCCACAGGCAAAGCATGATCGCACGCAGGCTTCAGGCCATGAATTGTGAAGCCGAGACATGTCTGGAATTCGCGCCAGACCATCCACAGCAGATGGCTGGATTGATTTTGTACTACGATACCAAAGACTATCTCTATCTGCGGGTAACTCATCATGAAGAGAAAGGGCTGTGCCTGGGAATTATTCAGTCCAAATACGGGGTATACGACGAACTGCTGGAGGATATTTCGCTAGAGTCGGTAAATACGCTTCGCTTAAAGGTTGTGGTGGATCATGATCGCGCCCGTTTCTACTATTCGTTAAATAGGGATTCATCCTGGAATCCTGCAGGCGAGTGGGTTGATATCACACATCTGTCCGATGAATCTCCGGAATATATCCGGTTTACCGGAACCTATATTGGTCTTTGTGTGCAGGATCTTGCCGGAACCCGGAAACATGCCGATTTTGATTATTTTATGTACAAGGAAACATAGAAGACTGTGAGTTTATTGAGATAAGCCAGAGCCTCTTATGATGAGGCTCTGGCTTATTCTAATAGGGATGAATAACTACATAATAATATGATATTATGTTTGTCGGTAACAGGTTAATATAATCGTTGGAGGCATATTATGAAATTGTATAAAGTTATTGAACCCCATAATTCAAACTATCCTGATCCCATTGTTTTAGCTAAAGGAGATTCAATCCTGTATGGGAGAGAAGATACTGAATTTCCAAACTGGATCTTCTGTGAATCTGTCCGTACCCAAAAAAGCGGATGGGTACCGAAACAAATATTAAGCACCCCGAATGAAGAACATATCGCGACGGCATTATCAGACTATTCTGCACACGAATTAACCGTAAAACCCGGTATCGTCGTTACAAAAGAATTCGAACTAAATGAATGGAGTTTTGTTTATACCGCAGAGGGGGAGAAGGGCTGGTTGCCAAACAAGGTATTGACTCCATCGGAATAATAATGGAAGGCATAGAGAAACTTGCTCTGCATCATAATTGGGTATGTTTCGCAGTTGTAATGGTCTCGTTCATAATTAGGCATGCATTTACCTTGAGGATTTATTCCTTTCGTGTAATGCATGCCCTTTTTATTTATGCTGTAAATCGCTTGTGATTTTGCGTCCCGTTGGTGTCTGAGCGAGGCCGCCGCCGGCTGTTTCGCGAAGGGATTCGGGCATGGCTGATCCGACCTCCAGCATAACCTGTACTACTTCATCCGAAGGGATGATACTGCGTACTCCGGCAAGTGCCATATCCGCTGCTCCCAGAGCTGTAATCGCCCCGAATCCATTGCGAACAATACAAGGGATTTCAACCAATCCGGCTACCGGATCACAGATCAGGCCAAGGGTGTTCTTCAGAGCAAGTCCGACAGCATGAATCGCCTGAGAAGGGGACCCACCACGGATATCCACCAACGCGCCGGCTGCCATGCCAATGGCAGAACCCACTTCTGCTTGACAACCCCCTTCCGCACCAGAGATGAACGAGTTGTTCGCGATGACGTAACCAATGGCTCCCGAAGCAAACAGGCCATAGACCATTTGTTCATCCGTCCATGCAAACCGCTCCTGACTGCTAATAAATACCCCGGGGATGATGCCGCAGGAACCCGCCGTCGGTGTAGCGATAATGCGACCCATTGAGGCATTGACCTCGGATACCGCAAGTGCGTAACTCATCGACAGACTGGCATGGTCGCCAAGCAAGGATTGCCCCTCTGTACGGTAAGCCATAAGTTTGCGGGCATCCCCGCCAGTCAGGCCGCTTTTGGAAGTTGTATCGGTGTGAAGACCTTGATGCACTGCACTTTTCATAATTTCATAATACGCTTGCATTTGGGTGAAGACAGTATCCTTGTCTTCGCCCGTTTCATGACATTGCTCTTCCAGCATAAGCTGACCGAGGGTAAGGTTGCGGGTCTCCGCCAGTTCGGCAAGTTGTTTTAACGTTCGGAAATTCATTGGCGAAACTCCTTTGTTTGAGAAGTTGAAGTCAGATATTGAAGTTATAGACAGAGTAAAGTGACATCATGGACTTCCGAAAGCGCCTCAATCTGGCGAATCACGGCAGGATGCATCTTGCCATCACATTCCAGTACCATCATGGCTTCACCGCGCCGGTTCTTTCGATCCACGGACATATGCCCAATATTAATGTGATGATCCACAAGCAACCGAGTGACGACAGCAATCACACCAGGTTCATCCCTGTGACGGATGATGAGTGTAGGATATACCGCCGTCAACTTCAGGTGGTAGCCGTTGATTCGGACGATCTCAATATTCCCTCCGCCGATCGATGTTCCTACCATATTTAATGTGCGATTTCCCGCAGCGTTGGATAATTCAATCTCAACCGTATTCGGATGAGGGTATAGACCTGTCCCTGGACGGATATTTGTTTCCATACCGGCGGTGAGTGCATGGGCAAACGCATCAGGCAGTCCGGGATCATCCGTGTTCATGTCCAGCAGACCGCCCACAATGGCGGTATCGGTACCATGTCCTTTGTACGTTGCCGCAAAAGAACCAAACATGAGGATCTCCGCATGGGAGGGGCACTCTCCGAACAGATGTCTGGCTGTGCGTCCAATCCGTGCTGCCCCGGCAGTGTGGGAGCTCGAAGGTCCAACCATGGCTGGACCGATTATCGAAAATACGTCTTTGAACCTCACGATCTTATTCTCCCCGCTTCGGAGGCTGGACATCTGCCGGAACAAGACAGTCGTAGGCTTCTCCGCCCAGTCTGTCCAGCAATTCCTGTTTTGCTTCCTTGATGATCTCTGGATGTAAAATGGATTCCATGGCCGTAGCCGCCATTGCTTTGGCTGCAAGCAGCATGCCCTTGTGAGCAAAGCTGCTCTTGCCCTGAGCAACGGTCTGCCATGCATGAAGCGGCGTACCAAATGCCATCGTGGTTGTAATACACTGCGCCGTCGGCACATTCCAGCTGACATCGGCTACGTCGGTTGAACCACCCATGAACGTTTCCTTCTCATCCGAATAAGGGGCAATGAAGTTCGGCAGCGGCCGCTCGGCCAGAAGAGGAGCAAGCTCAGGGCCAACTAACGCGCCAGCTTCCTGCTGATTTTGGAGCGGCAACGTGTCATAGATCTCTTTGGCATAGCTGTATTCATCTTCTTCGTAATCAGGAGCGCCGAAGGCAACGAGATGCTGATGCATGATTTTCTCAAGCGTACTGTTCGGAATCAGGTTGGCGCAGGCGCCTTCATGTTTAAAGTCCATCGTTGTTTCGGTCATCAAGGCAGCGCCTTCTGCCACTTTCACCAGACGTTCAAACAGACTCCGTACCTGTGCACTCTTGGGAGCTCGAACGAGATACGTGACCTCGGCTTCTGCTTGCACTACATTGGGAGCCAAGCCGCCGGAGTTCGTGATCGCATAATGAATTCTGGCCTGATCAATCATGTGTTCCCGCATATAATTCGAACCGATATTCATCAGCTCAACTGCATCGAGAGCACTGCGTCCCAGGTGAGGAGCGGCAGCAGCATGAGCACTAATACCTTTGAAGGTAAATGTACCGTGAATGACTGCATTGGAGCTTCCATGCATCACGGCATTCATAGAATGAGGGTGCCAGGAGAGGGCAGCATCTACATCTTTAAAATAACCTTCACGAGCCAGATAGGTTTTACCATATCCACTTTCCTCCGCGGGACATCCATAAAAGCGCACCGTACCCGGGATCTCCGGATGTTCCTGGAGATAGTCTTTGACCGCCACTGCTGCAGCCATTGCACCGATGCCGAGCAGATTGTGTCCGCATCCATGACCGTTTCCCCGCGGTTGAACAGGTTGATATGTGTTGATTCCGGCTTCCTGGCTGAGATCAGCCAGCGCATCGTATTCGCCCAAGAGAGCAATGACGGGATGGCCCGAACCATACGAAGCAATAAATCCAGTTTCCAATCCTGCCACACCTTTTTCAATTGTGAAGCCTTCGGATTCCAGCATCCCCATGAGCAGTTCTGCTGATTGGAATTCATCGAAACGAGTCTCTGCATAGCCCCAGATTTGGTCACTGGCATTCGTGAACATATCGCGCTTTCCTTCAATGGCTTCCGAGATATATTGGGTCAAATCTATAGTAGTAGTCATAATTATCCGCACCTCTTATTCGTTAAAATGATTGTATTGTTGTATAGAACATGAACTAAATGTCGAAGCAGCATGTGGCTACAAAGTCTTATGTTTAAACTGCGTTTGCTTGCAATTCAGTCGTGTGATCCTGATCCGAATTCGAACGTCTGGAGAACATCAGGGTAATGGAGCAGATCAAAGCAAAAGCGATCAGCATGATAAAGGCTGTGGTATAAGATCCGCCGGAGGCTTGAACCAGGAATCCGATTAACATCGGGGTCAGGAAACCTGCAAGCTGAGCACCTGTGTTAATGAATCCATTGGCTGTCGCAACGACAGATTCGGGCATCGTTTTGAGTGACTTGGAAATGATCAGAGTCGAGATAAATCCGGCCATTGCCGTAACGATCGTCATATAGGTAATGAATGTGGTGATGCTGCCCGCGGAGCCCATCAGATACAGGAACAAGGCCACAAGTACACCGAACACCGAAGCGATGATTCGATCTTTGCCAGCGGGAATGCGGTCAAGCACATAGCCACTGAGAATCATGGTGAATATGCTGACAAAAGCCGGAATAGCGGCGAGCAGACCCATTTGAGTCATATCCAGTCCTCGGACATTGACCATGTATGTCGGCATCCAGGATTGCAGCCCCCAGTTCACTGCATAAATGCTGAAGTAGCTGATGAACAAATTCCAGATCATGGGTGTCTTGAGGACAGTTTTAAGTGATGTTTTGGGTTGTTGGCCAGAGCCGGAGGCCGAGAGTGCAGGCTTGACGGGTTCTTTTAATAAAAAGAACATCAAGGCTGTGATGAGGATGCCCACCGCACCAATAATGTAGAACAGGTTGCGCCAGCCAATGGTCACAAGAGCATGTCCGGTAAGAATTGGAGTGACAACACCCATAATGGCTGCGGATGCCAGCATAATCGACATGGCTCCACTGCGCTGATTCAAGGGAAAGTTCGTAGCGATGGCCTTGGAACCGGAAGGGAAGAAGCTGCCTTCGCCGATACCAAACAGGAAACGAACAAAGATGAGAGAGATTAACGACCAGGCAGAACCCGTCAGAATAGTGAATATGGACCACGAGAATAAGGAAACGAGAATAACTTTGCGATAACCGAAACGGTCGGCAAGTGCTCCGCCTGGAATTTGCATAATGGCATATCCGAGAAAAAAGCTGCTGAGGATGATTCCTTGGGCAGATGCACTCAGGCCCAGATCCTGTGTAATGCCGACAATGGCATAGTTGATGACGAAGCGGTCCAGGTTGCCAAGACACCAGCCGAGAAACAAGAGAGTGAGAACAATGTACTTGAAGTGTTTACTGTGCATGATTTTAGACATCGCGTTACCTTCTTTCTCGTCGAATGTTAACTAAATTTCTGTGTTGTTATAAAGTTACATGATGTAGGGGTTTCAAGACAATGTATATCTCTGTATAATTATCTGAATCATGATGTGAAAACCTACATTGACAGGGGCGGCTGTGTTGAATGGAATCTTACATAAAATCATGCAAGAACGTCTGGGGAACTGCGATTATGAGGCATGGATCAGCAGCAATTGGGCCGATTGGGTACTGATCGAAGCGATAGGCAGAAGAGAAAGTACATCGCCTTCTTTTGTAGAACAGCTTCCATTGCAACATCCCAAAGTAGAGAAGGAATCCGAAGATGTTGTGTTAGTTTTCCTTCCATACAATAACAATGTATGTGTGGCTATCCGGGTTTTTAAGTATTGTGAATTCTCTGCGGAAGATTTGGTCACACTGTCGTCTTTGCTCTACCCGTACTATACGGAAGCTGTGGCAAACAAGAATGAACGTGCTTTGAATGAAATCATGAACAGCATTAGGGACGTGACTCAACTTCTGGATCTGAACGAGTTGCTTGGACGGATTCTGGTAAGTGCGCTATCGGTTATCCCTTATGAATGCATTGGTGTGTTGTGGAGGTATGACCCTGCAATCGACGCATTGACGGTGAAGGCAAGAGCAGGGGAGATGGGTGAAGGCATGCTGAGAATGAAACTGAAGCCAGGTGAAGGGATCATTGGGAACACCTTTAAGCGAGGTACACCGAAACTCTACAACGGTTTATCTTCAGTAGAAGATGATTTTGGCAACATGACAATGGACAACAAATATCATCTGAATTCGGCGTACAATTTTCAAAATATAGGTTCAATCATTTCGGTGCCGATCAAGGTGGAAGGCCAATCAGATTGTGTGTTAATCGTTTATCAAAAAGGGAGAGTCCCCTTATTCACAGAATCGGATGTGCGGCTGCTGCAAAGTTTTGCCGATCAGGTCTCGATTGCGATCACGAATGCCAAACTGTACGAGAATCTGAGCAAACAGAACGCTGCACTCATGAGACGGGATGAGATTCACTCCTCGCTGATGCGGCTTTCGCTGCAAAATAAGGGAGCGGTATCGATTATTAACGAATTGGCGCGTGTGATTGGCGTACCAATGACCTTTGTGGATTTTATCGACAACGAATGGATTCCGAAACGAAGCAAAGTCATGAATGGCTGGACTACGGAAAGTCTTCGCAACTTGTACGAATCCTTGCACCATCCGGATTATCTGACGTGTATCGAGGGAGAAGCAGGCAGGCCGTATCAATATCTGTATCCCATTGCTTCAGCCAATCAGTGCCTGGGTTATCTCATTATCCAGATGAACACAGCACTGGAGCCATTGCAGTTGATTGCGCTGGAGCAGGGAAGCTCTATTCTGGCTCTGGAATTGATGCGCAAACAGTCCTTAGCCGAATTTTATTTTAAGAAAACACAGCAATTTTTCAATGATCTGAGGCTCAGTCAGGATTTGGAGGATTACTGGCAAAAGTCGGGGGAGATTGGAATCGTTCCTTCAACCTCCATCGTGGTGGGACTGCTGGAGTTTGCGGAGCGGGTCAACCCTTCTACACTTAGCACGTTGTCAATTCAATTGGTAGCGTATCTGAGAGAGAAAATGCCAGCAGGGGCGATGCCCATTGCATTTGGCAACGAAAGACGAATTACAGTGCTGCTTGTGCTGACTGAATCGTACAAGCCCGGCAAGCTGGAACAACAGTTCAGCGCATTGCTGCCGGAATGGGAGCAACGTAATCACGTGAAATTGTTGGGGGGATTAAGTTCCGTGCGTTCTGGAGCCGATGCCATTAATACGGGATACCAGGAAGCGGACAAGGCGCTTGCATATCAGAAGACAAGGGGAGAACAGGGCACGATCCGATATACGGATATTGGTGTTAACCGGTTATTTATCCGGCAACCGACTGAGGATTTGAATGCATTTATGGCAGAGATCTTTGAGCCGCTTCGGCCTGCCAAAGGACAGACCGGCGGACTAGAGGAAACCCTCATGACATATATGGCGTGCGGGGGTTCTGCAGTTCAAGCTGCGGCAGCACTTCATATTCATATCAATACGTTATACCAGCGCATTCATAAAATCGAAGAGATTCTGGGCATGTCCCTGAGTAATCAGGAGCATCTGCTCCATCTGCAACTGGCCTGTTATCTTCGGCAGACCTATCGTTCGATACCCAGATGAGACATTTGTTCACGAGATCATGTATCAAACGTCTCACCCACATAATGAAACGAGTGAATATGCGTTTTGGTCAGTTCGATCACATTCTTGATAAAAACATCACGTGATTCATGATATCCGCTTAATATCCAATTATTCAATAGTCCAAAAAAACCGTAGGCGGTATAGTACTTGAAATAGTCCATGTTCACCGGGGCGTTATTGATCGTCTCAAAGACAAACTGTTCCTGATAGATTTTGAGTATGGTTTGGGGGAAACCTGTATGTAGACCGGGTAACGTGTCATCGTATTGAATCAGTTCGAAGAAGTCACGGTTTTCGTAGATATAATCCACGATTTGAAAAGATTCAGCATCAAGCTTGTATGTTGAAACCTTCTGACCGTGCCAATAGGGTCTACCTACTGCCCCCCTTAATCCTTGAAGTGTCGTACTCAACAATTCTTCGGCGAGAATATATTTGTCCTGGTAGTGCAGATAAAACGTGCTGCGATTGTAACCCGCCTGATCAACGATATCCTTGACAGACACGCCATGAAATCCTTTTTTCTTGATGAGCTGAATCAAAGCGGTTTTGAGGTGTTCCTTCGTTCGATTACGATGTTGAGCTGTCACAATAAGTTCATTATTCATTCAAAAAAAACTCCTATAAATATAGACATATTTTTATGAAGTGTCTACGAGGTAGACACTTGGTCATATCTTAATGATTGGAATGTTACAATTTTAAGCATAGAATTAGTTTTGTAAACATCATATAGCACTATTTATATAGGCGCTATTCAAAATATTATACTGGGGGATTTATTCATGGGCAAACTACAGGATAAAGTAGCAATTATTACAGGAGGAGCATCCGGAATCGGCGCAGCGACAGCTCGTCTGTTCGTTTCCGAGGGTGCCAAAGTGGTTTTGGTCGATCTGAATGAAGAAAAAGGCAAGGCGTTCGAGCAGGAACTGAAAGCGCTTAATGCGGAAGCTCTCTTTATCAAAGCAAACATCACAAGTGAAGAAGAGGTTACCGGGATTTTCAAACAAACCGTAGACGTGTTCGGACAAGTGGATATCGTATTCAACAATGCGGGAATCGGACGAGTTCATCCAACACATGAGCTTGACTACGCCGAATGGCGTAATACGGTGAATGTTGATCTGGACGGCGTTTTCCTGGTTGCACGGGAATCGATTCGCGAGATGCTGAAAATTGGCGGAGGCACAATCGTCAACACGGCGTCCATGTACGGATGGGTTGGTTCGCCTGGTTCAGCAGCCTACAATGCAGCCAAAGGTGGCGTTGTGAACCTGACTCGCTCGCTGGCGCTGGAATATGCTGAGCAGAATATTCGGGTGAACTCGCTATGCCCAGGCTTCATCGACACACCAATTATCCCGGAAGAAAGCAAACAAGCCCTCTCTGCATTAACACCGATGAAACGTCTGGGTCAGGCAGAAGAAATGGCGAAAGCTGTTCTATTCCTGGCTAGCGACGATTCTTCATACATGACAGGTAATAGCCTGATCATAGATGGTGGATACACTGCACAATAAGTCCAGCAATTGTCACGAGACAAAAATTCTTTTCCATTAAAAGTCGCTTTTATAGCGGCTTTTTTTATTTTATCGCTTAACATGCGTACAAGTTCAAAATCAAGCAAAAGGACATCTTCCAAATGCCAAATACCTGCTTCTAAGTGAAGTCAAAGATCGAACGTTGAAGAGCTTGACGGGTGACGAGCATGCAGCAGTTGGCTATTCATAGTAGATGGCCTCATAAGGGAATTCCAGCTTATTCAAGCGATATTCTTTGGGCGACATGGACATATATTGCCGGAACACTTTGCCAAAGTAGCTGGGACTTTCAAAGCCGCATTGCTGACCAATTTGTGAGATCGGAAGTTCCGTTGTACGCAGCAGTCGAACGGCAACCTCGATCCGTCTGTCTTTGAGATAGGCTAACGGTGATGTTTTCTCCGATTTCTGAAATAACCTGCACAAGTAGTGTTTATTGATATCGCAATGGCTGGCCAGCAGATCCAGCGTTAACGGAGAAGCATAGTTCTCTCGAATGAACTTTTTACATTTCTCAATTGTTGTTATGGAAAGGGCACCGATATCCTTCTCCGCATCCCGACTCGTCTGCACCAGGATAAGCAGCCACCGATAGACTTGCATGGACAAGCGATACTTGTCCGTGACTTTATCTTGATGAATCAAATGAATGATCTGCCATAACTCTTGAATCAAGGGAGAATCCGCGTTCCGTCGAATGACATGTCCCTCATTATCATGAATCATATCCCAGATTCGATTGGCTTCATCCCCGCGAATGTTAATCCATATGAATTCCCATGGTTCGTTGTTCTCTTGTTTGTAGTAATAGCAATGTTCTCCGTAGATTTTAACAAGTAGGGCATGTCCTTTGGGTAAAGGAATCGTCTGATTTTCAATATCCAGATACCCTTGACCATTAAGCGTATATTGAAAAACAACGTGCCCTGGGTCCGGTCTATCATCACTGGGACAACGATATTCCTCGCTTGAAACGATCTGCCATCCAATAGAGTCCAGTGTCATGATTGATGTATCGTCATTACGAAAAGCGTAAGAGACCGTATGTACCATACGTAAATCTCCTTCCTGGAAAAGTCAATTATTTTATATAATACGTCACGTTTTTTAGATTGTCTGTCTTTTTTAGACCTGTAAGATAAATGTAAGCGGTACCATAAAAAGGAGGTGGCTGTACATTGAGCTTAAATAACAACAAGCTGGGGAAAATCGAACTGATGATTCTAAAAATGAATTTTTAGATAAGGAGGCGTTAATCGAATGATCCGAAGAACTGTTTCCATCCAGAAGTCGATGTTTGTATCTTTTTTAGCACTCCTTATGGTTATCTCACTGGCTGTTCCTCCAGCACCGATGCGTGCAGAGTCATCATCAAGTACCCTGCCGGGTCGTCAAGCAGAATACCTGAATCGGGGTTTGGTTGCGGTTCTTGTAGACAATGGCGTTTTCTTGAGCTGGAGGTATTTAAACAACGACCCAGATGATACCGCTTTCAACATATATAAAAATGGAACCAAAGTAAATGCATCGCCTATAAGCGACGTGACCAACTATGTGGACACCACCGGTTTTGACAGCTCGCAATATCAGCTCTCTACCGTTATTGCAGGCAAGGAGCAGATGCTGCCGGAAGTTGTATCGGTCTGGCATAACGATTATTTGCCCATTCCGCTCGATAAACCAGCCGATGGACGGACGAAGGATGGTGGAACCTACTCTTACTATGCAGGTGACGCTTCCGTAGCTGACTTGGACGGGGATGGTGAATATGAGATCGTCTTCCTGTGGAGTCCGAGCAACTCCAAAGACAATTCGCAGGCCGGATACACCGGCAATGTCTATATCGATGCCATCAAACTTGACGGCACGAAGCTGTGGAGGATTGACCTGGGCGTTAACATCCGTGCCGGAGCGCATTATACACAGTTAATGGTGTATGACCTGGATGGCGATGGAAAGGCCGAGGTTGTTGTCAAGACGGCGGACGGCACGAAGGACGGCCAAGGCACAGTCATTGGTGACGGGACGAAGGATTATCGCAACGACGGCGGATACATACTGTCAGGGCCAGAATATCTCACGTTGTTTGATGGTGAGACTGGAGCCGCCGTATCGACCGTCAATTATGATCCCCAAGAGGAAACGTCAGTGATTGGGGTGACGGCTATGGTAACCGTGTAGACCGTTTCCTCGGCGCGATTGCTTATCTGGACGGCACAAAACCGAGTGTCGTGATGAGCCGGGGTTATTATACCCGCACTGTGCTTGTTGCTTATGATTATGTAGGCGGGGAACTCGTCAAGCGTTGGACGTTCGACACCAACGAAGCAGGATCACAATATCAAGCACAGGGCAACCATAATCTAAGTGTGCTGGATGCCGACAATGACGGCAAGGACGAGATCATGTTTGGCGCCTTGGCCATAGATGATGACGGCAGCTTGATGTACAGTACCGGACTGGGACATGGTGATGCCATGCACGCCGGACAGCTTGACCCGAACCGGGATGGTTACCAGGTGGTGAGCGTACATGAGCATTCCGATGCGGCATACGGATTGGAGATGCGCGATGCAGCAACTGGTGAAATTCTCTGGGGTGAAAAAACAGGTTTTGACACCGGTCGCGGGATGTCGGCGGACATTGATCCGAACTATCCGGGCTATGAATCATGGGCCACGACCGTTACCAACGGTCAAAGTGTACCTGTAACCCATACCTATTCGGCTGCAGGAGAGGCGATCTACACGGTGGACGAAGGACCCAAAACGGCCAACTTCGCCATCTGGTGGGACGGAGATCTTCAGCGAGAGCTGTTTGACCATCAGTGGGATAACAGTACCGCCAAAGGAATTCCACTCATTTACAAATGGGATTACGAAAATAAAAAGCTGAATGAAATCTTCCGTGCAACTGGTACTTTAACGAATAATCATACTAAAGGCAACCCGGCGCTTCAGGCGGACATTCTGGGTGACTGGCGTGAAGAAATCCTGCTGCGGAGCGAAGATAGCTCGGAATATCGTCTCTACACAACGACCATTCCTTCGGATTATCGCATCCCTACGCTGATGCAGGACCCTGTGTACCGACTTGGCGTCGCCTGGCAAAATGTTGCCTACAATCAGCCGCCTCATACCGGCTTTTATCTTGGAGCGGAAGCTACAGCATTCCCAAAAGCTGATCTGGCATTGACCCGCGAAGCAGAGCTGCCGGAGCAGGTTTACCGTTTTGATTTTGGTACAGAGACAGCGTCAGGAAATACGGCTATACAAGACACGTTATACACACAAGAGACGGGATATGGGTTCAAGGATACAAGCGGGGTTACCGTAGGTGAAAATGAAGTTTCGGTCACGACAGGTACGACATTTGCTGTTGACCTGCCCAATGCCAACTACAAAGTGACACTGCGATTGGGCAATGATGCCAATGACTCGAACGTGGGGGTGAAATCCGAATTCGTTCAGAAGCTTGCCGTAACCCATGTGACCGCTGGAACACCACTGGAGTATTCCTATGATGTTGCACTGGTGGATGGACAGCTTGATCTGCTCTTCACCGGTACAGCCATAGACATTCAGGATGTCATCATCGAAAAATATCCGGAGAAAACAGCGGGTGCGGCAACCACGATCTATATGGCTGGTGATTCAACCATGCAATCGTACAGTGAAATGCAGGCTCCTCAAGAAGGATGGGGTCAGCAGTTCGGACGTTATTTCTCGAATGGCGCAGTGATCGTGAACGATGCGATTGGCGGACGAAGCAGCAAATCATTTATGGTAGATGGTCGTCTGGATACGATCTTGCAGCGAATCAAGCCCGGGGATTTCTTCTTCATATCCTTTGGTCATAATGACGCCAGTGCAGGGATACCGGATCGGTATGCTTCACCGGAGGACTATAAGATCTACCTGGCCCGTTATATAAACGGTGCTAAACAGCGTGGTGCTACACCGGTATTGCTCACTCCGGTTGGTCGGAGAGATTTCAATACGGTGACTCAGGAATTTAACGTCAGCTTCCCTGCATATGTGCAGGCTGCGAAGGAAGTAGCGGAAGAGCAGAACGTCCCGCTGATTGATCTCAGCAAGTTAAGTATTGCGTACTACGACAAAATTGGTAATACCGCTACGGAAAAGGTATTTCTGTATGCTAATCCGGGTGAATATCCGAAATACCCGAATGGAATCAACGATAATACCCATTTCAGCAGCTATGGTGCACAGAAAATTGCCGGACTCGTTGCTGGTGCGGTCAAAGACATGGAGCTGAGTATCTCATCGCTGGTCATTGACCCGGATATTACCGAACCCGAACCAGAGCCGGAAATCCAGCTCTATGAAGAGGATTTTGAAGGTGATGCTGCGGGCTACCAGTACGCCATGGTTAATGCCACGGGTATTGCAGGCACCATGGCGGGAACGGTGATCGAACAGTCCGGAAATAAGGTACTGTCCGTCACAGGTTCCGGATCAGGCAATCGGGCCAAGGTGTTCCGTCTGTTTGATGCCGTAAACGGTGATCAGGTGAAGGTGAACTTTGACTGGCAATCCGGTAATGTGAGTGCCTATCCATCAGAAGGTCATCTCACGATTCAGGATTCCAACGAAAATGCCCTGTTCACGATGTATACCAAAACCGGAAGCACCAAAATCCATTATTATGTGGGTGCATACAATCCGGACTACGGGACAGGAGATACAGCTATCCCCGAAGGGGGAACGGCTACCGAAATGAACAAGAACCAGTGGGTCACTGTGGATGCAACCATCCATTTTGCCAAGAAAACGCTGGATCTGACATTAACAAATCTGGCGAATCCGACAGTTACACAAACGATCGAAAATATTTCGCTGAGTTCAGCCGCCTATGCGGACAACGTAAGAGCCATTCGATTCCTGGGCACGAGAAAAGGCGGTGGAGGCACGTTGAACTGGACCACCCAGATCGACAATGTGCGGATTGAAGGCACGCAGCTTGCTTCAGAGGGCGGCGACCAGACGGCTTTAATCGCTCTGTACGATGAGATCAAAGCACTGGATCTGTCGAATTATACAGAAGCATCCAAAGCTGTAGTGAACCGAGCTTTGGTAGCTGCGGAAGCGATATTTAATACGGAAGCCACTCAGGCTCAAGTTGACCATGTGTTGAATATGTTAACTGTTGCGCAGGATTCATTGACAAGTGAACCTGGCGAAGAAATAAACGAATACCAATTTGATTTTGGTTCCGGCGGCGCTGCTGAAGGATACATCAAAGTAGATGCCAAAAGAGCGTACATCGAAGGTAATGGGTATGGCTTTGCCGATACTGCACTGACCAAAGATGAGAACCGGGAGACCGGTGATGCACTCCAAGAGGATTTTACACGGGTCAACGGCACCTCCTTCCTGGTGGAGTTGGAGCCAGCCAATTACCGGGTAACGATGACCATCGGGGATGCTGAGGAATCAACCAGTGCCAATGTTGTTGTCGAGCAGATGACAAAACTGCCGCTCACAACCATTGCCAAGGGCGAATTCAAAGAAATTACGTACGATATTGCCCTGATCGATGGAGTATTTAACTTCAACTTCACCGGAAATGCACCGAAGATTAATGCACTGAAGATTGAGCGTCTGCCTGAAAACGGGGCGGGGATAAGCCTGTTATTTATTTGGCGAGCGATTCCACCGTGGCTAATTACGCGGAGAATTATCGTCCGCAAGCTGGCTGGGGTGAAACGTTAGGCGACTATTTCGATCAGAATGAAGTCAGTATTGATAACCGGGCAGTCGGGGATTGAGCAGCAAGACCTTCCTGGTTGGCGGATATCTCAATGATCTTTTGCTCGACATTCATGAAGGAGATTATCTGTTCATGCAGTGGTCCCACAACGATTCCACACCATCCCGTCCGGAGCGTTATCTCACGCCCGAGCAGTTCAAGGTATATCTGAAAGAATACATTGACGGTGCACGCCAGCGAAGTGCGATTCCGTTTCTGGTCACACCAGTGAACCGCCGTGATTTTACCGGAGAGGTGCTGAACAAAAGCTTTCCGGCATACGTACAGGCGATGAAAGAAACGGCGCAGGAAACGGAAACGCTCATCATCGATCTGAACCAGGCCAGTTGGGAGCATTTCCAGGAGCTTGGCACAGAAGGAACCAAATCGATATTCATGTGGGTAGGCACTACGGAAGACAATACACATTTGCAGATGAACGGTGCAATCAAGGTGTCTGAACTCGTGGCACGCCTTGTAAAAGATTTGAATATCCCTTTATCTGATTTTGTCACGCTGGAAGGGGAATCACCGGAGCAGGAAGCCCCGCATACCAAGGCAACTGTGGAAGGGGAATCGCAGAACGACTGGTATACTTCTCCAGTACAAGTCACCTTTACAGCAAGCGATGAAGACTCCGAAATCGAAGGGACCTATTATCAAATCAATGGTGGCGAAACGGTGAGGGGAACACAGTTGAACCTGACTGAAGAAGGCACACATACGATCACCTACTGGAGCGTCGATGTTGACGGTAACAAAGAGAGTGAACACTCGTTGTCCGTGTCCATTGATCTCGTACCTCCAACCATTGAAATTCATGGTCAAACCGAATACACCATTGATCAACATGTGGAAATTGGTTATACCGCTTCCGATACGGTATCCGGTGTGTCAGAACCGGAGGGTGTGCTCCTGGACACTCCAGCGTATTCCCTGGAGCCGGGCCTGAACCAAGTTACGGCCACGGTTTCCGATGTGGCAGGCTGGGAACAGTCGGTAGAATATCGTTTTGGGGTTATTGCTACATTCGACAGCCTGATCAATCTGACCAACGCCTTTGCTGATGAATCGATCGATCCGAATGCCGGTGTACTTGCTGATCAGCTTGCGAACACGTTACAGCAGGCCAAACAGGCAGGCAAGCAATCGTGAAGGAGCAAAAGCGCGTCAATGGCTGGCATCCTACGGTAATGACGTTCAAGCAGCCAGAGGAACCGTATTCACGGATGAGCAGACAAGTGTGCTGCTTAAGTGGGAGGAATGGCTTCATCAGACAACACCACTAGCAAACGGGGCCCCTGGTACTCCAGTGTTGTCTGACAATAATGGTTACGACACGGGGCTCAAAGACGGGGACTATACCGTCACGATGAATCTGTGGTGGGGAAATAACGGCAATCAGTTCAAGCTGTATGAGAATGGTGAATTGATTAAGGAAATTTCTCTGGAGGATCAATCCCCATCCGCCCAATCTGTTCAAGTTGATATTACTGGGAAGAAAAATGGTACCTATATCTATACCGGTGAATTAATCAATGCACTCGGTACGACCAAGAGTGTTCCGCTGACTGTTGTCGTCACGGATGCTTCCCCGGGCAAGCCGTACTGTCGCATGACAATTGGGACGGTGACGGGAACTATCGTGTCACCATGAATCTATGGTGGGGAACAAATGCAACCGAATATGAACTTTACGAAAATGGTGTAGGGATTGACACACAATCCCTGCAATCTCACTCACCTGCTGCACAGTCTGCGGTTACTTCAATCTCTGGAAGGGCACCTGGAACCTATGAGTATGAAGCTGTACTTCGTAATTCTTCAGGGGAAACCAGATCACACAAAATAAATGTGACAGTACGAGAGTAGAGTAAGTCTATCAAAAGTGCTGCACCTCATCATTCTGAGGTGCAGCACTTTTGTCTTTTCTGAGAAGCTCTAAACGGTGAGTCTAATGACAACTACGTGTATGAAAGCGTTTGACTTATTTGAATATCAATCTATAATGATGAAAGGAAATTGGACTTGGAGCAAGCTTCCATACACAGGAGGCTTGCTGTTTCGTTTTCAGAAGGAGAATAGGTTCCCATGACTCTTAAAAAAAGAATATTTTTACTGTTCTTTCTCAGTGCATTTATCCCTTTTATCAGCATATTTGCAATCTCTTATTATACGATTGATTCCATTTTCGCCAACAAGATTGATGATGGCATTCGGAGCAATCTACAGCAGGTGACATCCTCATTAGAGAATTCAATCACCAATCTGAATCACGTTACGCAGCAATTGTCCTACAGTGGTACCTCAGGCAAGAGACTGGATGAATTTTTGAATCCCTCCGCTGATATCTTTCAATTGATTGAGGCTCGGGAGGAATTAAAGAGTGAATTAAGTGTGGTTACCTTTACCAATCCGAATATCGGTTTGACGTTATATTACTTCCAGAAAGAAGGCACCACACAATTTGGCAACTTTCCAATCAAAGAACGTTTTTCTTTTGAATCTTTGCCTGTGCTCTCCCAAACCTATGGTATTAAGTACTACGGCCCTCATATCAGTATGAATCGGTTCGATGATCAACTCGTTCTGTCTGCGTTGCGAAAAGTACAACTCTCCAAAAGGGACGATGTGTATATTTACGTAGAATCCGGCTTCCGCCTTACTCAGGATATGTTGGGTTACTCTCAATACAACGGCGCGTTATCCCACCTCATTCTCGATGGTTCAGGAAACATTGTGTACAGTGAAATACCGGAAGCCATGAAGGTCGGGAGAATTTCGCCAGCCTAACTACAGAACCTGCCAAGGACGGAATATCCCGCGGGTATCACTGGTTTAAGGAGGATTCTTCACAGAATTGGAGTGTCGTATCGGTCATTTCGCAGGATCAATATCAACAGGAGAAAAACCAGTGGTTGCTTCAAATTCTGCTGGTCGCTCTATTTTTCCTCGGCTTTACCGTGTTTCTCGCCTGGCTCTTGTGGAAGATGGTCTACAAACCGCTCGGGCTGTTCCATTCGGAAATCAATGGGATGTCCAAGAATCCACAAACTACAGGAAGCCAGGCTCGTACTCAGATTCCCGAATTTGATTTTCTGCTCGGTGAATTTTCGAATATGCAGCATCAAATCGGCGACCTCTTCAAGGAAGTTCAGCAGAAAGAGAAGATTCGTGCGGACCTGGAGGTCGAAAAACTGCTCTATCAGATCAACCCTCACTTTCTGATGAATACACTGGATACGGTGCACTGGTTGGCCGTCATGAACGGTCAAGGGGAGATCGACAAACTCGTACAGTCCTTGAACAAGTTGCTCTATTACAATCTGGGCAAATTAGGGCAAGTATCCACGATGGAAGAGGAGATTGATGCGTTAAGACAGTATCTGATTTTGCAGCAGATTCGGTATGACTTTGAATTTGACGTCCGGATTACTGCGGATGAACAGGTGCTTCAAATTCCTGTGCCCCGCTTCATTCTGCAACCGCTGGTTGAAAATTCGTTATATCATGGATTGAGTGACGAAGGTTTTATACAGATTGAAGTGACATGCACTACAACGTTGAACATTATGATCCAAGATAATGGGACAGGCATGACAGAAGAGACCATTCATAATCTGCTTAACAATCGTGTGGCTGAACAACAAAAAGTTGGAATGGGTATCGGACTCAATTACGTTCACCGCATGTTGAAGGCACAGTATGGGGACCAAGCACAACTGGTAATCGAGAGTGAATTGGGAACAGGGACCAGCATTCTGCTCGTATTGCCTATTAAAGGAGAAGATATCTCGGCATGATTAAGGTATTGATTGTAGATGATGATAAGCTGGTACGCAAAGGCATTAGCTCTGCGATGCCATGGAACGAGTTCAACATGGAGGTTGTAGGAGAGGCCAGCAACGGGGCGAAAGCACTGGATTTCTTGAAAACCCAGCCGGTCGATCTGATGCTGACGGATCTTGCGATGCCCGTCATGTCAGGGATTGAACTAATGCGTGCTGCGAGGCAGCTTTATCCCGAACTTCATATCGTTGTGTTAACCCTGCATCAGGATTTCGATTATATTCAGGAAGCGCTTAGGCTTGGAGCCATCGACTATATAGCCAAAGTCCAGCTGGAGAAAGAGCAATTCGAACATGTCCTGCAACGGATACATACCCGAATGAACGGGTTGACGAACACGATCCGAAAGATGCCTTCACAGAATGAAATCAATGTGCATTATGAAAATGTGTATGTACTTGTTTCACAGGATCGCAAATCAGAGCATACGTGGCCGATGGAGATAACTGCGCAGGACAGTGAGATCAGGTGGGAGGTTGAACGTAATAGCTGCATGTGGGCTGCCCACCCGTCCAAAGAGAATCAACTATTCCATCAATTGAAGGCGTCCCTGGATCAAGTTCCCCATGGTACATTGTTGGTATTGTCTGATGTACAACAGCGCAAGTGGTCGCAAATTAAACACTGGATTATGAATTATACAGATACTTCTTTATTCTATGCTTACAACCCCAATACCCCAGTCATTAATGTTTCAATGAATGAGAGGAACATATGTTCAAAAGAACCGCAGGATGAAGATATGGATCGGATTAAGCAAAGCTGGTTCCAGACACTATGGACCCACCAGGAGAGTTACTATGACCAGCTTATTGACCAGTTTATATCATTACGATTACATAAAGGTCCCTTGATGGGACTGCTGTACTCCATCGTGATGGAATGGAACCATCTTTTTGCCCAAACCACGCTTGGAAGAATCTCCATGATTCATTCTTTCGAATCCTGGTACGAGGTTGAGGAATGGATTAAACAGACTGCTGCAAGCATTCGAAAGGCAGATGAACAAACGTCGTATTCGCCGGAAATCATTGATGCGGTAAAAAAAGCTGTGATGATCGTGCAGCATGATATGGAACAAGCCTATACAGCTTCAGGTCTCTCCCAACAACTCAATATCAGCCGAAGTTATTTCAGTCAATGTTTCAAAGATCTAATGGGGAAAACCTTTAATGAATACTCCCGGTTCATCCGGATCGAGAAGTCCAAAGAGTATTTGCTCAATACGAACAACACCATCTTCTGGATTGCGGAGCGAGTGGGTTATACAGATGAGAAATATTTTAGCCGGATTTTTCGCGAGCTGACAGGTCTTCTTCCAAGCGAGTATCGGCAGCAAGGCAGAGGAATTTAATAGCCGACAGCTTCCTGTTTCAGGAGCTGACGGCTTTTGTTTTTGAGTCAAAGTGAGAGGAGTTAGACAAATGTAGATCAGCAGGTAGGGTAAATGCTCACAAGTCGGAAGTGTTTCGTCGTTTCGAATGAAAACTGTACACATTACTCTATCCAAACGGCCGAACAATCCCTATCTCCATTAATCTACACTTCATTTTATAATGAAAGCGCAAACAAAAATGAACATCAGAATAAAGGGGAATCGAATTAGATGAAAACAACATGGTCCATGAAAAGCAAAATGCTGACGAAAGGTCTGGCCGTACTGTCCATGTCAGCCTTGATGGTTGCAATCCTCGCGGCATGCGGAGACTCTTCCACTCCGCCGACTGCAGAGGAAGCAGGCAAGTATGAGGTAACGCCGGGAGATCCGTTCAGTGCCTATAAAGACGAAATTTCCGTAACCATGGGAAGGGTAACGACAGCCAATCCCAAACTGCCGGCCGGTGATACCTATGAAAACAACGCATATACTCGACTGGTCAAAGACACATTTAACGCTCAGATTACAGATCAATTTGAAGCCAATGGCGAAGATTATAGCCGCCAGGTTTCGCTCGCCATCGCATCCGGGGAATTGCCGGACATGATGCGTGTTGATTCCAAAGATGAACTGAAAGAGCTGGTGGATAACGATCTGATTGAGGATCTCACAGCCATATATGATCAATATGCTACGGACAATATCAAGCAGATATACGATTCCTATGATGGTCGAGCATTAGATAATGCAACGATTGATGGACGTTTGATGGGACTTCCGGCAACTTCTCTGGATTCCGCACCAACGATGGTTTGGGTCCGGCAAGATTGGCTGGATCTGCTGGGGATTCAACTTGATGCCGATGGAGACGGAGCCATTTCGCTGAGTGAAGTGGAGAAAACGGCACAGGAATTCCTGGAAAGAGACCCGGGCCAATCCGGGAACCCGGTAGGTATTCCATTTGTGAACACGATGAATACAACCGATTACAATGGCTCTGCTTATACGATGCTGGGTGTGGCCTCAACCGAGGGAGCTTTCCCGCAATATTGGATGAATGGTGACGACGGCAAAATCGTGTATGGTTCCACAACAGAAGAAACGAAGCAGATGCTGGGGATCATGGCCGAATGGTTCAAGAATGGTATCATTGACCCGCAATTTGGAACCCGCACGTTTGACGATATTACCGCACTCTACGCCAACGGCCAAAGCGGTATTGCTTTTGGACCATGGCATATCCCTGACTGGGGACTGATCAGTGCGAAACAGATGGACAAAAATGCGAAGTTCTCGGCTTATACGCTGGAAGATGCAGACGGCAAGGTCAACGTGGCGCATGCCAATCCATCCAATCAGTTTATCGTGGTGAGAAAGGGATATGAACACCCTGAACTGGCCGTTAAGATTCTTAACCTGTTCTACGATAAACTGGCCAATGATAAAGATGCCGCTACAACCATGCCGGAGGCTGCCAAGTACCAGGAGACTGGGGTAGACGGATCGACGAGACCTTTTAACATCGAAGTCAACTCGGCTACATCGCTGCTCGATGATTACTCTGATGTTGTTCGCGGGATCAAAGGAGAGATTGGTCTGGATGAGGTTCGAACAACCGAATCGAAAAACAATATCGGAAGCATCAAAACCTACTTGAGCGACATGGATACGGATAATGTAACAGCTTGGTCCAAATATCATTCACGAATCAATGGAGTTGGGCTGATCGACAAACTGACACAGGAAAACAAATTCGTATGGATGACACCTGCTTTCTCTGGCACTGCACCAAGCATGAAACAGACGTGGGCCAATCTGACGAAGTTAGAGCAGGAATCGTTTATCAAAATCATAACGGGCTCTGAACCTTTGGACTACTTCGATACATTCGTGAATAACTGGAAAAAACAAGGCGGTGATCAAGTCATTCAGGAAATTGAAGATGAGATCGCAGCCAAACAATAATATCCACGCACAGTAGCAGGGCTGCGATATGCAGCCTTTCTTCAACGAAAGGGGTTCATCCATGAAACAGGGGAAATTGAAAGCGAGAGGGCGGCTTGGTCCAGGTGCCATGTACCATATGATGATGCTGCCGGGCATTTTGTTTTTGCTGATATTCAGCTATATCCCGATGGTCGGCGTCATCACAGCTTTTCAGGACTATGTACCGGCGAAAGGAATGTTTGGCTCTGAATTTGTAGGGCTGAAGCATTTTATGTATATGTTCAAGCTGCCGGATATCGCGCAGGTCGTCAGCAATACGCTGGTGATTGCGATTGGCAAGATTTTGCTTGGAACGATGATGGCTATCATTTTTTCCGTTTTGTTAAATGAGATTCGTATCAAATACGTTAAAAAGTCCGTGCAGACGATTGTTTATCTGCCGCACTTTCTATCTTGGGTGGTCCTGGCATCCGTCGTGGTCAACATGTTCAGTTTGGACGGAATTGTGAACCAAATGCTCGCGTTCTTTGGCCTGGAGAATATTAATTTTCTTGGCAGCAACACTTGGTTCCAGCCACTGATTATAGGAACAGATGTATGGAAGGAGTTCGGTTACAGTTCCATCGTCTATTTGGCTGCCATTACGTCCATTGATCCCGGTCTGTACGAGGCAGCAGGAATGGATGGAGCCAGTTGGTGGCGAAAAGTATGGCATATTACCTTGCCAGGCATGCTCCCTATCATTCTGCTCATGGGTGTAATGAGCCTGACCAATATTTTGAGTGCCGGTTTCGATCAGATCTATAACTTGTATAACCCGGTTGTCTATGAGTCGGGCGACATTCTGGATACCTATGTCTATCGGATCGGTCTCGTTGGGCGACAGTATAGCTTCGGTACAGCAGTTGGTTTGTTCAAGTCTGTAATCGGCATTGTGCTGCTTATGTCTGCCAACCAGTTGGCCAAAAAATATACCGATCGAAAAATATTCTAAGGAGGCCAAACCTGTGTCCTATTCTGCAAACTTCAAAGAACGAATTGGCCGGTTTGCCATCTATGCCATCGTCATTATGCTGGCATTGGTCTGCCTTCTTCCGTTATGGAATATCGTTGCCATATCATTCAGCAGCAGCGAAGCGGTATCTGCAAATGCAGTCGGTCTCGTTCCGGTCAATTTTACAACAGCCGCGTATACCAAAATTATCGATGATGCACAGTTCTGGCGTTCCTTCGGTATCTCCATTCTACGTGTCGCGCTTAGCCTTGCGCTAAATATGATTTTGATTATTTTGATGGCTTATCCGTTATCCAAATCTAAGAGGATTTAAAGGCAGAAACATCTATATGAATATCATGATTTTTGCCATGTTGTTCAGTGGAGGCATGATTCCAAGCTACCTGCTGATCAAAAACCTGGATATGCTGAATACGATATGGGCACTCGTTCTGCCCGGCGCTGTCCCGATATTCAGTGTCATCCTCGTGATGAATTTTTTCTCCGCTGTACCTAAAGCGCTTGAAGAGGCAGCGTTCATTGATGGAGCGAATCCGCTTCAAGTACTGTTCAAAGTGTATGTTCCCGTGTCCATTCCTGCGCTGGCGACAGTCGCTCTGTTCAGTATTGTGGGTACATGGAATGACTTCTTCAGTGGTTTGATCTATATGACCAAAGTCAGCAATTATCCGTTAATGACCTATATTCAGTCCCTTAACGTAAATATTGCCGATTTGCTTCAAGCCGGCACCAACTCCAGCGAACTCAGCAACCTGACTGAAATTTCGAACAAAAACCTGAACGCAGCCAAAATCGTAGTTGCTGTTATTCCGCTATTGCTGATTTATCCGCTGCTGCAAAAATACTTTGTCACTGGCATTGTCGTCGGATCGGTCAAAGAATAATGAGAGCTTATAACACACCTTAACAGAGAGGTACACCAATCTGGAGAAGGTAGAAAGGCTGTATAACATGGAAAATAAAAAATGGTGGAAAGAAACCGTTGTGTATCAAATATATTCACGCAGCTTTCAGGACCGAAATGGAGATGGCATCGGCGACTTGAAAGGCATTGTGTCCCGATTGGATTATTTGCAGCAGCTCGGCATTGGTGCAATCTGGTTATCACCTGTATGCAAGTCTCCACAAGATGATTACGGATATGATATTTCAGATTATCAGGATATCGATCCGATGTTTGGGTCTTTGGAAGATATGGATACGTTAATTCTTGAAGCCGGGCAACGAGACATTCGGATCATTATGGATCTGGTGTTGAACCACACATCGGATGAACATCCCTGGTTTCTAGAAGCCAAGAAAGGCAAAGACAATCCGTACTATGACTACTACGTCTGGAGAGATGGTGTTGAAGGAACACCTCCGAACGACTTGGGTTCCACTTTTGGCGGTTCAGCCTGGGAATGGGTGCCTGAGATTGGGCAATATTATTTGCATCTATTTTCCGTAAAACAGCCAGATCTCAACTGGGAAAACCCCAAAGTCCGGCAGGAGATATACGACATGATCCATTGGTGGATCGATAAGGGTGTTGGTGGTTTTCGACTTGATGTCATCGACTTAATCGGTAAAGAGCCGGATGCGAAGATTACAGGAAACGGACCTAATCTGCATCAATATATCAGGGAACTGAGTAAAGAAACGTTTCAAAAGGCGGAAGATCTGTTAACGGTTGGAGAAACATGGGGCGCTACTCCAGAGATCGCCAAACTGTACAGCAACCCGGACGGAAGCGAGTTCTCAATGGTCTTCCAATTTGAACACATCAGCTTGGATGAACAAGAAGGCAAAGGAAAATGGGATCTTAAGCCTTTGGATGTGCTGGAATTGAAAAAAGTACTATCCAAGTGGCAGACGGAGCTTAAGGGCGATGCCTGGAACAGCTTGTTCTGGAACAACCATGATTTGCCTCGCATTGTATCCCGCTGGGGAGATGACGGAGAATTCCGAATTGAATCGGCGAAAATGCTCGCTACCCTTCTTCATGGCATGCAAGGTACACCTTACATTTATCAGGGTGAAGAATTGGGAATGACCAATGTTCAATATGCGATCGAGGAGTATCGGGATATTGAATTGCTCAACTTTTATAAGGAAAGAATGGGGAAAGGTTATCCTGAACGAAGTGTAATGGAGTCGATCTACGCCAAGGGACGTGATAATGCACGCACACCCATGCAATGGGATGCTTCCGATAACGCTGGTTTTACACAAGGGGAACCTTGGATTAAGGTCAATCCGAATTACAAGCACATCCATGCCGAGGAAAATTTGAATAACCCTGAATCGATATTCCATTATTACCGGAAGTTAATTCAAATACGAAAAGATCATGAAGTCATCGTATATGGTGATTATGAGCTGATCTTTCCAGAGAACCCCGACGTGTTTGCGTATACCCGCACGTTAAATGATACGATGATTCTGGTGGTATGCAATTTCACGGGGAATACGATCGAAATCTCACTTAAGGAACAGTTAACAGGGTGCAATCAGCTTTTGATATCCAATTATGCAGGTGAGCACTCAGAGAGCATATTACGCCCATATGAAGCAAGAATGTACCTTATGCATGCGTAAAAGAATAATACTATAAATAAAGTCTATATAAACCGTATAAACAGACACACGTTAACGGAGAGGCAGAACCAATCTGGAGAAGCGAAGCGTTCGCCTAAAAGCTTTCTGAAGGAAAGCTGCATCGGAAGCATACGCTTATCGCCGGATTTTCCCCTTTGAGAAGGGGATTCAAAAAATCTGGGGATAACAGCGATCGGAAGGTGGTAATGCGCTCGTAGTGCCCTTGTGTGATCGTTTGGTGCAGTTTATATCGTGGTTGAGAAAGAAGGATTATATTCCATGAAAAGAGTATGGTGGAAAGAAGCAGTAGCGTATCAAATCTATCCGAGAAGTTTTATGGATTCCAACGGAGACGGGGTTGGTGATATCAAGGGGATCATATCCAAACTGGATTATATCCAGGATCTCGGTATTGATCTGATCTGGATCTGTCCAATGTATAAATCACCCAACGATGATAATGGTTATGACATCAGTGATTATTGTTCCATTATGGATGAATTCGGCACGATGGCGGACTTTGATCAATTACTGCATGAAGTGCATCACCGCGGCATGAAACTCATCATGGACTTGGTAATTAATCATACAAGTGACGAACACCCGTGGTTTATTGAATCCAGAACTTCACTGGATAACCCCAAACGAGATTGGTACATCTGGAGAGATGGGAAGAATGGAGACGAACCGAATAACTGGGAGAGCATATTTGGCGGTTCAGCGTGGGAATATGATGAGGTCTCCGGACAGTACTATCTCCATCTGTTCTCCAAGAAACAACCGGACTTGAATTGGGCAAATCCAGAAGTTCGGAAGTCCATCTATGAAATGATGAATTGGTGGCTGGATAAAGGGATTGATGGTTTCCGTGTCGATGCAATCAGCCATATTCACAAAGAAGAGGGCTTGTTGGATATGCCAATCAAGGAAGGCGTCAAATACATTTCTTCTTTTGAAAAGCATATGAATGTGAAGGGAATCCAGAGTTATCTGCAAGAAATGAAAGAGAACACATTGTCCAGATATGACGTTGTGACGGTTGGTGAAGCAAATGGAGTTAAGGTGGAGGACCAGGAAGATCTGCTCGATTGGATCTGTGAAGTCAGAGGGAAATTTAATATGGTCTTCCAATTCGAACACCTGGACCTTTGGAACAACAGCACGGACAGACAACTGGATGTTCCCAAATTGAAAAACGTTTTGACCAAGTGGCAAAAATCACTGGAAGGCATCGGCTGGAATGCTTTGTTTATTGAAAATCATGATCAGCCTCGCAAAGTTTCATCTTGGGGAAATGATGCAAAGTATTGGTATGAAAGCGCCACAGCGCTTGGAGCCATGTACTTTTTCATGCAAGGCACACCTTTCATATATCAAGGCCAAGAGATCGGCATGACAAACGTGGCTTTCCCTTCAATAGAAGATTATAACGACATAGCCGATCGGAATCTGTATCAGATCAAACGTGAAGAAGGGATGTCGCATGAGGAAATCATGAGCATCATCTGGGCTTCAAGTCGTGATAATTCCAGAACGCCGATGCAATGGTCTTCGGCCACAGAAGCCGGGTTTACTACGGGTACGCCATGGCTGAAGGTGAATGACAATTACATCCATATTAATGTGGAGAAACAACTGCAGGAACCACGTTCCATCCTTCACTTTTACAAACAGATGATTCAGCTGCGAAAAAACCACGATACGTTGACCTATGGGATCTATGAGCTGCTTATGCCGGATCATCCGAGTGTATGTGCCTATACACGTACACTGGCAGACCAAAAGGTACTGGTGGTCATCAATCTCACTGAACACATCGTGGAGCTTGAGGAAGAGGAGCTTGGCCTGAATTTCTCAGAAATCTGGCTTACCAACTATGAGAATGGCATGCTGTCACTGGTGTTGCGACCGTTCGAAACCATTGTTGGTTTAAGCGGTTAAAGTATAAGCAGGAAACAATAAAAGGCGTCTATATCATGGAATGAATGATATAGCGCCTTTTATTATTGCGTAACCCGTTGTGTAGCCCTATAAAAATCAACTGTGAATAGTCGTGTTATTGATGGAGAACATCTGCATATTCAGTGATACGCTCGAAACGTCCCTTGGCAAAAGGACATAATGGTAAAATCTTAATCCCGTTTTCCGCGCGTATTCCACCATGGCTTTGATAAGTTCATCGCCAAGCCCTTGTCCTCGGTATGCATTTTCGACCAATGTGTGATCAATAATGTACAGTTCTGGACTTGAGATGACATACGTCATCACCGCAGCAGTGTCACCGTTATCTTGAATAAGAAATCTTTTGTTGGCAACTTCATGTTCTACTTTATGCATATTCATCCTCTTTCTTGGTTGAGAATTCATCGTTCAGAAGCTTGTACGTCAATGCTCCGCTTGGACATGTGTCAATATGCCGGGCGATGGCCTCCGAAGTGTCACCATCGGCATCAACCCAAGGACGTTTGCTCAGATCAAACACAGCAGGGAGGCCCTTTACGCAAATACCCGAATGAATACATACGTCCGAATTATAAATGAGGAATCATGGATAAGTCAACGTGATGTATCACCTAATACGTCGGTGAATGCTGTATGCACTCCCCTCGTTCGAACAGGAATTTCCTTTCTCAATCCGTGACTTCGATCTGAAATTGATCGGAATAGGATTTGAGGTTGCCAGAAAGGCCGGCGAGCTGCCCGGAGATGTTCGATAATTCACTCGCCGATCGCTGCTGCTCTACAGCACTGGCCGTGACTTCTTCAGCCATGGCTGAAGTTTCCTCGGTTGCAGACGCGATATAGCTCAGGTGCTGTTCTACCTCCTGTCGAATGGAATGCATATCCATCGTCCGGTTTTCCAAGCGCTGAGCAAGCTCGTGCACTTCAGTCGATAATTGGCTAACCTGTCGGAACGCCTGAAGGCAATCAGCGATCTGTGTTTCCTGTTCCTTGACGGCCACCATGTTCGCTTCAAAATGACTGCCCATCCGATGGGTTTCTTGAACAAATGAACTCAGAATCACATCAATCTCCTGAATGGAACGTTCGGACTGTTGAGCAAGCAGACCCATTTCACCAGCAACCACCGCAAAACCTTTACCCGCCTCGCCAGCACGGGCTGCCTCGATGGAAGCATTCAGCGATAGGATCTGGGTTTGTTTCAGGATGTTATGGATTTGTCCACTAATGGAGGAAGCGAGTTCCGATTGTGTTGTTAGGGACCTGGAAATCTCTTGCTGATGCTCAACCCGCTTGGCATTCTCCCGGCCTTTTTCAAGCAGAACCTCATGTTCACGTGTTACCTGTGCTTGTACGGCAGACAGCTGCTCTGAAGTATGGGTAAACTGTTCCACATAGGAACCTACCTCATCCATAATTTTGCCGAGATTCTCCGAATGCTGGACGGAATGTTCGGTTTCTTGTGCCTGTTTCATGGAGCCTATAGCAATCTCTTCGATTGCTCTGGAAAGTTCTTCGGTCTGGCGCTGGTTCGCCTGAGCCGTTTCCGCAATATTTGCAGAGGACTGCTGCAGCGTATTCGAACCTTGCTGTATTCCCATCAGGATGTTCGTCAATTGCGCAACCATGACATTAATCAAATCACTGATGTCACCGAGCTGATCGTTGGTTATATGTGTAGAAACAACTTTGAGATTCCCATCTGCAACCTGTTCGAGGCTGGACTTAATATCACGTACTTGTCTGAGGATGCCTCTTACCACCAATAACATCATGGCCAGCGAAAGAATCAGTACTACCACGAAAATCGGAATAATGGTCCGAAAGGCATTATTTACAGATATTGCAGAGACTTGATTCACTTCTCCAGCAGAAATATCAATGCCCAGATAGCCAATAATCGCCCCTTGCGAATCCTTGATTGGTGTAAAGGAGGACAACAGCTCTCCCCAGGTTGGATCGTCTACTATACCTGTTGTGATGACTTCTCCGCTTAATAAGCGTTCCTGAATCTGGGGATTGAATTCCATGGCAGTCCCGTATGGGCTATATTCCGTATCGTCCCAATCCGCTCCATCCACCGTGTAGATCCACCCGTCCGAAGTTTTTTCATACATATAAACATATAAGGCTCCCGATTGAAGCCTAACTTTAACAAGTTCGTCTCTAAGACGTTTGTATTCGCTGCTCTCCTCTGAAGCAGTAGAGGATAATGTCTTGATTAATTCAGATTCCTTGCCTAGTTGAGAGGCAGTATTTACTGCCAATTGCTGATTGTTATGCTGCATGGTCATAAGTGACGCATTTTTACTGGAATCGATAGTGGTCCACATGATGAGGCCGCCCATGGCCAGTAATGGAACCAGAATGATCAAATACAGTTTGAACCTTAAATCCATCTTTTTTTTGCGAGTCTGTCTCACGTTCTGCTCCCCCTTGGATGTAATAAAGCAATAGGGTTTATTTGTATAACCCCATACTATTTATCGTAACAATGAAGGGGGAAATGAAGACTAATTCTAAATTTGTATATACATATATTCTGGAAGGAACTTGCTAAAGGTAATTTTCTAATTTTTGAGTGAGGGGAAGAGCTACAAATGGATTGTACTTGGTGGTAAACAGTGTTACTCTAAAAGTCTGTGTTCGACAAATTATTCAAAATCATACTCACCATTTTAGTTATAAAGAAAGGTAACACTATGATAAAAATTGATAACTTATCCTTCTCGTTTCCACAAAAAGAACTGTATAACCATATTTCGTTCACGCTTGAAGAAGCGCAACATTGCGCTTTTATCGGAACAAGTGGCAGTGGGAAAAGTACACTGATTGATATACTGATGGATCCGGAAAGATATTTGTTTGATGGTAAATTGGAGATAGACCCGGATTGCAAAATCGGGTATGTGAGTCAGTTCTCGCAAGTTGACCGCACGAAAGAAATGACCGTTTTTGAATTCATCGGAGAAGAATTCATCAAGATACAAGACGAAATCACAGCCCTTTATGCGGAAATGGCAACGACATCCGATATGGATTCGCTGATGGATAAAGTTCAATTGGCTTTGGATGCCTTCGAGGCAATGGATGGGGATCATTACGAAAACACCATTAATAAGCAGCTCAACCTGGCCAACCTCATGAAGCTAAAGGATCTGGATGTATCCGAATTAAGCGGCGGGGAATTCAAACTTATTCAAGTGATGAAGGAAATGCTGAATCGTCCAGACTTCATGATCATGGACGAACCCGATGTTTTTTAGACTTCGAAAACCTGAATGCACTTAAAAAATTGATTAATTCCCACAAAGGAATGCTGCTCGTTGTTACGCACAACCGCTATCTGTTGAATCATTGTTTCAATAAAATAATACATCTTGAAAACACGGAGCTCCAAGAGTTTGACGGGCGCTACATCGATTACAACTTCTCGCTGCTTCAGACGAAGATCGAGCTGCAAGAAATCGCGGTTGCTGAAGCTGAAGAGATTGAGAGATACGACCACATCATCGACAATCTCAGAGAGATCGCCACGTATAACTCGGAAGCCTCCAGAGGCAGAGCGTTAAAAGCCAGAGTCAGGTTTCAAGAGCGATTGGAAGCACGTCGAATTAAAGAGCCCTTTGTTGATATCAAGCAGCCAAATATCCGTTTCGGTATGGATAACGAAATCGAAGACACCGTTGTGGTTAACGTCCATAATTATGGCGTTTCCTTTGACGAGTTACTTTTGAAAAATGTGAACTTTCAGATCAGATCAACGGACAAAGTAGCCTTGATTGGTCCAAACGGTACCGGGAAGACGACGTTACTTCGAGAAATCTCCCAAAATAATCAGGATTCCATTGAAATACATGCTGATGCCACGATGGCTTATTTATCTCAGTTCCAAGGCGAAATGCTCAAGGATTCGAATACGATACTAAACGACTTTATTGATGCCGGGTTCCAAACGTATGATGAGATTAGATCTCATCTTACAGACTATGGCTTCGAAGGGGAAATCCTTGATCAGAAGATAGAATCTTTATCTGGTGGCGAAAAAAATATGCTTCAACTGGCCAAAGTTGCTGCCAGTCAAGCAAACGTGTTGCTTCTGGATGAACCGACAAGCCATTTAGACATCTACTCGCAAATCGCATTGGAAAAAGCTATTGAGGACTACAAAGGTGCAATTCTCATGATTTCTCATGATTTCTATTCGGTTGTAAATGGTATGGATTATGTTTTGATTATTGAGGACAAAACGATCACTAAAATGAGTATAGAAGAATTTAGAGAGATGATATATACGAGTCATTTCGATGAAAACTATCTGGAAACGGAACAACAGAAAAAGTCTGTTGAAATGAAAATCGAATTGGCTTTAAAAGATACTAATTTTGAACTTGCAAAAAGATTGGTTGATGAACTGGAAAAGCTGATTAAGTTGCTTTAGACAAGCTGAACTAGTCCAAATACAAAAATTAAAGTCCCCTGTATACGGATTGATCCGTATACAGGGGATTTCTTCTAGAAACAGCTAAACGAACTGATTCGCTGCAGATCGATGCCGGTGTATAGCCAGAAGAAACCATTCCAACGGAAGCCAGCCACCGAATTTCTACCTACAAATACCGGGTACATCCAGAAGCCGGGACCACGATCCGGCCAGATATAGGTGTACCGAAACAGACAGCCGGATATGGCTCTTGGATCTACCGCATACAAAGTAGCAGCGGGTTGCTGTGGAGTGAATGATGGTGGCGGACCGGGAGGTTGCTGAACGCCTTGTGGTCCGCCACCTCCACCGCCAGGGAAGGATGGCGGACCAGGAAATCCACCGGGGCCTCCGGGGCCTCCAGGTCCTCCGGGACCACCCGGTCCGCCGAATCCTCCACCAGGTCCAAAAGGAGGTAAAAATGTCATATCACATCACTCCTGTTCATTAGTCTAATGTATTGTATGTAGGCAATTGAACAGGGGAATGGGTGGGAGCCCAGATTTTAAGATCTCCTTATCGAACGAGGAATTATTGTATATAATCATTCATTTTGCTCGAATTTGTGCAAGAGGAGCAATGTGATCTCAGTAAGAAACTTTATAATTTTTTAATATTTTACCACTATTTTCTTAAGCAATCTTTTCTAAAATAACTTTAAAGGGAGGCGAAACAGGAACCAGAATGAAAGACTAAACTTAACTGTGAAAGGATGAATCTAGAAAACCATGAAAAAATGGCTCCGTAAGGATGCTTCGGCGGCCATGTTATTCCTTATGCCAAGCGGCATCGGATTCGCACTCTTTTACCTTATTCCATTTGCTATGGGCGTGTATTATTCGTTTATGAGCCATTCGGTAGACGGTCATTTTGTGGGCTTCAATAATTATCGCGAGCTACTCGGAAGTGCTTCTTTCCTCAATGCAGCTTCGAACACGTTATACTTCAGCACGATCAGTGTTCCACTTATGGTTATGTTGTCATTGGGGTTAGCGATGCTTTTGCATAAAAATGCCTATATCCAAAAATGGCTTCGAACAGCTTATGTAATGCCACTTGTTGTGCCCACCGCTTCGATCATCATGATATGGAAAATACTTTTTGATTGGAACGGATCCCTGAACGCATGGCTGGACAGTTTCGGATATGGACGAGTAGATTGGATGAAATCCGAATCGGCACCGATAGTCGTGATGATCGTGTATATATGGAAGAACATAGGCTACAACGTCATTTTATTCCTTGCCGGGCTGCAGCAGATTCCAAAGGATTACTATGAGACAGCTCGAATTGAGGGTGCTGGTCGTTTACGGCAATTCCGGAGTGTTACATGGGTGTATCTGAATTCAACGATGTTTTTTGTAGTGATTATGTCCATTATCAACTCATTTAAAGTATTTAGGGAAACGTATCTGATTGCAGGGGATTACCCCCATGACAGTATTTACATGATGCAGCACTATATGAACAATATGTTCATATCACTCGACATTCAGAAACTAACAGCCGCGGCATCCTTGATGTTTGTCAGTATACTGCTGATCGTTCTGGTACTGTTTGCAATGGAGCGTCGCCATCGGCAGTACATGGAATAGGAGGTGAAGCGAAGTCTGTGCGAATAGTCTACATATTGAAAAATGGTGTATTAACATTCGGCCTGAGTGTTATTGCCATGATCTTAATATCTCCAATTGTGATTATATTCACAAATTCGATGATGACAGAACAGGAAATTGGACTCAATTACAGTCTTATCGGGCAAATGAATGAAGCAGGAGTTGGTACGAATGGTGCATTTGCAAACCTGAAACTAATTCCGGATAAGGTGTCCTTTGCACAGTATTGGAAGATATTTATTGATAACCCGAAATATCTCATGATGTTCTGGAATTCCATATTCATGGTAGTACCGATTATTGTAGGTCAGACTCTTGTTGCAGCTCTGGCTGCCTATGCATTCTCCAAGTTAAAATTTCGTGGCCGAGACTCTATGTTTTTGGTATATGTCATGACGATGCTCATGCCATTCCAAGTCACGCTGGTACCCAATTATATTATGGTCGATATGCTTGGGATGCTGAATAGTACGAGTGCCATCATTGTTCCTGGCATCTTCGCAGCTTTTGGCGTGTTTATGCTCAGACAATTCATGCTGGACATTCCTTACGCCTACATTGAGGCTGCCAAAATGGACGGAGCAGGACATTTAAGGATATTTGTAACGATGATTGTTCCGATGATCAAGCCAGGATTAGCCGCACTTGTGATCTTGCTCTTCGTTGATTATTGGAACATGGTGGAACAGCCTCTTATTTTTTTGGATGACCCGTTCAAGCAGCCGCTGTCCGTCTTTTTATCTGCGATTAATCAAAGCGACCAGGGGATTGCTTTTGCTGCATCCATGCTCTATATGGCACCGATGGTGATGGTATTTCTGTATGCGGAATCGTATTTCATTGAAGGAATTCAATTATCCGGAGTTAAAGGTTAACTTTTCAGTGCGGGTTTGAGGAGGAGAAGAAAGGATATGGCGTTAGCTACAGGACCTGCAGAACAAAGACGAAAGCGAATCATTCTAGTCATGTTCATCAGTTTTATGGGATTGCTGTTGCTATTTACATTGTTCAGCAACACACTGCAATCGCTGACCTTACCGAAAGTGACTACGGAGCAGCCGCAAAAGGGAGGCATTCCGTTAGTTATAGAAGGTAGTGGAATTCTTCAGCCGATTGCTGAAGCCAGGTTATTTGGTTCAACCACCTGGAAGACTCAGCAAGTTCATGTGAAAGAAGGCGAACGTGTAAAAAAAGGACAGAAGCTTATCACCTATGACAGTAAACCGGCAGAACAAGATATTGAAGTTGAACTAACAAATCTGGAAAAGCAGAAGATCGACCAGCAGAGTTTTCAGGACCAGTATATCCTGGCGTCTTATGAAGAAGATGAACTCAAGCGGCGCAGTGCACAACGTGATATTGAAAAAGGGAAACTGGATATTGCTGCGCAGGAGCGCAAGATCAACCTAATGAGAGAACAACTGTCCAAAGATCAGGTACTTACCGCTCCGTTCAACGGTATTATTACGAAGGTGAACGCGGTAGAAGGACTGGCTTCCGCTGGCGAGCCGGATATCATTGTCACGAAAAGCAGCCAAGGGTACAGGCTCGAGATTAGAGCGGATGCAAAGCGTCTGTCAACCTTAGGCATATCCATCGGAGAACAGATCCAAGTAGAGGTAGATTCAGATCAAGAGCAGCAAGCCTGGAGCATGGATGGCACCATTGAAGAAATCAATAATGAGAAGCCACTCATAGAGGGCACATCTGACTCTGATGAAGGAGTGGGGGTGGTAACCATGCCTCAAAAGATTCTCCGCATTAAACTCCTCGATGCCAAACTGAAAGGAGGTGAGCAGGCTCGGGTTAAAATCGAGACAACTTCTCTCGATCAAGGTCTGCTTGTTTCCAATGAAGCGATCCATCAGGACCGGGAAGGCACTTATGTTTTTGTAGTGGATCAGAGGCCTGGAGCACTTGGTAATGTATTTGTTGTCCGCAAAGTCGACATTGAGTCCAGCGAGAAGAATGACAAAGAAACGAAGATCCTAACCGACAGGATCTATCCAGAGGATAAAATCATTCTAAACAGCAGCGAGCCTCTGCAGGATGGTGACCGTATTCGTTTGGAATAGAGACGTAAAATAGAAATTGATCAGGAGGAATTTAAAATGAAAAAGTGGCTTTTGCTCCTTTCTATGGGGGCTATGATCACGAGTTTAACCGCATGCAGTTCCGGGGAAAGTAGTACAGCCGATAAAGTGACAACGAAAGATGGAAAAACAGTGCTTACCCTGTCTGTGACGGAGTCGAGCCCATTCTATCAAACGGTGGAGAAAAAATTCGAAGAGAAATACCCGGAGATCGATCTGCAGATCAATGCATATAAGACGGGAGAACAATGGGGATCAGGGGAATACGAGAAGTATCGGAATTCGATGAATACAGCCATGTTATCGGGAAAAAGCTTGGATATCATTGAAGTTGATGAACTGCCACTCAAAGAATATGTGAGCAAAGAGTTTCTTCTTAATATGAATGACTTGCTGGAGCAAGATAAGACATTGGATAAAGACGATTTGCAAATGAATTTTTTGGACGGTTTGAAGCTGAATGATGGAATATATACGATACCTTTGGGGTACATGTTACGCGTATTCGTAGGAGACGGGGAGATGTTGGACAACGTTAATATTAAGTTTGATGATAAGACCTGGAGCTGGAAGGAGTTTGAGAAGGTTTCGAAGGAAGTAATTCAAAAGAAAAGCGGTACCGATGAGCTTTATGCGTTAGCGTCCTACCCGCCCGAACTCCTTTTTCAGGAGATGCTTGTTGAGAACTACGCTTCATTTGTCGATACTTCGGCCAAAAAGGCAACATTCGATTCTCCCGAATTTGTGAATCTGTTCGAGCAGGTTAAACATCTGTACGAGGAGAAGATTGTGACATCGGAAGAAGCCAAGCCGGGCAATCAAATGTTTAATTCCACGTCAATTACGTCACCAATTGATTTTATCGAAGGGCCCTACATGCTTTTTGATGAACCCAAGCTGCTGCAATCACCGCAGGCGGGAGAAACCGGAGATCGAAAAGGCTCGCGAGTATCTACTATAAAACATTTCGCAATCCATGCGAAATCGCCCGTAAAGGATGAAGCCTGGAAGTTCATCAGCTTTTTATTGTCGGAAGAAGTGCAAATGCTACAAGATCGAGAAGGATTCTCGATGCTTAAATCCGTGAATGAAAAGAACATTGACGATCTTCAGGAAAAAGTTAAAAATGGCGAATATAAGCTTCCAAATGGGGAGATGGCAAAAGTACCGGATGAACAATTCACCGTGTTTAAACAAATTATTACATCCTCGGCTCAATATGTAGATCTTGATGTTAAAGTGTTAAATATAGTCGGAGAAGAGTCCATGGCATTCTTTGGCGGACAGAAAACGGCAGAGGAAGTAGCCAAGCTGATCCAAAATAGGGTCACAACTTATTTAAACGAATAGGTAACAAACCATATCACATAACTTAAAACTCGGCGACTTTTCCCCTAATCGATTTTTGGGAAAAAGTCGCCGCTTAATAGAAAACTCTTTTTTAATGTATAATGGACGGGGCTATGACTATGTCTTCCAAAACTTGTACAATATTTGGAGAAAGAAGGTGCACCGTGAAGAGTACAATCCATGAATTTCTAACGTGGGCTGAAACCAATGGTTGGACGATCAGCTCCACAACAGATCATGATTTGAATCTGGATCTGGATGTGAGGATCAGATATAACAACATTCCTGATCAATATTTAGATGTGTTACGTGTTGTAAAACAATGTATTTCATCTACTGAGCAGACATGGTTCCTGTGTGAAGATGAATATAATCATACCGAAGATACGGCGTTTCGATGGAATGAATTTGAATTACTCAGCTTGGAAGCAGCAGCTGGAGATGATCAATGGTCATCCGAGATTAAGACATGGTGGGATCATTATCTGCCAATCGTCATCTCTGTTCATGGAGGATATTCCTTCTACGCGATTGATCTGTTTAACGAGATCGGTTCAATTGTGTATGGAGAAGAACCTGAATTTGAAGAAATCACCAAAGTCGCAGATGATTTGGATGATTTTTTGCAACGTATTATGACCCATTCAATCGTTCTAGAATGAGCGGATAGGCTGTAACCAGCTTTTGCGGCGGCGAGGATGTTCATATCAAATTCAAAATAAGAGTTGACATGAAACCAGTTACATATTTTAATCTTGCTTTATAGAGAGAGATCACACAATCTTACAGGCAACTCACGATGGATCTCTTTTTTAAACACTTACTAAATATACATTATAAAGTGTATAAATAAAGATGGTGATCTCAATCCGAAAAGACAAACAGGACATACTAAAATATGGAGGTCATAACGATGATTAAACTGGTAGTTACTGATTTGGACGGAACGTTCCTCAACAACAAAGGTTCGTACGATGTCGAACTCTTCAAAAAAGTATACGCAGAGATGGTCATAGCCCCGTCAAGTAGACAATAAAAAAGAGAAATTCCATTAAGCGGCGACTTTTTCCCGGAATTCAATCGGGGAGAGGTCGCCGAGTTTGTTTTGGAAACGATCCTTGTTGTAAAACAAAATATACTCTGTAATTTGGTTCCTTGCTTGCTCCAGATTCTGAGGCTTCTCCAAATATAACTTCTCCGTCTTTAAGTGAGAGAAGAACGATTCAATACATGCATTGTCATAGCAGTTCCCACGCCGAGAATGGCTTCCTGTTAGCTTTTTCTCTTCAAGCAACTTCGCATAGCTGTGTGTTGTGTACTGGAACCCCTGGTCGGAATGGATTAAGGCAGGTCCACATTTCAGTTTCTTCACCGTTTCCATAACGAGTTTTAAGTCATTACGCTCGGAGAGTTCCCAAGCTACAATCTCGTTGTTATATAGATCCATCACAACCGAGAGATAAGCAAAATCATGCCCGATCCGGACATACGTAATATCCGTCACGAGTTTCTGCACAGGAGCTGCCGCCGAGAATTCCCGATTTAAGACATTACGGAATAGAACGGACGGTTTCCGGCCAGCAAATGGACGTTTCTTGCGAATCACGGAACGAATCTGGAGTTCTCTCATTAAGCGGCGTACCTTTTTGTGATTCACCACGAGGCCTTCTTTTCCTAACGCGGTTCGCATACGTTTGTAACCGAAATAAGGACGAAGCCGATGAATGCCTAAAATATGTGCTTTTAGATCCGCATCCCGATCTGCTCGTTTCTCTCTGAGGACGATATTCTTCTTCCATTTGTAGTAACCCGCACGAGAAATTTCAGCAATTTTACACAACCAAACCACAGGTGCCCACTTACTTATTTCTCGAACGGACTGGCACCGGGCTTCGAAATCCAGCTTCCCTCTCCGTGCAAATTCGGATTGAGCTTTTTTAGATATTCTACCTGCGCTTTCAGATAAGCATTTTCTTCTTCTGCACTGTTAAAATGCTTCTTCGTCCAACGTCCCCGGTAATCCTCAAAACTCTCTCCATTTTGGCTTTTCCGTACCCAAGTAATAATCTGGCTCTCACTTTTAATACCAAACTTCTCCATGATCCGACTGTAAGTCCAACCCTCTTCCAATCGCAGACGAACAGCTTCTTTCTTCGTTTCTTCACTATATTGATTAAAAGTTTGGCCTTTTTTCGCTGTCATAACAAAAATCCCCTCCGGTTTTCAGTGTTGAGTTCATTTTAACATGATCTCTTTTTCACTGTCTACCTTGAGGGGATAATACCAGAGATGCAGCAAAAAGGAGTCACCTTTGTCGCATGTACCGGGAAACAATGTGAGCGGGTAGAGAAACTATTTGATGAGCACGGTAAAGGGGTTTGGATTCTGGGTGATAGTGCTGCTCGAATTAAAAGAGATGGTGAAGTTGTCAAAGAGTTCAGCATGGACAAGGAGCTCGCCTTGAAGGCGATTGATCGAATCCAGGACTTCGACAAAACGATGACTCTTATTGTATGTGCAAGTGATGCTGCTTACGTTCATTCTTCCATTTCAGAGGAGATGTACAAGGTGGTTAAGAGCTCCTATGAACGTGTAATAAAAACAGATTCCTTTGAAACGATCGAAACTCGTTTTATCAAAATTACGGTTTTTGATACGGAAGGACGAAGTACAGCATTAAGAGCACATGTGGAGCGTACAATGATGGGACAGATTTACATTGTTGACTCCGAGGCTAAATGGCTGGATATTACGGCATTGCACACACATAAAGGAGAGACGGTTAAAAAACTGCAAGACATGTTGGGTGTCACTTATGAGGAGACGATGTCATTTGGTGACGGTGAGAATGATGTAGAGCTCATGGCCATCGCCAAATATAGCTTTGCAGTAAGTAATGCTTGTGATAATACGAAAAAGCAGCAAACTTCATCACGAAATCCAACGAAGAGAATGGTGTTCTTCTAACGGTTCAAAAAATCCTGGATTTGCAGTAATACTTGTCTGACAACAGATGTTGCATGTTCAAATCGAGAGGGCGATCATAGGATTGCCCTCTTTTCATTGGATAAAACATGTTACTTGGAGTCCGATTCGTTGCTCGTAACTTGTTTGCGATAATGTTGTGGAACCACACCCATCTGTTTACGGAAAATGGAGGTGAAATAACTAGAGCTTTGAAAACCACAGGCAAGTGCAATTTCACTTACGGATCTCCGTGTTTCTTTTAACATTTCACAGCTTTTCTGAACTCGATACTGTGTAACATAGTTATTCGGCGATTGGCCTACATATTTGTTAAACAATTTACAACAACGGCTTCTGCAAACAGCTCCGGCAGATGCGATCTCCTCAAGCGTTATCTTCTGATCATAGTTCTGGTGAATGAATTGAGTCATTTCCTGAACATGCGTTAATATGCCAGGCTGACCGGAAACAGGCTTTAACTGATCGCCAATTGTAGCACACAATGATAACGCTTGAGATACCAAACGAAATGGATTGGGAGGCGTATGTTCCCTATGCATTTCCCGATAAAGTTCCTGAATGGACTGTACGATGTCTTGTTGCCAGGTAATCTGCTCCGTGAGCACAACAAAATCACTCATGCTGGAACTAAATTTCTCCTCCCAGTACGCCTGAAGATACGAATTTTGCTCACCAAGGATAGAAGGATGGATAACAACCACCAGGAACGAACAATCGTTGTGATTCGCAACAGCGTAACCATAATGCAAACGTTGGCTATTCACAAAAAGTCCATCACCCTGATGCAATCGAGTGATAACTCCATTAACAGAAAAGTTCATCGATCCTTTTAATATATAGATAAACTCCAGATCCACATGCCAATGTGCAACTGCTGCATGATTACTAAATTGATGAAGGCTTCCTTTACGGACATAAAGGGGTAAATCAGGAAGATTATAATCCAACCGTTCTGATAAATCAGAGAACACCTCTAAATCTGTCATTGAAATTCCCTTCTTTACACTAATGTATACGATATTAATAAAAGTATAGCCAATATTGATGGAAACAACAATCAACGTATCCTATTCTTATATTATCGAAAACAACGGAGAGGATAGATAGAGGTGAGAAAACGCATGCAACTTCAAGGTTTCGGCAAACGTGAATTCAATCGAGAGTTAATATCGCTTGTGATCCCCATCGCGCTACAAAATCTAATATCAGCAACGGTGATATCTGTTGATGTTATTATGCTGGGCATGATGAGTCAATCTGCAATGGCGGCTGTATCACTCGCAGGACAAGTCACCTTTACATTAACATTATTTTATATGGGATTATCAGCCGGGGCGAGTATCCTCACTGCTCAATACTGGGGAAAGAAGGATACACTAACCATACAGCGCATTCTAAGTATCGCCTGTGTATGCTCTTTATGCATATCGATCCTGTTTTTCTTGTCTTCCTTCCTGATTCCCGAAGCACTGATGCACTTGTTCACCAATGATCCTGAATTGATTCAATATGGTTCAAGGTTCTTACAGTTTAATTCCTTTTCGTACCTCGTCATGGGATTATCGCAGATGTATCTGAGTGTGATTCGAAGTATGGAAAATGCAAAACTCAGTGCGTGGATCAGTTCTTTATGCTTGGTCTTAAACATTTTGTTTAATGCCATTTGCATCTTTGTCTTATTCCCATCCAATCCGGAACTTGCGATTGCGGCTGTAGCTGTTGCCACGGTGTTAGCACGTACAATTGAACTGGCATGTTGTGTGCTTCACTCCTTAACCAAAGGAACCATTCGCTTTCGTTTACCTGTACGTGACGGTATTCAGCGTAGTTTATTGAAGGATTTCTTGCGATACACCCTGCCTGTGCAGGGAAATTATATCGTATGGGGAGGAGCACTTACCGCTACGGCTCGCCATTATAGGCCATGTGAACACTGATATGGTAGCGGCGAACTCTATCGCATCTGTAGTTAAGAACCTGGCGGTTGTTCTCTGTGGCGGGATAGCTACCGGGGCTCTGTGCTGGTTGGAAAGTATATGGGGCAGGGTGAAATGGAGAAAGCAAAGTATGCGGGTAACCACATGTGTTATTATGCTTTCATTTTTGGAGCCATTGCAGGCTGTACCATTTTGCTTATTAAACCTTTAGTTTACTCCATCGTCAATCTGAGTCCAACCGCTCAAAGCTATCTGGATGGCATGTTATATATTAGTGCGTATTATTGTATTGCGAAGTCGCTTAACTCCACAACGATAGCAGGTATATTCCCAGCTGGTGGAGATGCGAAGTTCGGATTATGGTGCGACATGATTGTCATGTGGTTTGTTATTCTTCCACTTAGTTATCTCTGCGCTTTTGTTTGGCAGGTATCTCCCATTTTCTTGTACGTGATCATCAGCTTGGACGAGTTAATCAAACTGCCTATTGCTTTGGCGCGATACCGTCAATATAAGTGGCTAAACAACTTAACTAGAAACTTTAAAAAACCTGATCTTAACCAGGGATAAAGGAGAAGAGTATATGAATATCCAAGAACGAATGGCAAGCAAACAATTGTTTACAGATGACGATGCGAATTATCCGAAAGAAGCTGAGGCGTTAGCCAAAGCACGTCAGCGAGGTAAGGCACTATGCTATGAAATCAATAATTTGCATCCAGATGAGGTGGAGAAGCGCAAAGCCTTAATGAATCAGCTTTTTGGCAGCATAGGCGATAATGTATGGATGGAACCTCCGCTCCGTATGTCATACGGAGCAAATACGACCGTCGGAAATAATGTATATATCAATTTCAATCTAACCGTGGTGGATGACTATAAAGTAACCATTGGGAATGATGTCATGTTTGGCCCAAATGTAACGATTGCTGTAACGAGTCATCCTGTACATCCTGAGAAGCGGAAAGAAGGCGGAATGTTTGCATTACCAGTCGTGATTGAAGATGGAGCGTGGATTGGGAGCGGAGCGATTATTCTACCAGGAGTCACGATTGGCGAGGGCAGTGTCATTGGTGCTGGCAGTGTCGTAACCAAGGATGTGCCTGCAAACGTAATCGCTGTTGGCAATCCATGCAGAGTTCTTCGTGAGATTACGGAACAGGATCGAGAGTTTTACTATAAAGACATGCGTTTTGATCAGGTTGAATGGTAAAAGAAATGACTTTTACCTTCTAGAAAGGAGTCTGTCTATGACTATGACAATCATATATGCTTTAGCTACATTGTTAGCTCTGTTTTTTGTCATTAGGGTCATTGTTCGTTCCCGCCGAACCCATCTCATAGCTAATAAAATGAATAGAACATTTAAACATTACTATGATGAAGATATCTATCATAACGATATTTCTTCTGATCGAATAAAGTGAACGTTATAGACTGGTACCAGAATTAAAATTGGAGCTGTCGATTTGTGCATCTGATCGGAATATGGTCTTGTCCCCAACCGCAGACAAGACCCATATTCCGATTGTACAAATCAGTTTCCGCGATAGATGGAATTCAAGTAATTCAAAATTGCTGCGGGTTCATCCACGGATGTACGCAGTGCGATGTAACCGTCGGGACGAATCAATATGAGTTCTTCGCTTGCTACATCGTAAATTCGATAGGCATTGCCTGCTGTGTCTGTTATGCCTTCCGCTCCCACTACGTTGGATGGCAGGATATAATGCACATGCAGTTCTTCGTTAGGGAAGATATTCAGTGAAGGATGGATGGCGTTTGCAAAAACCAAGAGCGTCCAGTGTGCGCCACGCAACAGGTCGAAGATGCTTCCTTTAAACCCGGTGCCTTGCAGGCCTGTAGCATTAGGAGCACGATCGCCAGGACATAAACAGGTAGCATGTGTAAGAGCAGACGGACGGATTAGAGAACTTGACCGATAGGATATGAGAAGCCCGCTCGTCAGATCATCGGATATGGTGCTCAAAGTTTGGGACAATCCACCGCCTTCAGTCGCCGTTCCTATGACCACGCCCATCTTCTTCGTGCTGTCTTCCAGCACCGCTTGAGCTACTGGGCGACGTTCCTCATCGTACGTGTCGAGTAAAGTGGTGTCCGCTCCCCGTAGTACAGCAGCCAGCTTCCAGCCGAGGTTGTATGCATCCTGCATCCCCGTGTTCATGCCTTGTCCGCCGGCTGGCGAATGAACATGAGCAGCATCGCCGGCAAGGAATACCCGGTCATTGCGGTAACGTTCAACCATCCGAATGTTGACCCGGTAGATGGAGAGCCAGGAAGCATCCGTGAGCCGAACACGTCCGGCCCCGGCCCGGCGGTCAAACATGGCTTGATAGGCTTCCAGCGACGGCTGCTCTGGTTCTTCAATGTCTTCCGGAATTGTAGCCTGCAGTTGCCAAATATCGGATTTCGGCAGCGGTGTCACACCGACCATGCCCTCTGAAGATGTCCAGATATGGATATGGTCACGATCCAACCCTTCCAATCGTACATCACCTAGATACCAGCGCTCATGATTATGTGTTTCCCCAACCAGCGGTAGGTGTATAAATTTACGGATATTGCTTTTTCCCCGTCTGAGCCGACGACATAACGAGCGCGAATGTGTTCTTCTCCCTGTGGTGAATTCACGGTTACCGTTACACCATCCACATCCTGAACCAGCCCCACAGCTTCCATGCCTAACTCAACTTGACCGCCAAGCTCTGCATATCGATCACGCAGTGCTTTTTCCACATCAAATTGAGCAATCCAGACCGGATCACGATAGGGCGTTTCCAGTTCGGCGCTGGCTGCAACCGTAATCGTCGGCTTTCCCACACTTTTGCCATCTGCGGTATAATAACGAACAGGCAAATCTACAACACCAGTGTCAGTGATGTAGTGAACGGCATCCAAATCATCGACGACTTCAAGCGAGCGAGGCTGGATTCCTTTGGCGCGAGAGGCAACGTGATATACGGAGCTTCGTTCAATAATGCGATGGTCAACGTTTCGACGGGCAAGATCGCAGGCAAGTGTAAGCCCTGTAGGTCCGGCCCCGACAATGAGAACATCAACAAAAGACTGCTTGGTATTCATGGTAGAAACCTCCTTGTTCATTGATTTAATGTGTTACATTTGCTATACTACACCGTGCAGTGTAGTTTGTAAACAAAGCTTTAACTCTAATTCATTTCAGACGTAAACCTGTGGGAGGCAAAATAAAAATGGATATGACGGAAAAAAAGACAATCCGCAAAGGCTCTGCTGACAAACGAGCCAAAATAATAGTGGCAGCACGAGACCTGTTTCTTTCAGAAGGATTTGATCGGTCCAGCATGGATGCGGTCGCAGCCAAAGCGGGAGTCTCCAAACGGACAGTGTATGATTACTATGGTGACAAACAGAACCTACTGCTTGCTGTTGTGGAAGAATCCAGTATGGCCGTTCTGGAGATGATTGAGCAAGGGATTGCAGATCATCTCTTGGAATTCGAGGATCTGCAGCAGGCACTCATCTTATTCTGCGAACAGATTGTAGCTTCCGCGAACGGTTCGGCCGACTACAAGGCATTGATCCGGTTGGTCATGGTGGAAGAAGCCAACCTGCCAGACTCGTTTTTTGAAAGGCTGGATAACGCAACAGAAGAGGGGATCATGAGGCGGTTTACAGAATTTGGTCAAGAGGGATTAATTGATGTGCCCGATCCTAAAATGGCTACCAAACACTTCGCTGCATTAACAATTCTATTGGTATTTAATCAGCCTAGAAGGACAGAGAGTATGGATGCGGAACAAACCAAACGTATCATCGCAGAGGGCGTGCGTGTTTTTCTTAGCGCTTATGCACATTCAAAGAATCGCCTCTAGGCAGATTACATATTCTGATAAGATGACAGGAGGATTGGGATGAGAAGACTTGAGTCTGATATGTCCGTAGACAACCAATTATTTTCTGATATTGTCAGGTACGAGCACGAAACGATACATGGAACGACCATAACCAACTCGAATGTGGGCTCACCTATATTTTGGAACTGCAACCTGCATCAGCTTGTATTTGATACCTGCGATCTTTCGAATGCGAGATTTTTTGCCGGTAGTACGATTGATCATTGTACATTTATTCGTTCCGACTTACGCTCAGTAGGTATCGCCAAAGACGAAGCTGTTTTCACCAATTGCGAATTTTCCTCGTGCGATATGAGAGGCATGACACTGGAGAATGCTACCTTTATCGACTGCAATTTTGTTAAATGTAGATTCAATGACCGGACATTACAAGCGGAGAATATCGTCAATTGTTCCTTTACCGGCAAGCTGGTGGATATAACATTTGAGGGACAAGGCAAACAAAAGCTGATCGCCAATTTTGAAAACTGCATTCTTGACGGTGTTCGTTTTGTCGGCTGTGACCTGACGCAATGTGTCCCGCCAAAAACCAAAAACCATCTATATGTTGATCAGGTATCCGCACGTGTGAAAAATGCTTTGACGAAGATTGAAGCAGACCCCAATCTATCAGATGAGGATCGAAAAATGCTGGTACGCAGTCTGCGCAAGCTTGAGCATATGGAACAATATATTTTTAACATGAATCATATGAAGAAAATATATGGGGATGTTTTTGTTGAACAATTCTTCAGTAGTCTGGAATGTACCACAGCGTAAAAACCACATATCGAGGGGCAAGAACATAGTTCCATTTAAGTCGCTAATAGCGGCTTTTTTTATTTGATCGGCACACGTTCTTGTCCTGAATAGGTTACATACCAGCGCGGAGAAAAAGCCAAAGAAAAGGATTATATCCTTCAAAATAGAATACTTATTAAGAGGAATTGTCTAATTTACCCACATTAGTTAGATTGACCAACAAAGACGATTCTCAAAATGCCGAAAGGAATGATCTGTATGAAAACTAAACAACTTTTAAATAGGTTTGAAAACGGGAACTACATGGAGGAGAATATAAATGAAATTGGTACTTCAGAATTTAAGGAAGAGTTTTGGTAATCAGCAAGTATTAACAGATCTGAATTTTCAATTTGAAAAGGGAAAGATTTATGGCCTTCTTGGACGAAATGGTGCTGGTAAAACAACATTATTCAATTGTTTGGGTGGCGAGATTCAGGCGGATAACGGCACAATGAAACTGGTGGACGAATCCACATCCCGTAACATGGAGATGGATGACGTTGGATATGTTTATTCCTTGCCAATGTTACCGGAATTCCTGACGGGGTATGAGTTTATACGTTTTTTCATCGATGTTAATTCCGAAGTGATTGAAGGGCGAGGAGACGATATGGACGCCCTTTTTGACATGATGCACATTACACAGGAGGACCGTCATAAACTCATTAAGCATTATTCACACGGGATGAAAAATAAAGTGCAAATGCTGTTGTTTATACTCACTAAACCTACAGTGATCTTACTGGACGAACCTCTAACCTCGTTTGATGTTATCGTTGCAAGTGAGATGAAACAATGGTTACGGGATATGAAAAAGGATCATGTACTCATTTTCTCAACTCATATATTACAATTGGCGACAGATCTGTGTGATGAATTAATTATTCTGAATGGCGGCCGTTTGACACAGATTTCGCCAGAAATTGTTACACAACCCGATTTTGAAGAGAAGATTATTGCGTTATTACAAGATGATAGCGAACAGGATGCTCAGAAGGAGAATGCCGATGCAGGGAATATTTAATGCGATTTCTCGCATGCGGCAGCTGCAGGTTATCATGCTTGTGAACCGTATCATCTATCTCATGCAAAAGATAATCTATGTTGGCCGTTTCTTCAGTGAACAGACCTATGCTGCTTTTCGGACGAAACGCATAATTGGTGCAATCGCAGTCGTTTTGATGCTTGTCGGTGGCTTGTTGGAAATTCTGCTCTATCTCGGGGGAATGCTTGCATTGCCCATACTCTTATGGACAGAGGGTTATAACACTACAGAGCAGTTCGCTCTTTTTCTTCACATGTATTTTTGCATTAGTGGAGTAATGGCCGGAATGACGAGTGCAAAAGTATTGGAATCAAACAAGATGAAGTATACTGCTGTCCGACTGATGCGAATAGCTCCTACCCGATTTATGCGAGCTGAGCTGTTTTATCGGTATACTACATTCTTTTTGTATCAAGGAATTGCCTTGACGTTGGTTTCATTGTTGTTTGATTTCTCCATTTTTCATGCGCTTCTGGCTGTTGGAGTCATGACGATTTGGCGCGTGCTGAGCGAATGGATACATTTGGCCGTTTTCCGATGGAAAGGAACGATCCTTGTGCAGAAAACAGGGGTTATGGGTTTGGTCATGTTACTCACACTGGCAGCTGCGTATCTACCGTTAACATCACTGAGCATTCCTCTTTTCGGAGCCGTAATCTTGGAGCAATGGTGGCTTGTCACACTCATATCGTTATCTGGGACTGTTGCCGGATATATTTTATTCAAACATACGGATTTCACAGCAGCCGTACGCGCAGTAACGAACCAAGCTGACCCATTGTTGAATAGGGAAATTATGATGGCTAATATCCAACAACAAATGATGCAGGCAACAGATAATGATGCTGCGCAATATACCTCGTCCAACCTACATGCTCGCAGGCAAACTTCATTAGGTGAACAGGGATACGAACAAATGCATAACCTCCTGCTTAGCAGGTACCGACATCTCACCCAGGTGCCGTTCCGCAGACGTTTAGTGGCTATTGTAATCATCGGAATAGTACTATCTCTCTCGGCATTCATTGTCAGAGATCATGTCTCTCTAAACGCAGTGGAACAATATTCACCTATACTTATCATGGTTATGCTTAGTCTGACAATCGGAAGAGAGGTTTGTAAGGGGCTATTTCTCCATTGTGATATGCAACTCATGCACTATTCATTTTATCGCAAGCATGCGAAGCAACATTTTCGTTTGAGATTTAGAAGTTTGTTATTCTTGAATCTAAAATTGGGCGTGTGTTTAGCAACTGTACTAAAGTGTACCTTTACTTGTTTTGTCAGAAGGAAGGGATATCCGTACATTGCTTCTCATCTGGGTTATGACGATGGCACTGTCTGTATTTTTCTCAGTACATCATCTATTGCTATATTATGTGTTCCAGCCCTACACAACATCGTTGGCCACCAACAATCCTCGTTTCACATTCGTGAACAGTCTAATTTCATTAGGATTTGTTATGGCAATGTTTGTTGGCCCTGCACTGTGGGTCCTCACTGTTGTCTTCATGGTGTTGACTTTAGGATATCTGTTCAGTGCTGTACCGCTTGTAAGCAAATATGCTCCAAGCAATTTCAGAGTAAAATAATAAAATGAGAGGGAGCATATGGATCTAGGGGTGAAACAATTGCTGGAATTAGAGTTTACGACATTAGAAGCTTGGGATGAAGCATTATGGGCGCGGATGGAGCGGATCTATCATGAAGCTTTTCCAAGCGGAGCCAAGACAAAAGCAATTCTTCGCAGTATGCTGGATCGGCGCATTGGTTATTTACACACAGGCGTGCATCATGGAGAAGTGGTCGCGATGGCTGTTACTGGACTCGTGGGGAAGGGGACAGACCGCATCCTGATTATCGATTACCTTGCGGTTGAACAGACGCTGCGCGGTCGGGTATCGGTACATGGATGCTGAAGCAACTCAGAGATTGGGCATTAAGGGAACATGGGATCAAAGGCATCATCATCGAGGCGGAGTCCGGGACAACAGAGGCCCATCAGGAACGTATTCAGTTTTGGCAACACAACGGGTTTGTTCTAACCTCCTATGTTCATCAGTATCGAGTGGTTCCTGAACCTTATCAGGCCATGATGTTGCCACTGGATGGAAGCACGAAGGTGTCTGATGAGGGTGAGAAACTTTTTCGTTATATTGAAGACTTTCATAAGGTTGCTTACCGAAAAAGTTAGTCTCTCAGCAAAAAGCCTTTTACAATCATTGTCAATACGCTATAATACAATCACCAGGTGGATTAACCCACAAAAAAGTGAAATATTGTAATTCGCCCGTAAAGCTGAATCATAACTCATATTGGTTTACGAAAACAATATCATGAACTATGGGAGGTCTATTTTATGCTCAAGAAGAACATTTCCAAGGCTCTCAGCGCAACTTTGATCGTTTCTATGCTGGCTTCTGGCTTGATCGTTGCTATCCAAGGCAGTACCACGACAGAGGTAGCAAAGACAGCAGGGGATAAAAAGGTTGAAGTTATTAAAGGTATTGAAAACAACTGAGTGATCGTAAGATGAATCATGTATCTCAAAAAACGCTCAGAAATCTCTCAAATGACAGAAGAAAAACAGCATAATGATGAACCTCAGAATGGCTATCTCATCTGAGGTTTTTTACCATTGCTATGGAGGAAAGATATGGACTACGATTTACCGAAGAAAACGTTGTTGGATACGAGACGGCTCCGTAACGATACCATAGCTGCAGGTCGTCGCCATACTGTTGCTCTTCAATCCGACGGAAAAGTGAAAGCCGTGGGCGATAATAAATGCCGGCAATGTGAGGTAAGTGAATGGAGTAATACCCTTATCCTTTAATGAACAACCCTGAAGGAGCGTTTTTTATCCGGAGTACCACGTTCTTTGGCGTGAATGGGGGAGTTGAGACAATTCTTCACAGTCTATAGAAAAAGGCACCCGTCTAAAGACAGGTGCCCTTTATTATAGAGGCCGAGTATACATTACCTTATGGGAATTTCATTCTGCGCGGTTTCTTGTTCCTCCAGTAATCGTTTCAGCTTCTGACGTTGTCGTTTTTCCTTCTGACGCCGTTCTCGGTCTTCAGCCTGCAAAGCCTTGAGTAGGGAAACACACATCCCAATAAGGACAACAGCGAATGGCAGTGCAGCTACAATAGAGGCCGTTTGAAGGCCGTTCAACCCGCCACTGATTAACAGGACAACAGCGATGGCGGACTGCATGATTCCCCAGGTCAATTTCACTCTTGCACTCGGATTCAAAGTGCCATCCGAAGTCAGCATGCCCAGTACAAAGGTAGCCGAATCAGCCGACGTAATAAAGAAAATCATGATCAGAAGAGTGGCGATGGAAGCTACGATCGTACCCAAAGGCAGCTGCTCCAGCATAAGGAATAGGGCCGTTGTCGTATCTGCCTGGACAGCTTCCGCCAGATGGGAGCCATTGAACAATTCCATATAAATTCCTGTACCACCAAAGACGGAGAACCAGACAAATCCGAAAAGGCTCGGAATAAGCAAGACGTAAATTACAAATTCCTTAATGGTTCTACCTTTGGATACCCTGGCGATAAAAGTACCGACAAAGGGAGCCCACGCGATCCACCATGCCCAGTAAAATAATGTCCATGCCCCAATCCAGGTTTCTTTTGAGAATGGTGTCAATCTCAAACTCATATTAATGATGTTTTGCATGTAACTGCCCAAGGTTGTTGTAAATGTGTCAAATATGAACGTAGTCGGTCCAGTTACCAATACAAACAGCATTAATAGCACAGCGATAACAAGGTTGGTGTTACTTAAAATCTTAATCCCTCTGTCCAAACCGGAAGTTGCCGAGATTAAAAATAGTACGGTCACAACGGTGATAATGATAACTTGGACGATCGTCGAGTTAGGGATACCGAATAAGTGATTCAGCCCGCCACCGATCTGAAGTGCACCCAATCCAAGCGAGGTCGCAACACCGAAAATGGTGGAGATGACCGCCAGAATATCAATGGCCTTCCCGAGCCATCCTGCAGCAAGCCGCTCACCAATCAATGGAATAAAGGTGGAACTAATCAATCCTTTGTAACCTTTCCGGAACTGGAAATAAGCAAGAGCTAAGCCGATGACGGTATAGATCGCCCAAGGATGCAGTCCCCAGTGGAAAAAGGAATAACGCATTGAAAGTCTTGCTGCTTGGGTTGTTCCTGGTTCTGCTCCCTCCGGCGCAGATAAATAGTGAGACAACGGCTCAGCGACTCCCCAGAAAACCAGTCCAATACCCATACCAGCACTGAACAGCATGGACAGCCAGGAGACTGTAGAATATTCGGGTTCATCATCATCGTCCCCGAGTCTGATATTACCAAATCGGCTGAACGCCAGATAAAAAGCAAAGATCAGGAAGAACAATGTAGCTAACAGATAAAACCAGCCAAAATTCTGAATAGAGAAATTGTAGGCAACGTTCGCCACATCAGCCAGCTGATCGGGAGCGACAGCACCCCAAATTGCAAATAGTGCTACGATGATAATTGTGATTGTAAATACCATGAAGAGACCTCCGTTATGTAAGCTTCATCCAACTTTTCCTTAGTATGTACTCGTGTAACTTGTAATATTTCGGAAAGCCGCTGTTGATTAAATAAAACAAACCACCGAGTATTGAAACACCCGCCGGTTTGTTTTATTTACTCCAAGCTGTCTTTAATAAAATAAATCCCGATGCCCAGATTATAAATAGCATGAGCAATCATGGAAGCAATTAAGGAATTAGTATAATAAAACAACAGAGCAAGTATTAATCCATTAATAAATACTAATCCGTAGGCTAAATATACCCCCTTATACTGCGGTATGTGTATAAGCCAAAACAAAAACGTGCTCAAGCAGATCACCATTCCATCTACATAATGGTTATAACCTAGAAATAATCCTATTAGTACTCCCCTGAAGAAAAACTCTTCAAAAAAACTCCCCCCTAGTGAACTGACGGCTATACCACTTGGAGTTTTCATGATATGAAGAATTAATTCTCCACCTTTCGTTTGAGGAAGCTTTGTTTTTGTTTTTATAATAAGAGCAATAGAAACAAATGCCACAATCGCACCCACTATGAAACCGAGTTTGGTCACATCAAGAAAAGACATCTCATTGGGAAGAAACAATGAACGGATATAGGGGATTATTTTACCCCACTTAAAAATTGCAATAAGCGCTAAACCTAAAAATAAGAACGGCATTAAGCTCAATGTCATTTGAAGCAATAATCTATTATGCTGTCGAGCACTTAATTCTCTCATACTTGTTCTCCGTTTTCTTCGCACTGGTCTTGATATAACACTTGAATCGCTTCCCCGATCAATTCGACCATACCAACAGGCAACAAAGCTTTAAAGACCTCCAATTGTTTGACCATGCCCAAATCAGACTCAGTAAACTCTTGAATAGATTCAGGAACCATGGCTAACAGTTCTGTTAATTCTCGTTGTACTTCTGGGCTATCGGGTCGAAGTTCACGATGAATTGTCGTTTGAAAAAAAGATAATAATCTCCTGTTTAATAGATCCAATGTGATTTGTTGATTTTTATTTATGGGCATGATTTTCCCTACTGTGTTTAGAGAGAAATGCTGTTCTAGAATCGTCCTTTGATCTTCCTCTAGACGTATAGTATTCATGAGCAACATCAGATCTTCGTTATTGATATCACCCGTTTCATTCATTACCTTCTTCATTCGTTTCATCATGTCCAGGGACAGGTTTATTTTATTTCTATGATCGAGAAGAACAGCTTCTTGCATTTCTAACATGTCTCTAAAAGAATACTCCGTCTCTTCTAGCATTTGTTTGATTTCGTTTAAAGGCCAGCCCATGCTCTTCAGCAACTGTATATTATAAAATTTCTGGAGTTCATCTCGAACGTAAACTTTCTGATTGAGATCATTTTTATTTTTGGGCACAAGAAGCCCGATTTTCTCATAATACCTAAGAGTCCTTACCGTTGTATTCACCATGCTAGCGAATTTCCCCACTGTAAATTCCACCTAATCACCTCCAGCTATATTACTGTTTTAGACTTATAATCACCGTGTTTTTATTGTAAGCTGTGACGCAACGTCCTGCTCAATACCCATTTTTGATTTTTTAATTATATGGAAGTGCCGCGGTCTGATATTTGCGATGTATCTCATTCAGATTTATTTAAGGATTGCTCTCTATGATGTTTACATACAATAACAACAACAATAATGAGGTGTGATATCAATGAGTATATACAAATGGACTAAATTTATGGGTGTGGCGGTGCTATGTACTGCGATTCTCACAGCTTGTAGCTCGACGAATCAAGGAAATGTGGACTCAGATAACAATACGGCTGAAACGGAACAAACGAATACGGATAATCAGAGTAATACGGAAACAGCAGCATATGCTGACCAAATTGACAAAACAGAGGTTATGTCCATTTCGATTGATGTGGACGAAGAGGCATGGAAAGAAATGCTGGATAATGCAATTGAGGAGCAGTACATCTCAGCGAACATTACCATTAACGGAACGACAATTGAGAACGTCGGAATCCGTCCAAAGGGTAACTCCAGCCTTCGGCAGGTTGCTAGTGACGATACAACGGATCGATATAGTTTCAAAATCAAGTTTGATGAATATGTTAAGGATCAGACGTGGATGGGATTGGACAAGCTTGTCGTTAACAACATGATTAGTGACAGTAGCTATATGAAGGAATATTTAAGTTATGACATTATGAGTTACATTGGCGTGGACGCACCTCTATTTGCATTTTCCAATATTAGTGTCAATGGAGAGACTTGGGGCTTATACCTGGCTGTTGAGGATATAGACAGCGGATATCTTGCTCGTGCCAAGAATGATGAGGGTGAGCTGTACAAGCCAAACAATGATGACAACATGGGAGCAGGAGGTATGGGAGGAGATATACAGGCTCCCAAAGAAGGAATGGCACCACCGGATGGAGCAAGCCCACCGGATATGAATGGCGGAACAGAGGAAGAGGGGACCAACACACAAGCTGAAGCTGACGGTAGAGGCAATCGTGGTCCAGGTGGTATGGACGGAAGCGGCAATGGTGTTTCATTGGTGTACACCGATGATGAAACGTCCAGCTACTCTGCCATTTTCGACAATGCCGAGACCAAAACAACCGAGGAAGATCATCAGCGTGTCATTGAAGCACTCAAAAACCTGAGCACAGGCACCGATCTGGAGAAATATGTGGATGTGGACGAAGTACTGAAGTATTTTGCGGCCCACACGGTGGTTGTTAATATGGACAGTTACACGTCCAACATGGGGCATAACTATTATCTGTATGAGAACGACGGTCAGATCAGCATGTTGCCTTGGGATTACAACATGGCCTTCGGTGGGTTCCAAGCGGGTACTGCATCCGATGTCGTGAATCTGGCGATTGATACGCCTCTATCAGGGGTCACTCTGGAGGAACGCCCTATTTTGGGCAAGCTCCTTGAAGTGCCTGAGTATAAGGCCAAGTATCATGAATATTTACAGGAGATCGTAGATGGATACTTCGCAGACGGAAAGTTTGAAGAAAAAGTACAAAGTCTAAACGACATGATCGCGGAATATGTGAAGCAGGATCCTACGGCCTTTGTTACGTATGATAAGTACGAGACAGCTGTTACAGAATTGACCAAACTCGGGACGCTGCGTGCGGAAAGTATACAAGGGCAATTGGACGGAGATATCCCTTCCACGACCGAGAAACAAAAAGAAAACGCTGATTCACTGATTGATGCTTCTTCCATTGATCTGTCCAAACTGGGTGAGAATAATACTCGAGGAGGTATGGGTGGTGGCGGCCGTAGAGCTGCAGAAGGGGATCCGTCTCAGGAAGCAAAATAATAAGATTAAAGTAAAACGAACCGATCATGAACGCTAGTTCATCCATCAGCGGAAGATAAGACACTGAGGCGGATAAATAAGCCTTGCATTTAATAGAACCAATGCGTACCGACATGATGTCGTTCGCATTGGTTTTTTCGTTAGACAGAATGTCGCCAACCGGATTTGTTTTGAACAGATTGAACACAGTTCATATTTCTAAAAACAACCAAAGAACCTTATTTCAATCAAAAGGCATCCAATGACATTTGTTCATAGTTGATGAACTGGAGTATGATTAGGGAGGACAATGCTGATAATCACCATATAAGTTAAAGTCCCTTGTAAACTTACTTAGTATCAATACCACATAACTTCTTTGGAGGGGGACATCTGTTTTGGATGAGCAGTTTCTAGATTTACTGGCCCAGAAATATGATACGGAAGAGAAAATCATCACAGAGATCATCAACCTTGAAGCGATCTCCAATCTCCCCAAAGGAACCGAGCATTTCGTCAGTGATTTGCATGGGGAGTTTCAGGCTTTTCAGCATGTACTCCGAAACGGTTCAGGTACCGTCAAAGAGAAAATTAAAGAATTATTCCGGGAGGTATGGACGGAGCAGGAAATCAATGATTTTGCAGCGTTGGTTTATTATCCGGAAGATAAAATACAGCTGGTTATAGGGGAACTGAGCAATAAACACGCTTTGAACCAGTGGTATAGACAAACCATCGAACACATGCTTAAGCTCATTGCTTATGCTTCTTCCAAGTATACGCGCTCCAAATTGCGTAAAGCTCTGCCGGAGCAGTATGTATATATTGTAGAGGAGCTTCTATACAAGACGGATTCGACCAACAATAAGATCCTTATTATGAGGAAATATATCGGCAGATTATATCTCTGGGCCAAGCGGACAAGCTCATTATCGGTCTTGCTTATACGACCCAGCGCCTAGTGGTTGACCATCTTCATGTGGTTGGAGATATCTATGACCGGGACCGGACCCCGATAAAATTATGGATACGTTAATCAACTACCACTCTGTAGACATTCAGTGGGGGAATCATGATGTCCTCTGGATCGGTGCCTACGCAGGTTCTCTGGTCTGCCTTGCGAATATTATCCGGATCTGTGCCAGATACGACAACCTGGACATCATTGAAGATGTATATGGAATCAATCTGCGCCCACTGCTGAACTTGGCGGAAAAATACTATGAAGACAATCCATCCTTCAGACCTAAGCTACAGGCTGGCCATAATGTATCCGAGCAGGAAATTCTGCAGATCACCAAAATTCACCAGGCCATTGCGATGATCCAGTTTAAACTTGAAAGCCCGATTATCAAAAGACGCCCGTACTTTAATATGTCTGAAAGACTTTTGCTGGAGCAGATTGATTACGACAAAAATGAAATCAATATCTGCGGAAAAACGTATCCGCTTGAAAACACCTGCTTTACAACCGTTAATCCACAGCAGCCTGAACAATTGCTGGAGGAAGAACGCCAGGTGATGGAAAAACTGCTGTTCTCCGTTCAGCATTCCGAAAAGCTGGCCAGACATATGAATTTCCTCATGAAAAAGGGAAGCCTTTATTTAAAATACAACGGAAATTTGTTAATCCACGGCTGTATTCCTTTGGATGAAGAAGGAAATATGGAAGAAATGAAGATTGAAGACCGAACCTATGCGGGCCGTCAATTACTTGATGTTTTTGAAGATTATTTACGTTACGCCTTTGCACATCCGGAAGAGACAGAAGATCTTGCGACGGATATGGTATGGTACATCTGGACAGGAGAATGTTCCTCACTCTTTGGCAAGAGAGAAATGACCACTTTTGAACGTTATTTTATTCAAGACAAAGAAGCACATAAAGAGAAAAAAAATCCTTACTACCATTTACGTGAAAATGAAGAGATCTGTCGAAGAATCTTGCAGGAATTTGATTTGAATCCGGATCATGGACATGTCATTAACGGCCACACGCCGGTCAAAGAAATCAGTGGAGAGAGTCCTGTGAAAGCAAACGGAAAAATGATCGTAATCGACGGCGGTTTTTCCAAAGCTTATCAATCCACTACAGGCATTGCCGGATATACCTTGCTGTACAACTCTTTTGGCATGCAGCTCGTCGCCCATCAGAAATTCAACTCAAAAGAGGATGTGTTATGCAACGGAACGGATGTATTGTCTGTAAAAAGACTGGTGGATAAAGAACTGGAACGGAAACTGGTGAAGGAAACCAATGTGGGGGAGAAGCTGCTGCAGAAAATCTCAAACTTGAAGGATCTTCTAGACTATCGCTACATGAAATGAGAGCAAATGTTATACGTACAAAAAGCCCCCGTTCGAGGGAGGCTTTTTGTACCAAAACTAAATTAACTGATTGAGTTTGCTTGCAGGTTCTTCGCCATTATCGACACGTTTAATATTATTTATAAAGAAATCATATCTGATTTTATGAAATTTCCGACCATCAGGCAGTCCTGCTGTATGAGGCGTAAGTATCACATTAGCCAGATTCCGGAGCTCACTGTCCATCGGAAGCGGTTCAGTTTCATATACATCCAGGCATGCGCCTGAAATATCCCCGTTTTGTAGTGCATCAATCAAGTCTCTTTCGTTAACAATCCCACCGCGGGCTGTATTGATAAACAGAGTTGTGTTCTTCATTTTCTTGAATGCCGCTTTGTTGATGAGCTGTTTGGTTTGCGGATTCAAGGGAATATGTACACTGACGATGTCCGATGTGCTTATTAGCGTATCGAAGTCGGTCATTTTCACCAAGTCGTCAGATTGCACAACAGCTTTTCTTGCATAAGCCTGCACATTCATATCAAAAACCCTGCAAAATGCAGCCACTTTTTGTCCGATCGCACCCAAACCGATAATGCCAATCGTTTTCCCCTTTAACTCACTCCCTGTATAGTCCAATTGATGTTCATCTTTCTTGTTTTTCATGAAGTTGTCAAGAAAGGGGATGTTTTTATAATAGGACAATATCAAAGCCATTACGTGCTCTGCCACTGCCTGTGCATTCACTCCCGCTGCATTGGCCACCCATATCCCGAGTTCTGTACAGGCAGGAATATCGACATTATCAAATCCGGCACCCGTCTGAACCAATTTTAATTGTTTGGCGTTGGCAAGCAGGGTGTGATCCACTTGAATATGTTCAGGAATGAGTACCTGGCAATCTATAATATGATGCAGCATTTCTTGTCCGGGCGGGACAATGACCACGTTCCAGTCTTGCGGAAAATACCCTGTAATATTTGATTTTGCAGTTTCATTAAAATGACCAACAATGAGAATCTTCATATCTATGCCACCTTCCATAATCGATACTATTTTAAGATACGACTCTACAGTGTACAAACATGTGACCCCTTGTCTTAATTGAACATAATTTTATACGTTTAAGTATGCTGTTGTAAAACTCGAATGCCAATCGTGTGGAAAAGATCGTAGATTAACAATATACTAGCTATAACAGTTTATGGTTGAGGTGAATATGAAATGGATGAAATCAATGAATCAAAACAAATCGTTTTACAGATGGGCACTGCCTTAAAAAAGTACAGAAAAGAAAACAACATGAGCTTAGATGACTTGGCAGAATTAACGGGCGTAAGCAAACTGACTCTGGGCAATATCGAACGTGGCGAAACAAATCCAACTTTGGCGATAATATGGAAAATTTCAAAAGGCATATCTTTACCGCTATTGGCTTTGTTCCAATCAGAAGACCACGTTAGTTTGTATCGAGCAGGCGAAGGGTTACAATTTTCTAATGATCAACAAAATTGGATCATTGAACCCGTCTATAAAAGCAACGGTATTGAAATGTGTCGGGCTTACTTGCAGCCCCATAGCTCGTATCACCCTGAAGGTCATCATGTGAATACAACGGAAATTGCGACAGTAATGACGGGTTCCATTGAAATTCAAGTGAACGAAGAAGTGTACATATTGAATCAATATGATACGATCAGTTTTCGTGCAGATTGTCCTCACTCTTACACCAATCATACGAATAGCGAAACAGTGCTTCATATTTCCTTAAAGTATGGTTTCTAAAAAACCAGACATGCGACTTATCATAAAACTCTGAATTTCCCATCGTGGAATTTGGAGTTTTATTTTTTGTTCTGTACAATTTAAATATATCATAAAATACTTATTGTAAATAATAATATACTATAATATACTTTTGTTGTCCGCGCGGATATGAATTCAAAAAGGAGAATTGAAGAATGCCGAACAAGCAAAATAAAAAAGCCGCAGCATCCTCTATAGGATTTATGATTCTCGGCATTATTGTTATTGCAGCCAATTTACGTACTCCCTTAACCTCAGTTGGTCCTTTAGTGAGCCTGATCAGGGATGACGTTCATATTTCCAATACATTAGCAGGCCTGATCACAACGGTACCCTTGCTTGCCTTTGCTTTACTGTCGCCTCTGGTACCCAAACTAGGACGAAGATATGGGGTTGAACGTATCATATGGATTGCCCTCATGTTGCTGACTGCAGGTATTCTAATACGATCTTTATCCGGCGCAGTTAATCTGTTTATAGGGACAGTAATTCTTGGGTTCGCCATTGCCGTATGTAATGTATTATTGCCCAGTATCATCAAACGGGATTTCCCCAATAAAATAGGCTCCATGACAGGAGTTTACTCCATTTCAATGAATTTATGTGGAGCTATCGCATCGGGAATAAGTGTACCGCTAGCCATGAATGCAGGGCTAAAGTGGCAGGGCGCACTGGGGATATGGGGAATTCTAAGCTTTGTATCGATCCTCTGTTGGTTACCCCAATTAAGAAGTCAAACGAAACCAACAGCCACAACGAGTCAACAAGTCGCCCGCAACGATGTGAATGTATGGAAATCCCCGCTTGCCTGGCAAGTAACCTTGTTTATGGGTATACAGTCCATGGTATTCTACGTGTTGATCGCATGGTTGCCTGAAATTTTAAAACAGCAGGGAATGGAGTCCAATCAATCCGGATGGTACCTTTCGATCATGCAGTTAGCTATGCTTCCATTTACCTTTATCGTGCCTGTTATTGCTGGACGCATGAATAGCCAACGTTTATTAGTAATCATCACAACTGGTTTGCTATCAACGGGTACGCTCGGACTTCTATACGGAAGCTCCAATGTCATTCTGTTGTGGATCATCATACTTGGAATTGGTGGAGGTTTCGCCTTTAGTTTGGCAATGATGTTTTTCGGGTTACGTACCGAAAATGCGCATCAAGCAGCGGAACTGTCTGGCATGGCGCAATCGATTGGATATCTTCTTGCCGCCATCGGTCCTGCCCTTATCGGATATCTGCATGACGCCACAAATAGTTGGAACCTGCCACTTTTCATTCTGCTTGGCGCATCGATCTTACTCTTTATAGTCGGTATTGGAGCAGCAAAAAATCGAGTCGTGGGTGGTCGAAACAAACCAAATCTAAATTAAAATCTGCGGGAATTAACACGGAACCCGTTCATCTTAAGGGAGATCCTGCTCAAACAAAAAAAGGACGGAAAGCATTCATCTTTCTGGAAGAATGCTTTTCGTCCTTTTATCTAATAGACGATATCCGTTTCCATCTCTCTTTATTAACGTCTTCGGAAAGCTCCGCCGCGTGCCAGAGCGAAGAAGATGAGCAGGGCAATAATCGAGCCAACGATCGCTGGAATAATATGAAATCCGCCAATCACCGGCCCTCTTGGTCCCAACAATTCCGTTCCTAACCAGGAACCAATAAAACCCGCAATAACGTTCCCAAGTACACCGCCCGGTACGTCCCGTCCAATCAGGTTGCCGCTTAACCAGCCAATAAGTCCACCAACAATGAGTACCCAGAGCAGATCCATGGATTGTTCTCCTTTCTTCGGGTTTATTACAAGTTATGTTGGGTTCGTTGGAATATACCTCATCTTGTTTTTCTGGAGGAATCTAGGGCGTGTCTGAAAACTCCGAAGGACGCAGATTTTGCCGAATTTTCGTTCCAAGCAAGGAGATTTTCCGCAGGCGTGCCGGGGCACGTCAAGGGAAAGTGACGCAGCAGGGGCGAAAAGGCGGTAAAAGATGCACTTCAGTGAGTTTTGAGACACGTCCTAAAGTGTCTGTGCTAAGATTGGGTTAAATATAATTAAAGCTGGAGAACAAGGCTGGATAGGGGTGTACATTGAAGAAAATTCTAGTGATTGACGATGAAATCGCCATTCGAGATTTAATTGAGCTGGTGCTACGGCGAGAAAATTACAACGTGCAGACCGCAGAGGACGGCAAAACGGGGCTGCATTTGCTTGAATCTTTTCAACCCGACTTAGTGGTGCTCGACTTGATGCTGCCTGACTGCTCCGGATATGACCTGTGCAAGGAAATTACCGGGAAACGTGCCGTTCCTGTGATCATGCTCTCTGCCAAAAATGAGGTGATCGACAAGGTGCTCGGACTTGAACTGGGCGCGGAAGATTACATGACCAAACCCTTTGACAATCGGGAATTACTCGCTCGAATCAAGGTGATTCTGAGAAGGAACGAGAGCAAGGAGGAATCCAGTGAAGGAACAGAAGTGAAATCTACACGCATCATTCATGAAGAGCTGACATTTGATCTGGAGAGCCGAAGAGTGCTGAAAAACGATGTACCCGTGTCTTTAACGGCCAAAGAGTTTAAAATTCTGGAAACGCTACTCAAAAGACCAGACAAAATCTTTACCCGGGATGAGCTGCTGGAGATTGGATGGGGGTATGACTTCATGGGAGACAGTCGCAGTGTGGATATGACCATCATGCGATTAAGGAAGAAGCTGGAGGATAACGCGGACGAACCGAAATACATCAGGACGATCTATGGATTTGGCTATCAGCTTGGAGGTGGCGAGGCCTGAAGTATGCAACCCGGTTACTGCTGAATTATTTATTTTTCTCCGTGCTTTCTTTTGGCATCATCATATTTGCGGTGAATAAAGCCATTGATTACTACAGCTTCATTACGATTGAGAAACAAATGATGGAGAAGGCGGATCTGTCCGAGCTGTCCTTTCGAGAGGTGTTAGCCCAGCATAGGTCATCCTCAGGAGAGCCGCAGACGGAGGAAATCGTCAGACTTGCTCTGGAGAAGCTGAAAGCTTCAGGCAAGGAAGTACGTATCTATGACAGCTCCAAGCAATTGCTGGGTTTGGCTGTGGATGGCATCATCATTAATGATGGCAAACCGCTTATTTTTGACCAAAATATTGAGAAAGCTCTAAGCGGCAGTTATGCCTACACCGTAACGGAAGATCATCGGCTTTACTTTGCGACCCCCATTCAGAATCAATTTTACGAGAACGCTTATGTGTATGAGTTCGTGGACGACATTTCGTACTTTTATGCGATCATGGACCAAATCCGTTATATCCTGTTTGCAGGTGCAGGCGGTTTCATTGTACTGATTACGTTAGCCAGTCTGTGGATTGCCCGAAATACAACCAAGCCGATCAAGGTGCTGCTTGGCGCTGCACAAAGCTTCTCCAGGCAGGAGTTTCGGAGGGTTCAACTGAACCGGAAGGATGAGCTGGGCATGCTGGCAGAAGGGCTGGATTCCATGGGCGCCAGCTTCATGATTACATTCAGTACCAGAAACAATTTGTCTCCAACGTATCTCACGAGTTAAAACACCACTGGCAGCCATACGTGGTTTCTCTCAATACTTATATGAAGGGGAGAACGAGAACAAGGAGCTGCAAAAATCTATGCTCATCTGTTGCAGGAATCGGATCGGCTGACACGTTTGATTAATGAACTGTTATTGCTCTCCCGATTCGATAAGGCTGGTTCTAACGAACTGGAAGTCGAGAAGACAGAATTGAACGAACTGATTCAGCAAGTTGCAATGCATATGGAAGCGAAAGCTCAGGATAAAGGGATCGAGATCAAAGTTAGTACAGCGGAGGGAGAACCGAATGATAGAGGTCTGACAAGAGTCTACGCCAACGTCAATCCCATGTTGATGTCCCATGCCATCGCCAACCTAGTGGACAATGCTATCAAATACTCAGGCAATCACTCCCAGATTAAAATAGAGATGGAACATACACCGAGTGAGGTCGTTATAAGGGTACGTGATCAAGGGATAGGCATCGCGGGTGATGAGCTGGAGCGAGTGCAGGAACGCTTTTACCGAGCGAAAAATGCAAGCACAGCGAACGGCTCAGGTCTTGGACTTTCCATTTGCAAAGAGATTGTCGAGCGATTTAATGGATATATCGACATGGAAAGTCAAATCGGGGAAGGCACGACCATTACGATTGTTTTGCCTCGTGCGTAGACCTGCATCTAAACCCAAGCCCAAATAAGTAACGTTACAAGATTGGTACATTTCTGTTATAAGAATAACAAATGTTTTATTTATAATCACTTCATAAGAACAAAACACACATTTATGGAGGGATCATGATGAAATTAACTACGAAAGCTGCAGGTTTTATCGTATTAGGTGCTTTACTAACGGGGGCATTAACGGGCTGTCAGTCCAGTGATGCTACATCTCCGGCAAACGGACAGAACACAACGAATGAACAAAGCAAAGGCGAAGGAGCAACCAATACCAATACACCTGCTGCCGAAAATTCGGAAGAAAAGGGCACTGAAGCGATTAAAGAAGGTTCGATGGAGAAGGAAGGCAATGTGGTGCTGAAGGAGCTTGCTTTTGTCTATAATGAGCACACCATCGCGATTTCGGATACAGCGAACGAAGATAAGATGGAGCAGATGCTCGGCAAACCGGATAACCTGAAATCTCATACGTACACTGCCGATGATGGAACCAACATGGACACGTTAATCGGTTTTACAGAAAAAGTGTACACGTATCCTGGTCTGGAGATTAAAACAATCAGTATACCAGAGGGGAAACAAGACTCGATCTTTCATATTGAAATCACAGATCCCAAGTACACCACAGTTCGAAACATTAAAGCAGGAGACAGTCTGGACACACTCAAAAACGCTTACCCTGAGGGGAAACTCGTTGGTGATGGAGCTCCGGATGAGGAGGATGACTTCCGTTATGAACCATCCAATTATGTGGATGTGATGTCATTCCATATCAAGGATGCCAAGGTCGAGAGCATTCAGATCTACAGTCTTCTGGACTAGAATAAAATGAAAAAGTTAACCCTCAACCATCCTGAAAAGGAGCATTGAGGGTTAACTTCGTTTTGGCCTTTAGATTAAGCGCTGCTTGGGCAAATGCAGAATAACGTTGAATTGATCGCCGTGAATTTCGATGTTAATCTCCCCGCCGTGCAGCTCAACGATGCTTTTCACAATGGACAGCCCCAGGCCGGAGCCTTCAGTCTGACGGGATTCATCTGCCCTTTTGAAACGTTCGAACAACTCTTCCGCAGCAAAATCAATCTCATACGCAGCAGTATTTTGAATTTTAAATAGTACCTGATCATCAGACTCGTCCAGATAAATATAGATTCTGGTTCCTGGAAGCGAATATTTCTGCGCGTTGCCAATCAAATTTTCGAATACACGCCAAATTTTATTGCCGTCCAAATGGGCATGAATGGGGAATTTTGCAATCCTCTCCCGAATCTCAGGCGACGTTTGTCCCATACTCGTATTGGACTCGGCAATCGCCTGTGTCAGCAAGGTTGCGACATCGACGTACTCCATATCCAGCTCTACTGTACCGCTGGCGATCTTTGAGATTTCGAACAGGTCTTCAATCAGCAGCTTCAACCGTAGCGACTTCCGGTCCAGGGTTTCAATATAGGCTCGGGTAGTCTCCGTAGACAGATCTTCTTTTTTAACAAATCAACATAGTTGATAATAGAAGTAAGCGGGGTCTTCAAATCATGTGATACGTTGGTAATCAGCTCTGTTTTTAACCGTTCGCTCTTCATTTGATTCTCCAGCGCGCTTTGATACCCGGCTTTCATATTGTTAATATAGCCAGCAAGCTTGGATAGGCCATCCTTGCCGGTTACCTGAATCGTATTCTGAATATTCCCTTCGGCAATTTCTTTGCTCCCGTTGATGATGGCGATGAAGCGTCCAAGCTTGGAAAGGATATACGGAACCAGAAACAGCATATACAGCAACACATAAAGTATGAGCAAGTCCTGTTCGTATACACCGTAATATGTGGCTGCCTGCCAAATACAAATGCCCGCTATCGGGATTAGCAGAAACATCCTGATGATGCCAAACGTTATTCTCCAGTTCTGCAAACTGGCTCTGAGACCAGTTCTCCAGCTATGAAAGTAATCCATCAGCAGACTGCCATGCCAGAAGGAACGTCCAGCTTGAGGTGCCTTAAAATAAAGAAACAGTCTGCTTGCCAGTAAGCAAAGAATAATGAAGGCAAGCAGCGTCTGGATGTAACTTGAAGTTGAGTAGCTAATACTCAGCCCCGTGTATGAATACGAGTTTATGAGTAAAAGGATCCATAAGATCGCGGCGACAATGATGACAATAAGGTCGATTGGAACCTTCCGATCAGCTTTATTTTTTCTCGATTTTGTATCCAATTCCCCATACCACCTTTAAATATTTCGGGTCTTTAGGATTGATTTCAATTTTTTCACGAATGTTTCTCACGTGTACGGCAACCGTATTCTCTGAAGTGAAGATCAGTTCATTCCACACGCGCTCATAAATCTCTTCGATGGAGAAAACTCTGCCTTTGTTCTCCATCAGCAGCTTCCAAAATTTTGTATTCCTTTGGGGTTAGTCTGACATCCTCACCATCTATCTCAACAGTCTTCGAGCTTTTGTTCAGCACGAGTCCTCTTACTTGAATGAGCTCATCCCCGTTTGACTGGAAGGAACCCAAATTCGTAAAGCGGCGCAGCTGAGATCGGACTCTGGCGATTAACTCAAGAGGATTGAATGGCTTCGTAATATAATCATCAGCGCCCACGTTGAGTCCCAAAATCTTGTCGCTATCTTCTGACTTGGCGGAAAGCATAATGATCGGTATATTTTTGTTTTCACGAATTTTAAATGTTGTTTTAATTCCATCCAGCTGCGGCATCATGTTGTCCATGATAATAAGATGAATGGTTTCTTGTTCAAGAATCTCCAGCGCCTCCAATCCGTTAGAGGCAGTGAATACATACACATCTTCGCTTTTCAAATAAATAACGAGCGCTTCTCGAATTTCCCGTTCATCATCTACAACAAGAATGTTATTGATAGCCATTATTTCTCACCTTCATCACGATATTTCTTAAACTTGCTAATCCGGAACTCATGTATTCCGGAACATGGCCGGGGGAGCGTGTGCAAGCATCAGCTTCTCTGGTGTTTCTTCCTCATCCGTATAAAACCCATGCACCCCAAACCGGGACAGCATCTGCATAACCGGTCTGCTGTTGACGGTGTGAACATAACTTTTTACCCCAAACTTATTCAGTGCTGGAACTAAATTGGGGTTGAGATACACCCGGTATACAGGCATGGCAACCGCTGTCAGTTGTTTGTCCCTTACGAATTCTACAATACTTTCAGCGGAGGCGCCAGTTTTGTAAAGTGAATATATTTTGTTGGGAAAGGGGTGGATTCCCATAACGGTAGCATACATTTCCGGGCTGAAGATCTCAGGTATAACCCGGTTAAGCAGGGCAGGGTCCGTACGGCGTGCCTCATTGACCAGATGCGTAAACTGCTGCTGAATTTGCTTTTTGCTGCCTGCTTTCGTGTCCACAATTAAGTCGAAATCAGGATATTGCTGCATCAGCTGCAGTATGTCCGGCAGGGTAAGAGGGTGGAATCTGCCCATAATAAGCGAGTCTGCAAACTGAAGCTTGGTTACGTTTCGTCCGCGATGAGCGGCCAAATCCGGCTGTAGCTTCTGCGACCAATCATGTCTGGCTACAAGCTTCCCGTCCGTCGTCTGCACAAGATCAACCTCGAACAAACGATACCCTCGATTGTAATTGGTTATAAACGCCTCATAAGAATTGGTGTAGCTGGCACCGTCAACTCCACCAAATGCATGTGCAATAAGCCTGTTTTCCTGCCAGCTGCTTGTACCAGCTATAGAGTCCGGCTGATTCTGACCTGTCCTAACAAGCCCCCAGTTGCACCAGATCAATCCTGCTGTAATGACTATGAGTAAGCTTAACATCATCGTTTTCTTCATTCGTTCTGCTCCTTCATTATCCCGATGTAAGTCATACTACAGGACGCAAATGAAGAAGGAGTGGTACAAAAACGAAGGAATTTATGAAGTTTGTACAACACTGAGATTCATATACAATTTGTTGCTTTTTGTCGAAGTGCATGATATATTAGCGATGTAAACGTTTATTTAAGACCTAAACAATATCATATATGATTCAATTTGGCGTGTTACTGTTCGGCAGGCAAGGCCTAAATTGGGTGGTTTGTACATGAAGTGTACCCGCCCTATTTAGGCCTTTTTTTATGCACAATTTTAGGGGTGAGGTGTGGTATGAATTACAAAGAAACCGCAAAGGTTATTCTTGAAAATGTAGGCGGACAAGAAAATATCAATGATTTTCTGCATTGTTCCACCCGTTTAAGAATGAATTTGAAGGACCCGACCATAGCAAAAACGGAAGAAATCAAAGCCATGGATGGCGTCATGGGAGCCGTATACAGCGGGGACAGTATCAAGTTATTATCGGTAACGATGTTAGTTATGTATATAATGAACTTAAAAAAATGGTAAGTATAAATACAGATGAAAGTCCTGAGCCAAACAAGAAAAGAGATCTAAGCTTCAAAGGTTTGTTTGAGAGTTTTGCCGGTTTAATTACAGGCATCTTCCAGCCAATCATTCCGGCAATTGCAGCAGCAGGGATGTTTAAAGCATTGCTTTTATTGTGTACATCACTTGGTATATTATCGAAAGAAAGTCAAATTTACGCGTTATTGCTAAATATCGCTGATGCAGCTTTTTATTTTCTGCCAGTATTGCTGGCATACTCTAGTGCACAGAAATTTAAAACGAATCCTTATATTGCAGCTACACTTGCCGGAGCATTACTGCATCCTAAAATGATTGCCTTGCTTGCAGGAGAAGTTCCCGTGCAGATTGCGGGTATTCCTGTGCCTAACATCAGTTATGCGTCCAGCGTTTTACCCATTATTCTGACTGTATGGCTTATGTCTTATGTCGAGAAATTCGCAGATAAGGTCTCACCGGGACCAGTGAAGATCTTCCTTAAACCTTTAATTGTTATTCTTGTCATGGCACCTTTGGCTCTTACCATTCTCGGACCAATTGGTAACTATCTGGGTGTAGGTTTATCTGACGGTTTATTCTGGATCCAAGGCAAGATTGGTTGGTTAACCGTTGTCATATTGGCTGTATTCCTTCCGTTTATCGTCATGTTCGGAATGCACAAGGTGTTTTATCCGGTTATTTTCGCAGCAATGGTATCACCAGGGTATGAAACGTTAATTCATAGTGCGATGCTTTCTTCTAACATGGCACAAGGCGCTGGGGCGCTTGCGGTCTGGTTCTTGGCTAAGGACAAGAAATTGAAGCAAGTTGCGTTACCAGCCGGTATATCGGGATTATTTGGTATTACCGAACCAGCACTTTACGGGTGCATCTGCGGCTGAAGCGTACTTTGGTAGCTTGTATGATTGGAGCAGGCTCAGCAGGACTCTTTGCAGGAATTGTCAACCTGAAGGCTTATGCTGCAGTCGGACCGGGTCTTGCTTCTTTACCCATGTTTATCGGGGCTGAAAATAACTTCACCTATGCCTTGATTACAGCGGCTATTTCTATCATTGTTACGCCAATTGCCGTTTATTTCATCGGTTTCAATGATCCAGGAGCAGAAGCTAATGCACAAGCTTCATCAGGAGAATCCGCTCAAGTAGCAACAACTCCAGCAGCTCCGAAGAAAGAGAAATTGCAATCACGCCTGGTTGTTTTCTCCCCGATTGAAGGCGAGGCGATTCCGTTAAAAGCTGTGAACGATGAAGCATTCTCCCAAGAAGCGATGGGGAAAGGCATGGCGATTAAACCTTCCAAAGGTCAAGTCGTAGCTCCATTTGATGGAACAGTTCAAACTGTGTTTCGCACCAAACACTCGATCGGTTTGAGATCGGTAGAAGGCATTGAACTTCTGATTCACATCGGAATTGATACTGTAAAATTAAAGGGACAGCATTTTAATGTGGTTGTTCAAGAGGGCGACACGGTGAAACATGGCCAATTGATGATTGAATTTGATATGGAAGCTATTGAAAAAGCAGGCTACGATACAACAACACCGGTTATTGTAACAAACAGTGGTGATTATCTTGAAATCCTTGGACATGAGCAAGTCGGAAAAATAGGGCCTGAGACACCACTTATAACCATTTTGTAATATTAGTAGGGTGAAATTCACCCTGAACATAGAGGAGCATGGATATGAGAGTAGTTAAGGTTCTCAATACAAGTATTGTTTTGGCCAAACGTAATGACAAGAAAGAGGTTATTGCGATGGGCAAGGGAATCGGATTCAGAAGCAAACCTGGAGATATCATTAACGAAAATGAGATCGAAAAGGTATATGTCGTTGAGAATGAAGGCATGTCCTCGGATATGACAGCTCTGATGAAAGAGACGCCAAAGGAGTATTTAATCTTGGCAGACGAAATCATATCCTATGCAAAACAAGTATTATCAAAGGATCTCAGCGAAAATCTATATTTTTCATTGACAGATCACCTTCATATGGCTGCCAAACGATTCAAATCCAATATTACGATACAAAATCGAATGTTATGGGAAGTTCAGAAATTTTACCCGCAAGAATTTCTCATTGGGAAGCAGGCATTAAAGTTTATTAAAGATAAACTTGAACTGGATTTGCCGGAAGAGGAGGCAGCCAATATTGCCTTCCATCTGGTCAATGCACAGCAAACGGAACAGAACATGAGTCAGGTTATGATTATGACCAGCACCGTGAAGGATATTTTGAATATCATTCGTATTCAATACGGAATTGAGATGGACACGCTAAGTATCAACTATTCTCGTTTTTTGACTCATCTGCAGTTTTTTGTTCAGCGATTACTGGAGAACACGATGCTTGAATCCAAGGATGATGAATTGCTGGAACGAATTTCAACCAAATATCCGGAGGAAAGTAACTGTGTGTCGAAGATCAACAACTATATTGGTGCCAAATTCGAACGGTTTATGTCCAAGGAGGAGAGATTATACCTCATTATTCACATCAGCCGTGTGATGGACAGAACGGATTAACAGGAGGATGATTGTATGACTACAACCCGAACATTTACCGAAGGATTCTTATGGGGTGGAGCGATTGCAGCGAATCAGGCTGAGGGTGCATGGAACATAGCAGGCAAAGGCATTTCTACTGCGGATACGGCTATGAACAAGAAAAACATAGGCGACTATAAAAAGCAAAACGCTGTGAGTTCAGAGCAGCTGGAAGCCGCTCTTCAGGATCAATCGACAGAGAATTATCCGAAACGAAGAGGAATTGACTTTTATCATCGCTATCCGGAAGACCTGGCATTAATGGGTAAGATGGGCATCAAAACATTACGTATGTCCATTGCGTGGACTCGTATTTTTCCGAATGGGAATGAAACCAATGCAAACGAAGAAGGTTTGCTGTTCTACGATCGCCTGTTTGATGAGATGATTAAAAATGGCATTGAACCTCTGGTTACCTTGTCTCATTATGAGATGCCGATGTATCTGGTCGATCATTATGGAGGATGGACATCCAGAGAGGTTGTTGATTTCTTTGTACGGTTCAGCACAACGGTATTTAACCGTTATAAAGATAAAGTGAAATATTGGATCACATTTAATGAAATTGATGGTATCGTTCGTCATCCATTTACCAACGGTGGAATTGTTCCTGATCGATATGAGAATGTTGAACAAGCAGTATACCAATCGCTGCACCATCAATTCGTTGCAAGCGCTTATGCTGTAAAGCTTTGCCATGAAATTAATCCAGATGCCCAAATCGGTTGCATGCTGACAACTTTGCTTCATTATCCTCACACATGCAATCCACTTGACGTATTGGCTGCCCATAAAAATAATCAATTCAATCTGTTCTTTACCGATGTGCAAGTACGTGGCGCTTATCCGGGTTACATCGAAAGATATTTCAAAGAGCAGAACATTGTTATTGAAAAAGCCGAAGGCGACAGCGAATTGCTAATAGAATATACGGCCGACTTCATATCGTTCAGTTATTATAATTCATTTGTAGCCAGTGCGGACAGCGAAGGTTTGGAAACGGTTAGTGGTAACACGATGGGAGGGATAAAGAATCCGTATCTGCCTGTCAGTGATTGGGGATGGCAAATTGATCCGATTGGCTTGAGACTGGCGCTCAACAATCTGTATAGCCGTTACCAGGTACCTCTGTTCATTGTAGAGAATGGTCTGGGTGCTTACGATACCATTGAAGAAGACGGGACCATTAGTGATCCTTATCGTATTGAATATCTGCGGTCTCATATCGAACAGATGCATGAGGCGTTATTGGATGGCGTTGAGATCATGGGATATACCGTCTGGGGAATCATCGACCTCATCAGCTATTCATCTTCTGAAATGGAGAAGCGTTATGGTTTGATCCACGTAGATCAGGATAATGACGGAAATGGTACGCTGGAGAGAAGAAGGAAGGAAAGCTTCTTCTGGTATAAAAATCTCATCTCTAATAATGGAATATAAATAGGAAGAGTGGAAGGGTGAACAACGGTTCACCCTTTTTTTATAGTCTGAGGTCTTCGGCAATGGTTAAACGGTTTCAGGACGGAATGTTCATTGCGGTTTGAATGTTTGTCAGGTCGAGCTGAATTTGCTCTGGAAGATGGTAAGGATGGTATAAGCCATGCTGTACCATATAATTTGATATCTTTTCATGAGAATCAATGGCTTCATCGAGCTGTTTCATCAGAATTTGCTTGATTTCGGGAGTGGCACATTCGGTCACAGCCATGGCGTAATTTCTGACTCCACTCTTGGCGTTTATCAATAGATCCATTGCGATCACATCATCCGTTAGCGTATGAAGTCCTGACATATGTTCTAATATTGGGTTCATTGGGTTATCTCCTATACAGTCGCTTTAGTCAGCACTCCACCAAGCTCCTGAAGTCTGCTGTTGTGATAATATCGCATCTTGTTGAAATTTGCTTGAGCTCCGGGTCGGTTACCAAAGCTTGCATGGTCTTGGATTTAGTCATGCAAACCGTCTTGAACGCAGCAATTTCATGTACCTCGAGTACCTCATGCAATGCGTATTTGGAATTCATTCGAATTGTCCTCCCATGTATCTATCCATATTTAAGGCTTTAAGATGACTTTAATGCAATTGTCCGTTTTTGTATCGAACACTTCATAGCCACGCTTGGCATCGCTGAGGGGAATGACGTGTGTAACGATGTCGCCAGGGTCCACTTTGCCAGACGTAACCAACTCGTACATATACGGCATGTAGTGAATGACTGGAGCTTGTCCGGAACGTAGAAGTGGACCAAGTACATAGGCATGATGAGAAAATAATAAAGCATTTGAAGTCTGTTCATGAGCAGCCCGGGATACAAGTTGCCAAGCGTTTCCTTTTTACCGAACAACGTGAATGCGGACATGTCATCGTCTCCTGCGGCTGTATCGCCATTTATTCAAAGGTTTTAAATAGGAAGGTCGTGTTTTCATCCAATGAAGATTTACTCTGATTAAAAAATCTTTCCAGTCCTTAAAATAAAGGGGAGTCAGAGGAGCCAAATAGGGCTCTTTCAGTGATGTTAATCCGTTCAAATGCGCCAGTAGAGCGACTAAACCTAATATGATTCCAAATATGCCAAAATAAGCGGCTAAACAGAGAAAAGTCAGCTGAATGACTGTGTTTGCCTTGGATATCTGGTAATTCGGCGACAGAAAGAGGCGATCCCCGATACACCTAGAAGAACGATCAGCACTTTACTTGCAAAACCGGCCTCAACCGCTGCCTGTCCAATAACGATACCTCCTACGACGCCTAAAGTTTGGCTCGTTTTGTTAGGCATCCTTAAACTTGCCTCTTTAATAATTTCCAAGATTACGAGCATGACCAAACCCTCCCAAATGGGGTGAATGGAAGCTTGCTGCGGGATTCATTCAGGACAAACAGGAGAGGCAGGGGGATCATCTGGTAGTGATGGGCCGTTAAGGCAACATATACCGGAATAAGTATCAGCGACAGAAAAAGCTAAAGAACCGGAGTAAACGCAAAACTGGCGACGATCCAGCGGTGGATATAGTCTTCGGGCGATTGGAAAAGATGAAAAAATGTTATAGGTCCGATCAAAGCAAATGGAGAGTTGTCTACCAGGATGACGAGCTTGCCCATAGCCAGCGAATAGGCGCATTGATCGGGTCGATCTGTTTGCTGCAGTTGCGGAAAGAGGCTGTTGCTGTGATCTTCGATAAAAACTCCGATCTGGCCAGAATCAAGGAATACATCATAATTCAAGGCAACTAACTTCTCTTTAGTGATAGCGATCAGGTTAGTATTGGTTAGACCCTCAATGTATAGCAGAGAGATTGAAGTAGAACTAAGCGAACCGGCTGTGAATTGTTCCGACTTCAATGTACTTAAAGGAAGCCGCCGGCGAATCAAAGTTAAATTCTGATCAATCTGCTCTGTAAAACTATCCTGCGGACCATAAATAATGGTTTCCGTTTCTGATTTTCCTACAGGACGACCGATGCTAATCGGCAGAAGAGTAGTCCACCATTGATTTGACGCAGGCTCATGTACGATCACGGCTGCCCGCATCAGTTGTTGTTCTGCATCTTTAAGTGTATGGATCTCTGTAAATTTACAGTTTAGAATACGCTCCGGAACCGGACTGTCGTTTATAGTAAGCAATGGCTTCAGGATAGATTCATTGATGCGTTCCTCATCGACTAGCGTATTGAGATATATAATCCAAATCGGATTCCCGGAAGTAGAGCAGCGTTCAGTGATACTGGCTTCTGATATGCCGGCAAGCATCGTTTGTATAGCTTCAAGGGTTAACGGATTGGCATTTATTTCGGAAGATTTCAACATGTAATCACCATTATCCTCATGGATTTTTCAATTGAGCTTTATTATGAGCATCTGATTGGAAAATCATCCGTTCTTAGTTAAATTGGTATGCGAATGACGAGAGGCGTAACCTTGGATGATACCTTTCGGAACTATTTGATGCGATGAACGAACAGGTCGAGCAAGCCGGCAGCGTATAATGAGTGCTTCTGGGGAAGCTATACATTGAATCTGGGCACTCTTATTCCGTTCGGGTACGAAAAATCTTGAGAATGTATGGGCAATAACAATTCATATGAACTGTAATGGAGCGTAGAGGAATGAAAGTATTATCCATGAAACAACCATGGGCGACTCTGCTTGTGCAAGGCGAGACGCTATATGAAACAAGATCCTGGAGGACCCGGTATCGCGGTCCTTTGGCTATTCATGCAAGCCAGAAAGTGGATAAGCAGGCCTGCAAATATGAACCCATACGTTCGTTACTCGCCAAGAATGGCTTTACGGAACATAACCTCCCTACGGGGGTTATCCTTGCAACTTGCGAGCTTACAAATTGTTATCAAGTCATCGACGCTAATCATACGTCAGCCATTCTGGATTGTGGGAAGCTTGTGTCGGGTGAGGACTTGCTGTTAGGCGATTACAGTCCAGGTTATTTTGCGTGGGAAATATCGGGTTTCCGTCTGCTGGAGTCCCCTATTCCAGTAAAGGGAAAACTGGGACTATGGGAATATCCGATAGACCGATGAAAAGAGGCATCCTATTCAAGGATGCCTCTGGATTCGTAGTTATCCTACTTCGTGAGAACTTTTGAACGTTCTCTATGCTTTTTGCGATATTCATTAGGGCTGCATCCGATTTCCTGTTTGAACAGTTTGGTAAAGTGTGAGTAGTTGGTATACCCCACATGTCCGGCAATGGAATGAATCGATTGTGTGGTGGTCTCTAAGAGATGCCTTGCAGCTACAAGGCGGATGTGAATAACATAATTGCCGAGAGATATGCCCATCTCTTTCTTGAACAGTCTTGCGAGATAATCAGGGTTCATATAGACTCTGTCTCCAAGGCTATTTCTTGTCAGGTCTTCTCCATAGTGGGTGCGTATATATTGGGAAATCTCGTGGACAACCGACGTCGGCTGCTCGGAAACATTCAAATATTCCGAGCTCGTATTGACCAAATAGGCAATGTACGATTGCATATCTTCAATCGAATGCAGAGACTGGATGAACAATTGATCATTCGTACTGCCCATATAAAGCTTGTGGACTTCAATTCCCTTACTTTTCAATTGGGCATAAACCAGCTGCACCAGATCAAGACGCAGCAGACTCAGAACAGCGGTACCTACATTGCCTTCATGGACAAGTTGATGCATATAACGACAGGTTTCATCCAGAAAGGATTGGAAACGATTCTCATTCAGCAATTGCTCCAGCAAGCCCAGATCAGGCGGTATATAATCTAATTCGGGCCTTGTATAGTTCTCCAGCAAAAAGATCTGGTTGCGGTGTTTGATTCGCTCTTCATTCATCAACAATAGCTCATTCACCGTATGACGGATTTGCCCAAGCGGCAGGGAGAAGCCGATCGTACAGCAGGCATCCGATTTCAGGTAGTTGTTTACCTCCGGAATGAAGGCGGTGCACATCGATTCGATAAGTTGTACATCCGGTAACCTGTTCCATTTTATAATAACCATCCAGTTATGATCCTTGATCTCGGATATCGCTTCAATAGAGAACAAACGGTCTTGAAATCGTTCAACCATCACGTTCAAACAAGCGTAATCAAACAGATTTTTGTCGGTTTTGCCCAGCGTACCCTCATACGGAAACAGATTAACCAACATAGGAAGAAATAGATCGGTTGGCTCATACGGCAGATGCTGCTCAGATAAAAATGCAGAAACATCAGCGGAGCTGGACAGATAGACTTTACTGGAGATGAGCCTGCGCCAGCTGTCCTCAATAAGCTTGCTTCTATTTTTCTGCCAAAGTTCACCTTCATAAATGGCCTTCTGAATAAACTGCTGATCCCGGGCTTTGGCAACAGCCTTCTGAATAATCAGAGTCAACTTGTCGATTTCGATGGGCTTTAGAAAATAATCAAAGCTTTGCAGCTCGATGGCTTTTTGCGCATAGTTGAAATCGGCATAATTGGTAAGAAAGATCGTTTGTACGTTATACGATTCATCACGGACCCAGGCGAGCAGCTCGAGTCCGCTTCCCTGCGGCATCTCAATATCACAAACAAGAATCTGAACCGGATGATTTTGCAGTACCTCTTTGGCTTGCGCAATATTGTAGGCCGTGAAGATTGTATTGATTCCCAAGGCTCCCCAGTCAATTTTATTCTCCAATGCCATGACAACAAAGTAATCATCATCAACCAGCAATACATTCATCATCTATCACCTCTCCAGAACGTTCTGAATTCAATATCAATTTAGGCAAGGATAGCGTGATTCGAGCACCAATGGTATCGCTCGCAAACGTAATTGCAGCTTCATGCCGGTATAGCAGCTCCAAACGTTGAATGGTATTCATAATGCCTATCCGGTTGCCTCCTGTTTGCTCCAGTGCTTCTCCACGGATGAGCGCTTCAAGAATTTCCGGCTTGAATCCGGGTCCCGTATCAGAGATATGGATCAGCAGACGATCACCATTTTCCTGTTGTTCTACATCTACGGATAACGTAATACATAATTCCCGTTCCCGTGAAACTCCGTATTTGACAGCATTTTCGATGAAGGTTTGTATAACCAGTGGTGGAATAGCGATACCAGTGATCGTTTCGGACGTTGCAATTCGATAGGAGAAAGCATCCCGGTAACGTGATTTCTGGATGTCCAGATACGTTCTCACATGTTCAATTTCATCCTCCAGCAGAACGAAATTATCTCCACTTTGAAAGATATAACGGAAATACCTGGACGTAGCGAGAGCCATGCTTTCAATCTCCTCAAACATTTGCATCTGTGCCATACTGTACATGCTTGTCAGACAATTAAGAAAAAAGTGAGGTTTGATCTGTAATTTCATATAATCCAAACGTATTTTCTGTTTCTCCAATTCCTGCTCATAGCGATCAATCTTGAAACGCTTAATCTGGCCCACCAGTTCCTTGAATTGTGCATTAACCTGTTCCAGTTCCATAATCCGGCTGCTCTTATGATCTGTCGCCTCATCACCCTCATTAATTCGAGCAAGATTTTTGGAAAAACGCTGAATGGGAACAAGCAGATTCTTTCTGAAAAACATAAGGATTGCGCTTAATGATGAGGTTACAATCAAAAAAAGCAGCATGATGAGCAGCTGAGCCACCATGATTTTCTCAAATGCACCGAATTTGATAACCATGCGTGCACTAAAATCCGCGTTGGAAAAGTCGCTGCTGACAACGCTGTGTGACCTGAGCACATCAAGGAAGGAAGGCATCGGTTCCAAGGTGTTTTCTCCTTTGCCAGGTCCAGAAAGCTGGATGCCATTCTCATCCACCAGTGAGGCGTATCCGCTCGCGCCCAGATTGATTTGCTGTAGCGGAGCGATCAGATCATCTGCGGATATCAACGCAATAAGATAGCGATTGTAGTACGGTACAATATTGACCAGATAAGAAGTGCCATTCACGTGGATGGGCGTCCAATGGGAATAGAACTTCTCATATACACCTTTGTCACGAGTTAGGGAAATAATTTGTCTTTTTACTTCCGAATAATCCGAATATGAGATGCTTATTGGCGCACAGTTGAGGAAGTATTCACTGTTCTCTAAGTAATAAAAGAAATTGTACGACTGTCCATAGTTTCGCTGTAATTCAGCAAATAGTTTATGTAGTTTCTCGTTGGATTTTAGAAATGGAATGCTGTTCACACCATATGTGTTCATCGTTTCCAAATTCTCGTCGTTGGCCAGTGTCCATCCCATGAAATGATTAATGTAGGCAAAGTCATGATTAATGCGATTCATATACATATCCGTGGTGTCCTGCAAGTATTGGGCGGATTGTTGCCTGACCAAGGAGATGGAAGCGACGCTGATGATCAGATCCAGAACGAACACGATAAATGAAATAACGAACATCATACGAATATAATGCCGAATCGGATAGGGTTTAATGGCGCTCAGGTTTGCCAGAACAATACACCCTTTCTAGAATGCTTCATAATGTATGCGCTTTAATATCTTAGAAATAGTATAAAACCTTTGCTTGAAAAAAACATAAAGATTTGCTTTTTTGGAGTTCAAAAGTCCGGAATACACCTAGGAAGGTCTGGATTGCAATATGTCTTCTTTCGCATGATTGAGGTTAACCGCAGGCAAAACCAGAAAAGAATATCAGAAGTCCGAATACCGTCCGAAGGGGTCCGATAAAGAGCGTGGTCAACCGTTTATACTGAGGTTAGTCCCGAGACGAAAGATTCAAACGGGAAAACAGCATCAGTACATGGGAAGGAGGGAAGAAAGAACTGTGCGGACTTACCCACTATTCTTTGGAAAGACAATGGAAAGAATCAGGCGCAATTGGGGGCTTTACGTTTTACTTTTTCCGGCTTTTGTGTTAACACTACTTTTTGCTTATAAGCCAATGTACGGCGTTATTATCGCATTCAAGGATTATAGTCCGGCCTCGGGAATCGGGGGCAGTCCATGGGCAGGGTTCAAGTATTTTGAGAAGTTTTTTCATTCCTATCAATTTACGAATACGATACGTAACACACTTATAATCAGCCTGTACAGTTTGGCTACATTTCCGCTTCCGATTATGCTTGCATTAATGGTGAACCAGATGAGGGCAGGGAGGTTCAAGCGCTTTTTCCAGACGGTCTCCTATATGCCCCACTTTATTTCAACGGTAGTCATGGTCGGATTAATGCTAATTCTGTTCTCGCCCAGCACTGGATTGGTTGGCAATATGTATCAGCTCTTTGGAGCACAAGCACCGGACTTAATGGGCTCATCGGCTCTGTTCAGCAGTGTGTATGTATGGTCTGATGTGTGGCAGCACGTCGGTTGGGACAGCATCATCTATATTGCCGCGTTGTCTGCCGTAGATCCAAGCCTCTATGAAGCGGCAACGGTCGATGGGGCAAGCAGGTGGCACAAGATTCGTTATATTGATATCCCGATGCTTTTGCCGACGGCGATCACGCTGCTCATTCTAAGGATGGGCGGATTGCTTGGTGTAGGATTTGAGAAGGTCTATCTTATGCAGAACGACTTGAACATCCTTTCCAGTGAGATTCTGTCTACGTATGTATACAAAATCGGTCTGCTGAGCAGTCAATACAGCTTCTCCTCGGCAATTAACCTGTTTAATACGGTGATTAATTTCATTCTGCTCATTCTGGTCAATCAGTTGTCCAAGAAATACAGTGAGAACAGCCTATGGTAGAGGGGAGACAAACCAAATGAGCGTTATGGAGACGACAGCAACCACCAGAACTCCCCGTGTTAAACGACAATCACGCCTGACTGTGGCAGAAGCTATAATGTATGCTTTTGCTATTCTTTTTCTGATTGCGATTATATACCCGATCTATTTTATAGTCATTGCCTCCTTCAGTGATCCCTCTTCTGTGGCTAACGGACAGGTATGGGTCTTTCCCAAAGGTTTTACGCTTGAAGGGTACAAGGAACTGCTGAGGCACGAAAATATTTGGATTGGATATCGCAATACCATTCTATACACGGTGGTAGGAACGCTGATCGGACTTGTTGTTAATATTTCGGCGGCTTATGCCTTATCAAGAAAAGATTTGGTAGGACGAAAATTTTTCTCTTTGTTTTTTATTTTTACGATGTTCTTTAGCGGCGGATTGATTCCAACCTTTCTGACCATTCGTGATTTTCATCTCTACAACACATTTCTCGTCATGGTGCTACCATTCTCCGTAGTGGTGTTCGATATGATCGTCGCGCGGACATTCTTTCAGACCAGCATTCCAGGGGATCTATGGGAGGCAGCCCAGATCGATGGTTGCGGCAATCTGCGGTATTTTGTGCTGGTTGTACTGCCGTTGTCCAAAGCAATCATCGCGGTTTTGGGGTTATGGATTGCCGTAGGATATTGGAATTCATATTTTAATGCCCTCATCTATCTGAAAGATCCTAACCTGTATCCGCTTCAATTGATCCTGCGTAACATTCTCATTACGAATCAGATGCAGTCGGGCATGGGAACCGGGAGGCTGCACAAGTCGCCTTGCGTCTTGCAAATCTAATGAGATATTCCGTGATTATAATCGCCACAATTCCGATCATGTGTGTCTATCCGTTCATCCAAAAGTATTTTAATCAGGGGGTGATGATCGGCGCAGTAAAGGAATAAGGCAGACAGTCATTCATTACGAATTAAGGAGGGCGCCATATGGGGAAGAAGATAGGCAAGAAGTTTTTTACCAAAATGAATAGCTTGCTTATTGTCACAGCCATGCTGGTAAGCGTGGTGGGTTGTAGCAGCGAAAATAGCGGCGAGGTCCCCGAGACTTCGATCTCAAGCGATTTTAACAAAGAGGGGCTGCCAATCGTCAATAATCCGGTAACACTCAAAGTACTAACGGTTCGCTGGGGGAACATGGGTGACACCTTCACCCAGAACCAATGGCTCAAGGATTTGGAGAAGGAGACCAACGTAAAAATTGAGTGGCAGGTCATGTCCTCCAATGACTGGGGTGAGCAGAAATCGATCATGCTTGCCAGCGGTACACTGCCGGACATTATTCTAGGGGATCAGGTGTTCAGCGATTCGGACATTGTCAATAACCTGAGCTATTTCCGTCCGCTGGATGAATACATCGATTCGTATATGCCTAACTTGAAGGCAGCGATGGAAGAGACACCTGACATGAAGAAAATAAGCACATTTCCTGACGGCAAAATTTACTCCATGCCTACCCGATTACCTTCCCGTCCGAAGAGCAGGAATCAACCTGTAATCAACAAGGCATGGCTCGATAAACTGGGATTGAAGGCACCTACAACCACAGAGGAACTGTATCAGGTATTGAAAGCGTTTAAGGAGAAAGATCCAAACGGAAACGGAAAACCGGATGAAATTCCATACACGGAAACGGGTCTGAATATGGACTTTCTGAATCCGTTCGGGATCACCGATATTAATGCCAGCAGCATGATCGTGCAGGATGGAAAACCGGTCTATTATCCGACAACGGACGCTTATAAAGAGGGGCTTATTTACACACACAAATTATATTCAGAAGGTCTGATTGATCAGGAATTATTCACCCAAGACAACACCATGACATCAGCGAAATGGCAAAATGCAGACATTCCCATTGTCGGTTTCAGTAACCAATGGACCCCTGATGCGGTGTTTGGCAAGTGGAGCGACCAATACGAGGCGATTGCACCTATTGCCGGACCTGATGGCAAACGTTATCAGCCAGGTGACCCTGGCGGCATGAATCTGGCCCGTAATGAACTGCTCATTACAAGTTCATGCACAGTTCCGGAAGTAGCGGCACGCTGGGCCGATCAATTCTATACCAGCGAAGCAAGCATTCAGAATTTCTGGGGTGCGATCGGAACGGTCATCGAGAAAAATGATGATGGCACATACACACTGATGGATCCGCCGGCAGGCACCAGTGCAGATGCCTGGTATTGGGATCAATCCCTGCGTGATTTTGGACCCAAATATGTAAGCCCTTCCTTTGAGGAGAAAATAAAACTCAATCCGCAGGCTGGTGACGGACTCAAGCTGCAAATCGATCAGTTGGGCAGCGCGGATGTAACAACGCCTTATCCGAAGGTCATGTACAATGCAGAAGAGTTTCAGGAGCTGCCAACGCTGACAACGGATATTGATGGTTATGTGGCAACGATGCGTGCCCAATGGGTAACGAAAGGCGGCATTGAAGAGGGGTGGGATGCTTATGTCAAAAAGCTGAATGACATGGGTCTTGAGCAATTGGTGACCATCCGGAATGATGCTTACGAGCGTTATATGAACGTTAAATAATTTGAAATTTAGTTCACCTTTTTTTGAAAAAAATTATGCTATATAACCCGCAGAAACATCCATGCGAAAGTAGCGGTTTATATAGCATCCTGAGGAGGAATTAAATGCGCAGCAAATACATGTTATGGTCACTCGTATTAACAATGCTGGTCTCGAACGTATTCCTGAATGTAGGATCTCCTGCCAAAGTCTCAGCTGCTGGTGGAGCGAATCTGGCACTGGGCAAACAGGTTACCGCAAGCAGCTACAACCAAACGTATAGCCCTACCCATGTGATTGACAGTAATCAGACGACCTACTGGGAGAGTGCAAACAACGCATTTCCGCAATGGATTCAAGTGGATCTTGGAGCAAATACGACTATTGAACAAATCAACTTAAAGCTGCCTTCAGCCTGGGAAACTCGCTCACAGACTATCACCATTCAAGGGAGCAGTAACGGTTCAACGTTCACAGACATCGTTGCTTCCAAGGACTATATATTTGATCCATCCGTGGCAGAGAATACGACTACGATTAATTTTGAAGCAAAAGAAACACGGTATGTTCGTCTCATGGTGACCGGAAATACCGAATGGCCCGCTGCGCAATTGTCTGAATTTGAAATTTACGGTCCGTCTTCGCAGGGACCGAATCCTGACCCGACTGAACCCGGAGCGCCTGTGGAAGGAACGAATATTGCGATTGGCAAAGCAATCACGGCATCTTCCAGCAGTCAGTCTTATGTCGCTGCGAATGCAAACGATAATAAGATCAATACGTACTGGGAGGGAGGCAGCAATCCGAGCACGCTGACGCTGGACCTCGGTTCCAATCATCAGATTACAGCCATTGTACTGAGACTAAACCCGGATCCGATTTGGAGTACGCGAACGCAGACGATTCAAGTGCTTGGACATAACCAGGATACAACCACATTCAGTAATCTGGTGTCTGCCCAATCGTACACGTTCAATCCGGCTTCAGGTAACAACGTGACGATACCTGTAACAGCGACGGTTAAACGTCTGCAGCTCAGCATTACAGCAAACTCGGGCGCTCCGGCAGGGCAAATTGCTGAATTTCAGGTATTTGGCAACCCTGCACCCAACCCCGACTTAACGATTACAGGCATGTCCTGGACGCCTTCTTCACCTGTAGAGAACAGTCCAATCACACTGAACGCCATAGTTAAGAACATGGGCTCTGCTGCATCTCCGGCATCTACCGTCAACTTTTATCTGAATAATGAGCTGGCTGGTTCTGCATCTGTAAATGCTCTGCAGGCCGGGGCTTCAACAACGGTAGCGCTTAACGCTGGCAGCCGGTTCGCCGCATCATATACGCTAAGCGCGAAGGTGGATGAGAAAAATCAGATCATCGAAGAGAATGAAAGTAACAACCATTATACGCATTCATCTGCTCTGATCATTGCACCAATCACAAGCTCGGATCTGGTAGGAACGGTCTCCTGGAGTCCGAACAATCCTACGGTAAACAGTACGATAGCGTTTACTGTTAATCTGAAAAATCAGGGAAATCAGGCTTCAGCAGGTGGTGCGCACGGTGTTACGGTTGTACTCAAAAATGCTGCCGGAGCAACGATTCAGACTTACTCTGGTTCGTATAACGGTGTGTTGGCTCCGGGTGCATCCGTCAATGTCAATGTGGGCAGCTGGACAGCTGCAAACGGTAACTATACTGTGACAACGACCGTTGCCGCTGATAGTAATGAAGCCCCGGTAAAACAATCGAACAACGTATCGGCAACCGCGCTGACTGTATATTCTGCCCGCGGAGCAAGCATGCCGTACACAAGGTACGATACGGATGATGCAACTCGTGGAGGTAGTGCAACACTGAAGTCAGCACCGACTTTTGATCAAGCATTAACGGCGTCGGAAGCCTCGGGGCAGAAGTATATTGCCCTGCCATCCAATGGTGCCTATGCACAATGGACGGTCAGACCAGGCGAAGGCGGCGCCGGAGTTACCATGCGATTTACGATGCCGGATTCGGCAGACGGTATGGGGCTGGATGGATCGCTGGACGTGTATGTAAATGGCAGCAAGGTCAAAACTGTTCCACTGACCTCTTATTACAACTGGCAGTATTTCTCTAGTGATCATCCGGGAGATGCGCCAAGTGCAGGACGTCCATTGTTCCGTTTTGACGAAGTTCACTGGAAAATGGATACACCTCTGAAACCTGGAGACACGATTCGTATTCAGAAGACTAATGGAGATAACCTGGAATATGGCGTTGATTTTCTTGAAATTGAATCTGTACCTGCTGCAATCTCGCGTCCGGCCAACGCTGTTTCTGTAACCGATTTTGGTGCGGTGGCTAACGATGGTAAGGATGATCTTGCCGCATTTGAAGCAGCCGTTCAATCCGCCGTTTCTACAGGCAAAACGTTATACATCCCAGAAGGTACATTCCATCTGGGCAACATGTGGAAGATTGGAACGCCAACTAACATGATTAATAACCTTACTGTTGTTGGTGCAGGCATTTGGCACACGAATATTCAATTCACCAACCCGAATGCAGCATCGGGTGGTATTTCTTTCCGAGTGCAAGGCAAACTCGACTTCAGCAATGTCTATATGAACTCCATGCTGCGCTCAAGATACAGTGAGAATGCAGTCTACAAGGGATTTATGGACAATTTCGGTAAAAACTCAAAAGTCAGCAATGTATGGGTTGAGCATTTTGAATGCGGGTTCTGGGTGGGGATTATGCACACACACCAGCGATCATCGCCGATGGCTTGGTCATTGAGAACAGTCGTATTCGGAATAACCTTGCTGATGGAGTCAACTTTGCCCAAGGCACGAGCAATTCGACGGTACGTAACAGCAGTGTTCGCAACAACGGTGATGACGGTCTGGCCGTTTGGACCAGCAACGTGAATGGTGCACCGGCAGGGGTGAACAACACCTTCTCGTTTAACACCATTGAGAACAATTGGCGTGCGGCTGGGATCGCCTTTTTTGGAGGTAGCGGACATAAGGCCACCAACAATCTGATTGTGGATACGGTTGGCGGTTCAGCAATCCGAATGAATACTGTCTTCCCCGGGTACCATTTCCAAAACAACACGGGCATTCTGTTCTCGGATACCACAATTATTAATAGTGGTACCAGCAAGGATCTGTATAACGGGGAACGCGGAGCGATTGATCTGGAAGCTTCCAATGATGCCATTAAGAATATAACCTTTACAAACATCGATATTCTCAATACACAGCGGAGTGCCATTCAATTCGGCTACGGCGGTGGTTTCGAGAACATTGTGTTTAACAATATCAATATTAATGGTACGGGTCTGGATGGAATTGAGACATCACGCTTCACAACGCCACATAAGGGAGCAGCGATATACACATATACCGGCAATGGTTCAGCAACGTTTAACCATCTGACAACGAGCAATATTGCCAACCCCAACGTGCATCAGATTCAAAATGGATTTAATTTGATTATTCAATAGAGTTTATTCATGCCGTTAAGGCGGATTTTGTCAATGCACCACTGAACTTCAAGAAAAGCCGCTGTAATGCGGCTTTTTCTGTGTTCTTTATATCTATGTCTTTTAGTTTGTATTATTCAGTTGCAGTTTACTGATATCTACAATACACTTCTTACGCTATCGCTCCTATTTATCTTGACTCTGGATAATATCCACAATCTGTTTAAGCGCCTTTTTGGCTTCGGGTATAGGAAATACGGGGAAGACATGATTCATTTTGGGATACTCGAAATAGTTAATATCAACCGATTGCCGGATCGCTTTTTCTTTGAATTTCCGGGCATCCGGAAGGAATAATTCATGTGTTCCTATAAACAGTGAAATTTTACCCAAGCTTTTAATTTCCCCATGAATCGGGCTGAGCAAGTAGTGTGAGCGCGGGGTTTCACCTGCATACCTTTTCCCAGACTCAACCAGCATGTCCCAGTTCAACATCGGTTCTTGATCGATCATGGTGATTACTTCCGGGTTGCTTAATGTAATATCCAGCCATGGAGATAACAGAATAATGTCCTTGGGCTGTGGCAATCCTTGTTCTAATAAATATTGCGCAAAAGCCAATGAAAGACCACCGCCAGCAGAATCGCCCATAATGACGATATTTTCCGGTTCAGTTATTTTTAATACATGCTCATATACCCTACGAACACTCTCAATGGCATCCATGTACTGATAATTCGGTGCTTTCGGGTAGATTGGCGCATACACCGTGCAATGTAGTTGTTCCGTTAAGTTGTGTAAAAAATGCCAGTGCCATGTTAGCGGTTGCTCAACATATCCTCCACCGGGCAAATACAGAACAATTCGTTCGCCCGAACGAAATTTGGATTTTAGCATATATGTGTCTACGGGGAGACTGTGTTCTTTGGTGATATTATACTTCTGCTTAAGTTTGGCAGGTATTTCATAGGGCAAGCTGTTACTCTTTCCGCGTTTCTCCATAAACTCATTCACATCAAGCTTCTGTTTGGTCATTCTCAGCAACAATTCGACTAAGAAACTTCGTATACTCCGCATCATATCAACCTCCTATATAAAGAATACTTGAATACAAACATAAAATATATTTAAATATAATTTAGTATCATAAATATTATTTTAAGAATAAGAGGGATGAGATGAATATTTCACAGTTGCAATATTTATTATCTGCTGCGCAGTGGGGATCATTCACGAAGGCCGCGAGCGCGCATCATCTCACCGTGCCAACGATCAGTCAGTCCATTAAACAATTGGAAGAAGAGATGGATACCGTTATTTTTTACCGTACCAAAAAGGGAGTCGTACCCACAGCAGAAGGAGAGCTTGTTCTGCAACATGCGGCAGCCGTCCTCAAAAATATTGAAAATATGCAGAGTGCATTGCTCAATTTCAAGGACGAATCCTTAGAGTACATCACGATCTCCACCATTCCTGGTTTTGTTCCTCAAGTGGTGCAGACCATGCTGGAGCTGATGGATACATATCCCACACTCAAAGTTCAGATGATTGAAGGAGATACGCTAACGGTGATGAAACATGTTCAAGAAGGTTATGCACACATGGGACTGCTCTCATATAATAAAAGCCAACAGGACGATTTGTACGAATGGGTTCCCATCGTCAAAGGCAGCGCAGTGTTGATCATGAACAACCGTTCGTCATTACGATTTTTCAAAACAATCTCGCCTGAAGACTTGCATAATGAAGTATTTGTCCTATACAAAGATGAACATATTGAAAATATCGCTCATACGTTAATGTCCACTAATCATACCAACCGTATTGCCTTGATCACGAATAATATGGATGCATTGTGCCAAATGATTGTTCATGGCAATGCCATAACGATTGCTCCAGATTTTATATTAAATGCGTTGTCTTCCACCTATCGTGAACAATTAGCAACAGTTCCTTTGCAACAATTCAGCTCTGAGAAAGCCATCTTGGGAAGAATCACACGAACAGATGAACCGCTCTCTAACATGGTCGAAGAGTTTACAACCAAGCTGGCTAACCTCGTGCAAAATCCAAAAGGTTCTTCGTTGAATTAATCCAGCGTGAGCCTTTTATTGATATGAATAGATCATCTAATGCCTAATGAAGTGGGAACATTCTTGAAGCTGGAGATTTACATTGTATTCCCAACCAAATTCAGCTAAAATAAAATACAAATTTGATATCATGCTTGTTTTTATCCCCGGGTAAAAACGATTAAAGCATTGAGTCTCACTCCCCACTAGGGCCTACGTCATGTAGGAGGGATGAGATTCAATGCTTTTTTGATGATGGAGGAGGTATATCCGATGCGATTTTTAAGTAATAACGATATCAGACAAGGGTTGAATGTTGCAAAAGTTATACATCTCGTTGAAACGGTGTATACAGCCAAAAGTGAAAATAATACAGAGATTTGGCCAACCATCTTTTATGATTTTGTTCCAGGCAAGGCAGATATGGACATTAAATCAGGGTATCTGAAACGCGATAAGGTATTTGGGCATAAAACGATCACATGGTTTGCGGAGAATGAAGCGAAGCAACTACCCACTTTAACGGGACTCATAACCGTATTCGATGCTGAAACAGGCAGACCAATGGGAATCACCGAGGCATCCTACATTACAGGCATACGTACAGGCGCTTCGGGAGCGATTGGAGCAAAATATCTGGCGAGACAGGATTCTGAAACTCTGCTTGTCGTAGGATCTGGAAACCAGGCGATCTTTCAGATTGCCTGCGCCTTATCTGCGCTTTCGAACTTGAAAACGGTTTGTGTCGCCGCCAGGGACCAGGAGAAGCTGAGATCTTTGGTTAACTCACTACCACAGAGACTTCAATCTGAATTTGGGATGAACGTAGAGAACGTCAAGTTTGAAGCAGCGAAATCGCTAGAAGAAGCCGTAAAAAGCAGTGATATAATCATCACCGTAACATCATCAAGAACGCCAATCATTAAGAAAGAATGGGTAAAACCAGGAACACACCTATCTTGCATAGGTGCAGATATGGCAGGGAAACAGGAGATTGATTCCAACGTGATGTCACAAGCCCGCCTATATGTAGATGATCGGGAGCACTGTATTCAAGTCGGCGAGATTGAGATACCACTCAAAGAAGGCAAGATTACAGAAAGCCATATATGCGGCGAGATCGGCGATTTAATTGTAGGGAAGATTGAGGGAAGAACCTCTAACGAAGAAATTACCATTTTTGATGCAACAGGTATGGCGATTCTGGATATATATGCAGCGAAATTGGCGTTACAGATGGCGGAGCAACGAAATCTCGGCGTTAAAATTAACTTCTGAGGGAAAAAATGAAATGACTCTTAGCTATAAACATGTGTTACACGCATACGAGCGAATCAAGAATCATTTGCAGAAAACACCACTTGAAGAGTCGTTCTATCTAGGAGACTTGAATAGAAGATACTTTTTCAAACTGGAGTCCTTCCAACGAGCAAAGAGTTTTAAAATCCGAGCTGCACCTCCGCAGTCATTCCCGGAAGCAAATCTGTGCTTGTTGGAATAGAGATCCGGATCAGAAACATACTTAGATCTGATTGGCCTTTTTCCCGCGTCATACGCAGATTGGCCTGACTCACGGCGTCTGTACCCTTCGTGATCAACAAACCGCCTGCCAAAATAATGATCAAAGTTATGACGATATATAGTCTCCATTTAGACTTCAAGATAATCTCTCCCTATCTTATTACTCTCTTTATGATATGAATTCGTTCACATACAACTTTCCAAACGTAATCAAACGACCTCCGGTTACTTTTTTTCCATTCTCTGATGGGCCTGTTCTGCAGCCTCCATGATGATTTCGCCTAGCGTTGGATGCGGATGAATGGTCATGGCTATATCTTCTACTGTTGCTCCCATCTCAATCGCAAGGGAAAGCTCAGATATAAGAGTAGATGCTTCAGTCCCGACAATCTGTGCACCCAGTACAAGGCCAGACTCAGCGTGAGCAACGATTTTGACATATCCTTCGGTTTCCTTCAGAGCCAGTGCACGGCCGTTAATAGAGAAAACAGATTTGCCAACGACAACAGGAATTGATTTTTGCTTACATGCCGTTTCGCTAAGCCCAACGCTCGTAATCTCCGGGTGAGAGAACACAACGAGCGGAATAGCTTTGTAGTCGATGACAGAGGGTTTGCCTGCGATCGCTTCTGCTGCAATTTTTGCTTCATAGGAAGCTTTATGAGCCAAAGCAGGGCCTTGAACAATATCTCCAATGGCATAGATATGCGGGATGGATGTTCTGCACTGTTCGTCAATCTCAATCAAGCCTTGTGGAGTAGGGGACAGACCTATATGTTCAAGACCCAAGGCTCCATCTGTGTTCGGTTTTCTGCCTACCGTAATTAATGCATATTCAGCTTGAACAACATGGTGTTCATGCTGACGCATATAGTGGAGATCGATATGACTCGTATTTTGTTCTGCTCCTGTAACCTTAGCTTCGGTTAAGATGGTTATCCCGTCCTTTTTCAGTTGACGAACGACAGGTGCAACAAGCTCTGCTTCGAATCCGGGCAAAATCTGTTCACCGCCCTCGAGCATCGTAACGTTAGTTCCAAATCTCGCAAACATCTGACCCAGTTCCACGCCAATATAACCGCCGCCAACCACAACGAGACTCTTTGGAATGTCGGGCAGCGATAGCGCCTCAGTGGAAGAGAGAATCCGTCCGCCGTAAGGAAGAGAGTTTATTTCAATCGGACGGGAACCGGTTGCCAGGATGAGATGCTTAAAGCCTATTCGACGCGTATTCTGTTCAGCGTGATATATTTCAGCGATATGTGCATCAATCAAGCTTGCTTCTCCTTCAATAACAGTCACACCCGCCGTTTTAAGCAAAAACCGAACACCTCCAGACTGCTTATCCACCACAGCCTGCTTGAACACCTGGGCCTCCTGAAAGAAGAAGCGCCGTCAACAGTTCCCCATTGTCTGCGCATATGAAGACGCTCTGCTTCAGCAATGAGCGCTTTGGAAGGAATACAGCCTACATGCGTACAGACACCTCCGATCTGTTGGCGCTCCACAATGGCTGTTGTCATGCCCAGTTGTGACGAACGTAAAGCGGCGACATAACCGCCTGGCCCTGATCCAATGACCAGCGTGTCTACGACTTCTAATGAATACATGATGGGTACCTCCAAATTTAAAATATGATGATCATAATATATTATAGTCATCATATTTTAAAGGGGTCAATACTCCATTTCTAGTCACTCCACCTTTGCTGAGGATACGGATAGTATGAATTGACATTAAATAATATGATAACTATAATATTTTAAAAAACATTAACTACAGACCTTTACAAAGGGGAGTGAGCAGGATGCCTTATCCGAAAGGGCACAAACTCAAAGTTCGGAACCATATTATTACCAGCGCAGCCAAAGCATTTCGAACCCACGGCGTGCGGAGTATTAGTCTCCCACATATTATGAAAGGTGCTGGACTGACACATGGGGGATTTTACTCCCATTTTGATAATAAGGATCAGCTTGTGATGGAGACCTGTCATTTCGCCATTAGTGACACCATTGAAATGCTGCAGAAAATTGCAGACAAAAACAAAGAGGAAGAGCAGACCTCGATTGAAGCTGTCATTGATTTTTATTTAAGTTCCCTGCATCGAGATCAGACGGAAGTCGGTTGTATCTTACCCGCTTTATCGGGAGAGATCTCCCAACTATCGGAGGATATTCGACAAGCTTACACGCAGGAGTTGCAACGTTTTATCGCGTTTATTACAACGATGGCTGGCATGAATACAGCTGATGGTTATGCGTTGGTAAGCAGTATGGTAGGTACCGTTGCACTGGCACGGGCAGTTAGTGATGCGAAGTTCAGTGATGACTTGTTACAGGCAGGTCGTGTGCAGGCCAAACAAATGGTAAAGGTCGGCTCCAGATAACAACGACATGGATGAAACAGAGAAACGGGGATTGATCGGATGATCATTAGAGAAGCGAGTATTGCAGACTATCCACAATTAAGACATATTTATCTGGATTCCCGGCGGAGAGCTTTCACTGGGCCGATGCCGATGAGATGAGACTAGACGATTTTGACCGGGATACATCGGAAGAACAGATTCTTTTGGCAGAGGAAAACAATCAAGTGCTTGGATTTGCGTCACTATATGTACCTGACCGCTTTATTCATAATCTGTTTGTGCACCCGAGTGCTGCCGGCAAAGGGGTGGGAAAACAGTTACTCCAGCAATCCGTGGCCGTATTGGGAACGCCAGTCACATTAAAATGTGTCTCTGATAATGATAAAGCACTCACATTTTATAAAAAGCAAGGTTGGAAGGCTGTCGTCGAAGAAGGTGAGCCTGGATCAAGATATTGGGTTCTACAATATAAGGAATGAGGGAGAAAAAGACATGAATATCAGAAAAATAAACGAAAATGGAGTATCTATTGCTTACGTTACGATTGATGAACAATTAATTACCGATGTTCAATCCGCTATCGATCTTATGGCTACGGTTCGATATGAGGCCGATTGTCATCGGATTATAGTTAACAAATCTGCTGTCAGTGAAGTATTTTTTGATCTGAAAACACGGTTGGCAGGTGAAGTGTTGCAAAAGTTCATCAATTACCAGACCAAAATTGCGATCATCGGTGATTTTTCCGGTTATACCAGCAAAAGTCTTCGAGATTTTATCTATGAAAGCAACAATGGGAACGATATATTCTTCGTAACAGAGGAAAAACTGGCTATTGAAAAGCTAAGCCAGAAACAGTGATTCAAGTTAATTAGGGCGTGTCTGAAAACTCCGAAGGGAGCAGATTTTGCCGAATTTTCGTTCCAAGCAAGAAAGTTTTCTGCAGGCGTGCCGGGGCACGTCAAGGGAAAGTGACGCAGCGGGGGCGAAAGGGGGTGAAAGATGCACTTCAGCGAGTTTTGAGACACGCCCTAAAGAGAGAATGGAGAGAATGGGATGCATATCGTGTCATACCGGGAACAAGATCAGGAACGACTGGTTCAGATTTGGGAGAGAGCTGTTCGAGCAACACATACCTTTTTGGAGGAGCAACACATTCAATTCTATCGGGATGTGGTAGGCAAGGTATTACAGGAACGGCAAGTCGAGGTGTGGGAAACTCTAGATAAAGAACATCAGCCTGTCGGTTTTATCGGGTTGCAGGATAACTTTATTGAGATGTTGTTCGTCGATCCAAGTCAGCATGGACAGGGAGTTGGGCGTCTGCTAATTGAACATACCATCAAGATCAAAGGACACCATCTAAAGGTGGATGTCAACGAACAGAACCCTGGAGCTGCGCAATTCTATAGCAAAATGGGGTTTGTTCAGATCGGACGCTCCGAATTCGATGGCTCTGGGAATCCGTTCCCGCTATTGCATCTGGAAATGTCATAAAGGATAAAAGTATTTCCATTGAAGTCGCTATTTTAGCGGCTTTTTTTGTTGTTGTGACCTAGAGCATGTCTTCAAACCTGCCGAAAGCCGGAACGTAACTGACGGTGTCTGGAGCAGAGCATGGAGCGGGAGCTCTAACGAACCTGTAACGTCTTATTCAGCGATTTGAAGCGCCCGCAGCAATCTAAGGAATCTGAAACACGCTATATTAGAATAACCAGCTGTTTACAGCGTGTTTGTTAGGTGAATTCGGTAAATAACGTGTCTCAGGTTCCTTACAAAATAAAAGGAGGACTCGAAGGCTAAATAAGACGTCCTCGGTTCCTTAGAAAATCGCCTCGACAATTCGCCAGGATCAGCGAGCCTGGACTTCAAGATGTTGTACCCTGACATCCTTCAACGTATTGATGCCTGAGTTTGAAGACACAACCTGGTATGATCTGAATCCGTCATTTTGTCGTATGCCTAATATAAATATTTACCTCTTGCATAAAGAACATGTGTTCGGTTTATAATATATACAAACATACGTTCTTAAATGTACAGGAGTGATTTCAGTGTGGACTAAGCAGCGAACCATCATGCTCATTGATATGCAGAGCTTTTATGCTTCAGTCGAAAAGGCAAAAATGCCCCAATACAAACATAGACCACTCGCCGTTGCAGGCGATCCAGCAAGACGCTCTGGCATTATCCTTGCCGCTTGTCCGTTAGCCAAAGCTAAAGGTGTATCTACCGCGGAACCACTCTGGCAGTCTCTTCAGAAGTGCCCTGAACTGATCATTGTGAAACCACACATGCAAGAATACATTGAAGTTTCGACCCAAATCATGTCCATTATTGAGGAATTCACCGATCTGGTTGAGCCATACAGTATAGACGAATTATTTGCTGATGTTACAGGGTCTATGCATCTATTCGGTGACGATCCTATCGATCTGGCCAAACAAATTCAAGACAAAATCTATAATGAAACAGGGGTTTACGCCCGAGCGGGCATTGGCGAGAACAAAATTATCAGTAAGTTGTGCTGCGATATGATTGCCAAAAAAGCGGAGGGTGGCATTTTTCACTTAAAGAAAGAGGAATTACATCTTCACATTGGAGATAAGCCCATCCGTGATATGTGGGGGATTGGGTCGAGGATGGAAAAACATCTGTGGAAAATGGGCATCCGAACCATAAAGACCTGGCGACTACGCCTCTTTCCAAACTAAGAAGCAAGTGGGGTGTTAATGGAGAAGTCATCTGGAGAGTCGCCAATGGACTCGACAATTCACCGGTAACGGTCAACACACACAGTACACAAAAGGATATCGGCAACGGAATGACCCTGCCTAGAGATTTCAAAGAGGCTTGGGAGATCGAAGTCGTTATCCTCGATATCTGTACAGAAGTGTGTAGAAGAGCCCGCAAAAAAGGGCTGATGGGCAGTGTCATATCTGTGAGTGTATCGGGAGCAGATTTTGACCACCCAACGGGTTTTCACAGGCAAGTTAAACTGTCTGATCCTACAAACATAACCGTTGATGTGTGCAAGATCGCCAAACGCATATTCCATCAACACTGGGATGGGCAACCGGTGCGCCGTGTAGGCGTATCCCTATCTCAATTATCCAACGCGGATACATATCAACTCTCTTTCTTTGATGATCAAGAGCAGAAACGAGCCATTGATCAGGTAATGGACGACATTAAGGATCGATTTGGCGACATTTCCATTCTGCGAGCAAGCTCCATTACGGCTGCAGGTCAAGCGATCGATCGAGCATCTAAAATTGGGGGGCATTACAAATGAGCAAAAAACTGGAGGCCAATGGATTATGGGAATCGAGCCGCATGATGCTCCCACAACACAAGGAACGAATTATACAGCATCGTACTCACATTCATGTTCAAACCAAACCTATACTCCATGAAGATGAGTGGGAGATTATGGCTCAACATATAGAAATGTCGCTCAATTACACGTTGCCAGCCACCATTGAAATATTTCATGAGTCAGGCAATCGGTATATACATGGGATCGTCACATCCGTCAGTACCTTTGGAAAGAAAATCAAAATTGAAATGGAGAATGGATTTGAATGGGTCGATTTTGATCAATTGGTCGCTGTAAAACTTGAAGAAGGAGGCGTGTAACTTGAGGCAGACTTCTGAAGAACTTTTACTTGTGAAGAGGGTGGTAGAGCTCCCTTATCTGTTAGGTGCGCTGGAAGTAGATAAGCATAAAATATACGCTTCAAACTTTAAGATGAAATCGGTGTATATTGACTATCTGGACGGTACCCAAAAGAAAATTGCCGTAGAGATGTACAAATTAAAACAAAGTTTAAAGCAGCATCATATCAAAATCATAGATGAAAAGAGATCTCAGCTGAGTTTAACAGTAGATTATTCGGTAAGAGGTTACCTTCATAAAATGACTCTATTGTGGACCAAAGTGAAAGTGGATGTAACCTTAATGCTGACTGAACATATGAGTGTTGATATCACCGATATGACAACATGAACATATAATTAAAGCGGGATACGGTATATAAAGACACAGGGTGGACATAATACAGCTATAACCATTGTTTTCTTCTCCCGATTTGGGTAAACCGTCCTTTGAAGTTCAAAGGACGGTTTTTTTGTCCCTAATTTTTCGAATTGGCATATCGAGCCACATAAAATGCGGAAATTCCCGTTGAACTGGGAAAAACAGGGTCTGGATTTTCTTTCCCGAAGTATTGCTGTGTTTCAGATCGTGGTATCTTATATTCGTCAAAAGAATTAAACGGTTCAACGAAAAGGGGAGATTTCCGTAGAACAGGAATTTTTAAATACAATTGCAATCGAATTTAAGAACAATCAGAAGGTGCTGAATGCAATCGGAGACGAGACTCGGCAGGCGATTTTGATGGCCTTGATTCAAGGGCCGCAGAAATTGGGCATGCGTGTGGGTGAAATTCGGATGCAAACGCACCTCTCCCGGCCAGCTGTATCGCATCATCTGAAAATATTGAAAGACGCGCAGATTATCAGCGTTCGCAAAGAAGGAACCCGTAACTTTTATCATCTGGACGCCGGGAGTAAGCTGATGTCGTTGAGACACTTGGTGAACGAAATTGATAAGCTCTTTGAACATTGTGAGGGGGAGGACCTTTGATGAAACCTGCCATCCAGGCTTCGAACGGAGTCGAGATTCCGCAACTCGGATTCGGACTATACAAGCTCAAGAAAGGGGAATCTTTCGAAAACACGGTTGAAGAGGCGATACGCGTCGGATACCGCCATTTCGATACAGCGAAAATTTACGGTAATGAAGCCGCGCTAGGACGAGTCATTCAAAAAAGTGACATTCCTCGAGAGCAATTCTTCATCACCTCGAAAGCATGGACGACGGATCTCGGGTATCAGGCGACGAGAAAATCATTCGAGCAAACTTGCCAAAGATTGAACGTAACGTATCTTGATATGTACTTAATTCATTTTGCCAGTGCCCATTATGTGGATGCCTGGAAAGCGATGGAAGAGTTGTACGACGAAGGCCGGATCAAAGTCATAGGTGTAGCTAATTTCGAGATCGAGCATTTGGAGCACCTCAAGAAACATGCCCGGATTTTGCCGATGGTGAATCAGATCGAGACACACCCGGAATTCCAACAACGCGAATTGCAGCATTATATGGTTCAGAATCAGATTCTGCATGAGGCTTGGGGCCCGCTGGGACAAGGGAGCAAAGCGCTGCTGGAGCACCCAGAGCTAGTTGCCATTGCTCTTCGTCATCGCAAGTCGGTTGCACAAATCATTTTGCGCTGGCATCTGGAGCGCGGTATTATTGTAATCCCCAAATCATCCAATCCTCAAAGAATCAAAGAGAACAGTGATCTATTCGACTTTGAGCTGAACGTAGAGGAAATGGAACAAATTCGCCGCTTGGACACGGGAAAAAGATACTCCGTAAGCCCGACGGGTCTCATGGTTAATCCGATATACGTCAACTTTATGAAGCTATTCACTTGTCCATAAAATCAAAAGAGGCCGCCGATCAACAGGATCGGCGGCCTTATTATCAGAAACCATTTCCATTTTAATCCAAGGGTAGTAAAATCGGTTGTACCACGACTCCTATGAATGCTGATGCAGATGGGATAAGAGATGCCAGTATAGAAAGGAGGCGCTTAGATGTTCATGTTTCGAAGTCCTTTTATTGTAGCTGTATTGATGATGTGTCTGATGTCAGGTTTGACTGCATGTTCTGAGTCAGAGCAATCGGAAGATGGGGATGCTTCAACAAAGGCTCACTTCACGGAGCAGATACAGAGCTTGAAGCAGAATATGGAAGAACCGTCATGGAAGCTGGATACCACCCCCGTGAATCTAACCTGGTTCGTTGGAGCCAAATGGTACGGGCACACTTGGGGGAGAGCCTAACTTCCAAATATGTCACCGAAAAAACAGGGGTTCATATCGAATTTGAAGTACCCGCTGTTGAACCAAGCGAGATGTTATCACGGATGTTGACGACCGGTAGTCTGCCGGATCTGATAACCATCGGCTCCTGGGAGAGTGCCGTTAACAAACTCCGGGAGAGTAATCTCATCTATGCCCTGGATGAGCTCGCCAACCAGTATGATCCTTACTTTTTCAAGGTAGCAGGTGATGGTGCTCTACAATGGTATCGACAGGAAGACGGCCACACCTATGTCATTCCCAATGATGCATACAGTCCCGAACAGATGCGTTCAACCGGCTTGACGGGAGCGAACCAAACCTTTCTCGTACGTAAAGATCTGTATGAGTCAATGGGCAAACCGGACCTTAGCACACCGAAAGGTTTTCTGGATGCACTGCACTTGCTGAAGAATCAATATTCGGTTTATAAAGGCCAACTGATCAGTCCATTTTGGGCACAGGGGAATGCCTCCTATGGCATGACTGAGTATTTGCAAAATCTGCTTGCGATCCCCCATGAACAGAACGGTAAGGTATACGACCGAATGACAGATCCCGATTATATCGAGTGGCTGAAAACATTTCGTACCGCTTACGAGCAAGGCCTGATTAATGTTGATTTTCTGGTCGACTCCAGTGCACAGGTGCAGGATAAAACCAACCATGCCCAATATTTTATGATGATTCGGGAATGGACAGACATATCAGACCTCAACACAAAATTGGAAGCCCTTGCGAACCAGAGTTCAACCTATATTGCTGTAGATGGCCCCCGGAACAGCAGGGGAGAATCCGCCACCCTGTTCCCCGGCAGCATGGATGGCTGGATGGTTACGATGATCAGCAGATCCACGAAAAACCCTGAACGTGCTATCCGATTTTTGACCTATCTGGCCAGCGAAGAAGGCCAAAGGGATTTATTTTTGGGCAAAGAAGGTGAAACCTGGACGATGGAGAACGGCAAACCGCAGTTGACAGCGGCAATGGTCCAGTTGTATGACACAGATCGGGAGCGGCTGGAAAAGGAATATGGCATTATGGATACCTACTGGATGCTGCGAAACCCTGCTTTCGTTAATCCGTGGAGACCAGAGCATACCCCATCCATTGAGCAAATGGAGACGTTCGCTAACCAACAGGCCGTTCTGGACAGCGGCATCTACAAGGGACTGGACCCTGTAGGTGATTCCGACATAGCGTTAGCCTGGTCACGTATTTCTCAGCATTGGGAAGAGGTGCTGCCAGAACTAATTACAGCGAAGGATGAAGCTGCTTTTGACAAAATTTTCGAAAACTTTCTCATACGTCGTGTGAATTACGGCTTTAACCACGTGATGGAATATCGCCAGACTGAACTGGAACTGCGGAAAGCCAAGATAGGCAGATAACCATTTTCTATTATATGGTTACGTACCAGCTAACTGGTAATATAGGGCATAACCAAGGTGGTGAATACACTCGAATGAAATACCTGCTGACAAGATTGAAGAAGCTTTATCGCAATGCCCGTATATCCCAAAAGCTGTTTCTGGCATTTAGCCTGATGATTGCCATACCTGTTATTTTGATATCCTTTGTGTATATCCGTATGCAAGAAAATCAGCTATATAAGGACGCCATGGCAACGGGCAACAGTCACGTTTCATGGCTGAATGAACAATTGCGCAGAAGGATGGACATGATTGAGAACGTTTCCAATACAGCCCTGACTCAAAAATCATTTGTGGATTTTATTCATTCCAACATGATTGTGGATGGACTGCGGCTGGTAAAGTTCAAGCAAAACCAATACGAGCAAATGCTCAATATCATTCAAAGCAATGCGATGATCAGTGAGCTTAGCTTTTACGTCGATAACCCAAACTTGTACGAAATCTGGCCTGAAATCTATCATTACAAGAAATTTTCGCCGCAGGATTATTGGATAAAGCTTCGGGATGAAGGTGGTGCAGCTTACCGCTTATTTTCTTTCAGGGATGGTGAGCACACCTTATCCTACTATCGTCTGGTACGCCTTCAAGGGCAGGAACAAAAACGTCCCAGTATTATGGAAGTGCGCGTCCCGCACAGCCTGTTTTTCAGCGACCTGCTACAGGAGAACAAGGGGACTTCTTTTCGGTGTTGATGAACGCAAGTGATTCTCTCCAATATGTTTACAATCCCCAGCATGAGTTTTCGGAGAAATACGGGCAGGGGCTGAAGGAGATCCTCGGCAGTATTCATCGTCAACTCGATATATCGACGCAGGAAAGCCCGCTTCAGGTTAAGGTAGGAGATGAGAGTTACTATGCATTGTATCGATACATCGCTCCATTGAACACTTATGTGGTCGATATTGCTTCTCATCAGACATTGATGAAAGGGCCGCGCAGCTGGTATGCATTTGTGGTAACGATTACTTTATGTGTATTGCTGCTGATGATGTTACTCGTATCCCAAACGACGCGGCGTATTTTCCGGCGGTTGGACAGTGTACTGGTATCCATGCGTCAGGTACGGAAAGGCGAGCTGGATGCCATGATTGATACCGGCCTTGATGAAAACGAAGAGGAGATGAAATTGATGAGGTGGCGGTGAATTATAATAAAATGTTACATGAGGTCAAACGTCTGATGACACAGGTCGTGGATAAGCAGTTAATAGCCAAAAACGCACAGTTGCACTCTCTGCATTCGCAGATCAACTCCCATTTTTTATATAACGCACTGGAATCCATTCGAATGGTCGCGGAGGTACAGAGGCAGCCTGCCATAGCCCAATCATTGGTGTCGCTCGGCTCCCAGCTACGCTACAGTATGCAGTGGCGCAGCGATACCGTTGCTTTACGTGAGGAGATTGCCAATATCCAAAGTTATATTGAATTTATCAACTTTATGGAAGGTGGAAGTATCGTTATAAAGGCGGATCTTCCTCAGGAGATCCTTCGCTACGCCATTCCCAAGATGTGTATGCAGCCCATCGTGGAAAATGCAGTTCATCACGGGGCACCTTCAGGCGGCAGGCTATCCATAGAGATTACCTTTTCATTGGAGGATAACCGTCTGCTTTTCCTTAACATAAGAGATGATGGAGAGGGGTTAGAGCCTGAGATGTTACACCGTCTTCAAACCGTATTGCGGAGCGAATCGGATACGCCGGTGGTTACCAGCAAGAGCGGACTTGGTTTGGAAAATGTAAATAAGCGGTTGCAGCTCCATTATGGCAAGGATTGCGGGGTTTGGATTGATAGTGTGCAAGGTGCATATACCTGCGTGACGATACGTTTGCCTTGGGAAAATGAAAATCTTGGAGGGTGGTAGAGCATGATGAATATCCTGATTGTGGACGATCAAAAACACATTCGTGACGGCCTGCAGGCCATGCTGCATCAATTCCCTCTGGAGCTGAACAACATATACTCTGCCGCGAGCGGGATGGAGGCGCTGAGCCTGTTGCGGCAGCATTGCATACACATCTTGATTACCGATATCAGAATGCCGGATATGGATGGGTTGGCACTGATGGCTCATACGAGAGAGGAATCCATGGATGTGGAATACCTTATTATCAGCGGTTATAGTGATTTTACATATGCCCAAAAAGCGATCGGGCTTGGGGCAAAGGGATACTTGCTAAAACCTGTGAAACGAGAGGATCTGCAAAATTCCCTCGAGCATGTATGGAAAGAGATTCAGATCCGGCAGGCACTTGCGCATAATATGCAGCATGTATCCCGTCTTGCCCAAGAGACGGATCGCAAAGAATTAAGAATGTTTATGCAAGGTGCGTTAAGTGATGACGCATGGATTGTTCAGATCGAGGAACAAAATGATGCGTTATGGCGAAATTATCGCCTGGCCCTGCTGCGGGAAGACGCTTGCACGAGCCAGCCCGGAGCCAGCAGCGTCCATAGCATGGAAGCCATGGCTTATCATGTGTTTGGCAGACAAGGCTGTGTTTGCCTGCAACACCGCCCATATCTGATCCTTGCGGTGGATGCGTCCATAGATCCAAGTGTTCTGCCTGCAGCGCTCAAGGAAGGAAGGATTGATGCCATAACAGCCATGACCAACCCGATTCAGGGGTTAAAAAAACTACCCGACAGCTATACCCAACTGCTTGAGCTCTATCGCCACAGTTACCTGTTTCCTGAGCAATCCAGTATCTTCCCATCCCATATTGAGCATATGGAGCAGCAGTGGCAACTTCCCTATGATGACTTGTATGAACTGTTCCAGTCGATTGGAACGGACAACAGTGGAACCATGACGCAGGGTATTTCTGCAATATTTCACAAAAAGGTGCTGCAACGTTATCCTATTCGCTATACCCAACAGCTCTGCGCCGCCACCGTTCAGATGATGGAGGAATACGAACGAGTTATTCGTCCTTATATGGGGGAGGAAGAGCTGGACCTTGAATCATTGCGTAATCTCTTTGATTATCCAGGGATGCGTGATTATATGCAGGCACTGCAACAGCAGCTGCTTCGGCTGAATCAGTTCTATTATGACTATAAATGCAGCTATCGCCATTCGCAGGATCTCAATGAAGCCATACGTTATATTCACGAGAGTTACCACAAACCGCTGGATCTCGCGATGGTATCCAATCATGTATCGCTTAATTATGCTTATTTCTCCAATCTGTTTAAGAAGAATATTGGTAAAGGCTTTGCTGAATACCTGCGAGATGTGCGTCTGGATAAAGCGCGGCGGCTTCTCGCCGAAACCGATCTTAAAATCGTTGAGGTTGCTGCTATGGTAGGCTATGAGAGCTACAAAAGCTTTACACGCGCGTTCCGACTTGTGATGCAGATCCAACCGACAGAGTATCGACAGATGATGCGGCAGAAGGCAGATTGAGTCAAAACCCAAAAAAATGGGATACGACAAAAACAATTGTACCTTTTCAGCAAATTAACCTATTCGATAGAATAAAGATATCCCTCATGTAAGCGATTACCTTAATACGCATGGATGGGGAGAATCTATTATTCTATTAAAGGAGGGCAATGATGAAACCATCTCATTTTACGGAGAAACGATGGATGAAAAAGGCATTCGGTATGTTCCTTGTGGTTGTGATGCTGGCCAGTATCGGCATACTGCCAGCGTCAAAGGTTCAGGCGGCAGGAACTACCGTAACCTCAATGGAGTACTTCTCACCAGCAGACGGACCTGTCATTTCAAAATCAGGGGTTGGCAAGGCCAGCTACGGATTTGTTATGCCTAAGTTCAATGGCGGCTCCGCGACATGGAATGATGTTTACAGTGATGTAGGCGTTAATGTAAAAGTGGGCAACAACTGGGTTGATATCGACCAGGCAGGCGGTTATATCTATAACCAAAACTGGGGGCACTGGAGCGATGGCGGGTTCAATGGCTATTGGTTCACCCTCTCCGCAACAACCGAGATTCAACTGTACTCCAAAGCGAACGGTGTGAAGCTGGAGTATCAGCTTGTATTCCAAAACATCAACAAAACAACCATTACAGCGATGAATGCAACACAAGGTCCACAGATTACAGCAAGCTTCACCGGTGGTGCAGGCTTTACATATCCAACATTCAACAATAATCCTGCGGTCACGTATGAAGCTGTTGCAGATGATCTGAAGGTATATGTCAAACCTGTTAACAGCAGCACCTGGATCGATATTGACAATAACGCAGCCAGCGGCTGGATCTATGATCAAAATTTTGGCCAATTCACGGATGGCGGCGGTGGATACTGGTTTAACGTAACGGAGTCGATCAATGTCAAATTAGAATCCAAGACTTCTTCGGCTAATCTCGTTTATACCATTACGTTTAATGAACCTACACGAAATTCATATGTCATTACGCCATACGAAGGAACAACCTTCACAGCAGATGCCAATGGTTCCATCGGGGTCCCACTTCCGAAAATTGATGGGGAGCACCAATCGCCAAGGAACTGGGTAATTTTGTATACCAAATTAACATCAATGGACAATGGGTGGATTTGAGTAACTCCAGCCAGAGCAAATTTGTATACTCCGGTAATGGGTACAACAACATGTCCGATGCCAATCAGTTCGGATACTGGGCCGATTACGTCTATGGCCTGTGGTTCCAGCCGATCCAAGAGAATATGCAGATTCGTATCGGCTATCCACTGAACGGTCAGGCGGGCGGAAGTATTGGCAACAACTTCGTCAACTATACCTTTATCGGCAATCCCAATGCTCCGCGTCCGGATGTATCCGACCAAGAGGATATCTCCATCGGAACGCCAACCAATCCTGCAATCGCGGGCATGAACCTCATCTGGCAGGATGAGTTTAACGGAACTGCGCTGGATACAAGCAAATGGAACTATGAAACAGGCTATTATCTCAACAACGATCCCGGTACATGGGGATGGGGGAATGCAGAGCTGCAGCACTACACGAACAGCACCCAAAATGTATATGTACAGGACGGGAAGCTGAATATCAAAGCCATGAACGACAGCAAATCTTTCCCGCAAGACCCGAATCGATATGCACAGTATTCTTCAGGAAAGATTAACACCAAGGATAAACTGTCCTTGAAGTACGGCAGGGTTGATTTTCGTGCCAAGCTTCCTACAGGTGACGGTGTATGGCCAGCACTGTGGATGCTTCCACAAGACTCGGTATACGGCACTTGGGCTGCTTCAGGTGAAATTGATGTAATGGAAGCGAGAGGCCGTCTGCCTGGATCAGTAAGCGGTACTATTCACTTTGGTGGACAATGGCCCGGCAACCAGTATTCGGGCGGCGATTATCACTTCCCGGCAGGGCAAACGTTTGCCAATGATTATCATGTATACTCGGTAGTCTGGGAAGAGGACAATATCAAATGGTATGTAGACGGCAAGTTTTATTATAAAGTCACTAACCAGCAGTGGTTTTCCGCAGCTGCACCGAATAATCCGAATGCACCCTTCGATGAGCCGTTTTATCTCATTATGAACCTGGCAATCGGCGGAAACTTTGACGGTGGCCGTACTCCGGACGCATCTGATATCCCGGCGACCATGCAAGTGGATTATGTACGCGTGTATAAAGAACAGTAATAAAACAGCTTTTTCCACAATGAACAACCGTTGATCTGATGATGATCAACGGTTGTTTTGTTCATTCGAATTGATATTTTACCCCGGTCACAACCTTCTGTTGCCAGAAGGGGTCCTGCCTTTTCAGTCTTGGTTTCCTAGTTTTTTTCAGTTGTTAATAAAAATTGTTCAAATGCTTCACGAGGATCGATATTCATTCGTTCTGCCAGAACGATCAGCCACCACATGCATTCTCCCAGCTTGTGTTCCAGTTCGGAATTGCTTTGGTTCGCCGGCCAACGCCCTTGCTGAGACATGGTCAGTCGGCCAACCAACCCCGCGTCTGTCAAAAAGGCTAACGCATCTTCTTCCACAGTCCATTCAGTTTGATGAAATTGTCTTTCCAGATTGTGATACTGCTCTCTAAGCCGAACGGAACGTTCAACTGCTTCGTTAAAGTCCATAATATTTCGAATTCTCCTTTTGTTTTTAAAATGGATATTTCCCTCGGTTCTCCGTCCTCCGCTTTCACTATACAACCCTTAATTGGACAACAGTGTGTCATGTTATAGAAATGACTGAAGAAATATGAGAGATTCAATTTTGGCTACTCATACTGAAATGATTGATTTCATCATAGACAATAGAGCAGGTCTCTGTCGGGGATGTAGAGTGAAATTGTAATATCAAAGAATACAGTTGATAATCATTATCACCTATGTTATATTGTTCACCAGTAAACAATATAAATAATAAACCTTACATAAACACTTTATTATTCAAACATTATTTTTGTTTACAAGTAAATAAGGAGCGATCACAAGATGACTTCAAAAGATCGAACAAAACAATTACTTCATGACCAATTTATCCGCCTTTTACATGTATATGAGAACCACAAGGATACTGAAATTGAGCAGTTCCTAAGTATCGCCCAGCGAGAAAGCATCGAGAAAATCCCTCAGCATTTGACCGCGGTTCATATGATAGATTGCATAGGCAAGCATGAGCCTATTAACAACACAGGTATTGCCGAAGCCATGAATTTATCCAAAGCTAGCATCACCAAAATTGGCAACAAACTGCTGGAAGAAGGATTCGTCAAACGCACAAAAATGAATGACAACAAGAAGGAGAGTTATTTCCGGTTGTCACCGCAAGGCAAGAAAATCTTTGAACTGCATGAACGTCTGCATGTACATGAGGCGGAACGTTTCTATCGTACGCTCGACAAATATTCGGAAACAGAGCTAAACGTAATCCATCAATTTCTTCAAGACAGTAGCATCAATATTGAATCCAGATCGAACGAAGGAGAGTGAAGCATGTGAGTCTGGCGGAATTGATCAGAGCGCGCAGAAGCATTCGTAAATGTAATTCTACACCGGTGGACCAGGAGTTAGTTGTTGAATTGCTGCGTAAGGCTAATCGGCTTCAACCAATTGGTGAGGCTGGCTCGTGGAGGGTTGTGTATGCAGGAACTCCAGAAGCACGCAAACGGTTGGTGGACTGCATGCTCGAACAGATGTCCCAGAGCAAGCTCGGCAAGCTGATTCCGGGGAAACTTCTGGATGTTTTTAAAAAGAGATTTACCTATATTCCTGCGCACGTCATTGTGATGTCGACTACAGGACCGGATCGTCTGACCAATGACCGCAATTATGCGGCTGCCTGCGGGATGATGCAGAGCTTCCAACTGCTGGGTTGGGAACGAGGGCTAGGAATGCTATGGGATACAGAGTCCATAATCCAGCATGAAGGATTTTTCAGAGGAATCGGCCTGCGTGAGGATGAAAGATTTGTTGGCATTCTTCATATAGGGTATTTCGACAAGGCACCAAGAAGTCGGAAAAGAACGCCAGCCGAGCAGAGGTGGACCGTATTACGAGGTCAATCTACATAAGAGGGAGGTTGTAAAAATGAAATTGTCAGATCTGGAAGGAGACATGGGCGGTCCGATTAAGTTTTTGAATCAACCGGTATCGCAGGATCTAATCCTTGAGTTGCTCAATCATGCTGTATGGGCGCCAAATGATGGACTCCGAGAGCCGTGGCGATTTATCTTTGTTGATAATCCGTATGGGGACATCATGCAGGGATTACAGGAGCACGCCCCTGCGTATCTTCTAGTCTTGGTGAAAGAAGAGGCGGATCAACATAAGCGGGAAGAGGACTTTGCAGCTGTCTGCTGCCTAATTCAAAATTTCCGCTTGCTGGCATATGAGCAGAGTCTGGGTATGCGCTGTACCTTGCATGACTGGATGTATGACCCGAGCCGTACTGAAGCGTTTGGTGTACTAAGTAACGAACGTATTGCTGCGGTTCTAGAATTGGGATACGGTGCAACTCAGTTGAAAGGGACTGCTGATTTACCTGAAACTCAACTCCATTTTGAACTTCTATAGGGTGGTTTTCATTGAAGTCGCTTTTTTAGCGGCTTTTTTTATTTTATTGACCACGTTTTGACCGTGTTAATCTTTGTTGAAAGCTTGACAAAGTCAGAATGTTTATATATAACTAAATAAGTTATAACCATTATAGTTATATTTAAAAAATCAATCTTGGAGGTTATCATGAAGATCATAAATCATTTTATACCCGTTTTTACCGAGCAACTGGAATTAACCGTTGCATATTATGAATCTCTTGCTAATCGAACTATGGATCGTACGTGGAATATTCCCGAGGCTGGCTTATCTTTAGCCACAGTATATCCTTACGTCATTGTATCTGGAAGTCAAGAGGCTTTGGAGCCCGCCAGATCACTTCGAGCAGTGGTGTATGTCGATTCCATGGACGAATTGAAGGCAGAATTAACAAAACAAAATACCCTTATCGTTAGAGATCAGCATGGTCCTATTGGTCCAAGCGTTTTTGTTCAACATCCAGATGGCAGTTTTATTGAATATGTTGAGCCTAAGGCAGCTTCTGTCTGAATTGGTGCAACATCAATACATACAAAATAAAGCTGCTCCATTAGAGGAGCAGCTTTATTTTGTATGTTCCTTACCCGTAGTTGCTCCACAATTCGAGCTAGGGTAACAGAAGCAAGTTCATGCTCCATAGCCTTCTGTGCATTAGAGAATTGGGGTAATAGGATGGATTCAATGTTCATTCCTACAGAACAATTGGGGTCCGTATCCTTGTGGATTTTAAAAAGCTGGTCTCCGTCCACCGATTCGACTGCTTGGAAGATATCCAGTAGCGTTAATTCTTCAGGAGATATCAGAAGAGAGGCCCCTGCAACTCCTGGTTTTGTATCGATATAACCCGCTTTCTTGAGCTGGGCCATGATCCTTCTAATGACTACAGGGTTACTATTGATGCTACGCGCAATTCGATCGCCTGTACTGTAAAGCGGGTCCAGCGCGATCATGGAAAGAATATGGACGGCCATCGAAAAGCGACTACTTATTTGTTTCAATCTACTCACCTTCTTTGCTGAATAGTATAGTTTCTTTCATAGAACAGGTCAATCGACGGCCTTCGTCACCAGGCGAACAGAGTGGATGTGAGGAATGTCAAAAACCACCCGCTCTGAACTGCACCTCCAATCGTTAGATAGCCTCCAACAATTTAAGATACAGCTCACCGAGCACGTGGTTACGATTCTCCTTATCCTAATGGAAGGTAATGAATTGGTGCTTATGTTTCTATGGAAGAGCAGTAATCACGATATCATCCACGAAAGCTGTGTTGTCCCCGGTTCCCGAAGTTGCCACAAACCGAATTTGATGTTTTCCCGGCTTGTTGAGCTGAAAGGAGTTCGTGGTGAACTCGGCATAAGCACCGCTTGTCGGTATAAATGAACCGAGCAACTGATCATCCATGTAGACATCAAAGGACTGTTGTCCCCAAAACTGCTCCGCTTCGCAGACTGAAATTGAATGGCGTAGTGGCCTGCTGGGAAAATCAGCGATTGGCTGAACTCGCCCTGCTTGCCATTCAGGGTCTGCAAATACGCAGCTTGCGTGCCTTCCGGTGCGTCGGAAGCACCGAACACACTGCCATTGCGAATTCGGCCTGCATTGTTTTTGAAGCTCCAGCCGTCACCGCTTGTCACCGCTACTCCGTTCTGGGAAGTGATGGTCGGACTTTCGAATCCACCATGTTGCAGAGCGGCATAGTCAGGAACGGCAACCTTTTCTATGGAAACCTGATCAATAAACGTTGCACCTGTGCCTGTCCCTGTTGCGGAAAATAGAATCGTATGCGATCCAGGTTCAACGGTAAACCAATCCGTAGTGAAGGATTCGTAGGTGCTGCCGGACGGTGTAATCGTTGCGACCGTTTGCCCATCCACTTCAATCTGCACCGGTTGAGCTTGCCCTGCATTCTAAGCGGCAGCTTTCAGGTTCATGACGTCAGCTGCCTGCTGGAAACGTCAGCGACTGTTGAAATGAACCATGAACGCCATCCTGAGTTCGAACAAAGGCAGCCTGAACCCCGGCAGGTGCTGGAGTAGGAGTCATGCTGCTGCCATTCCGCAATATCCCCGCCTGATCATTGAAGCTCCATCCAGCAGTTATGCCGCTCACCGTACCAGACGGATCAGTAACTCCAGGTGACTCAAAGCTCGAATTGGTGATATAAGGGTCTTCCGGCGTCTGTGGTAACGTAATGCGTACATCATCGATAAAAGCCGTATTGTCACCTTCAGTCGTTGTGGCTACAAATTTGATCGTGTGTTTGCCCCAGCGGTCTCGAAGGGCTCTGTTCGGAAAGTTTGGAAATTGCCGGATTCAGGCCGATACGAGCCAATGACCTGATCATCGAAGTAGATGTCAAAGGACTGCGTGCCGCCAAAGCTGGTGCGTTTGGCCGCCTTGAACGACATTTGGTATGTTCCCGGCTTGAAATGGATCGACTGCCTTATCGTGCCGGAGACGCCACCATCCGTTTTCAGATAACCTGTCTGTACACCTTGAGGTGCAGCAGTAGCCTGGAATGGACCGTTGTTATGCTGCACGCCCGAACGGCTGTCGAACACCCATCCGTTGGTCATGGGTCCCGGTCTGGCCGATGTGGTAGCCGGTTTTTCAAAGCCAGCGTTGAAGAACGTGACCACAGGAAGCTCATCCGGTATCTCGGGGTTAACAAAGCAACGTTTGTCTACACCCGGAATCGGATCGCCCAGAATGGCGCTTGTACAGGCAACGCCGTTTTCCTGAATGGAATAATTAAATAATCCGTCTGCACCGTAAGCGACAACCGCTTTACCCTGAAAATAACACTCTCCGCCGTTTTCGATCATGCACAGCTTATACCCGTCCGGGGCGCTGCTGATTTGTCCGATCTGATACAGGGAGGACACCGTGCCGGATGGTTGCAAGCCATCTTTAAATGCTTTGGCTTTGTAGAGCGCAAGCGAACCTTCGTTCAGAACAATAGGCCTCACATACAGGGAGGACTGGGCTGTAGGCTCGCTGCCGTCTGTCGTGTACCGAATTTGCGCTCCGCTGGTCGTTGTCTCCAAATAGAGCATCTCGGAGCTAGGGAATATGTGCCGATCCAGGCTGAATGTTGGCACTTCAACTTTACCCGCCTGTGACGAAGGCAGAACGCGTACGAGGGCGACACCATAAGCCGATGGATCGGCCGTACTGGTCGCACGAACCGCAATCAGCGTTTCATCCGTCACCTGAGGTGCCTGATATACGCCGCTGCTGCTGTTAATGGTGCCGTTGTTCTGTCCGACCACGCTCCAGGTCACACTTCCGGTATTATCGATTACTTCTGCCCCAAGCGTGATGGAGTCACCTGAGCGAACAGTAGGATTAACTTCATCCAGCTTGATCTGGGTCTCGGCAGGCCGGGTTGTGTAAATGATTACATTGTAATCTCCATCCACGTTGCTGTCCGTCAATGAAGTCCCTCCTGGAAAAGTTGCTGCAACCGGAGGAAGAACCGCGTTGGCTTCTTGAACAATATCGTTGTTGTATACAAATTTGCGGAACGCTTGATTCACCGCAGTATCGCCAAAATCAAGCTTGATTTCTTTTTCCGTGCCGGCTTTGGTCTCCACAAGCACGGTATAGTTACCGTCGTCGCCTCTGAACGCCGCAGCGCGTACATCGTTTGAACCGCCCGTGTCCACAGCCAGAACCTCGCTATGCTCGGGAATATAACGATTCAGCATGCCTGCGATATAAAATGTTTTGCGAGGGGTCAGCCCCAGTACGAGCGCATCCCACATCGTATATGTCCCGTTCGTTCCGCCGGTAGGATCATTGGTCCAAACCCCGTTTAACTGCCACATGAGGGCTGATTTCACACCCATATTGGCCGTTTGGATGACCGAGTTCGCATATCCCGCATCCCAATTGCTCGCCTGATCATCTGCCCACCCGAACTCGGTCAGATGGAGCGGCTTGTCGCCAACATACCCTTTCCGCAGCGCGAAGGCATTGCCGAGCCCTTCATACGATTCCCCATATACATGGAAGCTGTATCCATCGATGGCATCATCCGCATGTTGTTTCATGTACTCAATCCAGGCCGGAGCGCCCGTCTCTTCAGGACCCCAGATTTCGATCAGATCGCGTAGACCATCCGCAGTCAGCCTGGCACTCGTTTTATTCACCATTTCGGCATAATAGGCTTTCTGATCACCGGGAGCCTCAAAGTCCCAACTGCCGTTCGGTTCGTTATAAAACGTCAAATACTTCACGTTGTCGTAACCGCGGTTCAGTATCAATTCCTCAAGCAGGGCAGAGGCAGAAGCGGCATAAGCATCCAAATCAGCTGGCGCACTCGTCCATGGGTCAATGCCCGGTATTGTAAACCAGTCATGCACAGTCGATCCGACTTTCCAACCAAAGTTCAGCTCAATTTCGGTTCCGGCAGCCTTGAAGGCGTCGAGATATTTGTAGAAAGCTTTCATTTTGGCACTGTCCCATGTATAGGTTCCTTTCGCGGGTTCCATCCAGTCGATCTGAAACCACACTCTGGCCACCTTGGGCTGAATGGTCTGAATTCGCTTGTTGTCTACCTCCCAGTGGGCTTCCGAATAGCCGTATTGAGTTTGCCCGGGCATGAGGGCCGTAGGAATGGTGTTGACGCCGACGCCGAGAAAATCATCCTGAATCACATCACTCGTATCCATCGTAATTGTGTGACTGGTACGGTTCAGATTCTGGCTCTCGTTCTGATTCGCGTAAATGAGGGAAGGAGCGGGAACAAACGAAGCGAGCATGGTGGATATAAGGAACGGAATTGCCCATCGTGAAGCTAAACGACCGGATCTACTTTTCATCTCAGCTCTCCTTTTCATGGTTTACCGCAAGGGTTACTCCATGAGGTGGTTTAAGTCAGTCGACTTGCGGCACTTAAAATGATAGCGTTTACAATATAAGTCAGATTTGAATTATCCATGGAAACAGTTGAAAAAATAACGACTGAGGTTGAACAAAACGAAGCCGGGTTGAACGATTCTGCTTGGTAAAGGCCCTTTACGAATACAAATGTGCATTTTATGCTTTTATTAGAGAGTGTTTCGTCAGAAACATGAAAATGTTCGTCATAGCAATGCCCATGGAACTGTAAAAATAGGGAGGGTCTAATAACATGTCAACCAATCCACACTCTGCCATCACCGCGCTTCGGGTTTCCGACAACGGTCGCTATCTGGAAACATCGGAAGGAGTCCCTTTTTCTGGCTCGGTGACACGGCTTGGGAACTTCTGCATCGCTTGAACCGGGAAGAGAGTGAACTGTACCTTCGTACAAGGGCCGACCAACGATTCACGGTTATTCAAACCGTGCTGCTGGCCGAGTTCAGCGGTACCACAACGGGCAATGCTCAAGGCAGACTGCCTTTTCATATGGATGAGAACGGTCAACCTGAACCAATCCGTCCGGATTGCGATGGACCTTACTCCTATTGGGATCATGTGGACGCCCTGCTGAAGCTTGCAGGCAGCCTTGGGCTGTATGTTGCGCTGCTTCCGACTTGGGGTGACAAGTTCAACCAAAAGTGGGGGAAGGGTCCGGAAATATTTTCCCGGAAACGGCATTGGATTACGGAAAATGGCTGGGAGAGCGATACGCTGAATATCCTCAGATTATCTGGGTACTGGGGGAGATCGTCCTCTGGAGACGAAGCGTCATTTCGACATTGTCACGTCCATGGCACAGGGGCTGAAACAAGGTGGTGCCCGGCAGCTTATGACGTTCCATCCGCCGGGATGCGATTCATCTTCTCGCCAACTTCATGATGAGTCATGGCTTGATTTCAACATGATTCAATCCGGACACGGGGAGCGGGAGATTACCAATGATAGACGTGTGCAGCAAGATTATGAGCGTAAACCGGCAAAACCCACGCTGGATGCCGAGCCATGTTACGAGGATATCCCTGTCGGCTTTCGGGGTGAACAAGGCTATTTTGATGCGGCGGATGTGAGGAAGGCTGCGTATTACGCGTTATTTGCCGGTGCGCTGGGTCATACGTATGGACACCATTCCATATGGTCAATGTACCAAGGCCCGCATGATCTCATGGAATCGAACAGCCAAGGGGATTATTTCATTATGCCCTGGCGGGAAGCACTGCATCGTCCGGGTGCAGAGCAGATGCGCCATGTGCGTGCATTGCTCGAAGGGGAGCTGGGCCCGGATTGGAGACCCCATTCGAACCTGATTCATCAGAACCGTGCAGGTGCAAATCATGCCGTTGCTGCACAGAGTAAATATAACGCTTACATTTATCTGCCAAATGGCTTGTACGTCGACGTCGTCATGGGGTATATTGAGGGCAAGAAAACAAATGCCCTGTGGTTTTGCCCCAGAACAGGAGTTACAACCAAGGTTTCTCCAGATTCAGGTTCAGGTTCAGATTCTACAATACCGAATCAAGGCATTAAACGTTTTGCAGCCCCAACCAGCGGAAGAGGGAATGACTGGATATTGATTTTGAAGGGGGTCTAATGCATGTATAAGGTGATGATCGTAGAGGATGAAATGCTTGTTCGCATCGGACTCAAGAATTCCGTCGAATGGAGCAAATTCGGCTTGGAGGTTACGGCCGATTTCCCGGATGGCCTGGCCGCATGGGATTATTATGAACGCGAGAAACCCGACGTGGTCATTACCGACATCAGTATGCCCAGAATGGATGGAATGGAGCTGATCTCCAACATCCGCAAGCAAGACAAACATACACGCGTCATTGTGCTGTCATGTCTGGAAGAATTTGAATTGGCTCGCAAAGCACTGACACTGGATGTGTCCAGTTATATTCTTAAACTAACCATGACCGAAGAAGAGATTGAGCAGGTACTAACAGGGGTCAGGGAAGAGCTGGATCAGCAGCACACCCCGCCTCAATCGCAAAGGACTGGGACGGCGTCCCCGGATATGGAGCTTGTGAAGGAAAAGATGTTTAAAGATTTTATGTTCTATCGCATCTTCTCGACGCAGGAATTCGCCAGATTCGTCTCGGAGAGCGGTCTGCGCCTTTCGCCCGTTCGTCTCGTCGTGTGCGTAATGGAAGTGGACCGGTATGCCTCGCTCAAGGAACGTTTTCGGGATGAACACGGTCACTTGGTCAAGATGTCGCTGTTAAACATTTTAAGCGAGATCATGTCCGGTTATAAAAGGGGAGAGGCCGTTCAGATTAATGACCGGCATTACGCGCTAGTATTGCATTATGCCGATATATTGTCCGAACAATCCATCGTGCAGGAACTTCGTCAGTTGCTCGAACATGTTCAGGATACAATTCGTCATTATTTCAACAGTACTGTTTCCTTCGGGATCAGCAGCATCAACGGGGGATATGGCTCGCTGCCGAGACAATATGCCGAGGCACAACGCGCATTGCAGCGTAAATTCATCACCGGCCCCGGACAACATCATCAAGGAGCAGGGCGTGCCGACATTTCGGGCGTGCTTGAACGACTTGAACGGCTTCGAAGCCATACACCTCTTCGGGAATTGCTTCCTTCGCTCAAACAGAAAGAATACGACGAATTCCTGGATGAGATTGAACGCGGCATGAACGAAGAACGAAAATCCATGGAGATTACGATTTACCAGTTTGTGCAATGGATTAATACGAATGTATATGATCATAACAATGAAAAACGCTGCTGCTTAGCATGACCGAACAGTTGGAAATCTGTGACACGATGCCGGATATGCTTGACCAGGTCGTTATCTATATTGACACGTTGGTTGATTTAATTCGCAAGCGCTTACAAATGAGTGATGAGATTACCCGCGCCATTGAATACATCAAACGTCATTATACCGAAAACATCAGTCTCCAGATGGTTGCAGACCATGTAGGTCTAAGCATGGGGTATCTCAGCAACCTGTTCCGAAGAGAGCTGCAGATCACTTATATTGATTATGTGAACCGTTATCGGATTGAACGCGCCAAGGACCTGCTTGCCCAAAATCAACTGCGCTCTTCCGATGTGCCAGCTCTGGTCGGCTTTTCACCCGAGTATACGTATTTTAGCAAAGTATTCAAAAGAATTACGGGTCTTAATCCGAACGAATACCGGCGCCAAACGACGCTCAAAGACAGAGGGTGCCATGAATGAGAACATCCGTCAAATCCCTGTTTGTCTCCAGACAGCTCCGAACACAGCTTATTCTCTATATTATGGTCATCAGCCTCGCCGTACTGGCGGGGCTTCTTATTTTATTTATTCCTTTATGCAGAACATGATCAAAATCCAGAACGAACGGTTGCTCTACCAGCAATTCCAACAGCTTGACCATAACATAGGCGGCCTGGTGAAAGAGATCGATCGCCTGTCCATGCTTTTTCTGCGGGATGATCACATTCAGCAGTTTTTGTACAAAATTTCGGAGAAGACGGAAGAGGAATTTCTCGAATCGAAAAACGACGTGCAGCGGGTCATTGCCGATTTCATCGACAACTACAACTATATTGACTCGATTTATATTACGGCGGATAATCTCGGGGCAGTAGGAGGTAGTCAGAAGCGGACCCTCGTTTACGATCGGGACGCATGGCAGCAGAGTTTCTTTACTTCCGAGCCCTTCCGTCAAACGCTCGAACAGTACCCTCATCTGGTTATCCATTCCGGGATCAAAAAATCATTCTACAATCCCTATCTGACCGGAGAAGACGATGGTTATCTGATCAGCCTGATGCGTGGCACGCGTGCCATCTATGATCCAACTACAAGCGCCACGCTGATTTTTAATATCGATGAACGGTATTTATCATCCATCTATGCTACGGCGCTGAACAGTGAAGAAGGCGACATGTATATCGCCAGCGCTGACGGAACAATCATTTCGGCCAGTGAGGCGGATCGGGTAGGGACGCAGAGTCACTTCACACCAGGAGCGGAGCTGACGGACGGTGCCTATGGAAGCCTGGATGACGAAAAGGCCGGACGCAGCATGCAGGTTGTATATTACAAACTCCATGACGGCGGGTGGTACCTGCTGAAGGAAATTCCACTCAGTCAGTACGCTGACCAGATTCTGGGCGTTCAACGAATGCTTGTACTCGTGTTCACGATTAGTGTGTTCGCGATATTTATAGCCTCCTATTTCTGGCTTCGCAAAATCATTAAACCGCTCAACCAATTGTCCAGCAAAATGAAAGACATGAGCCGAGGTGAACTCGGGGTTACCGTCGATCACGTTCCGAATAATGAGCTGGGCACGGTCATCCGCCGCTTTAATGAGATGTCGCTCAGCATGGTAGAACTGGTGGACAAAAACAATGAGATTCAGGAGAAAAAAGGGAGCTGGAACTGGAGGCATTACAGTATCAGATTAATCCGCATTTCCTGTACAACACCTTGAACATGATCCGCTGGATGGCTGTCATTGTGAAGGCGGACAACATCGTAAATACGATTGTAGCACTGGGCAATATTTTGCGCCCCGTATTCTCCAGCAAAGACTCCATGTGTTCTCTGCGGGACGAACTGTCGTATTTGGACAATTATCTGAAGATCATTAACATGCGATTCAATAATAATATTACATTTACAATGGACGTGAATGAAGCGTGGATGGATTGTCAGGTGCCGCGTTTTATCCTGCAGCCGCTGCTGGAAAATTCCATTGCTTCCGGCAGACAGAGCGAAGATTTTGCCATCCAGATCGGAATTACGGCCTCGGTCGACCAGGAACGTCTGATACTGAGGGTCACCGATTCCGGCGTTGGAATGGATGCAGAGAGCATCTTAGAGTTAAACGAAAAGCTGGCCAAGGGGGAATCGCCCAAATCTACTGTTGGCGGGAGCGGAATCGGACTGAATAACGTCAATAAACGGATTCGTTTGTATTATGGACCGCAGTTCGGCATTCGTTTTGTTCCGGCCGATCAGGGCGCTGAGGCCATCGTTACCTTGCCTGTACATCGATGATAGAAGAGGAGCTGCGGCTTCGAATGATCCATGCTCTCGTGAGCTTCGCCGAAAGGCAGCACATGAGGGCGTTTTTTTCATATTGGTGCACTGTCTATTCGTTCAAGCGGAGCCTCAAAATTGTTCAAGTCGGCTCGCGGGGCAGCTTTGTTTTTTCAAGCAGATCCGGAGATCTTTCATTCAAGGGAGATAAAGAAAGCGTTATCATATGAATAAGCCAATACGGAAAGCAAACGTACAAAGGAGAAATTCATATGCAACGTACCAAGACCCTGAACAGAGCCGTAACCCAAAGGACCGGCAAGCTGAATCGCAAGGACGGCATACACCTCCTGCTTCTGGCCACACCATTTGTACTGTTTACGCTGGCCTTCAGCTACGTACCTTTATTCGGATGGATCTACGCATTCTTTGATTACAAACCAGGCATTCCGCTTCAACAAACTCCTTTTCTAGGGCTGGAAAATTTTCGCAACATGTTGGATGATTCACGGATGGGGCCCGTACTTGCTAACACGCTGGCACTAAGCTTGCTGTCCATTGCAACCGCCCCTGTACCGATGCTGCTTGCCATACTGATCTCGGAAGTCCGCTCCGGCTGGTTCAAAAGGCTGGTGCAGACCGTCTCTACACTGCCGAATTATATCAGCTGGATCATCGTATTTTCCCTCGCATTCAGCATGTTCAGTACGGAGGGAGCCGTCAATTCAATCATGATGAAAACGGGAATCGGCAGTCCACCCGTGGATATTCTCGGTAACTATGACCGGGTATGGACGGTGCAAACCTTGCTGCTGCTGTGGAAGTCCGCAGGATGGAGCGCCATCATCTATCTGGCTGCCATCGTTGGCATCGACAGCGAACAGTACGATGCAGCCAAGGTGGACGGCGCCGGGCGCATGCGTACGATCTGGCACATTACGTTGCCAAGCATCATGCCGACCTTCATTGTGCTTTTGCTGCTCTCCGTCAGCAACCTGCTGTCCGCAGGGTTTGAGCAATATCTCGTATTCAGCAACGTCATGATTGCAGACCGGATCGAAGTGCTTGATCTCTACGTGTACCGGCTCGGATTGGTGACAGGTGACTACTCGTACTCGACGGCTGTGGGCATTTTCAAAACCGTAATTAGCGTTCTGCTGCTCTTCAGCGTCAACATTCTATCCAAGAAAGTTCGCGGTCAAGGCATCGTCTGACCCCAGGGAAAGGAGCAAAACAAACATGCGCACACAACCCGCAGGACAGACGCTTCGTCCCGTCCGCCATACCGACTGGAAAGACCTTACGTTCACCCTTTTTAATTACATCGTACTGTCCTTGCTTGTCATCATCACCATCTATCCGTTCTATTATATCTTCATCTATTCGATCAGCGATCCCATCGAGGTTCAGAAAGGGGTATATTTCTGGCCAGCCGGCTTCTCCCTTGAAGCATACCAAGCGACGGTGAAATTGCCGGGCATCATGGATGCTGCCATTGTCAGTGTCTCCCGGACCGTGCTCGGAACGTTAATTACGGTGTTCAGCTGTTCCTTCTTTGCTTATCTCATTACCAAAGAAGAGATGCCATTCCGCAAAATCATATACCGTTTTGTACTGATCACAATGTACTTCAATGCAGGCTTTATCCCATGGTATCTGACGATGAAAACGTATGGATTGCAGAACAACTTCCTGCTGTATATCATTCCAAGCGCGATGTCGGGCTTTAACATCATTTTAATCAAAACGTTCATCGAACAGCTACCCGCATCCCTGGAGGAATCGGCGAAGATCGATGGGGCCGGGTACTTCCGGATCTATCGCAGCATTATTTTCCCGCTGTCGATGCCAATTATCGCCACCATTGCCGTATTCTCCGCCGTAGGTCAGTGGAATACCTGGTTCGACAACTTTTTCCTGGTGGAAAATCCGAAGCTGCAAACGTTGCAACTGGTACTCTACAACTTCCTGAACCAGTCGAGTAACCTGTCCAACATGACGACAGATGAGTTGACCCGCGGCGATGTTGTCCGAACGCTCACACCGCAGTCCATTCGAATGACCATTACGATGCTTGTCACGCTGCCTATTGTCCTGGTGTATCCGATGCTGCAGCGGTATTTTGTCAAAGGCATTATGATGGGAGCCGTCAAGGGTTAAGACTGTAAAAGGTGCAACCACACCGGATTATCCGGCAATTGCCGATAATTATAGAAGAAGAAACAGGAGGGTTATGACATGAGAACTAAAAAGTCGTTCCGCCAAGTAATTGCACTGCTCATGATGACGTCCTTGCTGCTGGCAGCCTGTACGGGCAGCGGCTCGGGAACGGGCCAGACCAGCACGGGCGAAACCGGTTCATCAGATACCGGCTCGGACAAAGACCTCGTGACGCTGCGAGTGCTCATCATGGAAACCGGCTCCAAGTGGAATACGCAGCAGAACAACGAAGTGGCCCAGGCTATTGCCGAGAAGATCGGTGTCAAAATTGAATACGTTGAAGCAGACGAAAACAAATTCAATGTGTTGCTTGCTGGCGGCGATCTGCCCGATCTGGTACGTACCGACGTGAACAAATATCAAAAACAACTGATTGAAGGGGATCTAATCGTTCCGCTCGATGATCTGCTCGCTACATCCGGCAAAGACATTACGGCGAACATCGGTACAGTGGTCGAATACAGCAAAAAGAACTGGAGCAACGGCACCGGAAACCTGTATTTCCTGCCTCCCCAAGTGCAATCCAAACCGGGTACTTCCATTGCACCAATCACCATAGGCCCGACGATTCGTTGGGACTGGTATAAGGAAATTGGCACCCCGGAAATGGCCACAATGGATGACTTGCTGGACGTTGTAGGAAAAATTGTGGAAAAGCACCCGCAGACCGAAGACGGCAAAAAAGTGTACGGCGTGTCCATGTGGCAAGATTGGGGATTATGGCCTTATACGATTCCGCCAATCATCTTTACCGAGAATGTAGGCACGACAAGCGACCTGACTGCAGCCAAAGTTGGCGGCAGCGATTTCATCAGCAACTTGACTGACGAGTCCTCCAACTTCTGGACTGCCCTTAACTTCTATAATAAGGCTCAACGCAGAGGATTGCTCGATCCGGATTCCCTGACGATGAAGAACAATGACTACATGGCTAAGGCAACTGCAGGACAGATCGTTGTTGGCCCCGCCACCTGGGCGATGGGAGATTTCAATGCACAGCATGCCAAGGATGGCAAAGGATATCTGGTTGTGCCTGCCGGCAAACTGGCCTGGACGGGTGCAGTCAATCCACTTGGATGGCAGGATAAAGCCTACAGCATATCCAAAACGTCCAAACATCCTGAAAAAGCGATGGAATTCCTCAATTATATCTACTCCTATGAAGGTGCACGCACCATGTATAACGGCGTAGAAGGCAAGCACTGGAAGATGGTAGACGGCAAACCGACACTTACGGACGAAACACTCGCATTGAAAGCAGCAGGCGGAGCTCCATACGAAGCCACCGGACTTTCACTGGATCGCAACATCATCGGTCTGGGCGGTGACATGGTCAATCCCGATGACAAAATGCCGGTCGACCTCTTTACCTCGGAGGAGGCGCTGTCCAAAGCGGCCACCCCGCTTGAAAAAGATTTTGCAGAACACTATGGCGCTTCTTACTCGGGAGAGGTATTCAAAAATTTGATCGATCAAGGCAAACTCAATACGTTCACCAGCTGGATGGACGGCATGACGGACGAGGAGATCGTACAGCGGAACACCGTTCCAGGCGTAACCTTGGACGACAAATTGAAGAAACAGGAAGCAGAACTTAAAGAACTGGCAGCGCGCGAAGCGGCCAAAGTAATTCTTTCCAAGGATGAACAGGCATTCGAAGCAAATAAACAGGCGGCACTTGCGGCATTCAAAAAGCAGGAGCAGATGAGTTTACCGCCTGGTATAACGCCGAAGTACAGCGGCTTCGTCAAGCTCACGGGCTGTAATACGACTTCGCTCGCAACGACAAGCGTCACGAAGAGGGGCTAAAGCTGTGAAGTTTTAGCTCCTTTTCTTTTAAAACATTCAGTCAAACGGGAGTTGATACAGCCGTGGATCACATTTTATCGACTGGCGGGAGGGATCTGCCGACGGAACGGAAAGGAAGCACTGTTCAGACGGAAACATTCACGTGGCGTGCCTCATGGATCTGGGGAGAAGGCGAGGACTGGCCGCGCAACGAATGGCGTTGTTTTCGCCGGGAATTCGAATGGCATCATGGGGACCATGGAAGCGCTGAGGTAACCATCACAGCAGATGCCCGATATGTGTTATATGTCAACGGAGTGCTGTGCGGAAGAGGACCCAATCGCTCTTGGCCTTTTGAACTTAACTATCACGTGCATGAAGTGGGCCATCTGCTGCATTCCGGTCGTAATATGCTGGCTGTACTTGTTATCAGCTATGGTGTAGCTACGTTTGCGTATCTGCCGGGAAGGGGCGGGCTTCTCGCTCAACTGGAGTCCGTTCGCTATGAGGCTGATGGGAGTTACCTGGGAAAAGAACTCATCGTGGGTACGGATGCATCCTGGCAGACCGCTCTGCATGATGGATATGAACGAAGGGCGGCACGCATGTCCTGTCAGCTTGGCTTTGCCGAACAGATGGATGCGCGCTGCTGGAATGATCGTTGGCAAGAAGTTGGCACCTTGCCGCTCGAAGAGCATGGCATTTGGACTCCTGCCCGCATCATCGGCACGCCTGGCGATGCGCCATGGGAATGCTTGGTCGCAAGTGATATTCCGGAACTGACGGAGCAAGAAGTATGGCCTGTGCGAGTGGAATCATTGAAAGAAGCATCTCTCGTGTCCTGGACGCATGTGCTCGATGTACGCGAAGCGATGGAGCCGACAAGTCGGATGCACGCCAATCCGGTATCCTTTGCCGGTTATGTCGCAGCGGTCATTCGGGCAAGTGGCGAAGCCGAAGCAGTTGTCGGATTTTTCAGCGCGTTCCATGCTCTGCGCGGCATCACGCTTAACGGCTCATATTACCCTGCATCAGATATGGAGGGAGAACGGCCGCGCAGGCTTCAGCGAGTTAGGTTGCGGCAGGGAGAGAATCTGCTGCTAATCGAGCTGGCAGGGCAGGATCATGGCGGAGGGTTGCACTTTGGAATCGACTGCGATGTTCCGTTTACGGTTGTATCGCCATTCGATGATGCACCAATGGGCAACACACCGTTTGTCCTGATTGGTCCGTTTGCCACCCTCGTGCATATCGACCACCAGCCGGATCGTGATCCCATCCGTGCATATCAGGGCTTTGGCGGTAGTCAGCCTCTGGACGAGAAATCATTTCCGGATGCCGATGTATATCTGCGATGCCGCAGCTTGGCTTCCGTCCCTGAGCTTGCTTCAATCCGCGGCTGGATGAAGCCATTCCCCGAGAGGCTTAGCTCGGAAGCTTCAATCTTTGCGTCCAGCATCTGGAAGATGCAGGAGCAGACGCGTCCCGTTCCTGTGGACTTGCAGCTGGTATGCGTCGCCAATCGGAAGCCGGCAATCGTGCCGACAGGCTCTGGCGGAAGGAGCATAGAGCTGATTCTGGACTTTGGCCGCGAATGGTCGGGCTATCTGCGATTCGAGGTCGATGCGGGGGAAGGCACCGTCATCGACGCGTATGGCTTCGAGTATATGGACGGCGACTGGCGACAGGATACCTTTGGGGTGGATAATACGCTTCGCTACGTATGCCGCGAAGGCAGACAACGCTACGAATCGCCAATTCGGCGCGGACTTCGTTATCTCATGCTTACCATACATGGGAATGCGAGACCAGTACGACTGTTTGGCATAAGTCTTGTGCAAAGCAACTATCCGGTGGCAGAGATCGGCCGATTCCATAGTTCGGACGCAATGCTGAATGACATTTGGGAGATCAGCAAGCATACCACCTTACTGTGCATGGAAGATACATTTGTGGATTGTCCCACGTATGAACAGGTATTTTGGGTTGGCGACAGCCGTAATGAAGCACTCGTGAACTACTATCTATTCGGTGCAACGGATATTGTAAAACATGGTCTGCAGCTTGTTCCGGGATCAAGCCGGCAATCGCCGCTCTATGTGAATCAGGTGCCCAGCGGCTGGAGCAGCGTAATTCCGAACTGGACGTTTTTCTGGGTCACCGCTTGCCTTGAATATGTTCATCATACAGGTAGCAGGGACTTTGCAGCGAAAATCTGGCCAAAGGTAAAGTTCACGCTTGATCACTATATTTCACATATCGATGCCAGAGGACTATTGTTCATTGAAGCCTGGAATCTGCTGGACTGGGCACCATTGGAGCAGCCGAACGACGGAACGGTCACCCATCAGAATGCGATATTTGCGCGCACGCTGGCAGATGCCGCCCAATTGGCCGAATTGGCAGGCTGCGCAGAAGACAGCCCGTACTACTGTTCCACATCAGAAAGAGTAGCCCATGCCATAAACAGTTATCTATGGAATGAGGATCGGCAGGCTTATATGGACTGCATCCATGCCGATGGCTCTCTTTCCAGCACCTATAGTATGCAGACGCAGGTGATGGCGCTGGTCACCGGCATTGCAGCTGATGAGCGACAGGAGAAGCTCAACGCGTATTTAACATCGCCACCTGAAGATTTTGTAGCCATAGGAAGTCCGTTCATGACGTTCTTCTATTATGAAGCGCTGGTGATGCACGGCAAGACGGATCTAATGCTCCGGGACATGAGAGAGAAGTTTGGGGAAATGGTGAAACATGAGGCGACCACTTGCTGGGAGATGTATCCGGGATTTGCCGAGAATCGGCCTCATCCGAAATACCTGACACGCAGTCATTGCCACGCCTGGTCGGCAGCACCAGGTTACTTTTTGGGAACATCCGTGCTCGGGGTTCGCCCGATTGCAGACGGTTGGACACAAGTTAAGGTTGCCCCCCAACCTGGCCATCTGCAATGGGCAAAAGGAGCTGTGCCTCTTCCTGGCAACGGAAGGATCGACGTGAAATGGGAGATTTGGGAAGAGGAAGGTAGCGAGCCCACGTTTTATTTGGAGGTATGTGCTCCGACAGAAGTTGCAATTGTATTGGAAGCACCTGAAGGATACCAACCAGTACTGGTACACAGGACATTATGAGTGCACATGCAAAGCGAAACTGATCAAGAATGGAGAGTTAGCGCGATGACAGACATCTCATATTACCGTTCAGATGAAAGTAAACGCTTTCTGGATGAAGTTCAGGACGAGGCCTACGCCCGCTCCTCGCTGCATGGGGATGCATGGGTGGAGATGGACAGCCGCATTCCAATCCGCTGTACGACAGACAAAGTGCACATTTCAATAGCATCCCGCCCTGCCGATGCAGAGCCATCACTTGATTTCACATATGCCAATCACCACAACGATTGCAATTCTGCCTCCAAAGACACATTACTTTTGTCCGGAATCTGGCGTATGAAGGGAGGCGCGGCAGCTGATCATGGAGATCCGGCGCCTGCGACAGGCTGGTTTGGACGAAAAGCCCAGGCAAGTGAAGGCATGCGGGAACGCTGGTACGCACCGGATCACGATCGGAGCGATTGGCTGGAAGTCAGCGTGCCCACAACGGTGCAAAAAGCGCTGGTTGATCAAGGACTGCTCGAAGATCCCCACTGGAATACCAACACGATCGATGAACTGGAGAATCACGGCATGCCTGAAGAGACCCCGTATGGTTCCGCAGGACACGCGTCGAATGCAAGGAATGGTGGTTTGCTACGTCATTTGAACTGCCTGAAGAATGGGTCGGAGGCCGCCTTTCCCTGCAATTCGAAGGGATCGACTACTCGGGCACCGTATTTCTCAATGGCGCATCACTGGGACATCATCAGGGCATGTTTGGCGGCCCGATTCATGACATTACAGACTTGGTTCGACGTGATAAATCCAATGTGGTGGTTGTTCGACTGGACCCTGCACCTCAAAGCTGGAACGGCCTGACGAAGCCCAGTCCGGGCTTTGGCTGGCATTATGGGCACCTGATATCACTCGGCATCTGGAAGGATGTACGGGTGGTGGCCGAACCGGACATCGCTTTGCTTGATCCGTATGTTGTAACCCTGTCCCACACCTCGGATGAAGCTGTGCTTCACTTGGAGTTTACGGCGGAGAGCAGTCTCATTGAGCAAGTGGAATTATCCATCAAAGGCTGTATCCGGTCGAAGAAATCGAAAACGGGTGTGGGTTCATTTGATCCCGATAGCCAGACAATTTGCCAGAGGGATACCCATTTTACGTATTCCATTGAAGTGCCCTATGGTCGCAGCAAATTCAGTACCGTGATCAAACTGACGGATCCCGAGGTTTGGTGGCCGGCGGGTTACGGGGAACAACCTCTCTATGAGCTTGTGTTATCCGGATTCAATGCTGAACCCATTAACGTTGGCGAAGCTCACACGTCTTTTGGCATCCGTACGATTGAAATGCGTCCTATGAACGATGCAGCACCGGAAACGGAATATCGCTGGCAGTTTGTCATCAACGGCGAGCCCATGTTCATCAAAGGCGCGAACTGGTGTTGGCCTGATGCCATGCTTGACCATCAGGAAGGACAGTATGAACGACTGCTGGAGCTCGCCCGCAGGGGAAATGTGCAGATGCTCCGAGCCTGGGGCGGTGGCTTGGTGGAAAGTGACGAATTTTATGATCTGTGTGATGAAAAAGGCATAATGGTCTATCAGGAATTCCCGCTATGCTGGGGTCCACCCGATTCACCACTGACGGACCTTGGCGTTATTGACCGCCAGACCACCATTTCAGTGAAACGGCTCAGAAACCACCCTTCCTTGATCATGTGGGGGGAGGCAATGAGAACGGCAATCATGGCGGTGCAGATGAAGGATTATTTTTGGTCGGAAAAAGATGCCGCGAATACGATCCGTCCCGTCCGTTCCATCGAACCGATCCATGGGGCGGAAGTGTGCATAATTGGAACGTATATCACGGTGGTGAATCCCTGGATGAGGCAACGTTAGCGATGCCATCGGTATTTTACGGCGAATTCGGCATTCCAAGTCAGACCAATGTTTCAAGCTGTCTGCGCTATATGCCGGAAGAAGCGTTGGCGTCATTTCCTCCAACGGAAGATAGCAGGGGCTGGAAAGCGCATTTTCACCAGTTCGGTCTGAAGGATGTCATTAAAGTCATGCGCTACGCGGCGTACGGACCGATCCGCAACTGGCAGGACTACATCACTTATTCTCAGACTGCTCAAGGTGATGCGATTCGACTGACCGCTGATGTACAGAGGGCGGGAACAGGAAGAGATAAGAGCGGCTTCTGGTACTACAAATTCACGGATTGTTTTCCCGGACATTCGTGGGCGGTGGTCGATTATTACGGAACAGCCAAGCTTTCCTATTATCGTGCCAAACAGGCTTCACGTCCGCAAAATGCCTTCATCACCTGCGCCAAACTGGATGCGTGGCAGCCGGATGAGACATTCCGCGCAACACTGCATGTCGTGAACGATTCGCGTAACGTCCTGATCCATGCAGCTATCCAAGTCTCGATGTACGACAGCCAATTAACCGAGGTGATGAAGTGGAATTATCCGGCTCTAACCGTGAAGACCGGGCAGGCGTACTGCATTGATCAACTGGAAGTCGAGTTGCTGGAAGAATCAGCCATTCGGCCGTTCCTGATTGTCGTCACGCTTCATGAGAGCAATGGCAACCTCTTGTCCGATCAGTGGTATTGGTTCAATGCCCAGCCGAAGACCCCAGAGCTGATCACGTTTGAGAGGGAGCACCGCCATCAAGCAAACGAATACCCTGGCGATGAGGCCAAGCAGGCATTTGCATTGTACGCCGAACTCTCCGATGCACCGCTGCGTGAACTTCCGCAGACTACGCTTGAATGGTCTGTCGAGACCCAGGACCAGAACGGCTTCATTGTCATTCGTAACCTGGGAAACGTGCCTGCGATTCGAGTGATGATTCACCATTTTCCAGACGAGTGGAGTTGTTATCTGGATGACAATGATTTTGGACTGCTTGCGGGAGAAGAAAGACGCATCCCGTTTGAAATCGGGCCTGACGTAATGCTGGACGGCCTTACGGTAAGTGCCTGGAATGCGTTTGAGATATCCCGAAGTGGCGTGCCCATCACAAGTAAATCGTGCTGACTGACAGGAAGGAGCGACAACATGACATCCATGGAGAATATGGCGGAATTGAAGGAAAAATCAGGATCTGACGAATGGTGTGCCCAGTGGATTACACGCCCCGTAGTCCAGCCTCATGACTGGATTTCATATCAGGTGGAGGTCATTCTCAGCGTGGAAGAAGGCGGTGCAGCATTTCTGTTCGGTTATCGCGACGAAGGCAATCACTGTGGTATTGAACTGCTTGAGCCTGAAGAAGATGCACAGCAGACACACGTGTGCATATACCGCGTTGAAGAAGACGTACGCCAGGTTCTGGGAAGATGGTTTTACCTGCACTGCACACACTTCCTCCACGTCTATCACTCAAGATAAGTACGGAAGCCGGAGAATGGCAGGTATCCATTGATGAACATTACACGCATCGCTGCATGGCAGCGGATTATGAAGGAACGATTGCATTCCGGACGACAGTCGGGCAAAAGGCAACCTTCCGTGATCTAAAGCTCAGCGGGAGTGATGGCTGCGTGCTGTACTCCAACCGCTTTTATGATCCGCAGACGACTCATTTTACCACAGATACAATTAGCCCTTCGGGGAATGGGCTTGTGCTTGCGGAAAATATGCTGTCGATCTGTGAGGCACCCATACCTGTTGACAGCCCTCTGTTTCGCAAAACATTTGAATTGCCGTCGTCCGCAGTTGAAGCCAGATTGCGCATCTATTCGGTAGGTTGGTATGAGCTCTGCATCAACGGGAACCGGGCAGATAACCGAGTTCTGGCTCCAGCCAATTCGCCATATTCCCGCAGAATGCTCTATGACACCTATGACGTGACCCATCTGCTTCAAGACAAAGATAACGTACTCGGCGTGTGGCTCGGGAATGGTTACCATTTCAATTATTCACGGTGGGGATGGAAATGGAATCAGGATAAAGCCTTTATCATGCAATTGGACCTCCAGTTTGAGGATGGCAGCAAGCGTACGATTATAACCGATGAATCTTGGTCATTCGCGTCAAGCCCGATACGTTCCAATGATATCTATGACGGAGAGTCCTATGATGCACGACAGGAGCACATCGGTTGGGATCAACCGGGATTTCTTGAAAACGGAAAGTGGTCGAGGGCAGTAACTGCCGAACCACCTGTCGGCAAGCTTGAAGCGAACATACAACCTCCTGTTGTACCTCACAACCCGGTCGAGCCCATCGCTGTTCTAAGGCCACGTCCAGGTGTGGACGTATACGATTTTGGTCAGAACATGGCAGGGTGGGTTCGCATTCAGGTAACAGGCCCGGAAGGCAGTCAAGTGATGCTGAGATACAGCGAGCTGGTCGATGAACAAGGCAACATTGATCCCTGGACGAATCGAAATGCCAAAGCAACCGACACATACATTCTCCGTGGGGAGACGGAAGAACGTTATGAACCTCGCTTCACGTATCACGGGTTCCGTTATGTGGAAGTCAGCGGTGAGGCAGATCATCTCTCCATTCAGGCCATTCCCATTCATGCAGATGTAGAGCCGGCAGGCAGCTTTGAAAGTTCGGATGAAGGACTCAATCAGCTCTACAGCAATATTCGATGGTCGTACCTCAACAATCTGGTCAGCATACCCACGGACTGCTGTCAGCGAGATGAACGTACGCCTTGTCTCATGGATTCCGCTGTTGTGGAGGAAGCCGGCATGCACCATTCCAATATGCAGAATTACTATCGCAAATGGCTCGGAGATATTGAAGAAAGCACGACCAACCCGGACTGGAGCGGAGACAAAGTCTTTCTTCCTTGGCGTCTCTACCAGCATTATAACGATCTGGATATCTTGCGCCAGCGTTATCCGTCCATGAAAGCATATATTGACCATCTGCATCAGGAGTGGCCAGACCATCAGGTGAAGGATGGCTTTGGGGACTGGTGTCCTCCCAATGATGATGGTTGGGAGAACTACTTCCACGAAGTCGAACTGGTGAATACAAGTATTTACTACAAAATCACGTCCATTGTTGCCGAAACGGCGATGATCCTGGACATGAGCGCAGATCATGAACATTATTCGAAGCTGGCTCGGGATATCAACCAGGCCTTTCATCGCCATTGGGACGTGGGGAACGGCGTTTACAGTAGCGGTTCCCAGACTGCTCAGCTGCTGCCGCTCGCTTTTGGCATGGTGCCGGTCAAAGAGCGGCCCTCAGCTGCAAAGCGGCTAGTGGAAGCTATTGAGGAACATGGCGGTCATCTTCATACCGGTATCTATGGCACCAGATATCTGATTGACGTGCTGGCGGACTACGGATACATCGATGTTGCCTATGAGCTTCTGAGCAAGAAGGAATATCCCGGGTTCGGATACCAGATTGAGCGCGGAGCTACGACGCTCTGGGAGCAATGGAGCGAGAAAGGTGGCATGCATTCCCATGACCACGCCATGTTCGGGGGCATCAGTGTTTCTTTTTACACGCGACTGGCTGGTATTAGGCCCGACTCTCCCGGTTACGAAAAAATATGGATTGAGCCGATGATCCCCTCGAAGTTGGAAAGGGTGAGCGCTTCGCTCAGGACGGCACATGGGCTCATTGCAGTAGCGTGGAAAAAGACGAGGCAGGTCTTCATATGGAGGTGACGATCCCTGAAGGAACCACAGCCACGTTTGTCGTGCCTGCTGATATGGTAAATGCCGTGAATCTACGCCGTTCTCACACATTGAACCCGGGACAACACATCTTCTCCATCCCGATCCATACGATCCAATAAAATATGCAGAAAAGGGGAAATACAGATGACGGATATGAAGCATCGTTATGAGAGCGGATTTCCAAAGATCGGCATTCGCCCCATCGTGGATCGCCGCAAGCTTGTAAAGGCTGCGCTGGCTGAAAGCACGATGGAACTGGCGCACGAAGCTGCTGCTGCGATTACCTCCGTTCTCCGAAACCCGGACGGCTCCCCCGTGCAGGTTGTCATCTTTGATACATGCATCTCCGGAATGAGCGAAGCGGCCCGTTGTGCCGAGCAATTCAGGAAGGAAGGTGTCGGCGTCCTGGTCACGGTAGCAAACGGTTGGTGTTATCCACTTGAAACGATGGAAACCGACCCAACCTTGCCGCACGCCGTCTGGGGATTCAATGGCACCGAACGGCCCGGTGCGGTCTACCTGGCCGCGCTGCATGCGGCGCATAACCAGAAAGGTCTGCCCATTTTCAAAATCTATGGCAGACATATTCAGAATCTGGAGGAACGCAAACTGCCAGAGGATGTCCGGGATCAACTGGTCCGGTTCACCCGTGCAGGTCTGGCTGCTGCACTGCTGCGAGGAAAATCCTATCTGTCGATCGGTTCCGTCTCCATGGGCATCGCAGGTTGTATTGTAGATGAAGATTTCTACCAGCGTTATCTGGGCATGCGCAACGCCTATGTGGATATGACTGAGGTTACGCGCAGGCTGGAGAAACATATCTATGACGAGCAGGAATTCCGCTCTGCTATGGCTTGGGCCGATCTTCATTGCAAGGAAGGGCCAGATCCCAACCCGGAATCGCTTCAAATTGATCCGGAGAGCAAAAAGGAGAACTGGAAAACTTCCATTCGCATGACGTTGATTGTGCGTGATCTGATGATAGGCAATCCCAAACTGGCCGAAATGGGATACGAAGAAGAGGCGTATGGTTATAATGCCATTGCTTCCGGGTTTCAGGGACAGCGTGAATGGACCGATCACCTTCCCAGTGCAGATGTACTGGAGGCTATTCTGTGCAGTTCATTCGACTGGAATGGCACTCGCGAACCCTACATGGTCGCCACCGAGAACGACAATCTGAACGCCATCACCATGTTGTTCAATCACTATTTGTCGCATACTGCCCAGATTTTTGCGGATGTTCGTGCATTTTGGAGCCCGGAAGCCGTGAAACGCGTAACAGACTGGCAGCCGGATGGTCTGGCTGCGGCAGGGTTCATACATCTGATCAATTCTGGACCGGCGGCGCTTGATGGAACGGGAGAGCAGCTTCGCGACGGTCAGCCCGTGATGAAGCCTCACTGGGAGATTGATGAACAGGACGTTCATGCCTGTCTCAATGCGGTTAGCTGGCGACCAACCTATATGGACCAATTTGCAGGCGGAGGCTATTCTACCAATTATACAACCCGTGGGGGGATGCCCGTCACCATGGCACGCATTAACCTCATAGCCGGGCTGGGGCCGGTGCTTCAGCTTGCGGAAGGGTATACGTTGGAGCTGCCGGAGGACGTGCATGAACGACTGGATCTGCGAACGACGCCAACGTGGCCAACGACATGGTTTGTCCCGAATCGGGTAGCAGGTGATCCGATATTTGATGACGTCTACAGCGTGATGGAAGCCTGGGGTTCGAACCATTGTGCTGTAAGCTATGGCCATATCGGAGGTGACTTGATTACACTTGCGAGCATACTCCGCATTCCGGTTAACATGCACAATGTTGAAGCAAAGCGCATTTTCCGGCCTAGCGCCTGGTCAGCATTTGGCACAAAAGATCATGAGGGTGCAGACTATCGTGCTTGTGCTGCATATGGCCCTTTATATGGCTAAGCAGAGAGGATGACAGGATTGAGAATGCTTTGTGAATATGGACAGGTATTCATTCATGGCTCGGAGGTTGCAGACATATGACGACTCATTTACAGCCTAAAGGGATAAGCAATATGGAGAAGTTCGACTTGCTTCCTGTATTAAAAGACGGCGTGCAGGTTCACTATGAAGGAAGCATCGACAAGCAGGGACGAAATGCAGACTGGGACTGGTGGCTTTATAAGGACAGAGAGGAATGGGTCATTTTTGATTATTGCGGCCCAGGCTGGATCTATAATTTTGTCCAACACCGTTATCCCGAAAGTCCGGAACCGACCTTTTCCTTTTATTTTGACGGCGAAGATACACCCCAATATGTGATCAAGGCCTCCGAATTCGGAAGTAAATTTCCTTTCGTAACTCCGCTGGCAGACGCTTATCTTGGCCCCGAGGACAATGGGCGTGGACCGATACGCGTTGTTCGAAGTTATGTCCCTATGCCCTTTGAGAAATCATGCAGAATCACTTCGGATATTCAACTGAAAGGAGCAGCCAAAGGGGATGGCGGGTGGGGCCATGTCGTTTATCATTCCTATGATGACTCTGATCAAATATCTACGTTCACGGGAAAAGAAAACTATGCCCCGCTGATCGAAATGTGGTCTCGGGTTGGTGAAGATCCCAAAACAGCCGTGAGATACAAATCCCGATATTACGAAATGCTGGCCGTTAAAGCAGGAGAGAAACGAACCATTCTGGAAGAGGTGGGTCAAGGCAGTATCGCCTCGATAAGCGCTGCGTTCGATCCCCACTCCTTTACATCCGAAGACCTGCAACACCTCTGGATCAAAGCAAGCTGGGATAAACATGAGCAACCGGATATTTGGTGCCCCATAGGTGTATTCTTCGGCAACGAGCTTGGATTCAATCCTGTCGGCGTACTCTCGCATGGAAGAAGAGGGGACGGATCATTCTATAACTATTTCTCCATGCCGTACTGGGAGCATGCGGTGATTGAACTGGTGAACAAAGGAAACCATGACGTATTGTTATCCGAATTACACATTGAATTTACAGAAGAGCGAAACGCTGTTTATGAGAAGGGTCGAACCGGTTATTTTCGCACATCGAAATATTATGAACGCAAGGCAACACTAGGGTCGGACAGCATCATCGGTCAGCTCAAGGGAAGAGGACACATGGTAGCTGGGCACGTAACAGGTTTTACCCTTAAACCGGGTACAATCAGCTGTGAAGGCGATGTCCGTATCCACATTGACGGCAATGCGACACCACAAGTTGAAAGCGACGGTTCCGAGAGCTGGGTATGTTATGGTTGGGGGTTTCCCACGCCGCCCGAATGTAATCCATCCAGCGCCTATGACGGAATCCCTGACAACCCATGGTCCATGGTCAGAATGTGCAGCGGTGACTGGTATCCGTTTCAGACGGAGCTTGTATTTGGTATCGAAGCAGGCGAGTATAACAACCAGTATCTCGAACATTCAGGCATTCTGTTCTACTATGGTGTGGACGAACCAGGAATGGTACTGACGGACGAAATGGATATTGGCGATCCGATATCGGAGAGGGACCATGATTACAAAACAGAAGGCAGCCGCGGTTACTATACTCTGGATTCAGCTTATGAAGGCGACCAAGACGATATCATAATTCGTGACAGAGGTCATGAGACAGATGGTTATAGCGAATTCACAATCCTCATCAAGGAGGACAACAAAGGTGTAAGGCTGCGGCGGCGATGTGATCAGATCACAGGCAGACAACGGGCCTTCGTTCATGTAGATGGGGTGAAAGTAACAGAAAGAACGTGGTACACGGCGGACCGAAATCCCTATAAACGATGGCTGGAGGATGAGTTTGTAATCCCTGAATCCTATACCAGAGGCAAGAAGGAGCTGCACATCCGAATCGAATTCATTCAGGACGGAGAGGCCAGAGCATGGAATGAATTCCATTATTGGGTATATGCGATGAACTAGAGGAACGGTATAACAAAGATTCATGACTGATCCAGTCATTGGCAGACTGGTATGCATAGAGCCTCCGCACGGTTAGATACCGGGCGGAGGCTCTTTGGTGCGTATAAAACCAACCGAATTATTCGACACAACAGGAATGCTAGATGATATAAAAAATATGGATGAGCTCTAGAAATCATCTGTTAAATTCACAAGATTGAATAATTATACCCGGGTAATATTGATATTTTATTTTTACCCGGGTATAATCAACAAAGAAGATGTACAGAAGGAGGTATAACATGCAGACTGAACTATCACAAATAACCTGCACTGCCTTTGCAGGGGGAAAGTGCATTGCCCAAGGCACATTGCAGGACGTTGTGTCTTTTGTAAAGGATAGCCTGGATGAAGATGAACTCGCTCAATTGCTTATTTTTAACAATTTGACGGGAAAACCGATCGATATTGATTTTCGTGGAAAAACCGTTGATGTACTTCAACGGCTGAATAACCCCGCTGACCAAGTACCCCCTGAAGAAGAAAGCCAGCAACCTACCAGACGGGTGGGTCGTCCCAAGCTAGGGGTGGTATCTGGTGAGGTTACTTTGCTTCCGCGACAATGGGATTGGCTCAAATCCCAACCGGGTGGGGCCTCTGTAACCTTACGAAAACTGGTCGATGAAGCTCGTCGTTCCGGGAAAAATGAGAGTAAGGTTCGAGCGGCACAAGAAGCCAGTTATCATTTTATGACGGCTATGGCGGGTGATTTCCCTCAGCATGAGGAGGCCTTGAGAGCACTATATGCCGGGAATCAGGATCGTTTCTATCAATTGATTGACGATTGGGGACCCGATATCAGAGACCATATCAAGACATTAGCCAAAAATGCATTTATAAAAGAAGGAGAGAAGAACAATGAAAATCCTGAAAGTAAACGGTATTGATCTCGCCTATGACAGCTATGGCAACGACAATGACGAAACCATTCTACTGATTGCCGGGCTTGGAACCCAAATGATCCGTTGGACCATTCCATTTTGTGAGATGTTGGTAGCTAGAGGATTTAGAGTTATTCGCTTTGACAATCGTGATACGGGTCTATCTACACACTTTAGTCATCACCCTACGTTAGATTTCGAAGCACTCGCAAAAACCCTGATGTCCGGACAACTTCCAGATATTCCATATACACTTCATGATATGGCTGACGATGCGATTGGACTACTCGATGCCCTTGGGATCAAAAAGGCACATGTCGTTGGACGCTCGATGGGCGGCATGATTGCCCAGCTCGCAGCCAGCAGTTACCCGGAGCGGGTAATGTCCCTTACTTCCATTATGTCGACAACAGGAAATCCCGACCTTCCACCAACATCCCCGGAAGTCATGTCGTTGATGACTCGGCCTGCGCCGAATCCGATGGAGGATGAGGAAGGCTATTTGGCTCATAGCCTTGTTTTAGCCAAACGCATTACCGGCACGGGCTATCCGTTTGATGCGAATGAGTATCGTTCACTCATTCGTGAGGAAGTTCAGCGAGCCTATGACCCGGGAAGTATCGGGCGGCAAATCGCAGCCATTGCTGTTTCTGGCGACCGTCGTGCACAACTGGCAAAGGTAACTGTTCCAGCATTAATTATTCATGGTATGGACGACCCGATGTTTGTCCCGGCATGTGGTAAAGATACGGCGCAAGCCATCTCTGGCTCAGAGTTCATGTTACTAGAAGGCATGGGACATGATATGCCGCCGCAACTGTTTGAAATCATAGCAGATGGAATCGAACGAACAGCCCGGGTCAATGTTGATGGCAGCTATTCAGAATGGTTGGCTTGATGCCAGAACGACAAGAACTTGTTACTCAAGGGCAAGGGTGCCCGTGGCAGGGCGAAATCAGAAGATAATCTAATGTAGCATATTTAACCATATAAAATGAGAAAAAATACGAGCACTATATATGGATAAAGACACATTTATCCATATATAGTATCAAAGTAAATATAGAGAAATGTCATCAAACACTCTAGTGCGAAGAAGTGATCAGCGAGTTGAGTTGGCAATGAGCTCAAGCTCGGTTACAACCTCTTCAAGCGGCTTCCTGGTGTCGATCTCAGCAGTAGCCCCAGCACGTAAGAGTGGTTCAACACTAGCGACGTATTGTGTAATTTCTTCTCGTTCTTCGACAGTCTTTCCATAATCATTGGTCTTACGGGTAGCTACACGTTCAAGGATTACTTCCAGGGGGGCACTTAACAACACTATCGCATCAAACATCGGGTAAAACTTTCTCTGATTGGATACACAACCCGAAACGAATAAAGTACCATTGCTATGCTCAGTGAGCAGCTCATCGATTCGATCCTCGTGCCATAACCACCCAGAACCATCCACATTACTGCTCCAACCATCATAATCCGTGTCGATAATTCTATGCCCCCTATGAGCAAGTTCCCTCAAAACCGTTGATTTACCTGTACCCGACATCCCTGTCACTAGAATTCTTGCCTTCTTTTTTGATGTTGCGCCTGAAGCATTTGTCATATTTTCACTCCCTTTGAATATAATCCCATTACCAATTTAGATGTATACCTAAGAAGGATTACATCAAATCAACTTTCATTTTATTTTTTAACAAATAATCGCCGATCCAGGAAATAACCTGCCAGCAGTGAAAGCAGCACAAGGATAACGGGTACTCCAAATGATTCCTTGGAGAAAGAAGCTCCTTCCAGTTTTAAATGGTCTGTTGCACGATATTCGAGACGCTTGGCTGCAAATTGGGCAGTCATGACATCTTCTTGTTTAGATAAATCTTCAAACGCTGGGTCCATTGCAAATCTTTCCTGCATATTCTTGTGTAACATTAGCAATTCCGCATCGTTGTTCAGTTCTTTCCATTGTCTGATATCCTCAGCAGCTATAGTCTCGGCATGAGGGCCAACAACAATCATCTTGGATAGCGAGGGAACATCGTTCATCTGGTAACGCGCAACCAAATTCAAGCCATGCTTGGTTACAACCGGTTCATGTTCACGTGATATCGTTAAAGTCGTCGTTGTTCCAGATGCTCCATACGTATCAAAGGCAGCGGACAAATCCAATTCATCTGCACCTGGATATAACAGTACGCCTGCCTTAGCCTTATTCCATTGATAGGATTGATTCAAAATGTATGTAATATCACTCAATCCTGCCGTGAAAGGTTCCATTTTCGGCTCAATGACATAATGGTAGGAAGGATAATGGAGTTCATCCGCTACCTGTTTCGCAGCTGCCTCGCCGAACTGCTGAGATATGACATACAGAGTCGCATCCATTCCGGATGTAAGACCAGCTGAAGAGACGATGTTACCCTGGGGAACATAACGCTGATCTTGTACCCACTGGATTTCCGGATAACTTTTGATCAACCGTTGAATGTCACCCCAGTGTGTCGCAGCACTTTTACCGTTCAACAGTCCCGTATCGGCCAGATTCTCTGCACCATTACATATGGATAATAGAATCGTTTGTTCACTGGAATGCTTGCGAATCCATTCACGGACGGGAGCATATTTTTGCTCATCCAGGATCGGCATAAAAGGAATCACGATAATATCTGGACTTTTCCCAAGCAGTTGGTCCATATCCGCAAACGAATAATGGGGAATGACATCCAATCCTCCGGTTAACGATTTGATTTCCGAATCCGGAGCAACACTGAATACATTGTACTTTCCTGTGAGAGCAAACATCTCATACGGAACCAGAAAATCAAAAACTTCCGTTACTTCATTAGACAGTAAGACAGCTACTGTAGGCTTGTTGGCATCATAAGCAGGTATCTTTACCTGATCCAGTGCAGGAGAATTACTCTGGTCATATAAAGACATTCCAGCGTTGCTTGTATGAATGAACCCGGCCGCACCTGCTCCTCCCACTATTAAGATAACGACAAAACCATACATCAAAATGCGCAGCAAAACTTTCACTTCCTCGTTCCCCTTCCAACTACATCATATTTTACCTCAAAAAATATACCAATTGAGGATCGAATACACACCTGGCCCAGGACGGATAACAGCCCTTGGCTGCGGGTGGAAGAGGTACTGGACTTAAGTCTGTTCTGTTTTATTTACAAGACCCGTTAGAGCTATACTCGTCGAATGACGTGATAAAAATTTTTCAAAATGGTGACATCAATCTGCAATGTTAAAAGAAACACTTTCTTGTATGTGAACAGAGAAATGACGAGTTTGTATAAAGCCGATCTTATAGAATGTATATTGAGCATGCAATCCGATATGGGGTAAAATCTACTCAAGCATAATGATAATGATTATCATTATGAATGAATTATTTTTGCTACAATACATAAAACTTACGGGAGTGAAGGCAGACATGGCAAGATCAGTATTTATGAAAATCAGGTGGATTTCGCTTATAGCGGCAGCCATGATTACGGTGACAGGTTGCGCATCGGCAAGCGAACAAGGTGCGGCTACGGTGTCTACCGATCAGGCTGGACAGTCAACCGCAGCCACCAGCGAAGCTCCATCTCAGACGGAAACACGCGTTGTAACCGATGGCTACGGAGAGGTAGAGATTCCGACCAATCCGAAGAGAGTCTCGGCTCTTTATCGTGAAGATTATTTGGTTGCGCTTGGGGTAACGCCTATTGTGCAATATTATAACCCGATGTGGGGCAAGCAGGATTATTTGAAGCTGGACGTGCCGTTATTCGACGTGACCGGAAATATCGAGGCTTTGCTTGTGGCCGAGCCAGACTTAATCATCGGCGCCGGAGAGGTCTATGCAGAACAATACGAGCTTTATTCCAAGGTTGCTCCGACGTTTCGCTTGCCGGACGACGTACTTTCGGATTCGCGCAAAACATTGACCTTAATTGCTGATTTGCTTGGTCTCAGCGAGAAGGCAGAGCAGGTTATTGCCGATTATGATGCTCGCATTGCCGATGTAAAAGCAAAGTTGAACTCAGCGATCGGCGATGAGAAGATTGTTGTTCTGCGGATGAACGTCGCGGACAAATCGATTAATATTTTCGGCATCCATAACACGTTTGTCGGAGAAATCTTGTATAAGGAACTTGGACTGAAGGCCCCCGCGTTCGCCGAGGCGATGACGGAGGGCAACATTGTCTTGTCGAATGAGGTTATTCCGGAACTTGACGCGGACCATATTATTTTGCTGCCGTCCAACGGAACATGGGAGGAAGAGAGTAACGCAAAAGCGCTTGAAGAAATGAAGTCTAATTCGTTATGGCAGACGGTTCCTGCATTTAAGAACGGCCATGTATATCCGGTTGAGAGATCGTATTGGCAGACGGGAGCCATTACAGCCAACGGGCTGAAGATGGATGATTTGCTTCAATTGCTTGCCCCATAACGGAGCAGGGAAGAGTCACTTTTCAACGAAGGTTGAAGGGCGGCTCTTTTTAATTTACACTATATACATTGAGAATGAATATCAATTGAAAGGCGATGGATAGTAAGAATGGATATTGAAGAGGGCAAACAAGCGTGGAACGCTCCTTCAGTTCAATATGTGCTACGATCGATCCGCTTCTTTGTAGTGGGCGAACAAGTAGAGACGAGTGACTGGGACGGCGAAGACGGAGATCGAAACCGAAGCGACAAAGAAGGTTCTGAACTCTTTTTTATTACGAATGGAACCGGTCAGGGAAAATGTTATTTACAGGGTGCTGGCAGAGCTTTCTCTATTGATCAACAGCTCATAAACTGCAGCTATTACCGAGTGTGCTTCACAACGATCAGCAATGATGAAGCTTCAAGTTTGCTTCCGGACAAGCAAGAGCTTGCCTGCACACCCTTCGCGAAGGTGATGGAGCTGCTTAATGAATTATATGAACTTAGCGAAGTGACAGGCGAGCTTGAGCTGTTCCAACGATATGTTAAATTCCAAGAGCTGCTGCTCTTTATATTCCGCCAAAATGCACCTGCAACTGAAGATAAAGGCACGGATATCAATCGTCACGGGGTAGAGCGCAGTATACGGCACATCCATGAATATTACCGTGAGCTTCTGACCGTCGAGGAGCTGGCTTCCATTGCAGGCATTGAACGCTGGAAGTATACTCGTCTGTTCAAAGAGGTTACGGGTCAAGTACCGCTTCAGTACTTGAATGAAGTACGGATTAGTCAAGCCAAGAAGTGGCTGGCTTGCGCTGATGACAGGCTGCTCGATATTGCGCTCAATGCAGGATTTAACAATGAATATTATTTCAGTCGTCGTTTCAAGCAGACGGTAGGCATCTCGCCCGGACAATACCGCCGAAGCCGCAAGGGAGAGCTTAGAGTAGTGGCGCCCTATTTGGAGGATTTTCTCGTTGCACTCGGTATGCAGCCGATCGTCCAGTATAGACATGAGAAATGGGGAAAACAAGATTATCTAGGTTTAAACGACATTCCGACGTTCGACGAGAATAGCGGCAACTTTGACGAGCTTACTGACTATAAGCCGGATCTGATCTTGCTTGTGGATCGTTACAAGCAACAACAATATTCTCAATGCCGACGTATATCCAACACGTGCATCCTGCGAGAGCAGACCACGAATTGGCGTACGCTGCTGCGTACCGTCGCCGATTATTTTGGCCGGATGGAGTTGGCCGACGATGCGATTGCAAATTATGCACTCAAAGCACGGAACGCAAGCCACACGCTGAATCAGCTTATGAAAGGTGAAACCGTCGCTTTTTTACGTATCTCGGCGGACCGAATCATCCAATATACGGAAGAAGGACAAGGTTTTGTTTCAACGGTGCTCTACGGTGATGTTGGCTTACGCGCCCATTCCGCAGTAGGTATAGCCTCAAAATCGAATAGGCCGGGTATGTTCACTCTCTCTGTAGAGGAACTGAGTGCGTTAACCGCGGACCATCTGTTCATTACTTTTGATAAGTGGCATAGCCAGGAAGAAGGGAAGGAAAGGGCCCTGCTGGAGCAGGCAGAGTGGCTCGATCTTCCCGCTGTAAGAAACAACCGCGTATATGAGGTGGATTTTCTAACTTGGATGAATAACGGCATTATTTCTAACGGCAAAAAGATAGATGATATCCTGCGATCGTTAGCATAAGTTTGTTTTCCTCGCAACCAAAGGCTCAGCACTCTCCGTTTTGTATAAAGCAACCGTCGGTTTTGTCCATTGTTATTGTCACACTGTCGAAGCTAAAATGATATTGATAATGATTATCATAAGTGCGGACATGTACATACGCCGGCAGGAGGAGGACTTCAATTGAATGAGCAGCTTGAATTATACGATGTGACAATTATCGGCGGTGGCCCTGCGGGAATGTATACTGCTTTTTATAGTGGAATGCGTGATTTGAAGACGAAGTTAATAGAAGCGAAAGACGAGCTGGGAGGACGGATGCTCATTTATCCCGAGAAAATGATCTGGGATGTTGGCGGATTTACCCCAATCCTATGCGAAAAGTTAATCGCCCAATTAACGGAGCAGGCAAGAACGTTCGACCCAACGATTGTATTCGGCCAGCACATTGTCGGATTGGAGAAACAAGCGGATTCGACATACATTCTGGAGGCGGCAACAGGAGAGAAACACTGGACACGCACAGTCATTCTGGCGATTGGTCGCGGCATTCTGCGAATGGCGAAGCTGGAACTGGAAGGGGCTGAGCGGTACGAGGTGTCCAATCTGCATTATACGGTACAGGAACTGGAGCCATTTAGAGGGAAACGAGTGCTTATTTCGGGAGGGGGAAATTCCGCTGTCGATTGGGCGAACGAGCTGGTGTCTATCGCTGCTCAGGTGACGGTTGTACATCGACGGGATCACTTTGGCGGACACGAAAAAAACGTTGTTCGAATGAAGGAGTCCTCCGCCGATGTGCTTACGCCATATGAAGTTACGCAATTATATAGCGGCAATGGAAAGGCAATTGAACGGGTGACGATTGCCCATATCGAATCAGGAGAAACGCACGAGCTAGAAGTTGACGAGGTCATCGTCAACCACGGACTGAAATCCGATTTTACAGGCATCAAGGATTGGGAACTGGATATGGACGATTGGAACATATTCGTCAGCCCAAAACTTGAGACCAACTTGCCGGGCATTTTCGGAGCAGGCGACTTTGCCAATTACGACAGCAAGCTTAACCTGATTGCAGGGGCATTCACGGATGCAGCTCTAGCCCTTAACAGCGCCAAACGATATTTAGATCCCGAAGCGCCGAGAATGGCTTATGTATCATCACATAACGAGAGGTTTAAAGAGCGGAATAAAGCGCTTGGCGTAGCCAATGAATAGCGGGGCCTGCAAACCGTATATGAATGAGAGTGCATAACCGCAACGGGCCATGGAGGGGCCAACAAAAACAAACGCATGAACACCCGGGCCAACATCCTCTCTCGTGTTTGCTTAGATTAATGACCATCATATGTACGTAAATCTAAACAAAGTCGCTATTTGAGCGGCTTTTTTGTTATATGACAAGTTCTTGCCCCGAGCTCGGTCACTCTAACCTTCTTTCCTTCGGAGAGAAGGTTTTTAGTTGCGAAAAAATTTTGTTGACACACATATATCCTAATGTTAGGCTATATTTGCCCTAACATTAGGATATATAATAATAGGATAAAAAGGAGATTGAATTTATGAGTGTTCTGTCCATTGTGTTGCAAGTGATTTTAGGGTTGGGTTTTCTTATGTTTGGGTTGATGAAGTTTGGGTCCAAGCAGATGGTGGAAGGATTTAAGCACTATGGGTATCCTGGCGCATTCCGAGTATTTACAGGGTTGGTGGAAGTCATTACAGCAGGTTTGGTTATTGCAGGGATATGGATTGATGGTTTGGCTGCATGGGGTAGTTTACTCATCGTGGTAACGATGATCGGTGCGATCTTGACCCACATTAAAATAAAGGATCCATTGAAACAAATGTTCATGCCGATCATTTTGTTCATTCTGGGATTGGTCGTATTACTAATCAATTACGGATCTTTGTTTGTGTGAATGGTCCATGAAACGAAGGAGTGAGCATAGTGGGAATCCAAATTATTAAACCCAAAGATCAAGCGAGTGGGCAGTTTGATGGTGGTAATATCAAAGAACAAAAACCAATTGGTTTTTCTGGAGAAGGCTCCATCATTACTCGACTAGGACCCCTGTTTTACTGGGCTTGGGCTCATTCTCAGGGACCAGCAGAAATCGGGTTCCATCCACATCAAGGCTTCGAAATCATCACTTATGTGATTAATGGTAAGGGATATCATCGGGATACACTGGGGACGGAAAGTGTTGTACAAGAGGGAGGAGCCCAGCTCATGCAAACAGGCTCTGGTGTGCAACATGCTGAGGCGTTTATGGAGCCGGCTGAAGGCTTTCAAATTTGGTTTGAACCACATCTAAGCCAAGCCGTTAAACGTGCACCTACTTATTCGCTATTTGATTCTAATCAGTTTGCGTTAGAGAATATCGATGGCGTCCAATTTAAAACACTCTTAGGAAACAATTCTCCCATGCAAATCGTGACTGATGCTCAGATGTGGGATGTACTTATTCCTCAGGGAACAGTATACACTCATCGCCTTTCCTTGGGTCGTACATTGGCAAGTTTAGCCATTAGAGGAGAGGGTACTCTTTTGTCAGACACCATGAAAGCAACTCATTTCTCACATAAGGATTTTATTATCGTTCAATCAGAGCAAGAGGAGAGAGTAGCCATACAAGCTCATGATCAGGACCTTAGAATGTTGCTTATTGAAGTTCCGACTGAAGTTGATTATCCTTTATACAGTAAACCAAGTTAACTGTTACGAATGGAAGGTAACTAATAGGAGGTCCTGTACATGTTTCAGGGAGATGAACAAAGTCAGATCGATTTACGGCTTTTCCGTGTGTGGGTAAAGGCTAGTAAAACTGTTTTTGATGACGTTGTAAAAGATATAGAACGATACGGCATTAGTAATGAGAACTTTATGGTTCTGGAACTCCTCTACAATAAAGGACCACATACGGTCCAAAGTATAAGTGAGAAATTTTCGATCCCTAGCGGGAGCATCACATATGTCGTGGATAAGCTTGAAAAGAAAGAATTAGTAAAGCGCGAACCCAGTCCAACAGACCGTCGATCTTCCATTGTCGTCATTACGGATCAAGGCCAAAATGTATTTAAAGAGATCTTTCCTCAACACGTTGAGGTGATATCCAAAAATCTGTCTTCGATTACCAATGAAGAAAAAATACAGTTAACCGATCTACTCAAGAAGCTTGGACTAGGTGCCAGTAAGATCAATGAATGAATTGAGATGAAATCAACTTTTGGTTTCCAGGCCTCCATGGAACTCATATGGAATTACAGACAAACATGGAACAATATCGTATTCACCAAGAAAAAGGGATGGAGATCGGTCTCTATTCCATTGGAGATCATTTAAGCAATCCATTAACAGGCCACCGCATCTCTGCACAGCAACGGATTAATGAATTAATTGAAACTGCCCAACTGGCGGAAGAAGCAGGACTTGATGTATTCGCAGTCGGGGAGAGTCATCAGCCGTTATTTGCAACCCAGGCACATACCGTGATCCTTGGAGCAATTGCTCAAGCAACCAAAACCATAAAAATCGCCAGTTCAGCAACAGTCCTGAGTACATCCGATCCGGTTCGGGTATATGAAGATTTTGCAACGTTGGATCTGATTTCAAATGGACGTGCGGAGATTGTTGCAGGACGTGGTTCACGTCTAGGTGCATATGAGTTATTAGGTTTTGATATGAGTAACTATGAAGAATTGTTTGAACAGAATTTGGCTTTACTGCTGAAGATTAACGAAGAAGAGCGTGTGACATGGCAAGGGGAATTCCGGGCACCACTACATCATGCCGAAATCATTCCCCAACCATTACATGGGAAAATGCCGATATGGCGTGCAGTAGGAGGACCACCAGCAAGTCCGATTAAAGCAGGTTTAGCAGGGATACCCATGATGCTAACGACACTTGCTGGACCGTCAACAGCATTTAAAATTGCTGTAGATCGTTACCGTGAAGCTGCACGAAGTGCAGGCTTTGATATTGCAGGATTACCCATCTCCACAACGAGTGTCATGTACGTAGCTAAAGATAGCCAAACAGCCTTAAGCGAATACTACCCATATATTAATAATTACCGTTCAATTGAGAGGCAGTGGTTTTCCTAAGCAACAATTCTTGGCTGCTACCGATTATCGAGATGCACTCATGGTCGGCTCTCCTCAGCAAATTATTGAAAAAATGTTGTATCAATACGAGTTGTATGGTCAACAACGATTCTTAGCCGAGATCGATGCAGGTGGCGTTAGTATGGATCAGATTAAAAAGAACATTGAACTACTAGCAACAATCATTATACCCGCTGTTAAAAAACATACACAAATCTAATGTTGCGATGGTTCATCCATTCCCGGCGACTATAAAATCAATGAGGTAACGCACAAGTTAGAACAAGACTCCTACAATACTTATGGGAGTCTTTATTTTTTGTCTCAAACTTCCGTTAAAACAGCTAGTTATCCGGGTAAACTTAATGGAGTGAGTAATTGGAGTGAGTAATAAAATGAAATAATAATTGCTTCACAATCGTGTATGCGATATATTGCATATAAGAATAATTGTAATGAGGATGAAATACCATGCCAATTCCTAAGGATTTTGCTTTACCCGCCCGTATGTCTGCAAAAGAAAGAGCGTTATCTCAGATTCAGCGATGGATTATTGATGGAACACTGCAACCAGGTGAAAAGCTTATGGATGCGGAATTGGCTGAATCGCTTGGAGTCAGCCGGACACCGATTCGGGAGGCATTTCAGTTACTCGAAGTTCAAGGCCTCGTGTCCATGCATCCAGGCAAAGAAACAAAAGTAACGAATATTGAGAAAAACGATATTTTCAAGATGTATTCCACGATGGCAGCTCTTCAGGCTTTAGCTGCTGAAATCACCGCCCAAATGATTGTTCAAGAACAGATCGAAAAACTAAGATCCATAAATTTGGAATTTGCCAGTTCCATTAAAAATGGACAAGTTTATCAGGCTATGGAGGTGGATGAGCAATTTCATAATTATATTGTGGAGCTCTCAGATAATCCTTATGTGGCCACATTTAATGCCTCTCTCCAGATTCACATTAGGCGATTTAAGTATGTGTTTTTGAAACAACCTATTACGGCTACACTGGCTTCAGTCGAAGAGCATGATTTGATTATTCAAGCTTTTGAAGGCAAAAATAGCGATGATGCTCACATATTAATGAAACAAAATTTTATCCGACCGATGCAGGAACTGTACGAAATACTTTGAAATGAGGCGTAAAAAACATGGAGAATAAAAAAGATCTTCGTATTCGAAGCAAGGTAATCAGTGAAGGTGCTAACCGGGTACCGAACAGAGCGATGCTGCGTGCAGTTGGTTTTCAGGATGAGGATTTTAAAAAGCCTATGATTGGAATAGCAAGTACGTGGAGTGAGGTAACACCGTGTAATATGCACATTAATGATTTAGCGGTAAAAGCTAAGCAGGGCGCACGCGATAACGGCGGTGCTCCACTGATTTTTAATACGATTACCGTTTCAGATGGGATTTCAATGGGGCATGGCGGGATGTTATTCTCACTGCCAAGTCGGGAAGCGATCGCTGATTCAATTGAAATTGTGACCGGAGCCGAGCGTTTTGACGGCGTTGTTGCGATTGGTGGCTGTGACAAGAATACACCTGCATGTCTGATGGCCATTGGACGCATGAACATTCCTTCCGTTTATGTATATGGAGGAACCATTCAACCAGGTAATCTTGATGGTAAAAAAGTGGATATCGTTTCCGCATTTGAAGCCGTTGGTCAATATCAAGATGGCAAAATAACAGATGAACAGTTGCATAAGGTCGAATGCAGTGTTTGCCCGGGTCCAGGCGCTTGCGGAGGCATGTATACCGCGAATACGATGGCCGCAGCTGCAGAAGCAATGGGGATGTGTTTACCTGGTTCTTCTTCGACATCAGCGATTTCAGCGGATAAAGCCAAGGAATGCGAAGCAGCCGGTAAACAGGTTATCTCCCTGCTTGAACAAGAGATCTATCCAAGAGACATTATGACGAAGAAAGCATTCGAGAATGCGATCACCGTTGTTATGGCTTTGGGGGATCAACTAACGCATTTCTCCATCTGTTAGCTATTGCGCACTCGGTAGAAGTCGATTTAACCCTGGATGATTTTGAGCGCATTCGCTTGCGTGTTCCTCATTTGGCGGATCTGAAGCCGAGTGGTCAATATGTAATGCAGGATTTGAATGATATCGGTGGCGTTTCAGGGGTAATGAAGCTATTGCTTGCTGAGGGATTACTTCATGGGGATTGCCTCACGGTAACAGGTAAAACGTTGGCGGAGAATTTAGCGGAATCTGCTCCACTCCCGAATAATCAAGAGATTATACGGCCACTCGATAATCCGCTGAAGCCAGATGGACCATTGGTTGTACTTCGCGGAAACCTCGCTCCTGAAGGCGCTGTTGCCAAAATGTCAGGCATGAAGATACAACAGTTCTCTGGCCCGACCAAGGTGTATGATAGCGAAGATGAGGCTACCGTAGCGATTATGAATGATGAAATTAAAGAAGGCGACGTCGTGGTCATACGTTACTGTGGTCCGAAGGGTGGACCAGGTATGCCGGAGATGCTTTCCGTTACAGCACTCATCGTAGGTAAAGGACTGGGCGGGAAAGTTGCTCTATCACAGATGGTCGATTCTCAGGTGGTTCACATGGATTTGTAGTCGGTCACGTATCCCCTGAAGCACAAGTCGGCGGACCGATCGGTTTGCTGCAAAATGGGGATATTATCACTATAAACAGTGACATCCAGGAGATGAAGGTTGAGGTGTCAGAAGAAGAGTTAGCTGCTCGAGCGAAAGCGTGGGTACAACCTCCGCTGAAAGTAAAATCCGGTGTACTCGGCAAATATGCTAGATTAGTTTCCTCTGCTTCCAAAGGGGCAGTAACCGATTTGATCGAATAGACCAGATACAATTGATAATTTTAATAAGTATTTCTTCAAAGACGCTTTGCTATGCGGGGCGTCTTTTTGTTGCTATCTAATACATGAACGATATAGATATTGCGATTAAAAACAGAGTTAATTTCTATGTGGGAATTATACATTTTTCGGGGAAGACCTTTAGTATGTGTATAGGAAAAAACTAGCGGGTAGGGTAAAATTACATCATATATTGTAAGCGCTTGCTTTAATTACTGAGAGAGGGTACGATGCATTCAATGAATTAATTCAACCCCGTAATTCTATTATTCCAATACCAAAGGAGATGCCTTATGAATCAACAACAACAACTACCTAAGCCCCACGAGCCACTCGTAACCCACATCTTCACTGCGGACCCGTCCGCCCATGTATACGAGGGCAAAATCTATATCTATCCTTCCCATGACCTCGATCATGATGAGCCGAGCAACGATAACGGTGACCAGTATAAAATGGAAGACTATCACATTCTCTCGATGGACAACTTCGATTCCCCGGTGGTCGATCACGGTGAAGCGCTGCATCTAAGAGATATTCCGTGGGCCTCCAAGCAGCTCTGGGCACCTGATGCCGCTTATAAGAACAATACTTATTATCTGTTCTTCCCGGCACGGGACCATGACGGCATCTTCCGTCTGGGTGTGGCAACATCAGAGTCTCCGGCAGGTCCGTTCACACCGCAGCCAAATTATATGGAAGGAAGCTTCAGTATCGATCCGGCTGTACTGGTGGATGACGACAATCAGTCATACATCTATTTCGGCGGACTCTGGGGTGGCCAGCTGGAGAAATGGCAGACCGGCAGCTTCGTGCCAGATGCAGAAGGACCTGCTCCTGACCAGCCGGCGCTTGGACCGCAAGTTGCACTGCTTAGCGACGACATGCTGTCCTTTCAGGGCAAGCCTGCCGAGATATCGATTGTCGATGAAGACGGGAATCCGATTCTGGCGGGGGATGAGGAACGGAGATATTTTGAAGGCCCATGGATGCATAAATATAACGGGTATTACTACCTGTCCTACTCTACGGGCAGCACGCATAAACTCGTATATGCGATCGGCAAGAACCCGATGGGACCATTCACGTACAAGGGCGAGATTCTCTCTCCAGTTATCGGTTGGACAACCCACCACTCCATTGTGCAAGTTGAAGACAAGTGGTATCTGTTCTATCACGACAGCTCCTTGTCGGAAGGCGTCAACCACAAGCGCTGCGTTAAATATTCCGAGCTGAAATACAACGAAGACGGAACAATTCAGAAGATCAATCCTTATCCGGATGCTGAGTAAACTGGCAGGTTAACGGAAACAAATACAATTACAAAATAAGGCATAACATGAGGCAGCTCCTGACGGAGCTGCTTTTTGATAAAAGGATCCGTTGTGTCACTCAAACGTAAATCAGATCAAAGCCTGATTTATTCATAATATCCTTCAGTAGATTTCTCAAGCTGCTGAATTGATCCGCATCATGTCCGAACCAAACTTGGGAATTCGTGGGAGAGGCCAGAGTGCGAATTTTCTCCACGGTGTTCCGGTAGCCGATCAGATCATAGATTATTCCAGGTGGCTTGACCGGAGGACCAAAGCTTTCCGCAGTATAGATGGCATCGGAAGCTAAAATGATTCCACCGGTATCCGGCATATCGATCTGAAGACCTAACATTCCCCATGCATGACCGCTTCCGAAATTCAGAATTTTGATCCCATCTACCAATTCCAGATTGTCTTCTCCCGGTTTGATTGTTTTCCATTGCAGCTGGTTCTTGATCCATGCATCAATATCAGCCCACACATAGGCTCCTTCCTTCTCATTTCGGGCGTAGGTCTGCAGCGCACCATTAAATTCATCCTCATGCACGATAATGGTCGCATTCGTGAACAACTCGAGGCATCCTGCATGGTCCAGATGCAAGTGGGAGGCAACGACATACTTGATATCCTCCGGTCTAACCCTTAGCTGCTCCAGACGATTATGCAGGTAACATTCCTCGCTTGCTGCCCATGGAGACGACAGTTGGGTCGACTGTGCCCAACGCCCTTGAGCGCCCATCGAATTCGGGTTGCAGGCGGTATCAAATAAAATTTTACCTTCAGGATGATCAATCAGTACCGTATAGATTGGAAATTCAACAAATTGTGTCTGGGCATTCGGATTATGGATGGTTGCCGGATTATGCATGGAGATGATCCAGTTTTTGTCCATGCTCATTCGACCGTTATCCAATACATATAACTTGGGACGCTTGTTAATGATGTTTGTCATGATATTTACCTGCCTTCAAAGGAATATAGTACAGGGCAACCCCTGGTATAGACATACAGTAATCCAAAAAATAAAATGATATAAGTAGGCACTTTAAAGTGTCCTGGGAACTTCAGCGTGCATAGGAGGGGAACAGTATGGCACATTCAGCAAAAATGAAACAATCAGATATTTCGTTATCCAATTGCGGCTATAGCAAAGTTCTTGACATTATCTCTGACAAGTGGACTGCACTTGTTATATATGCTATGGAAAACGGTAAAATCAGATATGGAGAAATACTGCGGAGGGTTGAGGGAATATCTAAAAAAATGCTTACCCAAACGGTACGCAAGCTGGAGCGTGATGGTTTGGTTCAACGACATATTACACCTACAGTACCTATAACTGTCGAGTATTCTCTAACAATATTAGGGGAAACCCTGCTTCAGCCGATGAAAGAGTTAAGGCAGTGGGGAAGAGAACATTACACTCAAGTCGTAGAGGCGCGAGTTCAGTATGATTCTGCTTATACCATTCAAGGATAGCCGGACTGATCGCTCAAAACAGAGACTTGAGTCTCCCTTTACAGGAGACCATATACTTGCTCTTAAGTAGTTAGGTATCACGACAAAGGAGCTGGGTATATGAGAAATCTGGAGACTATCGTCATTCTGTGGAATATTGCGGTTCTCGGATGGATTTTGATTGGAAAAGGGAAAAAGGAGCGAGGCTTAATTATTAGCCTTGGCATATCGGTTATTGTCATTCTTCTGCAAGGAATACTGGAAGGCATGCGTTGGCAGCTCATTCCTGCTTACGCCCTGGCTGTTGTACCTCTCTATATGCTTATGCGAGCTAGACTCCCATGGTCTACACTGCCAAAAAGCTCTATACCAAGCGTAATGAAAAGGATCATTGGAATGATCGCAGCTGTCATTTATGCTTTTGTAGCTGTAGCACTGCCACTACTGTTGCCAGTTTTTGCTTTTTCCGAGCCAACAGGAATTTATAAGGTAGGAACCACATCTTATGAGTGGACAGACGCAACAAGAGAGGAAACGTTTACTCCAGAGGATGGGGATAAGCGTAAACTTAAGATACAAATTTGGTACTCCTGCTGAGAAAGATTCAAAGGGAGAAATAAGCCCATACGTACAAGACGGGGCATTATTGGCAGAAGGCTATCACCGACTTTTAGGTATGCCAAAGCAGTTATTTAACAGTATAAGCTATGTAAAAACACATTCCCTTGAGGATGTGGACATCTCAGATGAGGAAGCAGCTTACCCTGTTTTGATTTTTTCTCATGGCTTGAATGGTCACAAAAATCAAAACACATTTCAAATCGAGGAAATTGCCAGTCACGGCTATATTGTCGTAGGTATTAACCATACCTATAACAGTACGGTTTCCCAATTTTCCGACGGTACGGTCGCATATTTTACTCCAGGTCAGGATGAGACGGTCGAGATGATGGATCAAACCAATGAAATATGGGTAGCGGACGCCAAATTTGTTGTAGATCAGGTCGAAAAACTGGCTGCTCATGATCCAGATCACCGTTTTACAGGCCGTATGGATTTGCAGCGTATCGGAATGTTTGGGCATTCCTTTGGCGGGGCAACAAGTACACAAATGTTAATGTCCGATCCTCGAATCAAGGTAGCTTTGAATATGGATGGTGTGCTTTATGGTAAGCTGCGAGTGCCTGAGGAGGGCTTGAACAAACCGTTTCTTATGATGAGTGCGGATCAATCCAGATATTTTGAGCAATATATTCAAGATCCTGCACTCACTGCCTCTTTGACAGATTTGTTCAAACGGTATGATCATATTATAGATGGCGGAAATTACTGGCTGACACTTCGTAATATGTCGCATATGGGCTTCTCCGATCTGTATCTGACCTCGCCATTATTTGAATGGATGGGAGGCATAAGCTTAAAGGAATCGTATCCGATTATCAATGCATACACGCTGGATTTCTTTAATCATTTTTTGAAGCAGGAGCCACTGAAGCTGCTTGATCAAAATATAGGCGAGCATACGCTGTTTACGTTAGAAAAAGGCGAGAAGTAAGCTAATAAGCTGGAAGTTAAAAGCCAGTCACTCCAAACCGCTACCGAGTTGTCAGATGTTGTTCTGACCCATGGTGTTCAGTTGAAGGTGACTGGCTTTTCTATGGTTTTTTACAGGTTAATCTGCTGAAGCTTCCATCGTAATCCCCGAAATAATAAGTGGTCTCTTTGGGACAATTGTTCAAACTCTGGACTAAGGTTGGAGCAAAGCATAACAGATCGTTTGAAATTTTTGGTTTCGAGCTTGTCTATATGGACTTCGATCATTTGAAGAATCTCCTGGCTGTTAGACCCCGCATTAGAATGGGAGTATAGCTGTAATGCATCCTCAACAATAGCTTGAACATAGCTGCTATGAGGTTCGTAGTTGTTTTTCAAGGCCGTACTTAATCGTTTCTGAATACGCTGCATAAGCCGGCCCCATTCCTTGGTCTCGTAATTTGCATGCTGAGCGATGTTAACGAACAGAAACTCCACACTTTGGAGATCAGCTATAAATTCAGGGGAGCTAATCAGCTCTTTTAACTCCTTCCATGCCATGAGTTGCTTGGCAGACAAATCTTCCGGATGAAGAATGTACTTGTTGAAGTAATGGAAAAAAGCCTCTTGCCATTCTGCTGGAATGTCTGACATAAATCCGATTTCTTCTATTTTGGTTAATACAAATTGCTGTCTGTTTTGTTGATTTTGCTTCTGGACATGAACTAATTCATGAATGTGCGAAAGGAAAGGGGAGGGGTTCGTCTGGGAATCCTTGCTGTAATCATTAGCTACACTTCTGGCATTACTCAATATCGCAATCATGCCATTCAGTGCTTGAACCTCCGTTTGTAACGTTTCTATTTGCCAATCCAGGGAGGTCTCCAACGATATTTCCCCGGAAAGCAGCTTCTTGATATCATCGATTCCGAATCTTAGTTCACGAAGTGTTTTAACAAGCTGTAGACGCCATATGGCCTCTGTTGTGTAAAAGCGGTACCCGCGGTTATTAATAAAGGATGCTTTTACTAATTGTATGTCATCATAATAACGAACCGTTTTTACTGTAGAATCTATCATTTGCGCAGTCTCTCCAATGGAGAATAAAACGGAGTCTGCTGTTTCTTGTTTTAATGTTTGTATATGTGATCGCTCATTTTGTTTATGCTCCATAACTTTCACCTCTGTCATTGTAGTATATCATCTCCTGTTAGGAGAGACTCAATACAACTACCCTCTCTAATTGACAATGATTATTATTATCATTATAATGTGTGCATTCTATATAAACAGGGGGAACGACTTTTGTTACATATAAAAAAATACTTCAGAGTTACTTTACTTCTACTGCTAATTAGTACTCTTTTCCTTAATGGTTGTGGTATAGGGGAAAGTACAAGCGTTACGCAGAGTGATTCTAATGCAAGTCATAGTGAAGAAAGCGCACCCGATCATTCCATATCTATCCTGAATAAAGCAGGGGAAACAACGATCATTGGGGAGCCCAAAAAGATTGCAGTATTAAATTGGCAACTAGCTGATTTTCTCTTAGCCTTGGACATCAAACCCTATGCGAGGACAAACTTTATGGGAGAGACGAACCTTGAGTATTTGGAAAAAGATGCATTAGAGGGTGTGATTGATCTTGGAGATAAGCCCAATCTTGAAGTACTCTCTCAGAGCAATCCGGATTTAATTATCGGTTGGGAGAGCCGAAGAGAGATTTATGACCAGTTGACCAAAATTGCACCCACAATCCTTACAAATGAAACGGATGATTGGCGTAAATCTTTGCAGGAACTCGGAAGCATGCTTGGCAAAACGAAGGAGGCGGAGGAATGGTTAGCTCAGTATGATCAAAAGGCAGCTGCTTCAAAACAAATGCTTACCTCAAAAATTGATCCTGCTGAAACTGTCCTCTATATGCGTGTAATGCCTAAGGTCCTTCGAATTTACAGCTCAACTCAATCCTTGGGAGCGACGCTATCTCAAGATACAGGCCTACAATATTTGCCTCAAACCGATTCGATCCAAAATTTCGAGAATATTTCAATTGAACAGCTGCCTGAGCTAAATCCAGATCATATATTTATTCAAGTTGGGCGCCCTGTGCGTGGCGAAGATCAAGAAGCTAAAAAGATATATGAGGAATTAACTCAAAGTTCGATCTGGAACAACATGAAGGCAATGAAGAAGAAACAAGTGTATACCGTACCTCACTGGATCATTAGCGATGCTCCCCATATTAAAGAGAAATCAATTGATCTTGTGTTAGAAAAGCTGGGCGTAAACGAGTGATTTAATCTTGCATCATACATGCTGGTAGCTCATTAGCCATCCTTTTAATTCTTCATCCCAAAATCCAAATATTCCTATTGCAGTCGCTATTTTGGCGGCTGTTTTTGTTATATCGGTACAAGCTCATCAACTGTGATATTCACACGGCTTGAATACATTCTGAAACCTGTGGTAATTCTAACCTTCAAAGTAAACAGACAGTCACCCATTACATTCTTCAGTAAAGAAAGGAACACATCGCATGCCAGAATGGTTAGAGGTTGTACTACGGACGTTATCTGCTGTAACGATGCTGTTTATCATCACCAAAATTTTAGGTAAACGGCAAATATCTGAATTATCGTTGTTTGAGTACATAACGGGTATCACTTTGGGAAATTTGGTGGGTTACATTTCATTGGATACAGATACCAAGTGGTATTTGGGATTTTTAGCGGTGTTTGTATGGGTACTGGTATCGGCAGGAGCCGAGTATTTAACGTTGAAAAGTAAAAAACTTCGGGACATTGTGGACGGGAGTTCAACCATTCTCATTGAAAATGGGGCACTGAATGAAAAAGCATTAAAGAAAGAACGGCTGACGATTGATGAATTCCTGGAGCAGCTTCGTAAAAAAGATGTGTTTCGCGTTGCAGATGTCGAATTTGCAGTCATGGAACAGAGTGGGGATATTAGTGTGATGTTAAAAAAGAGTATCAACCGCTAACCGCCGATTTGTTAGGCTATCATATTTCATCGGAAAAAGAGCCACGAACCATCATTATGGATGGCCATATTCTCCCGGAAACTCTTACAAACACTGAAATAAGTGAGGAGTGGATAAAAAAGAACTACGTAAACTGAATCTGACTTTAAGTCAAGTTTTCATCGGGCAGGTGGACAGTAAAGGCGAATTGACCGTGCAGACGGGAACGGGGGCTTTGCCTAAGCCAGCCAATACCACTCCAAATGCTCAAATTCAAGATCTGGTTCAACAATTAAAGGATGATCTAAAGTTGCGAAAGGATCTCGCATTGGATGATAAAGACCGCCTAAAATACCAGGAAGCGTTAGATCAATTGCAAACGTCGATGCATGCATATCAGAAAAACGAATAAACTGGAATGCGCATTCAGTGAATTTCTCCTTTTGCATTTTATAAATAAAAAAAACCGACCTTATTCCGATTTCTGGTATTATCCCCTCAAGGTAGACAGTGAAAAAGAGATCATGTTAAAATGAACTCAACACTGAAAACCGGAGGGGATTTTTGTTATGCCAGCGAAAAAAGGCCAAACTTTTAATCAATATAGTGAAGAAACGAAGAAAGAAGCTGTTCGTCTGCGATTGGAAGAGGGTTGGACTTACAGTCGGATCATGGAGAAGTTTGGTATTAAAAGTGAGAGCCAGATTATTACTTGGGTACGGAAAAGCCAAAATGGAGAGAGTTTTGAGGATTACCGGGGACGTTGGACGAAGAAGCATTTTAACAGTGCAGAAGAAGAAAATGCTTATCTGAAAGCGCAGGTAGAATATCTAAAAAAGCTCAATCCGAATTTGCACGGAGAGGAAAGCTGGATTTCGAAGCCCGGTGCCAGTCCGTTCGAGAAATAAGTAAGTGGGCACCTGTGGTTTGGTTGTGTAAAATTGCTGAAATTTCTCGTGCGGGTTACTACAAATGGAAGAAGAATATCGTCCTCAGAGAGAAACGAGCAGATCGGGATGCGGATCTAAAAGCACATATTTTAGGCATTCATCGGCTTCGTCCTTATTTCGGTTACAAACGTATGCGAACCGCGTTAGGAAAAGAAGGCCTCGTGGTGAATCACAAAAAGGTACGCCGCTTAATGAGAGAACTCCAGATTCGTTCCGTGATTCGCAAGAAACGTCCATTTGCTGGCCGGAAACCGTCCGTTCTATTCCGTAATGTCTTAAATCGGGAATTCTCGGCGGCAGCTCCTGTGCAGAAACTCGTGACGGATATTACGTATGTCCGGATCGGGCATGATTTTGCTTATCTCTCGGTTGTGATGGATCTATATAACAACGAGATTGTAGCTTGGGAACTCTCCGAGCGTAATGACTTAAAACTCGTTATGGAAACGGTGAAGAAACTGAAATGTGGACCTGCCTTAATCCATTCCGACCAGGGGTTCCAGTACACAACACACAGCTATGCGAAGTTGCTTGAAGAGAAAAAGCTAACAGGAAGCCATTCTCGGCGTGGGAACTGCTATGACAATGCATGTATTGAATCGTTCTTCTCTCACTTAAAGACGGAGAAGTTATATTTGGAGAAGCCTCAGAATCTGGAGCAAGCAAGGAACCAAATTACAGAGTATATTTTGTTTTACAACAAGGATCGTTTCCAAAACAAACTCGGCGACCTCTCCCCGATTGAATTCCGGGAAAAAGTCGCCGCTTAATGGAATTTCTCTTTTTTATTGTCTACTTGACGGGGCTATGACCATTCGGTAGAATTTAAGGTCGTTTTTTTTATATTTAATGAATGAACACTACTTACTGTCAATTATGCTCTTGATATTTTTAATTGTTGCAAAGTGCATGGCTTCATGGTAAATCAGAAAACTCAGTAATTGTTCTACATTTGTAAAGGTAAGTCCTGTAGAAGACTTGTAATGGGGATGGATTTCTTCTTTCAATTTGCTTGAAAGTATCGATTCAACCCTTTCAATCTGTTCATTTAACAAATCGATGATTTGAGACAACGTTGGAGACGCTATATTCCAGTCAGACGGTTTAGTTCCTGGATCAAACAACTTACTAAAGTGAGCAGGATATTTGGTTTCTTCCCCTGTAAGTTGGAACGCGAACTTCTCATGTATAACATACATGTGGCCTAGATTCCATTTTATATTATTCTTCAAACCTGTTGGAATGATTTCCGAGGCAGAGTCATCCATATTCCTCACATAATCAACTGCCTGACGACGAACAAATGCCAATTGATCTACGACAAAATTGCCCATGTTAATGACCTCCTATTAAAACAATTCTGTGTCATTGCCCGGAGTTGCTTTTGGAAACATAATTTGAGACGCGTTGTGACAGAGTTGCCAATGTACGTTCAAAAAAGGATTCATCTTGAAGTGCTCTACTCAGAGTTAATCCCCCTTGAATACCCGCAATCGTTTCCTCTGAAATTTGGTCAGCAGTCTCCTTAGAGATACCTGTTTGAACTAGTGCCGCGCTTAAGGCTTCAATCCATCTTATAAAATATTGCCGAATTACAGCAGCAAATCGATCTCTTGTTTCATCCAAAGCAAATGCACCAACAAGGCATATACGCTGACCGGATTGAAAGTAAGTATCGACCTCTTGCCACATATGATCAATAGCTGCCCGGGGTTCATTCTTTTCGAGCGGTTCAAAAATGTTTTGGATAAACCATTGATCAATATGTGCAAGAATCTCAGCAGCCATCTCATCTTTTCCACCCGGAAAGAAATAATACAAGCTTCCTTTGGATAGACGTGTACGGGCTGTAATTTTACTTAAAGATGCGCCCTCATAACCTAATTCTCGAAATACCTCAGCAACGAGAGGGATGACATCCGCTTTTTCAAAAACAGTACGAGTCATAGGTTTAACTCACTTAGGCTGGGGTGTTCAGCAGGACGCGTGCCGAGAGGCCAATGAAATTTACGTTCCTCTTCCTTAATCGGCATGTCATTAATCGAAGCAAATCTGCGCTGCATCAAGCCGTCGTCAGCAAATTCCCAATTCTCGTTTCCATACGATCTGAACCAATGGCCACGATCATCATGCCATTCATAAGCGAATCTAACTGCGATACGGTTATCCGTAAATGACCAAAGCTCCTTAATCAGGCGGTAGTCCAGTTCTTTGGCCCATTTTCTAGTTAGTAAAGATACAATTTCTTGGCGGCCTGTTATGAATTCGCTCCGATTTCTCCAATAACAATCTTCGGTATACACAAGCGAGACGCGATGAGGATCGCGGCTATTCCAGCTGTCTTCAGCCATACGCGTTTTTTGGATTGCGGTCTCACGAGTGAATGGGGGAGTTAAATGATTCATTAGATTTCCTCGCTCTCTATACTGTTTGTGTTAGTATAAACCGATCGGTTTATAAGTGCAAGTCTACATCCTTATTCAATACCTTTTAATCTAACCCTGCAAAAATTCGATCAATGCTGCATTAAATGGATCAGAATGGGTCGCATTAAATCCGTGTGGTCCACCTTCGATAACGACCAAACGACTGCCAGGGATGGATTCATGAGTACGTTGTCCACTCACCTCCAAAGGCACGATGGCATCTGAATCGCCATGGATAACCAGTGTTGGAATATTGAATTTCTCCAAATCCTGACGGAAATCAGTAAGGGCAAAGGCAGCAATACAATCCAGTGTGCCTTTAGGTGAAGCCAGAGCTGCAATATCACGGTTATAGATACGGAATGGTTCGCTCACAAGGTCTGTACGGTCACCAGCAGCGAAAAAGTTGCTTGTAAAACCATCCAGGAATGCTAGCCGATCTGCTTTTACCCCGTTTTGAAATTCTGCAATCGTTGCATCATCCAATCCTCCTTGAGGATTGTCTTCAGTTATATAGAGATAGGGAGGAACCGCTCCCGCAAATACGGCTCTGGAAACGCGTTCTGTTCCGTAGGTTCCGACATACCGTGCAACTTCGCCGCCACCCATGGAGAATCCGACTAATGTGGCATCATGCAGATCAAGATGCAAAATCAATTGATGCAAATCCGAAGCAAAAGAATCATAGTCATAACCGTCCCAAGGTTGAGAAGACTGACCGAAGCCACGACGGTCATATGTGATAACACGGTAGCCCGCTTCAATTAGGGCAGGAACTTGCTTTTCCCAGGATCGACCACTCAAAGGCCAACCATGAATCAAAATAATTGGTTTTCCCGCACCATGATCTTCATAATACAATTCAATTGGTTGGTCATTCTCAGCGCCTACATTTACTTTAGCCATGGAAAATACCTCCATCAGTTATTATATTTTTGTTTATACAGAAGCTATTTGTCTCCGAAACATGAATGGGTCTTGTTTATCGATCGCCTCACTTTCTAAACTGTTTGTTACAGTATAAACCGATCGGTTTATAAATACAAGTGCATACATTAGTCTTGGTACTTAGCTAATATCTCAACATATCAGATAGCTTAAGCTGATAAACGTGAAGTTCTAGTGGCTGACTATTCAGTAGAACGATATATTCAGCGATTGCTCTCGGGAATGGGGGAAGCAATCGCTATGTATATTAGCGGATATTTCTGCTTTTTGTCCGCCACATGTGTACAAAAAATAAAAAAGATGCTACATTGAAATCAGCATAACTCCTTCTATAACAAGGTTTTTCCGGAAAATCTCATGTCTCCTGTATGAGGACAAACGTATATCAAGGAGGGAATAAAATGTCAAGTCAAGCATTGGACCAATTTTTAAGTTCGAACATTGAAGACCTCAAGACTAAAGGTCTATATAACGTCATCGATACGCTGGAGGGCGCAAATGGTCCTGTTATTCGTATCGACGGAAAGTCCCTAGTCAATTTATCTTCTAATAACTATTTGGGACTGGCAACAGATCACCGCCTGATTGATGCTTCAGTTAAGGCGGCGCAGACTTACGGGGCAGGCGCAGGGGCTGTGAGGACAATTAATGGTACGATGGATCTTCATATTGAGCTTGAAGAAAAACTGGCCCGGTTTAAAAAAACGGAAGCTGTTATCGTGTATCAATCGGGATTTAACTGTAATATGGCTGCTATATCTGCGGTAATGGACCAGCATGATGCGATTTTATCAGATGAGCTGAACCACGCCTCAATTATTGATGGCTGCCGCTTGTCGAGAGCCAAGGTGATTCGCTTTAAGCATTCGGATATGAATGATTTAAGACAGCAGGCGAAAGAGGCCAAGGAATCCGGTCAGTATCATAAAATTATGGTCATTACCGACGGGGTTTTCTCCATGGATGGTGATATAGCAAAGCTGCCCGAAATCGTGAAAATAGCAGAAGAATTCGATCTGATTACTTATGTGGATGATGCCCACGGTTCGGGCGTTCTCGGAGCAGGTGCGGGAACCGTGAAGCATTTTGGATTGTCCGATCGCATTGACTTTCAGATTGGTACTCTTTCCAAGGCGATCGGTGTTGTCGGCGGTTATGTCGCGGGTAAAAAACAACTAATTGAATGGTTGAAGCTGAGAAGCCGTCCGTTTCTGTTCTCGACATCGCTACCTCCGGCTGCAATTGCTTCTTGTAGCGCTGCTGTCGACATTCTGATGAATGACAAAGAGCTGATCGAGAAGCTGTGGGAGAACGGCAATCATTTGAAAAATGGCTTGAGCCAGCTTGGATATGATGTAGGCCAAAGCGAAACTCCGATCACACCCTGTATTATTGGTGATGAAGTAATCACCCAACAGTTTAGTAAACGGCTCTATGAAGAAGGCGTTTACGCCAAGGCAATCCTGTTTCCGACGGTCCCAAAAGGAACCGGAAGAATACGCAATATGCCGACAGCTGCCCATACCAAGGAAATGCTGGATCAAGTGATCTCTGTTTATGAGAAAGTTGGCAAGGAAATGAAGCTGATATAGCTGCATCCGCTGGAGTCTATTTCGGGAGGAATGTCTTATGAACAAGATTTTGGTGACCGGAGCACTGGGCCAAATCGGTTCTGAGTTAGTTGTCAAATTACGTGAAATTTATGGTGCGGATCACGTCGTTGCTACGGATCTCAGGTCATCATCTCACGAAATTACCCGATCCGGGCCATTCGAGCTGCTGGACGTGACGAATGCTAAAGCGATGTTCGAAATTGCCAAGCGATACGAAGTGGACACCGTCATTCATTTGGCTGCGCTGCTGTCGGCTACCGCAGAGGAGAAACCGCTGCTTGCCTGGAATTTGAATATGGGCGGATTGATGAATGCACTTGAAATTTCCAGGGAGCTCGGCTGCCAATTTTTCACTCCAAGCTCCATTGGAGCTTTTGGCCCTTCGACTCCGAAAGACAATACCCCGCAGGATACGATCCAGAGGCCCAATACGATGTACGGCGTAAACAAGGTGTCCGGCGAACTGCTTTGTGATTATTATTTTCACAAATACGGCGTGGATACTAGAGGGCTGCGATTCCCCGGTTTGATATCTTATATGACGCCTCCCGGTGGAGGAACGACGGATTACGCGGTGGAAATTTATCACGCAGCCGTGACGGCCGGCCGGTATACATCTTATATCGCCAAAGACTCAAACATGGACATGATGTATATGCCAGATGCCCTGGACGCTATCATTGATTTAATGGAAGCGGATTCTTCCCGGTTGATGCACCGAAACTCATTTAATGTCACCGCAATGAGTGTAGATCCAGAGGCGATCGCTGCTGCAATTCGTGAAGAGATTCCCGGCTTTATCCTCGATTATGATGTTGATCCGAAAAGACAGGCGATTGCCGATAGTTGGCCGCATTCGATTGATGCGACGGCAGCAAAAACAGAATGGGGATTTCATGCCCGCTACGACTTGAAGGCTATGACGAAGGATATGCTGTTACATCTAAGCGAAAGACAAATGCTTCGCAAAGCTTAACTTGATTATGGTCGTTAATTGAGAAAAAGGAGTCGCTATTTTAGCGGCTTTTTTATTTTATCGCTACAAGTTTTGTCCCAAGCCAAGGACAAGAACTTGTAATAAGGACTTATATACATGAGGATAAAGTCTCTTTTGAGTGATTAAACTGAGGTGGGATTTAGTTAGCAAACGTCTAAAATTTTTTTGCTAACGCTCTTCGTTTCGTATGTCCGAAAGGGCATGTACTAACGTACTATTTTTCCTGGCGAAAAGAGGTATACTGGATACCGAGGTGAATCCAATGTGGTTTAAGAAAAGAATGAATACCGCTTCAGAGGCAGAAGAACCTATCGATCCTTTATCCGCTTCGCGGCTCCCTGTGTTAATATGGCTATGCCTTGTTACCACTGCAACTCTTATATTACAGACCATGTCCGCACCCATTATTATTTCGAGTGTTTTTTTCGTCATAGTGATGTTCATCCATACTTACTTATACTGGATAACAGGTTCGGTGGTGGCTTATTCCAAGCCATTATATATTATAATTCAAGCAAGTTTAATATACGGTAGTGCTATTCTTATGCCAGATGGCATGCCGGCAATTCTGATTGGTCTTATACCTGTATTAATCGGGCAAACCGTTGCGATCTATTTCGAAACAGCAAAAGTGGTTTTTGTTGCATTTGTGCTCTATGTCATGTTTTGTTCTCTAACATTATTTAATCGAACTGGGCCTGAGACGGCACTGCTTGTTTTATTACTATTGCTCATGATGGTCGTAGTCATATCTTACGCGTCATTGTTTTACAAACAAGTGAATGCACGTGTCAGAACCCAAAATTTCTTGCGGGAATTAGAGCTGGCTCACCAAAAAGTAGAGGAGCTCACACTCACTAGTGAGAGACAGCGGATGGCTAGGGACTTGCATGACACACTGGCCCAGGGGCTTGCCGGAATCATTATGCAGCTGGAGGCTGCAAGTATACATCAAGAAAAAGGGAACCAGCTCAAAGCACAGGAGATTATACGCAATGCCATGGTACAGGCCAGACAATCATTGGCGGATGCACGACGAGCAATAGATGATTTACGCACAAAATCAAACCCTTCCATCACGCTGAGCGAGGCGTTTCATGAACAACTGGAACGATTCCGACAGGCTACTGGCATTGCAACTGAATTTCAGGGAGAGCTCTCTGCACAGTTGTCCAAAGTGCAGATGGAGCATATCCTGCATATTTTGAGCGAGTCCCTTATGAATATCGCCCGTCACGCACAAGCGAACCTTGTCACGATAACTATCAGCCATAACAATAATCAGTTTAACCTGAACATCGTTGATAACGGCCAAGGATTTAACACGGATCACATCGGAAAATTACATGGCCACTACGGTTTGATTGGCATACAGGAGCGCGCCAGACTCATTGGCGGGAGTATTGAGATTCACAGTAATGAAGAAGGAACAGCTATACATTTAAGCGTTCCATTATAATCGGTAGGAGGAGAGGGATAGCCGCATGAAGCACAAAGTTATGATTGTGGACGACCATTGGGTTGTAAGAGAAGGTCTGAAGCTTATTCTTGAAACAGACGACAATTACTGCATTGTAGGAGAAGCGAGCGAAGGTGTTGAGGCATTAAAACTGATGGAAAGTTCAGAACCGGATGTCATTCTGATGGACCTTAACATGCCAGGGGGGCTTGGAGGACTGGATACAATGAAGCGGATGCAGGAACAAGGCCTGCTTATTTCCGTTATCATTCTTACTACATATAACGAGGACGAACTTATGATCGAAGGTTTATCCCTGGGTGCCAAAGGATATCTTCTAAAAGATACCAGCCGTGAAAACCTGTTCCGCACATTGGACTCTGCACTTCGTGGAGAGACTTTGCTTCAGCCAGAGATTACTGCCAGGTTATTTGCTCATCAGACTCGATCATTAGCCAAAAAAACGGAGCCTACCTTGCTTAGCGATAAAGAAACGATTGTTCTGCAAGCCATCGCAAGAGGGATGCGTAGTAAGGAAATTGCTTTTGATATGGGCATTGCCGAACGTACGGTGAAGGCTCATCTTACGAATATTTACAACAAACTAGGCGTGGATTCACGATCTCAAGCGGTTGCTGTCGCTGTCGAAAAGGGACTTTTGCATCTCTAAGTAAAAAAATGCCTCGCGTACGTCTCGATTCAACAAACGTACATGCCCGATCTTGCCCGATCGTACATTTAGGGAATGCCCTTATGTACGATTTTTTTCGACTATTTTTCAATACAATACAGACATAGGGTGGTGATGACACACTTCCTAATTGCAGCAAGTTGAAAGGGGCATGACGTTTATTATGGCAAAATGGTTATATCGTCTCGGGGCCTGGTCTTCGAGGAAAAGTAAAAAAGTAATTACGGCAGGACTTACACTTCTCATTGTAATGGCAGCTCTCGGCCTAGGCATGGGGACTTCTTTTACAGGTGAGATGACCATACCCGGAACAAAATCCGACCAGGCCGCAGAGGTATTAAAATCCGAATTTCCCGCGTCGGATGGAGGGGGTCAGATTCGCCTGATTTTCAAAGCAGATCAGGGATTGCTCACTTCAGAGGGTAATCAATCTAAAATAAAAAGGGCGTTGAAGGATGTTAAAACGGACCTGTCCGTCGTCTCCGTTTCTAATCCATATGAAACCATGACGCTAAGTCCAGACAAAAAAATCGGATATGCTGATATTACGTATAAACAAGCGCCAAGTGACGTAGGAGAACATTCAAAAGAACTTGCATTAAATATAGCCGAAACATTAACGAAGAATGGGGTGCAGACAGAACTCGGAGGCAGTGTAGCTTTCTCAGAAATTGAGGTAGGCGGCATCTCTGAAGTCATTGGAATTTTGATTGCGTTTATGATTCTGGCCTTTACCTTCACATCATTTCTTGCAGCCGGATTACCTATTCTGACAGCAGTAATCGGTTTGGGAATTGGCTTGATGACCGTAATCGTTGGATCTAACTTTGTATCCATGTCTTCATTTTCAATCACTCTCGCTGTCATGCTTGCTTTAGCCGTAGGTATTGACTACGCGCTGTTCATAATTTCCCGGTACCGTCAACAGCTGGCCGAAGGTTATGACCGTGAGACGGCCATCGCGCAAGCCAATGCTACTGCCGGAGGATCAGTCGTTTTTGCGGGTCTGACCGTTATTATCGCCCTTGTAGGACTATCCGTTGTTCAAATTCCGTTTATTACCATGATGGGCTTGGCTGCAGCAATCAGTGTATTTGTCGCAGTGCTTATTGCCATCATCTTTGTTCCTGCTCTGCTGGCTGTTGCTGGAGATCGGATTAGTCCGGCACGAGAAAATCGCTGGTTGCGCAAATGGTCCGGTCAAAAGAAAAATAAAACAAAAGAAAATGCCTGGGGAGGGTTGATCACTGGAAAACCGTGGTTAATTTCGATTTTATCCATAATCATTCTTAGCGTATGTACATTGCCATTCCTGCACATGCAGCTAGGCTTGCCGGATAGCGGGCTTAAATCAACCGAAACCACGGAACGAAGAGGTTATGACTTATTAGCAGAAGGTTTTGGAGCCGGCTTTAATGGTCCGCTTGTCGTTGTAGCCAAAACCAGTGACAGCAAGGACAGCCAGACCAAGATTGCAGAGGCAACGACTTACATTAAAGATATTCCCGGTGTTGCAAGTGTGTCGCCCGCTATTCCTAGCCCTTCAGGACAAGCAGCAATCATTACCGTCTTGCCTGAGACAGGACCACATGATATTCGCACAACTGAATTAGTACAAGCTATTCGGGATCAATCGAAGAACGTGCTGAAAAAAGACAACGTAGAGATTATGGTAACCGGTGGAACGGCAGTCAACATTGATATATCCGAAAAATTACAGGAGGCACTGCCTAAGTTTGCATTGCTGATCGTTGGATTGGCCTTTGTTCTGCTAATGCTTGTCTTCCGTTCAATCCTGGTTCCTATTAAAGCAGTTGCTGGCTTCTTATTCACGTTAGGTTCAACACTTGGTTTTATCGTATGGGTTATACAGGATGGATATCTTGGCAGCTTGTTCGGTATTCCAGAACCTGGTCCGGTTTTAAGTTTCCTACCTATTCTGGTGACAGGAATTTTGTTCGGATTGGCAATGGATTACGAAGTATTTCTTGTGAGCCGAATGCGTGAGGATTATACCCACACGGGTGACGCCCACCGTTCAGTAAGAAGTGGATTAACTCACAGCGGGCCCGTGGTTACAGCCGCTGGACTTATCATGATTGCTGTGTTTGCGAGCTTTATTTTTGCCGAAGATACGATCATCAAATCGATGGGTCTTGCCCTTGCTTTTGGTATCCTGGTAGATGCCTTTATCGTACGAATGACACTTGTACCTGCAGTCATGACAATACTCGGCAAACACGCTTGGTATCTGCCTAAATGGTTGGATCGACTTCTACCTAATATTGATATTGAAGGCGAATCTATTATGCAAGAAAATATGAAGGAGAACAGAGTGACACCAAACACCAAAGTTCAGACGGAGACAAACATCTAAACGACAAAGATATGATTAAGCTTTAAGCGCTGAAAGAAACGTCGTTTTAAGAATGTTAAATTGTAGATTCAAGTCTACCCGGGTATTAAATGCATCCGTATCATGCAGCATGGACATCTTTTTGGAGAAATTACCGAATACATTCATCATCGTAATTAGTGTATCTACTGTATTCATATCAGTCCGCACAGAACCATCCTGTTCTCCTAAATGGGCAAGATCTGTAAACAGGTGGATCAGCTGGTCATATGCATCCTGATAAATCTGTAAGTTCTCCAAAGGTGTTTTAGACAAGGCAACATAACATTCAAAAGCTTCTATAAGTTTGGAATTCTGTTGATAATGAGCTTGATGATAGAACACCAAAGCGTCAAAAATGCGCTCCATTTTCTCATAACACGTACCTTCATCATGCAATACGTCTTGAAGTATCTCAATTTCTGAATGCACGATGTTAGCAGCTACCTCCACAATAAGATGTTCTTTCTTAGGAAAGTAACGGAAAATTGTTGCAACGCCCAGTATCGCTTCATTTGCAATTTCCTGCATCGTCGTTTGCTCAAAACCCTGCCGTGCGAATACAGCCGTGGCCGATTTAATGATTTCAATTCGGCGTTTCTGCCGCAAGCTGGTACGTTCCTGTTCTAACCTTTGTTTGGGTTGAATGAGAAGGACCTCCTTAAGTTCAATTAAATTATGCTATCAACTTGGATGTGGTTTGTCAACGAAAGGGGACCTTAACGCCGTACATTCACAACCGAGTTCAAAACACAAATCAACCCACAAGGATATCACATAAAAAGTGATTCCCTGTGGGCTTTTGTAATTCAACCTTTTGTTATTGGTAATCTACGTTTATCGTTGATTCTTTCTATTGTTCTATGCTGGCAAGCAGGCTTTTGAATTTCAACTCGTATACCTTGTGTAGTAAATAGATTGGTGGAAAAAATGATGATGCGATACGATTCAGTTGATTAATTCTAAAAAAACAATTATATTACCATATTCGATAAGCGGATTCATCTATCCTTATATAAGTAAGCGATATCATTAAGGGTGGAGGAATATGAATGGAACGAAATACACAAGAAATGATCAAGCAAATGACATTAGAAGAAAAAGCAGAATTCTGCTCAGGTAAAGATTTCATGAATACCCATTCCATTGAACGCCTTGGGGTTCCCTCTATTATGATGTCAGATGGTCCTCACGGAATTAGAAAACAAGAGGGGAGCGCAGACCACTTAGGTATAAACCAAAGTATGCCCGCTACCTGCTTCCCAACCGGAAGTGGTGTTGCCTCATCGTGGAACCGCGAACTTGCCCATACGATGGGGAAAGCACTTGGACAAGAAGCAATAGCAGCGGATATTTCGATTGTTTTGGGCCCTGGTGCGAATATCAAGCGTTCCCCGCTGTGTGGCCGAAATTTCGAATATTTTTCTGAAGACCCTTATTTATCGGGGACTTTGGCAGCCAGCTATATTCAAGGCGTACAAAGCCAAGGCGTGGGTACTTCCATCAAACATTTTGCTGTAAACAACCAGGAATATAAGCGAATGTCTGTCGATGCGGTGGTCGATGAACGAACTTTGCGGGAAATCTACCTGGCGAGCTTTGAGTATGCAGTGAAAGAGGGAGAGCCGTGGACCGTCATGGCCGCTTATAACAAAGTAAATGGTGATTTTTGTTCCGAAAACAGCCGGTTACTGACTGAAATTCTGCGGGAAGAATGGGGATTTGCAGGTGTAGTGGTGTCCGATTGGGGGGCGGTCAATGAACGGGATCAGGGATTAGCTGCCGGACTGGACCTTGAAATGCCTTCCAGTAACGGGATCGGAAGTAAGAAGATTATTGAAGCTGTTCTTTCGGGCAAGTTGAGCGAAGAGGTGCTGGATCAGTCTGTTGAGAGATTGTTGTCACTTGTATTCAAAGCGGTAGATAGCCAGCGGAAGTCAGCTTCGATTGATGTAGAGGCCCAACACCAATTGGCCAGAAAGATTGCAAGTGAATGCATGGTCCTGCTTAAAAATGAGGAGAGCATTCTGCCTCTAAACACCGAAGATTCCATTGCAGTGATCGGAGCATTCGCGCAGAACCCACGCTACCAGGGCGGCGGTAGTTCACATATTATGCCGACGAAGCTGGATAACATCTATGAAGAAATCCTAAAAACAGCCACTGACAGTGCAAGCATCTCGTATGCGGCCGGTTATAGATTAGACGAAGATGTTGTAGATGAAGAACTGATTCAAGAAGCAGTAGCTGCCGCAAAGAATGCACAGGTTGCTGTGATTTTTGCCGGTCTGCCTGAACGTTATGAGTCCGAAGGCTTCGACCGGAAACACCTTCAATTGCCTGAAAGTCACCGAACTTTAATTGAAGCAGTCGCGGAGGTTCAAGAGAATATTGTTGTTGTTTTGAGTAACGGAGGTCCCATTGAAATGCCTTGGCTGGATCAAGTTAAAGCTGTATTGGAGGCATACCTTGGAGGACAGGCTTTGGGCGGTGCGATTGTTGATATTCTCTATGGAAACGTAAATCCAAGCGGGAAACTGGCTGAGACATTTCCTAGAAAACTGATCCACAATCCGTCGTACCTGAATTTCCCCGGAGACGGTGAAACTGCCGAATATCGAGAAGGTATTTTTATGGGCTACCGTCATTACGATACAAGAGATGTGGAGCCTTTGTTTCCATTTGGCTTCGGTTTGAGCTACACCCAATTTGAATATAGTGATCTGCAGGTCAGTCATAAACAGATCAAAGATATCGGCAGTGTAGTGGTTACTACAAAAGTTAAAAACACGGGTGAGAGAGCAGGCAAAGAGGCCGTTCAGCTATATGTACGTGATGTGGAATCAACGGTGCCACGTCCACTTCAGGAATTGAAGGGGTACGCCAAAGTTTCACTTCAGCCTGGTGAAGAGACCACCGTACATTTTGAACTGGACAAAAGAGCTTTTGCTTTCTACGACGTTACGCTGAAAGACTGGCATGTGGAGACGGGTACATTCGACATTATGGTCGGAAAATCTTCAAGAGAGATTGAACTCGTTGAAACGATCGAGGTAGAATCGAGCATTATTGTAACCAAACCAATTACCAGGCATTCCACATTCGGAGAATTACTAGAGCATCCCGTTGGTGCTGAAATTATGGCTGCGATGGGGCAATATGATGGGAATGAAGCTGGACTGGGTGAGGGAATGCAGGAATTAATTAAGGGTACCACATTGCACAATGCAGCACTTATGAGCAACGGTCAGTTCACAGAAGAAACACTTCAGAGCATTTTATCCGCTGTTAACCGTTGAATCCATGCATCGTTAGAATAAGCCCGGCGCAGCCCGGGCTTATTCCTCTATCATATGATGCGTTTGTTGATACTGCTTCGGGGTTCTGCCTGTGTGTTTTTTAAAAATCTTGGTGAAATAACTCTGATCCGTAAAGCTCAAAAGAGACCCGATCTCGGAAAGCGGAGTACTCGTAAATTGAATCATATGTTTAGCTTCCTTAATTTTGATGTGTTGAATATATTCATTAACGGGAACCCCAACTTCTTTTTTAAATAGAACAGACAGATAGTTTGGGCTGATACCGGCTTGTTCAGCAATTTCCTCGTGTGTAATCTTGGAATACCGATGGTTATATATATAATTTTTGCACAGTGTTACGATTTTAGAATGCTGCGATTCATTCACCTGAGAGACTTTCTCGGTTAATGAAAAAAATGCTTCCAAGCAGCATTGATCGATCTCTTTATCTGTCCGCAGATCCTCAAGGCGCTGTATGTAAACATCACTTACTGAAAAAGCAATCTCCGAATAGAGACCCCCATCGATTGCTGCCCTGGCTGCAAGAGCTATTCCGATGATGCCAAGATTCTTTTTAGAACGGATATGACTTGATTTGGACAGGACCCCTGTATTCTCACGACCAAGTTGTGTAAAATGCTTGAGCATATCCAATTTGCCTTCCTTGACGATCATTAACAATTTCTTTTCTTCCAGTGGATTGTGATGGAGCGCCTCATCATAGCCTTTTGAAGGATTTATGGAACCTTGTATTTCTTTTTCGTTGATATACATACCGCGTAAAGAGTCCTGTAGTACATCCGCAGCTTCGATCAATTCATGATTAAACATTTGATTCACCAAAATCGTGATGTTGATTAGCCTCTCGTGGGTTATCACAGGAACAGACTGATAATAATGAAATACTTGTTCCCGGTTCACAAAGAGATGTGTGTCATTAATGAGCCCATTTATTTTATGTTCAATTAAGCTAAATGGAAGGCAAGGTCCTAAAATGATGGTTCCTGCATCGTTCAGTTCGTTACCAATACCAATTAGAATGTAGTTCTCAAAAAACATCGTTCTTACAATTGAAGGATCTTTTTACACACAGATGGATCAAACCCCAACACTGAAAAAAAGAATTGTTTATCATTTTTATACAGCGGATTAAGGATTCGTTTACCCAACAGTTCGAATTGAACTTCTCCGGTGGAGCTTACGAAGAAGATGGACATATCAAAAAGTTCAGCAATGAGTTTACATTGACGTTTTAGATCCATTTTGTGTTTGGCTCCTTTTTTAATCATCTTATCACATCAAAATTATAAAATTACAATGATAGCACCATATTTTACAGGGAAAATTCATTATGATATTTAGGTAAGCGTTAACATTTTGGTCCACGATCTATGTTGAAGGGTGGTTATCTCATGGAATTAAAAGATTTTCGAATTGAATACATGCAAAATCCGATTGGACTGGACAGAATAAACCCGAGATTCTCATGGAAATTGGTCTCTGCTGAACAGGAAGTTATGCAATCCGCTTACCGAATCATAGTCACACAAGATTTGCAGAACATCTGGGATTCTGGAAAGAAGGATGAAGACGTCTCCATTTTAGTGGAATACGCTGGTCCTCGTTTGCAGTCCACGACATTATATCAAGTTCAAGTCGAAGTTTGGGACAACCAAGGTAATCACGCAGTCATCGAAGGACATTTTGAGACCGGGTTGCTGAAAGGCAGCAACTTTCAGGCGGAGTGGATCACACATCCATTCCCGAGCGAAGAAAGTGCTCCACCCGTTTTCTACAAAGAATTCTCCCTCGAAAAGGAGATACAACAAGCCCGAATCTATACGACTTCCCTCGGTGTTTATGAAATTGCGATCAATGGAACAAGAGTAGGAGAAGACTACTTTGCACCTGGATGGACGAATTACAACGAGCGGTTACAGTATCAGACATACCGTTTGGACGGGCTGCTGGAGAGCCAGAACAAAATAGAGATTATGGTGGGGAATGGCTGGTATAAAGGCATATTTGGTTTTACATGCACTCCGAACCATTACGGAGATAGAGTTGCTGTACTTGCGGAAATCCACATTGTCTATACGGATGGAACAAAAGAAATCGTTGCAACCGACCAAACTTGGCAGGTGACTACAGGACCCATCCGTTCAAGTGAAATCTACATGGGTGAGACTTATGATTCCTGTTTCCATGAGAATCAGTCCTTCCATGTGGAGACAGCTTTTTTTGATAAAAATCGTCTTGTTGCTCAGGAAAGTGAACCTGTCAAAATTACCAAAAAACTTCCTGCCCTTCAGTTGATCACAACCCCAAAAGGAGAATCTGTCATTGACTTTGGGCAAATCCTTACCGGGTTTGTAGAGCTGCGAACAAAAGGACGTAAAGGTCAAACGATAACCATACGGCATGCGGAGGTGCTTGATAAGGAAGGAAATTTCTATCCGGATACGTTAAGACAGGCGGTATCTATTGATCGATTGATCTGTAACGGTAATGATCAAATTTTCCGTCCGCATTTCACGTTCCACGGATTTCGCTATATCGCCGTTGAAGGCATGCATGAGATCCAGCTTGATCAATTTACAGCTTGCGTGCTGCATTCAAGTCTGGAGGAAACAGGCACTTTCGTAACCTCCAATGGGATGGTGAACCAATTGCAAAGCAACATTCAGTGGAGCCAAAGAGGTAACTTTCTGGATATACCGACGGATTGCCCTCAAAGAGACGAGCGTCTAGGGTGGACAGGAGATGCACAGGTATTTGCCGGGACCGCTGCGTTCAATATGAATGTTGCCTCCTTCTTCAAGAAATGGCTGCGCGACCTTTCCTCTGAACAGACGGAGGAATATGGGGTTCCCCATGTCATTCCTAACATTCTTGGAAATCAGGAAAGTGCCGCTGCCTGGAGCGATGCCGCTGTTATTGTCCCTTGGGTCATGTACCAAACCTATGGAGATCTTCAATTGCTGCGAGAACAATACGACAGCATGAAGGGGTGGATTGATTATATTACTGCACGTTGTGGAGCGAATGGATTATGGCAGACCGGTTATCAATATGGGGACTGGTTAGGGTTGGACAAGGAGGAGTTTAGTAACGAGAGAACAGGAGCCACAGATGTTTATCTGGTAGCAAACGCTTATTATGCGTATTCGACCGAACTCGTTGCAAAGACAGCCAAGCTTCTGCACAAAAGCGAAGATGCCGTCCGTTACGAAGCATTGCATAACCAGATCAAACAGGCTTTCAATGCAGAATATATCTCTTCAACTGGCAGACTGGTCAGCGAAACTCAAACGGCCTGCGTATTAGCTCTACACTTCAACCTTGCTGAGGAAAGATACAAGAATCGAATCCGCAAGACGCTTGAAAACAATATTGCGAAACATAAAAACCATCTCACGACAGGATTTGTTGGTACTCCATATCTGTGTCATGCCCTATCGGACAATGACCTGCATGACCTTGCGGGTACGTTGTTTCTAAAAGAGGATTTCCCTTCCTGGCTGTACGCCGTAAAAAAAGGGGCTACCACGATATGGGAACGCTGGAATTCCATTCTGCCTAATGGTGATTTCGATACATCAGGTATGAACTCCTTGAATCATTACGCCTATGGTTCCATTGGTGAATGGATGTATAGAAAACTGGCGGGAATTAATGCAATTGAAGCAGGTTATAAGAAGATTCTAATACAACCTCAATTCATCCGGGGAATCAGTTCGGTAGATGCTGCTTTTGATTCCGTCTACGGAGAGATAAGAAGCTCTTGGTCATGCACGGCGGGTAAAATTATAGTCAATGTAACGATACCGGCCAATACAACAGCAGTTATTGTACTGCCTGAGAAACCCGTGCCTGTGGAGGTTGGTTCCGGATCTTACAGCTTCGAATACGCTACACATACCCGTCTCGAAAGAGAACGGTTTACGATGGATTCCACGCTTAAAGAGATAGTGGAAGAGCCCACAGCAGTTCGAATGTTAAACGAGCACGCTCCCGGTATGCTGGATCACCCAATGATCCAATATGCCTATGATTTATCTGTAAGCGAAATGCTCGCCAATACACCTGAGGAGACTGAACAGTTATTTAGAAGGGTCATTCAAATACTCAATGCATCCTAGTTGTAAAAACGAAAAGGGTTAATATAGATGGCGCTGCCGGAACCGAGCAGTGCCTCTTCGTATTACAGAAATTCGTTATTGAAAAACGAAATAAACACGAAAATAATAGCACATAAAAAAAGGATAAGCACCAACACGAATTTACTAAAAAAAATAATGAAGTTACCATATTAAACCCTTAAGGAGGACTAAAATAATGTTTGAAAGCGGTATCATGAAGCGAATGAAATAAGGGGGAACAGCAATGAAAACAGAGCGGGAAATCCTTAATCCACCAGTTGTAAAGGGAAGTAAAAAAAACAAGGCATTAGGTCTTGATGACCAAGGCATTCAGAAAACAATGCGCCCTTACCACTACTTAGGCGACGGAGCAGCGCAAGTTGCCTTAAACTCCATTAGCGGACTGATCGGGATGTTAACTTATTTTTATACAGATAAGGTAGGCATTGCAGCTGCCACAGTGGGTACGATTATGCTCATTACCAAATTTATCAATGCAATAACAGACTTGCTGATGGGTAGCATCGTTGACGCGACAAAATCCAAATATGGAAAGGCTAGACCTTGGATTCTATGGATGGCTCTCCCCACAATGGCATCTATCATATTGCTGTTTACAGTGCCCACCGAGGCATCATCAACGGTAAAAACCTTCTATGCTTTAGCTACAGTCGCCTTTGCTTCAGCCATTGTATATACGGGAATTGCGATCCCTTATGGAAGCTTGATGGCGATTCGCACCAGAAGTGTGGAAGAACGCGGTAAAATGGGCCTTACCCGAACCATCTTTGGATATATTATCGGGATGATTATCGCTATCACATTAATTCCAATCACCAATATGCTTGGTGGGAATCAAAAAGCATGGATTATCGTTGCGATTGTATTGGGTATTGTATCTTTCATTTCCTTAATCCTGACCTTCTTGGCATCCAAAGAAAATAATGCTGGCATAAGTATTGTTGAAAGCGATAACATTCCCTTCTGGGAAAGCATCAAGCTCTTGTTCCAGAACAAATACTGGGTCATCATGCTGTTTGCTCAGTTATTGATCAACATGTTGTATACGCTTAACGGTTCAACAGGAATCTATTACACCAAGTATATTCTCGGGAATGAGAACCTGATCGGAATCATGGGAGCAGTTGGATTGGTCCCGGTATTTTTGGGATTTGTTATGGTGGGACCCATGATCAAGAAATTCGGACTTACCCGAACCGCACGGATCGGCATGATTCTTGGCATTGTTTCATCACTTATTCGTTGCTTCATGCCCTATAACTTTATTGCAGCTTTAGTACTTGGAGGTATCGCAACACTGGCAACCATTCCAATGATGGCTGTTGGCGGGGTGTTGGTGAACAACACCGTGGAATATGGTGAATGGAAGACAGGTAAACGGTTAGTTGGGATGGTCAATAGCGCAAACAGCTTTGGCGTTAAAATTGGTACGGGTCTGGCAGCAGCGATGATCGGCTGGATTCTTGCCATGGGCAACTACGATGGAGCGTTAGTAAGGCAAGCGGATTCAGCCATTACCAGCATCCTGGTTCTGACAGTATATCTTCCTTTGGTGATATTCGTTCTAACGTATCTCTGCCTGCGCAAGTACGATTTGGATGAGAAGTACCCTCAAATTGTAAAAGAACTAGAAGAACGTTTGAATCCGTAGGAGGCTGCGAATTATCGCGTATTACTGGGATTATATGAACTTAATTGAAAGTGAAACAATAAATATGATAGTATTTATATCGTAGTGATATTTACACTATCATTTTAAGGAGTGATGCGATGTTTACCAATGAGAATCAAGGTCGTTCCATGTCCAAAGTTGATTTCATGGATCATTCTTTCATTCAGCAGCCTTTCCCAGTCTATGAAAAGCTGCGTGCCGAAGAGCCTGTCCATCGATTATTACTGCCAAGTGGGCATACTGCGTGGATGGTTACCCGATATGAGGATGCCGTCAACATTTTGCAGGATGGTCGCTTTGTAACCGGTGTTCTCGATAACAGGAAGGATGACACGGAGGAGACAGTTCCTCCACATCAGGCCATTATTTCACGCAATCTGATCAGTGTTGGTCCTGAAGATCATCGTCGATTGCGGCGCTTGATTCAGAAGGCATTTACTCCCCGTATGATTGAGAGGCTGCGGGACGAATTGTGGAAATAAGTGATGAATTGCTGGACAAGATTCAGGCAGGAAACACTCGCGAGTTTGATTTGATCGAGGACTATGCCTTCCCGCTGCCCATTATCGTTATATGTGAAATGTTAGGCGTTCCGCTGAAGGATCAAGACCAATTCAGAGCCTGGTCCAACACCATTATGGAGAGTGTCAGCAATCCGCAGATGAATCAGGAGAGCGATGAAGTAATGAAGGCTTTTGTGGATTACTTACAAGAACTGATCACAGAGCGCCGGAATCATATGCAACAGGACCTCATCAGCGATCTCATCAGCATAGAGGAAGAAGGTGACAAACTAACAGAGCAGGAGTTATATGCCCTTGTATTCGTACTCATCATCGCAGGGCATGAAACAACAGTGAACCTGATCGGGAACGGCATGCTGGCATTGCTGGAACATCCCCAGCAAAAGCAACTACTTATGGATGATCCGGATCTGATTCAAGCAGCAGTTGAGGAAGTGCTGCGATTTAATGGGCCAGCTGAAATAAGCAATGTACGCTGGGCTGCCGAAAACCTTGATTTTCAGGGAATACAAATTCGCCAAGGAGACATGATGCTGGTCGCATTATCCTCCGCGAATCGGGATTCCAGTCGATATGAAGAACCCGATACGTTTGACATTACTCGCAAAGTCAATGACCACATTGCTTTTGGTAAAGGAATTCATTATTGTCTTGGCGCTCCACTTGCGAGACTTGAAGGCGAGATTGCCATCAACGCTTTACTTCAACGGCTGCCGGAGATTCGGTTAAATACGGATGCGGAACATCTGGAGTGGAGGCCAGGTATGATCATCCGGGGACTCAAAGCTTTTCCGGTCGTATACTAATATATTGGAGAGATGAACCTAATGAGTTATGACGAGAATATCCGAATTGGTGAATTGTTGAACAACGCAGAATCGTTTGCTGTACTGGAAAAGCATTTGCCGGAGTTCGTGAAGGAACCCACGTTCAAGATGGCCACCAACTTTACGTTGGATCAACTAGCTGCATTGCCTCAGGTAGATATTCCTTTGCCTACACTTCAGATTTTGAAGCAGGAACTGGCAGCCATTGCGTTTGAACCAGCATTCCAGAAGCAAGAAATTGGTGCACCGAAAGGGAATAAAGAAGGGATTTCTCTGGAAGGTAAAGTGATCGTGGTTACGGGAGCTGGCAGTGGAATTGGAAGAGCCAGCGCGGTGATGATGGGATCTCGCGGAGCGAAGCTTGTTCTGGTTGATTTTAATGAGCAGACAGGGGAAGAAACGTTAGCACTGGTTCGCAAAAATGGCGGCGAAGCAACTTTTGTACAGGCTGACGTATCCAAAGAGAGCGATGTTCAAAACTATATTCAAAAAGCAGTAGAAGCCTATGGAAAAATTGACGTGGCATTTAACAATGCGGGTATACTCCAGAAATTCCAACGTTTCCAGGATATCTCCGAGGAAGAATTTACACGGGTCATGGATGTGAATGTGAAAGGGATCTTTTTGGGCATGAAATATGCCTTGCAGGTTATGGATAAGCAGGGATACGGGCATATCATCAATACGGCATCCACTACGGCTGTTCGTGCTGAACACAGTCTGGGTGCATACACCGCAAGCAAACATGCGGTAGCGGGTTTGACCAAAGCGGCGGCCATTGAATATGTGCGCAAAGGTATTCGTATTAATGCCATCTGCCCAGGAGGTGTGTCTACAACATTGACGGCTGCGGTTCCGCAATCGCTGCAGGAGAGCGGTTACGTACCTGAAGAGTTTCCGAATATGCGGATCGGGCGTTATGCAGAGCCAGAAGAACTCGCCCAAATCGTTGCGTTTCTTGCATCTGATTATTCCAGTTACATGACAGGATCAATCATCCTTGCAGATGGTGGAATTACACTCTAAATATTCACTGTACAGGAAAACAAAGAATCTAAAAATGTCGAGGGACAAGAACTGTAACGATTTCCGGAATTGGAGAAGATCAGGAGTTAAACGAAAATTCGGAATATGGAACTGCTTCATCAATTAGTGATGCCACCATAACATGCAGTTGAGCACAAGAAGATGCTACGTCTGGAGAATCTGCAGCACTTTCTTATGCTCAACGTATAGCCATGGGACTCCTAGTAACAGAGAGTGCATAATCTCATGATAATGAACAAGCGCTTAAAGCTTTCTCAACTCCTGCAGAATATCTTCCGGATCGAACCGCTGCATAAAATCAGGATTCACATAGGCAGAACGAATAATACCGGATTCATCGATCATGAAGGTGGAAGGGATGGGAAGAACCCAGCGATCCATCGCGTTGTATTCCGCCAGGTCCATACCAGCTTGTTTCATAATGTTCTGGATGTAGTCTGGAACGTCGTAAAGAATATTATAGAAGGCAGCTACAAGACCATTCGTGTCGCTAAGCACCTGAAAGGACAGCTCCTCTTTCTCCTGATGGGAAAGCGTGTTGTCGGGGCTTTGCGGGCTGATTGCGATCAGTTGCCCCCCAAGGGCCGCAATATCCGGAAGGAGCTTCTGATAGCTCTTAAGCTGAGTGTTGCAGAACGGGCACCATCCGCCTCGGTAGAAAGTGAGAACTACGGGTCCTTTGGACAATTCATCATAAAGGTTAACCGTTTCTCCCAAAGCATTTTTGAGTGTAAAGTCCTTGGCCCTTTGCCCCTCTTGCCGGCCGTAAGTTATACCAGACTCCTGTTGCTCCTTGATCTGTCGGAACATCTTCGTTTGGATTTCCAAAGGGGTGTGCGCTATAAATTCCTGTTTTGCTGTGGCTAAAGCTTGAGCTAATGACATATTTTACTGCTCCTTTTTAATTGACTTTCCGAAAGGTTGCTGGCGAGCGTAAGCCTGTCGAGCACCTTCAGGAAGACATGTACGTTGATGAATCGAATGACTGAAGCTTGCTTTGCCTGCGCAAATGTATGATTTGGGCTGTCAGACCAACGATAAGAATGATGAGAAGAGTACCTTGAGAACCAAGCAGAATTGGTGAATTCAGATTGGTGACGATGGGGTTGCCATTGGGAACACGTGTCAGGGTTTCGGTAACAGCCGGCAACATCAGCAGAAATGCCGTCAGGCTGAGAGAGAGTGTTTCCAGATACCTGCCGAAACGCCCCAAGCTTGAAATATATCCAATGCCGTATCCGGTGAGCAGCAGCAGGATCGTTGCGGAACCAATGACATAACTTGCTGACTGATGAGCGATAGGAAAAACCGTGATAGAGCCGATCAACATTGAAATAAAATAGATGACACCAGGTATTGAACGAGGCACGATCCGTCCGTAGCGAGCGAACATATATGCAGCCAGGGGAATGGCGGGCAAACTGCTTAGCGTGTGGACCCAGCCGATTGATGAGATTCCAAACATAAAAGTCTCCTTCCAGTCCTTATACAAAAGGGGGATTAGATTTTGTTCCGTTCTGTTTGATAGATTAAGCAAACGTGCCAACACTAGCGTTGATAGCATTACTGATATAGATAAGAGGAGTAGTCATTGTTCTTATTCCCCTTGAGTCACCCGTGTCGTGGCGCACAATTATGCCTGTTCGTGGACTTTCGACACTAGGTGACTTTTTTGCACTTAGCGGATATGACGCATTTTGTTCTTCAAGAGCGAGCATATCCTAAATGATATGTATTCTCCTTTCTAAATGATTTAAGGTAACAGATTAGGTGAACCCTGTCATTTGATTGATCATGGCTGATTTTTTCAGCCATTGGATCAATCACGATGGAAGTGCAAGTCTGTCCAGGAGCGGACCTGTTACAAAGCTGAACATCTTCGGATCGCTGTAGGCACGCGCCGAAAGCATAGCTCCGTGAACTGTCGCCATGAATGCTTCGGCTTCGGCATGGGGGTATTTCTAAGTTGAAGTTGCCCAAGCCTCGATCCGCGATCCAGTACAGATGTCAGCCATGTGGACAGGTAGCTGAAATGAGCCCGAACTTCCGTCGCAACCTCTTCGGGCAGGACGGGCAGTTGAGTTGCCAATAGCGCACAGACACATATTGGAGCGCTTGCGTCCGCGATGCAGGCTTCCCAATAACCAATGTAGGACCTAAGCTGTTCAAGAGCATCGGATACGTGGAGCTCTATATGATTCAGTCCTGCCTCAGCTTCTTCCCGGTATCGCGCTACCAGTGTTCGAACCAGATCGACCTTGCTTGGAAAATGATGATGGATGCTCGCCTTACGAATCCCAACCATATCAGCGATGTTGGCATAACTGAAACCGTTGTAGCCACCAGTGATAATTAAAGAACGAGCACAAGTCAGAATGTCATCAGATGTATTAGGTATATTTTTCATATCATCAGTCTACCTACTAGTAGGTAGACTGTCAAGGGGCAAGAGACAAGAACATTGCTATAAGATGAATAACGACCCCAATATGATGATGAAGTCAGAGATACAAGGTTATTTATTGAGCCTTTCCCCAGTAGTATTAGAAGCAAACTAGAATTAGTTGCTCTAAATAGGAGGCTTTAAATTGGATCTTATGTGAGTAGTGAACCTGAAATGGTTGTTGGTACATCCTGATTTGACATCCGCAACCCATTATGTTTTAATGATCCCGCCATTCCTATACAGGATTCCTTGAAAGACAAATATCGTCATGCCATTATTTCGTTGCTTGCCCGGAACAAGTCCGGACTTCATGTGAATACGAAATTAAGCTTGAAATTTTCACCCTTGTTGCCCTATTAGTTTAAATGTTTGGACGAATAAACGAATAAGGGGTGTTGGTAATGAAAGCTATGGTTATTGAGAAATACGGGAACATGTCCCACTATTGCTGAAGGATTGTCCAATGCCGGTTGTTGGCGAAAACGATGTGCTGGTAGAGATTCACACCGCAAGCCTGAATCCGATTGACTCAAAGATAAATGAAGGAAAGTTGAAGTTTTTATTGCATTATGAGATGCCTTTAATACTGGGCAATGATTTTTCCGGTGTTGTAGTCGAGATTGGCGACAAAGTTGATCAATTTAAACCCGGCGATGAAGTATACGGAAGACCCCGGAAGAACAGGATCGGAACGCTAGCGGAATATATAGCTGTTCATCAGGACGATATTTCGCTGAAGCCGACGAACCTCAGTTTTGAAGAGGCAACATCCATACCACTGGTCGGGCTGACCGTATATCAAGCTTTTCACGACATACTCAGGCTGCAAAAGGGCAAAAGATTCTCATCCATGCCGGCTCCGGAGGTGTAGGAACGTTTGCCATTCAGTTGGCCAAATTAATGGGGCTTATGTAGCGACAACTGCCAGTGAACAAGGTTATGAGTTGGTTAAATCTTTGGGTGCAGATCGCATCATCAATTATAAGCAAGAAAATTTTGAACAACTGCTTGAAGGCTATGATGCCGTTTTGGATACTTTGGGCGGCGATGTACTGAGAAAATCATTTCAAGTACTGAAGCCGGGGGCAAAATCGTGTCGGTATCCGGGCTCCCCAATGCCAAATTCGGCAAAGAAGCAGGCATGGGTTGGTTTAAAAGGATACTTTTATCGTTGGTCAGTCGAAAGCTGACAGCCATAGAAAAAAGACGCAGACCAACTATCATTTCCTGTTTATGAAGCCTAGCGGCGCGCAACTAAGGGAGATCAAGATTCTGTTGGAAAAGAAGCGATTGATTCCCGTTATCGATCGGGTCTTTGAATTTGCGAATGCCCCTCAAGCCATGGATTATCTGGACAGTGGCAGAGCTAAAGGAAAAGTAATTGTATCTATCAAGCAAACCCGGGCCGGTCTAAATGAGTAGGAAAAGAGGAGCATGAACGGCAATAGGTACACTTTCTTTTCCCAGTCGGCCAAAGATGCACCAAAGGGCTATGGCGAAGGATTGACAGTCATTATACGGTTGTTTATTGTACTTATATGTGTAAAAATATATTTTATATATAAAAATATAATAAATGAATTGGTGATGTGATTATCATGAGTACGAATGATCGAATACCGTTGTACCAACAAATTCAAGACTACATTCGCAAATTCATTGCTTCCGAAAATATGAAGCCGGGTGATCGAATACCGACAGAGAAGGAACTCATGGATCAATTTAACGTTAGCAAAATTACGGTGGTCAACGCCCTGACAGGTTTGGCTAACGAGAAGTTGATCGCACGTGTCCCGGGGAAAGGAAGCTTTGTCGCGGAAGGCACAGATGCAGCAGACACCGCATTTTCTGAATCTCCGGCAGTAAAAGGAGGCAGATCAAGTACAAGAATGATTGGGGTGATCATGCCTACGATTCACGACTACTTTGCGATTCGACTCATCGAAGGGATCGAGCAGTCACTCAATCAGGAAGGCTATCGCAGCATGATCATGCTGACGCATGGCAACATCGAGAAGGAAGAGTATGCGATCAAAGAACTAAAAGCACTCGGAGCTGAGGGGCTCTTAATCTTTCCTGTGGATGAAGGTAACTATAACGAGGAGATTCTCGGGATGAAGTTATCCGGCTTCCCTTTTATGCTCATTGACCGATATTTGCCTGGCGTCGAAACCCATTACATTGCGGCTGATGGAAGGTTGGGCGTAAGGCTGGCCGTTGAACATCTATGGGAGCTTGGACATCGTGATATAGCGATCTGCTCGGATTCTCCATTGCAAACCGTTACGGTCCAGGAGCGGATTGATGGTTATATTGAAGCACTGAAGGATAAAGGAGCACTGATTAATCCTGCTCATATGATTACGGATTTCAAGCCGCTGTCTGTTCTGAAGGATGCTGAAGCCCATCCATTGTACAGATATATCAGCAACAAGATGGTGACTGCTTATATATCGCTGAACGGAAGGCTGGGGGTTCAGATCTATCAAATGGCTAAGCAAGCCGGTCTTCGCATTCCCGAAGATGTATCGATTGTAAGCTTTGATGACCCCACTTCCATCGTGGAGGAATTCAGTATTTTTACGCATGTAAAACAATTTGAGAGAGAGATGGGAATCCGTGCAGCCAACCAGCTTCTCGATGTCATTCGGAATAGCCGCGAGATTACGGGCTTCAGCAAAATTCTGCTTGAACCTGAACTTGTCGTTCGTCAAACCACTGGAAGCTGTCCCTAATCATCATTTCAATGCTTAAATTCAAGTCTTTTCCGTAGATGTACGGAAAGGGCTTTTTTATTTTCCATAAAAACATATTGAATATATTCTTAATGTATATTATATTTTATGAAATGGTGAATATTTACATCTAAAGATCAATCCAATATGGGCAGGGAGGTCTTAGCTGTGGTTAGCGCTCGGAAGGAAGAACGAACCGGATTCCAGGAATCAGCGCCCCATCATCCTGATTATGATCTGCAAACGGATTTTGTCATGGTCTATGGAATAGACGATACGATGCCGCAACGTATTCAGGAATGGAAGGATAAAGGGTACGTGGTTCATTTAATGACAGGAGTAGCATGGGGGACCTATAACGACTATCTGGATGGGGAAGTAGACGGGGAAACGCACTGGGATGAAGCCCAGATGGACCGCGATGGCGAGATGATTGTGCATGGGAAGGAACCTGTTATTCCTTACATGGTCCCAACGGTTTCCTTTGCTAAATATATTGCTGAACGCATACGTGCAGCTGTTGATTCTGGCGTGGAGGCGATCCATCTGGAGGAGCCTGAATTCTGGGTAAACGGAGGGTACTCGGAATCGTTTAAGAGAGAATGGCAGTTGTATTACAAAGAACCCTGGAGTCCGCCTCACTCTTCACCCGATGCACAGTTTCGGGCTTCCAAATTAAAAGCGTATTTATACACACGTGTGTTAGACCGATTGTGTACCGAGATGAAAGATTACGCTCTGAAACGTTACAATCGCATCTTGCGATTCTACGTTCCGACCCACAGCCTGATCAATTATACGCAGTGGCGAATTGTTAGCCCGCAGTCTCGATTGATAGAGCTTCCCTCCGTAGATGGATATATTGCACAAATCTGGACCGGTACATCACGAACACCGAACGTGTATGAAGGGGTGCGCAAAGAACGCACTTTTGAAACCGCTTACTTGGAATATGGTGTCATGCAGGAGCTTGTGCGGGGTACAGACAGACGAATGTGGTTTCTGCATGACCCTATCGAGGACAATCCGAATTATACATGGGCCGACTATAAACAGAACTACCTGAAGACCGTTGCTGCTTCCCTGCTTCATCCCGGGGTTTCCCATTACGAGGTCGCACCTTGGCCGCGAAGAATCTTCAAAGGAACTTATCCTTCCGATGAAGGCACGCATAAAGAGCGAATTCCACCTGACTATGCAACAACATTGCTGCATGTTATGCACACACTTGGCAACATGGATCAAGACAATATTGAATCAGAAGGTGAATCTCTTCAAGTTGGTGTATTAATTGCTGACTCAGCGATGTTTCAACGCATGAAGCCTGAGCCGGAAGCACCGAATGCAGGAAAGTATGGTGGCACAGATCCAGAAGGTTTTCAAGCGGATGGCGACACGGAGCTGTTGGATTTCTCTCCATTCTATGGTCTTGCTCTGCCATTGCTTAAACATGGGATACCTGTGAGACCCGTCCAGCTCGATAATATAAGGCGGTATCCGCATTACTTGGCTCCATATCGTGTCCTGCTGTTGAGTTATGAGTACATGAAGCCGGAGCACTCCGATATCCATTATGCACTGGCCCAATGGGTACAGGACGGTGGTGCGTTGATCTATGTAGGAGACGACAGCGACCCCTATCACAACATCCGGGCATGGTGGAATGATGACCAGATCAGGGAAAGCACGAGTATCATATATACCTCACCACGCGAGCACTTGTTTGAACAGCTAGGGCTTAAGGTAGAGCAGGAAGGGCTTCATCCTGTGGGCAAAGGGGTGGTGCATTGGCTTCCGGTACATCCGGCAGCATGTACGTCAAGTAAAGCGAGTGCAGATCAACTTCGCCAGACTGTGAAAGAAACATGGGAGAGACTACAGGACTCCAACTTCCGATGGGAAGCCAAGCATTATTTTAAAATCAAACGCGGGCCCTACATCATAGCCTCTGTCCTGGAAGAGTCCATATCCGAAGAACCACTAGTTATCCCAGGTCCGGTGGTGGACTTGTTCGATCCTGACCTGCATGTTCGGCAAGAAGTAAGGCTCGCTCCTGGTGAGCAAGCATTGTTATACGACATTACGGCCGGAAGGCCACAGCAAGAAAAGGTGAGCCTGATCTCTGCCTCTTCCAGAATTGAAGATCTTACGATAACGAATACAGGTTTTCAATGTGTAGCCAAGGGTCCGACCAACATGCAGGCCACCGCCAGATTCTATTGCCCATTTGAACCCATATCCGTTTGCAGTACAGATCAACACAAGACTGTAGCTGCCGAATGGAACTGGGATTCAACATCAAAAACCGTACTGCTGAACTACGAGCATGGCAGCGAGAACAAGGTGGAGCTTCAAGTAAGGTGGGATCGTGAGAATGTAAAAGCAAAAGCTTGATGAACGAGAGGAGAGAACAAAACCATTATGCCATATGAACCGATTAGACTCGGGCATCTGAATCAAATGCTGTCCAAACTCCGTGAAGCCATATATGAACCCATTGCCAAGTTGAATGTGACGGCATGGGTCACCCCGGAGCCTGTTCCATTTGAGGAAAGAATGTCAGGTCAGCAAATCACTCTTTCTCAGGGCGAGCGTTGGGGGAAGTTATGGGATTGTGCCTGGTTTTGTTTTACAGGGAGCATTCCACCGTCCGGTAGTGACGACAAGGCTGTTCTTCTGCTGGACGTGAACGGCGAACTCTGTCTGGTGGACCACGAAGGAACGCCTGTACAGGGATTGACAACGATTAACTCGGAGTTTGAATTCACACTGGGTCTGCCCGGGAAAAGAGTGGTTGAACTGGACCATGCGTCGATAACAGTGACAGACGGGGCATTCGAACTGTGGGCTGATGCTGGCAATAACGACTTATTTGGCAAATACCAAGGCGGTACGGTAAAAGAAGCGGTTATAGCCATCTGTCGTGAAGATATCCGAAGTCTCTATTACGACACCGAAGTGCTTCTGGAGACGGCAGAACATCTTCCTGTCAACATGGCGCGCAGAGAAAGGATTCTTCAATCCCTCTATGACGCTTCCATCGTATTGACGGAACTCAATCCTGAACGCATTCAGCGCGCCAAGAAATTATTGAACGAACCCTTATCACGTCGTGGCGGCGATCCTGTTCTGAACTTAAGTGCGGTTGGGCATGCCCATATCGATCTGGCCTGGTTATGGCCGATCCGTGAGACGATCCGCAAGGGCGCAAGAACATTCTCCACGGTGCTTCGCATGATGGAGCGTTATCCAGATTATGTATTCGGAGCGAGTCAGCCTCAGTTATACGATTGGATGAAGCAGCACTATCCCAAGCTGTATGACCAGATCAAGGAACGCGTGCAGGAAGGCAGATGGGAACCGCAAGGGGCCATGTGGGTGGAATCGGATACCAATGTGCCAGGCGGTGAATCTCTTGTACGCCAGATTCTGTACGGCAAACGTTATTTTCAAAAGGAATTTGGAATGGAGATGAAGTCGCTGTGGATGCCAGATGTATTCGGCTACTCGGCAAGCTTGCCGCAGTTGTTGAGGAAATCCGGTGTAGATTACATGATGACCCAGAAGCTCTCCTGGAGTGAGTACAACCGCCATCCGCACCATTCCTTTCTGTGGGAAGGGATCGACGGTTCCTCGGTGTTAACACATATGCCACCTGAGGATACGTACAACAGTCCGGCCGCCCCACGTTCCATTGCCAAAGCAGAACGGGAGTATCTGGACAAAAATGTTTCCAGCCACGCTTTGATATTATTCGGCATTGGAGACGGCGGCGGCGGGCCGGGAGAAGAGCATTTGGAACGGTTGGAGCGGGAGAAGAACCTGCTCGGTCTGGCGCCTGTTGTGCAGGAACCTTCCTGGACATTTTTTGAACGATTGAATGAAGAACGAGAGCGATTCCAGACCTGGCGTGGGGAGTTGTATCTCGAAAAGCACCAAGGAACCCTGACCAGTCAGGCACGGAGCAAGTGGTATAACCGCAAGATGGAGAAAGCTTTGCGCGAGCTGGAATTTGCTGCTGTACTGGCTACCCGCATGGGCAAGTCTTATCCGGCCGAAACATTGGAAACGATCTGGAAGGAAGTGCTTCTGTACCAGTTCCATGATATCCTCCCCGGATCTTCGATTAAGCGAGTATATGATGAGTCGTTGATACGGTATGAAGCATTGCTCCGGCAGACGGAAGGCATGATCACCGAAACCTACAGCTATATTACAGATTATATCTCTTCTCAAGAGGAAAGCTCCAATTCAACTGTGGTATTCAACTCACTACCGTGGGAACGTCAGGAGTGGCTGCACCTCCATGGACGATGGCATAAGGTGCAGATTCCATCCATGGGCTACACCGTGGTATCTGATCATGAAGATCAGGAGGTCATGGGGGAGATCGCAACGGGTATTGAGACGGATGTTACTGCGCTGGAAACAGATTTCCGCGACTCAGCCAAGGAGTACCGTATGGAGAATGACATTCTCATCCTGAAATTTGACCCCAATGGCGGCATTACGTCGATCCTGGATAAACTGGAGACCCGTGAAATCATCCTGCAAGGACAGCGGGGAACGATCTTCGTGTATATCATGACGAAGGCGATGCCTGGGATTTCCGACATGATTATTCAGCGCAAGTGGGGATACCATTCATTCTGAATGATATCCAGGAGTTTCGGGACGGCCCAAGAGTTGGGTTGGTTTTTGATTACAGCTATGGCGAGTCGTCTCTAACCCAAACCGTTATTTTAACGGAGGGCAACCGGCGTATTGATTTTGAAACGGTCGTGGATTGGCAGGAAAACGGTAAAATGTTACGTACTTCGTTCCCGGTGCAGATTCGTACCGATCAGGTTCACTGCGAAATCCAGTTTGGCAGCCTGAGCAGGCCGACTCACCGCAATACGATGTGGGACTTTGCCAAGGATGAGATCTGCGCTCACCAATGGGTGGATATATCAGAACCGGATTACGGAGTCGCCTTACTCAACGATAGCAAATACGGACATCGAGCCATTAACAATGTACTTGACCTTCATTTGCTGCGCAGCAGTTCCTACCCGGATCCGGTGGCGGACCGTGCAGAGCACCAATTCACCTATTCGTTATATCCGCATCAGGGGAACCATGTTCAGGCTGAAATCTATCGAAGAGGCAATGAGCTCAATATTCCGCTGCGCCTGAGTTCCTTGTCTTCCTCTTCAATGGATGTAGAAGAGAAAAAGCTGCCCTACACAAAAGCATTCCTGCAGCCGGATCATCCGCACATCATGGTGGAATCGATCAAAAAAGCCGAGGACAGCAATGACATTATCGTCCGTCTGTATGAGACCTCGGGAACCCGGGTCAAAACGAAACTCTCCATCGGTTGGAATGCTGAAGAAGTCTGGGAAGTGGATCTCATGGAGAATAACATCGCATCGCTGGAGCTTCAGGATCAAACCGACGTAGTTTTGTCCTTTACACCATTTGAGATCATCTCACTGCAATTCAAAGGTTAGGTTAGCAAGAATAACGGTTTCAACCTTCCGCAAGGGAAAGGAGCGTTGGGAATGTGATTAAGAACAGTGTGTTAATGAAGCGAATCTGGAAGCATAAGCTCTTTTACTTGTTCATGTTACCCGGCATCATCTGGTTCTTCCTATTCTCTTATGTTCCCTTATATGGAATTCAGGTTGCCTTCAGGGATTATACCTTCGTTGGCGGTTTTACCGGAAGCCCCTGGGCAGGCTTCAAGTATTTTCAACAGTTCTTTAACTATTATCAATCGGGTGATATCATCCGCAACACGGTGATTATCAGTCTTATGAAGCTGTTAATCGGCTTTCCGATGCCAATCATTCTCGCCATTCTTTTAAACGAAATACGCATGATCAGGTTCAAGAAAACCGTTCAGACACTTTCCTATTTACCCTACTTTGTATCCTGGATTGTGGTTGTCACCCTGATGCAGAGATTGCTCACGCCATACGGCGGGCCAGTTAATGATTTGCTGGGGTCGTTCGGAACTGATCCAATCCAATTTCTGAACAATCCCACCTGGTTCTATCAGATAATTGTTGGATCGGATATTTGGAAGAACATCGGCTGGAACTCCATCATATTCATGGCTGCGATTGCCGGAATTGACCAGCAGCAATATGAAGCTGCCAAAATCGATGGTGCAGGGCGTTTCCAACAGATATGGCATGTGACCCTGCCGGGTATCCGTAATGTCGCCATTATATTATTTATTCTCGCCGTGGGTAACTTGATGAGCGCGGGTTACGAGCAGCTGCTTCTCCTGAATGGACCTGCGACCGCTGGCATGGGCAGTGTACTTGACGTGCACGCCATTAACTCGGGTATACGGGAAGGACGTCTGAGTTACGCGGCAGCTGTGGGGCTGTTCCAGAGTGTAATTGGGCTGATTTTGGTGCTAACGGTCAACCGGATTGCCCGCAAAGTCAGTGATGTATCCCTGTTCTAAGGAGGTGATGTGATGACACGCAAATGGTCCTTATTTTCAGTTATAAACTATACCATTCTCGCTTTGGTCGGATTCTCCATGATCTACCCGTTTATATACATCCTGGCGTACTCGCTGAATGACGGCAAGGATTCCATGCAGGGCGCGATCTATTTCCTACCACGACAATTTACACTGGAGAACTATGCCCAGGTATTTGATAACGCACGCATCTGGAAGGCGTACCAGATCACCATCATGCGAACCGTGCTCGGTACGTTCCTTCATGTGATTCTGTGTACACTGATGGCTTACGCGCTTTCGAAGAAATCCTTGCCAGGCCGTTCATTTTTCACCTTTTACATCTTTTTGCCTACGATTTTCAGTGCCGGATTCATCCCGTTCTTCATTACGCTTCAGAAGCTGCATCTGATCAACACCTTCTGGGTGTACGTCTTGCCGCTGTTATTCAACTTCATGCATATCATCATTATCCGGACCTTTCTGCAAGGAATTCCGGAAGAGCTGGAGGAATCAGCCCACATTGACGGGTATGGGGATTTTCAGATCTTCATTCGCATCATTCTGCCTCTCTCGGGACCCGTACTGGCAACCATCTCCCTCTTCATTGGGGTCGCCCACTGGAATGACTGGTTCTCGGGTGCCTACTATGTATCCAACAAGGATCTGATTCCGGTGCAAACCCTCCTGCAGGAGATGCTGACCGAAGCGGAGTCGCTGTCCAATTCGATGCAGCGCGCAGCACAACAGGGCGGGCAGACGATTGGCAGTTCAGGCGGAGCGGGTGCGACACCCGAATCCCTGCGTATGGCTTTGCTCGTCATTACGGTCTTCCCGATCCTGTGTATTTATCCGTTCCTGCAACGATATTTCGTAAAAGGAGTGATGATTGGTTCGGTGAAAGGTTAGGTGATTCTGACCCGGAATTTGCTGAGTTTTTACCAGGCTTAACCCAGATCATTCATCATCATATTTCAGGAGGCGATTGGTTTGAACCGAATTTGGTCGAAAGGCGTATCCGTATTACTCGTGTCCATCTTGGTTGGAGGATCGTTGAGCGGATGCACGGATTCATCAGGAAACGGGAATAGCGGAGAAGCAGCTGATGGTTCATACAAGCTCAAAATATTGCACAACTGGAACGGTTCGGGTGGTTCGGATAACGGAATAACGCCTGTGGAAGAAGTCATCAAGGAGAAAACGGGCGTCACGCTGGATTGGGAGTATACCAAAGGCAGTGAGACCGAGAAGGTAAACCAGATATTTGCCACGCAGGATCTGCCGGATATCTATACCGGACCCGCATGGGGAGGGGAGCTGGATGGCATTATCAAGGCGGCAAAAGAAAGGGCAGCTCGTCGATATTTCCGACAAATTGGGGACTATCCAAACCTCGCGAAATCCATTGCTGAAGAAAATGTACCCCCAGCGCTTTACGAAAAAGCGATTAATGCCTATGACGGCAAAAAATATCTGCTCCTGCAAAACCAGCCTGCCCAGAATGAAGATGGCATGGATTGGCTGTACGGCTTCTATGTTCGCAAGGATATCGCGGATAAGGTGGGTATAGACCCGCAATCGGTCGTGACTAAGGAGGCATTCTATACCTTCCTCAAAGCAATCAAGGATGCCAATCTGCAAGAGAACGGGCAGCCGGTCTTTCCACTGGGTGGCTTCAGCAACGGCTGGTCCGTCGGCATCGGCAATACCATGTTCAATTCAGGTGGCAGTTATGTTGACAAAGGTGACGGAACGGTAGAGCATAACTTTTTCACCAAAGGTTATGAAGAATACACCCTGTTCTATCGGAAACTGGTTGAAGAAGGGTTAATGGACCCGGAAGCATTCGCCCAGACTGACCCGATCGCCAAGGAGAAAATCAATCAGGGCCGCATCGCCATTCTTGCCGCACACTATCCGGCCATTCTGGATGCCTCCAAAGAATATGTCACTTCACACCCTGGAAGCGATTACATCCCGGTCGGCCCCTTGGAGCGTGCGGATGTTGAACCGAATCGCCCTGCGGATCTAGGCATCCAGGGCAACAACGTAACAGCGATCACCAAAAACTGCAAGGGCGCATGTGTAGATGCGGCGCTGAAGTTCCTCGATTACATGGCTTCCGATGAAGGATTTATGCTGGCAAGATACGGAGTGCAGGGCGTTCATTGGGATATGAAGGAGGGTAAGCCTGTTGCCAATAAGGAGTGGTTCGATAAATTTACGGCAGATCAATCGGGTAAAGTTCGCAAGAACGAAGGCATTACCATTGGTCTGGAATCCATCACGGGGCCAGATCGAATCAATTCGGTTGCAGGCGGAGATATCTGGGCCGATCAGAAACGGCTTGATGCCATGGAACAAGCCAGAAAAATTCTGCGTCCTAATGGCATTCATGTCATCACAGCCTATAACCCGGGCGATGTGATTACCAAAGCACCGGAATGGGAGATGCTGAAGCCTTCCATGGACCGGATGAGTGATGCCTGGAAGGAAGCAATCTTTGCAAAATCGGATGAAGCGGCGTTGGGCATTATCAACGAGCTACGCGAGCAGCTTCGAAAGACCGGATATGATCAAGCCATGCAGTTTACGAACGAAAACTTGAAAGGGAAAGACGTAGTTACCGTTCAGATGCCGAACTGATGACCTCCGTATTCTTACTTTTAATTTGAAGGAGTTGCATTCATATGACGACTAAGTTCAGACCACCTTCCGTACCTCTGGTTACTGTGGACCCTTATTTTAGCGTATGGTCGGCCGCGGACCATCTGTATGAAGATCATACCCGGCATTGGACCAACAAAACGAATGGCATGGTGGGCTTGGCGGTGATCGATGGAAAGCTTCGACGATTTATGGGGAAAGTGGGATCGGAGGAGCGTACAGCTGTCCAGGAACCTGATGTGCTGGTGCAGACCCACCTGACTGTCCAGCCCGTAACAACTCGATATACGTTTCAAGGCGAAGGAATAGAGCTTCATGTTCAGTTCAATACACCTTTATTGCTGGATGATCTGGACCTGTTATCCAGGCCGGTGACATATTTGACTTTTCAGGCCAAATCCATCGATGGGGCATCCCATCAAGTCAAAATATATTTTGATGTGACAGGGGAATGGTGTGTAAACACATCCGACCAACACATTACATGGGAACGCCATGTGATTGAGGGGCAATGGAATGTCATGTCCATGGGCACTGTGGATCAGCCCGTATTACAGCTTGCCGGTGATGATACACGAATCGATTGGGGATATATGGTTCTGGCTGTTCCCCAATCTTCCCATATCCAGACGGCCATTCATTCAGTAACAGGCCGTGAGCAGTATGTACGCACTGGACAATTGCAGATCGAAGATGATCATCCTCAGTGGCGGGCTGTATCGGACAATATGCCGGTTATGGCCGCCGAGATCGATCTGGGGGCTGTCCAGGACGAACCGATATCCGAATTTCTCATGCTTGCGTATGACGATATTCATGCGATTGAATATTTTCAACAACCGCTGCCTGCGTATTGGAAGCGAAATGGATTAACATTTCATGAGATGCTGTTACGAGCATCTCAACAATACGAAGAGATTCAGCAGCGCTGTGACCGTTTTAATCTTGAACTCATGGCAGAGAGTCAGGCCGCAGGCGGTGAGAAATACCGGGATATTGTGGCGCTAACCTACAGACAGGCGATTGCGGCGCATAAGCTGGCTGCCGATGAGGAGGGGAATGTTTTATTTTTTTCCAAAGAGAATTTCAGCAATGGATGTATCGCTACGGTGGATGTCAGTTACCCTTCGATCCCACTTTTCCTCAGGTACAACCCTGAACTGATCAAGGGCATGATGCGTCCAATTTACAAGTATGCGATGAGCCCGGATTGGACGTTTGATTTTGCTCCTCATGATGTAGGAACCTACCCTAAGGCCAACGGTCAGGTGTATGGCGAGAATAAGCTGGAATACCAGATGCCGATTGAGGAATGCGGCAATATGCTGCTGATGGCAGCGGCGGTCAGCAAATATGGGGGAGATATCGAATTTGATCGGCAGCATTGGGAACCTCTTACGCAATGGGCAGATTATCTGCTGCACAATGGACTCGATCCTGTAAACCAGCTGTGCACGGATGACTTCGCCGGGCATCTGGCGCATAATACCAATTTATCGATTAAGGCCATATTGGGCATTGCTGCGTATTCCTACCTGTGTGACAGGCTTGGACTGAAGGAAGGGGCGACATACCTTGAGGAAGCTCGAAAAATGGCACAGGAGTGGGTGGCCATGGCAGATGCCGGGGATCACTATAAGCTGACGTTTGACAGTCCGACCGAGTCATGGAGCATGAAGTACAATCTGGTATGGAACCATCTGCTCGACCTGCACCTGTTCCCGAAAGAGATCGCCGCCAAAGAACTTGAATATTACATGCACAAACAAAATCGCTATGGCCTGCCCTTGGATAGCCGTGAAACGTATACCAAATCCGATTGGCTGGTATGGTGTGCCTCCATGAGTTCAACGAAAGCACAGTTTGAATCGTTCATCTCACCGCTGTGGGATTTCATGAACGAAACGTCATCTCGTGTTCCCGTAACGGATTGGTATGACACGATCACCGCTAAGCAGATGAATTTTCAGAATCGTTCTGTGGTTGGCGGGTTCTTTATTCAATTACTCATGCAACAGCCTGCAGAATAATGGGTGAAGGCAGGTTGTGAGTATGCAGGCAGGCACAGAGGAAGTCTGTGATCATTTCGAAGATATAAGGGAGACAAAGGAGATATGAACATTATGATTCGTAAATTAGCCGTTTTGTGTGTTGCCCTGGTCTGCACAACCGTGTTATCGGCTAGTGCATTTGCTGCCGCAGATGAGTTGAAGCATATAAATTCTATAAAGTGGCCTCAAAATCAAGCGCTTCCAACTTTCAATAAAGTAGAACGTTTGGATGTGGCGAATGTCTATGAGGAATCTGGCGATATCAAATTGCTTTTGACGACGCTTGAAGGGGTAATCAATCGGGAAAAGCCGCGAATCTACATTCAACAAAATAAAGCAGACCCTTGGCTGCAGGACTTGAACGTACCTTATAAGCAGCATGACAACGTAATGGATGTTCTCAAGAAATATGCGAAAGAGATCAAAGGCATTATCGTATATGATCCGCAGCTGCCGGACTCCATTAATGTGGCAACGACACTTGCCGGACTCAAAAATGCTGTTGTTGCCAGTCCTGAACTGGCTCAACAATTGACTGCTCCACCGTATCACCTGTCGGTAATCGAAGACTTGCAGGGCAAGTTCAAGAATCGTATGGATGCCTACAACTGGCAGTATGAGCATCTCTGGAGCCAGACGACTCAACGAATGTTGGTCGGATTGAGTCCAGACACCTCCATCCCGATTCCGTCCGGAAATTTTGATTCATTCCAAACGGTTGGCGTCGAGAAGGAACAGATTCGTGATGCAAGCAACAGGAAGACCTATGACTATGACTTGTCATCCTATTTGGGAAAAGAAGCAGTCTACCTCCGCTTTAATGATGCCTTTCCTCAGGATGGCTGGGGACCTGCCGTTCATCAAGTGACCGTGAAAGCAGATGGACAGATAATTGCGGATTTCAAAACAGGTTCTTCTGAGGAAGAAGCGTTTCTCTATGACCGACATAACTCCAAATTTTTGCCTGGAAGCGATCACCGCTTCGCAGATAATGGAAACTATTTTGTATACGAATTTAAGCCTGCAGCGGACACAAGGCAACTAACCGTATCGATCGAGATGTGGAACCAATACAAGGTATCTGCGAGCAATGTTCAACCACTCTCGTCTGAAGAAAAGGAACCTTATGGCTATCTCCGCGATTATGCTGTTGCGAACAAAGCCATGGTGTTCTGGTTGTCTACCAGTGTGCCAGAGGAAAAGGCGCTATTTGAGAAGATTCTGTCTGATGTAAAACCAGGGACACCTTATCTGGGTTGGTTCGACAATGATTTTGAAGGCGAAGTTGCTGGCATCGAACTCACATCTCGTCATGGTGTCTATGTTGTTCCTTCCGACTGGTTCCATAACATGACCGTATTTTCAGGAACAAACGTAAAACAACAGCCTGCTCCCAAACCGGTAAAATCCAAGCTGGAGAACAAAATCTATGTAACCTATACCTTTGGCGAAGGTGACAACCTGCAATACGATCAGAATCATATGCGCAACCTGTGGGCTGATCCCGCACGGGGTAAAGTGCCGATTAACTGGACCTCCAGTCCGTTACTCTATGATGCAGCACCTGCCATTCTAAACTATTACCGTTCAACGGCGACCCCAAATGATCAGCTAGTTGCAGGCCCGTCCGGCGTGGGTTACTTTAATCCGCATGTTTGGCCGACAGGCACATTCCCGGATTATCTGAAACAAACGTTCTCTTATCTGAAGAAAACGAACATGTCGTACGCTTTTGTGCTCAATCGTGAGCTTGGGAAAGACGTTCCGCTGAGTGATTCGATTGCAGCTGCGTATGAGAAGAACTATAAACTTCCAGGCCTGTTCCTCGCAGGCGAGGACAAAGCCAATGTTCAAATCATGAATGGCAGCTTTCCGATTTCCATTCTGCGAGGCATCTCAACGGTGCAGGATGGTAAAGATATTTTGAATCGTACCAAGACCGAATGGGGTGGCAAATCTCCAACGTTTATTTCGGTTGGGATTAATGCATGGAGCATGACCCCATCGGATGTGCTGGCGATTACGGAATCTCTTGGAGCCGAGTTTCAGGTGGTTAAGGCGGATGAATATTTCTCGCTGATCCGAAAAGCGTATGACTTATCCAAATAAGATGTCAAAGTGAGCTTAGGTCGTCTTCAAAGCAATTAGGAGCTCGAAGCTCGCAAAGTGATTGAAAGATAATCAAATATTATTCGGCCAATATAAGACCTGCCTGATCCTTACGGATCAAGCGGGTCTTTAGCTTGTTAATACGTTTATTATGGTAGAGTTAATGAGTGGATGATGTCCAAGGACAATGTACAATGACACCAAGTTACAACTCAATAGCTTTAAGTCCAGATTTAAATTACATTTTAGACTATGGGAATAAAGGAAGGAAAGAATCAGATGTATCTAAATAAATTTTTAATCTTGTTATCTTGACCTTGAAGTACAGTTCAACCTTTATAGTGTAAATATAGTTGAATACATCCTTTTCAGTGGTCTTTAACAGTTGGATAGAGAAGATAATCTTGAATTAAATACCTCAAATCATTTCGTGTTATGGAACAGGATGAACACTGACTATACCTTATTACACTTAACTTACATCAAGAACAAGAGAGAGGTACATTATGAGAAGTAAATTAAATGGAGAACTATGGGGATTCTATTCCTGATTCTAGCGCTTGGTGCTTCTGTATTCATCGGGAAAGAAATGTTGTTCGTTGTACTAGCAATAATCGTGCTATTGGCACAATTAGGAATTTATAAGTTTAACCTCAAGATAAGAGGTACACTGTTTTGGGTCTATGCAGTTGCCCTGGTAACCGGAATTTGTTTCTTGGTCACTAAAGAGTTTTGGTTATTCGCACTTGCAATTCTACTGCTGATCGTAGCAGGGGTTTGGAATGTGTTTTTTGCTGGTGATGAGCATAAGAGCGGGAAGGTTTTTCGAGTGGTTCGGAGAGTGTTTATCGGTATTGTCGCTTTAGTTGCCAGTGTGGTTTGGGTCGTTAACCTATATGTTCAGCCTATTACGGGGTCTGTTACTCTGCCTGCGGAATTGACTGCTGAAATCAACAATGACCAGCTTGATTCTACAACCACCATGTTGGAAAATATCCAAAAAATGAATTCCTTTGGCAGCCGTACAACGGGATCGGAAGGTCATAATCAGTTCATTGCATGGTTACAGCAGCAGGTGACGGATATGGGCTTTACTGTGTACCGTGATAAGTATACTTTTGACCGCTGGGAAGAAAAGAAAAGCTCTGTGATCATTGATAACGAGGAAATTCATGTATCCTCTGCGTTTCCTTACTCTGGCGAGACCGATCCAAATGGAGTAACCGGAGAGTTCGTCTACACCAAACCTGGTGAGTACGAGGAAGCCAAGGATAAAATAGCCGTAGTAGAAATCAAGAACTTTAAGAATTTCCCCATGGCACTGGTGATGAATATACGTGAAAAAGTTCAAGCGCCGGGCGGTATTCCTTCGAATGAGGGCGATCTGGTCCTTACCACAGCTTTGAAGCACGCTAAATTGGAAGAAGCCAAGGAACAGGGCGTGAAAGCAGTCATTATCGTCTGGGATGGTGTTTCAGATGAAAAGGCTGAGAATCAATACATCCCATTCACGGAGCGTTATTTCGGAATCCCCGCAGTTTGGGTCAATAAAACAGCAGGGCAAAAGGTAATCAACGCAGCTGAGGAACATAAGACGGGCACAGTGATTTTAGAGGCAGAAACACAAAAAAATGCGCCGACTGAATCTTTTTATGTGAAAATTGAAGGAAAGAACAAAAGGAATCGATCATTATAAATACACATACCGATGGTGTAAATGTGGTAGAAGAAGATGGTGCGATTGGCATGCTCTCCATGATTCGTTACCTGCAGCAGCAGGAACAGCCAGAACGGACGATGATCTTCACCTTTGTAACAGGCCATTTCAGGTTGCCTGAATTCAAAGGTACCTCGCAGGCAACCTCAACCTGGATGCAGGCTCATCCTGAGCTGTGGGATGGTAAAGATGGACACCTAAAAGCCGTGGCTGGACTCACTGTAGAGCATCTAGGCAGCTTGGAATGGAAAGACGATGCTTCCGGAAAATATGGACCGACTGGCAAAATAAGCACAGAATTCACCTATGCAGGAAATGAAAGAATGGAAGCCATTTGGATGAAAGCTATTGAAGATAGAAATAACACCCGGACCGTTATCTTGCGCGGACATAATAAGTTTCTGTTTGGTGAGAGTCAGCCCCTGTTCAATGCGGGGATTCCAATGATTGGACTTATCCCCATGCCAGATTATCTCCTGGTAGATAGCGCAGACAGAGAAATGGATAAATTCGATGTGAATCTGATGCACGAACAAGTCGGGTCTTTATTGAGAGCATTACAACTTATTGAACGTACAGAGACTACTAAGTTAGGTGCGGCAGATAGTTATTCGTTTTTCCTTGGACGGACAGAGTAGGTGATATAACACCACAAGAACCCATCATTTGAAATTCATAAAAGAAGGGGAGACATGTGTAAGGAGCGTAAAGGGCGAGGTAGTTCATTACGCTCCCTCGAATTGATTCGGTATCCTCACGCTAACGGGAAACTATAACTCAAGAATACAAGAAAGCAGCTGATCAACGTGAACAGCTGCTTTTGTTCACTAAGCGTTCAGAATTGCTTAGGGATTTTCTGTTCATTTGATATAATAGATTCAAAACACTAGTTAAAAACAGCGCTTAATTAAAGAATAGAGGAGTACATATGAAAGAAGAAATTATAAAAAAATATTTCTTTATGTGGGTAAATAGAGATTTCACATGTTTAGATACGTATTTTTCTGATGATATTACCTACCGCGAATGTTATGGAGCAATGTATGTGGGTTTAGAGGAAATCCATTGGTGGATCAAAAAAATGTTACTGAAGCAAGTTGTCTTAGAATGGAAGATAAAAAATATTCATCAAGTAAATGAAACCTTATTTTTTGTAGAATGGTATTTTAAAGCAAAAGAAAAACAACTTTATTCATTTGATGGTATATCAATGATTAGATTTGATGGAAACAAAATCCGATTAATAGAAGAGTATGAAGCTACTCATGAAACGTTTAGACCATGTAAGATTGATTAACCGTTGTCGAGGGACAAGAACATAGTCCGATTACCGATTAGATGTATATCTAAAGAATGAATCATTTTACGAACTTCTGTTAGCGAAATTACCCTATTGATCTTAATAGCATCGGCACTATACGTTTCATCATCATAAGGATTGATGATCTTACCAATAGGTCAATCTCAAGATATCGAAGCTTGAAAGGATTCCAAGGTACATATCGAGTAACTGAAAAAATCAAAGTGAGGGGAGCATAATAAATGTTTGATGATATAGATTTCTCGCCAGGAATTGTTGCCTACAATGGAACGGCATCCCTGGATCAAGAGGATATTTTTCAAGTCAGATATAATTATGGAATGAATATTATTATTGATGTTGGCTGGTATAGGAAGGAATTTGCTGTGGTTGTAATAAAAGATTATGATTGGGATAACCCACTGATGGAGAAACGTTGTGTAGACTTGAATAAGTTACATGACTTGGTCCAAGAGTGCTCTGAATATGTAAGGGAAATAATTGCATGAAGATAGTTGACGCTTAATAGAGAAAATATTGTCGAGGGACAAGAACTTGTTCCTATTGCCAATGTCGATTAATCGAAAGGAAGCATTCTAGTCAATACCGGCACATTAACAGACGCTAACTCATCGGCATGGTAGAACATTGAAGCTGCTTCAATGGCAGCCACATAGTGGGTTGAACGCTTTTTTCGATAAGAAAGCTTCTTTTTAGGAAAAGGGACTCGCAAGTAGCAAATCCCCTTACCCCTAAAGAAGCAAACTTTAAAACAATCGAATAATGCTCACAATAAATTCATAGAGAAAATAGAGTGAGAAACCGATAAGCATAATACCGGCGATTACGGATACCGCTTGAATCATACGACGACTCATTACTTTTCTTGTGACTGAAACAATAGATAAGAGGCCTAGATCGTGAATTAAAATTCCGCTCATTACACCGATTGCTGCAACCACGAAACTGCCTGTGTTGGAAGAACTATACGATTGTGACAAAACAGCACCAAATACAGAAATCCAAAACACTAAATTGCCTGGTGAGACTGCAACCAACAATCCATTTCGATATGTACTAAAAAAAGATTTCTGAGTCTTTTCGTTTGCTGGTGTAATATCTTTATCTGCATTTTTTATCGAGTCATAGCCCAAATAAGCAAGAAACCCGGCACCTATAGTCCATAATGGGATTTGAATAAAGGGCAACGCGAGAACAGACGCAAAACCAAAGTATAATGCCATGATTAGCATGAAGTCTATTGTCATACCACCTAAACCAACAGCCCAACCATGGACGAATCCATTTTTTAGTCCTTGTTTCGTCATTTCTACTGTGATTGCTCCAACTGGCATAGCAATAGCTAGTCCAATTAAGAAGTACTTGAGATAAATTTCCATAATTATTCCTTTCGTTTATTATCATTCATTCTTATTAAAAATGTATTATTAAATTTACATTATAATCATGTCTGGAGCAAGACAAATTGTCAGGTTGCGAAATGGCTGTGGTAACGGGATACAATAATTCAATATTACCCAGAAAAGCAGCCGATCTACGTGATCGGCTGTTTTTGTTTTGCTAACATCTCCCCATAAACTTTATGAATTTATAATCAAATGGTTATATAAAGCCTATTTCATATATATTATAGTACGGCATATTAAGCGCTTACAACGTGGAGTCAAGAAATTGTTGCGAAGGGGTCTTTTCTTTGAAAGGTTCGAATTATGTTAAGGATGGTGGTGCCAAGATGGATTGTAACCGCTTAAATCAACAGAACTAACTAGTCAGCCGACTTTTCAAATGCATAACAAAAGAGAGGATGACGAACAAATGAAAAAACGCAGTGCTTTAATCTTCATCGTTACACTCCTTATTATGTCACTTGTTTTTACTGCATGTGGTAATCCTTCTGGTTCAAAAACGGAAACACGTCAATTAGGCGCTAATGCCGGTGAGAATGCAACAGAATTATCATTTTGGACATTCGTAGATTTGCACGGCAAGCATTTGGATAAAATGCTGGGGTTATGGAACCAACAGAACCCAGACAAACAGATTAAGTTAAATGTAACGGTTATGCCTTACGATGATATGCATAACAAGCTCTTACTGGCAGTTACAAGCGGAAAAGGTGCTCCTGATATCGCGGATATTGAGCTAGGTAAATTCCCGAAATTCTTGGAAGGTGACAACGTTCCCCTGGAATCTTTGAATGATGTATTTGCACCATACAAAGACGCTGTTGTTCCTTCACGTGTCGAGATTTATTCCAAAGCCGATCAGGTTTATGGCTTTGATTATCACGTAGGTGCTACGCTTGCTTTCTACAACACTGAAATTCTCGAACAAGCGGGTGTTGACTACAAGACAATCAAAACGTGGGAAGATTACAAACAAGCAGGTATCCAGGTTTACGAAAAGACTGGCAAGTACTTAGGTACTGCTGATACATCAGCTTCGTTCCAAGCATCGCTGCTACTAGCTCAACAAAATGCTGATTTTACAGATGAAAATGGTACTCCAAAAGTGAACTCGCCTGAAATGATTAAAGCGCTTGAAATGTTAGTCGATCTGCAGAAGAACAATGTTATTCATACGATCCCTGGCGGACAACCCGACACAGAAGAAGCAAAAGGCGAATATAACAAAGGCAACTACGCAAGTGCATTAATGCCTGAGTGGTACATGTCCCGCTTTGTAAACGAAATGAAAGACCTTAAAGGTAAGTATGCAATAGCTCCATTGCCTGTATTCGAAGAAGGTAATCCTCGTTCCGTTGGCTTGGGCGGTACTGGCACTGTTGTTACCAAGAATGGTAAAGACGTTCAGTTGGCAAAAGAATTTGTGGCCTTTGCTAAGCTTTCGAAAGAAGCTACGACTGAGATCTGGAATACACTTGGATTTGACCCAATCAACATGGAAGTATGGAAAGATGATGCAGTTACGAAAAACCCTGAAAATGAATACGTCCAATACTTTAAAACAAATGCATTTGATACTTTAAATGAAATTAAGGACGAAATTCAAGCGATAAAGTCCGTTAAAGCTTCACCAACCATCGGCAATATATTCAATACGGTTACTTTGAATGCCATCTTTGAAGATGGCCAAGACGTGAAGGAAGCGTTGGATGAAGCACAAGCAGCCATTGAACAAGAATTGAAATAAATATAATAAGTAAATGATTGATTATACCTGTCGGCAGGTATAGTGGTGTCGGCAGGTTTAACCATAGTCAAGGGAGATTGAGAATATGATAAAGAAATTTGTATACTCTCAAAAAGTTGCACCTTATGTTTTTGTATTGCCATTTATACTTATATTTTTGATGTTCTGGTTTTTCCGCTTGTAAATTCATTCATAATGAGTTTTCAAGATAGGATGTTGGGGCAGGAGCCTAAATGGATTGGTGAAGCAAATTATTCGAAATTGCTTACAGATAAAGTGTTTTTGATATCGATTAGAAATAGCGTTGTGTACATGTTAGGAACCTTAGTGTTGTTAATTCCCTTTCCCATGTTATTCGCCGTTATGATCAACAGTAAGTTAATGATGGGAAGAGAGTTTTTCAAATCTTCGTTCTTTCTCCCTGCATTGACATCTGTCGCAGTTGCGGGTACCATTTTCCGCCTGACATTCGGTGAAATGGAAGGTTCATTAATGAACAGTTTCCTGGGTCTGTTTGGTGTAGCGCCTATTAAATTTTTGAAAGACGGAAATTGGAGTATGGCAGCACTGTTAATCCTCGCATGTTGGAGATGGACAGGCGTTAATATGCTTTACTATCTATCGGGTTTGAAAAGCATTGACAATGAATATTATGAGGCTGCTTCAATTGACGGTGCATCTGCTTGGCAGAAGTTTAGAATGATCACAATGCCATTATTGAAGCCGACCACGGTATATGTTACCACAATTAGTGTTTATGCAGGTTTAGCCATGTTTACCGAGAGTCTGATGATGTTCAACGGTAACAAATCACCCCAAAATATTGGTTTAACCATTGTAGGATATCTGTATAGACAAGGGATTGAGCAGAATAAGCTGGGTTACGCAGCTGCAGTTGGTATCATTCTGTTAGTCATTGCTATGGTTATCAATTTAACACAGTTGAAATTTAGTGGAATGTTCAAAAAGGAGGAGGATTAAAGTGGGCAGAAGTCAGACGAGAAGTGATTTCATCTCTAGAATAGTCATTATTGGTTTATTCATTATACTATTCGTTATAATTATGATCCCATTCTACGCAGTGGCCCTATCTTCCTTTAAACCAGGTGAATCCTTAGTTAGATATGGTCTTAACCTAAGTTTGGATTTTGAAATCATGAGTTTTGATAATTTCATCTTTCTGTTTACTGGAGAACATGATTATTTTGTGTGGTTTTGGAATAGTATGATTTTAACCATCGTTCAAGTGGTTTTAACACTTTTTGTAAGCGCATTTGTTGCATATGGTTTTGCAGCCTATCATTTTAAAGGTAAGAACTTCCTCTTTATATGTGTTTTGCTCATTATGATGGTGCCTTTCGAAATACTGCTGGTTCCCTTGTACAGCCTAATTAATGATTTGGGAATGGTGAATAGCTATTCGGCAATCATTCTGCCCGGTATAGCCAATGCTGCGACCATATTTTTCTTCAGGCAATATCTACGAAGCATACCCAAAGAGATTATTCAATCTGGCCGGGTTGATGGCGCAAACGAGTATGCGATTTATTTCAGATTAATTATGCCGATTATGAAGCCATCCTTTGCAGCAATGGCTATTTTGAATGGTATGAATAGCTGGAATAATCTATTGTGGCCATTCATGGTGCTCGGAGATCAGAGTAAATATACACTTCCAATCGGTTTGAAGACGTTGTTAACTCCTTATGGCAATAACTATGACCTATTGATCGTGGGCTCCTTCTTCTCCATCGTTCCAATTTTCATACTGTTCATTGCTTTTCAGAAATATTTCATAGACGGTATGACTGCAGGCGCTGTTAAAGGGTAATATATCTATTTCTATTAGTAAGGATGAAAGCAATCGGATTGAATTTTGCAGATATTTATAGAAGGAAAGGGATGAAATATTTGTTTACTTAGATACGTATTGTGTCTTATGATTCCCGTAAAGATACATAATGTATCTTCGAAAATTGTATTGCGCAAGTCATATAAGGGTGCTCGCATTTTGGTTCCAGTTTTGTAGAAAGGAGGAGACGACCGCTGGAAACGAAAAAAACGCCTTGGCAGGCACCGAAATTAGAGGTTCTGGATGTGCGGCAGCAAACGATGGCTGGCCGTGGATACAAGCAAATTGATTGGATCTCCGAACATGATGCAGACTTATATAATCCAGCGTCCTCAAGTTGAAAATCGTATTCTTGCTCAAAAGGTCGCCTGTAGGCGGCTTTTTCGATGCCAGATGAGGTGTATCCGCCTCCTGTTGATGTAACATTTCTTCGAATACATTGCGAAATTCATTACGCCGCTCGACAACCATTGTTCAGTTGAGGCCTCCACGCAAAAATAATTTCTATACATAAGCGATTTCAACAAAATATAGTGATGCATCATTGTAAACGGCTCTTCTTTTGTCCGCTTAAATGGGCGGGGAGAAAGAGTCAAAAAAGTACTCTTCTCTAAATACGATTAAATTGTTCATGATCAGAAGATTCACTTCGCTTCGTAAGTCATTCAATTGGATTCGTTTGTTATGTTAGAACAGGTTCTACACCATTTATAGCGTTGTGAGAGGGGAGTGATGCTTTTGAATACTTTTAAACAAATGATGTCTCATAACTCCAATGATCGTCCTAGTAAACTTGGAATTTATAGCGTCCAGAGTGTCTTTATTATTCTGTTCTTGCTGTTAACCCCTGTCTACTATTTGAACAAATGGGACTTTAAACGTCACAAAAAGCGGAAACCTTTCTACACCAGTAAATTGGTTCGATTGCAAGAGCGTTATCCGATTTTCTACGAACTGGCCATGTACGTTCAAAATTTCCCTATTCCTCGTAATGTCTACAAAGTTCTCCCCCTTTAAAGGGTGATGTTCTTCAGGTGGGCTGCGGTACAGGTTTATTGAACAAGTATCTTCGCAAGCAGAAGGACGTTCGTTTTCTCAACATGGATCCGAATTTAAATGCTCTAAAACTAGGAAAGAAGTGGGGAAGGTTTAATTCTTATATTCATGCTTTCATTGATAAGCCAACTTCTTTACCTGATCATAGCTGCGATATGATTTTGTTTGCACGAAGCTTTCATCACATTCGCTATCACAAAAAAGCCTTCATCGAGAGCTGCAGACTCTTACGTGACGGTGGATCTATCATTATTGCGGATCCGGTTGTTCTCAAGTCTCTTTCAGGTTCTGTAACAGACCGTGGTTATATGGCGAACTCTTCGATTGATGGTGTAATTTGGAGATTTACCAAAGAAACATTAATTACTCACATAGAGCGCTGTCTTCCTCCTGAATTAAAGATAGAATCCGTAACCGAAACAAGACAAGTGCATGTAACGAATTATAATTTATTTGTACCTCAGACAGATATCGTAGTGGTATTGCGAAAAAGGGAGGCTGTATACAATGACAACTAAAATTATTGATGGTGTTTGAAATCTGCAACATGATTCAATGTTTATCACCATACCGACTAGTGAACGGAAACAGATGAGATGCCGAGTGTCGAGGAACAAGAACATATTCCCATTAAAGTCGCCATTTTAGCGGCTTTTTTTATTTATCGAAACAAATTCTTGTCCCTTCCAAGGAAAAGAACCTATTGCCGATTAGGCTAATATCTTTGCCTAAATGATAACACAAGCAAAAAGTGTACTATGAACGTGGGAACGTAAGGCGGCGTTCTCACCCCTGTTCTAATTAAGCTAAGGCGTGCATGATATGGGTAAGTAAGTTATAGTAATGGTTGGAAAAATAGAGTGGGGGAGTTAACCATGGTCAATCAACGCAAGATTTTAATAACTATGACCTTATTGTACTTATTGCTTGTTCTTTATTTTATGTTCTTTGCTTTCGGCAGAGGAGAGGCTTCAGAGCATACTTCCGGCTACACCTTTATTTTTATGCCCGATAACTTCATTAGTTTGCCATCTCCGTCGGAACTTCTGCATCCCAGCCTAATGAGTATGGTGGGTTTCGGGAACACTATTGCGTTTATTCCTTTCGGTATATTGATTCCGTGGCTGTACCGGGTCAGCTTCGTCCGGTTCATCACCCTATTCTTCATAGCGATTCTTGTGCTGGAGACAATCCAGGCCCTTACATTCCTGGGCAGTTTCGATATCAACGATGCTCTTCAAAATTCAATTGGAGCAGCCCTCGGTTTTGGGGCATACAAGCTTGGTTTCCGTTACCGCAGCCTCGGGCGCAATCTGGTGGCAACGGCCATATCGGGTATCGTTCTTTTTATAGCTTTATGGGGAGTAGGGGCGGCGGTAGAAAAAATAACAACAAAAGTAGAGGGCCCTTTTACGGCGATCAATGAATGGACGGATACTTCGGGCCATTCATCCGCCGGAGACAAGCCTGAAAGCCTCCTAATCAACGGACAGCAGGTGACGCCCGATTCAAACATGTATGGCGCTGAAGGTGGAGAGTCCAGAACGTTTACGTACAAGTCTGAGGGGCAGACGATTTTCTCCTTCGATTACGGCACCCGGAACCAACGAATTATTCCGGAAGCATCAGCATGACCCTGGATGGCCGGGAGATCTTGAGCAGTTCTGGAGAACTTCAGCGTACTGATCCTGATCTGTTCCCGTCGTTATTCGAGATTCCACTTGAACCGGGAAACGAGCTGAAGCTTACTATTAAGGGCGACTTGAAAGTATGGGATGTCGGGTATAGGAAGATGCAGTATTTCTGGTACTGATAACTGTCGGGGACAAGAACATATGCTCATTGAAAGTCGCTATTTTAGCGGCTTTTTTAATTTATCCGTAATGCGAAAGAAAAGAAAAGAAAAGAAGGAACAAGGACAAACGCTAAAGAAAGAAGCTAATATGAAAGTAAAGGATAGATCAATTCATTGACTGTATTATTTAGAGAGGGGTGCATTAATATTAATTTCTGTATAAATGAAGCTATTGAAATTTTGGAGCGTACACCGCCAACACTAAAGCACTTCTTATCCGGTCTTTCAGACGGATGGCTGCGATCTAATGAGGGTGAAGGAACCTGGAATGCTCACGAAGTGATTGAACATCTTATTGAAGCAGAGAAACATAACTGGATTCCGCGAGTGGAAACCATTGTAATGCAAGGGGAAGAGCAGCTGTTTCCTGCTTTCGATCGTTTCTCACACTTGAAGGAGATATCAGAACGAAGCCTTGAAGAAGCACTACAGGAGTTCAGCAGCATGAGAATGAACAATATCTCCACACTCAAGGAGATCATGCATTCGAATCCCAATCTGGAGAAGAACGGCCTGCACCCGGAGTTCGGCATCGTAAAGTTAAGGGAGCTGCTCTCTGCGTGGGTCGTTCATGATTTTACACACATTGCGCAAATTGTTAGGGTTATGGCGGAAAGATACAGGATGGATGTGGGTCCCTGGAGTGCATATTTAGGCATATTGAATAAAAATTAATTTCAGTTCGGTCAGGCAGATTGTGATATGGGGACCGAAATTAACATCGGAAAGTCTGTTAAGCAGCCAATATACTTCAATAAAAGTCGCTAATTTAGCGACTTTTTATTTTATTCTCACCCTGTCAATCCATTTACAAGTAAAGCACATTATTAAAGCAGGTACCTAGGAACACACAGGACATCTTCACAATAGTAACAACTTGAAAATTGGTATGCCAAAAAATGCATATAGTGGTACTTAAAACATTCAAAATGTTCATGTTAGCATAAATCTAACAGCATGCTGTATATGCACACATCAATCATAGCTATGACGATTCAACAGCAACAACCTGTTGAATCTGGTACGAAAGGGGAGCCTATGAATGCAGCAAATCCCGCAACGAACAGAATAGGCAAGCTGCCTTACGTTATTGCGATATCATTCATTCTGTTGATGGTAAGTTTATCCATATGGCTACAACATTCAGAGATCATTTTACCAGAGGTTGCAGCGATGGCTATTGCCATGTAGGTATACAGAGAACCGGTGTGGATTAGACGTCCCTCCGTCATTTTCATTGTAAACTTTTAGAACCGTTAAATCTGTGATGTGATGATTAACGGTTTTTTTGTTTTTGCAGTAATAATTAAGTAGGAGGCAATGGAACTTTCTTTAAGTGTCGAGAGACAAGAACATCACAAACTGTCAGCCCTGATTACAATCAGGTAAATACCAAAGGTTATACCCTCTGCTGATCTACCTTATTGGTAAGGAAGTGGACCGAGTTAATAATCCTTAATTGGAATGCCTGCAGCTGTTAAGTGTCCATGAGTTAAAATTTTTCCGAATTGAGAGGCAAGTTCACTTGGAGTATACGAAAAATCATTTTTAACCCACCATACTACAATGCCCATAAAAGTAGATGCGATGTATTGAAGTAATAATTCCTTTGAAATCTGAAGGGGCATATTATCCAAGCCATCTTCCACTGTATTTTTTATAATTTCCTCCATCTTTGATTGAAAACCATAGATTCTATTCTCATCAAGTAACAATGCTTTGTAGAAAGGAATATTGTCCTTAATTTTCTCCAATATGGTTTGCATGAGTTGTTCAAGCATTGAGCCGCTTATGTGAGACTTGCTGCTCGAACATTGCTTGAGTGTACTATTTAATTCTTCTAATAATTCGTCCATAGATATATTCAACAAATCGGGTTTGTTCTGATAATGAAGGTAAAAGGTATTTCGGTTAATCATCGCCTTATCGGCTATATCTTGAATTGTAATTCCTTCGTACCCCTTTTCATTAAGAAGTTCTATAAACGCCTTTTTTATCGAATGTTTGGAGCGAATGATACGCAAATCGGTTTTTTTATTCATTATGGCTCATTCCCTTAACTTTTTTTGTTAGATATACGACATCTAAGTTGAAACTGTATTTTATCTCTCAAAATCAAAATTATTAAACATTGAATGCTGACCTTCTATTCATCATAATAAACAAAAGATAAATATACAACACGTTGACCATTATTTGTCTTGTTGATAATTAACTCTAATTAAAGGGGAGATATTTAAATGAAAACGATCGCGATTGTTGGAGCAGGAGCAGGTCTAGGAATGTCCATTGCAAAGAAATTTGGACAACACGGCTTTCGCGTAGCGCTTATTGCGCGAAATGAAGAAAAGTTGAACCAACTGGTTATTGAATTAGAACAATTGGGAATCGAAGCTGCTTCTTTTCAAGCGGACATATTGAATAAAGAACAAATTGAGAAGGCTTTTGCTGCTATTAAAGAAAAATACGGATTTATTGATGTTCTTGAATACAGTCCTACGCCGAGCTTTAATTCTGTAGCGCCAACACTAGATGTAACTGAAGAAAATGCATTATACCAATTTCAATATAATGTTTTAGGTGCTTTATCAAGTGTGAAACAAGTGCTTCCGGACATGCTGGATAAGCAAAGCGGTGCTCTGTTATTTACAACGGGAGGTGCTTCAGTACACCCGGTACCGATGATGGGCAATGTGGGGATTGCAATTTCAGGACTTCGCAATTATATCTTTAATTTGAATAGCGAATTAGCTGATAAAGGAGTTTATGCAGGTCACCTTTCGATCGGAATCTGGATGCAGGCGAACTCAGGAGTTCAAGATACAATCGCTGATATTTGGTACGACATGTACACCAAACGTGACAGAGTAGAAGAGTTTATAACTGAAGATAAAGTGTGAGTTAAATAATTTATGTTAAAGGAGATAAAAGAAAAGAATATGAACATCACTGTTTTTGGTGCAACTGGTGCAATTGGACAGCTTGTCACACAACTAGCTTTAGATCAGGGAGATTTCGTTACGGCATACGTTAGAAATCCCCAAAAATCAGCCTCAAACATCCAAATTTGAGCCTTGTACAGGGGGACCTTTCGAATAGCTCAACCATCGAGAAGGCCGTTGCTGAATCCGATATCGTAATCAGCACATTGGGGCCAGCATCCGATATGTCACGCAAGCTTAAAGGCACGCCAATTGCTGACGGACACGAACGGATAATTAGGGCTATGAACAAACTTAACAAAAAAAGGTTTATTACACTTGCGACACCAGCTCTGCAATCCGATGACGATAAGAAAAATATGTCCACGATACTTCCAGGTGTATTAGCCAAGGTTCTCCTTCCAAACGGTTATGCAGAAATGAAGAAAATAGAAGGAATCATTAAGGAATCGAATCTGGATTGGACAGTCGTTCGAATTATTAACCCCAATGTTAAATACACAGGGCAGTCTTATGATTATTCATTCGGAGATCAATCGGCTAAATTATCTGTTTCCAGAGAAAATGTTGCTAAATTCATGTACTCTGCTGCTCGTGACAACCAATTAATTAGAAGAATGCCTATTATTTATAACAAATAAGTTCATTAAAAATGTAGTATTAACCGATTAAAGTGGTTAGTGAGGGAGAATTCATTATGAAAATCGAGATATGGTCGGATTATGTTTGTCCATTTTGTTATATTGGGAAACGACGATTAGAGTCTGCACTGGAGCAATTCGCTCATCCGAATGAAGTGTTCATTGAATATAGAAGCTTTGAACTTAATCCGCAAACATCCATGTACTCAGGCAAAAGTATGCATCAAATCCTTTCTGAGAAACATGGTATGAGTCTCGAACAAGCGAAAGAGGCACATGCTGAACTTGAACAACAAGCAGCACTGATGGGTCTCGTGTATAATATCGACCAAATAAAGCCCACCAATACGTTTGATGCGCATCGTTTAACCCAGTATGCCAAATCTGTGGGTAAAGATCAGGAATTAGCAGAGAAGCTTTTCTATTCTTATTACACGGACGGCAAACTAATCAGCGATTATGCTACATTAGCAGACATTGCAGAATCCGTTGGAATGGACAGAGATGAGTCCATGGCAGTTCTCCATAATCTCTCCAAATATGCTAGCGAAGTGCGTTCAGATGAAGCTACAGCAAAACAATTAGGGATTACAGGAGCACCATTCTTTGTCATTGATAGAAAATACGCGATATCCGGCGCACAACCAACAGAGGTATTTTTAAAAGCTCTTAACCAAGCATCTCAGTAAATAAAGCCAAGTATCGGTAAGATAAAGATACTATGTAAGCATTATCGAGAGAACAATCACACTGTAATAGGCAGAATCATAAACCGCCCAAAATCCTTATTGGAATTGGGCGGTTATTCTTTTCGTTTTATGATCATTCACGCGACTAGGTCTCCCGTATAGATCCAATGGAATGGGTTGCCGTAGAATGATAGGTAAGCTCCTCGTGAGGGATGATGGAACCTGTAAAAAGCTGAATAAATTTGTTCTTCCCGTAAAAACTAATCAAAAAGGGGGATATATATGCTTATCGGTAGTCATGTATCCATGGGAGGGAAGGAGATGCTTCTTAAAGCCAGTAAAGAAGCTGCTTCCTATGGTGCAAATACATTCTTAGTCTACACCGGTGCTCCACAAAATACGAAAAGAAAACCAATCTCTGATTACAATATTTCAGAGGGGCAAATACATATGAAAGAGCATGGAATCAGCAATATCGTTGTTCATGCCCCCTTTTTGGTCAATCTGGCCAATTCATTAAATAACCAGGTTTTCAGCCATAGCATAGCCTTTATGCGGGATGAAATAGAGCAAACAAGAGCATTAGGTTCCGAGCAAATTGTTATGCATCCCGGATCGCATGTTGGTGCGGGGTTAGAGAAAGGACTTCATAAAATAATTGAAGGCCTTAATGAAGTTCTTACACGAGCTGATAAAGTTCAAGTCTCGTTAGAGACGATGGCTGGCAAAGGAACGGAATGTGGCCATCGCTTTGAGGAGCTAGCTCGTATTATAGACGGAGTAACCTATAATGAGAGTCTCTCAATTTGTCTTGACACTTGCCACATTCATGACGCTGGGTACGATATTATTAATGATTTTGATGGCGTCCTTGATCAGTTGGATCGCATAATTGGGTTAGAACGATTAAAAGTACTCCACATTAATGATTCCAAGAACGAGCGCGGATCGCGCAAGGACAGGCATGAGAATATAGGTCATTGATGTATAGGGTTACCTTCTTTGGACTATATTGTCCATCACCCTCAGCTAACTGAATTGCCCAAACTTCTTGAAACCCCATCACTCGGACCAATTAAATACAAGAACCCTCCGTATAAACATGAAATTGCCTTGCTGAGAAGAGAAATAACAGAACCCATCGATAAGGAGGTTCTCATGTTAGCAAGAAGCACCAAAATAAAAACGCCGAAAAGGAATATTAAATAAAGTTTGTCTTGGCCTCGATGTTTGGGTTTATGGTTATTTCGTGTTTGGACTTGCTTTCTTACCCATAATGTAAATTCCAATCCAACCTAGCAATAATAAGATCTGAGCCAGAACGACCAGCCACAACACTTCCGTATAACCGCCTATAATGCAAAATATCGTATTGACTAGGGGGAACCCTACGAAAGAAAACATGATAGGAAAATCTTTCTTGGGAGTGATTGAATAATTAACTTTCCGGTCCCAAAACTTTATAAAAGCTAATGCTAAAATTCCGATTGTAATTACAGAAAGTGTAATCAACATCACCCATTGCATATTCGAGGTTCTTTCGAAGAAGGGCCCCATATAATTAAGGAAGTTAGATAACGGTGAGAACATACACGCTAATGACAGAATTGCCGCCAGAAACGGATAGATATAACCAATTGATTTACTGTAGCCTTTCTTTTTATGCCAACATTCTCCAATTAGAATAAAGACGGTCCAATACCCCGCTATATAAATCCATCCTGTAAAGTTCATCACGGGTTCCCCATAGATCTGAGGTTCACCGGCCAGCGGATAATAAGTCCATCTTGCAATGGTTCCATTCATGGTCTGAAAGATTTGTTTAACGGCCACGGGGTCGAGTGAAAAATCAAAGACCATCGCGCTTAATCCCGTAATAAATGGTTTAGTCCAGGACGGTATATTGACAGACTTTAGAACACGCAAAGTGGAATAAATGATCAGAAACTCAATAATAGGGACAGTAATCGGTATATTAAATAACATTAAAATGCTCCGCCCATAGGCGTAAAATCCTTCCCCAAGAGATGAAGCAGTAATTTCAAAAACGGCTGCGTAAAAAAACACAAAACCAATAAACTGCAGTAGTACCGTTTTGGGATGCGTTTCCTTATCAAGGATAAACCATTAGAACAGCAGCAATTAAGACTATAATATCTTGAATTATCCATACAGGTACTACAGTTAAATCACCCATATTTTACCTCCATTTAAATTTAAAAGTAGATTTGAACGTTCAAATAAATTATAATTTCACTGTGTTACTTAAACAACAGGCTGTTCGATTGGGATATGTTAGTTATCATACAAACCACCTTAGATTTGTTCATTATTTTAAACAGGGAGGATATTATGGCAGACAAAAAAACAGATCACAGAGTGAGATATACAAAAATGGTTATCAAAGAAAGCCTGTTGAAGCTGTTGACAGAAAGGTCTATCAATAAAGTTACCGTGACCGACATTTGCAGCGAAGCAGGGATTAACCGCAACACCTTTTATACACACTATGCTAATCAGTTTGAGCTTCTTTCAACGATTGAAAATGATCTTTACGAAGACATTAAGCAAGTTGGGATGAGCTCTTCCAACCCTCAAACGCTATCTTATGAATTATGTAAGTACATAAAAGCGAATAAAACGATATGTGAGGTTCTGTTCTCAGAGCATGGCGATAAAGAATTATTAGAACGAATCCTTTATATCAGTCACGATTTAACTATTGAACGATGGAAGACAAAATTAAAATATTTTGATCCACAATTATTTGAGTCCTGGTATACGTTCACCGCTCATGGCAGTATAGCCATAATTAAAAGGTGGGTGAGTAGTGGTCTGAAGGAAAGCCCTAGTAAAATTGCAGCTTTTATTGATAAAGCTACAGAATCCGTATCTAAAGCTTTCTATTCTGAAGAATTGTAGAATCTCCCCGCTTCTTACCAAAAAGCCCGGCAGCTTCTACGCAGTATGAGTATTGAAACTCACGCCGGCAAGGTGTGCGGTAAAGTTCTTCAACTTGACCGTGCTGGCTATTATAATAAGCAAGATCATTTGGACATGGAGGGAAATAATGAAAGAGGATAAAAAAAAGGTTTATTACGAACGTGGGACAGCGGAACTTCGAGAAAAAAGTTTACGAGCCCAAAAGCTTGTGAAGACTTATAATGAGTGCGATCCAGAGAATGAACAAGAAAAAGAACGATTGATACGAGAACTATTCGGCAGCGTAGGTGAAGGTATCAGCATTGATCATAATTTTCATTGTGATTTGGGTTACAACATTCATGTTGGTCGTAACTTTTATGCTGGATACAATTGCACCATATTGGATATGGCGGAGGTTCGTATCGGTGATGATTGCATGATTGCACCTAACGTCGGCATTTATACGGCTGGTCATAATGTTAATCCCAAGGACAGAAATAAATCGGGTTACGGTATTCCTATAACCATAGGGAATAATGTTTGGATTGGAGGGCACTGTGCTGTTCTTCCAGGTGTTTCAATAGGTGATCATTCCATAATTGCTGCCGGTTCAATTGTAACAAAAGATGTGCCAGCAAATACGATAGTCGCTGGGAACCCAGCCAAAGTACTTAAGCAAATCACAGAGTGAAACGATTTTACAAATTGGATTAAGTTGAAATAGACACTCCTTGTCAGGGATGATGGGACCTGTCTAGTGGATGGTTACTGCCGACCCAATGATGAAGGGAATTGCAACTGCTGCTGTTGAAGGGTACCGAGTATTAGAAAGAACAGGAGACGATCAGATTAAAGTCCTTGTAAAATAAAAGGAGCTTGAAATGTTTTAGATACAGGTCCAATCTTTCAAAAAGAGTTGGGCTTTTTTGTATTTTAGGATCTTTACGCCGGTCAACAGGCAGAGCAGGAAAGTGAAGATCAAATAGGCACTTGACCGAAATTTTATTGTCGAGTGACAAGAACGTGTACCGATTGCCGGAATGGACAAGAACATAGTCCGATTACCGATTAGCCATATATTTAATTGTTGTTTTACCCGTTAATCCATTCAATTAACGGGCAGAATACACATTAGATGTGTTGTACTTTGAATACATTGCAATATAACAACTGATAACCTATTGTGCCATGAATCGTACCAGACTCGTGATGAACTGATCGCTAAAATCTCGACAGGGCGCGACGAATCATCCTGTATGTTCATATAACCCAACCATATTATGTAAAAATACGTGCTAGCAAGGAGGGCGTAAACACCCCTAGCTAGCACGTATTTTTTATCAAGTACGATTACACTGTTCTCGCCGACCGTTACGCCTGGTAATATGATGGCTCCAGCACCGATCCAGACATTGTCGCCAATAGTGAATTCCATTTTTTATAAGATTTGTGCTATCAACACAAAAAGAGCGTAGAGGAGTCTATTCATAAATCCTAATTCATCGGTAAGGTTGTCAGAGAGGAAAGAGGATCTAAGCTGATAAGTTCGAATACAAAAACCCTAACATAAGTGGTGAGCATTTAAACGGTAAATATATTTTTAAATCCGAGATTGGCTCTAAATGAATTACTTATTTTTAGACATCTGAAAAGGAACGGTCTCATGCCCCTGCTCACATAGCTTAATAAATTATTTAGTTTCCAACAGTAGAAGGATATGTCTTGTTAACTAAATCAAGCCCATGATCTTCCAGATTTCCATTAACCGCATTCATTGTCCAATCGGATATGGACATACCTACATTCTCAAATTTATCGAGAAAATGGGGTGTAGCTATAATGGTGTGCATAGTTAAATTTCGTGGATCATCGTACCATGGTAACCCATCCCAAAGAAACAAATGGGCTCCAGCTTGTTTTTTAAACTTCGGTATCGATTCCTTTAATATTTGCTGATATATATCTGTCTTTCCTTCGTCGACCTCCATTTTTCCTGCATCAAAGTAATTTTGTACCTTCGCTAGATCTCCGTCCCTTGTAGAAGAATCAAATAATATGTTAACCTGATCCCCCCACTTCTTGTGTAGTGCAGTTAAGCTGTCTAAAGTTATATTGTTAGACACTAATCGGTCAGATATATGTTTTGGTGATTTCCATACATCTGTTGCGATACTATGCCAGTCATCATTGAGAAGCAAAGATGAATCCACTAAAACCGTCTTACTCTTTGCTTCTGGAAAATAATTAGTAAATACATCATCGGAAAGGAGCGATGCACCCCATCCGCCAGCACTATAGCCTGTAACTAAAACTGCATCGGGATTTCTAATATTAGCATGCTCAATAACTTCTTTCATCGTCATGGTGAAATTAGTATATCCATTATGGTACAGTGTTTTTTTCTTTCCTTTTTTATCTGTAAATTTGAACTCTCCAGTTCCTGCATGAAAGTCTCCTGTAGCATACGGGAAGGCAATCACAGTCCAATCTTTAAAAGGATTAACATCCGATGCTGTAGCAATTCCGCCCATATTCATTGTGAAATTTGCCAAAAAATCGATAGGAAGCTCTTTTGTATTAAAAGTTTCGTCTCTCGCCGTTTCTTCATTGACGCTGACCCCACCTCCTGCGAAATAAACAATCACTTTATTTTCACTGCCTTTTTTAAAGAGCGCTCGGTATCTGCTTCCATCAGATGCTTTCATATCGCTAGTTGTAACACGATACCATTTATCAATTTTCGGATCATCTTTTAGTTTCGGATATTGCAAAACAAATAAATAAATACATAATAAGACAACCATAATAGCGGCAAGTATAATGCTTAAAACTTTAAATACTTTCTTCATTGTCGATCCTCCGGAATTCGCTTTTGATGATGTGTAATGTATTTTATTCGGTTGGCATGTAACGTTTCAGATATTCGTTTAGCTTATCAATATATTGTGCATAAAGCTTATTGTCATTTTGCAGACCGTGTCCCGAGTGGGGGAACTCGAAGTAATCATGGGGAACGTTGTTTTCCTCTAATGCGTTGATCAGATATTTTACTGTCCCGAACGGTGCTACTCTATCGTGTTTTCCATAGGCAGCTAGTAAAGGTACAGAATTTTTATCAATCCACATAAACGGTGAAATATCTTTAACAGCTTCATCGTAGCTTGCAGTTCCGATCATGTCGGTTGTAATCGTGTTACCAGACATAATGCTGAATAAGCCTGCTGCTGCCTCTGGATTCTGATCCAAACCGTAGGTAGCCCAGTCCTCTGGATAGAAGCTTGGCGGACCCACCATCTCAAACACCATTTTCACAGGAATGGGGAGGTATCCGCATCACGATAAGCATACAATAACGCAAGAGTTCCGCCTGCCGAGCCACCGGATATAGCCATTTTATCGAGATGATAGCCTAACTTTTCCACTTCGGCTTTTACAACGGGGATACTTTTTTGATTTCCTGTGACATGGTAAGCACACTAGCTTCAGGGTTATTTTCATCACGCAGCGTATAATTAATACCTGCTGCAACATAACCTTTTGAAGTAAGCCATTTTAGCATATTGGCGTCATCACTTTTGTCACCGGTTGAAAACCCTCCTGCATGGAGATATACGACAAGTCCATAATTTTTCTTTGTATGATCTGCTGGAACATAGAGATCAAATTTATTTTGTTCTTTACTGTCATAGGCAATATCTGTATATACCCGCCCAACACTGTCATTCCAATTAACCTGCATTTCTCCAGACAGTGGATTGTATGTCATTTTGATGAATGCTGAAGCCGCGAATACAACAATAAAAGTAACTACATAGATCAATCCCCACAACACTTTACGCCCGCCTTTAGCGTTATTTTTCATAAGAAATTACCTCCGAACAAAGTACCACCGAGCATTAAATTTAAAACTGCCCGCACCGCTAGCCGGCCCAATACTGCAGCTACGATGATAATTACAATTAAAGTAATAATGCGATTTCGTGTGAGTGTCATCTGTTATCTCCTTTTATCTTGAACACGTCCATTGTACAAACAACATAAAATAGACGTATCATTTTTTGTGTAACAAATGTATCATCGGTTAAGATTAGAATCAATGAATCAACTCAAAATGATACAGAAAGGATAAAATGTAACGTGGCAGATAACAAAATGAAAAGCACACATGTGAAACTGCAAATCACAAAATCACTTCTTGATTTGTTGAAAATGAAAGAACTTAAGGCTATCTCAATCAGTGAACTTACCTCCTCGGCACAAGTCAGTCGCGTTTCGTTTTACAGGAATTATGATGAGAAAGAAGATGTACTAAAGGAATATCTTTATCATTTAATAGACAGTTGGCATGCAGAATATCAAGATAGTGGGGGCACATCGGAAGATGAACTTTTGGGAAGTTTGTTTGGACATTTTAGTAAACACAGAGAGTTTTATCTGCTTCTGAGTCAAAGGAATTTGTTCTATCTGCTGAAGGAAATACTCAAAGAGCTATTCGGACCCAAACCAGAATATCCAAACTTCGGTGCTTATGTAGCGGCTTATTTTTCATATGGGTTGTTCGGCTGGATTGAAGAATGGTTTGCCAGAGGAATGCAGGAAACTTCGGAAGAGATGACTTTGCTTCTGCAAAGTCGTGATTTGAATAAAAAATAAACTTCTTGAAGTTGTCGGTATCTGTACATTTTCCCAGTAGGAAACAATCCCATTTTCTCATTGTAAATGCTGAGAAGAATGGGATTGTTTGCTAGATTGAAGGAAGAGTCACTTCAAAAGTTGTACCTGTGTCATCAGAGCTTGCAACCTGAATTGTCCCACCATGCAGTGCAACAATCTTATGTGCAATGCTCAGACCCAATCCATTACCAGGGGAAGAATGAGATGAATCTCCTTGATAGAATTTATCAAAAATGTTTTTTTGCTGACTCTCATTAATCCCAGGACCATTGTTGTGAATCGATATACGAACCTGTTGATCCTTCGAATTCATAGCGATTGTGATCTCGGAATATGAAGGTGAATACTTAATGGCATTGTCCAGAAGATTGATCCAAACCTGACTAAGCATATCCTCATTGGCGGTAACCATCAGTTCAGACGAATCGAACTGAAAGCTTATGTGCTTCGCAGACCATTTCGGCTCCAACAATACAATCACCGTGCGGATGTGTTCAGTTAAGTTGAATGACGTTTTCTCCGTAATAATGGCTTGGCTTTCGACCTTCGATAACTGAAGCACATTCGTAGCAAGTTCAGCCAACCGTTCAGATTCATTGATGATGATATCCAAATAATCATTGCGTTCATCATCGGTTAAGTTTTTTCTTTTCAGTACTTTTGCGTAGCCTCGCAAAGAAACAATCGGTGTTTTGAATTCATGCGAAAAATTGTTTATAAAATCGGAACGTAACATTTCAAGACTACCGAGTTCTTCAGCCATGTGATTAAAACTTCTGTTCAGTTTTCTTAGCTCTTTTGGCCCTTTAAGCTGAATACGAACCGAAAAGTTTCCTTTGGCCAATTCTTCAGACGCACGTATGACTTTTCGAATCGGAGAGAGCGGTATTCGGCTAAATACCAACGATGCAAGGATACTGACCAGAATACTCACCGTTCCAAAATATGTAATAAGAACCAAAGCGCCACCTGAATCTGGATCTTCGACTGGAGGAGAAGGGTAAAGTCCGATATAGACAAAAAATACGACGATGACCAGCGAAAGAAAAATAGAGACGAGCAAAATAAACAACACAATGAACGTAAACATAAACGTTAGTCCAAATCCACGGAGAGACCTCTCTTTAATAAAATTCATTATTTTTCTACTCACTATGTTTTACCGCCTTATAGCCAATTCCTCGGATAGATATAATCTCAAATTCGGGATAATCGCCAAATCGCTTTCGTAATCGGTTAATGTGAACATTTAACGTGATATCGCTAGTTTCGGAGTCCATGCCCCAAATTTCGTCCATTAATTGAATACGGGTAAAAATTTTGTCCGGATAAGACAGCAATTTGTACAATAAATAAAATTCCTTCTGCGGTAGTGTCTGCACTTCATCTTCTCTTGTCACCGACAATTCATCGTATTGAAGTGTAATTTTACCTAGTTTAAGCATCCGTTCGTTCTGGATCTTGGCTCGACGCAACAAAGCTTTCATTCGCAGAAGCATTTCGTCTTCGTCCACGGGTTTGACCATATAATCATCTGTTCCTGCCATGAAGCCTCTACGTTTGTCAGCGGGTAGATGTTTGGCACTAACCATCAATATAGGGATATCATTTCTGCCCTCTCGGATCGTGTGAGCCAATTCGAATCCATCCATATGAGGCATCATGATATCAAGAACAATCAAATCAATATGTTGCCTGTCTAACAAATCCAATGCCACAATGCCATTCTCCGCCAGAAAGACATCGTACCCTGCAGATCCTATAATCGTTTTCATTAATTTAGCGGTATTTATATCGTCTTCTACAACGAGGATTTGAAACATTCCGCTCATTCCTTCCTATACATCTGTAATAACTGAACTGCATTCTATCACAATCAGCCCCTTGAGGTGAACAACGAAGGTTCACTCTTCCTCGTTTATTTTCAGTTTACATACTCGTGGTAATGTGGGTCCAGTAAAGAACAATTCATCAACTAGCGAATGCTTTTGAATGATTACTTGCTTGTAGATTAGGGTCTCAAAATCATGTAAATGTTATTCTGACCCCTGATTCCATGAAACGAAGCGTTAGGAATAGAACAATTAGGAAAATGGTTGAGGTGAAGTTGAATGAGAATAATCAAGAGAATTATATTAAGTGTAGTTGCAATCGTAATTGTTGTTATTGTGGGACTTCTTGCAATTTTTGCGTATCGTAGTGCAAATTATTATAAATTAGTGGAGACGGATAAGCCCATTGAAGCACAATATACAGCACTTGGGCCATGCAAGGTTTCCTATCAGGAATTCGACTCAGAGAATGCTGCCTTTAAGAAAAATGAGATTTGGTATCCATCCGACATGAACAAAAGTAAATCTGCACTCCCGCTTGTCATCATGGCAAATGGTACGGGAATTACGGCTTCCAAATACAAAGCGGTTTTTAAACATTTGGCTTCCTGGGGGTTTATTGTAGTGGGTAATGAGGATGAAAATTCAAGAACTGGTGCATCTTCATCAGCCAGTCTTAACTTTATGCTACGCTTAAATAAGGATCGCACCAGTGATTTTTATGGGAAGATCGATGTAGACAACATTGGAATTGGGGGACATTCCCAAGGCGGCGTAGGAACGATTAATGCTGTAACCAAACAGGACAACGGCAACTATTACAAAGTCATGTATACAGCAAGCACGACGTCAAGCTTCTGGGGACAGGAAGGTCAATTGGGAACGGATTGGAGTTATGACGTATCAAAGGTCCATATTCCCTCTTTCATGGTTGCTGGTACAGGATCTTTTGATGCGGGAACTGCCGAAGATATCATGGCAACAGAAGGGCAAGGAATTGCTCCGCTTTGGTCACTACAGAAAAATTATGAGGATATCCCGGACACAGTAACCAAAATTATGGCAAGACGTATCAACACGGATCACAGTGATATGCTTACTCATGCTGATGGATATATGACAGCGTGGTTTATGTACTGGCTGAAAGATGAAGTACGTGCGGGCAATGTATTCTTTGGTGACGATGCTGAGATCCTCACGAATGCGAACTGGCAAGATGTTGAGAGAACTCAATGACTGATACTGATACTCAGCTATACCCATGCGATTGATCTGATCAAGGACTGGATTCCAGTCCTTTTTAGTAAAAAAAAATTATGTTCCTAGTAAATAAGACTCATCATATTCATGCGAATTCGCGAAAATAAATTTTTTTTTTCATTCCAGTACATATTTTGTTGATTTTGTAGAAAAATACTGAATCTTTCGACAACTTTCTTTTTTTATTTCTTTGAGAAACGAACTGAACGATAGATATATTTTTAGTTAAATAGGACTATTTCGAGTCAAAAGGTATACATTGCAATTGAAATTTATCATTTTAAAAGTATTAGCCCTTAAGCAATGTGCAGACTTTATTCCTATGGACAAAAAATGACAATATCATTAAATTGTTACTATTCTATTACTTTTGGAGGTTGATGATTTACATGAAATACCAGCGTTCGTTTGTACTCGTATGGATAGGCTGCTTGTTATTAAGTGCCGTATCCATACTGAGTTACGTTCCATCAAATACAGCTGAGGCTCTTGGTGCTCAATCCGGTGAAACTTCAAGTGAAGTACAGTATCCCGTTCAAGAAGTATTGATTGTGGGAGAAACAGACCGAAACTTAGCGCTTCAGGAGCATGACAACAGTCGCATACACACTGAACTTTCATCTGGAGAAAGTAATCAACGATGGAGACTATCGACTTCAGATGGCATCTATTTTCAGATCATTAACATGAAAACAAATAAACCACTATCACAAAATGATCTGACGGACACAACGGTCACGCATGATGCTACTGTCTCCGACACCGATGAAAATTCGCAATTGTGGCAATTCGTTGGTGCCGATAAGGATGCCTATGGTGACTTTTATAACTACGCCATTGTCAGTAAAAATGACTCCAACCTGGTTTTGACTGAAGGAACATCTAACAACATGTTGACACTCTCCCATTACATAGGATCAGCTAATCAGAAATGGAAACTCAACTCGTCTGGTATCGTTGGTTATGCAGGGTTTGTTGAACAAAACGGTAAAATTAAAACAGGAACAACAGGTGGGTTACTTGGTGAGACAATTGAAGTAAGGGACTACCCATCCTTGAAAAAAGCACTGAATGATGATCTGCCGAGAACGATTATCGTAGCCGCTAATATTGACCTTAGTGTTGAGCCTGTGGTTACCAAAATAGGCTCAAATAAAACCATCATAGGTTCATACTTCGCACACACATTAACGAATCCTCGCTTCGTCACAGACGACCCCTATGGTGTCACTGGTGTAAGTAACAATATTATTCTGAAAAATCTCAATATCGAAGTGGACAATCGACCAGGATTGATCAATCTCTCTGTATATGGTTCTAGAAATGTGTGGGTAGACCATTGCACGTTTGATTCTAATATGCCTGTTGACGTTAATGAGGTAGGGAAATACATATGGGTAAACCACAGCGGTAGTCGGGATTTAGATCCGGATTATTACACCATCTCGTATTCGAAATTCTCGAATCGCTACTGGGCTGTTACGTTTGGAGCAAAGTCAATCGATCAAAATAATGCTACAGTAGCCTATAATTACTTTGATTCTTGTGTTCGGAGAACACCAGAAACGGGAAATGGGAGACTGCATGCATTGAATAACTTCATCGAGCGGGATAACAGTTACGAAGATTTTCCGTATGCTGCGATTCTTGGTGCATATGAGGCACACACGTATTCAGAAGGGAACCGCTTTGAAAATTTCCACAGATTAAGCACTGGTTATTGGGATAAAGAGTTAATGTCCACTTATGTAATGGATGTAGGTTCTTACACAGATAGTGGCGTGACATCGACAGCTATGCCTTATGCTTACAAAATGTATGCTACGGACGTAGTTACATCGTATAACCCTTCTGTTGACTACAGCTACAAAGTTATTCAAGCTTATGACGGAGTAAACGGAAATGATGTGAAGAAGTTTAATATAGAACATACGGGAAGTGTTAGTAACTATACTGATCTTAAGTATATTGAGTATCCGGAATTCGCTCATTACTTGCTGCACAAATAAAATTGAACAATATGCAAATATATACATTTTATATGAGCTTTGCCATGAAAGATCCTCATTGCCAATGAGGATCTTTTTTTGTCTTTTCAAAAGTTGTCTAACGACAAAACTCAAAATATCATCATTTGTTTATTTTCAGTTTATTTGAATCCGCTATAGTGCTTTAAGAGCTAAGGGCAACACGTAATTGAATTGAATCAAATCTGGAGGAACAATATGATGAATCTTAATTTAATCAATATTAAAAAAACGTATAAGAGCGGTGAACATGTTACAGCCGTAAAAGGAGTAACGGTTGGTTTTCGTCAACATGAACTGGTTTCCATACTCGGGCCGTCGGGATGCGGTAAAACTTCGCTTTTGAACATTATTGGTGGGTTAGATCAATACGAGAGTGGAGATCTAGTGATTAATGGAATTTCCACCACAAAGTATAAAGAACAGGATTGGGATGCTTATCGTAACCATTCTATCGGTTTTGTATTTCAGAGTTATAACTTAATAGGACACCAAACCATATTACAGAATGTCGAAATCGCAATGACACTATCTGGGGTTAAGCCGGCTGAGAGGAAAAGAAGAGCCAAACAAGCGCTAAGCGAGGTAGGACTCTCCGAACATATGAAGAAAAAGCCAAACCAGTTGTCGGGAGGACAGATGCAGCGGGTTGCCATTGCAAGAGCACTGGTAAATAATCCTGTTGGTTCATCCTTGCGGATGAACCAACAGGTGCACTAGATAGTCATACCAGTGATCAGATTATGGATATTCTCAAAGCCGTTTCCGAAACAAGACTTGTGATCATGGTGACACATAACGCTGAGCAAGCAGATACGTATTCAGACCGTATTATCCGCATGTTAGACGGTGAGATCGTATCTGATAGTGATCCGTTGCATGAAGATGAATTAATAGAAAAAAACACTTCTAACACGCACAAGATCAAAATGAAAAAAACATCCATGTCCATGCAAAGCGCAATGATATTATCATTCCGAAATTTGTTGACCAAAAGAGGTAGAACATTCACGACCGCTTTTGCAGGCAGTATCGGTATTATAGGCGTTGCGTTGGTCCTGGCACTTTCCAATGGTTTATCAACTTATCTGGATTCCATGCAATCGAGTACCTTAAGTAGATTGCCAATTAGCATCACAGCTGGCACAGTCGAAGGAACAGGAGGCAGCTCTATTCCGGCACCTGACCTGACAGAATATCCAATTCAGAATGTAATATATCCTTTTCGCTCGGATGCAGACAATCAGAAACATACGAACAAGATCACAGATTCATTTCTACACTACATTGAAGAGATGAAGACAGATTTGCCTAACTCGGTTTCAAATATAACATTTAATTACGGGCTGCATCTGAACCTTTTGGCGAAAGGGCAAGATACCGTGGTTGATTTCAGCAAAGAAGATGACTTTAACGGAAAATCGTATTGGCAGCAACTTCCGCAAAATCAAGATCTGATTCTATCTCAGTATGATCTGATCGGGGAAGGAAGCCAATTACCTACTCAGATGAATGAGGTAGCCTTAGTGGTAGACAAGTATAACCGACTGGAGAAGGACTTCTTTGAGAAAATAGGGATCTCAGATGTGAAATCAAATTATTCACTGACTGATTTTATCGGAAAGACTGTTCTTAAGGTCATCCCGAACAATCTTTTTTACACGAGAAAGAGTAATCACTTGTTTGTAGCTGCCACGCCCGATAATTACAGCAATTTATACAATCATTCCTCGGTAACCGACCTCCAAATAACGGGGATTATGAGACCAAAAGAAAAGGCTGATGGCAGTCTTTTAACCGAAGGGTTTGCTTATTCTTCCAAATTAACAAAAGCGATGCTTGAGGATTCCCAGCAAAGTACGATTGCCAAGACCCAGGCTACAACTGATCTCGATATACTTAGCGGTACTCCTTTTGTAGATGAGGAAGCCCGAGACCGAGCAGAGATATTGCTAGGGGTAAGCACAAAGCCCATTGGCATCGACATATACCCTAAAGATTTTGAAGGTAAAGAAAGGCTCAAAGGTTATCTGGATCATTATAACGATAAACAATCAAACACAGATAAAATCATATACTCGGATTTTGCAGAGGGCATTACCTCTATTACAAAAAACCTATTAGATGGAATTACTTATGTATTAACAGGTTTTGCCGGGATATCTTTATTTGTATCGACTGTAATGATTGGAATTATAACGTATGTCTCTGTCATAGAGCGTACCAAAGAGATTGGAATCCTTCGCAGTGTGGGAGCTCGCAAGCGAGATATATCAAGGGTGTTTAATGCAGAAACGATCATTATCGGTTTAACCGCAGGCGTGCTGGGAGTTGGAATCACTTATGTGATTACATATCCTGTTAATCTACTCATTCAGAAAATTGCTGATATTTCTAATATCGCTAATCTGAGTCCGTTTCATGCGATATACCTCATTCTGGGGAGTACACTGCTAACCCTTATAGCTGGCGTATTTCCATCCCGAATGGCTGCGGCTAAAGATCCGGTTGAAGCATTGCACAATGAATAGATTAAATCTGAGACGGGGTTCCAGGATACAGGGAGGAGTGAATAATGAAATTTATAAAAATGGGTCTATTCTTCCTCGGACTGTTGATTCTTAGTTTAATCATTGTGAAGTGCATTCAAGTCGGGATACTTGTTCAGTATAAGAGTATTTTTAATGCGAGACACTGAACCAAACATAAGGAGCGTTCATATGAAAAAATGGATTAAAATAATTGGTATTTGCATACTGGTCATCGTACTATTGATCGTGGGACTGAGAGTTAAAAATATGTTATTCCCCTCAAAAGTGGATAACAGTGAACGGGATATAGATAAAATATTTGCACAACAAACGCAATCCCAGGAAAAACTTCCTCCTCTTAAAAATATCGAGCAGAGAACCGTGGATATCAAATATATCAACAAGGACAAGACAGTGGATACCCGACCAATAAGGCTATACATTCCAAAAGCTAAAGAGCAGCCACTGCCCGTCATCTACGTTCCTCACTATGAAATGACTGAGGATGCTGTAGAATTGAGGAGGTACCTGGCTGAAGGGTGGATGGTTGCTTCACCAACGAACTTTGATAATAAGTACAACGGACAGCTAACGGATGATGATTTAGTTTTTAATAATGCCGCGTTATATACGATTCATCATATGAAAGAAGTCGATCCTCAAAGAATTGCCCTGGTCGGAGGCAGCGCAGGTGGATATACGACACTTATGCTTAATGCATTACAGATGGGTATAAATGCTTCGATCGCGAATTCACCAATTGCTAATGTATACTTTAATTTTTATCAGTATTTTCAAGAGGGAAACAAAGTAAACGGTAATATGGGTTGGGTCATGGTTAAAGGTATTTATAAAATGATAACTGCCGGAGATGGCGGTGAAAAGGCAATGTTGCAAGAAATGATGGATTTGCCAATTCCATTTTTAGGTATGGTGTCCGGTATGTTTGAGCCGATATTAACAAATTTTCCAGATCCGAATGATGTTGCACGGTGGGAAGCATTCTCCCCGGTTGCACTGGCAAGTCATTTCAGTAGTCCTATGGTCATCAATCATGTTACGTCTGATGTTTTGGTTCCGATTGACCAAATTTCTAGACGCTTCACCTATGAAGAAAACGGAAGTTCAATGCCGGATGGATTTTCGACAAGACTGGACAGCAGTAATCCGGGAGTCCTCGGACATTCTTTGGAGGACGAACTACCTTCAGACCTTACAAGAACAAAACACATTATGATTACTGACCCGGATCAAGACAGTATACTTCCATATGACAGTAAAAAACCATTCAACCTGAACATCTACGATGATGGACCTGTCGAATCATACGCTAGCCACCGAGCGACATCGGGAACAGGCGTAATCGATGATATTCCGTATCTTAAACATATGTTCTCGCTTGGCTTGGCAGAAACTCAAATGCTGCAACCCCGGAAGCTGGTTCTTCTTTTGGATCGTTATCAGGGAAATAGTGTGCAATTACCAGCTCATGAAGGCGTTGATGATACTGTTTATGGTTCGCTTGTCATCTACCAGGAGGAGGTCGTGGAGCAATTACAGCAGTGGGCTACAAATCATTCTTTGCATGAATTAGATCGTTGTATTCAGGAATCGATAGCACATATTAGTGATCACATGTTAAATAAGCAATATACAGACACATGGAAAGAGATACAAGGAAAGTTAGCAAAAATGTAAATCAGGCATGGCAGCATTCTGTTCAAATCTCAACAGGATGCTGCCATTTTATACATAACAAAGGGCAGCAGACATTATCCGTCAGCCACCCTTAGGAATTTAACCAGTTTATGATTTGTAATCTGCGTTTATCGTTGTTTCTTTCCATTGTTCTATGCTCGTAAGCATGTTCTTGAATTTATAGGTTGCTGCATCGTAGGCTTGTTTTCCAAGCAATAGACGAAGAGGAGGTTCCGTTGTTTCCACAACGTTGATAACTGCTTCAGCAGCCTTTGCCGGATCTCCAGCTTCTTGACCAGCCCCCAGTTGAATACCTTGCAGCATTTGTCCAACAATGGATTCTTTAAGCTCAGGGATGCTTGTCTCTGTTTTGGCAGAAGAACGGCCACCCCAATCCGTGCGGAAACTACTTGGCTCCATTAAAGTCACGTAAATATTAAAAGGTGCCAATTCTTAGAGAGGCTCTCAGATATGCCCTCAACAGCATATTTCGTAGCATGATAATACCCGAGAGTTGGGAAGGAAGTTAAGCCGCCAATGGATGAAAAGTTGATAATGTGACCACTTTTTTGAGAACGCATGTAAGGGAGTACCGCATTCGTCACATGCATGAGCCCCCAGAAGTTAATCTCGAACATCTTACGCGTTTCTTCCTCTACGCTTTCCTCAACCGAGCTGAAATATCCAATACCTGCATTGTTCACAAGTACATCAATACGCTTAAACTTTTCCAGCGTACAATCAACCGCATTGCGGATCTGCTCTGGATTAGTCACGTCGAGTGGGAGAGCAAGCACATGATCTTCATGCCCCGCTGTAAGTTCTGTGATCTGCTCAACATTACGTGCGGTCACGACAACATTATAACCTGCATCAATCGCTTGCTGCGCGATGTGTCTCCCAAATCCTGTTGAACATCCAGTGATAAGCCATACTTTTGGTTCTGACAATGTAATCACTCCTTCAAGGTAATAACTTTACTTTAACTCTTAAAGTTAACTTGAAGTCAACATCATTTTTGAGCACTTAATTTCGGAGTCTATTTCTTCTTCTTATACATCAAAACATCGTAGATCGCTATCTTGCGAATAATCTTCTCCAGATGGAACTGCGTCTGAGCCACGGTCCGTTCCACCCTGGTTTTGTGCATAAGCAAAAATTGTTTTCTATCATCCAGGGAAGGGTCTCCTTGTCGAATCAGCTCCGTGTATGCCTTAATATCTTCAATAGACATTCCCGTATCTTTCAAAGCGATAACCAGCTCCAGCCACTCTAGAACTTCGTTCGAGTATTCTCTTCTACCTGAAGCATTTCGCGCAACATGAGGCAAGATGCCTTCTTGTTCATAATAGCGGAGGGTGGAGGGACGTAAACCTGTAATTTTCTCAATTTCACTTATACTATACATACCGAATGATCCTTTCGTAGTTAAAGTTAACTTGAAGTTAATTATACCTTTATTCTGAACTTGATTCGAATTATATTTCATTACACCCTAGGATCAGTATCTTTTTCTGTCGTATTAGTTGCATGAATCGCTTGAGTCTCCCCATGCTTCAATCCAAACTTTTCCATCATATCTAAGATAGGCAGGAAATCCCGTCCTTTCTCTGACAGAGAATACTCTACGCGTGGTGGGACTTCTGGAAATACCTCTCTTGAAATGAGCCCATTCTCTTCTAACTCTCTCAATTGTTTCGTTAAAGAGCCTTGCGGTATATCATTCAGAAATGATCTGATCTCATGAAAGCGTCGTGCTTGATCCTTCAAAAACCAGATGATGAGAAACTTCCAGCGTCCTGATAGTACATGCTGAGTGTAGGCCATCCCAAAAATCATAGGGTAATCTTCCTTAAATTCTTCATGAAATCCATCCAAACACATCCGAGTCATATATTTCTTCCTCTCACTGATCAATCTAATTATCCTATAGTACTAAAAAAGTGACTATGTTCATTATTATTGCCTACTTCTCTAATATGGAGGTCTCAACTAGTATAGAAGACATTGCGGCATTCCTCAATCAACGTATTAACATATATAAAGGAGCTTATCCAATGAATAAGATTACGGAGTTATTAAATATAGAATATCCCATTATTTCTGCGGCTATGAATTGGGTCACTTCAGCAGAGTTGGTAGCAGCTGTGTGTAATGCTGGAGGCATGGGGGTACTGGGACCAAATGCAGGACAAACCCTAAATCCCAATAGTTTGGAAGAGTATGCTGACAATGTGCGAAACGAGATTCGGAAAGTGAAGCAGTTAACGAATAAGAACTTCGCTGTAAATTATATCTTTCCGTTTGATGACAGTGGTACTCAACCGTTTACTACAATGCTTTTCAACATCCTGATCGAAGAAAAGGTGAAATATGTAGTAGCCATTGGTAACCAAATGATTGCAAGCGAAATGGTTAAGTTAAAAAAGCACGGTATAACGGTGCTTTATCGACCGATCACACCTACTGTTCAGAACATCATGGAAGCAGAGAAACATGGAGCTGACGCTGTTATTGTCACCGGTAGCGAAGCGGGAGGGCATATCAGTCAGTACAATGTTAGTCTTTTCACCTTACTACCCCAAGTAACCGCAGCTGTCAGTATACCTGTAATCGCGGCTGGCGGTATCATTGATGGACGAGGAGCTAAGCAGCCTTCGCGATGGGAGCACAAGGCGTGTATATGGGGACAAGATTCATAGCGACAGTGGAAAATCCTGCGAGTCATGCGGCAAAACGCGCAATTGTTCAGGTCAACAGTGAAGAAATCATTGAACTTGAAGGAGTACATGAGCGAACCATTCCAACACCAGGAGGACTAAAAGCATACGAGCTCATTAAGGAAGGAAAAGATGAAGAGGCTATACCTTATCATAAAAACGGATACAAAGAGGCGCTCTTATTAGGAAACTTAGACCAAGGAACCATCAGCGTTTCTCCATCAGCAGGAGGAATCCAAGAAATCCTGACTTGTCAGGAAGTTATAGATGAGATTGTAAACCATATTAATTATTGATAGAGTCATTAATCATTGATTTATTTCCACCTTAAAAGCCAGAGAGCCATTGTAATCCATGGTACTCTGGTTGTTGTTCATTCATTTTAGATAGTTGCTCACATTGTTCTTAAAATCTCGTGGTGTCATGCCGTAAATCGCCTGAAACACCCGATTGAACGTACGCTGGCTATCGAATCCTGCATTCATCCATACCGTTGTTAGAGATGCATCTGTTGTACGAATTAGTATGGAAGCATATTCTACCCGAAGCATCGATAGATAGTTTCGCAGGTTCATCTTGAACCGCTTCGAGAAGATGCGAGAAATATAATATTTACTCACGTTAAACTCGAAGGCAAGAGTGTCTAGGGTGATGGGCTCGGTGAAATGTGTTGCTAAGTATTCCATCAGCTTCTTGGATAAATCCTGTACGGGGAGTTGCTGTACTTGTTCAAATTCAATCTCGCGTATTAGATGCGCGATGATGATGTGAATCCAGCCAAGTTTAATGGCATAATCATCATCCCGCTTCACTTTCTCAAAAGCGACAGCAACGTCTTCATGAACATATGGTTTAGTGATAATGGGATTCTTGGGATGGAAGCGAGTCAGATCAGGAAACAGACCGCCTAAGAGCTTGGGATGCACAATAATCAACACTTCGCTCGTAGAGGAATGTCCAGTTGTTTCGTAACGGTGAACCATATCAGGGAATATCATTGCTGCATCACCTTCATGCAAATCATACGATTGATCATTCACTTCAATCCGTTGAGAACCTGAAATGACATATAGAATTTCAAGATATCCGTGCATATGTGGAGGGAAAGAAATCTCCTTCAAATTCCGGATAACCGATAATTCATCCTTACGAATCTCATAAAAAGGTAACATACGTCTTAACCTCCAGTGCAATTTTTGGCTAGTTTTATATTCTTTATGTCTATATTCTTGTTCATTGCCATGATAAACTCTAGTGTGACGAGATCTAAAACGGCTTACAGTTTTTATAGTACAGTAAAATGCAAGCGATTACATATCTGCCGTGAAGGGTTTCATGACAAATGGACTGAAGATGTACCAATTCAAACAGATGGGGGAGCAGGACATGCGAAAGAGTAAAACGTTTACGAATATCTTTGTCTCGATCCTACTCCTTAGCATCGGACTCGTTGTAGGTTTTGGAAGTTATATCTATGTTGCAACTACAAAATCTGTAATAGCACGTGTAAGCGAAGGGCACCAAAGCTTAATTCTGCAGGTGAGAAATACACTGGAACAAAAAATTCAAACCATTGAATATGCATTTGCCACGTACAGTACAACACCATCTTTTCGTAAGGTCATTAACAGTCCATTAAGCGGGCAAGATTATGAAGCTTACCGAGAACTCAATTCCCAGTTAGGGTATATTGCGACGATGGGGCTTGATGGCGTACAGTATTCGCTTGTGAGTCTGAAGCAGAATTGGAGCCTGTCTAACGGGTCGTTAAAACGAATTACAGATGAAGAGAAGCAACGGATGCAAGCCTTATTCGCTGACCCGGAAGGTAATAATCTCTATTGGACCAAAACAAAAGAAGGTCTTCGATTGCTGCATGCTTTACCAATGTATTCGAAGGACAAGGAAGCCATTGCGATGTCGGACATTTCTTTGCGAACACTGAATCAATCCCTACAGACGCAATCCGATGCTCCGATCTACATTTTGAACAAACAGGGTGAATTGCTCTACGCAGCTTTAACCGAACAAAGTTCTATATCTGCTGAGCAAATGAACTTAATCAGCAAACAAATAATTAATGAGCCCCCTTCAGGACAGATTACAATTCCTGCTGCATCGGGTGATTCAATCATGGGCTTGTACGCCCGTTCTACTTATAATGGATGGACTTATATCACACTTCCCAATCAAAAAGAAGTCAGCCAAGCTCTATCATCGACCCGTTTGGGTTTAATTGTAATGGGTGCCGTCATTATGGCTCTGATGATCATTCTTGCATACATTATAGCTTTACGGCTTGCCAAGCCCGTTCTTCAAATTCAGCATAGTCTTGGTGGACGTGCTGAGAGAACGGTCAGGGACGAGGTCGGTTGGATCATTCAGTCGATCCATTCTATTGTTTCAGAGAAACAACATCTTGAACAGCTTATCCATCTTGAAAAGCCCAAACTTGAAACACAATTTGTTCTAAATGTACTACAGAATAGGTTAACCAGGGAAGAGATCCATAGCTATCTTGAACGATTCGCATATACGAAGATGTACAACGAGATATATGCAACGATGTTGATTCAGATTGACCGTCCCGGGAAAGGCTCGCTGGCTGATAAAGATACACTGCTGTTGGCCGTTAATCAGTTAGTGCAGGAGATCATCCCTCCGTCCCAACGGATGTTACCTGTCGTGTTGAATGAACGGACACAAGCAACGATATTATCCTTCGCTGGCAGTTCTTCAGACAATCGAGAAGTAATGTTGCAATATGCCAAAAGGGTTATTCAATTGTCTCGCGAGTATTGGTCCGCTTCAGTCAGTGTGGGCTTCAGTGGTCAATATGAAGACCTGATGAATACCCGGGAAGCCTGTGATATGAGTCTTGAAGCATTGTACCAGCGTCTTAAGTTAGGCAAAGAGTCCGTTATTTTCTATGAGGATATCTTACGTGTGGGCAACGGGCCAACCTTACTTCACTACCCTACAGAATTGGAGAGTCGGCTGTTCGATGCCATACGTCTTGGTGACAAAGAAGAGGTGACACGTACGTTATACCCGCTGTTAGCAGATATGATGAAGCACAACCTTAATCCAATGAATCTGGAGATCACATTGATTCGATTCGTGAACAATTTGATTCAGTTGGAGCAGCTCATTGGTACGGACGTGTTGCTTACACAGCGTAACGGCACATTGTATCATCGACTACTGCACACGTTGAATCCGGAAGAAGTTGAGCACATTCTTGTTCACGAGGTCATCTATCCTATGGTAGATAGTATGCAGGAGAGAGCGAGCCAACAGTTCCGCACACTTGCAGATCGTATGGCGTCTATTGTACGCACGGAATACGATCAGGACTTGTCACTGGAATCCATAAGTGAACGATTGCATTATACGCCGAACTATCTAAGCAGCATTTTCCGTAAAGAATACAATATGACCTTTAGCGAGTACTTAATGAATATCAGACTAGATGTAGCAAGGAAATGGTTGGTGGACACGAACATGCCCATCAAAGATATAGCCGAACGACTGGGATATCAGAATTCCCAGAACTTTATACGTACTTTTCGGAAAAAGAGAATCTCACCCCTGGTGCATATCGAAGGTTGCGGATGGATAGCTGAGTAATCCCTGTATACGTTGGCAGTATCCGATAATCCGTAAGCACATTCAAAATTAAACTTCATTCCATATAAGTGTAAATCCCCTCAGGTTGATCCCGAGGGGATTGTTATTTTCGATGTGTGCCTCAGCTCAACCTTTCACTGAACCAAGTAAAGCGCCTTTGGTAAAGTGCTTCTGCACGAAAGGATACGCAAGCAGCATCGGTACAGTAGCCACAACGATGACACTCATTTTAATGGTCTGAGATGGAGGGACAATGTCTACAACCGAGCTGTTGCCATCCATGCCACTGGATACAATGACAATCTGGCGGAGCAATACTTGCAGCGGCCACATCGTGGACTCGTTGAGGTACAGGATCGCATTCATATATGTGTTCCAATAGGATACACCATAGAACAGGGATAAGGTTGCAATGGAAGGTAGAGCGAGTGGAATCATAATTTGCAGCAAAATGCGAAAGTCGTTGGCACCATCAATTTTGGCAGATTCCTCTAGGCTATCCGGTAACGCCTGGAAGAAATTGCGCATGATGATCAGGTTGAATGCATTGATCGCAGTAGGGATAATCATGGACCAGTACGAGTCGATTAACCCAACGGCTTTCACAACCAGGAAGGTAGGAATCATCCCCCGCTGAACAACATCGAGAAGACGACCAAGAAATTGATAAAATTCCGTCCCATGAGATATCTCCTGGATAACCCGTAAGCCATAAGTGCCGTTAGCGTCATACTGACAATGGTTCCTGCCAGCGTGATGAAGATGGATACGCCGAGTCCTTTGAAGATGGTAGGTGTGGAGAAGATGTAACGATAGGCATCAAGTGAGAAGGAGGTCGGAAACAGAATAAACTTCTTCTGCACAATCTCCTGCGTGGAAGCGAAGGAACTGGCAACGACGTTTACGAAGGGTAATAGGCAGGCGAGAGAGAAAAGAAGCAAGAACGTATAATTCATTACATTGAATATGAAGCCACCGAGTTGTTCCTTTTTAACATTGTGTTTGGACATCTGATATGTTCCTCCTTGTTAAGTAGTGATTCTTCCTTACCTTAACAAGCGAAGAATATTACGTACATAATCCTGACCTACTGACTTGAAATGGAACGTTATAGTGATGCGAAAGCATTGAAACTCCATGATAATCCATAGTACCAAAAATAATCATGATCTACGATCTGTACCTGATCATCTGGCCTCAAGTCGTGCTGGACGGGGAATCTTTCAACTACAATAGCTAATGATTATGTACGGAATCGCTTTCATCTCATATGCTTAAGAAGCATTCAACTACACCATCCCAAACAAGGAGGTCAGCAAGCAGTGAGAGAATCTGAGCCCTCAGTCGTTTCGTTACAACACAAAGCACATCGGAATACAGGATTAGGACACTATTTGAGAAACGCTGCATCCAACAAGCTTCTTTATTTAATGATTCTTCCCGGTTTTATCTATTTTGTGATCTTCAAGTATTTTCCGATGGGCGGACTTATTATTTCATTTCAGGATTATCAGCCGTATTTAGGAATTAGAGATAGTCCATGGGTGGGCTTCAAACATTTTGTCCGTCTGTTTACGGAACCAACCTTCGCCATGTTACTTAGTAATACATTGATCTTGTTCGCGCTTGAACTAGTGATCTTCTTCCCGATTCCGATCATCCTCGCGCTTATGATGAATGAAGTACGGCACAGGTTATTCCGAAACTCCATTCAAACGATCGTATATATTCCACATTTCATGTCATGGGTTATTATTGTCTCCATCACGTATGTATTTCTTAGTGTGGATGGGGGCGTCGTCAATGAAATTATAGCTGCATTTGGTGGTAGCAAGATCAGCTTCTTAACCTCTCCAGAATGGCTTCGTCCGATGTACATTTTGCAGATTATATGGAAGGAAGCTGGTTGGTCAACCATTATCTACCTCGCAGCCATTACCGTTGTAGATACCCAGCTGTATGAAGCTGCCGAGATGGACGGCGCATCTAGATTGCGCAAAATGTGGCACGTAACATTACCCGCAATTCGCCCGGTCATTATTACATTGTTGATTCTCAAAATCGGAAACACGCTGGAACTTGGCTTTGAACATATGTACCTGCTACTGAATTCACTTAACCGGGAAGTCGGTGAGATATTTGATACGTATATCTTCACGGCAGGTTTGAAGAACGGACAATTGAGCTTTAGTACAACGGTTGGATTGTTCAAAGGTCTTGTAGGTCTGATACTTGTCATGTTCGCTAATCGTCTCGCCAAAAAATTAGGAGAAGACGGCGTATACTAGTAGCAATCCAGAATGACGATAATTCGTGAAAAGGGGATTGAACGATGAGATATAGAACTGCAAAATTGTTAGCGCTTACGTTAAGTGGAGCCTTACTGTTATCTGCCTGTGCGGGAGGAAGTGGGGATTCAGGAACCAATGCTGACGGCAAAACAACGATTAGTTGGTTGAATATTATGCATACCGCTTCACCACCTACGGATACCGTACTTAACAAAATTGAAGAGATTACGGATGTGGATATACAGTTTTCCTGGATTCCGGATGCTTCTAAGGAAGAACGGCTTAATACGTCACTTGCTTCCGGTTCTCTCGCTGACATTGTATCCTTGACGATTCTGGAGAATTCTTCGGTTCGCAATGCGCTCAAAGCAGGCGTCTTCTGGGAGGTTGGACCGTATCTGGACGAATTTCCGAACCTGAAAGGCATATCTCAGGATATGCGCAATTCGGCTTCCATTGAAGGGAAATTATACGGGATACCGATGCAAAAACAAGTTGCTCGCAACGGTGTAATTATACGTAAAGACTGGCTCGACAAGGTTGGTTTGCCTGTACCCAAAACAACGGCAGAACTCATGGAAGTGGCAAAAGCATTTACAGAACAAGATCCCGATGGCAATGGCGTGAAAGACACAACCGGATTCATTGATCGCAGTGATTTGGTATTCGGTGCGTTTAAGACTCTGGGATCTTACTTTGGTACACCCAGTGGTTGGGCGATTAGTGAGGATGGCAAAGTGACACCTGAGTTTGAGTCCGAAAGTTACATTCAGGCGATGGATTATATGAAAGAGCTGTACACCAATGGATACATTAATCAGGATTTTGCCGTAACAGCCAAGAAGGATCAGCAGGAAGGCTTCGCACAGGGCAAGGCAGGGATCTATGTGGGAGCTCTATTTGATAGCAAGGGGCTGTTCAATCTTGCCCAAGGAGTTCAAGATGACATGGAGCTTGTCATGGTCAATGACATTACATCCACAGGCAATGAAAGTGATCGAGCGATCTGGTCCACATCCAATGGCGTAGGTGGGTTGCTTGCTTTTCCTAAATCGGAGGTTAAGGACGAAGCTGAATTGAAACGTATTCTGAAGTTTATGGATGATCTGATGAGTGAAGAGGTATTTACCTTGATGACATATGGAATCAAAGATGTGCACTATAGCCTCGACGAGAACAATGGTGCCACCATAATCAACACCAAATTATGGGAGCAAGAGGTACAGCCATTTTCATCTTCCCGCCCTAACGAGAACGGATATGCCATTGTGGATGCTGACCCACTCCGTATTGAATCGACACGGTTAATTGAGGAAAACACAACCTTTGCCGTGCTGAACCCAGTGTACTCACTGGAATCACCGACATTCTCAGAACAAGGCTCTGAATTGCAGAAGATCATCACGGATGCAACATACAAGTATATCCTGGGCAAGCTGGATCGTGCCGGTTTCCAGAATGCTATTGATACTTGGAGAAAATCAGGTGGAGACAAAATCATTACCGAATATGAGGCAGCTCATCAAACCGTTTTAAACAATAAATAAACAGCAAATACGTGCGGAGGAGGAAATCTACAGATGCTTGAAACAAAATCTGCTAAAGACCTATGGGCAGCCAAAACAGCCGCATCCATCATGGAGCGAACCCCTAAGCTGTATGAAGAGAATGGGCATCACGGCAAGTGGTCTTATGATTACGGCGTAGTGTTAAAAGGATTTGAACGGTTATGGCAAGCGACTGGATATGAGCAATATGCACAATACATCCAGCATCATATGGATTATTTTATTCAAGGTGATGGATCGATTCGGGGATACCGGATGGAAGAACATAATATTGATCATTTGAATAACGGCAAGCTGATGTTCGGCCTGTATGACAGGACAGGGCAAATAAAATATAAGCTTGCGGCAGGTCTGTTACGCGAACAATTTAAGACTCACCCGCGCACGTCTGAGGGAGCTTTCTGGCACAAGCAAGTATATCCCTATCAGATCTGGTTGGACGGTCTCTATATGGGCGCGCCTTTCTATCTGGAGTACTTGCTTCGCTGGGAGCCCGAAGAGGGCTTGTTGAACGATGTAACTAAGCAATTTATATTGTGTGCCCAACATACCCGAGACGATGCTACAGGACTGCTCTATCATGCTTGGGATGAACAACGCGTTCAGCCTTGGAGCCATTCAGTAACAGGACAATCACCCAACTTCTGGGGCAGGTCTATCGGCTGGTTTGTTATGGCTTTAGTGGATGTTCTGGAGTTATTACCAAGCCATCATCCCGATTATCGCAAGTTGGTTGATATCTTCACAGATACGATGACTGCGCTGCGCGCTTATCAGGATACAGCTAGCGGGGTATGGTATCAGGTAGTGAATGAGGGAGATCGCAAAGGTAATTATCTGGAAGCTTCAGCATCCAGCATGATCGTCTACGCCATGGCCAAAGGGATTCGGCTAGGATGGTTACCACGGGAATGGGAACTGATATTGAACCATGCTTATGCAGGATTAATCTCTGAATTCGTAATGGAGACCAATCAGGGTTGGGTAAATCTCTACAAAAACTGCCAGGTTGCAGGGCTCGGTGGAGATGCAAGGCGTGACGGAAGTTACGCGTATTATATAAGTGAACCGATTATAACGAATGACCAAAAAGGAATGGGAGCTTTCTTGCTCGCATGTACCGAATACGAGTACTTGCTGCATGCCAAAGTTTAACGATCTATGACGAGACCCGTTGGATCGGAAACCTAGAACGTGATCGCAGAAAGAGTACGGATAGGTTTCAGATGACAACGGGTTTTCGCATCCTTTACTGATAACGCTTACATAACGTTGAGGAGGTGATGCCAGATTAGATAAAGGTTTATCGCATGAGCATCTGGCTCTCAGTGAGGTAACATTCTGTACAATTACATGTAAACCGGAGGAGGAAGATTCGTTGAAAAGAATGGTATCATTCGTATTGGTCGTTGCGATGTTATTCAGTTTGCTACCAGGTATGGTTGCTGCAGAAGATGAAGCTACTCCATTATTGCCCGCATTTCCCGGTGCTGAAGGCGGCGGTAAGTACGTGACAGGTGGTAGGGGAGGGTCAGTGTATGAAGTGACCACCCTCGCCGATTCCGGCCCTGGATCACTTCGAGATGCTGTTAGTCAGAGTGATACCACCGTAGTATTCAGATTGGGAGGAACGATTCATCTGGAATCCCCTCTGGCGATTACCGGTTCTAATATCACGATCGCTGGACAGACAGCTCCAGGAGAAGGAATCACTGTATCCGATTATTGGACCACATTCCAAGCGGACAACATTATCGTCAGGCATATGCGCTTTCGGCTTGGGGATAAGCACTCTAGTGAGGATGACGTATTTGGTGGACGATACCACAAAAACATTATGATCGACCACTCGTCGTTTACCTGGTCAGTTGACGAAGTGTTAAGTATGTACGCCAATGAAAATACAACTGTGCAGTGGTCGGTTATCGCGGAGAGCATGCTAATGACTACACATCAGAAGGGGAGACATGGATATGCAGGCATATGGGGCGGCAACAACACCTCCTTTCATCACAATATCATTGCTCACAATGTGAGCCGCAATCCGAGATTTGCAGGCTCTCCTGGCTTTAATACCGAGTCCTACAACAATATTGTCTATAATTGGGGGTTCTTCTCTGCTTATGGGGGTGAGGAAGGCAATTATAATCTTATGAATAACTACTATAAATACGGACCGAATACGTATCGAAATGCCAGGGATCAGATTTTCCTTGATGTTGCACCTGATACACGATTACATGTGAGTGGCAATGTCGTGGACAGTTATCCCGATGTTACAGCGGACAACTGGTTAGGTGTGGGAGAACTTGCGAATCCAGATTCCAAACTACTCGCTCCTGTGCAGATGGCTAATCCCACATCCATGGACGATGCAGAAACAGCCTATGAGCAAGTTCTTGCAAAAGCAGGTGCAATTCTGCCTAGACGAGACGCCATAGATGCCCGAATCGTAAATGACGTGAAGAATCGTACCGGGCAACATATTAATTCACAAAAGGAAGTCGGGGGTTACCTAGAGTTCGAAGAGACGGCTTCAGCTCTGGTTGATTCTGATCATGACGGTATGCCTGACGAATGGGAGATCAGTATGGGACTCGATCCTAACGATCCTGCTGACCGCAATGAGATTCATGAATCAGGTTACACCTATCTCGAAGTATATTTGAACAGTATTGCTGGCAATGGATCTATGAATCCTACAGTTACAATTCAATCCCCTGCGAACCATACCAGTCAGGAGGAGGGGGCTTCCGTTGAGATCACTGCTTCCGCATCTGATGTAGACGGAAGCATAGCCAAAGTGGAATTTTATCAAAATGATGTGAGGTTGGGGAAGCTGATACAGCACCTTACACGTTTACATGGGAAAATGTGCAGGATGGCACGCATTATCTCACTGCTCGAGCGATTGATGACTCAGGTACTTCAACGCAGTCTAACAATGTCACGGTGCATGTTCACAAGCAGAACAGTATTTTCCCGTGGTCATCCATCGATATTGGAGAACCAGGTATCGCGGGTCATACCCAATTAGGAGGTAGCGATACTGACGTTACAGTAAAATCAGCTGGAGATATCAGTGGGGAGAAGGATCATTTCCACTATGCATACCAAACCTTAGAAGGAAATGGTGAGATTGTAGCAAGAGTTAATCAGGTGACAGCTACCGATGATGGAGCCGAAGCAGGCGTCATGATTCGTAGTAGTCTTGATGCGTCATCCCCGTTTATTGCCGCCATGGTCACTTATGTGAAGGGTGGACAACAAGCGATTAGCCTTGTTCGTAATGGAGCGGGCACCGAAGTTGTGCATCAGGAAAAGGCAGCTTGGTCACACTCCCATATTGGGTTAAGCTTGTGCGACTTGGGGATCAAGTGACTTCACTTGTATCCAAAGACGGTAACGATTGGTTTGTTATCGATTCACAATCATTCCCGGCAGACGAAACGGTCTACATCGGATTGGCGCCGATGCTTCCAAACCGGATGATGAAGTTGATAAGCTCAATACGTCTGTTTTCTCCAATGCATCCGTTCAGGAGTTGCCTGCTGATTTCCCGACAGCACCTACTGAACTTGTAGCTGAGCCGGATCTCAAGTCCATTCAGTTACAATGGGATGAAGTGCAAAGTGCAGACTCTTATTCAATGTATAGAGCAGATATACCTGGCGGGCCATACACGTTGCAGCAAGAGGGAATTACGACCACCAGCTACACAGATCCCAATCTTACTGTAGGTAAAACCTATTATTACGCAGTGAAGGCTTCGAATGATCATGGCACAAGCTTCTACTCCAATGAGGCTAGTGCAGCAGCGGAAGGAGAGCCCGAGACCATCTATTACATGAATGATGACTTTGAGGATATCGAGATCAATACGACACCAGCAAGTTATACTGTACTCCCTGATCCACAGACGAACGATCTTAAAGTTGTTGTTACCCAGATTCCCACAGGAACAACAGGAAACGCGTCTGCTAAAGCGCTCATGCTATATGACAATGGGGCTGGGATCGCCCAATTCGCAAGATCATTTCCACCACAACGGGGAAGTTTTGTATTTGAGGCTGATATCATGTCTCAAGGCTGGCCTGGCACATCAACCGTTCTGCAATTGCAAAATGGCACCGGCAGTCGTGCTGCACTCTCCATCGAGCTACGCAAACCTTCTGCTCCGGTAGCGGAGGATCAGTATACGCTAATATACAAAAAAGACGGCAAAGATCACAAATTAATGGATGCACCGGTCAATAATCAATGGTACAACTTCAAGATTGTTGGCAATGTAGCCTCGCAAAAAGCGGATATATACGTTGATGATGTGCGCGTCGCAGATGATGTACCGTTCCAGGCTGATGTGACTGCCGATGGTGTTGCACGAATGTTTGCCAGAACACCAGGTACGGGTAAAGGCACGTTGTTCTATGACAATGTCAAACTTTATGTTGAACCGGTTAGTTCTCCTAAAGGGCTTCGTACCGAACCAGGCAATGGTATGGTGAGATTACACTGGGAGGAAGCGGACGGGGCTTCTACGTACAATGTAAAGCGTAGTATTCAGTCCGCAAACGACTATGAGTTGATTGCTTCTGAGTTAACTGAGACAACTTACATTGACGAAGAGGTCACCAATGGAACGGCTTACACATATGTCGTCACGGCCGTTGGTCCATTGGGCGAGAGCAGTAATTCCAACACGTCTTCAGTGACACCCTCGGAGGATGCTGTAAGACCAGATATGCCTGAGAATCTGATGGCTGTTGCGAGAAACGCACAAGCAGATTTAACGTGGGATGAAGTCGTAGCAGCTAACTACTACACTGTAAAACGTAGTTTGCAGGCTGAAGGCCCGTATACAACTGTGTCGTCTCGTGCAGCTGTTCCTACGTTTCGGGATGGAGGACTGGATAACGGAACGACCTACTATTACGTCGTATCTGCGACTGGTATTGGAGGAGAGGGAGAAGATTCTTCCCCTGTTGCTGTAACGCCGACGATGGCTTTATCTACTCCCCAAGTCACAGTAGAGTCTCTTCCTGAATCCGTTTCTATCACGTGGAAAGCGATAGAAGGAGCTTCGACTTATGTGATCAAGCGTGCAATGTCTGTGACTGGAACTTATGATGTCATTGCTGATCAGGAATCAGGAACTTCCTATGTGGATACAGGACTCTTAAACGGTAAGCCCTATTATTACAAAGTGACCGCACTGGCTCAAGGTACACGAAGCCTTGACTCCTCAGCCGTTGGTACACGGCCGGCAGTGGATGATGGTAGACCTCAAGCTCCATCAGAGATTCGTGCTGAACCAGGTGAAAGTACAATCACTCTTACTTGGCAAGAAGCCGAGGAGGCTGAGGAATATGCAGTGAAACGAAGTGAATCACCCGAAGGGCCATTCGTTACTGTAGCTTCAAATGTAAATGATACTTCGTTCTCTGATACGCAGTTAATTAATGGTACTGCCTATTATTATGTCATTACGGGATTGAATGAATTTGGGGAGAGTATGTCGTCCGCTCCAATATCTGAAATTCCTGCACCAGTTCTAACCGTGTCATCTGATGGAAGTGCACAATATGAACAGGTTCAGGAAGCTATACATGCTGTTCCGGACAATAGCACGCTTCCTACCATCATACGAATTAAGGACGGAATTTACCGTGAGAAGCTGGACGTACCGTCCAGCAAAAACATCTGCGAATCATTGGAGAAAGCCGGGAGGGCACTGTGCTGATCTACGGTGATTCTGCCAGCACATTGGATTCATCCGGCAATGCACTCGGTACCTCAGGTAGCTATAGCTTCCGAGTGCAGACAAACGATTTTACAGCTGAGCATCTGACAATACAAAATGATGCAGGCGATAATGCAGGTCAAGCGGTTGCTCTGTTCGCTCGTGGTGATCGTCTGGTATTCCGGGACGTTAGCTTGAAGGGGTGGCAGGACACGCTCTATGTGAATGATGGAAGGCAATATTATGTGGACAGTTATATTGAAGGTGATGTCGACTTTATCTTTGGCAATGCAACGGCATTGTTTGAGAACAGCGTCATAAACAGTTTAAGCAATGGTTACGTTACTGCAGCATCCACTGCGGAAGAGAAGTCTGGTTATGTCTTCCTGAATAGCCACATTACTGGCAATTCTAGTCTAGCTGGAACTATACCTCTTGGCAGACCGTGGAGACCTTATGCCAATGTAGTCTATATCAACAGCTATATGGATAATCACATTAGTGCATCTGGATGGAATAACTGGAGTAACCCGGATAATGAACGTACAGCACGTTTTGCCGAATTTGCCAGTTACGGGCCTGGAGCGAATCCCAAAGCACGTTTGAACTGGACGACTCAGTTGACGACGGAAGAGGCAGAGAAATATTTGCCTGCCCAACTCTTTGCCGGAGCGGATAATTGGAATCCGGCCGCAGAACTTTCACTCGTGCAAGAGAGCTGATTAATGATCCATAACATTTAAATGAAGGAGAACTTGACGTGAAAACATTTCGCAACCCCGTGTTGCCTGGATTCCATCCAGATCCGTCGGCCATTCGTGTAGGAGAAGACTATTATCTCGTTACGTCCAGTTTCGAATACTTTCCCGGCGTACCGTTATTCCACAGTAAAGATCTGGTTCATTGGCAACAGCTAGGTCATGTTCTTGACCGTGCTTCACAGCTTAATTTGGATGGGATCATGCCTTCTCGGGGCATTTGGGCTCCAACCATTCGGTATCATAAGGGCACATTCTATATGATTACTACCTTCGTTGATAACGAAAAGAAGGAACATAACTTCTATGTAACCACTACTGATCCGTCAGGTGATTGGTCTGATCCCATCTGGTTGGACGATGCTCCAGGTATTGATCCATCGTTATTTTTCGACGAAGACGGCAGAGCATACTATACGGGAAACCGTATCCCGCCTGAAGGTCAGGAATACCCGAAACATATGGATATCTGGCTTCAAGAGATCGATCTGGAGCAGGGTAAGCTAATTGGTGAGAAAGTGAGTATATGGCAGGGTGCACTTAAGGTGGCTCACGCTCAAGAAGGACCGCATATCTATAAGAAGGATGATTGGTATTACTTGTTAATTGCGGAGGGAGGAACTGGGCATACGCATGCCGTGACCATCGCGCGAAGCCGTAACATCACAGGGCCTTATGAAGGGCATCGCTCCAATCCAATTTTGACGCATCGACATCTTGGAAGAGCGTATCCGATTGTTAATGTAGGTCATGCGGAATTGATTGAAACACAACAAGGTGAGTGGTGGTTACTATGTCTTGCATCCAGAACAGCCGGAGGATACTACCGAAACTTGGGTCGGGAGACATTCATGGCACCCGTACAATGGGAACAGGAGTGGCCTGTTGTTAGTCCAGGGGTGGGCAGATTGGAGCTAGAAACGAAATCACCTAACCTGCCAGAAGTGCGGTGGCCAAGTGCACCGATACGGGACGATTTCGACGAGAGCTCTCTATCTCCAATATGGAATTTCCTGAGAACGCCGCGCGGAGAATTTTGGAGTTTGACAGAACGACCTGGGCATTTGCGCCTGCGTTTGAAACAGGAGCAGCTGTCAGAACAGAGCAATCCTGCTTTTGTTGGTCGGCGACAGCAGCACCTGATGTTCAATGCATCCACACACATGGAGTTTAATCCACAAAATGAGGGTGAAACCGCAGGTCTGACCTTATTTCACAACCAAAATTACCACTTTCGAATGGAGCTAGCATTAGAGCAAGGAAAGCCTGTTATTCGCCTTGTGGAGAGGCAGGCAGGAGTAGATAAATTTCTGATCTCACATCCATGGAGCGATCATCATATTCAATTGAGGGTTGTTGGACTTGAGCAGGAGTACAGCTTTTATTATCGTGCCAATGAGTACGTCTCGTGGAGCGTGTTATTTGAAAAAGCCGATGGTCGATTGCTTAGTACTGATCGTGCTGGTGGTTTTACTGGAACCTACATTGGTCTGTATGGAAGTAAGCAAGCCAAACTAGATTTAAATGAAGCGTTAAATCAAGATGGCAACCATCATCATAATCTTTCATATGTTGATTTTGATTGGTTTGACTATAAAGAAATTGCAAAACAGTAGAAACTTCAATTAAGCGATCTAGAAGATGTTGGTCTGATAGAGATCAACATCTTTTTTATTCTCCACAATTTTCAATTCATTCATGTCGCGGGACTAGAACGTTGTGTCATTGCGGAATTATAGAGATAAAGTCAGACATTTTATTACTACTTAAAAGTTGGAAATTTGGTATTGGAACTAGACAATGCTGAGAAGAATAACTTGCACCGATTGCTGAATTGGAAAAGCATATTACCATTCCGATTAGAAAGGTGAAGTTTTAAAAAAAATCCGACAAAATTTCATTATCAGTAGAATGAAGTACACCCCTTAGTTAATCCAATGTGTATTCAAAGGGGTGGATTTTGTATGCCAGCAGCTAAAGGTCAGAAGTTTAAATAAATATTTCTACGTGGAAGACGAAAGAAATACGTTGACCAAGACAGACAGATGATGCGGCCGAAACCGGAAAATGCAATGCTAAAAAGGTGCTTGGAAATCTGGATGCAGGAGATAAAATGCAAAGATAATTACTGTCGAAAATGCCGCAAAAGAGTACCCAGTGACACTTTGTATGATTTTTGACCTCTCTATAATTGTCTACGATGCTTATCTCAAACGTAAAGGTCAAGACCGGGATGAAACGACAAGGCACTTGTACAGAAGGTTCAATATAAGGATGTTCTTTTTATTTTTTTTCGGAAAAGATTTTGTCCCTAATACCACTTAGAATAAAATGAACCATAAGAGGTAGTTCTCAAATGAGGAATAAAACAGCAAAAACATAACACAAAGTAACGGCAATCCTAAAGTTGCCGTTACTAATGTAGGGATTTTCGAGACTCGCTAGATATTGTAAATATTAATGAGACATCAACAAAATTTAAGTCGTTGGATTAGTATGAAGATCTAAGTCGGGTTTATCAAATTCCCAGCGAGTAAACAAAACCTCAAATCCTTCACGCGTTGGAGCACAAGCGTAGGGACCTGCCTGAGTTCCATCTGAATATGGGAAACGAGCTACACGGATAGTCCTCCAGGGATGATTCTTCGTACGAGCACGGATGGTAACTTCCTCTCCAACCCAATCTGAAACATTTTTTTTAGTAAAGATGGGCGTATTGAGCCATCTTCCTATGTCCCAGTGCGTGTAAATTTGCATTTGTTTGCCTCCATTAGCTTAAGTTAGTAGATCATTCTATAGAATATTGTAAAAAAACAAGCGAAATTCTCCGATGGACTTGTATAAACGCAATTCAATCAAACTTTATAAAACAAGTCTATTTCTTTTTTAAAGGAGTAGGCTTGTTGTTTTAATGACGAATTGTTTTGAGAAAATAAGGCTGTTCATGTTAGAAAACCATGTAGACTTTTGGAATCAACGTTTACAATATTTAATCTAGACATTCTGTCTGAATTCATGTAAGTTGATACTTATTAAAAGTGTTTTTAAAAGAGTTTGATGTAAGTGAGGTTGGTAAAAAATTATATAAAGAAAAATTCCAGTTTGGTGTTAGGAGTTAGAAGGGAGATGAACATAAACATATTATGAAATTTCAGGAGCAGCAACACATTCGTAATATTCTTTTTATACTTTTCGCGTTACCAGGACTTTCATTTTCTTCTTGGGTTGCTCGAACGCCTGCTATTCGAGATCAGTTAAACTTATCAACTGCAGAAATGGGAATTATCATTTTTGCTCTAGCCACAGGTTCACTTGTAGGCTTGTTATCATCCGGTTCTATCATCGCTCGAAAAGGAGCGCGTTTAGTAATCGTAGTTAGTTCATTTCTAATTGTGGTCGGGTTCTTAATCATTGGTCTAGGTACAATGACAACTACTACAAGTATCGTTATGATAGGGTTATTTATTTTTGGTTGCGGATTTGGTGCAGCTGAAGTTGGCCTCAATATGGAAGGTTCAGCAGTAGAAAAGACATTAGATAAAATTCTTCTACCAGCCCTACATGGATTCTTTAGTGTGGGTACACTCCTTGGAGCTATTATTGGAGTAAGCGCTGAAGTACTTGAATTGCCTGTTATTGTCCATTTTTCTATACTTGCAGTATTGATATCCGTTATTCTCTTAAGTTGCTTTCGTTACCTACCCAAAACTACGGGGATGGAAACTAATTATGTAAGTACTGATAACGGTGTGGTTGGAAGAAAAATTAAGGTATGGACAGAAAAAGAACTATACTTATTGGGATTATGGTTTTAGGCATGGCGTTTGCTGAAGGTGCCGCAAATGATTGGCTACCATTAATTATGGTAGATGGTTATGGTCTTAATGCGTCTACAGGATCTGTTATCTATGGTTTATTTGTTGGCGCTATGACGCTAGGTCGTTTTTCTGGCGGATGGATATTGGGTCGTTACGGAAGGATAAAGGTTTTAATGGGATGTGCTTTATCAGCAGTGATGGGACTAAGTCTCGTAATTTGGAGTCAACATTATTTATTAGCAGCTATTGGTGTAATTCTGTGGGGACTTGGTGCCTCGTTAGGATTCCCGGTAGGCCTGTCTGCTGCTGGAGATAAGCCAGAAGGTGCAGCAGCTAGAGTCGGGGCTGTCGCTACGTCAGGATATATAGCATCATTGGTAGGACCACCAGGTCTTGGCTTCCTAGGAGAACACTTTGGTTTATTGAATGCAATGATTGCAGTGCTGGGGGCTGTCATTATCTCGGCATGCCTAACAAAGTCAGCTAAACCACAAACAGAGTTTTTTAAAATAGAAAAGAAGTAATATTATGAAAACTGAAAAGCAAAAGATGATTGATGGAGAATTATATGAGGCTTGAGATGCTAAATTTACTAAGGAGCGAGAATGCGCAAGAAAAATGACGAGAATAAAGAACAAAACTATAGAATCAGAGGGAATACTTCGACGTAAACCTTAAAAAAACTGTTGGGCTCCACGGAGGGTAAACTAAGCATGGAATTGAATATTAGATTTGATTATGGCTATTATAATCATATAGTGAAAATTTGTATGCCAATTTCGATTGTACGAATTTAGATGTAGGTGAGGTGTGAATCGGAGACAATTGACTTACTAGGCCTGGTGTTCAACTATAAATTGCAACACACCCGATGAATCCCCATGCTCTAATATAAAAAAATCTGTATAATCCAAAGGGGTGCAAGAGTGGCATATATAATTCTAGTGGTAGTCATCCGGATTGGCACTTACACAACATTAAAAATATCGAATCAGTCATTTGAAGTGAAACCAGTTGGCTCAATTGATGATTCATATGAATGATTTATGCACACTTAATAAATAAACTTTATAAAGTGTGCTCGTGAAAAATAAGTTCCCACATGATTTAGCTCGCTTTCTTGGAGGCTAGTCTCTGGTCTTTTATCAACGTTCTATTATTGCTAAAGATGGGTAACAGAAATATTTAATGCCAAAGAAAATTAGATGGCCCGTATCACGTTTTGAAGCACTGGTCTACCTATGACTGTCATATGTTCCATTGACGCTCTCAAAATAAAATTGACTCAAAGGGACCTGACGTCATCAGGTTCACTCATCAAGAAGTAATCCCTCCTTACTTCAAATTACTCACAACAGGGCGGGATGAGTACTAATTCTTCAAACGATAAATATAGGTATTAAGCTTTGAATAAGGCTAAATTAAATATCAACTCTATGTAATTAACTTAATGCAAAAAAATAAGGAGATTAAAAAATGAGAATTGAACACATTGCAATGTATGTACATGACTTGGAGCTAAATAAACAATTTTACATGAAGTATTTCAGTGCTCAAGCAAACAAACTATATTATAACCCTCGTACAGGATTGAAAACGTATTTTCTAACTTTTGAGACTGGAGCAAGATTAGAACTTATGAATCGTCCAGAATTAACTGAGAGAACTCCTGGACTAATGCAAACCGGCTTGATTCATCTAGCCTTTAGTGTAGGAAGTAAGGATCGGGTGGACAGTTTAACATTAGAACTTTCGAATGCAGGATATTCCGTTAACGGAGGTCCTCGAACAACAGGTGATGGATATTATGAGAGTAGTATTCTAGGGCCAGAAAACATTCAAATTGAAATTACAATATGACGAATACTAATAACGATTAGCTGGTGCGGCTTAATTGTGATGTGGAGAAAATTTATACCGATTAGCTATATGTGGTTTTGTATGAAAAGTACGCCCAATAGCTCTATATATGGTCATTAGTTAGACAAGGTTATCAAACTTTGATCTGCTTATCTTGATATAGACAGCTTAGACGTTCAAACAAAATAAAGTGGAGTAACGAAAAATAATTATTTTTAAGGAGATATAGTTTTGAATATTAGAGAAAAAATGCACAATGGTAGTTTATATTTGCCTGGGGACGTGCAACTCAGCAAAGATCAAGCTAAGTGTTTGGATAAGCTTTATGACTATAATATGTCCCGCCCCTCAGAGGAAGAGCAAAGAAAAGAAATGTTAAGAGACATGTTTGCAGAGATTGGAGAAGGGTGCTATATAGAACCTCCTCTTCGTTCAAACTGGGGAGGAAAGCATGTTCATTTTGGAAAGAACATTTATGCTAATTTCAACTTAACACTTGTTGATGATACTCATATATATGTAGGAGATCATACTATGTTTGGTCCTAATGTCACTATAGCTACAGCGGGGCATCCTATTATGGCTGAATTGAGGGAACAGGCCTACCAATTTAATGCTCCGGTAAAAATAGGAAGAAATTGTTGGCTTGGAGCAGGTGTAATTGTCCTCCCGGGTATTACGATTGGTGATAACACAGTAATTGGAGCAGGTAGCGTTGTTACAAAAGATATTCCATCTCATGTGGTCGCATTGGGTACTCCATGTAAAGTAATTCGTGAAGTCAACGAATATGACAGTGAATATTATTTTAGAAATAATAAAATAAATACAATAAATGAAATTAATGAATAATACAGGAGAGAAATGGAGAGTGAATTCATTGCACAAAAATGTATATCTGTCAGGATCTACTCTTACTTCTGAAACTAGATGGAAGTTGGAACAACTTAATGCGATTATGGAAGGAAATTTTTTAACTACACATCTTCCACATCGAGATGTAGAACTTCAATCTACAAACTCTAATAGCGAAAGTGAGATATTTGAATTATGTAATAGAATAATAAAAGATTGTGATCTTTTTATTGCTGTTATAGACAAAAATGACAATGGTACATCTAATACCTTATGGGAGATTGGATATGCCTATGCTCTTAACAAACCTATAATTTGTTTACATGAGGATAGCTTCTTCAATGAGAGGAGAGAGGGACAACGATTTTTATGGATGAACTCTTTAATTATGTGCCAAAGTGTAGAAGAACTTAAAGAACAATTAGCTCTTATATTGGCGAACAATAGTATAACCCTATAATCCCTAATTTAGTGATCTCTTTTGTCTTTCTCGATCAATGATAAATGAAAGAAGGGTTAGCATGGAAGTGCATTATATTATTTTGTATATAATAACGCCTGACAATCCCAATATAGTATCTATTCGTTTTCAAAATAATATGTTTGAGAGACCTACTCATTTCCCTCAGTCAGGTACGATGCAACTGGCATATACAGTAAATAGTACAGAAGAAGCATTACTTCTCAGTACTCGCATTGCAGCAGCGGGATACACTGTTTCCTGAGCAAAATGCCTTAACACAACACAAAATTTTTATCTAGAAATAGAAGCATGGAGGCGTTATAGTCAAAATTTAATTTACTTAATCATTATCTTTGCCTCATAGCGGAGAAAAAAAGTGGTTATGTATGATCAAGAGAAAGATCATTCTTTATATTCTACAAAAACGGTTTTTCTGTACAAATCTGGTGTGTAATCTACCTAAATATTAAGCTATAGGTTATCATTATTTTGAAACGTTTATGCCTCACAAAGTAATGTATCCTTCCGGTTTCGGTTATCATACACAACGTTTAAAACTAGAGTACAGGAAGCAGAAGCAATCCACAATCATGGTGAAACTCATATCTAATTAAATACAATAGCATTCAATAGATCTGACCATTTTGGATAATCTACAAAGTGCGGCTATTAAATCTCAACATTAGAAAAGAAAATCTCCCCGCATAATGTTGAGTCGCATAACATAGTATATATAGTCCTCCCAATGACACATTACATTGGGCTGGGGAAAGACCCTCGTGTCGGACAGCGGGGGTCTTAAAATTGGTATTCAAACTATGCGTTTGTTTCATATAAACAATAGTGGAAGTTTAATTAAACCCAATAATAGAGGCTGAGGTTACTGTAAATAGATCTTTTAGCTTTAATTCATCTTAAAGAAGAGTACATATAACCTATAGGTCAGAATGGGGAATGAAATAAATAGATAACTATTAAAAAGTCCAGTATGACTTTATTATTCCTTAACAACTTTAATGTAAGATCGAACAATAGAATTTAAATTGATTATAACAAACATATGGTCTGCAAGGAATTTAAGAAGGAAATCATTATAGATAATACGCTCTCGAATAATTATGAGAAAGTTGTTCAAATGAGCCCAACTTTAGATTCTTTTTTTTATCTATGCAAGGCAGCTTGAAAGTTGAGGCAAATTATATCCACAACACGAATTTAAGGGAAACTACCCAAATTTAAGAATATTAAGCTGTCATGAAAATTCGTTGAAGTAACATCAATAGTACGACGACAGGATATTCCCTATTTAGAACCTTGATAGTTTGCGGTGTCCCTCATAATATCGTCTTAGAACATGTATATGCACTGAGCTCAGAAGGACAACCCCAAGGTGTTTGAACATAAATAAAATATGTAATTAAAGGATTACATTTTACTTGTTTGATCTATTTTCAAGTAGATTTGTCTTAATTGTATACAATGTAAAACAGCCGGTCGCCAGCCGGCTGTTTTGCTGTCTATAAGACAAAATATTAATGTTAGACTGTGAAACAATCATTTTCATTAACATTATCGATTCTATTCAAATTGCTGTCTCCCCATTCAGACATACTTTGGAGGATAGGTATAAACTTCTGGCCAAGAGGTGTTAAAGAATATTCTACTCTTGGTGGAACCTCTTTATAAACTTCACGATGTATGAGTCCATCGCTTTCTAATTCTCTAAGTTGCTTCGTTAGCATGGATTGTGTGATATGCGGAAAAATTCGTGTTATTTCCCCAAATCTTCTTGTTTCCTCGGAAATATACCATAATAATGATAATTTCCACTTTCCAGCAACGATTTTTTGTACTTTGTTTAGTCCACATTCACACGTGAATTTCTTGCTGTTGTTCATATTTTCTCCTCCCGAAGTATATACTGAGCTCTTAAAAGCCTTTAAGCACTCATTAGTATGATTTTTGATAGTATGTTCTATAAAAAATCGTACTTGTTAAAAATACGATACTCCAATAATATTACAAAAGCAAGTCCAGTTAAAAATATGTATAGATGATGGAGGAATAAAGATGGAATCTTCAGAGACAGAAAATACAATTCAGGTGCCTTTATAGCATTACTGCTTATCTGCGGTTTTGTTGACTTTCTCAGCGAAACTGCACTCAATGTTGTAATAACCAATAATAGCGGCTTGTTGCTGCAGAAATTTACTACAAGATAGCTCTACAAAGGTTCGCTCATTAGGCTTAATCGTCGGTACTAATCGCGATACTGGCATTCAATTTTGGATTTTTATGTTCGTTCGAGTTCTGTAGTAGGTATGAGTTTTTTGATATCACTCTTGTACTGTTCTCGTCATATATCGCTTAAAAAGCAGGGTTTGTTCATCGTGTTAGTGGTGCTTTTTATCAAGTTTGCACTGTGTCCATATTAGCTTGTAAAAGGTCTTGATGGTATTCCTTTATCAACGTTGTCTTATCATTTATAGCAAATAGCACACTGTGGAATTATCATTCCTAAGAAGCAAGGGACTTATATTTTTATAAGGTAAACGAGGATATGACAAAGAAATTTGTACCTGAGCTGGTATTCAGCTACTAAAGCTTATTACACTAAAATTGTTGTATAAGGAGTTATAGAAGTGGGGAGACAATACAATACGCGTGCCATCTTGGTATCGCTACTCATCTGCGGTTTTGTTGGCATGTTTAGTGAGACTTCGTTAAACATAGCAATAACGAATTTAATGGAAGTATTTCACATTACAGCAGCTACAGCGCAATGGTTAACAACAGGGTACTTATTAACGCTTGGTATAATCATTCCATTCACGGGTCAGTTATTACAAATGTTTACGACAAGACAATTATTTATTGCGTCAACGATAGGTTTAACAGCGGGGACATTGTTAGCGGCTCTATCATTTAACTTTGAAATGCTTATGTTTGCACGTGTTTTACAGGCTATTGGCATGGGCCTACTATTACCGCTCATGTTTAATACAATACTTGTAATCTTTCCCCAGAAAAGAGAGGCACAGCAATGGGTTATGTGGGGTTGGTCTTATCCTTCGCACCAGCATTGGGGCCGGCGATTAGCGGAATGTTAATCCAATATTTATCTTGGCACTATATTTTCTGGTCATTGCTTCCTTTTTTAGTAATCGGCATGTTATTCGGGTTGAAGTATTTAGAGAATGTAACGGAAGTAACGAAGCAGCGGATTGACATACTTTCAGCATTTTTATCGACAATTGGCTTTGGAAGTATTGTATTTGGATTTGTTCACGCGGGGGAATCAGAAGGTGGATGGACGAGTCCCACCGTTCTAACGTTAATCATTGTTGGATTGATTGCAGTTGTGTTGTTTGTCTTGCGACAAAGGAAGGATCAGCCATTACTAAATTTGCGTGTATTCAAATATCCGATGTTTGTGCTTGGTGTTTTCCTTGTGATGATGTGTATGGTGATTTTCATGTCGACCATGATTGTATTGCCCATGTACTTACAGACAGGAGCAGGGCTTTCGGTATTTATTACAGGGTTAATTTTACTACCGGGTAGTGCGCTTAATGGTATTATGCAAATGGTCTCAGGGCGACTATTCGATAAGTATGGCCCCCAATGGGTCATCATCCCGGGTTTAATTGTTGTGATATTGGTACTATGGTTCTTAACAACTTTAACTCCATCTTCATCTGTTGGATTCATTGTTGCATTGCATATGGTTCTTGCAGGTGGGATTGCCCTCATTTGGCCAGCTTCACAAACAAACGCCTTAAACTCACTGCCCTCTGAATTATATCCTCATGGTTCAGCGGCCCTAAACACATTGATGCAAGTCGTTGGCGCAATGGGAACTGCTGTAGCCATCAGTATTTTAACAGGTGGAAAGAATAAGTATTTCGCTACTTCATCAACCCCAACTATGCCAAGTGAAATTGCAAATGCGATATCTGCAGGGGCACAACATGTGTTTTGGACTATGATGCTTATTGCTGTTATTGGCTTTATTATTGGATTGTTTGTACGTCGATCAGGTATCAACCGAGACAAAGTAAAGAGCATGCATTAAAGATAAAAGTTCTTTCTTATTTGAAATGAACGAAAGTGAGAAAAGATGATCCCTCCAAAAAGAAGGATAATTGACATGAAAGAAAGGAAGCGTGAATGAAATGAAAGCAGTTAGATTGAAAGTTGAAAATAATGCGTTGAATCTTGTCTTAAATGAGGAGGCTAAGCCCAGTATTGGACGACGTGATGTTCTCGTGCGCGTTCGTGCCGCCTCGCTCAACTATCGTGATCAGGCCATATTACAGGATAACTATCCTGGAGAGGTAAAGCAGGTTATCCCGGTTTCAGATGGTGCTGGTGAGGTCGTAGCTGTTGGTGATTCCGTCACACGGGTGAAGGTCGGTGATCGTGTGTCGGCAAACTGCTGGGAATATTGGATTGGTGGCCCGATCCTGCCAGAATACTTCTCGAGTAGCGTAGGCTTTACCACCGATGGATGGCTCGCTGAATATATAGTCTTGAACGAGGCTGCAATTGTCCATCTGCCAGACTATCTGTCATTCACCGCTGCTGCTGCTCTACCCTGCGCGGCTGTGACTGCATGGGCTGCGCTCAATCAGAAGACACCTCTCTCTCCCGGTCAGACGGTACTGGTACAGGGCACGGGCGGTGTAGCGCTGTTCGCCTTGCAGATCGCGAAGATGGTCGGAGCCCGTGTCCTGGCGATCACTTCTTCGGATGAGAAGGCCGAGAGACTGAAGGAACTCGGTGCCGAGGCGGTTGTCAACTATACCAAGCAGCCCGATTGGGAGAAGGACATCCTTGCGTTGACTGGCGGCATTGGCGTTGACAAGGTTGTCGACATCGCAGGCGAAAAAACAATTGTGAAGTCGGCAGCATCAACCCGAATTGGTGGCAACGTAGCGCTAGTCGGCTTCGCTGGTGGCTCGGGCGGTGGAATTTCACCCGTTGACATCATGAGTCGGGCGCTCAGCCTGAACACTACGACGATGGGCACACGTATGGACTTTGAAGCACTCCTTGCCGCCATGACAGCACATAAGATGAACCCTGTGATTGATCGAGTTTTCGCGTTTGCCGATTACCAAGATGCATATAGCCACCTCGCAAGCGGTGCGATGGTCGGGAAGATCGTCATCGAAATGTAATTGTCATGATGACGCGAGAACGGTTAGCCGGGAGAAATTCGACCGAAAGCTAATTTGTCCTGGTGACGCAGTCGAAAAACGATCCGATCCATTAGACGGTACCAGAAAGGGGGATCATTCAGTGAACATCGGGAATAACGATTTAAAACTTTCAATTTTAGATTTTGTTCATATATACGGGAATAGTAATGCTTCAGAAAGTCTTAAAAATGTAGTTGAGATGGCGCAATTAGCTGAGGAATTAGGTTACACAAGATATTGGTTTACGGAACATCACAATACCAAAACTTCGATAAGTACTTCGCCTGAAATGTTGTCTATGCATGCGGCAGCTCATACAAAGAGGATTAGGGTGGGTTCTGGAGGAGTGATGCTGCCTAATCACAGTGCATTGAAAGTAATGGAGAATTTCACTTTGCTTGAAGGGCTTCACCCAGGGCGGATTGATCTTGGTATAGGAAGGGCATCCGGAACTGATGCACAAACGATGTTAGCTTTGCTACGGTCTAGAGAGTTAATGTGGGCAAATGACTTCCCTAATCAACTGGAGGATCTTCTTTCGTTTTTTAATCGTGATTTCAAAAAGGATCATCCATTTAGCCAGATAACCCCGCCGGGTGACATGTCAATGATACCAGATGTGTACATGTTAGGCTCTAGCGAAGGTGGTTTAAAATTTGCACTGGATAAAGGATTAGGTTTTGTGTTCGCTGCTCAACTCGCACCACACTTAGCTATTCCTATGTTACGAGCCTATAAAAACGAATTTAAATCCTCTTCTTATCTGAGTGAACCAAAAAGTATAATGGCATTAATGGTTATCGTGGCCGAAACTGAAGAAGAGGCTGACTTCATAGCCGGTCCAGCAGAGTTAATGTGGGCACAAATCAGTACGGGAACAATAGATTTCTCGTTTTCAACACCATTGGAAGCGAAAAATCATATATACACTCTAGCGGAAGAAAGTGCTAGGGAACGTAATAAATCTCGTTTCGTGATAGGTAGTGTAGAAAATGTTGCTGAGACATTACATCAGCTAGCGAAAGATAGTTTAGTTGATGAAATAATTATCGTTGATTTTTATCCTGATCAAGAAAGTCGAAAGAAAGGACACATATTGTTGGCTCAAGAATTAGGTTTGTACTGATTTTACAAATCGATCTATGAAAAGACGAGTAAAAGATTTGTAGAAAGCAAAATAAGTAGAGAGCGGGAAGTTTACCAGGCTTGAAAAACCATAGGAGGTATGAAAATGGTCAATCTTATTAAACAGCAGTTTACTATAACGAGACAAGGAATCATGCAGGTGTTAGAGGGGACTTCACCGGAAATGGCTGACGTAATTCCATTTGGTTTCAATAACAATATTCGTTGGCAAGTAGGACATATCTTATATGCAGGAGAACTACATTTATTCCCAGGTAAAGGAACACTACCTGCGGAGTATGCGAACTTTTTTGACTCTGGAACAAAACCCCGGCAATCGAACGAAGGAGTTCCGTCGTTAAAAGTCCTTGTTGCTGAATTAAAGGAGCAGTATGTTCGCATTCAAAATATTCCTGATAAAGCCTTTGATGAAAGATTGCCAAGACCACGTCCGGGATTGGAGACTTTTGGAGAATTTGCAGCCATGATGGCTTACCATGAAGCGATGCACTTAGGTCAAATTCAGTCGCTAAAAAGACTGGTTCAAGCTAAGGGTGTCTGACCCCCACTCGTGAAAATATTATTTATGCTAATAAATAGCGTATCATTCTTATATAAGGCCATATTTTTTTTATTCCATTAAAGGGCGCTTTAACGAAATAAAAAAAACTGATTTCTAAAATATGAAGTGCACCCCTTAAAATAGACATTGGATTAAACCCCTGGTTTATCTGATGAAATTCTAAGGGGGTGCATTTTTTTATGCCAGCAGTTAAAAGTCAGAAGATTATACAGTATTCTTTCGAGACAAATTCCCGAAAGCAGTTTATAACCTACGATCTTTTTTCAATGTTTAATAAATGAGGTATTGACCAAAATGTGGTTTGTTGTACTGAGGTTTCTGTAGATAGATATTTTAGCGTTTAATCTTTTAAAAAAGAGTACACATATCCAGTAGGTTTCAGAATCGGAATGAAATAAATAGTTAAATATTAAAAAATCCAGTAAGACTTTATTATTTCTTAACACCTTTGGTGTAAGATCGAACAATAGAATTTAAATTGATTAAAACAAACATATGATCTGCAAGGAGAATAATACAAGTTGAGAAAGATCAGTATTACTGTTTTGCTATGTGCCTTGGTAACCATTTCGGTTTTGATGACTCTAACCATTATGGTTATATCCTCTTATACCTCTCAGAAGGAGACCATAATAGATAACACGCTCTCGATTAATTATGCAAAAGCTGTTCAAATGAGCCAAACTTTAGATTCTTTGTTTTTATCTATGCAGGGCAGCTTAAAATTTGCGGCAGATTATATCCAAAACACGAATTTAAGGGATACTACACAAATGAATAAATCATTGGATCTCATTCGCAATAGTAGCAACTTTTTCAACTCAGTTGCCCTTGCTGATGAGGAAGGTCTTGTGTTATCAATCTCACCCTACTATGAATCCAGTATAGGTAAACATGTCAGCTCGAAAGCTGCAAAGGAAGCAATCAGCTCTCAAGCATCATATATATCGGAAGCCTTTCCGGTATCACAAGATCAAAGCCGAATTGTATTTCTAGGTGAGCCGGTTTTTAATGCCTCGGGTCGTTTTTTAGGTATGATAGGCGGAAATATCCATTTGCAGGAGTATAACATTCTAAATCTTTCCTTTGGGAATCAACTCAAGTATAGCGATGGTTCTTATTTTTTCATTGTCGATAAAAAAGGCACATTGTTGTTTCACCCAGATGAAGATCGAATTGGAGAAGACGTCAGCAAAAATACTGTAGTACAGAAGTTAATGAATAATCAGATGGGAAAAGCTCGATATAAGAACTTAGCAGGAGTAGACTCTCTCGCAGGGTATTATAAAGTCCCCTTAACAAGTTGGGGAGTGGTTATCGTTACGCCTACTCAAATGGTGTTTGACCAGCTTAACAATCATATTCGCATGTTACTCATATATACTGCCGTACCCTTTCTGATCTTGACCTTTTTTGTGGTGAGGTTTGCACGCAGGCTTGCAAGTCCTTTTGTAATGCTTGCTGATGTAATTAATCAGATGGATAAGGGCACGGTTAAACTACCGGTCATAAAATCACATTGGAATCGTGAAGCAGATATACTCACGCACACTGTTCTTCAAGCCATGGCAAACTTCAAAAACAAATCGGATCAATTGACATATGACGCCAGGACGGATGTACTCACTGGCATAAATAATCGCAGAGTTTTTGATGAAGTCATTCAGCAATGGATTGAGGAAGAGATTCCATTTTCTCTGGTCATATTTGACATTGATCACTTCAAATCGATTAACGATGAATTTGGTCATTCTGCTGGGGATGAAGTACTAAAATATGTTGCGAGTCTGCTACGAATGTCTGTAAGCCTCAACGACGTTTGTTTTCGATTCGGTGGGGAAGAATTTGTTGTATTAATGAGACATTGTCATTCTAAGCAGGCCTATGAAACGGCAGAGCGCATTCGTATCACACTTGAAGCAAGTGTTCTTCCCATTAATCGTTCTGTCACAATCTCAGCAGGAATTGCGGAATATCCGCTAAACTCAATATCAGCAACAGAATTGTTCAGTTTAGCTGATTCTGCTTTATATCAAGCCAAAGCAGTAGGCCGTAATCGTACTATTACTCATTCAAACAATAATTAATTTGGTTTTCATCGTTTGTTGAGTTCATATGAATGGAAAGAAAAAGCCTTTATCTAGCATATAATATAATCACATATATAGGGTGAACTATGAAAGAACTCTAAATTATTTACTTCAAACTAACTCTGCTAATCTAATTTATTGGCAGAGTTTTCTTTTGTTGAAGAGTACTACTATACGGAGTTAGGTGTTATTTGGATGATTATGAAAGATATCCTTATGAATCCAAAAGTTAATGAATTACAATTTGTATTTCAATATTAGGAGTAATACGCGCCTACTAACCTAGAGGAGATGGGTTCACTGGTTCAACAGATAAAGGATGTTCATGTAGCAACCATGATCTTTTTTTTGCTCAACCTCATCGGGTGAATGCATATGCATTCCTGTCCTGATCTGAATAGACTACAAGAACTACAGATCAGAAAGAAGTGAGCAGGGTGAGAATTGATCTAGGAAGTGGAGAGAACAAGCATACGGGCTGCATCGGTATAGACAAAATACCTTATGCTACTACAGATATTGTACACGACTTTAACCTGCCAATTCCTCTTGAGGATAACAGTGTAGATATGGTGATGTGTTCCCATAGTTTGCAGTATGTTCATGATTTATCTCAGGTGATGAAGGAGATCTATCGCATCTGTCGCCATGGCGCTACTGTTTGTATTGTTGTTCCGTATGCTCATGCATCTCTTCATATGGTAAACCCACAGTTCAAACAACAATTTAATGAGCATTCGCCCGCTTATTGGACGACTCAGGCGGGGGAACCAGCTCAGGATGATTATGAGCTGACTACGGATCCATCGGCCCTCATGCGTAAACATCAAATTATTGAGCCTATGCCTGTGGATTTTCGCCTGTTAAACATGGAATTTTTCTATTTTCCAGCCTACCATGGATTATATAACGAGGTGGAGCTGGGGTTACTCCGACAGTCTCAGCTCAATGTAACGTACCAAATTATGTATCATCTATTAGTAGTCAAAAAACCAATATCGGATAAAGCACTCGCTGATCTCAAAGAAGCTGCTGTACTGGAAGAACCAATATACGTAGAACAACAACGACAGACAGTCACAATAGAGTATGAAGATGCAGAACAGCCATTTAATTTAGATCACCTGCGAACGTTCTCGCTCGAAAAGGAGAAACCGGACGAACCGGATGAACCCTTGGTTGAGATGGATCCCAAGGTGGAAGTAAAAGTCCCTCACCGCCACGAGGCAGCAAGGGGAGAAAAAAACAATCGTCAACTAAGAAAAAAGTCGGACTTCAACTTCAACGAAATCAAAAACGGTCCAGCGTAAGAAAAAAATCTGTAAGAAGAAATAACGTTATTCTTCATCGTCTGCAATGATGTTGACGGTCACATAAATCGTATACTCTGCTCCCGATTCCACTGTCACCACTAAGGTGAACTCAATGAATCCTTTGAAATTTGCATTGGGAGCCAGATTGAACGAACCATCGTCATTTATAGTTAATTTGCCGTTTTGCGGAGCTCGTAATACTCTTGCTCGGATGATCCTACCAATCCGTAATGAATCAAGATTACTAAACAATGTTCGATTCTCTTCACCCCTGAGGTTCAAGGTAAGTGTTGGATCAGGTTGAACTGGAATAGCCGTACCTGTGTCAGAGCTGCCACCCCCGCCCGCACCAGTTCCAGGGGCAGGTGTACCGGCTGGAGTTGCAACATGTATAGTTACGCTGTACAGGACGACTTTACCTTGCGCATCAATATAGCGAATAACGAAGTTATCTGTTCCTACAAAGTTTGAATTTGGAGTATAGACAAATGAACCGTCTGCTCCGAGTGAGATGACGCCATGATTTGGTCCAGAGGCCAGACTATAAGCCGTGCCAGCTCCTGGTGCTGCACTTCTTACAGGTACTCCGGATAGGGTACCTAATTGAGCACTGATATTAATAGGTGTATTCGGATTATTGGGGACATCCGGATTCACTGGTGGCGTAGGCGTAACAGATGAAACCGGATATACGACCACGGTAACCGTTGCTGTCGAGTTTCGACCCAGACTATCTGTCACCACAACAGTGAACGTATCCGTTCCCGAGAAATTCGGATTTGGCGTGTACGTAAATCCACCAGTAGGAGTTAGACTCACAGTTCCATTACCGGCAGGAGCACCTAGAGCATAGGTAAGTGGCAAATTATCAGGGCTACTGGCATAAATTTGACCCGACACCGGCTGGCCTTGATTGGTTCCAATCCCTACGTCATTCGTTACGGGCTGACCTCCAGTTCCTGCAACAATCGTGATGTTGACCGGAACTAGGGTAATCTGTCCTGCTGAATTCGTTGCAATCACTGTGAACGTATCTTGCCCTACGTAACCAGGATTTGGAGTGTATACAAATGTCCCATTTGAGTTCACAACGGCTGTACCATTACTAGGTGAAGTACCCAAAGCATAAGTGACAACAAGACCGGCAGGATCAGTCACCGTAACTGTTCCTGTTACGCTCTGTCCAGTAGTCGTGGCTACATTGACAGGTGGTCCCACAGGTGTATCTGCAATGACAGTCACGGTAACAAGTGCGATATCATTTAAACCATAGGCATCCGTAACAATGACCGGGAAGGTATCTACACCCGTAAATCCGGGATTCGGTGTGTACGTAAATGTCCCATCCGGATTCACAACCGCTGTTCCATTAGCTGGAAGCGGAACATACAACGTATAGATTAATACGGAAGTATCCGGATCTGTTGCTGTTACACGACCTGAAACAGCCGTGTTAATCGGGGTAATGAGGAACACATCGTTTGCAACGGGTGGTACAGCAATGACTAGAATGGTCACGGTACCTGTGGTTGTGGCTCCGTTGGCATCCGTTGCGATTACACTGAACGTATCTGTACCTACAAAGGCTAAATTCGGCTGATACGTGAACGTACCATCTGGATTGACTGTAACCGTTCCATTCACTGGAAGGAGATTACCCAGTGCAGTCGTCACCGGAATTCCTTCAGGACTCGTGGCATTCAATTGACCGTTAACCGGGAGATCTGCATTGGTTGTAAACTGCGTGCTATTAATAACGGGTGGTAAAATGGGAATGGTGATGGTGACGGTAGATACAGCACTTCCACCGTTATTATCAAATACCCACACCGTAAATGAGTCTACACCTGCAAAGTTCGGGTTAGGCGTATAGGTAAAGGAGCCATCTGGGTTCAATGTAACCGTACCATTGGTAGGCAGTGATCCGAGTGCGTACGTAAGTGTACTGCCACTAGGATGGGTAGCAATGACTTGCCCGCTTAGCGGTGTATTTAGTGTACCGGTCAAATTCTGATCTTGCGTTACAGGCGGCTGATTTACAACGGTAATCACTGCTGTCGCTACAGCTGTTCCTCCAAAAGCATCACTGGCAATAACGGTAAATGTATCTTGCCCGACATATCCCGGATTCGGTGTATATGTGAACGTTCCGTCCGTGTTTACAACGACCGTTCCATTGACAGGTGCGGAATTCAGAGTGAACGTTAATGGATTACCGATTGGACTCGTTGCGGTCACTGCTCCTGAAACCGGCACATCTTCAGCGGTTGTCACATTGGTACCGACAGCCACTGGAGGTGCATTGTTCACCAAAATGGTCACGGCACCTGTTCCGATGCCGCCGCCTGGATCAGTGGCCTGCACGGTAAAGCTGTCTGTACCCACAAATCCTGGATTTGGCGTATACGTATACGTGCCATCTGGATTCACGGTTACCGTGCCATTGGCAGGAGGGCTAAGCAGCGTAATCGTGACAGGTTCACCGGCTGGATCAACAGCTGTAATCTGACCTGAAACCGGTGTATTGGGATTGGTACTGACCGTTTGATTGGACACAACCGGGTTATTGACAGCCACATTAATGGTGATAACTGCTGTTGCTGTCCCCCACGTGTATCGGTAACTGTTGCTGTAAAGAAATCGGTACCCGCAAATCCAGCATTCGGAGTGTAGGTAAACGTGCCATCCGGATTGACAACAGCAACACCATTTACAGGCGGATTACCCAATACATAGGTGAGTGGGTCACCATCAGGGTCTGTCGCGATGACGGTACTGCTTATTGGTGTGGATTGTAAGGTGTTCAAAATCTCATTTTGAGTCACAGGAGGCTGATTGACGACTTGGATCGTCACCGTCGAGACTGCTGTGCCACCTCTACCGTCGCTGACAAGCACAGTAAAAGCATCCTGACCTCCGAATCCGGTATTCGGTGTGTATGTGAACGTACCATCTGGGTTCACTACAGCCGTTCCGTTCGCCGGAGGCGAAAGCAAACTGAACGTTAACGGATCACCGGCTGGATCAGAGGCGAGCACTTGCCCGGAAATCGGGATGTTGATGCTCGTAGTCAGACTAACATCCGTGGTGACGGGAGGAACGTTCGTAACGGTAATGATGACTGGTGCAGTATCTGTGCCACCCAGACTATCTGTCGCAAGTACCGTGAATGAATCTGAACCAACATATCCAGCATTCGGAGTGTACGTAAACGTGCCGTCAGGATTTAGTGCAACTGTCCCGTTAACCGGCGGACTGAGCAGAGAAAAAGTAATCGGTACTCCTTCTGGATCGGTAGCCGTGACTGCGCCACTGACAGGTGTATTTTGAGGTGTTGTGAGCGTCGTACCTGTGGCAACAGGCGGTTCGTTGATTATGTTGATGGTAACTGTAGAAAGTGCAGTACCCCCTTACCGTCACTAACCAGTACCGTGAAACTGTCTGTTCCAATATAACCAGCATTTGGCGTGTAGGTGAATGTGCCATCTACGTTGACGACAACTGTACCGTTTGCAGGGATGGAATTCAATGTGAACGTCAGAGGATCTCCATCTGGATCGGTAGCTGTGACCGCGCCTGCCACAGGAACATTCGCCGGTGTCGTAAATTGGAAATCTTGTGTCACGGGAGGTTGATCAATAATATTGACCGTTACAACAGAGGTTGCTGTACCACCAAGACCATCGCTCACAAGAACACTGAATGTATCTGTACCGACAACGCCTGCATTAGGTGTATACGTGAATGATCCGTCCGGATTGACCGTAACTGTGCCGAGTGAAGGCGTTGCTGTAACGGTGTAGGTCAACGGGTTGCCCTCTGGATCGGTAGCTGGAATTTGTCCGTTAACCGATGTATTTTGAACCGTATCCACAGAAACATTTTGAACAACTGGTGGCTGATTATCCACGTTGACCGACACCGTACTTGTCACCGGGATGCCACTCGTGTTTGTCACCGTCACAACAAACGTATCTGTACCTATAAAACCAGCATTGGGTGTATACGTAAAGGCGCCCGTTGCTGGATCAAGTACAACGGTTCCGTTTGGTGGCGGGGTAGTGAGCGTATAGGTAAGCGTTTCGCCCTGCGGGTCAGTAGCTGGAATCTGACCTGCGACAGGTACGTTGGCATTGGTATCTAGTGTGATATTGGATGTGACTGGTGGTGAAACAGGTACACCGACCTGTACGTTAGAAGTCGCAGTACCGCCCTTGCCATCACTAACCAATACGGAGAAATGGTCCACGCCGATGAACCCGGCATTGGGTGTATACGTAAAGGCGCCAGTTGCTGGATCAAGTACTACCGTACCATTGGCAGGTGGAACAGACACCGTGTACGTGAGCGTATCTCCATCCGGATCGGTAGCTGGAATCTGTCCATTTAGCGGTGTGTTGAAGTTGGTGGACAACTGCAGATCTTGCGTGACAGGCGGCTGGTCGATGACATTCACAGTAACAGAGCCGACGGACGTTCCACCTTTACCATCACTGACCAGTACGCTGAACGAATCAATACCTACAAATCCAGTCACCGGTGTATAGGTGAAACTTCCATCTGGATTCACAATCGCGGTACCGTTACTTGGAGGAGACTGTAATGCATAAGTAAGGGGATCACCATCCGGGTCTGTAGCAACGACTTGCCCGTTTACTGGAACATTTTGCAACGTAGAAAGGGATTGGTTAGTAACGACAGGCGGACGGTTTGCAACAGTAATGGTAACGACAGATACCGCTGTTCCACCACGTCCATCACTGACAAGTACAGAGAATGTATCTACGCCAACATATCCTGTCGCGGGCTGATAGGAGAAGCTTCCGTCTGGGTTCACCGTAACCGTGCCATTGGTTGGCGGGGACAGCAAACTGTAGGTCAACGGATCGGCATTGGGATCCGTCGCAATGATTTGTCCTGTTACAGGTGTATTTTGTAAGGTAGAGAGCGATTGATTACTCGTTACAGGAGGTTGGTTGAGTACGTTGATGGTAACTGTAGCAATGGCTGATGCACCTGATGGATCTCTCACAATAGCGGTAAAAGAATCTGTACCAACAAAACCAGCATTCGGTGTATACGTAAACGTACCGTCTGCATTCACCACAGCGGTGCCATTCGTTGGCACGGAATTTAAGGCAAAAGTCAATGGATCCGCATTCGGATCTGTTGCAATGATTTGTCCAGATACAGGCGTATTTCCTGGCGTGTTTAACGTCTGGTTTTGAGCCACAGGGGGCTGGTTGGTAACCTGAATGGTCACGTTGCTCAGAGCGGTTCCGCCGCGACCATCACTGACTAATACTGTAAATGAATCCGTGCCTACAAAGGATGCGTTGGGTGTATACGTGAAAGTACCATCTGGATTGACGACGGCAGTCCCACTAGCAGGCGCTGAATTTAACGTAAAAGTCAGCGGATCCGCATTCGGATCACTAGCAATAACCTGCCCAGATACAGGTACATTTTCAGGAGTAGTCAAGTTTACGTTTTGGGTTGTTGGTGGCAAATTGACAACAGTAATGGTTACGGTAGACACTACCGTGCCGCCGCTTGGATCACTGACAAGCACGGTAAACGTATCTACACCGATAAAGTTAGGGTTCGGTGTATACGTAAACGTACCGTTTGGATTCAAAGCCGCTGTTCCGTTCGCAGGCTGGGAATTCAAGTTATAAGTCAATGGATCGCCATCGGGATCCACGCCGATGACTTGACCAAAAACGGCAATGTTTTCAGGCGTTGTAAGATTCACATTTTGCGTTGTAGGCGGACGATTCACCACTTGAACAGTAACGGTCGAGATGGCCGTTCCACCGTTTGGATCTCGTACAATAACAGTAAATGAGTCAGTACCGGCGAAACCTGTATTCGGTGTGTACGTAAGGGATCCGTCCGGGTTTACCGTAACTGTACCGTTTGCTGGGGGAGAATTCAGTGCATAAGTTAATGTGCTTCCATCCGGATCGGAAGCCGTGATTTGTCCGTTAACCGGTGTATTCTTATTGGTCGTCAAATTGAGATTCTGCGCAACAGGTGGACGATTGACAATGGTGATGGCCACTGTTGATACCGCTGTACCACCCAAACCATCACTGAGGAGCACAGTGAAGGAGTCGGGGCCAACATAACCTGGATTAGGCGTATAGGTGAACGTACCGTTCGCATTCACCACAACCGTTCCGCTAGTTGGAACAGAGTTCAAGGAATAGGTAAGTGGGTCGCCGTCAGGATCAGTTCCTGTAACTTGATTGGAAACAGGGACATTTACATTGGTTGTATAAGAGTAGTTCGGAACCGTAGGAGGGCGGTTGTTGATGGTGACATTGTTGCCATTGGATTGAGACATGCCTTGGAATGTTGGACCACCAGGAAGACTTTGGAAGTTGTATGTTAGATTGGCGACATTGGATTGTGTAGAGCCAGAGGGGCGAGAAACAATTTGAACGGAGTAAACAATGGTAACGGTTTGGCCAGGTGCGATAACCCCGAGATTAAGTCCCGTAACCGGACTTGCCCCAGGTTGAGGTACACCATCTACAGACAAGCTGTTTGGAACGAAACTGCCCGAACTTGGGAAATTGTCCTGTAACAAAACTAGAGTTGCAGCAGCAGTGCCTTGATTAGATGCTGTAACCGTATATTGAATCGTGTCCCCAACCAAAGCAGATGTCACATTAGAACTTTTATTAAAGACGAAGAAAGGTGCGTTCACATCGACCTGAAGACCGACACTGTTCACCAGATATTGATCCTGATTGGAAAGTAATCGGATAACAGCCGATGTCTGAGCATTAATTAACTCAGGAGAGACGTCAACATTGGTAATATCCCACCCTTGGCGTGCACCGATGACTGCTGTGCCTGGACTACTATTCAGATTACCGAAGGTTCCGTTGGTATTGAGTACCCCTTGATCGTTGTTAATTTGGGAAGCGAAGAAGTTGTTCACCAGGTTATTTGGTCCGGAGATCGGGACAAGTGTATCTGCTGTCGGGCCAAATAACGCCTGGTCTCCTGCAATTTGTGGGTCGCCTTCACATGCACTGACCATCAAACGGCCAGTGACGTTCCCAGTAATAGGTGTAGCAAATCCAGTAATAGATGCTGTGGCTGCTCCTATCGTTGCATTAACAATTTCACTCCCCACAAAAATACTCATGTTGCGAGAAGGCAGGAATGGACTCCCATAAGCTACAGCAAGTGTCCAACCTGCAAAATTCGTATTATTTTCAGTAGCTGCAGCTGTTCCTGGAATACCTCCCGCAACGTAAGTACCCGCGCCACCTTGCTGAACGAGTGACGTGACATTTGCGGAGTTGACATAGAAGCTTGCTGCTGGGGCTGTGTTAACAGCTGTAGCTGGATCGGGCGAAACTGAGAAGGTACCCGCCGGGGTAGAAAAGGTAATGGGATTAGGAATTGCTCCGCTAACATTCTGCCCCCATAGTTGTAACTCCCCGCCCAGATGAGTTCAGCATAGAGTACAGAGGACCCTGATGGTAAACTGAGTATAGCGGCAGAAGAATTTTGCGTATAATCGAGTGTTGTACCTAGTGGAAAGTTACCAACCTGCGAAGCCGTATTCAGCGTAATGAATGCGCCAATAGACCCGGCAGTTCCTTGATTGTTCTGGTTAGCCACCTTGTTTAGACCCATCGTATTCCCTGTAAAGGTCATGGCTCCATTCATGGTGGTGTTATATCTCAATATAAAAGCCATAAAACGATTTCACCTCCGACTAAATTATGACATCGAAGATGTATATTCACAGCTCAGATTGTACCATTCCGTTTGAAAGCATTTTTAAGAAAAGGGAATACCCTCATGGATTTAGAGCATAGGATATAAGGTCCTCCCGATGAGCTTGTAGTATGACATCAGGACATAATATGGATCCTCGTATCGGACAGCGAGGGTCCTTGTTATGTCTTATGAATTTACTGAGCTAACAGCTTAAGGAGAAAGCTGTATACATTGCCGCGTCAAAAAAAATAACCAAGAAAATTCTATTGCTTTATACTCCAATATAGGAATACACTGATACAACGAAATAGTCAGATATGAGGTGGATGAACCGAGTGGACAAATCTTCCACATATATGTATGAAGTAAAACAGAAAGATGAGGAAGGGACAATAACTCTTTTTCGCTGGGAGCTTAGTCTACGCAAAAATGATATGGGGATTTATGAGGGGATGACAAATCTAGTTACTCATCATTTAGATCGCCAAGATGTGTCATGGGTTAATACGGGTTGCCTTAGTTATTTCAGTGCTTTACTTTTTCTTAAAAATGCATGTCAACAGAAGATTCAACCTTAAAGGGTTTCGTCTTATTTCTTTAAGTCTAATGGGTTTATTAGAGAGAGTCGCTATCTAGGCGACTTTTTTATAAATGAAATGGATAAAAGCCACCTTGATGACCTGTTTAGTTATAAGAATAAAGGCATCTATAAAGATGAGACTAAACACGGTTGTACCGCCGAAATAGTTGTGAGTTTAGGCCTGTCCCTGTTGTTAATTTGAGACTGAAGAGAGTAAAAAATTACAAAGAGAATGACCATAATAGTCATATAACCTCACTGAAAGTAAGTTCAAGATTTGTTTTCAACTGATCTAAAACCACAATAAAGGTTGTCCGGTTTTGGCCAACCGGAGTCAAATCAAATCATCAGTGGAGAAGGTTCTGTAGTGAAGGATGCCGTTCAAGGGGCGATGATGGGAGCTGGAGCTATTTTCGTAGCTGTTGCTCTCTGGATGGTTGGAAGTAAGAAATAATTACAAAGAGGTAAATGGAGGATAGGCGCTACTCTGGTGGAGTGGTGCCTATTTTTTAATTCATAAGAAACATGCCATAAATTGCAATGCTTGCTATATTAGGTTTGTGGCACTTTGAAAGCAAGAAAAAGAAATTTAGGGGATTATTTACTGAGTTCAAATGTAATACTCAACTCTGATAGTACAAAATTCGGTGTTATCTTTTTGATTCTGCGAAAGTTGAGTTAATATAAATAAATCCTAACAAAAAGACTGTCCTCATGCGAGTGTAAGAACACCGTTTCACACAGGGACAGTTTGAAAAAGAAAAATTTAATTTACAGGGATCTATCATTTTATAGCTATAATCAAATTAGACCCGAATTACGCAATAGACGCTCTAAGAGTGATGCCATTTCAGCACGCGTTACAGTCTTTTGTGGAAGCAACTGATTACCATTGTACCCATTGAATAAGCCTGCTTCAATCGTTCCAGCTGCGGCATCACGTGCCCAATCAGGAATAGCATCCCCATCAGCAACTGATTGTAACAATGACTCTGTGTTACGATGGTTTTGATTCTGTAGTCCGGTTAGTTGCAATGCTCGCGACAGCATCACCATCGCCTCAGCGCGTGTGATCAGCTGTTGTGGACGGAACGTACCATCATCAAAGCCAGTAATTAACTGATATTCTGCAGCTTTCGATATCGCTCCGCCATACCAGGCAGATAGAGATACGTCATTAAAAGAGGAACTAGTGACACCTGGCTTTAATCCGAGCCCCCTTGTCAAAATGGAAGCAAACTCAGCTCGTGTAATTGATCGGGACGGTTCAAATTGACCATTACCTGTACCCTCAATTATCAACCGCGCAGCCATATTCTGAATAGCAGATGCAGCCCAGCTACCGTTGATGTCATACAGTTCAGGAGCATGCTTTATCAGTGCATACGTGCTGTTCGTCAAGCTAGAGATCATAGCATATTTTTGATTGCTGTGCTCAACAATACGCGTTGGTACGGGGATGAGCGAATTTCCGTTCAGTACAACACCCGTAATTGTTCCATTACTTTCTGTATCTGTCTGCAATGGGATTAGACGCTCTACATATTTATTGAAACGATCCATAGAGGTACGATTTCCGTTCGTAATCTTTTCAATCTCAAAGCTGACTGGAGGTTGCAGCACAGTCATATTTTGTGCAGCCATGTCGTTAATCTTAGCATTGTCATCTGAAGGTGCCTTACCAATTGAAATCTCGATCTGTGTATTTGCAAGTTCATCTGTTGATAAACTCATTCCTCCTTGAGCCAGGGGAAGTTGTGCGGATGGCAATCTATATATACCCAGTGGGGTATCGATAACAAGTTTAGCTTCTTGCTCGTTCATCTCTTGAATCAATTCACCACTCCATTGGGTGATCAGTACATTGGCGTTACCAGTATTCGTAAATGGTACAGTTACCGTCGCACCTTGACCTGCGGATGCGAGTAGAGCACGTACTAGCTGTGGATTCACAATAATTGTCTGCACCTTGCGATCTCCTTGCATGCTTTCAGTTAATATCCCAGCCTTGTGTACCCGTCCATTTACGAGCACATCGACATTAACTGTCTGCGGTTGTGAAGAGGTCGCCTGTACAGGAGTTGTGCTACTATGGTTACCACTTCCAGCTGAGTTGCCTTGGTCTGTAGCAGTGACTGCAACTGTATTGGAACGAGGACTAGCTACATCATTTATATATTGAATAACATAATAGTTGCCTTTGGAAGAAATACCGCTAAAGCGATACTTCCCATTCCCAATACTTATTGGCTGCAGTATCAGTGACTGACTGTCTCCACTACGAAACAGCTTTAATGTTGCACCTGGGTACACGTTACCCACTTCCAAGAATTGATGTCCGCCTGTAGCTGTTGGTGTACGCAACATCGGATTGATAAAGATGGAGTTGACGCTCTCCGTGTTATTCACTGACTGGGTCACATAGTAGAAGCCTGAACGTGGTGGAATATTATTAAAACGGTAGGTTCCATTACCCTGCAATGTGTATGTTTCGGAAACAACTGTATTGTTGGCTGCATCATATAGCTTCAATTTGGCATACGATGATACATTGCTTACGTCAATCGATTCAATTCCTGCAACAACAAGTGGGGTACGCAAGATAGAGTTGACAAAGATTGAATTCAAGCTTTCAATGCCATTTACGGTCTGTGTGACGTAGTAATGGGCTTGATCAGGCAGTACATCTTCCAGCGTATACACAGAGCCGGTCACATTGGGGAAAGTCTGGATTGCCGTTCCGTCAGCACGATACAGCTTCAGTGTAGCACCCGAAATGTAATTACTCACCTGAATCGACTCGCCCATTCCAGCTACTACAGGTGCTGGGGGATAAACTCTTGTACTGTCGCAATATTAGATGCTGAACTCAGTACACCATTAATGGACTGAACCACATAATATGGGGTTGCTGCATTCAGATTCGTAAAACGATATATTCCATTTCCCATCGACTGTGGAGACGAAGATACCAGGCTCGCGCCGCTGTATAACATAAGCGCTGCACCTGCATACGTATTGCTCACTTCTACATAACCTACACCACCTTCAAGTACAGGTGTGGGCAGCATCGAGTTGACAAATGATGTGTTAATACTTTCACGACCACCGAGCGTTTGAGTGATATAGTAGTAGCCACTGCGAGGCACTACATTTTCAAAACGGAATACACCGTTTCCTTGATTCACCGTCGTGGTGGATACCAATTGACTGTCAGAAGCATCATACAGATTCAAGCTAGCTCCGCTCGTCACATTGCTCACATCGATATAACCGATTCCCGCTGTTGCAGTTGGGATGTGCAGGGTTGGATTCGCAAAGTTAGAATTAACGCTTTCCTTCCCATTGACGGTCTGAGTCACATAATAACCAATCGTATTCGGTAATACATTTTGAATCGTAAAGCTGGATACGGGAACGTTTGAATACGCATCGACTAACGTACCCGTCGTTGTATACAGCTTGATGTTAGCGCCTACAGTGACACCGCTAACCACTAAGGACTCGTTACCTGCCACAATAGTTGGAGCGGCTGGAATATCTTCTGTTACATTTACTCCATTGGAATCTGCTACTACACCATTTAAGGTCTGGTTAACATAGTAACCAGAACCTGCCGGGACATTTGTAAACGAAGCGTTCCGTTTCCCTGATTGGTCGATGAATTAAACGCCAGCGTGCCATCACTTTTGTACAAGCTAATTACAGCGCCAATATCGGTATCTACATTCGTTACATCGACATATTCGGCTCCGCCTGTTGCAATCGGTGTATTTAGCTTAGATGTTAAAAAAGGCGTATTTGTACTCGTCTGGCCACTATAGGTTTGAACGACATAATACAAGCTACTATCCGGGATGACATTCTCAAAACGATACACTCCACCACCTTGATTTGACACCGTTGTAGACACAAGCGATCCATTCGAAACACGATGTAGCTCGACTGTCGTATTGCCTGATACATTCGTAACATCAATAGCACGAATACCAGCAGTCGCTATAGGTGTGCGCAGGCTTGGATTAAAGAAGGGCGTATTCGTACTTTCTTCGCCACTTACCGTTTGCGTCACATAATACGAATTAACATACGGCAATAAACTGATCGTTTTTGTAGACGTGATTACATTCGCTTCCTGCCATACCGGACTACCTCCGTCTGCCTTGTATACCTTCAAAGTAGCTCCGGATACATAATTGCTAATCGTAATCGTTTCTGCACCTGTCGTGACGGTAGGTACTGGAGGCGGCGCTGCGAACGCTGGATGTACCAGCCCAAGACTAAGCAGAATACAGAGTAAGCTTAAACAGAAGCGCTGAATCATTCTATTTCTCCGCGAATGTCCTTTCATTAGTGATCCCCCTTTTTTATTGCATCTCAGACCATGTTACTTACAGATAAGTATGACTTCTAATCTCCTTTATTGCTCAGTTGTTCCAATTGTTCGAATTCTCCTTGAGACTCTAAATACTCTCCTTTTCCCTTAAACCCTCCCTCACCGTCCACTCTTATGCGTTTTGTATCATTGAATATATCGGATAGTTATTTGATTCCCGTTAACCTTTTTAGTTAAAAACTTACGGATCAACGAACACTCGGCGGTCTGTTTTATTTGCTCTGTGATGAAGTCGGCAAGAAAATATCCACTATGATTAGAAGTCAACTCCAGCACTGGATTTCCGCTCTGCCTAACTACATCAAGGCTTACTTGCCGATTTCAAGCTGCGAGAGTTGAGTTATATGTAGCTCCGCCTTGGGTTTGGTTGTAAATATACTCAATCATGTCATGCTTTTTCTGGATCTGGTAGCGATGTAACCCATCAATCAAGCTTCCATGACTATCATAACTGCAGCATAGCGCGGCAAACAGGAGCAGGGTCAGATAACGGTCAATGGCCTGAGTCGATTGAACCTGGTAACGATCCATAGCCAGCCTAACCTTCGTCGTCCGAAAATACGTTTCAATGGCCGATGTTTGCTGTAATAGCTCAGAATTTCTTCATTACTTAGGAAACATCCGTACTTAGAAAAGCTTTCATTTGCTTGGTATCAAAGCCTTCTCCATCTTTCCAACATAGGAGCATAGCGGTGCATGATTGGTTGTCATTTTTCTTTCTTCAGTAACAATTCATATTGGGAGATTGTTATTTTAACTTTAGCATTATTGGCATTATAATATTCCATATTATGCTCATATTTCGTGTCTAAGTGAGTCACTGTAATAACAAGGCCCCTAAGGGGCCTTGAATGAGTTTAATACTCGTATAGCTACACGTGATCACGCTTGTAACAAAGGTGCCGTCAAAATAAACATGTGCCGTATGGCTTATGCCTTTAAATTCGAGCCTGACATTAGCTTTTTGCTTTGTAGTAACTATTTTGCGATAGGCAGCTTTACCTTTATAGGTTCCGATGTGGGGATGTGTTTCCCAGCAGCCGGGCACCGGCAAGGAGTAGGGAAAGTGATCGGGACGTTCACCTATAAGAGTGACTGTTGTAAATTCCCATAGACCTTCCAACTCTCTGCTATAACGGATATCATGTATGTCGAATAGTCTAAGCATTATTTTTCCTCCATCTCTAATCTGAGTCGTGATATGCTTAACATAACGAACTGGAAGCCATTAAGCCATGGCTTGGTCGATCCTAAACATGTAAATATCGATCCAAAGCTGTCCCGATTTGCAGCGCAGTTGTATGCTACAGAGGAAATGGAATATACCTTTAAGGAGATGAATACTCTTTGCAAAACCCGTTTGAACTGGTCGTACGAATCATGTGGAGCGCCTTCAAGCAAACTACCAGCGACTGGGCTGATATCAGAAATAATACCAAGGTGCATACCTTTTATTGGATACATGAGGGCAAGGGCATCTTTTATACGAATCGACGGCATGATGTTTATCAAGGGATGTTGTTTTATATGAAGCCAGGTACACCTATGAAAATGGAAAGTGCAGAGGGTGCACCGCTTGCCATCAGTATGATTTTGTTTGAATGCTGTGAGCTAACGTATACTGAATCCCGCTGGCATATGCCCGAACTTGTCCATCAACTCCCGATTCCTTTTGCAAGCCGGTGTAAGGGAAGCAGTGGAATGGAACTGGATCATGCGTTCAATCAAATTACAACAGCTTGGTCAATGGGCAATCCATACAAAGAACTTGAAAGCAATGCGGACCTGCTGAAACTGATTGCGTATTTAAATCAGCCGGCACTTTTTCCAGAACAGCAGGACGTGTATAGTGTGTATTTGAAAATCAAGGAGATATTGGAGATCAGATATGCAGATATGCAGAGAGGCTGCAGATGAATATCATTTCAGCAAATCCTTTCGCAAATAGGGCATATCACCTTCAGCCTTTCGCAATCGGTTCTCCGAAGTGTAGAAATAACTTGGATAGTACGAAGAGTTATTACTGAATCACGGTTATTAGTGAACTTAAGGTCTTACCTAAGAATTACGAAAATATTGTCGAATTAAGTGATTGCTAACTGAATTGTTGTGTGATACTATGGCATAGTAAACGTTTACAATGAATTCAATTGAATATTAGCAGTGTTTGGCTGTTACTGGTAAAGCAGGCATGACCAAAATGATGTTGCATTTTCCTTGTATGTAGGGGAAGGCATATCGTTTTGGTCTTTTTTATATCCAAATTCAGAAATGGGGCAGAGGTATGGATTATCGCAAGTTAGGACAAGAGATTACAGAGTTGGTTGGGAAGAGGGAAAATATCGCTCGGCTTACGCACTGCGCAACCCGACTTCGGTTCGAACTGCACGACATCTCCAAAGCGGAAACAGAAAAACTCAAATCACTTCCAGGCGTCATTACCGTTGTGAATAATGGTGGACAATACCAGGTTGTCGTAGGTAACGAGGTGCAGCAGGTCTACCGAGTTATCACTCAGCAGATAGGTTCGGCAACTCGAAGTGCGGTCTCTAAATCAGGTTCTGACACAAGTAACGAACCAAAACAAAAACAGAGCTGGATCTCCAGATTCATTAGCGTAATCTCTACGACATTTACTCCGGTCATTCCGGCAATCATTGGCGCAGGTATGATCAAAGCGATATTAGCTGTACTTGTCCTGACAGGTCTCGTAACGACGGAAAGCCAAAACTACTATATCCTTAATACAATTGCTGACGCGGCATTTTATTTCATGCCTATTTTGCTGGCTTATGGAGCTTCCATTAAATTCGAAACAAGTCCAATTCTGGCGATGACGGTTGCTGGTGTATTGTTACATCCAGGATGGAGTGCGCTGATGGCAGAAGGAAAAGATGTATTTTTCATCGGTGTTCCGGTTCGATTAACCGACTATGCCGGCTCGGTTCTGCCGATTATTATCGTCGTTTGGCTCATGTCATACATTGAACGTTTCGCAGATCGGGTATCGCCTTCCATGATCAAATTTTTCACGAAACCGATGATTGTGCTGTTGATTACAGCACCACATGCACTGGTGGCGATCGGGCCTTTCGGAACATATCTGAATGATCTGGTTGCGATGGGCGCAGAAGCGATTAATGCCAGAGCCAGTTGGCTGATTCCTTTGTTAATGGGAACTTTGCAACCCTTCCTGATCGTGACAGGCACCGCATGGGCGATGACGCCGATTGCAACGAGCCAACTGACCAAAAATGGCTATGAAATGATCAACGGTCCGGGAATGCTCGCGTCTAACATTGCTCAAGGTGGGGCTACGCTCGCTGTAGCATTGAAAACGAAAAACAAAAAACTGAAACAACTCGCTGCTTCATCCGGTTTCACTGCTGTGCTGGGCATTACGGAACCTTCCTTGTATGGCGTAACGCTGAAACTGAAGAAACCCTTGATTGCCGCAATGATTGGTGGCGGTGTAGCAGGAATATACGCGGGTCTGACTGGTCTCGTACGTTATGCCTTCGTTTCTCCGGGTCTTGCCGCATTACCTGCCTTCATTGGCAGCAATCCGATGAACATCGTTCATGCCATTGTGACATGTCTAATCGCCTTTGTTGTTACCTTTGTTCTAACATGGATCATTGGTTTTGAAGATCCAGTGGACGATGAAGAAGAAGGAAACAACAACGTTAATGATGACAATCAGATTTCCAGGCAGCCTGTTCAAAACAACAGCCCAAGCACACAGTCTGCCGCAACAACAATTGCAGATATACCGAACCAAAATGAATTACGCTCACTTACCATTGTCAGCCCGATGCAAGGGGAACTAGTCCATCTGGACCGTGTACCAGACGATGTCTTCTCTTTGGGATTACTGGGTAAGGGCGTTGCAATCATTCCTGCCAAAGGAGAACTGTATGCACCAATCTCAGGTGAAGTTACGGCTTTCATGGACTCCAAACATGCGGTCAAATTAAATGGTACGGATGGAGAAGAGGTGCTCATTCATATTGGAGTGGATACTGTAAACCTGAAGGGGAGACATTTCAACTCTTCCATTAATGTAGGGGATCGAGTAAAACAGGGTGACTTGTTAATCAGCTTTGATATCGACGCCATCAAGGCAGAAGGGTATGAAGTCATAACCCCGATCATTATCGCGAATTCGGATCAGTTCTCGGATATTAAGCTGGAGAAGCAGAATCCTGTGGAGGTTGGAACAACCATTATTCACCTTTCGTAACAACTGTAAAACGGTCCGTCATATATCATGTTCAATATTTAAAATAAAGGAGTTTTTGAGATGTTATATCAACACATCAAACCATTCCCCAATGATTTTCTATGGGGAGGCTCTACCTCTGCCTATCAAGTGGAGGGAGCCTGGAACGAAGATGGCAAAGGTCTGTCCGTGATTGATATGTGTGATCATCCGGCCGGAACCGCCGATTTCACAGTAGCGAGCGACCACTATCATCAATTCAGAGAAGACGTGAAGCTTTTTGCAGAGCTGGGTCTCAAAGCATATCGTTTTTCAATTGCATGGACTCGAATCTTGCCTTCAGGTACAGGGGCTGTTAATGAGAAGGGACTCCAATTTTATCACCAATTGATTGACGAGTTGCTGCTCCACGGCATTGAGCCTATTGTCACCATGTACCATTTCGACTTACCCTACGAGCTTGAGAAAAACGGAGGATGGAACAATCGGAAAACGATTGATGCCTTTGTCGAGTACGGGCGTATCTTGTTTGAGCAATACGGGCATAAAGTAAAATATTGGTTGACCATCAATGAGCAAAATACGATGATTCTTCATCCGGGTGCCATCGGTACACCAAAGGGCGGGCGTCTGCCTTCCAGTAAGGAATTGTATCAGCAAAATCATCACATGTTTGTGGCTCAAGGCAGAACGATGCGGCTATTTCATGACATGCTCCCGCAAGGCAAGATCGGTCCTGCATTAAATATGACTTCCATGTACCAAGCCACCTCCAGACCAGCAGATGCAATCGCTGCACATAACTGGGAGACGATTCGCGGATGGGCTTTTCTCGACTTATCGGTTTGGGGAAGGTACAATTCATTATTCTGGAGTTATTTGCAGGAACGTGGCATCGAACCGGTTGTTGAGCAGGGCGACATGAAGGACATACAATCGGGCCGTCCCGATCTGGTAGCTATCAATTATTATTCGACGGCAACCATTGCCGCCAGTATGGGCGATGCATCGGATGTTGCACCTCGTGCGGGTGATCAGCAGATTATGCTTGGCGAGCAGGGAGTGTACCGGGCCGCGGAGAATCCGTATACGGAAAAAACCAAATATGGCTGGGTTATTGACCCGGTTGGGTTAAGGCTGACATTGCGTAAGGTATATGAACGTTATGGTCTCCCGATTCTAATTACGGAAAATGGCATAGGAGCTCCAGATGTACTGGAGGCAGATGACACCGTCAACGATACGTACCGGATTGATTTTATCGAGAAGCACCTGGAGCAGATCAGACAGGCTCTGTCGGATGGGGTGGATGTGATTGGTTATTGCCCTTGGTCCGTTATTGATGTGGTAAGCACGCATCAGGGTTATGGGAAACGTTATGGCATGATCTATGTAAACCGTGGTGAACAGGACCTGAAAGACATGAAGCGCTTGAAGAAGAACAGTTTCTCGTGGTATCGGGAGGTCATTAAACAAAATGGCAGATGTATCGGAAATTCGGATCGGGCGGTCACGAAAGAATAAAGGATCGTGATAATGCATGAAAGTAATCAAAATATTGAATAACAGCTTGCTTCTAACCAAAGATGAACACGGGCAAGAAGTGATTGTCATGGGAAAAGGCTTGGCATTCAAAGGCAAAGTCGGCGAGCGGCTCAATGAGGAGCATATCCAGAAACGATTCATTCTGCAAAATAATCCGTCTGCCCAGGCTTACGTACGCACCATCGAAAACATGCCAGAAAAACATGTGAATGTGATAAACAAGCTGATTTCCAATGCCAAAGAAAAGCTCTCTCTCGACGATCAGATCTTCTTTACGCTTATGGATCACTTGTCGTTTGCCATTGAACGATGGAAAAAAGGTGTAGCATTACAGAATCGCATGTTGTGGGAGATCCAGCGGTTTCATCCCGTCGAATTCGAACTGGGCCTTGAAGCAGTCCATATGTTGAATGAGGAACTTCATATTGAACTGCCAGAAGAAGAAGCAGGCAATATCGCCTTTCATTTTGTGAATGCCCAAACACATGAGCAGGATATGGAGCGCACGATGCAATCCGTCAAAATGTTAAAAGATATTTTTAATCTGATTCAATACACCTTTGATATGCAATTAAACAAAAATTCTATCCACTATGTGAGACTAGTTACGCACCTGCAATTTTTCATCCAGCGTTTACAAGAGGGACGCCTGGGCAATTCGTCAAAAGACTTTATATTTGAACACATGGTGAAGGAGCATCCGCTTGAATACAAATGTGCTGAGATGATCAAAACCTACGTGCAAAACATGCTGGACATTTCCATATCAAACGAGGAATTATTGTATTTAATCATTCATATTGCTCGAATTGTGCAGGAAAAACACGGTGAAGATAGACCATTATAAAACAAAGTTTTGTGATTCATAATTTACAATTATTACACATAAACCCCCTCGTAAAGCTCTGTTTACTGCAGCTCAACGGGGGTTCTCTTCTAATTTTAAACTTCTCGCCCATATGCCTCAAATTGTGTAAGTGCTGGAAATAATGCAGGATCCTCCGACTGAATCAATTCGTTCAGTTTCACCCATTCGACTTTCCTTGGCTCTAATGGGATTTCCTGTGATTTTCCAGACTTCTCAAGAGATGCGGTCTTAGAGCTACCACCTGAAAAAGACAAGGTAACCTGCTTCCAGTAGTTATCATGAGGGAAGTCAGCTCTCAGGTACAATACGATTTTATCAATTTCAACAAATCGGCCAAAATGTAGGACGAATTCTGCATCTGGCCTCTGATTAATTCCCCAGGATTCGAATGGCCATCCCCCATGGTGTCTCGACATTTGCCGAAGCAGGGTACTAAGACCTGCGATGACCAGTTCATTACAAACAATTAGTACGCTTATAACGATTGCATTTTTAGCTCCTAATCTCTTTATCAAAATACTTGCGGATAATAAACCTAAGATTGAACCAAATGTAATTCCAAATATGATCCAACCCACCGTTTTCGTTAGAGAAGGAGAAGTGGAATATTGGGTGGGAGAAGAAAAGGTACGATTACAATGCGAGGAAGGAATGTTTATTAATAGCCGCATTATCCATGGATATACTGCTTTACAACCGTCAAATGTTACCTAACCTGGTTTTCTCACCAGAATTGATTGCATCTAGTACTCAGTTGGTGTACCAAAAGTTTATTGAGCCTACTATAAACTCGGAGATTAGTTTTTTACATTTAAATAAGGGAACTCTCATTTGACTGAAACAAGGCTTCAAATAATGCTCGAATTTATTTATGAAAATTATTCAAAAAAGATCAATCTTCTCGATATTGCCTCAGCAGCTAAAGTAAGTAAAAGCGAGGCATTACGTTGTTTCAAAGAAGGGGTAAATATTTCACCGGTAGATTATTTGAATCGATATCGACTCAATGTGGCCAAAAAATTGTTACTAAGTACGGATAATACAATTGCTGAAATTTCATCCCAAGTTGGTTATGACAATGTAGGATACTTTGACCGTTTGTTCAAGCAAGCATTCGATGTTACGCCTAATCAATTACGCAAGAGAAAAATCAACAAAAATAGTTTCTCTTGTTAATAGATTTTTACATTTTTACGCATATATAATGCAGATTGGAGAATTGTTAAACTATTAAAGGAATGAATGAAATTATTGCTCAATGTTAGGGGATCTTATGAGGATGTAGAACTATGAAATAAATTAAATTGTTCAAAGTAAAACTGTTTAAGTGTTTCTTTGTACCTATAGACAGTATGTGTTTGTATTATTATTCTATTCTTATTCTGAAATTGGAGGTACAAATGACATGTTACGCATTAAGACAACATTGGTTTTTCTATTGATTGGTCTCATTCTCAGTACAGTAGGTTTTCCGCGTTATTCATCACAGATTATACAGGCATCCGGATCCACAAACAACAATTCAGTGAAAGCTAAATATCCATTTCAAGAAGTGCACATTGTAAGCTCTACGGATGGTAATTTAGCAATACAGGAGGGTCAACTGCAAACAGGCTCTGATACTGTCAAAAGCAATGAGCGTTGGAGACTTTCCACGACTGATGGTACTTATTTTCAAATTATAAATATGGAAAATGAGCTGCTATTAACTGCTAATAACAATGAAACGCATGATATATATTATACTGAAGCATCCGATGCATATGCTGATCAGCAGTTATGGAGTATCGTAGGGCAGGATAAAGACTCTTATGGCGATTTTTATAATTACATAATTGCAAACAAAGACAATCCCTCGCTAGTTTTGACTGAAGAAAACAATCAAATTAAAATCTCTCCTGATCAAGAAATGCCAAATCAAAAATGGAAGCTGAATTCATCTGGAATTGTTGGCTATGCCGGTTTTGTAAATGATAAAGATAATAATATAATCAAGACAGCGACTACAGGAGGATTACTTGGTGTAACAGTTGAAGTAAGAGATTATGAATCTTTCAAGCGAGCTTTAGATGATGATGTACCAAAAACAATTATTGTTGCAGCTGACATTGATATGGGTGTAGAACCGGTCGTAACTAAAATAGGTTCGAACAAGACTATTATCGGGTCGTATCATGCTAATACGCTGACAAATCCCCGTTTTTTTACTGACGATCCTTATGGTGTGAGTAAGGTAAGTAACAATATCATTATAAAAAATCTTAACATCAACGTTGATAATAGACCTGGTTTAATAACTTTATCTGTCTATGGGACACGAAACTTATGGGTAGACCACAGCTCATTTGATTCCAATATGCCTGTAGATGTAAACGAGGTAGGTAAATATATTTGGATAAACTATAGCGGAAATCAAGATTTAGATCCTGACTACTATACGATTTCTTATTCTAAATTTTCTAATCGGTACTGGGCTGTTACTTTTGGGGCAAACTCTATTACTCAAAATCATGGAACCGTAGCCTACAACTTCTTTGATGCTTGTGTACGTAGAACTCCCGAGACAGGAAACGGCCGTTTACATGCTTTAAATAACTATATTCAACGTGATTCAAACGATGTTGACAATCCCTATGCTGCTATTTTAGGTGCGTATGAAGCACACACATATTCTGAAGGAAACCGATTCGAAGGTTTTCACCAATTAAAAAGTGGATACTGGGATTTTGAATTAGGATCAACTTACGTAAAAGACGTGGGTTCATACACAAATAGTGGTGTTAATCCAACGTTAATTCCACATCTTTTGAAAACACAAGAGGTAGATGCAATGACAACATATGATCCCAATGAACACTACAAATATAAAGTGTTGAAAGCTTATGACGAAAATAATGGGTATGATGTAAAGAAGTTTACTTCAGAATATAGCGGGATCGTAGCTAGCTCTGATAAATTGAAATATGTAGATTTTCCTGAATTCTCAGAATATTTGTTATCTGAGTGAGACACTCATTTTCAAGGAAAAATTCCTTTCTAGAAAAACTAATTAGCAAATCAGCCAGTTTTCTTTAAACATCTGAAGATTGGCTGATTTGCTTAGTGAAAAAACGAGATCTACAATGGCTCTAAATTTTTATAGTACATAAAATTGCAGGGAAGAGTTGTCGGGGACAAAAACAACTGTTCCATTCCATTGTCGAGGGACAAGAACATGGTCCCATTGAAGTCGCCAAATGATTCTAGAAAAACTAGTCATGCAGTTCAGTGGAAAATTCTTCTGTGCTTGGTTAGAGATTGCAGGGAAGAGGAGTAAAGAAATTAGCGTACCATCTTGGCAAGAAATTGAGAACATGAGGGATCGGTCTTTTCCCAGTGTTGCTTTTAAATACAATTTTGATGTGAGCAGTTCTTACAGCAGCATTGAGTAGAATCAAAATCGATACTTGATGATTTCGAATGTCCTTATCAGCATGAAAGCGCTAAAGGAGATATGATATCGTTCACACCACAAAAAGTTGGAATGCATGCTTTGAACATAAGATGCGCTTCAAAAAACAGTTATGTGTCGTACATATGTACAAAATACGAGTTTTGTGAAACAGTACTAATGATTAAAAAGCTGCACAGTGAATTTTAACCCTGTACAGCCAATCTCCAATCTCCTGGGTTAATCCCAGACTACTTCTGTTCCTGCTATAAAGTCGTGAATCGCACGTCGATCTTCACGCATACCGACCATAAAAGCGCTCACGATTACTCCGATACCAAAAGTTATTACATACACAAGTCCAGCCACAACAACTCGCATTAGCATTGTACCAATTTTGGGCGGTTCGTGTGTATCGTAGCTACGGATTCGAATTCCACATATACGTTTTCCAATGGTTCGACCATACCAGTAAACTGGTAATAAAATTGAGTATAACGCACTAAGTAGTTTCGCAATCGGCTCATCCGCATCAAAGTTGCCGGTAAGAACACCCGCAATAATCACTAACGGAATTGAAATAATAAGACTATCCAGTATGCTTGCTCCTAATCTAATCCAAAAACCTGCTTTATACAAAATGCTTTCCTCCAAACTAAAATTTTAAACTAAACTTCTAAATTACTTGATGAACTCCTTTCATAAAACATTTATAAATTTATGTACGCAATTCAAATAGTATAACATAAAATTTTACTTATTTACGATATAACTCCTATTTTTCTCATATATCTTTGTGAATTTTATTACAAACCATCAGATATTTCTGACCTGCTTCCATTTACTTTTTACAATCAAAGATCCCCTTCATTGATTCGTAGCTCCCGCTTCGTAACAACAAAATAATAATTATGTAAACCAAGAAGGCTACTCAACTTTTGTTAAGTAGCCTTCTGTTCGTTCTGCATCTGCCCTCTTCGCCAAACCTTGCACTCCACAATGGCATAGACTACGCCGGCGATAGCAAAGAGCCAGACAGATGTCATTCGGTTGAGTTGATATCCTTTTACGAAATATGGACTGTACACTTGATCAAAAATCAACAATCCTCCCCATCCAAAACCACAGATATATATAATCGTTCTCACTGCAAGAAATCGCACATATTTCCGCAACAACCATGTGATTGGGCTCAAAATTACAACATAAAAAGCCAATATATAGTGACCGAATCCCAGGATGAGCGACAAGATATATATCAGGACTCCAAGATTACGCAAGCCATAATACTCTGTTGTTGTTATTTGGTACCCTTCAATCCCTTCAAGAACAATGAGTGCTGTAAAAAAAATCGCGATAAATAATAGTCCCAATACCACAAATCGTTGAATCGCGTTCACCAACATCAGCCCCCCCAATGTCTAAACGCATCAAGAAGCGCTCAAGTTACATGATTTCGAACAAATAACACAAACACACAAGCCGCCACTAGGTTCTATTTGCGTTAACTCATAGCGATGGCTCTGATTCGTCTACTTTTGTTCTTTTAGAGCCTCCAGCGCGATCTGTTTGCCGCCCCATCCCTCTGGATCAGAAATACTGTGCTTAAACTTGAGAATGACTGGTGAAGTATTTACATTCTCGCCAAGCAAAAGAAGTGTTGTTGGAAAAATTTTTTTCACTTGTATAGATAAATATGACTTTTCTATTCTAAAACCCCCGTAATATCTTTCATTTAGTATAGATAAATATGTGAATTGACTACTTATTACATAAGCAGTAAAAGCCGCCATCGTTGATGGCGACAAAGTTCAATCGATCATGGTTGGTCATGTAATTAGAATGACACTCACATATGGAATGCTTTCCAGAACGAACCTTCTGTATTAATGATATCCTTGATCTGGACAAAAGGAATCGTAAACGTTGGAAATCCCGCCGCATAAGGTGCGATATCATATGGATTGAAGTAGAGATGCAGCGCATCCGCTGTGACAAAAAACGGCTGATCCGCACTAATCCCCGTATAGGTGTCCGGAAACACATACGAGTATTGAGGATCATTTTTGATCTGATCCCCCACAATCTGGCTTAACACTTTGACATAGTCACTATTCGGTTTAAATAAATCCTTCAACTCATACAACTGACCATCCGTCAGATTAATGATCGCATAGATCATCGTAGGCATACCATGTGCTGCACCCGCCGGGTAGTTATAACCTGTGAGTTGCAGTTGCAACAATTGCTGCTGATAGAACGTAATATCAAAATCCCCTGTATACGTGTAATCCAACTGTTGATCGGCAGGGATCGGTTTAACCTGGGAAAGTTGCTTCAACTTGGCATTCAGCGCAAGCTGCTCTGCTTGGTTCGTTAATCCCTCCACCTGCGGATAATAAACGAGATAGTCCCTGTTCGGTTTGTACTTCTCTTCGCGTACACGGTACGGCGGATGAAGTGGAACGATTGTATTTTGCCGCCAGATGATCTGTCCTGCCCGGTTCACATAAGATAAGCGCTGGTCTACATAGGCTTTAATCAGATCTGGTGCCACGACCTCCAGCGTACCCGAACCTTCTACATGAGGATACCCAGCGGCAGGTCTTCCACTCAGATCCAGCAGATAGGTCTGTCTTCCGTCCGAAGCAGATGCCAGACCGTTTGTATAATTGCCTACATCGCGATAGACAAACTCCGTAAGCCTTCTACCGTTCGTCTCAGCAATCGCATATACAGAGCCAATATAAGGCTGATCCGGATGAATGGCTTGCCCCAGCGCATAACGATGCTCGCCCAATTCGCGGATGTCATTATAAGCGGGTTGAATGATAAATGATCCTTGTGTATTAATGACACCATAGTTCGATTTGTAATCCTCCGCTGTATTGACAATCGCTTGCCCGCCGCTAAAAGTAAATGCCGATGAAAATTTGGGTTGAATGCGAATATTACCCCGTTCATCGATGTACCCATATTTGCCCGAGAGCTCTTTTTGAAAAGCAAGCAGTCCATCCCCCAGTGGTCCCACATAGGCATATGGATAAGTCGCAAGTCGTTGTCCATTGCGATTAATAAGCGCATATTCGTTGTCCTTGATCTGCACAACCGCTTTGCCATCCTGAAAATCATTCGCCGAAGCGAACTGTGCCGGGATCACTTCATTGCCCGAAGCATCCAGATAACCATACCGACTCACCGATCCATCGGTCTGACCAGGGTTGGAATCGTAAAACAATGCTCGCCCGTCCTTCATATTTGAGATATACGGATATGCCCTTTTGGTCAGAACTGTGCCTTGTTCATTAATCATCTTAAATCCTTGAGAATCAATGGTTATCGCCCGTTCCTCAGAAAAGGAATTGATGGAATCGTATACAGGTTGAACGACATACTGCCCTTGAAGATTAATTACGCCAGCATGACCATCCTTCACAACGACAGCCAACCCATTCGGCTGGAACGCTTGCGCGTCATCCAGAACCGGCTCAAGCCGAATATGGCCTTGGGCATCCATATACCCCCATCGCGTCCCACTCGTGGTTCGAACGGAGATAGGATATAACCATGTCGTTACCCGAGCATGGCTTATGGGAACCATCGCCTGCTTAATCTTCTTTTCCAACTCCTGTAGTACCTCTCTGGAAGGATACGCTTCCGGAAAGCTGAGTGCCTTCTGAACTGAAACGAGTGCTGCCGGATACTGACCCGCATGGTACTGAGCATCGGCAAGGTAATACCAGTAAAAGATGTAATCAGGGTATTGCTGGGTTAGTTGCTCGTAATATTGCACCACTTTGGGATAATAGGTTGCATATACGTCCGGTGCTTGAACCCATTTCCCATTCTGCCATCGGATAATCTCTACACGATAGGCTTCCCCTGTATCATGTATCCAGAGTGCAATCTCCACCTTGCCATCTCGACCATGTGAACCGGGCATATCTATAATCTCAGCATAGCTATAATATAGATCGTCAGGCGCCAGATCTTTGAGCCCTGATTCAGTCCACTCATATACGGCAAGCTTAGACCAGATCGATCCAATCCGCCAACCGATGATGAGGTTGTTCCTTGCCGTTGAAGTTACAGGGGCTGCTGTCATCAAAGTCACCCCGTACCCCAACCCCTTAATTAGTGCCATCTTGATCCACTGTCCTTGAATAAATTTCAGAATGAGCAAATACAGCTCACCATTTAACTGGTAAACTGCCGCAATCTCCGGCATACCGTCACCGGTAAGATCTGCCGCATAGATCGCTGGATGTTGAACAGGTTTATCAATAGTGACGACCGTTGCACCAGCCGGTATATGTTGATTCACAATCTGCGTTAACAGCGGTTCGCTCATGGACATTTCAGTTTCCTCCCTTATGACCGCATTCGCCTAATGGTATGCGTCATAAATCGGGATATGACATGTAATTCATTTTATATATGTTGAACTAAAGAATATTCACACTTACCACTCCGATGACAGAACAACCTTCCGATCGCTGTTATCCCCAGATTTTTTGATTCACTTATACAAAGGTGAAAATCTGGCGATAAAGGCGAACGCTCCGCTTCTTCAGGTTTTTTCTGTCCACTACGTTCTCGTGTGAAGGTTTAGTTAAATTCATATAGTTAACTGATTCACTTTTTATATTATTTATCTTGCAAAATCACTCTCTCTCCATTGAGTAGCAAATAGCTCACATCATTCACTGGAATGGTTGTAGGGGATATCCACTTGATGAGATCCTGATCCAGCTGGAGGAAACCTGATGCAGCGTTTAATGTAGTCCCATCCTTCAGGTGTACTTCAATACGCAGATCCTCCATCTGAATCTTGCTCAGTTCCTCACCTGTAATCGTGACACCAACCGAGGAAAGAGTTACATTCGCCTGTAAACCTCCATTCGCATCAAGCTGAACGTTTCCTGTTTTACTCAAACCATTTTGACTCAAGTTAAACGTCGTTTTCCAATTCCCCTTTACAACTTCACTAATACTCGTAAAACTGCCTTGAAGTCTCAACTTATCTAGATCGTCAACAGCAGACAGATCATACACATACTCCTCATAATCTCCTCCATACCCGACCCCATCTTTCATATAATGTCCATAGCTAACGGAATATTCAGGAATATCGAGCTTTTGACCTTGCTCATCAGTGAAGTAGAAGTACCCATGATTGTACTCGCCAATTTCATTATCTGGATTAATCTGAATGTGTAACTTGCCATCCACAAAACCCATATTGGAAATATGCATCCATGCGATGCCCTCAATAGGGATATTCGTTACATCCTGATGCAATACCGGAATTGGATCGGTTTCCATCTGAATATCGGTTTTACCTCCCAAGCCACTTATACGATCTTGATTCAGAATATCATAGTCATTAATTTTCTTATCTTGTAACAATCGATCCCAGTCTACTTGGACATTGTAACCATCTTGACGAGAGGTACCCGACATCAGCGTATTGACCTGAACTGTAATTCGATTTTTGCTGACTTTTCCTTGAATGAGGAATCGGACAATAGCCGTTTTATTAGCATCATCATAATGAATAATCTGAGCGTTTTTTGCATGACCTCCGGTTACCCTGTAATCATATACATCCAATGTATCGTCAATGCGATGACCCGTCAGATCTGATAATGAAACATAGATTTCCGTTGTATCTCCGTCTCTGACAGCACCTATAACCTCCATTCGAATCCCTTGATCTTCACTCACCTGATGAACAGGCTGAAGAATGCCAATCCGATCTGCACCTAGAAAATGAAGAATAGAAGGCAGGTCAATGATGCCCACAGATGCAGCTGCACCTGTAACAAGACAAAACGATAACGCAGCGGTTACAGGAATATAGATGGCTTTGCGATACTTTCTTCCCCTATTCATGGACTTCTTAGTCTGTGCAGATGGAGCGGATGGATATAATGATGAATCTGATCTCGTAACGGTTGGTGGTTCATTCATCGCCAATTTATCATAGAACAACTTTTTAATATTAAAGAGGTTCTGCTCAGTGAATTCTTTCTCGGATTTTCGCATTTGATCGCCTCCTTTATTTCCTGTTCATCCACCATGTCCTCAATCGTTGCCTAGAGCGATAAAGCTTGTTATGGACTTGCCTAACGTGTAGGGACAATGCTTCCGATATCTCATGGGGTCTCTGTCCTTCGTAAAACCGACGTTTCATAATCTCCCGTTCCGGTTCTGGAAAAGATTCAATCATTTGATTAAGTTCCGTATATGTCTCTTTACTGATCATCTGAACCAACAAATCATCCGTTTGCACCGAATGAATCTCCTCTACATATGTAAGCTCAGTTCTTCGATTAAGTTTCCTGTAGCGATCAATCGCTTTATGTTTTGTGATCGTTGCAAGGTAATTTTTCAAGCTACTTCGCCCAGATTGGAATGCATCCGGATTCTGCCAAAAAGCAAAAAATGTATCTGCTACGCATTCTTCAATCTCTTCTGCCGATGCATGATGTAGGATAGAATGAGCAATCTTCCATAACAAACCTGCGTAGTGGTTCATCACCCATTCCATGGCTTCAGGATCACGATTCACTACTGCCTTCCGTAACTGTTCTTCTTCCACGATTATATATCCCTCCCTTCCATGCGCATATGAGTCACAAATGCTGGTGTTGATCCGTGCTTCCTACTTATATTCGTTTGAGAAATGACTTTTACTTACTCTACGATAAAAAAGATTTGCAGTGACCTCTACGGCCTTCTGCAAATCTTCTTATTTTTATACGATATCTTATTTATTACATCATATCGCTTCATGTGCCTTCGCTTGCATTACAACAATATTAAGCCTCTTCTTGAACACTGAGCTGTACATATTGGGTGAGACGACAATACTGAAATAACAGCATCTCTTCATTACCTTGCCCAAGAGCCACGTTACGCCCTTCCTTGATCACGTGATTCAATAACTCATGAAGGAAACTCATCTGCAAACGCATGGATTCCGCTGCGAGCTGCTCAAGTACTTCAATATCTCGGATTGCAAACTGGGATACCCCACGCAGGAGCAACTCTTCAGACCAGCTGCTGATTCTATGCATGAACTGATTATATTCTTCCAAGTCTCCCCATCCTTCCATTCCCGATATCCAGTTTCAGACTGAGCACCGTTTGACCCTTCAGGAAACTGATTGGGCTAATCCGTCTTGATTCCACACGCACGAACGCATAGAAGTGTTCAAGGGATTGGGAACCATATCCTGATTCCAGTCTTTGGATCATTGTCTGCCAATCCGTTGAATACGGAAGAGTGAGAGTCAATAGTTCTCCATCGGCACTCTCAACCTTGAGGACAAGATCTTGCGTTTGTTTGACAAAGTTATGGTCCACAATCCGAGCAACTTTGATCACAGCCAGCCGTTCTCTAGGCGCAGTGAATAACTCAAATGATCGCGATTCCTCGTGAAGCACAGACGATACATCTTGCATGAACTTGCCCATATTCAACGTTTTTACACTCTCTCGTGGCAAAATGGTAAGCTTGGCACTTTCCCCGGAAGATATCCGGCGTTCTTCATTCACTTTCACGGATTGGAATTGAACTTCTTCACCCGCCAACTCACGAAAGGTCAGATGAGGCAGCCATGGGGTGAATGCACCATAATGCTCGGTATAGGAGAACTGTTGATCATCATAATACACAGCACGTACATCGCTGTAGGTGTAGATTTCCTCATCATCGAAACCATAGAAATAATAGGTGATACCACGGAAACCGGATCGTGTCTCCCATGCATCGGCTCCCAGTCCATATAGATGAAGTGAAGGAACCGTATAGTATTTACTTCGAAAACTGCCAATGAGCTGACTCTGCTGAATGGCTGACACCTGCTTCTCTTCAAGAACCTGGAGTGCAAGATACAGCTTGCTTACCCGATCCAGCATGGATTGCATGGAGAAACGGATATGTCTGTTGAAAAACAACTGTAGTTCACCTTGAATCCCTCGCAGACTGCGTTCGATGTCGGGCAGGTCGCCACTATGGGCTGCAATGGCCAGTGTCTCCAGTTGTGCCATATAGGACTGCGGAAGACGGGCCAGTCCCGTCTTCAACAATCCTGCCAGCATCACGCGACATTCCTGCACCGTCTGCAAAGAGAACTTGGCTTCGTACACCCGTCCGCTTAGTGCATCCGTATCATCCAGCCCTTTTAGTACCCGATATCGCAGCAACGCTTCAAGTTTGGCCATCTTTCCGGCTGTCTGCGGTACCTTGCATAACGCTTTGGCAAGATTTGCTTCCTCGGTAAAAGACACCTCCATATTCTGGGTTGTCAGCTGTACCGTAAGAAGTGAATCTTCAATGATCTTGACCTCTTCAGGGTATCTTAAACGGAATACTACTTCCTCTATCATGGAAGAACTATACGACTTCATTAACACGGTAAGGTCAGACTCCGTCATCCAGCGAAACCGAGACTCGACCGCACGAGATGCTTCATGCGCAACTTCGCCTGGATCGTTCAAGTTTGATCCTGCGTTTGACACAGAGTCTGTTACTGTTACACCTTTTGATACGTGCAACGAATCAGGTTCCGATATCCCTGAGTCCTTATCCGGCATTTGCTTCTCGTCAACACGGATGGAATCCTCTAACGAATGTTCCCGTTGATCATATAGTATGGCGATCAGCACGTGCTTGCAGATATGCTCTGATGGACAGGAACAATCCCAATGATCCAGCGTATTCTCAAGCGTACAGTGTGTCCCGTCACTTAACTGGCAACTCACGGATGATGCATTCCATGTGTACGTTACACTTACACCATTGTCCAAATCTTTTATAGACCTTTTGTACAATCCCTTGTTAGCGTACCGGATCAGATAATCCTCTGTGCACAGCTTCGAAAAAATCCGGAATTTCTCCTTGAATGCACTCACGTCATCAACGCCCCGTTGCTCTCAAAATATCGTAGATCGTTTCACTGAATACGCGACCTGGGACGTTCCCTAGTGCAATGGGTTTGTTGTCACCGTAGTAATAATATTGCTTGTTATTAGGTTTGAAGAAATGTAGGGATTCCAGGGTAATGTCATCCAATCCCTCGTAATACGAGATACTCGTACCACTGAATTGCAATTCCGCAACAAGATCTCCGTACTCTTTATAAAATTCATGATACCAGCCGCCGTCCTGTGCCTGCCCTTTGATCCAACCGTATTTCTCCAGTGCTTTGGGGAAAGACGTTGGTGAGAAATCAGACTCAGGCAGCCGATCGTATTCATTCTTCGTCTTGTCCTCATCTTCAGGCTGATGGATTTCACGACTTAGTTGTTCAAACGGCTGCTTGATCTCGTAATCCTCCAACTGCGTTGTCCAACCTTCAAGCGTCGCCTGATCCAGTTCCAATGGGTGTACAAGTCCCACTTGTGCACCTGAAGGCAGATCAACCTCATCCTCATCCACGGAATTATAGGTACCGTCCTCCATATGGCGGAACGTACTAATCAGACCGCCATCCTCATACGTCCCCCAGATCAGACCAACAGCAAATTTTTGCATGATGACATTATCGACAAACAGGGATTTCCACTCATCGGCAGACCACAGACGTTGCTTGGACAATGACTCTTCCAGACGCTGCGCCTGAATGTTCACCATGGATTTGAGATCTTTTTTCAGCTGCGTGAAACGCGCCTTGGACTGTGCTGCGAGTTCAGCATCGTCTTTCTGTGCAGGAGCAGGCAGACTCTTCACGGATTTGCCCGTTTCTTCATTAAGTACAACCACCTGCAGGTCTCCATTCACCTTAACCAGGAAGGAACGCTCTCCGTAACTCAGCTGCATCGTTCCTTTTTCATCAAAACCAAGCGTAGTGACCAGCCGATCCTCCAATTGTTCCGAGGTAAGTCCCATATTATCGGCTGCAAGCTGCAAGGCTTCTTCTGCTGCACCTTTCACCTGGCGGTTCTTCACGCTACGTTTGATCTTGTCAATCGCCATAAGAGCGGATGGATCTTTCAGATAAGCGAGCACTTTTACAGCATCTGCTGCAATCGCACCACGACTGTTTTCAGTCCATTCCTTAATTTGCGGAGCCAGAATATTCACAATCTGAATATCACCAAAGAGCGCAGAAACATACATCACCCACTTTTCTTTCGCGGGAGCACCTTCCTGAATCCAGACCTGAAGCAATTCACTTGCAAAACGAGCAAGCGATGCCTCACTTACGTAGTCCCGTAATTCATTTAACCTTTCATTGGGACCAGATGTATGATCCAGCGATTGCACCAGCACATAAAGCTTGATTCGGTCATCTACCGGCTGATTATCCTCTATCCGTATCAAGGAAGGGAGATCTTTCAGGGACAGCCAGCTTAGTCTGGACAGCTTTTTGCTATCTGCCTGATCAGCAAGCGCAGCATGAGCATACTCCGGGCTCATATCTGCGGTATCGAGCAGAATTTGAATCAGATTCTTCCAATCGGCTGCCTTCTCTTTCTTCAGGAGCTCGCCGTACAGCTCTTTGCTATTTTCCAAACTGCGGATTGCGGTCAGAGCCATCTCTTTAATTCCCACTTTTTTCTCCGAAAGGTATACGAGTGTATACAAGTCCTGATCAGGTATCCGATTAAATTCGGCTAACGCCACACCGTTGGCCTTCTTGGACGAATCCTGCAATCCGGCACGAATCGCTTCGGCCAGTTGTTTCTTCGAGAGCTCATCACGCTGTTCAAAAGTAATTTCCAGAATTAAAATACGCGTATCCGTTGGCAGTTTTTTGTACTGTGTCAGTGCATAGTCCAGATTCTGCTGAATGATTCGGCGGTATTCGTCATGTGGCATGGCCTTGTATCTGTAGTCAGTCATGCCATTGAGAGAGATCAGGCTGGTCAGCAATTTTTCACGTTGAACCTCAGGATCTTGTCCAAAACGTTGAAGCAGTTTCTCTCCACTAAATGCGTATGAATTATACATGTCTGAGACAATATCCAGTGTCCAATCGGGATGAGTGGTCAGGATTGCGAATCTGCGCATTGCTTCCGACTCCAAGGGCAGAAAACTAATACTGATGAGAATATGAACGCGCTTCTTGTCCCGATTCAGTTGATTAAACAACGCGCGACTATTCGAGTCTTGCCAATATTCCTCAAGGGTGTTTTCCCCACTTAAGTATCTTGCAATCGCAATTCCCTGGCGCCCCCCATCCAATGGATGCCGAAGAGCGTTGAATACTGCTTGCTCCAAGGAACACTCCGCATTTGGCAGCTCCAATCCCTGATCCTCCATGAATTTTTGAATGCAAAGTTTGAGGAATGGCGCTTTGATCAACTCGTAAGCTCGAATCGCTTGTTCAGGATGATTCGTGACCGCGGATCGTAACATGTTCCAGGATACGGTATACATATTAAGCTCTTCCCGCAGCATTTCAACCAACTGATAAGGCTCGTCCAGAGGTACAAGTCCAGCAAGCAGATCATTGGGACTCTTTGCTCTCGGGTCCATACTCAGCAAGTAACTTCGAACTTCAAGTGGATAAATCTCATGTAACTGATGCAGGGTGTGAAGCAAAACATCCCCAATCTCACTCTTGGCATCAAGAAACCGTTGTTTGCCTCCACTAATATTAATCAGATACAGCAAGGCACTGCTCACCAGTACCATTGTTTGATGGAATACAGCGTGTGAACATTGCTCTTTAGGAGAGAAAGACGTATTCGGATACATTTCAGCTATGAGCTGACTACGCTTCTCCTTGAGGAACTCATCCTTCAATTCTTGGGAAGATCCGTTTTGTTTCCCTTGAATATTACCGACCACTACAGGTTCAATCAACGCATGCAGCTCATCCCGCAACCGATCTGGATCATTCGCCATCACATGTTGAAAAAGCATTGGTAACGATTGCGCAGAAGATTCAACGTCTGCATTAGGAGTATCACTCAGCTTCGAGTATAGTTGCAGGAGCATTAATGCATTAATGACATCCCGATAATTCCCCTGACTGTCCGCTTTTTTGGAATCAAAAAGCCACTGGGCACGTTTTAATTTGCTCTTCAATTCAGCCAGAATTTCGTTCTCGCCCGCAAACTGTTTGATCTTCTCCAACCGAGCCAACAACCCGCCCATGCGATCAGAACTTTTGCTCTTTCCGCTTAAGCCGTAGGCTTCTGAATCATTTCCCATACAGATGGTGAAGGCATCCGTTCTCCATGTATTTCGTTTGGAATAAGTCGATTCCAGATATATCACTATAGCCCCGGCACGGTAAAGATGTCTCCGTCATCTTTTTTGGCGAGCTTCATGAGCAGATCTATCGTTTGATACACATAATGACTCGAATTACCCAACATATCCGGGAACTTGTCTGTCGTTCCCAAGACATAATCAATAATCTCGGAGCTTCGATCTGTTTTTAATGAATACTCATTGGAACACGTTACTGCGAATTTCTCCACCAAAGTTTCTACTGCACGGTCTGCGGTAAGCATTACACATTCCTCCTTGAATTTAAGTGATAATCTCGCCAATCCAATCCGCGAGTTCGTTAGGCGTAATGGCTGCTACATGTGCGCCCATATTGGTTAATGTCTGTGCGGCATGTTTGTTATAGACGGAATCTCCGTTAAAATCAAGCGCAGTGAGAACCAGCAATTTGCAGCCTGCATCGATGATATCTTTACAGGCTTTGTACATCTGCGCAATCGGGTAACCTTCTTCCAGGTCACTGACCAGAATAAAGATCGTTTTGCCCGGATTATCGATCAGCGTCTCGCCATAACGCAACGCTTTGGTAATATGAGTGCCCCCGCCAAGCTGTACATTCATAAGCACGTCTACAGGGTCTTCAAGCCTGTCGCTCAGGTCAACCACCTGGGTATCAAAGATGAATAGTTTGGTGCGCAGCGCATTTAAGCGATAGAAGATGCTGGCCATTACCGAACTATAGATGACTGAATCCAGCATACTGCCACTTTCATCTACACCAATGATGATGTTCCACTTGTTATGGGGCTGTATATTCCCGTCAAAGTACAAGCGATCAATCACAAATCTGCGCTTGTTTTTATCATAATTCTTCAGATTTTTGGTGATGGTTCGCTTGAAATTCAGATTGCGCAAGGATTGTACTGAACTGGAGGTATAGCGACTTCGCTTACCCATGATACTGGCTCGAGTCTGGGATTCCAGCTTGCTGCGCAGTTCTTCCACCACAGTTCGCACGATCTCTTTGGCGCTCTTTAATACCTCACCTTTCATGCGTCCTTTGAACTGCATAATGTTCTTGAGCAGATTCATGTTGGGTTCAAGGGATTCAAGCAGCTTTTTGTCAGTTAACAATTCGGTCAGGCCATAGCGGTCGAGCGCTTGTTTCTCCAAGATTTCTACCGTTGATTTGGGGAATAACTCCCTGACCTTGTGCAACCATTTCGGTACAGTCAGATTGGACGCACCGCGTCCTCCCTCTTACGGTAACCTTGTTCTTCACCGTATTCACGGTTATAGAGATACCCCAGAATCTCATCCATTTCCTTATATTGAAATTCACTCGAAGTGTATTGGTCTGTATTACAGAGCCCTTCTTCGGCCGATTCACCGAGAATGAGACGCCAGCGATTTAAGGTTTCAGCAGAAGGATGCTCCCCTCGTTTGCCTCCATCCCGATTGGAACTTTCATGGTTATCTCTGGATTCGCCCACTCTCCGATTCGCTTCATTCATATTAGCTTCCATGCAGCAAACTCCTTTCGAAGCGCTTCGTCCCATGCTTTGGACTGGATCAGCATCTGTTCATCAAGCGCAGGTCTTGACATCTCCTCTGGCTCAACCTGATGCAGACTTGCCACCCGTTCAGCAATCAAACCCGTCTCCATTGGTGTAAAATAGGTGAATGCCAGCCTTAATTCCGGTACCATGCTGATGAAGTCATCGTATGACAGCTTTTCAATCAAAACATTCAACTCGGACAAGAGCTGATCTTCATATAGAAAAGCATCACGTGCTACCGTAAATACACCCTGTAAAAAAAGTGCCGTTTGACGGGTCTGATCCGGTGTGCCATGGATATACCCGCGAGCACGATCAACAATCTCATCCCTTGGCCTGTCACCAAGCCCTGAGGAAATAGCCACACACACACCCTCCAATTGAGCCGGAAGCTGATGATCAGACAGAAGTTCATTCAGATGAATTCGGAATGTCTCATCCCGAAAATACGACTCAGATGACTCCGCCAGCATGGCCAGCAGCTTCAATCCCTGAATAATGGCTTCATGTTCGTCCGGATTGGCTCTGGAGAGCTGCAGCAGCTTGTCCACGGCGTTTCTATACGCTTCGGATACAAGGTCAGGGAGATGTTGCTCTTCCGATAGTCCCAGTAGCCTGCGGTGCTGGTGAATTCGGTTCAAGATCTGCAGGCTATTACATAAGGATAGGAAATTCCCGTCGGTTCTCAGCGCCGAGCGCACCTGTTCATAGAGCTTCATTGCTGTGTCTTGAAGTCCCATGAGCAGTGCTTGAAGCATGAGTCGGGCAAGTTCACCGCTATGATGATCCGGGATCTCCTGCATCTGTTCTTCCATTTTGCGTGTAGCTGCTCCAGCAAGTGTTCCGCCATAGAGGGAGTTCTCTATCAATCTGGCCTCAATGCGGGAAGAGTACATATAAACCCAGGTTTCGCGAACCAGATTCATGTCACGCTCTGTGATCCAGTCCGGCCCCGATTGCCGTTTTGCGAATTCCGGAACCAGATAGGTGATGCATTGAATCAATTGGCTGATCTGACGATGCTCCGGTTTCGCATACAGATCCAGCACTTTCTTGTGTTGTCCTGTTGTGCGAATCTGTAATTTGTACTCTGTACAACGCGCCTTGAAATCCTCCACGATGGGGATACTGAATGAATTGGGAGCAACACTTCCGATGACGTCTCCTGTCAATAACTGCTGCAGCTCCTGCAACGGTTTATCGGTAGCCAAGGTAAGCTCCCCCTTCACAAAGGAAGAGAGTGCTGCATCCATCAACTCGTAGACGCCGCCTTCCCTTTACCCCGAAGCCCGGCAAGCCCCTGAATCATGCTGTACGCCTCAATCGCATCACTGGTTGATACATGTTCGTGACCGTCCCGCAACTTGCGCATCAGCCGAGACAACAAGTCCAGAGCCGTTAGGTTATAAGGTGTACTCTTCTTACGAAGCAGCTGGTTCCAGATCTGATCGTAATAATTCACATAAGGCATGCCGCTCGCGTATCCATTAAGCCGATCCGCTTCAGCAAAGGTATAGACCATCGGGTACATTTGTTGGTGAACCGTAATGGATTCAACCGCACGTTGTGGAGATTGTGGAGATGCACCTGTTTTACCTTGTTCAACTGAACATTGATCTGCCCGCTGTGTATCCATCTTCGGCTGTTCCAAGTCGGATTCATGTTTCTCCGACGCTAATAGTCCATACGTATGAAACCCACCGGTAATAACAAGCACACGGTCATGCTTAAGTAGCGCTTGTTGAATGCGTTGTCTCATATGTGCTTCCCTTGCCAGATCACCAGTTGACTGCAAACGTTCCGCAGAATAGCACATTCGGGAAAGCGTACAATACGTGAATACATCCTGTACGAACTCCGGAGTGGATTTCTCCAGACCGCCGATCTCAAACACCTTTTCCCACAATTCATCAAAACTGCGACAGTTTGTTTTTTGGCACAACCGGTTAATGAAGTCAGACCCCGCAAGCAAGGTTTCGTCTTGAATGGAGATCTCCTTTTGTTCTACCTGGCCGGATTTGGATGCACGAGTGGAGAAATGTTGATAGTCCAGGTCAATAAACTTCGCCGGAATGTCCAGTCGTTTTGCTTCTTTCAAAGCCACATATTCTGGCGAATAACGAAGCATCGGATAATAGCAGGCTTCTCTCTCCAATTCGCTCTCATAGGTGTAGTACAGACTTACAGGAGGCAAGGTTGCCTCATCACTCAGAACCGAAATTAATGGATTACCGCTCTCTGGTCCCTCGATCAGGATGATATCCGGCTTGTACTCTTCGATTAAACGTAACAAGTGATATGAACATGCAGGGCTATGGTGTCGTATGGGATAATAGACCGTAGGATTACTCAGGTTATACACCTGGGATTCGAACAAGGATTGCAGCTGATCAACATCAGGGTCCAGCACTGCTGTTAACCGATCCATTTTCTCTCCTCATAATAGTCCTTCCACATTCCCTCTTCCCTGGAACGCTCTTTTACGACCTTGGAGAAGTAGGTTTTGAGAATGGACAGATCCTTGTCGTTTTCCTTGGCAATGGTCCCCAGCATGTTCTGAACCAACCGATCCAGCGCAAAAGCCTTATCTTCGTAATAATAGGAAGTCATCGCACTCTGGACATAGACAGATACTGCTTCTGCCGTACTCATGGATGCTTGAGGTGTGTCCAGCTTGTAGCCTTCCCGTGTCATGCCGGTGCGCAGTTCCATAAATGTTGTAGCCAGCAATTCAACCACATCCGGGTTAATTTCAATATCAATTCCACTATGTAATAACAGGCTTCGAGCCTGGGATTCAATAATTTTGGCTTCCATCTTCACGTTATGAATGGGCTTGATCGTTTCAAAATTGAACCGACGTTTCAAGGCACCGCTCATTTCGTTTACACCTTTGTCCCGAATATTGGCTGTTGCAATAACGTTGAATCCCGGCTGGGCAAATAGTACACCACCATCCAGTTCAGGAATGCTCATGACCTTGTCACTGAGAATACTGATCAGACTATCCTGGGCTTCAGCGGGACAACGTGTAATCTCTTCAAATCGGGTAAGAATGCCTTTCTTCATTCCGTTATATAACGGCGATGGCACAAGTGCGGCTTCCGAAGGGCCTTTATCCAGCAACATGGCGTAATTCCATGAATATTTGATCATGTCTTCCGTCGTGCCCGCTGTACCTTGAATCGTGTTCAGACTCGTACCGGAGATCGCAGCGGTCAGAAGTTCACTAAGCATGGTCTTGGCTGTACCGGGTTCTCCCACGAGCATTAATCCCCGATTGCCTGCCAAAGTGACGACTGCACGTTCAATCAGCACATCGTTGCCATAAAATTTGCGGGTAATTGGAATCTCTTCTCCATTGATCAGTGCAGGCTTATCCCTGCCGATAATAAAATCGCGCACATAGGCAGGAGATAACAGCCAATTCGGGGGACGTTTCCCCTGATCCTCTTCTCGCAGTGCACGTAATTCAAGCTCGTGTAGTATCTCGGCGGGTGGTTTAAGCATCTCCATCGTCAAGGTGTCTCCTCTCACATAAACAGATCGTATGTTCTTATTCCAATCATTTTATCACAGCGCTCCAGCATCTACCCGGTAAAACGATAAAAATGGTTGAAACGTCCTTCTTATCAGCACTCTTCCTAAGTCCATGGACATAGCCTCTAGCACAAATATGAAGGTAAAATATCCCTACAGTCGTGCCAAGACACTGGTTTAGGATTCGAAGAGCCTACTTATTGCCAATGCATTCGCATGGTATGCCATATGCTTAGAATAATTACACTCCCCATATTGGATTTCAATCAAATGAGGGCGAATATCACAAAGAAGACACAGGTCAATAACCGATGCCTTCTTGTACATTCTCATTTCACCCGATACCTATTAACTTTTGATCAAAAAATAATCTATATCTCCGATGTCCCTGCTACATTCTACGCCCGCATGAAGCGGAATAAAGTTCATTTAACATTTTGTTGTAATATGTTAACCTACATTACACCAGAAGGCCGTAAAATCAGGCATAGAACGGCTTCTGGTGTAACATCTTTAACTTATGAATAGTATAAAAAACGAAATTTGGTTACCAATCTGTTAACATGTTAACAAGATTTCATTGAATTTATTGCTCCATCTTTGAATCCCTGATCGTAAGCGATAGAACAATAAATTACGCCTTTGCTTATATACAGATCTTCTATTTCCGACAATAATTCGGTCTTAACACCAGGTACATCCCAAAGCTCCTTAATAATTACGGATAATCTACTATGCAACAAATCCTCTTTCTTTTCGCAATACTCTAAAATCGAACTTATTTGATCGCCACTATCCATTTGTTTTTTCATAAGCTTTCTCCTGTAGTATGAATGTGATCCTTAATCGTCGTTTACCTATCAAGTTTTTGATGGTATAATGTGCCTCGAAACTAAATTGTTTTCCCCGATTAAGGAGTATTTGAAGTGACTAAAATCTCCCGGGGCCGATGTCTGCTTAAAGTTAGGATTAAGGAGGCTCGAACGACTCAAGCAGAGTTATCTAGGAGATCCGGGTATAGTCCCAACGTATCTCTAATTGGGCCAATAATCGTGAGCCTATGCCTTACGAAGCCGCTGTACTTATTTCTAGAATCCTTAACTGCCACGCTGAGGATTTGTACATCTGGCATATCGAATTCTAACGCCTTTAAGCAGGCGTCCCCGGGAAAAAGTATAGACGGGTAGATACTTTTCCTAACTAAAAATCATCTAACAACTCCCTTTGCAACCTCCCTTCCATTTCCAAATAAAGCATATCACATGAAATTTGTGGAATATGTCGAAGGTTGTCACATTTTATACGCTATTCCATAAACCTATACTAGGATCGAAATTTCTTGACATTCACAACTTCATTATGGTATAAGAAAGCCCGATTATCCATTGGATATCGGGCTTATCTCATTTTATCTCGGACAATTTCCATGTGGATTTTGTTTTTGGCAATTTCTCGCTGCAAGCCACCGCTAAAGTGCGCCATGAGGCCAAATCTTGTTTCTTCTATTTTTACTACTTGATCCATGTTTACAAGCAACCCGCTGTCTAACTGCACAAGATTGGGGAATAATTGTTTAGCCCCCTCATATTTGCGAGCATCTGTAAAAGATACCTTGCTTGTGTGATAGTGCGGAACCAGATAATTCTTAACTGGGCTGAACATGTCAATATAACAGAGATCAGTCAAACTGTAGAAATCATACTCCCCTATCTCTTTGTCGTTCATCGTTCTCGATCCAGCAATGCGGTATTTTAGTTCATCCATAAATTCACACTACTTTTTTAACTTTTTAAGCGCCTCCGGCATTGGTTGTGAGCCGATGAACACTTTCATGCTATCTACATTATCGGCAGCTTGCTTCTCGATTTTTAGTGAAAGCATTTTGGCTTTTTTTTCATTCATGCTGTGCACCCCCTTTCATTCGTTGCATCCATACCAGTATTATTTGTGCGGCTAAAACAAATACAACCTCAACTGATAGGATGCTAATGTTTGCAAGACAGACGATAACTATTGACCAACGTGATAAATCGGCATTGATCCTCATGTAAAAAATGGATAAGAGTATGCTTAATATTACCACAGTAAATGTACTCAAGGGAATTACAGGTGCAATGGAAAATAAAGACACAGATACAATGGTGCACATTGTCAAATTTAGATGCAGACCGCCAGTAATCTTCCGGGCAAATGCAAATGTACTCATAGCAATGATCGAACCAACTAAATGTCCGGTGAAACAGGATAGAATCAGAGTTAATATGATAGTGGAACGAAGATTTAGTTTCCGGCCCACTTCATAGGCTATAACTTCCGCATCTGCTGGTGGATAAGCTCTCTTGATGGACATTGCATATTTACGAGAGATTGTTTCAATCAATTTGCAAATCCCTCCGGTTTGAGAAGTAATATGAAATACCGAAACTCAATAACGCTGCCGGTACCAGCAAAACGATCATGTAGTTAAGCAAAAGCATCATAGCAAATGAAACGAAGATCAGCACACCAATTGTAGTAATTAAAAGCCCTTTGTTTTTCTCATAATTGACTGCGATATTGAAATCGTGTGGTGGCAAAGGTATGAACGAGAATCCCCACCTGAACAGCGTCATAACAGCAGAGACAATGTAAGCAATGCATATCGCTGTGATCTGAAGCAACTGCACCTTGTATCCATGTGTTTCCACAATGACTGCCTGGGCGTTTCCGCCGATAGCCATATATCCCATAGCTAGTGCTAATTGAATAGCAACATACGCGCTCATTCCCGCGCTAGACATGAGAGCTGCGTAAAATAGCTTGATCTCCAGTACATAACGCATGAAAAGTATAACCAGGAGCATTAACACAGCAGTATCTATCATAGGTACTCCAATTACAATCCTTATGAAATAAGATCCTATTGCGGCTAGAATTGCAAAGATGATCTTTTCCAAAAGCCTGTCCCTTACCGGCAATCGATAAAGCCTTAACATTAAAGCTAGGACAGCGAATACATCAAACGCGCCGATTACGATATAAGTAATTACCCCCACTTAAAACCCTCCACTATAATAATGAGTCAATTATAATAGATGGCGTGGCAATTACATAGCCAATTAAATACAAATATCATACAGAGGCCGATATAATTTCAGTCAATTTTACCCATCGATACTCTTCATCTAACATCAACTTAACTTCACGCTGGGATGTGTTTAAACCTACTACAATACCAGATACAGGATCGTCATAAAACGGGGTGAATAACACTACATCAACTGTGCAACTTTTACTATATGACTCGGCCAATACATCACTGATCCGCTGTATCTCCTGCTCATCTAATTCAGGCTTTACACGTCTTTTCTGCTCTTTAATATGGGATATCCAGGCCTCCCTATGCTCAGGCAATATCAATCGAGACGATTCAAACAATCCGTTTCCCGCCAACTTGATGCTCATGATAACCCCCTCCTTAGTATTCAGTCCAATATCGTATGCTGTCCGAGCGTTCTGGCACTTTAGGTATCTGTGGCTTTTCGCCTTCGCGTTCCCATCCTTCGAGAATGACGATATTAGCCGTGTTCGACTTATCGTCCCATTGTATGTACCTCTCAGCTATGAGGACATCCAGAGCCGCCATAACTTCGGGCTTTTCCTTACCTGTCTTGTTCATTAGCTCATGTATGGTAGGGAATACACGCCGCACACCTTTGTAGTTATATAAGATCCGTAGTACCTTTCGTTGATAATCCGTTAACATGTAAATCACCTCACAAACATTATATGCGAACATATGTTCTTTAGGCAACAAGAAAAAAGCCCCACTAGCAATTTGCCAGAGGAGCTTCTTTAACCGATGCTTTCGGATTTAATTTATACAATACAGTATTTTTCATTTCTGATCAACATGCTTCAATAACCGGTCAACGACAATAGCCATTTCTTCGCGCGTGATCGGCGCGCCAGGTCTCGTACCATCAAAGAAACCTTTCTTCGTTAAAGCCCCCCACGTTTCTTTAGCCCAACTACTAGGTACGTTGATATCTCGTTCTTGCGCCACTGGCTTGTCCTCCTTCGTTTTGGTCAGCCCCAGATAGGTAGCAATACCTTGGACATGACCATCGATTATTGCATCGATCACACTAGATTGTTTCAAGCGGTCCGCATCAGCTGCCACATCGACAAAGAGGTTTTCAGTCAATACTGCCGGCATTTTGGATTCGCGGACCATGTGCAGGTTCTTCGCCTTCTGGCCACGATCAATTCCGCCCAACTTGCTCATGATAGCCTTGTGCAAAGCGTCCTGCAGCTTAATGCTATTCTGGGATGCAGATGTGTATCTGAACGTTTCGAAGCCACCCTTGCCGCCACCGGCGTTACAATGGACAGATACCAGGAGGTCAGCACCGGCAGCGTTCGCCTTGTTCGTCCGCTCCTTTAGCTCCAGAAATACATCTGTGGATCTCGACAACAAAACCTCTACATCCTTGTAGGTTGCTTCCAGGCGGGCCTTGATACCAAGGGACACCTTCAGCGCGATATCCTTTTCAAGAATTCCGTTGTCTACCGCTCCCGGATCCTTACCCCCGTGACCTGGATCGATTAATACCTTAAACTTCGCCATCTGTACCAGCTCCTTTGCTTACTTCTGGCAAGCCCGCCAAGCTTGTAAGCAGACTTGTGATTACGGATAACACGACTGTCCCGCCCACTACACGCCAATCGACCTCAGAATATAAAGTAGTTGCTCCGATAACACCAATTGCCACCTGAGCCCCTGTTTTAATAGCTCGAATACCCGCTGCTTGCCACCATTTCTTATTCACTATTACATGCCCCCTAATTTGATTCCGGCCCATACAGCCGCAATAAGTAGACCAGTCAATCCAGTTAATGCCGCACCATAGACGGTGCGTTTCAGCCACTTTTGATCCTCGTCATGCTTATTTAAACGTGTCAGCGCATCCGCCGCATTGCGCTTGGCTTCATGAGCTACATCGGTTGTCTTCTTCAATTCAGCTTCAAGCTCAATAATTCGAAGAGTCATTTGCTGGGCCGCCTGTAGGGCTTCTTTCGAAATCTCTCTGACCTCTGCTAGGCCCGGAGCCAAAGCCGCCAGCGGTTTCAACGCTTCCTCGATCCGGGCCAGTTGAACCTTCAAATCCACAATCGTATTCACATCCTGCACCTGCATGTCCTTCACACCTCCTGGTATGGCTTCCATACGCCAATCCCCCGTCTCTATCTGAATATTAAAAAGCCCTCTGACCACTCCAGAGGGCATAATAAAAGCGCACCGCAATTGGTACGCCTGTTACACGATATTACCGTTTTGGTCCATTCCAGCTGCTTCCAGCGCTTCAGCCACTTTATCACGGCTTTGAACTGGTACAGACTCCAACTTGATCAGTCCTTTATGAATCATCATTACGTATACAGCTAACATAGTGTCACCTCCCTTCTGGAGTGCTACAGCCCAGCGAATCAGCAGCCTAGCAAGCTTACCCTTCATCAGGTAGCACGCTAAGCAGCAGCATGTGTAGTTCCATGAGTGCAAGTTGATTGGCATTACTTTCCGCTGCAAGCTGCTCATTCCGTGCTTCCGATGCCGTAAGCCGCTGTTCCAGCTCAACGTAATTGGCCGGACGACTCGCCTTGTCTGTTTCATCTTTGAGCGCCTGATCCAGAACCGGCACGCCATCCTGCAAACGGTAATAGCCTGCGTTGATCCCTACAGGCAGGTGTGTTGTGTCAATCTCAACTTCTGTGTAGCCTTCATGCGAATACGTGATTGCATCACGGATGATATCTCCGTCCACTCGAAAATAAAATTTCATAATATCCTACCTCCATATCGACATGATATTCTTTGTATCTCCCGCCTGACCGCTCTCAAGTGCGTATCCTATCGCGGTCATATAGCCGCCATCCAGAGTTAATGCTTCATTGGTGCTCTTGAACACCTGATCGTAATTTACAGAGTATATTTCAAGAGCATTACTTCCTACTGCCAGCATCCCGTTATTGAAAGCAACCGATTTACCTGATGCTGGTAGTAGATTTAAGTCTGGCATCTTTCTGAATTTATCTCCCCAACGGCGATATTTACTAAAAAATGGACTTGTGTTATGGGCGATGTAAAGATACTCATTATTATCATCCCATGACATGCTGTTAGCCGGTCCTGACGTATAAACAGGTGGTCCGTCTACTCTAGTGAATATGTCTCCAGATCGTTTGAAAAAATAAACATATGGCGCATTCACCCAACCAATAGCGAGAAAAACGCCATCTGGACTAAAAGCTACACTGTAAACAGTACTTGAAGGTAAAAAATTCGGAGTGGATAATCTAGCAATGGAATCTCCCGTTCTCTTATAAATCGCAGCATAAGGCGACGCCGAATTTGAGCCTATTGCAAGATGAACTCCATCAGGGCTCCAATCAACCGAATTTACTGTGCTTGACGGAAGAACTGCCGGGTCTGCTTGCTTTACAAGCGTATCTCCCGTTCTCTTATAGAAAGTCAGACAAGGCGCAGCAATGTGACCTACAGCCAAATAAATGCCATCTGGACTCCATGCCGCAGATAACCCCGTATCTGGAGGGAGGGTCGAAGGATTGGATAACTTGCTCAAAGTGTCTCCCGATCTCTTGTACCAGGTTAGATTTGGTGATCCCGCATGAGCCACAGCGAGGTAAACACCATCTGGAGTCCACGATAGTCCATAAACAGTACCTGTCGGCAGAGCTGAAGGATTAGACAATCTAGTAAATACTTTTCCTGATTTTTTAAACATTAAAAAAAATGGAGATGTACTTATCCCGATCGTCAAATAAGTGCCATCTGGAGTAAAATCGACCGCATTAACTACAGAGGTTGGTGGTGGATTCACTATAGAATTATCATTCAGAAAAGTAGTGTACGCGTAGACTGGATCATTCGCAGCAATTGTCTCCGCGTATGTCCGTGCCAATTGTTGCTGACCATTAATCACAGTAGATGTTTCGATTGACTCTATGTTTTGAACGAATGTTTCTTTGCTGTCAGATGCAGATGTTGGAACGCCCTTGGCAGTGATCGCATCTGCAACGTCACCCTTAAACTCACTGCCAGACTGAAAAACCTCGTTGAGTGCATCAACCAAGTTGTCTTTATCCGTTGTCTGTAATTCGCTCAGATCCCCAATTTGAGATACAGCCAACTGCCTAACAGTGTTCACGGCTTTAGGTGTAGCAGCTTCGCCTTCCTCATCTGATTCGGTTGCGCTGGAGAGTTGCGTAATCCCTTTTTGTGTTAGGGATGCATCATCAATGACGATCTCCCCGACCTTCTGATCCGTGTACTCGTTGGCTGCCTGTTCGGCTGCGTCTGCCTTCGCCTGCGCCCCGGTCTTGCTCTCCCCATCCTGCCGGACAAACTTGGCATCGGAACCACTCATCAGGCCACTGGAGCCACTAACCACAGCGTCAGGGATGACGTCAGTGCCACCAGTGATATGGGATGATGCATGAGCCCCCGGCGTTGCTTCACCTGTTGCCGTCAGGACAATCCGCTTGCCCTCGGGATCGGTTGTGACTGTAATCCCTGTACCACCCACGAAAACAACTGTATCGGACTTGCTAGAAGCTTCCACATCATTGATAACTGCAAATGCATTCTGGTTGACCTCAGCTCCTGCAGCAATCCCGTTTAGCTTGGTGTGATCCGCTGCTGTAACGTGGATATCTGTATCTGTTGCGTGGCTGTTCAGATTGGATTGCACGGCGTCTGTCTCTGCTTTCCGGGCAATGTCATCCGCTGCGGCTGGAGCCGTCACCTTGGCACGGCCTGCAGCGTCACGTTGCATAAGTGTACTGGCTGTTGGATCGGCTGTAGCAGCGTTCATTCTGCCTTTGTCGCTGGAACTCATGAAACCTGCTGCAGCTCCCGTTGCATTGGGATGCTCATCAGCTCCGCGTGCCTTATGAGCGGCCAAGGCTTCAGCTGCTGTAGCAATGGCAGCCGCCTTGGCTGCATCAGCTTTAGTCTGGGCATCTGCTGGCGTACCCTTGGTGTCCATTTCAGCCTGAACACGGTCAAAGCCGACATTTATCGTTTCAAAGTCTTCACTGATCCGCTTGCTTCCGACCAGGTTCCCGTACCGGTTGGCCATGTGCCTCAGCTCCTTCCAACAAATTATCTACGTCCATCTTGATTGATTTAAGTAAGGCGATCTTCGCCTCACTGTTGGGCATCGTATCAAGCAGAGCCCGCAGCAGATGAGGCAAATCATTAAACATGTTATCTACATCGATGGACAACTCTAGCATCTTTTTAATTTTCATCGGACACCCCTTTCTGAGCACGAAAAAGAGCCCACGGTGGTGGACTCTCGTTTTGCGAAATCTATTATTTAGCTGTAGTCAGTGCTTCTTCAATCAGCTTCAGATCAGATTCATATTTAGCAATATCTGCATCATAATTAGCTAGCTGTTTTTCAAACGCTTCGAGATTAGTAACAGGTACCCCTCTATCTTGTTGTTCTTTGAGTAGAGCGATCTCTTTCAATATATCTTCTCTACCCGATTTAGTAGGTGCGAGTATCCGATCCAAAAGAACACGCTTTTGCTCTTCCAGACTTGATTTGGATTGACCTGTGTATTTATTGCTCGTTGCCACAGGAGTCGATGTTTCAGAACCTATAGTAGAATCCTCACCTTGAGAAGTGATAGTTATCGTTTTACCACTCACTGTTACATCAGCTCCTAAAGCGTCAGATAAAGCACGCGCCGGGACGTTTGCCCGAGAATCAATAACTGCACCTTTATCTGACAGTTTCTTGCCATCTACGACAATCGTATATTCGCCAGTAACCTTTTTTCCAACCATACTCTTAACAGTATCGGCAAAAGCGCCTGCTGATGTCGAAAAAACTACGCCTATAATGATACCGCCAGCAATATATGCAACTTTATGTGCAAACTTCTTCATGTTCCAACCTCCGTAATTGGTTCAATTTACCTAATATGATACATTACGGAGTCGATGTCGTAAAGGTTCCACCGCCAGATGTAGCATTTTGTGGATTACCATGATTATGGTTAGGGACGGTAACCGTATGAGTATGATTAGAAGAAGCCTTTCCGCTTATCGCAGACCACAGAGCGTTAATTTCATTCTGAAGACCAGTGATCTGGCCAATTCCTAAATTCAGACCTGACACATTACCCGTAAAATTTACGCTGCCTTGTAATACTGTGGATCCTGAAGTGGACCCAAGACGTAACCCGTTATTACCAATGACAGCGAGCTCATTGGAGTTGGCATAAATCAACCCCTGGGACTGCCCGCTGGCATTATAATACGTATGTCCAGAGATCCCTGCAGACTGATTTGTTCCCAACGTAACCCGCCGAGCGTTACCAGAGTCATAAAATACGAATCCACTTGGAGCTAATTCGATTCGATCACCGCTGGCTGCCGTCCGGATCCGAGCACCGAGAATGTCGGCACCCTCAATATAGGATCCGATAATCTCGCCACCCTCTACTCGTCCAGACTTTAAGGTTCCTTCGAATGTACCACTGGCAGCTTGAAGAGATCCGCTGAACGTACCATTAACCCCTTGAAGTGTTCCTGTAAATGTTCCCCTGCTGCCTGCAGGTTTCCACTGAACACCCCATCTACGGCTTCAAGGGTACCACTGAGCCTATAGCGTCGACTCGGGACGTCGAACCAAATCGCCTTATCGGATCCAGCGTAGAACGTCAGCTCATCTGAGTTGAATACCGCTTTGCTCAGATGATCCTCACGCTCAATGGTCAGCCCCTCAGTCCTTGTGAGCGTTGCGCCGTAATAGGACTTACCTTCCTTCACAGCTTCCTTGTTAAGCTTATTGACCGCCGTGGTCAACGTACCGTCTACTTTGAATTCACTCTGCTGCTCGGAAACCGATGGGGCTTCCAGTGTCATGCTAAGCCCGCCGGCGAACCGGAACACCTGATGCAAGATCAGCGACTTGTATCGTACAATACCGTCCCACGGAATATGCGTATCTTCCCAGGTCGATACCGTCTGATCCCAGGAGGTACCTTCCTGCTGTTCAAACGAGATCACATCGCCCTGCTCCAGTTGGGGGTACCCCTGTGCTCTCATGGTAAGAGGCAGATAGGAGAAACCGTTAAGTGTCGTCTGAAGGTTATTCACCATGGACTGTGTCATGAACGGATTCTCCAGGTAAAGGGTGTGGTTATCGTCTCCGGTACCGGCTTCGTACTGCAGCTCATCTTCCGTATTGTACGTAACAACAACCCTGGTGTACGTCTTAACCGGATTGGTCAGTCTTACGGAGGAGTAATCGAATGTAGTCATCTCAAAGACAGGTTCATCTGAAGCAGTAAACCTTTTGAATTTTACGATACCCGCTTTATCGATGTACAGGCTGGCGCTATTGGCTGCCGCAATATATTGCAGCACCTGACGCATGGTATAGCCTGCAGGACCTGCCTGGATCTGATATGCCGCATTAATCACCACACTGCTGTCATACGTCCAGCCGAGCCGGTTGCAGATCTCATTGAACACAGCACGCTGCGTGGCTGGGTAGGTAAGTGACGACACATATGCTGCATCAGCAAAAACTAACTTGTCATAGCAGACAAACGTCCATACATCTTTTACCCGTTCCCTATCATCGACATAGAACTCACCGAGCGGTAACCAGTCTGTGCCGGTACCCGTCCAGGAGATGTGCATGTCCTCCCATGGGTACTGAGCCTGTAGCCAGGTCATACCACGCATCGATAATGACAGATACGGCATAATTCGAGCATTTGCAGGGATGACTTCATTCGTCCGGAGCTTAATGGTCAGCTTGGACGGGATGGCCGTCCCGATCGCGAACCCGTCCGTCAGACTCAGGCTGTTCTCTATGGAGAAATCCACAATCTTGGTATCATCGTATTCCTCAGATCCCACTATGGCCTTCACGATAAATTCTCGGTCAGGCCGCTTCAGGTAGTCAGCATAGATTGGTGATATTGGAAACATTCAGATCACCTCTCTGTCAGCGTCATTTTAAATCCGCTCCAATAAAGTACGTTGTCCTTCTCAAACGGGATGTTTCCTGGTCGATCTCCAACATAAACCTTCTTCGTGATGTAACTCCCCACCATCGGATCCGGATAGGTGAAATCGAAAAAGATATCGCTCATCTGCCGAAGCAAAGGCGATATCTGATCCATTCGAAGCGTATTGAACGTCAGCTCAATCTGACGCTTGACCGCCACTCGGTCCCGATGCAGGGTGCCGTCAGCGGTCCGTGTCGTACTTTCTGCGTCATCCAGATCCAGGATGGTGACTTGGATCGAAGCTGGCATGGCCGCAATGTCAGCACCATTGATTTTCAAATACAAGTCTTCCCCTCCTTAAATACCTAACACATTTTCACCTGTTCGGCGTTGTATGTCTCTAATTCCTTTAGCAGCTACACGGCCGATCTCAGTCCCGCTTACTTGCAGTATCAGATCGCCTTTGCTACTCCGGAGAGCCGTCAGGATCTGACTAACCAATCCGACCATTTCGCGGTTACCTGCACTGCTGCTGTTATCCAGGATCCCCTGCAGCTTGGACAGTGGGGCTACGACCTCCGGATCGATGTTCGCACCCTTGTTATCCCCGACCATAGCCATCGTTGGCCCGAAAGCCAAACCACCTTTCGCAAGGCGTGGGATCTTCGGGATCCTCGGCAAGCCGATGTTACCACCACCAATTTTTTGTCCAAATACCTCAACCTCAGGAATGCTGACGCTGATACTGTTCAGCCCGTCGATTACTTTGTTAATCGCATCGATGATCATATTGAGCGGTGCCTTAACCAATCCATACAGCGAAGTGAACACACCACCAAAGATATCCTTAACCCCGTTCCAGGCTTTGGACCAGTCTCCTGTGAATACGCCAGTAATGAATTTAATGATCCCGGTTAAAGTCTTTTTCAACCCTTCGATGATTGTACCGATGCTATCAAACGTTCTTTCGAAAGCCGGCTTAAGATTATTCCACAGCACATTGATTAAAGGTGTAATAACGTTCTTCCACAGCTCTGTCATGTATTCAATGACCTTACGAATGATCGGCAACACAGTAACCGTCAGGACGTCATAAAAACCCTTCCACGCTTCGGCTAATACTTCACCGATAGCCTGGGCCAGAGGTACAATGATCTTTTGCCATAGCATGGTCAGCACATCAGACAATACCTTAAATACTGGCTGCAGCACCGTGCCAATGAAATTGGCCAGCGGTACCAGGACTTGCTGCCATAGCTGTTTGAATATCGAAATGACATTCGGGATGAGCGTTTGAACAAAGAACGTAAGAACAGGCTTCAGGATCTTGGTCCAGGCATCCGTAAGTACGGTTTTAACAAACTCAGCTACGGGCTTCAGTGCCTCCAGCCACGTCTTGCCCAGCTCCTTGACCTGCTTCCGGAACTCTTCACTTTCAGCGTAGAGATCAACGAATGCCACGATCATAGCCGCAATCAGTCCGACGACCAGCGTCACAGGAGAGGACAGCGCACTGAGTGCTGCCGAAATTCCGCTTAATACAGATGAGACAAGGCTACTTGATGCAATCATCTGACCCAAAGATACCAGCATCGGCGCAACGGATTTCACAAATTCAATTGCTTTGAACGAAGCAAAGAAGCCCGCTACAACAGCGGCACCTTTTACAAACTTCTCCTGATTGCCATCAATCCAACTTGAGAAGTTGTTCAAAGCACCTGCAAGTTGCTGCAAGGATGAAACAATGATTCCACCTGTCCAAGCAGCTACAGGTTTCAAGAAGTTCTCCCATAACCATGCTCCAACAGGTTTAAATGCATTGATTGCACTGTTCAGTACGCGAATGGCTCCTGCCAGTACATCAATAAAGGCAGGCAGCGCCTTTTCCACAGACCATTTCGCCAGTGGTACAAGCGCCTCTTTATAGAGAAGCACCAAACCCTGCCCAATATTCTTAGCGAACGGCTTGAGTGCATCACGTAGCCCTGCAAGAGACTTCTTCAAGGGTTCCAGGCTGATCTTCCGGAGGGGCTCCAGTGCTTTACGAATGGTATCTGCAAAAGCTCTCGCCTTCGCGGTCAGTGCATCCATTCCTCCGGTAACGCCGCTGAAGTCTGTGGCACTGAAGCCACCGAGCCCTCCGCCGCCTCCGCCGATTCCAGGAATGTCCCCTAATCCATCTCCTTTATCTTTGTCCTTATCCGAGTCGGATCCGCCTTTATCTCCAATCAGGTTGAGCTTATCAAAGCCGGCAACCGCCGCCTTAGCTTCCTTCGCAGCAGCCTTGGCCTTTTTACCTGCACCCTTAATGGCATTGCCTGCACCGGCTGCCTTGTCTCCTGCAGACTGGTAGGCGCCCCCGAGATCCCCTATGGCGGATGCCTGGTCCTGTGCTGCCTGTACTTGCTGTCCTACTCCGGAGGATCCACCGAACAATGCCGTGGTAAATGCAGCAAGCCACTTCATCGCCAGGGCAAGTGCTTTGGCCATCGCAATTAACGCCGGCAGGACAGTGTTATAGATCGGCAAAAACGCCTGACCGAGATACAGCCGAGCGTTCTTGAGTTGAGCCACGAACATGGCCTGACGTGTCATTGTGTTGGCCTGAAGTGAGTTCCCGTATTTACGAGCTGCTTGCTCCAAAATACCGAAGTACAAGATCGTCTGTTGTGTCTGGAAACTGAGCTTTGCCCAGCTGCTGTCCCCGCAAACTGCCTGAACGCCTCCGTAGACTCCAGCATGGCCACGTTTACGTTAATCCCTAAATCCTCGATGGCATCTGTTTCACCCAACATACCGGACCGGATCCGTTCCATGACATCCTGGATGGATCGCCCCGTTGCACTGGCCACAATCGCTGAAGTTTTCAGGAGATCGATGGTGCGTTGTGTAGTCTGTGCCTGATCTTGAGAAAAACCACTAATCAGGTTGGCGTAGGTTGCTCCGTACTGTGTCGCCTCCGAGATCCCCATACCAAAAGCGGCTGCTTGAGACATCACCCATTCACGGAACACGCCTACACTCTGTCCCATCATCCGGTTGACCTGACCCACGGCAGCCTCAAAGCGCATGGCATCCTTTGTCGCACTGGTGAAGACTTGGCCAAGCTTCAAGAGAGCCAGCGCAGCGGCCAAGGACTGGAATGCGGACTTGATCGCTCCCGTGGATCGGCTAACCTCGCGCTCCGTATTACTCAGCTGTTTCCGGACGTTCGCCAGATCGCGCCGGAGCTGACTGGTCTCGCCCGTTATCAATACTCGTAGTTCCTCTACCGTTATGGCCATCCTGTATCTCACCTCGCTTCCGATGCCGTGCCCCGTAGGATGCCACGCGTTCTTTCATGACTTGCCAATTTTGTTGCTTTTGCTTCTTCTGCGTTTCTTCTGGGAAGATACCCGGGAACGCTTCATGCAGCTCAGGCGGCGCCTTTTTGTTACCCAGCACTCTTGATACCAGTTGTCCAATTAACTGTGCTTGGTGCCAACTGAGCAATGCCTGGTGCTGCAGGTCGACATGCTTGTTAGCCACATAGGCGTTGATAGCTGTCTTAATTTCCAAATAAGTCATATCCCAATAACCCACCGGGTCCACACCAGCCTGAACTGCCGTGGGGTAGGCGTCATTAAACAATTCCGTGAGGGAGCTTACTGGTTCGCCGCCCCGGTCACTTCCCCCGTCGCCGGAGCTTGCTTGAAAAAACCACTAACTTGGAATACCTCGATCAGATGGGGCAGAAGGTCCATATACGTGTTGCCCTCATCCACATATTCGTCATACAGATTTTGAACGTCCACAAAGCTAACTCCGTGTTGAAACTTCAGCATGGCAGCATGCAGAATGCGGAGCGTCCCAGTCAAAGAAGGTAGATTCCCGTCTTCTGCACCCATTAGAATATCCAGCGGATTACGACCGCCCAGGTGCTTCTCCAACTGTTCAATATGTGCTGCGCCAAGCCGCAATTTATAATCCTTGCCGTTCATTGTGATTGTCGTAAATTTCATCAATCTTCCTCCTCAAAGTCAAAAGCGCCCCGATCAGGAGCGCCTTTGCATAATAGCGGCCGATTAAGCCGGGTCTGTGATCTCAATTTCAGACTGCAGGTAAAATGCAGCAGTGAATGTTAACGCTGCGTTGACAGCAGCCGCATCCATTTTCACACTCACCTGAGCGCTAAAATCATGCGTGGTTCCATCCGGATATTCCACCCGGAACTCTTTCGTTTCTCCTGACTCCTGAATCCCTTTCAGGATCCGGAAGTTAGCTGTTGGTCCCGAGTTGTCATACAAGAAAGCAAAGGTCAGATCCCCGAGATCCTTGATCCCCTGAATATATCGACGGGTACCATCATTCAACGTGGTTACCTCTACCTGTTCCGGATCGCCCCCAAGCTCAGGGACCTCCATTAACTCACCAATCTCCGTATATGTGCTCGATCCAGTTGTTGCCTTGTAAGACAGCGTCGTATCTTTGGTTAATAGTCCAGCCATGCTCTTGTCTCCTTTCTACTGCGACACGCGGCCACTGCGGGAATCCACAACGCCGCGGTATCGCATGGTCTTATGTTTGATGCCTGACGGATCGGGAAGATCTGCTGCAAACTCCCGGCGCAGGCCAATACTGTTCATTCGGGTGTCTACGTCAGCAGCCAGGGTTCCTGTAGACTTGGTATGCCAGATATCCACCTGGATGGCCACAGCCGTTAAAGGTCCCTTTTGGATCCCAAGTGGATCCGTGCTGCTTGCTTCATAAAAGCTGATATGCGGAAGCTTGGACCATTCTTTCGGGTAGGCGTCGGAAACCGTAACGCCCTGAATCTGATCCAGCTGCTTCAACACTTCGGGTTTAATGTCATACATCAGTTCCCACCCAGCCTTCTGAGCTCATTTCTCAGCTCCTCAGCCACGATTTGTTTAACAACCTCTCTGTTCTGAGCGGCCGCTGGATACAGGTAAGGCTGAGCCGGCATCCCCTTCCAATCCTGTCGATAGCTCAGATCCCCGTCATACTTTGGCGGGGCTGGTGAAGCTTGACCACGTTGTCCGGTACCGAACTCCACATAAGCCGAATACTCCAGATTCGTGGAGATCTCCCCGATGATCTTCCCTCGCTCCTCTGTGACCTGAGCCTTGATGCTGTTACGCAACTGACCTGTATCGGAAGGAGCCAGTGCCTTGGCATCGCCCTGAACTTTAATGGCCGCCTTGCGGATGCCCTTCTTCAGCGCTTGCTTATCTGCACCCAACCTGGCCAACTTACGCATGAGACGGTCCATTCCATCTATGGCCATAATCAGATCGCCTCCAAATCAATCACATAGTGCCCGCTCCACGGCCTCACGGCCACCACCTTGTAATCCGGAAGGTTCAGGGTGTCCAAACAAGCCCCCCAGGATTCAAGCCGCTCAGGCGGCTTCTGCTCCACGTACATGACTCGCATATAAGCCAAGCGTTCGCCATACATCTCTGCCATGACTCGGCCACCTGCAGGCTGAACATTACCCCTCAGCTCCAATGGGTCGCCCCAGCCCTCTGAAGTGGTTCCGTCATCTTCACGCTGCAGTACCCTGGGCTGGAAGACGACTAGCCGCTTATCGCGTTCTCTCAGTCTCATGTCCGGCCCACCACCTTCAGCAGCCGGTGATGGCTAATGGTCCGCTGGAGATCCGCAGGCAGATCCACAAAGGAGCGACTGACGCCGCCCTCACTGTGGCTACTCTGCCCCTCAATGCCTACTTTGTTGTACCGCATGATGACCAGCTGCCGAACGGTAGGTTCAAGCCCTGGCGGGATGGTCTGCCTGTTTGTCCAGCTCAGTAGATCCGCTTCCGCGTCCTCGATCAAGACAGACAACAAAGGGCCCTGCTCCATTGATGCTGGACCAAGCAGGGCTTGAATCTTATCCAAACGACTAAATGTGGTCATAATTCATCCCTCGCTTACGCCTTAGGTTCAGCGGCTTTGATTTTCTTCAGAATGCCCTCTTTGCTGGTTGCATTGCCGAGATCAATGTCACGATCAGCAGCGTAGACTCTCAGTTCATCAGGCTCCATGTCCTCCAGCGGATCTGTGACCGCGTCGGCTTCGTCTGCTTCATCCAACACGGTCACGTGGGGCTTGATCGACTCATAAACCTTATTGGGGATAGAAAAGACGCTCCTTTTTCATAGAGCGTCCCATCATGGCGAATCGGTATGCTGTTTACTTCAACTATCATCGGATATCCCTCCTTTAGATGACTTGACCTTGGAATACGTTATTCGCTTCTGGGAAACTTGGCAGAGCGGTTGCAACAGCCTTTTTCCACGTGCTCACTGGATCAAGGTTCTCTTCATAGACCATAGCCAGAACGTTACCCACCATCTGTGTCTCAATGCTTGGATCACGGCGCAAGCGTACTTCTTCCGCTGTCGGACCGTAGATGGTTTCACCCAATGGCTCATCACCGAACAAAGCAATCTTGTTCTGCGGGAAATAACGGTGTGTCGTGAACGTACCATCCGCGTGCTGTTTACGATATTTCTCGTTGTATGTCGCCAAAGCGGGCAAACTGCGCTCCGTCAAGAATGCATTCAGATCCGAACGAGAAGGAACCCGCAGTGCGCTTGTACCATAGAGTGCACCAATCACTTTCGGGTGACGCAGCAGTGCGCCCATAACCTCTTTCGAAGTCAGGCCGCGAGTTGGCGCAGAATCCAAAGCATCAGCGAAACGTTCCAAGTCTCCGATTGGGTCACTGTCCGGATCAGTCCAACGGCTGGTACCGCTTAGGATCTCCTTGTGTTCTGCTGGTACACCATAGTCAATAGTCGCGCTCAGGTTATTCTCATCCAGCGTAACCGTTCCATTTGCTGTGGCTTCCATCCGCATAGCTTCAACTCGCGCACGAACACCATGGACCAAACGATCCACGTCGTTGTACACTGCTTGCATCAAATACTGCAGCTCTTGAGCGTTTCGCGGGCTTTCCAAAGCAATAATCTCTTTCTCCGTCAGCCCCAGCTTACGCTTGATCAACGCAAGCCCCAGCGCCTGTTTGGCCGCTTCACGCGTGCCGATCTCTGCCTCTGTGTCAAACGCATGAACTGAAGCAATAACCGGAGTGCTGCCAGCCCCCACGATCATGTCAAACTCCAAAGATTCACGCTTGACCTCCGGGAACAGGGTTTCGCCAAGCAAAGGCTTATATTCTCTGTTCTTCAAATAGTTCAGAATCTCACGTTGATTAAATAGTTCCAAAATAGTTGCCATATCTGCTTATCTCCTCTCGACCTGGATTACAGGCTCTGTTTGAATTTAATGTCTGACTTCTCAGCAAGCGCCGTCAGCGCTTCAGCTGTAGGGGTAACCGGTAATCCTTCTTTGAGGATCCAGGCCTCAATCAGCACTGAACCAGGTTGCGGCCCCTCGGTTACATCCGTATCGGTGTACGTGATACCAATCGCCGTGGCGTCATTGGCCGGATACACCGTACCTGCTGGAACGATCTTCCGCCCCTTTGCATTGGCAGTGACTCCTGTATCATTGATCTGATACGTAGCGGCAACAAACTTCGCACTAGCCAGAAAGTTAGGTTGCGACACGCTCTCTTTATTCACAAATGGCATAGTAATGCTCCTTTCTTAGCCCCAAGGATTCAGTGCAGCAGCGGGGGCTTTTCCGCTATCATTTGCTGCCTTTGCGTAATTGGTACCTGTGCTGGCAGGACTCCCTTTACCTCCTCCGCCTCCTGGCGGATCACCTTTCAGACGGTCATTCACGCCAGCCTCAACCGCTTCACGGAAGGCTTTCTCCACAGCTTCCAGGCTCTTGTTCGTGGCTTCTGCATCCGAGTAGACCAAAGCCTCAGCCAGAGACAGCGGCAGCTTCTTCTCACTCAGCTGTTCCAGCGCAGTCGCCCGAAGCTCACGACGAGTAATATCACTCTCCCGATCAGCAAGGGCTTTCTCACGCTTCTGGCGTTCATGCTCTGCCTTCTGCTCGGCGTTCATCTTGGCCAGCTTCTCGGCTTCGGTCTTGGCTGCTTCCAATTTGTCTTGGAGATCTTTATCCCATTTAGATTGAGCCTTATTCAAGCGCTCACCAAGAATCCGGTCTACCTCGGCCTGTTGCTCAGCAGAAAAGGTTACTTTGCTTGCTCCGCCTTTATCCCCGTCGCCAGTCCCGGGATCTCCCGGCGCGCCGCCTCCAGCTGCTCCTGCACCCTCTCCCGTACCGCCACCATCGCCATCGGCAAACAGCTGCAGGTTAAGAGGGAAACGCTTCTTCCTAAATTTCATAATTGAATCCTCCCGTTTACGCCCGTCGGCTATTTTCCATGACAGCTTTTATAGCGTCCTCCGCACGTTCTGGACGAAAATCAAATAGGCCGCCATTAGGCAGCCAGTACGTATTGTCTATACCAATCGTCGTAATTCACATTTGCTGGCACGAGCATGGTCTTCCCGGTCTGTGGATCTCGGGCACGTCGCTGCATACCTGCGATGGCTTCTTCACCAAACCACCCTCGGGTTGTACTCCGACACCAGGGATGCAGTGGAGGCATGTTCTTTCCCGGTTGTGCATCTGCCACGTCATATACCTTCAGATCATGCTTTCTACACTTCTCAGACGTTCGACTATCCAGTGTGGCCATGAACTGGTATTGATCCACGCCAGCCTCTTTGTACGCCGCCATCTCGCCTGCATTGGACATATAGGTGGTTTCAGTCCGGATTAGCCTGGATGCTACAAACAAGCCTGACTGCATCAATTCTGACAGCTTTTGCGCCATCTTGACTGAGCTGAGTCCACTCATGAAGCCCGAGGTAACCACATCCGTTACCTGATCCGCCAGGCGCTCTGTGTTGGACCATACACTGCTGCTGAAATGGCTGCCACTCCAGGGATTCATAAGAATGGCTTCAATATCACCGAACGGGATCCGCACAAAGTTGAACCCGAGTCCGAACCCTTTCTGTATATCGAATATTGATCGATAATAACTCTTCCGGATCGCCTTCACATAACCGTTACGACTGGCAGTCAGCTCCACATCTGCAATCACCTTGCCCTGAAGCGCGATCTGCTCTTTCAACGCCTGCAGACGGGAAATTCTTGCTCGATAGGCCGGTGCATTCATACGAGCCAACAGCCAACGCTTAATCTGGTCGTTCTTCACCCGGGGGTACCACTTCTTGGCAAGCTTCAGCAGCGGGTTCGGGATCTTCTGATTCAAAAACCGGCGAGCCCTCTTCGGATCCATGTCCTTGCCGAACGTCTTGAAGATCTTATCGATCTCTAACTGGATATCCTCCTGGGCCATCTGGTATCCACGGGTCACTGTCCGAATTGTCGTGTCAGCATCACGATGATACTCGGCCATGCGCTGCTGCGCCCGTCGGTCCCAATAGGTGTTACTCCTCTTCTTCATCGTCCGTCACCGGATCCTCATCGTCATTATCGCCCATAGGCATCTTGAAAGCCTCCTGCTGATCCTTCAAGGCCTGAGCCTTCTCGGCCATGACCTTCTCATTCTCAGCAACAGGATCCTTAACGAAGGAGAGCTGGCTGATCAGCGTTTCATTGCTCACATGCCCACTCAGCTGACTGATCAACAATGCCGTATCTGCATCATTACTCGGAACGCTGCGTGTCATGGTGATCTCCACATCGTTGATCTCTACCGCTTGCGCTTTTACCTGGAGAATAGTTGCAAATAGCTTCAACCGTTCACGCAATCCCTGCACAAAGTAACGTTCCTTGGTCTCGGACAGCTTCTCCAAGCCAAACAGCTTGTACTTCATGGCCTCCCCGCTGACATTGCCGGCAAACTTCTCATCAGTCAGGTTGGGTACCATAGAGAACTCATGAATGTCAGACTTGAGCGCATTTCGAAGCACTTCAGTGTCTGCCTCATTTAGTGTTTTCGTTAACCAACTAGCGTCAGCGCCCACATCCGCAGGCAATTCCAGCACCTTGTACTTCTTCAACATCCTGATCGTTCGGCCTGCGTCCTCTTCCGTATCCCCCAGGCTTGCACCAATGAGCTTCAGAATGGAGTCCACGAACTGCTCTTTGTCATTCATACGATCACTGCCCAACGTGTTGTAGGCATCGATGAGTGTCAATTGCTGCTCGAAGTCTCCTTGTTGCTCCTCGTTGTTCCAGAACTCCACCACAGGCACCGACTTGTAATAATGATCCGTGGAATCGATCTGTTCGAAACTATCCCCACCAATATCCTTAATCTGATAGCGGACTTTTTTCGTGGCCGTGTAAACGTTGACGTACCAGCCATCTGCCTTGTTCTCCATATCCCGCTTCTCGTAGTAGTGAACCGCGAACAGGCTCTTATACTCCACGGAATCGTCCACTACCAGGAATATCTGGCGTGGATCGATGCAGCTGACGCGGGGGATCGGGGATCATCACTGCTCATGTAGTGCAGCTCAAGTGCAACGCCGAACATAGACAGATCCTTGACCATCTCAGAATCATGACTGGCCACATCCGCAGCCTTGTATGCATCCGTGATCGGTTCGATCTGCTTGCCGGCGTACTTGACCGGATCCGCTCCGAAGTAGCCCGAGGCAACGTCCGTGATGTACTTTGCATGGTTGGCCACCAGCTTGTTATTCGGCAGCCCCTTATCATCCCCGCCCAGGTCACGCTTCAGGATCTCGTGCTGGCCTTTGTAATAGTCCTCCAGCTTCTGGATCCGCTCAATGCCATCTCGGTGCTCCTTGATGCAGTACTGCAGGAGCTTGGCCGGGATCTCATCCCAGTTATCCAGCAACTCACGACTTCGTACGATTGCCATTGTTATCTCACCCCAATTCTCGCTTTACTACTTACCGTAGCTGGCATAGCCTTTCATGTCGGCCACTTCGTAATCATCCAGGGCATACCAAATAGCCGAGAACGTATGGGGGTCGATGTTGAACTCATCCTCAATGATCTCCCCGCTCTTATCCACGGCATAGGTTAAATCTTCTAGCTCTGATTTGACGTTCACGCAGTTCGACGAACAGACAATCTTCTTGAACCGCTTGACCTTCTTCGTATACTGCAAGCGGGATCCGGCGAACTTCTTCGCAGGCTCGATGTTGAATCCCATCTGTCGGTAATAAGCAATGGTCTTTGGCTCGGCGCTATCCGCCCGGATCAGCTCCCGGGACTCCTTGAACTCCATGATCTCTGCAGCCGTCCGGTCATCCGTCATCTTGTTCTTGTAGTACTCCCAATGGATATACAGGATCTTCTCCTTATGGTCCACCGTCAGACGCACCAGGGCGTTATATGACGATTCAAAGCCAAAGTCCATGCCGTTACGCATCACTGGAGATTTGATCGCCTGAATAGCCGCCATAACCTCCGCATGAGGGGCAACTACAAACTGCGGCAACACCCTGGTTCCATTCACGCCAAAACGCCCACGCCGCGCAATGCGGTGCAGGTCCGGGTCATGCGTCTTCAGATCCTCCAGCTGCTCGATATAGCTCTCAGGCAGAAACAGGTTATCATCTGCCACCGAATGATGATAGTACGTATCCTTGACGATCACGATGCGATCACGATACAGGTCCATATCATCCAGGACATACACATTGTTCTTCGGATCCTTGAAGAAATACTTATAGCTCCAGTTCGCCGTGCTGACCGGGTTGGTACTCAGGATCATATGCAGCCTTAATGTTGGATGCCGCAAACGTCCTATCAGCTCCTTGAAGCCGGTGTACTTCACCTCGCTGCACTCCTCAATCCAGATGATGGACACGTTATGAATGGACTTCAGCTTCTCCGGTTTGTCCATACCTTTGAAGATGATCTTACTGCCGTTCGGGAATCGAATCTGCATCGGCGAGCTTACCAGCTTGACCTTGCCCTCCAGACCAAGATCCACGATGATCTCCGCCAACAAGGCGTATGTGGAATCCCGGAGAGTATCGTATACTTCCCTGACCACCAAGGCCGTCCTGCGTTCCTCCAGCAACTTAAGAACCAGCTTCAGGCCAACATGGTAGCTCTTGGACGATCCGTAACCACCGACCAGGAAATAAAACTTATGCTGCCAGTCGAACAGGAAATCCTCGAAATGGGGGTTCACTTCCTTCTCGGTCATGAGCGCTCACCCTTTCGAACAATCCGGATCTCAATCGGCTTGTCGTCATCCTTGGCCACTTTCTGATCGATCAGGCTGACCTCACCTTTCAGCTTCTGAAGCCTCAGCTGCTGTTCCTCGTCAGCGTCGTCCTGGCGGCACATCTCTTCATACTGCTTAATCAGGTTCTGCAGCGTCGCCATGGCCCTGCTCTGGGCGTTAAGGAACGTGGCCTGCCGGTCCCAAGCGAATTGGAACTCGTATTCCTGCTCAATCGGAACCTGCTTCATCTGCGGAGCATCATCTGCGCTGTCACCTGGAACCTGAACAATCTCGTATTTCTCTTTCTTCAGCTCCTTGATCATCTCGCCCTTATCGCTGACATACATGATCTGTTGCGCACGGATGATGGCAGCATACTGAATCGTGATCTGGTCCCACAACATATCAAGCGGGGATCTCGTCTCGATCTGCTCCATGATCTCTCTGGCCTCTGCCGGCAGATACTTCGCAAACAGGCCGTGTGTCTTCGCATTGCTATTTCTTTTAGGAGCAGAGCCGCCACGATTACCTAAGGCGTTCTTATTACCTTCAGGCGCACCAGTTCGTTTTGTGTGCACACTTTTTGTAGAGGGTGCACCCTTTTCCCTGTTCCACCCATGACGCTGCTTCCAGCTCTTAACCGTGTTCAGGGAGACGTCGTATTTCTCAGCAATCTCTTTGTATTTCATTCCTCGCTTATAATCGGCTTCAGCTTTTCTATGCATCGATCATCCTCACCACCTCCAAGATTGAGTTTGTTTCGTATGTAACAGAAAAAAGCACCCAGAAGGATGCTCTTGTTTTAACTACTTAACCTTTGGATTCTTGTCAAAATCCAGAGTATCAATGAAATTTAACTTAAAGTGCTTCCTTGCTTCTTCTACTGTGTAAGTAACAACCTTTTCGTTCTTAAGTTGTGAAACAATAGAATCATGGGCAACTTTACCTGTGTAATCTCGATTCTTCTCGTAAGTGAGAAGCGGCTCAGATCCTGTTCCAAGTAAAAGACGATACGAGTGCCATACAAAAGCGTTAAGCAAAAATAACTCTATGCCGTCTGGACCTCTTTTTCTTTTACTGAAATATAGTAATTCCCGTATTCATCTTTGATAATATCTCGTAGTAGCTTGAAATCATGCTCCATATTATCCCTCCTTTTCACTTCCATACTTCGACGCATCGGAAGGATTTTCCTCTTTTTGTGTCGAAAGAACTAAATTGATAGGAGGTGAAGCTCTTGTTAGAACGATTATACGACCAAATCGGAAAACCTTTGCTGTTGAACTGTCTAGCTCTGTCAATTCTATTCGGATTCTTGTATCTATTATTCCAAGCCGTATCGAATTAAGTCGCTTATTGCGGCTTTTTAATTTGTCCATATCTGCTTAATTCAGTTGCTCCAGATATCCACTTTCATCTGGGAACATTTGAAGTACTTAGCCTCAGCTGGGCTTGTCGTCAGCTTCAGGAGACATTGCAGATTGCCGTGTTGGAAGAGTCCTCCGCTCAGATTAGCAGCGACACCGCCGTACTGATCATCAGCTCCGAGCCAAACAGAGGGTCTTTCGAACCCGGCAGAGAATTGTAAGCCGGTACACAGTAGAACCGTGATGTTCTTCCGGTTCTGAGCCTCGTCTCCCGCTACGCCGTTTGTCGTGAAGAACACCATGTTCTGCTGAAAGTCGGTGTACGTGCCGTCAGCCTTGTAAGCCCTGATCGTTCCATATTTCTGATTAACGTTCTGAAAGAAGGTGATCCCGGCTTTACTGTCTGGAGACTTGATCCCGATCTGAACTGACAGTCCAATGTTTCCGTTAAACTGCAGGGCTTCGAAAGTGATCGCAATCGCCGTTACCTTGGAACTGTCGATTAGCTGCTTCATCCGAAGCTCAACAGAGGATCCAGCTGTTGCCGGTGTTGTAACGGTGATTGTACCTCGATCTGGCAGAGGTTCAAACGTAGGCGTACCCACGACCTCTACCCACTCCGGTAAGGTTCCGTTAAGGAAATCAGCAACCAGCCTTTTGTGTACTTTTCCAAATGGAACGATGTTTCCCGCTGCATCACGAATAACCATTCTACACCTCCACCGAATAGGCAACGCCCACATTGTTATCTGTGTTGTAATAAACATAGACAATACCGTCCATCACAGAAACCATCATCGACTGCATGTTGGTCGTCTCCCAAGCTAACGGCGGAAAGTGTATATCCATAGGTCGCTCCTTAAGTTGCCGGTAATCATCGGTAATTTTAGCGACCGCCGGCCGGGCAACGGTAGTCACACCTCCTGAAGCATAAGCCGACATCATGCCGACCCACCACTTATGCCCCTTGTACATGAATACACCGGCGTTGGACCTTGAAAAATTCTCCCTGCGGATAATGTAGCATCATTGCCGCCCATCATTGGTCTCGGATCAGAAAGCCATAAACGGCCATCATGCGAATGCCAAATGCATTTACGACCGAAGTCTCCTCCGCCCATAATCGAAAATCCAATCCATTTGCCTCCATCTCGGTAACCCGAAAAATAACCCGTATGGCCGTCTCCTGGGAAGCCTGGCGGCTTATCCAGAATGAGTCCAACACGAGTCCAGTTAATCATGTCCGGTGAAGTGGCCAATGCTGTCGATTGGTTAATTCCCAGTCCGCTCTGTTGATAGTACATGAAAAATAATTTCTCGATCTCGTTCCAAATGACGTAAGGCGTCTCTGTGGAATTACCTTCAACCGTGTCGAGAAACACCTGTCCATGTCGGGTCCAGGGCCCGGTGGGGCTGTTCGAATACGCCAGTCCAATACCGCCCACATTGTTATGGTTGGTTGAATAGGTCGCATAGTAATCAGCCTTGGGGTTCGCTATAAGCCCCTTGACCTTAATCGCTCTGAACCAATAGATTGACTGAATACCTGCCATGGCGGCGGTATACATTGGGCTTCCTGGTCTTTTCTCGAATCGGGGATGTAGAGATCTCTCGATTCAGCATCGCAATAGTCATAAGGTGCAAGGTTACGTTTGGCTCTATTGGCTTGTGACAGGGCAACAACGGATAGCTCGTCTGCCATTTACTCCACCGTCCCTTGGACCGACAGTGTGCCGGTGCTAGGTGCTGTGTAGTTAATAATCAACTTGAAGCCTGCAGGAACCGTAAATGAGACCGTCTCCCCGATCTTGGCCGAAGTCACTAAATCCTTAGGTGCCGTCTGTCGTATCCCTTGATACGCTGACTTCCTGCCACTTGGACCTTGAATCTCAAAGGTAAATGCCGCTGAAGTGTTAACTGTAGAACCGTAAAATTCAAGCGTAATCGACTTGCTTGTCTCAGCGGCATAGACTGCCGAACCTGCTATAGCTGCCCGATCTACAAGGGAGATATCTTCAGGTATGGTTGTTGTGACTGGAAGTTTATTCTTTTCTGAGACAGTAAGCATCTTATTGGTTTTTCGATGCAACCACTGGATCATCTTACTGCCACCTTTCAAATCAAATGTTCAACAACGACTCCTTGCCACCTGAAGAACCGGCTTTCGGTTCAGAACCTGGTGCTGCATCGGTAATGACCTCGGCAGATCTCGCAGACGCAACGGCTTTGTCTTCACAGGCTGCTCGTCGTACTGCTCGATTAGCTCCAGCAATTCGACGACTCCCTGACGCTCCTGGAACGCCTTGGCGAAATTTGCAAAAGATTCGCTTAAGCGCACAAATGCTTGGCGCATTGTTTCAAACATGTGCTTATGCCGATCTTTGACCCGATCCATTTCGCTATTCATTCCGTGCAATAGCTGCATTAGCCCAGAACACAGCTTGCTCCAAATTCGTCATTGCAAGTGACTGTTCACGAGACTTGGGTGTCTTCTCATCGATCAATTCTGCAAGTTCCTTCCCCTTAGCCCGGATAGCCTCATACTTGGCGGGCTGTCCTTCTTTCGGGGAATGGTAGCTGAAGTTGTTCTCGATCTGCTGATTCATGATATCAACCTCCTGAATAGTTTTGTGGAACGCAAAAAAGAGCCCTCCGCAATGGAGAGCCCTGTTGTAGACATACTTGTAGTGGGTCACTTGTACGACACGTTGTACGACAGTACGTACGACACGATCACAAAAATTCTTTTGAAATCTTGTCCTTAGCCCGTGTCACATACTCCTGGACGGACCGCTTTGATAAATTTAGTTTAGACGAAATCTCTAGAAGCGTCAACCCCTGCGCCATGTGAAGTAGGAAACATGTTCGCTCTCTGTCACTCAACGCCAGCAGGGCATCCACCAGACGAAGCCGTTCAGCATCGGTGATCTCCTGTCCGGACAGCTTGATATAAATTTCCCGCTGCCGATATACGTCAGTAATCTCGGCTCCTCGGCGGCTGCCTGGCCGTCTCCCGCGTTTTAACCACGTCAGGGCATATCTCATGTCCGACAGCATTTCAGAGACTACCTCGGCCTCCTCTTTCTCCTGGGGATCGTCCGGATCCAGACTCTTCCGGTACTTGTCCAAGGCTCGGGAATCTGTTGCATATTGACTGATCAGGGTCTCAATCCACGTTGCTTTGGTTGTCGTTGTCATCTAGTTCACCACCTCTGTCTGAATGATTTTGTCCAGGTACCACCGAGCTTTACGTAAGTCCTCCATGCCGCCTTTATGGTTATGCCTGCTGCAGTATTTCAACACGTTGCCCAAGCAGAACGCCTGGAACCCTTCTGGACCAAGTTTGGCCCGAATATAGTCTATCGTCTCGATCCCACCGAAGGTGTAATGTTGCGGGTTGTTAACGGGATCTGGCGGCTGTACGTCTTTCGGCTGGTCATTTGTGTTAGTCATAAGCTATTCCCCCGATGCAGACAGGCGGCCAAGAATCCAACGTGCTCGAGTCAAATCCTGAATGGCGGATTCCAAACGCTGAACCTCGCTGATCGGTGCTGCATTTACAGGCTCCGGCTGAAACACTTGCTCCTCCAGTTCAACAATACGGTCCGTCAGACGGTTATTCTCTGCGATTAGACTGTCTCCATTTTCACGTAATGAATTAATCGTTTCCAGATGTTCTGAGATTTTAGCTATTTGATCCTGACCTAGCTTATAGCCGCTCTCAAACATTCTCTTGTATTCGTTCTTATCGTCTTCCAGTTCTCTGCACAACGCAGCATACTGATCATTTTTATCTCGAAGCTGTTCAACCTCAGCCCAGGCTTTCGTCGCTTCGTTCTGTGCTGTCACCATTCTTTGATCAAGACGCTGATTCTCTACAGTCAGCCGCTCGATCTCCTTCTCCGCTTTATCCAGCAGCTCAGCTTTCGGATCCGCAACAGGTGAAACATCCTTCTCACGAAGCAGCTTCTCCTGTCCAGGCTTCCGGGCATTTGCCCATTTACTGACGTGATTATATACTGTTGCCTCAGTAACGCCCTGTTCTTTGGCGATTAAAGCAATAGACTTTCCAGAAGCACGTTCGGCATTGAACTGATCTTCGGTCAAATTAAATTTAGCTTTGGCCATATCTATATCCCCCTTGGGTCTGGTTTTTATCTCAATCGGCTTTTTGAAGGCCTTATCCCGCTTAGTCGCCGGGTATTTCCTCCGGATCTCTTCCAGTTCTTCGGGTGTCAGCTGCGTGGTGGTGACTGGTGATGGCGGAGATCCCTTCAACTCGTTTTCCCTACGCTTTATGCCATAATGCCAGTTACTCAAAGGGCTCACCCTCTCTATTTGATCCGCTCAATCCGGGCTTTCAGTGCGTCCAAAAGCTTGTCCTGCGTGGTCGCCTTACCCTCCAAGGCTTTCATCACATCTTCATCAGCACCGCCTTGCACCACCAGGTGATGCAGGATAACCTTCTGCTTCTGGCCTTGCCTATGCAGACGGCCGTTCGCTTGCTGATACAGCTCCAGGCTCCAGTTCAGGCCGAACCACACCACATGGTTTCCCCCGTCCTGTAGGTTAAGTCCGTAAGCTGCACTGGCGGGATGGGCAAGCAGGATATCCACCTTGCCGGCATTCCAATCCAGTTGATCCTGTGGCGTCTTCAGCTCCCGGATCCGCAAGCTCGTTTCTCCAATGCCTTCTTGATTCGAGTCAGGTCATGTTGAAAGCTGTAGAACACTAATGCCGATTTACCGTTAAGCTGTTCCACCAGCTCCATGAAAGCCTCGATCTTGTTATCGTGGATCTCGAAGACCTGCCGGTTCTCATCGTACAAGGCTCCGTTACACAGCTGCAGTAGCTTGCCAGATAGAACCGCTGCACTGGTTGCCGTGATCTCTGTCCCGTCATCGATCTCCAGAAGCAGCTCCTTCTCCAGCTGGTTGTACTGCTTCTGGGCTTTCGCATCCAGGACAACGGGAATAACGTTCACGATACTATCAGGCAGTTCCAGATAATCCTCGGCTTTCATGCTGATGCATAGATCGGCGATCTTACGCTGAATCACATCATCCGCACCAGGCTTTGCTGTGTATCCGTGGCCGTTATAGTTCTTCTCAAAATATTTCGTGCGGTACCCTGTAACGTTCCTCTCCAAGCGTTGCCCCTGATCTAGTAGATTCACCTGGGCCCACAAGTCAAGCAGCCCATTCGGTGCTGGGGTTCCAGTTAGACCTACGATTCGGTTGATGTGCGGCCGAACCCAAGTCAGTACCTTGAATCGCTTCGCCTGGTGATTTTTAAAACTAGATAGCTCGTCTAACACCACCATGTCAAAGGGCCAAGCATTTCGGTAATACTCCACAAGCCACGCCACATTATCCCGGTTAATCACCCATACGTCTCCTGGCGTATTCAAGGACTTGATCCGCTGCTGTGAGGTACCTAAAACGGTGATGATCCGCATGTGCTTCAGGTGCTGCCACTTGGCGGCTTCGTTTCCCCATGTCGCTTCCGCTACCTTCTTAGGGGCAATGACCAAAGTCCGACTGACCGCGAATCGGTTGTACTTCAGATCGTTAACGGCAGTCAAGGTGATCACGGTTTTCCCTAGACCCAGATCCAGAAACAGGCCAAGGGCATCATCTGTCAAAAGCCGGTTAATGCAATACCGCTGATAATCATGAGGGACAAACTTCTTACGCTCTACGCTCAAAGCTCCTGCAGCCACGTGTCCACCTGCTCTCTGCTGTCGATCACCCGCACCTCATGTCCCAAAGCCTGCAGCCGCTTATGCTGCACCTGCTGCAGCTTGGTGGGTTTCTTACCAGGGGCCTTCAGCTCCACGAATACGGTTCGGCCTTTAGGAAGCAGTACCAACCGGTCAGGCACGCCAGAGTTACCCGGCGATACGAATTTATAGGCGATTCCACCAAGGGCTTTTATCTTATCTCGCAAATAGGATTCAATTTGGCTCTCTTTCACTTGACAACCCTCCTCAGGACGTGTTACGCGTACACGGGTGTACGTGCGTAACTTTCTAGTATTTAGGCGTGTTAGGCGTTATATATTTTCTATAATCTCTATAATCTATTTGTTTTTTATCTTTAACTAGATAACTGTCAACAGTGTCAACAAAGTAGAATAAATATATATATAGCAAGGGTTTAGGACGTTGACAGTTGTGTTGACACTCATGTTGACACATGAAAATCTGTCACAATCCTTTGTTGACAGTTAAGCGAGTGTCAACAATTCATCTGTCAACATTGTCAACAATCTTTGCGACGATAGCCGCGCTGGGTTTCGTATGGGCCGAATCGTCCGCGATACTCCTCCCATCCTGGTATGCAGGATAGAATGCCATTGATCTCTCTGTGTCCGCTTGTTTCATAAACTTGATGTCCGAATTGAAGCATTCGCACCAAATCTCAGCGGCACATATTCGGTCTCGGGGCCCTCCCTCGCCTTCCTGGGGTTTCCCAAACTCGCCGGACCAGTACATTCGTCTCGACGGTAAATCGCGCTTTAACCAATCTTCCGGAACTGGCCTCTCCACAAATGCCTGAATGATACCTTCCTTTGCGTTACTTTCCCTGTGGGCCTCCTGGCGCTCTTTGGCCAATTCTTCGATCTCACCTGACAGATACAGGGGCTCACTCAGCTGCCACCGTACAAATGCTTCCGCATATATCTGATCTACTTCACCCTTCAGATCCTGAAACACACTCTTTGTCGGCTTTACAATGCCCACATCAATTGGCCAAAACCGCCGATTGCCTGTACGGTCCCGTAGGAACTCGCTGTCATTAGTTGTCCCGAAAAACACGCAGCGCCGTGGATAAGGCATTGTACGCTTGCCATAGGCTTCACGGTAGATATCCTCCGTCCGGCTCAAAAACTGCTTAACGGCGTTGCTCTCGGACTTACTCATCCCTGTCAGCTCCCCCACCTCATTGAGCCATACACCCTGGATCAGCTCCATGGCGTCCTTGCCCTCAAAGGTGGTCAAGCTGTCCGAGTACCAGTCCTTGCCCATGTAACGCAGAAACGTCGATTTACCTAGCCCCTGCGGCCCCGCCAGAATCGGCATATAGTCCCATTTGACGCCAGGCTCCATAGCTCTGGCCACGGCAGCCGTGAAGGACTTCCGAGACACTGCCCGTGTGTACAAGCTGTCCTCTGCACCCAGGTAATCGGTGAACAGCGTGTCCAGTCTCGCTACACCGTCCCACGTCAGCCCCTCCAGGTACCTTCGCACATCGTTGAACCGCTTCTTATGCGTAATCAGGGTTAAGGCATTATTGATCTTGGCATCTACCGCAATGCCGTACACTTTTTCGATATAATGGTATATCCCTGCATCGTCTGAGCTGGCCCATGGCCGCCGTTCTTCTCTGGCATCCCACGGAAGCGACCCAAGTACCAAACCTCGATTGGCGAACTCATCAAACGCAATCTTATCCTTTAAAGCCGGATCATACTCCAGCACGATCAGCACGTTATCCACCGTCTTCAGGTACACACCGTTACTGTTGAACTCCAGTCGCCGCATCCAGTCCATATCCTCTGGCTCTGCCGGCAACACTGGAGAGTACGCAAACGCCGCTGTGGCCTTCTGGTGCCGTTCTTGCATGAGAAGTCCGGCCACAGGCTCCTGGCGCATGGCGAAGTCCATCATGGCTGTGTAAGATGGAAGCTTGTTCGTAGGAGTCCCAGGCTTAGCCTCGTCGTCCTGATCGCCAAACTTGTGAAGCCGCACCAGGTCAAAACTGTTGACCAATCTTCCGCCTGTCGGATCCGTAGCATGATGGGAGAATAAAAACTGGCCATCGTCATAAACGATCGCACCGCCTGTGGTTGAACCACCTACGTACGTAAGTCTGCCGCTGCCATCATCTGTGTTCAGATAGACACCTGGTAGAAACGCTTCGATGGCTGCCGGCACGTCGTAGACCTTACAGAAGGCACCCACCATGCCCTGCTTCTCGGTAGGATCTCCCTGCTTGGCCGCCAGACGAACGTGAGTCTGTCCGGTACCAGGCACCTGTGGCCACGAAGCCACATTGCGCCAATCGGCATACATGGCCAGAAGCCCATCTACCGAAAGAAAAGGCCTATCGCCGAACGTGAACACGAACTGACTGTCTGCGCTGCAGCTTGGCCAGTACATCAGCCGAGAAGCTTCGAACGTGGTCGGATCACACAGCCCAATGCCGATGATCTCCCCGAGCTTCCTGGCAAGAGGTTCATACTCATCAGCTGAGGCCGTCCGATCCAGTGGCGCCACAACACGCAGCCGTGGCCGATTCTCCTCATGCTTCCGAGTGCTGTAAACGGCATAGCCGCAACTCAGGCCATCCAGGCGGCGAAGGATATCTGCCGTCGCGCCTGCTGGGATATTATCAAGGTCAAGCGTAACCAGATCACGGCCAATGACCGCGTTGGCTTTCCGGCGACCGCCTGACAGACTGCCACCGACAAAGCCGCCAACGTCCTTTAGGTCATCCTGTTTGCTCTTAGGCAGCTGCAAGTATTCCGCCAGCGTCTCCGCACCCCGTACAGCAGTCCGTAAACGCTCGACGATCTCCGACCAATAGGCCGTTTGCGTCTGCCAGTTTGTGCTGTGTCTGGTCCCGGCGCTTGAAATAGTTAGTTGTCTGTCAAAATGCATGACGCCTGCCTCCTGGTTTATTCCGATTCTTCAACGACCCGATAGTCGTGCACATCAATGTCAGATACAGTTTTTAATTGAGGATCTCGATTTATAGTTTCAGGAGCAACAACACCGTACTTTTTCAACAGGAAAAATAAATCTTCCAAGCTCATTGAAGCTCTCTCAGCCTTATAAAGCTTGTTTCCAAATTCATCCTCAGCCATATCGTCCGGTATCGAAACCTCAATTTCATGTTTGCTTTTGACCGTTTCATATACAATCAACTTTGCTTTACGCAAGTTATAGCCCCCTTTTTGGCGTCAAGTGATCAGCAATGAAGTAGTTACCCCAATCGTCTCTCTTTAGAGGATCTGCGAAAACAGCTTCCCGTACCTCATGAACTGATCCGCAATCGTAGCAATCTACCGTCTTTTCATCCGGAAGAATGTAATGATTGCCTTTGCCACGACATTCTGGATTCTTGCACCAGTACCGGCACTTGTAGTGGGCCACACCATCCTTGTACTTGATGCCAGTCACTTTATAGTCTTCTACCTCCTCGTTTGTCTCAGTAGACTTGGAGATCCCGTTCAGAGTCTCTGAATCGATGTTCAAGTAAGCTTCGGCCAGCTTATCGCCCAGTGAGGTTGACAGGGTGCGATCCGAGTTGAGCATAGCCGGCTTTGTGACCCTCTTTGCATTTTCCAAAACAACATCTTTCAGTATTTCTTTTACAGCCTTCTTACTATCAATCGTGCTATCCATCAATGAGCTGAGCGGGATCACAGTCTCATTTTCAGTTACCTTCTGCAACTTTGCTAACGGAGCTACGGATTCAGGAAGTTTAGGTTTAGGAACCATTTCACGCTTGCTATCCTTCACCCCAAACGTTCCAAGGAATCTATTAATGACAGCCTTTACTTCTGCAGCTCCAAGCTGGTCCATCTCTAATTCGCCAGTCATTTGCCCGTTTTGAATGTTCATGCGTACCCAACTCATATATGATTGCTCCCTTATTGTTTATTAGCTAATGCCTGAGACCGATCTTTATTTCCAAAAATCTGTGCCGCCCAATCTCCTTCGCGCTCACGTAGCCGCTTTGCCCCAAGAACGCCCGACTGTTGTCGTGACCATAAAGGTTCTGTAGCGGCACGTTCATAATCCCATCCTATATATTTAATCCGATGAACAAATGTGGCGTACGCTATTCCATTTTGGGAAGCGAGATCCACATATTCCTTGGGGTATATGCGAATAGCCTCTGTAGCTCTTGCCGTCTGGGCTTTGGCCTGTTCAGGAGTTTGGAGCGGCTCAGTTGCCGCCCTATCCATCGACCACCCTCGATTGACTCGAGACATAAACGTGTCATAACTGATTCCGTTCTTCTCTGCTTCAGCTTTCCAGCGCTTACGATTTGTGCTTTGTCGTGGTGGTGGTGTTGTCATAGCACGCTGCTTTGGCCAACCCTGCGCACGTACACGCCGATCCAACATGGCTGAACTTATTCCGAGCTTGGCCGCTTCTTCATACTCCCCTGGAGTGATGTAGAATAATGCCCCATTTTGCTTGTCGCCTCCTTGGCGGTGGTTCAGGAAGAGGCTTGTACACCTCACCGATCACCCTGCCGCTATCGTCTGTGACAATATCCCAAGGGATATCTGATTGATATAAATCTGTGAACATCGGCTTAATCTGACCTCCTGTATTAAATAGATTTACGGGCTATTCCAATCAGATCAAGCGCGAAGATTCGAGCCTGGGCATCCTTGATGATCTGCTTCAGAGTGTCAACCTCAGCAGTCTGAACGCCTTCTATAGAATGGATAAGATCCGGTGCAGTCAGCGTGGCCAGATCCTTACGAGAAGGATTCTGAAGCTGAGAAACGCGCATGGATTGTTTCCGGATAGAACGTTCAATCTGGTTGCGTACCGTCCGAGCATTACCGAAATTCGGCTTTCCCTTTTCGATCCAAAGCACACTGGCCAAAGCGTCTAGGTAATCCTTATCCGGCTGATATTCCTGATCGATACACATTTGGAACCCGATCTGCACAAGCTCGGGTACCGGGTAATCTGGAAAATGAATGGTGGTTGGAAACCTGGAGGCGAGTCCTGGGTTAGCTTTAATGAACTTGGCCATGTCTTCAGGGTACCCGGCTGCAATCACCACAACCTCGTCCCTCATATCTTCGATGCACTGCACCATAGTAGCGAGTACAGTATCGGCCTGGCGGTGAGAAGTCTCTTTACTTGGCGTAAAAGCGTAAGCTTCATCAATGAACAGAACGCCACCACGAGCTTCATTGAACTTAGCGACTAACGCCCGCTCAGCTTCGCCCACGTGCGGCGCAGCAATCATAGACTGGTGAATCTCGACGAAAGGGATTTCCTTTTTGTCAGCTCTTTTGAGCAGCCCAATCTCTGCGAACGCCTCTCCGATCAGACGCGCTGCCGTTGTCTTGCCTGTACCTGGATTGCCCGTGAATATCATGTGATTCGTCTGATTCGATGTTTTAAGTCGATGCTTTTTACGCAACGCAGCGATACGTGAGAAGTGGACCATTTCATCGACCTGTTCCTTGATAGCGTGCATTCCCAGCAGACTTGTCAGACGGTTCAGTGCATCCTTTGCCTTGTCATTAACTTGATAATCCCCCACGTCCGATCCTCCTTCTTCGTCCTGGCCAACCAGTTGAGCACTTTGCCAGAACCCTTTCGTACCACGGCCTTCTAATTCACGTTGCGCCATCAGCAATTGATAATGCGCCTCGCCTTTCTTGTTCTTCAGCAGTTGCCGTTCCTTCACAACATCCTGGAGCAGATTCCACAAGGCCGTCTCCGGGTAATACCAGCGCGCCCAGCCTTCCGGTGTCTTATGCCGGTTAATCTGTTTCCGTCCGATATCCACGTTGTAGCGGTACTTATACTGCTTTTTTCCTCTGTGGTCTCCGATCCGGATGCTGTTACAAACGCCATAATCAAGCTTCAGGTAAATGCTGCTTGTAGTCTTGCTGTCGTACCTTTGTATGGTGAACCCTTCCCGTTGTAGAAGCATGATTAGGTCGGCTGCTATTCGTGCTGTCGGTGTTGTCGCAATCAAAGCCAACTCCTCCTAATCCTTCATGTAAAAGTCTGTAGTGAACCCTGCAGCCTTGAGAGGCAAGCCAGGTGCCCACGGTACCGGTTCAGCCATCAGATCCAATACCTTCTCCAGATCCTCCGGATAAGCTGATTCGATTCCGATTTCATCGTGAACATGCAGCACAGTATCAAAGCCTGCTTGCTCCACTCGCACCAGTGATACAGCGAGACAGTCCCGAGCGATAGCCTGGACAATGTTCTCGACAAGCTTCCCGCCGTAGGTGTTGATCAGCGACCACTTGCCTGTCTTCTGATCCGGACCCATGTAATGCAATGCCTGCTTGCCAAAGTCGTTCTGAGCCAGGCGTGGCTCCACGTAGTACAACTTTCTTCCGGAAGGCAGCTGAACCGTAAAGAAGTCCAGACCGTTACCGTGATGACTCTCCCGAGCAAAGATGATGCCCCGAACACCTGCAGGTTGACCTGTCTCCATAACACTCAGTGCCGCCTTCTCGAAGCTGAACCACAGATCCACAATGCGTCGATTGGCATTACGCCACCGCGTGACGATCTCGGGTAACTCCTCTTCAGTAAGCCCCATATCCAAGGCACCCATGGCGATCAGTGCGCCAGAAGCACCCTGATAACCCAAAGCTAGTTCAGACACCTTGCCCCGTTGACGCAGATCCTTGTCCACCTGTTCAAGAGGTATCCCGAACATGGCAGAGGCGGAAGCTTCATAAATTTTGCCGTGAGTAGCGAACACATCCAATCGCCATTGCTCTCCAGCAAGCCAGGCGATGACCCTTGCCTCAATCGCGCTGAAGTCGGCTATATGAAGCTTCATCCCGATAGGAGCCACAAACGCTGTCCGGATCAATTGACTGAGCGCATCAGGCACATTTCCGTACATCAGTTTCAACAGATTGACTTGCTGGCCGTGAACCAGCTTCCTCGCATATTCGAGAGTGTCCATCTTGTTCTTGGGTAGGTTGTGGACCTGGACCAATCGACCTGCCCAACGTCCTGTCCGGTTTGCCCCATAGAACTGCAACAGCCCCCGAACGCGTCCGTCTTCACAAGCTACCGTCTTCATGGCCACATACTTTTTAGTACTGGTCTTGGACAACTCCCTGCGGATCTCCAGGACACGTTTGGCTTTGCCATCTTCCACGTTGTCGATCAGACCGGATACGGTATCTTTCCTGAGATCCTCGACCTCTTCCCCGATTTCCTTGGACAGCCACTTCTTGAGCTGAGATACGGACTTGGGATTGTCCAAGCCACTGAGCTCTATGGCTTCCTGCATAAGCTCTGCGGTGATCAGTTGATCCACGGCCAGTGCACCGTCCACGAGATCCAAGTCACAAGCGATCCCTCGGGCATTGATCCGTTGATCTAGGAACCAAAGCTCCCACTCCATATCTGGAACCGGGAACACTGATAGCCGGCGAAGGATCTCCACCTCTGCCACAACGTCACCCACACAGTATTGCTTGAACAGCTCCCACTTCTCAGGCTCATGATGCGGCAGCGTACGCTTCCGGAAGCCTGTAGTCTTCGTGGGCTTTTTGATCGGTACACAGAATGTCCGGATCAGTGCTCCACCGACGCCCATTTTCTTCTTATCCTGGGGAAGTCCAAGTGCTTCGCCTACCTTGCCAAGTCCTGCAGGGTATCCGCAGTACAAACCATGAATCTGTGTGCAGCGCCAATGCTCTACGGGTGATGGCCAGAATTTGTTTAAACAGTACCATTCAAAAGCCGCGTTATATGCGTGTTTGATGACTTCTTTATCATTTAAAGCGCGGATAACTTCTTCCGGAATGACCTCACCCTGAGCTAGATCAATAATTCGTGTCGGACCGCTATTCCAGGAATAAGCGAACAAAAGAATTTCAAAATCAGGACTTTGAACGTATCGGTACAGCCCTGCTTTCTTGATGTCGATACTGCTGTAGGTCTCAATATCTATTGAAAGGTGCCACGTCATGTTGTTGGTTTCCTCCTTTCTGGTAAAGTGAAGGGGTTCCGAAGAACCCCTCTACTGAAATGCCTATGAATTAGATCCCGTAGATCCCGCCACCAAGAGGCTTGCCGGTAATCGGATCGATCTGCTGTTGCGGTGGTTGCTGCTGTCCGTAGCCTTGTTGCGGAGCTTGTCCGTACTGCGGTTGCTGAGGTGCTTGACCGTAGCCAGGTTGTGATGGCGGCTGTTGGCCGTATTGTGGTTGTTGTGGTGCTTGCCCATATCCCTGTTGAGTCGGAGGTCTGGCCATACTGCGGCTGCTGTGGTGGTTGTTGGCCGTATTGCTGCGGCGGGATCTGATCATAGCCCTGTGGAGCTGGTTGAGGAACATAACCCACACCGCCACCATTGCCACCGAAAGCTTGTTCAGCGGAGATCCGACCACCCAAAGGCTCGCCATCACGAAGGATCTGCACCGGACCAAGACCTGCACCAATCCCTTTGTTGCCACTGTTACTGTAAGCGAAGAAATTAATATTCACTCGGCCATACACTCCGGAATAGACCCGAGTTTGGTCAATGATCGGCCCCATGTCTGGGCCAACAACTGCCTGCTGTTGCTTGCTACTGGCCGTCAGTACCCAATGTCCTTTGCATTCTGGACCAAAGGCTTCACCGTTCGGACGAACGCCATCCCCATCGTGAATTGGGTTACGTGGTTGAGCTGGACGAGCGCCACCCCATGCACCGGCTACACCTTTTTGAGAAGCAGCTTCAATGGCGGCATTGATGCGCTGCATCGTAGCGAAATCGGATTTAGGAATCAGAATCGTCGTGCTGTATTTCGCCTCTTGCCCTGGTTGATTAGAACGTGGAGTGAACAAGTTTACAAAGCTCAGTCTTACCTCGTTTGTGGTGATTGCTGTTTCTGTTGTCATATGGAATTATCCCCTTATCATGAATTAGTTTTGTGGTTGTTCTGGCGCAGGACCGAATACGTCTGCAGGATTAATTTGATTTGTAATACCAGGCCGCTTGTCGTCGTCAGGGACTAATGTCGGTGCACCTGAACGGCTCACAACATGGCCAGATTCCTCCAGCAACTCGCGGTATTCCTTTTTGCCCAGCGTCTTCTCCAGCTGTGGCGGTGTTAATGGTTTACGATCATACAGGATAGCTTCTTCAATGCCTTTATCCTGCAGGTGCTTAAATGCGGCATCCAAATCTGCATAGTCACGACTGCCCCGACCTTCTACGGCTTTCCAGCCCGGAACGATCCCCCTTTCAGTGCCTCAGCCAAAGCAAGCTTCTTCAGATCGGAGTACCAACCGACAATTCCATCAGCTCGCTTCAGTACCTCTGCAGCTTCCTCCCAGCTGAGCAGCGGCGGCTTCAGCGGTGCCTTGGTGCCGGCTTCCATGATCTGTTCCACTCTTGCCCTGCAGGTCGCACTCGCACGGCAGAATTTGCAGTGATCGCCAGGAACATAATCGCCCTGGCCATCAAAGGCTGCCTGAGCAATCGGCTTGATCGACTCACCCCAGGCAAGCAGCTCAGCTGCAGAGAGCGACCACTCAGAAGGCTCATTCCACACTTTTGGTTGAACGATGGCCACATGAACAGATTCTATCGGAAACAGCAGGCTGAAAGCCTTGTAAGCACCCAGCGCGTACAGCTTCATTTGTGAATTATTTTCAGCAGATACCGGAACACCTTGACCGTTCTTGTAATCGATGACATGGAGCCTTCCGCTACCAATGATGATGCAGTCAGACGTTCCAAAGCTTTCCGGTACAAAGTCGGTCAGATCCATGCGGCGTTCGATGGCAACAAACGGCGGCGAAGGGAATTGGTGAACAATGGACTGAATGTAATCCAGGTATGCATTGGTGTGGTCCTCCATGATTGGCTCATACAGCTCATCCGCTTTGTACTTCTTCAGCGCAGCGTTATACTTACGAGTCGTCAGACCCGAGAACAGTTTCTGCAGCTTCAGCTCAGCGATCTCATGGGCGAGTGTGCCGCGCTTGGCGGCCTCACTCTCACTATCAGGTAACGTGGCTTCGAGCCTGGCACTCGGCGTGCACTGCAACCAGCGGGATGCCCCACTGGCCGACAGCAGCGCGTGTGCCCGCTCTGCATGTGCAATTTCCGTCATTAGATGCGGCCCCCAAGGCTACGAAGGAACGTTGCAAACTCACCATACTTGCTTGGATCAAGCGCTGTGAGTGAGCCAGCCCCTTGTTGCTGGAGCCATCCGATCAGATCGGGACCTTTACCTGCATCCATAACGGGCTGAGCAGCTACGCCAAGTTGATCAATCGTGTAAGCTGGCGCTGTTGTTGGAACGCCTCCTTGTTGCGGCGGCTGCTGCCCATACTGTTGCTGATCCTGTTGACCTGGTTGGCCTTGCACTGGCGGCTGCTGTCCGTATTGCGGTTGTTCTGGTTGCTGACCATACTGCGGCGGCTGACCGTAGACCGGCTGTTGGCCGTACTGAGGTTGCTGGCCATAGACTGGCTGTTGGCCATATTGGGGCTGCTGTGGCGGTTGTTGCACCGGAGCCGGGTTAGACGGCTGAGTCGGTGCCGGTTGTGTAGGAACAGTGGAGACAGTTGTTTCTGCCGGCACATCAGCATTAGGCATGCTACCCAGCGTACCCGCCAGGTCGTGCACCAGGTTTTTAATGTCAGTCGCGTTTACGGCTTGGAATGTGATTTGGATTGGAACGATATTTTGCATGGATGAATCCTCCTAATAGGTTTTAGTTTGATTTGGTAAGCTCTGAAGCTTTAGTAATACAAGGTGTACAGATCTGTTTACCATGGAATAAGTGCAGACTTTCAGTGTTCCCGCAGAGAATGCAACCAGGTTGGTACTTGCGAATGATAATCTTGTCACCTTCCACGAAGTACTCCAGCGGATCCCCTTCCTCAATAAAGTGAGTGCGGCGAAGCTCTTTTGGAATAACAACACGACCCAGGTCATCGATACGGCGGACAATACCAGTAGCTTTCATTAGCTCTCATCCTCCTTGGTATAATTGTTTTCAATGTTGCGCCAATCTTCTGCTACTGCTCGAAGGGTATACTTGGCCTTGTTCTCCCTGCCTCGCGCTTCTTCCAATAGATCCAAATCACATAGTTGAGTGACCGCATTCCGGATCAGACCGTCAATCACATCCGGACGCAAAGCATCAAGTTCCCAACATTCGTAGCCGAAATCTGCAATGTATCCTGAAGCCCTGCTGTCTGTCAGTTTTGTGGGGTTTGGTGGCGGACTGTATTCCTCGATCTGATCATAATTAAGAGCAATCCGCTGAAATTCTACACTAACCCCAAAAAGCTGCAGGCGATCCACAATGTCACGACTCATGTCTCTTCCGCTTGGATCATGATCTCCAAGATGAATGATGTGGATTTCTTTTTGTCCTGCAATATCATCCATCCGCTGAGCGGCGGCCCACATCTCAGACTGACTCACATACCCACGACAGGAGAAATACGGAATGTCTAACTCTTCACAGACTTGTCCAACGATTCCAACCAAGGCGTCTTTTTCGACCCAAACCTCAACATAATTATCCTGATCAGCCCATTTATCGTAGGCAAATGAACGGGCAGCCGAGTGGAGAATCAGATCCCGGTGAACTCCAATGGCTATTTTCTTGCAGATTACGTGTACGATCTTCAATGGCATTCCAATCAATCATCCCTGACATCCGTCCATCTGAAATCAAATTCCCAAGGTTTTTGTAAGAACGTTCATTATTCGGAATGACATCGCGAGCAACCAATTGATAGTAAACTTGGCGAAGTGTAAGGGAGTATCCCATCTCCTGATACTCATTGATGATGCTATTCACTTTCTCTATGAGCCGAAGGCTTTCAGCACGAAAATTAATTTCCCTGTAGCAGACTTTCATTGCATAATCCTTTCTGTCAGTGGTAAACTGACGGTAGAGTGTTTTAACTGTGTGCAGCTGACAAGGGGTAGGATCCTTCCAGCTGCATTTTTGCGTTCAGACGATTACGATATGTGCGGTACTGCTTGTCCGCATGGGTAGCGACTTTGATATGGCCACTGCGGCGCATCTGGCTTGCAAGAGCCAAGTAAAAGGCACAGGCTGCTTTGAAATGTTGTTCTGTCATCAAGGGCAAGATTCTCACCTCCTCTCATGCTTCAGCGTCTTCAATAATTTTGAAGAACTCGCTGGCTTTCATTTCAATCATCCCCGCAGGTGGATCTCCCTCGCACGGATCCAGACTGCAGTAAACCAGCTCGTCCACACTGAATAGATGACTACGAGTACGTCCACTCCTGGATGGCCTGAAGTAAAAGGATACAATCGGCTTTCTTAGGATCCTCAGCTTATGAACCTCCAAAGCTTTGACCCAGGCTTTTCCGATTCGAGAGTTAACTTTAAATTTCCGCAGTCCCTCTTCAATTGGTGCGCAGAGAATTGAACCATGAGAACTAAGGTCCTTCTCTGTTGGGACGATGAACAAAGCTTCATCTGTTGCCCAATAAGTTGTGGACTCAATAGCATACGTTTCAATGAAATCCTTGACCAGTTCGCGAATCGCTTTGGCGTTGCTCTGGTATGCGGTGAAATCACGGTAAAGGCTCTTGTCTTAGTTACTTGAAAATAACGAGCCATTTAGAATCTCCTTTCAACCAAACCGTATTTTTAAGGCTTCATGGACCAAAGCTTTATTTCTGCTGTCCAGGTAATCCATATCAGAGAGATTAACTTTTGCCAGACTTGAACTGAATAAGTGCAACGCCAGATGAAGCATGAACTGTTCTGATCGGCTCCAGGGCTTGGACAGCTTCTTCAACGCAGCTGCCTTAACAACTCCACCCTGCAGATCAAAATACTGATCAGTGAAACATTGTGATAGCCGCGGCTGATACATGAACAGATGCAACATGGATTTCCAGTACTTATCTTGGAATAGTTCTTTTGAGATCTGCATCGATGCGACCTTCCTCTCCTGCAGTGATCGTTACAGCTCCGATAGACTTCGCCATGCAACTGAGCTTGCAGTACAGATCTGCACCGTGTCTTACAGCGATCTGGCCATCCACGATTTCAGTTACACATTCCGGATTAGCGCAAAAGTCCAACACTTCTGGCGCCGCTAAGCTTGGTGATTTGTTCAAGTTGTTACCTCTCCTTTAATCTGTTTTTCCATTCAATAACATCCACTTTGTCAGCTCGCTTCGAACTTCCAATAGGATAGTTGGGTATTCCGCCATGCTCTGTCTTGAGTGCGAAAAACTCGTAGACTGTCTTTCGTGAGATTTTCAATACATTTGCGATGTCCTGAGCAGTCATAACGTCAGGCATGTCTTCCCACTTGTAAATGGTCTTCTCGGCCATGCTCTACCTCCTCATACAACAACCTTTTCTTTGGTTTTCTTGGGAACATCCACTTCTTCGATGTAAAAGTAATCGTCGAACCTTCCTCCGAATACTTCCATTACTCCTGCGATAAACTGATTCCCTGGGGCGTTGTTCCTTTTATCATCAATAGGTAATTTCGTGCGCCAGACTTGGGTAGGATTAACATTAAGAAGTTCGGCCAACTCACGGTCAGAAGTGATATCCTTGTCAATCTGAGCTTTCATCAACTCCTTAACTCTCAAGCGAACAACGAATTTTTTCATCTGCCCACCTCCTCTCGTTGTTGCGGATACGCAATTGTAGTTTTGTGTCGATTTCGTCCTCGCAACTTGATTATATTACATGAATTTCGACCGCGCAATAACATTTCACAAATTAATTGCGTGCGCGCAATAATTGTGGTATCATGAAGACAAGCATTAGATGAAGGGAGATTTTTGAGAGTCGATGAGTGAAATTAAAATAGGTGATTTAATAAAAGAGGCGCGGATTCAGAACGGTTTCAAAACCATGAAAGACTTATCTATAGTGTCCGGTGTCTCCCCTGCGACACTTAGCAGAATTGAAAAAAATACTCAGGATCCATCGCCGGAAACATTGATGAAAATATCCAAACACTTAAATAACGTTACATATGGTGAGTTGATGAAAGCGGCAGGTTATTTAGACGGACTTAGTATTGAACATGAAATGTTTATGAAAGATCTGATGAATGAAAACGAAGAATTAGATAACAAAATCTTTGATTTAATTAGCACTGCATTTCTCTACACACAAGTAGATAGTGCCATCCACAAAACCTTAGTGGACCTATTTGTTAGTAAGGAAATGAGTGACCTTTATAGTAATGCGAAAGTAGATGAGCTTAAATCTGAATATCTTCAAAATGATTATGACGTAGATCAAAAACGCGAAATAATTGAAACTTTAAATTCTCTTGTCAACAAATTTTCTCCTAAGCTTGGCCAATACTTTTCTATGATGAAAAGTATTAAACCCATCCCGCTGATAGGCACAATTTGTGCGGGAAATGGATTAATTCCGACTGAAGCTATTGAGGAATATGTTAATTATCCTTTTGTAAATTCCCAACAGCCGGATTATGCATTGAGAGTCAAGGGAGATTCTATGAGCGGAGCAGGGATAGCTGACGGAGATATTGTTTTCCTACGTAAAGGAAGTTGGGCTGAATTCAACGGCCAAATAGTAGCAGCGCTTGTAAATGAGGAAGATGGAAGCCTTAAGCGGATGAAGTGGTCTGAGGGCTCGCCCAAAATAACTCTAAGCCCTGAGAATGAAGCATACCAATCTGTGGAGGTGATGCCTAATGAAGTGACCATTTGCGGAGTATATGCCGGACATTATAAACCAGAATACTAAAAAGGAGTTTCTGATATGAAAGGTAGTTTTTATAAACGAGGCAGCACCTGGAGTTACATCGTTGATGTTGGAATAGATCCTGAAACTGGAAAACGGAAGCAAAAAAGCAAGGGCGGATTCAAAACAAAGAAGCTAGCCCAGGCGCACGCTGCCGACTTTTTGTCAGAATTAAATAAAGGTGAATACATCGCATCGGTAAAGATGACATTCGAAGAACTTGCTGATCAGTGGCTTGAAGCGTACAGTAGATTAGGAAAGCCTAAAAAACAAGGTACTATATTAGTTAGAACTAAAGAAAAAAAATTATTAATGCCATTTTTCAGAAAAAGATGTGCCATGGATATCACAACTGAAGATTATCAGAGGGCCTTGTATAAACTCGAATTGGGGCAAACCGATGGAGAAGGAAATATTATTAAAAAAGGCCTCGCATACAACACTATTTCAGGTATACACGCAACAGCTAGTATGATTTTCAAGCACGGAGTGAGCATAGGGTCAGTAAAGAAGAATCCTACTCTTGATGTCTATGTGCCAAGAGAAACCAAAACAGTAAGTGATCTCGAAGCACACACCTACCTTCCAGAGTATTTCGAGAAAGATGAACTCCTGCTATTTCTTGATACTGTTAAAAAATACGGATTGGAGAATGACTACGAAACTTTCATGACTCTCGCTTACACAGGCCTTAGAGTTGGTGAGCTTTGCGCTCTCAAAGAAGCAGATCTGAATTTTGCGGAGAATAAAATAAGAATTTCAAAAACAGTTTACAACCCTACCAATAATCACAAAATGTACAATTTGGTTACACCCAAAACAGCATCATCGTTCCGGGAAATCGATATTGATCCTGATATAATGAAAATTTTTGAAGATCTCCTTACTCTTGCACAAATTGAAAAAAGAAAAGACCGAATACTTACCATAATGAAGGGTTCCTTTTTCCAATGTCTGGATCATATGCCGGATACCCATTGATCCCCGCAAAGGTAAGAAAACGCATGACACGGATATTGAGATTAGCTGGATTAAATGAGGATCTATCCCCCCATTCATTGAGACACACTCACGCATCCCTACTCGCTGAAGCAGGAGTTAGCCTGGAACAAATTATGCAGAGACTAGGACATGCGAATGACGACATCACCAAACGAATCTACCTCCACGTTACAAAACCAAAAAGAAAAGAAGCCGTTCAGAAGTTCGGCGACTTAATGAAATCTACTTCTGAATTAGATTTGAGCAATGTTAACAAAATGTTAGCATCAGAGGATGATGAGCAATAAAATCCTTTGATACATAAGGGTTTATATGCGAGTGGGCGGAATAAAGTTCGTACCACTCATAACGGGTAAGCTCAACATTGGTAGCATCACGGCAGGCCAGAATACGTTCTGGTCGAATCGAACCTATCACAGGCTGAATCCCTGCTGGATGTTTCATTAACCAAGCCAGTACAATAGCTTCCGGTGTCACCCCACGCTCCTTGGCCATCTGATCAACCCGCCTAGCCGTATCCTCAATTTCCGGGCGTTGCCCTTCAACAACCCTGCCGGTAAATCGTCCTTGGGCAAGTGGCCCCCATGCCTGTAGTTGAATATGTTCTGCCTGACAATATTCCATCGTACCATAGGGAAATACGTTGTCTCTGGCTTGGGGGCGATTCACCGTCACCCCAGCTTCTACGAATCCGATTTTGTCCAGACTCATCTCCAGCTGATTCACAATCAGAGGTACTTTACTATGAAGCTGAAGAAGACGAATCTGTTCAGACCCCATATTGGACACGCCAAAATGGCGTACTTTACCGGAATGATGCAGATTAGCCAGCGCTTCTCCAATCTCTTGCGGATGGGCTAGTGGATCAGGACGGTGCAAAAGCAAAATATCCAGATATTCGATTCCGAGCCGTTCCAGAATACCGTCCACACTTGCCAGGATATGTGCACCTGAGGTGTCATAACGCTGTGGTCCTTCATCGTCACCCACAAGACGTATGCCACATTTCGACTGTATGATAATCTGTTCACGCAAGCCGGGAGTTTCGGATATAACTCGCCCCAATACATGCTCTGCCTTACCGCGTGTGTATATATCCGCCAGGTCAAAATGGTTAATGCCTATTTCAATCGCAGCTTCTACTGCCCGATGGCCTTCCACAACTAGATCAGAAGTAATGGGGAGACCGTCCCATTCACCCCCAAACCGCATACAGCCAAGTACCATTCGACTTGCCGGAATCTGGTGGTGATGCAAAGGAAGTTGTGCGTAGGACATGTCAGCGTTCACCTCATTTTTTAATTTTACGAAGTATGGTTATGGAATCTCTCTACCATGTCTTCTTCCACCTTCCTCTATTTTCCTGCTCGATCATACACATGGACCAAAAACAAGGTTTTAAAAGCCTGCGTATTGAATATATAGAGGGTGAAGATATATACAGGAACAGGAGAGGAGATTTTGCATTTGAAACCGAATGAAGTGAACGATTCCTCAAGTCCAGCGTTTTTTACCAAAGAATTCACGCATAATCCTTACCCGGTGTATGAAAAGTTAAGAAAAGATGAACCCGTTTTCAGAGTCATGTTCCCACATGGAGAATTCGGCTGGATGATTACCCGATACGAGGATGCAGTCCAGATTCTGAAAGATTCTCGCTTCAGCAAAGACATGGTCCGACGTTACGGCGCTGAAAATCAAAGCATCTTCTCGAATAATATGTTATTCTCCGATCCGCCAGATCACAGACGTCTTCGGGGACTTGTGCAGAAAGCATTCACACCCAAAATGGTCGCAAACATGCGAAGCCATATTCAGGACATCGCTGACGAACTGCTGGACAACCTTCCGTCACAGGAAAAAATGAATCTGATCGATGATTTTGCTTTTCCGCTACCCATCATTGTTATCAGTGAAATTCTGGGAGTACCTCACGAGGATCGTGACAAATTCCGCATGTGGTCCAATACGGTCATTGATGCTTCCACAGCCGAGAGTGCCGAGCTGTTTGAGCAGCATTCCAGGGAGTTTACGGATTACCTCACAGCCTGGTTCGCCAAGGTACGCCAGGATCCCGGCGCTGATCTGATCAGCCAGCTCGTCATTGCAGAAGAATCGGGGCAGCAATTAACAGAACAAGAACTGCTTGGCGTGGTCTCCTTATTAATCATTGCCGGTCATGAAACAACGGTTAATCTCATCGGCAACGGCATTCTCGCCCTGCTGGAGCATCCGGAGCAACGCGAACTTCTGATCAAACAGCCCGAGCTTATTCATAATGCCATTGAAGAGATGCTGCGCTATAACGGTCCGGTGGAGTTCAGCACATCCCGCTGGGCTCTGGAAGATATTGAATTCCGTGGAGAGCATATCGCTCAAGGTGAACTTGTTATTGTTGCGCTTGATTCGGCTAATCGGGATGAACAGCAGTTTAAGGATGCGGATATCTTCGACATTACCCGCGAGAAGAGTTCACATCTGGCGTTTGGCAAAGGCATCCACCTTTGTCTCGGAGCACCGCTTGCTCGCCTGGAAGGTGAGATTGCAGTCAGTACACTTTTGAATCGTTTTCCAAATATGCAGCTTCAGGCAGATGTAAATGAACTGGAATGGAGACCTGGCATGATTGTTCGTGGTGTCAAGGAAATCCCGGTTCAACTTAAATAATCGCTAATGAGCAATACATGAAAGTGAGGCACATGACATCATGGAAATGAACACCTTGGTATGGATCGTTCTGCTGCTTCTGATCCTGGTATTACTGGTCAGAGTCAGCAGCCTGCAACGCCAATTGAATGAATTGAAAAGAGATGTGGAGCGTCTGGAGAATGGTTCAACCGCAATCGCCAGCCCGCGCTCCGACTTCAATTACACCTTGTCACCGAAGGAAGCACCTCCTTCACATACAAGCCAGACAGCCACAACGGATCTGGATCAGGAGCTGCTTGCACTTATACACCAAGGGAAAAAAATTATGGCAATCAAACGCCTGCGCGAAGCCAGAGGTCTGTCGTTGAAGGAAGCCAAGGACTATGTCGATTCCCTGGAACGGTAATATACAACTATATACAACTCATCTCACTCTCGGGGGAAGAATCTTCGTCCGAGAGTTTACTTTTCAAATGGCGTATGATACTGTATTTCTATATTACTAGAAATAAGAAATAAAGACGAAAGGACAGATCATGATGCAACCAAACCCGAATGAACTTGAACAAGTGGTCAAAATTCATAAAGCACTGGGTGAGCATACACGCTACAAAATCATTCAGATTCTATCGGGCGAAAGCAATCTGTGTCCTGCCGATCTGGAGAGTCGCCTTGTTACCGTTGCCCTATCAACTCTGTCTCATCACCTGAAACAGCTGTCCGATTGCGGCTTGCTCACCTCACAGAAGAAAGGTACGTATATCTACTACAGCCTGAACACGGAGACCGCACAGAAGTATGTTCCCTATCTGCTAAATAAATAAAAAATTTAATTTATATTTCTATATAATTAGAAATATAGAAACAACGAACAATGATCATTGTAGAATGAGGTCACATAAGTTTACGCTTATGCCAATCTTGAAGATCACCGTTGTAACATCACCATTCGCAGATGGGTTGCATTCAGAGCATTAACGGCATTAACGGCATTCACAGCCTTCATACCTCGTCCTCTTGTCTTTATTTCTATATTTCTAGAATTATAATAATTATAAACGAAAAGAGGTTATGTATCCATGTCTTCTACGCTCAAAATCTATGTTCTTGCCTTGGTCAGTTTCCTTGTAGGAACGTCCGAATATGTCATTGCCGGCATTTTGGATCGCATTGCAGATACGATGAATATCTCTTTGATCGCTGCCGGGCAGCTTATTACGATTTTTTCGCTCGTCTATGCGCTTGGTACACCTGTCATTATTGCACTGACTTCGCGCTGGGATCGTCGCAAGCTGTTGCTGTACTTTCTTGGTCTGTTCGTTGTAGCTAATGTACTTGCTTATCTGTTGCCGGGCTATGGTCTGTTCGTCGCAGCACGTGTCTTGATGGCTCTGGGTGCGGGCGTCGTTGTTGTCACGGCGTTAACCGTTGCTTCCCAAATAGCTTCCGAGGGCAAACAAGCTAGTGCAATTGCCACAGTAATCACTGGCTTTACCGCTTCATTGATTGTTGGCGTTCCGCTCGGAAGGCTTGTGGCTGCATCATGGGATTGGAAGCTTGTTTTCGCAGGCATAGCCGTTCTCGGCATTCTCGCCATGCTGGTTATTGCGGCCGCCATTCCACCTTCTTCAGCGGAAGCGTCTGTTCCGCTGAAGAAACAACTGTTTTTGCTCAAACAGCCACGAATTGGTTTGGCACTGCTGGTGACATTTTTCTGGTTAGGTGGTTATTCCATTGCTTACACGTATATCTCACCTTATCTTGTAACTGTTGCAGGAATGAGCGAAGCACTACTCAGTTCAGCTTTACTGGCATTTGGCATAGCTAGTCTGATCGGTTCAAAAGTAGGAGGATTCAGCGCCGACAGATGGGGTGTCAAACGAACGTTGATTACAGGCATGACACTGCATATCGTGAGTCTGGTCCTGCTGAATATAACGGCAAGCTCTCATTTCACTGTCTTGCTTGTTCTGATTTTGTGGTCTTTTGCCGCATGGTCTTCGGGTCCAACTCAGCAATATAACCTCGTGACGATGGCTCCCGAATCCTCAGGTATTATGCTTAGTCTGAATAGTTCGGTCATGCAATTAGCCATGGCAGCCGGAGCAGGGATTGGTGGCATCGCGGTCAGCAACGTTTCATTGTCATCCATAACCTGGATTGGGGCTGTCGGGGTAGTTTTGGCTATCATCATTGTTATTGGCTCGTATCGTTCAGCATCAAGTAAAAGCACACAAACTGATGTATCAAACAACGTTGCTTGATATGAATTTGCAATACCATTCGTAGTAAAAAAGAGAAATCAAAAAGAGAGGCACTGTACACATACAGTAACCTCTCTTTGACCATCTTAACGACTATTCTATTGCCGATAAGCTTAACGCTTATTGGGCTGTTACTGCACCATCGATCGGATATACTGCACCATTGATATATGGCGCTTCATCTCCAAGCAGGAAGGAAACCAGGTTCGCGATCTCTTCCGGTCTGCCAAGGCGTCCAGATGGAATGCTGTCCACCGTTGCTTTGAACACTTCAGGATTATCTTTACCAAACTGAACAACCATCGGTGTCTCAATCGTGCCCGGCGCAATCGCGTTCACACGAATATTGTCCTTGCCATATTCAATTGCTGCTGTGCGAGTCAAGCCGACCACGCCATGTTTGGTTGCTGCGTAGGGTGCAACCGCGGGTACACCAACAATACCGGCTGTAGAGGCAGTATTCAGAATGGAACCCCCACCTGTCTTGAGCATTTCCGTAATCACATACTTCAACCCGTAGAACACACTTCTCAGGTTAATATCAATAATCTGGTCAAATTGCTCAATCGTATGTTCGATCAACTTGATCCCAGGACCCGCAATACCTGCATTATTAAAGAACATGTCGATTCGTCCGAACTCTTCGACTGCTTTTTTAACATAATTCTCAACTTCAGGTGCTTTACTCACATCTGCTTGTACAAAAATAGCTTTACTTCCCAGCTTCTCAATCTGCTTAACCGTTTCACGACCTGTCTCTTCGACAAGATCCACAACAACAATGGATGCGCCCTTCTCCGCCAGCTTTAGCGCTGCTGCTTGGCCCAATCCACTTCCTGCTCCAGTAATAATGGCTACTTTTCCTGCGTGACTCATGTTGATCTCCTCCATGGGTGTGTGTCATCTGATGATTGGATCGTTGAAACCGATATGAAACGTACGTACATGCAATATTGCATTATGTAGATCAAAAATGGCATAAATCCTTCCTGACTTTACCTATTCTAATAGACTTTCGACATAAAAACAAATCATATAATATGTATTCATACTATATAACATGTCACACTTTGAGCATTTCTGTTAAAGGAGCACGCAACATTCATGTCTTGTTGCGTGCTCCTCAATTACATCTACACTCCTTTTAAAACCGGTATCTCTACCACTTCAAACGGTGTTTACCTGCATATCGTAACGCTATCTTAGCAAATTGGTTTTCGCCAATTCAATAATTTCGTCACCACGTCCGTTCAGCACGGCTTTCATCATCCATAAGGTGAAACCTTCCGCCTGTTTGAACTCAATCTTCGGAGGTAAGGACAATTCCTGACGGTTCACCACGACATCAATCAATACAGGACCATCATGCTGAAGCGCACGCTGTACAGCTCCCTCCAGTTCAGCCGGATCTTCAACGCGAATCCCTTCCATGCCCATGGCCTGGGCAACCATTGCAAAGTTCGGATTGACAAGTTCTGTTCCTGACTCCAGGAATCCGGCAGCCTTCATCTCCAGCTCAACAAAACCAAGTGCTCCATTGTTAAACACCACAACCTTGATCGGCAGATTGTGCTGTTTCAATGTCAACAGATCACCCATCAGCATCGTAATGCCTCCATCACCCGACAACGAGATGACTTGTCTGCCGGGATCAGCGACCTGGGCACCAATCGCTTGCGGCAGGGCATTCGCCATCGTACCGTGACTGAATGAGCCAAGCAGCCTGCGATTGCGAGACATCTCGATATAACGTGCCGCCCATACTGTCGGTGTACCGACATCACAGGTGAAGATGGCATTTTCTGCGGCAGCATCACTAATGATCTTGGTCAGGTACTGTGGATGGATGGGCTTTTTACCCGGTTTACCAACGGCCAGCTCGTCCAGTTCTTTACGGACTTTCACGTAACGATCCACACTTTTACGCAAATGTTTGTCACTGTGTTCTTCTGTTAGATATGGAAGTAAAGTTTCAATGGTCGCTTTTACATCCCCACATACGCCATAATCCAGCTTCGTACGCCGACCGAGATGGGTAGATTGAATGTCGACCTGAAGAACTTTTGCATCTTCGGGATAGAATTGACGATATGGAAAATCGGTTCCCAGCATCAATAATACATCACAGTCCATCATGGCATGATAACCGGATGAATATCCGATCAGGCCGGTAAGACCAACAGAATAGGGGTTGTCATACTCCAGATATTCCTTGCCTCTTAGCGCAATAACCATGGGGGATTTCAACCGATCACAGAGCTGCATTAGGGGTTCCCGAGCGCCCGCGCAGCCTGCACCACACAACAACGTAATTTTTTTGCCTTGGTTTAAATACTCTGCCAATTTCACGAGTTCCGGCTCAGAAGGATGTACTACAGGGTTGGTCGCGTGATATACATGCTCTGGCACAGGAAGATCCGCTGCTTCAAGTCCAGCGACATCCCCCGGCAATACAACGACAGATACACCTGAACGTGCAACTGCTGTCTGGATGGCCATCGTAAGGGAGCGAGGCATCTGTTTCGCTGTTGTAATCACTTCACAATAATCGCTACACTCCTGGAACAGATACTCTGGATGAGTCGCCTGAAAATACTCGCTGCCAATCTCGTCACTTGGGATATGGGCAGCGATGGCGAGCACAGGCACACGATTGCGATGACAGTCGTACAGACCGTTAATCAGATGCATATTACCTGGACCGCTGCTCCCTGCGCAGACGGCGATACTTCCACTGACTTCAGCGTCTGCCCCGGCAGCAAATGCAGCCACTTCCTCATGACGCACATGAATCCATTCGATCTTCCCAGATCGACGAATGGAGTCGAGCACCGAATTTAAGGAGTCTCCAACAATACCATATATGCGTTTGATACCAGCGTTCAATAAGGATTCAACCAGAACGTCCGCGACTGTTTTTTTCATAAGTGATGGGTCTCCTTTAATTGCTCATTTTGATTATGTTTCCACTCTGTTAATATACCTATTCTTATACCCCAATCTTCTGAAATCCGAACCAAATCATATGTATATCTGGATATATGAATCATTAATTGCGTTATAACGGTTATTTCGTGGTTAGCAAAATTCAAAAAATAGGTTTTCTCGAAAGCAACTTTGTCTCCCTCCAATGACTAACGAACGCTAACGAACCTGCCGCACCTTATAAGACAGATCATCATCCGTTGCAAAATTTAACGAACCTCAGTAACGCTATTTCGGCATAAACGGGCTTCAAAACCTAAAAAATCCAGTGAATCGACGAAATAACGTCTCTATGATTCGTTAGATCTCAGATCTGGGCAAATGGCAGCGAATAGCGTGTGTCACGTTCATTAAAATAAAACAACATTGCAAAGAGGATGTCTCCGTCATTTTCATGACTTATGAGACATCCTCTTTAAGGTTAGAATCAATTTATTCGTATTTCATGCGATTCCCAGCCAAATTCAATTATTGGAGCCTAGATGGCAGGCATCACATTTCCACCACTTAATGGGATATAGGCACCCGTGATAAATGAGGACAGATCCGAAGCAAGAAAAGCTACCGCATTGGCGATTTCCTGATCTTCGCCCCTGCGTTTCAGCGGCACGGTACGTGTGTAGGCCTCATCATGTCCAGACTCACTGGAGCGATCACGCTCGCTAATCGTCCATCCAGGTGCAACCTGGTTCACGGTGATCTGATACTCGCCAACCTCCTTGGCGAGCACCCGATATACGCCATCCATGCCCCGTTTACCAGCGGTATAGGCAGATTGGTGAGCGAAGTTTTGCATCGCACATTCCGTATTGATGCCAATGAACCGACCTGCTTTGACATCTTGCATGTGAGGAATGAAAGCTTTCGCAAGATACACACTCTGCATGACACAGGATTCGAACTGACTCAAGTAATCTTCAGGAGACTGTTCCAACACCGTTGTCCATTCATATTGAATGACCGCATTGGCAACGACGATATCCACTCCACCGAGGACAGGGTGTATCTCATCGCGCATCCGAAATGCTGTATCCTGCTTCGTAATATCTCCCTGTACAATTACAGCCTTACGCCCCATTGCTTCAATTTCACCCTGAAGCTCCCGGGCCTTGGTATCATTATTTATGTAGTGAAGAGCCAGATTGGCACCACAGGCTGCCAACGTGCGGGCGATTACTCTCCCAATTGACCGGTTGCGCCTGTAACCAGAGCCGTTTTTCCGGTGAGATCCAATTGCATAACGCAAAAACCTCCTTGAATTCATTTCTTCGAAAACGGTTTCGAAACGGGCTATAGTCTCTCGACAATTACGCATTATTAAGAGAAGTATACAGCATTGTTCAATGCTGTATATGGTCATTCAGCCTTCTTCCCTAGATGTGGAGAATATTAAATATTGTGCTGAATAAGATCAATTTCCTGGAAGCGACTGACTTCCTTCTCCCAACGCTCTTCTACATATTGACGGTGAACCGGGTGATTGTTATATGCATCATACGCAGCCTGATCCGCAAAGACCATCGAGAAGCTGTAATCAAACTCATTCTTCTCACTCACTTGTCTTAGTACCTGAAATTGCTCTACTCCAGGAATGACAGCCAGTGCATCCGAACTTTCTTTCAAAAAGGCTTCTGCCTCAGGTGTATCTTTACCCGCGTAAAGTGTAAACGTTACCATATGTGTGATGCTGCTCATCTCTATTTCCTCCTCCAATATGTTCGTACTCTGTTACCTAGTGTACATCCGAATGTGTTGTAAGCGCAATAATTGGTTGAATTAATTTTTATTAAGACACAAAAAAACCTCAGGACAAATCCCGAGGTTTTCTTGTAATGTATGGACAAACTTATTTGTTGATGTTGTATTTACGGTTAAATTTATCAACACGGCCACCGATATCCACGTTTCTTTGTTTACCAGTGAAGAACGGGTGGGATGCGGAGCTAGTGTCCACACGGATTACTGGGTAAGAGTTACCGTCTTCCCATTCCATAGTTTCGTTAGAGGACTTCGTGGAAGAACTCAGGAATTTGTAATCAGCACTTGCATCGTAAAAAATTACGATTTGTGTCTTTGGATGGATGTCAACTTTTGGCATAATCTATTTACACTCCTTTAATATGGGTACTTCTTTAGAATCAAACTAAATTTTATTATACTCTTTTTTGGACAAAGTACCAGCAGGATTTGAGGAATAGCCAAAAAAAATATGATATCTGTGATTTTGCACCTAATCAGGTGTTACGCCGTCCCTTTCTCCAGTACATTCAACATGTACTCCAAAGCCTCCAGTTCATCCCTGCCCCTTGTCTGTAATCTGACAACACTACCATATCGAATGGGTAGTAACGCCATTCCAAGCAGGCTTTTGACATCTACACGATGCTCATGCTCAGACTCCATATACGACAATATAATATCCGAGGAAAAACGTGACGCTTGAGAAGATACCGACATCAGATCATCCCGATGAAAATCAGCGTGAATCATAAATTCATGTACTCTCACAACTTTCATTTCCTTTCGCTAGGTACTTATTCACCGTTATGGTGTGTATCATTTTATATATTAAAATCTTCATGAATTATACCATGTTATGGGAGCTTGTCTATCCCTTTATTTTGCGAAAAAAACAAAAAAAGAGTCCTGAATTGCCGGACTCTTTCAAGTTGTGCCTATCTTCCGTTCGGATACACCATGACCTTCAGACTACCGCTCTTATTGTGTAATGCACGCTCCATCGCCTGCTGTGTCTCTTCGAGTGAATAACGATCTGTAATCAGGGACATCACGTCATGCTGACCGGAGCTCAGGAACTCAATCCCGGCGGGATACGTGTTGGCATAACGGAATATGCCATAGATATCAACTTCATTGTCCGCGATAAATGGAACATTGAGTGCAATCTCATCCTGTGCAGGCAGGCCCACAATCGCAAGTTTGCCTCCACGTCGAAGTGAGTACAGAGCGGATTGTAACGCCTTCGGATTCCCCGCTGTTTCCCATGCGGTATCGACACCCAGGCCATTGGTTAACTCGCGAATTACAGCCACCGCATCTTCATTCCGCACATTAACGGTATGAGTGGCCCCCATCCGGCGAGCCGCTTCCAGCCGAACTTCCTCCAGATCCGTTACAATGATCTTCTCTACACCAAAAGATTTGGCAGCAGCCACAGCCATGAGTCCAACGGGGCCCATACCCATAATCGCCAGGGTTGTACCCGGAGCAAGCTTGCTGCGGCGTGCCGCGTGAATCCCAACGGAAAATGGCTCGTTCATGGCGGCTTCTTCATAAGACAGATGATCCGGGATCGGGAATACCATATCTTCACGCATCACCATGTATTGTACAAATGCGCCATCCACGGGAGGGGTCGCCAGAAATTGTACATCCGGACACAGGTTATAGCGACCTTCCTTGCATGCCGTGCACCGTCCGCAAGTCACCCCAGGCTCAATAGCAACCCGATCCCCTGTTTTCAAACGTGATACGTTCGTACCAACAGCAGCAATGATCCCTGCACACTCATGACCCAGAATGATCGGTTTTTCCACGACAAATCTGCCAATGCGTCCATGTTCAAAATAATGCACATCCGAGCCACACACACCGACAGCCATCACCTGGATTAACACTTCATCTGCTGCGGGTTGGGGAACGGGCTGTTCCTCCATAATAATGTGTCCTGGCTCTGTCATGACAGCGGCCTTCATGAACTCGGGCAGTTGATGTTGTCCCATACGTATCTCCTCCTCAGGTATGTCCATGCTGTCTATTCTACATCATAGAAAACAAGGTATCTTCTCTCTTCACGTTCACCAATCAATAGATTGTTCGACCTTGTTCATCCGCAATGCCGCTCTTACGATAGAAATACGTATTGATCATGTCCCGCCATTCCTTCGCATGTTCGGCCTGATTATCCTGTAATGAAGCAACTTTGCTGAAAATGTCCGGGTCGATTTTGCCCTCCAGCTGTCTCCAAGTCTCGGCTAACGCCTCCGCCTGCGCTACACCTTCAAAGTGTGTATCATAAATATGCTGAATGACCGTCTTACCGGAATGCAGAACATGGGTGTACGGCACGTGATGGAAAAATAAAATCAACTCATCCGGACAGGTATCCAAAGACTCATAACGATCCGCATTCTCCGGGTGATACTGTGACGTGTATCCTGTACCGCTGTTGACGGTTCGATCTACACCAATGCCATGACAATCGGCAAAGTGATACGTTCCCCATTTGGAATACTCGTATCCATCTACATTCGGTCCATAGTGATGCTCCGGATTAACCATCCAGCCCACACCGAGAGGAGCCGTGTAATTCTCATAGGTATCTAATGAAGTCAAAAGCATTCCCGTAACCAGCCGTACAACTTTATCATCATGGCCAAATGTGAGTCTCACCCACTCATCAGCAATTTCTTCCGCGGACAGCTCGGGATTCCACGCAAGTCTTCCGTATCCATACAGATTCGCCTGCGCGAGTGGATGTCCTGTCCAACAGGCATCAGCACCAATGTTGGAGACTGCCGCGAAGCCACTGTGAGGTCGTTTATACAGAGAACCGTCCGCAATTCTCTTGATCTCTGAACCTTTGCCTTTGGCGTAGGTGTCAAAGTCCAAAACTTCTTTCCACTGGGGAACCAGATAACAGAGATGACGTTGTTGCCCGGTATACTCCTGGGTAATCTGAAATTCAATCACCTGATTTGTATGTTCCATGGCGCCGAACAGCGGGGATACCGCCTCTCTCACCTGAAAGTCCATCGGCCCATTCTTGATCTGCAAAATGACATTATCTGCAAAGCGCCCATCCAGCGGCGTAAAGTGGTCATAGGCTGCCCGTGCGCGGTCTGTGGAACGATCCCGCCAGTCTTGCTTGCAGTTATAGACGAAGCAACGCCAGATCACCAATCCACCGAATGGCCGAAGAGCTTCAGCCAGCATGTTTGCACCATCGGCGTGGTCCCGATGATATGTGAACGGTCCCGGCCGATTCTCGGAATCTGCCTTGATCAGATAACCCCCAAAATCCGGAATGGCTGCATACACCTTCGCCGTTTGAATGTTCCACCATTCCCGCACCTTCGCATCCAGCGGATCAGCCGTATGCAATCCACCAATCTCGATCGGACTCGCATAGTTGGCACTCAGGAACAATCGAATGCCATACGCTCTGAATTCAGCGGCAACCTTTGCGACATCACCCAGATAACGTTCCGTCAGAAACAGGCTCTCACGGCGGTGTACATTGACATTGTTGATGGATATGGCATTCATGCCCGTCGAAGCGAGCAAGCGTGCGTAATCCCTGATGCGTTCCAAGTCCAGTGTGAATTCCCCGTTATCATAGAAAATGGAGTCTCCTGCGTAACCACGTTCAATGCTTCCATCCACGTTATCCCACTGATTAATCATACGCAGTGCATTGGTAGGCTGCTCTCTGACAAAGCTCCACTTACTGACAGCGTCATCCGCCTCACTTGCATTACCTTGATCCAATGTCAGTTCCCGGAGCAGATGGAATGCACCATACAACACCCCTTGGGGAGTCTCTGAACCAATGATCAGTACACCCTCAGTCTCACGAATGATATACCCTTCTCCTTGAACCGTTGAACGCTCTGTCTCACTAAATGACCCAGCCACAAAATCGCTCCCTGTCCAAGTACCGATTCGTATGGCGGGAGCGGAAGCGTGATTACCCTCACTTTGCTGAGCATAAGACATTTGACTGATTGACGGTTTCACGCCATACAACTTCTCCAGTCCCCGTGAAAGTTCGGTCAGCGCTGTTGTGATTACTTCATGGTTCTCTTCGACCAGTATCTGCTTGCTCCATGCAGGAGCCGTCTTTGGGGCAAGTCTATTCGCTATTGGCAATTCGGAGTGATACCCAGCCATGCATCATACTGTGGACCTGACAAGGTAGATTGAACAATTGATTGGCTCATTGTACCACCTCCATACTCGCATAAATCTGGGCAAGACGATTTCCTTTTCCTTCGAGCAACCATAGAATCGACGTTACACCACGCGGATAATATTTACTTCCAACCGCCACACCAGACAGGATCTGGTCACTCCAGCACCAGTAGGATTCCTCCGGATGCAGCAGCCAGTTGACATGAGCCGCGTCAGCTGCCTTGCCTGTCTCATTCCATTCCACGCCCAATAGCTCTCTAGCAATAAACTGGGACAAATAGATTTTGCTTAACCACGAGTTGTTGCTGGTTGAGGACAGTTTCCAGCCGCCATCTTCAAACAGGCATGTTCCCGGCACAAGAACCGTTTTCAGATGAGTTTGTAGTGCTTTCAGATAAGGTCCAAAGCGACCATTAACATCCAGTGCTGCTTCACAGCCTGTAAAGTAAGGGAACACCAGCCCTTCAATTGCCGGAATGATTCGAGAATCGTTGTTCTCTGCAATAACAGCCGGAATGTAGCCGCCATCCGTCAACTGTGCAGCAATGCTGGCAGCGCAGCGATCCGCCTGAAGTCCTGCCTGATGTGACAGAGCTGCCAGCTTCTCCGTTGCGAACAGCTTCTCCAATGCAACATAGACCGCCCAACATTTACCCGCCAGATAGATATTGTTGCGAGACTGACCAAGAGACACATCCAGGCTATCGTAAGTAGTAATTTCCGCTCCACCTTGGGTACGGCTGCTATCCAGACCCATCAGACCGTTGCGCTCTTCAGCGTTAGGATGGTCCCGATTAAGCATGCTTTGGAAGCAATCCTGGATAACAGGCAACATATTTTTCACAAACGTTTGATCCTGTGTCTGTTCAATGTATACGGTCGCACAGCAGAGCCAGTTCACCAGTTCCTCGTGGCTCATCTGTGAGAAGCAGTCATCAATGCCAACCAACTCATATGCCGAGTGCCCAGGACGTGAGAACACATTGGCAACACCAATATCATGGGTAAAGGTAATTCCGCCCGGATATAACTTCTCTTCTCCTGGGAAACGAACCTGATCGGTATAACTGTAGCGTTTCACAAACCACTCCAGCTCATTACGCACCGTCCATGGATTCAACGCAAGCTCGAAGTACAACTGATCAGCCGTCAGATCAAGGGTATTCATCATTCGATACTCCCCTTCGTTCACCACCCAGAGTGGCTCACCGTCGGCATCAAGCAATTGCGTACTGGCGTAATAGCTGTGAATGGAATGAGCAAGCATGAATGATTGATCTTCGGTCAAAGTTCCTGTTCCAAGACGCTGTTCAACCTCTACACAGGATGCAGTCAACTCACTGAAGCGTTGGAGTGCATACGCTCCTGCTGCCTGTATATCAGAAAAATAACGCGTATACCAATATGTGGTGTCCATACCGGTGGTCACAATGCCTCCGCGATAGAAACATACGGCGAATTGATACGTACGTTTCTCTCCAGCCGGGACCTCCATCAGTAGTGCCGCGGTTGAGCCAAGTCCAAATGCCAGATTCTCCCGATGTTGCTCCTGCAAAAGTTTCTCCAGCGTAAATCCGCGTGCGGGCCACAGTCCGTCATCTGCCGACATAATTGCTGTAAGTCGACCTTGTCCCACACCTGTGATGGATCCACCCTCTGGTCCCCCAATCAGACGCATCGCTGAGTACGGATCATTGCCCTGATAGCCAAAGTAGGCTTTGCGTAGTTGTTGACCTTGCGTATTATCAATCGTCATCTCAACCAATACGGCAGGTACGAGTGCATCCATTAATGCTTCACGATCCCCACTTGATGGATCCGGTACCGGACGTACAGGGGAGTAGATACGGAACGTCAGATCTCCTGCTGTCCACGTATCCGTACCTGAGGTGAATTCACGGGTAATGTCCTCATCACGAAAAGCCGCAATCAGAGGTTGTGAAACTTGGGACGCTGTTGCTGATGCCGTGTCTCCATTCTCCAACTTCTCTACATCATAGCGGCTACTCTCATCCTCGGAAGCTTCATAAAAAGGAAGCGCCTGATAATTCTCTCCCTCACGAGATTGTAATCCAATATATACATTCTGGTCTGCCGGTTTGCCGAGTTCAAGACCCAACCCGCCTTTGGCTCCTTTGTATCCCAGTGTAAAACTCGCAAAAGCACCAATCGGTGCGTGATGTGCATTATAAAAGATGGATTTCGATGTGCTCACGAATTATAACCCCTCTCAAAATAGTTTGCATACGTTTTCATTAGCCCCATCCTAACACGTGGTTCCACCTCAGACCATGATCAAATCAATCTGATATTTACCCAAATCAAGCTGATAGACTATAATGGATTAAAGCGGTTACACAAACCAAACCATTTAATATAAGGGAGGTTTTTAAATGTCTTCAACGTATTTGCCTCCTACTTTGGGAGAAAGTGTCCATGAAGTTTTTTATCCAGATGTGCAAACAACCGTCAATCTGTTCGCCATTCATTTACGAAGCGTTGGCACGGACTGGGATTATCCGGCTCATGAGCACCCTCAATATGAATTGAATTATGTCACGGAAGGCGAGCAGCGCATGATGGTGAACGGTACCCTATATATTCAAAAGGCTGGCGAACTGCTCCTGATCCCTCCGGGGAGCATTCATTCCAGCCAGAGCCATAACGGTAAGGGATTCACGTATTTTTGCATGCATTTTGACATTGATGATCAGTTGTTCCTGTCGTTGCTGGCTCGTATCAAACAAGTACGATTTAGTAGCGATAGTCCGGTTACACAGCAGATTGAGCCGGTTTTACGCAAATTGATGTCATCTGCGGATGATGAGACAGCCAATACAATGGTGCAGCGTATGCAGCTGCAATCTGCAGTATTTGAACTATTTGGCCATCTGTGGGAGGCGGTCTCGCAAGAGGCAGCGCAATGGTTTACCGACGACGGACATGAGAAGATCGAACTCGCCCACCAGATTCGAAATCGACTGCAAGGCCTGATGAGTCAGCAATTCAAACAGGGACACGAATCGAATGGTCACTATGGCATCGATGATATTGCAGCAGAGCTGGGCATCAGTTCTTCTCACTGTAATCGCGTGTTCAAGCAAGTATTCGGTCAGTCTCCCCGTGCTGTATTGTCCCAGTTGGTTTTGCATGAAGCGAAGCTTCTTCTGGGCAATCCGAAGCTATCCGTTCAGAATATCGCCGTCATGCTCGGTTATAAGGATATTGCCCATTTCAGTCGTCAATTCAAGCGTTGGTCCGGCATGTCACCATCCCGCTACCGACAGGAACAGCCTGCTCTGGAATAAGGTCCAGTAGCAGGCTGTTCGGCTTTCTTTTTTATTTCAACAAACGTTTAATCAACTTCAGCTTGTTATCATACGGTGGATACAGAATTGGCAGATTTAATTTGGTGCTTTTTTTCAGTACACTTTTCAGATGGGAGAAGGTTTCGAAGCTGTACTTCCCATGATACGAACCCACACCGGAATGACCAACACCGCCAAACGGCAGACGCGGATTCGCAACATGTGTGATTGTATCGTTAATGCAGCCGCCTCCAAAAGAAACTTCACGCAGCACTTTGTCCTGAACTTGAGTGTCGGAAGTAAACAGATACAAGGCGAGTGGTTTCGGCCGCTTTACGATCTCTGCAATGGCCTCATCCACGTTACGATAGCTAATGATCGGTAGTATCGGTCCAAAAATTTCATCTTCCATTGTCGCTGCATCCCAGGACTCCGCATCAATTAACGTAGGTTCAATGAAACGATCTTCCTCATCCGATGCTCCCCCATATATCACCTTGGCCTGATCCCGTTCAATCAGAGTTGTCAGACGTTTAAAATGTCCTTTGTTCACGATTCGCCCGTAGTCCTTGTTGTGCTGAATATCCTTACCAAAGAAGGACTCGATCGCCGCTGTCATCTCCGTAATTAAAGGTTCCTTCACGCGCTCATGCACAAGCAAATAATCGGGTGCGATACAGGTCTGTCCTGTATTGAGCAGTTTGCCCCATATAATACGCTGGGCAGCTACTTTGAGATCCGCCTGTTCATCCACGATGACCGGACTCTTGCCGCCCAACTCCAACGTAACGGGAACAAGATTTTTGGCAGCTGCCTCCATTACAATCTTGCCAACCGGTACACTGCCTGTAAAAAAGATATAGTCAAATGGCGCGTTAATCAGCGCGGTCGTTGTGTCTTTGGCACCGTCAAGTACTTGGACGTACGCCGGTTCGAACACGGTAGCTATCATTTCACGTACGACAGCGGACACCGCAGGTGTATTTTCTGACGCTTTGAGCACCGCTGTATTGCCTGCAGCAATCGCACCTACCAACGGTTCGATCAAGAGTTGAAATGGATAATTGAAAGGCCCGATGATCAGAACAGACCCATAGGGTTCAGGAATAATAACACTTTTGGAACCCAGGAGTGCCATTTGCGTTTTCACTTTAACGGGTTTCACCCATTTCTTCACTTTACGAATGGTGTGTGTGATGCTATCCATCATAAATCCGATCTCGGTTGTGTAGGATTCGAACTCACTTTTGCCCAAATCCTGATAGAGTGCTTCAGTCAGCCTGGTCTCATACGTTTGAATCGCCTGCTTGAGTTGGATCAGACGGGCAATCCGGGCTTCTGCCGAGCGTGTGGCCCCGGAACGAAAGAAATGTCGTTGCTGCTCCAAAATCTGTTCAACTTCCTGACTGGTAACTTCCTGTATAGTTGTTGTCATAGTTACATACTCCTCTATTCATTTTGGATTAAGCGTTTAAACTTACGAACCTATAGGGCACATGCCAAAGCATGTTTGATCGTTATTAATATCTACAGACACTCTTCTTCCAAAGCAGCTACAAGTTCCTTCAACAGTTCCACCGATGAATCCAATGAAGCCGAATAATAACGCTGTGTGCCCTTTTGTTCCACGGATATGAGCCCCTTCTCCAACAACAGCTTGAGATGATGAGATATGGCTGGCCGGGATAGGCTGGATTGTTCGGTAATTTCATTCACCGTCATTTTGCCCTTCTCGGTGAGTGTCAGCAAAATGGCTTGACGATGATTGTCACTTAATACTTGAAATAACGGAATACAGGTTTGAAAAACGCTAATTGCTTTCTGTCCCATGGTTACACCTCTATACTATTTTATTTCTTCCATTTTGTTATTTCTACGTATGGACTCTCCATTAGATGTCAATCCGTTTAAACATTTAAACCTAATAACTGAATTATACTCTATACTCCCTCGAACAGCAAGTGTTTACCCAATTAATTTATCATATTGTCAATAAAGCGCTTCCATACTACCATACAAGTATGGTAGTATGGCAAAGAAGGAGTTGAAGTTGTGGAATATACCCCAAAGTGTTCATCCAAAACCGGTTTGTTGCCTGTTGCAAACAATAGTATGTCTTCCATGAATAAGCAATCTTACTCGACGCGAGATGTCGTTTACTACACGCTGAAGAAACTCATTTTGAGTCTGAAAATGCCTCCGGGAACCGCTATTTCCGAGAAGGAAATTTCGCTGGAGTTTCAGGTCAGCCGGACACCTGTTCGAGAAAGTTTTGTAAGGCTTGCTCAGGAAGGTCTGCTGGAAGTGTATCCACAGCGTGGCACATACGTCTCTCTGATTCAGGTCGATCTCGTTGAGGAAGCACGGTTCATGCGTGAACAGCTCGAACGAGCCGTAATCAGGCTGGCCTGCGAGAACTTTCCGAACGAACAGATGGCGGCACTGGAACAGAACCTTGCTTGGCAAGAGGACTGCAGGGTCAACCCGGATGATGAACGAATGTTCCAATTGGATGAGGAGTTCCATAGCACTCTTTTTGCAGGCTGCAACAAAAGCAACATCTGGACTGTTATCCAGCAGATGAATGTACATTTGAATCGAAGTCGTATGCTTCGGCTGTCCTCCGATCACCAGTGGGATCACCTGATTGAACAGCACAGGTCCATGGTCAAGGCCATTCAGCAGCATGATGCCGACACAGCAGAACGACTGATGCAGGAACATTTGCATTTAACTGTCACCGATTTGGCTGTCCTGCAGGATACATATCCTTCCTATTTTCAATGACTTAATTTTCTTACTATTATTCATGATGAGGTGAACGTGATGAGAATGGTTTTTCGCTGGTTCGGTGAAGGCAATGATACGGTAACGCTGGATCATATCCGGCAGATTCCGGGTGTTGAAGGTATTGTGTGGGCACTGCACGATGTTCCTGCTGGCGAGGAATGGCCCATGGACAAGATACTCGCTGTCAAAGCGGCAGCGGACAAGGCCGGGTTACATCTGGATGTGGTTGAGAGTGTGAACATTCATGAGGATATCAAGTTGGGTCTGCCATCAAGAGACAAATACATTGCAAACTACATTAAAACGATGGAGAAGCTGGCTCAGGTGGGTGTGAAGGTCATCTGTTACAACTTCATGCCCATCTTCGACTGGCTTCGCACGGATATGCACAAGGAAATGGAGGATGGCTCAACTGCCCTCTTCTATGAGCACAGTAAACTCGCAGATATCGAACCTTTGGAACTCGTTCGTCGAATTACCGAAAACTCCGCACTCACCATGCCAGGCTGGGAACCGGAACGATTGCAGTATTTAACAGGTCTCTTTGAAGCCTACAAGGATGTAACCGAGGATCATATGTGGGAGCACGCACGTTATTTCCTGCAAGAGATTATTCCTACAGCCGAACGGCTGGGAATTCGAATGGCCATCCATCCGGATGATCCGCCTTGGCCAATCTTTGGATTGCCGAAGATTATTACAAGTCAGGAGAATGTACGAAAATATTTGAATTTATATGATAGCCCTAATAATAGCGTGACGCTGTGCAGTGGCTCTTTGGGAGCGAATGCGGATAATGACATTATCGGGATGATCCACGAGTTCAAGGACCGGATTCCATTTGCCCACATTCGTAATGTGAAAATCTTTGAGAATGGCGACTTTATCGAGACCTCCCATCGTAGTCAGGATGGAAGTGTGGATATCGCAGGGGTTGTTGAGGCTTATCATGATGTCGGTTATGAAGGTTATGCAAGACCCGACCACGGTAGACATCTCTGGGGAGAACAGTGCCGACCTGGCTATGGACTCTATGACCGGGCTTTGGGGATCATGTATCTCTGGGGCGTCTGGGATTCCCTGCAAAGGAGGGCAAAAGCATGAGTGAGCACCCATATGAACGTTCCTCTCGTCTTGAAGGCAGAACAGCTGTAATCACCGGAGGTGCTGGAGTATTATGCCGCTCCATGGCGGAAGAACTCGCACGGCACGGTGCAAGTGTAGCCATCCTGAATCGTACCGTGTCCAAGGGGCAGGACGTTGTAGCTGCGATTGAAGCTGACGGTGGCAGAGCCATTGCAATTGCCTGTGACGTAACCCAGGCTGATAGTGTGCAAGCGGCGGCAGATGCTGTGCTGGAGCAGCTTGGACCCTGTGATATTCTTATCAATGGCGCGGGCGGCAATAACGCCAGTGCCAACACCACGAATGAAATTTTCAGATTGGAAGATCTGGAAAAGAGCGATGTCACTACATTTTTTGATGTAAGTGTAGAGGGATTTCGTCAGGTAATGGATCTGAATTTTGTCGGTTCGCTCATCCCCACTCAGATCTTTGCCAAACATATGATAGAGCGCGATGTTCCCGCGACTGTCATTAACATCTCTTCCATGAGCGCCCCATCGCCCATGACCAAAGTTCCTGCATACAGCGCTGCGAAGGTTGCCATCAACAACTTCACGCAGTGGCTTGCCGTTCATCTGGCTGAATCCGGTATTCGTGTCAATGCTATTGCACCCGGGTTTTTCCTGACTGAGCAAAACCGTAATCTATTACTGCAACCCGACGGCTCACCTACCGAGCGTTCCAGTAAAATTATTGCTCATACACCTATGCGCCGCTTCGGCAAACCGGAAGATCTGCTGGGCACATTGATGTGGCTTGCGGATGAAAGACAGTCCGGATTCGTCACTGGCACAGTCATTCCCGTAGATGGTGGATTTATGGCATACTCTGGTGTTTAACGATAAAGGCGAGCGCTTCGCTTTTTCAGGTTTTTTCTTTCCTCTCCGTTACGTGTAAATGAATCCGTTCAATTAATATAGGTATTTAATGAAACCGAAGCTTGGGATACTATCCAAGTTTCGGTTCTTTACGTTCAAGCATAAGATCACGCAGCCTAGGACATGCTTGTCATAGAGAATGGGAGAAGTGAATTAAAGGAAGGTGAACCATATATGATGGAAGAAACATGGGTTGTCGCAGTTAGATCTGTTATTGCCTTCCTGACCCTGATCATCTACACAAGAGTGCTGGGCAAACAGCAAATGGGTAACTTAACGTATTTTGATTACATTAACGGCATCACCATTGGTTCCATAGCGGGAACGTTTGCAACGGACCTCTCGTCCAAAGCATGGATTCATTTTGTGGCCTTGACCATTTTCACAATCATAACGATCATCTTTCAATATATTACACTGAAGAATCGTAACATCTCCAAATTAATGGACTCTGACCCTACATTGATCATTCAGAACGGCAAGATTCTCGAACAGAACCTGAGCAAAATGCGAGTCAAATTTGACGAATTAACCATGATGCTGCGGCAAAAGGATGTATTTGATATTACGACGCTGGATTATGCCATCCTGGAACCGGACGGTAGTCTCTCCGTTGTGTTAAAACCCGAGAATCAACCCTTAACTGCAAAAGACATGCATATGCACCCGCCCAAGAGCAAGCTGATGACCGAGATTATCATTGATGGCCAGCTAATTAAGCAAAATCTGGAGGAACGAAACAAAGACATAAACTGGCTCAGTGAGCAACTGAAAAAACAAAAGATTACGATACAGGATATTGCATTTGCCGCCATATTGCCCAACGACAAATTGTATGTTGACCTATACAAGGATCAAATTACGGAAAAAATCGATATGGGTGATTATGAGGGGCCCTTCTAAACTCTTTCATCAAGGAGGCGGTTGAATGAAAACGCGGTTCTGGCTGTTATATGCGCTTCCGATCTGTCTCATTCTTGTGTTCGTTGCAATTATGGCTAGCGGAGTCTATCTCAAAAAGCCCTTTGGCTCCGATGATCGCTTGCTTGAATCTATACACACCTTGGAGAAACAGGTTGAGAGCAAAAAGTGGACTGAAGCCAAGTCTCAAGTTAATTACGCCATGAAGGCCTGGGATAAAATCGTCAACCGCATTCAGTTCAGTGTGGAACGTGAAACCATATATGATATTCTGGGTACCCTTGCTCGGATGAAGGGCGGCGTTGCGGCAGAGGATGATAAGGCGATTCTGGAAGAGATTTATTACTTTTATGTGCTGTGGGAAAATCTTGGAGATTAAATACAAAGCATTTAATATCAGATGCAGATGTAAGTCCAAAATACAAAAGGCACTACCCTTTCACGAAGAAAGGAAGTGCCTTCTTTACTTTTATCTAACGATATAACTTGATATCCGTTACGCTCTTCGTAATCCCCGAGACCGAGACGATCGCGAAGTGCCTTCTTTGCGGAAAAAGAGACTGAGTGCTCCCTTGGCACACCATAGTGCGAACAAAGCAAACAGCGTTCCCCAGAATAGCGCCGGAAGGAATGTCTGCTGAGCGAGATTCGCTGCATCCCCTGCCCGTGACGGTTGAGTCCAGGACATCAGTCCAACGTATACGGCACTGACGACCGACTCCTCCAGCGTAAGAAAAGCCAGTAACAGATAATAGAACTTCACGATCTTGGCACCAAAAATCATGATGACCACGTTAATTACGATGAACCCGGTCAACCATAACATGCCAAACTCCCCTCTTACATATAACAGGAGCGACACCAGAGCCACAGCCGTCATAATGCCAAGTCCCCACATGTGCAAACCCTTGCGATATAAGTAAAATAACAGCCAGGCGAATAAGGATGCACTGATATATCCTGCGAGAGAAACCAAAATGGACCTGCCTGGCGTCAGCATGGACGAATACGTTACACCGCTATGATCAGCGTATAATTCAATCCGCAGCACTTTACCCGACAATATTAGCGTCATTAGTGCATGGCCGAATTCGTGGATCATCGTATCCAGGTTGCGGAACAGGGACGAGAATGGGATGAATCGTGTAAGAAAGACGGAGCCTAACAGAAAAAGTATCGTTTTGACCCACTTATTCAATCGTGTCATACCTCCTTCATCTTTATAACCAAGCCTATCCTCTATACTACGCTTTTTTCACTCGATTCGTTTCGGCTTCCAAACTGTGAGGCGCAGTGCTCCATCCACCAGCAGAAGCTCCGATTGTGTCCAATGAAAAAAGAAGACAGATCATAGCGGCCCTTTTCGGCCTCAAGCGTAACGAGCAGTCGATTCCGCATCCGGCGGAGTGCGTAGTGCACGAATTGATCGGCAACTTCACTTTGTACCAGAGTAACATAAGCATAAAGGGAATGATCAACAGGTTCATCAAGCGGACTCACCCCTGCACATGAAAATTCCGTCGTTACCCCCGCCTTCTGGAGGATGGACAATGCGTTCACGAGCTCGGCGTCGACTTCAACTCCGTTCCAAATCTCCGTTCTCTTCGCGGAAACCGTATGTTTGTCACGTTCCGTCCAGTTCATCAACTCCCGCTTGCGCCGTCTCCACAGATGGGCAGGCTGTTCACTTAACAGCACTTCATGTTCTTCATTTAAATTCATATCATACGCCCTCCTGTTCTCCTTGATCCGGTCACCTCATCAACAAAGAGAGAGCACATCCCTGTGCTCTCTGCTTCGCAAAAAGGCAAAGGAATGGCACACCATTCCTCAGCATGTTGTATTATTGTACCTTTTTCGGTGAAAGGCATCAAACTGATCTTTAATTATTCGTTCAGTGCCAGCTTCAGAGCCTCCAGATTTTGTCTCATCACACTAATGTAGTCCATTCCCGCCGCGATCTCTTCCTCGGTGAGTCCCTCGATCGGGTTCAATACAGCCGTTTTGGCCCCCACTTCACTTGCGATCGTCTCAGACACTTTGGATGAAACCAGTGTTTCGAAGAAAATCGTCTTCACTTGATGCTCTTTTGCAAAATTAATGACCGATGCCATCTGCGCTGCCGAAGGTTCTTGCTCCGGAGACAATCCTGCGATAGGCACCTGCTGCAATCCGTATTCCTGGGCAAGATAGCCAAATGCAGCGTGTTGTGTGATAAAATCCTTGCGTTTGCTATCTGCCACAGCCGCCTTGAAGTCTTGATCCAGTGCCTCCAGTTGAGCAACATAAGCATCTGCATTCTGCTTGAACTGTTCAGCGTGTTCCGGGGCGGCCTGTGTCAGGCCTGCTTCAATATTACGTACTTCTTTGACAGCCAGTGCAGGTGACAGCCATACATGGGGGTCCAGTCCACCGTGATCATGCCCGTGCTTTTCTTCCGACTCGGCATTATGATCATGGTCATGGTCTTCCGTAGTCACTTCAACCGCATGATCATGGTCGTGTTCCTCTGTATTCGCTTCATTTGCTTGCTCGTGGTCATGATCGTCTTCTGTTGACTCAGAATCTCCATGATGGTGATCATGCTCTTCACCTTCAAGCAAGTTGATGCCTTTGCTCGCTTCCACCTGAATAAGCGAAGCATTGCTCAGACTTCCAGTGATCTGGTCCATCCAAGACTCCATACCTGCACCGTTGTATACAAGCACATCTGCCTTTTCAATGCTGGCAATGTCCTGTGGTGTTGGCTCCCAATCATGAGGCTCCATCCCTGCTGGAACGAGCGTATGCACCTCTGCCAGATCACCGGCCACATTTTTGGTAAACTCGTACATCGGGTAGAAGCTGACCTGTACATTTAATTTGGCTGCTTCACTCTCAGTGGAGACCGCATTTCCGGTACCTGTAGAGCTTGCATTTGTATCGGAAGCGGATTTTGTCCGCAGCCTGCAACGATAAGTGTAAGACTGAACAATAATCCAAGCGTAGCTTTTTTACTGAATTTCATGTGATGTTTTCCTCCTTGATTGGTTGACCAGAATGACATGCTGTGATTTTGTTTCTTTGCGGTGACGCTTGCGGTTGTATCGTGCAATCAGCTTTTGCGCTGATATTCCAGTCAATAGGAAGACCAAGAGGATAAGAGCAATCGTTCCTCCCGGTGGTGTATTTAGATGATAAGATGTGGTCAGACCGCTAAAAATACCGATTAAACCCGTGATTACTGCCACAATGATCGCTGCTGTAAAGCTGCGGGACACTCGCAGTGCCAAGGCAGCGGGCAATACAATAAGAGCGGAAACCAGCAATACACCGACAATCGGCATGGCTGAAGCTACAGTCATTCCTGTCAGAATCGCAAATGCAAACGATAAACCCTTCACCTGAACGCCTCCAATGGAAGCTGTCTCTTCATCAAAGGTAAAGTTATATAATGGTCTTCGCAGCAAAATGAAAAAAAGTAAACCCATCCCACATACGCCTGCCATCATCCACAACTGCATATCACTAACCGCGACAATGGATCCAAATAAGTATGAGCTGAAGGTCTTGGACAGATTGGTTTGGAGACTCATCAATACCACAGCCAGGGCCAGCCCAGAAGTCATGATGATGGCCACAGGCACCTCGCTGTAGGTTCGGTAACTTCGCCGCAGTTGTTCGACCAATAATGCACCGATAATAGCGATCGTGAATCCGCAGATGACGGGGTTAAGATTCATGACCGAACCGAGCGCCACCCCTGCGAGTGAGACATGGGATAACGTGTCTGCCATTAATACCTGCCGCCTGAGCATCAGATAGACACCCAGAATGGGAGCGATAACGCCAATCAGTCCACCTGCCCAGAAGGCACGTTGCATGAATTCGTACTCAAACACTGCCATTCCTCACTTTCTTGCCGCTCCAGGGTAATGGTTCGGTCCAATCGATCTCCCATTTCTTCCAGCCCATGTGTAACTATAATAATGGTGATCCCATGTTCATCAGCATAGTGGCGCATCAGATTGTAGAATTCTTCACGACTGTGGCGGTCCATTCCTGTTGTAGGCTCATCCAGCACCAGAATCTGCGGTTGCCCTGCCATAGCTCTTGCGATACAGATCCGCTGCTTCTGTCCACCGGACAGCTCACCAACCCGTGTATTCCGATATTCCCACATGCCGACTTCACGGAGACTGCGTTCAACGATGGCATCCTGTTCTGCTGTAAATCTGCTGAATAACCCCAGCCTGGTGTAACACCCTGATCGGACCAGTTCAATTACCGTACTCGGAAATCCACTATTAAACGATGCCACCTGCTGGGGCACATAACCGATATTGGAGTTGTTCCCACGTTTCAACTGTGGATTCATATGTATCGTGCCGCTCCAGGGCTTGAGCAGCCCCAGCAGCAGCTTTAACAGGGTCGTTTTGGCAGAACCATTGGGACCTGTAATGCCTATGAACTCTCCCACATGAATATCCAGAGACAGTTGATCAATGACCGGCTCTTTGCCATATCCAAATACAACATCTCGCATGGAAGATAGTATCATGTCACTCCCTCTTTTCGTAAATATTACTATTTAAAAACAACAAAAAAATTTATCTGGTTTCCCGATGAATTGTCATCTTCTTCAAACGTGGGGAGTATTTCTTCATCTCCAGACGCTCAGGATGATTACGCTTGTTCTTGGTTGTTGTGTAGTTGCGATCTCCGCACTCGGTGCAGGCCAAGGTTACAATGACTCTCATGATTGTTGCCTCCTCTTATTTAATCGTAATCTTTACTATTTAATGATATTAGCTGATGCTTTTTCTTTTGTCAACTCCACGCCGGAAAAGGATCTTTCAGTTCACGCCAGTTCAACTGCATCTCCTCCTCCGTAAGAAGAGTCTCATCCAATGTACGTTCAATCTCCGCCCTGTTCATGTCAATACCGATGAATACCAATTTCGTTACCCGGTCACCCCACTCATCATCCCAATCCGGTATGTCTGGTAATGTATCGCCAAAGTGAAGTTGCCTTTCCTCCTCACTCATCGCACCAACCCATATTCCTGCTGGCGCAAGCTGCTTCGATGCCCCTGCATGACCGAACGAAATCGCCATATGGTTCCTTGTCGCCAGCCACATCAGACCCTTGGATCGCACGATGCTATCTGGATATTTGGCAATCCAACGCAGCAAGCGTTCCGGGTGGAATGGACGTTTACGATGATAGACAAACGAATGTATTCCATATTCTTCGGTCTCGGGTGTATGTTCTTCTTTCATTAATTCGCGGATCCAACCCGCGGACTGGCTTGCTTTTTCAAAATCAAAACGTCCTGTATTCAATATTTCTCTCGGATCAATCTGCCCATGTATGGTGCGAATCAGCCTGGCTTCCGGTTGCATGGCGTGTAGTGCCTTCTCAAGCTTCGTCAATTCTTCCTCTGACACCAGATCACATTTATTCAAAATCAGCACATCACAGAATTCCACTTGGTCCGTCAGCAGATGAACAATTCCTCGAACATCGTCTTCCCCGGCTTCTTGTCCCCGATCCTTCAACGTTTCTTTGGAATAAAAATCACGCCAGAACTGGGCAGCATCCACAACCGTAACCATCGTGTCGAGACGGGTGAATTTCGTCAAATCAATGCCGAGTTCCTCATCAATATAGGTAAACGTCTGCGCAACAGGCACCGGCTCACCAATACCTGTGGATTCAATCAATATGTAGTCAAAAGAACCATCCAGCGCGAGCCGCTCAACTTCTTTCAGCAGATCCTCCCGCAACGTGCAGCAAATGCAACCATTCGACATCTCTACCAACTTCTCATCAATGCGCGATAATCCGCCACCATCTCGTATTAAACCTGCATCGATGTTAACTTCACTGAGATCGTTTACGATGACAGCAACCCGCATTCCCTCCCGGTTATGAAGCACATGATTGAGCAGTGTTGTTTTGCCTGCACCCAAATAGCCACTAAGTACGGTTACTGGAACCCGATGTTGAACCTGTTGATCTGACATTTCTGCTTCCTCCGCTCTGTTTCAATTGTACTGACCCGTCTTCTCTCCAACTTAATGAGGAGCCAAAAATAGAACCATTTCTTTAATCGTAATAATTACTATTAATGATTGTCGATCCAAACTATACCTCAGTTTTCTTTAGGTTGTCAACTCGTCTATGATGAAGAATCTTGATTAATCGTAAAAATGCTGATTAGAACATAGAATTGATGTATGTTGCATCACGTACAAGCATATATTTTAGCAAAGTCCGAGTTGTGGAGGTCTGTTTCATGAAAATGGCAGCCAATCTGAAGCTACTGTCCTTCCTGATCCCCTGTGCCTTTCTTGTTCCCGTGTTAATCACGATGGCTCCGGATCTGAAGGAAGCATGGAACAGTGAAGCTTTGCAAAATATGAAAACCGTATTCATAGGTATCTTTCTTGAAGCCGCGCCTTTTCTGCTCATGGGTGTGTTATTGTCCTCACTCATGCAGTGGTTTGTATCGGAAGAAATGGTCCGCAAACTTACGCCCAAGAATCCGATCGGCGGTGTGCTGATCGCAGGGCTGCTCGGTATTATTTTTCCTATCTGTGAATGTGGCATGATCCCGGTCGTGAGAAGATTGATGCATAAAGGCATGCCAGCCTATATTGCAGTTACGTTCATTTTGAGTGGTCCCGTCGTCAATCCCATTGTATTTACCGCTACCTTGCTCGCCTTTCCCTCCCATCCTGAGATAACTATCGCCCGTATGGGACTCGCCTTTGCTGTAGCAGCTTCCATAGGCATGCTCGTCTATGTGTTCGTTCGTCGGAATCCCCTTCGTTTGCCAAAGGTCGCAGTAACAGAGGTTAAGACGCATCCTGGATTCAAAATGGCTCAACCACATGCACATGCTCACGATCACAACCATGTGAAAAACTGGCGCAGCTTCTTCATTCATGCCGGAGATGAATTCGTAGATATGAGCAAATATCTGGTGATCGGTGCCCTGATTACAGCCTGCATCCAAACATTCATTAGTCGCAGCGATCTGATCTCACTAGGCAATGGACCTGTCGCCTCTTATGTGTTCATGATGGCCTTCGCTTATGTGTTGTCTCTCTGCTCCACTTCGGATGCATTTGTGGCTTCTGCGTTCTCACATACGTTTGCGCTGGGACCGCTGGTATCTTTCCTTGTACTGGGTCCAATGCTGGATTTCAAAAGCACGCTCATGTTACTCTCAACCTTCCGTACCCGATTTGTTATCGGTCTAAGTCTAGCGATTATCATACTCGTCTTCACTGGCTCGTGGTTGATTAATCTGCTGGTATAAACGCTGAGCAACATACTTCATGATATGAATGGTTAATCCCATGAATTTTCATCCTGATGATGAATAGAAATGAGGTGATGATATGAATCACACGATCTATCCAATGACCAAACCTCCTGTATCAAAATCAAGAAGCATTCAATGGCATAACCTGATCCGTGCGGTCTGGATTGGCGGGTTGGCAGTGTACATTATTCGCTTGAATTCGAGTGATTCGCTTCATTATTATCTGGCGCCTACCATGCAAAAACTGTTGTTATGCTGTCCTGTTCCCTTATTGTTTATCGCTGTTATCATGGCCTGGCATGGACTGTTCAGTGGAAACGACATTCATTGCGACTGTGAGCACCCACCGCCTTCCGGATTCCTGCGCAGCTCGTTGGTATATGGTCTGATTGCGATTCCCTTGTTGCTGGGTTTTCTGTTACCTGATCGGGCTCTCGGCAGCTCCATGGCTAGCCAGAAAGGCATGTCTCTCACCTATGCCCCTCCCGAGATTCGTCGGAAAGAACCGTTGCCTGATCCGGCAGCGCAATTGAATGTACAAGATCTCACCCAACCATCAATGGCTGTTCAGTCTGCATCGTCTGCAAAAGTTCAATTCGTTCCACCCGATGAATATAGCCGCGAATTCGCTGAACTGGCGGAGAAGTTGTATTCGGAACAGGTCATCCGAGTCTATCCTGAGATTTTCTCCGAAACGCTTGGGACGATTGATATGTTCCAACGGCAATTTGCAGGCAAAGATATCTCGTTAACCGGGTTCGTTTATCGGGACAAAAGCATGGATCATGAATCCCATTTTGCACTGGGACGATTCCTCGTTATGTGTTGCCCCGCTGATGCGGCTCCGTTCGGCGTGATGATTCACATCCCAGACGCGGATCGCTTCCCTACAGACAGTTGGGTGCAAATCGATGGCAGCATCGGATCTGCACAGGTAAACGGTAAGGATACCATTGAGATTCGGGCCACCAAGGTGACACCTGTATCCGAGCCGACCACGCCTTATATTTATACAAATGCTGATTCCGTGATGGCGTATGACAAGCTTAGTAAGCATTGACAAAAAGCGTTGGGTTATAAGAAACCTAAAATGTTGAATACAAAAAACACACTATACATTTCATAGTGTGTTTTTTGAGTCTTTATTCTTTATTGATTGAAGCTTCCTAGCCACTCACTCCAAGCTTGTTTGTTAGATGGTTTACCGGAATCATTTAATTTCATATATTCCAGCAACTGGTCCAGGTTATTCGAATGATTAAGTCGGTATTCTTGTATGAATTGCACCATGGCTTTGTATACAATAAGATCAAGCGGTGAATAAGTAGGCGTGTCATTGGAGCTTCCATCTCCCTTACCATCCCCACCACCACCACCACTAACAGGTTCTTCTGGAGGTGTCTGAGTTACGGAATCCGCCGTTGTGAAGGTACCTGTGTCTCCAATATATGTAGGGTAACTAATGGCGATTTCTCCTGTTAAACTGTTTCCGACCCGACCAATGTTTGGTTTTTCGAGAGTTGTTATTACACCTCGGTTATTAACAATTCCTTTAAGAGCAGGGATAGTTATTTTAGTAGGAAAGCTACTCGGCACAGATAATGGTTTGTATTCAATACTTTTACCAGTGCTGTTATCTACAAAAATAGGCTTAACTGATTGATAAGTTAGCTTTATTTTTAATTCTTCAAATGCTGACTTATAAGCGGCAAAAGCATTGGGATATTCTTTATTACCTAGAGCATCGGCCCAATTTCTTTCATATGGATAGGTATTCAACTGTATTTTACCAAAAGCATCTACATATGTATTATACAAAAGGTAATTAGTATTCCATCTCAGGAAAGTACCGAGATCATTTTTACTTTCTCCTGGAGGGTTTGATGTTTTTACTGAAGAAGGGACAATAACTGAATTAATTGTAGCAACTTTTTCTATTTTAGAAGAATTAATCAGTGCTCCCGCACCGAAATATTCATTCCATTTTTTTACCAAATAAATCTGCGCATCTGAGGACCACTGTAGACTGTACTTTCTATTGGTACCCCATAAATCATTGTATCCCTGAATGGAAGACGAAATTTCAGATTTAGTAGTTGCATCTGCATCTTGCCACGCCTGTTGTCCAAAGTGGTGCACCTGCTCCATAATATTAGGATCAATATTCGTAGCATTCTCAGCTGCTGCTAAGAGTACTGCTCCACCCCATTGCATAATTGCTCCCGCTTCCAATTCACCAGAAGCAAAGTCTGGATTGGCTGCCTCGGCTCTCAATTGAACTGTCGCAACCAAAAATAAAATGAGAACGTTCAATACAATAAATGCTCTTTTAGATAATTTTTTCTGAGATTTGCTAAACAACTTGAATTCCTCCTAAAGTATGTACTTGCTAAAAACTATACCTAATTCCACCCTCCTTAAAAGGAAAAATATAACTTTAATATTATCTCAAATATTGGAGTAAGAGTAAATATAATCACACAAAATAAATGTAAATAGCTAATACTTCTTATATAAATAAAAGCCCCAGAGCAATGATTTACATCGCTTTGGGGCTTTCATGTTCAGTCAGATATGAGATTATATCTCGTCTACCTCTGAGATATATTATTCTGTTACGATATCATGAACCAATACAGGCGCATCGGCATGATCCGCAATCTTAATGTTTTCTTTGATCTTCGCGATGACGTCTGACACGTCTTCACGATTGGCATGAATCGTTACGAGGGACTCACCAGCTTTAACTGGGTCACCAACTTTTTTGTTCAGCATCAGACCAACCGCGAGATCGATCTCAGACTCTTTTGTTGCACGGCCTGCGCCGAGCAGCATTGCTGCCGTTCCGATTTCGTCAGCGACGATTCCGGCAACATAGCCGTCTTTGTCTGCCGGGACTTCAACCAGGTATTGTGCTTGTGGCAAACGATCTGGATGATCCACAACCGAAGCGTCTCCGCCTTGGTTGGCCAGGAAATCTTTGAATTTCTCCAGCGCTTTACCGTTCTGGATCACTTCTTTCAATTTCTCCTCTGCTTGCTCCAAGGAATCTGCCTTGCCAGCAAGGAATACCATCTGACGTCCAAGCGCCAGACACAGTTCTTCCAGATCTTTTGGACCTTTCCCTTGCAGGGTAAGGATGGCTTCTTTCACTTCAAGTGCGTTACCAATCGCCAGACCCAGTGGTTGGGACATATCGGAGATAACCGCCATCGTTTTACGTCCAACGTTGTTACCGATGCTTACCATGGCATGTGCCAATTCTTTAGCATCTTCCGTTGTTTTCATGAACGCACCGGCACCCGTTTTAACATCCAATACGATCGCATCTGCACCTGCTGCAATTTTCTTGCTCATGATGGAGCTGGCGATCAGTGGAATGGAGTTAACGGTAGCTGTCACGTCGCGCAGGGCATACAGCTTTTTGTCTGCTGGCGTGAGGTTACCACTTTGTCCGATAACTGCAACCTTGTGTTCGTTGACGAGACGAATGAACTCCTCTTTTTCAAGCTCTACGTGGAATCCAGCTACGGACTCCAGCTTGTCTGTTGTACCACCTGTATGACCAAGTCCACGTCCGGACATTTTGGCAACAGGAACATCAAGCGCAGCAACGAGCGGAGCGAGTACCAATGTTGTTGTATCGCCCACTCCTCCTGTGGAGTGCTTGTCTACTTTGATTCCTTCAATGGCAGACAGGTCAATCGTTTCACCGGAATTCACCATCGACATGGTCAGGTCCGCGCGTTCTTTGTCTGTCATATCTTTGAAGAATACCGCCATCGCCCATGCGCTGACTTGATAGTCCGGAATCTCTCCTTGTGTGTATCCTTGAACAACAAAGTCAATCTCAGCTGTTGTCAGTTCTTTACCGTCGCGTTTCTTGGCAATAATGTCTACCATTCTCATGATGATCTCTCCTTGTGTGTGAAATTGATTATATAGAACACTTTGTAGTTAGACCGTTCCGGCCCCGGATCGTTCTTGCGATCGCTGTTGTCTCCAAGTTTTTCTGATTCCATTTGCAATGGGAAAACTCGGTGACAAAGGCGAACGCTAACGCTTCTTCAGAATCGATTCCGGGTCCTTCACTCCGTGCTTAAAACAAAAGTTTCGATGAAAATCAAAGGATTATGGTTGAATATAAATGCAACAATTACAGAGTGATTGCTGTGTCCAGAGCCACTACCATCATGTCGTTGAACGTTTTTTGACGCTCTTCGGCAGTCGTTTCTTCGCCTGTCAGCAGGTGGTCACTTACCGTCAGGATGGTCAGTGCGTTAACACCGAACTTGGCAGCGATCGTGTACAGTGCTGTTGTTTCCATCTCTACACCGAGTACGCCATGCTTCATCAACTTCTCGGTTACGGAACGATCATCGCGGTAGAAAGAATCGGAGCTGAACACGTTACCGACGTGGATCTTCATGCCTTTAGCTGTTGCACGGTCATATGCTTCTTTCAACAGGGAGAACGTAGCGATTGGCGAGAAATCATATCCACCGAATACGTGTTTGTTCATGCTGGAATCTGTACATGCTGCTTGTGCAAGGATAACGTCACGTACACGTACATGCTCTTGCATACCGCCACAAGTACCTACACGGATCAGGTTTTTCACGCCATATTCGCTGATTAACTCGTTAGCATAGATTGCAAAGGACGGAATACCCATTCCTGAGCCCTGCACCGAAATCCGGTGTCCTTGATATGTACCTGTGTAACCGAGCATCCCACGAACCTCGTTGTAACATACAACATCTTCAAGGTACGTATCTGCAATATACTTCGCGCGCAAAGGGTCTCCTGGCAAAAGGATCGTTTCTGCGATATCTCCGGGTTTTGCTCCAATATGTGTACTCATGAATGAATCTCCTCCAGTTATATATTTAGTCTATTATGATGACAGGAACCGGAGCAGCGAAGCTACTCCGATATCCCCTATCCCGTTTTCAGCAAAAACCTATTTCAGATCCTTCAGGAAGCTTGTACCGTATTCTGGCATGTTCACTCCAAAGTTCTCGGCTACGGTTGCACCAAGGTCAGCAAAAGTGCTGCGCAGATCGAGCTTTTTGCCCTCGCTGAAGCGCGGAGAGTATGCAAGCAGTGGTACATATTCACGTGTATGGTCAGTACCCCGGTAAGTCGGATCATTCCCATGGTCAGCTGTAATCAGCAGCAGGTCATCGTTGGTCATTTTGGCAAAAATCTCTGGCAGCCTTGCATCGTAGTCTTCAAGCGCCTGAGCGTACCCTTGAGGATCACGTCGGTGACCGTACAGGGCATCAAAATCAACCAGGTTCAGGAAGCTGAGTCCAGTGAACTCTTCATCCATCGTTTCAGACAACTTGTCCATGCCATCCATGTTGGAGACGGTACGAACAGCTTTGGTCACACCTTCACCATCGTAGATGTCCGCGATTTACCCAAAGCAATTACATCAAATCCACCATCTTGCAGTTCATTCATCACCGTACGACCAAACGGCTTGAGCGCATAGTCATGACGATTCGCCGTACGCTTCCAGTTACCATTCTCGCCTACGAATGGACGTGCAATAATGCGGCCGAGCATGTACGGATCTTCAAGTGTAATTTCACGGCAGAACTCACAGATCTCATACAGTTCTTTCAGTGGAACAACATCCTCATGTGCTGCAATTTGCAGAACCGAATCCGCGGATGTGTACACGATGAGCGCACCTGTCTCGACATGTTCTTGACCCAGCTCATCCAGGATTTCCGTGCCGCTGGCCGGTTTATTACCGATCACTTTACGGCCGGTTTTCTCTTCAATGCGCTGAATCAACTCATCGGGAAAACCATTCTCGAACACACGGAAAGGTGTATCGATATATAGGCCCATCAGCTCCCAGTGACCTGTCATGGTGTCTTTGCCTCTGGATGCTTCCTGCATCTTGGTATAATAGGCTTTAGGTGCATCCGCTACAGGCACACCCTCGATTTCTTTGATGTTGGACAGTCCGAGACTGGCCATGTGAGGCATATTCAGACCTCCGCGTTCACGTGCAATGTGACCAAAGGTATCTACATCAAAATCATCGAATTCGGCTGCATCCGGCGCTTCGCCGATCCCTACAGAATCCATAACAATCAGATGTACTCTTTTAAATGTTGACATAATCTAAGCACTCCTTCCAATAATCCGGTTTACAAGAACAGTCCGGCGATGATCGCTGATAATACACTGACAAGCGATGCACCGTAAAGCAGTTTCAGACCGAAGCGGGCGACCACATTACCTTGTTTCTCATGAAGCCCCTTCACCGCACCGGCAATGATACCGATGGAGGAGAAGTTCGCGAACGATACGAGGAAGACGGATACGATCCCTGTTGTTCTGGCAGACAATACGGTCTCCTTCGCCAGCGCAAGCATGGCAACGAACTCGTTGGATACCATTTTGGTTGCCATAATACTTCCCGCCTGAATCGCTTCCTTCCAAGGAACACCCATAATAAAGGCAAGTGGTGCAAACACATAACCAAGCAGTTCCTGGAACGAAATGCCAAGCACCGCGCTGAAAATTCCGTTAACCAACGCAATCAAGGCGACAAAACCGATTAACATCGCAGCGACAATAATGGCGACTTTGAATCCATCCAGGATGTACTCGCCCAGCATTTCGAAGAAGGATTGTTTCTCCTCTTCCTGTACTTCCAATATATCTTCTTCCTCTGTCACCTCATAAGGATTTACAATGGAAGCTATGATAAAACCGCCAAACAGGTTCAGCACAAGTGCCGTAACCACATATTTCGGATCAATCATGGACATATAGGCACCGACAATGGACATCGATACCGTGGACATCGCCGAAGCACACAAGGTGTACAGCCGATGTTTTGGCAACAACCCAATTTGTTTTTTCACAGAAATGAACACTTCAGATTGCCCCAATACAGCCGAAGCAACCGCGTTATATGATTCCAGTTTGCCCATTCCGTTGATTTTGCTTAATACCAGACCAATATATTTTATAACAAAAGGTAAGATTCGGATATACTGCAATATCCCAATGAGTGCAGAGATAACAACAATCGGCATCAATACGCTGAGGAAAAACGGTGTGCCTACGGTATCTGCACCTACGGTGGTCAAATCGCCAAATACAAACGCAATTCCTTCATTCGCATAATCAAGCAAACTTTTAAATACGGACGCGAAGCCGCCAATCAACCATGTCCCCACTTCTGTATTCAGCAAGGCATAGGCCAGAATTACCTGCAAAACAACCATTACGACCAAAGGTCGGTAGCGAATCTTCTTTTTACCGTTGCTTGCGATAAAAGCCAGTCCAAAAACAACGAGTAAACCAAGAAGGGCAATTAGAAATTTCATTTGATCTCTCCTTTGAAGGTAGTTAAGCCGGATGTGGAATTCAGCTCAAAGGTCTTTAACAACTTGAATCATCAAGCTTTCAGAAAACTTATTAAGCGCTTACAACAAGCTCCGTTAATATTGGAAATATACGTGTAAATGGTATTCCCTGTACCTGGGACAAAGCCCAAGCACATAGAATATATCATGACTTTTATTGTTCAAGCTTTTGCTTATCTTGATCAGATGCTTTTGACTTAATAAGAAGATGTAGACTGACCACCCTGCATGATTTTTACGCCAGAGCTTGCACCAATACGAGTTGCCCCTGCTTCGATCATTTTCTGCATATCTTCCAGGCTGCGTACGCCACCGGAAGCTTTAACACCAACATCAGGACCTACAGTACGACGCATCAAAGCGATATCTTCTGGCGTTGCTCCACCAGTGGAGAATCCTGTAGAAGTTTTGACAAAGTCAGCACCAGCTCGTACAGCTGCCTGACAAGCACGTACTTTCTCTTCATCCGTCAACAGACAAGTTTCAATAATGACTTTCACCAAAGCTTTACCCGCAGCCGCTTCAACGACAGCACGAATATCCTGTTCAACGTAATCATCTTTGCCATCTTTCAAAGCACTGATGTTGATGACCATATCGACTTCAGTTGCACCTTTAGCAATCGCATCCTTGGTTTCGAAAGCTTTTGTCTCCGATGTGGATGCGCCCAGAGGGAAACCAATAACGGTGCAGATATCTACGCCAGTGCCCTGCAACTGCTCAGCAGCATAAGCAACCCAACCCGGGTTAACACATACGGAAGCAAACTGGTATTGCTTCGCTTCTTCGGTTAACTTGGCCATTTCACTTTGCGTTGCGTCCGCACGAAGCAACGTATGGTCGATCATTTTAGCTAATTGTGGTGTAGTCAATTGAATCTCTCCCTTATCTAAACTAGTTATTTTCTATACCCTTACCCTATCATGAACATATGTAAAAATCAACTTGAACTTTTGTTCAAAATTTAACTTACCGTTCTTGCTTCGTTATATTTTCTGCCTTACAAAGCAAAACATCCGCCCTTTTTGCGTGGCAGATGTTGTCATCCCTATCCATTTGAAATTAGAAACGCAGCAAAGCCTGTGCTGTGTACTGGTCCGTGACCAGAATATTCGCATAATGACCTTTCAGCGCGGCGTGAATGGCTTCAATTTTGCGTTGGCCCCCGGCGACCAGGATTGATTTTTCCTTATTTCTCAGCTCGGCCAGATCAATTCCCACGGTTCTGCTGTTAATCTCTTCACTGATCAGCTGACCTTCCGCATCAAAAAAGCGTGAACAAATGTCACCTGCACCGGAGTTCATCAGTAATTGTTGCTCCTCTTCATTGAAATAACCAAGCCTGAACAATAGTGCATCTTCTTTCACAGTGCCCACGGTAAACAAAGCAATGTTGGCCTGTCTGCCAAGCTCTACGATTCTGCCAATATGACGATCGGCTTCCACCATCTTCTTTACTTCAATGTTGTCGAAAATAACAGGCAGCGGCAGATACCTAGGTACCGTATGGAATGCCTCAGCAAACAAATGAACAATCTCAGCCGCATACGTATTGACATGGGAATGGCTTACGCCCCCTTCAATTGCACGACTTCGACACCTTTCACCTGCTTGGGACGAAGCTGGCGTGCTACGGCGTGCATGGTGGTTCCCCAAGTCACCCCGATAATATCTGCATCCTGAACCGTCTCTTGAAGGTAATCTGCTGCTCGTTTGCTGATATGCTTCTGTATCTCTTCATCACTCTTCAGAGGGGCAAAACACACAAGTGCCGTATCCAGATCATATTTCGCCTTGAGTTCACCGGCAATGATATCGATATCCTCCAGCGGGTCCATAATTTCAATCCGGACGTATCCACGATCTTTGGCGTACTGAAGTAACCTTGATACGGTTGGACGCGACACGCCCAATTTTACGGCAATATCCTGCTGGCTGTAGTCGGACTGATAATACAATTTCGCGGCTTCAATGCTTAATCGTTGCTTCTCCAGGTCCATTCCCATGTGCGCTCATCTCACTCATTCCTATTATCGTTGGAAAATAAATACTCGTCCTGTATATTATACATGGATTGAGTATCTGGTCACTATATAGCCTTCAATTCAATATCGTGAACAATGTACTATAATCAATCCATTCCATTCCTACCTGACGCATAAAACGGGAAAACGATGCATACTACTCCGGTCGCTTCATCAATGCCAAGATTGGTTCACCCCATTAATCGCACAGAGAGGAAGAACAACATGTCTACCCTATTGTATATTACTGCCCATCCTCATGATCATGAAACCTCCTTCAGCATGGCTACGGGCAAAGCCTTTATTGATGCGTATCGTGAAAGTCACCCTTCGGATGAGGTTGTTCACCTCGATCTGTATCGCTCGGATATTCCGCACATCGATGCGGATGTCTTCAGTGGTTGGGCAAACTGCAATCTGGCAGTGATCTGACTTCCGAAGAGCAGGCCAAAGTAAGCCGTTTGAATGAATTGTCAGATCAATTTGCCTCAGCAGATAAATATGTTTTTGTAACCCCGATGTGGAACTTCTCATTCCCTCCCATCCTGAAGGCTTATGTGGACTCCATCTGTGTAGCTGGCAAAACCTTCCGTTACACCGAACAAGGTCCTGTCGGACTGTTGTCTGACAAAAAAGCACTGCATATCCAGGCCCGCGGCGGCATATATTCCGAAGGCCCAGCGGCTCAGATGGAATCCGGTCATCGTTATCTGAGCATTATCATGTCTTTCCTCGGTGTGCCGAAGCTTGACGGCATTTTTGTTGAGGGGCATAACCAATATAAAGAACGAGCGGATGAGATCAAACAACAAGCCATTGAGCAGGCCCGCACTTTCGCAAAACAGTTTTAAAGTGGTAGTTCAAAAAGTCCGCTTTTGATTACGAATGATGCCTAGTGGCATCATCTGCATCGAATATGGGATTCACCCGAAATGTCCGTTGCTCACGTAGTTCCCTACGCTCCGCTACTCCATTTCTAGCTTCATCCCATCTTCTCGGTACTGAAAACCGACCTTTTTGAACACTCACTTAAAGTGTATTAGACAAAATTAAAACAAAACCCGCGTGCGTCCTGGGGTATTCCCAGGATACACGCGGGTTTTCAATGTATAATCAACCTAGAGCTTATTGATGTCCAGCGCTGGCACGGCTCATGGTTTCAAGTTTACGTGTGATGGCATGGCGGTCTACTTTCAATCCCCAGATCATCTCGATAATCTGCTCTTTCTCTTCAGGATCGTCGGCATGCTTCAGTTGCATCAACAGATCATGCATCTGTTCATTTATGCCTTCGAATTGGCTCCATAAATCCTGTCTTACCTCTGTTGAATCCAGATGATAATTCGCATCGACTTCTTCCTTCAATGCTTGCAGAATGGCATCTTTCCATTCCTCATCACCTAGCTGTTTCGCAATATTCAGGAGATCCAGATAATCGTCAACAAGAAGTGAGTTCAATTCAGCATGTGTTTTCATCGTTTATTGCATCCCCTTTTCGTCTATTTACCAAGTATTATACTCGGTATTTCAGGATATGCAATAGCTGTCGGAAAAAGTTGCTTTATGTAGCCTGTCCCTTCAACCTGTGAACAAGCAAATTACACAAGACAAAACCGATCAAAACATACACACCAATCAACCCCACAATGCCGATCCATCCCAGACGGCTGTATAACAGTCCGCCTCCTGTTCCACTTACGCTGGAACCAAGATAATAGAAAAACAAATACAACGCATTAGCCTGGGATTTGTACTGAGTGGCCACGAGTCCAACCCAGCTGCTTGCGATCGAATGGCCGCCGAAGAAACCAAAGGCAAACAGAGCGAGTCCGATAATTTTGACCCAAAGCGCTGGATGAACAGTACAGACTGCACCCGCCAGAATAATGCCCAGCGCGATGCCAAGCACATGTGACCTGCCATACCGGTCTGCAAGCCTGCCCATCCATGTGCTGCTGACCGTGCCCATCAGATACACCACAAAAAGACTTCCAACAATGGACTGACTTAGATGATAGGGTTCACCGGTTAATTCAAAACCAATATAGTTGAACAGGGTCACGAAGCCCCCCATCAGGAGAAACCCAAGGCCATACAGGCTCAGCAACCTTGGATTCCGACACTGTGACCACAAAAGCGGTAATGGATTTTTGAATCCGGGTGAAGCTTTGACAAAATGACGAGATGGCGGGATGACAAGCCAAAAAATGACGGCTGCACACAATCCAAGAATACCAATGAATCCCACAGCAGCGCGCCAACTGAACCAATCTGTCACCACACCGCTGATAAAACGACCTGCCATGCCTCCAATTGAATTCCCGCTAATATATAAACCCATGGCATAACCCAGACTTTTAGGTTCTATCTCTTCTGACAGATAAGTCATGGCTATTGCCGGCAAACCAGCGAGTGCTATCCCCTGGAGAATACGAAGCAGAAGAAGCTCCGGATACCCCAGGCTGAACGCACTCAGCAAAGCAATCACAGAAGATATGACCAGTGCTGCTGTCATGATAAAGCGTCGGCCCACAGAATCAGACAAGGACCCGATGAACAGCATCGTCAATGCCATGGCGATCGTTGTTACCGATAATGTGAGGCTGGCCTGTGCCGGCGTAATGGAAAATGAAACGCTAATCTCAGGCATCAGGGGTTGGAGGCTGTAGAGCAATGCAAACGTGACAAAACCTCCGGCGAACAGTGCAAGGCTAATGTTACGAAACGTCTTAGTTCCCTGCTGAATCATGGATGTTCCAACTTTCTCAGTAAGAAAGCTTCTTGGATCGACTGTGGTCTGGTCGCCGGTCAGTGAAGCCTTCCATTTATCGTTATTTAGTGAACAGTTTCCGCTCCATATGGGTCAGAAACTCATAACCATCTGACGTTACGACAATGGTATCCTCAATTTGGAATCCACCTGCACCCAACTCGTAATATGGTACCTCAACACATAACACCATACCGGGCTCCAGTATGCGCTGGTCACCAGGGGACAGGGTTATATCGTCGTACAGTTCCAAGCCGATGGCATGGCCAACGTGCTGACGTCGGTAATGCGGAATCCCCTCGCGCTGTACGCGGGACACTGCGGCATGGAATACGTCCGAAGCCTTGACGCCAGGGCGCACGGTTTCAAGTGCCGTCTCCCAGCCGCTTTTGACGGCATCAAAATGTTTTTTCATCCAAGCAGTAGGCTCACCTGCAACAACCGTACGCCCTGTATCTCCCCAGTATCCTTCCAGTTGGAGGCAGAGGTCGAAACGAACCTGATCACCCACCTCAATCGTATGAAAATAATTTTCGATGAGGGGCAACGCACTGCGTGGCCCTGCCCCTACCGCTGTCATTGCGGGAGTTCCACCTGCTCTCATCACAGCCAGCCGATAATGATCGGCAAGTTGCTTCTCATGAACACCTGCGGCAATCAGATCAATGAGTTCCTGTTCAATTCGTTCATTTAATTGGGCAGCCTGACGAAGTTGCTTGATCTCAAAAGGAGTCTTGACCAGACGGATATGTCTAAACAGCTTATATGCAGGAACTACCGGTCTGTCAGGAACCTCCTCCTTGATTCTCGTCAGAATATCGGGAGCGATCCGCATCTCATCGATTCCAATCGGCTGATCTTCGATCTCAAGCTGTTTTAATGCTGCCTTGAGCGCATCTAAAGGACTTGAATGAATAACCGTCGTGTGCAGGAGAGAATAGAACAGATCAATGTCGTCAGTGGAAGGTTTGCCTTCAATGGAACCTTCCACGAAAAAATCACTGTAGGCAAATATGTCCACCCCCGTGATACCGAATTGGGCTACAACGCCCAACCGATTCGTAGGAATGACAATACACGGCTTAGCAGATCTGTCTGCAGGCAGAACCGCATAGATCTGCATCGTCCAATTGCTTGCACGCAGTTGGGACCCGATGACATATTGAATGTTCTCGGGAGTCGTTGCAATCAGGGCACTTAGTCCCTGAGCGATCATCACTTCTTCCGCCCGATCCCGATTCAGACCGGAGCTATGGGTTAAATGCTGTGAATTATTCATTTTGATCCAAACCTCCTTTTGTTTTCCTGCGACCGAACAAACTCTCAAGTCCTGGTACAGAACGCAAAACCAGTTTAATTGTCATAAACAGAGCCAGCGCAAAAGCGATCAGAACAACAGACACAACAGCAATCGTTGGGTCCTGCCATTCTCTCCATATACAGGAATAACTGGATTGGCAACGTGTAGCTATCCTGACGGAGCAGCAGCAGTGCAGCCTCGACCTGATCGAAAGTGAAGACAAAAGCGATTGACCCTGACAGAAGCAGGGATAGTCGGAGCTGTGGCAGCGTAATTGTGAAAAAAATGCGCATCGGTCCTGCCCCCAGGTCCGCGGCTGCTTCCCGGTGAGCCGGGTGCAGATTGGCTAATGCACTGCCCACAAGCGTGAGCACGAATGGAAGCACGATGACCGCTTCACCCAAAATAAGTGCAAACAGTCCGCCGGCAATATGCATTTTCGAGAATAAAATCAAATATGCGATACCCAGCGTAATTTTCGGCATAACCATCGGAGATACAAAAATGCTCTTAATATACCTGAGCCGGGGAAAGGGTACTGCACAATCGCTAGCGCTGCAAGTGTACCTGTAATCAAAGCAAGCAGAACCGCTCCTGTAGAAGCAATAAGGCTGTTCTTGAACGCATCAAGAAACTGGGTCTGCTCACTTAGATTGGCATACCATTTCAAGGTGAGACCTTCCGGCGGGAATTTGCTGGCTGAACCAGAGCCTACAGATGTCAACATAATCATCAGCAGTGGCAGCAGCAAATACATGGCTACGGCACCCACAAAGATATAGAGTAACAGCCTGGTGCCCCTGTTCGACTTAACCATATGCCTGACCTCCCTTACGGGAACGACGGAACATCAATATTTCTGCTCCTTTATTCACAAGCAACGAGACAACGATGGAGGACACAAGCAAGAACAGACTGGCAACCGCAGCCATCGGCCAGTTGGTGTCCAGAGTACGCTGGTATATAAATACCGGAAGTGTCATGACTCTCCCCCGCCGATCAGTTGTGGTGTGGTGAATGCGGTGAGACATAACGTGAACACAATCTGTACGCCGCTTGCAATGCCTCTTGCCGATAAAGGCAAAGTAATGGTCAGGAACGTTCGCCAACTGCCTGCCCCCAAATCCTGAGCAGCTGCCTTTAAGGAAGCATCACTTTGGGACAATACATTCAGGATTGGAAAGACCATAAATGGCAGGAAAATATGGACCAGTGCAGCAACAACGCCAGTCTCGTTATAGATCATGCTGAATCCTTCCTCGGTAAGCCCCAGCCGGATGAATAACCAGTTCATGAAGCCCTGTTTGGACAGTAAAAGCTGCCAGCCGTAAGAACGCACAACCGCGCTGACCAGCAGCGGAAGAAACGTGAGCAGTAACAACAACTGCTTCATGCCAGGCTTCTTGAGACCCGCGATGCAATAGGCCAGTGGATAGGCAAGCAAAAGACTCCATAACGTTACCTTGAAGGCAATGCGAAATGTCGTACCAATCAGTTTCCAATAATAAGGATCAGATAAAAAAGCATGATAGGTTCCCCAATCCCAGCCGCGAATAAGCTTTCCATTCTCATAGATATCGAAGCTATATCTGCCAAAGATCAGCAACCCGCCAAGATACACGATGCCCATCAGAGCAAGTGCAGGCAGCAACAGCAGCAACCGGGTTACCCATGTGCGATTGCCAAAGGAATACAAATTCACGATCCGTTCCGCGATCCGGTTCATGTCCCCGCACCCTGCAAATGATCATGCATGGGATCAGATAACAAGAGCGCGTCCTCTGGATCAAAGCCAATTTGTATCGGTTCACCTGGACGATAACGTGGGGCTCCCCGTTGATGGAGCACACTGGCCTGAATCAGAAAACCCTCTGAAATCTGCACGCTGTATCGAATATTCGCTCCGCCGTACACCGCTTCAATCACTTGTCCTTCCAGCTTGTTCACGCATTGCGTTGCATCTTCTCCAAGTCGAACATACTCATTGCGGATGGATAGGGAATGTTGGGCTCCAGCTTTCGGTATGGCTTTGTCATCACTGACCTTCACCAGTAATGGCTTGCCGAAGCATTGCACCCGAATTCCATTCACATCCTGTCCTAATACTTCTGTCTCCAAGAGGTTGGTATCTCCGATGAACTTGGCTACGAAGCTATCAGTCGGTCTTTCATAGATTTCATCAGGAGTTGCATACTGCAGCAGCTTCCCGGCCCGCATGACGCCAATGCGGTCAGACATGTTCATGGCTTCGCTCTGATCATGCGTTACAAAGATAAACGTTCCGCCGAATTCACGCTGGATACGTTTCAGTTCACGCTGCATATCGAGACGCAGCTGCATGTCCAATGCAGAGAGAGGTTCGTCAAGCAGCAGCACTTCGGGTCTGTTAATCAGTGCGCGAGCAATCGCGACGCGTTGGGCCTGCCCCCCGGACAGCTCGGACACTGCACGCCTGCCATAGTCTCCGAGCTGGACCAGATCAAGCATTTCACCTACCTGCCGCTGGATATCGGCTTTGGGTAACTTCTTCACCTTTAGCCCATAGGCAATGTTGTTGAATACGTCCATATGAGGGAACAGCGCAAGCTGCTGAAAAATCATATTGCTATTGCGTCCATAGGCTGGAACACCGGTCACATCCCGGCCTCCCAGCATAATGGTGCCCTGATCCGGCTGCTCAAGTCCGCCAAGCATGCGCAGCAGTGTGGTTTTACCACAGCCACTCGGACCAAGCAAGGAAACGAATTCTCCCTTTTTCACTTGGAGTGTTACATGATCAACGGCGGCTCGTTCACCATAGGTCTTCGTGACTTCCCTTGTTTCAATGGATATGGTCTCTTGTCCGCTGCTCATCTCTGATTCCCTCCCATCCATTCCGGGTTCGTAACAGAACCCGGAATCGTTATACCTGGCAACAATCATTTATTGAAGCTTTGTTTTCACGAGTCGATCCCATAGTTCCTTCCAGGAAGAGCTGTTCTGTGCAAGCACATCCCAGTCTGGATTAATGCCGTTACTTTGCGTTTCCACGGAGAAAGAAGGATCATCCTTGTACTTGTCCGGAACTGCGGCTGTCGTACTGGTGACTGGTGTACCCGTTGCTTCTGCATATTGGGACAGCGCTTCTGCGCTCAACAATTCGTTGATAATTTCATTTGCAACACGTGCCTGCTCAGGTGTTGAGCCCTTCACAACCTGAAGGGTGTACGGGAAGGAGATTGCACCTTCACTCGGATAAGCTACGGCAAGTGGTGAACCTCCATCAATCCATGTCTGTGCAACCTGTGCGCTGAATGGGGCAATGAGAGCATCACCTGACTCCAGTAGTGCCTTCAACTGATCATTGGATGAAACCAATGTGCCAATCTGATCACTGCGGTCTGCCCAGAACTGGAAGGCTGGCTCGGGATTTTCATAGGATGCACCGATCTCTTGGCCTTTGGTCGCAATAAGTGGGGAGATATAGGAATAGAACATGTAATCCCAGAGCGCCGTTTTTCCTTTGAACTCCTCGTTATCCCACAGATCGTTCCAGCTGGTAGGCGGCGTTTTCACAAGGTCTTTGTTATACACCAAGGCGAAGCTCGAAACGCCCCAGACCACGCCTTTGTTGTCTGGCTTGTGGAAGGATTCTGGGATATCCTTGATATTGGTCACAATGCTTGTATCCAGTGGTTCCCACATGTCATCATTTAAGCCTTTTGCCGTCGCATCTGCATTGAAGTAACCGAAATTCACGACCGGATTGTTCGCATCAGCCTGCTTGCCAGCGACCATCTTGGGGTACATTACCGAATTGGAGGATTCCTCAAAGGTGACCTCAACATTGGGATGTTCTTTTACGTACTCGGCAACCACTTCTTTGGGCACGACATCCTGATTGGAACCAGCCCAGATGAACATCGTCAGCTTAACTTTGTCTCCGCTTGCTCCTGAAGCATCAGTCTCTCCAGCAGAATTTGAGCTGCTTGCTCCACCGCAGGCGGAGAGCACCAATGTACCGGCCAGAGTCATAGAGGCAAGGCTGAGTAAGCGTTTTTTGTTTGATTTGAACATGCGAATTCCCCCATCAATTGAATTGGTTTTATCGATAAGACAGAACTACATCGTCTCCATGCACTTGATCAATGCAACCCTATTTTCTGTCGTAACCCTTCCATAATGTCGGATATCTCCCGTGGGTCCACGGATAGGGAATCCTTATATTTCTCCTCTACAGCGCCCATGGTCTGACGCTTTAGGTAGTCTCTCAGGGCAAGTGGAGCACTCAGCAATGCCTGATTCAGTGATACCTGCATCTCATCACTCCATATGGCTTCGAATTGCTCACGCGCCTTGCCGTAGGCGAATTCTTCCTGCTGTCGTGATCGCTTCGCGCGCACTTGTTCTGTATCGCTCTCGTTCAGCTCCGAACCATTAATCACAACACCGTATAACTCAAGGGCTTTCTCCGGGGATACCAGCCCTCTTCTTACGTCATCCAGAACAAGACGAGAATCACGCTCATATGGATCGCCATAACCGCCTCCGCCTTGCGAAAGGAACGTAACCGTTTCTCCAGGCTGAAGCAGCAGCTCATCAATTCTGCCCAGACGATGCTCACTTGCACGCCCGGCATTAAGAATGGCTTCGCCATGTGAACCTACACCGCCACCAAGCCTGCCCCAAGGCTGAAATTCCATACGCTCCATGTTTCTGGCCGTCATCACGGTATCCGGGGTTAGAATTCTGACGCACAAGTCGATCCCGCTTCCACCACGGAAAGTTCCTGCACCTGCCGAGTCGGCACGAAGACCATAATGTTCAATTAATACAGGCATCTCGGCTTCCACGGTCTCCGCAGGGATATTACGAAGATGACCAACCGCAAAATCCATGCCATCAATGCCGTCTTTCATAGGCCTTGCTCCCGAACCTCCGCAGATCGGCTGAATCACGCCCACCTTTTTCTTGCCATCGGATGCATCGGTCATCGCCATCATGACGATGCAGGCTTGTCCAGCTCCAGCTGCGGGAACCATACTGCCCTGAGCTTTCCCCAGCGCTCCTGTGATAACGTCCATCAGCCGGATAAAGGTCGCAGCACGTGCCCCTACAGCTGCCATCGGCTCCGGGTTGAGTACGGAAGCAGGTGGCGCGTAATTTCGCACCATGCGAATCATGCCCGAATTCCACGGAATGGTCGGGTCGAGTGTACGAAAATAACGAATGAGTGCAGGTACCAGCATGTAATGTCCCTGTTGATTGTGGGTCGGAATATTGAATGAAGCCCTGACCTGAGGATCGGTGCCGCTAAAGTCCAGATGAATGTCACTGCCTGCAATCGTCATTGTGCAGCGCAAGCGGATGGGATATCCGCCTGGACCCTTCTCCAGGTAGTCCCAGAAGTCATAGGAACCGTCAGGGATATCCTGCACGATCGCACGAGCCTTCAGCTCGGCATATTCCAGCAAATGCTCGATGCCCTGCTGGATCTTCTCCACACCATATCGTGCAATGAGTTCTGCAAGTCGCTGCTCTCCCCGATTCAATGCAGCCATAAGCGCTTTGAGATCGCCGAGATTTTGCTCCGGAATTCGGCTGTTGTCCAGAAACAAGCGCAGGATCTGCTCGTTCAGAACACCGGCTTCATACAGCTTGACTGGAGCAATTCGAATACCTTCCATATGAATATCATAGGCGCTGGGAGATACGCTTCCCGGTACCTTGCCGCCTACGTCGGATGAATGAACGAAGCACATGCCGTAAGCGATGACTCTACCTTCGTGAAAATAAGGCTTGATGAGATGAATGTCTGGAAGGTGAGTGACCATGCCTTTGGTGGAATATGGATCATTACATATGACGATATCCCCTTCTTGCCAGTCTTCTATGCTATCAATGGTCGCAGTAGCAGGGATGCCCAGAGACAGATTGTACCCCGTCTCCAGCGGCGACCCGAACGTTTCTCCGGTTGGAGATAACAGGTAGGTACCAAAATCGCCCGTTTCCTTGACAAAAGCGGTGAATCCTGTGCGCAGAACGACATTGGCCATTTCTTCCACGGCGGCTTGAATCCGGTTGTTGAAAATCTCAAGAAAGACCTTGTCAGCGATCATGCTGTCACCTCCCCAATCACATTCCCATGCACATCCCGGTACACCTTATACCCAGGCGGGATAAAGATCGTTGTATCGTATTCCTCCACAATAATGGGTCCGGGAATGGGATCATCCGCGAATGGAATCTGTCCCCTTTTCATTACCTTTGCTGTCTGCTGTATATGGTCAAAGGTAATGATCCGTTCTTCCACTTCACTCTCGTCGAATGGCAAATATATTGAATTCACCGTGTTATGAGTAGGCAAAACACCTACAATGGTCGCCCTAAGACTTACAAACACCACCTCAGCCTCTGGCTGACGAATGCCAAACACATTTTGGTAGGACGCATGGAATTTAACGCCTGCTTTCTTGGGATCTTCAATCTCTTCCAAAGTCAGCGAAACCTCAAGATCAAAGGCCTGCCCTTCATAACGCATATCCGCACTGTATAGACAATAGATATTGTCCAGTTTGACACCGCCACGGGCTTCCTCATCAACCCAGCTACGTCCATGGTTTTCCAATTCGGTGAAAAGGGAACTTAACTCACCAGGCTCCAGAGTCTGGGTACTTTTGTGTAATGTATGGACGAAGTCATTGCGAAGATTGGCAACTGTGCAGCCCATCGCACACAGCGTTCCCGGAGATGGCGGGATCAGCACTCTGCCAATGCCTACCTCGCGTGCCATCAGAAAAGCATGCATCGGGCCAGCTCCGCCATATGCGAGCAACGTAAAGTCACGGGGATCAACACCCTTGCGAGCCATGAGGGGAGAAAACTGAGCATACATATTGGCGGTTGCCACATCGAGAATGGCTTGCGCAGTCTGTTCGGCATTCAGACCAAGCTTCTCTCCAAGACTGCCCAGCGTACGTTCTGCAAGTTCGGGATTCAGACGCATCTGTCCGCCAAGGAAACGGTCAGCATGCAAGATACCGAGCTGTAGATAAGCATCTGTGGTTGTCGGCTCCTCTCCCCCACGTTGATAACAGGCCGGACCGGGATTGGCTCCCGCACTGCGTGGCCCCGCCTTGAGTACGCCTACGGAATCAAGCCAGGCAATTGAACCGCCCCCTGCTCCTATGGCTGTTACATCAACAGCAGGAATGATGACAGGAAAATCACCAACCTTGTTCTCGGATGAATAGGATGGTTCTTGGTCAATGAGAGCCACATCAACGCTTGTGCCGCCCATGTCAAATGTAATGACCTGATGAATTCCAGCTCGTTCAGCAATATGGGTCGCGGCGATTACACCGGAAGCAGGACCGGACAGAAGCGTACGTACTGGCTCATTGGCCGCTCTGGCAGCCGTCATCATTCCACCGTTGGACATGGTCGACAGCAAGTTGGCTTTGAGGCCATACGCCTGAATCCCTTCTTGCAGACGCAGGAAGTAAGACCCCATTCGTTCACCTACATATGCATTCATCGCCGTTGCGAGTGTTCGTTCGAACTCACGCTGTTGAGGCCAGATGGCGCTGCTCCGGCAAATGAACAGCTGTGGATAACGCTCCCTGATCATATCTTCCGCAAGCTGTTCGTGGGCCGGATTCACATAAGCATGCAGAAAACTGATCGCCAGCGCCGTAACGCCATCCTCCACCAGTTCATCAACTGCTTGCAGAAGCTGATCCTGATTCAATGGCTGGAGGATGCCCCCACCCGCAATCACACGTTCATCCACTTCCTTGACACGTTGTCTCGGTACCAGTGCATCGGTCTTGTCACCATACAGATTGGTTGTATCCTCAAGTCTCAACCGCCGAATTTCAAGAATATCCCGGAATCCTTTGGTGACCAATAGCCCTGTAACCGCACCATTTCGTTCGATTAACGTATTCACGCCAAGTGTTGTTCCATGCACAAACAGATCAATCTCACGAATGTTCACACCATTCTCCTTGAGTTGATCAAGTGCATTAAAAATCGCCTGTTCCGGAGCAGTTGCAATCGATGGCGTCTTGAGCGCCGCAATGACCCTGCCCTGATGGTCCATCACCAGCGCATCCGTGAAAGTACCTCCGATATCTATGCCTAAACGGTAGATTGTGTCCACAAGCTCAACTCCTTTATCACAGGGTCCCATTCCAAGGAATGTTATTGGTTTTGCATGGCGTAATAACGTTTGACATCATCGATCATTTGGTTGATATGATTCACCATTGCTGCTTCAGCCTGCTCTGGAGAGCCAGCTACAATAGCATCCAGAATCTGCTGATGGTCCACAACTAATTCACTTCCTACTCTTCGGCGAATATATGCTGTCTCCAGAAAATCACGGCTTGTCTCCCATACCAGCTCAACCGCATGCAGAAGAATTCGGTTTTGCGCAGCGTAGGCCAGCAATCTGTGAAACTCCCGGTCCTGCTCATATGGTATAATATTCCTGGATAGCAATTCATGCTGGTTCGCAATGGAAGCTTGCAACAGTGCTATGTATTCTTTCGAGGCATGCTGTGCTGCCAGAGAAGCGATCTCCCGCTCAAGTGCCCTTCGGGCAACGAGAACATCCAGAAGAGCCTTTTCCCCGGAATGGTTCAGCATCTGAATTAACTGTGAGTTCACATTTTTTTGCTGCAAATCTCTTTCCAACATCTTGATTCGATCCAGTCCCTGTTCGGTCAAAGTCCTTCCCTTGCGGCCTTTCAGAACCGTAAAACCTTCAACATCCATCTCCATAAGTCTTCTTCCGATGGTTGCCTGACTCAGACCATAGGTTTTGCCCAAAGTATGAACCAACGTACTGGCCCCGATGGGAGCATTCGCGTCTTGAAGCTGCTTCAGCAGTTCGTATTCCAACTCCATTTCGTTTAGCTCAGGACCCACATCATTTCCCCCTTATAGTTACTTCACTAATATTTTTTATAGTCTTCCTCGTAGTTGTTACTCATTGATGATTAACGTTAGTATACCTTCTAACCATCTCTTTATCAACAATTCTCATCAAATTAGTATGAATTATTTCTTCCAACTACATTTTTCGACTTTCAATTCCATTTCAAAATAAAAAAGAGCATTTCACATCCTGTATTCCAGCTTCAATCTGGAGAATGTAATCTGCTCTTAACGTAATAACCTTTTAATCATTCCTAATGTAATCACAAATAATTAAATCGAAATCAGGACTTTAGTTGTTGCAGCAGCTGTACACGGTAGGCTTCACTTTCAAGGGATTGAATTTCCTTATATTCTTCAGCAGTTAACACTTTGGGTTCGCCGGCTGCCTTTGCGATCATGTACACCTTGGCGCTTTCTTCCACCACCTGGGTGCGGTAATAGGCTTCACGGAGATTTTTACCCGTTGTGACCAATCCGTGATTGACGAGAATGAGCGCCGTATGTTCCTCTACCTTAGCTGAGACTGCATCGGCAAGTTGTTTCGTCGTTGGAAGGACATATGGTACGAACCCGATATCGCCTACCAATGCAGATTGGTCCGGGAACAAGTGTGGCAATTCACCGAAAACAAGACTGAGTGCGATCGTATATGCCGGATGCGTATGCACAATGCCTTGAATATCCGGATTCACTCGATAGCTGTACAGATGCATCAATACTTCGGAAGACGGACGTGTTGATCCGCACGAGTCTCTCCTGTCTCGATATCAATAGCAATCCACTCGTCCGGTTCCAGGTCTTCAAGTGCATAACCACTCGGAGATAACAGCATCGTTCCCCCGGAGCGAGCACTCAGATTGCCGCCAGGTCCTACCACCAACCCTTGAGCAACGGCTCTGCGGGCGTATTTCGTCAACTCTTCCCTTATTTGCTGTTCAGACATGTTCCTCACCACTCCTCATACTTATCTTTTTAGCAAGCATTTTACAGCCAGCCATGTTCACTGCACTGCATCTCTGCTCATTGCACTGCATCTATGCTCATTAGCTTACCTTTTGATTTGATTCAGGCTTTGATAGCTTTCATATGCTTCCTGCCACAGTTCTATATCCTCAGGGTCATAGGTCTCGGGGAAAAGGAAGCAGCCATGACCTCCCGGACCTCATCCAAGCTACTCACCTCTCCATGTGCCAAGAACTGCAGCATGCAGTTGCCGGCTGAAGTCGCCTCTGCCGGGCCCGCTACCACTGGAACACCTGCTGCATTAGCTGTAAACTGACACAATAGTCGATTGTGTACGCCGCCACCCACCATATGAATGACACGAGGCCTTGTACCCGTAATCCATTGCAGTTCATCCAGTGTCTGCCTGAATTCCAGTGCAAGGCTTTCCAGAATACAGCGCACAATCGCTCCAGTCGTTTCGGGTACAGTCTGTCCGCTCGCACTGCAATGTTGCCGTATTCGTTCAGCCATATTCCCTGGCGCCAGATATACGACATCTCCCGGCGATACGTAACATTGATGCGGCGTTGCCAAGGCAGCCAGCTGAACCAGTTCTTCATGTGTGAAGCGTTGATTCTCCCGCTCCCACTGCCGTTTGCATTCCTGTCGCAGCCACAGACCTGAACGATTTTTCAGGGTACGAACTTTGCCATTCACGGTCCCTTCATTGGTGAATCCCAGTGCACGACTCTGATCATTCAATACAGGTGTATCACGCTCCATCCCCATAAGAGACCAGGTTCCACAGCTGATAAAAGCGAAATCTGAATCCATCGCTGGAATCGCTGCCAAGGCAGATGCCGTATCATGTGAGCCCACTGAGACGATCTGCATCGATCCAGTTCGTAATTCTGCGCACAACTCTGGCGTTAAATTGCCCAGCACGGTACCGGACTGAACGAGCCTTGGAAATAATGTTTCCGGTATACCGAGACAGCTAATCAGCCCTTTATTCCAACGGGCCTCACCTGCGTGCAACAGCCCACTGGTACTCGCAATCGTATACTCACAAGCCTGCTGACCGGATAGATAGTAATGAAACAAATCCGGCATAAATAACATGCGCACATCCGGACGCAAGCCTTCGGCCTGCTCTCGCACACTACCCAGCAGTTGAAATACGGTGTTGATCTGCTGCGGCAGAACGCCGGACATCGCATACAGTTCTTCTTCTTCACCATATGCAGCACTTCTGCCATCCACTGTGCGTTGCGTGCTTCCCGATAATGCCGCGGATTCGAGCATAATCTTCCTGCCCCATCGATCAGTCCATAGTCCACTCCCCACGTATCCACGGCTATTGAACGGACCGATGGAGAGATGCCTTGCGTCCCTTTCACGATACCTTGTTTTAATTCATGAAAAAGGCGCAAGAAATCCCAATACAATCCATCCCCCAGCTGCACGGGTTCGTTGTTGAATCGATGCACTTCTTGTAACGAAAGCCTGCTTCCATCAAAAGAACCCGGACGACGCGCCCACTACTTGCGCCGTAATCGGCAGCAAGCACATGTGTTGCTTGATTGCCCATTCTACCAAGCCTCCTTAACTCTACGAGATAAGCCATGGTCGCTATCTGAACACAGCCTTCAAGAGAACGCCATGTACCTTCATTTCATAAGGGACATGGCGTTTGACAAAGGAATGGAACGTGATGTTAGCGATACAACGGGCCAAACACACTGCAAGCACGGTAGTCTGCACTCTCAGGTTCACTGGTGCCGAATAATCCCCATGCACGCGGGCGGAAAATCTCCGATTCTGGTACATTATGCATATTTACCGGAATGCGAAGCATGGAAGCGAGCGTAATCAGATCAGCACCGATGTGTCCATACGAGATGGAGCCATGGTTCGCACCCCACTGATTCATGACCTCGTATACGGAAGTAAACGCTCCTGCACCGGTTAGAACAGGTGCAAACCAGGTGGATGGCCAGGTTGGATCTGTCCGTTGATCCAGCGTATCATGCACGGCTTCAGGCAGATCGACCGTGTAACCCTGAGCGATCTGCAGCACTGGTCCCAGTCCTTTGACAAGATTGAGACGTGTCATCGTTACGGGCATACCACCTTTGGTCAGGAAATCCGCAGAATAACCGCCCCCGCGGAAATATTCAACGGATGCCGGTCTCCACGATGTGGCTTTCAGACAATCCTGAACTTCCTCATCTGAAATTTCCCAGAAAGGCTTAAGGACAGGCTTCCCTTCTCTGAACTGTTGTCCTGTGCCATCCAAAGCTGCGGAACCGGAGTTAATCAGATGCAGGATCCCATCCTTCGCGTTTCCTTCCAACTGATGCCCCGTCACACGCTGTACCGAATCCGGACTCCAATACGTACGCACATCAGCGAAGATCTGTGCTGTATGTGTCAGCAGTGAACCAAACAACATGGACACACCATTCAAGCTATCATTCTCTGTTGCAACCAGATAGGGCGCGCGCTTGCCATTCCAGTCAAAGGAAGAGTTTAATATCGACTCCAGAAAATCTCCGTTCGGAGAATGATCCGTCCACTGCCGTTGTCCCTGGAAGCCGGATACAATCGCGTGGTGGCCCATCGATTCCTCTGTAAACCCAAGCTCTGCCAATCTCGGGTTGCCCGCCATCAAGTCACGCACGATTTGGGTCATTTTCACAACCGTTTCCCATTCGTACTCTTTGCGTTTACGATCCGTTTGCAGATGGGCAGCGTTGTTATCCGGACCTTCGCTACAATTCTCCTTCACCCACGCCAGTGCAAGCTTATACTCCTCGGGGTCGTAGATTTCTTCTTCGATACGGCGAGTGAGTTCACTCATATCCACGTATTCATTACGCATGCCCAGATACTCCTGGAAAAACGAATCGTTCACAATCGAACCCGCAATCCCCATGGATACCGATCCAATGGACAGATAGGCCCGCCCTTTCAAGGTAGCGGCTGCAAGACCCGCACGGCTGAACCGGAGCAATTTATCACGCACATCATCGGGAATCGTTGTATCTCCGCCGTCCTGTACATCCTCCCCATAGATCCCAAAGGCCGGAATCCCCTTCTGTGCATGGGCAGAGAGTACTGCTGCCAGATATACTGCACCCGGACGCTCTGTTCCATTAAAACCCCAGATCGCTGTAGGAATGGATGGCGACATATCCATCGTTTCCGTACCATAACACCAGCATGGTGTCACGGTGATCGTTACGCCCACATTGGAACGACTGAACAGTTCAGATGCAGCGGCCGCCTCGGCCACACCGCCAATACAAGTCTCAGCGACAACACATTCCACCGCGGAACCGTCCGGATAACGAAGTTCGGCTGCAAGCAGCTCGGCAACGGATGTCGCCATCCGCATCGTCTGCTCTTCCAGTGACTCACGAACACCCTTGCGTCTTCCATCAATCGTGGGACGAATACCAATCTTGGGGAAAGCCTGCTTATAACGATAGTCCTGATGTGTCATTCTAGAGCGTCCTCCTTCAATTCGTTTCATGGAATTTGGGTTGAATTGGGAAACCTTCTGTCTGATCCAAATGCAATTGATTAGAATGAGATAATGACGGAGATACAACCGATACCCAAGAGTCGCACAAGAACTGCATATACAGGTTATCAAAAGCTTTCTCGAATATTGAATACGTTTACATTTTAAAAAAATACCAATAAACCATTTCATAAATCATTCTTGTATGTAGTTCCCCTTTTCAAGAAAATGGAACGTGCATAAACGAATTCAACGAAATGGTTTGCATAGTAAAGGCGTTCAGAACCCATTAGGGTTATCGGTAACCCTAACATAGCACGGGCCTATCTTGCTGTCAATTGGCATTATCCTATAGAATGGTAAGACTATGTTGCGGAAAGGTTAGATTCTAATGATTACCATTTACGATATTGCCAAAAAAGCCAACGTCTCCGCCATGACGGTCTCCAAGGTCATTAATCATACAGGCCGCATCAGTTCCGCGACACGTGAACGTGTGCAACAGGTGATCGACGAGTTGGGCTACATCCCAAACTCCAATGCGCGCAGTCTAGTGCTTCAACGAACCCAGATGCTCTCCCTGCTGATTACGGATATTACCAACCCTTTTTATACAACATTGGCCCGTGGTGCTGAAGATGCAGCCCATCTTCGCGGGTATCGGCTTTTATTCGGCAATAGTGACGAGGATTACAACAAGGAAAAGGATTACGTGGAGGCCATTCTGTCCACTCGCGTGGATGGTGTACTCTTTGCCCCGGCGGGAGATCGGTCTCTGCCTCATCTGAAACAGTTGCAGGAACGTCACATTCCGTTTGTCTTTCTCGATCGCACCGTACCTGGCATTACGTCAGATATCATTGCCGGAGATAGCCGCGAAGGTGCAATTGAGCTGATCCGTTATCTGGTGCAATTGGGACACCGGCGCATTGCACTGGTTAATGGTTCTTCCGAGGTTTCCACCGCCAGGCTGCGGGAGGAAGGTTATATGGAGGGGTTGCGTGAAGCCGGGGCGGATCTCAATCCCGAGCTTGTACTTCGGACCGGATACCGGGATTTCAGCGATGTAGAGGGACTGGATCGATTACTCTCTCAACCGGAGCAGCCAACCGCCATTTTTGCAGCCAACAACATGCTGGCGATTGGGGTCATCCGGCTTTTGCGCAAACGTGGACTACGTGTGCCAGAAGACATCTCCGTCGTGTGCTTCGACGATCTGGACCTGGCATCTGCCTTTGATCCTTTCCTGACCGTAGCAGCACAACCCGCATACGATTTTGGGTTTCGGGGCGTACAGATGCTGATCGACCGGATTGAGGGAAAAGCCCCTTCCGAAGCCCAAACCGTCATTCTGCCATCAGAACTGTGCATACGTGCTTCTGCCTCTGCCCCACGAGATCAAAATTGAATAAGTAGAACTAAAGATTATTCATTGACACTACGATGACGGAACAACCTTCCCATTGCTGTTGTTGTAATCCTTATCGTGTAAATGATTAGTCCGTCCTATTAGATTGGGTCACGTTAAAATTCGAAAAAAGTACAACATAAACAGGGTGCACCAAAGATTACGCTTTGGTTGCACCCTGCTTTATGTTTCATTCGTTAGAATGATCTATTCAATCTAGTCGTTTGCTTCATCCAATCCCATGCAGGCTATATTTCTACCGCTCCGACTGTAATGCGAGAGCGACCTCACGCACAAGTCCCGGGAACCAGTCCATCAGAGGTTCGAACGTGTATCCAGCTTGTTCTGCCTTGGTCGTCACCATCGTCCATGATTGCTCAACGCCGAACGGGGACATGTCTTCTTTCACCGTTTCCGTGAGAATCTGGGACTGCATGCCCGTGACCGTCTCGATCAGATGTATCATGGCTGACAGCGTAATCGAACCCTTGGAAGCTGCATTCACCGGACCGGTAATGGACGAATGTCCAAGCCAGGCGAGGAATCTTGCCGCTTCGGTGGAATTGATAAATCCAATCTCTGCGTCCGGATTTGGCATGCCGATCGGTTTTCCTTTTTGCACATGTTCAATATGGAAATGAAGTCTTCTCGTATAATCATCAATCCCGAGTACAATGGGAATGCGCATGGCCGCAACCGGGAAATCCGCTTCCTGGAAAAATACAGCCTCCGCAAGCCGTTTGCCTTCTCCATACGAAAAATCCTCCGCACTCCCATACTGTAATGGATATGTGTACGGGTCAAAATCCGTTTCCTTGAATCCAGGTCTGGGATCACCGTACACCGAGAGTGTCGATGTCAAAACGTACCTTTTGGTGCGTCCTGCAAAAGCTTCACATGCGGCTTTCGCTGCATCCGGGGAATAACAGATATTGTCGTACACGACATCCCACATGTCTGTCTGTGCAACCTCTGTCAGAGATTCCGGGTCTTCACGATCCATCTTGATCCGGTTCACTTCGGGTCCGAAGTCGACATCCGTTTTACCGCGAGTTGCAACAGTAATCTGAAGACTTCCCTTCCCACAGCAAGTGATCCACCAGACGTTTGCCAAAAAACGTGTACCCCCAAGTATAAGGACTTTATTCATCCGAAAAACCTCCTATCTAGTTCCATGATGTTTAACAATTTGAAGCATGGTGTGTGCATTCCGTTGAAACTCATATGACGTTGGTTCTTCGGATACCGTGCACCCATGCTCTTCAAGTATTAATTTTAATGCATCCATATGCTCGTAACGTTCGCCAGACAGATCCACTGTTGGGAAAATGCGAACCTCTCGTTTGCTCACACGCAGCAGCTCCATTACGGTTGCAACATGAAAATCAACGTCCAATCGGTCCGCGTACGTAAACAGGAAATGGGCGGATAAAGTCAGATCGAATTGTTCATCGGCAAAAGGAAGAACCGGGAGCACAGCCGCCACATAACGGTCAGGGAACATTCTCATATCTGCGATGCAATCTGTGATGGCACGCGTTCGCTCTTCCTTTAACCCCTGGATGGATCCAAATTGATCCCACACATAGACCCCTTGTACTGGTTCCATCTGTTTCATCGTATGCTCAATGTCTTGGAACCCCTTTAGTTCAAGCTCGTTAATCTCGTATTGATAGGCAATGTCCGCGGTCATGGCATCTGCACCCCACTTGCGCGCCTGGCTACTGAATGAACATGCTCCACCTGGACAATCCAGAATCGACTTGCCTTTAAGATCCTCCACCGTTAAGTTGAACATCTTCATATATTCCTCGAAGGTTCTTCCTAGAAAAACAATCTGTGTCAGCTCCAAACCACCAGAATTATTGGAGCGGTTATCTTCTCTGCTGTTCTTAAGCTCATCTCTTCTCATCTCGTCTCAGCTACCTTTCCTGTATGTGAATCAATCGTTAGGGAACACAAGCCCAATCTGCTTCCGAATCTGATCCATCACCTGCATCGTCACATAAGAGTGTTCATGCGTGTTCATACTGGACTCCTTTTGGCCTTCCTGAACCAGATTCACGAACTCCTCCACTTCATAATACATCGCCGGATGGTTTTGTTCGACTGTGAGCTGCTCCACCGTACCGTCATTGTATCGTATCTCTGCATGTTCCGGTGAACCGATCTTGTCAATGATGATGCTGCCCAGTTCGCCCATAATCTCGCTTGGTAGATGAGAGTTGGAGATTTTGGAGTATGTAACGACCGCATCCATCCCATCATAATCCAGCAGTACACTACCCTGTCCATCCACGCCAGATTCCAGCATCATCGCTTGGGACTGAACCCGGTTAGGTGCACCAAACAATGTAATCAATGGGTAGAGACAATACACACCGAGATCCATTAACGCCCCATTAGCAAGTTCAGGCTTGAACGCGTTCAGGATGATTCCCTCTTTATACTTATCATAACGCGAAGAATACTGGGAATATCCTGCGACGTATTTGCGGACAGGACCGATTTTATGCAGGTTTTCCTGCACCATCTTGAACTGGGGAACAAGGGTAGATTTCATCGCTTCCATGAGCAGAACCTCATGTTCTCGTGCAGTATCGATCATACTCCGAACTTCGGCGCTATTCGCAGCCAGAGGTTTCTCGCACAATACATGTTTGCCGTTTCTCAGAAAAATCTCAGCTTGCTCCGCATGAACGGTATTCGGTGTCGCGATGTAGACTGCATCAATCACATCACTTGCGGCCATCTCTTCCAGATTGGTGAAGCGGTGTTCAACATCATATTTATCTGCAAATGCATTAGCCTTATCTTCAGTTCTTGAATACACGGCAGTCAATTGGAATCCTTCAACCTTCGCTGCGGCTTCAAGAAGTCTTTCTGTAATCCAGTTGGTACCCACTACGCCAAAACGAACCATGTCTACCTACCTCTTTCATCTATAAATTTCATTTGAGTTCTATATGAATCCAACTAAAGTATCTACACTTACCACTCCAATGACAGAATAACCTTCCGATCGCTGTTATCCCAGATTTTTTTTAATTCCCTTCTTCAAAGGGAAAATCCGGGGATAAAGGCGAACGCTTCGCTTCTTCACGTTATTTCCGTCCTCTACGTTCTCGTGTAGAAAGTTTAGTTGAACCTATATAACCTTTTATTCCATCTTGTATATTGTAGCTCATATTTGATTCAGATTGAAGGAAGGGCCTGTATCCCGGATATTGATATCTTGCTTTTTAAGCTGAAACTTCGTCAATCCCTTGGAATCAGGGGTATAATTAGAGATGAGGTGATCACCATGGAAAGCCCAGATCAAGATCGTATACAACCCGAATCGATAGATGAAAAATACTGGCATGCCATCATCCACAACGATAGTTCTTATGATGGAACGTTCTTTTATGGCGTGCAGACAACGGGCATTTTCTGTCGGCCTTCCTGCAAGTCCAGAGCACCCAAAGCTGAAAATGTGCTGATATTTCAACATGTTGAAGAAGCTTTGGCGCGAAAGTTCAGACCCTGCAAACGCTGCAAACCAACAGGCGAGCGGGTACCTGACCAGGAATGGATATACGGGATCACGGATTACATCGAACATCATTACGCCGAACCTCTGAACCTGGATATCCTTGCCACTGTAAGTCACGGCAACCCTTATCATCTGCATCGTGTGTTCAAGCGGATTACAGGCCGTACACCGGTTCAATATATACAGGATAAACGAATCACCGAAGCCCGGAAGTTGCTTGAACATACGCGACTTAACGTCACCGATATTGCACGTCATGTCGGTATACCCAACTCCGCTTATTTCATTACTGTATTTCGCAAACATACAGGTCTCACACCTGCACATTACCGGGAAAGGCATGACAACTCATGAAGACCAACTTAACTTACAAAGTACCCAAAACGTTAATGAACAAAGGAACCGGTTTCCTTCATGGCTATACACATACGCTGAATCCTTACACAGGCTGCGCCTTCGGTTGTTCCTATTGTTATGTCAGACAGATGCCTGTCTCCTTATTTCGCCAAGAGGAATGGGGGAGCTGGGTGGATGTGAAACAAGAGGCTTCCCGAGTGTTCGCCAAAGAATTGCAGCGTGCCCTGGCGAAAGGAAAAGTCACTCTGTTTATGTCATCCAGTACCGATCCATATCAACCCGCTGAATACAAGGAGTGTATCACACGTTCATTGCTTGAAATCATGGTGCAGCATCCACCCGATTTTGTACTCGTCCAAACCCGCAGTCCACTCGTTACCCGCGATATAGATCTGTTACAGCAGTTAGGTGACCGGGTTCGGGTCAGTATGACTGTAGAGACGGATTTGGACGATATGCGCAAGCATTTCAGTCCTGCCGCTCCCCCGATTGCAGGCCGCTTACGTGCACTTGCACAGTTGCGGGATGCCGGAATACCCACACAGGTTGCGATTGCTCCCGTATTACCCAGCAGTGAACAGTTTGCTGCCATCTTGAGACCTCTGGTTCAGCGTGTATGCATTGACGATTATTTCATGGGGGATGGCAGTGAGGGCAAGCGCACCCGTCGACTCGGTATGGAATCGTTATACCAGCAAGTGGGGATGGAGCACTGGTATCGTCCAGATGCGTATCAGACTGTGGTTCAGCGGATGAAGGACCATTTTGCCGAGGATGAGATCTGGATCAGTCAGGCGGGATTTGAGCCTTAAATGGCTATACAAGTTGAACTAAGGAATATTTACACTGGTACTCCGATGACAGGACAACCTTCCGATCCGACCGTTGTTATCCCAGATTTTTTTGGTTCAATAAAAAAATAGCCCCTTTCCTGTTTGAAGGAAAAGGGGCTATTCGTCATGACATAAACCATAATGGCTGTAATAGTTATCTTACTTATCCAATGTGTATAACGGCAGATCCACTGGCAATGCAGCCGGGCGCTGAGACGAGCTTTTCATCTGGTAGAATGTCTGTTCATCGGATGAATCGTGGAATGCCCACATGGCCTCAAGAACATGGTATGCCAGTTCCCCACTCGCCCGATGTGCACGTCCGCTATGTGCTGCATAGGCCATATCTGCTACGCCGATACCGCGTGTATTCTCCTGATACCCTGGTAGAAGCGGAACTTCCGTCCATTCCTGTTCACCCAACAAGCGGTAGCGTACCGGTCCACCGAAGGTATTGGGGTCAGGTACCTGCAATGTACCGTGCGTGCCATATATCTCAATCGGCGGCAGTGCACTTCCGCCAAATACGTCAAAACTCGTAATTAGGGTGCCAATGGCTCCCTGTTCAAACTGTAACAGACCGGTAACGTGAGTCGGAATTTCGACGGGAACTACCTGGCCTCTCTTTCTCACTCGTAATCGTGCGTTCTTCCATGGCTTTACCTGTCATACCTGCAATCGACTTGATCGGGCCCATCAGTTGGACCAGTGCCGTGAGGTAGTATGGCCCCATGTCAAACATCGGGCCACCGCCAGAGGCGTAATAAAACTCCGGATCGGGATGCCAGTGCTCATGACCACGGCTCATCATAAATGCGGTCGCTGCCACCGGTTTGCCGATGACCCCTTCCTCCACCAATTGAAGTGAGGTCTGGATGCCCGAACCGAAGAACGTTTCTGGTGCGCAGCCCACGAGCAGTCCTTTACGCTTTGCTGTTTCGAGCACGGCCTGACCCTCTTCACGGGTAACAGCAAGTGGTTTTTCCACATAGACATGTTTGCCCGCTTCAAGCGCCCGCAAGCATACATCCGCATGAACGGAAGGAATGGTCAGGTTGATGATTAGCTCGATCTCGGGATCAGCCAAGATTTCGTCGACGCTGTATACGTTAGGCACGTTATAGGCTGCTGCCTGCTCTTCGGCACGTTTCCGATCCAGATCCGCTACAGCAACAAGTTCCAGCACCTCGAACCGGTGACAGTTTTCCATATAAATACCGCTGATTTTACCGCAGCCAATAATGCCTACTTTCATTGTTTTCATGCCTGGGCTCCCTTCGCCGTGGATCAAATATGGTTTATCCATTGAGGATGAATGGTTGATACTGAAGTTATGTTTACATTCCAACTACAATCTCATTAGTTTTGGTTGTCCGCCATGCCTGTGTACACTTCCGTTACGGCACTTACTCGACTCTTGGCAAGTTCCTTGCCTGCTGCTGTCCATTTGAAACCACTGCGCATCATTTCAGTCACAGGTTTCATGTCTACAATGTCTGCATGGTGTCCCAGTGAGTTGTAAAATACCCGTCCTGCGCCCCATCGTTTCGTCCAGACAACCGGCATATCTACCGGTCCATTCGCTGCATGCGGACCACTTACCACTGGAAAACGAGTTGTGGCCAACACTTCCACGGCCGGGTCTACGTGCAGGTAGTACTGTTCGCTTTTCACCTGAAAATCTTCAATATGATCCAATAACGGGCTGGAGCCACGCTTCATGTTCACCATGTACTCCACGCCATCGTTACCTGGATGGGCAACCCATTGTCCACCCGTCATAAACTGCCAGTCCACGTTATTACGGAACGCATCACACATCCCGCCATGAAGACCAGCCAAGCCCACACCGCTCTGAACAGCCGCTGACACATTATTGACCAGCTCCTGCTCAATCTGCCCCATTGTCCACAAGGGTACGATCAGATCCAGACCCAGCAGCTTCTCTGCATCCGCATAAGACTCCAACGTATTCGAGACTTCAACCTCGAACTGCTCCTCCTTCAAAATGCGTTCAAAAATCGCCGCTACCTGCTCCGGTTCATGTCCATCCCAGCCGCCCCATACAATTAGTGCTTTACTCATCGTTTCATCACTCGCTTTCGGATATTTAAGTTGTGTTCAACCTCATCCTGACTTCGCTGTCTTGCTGTGCATCTGTGTTCACATCTCTTCAAGCGTCACCCAGCGCCGCTCCGTTACCGAACGTTCCACGGCTTCCAATACAGCCTGACAGGCAACCCCATCATGGAAACTCGGGGAAGGTTGTCGGCCTTCGGAGATCGCAGTCACCAGCTCCAGCATTTCATGGGTGAACGTGTGCTCGAATCCAATCGTATGTCCGGCAGGCCACCAGGCTTCGGCATATTTGTGTGCAGGGTCGGTCGCCAGTACACGGCGGAATCCCTGTACGTCCTCTTCATCCTTGGTAAAATACACTTCCAGTTCATTCATCCGTTCAAAATCAAATCGTACACTGCCGAGACTGCCGTTAATCTCAAACGAGTTCGTACTCCGATGCCCCGCTGCAAAGCGGGTTGCTTCAAAGCTGCCCAGCGCGCCTCCAGCGAATCGTGCCAGGAACAGGGTAGCATCATCGACGGTCACTTCTCCTTTGGGAGCATCCGCATTCGAATTGCCTTTGGCACTGAGCCCCGTCATCTCGGCTGCAAGCGGTCGCTCTTTGATAAATGTTTCGCTCATACCGATGACTTCCTGGAATTCACCAACAAGGAAACGAGCCAGATCGATTAAGTGTGCACCCAGATCCCCATGGGAACCGGAGCCTGCCACTTCTTTTTGCAAACGCCATACCAGCGGGAACGATGGGTCCATGATCCAGTCTTGAAGGAAAAAGGCACGGAAATGATAGATTTTACCCAGTCGCCCGCTCTCCACCAGATCTTTGGCTAACTGCACCGCTGGTGAGAACCGATAGTTGAACCCGACCATATGAGCGACCCGGCATCCTCTGCTGCCTGAAGCATCTCACGTGAGTCCGCAAGTGACAGAGCCAGAGGCTTCTCACAAAACAGATGCTTGCCCTGACGGGCGGCTTCCAGCGCTATTTCCTTGTGGGCATCACTTGGCGCGTTAATATCGATCAGATCGATATCATCCCGCTTCACCAGTTCGCGCCAATCGGTTACACTTTCGGACCAGCCGAACTGATTCGCTGCTTCCTGCACTCCCTGCTCGTTACGTCCACAGATCACAGACATCTCAGGCTGCAGCGGAGCAGACGGGAAAAACATCGGCAGACTGCGATAGGCATTACTGTGGGCCTTCCCCATAAACTTGTATCCAACCATTCCGACACGAAGACGATTTGACATGATCATTTCCTCCTTTGGAATAATAAAAAGTCTTTCAGTATGTGTATCCATACATTATTGACGGATAGAAGAAGCACGGATGATCAGTTCGGTAGGCAACAACGCTCTCGCTGATTCGGTTAGCGTCACAACTGCGTGATTCTCTTTATGCGCGATACCCACGGACCCATGCATGAGCTTTGATGCTGCAAGTTCACCCATCTCAAAAAATGGAACCCTCACACTGCTCAGCGGCGGAACCGCCATCTCGGCGGCATCGGAGTCGTCATAACCCACAAATGCCGGGAAATCCTCCACCCGGATTCCGCGCTCACGCAAACCATGCATGACACCAATGGCCATCCGGTCATTGGCCGCAAATACAGCATCAATCTCATGTAGCCGATCTGCTACAATCGCTGCCGCCTCGATGCCACTTCGTCTACTATAATTCCCCTCAAGCAACAGACTCGGGTCCAGCTCCATACCGGCTTCTTGCAGACCAAGACGGACACCTTCCATTCGTTCCTGGCTGTTGGAATAGCTGTCTGGACCATTGAGAAAAGCGATTTGCCGATACCCCTGATCCGTAAGATGGCGTATGGCAAGCCTGCTTCCTTCCACATGATCCGCATCCACTTCCGTGAACGATTGGCCCGCAAAATGCTGATTCATGACACAGAAAGGGTGTCCTTCCTGGTGAAGCTGCTGCATGGCTGCCAGTTCTTCATGTTCATCTCTGGCACCAAGGATAATACAAGCGTCCACTTTCTGACGCCGGAACAGATCCGTATAATTCATCACTTCACCAGGTGTCCGGAACATAACCAACAGGTCCATGCCATTGTCTCTGGCTTTGCTTCCAATCCCACTCAGCATTTCCGAGAAAAAATACGCCGAGAACAGATGCGCCTTCGGAACATAAGGCAACACTACGCCAAGGTTCCCGCTTTTACTTCTGGCAAAACTGCGAGCAAGAGCACTGGGCACATAGCCTAACTGTTCGGAAGCTTCAAGAACCTTGCGGCGTGTCTCTTCCTTAATAGGACCTACCCCATTATGCACCCGGGAGACCGTTGCCTCGGAAACACCCGCAAGATCAGCCACTTCTTTACGAGATGCCATGAATTTCACCCCCTTTATATAAGTTGAACTAAAGCTTATTTACACTGACACTACGATGACAGAATAGCCTTCCAATCGCTGTTATCCCCAGATTTTATTTGATTCCCTTTTCCTAAAGGGAAAATCCGGTGATAGCGTATGCTTCCGATGCAGCTTTCTTTCAGAAAGCTTTTAGGCGACCGCTTCGCTTTTTCAGGTTTTTTCTGTCCTCTCCGTTAGCGTGCAAATGATTAATTCAACTTATATAACTCATCAGCAATAATATAGTAATTAAAAATCGATATTTATGTACGCGCGTACATTTTCTCATGCCATGTAACCGTTGTCAATGCTTTTAACATAAAAAATAATGAGGGTTTGGGTTAATCCAAGCCCTCATTATTATCTTGCCAGAGTTGGTACTTTTATTGACCCCATGCCCCGTAACCTTAGGGTTCAAATTACTTATCAAACACAATACAACGATTACGTTTGTTGCCGTTTGTTCAATTCATGGACAGTCCCGTTCACAACGTGGTGGTAACGCCATGATCAACGGAGGACTGACTAAACTCAGCCTGTTCCATCGTTTTCACATGATTCGGAATGCGGTCCGATGGTTCTGGCGTGGATTGCAGCTGTCTTACTTTGTGCAGTACTTCCTTGTTAGGCAGGAAGTGTTGGGAGCGAATGAATCGAATGGTTTTGGTTTTGGCACGCATGACAATCGAATCCGTCTCGGCGCGATCATCCGCAAGATACCGTACCCCTCCCAGAATCTCACCTGGCGTCACACCTGTTGCTGCAAAAATGACGTCCTCCGTGCCGATCATATCCTGCATCGTTAACACTTTATATGGATTATCTATCCCCATCTGCAGGCAGCGCTGGAACTCGTCCGCATTGGCAGGCATCAGGCGCCCCTGAATTTCGCCTCCAAGGCAAGATAGCGCTGCGGCAGCCAGCACACCTTCCGGTGCTCCTCCAGATCCGACATACAGATCAATGCCTGCCTCCGGGAAGGCCGGTGCCATTGCACCCGCCACATCACCGTCACTGAGGAACTTGATCCGCACGCCGACTTTGCGCAGTGTCTTGATTATGCTCTCATGGCGCACACGATCCAGAATCATCACCGTCAGATCCGAGATGTTTTTATTCAATGCTGCAGCGGCTTTCTCCAGTGTGACTTCAACCGGATCTTCAATGCTGACTTTGCCTATAAGCGCAGGGCCTACCGCCAGTTTCTCCATATACATGTCCGGTGCGTGGAGCAGGTTACCTTTCCCCGCCACTGCAATAACCGATAGAGCGTTGTTTAGTCCTTTGGCCACGATCTCTGTACCTTCGAGCGGGTCTACAGCCACGTCCACCTCTGGCCCCTCAGCGTTGCCCACTTCCTCGCCGATGTACAACATGGGGGCCTCATCCATTTCTCCTTCACCTATTACCACCGTGCCGCGAATGGACACGGAATCGAACATGGCGCGCATGGCCAAAGTAGCCGCTTCATCTGCACTGTTCTTGTCGCCTCGTCCCATCCAGGGTGCTGAAGCTAACGCAGCCAATTCTGTTACTCTGACAATTTCCAACGCCAGTTCGCGTTCCATTTTTCCCACTTCCTTTCGAATTTCCAAAAGCATATCGTGAAAGCGGTACTAAATCCATCGCAAATCCATATGAAATCGATCTATAAAAGGCGTAGCAGCGCCTTTTGAACGTTTTATACCTTATTTATCCAATTAATATGTTGATTCATTTCCCTTCTTTTTGGCATGCTTCAGGAGTCCGATCCATATGATTTCTCACTTGAAATATTAATTTTATTTTCCATTTTCAGCTTCAAAAACTTAAAAGTTCAACATAATAATTTGCCAAGTCCGTTTTATGTACTTAAAGTTCTTTTAACAAGATATATATACTACTCATACTGTCATTATCGAGAACTTAATGCTAACTAACAGACCACAAACGAAAACGATTTTCGACTGGCTGTCCTAATGTAAAAGTAAACTAATAAACTGTCATAATTGTCCTTGAGGTCAATCGTCTCCCTTCACGGATATTGAGCTAAATTCTACTGCCAGATATGTATTAATCAGGACTTTAACTTTTACTAAAGCCATAGATATAGCTTATGAAGGTCATCGAAAATAATAAGTTTACATAATATTTATTATGTATTATTTCTCATCTATTTCTTCATTTCAGTATTCAACAGTTCTGGAAAAACATAAAAAAGCCCGAAAGAATTCTGCTTAATTAGCATTTTTTCTCCCAAGCTTTCCCCTCAATGAACCAATTACAGTTTCGTTTTGGTCAATATGAAATCAATCTGCTCCTCATCTCCCATGTAAAAAGCATGGGCTCCTGTCTGGACAAACCCCATCTTTTCATAAAAGGCGATGGCATTTTCGTTTTTCTCCCACACCCCTAACCAGATACTCGTTTTGTGATGTTCTGTTGCCATCTCTATGGCTTTATGGAGCAATACTTTACCAAGTCCATGTTTTTGGAACACTTTCTTGATATATATCCGCTCGATCTCAAGGGATTCCACGCCCATCTTCTCAGATTGCGCATCATTGATATTTACTTTCATATACCCTGCAATTTCATCATTGACATAAATAAAAAGAAATTGTGAATCCGCCACGGACAGTTCCGTAGCTAGTTGCTCCCGATTAAACGCCTTCTCCAGATAAGCTTTCATATTTTCCGGTGAATTTTGCGCTTTAAACGTTTCATTAAACGTCTCATAACTGATCTCCTGTAATTCACATACATGTTCACTGGTGCATCTCTCTATACGAATCGTCATCTATATTCACATTCCTTTAACAAGTTTATCATGAATCATTTGTTGCAATTGCAATAAAAAAGGATTACATTGAATTTATCTTATTTTTGTTGTATTTGCAACATAATATAAAAGAAGAGGTTGAATGAATTGAAATATGTGTTATTTGTCGCAGGAATTCTCATCTTAACGCTTGGCATTTCCCTTACCATCCAATCGGATCTGGGCACCTCACCGTTTGATGCACTTCTGGTGGGGCTTTCCCAACATGTAGGGTTAAGTGTAGGAAGCTGGGAGGTCATCATTGCACTCTTATTAATCGGATGCAATTCGCTTTTGAAGCTGCAAAAACCCGAGTTTCTGGGGCTCTTCACCGCATTCATTACTGGTGTGGGAATTGATCTATGGCTTTATGTAGCTGAATCTTTAATCACGCCCGAAGTTTGGTACAGTAAACTAATGACTTTTGGCATTGGCTTAGTGATCATAAGTATCGGCACGGCCATCTATTTACAGACTAATTTCGCACCCATTCCCATTGACCGCTTAGCGTTAATTCTGCATGAGATCACTAGAACTCCCTTATTTGTATCGAGAACATTCATTTACTTTGTATTTCTGATTCTGGCATTCCTCCTCAGTGGTCCCATCGGGCTTGGAACGTTGTTAACCGTCTGTTTTGCAGGTCTGCTTCTTCAGTTCATCATGGCCCATACGAAAAAGATAATAGATCGCCTGTTAACAGACATGGATATATCATCACGTACTGAGCCTGAAAAAGAACATTCCGTCTAACGGATGTACACCGTCAACACCATAAAAGGCTGGATCAGAGGTATCCCCCTGATCCAGCCCATTAACTGCCTTACGGCTCAATTCCCCACACAAGCTGACCGTTCACATACCCGGTAACCTTATCATGGTTTGCGAACTGACTACCGGAGGCCTTGAACGAGTAATCATTAGTCTGAGTGTAATTCGACCAATTGTTTTTGGAAAAGCGTGCTTGGACTTCTGCGCTCTGGCCCGCATTAAGTGATCCCGCCGCACTTGTAAAACCCACTTCAAGATAATGATCTGCCCCTGCAACTGGAGTCTCCAGTTTAACGAATTGGCTGGTTACATTCGCACTGCCCATACTGGCCCAATCCGACCAGAACGTCTGAGTTTCTTCCCCGTCAATCGTATAGTAATACCGGAGCTTTACATCGCTCAACGGGATGGCCGATTGACCAGAGTTGACCAATTTGAATTTGGGTGAAATTCCGTTGGTGGATGCACTTGTATTGCCGTTAAATGCTTGAATTGTCAAATCTCCGGCAGGCACAGTAACGGTGCTGTCTACTACATTCACTGTTAATACAGCGTTATTACCGCCATTGAAGTGAAAGGTCAATACATTCTGACCCAAGGGCAGCGTAGCAAGATAGGTTTTGTTCAGAACAACAGCAGAGCTGGATGCTGTATAATTCTGACCCACTACAAGTGTGACATCCCCCTTCGTGATGCTTGTGAGCTGACGGCCATTTAAGGTCATAGATACATTAATATCTTGCGCGGAATTCGTCGCTTTATCGAATGTTGCATTCACAGGAGAGATCGCAGCATTCGTACTCGGTGTTGAATCCACAATTTTGACTTTTAACACAGGGTCCTGCCCTTGATTAAAATCCAGAACAATCGAATGCTCGCCAACGGGCAGGGTCGCCAGATAAGCTTTTTTCAGCAGCAGTGTGCTTCCGCTCAAGGTGTAATCAATGTTTGGATTTAACACAAGGTTGCCTGCCCGAAGAGCGGTTAGCGTATGACCATTGGCATTCACTGTTACCGCCTTGTCACTTTGATTGGGTGTGTATTTGTCAAATTCAACGTTTGCAGGGGTAATGGATGCGCTGGGATTGGGATTGTTAACCTTTAAATTCGGCAGCTCATCCAACGTAATGACATAATCACTTTGATAAAGCGTTTTCAATGTTGCCGGGTAATTAAATGCAGAACTCATCAGATGCTCGCCATACCAGGGGCAAAAGTACAACCAACCTGATTTCTCCTCTGTCAGATTTTTCACGCTTGGAATCGTATCGTTCTCCGTCATCGCTACCATTTTCGTACCACCTGTCAACTCAACAAGCTTATAGAAAATCGAGGTGATCGCATCCTCATTGGGTACGCCAGACAAGCCGTCATAACGGTTGTAGATCGTATTGTATTTATCGTATCCGACAAGATCCACCTGCTCATCGCCCGGATACCAGGCCGGGGAAGTACTATACACATAGCTGTTGTAGGTCCAGATCAGATTGTGCAAGCCATATGTCTCCGTAAGTTCGGTATAGAGCATATCCCACAACTCTTTGTACACTTCTGCGCCTGCTGAAGCCCACCAGAACCAGGCTCCTTCCCCGTTCAGTCCACCGTTGCCCTCTGCTTCATGATACGGACGGAACAGAACAGGCACGTTGTTGTCCTGCAAGATCAGCAGTTGTTCAGCCAGATCCTCAATGGTCATCATCACGTATTGATACTCTTTGGTACCGGGAATGACCGCATTCGCTGTATTAAAATTCGTCTCGGTTGGCTTGTAGGTAGCTTCTTTCCAATCAACAAAGTCCCCTAGCTCATACGTATTGAAATTGCGGGGTACATTGATATGCCAGGAAGCTGTTGCAATACCTTCACGGTTATTCACCCAATCAATCATGCGATCGGTTGTACCGTCCTCCCAACCATACAGCGGATTGTAATTCATGAAATCAAAGCCGCGAATAGCCGGATACTTTCCGGTCAGATCATGAATCCATTCGAATTCAAGCTCTGAATCTCCGTCATTCCCTCCCCCGTAGATTTCTTGCTGTCCAGAAATAATATGGTTACCATATACCTCCGTTAAATAGTTCATCAGAATTTGCGTTTCCGGTGTGGCCTCAGGATCACTTAGAATAGGCTGTACATTCAGGGGTCCAGATCTGCATAATCGACGGTAAACGTATCAAAATACGCGAAGCCCCAACCAGCCTTAAGCTCAATGATATTGCTACCCTGATTCAGCTTGTGAAAGCCAAAATCGAAGTCTGACCATGTAGTCGTGTAAGGCAGCATGTACGCACCTTTTGTAACCCCATTCACGATTAGATTTTGAGACCTTCCATCTGCACTGAGCTCCTGCATATATCGTGTGGAGATTGCGTACATGCCGGTTTCCGGGACAGTAACGGTGAACGTTAATGTGCCAGAGTTCTGCATCCAGACAAATCCGGCCCCTGAGAATCCGGGCTTGGGTTGTCCATAGATCGAAGTGACCACTTGAAGATCCGGAGTGAGCTGCGCATCTTCGCTTTCAATGGTGAACAGTGGGGTGTCTGCATGAACGGGCGCTGTCATTAATCCAAGCAGTAGGGCCAATGCCAGCATCATTGCGGTTGCCTTTTTGAGCCAATTTTTCATCAATTCCATCTTCCTTCCCAAGTGAAATATGATAGTGAAATGTCAATGAACCCATTCATGATGACGCTTTCATTGTAAACATAGCATGTGCATCAATTTTTGTAAATATATGGTGTTTTTTATTATGCAGACTTCTTTTATACTAACACTTTAAACATTAATTTCTAAACCGATCTGCATCCTGATAATTTCCCGAAAACGCTTCATTATTTTGCCAAAATCAGGCCTACACCCACCTCTCGTTATATGATAGAAAACATAAAAAAAAGCATTCCTGGATCGAATGCTTTTTCAAAGAACGTTTTTACAATTTACCTTGCTTAAGTCTACGTTCTGCGTCCCGTCTCAACCAACAGTCTCCTCGGCAGACGTTTCCTTTATCGCACAGCTTTCTCCTGCCTTGCGTACCGCTCGAATAATGCCACCATAGCCGGTACAACGACACAGATTCCCGCATAATCCCGTTTCAATCTGTTCCTGTGTAGGCTCAGGATGTGCATCCAGCAATGCTTTGGTTGAGATCACCATACCAGGAGTACAGTAGCCGCACTGAAAGCCACCTTCCTCCACAAAAGCCTGTTGAATCGGATGCAGAGTCCCTTTCTCATCCCGGTGCAGACCTTCAATCGTTGTAATGTCACTGCCATTACATTGATAAGCCATGATAAGACAGGAATTCACAGGCTCTCCATCCATCAGAACCATACATGCGCCGCAGCGACCAACTTCGCAGGATACTTTGGTACCTGTCAGTTGCAAATGAGTCCGAAGCACATCGACAAGTCGGGTCGTTTGCGCGATCTCCAGATGTTTCTCTTCGCCATTTACAACGGCTGTCCAGTGACTCTCAAGTGGCTTACTCATGATGGACTCACTCCTTCCTGCAAAGGTACATTTAAAGGTCTGACCAGTTGTTCTCTCGGTACAGGAAGACGATTAACCCATACGCCTGTCGCCTGGTGAATGGCGGCTGTAATAGCTGGTGCAAGCGCTACGGAACCAATCTCACCAATGCCCCTCGGGCCGAATGAATCACCCTCAGGCAAGTCTTCAATGGCTTCAACCTCCAGTTGGGTATGAATATCCTTAATGGTTGGGATCAGATACGTGTCGAGGTTCGTGGTTACATAGCGGCTATCCTGCATGACCGCATCCTCTGTCAGCGTGAATCCAAGGGCCATGACACTGCCGCCTTCAATCTGTCCGATATAGCCCATGGGGTTGATAACCGGACCTGCCGCTACGACATGGCGTGTATCCAGCAGCTTGGTTTCTCCGGTCAACGTATTGACTTCCACCTCTGCCGCAACCGCAGCATACGTATATAAATAATGCCCGCCTACCACATTGTCCGGCGTCGTTGGGTAATCGAACTTCGTATCGAAAATCCATTCATCGGCTTCGCCCTGCGTCGCGAGTTCAGCATACGAGATCACGAAGCCTGAACGCAATCCTGCTTTTACAATCGGATCAGATGCACCTTCATGTTCAGCATCTTGATCTACTACATTCAGCGCTGGAATTTCCTTCTTGTCGCTCTTTCCTATTCTTTGCACATCTGTTTCTACTTCTGTTTCTATATCTGAAGTTTCGGCAGGAAGCTGGCCTTTGCGCCATATCCCCCAGGTCCTGTTGCCAGTTCATCCGCCGGAATGCCCGACATCTCAGATGCAACAGCGAGAACACGGGAACGAAATGGAGTCTGCAACCGTTGAAGGGCCATCCAGGCCATTGTCGTTGAACGTGAAGCCGTACTTGAGCCACTGTGTGGCACACGATCCGTATCTCCAATAATGATACTGAGATCCGATGTATTGCACTGGAATAGATCACATAACATAATTTCCAGCGTTGCAACGAGTCCCTGACCGAATTCCTCGTAGCTGAATGCCACCTCAATCTTGCCTTCGTTATTCAGGGACAATCGGCCGCCCGCAGGGTCTGGAATGCCATAACCGAGCCCTGCACCATGCATGGCAATCGCTGCTCCAACACCGCGTTTGATCCAGGGCGGCAGAGAAGGATCTGCCGGGGGATGCTGATGTTTTTGCCACAGTTCGGAGCGATCCAATGCCTCCCATACTTGGGACAGTCCATCCGTAACCAGAATACGTTGATTGAGCGGTCCGGATCATTCTTTTCCCTCATATTACGTCTGCGGAACTCCCAAGGGTCCATGTTCATGATCTCTGCAAGCCGATCCATCTGACCTTCCATGGCAAATATCGCCTGGTTCCCGCCAAATCCGCGAAACTCACCTGATAACCCATTATTCGTATATACAGATACACCTTCCACATCCACATTCGGAATGGCGTAGGGTCCAAGGCAATGCTCGGTACAGAAGTTCAGCACCGGTGCACCCAGTGTGGCATACGCACCGGTATCTGCTGTAATGCGGACACGATGCGCTTGTATGATACCTTCTTGAGTCATACCCGTTTGCATTTCAATCTTCATTGGATGCCGTTTCAACCCTGCACGCACGGATTCTTTACGTGAATTATGCATTTTCACAGGACGCCCGCATCTCAAGGCCAGCAATGCACCATAAGGCTGTACGTTGAGTTCATCTTTTCCGCCAAATGAACCCCCAATCGGTGAAGACACCACCCGGATATCTTCTTCGGGACAGCCGATAATGCGCGCAAGCTGCATCCGGTCTTTATAACCATGTTGCGTTGCCGCGTATACATTCAGCCTTCCCTCTTCATCCGGGACAAACAGGCCACCTTCTGTCTCCATGTACGCATGCATCTGGCGAGGCGTATAATACGTCTCTGTCACGATATGATCACACGTGGCAAAAGCTTGCTCAGCATCTCCACGTTTGATCTCCGTCCGATGCAGCACATTACCCGGACCATGCTCATGCAGCTCTGGTGCGCCGGGAGCCAATGCAGCGTCGGTACTATTCAGCGGCGTGAGTTCCTCATACTCTACACGAATCGCATCCAGCGCAAGAGCTGCCCGTTCCGGGGAATCCGCAGCAACTGCTGCAATGGCATCCCCGACATAACGAACAATATCCTCGCAGAACACCGGCTGATCCGGGGTCGCTATGCCAAAACGATTCAGACCGGGTACATCTTTGGAGGTGAGAACCGCATAGACACCTTCCAACGTCTCGGCTTCCGAAGTATCTATGGATAATATGCGAGCATGAGGATATTCACTTCGCAATACTCTTCCATGAATCATGTCAGGTAGCGTCATATCCGTCAGATATTGAAGCTGCCCTGTTACCTTGGGTGCCCCATCTGGCCGCAAGTGCCAGCGTTTCCCACTCTGTTTTCGATTCAGCAGCATGATCCCTCTCCCCCTTCCCTTGATCCCATTTATCTAATTATGAAGTGCCTCCCAGAGCCCCGCGCCAAGCATATTGCCTGCGGTCTGCTTGCGATAATGTTCCGTCGCGAATGCATCCCCATAAGTTATCAATTCGTCAGCCACAGCAGCTGCAAGAGCCGCCGCTTGCATGACAGAAGCTTCACTATTCAGAAGCTGTTGTTCTGTCTCCAGCAGTCTCATCGCCATGCCTGAGCCCCGCCAGCAGCGATCGCAATTTTGGTCCAGCGAAGATTCGAATCAATCTCACCATATAATGCAACCGTCACCAGCGATGCACTGAACGTCTCCCGTCGACCCAGCTTGCGGTAAAAGGAAACTTCTCGTGTAACAGGTCTATGCTGCTCACCAGCCACATTGAACATTGATGACAGTCTCATCGGAATATGAATCGAGATCAATACATCCCCTGGATTACGACTGCCATCCCTTCCACCCTGAAGCCAGGAAGACACACTGCGAATCTCCATTCCTTTGTCAGTCAACCAATGCAGCTCCGCATCATATACAAGCAAAGCAGGCAGCGTATCGCCTACTCCGGATACAATATTCCCGCCAATGGTTGCCACATTTCGAATGGAAGGAGCTGCAATTGCATTTACCGCTTCTTGCAGGATCGGCAGTTGATGCAGCAACGCCTGTGAAGCACATTCCTTTAAACGGGTCATTGCGCCAATGACGATCTCATCTTCACGATTCGATATACCGCTCATTTCAGGAATACGAGCCAGGCTAATCATGTGTTCAGGCGCTGGAACCAAGCCGCCCTCCCACTGGGTTCGCAGTAATGTTCCACCTGCTGTGAAACAACATATTCCCTTGAGTCTAGTTCTCAACGTTTGTAGTTCTTGCAAGTTCTCAGGTTGCCATACGGATGGCAATGCTCCAGAACCGTATGCCGGTGTTACCATCGCTGCATCCCCTTTCTCTCTCTTCCTTGGGCAGGAAATTCAACCGTCTGATCCAGATAATTCTTCAAATCATATGAGAGTTAAGCAGCAACGTCAATTACCTTCACATCGTTTTGGATAAATGTATAAAACCTGCGTTCTATTTGTGCTTGATGCATTATGATCTATCAAAATCTAACATGAAGTCTCTTTCGCCACACGTGAAAAGTAAGCAAAAAGGCCAACCAGACTGCCTGGCTGACCTCATCATGTTATAAATTTATACATGGTCATTTATTTTCTCCTGTTATATAGTCTGACTGCCCCGATTCATATACATGACTTAGAATGCGTTCCAATTCCGGTTCTGTATCCGCATCCCAGAAACTCGTCTCAGACAGTGGTACATGCACACCTGAATAGTTAGCGCTGCGCATAATCTTGCGCGCCCCCTCATCTCCATGCAGAGACAACAGAGGTCCAAACATATGGGAGCGAAAAGCAACGGGCGGCTTGCCACCCTCACCGTCGGTAGCTGCCACATAGTCACACAATTTGTGAGTCGCCAGTGCGGTAGTCACCCGATTCATATCCTGCGCTTTTAATAGAGGCTGATCACCCAGTAACATGAGAATGCCCTCCGGTTGGTACTCCATGGCCGACAAAACGCCAGAATGAAGAGAGTTGGCCATACCGCAAGCATAGTCAGCACAGGCTACAATTCGAAGTCGCGCTGTGGGATGATACGCATACGTGGCAGAATCACTCCATTTTACAGGCAGCCAGGCCAATGAATCTTCCGGTTTGACCACACAGATCACCTGATCCAGATCCGAATCCAGCGCAGCTTCCAGTGACCATGCAGCCAGTGACCTCCCGTCTGGCATGACAACTGACAGTTTATCCCGACCAAGGCGTGAACTCCTACCTGCTGCCAGAACGATGCCCGTCATTCGCATGTGCAACGCTTCCCTTCTCCACCACCCCAGTACTCAAGGCAGATACCTTCTGTTTACAAGCGATCAATTCGGCTGCAATGCTGATGGCGATCTGTTCGGGACCGTCTGCTCCGATGCTCAAACCAACGGGAGAATGCACATTTTTCAACGGTGGTAAACCATCCAGCAGACGGGCTGTTCGTGTTTTGGAACCCATAATGCCAAGATACGCGTACTCACAGTCCACTAACATCTCTAACAGTTCACGTTCGCGGGGGAAATTGTGACTCATTATAATCAAATAATCCCCGTTGTTCACATTTAACAGAGGCATGATCTCACATGGGAAACCCAGTACGAGTTCGGTTCCAGGGAACCGTTCCAATGTGCATAAGGATTCTCGCCAATCGGCTACCACAACACGGAATCCTGCGGACCCGGCGAGTCTGGCAACAGGAATAACATCATTTCCGGCTCCGATGATAATCAGGCGAGATTTGGGCGTGTACTGCGAAGTGAGTTGCTGCGGGAGATCCCAGGGATTCGTTGAAATCGCATCGTTAGTCGGTATATCAGCCTCAGAGATATGTTGTGAATCACCGGACGGAGGGGAAGAGTGAGATCCGTGTGATGTAGCAGGTACCATCTCAGGCACAAGCGTAAGGCGAGGCAGTTTGGAATCGAGAGATTGTTGTGTTGGTGTCGTATGTTCATATCTGATATTCCCACTGCTGTGTTGTACATCAGTCTGCAATGAAGTTAGATTATCATTTGCCAGACGATCTTGAGGCTGGACGAGCGCAGGACGCAAGACTGGCTGGTGCCCCTTTTCCGTAGGCTCAATCCGTTTCCAGTCATATTCAATCCTTGTATAATCTTCTTGGAACGTTCGGGTTAACGCTGCCCAAGTACCGGATTGAAAAGACTCATGCATCTTCTGCAAAATAGATCGGAGATCACCACATACGGGTTCAAGCAGCACAACAACGAGTCCGCCGCAGCCAATGGTCTCACCCCAAGACAGATCATCCTCGGGACGCATGTCGTACTCCGCGAATTCCATCTGGTTTGTATCCAGCACATGGCTCACCCGGGCCTGAAGATCACTCTCCAGGCATCCCGGGCTGATACTGCCATACATTTCGCCATCCTCGGTCAATAACATAGAGACTCCCTGCTTACGGTAAGCATGACTCTCTACCTTAATCGCTGTTGCGAGTACACAGCGCGTTTCGCGGGCCGCGATTGCACACAGATCATGCATTTCCATAGTCGTCCCCATCCTTTCTGGAATCGCATAAGTTCCCTTCAATCAGATGCGCTTCATCAATCTAGCAATACTTTTATCTGACTCACGCAGCACAATGCCACGATCTATCGTCTGAATCTTGCGATTCTTGAGTACAATGCTGCCATCGATAATAACGGTATCCACACAGCTACGTGTTGCAGAATAGACTACGCGAGAATAGACATCTGTCTCATAGGAAGGGTAGGTGTGGAAATCATCCAGATCCAGCAGCAGCATATCTGCCTTTTTACCCACTTCGAGACTGCCGATTTCCTTCGACAAACCAAGCACCTCTGCACCACCCATGGTAGCCATGCGTAATACGGTCCGGGCATCCATCACTGTAGGGCCATGAGGAATCTTCTGCATCAGCGCTGTGAGGCGCATCTCCTGAAACATATCCAGATTGTTGTTGCACGCTGCACCATCGGCCCCGATCCCAACCGCGATCTGACGATTCAGCAGATCCGGAATATCCGCTACTCCAGAGGAAAGCTTCATATTCGATCCTGGACAGTGAGTGACTTTGACTCCGCGCTTGCGGATGATCTCTTTCTCTTCCTCACTTAGCCATACACAGTGGGCCAACACTAATCTTGGAGTTGCCAGACCAATATGATCGAGGTACACGATGTTACGCATTCCACGTTCATGTTCTACCAGTTCAATCTCTCCGCGATTCTCGGAGGCATGGGTATGGACTTTGACATGATATTTATTGGACAGGTCGCGGACCTCTACCAGCAATTCTTCGGTACACGATACAACGAAGCGAGGACAGAACGCATATTGAATGCGACCTCCGCCAAACCCGTTCCATTTCTCCAGCAGATCCACGCTCTGTTGCAGCGAAGTTGCCGTATTCTCACGCAAAGGCTCCGGAACCTCGTCTCCATGATCCATCATCACCTTGCCTGAGATGACCCGGATGCCGCTCTGTGCCATCGCCTGAAACGCCGAGTCTGTGTGATGCACCGTCTCCATATCCAGAATGGTCGTAGTTCCGCTGGAGATTAATTCGCCGAGTCCAAGCATTGCTGAATAATACACAGACTCCTCATCATGCGCTGCTTCCAGCGGCCAGATCCGTTGACGAAGCCAATCCATCAGTTCCAGATCGTCCGCACGTCCGCGGAACAAGGTCTGACACAGATGAATATGCGTCTGGATGAAGCCTGGCAACAGCACTTTGCCGCGCGCATCAATCACTTGGTCAGCCTGAACCTCAATGTGAGCTGCAATCTCCTTGATTTTATTATCCTCGATCAACAGATCTCCAATGAACACTTCCTCTTCTGCATTCATCGTCACAAGCTGTGCGCCTTTCAGCAGGATCGTTCCCATGCCAATCTCCCCTATCTGTGTCTGTCTATATAGTAGAATTTATAAGTGCTCACGTAGCTGTTACCATCCAATAGCCATCCCGTCGCCCCTGGGGTCTGCCGCGCCGCTAATCATGCCGTCCTCACGAATGACAATGCCTTGCGACTGTCCCATAATACCGTCCCACGGTGCTCTCGCTTCAACGTTATGTCCCCACTTGGCCAGGGTTGCACATACGTCATCGTGATATCGGTTCTCCACACGCATCGTATCGCCTTCTTCGCCCCATGTACGTCCATACACCCAACGTGGCAGGCCGATCGCTTCCTGAATATTCAGCCCGTAATCAAGCACGCCGGTAAGCACCGATAATTGGGTCTGCGGCTGGCCTTCTCCTCCCTGTGTACCCACGAGCATATAGGGTTTGCCATCTCGTGTAACAAGGCCCGGCATGAGGGTGTGAAATGAGCGTTTGTTGGGTTCCAGAACGTTGGCATCTCTCGGATCCAAGGAGAAAAACGAACCCCGGTTCTGCATGATCACCCCCGTATCCCCTGGGACATAGGCTGCACCGAAGTCAAAATACAGGCTTTGAATGAAGGAAACGGCATTGCCTTCGCTATCAACAACCGCTGCATACGCCGTGTCCTGACCGATCGTTTTGGACAAAAACGGCTGTGCCACAGGTGGCGCAGACTGAATCTCATTCCACAATTGGTCTCCATAATCCTTGGATAACAGATGTTCCAGCGGAATGTCTCTGAAATCAGGGTCCGTCAGATACTGGTCACGATCACGAAAAGCCTTTTTCACCACTTCCGCCATGAGATGATAGAATTCCGGTGAAGTACGTGCAACCGAGGACAGATCGATATGCTCCAGCATATTTAACATCATTAACATGGAGAACCCCTGCGAGTTGGGCGGCATCTGATGAACCTCATACCCACGATACCCCGTACTGACCGGCTTCACCCACTCTCCCCGATGATCTGCAAAGTCTGCTGGTGCAAGCATGCCCCATCCTCACGAATAGCTGAAGTAAGGCGATCCGCGAGTTCTCCTGTATAAAAAGCATCTCGCCCTTCCGTCTGAATCAGACGAATCGAGGCAGCAAGATCAGTCTGGATCAATAGCTCGCCTTCCTGCAAAAGTGTACCCAAGGGCGCGAATACCGCTCGCAGCGGTGTATGCCCCATAATGTAATCTTCATCCCTTTCCATCCACAGGCGGAGATTCCGGGATACAGGGCATCCTTTTTCCGCATACTGCGCGGCAGGTTCAAGCAGTTGCCCCAGGTTAACTTTCCGTACCGGGACCAGACTTCCCACCAGGCATCGACCATTCCTGGAACCGTGATGGCACTGAGCACACCCCGCTGAGGAATCGCACTCATACCCATCGCTTTGAACGTTTCCGCATGAATGCCTGCGGCTGAGCGGCCACTTCCGTTATAGGCGGTAATCTCACCGCTGGCTCCATCATGAATCAGGAAGAAGGCATCCCCTCCAAGTCCGGTCATATGCGGATATACCACACCAAGCGCTGCACTGACTGCAACAGCAGCATCATAAGCATTCCCGCCCTGCTGGAGGATGGAGCTTCCCACTGCACTCGCCAGATAATGAGGAGTGGTAACCATGACTTCTCTGGAGATCGGCATCTGGTTTAACATAAGGCACCCTCCTTCCCTGCATACACATCCAATCCAGCCTGCACTGCTTCACCGGCAGGCAGTACGTGTCGATGACGTAATAGAACAGCTTCCAGTGCTCCCAGCACATGAAGTACGTTTTTGCGCTGGCAGCTGTATCCCATTGTACCGATCCGCCAGATTTGCCCCTTCAACGGACCGAACGAACTGGCAATCTCAATGCTGAAGTCGTTTAGCAACATGCTGCGCACCGACTCACCATCGATCCCCTCCGGAATCGTGATACAAGTGACCACCGGAAGTTTACTGGACATATCCCCATACAGTTGCAATCCCATTCCCTGGAGTCCAGCGACCAATGCACGTTCATTCACAAGATGTCTCTGGAATCTGGCCTCCAATCCTTCTTGCAGCAAAATGCGCAAACCTTCGTGAAGACCGTAAAGCATGGAGGTAGCCTCCGTATGGTGGTTCAACCGTGCTGAACTCCAGTAATCCTGTAACTGGCTCAGGTCAAAATAATTACTGGCAATGGTGCGGCCTTCTGCCCGCGCACTGGTTGCGTCTCGCAGTCCGCGTTCAACGGTTTTGCGGCTCATCAGCTTCTGCTCCACACGACTGTTGTACGTGAGAGGCGCCATTCCGGAAGGAACGGACAGGCATTTCTGTGTACCGCCCATCACCGCATCCAGATGCCAGGCATCCGTCTCCACCGGAGTCCGCCAATCGTTGCTACAGCATCCACGACGAGTAAAATATCAAGGTCGCGACAGGCTTTGCCAATGTCGGCAAGGGGCTGCATCTGTCCGGTGGAAGTCTCACCGTGAACCATCGCAACCAGGCTTGGTTTATGAGTATGAATTGCCTTGATTACCTCTTCCGGATCAATACCGTTCCCCATTCCGTTTCAAAAAGACAACCTCTGCACCACAGCGTTCCGAGATTTCAGCCAGCAGATGTCCGAATCGTCCGTAGATCGGAACGAGAACTTTGTCACCAGGCTGGATCAGACTGACCAACACGGCTTCAATGCCTGAACGGGATGTGCCATCGACAGGATAACACCACTCGTTATCTGTCATATATAACTCACGCAGCATCGCCATCGTTTCGTTCATTAAGGATGTGAACTCCGGGTCGAACTGCCCCAGGATCGGAAAGGATAGTGCTCTGAGTACACGTGGATCAACTTCAACCGGTCCCGGGGTCATAATGGTCCGCAAGGACGGAGATAACTCTTTATAGTTGGACATCTTCATTCAACTCCCGTAACCGTATTTATAGAGTAGCCGGACCAGAACCCGAAACCCATGCATCAGGTCTGATTCAGCTGTATATTCAAGTGGATTATGACTGATACCGTCCTGACTCGGCACAAATATCATGGCTGTCGGACAAGCCGGCTGAAAAATCTGCGAATCATGTCCCGCCCCGCTTGGCATTAGCCAATAAGACAGCTGTTCCTGCTCACAGGTATCCTGAATGTCGGATATAATCTCTTCATTCATAGGAATGGGCGTCACCGATAGATGTTCTTCCCAGTCCAGTCCGAGCTGCTGCTCGGCTGCGATCCGACTAAAAGCCTGAAGTATATCCTGCCAGCAGCGATCAATATTTTCCTGCCGGATATGGCGGATATCCAGTGAAAACACCGCTCGTGCCGCAACCACATTCCCAACACCCGGATCGGCTGTGATTCGCCCAACCGTTGCTACCAGGGGTTCTCCTGCTTCCAATGCAATATCCCTTACTGCAGTAATCATCTCAGCTGCTCCGGCTAATGCATCTTTGCGCCAGGACATCGGTGTCGTTCCCGCGTGATTCGCTTCTCCGCTTACGGTAATACTGAACCGCTTCTGACCTACAATGTCGGATACGACTCCAATCGAATGTCCGAGACGTTCCAGAACCTGACCTTGCTCAATATGAAGCTCAATAAAGGCACCATAATTTTTCGCGGCCGGTCTATATGCACTATCAGGTCCAAAGCCCGCATCGCGGATCGCTTGTGCAAAGGTAACGCCGTCTTGATCCTTTAAATGCGCCACATCTTCCAGAGACGTTGTTCCTGTTATACTGCGTGAACCCCAATATGCAAAAGGGAATCGGCTTCCCTCTTCCTCACATAGGGATACCACTTGAAGTGTGCGCTTCGGTGCTCCAAAATGCTTCTGCAAATACTCCAAAGCAAGGACACCGGCAACCACACCGTAAGCACCATCATACTTGCCCCCATACACCACGGTATCGATATGTGATCCGGTCACGATCGGTAATGCTTCAGAACCAGTTGCTAAGCCCTTACCCTCGCCCTTAAGTGTGCCATACAGATTCCCGGACTGGTCGAACTCGGGAGACAGCCCTTTTTCCTGCATTTTGGCAGCAAGGGCACCTTGAGCCTCACACCAAGCCGAGTCATATAACAGTCGTGTGACGCCGCCCTGTGCATCAGCACCATATGTCGACAGCCAGTCAAGCATGGATTGCAGCTCCACCTGTTCCACATTTGGCAAAGAAAGAGGTGCATTATTCGTACCGGATGACCGGTATACTCCAGACTCCGTCATGGCGTTCCCTCCGTTCCCGTTTCGATGGGACTAGTAGAGTAAGCCGCAATATGTTGCCCGATAGGCACAGGAGATAACCCGGATTCCGAGTTGTAAACGCGCTGCCCACGGCAAAATACGTCTGTTATCTGACATTTAAATGTACGTCCTACATAAGGACTCTGTTGATGCGTGTAGAGCAGATCCTCTGTGTTCAGGGTTGTGCTCTTCTCCCAGTCAATCAGCACCAGGTCTGCATCCTTGCCAATTGCAATCTCTCCTTTACTCTCCAGACCAAGCCTTCCAGCAGGTTGCAGGGAGAGCACTCTACCGAGCAACGCAAGGTCAATATTGCGTTGAAGATGTCCATCCTCCAGCATGATTAGCAGTGTGCTTTGTGCCCCGGATATGCCGCCCCAGATTTCAAAGAAGTTATCCGACTGTTTCATGGATGGCGGACATGGAGAATGATCCGAGGCAATAACATCAATCAACCCTGAAGTCAGTGCATCCCATAACTGCTCCTGTTCGGAAGAACTGCGAAGCGGTGGAGCACATTTCGCTACAGCACCCAATCGGACGACATCCTGATCGGTCAGCGTCAGATAATGTGGACATGTCTCCGAAGTGACATCCTGCCCACGCTGTTTGGCCTCTGCAATCAGATCCAGCGCTTCCCGGGTGCTAATATGCACGAAATGCAGCGCACACCCGGTCTGTTCACCATATTGCAACGCTCGGGCAACCGCTACGACTTCAGCTTCCACAGGACGAGACCGGATATAATCCATCGGTTCCGTCTTGCCCTCAGCGATGCTTCTCGCACCGAGTTCGGCAACGATGCCTTCGTCCTCTGCGTGAAGTGCCAGCACACGGTTTAATTTCGCAATTTCATTCATCCCGTCCAGCAGCGTATGATGATCCGCTCTGGCAAAAATATCTTCCCCTTCTCCACCTGGCTCGGACATAAATGCCTTGAATCCGGCAGCGCCCAATTCTGCCAGTGGAGCGAGTTCCTCGCGGTTACCGGGTACCAAACCTCCCCAGAATGCATAATCCACATACGATTGGTCTGCCGCTGCTTTCCTTTTCATCTCCCATGCTTCCGGCCTTGTGGTTGGTGGTACGCCGTTAAGCGGCATATCGACATAGGTCGTAATTCCCCCTGCGGCAAGTGCTGCCGAACCCGATCGGAATCCCTCCCAACTCGCGAGTCCGGGTTCATTGAAGTGTACATGAATGTCCACGACACCCGGCATCACTGTAAGCCCCTCAGCTTCTATGATGCGAGTTGCTTCACCAGCGGTCAGCCGCGTGGACAGTCCTGTAATTTTCTCACTCGTAATGCCAATATCCAGTTGCTCTACCCGATCTTTCAGCACCACCCGGGCCCCCGGATGATGGTATCAAATGTTGTCATGTGGATGACCCTCCCCCTGAATCCGAACCGGATGCGTGAATGCTTAGCTCCCCCGGTATGTACTGTAACCTCCTGGAGCAATCAATAATGGAATATGGTAATGGCTTGAGGCATCAGATACGGCAAAACGAATCGGAACAATTGTCCATAATGCCTGCCCCAGCTCCTCTAATGATCGTTGTGCATAATAACTCTCGACATGGAATTGAAGCTCATATATCGCTGACTCTAGCTTGCCTCCAGCCAATAGCGGTGCATCCAAACGCCCATCCGCATTGGTCACCGACTCAGCCACTTTGATCTTGCTCTCCTGTTCTCCATCCCGCTTCAGGGTATACAGTTCGATCCGAACACCCGCAGCAGGAACCCCTTTGGAAGTATCCAGCACATGGGTTGTAATTCGTCCATCAGACATCGACATTAGACATCACCTGCTTTCCCGGTGTCACGGCCGTCTGTTTCCAGATCATCTCTTGTCATCGAGAAACCCTGGAATCCGTATGGCGGCCTCGGCTCAGTAAATACTTTGCCTTCTCCCTCTTTCACTTCCTCCAGCACTGTCTCCCAGGTCCGATTGTTGGATTCAAATGAAACCTCACTCAATTGCTTGAATCGAATTAACAATCTTCGTCCAATCTGATAGATCAGATGTTGAATGGAAGCGGATCGACACTCGTGAAATACCGCAGCAGCCAAATCTCTGACCTGTTCCGCCGCTACATACAGTCCACGCTGATCATCCATGCCATCTCTCGGATCTTCATAACGCCAATTGATATTCAGGAAAATAAATAACGGGCGATCCCATGTCTCTGGAAGAGTCGTATATTCATCCTGCATAAATCCGGCAAACTCACTGCCTTTGACCTTGATCAGTCTCAGATCGGCTACACCACTGAAATGGTTGCTTAACTCAATCGAATCTCTCGTTCGTTCCGCTTCTATCGCCGCCGTCGCGCGATCATTCTGCGAATAACGGAATACGAGTGCACTCGGTCGGTAACTGCCTTCCAATCCAATCGGTATATCTTCAAAAGGAATCTGGTCTGCTGTCATCTGAACCTTGCTCATCTGCGGATACGTCTCCAGGAAACGCCGACTTACCAGCGCGAGAAATCCTTCCACTGTTGCCCCTGTGTAATCCGCAGCATGTTTGAGAATGAAATTTTTCATCGAATCGGTGGCAACCACCAGCGAATTATCCCCTTCTGCAAAAGAAGGCAAGAATTCATCGCCCTGCACAGCGACCTTAATGTTTAATCCAAACAAAATATTGCTGCGTCCCATGAACGGCGATTCCGGAATGGACTGTATGCCTGTCAACGGTTTGGCGTAGGAACGGTACATCCACACATCCCCTTTGCCGTAATACATGGTCCGCTGCTGCATTGCAGCTGGCTTGCTCACGAACTCATGTTCATGACCAATCTGTGCGAGCCACTGCTCCAAGCGAATGCCCGCAATCTTGAATACTTCCCTCAAGGCAGTCTCGAATTCTTCTTCCCTGCCTCGGCGATGACGTTGCCTCATGGATTCGAGGATGGAGCTTGCGGTATGGCCTTTTACAGCCAATATGAATGGAAAGCCGAATTGGCTTGTATATGCTTGGTTTAATTGTTGAAGTTCGTTGTATTGCTCTTGTGAGAGTGAATCAAGTCCTGCACCAGCTTGTTCCTGCACGGAATTGCTGCTCATGCTGATTCGCGCTCCAAGATCCGGGTGATTTCGTAGCAGTTGCAACTTCACTTGGTCATCCGATGCCTGAACCACGTTCTTCATCACGTTTATCATCTGTTCAAATGAATCAAAAGGTCGTAAAAGCCCGGAACGCTCAGCCACCCATGGTGATTCCTCAAATAAGCCGCCAAACGTATGCACAAACTGCGTGATAGACCAGTTGTTAACAAGTTTAATTAAGTCGCTCATGTTAGAACCTCCGGTCTGTTATGGTTTATTGCTCTTCATTCTAAGTGCCGTTCAATGTCGCGACAACAATATTTACACAATTTTGTAATATAACATAACATCAGAGTTGCGATTTGTTTGCTATGCACGGCAAGATTAGCTTTCTTTGCCCTTAAAGATGAAAGAACCGCATTCCATCAAGGGAATGCGGTTCTTGGATGTCTGACTCCGTAGCATTGTCACGATGCACAAAGTGCGATCTAGAGCTGTACATTGTGCGGTCTTGCAGCTGCTTTGTCCCGCACAAACTTGCGGAAGGTGAATACCAGCTTTAATTTGAGCAGATCATTCGTTTTCTTAAAGTCCATTTGCAGCAAGCTGCCGACTTTCTCCATACGATAAGTGACTGTGTTGCGATGCACAAACAACTGCTTGGCAGCTTCATTGATCAGTCCATCATTCTCGATAAAGGACTCCAATGTATTCATCAATACCTGGTTGGGATCACCGTCCCTGGCAAGTAACGGTTCAAGTACTTTGTTACAGTAGTTCTCCATGATGTTATCCGGTACATGTTGGAACACGTAGGCAAATTCGAGCATTTCAAATTGCAGCGCACGGTCTTTCATGCCAAACCGACGAGCCAGTTGTCGTGTATCGAGACACTCTTGGTAAGCTTCACGCAGCGATTTGGGTTCATGCTTCATCTTGCTGATCCAGAAACGCGGTGCCGGTGCTCCTTTTGCTTCTTGTGCTGCCAGTACATCACCGAACCGGTTCAACAGGAATCCTGACAGCTCTTCTCCATAATCTCGCCCTGTTGGACAGGTGTAGATCGACAGAATGCCATCTTCAATCTGAAAATGCTGTGATGCCGTGAATTGCATCAGCGGGTTGTACTGCAATTCGCGATGAATCTGTTTAAGCAGTTTTCCCTCGGCAAACAGCGTCGGCTCAAGCGTAATGAGTACACACTGATAAGTTCCCTGGAACAGATGTACACCTTTGTTCTCACTCATGGTGGTCAATTCCTGAATGGTCATTTTGTTATCCAGATATTGTGAAAGCAGCGTACGCATCTCATCTTGCACGGTCGGATTAATATGCTCGCGATACGTCATATCCATATAAAATGCCAGTACATCGGCAGCCTGTTGGAACAGTTCTTCTTCTGCCCGAAGGGATAAGGCTGAATCGGTAAACACCAGCAACGATCCGTATTCTTCATCATTTTGCCTGATCGGTACGCGATGACAACTTCCCTGATTCCATTTCACTCGATGCATGACTGATTTCCATGGCCAGCCCTGGGTTACAGCATCCCCTGCAATGCCCTCGCTACCGTAAAGAACATGCCCACGAGAACCAATGACGGCAAGCGGATAGTTCAGCACCGTAGCAAGTTCGGCAAACACATTCCGGTGCGGCTGTTGTTGCAGTGCAAACTGCATTAATTTCTTTTGCTTCTGCACAACCTCATGCAGCAATCGGTTACTGCGTTCGTGTTCAGCCTTGAACAGTGCATTCATCTGGTCCGAGAAGGTGAATTGAAAAGGAAGCTCCAGCAATGGCAACCGAAGTCGATCCGCTTCCTCGACAATGCCTTGGGGAATGGACTGCCAGAAACGTCCCAGCTTGATGCCGAGTCCTGCACAGCCACGTTCGTTCAAGCGCCGCATTAAACGTAGTGCATCTGTCTCACTGTCTTTCATAATAAAAGCAGTGGTGAACAACATTTCTCCGGATTTGATCCAATCCGCGATATCAGGAGCGTCCATGACGTTAACGGATTTCATCATCCGTGAAGTCCCTTCTCCACCCGCAACCAGTTTGGCCTCGGACAACGGGTATACCTGTAAAGCCTCTTTAACCGTAAGTTGCATGGACACTACCTCCCATATATATAACACATAATCATGTTATTTTCGTTTCCACAGAATTAATTCTGGATTACATTCCTAATTAAATCTATTTTACTCCATTTAACCTCGTTTGTTGTTAAGTATTATAACATCATTTTTCTTAATAAAGCTTACATGACAAAAAAATAAAACCTATGACCTAATTACAGCGCACTTTCCTGTAATAGGCATAGGTTTTATTAAGATTACTATGATCCACACAAGTTGAAAAAGCGAAGCGTTCGCCTACAAGCTTTCTGTAAGAAAGCTACATCGGAAGCATACGCTATCCCCGGATTTTCCCCTTTAGAAAAGGGAATCGAAAAAATCTGGGGATAACAGCGATTGGAAGGTTGTTCTGTCATCGTAGTGTCAGTGTAAATAATGTTTAGTTCAACTATGATCAGATCTCCAATGTTTCATGATTCATCCATAATTTCATTCGAGACAATACATCTTTGATATTCAGAGGTTTGCTGAGATAGTCGGAAGCGCCTGCTGCAATACATTTCTCCCGATCCTCTTTCATGGCCTTCGCTGTCAACGCAATAATCGGAAGCTGAGTCAGGCCTAACCGTTCACGGATCTGGCGAGTCGTCTCATAACCATCCAGTTCCGGCATCATAATATCCATCATGATGATATCCGGCTTGACGCCTCCACGCTCCAGCAATTCCAGACATTCATACCCATTCTGCGCTGAGATGACGTTCATGCCGTACTGCTCAAGAGCATTGGCTAACGCATATACATTTCGAATATCATCATCAACGACAAGCACTTGACGACCACTGAGCAACGATTCTTCCAAAGGTGTCAATAAAACATCAGATTGTTCAGAAGTCGTGGGAGGAAGCTTACTGATCTCAGGTGTAGTGGTAGCCACTTCGTTCAGGAACAATCGCGATGCATTCGCAGTCTCAGGTTCATCTCTTCGCAGGGGCAGGAACAGCGTGAACACACTGCCATGTCCTTCACGGCTTGTTGCCGAGATTGAACCGCCCAGCAAAGTCGCAAGCGATTGTGAGATGGACAGGCCAAGTCCTGTCCCGCCATATTTACGGGCTGTAGCTCCATCCGCCTGTTTGAAGGCATCAAAGATCTGCAGAAGTTTGTTCTCCGCAATACCAATCCCCGTATCACTGACGGAGAAAGCAATCACGTCGGTCTCTTGGTCTTTCATTTCAGGATGAGCCAGACTCATTCTGGAGATGGTTAGGGCAACTTCACCCTCACTGGTGAACTTGAATGCGTTCGAGAGCAGATTTCGGAGAATCTGATGCATTCTCATCTCGTCAGTCACGATGGTTTCCGGTAAAGGACTTTGGAGCTGAATTCGGAAATCTATTTTTTTCTGCTCCGCTGTTTTCAGGAAATACTGATTCATAACTTCAGGCAGACTGCTTAGATAGACATCATCGAAATCTACTTCCATCTGCCCGGCCTCTACCTTGGACAGATCCAGAATATCATTGATCAGATTCAGCAGGTCTTTACCTGACTTGTGAATGACTGAAGCATAGTTCTGTTCTTCACTATTCAAGTGTTGATTTTTATTTTCAGACAATATTTCGGACAAAATCAACATGCTGTTAAGCGGAGTCCGCAGTTCATGGGACATGTTGGCCAAGAATTCGGATTTGTACCCCGAACTAGTTCGAAGCTGATCGGCTACTACCGAGAGTTCATTGGCGGATGTCTCAGCAGCACTCTTCTGTACTTCCAGCCGTTCATTAAGCATATGAAGCTCTTCGGTCTGCATTTGCAGCTCCTCTGTCTGAGACAGCATTTCTTCCGTCTGAGCCTGAAGTTTCTCCGATTGTGCCTGTAATTCTTCATTCAGAACTTGTGACTCGTCATATAATTGCTGTAATTCCATGCGAGTGACCGTAGAGTGCAGTGAAACACCGAAAATCTCTGTCAGTTCTTGCATCAGCTTCATGTCATGCTCCTGCAAAGGTTTCATTGAAGCAAGCTCAATTACCGCAATCGTTCTGCCTTCGAACAGGACCGGTACCACGGTAAGTGATGTGGCAGATGCATGTCCAAGACCCGATGAGATTCGGATATAGTTTTGAGGCAAGTCATTCATGCGCAAGACTCGCTTCTCGACAGCACTTTGTCCAACAAGTCCCTCACCCGGGGCAAGCGAGACTTTGCCGAGCGAACGTTCTTCTCTCCGTCAGCAGCATAAGCAGCCACACGCAGCAGTCGATTGTCTTTCCAGTAATATAAGACGCTATAAGGCACTTCAAACAACACGGCAAGTTCGTTCAGGAACAAGCGGGACAATCCCTCCAGATTGGTCGGGTTCTGCAAGAGTGTGGCAATCCCCGCGATCTGATCCTTGATCCGATTCTGCTCCTGTACTTCATCCAGCAATTTGTTGGTTTCGTGGCCTAGGTCCCCAATTCATCATGGGTCCGCACCTGAATTCGCTGCTTCAGGTTTCCGCCTTTGGAGATATCACTGATCGTCTGCATAACATCTCGCAACGTTTTGACGATATTGCCTGATATCACAAGAGCCGCTGCAATCGATAACGCCGCAATAATCCCCCACAGCGTATACATAATCGTCAGCAGTGTGGAACTGCGTTTGGCAAGTTCAGTGACCCTCGCCTCCGTCAGAGCGATCTCTGTGTTACGGAAATTGGTAAGCTGGGAGCGAATTAGATCAATTTCAGTTTTGCCCGGATCCGATTGAAAGAATGCAACAACTTTGGCTTGATCCCCTTGCTTTTTCAACTCCACCAACGGCTCCCGGCAATCTCAATCCAGCGTGTAATATGGGCTTTGATGCTTTGCAAACTTTGCTGCTGTGAAGGATTGTCGCTGATGAGAGCATTCAACTGGTCATAATTGGAACTCCACTGGGACAGACCTTGCGAATAAGGCTCCAAGTAACTCTCATTGCCTGTAATCATGAATCCACGCTGTCCTGTCTCCATGTTCAAGACATTTTTTTCAATCGCGTTAGTCAGATTATGTACTTCCAGATCATGATGAGAGATAAAATCATTTTCCTTCTGTAACACATTAATTTGGGCCGTAAGAACTATAAGAACAGCTCCAAACAACAGCACAACCACAAGATAGCCCAATAAAATTTTGGAGCGTATCGTAAATCTTCTCGTTTTTGACAACGCGGAAACCTCCAAATATATACGAATCCCATGCCATTAGATTAAAACTGGTGCATATGTAGTTTATATGTATACGTATAGTCTGACAAGCTTTAAGTTTATCGGAATCCATAAGAAAAACGACCTACTTATGCAGGTCGTCCTCTTCATTGATCCATACTGCTCATTTGGACTGATATTAGGCCTTTGGAGCGATCATTTTGGCTGGATCGACGTATTGATCAAATTGCTCTTCGGTAAGCAAACCCGTCTGTAACGTCGCCTGTTTCAAAGACAAGCCTTCTTTATGTGCAAGCTTCGCAATTTTGGCTGCATTCTCATAACCAATATGCGGATTGAGCGCAGTAACCAGCATCAGTGAATTGTTCAGATTATGTTCAATCTGATCCAGGTTAGGCTCAATGCCTACGGCACACTTGTCATTAAACGCAATAATGGAGTCCGCCAGAAGTTGCACGGATTGCAAGAAATTATAGATGATAACCGGCTTGAATACATTCAGTTCAAAATTGCCCTGACTTGCCGCGAAACCAATTGCCGCATCATTACCCATGACCTGCGTAACCACCATGGTAATGGCTTCGCTCTGGGTCGGGTTGACTTTACCCGGCATAATGGAGCTGCCTGGTTCATTCTCCGGAATACGGATCTCGCCCAATCCACTGCGAGGGCCACTGGCCAACCAGCGGACGTCATTGGCGATTTTCATCAAATCCGCTGCAAGCGCTTTAACCGCACCGTGCGCATACACAACTTCATCATGACTGGTAAGTGCATGGAATTTGTTTGGTGCAGATACAAAATCTTTCCCAGTATGTTTGCCAATCTCCTTGGCAGTAAAGTCACCAAAATCCGGATGAGCATTGATGCCCGTTCCGACAGCTGTACCGCCGATCGCAAGCTCCTTCAGGTACTGCACACTTTCACGGATCATGCGCTCACTCTTGCCCAGCATGGCTTCCCAACCACTAATCTCCTGGCCGAGCGTAATGGGCGTTGCATCCTGAAGGTGGGTACGTCCGATTTTGATGATATCCTTGAATGCTTCCGACTTGTCTGCAAAAGTGGCTTTTAATACCGCAATGGCCGGCAAGAGTTGATCCTCAACAGCCAGAACTCCTGCGACATGCAGCGCCGTTGGGAATGTATCGTTGGAGCTCTGGGACATATTCACGTCATCATTGGGATGCAGACGCTCTTCTTTTCCCTTTTGCTCCAGCAGTTGGTTCCCCAGATTGGCAATCACTTCATTCACGTTCATATTGGATTGCGTTCCGCTTCCAGTCTGCCACACGACCAGTGGGAAATGGTCATCAATTCGGCCTGCAATAATCTCGTCTGCTGCATAAGCAATAGCATCGGACTTGGCCGCAGACAATTTACCTAATTTATGGTTGCTGGCCGCAGCGCTTTTTTCAAAATGGCTAGAGCGCGGATCACTTCCATCGGCATATGTTCACTGCCAATCGGGAAATTCTCCTTGCTGCGCTGCGTCTGAGCTCCCCACAGCCTGTCGGCTGGTACTTTCATTTCGCCTAACGTATCTCTCTCAATGCGGTATTCCACTTGCTTGTCCTCCTCCAAAAAGATGGTTTGGGTCTCTACAAAGCTTGTGTATCTCGTCATATTATACATGATTTACGAGCAGGTTTTCACCTTTTCGACAAAATTGTAAGCGTAGCGCAAAGCAAGCGTGAATTATTTATGTGACGCGATTGGATACAATCGGCTGCTCTGTTCAAATAGTTCTCCCGGTTCAAGACCGACCAAGCCGATATCTTCTGCCGGGATGCCTTCAACATTCGGAGCGTTCACCAGGTTCATCTGTGGTTCAGGACAGAAGAATTCGCCGCCCATATTATTGTTCCAGATCATCCAGTGCTTATAGGATGTACCCACATCATATACCAGTTTGTCTCCAGTACGGTGGTCCGTAAGCTCCATATAATTACGTCCATTTTGCGGTTCCGCAGTGTAATGATTATCCATGGCAGCAAAGAACGGACTAACCCCGTCTTTCTTCAGTTGTTCTTCCTCAGGTGTAAGCGGTTGAAATTGTCCCGTTGGCAGTGAACGCTCATTCAATTCACGTCGTTGTCCAATCGTAACTTTGGCCGTGTAATCCGAGGCTTGACTGTCCGGTGCAAAAGGTACAGCAATGGCCGTGTGGAATGCAAACAGATTAGGCATGTATTCTTGCCCGTTATTGCGAACAATCAATTGTTGCTGAAGTCCTTGGCTGCTCAAAGCGTAACGAAGCGTCACTGTAAACGTAAACGGCAGGTATTGATAGAATGGATGTCCTTCTTTCACGTCCTGGCTAAGCAACACATAGCTCTCCAGCTGATCAGAACCGTACCCCTCGACCTTCCACTCGGCATCATGCAAAAATCCATGCAGATGATTACTTGTAGCCGGTTCGTTCACGGGTAACTGATAGACTTTACCATTCCAGGGGAAACGTCCATCCTCATAACGGTTCGGTGGAGATAGAATCGGAATTCCATAGACCGCAGGTGCAGCCATAAACTCATCCATCTGATCCTGATTCGGCTCTCTCAAATAACGGAAACCCTTTTCAGTATCACGAAAAGCAACAAGGTTGGCACCCACGCTTGGAATAACTGCCGCTTCAAACTGATTAAAACGAAGCCAAATGGCCGGTATCCCTCCAAATTGTTCTTCAAATGCTGCATTTTGTTGTGTCATCGATATATGTACCTCCTGCATACTAAGGTTATATTATACGGCTCGACTATATCATGCCCGAGCACAAAATACCAATCTATGATAGAGAACAAATTCATGATAGACAAACAAAAAAGACAGCTGCAATCCGCTGCGGCTGTCTCTGCTTGCTCTCATAAGGTTGGTACAATTTAATCCACATATTTGCCGTGATCCGGTACAGTCTTCTCTTCAAAGTCGATATCAAGCCGTTTCAGGGATTCGGCCAGCATATCTCCGCTCAAGGCATGCCCATGCCCGGTAATTGCAAGTTTTGGCTCCAGATGCCTTATATGCTGGACGGATTGATGAGCAGCCTGCCAATCGGTCGTGAAATAGGAAGGCGGGCCATGCAACTGTTTGTCCTGAAGCAACACACTCCATAGCGATTCCTGCTTCACTGTGATGATCGCGTCTCCTGCAATTAACAAACGGTCTGCTTCCCGAAACAGCGATACATGCCCAGGCGTATGACCTGGTGTGTGCACCCACTCCCATCCGGCCACACCTGGAACAGAATGATCTGTGGGTAAACTGAATATCCGATCATCCAGATTGATTGCCTCATTGGGATAAGCGAAAGACAACCTGGACATTAAACCTCCACCTACAGAAGGGTCCGCTGGCGGGTAATCTTTCAATCCCGTTAAATACGGAATTTCAAGCGGATGAGCATACACGGGCACACCCCAGAATTGTTCCAGCTCAATAACGGTTCCTACATGGTCGAAGTGACCGTGCGTCAAGATGATCGCAGAAGGCGGACCCTGAAATCGTTCTGTTGCAACCTGAACAATATGATCTGTGAAGCTCGCCATTCCGGTGTCCACGAGGACCCAGTTCCTGCTTCCTGTCTCTCCGATGAACACGACATTAACAAATAGTGTACGCAGACTAAGAATATCGGGTGCAACTTCTTCAAGTCCCGTCAATCCTTCTGTAATCAGATTGTCAGATGTCATTCACGGTTACCTCCCATTAGGCGGATTGTCTCTCTGGTTCCATTCTTCTCGTAGACTTCCCTTTTCTGGATCATCTATACAATTTCACGAACAAAATAGACGGCATACACCCTGTTTCGGGCATACACCGTCTAGTATAGTCATCGACACGACACAATAGAACAAGAACATCTCGGCCAATTAAGCTGGATATGCCTCCAAAGCAGCATCGAGCAATTGATTGTACAGATCGTCATCATTCTCCAGCAACTCGTCCATACGCAGTAACTCTTCTTCATCACCGGATTGCTCCGTGAAATGCAAGCTATAGTCCCAATCTTTTCCGTTCTTGCTCATGAAGGTAATCTCGTACACTGACTTTTCGCCTTCTGTACGGAAAACGGTATTCCCCACGAAACTTTTTTCATCTTCACGCCGCATTTCAGCACGGATAATCTCAATATTCACAATCATTCTCTCCTTTAATCTTTCATCTACAGCCGGTCTCCAACATTTCTGGTAAACCTAGTTTGGTAATTATTATTGGTTAATTGTACAATATATAACGTAGCAACGTATACCTTATTCAATGAAGGAACCATTCTGAGTCCTTACATAGTTGTAATGAGGACGATAATACGTGTTTGAACAACATCTATATTAGCCAACAAGCTACGATATTATTATCACATTGGAGGAAAAAATAGCATGAGTACTTTCGAAACAAATCTGCAGCAATATGCTGAACTGGCTGTACAAGTCGGTGTTAATATCCACCCTGGACAGACACTTGTGGTTAACGCGCCAATCTCTGCAGCCCATTTTGTACGACTGATTGTCAAAGCAGCTTACGGTAAAGGTGCCAAATTGGTCAAAGTAAACTGGAGCGATGAGACTGTTACACGTCTTCATTATGATCTTGCACCTGATGAAGCCTTCTCCATTGAACCGAAATGGTTTGCAGCTGAAATGACTGAACTCGTTGAAGAAGGCGCGGCTGTACTGCACGTTATCGCTGAGAACCCGGATTTGCTGAACGGTGTAGCTCAGGAACGCATTATTACGAGCCAAAAAGTGCGCGGCAAAGCGCTCGAAAAATATCGTTCTTATCAAATGGCTGACAAATTCAGCTGGTCTATCGTAGCCGTTCCGTCTCCGGAATGGGCAGCCAAAGTATTCCCGGACCTGCCGGAAGCACAACAAGTGGACCGCCTGTGGGATGTTATTTTCAAAACAGTTCGAATCGGTGAACAGGACGCTGTTGCCGAATGGAAAACCCATTTGCACAATCTCGATTCCCGCGCGGATCTGCTGAACAACAAGAAATACAAGAAGCTTCATTATACAGCTCCGGGCACAGACCTGACTATCGAACTTCCGGAAGGCCATATCTGGGTATCCGGTGGAAGTGTGAATGAGCAAGGACATGTCTTTATTGCCAATATGCCTACGGAAGAAGTATTTACGGCTCCTCTGAAAACAGGTGTTAACGGCACCGTTCGCAGCACGAAACCACTCAGCTACGGCGGCAACCTGATTGACGGATTCTCCCTTACATTTGAGAACGGCCGAATCGTAGATTACACTGCTGAACAGGGACTGGATGCACTGAAAAACCTGATCGAGATGGATGAAGGTGCACACTATCTGGGTGAAGTAGCCCTCGTTCCTCATCAGTCACCAATTTCGGATACGAATATTTTGTTCTACAATACGTTGTTTGATGAGAATGCCTCCAACCATTTGGCGATCGGTAATGCCTATGCCTTCTGTCTGGAAGGTGGTAAAACGATGTCCAAAGAAGAGCTGATTGAACGTGGCATGAACTCCAGTCTCACTCATGTGGACTTCATGATCGGATCTGGAGAAATGAACATCCACGGCGTAACCTCAGAAGGCACGGAAGAGCCGATCTTCCTGCAAGGAAACTGGGCATTCTAATCCCGTTTGATGTGGAGAGAGGAGATTACTCCTCTCTTTTCCTGCGTCAACAGGTCGAAAAATTGAATAACTGGAGGGAACGCATATGTTAAGTTTTGAACAGAAACTGGATAGTTACGCAGAACTGGCTGTAAAAGTAGGTGCCAACGTGCAGCCAGGACAAGTATTTGTCATTAGTGCGATGATTGATACCGCTGAATTTGTACGCTTGCTGGTGCGTAAGGGATACGAGGCTGGTGCCAAGCAGGTTATTGTAAAATACGGAGACGAAACCGTCAATCGATTGCGGTTTGAGCTGGCCCCTGAGGAATCCTTCCAAGAGCCGCCGAAGTGGCATGCCGCAGAGCTTGAAGAACTGGCAGCCAATAATGCAGTTTTTCTGACCGTATTGTCATCCAGCCCGGACCTGATGAAAGGTATCGACCCGGAGCGGATTTCCACCCATCAGCGTACATATGGAAAGGCAATGGCCAAGTATCGTCAGTATCAGCAGGCGGATAAATGAGCTGGACGGGTGTGGCTTGTCCTTCCCCCGATTGGGCAGCCAAAGTATTCCCGGATCTCCCGGCAACGGAGCAGGTTAACCAGCTGTGGGAAGCCATTTTCACTGCGGTGAGAGCCGATCTGGAGAACCCTGTTGCCGCCTGGGAACAGCACATCGAACGATTGGAAACGAGGGCAGTTGCACTGAATAACAAAAAGTATCAAGCACTGCATTTCCTCTCCCCGGGGACCGATCTGACGGTTGAGCTTCCTGAGGGACATATCTGGGCGCAAGCTGGAAGCGTGAATGAGCAAGGTACCCCTTTTGTAGCGAATATTCCTACAGAGGAAGTATACACAGCTCCAGCCAAGCATGGTGTTAACGGCACAGTATCCAGCACCAAACCGCTCAGTTATGGTGGAAGCATCATTGACCGTTTCTCACTCACCTTCGAAAATGGACGCATTGTTGATTTTCATGCGGAGGAAGGTCACGATACGCTTGAAAGACTCATCTCCATGGATGAAGGTTCGCATTACCTCGGCGAAGTGGCGCTAGTTCCCTTCCATTCCCCGATTTCAGAAAGCGGCATCTTGTATTACACCACCTTGTATGATGAGAATGCCTCCTGTCACCTTGCAATCGGCAGTTCCTATGCATCTAATATTCAAGGTGGCAAAACGATGTCCCCCGAAGAACTTGCCGCTCGCGGCATGAATTCCAGTATTACGCATGTGGACTTCATGATGGGTTCGCCGGAGACGGACATCTACGGTATTACCGCAAACGGTGAACGTGAAGCCATCTTCCTCAAGGGAGACTGGGCGTTCTAACTAACAGATAAGGGTTGAGTTCTCCCCCATAATGGCTTTCAATGAACATTCATCAAGGCTTTCCTGCAACCGTGTCTTCATGGTTGCAGGAAAGCTTTTTATTAATTTTCAGCAAACTGTCCGAGGGCTGTACACGCTGTCTTCAACTGGTTATTCTCGGACCAACCTCCCATTGTATCGTTTCCATATTATGTTGTAAAATGTAATGATACCAATGTTTGTGGACTGTTCACCAGAAAGGAGAACATCATGGCCAATCGGCTCCAGTTATTGCTCGCCTCAGATTTCCATAATTTAGGCTCTGCACTTCAGGAAGAAGTGTATTATGAATATTATAATATGGTACATGGTCTTATCGTTTATATTATCAAGGAGCGTGCTGCAGCAGAAGATATTATTCAGGAAGCTTTTATCAAAATTATAAAAAACAAACCGATTTTCGAAGACGAGGTCAAACTGAAAGCCTGGCTCAAGGTCGTCACGCGGAACACCGCTATCAATTATCTGAGAAAAAATAAAAATAACCGTAACCAATTGGATACGGATAGTGTTTTTATAGATATAGAGACGATGAATCAGACAGCTGCTTCCGTGGAAAGCATGGTAGAGACGCAGATGATGGAAGAATCTATTGAATATTATCTCGGACAGCTCAAACCGGAGTATCGTGTCCTGGTGGAGTTACGGTGGAAAAAGGTCTCTCCTACCGAGAGATGGCTGAACTGCTGGATACCTCCGAAGACATTGTGAAACAACGCTTGTTCAGAGCCCGCGGCAGTATCAAGAAGAAATTACATAAGGAATGGGGTGGAAGCATTGAGCAAAGGCAAGTCCGATAAGCATGTAGAGCCATTCGATTCAGAGCTGGAAGACGAATATTTCGACGCTGCGTTTGACCTGGCTTTTGATGAAGCTTTCCAGCAGGCCGTCTCTGCCCCTTCCGCCTCCCATACCGAATCCATGCAGCAATCCTGGCAGAAGGTACAACGGGAAATCAACAGAATCGGTTTACGCAAAAAAGAATACGTACGTTACGGTTATCTGTCGTAGTCGCTGCATCCGTAACCATCGGGGCCGTTATTTTCAGCCTGCCGTCCGGTACGCAAGCCGTATCCCCATTTGTGCAATCCATCAAGGATTGGGGCAATGGCATGAAATCCATCATCATCGAAGATCGTACGACCCATCTGGGGGCTGATCCATCAACAGCCAAAACGCCTCCACCACCGGAAACATCATTGGAAGATATTCTTAGATTACAAGAAGAAGAGGCTCTTAATACACCTTCGTATGAGTTATCGAGCCATGTGCTTCGTCCAGTGCTTGTTACGGAAGAGATTGCACGTGAAGGGTTCATGGGTGACTTTCTGTTATCCAAGGCCATTCCGGAGCGCTTCAACAAAGTGAAATTCGAACTCGTAATCGATACCGAAAACCCTGTGAACCCAGACGATTATTATGAGTCCACCCAAATGAGAGTTCAATATACCAGTGAAGGCAAAAGCATAGAGGAAGAGATCATCCAGTTTGATTATGTCTATGTCATGCCTGGGGAGAAAATTGAAGGGGCCATGCTCCGTGATATGAGCACCGTTAAGCTGGCTGACGGCACAGAAGCACTGATGTATATCGGCCCCCCCTATAACTCCTTTCAGTGGATGATGGGTTCCAACAATATGAGTCTGTTTGGCACCCTTTCGGAAGAAGAAATGACTGCTATCGCCAACGATTTTCAAGAGCAGAAGTTTCCCGGCAGTACCCGCCGATAAAATCAGAATAACACGGTGTCAGAGACATGTTTGGTTGTATCCGTAGTACTTCCATCATACGCAGTATGAATACTGGTGACGCGATAATAATATCCTGGCATAACCGTCCAATCCGATGAGGCATTGAGTAAGTTTGTATTCGTTTCATTGTTGGAACTGGCTTTGAAGGTTACCCATGCTGTTCCTGTCCAGCGCTCAAGCCGATAATCTACGGAAAGTTTCTTCATTGCTATATATGTCGTGGTCTTGGTATTGACGATAGCTGACAGGCCTCCGCCAGGAATAACTGCACCGACCGCCTGATAGATGTGTCCACGTTCGCGAGTGTTAGCAAGCGAATCAATGGATGGTTCAGGCGGCGGCGGAGCTGTAAGAGCACCTGAGGATACGTTGATCACTGGACTTGCAACGGCTGGTTCAGACGTAGGTATAGCCAGGAGCGTTGGCACCATTAACATGGCAACAAGGGTTATTTTTAGTATGGATGCTGCACTTTTTGTTTTCGGTTTCCGCATATTATTCCATCCTCCGCTTCATGCTTGATTTTGTGTAAGGGTATAAACGGACGGATCGGGTGACAGGTTTCAAAAAAATTTTAGACGCTCCGATGATTCTGTCGGAAGCGTCTTTGTCTTTTTATACATTTCTAACATTGTGAAACTTAAATTATTCCATCCCGTATGTATTGGATAATGCCGATATTGTTATTCACAACACCTACATAACCAATGAACATGCAAAAAAAGCTGTACGATGACCATTTCGTCACCATACAGCTTCATTTGTTACAATTCGATCTGGCTACGCGCCTTCTTCTTCAACCAGCAGCTTCCAGCTTAATTATATTTACTCGGGAAATCCGCTTATGCTCTGTCTCTTGAATGACAAATACATAACCTCCATACTCAACCGATTGACCGACCTCAGGTGGAATGGCATCTACTCTGGAGTATAACCAGCCTCCAATGGTATCGTAATCGGCACGGTCCATCTCCAGTCCGAAACGTTCACTGACTTCTTCAATCAGCATCAATCCATCAATGGAGTATTCCATCTCATCCACTTGCTCAATAGCAGGGCGTTCCTGGTCGAATTCATCCTGGATCTCACCTACGATCTCTTCCATGATATCTTCAAGTGTGACAAGCCCGGACGTCCCCCGTATTCATCAATCAGGATCGCAATCTGTGTCTTGCTGCGCTGCATTCGCTTGAGCAGATCACTGATCAGGGTGGTATCTGGCACAGCCAGGATAGGACGGATCACGGAGATGGTATCCGTAAGTTGGGATCGCATCAGATCCTTAATGTGAATAAAGCCGATAATATGATCCTTGTCTCCGTTATATACCGGATACCTTGTTCGCATGCTCTCACTGGCAATCTCCAGATTTTCCAGCATGGACTGATTGGCATTCAGACAGATCATTTCCGTCCGCGGAATCATAATTTCACGGGCGGTTGTATCCGTAAAATCAAATATATTATCAACAAGTGCTAATTCAGTGTTATCAATTAAACCGCTCTTATTGCTTTCTTTCATGAGAATACGTAATTCATCTTCACTATGCGCGTCGTCCATCTCGGAAGCGGGTGCCATTCGGAACAGTCTCAACAAGCTGTTAGCCATACCGTTTAGTGCCCATATGAATGGATACATTAGCTTGTAGAAGAACGTTAGCAAGGCTGCAGACCACAGCGTTATCGTTTCAGACTTTCGAATCGCCATCGTCTTGGGAGCAAGTTTCCCCAGTACAATATGCAGGATCGTAATAATTACAAATGCAATGGCAATCGAGATTCCATGAACATAGACCGGTCCCAGTCCAAATGCGGTAAACAGGGGCTCTAACAGGTGTGCAATTGCAGGTTCACCCAACCATCCCAGTCCCAGTGAAGCCAGCGTGATGCCTAATTGGCAAGCTGACAGATAAGCATCCATATTGCGTATGATATTGGAAGCATATATTGCATTTTTGTTGCCTGTTTCCACCAAAGCCTCAATCCGACTTCCACGAACTTTCACCATCGCGAATTCCGCCGACACAAAAAAACCATTCATTAATACAAGTAAACCGATTAATACTAAATTTAAAATACTCGGTAAGGGGTCACTCAAATTTTCATCCTATTCGCCGTCATTCTTCGGCAAATAGGTCCACCTCCTTCGAAAATGTAGGATATTAGCCATTCTGCCGCTCATATGCAATTTCAACTTCCCAATGCTTCCACCTCCACCTTGTTCTGTCGAATAACAAAGATATGCTTCTTTTATTATATAATTCTACACTACACAGTCAATCCGTGTCCTATGACAACGAAATGGCACAAACGCCTTTTTTCTTTAACAAAAGTAATGATTACGCTGTTTTTTAACATTTCGCATAACATTGATCCAACCAAACCAAAGAGAGTATCATCGCTCATGCTTCCGCGTGGCTGGATACTCTCTTTTAGCAAATCTGTTATTTCCTCAGATTCTATCCCTTAATTACGATTACTTACGATGTCGACTCCCTGTCTACTATAGTTCCAGAAGCAGGATCCCAGCGCCATCTGGCCTGTTCCCCGCTTGCGTTATGCAATCCACCGATCCAGAACTCGTCTTGCTTCAACAGCGCCCAATCGGCTTCTCCATTCAACACCTGAGTTCCAAGTTCCGTTAGCGACAGGACGCCGTCACGGAATGTTTCGTCATGCTGCGTGAAATTAGGGAATGTTGTTGCACCGGTCATCTGAAGCAGCGCATGAGGTCCTTCTGTCATTCGCTTCAGATGTGCCCAGTATTCAAGATCACCCATCCCAAGAATATGCAGCTTGTCTCCTACCTCGCGAAATAATGGATATGGATGATCCACACCTGCACTTATGGTCTCCAGTGTTGTCTGCTCAATGAGCCCTAGACCGTTCGATACAGATGGCAAACGGGACAAATGTGCCTTGAAGGCAGCTTTTGCAAAGGGGAGCGCAGAGGTGTCCGTCTGCATGTAATCCAGATGATGCCGGATATCACTGGACGTATAGGCTTCCCAGAAATGTGCACCGACTTGCAGCTCGTCCGTGTTAATCACATGCCAGCTGCCGGACAGCCGCTCCATCTGTGTGGAGGTAAGCTGTCCCAGTCCTCTAAAGTGCTCGATCTCTGGATACGAGTCAATACAGAGCAGATTCAGTTTCGTATGCTGGAGCGCTTGTCCTTTGAAATAATGTAACAGGTACGATAACATCGTCTGATCATAGAGGTCGTATTCAAACCATAGGACAATTTCCTTATATTGTTGAAACGAATGCAGCTTGCGTTCAAGCTCCTCAATCTGCAAATATTCCGTCTGTGGAATGCCTAACTGAAGTTCCAATACGGATGCCCTATTTTTCCGCTCCGTCGCATCATACATATCTTGGACTACCGGTCCAAACGTGTACAATTCTCTCCATACGAGGATATCTCCCTCGATTCCACTCTCTCTTAAACGATTGGCAGCGTGATCCCCATTCATAATGTGTAACAATCCTTTTCCTCCTTCATATAAGTCACTGAACACCGAAACCAGGTCCCTTACTGGCATTGAGCGCTTAAGTTTGGATCGGGCATCGAACAGTCTTTTCTTTAATGCAGGTACCTTGACCCCGAGGAAATCCGATATTTCCTTGAGCGAGTATCCTTCCAAATAAAACAGTTCGACAGCTATCCGCATCGATGATGGCAGTATAGCAATAGAATCACGCAGCGTACGATGCATCTCGTTTTGCACCGCTTGTTTTTCCGGATTGTGCGTCTGATCCCTTTCGGGGGAGACATGTTCCAGCTCCTGAACGGGAATCAGGGTATGCTGCTTGCGTCGCAGCCAGCGATAACATTGTCTCTCCACGATCACTTTGAACCATCCGGGAAAAGCCTCCGAATCCTCCAGCTTGGACAGATTGCCGAAGGCCTCTGTAAATGCCTCCTGTACAACATCTTCAGCCCAAAATGTGTCTCCCAAACGATTGTAGGCAACAGCAAGAGCCATCCCGCGATATTGAGACATCAGTTGTGCGTAAGCTTCGGGTTCCCCCTTCATCGCTCCTTCAATCCAAGACTTCAATGCTGTGCACTCCCTTCTTATAGGCATGTTGCTTGTTCTGTTCATATATAAGTGCCATGTTTTTATCAAAAGGTTACGTCTGACCCGATCATATCGGAAACAATTATGTAGAAATGCTTATGTAAAAGCTGTCCCGTCTACAGATAACCTCCGCACACGGGACAGCCTGAAATTCAGTATGTGTTAGACATGTCAACTATCCATTGAAATCGTTTTGAAGTATCAATTAAAATCTGCTTGGAGCTTGTGGGTAGTTACCTACCACGCCCGGATATTGATACAACAATGGCTCATCAAATGTAGCATAGTCGAAGTTGACCATCAACAGCATGATCCGTCTTCCTGTCTTCGGGTCGCTGATAATGATATGGTCACGGCCCGCTGCTTCAATAATACCTTGGAATATGCGAGCATTCCATTCTTTGTTGCCTTCATATGTCATGTAGAACGTACCGAATTTGCCAAGGTTCAGTCGCAAAATATTCTCAATGTATGATTGCTCAAACTGTGGAGCTGTTGTCGTGATCACTGCACCCGTCGGTGTCATTGGGCTTCCACTGGACACGAGCGGAGGTACACTAGTTGAGCTCGGCGATACCATCCCTGGTGTTGGTGATGTGCTAGGCATGCCGTTACCAATTTTGTAGGATGTACCTTGAACCTGAGAGTTGGCTTGTTGACCCAACACCGAATTCGCTTGCTGACCCAGTGTTTGAGTCGTTGGTTGATAAGGCTGATTAATCATGTTGATTCCTCCTAAAGTTTAATATACTTCCGGACAGTCATCGCCTGTCGGACTGAAGAAACAATGTGCTTTGAAACGTCCTGTATTTTGCTGGTTATACCACGTATCCGGACAGTCGCCCACAGGTCGGAAAAACCACAACGAATTGCTGGCTGGCCAAAACCGTTCTCCATTAATTACACGTTGTGCCAGACGAATCTCGGATTGTCTCGCCCGTTGGTAGAAGTACCCCTTCTGTGTTGACTCGAAGCCTCCGGGGTTCTGGAATACCATGCGGTTGATGTCACGAATATCTTTGAAGTCCAGACAATCCACCAGTACCCGGTTCACACCTACATTGCCTACAAGCAACATACCCTGTTCGCCGTCACCTTCAGCCTCCGCCCTCAGCAGCCTAGCCAGCAGCTTGACGTCCTCTGAGTTGGCTTTAATAACAGCCATAGTCTGTTTCCTCCCTTATCTCAGCTGTTCATCACCGTACATCGTATTGTGCAGGAGCCCATTCGGTGACACGATTCCATCTTTTTTCCATAAAAAAAAGCCCGGAACCCCACCCAAGGTGAAGTCCCGAAGCAATTCATTTCCTATAATACTCGCCGGTTTAAGGCTTGGCTTCAATCCAATAATCGTAAGCATGAACAATGTTGCCTTGATATGCCTGATGTTCGGCCAGCAGATCCGGAAGCTTGGCGAGCTGAAGCTCCATCTCCGCAGCCCCTTTCTCATAAAAAGAAATATGAGGACCTTCATGGTTCTGCTTCATTTCGACCGAAATCATTAACCTTTTGCCCAGACGATCTGCAATCTCCATCTCCTGACTCACAACAGCAGCAATCCCATTGGAACCTTCGGCACTGTTACGGAAAGCCATCAGTGACACATGATCAAGTGTATCAATCATAAACTCCGTCACAGAGATATCTTTGCCTGGCAAAGGAAAGGTATCCAGCCAAACAGCAAGATCTGCACTCGTTTCGAGATCGCTGTCCTTCTTCGTTTCTTCCTGGAAAAATGTAATGTTGGCTGCCCATTCGGTCAATAGGGTGTCCCGATTGCTCTCCCACTCCGGCAAAGTGTAAGGCTCAATATCCAGATGGATGCCTTCAAATCGTTCATCCGGCTCGGATTCAGCATTATAGTTTTTCACATAATCAATCAAGCGCTGAATACGTGGACGGTTTTCCTTTTTGCCCCAGATCGGGTGTCCGCCCATTGCATGGATTTCAATGCCCTGTGCATTGGCCCGTTTGACAAAACTGCGATAACTCGAATACGGTTGATCCAAATCTAACCGAACATACAACCAGTTGATATTTTGCGCTCTCGCAAATTCTAGTATGTGCTCTCCCCGTCATTCGTCACCTGAGAGGCTTCCCAGATATACGTCCCCCGAATCTCGGGCTGATTGGCTGGAATCTCCGGTAATGGCAGTTCTGACGGCTCCAATTGTCCCCAGTATACGATATCATGCACAGCAGTACCAGCGTAGGAAGAATGGCTGCTGAATGCAGAAGCAACTTCTTCCATAACGCTTTCCAGCTGCGTTGCACCTTTACCGGCAAATGTTGTGAATTCCTCCCCGGGCATGGGTTTGGTGTTCAACCCAACCGTGACGCTCACATGGCTGGCATCGGCCCAGTTCATTTCCTGTTCAATTAAACGGATGATTCCATTGTTTCCTTGCGCGTTATCACGGTAAGCCAGTAAAGTGACATGATCCACTTGTTCGATGAACCAACGTGACAATGGTTCGTTATCTGCATCCTCAGCAACTCTACTCCCTGTAACGGTGTACGAATCCAGCCAAAATGGCAGATCCATATTCACGGCAACTGCACCATCCTGTCTCACTTGCTCAAATAACAGATTCATATTCGCTACCCAGGATTGTACCAGGGGCTTGGCATCTTCTTGCCAGGCTGGTAACACGTAGGGCTTGATATCCAGATGTATGGCATCAAATTGCTCGTTGGATTCGGCAGCCTGATTATAGTCACTGACCCACGAGGCTAATCTGAGCATGGGACCCTCACGGCCACGGATTGCCCAGGATGGATCGCCTCCCAGCGCTTCAACCGCAATACCTGCACGGCTGGCTTTGGCTATAAACGTCTGGTATACCTCATTGGACAGCGTCATGTCTACATTCACGTACAGCCTGTTTATCTTATGTTTAGCTGCATTGGCCAACAGCTCATCTCCGTTGCTAACAGACTGTGCCTGCCATACCCAGGCCGCCCGTATATCTGCGCTGTCAGCTTCAGCAGGTGACTCATTCCCTATCATTATCATCCCTCCGATCAGCAGTAACAGCCAAAATACCTTCCGGGATTGTTTCCCGAACATACACTCCCTCCATTCCTCTACTGTTGTAAAATCACATTTATTATAGCAATCGAGTTATCAAAAACAAATAAGCCCAAGTGCTTAACTTGGGCTTATTACTCTTAAATGGGGACAGTATAGGGCTCGCCCGGATCGATCCCGGTTCTAGTCCTCATATATCATTTTTCGGGTCATGCCTCCATCAATAACGAGGTTGGTCCCTGTGACAAAGGTATTGCTTGGATCAGACAAATATAGACAAGCACGGGAGATATCCGAAGGAATACCCACACGACCGGATGGATGCTGATCATGATCCTCTTTTTCAACTTCTCCACGTCTCCTGTCTCAATCCATCCCGGACTGATACAATTGACCCGAATTTGGTCTTTGCCCAGTGAGACTGCCAGCGCATGTGTCAGAGCTACAATCGCTCCTTTGGACGCGGCATAAGCTTCGCTATCCGGCTCGGACATCAGGGCACGGGTAGAAGCCATGTTGATAATGGCACCACCGTGTTCATTGCTTTTCATATGCTTGGCTGCTTCCCGGCTCGCCAAAAAGCAACTTCTCACATTGGTATTGAGTACATCGTCCCATTCTTCCAGCGTGAGCTCATAGGGTGATTTCCATTTGGAAAGTCCTGCATTATTCACAAGTACATCTATTTGTTTGAATTCATCCACGGTCGTACGAAAAAGGTTCGTAATATCCTGCTCGCTCCGAACATCGCATTGAACAAAGATGGCTTCTCCACCTTCATTACGAATGGAAGCTGCGGCTGCCGCACCCTCCGCTTCCTTGTGATCAGCAAGGACAACTCTGGCTCCGGCGAGCGCATAGGCCTCAGCCACACTCCGTCCGATTCCCTGAGCGGCACCGGTTACAACAACGACCTGATCTGTAAATGACATATTCATTGCCTCCTCTATGCTAATGATCCATTGATCCTAGTCTCATTATGCCTCTTCTTATATAAATACACGTCAGGGACATTAAGAAACGCTTGTCCAGTAAATAATCAAAAAAGCTTACGCCTTCCTGGCGCAAGCTGCTCGGTTTAACCACGTAGGCGTTCGGAATACACGCGATTATATCGCTCGAAGCCCACATAACGCGTACCTTTGAATGAGAGTCGTCCTTCGTCCCCCTCAGCGCACAACCCATACTCCTCGCCATTCACTTTGAATTCGAGCCGATCTCCACTCTCTACTTCAAAGGTGACGTAGTATAACGTTCGTGCTGTACTGCCTGGTTCCGATTGCGACTGGCTCAACTTCATCCGTCTGCCGGTGATTCGTGAAGGCACGGTCAACAGCGGCTCCGAGTTGTTGCGTCCCCACCTCCATACCTCTTTTCCCATCGACAGAAGGACTATACCTATAATTAGAACAAATACAACCGGAAAGACGGTTCCAAACAAATCAAACATCCAGGATGATTCAATGCCCATGTCTCTCCCTCCGTTCATACAACTTAGGACAGCCGGAGTCTTGACCCGTCTCCTGTAATGTATATGCGGACGGACACAGAACTTGTTAACCCGATGAAATATTTGAGTAATTAAATCTGAGCCGGATGTACGACGATATATGATTTTTGACAAAAGGGCAACCAAGAGCTCCATACCGTGTTGAGTTCACTTATGCTGATTTTTCGATTGTAATATTCTTCATCACAATTCATCTTGTGATCTAACGATTCTGCCAAATAAAAATGCGTTTCATCATAACCAACGACAGGAACAAAATGCAAATAACGTTGTTTGGGATGTACTCTAATAAATAAAATAACAGGCACTCCTTGGCTGATCTGCTTCTTCAACGTATTCACATTTCCATGTAAGTACATTGCCTGATATCCTAGCCTCCTGAAAAAAACTACGACCGCTTTGGGATAAACGGTTCCATCCAGTAATTTGCGAGGATAGGTCTTATAGAGCTTTGTTCCATTAGCCTCCAAACCGAAATGTCTCAAGACAAACGCACTGGAAAATGCAGCGCACTCATAATTCTTCTGGATATCCAGTTGATTGGGAGATTGAATTACATATGTACTTGGCACATTAACAGTGTTCATGCGATCTTTCTTGGGAAAACTGAAATACATAGAGATCACCCAGAGGATAATCAACCAAAGTAATACATTGAGAAACAATCCGTGCCCTCCTTCGCTTCGGTAGGATATCTTTTAGGTGTTCATTCAACACACCAGTTCTTTAGAACCCATTCCTGGATGTGCTCAGCTACCACGTCTACTGTCAGTTCAGTGGTATCCAAGTTCAGCATGGCTGGATTGAATGCCGTTTCCGAATTCTGGAGTAACCAGTTGGCAAAATTTTTGTGGTCTTCAATCAAGTTCTCATCCCACCCCCGAGCTCTTAAACGCGTCTCGCGAGTAACATCGTCACAATGCAAATTCATGTATAAGATTCGATCAAACCGATCTATGTAATCGGACGATGCAATGTTTTCCGGCACCATTGTTCCGCACAAAATGGTCCCTCGTCCACTTAGCGATATGCTATACGCAATCCTCAACCAATTCTCTTTGGCAATCTGCCAATCCACGTTATCGATGATATCCATATCAAATACGTCAAATTCGGGAAGTTGCTTGCGAACAAGCGAAGAGATCGTTGTTTTTCCAGTTCCACTTGCGCCTGTCACTATAAATAGCGGTAATTTTCTCATAATAGCTCCTTTAGCTTTCTGGGATTGATCTTCAAACTTTTAGTGCATCAAGACCAATTAAAACCTACCTAACTTATTATTTTTTTGTTATTTTCGATTGATTGTTCTTCTATATATTTTTTAATAATCATTTCTCCTTCACTTGAATTCAAGAATTCTCTAATTTCTTTCCCTTTAGTTTTTTCCATCGAAATAGATTCATCTCTTTCAGTTTTAAATCCAATTAACATTATTGCTATGCCTAAGCTAATTAAAGTGAAAAAATCACTATACGTGTTCACGTCTTTGACAGAGATAGCAACCTTGATATTAGGCAAAACTATTATAGCCATCACTGCACATCCAATAAAGATTGGGCGAAAACTAAATAAAACCTTGCTTAGTTTCAAATTGTTACTTACCATTAATCTTTTAATCACAAATTCCATTAAGTCATATAGAATAAGAAAAAATGCAGCTATCGATATGTATAACAACCACTTCCCAGTCACATTAATATACGGAGTTAGTCTTAAGATTGATAGAATAATAAAACTAACTCCGGCCACCTTAGTAAAGGCTGCATTCAATGTAAATCCCCTATTATAATTTTAGTCAATTAAGAAATACTCATAAAGTTCCCTTTAAATATTCTAATGACACCACGCTTCTATGGAAACATTAAATATTATTCTTATCACTAAATTCAACACAAAAAGGTTGCATCTCAGGTTCTAAGCAATACTCTATTCTTTCTCTGAAGTTTTTCCATTCGACTTTTAAAATGGCTTCTTCGATCGGGAAGAAACAAGAGTCTAAACTCTCCGATGATGTCGTTAATTCTCCTCCAATTGGTTTGGCTAGAAATAATGTGTTACATATTGAATTTTCGATATTCTGAAATATTCCACAAAACTTGATGATTTCAATGTCGATGCCAGATTCCTCTTTCGTCTCTCTAATTGCAGCCTGACTAAGAGATTCTCCTTCTTCTACTTGACCACCTGGCATTTCCCATCCTCTTCGCGGTCCTCTAATAAGTAATAATTCATTTTTGTCGTTTATCACGATTGCAGCGGCAGATAAGATATGTTTTGGAGGGCTCATTTTTTCGACTCCTTCTAAAGTGATTGGATATACAATTGAAGAACGTAGTATAAAACACACTAAAAGAAGTTATATATCCCATCTTCAAAATAATTGTATTCTTCATCCGTTATTCTGAACTTTCCATAACCCTTATAAAATATTTCTCTATCTCTTTCATTATCAAACGCGTTAAGCTTCGGTCTAATGCCTAATGCTACATCATATCTTGGATCACCATATGCCGCTCCTGCCCAGTCAATAACATCAACAATATTACAATCATTAACTAACACATTATCTATAGTAAAATCTCCATGAATGAAAGTGTGAACTACTGGTTCTGGTCTTGCATCTTTCAACTGTTGAAGTCGTTCTGCTGATCCGTCTACCGTAAAATGAGTTAGATTATATTCTGCTTTGTTAAGCATCGTATCTAACCAAGGACTGCCATTGCTCAATAATTCAACAGGACAAAAGCATTCATGTATTTTCTTTAAACAAAACCCAAAGTTAAATATCGCTTTTTCTTTACTTTCAAGGTCAGGCATCGTAGAGAGAAATTCTCTTAAACTGATTCCGTCAATATAATCCACCAGAAGCCATCTCGATGTCTCCTCCGTATGAAATAAATATGCTTTTGGAACAGGGAGTCCCGTATGGTAGAGGGATTGAAGCACCTGATATTCATCGGATAACCATTCATTATAGAGTTCGTTTTCGGTTTTTTTGATGATGTACTTTTGGTCGAACGTATGTAGAATAGCCACAGTCGAAGTATGACCTTGCTTAGGAAAAGTGATTTTCTGGACTTCCCCTATATGTTCTTTTATTTCTATTGGGAGATCCTGAATATTCATGGTTTCATCCCTTTCTATCTTATGGTAATAAATCAATTCCACATTTTGAGTAATTCACCTTAATTATTTCTATAATAACCCATGCTACACTATTTGCGAAGTACATTTAGAAGCGCATACATTTTACTTCAGATTAAAAAGAACCCTTCCGCAGAAACGTCCCCCATGAATGATTAGCCTAAGCGTAAATCAAGTCCGTCTTACTATACGTTTGTAGTTGTACAGGCTGAGAAATCGGATAATTTTAAACTTTTGGGTATACTACAGCAAGTCAATTTAACAATGTTAAGGAGGATGAGCTAATGGAAGAAGAATTGAATTACGGTAAAGATTACAAGTTTATCCCTGTAACTTCAGTGGGAAGTGGTGTGGGGACTGAAATACGACCTGATTTATTTTGCTACACGATCCAAATTGTAAATATCTGTTTAGTGGGTAACCCGAAATCTGATGAGTTCGTTTTAGTAGATGCTGGAATGCCAAAGTCAGCAAATGAAATCATTTCTATCATTGAGGATCGATTTGGTACAAACAGTCGCCCCAAAGCAGTAATCTTGACTCATGGACACTTTGATCATGTCGGAGGGGTAATCGAACTTGTCGAACACTGGGGAATTCCGGTTTATGCACATCCGTTGGAGATCCCCTTCCTCACAGGGGTAAAAAGCTACCCGGAACCAGACCCTACAGTTGAAGGTGGTTTGGTAGCTAAGATGTCCCCCGCTTTCCCTAACGAACCAATAAACCTTGGAAGTCATGTACACACGTTACCTCCGAACGGAACTGTACCCCATATGCCAGGATTTAGATGGATTCATACCCAGGACATTCTCCCGGGCATGTTTCGTTGTTTAGGGAAAGTGACGGAGCTTTAATCGCAGGTGATGCCTTCGCTACTGTAAAACAAGAGTATATATATAAAGTACTCACTCAGGAATTGGAGATCAGTGGACCGCCTCGCTATTTAACAACAGATTGGGAAGCTGCAAAGCAATCTGTTGTTACACTTGAAAGTTTAAAGCCATTGGTTGCTGTAACTGGCCATGGACTACCGATGTCTGGTGAATTATTAACCACAAGCCTTAGAAAATTGGTTAATGAATTTGACCGCATTGCCGTACCCGATTATGGAAAGTACGTAAACTAATCAAAAAAAGCCCCCTGATGGGGGCAAAAACGTTGATATATCATTTTTTTGATCCGTTATGATGTCTAAGCGTACATCAAGTCCATAAACCCGCGAGTTACATCTCCACCTTCAGCTGGTTCGGGCTGGTCCGCCTGTGCATGCTCTGCCATGCAAGCCTTCACTGCTTCCTCTGTGGTACAACGATTCGCATCGTCACATGTGTAGCATAATTGAAGCATATATCTGGTTAAATCGTCCGCCTGCGTGAATTGAGTCTGACCGTTGGTTCTCATCTTCATCACTCCTTCTCTTGTTGAGTTAAATATATCACCTTTTAACTAATTTATTTGTGATTTATTTCACAAACTAAGTGAAAAGAAAAGGAACCCGCTGGCTCCTCACTTTTCCTATCTATTCACATCTAAAACACTTCATTTAAAGCACTTTCCACTGTGCACCGCCGTCCACAGTTTGCAGTAACAACGATCTTTTGGCATCGGTATTTTCAACCAATATCCAGCCCAGCTTGGAAGTAACCATCTGCATCTTCACAATTTCCGGATAGTCTTCGAGAATGTTCTCCAGCACACTGCTTGCAGGAAGAGCATTCCATGTTTTGCCCGCATCCTTGGTGTGGTAGGTTATGCCCTTCTGCATCGCCCAACCTTCCATTCCATTCAGAAATACCGGTGAAAGGTTACGATTCGCACCCGTTTGTTTATTTAACGTAAAATTGGATACTTTCCAGCTCTTTCCGCCATCTGTGGTGAAAAAACCATTAAATGCCGTGCTCTCGCCTTGAGCACAAGACATGGACATCCAGGCAGATTGGGCTTCACGTCCAAAAAATTGTGGTGGACTGATACTGAAATTACCACAGCCGTTGAATTTTTTTCGATCGAAGAAAGATGGTCCTGCATCCCAGTTCTCTCCGCCGTCTGAGGTCACATACAACTTCGGTGTACCGAACTCGATTGCTGTCAGGAAACCATGCTTTGGATCCGAGAAAGTCATGCCTGTGGTGTATCCACGTCTGGAAATCTCTTCTGCTTCCGTTTTACCGTCTTCATCACTGGAGGACATCCGATTCCAGGTGATTCCACCGTCCTTGGTGAAATACAGTTTCTTGTCCTGTTTACCAATAGCGGTATCTACCGTGGTAAGAATCCAGCCTTTTTCAGGAGATACAAATGAGATCGCAGTCACTTTATCCGTCTTGGACAGTGAAGAGAGACTCCAGGTTACACCCCCATTGTTGGTGCGAAGCACCATGGTGTCTGTTCCACCCATGCCTTCACGAACAATCCAGCCATGTGTACGATCTACAAAATAAATGCTTTGTCCATATTTGGGGTTAGCCGGAAATTGTACATTTTCCGAGGGTGAAATATTGGTCCAGGTCTTTCCCTGGTCCTGTGTATAGTACAGTCGCAGCGCATTCCGTGTCACACCCCACGCCAATCCCCCGTTGTCATTAAGCAACTGAAAATCGGTTAAACGGGTCTGTATTTGGTACTTGGCCATATCTGCAGATTCTGTACTGTTTACAGGGGGAACGACCGTTAATGTCTGCCCTGTATTTCCGGCGTCCTCCTGCTGCTGCGGAGGTTCTGCTTCCGGAGGTTGATCTGAGTCGGTGCATGCAGCGAGTAAAGCTGCTATACCTATAGACAGCAATGCTGTCTGCGCGATTTTGATCCATTGCGAACGCAAGTGGGTTCCACCTCTCTCATCCAATATACAGGCGCGCATGCCTGTCCCATGGCGTTTTATTTACGATTCATCAGAATCCACTGCTCCTATTCTACCACAAACCTTATGTAAAAGGCTCATTGCCCGCTAAGGGCCGACTCTCTCCCTTTTTTAGTTAATTTTCTCGGCTATATGTCGCACATCTGATACCATTAATTTCATCCTAAACTGTTTTTCGACGGAATAAATGGTAAAAAGACATGAAATGTGAACTATTTTATAGACAACACTCGCTTTATATTCTGTAATCCCTTAATATGGATGGGAGTATAACCCAAAAGGAGAGGATATGAACATGACAAACAGTGCAGCATTGAAACCCAGTCGTGTCGTGATTGTAGGCATGGGTGCGGTGGGAACAACAACGGGATACACGCTCATGTTGAGACAGCGTTCATCCGAGTTGGTATTTGTGGATGTGAATCATGATAAGGCAACCGGCGAAATGCTGGATATGAACCACGGTCTTCCGTTTACCGGAGGCGTGAAAGTATGGGCTGGCGATTATTCGGACTGCAAAGATGCAGATATCATAATTATTACAGCAGGTGCCTCCCAGAAACCAGGCGAGACCCGGATTGATCTGCTGAAGAAAAATGCAAGCATTTTCAAAGATATTATTGAGCGTATTACTGAAGTGAATTCCCATGGAATTTTGTTGATTGCAACGAATCCTGTAGATATTTTGTCCTATACATCCTGGAAACAAAGCGGATGGCCTGCTTCCCGTGTCATCGGTTCAGGTACATTGCTCGATAGCGCACGTTTCCGTTACCTGATTGGTAAAAATAAAGGAATCGACCCACGTAGTATTCACGCCCACATTATTGGTGAGCATGGCGATTCCGAAGTACCTGTATGGAGCCTGGCCAACGTTGCAGGAACAGATCTGGAACTGGATGAAGAGACACAGCAAGATATCTTCGACCGTACCAAAAATGCAGCGTATGAGATTATTAATGCCAAAGGCGCAACTTCCTATGCAATTGCCCTTGCTCTGGACCGCATTGTAGCTGCAATTCTCGGCAACGAGGGCTCCGTTCTGAACGTGTCCACGTTGCTTGAAGACTACAATGGCGTATCGGATGTTTATCTGGGCGTTCCATGCGTTGTCGATCGCAACGGTGTGCGCGAGATTCTGCCTCTTCCGTTGAATGAAACCGAGAAAGTGGCTTTCCAGGCATCTGCTAACAAATTAAAAGAACAAATCGCTGGACTGGAGTAATCCAGCCATAGAACATGCAATCTTTTATGCGGTGAACGATTCAGCACATTAAATGTTGTCATTAAAAGATCTGCCATAGCAGCCAAAAGACCATTTTGATTCTTCCAAAGAGAAGATTCAGATGGTCTTTTGGTTTTTTAAGAATAAGAATCACTTTTCTGAAAACAAGTTAACATAATATTAATTATGTTTTAAACTTTAATCCTCCAAATGAAAACAAAAAAAGTCTGTCACTTGGACAGACTTCTCTTCAGATTAAATAAGCACTCTTTTCTTCTTAATTTAGTTCTTAATATATCGGCAGTTTAACGTCCAGCAGAGCCATAGCCTCTTCTTTCTCCCTGCTGGTGACATGTGTATAGACCGTTGTCGTTTGAATGGATGCGTGACCGAGCAGCTCCTGCACCGTACGCAGGTCGGCTCCACGTCGCAACATCATGGTCGCGAAGGAGTGACGCAGCTTATGACTGGAGTAGTTTTGACGTTGATTGGCTGGTGATTCCTGCTGGAAGCGTTCAAAGGTTTCCGTAGAGATCAGCTGGATGCTGCGAATCGACAGTCTCTTGCCTTTTTGCGAGACAAACAATGCTTCCTCTTTTGGTCGCCAAGGCTCCAGACGCTCAGCCATCGCTTGCGACAATACGTTTGCCACAGTCTCGGGTACAGGCAGGGAGCGCCACTTACGCCCTTTACCAAATACATCCAAAGTACGCCGCTCCGCATTATAGTCTTTGCAATTCAAAGCATGCACTTCTCCTACCCGTAATCCCATATATCCCATCAGCAGAAAAACAGCCAGGTTACGTGTGCGATACTTGCCATCTACCGACTCCAGGAAACGTGTCAAACCACTTTCATCAAGGAAAACAGGCGCACGGTTTTTCTCGGTTTTGGATTTTTTGATCCCAAAAGCCGGATTATTCGATAACAATTCGAGTTCAATGAGGGATTTGTAAAAACAGTTCACTGCCGCATGTTTGCGATTTCTGGTGGCATCACTAACCCCACGCTCCCGGGCGCGGGACAGAAAAGACAGCACATGCAGCTTTTTGACCTGCTCCAGTGACTTCCCTTGAATGGAGACCAGAAATTCCACCACGTCACCCGTGTATGATTTTACTGTATGGCCTGTATATCCGGCGTCCTTCATCCATATGTGAAATGCTTCCAACTCGTCCGCATATTGCTCCTGAATCTCCTCGGTCATCACCTGTCATCCTCACCTCGATTCGTTTAAAATTGGCTAAGATTATTTACACCGACACTACGATGACAGAACAACCTTCCAATCGCTGTTATCAACGGATTTTTCTGATTCCCTTTTCTCAAGGGGAGAATCCATTGATAAAGGGGAGCGTATGCTTCCGAAGCAGCTTTCTTGCAGAAAGCTTTTAGCTTCGCTTTTTCAGGTTCTTTCTGTCCTCTCCGCTTTCGTGTAAATGATTGGTTCAATTTATATATTTATTATAAAGTATAGGCCCTACTCTTCTTCCACTATGACAACGTTTATCAGCGGAATGATCACTTCGGGATCTCCCTGGCTACGGGTAAGTACAAACGATGGCAATGGATTTTCGTGCAAACCCTTCACGGATTCACAGATCTGCGTGTACAGATCCATATGCAATGTCTCACCTTCGCCCGCCACATCGATGACAGGCCAATCGTTCTGAACACAGGCAGGCCAGTAAGCCAGTTCATTCGCCGGCACAATACTTAATTGCTGAATGGACGGATCGATACGGTAGATTCCTTGCCGTTCAGGTTCATCACCCAGCTTGTCCACGGCTAGCATTCGAGCAGATGACTGTTCTGGTGCAGAATAGAGTGAGTAACACCAGGGCGTCACGCCCATGCCAACGCCATCAAACCCTCTTCCAGCAACGTATCCGACAGTTCCCCTTCCGCAAATCGTTCAATCAGATTGTGGTTGCCCGGTCCGATCAGTTCCTCTATACGTTGAGCAAGTCGAGGCAGATCGGCAAGAATGAATCCTCCTCTGCCATAGGAATCAAACACATGATGGTTTCTGCTCCACACAGCTTGAGATGGTGAATTCAAGGACGCTGCTTCTGCCGGGAAAAGTGAAATATATACGGTAATCACCTGCGCGTACCTAACCATTGCAATCTGCTCAGGTTCAAGCGCGCCTTCAGCAATGCGAGGTGTTTTCATATGCAGGGAGATTCGAAGTTCGTATTCCCCTTCTGTAAAAGCTGACCAACCCAGATCAACAGGCTGTTCCACGCCTTCGATAGAAACAATAGAGATCCTGCTATCCGGTTTCAGATTAACAGCATATTGAACGTATGCTAGCTCCTGACCATAGATAATATTGGCATCCTGACGATGGACGGGTGAATCCAACGGTTGTGCTATAACAGATACCTTGCGGCCATCCTTCAGAAGTCGCTGCCGATCAATATCCAACTGCAAGGCTTGTGAAGCCCCTGAATGTGAAACAAGCAATTGTGCCTCTGCAAGTACGGCTGAGTCAGCCAGGGCAAATCCAAAAGCTGCATTTTGATGATCTGAATTCGTATGTAATGGTGTGTTCATGATACATCCCTCTCTTCTCTCTGATGGCATGTCACATCCCCAAATATATTTCATATTTGACTGAGCCGCAACCCCGGCCCTCCGTTTAAAAGCGTCACGCCTCTTATTACTTACCCATATATGAAGAAAATTCCAACCTTCTCCGGCTGTTATCCCCCTTTGTCCTGCCATATAAAAAATCCCCATCTCGCTTCGCCTGAGCGATACGAAATGAGGAAAATAGAAGATATTTCTCGGTTGAATATGTTCTTGGCTTGTCTACTTATTCTTCGATCTGAAAGTACTGGAGATTAGGCGTGCCGGATTCAGATGACTGTGATGGCGTCCATACGCAAAGTAGATAATCAAACCGATGATCAACCAAGCAAAGAATGTAATCCATGTGAGCGCTGCAAGGCGTGTCATCAAGTATACGCAACCCAAGGCACTCAGAATCGGAATCAGTGGTACGAGTGGCACGCGGAAGCCGCGTTTGAGATCCGGGTTATTTTTACGCAACACGATAATACCCAGACTTACGACAGCAAAAGCAAACAACGTTCCGATGTTTGTAAGCTCCGCCAAGTGTCCCAGCGAGATGAACCCGGAGAACATCGCGACGATAATGCCCGCAACCCATGTCCCTATAGCAGGAGTCTGACTTTTGCCACTAACCTTGGAGAAAACCGGTGACAGCAGTCCGTCACGAGACATGGAGTAGAGCAGACGTGTCTGACCATACATCATGACCAGCAATACCGTCGTAATACCCGTAATCGCTCCTAGCGATACAATCCAGGATAAACCCTTCAATTGCACAAATTCAAATGCAAACGCAACCGGATCACTTACATTCAACATGTTATACGGCACAATACCTGTGAGAATCAACGAAACAACAATGTAGAGCACCGTACAGATGGCCAGCGACGCAATAATGCCAATGGGCAGATCCCGTTGTGGTCGCTTGACCTCTTCTGCCGCAGTGGAGACCGCATCAAATCCGATGTAGGCAAAAAATACCGTAGCTGCTCCCGCAGTTACACCCGAGATACCAAAGGGCAAGAAGGACTGCCAGTTTGTAGGCTCTACATAGAAGACACCTACACCAATGAAGATCAGCACCACGATAATTTTAATCGCTACCATGATGCCGTTCGCACGAGCCGCCTCCTTGACCCCTCTGGTTAGCAGGAAGGTGATAATTAACGTAATGACCGCAGCCGTGATGTCAAAATACGTACCCTTTTCCGAGCTGAATGCACTTGTGAGCGCATGAGGTAACTCCAGTCCAAATCCGGATAACAACGTTTGGAAATATCCAGACCATCCGCTGGCTACTGCCGCACTGGCGAATCCATACTCCAATATCAGATCCCATCCCAGAATCCAGGCAATCACTTCACCAAAAGCCGTGTAGCTATACGTGTACGCACTGCCCGATGCCGGTACGCTTGAGGCAAACTCCGAATAACACAATGCAGCGAATGCACATATGATACCTGCCAGTAAAAAGGACAATACAAGACCAGGACCTGCATACGTTGCGGCAGCTACGCCGGTCAGTACAAAAATCCCGGTTCCAATAATGGCACCCACCCCAAGTGTCGTTAAGTCGAGTGGACCGAGCGCTCGTTTCAAAGCACTGCTGTTATCGCCTTCCGAGGCAATAGGTTTTTTACGAAATAATGAAGATCGATGTTCGTTCTCACGCATAGTCATGTTCCTCTCGTCATGAATCTTAAATGTGCAATGGATGTAGCAGAGATTGGATGCCTTCCCATCTGTTCTATGAAAAAGTCATTTGTTCTATCTTATCGATCACCTATAAAAACCTATCGAATTCTACACGTTATCGCGTTGCTTGGTTAAATTTATTTTTAATGATTTCTTATTTTGTTCTTTTTTCGCGAAAATTATCATGAACTGTTGCACGGGGGTGAATATGAAAATCGATTTAAAACAAAACTGCGTATAATTTATATTATGCGCAGTTTTTCAGAGCCCCATTTTCCGAAAGAACAATCATTAATACCTTGTTATATGAATTACAGAGAATGAGAGCTCCTTTCGTCTTTTTCCGCTGTATTATTCCCGCTTATCCTGTCTGATTCGACGATATGCAGGCATGTAAAAGAGCCACATATGTTATGTGGCCCTTCATTTTCTTACTTTTAAGATGTATATGAAAATAAAAATACGAACTTATCATATCTTGTGTTTGAAGAGTAAAACAAATTACGAGAAAGCAATTCTCTCCGCATCCGACATCCGATATTGGGATAACAAGTACTCTTTGCTCTGCATCGCCGTATGACGAATCGCATCCAAATCAACATGGAGCAGCTTACCCTCTCGCTTCACGAGTTTACCTGCCACAAAGACCGTATCGACATTGGATGGATTGGCAAACTGTACGACAGCGCCGATTGGATCATGAACCGGGAACAGATTCAGATCGGTGGTCCGAATCATGATCAGATCCGCTTCCTTCCCTGGGGTCAACGTACCCACCTTCTGCTCCAATCCCAATGCTTGGGCACCAGCTGAAGTTGCAAATCTCAGTACTTGGCTGGACTGCAAGTTCAATTCACCTGGCATCTCACCCTGCTGCAGGAGTTGTTCATTCGCTCTGGATCGTTCAGCTTGCAGTGCAAACTTCATCTGTGAGAACATGTCTCCGCCTGTGGACGTTACGACATCGACACCAAGTGTAGGGGTTCCCCCGTGTTCAAGGAAATATCCGGTTGCGGGATATCCATGCCCCATCATCATTTCAACTTCAGGTGTGACCGACAGGGAAGCACCGCTATCGGCTAACATTTTATATTCATCCATGCCCATGGTATTACCATGAACGATATTCACTCGTGGGCTCAACAATCCCGCTTCGTATAAGCGACTAATGGAACGATCCGCAGATCCCCAAGTGCCAAATCCGGCATGCATGGAACAGATTGCATCCAGCTCTTGAGCCAGCTCGATCTCCTTCACGGTTGTATCCCAATGGCTGAACTCCGGACCACGTATGGCAAGCCCATAGGTGAGCAGCTGATCCCGTGATGAAAAATACCGTTCTTTGACTCTTCTTACATCATTCGAATACGTCAGCAGGCTATCCCGATTCCAGTAGTTGGTCTCACCAGGTACGCCATGAGCAAATACCGCGCGAATCCCGGCATCCTGAAGTCCACGAATCAGTTCATCTGTGTGCTCAGTGGAGTATGGCATGCTCCAATCCAACACGGTCGTCACTCCTGCATTAAGCGCTTCCAAGGAACCGAGCAAGTTAGCAATGTAACTATCTTGTGGACGGAGCTTGCTTCCCATAGCTCCATAATAGAGATTTTGCAGATAGACTGGCAACGACCAGTTGGTTCCCACTGTTTTGACAAGTGACTCCCACACATGCCGATGCGTGTCCACCAGCCCAGGCATAATAATCATCGATGAAGCATCAATGACCTCGGCATCCGGAATATCCAGATCGGGCTGAACCGCCATAATTAGTGAATCCTGAATCAGAACGTCCGCCCTCTTATATTGTCCAATTCGAGCGTCCATCGACAACACACAGCCATTTTTCAACAGATAACTTGTCCGCACAAGACACATCTCCCATCTGATTTGGTTTGAAAGACGATCACATCCTGCTTACGAATCCGAACTGCTTCTGACTATTGTTTCGCTAGTATATATACATTATATAGTTAATGTTAGTATTTATCAATTTTGGGATTTGCGTTTCGCTCGAAATCTGCGAACCTTCATCAGATTGCCACACATTTTATCATCACAGTACTTCTGTGTTCTGCTTCGGGTATCATCATAGAACATCCAGCGACAATCCGAATTATCACAGATCCGAATTCGGTTACTCTCTCCCTCCACCAAAGTCATGGCAAAATCAGCAGCCACCTCAGCCATGACTTGATGCCAATGAGCTTCTACAGCTATTAATTGGAGTTTGAGCTCCTGATCTATTGTAGTTATTTTTCTTCTGACATGTCCTGCTTCCATAACGCTGTTCAACCATTGTTTTTCTGTATCCGTTAATGATGCTCCGGAAGACAAGCGGGCTCCAAGTGCCATCAAATTATTTCTAAAGTCTCTCATTAACACCTCATCTTCCGGAGATGCAGGAACAGAAGCGTGAAGTTGCCATCGATTCAGAAAATCTTGCTGCCAGCTCGCCTTCCCGAGCCTGTCCTCTGATCGATCTCCCCCACGCCAGTCGTGATAATCGCTGTTTACAAAATCGGTCCAAAGTCGGTCCATATTATACCTCCGTTTGGTGTAACCACCTTAATTCAATAAAGATGGTTACATCTCTTCTTTGATGTGTTATATTAAGTGTAACCTCATTAATTAGTTTTAGCTAGTTACAACTTAAATTAAAATTACACAAGGAGGAACAGGCAATGACGAAAACAACAGCACTAGATGTGTTACTTATTCAAAAGGATGATACTTGGGATCAATGTAATTGGATTGTACCTTTGTCGAAGGCATTGGAAGGTCTTACCGCAGAACAAGCAGCCTGGGTTCCACCCTCAGGTGGATTAAGCATCTGGCAGTTGGTTAACCATATGTATTATTACAATCATCGCTTATTATGCCGCATGCAAGGTAAAGAGCCCACCCTTCCTGCTGTAGACTCCAATGAATACACGTTTGGGAATGCTGGAGATGCAACGGACACAGCCGGATGGAATACCCTGCTACAGGGTACAACCCGATTAGCGCAACAGTTGCGAGATCAATTGGCTGCACTACAAGAGTCAGATCTTGAAGCCGCATATATGGACTCCGAAACGAAATGGGCAGACCAACTTGCCCGCTGGATACTTCACGATGCCTATCACGCAGGCCAGATCGTGCTGCTTCGCAGACAGCAAGGAAGCTGGAATATCATTTTCTAAAAAAAATGCTTGAACTGCTAGCGCTTACAGGAATAAGATGAACTTATTAATGTTACAGCTTGTTCAACACACTATATAATTGAATAGGATCTTCGGGGTAGGGTGCAATTCCCAACCGGCGGTGATGTTCTTCGGAACCAGCCCGCGACTCGCTATTCGTTCTTAACGAAGGACATCTAGCGACTGACTTGGTGTGAATCCAAGGCCGACGGTACAGTCCGGATGAGAGAAGATCAACACATTGACATGCCGTTATGGGAAGGCCTCTTTCCTGACGCATGTCCTTGGATGAGCCCCGTTTATTTGGTATATACCGAAACGGGGGCTTTTGTCGATTTTGCCAACTGAAGATTCCGTGTTCTGACGAAGGAGTCCTGAATATGGAAAAGACATCAGCAGCATCACCTGTTTACCGCAAGGAACGAAGTAATACCGGGTTCTGGCTTGTCGTTCTCGGCGCCGCCTTATGGGGTGTTGACCCACTCTTCCGCATTATTTTGCTAAATACGATGACATCCACACAGATTGTACTGGTGGAACATATCATCGTCAGTCTGATCGCCATTCCCGTGCTGTGGAAATTCCGGGCTGATCTGAAAAACCTGCGTGCACGTCACTGGATTTCCGTGATCTTTATCTCATGGGGAGGTTCAGCACTCGCAACGGTATTGTTCACCATGGCCCTTACACATAACGATCCGAATACGGTGCTTTTATTGCAAAAAATGCAACCCCTCTTCGCGATCGTACTGGCTAAGCTGTTACTGAAAGAAACGTTGCCACGTCGCTTCGGCGGATTGTTCTTCATAGCCTTATTAGGTACGTATCTGCTTACATTCGGCTTCACATTGCCATTAGGTAACTGGGACAATTGGATTCATGCTGGAAGCTTGTTATCCCTTGGAGCTGCTGCCTTATGGGGAGGATCAACCGTTATGGGACGATTGATGCTGGGACAGGCGCGTTACGAAACCGTCACCTCCCTTCGCTTCGTCGTTGCGCTCCCACTCCTGATCTTTATGACGTGGAACGAAGGTGCGGCATGGACACTCCCAACCGGAACTGGAGAACAGGCTGCTGTCATCCTCAATATTCTCGGTCAGGCATTGTTACCAGGCTTGCTAAGTCTTCTGTTGTATTACAAAGGGTTGTCTTCAACCAAAGCGTCTGTTGCAACACTCGCGGAGCTTAGCTTCCCGATGGCAGGTGTGTTGGTGAACTGGATTGCTTTCCGTACGCTGATTACATGGAGCAGCTGCTTGGTTTTATCCTGATCTGGATTGCCCTCTTTGCCATTTCCAAACAGCAAGAAAGATCATCCACTGCGGCCGATGCGGCACCAAAGCTGCGAACTGAGTAAGGATATATATGAGCATCACATATAAATCAATAATTCCAATATAAAAATAAAACCATTGCACCTCAAATTAGGTGAGCAGTGGTTTTTTTATTGCAATTACTTAATATGCATTGATCTGTTTTGTCTTTTGCCTAATCCGGTGGTACGATGACATATGGAATAAACAGATAAATTATATTCAGAGAGGAACGATCATTCATGTCTTCATTCTCATATACCTCCTACGACGCCGTAGGTTTGGCTGAACTGGTCCGCTCCCGGGAGGTATCCCCGGTTGAATTGCTGGAAGCGGCGTTTGCACGCCTTGAAGAAGTGAATCCGCAACTGAATGCGGTTATCCGTACATATGAAACTCGCGCTCGGGAGGAAGCAAGCTTGGTTCGCCCTGGAGAACAACCTTTTGCCGGTGTGCCTCTGCTTCTGAAAGATATCTCGCAATCCTTGGAAGGTGAATTGCTAACTTCAGGCTCCCGTCTGTTCAGTGAACATCGGGCATTACGCAATTCCAATTTTGTCACTCGACTCCGGGATGCGGGTTTTATCATCATGGGACATACGAATACGCCCGAGTTTGGCTTGAAAAATATCACCGAGCCCCGCCTCCATGGTCCAAGTCGCAATCCCTGGAATACCAATCACTCTCCAGGTGGATCAAGCGGTGGTGCCGCCGCGGCTGTAGCTTCGGGTATTGTTCCTCTGGCTGGAGCCAGTGACGGAGGCGGTTCGATTCGTATCCCCGCTTCCTTTAGCGGACTGTTTGGATTGAAGCCAACCCGCGGGCGCACTCCTGTAGGACCGGGAGTTGGTCGTCAATGGCAAGGCGCATCGATTGATTTCGCCCTCTCTCGCTCGGTTCGGGACAGTGCTGCATTGCTTGATACCTTACAAGTCATCCAGCCTGAAGCTGCATTTCATGCGCCACTCTTTCCAGGCAGTTATTTGGCAGATATGAGCTATCCACATCAACGCAAACTGAAAATTGCATACACAACAGATTCGCCTGTAGGTACACCCGTAAGTGCAGAAGCCAAAGCGTCTGTATTCAAGCTCGTTCGCTGGTTGGAAGACCAAGGTCATCATGTTGAAGAAAGCTGAGTCCAGTCAACGGGGTGAGGTTGATGGAGAACTATTACATGATGAATAGTGGTGAGATGGCCGCGATGATCTCTTCTATGGAACGCTCCATGGGCCGGGCTCTGACCTCTGATGATATGGAGATTGAATCCTGGGTTCTGGCTGAAGCTGGCAAAAAGGTGTCTGCAGCGGAATTTGTACATAGCTTGGCTGAATGGGATGTAGCCGCAGCTCAGATGTCCACCCTGTTTGAGCGTTATGACTTCTATATCACACCCGTGAACGCATTTTCTGCGCCTAAGATTGGAGAATTAACACCTCATGATGAACAGATCCGTAACTTCATGCGGATTAGTGAGTTGGACAAGTCTCAGCAGCAACAACTCATCTATGAAATGTTTGAGCCAAGTCTTACGTATACACCTTTCACCCAGCTTGCGAATCTGACAGGCCAGCCTGCGATAAGTGTACCTCTGCATGTGACACCTGAAGGTTTACCCATGGGCGTTCAGGTGATGGCGACCAAGGGACGCGAAGATTGGTTATTACATCTGGCCGCACAGCTTGAACAGTCGGATCTCTGGATCGGGATGAGAGGCAATCCACTATTTCCAACATAAGAGCATGAAAGCTTCCTCTGCTCCGCATACTGAAAGTAAAAAGTAGCGGAGGAATTGTGACCGATGAATACCAATCAGCGCCATAAACAGTCTTATCGTATCCCTGCCAAAACGGGATATGCGCTAAACGTAAGCAAGGGTTCTTTACTGCGTATAACGGATCTTGAAGGACAGCAAGTTATCGATTTTGTCGCATACGATGCTGCAAATGCTAACCATCGCTTGGACCCTGGTGTGACCATGGACGTATTGCGTACTTACCGTATTAAACCGGGACAGTTTGTGTATTCCAATCAATACCAACCATTACTCAAGATTGTACGTGATACCGTTGGGGTACATGATTTCTTCAACTCCGCTTGCCGTCCAGAGATGTATGAAGTGTTATACGATAAAAAAGATCACGCCAGTTGTTATCACAATCTGAACACTGCACTTGAACCCTTCGCGATCTTACCGCCGGATCAACACTATCCCTTTAACCTGTTTATGAAGTCCGTCGTAGATAGTAAAGGTAAGATTGATGTTGTCGCTCCTGACTCCCGTGCAGGTGATTATATCGAGATGGAGGCATTAATGGACCTCACGATTGGGCTCTCCGCTTGCCCTTGTGAAGAAAGCTCATGTAACGGTTACAACTGCACCCCCATTCAATTGGATGTTGAATTTTAACACAATTCACCGAAGCTTGATTGAGCCAACATGATATAAGTAGCTTGTTCTAATTCACTCCTTGCGGGAATACGATGACTTGTACCCATTTATGTGACGACTGGTACAATTCATCGAACCCGTTAAGGAGTGAACGTGTTTATGTCTGTACTGTTCAGTTATATTATTCTGGGAATATCATTGTCCGCTCCAATCGGTCCGATTAACGCCGCCCAACTCGACCGTGGAGCCCGACATGGATTCATGCATGCCTGGATTTTGGGACTCGGCGCCATGTTTGCGGATTTGGTGTATATGCTGCTGATTTATTTTGGGGTTGCTCATTTTCTGGACACGCCGTTCATGCGCTCTTTCTCTGGTCCTTTGGCAGTTTTATTCTGATTTACACGGGAGTGGAAACACTCTCGAAGCTGAGACAAGGTATTCAAGGCACATCTACTGCGGAGGCGACTGTTCGAAAATCGTTTATATCGGGCTTTTTGATGGCCCTGTCCAATCCACTGAATATTTTGTTTTGGCTTGGGATCTATGGCTCCATTCTTGCGACAACTGTGAAACATACGGATACTGCTCATTTGTTGTTCTATAGTTCAGGCATATTCATTGGCATCCTGGTGTGGGATGTCATTATGGCTGGAATGGCCAGTCGCTTCCACAAGCATAGCAACGAAAATGTCTTACGCTGGATATCGGTTATTTCAGGAATCTGCCTAATTGGATTTGGTTTGTATTTTGGGTACGAAGCTGTGCGTTCCATTTTTTTCTGACAATAAAATCAGGCAGGACAGTCACCCAACTTCCTCCACATTAATACTGTAACGGTATCATGTGGAATGGAGTTGGGTATCAATGGCTGAGCTGTATAGTGCCGACGAAATAAATAGTGTATACGAGCGTCTTCCATCTTGGCAGCAGGACGCTTATTCGCAATTTGCCAAGATGATCGCCGATGAACATAATACGTATCCGTGTGTACCAGGGCGAATGGGGTTTCTGTCAGGACATTTGAGGTACGGCTTTACAAGTGATCCCCGTTCTGAACAGGCTGCTGTGGATATGGCTGACCTGCTCAGACAATATGGTCCTGTCTCCAGAGACACCGGTCAATACGCTTCAATGGTGGTCATCTGTGAGACGCCAAGCGATCTGAAAGATCATACAACGGTAGAGCAATATCAGACGTTATTTTGGCAAATGCTTAATCGGGTAAGTTCACACGATACCGAGTCTTGGCCGGAACATATTTCAACCGATCCTCACGATTCATCATGGGAGTTTTGCTTTGGTGGAGAGCCTTACTTTTGTTTCTGTGCGACTCCTGCACATGAACTCCGAGCCAGCCGACATTTTCCTTACCTCATGTTTGCTTTTCAACCACGATGGGTATTCGAATCCATTAACGACAATACGCCTCTTGGCCGTAAAATGAAAACCTTGATCCGCAAACGTCTCGCTGCGTATGATGCTGTTCCAGCTCACCCTTCGCTAATGTGGTATGGTCAACAGGATAATCTGGAATGGAAACAGTATTTCCTGCCCGATGATGAGCAGACACCTTCCAAATGTCCCTTCATGCGGATGAAGCAAGCCATAGGCAAGTTGACCAAATAATCTTTACGTCAATCCATTCATATTTTGTTTAACTTGGGTAAACTTGAACTGGCTTGTCATCTGGATGGTGAAGACTGCTGCGATTTGGAGCCACGTACTTTGTGAACAATGTACGTGATGATCCCTAGAATTACGACAAGTCCTATACTTGCCAGCAGACCCGTTCTGCTGGCTTTTTCCATCGCTGTTCCGGCCACAGCGGCCACAATGAGTACCATCGCAATCCATACTTTGATGCGATTCCACTTCACAGGCTTCATTTTTTTAATATATGTGATGCAGATAAGCAGCCATGTATACATCAAGACCAGGCTACCTGCTGTCGTCACATATTCGAACAGGTTTTTGGGCATCCATAATGCCATCAACGTGGACAGTATTAATCCCGCCGCTGTGCAACACAATGCCTGAAGCGGCATATCCTTCTTCCCCAGGTTTTCGTAAATAGCTTCGGCGCATCTCCATCTTCTGCGAGTTTTACCAACATGGAGGTAATCGCATAGAGTGAAGCCACCATCGTTGAGAATCCGGCAATGATCAGAATTCCGTTGAGAATGTGAACCACCACGGTTAATCCGATGGTTGACATGGCTTTGACCAGCGGACTTTCATCTGGAGTCAACTGAGCGGATGGCACGAGGAACAGGATCAATGCTATCGCAATGACATAGAGTGTACTCACCGATAATAACATTACGCGACCTGATTTCACGGCATCTTTCGGTTCTTTCAGGTTAGCTGCCATCAAACCCATCACCTCAATTCCGGCAAAAGCAAAGAATGCATAGATGAAACCGGTCCATACTCCCTTACCCCCATGCGGAAACCATTCATTCTTCAATTGTTCTGGTGTCACTTTTACAGGTAACCAACCCAGACAAGCTGCTCCCCCTATCGCTATAAATGCAACCGTTGCAGCAAGTTTGATTACCGCAAGAATATTTTCTGTTTTGGTTAATCCTTTCGCTCCCAGTGCAGCAATGAACAGACCGATAGCCGCATATACCGCGACAAATGCCCATAGCGGAAACTTGGGAAACCAGAATTGAGAAAAGAGCCCGAGTGCTGTCAAAGAGCTACCCATGATAAGCATTTCAGAAAACCAGTACATCCACCCACTACCGAAGCCGGCCCAAGGTCCAAATGCTTCGCCTGCATAGGTTCGAAATGCCCCTTCCTTCGGATCATCTGCCGTCATCTGCGCCAGCGCACCAAATACAAAGTAGGTACCTGCTGCAGCGAGCACCAACAATACAAGTACAAAAATGCCGGCCCAATGAATCGCGAGACTGGTTCCCAGAAAAAATCCTGTTCCAAGCGTGCAACCCGCCCCAAACAAAGACAGACTGACCCAACTTAGTTTTTCGTCGTCCTTCTTCGTGTGTACCTGACTTTTCATGAAGCTCCTCCTTCTGCCTTATCCCCTTACGATTTACAGGTCATGGAGGTTTTATGTCTGTATTAATAAAAGAACTGTTTTTAAGTTTACATAATATATAATATGTATAATAAACTCGATCTTTAGGATAGAATTTAAGTTGTACGTTGTTCGTCCTTCTCATAATGAAATATATTCAATTCCATGTAAAATTTAAAAAAAGTTGTTGACTTTAAACTGTTGAAGTGGTTTTCCTTTTAAACGTGTTGATACGTCGATGTATCTAAATGGGGTATGGTAACTAAGGTGAGAAGAATAATCTTTCTATTGTGAATTTTTCATATGTTGAAATAGTATAAAAAATTTATCAATACTTTCATATCGAAATCAGACTTCCTATTTTCGTGCAATCTCATTAGCTTCTTCGTTTTTTCAAGATTTGGTCGTCCGTGAAAACGGAAGGTTTCATTCTGGGAGTTTTCCTCATTCATCCCTTTTCCCGATTTTCGGCCTAAGCTGATGTATAGGCATTATTTCCTAATTTTTTTCGTAGCCCACACTCTGAATACTATTATGAATTTTTCATATGATGAAAATATTTAATATTAATCACAAAAAAGCCGCCATAACGGCGGCTTCGTTAATAATTCAGTGCTTTAATTTTAAGTACGGCCCGTCCAATCTGATCCGGCAATTTCTTTCCATCGTGCTCTAATCTCGTCATACAGCTTCTGTGGTAACGGCCCTTTGGCCACAAGGTCAGCATTTTGCTGCCAGCGATTGGGCTTGGCGGTCCCAACAATAGCTGTATCTACACCTTCGGTACTTAGTGTAAAACGCAGTGCTGTTTCTACCGCTGCCTGGGCATCTTCGCCCAGAAAACCATATTGAAGCTCACTTAAACGCTTCCAATATGCATATGGATATGCTTCTTCGGAGAGCGTTTCAAATGTCCAGGCCACATTAGCTATTGGCCTTTTGGCGATCACTCCCATATTTCTCTTTCTCGCCTCAGGCAACGTAAGTTCAATCGCTTCCTGATCTGCTATATTTAATGAAGTCTCCAGACTATCAAATGCTCCGGTCTTAATCGCATAGAGCGCATCTGTTGTATCCCCACTATATCCGATAAACCTGGTCTTCCCTGCTTCCTTGGCACGCTGTAGTACTTCGATTACTGCTCCTTGTCGAAGTACTTCCTCAGAACAGCTATGCAGATGGATAACATCCACATAGTCCGTTTTCAACCGCTTCAGACTACGATCAATCGTCTGCTCCAGTACTTTGGCATCCCAATCCGGCCCATCAATCCCGGCAGCATGTCCACATTTGGTGAACAGATAGTAATCATCGCGCCGATGTGACAACACCTCACCGATTAACTCCTCGCTGTCACCATAACATTCAGCCGTATCTATCACGTTTAATCCCGCATCCAAAGCACTATTCAGCAATTGTTCCACATCGCCTCTGGATGAATCTCGAATCTCCGACCCACCGAATCCAAGTGTGCTTACTTGCATACCCGTGTTTCCGTAATTACGCGTTTCCATCGTTATCTTCCTCCAAGTTCAGTGAATTGGGTACAGATAAATAGAAATATAGATAACTTCCCTTATGTTATTACCCATGTGTTGGTTATGCCACCCACTTTTTCAGACTCTTACGAAAGAACTTATCTAGAATCCGTAGATGGACATGCCACCGTCAACCAATAACGTCTGACCTGTGATGTATCCCGCTGCATCCGATGCCAGGAATACGACCGGTCCTACCACTTCCTCCAATTCTCCCACACGCTGTAGCGGTGTACGACTTACAATTTCCTGCAAATACTGGGGATCATCCAGCAGTTTTTCGGTCAAAGGAGTTCGGAAATACCATGGTCCTACTGAATTCACACGGATTCCATATTTCCCCCATTCCAGTGCGAGAACTTTGGTCATATGAATTAATGCAGCTTTGGTCGCGCCATATACTACTCCTGTTCGAAGAGCCGTATGGCCGCCTACCGAAGAGATGTTGATAATCTTCCCACCCTTACGCTCCTTCATATGCTGACCCGCCAGTTGCGAAGCGAAAAAAGCGGATTTTAAGTTCGTCTGCATGATGGTCTCCCACTGCTCGTCCGTTACTTCAAGTGCTGGTGTCCGAATGTTCATACCTGCATTATTCACCAGAATGTCCAGACTACCCATCTCCGAGATCGCCTCTTGAAACGTCTCTTCCATTTGTTCTTTTGATGTCACATCCGCAGTTAGAGCGAGCGCTTTACGCCCTGTCTGTTCATATATGTATCCGGCTGTCTCCTCAATTTCTTTCATTGTTCGGGATACAAGTACAACGTCACTCCCTGAATGGGCAAGTCCGATCGCAATTGCTTTTCCGATCCCTCTCCCTGCACCTGTCACCAATGCTGTCTGTCCATCGAGATGAAATGTGGGTACATTCATGTCACTCACTCCTTCATTAGATATTCTATATAAGTTAAACAAAAGATTATTTACACTGACACTACGATGACAGAATAACCTTCCAATCGCTGTTATCCCCAGATTTTTTTGATTCCCTTTCCCGAAGGGGATAATCCGGGGATAGCGTATGCTTCCGGTGCAGCTTTCTTTCAGAAAGCTTTTAGGCGACCGCTTCGCTTTTTCAGGTTTTTTCTGTCCTCTCCGTTATCGTGTAAATGATCAGTTCAACTTATATAGCAATAATGCAAATACTTCATATGTAAGTTAAATCCCGAATGGGATCAGGTTACAAAATACTGGCTTGGATTGCCCAGTTCCGGATGGAACTCTCTCGAAAACGTCCTCCCGTATAATCCCCTATAATTTTTCGCCAGAACGCCTGCGCAATGACATTGTTGCGAACCTGGGTCACTTTCCACCTTCCTGGAAAACGTTTGAACAGCTCATATGCTGCCCGAGTGCCTACGCCACTGCGCCGATACTTTTGCATCACAAAAACTCAGTCAAATAGTAGTCGTTATCCTTACTTCCAGGCTCCAATTTCTCCACCAGAGCAAACCCTGCCGGTGCCCCATCACTTGTAATCAAAAAAGGAAACTTGCGGTCTTCTTCTGTCCAGAATGCCTCCAGACCCGGATATTCCGGAAAAATACCGTTGCTGTCCACATCAATATTGAGATATTTGGTAAAATCATATAAATAAAATTGCATTAAATGCCGAATCACCTGACTGCGTTCCCGGGGAACCAGCTCTATTTTCATATTCATCCGGTTCACCTCCTCTGCTCTCTGTATACTGAATACTTTAAAGGTTTACGCGCCGAAGGGCAAGGAAGCATCCCCTACATCCTGCTACATTAGTGAACAAGCTGTGAGCATGTAAATTATGGTACACTAGAGCATAGAATACGATTAGATTGAATATCAATTTTATATGTTTTTCACATGGAGGTTTCGAACTTGACCAACGTGCAAAAAGAGATTGATCGACGCAAGCTGGATGACAAACTACCTTCCATGCCTTGGTTCGTTCAGCAATTCATGGACTACAAGCTGCCTGACCTATCCCCCTCTACCCTGCTTGAATATCTGAGAGATTACGAAGCTTTCTTCGGTTGGCTGCGAGCAGAAGGGCTGTCCGAGGCAAGCTCTAATAAAGATGTAACGTTGAATGAACTGGAAGTCCTTCGCATGGATTCGGTTACCGCCTATCGTTTATTTCTCACAACCAAACGGGAAGGAACCAACTCCAGAATTACCGTCTCTCGCAAACTCTCTTCCCTTCGCTCCCTGTTTCATTACCTGAGCCAGATTGCGGAAGATGAAGACTTCTATCCATTGTTGAAGCGGAACATTATGGCCAAAATCGAAATCAAACGTACTCATAAGCCCAAGGACACCGCTGCCAAACTCAAAGGTAAAATTCTCGAGGAAGAGGAGCTGCTTGAATTTATCGGATATATTCTGGAAGGTTACGCTGTTGATATGCAGAAGAACAAGCAAGCGCTATATTCCCATGAGCTCAACAAAGAGAGGGACGCTTGCATTGCCAGCCTGATTCTCAATTCAGGTTTACGGGTCTCGGAAGTTGTGAACCTGAACGTCGATGACCTCGATCTTAACAACAAACTCCTGTATGTTTATCGCAAAGGTAATAATGATGAGACGTACAAAACACCCGTTTATTTCAGGGAACAGGCCAAGGATGAACTCGCAACCTATATGAACTTGCGGCAATCACGTTACCGTACACCCAAACGGGAGAAGGGTCTGTTCATTGCTTTGCGTAACGGAGATTCAGAAGGAAGCCGAATGACCAAAAGAGCGATTCAAGCCATGATCATGAAGTACGCCAAATGTTTTGGCAAACCATACTTGACCGTTCACAAATTACGACATTCATTCGCAACCGACTATTATCTGCAAAATGATATTTACAAAACGAAAGAGCAGCTTGGACATGCTTCTACGGAAACGACCGAGATCTATGCTCACCTTACGGACAAAACGATGTCCGAAGCCATCGAACGTCGTACTGACGATGGGATGTAACCTTCTTTACGAAAAAGCAGCAAACCTTACCAAGGAATTCGATCCGAGAAAGGTTTGCTGCTTTTTCGTTTGCTTCGTTTGCTTTGGATCATTTAAGGAAAAACATAGAAGAATGATTTTGGTTTACATAATAATTATTACGTTATTTTTTCAAATTCACTCACACTGATAGTGCATTCAATCATATACAGTGACCATCATGTCTAACATCATCATGGTTCACCGATTCGACTTCATCCATCCGTCTTGCTCCCGACCATTTCTAACATCGCTATGGCTATCTCCGTAGTCTCATGAACCGAATACCAAGTTATATCTCTGCTTACGATACTCAGCTCCATGCACTTCTCTGAAGATAACCATGAGACAATACCCACAACCCCTTCAAGCTGATTAATCAGTGTCAGATCTTTCTTTTCGCGAACCACGACCAATTTGGGATATGATGCATCCTTGAATCCTTCAATAACAATCCAATCATAACCGGACAGATGACTTAACATATCCTCCAACCTGGTTGCTTTTCGTTCTATTATGGCAGTACGCTTCTCTGACATGACAACCACCGCCAATGCCCCTGCCTCCCCAAATTGATACGAATCCGTTCCCTGCTGATCTATCTCAAAATGGTCATGTCCATCATGCTTAATCGCTGCTACCTTAAGTCCCATGGAAGAAAAATGCCCAATCAACGAAGCAATTAGGGTTGTCTTGCCCGTATTTTTGTATCCGACAATCTGGATGATATGTGGTTTTGTATTACTCATTGCAGTCATCGATCAACTACCTCACATGACCTGTGGGCAGTTTGAGAATACGGACCTGCTCACCCGCAGGAATACCTTTTTCTCAGGCGGAACCACAATCAGGCAGTCACTGTCCTTAATGGTGATCATCACGCTGGATTCATCTACACGGGCAGCAGCCGGAATCGCGTACACCATGCCGTTGCGAATCTCTGTACGTCCGCGTACGAATCGTGTAAAATTGTTCACTTTCGTGTATTCTTCTTCCAAGATCGCAGTCCATTCTTCCAAATAAGGATGAGCATCCGCCTGCATGGAACGAATGGTTGGACGAACAAACAGACCAAAACCCACAAAACATGCGCCCGGGTTGCCGGATAGTGCAAAAAGCAATTTATCTTTATACACAGCAGCTGTGGTTACACTGCCTGGTCGCATCATCACTTTGTTAAATAACATCTCCACATGTTCTTCCAGCACAAGTTCGCCCATAATATCATAATCCCGACGGATACACCGCCTGTGGTTACTACGATATCATTATCTTGAATGGCTTCTTCCAGTTTGGCCCTTGCCGTATTTACATCGTCCGCAATAGAACCGTACATCACAGGCTCTCCACCTGCTTCAACGACCAGAGAACGCAGCATGTAGCTGTTACTGTTTCGAATGCGACCCGGCTGTAATGGCTCGTCCACATCAAGCAATTCCGTGCCTGTTGCGAATATCGCCACCTTGGGACGTTGAAATACGGGAACTTCTGCTATGCCAAAAGTAGCTAACACGGACTGCTCTCCTGCTCTGATGATCGTTCCTGCTTCGAGAAGTTGCTGTCCCTCATGGACTTCCAGTCCGATTGGTGTGATGTTAGCCCCCGGCAATATGTCTCGTTTCAATGCAATCCACTGTTCCCCGTTCTCAACCTTGCTCTCCGTCATCTCCATCATGACTACCGCATCTGCACCTTCCGGAACCTGAGCACCCGTCATAATACGAGCCGTCGTACCTGACACAATGGTGTGGTCCGAGGTGTAACCGCAAGGGATTTCATCAATGACACGAAACCAAACTTGATGATCACTCGATGCATCTATGGTATCTGTACTTATAATTGCGAATCCATCCATACCCGATCTCCGGAAGAATGGATACGGATGAGGTGCCTGAATCGTCTCTGCAAGTGTACGGCCATGAGCGGACTCTAGGTGAACTTTCTCGATGGCGCCTAAAGCAACTCTTGCAGCTATCTTGGCTTGGGCATCCGGTACCTGCACAGCTGTACGATTGAATTTGGCAGTTGTCATATCATGTGAATGTGAGTTCAGTTTCAAAAGTATTCTTACCTCCTAGATGCATTCATCTTTTAAGAAAGTGTAGCCCGAATACTGTAAGATAACAAGTACATCACGTATTGAACCCTGGAACAACATCATTTTTCATACAGGTGTAACATTCCTTGACCACGATTCAACATGAAAGGCATCTTGTCTGCCCATAATATAATGGACCAAGGGAGGCGATCATCATGAGTGAACAATGCGAATTATGTGGGAGAGAACCTGTGAGCACGACCGTTCATCATCTGACTCCCAAAGAAATGGGAGGTACATTTCTGCCAACGGCCAACCTGTGCATCCCCTGTCACAAACAGATTCATTCTCTATACACCAATCAGGACATCATAACGCTTGGTCTTACGGACCTGCAGTCCTTGAGACAAGCCGAACGAATGATTCCCTTTATCCGCTGGATTCGCAAACAGCCTGCTTCAACCATTCCCCGTGTACGGAAATCCAATCATGTTCGCAAATCGTAAACCAAAAAGAACAGCTTCAAGGTATATATGACGGCAGAGATGAATCCGCCTTACCTTTTCACTGTTCTTATTCATTGGATTATTGGATGGTGGCGGACACGCTTAGAAGTAGATCATTATCTACGCCTCATAATGCGACCGCCGCCCACTCTGGTTTTCGGTTTTTTGTAGGATTTCTTGGGTGAATCAAACAACCCGCCCAGACCACCACTGCTTTTGTTACGATCAATGGTCCCCTTGCTCTGATCTTTGTTACGGTTGAATAATCCTCCGCCCGATCCCACGCTTGAATCTTTATCGCTTCCGCGCCTTGTAATCGTGCCTTTCCGATCAACAGTAATCGGTGGAGCAAGCTTCTTGTCATTACTTGTTGGTGCTCGATAAGATCCATTCGGTTTATACGTATCTTTATTGGTATATCCTCGATAGTTGCCATAACCTCGCCCGCCAAAAGAATCGAACAGATTACCAATTAATGTAGCGGTGAGGTAACCTTGTAAAAAAGATGAATCGTAGTTCTGCCGGACATATTCCTTGGAGTCCACCTCAACAAGGGTATCCTCCGGCTTGTTCGGATCTTGTTGCAAGTGATAGTACTCATCCTGATACACGAGGAACATACGCTCTGTGTTCTCTGCCGAGATCTGATCCGGTTGCCTTTGGTCAGACAATTCCCGAGCCACTTCCGGAACGGTGCGATCCGAAGCACGGTACACATAAGACGTTGAGTTACCACTGCCGTTAACCGATTCAAGCGGATATGTGTCCTGAACAGAAGGTGCTCCGCACGCGGACAACAGAGACATCACAAGGCTGAAGACCAGCATTAATTTTAATGCATGTGCCAAGCGTTTTTTCATTGGGAACCTCTCCTAGCTCGAACGAATCACTTTGATATCCGCAGAAAGAATGGACTCACCCTCATACAGTGTAAATCTTCTGTCTTGCCACTCCACGCGAAGAAGCATATTATCATCCGACTGATACTGCCATACCAACTGTTCTCCAGCCTGACCATACGGCGTTCTGCCTGCCGTTGATACCATGCCGCCATACTCTTCCTCCAGATGATATGCGCGTCCATCCAGGTCCAGCAATGTGGGCACCTCATCAGGTGCATCAAGCCTGCCATCAATTGGCGTATATAGGGCATAACGTGTGAGTTCCCGTTCTTCAATATGCAAATATCGAAATGCGGTACCATCCTGCAACGTGAGCACAACTGCATTACGAGCGCGATTTTGCACCCGACCAACAACTTCATAAGTGACCAGAGAAACCTCACAGATATCACCAGGTGCAAGCTGAAGCATGGTTTTCTCTGCCTGCGGTGGTTCAGGTTTCGTTAGTATTCCTTTAATTCGTTTCCATACACTCATGAGAATTACTCCTGTTCCTTATCTTATAAACAAGCTGCAATAATCAATGCGCCCACGATATGTAAAGCGCCAGAGAACAACCCGTATCCTGTTTTCCCTTGCTGAATTCCGGTATCCAGATCCAGATTGGCCCATCTGCGAATCATAAAGTGTACAACACTCTCCAGAATCAACAAAATGATAAAGGATACAACGGAGACCAATAATGCTTCACCAAGATGACCAGCCGTAGAAATAGACGTAGCAAGTACATACCCTTGTGCAAATAATTTCATAACCATACGTGTAGTAACGGCCATATTGCCAGCCTTTACTTCAGCAAAATCCCTATATTTCGTAAACAGTGAGTCCACATACATCAGAACAAACAGCAAAATCGAACCAGATACGGTCCAGACCAGCATCGCCAAAATATTCAAATCCATTTACACAGCCCCCACATATCAACATGAACCGCATTTAAAAGCGAAGGAGAAACGATCTTCTCCTCCGCTGGTTAACCCTGCTGACAACCAAGGTGTTAGTTCTTATTATCGTATTGTTTCATCAATGCTGCGAGTTCATCTTCCACAGCCTGATCTTTGCCCAACTTCTCGAACTCTTCATCCAAAGACTTGCCTTTGGAAGACATTTCGTTGCTTGCTTCCGCCTGTGCTTCCATCTGCATCATTTTCTCTTCCATACGCTTCATTCCAGCACTTGCCGTATCGGAGCCAAATCCATTCAACGCTTTGTTGATTTCCGTTTGGGCTTTTGCTGCATTGTAACGGGCTACCAATGTTTCACGTTTATTCTTCATTTGAGTCAGCTGCTTACGCATCTCGTCCGAGCTTGCCACGCAGGTTATCTGCGGAAGCCTTGTTTTGATCGTAGCTGGTTTTGTACTCAGCCATCTTCTCTTCAGCAGCCTTTTCTCTTCCAGCGCACGTCGAGCCAAATCGAGATTTTGAGCACGTGCCGCCGTATGCGCCTGCTCCTCACGTTTCTTCACAAGCGCTTCCTGCTCTTCGAATAGCTGCTTGAATTTCTTCTCAATTGCGATCTGTTGAGCTACTGCTTTCTCCGCATCTTCCAGATCCTCTTGCATGTCACGGATATATTGGTCCGTCATCTTGATCGGATCTTCCGCCTTGTCAATAATGGCGTTGATGTTAGACATAGTTAAATCACGCAAACGTTTGAAAATGGACATTATGTTATTCCTCCTAGTCAATATTGCATCGTATATAAACATACATACGTAACAATCTGCAACTCGTTTCAATTTTAGCAAATAAAATCAAAACTTGCGATTGCTCTTCATATTAGGAAGTTCATTTATCTTCTTAGGAAGATCGTGTACCCTTGCTCAGATGATCCTCCATCAATCTCTCTGCAGTCTGCACGATTTCATCGATCTGCATCCGCGTGATGGCATCAAAATGGATTCCCATGATCACCGTGACTGTTACTTTCAACTGTAGAGCCGCCTTTCGAGCTAGACGCTCACATAACTCTTGTTCCTTATGACCCGGAATATGTACCGTCGTCCCGCTGATGCGCTCATGATCGACATAGAATGTAGCTACAGCACCAATATGCGCCTTTCCTCCGGTAACGAGAAAAACCTTATCTTCGCCTGCTTCAATCACCTGTAAACGTATGGATTTCAAATCGTATGTACTCATATCGTATCCACCTATCCTTTTCTATATGTTATATATGGAGGAATTATGGCCGTCATGGATGGAATCGACAATGAAACTTCTCACACTGCGCATATTTAATGGAAACCCCGGGCATACCAAGGAGAACGTCATTTTGGAAAAGGAGGCTGTTATTATGCGCATACGCCTCATCATGCTGATGGTTATCGTTATTTTTATGGGTGGATATCATGCTCCGGTTTCATCGCGGGACTCTTCGAGCCTGCCAAGTGAATCGGTATCCGGTTCAGATTCCGGGAAGAAGAACAACTGACATTGGGACAGTTACGTCAGAAATATGCCGATACATTCAAAACCAATGGTCCTTCAACGAAAAAGGTTGCACTGACTTTTGATGATGTACCTGATCCACGGTTTACTCCCCAGGTACTCGATGTATTGAAGAAATACAATGTCAGAGCTACATTCTTCATCGTAGGTAGTCGTGCCGAGAAACATCCCGATCTGGTGAAACGCATCGTTAAGGAAGGACATATGGTTGGTAATCACAGTTACAACCATCCGGAATTCAGTAAGCTGTCAATGAATGCCTTTCGCAAACAGATTTTACATACTGGGATATTATTCGACGTCTGGCGGGATATACGCCCAAGATGATTCGGCCCCCTTATGGAGACATTAATGAGGAACAGCTGCGTTGGGCTGCCAGACAACACTATAGCATTGTGAACTGGAACGTTGACTCACTGGACTGGAAAGGCCTTTCTAAGGAACAGGTGAAGAATAACATCCTATCTGCCGTCAAACCTGGCTCCATCGTGCTGCAACATGCAGGAGGCGGTGTAGGATCTAATCTGAACGGCACAGTTGAGGCATTGCCAGAAATTATTGAGGAACTGCGTAATCGGGGATATGAACTGGTCACCTTGGACGAAATGCTGGGGTTGCCAAAGGCCAAAGATTAGAACGATCATGACAAGTAATAAATGAGCATAATAAAAGGGTGCTGTTCAATCGCAAATTAGCGACTGGCAGACACCCTGTTTGGATTCATTTTAGATAAAATTAACGCTCTACTTCAGAATGTACAGCTCAATATCCTGAATACCAAATGTGCTTACAGACTGTTTGCTACCCGGGATGAAGATATCAATCCGGTTTCCTTTGATTGCACTGCCTACATCGCGTGCTGTAGCCACAAAAGCCTGTTTTGGCAATCCTGGGTGACTATGACCCGTTACCAGTACTTTGGTTCCAAGCGGAATCACACTAGGATCTACCGCAATCGTACCCAATTCAAGGTCATTTCCGAAATAATCGACTGCACCCCATCCCCCATTTTCAGACGGATCTGCAGAGTATGCTGTTGCTTTCACGTTCACAGCTTTGCTGTAATCGAATGTTTTCCCCAGGCTTGAACCACTTTGTTGTCTGTGTTCACATCCAGGCTAGCTGTGGTAACCGTTTTGGCTTGAGTCTTGCTCTCCGCCGCGGTAGCTACATTATTTGCCTTACCAGGAATCGTAATTTTCAAACCACCATAGATGTTGTAAGGCGAGATGTCGTTGTTTGCTTTAACTAACGTGTTCATTGATACTCCGTATTGTTTCGATAAGGTGTAGAAGGTATCCCCCTCTTGGCCACATGAACTGAATCGGCGTGAGCCGGAACGGCTTGAATGAGCATTGCTGTTGTCATTAATGCTACTGCTGTTTTGGCTATACGTTTCTTGTTAATCATGGTCTTCCTCCCTCATTGTGCCTGCGAAGTTAGTTGTCGGATTCGGATGAGGAGCCCACCCTATAGGTTCATCATTACATGTGAAACGATATGTACCCCTAATTCACCCCAAGCAGTGTGCTGTAGATCTTCCCCTGCACAATCTGCATCGTTACATCCCCCGCACTCCCTGTCCGGAAGTTTCGGCAGAGTTCAATATATCACAATTTTGTAACCTGAACCTGTAGTAATTCTTACCAAATGGATTCAACATGTATAAGTACGTGTAAGAATACTGAATACTCTAAAAGTGTTTGGGCGGATTATCCGCTATATATTTGGTAACAGAATAGTTACTTTTTGAATCCCATATGTAATTATTTTCAACAAAAAAATAGCGTTACCGACTCGAAGTCAGTAACGCTATTCAATCAATTCATTTAGAGTACTTTCGCAAGGAAGTCACGTGTACGTGAATTTTTCGGTGCTCCAAACACCTCATCCGGTGTTCCCTCTTCCACAATAACCCCGCCATCCATGAACAGGATACGGTCTCCCACTTCACGTGCAAAACCCATCTCATGTGTTACGATGACCATGGTCATCCCGCCTTCTGCAAGACGTTTCATGACATCCAGCACTTCACCGACCATCTCGGGTCCAGTGCCGATGTAGGCTCGTCAAACAGCATCACATGCGGTTGCATTGCCAGTGCTCTGGCAATGGCGATCCGCTGCTTCTGTCCACCGGACAGCTGATTCGGGAATACATCTTTTTATCATACAAGCCCACCGTGTTAAGCAGATCAGCGGCAATTTTCTCCGCTTCCTGAGCGGATTGTTTCTTTACTTTAATCGGAGCAATCGTAATGTTTTGCTCTACCGTTTTGTGTGGGAACAGATTAAAGTGCTGAAACACCATGCCCATTTTTTCACGAGTTGCGTTGATATTGTGCTTCGGATCGGTGATTGACACGCCTTCAAAATCAATCTCACCCGATGTAGGCTGTTCCAGCAGGTTCAGACAACGCAAAAATGTACTTTTTCCCGAACCGGAAGGGCCAATGACCACGACTACCTCACCTTTGCCAATCGTCACGTTAATGCCTTTAAGCACATCGTTATTCCCATAAGATTTGTGTAATTGTCTAACGTCTATCACTTGCACTCAACTTCCTTTCCAGTCGTCCCAGCAGCTTGGACAAAATGAACGTCATTACAAAGTAGATGGCTGCTGCAATCAAAAATGGACTCAAGCCTTGGTACGTAATGTTTTTGACCACACTTGCCTGATACATAATGTCCACCATACCGATAACGGAGATAATGGAGGATTCTTTAATGATGGTTATGAATTCATTACCGATCGCTGGTAATACAGCCTTGAAGGCTTGTGGCAAGATGATATAACGCATTGCTGCGCCTCTTCCCATACCCAATGAACGTGCTGCCTCCAATTGACCACGATCCACACCTTGAATACCTGCACGGAAAATCTCTGCCAGATAAGCACCACTATTGATTGAAAGTGTAATGATACCTGCCTGAAGTGCAGTGAAGTTAATGCCAAAGCTCAGGGAAAAACCGTAGTAAATAATCATCAGTTGTACGAGCATCGGTGTGCCACGGATCACTTCAACGTAAGCTGTACCGATCCAGCGCAAGATTGCAGCGTCATGCAAACGGAACAAACAGATGATCAATCCGATAATTACCCCGAAGATAACCCCCAGTGCAGACAACAGAAGTGTGTAGCCCACACCTGTTGCATAGAAACTTTTGTACTCCCAGAATACTTGGAAAATATTTTGTGATTTGTTCGCTTTATCCGCCATCAAGAGGCTGGCATCCGTCACCATCTGGTTGACCTTATCTTCACTTTTCAATCGATCAAGCGTTCCATTTACTGCAGCAAGCAGCTTCCGAATTACCTTTACGAATCCCGATTGCCGCTTCTGCTTGCTCTTCGTCCGGGACAGCAGCAGCAAGTCCAATGATATCATCCAAATAACCGGCTGCTACGGTATCCTCAACGATTGCCGCGTCAACACGTTTCGTTTGCAGTTGAAGCACGATATCCGAGATTTTATCAAGCGCCGTAAGTTTCGCTCCCGGAATCTTCTGGCCGATTGTTTCCTGAATCGAACCTTTCTGCACACCAATCTTTGCATTTTCGAGTTCTGCCATGGTTGGATATTTGTCTTTATCCACATTGCGAACCATAATCACTTGTTTTGATTTATAATAGGTGTCGGAAAAATCGATACTTTTCTTCCGCTCATCCGTCGGCGTCATGCCCGAAACGACCAAATCGACACGCCCGCTCTGCAATGCAGGCAGTAGACCGTCGAAGCCCATATCCTCAATCACAAGTTCAGCGCCAAGATCTTTGGCAATCTCTTTGGCAATCTCAATATCAAAACCAACGATCTCATCTTTGCCATTAATTACTTTATGGAATTCATAGGGTGCAAAATCGGCACTTGTACCGAGCACCAGCTTTTTACTGCTTGAATTATCTGTAGATCCACTTGCAAGCGCCACTGGAACGGCAGTCGTCAGCAGAACGACAAAGGTCAACAGCATCATGGTGTAACGACTAATCAATTTCAACCTTTTTCTCTCCCCTTACAAAACGTTGTATGCTTCTCATGTTGATGACTGAGTCATTATAAAGTACAATGCATGATTATGCAATGTATTTTGACATTACAAATCTTGACTTGTTTCTGAAAAAATAAAGCAAACATGATATAATCAATGAGTTATTTTCATATTTGCATAAGGAGTTTACTAATGACATCTAATAAATCACAAATTCTGACGGTTATTGATCAATATGCTTCCCGTTTTAAAGCCATTTCATCATATATCGGTGCCAACCCGGAACTGGGAAATGAAGAGTACCTCGCTTCTGCCCGTCTAAAAGAAGAACTGGTCTACCATGGTTTCACAGTAGAGGCTCCCATCCTTGGACTGGAGACAGCCTTTATAGGCACGTATTCCGCTTCCAAACCCGGCCCTACCGTTGCATTATTGTGCGAATATGACGCCTTGCCGGAGATTGGTCACGCTTGTGGTCATCATCTGATCTGCATGATGAGTCTTGGTGCTGCTGTTGGCCTGAAATCCATTCTGGATGAAGTAGGTGGAACGATTAAAGTGTTTGGTACACCTGCGGAAGAGACCCGTGGTGCCAAAGTTCCGATGGCGGAAGCAGGCTTGTTCGATGACTGTGATGTTGCCCTTATGGCGCATCCGTATTATGCCTACGAAAAGTCTGGCAGCTCGCTGGCTATCGATGCTGTGCAATTTGAATTCCATGGCCGCTCTTCACATGCTGCTGCAAGTCCGCATGAGGGCATCAACGCACTTGATGCTGTCATCCAAACATTCAACGGAATCAATGCATTCCGGCAACAAGTGAAAAGTACCGTTCGGATTCATGGTGTAATCAACAACGGAGGTCAGGCAGCAAACATCATTCCTGATTATGCTTCTGCCCAATTTTATGTACGTGCAGCAACCCGCAAAGAACTGAATGTCCTCACAGAACGTGTGATTCAAATCGCTGAAGGCTCTGCTCTGCAGACAGGTTGCAAGCTTGTGACATCCAACTATGAAACGTCGTATGACGAGATGGTCACCAATGAAGCATTCTCCGCGGCATTCAGTCAAAATCTGATGGAACTCGGCATTCCGCAAGAAGAGATTGTAAGTGGTAACGATCATGGCTCCATGGACATCGGTAACGTTTCACTGAAATGTCCTGCAATCCACCCTTACATCCGTGTTGTGGACGAGGTTCATACCCTGCACTCCATTGGTTTCCGTGATCTTGCGCTTCAGGAGCGCGCGCTGGATGGCATGATTTTGGGGGCAAAAGCACTTGCTGCAACTGCTTATGACGTCCTGAGTCAGCCAGAGTTGCTTCAAACGATCCGTTCAGAGTTCGTGCAAGCGACTCGCTAAAATTCACTTCAACATGTTATAAAGGTACCCTGACAGACTCAATTCCGAGCAGTTCAGAGTACCTTTTTCTTCATTGCATGTGCGTATATCCAGCAAGAAGCTGGGTATGCTGGGAAAGAAACCTTGTGAAAACAATGAAAATACTTCATTTTTATTACAGGAATATGGTTCATTTGCTGGCTAACTTGGTTAAATATAACTCAAAAGACCGATAGTTTTTTGTACAACCTCTATAACTTATCCTATACTCAGGAGGTGCTGTCATGCTGCTCGAAGCCATGTATCATGTTCCTCGTGACAAGTGGGCTTATGCCTATAATTCGTCTACCATACATCTGCGCGTACGAACCAAACGTAATGACGTGCAATACGTGACTGCACTGACCGGAGATAAGTACAATTGGAATGGAACGTACAAGGAAATTCAACTCGAGAAGGCCGCTTCGGATAACATGTTTGATTACTGGGAGGTCTGCCGTTAAGCCACAGTTCAAACGTCTCACCTATATATTTCGGATAACTGCCGGATCGGAAGATGTTTTTCTTGCGGATAACGGCATTCATTATGAGCCCCCTATCCAACCGGAGGATATTATGAGTTCTCATATATCCATGAAATCGATGTCTTTAAAGTGCCCGAGTGGGCCAAAGAAGCCGTCTTTTACCAGATCATGACTGAACGATTTGCGAATGGAGATCCCCAGCTGAATCCACCAGAAACCCATGACTGGGGTGGCAAACCCGAGTTGGACAATTATTTTGGCGGAGACCTGCAAGGTGTGTTGGATCATTTGCATGACTTGACCGAACTTGGCGTGAACGCCATTTACTTTACCCCGCTATTCCAAGCCAATTCCTACCACAAATACGACACGATAGACTATAAAAAGTCGACCCCCATTTCGGCACGAATGCCCTGCTCAAACAATTGACAGAAGAATGCCATCGACTGGGTATTCGGGTCATGCTTGACGCTGTGTTTAACCACTGCAGTGAAGACTTCCCTCCTTTTCAAGACGTTCTCCAGAATGGAAAAAACTCAAAGTACGCCGATTGGTTCCACATCAATGAGTATCCGGTTCAGATCAAAGACGGTATACCTACCTACGATACATTTGGTTTCTATGGCAACATGCCCAAGTTCAATACAGCCAACCCAGAGGTTAAGGCCTATCTGCTGGATGTTGCAGAATACTGGATTAAGGAAATCAAGCTGGATGGCTGGCGTCTGGACGTTGCGAATGAAGTAGACAACCATTTCTGGCGTGATTTTCGCAAGGTTGTTAAGGCAGCGAATCCTGAAGCCTATATTGTTGGTGAAGTATGGAGCGACTCGTTGACCTGGCTTATGGGAGATCAATTCGATTCCGTCATGAATTATCCATTTGCCGACAAAGTGCTCCAGTTCTTCTGTGGTTCAATGGATGGTTATCACTTTGCCAATGAGATGGGTTCACTGATTATGCGATATCCGCAACAGACCAATGAAGTCATCTTCAATATGCTGTGCAGCCACGATACCCCGCGACTGCTTACCCGGTTGGGAGAAGACAAACGCCGATTGAAATTGTCCGTTGTATTTCTTTTCACCTATATCGGTACACCCTGTATTTTTTACGGCGATGAGGTGGGAATCAGCGGTCACGCTGACCCGGATTGTCGAAAATGTATGGAGTGGGACACTTCCAGGCAAGACAGGGAATTGTATGATTTCTATCGTCTGATGATTTATTTACGCAAAAGCAATGAGGCCCTGCGCAAAGGACGCTTCCGATTCCTTAAGGCTGATCACAATGATCCCTGTATCGTGTACGAGCGTGTGGATGACAACCTTCACTTTACCGTATGGATGAACAATACACCTCAAGAGCGAACACTTTCTCATCCGATGGAAACGAAAGACTGGAAAGATGCATTAACGGAAGAACCCGTGTCTCCAATTGATGGAATGATGCATATCAAGCTTGATCCTTATGGGTACCGCATTTTGTATAGACACCTTGAGTCCATTACCGTGCAACACACCTAGAGTCTACATCGTTTTCCAGTTCAGAAAGTCATAAAGAAAAGTAAACACTTCCACCGCTAAGATGATGAACTTCATGTTAACTTTGGAAGTGTTTTTGTTTATGGGATAAAAAAAGCCACAGCATAATATGCTGCGACTTCTTCCGAATTGCATCAGTTTACAGACTAAAGTGTGATCCTGCGATAAATGTCCATGTATTCTTCAGCCGATACATTCCAGCTGTATTCCCCGCTCATTGCATTTTTCACAATCTTCTTCCAGTGTTCTGGCTGTTTATAGATCTCCTCCGCACGCCGAATGGTATTCATCATGTCATGTGCATTAAAGCTTGTGAAGGAGAAACCATTCCCTTCTCCAGTAAACTCATTGTATGCCTGCACCGTATCGTTCAGACCGCCTGTTTCCCTTACGAGAGGCACACTACCGTACCGCAGAGCCAGCAGCTGACTGATACCGCATGGTTCAAACCTCGATGGCATCAGGAAGATATCACTGCCTGCATAGAAGCGGCGGGATAAGCCATCGTTAAATGTAATCTGGGCAGACATTTTGAGTGGATAACGATTGGCGGCTTCACGGAACCAGTGTTCATACATAGGCTCTCCTGTTCCCAGTACCGCGAATTGGATGTCATCATAGTACAGCAATTCATCAAGGATACGGCAGACCAGATCAAGCCCCTTCGAGTCCACAAGCCTTGTCACCATCACCATGAGAGGTACATCGGGACGAACAGGAAGTCCAAGTTCCTTTTGCAGCTCAATTTTGTTCTCCGTTTTCTTGGACAGACTTGTTCTGTATTTCACTGGAATTTTGCTGTCTGTTGCCGGGTTGTAACTCTTAGTATCAATCCCGTTTACAATCCCGCTGAACCGATCCCCAAGTGAACTTAGCAGTCCGTCCAAGCCGTATCCATAATAGGAGGTTTTCACTTCCTCTGCATACGTTGGACTTACGGTTGTCACATGGTCAGCATATACAATTCCTGCTTTCAGGAAATTGACATTACCGTAATATTCAGCTCCATCTACGGTGAAATATCGATCGTCCAGTTCAAGGATTTCACTGAATAACTCATGCGGGAATATCCCTTGATACAACAAGTTATGTATGGTGAAGACCGTTCGAATCTCCCGATAGAATGAATCGTGTCTGTAATGGGCTTCAAGCAGCAAAGGAATCATCCCCGCATGCCAGTCATGACTGTGGAGCACGTCTGGCTTGAACTCAATCTGTGGTAACACTTCGAGCACTGCACGGTTGAAGAAGGCGAAACGCTCCCCATCGTCCATATATCCATATACCCCGTCACGCCCAAAATAATACTCATTATCCACAAAATATACTGGAATTCCATCATGAACCAGCATCTCAATTCCACAATAGGGTCTGCGCCAGCCAAGAGGCACATCCGTTGTAATTACGGGCTGTAACGCATTTTTGTATTCATCGGGAATTCCCTTGTATTTAGGCATGATCACCCGCACATCTGCCCCGCTCTTCTTCAATGCCAACGGGAGCGCACCGATTACGTCAGCAAGGCCTCCTGTTTTGATAAATGGATGTACTTCAGCAGCAGCAAATAAAATATTCATGCCTTTGTCCTCCTCTTCGGTTTCAGCGTGTTGTTTTCAACTTTTTTCTTCGTTTTTGAACTGACGGAAGTCATACTCGCAGGTGATTCATCCGTTTTCCGACGCGTATTCTTTTTTAGAATCACGATGCTCAGCGGAGGCAAAACTAATTCGAGACTATGCGGATGCCCATGAAAAGGAATCTTTTCGGTAGACACCTGCATATCATTAGTTATGCCTGATCCGCCGTAATCGGAATGATCACTATTCAGTACTTCGGTATACATACCGGGACGCATGACACCAATCCGGTAACGCTCCCGCTTGACCGGCTGAAAGTTAATGAGCACAAGGAGTGTATCCGCAGGTTTTTTTCCTTTGCGCACATATGAAATGACACTCTGGTCCTGATCATCCGGAGTGATCCATTCATATCCGTCCAAGGAATGATCAAGCTCCCACAAAGCTTTTTCGTTCAAGTACAGGTTAGACAGCTCACGCTCAAACTTATGCAAATTGCGGTGACTGTCATAATCCAGCAAGAACCAGTCCAGTTGATCCTCATCTTTCCATTCGATGAACTGGCCAAATTCTCCACCCATAAACAACAGCTTTTTCCCTGGGAAAGTCATAAAATAGCCCAGAAAAGCACGCATGCCGGCAAATTTCTGCTCGTAGGTTCCTGGCATCTTGTCGAGGAGCGACTTTTTGCCATGAACAACCTCGTCATGAGACAGAGGTAGCACGTAATTTTCAGCAAAGGAGTATACGACCGGGAAAGTCAGCAAATGATGTTTGGAAGGACGCTCATGAAAATCAGATTCCATGTAATCCAGCGTATCATTCATCCAACCCATGTTCCATTTGTAGTTGAAACCCAAACCACCTTCATCTACAGGTAAAGTCACCATTGGCCATGCACTAGATTCTTCCGCCATCATTAACGCATAAGGGAAATACTTGAACACCGTCTTGTTGAGCTGCTGCAAAAAAGCTACAGCTTCCTTGTTCTCAAGACCACCTTCATCATTGGTACGATATTGTCCTGGCTGCTTCTCAAAATCAAGCCGTAGCATGCTCGTAACCGCATCAACACGGAGTCCGTCGAAATGGTACATCTCCATCCAATATAATGCATTGGAGATCAGGAATGAACGAATCTCAGGTTTCGAGTAATCAAAGCTGAGTGTACCCCAGCCGGGCTTCTCTGCTAACATCGGATCCGCATACTCATACAAAGGCGTACCATCAAACATACGCAACCCATGAGCGTCTTTGGCAAAATGTGCAGGAACCCAATCCAGCAATACACCAATTCCAGCCTGATGTAGTGTATCGACCAGGTACATCAGATCTTTTGGATGCCCGTAACGACTTGTTGGTGCGTAAAAGCCCGTGTTTTGATATCCCCACGAAAGGTCGTATGGGTGCTCACTGAGGGGCATCATCTCAACATGTGTATATTTCATTTCTAATAAGTAAGGAACGAGCAAGTCAGCCATCTCGCGATAACTATAGAGGCTTCCGTCTTCTTTGCGCTTCCAGGTTCCCATATGCATTTCATATATATGTAGAGGTTTGTTATACATGGCACGTTGTTTGCGTCTCCAGGCTCCATCTTTCCATTTATATCCTTCGATTGAACTGGTGACAGAAGCTGTTTGAGGTCGAACCTCTGCCTGAAACGCATATGGGTCCGCTTTGAGCAATTCTGTGCCATCTTCCGTTAGTATACGGAACTTGTATAAAGTTCCTTCGCTGATTTCCGGAAAAAACGACTCCAAAATCCTGATTCGGGTATCTTATATAAAGGTTCCTTTTCGCCTTTCCATTCATTGCGGTCCAGAGCCAGTCCAACTTCTGCGGCATTTGGTGCCCATACGGTAAAGCGATACCCTTGACGGCCATCGCAAGTCTCAGGCTGCGCGCCCAACATTCGATAACTATGATGAAGGTTACCTTCATGAAATAAATAAATATGCTCCGGCAATATGTCCGAATGTGCTAACGGTTGAATGGCCAGAGATCACCTTCTTCTCAAAAAAATAGATATAACAGTTACCATTACCCCATTCTAGCCAAGTTGAAAAGAAAAATGCCGTAGTTTAGAAAATGTTGTCTTTTTTCTGAATTTTTACAATAACAATAGTTTCAACTGCTCTACTTTGCGTTAATGATGTACTACGATGTACCACAATGCACAATATTTTGGGAGGGAAACGATTATGTTTAATAAAGATTGCATCGCTATGCTGTTGGCGGGAGGAGAAGGGAAGCGATTAGCCCCTTTAACCTCGAGTATCGCAAAACCCGCTGTACCGTTTGGCGGGCACTACCGGATCATCGATTTTCCTCTCAGTAACTGCGTAAACTCAGGGATCGATACTGTAGGAGTATTGACGCAGTACCAAGCGGAATCGTTACACGATCATATTGGTGGAGGAGAACCATGGGGACATGGCGACTCAAGTGAGGCAGGAATTTCCTTGCTTCCATCTTATCATACAGGAAATGACGAATACTTGGGAACGGCGGACGCTATTTATAAAAATATCGACTATATTGATCAACAAAACCCCGAAAATGTTCTAATTTTGTCGGGTGACCATATTTATCATATGAATTATCGTGATATGTTGGAGGCTCATCAAGCTAATAATGCTGCGGCAACGATCTCTGTTATGGAAGTTCCATGGGACGAAGCACATCGCTTTGGAATTATGGCTGCCGATGCTGATCTGCGGGTAACAGAGTTTGCCGAGAAACCGGCTGAACCGAAAAGTAATCTGGCTTCAATGGGCATTTACATGTTCAATTGGGAGTACCTGAAGCGCCATCTTTTGGAAGATGCCGCTAATCCTGAATCCAGCCATGACTTCGGTAAAGATGTTATTCCTCAGATGTTGAATGAAAACAATCCCCTCTTTGTCTATAACTTTAATGGTTATTGGAAAGATGTAGGTACAGTGAAAAGCCTGTGGGATGCTCATATGGATCTGTTGCATAATGATGAGAACTGGAGTCTGCAAAAAGAGAACTGGCCGATGTTTACTCGCGAATGGCGCTCTAAGCCAAGTGCTTATAAGGTTAGACAAACGAAGATTGAGCATGTAGCTTCCATGGTTCACGACTCTTGTGCCATCGAAGGTCACGCAGAACGTTCCGTTATCTTCTGCGGTGCTGAAGTAGGTAAGGGTTCTGAGGTAAAAGACAGTGTCGTAATGCCTAATGCTCGTATTGGACGTGGAGTTCACATCGAACGCGCCATCATTGGTGAAGGTGCGATTATCAAAGACGGTGCAATTGTGAAGGGTACAGCAGATGAGATTGTTGTTGTTGGACCTAATGAGATTGTCTCTGCCAAACCGGCTGTTCGTACGCAACCTGTTCGTATGTTGAAAGAAGTATATGAGAAGAGCGGACGCCTGCGGGCTGGTGAGCTTTCTTCATAAATTATACATTAAAAAGGCGAGCCTTGGATGGCTCGCCTTTTTAATGTTGATATGTTTTTGGTAATGAAGGGTATCATTCGATCCATATTGTAGACATTCTTATGCAACCCTTAAGACTTTTCTTGATCTCGATCCAATTTCACTTCACTTATTGCCTGTTCCTCAGGGGCTACAACATCACCAGGCTGGATTACCGACTGTTCTGTACCTGCCTCTTCTCCGACAGCTGGTAACGTAACCGTAACAGTTGTACCCGAGCCAAGTTCGCTCTGCATCGTAATCGTTCCCTCATGCAGTTCCACCAGTTCTTGCGTGATTGCAAGTCCCAGTCCCGTTCCCCCATTTTGATGATTCACCTGGAAGAACCGGTCCCGTACTTTGATGAGATGTTCTTCACTAATTCCGATACCCGTGTCCTGAACAGCTGCAATAATCTGACCATTCTCCTCTTTGACGGACAAGAAGATCCAGGAATTCTCATGAGAAAACTTGATCGCATTATCTACAATGTTTAAGAAGACTTGTTTCAGTCGATTGCCGTCTCCATGGACATTATAAGCACGATTCTCGTCCGTTTCCAACTTGAGATGAACCTGTTTTTGTTCCGCTTTGGCCCAGACATTCAACATGGTTTCCTGCACAATTTCACGAATGTTGACCGTTCCTTTAACCAGCTTCATCTGATTCTGCTGCAATTTGGAGAAATCCAGCATCTCTTCGACAAGTCCAATTAAACGTTCGGTTTCCTTGGCAATGATGCCCATGCCAATCCTGGTTTCTTCCGGATCATATCCGCCAGAGTCCAGCGTCTCGCTCCAGCCCTTAATACTGGTCAGAGGTGTCCTTAGTTCATGTGAGATTGAAGAGATAAAATCATCCTTGATCTGATTACTACGCACGATTTCATGTGCCATGAAGTTAAGCGTAGATGCCAATTCGCCCAGTTCATGCTTATAATTCCCCTTAACCCTGACATCCAGTCGTCCTCTGGCCATTTGGGCAGATACTGCAGTGATGTTGTTGATTGGACGTACAATGGAATTCGCCATACCAATACTGATGATCAGCACTATAGCAAGCACGCCAATACCGACGGCAATGGCAAGCATTCCCATATTCAACAGTTTGGAATTCACATTTTCAAGTGAAGTAAGGTACCGAATAACATACGTATTTTCGCCGCCCAGATCAAACTTGTGTGAAACGGCCATGACGGATTCCCCAGTGCCTGGTTGTCTTCCAATCCAGCGTCCCATATCCCCGTTCAAAGCCTGCATAATATCACTGGTTTGCAACACAGCACGGTCGGATTCAAAAGCAGTAGAACTTGCCAATACGCGCCCGTTCAGATCCAAAATTTCCAATTCTGTATTGGACAATGCCAAATTCACAATCAGTCTGGACAGATTATTGCCATCTTCCGTGTTATTCTCACGAGCGATCGGCTCGAAAAAGTCTTTTGAATTGGAAATGTGCGTACTAATCGTATTGTAGATACTTTCATAATAATACCTTTGCACTGCCAACATAAATACGAATTCGACCAACAGCAGAGCAAGAAAAACTACAAAGAAATAATGTAGTACGATCTGCCGTGTAATGCCTTTTTTAATCATTGCTCCCGGCCCTTCCATTTGTACCCGTGCCCCCATACAGTCTGCAGGTATTCGGGTTCGGAAGGATTGTTCTCAATTTTTTGACGCAGACGACGAATGTTAACATCCACAATTTTGGGATCACCCATGTACTCTTTTCCCCATACATGATCCAACAATACGTCACGACTGAGCGGTGTATTCTCTTTTCCAAGAAAAACTGAATCAAGGAAAACTCCGTCGGAGTCAATTCAATGGCTTCATTCTGTTTCTTAAATTGTTTCGAGATCAGATCCAGTGAAAATGGTCCGGACTGGAATGTAACCTTCGCCGCAGTTTCCCGGTGCACATTCACCCGGCGCAACAATGACTGAATACGTGCAATCAGCTCCGTTGGGCTGAAAGGCTTGCTGACGTGATCATCTGCGCCAACTGAGAGTGCGTATACTTTATCCTGTTCCTGAACTTTCGCGGTCAAAAAGATGATGCCCAGACGTTCATTCGTTTCACGGATCCGTCTACACACCTCGAATCCATCAATACCGGGTACCATGACATCCAGCAGAGCCAGATCAATATCCGGTACGGTCTGCAGAATGCGAAGCGCTTCATGACCGTCACCCGCTTCAAGCACTTCAAATCCGTTTCTCTTCAGATTAATCACTATAAAACTGCGGATGGATTCTTCATCCTCAAGAATAAGTACTTTACTCATTAAGTTCTCCCTTTCTATTCAGCTGAGAAATATTGCTCAGTGCATCTTTACCCGCCTCTGATTGTGCTACTCGTGAAGCAATAACCCGATCTTTGGTACGCGTAATTTCCTTCCAGCTTTTCCCTTTCTCCTGTTCCCATTTGGAAAGGGTGAAGTATTGGATCTCTGCCACGGTTTCATCCGTATCAATCATTTTAAATCGAATATATTTTTCTTTTTCCGATTTGGTATCAATCGTGATCTTGCCGTACCACTCCGGCTTGAGATTTAGATGAAATAAATCAGCATCATCCCTGAATTGGAACGAGACAAATTTCTTGCCGTCTTTGCCATCCCATTGATAATAAGTATAGAACCAGAGCCTGGAGTCAAAAACGTAATGTTCCCAACCTTTTGGAGTCTCTTTCAGTCCAAACTCAATAATACCATCATTATCAACATCACCGCTTAAAATTTTGTCATCTCTATAGGTTTGATCCGGTGATTTGAAAGCATTCACTAACTTGTTATCCTTAACATACATGATTTGCGAGAAGGAACTCCGATCATCAAGCTCTGCATCCAATACAATGCCCGTCTGTCCTTCTGCGATCTCTCCGCCCAGAGCACTATAAACTTCCTTAACCGTATAATCCGTCTGCACCCGATCAACTTCCTTGAAACTTCCATCCTCATACTGATATAACGCAATGGTTGCAAAGCCGCTGTTGTTCAGCGAGATAATAACAAAATCACTCTTGCCATCCCCACTCAAATCCAGCGTGTTTCCCTGCGCATCATCAATAATATACTGGTTATATGGAACTCCACCCAGAACTTGTTCCAGTGCCCCGCCTTTATACGAATAGGCAGTCAGCGCCTTCTGCTCCTGTAAACTTACACCCAGAATAATATCCGGATTCCCGTCATTGGTAATATCTAATACTTTAAACGATTGCAGCTCATTTCCCGGCACATCAAATGTAAGCTTTTTAACCCAAGCGCCTCCCTGCTCCTCCAAAATCATGCCATGGATTCGCACATTCTCATTGGGTGTCTCATAAAAGACAATCGCTTCTCGCGTTCCATCCCCATTCAGGTCTTCCACCCGAATCATACTCGTGTTATTCATATCCTTGGGACGGATCAGTGTGCTCTCTGGTGGCAACTTAAGCTGAACCACGTTATATAGTTTTTCCTTATCTGTGGACATCATGGGTTTTCTCATCAAACCCTTGGGGTCACTTATGACTGTGCATCCACTCAGAACAGAACCAAGCATAATGGCCATAGTTCCTGCTGCAATGAAGCGTCCCCACCGTGAATTAAACAATCTCATCACTCTTTTCAATAGTTTAAATCTGGTTTTTTTCTTGCTGTGTCAGTCTTCGTCCACGAATATCAAAAGCTATTTTGCCGTCTGCCAGTCCCCAGATTCGCGTGGCATGTTTCTCAGCAAGTTCAATAGGCAGTACTGCAATGACTGTTGCACGTTCTTCTTCACATAATTTGCGCAGCGTTTCCAGCACTGAATCTGCTGTATGAGGGTCAAGACCAATTACAGGCTCGTCGGCCAAAACCACTTTGGCACCATGAGCAAGTGCTCTTGCAATGGCAACACGCTGCTTCTCGCCACCACTAAGCTTCTCTGCAATTTGATGTGCTTTATCGAGTAATCCCAATCCTTCGAGATAATCCATAGCGCCCATATAATCATCGGAACGGACCATACCGGTTACCATTCTCCATACGGGAGTCTGACCCGATCGTCCAATTAATACATTTTTAAGAGCGGTACGTCTCGGAAATAATTCTGGATTCTGTTCCAGGTATGCCCATTCCCGTTTAATTTTCCGTTTTCCGGACCAGCCTTCTTTCAAAATCTCGGCACCATCCACCGTAAACCGGCCGGAATCCCATTTTTCCATCATGGCCAGACATTTGAGCAGCATGCTTTTACCGCTACCGCTCGAGCCAACTACAGCTATCATCTCACCTTGTTGCATATCAAATCGAATATCCCGTAGAACGGGAACGCGGTCCACGCCCACGGATTTACTCAAGTTCTCTACTCTGATCATCGCGATGTCTCCTCTTGTCCATGTTTTTCCCTACCACTAGTGTACTCGGAAATGGACATCAATTTCCATGCGAACACCAGCTTCTATTTTAACACAGATTCGAACTCAGGTTTACGATGAAATAATATACCTGCCACGCCAAAAAGAAGATACATGAATCCGAGCAGGGTGAACATGCTTCCGGGTGAAATCCAGTTGATCATCTGGCCACTCAGATTCGGACCGATAATACTTCCAATTGTGAAATGAAAGGATGCCACCACGTTAGCTGCAGGCAGCAATACTTTAGGCAAGATGTCCGCGGCATAAGCCAGGCCCAGTGAGAAAAAAGAACCGACCAGGCCACCTGCGATGGTTAACAAGACAAGGGTCCACCAGAAATGCGTACCTGCAACAGGAACCAGCATAAAAATAATGCCCCCGCTGATGCCTGCAAACATCAATATCTTCTTCCGTCCATATCGATCACTCAACATGCCGAGAGGCAATTGAAGGAACAGCCCTCCTATTCCGATAAAAGGAAGCAACGATGAAATCTGATTGGTATCGAATCCAATACGCAGGCCATACACGGGGAAGTTACTGTTCATGCCAGCCTCCATGTATCCGTACAAAAGAGCTGGCAACAGTGCATACCAGGCCCATGCCAAACTGCGACGGAAGCGGCGTTCCGGCAGCTGGCCATGCTCTGCTTTTTCCGGTTTCGTGTCCGGAAGCTTCATTAATACAAGAATAAGAACTGCTGCGATACATACAAACAATACCCAGAAAGGGACAGCATCACCGAAGCCAAGCAGCTTAATTCCGAGCGGACCAATACTGAATCCAAGACCGTAGGACATGCCATATAATGATATGTAGCGTCCACGCTTTTCAGGTGCAGTAACAAGCAGCACCCAGAGCTGCGCCGCATAATGTAGAGCGCTGTCTCCTATTCCCACGATCAAACGCAAAATGAACCATACTTTAATATCCGGTAAATAAGGAAACAGGATTAAAGGCACCATGACCAATATCAGGCCGCCTACAATCAGCTTTTTGAACCCGAATGCACCCAATAGTCGCTCTGCAACGAGCGTCATGGCAAATGAGCCAATATACAATGCAGCGGCGTTTAATCCATTCAAACCGGGTGAAACCCCTTTTTGCTCCAAAAAAATTGAAAGTACAGGAAGCAAAAGCCCCTGACTTATGCCCGCCACCACAATAACCGCAATCAAAATAAGATAGTTGGCTGTCGCGTGTGATAGTCTGGGACGAGTAAACGATGACACGAATTCATTCCTCCTGCGAGCACACAAAGAAAAATCGCCATCGCTGACGACTTTTGTATGTTATACATATCGTTTTGAACTGCTGTTCATAGATCGAGGCTTGCCCCGGACTTGAACATTATAGTGGACAACGCCCTGCAAAACAAGCCATAATAGTAGTTAAGTCGCTGCGTACATTTAGATGTGACGGGAGGATTCTGCAACATTATGGCTTATCATGTGAAAATTGATGTTTCACCGATATATGAAATGCTTAACAGCTTTCTGGTTTATGTCACGAAAAAATGGATTCAGCATCTGGATATTGGTCCTGAATGGATTCAGGAAGTGGAAGGCAAACTAAGTTCCAATGTACGAGCGGCACTCGCTCCTGCTGCCACTTGGCCTTTTGATGATTTTGATGTTTTGTTTGCATGGGCAGCATATCAAAATGATACATTGGAGAATCGTGATTTCCTGGACATGCTGGCCGGAATGTCAGCGGAAGACCTGTATGCTCGTGTGTCTCCTCTTCTGCCCGCTCTTTCAATAGAAGAATCTACGCGCATTCGGAACAGTTATGTCCCATTATTGCGACTATGGGATGAACACTACTGTCAGAACATGAGTGTAGAACAGCGTGTATGGCTGGAAGAAGATGCCGAGGAAAAACGCATTTTGCTTGATAAAATGGGCCCTGAGTTGCTTATTGAATATGCTACAGCAGGTGTGCTCGTTGAACCGATGCCCGGACTGAACGAAGTCATCCTGTTTCCAACGGTACACAATCGTCCTATTAATATGTACTGTTTCTATGAGGGTATGATGATTATGCAGTATCCCGTAGATGCACCTGAGGAGAATGAAGACCAGCCGCCAACATGCCTTTTGCGTTTCACCCACGCACTGGCTGACCCCGAAAGGCTTCGTCTGCTTCGTTACGTATCGGATGAACCCAAGTCTCTTGCTGAGATGTGTGAAGAATTGCATAAAGACGAAGATACCGTCAAAGATCAGGTTATGGCGCTGCGGATCGCAGGTTTGCTGCGAACCCATCTGCTCGGAAGCAACCGTAAAGAGAAATACAGCATTCGCCCAGATGGCGTATCTGAATTGAATATGTTTCTGGAATCCTACATTCGCATATAATTTAGTTGCACCATTGCGGAGTTGCTGGCTACAAGGAGTGAGTTAGATCATGAAATTAATGAAACAACATATTTTGTTTGACCTTGATGATACACTCGTATACTGCAACAAGTATTTCAACCTGATATTGGGAGAATTCTTTGAGAATATGCAGGAGTGGTTTGATGGACATGCTCTGACAACGCAAGAGATTCGCGAAAAACAACTGGAGATTGATGTAACCGGAGTGAACAAGCTTGGCTTTGCCAGCCATCATTTCCCGCAATCCCTGATTGATACCTATCGGTACTTTTCCAGCAAGTTCGCCAGATCAACTTCGACCAGAGAGGAATCTTATCTCAGCAAGTTGGGTATGAGTGTGTACGATCAGGAGGTTGAACCCTACCCCCATATGGTTGAAACGCTTGAGAACCTCAAAAGTGCTGGACATTCCCTCTACTTGTATACCGGCGGCGAAACCGTGATCCAGCAGCGGAAGATTGATCAGATGAAACTTTCAGCTTATTTTGATGATCGGATCTATATCCGGCAACACAAAAATATTGAGGCACTGGAAGGTATTCTGTCTAATGGTCCTTTTGATCGTCGTGCAACATGGATGATCGGCAACTCTCTGCGGACAGATATTATGCCTGCGGTAAAAGCTGGAATTCACAGCATATACATCAAACAACCGAATGAATGGCAGTACAATATCGTAGAACTTCAGCCTAATCCGGAAACATCGATGTATACCATCACTGCACTGGAAGAGGTACCCAAAGTCATACACGAAAACATACAACAGCAGCAACAGAAAAGGACCCTTGGATAAGGGCCCTTTTTCTTTATGATGACTTATCAAGCATCCTGTTTCTCGCCAGATAACTTGCCAGTTACCACGTCTTGCAAAATGATACGTGCTTTCACCGTACTGCCGTCTTTTCGTTTGAAAGACAGTACCTGGGTACTTCCCTTCTCAATCAGCGATTTTAACATTGTACTTGTGATTTTTTTGCCTGCATACTCTTTCCATACCACAAACGAACAGCCTTCCTTGAAACGTGAACATCCGTAGCCCTTCTTGCCCTCTATGATCTGACCTGTGCAGCCGGGAGAAGGACAAGGTGCCAGTAATTCTCTCACTCCCGATGGGCTCGCACTTGACGATGGTGCCTTGGTGGTCGTACTTTTCCCACTGCCAGCTCTTGATGAAGATGCTGAAGCCTGACGAGACGTTTTTACAGTTGAACCGCCACTCGCTGTCTTGGCAGATCTCCTCGTATTGCCGACTTGAGTTCTGGCTCCCTTGCCTTTCCCTCTGCCTGCACGAGAATCTTCTCCAAAAGCATCTGCCGGCGCCGGAGCTTGCACACGCACTTTCTCAATGATGGACAACGTGAATTTCTTAACGTTCTCCATGAACTTGTCCTGCCCCGCCTCACCTTTGGAAATCTGATATAACCTTCTTTCCCATTGGCCAGTCATCTCAGGTGAGGTTAACAGATCTACGCCTGCTCGACGAATCAATTCGATTGCTGTTCTGCCTTTGAGCGTTAACTGCATTTTTTTCCCCTGGAGCGTAATGTAACCTACGTTTTTGAGGCGCTCGATAGTTGCTGCACGTGTAGCCGGAGTACCCAAACCACTGTCTTTCATCGCATCTCGCAGCTCTTCGTTCTCAATCTGCTTGCCCGCACTTTCCATCGCCTTCAGCAATGTTCCCTCCGTATAACTTTTGGGAGGCTGGGTCGCCTTCTCCTTGAACTCACTCTTCGTACATTGAACAGGCAATTCAGGTTGCACACCAAAAGCCTTATCCGTCCACTCTTCGGCTTCCTCTTCTTCATTCCCGTTTTTCTTGGTCTTTTTCTTGCCTGCACCACCCTGTTCCTGATCTCCGGAACCAAGCACCACTTTCCATCCGAGGGACAACAGTTCTTTGACAGATGTCTTAAACTGATGTTTCTCCACTTCAGTGAGCACGGTATGTTGTTTATACTCCGCTGGAGGATAAAAGTGAGACAAGAAACGCCTTACAATCAAATCATAGATGTTCTGTTCATCCTTGGATAAGGTTCCTGGTCGCTTTAAAGTAGGTAAAATTGCATGGTGATCTTCAACCCTGCTCGGATTACATACCCCTTTATTATTTTTATGAACAAGCTCTGGCTTGGCCCCTTGTGCAAGCTCACTATAGGTACCATTTTTAAGCAGGTTTAGCGTTTTGTGCATTCCTTCAATATTCTGTTCGGTAACATAGTTGGAGTTCGTCCGGGATACGAAATCACCTTGTGTTTTTCATACAAGGCCTGCGCAATATCCAGTGTTTTTTTGGCACCATATCCGAACTTGGCATTGGCTTCACGCTGTAAAAGCGTCAGATCATACAAACGATAAGGATACTCCTTTGTCTGCTTCGCTTCGTATTTGGTAATCTGTCCTGTCTTGCCCTTCACACTGGCTGCAATAGCCTCTGCTGCTTCCGCATCGGTCAACTTGTCTCCCTGACGCAGTCCCCGGTACTCGACACCCTCCTGTCGAAACCAGGCGGCCACTTCATAAAAGGTCTGCGACTGGAACGCCTCAATCTCTATTTCCCGATCATAGATTAGCGCGAGTACCGGCGTTTGCACACGGCCCACGGACAACAATGCATTATGCCGGGTTGTAAATGCCCGTGAGGCGTTCATGCCGATCAGCCAATCGGCTTCACTTCTGGCGCGAGCAGCATGAGTCAGATTTTCAAATTCAGAGGCATCCTTCAGACCATCAAAACCACGTCTAATGCTCTCTGCCGTCAAATCCGATATCCACAAACGTTTTACAGGCTGACGCAGCTTCAATTGCTGTTGTATGAGGGCGAAGATATACTGTCCCTCTCTCCCTGCATCGCAAGCATTAACGATCGCAGAAGCCCGTTTCGCCAGTTCTCCGATCATTTTGAGCTGATCTTTCGTCCTCGGGTTGGGTACAATCTTGAATTGATCAGGTATAATCGGCAGGTCCGCTATATTCCAGCGCTTGTACTTTGTATCATAGGCATCCGGTTCAGCCAGTCCAAGCAAATGCCCTATCGCCCAGGTGATGATGTAATGCTCACCTTCCAGATACGTGCGATTGTTCTTGGCCTTTGGTTCTATGACGGCGGCAATGGTTCGTCCCATATCGGGTTTTTCCGCTATAACCAGTGTCTTCATCCGTCCATCTCTCCTCCTTCACCGTCCGCATGACGGCAAAAAGGGGCATTCCGCCGACGGAAGCCCCTTGCTTCTGAAACTCATTATATCAGATTTTGGATTCGGGAGCACCTTCCCGAAATGAATTATCCTGCTGCCTGTTCTTTTAATACATGCTTTTGTCTGCACTCTTTGCATACGCCTTGGAAATCCAGGCGGTGATCCGTAACAGCAAAGCCATATTGACGCTCGATCTGTTGTTCCAGACGAAGCAGACCATCTTCCATAATCTCTTCCACTTTGCCACATTCTGTACAGATCAAATGATGGTGATGATGAGAACCATCTGTACTTCGCAGATCGAAGCGTGCAGCACCATCGCCAAAATTAATCTTTTCAACGACTTGAAGATCACTCAGCAACTCCAGAGTTCGGTATACGGTAGCCAACCCAATCTCAGGGAACTGCTCCTTCACAAGGAGAAATACTTCCTCTGCACTAAAATGATCCTTTTCATGTTCAAGTAACACACGTACAGTAACTTCCCGTTGTTGAGTTAACTTATATCCCTTTTCAACCAATTGATTTTTAATGTGAAAGATCTGTTCTGAAATGGACTTGTCCCGGTTACTTGCCATAGCAGGTCGCACCTCCGGTTTATATTCATTGAATTTTACATCTATCGTACGGATTCATGGCTTCAGTTAATCCTTATTTATAATCATTATAATATAATAATAAATCTTTTTCCCTTAAAAGCAATGCAATTGCTCACACTTGCATGAAATATGTAGTCATATTGGTTAAAATAACACAAACAACCCTCGCGATAAGCGAGGGTTGTCATTTATATCCTGTTCAATCCTTTATACAAGAACCGAAGCACCCATTAAGTATTTGTCCACTTCACGAGCAGCCTCACGGCCTTCATTAATCGCCCATACAACCAAGCTTTGACCACGACGCATGTCACCTGCTGCAAATACTTTGTCCACATTGGTGTTGTATTTGCCATAACGTGCCTTAACGTTGGTACGACGATCTGTTGCGAGTCCCAGTTGCTCTACCAACGTTTGCTCAGGTCCATCAAAACCAATCGCAATCATGGCCATCTGAGCCGGGAATACACGCTCTGTACCTGGAATCGGCTGATAAATCTTGCGACCTGTCTCATCCACAATACGCTCGATCTGCACTGTGTGCAATTCCTTGAGGTTCCCCTCATCATCTCCAACAAATTTCGTTGTCATGATGGAGAATTCACGCGGATCTTCACCAAACAATGCTTTGGCTTCCTCTTGTGCATAATCAAGTGTGTATACGTTCGGGAATTGTGGCCAAGGGTTGTTAATGCGATCACGTTCCATAGGCGCTTGTGTATGCGTACCGAATTGAGTAATCGTACGACAACCATGACGCAGCGATGTAGCTACACAGTCAGAACCTGTATCACCGCCACCAATGACGATAACATCTTTATCCTTGGCGGACAGGTATTGACCATCTTCCAGATTGGAGTCCAGATAGCTCTTGATACTGCCATTCAAGAAATCCATCGCGTAATGAACGCCTTTTAAGTCGCTGCCTTCAATATTGAATTCACGCGGCTTCGTTGCACCGCCGCACAATACAACAGCGTCATATTCATCCACCAGTTGTTGTGCTGCGATATCTTTACCGATCTCGGTGTTTGTAATGAATTGGATGCCTTCTGCTTCAAGCAGATCAACACGACGTTGAACGATCTTTTTATCCAATTTCATCGTCGGAATACCATACATCAGCAATCCGCCGACACGGTCGGAACGTTCGTATACCGTTACCGAATGTCCTGCTTTATTCAACTGAGCCGCAGTAGCTAATCCAGCTGGACCTGAGCCTACCACAGCTACACGTTTACCCGTACGTTTCTCAGGAGGCTCCGGAACGACCCATCCTTCTTCGAAACCTTTTTCAATAATGGCTTCTTCAATGGTTTTGATGGTTACAGGCTGACCGATTAAGCCAACTGTACAAGATCCTTCGCAAGGAGCTGGACAGACGCGACCTGTAAATTCCGGGAAATTATTCGTTTTGTGAAGGCGCTCAAGTGCTTCTCTCCACAGTCCGCGATATACAAGATTATTCCATTCCGGAATCAAGTTATGCACGGGCAACCTGACGTACCGCCAGTCATATCTATACCTGTATGGCAATACGGGTACCACAATCCATGCATCGTGCACCTTGTGTTCTGAGTTCTTCTTCTGCCATATGTTTATGAAACTCTTCCCAATCCTTGATCCGCTCCGCTGGCTCACGATCTGCTGGCAGTTGACGTTTGTATTCCATAAATCCAGTAGGTGTAGACATCTTACGTTTTCCCCATCCGTTCTTGTCTTAATCCCTTCATCTGCATGGTTCTATATGAAATGGATTACTCGTTTCTTGAGTTTTTGTCTATTGTATCACAAAATCTTCTCGAAGATATTTCAATTATAGTAGCATTTACTGAGCTGAATATTAAATGGATTATCCGCATAATTATTTGTATTTTATACATCATATCTTTCAGGTCTATCGATGGTCAATACCCTTATTTTGGCGTTAAATATGTTTGCAATCTGCGAAATCTGGTATGTACTAAAAGAATAAAAGATCGAAAAGTCATATAAATGTCAGATAATTTGTCATGAAATTCAACATATTTTGCTACAATTCGTTCCTATTCCCGAATATCAGATTAATTTTAGAGCTTCACAACGTTAAACCCCCAAATCATTTACACTTTTTTACTTTTCAGTGTTAGTTCACATGTATATTATACATAAATATCAATCATTATGTTACATTAATGTTATATTCATTCCAACTATGAACAAGTGGATCTTTTTGTGAAAAGAAAAAGACGCTGTTCACGAATTTTTCGCAATCAGCGTCTCTCACCATACAGGTACAACCGAAGTCAGGACTTTCTTATGTCACTTTTATTGTTTACGTTCATAAAATTCAAATGTATATGCGTGAATATTTTTCTCATCCTGTTCCCCTTCAATCTGTTCAATCAGTTCCCATTCGGACCAATCCACTTCAGGAAAAAACGTATCTCCCTCAAAATTCTCATGAATTTTGGTCACCACAAGACGATCTGCAAATGGCAAGAACTCGCTATACACTTGGGACCTCCCAATTACACACAGTTCCTCACCTTGGGTTGCGCTCAGCCCCTCTTCAATCGTATGTACGATTTCAGCCTGTTCCACCTTGTAGTTCAGATCTCTTGTCACTACAATATTACGACGCTGAGGGAGTGGCTTGCCGCCAAACGATTCCCAAGTGTTGCGCCCCATAATAATCGTTTTGTTAATCGTACGTTGTTTGAAAAAGGCCATATCCTTGGGTAGACGCCATGGAATCGAATTGTTTAATCCGATCACACCGTTCTCCCCATTGCCCATACCAATTCAATACTCAAGGGTAATACACTCCTTCAATCCAAATCTCTATCGAGATTGAACACATAATTAGACTGCAATTGGAGCTTTAATGCCCGGATGATGCTGATAGTTCTCAAATTCGAAATCTTCAAACTTATAATCAAAAATCGAATCCGGCTTACGCTTGATTACCAGCTTAGGTAAAGCATAAGGTTCCCGCTCCAGCTGAGTTTTAACCTGATCCACATGGTTGGAGTAGATGTGAACGTCCCCTCCAGACCAGATGAAGTCACCCACCTCAAGATCACATTGCTGGGCGATCATATGAGTCAAGAGTGCATAACTCGCGATGTTAAACGGCAACCCGAGGAACGTATCCACGGAACGCATTGTAAGCATACAAGATAATTTACCCTCTGCAACGTAAAACTGAAACGCGAAATGACAAGGTGGAAGCTTCATGTTGTTAATCTCAGCCACATTCCATGCACTGACAAGGTGACGTCGTGAATCCGGATTATTTTTGATCGAATCAATAACTGCCGCGATCTGATCAATTTTTTCTCCATTTGGCGCTTCCCATGTACGCCACTGCGAGCCATACACCGGTCCCAGATCTCCATTTTCGTCCGCCCAGTCGTCCCAGATCTTCACACCGTTTTCTTTCAGATAAGATATATTCGTATCGCCACTCAAAAACCACAACAGTTCATGAATAACCGATTTGAGATGAATTCGTTTGGTTGTTACCAGTGGGAATCCTTCGGAGAGATCATAACGGAGCTGTCTGCCGAATACAGATTGTGTCCCTGTTCCCGTACGGTCTCCCTTATGCACGCCGCTGTTCAGAATATCCTGTAATAGATCGAGATAGTTTTTCATGTTGATATCCCCTCGCACTCTTTTTTCATAAGTATAAAAGTTTAACTTTAATAATACATACCTAGACCGTGATTGGCCTCAAGCCACATCATGACTGATCATTACTACAGTGTACCACAATTGAGTTGTTGGATAAAATCAATTCAATGAAACTTTTGCGTGTATAACTTTTCATCATATCATATTCACTAGTATCTGGAACTTCTCTACGTTTGCTACAAAAAGAGACGAATAACGCGTTAGCGTCATTCGTCTCTTCTGATATACGTATAATGCCGGACGGATCCGAAGCTTAGACGATCTTAACGGGAGATGATGTGGATCGGGTGACCCATAACCAATTCCGCTGCTTCCATCACGATTTCGCCCAAAGTTGGGTGAGCGTGAATTGTGAGAGCCAGATCTTCCAAAGTAGCGCCCATTTCAATTGCCAAACCAAGCTCAGCAATCAAGTTGGAAGCTTCCAGACCTACGATTTGGCAACCCAATACAAGGCCGCTTTCTTCGTCAGCTACGATTTTCACGAAGCCTTCAGCATGGTTCAAAGATACAGCACGACCGTTACCCGCATAAGGGAATTTGCCTGCTTTTACTTTGTAACCTTTTTCTTTAGCTTCTTTTTCAGTGTAACCTACGCTGGAACATTCTGGATCTGTGAACACAACAGCCGGCATACATTTGTAGTCAACTATAGATGGTTGTCCTGCGATTGCTTCAGCAGCCACTTTACCTTCATAAGAAGCTTTGTGTGCCAGAGCCAAACCAGATACGATATCACCAATTGCAAAGATGTGCGGAATGCTAGTGCGGCCTTGGTGGTCAACTTTAACGAATCCACGCTCGTCAACGTCTACACCGATCAGGTCCAAACCAAGCTCACCATCTGTGTTTGGACGACGTCCAACCGTTACCAACAGGTAGTCTGCAGTAACTTCTTTGGACTCACCATTTACAGAATATTTAACAGTTACATCTTTATCCGTTTGCTCAGCACTTTCAGCTTTTGCACCCGTTACGATTTCGATGCCTGTTTTCTTCATGTTTTTAGCCACGAGGCTAGTCATATCTTTATCGAAACCTGGCAGTACTGTATCCAAACCTTCGATGATTGTTACTTTTGCACCGAATTTGGAGTACATTTGACCAAGCTCAGCACCGATATATCCGCCACCGATAACGATCATGCTTTTTGGTACTTCAGGCAAGTTCAGAGCTTCTGTCGAAGACAGAATGCGTCCGCCAAACGGGAAAGGTTTCAGTTCGATTGGACGGGAACCTGTTGCAATAATTGCATTTTTAAATTTGTAACGTGGAGACTCGTGGTCATTGAATACACGAGCTTCGTTTTCGTTAATGAACATGCACTCACCGTTGAAAACTTCAACTTTGTTGCCTTTGAGCAAACCAGCTACGCCGCCAGTCATTTTCTTAACAACGCCGTTTTTGAATTCTTGAGTTTTGCTGAAGTCCACTTTTACGTTCTCAGCAGAGATACCAAAAGCTTCACCGTGAAGTGCAGACTCATATTGGTGTGCAGCAGAGATCAGGGCTTTGGATGGAATACATCCGCGGTTCAAACAAACGCCGCCCAGTTCGGATTTGTCTACGATCAATACGCTTTGGCCAAGTTGAGCAGCGCGGATGGCAGCTACATAGCCGCCAGGACCCGCACCAATTACTAATGTGTCGATATTGAGAGAAGCGTCGCCTACTACCATATCTTACACCTCCATAACAAGCAGCTCAGGGTTAGCGAGCAGCTGTTTAATGTAATTCATAAAGTTTTGTGCTGTTGCGCCATCGATGATACGGTGGTCAAAGCTCAGGGAAAGAGCCATTACAGGTGCTGCAACTACTTCGCCGTTTTTGATCACTGCTTTTTCGCTGATGCGTCCTGTTCCGAGAATAGCAACTTCAGGGAAGTTGATGATTGGAGTGAAGAACATACCGCCAGCAGAACCGATGTTACTGATGGAGATTGTGCTTCCTCTCATTTCATTCGCGCTCAATTTGCCGTCACGGCCACGAGCTGCCAGATCACGGATAGAATCAGCGATCATCCAGATGGATTTACGATCAGCATCTTTGATAACAGGAACGATCAAGCCGTTGTCTGTATCTGTTGCAATACCGATGTTGTAGTATTTTTTGTAAACAATTTCGTTAGCTTCTTCATCAATCATAGCGTTCAGAGCAGGGAATTGGCGGGAAGCCGCAACCAGTGCTTTAACGATGAATGGCAGATACGTAACTTTTGTTCCTTTTTTCTCAGCGATTGGTTTCATGCGAGTACGGAAAGCAACCAATTCAGTTACGTCCACTTCGTCCATGATTGTAACGTGAGGTGCTGTGTAAGCCGATTTAACCATTGCATTAGAGATCGCTTTACGGATACCTTTGAATGGTACGCGCTCTTCTTCAAGGTATTGATCAGCTGCAGCCGCTGCTGGTGCTGCGGATTTTTTCTCTTCTTTAGCCGGAGCTTCAGAAGATGCCGCTGCGGAAGAACCGCCACCGTTTTTGAAGGATTCAACATCTTCTTTGGTTACTTTACCGTTGTTGCCAGTACCGTTAACCTGAGCGATGTCTACACCTTGTTCGCGAGCAAATTTACGCACGCTTGGAGTTGCCAATACATCTTTGGCAGGTACTGCTGGAACGCTGTTATTTCCGCCTTCTTTAGCTGCATCCGAGCTGGAAGCTGCTGCAGAAGAACCGCTAGTATCAGCTCCGCCTTGAGCTGCATCTTTCTCTTGCTCGCCTTGATCGCCAGCAGGAGCGTCGTCTTGCTCAGGAATTTCACCTTCAGCATCAATGATCGCTACAACTTCACCAACGTGGCAGATTTGACCGTCTTTAGCGAATACTTCAGTCACTGTTCCGTTAACCGGACAAGGTACTTCTACTACCGCTTTGTCGTTCTGTACTTCCATGATGATATCGTCGTCAGTTACTTTATCACCGACTTTGATGTGCATCTTGATGATTTCACCTTCGTGTAGGCCTTCGCCTAGTTCAGGGAATTTATATTCAAATTTAGCCAACTGAAAAACCTCCTTGATTATGTGCTCAATCCTGAAAACAACCCTTAACTCCAAGAACCAACTGTTACTGCTAATGCAAATAACTGTTACTCAAGGGGCTAATGGCTGTTTACAGTGCAGCCTGCGCTGCGGTGTGAATCACCATACTGCGCCTTGCGGCATGTCAGATGATTAAATTAGAAATTTACGACTTTATTAACCGCAGCAACGATACGTGCCGGGTTAGGCAGCCATGTATCTTCGATTTGTGCAAAAGGATATACAGTATCCGGACCAGCTACACGCAGAACCGGTGCTTCCAGGTGCAGGATTGCTTTTTCATTGATTTGGGCAATGACTTCAGCTGCAACACCTGCGCTCTTTTGAGCTTCCTGTACAACAATTGCACGGTTTGTTTTCTTAATGGAAGCAACGATGGTATCGATGTCGATCGGGCTAACCGTACGAAGGTCGATAACTTCAACTTTGATTCCTTGTTTTTCAAGTTCCTCTGCTGCTTTCACAGAAGTGTGAACCATCATACCGTAAGTAATGATCGTTACATCGGAACCTTCACGAACAACGTTCGCTTTACCCAATTCAACAACGTAATCTTCTTCAGGCACTTCTGCACGGAAAGCATGATACAGGTTCAAGTGCTCCATGAAGAATACAGGATCGTTATCGCGAATAGAAGCGATCATCAAACCTTTTGCATCGTATGGGTTAGAAGGAACAACTACTTTGATACCTGGTGTTTGCGTAAGCAGACCTTCCAGGGAATCTGTATGCAATTCTGCCGCTTTAACACCGCCACCGAATGGTGTACGGAATACGATTGGAGAATTGTATTTTCCACCGGAGCGGAAACGCATACGAGCAGCTTGCACTACCATTTGGTCAAGAGCTTCGAAGATAAAACCAACGAATTGGATCTCAGCAACCGGACGGAAGCCTTGTACACCCAGACCTACAGCCAGACCACCAATAGCGGACTCAGCCAGCGGTGTATCAAATACACGCTCTTCGCCAAACTCTTTTTGCAGACCTTCCGTTACACGGAAAACGCCGCCTACATTACCTACGTCTTCACCGAAAAGCAGAACGTTAGGATCACGTTTCAGCTCCACGCGAAGCGCATCACGGATTGCTTCTTTCATGTTCATTTGTGCCATTTGCTTCATTTCCTCCTTAAACATTGACAGTTCACATTTGAATTCGTACATGTATACCGGGACATTAAAGTCGCGGATGTTTATGCTTTATCGGAAAAAACTTATTGGAAATCAGCTTTTTGCTCTTCCAAGTGCTTAGGCGTTTGTTCGAACATGCTGTCGATCAAGCCTGAAATCGTCATTTTCTCGGTTTTTTCCGCTTTTTTGATCTCTTCATTTACTTTAGCTTTTGCTTCTTCTTTCACACGTGCTGTATCTTCTTCAGTCCAAAGACCTTTTTTCTCCAGATATTTAGCAAAACGTGCGATAGGATCTTTAGCAGACCATTCTGCCTCTTCTTCTTTTGTACGATACTTGGAAGCATCATCCGAAAGGGAGTGAGGACGGAAACGATATGTTACTGCTTCGATCAATGTTGCGCCTTCTCCGTTACGTCCACGCTCAGCAGCTTCCTGAACAGCTTTGATAACAGCGAAGATGTCCATACCGTCAACTTTAACACCTTTGATACCTGCTGCTACCGCTTTGTGAGCGATGGACAGAGCTGCCGTTTGTTTAGCAAAAGGAGTTGTGATGGCATAACCATTGTTTTGTACGAAGAAGATAACAGGCAGTTTGTATACACCAGCGTAGTTCAGACCTTCATAGAAGTCACCTTCAGAAGAACCGCCATCACCTGTGTACGTGATAACAACTTGTTTTTGTTTCTTCAGTTTGTAACCCATAGCGATACCCATTGCATGCAGAATTTGTGCACCAATGATGATTTGTGGCATCAATACGTTAACGCCATCTGGAATTTGTCCACCATGTTGGTGTCCACGGGAGTACAAGAATGCTTGATAAAGAGGAAGTCCATGCCATACGAGTTGCGGAATGTCACGATAGCCAGGACATACAAAGTCTTCTTTTTCAATTGCAAATTCACTACCAACCATTGTAGCTTCTTGACCAGATACTGGAGCATAGAAACCAAGACGACCTTGACGGCCCAGGTTTACTGCACGGTCATCCCAAGTACGGGTAAATACCATGCGGTACATAATTTCTTTTAATTGATCATCGGAAAGTATAGGCATCATGTCTTTGTTAATAATTTCGCCGTCAGGAGACAGCACGGACAGAGCTTCTACATCCTCTGTATACACTTCATAAGGAACCTTGCTCATTTTTTTCTTCACCTCAACAAAAAATTTGAATATCAAGTTCCGCTGTTATAATATTATTATACACCTGTTTCACTCCATACGTCAAAGAAATCCGTAATTTTTTTATGTTTCCTGCCGGATTGTATGTATAACAGGGGATTAATATTGGTATAACAGCATAATACATGATTGCGTGTTTGACCTAACCCCGCACAAGGGTAATCTTACCGTATTGCGCGGTCGAATGCAAAAAATTAACCGAGAAAGGTGACGTTTTATGACGGATACCCGCTATTTGAAACGCACGATTGTGAAGGAAGAGATTGAAAGTCGCTATCTCGGAGAGAAGCGAACGCTCCGTATTTACCTTCCTCCGGGCTATAACGAATTACTTAGCTACCCTGTCGTATACTGTCAGGATGGCGAAGAGTTTTTCAATTTCGGCGAATTGCCACAACAGCTAACCGAATTATTTTGGACGAAGGAGCCGAACCTTTCATTATTGTAGGTGTTCAGGTCGATGTGTCTGTGAGAACGCAGGAATATGCTCCATTCGGAGATCGGTTCAAGGCATATACCGCTTGCTTCGCTGAAGAGATTATTCCCTATATAGAAGAGAAATATCCTGTGCGTCGTTCTCCTCAGGAACGTGTTCTTGCCGGAGACTCGCTTGGTGGAAGTGTTTCGCTTCATCTTGCTCTGTTATATCCGGATCTGTTCACACGTGTCATCAGCATGTCCGGGGCTTTCTACTCCGCTTCTCAGGAGATCTATGCAGCAGCCGAAGATTTGTCCTGGCTCTCGATCTGGATGATCGTTGGTTTACAGGAGACTGCCTTCAAAGCAGACACCGGTACATATGATTTTGTACAATTGAACCGGGATACCCGTGATTTGTTGGAAAAACGAGGTGCTCTCGTCTCCTATCAGGAGAAAGACGGGAACCACCAATGGGGTTTTTGGCAAAATGAATTGCCGGAAGCACTGCTTTATTTTTTACAAGAAGGATAAATACATTAACATTAACAGGCGGCTGAAATGCCGCTTTTGTTCTGCATCATAATGATACCGCTTACAATTGTAATCTAAAAGAAGCAGGATACCCTGCCTGGTTGATTGCTTAACCGCTCCTGCTTCTTTGTCCGATTACAAGTTAAATATCGTATCTGGCTTATTTACTGGGTTATGGAATGTTCCTCTTCAATCTTTCTCAACAGAACGTCGCAGCCTACGTTGACCAATTCGTATACCTCTTCAAAATTGCCCGTGTAATACGGGTCCGGTACTTCCCTGAGTTTTTCCTCTGGAAGCATGTCCATAAACTTGATGATATCCGCTTCAGCTCCGCCTGCAACGTTGCGTACATTATCTGCATTCGAATTATCCATACACACAATGTAATCAAATTGACTAAAGTCTTCGCTGGCGAATTGTCTCGCTGCCATGTTCGCATAAGAAATCTGGTAGGAATCCAGCAATTTTCGAGTTCCTTCATGCGGAGGTTTGCCAACGTGCCAGTTTCCTGTACCTGCCGAATCCACACGAATCTGGTGTTCAAGCCCCTTCTCCAGGACTTTATGACGCAGGACTGCTTCAGCCATTGGAGATCTACAGATGTTGCCCAGACATACAAACAAAACGTGAATCATATTAATCCCCCTTGCTTAACGTGCCTTGAAGTACAGACGATGTTGGCTGTGTTACAATGCTTTCCGGCTGAGGACTGACGTCCACCGTGTCGGATGCGACCAACGAACGACGTGGCAGCTTCCATTTATAATGTACAGAACACATCCGGAAGAATACAACGGCCGCGAAACAAAGCAATAATCCGGCATTCGTTGTTAACCAGCCCATACCTATGACAAAACCGGCTGTCATCGCCCATACAGCATAGATTTCATCACGCAATACGAGCGGTTTGCGTCCAGCAAGCACATCACGAATAACGCCTCCACCAATACCGGTCATTACTGCTGCTACGATAACTGCGCTAATGGGATGTCCCATGTTCGCCGCGTACAGTGCACCTTGGATTGCAAATGCTGCAAGTCCGATTGCATCAAACAATGCCTCTGTTCGCTTCCAGTGACTAATCCACTTGAGAGGCAATATAAACGCAACCGCTACAGATACTAAGGCTAACATAATAAGTGATCCCTGACTCCATAATGTCGTTACAGGTATACCTATAAGTACATTCCGGATAATCCCGCCTCCAAATGCCGTGACAAGTCCAAGCACAAGTACTCCCAAAATGTCATACTCCTCTTCCATTGCCACGAAAGCACCGGACATTGCAAATGCGATGGTGCCTATAATACTGAATACTTCAAAAATGTGTAAGTCCAACCTGTTCAAACCTCACTTTTCAAGTCATCTCCATGTCGCTCTACCCATTGTATCCGCGAGCACTTAAATTGTGCAACCACATTTTGTGGATTATACTGGTTTGGTGAATATATTTGCACAAGTTACAACACCATATTTGAAACTATGAACTATTTTCTCTGATATTAGGAAGGATGAAATAAAATGAAGGTGAAACGGATTGTTATTTTTACAGGCGGAAATGTATCTCCGGAATTACTTCAGGAAATACGTGAAGATGACATAATCATCGGGGCCGATCGCGGCGCATTATTTTTGATCGAACACGGTGTTCAGCCTCATATTGCAGTTGGCGATTTCGACTCTATCTCTGAAGAGGAACGTACAATTGTAAGTAACAACAGCACTACATTCATTACATGCGACCCTGTTCATAAGGATCTCACCGATACGGAAATGGCATTTGAAACGGCGTTAGACCACGAACCTACTCACATTTTAATGTTAGGCGCTACAGGTACACGTATGGATCACACACTCGCTAATGTACATATCATGGTTCGCGCGATGCAGCATCATATCTCCTGTTCCATTCAGGACAAACACAACTATATGACACTCACAACATCCAAAGCTGTGGTTGAACACCGTGACTATAAATATGTTTCTTTACTTCCGTTGACGCATGAAGTTACTGGTATAACCTTGGAGGGTTTTATGTATCCGCTGAATCAAGCCACCATTCGCATGGGACAATCCTTGGGTGTAAGCAACCAACTTCTAGGCACTTCCGGCACAGTCACGATTGATAGTGGCTTACTCCTGATCATTCAAAGCAAAGATTAAATTAAATTCATCAGCATGTTCTCTTAATTATTACGTTTTTGTAACCAGTGGATTCAATCAGAAAATAGGTTCATACCCAACAAAGACCCTTGAGATTCAAGGGTCTTTTCTAGTTCATTTCTACTTATCATTCGTCAATGATTAATTTTTTGACATTTTTAATTATATTTTAATAAACATACCCAAACCACTGTGGCGCAAGGGATTACACGTCCCTATCCAATTTCTAGGCTGTTACAAAGCTGTTATACTCGCTCTAGCAACTTAACGAAAACGAATTTTGGAGGTACTAACTAACATGAAAACAAACATCTTTGTCCAAAAGGCCGTAACCGTCGGGTTGTGCGCTACACTAGGTTTTGGAGCTGTATTAATGACTAACGCCCCTGTTGCACAGGCAGCAACTGCTTCTGTGTCCACAGGTCAACAGATTGTTAATTATGGTAAACAATTTACTGGAACTCCATATAAATTTGGTGCTTCAACATCAACAACCAAAGTTTTTGACTGCTCTTCCTTTATGAAATATATTTTCAAAAAGTATGGTGTAGACTTGCCGCGCACATCCGTAAGCCAATCTAAAGAAGGTACAGCTGTATCCAAAGCTAATCTTCGTGTTGGCGATCTTGTATTCTTCTCGAGCGGTAGCCGTTCTACGGGTTCTAACATTACTCATGTAGGCGTATATGCAGGGAACGGAAAGATTCTGCATACGTATGGATCTCCAGGTGTAACGATCTCGGATCTGAACTCCGGTACTTGGAAGAGAACTTACATTAAAGCTCGTCGTGTACTGTAGAACCGTTTATAGTTAAAGAGTAAGGGCCGGATGATATGATCCGGTCTTTTCTTTTACCCTTTTTTCGCCATGCTTCAAACTGGAGATTCATGGAATGCGGTGATTTATCTAATTTTTATCGTGTAACATGTAACCTATCCCACGTACCGTATGAATCAGTTTCACACTTCTCCCCTTATCCACCTTTACCCTCAGATGTTTGATATACACATCCACAACGTTGGTATCCATCGCATACTCATACCCCCATACTTCCCGTAAAATATCACTTCGGGTACATGCTTCATTCACATGCAAGGCCAGAAATTCCAGCAGTTCGTACTCTTTTGGCGTTAAAGTCAGGTACTCCCCCGCACGATTCACCCGCCTTGAGCGTAAATTCACTTTAAGATCATGAACGACAATTACTTCTTCCCCTCTTGTGTTGCATTCGCAAAAATACGCAATAAATTTCGTATTCTGGCTAGCATCACGGACAAGTGGATGGGCTCCTGCATCACGTCATTAGCTCCGTAATCCAGCCATTCCACGATAAACTGAGGAGATGTATTTGAAGAAGTGATTACCAGCAGAGGTATCACCTGACCTTTATCTAGCCATCGTTTCAACGCTAATTTCGGATCCGGGTCATTTTGGTGTGCACGCCCCTCTCTCCGGTCCACCAAGATGATCAGGTTAATATGCAGCAACGACGGCTCAACGGATTGTTTTAGTTCAGACCAATCCATTCGTTGTACCTCATACCCTTCCGCACCTAAAACGTCGTGAATAAGACTGATCTGCTCCCCTACTCCAATCAGCAAAATGACTGTTTTCACTGTTTCTCACCCGGCCTGTCTCTATCCCCGCTGCGCGTAGCAATGGTTGGTACCGTTAGCATGCCGTAAAATGAAAAAGTCCATTCCCTCCAGGGAACAGACTTGGCTTCTTTCTTGCTTTAACCAAAGTAGCGATGTACGAGCGTACGCGCTTCAGCTGTATCTTTTGTGCCATGTACGAGGACACGTCCATCCTGAAAAACGACCATTCTATGGGCTCCTGTTGTAAAAGAAACCAGAAACGGATTGCATTCCACTTTTCCTTCCTGGAGTCTATTCAAGCGATCCGCGGTATGTTGAAGATCCAGATTCATGCGCCTTGCAGGGCGGATCTGAACGGTATCTCTTCCACACAGCACATCCGTTTTCTCCAGGTTGGACGCCGAAAGATATGGATACGTTGCGGAGGTGCCGCAGGAAGGACAGTCTTGCTTTTCGCACCATCCACATTGATGGATATGTATTCGTTCCTCCACACGTCAAATGACAATAACTTGCGTCTCAACGCATTGGCATTGCCACTAAGTAACTTCATCGCCTCTGCTGTCTGATTCGCCGTTACCATCTGTACCGCTTGCGGAATAATGCCAGACGTATCACAAGTATCTCCCCCAGCGGGACTTCGCCCAGCAAACAATTTAAACAAGGGGTATCGCCAGGCATGAATGTATAAGTAATTCCGTAGCTGCCCACGCATCCACCATAAATCCAGGGAATACGGTGCTTCTGTGCCATATCATTAATGAGGAGTCGGGTATCAAAATTATCCGTTGCATCCATAATCAAATCAGTATGCTGAACGAGTTCCTCCAATTCATCTACTCTGACATCCAATACTTTCCCTTCCACATGAACCGTGGAATTAATGGCAGACAGACGTTTTTCCGCCGCCATCGCCTTCGGCATCCGTTCAATCGCATCCTGCTCTACATATAGTTGCTGTCGCTGCAGGTTACTCCACTCCACATAATCACGATCCACAATCGTTACATGTCCTACTCCTGAACGCACTAGCGTTTCTGCAATCCCTGTTCCGAGTGCACCAGCGCCTACAATTACAACCCTGCTGCCCTTTAATCTGGCCTGACCTTCCTTACCAAGTGGCGCGTAGCGTTCCTGTCTGGAATATCGATCGGCCTGCTCTGAGGATGTTATTTGATCTGTCATGTATGAACCATTCCTTCCACCGGACTACTGGCTGCTGCATAACGCTTCACGGGTATCATGCCTGCCTCATATGCCAGTCTGCCTGCCTCTACCCCCAATCGCATCGCTTTAGCCATGCTTACTGGATCTCCTGATCCGGATACAGCGGTATTCAACAATACACCATCCGCACCAAGTTCCATCGCATACGCAGCATCTTTCGGGGAGCGCAATCCTGCATCCACAATCACAGGCACAACCGCCTGTTCAATGATGATCTCAAGGTTATAGGCATTAATGATGCCTCTGCCACCTCCGATAGGAGAAGCACCAGGCATTACAGCATGTACGCCAAGCAGTTGCAGCCTTTTGGCCAGAATGACATCATCCGAAATATAAGGTAGCACAGTAAAGCCCTTTTCAAGCAAAATTTCGCAAGCCTTGTACGTTTCAATCGGATCTGGGAGCAATGTTATTCCATCTCCGATGACTTCGACTTTTATCATATCACAAAGTCCTGAAGCCCGCGCAAGCTCGGCAATCCGCACCGCTTCTTCCGCAGTGGAGGCTCCAGCCGTATTCGGAAGAAGCGTGTATTGGTCCAGATCCAATGTATCCAGAAAATGCTTCTGATTACGTTCCTCCAGATTCAGACGACGAACAGCAAAAGTTAAAACTTCTGTGCCAGATGCTTCCACAGCATGACTTTGCACTTCCAGATCCGAAAACTTGCCAGTTCCGAGCAACAATCTGGACTCAAACGTGTATTTCCCAATACTCAACATCATCAACCGCCTCCTACAAAATGTACAATCTCGATTCGATCGCCTTCTCTTAATGCCGTTGTCTCATGATACTCCCGCGTTAAAATGTGCCTGTTCAGCTCTACAACTACAGTCTTGACTTGCAGGTTCAATGATTGGAGCAGTTTATCCACTCGATTCAAGCTATCTTCAATCTCCATCCGTTGACCGTTAACGATGATATTCACTGCACCACTCCCTCTCTGTTCAGTCGCTCAGGGCTCAACGCCTCAATCCCGAGTTCCTCCGAGCTTTTGCCAGCGATTAACTCCGCGATAAGTCTGCCTGTTATCGCACTAAGCAAGATTCCGTTGCGGTAATGCCCGAAGGCAGCGAACAGCCCAGGTATACTCTTGCATGCACCAATATAAGGCAGCCCATCTGGAGTTGCCGGTCTAACGCCAGCCCACGCTCGCATGAATTGTGCGTCTTTAATCCCAGGTACCCAGTGGGTAGCGGCTGTTAGCAACTTCTGAACACTCTGTACAGAAACGTTCAGGTCCGTTCTGCCTGGCAGACTGGTTGCCCCGAGCCAGACTTCCCCATTGGCTTTGGGAACAATATAGATATCCTCTGCATATACCGTTCTGTCAGGTCTATACCCTGCATGTTCATCTGAGAACTGAACGGCAGCCATTTCACCTTTTACCGACCACACAGGCAAGCTCAGATTCACATGTTTCATCAACTCTTCACCCTGTAAGCCAGCCGCGATAATGACATGTTTGCACGTTATCTCACCAATTGATGTGGTGATCCCCTGCACGCCGTGTTCGTTTGCTTGCACACGTATATCCTGTATGTCCTCCATAATTCGTGCTCCCAGGGCTTGAGCGGATTCAGCATATGCCTTCGTGAGATGGACTGGAAGAATCTCACTCTCGTAAGGTCTGTAGTAGGCTCCATACGTATCTCTGTTAAGCCATGATGCTTCCTGTTGCACGGCTGAACGATCCCACCATACCTCATCAGCAGATAAACCAGCATTTCGATTATGCTTATAGCGGCTTAATTCGTTGTATGATCGAAAAGGGGTCAGGAATCCATGGCGTTGCAGACCAACCTCTACACTACTGAGGGAAGCCATAAGCACTTGTTGCTCAGTAAGTAACTGCCTGCTCTGCCTGGCAAGCTTAGCCATCAAAGGATGAACAAAATCCTCACTATCTGCCGCCAGCATTCCAGCCGCTGCGCATGAAGTCCCTCCTGCAATCGCAGAACGGTCCAGTAACAGTACATCCTGTCCTCGTGAAGCAAGCTCATATGCAATGGCACAACCAATAACGCCTCCGCCTACAATAATCGTTTCCGCACGAATCTTATCGGGTGGATCAGTAATACTTTTGCTTCTTATATCCGTTTCAGGTTTCTGTTGATGATTGAAATCTTCCCTGTTCTGACCCTTTACGATCTCGTTCATCCTCTCATCTCCTCTCAGCGGCTCAGACTTCCGTAGCAATGATAGCCTGCCTTAGTGAAGCAGCAGCCCGATCCGGCGAATCACTTGACCATACATTTGAGATCACAGCGACTCCTTTTGCGCCCGCAGAGCGAATCGCGTGAATATTTCCCGGCTCTATGCCTCCGATTGCGATGACAGGTAGGGAAACACCTCTGCATACTTCATTAAGAGCATATAACCCTCTTGGCGCAAGATCAGGCTTACTGTTGGTTGAGTAGACATGCCCGAAGAAAAGGTAATCAGCTCCCCGTTCTTCAGCGATTTGTGCCTCCTCGATGGAATGAACAGATACACCCAATCGAATTCGCTGCACATTGCTTATGACCTCATTGTTGGAGTTGTACTTGCGCAAAGCCTCTTGCCCCCAATGTACACCGCCATAGATGTCATTCTGTGAAGGCAGTTTTGAACCATTGATAACGATGCGGCAAGATGGAATGCCAACGTTACGCAGACTTTCAGCCCAATCGACCTTGTTTTGCCATGTGAGTTGTTTCTCGCGTATGTGAATATAATCCACCCAGGACCATACTTCCTTGGCAGCATTTACAAAAGCTGCTTGATCCCCTGCACCCGTAGATACAACATGCAATTCAAATGATTCGTGAACATGTTCATGAGAAAATGCCGTACCATCCCTCTCCTTTCAGGTATGAATTCTATAAAAAACACAAAAAAGCCACTCCCGTAGGGGAGTGGCTGCGTAGTAATAACAGGACCAGATGACTGACTGATTCATACAGTTCAATTCGTGCCAATAGAGCTATGGAACTTTATAGCCATACCGTTATACACGGAACTGCATGTTTCAATTCGCTAAGCAGACGGTTGAATCCTCTCAAGTTGCCGTTTACTCACGTCATTCACTGAAACGCGCTCGCCACTTCCCTACGCTGGTATGATCCAGATCAGGTGCAAAGGGTCCGGAATCGCATTCATCCATCTCAGCCGCATCGTGCGGCCCCCTAGTGTTCATATGAAGTTGTAGCCTATGTTACCATAGACGGATTTTTTGTCACCGTCATTTCTGCTAAACATGGTCTAAACACGGTCTTGAATCGTCTATTTTTTCTCAGACCACTCTTCGACATTCCATGTTTTGGTGACCCAGCCCTCATAAAAATCAGGTTCATGGGAAACCAGCAACACCGTTCCCTTGAATTCTTTCAAGGCCCGTTGCAACTCTGCTTTGGCTGTCACATCCAGATGGTTCGTTGGCTCATCGAATAGAATCCAGTTGCTTTCGCGCATCAGTAGTTTGCACAAACGAACCTTGGCTTGTTCTCCACCACTCAGCATGTTGAGTGGACGGGTAATGTGCTCATTTTTCAAACCGCAGCGAGCGAGATGACCCCGAACCTCGTTCTGGGTCAAATGTGAAAACTCATTCCACACATCCTCTATCGGTGTGATATTTCCAGCACGGACTTCCTGTTCAAAATAGGCCGTTTCGAGATAATCCCCCAAAAAGGTCTTTCCACTCAGTGGAGATATTTTCCCGAGGATGGTTTTCAACAGTGTCGATTTACCCACACCATTACAGCCTACGATGGCAATTTTCTCACCACGTTCAATCGTCATCGTCATTTTGGGCAGCAAAGGATACGTATACCCAATTTCAAAATCAATACCCTCAAAGACCGTTTTGCTACTCGCGCGGGCATCCTTGAATTTGAACGTTGGTTTAGCCGCTACATCTGGACGATCAATACGTTCAATCTTGTCCAGCTGTTTCTCCCGGCTCTTCGCTCGCCCTGAAGTTGAAGCCCGCGCCTTGTTGCGTTGAATGAAATCTTCCTGCTTCTTGATGTACTCTTGCTGCTTCTCGTACGCATCAATATGCTGGGCTTTATTCATATCAGCCATCTCTAGGAACTTGGTATAGTTCGCTGCATATCTCGTTAATTTGGCAAATTCCAAATGATAAATGACATTCACAACTTCATTCATGAATTCCGTGTCATGAGAGATGAGGAGGAACGCGTGCGGGTAGTCCTTCAGATAACGTGACAGCCATTCAATGTGCTCTACATCCAGATAGTTGGTCGGCTCATCCAGTAAGAGAGCGGTAGGTTTCTCGAGCAAAAGCTTGGCAAGTAGCACCTTGGTCCGTTGTCCACCACTTAGAGCTGCGACATCTCGGTCAAGACCGATAGCAGACAAACCAAGACCATTGGCCATCTCTTCGACTTTGACGTCAATCAGATAAAAATCGCCCTGCTCCAGTTGTTCCTGAATATCACCCATTTCTTCCAGCAATTGCTCCAGCTTATCCGGATCTGCATCTGCCATCTGGTCTGTGATATTCATCATTTCTTTTTCCAATTCAAGCAGCGGAAGGAAAGCATCCTTAAGCACATCACGAATCGTTTTGCCTGGCGTGAGCTTTGTGTGCTGATCCAGATATCCATAACGGACTTTAGGGGTCCATTCCACTTTTCCACTGTCTTTAAGCAATTTACCGGTAAGGATGTTCATTAATGTAGATTTACCTACACCATTGGCACCAACAAGACCTACGCGCTCTCCGGCAAGCAAACGAAATGATACATTTTTAAATAACGTGCGATCTCCAAAATTGTGACTCACGTTCTCTACTGACAATAAACTCATAAGATGAGGTTGCTCCTATCTATTAGACATTACTTTTATTATGGTTCCGAAACCCTATTCTAGCACAGGTCTCATCTTTTCTGAAAGTAATGTAAACCGTTCAGGAACCCCTTCTATAATTTGTCATACAGGCTTTGCTAACGATTAGAGCAGCTATATTCGAAATAACCTTGCGCTGCTGCTTGTTTTGCGTCTGTGAACACCTCTTCGGCACGGTAACCATTACCACATGTGGAGCGATAGTAGTACTTGATCCCCGTTAAAGGATCCACTCCACCAACGATAGCTGTTTTCTTTACAAGTCTGCCTCCACCAATTGCGTAGTTGTTGATCTTCTGGTCACCCACACCTATACCCTGGATAAACGCCATAATGCCTGTATCGTTAATGGAGTTGTACCAATCCTCCTGCGCAATCAGGGGCATCGTAAATGTATAGGAAATACCGTTCTTTCTGGCAAATTCATTATGACGGTTGATCACATCAGCCAGATCATCCTGCACACTAGTTACAATTCGGCTTCGTCTAACTTGCTCAAATACGTTGGTATCCTGAAGTAAAGGAATCTGAGAGCTAACAGCAAGTTCCTTTTGGAATCCCTCGATCCATTTCCCTGCGTTTGCGTCGTAAGCATATACGTAGTCATCCAGTGTAAAGTTAACGCTGCTGCCATTTGAATCTGAATATGTATAAGGTCTCTTGGGGCTCCACACTTGCCTGAAAGAATCTTCACGGTTACCTGTCAACTCTGTTTCTGTGGACAACATATAATAGCCATCGTAATCCAGAATAACCACTGCAGGGATGTAATTAAACATGTTTCGAATAGCTGCGGATCATCCTGAATCCCCATATTCAAAGCCATTGTCTGGGTAAATGTCAACAGGGCAAGCTCCTTGTCCGCTTTTACAAACTTGGTTGAATCATAACCTGCTTCATCATTTTGTTTCTCATTCTGATGCATGACTGCGCCTGCATCCATGACTGCGGTTTGAAGTGCAGATCTGTATCGATGTGCAAGATAATTAGCCTCTTCGGCATCTTGAGTATGGAGTGAGATGATCCAGAAGAGCGGGAAGAAGATCAGCACAAATACAATAGATAGCTCAGTAATCTTCATTGAGGACCATACCTCCGTATGTTACAAATACCGCTGAAGCCTGAGCCGCACCACTAAGCCATTCACGAATGAGCATGGATGGTGTACGGTTTGTATTTTGGAGAGTCACGGTAAAAAAATCCCCTGTTGTCAATGTGTATCTTCGGCCAGGATCATCAGCCGGAATCACACTTGAAGAAGGGAATAGTCTCTCTCGAATCTGAGCTGCGTAATATCCATCTTGTACAACCTCGTACGTCCCGGTAAAACTGTTAATGTCCATCGGGTCTCTATAATGAGGTACATATTTCTTATGTAAATGTTCCATTGACAACTCATACACATTGCCCGTCTGTGCCAGTTGCTCCTCAAATTCAGCCAACATGCGAGGGGAAACATAGCCTTTTGTTCGAACAGCATCGACAAAACGCGTTACAGTCTGAACTACCGTCATACGTGCTATATCATCCTGCCGCTCGGCTGTTTCAGCAGCTGGATACACATAGAGCAGAAGGACTGCGAGCAATACGGCAAGCAACTTGGATGCGGCATTAATCAATTCACACTGGCCTCCTTCCAAAAAACAATCTTGAGTAGTTCTCCAGTTTCATTTCGTATAAACTCAGGCCTATAGATGGCATCGAGCTGAACAGGAATCGTCGCTGTTTTGCTGACAATTGGATCGATCACATAGGAAGTGCCATCTACTTCCACCGGAATGCCTGTGCCTGTCATCTGCCTCACGGTATGCAATACTTCCGCACCCTTATACCGATCCGGCTTGGTGGTATGCAATGTTGTTGTCAGCCGCCCTTCCATACCTGCTGTTGTCTGTACTCTGTCGTACAATGCCGCTGATAAGATCTTAATATGATGTTGCCCGTACAGGCAGGCTGTCACAAACAGGACAACCGCCGTACAAAACAACATAAGATGCTGGGTATTCTGGGACATGTTAAACCAACTCCTGTCAGGATTGCTGGAAGATCAGCCCTCTTACCACGTTGGAACGGTCTTTTACAATAATGGCTTTAAATTTACCACTTGGATTGACATATTGATTGTCTTTTTCACTCATCGTCTGGTTAATAATCCCCACTTTATCGTCAGGAGCAATCACCGAGCCATAGTCTGCATTATTGAGATCTTGTGATATGTTTAATTGGTTGCCGTACCATTGACCTGCTTTGTTTTTACCTGTAATAACTTGAATACCGAACTGATCTTTGTCCGCGTATTTACGCAGGGCATTGGTTACCTGCGATCCACTAATGGTTGTTCCGTCATACACCGTAAATGCGGCTTGAGACAGTTCGGTTTGGATATCAGCAAAATTGTTCTGGGCCGTCTTGGTTGCCTCCTGAGCCGAAATAAATAACAGAACTACAATTGTGATCAGAGCGATTGTCAAAAATATCCCTGCTGCCACCTTTAAAGCGCTTGATGCATTGTTCATGATAAATCCTCCCAGTTATAAGTTATTAATATATTTCAGACTGTCACACGAATGAATGGTGCTACAGTTTCTGAATTTGTTCATAATAAATGTTCATCTGCAAGAAGCTCATGCCGACTAATGGAATGACCAGATACAAAAAGATAAGTGCATACATGGGTGTAAATCCTATGGTTCTTCCCCAAGATGCTTTGACGTCGATCATTTTGCTGTACTCTTGCTTGCGTTGTTCAAAATAAAATGCCATCATGCTCTCCAGATCATCGAAGGCTTCACGAATTGAAATTTTGCCAAGAGCAAGCTGCAATTTATCAACCAGTCGCTGGAACTCGGGCAAGCCTGCCTCTTCCTTTAATTCTTCAAGTGCATGCTCTGGCCCATGTTCAAAATGCAACAAACATTTTTGCAGCGGACGCTTGAAAATGACGGCAAATCGATTAAGCCATTCCAATATCTCTTCAACTGACATCCGGTCCATCTCACGCAGAATGGATATCACAGTCTGAAATTGATAGATTTCATGTCGCATATCCAACTTTCGCATTTTCCGCTGAAATAACATGAGCCATATGGGCATGTAATACCCTGCTGCACCCAAGACAATCGCTATAATCATTTCCCACCAGCGTATATATTGCTTGTTATATACTTCAAGTTTTTGCATAATACGTGCGATCGTCTCAGCCTGGGTATCATGGTCCAGCTGAACGGGAGATAGCTGCTGTAACGCGCCCGAGATGTCTTCGTATGTAGCTCCTCGATTCATTTCTACACTTTCCAGCACGGATTGATCCAACGCTGTTTTTTCCTCGGTTTTCCTGAGGTCTGCCTCAGACATTGCACCAAACATACGGTCATCCCGAATCGGATCATGCAAGATGTGATTTCGTTCAACCTGATGCAACAGCAAGATGCAACCTAGTGTAAGAACCAAACAGCTTGCGAATAACATCACACGACGAATGGCGAGCCATTCATATTTTAACTCTGAGCTGCTCTCTCTCATCAGCCGTATCGTTTGACTGTACTGTGTACTGCCAGGTTTCGCTGCAAACAACATCGCCAATTTCCGTATAAACGTTTGCTTATATAGAAACTGATCCAACCATGAACGCTTATGCCCTGACCGGTAACGGGTCTCATCGTATTGCTGGAGCCTTTGCAGCAGCAGGTAAGCAAGGATGATGATCACATAGATCGATATTTTGGTAACAAAACCAATTTTGCTGCGGTAAAATTCATCCATCGTTGGAAAACTGACTCTGGCCCAGCGTTCGATTGGAGCAGTGAACAATACAGGGGCGAGCGCAATGATATTAAGTCCTTTGAGCAAATAATCCAGTTTATCACGCCTTAATATCTCCAAATGAATCTCCTGAGTCAGGTTACCCAATCCATTAAGATAAATGGAACCTTGAGCTCTGTCCTTATCCCCGAATTCCATGACCATATAGGAAATGCCTGCGAAACCTTTCAGAAAACGGTTGGGAGCCACTTCATAATAACGCTCAAGCGCTTCATTCGGATCTGGTGAAGTTAAAGCTTCATAGATTAGTCTGACCTGATCGGCCGCTTCTCCTGTACCTGCTTCAGCCGCTTCATAGAGTGCTTCTTCAACCATGCCATGCTGATGATACCGATGCCTTACATCGGCAAACATGTCCAACATCTGTATCAGCAACCTCTTCTCCATTCGACTGAGGCACATATCCAGCACCAGGCTGTTTAAGACCACGGCACAGAGTACGGACAATATTACAAAGGCTATACCTGGCTGCAGAAGAAACAGAATGACACTTATGCCTCCACAGCCTCCCAGAATAATCAGAACCACTGTCATGGTCAGCCTGCGAAGTGATGGCTCATCCCCCATATGTCGAAATGAAATACGTTTCTGCACTTGTAGAATATAGGCGGATAACACTGGAACTTTCATTCCCAGACGGTAAGACTGCAACAAGAATGATCCCAGTCCCATGAAACCCTTCGTTCCGGGAGTCAGAATAACGCTGGATGGACTTGTTGAAACACCTCCTCTGCGACGCAATACATTTAAAACCAGAAGGGTGATTAGCAACCCTCCTGCACAAATACTTAATACGAGGAGCAGAATCCATTTAATTGTCATGCGGATCACCCCAGTGTTGCTTCATAAACAGTCCAAATTTCTCGGCATCCTGTAATGTCATCTGTTCTCGCATGTCCGTCATGCATTCCGAAGAGATTGGAGATGTTGCAACATACTCTCCATTCCTGTACTCCACAACATTACGAAATGTAAAACCTGCCCTCTCTTCCACGCTGTCACCTTGATTCGCACGAGGAAGACATTCCGTAATACGTTCGATATATCTTCGTCCCTCAGCATCTTTCTTCATATGAACATCGAAATTGATGACACTCACCACCTGCTCCTCAGCAATATGCTCATGTTGGAACATGCCTGTCTTGAGCAAGGAATTACGAAGGGAGAAGACCAGATCACGAAACGTTTTGGCATGGTGGGTAAACAGGGTGAACAGACTGGCAACCTGAGACATTTGGATCATCCATGCGGCCACTTCATCACTCGCAACCTCACCAAGAATATTGACGGTACCATCCGTTTTTTTCTGCAAATCAAGCCCTTGTTGACCTGAAATGTGTTCAGTCTCTCGGAAACTCAAAATATTACGCCGGCTATAGATCCGTCTTAATTGAAGTTCGAACGCCATCTCCTGCACCCGAAGGGTGTACGATGCATAGATGTGTTTGACCATTGCCATAAGCAACGTTGTTTTACCAGATCCCTGTGCTCCGGTTACTGCTGTGATCCGGCTTCCTTTCATGAGGTATTGAAGTAATTCAATTGGCAGATTTGCGTTGTTACCTGTAACCAACTGTTCAAGTGAAGCATTAGGAATATCGAACTTCCGGACGAAAAATGCCCATGATTCTGCGAATGGAGGACGAACAACTACAACACGGGAGCCGTCTTTCATCTCATTCACCTTGTATCCACTTGCCTCCGACAACTGTCCGGGATAATTGTATTTGTATATATTTTGGCATACCCTTTTCAATTCACGGATGCTGCCGAATGACAGAAAGGATAGATGAATGGACTTACCTTTATAAAAAATCCAGACACTTTCCATACCGCTAAGCGGCTCTTCATGCGCATCATCATCCAGTCCTTGATCCAGCAAATCATTCCAAGATGCCGGTTTTCGAAATCCCATACTATGAACAGCATCAAGCATACCGCTGACACCACCACTAACCCCATCAATACGTTGGTCCCTTATCTCGTCAACAACCGAGAACCCTTTGTAATGTTGGTAAATACGCTGCACGATGATATCTATCTTCTCTCTGAATCCGAGTTCCCGATATTCACACTCGAAAACATAGTGAATGTCTTCCTCGGATATATAATAACTCCCTCCGTCGTCCGTACCTTCCTCCATTCTCAACCTTCCGAGGTCGTAGGTATCAATTAATCGGGAGAGTGCATCCACACCAAATTGCTGTCGGTACAGATAAAACACAATTTCGAATCGGTCCTGGATCGACAACAAATCGGGTTCCGCAAACAAAATAACTTCATCTACATTGGATTTGTTCAGACCTATGCTTCGGGTCAGCAGATCCCCGATCAGGTTTTTGACATACGTTTTGTCGCTGATACTGCCTGAGACACAGCCCTTCAGCGCTTTTCTCATCTCGGCACGTTGATTGATTCTTCGACGGTATTCTTCTTCGTGCAGACCTGCATCCGCGAGTTGACTATGGCTGAGCTCATGAAGTGAGTTCTTCACCTTCTCAATCAGCGTGTCAATCGTGAATGATTCCTGTTCAGGAATATGCGCATTCTTTTCACGAAGAAACGTTCTATATTTGAACCAGATATACGTCAGGCACAGAATCAAAATTAAACTTATCCATATGGTATTCCAGAGCATCGGAGGTTCAGGCTCCCCTTTCCAGCCTCTTCAGAACTGTGCGCATACCTGCACCGTCCATAATCAGGCGAGCGAGTTCGCTCATGCTTGCAGCAAAGCTCCCTTTACGAATATCCTTATCCTCAGTCAAGCTTTCCAGCTGCAAGTACCTGGCGACATCTCGCCGATTCATCGCATCCAGGTATCCGGTTGTGTACGGGATCGCAGAGATCGTACCTTTGTATCTGAACTGGCGCCGAATATTGGAAAGTGTTGCACGGGAATGCGAATCGTATTTGTTGATTACAACGTGTATATTCTGTTTGTTCAGTCGTTCTGGCAGGATCTCTTCAAAGAACAACTCCAGATTTCGCATATTCTGATCAAGGTTAATGACAACATAATCTGCGTGTTGCAGCTTGAGCTGTGAATCCCCATTGGCATCATCCGCATCAAGAAGAACCAGATCATAATACTCGTTAGCTACATTTAGCAGTTTTTTCAAAGTCTCATCATGTTCCTGCAGGGAACGTTCCATCTCATCGATTCTTCCGGTTAGAAAATCAAGTCTTTCCTTCAGAAGTGGCTTCGTATAATCCCTGAGATTGTGCTTATTCAGACTCCCGCTCGAATGCAGCCGTTCAATCGCATCCCAGCCACCCTCTTCAAAGGAGAACATAAAATCCGCTGAATCCGAATCTTTGGATGGTAGAGCAGCTTCTGTGCCAGTTCCGGCAAGGCCCGCATTAACAAGCAACACTCTTGTTCTGTAGTGAAGTGCCATCGCATAAGCACTAATTAATGTGCTTGAAGTGCAACCCGTTCCTGCAAAGGGGCTCCAAAAGGTAATGGTGCTCATGCTCTCATCCTTTCTGCTTCTTTCATCGCACGACGACTGCGAACACTTTCCCAACCTGTTAACTGCTCAACCACGCGACACAACGATTTTTTGTAATTGCGCGACAAGGGTCCCAGATGAACTCGGCGATGATGCTCATTCTCAAGCTTAACCGCTGCTGTTAACTCATCCCATGGAAGCACTAAGGATTCTCCTGTCCATACAAACGGACTCCCCTCCAGATACGCCCACAGATAACGAGCTTCAAGCTTGCAGTCAACCCCGTTAATTAAGAGCCGCTGAAATGACAGTTCTCCAGGCAATGACTGTTCTTCAAGCAACCGCTTCAACCAGCCCTTGCCACGCTCCAGATTGTAACGCTCATAATCACTCACCCAGACTCTTACATCAGCGGTTAACCAGAGATTACGTGAAGCAAAATGCGAGGTCTCCATGTCATATAACACATAGTCATAACTGTCCAATCGCTCTCCATTGACTTCAAGGTGATTCTCTACAGCTGCTGAAGTGACAAAATGACAAGCGATATCAAATCCTTCAAATTCCGTAATTCGCAAAGACTGCTGACTGTCACCTACACCGTACCCATACTTCTGCTGTAAGGTTCCATCTACAAGCAACACCTTGTTGCCTGTTGAAGCCAATATCTTGCAAAGATATAGCATCAGATCATTCTTCTCACACAAACCCGCAAAGATCCATGTATGCATAGATGTTGTAACTCCCTTCTTTTTCCCAAAAACGCCTTGTTATCCGAATCCTATTAAAATATATAATCGTATTGGACTCTATTCTCCGCCCGTTAACAGACTCTGCTTTTCATCTGATTGTGAAGCTTCCGCAGACTGATCTACGCCTCCTGCATTAGCCCCTGCTCCGTTTCCTGAACCATCATTCCACATGACTCCATCCAATGATGCCGAATTATTTGCTGATGGACGACTGTTATAGGTAACTGAGGATTGTGCTACATCCTGTTCAACGCCTTTTGACGGTGCTGTCACAGAGGCAGCCAGTGAACTTTCAAGCGAACTTCGCACCTGTCTGGATAACTCCTGTTCTGCTCTTCGAACAATATTCGGATCACTCTCCAGCAGTTTCAACACTTCCGAATTGGCAGGATACGTCGCGATTGCAGCTGTCTGGAACTGTGGTTCTACATAGGTTAAGGCATAGATTGAAGCTTTATGTAAATAGGCATCTACAATTGCACTTGAGAGTGACAGAATCTCTTCCTCCGTCATCGTAATCCATAGGGTAGCTGCATTAAGCCGCTCCACTTTTTTCTTTGATAAGAGAACATAATCCTGCCCTGTTGGGAACTGGATACGAACATCAATAATATCTCCCTTAACGAGTGAAGATGGCAGTAATACAACTTGCAGCTCTCGATTTCTTAAATCAGGCGGAGCAGGTGTATCCTCATACACCATCTCAGTGGTAATCGCTGTTCCTTTTTTCAACTCTATTTTGGCCACTTGGCCTTCCATCTGCTTGGTACTGGACCAGAGATTTCGCGGTGCTTGTGCATCCGGAACAGCAATGAGCTTCAGATCCTCGGGTAATATCGGTTCACCTGCTTCAATGTCTCGAATCGTTACCCATCCTTGTGCTCCGGAATTCCATTGTTGCTTCAATTCAGCTTCCTTTTCCTCATATGCTGATAAATACCGGGCTTCTACGGCTGACCTGACATCCCCCATCGTTTTGACATTATAAATAACGTATCCTCCGAACACCAACCCTACAGCTCCTGCTCCGATAAGCCCGGCATAGATCAGTTGACGGCTTTGTTTTCTTAATTTAGACAAAAGAGGCTCTCCTTTCGTAATCTCGTCTAATCATGTACTTTCCTTCGTGAAAAGAACGAACGTTTCTTGGGCTGCTGTGCCATCATATGCGTTAAAATATGAGAAAACACCTTATCCATCTGTGCGTCCTTGTCAAAAGGATCGATATGTAGCGGCAGACCATACACACTCGATGTATCCAGCGTTTTACGAATGCGCTGAACTGCTTCATTGGCTGCGAGGGGCAGACAATATATCCATTTCTCTTGAGGGTACCGATGATGTGATCGAACAAAAGCGCCTATCTCCGCCTGCCTCCACTCCGCACCTGAGCCTATCACAATTGGCAGATCTGCTCGCAGGAATTCTTCCAGCCGGTTCTGATCCTGACCACTGCCGAGATCCATCACGATGAATTGATAACTCCCTCCAAGCAATGACAATATATCGGCTCGACCGGATTGTTTCCAATAATGCACACCGTCCACTGCAAACTGTCTGCCTGCTGGCACAGGTTTACCCGCTTGAGCGATTTGTTGAATTCTTGCAAAGGATTGAGAGCGAGGTGACATTTCAATCACAGCGACTTTAAAGTTTTGCCTTTCGAGATAATGACTGATTGCTATGGCTGTATGGGTAACCCCTACACCAGATGAAGCACCAGTCAAGGCAATAACTCTTGTTCCGCCATTCAAGGTCATGGTTGCATCTCCACCAGGCGTTATTCCACCGGGTATTCGCAGCAGTTCCTTCCGCACCTCATCCGCAGATTGGAATCGTTCCTCGGCATTATATCTTAACAATCTTCTTGCCACAGGGATGTACGTCCGTGGCACATCACTCCGGATAGAACTTTCCACACCTTGAATCCATTCCGTATAGGCCCCACTAGTCATAAGATACAGCAGCAATGCTCCGAGTCCATATAGATCTGAACGGGCATCGGTCTGACCTGAGCCATATTGTTCTGGAGCGGCGAAACCAGCTGTTCCCAACTTGACGGTATCTTCCGCACTTTGCGGTTTGTAACTTCTGGCGATGCCAAAATCGATTAATCTTACTTCATGTTCCGGGGTAATCATGATATTGGATGGTTTCAGATCCCTATAGATGACCGGCGGATTAAGATTATGCAGATAACTCAACACATCCAGCAATTGAAGCACCAGCTCCGTTAACTGCTCCATCGGGATCTTGCCTCGGCACTGCTTGAAATACTCACTGAGCGTTAACCCTTCAATGTATTCCATTACCAAGTAGGTATAGCCGTCTTCATCCGGGACAAAAAAATCAACAATTTGCGGTAATCTTGGATGCCGAAGGGATGTCAGGAGAGCAGCCTCTGTCTCCATGCTGCCTTCATATGGCATAGCCGTTACACTTTCTTTAATTGCCCATATCTTGCCCGGCAGCTTCAAATCCTCCGCCTCGTATACATGGCTCATTCCGCCTGTGCCGAGAATGGATACGATACGATATCTACCTCCCAGCAGGCTTCCGCGTTCCAGCCTGGCCGGATATCTCATATCAATTCCTCCTTCAATACACAACAAAAAAGGGAAAGCTTCACCGAAGAAGAACAAACCGGATATCCGGTTTCGTTCGCTTCGGGATGCTTTCCCTCAGGTTTGTTATGGTTAATATTGGTATCATTATAGTACAGGCAGGAATAGATTGTAAAGCAAAAATTTAATGAGCTTAATCAAATCAATTTCATAATACCTGAATCCATTTTTAGTGCGTTAAGAAGTTGATTGAATCTCTTAATATTTGACCATATAGAGTGTAATTTCTTCCCGGTTATGAAACAACTGCTTGGAACGTTGGATCTGCATCCGCGAACGCTCAAACGTATCGATAACATCCTTAATGAGTGCAAGCGGTTTTTTATGCAATAACTTCACGGTAACAATCGCTGTTCCCCAGGTTGCAGACTATATAGAAGATCGGATACGAGTCGGCTCATCAGCTTGGGACTCCAACTCATATCACATACGAGCAGATCGAATTCTCCTTCACGGAAACGAACATCCCCTGCATTTTTTTTCAAAAATGTCAGTTTTGGCGATGCCAGTAGCGTCGCATCCATCTTCGCCGGATCCACAGCCGTTACTTCAAGCCCGCGTTCAAGCAGGAACGAGGTCCATCCCCCTGGTGCTGCACCGATATCGAGTGCTTTATGAAAGGAAGTAAAGTCAATGCCAAACGTTTGCTCGGCTTCAAGCAATTTGAACTTGGCACGCGAGATCTGTCCCTCTTCTTTTTGAAAACGTACGGCTCCGCCGCTCCAGTCTGACAGGTTCTGTTCGGGTCTGGATACACCAGCATACAACATATCATTCGCAGCAAATACGGAAATGACATATTCAGCATCACGTACAACCCATTCGCAACCCAGCTCATCCAGCTTTTCTGTCAGCAATTGCTTCAATGAGACTGCATTTTCTTGCCAAAAGGACCCTTCTGTCTTCCGTACCTGTAATACAACAGAAGCACCCGTCAGTTCCTTATGATTCAATACAAATGCAATCAATTTCTCGATAGACTGCTCCGAATCTTCTGTATTCTCCTGAAACTGAACAGGCTGGATATGACGTAAAAACGTTGGATAATCTTCCAACAATTTACCTGCCACTTCTTCCTCCGCTACCGGCAGACCGGCGAGCAAAATTTCTCCGGGTACGAGTACCGTGCTCTTGACCGCACCAAACGTACGGCGCAATTCTTCCTGTGCATAAGGGGCAAAACCATGATTGGCTGTGCAGATAAAACGGGAGAAGTTGCCTTCTTCCCATGACGATTGTGTACTCAACTTGTGTTACCCTCCAGAACGTACGTGTATCCATGGACGACCGTTATCCCATTGGATATCGACTGGAACATCGTACGTATGCTTAATTGTATCTTGTGTCAAAACTTCATGCTTGGGACCAGCCGCAGCAATACGTCCATCGCGGATTAAAGCCACATGCGTAAATAAAGGTACGATCTCTTCAACATGATGCGTTACATACACCACTGTAATGTTACGCTGGCGCAGACGATCAATCTCAGCCAACATTTTCTCACGCTCATATAAGTCCAACCCGGCACAAGGCTCGTCCATAATCAGCAATTTCGGTTCAGCCATTAATGACCGAGCAAGCATGACTTTTTTGCGCTCCCCTTGAGACAACGTTCCGAGAGGATTATTGGCCAGATTAGCAAAGCCCATGCCATCTAGCAAACTCAGTGCCTTGGCTTTGACTTCATCAGGAATGGTCTGATAAAAACGCAAAAAAGCATAAGCTCCTGTAGCGACAACTTCCCATACCGGATCTCTCGGTGTGAGTTTCTCAATCAACGTTTGGCTGATATAACCGATTTCCTTACGTACTTCCCTGACGTCACACTGTCCATACAGATTACCGAGTACTTCAATGCGTCCCTGGCTTGGAAACATATATCCGTTCATCATTTCCAACAACGTTGTTTTGCCAGAACCATTCCGCCCCAGAATAACCCAATGTTCACCTTGTTCGATGCGCAAATGCACATTGTCCAAAATCTGATTCTCTTCTCGTCGAAGTGAGACATGTTCCATTGAGATTATATTCATTTCAGCACCGCCTTCCGAATCTCCGTGAGCAGATGCTCCACAGAGCTCATCCGATAAACCATTTTTGGAACATCTTGCTGCCCGTCAAACAGCATTACTGCAGGCACGCTTGATATTTGAAATTGCTGTACAAGTTCAGGAATGTCATGGATGTTCATTTCGGATAAAATACCTTCTGGCAGCATGTGCTCAACGACCTCCAACATACGTCGTGCTGCCGCACATGTCCCACATAAAGGGGTATATATAAATACAGCCTGTGGCATGCCTTCCCATACGCCGCGCATTAACATTTTGGATGTAATTGGCTTCATGGACGTTCTTCTCCCGCAGCAACACGCAGCATAACCTCGCCCGTCATTGGACCATTATGAATGGTTACCGAATCGGGTTTGTTGCTGTATAAGATCTCATACATCTGGCGTTTCCCATACATACTGGATGTATGCAAATAAATTTCACGCGGAAATAAACCTTCCCGTACAATGGATGCCGCAACCTCACCACCACTTGGCGAATCCGGACCAAGCTCATAATCCAGAGACAAAATGTCCACGTCACCTTCTCTTAGCAGCATCAGGCACTCTTCAGCATTCGTTGCCAGAACAAATCCTTTCGGACAGGCCCGATAATCATCCAAAAAAACATGCATACAATCGCTCCTCTCCCCATTATAGCCAGGAACGCATGAGCGCTATGTCATCACGGTGCGTTCCATCTTCGCCCGTTTCTGTCTCAAGCACAACCACCGCTTTTTGGAACTCAGGCGCAGCTAACAATGCTTTCATTGATTCATTTCCGATATATCCCTGTCCGATCCTCGCGTGTCTATCCTTGCACGAACCAGACGCATATTTGGAATCATTAAAATGTACAGCAGCAACATCATCCCAGTATCCGAGCACCCTGCCCTTGTCGAGCATTGCCGCTTCGTTGCCTGACGACCACAGACCTGAAGCAAAAGCATGGCATGTGTCAAAGCAAAAAGCAATATGCTCCGGATATCGGCTTAATTTGCGAATCTGTATCATTTCTTCCATGGTCGTGCCCATGGGGCCATGATCACCTGCCTGATTCTCAAGCAGCACCTTCGAATGACCATTCCAATTCTCCAAGGCGGTATCCAGACAATGAATGAGGTTCTGATACCCCTCCAGCGGATCATTTGTTTTGATATGTCCAAAATGGACCACCGTCCCGACAGAACCGCAAGCATTCGAAATTTCAAGATCATTGCGAATAGAAGCTATTGTAGCATGAAACCCCGCCTCTCCACGGGTCATGCCCAACGCCGGATTCGTAGGATAGGGTGAATGAGCAATCGAAGCCAGTCCATGCTGTTCACACCAATCCCTGCACTGCTCAGCATCCTTGAGATCCAGACTTTTCAGACCAAGACTACGCGGGTTCTTCGGAAAATACTGAAACGCCGTTGCTCCCATCGCATGTGCTCTCTTGGCTGCCTGTAGAAATCCACCTCTCGTGCTGACATGTGCCCCGATTCCGTTGTTAGGCTTCATGCTGGCATTTCGGACAGAAGAATGCCTTCTTGCCCGTAATTTCCACTCGTTCAATCGTTCCCCGCAGCGCGGACAAGTCTCGCCTTCCCGATCGTACACCCGACATTGCTCGTCAAAGCTTCCTGTCTTCGTATCCCCTTGCATCAGTGGCATTTCCATATATCCACCTTCAGATGCTGCTTCGCGCAACACGGACTGCATCGAATGGAACAAGCGCTCCGTCAGCTCAGGTGAAGTCGCGATGTTCTGCGTTTTGGAGCTTGGTCTCAGACCTGCAGCAAACGCAATTTCATCCGAATAACAGTTGCCAATCCCTGCAATGATATGTTGGTTCACCAAGGTTGTTTTGAGCGTGCCCCGACGACCTTTCAACAGAGAAGCAAAACGTTCCACGTTCATCCGTCGATCCAACGGTTCAGGTCCAAGATCGGACATTGCCGCTTCGGTTTCTTTTGAAGTAAGCAGATGTAAATATCCCAAGCGCAGTCCAATAAAGAACAAAATATGATCTCCAAACTGGATTTCCACCTGTGTGGAACGATTAGGGCGTTCCTCTTCCGTGCCCCAGAAAATCATTCCGCCCAACATAAGGTGCAGCACCAGACGTTTGCCATTAGCCAAGTGGAAAATCAGATGTTTCGCTCGGCGCTCAACAAATATAATACGATTGCCTGTAAGTTCATTGATGAAAATTTCAGGCTCCGTATTTATCGTTTTATCACGATTAATTACAACACCTGTAATCGGTAGATCAAGTATTTTCTCGGACAGCAAGGTCCGGTAATTTTCCATTTCCGGCAGTTCCGGCATCGTACATTACCCCTTTTTGGAAGCTTGGTCTGTCTCTTGCGACAGCCACTCCATCAATTTATGCAAATCTTCAAACACATGATCAGGTCGAGCCTTGGCTGCTTGAATGTGTCCGTCCATATTATCCCGTGTTGTCACACCGGTAAGTACCAGCAACGTCTCACAACCTGCTGCCACTCCAGCTGCAATATCGGTTCGCATATTGTCTCCGATCACTGCAACTTCATGAGACGCCAGATTTAGCCGGCTGATGGCCGACTTCATTATAACACTGGATGGCTTGCCTATCACTGTGGGACGAACTCCGGTTGCAGCTTCAATGGCTGCTCCAATCGTTCCCGCCCCAGGCGTCAGTCCGTCATCGGAAGGAAGCTGCAGATCCGGGTTGGTCATGATGAATTTGGATCCTGCATTAATCCACCGGAGTGCCTTCGTCAATTTGTGATAGGAAAATTCACGATCAATCCCCTGTATGACGTAATCCGGTGCATCTTCTGTCAACTGCAGCCCTGCTTCTTCTATGGCTTGCAGCAGTCCACCCTCGCCAATACAAGCCACTTTTGCACCCTGAGACTCTTCAGCAACGTATTCAGCAGCTGCCACAGCAGAAGTACATACTTGAGACGCATCGGCAGGTATGCCCATCCCGTTCAGGTGATCCGCCACACCTTGTGGTGTGCGAGAAGAATTATTTGTTACAAATAAATACGGTTTTCCTAGCTCTTGCAGTGTTCGAATAAGCTGATCGGCTCCTTCGATACGATGTCTGCCATGGTAGAGCGTACCATCCAAGTCAATCAGATAGGCCTTAATCACACACAGCACTTCCTTTCTTTATCCCATTAACGTTTAATGACCTTAATCATTTACCTCCAACTTGACGGGAATCTATGTATTCAGGCAAACAAATAATGGCTTGCTGACATGTGCATGTAACAAGTCGAACCGAATCGAACACCGACGGTTTAACTCGCGCGTCTTCTGTACAAGCTTGTCATTTCCTGCGCTTTCCCGGAAAATAATTTGAATCATTTCCCTCTTCATATTGCCCATCCTACACGCTTTCTGACCAGATTGCAAAAGGGACCGCGGGAGTTCCACTCCCTCAGTCCCGTGCAATTACCCGGTTCTTTATATGACGTGTCTAACCGTGCACTGGATCGCATTCCTCGGTTAAGACTCTTGCTTGCGATGCATGACAGGAATAAGCTGGTGTTCGTTTGCAAGTCTGGTATTCGGGAATACGGACTGAGCCTCTTCCAAAAGTGGCTGCAGTTGATCCTCATCCTTGTAACGTGAGCTAAAGTGGGTCATGATCAGTTGCCCGACATTGGCTGCTCTAGCCGCTTCTGCCGCTTGTTTCGAAGTACTATGGTAGTACTCATGTGCTGTATCGGCCAGATCATGCATGAATGTAGCTTCATGCACAAGAACATCTGCATTAATGGATAGAGGCTGCACATTGTCACATGGACGGGTATCACCCAATATGGTGATCACCATGCCTCGTTTTGGCGCTCCCAATACGTCTTCTGGACGAAGTGAATGACCGTTATCCAGCGTAATGGTTTCTCCACGTTTCAGCCGGCCGAACAATGGGCCTGGTTTCAAACCGTATTCCGCCAGTTTGGCCGGGTCCAGGCTGCCTGGACGATCTTTTTCCGTGATCCGATAACCATAACTGTCAATCCGATGTTCCAGTAAAGCAGCTTCCACCACAAAACTGTCATCTTCAAACAGGATGCCGCCCGTATGTTCCACGATATTCAAATCATAGTTAACCCGTGATTGGCTTAACTCCATTGTTGTACTAATCATTCGTTCCGTACCTGGCGGACCATATACCGTTAAAGGTGTAGTGCCACCTTGATAGGCTCTGCTCGAGAGCAGTCCCGGAATTCCAAATACATGATCCCCATGCAGGTGAGTAATGAATATTTTCTCCAATTTGCTTAGTTTAAGCGGAGAACTTAAAATCTGGTGCTGCGTTCCTTCCCCGCAGTCAAACAACCACAAAGCTCTGCGCTCATCCAACATGCGTAGCCCAATGGAAGTTACATTCCGTTGTAGCGTAGGTACACCAGCATTAGTTCCCAGGAAATATAGTTCCATTCTGGATCGCACCTCTTTCTGTTGCCAGCAAAAAACCTCCGACATGGCGGAGGGCTTTGCCTGACACTCAACTGATTTATGCCTTTTCTACATTAAAATACTTGGCTTGCGGATGGCTGAACACCATCGCTGATACGGATGCTTCAGGTTCCATCATGAAACCTTCCGTCAATTCCACACCGATATCCTCAGGCTGTAACAACTTGAACAGCGGACCTTGATCCTCCAGATCCGGACAAGCCGGATATCCAAAGGATACCCTGATTCCCTGATAACGTGCACCGTGTCTTTGCTTCATCGTCATTTGCGCAGAATCCGGGAATCCCCAGATATCTCTCATCATATGATGCACACGCTCCGCCAATCCCTCTGCTACCTCGAGTGCTACGGATTGCAGAGCATGCGAGCGAAGGTAATCTCCTTGATCTTTCCACGCCGTGGAGAGTTCACGCACACCATGTCCGGCAGTTACAACCAAGAAACCAACGTAATCCATCTGACCGGATTCAACAGGCTTCAGGAAGTCTGACAGGCAAAGGAACGGCTCCACTTTTTGACGCGGGAATGTAAAGGTATGCAAGATATTGCTGGTGTCCTTTGGATCATAGATGATGATGCTGTTACCACTGGACTGTGCCGGGAAGAAACGATACATGGCATGCGCCTGAATAATTCCGTCTCGAACAGCCTCTTGCATGATATCATCCACAACTGCTTTGAGATCGGTAGCCTTCTTGTCACCTGAGGCAAGCAGTTGTTCTACTGAACCTCGCAACCCCAGATGGTGTCCAAGCAACATTTGCATGTTCACGTATGGCAGGATGTGTGATAACGGATAATTGCGCATCGTATGCCGTTCGAGATCAGGCGGCACAAGAACCGGATGATCTACTGTAATATCCGAGCGTTCCACTCGCGTAAGCTCTGGAAGAGCCTGAACAGCTACAGCCCCTGAAGCATCAGCTTCTTTTTCAGCTTCCATCTCCAGTTGCATCGCTTCACGAGTAACGGGATTCATCAATTTGTTCGCCAGATCCAGCCCATCCATTGCGTCTTTGGCATATACCACCATTCCATTATATTCAGGACGGATACGATTCTTGGTGAATTTACGTGTTAGTGCCGCTCCGCCAACCATAATAGGAACGTCAATACCTGCTGTTCGCAGATCCTGAGCAGTAAGAATCATCTGCTGCGCGGATTTTACCAATAGACCCGAGAGGCCAATCGCATCGACTTTTTCTTCGCGGTACGCCTCAATAATACGTTCTGGTGGTACTTTTATACCCAAATTAATGATCCGGTAACCGTTATTGGACAGGATGATCTCCACCAGGTTCTTCCCGATGTCATGCACATCGCCCTTCACTGTGGCCAGAATGATCTTGCCTTTGACAGAAGTTTCGTTCTTCTCCATGAATTGCTCCAGATAGGCGACAGAAGCCTTCATAACTTCCGCACTCTGCAATACCTCAGCTACAATCAACTCATTGTTGTTAAAGAGACGACCTACTTCCTCCATCCCTTGCATCAGTGGCCCGTTAATCACTTGAAGTGCTGTATATTTGGCAAGCGCCTGTTCGAGGTCTGGCAGCAATCCTTCTTTGCTTCCTTCCACAACATATGAAGCGAGACGCTCTTCTAATGAAAGGTTTGAGATTTTCTCCTTCTTCTCCACCTTCTTGTTACGGAACGCCGCTACGAACGCTGCCAGAGTGTCATCATTGGTGTTATATAAAAGCTCTTCCGAGAGCCTGCGCTCTTCTTCAGGAATGGACGCATAACGCTCCAGTTTCTCCGTGTTCACGATGGCATAGTCGAGACCCGCTTTGGTACATTCATACAAAAATACAGAGTTCAACACTTCACGTCCCGCTTCAGGCAGTCCGAATGAAATGTTACTAATCCCGAGAATCGTATGACATTCCGGCATCGCTTCCTTGATTACTCTTATACCTTCAATGGTTTCTTTGGCTGAACCGATGTATTGCTCGTCTCCAGTACCAACCGGGAACACCAATGTATCGAAAATGAGGTCTTCCGGTTTGAGTCCATATTTGTTCACCAGCAGATCGTAAGAGCGCTTGGCTACGTCAAGCTTGTCTTCTCGACTAATCGCTTGACCCCGTTCGTCAATCGTTCCGACAACAACCGCCCCACCGTATTTATGAAGCAACGGCGTGATCAGCTCAAATTTCTCTTCCCCATCCTCAAGGTTAATGGAGTTAATTATTGCTTTACCTTGAGAGTACTGAAGGGCCAGATCAATGACTGAAGCGTCTGTCGTATCGATCATGAGCGGGACCTTTACCTTTTTTACAACCAATTCAAGGAACTTCACCATGTCCTCGGACTCTTCACGGTCTGGGTCTTGTACACACACATCGACAATGTGAGCTCCATTTTTCACTTGAGCACGGGCAATTTCCGAAGCTTCTTCATACTTGCCTTCCACAATGAGTCGTTTGAATTTCCGTGATCCCAGCACGTTTGTACGCTCTCCAACCATATATGGGCGATTGTCTTGTTCAATGTAGATAGGTTCAATACCTGACAATGCTGGTGGATGTGTTCCGTTCATTTCTCTTGGGGGGTACTGGGCAAGTGTATCGCGCATAGCCCGAATATGTGCAGGGGTTGTCCCGCAACATCCACCAGCAATATTCAACCAGCCCTGTTCGGCAAAAGCACCAATCTTCTGAGCAAGCGAGTCTGGTGACTCATGGTAGTTACCGTTCTCATCCGGAAGACCCGCATTCGGGTAACAACTGACGGCAACCGATGCCATTCCAGAAAGTGAACGAATATGATCACGCATGAACTCCGGACCCGTAGCGCAGTTTAGTCCTACCGAAATTGGGTTAAGGTGTTCTAAGGATATATAAAAGGACTCGATGTTCTGACCCGCCAGAGTCGTTCCCATCGGTTCTATCGTTCCTGATATCATCAAGGGCAGTGTAATGCCGCTCTGTTCGAAGGCCTGCTGAATTCCAATACTACCTGCTTTTACATTGAGGGTATCCTGTGAGGTTTCAAGCAGTAGTGCATCAACGCCTCCCTCTATTAAAGCAAGCGCTTGCTCCAAATAACTGTCGATAAGTTCCTGGAACGTTACGCCTCCAGTTACAGACAGTGTTTTGGTTGTTGGTCCCATCGCACCTACCACATAACGTGGAGATTCGGGTGTAGAGAAACGATCAACCGCAGCTTTCGCAATTCGGGCTGCTTCCAGGTTGATCTCGCGTGCCCGATCCTGAATATCGTATTCAGCAAGCACGACGGATGTGGCACCAAATGTATTGGTTTCAATCAAATCGGCGCCAGCCTCCAGATATTCTTCGTGAATGCGCTGGATCAGCTCTGGACGAGTAAGCACTAACATTTCATTACATCCATCCAAATCTTCACCGCCAAAATCTTCGCCAGTCAGATCAACTTGTTGAATCATGGTCCCCATTGCACCGTCGAGGATTAATATTCGTTGTTTTAATGCATCGTGTAGACTAAGCTTATCCAATATCTTCACCCCCGCAAAACGTTAAATCTTAGTTTAACAGAAACTAACTTAATGTGAAAGATCGGGTTTGCTCCCGAAACATGGCGGGTTTGCACGAATATGAACGGAATTTGAGAATCGACAAAAACAGAGCAATCCGATATAATTCAATTTAAACCAAGTGGAAAAGAGGGAAAGAACATGGCTGAAATAGTTATCCGAAATACGAACGAACGCATCACTGGTGACGAGAATGTTCGAAATTTCTTAAACAAATACGAAGTATTATATGAGAAGTGGGACGCATCCAAACTGAACACTGATCTGCAAAATAACTTTGGATTGACGGATGAACAGAAAAACGAGGTTCTGGAAACATATGATTATGAAATCAGAGATTTGGCTGCACGTCGCGGATACCAAATCTGGGATGTCATCACGTTGTCCGAACAAACACCGGATATCGAAGAGAAGCTGGCCAAGTTCGAAGAGATCCACACCCACGCTGAGGATGAGATCCGTGCGATTGTCGCCGGTAAAGGAATCTTTGTTATCAAAGCTACAGATGATGTAGGCTACTTTAATGTAGAACTGTCTCCTGGAGACGTCATCTCCGTACCGGAGAATACACCGCATTTCTTCACCTTAATGGAGAACAAACAAATTATTGCTGTACGTCTGTTCATCGAAAAAGATGGCTGGATTGCAGATCCATACCCTGATCCTACATTTATCAAACAAGCTTAACACTCTTGTGTTACGACTTGCTAACCAAAACCCCTGTTCAAATGAACAGGGGTTTTCGCATATGCATATGGAGAGTATTATACAACAAAGGTGCATTATATAAAATAATGCGGATATTTCGCTCTGATCGATTCCTGTTCAATTACAACCAGTCTGAGATGAGCTTCCATTACTTGAACCGCCTGATCCGTCTTCCGCTCTGTAATAAGTCGATAGATCTCTTTGTGTTGCGAAATAATGACCTCCAGGTTAGAATCCTCCGCCAGACGTAATAAACGTAATCGATTGAACGGAATATTCAGCTGTTGCAACATCTTCCACGTTCGTAGCTTGCCCGTACCCTGAAACAAAATCTGATGAAACTCTTCATCCAGTTCGAAAAGACGATAGAAATTGTTTTTGCCTATACAGACTTCCTGCATTGCAATGTTGGTTTCAAGTCTAAATCTGTACTCTTCAGGAAAAGAAGCACAAGCCAACGTCACGATTTCCTTCTCTATCTTCTCCCGCATAAACCTGCCTTCTTCCACATGCTCCAGATTAATATGAGAGACGATCGTTCCACTTTGTGGAATAATGTCGAGCAGTTCTTCTTCAGCAAGCTTCATGAATGCTTCTCGCACGGGAGTTCTGCTCACCTGCAGTTCATCTGCAATCTCTTTCTCCGAAATCTTGGTGCCCGGCTCAAGTTCCAGATGGAGAATTCGTTCTTTTAACAGGTTATATGAATATGCCCGGGTCGAGCCTCTAATTTTTTGATTAAGTGACATGCCTAGACCTCTTTCTATCAGCCGTATTCCTTCATTTTAGCACAAATTACCGTTCCACTTATATATCGGTGTGAAACGGTAATCTGGCCAACCTTAGCTATGTTATTGCTTTTTTTCTTTGTAGGCTTTGTACGTGTCATTGGCAAGCTTCAGATAATTGGATAGGCCTTGGCTTTCCAACTCTTTGGCAAACGTATCGAATTCCGACAAGTCCCGCTCACCCAAGATAAATTTAAGTGTATTTTGGTCTGAATAATCTTTCAGTGGTGTACTCAGAAGTGTTACCCGTTCACGGTCCTCGGAAGAGTATGGAATCGGCGGTTCTGCCGGATCACTTCTTTGGTATCTTTCATGTCTTGCTGGAATTTCAACTCTTCTTCACTAAACATGGATTGCAGCAGATCTGTTGTACCGCCGTAAGCAAATACACCACCAGAGAATCCAAAGTCAATACGCAGATCCTTCGTTCCTTTTGGATTCAAACCATTATAGTTGACGTCTTCTGCCAATTTACGTGTTCCGCCCTCTTTGGTAAATGTTTCGCCTTCAACGCCCCATTTGGCAAACTCTTGACCCTCATCACTATAGTATAACCAATCAATAAATTGCATAATGGCTTTGAAGTTTTCGCTTTTTTGAATTTTTCCGGAGATCATGACACCGTTTTCAAGTCTGGAGCCAGACATTAATTGACCTTTTGGGCCACCAGGAACTGTAATCTTCGCAACAGAGTATTTACCTTCTCCGAGCGTTTTGTTCATATCATTGCGGTGCAGCACCAGCGTTTGGGAGTTGCCGTTAATCATAAAAGATTTGCCGGATACAAATTTCTGTATTGCCTGATCGTCATCCTGTGTAAAACTTTCTTTGTCCAGCAATGCTTCAGATACCAACTTGTTAAAGTAGGTCAACAGCTCTTTGTATTCTGGTGTTGTAGCCGTGTATACAAATTCATCCTGATCTTCCTTATACGTCAATCCATTACCAAAACCCCATCCAGCCTTGGTACCAAAGCCGGTAGCAGCGATGTTCAATGTACTATTGAATTTAAATCCATCCGAAAATGGAATGGAATCCGGGTAGATTTCTTTCAGCTTTTTGGCTGCATCATACAATTCGTCCCATGTTGTCGGGATGGCGATGTTATTTTCTTCAAAAACATCCGTTCTTACCAATAATGTATAATCCGGCCATACTTCTTCATGCAGACCCGGGAGCACATAGTACTTTCCATCTTCTTGCCGAAGTCCTTCGAGTTCATCTTCCAAACCCCATTTTTCCACTTTATCCTTGAAGTTTGGCATCAAATCAATGTAATCACTAATGGGCAAGACCGCACCGGAAGATACAAATGCAGATTCTTCACCAGGATAGGTTTTGGGAATAATCAGCGGTGCATCGCCTGAACTGATGAGAAGGGATCTCTTCTGAGAGTAGTCACTCATGGGAACAATCGTTGGCTCAAGTGTAACACCCGTCAGTTCGGTAATTTTATCGAAGAGTAACCAGTCTTTCTTATAAGGATAAATAGGATGATCACTATATAGTATGGATAGATTAAACGGCTCCGTTGCCTTAAATGTGTCACCTACATTGTACGTTTCCATCGCTGCCTTGGTTTGAACTTCTGTGACGTCACCTCCAGCTCCATTACCGCTGCTACATGCCGCCAGAACAACGCTCATCATTGTTGCCAACACCATTTTACCAACATACTTACGTGGCTTTCGATTCATTTAAGTTATCCCCCTGAGTTTGGTTTAGGCTGACCTTGCCTGAAAATTTAAACAACCTCGAAAAGTTAATCATGTGAATCACTCTATATAAATTGAACTCTTCATTTACACAAAACGGAGAGGACAGAAAAACCTGAAAAAGCGAAGCGCTCGCCTTTATCACCGGATTTTTCCCTTTTATAAAGGGAATCGAAAAAATCTGGGGATAACAGCGATTGAAAGGTTATTCTGTCATCGGAGTGTTCCGTGTAAATCCATCTTTAATTCACTTTATATGTTGCTGCGCATTACTGTTTAACAGACCCTAACATGATACCGGTTACAAAATATCTTTGGACAAAAGGATAGATGGTGAGTATCGGCAAGATGGTTAATACCATCGTTACTGACTTAATGTTAGAAGCAATCTGTGTCAGGTTATCAGCTGAGGTTGCTCCAGCAGTCGCCCCGCTTGTCGCTCCAGCAATCATATTGCGCAAATAAATGGTGACCGGGAACAGCTCTTTTTTGTCCAAATACAGAAAGGCTGGAAACCAGGAATTCCAATGGCCCACTGCATAGAACAGCACCATCGTTGCCATAACAGCTTTACTAAGCGGCAAAATAATGCGTAACAAGATTCCGTAGGTGTTCAACCCGTCAATGGAGGCAGCTTCCTCCAGTTCTTCAGGCATATTTTCAAAAAATGACTTCATGATCAGCATGTTGTATATGCTAATTGCGCCAGGAACAACAAGTGCCCACATCGTGTTGTTGAATCCAAGGGAATTAATCAACACATAGTTTGGAATCAATCCACCACTAAAGAACATCGTGAACACGGCGAACATGGTCAAAAACTTACGACCCATCAACCTCTTTTTGGACAAGGCATATGCGAAAATAGTCGTCATGAACATGGAGATTAATGTACCTACAACGGTGTAGATAATCGTATTTTTATAATTCGTCCAGAACATGCTGTCACGTGAGATCGTCTTGTACGTCTCCACATTGAACCCTCTTGGGAATAGACTAACTTTTCCCGAATTAATATACGACTCACTACTGAAGGATTGTGCCACGACATTTAAGAAGGGATAGAGCGTTATAAATACCACGAACAGCAGAAAGATAACATTAAATACTTTAAATACCTTGTAAGATCTGGATTCCTGCATGGTGCTCCTCCTTTACCATAAGCTTCTTTGTGTCAGTCTGCGTGAGATGGCATTAACGGAGAACACCAGAATCAGACCGATCAGCGATTCGAACAAGCCAATTGCGGTAGCATAACTGAAGTTACTGGATTCCAGTCCGACCCGGTACAGGTAAGTGGAGATCACATCAGACGTCTCATAGATCAGCGGATTGTACAAGAGCAAGATCTTCTCAAATCCAACAGCCAGGAAATTACCCATGTTCAAAATCAATAATGTCACAATCGTTGGCAAGATCCCTGGTATCGTTACATGAATCGTTTGCTTCCAGCGATTGGCACCATCAATCCGCGCAGCCTCATACAAAGAATCATCAATAGTAGTGAGTGCAGCCAGATACAGAATCGCTCCCCAACCCATACCCTGCCATACCTCAGAAGTGATATAGATCGTTCTGAACCATTCAGCACGCTGCATAAAAGGAATATTGTCTCCGGTGAAGAAAGCCACCAGTCCATTAATGGACCCATTCACTGCTGTCAGCTGCAGGATCATACCCGCAACAATAACGATGGACAGGAAATGAGGCAAATATGACGCGGTTTGTACAAACTTTTTGAATCGTTTACTCTTCACTTCGTTAAGCATCAGTGCAAATATTATGGGAACCGGGAATGTAAAGAGCAATGCAAGTCCACCCAACATCAGCGTATTACCGAATACTCTCCAGAAGGTAGGGTCCTCAATGAACATTTTGAAGTATCTTAATCCCACCCACGTTTCTCCAAGTATACTTCCCCGGGAACAAAACGTCTGAACGCAATCACATTACCGATCATCGGTCCATATTTAAAAATAAGGAGATAGATGATGGGAAGGATTAGTAGTGAATACAGCTGCCAGTCTTTGCGAAACAAGGTTGCTGCCGTTCGTAATCTGCTTTCTTTACGTAAAGATGTCATGGTTAACGTTGTTTTAGCGGTTTCCGACTTCATGTGTTTTCACTCCGATCCAGGACTTGATAAGTAAGAGTAATTCATGTACCCCCATCGTTTCTCCTCTTGTAAAAGATAACAACTCTTTCAACTTCACCCCCACTGCGAAATAGATCATAGCTGAATGTAAGCGATATCATTTTAATGCTTATGTAGAATCACACAATTCAAGATGCTGCATATCATGCATTGGCACTTGATAGGTAGTGTGATCTCCAAATCGAAAGAGGGTCTCCAAATTATATGAAGCGCTTACAACAAACCAAAAATAGTTAGCCATTACTTCCGCTTCTGTACAAATGAATGAAGTCAAAAGGAATTGCTTAGAACAATCTAAATACTAGTCATACTAGTATGTTAGTTATATTCTAATCCAGCTTTCCCCTGATTTCAATAACTTTTAGCAAAAAAAATAAGAATCTCATTTAACAAGGTCATTTAGTCAACATGGTCAAATAAAAAAACATTGGTAACTTCAAGAACGACATCATCGTTCATTGAAGCTTCCAATGTTTCAGGGTACTGAGGAAAGATGTTATAGCTGATCTGCTCAGAACTTAGCAATAAGCTGATCTAATTCCGATAAATGCGTTATTTCATGGTCAGGTGCATAGGTTTCATTGTTGGTCTTATGTTCACGATTAATCCACACGGATTGGATGCCAGATGATAAAGCACCACGAATATCAGTCGTCAACTTATCCCCCACCATCATGCTCTCTTCGGGTTTGACACCCAGTTTACTCAAAGCATGTTCAAATATCGACGGATCTGGTTTTCCTTTTCCGAAGTTACCCGAGATAATAATTTCATCAAAGAAAGGAGTCAGTTCAGGAACACCATCCAACTTCTCTTGTTGCAAAGCAGGACAACCGTTCGTTAACAGCAACAGTTTGTACTTTCCGTGTAACTGACGCAAGGTATCCATCGTTTCTTCGTATACATGAGGTCTGGATCTCCGTTCTACTCCAAACTGTGCGGCCAGTTGTTCAGCAAGATCTTCCCGATCTATACCCAACTTCAACAAGCCACGACGCCAGGATTCTTTACGGTACACTGGAGCAAGTTGTTCCAACTGACGGAACTCAGGTTGATCCCCACCCGTAAAGTTAGCCCATAGGCCCTCAAATGGATTGATTCCAATCATTTTGGTAAAAGGAAAGGTCTCATAAGATTCATACAGCCCGCGTGCCTCATTACGAACCGCTTCTTCAAGTTCTTCTGGTTTAACACCAGTCTCTTTAGCCGCAATGAGACAAGTCTCATGAAAAGCTTCTCGAACACTACGCTCATCCCACAATAAAGTATCATCCAGGTCGAACAAAATCGCTTTTAACGCCATTCCGATCATCTACCCCTTTATGCAATAATTACTTTTCTACGGTTTCCACGGTGATCTGGTGTGCTTTTGCAAACTTCAGCAAACGTTCTGCAATCGCATCTGTATCGTAACGGTTCAATAACTTGGTGAACACCCATCTTTTCCCACGACTGTTATGTTCGATAACAACTGTGCCTGGCTCAATTCTGAATTTGACAATATCGTCAACCCCAATTGAACGTTCACGGTTACCCTTCGTCGTTATAATCCGATTGCTGCTAATCTTGATGTACGGACGACGAAGCATGAAGATGACTGCCAAGAATACGTAAAGAAGCATCGTCACCCAGTCCCAGGTTGTCATCGGAGCTTGCACAAGGAACGTGCTCATAAACAGGTACAAAAAGGCGAGACCGATCAAAAATATAGGGAACAACAGGCTGCGTCCCTTAAAAACCTCTTCACCTGGTGTACCTGTAATTGGTTGACCATTTTTTTTACGTTGCTGATTTAACTGCTTGGAATTTTTCTTAACCGTTCTCTCGAACGAACGCGACATGAGAATCCCCCTTATGTGTCTTTGTATCGGCTTACATAACTGTAGTCCAACATTTCCCCTATAGATTGCCCACTCAAAAATAACAGGAAGAAACCTAAATATCGCAATGATATCATTAGGTTTCGTTAGTGTTTGAGTTTGCCTTGGTGGCCTTTGTCATTCTCATCATCAACAATCTCAATGGTATCCAGTTGTTGTCTGAAATTATTGCGGATATTGCTCAAATAAATCTCTCTTAGCTCGGCACGTTCAGTAAGTTCTTCCTCTGATAATCCAGTGGACTTTTGCTTCCGAGCCAATTCGTTAATGCGCGCTACCAGACTATCTATATCCAAGCTTGTCCCCTCCAAAAATACAAAGTCATATTAACTTTGCCATGATAAAGGTAGCTTGTCAAGCTGACACGCGCTAACACACATTAATGTGCATTTTATTCAGCAAATTGCGGTAGAGCTAGTACTTGACCCACTTGAATGGAAGTCGTATGAAGTTGATTCACTTTCTTAATTGCTTCTATATAAATGCGTGTATCCATATTTGTCGGTTTATGTTCCAAAGAAATACTCCATAATGTCTCCCCTTGTGAAACAGCTATCTTCCCTCCAGGCAGAACATCATTCTCATTGCCAGCAAATACAGTTAAAACAGTACTGCATCCAATAAATATAATTAGAGAGGTAATGGCTAGCTTTAACATCCATGAAGAAATCTTAAAACGCGCTAAAACCTTCTTGTAGTACCCTATGTTGGACTTCACCATTTCCGAATTCATCGGTTCATAAATGCTTTGATAAGTAGAATATCTCATTAAATACCCGCCTCCAAACGTCTGTTCCTATCTGTTGAAATCAATATAACACGAACACTTGTTTTGTTCAATAGATTTTTAGAACAATTGTTCGCTTTTTTTTCGAAGAAGAGATATTTTATATGAAGTTCTTTTTCAAAATCATTTGCACATTTGCAGTATTACGCTCTGATTTTGGACAAATTCTGTTCTAAAAGTTTAAAAACACTGATTTAATGCCATTTTATTTAGAACTTATGTTTGTACGAACGGAGGTTCTATGTTATAATTTTCCCAAACGTTACTAAAATGGGGTTGATACGGTATGTCGAAGATATCCAGCAGGCAGCAGGCAATTCTGGAGTTTATACGAAATGAAGTCCGGTTGAAGGGGTATCCTCCTTCCGTACGGGAAATTGGGGAAGCTGTTGGACTGGCTTCCAGCTCAACAGTACATGGACATTTGGATCGTTTGGAGAAGAAAGGTTTGATCCGACGCGACCCTACCAAGCCAAGAGCCATTGAGCTTTTGAGCCAAGAAGAATCTGAGCATTCCCATCAATTTGCTCACAGCGTTGCACGTATTCCTGTCGTTGGTAAGGTTACAGCCGGGGTTCCAATCACTGCAACCGAGAACATTGAAGACTACTTCCCTCTTCCTACACATTATGTAGGTGAACAGAAAGTGTTTATGCTTTCGGTAGTCGGAGATAGTATGGTCGAAGCAGGAATCGTTAACGGAGATTACGTTATTGTCCGTCAACAGCAGACTGCTGATAACGGCGATATCGTCGTTGCCATGACGGAAGACGATGAAGCTACAGTGAAAACGTTCTATAAAGAGAAAGATCATATTCGCCTTCAACCGGAGAATGCGACTTTCGAGCCTTTACGTTTGAAGCACGTTAGTATTCTGGGTAAAGTCATTGGCCTTTTCCGAGATATTCATTAATATTTCACATGATTAACCATACCAGATGAAATACGAAAGAGGTTGTCCTGTCGAACAGGACAACCTCTTTTTTCATGTTTACGTTTGTAACGACCAATTACTTGCTACGTTTCAGAACACTTTTGTGGTGCGAGAACACATCAAAGCTCTGTTGTCCGTGATATGAACCCATACCACTCTCTCCAACACCACCAAACGGGAGATAGTGCGATGTCATATGAGAGAGCGTGTCATTAATGCATCCCCCACCGAAGGATATTTGATTCAGAACCTGATCCTGCAGTTGCTCATCCTGTGTGAAGAGATACAGCGCCAATGGTTTTGGTCGGCGAACAATCTCATCCAGCATGGGGTTCAAGTCACTGTAAGTAAATACAGGAAGTATTGGACCAAAGATCTCTTCTTGCATGACAGGTGATTCCCAGTTTACATTTCCAAGTAAAGTCGGCTCAATCAGCAACTGCTCACGCACAGAGCGTCCACCTATTAGCGTTTTGCCATCTGTGAGAAATTTCGACAACCGATCAAAGTTACGGGTATTAACAATATGTGGGAAATCCGTATTTTGTACCACATCATCCCCAAATTTGTCTTTAATCTCTGCGTCAATCAGATCAATCAATTCATCATGAACTTGTTCATGCACAAGCAAGTAATCCGGTGCAACGCAAGTTTGCCCTGCATTCAGGAACTTACCACGAACAATACGCTGGGCCACCAGCTTCAGATCTGCATCACTATGGACAATAGCAGGACTTTACCACCCAACTCAAGAGTTACAGGAGTCAGATGCTCCGCAGCTGCCTTCATCACAATGCGACCAACACCCGTGCTGCCTGTGAAGAAAATATAATCAAACTTCTCTTTCAACAATGCTGTGCTGGCTTCGACCTCCCCTTCCATAACGGCAATATACTCTTGAGGGAAGATCTCTTGAATCAGATTATACGTCAGACGAGATACGGCTGGTGTTAATTCAGAAGGTTTAATTACTGCACAGTTACCGGCTGCAATTGCTCCAATCAGTGGACCAAAGGCCAGTTGGAAAGGATAGTTCCATGGTGCAATAATAAGAGCCACTCCGTATGGTTCAGGGTAAATGGTACTCACCCCATCCGGCATAGCCGAATTGGTTGGGACTTGTTTGGGTGCAGCCCATTCCTGCAAATGGTCTAATGCAAAATCCAGTTCGCCAAGAACTATTCGAATCTCGGAACTGTAAGCTTCCGCTTCAGATTTGTTCAGATCAGCACGAAGTGCATCTTGTATCCGTTGCTGATACTTCTCAATTCCTTTTCTTCAGCTGCTGAAGTGCATTAATCCTATATTCGATATTTTTAGTTTGTCCTGTATAAAAAAATGTACGTTGTTCTGTCACCAGTTGCTTTGCTTGATCCATATTAACATCTCCAATTAATTATTTAAAATTAAATTGCTAAAAATTTAATTTTAGTATACCTCTTCTATATGAAACTATCAACATACAATTGAAACATTGATTTTCATGTAATTTGAAAGATGATTGGAACTTTGAAAGTGGGAAAGCAGATAATTCCCCTATTTCTTAGCTATCAGATTTCTAAGGAAACTTGATTTAAATCTTCTGATTTCGACAGTTTGATGAAATGAAATGTAAAAAAATTCTAACTTCAGTGCCCCTTTTGATAGGTTACTAGATAAATGACAATAATTTTTTTGCGTTATAACAAGCACAATTTGATACTATTCTTTAAATATAGGGGTCTAGTTTGCTTATAAAAAAATTTCTTTTCATTAATGAAAGACAGTTTTACGTTTATCTATCGGTGAACGAATGTATTGTGTAAGATATATGTAAATCTTGGTTACAGACACAGAAATGTTATGTGGATGATAAACAATCCAGGGGGACATTAGGGGAATTCTGGGGGTATATTACTTTTTGTTGATTTTATCTGCTCTTGCCCACAAAAAGAAAAACCCCTCACGCCATGTGGCGCAAGGGATTCGGGGATTAGTACAACGTGATATATTGATCGCGTTCCCATTGGTGGACTTGTGTACGGTACATATCCCACTCAATTTCTTTCAGCTCATAGAAGTGTGCCAAGGCGTGGTCGCCGAGAGCGTCACAAATGACTTCGCTGCGGATCAATTCATTCAATGCTTCTTTCAGGTCAGCTGGCAAGCTTGGAATGCCTTCTTCCACACGCTCTTCTTCTGACATGATGTAGATGTTACGGTCAATTGGAGCTGGTAAGGAAAGCTCACGTTTGATTCCGTCCAGACCTGCTTTCAGCAAAACAGCCAAAGCCAGGTAAGGGTTAGCAGCCGGGTCCGGGTTACGAACTTCAACACGTGTGCTCAGACCACGGGAAGCCGGAATACGGATCATTGGGCTACGGTTACTGGCAGACCATGCTACATAACAAGGCGCTTCATAACCTGGTACAAGACGTTTGTATGAGTTCACAGTTGGGTTAGTAATTGCTGCAAACGCACGTGCATGCTTCAGGGTTCCAGCCATGAAGTGGCGTGCAGTTTTGCTCAGACCCAGCTCGTCCGACTCGTCAACGAATGCGTTCTCATTGCCTTTGAACAAGGATTGGTTACAGTGCATACCGGATCCGTTCATGCCAAACAGCGGTTTAGGCATGAATGTAGCATGTAAACCATGCTGACGTGCAATCGTTTTAACAACGAGTTTGAACGTTTGGATCTGGTCAGCTGCTTTCAAAGCATCAGCATATTTGAAGTCGATCTCATGCTGACCTGGAGCTACCTCATGGTGGGAAGCTTCGATCTCAAAGCCCATTTCTTCAAGGGTGATAACGATGTCACGACGACAGTTTTCACCAAGATCCGTAGGCGCAAGGTCGAAATAACCCCCTTGGTCATTCAGTTCGTTAGTTGGATTTCCTTTTTCGTCCGTTTTGAACAAGAAGAATTCAGGTTCAGGACCAACGTTGAAGGAAGTGAATCCCATATCTTGGGCTTCCTTCAGGTTTCGTTTCAAGATGCCACGTGGATCTCCTGGGAACGGATTACCATCCGGAAGATATACGTCACAGATCAGGCGTGCAACACGGTTCTCTGCAACCCATGGAAAAATAAGCCAAGAGTCAAGATCTGGATAGAGGTACATGTCGGACTCTTCAATACGTACATAACCTTCAATGGAAGATCCATCGAACATCATTTTGTTATCCAGAGCCTTAGTCAACTGGCTCACAGGAATCTCAACGTTTTTGATAGCTCCAAGCAAATCAGTAAATTGCAATCGAATGAATCGTACGTTTTCTTCTTTCGAGATGCGGAGAATGTCTTCTTTTGTATAACTCACTATAACCTCTCCCTTTCTTATCTGCGTATTTGGCTTGCCTGTTATATTTGTACATTAGAATGTTCCACGGGTCAAGGATTCTTACACCATAAGTGCATGATTACCCCTCACTCGCCAAGTTATGCGAATTTACTTTTTATTAAAGAATCGCGAAAGCTCTCCCTGAATGAGAGATACTTGTCCTGGTCTCTTACCTGATACTAGCTGCTGCTTCAGCAAGCGGTGCAACTGTGTATCAGACAGCTCTCTGCGTTTAACTTCAGTATCCGGCGTGATAACTGTAGCTTCCTCGGATTCTTTCGAAACAGGATTCATCACTTGTTTGATCCCCGCGATGTTAACTCCCTTTTCAATCAAAGCCTTGATCTCTAGCAATCTCTCTACGTCATTAAAAGAGAATAGCCGTTGATTACCAGACGTTCTAGCAGGAACAATCAAGCTGTGCTGCTCATAATAACGAATCTGACGTGCGGATAGATCCGTAAGTTTCATTACAATACCAATCGGGAATAAGGCCATATTTCTGCGAATTTCATCACCCATGTTCATCAACCTTCCAGTCATCTATTCTTCACCCTATTGTACATTTAGTTGTTACCAAGTGTCAATGACGTGTTAGATAAACTCACAATAATTTACGATCTTTCATCGTCTGTAACGCCATCAAAACGCCATATTTGACATGAGAGTACGTTAATCCGCCTTGCATATACCCAATATACGGCTCCCGAATAGGCGCATCGGCTGATAATTCCAGACTTCCACCCTGAATGAACGTACCTGCCGCCATAATGACAGGGTGCTCGTAACCAGGCATATCCCACGGTTCAGGAACGACATGGCTATCCACAGCCGCTGCGCGCTGGATACCCTGCACAAAGGCAATCAAATGCTCAGCAGAGCTGAACTGAACAGCCTGGATCAGATCTGTACGCGCTTCATTCCATGCCGGTTTGGTTACAAATCCGGATTCAGCAAACATCGCAGCAGCAAAGGTACTGCCTTTAATAGCTTGTCCCACAATTGTCGGTGCCATGTAAAGTCCTTGGTAGATGCCGCGTGTTGTTCCCAGCATTGCTCCAACCTCTCCCCCAATTCCCGGGGCTGTCAGACGATAAGCTGCCAACTGCACGTACTGTTCCTTCCCACATATGTATCCACCGGTTTCCGCAATTCCTCCACCAGGATTCTTGATCAATGAACCAGCCATCAGATCAACTCCGACTTCAGTCGGTTCACGTTCCTCCGTGAATTCACCGTAACAATTATCTACAAATACGATGACATCTTCCTTCATTGCTTTAACACGCGTAACCATCTCAGCAATCTCGGCAACGCAGAAGGATGAGCGCCAGTCGTAACCACGTGAACGTTGAATCCCAATGACTTTTGTAGCCGGTGTAATGCTTTTCTCAACTGCTGCCCAGTCCACTCCACCCTCAGCGGTTAAGGCCGTCTCACGGTAGCCAATGCCAAAATCGCGTAGCGAACCTGTACCATCACCGGGTTTGCCGATAACTTTATGCAATGTGTCATAAGGCTTACCCGTGATGTACAATAATTCGTCACCTGGGCGCAACACGCCAAAGAGCGCTGTGCTAATCGTATGTGTACCTGAAGCAAAATGAGGACGTACCAGTGCGGCTTCCGCACCGAACACATCAGCATATACTTCATCAAGCACTTCACGCCCACGATCGTTATACGCATAACCTGTTGAACCTGCAAAGTGAAAATCACTTACTTTTCGCTGTTGGAAAGCATTAATCACCTTCCATTGATTGTGATCTGTGATCCGATCAATCTGTTGAAGTTGTCCTTCAATCTGACGCTCCACTTGACGTTGAAGTTCAGATATTTCTGAATCAAAGCTTACCATCTTACTTCATTCCCCTTCATAGCACGAATCTGATGTTAAATATCTAGTATCCTGTCAACTTATCACATCAATATGTCATGAATATTACAATTCAATGAAATCTTCAAGCATATATCCAAACTTCTCATATTCACCTTTTTGCAATTCCACTTCATAAATGACATCATTCTCTTCAAAACTGGTATCCACTACATCACCAATTTTGTAGAGTACCGACGTAAGGTCACCACGTTCTGCCGGAATACGGAAGCGTTTCGTGTCACCTGTTAGTTCTGTCTGAATCAATTCACGGATTTTAAGCAGATCCTCAGGGTCTAATGCGCTTACCTTGATGTGATCCTTATCCAATGGAAGCATCTCAAGCTGCTCTGGTGTGCACGCATCTTTTTTGTTATACAGGACTAACTGCGGCTTGTCCCTGAACCGAGCTCTTGCAAAATCGTGTTAACCGTTCGCATCTGATCTTCGCGCATAGCCGATGAGGCATCCACAACATGCAGAATGAGATCTGCTTCATTCACTTCCTCCAGCGTTGCACGGAATGCTGCAATCAGGTCATGCGGGAGATTTTGAATAAATCCGACGGTGTCGGTAAGTACAATTTCTTTGCCACTTGGAAGTTCCATCGTGCGTGAAGTTGGATCCAGAGTAGCAAATAGCTGATCTTGAATATACACATCGGCAGCCGTCAACTGCTTGAGCAAGGTTGATTTGCCAGCATTCGTATAACCAACAAGCGCCACCTGAACGATACCTGTCTTTTTGCGGCGTTCACGATGCAGCTTGCGATGACGAGTCAATTCTTCCAAGTGACGTTTCAGATCATCGATGCGACCACGGATGTGACGACGGTCCGTTTCCAGCTTGCTCTCACCCGGACCTCTTGTTCCGATACCGCCCCCGAGTCTGGACAGGTTCTTGCCATGACCCGACAAACGGGCAGCAAGTAGCTATGTTGAGCTAATTCCACTTGAATAATACCTTCTCTCGTGTTGGCACGTTGTGCAAAGATGTCCAAAATCAATTGGGTGCGGTCAATAATTTTGAGATCGAGGGTTTCTTCCAGGTTTCGAACCTGCGCGCCTGACAATTCCTGATCAAAAATAGCTGTAGTTGCTCCGAGTTCCTCTGCAATCGCACGAAGCTCCTCCACCTTACCTTTACCAATGAACCATTTGGTATCCCGTTTTTCCCTGTTCTGAGAAAGTACACTTAGCACTTCCACACCCGCTGTCTCCGCAAGTTTGACCAGTTCTTCTAAAGAATACTCCGGGTTGATACCTGTACGTTTTACATCATCTGTAACAAGACTCACCAAGACGGCGCGATCTTTTTTGACCATATCTGTATCATGCGTGCCATTTGTCATGTATATGTTCACTCCCTCTAATTACTGCTCCGTTGATATACCGTGCCACGAATATGCCATGGCATGCCTTAAGCCGAACCGGTTGGCCCGGCCGGCTGGTGTAAAAACTATATTATCGCTTACTTTCGCTCAAAGTTCAAATCCTCTGTACGGATTGTCATCAGCTCCAGTTTCCCTGGGTTGCCTTCTGAGTATTGTTCCAACAAACGAACCGCCTGATGCCTGATCGAACGCTCAATGGCGTTACGAACATATCTGGCATTACTGAATGCATGTAGTGAATCATTTTTCTCCTGAAGCAAATGCTGCTTTAACTTGAGTATGGTCTGAGGCATTAGAATATAATCACGCTCTTTAGCCATAATCTCAGAGATCTGAATCAACTGATCAATGCTATAGTCTGGGAATTCCACTTGAATGGGAAAGCGAGAAGGTAGTCCCGGATTCGTTTGGAGAAAAAAATCAATCTCTTCCGAGTATCCGGCAAGAATCAATATAAACTGATTTTTGTTATCTTCCATGGATTTCACAAGCGTATCAATCGCTTCCTTGCCAAAATCTTTCTCTCCTCCGCGGGCCAAACTGTAAGCTTCATCAATGAACAATATGCCACCAAGTGCCTTCTTGACCAAATCTCTTGTTTTCTGCGCCGTGTGACCGATGTATTCTCCAACCAGATCCGCACGCTCCACTTCAATAAGATGACCTTTACTCAATACACCCATCTTCTGAAAGAGCTTGGCAACAATTCTTGCCACGGTAGTCTTACCGGTCCCCGGATTACCTTTGAAGATCATATGATACACGTGCGCACCACTCAGCAATCCTGCCTCAGTACGCATCTGAGCAATCTGTAGAAATGCATAGATCTCAAATACAAGTTCTTTAATATTTTCAAGTCCTACCAGTTGCTCCAACTCACCCTGTATCTCCTGGAAATGCGCATGTTTGGTTATGCTCTTGGCTGCCTGTACTGCTGCCGCTTCATCTTTGACCAACATCTGAGGTTCCTGGTTACGCAACACAATATTAATTTGCCTGGATGGTCTGCCTCCTGGTTGCTCTCCTGCAGCCATGACCCGTCCGTTCATTCGCCATCACCTCTATTTTATCGGGCTGTACTCTCCTGATTATTAATGTATTCTATCAGGTGCTCCAATATTAGAAGGATCATGAAGAATTCTGCGGCTAGGTACATGTCTTAAATCTGAATGTTTTTTCGAAACTCTCCATTCTCAAACAAACTTTGTCTGTGCTTCAGCGATAACTGAAAATATGGGAAGACATGTGCATCAATGGCATGCAGCAGTTCCTTCGCCGTTTTGTTGGCCAAGTCGTAATCACCTGTCGTAATATGCTTCCGTGACAAGGCGTCTTCAAGCTCATCTTCATCCAGCAAAAAAACTTCTCCATCTTTGAGCACAACGACATCCAGATACAGATCATCAAACCAAGGAACGCCCTGATCCGTTATTCCCTGGCTACGGCATGTATCAATATACCATTCCACAATCCGTTCCTGATCATCAAACATCGCTGTAACTACAAAGTGCTCTCCCTTCGGATAGTATTGCAGCCAGGAATAACCTTTATCTGCGATACAGAAGGTACTGCCTCCATAAGTTTTCCACAAAGGTTCCTTCAAATCCTGTATGGTGTACAACGTAATATAACCTGTAAAAATTTTGGATTGAACGAACCGGCATGTGAATTGTCGGTTCGTAATCCGGCGCCAGTTCGCGCGGTCCCCGAATTTCCGTTTCATACGAACCCCTCTTTGCCGACTACAGGTCCGTGACCTGCTCTGATGTTATTGGTGAACAATGTAATAACGTCCGCAGGGTGGGTTCAGCGCTCTGGACCCGCCCGTGCACAACGTATTACGAATAGTTACAGCTTACCATATTTAAGGTATACACTCAAAATCAAGCTATGTCCCATTTTTCCATTAAATGATCTTCTATATATAGAAGGTGCGTATAACCAAAAAAACCTGCTTCACCGAGTTTCCGGGAAGCAGGTTTTATCAATTTAGCTATGGTGCAGTCATTTGGTATTCATTGGCTTAACCGCCGGTTCCAGTTTGAGAATCTGCCGATGCATCTGTTCCTCCATTATCACCACTTGTTCCACTGTCCGGAGGAGTTACGATCTCACCTGGCGTTGTTAAGCCCCCGTCACCGGAGCCTTCATCGGTACCGCTTGAATCTGGTGTTCCCTGACCAGGTGGGTTCGTGTTTCCTCCCCAGGTTGACCGTTACCTTGGCCGGCTCCACCGTTATTACCATTGTTTCCGTTGTTTCCGTTATTACTATTTCCATTACCGTTTCCGTTATTGCCATTTTCATTACCATTACCATTATTACCGTTCGAGTTGCCATTATCCGGTGAACCATTGTCCGGATTCTCCGTACCTGGCTGCTCAGGATTTGTTTCTGTCCCTGGGTCTATACCAGAATCAGGCTCCTCCGGTGGCACTTCCTGCGCTTCAATCATCAGGGAAATGGTGTTGGATGGATCTGTCTCCTGCCCTGATGCCAAGTCGTAGGCTGTCACATAGTACTCATAGGTCAGGCCAGGCAACGCACTTAAATCTTGGGCACTCGTCGATCCTACTGAATCAATGAGATGCGTGAACTGGCTTTCGGAGGTTTCCTTACGATACACCCGATATGGCGTGCTCGCGTCACCCGTCCCAGTCCAACTCAGTGAGACGGTTTGAGCATTTGGATCATATGATCCGCTCAGACCACTAACGGACAGTGCTGGTTGTTCCGGTTCTTCTGCTGGCGGAGGTGCCTGCCCTCCCGCCGGAGTTTTGAATTGTTTCACTGGAACACCTTTTAGAGCATCTCCCATGACCTTGGCAAAGAAAGCTGCGGACAGCTTACTGCTGTTCTTAAGCATATGATTGGCATCTGGATTGTCATAGCCCATCCAGACTGCGGCAGTCCATTCCGGTGTGTATCCAACGAACCATACATCACGGTTGGCGCTGTTGCCGGAGATACCACTTTGAACCGTTCCTGTTTTACCCGCTACCGGACGATCCAGACGTGCTGAACGCCCCGTACCGTCATTAACAACGTTTTGCAGCATCTGTGTAAGCTGATATGCATTTTGCTCGCTCATGACACGCGTTGTGTCCGAGTTATCGTGTTTATACGTGGTTTTGCCTGTGCTATCCTTAATTTCCTTGATTGAATAGGCTTGTCGGTATTCTCCCAGGTTCGCAAATGCACTATAGGCTTGTGCCATTTCCAGTGTATTTGTACCTTTACTCAGACCACCGAGGGCAATCGCCAAGTTTTTGTCTTCATCTGTCAGCTGTATACCTACACTCTTAGCAAAATTAATACCTGTGTTAACACCTATTTTATCAAGCAACCAAACCGCGGGAATATTTTCCGACTTCGTAATGGCATCTGTCATACTGATCGTCGAAGAGTATCCATGCAAGTTACCCGGACAGTAATTACCAAAACATTGCTTCGCATTACTCAGGGATGAGTTGGCACTGTAGTTTCCTGTTTCAAGTGCCGGAGCATAAGACACGATCGGTTTAAAAGCTGATCCCGGTTGTCTTCGACTCTGTGTTACCCGGCTATAACCCTTCGTCTGATAATCCCGTCCACCCAGAAGGGCAACGAGACTGCCATTCTCGTGGTTCATGATTACCATGGAACCTTGAACCTGTTGATCGTCTTTACTTGCCTCGAACAGACTGTCATCTGTAAAAGCAGTTTCCATGGCAGTTTGAGCCTGGGCATCCATGGTTGTATAGATTTTGTATCCGCCGATGTTCAGATCATCTTCCGTTTTCCCTGTTACTCGCTCTGCTTCACGGAGTACATAATCAATAAAGGCTTGATACTTCTGATCTTTTTCAGGTCGCTTGTAGTTATAATTAATTTCTTTTGCTTCATCCATCTCCGCCTTGGTAATGTAGCCTTGTTCGTACATCAGCTGCAATACCACACCACGACGTGCTTTGGAGTCGTTTGGATTGCTTACCGGGTTATAGGCCGAAGGCCCTTTCGGCATGGCCGCCAATGTAGCAATTTGCCACAACTTCAAACGATTGAGATCCGTAACTCCAAAATAAAATTCAGATGCCGCTTTAATCCCGTAACGCTGATGACCGAAGAAAATCCGGTTAAGATACATCGTTAATATCTCGTCTTTTGTGTACTTGCGCTCTAATGCCATGGCAATCGATACTTCGGTTGCTTTACGGAAGAACGTTTTATCACGGGACAAGAACATGTTTTTGGCAAGCTGCTGGGTAAGTGTACTACCACCTTCCACCATGGAACGAGCCATGACATCCTTAACCGCAGCACGGCCAATGGACCAGATATCCACACCTTGGTGGTCGTAGAAACGTTTATCCTCTGTTGCAACAAAGGCTTGCTTCACCAGTTCAGGAATATCATCTTCTTTGACGGGTTCCAGCTTCTGAATGGACAGCTCCCCATTAATTGGCCATTGCGATCATATACTTTTGAAGTTTCATTAATTGTGGTTTTGTCCTTGTTGGCTTTGAGCAGATTTTCACCACTCACCATAATAAATAAATATCCGCCTAGTGCACAGAATATGGCGATTGCCATTGTGAAAAACATTGTCCATCCAACGCGTTTACCCGTAATTTTTTTCTTTTTAGAGGTCTTTGGCTTCGCTTTTTTGGATGACTTGTTATTGTTGTTGCGATTGTTAGACCTCGACAACGGATCGTTTGGCATGTTACCTCCTGACTCCCTTTCGGTTGCATAAATTCTATTCGTCTGTTGGCTCAAACATATATTAAACATATTTTGCCCGGAATGAAAAGAACAACCCTTTATTCAGGTTGCTCTGTTTCAAAACTTATACTTGTAGACGAAATGGTTGATGAAAAGGTTTCGTAATTTTTTTAAGCTTCGCCGCTGTTATCTTGCTGCATCAGCGATACGCTGCGTTGCGGCGTGAACGTGGAGATGGCATGCTTGTAGACCATTTGCTGGCGTCCGTCGCTGTCAATGACGATCGTAAAATTGTCAAATGCCTTGATCGTCCCGCGGATTTGGAAGCCGTTGGTCAGATAGACCGTAGCAGGAATATTTTCTTTCCGCAGTTGGTTCAAGAACGTATCTTGGATGTTGATGGACTTGTTCATTAGCCGTACCCCCATTGGTTCATTTGAATTGTATTCAAGTAATATTCAATATCGCTGAGTAGCTTTCGTGCTATTATATCATGAACAGTTTCATATAATCCACAAAAACCCCTTGTCTGCTATTTTATACCCATTCCTGGCGAGATGAATAAATAGAAGACTTATCCATTATACACCGCTTGCCAGTTTTGCAAAAGAGGGACAATATCTTCATTTTAAATCACATTCATTCGTTGTTTGACGCATTCATAATCTCTTTCATCTGTTCTAGTGATAAATAAAAACCTCTAGCCTTTTGATTAATAAAAGGTAGAGGTTTACATATCCTGATCTTATCAATGCGTGTCAGAAGAATACTAATACTCGCTCAAATCAATGAAATTTCCGAGTAATTAATTCACTTATCTGCTTGTATTTCCCTTCAAAATCCTGGGTATCTGTCATGTCCACCCATTCAATATCCTTCATATGGCGGAACCAGGAAAGCTGTCTTTTGGCAAATCGACGTGTATCCCTCTTCAACCACTCCACGGCAGCTTCCCAACTGACTTCCCCTTGCAAGAACGCTGCAATTTCCTTATATCCCAGCCCTTGCATGGAAATATGACCTCTGGCCACTCCGCGTTCCAACAGGGATTTCACCTCATCCACCAGACCTTGTTCGATCATGAGATCAATTCGCTCTTCTACCCGGGCATATAACTTCTGCCGATCCATGGTCAAACCCACAATAAGAAGGTCATATGGTGACTCCTTCTTCTGTACAGCCAACTGATCGGACCACTTCTCGCCTGTAAGGTGATGGATCTCAAGCGCACGTACAATTCGCCTTTGGTCATTCGGATGCAGGCGATCCGCACTAACTGGGTCCACTTCCCTCAATCGATCATGAAGGGCCTGTGCTCCATGCTGCTCCGCATAGCTGAATTGTTCCTCTCTGAACGCTTCATCTGAACCACTATCCGAAAATTGAAAGCCGTAACATACGGATTCCACATATAACCCGGTACCACCTACAATAAAAGGCATTTTACCGCGTTCATGAATTTCACTGATCAATCGTGTACAGCTTTCCTGAAACTCGGCCACAGAATATGGGTATTCCGGCTCATGAATATCAATGAGATGATGAGGTACACCCTTCATTTCTTCAGAGCTAATCTTGGCTGTTCCAATATCCATTTCACGATATACCTGCATCGAATCCCCTGAGATAATCTCACAATTGAAAGCTTGGGCAAGCTCGATGCTCATTCTTGTTTTGCCTACTGCTGTCGGCCCAACCAGCACAAGCAGCTTAGGTTTTGGTTTAACTTCCACGTTCAACATTAATCACTCCGTACAGGGTTTTTGCATTAGCCCGATCAAGTATTTCAAATCCGAGCCTGTCAAACTCCGCGCTGCCGCGCTTCTCTTCATCACTACCCGTTTACGGGCAACCCGTTTCGCTTCCACAATGCTCTGTTCATCCAGCGCATGAGCATTCGCATAATCTCGCAAGGGCTGTATTGCACTTGAATCCATCATCGGTTCACGGAACATGGGGTCGAAATATACAGTGTCACAGCTTCGATCCGGCATGGAACGCAATAACTCAAGGTGATCCACGTGCCGCAGATCTATGCGCCGGAAAGCCTCATCCACCAAGGGTTGATTGCTCTTATAATGGGACATGCCTTCCAGAAGCAGGGTATATAGCGGTTGCGAACTTTCACAGGCGATGACCCGTCCATGCGTACCAGCCGCAACCGAAAATACCAGCGCATCTGAACCCAGTCCAGCGGTACAATCAACAATCGTGTCTCCCTCAAGCACCGCACCAGCCTCCAGCATGGGATCGTCTTCCCCTCTTAGAACCCGTTTAGCGCGAACAAATCCCATACTGGGGTGGAACTCAAGCTCCGTCCCATCTTTGCGATATAAACGTGCTCTGCCATTAAGCACAACCAATATTTCGCTGATACCATAATGTTCAATCAGTCTGGGTAAAGACGTTCTATTGCGCGGTACGTAGGTACCTCCTGTCGTTTCAGCGAGCTTAAGCGCACGCTCCACCTGAGAGGCAATCTCCTTGTCACCGGTTGTAATGTACATAATGTCCCCCTAAATAGCTACATCACTCGTTTAAATAATTTTTCCAGATCATACGTTGAAAATGAAATTACAATGGGCCGCCCATGCGGACAAGTGTAGGGCTGACGGCATGAACCCAGACGCTGAATCAGCACTTCTGCTTCCTGATCCGTCAGCTTCTGGTTGGCTTTGATGGATGCCTTACAGGAGCACATAATCGATGCTGCTTCCCGCATCTTGGCGACGTCTATGCTGCGTTCACTCAGAACCCATTCGGACATTTCCTCGATAATGTCTTTCTCGTCTCCTTTGGGGAACCAGAACGGATGAGAGCGCACACGAAACGTCTGTCCACCAAAATGCTCCAAATATACGCCTGCCTGCTCGAACCAGGCGAGTCTTGTTTTCAGCTTTTCAGTCTCTGAAGGTGTGAACTCCAGCGTAATCGGCAGCAGCAGCTTCTGTGATGCCTGAGCAGGATTGCCAAATTTCTCGTAATAATACTCATAATTCACGCGTTCATGAGCCGCATGCTGATCGATCAAATATAAACCTTGGTCATTTTGCGCGATCAAATACGTACCATGATGCTGACCAATCAGACTCAGCTCGGGAAATGAAGGCATGGACGCATCCGATTGAATGGCAGCAGCAAGTTTAGTGGCATCAGGCAAACCTGAAGTTTTCCACGGCCGTTCATTTCTCGCATTCGAAGACGGACTGTATGGTGAACGTGCTTCCCTGACGGGCGAATATACGGAATCGGATCGATACGTTACCGGTTTGCCTTCAGTCAGCGGTTTTTCTGTTGCTACACGATCTTGAGAAGTAGGGTCAGCCTCTGGAGATGTTTCGGAGGAATCTGCACTTCCAGCTTTAGTCCCGTCCTGCACGTTAGCGGTTGTCTGCCCCACATCGTGAACAGTTCCCTTCTGCAAAATATCCCCGCTCCAACTTTCCAACTGCTCAGAAGAATGTGTAACCTCAGGTGGAGCTTCGGGCAACGGTACGTTCTGCCCCTGTTCAGCTACCGGCTGTGTTGCAGTCACATCCGCCGGAGCATCTAAATCCAGATCATCATCTTCTGCAATCAACTTTAACAATGGACTGGCAGGTTTCCCCAGTGGGCCCTGTTGACCATGCCCTTCTGCATCAGTAGATTCTTTAAGCGGACCACGTGGAAAGAGAAATTGTTCCTGAATAAAGGAACTATCGTCTCCACGCCGGATCTGTTGTTTTTTGACCTGTGGAATCAATACCTCCTGCCGGAGTATGCCTCGCAAAGTCGTCTCCACGAATTCATACAATTCCGGTTCCTTGCTGAAGCGAACCTCCAGCTTGGCCGGATGCACGTTCACATCCACAAGCGACGGATGCATCTCCAACTGCACCACGACAAGCGGGAACCTGTTGATGGGCAGCAAGGTATGGTAGGCTTTGAGAATTGCCTGATTGAGACCGTAATTGCGAACAAACCGCCCATTAACAATGGTTGACATCCCCCACGATTCGCTCGTGTCCATTCTGGCAGGCTGATCAGCCCGCTTACCCGGTAATCCAGGCTTTCTCCCTGGATGGGAAGCATCGCTTTGGCAGCACTTGTCCCATAGATCGCTGCAACCACTTGCAGCAGGTCGCCATTACCCAACGTCTGAAGCAGCACATTCTCATTATGGCGCAATCGGAACGAAATGTTGGGATGAGACATGGCCATCCGGTAAAGAACATCAGATATATGTCCAAGTTCCGTCTGGATCGTTTTCATATATTTGAGTCTGGCTGGTGTATTGTAAAATAGTTCTTTCACTGCAAAATCTGTACCTTGGGGTGAGGTTGCATCTTCATGAGAGATTAAGTTCCCGCCTTCAATTACAATGCGGCGACCTCGCCCGTCATTATCACTTGCCGATAATACCTCTACCTTGGACACTGCGGCAATACTCGCCAAGGCTTCCCCGCGGAATCCAAGGCTTGTGATCTGGAACAGATCCCGGCCATGAGCTATTTTGCTGGTCGCATGACGATAAAAGGCGGTTTCCATATCCTCAGGCTCAATACCCGAGCCATTGTCTTTGACACGAATACTGAGGAGTCCGCCCTCTTCCACGGTGACTTCAATCTTGGTGGCGCCTGCATCCACCGAGTTTTCGAGCAACTCTTTGACAACAGACGCAGGCCGTTCGACCACTTCACCCGCCGCAATCTGGTTGGCAATATGCTCATCAAGCACATGTATTTTCGCCACAGGTTTTCCCCTCCCCTATATTCAGGATAATTGCTGTGCCTTCAATTTGAGATCATTCAATATCTGCATCGCCTGAAGAGGCGTCATGTTCATGACATCGATATCTTTCATCGTACGAATGAATTCTCGCGCTGGCTTATCTTCCATCACAACTACATCCGGTTTCGTTGCCACGCTCGGCTCATCATCCCCAAAGATGGACAGTTGGACCACATCCGAATGGCTTGCGCCGGACTGTCCTCTGCTGTTTGATTTCTTGGTCTGCTGCTTCCCAGCTCCGGCTGAATCTTCTATAGAAGGTGTGTAATCTGCACTTTCCGCAGTATCATGCTCCCGGAGCACAGAGGCCGAATCTGTGTGCTGGAATTCCATACCTTTTACGTTCAGGCCTGCTTCCTGCTTCTCATTCCCGATATATTCACTGCCCACAGCTACCTGCGCAGCCGCATGTTCGAATCCATGCAACAGTCCATTCGCGCGCTCAATAATGCGATCAGGCAGACCTGCAAGGCGTGCACAATAGATACCATAACTGCTGCTGGCTGCTCCGGCAATCAATTTGCGCAGGAAATTAACCTTGTCACCGCTCTCCTGTACCGCCATCGAGTAGTTGGCCAGCTTGTCCAGACTCTCCTCCAGATGAGCAAGCTCATGAAAATGTGTAGATACAAGGGCTTTGCAACCAATCATATCATGTACATATTCTATAACAGACTGAGCAATCGCCATACCTTCACTGGTTGACGTTCCCCGTCCCAATTCATCGATAATAATCAGACTGCGTGGTGTCGCTTTGTCCGTCATGACCTGAATGTCGGCCATCTCCACCATGAATGTACTTTGTCCGCCAATGAGATCATCCGCGGCACCAATCCGTGTGAAAATGCGATCCATGATCGGCACTTCGACCTGACCCGCAGGCACAAAACAACCCACTTGCGCCAAAATGGAGATTAGAGCAACCTGTCGCATATACGTACTCTTACCAGCCATATTAGGACCAGTAATCAGCAGAATACGTGCCTCTTCCTTGGTCATTGCCGTGTGATTGGCAATAAATGCGCCATCTCGCATGACCGCCTCGACAACGGGATGACGTCCTTCTTCCACAACGAGATTATAACCGTCGGTCAGCGTAGGACGTACAAAGTTTCGCTCAGCACTGATTACTGCAAAAGATTGATACACATCAATCTCGGCTACCTGCTCCGCCAGCTTCTGCAGTCTTGCAATCTCTTTGTTCAACCGCTCACGCAGTTCAGCAAACAAACCATACTCAATATCAACCATTTTGTCCTGAGCTTCGAGAATCAGCGTCTCTTTTCCTTCAGCTCCGGTGTAATATAACGTTCTGCGTTGGCAAGTGTCTGTTTACGTTCATAACGCCCCTCTGGCAACGCGGACAGATTGGACTTGGTGATCTCGATATAATAACCAAACACTTTGTTATATCCAATCTTCAGTGATCGGATGCCTGTCGCCTCACGCTCTCGCGCTTCCAGCTCCGCAATCCACTGTTTCCCGTTGACCGAAGCCTCACGCAATTCATCCAGACGTTCATGATATCCTTCACGAATCAGGCCTCCGTCCCTTACCGATACAGGCGGCTCATCCACAATGGCTTGCCCGATCGCTTCACGCAGATCATTGCAATCATCCATCGTTTCGGCAATATGCTGCAATGTTGCGGATGATGACCCAGCGCAATGCTGGCGGAGTCCTGGAATTTTCTCCAGCGATGATTTGAGCGCATTCAGGTCACGACCATTGGCATTACCAAATGCAATCCGGCCTACCAGACGCTCCAGATCATAGATGTCTTTGAGCTCTGCCCGCAGGTCCTCACGCAAGATAAACTGGTTGTACAGCGTATCCACTGCTTCAAGACGTTCATTAATCTTCCCTTTTTGCAATAATGGCTTATCGACCCAGCGACGCAGCATTCTTGCACCCATGGACGTTTCGGTCCGATCAAGCAACCAGAGTAATGAACCTTTTTTGGAACGTTCACGCACGGTTTCCACCAATTCGAGGTTACGGCGGGTAAAGGGGTCCAAGATCATGTAATGATCCGGCTCATACGTTGAGATCTGAGTTAATTGCCCCAGCGAACGTTTCTGTGTCTCACTCAGATAGGAGAAAAGTCGTGCAATGCACGCTTGACGTTCAGGCTCCAATCTTGCCCACACAGCCTCGCCAAACTGCTGACGGACCAGATCTTCCTTGTTCTTAGTCCATGACGTGTAGACCACAGGGCGACCGATTGGAGACGCCTCGGCTTCGACGGTTTCAAGCAGCGCAGCATCCCCTACCAGCTCCGACGGTTCGTAGATGCCGATTTCATCCTTTAGCCATTCCTTGGAGTAGGGTACGGATGTCACATAGAGCTCACCCGTTGACAGATCACAGGCCGCGAGCGCCAGCGTATTTTGATTGCCTGTAAGGCAAACCATATAGTTGTTGGACTTGTCCCCCAATGTCTTGCCTTCCATTACCGTTCCGGGGGTAACCACACGTACAATTTCACGTCGCACCATGCCCTTGGTTACACTCGCATCTTCCATCTGTTCACATATCGCTACTTTATATCCTTTTTCAATCAGACGCTGTATGTAATTGTCTGCCGAATGATAAGGTACACCGCACATCGGAATTTTGTCATCTGTACCCCCGTTGCGTGCGGTCAGCGTGATTTCCAGTTCGCGAGCTGCATTAATCGCATCCTCGAAGAACATTTCATAGAAATCACCCAGTCTAAAAAATAAAAAAGCATCTTGTGCTTCGGCCTTCACTTGCAAGTATTGTTGAATCATTGGCGTATACTGAGCCATGATGAGTATCCTCCATCCCGTTCCTATAATGTCAGGAAGAAACGCGTCCTGGAAGGACAATAAGACGGTCAGGCACTGTGTTTGCGCCTCCGCCTTATGTGTTGGCTATTCGCCAGTTCCTTCAAGGTTTGCTGCTCCATATCTTCCGTAGCTTATCATTTAAAAAGACTTGTTTCTTATTATATCAAAAAAATGTCCACTCTTCATGAACCTGCCCGAATATTCCAGAGTTTACGGATATCCCGGCTCTCATCCCAGGTTCTGCCCAATTTTATTTGAAGTAATAACGGAGATGCATACCTTTCATAACCTGCATATCCATCCAACCTCTTCAGATCATCTACCAGAGCCGGGATGTATTCCTGGATTACTTCGCGCTTTCCTTCATAAAAAGCAGTATGAACCTTCGCTTTCGCCAACGGACGCTGCCGTAATTGAGTATACTCTCTCGCAATTAGACCTGCCAAGGCCACAACACCCTTCGCAACTAGGGGCGACACAAGAAAGCTGGGTAATGTACGATACTCAAACCCACCGTAGGATTTCAGACGAAAATCACCAAGTGCTCCATAACGTGGCCGTCTGCCTGATCCACGCGGGTCTTGAAGCAAGGCCAGTGGCAATGCCAGATAATTGTCCAGTGCGCGGAGAAGTTCTCCGGTAAGACTCACACCGCTAAAATGAATATGACCGCCCAGCGGCAACCCCCGCTGTGGCATTCCACCTGCCTGCCAGATGAGCGATTGATCACTGATACTGCGGGAAGCGGCTGCAAATGCCCTCATTAGATGAGTCAATAGCTCTCGTGGTTCAGAGCTGGGAGCGGGTCTCAATTCGGCAACCGGATATATGCGCCGGCCACCAATCGTCACAGAATCGCAGCCCGCGATGCCAGTGCGTTCAAGAAACTTGGAGGCGGGTACGATTTTGGACTCCGGCATCTGCACCAGAAGAAACTCGGGGTCCATGCCGAGGATAGGCACGGTACTGTGACTACGCTCCTCGTCCAGCAGTTCCTGATGCAGCTTCCAACTTTCCCTGTAGGTAGCCGCAAGGTTGGTCACCCCTTTCCACGGATTCGGATCAATCGAAATAACTGCACAACCGCCGTTCCCTGAGGATTCCATTCGAACGGCTCCATGATCCAATCCCAGCGTGTACAGCGTTTTGACCGCAAGTCGTTCTATACGCTTGAACAAGGTTGAACTCACTTCACGCTCCAGCAGCGTTCCCTGTTCCCCTCCCATGCCACTCGTATCCTTGCGCTTGATCCGAATCGCCTGCAGACAGCTTATCTCTACATCATAGCGTACACGCAAGCCTGGTTCGCGTTTGCGCCGGTCCTGCAGTGACAACACTTCAATACCTGCCTGTTTCAACCGTTCTTTGCGCTCTCCAGAAGTCATCTTTTCATATCGGAGTAATGCCTCCTCCGCTTGTTCCATCACATTCATGACGTCCCCCTCCCGGATCATGCAACTAAAATAAAAATAACCCCGCAATGCGGAGCCTTCCCGTGAAAGGTATTCCAGACATATTGCGAGGCTCATTAACACCCATTTTTCAATTATTGAAGAAGAAAGAGGGCTTACGCCCTCTTCACCGCGCCCTCTGGCGCATATGATACCTTAGGTTATCAAATACATGATGAATCAACTCACAGCTCATCGTCGAGCAGATCGGGATCGAGATCGTCATAATCTCCATCGCCACTGCCAAAGTCATAGTCCTTGTCTTCGTAATCACCGCAACCATCCGTGCAGACCTTCACACAAACTTTGGTTTCGGCAACGAGTTCTACAGCAAATTCCCGTTCTACGCGGATAATTACACTGCTTCCACCCGCCGATACTGTGGCTTCCACACAGCTAGGTTCCTGCGTTGCATCCGCAGATACCTCCACTGTGGAAGTCCGGTGTTTCGGGTCCAGATAGGACAAAGGCACATGTTCTACATACGACACCGTTTCTTTGGCTACATCCGTCTGAGAATTTTTGTCATAGGAATACCAAATGTTGATATCGTAAGTACCAATAACTTCAATTCCGTCACCCGCTGATACGGCTTCATATTGGTGGTTGATAATCCAAGCCCCCAAAATACTTGTCGGACCATTTGGCGGAGTCACGGTATGTGTTACGGTAGAGAACTTACGACCTTTGCCGCAGATCGCCTTCGTGATAATCTCTCTACATTGATGTTTATGACTCAATGACATCTTTAAACCTCCTCCATACAATCATTCACTACAAGTGTATGCAGGGCATTCGTCTAGGGTGACAACTATTTTCTATTATTCGTTTGTAGATTGGGACCGGTCCGAGATTGGGGACGGTGCTTTGTCCTTCTTCGCGACTTTCAGATACAGCGCGAGTTCACGGCACAACTGGAGAATGGCGGAACGAATCTCGAATTCTTCCCTTGTATCCGGCAGCTCCATACGTTTGAATTCTTCTTGCACATTCGCAAGAAGTTTTTCAGTTCGTCCGGTATAGGATTCAGTAAGCACATCCTGACTGAGCTGATCGAACAGCTCCGAGACCATTTCCGCATGTGGCATCTTCTGATAGATCTGGGACACCAGATGCATCATGTGCTGGATGGAGTCCAGCTGCGTTTTGCGCATATAGAAGTAGACACTCCATTCCTCATTCGGATGAATCACCTGATTCTCCAGAGAACGCTTGGCTGCATCAATACCGCCCAGAATCGCTTTATCTGCTTCAATCAGTTCTCTACCCGCCCATGCTTCATTGGGATTACGCAGCGTGGCTGCGAATTCTGTGAAAATCTTCGAAAAGAGTTCATCGATCCGTTTGCGAATGCGCAGCATCTGTGGATCGGCTGCCGGCATATAGGCCAGGTTAACCGCCATTGCGGAACCAAGACCAATCAGGAGCAAAGCAATCTGCACAAGGATAACATTCACATCCATCTCTCCGCCGCTGAACACCCGAAACACCACGACTGAACCTGTTACAATTCCTTCCTTGAAGCCCACCCGGACAATAACCGGGAATGCAATCAATATGTATACGGCCAATACCCAGTAATGGAATCCTAGAAAGTGAAAAAGTACACTTGCAAATAAAAGTCCAACCACTGAAGCAAAGAACCTCGCCGATATGGTGCGAATACTTCGTTTTCTCGTGACATCCACCCCAAGAATGGCAAGCAATCCCGCTGATGTTGGTCCTGGCAAGCCGCACCAGTCCGCAATCAGCACGGCCATTAAAGCGGCGATTGCGGTTTTTATTACCCTAAAACCCATTTCACATTCCATCTCCTCTAAGCTGTAAAAAAGTGGTTAGCCCATTCGTCTCCTCATTCATCATGACTAGTATGTCTCGTCCTAATGTAAACTAGACGACATCAACCGACATGCGTATGCATGCCGGTCACAGCAATACGCCCCGAATGAGGGACGCTGGCAAGTTAGATCGTTGCGACAGAACCTCAAGGCCCTCTTCTCCAATCATCGCATTCATTCCGGATCTGCTCGGAATATTCATACTGAATATGGTACTTGATTTTACGGTATCGGGCAACGTGACACCCTTTGTGAAATTGTATACATATTATAAACCTACATCGCATGCACAAAACATGCCTACATTACCTGCGGCCAGCCAGCAATTTACGTTCTGCATAGACCACAAGCTGATACATGGCTGTTGCAACTGCCGCAATAATCAACAGACTCGACAATACAAGCGTGAAGTTGAATACCTGGAATCCGTAGATAATGAGATAACCAAGCCCTTGTTTGGCGACCAGAAACTCACCTACAATTACACCCACCCAAGCCATGCCCACGTTCACCTTCAAGGTGGATACAATCGCAGGAAAAGAAGCTGGCAATACTACTTTCGTAAAAATCTCGGAACGATCTCCACCAAACGTACGAATGACTTTAATATAGTTAGGATCCACTTCATTGAAGCTGTTGTAGACGACCAATGTTGTGATAATGACCGTGATGGACAATGTAGTCATGACAATGGCTGTAAACCCTGCGCCGAACATGACGATAAAGATTGGGCCGAGTGCTACCTTTGGCATACTGTTGAACACAACCATATAAGGGTCCAGCACTTTGGACAAAAAAGGTGACCACCAAATCAGAACAGCAAGCAAGGTTCCAACAAGTGTCCCGAGCAAAAAGCCAACAGCCGTTTCCCCTACGGTTACCCCAACATGCGCCCATAATTCCCCACTAGCGATGTCCTTGCCAATCTGAGCAAAAATCTTGCTTGGATAACTGAATAACAGTACATCAATCCAACGGAGTCTGCCTGCCACTTCCCATAACAAAAACATACATACAAGCATAGATAACTGTACGGCAAGCACTTGATGCCGCCATCTGGCCACCTGCTGAATATGATTCCGATGCAGCTGTCCCATCCATTCGTCACGCTTTTCCTGCTTCGGATTCGTATGATTCACGCGTCTTTCTCACCTCCCCCGGGCTGATCCAATTCACTCCATAATGCCTGGAACAGCTCATTGAACCCTTCTTGCTCTCTGGCATGGAAGGGCTGAGCCTTCCGAATTTCATCGGGAATGATAAATTCACGACGAATGCGCCCAGGATTGCGATCAAGTACAATGACGCGATCACTGACCGCAATGGCTTCAGACAGATCATGGGTGACGAGTACAGAGGTTTTGCCAAACTCTTTTAACGTGTCCGAGACCAGATCCTCCAATTGCAGCTTGGTTTGATAATCAAGTGCTGAGAAGGGTTCATCCAACAATAAAATTCCCGGATCTGTCGCGAGCGTGCGCACCAGTGCCACGCGCTGTCTCATGCCTCCTGAAAGCTCCGAAGGGTACTGATTCTCCGTTCCGGACAAGCCCATACTTACCAACAGTTCCCGTACACGCTCACGGCTCCGTTCATCCAGTCTGCCTGTCAGTTCAAGACCGATCAATGCATTATCCAGAATGGTCCGCCATGGAAACAGATAGTCCTGTTGAAGCATATAACCAATCTGTGCTGAAGGACCGCCAACGAGCTTGCCTTTAACCGTAACCTCTCCTCGGGTGGGGGTGAGCAGCCCGGCGATGATTGACAACAATGTCGTTTTACCACATCCGCTCGGTCCAACCAGACTGACGAATTCTCCCTTTTGGATCTCCAGACTCAAGTCTTCAATCACCAATGTAGCTTCCCGCTCGCTGACGTATACTTGAGAGATCCCCTCCAGTCGGATCACACTTTCGGATTCAGGCATTCTGCTCACTTCCTTTCCTGAATACCCATTACTTTGATTTCGCAGCTTCTTCCGCATAGGCATTGTCCACAATTGCATTCAGATCCACGCGTTCTTTCAACTCGCCGGCGGCACTCATAACGTCAAGCAGATTGTTCCACTCTTCCTCATCAATGATCGGGTCCGTTGCATAGCTGCCCTGTTCCTTATAACGGTTTACACTACTGATCAGAATGGCTGGATCGATGTCTTTGAAAAAAGGAGTGATGACCTCCGCAATCTCTTCAGCGCTATGGGAATCTACCCATGCCTGCGCTTTGTGCAGACCATTCGTAAACTTCTCCACGATATCCTTATTGTCGTTTAGATAGCTCTGTTTCGTCATGAAGACCGTATAGGGCAGGCGACCACTTTCTGTTCCAAATGATGCAACAACCTTGCCTCGACCTTCTTGTTCAAAGATCGATGCCTGAGGTTCAAACAGTTGAACATAATCTCCCGTACCTGAGGCAAATGCAGACGCAATGTTGGCAAAGTCCACATTTTGTATCAACTCCAGATCTCTTTGCGGATCAATGCCATGTTTGCTCAGTGCAAACTCCCCTGCCATTTGCGGCATGCCGCCTTTGCGTTGACCGAGAAATGTTGAATCCCTCAGGTTCTCCCAATCGAAGCTGCCTTCCTTGTTACGAGCGAACAGAAAAGTACCATCCGTCTGGGTGAGCTGAGCAAAGTTAATGACCGGATCTTCCGCTCCCTGTTGGTAGACGTATATGGACGTTTCCGATCCAACAAGAGCGATATCCACCGAACCTGCGAGTAATGCCGCCATCGTTTTGTCACCGCCAGCCGTTGTTTGAATGTCCACCTCAAGTCCCTGCTCCTCAAAAAAACCTTGAGCCACGGCCACATACTCCGGTGCGTAAAATACCGAACGAGTCACTTCGCCAATCGTAATTTTGGCTTCATTCTCTTCCTTGTTACAGCTGGTAAGCGCAACAATGATAATCAGCAGTATAACGATGCCCCGGACGAACCATGGCGTGTATTTCATGTTGTTTCCCTCCTTCACTGGTTTCAGCAGTTTCTCTCTATTATGGATATGCCGATGCCCAGCAAAAGGTTAAGAACTTGAATGCAAAAAGAGCCGGGCAATCCTGCCCGACTCTCTAGCTCTTTGAAATGTTATTTCATTATGCTATTTTCGATATATTACAGCTTGTAAATCTCGGTATATTTTGCTTCCAGATAATCGGCAAGATAATCCGGGTTCAACTCTTCACCTGTTACGGCAACAATCAATTCGGAAGGTGTACGACTTTTGCCATACCGGTAGATCTTGTCTGTAAGCCATTCCTTAATCGGAATCAGATTACCTTCGGCAATAAGGGTATCAAACTCCGGCATTTCCTTGCGCAATGTATGTAGAATTTGAGCTGCATACATATTACCCAGAGAATACGAAGCAAAGTAACCAAAGTCTCCACCAGACCAGTGAACATCCTGAAGCACGCCTTCGCCGTCATTCGTTGGCATAATACCGAGGTATTCCTTGTATTTTGCATTCCAGGTCTCTGGCAGGTCCTTCACTTCCAAGCCATCGTTAAATAACATTTTCTCAATCTCGTATCGGATAATAATGTGCAGGTTATAGGTCAATTCATCCGCTTCAATTCGAATGAGTGAACTCTCGACCCGGTTGATTGCACGATAGAAATTTTCCAGTTCAACCTCGCTCAGTTGCGGGAAATGCTGCTGCAAATCTTTATAATAACGTGTCCAGAATGGCCGGCTGCGACCGATCATATTTTCCCAAAGACGGGACTGAGACTCATGAATCCCCATGGACGTTCCTTCGGCAAGAAGTGTACCCGCGAGACTGTCATCAATATTTTGCTCATACAGGGCATGTCCGCCCTCATGAAGTGAACTGAAGACTGCGCTTGCTACATCATCCTGCAGGTAATGCGTTGTGATTCGAACGTCACCCGGGTTAAGGCCCGTTGCAAAAGGATGAACACTCTCGTCCAATCGCCCAGCTTCAAAGTCATATCCCATCTGTTCCAGGATGAACAGACTGAACTTCTCCTGTTGTTTGGTATCAAACAACTGATTCAGGAACTCCGTATTTGGCTTGTTGTCCGAAGCATTGATCTTCTCTTGCAAAGGTACCAAACGTGCTTTGAGGCGGGCAAATACAGCATCCACTTTCTCAACGGTCAGATCTGGCTCATACATATCAAGCAACGTATCATAACGTGTATCCTTCACACCCCAGTAATCAATAAACTCCTGTTTGAGCTTAACGATATCTGTCAGATAAGGAGAAAATCCTGCAAAATCACTGTTATGCTTGGCATCTTCCCATGCGGTCTCGGACTTGGCCGTGAGCACGGTATAGGCTTGTACTTTCTCAGGTGGTACGGATTGACTGCGATCATACTCTTTCTTGCAATCTTCAACCAGACGACGATCTATATCTTCGAGTTGTTCCAATACCGCTGGTGCCGTTAATACATCCAGGTAAGTCTTCATGTCAGCCGATGTCTGCAGCTTGAATGCTTCGGTGGACAACATGCCCAGCGTTTCCGAACGAGTCGGGACGCCTTTTTCGGCGCACCTGTGCGCAGATCCCAGTGAAGCAAACCAATGGCTTCATGATAGCTCTTGATTTTGCGAGCCAGATTACGGAAAGATTGCAAATGTTCCTGTGTTTGTTTATCCATTGTTAACGTTCACCTCTTCAAAAAAAGTGTATTCCCCTATTGATGATACTTTTCCTATTGCGTATAATCAACTTTTAGCAGAGGCAATTTGCATTATTCTCCTCAAAGATACGTGTTCAAAAAGTCTGGTTTTCATTACCGAGAAGATAGAAATACATTTCAACTTCGATGCTGACCATGCCCTCAGGCATGTTTTGTAATCAAAAGTGGACTTTTTGAGCAACCTCTACAAGGTGAGTAATGCCATCTGTTGACCGTGATACACTATTAAGCAGAGGCGCGTAGGACAAGCTGCATCAAATGCAAATGGCCGTGCTCGTCGTATTGGATAACAGGAGGCAATGGACATGAACAACATTCAAGAGATTTTGGCTTACAACAAATCATTTGTCGAGACTAAAGAATACGAGAAGTATACGGCTAGCAAGTTTCCAACCAAAAAGATGGTCATCATCACTTGTATGGATACCCGTCTTGTAGAGATGCTGCCGAAAGCGATGAACCTGAAAAATGGCGATGTAAAAATCATCAAAAACGCAGGAGCAATTATCTCCCAACCTTTTGGTAGTGTTATGCGTTCTGTATTGGTTGCTATCTATGAATTGGGCGCTGATGAGGTGTTGGTGGTAGGTCATACAGAATGTGGTATGGCTTCCCTGCATGCTGAAACGATGATTGGTCACATGACAGAACGCGGAATTTCCGAAGAGGTCATGTCTACGCTTGAAAATTCCGGCATTCGTCTGCAAAAGTGGCTGCGCGGGTTTGACAGTGTTGAAGAAGGGGTAAAGGAACTGTGGAAGTGATCAAGAAGCATCCATTACTTCCTCCCAATGTACCCGTTCACGGCATGGTTATCGATTCGGCCACAGGTGAGCTTGATCTTGTCGCTGAAGGGTATTGATAACAGGCATCTCTCTAAATGGTTTGGAGTGCGGACCTTATGGTTCGCACTTTTTTGTCTAAATTGAGGCAGTTGTTCTGTCAGGTTGTCAAACCATACAGTTTCAGTGTACACTTTTATGAAAGCGGTCAAAGAAAGCAAAAAGGTTTATTTTCTCTGACCCAGCCCTAATATTAAGGAGACATGTGCATGAACATACTTTCCTACGGATTGCTCGGGCTGCTTACCCGCGAGGAGTCATCGGGCTATGATCTGATGCTGAAGATTCAGCCTCATTGGCAGGCGAAGCACAGCCAGATCTACCCACTCCTGTCCAAGATGGAAAACGATGAGTTATTGGCCTCCCGCTGGGTACAACAGTCTGACAAACCGGACAAGAAAATGTACGCAGTTACGGAAAAAGGCATTGAAAAGCTCTTGGAATGGATGATTACTCCTGTTACCGCACCAGTTACACGCGATGAGTTTAATTTGCGTATCCTGTGTGTTGGCATTGCGGAAGACGGAAGCATGAGACGCATTCTGAACGAGCGTAAAAGCTGGTTTATGGAACGCATACGTTACTTCGAGGATCTGAAGTCACGTATACCTCTGGATAATCTTCGTGTAGGCAACCGAGACTTTGGAAGCTACATCCTGGTACAAAAAGGGTTAATGCATGCGCAGACAGGCCTGGAATGGTGTCATTGGGTTACCCAATTGCTTGATGGCCAAGCTGCAATTCAAGACCCAAGTCCAAGCGTTTCAGAAATTTAATAAAATTTGAAACGTTCCTGCAAGACGACCGTATTACATGAGTAAGGCCCATTTTCGGGTGATTCAAACAAATTAATCGGGGGTTACGATCTTTACAATGAAGAAAAAATTTGGAGTTAAACATCTAATGATGGTATTTATGGCCTTTACATTATTGTTCGCCACAGTGGGAGTAACGAATCCGGATTCTGCGGATGCAAGACGTGGTGGCGGATTCAAATCCGGTACAAAAAGTTATACCAACACACCTAAGAAATCCGACTCCAACAGCAACGTGAATCAATCCAATTCCGGTAATAACTCCGGTACTGGTGCAGCTGCAACTCGTGGTGGTGGATTCTTCGGCGGTGGCGGAGGATTCATGAAAGGCATGATGCTTGGTGGTCTGGCTGGTATGATGTTCGGCGGATTGTTCGGTGGCATGGGCGCCCTGGGTAACATCCTTGGATTACTCGTGAACGTTGCAGCAATCATGTTGATTGTTATGTTGGCTATGGCACTCTTCAGAGCCATCTCCAATCGTCGTAAACCTGCTGCGGATGGCCGTTATGACCGCCGCAATGATCGTGATGATGACCGCAACAGAAACGGACGGTACTAATCTCTATGGTTCTGAGCATGGATGAAATTGTGAATGCAATCTGTATTCATATGGCAGAACGTAAGGGTGTACGTCCAACTGATGTGAATGTAGAACTGAGCTGGGAAGAAGATACCGGTTATTCCGCTGAAGTATGGATTCAAGGCCGCAGTCAATATCTGGTGGAGTCCAATATGATTGAAGCGATTCTTCGTTACCTGCACAGTGAATACAACATTCGGGCGTACCGTGAGAACGTACGACTTGATCTGGATGAAGAGATTACAGCGATTGTCAATCAATAATATTAGGTCAAGCCATGACCTGTTATACCAAAGACCGTCTCCGCTCTGTCGCCTGACAGAGATGGAAGACGGTCTTTTTGTTTCTGGAGTTTGTACTGTACTAGGATTGAAGTTTAACCAGACTGTAGTTCTTTTTACCTTTACGGATGATGATGAATTTACCGCCAATGGCATGCTCTGCCGACACCGTGAATTCAAGCTCCGTGATTTTCTCACCATTCATGGAAATCGCGCCTTTGGTAACATCCTCACGCGCCTGGCGCTTGGATGGCTCCAGACCCAGATCCACGAGCCAGTCCACGATATTTTTGGCTTCGCCGTCCGTTTCATATGTCGGCATTTCCTTGAAGCCCTGCTCGATTTCATCGGCTGTCAGGGAACGGATATCACCACTGAACAACGCCGCTGTAATCCGTTTAGCCTGTTCAAGCATGTCTTCGCCGTGAACGAATTTTGTCATTTCTTCCGCGAGTGCTTTCTGTGCTTCACGTCTGTGTGGCTCTGTCTCTACCTTTTCAGCCAGAGCTTCAATTTCTTCTTTGCTCAGGAAGGTAAAGTATTTCAAGTATTTAATCACATCACGGTCATCTGTATTCGCCCAGAACTGGTAGAATTCAAATGGTGTCGTTTTGTTAGGATCAAGCCAGATTGCGCCGCCAGCTGTTTTACCAAATTTCGTACCGTCGGATTTGAGCATGAGTGGAATGGTCAGACCATATGCCTTCGCTTCAGATCCTTCTTTTTTGCGAATCAGATCAAGACCGCTCGTGATATTGCCCCATTGGTCGGAACCGCCAATTTGAAGTTGTACATCTTCGTTCTGGAACAGGTGCAGGTAGTCGAGTGACTGAAGGATCTGGTAGGAAACTCGGTGAACGAGATTCCGCCTTCCAGTCTGCTCGCAACGACATCCTTGGCCAGCATCGTGTTGAGGTTAAAGTTTTTGCCGTAGTCACGCAAGAATTCAATGACATTGATTTTGTGTGTCCAATCATAGTTGTTCACCATGCGAACCTGATTATCACCGTCTGTTACGAACAGCTTCTTCATCTGTGCTGTCAGTGCATCCACGTTCTCCTGCACTTGCTCCAACGTTTGCAGAGAACGCTCTGCCTGACGACCACTTGGATCACCAATCGTACCTGTAGCTCCACCAATCAGAATGACCGGACGGTGTCCTGCCAATTGAAACCGTTTCAGCATCATGAACGGAATCAGATGTCCGATGTGCATACTATCCCCTGTAGGGTCAACACCACAGTATAATGAGATTGATTTGCTCTCAGTCAGTTCACGCAGTCCCTCGGCATCCGTCTGCTGGTTAATGGCGTCACGCCACTGTAGTTCATCAATAATATTCACTCGTATTAACCCCTTTTCTACCCTCAAGATTCAGTCATGATTCACGTTAAATTACGAAATAACACGCTGGATCGGCATTTTTGGACACAAAAAAATCGCCTCCTTGTCTTCATTAGACACAGGGACGATTATCATAACCGTGGTACCACCCAAATTGCATGGACAACATATAATCTTAACACGCTATCCATACCACTTTTGGCAATATATCGTTTGCCCATCCGCTTGGCATTACCCAAGTACTCCAGAGTGTAATTCGCAGCCCTTGTATGTATCAGGTTCCATCAACCCCTGACTTTCTGTAACAGGGACAAAGCCGCTACTGCGCTCTATCAACGTGATTCATGTATTCAATTTATAGCAAGTATAGCCGAACGTTTGAGTCATTGCAAGACCAAGTATGCAATCTTGGAATAGAACACTGACGCTTGTTGCAATCAGTTTATATAGTCATCATGTTCAATTTTCCATGATAATAATCATAGGCTTTCTCCGCAATCTGATCCTCATTATTCCAAAATTGCTGATCCAGTGCATCTAATTGCTGCTCCTGCTCCATGGTGAGAAACTTGGGAATATCCCACAGTTCAGTAAGCCTTTCATCCTCTTCCAAGTGCTTAATGCAGTCGTATGCTGACGATATAATGCCTGACACTTGCTTCGCATCAATGGTCTCTAGTGCTTGCAATGCATAACGGTATGCCTCTTCCCCCAGTTGCAGAAAAACTGTATAAAGCCACCATTAAAAACATCCGCCTCCAATAGCCACAGAGCAGCAATTTCCTGTTCATTGGAGGTTAAGGCGGCCCATCCTTGTCCAGATTCATTCTTTTTTCCAACAAACAATACGGCATAGTCATACCATACATCATGGATATCTTGCTCACTTACACTCACGTGATAACACCTCACTTTTCTCTATTTCATGCCCTCTAGCTCCTGACGTTTACCCGTCTGATGCCAATGTAAATGCGGATCACCGATCTGCTGGAAGGCTTCCTGCATGCCGCTGTTCAGTTCATCCATCACTCCATTTGAATAATTCAGATGGGTCTGTATATTATCCACGCCATGCCTTTCCATCAATTCTACATGCATCGCTGTGAAAATAATATCCTCGAGCAACCAGTAGATGACTTCGTCTGACTGTTTCATCCGTTTCTCCAACGAGACGAGACCTCGTTCGTATATTCGAACAGTGTATGTATCTTTTCCACTCTCTACATAGGGGACACCATCCCGTTTTAAGGTCTCGAACAAGCGGTTAACATAGTTCTCCATCTGTTCCCTGGGGAAAGATGTTCGTTCTAACAACTGTAACAGGACCTCAGCTAAGTGTTGTTTGCTTAAAATGTTGGACATTGAATACACCTGCCTATCAAAGTAACGTCGATGATATCTATAAAATGAAAAAGCTGCCCAAGGCAGCCTCTTCTTCTATCCTGTTCAATCAAGTCCCACAAAAAGTCTGATACGAAGTATTGCATTGTGCAGGCAGTTCGGCATATTCAGCCTGTTCCGGTGAATGCGCAAATGGATCTGAAAGAACCGCCAAAAGCTTCTGCATCACGCTAAGATCTCCATGATTCTCTGCTTGCTCAAGCGCTTCTTCAACCCGGTGATTACGAGGAATGACAGCTGGATTGTTTGTTCGCATCAACTGCTCAGAGACTTCCTTCTCCCCTTGCCGTCTGTCCAATCTGGCTTGCCAGCGTTCATGCCATTCAGCAAATTCGGACGTGCCAAACCAGGCTGTTCCTTCCAATGTGTCAAAGGTCAACGCCAGGAACGTATTGGTGTAATCTGCACTATGCTTCTCCATGAGTTCAAGGAGATCCTTGATCAGCGCTTCATCTTCGGCCTCTTCATCCAACAAGCCCAGTTTGGCACGCATCCCCTGGAGCCAGTGATGATGGTACAATTCAGAGAATTGGGCGATAGCATCCTGCGCAAGTTGCACCGCCTGCTCTTCATCTTCATTCAACAACGGCAGAAGTGTCTCGGCAAATCGAGCCAAATTCCATCCTGCTATATAAGGTTGATTGCCATAAGCATAACGACCTTGTCTGTCAATGGAGCTAAATACGGTCGAAGGATTGTAAGCATCCATAAAAGCGCATGGACCATAATCAATGGTCTCACCACTAATGGCCATGTTATCCGTGTTCATGACGCCATGAATGAAACCAACACGCTGCCATTGGGCAATGAGAGCCGCTTGCCGCTTAATCACTTCCTGAAGGAGCAAAAGATAACGATTCTCGGCTTGAGCAACCTCGGGAAAATGTCGATGCAACGTGTAATCCGCCAACGCCCGAAGATCTTCAATAGACCCCCATCTTGCTGCATACTGAAAGGTGGCCACCCGGATGTGACTGGAAGCTACACGGGTCAAGATCGCTCCAGGCCGCTCTGTTTCGCGAATAATGTTTTCGCCTGTAGACACCACCGCCAGACTGCGAGTTGTTGGAATACCCAGCGCATACATCGCTTCACTAATGATATATTCACGCAGCATGGGTCCAACAGCAGCGCGTCCATCTCCACCTCGGGAGTACGGTGTTCTTCCTGAACCTTTCAGCTGGATATCCACTCGCTCGCCCTGTGGCGTAATCTGTTCTCCCAGCAGCAAAGCCCGTCCATCTCCAAGCATGTTAAAATTACCGAATTGATGGCCTGCGTAGGCCTGAGCTAATGGCTCGGCCCCTTCCGGAATCAGGTTGCCTGCAAAAATTTGCGCACCTTCATCGCTGTCAAGAGACTCCACATTCAGCCCCAGACTGGATGCAAGCAGTCTGTTGAATATGATTAACTTTGGTGATTCGACAGGTACTGCGCCCTGACTTGTAAAAAGGGTTGCGGTAACTGTGCATAACTATTGTCCAGATTCCAGCCTTTGTTCGATGTCACTTGTTGCATGATGCTCACAACTCCTTTTCAGTAGCCAAGGAATATCCTCGGTCATATTTTAGCCTTGTGAACCAATGCTCATTTATGTAGTCGCATGGAAATTCAATGTAGAGGTTGTTGACTTAGACGAACATATAAATTGTTCTTGATGAAACTTTAGCATATTTGCATTCCTTTTGCATTCCTCATGAACAGTAACTTTGATATGAAAACGAAAACATCGTAGGTTTGGCACAAAAAAAATCCAAGTGGTTCCTCTGCCAAGTGGAGTCATTCCCTTGCATTCCACTTCCCAGAAAAACCGGCTTGGATCTATTCCTTCTTCGTGATGACATGTATGTGATTACAAGAATTACGTATGTGCTTCCTGAACCTGTACAGGTTGTACAGGCAAGCTTTCTTTTTTGAAACCAAGGTTAAAGAACACATTGAGCAGGATCGCTGACAGGCTTCCTGTAATAATACCGTCACTCACAATGATGCGAATACTTTGAGGAAGCTGGGCAAACAGATCGGGTACGGCAGTAACGCCAAGTCCAAGAGAAACGGAGCAAGCCACGATTAAAAGATTGGATTGTTTGCCAAAGTCGACGTTTTGCAGCATTTTGATCCCGGATGAAACGACCATTCCGAACAGGACAACCGTCGCTCCCCCAAGGACAGCGCTTGGAATAATGGTTGCAAAAGCAGCTACCTTTGGAATGAGTCCCAGAAAGACCAGAATACCGCCGGCTGCAACAACAACATTGGTCGTTTTCACCTTCGAGAGCTGAACCAAACCGACATTCTGTGCAAAGGTATTGTATGGAAAAGCATTAAATATGCCGCCCAGGACAAATGCGAGACCTTCTGCGCGATATCCACGCGCCAGATCTTTCTCGTTAATGGGTTGATCACAGATTTTGCTCAAAGCCATAAATACACCTGTCGATTCAATGATTACGACCGTACCTACAATTATCATTGTAATAATGGGACCGATTTCGAAGGTAGGCCATCCGAAGTAAAAGGGTTGGGGCAGATGGAACCAGGAGGCTTCCTGTACAGAAGCAAAATTCACTTTTCCCATGAAGGCTGCGATGAGGGTCCCCACAATAATACCAAGGAGAACAGCCAGGGATTTAACCAAACCGCGAGCATATCGATTCAGAATTAGAATGAAAAGTAATACGCCAAAAGAAAGGGCCAGATTGTCCAAGCTTCCAAAATTCTCGCTGTTTGCTCCACCCGCCATGTTTTTAATACCGGTTGGGATTAACGCAAGACCGATGATGGTTACTACTGTACCGATCACAACTGGTGGAAATAGTTTGACGATTTTGCTGAAAAACACCGCAAAGATGACGATAAATAAACCCGCTGCAATAATCGAACCATATATGGCAGGAATTCCGTATTGCGACCCAATCGCAATCATGGGTGTCACGGCTACAAAGGAACTTCCGAGCACTGCTGGCAAACCAATACCCAGGTACTTTCCTTTCCGAGCCTGAAGCCATGTTGCAATCCCACACGTTAACAGGTCAATGGATACCAGATACGCCAATTGCTCTGCTGTCAGATTTAGCGCTCTGCCCACCAGCAAAGGTACCAGAATTGCTCCCGCATACATTGCGAGTACGTGCTGAATCCCCAGTGAAAATACTCTCATCTTTTTGGTTTCTTTCATCCCACGTTGCCCCCCTGAAATTAGAATCAACCGAACCACTGCAAAATCATGTTATGTTGATTCACATTATATAAACTATTCAGGGAAGTTCCATGATTCATGACATAGAATTGTGATAAGAGATAAAGAGCCCAACTAAAATTGGGCGTGTTATACAAAAGCTATTCTCACACCGTTTAATCGGCGTTACGTTAGCTGACATATAAAATTTGAAAGTACGCTCTGATACCCAAAGAAAAAAAGATCAAAGAGCAGTCTACTTCAATTATTCATGTAAATATATAACGTCTGGACATCACTTATTTCATATTCTCAGCTTGGCCAGGTAAGAGGTTTATGTTAAAACGTTGCTCCATGACCTCTCCGTTCTGGTGAACCATCTCCGTGAAAAATACTTCTTCTCTGTTCATCAGTACAACGGATGAAGCTCTGGTCCCGTAGTCGAATTTCTCACTTCTAACGAAGATGGGGGATAATAATCGTTCCCACTCCAATGGAACGCCTGTATGAGGCAAAAGTTCGTCCACGGCCTTCCCTTGGATGATTCTCCAGCCCTTCTTTCCCACGTTTCACCTTGGGCCAATCTGTATTAATCAAGTGATTACTAATCCCGTATATTCTCGGTTGCAACTTCATCACCACATTACCCACATTCGAATAATAATAGAGATTCTCCGGATCACCCACTAACAAATTATAGCCAGGATAATGATCTCGGCTTTGCACCGCGCGTTGTATATATTGCTCAGGTGTGGACGTTCCCTTTAGAAAGTCAGCAACCAGATCTCCTCTTGAGCCCTTGGCATGTAGCTCTTCATTCGGATCACGATAATTCGTAACAGCGGCCAGACGCCCATCTGTTGTTACGCCCATCCAGGTTCCCATTTTTGACAAGTCTCGCCCTGCCAATATTTGCGGGTAATCTTCCCAATAATGTGCTTGAGCCGTAGGTCTGTGATAGAATTCATCCCTGTTTGATCCCAGAATAAGCGGATACGTTGGATGCATGTTGTAAGCAAATAAAATTAAACACATGGGAATCTTCAACTCCTATAGTCGTCAAACCTCTATGATTGCAACTTTATATCGCATAATCAACAACAATGACATCTTCCACCCAACCATCCAAAGAAGCGACAAATGCTTGATGGGCAGGATGTGGACCATAAGCACGCAGTGCCTCCAGATCTGCAAACGTCACTCTTAATCCAATCGTATAACCTTGAATACGGTCCGTTTCCTCCGTTACATTGATCCCTGCGGTCAACGTGACAATCCCCGGAATTTGTTCCTGTAACGCGAGCAATTGCTCCACCCATTCCTGCTGTTTGGCTAGCGTGGTTTTGTCATTAAATTTGAAAACAACCAAATGTTCAATCATCTTGTCATTTCTCCTCCGTCCATTCGAATAGTACTGCGATTTCATTCATCAGCTTAATTCATGAGGTTAATTCAACAATTCCAATCCGCCCATCATATAGGGAACAACTCGCTGGGCCAAGTCATCAGGAGATTCCTGTCTTCCATCCGTGTTCCACCGATACGTCATTCCATAGATCGACCAGCTTAGCATGGTTGCAGTTACTTTCAGCGTTTTGGAATCCACATCCTTCGCCACTTTGCTCATTAATTCAAGCAGAAATTGTTCCAGCTGGGTCTTGATGTTTTCTTCAATTATCGGTGCAACTGTCTCATATTTCTTGATGCAGTCATTGCTTGAGACGTGATAATCACATAATGAAAATATAAGTTGCTGTATAGTTTCCGCTGATAACCGGGCATCCGGGTCCACCCTTTTTGTTACATATTCCATAAAAGCATCCGATAACAAAGCTTCAAGCAGGGCATATTTATCCTGAAAATGGGCGTAAAAAGTGGCTCTGTTAATTGTGGCCTGCTCCGTAATATTTTGAATCGTAATGCTGTTGAAATTTTTAAGATTCAATTGGTGTAGAAACGCATCCAAAATTAATTGCCGAGTGCGAATGACACGCGGATCGTTCGAGTTTGGAGACAATACACCCGACATGTCCCAATCCTCCTTTATACACAACATATTTGGCCAGACTTCTTCATTATAGATAAGTGCTATTGGTTCAACAAGTGAAAGCAAGTTCACAGACACCATACAATAATCCGTGTCTTTCGCTTAAGCAACAAAACAATCAAACTGTTGGTTGAGTAAGCCTGTAGGGATTGCTAACATTGCACTCGTACCCACTAAAAGGTACAACATAATGGAGGTGCACACATTGAGTAATCCACAATATAACATTATTTCTACAAAGCATTTGTTTCAACCATACACCGTTGCCAAGTTAACCCTGTCCTCGCGCATCGTCATGTCTCCCATGGCGCGAGCCTTCTCCCCGGATGGTGTCCCGGGCCCCGATGTGGCCGAATATTATCGTCGGCGTGCCGAGCATGGTGTTGGACTCATTATTACGGAAGGTGCAACCATTAATCATCCGTCTGCATCAAGTGAGCCTAGAATCCCCCATATGTACGGAGCAGCAGCTCTTCAAGGCTGGTCTGAAGTGGTCGAACAAGTTCATGCTGCCGGCGGCAAAATCTTTCCTCAGATTTTACACATGGGAATCGTTCGTCCTTCTGGATCTGAACCACACCCGGAAGCTGCTTCATTAAGTCCATCGGGAATAGATATGGAAGGTACTCAAGTAGGTGCACCCATGACGGAGGCAGAGATCGCAACGGTGATTCAAGCTTACGCTGATGCAGCCGTTAATGCGCAACGTATCGGTTTTGACGGAATTGAGCTTCACGGTGCACACGGATTTCTGATCGATCAGTTTTTCTGGAAAACGACGAATAGAAGGACGGACCGCTACGGTGGTGACCTTCGGAAACGAACACAGTTTGCGATTGAACTTGTCACGGCGGTTCGGGCTGCGGTGGGTCCTGACTTCCCTATTGCAATGCGGATTTCCCAATGGAAGATGAATGATTATCAAGCCCGACTGTTCGACACAGCGGAACAACTGGAGCAATTTCTTCGTTTGCTGGTTGACGCAGGAGTAGATATCTTCCACTGCTCCACAAGACGCTTCTGGGAGCCCGAGTTTGAAGGATCCGATCTTGGATTTGCAGGGTGGGTGCGGAAGCTAAGTGGTCAAACCACGATAACAGTCGGTTCTGTAGGCATGTCAGATGAGCCCGAAGCAGAAGGCGATGAAGTCAAACATCCGGGGATGAACGAACTTATGAAGCGATATGAACAACAGGAATTTGACCTGGTAGCTGTGGGACGCGCACTCCTTGGTGATCCCGCATGGGCTGCCAAAATACGCGAAGGCCGCTTATCTGAGATTCAGGCTTTTACACCTGAAGCACTGGCTACATTACATTAAGAACAATGACTTATCGCTTCAGACATTTTTCTCACATCATTTTTTCACATTTATATGTAGGTTTGAACTCATGAATCAACTATACTATGCAAAGGGCTCGCTTTCCCTCCGGGATTGCGGGTGTTTTGTTTTTGGAGATATCTGTACGGTCGTACAATTGGAGCAAATAGCAATATCGTTCAAGAAAATTCCTTCTTTGCAACCTATAATGACCTTAACATACAGAAAGAAGGTGCATCATGACTCGGGAAGTCCGGACTGTGGTATTTGATACCGACTTACAGCTAGAAGCATATCAGTTTGAAGGCATTATGCAGAAGTTTCCCAATCACTTTCATGACTATTACGTCATTGGATTTATTGAGCAAGGCAAGCGTCACCTCGTCTGCAACAATGAAGAATACATTTTGAATAGCGGTGACATGATTGTCTTTAACCCACATGATCCTCATGCCTGCGAACAGGTTGATGGCAGAACGCTGGATTATCGCTGTATCAACGTCCAGCCTGAGGTGATGCGAGAGTATGCGAGAGAGATTACCGGACAAGCTTACTTGCCACGGTTTACATCCCCCGTTCTCTACCAAAGTGAACTTGTGGGTTCCCTGCATGAGCTGCATCAGATAATTCTGGAGGAGCAATCGGATTTCTGCAAAGAAGAATTGTTACTCTTTCTGCTGGATCAATTGATGCGAGATTATTCAGATGCTGAACCGCCTGTTTCCACTCAGGATGTCACTATGGAGATCAGACGCATATGTGAGTACATTGAATCTCATTACATGGAGAACATCTCATTAAACGAGTTAGCCGACTTGACGGAGATGAGCAAATATCACCTGCTGCGTTTGTTCACTCGCCAGAAGGGCATATCACCCTACCGCTACCTGGAGACCATTCGTATTAACCAAGCCAAACGATTATTGGAACAAGGCCAGCTTCCGATTGAAGTTGCCGCACAGACAGGATTTAGCGACCAGAGCCACTTCACGAACTTTTTCAAAAGCTGATTGGCCTGACGCCCAAGCAATACAGACGTATCTTCAATCATGATACCGAACCGAAACGAACCACCGATCACATCGTATGACGAGTCATCATAACACCAAGGTCTCTACCGGGCATGTACTCGCTTTGATCACCATATTGATCTGGGGCACTACCTTTGTCTCAACGAAGGTTCTGCTGATTGACTTCACTCCAGTAGAAATTTTGTTTTTTCGCTTTCTGATCGGGTATTTGGTACTCTTGCTGATCTATCCTCGTTCACTGCGGACCGCTTCATTCAGGGAAGAGTGCTTGTTTATCGGAGCAGGAATATGTGGAGTGACTCTATATTTTCTCATTGAAAATATTGCGCTGCTGTACACAACCGCTTCCAACGTGGGTGTTATTGTATCCATTGCCCCGTTCTTCACTGCCGTACTCGCACATTTCTTCCTGGATGGTGAGAAGTTAACCCGCCGCTTTATTATCGGATTTGGGATTGCCTTGAGTGGCATTCTGCTCATCGCGCTGAATGGCAGTTTCGTGCTGCAACTGAATCCGGCAGGTGATCTGCTTGCTTTTATAGCACCTGCGGTATGGGCAATTTATTCTGTATTAATGCGTAAAATTGGCCAGCTTGGCTTCCACACCATTGGTGCGACCCGCAACGTATTTTTCTATGGCCTGATCTTCATGCTGCCAGCTCTTTTCCTGTTCGAATTCCATTGGGAACTCGGACGCTTCACAAGTATGACCAATCTTTCTAATTTTCTCTTCCTCGGTCTGGGTGCCTCCGCGTTGTGTTTCGTGACCTGGAACCGGGCTGTGAATCTTCTCGGAGCTATGCAAACGAGTGTATATATCTATCTGGTGCCTGTCATTACTGTCGTGTCATCTGCACTCATTCTTCGGGAACAGATCACCTGGGTAATTGTAATTGGTGCGTTTTTAACACTATTCGGCTCTTACATATCTGAGCGCAAAGCATACAAGCTTAACAACAAAAACACTAATCCGCTGAGGGGTTAGTGTTTTCTTCGTTTTTCTCTTTATTTTTCAATTCATTTTAGCTCGTTCAATTGAGACAGCAGAATCTCCAGTTCCTCTGGCTCCAGATGACGCCATTGGCCCCGCTCCAGTTGATCGAGTGTAATATTCATAATTCGGATACGCTCCAGCTTCAACACGCGATACCCCAAGGCTTTGCACATTCTCCGAATCTGCAGATTGAGACCCTGTGTCAATATAATCCGAAATACATGTTCGCTCTGCCTATACACTTCGCAGGGCTTGGTCACCACGTTCAGAATCTCTACACCTTCGGACATGGACTTTACAAATTCATCAGTTACAGGTTTATCTACAGTCACTACATATTCTTTATCATGATTATGCTCCGAACGCATCATCTTGTTCACAATGCCTCCATCATTCGTAAGCAAAATTAACCCCTCAGAGGCCTTATCCAGCCTGCCTACCGCAAATATGCGAGAAGAATAATTCATATATTGAATGATGTTGCCCTTCACCTGTTCTGCTGCTGTGCAGACAATACCGATCGGTTTATTCAGAGCAATGTAGACAGGTTTGCTGTCATTACGAGGGATCTCCATGCCATCAATGAGTACCACATCATGAGGTTCAACATTCGCCCCTTTTCACATACCCTGCCATTGATCGTTATACGTCCCGCTGCAATTAACCGGTTCGTTTCCCGGCGGGAGCAGAATCCCGTTTCACTTATGTATTTGTTAATTAACATGTGTCACCGCTTCTCATTTGTAATCCCCTGCAAGAGTTAGTACCTTGTACTGATTCTCATTCCACATCATCTCATTTATACTGAAATGAAGCAATGAACGGTTATATGAAAACACATAGAGCAGTACATAGGAAAGCCAAAACCACTGAAGGGAGCTTCACATGTACCAAGTTACTCGAATTACAGTTGACCCCGATAATGCAAACCAAGACACCGGGATGTGGATTGGTGGAGAGACTGCATACGTTGCAGAATGGCCGCTTAATCCTGAGGGACAGCCTCTATTGCATTTGTTCTCCATCCATTGCAATACACTTTCACAGCAGGTTGATATCTCTTCTTTACCAGAAGATAAATATATCTCGGTATTCTCGACCTACTCCGCCTCCGAGTACTTTCTCGATCAGGTAACCTATACGGGGGATGAGCTGGAATGGAACGAGAACATTCTCGCCGGATGCACTTATGTCTCGGTATCTTCACATCCACTAACTTCCGTATGTCCCGTGCCATCCATTCCGTTGAGCGGCGTACGTTTGATTGAAATGGAGCTGGACGATCAGGATTTCCCTGCATTTTCATTCTTCTCATCCACGCTACCAAACGGTGTGAAAGGAATTAACCACCTGATAGAGGAATATCAACTGGTGTGTCAGATATATTCCGGAGATTTTCCTGAACCATATCGGGATATATTGGGTCTCCCTGATGCAAACGGTTATTTATTTTTGCGAAGGGGTCCAGCGTCTGCTTACACACCATTCGATGGAATTTTCTTTGTACAGACTGCTTAATGGTGATACGCGTGTGTTAGAAATATCATATAGAACGGCTTGTCAGAACGTTTCCTGTCTGCTCAGAGAGGGGGCGTTTTTTTATTTTGCACGATTTACAATCCCTCGATCCTCCCTCCCCTTACAAGTGCAACACTGTTAAAAGGTCATATAACTTGATTGAATTTATCCTTTCGACACGAAATCGTTTTAGGGAAAAATAAACCCAAGAAACATTTCCAACCTACAAAACTTAACATTATTTTACAATAAAAAGCATGTACATTTGGGCAATTATGGTTTAAGTTATATATAAAATAAACATTAATTACATATTATAAAATTTTTATCCAACTAGGAGGCGGACTTTTGAAAAGAATATTCGCTCTAAGCTGCGGTTTTTATCTGTTAATCGGCATAACCAGCGTTGTGCTCGGTGCCCTTCTCCCTGTTTTATTGTCATATTATGAGCGCGGTTACAGTGATGGCGGATTTTTGTTATTTCTGCAGTTTCTCGGATTTCTTGTCGGTGTACTTGTAGCTCCTGCCCTCACAGCCCGTATCGGAAGAAAAGCCATGCTGACCCTTGCCTTGATCTGTATTGTGGCTGCTTATGCTGTACTCGGATTTTTGCCGTCTTGGACCAGCGTTCTTCTGCTTACCATTATCATAGGCTTTGGCTCAGGTATCATTGAGCCTTCCGTTGGAGCATTTACGATCGAATTCACTGAGAATCAGAAGGCAGTCGCCATGTCCAAGCTGGATGTATTCTTTGCACTTGGAGCACTTCTCATCCCGGCTGTCGCTGCCTTATTTATCTGGATGGATCTATGGTATCTTACGTTCTATATCGTGGCCGTGTTGTCACTGGTACTCATGGTCCTGTGGATCACTATGCCCCGTGCAGCCGCACTGTATCTGGAACAGGCTGGCGAGAATACAGTGGCACATGCAGCTGGTAAAGCCCGATATTCGAGAAAACAGTTGGGGTTACTAACGATTTTTGTCATCTTCTTTTTCATCTACATGGGACTGGAACTGGGACTGATGAACTTCCTGCCCTCCATTCTCGTAGAACGATTGCAGCTTCAGGAATCTGTCGCATCACTGAGTGTCTCCATCCTGTGGATTGCGATGATCATCGGCCGTCTTTTCTCTGGAAAAATAGCAGAAGCCGTAAACTATATGCCTTTCCTGATCTGGAGTACGATCGGCACGCTTCTATTCGCAGTCGCTATGGTATTTGTAACTGGACAGTGGGCAACTTACGTGCTGATCTTCGGGACCGGTTTGTTCATGTCAGGGCTGTTCTGTATCGCACTCGTCTATGCTAATGTTCTGATTCCCGGCATGACCGAACTCACAACCAGTATCCTGATCGCATCGGGTGGTATTGGAGGTGCCGTATTGCAATATGTGACTGGATGGAGCATGAGTGCCTGGCCTGTTGTGAATACGATCTGGATTTTGGCTGGATTCTGTCTGATCCTGCTTCTCACATTGATGGTCTCACATCTATGGACTGTAAAAAATAATGCAGTCAGTACCGCTCTCGCACAACATAGTAAGGAAATGTAAATTCTATTTCTTAAAGGAGGTGATGCCCGCATCACCCGGAATTGTTGAGCTTCGTTCGAGCTAGTACACCATAATATTGGAGGAAATCGTATGCAAACTTTGACCAACAACCGCTTCGTAGCCGGAAAAGGGATTAAGTTGATTGACGATTCAGGTGTTGAATACCTCGATGGCGTGTCAGGTACGTTCAATCTGTCACTGGGCTATAATCACCCACATGTAGTCAGCAAAATTCAGGAACAAGTCGGCAATCTGACGCATATGTCTTCCTCCTTCACTGAACCTTACGTAAATGAAGTACTTGATCAATTAATCGAATATGCTCCAAACGACATTAATGCCGGATGGATGCGGGATATTACCGGTTCAACTGCCAACGAATGTGCGACCAAAATTGCACAGAAATATACGGAATCGACAGACATCATCAGCCTGTATCTATCCCATCATGGGCAGACCCAATTTGCCACCGGCATCTCGGGAAATGCCTTTAGGCGGAAACGGTTCCCCAATTCAGCAGCGGCTAACGCTGTTCATGTACCTGCCCCATACTGTTATCGCTGCCCATTCAAATCCTCAAACGGTGACTGCGGCTATCAATGCGTTGAAGCTATCTCTAATGCAATAGAATATGCAAGTTCCGGCTCAGTCGCCTGCATGATCATCGAACCCATTCTTGGGAATGGCGGCAATATCATTCCTCCTGCCGGATATTTCAAACGACTGCGTAAACTGTGTGATGAGTACAACATGCTTCTCATTGCCGACGAAGTACAGACTGGCATTGGTCGTACAGGAACCATGTTTGCCAGCGAGCTGTTTGATATCCAGCCTGACATGATTACTCTTGCCAAAGGTCTTGGCGGAATCGGCGTACCTGTTGCTGCTGTATTAATGCAATCCCGATTAAATGTGCTCGAGAAGCATGAACATTCCTTCACCTCTGGAAGCAATCTCATTTCCGTAACCGCTGCCAAATCCACCCTGGAGGTGGTATCCGAACCCGGATTTCTCGATGCCGTAAAACGCAAAGGTGAAATTCTGGGTGAATTATTACATGAATTGACGATAAAGTACCCAAGTATCGGGGAAGCTCGTGGCGTCGGGTTAATGTGGGGGCTGGAGATCGTCGGTGACGGTAATGAACCGGATACACTTAAAACCAATGCCATTGTTGACCGTGCTTTTACAGATGAGCATCTGATCTTGAGAAGTTCACGATATGGCTTCGGTAACGTGGTTAAGGTCCGGCCTTCCCTCACCACAACTGAAGACGAACTGGTAGAGATTGTGGAGCGGCTGGATTCGGTGCTTGCCAGCGTTCATTAAAACATTTCAATGCAACTGTTCGAAGTGTTCGTTTCGGTTACGAATCGTTCTTATGATCGCTGTTATCCACGGATTTTCTTGATTTTCCTTTCCCAAGGGAAAAATCCGTTGATAAAGGCGAACGCTTCGCTTCTCCAGAATCGATTTCGTCCCCTTCACTACTTTCGGATCTTGTCAGTAACTGCTTTAAGATAAAACGCTAAATTTATATTTTATATAATTATAAGGAGGTTATTTTCATGCTTGCATTGGTATACAAATCAGCCTGGGATGTTGCACTTGAGGAACGACCTGTCCCGGAAATCACAAGAGATAATCAGGTGTTGGTACGTATTCGGGCGACAGGCGTGTGCGGTACCGATCTCGGTATTGTCAGCGGCAAATATCATGCGATCCCTTCCGTCATTCTCGGTCATGAGTCTGCCGGGGAAGTCATCGATGTTGGCTCTGCGGTAACAACACTACAACCGGGCGACCGCGTTGTGATCGACCCTACTTACTATTGCGGACAATGCGACATGTGCAGAACAGGCAGACAAAATCATTGCACACATAAGTCGGTTACGGAGACAGGTGTAAGTGCTGACGGGACATTTACGGATTATTATGTGACCGAAGATCGCTTTTTGTACAAATTAAAGGATCATGTGAGCTATGAGGAAGCGACGTTGACGGAACCGCTCAGCTGCATGCTGACAGGGATTAATCAGATCCATCTACTGCCGAATTTCAGAACGATTATCCTCGGCGCAGGCCCGATTGGCATTCTGTACAGCTACGCCCTCGCGTCCAAAGGGGTTACCGGCTGCCTGGTCGACATCTCGGAGGAACGCTTGGCCATTGCCGCCTCCATTGCACCCGATCGTTGGGAGGTTCATTCATCCTTCGAAAATGCAATAGAATCGCTGTCACCCGCAACCCATCAGGTCGATATGATTGTGGATACAACAGGCGTTGTAGGTACACAAGTGCTCTCCCAGCTCGCCAGTGGCGGTTATCTGATGCTTGTCGGTCTGAGAGATGGAAATACGTCTTTTAATCCAAAAGAAGTCGTGGACCGCAGTCTCAAAATTATCGGTTCCATCGATTCACTGGGCACATTCGCCACAGCACATTACATGATTGAGCAAGAGATCATTCCAGCGAAAAAAATCATTACCCACTCCTTCCCGTTGGAGGATTACGAAGAGGCATTCCGCACACTAGGCTGCGATATTCAGGGACGCATACTTCAAGCCTCTTCACATGCGATCAAGGTTGTACTGCAATCCAGCGGTTCCAGTTACTGAAGCAAAAAGCTAACCATGATAGAATACATTAGAGATATATGTTTACACAATCCTGGAGGAGGAATACAACATGGTAGCAAACCAAGCGCCTGGTGGACTGGGTGCAGCCGATGATAACATCATTCAGGCAGTCATTTTTGATATGGATGGTGTACTGATTGACAGCGAACCGATATATTTCGAGATTGAGCGCAGCTCCTTTGCCCATTTTGGCGCAGTGATGACGGATGAAGAACACCATACTTATGTTGGAGTTACGCTCGAGTCCATGTGGCAGCAAGTACTGGAAAAACATCAACTGACGGTTACACTGGAAGAAGTATTGGCTTATCATCAGCACAATGTGATGCAAACCATGCTGGCTCATTCAAACTTGAAGGCAATGCCTTCTGTCGAACGCTGGTTAAGCTGGCTGCATGAGCAACACATTCCCATAGCCGTTGCGTCTTCCTCTCCACGTGCACTGATTGATTTGATTATGGACAAGACCGGACTTGGGCGATACTTTGAGGTACGAATGACCGGAGAGGAAGTCGAAAATGGCAAGCCGGCACCAGATATTTTCCTGACCACAGCTGAAATGGTTGGCGCATCCCCATCGAATTGTCTGGTCATCGAAGACTCTCGCAATGGTGTTCAGGCGGCCAAAAGTGCAGGCATGCGCTGCATCGGCTATCACAATCCGGGATCAGGCAATCAGGACTTGGCCAAAGCCGATCTTCAGATTTCCAGTTACGATGAGTTATGGACCTTGAAGGATGAAATGCCTTTTGAAGGCAGATCGCCAAGCCTGGCGAAGCTACGCTGAGAAGATCGCCTGATAAGATCGTAATTTCTTAATTAGTATATAGAAAAAACAGCCCGACCCGCTTCAATTCTTTAGAATTGGAGCGGGTCGGGCTTTGCTTGCTGCAATGGGTGTTACATTAGAACACATGCTGTAATATCAACTAAACCGAAAGATCGAGACTTCCACCCAGATTCGGATGAGGAGCCGGAAGTGACTTTAACATTTCCGTCATTTGCTGACCCTGCTGCTGTGCCATGTCTTTCGACATAGACATCACTTGCAAGCTTGCCGACTGCATTACTGAAGCCTGGCTCATCGCCATTGATAATGCTGCAATATCCATGCTCTGTACTCCTTTCTCTATCTTATCTATGGGCGTACTTATTATATATCGGACAAGGAGGATTAAATGTTGAGCAAATCAGATCAAGCAAATAATTTCCTGTTATGGCCATTAACTTCATGCTATATTTTTAAGGTAAAAACATAAAAGGAGAATCTGTAATGAATAGTCTCAAGAAATTGGCCTGTATTTTTATTAGTTTTAGTTTACTGTTCATACTACTTCCGTCACACATGTTAGCAGCTGGTAATCCTCTAGCTGAGTCTTACCGTGATATTGAATACACTGTATTCATTGATGGAAAGCTAGCAAGTTTCAAAGATCAAGCATTTCTAGCGGATAATGGTACGGTTTACATTCCTATCAAAATGTTCAAACAAATCGGTTCACTTATTGCTGTAGGAAATGGATTCGAAGTCAAAACCAAATTAAAGAAAGAACAAGTAAGTAAGAAAGACACCATTTTGTACAAAGGAATAACCTACATATCATATGAGAAGTTCCTAAAGGTTTCCGGTTACTCCGGCAGGAATGAAGATAATTTAATGGTAGCATTTATATGGGGAGACGAGGACGGAGCAAAACGGACTAAGAAATTAATGAACGGCGTCCTTAGTGTTCCCAAAGCATATCGTTCCGATTTTGGATCAAAAGTATATTCTTATGCACTAGATCAACCTGGCTGGATCGTCAGCATGACCCAACTTTATCAACTCACGGAAGTAACTATTCAATCAGCAAATGGAAAGACCGTCACAGAATACATATATAAGGACATTGGATTTTCGAATTTTTGTTATTATTTTGATTACGAACATTTCATATATATCGCTTTTAAGGGGGGCGAATATTGGGCTAACAAAAATAATTTACCCTCTTCAAATCCACTTTATCATTTAGAAAAAATAAAAATCATTTCCGTTGATATTAAAAAAAATAATGTAATTGTGAAAGCCAAAAGAGCTAGTGGGAAGTCGATTACGTTCAAGTTGCCTGTTACAGACGATCCAAATGATTTTATTAATGGGTTGTTCTATGACAGTGATCCTAAAAAGATTACCCAGGCTGGTCTTCAAACGTCTGGAAACTTATTAGTCAGCAAAAGATCAAATTAGGGATGACGTTTAATCAAGTGTTACTTTCTTGGGGAGTCCCAATAGCACCAGTAACTCTACCAGTTCATTAGGTTCTATTGATATTTGGGTCTATGGAAATACCTATGTAACCTTCTACAATGGACAGATATATTCATGGTCCGATTATTAAAATTCGAGAGCAACTGAGGTTGCTCTCTTTTATTAACTGTTCATTAGTGAAACCGTATGCACTTACCCCTCAATCAATCCATACTTTACAAAACTATGATACAAACCATCTTCCTCAACTGTGCCCGTAATATCGTCTGCAATGGCTTTCAGACCTGGCTTTGCATTGCCCATGGAGATGCCGATGTTACAAAACTCCAGCATCTCGGCATCATTCATGCCATCCCCGATGGCGAATGTATCCTCCTGCGATATGTCCAGATGCTTTAGCAGATCAGCAATCGCGATGGCTTTGTGAATGCCAGGGATCATCAGCTCACCACTGCCTTCACCAAAGATCGGCACCGTGCACTGAATGACTTCGAATTTCCCTTCGAACTCCTGCTTGATTCGCTCAAACGGGATCACCGCGCTCTCCAAGAAACACACTTTGTTCACGTCATCCTTGTACAGGTCGGTCTCTCCATACGTCAATCCGGCAATAAACGGATGCGGTTTCAGCTCCTTCTTCTCTCGAGCAACCGGATCATTCTCCACATCTCCATAGATGCGGCGTTCAAGGTGAGGTTGAAGATTACTGCTTGCATACAATGCCGAATTGGATTCAAGATAGAAGTCAATACCGTGTTCATTGAAGAAGTCGACCATATGACGTACATCTTCCGATGTCACCCTTTTGTGATACAGCACGTCCTTGCCAAACTCCACATAGCCCCCACCTGCACCAATCAAACCGTCAAATCCGACATCCCAGATGGAATCATAGATTTCCGCCTTGGATCGACCTGTACATAAATAGAGCAGATGCCCGTTCTCTCTGGCTTGTTTGCAAGCCTTCTGGGCTGACAACGGAATGTTCCCATCATCATCAACCAAGGTACCATCAATATCAATAAAAACAATTTTCCGCTTCGTATCTTGCATCTGCTTTTACTCCCATCATGTATGTTGTCTATGTCTAAGCGAGCGAGTTCCGACAGGCAGTTCCCTTATATAAAATTATTTATTCCGTGGTGTTCGCTGATCGATCAACTTCTCCAAGAATCCGGCAAAAGAATCCGCGTATACTTCAGGTTCACCATTAAAGTAATCCAAACGCATCACTTTATACTCTCCAAGGTGATCAACCGTCTGCGTATCAAAGTAGTAATATTCATCCTCGTCCGGTACAAACAGCTCCAGTTTCCCTTCCTTCTTGGCGTCTTCATCGGCAAGTCGGTATCTATACAAAATGTCAACATCCGTATACTCTCGGTGTTCTTCAGACGTAATCGTCAGAATTCCTGTTCCGCTTAACAGCGCTTGACCATAATTCAGAAGCCACCAGCGATAGGATGGAGGTAACGGAAAACCCAATTCTTGTTCAACTTCAACAATCCAGCTCTCTTGAACTTGATGATTCGGGAACCAGCGTATAGCCTCGGTATGCTCCAGCTTCTCAATCAGACTTGAATACATGGATAGATCTCCCCCGTTACTATCAAAATTTTATTTTCCCTTCAATACATTCCAGTGTCACTTACATGCCAACTTGTCCATATGTACGGTCTGCCAGTCATCATCCTGTTCAGCAATAACCGTAAACCCTTGGCGTTTCCAGAAATCTACGGCCCCTGGCAAAAAGCGATGTGTATGCAAATACAGCGTCGTATAATGCATGTCCTTCACCACATGCTCCAGTTCCTTTACCAGCATCGAACCGATGCCATATCTGCGATAAGCCGGATCAACATAACATTTCACAATCTCGGCTGCAGGCTGGGCTGCATATCGATCGTTCACGACTTCAATGCGTCCATCATATGGTAATATCCCAATAGTTCCGACGATGCCCGTATCCCCATCATTGCAACGAGAAAGATCGCATGATCAGAATCCAGATAATGTTCTCTGAACTGCTCGAAGTCTAGAGGCAATCTCGTAGGATCCAGCATCGGAAACACTTCTCTGCGTACACGCATGGCAAAATCAATAGCATCATCAATCTGGTATGTCTGAACTGGTGTTACGGTCGGTATATTCTGAAGTTGTGTCAATACATCCACATTCCCTTATTCTCTGTATTAGTAGCTCCCGCTGGCCCTTTCCTGCATCTTATTCATGCCAGATTCGCTCTCTTCCTCTCATTTTACCGAATTCCCCCGCCCTATCAATCTATCTACACTACTAACCAAATTGAATAAGTGCCCTCGCAGTCTGATAGAGTTTGCATACGATAAGGCGTATCACAATCCATCTTGGAGGGAGAAACGCTCATGTGGTTATGGTTAGGAGTTATTGGTTTTATTTTGTTCACAATCATCGTGTTGGTGTATCGTTATCTGGACCAACGTGCCGAGAGCAAGTTTCACCCTCATGCTCCCAAGCAGCTCTTAGTCAAATTCAAGGAAGGTACAACCGCAGATGAGATGCACACCCTTCACAAAAAAGGGAGATGTAAGGTCGCTGAGACCTATGAAGATTTGGGATGGTACCGTGTGGAATCCCGCAAAAAAATGCACCGGATGCTTAAACATTACAAAGATCATGCGCTTATTGAACAGGCAGAACCGAATTACCTTGTTGAGGCATCCTTCACACCTAATGATCCGTTCTTTCCTTACCAGTATAACCTGTCAAAAATTAATGCACCCGCCGCATGGGACATTACTCAAAGCAATAGCTCTGTCAAAATCGCCATTATCGATACTGGTGTACAGTTGAACCACCCGGAATTGGCCTCCAAGCTTCTCCCCGGTTATGATTATGTTGATTATGATAACATCCCTGAGGATGGGAACGGTCACGGCACTCATGTGGCCGGGATCGCTGCCTCCGTTACCAACAATGGTGCGGGTATCGCAGGCGTTGCACCACTCGCATCCATCGTTCCGCTCCGGGTACTGGATAACAACGGGCAAGGAACGGTAGGTAATGTCGGTAACGGGCTTGTCTACGCTGCCAATAACGGTGTACAGGTTGTTAACCTGAGCCTCGGTGGTCCGATGGGAGATGCTTTCCTTCAAGCTGCCGTACAGTATGCTTGGGATCGTGGAGCCGTAATTATTGCCGCAGCCGGTAACGACAACACTTCATTCCCGATTGTACCCGCATCGTATCCCAACGTCATTGCTGTCGCTTCAACCAACCCCTCCGATCTCAAATCCAATTTCTCCAATTATGGTTCATGGGTGGATATGGCTGCCCGGGTGATAGCATTCTATCCACATATTTGGGTGGTTCCTATGCCTACCTTAGCGGGACCTCCATGGCTGCTCCTCATGTGGCTGGAGTAGCTGCACTTCTTGCTGCACGCGGGAAAACCAATGCTCAGATTCGGGATGCACTGTGCTTCGCTTCTGATCCGGTATCAGGCTCCGGAATCTATTGGACATATGGGCGACTGAATGCCTATCAGAGCTTGCAGGTCCCATAATACACCACTATCACTCCTGATTGCTCCAATGCTTGAATAAAAAAACGAAGGGCATCTGTAAGTGAGATGCTCCTTCTTTCGTTAAAAATATTCCTTATTACACGTTTTATTCTGTAGTGGCGAACACCTGAATTAGAAATACTGTGCACCATTATTCGCAATAACATCCTTATACCAGTGAAAACTCTTCTTTTTCACTCTGCGCAGTGTGCCCGTGCCATCATTATTTCTATCTACATAGATATAGCCATATCTTTTCTTCATCTCTCCGGTACCCGCACTGACCAGGTCAATCGGTCCCCAACTTGTGTAACCTATGAGCTCTACACCGTCTTGAATCGCTTCAGCCATCTCGGCAAAATGACTATTCAAATATTCGATGCGATAGTCATCCTCAACGGAGTCATTGTCTAACAACACATCGGTTGCCCCAAGTCCATTTTCTACGATAAACAAAGGTTTGCCATAGCGGTCATACAGCTGATTGCACGTAATTCGAAGCCCCTTAGGATCTATCGTCCATCCCCACTCGGATGCTTTCAGATACGGATTCTTCACTGAACCAAATACATTGCCCTCCGTCGAGTCTTTCAAAATTTCAGGGTCCGTACTTGTACAGCGGCTTGCATAGTAGCTAAAACCGATATAATCAACCGTGTTCTGCATCAAAATCTCTGCATCTTCCGGTTGCATGTCAATCCGGATGTCATTTTCCCTGAAAAATCTTTTCGTATAACCGGGATATGCTCCCTTCGACTGCACGTCGATGAAGAAGAACGACTCGCGGTCTTTCTCCATAGCCTTCCATACGTCATCCGGGTTGGAGCTATATGGATAGACCATTCCAGCCGCTAGCATACAGCCGATCTGTGCACCCGGAATAATCTCATGACAAGCTTTGACCGCAAGTGCACTCGCTACCAATTCATGATGTGCTGCCTGATAAAGGACCTGATCTTTGTCTTCACCCTCCTGCAGAACAATACCCGCTCCAATGTAAGGCAGATGCAGCAACATATTGATCTCATTAAACGTCATCCAGTACTTCACTTTATTCTTGTATCGATTGAATAACGTCGACGCATATTTCTCAAAGAAACCGATCATCTTGCGATTTTTCCAACCCCCGTAGGTTTCAACAAGATGCACAGGTACATCGAAGTGGCAGATGGTTACAACAGGTTCAATGCCATATTTCAATAACTCATCAAAGACATCGTCATAAAATTGCAAGCCTGCTTCGTTTGGCTCCGCTTCATCACCATTAGGGAAAATCCGTGCCCAGGCTACGGATAGTCTGAGGCACTTAAATCCCATTTCTGCAAATAACGCAATATCTTCCTTATATCGATGATAGAAATCAATCGCTTCATGGGAAGGATAGAATTCCCCTGCTTTTGGCTCATAAGAATCCAGGTTACCCAGAGCAATATTCCATCGATTGGCACCAATCGGAATCAGATCTACCGTAGTTAAGCCTTTGCCACCTTCCAGATAGGCACCTTCCAATTGATTCGCTGCAGTTGCTCCTCCCCAGAGAAAATTCTCCGGGAAGGCTGTCAATTTATCATTCATTGAAGACTTCCTCCTAAACCATCTGTAATGTTAATTAGCTCAATACCGTGATCAATTTATCTTTCTCATGAACGGATGCATCTTTTGTGCCCACAATGTCCAGATAATTGGAGGTGTTCGTAACAATGATTGGTGTTACCGTCTCGTATCCTGCATCCTTAATCGCCTGTAAATCAAACTCAACAATTAGGTCACCTGCGTTAACACGGTCTCCATCCTTCACATGGGTCGTAAAATGTTCACCTTTCAGCTTGACCGTATCCTGACCGATATGGATCAGCATCTCTACCCCATCATCGCTTACAAGACCAATAGCATGTTTGGTACGATATACGGTTTGAACGACACCGGTGATGGGAGATACCACTCTACCGCTGGTTGGACGAATCGCAATCCCTTTACCCATGTGCTCTCCTGCAAACGTGATGTCATTAATTTCGTTCAGTGCAACAACTTCACCTGTCATTGGACTTACAATTTCGAATCTGCTGTTCGGATTTGGATCAAGTACAGGTGCTGGAGCTGGTGCAGCTTCTACTTTATCTTTGAATCCAACGACGTAAGTCAGAACAAAACCAACGATGAATGATACCAATACTGCAACGATGGACATATAGAATCCGGAATCAGGGCCTGCTTCTTTGTTGATAAAGCTTGGAATACCGAAGATGCCCAGTCCACCAAAGACGTAAAGCTTTGAGCCTGCCCATCCTAAAATACCACCACCGACAGCACCACCAATACAACTCATAATAAATGGCTTTTTCAATGGAAGAGTTACACCATAGATTGCCGGCTCAGTTACTCCGAATATACCGGAAATAAACGCTGGAATACTTAATGATTTCAACTTGGAATTTTTTGTTTTGAGCAGAACTGCAAGTACTGCACCCGTTTGGGCAAAGGAAGCGCCGAAGGACATTGCAAGAACTGGATCAGCACCCGATGTACTTAGGTTAAGAAGCATAACCGGTACAAGTCCCCAGTGAAGTCCAAACAGTACTAGCACTTGCCAGAATCCACCGAGAACCAAACCTGTAATAATAGGACTCAATTCATAGATGCTTGTTGTACCCGCACCAACCAATTGACCTGCCCAAGTGGCTATTGGACCAATTACAATGAAGGTTACCGGAACAATCACGAGCAAAGTGAAAAATGGAACCAAGAATGTGCTAACCACTTTAGGAATAATGTTTTTGAAGAATCTTTCAATCTTCACAGCGAAGAATGTAGCAATAATGATCGGAATAACCGATGTTGAATACGTCATCAATATAACCGGGATACCTAAGAACGTAATGTGAATTGGTGACTCAAACAATGTACCTGTGAACAAAGTGTATAGTGGATCTCCTGCAGTCAAACCGGACAGCGTAGGATACACTAACGAAGCACCTATCGCCATACCCAGGAACGGTGAACCCCCAAATTTCTTGATTGCCGTGTATCCAAGGAAGATCGGGAAGAAGTAGAACAGTGAATCACCGAGTGCATTCAGCAAATGGTATGTTCCGGATGTATTTTCGACCCATCCAAATGCTACAAACATGGCTGTAAAACCTTTGATCATCCCTGTTGCAGCAAGCAAACCGAGTAATGGTGTGAACACACCGGAGATCATGTCGATAAATCGACTGAACAATCCAACTTTCTTGCCTGAGTTGTCTGCTTCCTCCTCAAACTGACCTTCGGTTGGGAAATTCCCCGCTTTTACAACTGCTTTATATACATCCGGCACTTCGTTGCCGATTACGACTTGATACTGTCCACCACTCTGCATGACGGTAATAACACCTGGCAGATTTTTAAGTTCTTCCGTTTTGGCTACGCTTTCATTTTTCAGTTTAAACCGCAGTCTTGTTACGCAATGGAATACACTGTTTACATTCTCGCGTCCACCTACACCTGATAGAATGTCCTTAGCTAATTGATCGTAGTTGCTCATTGTAATTCTCCCTCTCTAAGTAGACTCCCCATGACTTTTGAAACAAATAAAACCTGAACTACTGAACATACACAACATACCGGATCGTCCGGAAATCAGTCGTGTTATTCAGCAATTCAGGTTTTGCCCTTAACGGTTGCAACCCTGTAAGGCTGTACACATTGGTATTTAATTCATTTTAATAACAAAGGTAAGTTGCATGCCATATCCTCAAACGGAGGATGGTCGGAATTGCCTGATTGAACAGTTACAACCCGATTGATGTATGCGCTTACTTCTTGAACTCATCATAGTACATCTGAACTAGGTTTGCAACACTTATTTTTATTAAATTCATAAATATATTAATGTGATCGAAAATGAAAAAAGGGACCTCTTCGAAAGTATCGAAATGGTCCCTAAATAGCATGATGTACATTTTTAAATATACACTTATGGCATAATTAACCAATAACTGTAACCAATTTATCCTTTTCTTGTACCTCACGATTTGTTGTTGCAACCACGTCCAAATAATCAGCCGTATTGGTTACAATGATCGGTGTTACGGTCTCATACCCCGCCTCAATAATAGCTTGAAGATCGAATTCAACGATCAGATCACCGACATTCACACGATCCCCGTCTTTTACATGTGCTGTAAAATGCTGACCCTTGAGCTGTACCGTATCCTGACCGATATGGATCAGAATCTCTACCCCTTGATCATCTACAAGGCCAATCGCATGTTTGGTACGGTAAATCGTCTGTACAACACCATTAATCGGGGATACCACTCTTCCACTGGTTGGGCGAATGGCAATACCTTTACCCATGTGTTCACCAGCAAATGTAGCATCATTAATTTCTTGCAATGGAACGACATCACCCGTCATTGGGCTGGCAATTTCGTAACGATTATTTGGATTAGGCTCAAGTGCAGCCTTCTCTTCTTTACCGGCTCTGGAGTCTGTTTGGCAGCTTCCGGATTAGCAGGATCTTTGAAACCTGCAAAATAAACAAGAACAAAGCTTAGTACAAAAGCAATAACTGTGGCAATCATAGCCATCCAGAACTCATAGTTAATCCCTGCTGTTGGACTAATCAGCGCTGGAACACCGAAGATGCCTGAAGCAAACACAAACATTTTGGAACCAGCGAATCCAATAATACCACCAGCTACCGCAGAAGAAATACAACTCATAATAAATGGTTTTTTCAGTGGCAAAGTTAGACCATAAATCGCTGGCTCAGTTACACCGAAAATTCCGGACACGAAGGCAGGAACACCGAGTGATTTAAGTTTGGTATTTTTTGTTTTAAGCATAACGCCAAGAACAGCACCAATCTGAGCAAAGGAAGCAGCGAACATCATCGCCAAAATCGGATCGGCCTTCAGTGTGGACAGATTCAGCAGCATGATTGGTACAATTCCCCAGTGTAACCCGAAGATAACCAACACTTGCCACAAACCGCCAACAACAATACCTGTTACCAATGGACTCAAGTCATAGATGCCCGATACGCCTGCACCGATTAGCTGACTTGCCCATGTCGCGATTGGACCAATCAAGAGGAAGGTTACTGGAACAACAATCAGAATCGTAAAGAAAGGCGTCAGGAACGTTCTCACGACAGACGGAATGATCTTTTTGAAGAACGCTTCTACTTTTGCTCCAAAATAAGCAGCAATTATAATCGGAATTACAGATGAGGAATAACTCATCAAGATAACGGGAATGCCCAGGAACGTGATATGAATCGGCGATTCAAACAATGTGCCTGCAAACAGCGTATACAGCGGGTCTCCACCGCTAAGACCTGATAAGGTCGGATATACAAGTGATGCCCCGATGGCCATCCCGAGGAATGGAGATCCACCGAATTTTTTCATTGCTGTGTAACCTAAGAAGATTGGGAAAAAATAGAACAGGCAGTCTCCTGCAGCATTCAACAATTGATATGTTCCTGAAGCCGGGTCCAGCCATTCGAGAGAAGTAAACATGGACAAGAAACCTTTGATCATCCCTGTTGCAGCAAGCAAGCCAAGAATCGGTGTAAATACACCGGAGATCAAGTCGATAAACCGACCCAGAAGACTTTCCTTTTTGCCGGAAGATTCAGACTCATCACTGGAGACCGGTTCATCCGCATTCATATTCCCAACCTGTAGCAAGGCTTTATACACATCGGAGACCTCGTTACCCACGACAACCTGGTATTGTCCACCGCTTTGCATTACCGTGATGACTCCGGGCAGATTTTTAAGATCGTCTGTTTTTGCATTACTATCATTTTTTAATTTGAAACGAAGTCTGGTCGCGCAGTGAACCACGCTGTTGATGTTCTGTTTACCACCAACGCCAGACAGAATGTCTTTAGCTAATTGTTCGTGTTTCATGAAGTTGTTTTCTTCCTTTCTGGTTAAACACGGATTCGAAGCCTATTGGAGAGAATAAAAAAACCTGAACATCTGAATGTACGGAACATCCGGTTAACGGTATGTTCTATCATTCAATCGTTCAGGTTTTGCCCTGGTGGTTGCAACCCTGCAAGCTGATCTATGGGATTATTCAGAAGTTGCATTCACAACTCTCTCAATATGAATCGTTAAGTACATTATTTCTTCGTCAGTTAGTTGATACGTGTAGTTGCTTTCAATGAACTTCTTGATTTTCTCCGAGCACTTGTGCGCTGCTGGATACTTTTTCTGAATCATCAGGAACAGTTCATCGTCATTGTTGCTCTTGTAATGTTTTCCCTTCACCAAACGTTGAGCGAAAAACTTCAAATGCGTCACAAAGCGATAGAATGTCAGTGAGTTCTCATCAAAATCAATCTTGAAATGATACTTGATGATCGTCAAGATTTCCTGCATGACCTGCGTCATACTCTTGATGTTGGGCATTTCCTCGTTCAAAGCTGCATTGACAAAGTGAAGTGCCATAAAACCGGCTTCGTCCTCAGGCAGGATTACGCCAAACTGATCACAGATCATATTGAGCGCTTCCATTCCCACTTCGTATTCCTCTTTGTACAGCTGCTTCGTCTCCCAGATTAACCCGTTGCGTATAGGCAGATTCTTCCGATACCGCTCAATGGCAAAGTGAATATGGTCTGTGAGGTGTAAGTAAATGCTCTCATTCAGTTTCTTGCCAAGTTTTAATTTGGCGTAAGCGATGATTTCCTCGGAGACTTTCATATATTCCAGAGGAATGCTTGAGATTAATGCCTTGAAGTTTTCCTGAATATCTTCATTCTGTAAAGTAAATATCTTGTCGATATGCTGTTCGGAAACCATATCACCCGCCCGCTTCTGGTAAGCAATCCCCGGCCTATGATAATAACTTCCTGTTGTTCTTCATTCATTGCAACTACAGCATTATTGTTCAGCACCTTCTCGATTTTCACTTTATCACTCCAATATACAGAAAAAGACAAACCAATCCCTTTTCCAAGGTATACGGCTTTGCCTGATTCAACAGTTACAACCCGATATGTTGTACGCGCTTCCCTCATAATATTACAAATTTCTACACAGTGCAACAAAAACTTAATATCGAATTAGCATGACTCCCGATCTAGGTAAATATACTCACAGGAGTGAGCAAAACAAGAATTATTTTACATGTACTCAAGGCTTATTTTTATTTCTCTCTTCTCCAATTCCGCTTCAATTCTTCGATTAATGACGTCCATTTGTTCTGAATCCAAACGATCCACTTGCGTATACTCTTTATCCATCTCGTACTCTTGCGCCTCACCTTTGTTCATTAGCCCCAGATGATTCTTGATGTCCCGGATATCTTCACGCATATGCATGGTCTGGCGGTATTGGTCTACAACGAGTGCAAAAATAATCCCCCGACCACAATTGGACCAAATGGGAACAGATAACATAATACAAGTCCTATGAGCAAAAAAATAACAAAATACATATGTAGTGCCCCTCTCATAAATAATGTCTACTCTGCTAAGAAAACTGATTCTCAGATGTATCTCTCTAATTTAACCTTATATAAGATATTAGCTTTATCATTTCATCTAAGACAAGCTTTTCTTCATACAACCCATCTAATATATGATCTTTAATCCTAAATAAAACATTCCGGTCTTTTGTTATGTTGTATCTTAGAGTCATGTTTTTTATAATTTCGAATCTTCTTACTATGTTTTTATAACCTTCAGAAACATGTTCATACTTTAGTCCATTTTCATGGATTAAGTATTTAATGCGGCTCAACATTAGTTTCTTGTGCTCCAAGAATAAATGAAAAGCTCTTTTGTCTAAAAGTTTGTTTTCTTCCTTTATCATTTTATCTACCGAAAATAATATGGCCTTTTGACCAAAAAGCGTTTTTTCTTTGAAAGAAACATCCAGTGTAATCGTTGAATTGAGATAATTTTCAATCGACATTACAATTTGAGGGAGATTTAACGTATATTCCTCCTCCTCTTTTTACTTAATAAGTGAATGTTCAGAAAAAAATGATTGTTTCCTTTGATTACGTTATAGCCTTGTGCAACTTCTTCAAATGTACACTCCGTCTGTATATATTTCCCATCCGATAAATTGTCAGCGATCAAGAACGTTTTACTTTCCGAGTCGAACCCATAAATAAAAATCTCATGTACATGTGACCATTTTAGATAGGCTGTAGAAGCAGATATGAAGTATCGATCAACATACAGGTAAACATAGTGACCTAATCTTAATGAATCCACGATGAAATCTACGATCGAATCCCACTTACTTTCTATAACGAAACGAGGGACTACATGATGATTTAGCCAAGGACAATGATCCATTAATAAATGATGGTTATCAAAAAAAATGTATCCCAGTCATACACATATCGAATTTGAATGAAATTATTGTAAAACCAGGGTAAGCACTTTTTATTGTCAGATAAAATGGATGAAATACTGCCATATACATTAAATGTGTTAATCATGGTATCGTGAATGGGTAATTCTATTTTCACCATAATCACCTCTCTCCCTATACATGGTTATTAAACCTAATGTTAGAAAGTAGAAATCTACTGAAATCGCTATTTTAACACCTTCGGATCATCAATCACCATTTAAAAATTTGAATATTTAACAAATATATACTAAAATACAAATAAACATGTATTCCTCTTCCATAATTAAGGTATATGCGTAAAAAAATGATCCAGTGAAGGGAGCAACACTGATGAAAACATTGCCTCTTTGTGATCCTCTCATTTCAAACTATCCTCAACATGCCTTTTATCTTTCCATTATTTCTGACCATCGGGAGTGTCAACCTTGGATTTACTCGAATTATACGAATCTATTTCTATCCGATTGGAAAAATGACGAGATTTTCCTGGACTTCTACGTACAGACACCGGAACATCACTTTAATCCCTGGTTCAAAGACTCTCAGCGACTGCACCGTGATCTTATCCTGGGGTCTATCCCCGATTTCATCTCGTTTATCAAGAACCAGATCAACTCCGGGCATTACGTATGGACCCACGTGGATGAGTATTATATTCCTGATACGCCTTCGTTTCGCAATTATCATTTCGGACATGCGGTTATGATCTATGGATATGATGACACCGCACGGGAGTTTCAGCTTGCCGGATTCTTCAAGCATCGAATTTATTCTCGAACAACCGTCTCATACGATGATCTGAAGACGGCGTTCGAGCATTGTGATATCTACGATGATTATCTCAACTTCACACATCTGTTAAAGATAAATCCAGAGTACCACAATGGCAAAATCTATGAGTTTTCCCTCTCCTACTTTGCCGAATGCATGGAAAACTACTATACCTCTCGTAATGAAACGGAAAGCTTCAAGAGCTTTTATACGCCAACGCTTTATTCGGATCGCACCTTCGGTCTGGACATCTATAATAAACTAACCATGTTTTTTGAGATGATGCTTTCCAAACAGCGAACCATTGATACACGGTTGTTGTATACCCTGAAAGAACACAAAAAATTTATGAATCTCAAAATTAACTATATAGAACAGGAAGGCCATTATGTTTTTCCCGTGAAGTTCAAAGATAATTATATTCAAGTTGAACAAGAAACAACAATTACCCTCAACCAGTTTTTGAAATACGGCATGACCCAACGTGAGGATAATATCATCAGCTTGATGGGCAGATTAGGTGCTCTGTACCACCTGGAGAAAGAATCACTTGAGCTGTTATTAGATGATTTCAACAGACAGGGTGTTCACAGCGGCAAATCGATATTAAGCCAACGCTGACGGCCCGTTTGAATTCAAACTCTGGAGAAGGTCCGTTTGCTGTCCTTCTCCACTTAAGTCCTGTAGATTGACCATTTCCCGGTATAATCCCTCTTGATTCAACAGTTGATCATGTGTTCCTGATTCAACCATCTCCCCTTTATGCATGACAAAAATCAGATCCGCATTTTGAATCGTTGATAAACGATGAGCAATAACGATGGTTGTTTTTCCTTCACGGTAACGGTCAATGGCTTGCTGCAGACGTCTTTCTGTCGTCACGTCCAGCGCAGAGGTCGCTTCATCCAATATCAGGATGTCTCTATTCTGGATCAAGGCTCTGGCGATGGCGAGACGCTGACGCTGGCCTCCAGACAAGGTGATTCCCCGATCTCCAATAAAAGTATCGTATCCCTCCGGCAGACTCAGGATATATTCATCGATTTGTGCCGCCTCGCAAGCTGATCTCATCAAGTTCACAGACTGCTCCTCTTCGGTTCCCATTAACAGATTGTTTTGTATGGTATCCGGAAAAAAATAAGGTTCCTGAAATACAATGCCTATACGCTCGGTCCAGTCTGAACGGTACAATTGCTTGAGCGGCTTACCATTCACCAGTATACGACCTGCATCCGGATCGAAATAACGGATGAGGAGCTGGGCAATGGTTGATTTTCCGGAGCCGCTGGTACCAACAATGGCAATTTTAAGTCCCATAGGAATGTCGAAGGTCAGATTATTCAATATGACATTCCGCCCTGGCTCGTAGCTAAAGTTAACATGGTTAAAAGATAGACTTTGCAGCGGCAAAGGTACAGGAGTGTTGCCTTCATCCATTTGCTCCCCTTCCATCACGTTAAGCAGTCTCTCCACACTGGCACCGCCTGCGGACCAGTCCATGAATGAGTTGAACAGATCCTGTAAGTATTGGATAAACTGGAATCCCAGCTGGAACAGGACAACGAACATGCCAATAGACAGTTCGCCTTGCAGGACCAACCAACCCCCATATCCAAGAATAAGCACTCTTCCCCCCAATTCAGGGGTTCGCTGGTGATTATTTTGAGATTCACTTGTTTACCTTCATGCATCACTTTCTCGTAATACGTATTGTACAGCTTGTCATATCTCTCTTCTCCCAGTCCAGTCTGTGATAAGCCAGCACTTCTCGGGTGGAAGAGATCCCTTGCTCAATATGAACGAGCACACCGGTTTTTGCCTTCTGAACATGGCCAGCTGCCTTCTTCAGTTTAACTGCGAAGACTCTGCCGAGACTCACGTATGCCACACCCAGTATAAAGCAGGCAATCAGCATGACTGGGCTGACCATGCCAATCATGACGGCTACAAACAGAACAACAAATAGCTGCTGAATACCGCGAGGAATCTGATTTCCGATCATATCGGCAACCTTGTCCAGATCCTGGGTAATGTAATGCACATATGTGGCTATACGTTCTTTTTGCAATTGACGTATTGGAATTCTGTATATATAGGACATAAAGTCATCAGCCATATGAGATTGGATAACAGACTGATTTCGATGCATCATGTGCGGAGCATAGGTGAAAAGCACGGCATAAAGAAGGAAAGCCAGCACAAAAAGACAGACAATCTCTGTCACAAGCTCATATTGGCCTTGTAATAAAATATTGTCAATGAGACGCTGCTGGAGACCAATAATACTCAGGAAAGACAAAGATTCCAGGGACATTAGAATGACGGAGATGAGCAGTAATGATGGACGTGTCATGATATATTTTTTCAGAAAATGAATATGCTTCTTCAGCGACAAGCTCACCCCTCCTCTCCCGAATTCAGCTGATAGTAAACGCCCTGTCTTCTCATCAATTCCTCATGACTTCCCATTTCCCGGATTTGCCCATGTTCAAGCACAACAATCACATCGTAATCCTTAATGGTTGATAACCGATGGGCAACGGCAATGGTCGTCCTGCCTAACAGAAGACGTTCCAGTGCTTGTTGTACTTCTTGTTCACTTGCTGTATCAAGCGCGGACGTTGCCTCATCAAGTAAGAGAATGGAAGGTTTCTTGATAAACATACGGGCAATGGATATACGCTGTTTCTGACCTCCGGACAAGTTAACGCCTCTTTCCCCAAGCAGCGTGTCGTATCCTTCAGGCTGAGCCGAAATGAAATCATGTGCATATGCGGCCTTAGCCGCCTGGATCATGTCTTCTTCTGTCGCGTCCGGATGTCCAAAAAGAATGTTATTGCGAATGGTATCACCAAAAAGATACGTTTCCTGGGACACATATCCTATACTTTCTCGCAATTGTGCAAATGAAAGTTTTTGTATTGGTACACTGTCCAATAGAATTTCGCCCTGCTGCGGATCGTAAAAACGAACCAAAAGCTGAAGCAGGGTAGATTTTCCGTGCCCACTTGGACCTACGATGGCCACTCGTTGACCCGCCTTAATCATCAAATTAAAATCCGAGAGCACTTCCGGACCGTGGTTGTAACGATATGTGACGTGTTCGAACCGAATCTCTCCGCCAATTTCCTTTAAGGAGATCGGTGTGGCTATTTCGACAACTTCGGGTTCTGTTTGCATGAAGCGATGAATTCTGGAAGCTTGATGCATCAGAACTTTTTGTTCCGTAATAACCGTAATGACCAGGGTTACCGTCTGCATAACCTGAAAATAGTAAAGCAAATACGCCGACATCTCTCCTACGCTCAACGCCTGTACCTTCACCAAGTGAATGCCGTACAGGATGACTGCCACTCCGCCAACGTAATAGGATAATCGGCGTATCGTGCCCCTCCAGAAAGCCATCCATAACATGCGAACCCGTCCATCCAGAAAAGGCTGCAAGTGTCCCTTGAACCGTTTCCAATCCCAGTCCTCGACTCCGTGGGCACGCATTTCAGTCAGCGCTGATACACTCTCGTATACCTTTTGATTATAGGCTATGCGCTGTTCCGTATTCTGCTTGGCCAGGATGGTAGCTTTTCTTTCGATGGATGGTCCAACCAGATAATAGAGAAGCAGGCACGGCACCATGATCAGTGTTAAAGGAATGCTTATCGCACACATCACTGTGATGGATACAATAGAGACTACAATGTTTTGGATCGTATGCGGAAGAAGAAACCGATAGAAGTCCTGAAGGATACTCACTTCCGTATTCATGAAAGACAAGCTTTCACCAACAGGACGTTGTTGGAAATAAGAATATCCCAGCTTCCTCATATGACTAAAAATATCGTATTGCAAATCTCGTGCCGCTTTCTCCTGAATGGATCTCTGCAACAGATTTTGCCATGCCATCAGACCAAACATCAGAAACATGCCGGCAACCAACAGAATAATGAGCCACCGGAATCGGATAACATCAGCGGAGGGAACGATGATATCGATGAAATACTGAACTCCCTTGGGAATCGCAACCTGAATGCACGTGACTCCAATACCGCAACACACCAGCAGCCAAAACATGCCATAGTATTTTTGCACATATGACAGTACCCATCGATACGTTTGAAATAGTGAATCTTGCGGAGGTACTGATTGTTTAGCGTGTATTGATGCTGAGACATTATCCTTCATATGTCACCCTCAAACTTGCGCCCGTTCAAGGCAGCAATCTGTGATCTATCAAATTCAGCTTTCCATTCGCCAGTAACAGCCGATCATTGTGATACATCAGACTTGCAGAACGTAAATCCCGAAAAGCCCTTTCCAGGGGAAGCCCATCATTGGCGGTATAACCGTGGGATAGTCCTGCAATGTCTATCATTTGATCCGTTGCCTGAAAAAGAGTCTCTGACGCCAAAATTTTAAGATTATTGATGTGTATATTGAACCGTGGCGCTTCAAGCAGCTTCATATTCCCCGGATTGGAATGATCTTCGTACTGTCTGATCATCTCATTCAGATATATGTTGACTGTGTCCAACTGCAATCGAACCCTGGCAAGCCTTGCATAGAACAAATCAGACTGCAAATTGAAGCGGGAACGATTTTGCGGATTACGGATGAGTTGTATTAACCCTTCGTATACTCCCTTAGCCGCTCCAAGCCAACAGGCAGACCATAAAATATGTCCCATGGGAATCATCGTCTGTACAGCCAACAGCTTGAAGTCTGTCGCTGCACCAATCATCTGCTCTTCGCCAATTGAACCACGAATGCGCATGCCCACACTGCCGGTCCCTCTCATCCCCATGGCCTGCCAATCGGAGACACTTTCCAGTTCCAGTTGATGTCGTTCGGCAAAAACCAGTTGGACATCACTGTCGGGACTTTGATCAGAAGGTTTCATTGTGATGAGAAACCAGTCGGCATGCTCGCCGCCGGTTACGACTGGAGCATCTCGGTCAATATAGAGCGAGCTTCCATTGGTCACCATCGGACTTTTGGACGAGAGCAAGTGCCCCCTTTTCCCTTTTCAGTTGTTACCGAGGCGATTAAGGGCTGTTCTTCCTGCAGCCTGGACAGAAGATGTTCTGAAACATCATGCTGACCTTGATGAATCAATACCTCTACCTGCTGTATGTGCATGGCCCATATCATTCCCGTGGATAAGCATCCGCTTGCCAAAAGTTCTGCCATGGAGGACAAGGAACGGAGAGAAAGGCGTTTACCGCCTGACGAGCTAGGGATGGATACTGACATCAGGCTTGCAGACTTCAAGTCAGCTATATTTTCTTTTGGGAAGGACCCGTCCCGGTCATATTCGCCAGCTCTTTCAGCGAAGCGTTTTGCCGCCATTCTTACCTCGGACAATGTGTCAGTGTCGGTGACTTCGGATACTTCATACGAATAACGCATATCAAAATCCCTTTCACTTAAATGGATTTGGTCAGAGATGCTTCATCTTTTCCCTGGAACGATTGGATTGCTCTTCTGAAGTTTGGACGGTCGATTCGTATCAAACAATCGTTCCTCCAAGGAATTCTGCCAACGGATCGCAATCTCTTCGCTGTTGTACGGATACACCTGGTGGAGGAATTCCCGATCTTCAATATTTAGCTTGTCCAGAAATCCTTCCGGTCCGGCCTCGCCATACAGGGTCTTCGTATAATGAAGAGCGTAGAATACTTCCTTTTGGAAATTCAAATCCTGAGCCCGCTGCAGAACCTTATCCCAATCCACATTCACCTCAGGGCTGTTCAGGAAACGGTGAATGTCCATGAATTTGTAGAGCAGGATATCCTTGTACGCCATAACATCCAGTTCACTTGTTGCTTCACGGGTAAGATGAATAAGCATAAATAACAGCAGATCTTCCCATTCCAAGGTGTGCACAGGATGTCCTGCAACATCAATACGCTGGCTTCTCTCCAACATCTGCTGCACTGCCCGATCTGTTCGGCGGCTGGTCATGAGATCGAGCGAAAATTGCAAATCCAGCGCATGATATTCAAGAAACGGACTATTTTCTATATATTTGATCAAAGGAATGACTTCATGGGACACCATCGATCGGATCATGATTTCCCTGCGAGGCAGCGGGGTAACCGAATTCGTTTTATAGTTAATCATCCCCTGCACATATCCCATTTCCTTCATAACCGCTATCGCTTCATCAATCTGACTTGAATGTATAAGCATATCATTATCTTTGAAATCCCGGCTTCCCAGATCCCCATACGCTACTTGGGAAAGTACGATACCTTTCAGCAAACTGTATTGAATGCTCCGCTTGTCCAGCTCACGACAAATATCAAGGGTAAATCTGCACTGTTGTTCGCCTCGCATTTTTTGCATATGATACATTTGCTTGACCGAACTGACGAATTTGCCATAGATCGCCTTCTCCGTGCCTTCCACCAAAAAGTAACGCTCGATATTTTGCCATGCGGTTCCCATCACACCATGGGTGTGCAGCATGCCGAATACGCGGCTCCAGTCCATGTGAGCAGTCATTAACTGACGAAAATCTTCAACCTCCACATTCCGAAGAACAGGCTTTGAACACAATAAAACCAATCTTTCTTCATCGGTTAGGGTAGAATCTGATGACATGGCAAACAGCTCCTTTCGCCTTGAAGAGAATTACTTCTGCCCGACAATAAAAATATTGTTGCCACGCGATACAAGTTCTTTTACGTCAAGATACTGGGATTCAATCTCCAAAATGCTCTCGAACACAGCCGGATCAGACAAAATCTCGCTCAGGGTTTGGGTGTTACCCTCAATCTGCGTCTCCAGAAATCCGGGATAAATGAAGGCAGGAAAGCCTTTAAGATTCAATACCTTCAGCCCGCATTCAAGGTAATATTCTTGAAGTTGCTTGGGAGTAAACATATATATATCGGGCATTTCGAGCGTGAAGCGCCCCTTGCCGCCCGTTAACTTTCGTGCCTCTTCAATTCTGCCCAGGGAAATATTAAAGTACAGGGCATGGTACAGATTAGGTGTAAACGATACCAAATATCCCTCGGGCTTAAGCAACTTTACGACTTCCTGCAGCATTTTAAGCGGCTCTTCCACAAATCCCAATACGTTATGAAAGTTAAAGCAGACATCCACGGATTCAGGCTGTACGCCTTCAATAGCATGAAGGTCACCTTGCCTGATCGTCCATCTTTCCTGAAGATCATTCGATTCGCGTTTGGCCATCGCTTGTCTCAGCATGTCCTCTGACAGATCATACGTATATCCGGCACTCTCCGGATATTCTTGAAGGACTTTAAGCGACCAGCGGCCAGTCCCTCCACCCGCATCAAAAAACGTGAACCCGGCAGGTAATCGATCCAAGACTTCTTTTTGAAAACGTTCCATAACAGCTGGTCGGACAGCTGCCAATATGCCTGTTCCTCTACCAAGTCGTACTTGTCCGCTTTATTTTTGAAATATGCAATGGTGTCGTGTGTTGTTTTGCTCATCTTAAATCCCCCTTCTCCAATTGTTGAACAGGTTTATCATCTTCCGATTGCAGATACAACTGAATACCCACGGAATCAATCCAGCTGAACGATTCCATATCCAGCTCTGCCATCTGCTTTAATTCTTTGACAGGTACCCAACGTCCGTCACGAGCTTGATCTCCGGACTGCAAGGCTGTGCCTTCAGCTTCACAGCGAAAATATACACCCATCGAATCGATGGGTCCCTCCAGTGTCTGGTAGACAGCAAAAGGTTGAATGCCCTCCAGTAAACCTGTGCCTGTCCTTACCTGCAAATACGTATCCTTACCTGAAATGCGGGTCAGTTCAAGGCCTGTTTCTTCCCTGACCTCCCGTTTCAGTCCATCGATCATGGACTCATACTCTTCGAGTTGCCCTCCGGGCAGTTCCCATGCCTTGGGTTGATTGGGCTTGTCCCGAATCTGTAAATACAGTTGAAGCTCTCCGTTCACCACTCTTTCGATCATAGCGCGCACGTTAACGTACATGTTGCCCCTCCCCGGACAGGAATTCGCCCATCACGTCCTCCAGCTTCAACTGAAGATTGAATTGGAGATGATAAGCCTTGAACTGCCTCGTAATTTTACGTGTGTACCCCAGCAATCGTTTGGCGATGTCGCCGCCCAATCCACCGCTGGAAAATGAAAAGATATGAGTGAGATACTGTGTCTCAAAAATTCGTTCCTGCAGAGATTGTACAAACGCTTGTCTGCTGGCCGGCATGACAGTATTAACAGCATCCTTCCCCAGCAGAACAAACGCGCCGACCGGCCAGCATCCATGCCGTCCAATAAGACCGGATCGGGAGATATACGGTGTGGCATGTACCACCAATTCATCCTCGACAAACATCAGCAGCGCCGTATCATCGGTAATGACGGAGTAGCCTGCATCCATTGCTTTCTGGGCAATCGTGGATTTACCGGCTCCGCTTGCTCCCAGAAAAATAATCGCTTTTCCGTCTTCGCCTACAACGCATACCGAATGCAAGAGAAATGCATTCATGTGCATCAATTTGGGAAAAGAGATATCCGTTGAGAAAATTCCCATGACCGATCCTCAAACTCGTCATACCCCGTCCGCTGAACGAAATGCAATCTGCTGTTCCAACGGGAATCCCAATCGATGTTATAATTGAATTGAAGGCTGGAACGGATATTCACCCGGTCTTTGGCCCAAATTACTTCGTCCAATTCCGGGTTGTTAATCCAAGGGCTTGTGTCCCAAGCTTCAATTCTGCAGTGATGGTCAATCTGTTCCGGCTGGTCATCTATCAAGACGTGTGAGTACCATTGTCTGGTTCGTTCCTCAAGCGCATGAAGACGAGATGCAAAATCCACCTGTACATGAAGGGGACCGTAACGATATATATACAGAAGAGTTCCTCCTTCCTTAATCTCTTCGGATCTTTCCGGTAGCAGTTCTCGGAAGGGTTTGCACAATTTCCACCCTTTTAGGCACCTTGTAAGCGGATAACTTGGAACGGCACAAACGCAAAATATCTGTAGCTTCAACAGGTGCATCCGATTTGCGAGGAATGATGTAAGCTACCAGTGCTTCGCCGAGCCAAGGATCAGCCTCTCCTTTGACAATGGCTTGCTCCAGCGGAAAGTGCTCCATGATTAGTCGCTCAATTTCCTCCGGATGCACCTGTTTACCTCCTGTTTTGATCAACAGTTTGGTTCTTCCCAGTATCCACAGATTATTTTGCTCATCCAAGTAACCGCGATCTCCTGTACGAAGCCATCCGTTTTGCAGTACTTTATCCGTCTCTGTTGGATTGAGGTAATATCCCTTCATGATGCTGGAACTATGAACCCATACATCACCTGGTTCATGCACATCCAAGCGATTGCCTTCTTCATCCCTGATGGAGATTTCAACCCCGCGTATGGCTTGGCCGACATTAGATGGTTCATATACTTCCGGAATGATCCTGGTTGTAATCCGCGGACCGGCCTCCGTTTGGCCGTACGTTTGCACCATTTTCACATGGGAGGGCAGTTTCTTGCGAACGGACTCCAATATGTTGGGCGTAACTTGTCCTCCCCCAAAGCAGATATAACGCAGATGAGGAAGCGATTTATAATCGGATTTCAACAGGCTCAACGCTTGCAGCATGGTTGGTACTGCAGTAACCACGGTAATGTCTTGCTCTTGCATCGTTTTCATAAATGAAGTGGGCAGAAACAGACCTGTCATAATGACCAATTCTCCGCCCAGGTACAGGTGGCTCAAGAATTGGGAGGTATTGCAATAGCCGAAAGGCATAGGCAGCGTGATCAGCACTTTATCTTTCTCCGTCAGCGACAGAGATTCGCAATGAGCCTTCACATTGGTAATCAGGTTATGGTGAGTGTGCTGAACAATTTTGGGATTCCCGGTCGTTCCCGACGTTTGCAGCATTAAGGCGACTTCGTCTGCAAGACGAGGTCTGTATATGGGCTTCGTCTCCACAGAGGGTGCCTGCGAATCCTCCAGACTCAGGACTGACAAGTTCTGATTACTTAGCTTGGATTTCATCTCCTGAGTAGTGATACAGAGAGCGGCGTCTACCGTATGACAAGCCAGTCTGATTTCTGCCTCGGAACTGCCGGAATAGAGCGGCATGATTACCGCTCCCAGCAAGGTAACCGCAAAGTAAGCATGGATGTAGGCTGGAGAGTTGGGCAGGCAGATCACCACCACTTCGCCTTCCCTAACACGATCCTCAATCTCTAACTGTAAGGCCGCGGTTGTGGACAAAAGCTGCTTATACGTCCACTTCTGCTCGCCGAATGTTACGGCAATCCGATCCGTACTCTGCTCTGCCTGATGTAACAGGATGTCACCGATACACCGGGGTTCCATATCCTTCATGCACTCGCCTCCTTCGTGCACATCTCGTCTAACCTCTGCTGTCCATTTGAAAGATCTGCCCGCTGACATTGGCAACGTGTTCGGACAACAGATAAAGAATAAAATTCGCTGTCTCCTCCGGTGTGGAAATGCGGGACAAAAGACTCTCATCGAGAGCCTTTTGATATTTTCCAGCATGATGCCGGTTCAGATTGGTTCGCATAAATCCCGGACAGATTGCATTAACCGCAATGCCGAATGAACCCAACTCACGTGCCATTGATTTGGTCAGAGCATTAAGTCCGGCCTTGGAAGCTGCATAATTGCTTTGCTGGGAGCTCCCTACAATACCGCGGTAAGAGGACACGTGAATAATTTTCCCCCTGCCTCGTGCCTTCATCAGCTGGCTGACCTTCTGAGAGACGAGAAATGCGCCGTCCAGGTTAACCTGCATAACATCGCGCCATTGAGCATAACTCATCTCGTCAAAAGACGCATCGTTGATAATTCCGGCATTATATATCAGCCCATCCACCCATTCCAGTCGATCCATTAGTCCTTGTAAAGATTCATCCAGAAGTTCTGTTTTCGTGACATCCAGATGACCGACATATAGACGATCCTGTATACCTGTATAATTCTCATGAATATGAATAGGGGTTTGGTTATAGGTGGCAGCGACAATCGCCCCTTCTTGCAGCATTTTTTCAAGAAGACACCCTCCAAGCGTTCCCGAACCCCCAACAAGAAGCAATCGAAGTCCTTGAAGAGAAATGTGCACGAATATTCATCCTTTACGCTGTCTTGGTATCAACGAAGGCCGTTAACACTTCAACATTCTCGAATAGTTGCGGTGTAAGTTCGTCATCCTCAATCGTAATTTGAAACTCATCCTCTATCTTAATGATCAACTGAAGAATCATAATGGAGTCCAATTGCAGATCAGATACCAGATTCTCTTTTCCCGAAAAAACATAATTGTCTTCAATCCGATCCTCAAGCTCTTCTTTTACAAGCCTGCATACCGTTTCAAAATGCGACATACGCTCACCCTCAGATATAGAATGATTTGGCAATATTGCTGATATCATGTATTCGCCTGGCGATAAGGAATAAAATAATCGAACTTGGGACCATCCATACTCAGTCTGTCCTGATGAACAATCGTCAGGTTAACGTCGTCAGGCAGTTTGTGCAGAAGTTCTTGCCGCAATAGGAGCTCGGCTGCTTCCTGAAATCCCTTGCCAGGCACAAGGTAAAACGTAAATTGCTTTTGCTGCACCTGCATTACACGGAATTGTCGAACGGCATCCGGGAAATTCCGGTTGACCTTGGTTACCGCATAATGAAACAGAATCGGATTGGCGATCCAATCACCTGATCGAATATATTGGGTTGCCCGCCCACCGGTCACTTCGATGACGGGATGTCGTGATCCGCAGTCACATTTCTGTTCAGACAGCCTGCCAATATCTCCGGTGTCATAACGGATCAATGGCCAGATTCGATTGGTCAAGTCGGTAATCACCACGTTTCCATAGCCATCTTTGTCCGAATTCGCAATTTCCACATACAATTGATCGCTAGACAAGTGCAGATTACCGTTTTTGCAGCTCATGCCAATACACCAAAATTCGCGGGAACCATAATGGTTATAAACAATGGGACCGAAGGCCTCTTCAATCACCTTGCGCTGATAGTCAAATAACATCTCCCCATTAATTTCGATATATTTAAACGGAAGTTTGCCCGATCCAAATTTCGCTCCAGCAGATGGTTCGCGAATAGATAGAGTGCGGTAGATACGGACAGCGGCCACTGCGGTCGATACTTCAGCAGAGCTTCATAATAGTCGTCCAGTCGTTCCGGTGACAGATCAAGCATGGACAGATACATGACCTCATGGTAAATGGATATGGGGTCGGTTGATAGATCATCTTCATTGAAGGCATAAAACATGGCATACGGATCTTTAGGTCCAATACCTCCATTGGTTTTTCGAAGGCCCCACAAGAGGCGTGCTTTTTTCCATTTTTCTTCAACTGATTTATAACATTTGAGCGGTTGTCCCGTAGAACCACTGGTATATTCGACATAGAGTCTGGCCTCAGCGTCCGTAAGCAGCGATTCTTCTCTGCCGGTCAGTTCGGATTTCTCCAATATGGGTATCTGCTCAAACCTGGCTTGGCTCCAGCCGGCATCGGTAACGCCTTGTAACCTTTGGTTGTAGAATGAAGAATTTGCTGTTGCGTGTTCGATTAAACCTAGTAGCTTGTCCTGAACATGATCCCACTTGGTTATCATAAATGGTTTCCCGCCTTATGGTTTCAAAGTCACATTGGTTCTCGGGAACTGAACGGCACTCCATATATATGGCATCTCCAGCAAACCATGAATCAGTCGCTCCCATCCGACGCCAAAGCCCGATGTTTCCCTGTAGTTATCGAGCGTTCTGGACTGGAGATAACATGCGTAATCTTCTTCAGGCAGGTTAAATACTTCCGCTTTTTCTTTCAATTGGTCAAGGGTACCTACACGCTGACCGCTACCGATCGTTTCCCGATATCCCGGCCAGATATAATCCGTGTTGTTTGCAACGCGTCTGTCCCGCCCCTTCATTTCTGCATGATAGAACGGTACCTCAAGCAAAGGGAACTCACTAATTGCCAAGAATCCGCCATAAATCTCGGTGAGTCGGACTTCTTCCCATGAACCGAAGTGTTCAAGTGTGAATTTGTTGTAGATTTCATCTTTTGTATCTTCGTAAAGTGCGGCTAAAGCTTCTTCAAAGGTTAATTCCGTTATTTTTTGACTGCGACTGACTTCGTCAAGTTGATTCAGACGGTCCTGAGAAAGGAAAACACTCAGATCCGCTTCATTATGTTTGAGCAAATCCTGAATGACTCTAAACAACAATTGACGGATTATCTCCTTATTCGCTACTTGATCAACCGCACCTTCATATTCAATATGGTGAAACTCGGACAGATGGGATGCATCCACATTTTCCTTGCGGAATGAGTTATACACGGAATATACATGATCAACCTGGTGCTGGAGCACCGACAATTCCAGATAAATTTGTGAGGACTCTGATAAAAATGCCTTGTTCGGCAGGTCAAACCACTCCAAAGAAATAGGGCATACATCGGTTGTATAACTGATCGCCTCGCGACCGTATACGGCACCCGGGGAAGATATCATTCGAGTCGTCAAAGGCAGCAGTGTGAACAGGGCGTTCATTTCTCCAAAAAACAGATTGCTTGACATATTGATCTGATGATTAATTCTGGCGATAGCGCCCCAATACTTCTGTTCGCTGAAACTCTTGACCCGATTCTCAGCTTCTGCCAGCGTGTATTGCCCTGCAAGTACGTTGTCCAACGCATCATATATGTTGTTCCCGCGATATCCCAACTTCTTGTCTTTCTTTGTGTAATAAGGTCCTAACATAAGCTCATCTCTCCTCATATGAATATTATTTTGTGGTAAAATCAAACCTGGCCGGCGATATACTTTTCTCGTTCGTGCTTGCTTCTTACCTTGCGTAACAACTCCGATGAAGATAGGGGGTGAGATTCATCCCATTGGACAGAGTTAATCATCAATTGCTGAACCGTGGGGTGCATCTGATCCAGATATGCCTTTTCCTTCATCTCCGGATAGGAGGTATGCCCTCCATACGCTTCCTCTTTACCTTGAACGCTGTAATGCAACGTTCTCCTGTAGGCTTGAGACGTACATGCTCCGCGATGAAGTGTATGCGCATTCATAAATAGAACGTCTCCGGGTTGACATGTGATTTGAACCTCGTTAGGTAACGGATGAGCCCCGTTATTGTTCACTTCCCATCTCTCCTGATCGGAAAGTGTACGTCGGTGCGAACCGGGAATCGCGATAAAACAAGAATCCGGGTACAAAGGAATATTGAACTGCACATGATTGGGAATACCTTCTGGGTGATATAACTCGTTGTCCCCGTAATCCCGGTGCCAACGCAATCGATAATTGATCTTCTCCGGCGACCATAGCGCATGGGCTCCCCAAAACCGCAATTCTTCGCCCAAGATCTCTTGAAGTACATCCATCAGATGTTCGTTCCCAAAAACGTCTCCAAAAGCGGGCTCGTACAAGTCCAATTTGAAAATATTATTTACACCCCAAGTGTCGTAATCAGGATCCTGTTTCAAGGTGTAACGAGTCGTATACCGGAGTGGTTCCTGCTTCACCTTGGTGATCAATTTTTCCATCGCAATCTTTAGCTGATTCAGCTCATCTGATACAAATATTCCTGTAACGACAGCATAACCATCATCTAGAAAACGCGATTTCAGACCCATGATCATGCAACTCCTTTCTTGCTATTGGTGTTATGGAACCGCGAACCATTCCTTGTCCATCCGTTCCTTCCAGCGCTCTCGAATGGCCTTATATTGTTCCCGTGCAAGGTTCCCTTTGCTTGCCAATGCATAATTGTCCAGCCAACGATCTGGTTTCGTCGTGCCTACCATAACTGTATGCACACCGGGAATCGACAGCGCAAACCTCAGTGCCAGTTCTGTCGTAAGCAAAGGATCCTCTTGAAAGGAATATCCCAGCTTGAGCAAGCGCTCCTCATAAGTTACTTTTGCTGGCTTGACCATAGATTCCGGCGTCTTGCCCATTCTTTTCCACATAGCAAGCTGGCGTTCATAACGTTTCTTATGCTCCCCTGGATTAACCCAGGCGGCATTGGCAATCGGACGCTTCACAATGACCCCAAGCTGCTGCTGCTGTGCTAAGGGAATGATTTCCTCTAAGGCGATTTGATCAGCAATATTAACGGTCACCTGCAGCGTATCAAAACATTGCATCTTGATCGCATATTTCGCTTGTTCCCCGTCCCCGCTGTAACCCAAATATCTCGCTTTTCCCGCTGCCTGAATCTTTTTTAGCATCTGAATGACCTCACCACGTTGTAAAATCTCTTCAGAGCAGCCATGCAGCTGCAAAACATCAATATAATCTGTGCCCAGTCGCTTCAGGCTCCGGTCTACACTCAGTTCCAGCCAGTCAGGGTCCCAATCGTGATACTTGTCCTCGTCCGAATGACCGCATTTGGTGAATAGATAGAATTCTGCACGCCTTCCCGAAACGGCCTGACCAATTCGTTCCTCGCTGTTCGGGTAACACTCAGCAGTATCGATAGCATTAAGTCCATGATCCAATGCAAGATTCAACAGGTGGTTCACTGTTTCCTGGCTGGTTTGTTCATAACCGATCTGGGAGCTGCCAAACCCCATGACGCCTACATTTATATCTGTCTTTCCCAGCGTTCTCTTCTCCATGTCCAACCTCCCTCCCCTTGTGGGTTCAGTAATTCTCACTCAAATACGCTTGCGAGGTCTTCACGACATTCCGAATGTTATCCATGTGCATACTCGCCGAGGAGACAGGCCAATCCCCTCGAATAAGACCAAGACTTGCCAGCCTGATGCACGTTGTGCCCATTAACAGAGGTAGTACCGAGATCTCTTCGGCCAGCAGAGAATGATGTTCTTGATAACCTTCAAGAAATTGCTGGAACGGCTGAGGTTCCAATTCATGAACAGCTTCAAAACGCGAGCTGCCGGTTCGGTAGGTGATGCCGGAAAAAGTAAGCAATCCTTCAGCCAGATCCACAAGAGAATCGGTGAAGCATGCATTGTCAAAATCAATCAGCGCCGATACCGAACCATCGGATGAGAAAATGAAATTCATCGGATTCACGTCTCCGTGCGCAATCGATGTCACCGCTTCTGCTGTGTCAGCGTGCTGAACAGACCACTCGTCTACCATTTTCTTGCAAACCTGGACATAACGCTGTACTTCCTTCTGGTCCTCTTGACTCATTTCATTGCGTTTCTGCATGTACTTTTTAAGCAAAAGTACAAGTACATCTTTTGTGGAAGCATACGGAGATTGCTTGGGCAACTTCAGTCTCTGAAGTGCATATGCGGACGCAGCCTTTGTCCGAAATTCACCCAATACCGCCCCGGCAGCACGTATCTGTTGAGGCTTGGCATTATACATCGAGCCGTTTGGTATATACGATTGCAGGTACAATGTACTTTGATTACCCGCATGTACAATCAGCTCCCTGGATGCAGTTAACTGAACGGCAGGGACCCGAACCGCTTTCAGAGCCAGCTCATGCTGGAGCTGAATTATGCTCACGGCGTGCTCAATGGATCGGATGTACCAAGGGATTTCTTTCAAAAAGTACAGGTTTCCCTCTTGATCTTCAACGAGGGCTTTCCTGGATGTCTCCGAAACCCGGTTTATCGGAACGACAGTACCATTCATGTTGAGATAAGGGTACGTTGTGTATTCCATGATGCCGTACTGCTCTAATGCTTGCGATAGCATATCCTCCGGGATAAGTCCTCTGCTGAGCTCTAACGGTTTTAGCAACGGCATCCTCCCCTTTGACCAAAGTAAAACCCTTAGTGAACCCTCCATGTGTTGAACTTTTGTGTGAACAAAATAACTAATTGACGTCCAAGTCCGGCCATTCGTGTACTCACAGGATGATCCGGATTTGCAAGTACAAAGGGAATGCCTTCGTTCCCCTTCGCGCTAATTTCAGGTATTATAGGAAACCTGTCGAGCACTTGCAGACCGTTCGGAACAGCCAGCATGCCATCTGTATCCCCGAAAAGATCGCAGTGGAATGTCCGCAGCATTCACATTGGAACTGAGACATATTTTCGACGATACCAAGCAGCGGAACCTCCATCCGTCGCATCAAGTCGATCCCTTTCTGCGTATCTGCAAAGCTTACTGTCTGAGGCGTTGTAATCAGCAGGCACCGTCCTTGCAACAGACGAAGCAGTTGATGGTGAATCTCGGAAGTGCCTGGAGGCATATCGACGATTAATAGATCCACATCCCAACAGGCTTTTATCAGTAACTGATCCAACGCGCCTTCCAAATATTTGCCTGAAAGAGATCTGCTGAGGCCGTTGTTTTCAATCAGTCCAGAGGAAGAGATGCGTATACCTGCGTAGGTTCCCGGGTGAATTCCCAGCCCTTCTGCTACCATCGGCTCTTCTTCAATTCCGGACACCATGGTAGGTATACTTGGCCCTTCAAAATCTGCATCAAACAGTCCTACTCTCAACCCTCGTAATGAATATGCTAGATTTACGGCGAAAGTGGATTTCCCGACTCCGCCCTTTCCGCTATAAATGAAAAGTACGTCCATGGCATCCTCCCTCGCCCCTAATCGAAAAGCTAAGCATTTTGTTGCAATGTATGGATCATGTTCACAATGTTGCTCATGGAAGCAAACGTATCATTAATCATGTACTCGTCGGGAATAGTCATTTCAAACTTCTCCTCCAGCTCCAGCAGCAAATCAATCGCTTTCATAGAATCAAGACCTGCACTTTTCAGATCGTCCGTCATCTCCAGATCACGATGAATTTTCTGCTTTACCAGCACAGCAACTTCATGTTTAATTTGTTCAATGCTCATGAATAGCCCTCCCTTCATACATTTCATTCATTTCATTCAGATGCGTTCTTCGTGTCAGAGCAAGATGTGATACATGCTTCACGTTACCTTCATCCACCACTATTTCAACGGGAATGTCCCTGCTCAGAAATCCCAATAAACTGGCAGTAATCCCATAAGCCCCAACATTCGGAATGTAGACCTGCTCTTCCAATTGTAAGGAAGGCATGATTGCGTTTTTGTTAAAAAAATCAAGCGGGGTGCACAGCGGTCCTACAATGTGGGTCTTCTGCGGATGAGTGTCGGTCTTCTCTGTGACGGGCATGATGTCATACTGTACACGTGGTATGCGTCCAAGCCCCGACATCCCGCCCAGATGGTGAATGCCGCTGTCCAGGACGATATAACGGCTGCCCTTGCTTTCCTTGATATCCACAACCGAGCTAACCAGAACACCGCATGCGGCCGAAGATATCGTCCGGACTCGTATGCTATAACAGGCTCACCCGTTCTCCATCCCGGCATATACTCATCGAGTGCAGTCTCCAGTTGGACCTTGATTCCACTAAAATTCGGTGGCGTGCCTGACACAGCATAGGGATGTCCAAATCCGCCTCCTAAATCCACGAATTGCAGTTGTATTCCGGTCTCCTTGGATATTCTGGCGATCACCTGGATGCATGAGAGAAAAGATTCCGCAAGTCTCTCTGCACTCGCCGTATTGCTGCCATTAAAAATATGAAACCCGGCAATACGAATTTCGTCGCATTCCTGCACTTCCCTCAGTTCTCGCAAAAGCTTCTGCTCATCCGTTCCAAATTGAGAGGGTGTGCCCGTCATGGCCAGTCCAGCATCAGCCAAGCCCTGATCGGGATTGATTCGCATAATGACTTGAATTGGAGGTGTACCAGAAGGCACTACCGACCTTAATCTTTCCAGCTCCTGCATTGATTCTACCGAGAACCATTGTACCCCCTGTGCAACAGCCATCTTCAATTCCAATTCGCTCTTTCCTGGACCAGTGTACAATACATCTCGGGGTAATCCTCCGGCTTCTAACACGGTATTCAGCTCACCCAGCGATGAAACTTCGGCCCTGCACCCCAAATCTAACAACTGCTTAACAATTGCAGGGTGAGGATTCGCCTTTAGCGAGTAATACAACATCGAAGACTCGGGTAATGCATCTCTCAACCTATTGCAGGATTGGCGAAGAATATTCAAGTCGTATACATATAGCGGACTGCCGTATTTCGACCGCAACGCTTCATAGTTCAAACGCTTCACTCCTTCTCCAGGTCTGTTTTCAGCTTGTTTTTATCAATTTTACCGTTTGAAGTTAAAGGTAACTGGTCTGTGACATAGATCTGAGATGGCATCTTATAATCTTCCAGCCGCAATCGTAATTCGTCGAGTATGCTTTCCACAGGCCGTGTAGAACTTACTGCAAGAATAGGCACAGCATCGTCACCGGTCAGTACCAGCGCCGCTTGTTCGACACCATCGATATCTACTGCTGCCAGTTCGATCTCCGTAGGACTTATGCGAAAGCCATTCTGCTTGTACATATCATCCTTACGAGCGTAGAAATACAAGAAACCTTCATCGTCCATCCAGAAGTAGTCCCCGTATGCAGGCTCCGCTCAGGAGAGTCCATATTTCGAAAAACGTGCTCTGTTCGTTGCGGGTCATTCCAGTAACCCATCATGACATGAGGACCATGCACAACCAATTCGCCCACCTTATATGGTGGCAGTTGCATGCCTCTTTCATCGATCACGGTGCAGCTTGTACCCGGAAGAGATGTTCCGACAGAACCCGGTTTATCAGCGAGAAATTCCGGCTGAAGGATGGAGACCCGTTTACACTCCGTTAGTCCATACATCAGATGTAGCCGCGCATTCGGGAAAAATGTATTGAATTCGTTTACATAAGTTTGGGGAAGTGCAGACTCCTGTATTGGTAATGAAACGAATCTCCGGTAATTGTGTCATCTGTCTGCGCATAAGTTTGATCAGCGCTTCACCCATGCTGGGTACAATCGGTAAACCGGTAATACCCCATTCCCTAATTTTTTGAATGAGCGCCGGACCTACATCAGATCGCTGACCCAAGGCTATCGTTGCATGTTGATTAAAAGCCAGAAAAACCTGGTACATCCCGTAATCAAAAGACAACGGAAGAAAATTGCCGATTACGTCATCTGATTCTATATTCAGGCAAGACTGAATGCTCTCCAGTACAAAAAGCATGCTGGAATGGTGTGATACCACGGCCTTGGGCCGGCCTGTACTTCCCGATGTATACAACAAACAGGCAACTTCATTACTAGTATCAGAGCCATCTTCGTACTCCGGGTCATCTGATCTGCTAGGCTGTATTGCATGTGCGGTCACGTCATTTTCTGTTATGACTTTAATCTCCATATACGAGGACATCGCCAACTTTTCAACAAATGCATCGGTCGTTAGCAGATAGGAAGCTTGCGAATCTTTAACAATGTAGTCCAATTGATATCTCGTCGTACTCTCATGCAGGAGAATGTATGTTGCTCCAAGCCTGGAGGCGGCAAAAATGGATGAGACGATAAATTTGCCATGAGGCAAAAGCAGTATGATTCGCTCGCCTGCTTTTACACCGCAGACTTGCAGATAAGCGGATATACGATCCCTCTCCTGACTTAGTTGACTATAAGTAAAATGGCCTTCGTCTGTGATCAAAGCTGCTTTATGCGGATATCGTTGTTCTGACTGATCTAACAACTCACATAATCGTTTCAATTCAGACCCTCATTCCATGAGTGCGCAGTGTTTATCTTGCACGATTTCAGTGATACAGTGGTCGCATAACATATCGTTAATATGTTGTTTGGCAAATAGAAGTTAATTGTACGACCTTGAACATAAATCCCTGTTCCTGTTTTTGCTGTTATTTCTATGAAGAAGATACCATACCCGATATTCTCCACTCGATCTGTTCAACTGTAGCAAAACATTCATACAATAGATCCTCGTCCCGAAAAGTAATACCAAACTCCTCTTCTAGTGCAACAATTAGTGAAATATACTTTATGGAGTCGAACCCGAGATTTTCTAGTCGCTCATCCAGAGGAATGTCCAAGTGATATCCAAGTATATGGTGAACAATCTGAATGATTTTTGCTGTAATCATCGAATTAGCTACTTGTTCCATCACTGATTTCCTCCCTGCTCTTATTGCACAGATGTTTACGATATTCACTTGGAGAGAGCCCGTAATATTTTTTATAGTAACCGGCGAACTGTGAACTAGAGATATAACCGACAGACTTCGTTATTTCATTGATCGTCAGATCGGTATGCTTAAGCAGTTCACGTCCCTTTTGTACCCTGATTTTCTGAAGAGATTTAATGGGTGAACACCCGAATACTTTCTTGTATGTGTTACTTAAATAAACCGGATTACAGCCAATTCGTGCTGCCATGTCTTCAAGAGTAAGCGGCTCCGAATATTGACTTCGTATCATGCGATGAATGATAATTAATCGGTTGTCAATTTTGCCTTTCAGATTATCGGTGCTCTGATTCATCATCCGGTACATATTTAAAAATTCTGTGAATTGAAGGGATAGTTGTTTGCTGTACTCAGGTTGGAAAGCGCTCTGTCCGAACATCTCTATTACGAATTTCACAAACAGCTTAACTCCGTCGTCTTGTCTGGACAATACCATTGGAAAACCGAAGCGCATTTTAGGCAAGTTCTCCAAGGTCAGAACGTTGATTACGACAGGTACTGATAATCGGTTTAACAGGAGGATATCGTTGCCCACGAACAAGTCCCTGGAGGAAATGTGGTACAAGGTGTCACGATACTTCGTTTCAAAAGACTGCTCGGTAAACGCTACCATTATTCTATTGGGCTCTGTACATATTGCCTCGGAATAGCCGGGAGCCATTATCATTTTGGGCATCATGCTGTACAAATTCCATGTCATCAAAAGTCGCCCTCCCATTTGAAGAATTTGGAATGTTTTATTAAATGTTAGTTGATTTCCAGATTGAAATCAACAAAATTATACATAAATGTGAAATTGATCATAATCTGTAGAAGTAAACAATACGATGTCGAGGCATGGTTTGTCACCATAATTCGCTAAAATAAAAAGTACCCATACACTGCACACTTCTTTCTGAACGTGTGTAGTGTATGGGTACCAGATTAGAACACTTGAAGACTTGAAACCCTTATCTCAACTGGCATCTGTTTATTTTAACCTAACGTCCAATCAGTACCCATCCCCACTTCATCCGGCGCAATCCCATTGCACAGATCCACGAGATCAGGAGCGCCACAACATAAGATAGAATGATACCCAGGCTGAAATGTCGAGCCAGTTCATCTGTGAATTCACGTCTCCAGAGGAGGAGTACGAGTGGATGCATTAGGAATACACCGAACGCAACTGTACCCAAGGAGTCCAGTACATGCGTCGCTTTGCGAACTTCAGTATGTTTGCCGCTGCCCATGCGTTCACTGAAGATCAGCAGGAGCAAGCAAGCAGACAACATATACAGATTCCGGAACAGGAACAATAGGGTATAGGTTACCACCGGATATACAGCGAAAGCGGTTTTGATATAAGCATTACCATATATGAAAATGGCCCCCCGCTCAACAACGCAGCGATAAGCACGTAACGATAAATATACAGTTTCTTCAATGCCCATTCAAAGTTCAGCCCAATCCATGCGCCAAATCCGATGACAATCAGATAACTGGGCAACAAACTTCCTGTCCGTTCGAAGTGAAACTGCAAATGTAGTGCATAGAAAATCGCTTGGCCCGCAATACAGAATAATGGCAAGTACCGATTAAAAAGATGATAGCGTGTAAGCGATAGAAGTAAAGGAAACACGATATAAAATTGAAGAATAATCAGAAAAAAGTACAAGTGCGTATGAGCGGTTCCCATCATTAATTGCTTGGCAAATTGAGCACCGTGGGTCAAAGGTTCTTTGCCCGCAAGCAACTGCTTGATGGCGAAGTAGATAAGGGACCACACCACATACGGTACAAATACATAGAATAAACGCTTCTTATAAAAAGCGAGCATCCAACCCTTCTCATTCACCTTGCCATTGTAGTTGTAGAACAAGACCAGGGATGACAGGAACAGGAAAGCTGGAACGGCAAATTGCAGGAACGTGTTCCAGAAGTAATACACATCATGATCTAACGTGTGCTTGGGGTAATGGGCAACTGCTGTTGAAGTCGCATGAATGGCTACCACTGCCATGATGGCAAAAGCACGATAGAGATCCAGATACGCAATACGCCGGGGCCGATTAACCGGTTGATTCATAAAGATGACCTCACTTGTGACTGATATGGGATGATAGTTTCCGGCCGCAATCCAGATTCTATGCTTCATTGTAATCAGCACGAGAGGGTAATACAATCTTTATTTATATTATTTTCGCTATATTACACCATTATTCAGCATTATTCGACATTTTATATCCAAAATGGATCAGTTCTTGTACGTGAAATGGTAACTTCCAGATCCAAGTGTGACTTCAAGATCCTCTCCAATGCTACGGATATCCTGAATTTCACTTACCTGATCGAGCGGCTTCCCTTGCTCCAGAACGGTCTGTGCACCTGCTCCGGGAAGACGTACCTTACCTCTCGTATTGACAGGAAGATGCACCCGTATCTGCATCTCACCCTCACCCAGCCGATGCCAGCTTGAAGCAACTGGACCATACATGGTCTCCAAACTCGCTTCCACCCAATCCAGTCCAGGTCCGGGTTGCGGCGCGATATGCACCATTCGGAATCCTGACTGATGTTCATCGGAGCGAATACCAGCAACATAACGATACAACCATTCTCCAATTGCCCCGTACGCATAGTGGTTAAAGGAGTTCATGTCAGCACTCCAGAGGCTGCCGTCCTCTTTGATCCCATCCCAATGTTCCCAGACGGTGGTTGCGCCTTGTGTCACCTGATATAACCAGGACGGATAATCCTCTTGAAAAAGTAATGTATACGCCAGATCATGAAGACCTGCGTCACTCAGCACCGGATTCAGATAAGGCGTGCCTACAAAGCCTGTAGTAAGATGATTGTCCGCCTCTTTCACCAGTTTCGCCAATTGATCAACAGCACGAGTTCGGGCATTGTCGTCCAGCAGGTTGAATTGCAGGGCGAGAACATGCGCTGTTTGTGTTGGAACAGCAATTTTGCCGGCTGGCGTCACGAATTCATTTCGAAAGGCATGAACAATGTTTGTATGCAACTGCTTGTAATATTCAGCATCATCTGTCTTTCCAAGCACCTCAGCCGCTTTTTGAGTTAACGAAACCGAATAGGCATAGAATGCCGTTGCCACATAATCCGTGTCCGTTGCGCCAACATAACTATCGGGCTTGGAGTCCAGCCCCAGCCAATCGCCAAAGTGGAATCCCGTGTTCCACAGATACGGATCGTCACCCTGCACGTGAATGTATTCGATCCACCGTTTCATACTCTCATATTGCTCGGCCAGTAGTCTGGCGTCCCCATACATCTCATAGATGGTCCAAGGACAGATGACTGCTGCATCACCCCAAGCAGCTGAGGAATGACTGGTGTCACCCCATCCTTCAGACGTGGAACTTCTCAGATCCGGAACGAAAAATGGAATGCCTCCATCTTCTCCCTGATCCGCTTCCAGATCCCGCAACCACTTGGTGAAAAAGGGTGCCGTGTTCATGAGGTAAGAAGACGTGCGGACAAACATCTGTGCATCGCCGGTCCACCCGAGCCGTTCATCCCGCTGTGGACAGTCAGTCGGAACATCAAGAAAATTCCCCTTTTGCCCCCACAATATATTGTGATGCAGTTGGTTAACCAGTGGACTGGAGCATGAGAACTGACCTGTTTGCTCCATATCCGAATGCAGCACTATGCCGGTGAATTCATCCAGACTGACATGCTGCGGGAAACCAACCAGCTTCACATATCGGAACCCCTGGAATGTAAAATGCGGTTCAAATGTTTCCACTCCCTCCCCCTTGCACGTATAGCGAATACACTGTTTGGCAGCCCGAAGATTATCAGTGTAAAAGTTGTCATCACGATCCAATATCTCAGCATGGTGCAGTTCAACCGTCTGCCCCCCTCACCTTGAATGCTGAACCTCACCCAACCGACCATATTTTGCCCCATGTCTAATACACGATCTCCCTGTGGGGTTGTTAACAAGGCGATTGGCTGTAATTGTTCCACTTGAGTGACGGGTACATTTTCCTGCGCAACGATGATATCCTTCGAATGTTCCAGTATGTTCACGGGTGACCAGTTCACTTGGGATGAATCCGACCAATCGGACTCCATCCGTGCATCATACGTCTCGCCCATATAGATGTCCGACATGCGAATGGCACTTGGAGCAGCCTCCCACTCCCCATTGGATAGTATGCATTCCTCTGATCCATCTGCATATTTCATATGTAGTTCCAGCAGCAATGCAGACGTTGAGCCAAATATCTCCCGTTCTTTGCTCCAGCCAAGATACCCTCGGTACCAGCCATCTCCCAGATGAGCACCTAAAATATTCTGTCCTTGTTGAAGCAGATGAGTAACATCATAGGTTTGATATTGTAACCGCTTACGATAAGAAGTCCAGCCAGGTGTAAAATAATCTTCTCCGACTCTTGTATTGTTCATCTGCAACTCATATAATCCAAGTGCTGTTACATATATGCGGGCAGACGCAACTGGCTTATTCACATGAAACAGCCTTCGCATACGAGGGCATGACGTATCTCCATCATCTATTGGTTGAGCTGTAATCCATTCCGCTTGCCAGCGATTGTTACTATTCATGAGTCCCATCTCGAAATAAGCCGTTTCGGACCAGCTTGAATTGTTCCCCGCATCATCCCATGCCTGAATCCGGTAGTAGTATCGCGTTTGCGGAGAAGGCTGAAATGGGCTTAGTTCCACATGTATGGATTGATCCGTGCTTATCTCGCCAGAATCCCATGCAATTCCCTCAAAATCTTCTGTCATCGACAGTTGAATCTGGTAAGCGGATTGCGTACAATTCCGGCGATCGGATTGCAGCTGCCAGCTTAATCTTGGTGATTTCACATCAAGGCCAATCGGATTCATTTTGTACTCACAACGAAGGTGACTAACGTTAAACATCAGCAGATCGTCCTTTCCATCTTGGCTTCCCTTTCGGGGTTACGATATAATTATATCGATCCTGCTGTCGTAAATACCCGGTAATCCAGACTATTTCATCCGGTGTTTCAGCCATCTGTGCGAGGAGGTTGCTTGTGAAATCATCTGTACAGCTCATGAAGAGTGAATACTTCCTGCATAATCATCTGCAACTGTTCGTCAATCGTTGCTCTGAAGATTTTATGCTTCCTTTTCACGCCCATGATTTTATTGAGTATAGCTATGTTGCCGAAGGAAAGGGCTTTCATCATATCGGTGAAGATGTTCTTCCTGTGACCAAAGGCATGCTGTTTGTCATTCCTGTCGGCGTTCCTCATGTTTTCCGCCCTGTGAGTGCCAACACAACCGAGCATCCGCTAATAATATATAATTGTCTGTTCAATGCTGAATTGATCAACACGCTGACTGCCATCATTCAGGAAAAAGAAATCATTCAACATCTGATGGATCTGGCTCAAAATCAGATTCCTTATATATCCGTTGTAGATCACAACGACCGGATTGAAGAACTGATGGTGAAGCTATACCGTGAATCCTCCGTTCAGGGAATTGGTTCATCTACCATGGTATACACGATGGTAAGCCAGTTGGTATTGTTGACCTACAGACAGCTTTATCAAAAGGATCAGAATGAAGAGATTCATTCCACCGGTTTTGATTACATCCTTCACTATATCAAGCAGCACGTAAGCAATCGAATTCGGATGTCTGATCTGGTCCGTATATCTGGCTGGAGCGAAAAACAGATTGGGCGAATGTTTCTGCGGCATTCCGGACAGACCTTTAGCGGCCACCTGCAACATCTGCGTATCCAAAAAAGCTGCGAACTTCTAAAGAGTTCACAGCACAAAGTCAGTCTGATTGCCGAGCTGGTCGGATATCGGGATATGGATTCATTCTATGCTGCATTCAAAAAAATAACAGGCGAAACACCTCTCGCCTATCGCAAAAAATCCAGAGCACCGCACTCTGGACCATCATTTTACATCTCAGACTCCGACAACCTGTAATACTTCATCTATGTATGCCTTGGCTTCTTTCCAGGAGGACATCAACGGAAAGTTGTATCGCTCACGCTCCTGTATATTCCACGGATGCGGGATACAGATGACCTTCTTGCCATCCTCATGCGCCGGAATCAGATTATGTGCGCCATCATCAATGAGCAGATCGAAACCGAGCAGGTTTTTCCTTTTGCAAGTAATAAACTGTTCTGCGGTTATAAATGGCATGTGCCGCTGAAGCCAGTTCCACTTCTCAACGACCGTTCTTGGTTCTGCTGCCGTCACGACAATAACATCATATGCATCGTTCAGCTTGCGCATCTCATCTACAACATACTCGTCATATAACTCCAATTCCTCGAACAGACCCGGCCGACCATAGAATACATCATGCGTGCTCTCGGGATGACGCAAATGGGATGTATCCCAATGAATCATATCCTCGTAACGCAACGGATGGGTCGGAAAGTTGAGGTTATTGTGATATATGGCCCGCTTGACCAGATGACATATCGTGTCATCCATATCTACAGCAATAATAGGCTTCTTCATGGTTATCCCTCCCCCAATACGATCACAGTATACCATCCAGCATGTCATGTAGTCATCTTTTATGCATTAAAGTGTCCTTGGTGCTGGTGATAAGCTTGCGAGATTATAGTAAAAGGCGCCCCGGCGCCGTAATTCCAGCTACACCCGGGGTGCCCATATAGGTTAATCTATTCCAAGTTCTCGCCATTGGAGGCAATGACTTTTTGATACCAGCCAAAGCTCTTTTTCTTATACCGATTCAATGTACCTTGTCCATTGTCGTCCTGATCGACGTAGATCACGCCATAACGCTTGGACATTTCCGAAGTGGATGCGCTGATGATATCAATAGCTCCCCAGTTGGTATAGCCCATAAGGTCCACACCATCCATAACGGCTTCTTTCATTTGTGTAATATGTCTTCTCAGATAATCAATCCGATAATCATCGTTGATGGAACCATCTGCTTCAACGGTATCTTTTGCTCCAAGGCCGTTCTCCACCACAAATAATGGCAATTGGTAACGATCATACAGCTCTTTCAATGCAACACGCAGACCAATCGGATCAAGCTGCCACCCCCACTCCGTACGCTCCAGATTCGGATTCTTGATTGTACTGTACAGATTGCCTCCAGTTACTCCATATTCCTCTGGATTAACTGCGGATACCAGCGATGTGTAATAGCTGAATGAGATGAAATCAACCGTATGCTCACGCAGGATCTGCTCATCTCCCGGTTCCATGGCAATGTTAATGCCGTTCTCTGCCCAGTACCGAGCCATAAACGTCGGATAACTGCCGCGAACTTGTACATCCGTATGCAGCAGGTTCAGCTGGTTATCGATCTGTGCTTGCAGCACATCCTCTGGCTTCGATGTCGCCGGGTAGTGAATCATGCGTGCAAGCATACATCCGATCTGGAAGTTCGGGTTAATCTGACGTGCTTTCTCTGTTACCAGGCTGCTGGCTACAAATTGATGATGAAGTGCCTGATAGGAAGCCTGCATCGTGTTCTCCACCCGGTCTTCAATAATACCGCCACCTGTGAACGGTTCAATAATGGTCGTGTTAATCTCATTAAACGTCAACCAGTATTTTACTTTGTCCTTATAACGGGTCATCACTGTCTCAGCATATCTCACAAAATGTCCAATCACTTCACGCCCTGCCCAGCCGTTATACTTCAGGACAAGTGCCATAGGCATTTCGTAATGCGAGAGGGTTACCAGTGGTTCAATATTATATTTACGGAGTTCATCGAACACCTCATCGTAGAAGCGCAGTCCCTCTTCATTCGGCTCGGCATCATAGCCGTTCGGGAAAATGCGCGGCCAGTTGATCGACAGACGGAATGTCTTGAAGCCCAGCTCAGCGAACAGCGCAATATCCTCTTTGAAACGGTGGTAGAAGTCAATCCCGTAACGCTTCGGATAACCTTCTGCACTATGATGTGCCATTGCTTTCTCAACCGTTGCACTGGTAACATGCATCAGTTCTCTAAGGTTGGTGTAGTCCTTTTTCTCAAAATAAGGAACCATGTCGGCTGTGGAGCATCCTTTGCCGCCTTCGTCGAATCCACCTTCTGCCTGATTGGTGCTGATAGCACCGCCCCATAGAAATCCTTCCGGGAATCCTTGTCGATTCATCATGTCTATCTCTCCTCTTCGGATTAATTTAATCTTTGCTGATTAGCCGATAATCTTTAAACATTAGATTCCAGCTTTCAATACGTCTTCACCCATCGTGATTTCGCCCAATTTCACAGGCAGAACCTGCTTGTAATCCGCTGTATTGGTAACAACCATGGCGGTTGTGATGTCGTATTCTTTGGCAATCTCGGCCAGTTCAAATGTGAGCAACTTGTCCCCAGCCTGTACACGTGCTCCTGTAGCCACATGTGCATCGAAGTACTGTCCACGCAGCTTCACGGTGTTAATTCCAACATGAATCAACAATTCCATCCCGTCATCACTGCGGACAACGATCGCATGTTTCGTTTTGAACACATTCATGACGGTACCTGTGACTGGTGATACCAGTTCGCCTACTGTTGGAACAAATGCCACACCTTTACCCATCAATTCATCACCGAATGTTGGGTCATTAACTTCCTGGAGCGGGATCGCTTTACCCGTCATCGGTGCAACGGCTACCGCATCACTCGTTGGTGTTGGAGCGCCCATATCGTCAACGTTCACGCTGGCAGCATCACTTGAAGCTACTGTTGCTGGTGTAGAAGAAGCACCTGGTGAGAATTGAGCCAACGCCTCAGCGTCTCCTCTTCTTCCTTAATCCCAAATATCGTAGACATGATCGTACCTACAACAAAGGCCAAAATCATACCCCCGAAGGAATACCAGAAGGTTTGTCCGATCAGGGAAGGAAGTCCAGGAAGACCACCGTTACCCGCAAGCACATACGCTTTTGCGCCAAAAGCAAGGGCGAACCCGCCACCTACGGCACTACCAATCATGGCTGCAGCAAATGGTTTTTTGTATTTCATGTTTACACCGTACATTGCCGGTTCCGTTACACCCATCAGAGCTGTAAAGCTCGTGGACAATGCCACCGTTTTGAGCTTTTTATCTTTTGCCCGGAAGAATACGCCGAGTGTTGCACCAGCCTGACCCATATTGGAGATAAAGGTCAATGGCAAGAATTTATCGAAGCCCAGTGTAGCGATATTGCTCAGAATAATCGGCACAAGTGCGTAGTGCATTCCTGTCATAATAATGAGCGCCATTGCGCCGCCCAGTACGATACCTGCAATCAATCCACCTTCATTCAGCAGCCAGTTAATGCCGCCAGACAATCCACTACCTACAAATGTACCCAATGGACCGATCGCAATCAGCGTTACCGGAACCATAACAAGCAAGGTAATCAACGGCACAAGCAATAGCTTGAGTGCAGCAGGGATGACGCGGTCAACCCATTTCTCAACATAGGACATCAACCATACAGCGAGTAAAATCGGAATGACCGATGAAGCATAACTCACTGCTGTAACCGGGATTCCCAAAAATCCAACCGATTCACCGCTAGATAGCAATGTTGTCATGTCTGGATACATTAGAGCTGTTCCCAGTGCAATGGCAACAAACGGATTACTGCCGAATTTGCGAGCAGCGCTGACTGCAATCAGCAAGGGCAGGTAATGGAATACGCCGTCACCAATGGCTGAAAGAATACGGTAGGTATCTGTTCCAGCGGACATCCAGCCTAAGGACACGAATAGTGCCAGTAACCCTTTGAGCATACCTGCCGCTGTAATTGCTGGCAGCATTGGGGCAAAGACACCTGCGATTGTTTCAAAAATTTTCAGCACAACATTTTGTTTTTTATCCGACTTTGGCTCTTTATTTTCCGTACTTTGCTGGATTGCCGGATGTTCCTTCACCATGGCGTCGAATACTTTCGACACATCATTACCGATAATGACCTGAAATTGGTCACCAGAAATGTTGGTACCCATGACTTTATCCAGTTTATTGAGTGAACCGTTATCCACTTTATCGTTGTCTTTCAGATCAAAGCGCAGTCGAGTAACGCAGTGATACACCGAGTTAATATTGTTTGTTCCCCCAACGGCTTTGATGATCTCCTGTGCCGCTTCCTGATGTTTCATGATGTTTTCCTCCTCATTTTTCCAATAAAAAATACCCGAACGAATATAACGCAAATTGATGGCGCCATCTCATTCGGGTATTGCCTGATTGAACAGTAACAAGCCCATAGGATATCCAGTTGTGATTTCATTCTAATGCGTGGACTTTAAGCATCCCGCTTGGTTTTCATCAGACGTTCCAGATGGAGCGTTAGATATAACTGCTCCGAGTGAGTCATGTCATACTGATAATTCTTATGGATAAAAGTCTCGATCTTGCCAATACATTTGAATGTCTCCGGATAGTTTTTCCGAACCACTTCATACAAATACTCCTCGGCATCATCATGTGAAGAATGGGTAATGACACGCTGACAGAAATACTTCAAATGGGTGATGAAGCGGAAATAATTGACGCTATCTTCATCCAATTCGACGTTGAAGTGATATTTGATGATATTCATGATCTCCTGCAGTAGCTGCATAAGATGAGTGACATCGTTCATGGAATCATTCACTTCCGCATTGATGAAATGCAATGCAATATTGCAGATCTCATCTTTGGGGAACTCAATATCCAGTCTTTCCTTCAGTAAGGTCAGTGCTTCTCTGGCCACATCATACTCTGCCTTATAAAAGTGCTGAACTTCCCAAGAAAGTGGATTGCGAGTGATCATTCCTTTTTCCAAACGTTGAACAGCAAAATGAATGTGATCCGACAGCGAGACATAGATCCCGTCACTTATGGTTTTGTTCAATTGTGTTCGTGCGAGTGTCACAATATCATCTGTTGCCTGCAGAATCTCAATCGGCACTTCAGCTACGATGGATTTAAATTTCTCATAGATCGATGTATCCTGAAGCCGAAATACCTTCTCAATCCGCTCCTCATCAATCTCATCGCCTGCTTTGAACTTGAATCCGATACCCCGGCCGAGGATCAGTAGTTCCTGATTTTTGTCATCCACGGTACTGACAATATTGTTATTAAATATCTGTTTAATAATCATTCTGGACCCACCTGGTTTTTTTTGAGGAATAAAAAAGGGCAAAACCAAAATAGAAATAATAAAATCATTTCCATAGTGGTTTTGCCCGCATTACCGGTAACAAGCCTCGGATCTAATTTATCATAACCTGAAAACGGTGTCAACCACAAATACTGCTTATGCTATCCCACTTCATGATCTTATCGGAGTCATGTCCCTATGATCCATGTTTAAGGTACATATGTCTTATGATTCACATGTTGCTGCATATTCAAACAACGTCACTCCAACCAATCATCGCATGAATTGAACAATTAAAAGGTCCTTCTCTCGAAGGGCTTCTCATCATTGCTGGAAGGTCACATGAATCTGTACAATCTCCGAACGACTGCTTGTACGAATTGGAGGCCCCCAGAATCCAAATCCGGAGGTTACGATGGAGTGCATAGAACCCTTTTGCAGATAACCCCAATCATTCTCGTAAATAGCCTGTGTGATGAACTGAGCAGGTGCAATCTGACCACGATGGGTGTGACCGGATACCACCAGATCTACCTTGTTCTGTTCCGCAATATCCAGATCATACGGCTGGTGATCCATCATAAGTACCGGTTGGCTCAAGTCCGTATTTTGCATTAAAGTAGCCACTTCTGCACGATCCTTCTCTGTCCGGTCTTTCCGTCCAATGAGAGTGATCTTGTCATCCAGTACAATCTTGTCATCGTACAAAACTTGCATGTTACTCTTCTCCAGCGCAGCGATCAGATCTTCGATCGGACCATCGAACTTGTCATGATTCCCAAGAGAAGCATAGACACCGTATGGAGCCTGAATGTCACTGATAATATCCGCAATTCCGCTATTCAGATACATATCCAGATTATCATCAATAATATCTCCAGGATACAGCACCAGATCCGGCTTCAGTGCATTAATCTCCTCCACCATGCGTTTGGCATGTGCAGGACCAGATAAAAGTCCGAAGTGCATATCGGCAGCCATGACAATGTTAAGCTTGTCTACACCTTCTACTTTTTTATCAATCTGGATTTCATATGTTCTCACTACCGGGCTGTAGGCGTTGAAAATTCCATAACCCAATGTGCAGACTAACAGCACCAGCGTAACAACACCCGCCCATTTCTGTGTGTGATGTCTGGGAATACGCGTTAATCTCAGCAACCACATCGTCAGGTGAACGACGGGCAGGATCAGTAACAACAACGAGAAGATCGCCAGCCAGTAGGAACCGATAATACTGAGAAACGAGATGCTTCCAAACACACGTGCCAAAATGAAGGAAACGGCAAGGAATACAAGCGCTATAATATAAAACCATCGAAATCTGGCGGACACCACCGGTTTCATCCAACTCCAACCGCTCCAGCCTATGTAGAACACTAATAATCCATATACGACCAAAAACAATATCCCCGCTAATACAAACATGCCCGGTCTAACCTCCACGTCAATAAGTTGTATGCTGAATTTTCATCACGGATGTAGTTCCGTCTGAACAAGTATAACGTAGTTGAAGAGTCAGATCATCTGTTTGCCCCACCCAGATTCGTACATTTTATTACAATTTGATGATATTTAAATTCGAACCATTAAACGAGAAAAAGCACCCTTGCAGATGCCATGAGGTTAAACTCATGAACGACTGCAAGAATGCTTATATTCGAAACGGATATTACTCGTTTGTGTCCATCCACTGGAAGTGGAATGAACCTTCTTTGTCCACACGTTTGAATGTGTGAGCACCGAAGTAGTCACGTTGTGCTTGCAGCAAGTTTGCTGGCAAACGCTCTGTACGGTAGCTGTCGTAGTAAGAAAGAGCGCTGGAGAAGCCTGGTACCGGAATACCTTGTTTTACAGCAGCCGCTATAACTTCACGCCATGCACCTTGATAAGACTCAACGATGTTTTGGAAGTATGGATCAAGCAGCAGATTTTTCAGAGCTGCATCTTTGTCATATGCTTCTTTAATGTTTTGCAGGAATTGTGAACGGATGATACATCCACCACGGAAGATCATGGCAATGTTGCCGTATTTCAGATCCCAACCATATTCATCGGAAGCTGCACGCATTTGTGCAAATCCTTGAGCGTAGGATACGATTTTACTTGCAAAGAGTGCTTTACGAACGTTCTCGATGAACGCTTTTTTATCGCCAGAGAATGCTTCAGTGGCTGGACCACTGAGGATTTTGCTAGCTGCTGACACGCTCGTCCTTCATCGCAGACAGGAAACGGGAGAATACCGATTCTGTGATCATGGACAATGGTACGCCGAGATCCAGCGCGCTTTGGCTTGTCCATTTACCTGTGCCTTTTTGTCCAGCTGCGTTAAGAATAACGTCAACCATTGGTTTGCCGGTTTCTGGATCATATTTGGAGAAGATGTCTGCCGTGATTTCGATCAGGTAGCTGTCCAACTCCCCTTGATTCCACTCCGTGAAAATCTCATGCAACTCTTCAACGGAAACGTTCAATACGGATTTGAGCAAATGGTAAGCCTCACCAATCAACTGCATATCTCCGTACTCGATACCGTTATGCACCATTTTCACATAGTGTCCAGCACCATCTGGTCCGATATAAGTGCTGCAAGCATCATCGCCTACTTTGGCGGAAATTGCTGTAAGGATTGGTTCTACGAGTTCATAAGCACTTTCCTGACCTCCTGGCATGATTGCCGGGCCTTTCAGTGCGCCTTCTTCACCACCGGATACACCTGCTCCGATGAAACGGAAACCTTTTTCTTCCAGTTCCTTGCTGCGACGTTGTGTGTCAGGGAAGTAAGCATTACCTCCATCGATTATAATGTCGCCTTGATCCAGATGAGGAAGCAGTTGTTCGATGGTTGCATCTGTTGCTTTACCTGCTTGCACCATGATCAGAATTTTACGCGGAGACTCCAGAGATTCCACGAATTCTTCAATCGTGAATGCACCTGTCAGGTTTTTACCTTCTGCTTCTTTCAGAAGATCATGCGTTTTCTCTGGGGATCGGTTAAATACCGATACCGAGAACCCTTTGCTTTCAATATTCAGAGCCAGGTTTTTACCCATTACTGCCAATCCAATAACACCAATCTGTTGTTTACTCATTATGTCCTCCCAATGCTCCATGATTTATATAATTCTATTGTAAGTTGAAACGAATAAATGTTCAGTGATTATTGTACTGTTTTTTTCCAGTCAGCTGCAAATTTGTCCATACCTTGATCTGTCAGCGGGTGTTTTGAGATCTGTTCAATGACGGAGAATGGAACCGTAGCAATATGTGCTCCAGCCATCGCCACACGTGTAACGTGGTCTGGATGTCTAACGGACGCCGCAATAATCTGTGCATCCAGGTTATGTGTACGGAACAATTCAGCAACTTTGGCAACCAATTGTACGCCATCTTCGGAGATGTCATCAAGACGTCCCAGGAATGGGGATACATATGTTGCACCCGCACGAGCAGCAAGAAGCGCCTGGTTTACCGTGAAGATCAACGTTACGTTGGTTTTCACGCCTTTTTTGGTCAAGTAACGACAAGCTTCAAGTCCTGCAAGTGTCATTGGCAATTTGATCGTAATGTTTTTGTCGCTGTTGTTAATTTTGATCAATTCGTCTGCTTGTGCAATCATTTCTTCAGCAGTAAGGGCATCTGGTGTTACTTCCGCAGAAACGGACTCCACTTCAGGTACCAAACGCAAAATTTCTTCAATACGATCTTCAAATTTCACGCCTTCTTTGGCTACCAAAGATGGGTTAGTTGTTACACCAGACAATACGCCGATTTTGTATGCTTTTTGGATATCTTCCACGTTAGCTGTATCGATAAAAAATTTCATGATTGAATTACCTCCAGATATTTTTTTAGTATGGTTTAGAGATTCGCATTAACCGCCAAGGGTATGCTGTTCGTAACTACAGACTCCTGATCCGCCGGCTCATCAAACCACCAGTGGTGACCTTCTTCTTCAAGCATGGCATCTGATTCAGCTGGTCCATAGCTACCCGCAGGATACAGGTGAAGTGGCAACAGATTTTCCTGGAATGCGTCCAGAATCGGTTGTACCCAGGCCCAGGACAATTCAACTTCATCCCAGTGGGCAAAGAATGTCGGATCACCTAGCAAAGCATCACGAATCAGATTCTCGTAAGCTTCCGCAAGGTCACCTTGATCCGGAGAAAGATCGATATGAACCGGTTTGAATTCACCTTTATTCTCAGGATCACTTGCATTCAGTTGCAATGTCATGCTCTGATCCGGACTCATCTCAATGACGAGCAGATTTGGCTTGGAACCTTTGTTTTTCAGCACATTTGTCTGTCCTGAAGGTTCTTTGAATTCAATCACGATACGTGTTGATTTCTCCTTCATTCTTTTACCCGTACGAATGTAAAACGGAACACCGCGCCAGAAGAAATCATCGATTTGCAATTTGGCTGCAATGAACGTGTCATTCATCGTATTCTCTGCTACACCCGGTTCAGCAACGTAAGCATTGACCGGTTGGCCTTGAATGTTACCTTCTGCATACTGCCCACGGATGATGTTTGCGCCCACGGTTTGCTTTTGTAACGGCTGGATCGATTCCATAATGTGCTTTTTCTTCAATCCAACTTTTTCAGAAGAACTGTTGTATGGGAGCTGAATCGCCATCATCATAAGCAATTGCAACATGTGATTCTGGAACATGTCTCGAACTGCACCTACATGATCATAATAGGATGCACGTTCTTCGACACCTACAGTCTCATTGGCTGTAATTTGCACATTGGAAATGTAACGGTTGTTCCACAACGCCTTCATGATTGGGTTACTCTGATGCAATGTCTCCAGGCGCTGTACCATCGGTTTGCCCAAATAGTGGTCAATCCGATAAATCTCTTCCTCCGTGAACGATTCGCTTAATTTGCGATTAAGGTCTCGGGCGGACTGCAGATCGTGACCGAAGGGTTTCTCGATAACCAGGCGTTTCCAGCCCTCCGTGGAACCCAGCCCACTTTCTTGAATATTTTCGGCAATCGGCTCGAAAAATTCCGGTCCAACCGAGAGATAAAACAAGCGATTGGACGGAATGCCCAGCTCAGCTTCTCTTTGTTCAACTAAACCCAACAGCTTTATATAATCTTCCTTATGGCTTATATTCAATACACTGTAGCGAAAAGCTTTCACAAATGACTTCACAATTTCAGGATCAGCTTGGCGTCTGGAAAATTCATTTAAGGATTTTTCCACTTGTGCCTGAAAGAATTCATCAGACCACTCTCTACGCCCCAGACCAATCAATGAGAAGGTTTCCGGAAGCTTCTGCTCAAGATATAAGTTATATAAGGCAGGATATATTTTTCTTTTGGCTAAATCGCCAGTAGCACCAAATAAAACAATGGTAGTTGGTTCCATCTTACCGTTCTCCTTCCAAGTAACTCTGGTTTCTTTGTTGTAGTTACACTATAATACGTTTTATAGTCATACAAGTAATTAATATATTTCACAGGAGCTATAGACTACATCTATGACAACAAATTACGAGCTATATAAAGTCTTTTATTGGGCCGCTAAAACGGGAAGTTTGACACAGGCTGCGAAAGCACTGTATATCACACAACCCAGCGTCAGTCATGCCATCAAGCAATTGGAAGAGAGCTTTGGTCTTACCTTGTTCTATCGAAATTCCAAGGGTGTAGCGTTGACACAGGAAGGTGCCAGTCTGTACTCCTATATTGAACAATCCCAGATTCTGATCTCACTTGCGGAAGAAAAAATGGCCGCACTCAAGAATCTCGACAATGGTGAACTCCGGATTGGTGGCAGTGACTCCTTGTTCAAGCATTACATGCTGGCATATCTGGAGGAATTTCATACCCTATATCCTAATATCAAGCTGCATCTGAGTCATGGCACCACACCGGAAGTCATTACTTTTCTGAAGGAAGGCAAGATCGATCTTGGTGTGGTTCGCATGCCGATTGTTGATCCACAACTCGAAGTCAGAGAAAGCATTCAGTTGAAAGACTGTTTTGTAGCTGGAGAGCGTTATGCTCAGTTAAAAGGCAAAGTCATGACACTTGAGATGCTTCTGGAGCATCAACTGATCCTCTTTCCCGGAACAGCCGGGTTCGGATGGCTATAACCGAGTTGTTTAACAGCTATAATTACACGTTGAAGCCTGAGATTGAGGTCGGTAGCGTGGATCTGTTGATCGAGTTTGCGCGTCGAGGACTGGGTATATCCTATGTCACACGAGAATTCATCTCCAAAGAGCTGGAGGAAGGTTCTCTCTTCGAAATTCAGCTTGATGTTCCTCTCCCCCTTCCCATGTTGGGATTATGACCAAGCGCAATATGCCAATTTCTTTGGCTGCCAACCGGTTTATGGATCTCATTTTCAAATCCTGAGTGGCAACAATGTCAAAAGGGTACAATCAATAGCCCCACCATCCATTATGGATGATGAGGCTATTTGGCGTGCGTAATGTAAAGTTAACTTAACGTCTAGTGACTGACCAGATAGGATGCGTCCAATATAAGGGCAACCTTGCCGTTACCCAGGATAGTTGCACCAGACAGATGGTTCATCGCACCCAGATACGTACCGAGTGTCTTAATCACAACTTCCTGATTTCCTATGATCTCATCTACTGCGTAAGCTGCAATTTTGTCGACGGAACGCACAATCACCAGTGGAATGGTTTTCGTTTTGCGCTCAGTCCGTGAATAGTTCAATTTATCACACAGTCTGTGAAAAGGTACAATTCGCCCATGATTCAGGATGGCTTGTTGCCCTTGAATCATCTGAATATCCTCAGGTGAAATTCGGACAATTTCGGCTACATTGTACATCGGCAAGATCAGAACACGACCTGATACTTTGACCAACAGACCTTTAATAATGGCCAAAGTGAGCGGCAGACGAATCGTAAACGTGGTTCCAACACCAACCTCTGTATCAATATCAATGATACCGTTGAGCCGTCCGATCTGACTACGCACGATGTCCATTCCAACGCCGCGTCCTGATACTTCGCTTACAGAAGAGGCTGTGGAGAAACCGGGCTCAAATATGAGATGTACAGCCTCCTGTGTTGTCAGGCGTGCAGCCTTTTCCTCACTAATAATGCCCTTGCCCAAGGCGGAAGCTTTGATCTTCTCCCCATCGATCCCTTTGCCATCATCCGAAAACCGAATGACGACATGATTTTCTTCATGAAACGAAGTTAAGGTTATACGTCCTTTAGGCGGCTTGCCGTTTGCCGCACGAACCTCTACACTTTCAACACCATGATCAGCACTGTTGCGGATGAGATGGATCAGCGGGTCACTCAATTCTTCAATAATCATCCGGTCAAGTTCGGTCTCTCCACCTTGAATAACCAGTTCCAGATCTTTGCCCAGCTTCTGCGAAAGGTCACGAACCAATCTCGGGAAGCGACTGAATAGTTGATCAATGGGTAACATCCGTGTCTTCATTACACCTTCCTGAAGTTCCTTGATGACGCTGCCCATATGATCGGATACACCACTAATACTCTGAATAAGTGAAGAAGACTCTTTACGCGCACCGGATCCACTCAGATCTGCAAGGGATGTCTGATCAATGAGCAGTTCTCCAACCAGATTCATTAGATGGTCCAGACGCTCAACACTTACTCGAACTGTAGGTTGAGCAGCTTTCACTTTCTCTTCCGGGCCAGATGTGCCTGTATTCGTCACGGTTGGTTTCGTTTGCTCTGTTTCAGAGCTGAATTCAACTGGAGCAGAAGTCGCTGCAACCTCATTGGGTTCCAGTATATATGGATCTATCTCCAGCATATGAATATCCGAGTCTGCAGACAACTCTGCCTTAAGCTGCTGTGGGTCCTTCGAAGTAGCCACGATGAAGATGAACTGACCATACTGATCATCTTCATTCTGTGCGCCCGGTTGGCTCTCCATGAGAGAAGTTGCAACAACCGCACCACATATGTCCTCCATGCGTTGTCGTAAAATATGATATCTGGCCGCTTTCATCATACACTTCTGCTCCAGCACAATGTGAATGGACAGGAGCTGCTTGCCTGACACGATAGCTACCTGGGCGACAATCGATTCTGCTGGTTTCAATTGAGGTGCAACAAGTTTCCCGACAACTGCCGGGGTTTGAATCAGATCCTGTATTTCTCGCACGACTGCTCGAAAGTCTCCATAGGTTTCTCCACGGATATACTGATCACGAAGCACCTTCATGGCATCCAAAGATCGGAACAACGTATCAATGAGCTCCGAAGTCATCTCCGGTTTTTCTCCCGAACCCATTCAAGAGCATACTCCACTTCATGGGTGAGGTCGCTTAATTCACGAAAATCCATTGTGGAGGCCGAACCCTTAATGGTATGGGCCGCTCGAAACAGCGTTTGAACCAGTTCAACAGTCGGTGAAAGCTCCAATGCCAGCAATGACTGATCCATACGTTCCAGTTGATCATTCAGTTCTTCGATAAAGATGTCACGGTAGGCAGACAAATCCATCATTTTCGTGTATTCCTCCCTAACCGCCCAATATTTCGTCCAATTTCAAAATGCCCACAAGCTTGTCTTCCTGTTGCCCTACACCATGGAAGAGCCCTTCACGGTTACGACCATAACCTCCAGTTGGCGGATGAATTTCCGAGTATGTGGTTACCTTGTTTACCCGATCCACGATCAAGCCAATGTATTCTTCCTGATACCGAACTACGATAATACGAGTTGCTCTGGTATCCGGTTCATCCGGCATACCCAACAGGTTGCGCAGGCTCATGACGCAGACCACCTTGCCGCGCAGATTAACGACCCCTTTAATCTCTGGACGGCTGAATGGGATATCTGTAATGCTAAGCATTTTAATAATTTCATGAATCTCTTCGATTCGAATGGCACAAGTCTCTGCACCTACTGACAGCTCAATATATTGTTCCTTCTGAAGTGAAGACATCGATTCACCCTCAATTCAATGTGGTTTATTGGATTTTGAAGGCAGCTGCGGAATTTGCCAGCTCTTCTGCAAGATGCGCCAAAGACTGGCAGGTTGCCGCAGTCTCTTCCGACGCAGCAGCGGATTCTTCACTGGAAGCTGAGATGGATTCAACAGAGCTCATTACCTCTGCGGCTTGGGCTGCTTCTTCTTCACATGCAGCTGCAATCTCGTTTACTTTCTGCGAGGAGTTGTTGACCATATCAATAATCTGTTCAAACGCCTGCCCAGTCATGGAAGACTGCTCAACACTGGCTGTTACTGCCTGTACACTCTGTCTTGTATTTTCCTGCATTGCTTTAATGATAGCCGTAATTTCTTTGGTCGCCTCACCGCTTCGTTCTGCAAGTTTCCGGACTTCATCTGCGACTACGGCGAATCCTCGTCCTTGCTCTCCCGCACGCGCCGCTTCAATTGCAGCATTGAGCGCCAGCAGATTGGTCTGCTCCGCAATATCGTCAATCACTTCAATGATGTCACCGATTTTACGAGAATCATCTTCAAGCTTGGTCATTTTCGTATTCACAGCTTGCATACCTTCCAATGAAGTCTGTACAACAAGTCCACCTTCACTGGCAGTCTTCACTGTATCGTTGGACAGTTCAGCCGCTTCTTCCGCACTTGCAGCAACGGAGTTAATGGCAAGTGAAAGCTCCTTAAACAATTCGGAGATATTTCCTGCCTCACTGGATTGGCTTGTGCTGGTACTTGCAATTTCCTGCGTGCTGGCTGAGATCTGTTCCGAAGAAGCAGCAACACTTTGAGAGTTCATCACAATGTTGTTGATTAACTCTTTCAGGTTGTCAACCATGCGATTTAATGCCACTGCCAGTTGACCCACTTCATCTTTGCTAGAGATGTCTGACTTAAGAGTCAGATTACCGTTGGCCACTTCCGTAGCTAGACCCACCATGGACATGAGTGGCTTCGAAATGGAGCGAGCAATGATATAACCTATGAGAACACTGAAGAGCACGGATGCAACGACCATAACAATGGTTACTGCAAAGGATGTGGTGTAGGCTTCTTCAGATTTTGTGTTAGCCTGTTCCGCCAACTTTACATTAAGATCCACCAGGTCTGCGAGTGTTTTTACAACCTCATCACCCGGGGGTTTCAATGATGATTTCAGGAATGTGACGAAAGCCGCATCATCATCTGTTACTGCCAAAGTGACACCTTGATCATACAGTTTCATATAGCTGGTATATTGGGTATCTAGCTTACGAAGCAATTCCGTTTCTTCTGGGGTAGTAGCAAGGGGACGATACGTAGCAAGTCGGTCCTCCATGGATTGACGAATTGTAGCGATATTTTCCGTAACTTTGGTCTGATCTGCTGCTACTGTTTCATAATTCAGATCTCGCACATTAACTCGCAATCTTTGATAATCCACCTGAGCTGAGGACAGTTCTCTTACTGAGATCAGATTGTTGTTATACATCTCTTGCATTCTTTCATTCGTACTTCTCAATGTTACTACCGAGTAGACCCCAAGCGACGCGAGGATTATCGACACAATTAAAAATGCTGAGATAATCTTTGTTGCTGTTTTCAAATTTCCAAACCACTTCATGTAATCTCCTCCTAGGCATCGTAGTGTCCAGTTATGTATATAACGCTTGGTTGGTAAACCCTTCTCTAGGTCGCGCTCCAGACAACTTACGATCTATTTCGACATAAATATATTAAAACTGAATAGAAGATTCTTATTTCTATAAATTTGCACTATTATGAATTTTTATTTCAGATATAAAGAATCTTCTTTTTAATATAATTTATACTTTTTACCTATAAAATTCTTCCTTTCACTTACACATATACGTATAATCAATATTTTTCATTGACTTGCCTATACATCTTTAAACAAACTTCTTTTCTATGCTGTCTTCTTATATTTACATATAAAAATGTATAGTTCTTATGTCTAACATCTATCATTCCCCGTTCAAAAAGAGGATGTATTCTGCTTCACACACACCAGATTCCATGACTTAAGTCCAGTAAAACCAATCTTATACTGAGTCTATTCTCCCATTAAAAAAACCAAACTCGAATCAATCAAGTTTGGTTTTGAAGCGAAAACACACACTTTAAATTAACATAAAACCCCTTTAAAACGAATTTTAAAACGAATTCATCATGTGCTATATAGCTGCTCAAGTTCCATAATCCGGTCCTTAATCCTATGCGGAATAATACGAAACAGGTTATCCCACGTCATGAACATCTCCGGTTTTAATACATATTCTTCGAACTCCATGGTAGGTACGAACGCTTTCGTCTGAAGATAACGCTGTACCTGAGCATCGATCTGTTCATTAGTTTCAAAATAACCTTGAAACAGCTCATTCACAAGTAGCCCATCACATCCAGCTTCGGAACCTGTTGCACTATACAGGTTAGGCAATAACTCAAATACAACCGGAAGTGGTGTGAAAGCATGTTTGCCAGGCTGAGAGTACAGGCATACATGATGTCCAACCACATTGACCCGTTCCTTCAACAATCCGCGCAGTACCTTTCCATGAAAGCTGGCTTCACAATCTACTACCTCTCCGTCATGGCCCACATAGACCCATACATGCTCCATCTCATACAAATGGCCAATCTCATAATCCCACCAAATGGCATATTCAATCACATATTGTACGACCTCGCTTGGAAACTCAATGTCTCTTCTGAACGATGGTGAAGGCCCGGATTGATGCAACACAGAGATGCCAACGAAATCCGGATAAAAGGGTTCGTTTCTGTCAAACATCAAGATGGGTGCATAACTCATTGCAGTTTCAAGCATTTCCATTTCTGACATGTTCATTAAAGAGTCCTCCATTTTCGTTGGATGTTTATACTATACTACCAGAGAACATTACACACTGACATATCAAAAAACCTGCAACTGTTATTCGCCAGTTACAGGTTATATGCTTTGATAATGAATGAGTAATCTTGATTTAAGACTTCAGCTTATTGGATGGTGACACGGACGTCTTGGAAGGTGAGATCGATTCATCAGAAACCTGTGTATCGCATCCTATTGGCGGGCCCAGAATGGCATCATTTTTAATCGACGCAACGGCTCTGGCATATGCCTCTTCATCCAAACAATACGCGCGATGAGCCACCTCTGGCGGTGTAGCTGCCAAGAAATCCGCCCCAAACACAATATCAGGCGTAGGTTGATCAAAGATTGTTAATACATATACATCATCTGTCTCCGCAACAAACCAGTGAAACCAGCCCTTCGGAAATACCACAACCTGGCCTGGTTTCAGACGATAGGTTAATCGTTCACGCGTAAACGGATTGAAGACTGACGCTGTAACTTCACCAGTGATGACGATAATCATCTCCGTAACATTGGTGTGCCAGTGCGGCTGCACAATAATTCCTTTGCTTAAGTACACGTTGAAGAAACCATTGGCAATGGTCGGCAGTTGTTCTCCAAACAACTGGGTTACATAGTTGCGTGAATCCCGCTGATAATTGACTACCGCATTGGAATCGGCAGCTAGCGGAACATTTGGGGATTGCAAAATCGGATTTATCATACGATCATTTCTCCTCCTTGAGCATACATCTCATCGTTGTACTGTATGCCGGAGAATAGAAAGATAATACTGTGACAACCTAAATTAATAATGAAATCAACGAGTATAACCAGTGCCAATCAGTTGGTTTTTCAATGTAGTCTGCTGCACGATATGTCTATCAACCTCAAGTGTCATAACTAACCAGATAATGATGAAGTTCCGTGTTATAACAGCCGATACTGTGCTCAATTAATCTGCCTTCTCCATCGAAGGAGTTACGAAGGCGCTTGAGCACATGCATCCCTGGAGGAATCTTCAGCAGTTGGCATACTTCAGGAGCTGCCGGCTCTACAAAGAAACGGTCTTTGAAGTTTTCCAGCAAAATATCATTCTCCTCCAGTGAGTCATACAGGGATTGGATGTCTCCATTGATCCCTTCCTTCCCTTCGCCGGGCAAAGCGGCTGCTGCCAAGAAGTGAATCAGATGAATATAGGGTTGTCCGTTAAGAATGTAGAGCCGTTCGATCCGCTGGCAATATGGCCCGTAGAGACCATACTCTTCCGTACCAATATCATTGGTGAGTAGCCGGGAATTCAGAACTTTCTTTTCCAACTTATGGCCCTCTTCAACAAGTAGTTCTGTAAACCTTTTACCCTTTGAGAGCTTCTGATGGGAGGTATTGCGCATCACAATTGTTCCAACCCCGCTTTTCTTCTGCACGTAACCTTCCTGGGACAGCTCTTGGACCGCACCCCGGACTGTCATTTTGCTGACGCCGAATTCTTTCTCCAGCTGTGGTTCGGAGGGGATCGTGCTTCCGAGAGGATATACTCCATGTAGTATCCGATCTTTGAGAATTTTTTGGATTTGCTGATATAAAGGACCTTGCTTGCGCTTGAGAGACACTCACTGTTCACTACCTTTCAACATCTGAGGTATGATCCGACAGCGCCCGGAGCACCTCATTCTCGGTAAAAAGCGCTGTATCGCCATGGGTGGTATGGGCCAGCATCGCTGCCGCCACTGCCATGTTAACCGTATGGTCCAGTGGGTATTGCTGCAACTCCCCATGGATGATGGCGCTGGCAAACACATCACCGGCACCGATCCGGTCATAAACCGGAAATGTTAGCTTGCGGGAAAATGCAAACGTGCCTTGATGATAGATATATCCTGTCAAGGAATGCGTATAGTCCGCGTTAATCTCACGGTGGGTTCCCGCTACCGTCCCGATTCCGAAGCGCTCTGCCACTTCAGGAATCACGTGCTTCGTCTGTGTTATTCTATCATATTCTCCGGTACCGATGCCAAGAATACCCTTCGCATCCTTCTCATTCATGAACACCAGATCTGCCAGTCCCAGCATCTCCTCATAATGCGTGCGGGCCTTAACATAGCCATCCGTTCCCCATAATGCAGGACGGTAATTACAATCAAATACAACCTTGCCGCCAGCACGCTTCACTTCCTCAGCAAGTCGTTTCATCTGCTTGCGCACGCCATCATTCATAGCCAGCGTAATGCCACATAAATGAAGAACGTCAACACGGCTGGCAAGATCCTTCATATCATAATTGTCTGCTTCCGCGGTATTAAAACTGCTCCCCAGCCGGTCTGTGTAAGTGACTCTGCCAGGACGGGCTCCGAAGCCATTCTCCAGAAAGTACATTCCAAGGTGTTTACCGCTCTGTCTAATAAGTGAGGTATCCACCCCAAGCTTGCGCAAATAAGCGATAGCCGCTTCGCCCACTGGAGTTTCCGGCAAAGTCGTAATCAGAGCACCGTTATGTCCGTATCTCGCTAGTGCTGCCGTTACATTCACCCCGCTGCCGGAAAAAGAATACTCCAGCCTGCTGCTCTGGACCAGCGTGTCGTAACCCGGAACTTGCAGCCGCATCATCACTTCACCAAAAGCAACAACCCTAGGCATAACGGTCCACCAGCGATTTCATTATTTCAAGCAGTCTGCGGACATCCTGTACACTCGTATTCCCGGTCTGCGACTCAATAATTGAAGAATACACATGAGGTATAACTTGAGGAACGCCTGCCTGAAGTGCAATCTCCAGAATGGGTCCAAAGTTATCCAGATCTATTCCGCCCGTAGGCTCTAGGGCAAACCCCGATTCCCCACAAGCCTTGGCGACTGCACGGTACTCCTCTTCGAGCTTCAACCCTTGCATCGGATAATATTTAAGCGCGTTCCCTCCCATGTCACGTACCAGTGCAATAGCCGCATGAACTGGAACAATAGCCTGCGGATCGGTTATTGAACTGATGGGTCCAGTCGATATATTTACATAGCCTGGCTGTCCGCATGGAGATACCAGGCAGTTAATCCAACTATCTTGAGATCCCAGATTCGCACGGGTTGCTCCCACTGCCGGGAATACCTGATTGATATGGCTGCCCGGATAGCTCGCGGCAATCTCCGCCACAACTGCAGCCTGACGGCTGTCTCCGGCCCCGAGTCCGATGGATACGGCATCTTGAATCGCTTGACCATATTCAGTCATGGCGACTACTGCTTCCTTCGCCGTAGCATATTTTTTGGAGAGCACACCAACAAGTACATATCCTTCCGCAGCCTTGTACACATCCTTAGCGTTCCCGATACTGCCTGCCAGTACATTCATTGCGGCCCTATTTTTATACAGACACTGCTGAATATGACTCATTCCGGTTTGCCTCCCACGATTTCATGTATTCTGCTGACAATGACCTGCATGTCATCCCCTTGCAGTGACCTTGGATCAATATCAAAGTAACCCTGCTTGACGCCATAGTCTCGGGTATACACTGCAATTGCGCCTTCACGTAGTTGGTCATTCACTTTCTTCGCATCCACACCAGCAAGAGATGAATCAATCTGGACGCGCCCCCGAAAGATCGATCTTCCTGCTTCATCCTGCACGATGCGGACCGAGACACCAGGAAGTCTATCAAGTGGCTGAAGTGCCTCCAGCGTCTGCTTCTCTCGTTCACTATTATCCGTTTTGTCCTGATATTCCTCTAGCGCTTGAAGTAACCCAAAGATGGTCTCTTTGCCAACCTTCATGCTGCGGCCAATCCCGTGTAGCTGTACCTTGAGCCACTCGACGTACTTCTTTTTACCTGCAACAATGCCGGAAGTAGGGCCTTCAATAGCTTTCGATCCGCTGTAAATGGTCAGATCGGAGAATTGGATATATTTATGCAGATCCTCTTCCGCTGCCGCATCAACAATCAGCGCCACGCCTCTACGCTGGGCAACCTCCCAGGCCTCTTCCACAGAAATCATGTTTTTCTGGACAGCATGATGGGATTGGACATATAGAATGGCTGCCGTGCGTTCACCGATTGCCTGATCAATATGCTCCTTGCGCCCTTCATTGGCATATCCGACTTCCACTACCCTGCCGCCGCCAAGAAATATCATCGTTTCGACGGGCGCTCCATACTGCACATTATGTCCCTTTAGCATTATAATTTCATTTTTTAATACCGGTTCTTGGTGCAGACGAAGGCTAAGACGCGGATCTCCGGCGGTCACTGAGGCTGCCACCGACAGCGAAATACCACTGGATGCCGAGTTCACGACAACCGCGCTTTCCGAACCAAGTATCTGTGCAATATATTCTCCGGATTTGTCCACAAGAGCTGCGATTTCCACGTAACGCTGTCCGCCTTGTTTCATCGCATCCATGACTGAATCCGTTGGTGCGGACACGCCAAGGATGCTCATTCTCCCACTGGCATTAATAACGCGCTTCAATCCATATTTAACCTGTAATGAGTGACCCATTCACAAAGACTCCTTTAGCCTCAATATAGTGTTGCGTAACCCGGATATCACCTTCCGAGTCCTCAAGTTGCTTTTCACCCGCTTCCAGTGAAAACAAAGTCAGGTTCGCCTGCTGTCCCACCCTGATCTGCCCGATCTCCGGCTTACCCAGCCACGCTGCTGGACTTCTTGTGACCGCGCAGATGACCTCTTCCAGACTGTAGCCAAGGTACAGAAATTTCGTCAGCACATTCGACATGCTGTATACCGGACCATTCATACGATTGCCTCGGTAAATGTCCGTACTGATTGTATTCAGCGCAATGCCCGCAGCCTTGGCCTGTTCTGCAATCCGGAAGGAGAAGCTCGCTGTACCATGCCCCACATCCAGATGGACTCCCCGAGCTACTGCCTCCAGTAATTCTTGCAGCGGTGTACCATCCGGGTGAAACAGATTGTTGGACTTGCCGTTAAGGTAATGGGTGATTACATCGCCCGACTGTAGTAACTCCAGCACATCAGTGATAGAAGGCGGAGCAGAACCGATGTGAACCATGAGCGGAAGCTTCGTTTCTTCCGAGAGAGTGCGTGCCAGCTTGAGCGGCTGTATCCCGCTGTCTTTGACAACACTTTGACTGATGCGTGCTTTCAAACCAACAATGAAATCAGGATAGGCCGCTGCTGCCTCCAGTACTTTGGCCCGGTCAATCCATTCCAACTGCGACAGTTCATCCGTCCGTTCGAGCCCAATCCTGGAAATGTTCAAGAGAGCAAATACTTGTGTAGCAGCCTGTCGTCCTGCGGTATAGAGAGCGCCAATTCGGTCTGCACCGCAGCTTCCGGCGTCTACAAGCGTTGTCACCCCCTGCTTCACACCAATTTCGTCGATATCATCGCCATAGGGATCAAGCTCCTGAACGGCATGTACATGCAGATCAATCCACCCACTGGATGCGTATAACCCTGAACAATCCAGCTCTTTATCTCCTTCAGCATGTCCTGGCGGTGTAATGGCCGTGATGGTCCCATCCTGAATGGCGATATCCACGATCCGCCCGTCAACAAACTGCAAATTGCGCAGCACATTCTCTGTGCCCACTCATCCCATCTCCTTTTTCAACCCCGGTATACATACAACCTCCAAAAATGATTCATGACATGTAAATGCGTACATCCCATTTGTTAAAAATAAGCTAGCTGAGCTACTTTATTCTAAAGATTATAATGTTATAATGTTTATACTAGCACAAGTGTAATCCAGAAGAGAACAGTGATTTTAATCCGAATATCATAAACACTGGAGGGACTGCTTCATGGCAAATTCGGCACTCAAGCGATCCTTGCTCAACAGATTGAGGTTAAGCTGGAATCACTTCAAATCAAGGCTTCTGCTGAAATATGTCTTTTCTTACATTCTCATATTTCTTATCCCGCTGACAGGTGTAACCATTTTTGTGTATGAGAACGCTGTCAAAGGATTGCGTGTAGAAATCGAACAATCAAATGTCAATCAGCTTAACCAGGTGAAGAGCACGATAGATAACCGGATGAATGAACTTCAGGAAATAGCGGGGAGAATCGCCTATGACAAACACCTGACCCCTTATATGGTAAAGCACCCTATTACAGTTTGGAGGCGATTCAGGCTCTCGCGAATTATAAAGCTAGCAGCAGCATTGCAGAGGATTTGCTTCTGTATTTCCATAACGATGCCAACATCTATTCGTACCGCGGTCTGGCTAATCTGGATGTCACCTTTGATAGCCTCTATCAGTTCGAGCATTGGAATCCGGAAGAGTTGCGGCGCGACTTGAATGAAACTAGGCAACCCCTGGTTCGTGCGGCTGAGAATGTGAAAGTTAATTCCCGAGTGGAACCGATGCTTGTCATGCTTGTGCCCGTTAAACCGAATGATCCGTTTCCCTATGGGACCGTTGTTTATTTAATGAAAGAATCCAACCTCACCGGGGTCATGGATTCAATTTTGAGTGATTTTTCAGGAAGCAGCTATATATTCAGTCCCTCCGGAGAGGTGTTGACCGCGAACAGTCACGGCATCAACCTTCCCCAGAATGAAATTGAGAACTTAGCTACACTTGAGCCAGGTATTCATAATTTGAAGATGGATGGAGAACAATACTCCGTTGTTTCTGTGCAATCTGAAGAAAATGGCTGGACCTATGTGACTACGATGCCAAGCTTTCAATTCTTCAGCCGTGTCGCCCATGTCCAGACCCTGATCCTGATTGTCTTTTGTATTACGGTCATTACCGGCCTAGCTGCTGCGCTGCTGTTAGCCAAACGGCAATACCATCCAATTAGAGATTTGATGGACAAGATGAGAGGCAACGGCGATGATGCTTCCAAGCTGCGCAACGAATGGGAATGGATACGCCAAACACTCCACAATTACAGTGTGAAGATTGATTTTCAGGAGCCCTTCGTCCGCAATCAGTGCATGCTGCTGTTACTCAAACACGGCAAGCCGGATGATCCAGAGATTGAACAAATGATTCTTCGTGCGGGATTCAGGCATCCCCAAGGACAAGGACTCTATTTCTCGGCTATTCTGTCCTGGGATGATACCGTGCCAGATGGAAAGTCCTGGAATAAACGCCATCAGTTGCAGGATACACTCAGTAATATATGTCTTCCAGATACCCGTGCTCAGATCTTCGGTGTCGAATTCTCAATTAAGGAGCAGTTTGCCCTGATTATTTCACTTCCCGGTGATGCGGACAAGCCGATTCATAGCCAATTGGAACAGGTGATTGAAGCCATTCAGGCGGTAATCCGCGAGCACTCACAACAATCTCTGAGTATCGGTGTCGGTATGGCATACAAGGACTTGGCCCGTCTTAACCAATCCTTCATTGAAGCCGCTGCAGCTCTGGAGCATCGGATTATCCGGCGCAAAGGTCAGGTAACCTATTTCGAGCAGCTTGCAGAGTTGAACCCTTCTGCTTCCGAGAGCTTCTGGATTCCACGCAAATCCATGCTGAAGCTGGAACAGAGTCTAAAGCAGGGCAATGAATCAGTAGCCATCCAGATGATTGCCGATACCATTCATACGATCAAAAACGAGCCGTTGCAGGTTCATCTCCTACGCTGCATCTGTTTCGATCTGCTGAATGCTTTTCTACGCACCGCCTCCGAGCTTGGCATGAACGAAGTGTTCACCAATATGCAGGAATTGACCACTTTCGAAACACTGGATGAACTGGAGCGTCGTTTGGTCTGTCTGGCCACTGACATCTGCGCGCAGGTAGAGCTGAATACGAAGACAAGCGAATCTACATTAATGGATGACGTTCTGGCTTATGTGGATCAACAGTTTGCAGACTACACACTCAGTCTGGAGCATGTCGCGCTTAAGTTTGCCATTTCAACTTCTTATTTAAGTCGGAGCTTCAAAGAGAAGACCGGCCGCAATTTCTCACAATATATCTGGCAGCGGCGTGTGGATGAAGTCATGCGGCTCCTGGAGGACACTAGCGCACCCCTCAAAGAAATTATCGAACAGGTCGGTTACATGGATGCGCCAAATTTCATCCGCAAGTTCAAGAAAGAAATCGGCCTGACACCAGGGCAATACCGCAAAGAACATGCATTAAGAGCAGTTACTACGAAAAGACCTGTTTAAGTTGGCGGAGCTACTGCCCTTCCTGGAGTATGTGCTCTACCAGCTCATCTAGCGGAACAGTTGCTAGGGCAATCGCCGTGTCTGTTACCCCGTAATAGATGTAGAGTAGGCCATCTTTGACCACATTTCCGGTCGGGAAGATGACATTTGGAATCTGGAACCCAAACTTCTCATAATACGTCTCTGGCTCCATAATAAAATGCGGGGTCCGGGCAATGATTTTCTCCGGTTGCTCCAAATCCAGCAGCATAGCCCCCACACGGTACACAATGTCCTCATCGACGCCATGATAGAGCACCAGCCAGCCCTTGTCTGTACGGATCGGAGGCGTTGAGCCACCAATCTTCCGCGATTCCCAGGAGGGGTTCTGGGCGGCAGCGAGCAGCTTGGGCTCTTCCCAATTCATGAGATCCTCGGAATAGGTAATCCACATGGCCGCCTTATCCGTACCGTAGGCCTCTCCCACGTATTCCTCGGGGCGGCGCAACAGCACGAATTTTCCGCCTATTTTCTCTGGGAACAGAATGTTATCCCGGTCATTAATATCAAGAGGTGTTGTGTCCGCCACAAACTCCCAATCCAGCAGATTATCCGATCTCAAAATGGAGGACCGGGTTAGCCAATGTCCCTCCTCTTCCCCCACCCGTCCGGATATTCCGGAATAGAGCGAAGGGGGACACCTGCCCCGGTAGGATAATAACTCATGGCACAGGGGCGAAGGGCATAGTTCAGATAAAACGTTCCGTCAATTTTGACAATCCGCGGGTCCTGCACACTACCATAAGGGAATCCCAGCATGTCTGGCGTCACAATGGGTTCATCCTTCACGTGGGTAAAGTTCACCCCGTCTTCACTCTCTAGCAGTCCCAAATAATTTTTGCATGGAGTCAGGGAACCAGCAGTACGCTCAATCATATAAAACTTGCCATTATCAATGATCACCGCAGGGTTGAAAACCGTAACCTTGCGCCATTCATAGTCACCTGGCACAACAATGGGATTATTCGGATGTCTCGTGATTTGCATGTCTAATCCTCCTGCATTTCATGTTCTGCAACTTTCTACGAATGGACCTGATTAGTTGGATTTCCAGCGATCATAGGCAGCCTGGTTGATTTCAACCATACGCTCTCCGCCCATTTTTTTGACAGTCGCCACATAATTGTCCCATCCCGTAAGCGGCTCGGCTCCGGTGATGAATTTCGCCTCCATCTGATTCACATAGGTCTTCAAATCAGAATTCAGGCTACTGATTTCAGTCTGCTCTTCCACGGTAAGGAACAGCGTTGGGAACGGAATCCGTGCGCCTTTATCCAGAAGCTTCTGCTTGGTCTCCTGCTCCACCCAGACGTCAAAGTCTGTCTTAAGCCCCTTATTGATGTCATCCATGGACAGGGTTGGAGCGGGTATGCCGTAGTTAGGTGTTAGCGTTGCCCGATAATCTTCCATTTCCTTTCCGTCTGGTACGGGCAAGTACTGTTTGACCCGGTTCTCTTTATCGGTGTATTCCCAGAGAATGCCCTCTGGACCTTTATTGAAGAACATGGCACCTTCATAGGAATAAAGATAATCCACCCAGCGTATAGAGGCTTCCGGCGCAGGATTACTCTCCGTGATCGCAAAGGCACCGCTTGTAATGCCCCTGTTCTTGGCAATTGCTGGGGCGGCAACTGATTCACTGTGGACAGGTGCAAACATCGGATCTTCTGTCGAAGGCTCTCCACCTTTGCTCATGTAGGCGTGCCAGTCCGAAAAGAGGGCGATTTGATTGTTCTGTGCTTTCGCCTTCTTTTGCTCCGCTGTTTGTGAGAAGCTTTCATGATCCAGAAGGTCTTCAGTCCACAGGCGGTTCATATAGGTCAGATATTCCTTGTAGCCTTCTTCAAGCGGTGTATAATGCACCTTGTCCGCATCATCCACATAAATTTCTTCTTCATAAATGCCGAAAGCACCAAGCAGCCATGTACGGATATCGCGGAGGTTCGCAGCCGGTGTTGTCACGGAAGAGATCGGGATTTCATCGGCTATGCCATTCCCATTAGGATCTTCCTCTTTTACACGCTTCAGATACGTATACAACTCCTCTGTCGTTTCGGGAAGTTTATCGATATTAAGTGCCTTCAGGAAGTCCCCGTTATACCACATCGGATTGCGGTACCAGTGCTGGCTAAGTTCCACGACCGGCAAGGAATAGATATGCCCGTCCGGTGCTGTGATCGATTTGCGAACATCCGGATTCTCCTCTAACAGTGCCTTGAAATTCGGAGCATACTCTTCGATGAGATCCTCCAATGGAATGAGGATCCCCTGCTCTCCATAATTCATCTGCTCTGCAGTTGTCAACCCGGCAGCATAGAGAATATCCGGATAATCCCCACTGGCGAGCACCAGATTTTTCTTGGTTTCGAAGCTGTCCTTCGGTGCGTTCTTGTATTCCAGCTTAATACCGGTTTTCTCCTGCATCTGCTGAAGCACCGCCATGTTCTCCCAGTTCTGAATCCCTACATCTGGCGCCATAAGCGACAGAGTAACGGGTTCATTCACAATCGGGAAGCCTTCATTATTCACAGCGATTTTTCCAAGATTGTTGTTCGCTTCACCTTCGTTTGAATTGCTGCAGCCTGCCAGTAATGTAAGAACCAAAGCCGAAGATAGCAGAAGCTTCCATGGTTTGTGTGTGGTTAACATTCATAATTCCTCCCTTGTGATCATCACATTTTAACGGGTTTAGCCTTTGACAGAGCCTATCATGACCCCTTGGACAAAGTAACGCTGCAGAAACGGATAGATTGCCACGATGGGCAGTGTGGAGACAACGATGACTCCATATTTAATCAGCGATGCCGTTTCAGCCTTATTATTCATGGCGGTTGCCACCTCGCCGTTGATGGATGAGCCCGTCGTTTCGGCCGTCATTTCCTGAAGGACAAGGATCTGACGCAGAACCATCTGCAGCGGATATTTCGATTCATCATTTAAATAGATTAGGGACGGGAAGTAACTATTCCAGTGACTTACCCCATAGAACAGGGCCATAACGGCTACAATGGGTGTCGACAGCGGCAGAACAATACGAATGAACAGCTTGAGATTCGTACAGCCGTCGATGTGTGCTGCTTCCTGAAGTTCTTTCGGGATGGTCGTCTGAAAAAGGTGCGCGCCACGACGATATTCCAGACTGAAGCAGCCACTGGCAGAATCAATGCCCACATGCTGTTCATAAGTCCGAGGTTCTTGACTAGGAGATACGTCGGCACAATTCCACCGCTGAAGAACATCGTGAACAGAATGAGCCCCATGAACAACTGGCGCCCGACAAAATCAGATCTGCTGAGCGCATAGGAGGCCGGCAGAGTGACAGCGAGATTAAGCAGCGTTCCCACCACTGTGTAAATAATGGTGTTCCAGTAACCACTCCATATCTTGGGGTTCTCGAACACAAGCTTGTAACCGTCCAGTGTTACATTCTTCGGAAACAACCACATCGCTCCCGAATTGACGTCCTGCGGCGAACTGATTGAAGCGCTGAGAATATAGATCAGCGGATAGAGAACAACCAGCAGTGCCAGACCTAAATAAATATAAGTGCTGATCAGAAAAAGCTTGTCCCCCTGGTTTCTTTCATCGCAGTAACCAAAGACTTCAACTCCTTTCTATCAGATCTACCAGAGGCTGTTCTCACTGGTGCGTTTGGCGATCTGGTTGACCGTAACAAGCAATATAACGTTGACTACCGAGTTGAATAATCCGACCGCCGTTGAGAAGCTATACTGGGCGTTCACCAAACCGGCGCGGTATACATAGGTGGATATTACATCGGAGGCTTCCATATTAAGTGAATTTTGCAACAGCAGAATCTTCTCGAAGCCAAGGCCCAGTATATTCCCCATATTCAGGATCAGCATGATCGTAATCGTGGGTAATATCGTCGGGAGATTGATATGCAGCACCCGTTTGATTCGGCTTGCTCCATCCATAATGGCCGCTTCATGAAGCTGGGGATCTACGCCTGACAGAGCCGCGAGATAAATAATGGTTCCCCACCCGGTGCTCTGCCAGACACCAGAGAATACATACACGGTCTTGAACCATGCGGGGTCCGTCAGAAATTGGGCTGGTTCAAGACCAATGAACTCGATGAACCGAACAATCATTCCGCTTGAGGGTGATAAAAAGGTAATGATCATACCTGCCATGACAACTACAGAAATGAAGTGAGGTGCATAGGTTACGGTCTGGACCGATTTCTTAAACGGACCGTTCCGGACTTCATTGAAGGCCAGCGCCAAAATGATAGGCAGGGGAAATCCGATCGCAAGTTCATAGAAGCTGATACTGAACGTGTTCCAGAGCAGATCCCAGAAAAAATAAGAATTGAAAAACCGTTCAAAATGCTCAAAACCAACCCATTCGCTGCCTGTAATTCCTTTCGAAGGTACGAAATTCTTGAAAGCAATCTGAATGCCGTACATCGGACCATAATGAAAGACAAGGAAATACAATAACACGGGAAGCATGAACAGATATAGCTCCCAATTTTTCCAAATCCTTTTGCGAAGGGAATTCCTCTTCAATGACGGATTTACGGGTACTACAAGGTGACTCTCCTTCATTCTCCCACTCCTTTCTATATCTTTTTCATTGGATAGGAACATGTTGCAACTATGCGTCCTTGTTGACTCTCTTTTTGGTAACGCTTACAAATTGAAGTATAGAAAAATAAAGATGACACAGTAAATATGTAGGTTCTGCATTGTCATGTATAGGGTGTGTAAAACCGCGCTACTGTGGTACTTTCCGTTCTGCTCTGATGTGAATGGTTGTAGATGGAGCACGGCTGCAGATATGTGAATTGCGAACCTCCTTTCAAGCTGCAAAAGTTACATATTGTGATCACTGAGCGTACCTAAGGTACGGTTTCGACATACACAAATGGAACGAAGCAGATAACACGATGCCTCGTTCCATTTGAACAATCAGTATGACAAGTTCCCTCTCCTTTAATGAATGGAAAACACTTCTTTTTCAATAATTCTTCTGGCTCCTGCCCTATCTTATCACTGTGAAAACAATCGCGTATAACGCCATCCTGAAGATAGTTAGCGATTGATACCATAATCATTCCTTGATCCAGTGCCAGATAAGCCTTCGCAATCTCTCCCGTTTCCACATTGACGGAGTCATAGAACCCATATTTGCCAACCATTTTGAAGTTCTTTAAAGCTTTAATGTTCTTTCGAGCAGCTTCAGGGGCATAATCCAGGGCAAGGAATGTTGCGTGTGCGGTCACCGTTGCTCCATCTTTATAACCTGAAGTCCCTAACGGCGTTGCTGCAAACTCACTGTAACCTGTCGGCGTTGCAGATGGTGAAAAGCCCCATGCGGCATACCCTTTTTCTTTGGCATATTCGATCTGCAATTCGACATGACGCTGGTTGTTCAATCCCAAAGCTTGAGTACCCAGCTCTTTTTCCTTTATGACCATGCCAGGCATAAGAGCTTCAAACATACTGCCTCCCCAGCTTGGCACGAACTTTTTATCCTTGTATACATAACTGCCTTCAAACACATCCACTCCATCGTACTTCACGGATTTGCCTTGAGGAATCTGAGCTTGCCAATCCCACTCTTGAGGTAATGTGCGATACATCTTCCACCAATGATCCCGGGGAACATCACCTTTCCCAATGGCAATATAACTGCCTACACGTGGTTCCGTGTAAAACATTCCATAATGGTGGTCCGTCAGTGCGCCTTTAGCCACATCGTAACCTCCGCGGAATTGGCCGACTTCAGGATCATATAGCGGAGTATAATTCATATTTTCAACCAACTTGCTTGTTTCCCCATGCAGTTCATCATAGGCTTGCCCGACAACAATTAGCCCAGCGGATAACCAGCCATTATCAACTTGAGAAATAAACTGTCCCCAGTCTTTTTCACTGACCCGTCATCTGTGTTATACCAGTTATAAAATAGGCCGTTCCACTTCTCTAACTTTTCGAGGGAATTTATAGTCGTTTGCAGACGATGTACAGCTTCTTTCTTAGAAATAATGCCTAATTGTTGCGCCGAAACGGTACTCATCATATACATTGCAATGTTCGTGGGTGAGGTACGTTTGGCTTCTTCTGTCCCGTTTTCAGTGAGCCGTACTTCATCGTAAGTCAATCCGGTGTTCTGATCCGTATAGTCCTCAAAATAGGTAAAGGTCTTGTATGCAATCGCTTTCAATTCTGTTCGAAATCCAATTAAATTGCTTGAGTCACCTGCTGAAGCCATAGGCGTTAAAGACAGGCTAGCTAACAGACAAATAGTTAAAATAACGTTGAACTTTTTTGCTTTTTTCATAATTGTCTCCCTTCAAATGAATTCGAAACGTTTCGTGTATATGTTATCATAAATTTCCCATTTCAGTAAACTATAAAAATAAAACGCTAACAAGTACTATAAATAATATGAATTAACGATAGATATAAATTCGAAACGTTTCATTATTGGGGCAACATGAGAGTAGCACACGCACGATAATATGACGTATTTGTCCATGTGAAGGACTGTTATATTCTAAATTGAATAGATAGAAGCCTGACTCCATAGGAATCAGGCCTAATCCTGTCTCACATCCATGCTGAACCATTCTATGTTGCTACAACAGTTGTTCCACAATACTCGCAGTCCGTTGATTGCTTAGGAAGCACTTTTGCCTTCGCCCCACACCCCGGACAACTTACTGAAATAGGCCTTTGCGGCTCTTCTACTTTTTCTTCGGCCTTCTCTTCAGCATTTTCCTTATCTGAAAAATTGATCTCTGTATAGTTAATGGTATTATGAGTGCTGTAACTCACGGTGTTGCTATTGTAGCTTGAATAAGTATGCGGATTCTCATCCTCGCGATCAAGATGACCGCCATAATCTCCCCCATAAAACTTTCGTTCCGGACCACGCTTTTTCTTAACACGTTTTTTCCTAAGCAATTTAATGCCAAAAAACAAAAATAAAGTTTCTATGATCATAATTTCAACGACAACAACTATATTCAATTGATCTACAATATTTTCTTCCATAAGCAATCTTATGGGCATAGCAATCGCAAAAAACATAAAAAGAGTCCGAAAAACTTCCTCAATATTATTCCTCCCAATTAAACTCCAGGCCTAGTTGCTCACACTACAAGTATCCGTCCCCTAAAGCTGTAACGGTGTCTTTATGTCAGCTACGCGGTTTACGAGATCCTCATCGTTGTTCCGCAATATTCACAATCCGCAGACGAAGTAGGATATACCTTTACTCTAGCTCCACACCCTGAACATATTAAGGATAAAGGTTCTTGAGATTCCTCGACTTCTTCATACTCCTCGTGATAGTTACCTCGGTCATATTGCACATTACTACTAGAATCGTCATCATAATGTTGATCGGCTTTAGGTTGAAATTTAGGTCGACCACACATTTTAATTCCTATTACAAGCAAAACAATTCCACTAACAAAAAGTACAAATGCATTAATAATTGCCACATCAGTTCCCTCAGATAGTTCAAATAAAGAGAACATAATTGTTATACATGAAATTATAATAAATATAATCCCAATTTTCTTTTTCAAAGTTTATCCTCCTGCAATTTATGATTTACTTATCAAAATCTGTTGATTGCGTTCTTTCAAACGGAACCTTAACTGGGAGAGTTGCGAAGTAAAACGTTCACTATTTACCAATTCCCCTGCTTCGTACTGATTTGCAAGCTCACTGTTCATCATTTCAATGTCCATCAAGATCTGGCGGTCATTTTTCTCAAGTGAATTCGGAGTGATTGGGTCACTAAATTTCACCAGTTCAATTAATGATTGAACGGTTTTCCGCTCTTCTTCCACAGTTAGGACGGGATGTTGCATCATGGTATGAAGCAATTGCTGTAGAGCTTTTTCGATTAAATGTAAATTTCCGATTTTAGTATGTTCATCCGCCTCATGACTTCGCACACTGTGAATGTAGATCATAATGATTCCACACAAAATAGTTGCGATCGCAATCGTTACCGTATGTAACAATACGAACCAGCGAAGCGCATGATCTGCTGAACCTGTCAATAACGTGTAGATCATCACACAAATCAGATAAAGAACCAGTACTACACCTAACGCTGTGTAACCTGGAATAAACCGTTTAAACCGATCCATATTCTGCATGATGAACCGTGCGTAGATCCAAATAGCCGTAATGGCTACATAAGAAGCCACGAGATTCATCCAAAAAGATAACGATAGAAGCGCATGATTAAACACCGTAAAAGAAACGATTGACGATACGAGCATGCATATTAAATAAACGACATCCAAAATCAGGAGATTGCTTCGTTTTACCATCACTATGCCTGTCCTCCTTCTTGCAGATTGTTTCCGCAATCAAGACAGAACTTCTGGCCGGGTTTTACTTCATGTTGGCACCGACTGCATTTCAAGCTTAAACTTGTGCCACAGTTGCCACAGAATTTGGTATGACCGGAATTCATATGGTTACAGTTAGGACATGGGCTAGGCATCGGTTGATGACATTGAATACATTCCAATGCGTTCTCTGCATTATCCGCTCCACAGGATGGACATGCATGGTATTTGTCACCACAGTTAGGACAGAATTTGGTTCCCTTTGGCAAAGCATGTCCACAATTGTTGCAATCTGTTGTTGCTGCGGATTTTTCGGTTAATGAATTGCCGCATTTGCTGCAAAACGAGCTGTTCTCCTGGTTAGGATGATGACATTGCTTACATATGGTTACCGCAGGTGTTTCCTTAGTCGACATCACTTTAGACATCTGGGACATTTCGCTACTGAAAGAACCACCCAGACCAACCCCCATACCCATACCAAGCCCTGCACCCATGATATCCGATTGCATGCTTCCTTCATTTTTGGCTGCACCTTCAAGCGTATCAAACGAACGTTCTTGCTGATATGTGTACCCAATAATATCCATCTCAGCTTTGCGTGCCAACGCTTCCCTTAATCGAATGACGGAAGGGTCTTCTTCGGGCAGATTGACATTGTGAATATACAGGTTGATTAACTCAATACCAAATTCTTCAAAAGTAGAAGCGATCGTATCTGCAAAATGTCGTGATATCTCGGCGATATATGCGTTGATCTCCAGAACACTTACTTTTCTATGTATTAGATATGATGACAACATGGAGTTAATATTCATGATAATTAGCCCACGGAAGTAATTAATCATACTAACTTGGTTAAACTCCGGCAATGTCCCCACAAGCTTGACCAGAAACTTTCGTGAATCCGAGATTCTAATTCCCATTTGTCCAAATGTTCTTACGGGAACAATAATATTATACTTTGGATCCTGGATCTGAATCGGATTCGCTGTTCCCCATTTAACGTCTAATGCGCTAACTTGATTGACATACCAGACTTCTGCTGCAAAAGGTGACTTTCCTCCGAACGGGAGGTTAACGAGCCGGTTCAAGATCGGGATATTCGCAGTACTCAGCGTATGCCTTCCTGGTCCAAACATATCAAGCGCTCTTCCATCCTTAAAGAGAATTGCTTGTTGAGATTGATTCACGATCAACTGGGTCCATGTTCCCAACTCAGTCTCGGGATGTTTCCAAGCAAACACATCAGGTGAGCCATCATACTTAATTACGTCAATAATCGCCATGTTCATTTCCTCAATTCACTATTAGATTGCTATAATTTGCATAGAAGTACTTTTGCTAAAACGCTGATTCTACACCATTTCCTATTAAAAAATCTTAAATAATCTTTCATTAACTTATTTCCATGTTTAGGCATTGATATTTTACCATTTCTAACCTTATTACGCACTAGCATAGTTCATGTTTCATATGATAATTTTCCTATATTCGGATTTCTATCATAGTAAAAAACCTCTTCCATATGATCATAGGAAAGAGGTTCATGCAAATCTCATGTATACTCCATCTAATTCAATTCAGGATATCCTCTATGGCTCTAGCCGGATTTAACATGAAATCTTCAAATGTAGCTATCGTTCCATGTTCTTGATGTTCAATATCTGCATATCCAATCATTTTTTTGCTCGGATTCCAGACAATCAGGATATGTGAGTATTGATCAATGTTCGAGGATATACGCAGCAGCTTCTGCCTGCCCATTTTCATCTCCATGGTATCAATCAGATGAAAGAATTCTATATATCGGATGCCTGATTCATTTTCTGGCAAGTCTATTCTTCTGAGAGCGCCGGTTAGAAAATCAATGAGTTGCTGTGGCAGTTTATAAGACTTTAATGCATGCAATTTGTTGCTCATATCATGGAACTCTTGAGGTTCATGTCCCTTTAGATATTCAGCCATTTCTTCATTCTTCTGACTCACTGCAATCGTGTACGCTCGTTCCCCATCCTTCTCCTGGATAGTCACATCTGCTCCCTGGTCCACCAGATATCGAACCATCTTCATGTTATCAAGTCGTGCAGCTACCGTGAGCGGTGTGGCTTTGTACGGATATACCATGTCCGGTTCATTGTAATTGATGTCTACTCCCTGCTCCAGCAAGTACTGGACTGTCTTCATATCGTGATCAGCAACTGCTTTGCGTAACGTTTTGCCTCCATATTTTCGAATATCCAACCCGAGTTCATTCAGCACGGTTATATTCTTTTTGTTACCATAGTAGGCCTCATCATATGCACTGGATTTGACCCGATTAAGTCCATTTAACTTGGCACCTTGCTGGTACAGGTATCGCACCATTTCTGCTCCACAGTATCTAACGGCCTTCAGGATCGCCGAATTATTTTTCACATTGAGATTAACTCCATGCTCGACCAACAACTTAACCACTTCTGGTTGATTGCAGATTAAGGCAAGGTCGAGTGGCGTCAATGCTATGTATTTACTGAGCGTAATCTCTTCTTCGAGATCCATGCCCTGTTTAATGAATTGTTCTACAGCACCGGTATCTCCCTCATATATTGCCCTGGCATGCTCAGGAAGCGTTTTGAACGATCCTTGATTTCCGATTTTGAACATAGGTGTACCCTCCTGATATTTTATTACTTTTACACTACAATCAGTCTTGTTTTCATACTCCTAGCTATCAGTATACCTGCCATAATTTGAATAATTAATGACAGAACAGACAATCTCCAATCAAGAAGTATTAATAGAGGAGAAAACAACATACTGAGTTTAAGAGAAGATTCTAATTTCCCTCTAATATATAACTCACCATTCTTCCAGACTACAACAACCGCGAACAAAAACATAACACTGAGTGATGTTGTTACAAAACTAGTTCCTAAATATAATCTATTCCATATATTGTTCTCTAATAAAGCAAGCAATAGGAACCATATAGTAACAAAGAACAACAAAAAAATAAGTAAAATGGGTTTCAAGGGTCTGTATAAACGAAGAATGGAGTCAAAATCATCGCCCGAGACATCTTGAGATTCTATTTTATTTCTTTGGCTATCTAACTTTCCAATTTCAATTTTTATAAAACTCATAATCGTTACTAAGTTGGCAACATCTTGCCTCGTGTAATACTCTCTTATCAAAACACGTATATCTTCGGAAAAGTAAGAACTACATTCACCAAATTTATCGTATAAGTTCTGAAGCACTCCTACATTGCCGGGTTGAGCTAAAATACTAGCTATGGCAGCCTCAACTTTGATGTATGAGTCCATCCGCTTCTGTATCCTTGCCAGTTTATTTTGATTATCTCTTTCAATCATGACTTTAAACTCTTTATAAAGCCAGATAATAGCTGTACAAACAATAGTGGTAACGATTGAGAATTCAGGATTTGCCTTAAAATAAGTCAGTAACTGTTGAAGCATGATATACCACCCTTACTTCTGAAATATACTACTCACACTATGAACGCGCAGCTTTTACAAGCTGATTTTTCAATCAAAACATTAACGCTTGTTGAGCCCAACCTCAGGAGTATGCTAAGATAATGGACACCTATTTCCACCAAATCAACCGTACAGAAAGGACACTATGAATCCTTCATTACTGTCATCCAAGTTACAACAGATCATTCCACCGCTGGATCTACGAAGCTGCCTTGTCAGCGTACGCGGTGAGATCATGTACGAACATTACCGCAACCAAGAGGCTGCGAACGATATTGCAAAAATCAATTCATGTACCAAGAGTGTGCTCTCCGCACTCATCTGTATCGCGATGGATAAAGGCTTGTTGCCCGAGGCATCAACCCCAATCTCCACCTTTTTCCCACAGTTGACATCCGATCCTGACCCACGCAAACCAGCAATTACACTGGAACAGCTGCTCACCATGACAGCCGGATTCAATTGGGATGAGTTCGGTGGACAAAATTCATTCCCTCGCATGACCCGCACCGATCATTGGGTGAATTTTGCGTTGGAACAACGCTTAAGCCATGAACCGGGTACATATATGGAGTACAACTCAGGAGTGTCACAGATTCTATCGGCCATCCTGATGCAAAATGCAGGCATGAATGTAGCCGAGTTTGCAGAACGATATCTCTTTGGCGCGCTGGGAATTAAGGATTACGAGTGGGAAAGTGACCCTCAAGGCGTCCATACTGGCGGATTTGGTATGAAGATGTTGCCCACGGATCTGCTGAAATTCGGCCAGCTCTTTTTACAGCAAGGCATGTGGGAGGGTAAATCTCTCATTTCAAGTCATCTCGTCACCCGTTCTACGCAGCCTTACATCACCGTTCCTCCACCGAATTACGGCAGTTATGCTTGGCATTGGTGGGTGGATGTCTATCCGAATGAACGGTCTGCAACGGAAGATCGTGTTATTGAAGACACTCAATCCAATCTTCCTTACTATTACGCGCGAGGATTCGGTGGTCAGTATGTATATATTGTGCCAGAGCTTGAACTCGTTACCGTGTTAACCAATGACAAACGAAAGAAAGAGAAACCTCCGCTGGATGTTTTCCCTCGTTTAATGGCTCCTGAATTATGGAAAATGGTACACAAGTAAGCTGTACTTTTATCTAGTTCGATCCATGGTTAGACCCATGAACCCCCAACCTATGAAGGCTTAACCAGCCCATAAGCTGAGGGTTTATTAGTCATACGAATGCTTCTTCGATGGCCACTGTTATTGGATATGGGCCAGACTCTTGATTAGAGACCACAACCAGTTGCAGATCATAGTCGGGATACACCGAAGACATGAACGACACCCCTGGATCGAACCCCATAACATGATATTTGAAAATGTCTTCCCCCTTGCGGTCAATCCAGATCCCCTGCCCATAGTACTCTTCATCCTCTTGATGAGCATGTGGAGTTAATAGCTGACGTGTTGTCTCTGCCTTTAACAATTGGTGACCCAGCAATGCCTCCCAGAACCGAATCATGTCCGGTGCCGTAACATATGCTCCCCCATCTGATCCACCTTTGACAGGAATGGAAAACATATTGGTGTTCCATGAGCCATCTTCATGATCAATATACCCTAAAGCGGTATTCCGCGGCAGCCGATCTGTTAAGAAATAACCCGAGTCTTTCATGCCACACGGTTTGAAAATGTGCTCTTCCACATAATCTGTAAACGCCAGTCCTGAAACCTGCTCCACGAGAAGCCCCAGCACAATGAAACCCGCATTGTTGTAGTGAAAATGTTCACCCGGAGCAGACTTCATCGGCAGATGCTGAAACATGGGCAGAAAGTCACTTAAACGCCGCATCACGTAAACCGGTCTGTCTTTCCACAATTCTGAAAAGTCATCCATTACTTCTTCATCGAAATAATCCGGAATGCCTGACGTATGTGTTAACAACTGATGAATGGTAATTCCTTCGTCCCATAGCGGAAACTCCATATCCAACACCTCGTTCAGCTTGGAGTCAACAGACAACTTCCCCGCTTCAATGAGTTGGCATATACTCACTGCCGTGAAAATCTTGCATCCTGATGCAATACCGAAGCGTGTATCCACCTGATTGGCAAGCTCCTCACTGCGATTCGCATAACCACGTTTCATATTCAGAAGGGTCCTCCCGGCTTGCCGGAGTAAGACAACACCCGAAAAATTCACGTGGTCCATGACTTCTTCTACTTTTGTTGTCAGTTCTACTGCATTTAACATGTGTTGTTCACCTACTTGTCTATGTATTCATTACATTCTCATTCTTATTTCTTCGTTATATCATCCTGCATACCTGCCTCATTTTCATAAAAAGAAGGATTACTTCCTTATAAAAGGAAATAACCCTTCATCATACAACTAAAATCAGGTAGGTGTTCGGATGACCAAATGCTGTTCAACTACTTGTTCCGCTTGTGTTATACCTCAGGACTTCCTGTAATCTTCTTCATTTCACGGGGAGACCTTGTATTGATCAGATAGTATAGAGTGGCATAGATTGTGATGATAAACGTGCCAAAAAACAGGCAAAACGCAAGAGACGGGCGGCTTACACTTTCATGCATCAGCTCAATTAGTGTCTCGCGGTTCGTCAGTGCATCCCAGCTATTCAGTCGATATACACGTCCAAGCAATACGCCGTAACTTCCCAGAGCACAGCCGGCCAGAACAAAGATCCATGATGCCCAGCGTCCAATGCGGTGATAAATCACTTCCTGAAGCTGATACATTGAAAGGAATCCAAGCAGGAGTCCTGTCCAAACAAACATTAATACAACACTTAAGTCGTACCAGTACGTGTAGTCCACCCCATTCCCACCATAATACCGGGAACTTCTCGCTGTCAGATGAACCAGATCCGTAACGATATACGAAGAATTCGGGAAAAATAACAACCATAGCAGTCCACTTGCGACTGCAAGCCATACAGCACCTCTCCATTTCACATGACTTAGAATATAAGCTGCATAAGAGAACACAAAAGGAATCCAGCCCAAGAACAGATTCCAGATCAGGAAGCGAAAATAACGCTGATCCAGCCAATCTGCGGCTACGTAGTACAAGCCCAGCGTTACTATTGTGACCACACTAAGGAAAATAAATATGTGAATATAATTCAGTTTTCTCAATGATTCTAACCTCACTTATATACATAAATTTACTACTCTTCAAGCATACTAGAATCATACCATTTACCAAAGGAGAATCAAATTTACAATGAATCCAAATTCCATGAACCCACAGAATGCAGTACGGCCCACATTGAATACCAATCCAAATATCAGCCCTAACTTGAATCATGGTGGCCATGAGATGTTCGATGTGCATGAGATTCTGGCCTCTACGATTAACGTGCTGGATCAATATATGATCTTTCGTACATTCGTACAGAGCCAGGAACTGATTGGCATTCTGGACCGACAGTATAACTTCATTTTATCCCAGTACAATCTGACAGCAGAGTGTTTTGCATCCGGACAGAAGCCTCATCAAGAGACGGCAACTTATATGATTCCCAACATCATACCACCCGTATATGGCATTAAGCCCTCAGCACCGAAAAAGCCAAACCAGAGCTTGGCTGATGTAAAGGATGCCGGGATAAGCGGTCATATGCTGGGACTGATCAAATCACATGCCAGTCTTCTTGGTATGTCCTGCAGCGAGATTACGAATGGAACAGTTCGACGGGTCATCGCTTCCCAGATCCAGCATTTTATCGAGATGGCTTATGAAATTTTCATGTTCCAGAATAAAAACGCCTATTATCAAGTGCCTCAACTCACACCAAATGATACACAGCAGATGCTTCAGGCATACATCCCAGCAACCGGAGCACCTCAGATGCCAACTGGCAATAAACCACTGCATTAATTAAAACAACGCCCCAAATACCAGAAAATAGGACAGTCTCTATAACCCACTCGGGTAGTAGGGGCTGTTTTTTTGGATAATCGCAATCAATTTTCGTGCTTAAGACTCTTGATTCAGTTACCAGAAACTGGTTTAATCAAATTCTAACCTGTGCATAATCAGCTTGCGGATCATACATATAACATACGTTAAAATATCTTATGCGAGAGTCAGAATTCAAACGGCTTTTTCTTCATTAAGGGGAGGTATACGAATGAAATGGAAGCAACCTGCTAAACTCGGTTTACTGGCTATGGCTCTCGGCTGTACTGCCATTGGCTTAACATTTACGACCTCAACCATACTGGCTGCACCTGTTCCCGCTTTCCAAGCAGTGTATCATCAATTTCAAACCTATCGAACAGAAGCAGTGAAGTCCACACAAAGTCTGGTTAAAGCACGTAAATATCTCATGAATCATATCGATAAAGTCAGTCCTTGGCAGGCAACATTAATGACCTTGCAATTGGAGAATATGCAGAACGTGAAGCTGGCTGATTTAGAATACAAAATGTACACGAAACAATTTCAACAGGTCTTATCTCAAGCCCATGAACAAATGGGTTACGAACAGAAGCTTACATATAGTCGTCTGCTCAAAGAAATTAAAGATCCGGCAGTGAAGAAGCTTCTGCAGGAAGCATCTGATCTCGGGTTCAAACTGGAAACCAGTGAAGGCTTGTATTACCCCATCATCAATTATGAGATATACCAAAAGTTCAAACCTTTCGTTAAGGCTGATATTGCCGCGTACATTGATATTATGGCTACCGAGTCCAATCAAATGACAACTGCAGATGCTGGTATCATCATCCCCTGGAATGAATTAATTCAGCGTGCATTGGCGAAAGAAGCCTTTCTGAACAACTTTCCGAATTCCAATCGTACAACAGTAGTGAAGCAGTGGTTATTTGTTGAATATCTGTTTTACGGAAGTGACAATACCCCTGCTTATGATTGGTACACGGATGAAGAAATTCGCACCATTGACCCTGCGGTGAAGCAGGCTTACGAGAAAGCTTTGGCCAAGCGGGAGCCCCATACGGAGAGTGTTCTTTTGGATACCATGGAAAAGATTTTACGGGTTCTCAATGAGAACAATCATGAACTTACCCCAGAAATCAGAGCAATCATTGAATCTGTTGAACAACAATTTGCCCTTGAATGATAAGGTGGAGCAAAGGACCAATCGAATGCAAAAAGCGGCAATCCTCGGAACAGAGGTTGTCGCTTATTCGTTTAACTATCTCCTTACGTTCTAATCAAAGAGTTTTCGTGTGTATCGATGTAAGTTTGTTCGGATTCACGACGAGGTAAACACCCTTAATCCGCTCCCCGTAAGAGTCCAATTCCAAACAGAATACTTCGGACAACTCTCCCTCTTTCATCAACGCGAGTTGAAGCTCGCCATTGATCCACATCGGTACCCATTCTCTTTCACGCAATCGCGTAAGGACCCGCCGTGAAGTCAGAAGGGCAAGCACGCCTTTGTGAACACTCATCGTTCTCATCACAGTATGCACAACACCACCGCCATCTGCTGTAAATACAGGCTGATCTGCCAATAATTCGAGCATGGCAGAGACGTCATAACGAAGGAAAGCCGTTGTAAAACGGCTCAGCAATTCGCCTTTGGCTAACATATCCGCATCATTCTGCTTGATCGGCGGAAGTCTTTCAGGCAAGTTCCGTCTGGCGCGGCTAAAGATTTGACGGCAGTTACTCTCCGTTTTACCCAGCCAATCCGCTATTTCGGAATAATCATACTGGAACGCTTCACGCAGTACAAAAACAGCCCGTTCCATGGGTGAAAGCCTCTCCAACATGACCAGATAGGCGTAGGATATCATCTCTTTCTTCTGGATCGTTTCCTCTGGCATATTTTCCACTTCACTATCACCAAGCGGCTCGGGCAGCCACTCACCAATATAACTTTCCCGCTGGTTGCGGGCGGAATTCAAGAGATTCAAACTTCGGTTCACCACGAGTCTGGCGATGTAGGACTTGGGATTACGAATATCCTGAGCAGACGTGCTCTGAATCCCCGCAAAACAATCCTGCACAATATCTTCAGCTTCTACCACACTGCCCAGCATGCGGTAAGCTATTGAAAATGCATAATTTTTATAGCAAATATACAGCTCACCAACGTCCAGAGAAGACACTTCTGGCTCATTGGTGTAGGGATTCGAATTCATAAGAATGGCCTCCTCTGGCATGGTGCATGTATTTTTAGTTAAAGCAGCCCGGATACATTCCGGTTGTAATCGCAATCCGGTTCCAGTTGTTAATCGTGTTAATGGCGAAGATTAGATCCACCAGTTCGGATTCACTGAAATGTTCGCGGACCTTATCGTACAACGCAAGGGGTACACCCTGTTCCGAGATTCGAGTCACGGCTTCAGCCAGCTCCAGCATAACACGTTCTTGATCCGTGAATAAAGGTACTTCACGCCACACACTCAGCAAGAGAATATGATCCGCGTAATCTCCCATTTTCATCAGATCTTTGGCATGCATATCGAGACAAAAGGCGCAGCCATTGATCTGGGACACGCGAATTTTCAACAACTCGTATAATACTTTGTCTTCAAATTGCCCGGATATATATTGTTCCATGGCCATCATCGCTTTAAAAGCACCTGGACTCACTGCTCTGTAGTTTGTTCTTAAATTCATTTCGTTCGCCTCCGTCATTTGGTTTACATACTGTAGACAAATGACAGTCGGGATCTGTGACATTCTTTTCGAAAAACTTTTACCTTTAACATCTGACGTCATATAAATCCGTAATTTTCCGTATTCATGTACGGTTTTTGCTGTACCGTTTGTGATTTCAACCAAAAGTAGGTTGGTTATATTGATACTTTGACCAAAAGAGTAGTAACATACGGCTAATGAAGTTAAGTTTCCTAACATAAAAAGAGAATCGTTTTACTCATATCGGCAAGGAGTGTTTACTATGATAACTTCCAACACAAACCATAATGCGACGTCTGAATTGCCTAGAGGTTGTACGTTCACCGCTGAAGACTGGCATGTATTATCCCAATATTGGTATCCGGTAGCACAAGCAACCGAAGTAACAGATAAACCACTTGCTGCTCAGTTGCTCGATGTGAAGCTGGTTCTTTATCGCAGTAATGATCAGATTGTCGTAGCCAAGGATCTTTGTTTTCACCGCGGTGCCCCCCTTAGCAAAGGCTGGGTTGAAAATGGTGAGATTGTCTGTCCTTATCACGGTTTCCGTTATAATTGTGAAGGAAAATGTACCGCCGTACCTGCACACCCAAGCTCCAAAATCTCGCCTAAGCTCAAACTTATCGTGTACCCGGCAGTTGAACGTTATGGCTTAATCTGGACCACTTTGGCGGGAGCGGAGGAACAGATCCCTTCCTTCCCTGGATGGGATGATCCAGATTATATCAATATTTTACCGCCCAACTTTGATATTGCCGGTTCTTCTGGACGACAAATGGAGGGTTTTCTGGACGTATCCCATTTTGCCTATGTGCATACAGAAACGTTTGGTGACCGAAACAACACAGAAGTCCCCCAATACAAAGTGAAACGCGAGGGGAATGAGTTACTGGTCGAGTATTGGAGTACGGTGAGCAACTATGGCAAAGGACAAGATCTGGTTGCGCCGGAAGGTTTCCAATGGTTGCGCGAGTTCCGGGTGTTCCCGCCTTTTGCGGCTTCTCTGACGGTGCATTTCCCAGGAGACGACAAGCTGAATATTCTCAATTGTGCTTCACCGATCTCTGCCCGTTATACACGTCTATTCTGTCCAATCACACGCAACTTTGACAAGGACGCTCCGATTGAAGACACAATCAAGTTCAACTTGCAGGTATTTGAAGAAGACCGTGAGATGGTCGAGTCACAGAAACCGGAGGATCTGCCCCTTGATCTGCATGCCGAGGCCCATATTCCCGCAGACCGTACTTCGATTGCTTATCGGCAATTGTTAACGGAGCTCGGTTTGGGACGAAATTACACATCGTAAATAAAATGAATATATAGTTCAACTAAAGTTTTTCTTTAACCTCAGGCAAACTATCGATGATGGATGTCTCAGCACCTAAGATGTTATGAGGTTTTGAAGTCTTGAGGCCTTGAGGCCTTGAAGTCCCATCCTGCGGACTCTAGGATTGGGTAGAAAATTTCTAAGGAACTCAGGACATCTTATTCGGCCTTTATCTCCTCATTTAAAATTGTTAGGAACCTCAGACACCTTATTCCCCTAAATTCTCTGATAAACCCCCTTCAAACGGCTATTTATTCTGATATAGCGTTTCTCAGGTTCTTTAAATTACTGGATACGCTTCAAACCCCTTATTAAGACGTCTACGATTCGTTAGCGTTTCATGCTTTTGCTCCTCTGGATACGTTCAGTTGTGCGCAAGTTTTTAGCAGAAAAGACACCTTTAATCAAAAAAAGAAGCTTTCCTCTGCGGAAGCTTCTTTTTCTATTCCTAATTCAACTGAAGTAATTAGCGTGTATTGGAACGACCTTGCCGACCAAGACTTCCTTCCTCATCATCAGATAATCCTTGCCAACTAAATGTCATCTAGCCTCTTGATTATTCGTATTCACAGGAAGCTCTGTATAATACGGGCAACCCGGCTCATGAATAATACGCGGATCAACCCAAGTGCCCCAGTACGGAAGACGGTCCACGTATGGTTGCATGTTTGGCTGTGTATTTGGTTGTACGTATGGTTGCATGTTTGGTTGGTTGTTTGGCTGTGTGTTTGGTTGTACGTTCGGCTGTACATTAGGCATTACGTAAGGCTGATGATTCACATTTGGAGCACAGTTCGAGACAGGAGCAGTTGAAGTCTGGCAATCGGCCGGCGGGCCAAGAATCACTGTTTTCTGGATGGGAGCCAGCGCTTCTTGAACTTTTTTCTCATCCAGACAGTACGTATAAGCCAAAAGTTTCGCAGGTGTAAGACGCAGGATGTCTGAGCCAAATATCGCCTCTGGCACCGGAGCATCAAAGATCGCCAGTAAATGCGTATGATCTACAGTAGCCACTTCATAGTGCCACCAGCCTTGAGGTACATTAGCTACCTGCCCTGGTGTAATCGGAAAATGAAGCAACTCGTTCGTAAACGGATTAATGAGTGACACGACTGCTGAACCGCTGATACAGTATACCAGTTCAGTTGCATTCTGATGAATATGAGGTTCAACCACATTGCCTGTGCTGAGGAAAATATCCAGTAAAGAAGTATTGCCGAGTGTGTTTAACTGGTTGATGGATAGAGAATTAATGTAGTTGTTCTCATCCTTCTTGAATAACGGGTTCTTGCTTAAATCATAAGTAAATTGAGTCGTTGGTAAAGTGTAATCCATGTATGAAGTTGCCAAAATAAAACGCCTGCCCTTCGCTCTCGGTTTAGGTCATAACCTATATGTCAGCTTATGCCCAGTGCCCAGATGCGTGAGCCCATTTCCGCCACATTTTCATCGTATAACAAATATCCCTGACTCGGACATCCCGAGCAGGGCGCGTTGGCTACATGTTCTTTTTCATTTCCCAGACTTCTTCCCAAGAGGTACCCAATGGGATATTCATTAAATCTACATACTCCAGCCAGTGCATTCGTTTGACAACATCCGGAGTTCCCTCAATTAGAGCATTCGTCACGAGTAAAGCGCGTAGATTCTTCAGTTTTTCCAACTCGGGAGGGAGTTCACGTATACCAGAATATACAATTTCGAGATACTTCAGCTCACTTAATTCACCAATTTCAGGTGGAATACAATTTAATCCCAATTCAGTTTGTGGTTTGGGCCTCCAACCAGGTTTAGATTCAAATGGGCTCCCACAATAAATTCTTAACTCTTGAAGATGCTTTAGTTTTCTGACCTCAGCCGGAATACGCTCCAGATCTAGCGTTGTAATAACCAATCTTTCCAATGAGGTCAGTTCGAACAGACTTGCAGGGAGCGAGTACAGATTCTGCTCAACAATCGTCAACTCCTTCAAGTGCTTCAACTCCCGAATTCGTTCGGGAAGTTCAGTCAAACCGTGTAAGCTAATATCCAGCTTATCAGTCTGATGCCTGATAGCATCGTCTAGAAGGTGATCAATTTTTTTATGACGGTCCAACTCAAAGAACAAACCCGGAATTCGCTCCATAAGTTCACTCGCTTCTTTGTATGTAATCCTCATGCCGTACATATGCTCGTGGGCCACTGAGAAGAAATAATCATTCCCGTCTTCCGTCATAAAACAAAGATCGTCCGGCAATAAAGGATAGCACCAATCATGAAAACGATTGGCTTCTTCTTTGAGCACTTGACCCGATTCCGGCGTACAGCGATATGTATAATAGGTGCCTTCTGAATAATAGGCGCCGCTTTTTAACATCATCTCTTCCATTGTAGCAAGTTCAACTAAATAAGGCTTTAATCTCTCTAACACACGGACTACTTCCGGTATTTCGCTATCTTCGTACCTTTGTCTGTCAGCCAGCATAAAACGATCTGTCTTCTCGATTAATTCATCAATCAACAGTTCATAGGCAGTTCCTTTTGGATCGGTGTGAAAAGCTACGGCCACCATAGGTTCCTCCTCATGACTCCATATTTTATTATTCTTCAATCTACTGTATCAACGGAAACGACTGTGGCATAGGCTGATATCATCAATCCAGTTATTGGAGGCTTGTTACATGGCATACGGCCCTGGTTCAGTATTATCCCCGCAACCTGCGGGTTATCCTTACCCTTATTATCCACCCACACCCTATCCCTACCCTTATCCGTATCCATACCCGCCCATCGTTCCTTTTCCATTACCATATCCGATTGGTGGTCCTTGGTGGCACGGTGGCTATCCCGGCGGTGGTTACCCCGGTGGACACCCTGGTCATTTCCCAGGAGGTGGCTATCCCGGCGGACCTCACGGAGGTGGGCCCGGCGGGCCGGGTGGTCCAGGTGGACACGGAGGTCCCCCAGGCGGCGGATTTCACGGACATCGTTTCTTTCAGTGGTAATCGAAACTTATGCAAAGTTCAGGTTCAGGTCAGATCAAGGAGCTGCTTCGGCAGCTTCTTGATTTTTATGGAATAATATAATCCTTCAGAATTTAGTACGTGATCTCATCCATCATCTTCAGATTATGGTTCGACATACTGAGAAGATCCGTGAAGGTAGGCGTTAGATAATAGACAAAGTCCGGATCATGCACGTACATAATAATCTGCCCATACGTCCCTTCCTCCGTTGGATCGAAATCGAGCATCAGATACAGCGAACCTCCCGCAATCGTTGCAAAAGGAATCCATGGTTTATGGAACAAGTATGGCTTGATCTCCGGGTCTAACTGCTTCATTTCCTCCGCAGAATAATACTCTTCGAGCTTCTCATCCACTTCACAGAAGTATTGTTTGGTCTCTCGAATCTCTTCCAAAGACATCAGATAAAATGGCGTACAACGCCCGGCCTCAGCATCACCCGGGTACAGCACATGCAACCCGTAACCACTGCCGTCTTTCCTCTGGTAATAGGTCCGAAAATCGCCAGGCAGTCTAATCCCATACTCCTTTTCGAATGCAACTAGACCTTCCTCGGATACCCCTTCCCGATGTTGATATTCTTCGTACAATTGACGAATCTCTTGATCCTGTATTTTTTCATCCAGCAAGCGATTCAGCTCATCCATAAATACGTTTATTGGTACATTCGACTCTGGTTTCACTAGATCTCCCCTTACTCAGTTCTGCCATTCTCTTCTTGCACATATTGATGATATTCCCAGAACGCTTCTTCCTCTCCGCCGCTTTCAATCAGAACCATAACTGCGTAAGATAACATATTAAGCCATCGTTCCATCAATGCCACCTGTTCGTCCGAAATGAGGTTGTTCCTGCGAAGCATACCCTCTGGTTCAACAGCCCAAGCACGTGCCATGTGAGTAATTCCCCATAGACATGCCATGACTTCCCGATCCAGTGAAGGCTGTGCAAGTTCGGGCGCCAGAACACGCAGTATTGCCATTAACTCATGAAAATTCACCCCAATTAATTGTCCCGAAACGGCCGCAGACTGCCAAGAAAACCGTTCTCCATCTTGGGATGACTCAGATCATCATAGGAAAAAGCATGACATTTTAATAAAATTACTGCCTCTTCACGTTCCATGCCTTCACCCCTAAGCAAGTGTCATACGATCTCACCAGCGCAGAGGCTCTTCTCCACGCCACAACACATATCGCTCCAACTCACGAAGAGTGCCTGTACCAATCCCGTACTCGTCCATCTCGTTGGAGCACAGATCGAGCACATGCAGCATGCCACCATAGGTCCCAACTGCAAGTTTGGACTGTTCTGGCGATACGACGAGAGAATAGATGGTACTGCCCACAAAATGACGCCACACTTCCTTACCCTCGCCATTCACACAATATAGATAACCATATGCATCTCCAAGCACCATGCCCGCTTCTAGTTCAACCGCCGCATACACTCGTGCATTCTCATTCATCACTGGCCAATCTTCCTTCGATTCGTTACCCGCAATGGATTCCAGCGGAACCTGTATCGTGACCCCGTTATAGAAATGACATGCGTTAAACCAGACGTTCTGGTTATCACTGGTGAATGCTGCATAATGAGGATAGCTCGATTCTGGATAGAGGGAGTATGTCTTGTGCAACGGGCGGTCCATCACCATATGATTGCTCCCTTGGCTGCCATAGGCAATCCATCGGCCATCCCGGGATACCGCTGCATGTCCCATGTCTAACTGCGTATCCTCCAGTTCATATTCTTCAATCTCTGCCGGATCGGGATGAAGCAAGTTCACCTGATCTTGTGTGACCAGATATATCCCGTATCTTGAATGGATAAGCAGTGCTTTGCCTTCATCCATAGGTATAAGTCCCTCTAGTGTCCGTTCGGGATGCTCACAGTCCGCAAGTGATTCAATCCGAGGCAAGGACGACTGTATCCGGGCTTGAATATCCTCCCACCGATATCTCGCTATCTCCCGTCCTTCCAACCTGCGATCTGGCTGACGGATCACACGAATACCTTCCGGTCCTGCAAGTGCATAGTCAAGCCCATCCGATGAGCAACCTGCAAAAGTATACGAAGAAATCAACTGCCATCCGTGCTGATCCATCGTATAGATCTGACCGTTCTCTGTGAAGATACCCGTATTACATACACACGTTTCTTCGTTCAGATAACCTACAACTTTGACCGCCTGCATGGAAGCCTGAAACGTCTCGTTTAGTGGCCACGTCGCTGGTGGCAGCTCACGTCGGAGCACCTCCACATCATTGTGAAGATTGGCCTGTCTCACCATATGCAATACTTCAGTACTCAGGCCATTTCTGGAGTCTCCCTCCAGCTCGGATTCATCTGGTTGCTGTCCCTCCATGCCTCTCTGCACAAATGCATTGACATCTCTTGCGTAACGCTTGCCTTCATTACGCCACTGTTCCGCGATGTCTTCTTTTAACCAACCCATCTGTTCCCCTCCACTCTAACCTTATTCATGTGCCGTGCAATGATGTGCTTGCAAAAACAGACTGATATCGTTATCGATCGCCTCCTCAGTACCGTTTTTTCTTCGTAGAACAAGGCAATTTCTCGCCCATTCGCATAGTTAAAACGTACATATCCTCCCATCGAGGCCATAAACAGCTTGCATGTATACTCATTTTCGAGGACAGCGTCCCACTTAAATTTCGTTCTGCACAGATCCGCCAGTTCCTTCATTGAAGTTCCCTGCTCCAGACCTGTATAGTAATAAAACGTGTGCTTCCGCAATTCATTCCACGGTTCATAATATGATGGGGTTATCGGTTTATCCTGACGGTAATACCCACAATAGATTCGGTCCAGCGTTTCGCCAAATTCATTCTCCGAGCATGTCCATAAGGTGATACTTTCATCATGACGTGGTAGCCACAACAACCCATCAACTTCCGGATGAACAGCAAGGAAATCTCCATCTACAGAACTGCCGATGGCAATGCACTGCTCAAGTTGATGCAGACTTATTGGCGATTCATCCGTATGTACCCAAAAATCATATTCAACAAAAGGTTTCAACACTTCCGGGTCCGGTCTTTGTACATTCATCCAGCCTGTGTATGTACCTTCTCCGTATTGTTCAATCCAGGCACGATATGACGAAGGTAGCGAAATGGCATGTTGTTGCTCTAATTGATTCAATTCCTCTGCTGGAACAGGCTTAAGTGCACGGGATACGATATACATTGGTGGACATCTCCCATTTTTCATTTTGGTTGATTCTTAATCCGATCTAAGCCAGTTCTTCCTGTACAATGTCAGTCCATACCCCTTTACGATTCAGAATACGAATAGCAAAGGCATCATACCCGTCACGCTTGACCTGATCAAAATGCATACGTTCTCCCGTAATTAGTTCATACGTACCCTGCTCATCTACTTCTTCGCCGAACTCTTCATCCCAAGGCACATTGTAGTAGGCCGTTAATTCCACCTCAAAGATGTCCTCTCCTTCAACATCCAGATAAGGACGAAGAGGTCTGTCATGTAACTCTTTTTCTGGATAGGTTTCACATACCATGGCATCATATCCGTGCTTGGCAGCATCAATGAGCAGATAGCGTTCACCTGTGAAAGTATGCTCTGCATATACAAGCAGTGGTGTCGAACCATGCCAGGTAACCAGATCATCTTCCATTAAGTCACCATAATAAAAAATATGGAATTTATCATGTCCATCGCCCAATTGAAGTTTGCCTTTCCACTCCACTTCATCGGACGCTATGGCCTCAAGTTTCCTTGTTATTCCTTCCAGATACGCAGGCCCATACTCTACTCCATACTCATTCATCATCTCGCCTCCGATTTGTTCATTCGAATGGTAACCACTTTGTGTTCCTCATCCACTGTCAGTTTCACATCGATGTCTAACTTGTCTCGAAATAACGCCGTAATATTGATATATGGATCGCGGGCAGCTTCGCTACTACCGCCACTGTTACGGCTCATTCCCTGATGAATAATGGATTGTACGAGCTGTTTATCGCCCTTGCCAGTGTTATCGTAGGTGTAAATTACCTGCCCATCCTGATCATACAGATTCAAGACCGTTGAGAAGTCATTAGCGTTCTCATACTGTTTCTCGGTCTGCACGTAGTTGTGGTCCGTATGTTGATAGTTTACAGTACCATCCAGATATGGATTGTCCCGCCGGGTTTCACTTCATACTCCCGATAGGCCAGATTAAACAGATATTGGAGATGGTTCATATCAATCCGGTAATAAAACTGACGGTCATCCTCCTGTTTATCCATCGCTGCAAAACTGTTAACAAGCGGCCAGGCTGGATAGGACTTGCCATTCACATCAACGGCGAGAGCATAGTCAGATAAAACTGTCTGTTTTTGAAATATGCCATAAGTCTGTAAAATAAAATAAGCCGGAATCATCAACATACCCAGAATGATTGCAAAAATGCCAAGTTTAAATCGTCGTTTCATGTCTTCTCTCCCTTGTAGCTATAAAACTTCATCTTCGCTTTCACTCTCATCCAGTCTTGTGCTGAAGCTTCGACAGTGTACGCACAACCACATCCCTGTTCTTTGCATCCTTAATATAAGCCGGGATACTGTGTGAAGCTGTCTTTAGAGGCATATTTCCAGGTTTTTCACGCAGCTCTGCGGAAACATAAGCGATGAGATAATTTAAGTGCTCCCGATTCACAGCCCATATTATTTTTCCTCTGAACTCATCCAGGAAGTATAGCTCCAACCCAAATACAGGCTCTTTCCCTGCACGAATCTCGGAAAAACACCTTCCGTACATCGGCTTCGCATGTAATTCAACCTGATTAACAGAACCACAATGTGGACATTTCACATGCGATGATCGGTGAGACGTCTTCTTCTCGTCTGTGACCTCCACGTTAAACCAACGTTCACATACAGCACAATTCCCTTTGGCGTTATATTGATACACCGGTTCTTCAAGAGCTTGAGCGTAACATTCAAAACACTTCCATCCCAGTTGATTGTTCCTCTGTTCTATAGATGCGTGCCCACCGCATTGGGGACATTTCACATCAACCTGCTCACCCCGACGAAGTACCGAATAGAAGCTGTACTTATACGCACCTTCATCTTCGAAACGTTTCATTCCATATCCACCTTTCTTCTGTAACTACGATATACACAGGCCTAACATGCTCAACATTTACCAATCCATCTCTCTAAAATTATATGAAACTCCGTTCCTCAGCACAAGAATTGCAGGCAGATTGTTGTACACAGCTCGATCCAGGCATACCCAAGTGTGTGCCCCGTCACACCAGCTCCTGCTTCAATAGCTTAATCTATGACTAGGACGTGTCTCAAAATTCGCTGATACTGGCCAAAGCAGGAGATTCAGCAAGTGGTTATACCCATCCTGAATAATTTTGAGGTGATGAAATGATGATCTGTGCGCACGAAGCGAAGGATGCCTGTTTCTCCAAAGTATCTCTGTTCCAGCATCTTGATCCATCCGAGTCTGCATTGCTGATCTCCCTTCTGCATACCCGTGAATATACTAAAGGTGAAGTTGTCGTCCAGGAGGGCGAACGTACAGATACCCTCTTCGTCGTTCATCAGGGATGTGTGAAGTTATCCAAAACTAATGAAAATGGCAAGGAACACATTATCCGGTTTCTGTTTCCCGGCGACTTCTTCGGACAAGATTCCCTGTTACACCAAAAACCACACGCTGCGAACGCTGAAGTTCTGGAACCTTCGACCATCTGTTCCATCAACAAACAGGACTTTGACCAGCTACTTGAACATGATCCGAAGCTTGCTTATCATTTCCTGCTTGCCATTTCCAATCTTCTCCGTGAAACCGATGAATGGAACAGCTCGCTTAGTACGATGACAACCGAACAGAAAATTGCCAAGCTGCTTTTGTTCTTCCACAATCGAAATCATGCAAAACATGAGATCCGCTTGCCTGTTTTCAAAAAAGATATGGCTCTATTGCTTGGTATCACACCAGAGACACTTAGTCGCAAACTCGCCATAATGCAGACTCAAGGACTGCTTCAGGTTACAGGGAACTGCATTCTGATTCTTCAACTGGAGCAGCTCAGGGAAAGAATTGAACCGCCTGCCCTAAACCGATGAACGGGGTAGAGAAGATTGAGGTACCAAAAGAAGAATTTTTCACAAAAAAGAGTATCCGATCAGAACCCACTCTGTTCAGATACTCTTTTGATATCAATTCAACTCATATTGAGAAAAGGAACCCCAAAAATTAGGGGATAACAGCGATCGGAAGCTTATTCTGTCATCTACAGATCCAACAACAGCGACACAAGAAATCCCATGGATGCAATCAACCCCACTACAGGTCCGCCCTCTTCAAAGGCTTCCGGCATCATCGTCGAGCAGATCATGGCAATGATTCCACCCCCTGCAAATGCACCAATCGCTGCACCCATCTCCTCTGGTAGCTGTTCGAGAAACAGATATCCACCGAGTGCTGCAAGAGCCGAGATCAACAGCACGCTCAGCCACATCCATATGATTTTGCCACGACTGTACTTGCCCTGTAGTCCTACCGTACTGGACAGACCTTCAGGAATGTTGCTGACAAAGATTGAGACTACCAGAACCACACTTACACCGTTACCTGCCAGCAGGCTGGCACCAAGCATAATGGATTCCGGGATCGCATCCATCACCGTTCCCGCAAAGATCCCGAGCCCGCTTTGATTCGAGTCTCCCGACTTTGCCGAGCGTTTACGGCCTGCCCCTCCTTTTGCAGAAACGAGCAGGTCAAACAGGGTATACACGACGGCACCTGCCGTAAATCCAATGGCTGTAGGTATAATTCCTCCATCATTCAGCGCATCTCCAAGAAGTTCAAAGGTCGCTGCACCAATTAATGTTCCTGTACCAAAAGCCATGATCCAGCCAATCACTCGTTTGGGAATCTTCAGAAACAATGCTGCGAGTGCACCAATGACTACTGCTGAGGCAGAGATGCCGCCCCACATGAATGCAGTCCACATCCGGGCCGACCCCTCTCTTATTCAATCCTATTCTATCCTTCCATTAACCCTGGTTGAGCAATCAAAAACAGGGATGTGGCTTTACGGTGATCTATATCACCTGATGTGCTCCAAAATCACGCTATGATAAAATGATGTTGTCGTTCAGAGATATGAACATAGAGAGGAGAGATTCTCATGAGCAGGGTAAACAAAGATGATACAACAGCGGAGTTTCTACAACAGTTCCCCATCTTTCAGGATCTTAGCCCCGAGGAAATAAAACAAGTCGAAGACATTGCCATCTCCAGAAGCATTCAGAAAAAATCGGTTATTTTCAGCGAAGGAAGCGAGAAAGAAGCTGTCTTTTTCATTCGTACCGGCATTGTAAAGGCCTACAAAACCGATGAGAACGGGCATGAACAGATCGTCTCTTTCCTCAAAACAGGAGATATGTTCCCACACACCGGCTTTTTTAACGCCCATCCTTATCCAGCTACTGCGGAAGCAATTACCCCTACCGAGCTCCTGGCCATACCTGTCCGACTGTTCGAACGATTAATACTGCGTACACCATCCATTGCGATCAAAATTATGCGCGTGCTCGGTGATAAAATAAGAGAATTACAAGATAAGCTGCAGGTGCTTTCGGGTCAGGATGTACGCAATCGTGTACTTTCCTTTCTTCTCATGCTTGCAGAGCAGCACGGACAGACACATGCAGACCAAATTATCATCAACCTGCCCATGACACATCAGGAGTTTGCCAACTCCATTGGTACAACCAGGGAAACAGCAAATCGACTTTTAAACCAGCTTACGAAAGAGCATTTGCTCGAAGTGGATCGCAACCGGATTATCATTCATGATCTGCAAGCTTTGAAGCAACAAAGGGATGCGTGAGCACCCTTCAATGTTAGATGTCCTTTGCATAGGACGCTGCTGGCACTTTGTTTAACACCACGAACAAACGAACTTCCTGACCTCCTGTATTATGGAATGCGAACTCCACTTCACCGCCGCAATGAATGACATCCTCCTGTTTCACCGCTTGTTCTTTTCCATCCAGAATCAGAGTGCCTTTGCCCTCAATCACCAGCAAAATTACGTCCGTGCCCAGATGTTTATGAACGGGAAGCTGCTGACCTGGCAGAAAATGAAGGACAAAGGTCACTCCACTACCCTCCTGGAATAGTACCCGTTTCGTAAAACGTTCCTCGCTGAATGCTTTGACTTCTTGCAATGACCTGATACTCATATCATCGTCCTCCTCGATCATGTAATCTGTTGATGCATTCATCTTAACGCAAGAAAGCCCGCGATTCCTTGATCTGAATCAAGAAATACGGGCAATGAACACATTATGGTCGGTCCTTATGACTGTTTGTTTTTAAGATGGTTACACCATCATTTTGCGCAGAGAAGCGATATATCTCGAACGTATAACGATGAAATAAAACGTCTGTGCAAGTACAAATGCACCAAATACAGTCAACACCGGCATCGTATAATTGGTAATACCGAATTCACTAAGAAATGGCTTAACCACGACCAACGTTTCAATGATAGCTACCCCGATCGGTAAAAAGAACAGAATAGCAATCTGAACGGTGGATGAACGTTTCATCTCCTGGAAACTGAGGCCCATTTTCGAAAGAGAATGCACCATCTTTCCATCCGCTTCAAGATCGGTATGCAGTCTGAAATACAGAAAGCTTGCGGAAGAGATGGAGAAGATCAATCCGATAAATATGCCCAAGAAGGTAAATAGTGCTGTCCCCTGTCTGACTCTTTCAAAATCACCGTACCGTGTACTCAGATATCCGGAGTAATTCTCATCCGAAGCATTATCGCTTCGAATGGTATCTGCGGACGAAAGTAACTGATCGCTAACCATGGCTTCCGAGGAGTGCCGGTCAGGTACTGCATGACCCCAGGCAGGAATCTGATACAGAACTTTGCCAGATAACCTATTTTCATGGATCTGTTGTGTGATCTCTTCAAACTTCTCATCCGGGAGGACAACTACACCTGTTGAATAGATCAAGGTTGCAAACCTTGGCTCCACATCTGTAGCTGTAACTCTTGCTTGCATTGGGCCAGCTTCTAGATTCAAGGTCAATGTGTCTCCTTCCGAAAAATTGCGAAACCGGTTGCGATCGATCTGAGCCTGATCCTTCTCATTCCGGGAATCTACGAACAATGCTGAATTTGAATCCAATTGGAATGTCTCTTTTCCTAGAATTGTATTGAATCGGTTGTAGTGACTAAGTGGCATAACCGAGACAGCACTCTGATCCGCATCCGACCAGAAGTACTCCAGATACATTTGCTGATAATCCAAGCCTGCGGCTTCAAGTGCTGAATTAATAGCGCTCATATCCATTTGATCCGTAGGTGTGTACACATTGTACTGGATTGCAAAATCGTTATTGGTAAATTGCTCCCGGTTCTCTTGATCCAGTGACAAAATCACAACTGCACTCATCGAAGCAATCGCAATGACCACGGTCACCATAAAGAGCATGCGAGCATTATCCTTCATTTTGTAACTCATCTCTGAGATCCATAACAGACGAGTACCATGCCATACCGTTTTACGATTACGCTTTAATACCCGTATAATGAGCACGGAAAGTTGTGAGTAGAAAAAATACGTCCCCGCGATGCCTGTCACTGCTGCGAGCAAGATCGTACCGCCGCTCAATTTACTGCGGAGTACTGCAAATCCGATTGTAAGTAATGTCAGGCCCAGAAGTGAGAAGAACCACGAAGCTTTGGGTTCTTTTTTAGGTTTGCTGGTCCCTGTCAAAAGCTCTAACGTCCGTTTGTTTCCGATAAATATCAATGTGAAAAGTGAAATGCAGAAAAATAATAACAGAAAGGCCCCGATCGTAATCAGAAGCGCTTTCACCGGAAAATAAAAGGGCAGATCATCCATCCCGATAAAACGAGTGGTTAACATCAGGAACAACTTCGACAACAACATGCCTCCGCCAATACCGGCGATAATGGAAAGACAGCCGATCAACATATTTTCCAATATAATTAATTTCCGAATCTGTCCAGGCTCCGCACCAAGTATGGTTAGAATGCCAAACTCCTTGTTCCGTGATTTGAGAAAAGCACTGATGGAATACATGACAAAGAAAAATGCAAACACATATACAATGATCGAAGCAACCTGCATCCCCGTAGCAGTTGTGTCACCCATCGGCAACTCTGTCACATACGGATGATAGATGAACACTGCATAAGCGAAGAAAATCATGACCATAAACACACTGCTTAGAAAAAAAGCAATATACGCTCGCCCATTGCGGCGAATGTTATTAAACGCGAACTGAGGAAAGCTCATGTGAATTCCCTCCCCAGAAGGATAACGTATCAATGATCCGCTGGAAGAACGTCTGCCGATTATCTCCGCGGTGTACCTCCGCTGCCAGTTTCCCGTCCTTGATAAATACGATTCGATTGCAATAACTTGCAGCAAGGGGATCGTGTGTCACCAGCATAATGGTCGTTTTCTCCTGCTGATTAATCTGTTCAAGCGACTCCATGACAGCCTGAGATGAAGTGGAATCCAATGCGCCCGTAGGTTCATCCGCCAATACAATTGAAGGCATATTGATCATGGATCTCGCAATGGCTGTGCGCTGTCGCTGACCGCCCGAGATTTCGTACACTCGTTTATCCAGAATATGATCAATCCCAAGCTTGGCTGTAATGCGTTGCAGTCTACTCTCCATCTCCTTCAGTTTGACCTTGTCCAGTGTCAATGGAAGTACAATATTCTCGGCAACCGTCAGCGTGTCCAACAGATTGAAATCCTGAAAGACAAACCCGAGTTCCCGACGACGGAACATGGCAAGTTCTTTCTTTTTCATATCAAACGGGTTCATGCCATTAATTAGCACCTTGCCTGAGCTGGGTTCATCAATGGTAGAGACCATGTTTAACAATGTGGTTTTGCCACTACCGGACGGGCCCATAATGCCCACAAACTCACCTTGCTTGATTGTCAGATGAATATCACTAAGGGCTTGAGTCTGCACTTTGCCCTGATATACTTTGCTTAGTGCTGATACTTGTAACATTTCCATGTGTATTCCCCTCCGAATCTATTACTCTTTTATATGTTAATTCTATTCTTATCCTAACTGACCTTCTGTAACGGTGCTATCGAATTACCTTAAACTTTCCTTACAGTACGTTTAAGGTTCTGTTCCCCTGCCTCCATAACTTTGGTGTCTATATAAAAAAAACACCTCACCCACGGCTGTGGGCAAAGCGCTCTTTACTGCGGAACTTTCGTATGAACCCAGCTGAATCTAACCAATGTTCCCTTATTCAGCTCTGAAAATAACTCTACCCGGTTATCCAGGCGTGCACTAATCTCACGAACCAGATATAATCCCATTCCCGTAGATTCATGGTATTGCCTGCCACGTTCACCTGTAAAATAGGGATTGAACACACGATGAATATCCTCGGACGAGATGCCGATTCCCTCATCCTGAATATCCAGGATTGTACGCTCTTCCTGTTTATAGCCGGTAATGATCACTTTTTTGCCTAATTTGCTATCGGAATAGTTCACCGCATTGGTCAGGATCTGGGTGAACATGAACCGCAGCCACTTGGAATCACTATAGATCTTAAGATCTTCCTCCATGCGGATATCCGGCTTAATACCTCTGCGTATAAACAAACGTCGGTTCTCTGCAATGCTGCTCCGAAGTACCTCTTGCAGAGACAGCAGCTCCACACGAAAATCTCCTTCGAACTGTTCAAGCCGGGATGAATGTAAGACCATTTCAAGTCCTTTACGCATTTTATCCAGCTCATCCTGAATGCTGCCAGCCGTCTCATCTTCCACGTCTTCCAAGGTCAGTTGGATAATAGACAACGGTGTCTTCATCTGATGAACCCAGCGATTCATAAATACCACCTGCTGTTCCTTGCTAGTACGTAACTGACCAATCTCGTTCTGCCGATTACGCTCCAGTTCGTGTAACAATTCCTGGATAGCCTCAGCTACAACCGAATTTCCAAGGGTCTGAAAAGACTCGTTTACCCATTTACGTGGTTGTTGAAGTAGATGATAATACGCTCGTAGCTGGAAGTAACGTACGACCAGATAGACCAGTAACACAACGGTACTAATCAGCATGCCATAGAGGATAATTTTCATCGGACGATCTTCACCAGAGAGCCAATATACACACGGAACAAGCAGCATCTGCAGCACATAAAATCCAACTAACATCTGGTGGTCTTTCAGAAAAAGTTTCATTTCCCTTGTCCTTGTGCAGAAGCGCCCAGATCCAACACGCGATAACCCGCTCCGCGAACCGTCTCCAAAATCTCTTCTGCTCCCAGTTCCTTCAACTTCCGACGTACACGTGTAATATAGACATTCAACGTATTATCATCAATAAAATGCTGATCTTCCCACATCTGTTCTAGCAATTTTTCCCGGCTGACCACTCGACCTGCCTTCACCATCAGCGCTTGCACCAGTATCGCTTCCTTCTGAGTCAGTTCTGTTGAGCGTTCATCATATTCCAATACGAATCGCTCAGGATAGAGAATCATGGGACCGTTATTCACTTTCACTTCCTGCTGCACAGCAGCGTAAGAACCATAGGCTCTGCGCAGCTGACTGCGGACTTTGGCAAGCACAACTTCATATTGAAAAGGTTTTGTAATATAATCATCCGCTCCATGTTCCAATGCCATAATCTGATCCATGCCGCTATCCCGAGCGGATATGAATAGAATGGGACATATGGAATGTGTACGTATCTGTCTGCACCAATAGTAGCCATCATATTGAGGCAGGTTCACATCCATCAGCACAAGATCCGGTTCCATCTTCACGAACTCATCCAATACATGACGAAAATCACCGGTGACCTGTACCTGGTATCCATTTCGGCTCAGATAAGCCGCCAGCAATCCTGCAAGCTTGGCATCATCTTCAACCAACAATATCGATTGCATCGTTAACCCTCTTCCCGTTTCTGACGTCAATGTATCACACCTAGTTACCCATTTTAGTTGGAAACGGCTTGGAAATAAAGGGTCAGACTACGAGACGCCCCCTTCTCTCTGCCAAACCAATGATAGCCTCCACCCCTGAGTTGAACTCAAGAAAGTCCTGCTCCACCCCGTCGCTGAAAATAACACCATCTTCCGGCATTTGGGATACGACGTGCAACGGTTGCTTCGAGTGAATCTGTCCAAACACCAGATTGGCAGCTGTCGTTCGGCTTGGAAAGGGTTCTCTTACTGAGAAATACAAGTACGGCGCATCCCAGTTAAAATGATTCAGCTCCTGTCTGCTCCCATGAATGGATGAGGATGCTGCAGCAACCTCAGCTTCGGAATTCATGTTCTGCCATGCCGTTGAACCAACAATTCCTGTGGCTCCTGCCAGCACACTTTTGAACCAGCCTGTCGATCCCATGCCTGTGGATACAATGATACCACTGGAGGATTGTTGTTCTGCGGATGTACCCAAACGCACTTCATAACGTGCCGATACATGTGTCTTCCGACCAATGAACAGATCGTTGACACCATATAGATACTGTCCATCATTGAGTTCTACTTTGGCGAGTGTGACTTCTTTCAACGTCCGTTGTTTTCGAATGACATCCGGGACAATGAAACTTAGATCCTCCACAGTAAAAGGTAATAACACCCCGTCCCACCGCATTGGGTCCGGGTTCACGCCAATGAGTGGCTGCTCGGTTACGTATTTGAGAGTATTGGCTACAAGTCCATCCTGTCCAACCACAACCACGATATCCTGCTCTCCAAAAATAAAGTTCGGCACATGTTCCCGATCAATCGTCTGAACCCGTCCTAATTGCCCCAGTTGCTGCTGCGCCTGCTGCACAGATAACCGATAACGACGGTCTTCCTCCATATAATCACTGAAGTCGGCTCCCAGACGTTCAATATAAAACTGAGCTTGCTGCACCGTGTTATATCGAACCACCAACTCTTCCAGTCGGGTCCGACGCTTAACGAGAATGAGCTTGTGCTCGCTCATTCGATCGTCCGGCGCAGCCTGATGTCGTACTGATTTCCCTGCTTGCTCTGCCTGCTCTCTTCTTCTAATCTCATCGCCCTCTACCTCCCTGATCTCTGCCCGGCGCGGGAGACATCAACCCCTGCAACAGATCCGGCGAGATATTAAGCTGTCCGATCTTGCCTGCATTTTCAGCCAGCTCCTGGAATGCGAGTGCGATCAGCTTATCGGAATTCATGCCCATGTTTGCCATTGCTTGCAGTACACTCGGCTGTACATGTTGCAACGAATTCATCACGGCAGCGATCTCATACGCTTTGGCATCGGCTTCCGCATTGTGATTGGCAATGGTTAATTCAATTAACTGCTGCTTGCGCTCCTCCATCGCTGTATTGAACTGAAGCTGTTCTTGCTCCATCTCGTTTTGTTTCTGTTTCACCGAGCGTTCTGCCTGCAATTGGGTCTCACGGATTTGCTGTTTTTTCGTCTCCACGGCAATTTCGGTGTTCAGTTCGTTCTCCTTCACTCGTCTCTCCTGTTCAATCGATGCATTGCGACGCACATACAACGCTTCATCTGCTTGACGTAAAATTTCTTCCCGCGCTTGTGCTTCCAATGCACGCATCGTCTCTTTATTGGGCAAAATGGCCAGGATGGATAGGCTCATCAGCTCAACGCCCAGTTTCTCCAACTCTTCACTCTGCACAACTTCACGTTTCATGCTGCTTGCCAGTCGTTCACTGGATTGAATGGCCTCCTTCAGCGGCATCTGCTCCAGATGTTTCTTGGTGAGTACTTTGGCTGTGGTGATCACCCGTTGATCCAATTTGCCGGGGTCGTCGGAAATATACCGATTCTTGCGCAAATTGTACGTGTAATTCAGGCTCTGGGTTATTTTCAAATAATCCACAATGCGATAGCTCAGTTGTCCCTGCACTGTAACGGTCTGATAGTCCGCTGTAATCTCTTCGAACATGAAAGGTACATCCACCGAGGACACAGGGAGCACCACTACCGATGTAGTCGGTTCATAATAATAGAAGGACAGTCCGACACCTTGACGTTGTACCTTGCCATTTTTCACCTTCATGACATACTCACTGGGTTGGAACTTCGCGAATCGGAATCCAAACATGGTACATTCCCCATTTCTCAATATTGTCGTTTTGATATTATCGAAATGATAACAAATGAATTCGATATTGTCAATACGACATTAACAAATGTTTTATATGCCATTTAGAGAAAGGGATGAAGTCTGAACCTTATTTTTTCCGCAAGAGAAGAGACCGAATCCGTTGATCCGATCTCTTAACCTGCTTTGTTATTTTCAATTCATGCGTGTTGATGGTACCACCAGGCACCTTTCGTAATCAAAAGCAGACTTTTTAGAACTATCTCTAATACAGCTGTTCCATCAGTCTGGCGACTGCAACAGCCCCTTGTGCACGATTCGCTGTTTCTTTCGGAGCAAACGTGCCATCAGGCATGCCATTCAGCAGTCCAAGTTGTTGCATCGAGACTACAGCTTCTTTCGCATAACCAGCGATCTCGGCTTCGTCTGCAAACCCTTTATTTCCTTGTACAGTATTGGTCGCATCCTCACGCTGCACTACCTTCAAAGCTCTGTTCAGCATAACAGCCATATCTTCTCGTGAGATACGTTCATTGGCTGCAAAGCTTCCATCCGCCCGGCCTTGAATAATGTTCATCTCAATGCCATGTCTTACTGAATCGGCATACCACTGCCCTTCCATCACATCCGTTGGGAGCGAAATGGTTGCATCGGACTGACGTGTATAACCAATGCCTTTAATGATCATTTGCAAAAATTGTGCTCTGGTCAGTTCACCTTGCGGGGCAAAACGAGTTGCGCTCATCCCCATCAGGATTCCCTTACCGTAGAGGTTCTGCACTTCCTGGAGAGCCCAATTGTGGTTTTGCAAATCATGCAACGGCACTTCAACATCTGCAATGACATAACTTCCGGATTCCAACGGTTTGAACGCCATCGTCTTCGTTTTGTCATCGTACTTAGAGTACGTAACAGGTTTCATCTCCCCAGTTGGAGATATGGAATGTACGACCATAACCACATCATTCAGCTTAGGTTGCTCTACACTGGATAGAGCAACTTCAATCGCTCTGTCTGTCCATGATAGTGGCTTATTGTTCATTAACACATTCACATCAACAATCGCATGATTACCGATTCCTGCTTTTTGAGATGAGGACAGTGCATCTGTCGATCCTTTTGCCACCACGATATCAAACGTACCAGCATTCTCCGCAATGGTTAGCGGGAGTGATCTCAGAGGAACACGAACGGTAGTCGTTCCTACGACTACATCCAGGGATTGCACTTCCTCGGAACGAACCCATGCTGCCAGTTGGCTTGCAGCCAATTGGAATGTAACTGTCTTGGCTGTATCAGGCACATCTGCGAACAGCTTCAACGTACGATTTCCTGCATCCATGGATTGAAGAGCCTGAGTTAATTGGGATGCATCTGGACGAATCGAGTACTTGTCATCCCCTGTTGCTGATCCTTTTACCGTTATTGAACCCTTCACTGGTCCATTGCCCGATCCAACGGGTGAGGTTACAGCTGGATTCCCCGTCGAAGGACCTGTTCCCGGGTTAGATGGTTGTGAAGGTACACTTGGTTGGGATGGTTGACCAGGGTCAGGTGTACCATCTTGACGTACAAGCTTACTCACAGCATCTTGTAACGCTTGATCCGCTTTGCTTACCTCTTGCGTTGAAGATTCAACATCCAGCATGAATGCCTTCGCCTCAGAAAGCACTTTACTGAATACATTCCAGCTTGAAGTCGTGTAATCGGTTTGCTTTAATTTCTCAGCGTTATCTACAGTAGCTTGCAGTGCAGATTTGTCCGCCGGGAATGTACCGTAAGCCTCAAATTCCATGAATCCTACCCATGTTGGGCCTGTTTTAATCGTTACCCGAATATAACGTCCCTCCGTGCCTTCCGGAAGAACATGGCTAGGTGCGGTCGATACAACCACATCACTTGTGGTGTCCACTACTTTCACAAAGTTTTGGTTATCATTGGACACTTCGATCGTATATTTGATGCCGCCGCTCCACATCGACATTTCCATCTTGCGCAAGTTTGCAACTTTCCCCAAATCCACTTGCCACCAGCTGCCGATACTCTTATCGGTTCCCCATGAAGTGTTCGGATTGTTGTCAATTGCACCTTCAGGAGAGTTGGCTTGATTGCCTCCAGTCCCTGCACTGCTTGAAGCCGTTGCTGTTTTGCCCGTTGTTAAAGCCTCCAGAGAGACCAGATTAGCAAAGGCCTGTTTCAACGTACTCAGTGCTGAATTCACCTCAGACTGGACAGCAGCATGGTTATCCCGCACCTCAATCGATGCCTGTAAAGATTGTTGCAATACAGACCAGCTCCGGCGTGTATAAGAAGATTCATTCTGCTGCTGCATTTGTTGAATGTACTGGTGCAGTTGTGTTTTGTCCACATTGGATAGACCTTGAATGGCATCATGCAAACGTTTAACCGCTGTATTCGCATCCGTCTGTGTTGCTCTTGGATCATCCAAGACCTGCTGAGCGCCTTCCAGCGCTTTGGTCAATACCGCCCAAGTGGCCGTAGACCAGTCAGTCTGCTGATATGTGTGCCCTTCCGCTAATTTGGCTCGAAGCTCGTCAAGCTGCGGGGGAATCACCTGCATCTGCTGCATTACATGTTCCAATGCTGATGTCGCTGCATCTGTATCCGCTTGAGACACTCCACCCGGCGTGTATGCCTGTTCGTATATTGCATTCGCTGAGGTGATTGCCGGAGCCAGAGTCCCCAACTTTCCGGAGTAAAATCAGTCACTACTAATGATTCGGCTCGTGCAAGCGCCGCAGCCAGTTGCTGGCGGTCTGCGGGCAGAAGATTCAATCCACGTTTGTACACATCAAGGGACCATAACGCCCTGCCTTCATAAGAATGCCCGCCGTTGGCCGGAAATTCGTCGTAGTCAAACATCGCCTGGTTCTCCCATGCATTCCCTTCCGATGCAATCCAGCCTACACCGGCTGGAATCCACGCTGGCTCCCAGTAGAAGAAACCTGCACCATGGTTATTCGGCACATTTGCAATCATGTCCATAATGCCAGCAATGGCATCATATTGCCCTTGAACGGTTGCAGGGAAGTCTGCTCCACCTACATGAAGGGCTTCGTCCGAGCCAATGATATTACCGTGTGCATCCCCGTTTTTGTAGGAAAATGGATACGATGTCTCGGCAATAATCACGTCTTTTTGGAACTTGTTAGATACTTCATTCATGGTCTTCTGCACATCGGCAAATGTCCCATGCCAGAACGGATAATAGGAAAGTCCGATGATATCGTACTTGAGTTCGCGTTTCTCCAGCTCGCTGAAATACCAGTCGAACATATCCGCCTTGCCACCTTCAGCCAGATGGATCATGATCTTCACCTTATCCGCGTTATTGGTGACCTCACCTTCTACTGCACGTACAGCATCGATTCCGCTTTTCAGCAATGCAACATTTTCGTTGAAATTCACGTCACTGCTCAAGCCGTTCAGAAGACCACTGTTGATCTCGTTACCGATCTGCACCATATCAGGCATGGCGCCCTTTGCTTTCATTTCTCCTACAACTTCAACCGTATAGTTGTATACTTCCTGCTTCAGCTCTTCAAAGGAAAGAACTTCCCAAGCTTTGGGACGAAGCTGCTGTCCCGGATGAGCCCACTCATCTGAGTAGTGAAAGTCCAACAGGATTTTCATGCCTTTTTCCTTCACCCGTTTGGCCAGACGAATAACATCTTCCTTATCGTTGTAGCCCCCTGATTTCTGTGGATCATTCCACAGACGAAGACGTACATAATTGACACCGCGATCCTTGAGAATATCCAGCAAATCACGCTCTGTACCGTTGCTGTCCACGTATTTTCCACCTTTGTCCTCAATGGCAGTCAACGTGGAAATATCAACACCTCTAACATAGTCTTCACGATACCCCTCAACAATCACCTTGGCTTCAGGCCGAGGCTCTGGGGGCGCACCATATACAGTTCCTGTTACCGTAAAATTGCCTGTAGAGGCGTACTCCGATGGTTCGATATGATCCCATATCACAGGCACCATTCCTGATTTTCCATTCTGGTACCATGCTTTTACCTGGTTTGGCAGAACTGGCGCACTTCTTGTTACGGTTTTCACTTCGACTGGATCATAATTCATAATGTTGGCCGGTTCAGTGCCTTCTGCTTCTCCCCATACTTTAAACTCCAATATTTCCGGCCAGACGCCTTCACCCTTGAAAAAGGAAATGTTCAGTCTGATGTATCGTACACCTTTCTGCTCGAAAGTCAGATCAGCGATCTGTTTGGGATCGGCATTTTCACTTTGATCAACAACTTTCGTCCATGTCTCCTGGTCAGCAGATGTTTCTATCATATATTTAACAATCGTATTTTCTCTCCACGTTATTTGCGCTCCGGACAGACTGTAGTCTTGACCCAGATCAATCATGGCCCACTGTGGTTGTTCCGTTGTCACTCCTGCGGTAGCAGCCCAATGCGTATCACTTTTACCATCAACCAAGTGCTCCTTTTGGCTCCCCCACTCCAAATATTCTGTGCTTACCGTAACTGCCTTGTTAAGTGCCACGTTCACTTTCGCCTCTTCCGCAGCCGCTGGACGAACCAACAGTCCCAGATCACAGAACAGCATCAGCAATACCAGACAACCGCTTATGTACCTTTTATTCACTCTTGATCTCCCCCTTTTTGTGTTTGATTGTGCATGGATCAATGAATGTGATGAATCCTCCTCATTGTAAGCGCTTAATAGGAATGGGTCATACGGTATTTTCCAAAGGAAACAGCAGTTATTTTAACAATATGGTCCTGTAAAAGTTACATTTGAGCTATAAGAATCACACGATTTGTAAGAAACAAAAAAATCTGCCCGTCCACCGGAAGGCGGAAGCAGAGCAGATTTTCAGGTATATGATCGTTACTACACTACTTATTTGGTGAGTTTCAATTCGAGCTGTACCTGGATATCATTTTCAGTCGAGAGTACGACAGAGTGCGGATTTTCCATTCCGAAATCTTCAAACGTCACCATGGATGTTGCCGACAACAACACTTCGTTATTCTCATAAGCGACTTTTGCATCAAATGTCACTTCTTTTTCAATGCCTTTAACCGTAAGGGTACCGTTCATTTTGATATCCACCGTTTGACCGACAGGCCATTCCGCAGGCACCCCTTCAAATGAAGTCGCCGTAAACGTAGCTTGCGGATATGTCGCAGTATCGAAGAAATCGGCTTGCTTTACGTGACCATCACGCTGTGCATTCCCGGAATCAACCCCGTCCATCTCGATCTGTCCTTCGGCTTTCATCTGAGAAGCATCGTCTACATTAATAGTCCAATTGCCTGTTACCTGCTCGTCCACAAAGTTGACAGTCTCCTGCGAAGTAGTTACAGAGAAGTATACTTTGGAACCTTCACTGATGCTCCAGTCTCCGTTCAATTGCTCTGCTCCCGCCGTTTCATTAGCGACAACCCCACCTGTACTATCTACTGTTGTTGTTGAAGTCGCTGTGCTGGCAGGAAGCACCTGCTCAATCTCCACGTTATTCCCCAAGTAGCTATTTGTGAAGTAGTAACCACCGCCACCGATTACGGCAACCGCCGCTACACCTGTAATAAGCCATGCTTTTGCTTTCTTGTTCATCTCTATGTTTCCCTCCAGTTAATTTATTGTTTAGATTGCTTGTTGATATGGATCATATCAACCGAATGTGTCAGGAAGAAGTCAAGATGCGACAAGCCCCTTATTTTTTTCAAAACCGTAATACAGGATTGGCTTTACGCGCTTGCTCATGTAAAATCAGTACAAGTTTATGAAATGAAGGGAGAACGCTTTTCTTGAAATCCATACTTATCGTCGAGGATGAGCAAGCTATTGCACGAGTATTGGCTGCTTATCTGAGAAAAGCAGAATTTGAAGTTCATCATGCAGCAGATGGACCCACTGCACTTACCCTTTTTGATACCGTCACGCCTTCCCTTGTATTGCTTGATGTGATGCTGCCAGGAATGGACGGATGGGATCTGCTGCGGATTATTCGTGAAAAAAGTGCTTGTCCCGTGATCATGCTAACCGCACTGGATGACATTTCAGACCGTCTCAACGGATTGAATGCCGGTGCGGACGATTATATGAGCAAACCTTTTGTACCGGAAGAAGTGGTCGCCAGAGTAAATGCGGTGTTGCGCCGTAATCCACATTGGACCTCGGGTGGTGAAGAGAAGCGTTCCTTTGGAAATCTCGTCATTGATCTGGCTGCCAAGCAGGTTCTCCTGAACGGTGCAGAGGTTGCACTCACACCTCGGGACCTGTCATTGCTGTTCTTCCTGTCCGATTATCCGAATCGTACATTTACCAGGGATCACCTGATTGAACAGGTATGGGGGATGGACTATGATGGCAGTGACCGTGCTGTGGACCTATCGATTAAACGACTACGTCAAGCCCTCTCCCACTGGTCGCCAGAGACGGGAGAGATTCGGACGTTGCGAGGAATGGGGTATCAATTTTGGATCGCCAATTGAAACAGAAGAAACCCAAACGAACCATATCCATTCTGTCACACTGGACATTGCGATATTTTTTGATCTTGTGCATTGGTTTCACGATTATTGTGGCAGGGGCACTCTACTGGATTCGAACAACTTCCATTGAGAAAAGCCTCAAAACCGCAGAACTGCTTGGTCTGGAGATTGCCGATCATGTGACCGGTGAAAATAATATGCTTCGCGTTCCACCCGATCTGGACAGACTGGTAACCAAGCGAGAGAAATTATTTAATACAGATCATTATTTTTGTGTCATGATCCTGGACAATAACAATCAATTGATCTTTTCCCAGCCTAAAATGGAGCAAAAAGACGTGCAGTATCGACTGTCAGACGACTATCGCGAACCACGTAATAACAAATATGCAGGCGTAACGGTCAACATCTCTGAGGGCGATCAAACCTTGGGCAAAGTGTGGGTCATGCAGTCCAAACAGTCGATTACATTTGGTCCAGAGACCATATGGCTTGTTGCACTAATCCTGGGAGGACTGATCCTCTGTGGATGGTTTACAATCTATCTCCTGTCCAACAAATTATCCAGACCGATTCGACAGGTCGCCTATGCCGCTGAACAGATTCGAGGTGGCAATTATGAGGTGAGTCTCGACTTGGATACACGAGAGCGTGAGATCAATGAACTTGTCAATTCATTCCGCGATATGGCCACGCGTCTCCAACAACTCGAAGAATGGCGTACACTTTCGCTGGCAGGGGTAAGTCATGAACTCAAAACACCCGTGACTTCCATCAAGGGGCTCGTTATGGCAGTACGTGACGATGTCGTGAGTCCACAGGAAGGAAAAGAATTTTTGGATATCGCTTTGAAGGAATCCGAACGCATGGAGCGTATGGTCGCTGATCTGCTTGACTATAATGCCATGGCTGCAGGAAGTGTTGCCGTTCGGAAGGAACGGACAGATCTGAAACTGTTGGTCGGCGAGATCATCTATCAGTGGAAGATTGCATATGAGGATAAAATGCCAGAAGTTCAGCTGTATGCCCCTCCAGCCAACTTTTTTACCATGGGGATGCTCTCCGCATTCAGCAGATCATTGTCAATTTGCTCAACAACGCACTTCATGCCACAGCTCCTGAACAACAGGCTGTCTTCGATATTTATCTGCGTGCAGAAGAACAGATGCTGTATGTTGATGTGAAGGACAATGGCACAGGCATCGCGGCTGAGGATCAACCCAAGATTTTCGAACGCTTCTATCGTGGAGAACTCAAGAAACGTCTTAACCGCGGCCTGGGTCTTGGATTAACCTATAGTCGGCTACTCGCTCAGGAGCAAGGCGGTGAACTGACACTTGTCTCCAGCAGCCCGGAAGGCAGCATGTTCAGATTAAGCCTGCCACGCTGGACTGCAACCCAAGAAGCCAAGAATACAGAAAAAGCATACAGAGCACCCGCTAAAGCGTAAGGCCTTAAGTTAACATGACAAATAGCCCAGAACTCCACTATAGGAGACTGGGCTATTTATCATTGTTCCTTATTGTTTTATTCCAAATGATAGTAGTCAACACTCCAAGACACGTGGCCTGTATTCATCGTAAGCATCCGAGATGAGTTGCTTATGAAGTGTACTACTGGCAATAATCGCTTTCCGCTTTGCCTTCAACACAATCTGCTCTATATCCGCATAACTGCACCCTGCCAAGCTTTCACATATGTAATCTTCCAGCCGGGCCTCCTGTTCAAATGCCCCCACCAACTTGCGGATATACAATCTGCGACTTGAATCATCAGGCATGCCATAGGTCATCTTCGTATCAAAACGCCGCCAGATGGCATGATCCAGTTGGGTTTCCAGATTCGTTGCAGCCACCAGAATGCTGTCCCCATCGAATTCATCCAGACACTGCAACAACGTATTGACGACTCGAGCCATCTCTTTCACTTCATCATTGCTCTCACGCGTGCGACCTATTGCATCAAATTCATCTAGAAATAACACACAAGGATTCATTCGTGCATACTCGAATAATTTGCGAACATTACTCCCCGTCTCCCCAAGGTGACTATGGATGATCGCATCTAATCTCACGAGGACCAGTGGCAGATCAAGGCGCTCCGCCAGATGTGATGCCGTTAATGTTTTTCCCGTACCGGGAGGCCCAAACATGACCATTTTGTTGGGGATCGATACATCATGCTCTCTGAACTTCTCTTTCATGCCCAGAATGGTGATGAATTCGTTAATGATGCGCTCATTTTCAGCGGAAAATACAATATGCTGGGCTTTGCGCCTACACTCTTTTGGCGTGTAAAAGCAGCCATATCGATCCCTTTGGCCCTGGGAATCCGGTTCATATGGTTTATTTTGCTCATGTATACTTGTTCCTCCATTTATAGTTTCATTCCGTGATTCAAACTATATAAGTTGAACTAATGAATATTTACACTGATCACTTCGCTGACAGAACAACCTTCCGATCGCTGTTATCCCCAGATTTTTAATTATTTCTCTTGAGGGGAAATCGGGGATAAAGGCGAAGTATATGCTTCCGATGCAGCTTTTTTTCAAAAAGCTTTTAGCTCCGCTTCTTCAGGTTCTTTCTGTACTCTCCGTTTTCTTGTAAATGCTTAGTTCAAGTTATATAGAATCAATTGGACTTTAAATCGTAATAATTACTATTAAATAATAACATACTACTGCCTTTTTGCAAATACAGCCATAACACGTCCACTATTTTGCCACCCAAGGGAGGCATTTGGTTGCATGCTTCAATGAAATTTGCTATTCTAAATGTGCATCGTTGTGTATAACGCAAAAAGGCCCTCCAAATTTCGTGAGAGCTAAAATTTCCAGATTCTTCGCAAGCGGCAACTTGCTGTGTATCTGGATTCTTTATACCAACGAATGTAATCCAATTAAAGTGAGGTTAACAATCATGGCAAAAGACGTATTGTGTGAAGTTAATTCCTGTCGTCACTGGGCTCAAGAGAACAAATGTAACGCTTCTTCAATCTACATCGTGAGCCACAGTTCCAAAGAAGCAAGTCGGTCTGCTGAAACAGACTGCAAAACTTTTGAAGTGAAATAAGTCATTTCAAATGTACCACGTAAAGGAGCCCTTACCGGTTCCTTTTTTCTTTGTCTATTGTAGCAAGAATGATAATTATTATCAAGCCCTAATCTGTAAAAATCCTTCTCACCTCTTAAATGCACATTGGACAGATCACCTACGTACACTACGTAAGAAATGAGTCTGCCCATGAACGATTAGAACCAAGAGGTGAATAACAATGCCTGTTAAAAGTGGCACACAGTATCGCGAACGAATTGATGCACAATCCGTCCCTTGCTGGTACAAAGGTAACCTTATTACTGGAAAACGCTCTGAACATGTAGCATTTGCTGGTTTAATGGAAACTCAGATGCACATGTATGATCTGCAATCTGATCCTAAATTTGCGGAAACGATGACGTATGCCTCTCCAGCAGACGGCAAACCTGTGGGCATATCCTTTCTGCCCCCAACGAGTGCCGACGATCTCCGTAAACGACGGGAAGGGATGAATATCTGGGCTAATGTCCATCATGGCTTTCTTGGTCGCTCACCCGATTACATGAATACAGCCATCATGTCCTTTTACACAGGTGCCGATCTCCTGAACGAATTATCTCCCCAATATGCAGAAAATCTCAAGAATTATTATGCCTACTGCCGTGATCATGATATTACGCTATCCCATGCCTTCATTCAGCCCTATGCCAGCAAAATCTCAGGACAGTTGGATGCCACTGAAGATGCCATTGCCGCTAAGGTCGTAGATCGCACCGAGGAAGGCCTCATTATTAGCGGAGCATTCATGATGGCTACACAAGCGGCCACTTCGGATGAGATTTTTGTCTATCCTTCACCTTCACCCGCCCCATTTGATGACGAAAATCCATTTGCATTCTCATTTGCTGTCCCCAATGATCTTCCAGGAATCAGTTTGGTATGCCGGGATACCTATGCAGCGGAATCTCACACCAACTATCCACTGAGTTCCAGATATGAAGAAATGGACAATATCGTCATCTTTGACCGGGTGCTCGTTCCGCATGAACGAATATTTTTTGCAGGTAGTGAGGAGATGTCCTCGCGTCTCTTCAGTGGTAGCAACTTTCATATTCACGCAGGTCATCAGGTACTGTGTCGTTATATTGCCAAGACCGAATTTGTTCTCGGTACAATCCAGCTGCTCACGGATACGCTCGATCTGAATACGGAAGCACATGTTATCGAGAAAACTGCACGTCTGTTCGCAGGTCTTGAATCATTAAAAGCATTAGCTGTAGCCGCGGAGGCAGGTGCCATACCTGATGGACGAGGATTTGTATTACCTGCACCCAAACCATTGATGGCAGCCAATCTCCTTTTCCCGAAACTTTATCCTGAGATGATTGAAGTTCTGCAACTTTTGGGTTCGAGTGGGGTAATTATGATCCCTCAGGAAGAGGAGTTTCAATCCGATATCGCTCCTTCACTGAATATATATCTGAAAGGGAGCGATATGGCTTCTTATGAACGCAACGCTCTGTTCCGCCTGATCTGGGAGCTTGGGGCTGGATCATTCGGGGGCAGACAGACTCAGTTCGAACGATTCTTTTTTGGCAATGTGCTTACGGTATCCAACCGACTGTACTCCGTCTACAACAAAGATCAGACCCATCGTCAACTCGTTCGGGATTTTCTATCCAACACCGGTAAATAAGAGAACTACCGAATTTTTCTATACCAGATGGTCATAGACCGTCATCAGTTCAGAGGCTGGTCTGCTTGTATCCATATCCCGCAATGCAGGCTGGTCTCCGTAACCAATATGGAATACCCCCAGTACCCTCTCTTCACTTGTCAAACCCATCAGATTCATAAACACCGGATGTTGTTGATAATCATTGATCTTCCAGACCGCATTTAATCCCTGTTCCGCAGCCAGAATACTAAAACGTTTGCTCCAGGCTTTGGCCGGCAGAAGATCATCCTGACGGGCATTCATAGGTGCAACGACAACCAGATGTGTAGGGATCGCTTCCGTGTATTGATATGTAGCCCAATCGCCGTAGCGATCAGCCAAATGGGGTGGATAGCTCTGTCTGACCGCTTCCAGATATAGCTGTCGCCCTTCGCCTGCAAACAACATAAACCTCCAAGGTTCTGAACTCATCACATATAACGAAGGATCTGCTTCATCAAGCAACTTGCGTATAACCGACTGGGGTACTGGCAACGGACTGAATTCGCACGTTCCTGCGCGTCTTTTGCCGCTGCTTATATCTTGACTTAGACCGGTAGACATGGCAACTTCCCCTCCTCTATCTGCATGATATATCGTTGTTTAGCCTTCAACCGTCTTCACATCAACCATGTTTTCTTCGGTTCAACGGCTTCCGCTCTCCAGCGATCTACTTCTTCATGTATGCGTGCTTTGTCACGTGTCGTAAACTGTTCTGACTCCGCCACTTCTGCTTGCGGCATGCTATCACGTACTAAGCGAATGTAGTCCATGGAACGAAGCAGAGACTGGCGTCCAGGGATATACCTGATTTTGCGTCCTTCCAACAAGCAGTATATCTCGATCATACCCGGTAATTTTCCGAAGGCTTCCCAGCAGAATACACTGACCATATGCTGAAACGCCTCAACTACGTTCGGATCATGGACAACCATATATTTCTGAATCAGCAGCGAATCCCAGCCTTCCGGTTGCCAAGCGGCCTGAAATATCATCGACAGCTGCATGGATAATGAAGGTAACTCCGTTCTCCACTGTTCAAACAGAATCAATGGATGCTTCAGATCGTCATTGGTTGCAATGGCGAGTGACAATTCATCCGTGATCTTGTTCTTCACATCCCAGTAATGAAGAACAGATTCGAAACCATCTGTTTTTCTGGGCCACCATTTCTCGAGTAAATACTGTACAGGTACTTCTTTGCGAACATCGGGGTCGAGACTGTAAAAGGCATTGACTGCATGGCTCACCGCGTATTGTACACGGTGTCTCCATTGCAGTGGAGGACGCTGCTCAGACACTGGCTCAGGGCGGATGAACCGGTGGGGGCTGCGCAGCATTTCTTCCAATCTATAATCTTCAAGCACACGTTCAGGAAGGTCATTCCTTCCGACCGGCATCGCTGCCTGAACATTATGTCTTAACATGATCTTTAAGACACCTGTAATCCGGCAGCAGCAAAGCGTTTGCCAAAATCACGGCATGTATCTTTCTCCTGCTCCAGCGGACTGTATTCAATTTTCAACATCTCTGGAGATACCTCCGCCCCACGCTCTTGCAGCTTGGCAGCCGCGAGATCCACTGCACCGCAGTACTGCTCATACGAAGTGTCACCACTACCAAACACTGCGGCTCTCTTACCACTCAAGTCAAGCTCATCCAGCTCCTCATAGAAATCAAGGAATTCATCTGGCAATTCCCCGTCTCCCCAGGTGTACACGCCGATCATGAATCCGTCATAGTCCAATACATCGGATGCATTACAATCCGTAACGGATTTTAGGTCCGCCTCGTGGCCTGACTGTGTAATTCCTTCCACAATCAGTTCTGCAATTTCTTCTGTATTTCCCGTCATGCTTGCATAAGCCACTAACAATTTAGCCATCTATTTTTCCCTCACTTTAGTTTGATCATATTAATATTCTCTCTGAAGAAAGAATGAATTTGAATTAACAAAATCATATGTGATAATGATTATCATTGTCAAATTAAATTTTTGCTTATCTTTGTTTTTCAGTATATGAGGCACATTGAATTTCAACACAGCCAAACAACCTTCACCCTTTTAAGATCACATGTCCTGCCCTCCTTCAATGATCCCGCCCCCAACTGGCGTACAAGCCCTTTTTTGTTGTACAATAGTATCCAAATGACTTTTGAAGGATGGATAAATCATTATGTACGTAGCTAAGAATTGGAAAGATTATGAAGTAATTGATACAGGAGGCGGCGAGAAGCTGGAGCGTTGGGGAGATGTGATTTTGCGCAGACCCGATCCACAGATTATTTGGCCTCTTGAGCAAGAAACCAATGAGTGGCGTCAGGTGCATGGTCACTATCATCGCAGTTCTTCCGGTGGCGGTAGCTGGGATATGAAAAAGCCCATCCCCGAGCGTTGGACGATCGGATACGAAAACCTGAAATTCCACATTAAACCTACCAGCTTTAAGCACACTGGCCTGTTCCCTGAACAAGCCGCCAACTGGAGCTGGATGATGGATAAAATCTCCAATGCAGGACGTCCCATTTCTGTCTTGAACCTGTTTGCCTATACAGGCGGAGCAACGGTAGCCGCAGCTTACGCAGGAGCTTCTGTCGTGCATGTGGATGCAGCTAAAGGCATGGTTCAATGGGCCAAGGAAAATGTTCAACTATCCGGACTGGCAGATCATCCTGTTCGTTTTATTACAGATGATGTATTCAAATTCGTACAACGGGAGCAACGGCGCGGAAATCGTTACGACGCCATTATCATGGACCCTCCTTCTTATGGCCGCGGTCCCAATGGAGAGACATGGAAACTGGAAGAAAACCTTTATCCTTTCTTGAAGTCATGTATGACAATCTTGTCGGATAATCCATTATTCATGCTGGTTAACTCTTACACCACGGGCATCTCCTCAACAGTTCTGCGCAATATGCTGACCATGACGATGTCTGCTCAGTACGGCGGTGACATTACCGCTGGTGAAATCGGTCTGCCGATCACACGCAGTGGTCTTGATCTGCCTTGTGGTATTCTGGGCCGTTGGGAGTCCTAATCATGTCAGAACATCGGCATGATCACGACGCAATTCCGATTCTGTTTGAAGATAACCATCTGTTAGGTATTACGAAGCCGGTCAATGTACCTACCCAGGAAGATGCATCAGGTGATCCGGATTTGCTTACATTGCTGAAACAAGATCTGAAAGATCGATATAACAAACCTGGCAATGTCTATCTCGGGCTAGTACATCGACTTGATCGTCCTGTTGGCGGGGCAATGATCTTTGCCAAGACATCCAAAGCCGCTTCGAGATTGTCCGAGACGGTGCGGGGCCGCCATTTCCGTAAAATATATGCGGCTGTTGTACATGGCAAGTTGCCTGCACAGCAGGGAACATTAAAGCATACGCTCCTGAAAGATGCACGCACAAATACCGTCACTGTAGTACCCAAGGGTACGGCTGGCGGTAAGGATGCCGTTCTGGATTACCGTGTTATTGGGGAGACAGACCGTTACAGCCTCGTGCATATCGAACTGCACACGGGCAGATCTCATCAGATTCGTGTGCAAATGAAAGAAATCGGCTGCCCTCTATACGGGGATCAGAAGTACGGCGCAAGTGTAAATAAACCCGGGCAACAGATCGCTCTCTGGTCAGTGATTGCCGCTTTCCCCCATCCGGTTACCAAGGAAGAAGTTATTCTGCAATCTTTGCCTGCAAGAGAATTTCCCTGGGCAGAATGGCCCGCTTCTGTGTACCAAAAAGCTTTTGAACAACCTCTATAACTGCACAGGATCAGGTTAGATCTGTCCATATCACGTGTCGTTCAGATTCTGTATCTGAACGACACGTTTTTTAATATCTTCAGCTATATATCCAAGATACAGAGAGGAGATATCCTGATGACCCCATTTACCAAACAAGTTATTGCGATCATCGCGGCGATTCCCGAAGGAAAAGTGATGACTTACGGTCAGATTGCAGCTCACGCTGGAAGTCCCAGAGCCGCGAGACAAGTCGTACGTATCCTGCACTCCATGAGCCGCAAGGAACGTCTGCCCTGGCACCGTGTCGTTAATGCCAAGGGTGAAATCTCCATACCGGACAAACACTCACGCATGATGCAGGAAACAGAACTGATTAGCGAAGGTGTTGAGTTTCAATTAAACGGAACCATTAATCTCAAAAGATTCGGACATGAGCCCGATCCAATATTTCTTATTGATCCAACGATCCAGCCCGAATAAGCGTATTCTTCTCCACCTCATATCACACACACCAAAAAAAGAGAACTCAGACAGTCAGGGGTACCCCTTTTCAACTGCTAGAGTTCTCTTTTTTGGTTTTTATCTGACATTCGTTACGCTGTAGCCGTCGCTTTTTCCTGTTCTACCGTAACAGGTTCAACAGCTGGTTTTGTTTTACGAATAAAGAACGCCATAATTAAAGCAACAATGGTCATTCCGGTAGCCACCATGAATGCATAGTTAACACCGTAAATCGTTGCATCTGCTGTAGCTGCCAACATCGCAGTCTTATCATCCGGATTAACTTGACCTGTAGCCAATGTCTCTGCAAGATGTGTTTTGAGCTTGCTGCTCATAATGGTAACGAGGATCGCTGTACCGATTGCACCAGCAACCGTACGCAATGTGTTGGACATCGCTGTACCATGCGCATTCAGACGTTGTGGCAGTTGATTCAGACCTGCTGTCTGGATCGGCATCATCAGCATGGACATACCGAACATACGAGCCGTGTAGATAAACATCATATACCCGTAAGTCGTATCGATTGCCAGACGGCTCAGTCCCCAAGTTGTAATCGCCGTGATGGCAAGACCTGCAACCGATAGCCAGCGTGCACCCACCTTATCAAATATGCGACCTGTAATCGGAGACATGATCCCCATCAGAATCGCACCAGGCATCATCAGAAGTCCTGATTCAATCGGTGAGAAACCACGAATGTTCTGCAGGAAAATAGGAAGCAGAATCATACCTGCAAACATCGCCATGGTCACGAGCATATTGATAATTGTTGTTAATGTATACATATTGTACTTGAAAATACGGAACTCAAGGAGCGGATGATCTGTTGTCAGTTGACGTATAACGAACAGAATCAGGGATATCGCACCTACAACGAGGCATCCAATGACAACTGCACTTCCCCATCCATCAGTACCCGCATCACTGAATCCGTAGAGCAAACTACCAAATCCAAGTGTGGATAAAATAACGCCTGGATAATCCAGTTTAGGTCTGGACTGGCGTGTTACGTTTTTGACAAAAGCAATACCAATTGCAGTAGCAATAACAGAGAATGGCAAGATGATGTAGAACAATAATCTCCAGGAATAATGCTCAACCACATAACCTGAAAGTGTCGGACCAATCGCAGGAGCCAGAATCATTGCAATCCCCATGGTTCCCATGGCCTGACCGCGTTTCTCAATCGGGAAGATGGTCAGGAATACAACGGTCATCAGAGGCATCAGGATCCCTGCACCAGCAGCCTGAATGACACGACCTACCATCAGAATGGTAAAGGTTGGACTAAGACCACAGACTAACGTCCCTATGGTAAATAGAGTCATGGCTGTAATAAAAATTTGACGTGTTGAGAATTTGGCAATCAGATATGCCGTAACCGGAATCAGTACACCGTTGACGAGCATGTAACCCGTGGTTAACCATTGGGCTTTGTTTGCATTGATAGCGAGGTCTTCCATGATTTTAGGAAGAGCTACGTTCATCAGGGTTTGGTTCAGGAATGCCACAAAGGCACCAATTAACAATGCCGCTACAATCGGGCCTTTCTTGATGTTGTCCATCGCGGAGGATGGAGCTGTAGCAGTAGTCGTACTCATGTGTTGTTCATCTCTCTTCCTTGTAACTTTTCAATCATTTGACTATGAATTCTAAGTAGGTGCTCAAGGTCTTCCTTCGATATATCCAGAATGGGTGACACTCTTTCCATCCACAGATGGTGCGTTTCCTGTTGGGCCCGTTCCCCTTTATCCGTAATCTGCAGCTTAACGGATCGGCGGTCCGCATCCGAACGTGTCCGAACGATATACTCGCCTTTGACGAGTCGCTCCACGACAGCGCTCATAGAACTGCTCCCCATATGGCATAGTTCAGCCACTTCGTTGATGCCAATGGAAGGGCGCTCCCTCAGGATGGATAACACCATAAACTGAATCGAAGTCAGCTCGATCTCCTTGTTTTCATTCCAAAATGCTCGAAAAAGCATTTGATTCACTTGGCGGAACGAATTGATAATATAGAATACTTCATACGTATCAGTCATTGATTCACCCTTTTACTTTTGGAATATAATATTTCGTACACGAAATATCAGGGAACAATTATTTATTATAACAAAAATATTTACATAGTCAACTCTTTACATATGAAATCACAAAATAATATTTACACATACTAACTGTGTTAAAATCATGCCTTTAATTATCAACTGACCTGGACACAATGTGTATCATATGTAATTTGGTAATAAAATAACCATAGGGTTCCTGCGTGAAACGAGCAGGTAGCCTATGGTTATTCAGAAGAGACGGCATTGTATTAAACGGAAGTCGATAATGCAGGCTCTTTGGTCTTGGGTGTTGTCATTTTGCCTAACAGATATACCAGCAATTGTTGATTATGCATTGAAATGTTACTAAGCACAGAATTCATGAATTCATTACGGATGGTAATCCCCGCTCCGTCTCCATTCTTCCTTTCTCTGAAAGAGATATCCAGACAATGCGTCGATCCTGATTATCCCGATTCCTGCGAATCAGATCATTCTTCTCCATCCGATCCAGCAGCATGGTTACGGCAGCTGGTGTAGTCGCCAGATAAGGAATCAGATCCGAAGGTTTCATCTTCTGATGATCCTCAAGCACCTCCAGAACAGCCAGCTGAGCCTCCGTCAATGAGGGTGCCAACTCTTGATCCATATGCAACTTATAATCTTTGGTTAGTCTGGACCAGCACTTGGCAAAATCGGAATTATACATCTTTCATCGCTCCTCTCTGCAACCGGTTATCACTTCACCTGCTTAAGTTTTCGCCCTCCAAAGCCGCATTCCTGCTGACTTTTTTCAATTTCCTAGCGATCGACCGTAATCGACGAAGGTTGTTAAACTTCGCATGGATGCGATCTTCTAATCCGCCTTCGAACAACAAAAAGAGACTCTTCGCATGACAGGATTAGCAGCTCTGCGAAAAGTCTCGTTTGTTTATTTTTATGAAGATGAAGCGGGTTGATTCTCATTGAAGTCCCTCAGAAGTTCAACGATCTCGTCCTGTTTATCTACGGGAACAAGCATTTTGCCAATATGTTTGCGCTCCGTAATCGGAACAGCTTCCGAAGAGATCGGATGCACTTGGCCTTCCTTGGTCATTACAGTGAGGTTACGTTGCTCTTTGCAATAAAATGCTCCAGCAATGCGACTGCCATTCGGTTTCACCCGTTTGCCTTCTTTGAACTCGAATGTGGCAAGCCCCTTGCCTCCACGACTCTGTACAGCATAATCCAGGAGTAATGAACGTTTACCATATCCCAAATCGGACAACACGGCAACTTCACCTTCATCTCCTTCAACCCATAGGGCGGATACAACTTCATCTGTATCTCTCAACTGAATACCACGAACACCACCGGATACACGACCCATAGGATTGACTTCATCCTCACGAAAACGAATCGCCATGGCTTCTTTGGTAATCAGCATGATATCTTGACCACCTTTACTTAGATGTACAGATAACACTTCATCGTCCTTACCCACTTTACAAGCCGCAACTGCACCAGATCGTTTGGTAACGTAATCCTTCAGTTCCGTTCGTTTCACCTGTCCTCTTCGTGTGACGAAGACCAGACTGTGATTCGGTTCTTCAAAGGATTTCACAGCAAGTACACTTGCAATACGGTCGTCTTTCGCAAGTGGAATGACATTCACAATGGCTGTGCCTGGATCTTTCCACTTAAATTCAGGTACCTGATGAACAGGTAACAGGAAATACTGACCTTTCCTTGTAAAGACGAGCAGATTCTCCAGCGTATTGACTTCCAGAACCTGGGCGATATAATCGCCGTCTTTTACACCACTTCCGCTTCGTTCACCACCGGAACGTGTAAAGGACTGCATTCCTGTACGTTTCACGTATCCTTCTTTGGATAATGTAACAAATACATCCTCTGCATTCACAAGCACTTCGAGATTAACCTTGAGTTCTTCCACTTCGCCCTGGATTGCAGAACGACGGTCTATGCCGTATTTCTCACGAATCTCCATCAATTCCTTGCGGATGACCCCGATGAGCTTACGGTCACTATCCAGAATGGATCGTAATTGCGCAATCTTTTTCATCAGATCCCCGAGTTCCTTCTCCAGAGAATTAATCTCCAGATTTGTCAAACGGTACAATTGCAACGTAAGGATGGAATCGGCCTGACGTTCTGTGAATCCGAACATCCACATCAGGTTATTTTGCGCATCCTGTCGGTTCTTCGACGCTTTGATCGCTGCAATGACCTCGTCAAGGATGTTAAGAGCTTTAACCAAGCCCTCCAGCACATGTGCACGGTCTTCCGCTTTCTCCAGCTCAAACCGGGTACGGAAGGTTACTACTTCCCGCTGATGGGCAATGTAAGCCTCCAGTATCGATTTCAATCCCATTTGCTGTGGTGCTTTATTCACAATTGCAACCATATTGAAGTTAAAGGTGACCTGAAGGTCGGTTTTCTTCAGCAAGTAAGCCAAAATGCCTTGTGCATCCGCTTCTTTTTCAGTTCAACCACGATCCGCAGACCTTCTCGTCCGCTCTCATCACGCACTTCGGCAATTCCTTCAACCTTCTTCTCAAGTCGGATGTTCTCCATCGCTGTAACCAGTCGAGACTTCACAACTTGATAAGGAATTTCGGTAATGACGATCTGCTGTTTGCCACCGCGCATGTTTTCAATTTCGGTTTTGGACCGGATATAGATCCGTCCCTTGCCTGTGCGATAAGCATCCAGAATACCGTCTCCGCCCATAATCAGTCCGCCGGTTGGAAAGTCAGGGCCCTTCATGAACATCATGATCTCGTCCAGCTCAATCGACGGTTTCTCCATCACAGCGATGGAAGCATCAATAACTTCACGCAGATTGTGTGGAGGAATCTCCGTTGCAAAACCCGAGGAGATCCCGCTGACACCATTAACCAGCAAGTTCGGATAACGGGATGGCAATACAACCGGTTCTTTGGCTGTATTATCAAAATTATCCTTAAACAGAACGGTCCGTTTCTCGATATCGCGAAGCATCTCCATCGCGATGGGCGACAAACGGGCCTCCGTATACCGCATCGCCGCTGCCGGGTCATCATCCTGTGATCCCCAGTTACCATGACCGTCCACGAGCATATGGCCCATTTTCCATGGCTGAGCCATCCGCACCATGCCCTCATAGATGGAGGAGTCACCATGTGGATGATAATTACCCATTACGTCCCCAACGGTTTTGGCAGACTTGCGGTAAGGCTTGTCAGGCGTATTACCTGAATCGTACATGGCGTACAGAATACGCCGTTGTACTGGCTTCAATCCATCCCGTACGTCGGGAATGGCTCGATCTTGAATAATATATTTGGAGTAGCGACCGAAACGGTCCCCAACGACCTCTTCGAGAAAGGCCGGCATAAATTGTTCTGATGGACTCATTCCAAGCACCTTCTATTCTTCGTACTCTGTAAAGTCGACGTTCTCTACAATCCAGCGTTTCCGCGGATCAACCTTGTCACCCATGAGCGTAGATACACGACGTTCTGCTTTTGCTGCATCAACAATCTGTACCTTCAGCATTGCACGAGTCTCCGGATTCATTGTTGTCTCCCACAGCTGATCCGGATTCATCTCACCAAGACCTTTGTAACGTTGAAGCTCAACATTATTACCGAATTCCTTCATATAATTCGCCAGTTCTTCATCCGTCCATGCATATCGAACGCTCGCGAGCTTACCAGACTTACGCGTAAGTTTGTACAATGGCGGCTGTGCAATATATACTTTGCCTGCATCAATTAAAGGCTTCATATACCGATAAAAGAAGGTTAACAACAGCACCTGAATATGTGCGCCGTCCGTATCTGCATCGGTCATAATGATAATTTTGGAATAATTGCTGTCTTCAACTGCAAATTCAGTTCCGATGCCCGCCCCGATCGCCGCTGTAATCGCACGATATTCTTCATTTTTGAGAATGTCCGCCAGCTTCGATTTTTCCGGATTAAGCGGTTTTCCCTTAAGGGGCAAGATAGCCTGAATCTTCGAATCACGTCCCTGTTTGGCAGAACCACCTGCAGAATCACCTTCGACAATAAATAATTCATTTCGGGTAAAATCCTTGGATTGCGCCGGCGTCAGCTTGCCGTTCAGGTTGGAACTTTCGCTGCGTTTCTTGCCTGAACGCATATCATCACGTGCTTTGCGGGCCGCTTCTCTGGCTCTGGAGGCCTGAACCGCTTTGCGAATTAACGTTTGCGCTACCTGCGGGTTTTCTTCCAGGAACCGCTGAATATTCTCGGACACGACCGAATCCACAGCACTCCGTGCTGCTGCACTCCCAAGCTGGTCCTTCGTCTGACCCACGAACTCAACCTCTGACATTTTGACACTGATGACGGCCATCATACCTTCACGCAGATCATTACCTTCGAGGTTTTTATCTTTTTCCTTAATCATGCTGGTCCGCCGAGCGTAATCATTCATTACACGGGTATAGGCAGCCCTGAATCCGGTCTCATGAGTACCGCCACCCCGAGTAGGGATGGAGTTCACGAACGAAGCCAATGTTTCCGTATAACCCGCGTTATACTGGATTGCCACTTCGACTTCAATGTCATCCTTCTCCGCGTAGAAGTGAATAACATCATGCAGCACATCTTTATTTTCGTTAAGAAAAGCCACAAACTGGCTTGCTCCGCCTTCATACATGTATTCATCCTGATTGCCGGAACGTTCGTCCTTGAGCACAATTTTCAGACCTGAATTCAGAAAAGCAATCTCCTGAAGGCGTTCTGCCAATGTATCATAATTAAATTGAATACCGTTCTGGAACACCCGAATATCCGGTTTGAATGTAACTTTTGTACCTGTCCGATTGGTATTGCCCAACACTTCGAGACCGGTCACCGGTTCACCGACATGTTCAATCCCTTTTTTGTCCTTCCAATACTCGAATCGCTGACGATGTATCTTGCCATCACGGAAAATCTCGACTTCAAGCCACTCGGATAATGCGTTTGTAACTGACGCACCTACACCGTGCAAACCGCCTGATTTTTTGTATCCTGATCCACCGAACTTTCCGCCTGCGTGCAAAATCGTAAACACGACCTGGGGAGTAGGAATCCCTGTTTTATGTATGCCTGTCGGAATTCCCCTTCCGTTATCCTGAACCGTAATAGAACCGTCCTTATGCAGCGTGATATCGATTTTGGAGCAGAATTTGGCGAGATGCTCGTCGACAGCGTTGTCGACAATTTCCCATACCAAATGATGCAAACCCGAAGTGCTGGTGCTGCCGATGTACATCCCCGGCCGTTTCCGCACCGCTACCAACCCTTCAAGTACTTGAATGTCGTCCGCGTCGTAGCCTGAAGACCCCTGTCCTCCGCCTGTCGAACCTGCCGACATATCGATTTGCTCGACCATTCATGCTCCCCCTTCTTAACTTGCAACTAAAAAAATGCCTAAAATGCAAACAGATGTTTTCTTATCCTTGTCCATTTTAATTCAAGATATCCCGTTTCGTAAAGACAAGGAATGACACAATGAGTGAAGCAACGCCCCAAACACTAAGCACAATAAGGGAAAATCCTAGATTCATCCCCTCAATTGGCGGCAATCCGCCCGACAAATAATCAGGAAGTTCGAGGTTAACCATGAACAGATATTTCGCTGACTGCCAGGATGCAGCCATACTGGTCAAGATTGTACCTGCAATCAGAGCAGCCATCATGATCACGATACTTGCAGCTGTACTTCGTACGAGCACGGATACCATAAATGCAAGCATGGCCACAATTACACTGACAAACCAGATCAATCCTGCCTGCATAAGCATATACAACCACTGGTCTACAGCATGAACTGCCGACATATCAACATCTGTTCCCACAACCTTGAATCCTGTAAAGATTGGCATGTTGAAGCCTTTGTAGCCAAAGACCGCACCCGATATGCCATAACATATAATATAGGCTGATACCACGATGATTGAAACAAACATAATCAGCGTAATCAATTTGCTCAGAAGCACTTTCCAGCGTTTAACCGGACGCGTTAAAAGCATTTTGATCGTACCTGTCGTACGTTCACCTGAAACCAGATCTGAAGCAATAGCCATGATTAACAGTGGAATAAATAATCCAACTGCATTGTTCATGAATTCCCGTGTAAAGGTAACACCACCCGGTTCTTTGGGATTGATGTCATTTTCGAGATAATACTGCATCTGCTGGATATACACGGTTCGATATTTCTTGTACTCTTCAGGTACCCGATCACTACCGAGCGAATTTTGATTGTCTGTGATAGCCTGTTGCAGTTCAAGCCGCCAATCGCCGCCAAACTTGTCGCGATTATTCTCCGCAGATTTCATCTGGGCATACGTAAACATCGGTACCAGGATCGCAAGTACTATAAATATAATATAAAGCCGTTTTTTCTTCACCATCTTAATCGTTTCATTCCGGATCAGCGGCATGATATTACTCAATGGATTCACCTTCTGTCATTTTTAAGAATAGTTGTTCGAGCGTAGGCTGAATTCGCTGTACCCCTTCAACCTGAATGCCAGCTTGAACCATCTGTTGTACCATATCAGGAATTCGATCTTCATGCATCTCGGCAACAACAGCGTTGGGACCAAGGCCCGCAACAATGGTATCATCCATTACATCCGCAGGTCGACTTACCAGAGCAATGCCCGCATCCAGTAACATCTTTTTACCTTGCTCCAGTGGGGAAACGTGCCATATCGCCAACTTGGAATGATCTTCAATCAATTCGCTTACGCCTCCAACGGCAAGCACACGCCCCGCACTTATAATCGCTACTCTGTCACAGAGAAGCTGGATCTCACTTAACAAGTGACTGCTGACAAACACAGCCATACCTTCACTCGCAAGTTGTTTAATAAAGACACGAAGTTCCTTGATACCTTTTGGATCAAGACCATTCGTCGGTTCATCCAGAATGAGCAGACGAGGCCGCCCAAGAAGTGCTTGTGCAATACCAAGCCGCTGACGCATACCCAATGAATATGTTCTGACTTTGTCGTGAATGCGCTGATCCAGTCGCACAATATCCACGACTTCCTGAATACGCTCGTTGTCCACACCTGGTTGCATGCGGGCAAAATGCTCCAAATTCTCCCAACCGGTCAGATATGTGTATACCTCGGGATTTTCAACAATGGAGCCTACATACTTCAAAGCACGCTCCGGGTCCCGATTCACATCGTAACCACAGACTTTAATTTTCCCTTCTGTCGGTTTGATCAGATCCACGAGCATCCTTATCGTTGTTGTTTTTCCTGCACCATTAGGACCCAGAAATCCAAAGATTTCACCAGGTTTTACGTCAAATGTAACGTCTTTGATGATCCATTTGCGTCCGATCCGCTTCTTCAGATGCTGTACAGACAGGACGGAATCATACTGCTGCTCTGCCATTTATTTTCCGCTCCCTTCTGCAGGTGTATCCGCCTGGAATTCCTGTGCAATTCGAACTGCAATCTGCTCATAACCTTGTCCATTGGGATGGAAATGATCTGAAGAGAGATACTCCCCAGATGATTTTCAAACAAATCGAATGTAGGAACCAGTGTCATCTTGTCTTCATTGTTCAGAATCGCCAGTGCAGCATCGTTCCATGCAGCAACAACTGCGTTACCCGGCTTCTCCAATTCCTTCACATCGCCAAATGGATTGTACAACCCTATGTACGCAATCTGTGCATTCGGATTGATTTCTTTTACTTTCTTCAATATCTCTTGAAGGCGTTTCGATGTTTCCGGTAAAGCCGCTGCCAATTGCTCTGCCGTTGGCGGATCTTCCCCTTGTAGAACTTGCCCTCCCTGGAACAAATCATTCGCACCGATCGAGAGTAAAATAAAATTGGACTGCTGCAGGACATAACGCACGCCTTGTTCATCGAGTTTTTCCAATAAAGCATCCGTTCTCAAACCGTTTACACCCAGATTATTTAAAACCTGAACGTCATAGCCTTTATCTTTGAGCAGGTTGCCTGCACGTCTCACAAAACCGAGTCCCTCATCATCCCCCGTACCTCTTGCCAGGGAGTCTCCTATGACGGCCATCCGAATCTTGCCATCTTCCACGACAGCTGTTTCGTTTTCGATATTATTGGTTGGTGCAGTTGTCTCCTGACCTGTCGATAACGCGGAATCTCCCTCCGGGAAAATCACGTCTTTTATGGCGTATCCAAATCCAAATAACAACAACAGGGTTGCCAATATGGATACTGTACTGACAGTTCTCCAGATCCATGGTGAAGAATCAAGGCTTATTTTCTTTTTCATCATCACATCTCCGCTCATGTTACACCAGTCCGGGTGCTTAATAATTTATAATGACTTTACATTAAAGCGTGTCCGAAACTCCGCTTCCTTCTGAGTTTTCAGACACGCCTTAATGATGCTATTCCTAAATAACATAAATGTTCTGTCGTTAATTTGCAAATCTTGGCGCCATATTTTCAGAATTCGTTTTTCCATATGTCATTTTACGGAAAAAAGGTTATACCCTGCACAGATATTAACTGTGCTGGTATAACCTTTTGTAGAATAACTATATAATTGCTTCATTAATAAAGCTTATTTACCGATAAACTCTTGAGCCCAGTATCCGTTGTAGTAACCTACACCGATGTGCGTAAAGTTTTTACTCAGAATGTTTGCACGGTGACCTGCACTATTCATCCAGGCAGTAACAACTTCCTGAGGTGTCTTTTGACCTTGGGCAATGTTCTCACCTGCATAGCTGTAAGTTACTCCGAATTGTTTCATCATATCAAACGGAGAACCATACGTAGGTGACTGGTGATCAAAATAGTTATTGTTGCTCATATCTTTTACTTTCGCAACAGCTACTTTGTCCAGAAGAGCATCTGAAGTCAGTGCGCTCAGACCTGCTTTGGCACGCTCAGCGTTCACAAGCTTTACAACTTGCGTAGCAAAGTCGGATTGTGTGCTTTCGCTACCATTATTACTTGTATTGTTACCAGTATTACCTGTGTTTGAAGGATCTTTAGTCGGTGTCGTTGCCGGTTTTTCTTCTTGAGTTGGTTGTGCTGGTGTCGTCGGCTGCTCCGGTTTAGTTGTTGGCTGAGTCGGTTTTGTTGTCGGCTCGGCAGGTTTCGTCGTTTGCTCAGGCTGCGTAGCAGGTTTCTCTACAATTTGACCGTCGGATAGAGTAAAACCATTTTGTTTGAGCCATTGCTCAAGATATGCTTTCAGGCTGTCTGTACTTGTAATTTTGTAAGTAGTAACACTTTTATATGTTGAATCTGCAGCAGACGCGGAAGCAGGAAGCATTACACCTACGGCCAGTACGGCTGTCAGACTACTCGTTACGACAGTTTTCATCCAGTTCTTTTTCAAATTCATTCATCTCCTTAAGATTAGTTATTACAACTTTGTAATTAATACTCTAGCAGTATATCAATTCAACAGGAGATTGTGAACCTATAAAATATGGAAAAGTAACTTTTTTGTCATATTATAGAATGTTCGAGATCGTGCTGAGGATGCATCCTGCCTGCCTCTATCCCCGTCTACAAAAAGTAAAAAAAAGACATTCAGACTAGAAATGCTAGTCGAATGCCGCTTCACCATCTATTTATCATTCACGACACCAGAAGGTGCAGATCAGGATATAATGAGAATTTTCATGCTATTATAGAACCTTTGTATACTATAGAAGAACTTTACTGAACCGATAGCCTCTCTTCTGAAAACCAATGTGCTCATAAAAAGAGTACGTTGTTGAAGTCACTTCACGGTTCGCACCCGTGACAAACAGCTGTTTACCACCTTGCTGTCTGCCCCAATCTTCGGCACGAGCCATCAGACGACGGCCAATACCACCGCCACGATGTTCTTGACCTACAATCAGGGAAGTAATCTGTGCGGCAGGTTCCGGATAGGCATGACTTTGCACACATTGCAAGCCAATCACACCAATAATTTGTTCATCCACTTCGGCAACAAGCATGCATGCATTGGGGTTGGTTTCCAAACATTCAATGCGTTCTTTCATGACATTGGCTGTTGTCGGATAGCTGACCTCTCGCATCAATCCCGTTACCGCTTCAGCATCTCGCAGTTCACACTCTCGGATCATCAGTACAGGGGCCTCAACATTATTGGACATGATTTACCTCCACTTTCAGCATATTAGCGGCTTTTACCGCTGTTTTACGAGCTTCTTCCACATCTGGACCAGCACTTAGCGCTACAGCCATTCGGCGTCCTACTTTGGTCTCAGGTTTGCCAAATACACGAATCTGAGTACGAGGAAGAGCCAAGGCTTCTTCAATCCCGCTTATAGTAAAGTCAGATGTTTCATTATTAGCCTTCAGCGTTGCTGAAGCTCCCGGTGTCAACAGATGTACATCTGTGACCGGAAAACCAAGAATTGCACGTACATGCAGCGCAAACTCGGAACTGTCTTGCGTCACCATTGTAACCATACCTGTGTCATGTGGACGAGGAGATACCTCGCTGAACACAACACCATCCGATGTGAGGAACAATTCCACTCCAAACAGTCCAAAACCGCCAAGTTCATCCGTGACGGATTTGGCGATATGACAAGCCTGCTGCCATTGCTCAGGAGTCATCGCATGAGGCTGCCAGGATTCGACATAATCCCCATCCTTCTGAATATGACCAATCGGAGGACAAAATACGGTGCCTGATACAGACCTAACAGTAAGTAATGTAATCTCACTGTCAAATTGCACAAAGCTCTCCACGATAACACGAACGGATTTGCCACGAGCCCCCGAAAGAGCAATGTTCCAGCAATCCTCCACGTCGCCCGGTGTACGGCATACACTCTGCCCTTTGCCGGAAGAACTCATCAATGGTTTAATGACACAAGGTGTGCCAAGCTCACGTACGGCTTCCTGAAGTTGTTCCAGGCTGTCCGCAAAAAGGTAATCAGCTGTCGGAAGTTTCAATTGTTCGGCTGCAAGACGACGGATGCCTTCGCGATCCATGGTTAGACGTGCAGCTCGGGCAGTAGGTACTACACAAAATCCTTCTTCCTCAAGCTCCAGTAGTGCTTCTGTTGCAATAGCTTCAATCTCAGGCACGATGTAATGAGGTTTTTCTTTACGGATCAACTGTTTCAAAGCTTCCGCATCCAGCATGTCGATGCAGTAAGACCGGTGTGCGACCTGCATGGCAGGTGCGTTCTCATAACGATCAACAGCGATCGTCTCTACTCCCAGTCGCCCAGCCTCAATAACGACCTCTTTCCCAATTCTCCACTGCCTAATAGCAGCATTTTTTTGGCTTGAGCCGTATAAGGAGCACCCCACATGTTCTTTCCAATCCTCCCAAAGAGAAATCTTCTATATCTGTCTCTCTATTTTCGGGGTTTTGGTTAAAGATTGCAAGAGTACTCCCTATTTTTCTTGTGAATTTTACAAGATTTTTTGTGTTTTTTCGATCAAATTTTACAATTACCGCTCACAGATTCGATACTCCTTCCATTCCTCCCAGAATTAAGGAAATGTTAAGTGTGTATATTTTAATACTCCGGCAAATCTGAATATGCAAACAACTCCCAAGTTTATGAACTTGGGAGTTGCCGATTTTTTTCTCTGAAGATTTCATTATGGGAAGAAACATAAGCCATCTTGGGTGCATCAGGCTTCAGATATTGCTTCGCACTATTGACTGCCACAATTGCGTCATTGAAGGCACCTGCAATGAGTCTGACTTTGCTCTCATGGGTCGAACAGTCTCCTGCTGCAAAAACACCGGAAGGTTCGTCTCTGCATGGTGGCTCATTAGAACCATTCCATCGTCCATCTTCAGCCCGCAGCTGGCCAAATCACTTAAATTACTTTTATATCCATGACTAATGACGACTTCATCCACTTCCAACACCACATTGTTCTGAATCTCCATATGGGTAAGCACAACATTCCGGATGTTTCGACCATCACCATGAAGCTGCGTGATGTTATATGGTGTTCTCACATCCGTTATGTTGTGCATCTCGCTTACATTTCGTTCCATTGCGCGGAACTCCTTATTCCGATGGATTACGACTACGCTGCGAGCTACATTAGCAAGTTCAATTGCCCAGTCTACAGCACTGTTTCCTCCACCCGAAATGAGTACCCGCCTCCCGGAAAAATGTTCTGGATTTTGTACGGTGTAATGAAGGTTCTCATATTCACATTCGATTGGCTCCTGCAGCTCCAATTTCTGTGTTTCTGCGATACCGCGGCCTACTGCAACAATGATTGTACGCGTATAATGTATATCGCCTTCAGCCGTATACAGAGCCAAAATCTCGTTATCCAGTCTGACGAATCGATCTACTTTGCAATTTAATTCAACCGTTGGACCAAAGGTATTCGCCTGCTGAACCAGATACTCAATCAACTTTGAACACTTCATTGGTGGCAGGCCACCCACATCCCAAATGGTTTTTTCGGAATAAGTATGCAGAAAACCACCAAGTTGGTCTTTGCCTTCAATGATCTTAACTCTCATATCACGCATTCCTGCATAAAAAGCCGCATACAATCCGGCTGGTCCGCCTCCGATGATGGTTAAGTCATAGATTTCTTCTTCCTTATTCATTTTGGACACATCCTGTTATTTAGTAGTGAATTTAGAGATACGTATAACATGAACCGTTGGCTTTAGTTATTTTTTTCTTCAAAAGCAGTCACGATATCCTCAATTACATATTCATCGGCAAGCGGAGACATGCCCAGATTGAACCATTCTTTTCCACCCACCATGTACACATGGTCCTCTTTGACTGCTTTCAGATTTTTCCACAACGACGTCGATAACATATCTTCAAACTTCTTTTTTATTTCCGGATTAGTCTCATCATCCAACTGAACAATCAGATGATCTGCGTCGTATTCAGGTAATACTTCCAAGGATACGGACATGGCAGTTTGATCTTTTGGAAAATTAGGAAGTGGATTCATTCCCAATCGTTTGTGGACGAAGTTTCCTCGGTCAAGATTCTCCCCGTGAAGTACGATTTCTTTTTCCATCACTCTGATGTAGAGAACAGTCTCATCACCAATCAGATTGTGTAACTTGTCAGCAGCTGACTTTCTCCTTCACTACCAGATCCTGAATAACCTTTTCTGCCTGATCTTCTTGTCCAGAATTTTGGCAATGTCCCGCAGTTCATCGCGCCAATCATCACGCTGTGGCAAAAGTACCGTAGGTGCAATCAGAGTAAGCTGATCATAGTCCTTTTTAGACCACCAGTCAGGAGCGATAATCAAATCCGGATCTGCCTCCATGAGGGCTTCAAAATTAGGCGTCCTTCCTATTCCCATTTTCATCGTGCTTGCGAATGGTTCATCCAGGTAAGAAGGAAAATCCTCATGGTAGTTCTGTACGGCAATAGGTACGATACCAAGCGAATATAAAAATTCTGGATATACAACGGACAAACCAACTATTTTTTGTGGCTTTACGGGGATTTCAACTTCTCCCATTTCCGTGTTTACTTTTTTCTGACTTGCTTCTGTTGTTGAAGAATTGCCGGTACCGGCTTTTTGTCCCTCGCTCATGGATGCTTCTTTGCCTGCTGTCCCACAAGCCGACATAACAAGCATCAACATCATTGTGCATATTACGGTTAACCATCTGTATCTCATTCTGTATGTACCCCCTATAGCTCAGTAATATATGACAATGTCTAATCAATAATAATTATCATTATCAGTGTGACATAGGAGTAGTATAATAAAATATGTTCAAGCATGATATTGACTATTCAGACTTTTTGCTATGGACGATCTTGCCATAACTTTAATATTTCATCCAACATAAGCTCATGGGTAAACGCAGTGTAGTCCATCAGGACGCTCGATAAGAGGATGTCCATTCTGCCATTCTGTACCGCTGACAACTCAAGCCATTCTGCAGACTTACGCACAGCAGACCATGTCTGTCTGGATGTCTCATCATCACCCGCAATCAGCAATATTCTTTCAACGTTGAGAACTGACAACTCCCTAATGCTCACTGTGCCCTGTTCCCAATAAATCTCAATTCCTTCAGGACCCTCCATTTGCATATCAACGTAAAAAACGGAAGCAATGCTCCTGGGGCCTAATAACTGCAACTCTTCACCATAAACTTTGAGTACAACCAATCTGTCTTTTCGTATAAAATCCGCAAGCTGGTCCTTTATGATCGTTGCTTTCTCTTCATACCTTTGAAGCCATACCTTTGCAATATCTGACCGGTCCAAAAAGCTCGCAACAACTCTCAAATGTTCTCTCCAATCCCCTTCTTCCCACAAGAGGTTACATACAGGAGCAATGGAATGAAACTGACTTTGCAGAGCCTCAGCCCCGATCGTAATAATATAATCAGGCTTAACTAATCGAAGCTGTTCGAGCCAGGTCGTCTCACTCTCTGCGAGAGGCATAACTTTGTCCGTTTCATACTTACGTCTATAATAGTATGTCCATGGATGACTTGCTGGTGCTGCACAGGGAATGATTTGCAATGCCAACAGTATACCTATGCTCAGGGAATGAACAGCAGCAATTTTTTGTTTGCTATTACGTATAAACGCTGCTGGCGGAACACCAGAGATTTGCTTGAATTTACGCCGGAAATACGTCTCATCCTGATAACCCACGTACGATGCCACATCCTTGAGGCGATAACTGTGATCATTTCTCATTAAGATCTGGGCTTGTTTAATTCGATATAGAGTTAAATAGTCCACTGGACTGTAGCCATATCTTTTCTTGAATAAACGCATGAAGTGTCGTGGGCTCATGCGTGCCACATTTGCTAATTCCTCAATGTTTAATCTCTTGGAGTAATTCTGCTCCATGTATTCTTTAACATGTTCAACTGGTGAGGCCAGATCCGCCTTATCTGCACAGGACACATCGTAAAACATGGTATACAACAGTTCCTGAAAACGAATCTGACCATAGTACCTCTGCAAGCCATCCTTCTTCAATGTGTGGTGGTAAATCATCTGACAGATGACGCCGACAGCAACGGGTGAAGATGAGCTGACCTCACCATTCAATTCATTACGCAAAAATTTTTTCATCATATCAAGGGCAGTTCCACCCTCATGCTCCAGTGTGTACATAACATCAAAACTCATATGATACACACCTCGTTCATCCAACGAATGCACATTTGCCTCAACCAGCTGCCCTGGGAAACCTATGTACAGCCCGCCCGCCTTTAATTCGACGAAACTTCCATCTATCTTTAACCACCCTTGCCCACTGGCTACAAATAATAACATGTATGTTTCAATGAAGTGTTTCCTCAGAATCCACTCCGTCGCAGGATCACTTGTGTAATTCACATGAATGAGCCTGAAATTCATATGATCCAGGTGATCAAAATGCTTTGAATTTATTTCGTTGTTGTCAATCTGCATGATCTCCCTCCAGACAATAAACGATTGTACTGATTTCATTCTTTAAAAATATAACATACCACACTAACTAAAGATTAAAAAAACACTCCGGCTATCTTCTAACCTGTCTTCAATACATAAGATGTACTTATTATTGAAGGATCAGGCTATAGAACGCCAGAGTGTTATAAGTTCATATGTGTTCAGACGCTTCACAGACGTCCAAGAAATTCATCACAAGAATCTGTATTGAGCTTCAATTAACCCATTATAAACGCCTTGTTTTTGAATAAGCTGCTCATGGTTGCCCTCTTCTTTAATTTCACCATGATCCAGAACGATAATGTTATCTGCATTCCGAATGGTGGAGAGACGGTGAGCGACCATAAATGACGTTCTTCCCTGTAGCAGCACCTTCAATGCTTCCTGGATTTTAAGCTCTGTCTCCGTATCGATACTGGCTGTAGCCTCATCCAGGATCAATATGCGTGGATCGGCAAGGAGCGCACGGGCAAAGGATAACAATTGTCGTTGTCCCATGGATAATACGTTTCCGCGTTCCTCTACTTCAGTATCGTAACCCCCTGGCAGTTTCATGATGAACTCATGTGCATTGACTGCTTTGGCCGCCTCCTCCACTTCTTCATTCGTTGCATCCAGTCGACCAAATCGAATATTGTCCCGAATGGTACCCGAGAAGATGAAGGTATCCTGTAATACAATGCTGATCTGGCTTCGCAGACTCTCTACCGTTACATCCCGCACATCCTGTCCGTCAATGGTGAGACGCCCACCAGATATGTCATAGAACCGACTGATCAGATTGATGATCGTACTTTTACCTGAGCCCGTATGCCCAACCAGTGCAATCGATTGTCCCGCAGCTGCCGAGAAGCTGATTCCTTTGAGCGCCTGTCTGCCCTTCTCGTATTCGAACACCACATTTTCGAATGCGATATCTCCTTTAATAGAAGGAAGTGGCTTGGCACCCGGTTTATCTGCGATACTTGGCTTTTCATCCATGAATTCGAAGATGCGCTCTGATGATGCCATGGCAACAAGAAGCTGATTGTACATCTGTCCCAGACGGTTGATTGGGTCCCAGAAGTTGCCGACATAGTTGGCAAAAGCGACAAGTAGTCCCACGGTCAACTGACCTTCCTGAATCAGATAGGCACCAAACCAGAAAAGGATTAATGTCCCGAATCCGCCGGTAATCTCGATCAGGGGTCCGAAGCCCTGGTTCATCGCTGACGCTTTATCCCATGACTTTTTGCTGGACAGGTTCATGTTGTCAAAATACTTCATGTTCTCTTTTTCCTGTGTATACGCCTGAGTCACGCGAATTCCCTGAATGGATTCATTCAAGTGAGAGTTAATCCGCGAGTTCTTCATGCGAACATCCTGCCAAGCTCGACGGATCAGAACCCGCAGCTTGGTTGAGATGATAAACATGATAGGCACCGTAATAATTACGGCAAGACCCAGTTTCCAGTTAATCAAAAGCAAGATTACAATAATCCCGAGCAGTTGTACGCAGTCGATCATGACGTTAACTGCACCGTTGGTGAATAGATCCTGCAGGGAGTTAATATCATTCGTCACACGCACCAGTACGGAACCCGCCGGTCTTTTGTCAAAAAAGTTAAAGGACAGCTTCTGGATATGCTTGAACAGATCCGAGCGAAGATCATAAATAACGCGCTGTCCGATAATGTTGGTCAGTTTGATCCGGTACGTATTGGCAGCCCACTGAATGAGATACAACAAGAATATCGAGCCTGCAATAAGATAAAGCATCGTCATGCTTGGCAGCCCTGTTGCTGGAGCGATGGCTCGGTCAATCGCCAGACTGATTAGAAAAGGCACAGACAATTTCGTGATGGTACCCAGAATCATCATCAGAATAACGAGCGGCAACAATTGTTTCGCATAAGGTTTCATGTAGGCAAATAAACGTCCGAATTCTTTCCAGTTAAACGGTTTTTCAATAATTTCATCGTCCTGATATACAAATCGTTCATTCAGTTTCTTCTCAGAGGCCCCCTTGGCCTCGCGCCTGTCTGCTATCGTTTCGGCACTCATGAATTCACCTGCTCCCCAGCCTCCCGCTTCCCGCGGGCAATATAATCTGCATATTGAATTTTATAAACATCCTGGTATGGTCCAGGCACTTCAATGAGTTCGGTATGTTTGCCGCGTTGTACCACACGACCTTCATCCAGCACCAAAATCTCGTCTGCGTGCCGCAGAGATGAAATACGGTGTGCAATAATAAATGTGGTTCTGCCGCGCATAACTTCCTGGAAACCGGATTGGATCTCATGTTCCGTCTCCATATCCACGGCGCTGGTTGCATCATCGAGTACCAGGATTTTCGGATTTTTCAGCAAAGCCCTTGCGATCGCAATCCGCTGTTTCTGTCCACCCGATAATCCCATACCGCGTTCACCAACCACTGTGTCATATCCGTCCGGGAACTCCATAATGAAGTCATGAGCCTTGGCCAGCTTGGCGGCACGGATAATCTCATCCATGGTGACATTCTTAAGTCCGTAGGAAATATTATTGCGAATACTGGATGAGAACAGGAATGTTTCCTGGAAAACAGAAGCGATCTGACTCCGCAAACTGCGAATGCCTATATCTTTGATGTTTTTGCCATCCAGCTTGATCGTTCCCGAGTTGACGTTATATGCACGCATCAGAAGCTGAATGATGGTCGATTTACCTGACCCTGTGCCCCCGAGGAAACCGATTACAGAACCGGGTGCCGCATCAAAATTAATATCGGTTACCGCTGGCATTTTATTGCCGTAAGCAAAGGTAACGGATTCAAATGTCACATGGCCGTTCACCTGGTCTGCTTCCACAATGACCGGATCTTGCGTTTCTTCAACATCCACTGGCGTATTGAGCAGTTCGAGCACCCGTTCACCTGAAGCTTTGGATTGCGTATAGTTGTTGATATGGAACCCCAGATTCCACATTGGACCGATTATGTACCAGATCAAACTGAAAAAGGCAACGAGTTCACCGAGTGTCAGCGTCTCCTGTATAACCATTCTTCCACCAATCACCAGCAACAGCACGATACTCACCGAAGCCAGAATTTCCATGATCGGAAAATAGCGACTCCACAATGTTGCAGCATGAATCTGATTTGTCTTGTAACGCTCATTACGTGTAGAGAATTTCTCCACTTCATAAGGTTCACGTGCAAAGGATTTTACCGTACGCACGCCAGTGATATTCTCCTGTACCGCTGTCGTCAGTGAACTGAGCGCCAGTCGCATCTCCTGAAACGCAGGGTGAATTTTGGATTCGAATCTCAGCGCAACGAAGGCAAGTAATGGGATGCATACGAGTGTGAACAGTGTAAGCTGCCAACTCATGGTCATCATCATGATTGCGCCGAACACGACCATCAAAACCATGTTGAGAATCTGGGCGAAACCAAACCCGATAAAGTTACGGATGGCTTCCAAATCTCCCGTGAGGCGGGACATCAGATCACCTGTCTTGGCCGTATCATAATAACGGAAGGATAAAAATTGAAGCTTTTCATAACATGCGTTACGAAGTCTGTACGCCAGGAAGTTACCCAAGCGCCCTCCAAAAAAACCGTGTAAAAACTGCATTCCCGCTTTCAAAATAACTACACCTAACACAGTCAAGGCAATTATGGGAACGTCTTCAAAAGTTCGCGGAACGATGATGTCATCAATCAGGATCCTTAGCATGTACGGATAGACCAACCCAAGTGCGGTCGCTAAGGCGAGGAACAAGATTGATACAAATAAATACGTTCGCTTTTCCCAAAAAAAGGTTTGCAGTTGCCTAAGAACATCCATGTTTCTCCTCCTCTTATGTCGTTCAAAAATACTATGAACATTTATGAAGTTTATCACCGTACCCCATTCGCGGCAAAGCGAATAACAGACCATATTCTGCCTGCTTTCAGCTTATTGACGCATTAACGAAGGTAAATACCCACCTTTCAATCAAATGTTTGAATATTCTCTTTATTTCAGGTTGTTCGTACCAAAAAAGGCTCCCTGTATGCCTTTTCGGCAGGGGCCTTTTTGGATTGGTTTGCACAACATTTTCATTGTGTTGCTGAATCATTCATTTTGTTTTACAAAGACTTCCAGAGAATACGCGTCAGGCCTTGTTTTTAACTGAGTTCAATCTGTTCCAGTTGCACAGACAAGCTGGTCCATTGCTCAGCCGGAATTCCGCTTTCCAGCGTATCTTGAATTCCACTGAGCGCCTCGTCCAGACGTTCTTCCAACTGTCGGGATTGGTGTTGCAATGATTGATGAAGCCGGTTGTCATAAAACTGAATCAGTTTGTCTTGCGCAGCAGGAAGAACTTCAATGATCATCTGTTTGAGGACCGGATCAAGTGCCTCTTGCAAACGTTGACGCCCATCCCCTTCGAAGAACTGTTTCGGATTGCGGAAATAAGTCAAATAGCTTTTCCATCCAGACGGTTCTTCCAGACGAACTTCTTCAAGCACAGGTGTACTCCAGCGTTCGTTCAGTGGCAGTGACACATCCACGCCCCCTGATAACTGTCTCACCTCTTCTATACAATCCGTAACTTGCTTCATCAGCCAGGTCTGACCTGCCTGTTCAAGTCTAAGGGTGGTCGCGAGCAGTTCCTGTTCCAATTCAATGGCAATCATGCGCAACAGTTCACGTCCACAGGCTGCAAAAGCGGTCTTCAGATTGCCCCGATCCTCCCGAAGTACGGATGGATGGAAGGCTTCTGCCATAAATAGGCCAAGACGGTAGGCAAGTCGCTGCCGTACATGGAAGAGCAGTTCGGCAGTTTCCTGTGACAATTCTTCCTTCATGGATCGTGACGCAAGTTGCTGTATGCGCTGGCGTGACTGTCCCTGGATCGTCTCCAACTCATCCCGTCGCTGCTGCAATGCTTCCTCACCCTGAGCTGCATCCTCCGCACGTTTCTTCAAACGCTGAATGACACGTGCCATCTCTTCGGAAGCACCACCGACGGCAAGATCCGCTAATTCTTTGCCTGCAAATTGGTTAAACTCTTCCTCAAAACGGATAAACCCGGATTGCTCAAGCAGCTTCGAATCACCTGCCATCTTGCCTTCCATCGCCAGTATGCTGGATACCGGGAAGAGCCGTGGTGCCCGAATGCCATTACTGCGCAGTTGGGTGCTCACATGATCGAGAACCTGCTCCAGTTCTTCTTCAGAGGAAGACAGATCGCTGGCATTCACAACAAAGAACATCTGATCCATGGCAGAACTATCCTTGACCCGCCCCAACTGATTCAGGAACTGGCGATCTCCTTGTGAGAAAGCATGGTTATAATACGTTACGAAAATGAGGGCATCCGCATTCTTCATATAATTGAAGGTTACACCCGTATGACGAGCATTCACGGAGTCCGCTCCTGGTGTGTCTACCAATACAATTCCTTGTTCAGTCACATCGCAACTGTAGTAGAGATCAATACTGTCTACAAAACAGGACTTCTTCTCGTTTGCGACAAAGTTACGATAACCGTCCAGATCCACAAGCACATCCTGGCCTAGCTGGTCTGCTGTTTCTTCCCAACCGGCTGCTGCCGCCTGCAAAAAGCTGTAATGCGGACGCCCCGCCGGATGCACATCCTGTGGCGATAGAGAACGTACTCGCTTCTGCCACTCGGTTCCAGGCTCACCCAGTCCGAGCAATCGGAAGGAATAGCCGAGGTCTTCCTGGAAGGCGTCCCGGGTCTTCATGCGGACCCGGGCTGTACCATGCTCCGCGCCCCCGGCAGGAGCCATGATCCGGTTAATCGCCGCTGTGGTTGGATGCGGCGAGACGGGTAGTACAGCTTCGCCCAGCAACGCGTTGGCGAAGGAGGATTTGCCCGCGCTGAATGCTCCGAACAGCGCGAGTGTGAACGTGCCGCCCGCAAGCGAAGCCGCGCGTGCACGCAGATCCCGTACCGCCGACCCCATGGCGGGGTACGGCTCCACCAGCGCAGCAGCGGCTTCGAGCCGTGCCGCTGCTGCGTCCAGGCGTCGGCGGCGTTCAGCGCCAGCCGCCGCCGTTGGCCCTGGCACCGCCGCTGCGGCTGCGCGCTGCGCTGGCGGTGCCTCTGGCGTCTGTGGCTGCGCAGCCACAGACGCTGACGTGCCCGCATGCGGACCGGGTGCTTCGCCCGGTCCAGGCACCGCGGGCACGTGCGGGCCCTTCACCTCCGGCAATAGCCCGGAGGGAGGGGGCCCGCATGGGGCAGGCAGGCTGCGCAGCCCTGCTGCCTCAGCGGCGGCGCTGCGCTGGAGCGCCGTGTAGCGCGCCGCCGCCGCGGATTGCGCCAGCAGCGCTGCGCGGCTGGCGTCCAGCGCCTGGAGCGTGGCTTCGCCTCGCGCGCCCAGCGCTTCCAGCATGCGGTCGGCCAGCATCATGGCCGACCTGCGATAGCGGGCCTCGATCTCGCCCCGCACATCTTTACTGAACTGGATCACATACTCTGGAGATACCTCAGCACTGGCACTGCGTTTCATCTCCAATAGTGCTTCATCCACAGCAGGAAGCTCTGTATTGAGCGCCTGCTCCCACTCAGCTCCCCATAGCTGATGGGATTCACCCAATTGCCTAAGCATCGTACGAATATGTACTTCCACTTGTCCGGAAGCCTGATCCTGCAATAACCGCACCAGTTCGGAAGCACGGCGTTGTTTCTCCTGCTCGGTTTTGCCGCCTGAGAACAATAAGCCTACTCTGAAACCCGGTTTTCGGCTTTCCAAATAGGCACCGGCCGACGTACGAATATCCGCAGGAGTCAGATTTGCGTTCGCTAGCAGAGGCTCAAGCTCTGCCCGGAATTTTTCACGCACTCGCGATGGCCCGGTACGAATGTCTGCCGCTTGTTGATCGAGAAGTTCCAGCTCCAGCTCCAACCGTTCAATTCCTTCCTTGCCACCAATCTCATCCAGCAGAGCATTTTCTTCGTCTTCACGTTTCTCTGCTTCTCTCGTCAGGTGTTGCTCCGTTACATGACTGGCCGAACTTGCCAAACTGTGCGCAATTAACGCTTCCTTCTCCTGCATCATGTGTCCAATAAGTTCCGGAAGCACATCCCACTGGTTGTAACGATGCTGCTTGTCACGAAGGGAGGTGAACAACAGTCCGTCATATCTGACTTCCCAGGCTGTGAATATAGCTTCGACCCCTTCGGTATATTGCTCAAAAGAAAGCTCACGTTCCCGATGCTTGTCGATCTGATTCACGATCAAAAACAATGGTTTGCCCAATCCGACAGACTTTTGGCAAATGAAAGATTCGTCTCGGACTGGACATGATTATAGTCCATAACATAGAAGACCACATCCGCCAGATGTAGCGCGGAATGGGTCGCGAGACTGTGTCCGCGATCTGTTGAATCCACGCCTGGTGTATCCAGCAGGACAGCATCATCTTTCAGCAGGGGAATATCATCCCATACCTCAATGGAGCTGTACGCTCCCCCATTTTTGCAATACGCCTCCAATTCCTCTGGAGAAACTTCAAGTGTTCCTGCTCCATTGTCAGCGCTTACGTTTGGCGTCGTATAGATCAGCGCTCTCGGCTTACCATTACGTATAGATACCACATTCGCACTTGTTGGCACGGGACTTGACGGCAGTACCCGTTTACCGCACAAACTGTTGATGAGACTCGATTTGCCTGCAGAGAAATGACCACAGAACGCAATCGTCAGATGTTTCGTTTCTGCCTTGCTGATTAAATCCGTTAACGCCTGTACAGCCGTATGGTCCCCTGTCTGCTCCATCGCTTCACGCAGCGGAAGCAGAGGTTTGGCCATTTCTTTTGGGTAATCTGTTCTGGACATGACTGGCCTTCCCCTGGCTCCTCAATTTGACATCCGTTTCGATGTCTATCTCTTTACCACATTTATTTTAACATTATCATGTTTAAATTTGAACGGTTGGAATGGAATATACATGACACCACCAAACGTATATAAAAAAATAAAACCGAACAAGTCGGTTTTATCTCTACTAGGTTCTATATTCGGCATGTAGAATGCTTACGCCAAGTGTCTGTTGCATGAATGCGATGCGATCACTTTTAACCACAACGATCCTCATGACATTGATACAACAGACCCTACAATGTAATCATTTCTTAGGAAACAGCGTTCTCCATGGAAGGCAGCAAGATTTCAAATACTTGTCCATGTTGCAGAATGGTAATGTCTCTGCCTTTGTCTCTCATCACCACGACTTCTGGTTTAACGGACATACGCTCCAGATAATGCTCGGGCACGTCGCCAGAATGGCTTACTGTGATGCCTTCTACTTCTTTTTCTTCATTCTCAGCCATTTCCTGTTCAACGATTTGTTCAAAAATATCGGAGAAGGCCTCAAAATTGTCAGTGTACACGGAAATGCATTTCATGATTATTCATCCTTTTCTGCTCATTAATTTATTTTTCGTTTTCGGGTGATGACACATTCCTTATCTTTCCTGATTTGGGACGTTTTCATACGTTTTTTCCCTTCCCTGCATATGTCCAGCAATGGACAGATATGACATGCAGGGTTCTGTGCCTTGCAATGGTAGCGTCCAAAAAATATAAACCGGTGGTGAGTTAAAGTCCATTCATCCCGGGGTACGCGCTTCATTAGTTTCTTTTCGACTTCAAGTACGGAGTCATCCCAACCTGCAAGTGCCAGCCGCTTGGATACACGTTCTACATGAGTATCTACCGCAATTGCCGGTACTCCAAACGCATTGGACACAACTACATTCGCGGTTTTCCGCCCGACACCTGGTAGCGTCACAAGCTGATCATGTTCCTGCGGTACATCACCGCCATACTGCTCTATTAAAATTCGGCACATGTTCTGAATATGCTTGGCCTTGTTCCGGTACAAACCGATTCGCCGAATATCCTGTTCCAACTCTTCCAGCGGAACTGCCAGATAATCTGCCGGGCTTTTGTACTTCTGGAACAGATCTGCGGTCACCTTGTTCACCGTTTCATCGGTGCACTGGGCAGACAAAAGGACAGCTACCGTCAATTCAAATGCATTGCTGTGATTTAATTCGCAATGTGCATCAGGAAACATTGCTTCCATCGTTTCGAGTATATGCCTAACCGTCGCTGCATTCATGAAGAGCTACCTCCCACAAAATGACTCCACGCTGCGGAGCCTTACTTCGAAGCTTCATCCGAATACTTTGCGGGGACCTCAAAAAGCTTGCAAAAAAAACGTCTTGATGCGGGAAAGATCCCGTATCAAGACGGTCATTCTTTTGATCCTCGAAAAGAAACGATTACTGTTTTTGAATCTCCATAATCACATTGTTCAGGAGATACAATACAATATTATCATTATCTCTGAGAGATTGCACGCTTAAAGTATTGTCACCCTGGTGAACAAATACACTTGATCCGAGTGCAAAACGATAGTTGGTGTCTGCTGTCGTCTCCCGTTTAACCAGGATCTGGTTACCAACACCATCATAAGACCAGAATTGTTTACTCATGACAGTTAGCACTCTGAAGCGTGTTGAATTATCCGTATCTTTTGTCATTTCAACACGATCTCCGACCGTAAGACTATTCAGTGAAGTTAACGTGGAGCCCGATTTTACAACTTTAACCGAACCGCTAACAGGCACGGTCTCAGTCTGGCCGTTAAACTGCTTGAGCGTTACGGATGAAGCATCCACTGCTGTAACTTCAGCCAGCGTACGCTTCACGACTTGAACCGCTTTTGGCGTAGTTCCTTCAAATGTTACATTAATCAGGTTGCCTGCTGTCAGTTGGGAAGGCGTGATCGTCTGACCACTCTCACCTGTCAGTACCGCTTGATCCACATAGAACTGACTTGTCAACAGATCGGATTTCACCCGAATACGACTATTTGCTTCCAAGGCAACCACTTCGAATTGAGCTACCGTGTTCAGTGCAATCTTCTGCACGACATCCTGATTGGCTCCAAGTGTTACGGTAACTTTGTCACCAATCTTCAAATCACCCAGACCTGCGCCGGATTTGTTATACATCTCAACTGCAGGAACTGTAGAATAAGGCACTGTAATCGTCTGATTACCGGACAACAAGCTGATTTTCTTACCAGAAGTATCAATGTTGCTAATCGTACCTTCATACTTGTAAATCACTTTAACGGATAATGCACGTGTTCCCACATATGTCAAATCCAATTTGCGACCATCATTCAAGAGTGACTCCAGACCAGCCAGTGTAGGTTTGCTCGTATTGTAGTCCAGTTTGGTTTTCTCATCCAATGTAAATACATACGGTTTTTTGTTGTTGTCCAACACGGTAAGTACTTTTGTTTTGCTATTGTACGATACAACCGTTACCCCATTCATAGGCTCCATCTGGCGTCCAATGACCTGAATACGCGTTACCTGGTCGTCAGCGTTTAATGTCAACTCCACCTGATCCCCGTTCGTTGCATCCGTGATGAGATCATTCAGCGTTGCATCTTGAATACCATTAATAATGACTTCCGGTTTTTCAGTCAGCAGTTTCGCCTCGAGGGAGCCCCCTTCACGTTTGAACGTTACCGTGGATTGGTTACCACCGATCTCAACCAGTGTTCCACGCACAGATTGTTCCACACCTTGAGATAATACGATCGTTTGCAGGACACTGTCCTTAACGGTGTATTTCACGGCACTGCCGGCTTTGAGATCAGCCACTGACAGGATGCGGTTTTGATATGTGATAAGCAGATTGTCATTGTATGCAAATTGCTCGGTAGCACCCGCTGCATTGACAAGTTTAATGGTTTTGCCAGAAGTGGAGACTTCAGCAATTACGCCATTGTCACTCTTGTTAACAATGCCGGATTTCACACGAATAGCGACTGTTTTTTGTCAGCCGAGAATGTCTCGCGCTGTACTTCGATGATGCTATCTGCCGTAATATCGGACAGTTTGATTGCATTACCATTTTGATCGATGAATGCAGTTGCCTCATCATAACTGTACGTTTCGTAATTTTCGCCCACAAAGATACCAATCTTGTTACCAGATAATGAACGTGCAAATGAACCTTCAACGCTTTCCACCTGTGGTGTAGCATCAACAACTTCCACATAGGAAGCTCCACCTGCCGAACCTACAACCATAACTTTTGTATATAACTTCACATCAGTGGATGAAGCACGAGTTTCACTGTCTTTTGTAAAGTAAGGCGTACTGCTGTTCACTGCGAAGTTAACGGCTTTGCCGTCCACAACCAGCGTGATCTGCCCATCTTTCAATCCAGTCACATAACCCGTGGATGTGTTCGGATACGCAGTATCCGTCAACGATTCGCCACGACTGAAGAAGGTAGCGAGTTGAGCACGGGTTACGGAACCGGTTGGATTGAATTTGTTGCCTTCCACACCTTTGGCCAGATCCAGGCTAACAGCCAGATTGACATAACCTTTACCACTTTCAGAGATATCTGCATTATCAGCAAATCCGGTAGATTGATTATTTTGCGCCTTAGCTTCAGCATCCTTGTCCAATGAACGGATTAACAGTTTGGTAATCCATTCCCGTGAAGCCGGCTTTTGCCCCCATGAGGTTTTGGATACATCCACCGCTGATTCTTCCGTTTTGTCAATCAGTCCCAGTTGAAGTGCCAGCGCGACATAAGGCTTGAAATAATTTCCCACTTCCATGTTTGTCGGTAATGCCGCAGCCGAGTCGGTCTTCAACTGGCCCTCTTGATTCATAAAACGGATTGCCATTGTTACAGCTTCTTGCTGTGTTACCGCGTCTCCTGGACGGAACAGGCCGTTATTACCGAGAAGAATGCCTTGATATGCCAGTTTGTACACATGTTTCTCGGCCCAGTATCCGACCTTGATGTCACTGAACAAACCAGTTGGTGCAGCCGTATTCGTTACCGCAGCATTCTGACCCTGCCCCGTTTCTGTTGATTCTGCTGCCATGGCAGCTCCGCCGGCGCTAAGGGCCATCATGCCTGCAAGCACGGCTGATACTACTTTTTTAGAGTGTGATGAATTGTTATATTTAAAAGTCACCTATGATTCCCCTCTCTCATGTAAAACGCCCCATATTCCGTGGATTCACGGTATAACAGCATGCTGTACAGCCTATTCGGATCTTGTCATTGGATGTTCGAGATCCACATGGCCCATCAGACTCTCAGTCTGCTGACCATCCACCAGTAAATCAAGTGATTTTACTTCATCAAACTGGAAGAACGTTTGTTTTAAAGCATCCAGCGCATACGACTCTCCACCTGCTCCAAGACGTGCCGTATCTGGCATGTGAATATCCAGCGTAAGAGCTCCATCCTTGAACTGTACAGACTTCAATTCAATGTCTTTGGACCACAGCGGAACAAGTTTAGCATCTTTGCTCTGTTGCAGTGATTCAAAGGCAGCCTTATATTTGGCATCATCCGATGCGTATGAAATCTCTGCCGAAGCTTTGTGCAACTCCAGTTCTTCTTCATCCGTATAGAACACAGTGATCGTTTTCTTTTCATTACTTTCGGAAGTTGTTGGCGTGTCCGTAGACGTTTCGCTTGGCGGAGTAGTTGTAGTCGTTCCCTCCGAACTGCCTTCCGTGGATTCTGTTGGTGTTGTGTTCTCTTCTGGTTCAGCGGTTACCGGTTCGGTAATGGTCTCGCCTTCAACCTCAGTCACATTGTTTTCAGTTCCTGCGCCTTGCGTCTGATTCGGAGCAGCTGTTGGCTTGCTTCCACATCCAGCAGCAACTGCCATAACCGTTACCAGCAAAGCTGCAATCCATATTTTCTTGTTCATTCTAACTCCGCCTCCTCAACATAAGGGCTTGTCCCTTATTTAATTCCCAGATACTCCTTGATTCCTGCAACAATACCTTTGGCAACACTGTTTTGGAAACTTTCCGTGAACAGGGCTGCTTCGTCGCTCTTATTGCTAAGGAATCCACCTTCCAGCAGAACTGCTGGCATTGTCGTTTCACGGGTTACATGGAGACTCGCCGTTTTCACTCCACGATCCTTCAGTCCGGAAGACTGCAAAAGATACTTGTGCATCACTGTAGCAAGTGCTTTGCTGTTGGAGCGTGTATAGAAAGTCTCTACACCGTTCGCAGCAGTAGGGCCACTGTTAGCATGAATGGAGATGAAGATATCCGCTTTTATATCTTGTGCAATTTTCACACGTTCTTTCAATGCCAAAAATGTATCATCGCTGCGCGTTAACACAACGTCAATTTTGGATTCTTTTTCAGCAAGGCTTCCACTTTCAGAGCCATTGCCAGATTGAAGTCTTTTTCACGTTTACCCGTTACACCGATTGCCCAGGGTCCTGATCTCCGTGACCTGCATCAATAACGACAATTTTTTTGCCATTATTACCAACTGGTGGAGCAGGTGTACCACTTTGATTGTCCAGACTAATCATAATCAGTCCGGAATCATTTTGCACACTGTACCCTTTCGAACTGGACAGATCAATGACAAAACGAATTGTAGATGGACTGTTGCTGTATAACGAGTAACGAATCTTAGACACATCCGGATAGCCGCTAACGACGAGTTGTCCATTCTGGTTGCTGTCTAAAGCCTGTCCTTCACTGAATGAATCAGCAAATGCGGTATTCGGCAAGTCTATAACGATTCGATCCGGTCCTGTCATCGTGAAGACGTTCGGCTTCGTACTTCCGCTTGTTGCAATCATGAAGCGGTTGTCACTGAAGCTGATGCCGTTCACCAGTACAAGACCTTCTTGATCCGATCCTCCACCTTCGTTGCCAGAGTTCGGAGGTGTGGTTGTCCCGTTTCCGGAACCTGAATTCTGGGTAACTAATGTTACCGTCTTCGTGGTGTTGTTCCAACCCACCTTAAGACCCATTTCCTCACCAATAAATCGGAGAGGCACGAGTGTAGTACCGTTTTTCACGAGTGGCGGGGCATCCAGGTTTACGTTACTGCCGTTCACCGTTGCCGTCTTCTGTCCAACAATCATCTGCATGGCAGTGTTGTCTTTGCTGATAGTCACTGTTTGCGTTTGCTGCTTCCACTCCACGCTATATCCCAGATTTTCGGACACAACCCGGATCGGAACCATCACCTTGCTGTTGATAATTTCCGCCTTCGTATCCGATGGCTGTACGATTTCTTTTCCGTCTAGGATAATTTTCGTGTCTGTTGCTGCGTGACTATAGCCCGGGAATACAAGCCCAAAGACAAATAACAGTACCAAAAAACCGAACTTCTTCATCCTTCACCCCTACCATTCTCATATTTTTTTGCCGCATGTTGTCATTTTCCAACTCCGACTGACCGCTTGGGCATTACCTGACACCTATTAGACGCCCCTCGCTCTCAAAAGTTGCGAATATATTCCAACATAACAGAAAAAAACGTTGTCAGATCAAGCTTTTTTTACATTTTAATGTCTTATTTCTTCCTTATTTATCAAATATACATCTCTAAACAACGTACTACCCTAATCTTCATATTTGCGCAAAACCTACTTTACAGTCCCAAAAATTCAACAATTCCGTCCACAATCGCCTGTGCACATTTGTCCTGGTATTCTTCTGAGAGCATGACGGCTTCATCTGTAGGGTTACTTAAAAAACCTAATTCAAGCAACACGGCAGGCATGGTTGTTTCACGGGTTACATGCAGGCTGGCCGTTTTAACCCCGCGATCCTTGAGACCTGTTATTGGCAATACATATTTGTGAAGCGTATCAGCCAACAGCTTGCTCTCCTTGCGGCTATATAGCGTTTCAATGCCGTTTGGCACGGGTGTCGTGAATTTATTTCCATGAATGGACACAAAAACATCTGCCTGATTCAATTCAGCAATATCCACTCTCTGTTTGAGCGAAAGTTCAGTGTCATCCTGGCGTGTAATGACCGTTTGAATATTTGGGTATTGTTGAAGGAGTGCCTGTACCTTCAGTCCTACCGCCAGATTGAAATCCTTCTCATAAGCCCCTGATATACTGACTGCACCCGATTGACGACCGCCATGTCCCGGATCAATGACCACAACAGTTTTTCCATCATTCGTAGGGACTGCCGGTTGGCTTGTAGGTTCTCCACTCGTCGCTGTCAGGTCAACAAGCAAGACATTGTTATCTCCAATAGACCATTTGGCAGTAGCCGGCTGACTCAGATCCAGAACGACACGCACGGTGGAAGGCGATTTACTGAACATGGCATACCGAACTTTGGAGACGATGGATGAATCCGTAACGAGAATCTGTCCACTGCCATCCGGATTGGAGGCTTGTCCCTGAATAAATTCCTGAGAAAATGTCGCTGCAGGCAGATCAACAATAATGCGATCCGGTCCCCCAATACTGGACACTTTAGGGCTGATATTGCCGTTTGTTGCTACAATCAACCGATCTCCGCTGAAGCTGATGCCTTGAAGCTCTGTCAGACCATCCGGGACTGGAGCCTCGACGGGGTCACTGTCACCTTCCGTTCCAACTACGGGAGGAATACTGAATAGGCTTACCGTCTTGGTTCCATTGTCCCAGCCAACACGCAGACCCATGCCTTCCCCGACAAATCGTAATGGAACAAGCGTCGTTCCCTGTTTGATCAATGGGGGCGAATCCAGGTTCACCACGTTTCCATTTACTGTAGCGGCATCTTTGCCAGCTGTCATTTGAATCATGCTGTTTCCTTTTTGAACCTGGACGGACTGGGTTGCTTTTTCCCACTTCACCTTATAACCCAGATTCTCGGATACAATTCGAATCGGAACCATGACAGTCTTTCCGATATTTTCGGCAGGTGCTCCCGTCTGCTGGTTAATGGTTACACCGTCAAGTACAATCGAGGGAGTGGTGTCTGCATGGGCCATGACTGGAAATAAACACAGAAACAGAAGAAAAACAACTGCTGTTGACCATTTTTCATACCTCATCCACCATTCTTTTTGTCTTTTGAACATCTGACCTGATTCTCTGCACAGCGTAACATTAGTGGGTCTATGTAACCTTCCATAATCTACTAATCAGTTTATCAGATATTGTCCCTTCATCCGGTTACAACGTTGTCATATTCAGTCGTAAATAAGATAAAAAAGCAGATCATATTTAAGAACATGCTCTCATTTACATGATTGTGTATCGATTTCGTATCCATGATGTCATAAATTGACGATGCAAAAAAACTGACCATCAATTTAATGCATGCTAAAGATGAAAATGACTCATGAAGCTAATTTAGCTACTGAAATTACAAAAAGCCCCTGTCTCATCCACAGGAACAAGGTTCCTTTGGCGAGGCAGAAGCTTTCTGCTATGCAATACGTTATTAACATTATCCAAACAGTTTTGCCGCGTGGCGCTGCTCATACGCAGCGATTTCATCATCATGTTGAAGAGTTAGACCGATATCGTCCAGTCCTTGCAACAGGAATTGACGACGATGCTCATCCAGATCAAAATCGATATGCAGTCCGTATGCATCGGTAATCGTTTTGTTTTCCAGATTCACATTCATCTCATAGCCATCATGTGTTGCTGTACGTTGGAACAAGTCTTCAACTTGCTCTTCTGACAACTTAATTGGCAGGATTCCATTTTTAAAGCAGTTATTATAGAAGATATCTGCAAAAGATGGAGCGATGACACAACGGAATCCATAGTCCATAATCGCCCACGGCGCATGCTCACGGGAAGATCCGCAGCCAAAGTTGGCACGTGAGATCAGGATGGATGCCCCTTCATAACGAGGTTTGTTCATTTCGAAGGAAGCATTGTTGTTGCCCTCTTCATCGAAGCGCCATTCGTAGAACAAAAATTGTCCAAATCCGGTACGTTCAATCCGTTTCAGAAACTGTTTCGGAATGATCGCGTCTGTATCTACATTGACCCGGTCTACCGGTGCAACGATGCCTTGTAATGTTTTGAATTCTTCCATATTAAACGTTCTCCCTTCTGTCTGTTATAGATTAGATCGTTGCTTCCGTTTTGAAATTCCAGTCCCGTACGTCCACAAAGTGACCCTTAACTGCTGCTGCGGCTGCCATTGCAGGAGATACCAGATGGGTACGTCCTCCGCGTCCTTGACGTCCTTCAAAGTTACGGTTGGAAGTTGATGCACAACGTTGTCCTGGCTTCAGTACATCCGGGTTCATTGCCAGACACATGCTGCATCCCGCATCACGCCATTCAAATCCCGCTTCCGTAAAGATTTTATCCAGACCTTCTTTTTCGGCCTGAATTTTAACACGTCCTGAGCCTGGTACAACAATCGCTGTAACCTGGCTGGATACAGTGTGACCTTTAGCCACTTGTGCTGCTGCACGCAGATCTTCGATCCGTCCATTGGTGCAAGAACCGATAAATACATAGTCAATTGGAATCTCGGCGATGGGTGTTCCCGGTTCAAGTCCCATATATTCAAGCGCTTTTTCAGCCGCTTTACGTTCGTTTTCGGTAGGCAATTCAGAAGGAACAGGAACTTTCGAAGAAATGTCGGTTCCCATACCAGGGCTTGTTCCCCAGGTTACTTGTGGAATCAATGTTTCCACATCAATCTCAACCACATGGTCGAACTCCGCACCTTCATCGGTTACAAGCTGCTTCCAGCTTGCTACAGCTTCATCGAACTTCGCACCTGCTGGTACGTATTCACGTCCACGCAGATATTCGAAGGTTGTTTCATCGGGAGCGATCAATCCGGCTCTTGCTCCACCTTCGATGGACATGTTGCAGACCGTCATACGCTCTTCCATGCTCAATTCACGGATGGATTCGCCTGTGTACTCAATAACATAACCTGTTGCAAAGTCTGTACCGTATTTGGCGATGACTGCGAGGATCATATCCTTCGCGGTTACACCCGGGTTACGTTTGCCGACAAAACGAACTTCCATCGTTTTGGCTTTTGCTTGTTGCAAACATTGAGTTGCCATAACGTGCTCAACTTCACTTGTTCCGATTCCGAATGCCAGTGCGCCAAACGCACCGTGTGTGGACGTATGACTGTCACCACATACAATCGTTTTACCGGGGTGAGTCAGACCCAGCTCAGGTCCCATAACGTGCACAACGCCTTGATCAACCGTGTCCAGATCATACAACTTCACGCCGAAATCACGGCAGTTTTGCGAAAGGGTATCAATTTGTTGTTTGGAGATTGGATCTGTAATGTTGAAGCGGTCTTTGGTTGGAACGTTGTGGTCCATTGTTGCAAATGTCAACTCAGGGCGACGAACTTTGCGTCCACTCAGACGAAGTCCTTCGAATGCCTGCGGAGAAGTTACTTCGTGCACCAGATGCAGATCGATATACAGAATGCTTGGTTTTCCTTCTTCTTGATGAATTACGTGATTTTCCCAAATTTTCTCAAACATCGTTTTTTTACTCATCATTTTCACCTCATCATAAGTTCGGTCCTTGGAAGAGCCTCTGTTTCCTTTAAAAAGTGAAGCTCTTGAATGACATAAATATATCACCCTGTCCTTCATTGTTCCAAGATATAATATCTATAGATGTAATAGGTTTAACCTATAATGAGAGAAAGACAAATAAACCACCGCTCACCGCAGAGGTTTCAATTGATAACAATTATCATTATCATATATCTCTTATAGTACGTTCCCGCTTCTTCACTGTCAATGCTTTTATACAAAATAAAGAAGCCCCTCCTGATATTCGAGTTTATCGTTCGTTCCGGCAAAGAGAATGATTTCTTTATCTGTAGTGATATAATGGTGGCATAACGAAAGGAATGACCAATGACGATGGAATTCAGACAACTTCAATATACGCTGCAAATTGCGGCTGAACGCAATTTCTCCCGGGCTGCAGAAAAACTTCATATTGCCCAACCTTCCTTAAGCCAGCAATTATCCAAATTGGAAAAAGAATTGGGCGTACTGTTGTTTCAGCGTAATACGAGTACTGTAGAGTTAACCCATGCCGGTGTTACGTTTGTCGAGCAAGCCCAAAAGATCGTAGATGCCATGGAATTATTGCGTCAGGAAATGTCCGACATCTCCCAGCTTCGCAAAGGCAAAGTCGTGGTGGGCAGCATGCCGATCACAGGTTCACACCTTCTCCCACACGTGCTTCCTGCGTTCCAACAAGCATATCCAGAGATTGAAGTCACCTTGTTGGAGGACTCCGGGCTAACTCTTGAGAAATTGACAGCAAGCGGCAAAGCTGATCTGAGTCTGCTATCTCTTCCTTTGCAAGAACCAAGCTTGTCTTATGTAACCATTGGCGAAGAACGAATTGATCTGGCGGTTCCCCCAAATCACCCTCTGGCACGCAGGGCAGATCCGGAGAATCCGCTTCCTGTGCGAATTGAAGAGCTTCGAGATGAACCCTTTGTTGTATTGAAAAAAGGACAGGGGTTCCGCAAACTTACATTTGATCTCTGTGAGCAGGCCGGTTTTGATCCCCGGGTTGTGTTTGAGAGCACAAATATTGAAACCGTTCAGTCGCTTGTCGCCACTGGCATGGGCATTACACTGGTTCCACGCTTTATTGCCCGCGCGCCGCGCAGTGAATTCGTACCTGTGTACGTCCCGCTTGCTGAGCCAACACCCAGCCGAACACTTGTTGTGGCTTATCGTCAAGGCAGAGTGCTGTCGAAGGCAGCCGAAGCATTCATCCATACGTTTCAACAAACTGTGGCCGAATTGTCAAAGGGAGACTAAGAAATTCCTCCTTTTGGGTATGGGGACATTTAATACTGAACCAAAATAAAAGCTTGACCCGTATGGGCCAAGCTTTTGTCATATCCTCGTTTCCCGCATCCGCAGGATAAAGTTCTTACATCGCAATCACAGTAACTGGTTAGAGTACAATGTTGCTAGTTAAGATATTTAGCTTTAATGCTAATTTATAGTGTTAATGTAGAAACATACATAAGAAAATTCATGTCAGGCGGTTTATTTGCGCAAATTACGATCGCTTGTCAGCCTGTTTTGCTGATTCATTACACGGCCTTCGTCCTGAACATTTGAATCAGGGGGTGATAGCCCTCCTGCCCCGTACTCTAAGAATGCCCTTAAGTGATCTTCCCTTGTGTTATCCTGTTCCAGTCTCCTGAGCGTATCTTTCACATGGTTGTCCATTGATTGATCATCTCCTTGGTAACGGGATAGTTATCATTACCCGCGTCCTGGAAGAATAAACACTTTTTCTGAAGAAGTTTATTTAATTTTTTTATTTTCGCCAAAATAAACGCCAGGTCGACGGTCTTCAAATACGGGAATACGTCCGCGAACCTCATCCACCAGGGAAGGGCGAATAATCCCGGTTACGATCTCTTCCCCTTCACCACCTTCAGCCACAATCTCACCCCAAGGATCAATAATGAGGGAATGTCCGAAGAACTCAGCCTCTCCCCCTTTACCCACACGGTTACATGCGATCACATACATCTGATTTTCAATCGCTCGTGCTGTAAGCAACGTACGCCAGTGGTGCAGACGAGGGTTCGGCCATTCCGCTGGTACAATTAATGCCTTGGCACCATGTAAAGCGAGGGTGCGAGCCAGCTCCGGGAAGCGGATGTCGTAACAGATCGAAGCACCCGCTGTAAGACCATTTTGCAATTCAAAAATTTCAGGTTCCGCACCAGGCTGTAAATATTTCTCCTCGTCCATCAGACGGAATAAATGTAATTTATCGTATCGCGTTACCTGTTTTCCTTCACGATCATATGCGTACATTGTATTGTATATTTGACCATCGCGTTTCTCAGCAATGGAACCGCCAACGATGGAAATTTGATATTTTTGGGCAAAAGCAGACAGCCACTCCCGTGATGTCTGTCCTTCCGGGTCAGCGAGTTCATGAATTTGCGTCAATGCATATCCGGTATTCCACATTTCAGGCAACACAGCCAGCCCCAGATCCGGATATTGTTCTACCGCACGTTCAAGCAACGACTGCATATGTTTATGATTAGCCTCAGGGTCTCCGAGCTGAATATTAGCCTGAATCAGGGCTACGCGCATTTCTCCCTGTTGTTGTTCTGTCATGACAAGCACTCCTCTGAACCGTAATACCTGCTATCATAGCTTGATCCTCTTGAAGACTGCAAGCCTGTTTTGCTATGAATTTGCACACAACAACTCAGGCAGCATAATACAAAACTATCCAACAACTCCTTGGTGGATGGCTTGGTATCATCGGTCACAGTATCCAGAATAAATATCTGATCACCGGCATTTTCAGTTTTGGACAATCCTTTGCTCTTTGCTCCTACGTAATGCCTAACGAAGTGGATTTCCCTCTATACAGCTCGGGATTGGCGTGATAAATTAATGAGAACTATTTGCCATTTTTATTAACCGGAGTGATCAATATAATGACCCATTCAGACCAAACAAATGCTCGTTCAGCCTTTACGATACCGACTTCTGATGTAATGACACAGCTGCCAACGCAATTTTTTGCTACCCTTGTTCAAAATGTAAATCGTGAAATCGCAAGTGGACATGATGTGATCAATCTGGGTCAGGGGAACCCGGATACACCTACACCACCCCATATTGTAAAATCACTGCAAGAGTCGGCTGAAAATCCCCTCTACCACAAATACTCTCCTTTTAGAGGGTACTCTTTCCTGAAGGAAGCTGTCGCTAAACGTTATAAGGAAGATTACAACGTTGATCTGGACCCCGAAACTGAAGTAGCCATTCTGTTCGGTGGCAAAACGGGATTGGTTCAGTTACCTCAAGTCCTGCTTAACCCCGGTGACACCGTTCTCGTTCCCGATCCAGGCTACCCGGATTACTGGTCCGGTGTTGCACTCGCCAAAGCAAACATGTCTTTTATGCCTTTGCTGGAGTCCAATGCATTCCTGCCGGATTATGGAGCTGTTACAGTCGAAGATCGGGAGAAAGCCAAGCTGATGTTCCTGAACTATCCCAACAATCCAACGTCAGCAACTGCACCACTTTCGTTCTACGAAGATACGGTTGAATTTGCCATTCAAAATCAAATTGTCGTTGCCAGCGATTTTGCTTACGGTGCGATTGGATTTGACGGACATCGTCCCGTAAGTTTCCTGCAGGCCCCCGGTGCCAAAGAGGTAGGTGTTGAGTTCTATACGTTATCCAAAACGTACAATATGGCTGGATGGCGTGTTGGATTCGCACTCGGTAATGCCGAGATTGTTTCTAAAATCAATCTGCTTCAGGATCACATCTATGTCAGTCTTTTCGGTGGAATTCAGGCTGCGGCAACGGAAGCACTTACTGGCTCCCAGGAATGTGTCTCCTCCTTGGTTTCACGTTACGAATCCCGTCGCAATGCTTTTTATGATGCGCTGTCCTCCATTGGCTGGCAAGCTTCGAAACCCGCAGGTTCGTTCTTCAGCTGGCTGCCTGTACCTAAAGGTTATACCTCTGCTTCATTTGCGGACTTGTTGCTGCGGGAAGCCAAGGTCGCCGTAGCCCCGGGTATTGGTTTTGGTGCGCATGGTGAAGGCTATGTGCGCGCAGGACTGCTAAGTGATGAAAACCGATTGCGTGAAGCTGTGGAGCGTATTGGCAAGCTGAATTTATTCAAGTAATTTACAGGACCATAACCCCTTTGCATATGCCAAGTTTCCATGGTATGTTATAAGAAATATTGAACGAAACGTGATGACGGGACCAGTAAGAGAATATCAGTCGCGCACAGAGAGTAAATTCCACCCTGCTGAAAGAATTTACCGCGGCTCTTCTCTGAAACCTACCCCTGAGCGGCCTGTTACGTACAGGACAGTGCCTTCTGTTACAGGGCATGAAGCCGGATGATCTGATCATCAATAAAGGTGGTACCGCGGAAGTAACAAACTTTCGTCCTTTTTAACTAAAGGGCGGGAGTTTTTTTGTACCCGCTAAAGCCTGCTCCAGAAGCACGTATTAATCATGTTTAAGGAAGTGAAACCATGACTTCACGTATTGTAGTTAAGATTGGAAGCAGCTCGCTTACCACGGAAGAAGGCGGTCTGGATCGCAGTTCGATCACTTTTTTTGCCGGAGAGATTGCAGCATTGGCTGATCAGGGTCATGAAGTACTTCTGGTCACCTCTGGAGCGGTAGCTGCCGGATTCCGGGAGATCGGTTACCCCCAGCGCCCCAAACTCCTGCATGAGAAACAAGCCGCAGCAGCCGTTGGGCAGGCATTATTGATGCAGGCATATCAACAGGCTTTTGCAGCGCACCGCGTTACTACGGCACAAATTCTGTTAACCCGTACAGACTTTCACAGTCGTAAACGTATGGGGAATGCTGGCATGACCGTAGAAGAACTGCTCAAACAGCGAGTGATACCGATTTTTAATGAGAATGATACCGTATCGGTGGACGAATTGAAGTTTGGTGATAACGATCTGTTGTCCGCATTAGTTGCGAACCTGGTGAAGGCACAGCATCTGATCATTCTTACGGATACCAACGGGTTGTACACCGCTGACCCGCGCAAAGATCCGTCTGCCGTACGTTACGATCGTATCCCCGAAATAACGGCGGAGATCTACGCTTTTGCTGGAGGCTCAGGTTCATCGGTAGGCACTGGCGGAATGCGATCCAAAGTCGATGCAGCCAAGGTTGCGACACGTGGAGGCGTACCGGTATTTGTCGGAAGTGTGAAAGAACCTGGAGATATGCAGCGGGCTGTGGATGGCACGGGTAAAGGTACTTATTTTGAGACACGACTCGCTTCACTATCCCGTAAAAAACAGTGGCTGGGCTTCATGTCTACTCCGCTGGGAACGGTCGTTGTGGATGATGGTGCTGAAGAGGCCATTGTCCATGGAGGGCACAGCCTTCTCCCTGTAGGGGTCAAACGCGTACTGGGAACGTTTCATGCCGGAGATGTCGTAGAGGTCATTGGACTGGATGAAACCTTACTCGGTCGCGGTATTGTCAATTATGATGATGACCAGCTTCGGCTCATTGCCGGACTTCCCAGTGGTGAAGTGATGAAACAACTTGCCAGTATCCACAGGCTCGAGGTTATTCATAGAGACGAATGGATTACGTTAAAATAAACATAACGTTATATAGTGGTGGAATACACAATTTTATATATACGAGGAGGAATTAAGATGAGTGAAGTGAGAGAAAAAGCCAGCAAAGCGCAAGCCACGGTTCCACAACTGAACCGATTAAATACAGAACAGAAAAATACCGCCCTGCGTGTCATGGCAGATGCATTGATTACAGAGACGGATTCCATCATTACGGCAAATGCCGAAGATCTAGAACGCGGCAGAGAACAAGGTACGCCGGAATCGATGCTCGATCGACTCGCACTTAATAAGGAACGCATTGCCGGCATTGCTGAAGGCTTACGTCAGATTGCAGATCTGCCTGATCCAGTCGGGGAAGTTTTGGAGTCATTCACCCGACCTAACGGACTGCATGTTGAAAAATCAAGAGTACCGATTGGCCTGATTGGCATTATCTACGAAGCCCGTCCTAATGTAACCGTGGATGCCGCCGGACTATGTCTCAAAACAGGTAATGCAGTGCTTCTGCGCGGCGGTTCCTCTGCCCTCTCCTCTAACCACAAAATTGTGGAGGTGCTGCATCAGGCACTCGCAACGACAGACATGCCTGCGGATGCTCTGCAACTGGTTGAGGATGCGGACCGTGCTTCCGTGGATGAAATGCTCAAGTTGAACGGACTGCTCGATGTCATCATTCCACGCGGCGGAGCATCTCTCATTCGTAATGTGGTTGCTAATGCAACCGTACCTGTTATTGAAACCGGGGCTGGCATCTGTCATACCTATGTGGATGAATCAGCTGATCCGATCATGGCAGCCGAAATCGCTATTAACGCGAAGGCACAACGTCCATCCGTATGTAATTCCATGGAAACGTTACTGCTGCATGCCGCATATGCGGAAGAGCATCTGCCTGCTCTTGCCGAGCAATTCCGTGAGGCCAATGTGGTCTTGAAAGGTTGCGACACGGTGCGCCGTCTTGTTCCTTCTGCCCTTGAGGCAACCGAGGAAGACTATGCGACCGAGTATAACGATTATATTTTGAATATCCGTGTGGTCGCGAATCTGGACGAAGCGATGCAGCACATCGCCCATTACGGAACCAAACATTCCGAATGTATCGTAACCCGGGATACAGCCCATGCAGAACGCTTCATGCATGATGTGGATGCAGCAGCTGTGTATCACAATGCATCCACCCGTTTCACTGACGGATACGAATTTGGCTATGGAGCCGAGATCGGGATCAGTACGCAGAAACTGCATGCACGCGGACCGATGGGACTGCCAGCACTCACATCAACCAAATATCGCATTACCGGCAATGGACAGATTCGTCAATAATATCCCAGCACCAGTTATATAGGAGGAACGATAAATATGAGTCAAGAGCAACAGACGTTACTACAACAAAAGATTACTTTCCACGGAGCAGGCGCGATGGCTGAGGCCATCGTGCGCGGATTGATCTCCCGCCTAGTCGTTCGTCCTCAGGATATTACGATGCTGAACCGCAGCAACCAGAAACGTCAGGAGGAGCTCAGTACCCGCTATGCCGTACATACCGGAACGGCCTCACAATCTATGGATCATCTTGCCTCCACTCCAGTCATTGTACTGTGCATGAAACCGAAAGATGCTGCGGCTGCGCTGCGCGAACTGGGTCCGTTGTTATCACCTGATCAACTGATCGTGTCTGTCATTGCCGGATTATCAATCCGCACGATGCAGTCCTTGCTCGGTCGTAAACAACCTATTGCCAGAACCATGCCGAATACATCCAGTACCATTGGACTCGGTGCAACTGGTATTGCCTTTTCTACGGAGATTACGGATGAACAGCGCAGTACGGTAATGACCATGTTTGAAGCGGTGGGTATCGTGACCATCGTGCCTGAAGATAAACTCGAAGTGCTCACAGGGATTTCCGGAAGCGGCCCAGCTTATGTATACTATTTGATGGAGGCCATGATTGCCGCAGGTATTCGTGGTGGCTTATCCAGTCAGCAATCTCGTGATCTCACAGTTCAGACGGTGCTCGGTGCGTCACGTATGGTACAACAAACCGGTTTGGAACCGATGAAGCTTCGGAGTGATGTAACCTCCCCGGGAGGGGCAACCCAGGCAGCCCTGAAAACACTGGACGAAGGAGATTTCTTTGAAAATGTAATCGCAGCCGTCAACCGCTGTGCAGAGCGCTCACGGGAGATGGGAGCTGCTTTGGAAGGGGATTTGAAAAATGAATAACATGTGCACAGCCACATATCGTCTGCATGATGATCATGCAGACTTTCGCAAAAAGGCCGAGTCCATCGCGATCGGCATGACCGTGGGTAGCTGGACGGAGCTGCCACAGGTTCAACGTGAAGCCATGCAGAAGCATCTCGGTGAAGTCATAGGCGTAGACGTACATGAAGCTGATGGCATGACTGCCGGTGAACGTTACGCGGATATTACTATTGGATATCCGGATATTAATTTCAGCCGTGATATCCCTGCCTTGCTCGTGACGGTCTTTGGCAAAATCTCAATGGATGGCCGAATCAAATTGACAAAGCTTGGTTTCTCGGATGGCTTCCTCCGTGCATTCCCCGGACCCAAGTTCGGACTGAATGGTGTTCGTGATCTGCTTGGCGTACATGACCGTCCGCTGTTAATGAGTATCTTCAAATCCGTCATCGGGCTGAACGCTGATGAACTGCGTGAACAATTTATTCGTCAGGCTCTTGGAGGCGTGGATCTGATCAAGGACGATGAAATACTGTTCGAGAATAAATTGACACCGATCGAAAAAAGAGTTGAGGTCTGCATGAAAGCTGCCGAACAGGCACGCCAGGAGACGGGCAAGAAGCTACTGTATGCAACCAATCTCACCGGGCCTACCTCTCGTCTCAAAGAGCAAGCTGAACGTGCCATTGGTGCAGGAGCAAATGCATTGTTATTCAACGTATTGTCCTACGGGTATGATGTCCTGCATGAACTCAGCAGTGATCCTGACATTAATGTGCCGATTATGGCTCACCCTGCTCTTGCAGGAGCATTGTATCCTTCACCACATTACGGCATCTCGGCTTCGGTTGTACTTGGCCAGTTGATGCGTCTTGCGGGTGCCGATCTGGTGCTCTTCCCTTCTCCTTATGGATCGGTAACGATGCCGAAGGAAGAAAATATGGCCATCACTGAGCAGCTTTTGTCATCTGATCTGCCAGTGAGAACGAGTATGCCTGTACCTTCAGCCGGCATCCATCCAGGCCTTGTACCGCTTATTTTGCGCGACTTTGGCACAGATGTCATCGTTAATGCTGGCGGCGGTATTCATGGGCATCCAATGGGCACTGAGGCAGGCGGACGGGCATTCCTGCAAGCGATTGAGGCAGCTCAGCGCTCCATACCACTCGCGCAATATGCAACCGAGCATCCGGAGCTCAAAAGTGCACTGGACCTGTGGGGTGGCGAACGATGAGAAGTGATAAGAAAACAGTCATTTTCTGTGACTTTGATGGTACGATTACCCTCTCGGACAATATTGTGGCGATCATGAAACATTTCAAGCCTGAAGGCATTGAAGCGATTATGAAAGATACGATTGAGCAGAACATCTCGCTGCGTGAAGGTGTCGGAGCCATGTTTGCTCTGTTGCCTGCATCGCAAAAAGATGAAATTGTGGAGTTTGTGCTTGGACAAGCGGGCATTCGTGAAGGATTCAGCGAGTTTCTTGACTACGTTCGCAGCGAAGGGATCGAATTTAATGTGACCAGCGGTGGCATGGACTTCTTTATCGAACCCTTACTCGCGCCATTCGATATCCCCAAGGATCATGTCTATTGTAATGGAGCTGACTTCTCGGGTGAAACTATTCGAATTGAATGGCCGCATCCCTGCCAACCTCCTTGTGAGAATGGCTGCGGCATGTGTAAAACCACTGTGATTCGTACCTTTCCGGAAGAACAGTATAACCGAATTCTTATTGGAGACAGTCTGACAGATTTTGAGGGTGCCAAGATCGCCGATCTTGTCTACTCCCGCTCCATTTTGACAGATAAATGTATTGAACTTGGTGTGGATCATGTGCCATTCGCTACATTTTACGATATCATCGAAGATATGAAGCAGAAGCAAACACAAGGAGTGCTGTAAACGATGGGTTTTGAGAAGATTACATTGGAACACAAACGTCAGGTCCTTGAAGAACTGGCTGATATTAAAGCATTGTTCGCCAGTCGTAACTGGTTCCCCGGAACAAGTGGCAATCTGTCGATGCGTGTAGGAGATTTTGACCCGGAGCAATTTTATTTTGCGGTTACCGCCTCTGGCAAAGACAAATCTCTGCGCACACCGGAAGACTTCCTTTTTGTGGACAAACACGGCAAAGCAATTGAGACAACTACGTTGAAACCAAGTGCCGAAACGTTGATCCACTGTGAGATCTATCGTTTGACCGGCTGCGGTGCTGTATTCCACGTGCATACCGTGTTTAACAACCTGATCAGCGAATTCTTTGGCGCAGAGGGTCAAGTGCCGATTCAGGGCATCGAACTGATTAAGGCGTTCAACATCTGGGAAGAAAATGCGGAGATTCGGGTACCTGTTCTGCCTAACTTTGCAGACATTCCATCCATTGCCGAACTGGTGCCAGGTGTCCTTGATGCCAATGTGCCAGGAATCTTGCTTCGTAATCACGGCATATACGCGTGGGGCAAAGATGCTTTTGAAGCAAAACGCCATCTGGAAGCTTTCGAATTCCTATTCGAAGTGATGTACCGTCAACTTCTGCTGAAGGGTGCTACGAGATAGCAATCATTCATTTCAAAATGAGAGATGCATAACAGAAAACACGCTAAAGGCTGTATATATAGCCCTTGGCGTGTTTTTAGGTTGTAGGAATACTGAATTCCCAGAAATAACCTCGAAGTGTCAGTGTAAATAATCTCAATTCAACTTGGATCGTAAATCACAGTCGATCATCCCGTTGCTTGCCAAACAGCAGTTTCAAACCGCCGAAAATGAGCAGCAAGGATACAATGACGGTGTTCAGGTAGGAACGAATCTCGTAAGTCATTAATGCATTAGGGAACAGCTCATTGAGTTGTGGAATGACAAGCCGGATTGCCAGGTAATAGAGACCCAGAGCGGCGATCCCAAATCCAATCAGTCGCTGATGACGGGCCCAATCCTTCAGGATCGGTTGATCAACCAACGGCTCGCGTCCATAACGGCTGGAGCACTGTAGCCCATCAAAAAAGCTGTAGAACCAGATCAACGGAATCATGAACAGAAACACTGATAAATGAAGCAGGTCCAATACATAGATGCTTGCCAGGAACAGAAACATCAATTGCATGCCTCTTTTTGCAACCCCAGATAGAGATGACCCGCACCTGGAAAAGCGGATAACAGCGTTGCAAGCACTTTGCTACGTCTGCCGGCTTCTCTTCCCATTTCCAATTCTTCGAATAATGTCCGATCCTGCAACACTTCACCAGCCTGCTTGCGATGGACATGCTGCACCGCGTCAAACATGCAGTATACCCAAATTACAGGCAGGATGAGCAGGAACATTAAAAACACCGATTCATTGGTGATTGAAGCGACAAAAACCATCATGGCAAACGAACCAAAGAACGCCATCAGGAAGGACAATCCACGATGCAACAATCCGAGATGCAGATGTCCCAATCCTGGAACAAATGAGAGTAAAATGGTGAAGAATCGTTCACCCTCCGTGCCTTTTTGATACATCGGTTGACCCTGGAGGCCCTCATAATGTCCATATTCACCACCAGATTGTTGATGATGCAGCTCATCTACATTCCCCTGCTCCATTGGCCCTTGCTGGCCCATGTGTGCTCCCTGGTAGGCTGCTCCTGGATGTTGTGGTCCGTAATGTGCTCCGTAGCCGCCCCTGTATTGAGCATCCCGGGCAGTAGGTGCACGGAGCAGAACAATAATCATGTCCAGCATACTGATCCCCCAGAAGAAAGCCGCAAAAATGGCACCAATAATCAATAAATCATGTTCAGCAAGCAGCATCGCCAGCATGACTGAACCAACAGCTGTTCCGAAAAAAAGCAATGGGTAGATTACGGCTCTTGCCGCTCGACCCCAATACATAAAGCCAAGACCGGGTATCAGGTTTAATAAAAATGCGAGTAACTTGTTACGATCTGTGTGCACAGTCGTCATCCTTTCTGTTCAGGCAATGCGAAACCATTTATGGTTTAGGCTTGAGGTTATCCAGCCATGAAGTGGCTGCCTCTGTCCATTTCTCGGTAAAAGACCCTCTGTGGTCACCATCCTGGAACTTGTGATAAGGCGCTACCTTGTCAAAAAGTCCAGACGAGAGGAAGATCAATGTCAAACAGGCAGCTACCGCGTAATGAAAAACTTTATGTTCAAGCCAGCGCCGATTGCGTCCAGCACGGGATTTGCGTTGTGCCTTGGAGGATTGAATGTCCTCAATCCGATACATGACGGAATCCGCAAAGCCTGCTGGATCGTGTAGAGGTGGCAGATCCCCATGGATACCGAGTGCTTCCAGATAGTTGTCCATCGCATCCGTGTCTTCCATCAGAAGCTGTTCCATCTGGTTTGCTTGAGTTTCACTCATGCGGCCATCAATATAATCTTTCCATTTCGCAGCAGTATACTTTTCCTGTTCACTCACGCCAATCATCCTCCTTCCAATGTTTTCGAATCCACTGCCGGGCACGATACAAGCGGGATTCCACGGTCTTCACAGCCACCTGTGCATCATTGGCAATCTGCTCATAATTCTTTTCACTTAGATAATACGCAGTGATAATGTCACGGTGCTGAGCAGGCAACTGATTGATTCGTTCACGAAGTTTATCCTGACGTTCTTCACGAACGAGACGGGTAAGAACGTCTTCATCCCGTCCGGGCATGTTTATTATTTTTTCTTCTCCACCCAGATCCTCAGCCGTTCGCCTGCCCAGCTTGCGTTTGGCATCAATCGCTTTGTGAAAGGCAATTCGGGTTAACCACGTTTTGAAACCTTCGGAGCGATAGTCGGGGAGAGATTTATACATCTGTATGAACGCCTCCTGAGCTGCATCCTGTGCTTCCTGATCGTTCCTGAGTACGGAATAGGCCACATGGTATACATGCTGGCTATATTTATCAATCAGAATACGCATCTGCGATGTATCTCCTTGACGGATTTGTTCAATTACGCGCGCTTCATCAATAACTCTCCCCTCCTCTCCACTACAATAGACGACAGCTTGTGTGTTAACCCCTGCGTAATCCATCAAATTTTTTATAAAACAACGTAATTTCATTTGCCTGAAAGGTTGATATCGGTGATCACTCAGCACTCATGCCATTCTGTAATCCAAAAAACAGGCACAGAATGACTTCTGGCCTGTTTGTTGTGCCTGTCTGCACTTGAATTAACGTCCACCATTACGAAAGCGCTGCGTGTATGCCTTTGCGTCTTGAACGGTCTTGACACGATTACGGCTCCACTCAAGCAAGATTCGATCGATATACCGGAAATGTACTTTGCCTGCAAAAACCGCTTCTTTCAGAGCCATTAGAATCAATTCCTCCTGATAACGGTCCTGATCCAACCAGCTGGATATCGTCTCACACTCCATTGGAGAGAGCGGACGTCCGAATTCTTTTTCAAAGATGGAGAACATGTTCCGTTCTTCCTCTTCTTTTTGAACACTGTTCGAATCTTGACGTGCTGTACTGCTGCTTTGCTGCTCCGCACGGAATGCAGCCATTTCTTCGGCAGTGCACGCTGCAAGCTTGACGAATAATCCATGTAAATCATATCGCTCATACTGGATGTCACGTTCCTCGTCCCGATGCTCATCGATGGCGATATATCCATCCCTCATCAGACGCTGCAACATTCTGGCGATACCCTCAGGTGCAAGTCCCATGCGTCCCGCAAGCTCTTCAAGCGTGGGAAACTCATTGAACTCCGCCTGACGGAACCCTAGCAGCTGTATCAGAAGAAGTACTTCTGCATCTGATAGGCCAAGCTGATGATAATAACGTAATAAGGCATACGGCAGATGGGCTGCACCCGAAGTCATGCCATACGCTGCTCCATCCAACCAAGCTTTGGATGTGGTGTCTCCCATAGCGGCTCCTCGATTAAGCATTAAGGATACAGACGATAGAGCATACGTGGGAATGCGATTGTTTCACGCACATGATCCAATCCACAGATCCATGCTACCGTCCGCTCCAATCCCAGACCGAAACCGGAGTGAGGAACCGATCCGTATTTACGCAAATCCAGATACCATTGGTAAGCTTCATCCGAGAGATTGTGCTCCTCAAAACGTTGTTGCATCAATTCCGGATCATCGATACGCTGCGAACCGCCAATAATCTCTCCGTAACCTTCTGGTGCAATCATATCGGCACAGAGAACAACTTCCGGACGATTCGGATCTGGTTTCATATAGAAAGCTTTGATTCCTGCAGGGTAATGTGTGATAAAGACGGGTGTATTGTACTTCTCAGCAATCGCTGTTTCGTGCGGTGCACCGAAGTCTTCTCCCCAAGGAATATCAAAGCCTTGTCCATGAAGGAATTCGATCGCTTCATCATACGTAATTCGCGGGAATGGCGCTACAATGCCTTCGAGTTTGGATACATCACGACCGATGGATTCCAGTTCTGCACGGCAGTTTTTCACCACGGATTGAACGACATGAGCGATAAATTTCTCTTGAACACGCAGACTCTCCTCGTGATCTACAAATGCCATTTCCGGCTCAATCATCCAGAACTCAATCAAGTGGCGACGTGTTTTGGACTTCTCCGCACGGAATGTTGGACCAAAGGAATATACTTTGCCCAGCGCCATGGCTGCTGCTTCCATGTACAATTGACCACTTTGTGTCAGGTAAGCATCTTCATCAAAGTATTTGATGTGGAACAAGTTTGTTGTTCCTTCCGCAGACGATGGTGTCAGAATCGGAGGATCAACTTGTGTGAATCCGTTACCATCAAAGAACTGCTGAACAGCGCGGATAATTTCGGCACGAATCACCATAACCGCGCGTTGCTTCGTAGAACGAAGCCACAGATGACGGTGGTCCATCAAGAAATCAACACCGTGCTCTTTAGGTGTGATGGGATAGTTTTCAGTCAGGTGAATGATCTCAACCCCTGTTACAGTCATCTCGTAACCGGACGCACTGCGAGGTTCTTCCCGAATAATACCTGTAACATACAAAGAACTTTCTTGTGTCAGGCTCTTGGCATTATTCCAGATCTCTTCACTAACTTCACTCTTTACAACAACCCCTTGAATATATCCGGTTCCATCACGCAGCTGCAAAAACTGAATTTTACCGCTGGAACGTTTGTTGTTAATCCAGGCACCGATTGTTACGGTCTCGCCCACATGCTCGTTCACATTACGAATTACACAATTCGTATTCATGCCCATATCTCCCCTTGGTTCCTGAATTTGAAAATGCAGCGGGCAGGCTTATGCCTGTCCTCTGCACTTCCTTGTCATTCTATATTTACTTTACAGTTAGATTACTGAGAATTCAATACGATTCGGTGCGTATCGCGTGCAATGACCAATTCTTCGTTCGTTGGCACAACGAGAACTTCCACTTTGGAATTCGCTGTTGTGATCCGGCGTGGCTCGCCAGAACGAATGGCATTCAGCGCTTCATCCAGTTCAACACCCAGATAGGTGAGTTGCTCACATACTTTTTGGCGAAGAACAACGGAGTTCTCACCTACACCAGCTGTAAACACAATCACGTCTACACCGTTCATTGCAGCTGCATATGAACCGATGTATTTACGCAGACGGTATTCGTACATTTCAAAAGCAAGTGTGGAGTTGGCATCGCCATTCTCCATGCCTTCCGTAATTTCACGCATGTCACTGCTGATTCCGGAGATTGCAAGCAGTCCACTGTGTTTGTTCAACATGGAGTTCACTTCGCTTACGCTCAGTTCTTCCTTGTTCATCACATAAGGTACGATGGCTGGGTCAAGGTCACCAGAACGTGTTCCCATCATCAGACCCTCAAGTGGAGTCATACCCATGGAAGTATCCACGGATACGCCACCTTTAACTGCTGTTACACTACCGCCGTTACCCACGTGGCATGTGATAATTTTCAGATCTTCCACTGGACGATCCAAGTACTCAGCAGCAGCCTTGCTTACGAAATCATGGGAAGTACCGTGCGCGCCGTAACGACGTACTTTATATTTTTTGTAAAGTACACGCGGAATGGCATACAGATATGCTTTTTCAGGCATCGTTTGATGGAACGCTGTATCAAAGACCATAACCTGTGGAACACCCGGCATATTGGCTTCAGCCGCACGAATACCCATCATGGCTGCCGGGTTATGAAGTGGAGCCAAGTCGAACAAACGACGGATTTCCGCTTTGGATGCGTCATCTACCAGTGCAGATTCTTTAAATGCTTCACCACCGTGAACAACGCGGTGTCCAACAGCTTGAATCTCACTTACAGAATCCAGTACGCCATTTTCTTTGTCAGTCAAAATATCAATGACTTTACGGATTGCTGTTGTGTGTTCCAGAATTTCACTAACTTCTGTAACATCCTCACGGCCTGTCGGTTTGTGTGTCAGGATTGAAGAATCCATTCCGATCCGCTCCACCAGACCTTTAGCCAGGACAGATTCGTCAGTCATGTTATACAGTTGATATTTGAGCGAGGAACTCCCCGCATTAATTACGAGTACTTTCACAGTCGGTCACCATCCTTGTCGTACTTGAAGAATCCTTCGCCTGTTTTGACACCCAGGTGTCCTGCACGCACCATTTTCTTCAGGACTGTGGAAGGACGATATTTCAATTCTCCGAATTCACGGAACATTCTTTCGAGTGCAGCTTCAACAGAATCCAATCCGAAACGGTCAGCCATTTCGAGTGGTCCATGTTGGAAGTTGTATCCAATACGCATTGCATCATCGATATCTTCCGCAGATGCAACACCTTCTTGCAATACATGCAGTGCTTCGTTAATCAGCAGACAGATCAAGCGTGAAGTTACGAATCCAGGTGATTCATAGATCATAACTCCTTTTTTGTCCGCTACTTCTTCAACAAAACGACGGGTCTCTTCGAATGTCGTATCCGAAGTTTTCAGTCCACGAATAATCTCTACAAGATCAACCCGGGATACCGGGTGAATAAAGTGCATACCAATAACACGCTCTGGGTATTTGGTCGAGCTTGCCAGCTCGGTCAAACTCAGCGTGGAAGTATTACTTGCCAGAATAACATTGCTAGGGCAAACCTGGTCCAGTTGACTGAATACTGCTTTTTTCGCATCCAGATCCTCTGAAATCGTCTCAATGACCATGTCGCAAGTTCCAAGTTCAGCCAAATGAGCTACCTTGGTGATACGGGAAAGAATCAATTTCTTCTCCGCTTTGGTAATCGCCCATTTCTCCAGTTGTTTATCCAGATTGGTTTCGATCATGTCATATGCATGATCCAGCTTTTGTGTTGTATGCTCCACGAGAAGCACATCAAGTCCTTTGGCTGCGAGCATCTGGGAAATACCTTGTCCCATCGTACCGCCGCCGACAACTCCTATTTTTTTGAAAAACATGGTTCTGCTCCATCCTTTCGGTTCTCTATTTCTCTATTGTACCCTGTTCGCCGAAAATTACAAATTTCGACCCAACATATAATAATATCTTAGCACGAGTGAAAAGTAAAAAAAAATAACCAGCATAAATAAATTATGCTGGTAAAAGGGCACTGTCACGAAATTGACAACGAAATTGTTCGCCAGACAATACTTCTTCACGAATCAAGATGTCGAGTGAATTGTCGAAAATTGTCCGCTGCTCTTCAAGCAAACGTTTCGTATGTTCCATCAGTTCTTGCAGAATCAGTTTATTCTCTCGCATGAGTTCCTCGGTTGTGACCATTTCCATGTTCACGATCCCAAGTGAAGTCAATCCGGAAGCCATCATCGTTTGCACCACATTGGTTGCCTGATCAAAGTCATTGCGTGAACCTGTCGAACGTCCACCATAGTACATTTCCTCCGCAGCTGCCCCTCCGAGCGCAATCATGATCTGCTCTTCCAGAAAGCGCTTCGTATAGAGAAATTGTTCCTGTTGCGGGTTATGACGCACATAACCGAGAGCCTGTCCACGCGGACTGAGTGCTACCTGGCTTACACTGCCTGGACGAACAAGTTCAGCCATAATGGCATGCCCCAATTCATGAATGGCAACCCTTTTCTTCTCTTCTACACTGGACTCACGATCTGTCTTCTCACCCATCATGACTTTATCAATAGCCAGAGACAAGTGGCGCTGTTCAATGTTTAACAGTCCATCCCGCATGGCGTATATTGCTGCTTCGTTCATCACACTTTCGAGCTGTGCACCGGAGAAACCATATGATTCTTCAGCTGTCTTCTCCAGATTAACTTCTTTCATCAGAGGTTTGTTCACCGCATGCAATTCAAGAATATGCTTTCTGCCCTTCTTGTCGGGCAAGTCCACTTGAATATGACGGTCAAAACGTCCTGGGCGCGTGAGGGCGCTGTCCAGCATTTCTTTGCGATTCGTTGCAGCGATCACCAGTATTCTCGGCGTATCGGAAGAGTAGATTCCATCCATTTCCGTCAAGAGCTGATTCAGCGTCTGGTCGTACTCGCGCTGTTGACCGCCCTCCCGTTTTCCCCGATGACATCGATTTCATCGATAAATATAATGGCGTTTTCTTTATTTTCCTTGGTGGCACGGGTTCTAGCTTCCTTGAACAAATCCCGAATTCTGCTGGCACCCACACCAACATACATCTCCACGAATTCACTACCCGATGCAGCGACGAATACAGAATCGGTGTAATGGGCAGCCGCTTTGGCCATCAGCGTTTTACCTGTCCCTGGAGGGCCTGTCAGCAAAATTCCTTTTAACGGGCGAATCCCGAACTTGCGGATCTCTTCATGTTTGATGAGAAAATCAAGCGCTTCACGCAACTCCTGCTTGGCACTATCCTGACCACCAATTTCTTCAAAAGTAAGTTTGGAAGGTCCTTTTTTCTTCCGTTTACGTTCCTGTGCTGCACCAACGGTAATCCCGCCACGCATTTGCATCATGAACAGCAAGGCTCCGACCAATACCGCTGCAATCAGAATCGGAACAATATTAACACCAGTAAAGGCAAGAAAAATAATCAATACGGGAAAAAATCCGATGGCAACTTCTTTTGTCCACTTAAGCATTAGGCCACACTCCTATCTGACCGGGCACACGCGGCAGAATAATAAACTTGCTGGCATCTCCGTCTCTGAGACTGACATATACATTGTTGTCATCCATCGCTGTATTAACCTTGATTCCATTCGTCGCCATCTTGGACAACGTCGGTGTAATCTCGGTGTATTGCTTGTTCTCCATCGCCTGAGCTACGGTAAACATCGCATCACCCCACCAATTCTCCAGTGCTTCACTGGAATGATCCACAACATCCAACTTGAGTGAACGTGCTCCAATTAAAGTCTGTCCTTCTTTGTGAATATATTGAACCAGTCTGCCCAAATCAACATCCGGTTGCAGATCCAGTTTCAATTGTACGTCATTGCGGTTAATAGTTAATTGAACGTCATTGACTCCATCGTACTGGGTGACCATCTTTTCAATCGGATTCTGTACGGCCACCTGACGATACACAAACCAACCTCCGAACAACAAAACGGCTGAAATGACGGCAGTTAAAGCAACAGGCAATACTTTTAGCTTCAAAATGAATCACTCCTCCCAGATTTTTTAGCCCTAATCTACTGGCTTATTTGGTATATTACGAATATGTGTACATGGACTCCTACGAAAAATTCGACAGGATTTATTTAATTTGAATGTATCTTTGAGTACATATCTGAGTATATCACATCGTATATACAATTTCGAAGGCGAAAATATGAATAAATTATTAATTTTAACTATTTAAATCAAAATTATTTAAACAGGCAACACAAAGAACCGGTTCAGTCGGATATCCGTCTGCCGGTTCTTTTCATTTCTAATTCTCTATCGAAGTAACTCTATTTGTGCTAGCTGTTCGGGAGTGTGTAGACCAAGTCCACCTGTTCTCCATTGCTAAACCGATAAAACCGATAGTGGTTATGCGTACCGTCTTTATAATACACTTGCCACACATATATGCCATTCACCACGCCGGGCATGATTCGCTTAATCTCACCTGCAGGAACTTCAGAACTGAAACGATTACGGATCTGCGTCTCGGACATGCCATTTTGCAGCAACTCGCTGTGTATAGCGTTTGCACCCGTAGCAGGTTGATTGTTAGCGTCAAATTTGACCCAGACCATCACATCCTGGTTATCCTTGTTTTTGCCGATCAGGGTCCAGTAGATATTGTCAGAGCCTTCTTTGTCCCCCAGATGTACTTACGCAATTCATCATGGGATGTAATGCCCAGTTGTTTCTGTGCCGCCTGTATGGCGAGCGCTTCTTCCTTGCGCTGGTCCTGCGTGACATATACATAATAACGCTGAAGTCCAAACAGAATCAGAACCAGCACAAGCAGCGAAATCCATATCCACTTCTTTTTTTCTTCAAAAGCCGAACTTCCTTTCCCTAAGATGCTCTCACCTGCAATTAACGCGCAAGCAGACCATCAAATGCCAATTGAGACTCACGCAAAATGCGCTCTTCATCCAGCGTCAGACATTCGCCATGCTTCACGATTTGTTTCCCATCCACCCACACGTGCTCCACATCTTTCGCAGAAGCCGAATAGATCGTGTGCGAGATCAGATCCGTATGTGGATAGAAATGTGCCTGTTCAATGTCCAGCGCGATAAAATCAGCTTTCATACCGACCCGGAGTGCTCCGGTATTGTTCAAGAAGATGGATTTAGCGCCATAGGACGTTCCCAGTAGCAATGCTTCACCTGCTGGCACAGCCGTCGGGTCACCCGACACACCTTTGTGGATCAAGGCAGCCAGTCTCATTTCTTCGAACATATCCAGGTTGTTGTTGCTTGCCGGTCCGTCTGTTCCAAGTGACACGGTAACTCCCGCTTTCAGCAACGCAGGTACGCGAGCAACACCGGAAGCCAGTTTCAGATTACTACCCGGGTTATGGGATACAGCTACATCATGACGGGCCAAAATCTCAATCTCTTCGTCATTCAGATGCACGGCATGTGCAACCAGGGATGGACGGGAGAAAAAGCCCAGTTTCTCCAGATGTGCCACAGGACGCAATCCGTAGTCTGTAACGTTCTGTTCGACTTCACGAAGCGTTTCCGACATATGGGTATGCAGGGAAGGTTCAGGTCGTTCGCGACCTGTACCAGCTTCTCTATGTAGTCTGGAGGGCATGTATATGGTGCATGTGGCGAGATAACGGTTGTGATGCGACCATCTGCCTGTCCATTCCACTCCCGTGCAAACGCTGCCGACTCCTCCAGCTTCCGCATTTGCTCTTCTTCCGAGCATAGTCCGATTACACCACGTGCCAGTGCGGCTCTAACGCCGGATTGCTCCACCACTTTGGCAACCTGATCCATGTGATCATACATGTCCAGGAACGCTGTCGTTCCGCCTTTTACCATTTCAAGCACGGATAGCGAACTTCCCCAGTATACGTCTTCTGAAGTCATTTTCGCTTCCATCGGCCACATTTTCTCCTGCAGCCATACCTGCAACGCAAGATCATCTCCGTGCCCTCTAAGCAATGACATCGCTGCATGACCATGCGTATTGATCAGACCCGGCAGGAAGAACAATCCTTTTCCATCCACTTTGGTACAATTTTCATCTCCATCCGGCAATGTCTCACCAATATGCACAATCTTGTCATTCTCGACAACCATGTATCCTTGAACCACATTCCAGGTTGCGCCTTCATTCACGGCAAATTTGCCGTTATGAATTACCCATCTATTTGTTGTCATCTTCCTCGTCGTCCTTTCCAGTCTCCAAGTAATAGGCCAAACTTAGCAGATCCGTTGTAAAGTCAGCATGATGAATGCGGATGTGCGGCGGTGTTTTTAGAATAGTTGGCGCAAAATTAAGGATCGCTTCAATCCCAGATTCAATCAGCTGATCAGCTACATTTTGTGCTTCCGTATCCGGAACGGTAATAATTCCGATGCGGATGTTATCCGCTTTAACCGCTTCCGTCAGTTCATTCATTGGTTTTACTTTCAAACTGTTGATTTGACTACCAATCTTCGGTCCATACGCATCGAATACAGCTACAATCTTCATGTTATCTTTCAGATATGCATTGTAATTGGACAAGGCCTGTCCGAGGTTACCCGCACCTACCAGAGCTACATTGATTTGCTGATCGATTTTGAGAATATGACGAATCTTCTCAATCAGATAGGATACATCATACCCGATCCCTTTACGACCAAAATCACCGAAATAAGCCAGGTCTTTTCGGATTTGGGCCGGATTCAGATCCAGCCTCTGTCCAAGCTCTTGTGAAGAAACAGTAGCCACCTCACGCTGATGCAACTCGCTCAAATAGCGCAAGTATACAGGCAGACGTCGTACCACCGCTTCCGAAATTTTATCCGATTTCATTCTTGCTCCCCTTACCAAGCCTACGATAAAATAATAGATGAAAAGATGAGCATTCTGTATAAACTCAGAGATAGACGTGACATTTTATACAGAATGCTCCTTGTAATTTAGGTTATAAGTTCTTACGTGCAAACTTTTTTGATCGGATACGGAAATATCTAATAAAGTTTAACGCCAATTGATCGTGTCATGCAATGATATATCGAACAAAACAATCATTATTCTTGTTCATTGGCAGGTTGTTCTAACCACTCGGTAATTCGTGGAACCATCTGCTCCGTGAGCATATGCTCCATTTTTGGACCAGGTAATGAATATAAAAAGAATTTACCATAGTACGCTTCAATCACCCGAGTATCATAAACGATGACAATACCTCTGTCCTTCGCTGTACGCACCAGTCGGCCAAATCCCTGCTTGAAACGAATAACTGCTTGCGGCACGGACAGTTTCATGAACGGATTTTTCTTCTGTTCCTGAAGCAGCTCACTCTTGGCTTCCACCAACGGATGATTCGGCGGCTGGAAAGGCAATCTCACAATAGCGAGACAGGTCAGTGCTTCTCCCGGAATATCTACACCCTCCCAGAAGCTGCTAGTTCCCAAAAGCACTGTAGCTTTGGCCTCCTGGAACCTGCGAGTCAACTTGGAGCGACTTCCACTGTCCACGCCTTGGCCCAACAACGAGATGTCGTTACCGGACAATGCTTCCTTCAACGGGTCATAGACCTGTCGCAGCATCTTGTATGAAGTAAACAGAACCATCATGCGTCCACGCGTGGCAATTGCGGTCTCTGCGAGTGACTGCACCAGCATATTGACAAAGTGCGCATCACCCACGCTGCCCTTCACACTCGGGAAATCACGCGGAATCACCAAAAGTGCTTGATCACGATAGTTAAAAGGTAACGGCAGCATCGACGTTAAGAGTCGATTATTCTCAGAGGCTTCTTGCAAACCAAGCTGCTCAATCATGAACTGGAATGACTTATCCACAGAGAGCGTAGCCGAGGTAAGCACAACGCTTTTCTTTTTATCAAAAAACAAATCCTTAAGTTGTGCACTGACATCTACAGGTACAGCATATAGTTGAAGCGATTTACTGCGGAACTGACCGCTGGCTTCCATCCAGTACACCGTTTTGGCATCATCCATACGCATGAAGAAGCGCAGATTATCCTTCAATGTGGTCAGGTCTTTCAGCAGTCCAGTAATGTCCGTGATCAGACTATCCGATTGATAATCATCCTGATCCTCTTTCACCTCAAGCAGCAATTTGTCCCCTTTGCGAACCAAATCACCCAGAGTTACATGGATCTGATTCTCCATATCCTGCAACTCCTGCCATTTCGCAGGTTTCTGAGAGGCCTTCAGACGCAGGGAAAATTGCCCTGTCTCGCCTGGTGAAGCATCACTTCGTTCAGGCAACAGACCGAACAGGGCATCACTCATACGATCCCACAGTTCCTTGACCTCAACAGCCAGCGGGAACATCTGATCCACCATGGAGCCCCATTGCACCGAATTTTCATGCCCGGATAGCTGCGAACGAAGCATTGGCAGTTGTCCATTACGACTGTCTTTAAACAGACGGGTCAGCGTATGAACCAACGTGAAATATTTCATATGCATGCCAAGATGCTTACCCGCTACATCCTCGAGATGATGGGCCTCATCAATCACAAGACTCTCATAGGCTGGCAACAGCTGATGCGCCGCTTTGACATCGGTAAACAATTTGGAATGATTGGTGATGACGATATCAGACAACCCGGCCTCATGTTTGGCACGATGATAGAAACATTTGCGGAACCATGGACAGGATCTTCCCAGACACGACTCAGACTCACTCTGTACCGTTTCCCAGAAGTCGCCTCCGCGTCCGCTAAGGTTAAGTTCCTCGTCATCACCGGTTTCGGTCTGTGTAAGCCACACAATCATCTGCGCGGCTGTGAAATAATCCTCTTTCGGTGTAGCGAATTCACGTTTATTGATCTTGTGTTCGAATTTGCGCAGGCACAGATAATGTCCACGTCCTTTGAAGACAGCAGCCTTAAACGGAAAAGGAACCACTTGGGTCAGCATCGGAATGTCCCGCTCTCTCAATTGCTCCTGTAGATTGATCGTATGCGTGCTGACCATGACTTTCTGTTCTTGCTTCACACTTTCGTAAATTGCAGGCAACAGATAACCCAGCGATTTGCCGGTACCCGTTCCAGCTTCGATCAAGAGATGTTTCTCTTCATCCAGGGCTTGCCTTACACTGCTGAACATCTGAGTTTGCGCTTCACGCTCTTCGTAATGATCCAACGTGTCCTTCAGGTTCTCCCGAACCTGGTCCATAAACTGTTCGAAGGTTACCCCATCAAGAGGATTACCCTCCCGCTCGTCACGTGGTGCACCAATATCAGTCCAATCACTTACATTCAGAGCAAGCTGCCGATAATAGGTGTGTCCGTCCAGATCCTGAATCGGCTCTGCTTCCTTCTCACTGCGCATCCCGTCTAGGAACCAACCTAAGTCACTATCTTCTGGTGCGAACAGGTCACTGAGCCGCTGAATCGTTATGAGTGGTAATTCCTTTAACTCCTCCAGACACTTGAGCAATACATAGGCTGTCGCCAATGCATCACTGTCTGCCTGATGAGGTCGATCATGTTGAAATCCAAATTCAGAAGACACATAACCGAGTTGATACGAACCCAGTGATGGGAACGTAATCTTCAGAAAATCAATGGTATCCAGAATACGGCCCGTGAAAGGCAGATAACCACAGCGGTCAAGTGCATTCTGTAAAAAGTGAAAATCAAAAGCAACGTTGTGTCCAACAAGCACCACATCGTTAAGCAACGGCACCATCTCCATCATCATCTCTTCGAGTGATGGAGCGTCCGCCACATCTTCATCGGTAATCCCCGTTAACCCCGAAATAAACGGGGGAATCGGGACACCGGGGTTCACATAAGAACTATATATTTGAGCTATGCTGTTGTCATGATCTATGATGGCAAGTCCGGCCTGTATAATCTCACCGTCGGACTGCGTGCCGGTTGTTTCGAAATCCAATACGGCAAATTTCATTGCAATGTACGATCCCTTCCATTCCAGTCTATGTTACAGCATAGCAAAAAAAGGGGATTTGAAAATTAACTGACAAAAAAGCGGTGTCCCCGCCGCTATGCCAAAGGAGGGAACACCGTTTTTGTCGCCGAATTCCCGCTTAATGAAGGGTCGTCAGCTGATTAGCATATTGCAATTTTCCCCTGTTCAACCTGCATGCTTCCATGTTGTACAGTGGTTCGGTCAATGTCGGGTCGTACTGAAGGGCCTGTGCAAAGAGTGAACATGCAGCTTCCGGATTCCCAAGCTTGGCTTGAATACAGCCCAGGGCGTTACATACAAGTCCCTTCAAGCGAGGTGAACCCTTGAGATACATGATCTGCTGCAAATGAGTCCCGGCTTCGGCGATTTGTTCCAGATTCAGATACGCGAGCGCCAGGTAGAATCGAGTCAACGCACTCTCGGGATAATCGGCCACAACCCGGGAGAATTGCATGATCGCCTGCGGATACATCTGTAATTTGAAATAACCCTGACCTCGACTGAAACATTCCAGATGAAGTTCAGGCAGAGCCGTGACAGCTTCCTGTTCTGGCTCAAGGGAAGCTGGCTTATCCATCTCCCGTTCCCTGACCTGGCTCATCTTTTCTTCAAACATCAGCCATTCATCCAGCATTCCGTCACTCATCCGCTTAAGCAAATTCCACTTTTGCAGCAATTCTTGTTTGTTCAGGCCTTCAGCGGAAGGATAGCTCTTGATAATTTCATCTAACATGTCGTTCATTTCTGCGAAAACATGCTGGAACATCGTTGCATCCCCACCCTTGAAAAAATGGATTAGTGCAGTGACCTGTACTCATTTTTTGCTTCAAGGGCCGATTTCATTCTCCTTACCAGTCGATTACATAATTGTTGCGTGGACTTCCTGCTTCATGGTTTGTACAGGCTTATTCTGTCCATCTACGAATACAACGGTTGGTTTGTGCGTATTTGCCTCTTCTTGCGACATCATGGCATAAGAAATGATAATGACGTTGTCTCCAGGTTGCACCAGACGCGCAGCTGCACCGTTAAGACATATGACCCCGCTTCCGCGCGGTCCTGGAATCACATAAGTTTCCAGACGTGCACCATTGTTGTTGTTCACAATTTGAACTTTTTCGTTTTCCATTAAGTCGGATGTTTCCATCAGGTCTTCATCTATGGTAATGCTGCCCACATAATTCAGGTTGGCTTCCGTTACCGTTGCGCGGTGAATTTTGGATTTCATGAGTGTTCTAAACATGGGATAGGACCTCCGATTTTTGCAACCTTATATTGTCAATCAATCTTGTTTTTCCGAATTTCACCGCAAGTGCAATGAGCAGATCCTCACGACCTTGAACCTCTTCCAGATCGGACAGCGGCTCCAGACTTGGAAAAGCCTGAATCTCAGCGTAGTCGATCACTGCAAGTGGTGAGGTTGCAATCTGCTCACGCAGAATACGACGGATATCTGAGGCATTCCTAGCTACACCTGTGTCTGCGGCTTCCTGAGCTGCGCGCAGCGCCTTCGACAGAACCAGGGCCTGCGTACGTTGTTCTGCGCTAAGGTAGACATTACGTGAACTGAGAGCAAGACCATCCTCTTCGCGCACAATCGGACAGGGTACAATGTCCACAGGCATATTCAAATCATTCACCATCTGTTGAATGACTGCAACCTGCTGAGCGTCTTTCATGCCAAAAAATGCACGCTGTGGTTGTACAATGTTGAAGAGCTTGGAGACTACAGTCGTTACTCCGTCAAAATGTCCTGGACGGGAAGCGCCACATAGGCGCTCTGTCAGTTTGGAGACAGATACCGTCGTCTGTGTTGCCTGTGGATACATCTCTTCAACTGAGGGAATAAATACGATATCCACTCCTTGTGAACGTGCTGTTTCCACATCCCTGGCTTCATCGCGCGGGTAGCTGTCAAAATCTTCATTAGGGCCAAATTGAATTGGATTAACGAATATGCTTAATACCACGATATCACTCTGTTGTCTGGCTGCCTGCATCAAGCTTGCATGCCCTTGATGAAGATAACCCATGGTCGGTACCAGCCCTACAACGGACCCATTGGGCCGAATCGCTTGACGCTTCAAGCTGAGCTCCTGTCTTAACTCTGAGATCGTCCGTAGTACTTTCATGAGTTACTCCCCACCTTTTCTTTGCGTTGTCCATACAGTTGGTCCAGAACACCATCCGCAGCATTGAATACATGCTCTTCGGCCGGGAATGCACGATCTTTAACTTCTTTCACGTAAGCTTCGATGCTGGTTCTGATTAGTGTACCCACATCTCCATAGGTTTTGACAAAACGTTTGGGCGTATATGGAGAGGCGTATTGAACCACATCGTGGAATACCAGTACCTGACCGTCACAGCCACGTCCTGCACCAATTCCGATGGTAGGGATGGACAGTTCCTCCGAGATCGCCCGTGCAACTTCTTCCGTAACCAGTTCAAGTACAATGCCAAACGCGCCAGCTGCTTCCAGGGCTTTGGCTTCGTCCATCAGACGTTTCGCATCTGCTGCATCCTTGCCCTGAATGCGGTAACCGCCGATCTGATTAACCGATTGAGGTGTGAGTCCAATATGTCCAAGAACAGGCACACCTGCTTGCACAACTGCTCTGACGGTGTCCGCTATTTCGACTCCGCCTTCCATTTTGACCGCATGGGCATGCCCTTCTTGCATCAATCGACGTACACCCTTAAGCGTCTCATCCACGCTGCCATGATAAGTCATAAAAGGCATATCAGCCACAATAAACGTCTTCTCAGCCCCGCGCACAACGGAACGTGTGTGATACACCATATCGTCGATGGTCACCGGTAGCGTCGAGTTATACCCCAGCACGACATTGCCAAGTGAATCACCAACCAGGATCAGATCAATACCCGCTTCCTCAGCGAGGAGCGCTGTTGGATAATCGTAAGCCGTGATCATAGTAAGCGGCACGCCATCCTGCTTGTATTTTTTCATTTTCACAATATTCATCGCTTGTTTGTTTGCCATTTTCTCTCATGGCTCCTTTCTTCTTTTCAAATAAAACGCAACAAAAAAACCTTTTAGTTTTCCACTAAAAAGTCCCGAAAAGTCAAAAAAGAGTCACTTGCGATCGTCCCTTCTGTCTCGGTCCTCTTCGGCTCAGAGCAGAATCCAACAACTCACTTAAACGTATTTCATTCTTGCACTGCGATCTGCTTCTATTAAACACATCAAAGCAGAACAAAGGTTACTGTTACGGGAGTGCAATTCGGTCTGCATTAGCCAATATCGCCTCACGAACACAGTATACCAAAGTTCTGCCCAAACTTCACGTCTTGTGTTCATTTTACCAGTGAAAATTCGACAAATTGTTTACGATTTCCAGGAAATCTCACCCGAGATGACTAGTGTATGTTCTCCATCATGTTTCTCCACAAGGAGTGCTCCAGAAGGGTCAAGACCGATTGCCTTCCCCTCCATGACGCCATGAGGATTCGTCACTTTAATCTCTCGATTCATCGATATGGACAGGGCCTCCCATAGGGCTGAGATCACACCAAATCCTTCTCTTTGATACAAAAAATATAACTGTTCCAGCTCGGTTAAAATCAGCAGCCGTGAGCTTGGTCCGATCCACGGGCTGCCCGTCTCCATCTTGAGCGAAGTCGCAATTGTGGTTAGATCTTCCGGATAATCCTCGGAATCAAAGTTCACGTCAACGCCTATACCTGCAATGCAGTATTTGACTTCATGATCTTCCACTGTAGATTCAAGCAATATGCCACATACCTTGCGTCCATCAATCAACAGATCGTTGGGCCATTTGATGCCTGCATCCACTCCTGTACAAGCTCGAACAGCACGACATACAGCCACCCCTGTTAATAGAGTAAGCTGCGGGGTGTGCTGAAGCGGCAGATCAGGGCGCAGCAGGACACTCATCCAGATTCCTTTACCCGGAGGAGAGAACCACTTTCGACCAAAACGTCCTCTGCCGCCTGTTTGTTCTTCCGCAATGACTACAGCACCTTCAGATTGCCCCTCCTCAGCTAGCTTCAGTACATCCCCTTGCGTAGACAAGGTCGAGGGCAGCAGAATAGCCTTACGGCCAAATACGGTTGTATCCAGTGCCAATTGGAGGGCGGTAGCGTCAATGCTATCCGGCTTCGTCACCAGTCGATACCCTTTGCGGGACACAGCTTCAAACTCATACCCCATGTCTCGCAACTTGTTCACATGTTTCCACACAGCAGTCCGACTGATGGACAGATGACGACTGATCTCTTCACCCGATACGAATCGTCCTTCTGCATTCAATAACATATGTAACAGATCTTCATGCTTGGTCATCTTGAACCACCCGCTTCACTTCTGCGCTTAGCGCTTCATGCTGATTCGCTATCGTTCCAATCGCCGTTTGTCGTAACAAATGTTTCATCAGTTGCCCCAGCCAAGGTCCGCCTTTACGCTGCACCATTTGCAACACTTGTTCCCCTGTGATGTCCAGCTCTTTCAATTCATGCACAGGGATCGATTGACTCCATTGAGCTGCACATTCCTGAACCAAAACGCCCTGCATTTCTGCCTGTTCGGGTTGATTTCGCCACCCTGCTGGCAGTATAGACTGTATTCGAAGCCAATCATCCGCTGCCTGAACACCACAAGCCAGTACCGTAACGATCCAATCGGAACGGAGACTGGCTGTATCCTTCTGTTCCTGAACGGAGGTATGAATCAACTGGTCCACCTGAAGGACACCGGTCATACGAGAACGATGTTCATTGGAGAATGTCCACTGTCGTAATAATACATCTGCTTCATCCTTGCTGTAACCGCCAGCAATGAGGATGAGTGACCAGCGGAGCAACACATGCTCACCTGACAATTGTTCCAGATTGGCTAACAGCGTCTTGTTAAAGCGAGCCGAGCTAACCGGCGCTTTGATGTGTGCAAGCGCATCACTTCTGTATAAGAGCTCCAACCCTCTTAGAGGATGCGGTCCTGACATCATTTTTACCATCTCGGTGCGTACCCGTTCCATCGCTATATGTTGAAGCAGGTCTTTCTGCCTTACAAGACCCTTCCACGTGTTATGGGCAATTTTGAAATCAAATACCGAAGCAAACCGGACACAGCGGAGCATTCGCAGTGCATCCTCACCAAATCGTTCCATCGCAGAACCTACACATCGGACTCGCTCTTCCTTGATATCAGCCTGTCCACCAAACGGGTCAACAATTGTACCAGTGACGTCCATCGCAAGAGCATTCATTGTGAAGTCACGCCGCTGTAAATCTTCCTTGATATCCTGAACAAATTGAACCGCAGCAGGTCTGCGGTTATCCTGATATTCGGATTCTGTTCGAAAGGTGGTCACTTCAAAGTAATAAGCGCCTGAACGCACAGTAACTGTCCCATGTTGCAAACCTGTAGGAATGCAATCGTCGAACAAGTCCATGACTTGTTGGGGAGAAGCAGAAGTTGTGATATCCATATCGTCTACAACTCGTTCCAGCAATTCGTCACGAACACAACCACCTACCCAATATGCCTTGTGGCCATGTTCGTTTAATGTTGTGAGTACATTCTCACTTTGAATGGCCATTTCACGATCTACCTGTGTCCATTGAACCACTACATATCACCTCTTCTCTTGCCTGTTGTGGTATGCACAGATCATCTCGTAACCTTTTGATTAACCGCAAACCGGCTTCAAGTTTGGAACTTCCCTTCCCAGCACCCGGTAATAAATCTGTTCATATTCATGCCGAATGGCATCATTGCAGAAGTCGTGATGTGCGCGTTGAAGACATGATTCCCTGAACTCTGCAGCCAAACGATCATCTGTTAACAAACGGATCGTGTTCTCGGCCATGGATTGTGTATCCCCAATCGCGGATAAGAATCCCGTCTTGCCATGTAAGACCAGTTCCGGAATTCCTCCAGCCTGTGAACCGATCGTAGGTACGCCGCAAGCCATTGCTTCAAGTGCTACAAGCCCAAAACTTTCCTTCTCCGATGGAAGCATCAACACGTCAGCCATGGAGATCACCTGGGCAATATCATCTTGTTTGCCAAGGAAATGAACCTTATCATTTAAGCCAAGATCATTAATTTTCCATTGCATCTTCGGCAAATCAGGCCCCTCACCTACAAATAACAGTTTGGCTGGAACCTGCTCCTGTACCTGACGGAAGACCTCTACCACATCCTGAGTTCTCTTCACCGGTCGGAAGTTGGAAATATGCATTAATATTTTCTCGTCGGGCGCAGCAAAGTCTCTTCGCAGACTGGCAGCATCCCGCGGATAATATATTCGTTTGTCAATAAAGTTATAGGTCAGATCGATTGGACGCTGAATGTCGAGCAATTCGACCGTTTCCCGAATCAAATCTTTGGATACCGCAGTGACCGCGTCACTTTCATTAATGGCAAGACGAATGAGATCCTTCAGAGATTCATCCTGAGCCAGAACCGTAATATCCGTTCCATGTAATGTAGTTACTACTTTCAGACCGTCTCCTACCATCTGTTTCGCAAGAAAAGCACATACTGCGTGTGGCACAGCATAGTGAACATGCAGCAGATCCAGCTGCTGCGACTTGGCCACCTGGGCCATCTTGGTTGCCAGTGACAGATCATACGGTGGATAACGGAACACATAATAATCATTGACTTCAACTTCGTGATAAAAATATTTTTCTGGAATGAACCCAGTCTGAACGGGATACTGTTGGCAATAAAATGGACCTGATGCCCCTGTTCTGCAAGCAATTTGCCCAGCTCCGTTGCGACAACGCCAGACCCGCCGAGGGACGGATAACAGGTGATGCCTATTTTTAGCTTTTGATCCATCCGGTTGACGCTCCTTTGATCTCCCGCTTCATGCAGGTTGATATAATGCAACGGAATAATGAAACATTCGTCTCATTAATACGTGAAATGTAAAATCTTTATGGGGTACTCGGACCAAATTGATGAACCACATAAGGCGTAATTGTAGCAAAACCTTCTGCAAACGGAATTAGACTGCGCTGTCCAAGCAAGGAATCCCGGGCTCTTACACGCTCAATATACCCTTGATTCAAGGGTGTCGAGACTGTGCCCTCTCCCTGTTCGAATTGGGAACGATAAGAGAGCAGTGATGATTCTTTTTGCTCATAGTGTTCCGTAATATCAACAATCAAATCCGTAGGTCCAATGTCATTAATAAAGTAAAAATAAAGTTCCTTCACCTGCACGGCAGGCATGTCCGGCATGTAGTTCCGAAGTTTCGCGTTAAATACAGCCTCCTGCACAAGCTTACTGCAATTGACATGATCCGGATGACGATCTTCCCAATAGGGAGCAAATACCATCCGAGGAGCGTGACGCCGTATCTCAGCCGTAATCGCCTGTACATGTTCAGGCGTAAGATACAAGCCGCGATCTGGGAGCCCCAGATTCGTTCGACACGAAAGACCGAGGACGCGGGAGGCTTGCTCCGCTTCCTCGGTTCTGCGCTCTACTGTTCCATTGGAAGACATCTCGGCACGAGTCAGATCACATACGCCTACTTTCAAGCCAGCAGCGGTATGTTTGGCAATCGTTCCACCCATACCGATCTCCGCATCGTCCGCATGTGCTCCAAAGATGAGAATATCCAGACTCATTCGGAATCACCCGAATTCAATCCAGCCTCCGGCTTGTATTTATGTACCAGCTCTCTCCAGGCAAAATCGCCACGATCCAGAGCCTTAACGAGAATCTCAGCGGTTGCGATATTGGTGGCAAGTGGAATTCCCTGCACATCACAAAGACGTAACAACGCATTAATATCCGGCTCGTGCGGTTGTGCCATCAGTGGATCGCGCAGGAAAATAATCAGATCCATCTCATTTTGCGCAACCAAAGCTCCAATCTGCTGATCTCCGCCCAGTGGACCTGATTCGAATCGATGAATCTTCAAAGACGTTCCTTCCATAATACGAAGGCCAGTTGTTCCTGTAGAATACAATTGATGGTCCGTAAAAACAGGTTCATACGCTGTCACGAAATTAACCATCTCTTCTTTTTTACGATCATGGGCGATAAATGCTATTTTCAACATGACAATCTCCTTTAGTCGATAAAGTGGTCAAATCCGTAGATCATTCCTGTGTATTCCATAACCTTTTGCACACCAATCTTAACACCAGGCATATAACCTGCACGCTCGTAGGAGTCATGCCGAATTTTGAGTGATTGTCCGTAATCTCCGAAAACCACTTCCTGCTGCGCGAATACGCCAGGCAATCGTACACTGTGAATTCGGAAGCCATTGTAATAACCACCGCGTGATCCTTCAATGATTTCTTCCTCATTCGGGTTACCCTGACGAAGTTCCTCCCGATTGGCAGCAATCAGTTCAGCAGTTTTGATCGCTGTTCCTGAAGGAGCATCCAGCTTCTGATCCCCGTGATACTCGATAATCTCCACATTCGGCATATGTTTGGCAGCCTGTGCTGCGAATCGCATCATCAGAATGGCACCGATCGAGAAGTTCGGGGCAATAAGCCCTCCAATTCCTTTGTCCTGGCACTGCTTGTCCAACTGTTCAATCTGCTCCGGCGTAAAGCCGGTAACACCCATGACAGGTCTAACTCCATGACGGATCGCGATCTCCGTATGTGCAAAAGCATATTGCGGCACTGTAAAATCAACCATCACCTGAGGTTTTGTTTCGGCAAACGCCATTTCGATATCATCAGTCACCAGCACCCCACACTCCGGCAAACCAACAAGGGTTCCTGCATCCGTGCCTGCTCCGGAGCGGTTGACAGCCGCTGCAAGCTCCAATTCGGGGTCCTGAAGCACCAATTTCACAACTTCACGGCCCATTCGGCCAGCCGCTCCGATCACGGCAACTCTAATGACTTCACTCATATTGACTGCATCTCCTCACTATATTGGATCATTTCGTTGAATCCATTTCAATTCGAAAGAACGCATTGCAATCGAATTCTTATTGAATGGATTTCATACGTTGCTTGATTTCCTGTAATAACTGATGCAGTTGCCCATTCTGCGGGTCCAGTACAATGGCCTCACGGAGGGCCTGAATTGCATAGTCAAATTCATTCAAATCACTGTAAGCCAACGCAAGCATCACATGGGCTTCCACGGAGAGCGGATCAAGTCTGACCGCTTCTTGCAGAAGCGTTGACGCTTCCACATAGCGCTCCTGTGTTGCTATACCTGCCTGCTCCAACAGCAACTTCGCTCTGGAGGTCAATTGTTTCGCTTCCAATGTCTGCAGATGCAAAATATACTCTTCTGTTCCTGGCGCCAGTTCAACCGCCTTACGCGCATATTCAAGCGCTGGAACCAGATGCTTGCTGCGGGCATGTGTAATGGAACAGCGATAATATAGCTCCGCATGTTTTGGATGAGCGTCAATGGCTGACTCGAACCAGCGAATCGCCTGCTCAAAATCATTTTGCAATATGCAGCGGTATGCCTGCTGCATATATTCTTCCGGTTTCATCATTAAGCTGACCCTCCCCGATCGGGTGATGGTACAGCATATGTAATCTACGCCTAATCGGTGTTTTTGGGAGTCCACCGATTGGCATCGCGGGTGTTAAATTTATGCATGACTTTGTCGTGTGCCTCAGCCAGATCAATTCCCAGTGAGTTTGCAAAACAAATCGTGATAAATAAAATATCTCCAAGCTCAAGTTCAATGGAGTTGGCTGCTTCGGAAGACTTCTTCGGCTTCTCGCCGAACTCATGATTCACTTCCCTGGCAAGCTCCCCAACCTCTTCAGACATCCGGGCCAACATGGCCAGTGGACTGAAATAACCCTCCTTGAACTGGGAGATATACTGATCAACCTCACGCTGCATTTCTGCGATGCTTTTCTCCATGAGAACGGATTCTCCTTTTGAAATGATGTCGTATTTGTTCCTAATAATATCAGTTATTTAGATTCACTTCCACCATCATCAGTGACAAATCATTTTTAAAGAATCAATAAACAGGTATACTATGATGGGAATGATTGCTTCTTCATTCTAATTTATCTACAGCGAGGGATCTTATGAGCACTGCCAAAACCTGGGTTCAAGTTAAATTGGTACTCCCCATCCTGCTGGGTACAGCCTTATATGCCTTTGGGCTGCTCTATTTCATTATCCCCAACCAGCTTATGGAAGGTGGACTCACCGGAGTGACCGTGCTGATCAATTACGCTTTCGGCATCTCCCCTTCACTTACGACGTTGATTCTTAATGTTCCGCTCTTTTTGATTGGGCTCAAAATTTTGGGCGGCAAACAGATGATCTATACGGGTATCGGAATCGGGGCATTGACCGTTTTTCTGTGGTTGTTTGAGAAGTTGATTCATCTGGGCTGGATAGAACCATTACATACCGAGAATGACTTACTGTTAGCAGCACTATATGCAGGTGTCACCTTAGGAGCCGGTCTTGGCATCGTATTTCGATGGGGTGGTACGACGGGCGGTTCAGACATCATTGCTCGTATTCTCAACCGCAAGTATGGGTGGAGTATGGGACGAGTGCTACTGGGCATCGATTTTGTCATTATCGGGCTCTCTCTCATCTACATCCCCAAAGAAAAAATTCTGTATACGCTCGTAGCTGTATTCATTGCCTCCAAAGTCATCGACTTTATACAGGAAGGTGCCTATTCCGCCCGGGCATTTATGATCATTAGTGACCATGCACCCGAAATTGCGGACCAGATCACACGGGATATGGACCGCGGCGTTACCCTTATTCCAGCCATTGGTGCGTACTCCAAACAGGCCAAACATATGGCCTACTGCGTAATCTCCAGGCAAGAGTTCAGACGTCTGCAGACCATTGTACGATCCATTGACCCCAGAGCTTTTGTCATCATCAGCGATGTCCACGATGTACATGGAGAAGGTTTCAAAGAAAGCTGACATCGTACAGAAATTACAAAGAAACCTCTTTTCACATGAAAAGCCGTCCGCTTGGCTGTTTATGTGAAAAGAGGTCTTTTTTTATAGATGTACCATGGTCACGTTTATATCTAATTAGCGCCGAAAAGGAAATATCCCCTGCTGCTGTGCGCGATATTTACGATATCCAGCGTAACTTAGCGTCGCCACAATGACTGAACTAATCAGCAGCCCGGCTGCCCTGCGATCTGGACCTTGTACAAACGGTACAAAGGCACTCTCGTCCTTCTCGCGACCAAATAACTGGTTCACCAGTTCCTCTCCGTGGCCCACCATACTCTTTAACTGAGTAAGATCAGGCTGCTTTGCAGCGGTAAGCCCTTTGGTATGAGATAACCAAGCGTCCATCTGAGCAATCTCATACGGTTCACGGCGAATCAGTGCAGCAGGTCGAATCGTCTCATAATGCTCTTCCAGAACGGTGTAGCGGTTTGCCAGTACGGCCGCAGTTTGCCCTTGATTTGTAGCAGCGGATAAAGCGTCCAGATCGTTTTTCACGATTTTATAATACTGCAACCATAGAGGCTTGGTTGGATTCGCGAGGCTATCTGCTGCAAGCCTGAGTTTGGCAGAGGACTGCTGAAGAGAAGCATCGTCATTTTTCACCTTCACAACGGCTTGTTTCACTTCAACTATGGTTTCAGACAATGCGTGAATGCCCTCAACAGTCGTTTGTCCCTCAAAGGAGATATGCTCCAGACTTTTACTGATACGCAGAATGCTTCCTCGCACTTCTTCAATATTGTTCTCGAGCGCCTGACGATACAATAGGGTTGCTTCCTCATTCAGTTGTGCTATTGAATTGCTTGTGGACACTTGCTGATCTGTCATCGAATTCAAAGCTTCACTTTGCGCGGATACACGATATGCTAAGTTCGTCCAAAGCAGTAGAGCCATGAACGATACCACCAATAACCCGGTCTTGATCCCAAACTTTCTCTTCATGGACATCCCTCCCACCACCAATGTATGGCGCGGGACAGTTCCTTAGAACAAGCAGAACATCTGAGATCAGGTACGTTTCGCTTGTCTGAGCGCAAGCCACGCACTCAGAATGCTAACGAGCGTCAGCCCGAGAGTGAAATTACGCACACCATCAACATGGTCGTAGAGGGAAGCGGGTAACCAAGGGTAAATATCATATGTATAATCCATCGTATCGTTCAACAGCGTCCAGAGACCTGCAATGACAAGAGCAGCCCAGCGGAAACCGAAAAAGCGTACATATATCAGAGCTTCAATGGCCATCGCACTATGCGAAGCAATCAACATCCAGTCTTGCCAGTGTTGTGTCCCACCTTGCATCCAGCCAGCGAAAATAATGGATACGGCCCATACGCCATATTTCACAGATGTGACCACGGCAAGCGCCTGAATCACATGTCCGATCCGTTTAATGATGATGGATCGAGGTGGGTACAAGATCCATAGCAGTGCCAAAGTAAAAAACAAACTTGCTGTTGGACTGTCTGGCACAAATACGATCTGCCACGCCGGTTGCTCAGCCAGCGTCAACTTCATCTGCTCTCCGTACCAGATGTATCCGTATACCGTCCCTACCGCATTACACCAAAATAATAGCCACAGGAAATAACGATTGGTCAGAAATTCCCTACTCCAGAAAAACGATAAAGCCACGTTCCCTGCCCCTTCCTTCATTATATATTTTGCACGATACGGTGCAGTCCAAAAAACACTTCAAAAAAACCTGACCGCATAAACGATCAGGTTTCATTGGTTATTTCGATTTTACTGTTCTGCCTTCTGTTTCGCAAGCCATTCGGTCAGATGAGTGATCTCTTCATCTGTAACACCTTGAGCAATCGCTTGATTGTACTGGGGAGGCATCTCATTATAACCTTCTTTGATAATGGTCAGAATCTCTTCCTGACTGTGCTTGTCACCCACACCCCGTAGTGAAGGTCCACTTGCGCCCTTCATATCAGCTGCATGGCACCGATACAGCCGGCCTTCTTGTACGTTTCCATGGCAGGATCATCCTGCTCCACGATTGCAACTTCCTCTTGCTGTCCGGGTGCATTCGAAACTGGTGGGAGCCCCTGTTCACGCCTCTCCAGTGCTTCTTCTTCACGTTGAATATGTTCAGGCTTCTGTCCAGTTGCCTCCAACTCATGCTCGTAGTGCGTCCACGCTACATTCGTCAGGTAGAATACAGAAATGACCGACAAAATCATCAGTGATGAAGCAATGGGGCGTTTATAGAAACGCCGCTCCTTGCCTGTGTCCAGAAAAGGTGCCAGCAGCAAAGCTCCGAAAGCGACTCCGCTGACCCCCAGTACCCCGAGCAGAACGTAATCGCCCGATGCGTAAGGATACTTCAAGTACTGATACAGAAAAAGGAAGTACCAGTCCGGCATGGGAATGACGGATGCGCTTGGATTGGCCGGATACCCAAGAGGTGCAGGTTCCGAGATCGTCAGAACCAGAATTCCCACCAATACAACGACACCAACCATCCATTCTTTCAGCAGAAAGTTTGGAATAAAGGCTTCTGATTTGCCGGGATACGCCGTGTAATCAGGAGGGGTAATGAATCCCGCGCCTTTACGGACCCGTGAATCACCGACAAAGATAACCTTTTCCTCATCATCCTTCTTATGTCCGTGAGCCATTGCGATTCCTCCCTTCTTTGATTTATAGTGGTCCCGAAATGCCCTGTCTGCGGATCATGATAAAGTGTCCGACCAGAAGCACCAGAAGCACAGCGGGGAGGAAGAATACATGCAGGGCAAAGAATCGTGTCAATGTCTGTGCACCGACAATCGTACCACCTTGCAGGAATTCTTTAATAATCGGTCCCAACCAAGGAACCGTGTTGGCAATCTCCAGTGTTACTTTTGTTGCGAAATAGGCTTTGTTATCCCATGGCAACAAGTATCCTGTCAACCCCAGGCCCAACATGACGAAGAAAATCAGCATGCCGACAACCCAGTTCATTTCACGCGGTGCCTTGTAAGAGCCTGTAAAGAACACACGCATCGTATGTAAGAACATCATTACGATAACCAGACTGGCTCCCCAGTGGTGCATGCCGCGAACAATTTGGCCGAAGGCTACTTTGGTTTGCAGGTACTCCACACTTGCGTAGGCATTGATAATATCAGGTACGTAATACATGGTCAGGAACATGCCTGACAGAATCTGAATAACGGTAATAAAGAACGTCAATCCACCAAAGCAGTACACGAATGCGGAAAAGTGATGAGCCGGATTTACATGCTCTGGAACTTCATGATCCGCAACGTCCCGCCAGATTGGCGTGATGTCAAGACGCTCGTCAATCCAGTCATAGACATTTTTAAACATCTGCGTTCACGCCTCCTAATTCACTCGGGTGTTCGGAACAATGTCGCCCAGATATACCCAACCCTGCTCTTCCTTGACTACATACTCATCCAGCGGTTTGGGGGCTACGGCAAGATTCTTCCCTTCCTTGTCATAGTGCGCGCCATGGCAGGGGCAATGATACTCGTCAGGGTACTGCTTGTCACTGTTCCAGCCCACTGTACATCCCAGATGTTTACAGATAGGTGAGAGTGCATAAATTTTACCCTGCTCATCTTTGCGAATCCACGCCACTAACGATGCATTACTCAGATACCAACCATCCTGTTGTTTAAGTTCAAAGGTAAATTCTTGAGGCTCGTTCGTAATTTTGCTGATCTCAGCTACTTTGACAGAGGTGCCTTCTCCCTTATGTTGCAATATCGGGTCCACCGCAAAACGGACCATAGGAAGGATTGCACCGGCGGCCATGTAGGCTGTAGCTCCACCAAGCGTGTACGTCAAAAACTGCCTGCGTGACATCTCCATGCGGCTTGGCAATTTCAATGAAGCTTCGTGGTCGTCATGCTCACTGCTCATACTGTCTCCAACCCCCTTTTTCAGCCAACTCTCTCAAACGTTTTCATTTTCATAAATTCCACGACTTACTAGAACATACATAATCATATAGTAGCCCTAGAACACCGTCAAGAATTTGTCACACATTTTTAAGGTACAATTGAAAGCGTTATTAAAAAAATGTTGTAAAATTGTCACATTTATGGCCAAAAACTATTTTTTCCACAACTCTCGTATTTTTTCCCCTACAAATCTCGCAATTGCCTCTTCTCCAACAGCATGAGTTAACACAGACCGACTCAAAACCAAATCAGCAGAAGGAATCTCCACTCCATCCAAATGCCCATCGGATGACATAATAACCACATATTTGAATCCTGAGGACTTAAGCTGTGCGGACAAGGAATTTAATGTCATTGACAATTCCGGATTAGCATAATGAAAGGCTGGATAAGTCACGATTCTCCCTTTGAAAGGAATTTCGACCAGATCCAGAAAATCTCTCAGCCGCTCCAATGCCTCGGTAACTTCAACCGGCGACTGCTCACCGCTAAGCGCTGTGTATGGAATAAGGCATGTATCCAGATAGAGTTGCAGTTCAGCCCAGCTGTCTTGAGTCATCTCACTGAATTTCAATTCCCTATATCCCCTCTCTATCCATTTTATTCCCATATTATATATGAGCATATCTTATAAATCCAGACATTCATTTTGGAATTACACATACCAAAAAAGGAAACACGCGTCTGCGTATTTCCTTTTATCTCAGAAAGAATATATTTTGCCCTCAGTTTATGGTCCTCAGTTCATCCGTCAGACTCCGGAAAGCTACTTCGTCTCCGGTAGCTAACGCTTTATCGATTTCCATATAGAGTTTCTCGCTGCGTTGTTTGCGAAGCGCTTCGTCCCACACCATCTCAGCTGCCAGCCCCAACATGACTTCATACGTAACTTTCATTTTATCCAATAGGATGCACCTCCAAAACGGATTTAAGAGCTCCTATATTCTTTTCCTTTGGTCACATAACCCAGTGAAGTTCTGGACATCCGCTCCAGATCGGCATCAGTCAGTTCACGTATCACTTTGGCAGGTGTCCCCAAAGCAAGAGTATAGGGCGGAATTTTAGTATTTTCAGTAACAACAGAACCGGCTCCAATCAGCGTATATTCGCCAATGTCGGCTCCATTCAGCAGAATGGCTCCCATGCCGATTAATGATCCCGTTCCAATATGACAACCATGAATGATCGCTGTATGTCCTACTGAAACATCGTCTCCCAAAATCAAAGGTTGGTCCGTATTGACATGCCCGACAACGTTATCTTGAATATTACAGCGCTTTCCAATGATGATAGGAGCCAAATCAGCCCTTAGGACTGCATTGAACCAGACGGAAGACTCTTCTCCCATTCTCAAATCACCGATTAGTTTAGCACCTTCAGCCATATATACCGAAGGGTGTAACTGAGGCTGTAGACCTTTGTATGGGATTATCATTATTATCACTCCTTAATTTGGGAGTGATTTTAGCAACTTGTCCTTCAATTGTCAAACATAATAGGGGTGATGTCTCCTGTGATGGAACGACAGGATGAAGCAAGGCGTGAACCCCAGGCTGTCATTTGTATCGTCCGGCCTTCCTCATGTTCCCCAATACGAACCATGCCAAGATGCAACATCATTTTAACAATTCGGTTATCATAGATGGCCTCGGTCGTATCATAATAGAACGGCTGTATGAATGGACCGATCTGACGAAACAGTGACTCGGCGGTTGACCATTCCAGGGCACATTCGCCTGTCCAATACACAATAGAGGACAGATTGGGAATTGCACCTTTATACAATCTTAACCAAAACCTAAATAGCTGTATCATTTCGGCTGTATTCTCAGCACCCAGCTTGTCTTCTCCTGCTGGCGATAGCTTCAGCATGCCTTGCTCCTCACGAACCAGCCGATGGTGAAATGCATAGTCGTAGAGAAGGGCGAAACGATCCGGGTAATCCTTAAACGAACGGCCATATCCGAATCTCCATCCACCTTTGCCCACCAATTCCTCACTAATGTGCAGATGCTCCATAATCTGCTGTTGAGAGCGTCGGTACATCATGCCTTCGGCGTTAAGTGCAATTTCGTGTTGCTGGACAAACTGCAGGAATAACTTGAGATCATCCGCTAAGAGATGATACTCTTCCCGATACATGGGCGGTTCCGTTGTTTGGGTGATCCCTGCTCGCAGATGTGTGGATAACACATCCCTGAATCTTAATTTCAGATCCTGTGGCACCTGATACAAATACCTGGTCTGCTGCGTTGTCCCATTGAATAACCATCCACTTTTATTGAAGCGAATGATCAGATCACGTGGACTCGCGCCAGCCTCACTCTCCTTTTTGTCCATCGATTGACGGGCTATGGCAATGAGTTCTTCCATACCATAATACTGGCGAGGATCAAACAACAAGTTGTTCAAAAACCGCTGATCTGCTTGATTCAGTTGACGTACCTGCTGCTCAAAAAAGGGTTTGCTGCCCAATGTCGTGAGAATACTCTGGATGAGTTCATGTTTGGAGTTGGGCTTGCAATCACATTGGTAATAGTCTGCTATTCGATTAAGCTGGCCAATATCGGCAAAAGTAAGCATATCCGCTAGATTCATGGGTCCATCGCCTCGCCCGTTAACTACTTCGGCTGCAGATTTGAAGCCTGAAATAGATTGGTTTTGTAAACATCGTTGACGGAATTCCCATAATCTAAACCTCTTTTTGGAAATCTTTTACGTTTAAATCCATTTCATATTAACTTGAGTAAATAATGAAATGGATTTGTTAATCATACTATGCCTCAAGTTGACCAATCAGAAGAAAAATGAGAGGTTTGAAATCAATATAAAACCTTTATTCCCCATAAAACGCAAAAAAACAACCCAAGTTGGTTACTCAGGTTGTTTCGCTGTGTCCAAAGACAGATGTCGTGTGCAATTATATAACAGCGGACTCCAGTCATCACGTTCCTTTTCGAGGATCGTTAACGACAAGTTTCCAATTCGTTCTGTATACCGATCTTTAAACAAGGCTGTTAACAGGTTGGCCAGAAAAGCTCCGTGAGTGACAATGAGCACGTTTTGGTCCGGATAGGCAGACCATAGATCTTCCAGAAACGCCAGTGCACGAATCTGGATATCCGCGATCTGCTCCTGTCCCAAGTCCAATGTCTCCCAGGATTTGCCCCAACGGGCAACCCGTTCTTCTGAAGTCAGACCTTCAATCTGACCAAAAGCCCTTTCCTTCAACCGTGCGTCCGGCTCAAGCATAGGTACATTCAACAGTTTAGAGATAATCTCGCCTGTTTCCTGTGCCCGTGATAATCCACTTGTGATGATATAGTCCCACTGGTATTCTTCCATCAACAGACGTCTTCCCAGCCGCTCTGCCTGTGCACGACCTTCCCCATTCAAAGGTATATCTGTCTGCCCTTGTATTCGGCCCGCCGCATTCCAGTCTGTAAGACCGTGACGAATAAGCCCGATTTGCACTTACATCCCTCATTTCTCCACACGGCGAACGAAAGGTTATTACCTATGCACTCGCACTTTGTTTGCGTTTATTCGTTGTTCGATGCATACGTCCGAGAGAAATAACGCCATACCTATTGCAAGTAAGGAAAGAGCCATCCAATACTGAGGATAAGCAGGTCCCATGCTCACAACAAAGGGTTCCATAATACTCCCTCTATCCGCTCCAGTCATGTCGTACTGATACAATCCAGATGACGAAGGTGCGCTTCCGGCAACCCCTGTCTCCAGAATACCCGTAGCAACAACTTGGGTTTGCTCAGCTTCTGATACATCTGGCTTAAACATTGCCATGTACAGAAAGCTGCATAAAAAAATAGCCAGGAACGCGGCAATCCACAAAGACATATGCTTGCGGATCGCAGCAGAGAAACGATTAACCTTTGCCTCTTCCGGCAATAACCATGGAGACTCCGCATAGATCCGGTCCATAACGTTACGGTTCACTCTCTCTGCCTGTTGTTCTGTCACTGGAACCGGGATGCTGTGCAGCAAGATTTGGGCTTCTTCCCAGACCTCAAACTGCTCGGAGCACTCTTCACAACCAGCGAGATGAGCATGAAATGCATTCCGCTGAGGATGATTTTCCGGCAAGTCCCAGACCAGTGCAAACAGTTCCTGGGCTTCATTGCAATTCATCGGTTCTTCATCCCTTCATATGGCTCGTACACCGGTTCGAAGAAATAAGGTTCCAATTGAGTTTTTACGCTCGATCTTGCTCTGAATAATAGCGATTTCACAGAACTGACGCTCTGCCCAAGAATATTCGCAATCTCTTGGTAGTCTAGCTGATCATACTCGCGGAGTATGATCGCAGAACGTTGCTTCTCCGGCAAGTTGTTAATCGCGTCTCTAACCAGCATCACCCGCTCACTGCGCAATACAGCGTACTCCGGTGCATTCTCCGAAGGAGCAACAGGAACGATCCCGCTCTCTTCAAGTGGGACATTTCCGCTGCGCTGTTTGCGAAGCTCACTCAGTACCGTATTTCTCGCAATGGTATATAACCAGGTTGAGAATGAGGCATCCACCTCACGGAAAGAGTGTAGACTGCGGAACGCTTTATAGAAAGTCTCAGAACAGAGATCTTCCGCAAGCAGCTCCATATTGGAACTTTTCAACATATGATATACGAAAGCCAGTATTTTACGCTGATAACGACTCATCAGCTCGGAATATAACTCCAGGTTACCTTCCTTGATCTCTCGAATCAACTGGGAATCCGTCATTTGAGTGCGACCCCTCCTCGCCCATCCATGTGCTTCTCCCGTTCGACTCTATCCATGTATTACCGAACAGGCACAAAAAAGTTGCGGTTTTCACCGCATATAAACAGCGTTCAGCGCCATAACTGGCCTTCCCGCCAAATTTCCCTATGTAATGGCAATTTCCCCAACGTTTCTACATTAACAGTATTTATTGTACAACGGTCTGCATCATCCTGGCAAATCCATTGCAATCCACAGAACCTGACCTGTCATTCATATGCATTCATTTTTAAGTTCATGACTTCATTTAGAGCCTTTTTGATAAGCCTTGCATATATAGACGAACAAGATACTGAAAAGGTTACAAAAATGTGATTTTTTTTATTCAAGGGGAACTTTTCGGTCAATTGAATCAAAAAAAATGTAAACAGATAAATGAAATGGGATGTTTTTGAATATGTAAATATCAATATATAATATTGAGCCGATAACTTTTAAAAGACAAAAAAAAGACCGCTTACATAAGCGGCCATTGCTCACGTGGAGCAATACAGTTATTGGATAGGAGTGGAGAGAAACCATACTGTACCCTTATTATATGTATACGTTTTCATTTTGTCAACACTTTAAGTAAAAATATTCGAAATCAATATATCTTTCGGTAATTCAGGATAATAACTCCTTTTTTTTCACATAAAAAAATTCCATGGACACCTTCAGTATAACCTCACAAAAAAGAGGGCTTCCGCCCTCTATCTCGCCTTATATCCACACTTGATAACCCAAGGAATCCAATAATGTCTTGGCCCGTTCCATATCTTCTTCCTGACGGAAAGACAGGCGCATAATGCCCGGCACATCCACCCGGTTTTCGATAATCTCCAGGTTACTCAAGTTAATGTCATTTGCCCCAAGCTCCGTTGCAATCTTGCCGATCATCCCCGGCGCATCCTGGACATCCGTGTACAGATCAAACAACGGGGAAATCATGCCTTTGCGTCGTTCAGGCAACACACTGCGGAACTCACGTGCCTGACGGAATGCCTCCTCTATGCCTTCACCGTTCTTATGCTCCAGCATATCCGTGAACGCCGTCATCTGGCTATTCCAGTCTTTAAGCAAGCCCAGCAGTACATCACGGTTGCTAAGCAAGATATCTCTCCACACAATCGCATCACTGGACGCAATCCGGGTAATATCTCGGAAGCCCCCTGCGGCAAGCATTTTATATAGCGGATTCGAATCATTGTATTCACGCACCTGATTTACCAGTGCTACAGCAATAACATGGGGCAGATGACTAATCGCCCCCACGATGTCATCGTGCAGCAGAGGCTCCACACGCACGATCTGTGCCCGCGTATACGCAAGCAGCTCAGACAACCTGCTGTAAGCCTCCTCAGGTACATGTTCTGAAGGGGTTAAGACATAGTATGCATTCTCAAACAACACGGCTGAGGCCGCATCCACACCTGCACGCTCCGACCCTGCCATAGGATGACCACCAATGAAGTAAGCGTCAGTCAGCCTCACATGCTCGGCACAAGCGGCAATGGAAGCCTTGGTACTTCCTACGTCCGTGATGATACATCCTTTTTTCAATGGTAGCTTGGAGAGTTTCTCGAAATAGGATTCAAGCAAACCTACGGGAACGCACAAAAAAATAAAGTCGGCATCCTCTACCGCTTCTTCCAGAGAGAGCGTAGCATCATCCACTACACCGCTCGCTATGTACTTGTCCTTCAGTTCATCCATGTGGGCGTAGCCCATCACGGTTACACCTGGCTTGCCTTTGAAGCAGAGCGCAAGTGAACCGCCGATGAGTCCTACACCAATCATTGCAATTTTTAGTTTCATGGGTCCTCACTCTTTCATCGCCAGTATTAAGGGCTTGCTACCGCCTTCTCAGCCAGCGTGTTCTCCAGTGCCGTGACAAATGCACGGTTCTGTTCTGATGTTCCGACGGACACACGAATGTAAGTTGGGTATACGTGAAATCCCGGGCGAACGATAATGCCTTGTTTGAGCAAGGATTGGAACGCCGTTGCCGAAGGCATGTTCAGATCAACCATAATGAAATTACCCTGGGAAGGGAAATATGACAATCCCAACCGTGTAAATTCATTTTGCAGGAAATCCCGATCCGTTGCATTCCGCTTTGCGCACTCTTGGACAAAATCCTGATCCAGCAGTGCGGCCGTGGCTGCAACCTGTGCGAAACGGGAGGTGTTAAAAGGCTCACGTACACGGTTAATCAGATCAATAATTTCGGGACGAGCAATACCGTATCCTATGCGGAGTGAAGCCAAACCGTAAATTTTGGAGAAAGTCCGCAGAATAACCAAGTTCGGATACCGTCCGATCAAGGGTACGCTTTGCGGATATGCTTCATCCGTTACGAATTCATAATAAGCTTCGTCCAGTATAACCATTACATGAGCAGGCACACGATCCATAAAGGCTGTAAGTTCCTGCTCTGTGATAATTGTGCCTGTCGGATTATTTGGATTACACACCCACACTGCTTTGGTTTTATCGTTGATCTGTGCGAGCATGGCACTCAGATCATGCGTTCCATCCTTCAGAGGCACTTCGATGGTAACGGCACCCTCTATATCTGCATTGCTTTTGTATACGGAGAATGTCTGATCCGCCATGATGGTCTCATCGCCCGGCAAGAAGAATGCTCTCGTAATCAGAGCAATAATCTCATCGGAACCACACCCAAATATTAAGTTGTTCCGCTCAACACCAAGATGCTTGGCAAGAACTCCCGTCAGTTCAACCGAGCTGCCATCTGGGTATATGCTTATATTAGCCATTTCTCTCGTAATGGCTTCCAGGGCGGCAGGAGAACTGCCGTACGGGTTCTCGTTGGAGGCCAGCTTGATGACTTGTTCAAGCCCCAGTTCACGTTTTACTTCTTCAATCGGTTTGCCCGGCTTGTACACAGGCAGATTGACAATCTGGGATTTCGGTTTCAACCCGACCGCCTCCTGATATTGAAATAATGTTAGACACGAATAATCATGCGTCTCACGTGTCCAAAGGATGTCCTTTCAGGACACCCCTATCCCTTTAATTGTGCCACAAAGTTGCGAATTTGCAACAGTCCCGCTGAACGCGTATCCGGATTTCCAAGCAGAGGAATCGCATCTTCCACCTGACGAACGATAGCACTGCCTACAACAACCCCATCGCAGATGCGGGAGAAATGGGCTACCTGCTCATGACTGGAGATCCCGAAACCTACCGCTACGGGGAGGTCTGTCAGACTTTTCACCGTCTCGATGAAGCTTTCTACACCATTGAAGAAGAAGCTCTCTCTCCGGTTACCCCAAGAGAAGATACACAATAGATAAAGCCACTTGCTCCATTCACAATCCGCTCAATCCGTGCATTCGATGTAGGCGCAACAAGCGGCACCAGATGTACACCAGCAAGATTGGCGCGTTCTCGCATCTCTTCCGCTTCCTCAATCGGCAGATCCGGAATGATCATGCCACTAATATCGTGTTTGACCAATTCTTCAAAGAATACATCCAGTCCTGTCTGTAATACCGGATTATAATACGTGAACAGCACAAACGGCAGTTTCACACCCGCCTTACGAGCTTTTGCTGCGGTTTCCATCACAGTACGAATCGTAATCTGGCTTTTCAGCGCACGTTCGGAAGCACGCTGAATAACCGGGCCATCTGCAAGTGGATCGGAATAGGGAACACCAAGTTCCAATATATCCGCTCCGGCCTGTTCAAGCTCCTTGATGATATCAATCGTTGTCTCCACATCCGGGTCTCCCACGGTTAAGAATGGAATAAGTGCCGTGCGATTCTGTTGCTTCAATTGCTGGAAGGTCTGGTCCATCAGATTCATCCCAAATCGCCTCCCGTGTATTTCATGATCGATTCAACGTCTTTATCTCCACGTCCCGACAGACAGATGACTACAAGATCATCTGCTGTGAGTTCAGGCGCTAGTTTCACAACTTGAGCTACCGCATGAGCAGACTCCAGAGCAGGAATGATGCCTTCCGTCCGACATAGGAGTTGAAGGGCATCCAGTGCTTCCTGATCCGTGATCGGTACATACTTTGCCCGTTCAATATCCTTGAGATAGGAATGCTCCGGACCAACACCCGGATAATCAAGCCCGGCCGAGATGGAATGTGCTTCCTGTACCTGTCCATATTCATCCTGCAGCAAATAGCTCATGGAACCCTGGAATACACCATGCGTACCTTTGCTCATTGTCGCCGCATGATACTCGGTATCGACCCCTTTGCCTGCAGCTTCAACACCAACAAGCTTCACATCCTGATCACCGATGAATGGATAGAACATACCAATCGCATTACTTCCGCCACCGACAGCCGCTACAATTACATCCGGTAAACGTCCTTCGATCTCCTGAATCTGACGACGGGTCTCATCCCCAATCACACGTTGGAAATTTCGCACCATCATTGGATATGGATGAGGGCCAACTACTGATCCAAGAACATAGAACGTATCCTCCACATTGGAGACCCAATAACGAAGTGCTTCATTACCTGCATCCTTCAGTGTACGTGTTCCAGACGTTACCGGAATCACCTCTGCACCAAGCAGCTTCATCCGAAAGACGTTTAACTGCTGACGCTTTGTATCCTCTTCGCCCATGAATACTTTACATTCCAGTCCAAGCAATGCAGCTACAGTCGCCGTTGCAACGCCATGCTGACCTGCACCCGTTTCGGCAATAACTTTCTTTTTCCCCATCCGTTTGGCAAGCAAACCTTGTCCAATGGCGTTATTAATTTTGTGCGCGCCTGTATGATTGAGATCTTCGCGTTTCAGATAAATTTTCGGCCCGCCCAACCGGCGTGACAATTGCTCTGCATGATACAATGGCGTTTCACGCCCCGAATACTCGCTCAGCAGATAGTTCAGTTCCTTATTGAATTCCTCGTCTTCAGAGAAGTGGCTATAAGCCTCCTCAAGTTCAATGAGTGCGTTCATTAGTGTCTCAGGTACAAAGCGGCCTCCGAAGTGACCGAAACGCCCGTGTTGATCCGGCAATTGATGTGTCATGCCTGCTTCACCCTTTCTACGAATGCTGTAATTTTATCAATATCCTTCACACCTTCTGTCTCAACGCCACTGGATACATCGACGCCGAAAGGTGAATATGTCTGTATTAGTTCTTGTACATTGTCCGGGTGTAAACCTCCTGCAACGAACAGAGCGATTTTGCGCTTGTTCGCCCATTCTGCGTACGCAGGAATTCGCTCCCAGGCAAACGTTTTCCCGGAGCCCCCTCCATATAAAGGATCATGGGTATCAAGCAATATCGCATCCACGAATTTATCATAAGTATCGAGAGCCCTTATGGCTGCATTATCAGCTTCCGGACCCGTCTCATCTTTGGGAAAAGAAAAAACCTTGAACACTTCGGCATCCCACCGCTGCTTCACCTGCCGGCAAAACTCCGCAGTCTCCTGTCCATGCAGTTGAATCACATCCAGGTGAGCAATCTCCATTATGTGTTCCAGCTCTTCCAGCGTAGGATTCACAAACACACCCGCCAGCTTCGGCCGATCATAGGCAGACCATTCGAACAATACCGTTCTTAATGCAGCAGCCTGCTCAGGTTCGATTTGGCGGCGTGATTTGGCAAAAACAACACCAATGTAATCCACAGGCAAGTTTATCATCGATTTTAGCACTTCAACGCCCTGAAGTCCACATATTTTTACGGCCGCCGGCAGCAGGTTTCCTTGTCCGGATCTACTGTCGCCTGTGCCATCGTGTATGGATGTATTCATCATCGCGGTCCCATCAGTTCCGTTACAGCTGCCTCAACATCATGCTTGCGCATGAGATGCTCACCTACGAGAATGCCATGAACACCGGCCTGGATTAGAGGTACTGTTGATTCTGGTCCGTCAATACCACTTTCGCTAATCAAGGTAACGCCTCTTGGAATCAAATCCATCAAATCCAGTGTTGTGTTCAAACTGGTTTCGAATGTTTTCAAATTACGATTGTTGATGCCCACAAGTGTTGCCTGCGGTATCTCCAGCACCTGCTCCAGTTCTGTTCGATCGTGGACTTCAATTAAGGCATCCAGCCCCAAACTTTTGGCGAATTCCAGATATTGACGAATCTGTTCTGGTGTCAGAATGCTGGCAATCAGCAGGATCGCGTCCGCACCCAGTAATCTTGCCTCGGCAATCTGTCGTTCATCTATAATAAAATCTTTGCGCAATAGCGGAATGTTCACCGCCTGATGAATAGCCAGCAGGTACTCGCTGCTCCCTTGAAAATACGATACATCCGTTAATACGGAAATGCAGTCTGCACCCGCTCGTTCATAAGCAGCAGCAATCTCTACCGGATGAAAATCAGGACGAATTAACCCTTTGGATGGCGACGCCTTCTTCACTTCAGCAATAAGGCCGAGTTTGCGATTGCGTCCGCTCGATAGTGCTTGTTCAAACCCCCGGGTTGCGGGTAGTTGTTCGATTTTTCGGATAGCCTCATCCATGCGAAATGTCTGTGCCAGCATTTCAACTTCTTTATGTTTGGTTGCAACGATTCGATCAAGATACATGACTGTACGCCTCCGTTGTATGAATTAACTGTTCAAGCTTCCCGGCAGCTTTGCCCGAATCTACCGCTTCTGCGGCAAGTGTCACCCCTTCAGCAATGCTATCTGCAAGACCAGATACATAGATGCACGCTCCGGCGTTCAACAGAACGACATCACGGTAGGCACTTTGCTCACCCTGGAAGATCCTTTTAATAATTTCGGCATTCTGTGCCGCATCTCCTCCAAGTACCGCTTCGAGTGGATGCAGAGACAAGCCCATATCACGTGGATCAATATCATAGGTGTGCACTTGACCATTGCGAAGTTCAGATACCTGCGTCGGCGCTGAGATACTGATTTCATCCAGACCATCATGGCTGGCCACGACCAACGCTCTTTTGAGTCCAAGACGATTCAGTACTTCAGCAATCATCGGTGTCCGGGAACGATCATACAGGCCAAGCAATTGGCGATCGGCTCCCGCAGGATTCGTTAAAGGTCCGAGCATGTTGAAAATGGTCCGAACCCCCAGTTCTTTTCTCGGTCCTGCGGCATGTCGCATGGAAGGGTGATATACCTGGGCAAAACAGAAACAGATTCCGATATCATCCAGACATTGTCTGGCCTGCTCCCCGTTCAGATGGATATTTACACCGAGTGCCTCTAGTACATCCGCACTTCCCGCTTTGCCTGAAGCAGAACGGTTGCCATGTTTGGCGACCCGAACCGAAACAGCCGAAGCAATGATGGCAGAAGCGGTGGAGATGTTGAATTTATGAATTCCCGATCCGCCCGTTCCGCAAGTGTCCAGCAAACCACTGCCGTCGGTGAGAATTCGCCCGCCCTGACCACGCATGGCTTCAGCAAATCCGGTGATCTCATCCACGGTTTCCCCCTTCATCCGCAGCGCCATTAACAAACCTCCGATTTGAGCCGGTGTTGCCTCACCTCTCATGATCGAATACATCAAATCTCTTGCTTCGGCTTGCTCCAGATGGCTGCCCTCCAAAATCTTCGCCAAGCCATTCTTCATGCCATCCTCACGAGCAATCTCAGCAATTGTGGTTACAGGGTTCTCATTCATTATCGGGTTTATGTTCATCTCCGGTCTCTCCTTTCTCAGTTCTTGGCAGCCGCTGGTGTGACAAAGTAGTCTGCATTGGCCAGTCTCAACGTGCTGTCCTTTTCTTTGGCAGGAAACATCGCTTCTGCTGTTCGAATCGCTTTGAGCAATGCTTTAGCCTTGTTCACCGTTTCCTCATATTCATTCTCCGGCACAGAATCCCATACGATTCCTGCTCCGGCCTGTACATATGCTTTTCCTTTTTTGAAAATAATCGTACGAATCGTAATACAGGAATCCATGTTACCCGAGAATCCAAGATATCCGATTGCTCCTGCATAAGCACCCGTGCCTCTTTCTCCAGTTCTGCGATAATCTCCATTGCACGCAGCTTCCGGTGCACCGGATACGGTACCCGCCGGCAGGCATGAGAGGAACGCATCAAAGAAATCTTTGTCTTCCCTAAGCTCGCCTGTAACGTTGGATACCATGTGCATCACATGAGAATACCGTTCAATCTCCATGAACATGTCACACTTCACGCTGCCAAAGCTGGATACCCGGCCCAGATCGTTGCGGCCCAAATCAACCAGCATCAAATGCTCTGCGCGTTCCTTCTCATCCTGGAGCAGATCAGCAGCGAGTGCACGATCTTCCGCTTCTGTTGCGCCTCTTGGACGTGTGCCTGCAATTGGTCGTGTCTCCACACGATTTCCATCCACCTTGACCAGCGCTTCAGGTGAAGTACCTACGATAATCTCATCATCCATTTTGAGATAGTACATATAAGGTGATGGATTCATGGTCCGAAGCACACGATACACGTGAAGCGGAGAAACTTCCGTATCAATATGGAAACGCTGGGATAGTACCACTTGAAAAATATCACCTGCGCGAATGTAATCTTTTGCTTGCTCCACATTACCGATAAATTGCTCCTTTGTGAGGTTGGAGCGAATATCCCCCAGTTCCACGTCTCCCGGAATGGAACGCGGATTCAGGTTTTCGCCTGGTCCTTGCTGCTGCAACCGTTCTGCAGCCTGCTCCAGCTTTTCTGAAGTCACTGCATACGCTTGACGTATCTCGTCATCCGTTGCACCGTCCTTGACGTGTACATTACCGACGAGCAGCATCTGCTGCTTCACATGGTCAAACACGATGATCTGGTCACAGAACATGAAGCGAATGTCATCCATATTCAGGTCATCCAGCGCATGAGCTGGAAGCTTCTCATAATAAGACAGCAGATCGTATCCAAAGAAACCAATGGCTCCACCTGTGAATGGTGGCAGCTTCATCATCTTTTGGACTGCGATACTTACGAAGCAGTGCTTTCAGTTCCTCGATCGGTTTGCCTGGCAACTCACGAGTTTTCCCTGCTTCTTCTACAACAATCCGACCCTTCTTGGCCGAAATCATCAGAAACGGATCTGTACCGATGAACGAGTATCTCGCCCATTGGATCCCTCCCTCTACACTTTCCAACAGGAATGCCCGGTCGTTGTCAGCATAACGGCGGAATATTCGAATCGGTGTCTCCATATCTGCCAGAATCCGTTTGACTACCGGAATCAGATTATACTCATTTGACATTTTCAGTACTTGATTAACGTTTGGCGTTATCATCAGATCACGTCCTTTCAGATTTAGGTAAGTTCAACTAAAGAGGTTACACTGAGCACTCCGATGACAGAACAACCTTCCGATCGCTGTTATCCCCAGATTTTTTTGATTCCCTTTCTAAAGGGAAAATCCGGGGATAGCGCATGCTTCCGATGTAGCTTTCTTTCAGAAAGCTTTTAGGCGAACGCTTCGCTTCTTCACGTTATTTCTGTCCTCTTCGTTATTGTGTAAAAGATTAGTTGAACTTATAGGGGAAGAAGAAACGATTTAATATACAATGAAAAAAACCTCTACCATCAGGTAGAGGTTTGGTTATAAGCTGTATTTAACAGGGTGATGTTTCATAAATAACAAGTCCCTATACTTCGCTCTCGGATTATTCACAGGTCGCTGAATGGATACATCTCACTTTATCCAATTTGGGAAAATAAATCAGTTATAACACTTCAACTACTCCATCCGGTATTAGTAAATACGGGATAGTGCATTGATTGTGTTTGTACCAAAATATATCAAAACAAAAGATGTCCTATGACAAATTTGTTCGCCCTGTACCTGTTACAACTTCCGTAGCACGACGTACCGTGAATCAGTTGACCGGTTTCTGTTGCCCCGGTTACCACCCACTGGACTCTGCTATATACTCAACTAGCTCAGCTGCTCTCAGCTCAATCTCTACTCTACTCAACTGGTTCTCACTATACATCATTATGTTCCGTTTGACAACCCACTGACTTAAGAGCCAGAAGGTGCTGCCAAATCCGGACGTAATGCCTGTGCTCCATTCAAATACACATGATTAATTTCATTCTGGGCTTTGTTCGTATTCACATGCACCATGAAACGAATACACTGTGCCAAGGCACCTTTGACCGGAACCTCCAGTGCACACATGAGTGGTACGAGCTCCCAGCCATCCAGTTGGCGAATAGCTTTTGCCGGGAAAGCAGCGTCCAGATCCCCAGTTAATGTAATCCACACACTGCAGATATCTTCTGGTTGAATCTCATTGCGATCCACGATCTCCTGCAACAATACAGCCGTTTCCTTTAAAATCTGTTCTTCATTGTTCTGCGTGACTGTTGTAGCCCCGCGAATTCCCGTGTGACCATGGCTGTTATTCTCCCTTCCTGAGCATTTCAATGACGTCCCGAACTGCCGAGACAGGTACGTCCTTCACAATTCTTGCAGCCCCAATCCGATCAGGAACGATGAACACCATATGACCTTCACGGAACTTTTTGTCATGCATCATCGCTTCCATCAATGCATCCGTGTCCAGGTGTGCAGGCATCGTTGTCGGAAGGCGAAGGGAGCGCAGCATGCGGACGGTATCTGCATAGAGCCCCGCTGGCGCACCGAGCTTCTCACCGAGCAATGCTGAACCCGCCATACCGATGGATATCGCTTCTCCGTGCAGAAACTCTCCATAACCGGCAATCGCTTCAATGGCATGACCAATCGTATGTCCCAGGTTCAATAACGCACGTTCTCCATTCTCACGTTCGTCTCTGGATACAATCTCTGCCTTAATACCGCACCCTCGCTCCAAGCCGTATCCCAGTGCTTCCGGATTAAGCGCAAGCAACTCTTCCGCATGCTCCTCACACCAATGTGCAAAAGCCTCATCACGGATTAGCCCATGCTTCAGCATCTCTGACAGACCTGCCGAGACATCTCGTGGCGGCAAAGATTGAAGTGTATCCACATCATAAAGTACAAGCTCGGGCTGATGGAATGCACCGATCATATTTTTGGCCAGCGGATGATTGACAGCCACCTTTCCGCCCACACTGCTGTCATGCGCCAAAATCGTTGTAGGAACTTGAACAAACTTGATTCCACGCATATATGTAGCGGCAACAAAGCCAGCCAGATCACCTACGACACCACCACCTAGGGCCAGAATCGCAGAACTCCGATCCAATTTGCCTTCGATCGCGACAGTCATCATATCCTGAAACACCGAAAGGGATTTCGATGTTTCACCAGAAGGGACAACCGCCGATACGACTGTATAACCAGCCGTACGCAGCGTTTGCTCCAAACCTGACAAGTATTTGGGAGCCACATTTTCATCTGTAATGATGAGTAACGGACTTTTTTTGGTTAAGCCATATTGCTCAAAATATAGAGGGGCTTGTGCCAATAGACCGCTGCCAATCAGAATCGGATATGAGCGTTCCTCCAACTGTACCGTCAGCTGACGCATATTAGTAATTCTCCAATTGAGCGTTATAACTAGCAACATTAGCACGGATCTCTTCCATGGAATCCCCGCCGAATTTCTCCAGGAATGCCTTGGCAATCTCCCAAGCTACAACATGCTCCATAACCACACTAGCTGCAGGTACAGCACAAGCATCTGAGCGTTCAACCTGAGCCGTAAATGCTTCTTTCGTATCGATGTCAACACTTTGCAGCGGCTTGTACAGCGTTGGGATTGGCTTCATCACACCACGTACAACCACTGGCATTCCGTTGGTCATGCCACCTTCGAACCCACCCAGACGGTTGGTAGCCCGGTGGTAGCCGCGCTCATCCGTATGCATAATCTCATCATGCACCTGAGACCCCCGAATGACTCCGGCTTCGAATCCGATACCAATCTCTACACCTTTGAATGCATTAATGGACATTACGCCTTGTGCGATTCGTGCATCCAGTTTGCGATCGTATTGAACATAACTACCCAGACCAATAGGTACACCTTCAACGATACATTCCACGATTCCTCCGATGGAATCGCCTTCTTGTTTGATCTGGTCGATATAGGCTTCCATTTTCTTCTCTGTCTCAGCATCCGTAACACGTACAGAAGAAGCTTCTGTCACAGCGATCAGTTCATCAATCGGAAGGTCCTGATACGGAGCTTCGATCTCACCAATACGCAGTACACGTCCAGCTACCTTGATTCCGAATTCAGCCAGGAATTGACGTGCAATGGCACCACAGGCCACACGCACCGTTGTCTCACGTGCACTGGAGCGCTCCAGTACGTTACGCAAGTCTTTGAGATTGTACTTGAGTCCACCGTTCAGATCGGCGTGTCCCGGACGAGGGCGATGAACGCGACGTTTCTCTTCGTCACTACCTTCGATCGGCTCAATATTCATAATATTCTGCCAATGTTTCCAGTCATTATTTTGAACAACAAGCGCTACCGGAGCACCCGTTGTATATCCGTGACGGATACCACCAACGAAATTTGCCTGATCCTTCTCGATCTGCATCCGGCGTCCACGACCATATCCCTTTTGGCGGCGGTGAAGCTGGAAATTCAGTTCTTCAAAATCAATCGTCAAATTACTTGGCAATCCTTCAATAATAGCGGTCAATTGGGGTCCGTGCGTCTCCCCTGCGGTTAAATAGCGTAAACTCATAATACGTTCCCCCTTTAAACTGTTAAACTTCACATTGCTAAAATCCCATAATTTCTTTGCTTATTATAGTATAGCTGACCGGCTTTGACAAGAAAGTCGGCTCTTTCTTGTACTTGGTATACAAATAACCGCCTGAACACATGTACATGTGCTTCAGACGGCTGAACAACCATTAACATTATTTTTTCCGATAGAAAAATGTCTCTGCTGTCTCCAGACCATATTGTCCCGGCGAGAAGATCTGCTCCGTACTGCCTACAAACAAAATACCGCCTGGTCGCAAACTTGCTGCAAATTTGTGATACAACAGGTTTTTGGCTTCCTCGGTAAAATAGATCATGACATTCCGGCACACAATCAGATCGTAACCATCGTCAAAACGGTCCACAAGCAAATTTTGTTTCATGAACTTGATCGAAGTTTTGAGTTGCTCATCAATACGGTATACCAGGCCATCCTGCTTGAAGTATCGGTTCGCCGTTTCCTTCGGCACATCCTTAAGGGAGCGTTCCATATAACGCCCTTCCTTGGCTTTGGCCAACGCACCTTCATCCAGATCACTTGCCGTAATCGAGCTTTCCTTCAAAATACCCATTGTGTCCAGAATCATAGCAAGTGTATAAGGCTCTTCACCTGTTGAACATGCTGCACTCCAGACCTTCACACGACGCTTGGAGCCCAGCAGCTCAGGCAGGATCTCGTCCCGCAGCACTTCCCAACGATTGGGATTACGCCAGAATTCAGACACGTTAATGGTCATACGATCAAGAAACTCATAGAACAATGATTTATCTTTCTGCATAGCATCAAAAAAGTTAGAAAATGTATGAAACCCGTTTTTGTTGCGAAGTGTGGTCAGCCGTCTTTTCATCTGGCCTTCCTTGTATTGAGCAAGATCAATGCCTGTGCTCTCTTTGATTTTACGAATGAATCCGGTGTAATCCGGGTCTAGTAGTTGTTCTTGCTCCAGCATCGTGTATCACCCTTTTGGCTAATAATTACAACCAGGCTGCGATGCTCTTGTCGTAAACCACCAGTTCATCTGAAGCAAAGAAATTGGCTGCTTCACGGAAGCACTTTCTGCAGAATCTGCCCCATGAATCAGGTTATGTGGTGTGTGGCTGGCGAAGTCTCCGCGAATGGTACCGGAGCCGCTTCCTTCACATTGGTTTTACCGATGACGATGCGCGCAAGCGCCACAATGTCGTCCCCTTCCCACACCATGGCAAATACAGGCCCAGATGTGATAAAACGAACCAGCTCATCGAAAAACGGTTTGCCCTCATGTTCAGCATAATGGCGTTTGGCCTGATCCTCAGACATCTGCACCAGTTTGCCTGCCACCAACTTGAATCCTTTGTCTTCCAGACGGCTAATAATACGACCAATCAATCCACGCTGCACACCATCCGGCTTCACCATCAAAAATGTACGATCCATTAGCTCACTCCTCACTCACGGTTCAAAGTTAATCACTATGTAAACGCAATCCCTTTGATTGTAACATACATGTCCAAATCCTCCCAATGAGGAATCTCACAGGTCTGTTCATCTAAGGGTATGAGCGATCGGAGAGTCGAAGGTCATACAATGTTTAATGCGTGCGTTTAACCACAAAATGAGCGATATCACGCAGGTTTTTGGTCGTCTTGATGTTAGGTAACTGATCGAGAGCATCGAGCGCTTTCTTCATATATCGGTCAGCAAGGGCTTCTGCTTTAGCAATTCCTTGACTTTGGCGAATCATTCCAATGGCATCCGATGCGCTTGCCCGTCCTTCCTCATGCTGGACACGGGAAATCTCCTTAAGCAAAGGGTCCCGCAGATCGGATTCTTCTAGAGCATAAAGTACTGGAAGAGTAATATTGCCTTGCTTCATGTCACTGCCAGGTGGCTTGCCAAGTTGTTTCTCCGTACCTACCAGATCCAGTACATCATCCTGAATCTGGAAAGCCATCCCTACATTGTACCCGTACGTGTACAGCAAGGAAGATACATGCTCAGGCGCACGTGTCGCCAATGCCCCCAACTGACAGCTAACCGCAATCAGAAGTGCCGTTTTACGGCGAATCCGCAGCAGATAGTTACGAACACTTTGTCCTGTATTGAAAAAGTCGCGAATTTGCTCCATTTCACCAATGGACATCTGAACCATGGCTTTGGCAAGAATACGATGAATGGCTGGATCAGATAATCCGGCAGTCATTTCAAGTGCCTTTCCATAGATATAGTCTCCAGTGTACATGGCAATCCGATTATCCCATTTTGACTTCACCGTGGGTTTGCCTCGGCGTGTCTCCGCATTATCAATCACATCATCATGGACGAGGGATGCGGAATGAATGAGTTCCAGCGGAACCGCAACCAGCTTCAGACGTTCAATGTCATATGTACCAAATTTCCCGCCAAGTAACACAAAAACGGGCCGCAACCGTTTTCCTCCTGCTTTGAGCAAATGTAGTGACGTTTCGCTCAGCAGCTTCTGCTCTCCTCGAACACTGCGATACAATTCTTTCTCAATGTAATCCATGTCCTTTTTTAACAACCCGAAAATGTCCAGTAGTTTCATTCGTTCACCCGTGTCAGCGTATTGTCAGTCCATAAATCCATGCTTACCTTCCCCTCCAGCAAGTCGGGATTGCAGGCATTACGAAAAATCCGGCTTACCGTTCTTGCTTGTGTTTTTCTATAAGGTAATCTAACGTAATCTTCTTCTCCGAATGTCATGGCCGACACCCGGGAATTAAACTCTGCGACTTGTTCTGAAACAAAATACAGAAGTTGCCGGAGCATGGGTCAAGACTGTGGTTCATGAAGACTTACCATCAGCACTCACCAATACCCCGGGATTTGGGGGACAAATAAACCGAGCAATACCTTGGCAAAAAACGGCCTTGTGTCGGACTCAGTCATTATCCCCTTTCATCCGGTTCTCCCCATCTTGTAAACAGTTGATGTGGGATCCGCAGGCTATCCAGCACTTTACCCACCAAAAACAGAATCAACTCATCCATAGTCTGAGGTTTGTAATAAAAAGCAGGCATAGCCGGGATCATTCGGACACCAAGACGAGAGAGCTTCAGCATGTTCTCCAGATGGATTGCATGAAGAGGCGTCTCACGTGGTACCAGGATCAATGTTCTTCCCTCTTTCATCATCACATCAGCTGCACGGGACATCAGGTTATCCGATGACCCCTGCGCGATGGACGAAAGAGTTCCCATGGAACATGGCATGATAATCATGCCATCGGCCAGATATGAACCACTTGCAATGGAAGCCCCTATATCACTCACAGGATGATAGATCAGCGAACCGGCGCGGTTGCCGAACTTTTCTTCCAGCACCGCATCCCGATTCGTCACATCCCAATCCAATTCTTCTTTCAGTACACGCCATCCTGCATTGGATATGACCAAATGAACGTTATATTCCAAATCAAGCAGCGTTTCAATTAATCGAATGCCGTATATGCTGCCACTCGCTCCGGTAATTCCGACAACCAGTCGTTTATTGTCCGGCTGCTGCACCATTTATTTCACCGCCAGATCAATCAGAGTGAACGTAAATACGATTATACTAAGCAGACTGTTCATGGTAAAAAATGCGGTTTGAACACGGCTCATATCATTGGGCGATACAATATAATGCTGATAGAAAAGAATACCATACGTGACCAACATACCTGCACCATACCACCAGCTCAGATCTGTTATCAACAACAGAACAAGAAAACCAATGGCAGTAATCACATGGAAGAACTTCGCGATCTGCAATGATTGGACCAGACCAAACCGGGAAGGTATGGAATGAAGGCCTTCTCCCTGGTCGAATTCCAGATCCTGACACGCATAGATAATATCAAAGCCCGCTGTCCAGAACACAATCGTAACGTACAGCACAATCGCTGTCCAATCCATTGTCCCCGTGACAGCCACCCAGCCACCAAGAGGGGCCAAACCAATCGTCATTCCAAGTACGACGTGGCATAACCATGTGAATCGTTTGGTGTACGAGTACAGTACCAGCATAAACACAGCAATAGGCAACAGCTGCATGGATAATACATTAAGATTCGATGAGGCCCAGAATAACAATACAAATGAGATAATGACAAATATAACAACTTCCCCATTTTTCAACAGCCCTGCAGGGATTGCTCTCATTGCGGTCCGCGGATTTTTGCCATCAATCGCTTGGTCAATAATCCGGTTCAAACCGAATGCAGCACTACGTGCGCCTACCATCGCAAGCAATACCCACATGATCTGCATCCAGCTTGGGAAGGTATCATTCACTACCATGGAGCCGAGAATGGCCCCCATAAATGCAAAGGGTAAAGCAAAAAGCGTATGTTCAATCTTGATCATTTCTAAAAAGATGCGAATTTTCCTAAACATGCTGATTCTCCTTGGTTCCAATATGCAGTGCCGCGATTCCTCCGGTCAGAGGGTAGGCCTGCACTTGCTGTAATCCGGTTTCCGCAAAAATGTCCGCCAGTTCCTTCCTTCCCGGGAAAATAGCAAGTGAGTCCGGCAGCCATTTGTACTGCTCAAAACTTTTGGCAAACACTTTGCCAAGATTCGGTAAAACCTTCTCAAAATAAAAATAATAAATGCCTTTGAACGGTTGCCATGTAGGCTTGGACAATTCCAGACACACAACCATACCGCCCGGTTTGACCACACGTTTCATCTCAGACAACACTTGTCTGAGATCAGGTACATTACGAAGCCCGAATCCAATGGTCACATAATCAAATGAATTGTCTTCAAAAGGAAGTGACATGGCATTTCCCTGTGTCAGGGTAATTTGATTCTGACGCTGCATCGCATTAATCTTCGTCTGGCCGACCTCCAGCATGTTGCTGCTGAAATCAAGTCCGTGCATGTGCCCCGTTTCACTTGCCTCTGCCATAGCAAGCGTCCAGTCACATGTGCCGCAGCACAAATCAAGACCGGTGTCACCTTTGGACATATTCATCTTTTTCATGGTGAATTTGCGCCAAGCCTTGTGTCTGCGGAAGCTTAGAATATCATTCATGACATCATATTTTCCGGCTATACTCTGAAAAACCGAATGGACATGTTCTTCTTTCGGTTTGGTCTCTCCGCTCCCCATTCGTCTGTCTCCCCCTCAATCTTCCCTTACTGCCGCATGTGAAGGCTGCAAATATGCCAAGTAAGGCTCAAGAATTGCGTGTATCTCATGCAAACCCATCCGCCCTTCTTCGTCTTGCAACAACAGTTGAATGCGGTGTGTACACTCACGAAGCTTGTCCAGCAAAACCTCGCCAACCCTATGCTTCAGCACCATAGCGTTCCATGCACGTGCATCCGGTTCAGACTGACGCAGTACATTGCGCTCGTCGTCATTACCATGCTCGTTGATGTGCCAGTATGCATAGCTGTGAAGATATTGTTTGTCATCATTCATCCAATTCAATTCTTCCACGATCGTTTCGCAGGTGCTGAATTCGGTCAACAGGCTGTTCCACAGTGACTCTTCCTTATCTGGAATCATGCCTGTAAATGAAAGAAACAGCTGCATCCTCAGCTGTACCGTTTCACGCAAGTATTCGTCAGCCGAAACGAGAAGCTTCTTCATCCGTTCATACAGCGTCATCTTGCGTGCGTTCACTTCGGATACGGCACCACTGAGTTTGCCAATCATTTCAATTCTGCCCGCATGGGCAAGCAATTGATAGAAACGGCTACTTAAATAATCTCCGGCGAGTACGTTCAATTGGCGTGAACGCATCTCCTGCTCTCTCCGCTCACCGGAAATAGTATCGATTCGATCATGCGTATCCATGGCCAACTGAACGAGCGAAGTTGCAAGAGCATATAACTCTTGATGCACCTTTTCGTCTGTGCGGCCCACAAATACCTGCAACAGACGTGCCCGGCTATCCGGAAATGATGGGATTTCCGTATGTTGTCGAATCATGTCGTAATCCGTATATTTCTTTGCTAGTTGGGGTACGCGATATGAATTCATTCTCAGCCTCCGAAGCCTTAACATTGTTAAACCATTTCTGCACTACAATCTTATATATTATAGCATATGTTGATCGGGCACGCACTGAATCCTGCTTATTCTATTACCCCTGACTTGTCATTTCGAACTGCTTCTTCCAGAGTTCGGTCTCCATCAAATGAAACCAGTCCTTCAATTCGTCTGAAAAGGTCGCACTTTTCCAGTTCCGCAATGTGTCAATCGCATACAAGGGCCACTCTCCGCGCCGAATGTCGGCAGCAAGCAACAGATGTCGTTTATGCATCCATTCATCTTCTGCCATCACACGCAGCAGCACCTGATCCACGTTATCCAGACTCCGAAAGCCCAAATCTGCCACAGCTGCCATGTTCTCATAGATTTCAGTGTAACTTGTACCCGTTCCTTTAACTTTGAGGTCCAGCCTCAAAATAGATTGTTTCCATTCCACTCTTGCAATGGGTGTAGATAGTTGCATGGAGCTTAACAGATCAACCAGATTGTCATTCGTCAATTGAACTGGATGATGTGATGCAGAGGCAGGTTGTACGTTTTCCCCACCCCATGTACGCATATGTAGGTTTTGTATCACAACAAGCAGAAAGACCGCCGCAACCGTTGCCAGCATTGAAGCAGTAACAATCATCCGCGGTTTCATATACGCCTCCCTGCCTTTACCTGTTAGTGTAGTCTGTCCGGTAAAGGCTCATACCTCATTGTACAATGAAAAAAGCAGGCTATGCCTGCAATCTTTACTTAAATGTACATAATCTGTCCATTACTCCGATTCAATCTGTCCATGCTTAGTAATCAGCGTGGCTTTGCCCCGGATTTTAATAGCTGAAGTATGAGTCGTAAATTGGGCAAACATCACTTCACCCTTGTCCAATTTCTCGGTGTGGTGAAAACGTGTATCCTGACCTCGGGTTAATCCGATCACCTGGACACCATTTTCCTCTGCCTTAATTACAATATAATCATTGCCGGTTGGATGATCCATCACGCATGTCCCCTTCCTTCGTTCGATAGCGTTAATGATGATTAAGATTGTTTCATTTGTCAACCTGCGCCTTATGCGAATATACCGCAAGAAGAAGCCAACCTCGGGTCATACTACAGTTGTACAGCTACAGAAAGGAGAATCTGCATGAAGTACACCCCTGCCGCTCTTACAGACGAGCATATCCAACAGTTAAAAGAAATTGAACAGCATCTGTCTGCAGCTGCTGGCGAAGAACTGATTCTGGTTGCTTATACCGGGCAAAAGGATGCTCCCGAGTATTCGGATAGCGGCAACGATCATCGTTAAAGGGCAAAGAAAAGGCCGTGAACAAGTCACGGTCTTTTTGTCGACATATGGAATATGTAGAAATCTTATTTAATTCCGTCTTTGAGCGCTTTACCTGGTTTAAATGCAGGAATTTTGCTCGCAGGAATTTCGATTTCTTCACCTGTTTGCGGGTTGCGTCCTTTACGTGCAGAGCGCTCGCGAACTTCGAAGTTCCCAAAACCAACCAATTGTACTTTATCTCCGCTTTGAAGAGCCCCAGAGATTGCTTCGAATACGGCATCAACCGCTTTCGTTACATCTTTTTTGGACAATTCAGTCGCTTCAGATACGTGTGTAATCAAGTCTGATTTGTTCATTTGTTTTTCACCTCCTGTATCAATGTCCTGAATGTTATACTGTGTTTCCGTTTTATAGCGAAATATACGTTCATACGCAAAAAATCTACGTACATCTTGAGCGATGAACACAAATCTCCGCCTGCGGTCAACAGTCATTTTCGGCAGAATGTCATCTGAAACCACGGGCATTTCAGACGCTGAACAAATTTCATACTAATACAGACAGCCCACAATTTCAAGTCCGGTTGCGGTTTAAGACGTAAAATGTAACCGCCAGGGCAAGCACGAGAACCCCACCTTTTACAATATCATGCGTGAAATACTGTACGTTCATCATCGTTAACCCGTTCACAAGAACACCAATCAGAACCGAACCGATGAAGGTTCCGATGACATTCGGTTTACCCGCACCAAAGACAGAGAAACCGACAAATACTGCAGCTACGGATTCCATTAACAACGGCGATCCCGCATCAATTTGCCCAGATCCCACTTTGGAAGCATAGATGATACCACCGATTGCTGCGAACACTCCAGCGGCTACATAAGCAAGCGTACGCACCTTGTTCACCTTGATCCCAGACAATCGTGCAGCTTCCTCATTACCACCTGTAATGTACATCTGACGCCCATATTTCGTATACGTCAAAAAGATATGCACACCTATTACCGCAATGAGCAGCAGGATAACCGATATCGGCATACCCAGCCATTTTCCCTGCCCTATCTGCAGGAATGTCGGGTCCATTTCTCCCGCAGCTTTGCTCCCATCAGGGAACTGCATATGATTGTAAATGGTATATCCCTGAGCATACGTTTTGTGAATGCCTCCGATGATGTACATCGTGGCAAGGGTTGCCAGCAAATCCGGAATACGCAATTTTACAATGAGCAAGGCGTTCAGCAAACCAATCACAGCCCCAATAATCAGTGGCACAATAATGACAATCGCCAGGGGTTGTTGATACCAGATCATTAACGAGGCAGTAACGACCGTTGTCAATGAGACCGTTGCCCCTGCCGAGAGATCAAATCCATCCACAATAAGGGATAACGTAACACCGATCGCTACAAACGTCACGATTGAGATCGAGCCCAGAATATCGGTCAAGTTACTATACGTAAAGAAATAAGGCAATTTAATGCCGAAAAATGCAATAACTCCAATAATGACGATAATCGCCCCGTAACGGAACGCAAAATCCAGTGATTTATCCTTCATGACTGCACCTCTTGTCCACCGCTTGCATAGTATAGCAGCTGTTCTTGATTAGTCTCGCCCCGTTTGAACTCTTTTACGATAACACCTTCGCACATGACAGCAATTCGGTCACCAATTCCCATGCCTTCATCCAGCTCACAGGTAAAATAGATTACACCCTTGCCCGCCAATGCCAGTTCATTGATGATGCGGAAAATGTCACTTTTTGCTCCAATATCCACGCCTTTGGTTGGCTCATCAAATATAAATACATCCGCATCCGCATTAAGCCATTTGCCAATGGCTACCTTCTGCTGATTACCACCGCTTAGGTATTTCACTTCCTGCTTCACCGAAGATGTTTTAATTCCAAGCTGTTGCACCAATGACTCTGCATTGAGGCGTTCCCGCTTGCGGCTCACGAAACCTAATGTACTAAGACGACTTAGCAAAGGCAGGCTTAAATTCCGTTCCACGTTCTCCTGAATCAGAATTCCTTGTTTACGTCGCTCCTCCGGTACAGAAACAATTCCCATAGCCGCCGCATCCGCAGGCTGAGACAGGCGGAGATTACGGTTGTTCAACCGGATCTCGCCTCCCTCCAGCCGATCTGCACCAATCAGCAAACGAGAGCTTTCGGTTTTACCCGCCCCTACCAGACCAACCACAGCAAGGACTTCTCCTCGACGTACAGAGAGGTCAACACCTTTGACTTTCACTCCACGACGAAGTCCACGGGCCTCCAATAGCAGCTCCCCCACGGGTGCTTCCGTCTTCGGAAACTCTTCTTCAAAGGGTTTGCCCAGCATCTGAGTAACCAGATCGTTGATTGTCAGCCCCTTTGCTTCACCGGCAAATACATGCTGCCCATCTCTCATCACCGTTACGCGATCACAATGACCTGTCACTTCGGCAAGACGATGGGTAATGAAAATGCAGGCTACACCACGTTCCTTTAATAAATGTACTATTCTGAAAAACGCATCCGTTTCTTCCTGACTCAGCGGTGCAGTCGGTTCGTCAAAAATGATAACCTTGGCATCCTGAATCAAGATCCGCGCCAGTAGTATCATCTGTTTTTCTGCAAGCGTCAGATCAGCCACTTTCTGGTGAACAGATATATCCGCCCCTAACTCCTTTAAAGCCTCAACCGCACGCTGTTGCAGCTTCCGCGGACTTTTCCACCAACCGCCCGCAGTCGAAGCCAGCTGATCCAACATAATGTTCTCCGCAGCCGTCAACTGTGGCACCAGTGCCGCATCCACTTCCTGATAGACACAGTGAATACCGCTTGCCTTCGCGTCTCCCGGAGAACTTAAATGAAGCGTTTGTCCACTCAACCGAATTGTTCCCTGATCCAATGGATAGGCACCGGACAGAATTTTCATTAACGTGCTCTTGCCGGCACCATTGGCACCCAACAACGCATGAATCTCCCCACCTTTTACAGAGAAATCCACATCCTTCAGTGCAGGAATACCTGAAAACTGCTTGTGGATATGTTCCATTTGGAGCAGGATTGGTGCAGTGCTCATGATGTTAACCTCCAATCGTTCCCTTCCGGGAGCATCCCTTTTTCACCCAGACCTCATATCTTCAATACGTTTGAAAAAGCGCGCCTTGCGGCGCGCTTCCCATACGCTGCTTATTTAGCAGTAATTCCGTATTCGCTCATCCAATCCTTGATGCCTTGTGTGCTGCCACCCCAACCTTCAACGAACTCGGACAGCTCCGAAGTGGAGATTTGTTTATCTGGCAGAGCTTCACGTTGAACGTAGACCGGGTTAAGGACAACTGCATCTTCTGTCTCGTCCCCGTTCAGTTTCTGATATGCATAACGGACTTGAACGCGACCAATATCCGTTGGATCAACCGCAGCAGAAGCGACCCAAGGATTCTTAGGGTCCTGGATCATTTGCAGATCCTCATCACTCATATCGATACCATACACTTTGATCTCATCACGTCCAGCTTGTTGAATCGCACGTGCAGCACCTTTGGCGAACTCGTCCCATGCAGCCCATACAGCTGTAATTTCACCTTTTGGATATTGCTTGAGAATTGCTTCCATTTTGGCTTGAGTATCCAGTGCCGGGTTCTGTGCAGAACCGAATGTAGCTATTTCCTTGATGTCCGGATTAGCTTTCAGGAATTCACCGTATGCAATCTGACGGCGTTCCATCGGTGCAAAACCAGCTACCCATACTTTGACGATATTACCTTGTCCATTGATATCCTTTTTCATTTGCTCCAGTGTGAGCTCAGCCATCTTCTGGTCATCCTGCGACAGCACGGTAGCTCCCGGAACACTGATAGCTGCGTCAAACACAACGACTGGAATGTTCTGTTCCACTGCCTTCTTCACGCCTGGCTCTAACAGGGAATCCCCGTGATCCGTGAGAATGGCATCGAATTTCTGATTAATTGCGCTATCAAGCAAAGATACCATCTTCGCTTTGTCATTATCGGCAACAAACGTCGTCAGTTCACCACCGAATTTCTCGATTTCTTCTTTTACACCCTGTACATATTGCTGCGAGAAGGTACCTGTATTGAATTCCATAATAAGTGCAATGCGTTTGCCGCTTAGAGGGCCTGTAACTGCTTCCGTTTTTGGTGTATCATCTGATGCACCCGAAGCTGGAGTTGCTGCTGGTTCTTTTTTAATTCCGCAAGCGGACAGCGCTAGTGTAAATACTAATAACACACTTAACCATACCCATTTTGTCTCTCTTCTTTTCATCTCTGTCTCCCCTGTCCACTCTCTGTGATCTCAATCACAATAGTTGAATATTAATATAACGGCTAATCCCTAGTATGTAAATGGGTTTTAGCAATTTAAAGCTAAAACTCGCTAAGTTTTTTTGAAAGTACTATCCTTCCCACCCATTTCATCCAAAATAAAGAAATCACAGAAAAAAGACCGCGAGGGGATCCCCCTTACGGTCTTTTGAAGTCTTACAGAATGATAGCGATCAGGCCACCTGAACCTTCGTTAATGATTCTTCCCAGCGTCTCTTGCAATTTGTATCTTGCATTATCCGGCATCATGGCAATCTTGCCCTGAATCCCTTCTCGCACGATGGAGTGCAGTGAACGGCCGAACATGTCTGAATCCCATACCTTAATCGGATCGTTCTCGAAGTCCTGCATCAGGTATCTCACCAGTTCCTCACTTTGCTTCTCCGTGCCGATGATTGGAGCGAACTCCGATTCCACATCAACCCGGATCATGTGAATGGACGGCGCCGTTGCTTTCAGGCGTACGCCAAATTTGGTGCCCTGACGAATGAGCTCAGGTTCATCCAGAGCCATCTCGGCGAGAGATGGAGCAGCAATGCCATATCCGGTCGTTTTGACCATTTCCAGCGCTTCTGCGAAGCGATCATATTCTCTCTTCGCATGCGAGAATTCCTGCATCAATTGCAGCAGATGATCCTTTCCGCGAATCTCGATGCCAACCACTTCCACCAGAATCTGATCATACAGTTCATCGGGCGCATACAGGTCAATTTCCGCTACACCCTGCCCCATGTTCATGCCACTCAGACCTGCGCGGTCAATGAACTCATATTCCATAAACTGAGCGACAACCCGATCCACATCACGAAGTCTGCGAATATCCTTAACGGTATCCCGTACAGAATTTTCGTAGTTGCTGCGCAGCCAGTGAGTCTCGTTCAGTACCATAACCCAGCTCGGCAGGTTGACATTCACTTCATGTACAGGGAACTCATAGAGCACTTCACGCAGTACACCCGTCACATCATCTTCCGTCATCGTGGCTGCACTGAGTGTCATCACCGGAATGTCGTATTTGGCAGCAAGTTCACTGCGCAATTGCAGGGCTTCTTCACTGCGAGGACGAGTGGAGTTGATGACCAGGACAAACGGTTTACCTACTTCTTTCAATTCCGCAATGACCCGTTCTTCGGACTCCACATAGGAACTGCGGGCAATTTCGGCGATGGTGCCATCTGTTGTGACTACAACCCCCAGCGTGGAATGCTCCTGAATGACTTTGCGAGTACCAATCTCTGCAGCCTCCTGGAACGGAATTGGCTCTTCGAACCAAGGTGTGGAGATCATGCGCGGACCATTCTCATCCTCGTATCCCTTGGCTCCTTCCACCGCGTAACCTACACAATCCACAAGGCGCACATTGACATCCAGCCCTTCGGCCACCTTGATTTGGACTGCGTTATTCGGTACGAATTTCGGCTCGGTAGTCATGATGGTTTTGCCTGCTGCACTTTGTGGAAGTTCATCCACTGCACGGGCACGATCAGCCTCGCTTGCGATGTTTGGCAGTACGATCGTTTCCATGAATCGTTTAATAAATGTTGATTTTCCCGTCCGGACTGCGCCGACAACCCCGAGATAGATATCCCCTCCGGTCCGCTCAGCTATGTCCTTAAAAATGTCCACTTTCTCCAATGAAATCCCCTCCCTAAATTACTCCGAAGGAAAAATGCTAAAGAGCATCCGCTTCGTTTTTTCAATCAGAAGACTGAAATCCCTGCAACGGTAGAGCCGCCTTTGTGAGTGCCCGGAAGTCGTCCGCCGCCGAACGTTGCATTCTGATGAAACCGGCGAGAGCGGCGTTAACTCGTACATGCAATTGGACTAGTATCATCTTATGTATCCGTATGCGGCAATATGACGCGTATTTTTGTTTTTTTATCTTATGGCGATGACATTAGGAGAATCCCCCGATCTCGGACTGCGCGTCTTTATTTCAATCTACTTTATGTGATCCGTGAAGCTTTTATGACTGTTACTGCTCATACGGACAAAAAGAAAGAGATATTCCTGATTTGGAATACCTCTTTTTGAACCATCAGCGCCAAAGTGGTCATACAGCCAGATCAGTTGAATGGCAAACATGTTTATTGTTTTAGCTGCGCAACCGGTGCATTATTTTGCCAAGTGTAGAAAACAGATTTTACTGGTACGAAGTAGGAGTGCTCCAACAGAAAATCCCGAACATCTTCAGTCTGAGCTGGAGACACGTCCGACTTCTCCACGGCCTGCATAATGTCAAAAGCATAATCCACGTAGACTTTGCCTTGCTCATCCATCATAAAAGGTAACACCTGACCCGAATATACACTGTTCAACGTAACCGAAGGATTGCCCGCCTGTGCAGCCTGACCCATATCAACCGCATATAACCCCGGATACAGCTCTTCCCCACTTGGCAGCTTATTGTTATGTACGGACTTATATTGATTAACCATTCGCTGTACATCATTCACTTTCTGTACGGTCAAAAGATCCATTACTTTAACGGTGGGATTCACTTCTTCATCCTGAATCAGGAAGTAAGCGCTACCACCACTTTCAAAAGCGGTTCCCGGTATTTCGTCCAGATACCCCAGCTGCTTTAACTTGGGCAGATCCACTCTGAACTTTTCATATTTTGGCGTTTCCATATCTGCATTGATTATTGGCAAAATCCCCTCTTCCTGCTGGAAAGCCTCTACCGCACTCTGGATACGGCTCACGCTTTCCCGGTAGGCTATCTTGGGGTCCGAATTGCTCTGCGAGGGATACATACAACCACTTGCTGTAAAAGCAAACAACAGGAATAACAGCAGACCGCCCATCTGATGCGTCAGACGTTGCCGTTCGCTTCCTTCTACACATTTCGGCTTGTTCCTAATCATCGGTGTCCTCCTTGAATAACTCATTAGAGAATCCATCTCAAAACGCTCAGAACCAGTCATCATCCTGTTGCTGACGTTCCAGTTGTTTCCGAATGGCTGCCTTCAGCGGGTCCTCTGGAATATGAACCGATAGCGATCCACATACCTTGGCCTGACAGGACAGTCGTGTACCTGCTTCCAACAGGGAACCCAACTTGCGCTTTTCTGCATCCGTTGGCGGATACAACTCCTCCCGATATACTTCGTCCACATTCACTTTGCACATCAGGCAAGCCGCCTTGCCATCACATCGGGTCGTAATCTTGACTCCGGCACGTCGTGCTGCATGCAGAAGTGTTGCCCCTGGTTTGAGCGAAATCGATTTGTTCATTGGTAAAAAAGTAACTGTATAATCCATCATTTTCCTCCCTCAACCTACGGTGACCATGCAAAGCCAACAAGGTCTTCCACTTCGGTTCTAAAGCGGCTTGTCCATACATTCTGTTGACTCAAAAGCATCATTATAGGTTGATGTACATGTGGTCGCTGACGCATCTGTGACGCAATGGGCACATAACGATCTTCGCGACCTCGCAGCAGATTAAACAACAGCTCATGCGCAAGCGGCATCAGTCGCAGGGTATATGAACCCACTTGTGCTACTGGTGCATGCGGAGCAAGTACATGCTCAATCTCGATACGGTACCAACTTTTGCGAGCCCATATTTCGAAGCCTCCCACCAGTTCCAGCGCACATTCACCCACCTGATAGTGGCTTAACAGAGAAGCATAAGGTCCTGTTTTATCCACTATAGGCTCGTCAACTATTTCCCCGGAGCGACCCGGTGAAGTTCCTTAGCCGCAGCAACATCAGCATAAATATCAATATCTCTCGGAGCCTGTTGTAACTCTACCCCCTGAAGCAGCAACCCGCAGCTTCCTCCAAGTAACCATGTCTGTGGCTGAGTGTTCCAGGCTTTGGCCGTTTCCAGCAAAGCCGCGTGTAATTCCGGATAACGCGCTGTCCGACCCTCCGTATCATGCGGCCCCATAGGCTCACACTCCCCTCATCCGTGTTCATTGTGTCAGTTCTTATGTTGTGCTTATGCGGATGTTATCTTTCAGGCATGGGAAATCAGGTCAGAGAAGCGATTCCACCGAAAAAGCCAATCAGCATAATCAAAAATGCAATGAAGGAAAGAATCCCCCGTACAATACCTTTTGTTTTGGCACGAGCAAACGTAATCAGGAATACAGATAGTCCCATAATGAGGATGGCGACCAATGACAGCCACATCTTGTCCATTGCGCTCATAATCCAGCAGTCTCCCCTTCAGTCCAATATTCATCACTGACACTGTGACAATTGCAACCATTATAACACGAAATTCAGCTCAACTTTCCAAAAAAAGACAAAAAAGCAAGCCGACAGGAGCCGACTCGTCTTTTTGTCTTACTGGATTACCTGCACAAGCAGGCGTAATCTATTATTTTTTCATCATCATTTTCATTAACGATTCCATACTGCTCGGATTCAATCCGCTTTTCTTGACCGCACTCACAATATCCTTAACCGTATCCTCAGATACCGGAACTTTCGCCATGGCGGATACTTGCTTGATCAATTGGCGCAACTGAGCTTCATTCTGAATCGTCGTTGGTTTCACCGTGCTAGCCAATTTCTTGACAGCACCTTCTGTTATTGTTTTACCCGTTTTCTTGTTGATTGCATTCAGCGCATCTTTAGAAATGTTGTTACCCATTCGTCTCCCCTCCTCCGGCAATACTCATGTGTATAGTATGAGTCCGCAACGGAAAAGGTGAATAAGCTTCTTATTTCACAAGGTACGTTTGGGCTGATTACAATCAGGAATGCCACTGCTCCCAGGTTTCAAGCTTCATGACTTCCATTTCAGTCTTCGGGTCACGTCCCATCAAGGCTTCAACTGCATCACGCGGCTGTCTCTCCTGGAATAAAACGTGATACAACTGGTCCGCAATCGGCATTTGCACGCCATATTTTTGCGAGATGAAATAGGCAGCTTGCGTAGTTCGGATACCCTCGACCACCATGCCCATGGACTTCAACACATCATCCAGCTTCTGTCCCTGGCCCAACATGGAACCTGCTCTCCAGTTCCGGCTGTGCTGACTTGTAGCCGTCACAACCAGATCCCCGATTCCAGCAAGTCCCGAAAACGTCAGCGGATTTGCTCCCATCTCAACACCAATACGTGTGATTTCTGCCAGACCGCGTGTTAGCAAAGCGGCTTTGGCATTATCACCGAATTGAAGACCATCTGACATGCCTGCACCAAGAGCAATGATGTTTTTGAAGGCACCTGCCAGCTCAACACCGAGCATATCCCGATTCGTATACACCCGGAAATAGGCATTCATAAACAAAGCTTGAGCAGCCTCGGCAGATGACTTATCCAGTGAAGCTACAACCACAGTAGTCGGACATCGCTTTACGACCTCTTCCGCATGGCTTGGACCAGAAAGAACAACGACACGTCCTTCTTCACATTCAAGCTCTTCTGAGATGACTGTGGACATCCGTTTGAGGCTTTCTGTCTCAAAACCTTTGGTTGCATGAATGACTAACATCTCAGGCTTATAATAAGCCTTAAGCTGGTTCGCAACTGCACGCATGGCTGAAGAAGGCGCAACAATTAACACAGCTATGGCGCCTTCCACTGCCGCTTCCATATCACTTGTTGCTTGAATACGTGGTGAAAGCTCTGCATCCGGAAGATAGCGCGTGTTGGTGTGCTTGCTATTGATTTCGTTAGCCTGATCTTCACCACGTGTCCACATCATCACGTCCAACTGATTGGCAGCGAGTACACTGGCCAGAGCCGTTCCCCAGCTCCCAGCGACCAGAACAGCAACTTTTTTAGACAACGCGTTTACCCCCTCCAGGGTTTTTCGATCCCAATTTATTTTCCTGTCCTTTGGCGAGCTTCGCAATATTGGTACGATGTCTCCAGAACGCAAACAGACAAATAATCAGACTCCCCCAGAAGATATTCATTGAATATCCGGGTAATACCAAGATAAAGATGGGTGTAAATGCTACAAAAATCAGGGACCCCAATGAAACGTATCGTGTCAATACAATAGACAGAATAGCGATCACCCCAGCACATAACGCAGGCAGGAAAGCAAGACTCACCAGAACACCAATGGCTGTGGCAATCCCTTTTCCTCCACGAAAATGGAAGTAAAGCGGCCAGTTATGTCCTGCAATGGCAGCGATACCACTGAGTGCAGGAATCCATGCAGAACCGTCGCTGAGCCAGATTCCAATCCATACAGCTGCAACACCCTTAAGTACATCAAGTAACAGAACAGCAATTGCCGGTCCTTTACCCAAAATGCGCAACGTATTGGTAGCTCCTGCATTTCCGCTTCCGTGCTGACGAATATCGATCCCCCGTATCGCTTTTGCAAGGAGGACACTAAAGCTGATTGAACCGAGCAGATAACTCAGTACAATCGCTGCGATTTGTAAAATCACACACTTCTCCCCTAACTTTCGTCGGACTTCTTCCGAGTAAATATGCGAATTGGTGTTCCTTCGAAATCAAACGCTGAACGGATTTTATTCTCCAGATAGCGCTCGTAAGAGAAGTGCATCAACTCAGGGTCGTTCACGAAAATAACCATGGTCGGCGGTTTAACAGCCACCTGAGTCACATAGTTAATTCTCATTCTCCGTCCTTTATCTGTTGGCGGAGGATTAATCGCAACCGCATCGGATACCACGTCGTTAAGCAGATGTGTCTGCACACGCAATGAATGTTGCTCTGCTACGCGTTGCACAACCGGCAACAGTTTTTGTAAGCGTTGTTTTGTGAGGGCTGACAAGAACACGACCGGAGCATAAGTCATAAACAGGAAATGATCCCGAATTTTTTTCTCAAACTCTTTCATCGTTTTGTCATGCTTCTCTACCACGTCCCATTTGTTCACCACAAACAATGACGCTTTACCAGCTTCGAATGCATATCCTGCAATATGCTTGTCCTGTTCAATAATGCCTTCTTCGCCATTAATGACAATCAGAACAACATCTGCACGCTCAATCGCACGCATCGCACGCATGACACTGTATTTTTCCGTTGTTTCATATACTTTACCACGCTTACGCATACCTGCTGTATCAATCAACACGTAACGTTGGCCGTCTTTTTCAAAAGGTGTATCAATTGCATCCCGGGTCGTTCCAGCCACATCACTTACAATGACACGCTCTTCTCCCAGAATAGCGTTCACAAGTGAAGATTTGCCCACATTAGGACGTCCAATCAGAGCTACACGAATGACATCTTCATCGTAAGTCTCTTCCTCAAGTTCTGGCAGTTTCTCCACAATCGCATCAAGCAAATCACCTACACCTGTACCGTGGCTTCCGGATACGCCGATAGGATCACCGAATCCAAATCCATAAAACTCATAAATGAGCTCACTTCGTCCGATATTATCCACTTTGTTAACGGCTACAACAATGGGCTTGCCTGAGCGGTAGAGCATCTCCGCTACCTCTTCATCCGATTGCGTAATACCTGCTTTTGCATCACACATGAATACAATAACATCCGCTTCTTCAATAGCGAGCTCTGCTTGCATACGAATCGATTTTAAGATTACATCTTCACCATCAATTTCAATACCACCTGTATCAATAATACTAAATGGTTTACCGTTCCATTCACCGATTCCATATATGCGGTCACGGGTAATGCCCGGCTTGTCTTCCACAATGGCCAGTCTGTCGCCGATGATCCGATTGAAAATGGTGGATTTACCCACGTTCGGTCGTCCGACAATTGCCACAACGGGTCTTGCCATACATTCCACTCCTCCTGTCCATACTTACGATAATCATCATAGCAAAAAAGATATGTCTTGGCTAACGTTTCATGCCAAATTACTCGCAATAAAAACAATCGGCGAACCCGCCTTGGGCTCGCCGATCTTGCTTTTGTTATTCAGCAAAATATGCAGTATATAACTTAGAACCATGCATTGTTAACTTATTTGAATTTGCTGAGTTTGTCGCCAAACAATTCGCCGAGCGTAGTGCTCATTCCTTGATTGTTCAAGGAAACGTTTGGATTGTTGATTTCTTCACGCGGAGCGTTGTTTCTAGCTGGACGCTCTGATTTTTGTGGTTGAGCAGGAGCTTCTTCAGTTTCTTTGATGCTCAAGCTTACACGTTGCTCAGAAGGGTTCATGTCCAAGATTTTAACTTGAACTTCCTGTCCTTCTTTCAGCACTTCATGTGGAGTGCCGATGTGTTTGTGGGAGATTTGTGAAATATGCACAAGTCCCTCAACGCCAGGAGCGATTTCAACAAATGCACCGAAGTCAACCAGACGTTTTACAACACCTGTTACGATATCGCTGGAATTGAATTTTTCGCTAGCTGTTTCCCAAGGACCCGGTTGAACAGCTTTCATGCTCAGGCTGATTTTGCCTTTTTCAGGGTCAACTTTCAGCACTTTCACACTAACCTTGTCACCTTCAGACAGAACGTCGGATGGTTTTTCAACGTGAGTCCAAGCCAGCTCGGATACGTGAACCAAACCGTCAACTCCGCCTACATCAACGAATGCTCCGAATTGAGTCAAACGTTGTACTGTACCTTCGATCACTTGACCTTCTTGCAAACCAGCCATTACTGTAGCTTTGTTTGCTTCGAATTCTTGCTCCAGTACGTCTTTTTGGGAAAGGATCACTTTGTTGTTCTCACGGTCGATCTCTTTCACTTTAACACGCAGTGTGCGTCCTTTGTAGTCGCTGAAGTCTTCAACGAAATGGCGTTCAACCATGGAAGCCGGGATAAATCCACGAACGCCCACGTCTGCTACCAGACCGCCTTTAACAACATCACCTACAACAACTTCGAATACGTCTTGGTCTTCAAAATGCTTTTGCAATTGATCCCATGCGTTTTCGCTGTCGATTGCACGTTTGGACAGAACGAGTTTTTCTTTCTCGTCGTCGATGCTAAGAACTTTAGCTTCAACTTCTTGTCCAACTTCTACTGCATCAGACGCGCTGTCAACATGCAATGAAGACAGTTCACGAATTGGAATTACACCGTCATATTTATATCCAATGCTCACATAGGCTTGGTTATCTTCCAATTTGACGATGGTTCCTTTTACGGTATCTCCTTTTTTCAAGGAAACGAATTGATCCAACTCATCTTGGGTTGCTTCTTGATTTTTCATTTCTTCCGACATGTCAAATACCCTCCTCAATTCAAAAACCCCATTATATTCAAACCTGCCTATAGCAGAGTTCAAAACACTTTCATCACTGAGTGCTCAAGCTTTAGTCTCCCTCAAAAATATGGAAACATGCACTCAGCTACCGACGAAGCCGTTACTTGCTCGGCACGCCCGTTTGCACCATTTCGTTAATTTTGGACATAATCTTTTCAGTCGCCTTCTCCAGAGCTTCTCCAGATGGGTCTTCTTTGAACTCGTCCAAATTCACAGGTGCTCCATATACAACTTTCATCTTACGAAAAACTTTGTAGTTACCGATAATAGCAGTAGGTATAACTGTAGCGCCACTGCGGAGAGCAAAACTCGCTGCTCCTTTTTTGCCGATACCTCCATCATTGTGACGGCTTCCCGAGGGGAAATGCCAAGCACTTGACCATCACGCAAAATATTGAGCGAGGTCTTGATGGATTCCTTACTGACACCTCCACGTTTCACGGGAAAGCGCCAACGGCTTTAATGATTCGGCCGAGTACAGGAACTTCAAACAATTCGCTTTTGGCCATGAAACGCACCTGACGACGAATTTTGATACCCACGGTTGGAGGATCGAAGTTACTAATATGATTGGAACATAAAAGTACGCCGCCTTCTTTCGGAATATTCTCCCGTCCAACGGCCTCCAAGCGGAAAAGAATGGTGTAAATGATCCGCAGTAAAGTGCTGCAAAATGTGTAAATCATAGACCGATCTCTCCTCTGACCATTGTGCAATAAGATACGATTTTGTCAACCACTTCATGAATGTTCATCTCCGTTGTATCGAGGACAATTGCATCCTCAGCACAGCGCAGCGGGGAAATTTCCCGACTCTCATCCAATCTGTCACGGGTGGCAATGTCTCGCTCCAGTTGTTGCAACGTCAGTCCTTCAGAGGGGTCCAGTTCTTTGAAGCGGCGAAGCGCACGCTCTTCCACACTGGCAGTCATGAAGATTTTCACTTCCGCATCGGGCAGTACTGTCGTTCCGATATCGCGTCCATCCATGACGACGCCCTTGCGCAAAGCCATTTGCCGCTGAGTATCCACTAATTGCGTACGCAGCCCCTCGATTTGCGCATATCGGGACACGATTCCCGTCACTTCACGGGAGCGGATTTCCGAGGTTACTTCTTCCCCATTACAGAACACTTTCTGTCCGTCGGGATCCGGTTGTAAATCAATGACCAGCTTTTGGGCTTCCTGAAGTACCCGTGCCACGTCTTCCGGTGCAATACCTTCCCGAAGCATGTGCAAGGTTACCGCACGGTACATTGCGCCTGTATCGACGTATATATACGCGAGCGCCTCTGCAACCAATCGGGCCACCGTGCTTTTCCCGGCACCGGCAGGTCCGTCAATTGCAACGTTCATTTTCCCGTTCTCTGATGTGTTCTGGCTTGCCAACGGGGCATTCCTCCTCAAACGATAAACCTCAATAAAAAAACAGGCATTGCCTGCATCGTGAAAATTATACCACACTCTACACATGGATGCAAAAACAGACAAATCACGGATATTCGTGATCATTTAAAGACTGAAGTTGAATTGTTGTACCTTCCATGCGATCAATAGTGGTCATATTCTTCTTGAAGCCTGGTACCAACAGCAGTAATTGATACACCACAAGCAGGATTAGAAGGGCTGTAATCAAAATCGTAACCCTTCGTTCCATTCGCCGGGAAAAAACATAGTAAAGACGTTCATATCTGCGGTTTGCATGACGATAATTCATGGCAATACCTCCGTTTTTTCATTACGGTGCCCGCAGTTCACTCTCTTTATGCCACAACATTCCTATTTGGTACGATAGTCCAGTTGCCGCTCGAAACAAAACTTGATAATTTTCTGGCGCTCCGAATCTGTGATCTGCACAAATTTCAGCATGCATAGCTGTCTGCCGGTTTCCAGGGTTTTGATCCGTACAACCTCAGCTTCAAAATTTACATGTTCGATAATTGAGTTGCGGTATGGAACAAGCAACCAGCATTTCAGTTTCTGACCTTCAGCTAATGAAAACCCGGCTTCGCCGTAGATGGACAATCCACCCCGCCAATATCTTCAGTCAATCCGACAGCACGGGTCAGATCTTCGCTCTGGATGGCCAATTCAAGGTTTGCATGAACACGAAGAAAGCTGCGACGTTGTATTTTGGATATATCGCTCGGAAGTGGTTTGCGGATACGAACAAGACGAACCACATCTTCTTCAAATCCTGTAACAAAGGTATTAAAATAATGTCTGACTCCATCCTCCGTAATATATGAAATAGACAATTCCTCTCCGAAAAAAAGCCTTTTCAGACGGCTGCTTCCTTGTTGCATCGGGACTTCAATTAGAAAACTGCTGTCATCCATATCTGCAATGCGTGATTTGTACTCTTTGTGTTCCTCTTTTTCATCAGCAGAAGCAATCTGGATGAATAAAATTTCATTTATTTTAGGAAACAAGCTGTTCACCGCCACTTTATGTATTTATCTTCGTATGTACAAGGACTATTATACCATGACCTTTCTCACATTAGACAAGAAAAAAACAGACCACATCGTGGTCTGCCGCAATTATTCGTTCATTATAGAAATTGGGATGATCCCTCTTTTTATGAGGTTGCATTGACTGGTTTGATCTCTTCTACCGCTTCTTCTATTCCTGTATTCGCATTAATGTATATCCGGTAACGTGAACCGTTTATCTTGCCTCCAAATTCATAACACAACACTTCTTTGCTGTAATCATTCTCAATCAGGGATTTGCGTACATAATTTTCTTCAAAGTCCGAGTTGAGCTTTTGACGTGCCTGTTGCGCCGTAAGTGTGGCTTTCGGAATTTTGCGCTTGTCATTATGTTCATACACAAAGTCACTCGCCTGGAATCCAGTTACTTCTCCTGTATCCAGTCCTACACGAACGGACATTTTCTCGGGATAGATCAAGGTGTCCCCTTGCTTACGCACATAAGTAAGGTTACCCAGATTACCAAATTCATCATAATTTACGGCTTTCATATCTTTGTAACCTTTATTCGTTAGAAATTGATCTGCTTTTGCCATGGCATCCTTACGGGATACTTTTTTGGTCCCAATCGGACGAGTATCACTGTAAGAGATAAGCATCCCCCATTACGGGTGAAATCCATCATCAGTTTGCCATTGTTGGCATGATCGACTGTCGCAGTATACGATTCCCAGTCCGTTCCTTTACCGTTTTCCTGTACTTTGATTTTGCTACTGTCCACATCAGAGAATTTTGCAGCCTTGCTCTGAATCTGTTCTTTGGTCACTGGCAGCCCGTCCAGTTTCTTGACTGTCCGTTTTGCGTAGATATTGGATACAGAAGGACCCCAATCAAGCTCCGGATATTCCTGCACCTTTTTGTTCACCGTACGAAAACCATCAACGATCGTGTTGTCCATGGATTGCTCTTGTGTAGCCATGGCAGTCTCCGCGTCCATCCAGCGCAAACGGTCTGTCAGCACTTTCTGCTGTACATCTTTCAGATTCTTGGTAATTTCGGATGAATTCTCATACAGTTTTTTCAAGTTGCCCATTTCCTTCTCATTGAGCGGCTCGTTCGTCAAGTCACGCATCGACGCGCGATAGGCAAAGTTGGAAATGCGCGAGAGGAACTCCTCTGTTTCGTTAAATGGCAGCATGGTGAGTGGCAGTTGGTTGATCTCATTTTGCGCTTCACTGGTGAGTCGCCATACATTCATCAAACCTTTGCGGTGCATCCCCTGTGATGTGGAGTGAACCGCCAAGGTGTTGCCAATCTCCGAATGTAATTTATCCATATGAAAAGACAAATCGTGAAAGGCGCGCTGATATTGATTCTCTGCCTTGATCAGAATTGCATTCTTCTCCTGATTCTCCTGATAGCCCCATACAAGTGCACCGACCAACAGAACCGCAAATATCGGAAACATGACTGAACTTAATCGTTTATACATCGGTAGAGTCTCCTTTCTTCTAAACCACTACCTCTATTGTGGATCGAAGAAAGATCTCTTATGCATGCGATTTCCAGTCCGTACACAAGCAGGCTGCGAAAGTACCGTTTGAGTCCTCTTTTAATTCAACTGAATCCCGGTTGCCATGCCCTCTTCTTCAATTTCAAACTGATCTCTGTTATCACAGAGGCACTGCTTGAATCCCGTCTCAATTCGGCCCCGTTCTTTCTTGCCTCGTAATGTAAAACGTTCACCACATTGTTTGCATCTGATTTTAATTTTAATTCTCATCACAACGATCTCCGTTTCTGTTGGTCATTCCCCGGGAGTTTAACCGTAAACATAAAAACACACCGGAGCCATAGGCGCAATATGCGCTTTATGTCCACCAGTGTGTCCGTATTTTTTATAATTTAACCTCTTCCTCCCGCTTCACAAAACGAAAAGGAGAACGATTATTGGCACGTGTGATTTTCCCCATTGCCCCATACCACAGGCCCGCCATTAATGGCGCTATGAACCACAACCAATGATTCACCATGGTGTTCATGATTACATCGTACAACGCATGCCAGAAAAAGGTAATCCCAGGGAAAGGATCAGATACCACCGCTTTTTCTTGCCACCGATAAACTTGGCCTTGCCCATGTAATAACCCATAATTACCGCAAACATGGCATGACCTGAAACAGGAAGCAGTGCCCGGAGGAACATGGCTGAGACGGATGCATTCCCCGCAAAGGCATACAACACATTCTCCACTGTGGCAAAACCAAGGGAAACGGCAACTGCATATAAGATCCCATCATACGGCTCATCAAATTCAGTGTGATTGTAGATGATATGATAAAGTACGAACCATTTGACGAATTCTTCCACGCCACCCGAGATCACAATGGACTCAACATAAGGATTATCTCCGAGCCACATCATCATGCCACGCTGAATGATCATCACAGGCAATACCATGAGAATTCCCATGAGGAACACTCGCAATACCATATGAAGTGGCTCATAGTCATAACGGTCTTTCAGGTAAAAGTATGTTAACAAGGCGAGACCCGGAGCAACTGCTGCCGCTAAGACCGAAAACAAAAGCACCGAAATTCCCTCCTCTGACTAAAGACGCAATTACAACTAGAGATTAATCCTGGCGTTTGAAGTGGGTGCAGATAACATCAATCGCTTGTGCAGGAATAACAACTTTACCATACTCTTCCATAACTGCCGGGGTTACGGATGAACCTTCACCAAATTCAGCAAGCAAGGCAATCAATGCTGCATGTTTGGTGGAGTCCACCTCATCTGGCTCCAAATGCAAGAACCACTTGTCTTTATAAGAATAAAGTCTCCCAGCATCCGTAACATGCTGACGCAACATATGTGCAGCTTCAATAAGCACTTCAAAGTCCTTGAATGCATAAACGATGGAATCGCTTTGCTCGAGTGTAACTTCCATTTCATATACTTCTTCAGGAAGATCATCTTCATGACCTGAACCATATTGTTGCGGATCATATTTTCCACGTGTGACAATGACAACCATCCCTTGAGCGGGAAGTGCGAATACTTCGACAGCGAGCGGACCTGTGGCATCAAATCCAAGTTCGGAATAGGCCTGATCCATCATTTCAGTGAACAGTTCATGTACCTTCGGTATTTCCTGCCACATATCTTCTTTTTGTATTCCGCGCTCGCTCAGATCGTCAAAGGTCAGGAAAATCCGTATCTTATCGTGACTTAGTCGTTCTATTTTCATACAGGATCTCCCCTTTATAAGCAAGTCTTATAACAGATTATGAAGCACAAAACAATATGTGCTGAAAATAAATCTATGTAGTTATGTTATCATTTTATACCTCTAAATGCACGAAGTAAAATCGACAAAAAGAATCATTCCACAGCAAATCAAGACTGTGGATGATTCTAATTGAGGGTTTTAGTTTATAAACCCGGTACTGTTGTGTTTGTTTGGCTTAAAATCTGCTCCACTTCATGCTTCACATCCGGATTCGTGCGAATAAAATCTTTGAGCATGCTCATATTCGCCTCTTTTTCCTGCGGTGTGATCGCTCTTGCACTTTTTGCTGCTGGAGATTTGTGTGATTCACCATGTTGATTTTGCTTGCTTGTGAACCCATCCATCCCCGGGAAAGTCATCTCCATCATCTTATGTTTTGCCTGATCCATCATGTTACGCGACGAACCCGATGACATTAAGGGCAATCTGCCTTTGGTCAACCATGAACTGGCTGCAACACCAATAACAATGCCCCAAAAAAAGGATGACGTCTTCATTACACCAACCTCCTTTAAGTGTTAAAATCATACTTAGTGTTTGCGGGAGTGAGTGATCTCATTCCGCATAAATACAGGAAAGTGAGTTGAAATCATGTTCAGACATGCCGCAGCATTGATTATAACTGCAAGTTTGCTGTTATCCGCCTGTGGGACAGCCGACGAAAAAACATCAGATGATTCGGCATCCACAAGCAAACCCTCAACCACAATTCAAGAAGAGCAAAGTAATTCTAACCCCATTGAAACAGCAGAACCAGAGACTAGCGGGACCGACCCTTCAAACGGCAAAACCACTGAGACAAACGAAGAGTCGGAACCTCCGAAGCAGATTCAGACAGAACGGCATGTGGATAAGACGTATCATATGAATGAAAATTATTATATTAAGCCGAATGATGACAAGAGCCCAAGCAAAGTGGTTTTGTTGACGTTTGATGACGGACCCAAAGAAGAAAAAATGATTAATTCACTAATCGACACGTTGGATAAACATAATGCTAAAGCGATATTTTTCGTCAATGGTTATCGGGTGAAAAGTCATCCGGAATTGCTCAAACTCATACATGAACGTAATCAAATTGTAGGCAATCATGCCTGGGATCATGAGGATCTCAAAAAAATGTCTACCGCCGAAGCGGCAAAACAGGTTACAGATGTCCAGAAAATAGTCAAAGACACCATTGGGGAGGAGCCGCAATTTTTCCGACCACCATTTGGATCGGGTAATGATGCACTTAAGGCTACTGTAAAGAAAAACGGCATGTTATATATGACATGGTCAAATGGTTCACTGGATTGGGATAAGAGCACCAAAAACAAACCGGAAAAAGTCATTCAGAATGTACTGGATCAATTGAATCCAGGAAGCAATATTCTGATGCATGAATTGCCATGGACGGTTGAAGCACTGGATGAGTTGTTAACCAAGCTCGAAAAGAAAGGTTATTCTTTTGTCGATCCTCGTGCTATTGAATTGGAGGCTCGTTAATTTATATTTTTCGCATGAAAGTAAAACAGCCTTGATCCGTTGGATCAAGGCTGTTTTATGTGAGTGCTTTTTCCGCGGAGACTCTTAACGTGATGAGATGCATCTCTGCAGGACAACCTAGCCGAAGAGGAATATGATTCGTACCGTATCCTCTGCTAACCAGTATTTTGCCTTCTTGATGAACGCCCCCGGTTCACGCTTCAGGGAGTACCACCCATTCGATATGGGACGATACGCTCTGCTCAGGAACACAGGTCCAAAAAACGGTAATACCAACTGTCCGCCATGTGTATGACCACTCAAGATTAGATCTGCATTCTGCTCCAATCGAAGGGCTTGCAAAGGATCATGAATGATGGCAATTTTGCAAAAATGGTCGCCGATCTGTTGTAGCAATCCGTCACCCTTTTTTGAACGATAGTCTATACCGATCAGGCTTACTCTGTCATTGCCCCTGCGCAGATATACGACATTATCCTGAAGGAGCTGAACTCCCGATTCCCGTAGGATCCGAGCAAGCTGAGCAGTACCAGCCCGCTTGTCATGATTGCCATACACCGTAAAAGAAGGAGCGATGTTCGATAAAAGTTTCATATTATGTCTAACCAGAGACCATGAGATTCCTTTTCCGCAACATCCCCGCCGATCAGAACCCAGTCCACCTTGTTATTAAAGTGTTCCATATCCTTCTGCTTTAGCTTGCGCTTGTGAGTGTCTGATACATACAACATCCTAACCCCGTCAAAGGAAAGGGGCAGATGAGGAACCTCAATTTCTTCTTCAATCACTTGATGAATATGCGCTTCACACCACATATGAATGAACAGTAAAGCGCCTATCAAAATGACTACTCCTGCGAATAACAGCATTACCACGGCAAAGGAAGGAACGTGTTTAGAGCGGGTGCCCCTTTGACTCCCCACCAAACCAGACTAATCGTTAGCAGGACAAAAATAAATATGAGTGAATTGACAAATCTTTTGCTCAATTTTAATCGACGTGAAGGATGTAATTCCGTCCGTGTAGGAAGAGAACCTGCTTCAGAAATCGACTCTTCCGTTGATTGTGGCGTTTTTTGGAGCGTGATGGTGCTCTCTGGGGTAGTACTGGACTTTCCAGCTTTTCCATATAAGGCTTACGCTGTGATCTAGGTAAAGAAATGGAAGTAATTGGTGTGATTCCGCCAACCTCAGCAGCAGCTGCCGTTTCAGCAACCATGCTTACTTGAGAAGCTACCTGACGCTCGGATTTCTCTTTTTATCCGATTGTCGATGGCGCTGACTGCCATATGTCTTCATTCTACTTAATGGCTGATTCATGATCCCCTCCGAAAACGTATCGCTAATCCGGACACCAAATCAATAATAAAGTGACATAATATAGGCGCCCATAATGTGCCGGATTGCAAATAAATCCAACCCAATCCATAACTTGAGACAAACACCCATCCTGTTGGAATCCAGTGGCGCAAATAACGAATGTGGATAACTGCAAACAAAATACTTGTCCAGTAAGGACCGATGGCATGCTGAATGGCTCCACGGAACAATAATTCCTCACACACAGCAACAATGGCTGCAATACATACAATGTGCCAGATCGGACGCCCACGGAACAGCATCTCGTTAATTCCACCGTCATCCATGCTTTCCTGAGGTATAACATACGACAGTACCAAGTCCATAACAAGCATAATGCCAGCAAGACCAAGACCCCACCATACAAATTGGTAATTGTCAGGCCATGCAAGTACATCTAACAAGTTTCGTTTTTGCAACAAGACCCACACAACTCCGATAATCAGTGTCAGACCTTGTGTAAAGTATAGATTGATTAAAAGCAAACGCTCGGTAAGCTGCTGTGGCTCAGCCTTTTGAATTTTGAACTTGGGAAACTTGAATTTTTTCATCGGATGCGTCTGTCCTCTTGAGTTAAATTTGATGGATAACAATTACGTTGTCCAATCGGATAGTATACTAAATGATAGCCAAAAAACCAAATTGGTTCAAGGCCTGCCCCAAGTCCTGGTTCTGTGTACGGGCCATTACTTCATTAAAGCAGTAAAATCCGGTTCACCAAACAGCACATATTCCCTCTTCTTCTGGTAGGTTCAGTACCTATTCTATTACTTAGGATGACTACCTTTTCAGGTGAATCGAAAGTGATCTGCAAAACAATTTAAAACATTTAAGCCTATTGACATGCTCATGTCAGCCATGATACATTATGAAAAAATTAGTCACGTTAAACACGATGATGGAAAAAAGACGTTGCTTCGTCTTACAGAGAGCCGATGGTAGGTGTGAATCGGTGGCAGGCAAATGGTCTTGAGCGCTCCTGAGTTATTGCATTGAAATTGGAGTAGGTGCAATCGGTTTAGACCCGTTATCCTCTTCGGTCTTCATTGACCGCTAAGACTGTCGTTGCGAAACGGCGGTGAATTAGGGTGGTACCACGACAACTCTCGTCCCTTATTGCGCAAGCAGTATGTGGATTGAGAGTTTTTTGATTTATTTTAAAGGATATCTGTGGAATCACTCTATTTGCTTCACCTTCCCCCTCTGCTGCGACACCGCGTTGTTGGGCGGAAGAATCAACCCGGTTTTAAGGAACACCTCTCTGCTGAGGTCAAACCTTGACGATATAGATACACATACCTAAGGAGGAAGAAACCATGTACAAAGTGTTAGTGTCGGACCCTATCAGTGATCTAGGTATCCAGCAACTGGTGGATGCAAATGATGTTGTTGTTGAGAAGAAAACCGGTCTTAGTGAAGATGAACTTGTTGCCATTATTGGTGATTATGATGCCCTTTTGGTTCGTAGCCAGACTCGTGTTACAGATCGTATTATGACGGCTGGTACCAACCTTAAAGTAATCGGACGTGCAGGTGTTGGTGTAGATAACATTGATCTGGAAGCTGCCACACAGCGAGGCATCATCGTTATTAACGCACCTGACGGTAATACCATCACAACTTGTGAGCACACATTTGCCATGATGATGGCATTGGCTCGACACATTCCTCAGGCCTACGCCAAGACTATTCAAGGTACGTGGGATCGTAAAACCTTCCTGGGTGTGGAATTAAGAAATAAAACGCTGGGTGTATTGGGTATGGGACGGATCGGTAGTGAAGTCGCCAAGCGTGCCAAAGCATTCGGAATGGACATTCTGGCTTACGACCCGTTCCTCACGGAGGAGCGTGCTGAAAAGCTGCAGGTGAAATTGGCTAGTGTGGATGATATCATTCGCAATGCAGACTTTATGACCGTTCATACACCATTAACACCAGAAACACGGCACATGATCTCACGTCCACAATTCGAAGTTATGAAAAAGGCATGCGTATCATCAACTGTGCTCGCGGTGGTGTAGTTGACGAGATGGCACTTGTGGAAGCCATTGATGAAGGCATTGTTGCCGGAGCAGCATTTGATGTATTTGAAAGTGAACCACCTGCTCAGGACCATCCATTCCTGAATCACCCTAGCATCATCGTTACACCTCACCTTGGTGCATCCACTGTTGAGGCACAAGAAAACGTAGCGATTGACGTATCCGAACAAGTTCTTCATATTTTGCGGAATGAACCGTTCAAGAACGCAGTTAACATGCCGGCTGTAGCACCAACCGTAATGAACAAATTGCAGCCTTATTTCAAACTGGGTGAAACGTTGGGAAGTTTTGCAGCGCAGATTACACAAAATGCAGTGCAGGAGATTCGGATCGACTATGCTGGTGAACTTTCTGAAGTAGATACATCTCCTCTTACGCGTTACATTGTGAAGGGTATTCTCGCCAGACATTTGGGTGGGGAAGCCAACATCGTCAATTCAATGCATTTGGCCAAAATCCGTGATCTGAATGTCGTTGTAAGCCAAACCTCGGCAACCAAAGGATTCACCAACCTGATTACCGTCACATTGGTTACAACTCAGGATGCTGAGGAACGCCGTGTAGCGGGTACATTGCTTGCAGGTTATGGAGAGCGTATCGTTCGTCTGGATAAATTCCCGGTAGATATCGCTCCGGAAAGTCACCAAATCTTGATCTCTCATAACGATAAACCAGGTATTATCGGTCGTGTAGGTACACTGCTTGGACAAAATGAGGTCAACATCGCATCCATGCAGGTTGGACGTAAAATTATCGGTGGTGCAGCGATCATGATTCTGACTGTAGATAAAGCTGTTCCAAAAGATGTGCTTGTGCAGCTTGCTGCGCTGCCTGAGATTAATACTGCTGTGGAAATCGTGCTGTAATAATAAATCTTAAATGTATAAAGAAAGACGGGAGCCTCGTGGTTCCCGTCTTTTTAGTCGGAGCGATTAACTTAACTGAATAATGTTTAGTGTGGATCCAGGAGGAGAAAGAATAGCTGTAGCAACAAGCCCGAATAATTGTAACTGAATTGTGGATCCAGCGGTAACAGTGACCATAAAGTCAGCCTGCAGTTGACTGAGAGAAAGCGTTGGAGACACTACACTCGCTGGAATTGCTGTTCCGTTAAGCAAAACCCGTGATTGGATAGCAAGTGCAGCTGTCAGATTTATTTTGTATGAGATGTAGTAACGACCTGCATTGGTAAGCGTGAAGGTGTCATTTGTCCCATTGACGGTTATACCTGTGCCAATATTTTGGTTATTCGGTAATGGAATGAGTGTACCACCCAATATGACTACAATCGTACCACTAGTGTTCTCAGCAAAAGCCGAGTTAGATGTCACGGATGTTCCTGTCGCTCCAGTAGCTCCTGTACTTCCCGTTATTCCAACACCAGTATCTCCAGTAACGCCAGTCGCTCCAGTCAAGCCTGCCGTACCCGTTGCCCCGGTTGCACCAGTCAATCCTGTGGTTCCCGTCGCCCCTGTTCCTCCCGTGGCTCCTGTCGATCCTGTGCTTCCCGTTACCCCAATTCCTGTGGCTCCGGTAACTCCCGTCGCACCCGTCAATCCTGCGAATCCCGTCGCTCCTGTTTCACCAGCGGCTCCCGTTAATCCCGTGCTTCCGGTTACGCCAACGCCAGTAGCTCCGGTAACTCCCGTCGCACCCGTCAATCCTGCGAATCCCGTCGCTCCTGTTTCACCAGTGGCTCCCGTTAATCCCGTGCTTCCGGTTACGCCAACGCCAGTAGCTCCAGTAACTCCCGTCGCACCCGTCACACCTGCGAGTCCCGTTGCTCCTGTTTCACCAGTGGCTCCCGTTAATCCCGTGCTTCCGGTTACGCCAACGCCAGTGGCTCCGGTAACTCCCGTCGCACCCGTCAACCCTGCGAGTCCCGTCGCTCCTGTTTCACCTGTGGCTCCAGTCAATCCTGTGCTTCCGGTTACGCCAACGCCAGTGGCTCCGGTATCCCCCGTTGCACCCGTCAACCCTGCGAGTCCCGTCGCTCCTGTTTCACCTGTGGCTCCAGTCAATCCTGTGCTTCCGGTTACGCCAACGCCAGTGGCTCCGGTATCCCCCGTTGCACCCGTCAACCCTGCGAGTCCCGTCGCTCCTGTTTCACCTGTGGCTCCAGTCAATCCTGTGCTTCCGGTTACGCCAACGCCAGTGGCTCCGGTATCCCCCGTTGCACCCGTCAACCCTGCGAGTCCCGTCGCTCCTGTTTCACCTGTGGCTCCAGTCAATCCAGTGCTTCCGGTTACGCCAACGCCAGTGGCTCCGGTAACACCTGTTGCACCCGTCACACCTGCGAGTCCCGTCGCTCCCGTTTCACCAGTGGCTCCAGTCAATCCAGTGCTTCCGGTTACGCCAACGCCAGTGGCTCCGGTAACACCTGTTGCACCCGTCACACCTGCGAGTCCCGTCGCTCCCGTTTCACCAGTGGCTCCTGTTAATCCCGTGCTTCCGGTTAAGCCAACGCCAGTAGCTCCGGTAACACCTGTTGCTCCTGCTCCTGCAAGCAACGTGTAATCAGGCGATGTTCCTGGCGTTCCTGTTGGTGAGGCTACATTCGCAATATACGTACTGCCATTAAACGTTACAACCTGGCCCGCTGGGTATGTTGGAGCTACCGCTGGATCGAATGGCAAAATCCCACTCAAACCTGCACCTGTCGCTCCTGTTACACCTGTATCTCCGGTACTTCCCGTCACTCCAATTCCAGTGACTCCTGTGGCTCCCGTTGCTCCCGCTCCGGCAAGTAATGTGTAATCCGGTGATGTGCCCGGGGTTCCCGTTGGTGAGGTTACATTCGCAATGTACGTACTGCCATTGAATGTTACAACCTGGCCTGCTGGGTACGTTGGGGATACCGCTGGATCGAATGGCAAAATCCCACTCAAACCTACACCTGTCGCTCCTGTTACACCCGAAGACCCTGTGACCCCGGTACTTCCCGTCACTCCAATTCCAGTGGCTCCCGTTGCTCCCGCGCCCGCAAGTAATGTGTAATCTGGTGATGTGCCCGGGGTTCCCGTTGGTGAGGCTACAGTTGCAATATACGTACTGCCATTAAACGTTACAACCTGGCCCGCTGGGTACGTCGGGGCTACCGCTGGATCGAATGGTAAGACACCTGTCAAACCTGCACCTGTCGCTCCTGTTACACCCGAAGACCCTGTCACCCCGGTACTTCCCGTTACCCCAATTCCTGTGGCTCCTGTAACACCTGTTGCTCCTGATCCTGCAAGCAACGTGTAATCAGGCGATGTTCCTGGCGTTCCCATTGGTGAGGCTACAGTTGCAATGTACGTACTGCCATTGAATGTTACGACTTGACCCGCTGGGTAGGTTGGAGCTACCGCTGGATCGAATGGCAAGATACCTGTCAAACCTGCCCCAGTTGCTCCTGTTACACCTGTATCTCCGGCACTTCCCGTCACTCCAATTCCAGTGACTCCTGTGGCTCCCGTTGCTCCCGCGCCCGCAAGCAACGTGTAATCCGGTGATGTGCCCGGCGTTCCCGTTGGTGAGGCTACAGTTGCAATATACGTGCTGCCATTAAACGTTACAACTTGACCCGCTGGGTAGGTTGGGGCTACCGCTGGATCGAACGGCAAAATCCCACTCAAACCTACACCTGTCGCTCCTGTTACACCTGACGTGCCTGTGGCACCTGTAGGTCCTGCGCCTGCAAGCAAAGTATAGTCAGGTGAAGTACCTGGAGTACCCGCAGGAGATGCAACATTCGTTATATACGTACTGCCATTATACGTAACGACCTGACCTGCTGGGTACGTTGGAGCTACTGCCGGGTCAAACGGAACTGTGCCATTGAGGCCGATGCCTGTAGCTCCAGTTACTCCTGTAACTCCAGATCCTGCTAACAAGGTATAATCTGGCGAACTTCCTGGTGTACCCGTTGGTGATGCAACATTTGTAATGTAGGTACTGCCACCAAACGTGATGACCTGACCTGCTGGGTAGGTGGGTGCCAACGCCGGATCGAACGGCACGATGCCACCTAATCCTACACCTGTAGCACCAGTTGCCCCGGTTGCTCCTGCCCCCGTCACTCCTGCTGCCGCAAGCAGTGTGTAACCCGGTGAGCTTCCTGGTACTCCTCCAGGACTTGCAACATTCGTAATATAAGTACTCCCGTTATACGTGACAACCTGACCTGCTGGATATGTCGGGGACTGAGCTGGATCAAAAGAAGTTATTCCAGATAGGCCTACACCAGTTGCACCTGTGACTCCCGCAGCAGCGATTAATGTGTAATCCGACGAAGTCCCCGGTGTTCCTATAGGACCAGCTACACTTGTAATGTAAGTACTCCCGTTATACGTAATTACCTGACCTGCAGAGTAACCCGGAGCGAGCGCCGGATCAAAGGCTAAGGCACCCGTTAAACCTGCCCCGGTTGCTCCTGTAGCTCCCGTTGTTCCTCCCGCCAACAAAAGAGTGTAATCTGGGAACTCCCGGGTATACCCGCTGGACCGTTTACATTGGCAACATATAGATTTCCATCATAACTGACGACTTGCCCCTGAGCATATGTCGGTCCAAGTGCCGGATCATATCCAGTAATATTGTTCAAGCCAACACCAGGGGCCCCTGCCGGACCTTGAGCTCCCTGTGGACCCACGGGTCCTAAAGGCCCGACGGGCCCAACAGGTCCAATAGCTCCCGTACTTCCAGTAGGCCCTTTCACCCCAGGAACTCCTGGAACACCGGGTACACCCGGAACTCCTGGTGCTCCCTGTGGTCCAGCAGGACCTGTGATGCCTCCGGTTCCGAAAGTCGAAGTCGCCCGACTTAGGGATAACGATATGGATCGAATCAATCCCACAAGTTTATCTTTTTCTGCAGGTGGGACTTCCAAGAGCAGTGTCACACTTAACAAGTCATCCAACAAGTTCTGCAAGTTCCCTGCGAGATTAATAAGAGGAAGAGGGACAACTTCTGAAGCTGCAATCGTCAATTCTAGTACTGCTTGTAATTCCGCTTTTACCCCGGCACGAAATCCGGATTGATTTACAAACGTAAGTAACTGGCGTAATCCGTTCTGCAAAGACAGAATATTGGCTGAGGATGGCTGACTTATGGCAGCAGGAATAGCAACAGCCAAAGAACGAAGTATGGATTCAAACTGCTCCAGTTCTCTTGTGGTTATTGGAATAAATGGAGAGCCCGCTCTAAAAGATCTGCCTTCCAAAAAAGCTTTAATATTGACCCTTTTTCGATCATCGGACATGCTTAGCTCAATCCTCCTCTATGTTACTTGCTTTTCAAGCTTATGTAACATCGAAAGGAAAATTATCTTGGACACTCATTTTAGTCAAAAAAAACCATACATGTTCCACGTTAAACAAGATTAAACGGTAGTCTTCAACAAAAAAACACCCTCGATATGAGGGTGTTTTCGCACTTTTTGTATATAATTCAGTCTATTTCGATGAATCCAAGGGAAATTGCAAAATAAACTCTGTTCCTTCGCCAAGTACACTATTGACGGTAATCATGCCTTGATGCGCATCAACAATATTTTTTACAATCGCTAAACCAAGCCCAGTGCCCACACTTTCTCCCCGAACACGAGCCTTGTCTGCTTTGTAGAATCGTTCGAAAATAAACGGCAAGTCGGATGAAGGGATACCCACACCCTGATCCTTTACAGAAACTCTGACAAATGGCGCGCGAAGATAAGTAACCCGTTCAGCTGAGATCAACACATTTTTGCCAGTAGGCGTATGCCTGAACGCATTATCCAGTAAATTCGTAAACACTTGCTCAAGTCGATCCTCATCCGCCTGTTGAAGAATGATGGCTGGCTGTTCAAACTCGAAGTGCAGTTGAATTCCCTGTTCTTTCGAACGCACCGAGAACTTTCGATATACACGTTCAAGTAGTTCACCAAGGTCAACTTCCTTCATCACCATGTCCGTGTGTCCAGCTTCCATTCGGGCAAGATCAAGCAAGTCTTTAACAAGTCTGCCCATCCGCAGGGACTCATCATGAATGACCTGGATCAGTTCTTCGCTCTCTTCCGGTGAGGTTGCCATGCCGTCCAGAAGGGCTTCACTGTAACCTTGCATCATGGATAGTGGAGTTCGTATCTCATGAGATACGTTAGCCACGAAATCACGCCGCATTTTCTCCAGACGCACTTCTTCTGTGACATCTCTCAAGACAGCCACAGCCCCTCTGACAACACTGTCAGCATACAACGGTGCCATCTGAACAGACCAGACCCCTTGCTGTACATGAACATTGGAATTCTGGTCCCCACCTTGCTCCATCACCATTCTGAATAAAGGAAGAAGGGGCTCAGGTACATCACGAGAAGACTTGTCAGACTGCTCTATATCTTGTCCTTCGTCCACTTTCGCCCAATCCAGATCATACCACGTCTGCATGATCTTCTCTCCTGGCGGATTCGTCAGAATCACTTTGCCTTCCCCATCAAATGTAACCACCGCATCCGTCATGCTGCGAAGTACACTCGCCAAATGTTCCTTCTCATGATTAAGGTTGCGAATATTATCTTCCAGTTGGGCGGCCATATGATTAAATGTGTTGGCCAGTTCACCAATCTCATCGCTCGTTACCAGGGATAGTCGTGTTCCGTAGTTTCCTTTGCGAATCGCATTGGCTGCCTGAATCAATTGCTGCATTGGCTGCGTTATTTTGGTGAACAGAAACAATGCAAAAAACGTGGTTAAACTGAATCCGACAATACAGATATAGGTGAACAATCGCTTAATATCTCTGGATTCGGATTCTGCAAAGTTCGTATCAATGTAGGGCAGCAAAAAAGACCCAGCGCTATAAGTACACAACCCACAAGGCAGATAATAGTGATCCATAACTTCCCGACCAGTGATCTCCAGAAACTAAAACTACTTCGGTACTTCCAGTTTATAACCCACACCCCACACCGTCGTAATCATGGCCGCCGATTCAGGCGATACCTTGTTAAGTTTCTCGCGAAGACGCTTCACGTGCGTATCCACGGTACGAAGATCGCCAAAGAATTCGTAATTCCATACATCTTTGAGCAATTCTTCTCTGGAGAAAACTTTGTCGGGAGATGTTGCCAGGTAATGCAGCAATTCATATTCTTTTGGTGTAAGACTGATCTCTTCGCCACCCGCAGTTACCCGGTGGGCATCATGCTCAATAACCAGATGCGGGAACACGATGTTGTTACTCGAATTGCTCTCCTTGGAGAGATAAGCCGTCGCAGAAGATCGACGCAAAATTGCTTTGACACGATAAATCACTTCACGCGGGCTGAAGGGTTTTACAACATAGTCGTCAGCGCCAACTTCGAAGCCTTGAACCCGGTTAATCTCTTCACCTTTTGCAGTGAGCATCAAAACCGGTGTTGATTTGACCTGACGAAGACGGGTACATACTTCCACTCCATCCATCCCAGGCAACATCACATCAAGCAAAATCAGCCCGTAGTCCCCTGCTGTTGCTTTACGCAGCGCAGTTTCCCCATCCTCGGCTTCATCGATTTCATAACCTTCTTTTTCGAGATACATTTTCAAAAGCCTGCGGATTCTCTCTTCATCATCCACGACCAATATTCGATTCTCATGTTCAGCCATGCCTCTCCAGCCCCTTTGCAATAACTCCTCAGTACTTCTATTATGTTCGATCTGGCGAACAATATTTGAATACCTTTCAATAAAAAGGTACGTTTGTGTTTCCCGTTTCTAAATCCAACCTTTTCAAGATGAGTCTGTCCTAGTCCGCACCAGCGTAAGAGTGTAATCCAGCAATAATCAGGTTCACACCGACCAGCGTAAACATGACGACCAGGAAGCCAAGAACTGCAAGCCATGCAGACTTTTGACCCTGCCAACCTTTGGACAAACGCAAATGCAGATACACACTATAATATAGCCATGTGATTAATGCCCACACCTCTTTGGGGTCCCAACCCCAAAAGCGACTCCAGGCAATTTGAGCCCAAATCATGGCAAAGATTAATGCTCCCAGCGTAAAGATCGGAAAACCAATGGCAATCGCACGATAACTAATCTCATCGAGATCATCGGCATCGATTCCGTCCATCATCGGCTGTAACGCTTGTCCGAGTGGTCTGCGCACAAGAAGTCGTATAATTCCATACAGGATCAGACCTACAATAAGTGACCAAACCACCGTATTCAGCTTGCGCCCGGCATTAACCCCATTCATCCAGGAAGGTGTCTCAAGTAAAGGTTTTTTCATGCCAAGAAACGGTGTCATGCTCTCCACTTCGCTATTATATGGTGCAAAAATGGGAGGCATGCGATAAATCACTTTCTCTATTGTACTATTTTCCTGTACCTCTGTGTCAATGCTGACGGTTTTCTGTACAAAAACCGCCTCATAACCAGCTGAACGAAAGGCAAATACCGTTCCAATGAACCCGATGACTACAACAATCGTAACCAGGGTGAATTCAACCCATCCTCGTTGCCTTCTTGAAGACTTGTCCTTTCCACTGAAATCAACAGTACGGAGCAAGTACATGAACCCTGCGGCAAAACCCACAGCGAAGAATGCTTCACCAAGCGCGGCCAGCGTCACGTGAATTTTCAGCCAGATGGACTGCAGTGCCGGAATGAGTGGTTGTACCTCCTGAGGAAATACAGCAGCGTACGCCATGATAATAATGGTAAGTGGTAAGGCAAACAAACCCAATAATGACTTGCGGTATATGGCATATACAACAATAAATGCAACCATGATCATCATGGACAGAAAAGACATGAACTCATACATGTTACTAACCGGGATATGACCTGCCCCAGCCCATCGGGTTACAAAAAGATGATATGTGCCGCCAAGGCGACAGTCGAGGCGATGAATGCTCGTTTACCCCAGCGGTTCATATGGTCCAGAGGATCACGATTACTCCATTTTTTGCCCATTACCGCGACAGCATATAACAAGAATGCAGCACAATAGAGAAAGAAAGCTACGATAAATGCGTCGCTGCTGAAATCCAATAAATTCATGCCTGGTTCCCCCGTTATCCAACGACTTCTCTTCCACTTCCAGATTCATCTGTTTCAACACAGCCGCAACTTCACGTCTGAAACCAAACCAGTTTTTGTTGGTGTGTCCACCCAAGGTAAGCTGTTGATCATCAAAACGAATCCAGATGCGGCGATGATGCCAATAAAAACCCATGACCAGACCTAACATGACAATACCTGCGCCTACCCATACAAAAGGCATTGCCTTATCCACTCTTATATTGAGGTAACTTACGGATTGAATAATATCGACCTTGTCCATGCTGTCTACTTCAAGCTGTAAAGGTATCTCCGCTCCGATCAGCTGTTGGTTAATCGCATCTTGTTGAAAGCGTTGTTTATCAATCTGCTTCGCAAAGTACAGGTATTGTATCCCCTCTTCGGGTAGATCCGGCCCCTTAATAAGAAAGAGAAAAGCAGGTGCATTAGGTGAAGGTGATTTTGATTTGGGCTCACCATTTTCATCCAATCCAAAATCCATAAACTTCTCTTTTACCGTTAGGTGATAAGGACCCGCTTCAAATGTTCTTTGGGTATCTACCATATCGATCTTAATGGCCCCGTATACTTCACCCGTCTTTGTATTGACCAGATCAGGCGTTACGGACCGAATGGTAGGTGTCAGATCATAATCAAACTGATAGGCTTTCAGACCGTTATAATTTAATGGATGATTCACGCGTACATCGTGTCTGGCTACCTCAGCTAACTGCGGTTTCTTTGAGAGATCCGAACAATCTGCTGTACATTCATACAACACAACTTTTGTTTCAAACAGTTTTGGAACGGTCTTATTCAGGTTGCGGAATTGCTCAGGTACTTCTTCTTCAGTGTAGAATTCAACATTAAACTGTTCATTTTTCAGATACATCGACGTATTCGGGATCTTTTTGATTTCCCCTTCTGGAAAAGCAACATGCTCGTCGAGATTCAGGCCAGGCAGCCCTCTTGCCAGCACCGCCAGCAGAAAAATAATGAGTCCAATATGGATGACATATGGTCCCCATCGACTGAATCGCTGTTTCTCCGCGAGTAATGCATCCCCCTGGGTGTGCACGCGGTATCCTTTTCTTTTTCAGCGGCGTAACCGCTTTCTTAATCCAGTCTTCTGGCGCCTCTTCAACAGTCCCTTGGTAGACCAGACGCTGTCTTGTCAGAAATTGCGTATGTTTACGTATTTTCTGTTTATTCAATGCTTTGTAAAGCGGCAGGACGCGATCCAGACTGCATATCACCAATGATGCCCCAATCAGCACCAATAGTAAGATAAACCACCAGGATTCGTATGTATGGGATAAACCCAACAGATAATAGATGTGGCCCAACTGACCGTATGTTTCTTTGTAGTACACGGAAGGATCAATATTCAAGAATGTACTTTCTTGCGGATAGATTGTACCAAGCATGGAACCTACAAGCGTAATAACAATCATATAGACGGCAATTTTGACAGATGAAAAAAAGTTCCAGATGCGGTCAATAATGTTTGGATTACTGCGCTGTGAACGGCGCGCCATGCCATCATAACGCATTTCCAGCACTGCATCCGATTTAGCTTCAGACTCCAATAGCGGTTTCCCACATGCTTCACATAGTACAGTGCCAACCGGATTCTGATGTCCGCACTCACATTTGGTATTTTGGAACACGAATAGACCTCCTGTCAGGGCTGCTTCGCCAGTTGCGAAATTTGAGCGTCGAGTGTGTCCAAATCAAGTTGGCCGATATGAATGGTAGAGATTTTGCCCGTGTCAGATACAAAGAATGTTGTTGGCATCGGAGAGATCCCGAAATCACGCACCGAGTTTTTCTCACGGTCTAACATGATTGGAAACGTAACCCCAACCTGCCGAACAAAATTGTCCACGGTCATCTGGTCTTCTCCAACATTAATGCCAACAAATTGTACTCCCTGGTCTTTCCATTTGTCAGCTTGCGCCTGAAGTGCAGGCATTTCCTTAACACAAGGCTCACACCAAGTGCCCCAGAAATTGATCACCAAAGCTTTTCCTTTGTACTCGTCAGACGTATGAACTTGACCATCCAGGCCCAGCAATTCAAAAGAAGGAGACTTGTCCCCTTCCTTTGGCTTGCCATTCGAGCCGGATACCGATGTGGTAATCGCATATCCGCCCAACACCAGGATCAATGTCAAAATGACGATTTGCACCGTTCTTCTTGATTTCCCCATGTGCTGCTCCCCTTTTAAGTGACTCTATCACTCGCATATCATTGAACTAAGACAACTGTGAACATCCTATGAACAATTATAGCGAATTTCGTCACAAAACTGCGGCGGTTTTATGAAAATTATGTGTCCTCACATTACCTTTTTTTCATTTTTCTGGCTGGTTCTGATTGTGCGAGGGTAATCAGGTTGTTCACTTCTTCTTTGGTCAGATTACGCGTCAACCCACGTTTCAGGTTTTGTAGCAAAATCCCACCAAACGAAATCCGTTTCAACCGCGTTACCGGATGGTTAATCGCCTCGAACATGCGTCTAACCTGACGGTTACGCCCTTCATAGATCGTAATGGAGATCACCGACTCATTCGCCGCTGTATCCACATCTTTGTATTCCACTTCTGCAGGCGCAGTCATGCCGTCATCCAGCATAATGCCTGTCTTTAATTTTTCCAGAGCCGAACCATGCGGTACACCCTTAACCGTTGCAAGATACGTTTTCGGTACGTGATGCTTCGGGTGCGTCAACAAATGTGCAAACTCACCATCATTGGTCAGAATCAATAAGCCCTCTGTGTCATAATCCAGACGACCCACAGGGTATACACGTTCCTTAACACCTTTCAGATAGTCGGATACAATTTTCCGACCTTCCGGGTCAGATGCACTTGTGATTACGCCTTTTGGCTTATTCAACATCAAGTACACTTTTTCTCACTGCGGATCGCTTTTCCATTTACCGTAATCATATCCTCTTCGGGGTTCGCTTTCGTACCCAGTTCGGTTACGACCTCCCCGTTAACTTCCACTTTGCCGGACAGGATTAGTTCCTCGCTCTTGCGGCGGGATGCAATGCCTGCCTGTGCGATAATTTTTTGTAATCTTTCCATGTTTGTCATGTCACCTCACACTAATGATACCCATCACGCAAGGAAATCACAAGGATAATCCAAGGATTTTGTAAACTGGGGACACGAATATCCATTTTAGACTGCCTTCCCCTTTAAGATTGACGCAAAAAAAGCCTACCTTTACACGACCTGTTGAACACAGATGGCGTAAAGATAAGCCTTTTCCTCAAACGATTTAATTCGAAACTTTGCCGGCAACTGCAACCTGTTTCTTGGCAGGCGTAGCGCTGTCTTTAATGAAAGACTGCAATGTTTTGGAGGTAATATAATAGGTACGTCCACCGTATACAAATGTCATCATACCAATGACCCGGTTGTTCTGATCCAGAACAGGGCCACCTGAATTACCTTGTGCCATGGATTTCACAATACTGCCGATTCCCTTCTTGCCCGGAACATCCGAGGCTTGGGAACTGAACACTCTGCTTTTGGCTATCGTGTTGTAGGTTGAAGGAAAATCCTCATCCAGGATGACCAGATCACCAGCAGGATTTTTGGGGAATCCAATCGTATAGACAAGCTGGTTATCCCTAGCATTTGCAAATGTGACCGGTTGGGCGTCTAATTCCTTGTCCAGCTTCAACAGCGCCATGTCTGTCACCGGATCGGTCTTGATAATCTTCGCCTTTACAGACTTGGCTAATGAACCCGGACTCGCAACAGTCAGCGTGCCTTCATCACCATCAGACAGTTCAGCATAACTCTGAACAACATGATAATTCGTAAGCACTTCATCCTTCGAGATCAGGATCGAGGTACCCACATCATAATATACCATATCGGGTTCTTCCTGCTTGACCACACGTACATTCACGACTGGAAAAGAATCCGCTGTGACTGCCATTTGTGCACGCAGCTGTTTGTCAAAGTAACCTGTAAAATGTATCGTCTGAACGGCTTGAGCCGCCGCCAGCCCCGTTGATCCTGCAAGCATTGCAATCGCAAGCACGCCAGACATTCCAACACGGAGTATTCGTTTCCAACTCTTCTGCATGTCTCACTCTCCTCCGCTATTATTCTAGCATATCTAATATATCGGCAGGAGAGGAGATATCGTTTAACCAAAAACGAACAAACAAATGGCCAGGGCAGCAATAAAACCAACGACATCGGAAAACAACCCTACTTTGAGTGCATACCGACCGTTTCTTATGCCTACAGCCCCAAAATAAACCGTCAGTACATATAATGTGGTATCTGTACTCCCCTGAATCGTAGATGCCATACGTCCAATCATGGAGTCAGGGCCATGGGTTTTAATCAGATCGGTTGTAAAGGCCAGAGAGCCTGTCCCCGTCAAAGGACGCAATATTCCGAGTGGCAACACTTCACCCGGAACACCCATCCAGGACACCAACGGAGTGAATAGGCTAATTACAAAATCCAGTGCACCTGAGGCACGAAATACGCTAATGGCGACCATCATGCCTACGAGATGCGGAATGATACTGATTGCAGTGAGAATCCATCCTTGGCCCCATCAACAAAGGATTCGTAAACCGGGACCTTTTTGGTAAACGCATATAATGGAACAAACGCGATAATAACCGGGATGGCCCAGACGGAGATCCAGTTGATGAAGGTTAACAAGGGTGCTCATCCTTTCTTACCGGGATTGCCACTTTTCTGTATACGTGGCGGTTTGTGTAAAGCCCTGTTCCGATACCAGCGATCGGCGATTATTGCAGCAAGTGTAGCAATAATGGTAGCCATCAATGTTGTTCCCACGATCTCAGTTGCATTGGCGGAATGATAGTTTAAGCGGATGGCGATCAGCGTTGTCGGAATAATCGTAATGCTAGCCGTATTCAGAGCCAGCAAAGTACACATGGCAGGAGAAGCGGTTTGTTTATCCGGATTAAGCTCCTGCAGTTGTTGCATCGCTTTGATTCCCATCGGTGTAGCCGCATTTCCCAGTCCCAGCAGATTGGCACTCATATTGGAGAGAATATAACCCATTGCCGGATGGTTTTTGGGCACATCAGGGAACAGAAAGCCCACAACCGGACCCAACAGCTTGGCAATCCGGGCCAGGAGACCGGCATCCTCAGCCATTTTCATCATGCCCATCCAGAACACAAGCACACTGATCAGCCCAAAACAGACGGTAACTCCCGTCGCCGCTCCGTCAAAAGCGGCTTGCGTGACCACTTCAATATTGCCGTTGACGGCTGCAAAAGCAAAACCAATTAAAATCATAAGCAACCAAATTATATTGAGCATGGATTATACCCTCCCATCAACGACGACTTAATTAAGGAGACAACAGGTGACTTAACACCGCACGCCATGCTGCCGCCCAGGAAGAGACGTCTCCGATACCACCCATTGTTGCCTCATCTGTCTTCGGTTCAGGAGGAATATAACTGCCTTTGCGATATACAGGAATCGAGCCAACAAGTTTACCGTCAAGTTGCATATTGATGCGTCCTGCCAATCCAAACGCAGGGTTTGTTGATTGTTTATTCCCTTCGGTTTCCGATTGGGTGCGATTTTCGTACAGAATCAACTTTTTGGTCAATGAACTTTTCTCACTCTCAGCCAGGGGATACCAAAATCCACGGCCTGTAACGACATCTGTATTTTGCACAGCTTGTTCTTGCTTCGCGATCTCTACCAATGGGAAGTATTCAAACCCGAAATCAAGCATCCGAGCATGATCGTTCCAATCGTTTCCATCATTCAGCGTTACCGCGGCGAGCTGCTGTCCGTTGCGTGTAGCCGAGCTGACCAAACATCTGAAAGCTTTCTTGGTATAGCCTGTTTTCACGCCGTCCGCACCTTCATACATCCGCAGCATTTTATTTTTGTTGTGCCAGGAGTATTCCCAGCTTTCATTGGGATTCGGTGCGGACTTGTCTTCCGTGGCTACGATGCGTTTGAAAACTGGATTGTGCAACGCATATGCCGTTAATCTCGCCAAATCATTGGCTGTAGAATAATGCCCTTCTGCATCCAGTCCATGAGGGTTCATAAAGTGGGAATGCGTCAGACCGATTTGCTCTGCCTTTTTGTTCATCAACAGAACAAATCCCTCTTCCGAACCCCCTACATGTTCCGCTATGGCAGAGGCCGCGTCATTGCCTGAACGGAGCATTAACCCGTACAGCATGTTCTCGAGTGTCATCTCTTCGCCCAACTTCAGATATAGAGATGATCCTTCTTTGGCAAAAGCCGTGGGAGATACTTTCACTTTCTCGTCCAGTTTGCTGTGTTCAATCGCTACAATGGCTGTCATGATTTTGGTCAAGCTGGCAATTCGCAGTTCCTTATCCCCATCCTTGCTGTATAAGATCCGGCCTGATGTGACATCAATGAGTGCAGCGCTTTGCGCATGTGTAGACGGACCCTGAATGGTTGCCTGGGCTTGAGTAACCCCCAATGAAGACAGCAAGAAGACAGGGATAAGCATGCATGCAAGAACTTTCGTTATTTTTCGCATCAATTCATTCCTCCGGGTCGCTTGGAATCTTGTACTATCTTATGTTCGGACAACTTGGAGTATGTCCCATAGGGCAAAAACAGCAAAAATCCCTCACCGCTGGAATGCGGGAGAGACATTATGTATGAGACGTTATATAGAATTAAGAAGGGCTGTGACACGATCACGCCTGATCCGGTTTATCCAGCATTTTAGCTACTTTTCGCATAATTCTAGAGACTCTCATCTGGCTAATATCTTCCATATCTGCAGTCTGAGTTTGATTAAATCCATCTACACGATGCTTCAGGACAGTCACTTCTTTCTCACTAAGTTTGCGCTTGACCGAATCAATAACCGCATCCACGTATAACTTGTCCAGAATACCTTCTTCAAGGTTCTCCCCACTATAAATGGTATCCATCAATGTTACGGATTGAGATTGTTGATCATCAGCACCTACAGGCTCATCCAGGTACTTTACGCCTTTACCCACTTGAAGTGCTTTGTTGATCTTCTCTACATCCTCATCTAACAACAATGCGATTTCATGTGCCGGTGGCAGGTAGCCCATATCGTGCTCAAGTCGATTGATTCGGTTGATTAATTCCGTCGCTGTGCGAGTTGGACGAATAATGCTTGCACTATCTCTCAGAAAACATCGGATTTCTCTGACAATCGCAGTGACAGCAAACGAGCTAAATTTTACGCCACGCCCCGTATCAAATGCCCTAATTGCTTTGATAAATCCCAAACGGCCCAGTTGAAGAATATCATCCTTTTCTACACAATGATTCTTAATAATCATCTCGGGCTTTCCAATATACTTATGAACGGAATGCCAAATCAGGTTCTCATTGACCAGAATACAATCCCCGAGGAAATGTTCATCGAGCTTACAGCGTTCAATATTTTCTACTTCATCCATGGTGTAATGCTTCTTGTCTACTTTCAAATTCGTGCTAATATGTTCTGGAAATTTTCCCATTTGGATCTCCCTATGTAAAATTGATAAACGATCTTGTAGTATTCAAAATCTATTGTTAACTGATGTTCATTGACTTTTTTTCATTATTTCAAGCATCTTATGATGATGTTCCTTCACTTGATTGTAGTACCAGGGGCGAGCCTTCCCCTTAGCTACGTTGCCTTCTCCCTGATTGTATGCAATGGTTGCTGTTCGAAGATTTCCATCGTATTTATCCATAAGATATTGCAAATAAATAATGCTTGTCCTGATATTTGTTTCGGGCTGATGTAGCTCCTGTTGCTTCACTCCATACGATTTCGCTGTGCTCGGAAGAATCTGAAGTAAACCAATCGCTCCATGGGATGATACACTTTCCTCTAACATTCGGCTCTCTTGCCACATCATAGCCAGAATCCAGACGGGATCGATATCTGTATCCTTCGTATATTGGACTACCCACTTCACATATTTCAGCAGCTTTGCCCGGCTAACCGTTTTCTCATGGTGGAGTTCTATATACTGCTCAATCATATCCGTCATGGGTATGTGGGCAGGAGCAACCGATGCTTCTTTAACTTGCTTTACTTGTTTTTCTTGCTTCAGTGGCTTTACTTGATTTACCTGCTTTGATGCCGATAAACTCTCATATTGCGAAGCTAATACCACAACAGTAATAACAATACTTAATACTCTTTCTAAAGTGAGCAACAGATTCGCCCACCTCCTTACTGAAAGCCTCTCTATTATAGAAGGAATAATCTCATATATAAGTTAGGATTGGTCTTGTTCACTTGGCTGATATACGATGATTGCTGCAAATTCCAACATGCTGCTGCGTGGGTCGACGCTGGAGGTAAACTCCAGTCCGGTAACAAATGTGTGTGGTTTGGATAACATCCATGCGTTGATTAATTCTTCCACACCTGCTGCACTAGCAGATACAAACGTTTTTACAGCTAAATCCGAGGCGTAGTTTAACACCTTCATTGCTTTTCACCTGATGAATCCTGTTCTTCTTCCGGTTCCTCTTCCTTCTTCTCTTCAATAAGTTGTTTAAACTCTTCTTCAGTCAGTTCATGAATCTCCAATTCGTAAGCACTTGTCAGAATGTAGCCCATACCATCCGTTAAATGAACGTTATAAAATGTTTGTGGTTCTTCATGAAAGGTGCCTTCTTCATAGTTGAATCCAATAACGGCTTTTTCGTAACCAGCTACATTGCCAGCAAACCATACGTTAGCCTGGGTGGTTGCTCCGGTTGGCGTCTGAACCTCATGCATATTGGTTGGTGCATGAATATACTTTCCAATCATACTTGCCACGATTTCTTCCGTTAATTTATCATCTTTGGCTTTGATCATATGTGTCATTGAATGATGCCTCCATTAAGTTAAAGTTTAGTACATAATCTTACCCTTACATTCTCTATACGTGTTACTCAAGCGGGAGTTTAATTGAAGGCGCAGATGAAGTAATGGTTCCACTGCTTAGGACCATATAGTTTTTTCGCATATGGAGTACAGCCGTGTCCAGATCATTCACCCGTTTGGCGACAAAATCTTCGATAATAGGCTCCAAAGAACTGAAACCTACACCTATAATCGGTTTTTTATGTATATAAGCAAGATGCATGATTACAATATCAGTAGAGGTCAATGGATGCATATCCAGATTAACCAATACGGCATCAGCCTGTACAACTACTTGCTCAATGATCAAGGCATACTCCCTGTTGCTTAAATCAGAAGCTGTCGAAGAATCATGACTTGCCCAAGCGATATCCGAATATCCCTCCAGACGTTCCACAGTAAATCCTAAAACCGCCACACTCAGCATCTTGTTCCGCCTTTCTCTCTGTACTAATTTCTCTATACGACATAAAAAAGCACCCAGTTAAGGGTGCTTTCTCTGTTCTATGTAGGTTACTGAACTATCTTCATCAAACTCAGGCTATTAATTGCCACTTATGACTATAATGCTTCGTATTTCTCACGAATCGCTTTCCATAGCTGGGATATACGTGCCTTGGATACACCTAATATGCCTGCTATCTCCACAAATTCATACCCTGAAATCCGGAGTTTAAAAATCTGCTTCTCACGTTCGTTCAGCTTCATATTCTCCATAATATCTGTGACAAACTCAAAATTCTCATAAGCAAACCCAGTATGGCCTAGCGCTAATGCGATATCTGAGCCTTCCGATTCTTCACCACCACCCTGATCCGTGCACATAATCTGTGCAGCGTTAACTACACTGAGATTTTTCTCAGACATGCATTTGCGATACATGTCCTTGATTTTATTTTCGATAAGATGATCAACAAATGTCGACATTTTGGCTTTTTCTGCATCATACTTATCCAGGGAGTTAACCAATTTAATCATAATCTCCTGGGTTACATCTTCTTTCTCCATTCCGGCAAATGTTTTTCCTCTAAGCTTGTGACGACACTTTTCCTGCGCTTTATTCAGGAACATGTCGATATCCCCAATCTCAAATAAATCATCAAAACCCATAGCAGTTGTAGCAGACATTATACATTTCCCCCATTTACTTATTAAAAACTAGTCGTTCGTATTCTATCTTCACAATCTAATTGTTATCCAACATGATCTTGCTCTGCATTCGCGTTGCTGCTCCCGAATCTCATGTCCCATATGTAGTCTTGTTACATCGAATTAAAGCTAAGTAAGTCTATTACTTACATACGATCAAGCAAACTCCTTTTGATCCGCCTCCCCATTCCCATCCTATTACATTTAGAATAACAAATACGAACTAATGTTCGCAACATATATTTATTTTGTTCCCTTATAGGCCTTTTACGGACTATATACGAAGTATACATTGAAAGGTAAAGCGGCATTTTATACAAACAAAAAGACCAACACAGAGCGCACCACTGGAAAATACCAAAATGGTGGAATGTGTCGGTCTTGGTCTGACATCTATTTCGTCCCAATTACCGAAGATATGGCCTTCAAATTCTTTCACAAGGTTATCGGCTTCGTCAAGATTATTAATCTATTCAATCGCCATAAGGGTAGTATAAGGAAATATGTAGGATATTGTCAACAGTAAAATTAGTTCCTAAGAACCTGTCCAGTATTTAAACGTTAGACAGTAGGTCTTAAGGCATGTTTATCTCATCATTTTTCAGCAGCACTTCAACATCCTTGTTCATCTTGAAGACTGTGATCTGTTCAGCAAAATCATGACCAAAAAATGTGGTTTCAATGTCTTCGATCTTCAGACCCATGCTGATATAGGAGAAAACGGGGTTGAAATGTTCTCTCATCATATGTGCAAGCTTCATCTTGTATTCAGTGAAAATTGGACTTGAGTGTGATTGCATATGTTCCAGCATGAATGCTTCAGGCTTGGTGAATTTTGCTGTAAATTTTAAGATGATAAAATGATTCATGATAGAGACTCTGGTATCTACCGGCCCGCGTTCAGTAAAATCTTTTCTTATTCTGGATGCCAGCTTTGCGAGCTCTCTTTCCAAGTCTTTTATCTCAATGTCCCATCCCTCCTTGCCAATCATCCTGATCCCTTCTACTGCCCTTGAACATATGAATTCAACCTAGTTTAATCAAAACTGCTTGTGCAAGACAAGTTTCAATGGATGCATTAGATCAAGTCACTATCAACTTTTCATGAAAAAGGAATAGACCCCAGAACTAGGCTTGGGGTATATCACTTTAATCACTATATTTTATAATTTTTCGAATAAATTAGAAGTTGGTGCCAAAAAGCTAATATCATTTAGCGAGAACACTTAGTTTATCATTTCATTGGGAAGCTCTATTTTGAGCAGGCTAAACGCAACCAGGTTCAAAGCGACATTGGCTCCATAGTCTCTTTCAATCCATTCGAATGCTTCTTCGGTTGCTCCAACCAGATCCTCCTTATCCGAAGTCATCTCGGTAGTGACAATTTCCTCATCATTCAGTGCAAAGGTCAGCCTGTACAACATCTGTATTCGCCTCCTTGGAAGTCAATTCAATATTTCGCACATCGGTAAGATCAATGATATGAACCACATCGTCTGTATCTTCCAACGTGATCGATTTCCCCTCGTTCTTGTGCTTGGTGAAAAGTCGGCGATATTCTTGCTTAACCTCATCCGCAGTTAACGGGATTTCCCGTACGACCTTATCCGAATCCTTCTCTTTCTGTTGTAATCTAGGATTATCTTCTATCCAGTTCACCGATTTCTTCTTCCCACTTCCCTTGAAATAGAAATGAGCCGTCAGTTCAATATTCATCGTACACTACCTCCCAGAATTATTACGTTCTCATACTACTTTCTCTATACGCCTTGACCAGCGAAGTGTTAACGATAAACTTCATATGTTGGTGTGAAATACATAAATTATTTCGTTGTTATAAAAAAAAAGGACAGCATATGCTATCCTTCCGTATTAGTATTTCTTAACCGCTATACGATTGCCGAATGAATCATATATATATTGGAAGTTGGTTTGAACAGGTGTTGTTCCCATTCTGGCGATGGACTTCGCCACCATTCTTCCCTCACTATCATACTGATAGATGACATCAACCAAAGTTGGAAGCTGCACAAAATCCATACCGTCATATCGGTATATCTCACCAATGGAAATGACCAAGAAGGAATCAGCCTGAGCGTAACCTTCTGAAGAAGTCGGCATGGTCAGTACAGGTTCTCTAACCAGCTGCTCAGTGTAATTGTCCGTAACGACTTGTCGAACAACTCTTCCCTGCTTATCAAAAGCAAAATAGGTAACCACATCGGTATAATCCACCAAATCGCTGATCGATTCCCACGGATCCATGACACGAAGGCGTTTTCGTTCATCCCAAGTCATGCTCACATGTGTTTCTCCATCACTGATCATATCGGCACTATGTGTATCAGGGTGTGTGTAATGATTAGCCTCGCGCTCAATGTTGGACAATTTCTCACGTTCATCCAGTGTCATGATAACATTATGAGCTCCATCTGTTAGCATATCAGCACTGTGTGTATCAGGATGGTTGTAGATCACCGTTCTAGTACCATTAAGAGTAATGGTCCCATTCTCCGGATGGTTTGAAACTCGATCACCACCCACCTTTACATATTCCCCGCTGCTGTATGTATAGGTCGTTGATTCATTCTGATTGCTTGAGTCTTGGCGAACCAGATATAATCTTCCTGCTTCACCTACGGTAGGCAGTTCTGTTTTGAGTCTGACCGAGACCACGTTTCCTACTGACACCGCGTCCAATCTGCCATCAAGTGAGGCATAAGAATCCCTGGCTTGTTTAACTTCACGTTCTACTTTGGCAGCTTTGCTGAATGAAACAATATCCATGTGGCAGTCCCCTCCTACCTTGTAGTCAAGCCAACGACCTCAATATCGAAGTTGGCTACATCTGTACCCAGATTTTTTAACGACAAGTGCAGTGTTGAAGTCCCGTCTACGTCCTCATATGGCAAATCAATCATATCGTAAATACCTTCCAAAAAATTCCCCGTTGAGTATTGGGCATTGTTGAAATAGAGAACTTCTGGATGTGGACCCGCACTGTTCAACACGTTGACCTCCACATTCGTCTCTCTGGACGGAATGACTCTGATCGTTTTGATCATGAATCGAGGATGTTCCATGGGAATATCAATCATTGCTTTCGCCCCACCGCCAACATACTCTACTCTTTGGGCAAACGATACCGGCAATAGCACTTTTCTCATCTCCTCCATCAGTTTCCATGTCCTGTTCAAAAGTCTTCCCTCCTTCTAGGAATATGTGTATCCGGATACCGTCGTGGACGAGGATGATTACCAGATGTGTTGCCGCTTCCGCTGTAAGACCAATCCCCCCACGTTTTCCCTACTAACCCCGCCTGCTGGACAGGAATCTTGACCTTAATACACCAATCGAGCCCAGCAAAATTTTGTTTTGCTTTTAGTCCTCTTATGGTGTCTCGAATTAAACCTACTCCACTGGATTGGGTCAAAAATTTATGCTTCAGTATCATATTTTTCTCATTAGGAACTCCCACTCTGGTTCGTGGTCCATAAATATATTTATCCGTAACGTATCCAATTAAAAGATCATTATGGTTATCCAGCACCCTCCATGTACCCCAACGATAGGTGTCAATTAATTCAGCCGTAGTAGATAACGTTCCTAATGTATAGACTATTTCTTTACCCTCAACGGTTAACGGAGCAGCATCCAGATCGTATCCAATGCCATGGAGGACCACTGCCTTACTCTGGGTAAAAAGAGAACCGCTCTCCGCGGTCCCTACAACTTTCCCTTGATGTATTGCCATGTCCATTCACCACCTTAATTCATCAGGACAGCAACCGTAGCTCCTGATAAGAAGCTTTGTCCACCAATTGATAGAGAGTATACCTTATATGTTTTGGTGCCCACTTTGATCTCATCTCCATGAGAAACTCCAGCAGAAGGTACCGCATAAATATCAATAAGCTCGCCTCTCGGGCCTTCCACACCATTACACATGATAACCGGAGCAAGATGATAAAGAGACCCCCAGCCTGGATTAACAGGAAGCATGGCAGAGTAAGCATCATAAATGTTATTCACCATCTGTTTATCTTTATCACGCAACGTCCGGATCCCGTTATCTCCGTTGTAACTGAGACCTACACTCAAACTTGAGGAATCTGTCTCTGTGGCATACCTGTTCATAATTCCGAAGTAACCCAGATTGGATATACCGGTAACCGAGTTCACATCCCCCTGCAAATAAATAATGATACGGTTTGGTTGAACTGAAACCTGGTAATCAATTAATAGATTCGTATCAACGGCACTCGTATGACATAGGAAGTCCTTCTTCACTTCAGCTCGGCCTAAAGGAATACTACCATCTGTTGCCATCACATCTTCAGCCACACTCACGGTCAATGTATTTCCCGTAGTTCCCTTCGTGTTTCCAACCTCTAGTCTGAAGAACAGTTTATCTGAGCCGGTTGTACCCACTGATTTCAGCACGATTACACTCGCTGTCTCGTAAAAAACGGACCAGGGAGAACCCGCAATCGTTTTAAACCCCTGAACAATATTCGCAAATAATTCATTCATCTTCACTTTACCTGTGAAATTAGCCATCCCTCATCGACACCTCCTATATTTGAAAAAGTACAGCTCTTTGGCCGCCACCAAGCAGTCTGGCTCCATGGAAGAACTTCGGCCTTGAATATACTGCAACTTGGTTCGAATTGTAGTAATAACGTCCATAGTCTGTATTCGGGTAATCCTGATCTACGACATGAAATACGTAGTACTTGCCATCATTGCCAAGATCGAGGATCGATCCGTCGGGGTGCTGTGCACTGTTTTTAAATACAATGGAGCGCATACCCTTGAATTCACCCCTAGCTCCTTCAGACGGATGATAGACCATGAAAGGTGTAACATAATATCTTGACCCCACACCTGGAGAAGGAATCGACTCTGTTCCAAAATTATAAAGTGCATACTCCGTTCCATTCCGTGAAGTCATAACGACACCTCTCGGTGTATCATATTGATCTGATGTGTTGTTATCTGAAGCGGATAAAGGCATATGTGGGAAAATGCCATAAAATTTATTGGCAATCGCCGGGTCTTCTTGCTCTAGTGGTTGGCATTTGCCTAGGAAAATTCGTACTGGGTACGCTCGTTCCGGGTAGTTCAGACTCTCTCCATGGATAAACAGGATGTCCTCATTCGTAATTACAGACCACTTATAGTTCACATTGTACTGCACGTTATGACACAAAAATGGCGTTTCCGTCATGAATTTATCTGTGTCCACTGGCGGATTCACGAATAGGTCTGGTGATGCCACATTGCTTCCCAGGTTCTTCAGTCCCCAGCGAATGTTGACTCCTCTGGCGTGCGCCCATACACACATGGTAAATCGCATGAATGTATTTTTTTATTGGTCAGCAGCGCATTTCCCCAGTTGGCATAAGTCGTTTCGGCCGTATGTATGGTGTCCCAGTAAGGATCTATTGCATCTTTCAATGTGTTAACAAGTGTTGAAGTAAATAAGCTAAGCGTACTGGTAAACTCGTGTCTGCGAATCATGGTCATGCCCTACACCTCCTTCTCAATTTCAAAAAGCAGCACCCGCTGCCCACCGCCGAGAAGTAACGCTGAATCGAAGAAATAGGGTTGACCCTCAATATATTTCCCCCAGTTGTGAACCACCCCTGGAAAGTTGAAGGATGAGCTTGAGAATTGGTATGGAATACATAATATCTCTCATCTCCGAGATCTAAAATGGATCCGTCTGGATACTTGCTAGCGTCTTTTAATACAGCAGTTCGAATTCCATAGAATTCGCCTCTAGCTCCTTCTGTATCATGCCAAATATAAAAAGGGGAGATAAAGAATCTACCACCTACTCCAGGTGATGGTACCTGACTACTTGTGGCTAAATTATACAAGGCGTTAGGAGTTCCATTACGAGAGCTCCTAACATAGCCACCACCTGCTCGATACTTCAACTCATCTGCTGAGTCATTCAGTCCCATTGGAAAATGACTAAAAACACCAACAAAATCATTTGAGATTAATGGGTCCTCTTCCTCGAAGGGCTTCAGTCTTCCTAGGTAGAGTCGGATAGGATATGCAACCCCTATATTGTTCTGAGGTTCACCATATAAAAAGATATATTGTTCACTAGTGAACAAGGTCCATTTAAAATAGACATTTGTATGAGAGCTTGTTGTATTGCTGCTGGCTATGTATGAATCCCCTGTATGTAATGGAATTTCACTTAGATGACCAACTTGTGTATATAAATCTGGAATGACTGTATCACCGTTATTACGTAAGCCTGCTCGTAACACATAATTTTTGTAATATACACGATCGGACCATGCATTCGTTTGTGCAAGATTAGTGCAAATTGTGAAAAACATACTAGGATCTTTTTTATTTTTCGCTGTAATAGTCCCATTGTTTGCTGATGTGTAATTGGAATTATTCCAAGCTCTGGGGGTAGCGTAAGTATTATTGTTACTGAACGTCCACTCCCAGTGAATATCTCCATATAGATCCTGTGTCACCGTATCATATAATGTTTGAATAAAAGTTGTACAATACGAATAAAACTCATATCGCCTCAAAGCACCTAACAAAATATTTTCAGCCAACTATCTCACCTCCTTAAGCACCAAATCGGATTTTCATTTCGTGAAAGATGTTTTCTTTAAGTGCGGTTAACAGAATTGACTTCACCATCTCGCTTCTCTCTGTTATGAGATTCTCTTGATAAGACTGCTCTCTGCCCCCAGCTCCACCCTCTGTCTCCACACCTTTAACAGCAGTCTCATGAATTCCAGGTAGTCCTTTAAGTGAAGGCAGAAATTTATGAGCCACATTATCAAACAGGATATTGCTTTCAAAAGCGAAAATCAGGATTTCAATGTCCTCTGTACTAAATGGCTCCGAGTGATTGCCCACTAATTTATCCATAATGGTATGTAGAGCAAATTTCACATCCTGTACGGTCCTCGTCACGTCAGATCACAACCTTTCTAATTTTTACTTGTTTGATGTTACCGCTGGCATCGTATTCAAACGCCTTCTGAACTCCCTGGCCGTCATAGATCAAGGTCTCGGTCTTAACGGTACCATCAGCATTGTAAGTGAACGATGTTTTCTTCAATAGCTGCGGCTTCAAATCTACGGAGAATACTTCTTCTGACTCGATGTCACCATTAGAAAAGTAGTTATACACAACATCAAGCTCGAGTGTACTTCCTTCAAGAAAGACAAGCCTCCTCCGAATATCCGTGTCATCGAAAGTAGCACCACCTTGCAGCACATAATACTCTGCACCATTGTTGATTTCACGCAGTACTCTACCCGTAATGTCACGCTGATACTCAATGGACTTAATCTGTCCGTTACTCTCCGTAACCTCTTGTCGTTCCAAATTTCCATCCGCGTTATAGAAGTGCTCAATGGTGCGGTTAATCCCTCCATCAATCTTCTCGGTATGTACTTTCCCATCTGGATAATAGGTATATTCGGTTACCGAAGTGGTGTTAATAATAGACCCACGACCAATGACCGTTACTCGGGCTTCCTTGGGCACATCAAAAGTAAAACGTATCAGCGTATCGTTATATTCAATGTAATCGTCTCCTGCATCCATGCGTATTCCATCCAGAAATACCTCTGCGGAATTTGAACCAATCACATATCTGGGCACTTGAAAATCTCTAGTCGTCGACAACCTGCTGTTAGGAGCAGAAGTGAAATGGAATACGGATTGATGCTCCATGGTGCCTCGACTCTCAGCGAGTTCAAGACGACTTTGCATGTTGTCGAGTCTGTCCTTGAGAGCATCATAGACGACTCCGTTTTTATCTTCTCTTGAGACCACAACCTCTTCAGCAGTTGCTTCTAATTGAGCTTCCATCGCTTCAATCGCCGCATGATGTGAAGCAATTGTTGCGGTTTGCTCACCAACGGTTTTTTCCAGATCATCTATACGAATTCCCAATACAGACATGTCATTTTCAATAGAACCTTTTGTTAAGAAATATCTGAAATCCAAAGCCGTAAGTGAAGTTGTTGGAGAAACTCCGACATCGAGTCCACCAATAATCACGGCATCCTTGGGCTCTTCTTGATCTGAACTGTAAGAGTACACCCCATTTTCATGAAGAAAAATATAATATGTCGTATTTGACAGAATGTCCGGGATACTAAATGTCTGAGTAAACTGATCCACAATAACATTGTTGATACTGGCTCGTCCTGCATTAATCGTAACTTGAACACTGTTATTAGTATCTAGATACGTGGGGTTGGTAACACTGAGATCCTGAATGGGTTGCTTTGCTACAACTTCAATCGCTTTCTCCAATGTGTCAAATCGATGATCTATGGATGCCTCTGCTCCACGTGCTTCTTTTATTTCCGTCTCAGCGAGGCTCAATCTCTTCTCATGGTCAGCATGACCCTTGGAAAGGGTATTGATATCTGCTCTTGCCGTCAGAATATCCTGCTGCACATCATCCAATCGTGAGCTGTTTGAAATAACCTTAGTCTCGACATCGCCTATCCTCTGTTCATGATCTTTTACTGCATCTCGACTATCACTTGCAGACTCTTCTACGACAGTGATTCGTTCACCTAGACTGATTGCAGCCCCTCTGGCTTCATCCAACTCTGCAAGATAGGAATCAATCTCATCATGCGTATGCGCCCCAATATCCCTTAATTCCTTATGACTCTTGGCGGATGATCGATGAGACTGGTTAATTCTTACTGACATTTGACCACCTCCATTCTTGCCTTACTTGATCTATACGTAATTACTCCAATACGATTAAGTCATATGTATGTCGAATACATCTGTAGCGAAAATTTGACCTGAGAAGCATACCTGTCTTGAGATTCTTCCCTTTCCATTCGCAGCCAGAATCGATAGGACGCGCCTGGCAAAATGGTAAACGCGGTGATCGAGTAACTGAAGGAACCAGGAACGCCTTCAACATCAGGCGCAATATGCACTTTATCCGTCCCGCTTGTGAGCGCAAAAGTTACATCTTTAAAGTCTCCTGATATCATGGGGTTTTTGGCAAACATTCGAACTTCTTGTGTAGCAGAACCGCCTGCCGTCAAGTAACCTAGAAACCGATCCGTATTGGGATAAAGAAGCACATCGAAATCTTCTCCTGTTTCAGGATTTGACTCTTTGTAATACAAATCCGGTGTAACCTCAAAATACATTAGGTCTCCTCGGTATAGCTTTATAGAATCTATGGCCTGAAACCGATTTCCATCCGGAAGCCTAATCCCAAAATTGCCTTCGAACGGATAAGCATAAGGATCCATGTTAAAATGTACAGCCGTTTCTTCAGGCCGGCATACTCTGGATTCAAGCACAGCACCATTCTGATCGATTAGATCAACTACAGTTCCTTTGGTTAGATTGTCTACGGCAATAGATGTTCCTTTGTTGATTCGAATATACTGAACATGCATGGGGTGATCCCCTTCACCCTTCAGATAGAGACCAATTTTAGGAGCTCCCACCAGTTCTACAGAACCAATGATGTTCCACATCACGCCATCATCCGACCAATACGCCGTGTAATAGTTATAATCTCGAATCAAACGTATCCATGGATAGGTCTTTAGCAAAGGTGTTGGCAAAGACACATCCAGAAACTCTTCAATCTCCATGTAATTATGTTCGTCTACCAAAACAATAATTCCACCATAACATCCCTCTGTATCGGGATTATAATTGTTCTTCACATCCATGACGAATTGCTTCATATCTGTCAGAGGTTTATAGAACATATACAGTGGATCTTGACCATGTTTGAGCACTAAACTGCCACTACCCGCTTCATAGCGAGTAGCATCGTTAGGGAGTACTTCCCATTTGGAATCCAGGCTGGCGCTTGCGAACGCATCTTCATATATTCTGCCTGATTCTTTTAACCTTGCAACACCCATACAGCTCCTCCTTTCTTTATGTGAATAACCAGATTCGTTTACCGATTACACACATCTTAGGCCTTGCTTTCCAAACTTCCAGCAGGCATTTAATAAGAGCTTCAACACACTTGTCTCCCCCACCGCCTTCGCAGTAAGGAATGACATAGACGTCATCACAGATCCAGTTGGTCAGTTCCATCCAGTCCAGATTAGCGTATTCGTAACTACGCGTACCCACTTCCTGAAGCGAGGTGAACACCCATTTGAATTCATGTTTGCCCTTGGGCACTGGATGTGAAAAGGTATAGTATCCACCCTCTTGAGTGAATGTTTTGATCAGCTCATCGTCAATGAAGAAATCCAGCTGACAATCAAACGGCTCTGGTACCCACACCCATCGTTCGTAGGCTTTGAAGTCATGCACCCGGAAAGTGGTCAGATATCGTTTTCCTGTCCAGTCGCTGATCTGCCCCTTCTGATCTGTTGTAATCTCCACCTTATACTTGCTATAAGGCTTGGGAGTCAGATCATTCAGTTCGAAGCCACGATATCCGTCACCGTAATACTTTTCATCCCATAACACCTTTCCGTCCTCACGTGTAATTTTCACGCGCATATTACTGTTATCGCAGCCGCCCATCCAGATGGGTTTGTTATTCCAGACTTCGAAGTGGGTCACTTCTGCCCAGGATGGATCAACTTTGATAATGTCATCGATAGTCAGTTTTCCTCCCCAGATCATAGCACCATCTCCAGGGCATCCCTGCTCGAACCGAACGCGCACCTCGTAATTTTTCTTCTGATCTGAGGTATTCTCAACTTCAATGGAGATGATCTGATCATCTTCATTTGTCACTGGTCGTGGTGGAAATAATAGTTGACCGTCCTCGTAAGTTTCAATGATAATTTTGGTTCCTTGACATGCCCGATCTCTATTCTCGTACAATCGAATAACGTCTAGCCAGGCATGACTGCCACCATCTGGCGCAGTCGTATCTGGGTCAGGCGGATTCCATGTATCTTCTCCTGGATGTGGTGATTGTCCTTCCAAATATAAACGTCCCTGTGAATCTGTACAGTACGCATTCCAAGACTCTCTAAAACGTCCTCCACTAAGTGTAAATCCTCCAGCATCCAAGCCACTACCGCTAGCTGCACCCGATGCTTTATGCAAACTGTATTGAACTGTGTATGCCTTACCAGGTATTGTATAAGGCGTAAAATCCATATTGTATGTCTGTATCTGTCCATTACTTGCTGGGTAACGATAGGAGTAAAGCGTTGAACCTGCAGTTTTATCGATCAAATCAACCAATACATACGTCTCACTATCCGTTCTGTTAGGATAAACCAGATTGCCGCCGTTCAATCCAGCAGAATCTTTTGTTTTAATGGATAGATTCTTAATAGAAGCATGGTAGAGAAAACCATCATTATCTTGATCACTGTCACCAAACGTATCCGTAATACCAATACAGATATAGTAGTATCCTGCTTTCAAATTAGGGACTGTTTCAGAAAAGGTCGCTGCTGTGTTCCAGTCTGAAGCACTTATGTTTTTGTAATTTACTTTCCCGTTATTTTTGCCCCTGTTATTTTTTTCATTTAATATGATTCGTTTTGTTCCGGATTCAGGATAAAAGTAAACTCTAAATCTCGCTTTTTGCTGATTCTCATCTTTCAGATAACAAATATATCTAAAATCAATGCTAAACTCGCCTTCACAGTAAAAACGTTGATAAATCATTTTGGTATGTGGACTATCAAACTCCGTTTTCGGATCCCCAGGAGATAGATTTTTCACATTTAATCCGTAATAATTATTTTCTTTATTTTGATAAATGGTACCTGGTTCTGCATAATACTGTCTCATCATGTCCGAAGTTCGAAGGGGTCGTAAACCCGTGTTGTTTAATTTCTTTATAGGATATACCTTAAGTGTTTCAACATAATCGATTTTACCAATCTGAGGAGCATAAAAATCCCGGGTAATATATTTACCTTCATCCAGAAGTCTGTGACTACCATCGTAAGTTGCTCCTTCATTTTTCCATCCCCACAGACTCGTCTGGTCAGACCGTCCTGCATAAGAACTTTGTCCATACTGTATTTCATGATTTTTCATTCCACCAGGAAAACAGACTTCTCCAAATGGATTTGTAGTCGAACCATTTGACGGACCACTTCCGGTACCATTTCCGCCTGGAATTGTAGATCCGCTGCCAGGTCCACCTGGGTTACCGTCGCTAGGCACATATGCCTTACCATCCCGGTATATCCAGCGAAAACGGTGACTGCCTGAGGGAACTGGATACATACAGTTTGTTCCATCGTTTCCATTGGATTGATTTCCTGTCCAGACGGTAATGCCATCTACCTGAAGCTCCAATTTCTCTCCGGGATCGAAATCTCCACCATACTGCCAGAATATATAACCGGGCTTATTTAAATGTGCTTCGAGTTCGCAGATGAACTCCTGATTGTGTCCCTGAGCCCACATCACACCATCACCAGCAATTAACTCCTTCCATTCCCAGCTTCCTGTAAATCTTAATCTTGAACTAATTTTGTCTTCTTCATTAAACAACTCATAAAAAACCATTTCATCTCTTTTCCCACCAGTTTCAGGATCATAATTGTAGTCCATCGCGGGATAGATTCGCATGTGTTCTTTAATCGTCAGCTTCGCACCTGGATTTAACTCGGAACGATATGTAATTGTGTCGTTATTCGTTTCCGTGGTTGCTCCAGCATCCGTTACATCCCACCCTCGTGTCACATCAACATATGAACCTAGCGGAGACGTTGTGCGATATGTATTACCTGTGTTATTGCCATAGGTAAACAACTTGTCCAACTGATATTTAAAGGGTTCCTCCGTTAAACTATCTCTGATTCGAAATTGGATTACGTTGTTTCCAGCTTGCAAAGGAATACGTATTTGTTCGCCATTACCATTCGTCGTTGTATAATGAACAGACATACCATTTACAGTGACCTCAAATGTTTCAGTAGGCCGTAGCTGATGCTTATAGCTGAATATGAACCATCCCTCATCCGGCAAAGATACTATGGTTTGAGCAATCATATCTCCCTGCTTCGGTTCATCCAGACGCAGCACATTTCCTTGATTCATCCAATTCGGATTTCCCGATATATACCATTCATACTTCCCAATGCCTTGTCCATAGTGAAACGGTTCCCAATGATCAATTTCTCGTGGAGGACAAGTTACTTCGACCGCACCTCTCAAGTCCACCGTCGTATCCGGCCCTGCAACAATCTCATATTCAATTTTAGCCTGGTTAGTCTCCGTTTCTGAATATTCCCCATTGAGTCGCCACTCCACACCGTGTAGTGATGTAGCATAACTGCCATGATCTCCATCCCCACGCTGAGTGTGCTTAAGCATGTTATCATCAAAAAACAACTGATAATCATGATCGGGATACGGCTCTTCATCCACACCCATTTTGTATGCAAATGAAACCGTACCATCACATTCGTTGTCCAGATCCATCGTCATGGTTTTCTTACGCAGATCATCCGTAATGAATTGTCCTTTAAAATGGGCCTGTGCCACACTTTGTGGCGATCTTACAACCCAGTTGCCATACTCATATACGTCCTCACCATCCAGATCGTAATCTTTCGGCGCAGGCGGCTTGCGTGTATCCACAATCTCAACGACTTCAACATCCTTGATATAGATACCATTGTTCTGCCACACTTCAGGTCTCATTTTGCGAATTAACCAGTCGAACTTGTACATCTGCCCTGGCTGCAACGTAAATGCAGCTTCCTGCCATCCACTGTTCTCGCTCCATTCACCTCCGACTTGCTGCCCATTAATATAGAACAGCATGCCATTACCGCGCTTGGCACTAGCCAGGTACTTGAACCTGATCTGTCCATAACGCTTCACACGCCAGTTAAACGTAATTTTGGATGAGTTGCCAATCTCCAGAAGTCCTAGATCCAGTTTCAAGATCATCTCTGAACCAGATTGTTCATTTCGCCCTACCGAGTGAACAGCTACCCATTCCTGGTCCTCCGTTGAGGATACATATCTGAAGAAATCAGGGAATTTATTCGAGAACGGGACGTCCTTTTTCATTGAAAAGAGCGGAATTTCATATACGGTTGCATCAAAATGATTGAAGTAATTGCCACTAAAATGATGGTAGTAGGGTGCCGGACAGATTGGCAATGACACTCCATGGTGACTACCCCCAGGCTTCTGGGCGTTTTCAAGAATCTTGTGAATACAGTCTTTCACCATTTGCAGTACTCGCTGATACTGTGTTTTATCTGGAGGCTGCTGCTGTTCCACCCACCATTCAATCCTGCGGTACATATTCCACAGTGCTTCACGGCAACGTACACTTGCGTACCAGGACTTATCCTTCAGGTACTGCTCAATGATCTGATCAATACTGTTCTCCAGAGCATCCAATTGAACCGTCTGCCATCGTCCGATCTGACCGTAACCTGGATCACCCAGAATAGGATTATTTTCTTCGCCATGCCGGTCCGTTTCACTCCTCGGTGCATTGGGACTCTGCGGTAAATACGCAGGGTTATTGGGGTTGCTGTAACTCTCGTCCGCAATCTTCGCTCTCATATTCGCGAACAATACACCTTTCTGTGATTTGGAGAACAAACCAAATGTATGACCCATACCAATCACCTCCCAATCTCTCTATACGACAAAAAGAGCACCGAGTTAATCGGTGCCCGTCAGATCATATTGCAATTTCGAATCTGTATAGATCTGGATTTTATTTTTCATGACAGATACGGACAATGTATACCATTTATCCTTCTCCCATTTGAAGGGTTGCATCGGAGAACCCACTGCAGTTGGATTGCCAGCAACGATTTTATATAGCTGCATCGGCGTTCTCATATCCAGACTGTTATCGCTGTCTCCTCCGTGAACCATAAACATCCAATAATTATGTTCATCGAAGTATTTGAAAATAATTCCCGCACCATCCCCATCCGTACTTGTATCCACCTTGAAATCAACTGAGAACTTATATGTCTCGGCTAGGAAATTATTGCGATACCATCCACTGATGTCCTTCGTATCTTCTTTGGAATAAAATTTTCCAAGCAATTGATCCCGATCCCAATCGCCTTGACCGAATTTAGTCCAATCATCGGACTGGGACAATTCCAACGCATCCATATCCTTGGAATACGGATAGTACACATTAAACGGATCATTCGGATCGTAGTCCTCCGGTACGCCCAACCCGCCTTCCCAGTCCTCAGGATCCATTCCTCGATCCAGCAGATCTTCCGAATAATCAAATATGAGACCCTGCGCCATGGTGTCCATCATTGGAATGTAAGCATCAGCGGATTCCCGTTCAGCCACCGGGTGATCAGTCAGTGTGAAGCTCTCACGAGGTTCCATCTTGGCTTCATGATACATTTCCATAAGATGAGCTGTTCTCTCGGGAAGGAACGCATGCAACTGCTCCAAATACTCTGCTCTTTTCTCAGGTCTTTCAGCGAAAATAAAACCTGTGATGACTTGAGAACACCGTTCTTCAAATGAAGCCATGAGCGAATCAGGGTTTTCAATCTCAGACAATCTGGCGTTCGCTGTTCCAGTCGGTAATTCTCTTTCTATGCCGGATTCACGTTCCTCAGTTATCCCTTTAAAATCACTTTCACTAAGATAACCCGGGTCTAATAACTTACTGCCAAAACTCTCCCCGTCATTAACAACGTAGCTTGTGTACGGAAGACTACTTCCGTAACTTAACTCTTCACCTGTGAAAGCACACCTCTGAAGTGTGGTCCCATATATCCCATCGAAATGGTCACCGGATCGCTCACCTCTAACACCACTTTCCATTTCATGTGAATGACCCTGTCGATCCATTTTCTCAGCTGCAAGTTGCTCCCAATCCAGAGTTGTGCTTCTTAACAAATTCATTCCTGAGTCTAGTTGATGATTATAAGCTTCATAAGAACTTCTGGAGCTCATGTACGATTCATCTTCAATATGTACGTCTCTCGTTTTAAGATACGCATATTCGCTTTGGATCAGATCCAGCTGTTTATATTGGAATCCAACCCATTCCATGCCCATAATGGATTCCTTAAGTCCCTTGTTTCCATAGAACATACTCTGTTCAAGCGTTCCATTTCGCAGCTTCACTACATCATTGATCGTCTCATGAGAATGGGCCCATCTTTCAGCTTTTACCGCAAAAAGGTTGTCATGAAGGAATGCTGATCGATCCTCTTTATCGAACTCAAGTGTTTGGATCAAATCCACTTCTTTACCATCTTTAAATGCATGAATTTGCTCATCAATAATGGAATCTTTGGCATTTTTCAGACCATACATGTTCTCTTCCAAATATCCATATTGCGGTTTGTCAGCGAGCAGATTCTCTTCCATATTACCGTACTGCGGTTTATCCGCGGAGAGCACAATCTCTGTTGTACCATACTTCAAGTTAGTTCCGCCAACAATCTCAATCGGAACATCACCGTATTTCAGATTTGTTCCACCAACAATCTCTACAGGTATATCGCCATAACTGAGCCCCGTCCCACCCATGGATTCCACTGGAACATCAGCATATTTCAGATTAGTACCGCCTAGTAGTAGCGTGAGGTCCATGTAACCATATTGCGGTTTATCCGCTAACAGTTGTTCTTCAAGATTAGCAATTTTTTCAATCGTGCTATCCGTTGTCTCATGAAGGTAAGCATCGTGAGTATGCTTGTAGGCAAGGATCACATCACGATCCAATGCCGAATTCTTTGTACTCTTTATCGAATCATAGATCAGTTCGACCAAGTCGGTATCTCTGAACCCTTTACCACCATACCAACCCTCACCATGCAATTCACTCAAGCGTAACTTGACAACTTCACTTTCCATCTCATGGACGGATGCCTCTTTCAAAATTCTTGTAGAATGGTTTTCTTCAAGCATAAGAGACAATCTGTTCATGTTATCCGAAAGGATTTCAACGTTGAATTGCCCTTTGCGCATGATTGAATGAGCCGTCTTCATATCATCAAGATTTGCAAATTTCATTACAGTAGTGGCTAGAGATATCTCATCTTGAACCGATCCATATCCATCTACCCTAATCGCTTCAGAAGCATTATTGATCAAAGTGGATTCCCAAGCTTGCCGCATACCTGCGTTAAACTCAATATCCATCGCACTTCCTCTTGCCCACGATGAACCAAGCGTATATCCAATCTCAGCTACTCCATTTCGATATTTCGCGCTGCTTATGGAATACTCGTCGTTAAGCAATGCTGATCTCCATTCCATCGTCGCCAGTGAGTAATCGATATCAGTAGCCGCCTGACGTGGGTCAATCATGCCAATCGAATAGCTCTCATTGAAATACAACTGTCTAATCTTGGCTGTGCCTATAGAGTACTCACCACTGATTAAACCTTCTCTTGTTGGATTAGTAGAAATAGGTTGTTGATCATACATGTATCCCTCACGAGTCTTTGACGTTCCAATAGCATATTCGCTATTGAGAAGCATCTGGCGCAAGTTCGTACCACCCATGGTGTATTCATCATCAATCATTCCATAGCGTTCGCGGGAAACTCCGCCCATATTGAATTCGGTATGAATCACACTCTCGCGGTTCATGTTGGAACTCACGATATGATGGTCAAGAGCCATTCCATTCCGTTTGTCTTTCTCGCCTATCCCGTATTCATCAAAGGCTTGTCCTGTGCGTTCAACTTGACTTCCTTCATATATTGGGTCATCCGGGAATAATCCCCACCAGGATTTAAGTAACCTAATGAATCTTCAAACTCAATAATAGCCGGTCTTGCATTAAAATCTGCGCCGTAAATGACTTCCGTAATTTCGCCATGCTGATCTTCCTTTATTTTCACTCCTTCGAAAACGTCTGTCTCTAAAGTAGAATTACGTCTGTCCAGTTGAGCCAATCTTGATTCATCTTCAAGTACTGCCTTATTCAACTCTTTGGATGCTTCTGCAAGTTCTGTCCCAATATCACTAAGCTGAGATTCCTTCGCACCTTCCAAATTAAAGGAAATGATGCCTGATCTGGTTCCGTCTTTGTCAGCTGTTAAGATCCCACAATCGATTAACGCCTCTATCCGCTCTCTAACCCCGGCCAAAAACGGTTCATCAAAATAAACCGAAGCGTCGGCATTATTCACAGCTTCCATCATCATTTCCAGAATGACTGCCGGGCTGTTCTCCAAGATCTCCCCTACGATAAATTCCTCGTCCAGATATCCAGGGTATGCTTTATTCCCCAACCATCCTCCTCCAACCAGTTTGTCCAGAAGGTCATCCCGAACTATGGCTGGTCGACTTCGATCTCGGATGGAATGCAGGATTGTTTCCAGATGCAACTCTTTACGTTCTCTATGTAGCACAATTGGTTTCTCAGTCAGATGTACATGCTTCTGTTCGTCGTTCTTTCCATACGAATTTAGCTTTTCGAGCATGGTCGAACGTAATAATTCCTTGTCAGCCAAATGATCCTCGGACTCAGGTAACCACAAATTATGAGCTAATGCTCTTTCTGCCGTTGTCGACCCGGTCGCATAGCTTTCAAAGGAATTTTCTCTTGCAGCACCTTCCTCATTGTTCGGGATGTACAGATTTCTTTCTCCGTTTTCGCAGTATGGAAGTTATTCTCAATATAGCTATCAAACTCGCTTTCCCTTTCACCAGCAAGTTTCTTGTTGAGTATTTCTAGAGCCTCTGCAGCCACTCGTTTGCCAAGCCTGCTTTCCCTCTCCACATACCCGGGAACCTTACTGACCCTTCTACTCTCCTGCAAATCTCTGAAAACAGTACCGTATTCCGTACTTTCACGATAAGCCTGATCCGTATGACGGTCCACCTCACTATGAACCACATAGATCCGTCGTGCCTTAGGACGCTCATGCTCAATATACATTTTCTCCAAATAAACTCTTTGTCCCGGAGTCAGATCACCTATGACATCCATATCTTCCGCTTGATCCCGAACAGCCCAAGGTAACTGCCTTTTCACATCCGTAATAGTCCATATATCTCTGGATGCCACCAGGATACCGGATGCAGTAGTTGCCGGATGTTGGTCTATCATTCTGTGAGCTTGGAGCGGATGCCACAAGGTATCACTCGAACGTAAGACAAGCGCATTTCGATACTGGTTACGGTTGCTTTGACTCAGATCATCATGAAAGTAGAGTTTCTTGTCGACTTCTCTCATACTTCTCATTTCGGTATGCAGAACGGTGGGATACTGACGATCCTTCAATTTGGCAAGTACATTCTCATGAGTTGTCAATTCATTCTCAATAACCCGCGTGGCCTGATTCAGTTGTGAAAGAAACATGTTTTCTTCAATGTCTCTGATTGCTTGAACAATTTTGCCTGTAGTCGTTCCAGCAAAGCTTGTCTCTCGCATAGCTGTCCCTAGTGTTTGCATCAGAGCCAATTGTGAAGTGTTATACACTCTTTGGGCTAATGGCAACGTGCGATCAAGGTGCATATACTTTATTTCCTGAAAGCGACGTATATAAGCAGTCGACATATCAGAGAATGGATAACTGATGATAATCATCTACCCTTTCACCCATCATGGCAGCTTGTTCAGCAAACGTTTCTTTATGATGATCACGTAAACCCAGCAGATCCTGATATAGAAATTCTACATCTTGTTTGCTTATCTTACGGGACTGTAGGCTTCTCTCGAGTTCTGTGCTTCTGAAGTGGTCTTGAATAGCTTCTAATAAAAAATCATTCTGTGTCCGGCGTCCAATGATTTTCTCCACTTGCTCGAAAACCTCTGCCACATCCATATCCGGTTTATCGTTTCGAACGGAGTGTATCAATTGCTTAATCACCAGTTCAGAGTGGCTATCTTGCTCTGCACTATCTGCATAGTCCGCAATCATCCCATATTCACTGACCCTGAAACTGATTTTTCCAGGCTCCAGCTTATCCAGATTCTTCACAAAATTACGAGTTAGCCCTAAATTACGGATAATCTTTAGCTCTTTGTTGTTATCTACGCGCCAGCCCTCTGACATATCTTCATGAATGAATGAATCCTTTGATCCTCCGGGCCTGTGTCCTTCATCTCGATGCTCCATCTCCAAAGCTTCAATTAAAGCAGACCGCTCCATTTCGAAGGAAAATTCCATGACATCACCTTGCTTGGTAGCTGAGCTCGATCCTTCCATGGAACTGTGCAGAAGTCCTTCTTTATCCTGTTTAGCATCACTTAGGACAATAAATCGTTCTTCTCCTTCCAGATCCTTGCGAATCGCTTCTACAAGTTGATGGTTAAATCCATGAGAGATCGATCTTGCCATGTAGAAATCAAGCATCAGAACACTTGGATACCGGCTGTAAGGCATATATATAAATCGATAATCCTCAGGCCTGCTTCCTGTAGTTCCAACCGTAAACAGGTAACCGTACTGAGTTGTCGTGTAATCTATAACGGTGAAATCAAACTTGTTGACTACTTGACTCACGTCACTGCCCCCTTCCAACTAAAAAAGGGAACCCCTGAGTGGAGTCTCAGAAAGTTCCCTCTCACTGAATCTATACGACTCAGCTTTGATTCAGTTTAACTTACGCCGTATAACGGACTTCCTTCAGAATAGCTACACCCATACGTTGGTTGGCAGACAGATTCATGAAATTCTGTGCTGTATCGGTATCGAAGTAACGATACACCTCTTGGTCCCAGGACTTGCCCTCCACATCAATAATTAGCTCATCCAGGTGAAGGATATTATGCTTCGTAACCGCGATACAGTTATCGAATTGACCGCGGTAGCCCTCGTAAGGATGAACCACGTAGATCGGAGACAAGTGATATTTGGACGTCCATTTGGAAGCCTGGAAGCCCTGTGGCTCCAGTTCCAGACCGGTATCACCCAATTCCGGATCCTGATAAGCTTTACCTTTCGGTGGAGCTTGCGTGATAAAGGAAGGATAGTGCTGCTGGAATTCAATACCTGACTTGGTTTTCAACATCTGAAGTGTGTTGTTACCTGCAGAGGTATATTGACCATAGTAGTACGTTCCTGTTGTGGCAATCTGAGAGATATCCGGTTCTTCAATTACCGCTCCGGCTGTCAGCATGACGTTTCCGTCTACATCATTCAGATTGTATTTGAACGGTTTCAATGCACCTGCATACAGGAAGGATTTTTTGTAATCAAGGAAGTTTACTGCTGGGTCGGCGACAAGAACCATCGCCAAACGATTGTTCATGACATTCACATACATGTACACAGGTTTTTCTTTATTTCGATCTGTTGGTGTGTAGTTTTCCAGTGCCCATTGGTAGAGTACCGGATGTCCTGTAAGCTTGAATGTAGGGCGAGTAGTTACCGGTAGTGTGGTTGGTTCACTGCCTTCGAATCCTTCAAGCAACTGCACAGTCAACGTACTATGCTCCTCATAGGCTGGAACAGGTGCAACAACGCGTGGTACCAGAGCATGATTGATGAAACTTACATAGAAATGCTTAGTAATTGGTGTTGCTTGTGTTCCAATGGTCATGGTTCCACGAAGAATCAGTTCCTGAATTCGGTCGCTACTGTCCTTTTCCTCGTAGAATACTTCCCACAGATTTTGTTCCTGAGACTCGCCTGCAGTAGATTCAAATGGGAAACTCTTAAACCCTGTTACTTCCTCTTTCAGTTTTGTCAACACGTCCTGTGAAGTGGTGATTGTTTCTACATATTTAAAATTTGCCATTATGTAATCCTCCTTATTTTATCTCTTTCAAAAATGCAATCGTAATTACATCTGGGGATGGGGAATGTTTGAATAGATTCAACGGACTCTTGATACTGAAAAACTTGTAAACTTCTGTCCACGTACCCAACGCAGGTTTGGAAGGATCTTTCAGAATTTCTGTATCTATGATTAATTCATCACGATTGACCAGGTTATGGTCGTATATCGCAACTACACCGTCCATATAACCCCGATATCCTTCTGCCTGATGAACAAGGTAGATTGGACTCGCATGATACTTTCCTGTCCAGAGAGATTTCTGGAAGCCATCCGCATCTACAATCAATTTAGCAAGGCCCGGGGGAAGTTTACCCACAGAAGGATAGTTCGGAAGATGCGAAATAAATGCCGGGTAATAGCGCTGGAACAAGACATTACTGCGTGTCTTCAACATGGACATGGAGTCCATGCCATTTGAAGTGTACTCACCATATTTGGCATAGATATCCGGATTAAGATCCGTGAGAATATCATTTTTCGTATAACCTGTCATATCTGTTCGCAGATCACCCATACCTACAGTGACGCCGAAGTTTCCTCCATGATCGTAATCATTGAACGGAACGATCTTGCCTATGTATCCAAAACTACGGTAATAGCTATGAATATTCGGTGAAGGATCACCTTCCAAAACAAGAACTACTCGATCATTATTTACCGATAAAGTGTAAGCTACCAGGTAATCCGGTCTGCGTTTTTTGTTAGGCAACCACGAGGTTGTAGAATGTCTGCCGTGGAAAAAGCGAGCAGCCGGGCTTACGATCTCTGTCTTGCCGTCATAATCCAGCTTCCACTTCGTGGACGGTGGGATGAATGTTTTGACAATCGTATCTGTGTTCCACATCTCGTAAATGGCTTGTGCTTTGGCTTGATCTATAACTGTAGGTGTTAGCCCGGGTTTAACCGTAGCTGGATCACAAGCTCCTATAAATGTTGTCGTAGAATCTCCGGTAGTATTTGTGCCCTCAAACTCTTCTCCATAATAAATGTTAATATAATTCCAATCATTAGTTGGTTGCTCCAACATCACAGAGTACTCCCGTACAGGAATTCCTGTTGGTACAGTTGGCGTACCTTTAACCACTACTCTAGAAGGCACATCATGAACGGGATCAGCAGTATAATAACGCTCAGTAAAAGTATACTTAGACTTCCCAGGCTCTACATTGCTTGTTTTTAAAGTAGTCCAACTACCGTAATAGTCAAAAAATCTCACATATTCCCACTGATAGGCTGTCTTAAGACTGTAGTTCCAGTCATCAGGAAGCTCTGTAACTAACTCAAATTCATTCCAGTCATCCAAATAAACTACGTCACCCGTACTAAGCGTTTGTCTCTGTTTTACAATGTAGGCAGTAACACCATCAGGTTTAGTGAGATCTGTTACCAATGTAGCCAGCTGATTAGGAACGTCTACAAAAATATCAGCTCCAGTCTTATCTGTATAAGAAAACTGAACAACTTGAATCTTTCTGCCGGTTCTGTAATTACCGTAGTCCTTTTCTCTAACTGTGGGACGACTGCTACCTTCTACAATTTGATCCCAATATACGGAACTTACTTCATGAAGAAAACCATCATCTTCAATAGCTGGTGTTCCATCTTTAAACTTAAGTTTACTGTAGTCAGGAATTTTAACCACGTCATACAAGTTACCATCCGTATGAAGGTACTTCCCTTGGATATTAGGCCGTGTTTTAGGGGTATAGGTTACCCAATAATCTTGCTCTGCCTCATAGACCTTCTCCCAGCGATTGGCGTCAATCCCGCCCTCTACTCTAGGAATATCAGCACCTACGATTTCATCGGCCAGCGTGTTGATCAATTTTTGTGCTTCAGACTCTCCGTCAATATAAGCGGCAAAGTTCGTCTGCGGTTTTTGCAGTGCCATCGTCACCCTCCTTATCTCAAAAATTTGATGTTGTACCAGACCGACTTGGCTTCAGCCACCACACTTACGAAATCAAACTTGATGGTCGTTCCTGCCGGAATCGGGTAGACGATTCCAAAACTGTTCCCCATCGAAACCGATTCGGGAAGTTCCTTCGTATAGATGGTATGACATACCTTCTCCGTCCCGATCGTTAGCTCCCAGTAATCGCCGACACAGTAGTGGCTCGCAGCAAACGCAATGCTCAGAAACTCTGTGTCATACGCCAAGGTGAACGTATCAGACTTGGTGGTTTTCGCCGCCGGAATGTCCAACATCTGTCCCCGAATGAACGGGATCGTCTTTTTACTGAAGTGTGGGTAAGGCAACTCGCGCACTTTGTCGATGACGCCACCCGCGATGTAAGATACATTAAATGCCATGGAACCACCTCCTATATGTTATATACGACTTACGCTCGTTCCAGTTAAGCGTCCTTCGTCATCATAATTTAGAGCAATATTGTAAGTGAACATCGGCTCTCCAGATGCATCATATGTACGGGCCGTCACCTGCGTTAGCCTGTAATACTTGTAATAATCATAATCAGGGTGGGAGTAGCCCACCCCGGAAGGAAAGTCTTCCTCATCCTCTGAGCCAAACTTCATCCAGATCGAAACCTTCCATGCCGATTCATACAAAAGGTCTGCTCCAGTCACCCGGTCCGGGTCTTGCATGTGCTCCCGATATAATGTAACGGAAGGCTCACCTTCAAGAGGAGAAACATTCGAATTGGAGATACTGCTATATTTGCGAAGTTCCCGGTGGATGAGATCCAGCACGGGAAATACAATATTTTCATTTACAATACCGGCCATTACACCATCACGCCCTTTCTTGCCCACATCATATCAATGACCTGTAACATGCCCCGGTCGACCGAATAACTGGTTTTAATACTTTTAATCGTATATACAGCTCGAGTGGTGGTCGTTTTATCCGTAACAATGACGTTGTCGAGCAGATCAAGCGCAGGATTCGCAGGTATGGATACCTGTAGCGTACGACACATGCGTTTCATGTCAAAAAAAGCTCGTTCTGCCACCTGTCTTTTGGCTTCGACCGTCTTCGCCCAAGGAACGGCCAGCACCATGGTTCGGATCTCTCCTTTGAGTTCAAGCAAAATCTCCTTGTCCACGAAACTGCTCTGACTGTTATTCGAGTCGATAACAACGATGTGACTTCTTCCTCTGGACCAATCCGTGGATTTGGTAATGGAGATCAGATTGTCATTCTCGGAAAACTCTGCCGCGACCGGTTTGTCATAATTCAGGCGCTCCAATCGATATGTACCATAACGGTCACAATAGCTCCGATACGGAATCTCCGAGATTACCTCCTGAACGGCTTCCGTAACTTTGCCTGACCATTGCTCAAACGTCCTGCCATACTCCTCGATAAATGGATTAAGCCATCCGTTCGGTGTCAGCACTGTGCTTGCGTCCTTAACTTCAAACTCACCTTCCTGACCAGGTACGGGAACAATGACCCTGCCCGTCTTCTGATTCACCTCAATCAGATAGGTCTCGTCAATCACATAGTCTGGATAAGAGCGATCCTCGCTGGTTGCCCTCCAACCCACCATACCTGCATGTTTAACCAGATCTAGTACAACGGTTGATTTGACCCAAGCCGGCTTTTCAAATTCTACAGGCTGAGCGGGTGTTGGTGTAACTGCCGGAGTGGAGGTTGCTGTAATGGTCCAGCTTGCCGGGTCTGCGAGCATCTCCTGATAATAGGTCCATACCTTGTCCACCCAATTCTCCCGATCCTGACTCCAGGTCATGGGGGCAATGTCTCCACCATTATGGAAATAAAGTACATCCGCCTTGGAACTCACTTTTTTTCCTCTGGAAGCCAGTGCCTTGGACATCCGTTCTGCTCCGCGCTTCATTTGCTCCTGAATTCCCTTGTACAGTGGATTGCAAGCACTTGTACTAGGACAGCCATATCCAAGAATGAAGCTGCCGTTCTCATCTTTACCCTTCCCTTGTGTTCCGAGAACGGTCTCATGCCTGCATATCGCAAGCAAAAACTTATGATCAGGTACACCATACGCCGCAGCTTGGGCCTGTGCAGCTTGAATAATGGTTGATGTCCGGTCCGTGCCAACTGCTGCAGGTGGCACCGGATCTGGTACATTATCAATCTCATCCACTTCTGGATAGGCTTTTTTCTCGGAAATGACCTTCTCGATAATACGCTTATACATATCTCGGGCTGTAATCTCCAGCGTGGAGCCCTCGCCATTGATGTCCACCTTGTCAATAAGCCCCGTAAATACCCGCATCATGTGCTGACCATATCCCATGTATATGCGTATCGGTGTGTTTTCACTCAGAACCCCAATATGGAATCCGTTTGCGAAATAAGACCATGGAGACGGTACGCCCCCAAGCTCAGGAAAATGAGCAGGATTATAATCGGGAGAAGAATCCTCTTGGATTGGAGATCGTCAGCCGTGCCTCCCGGGCTTCAGAATCAAACTGATCATCAATTTCGGCACTAATGATATTGGGAAGAACCTGTGTATCCATATAGACAAATGATCCAACCTGAATAACATCCGTTTCTATCCTTTTATTATTGATAAAATCTGTGTAGCTGTTCGTTTGATAATATCCTTTAGACGGATCAAGCCCTTCTTCACTCTTTTGATTCTTCAACGGAGCAGGCAACAACTCTTGGATGCGAATATAATCAATGGCGAATTTTTTATACTTCTTACTTGAAGCAGGAACAGACCCGGTTGGGACAGTGGAGTTTTGTTTGCCCCCATACGTCACCTTAATCTTGATACTCTTGGCTTTTGCAGGGATCACAATATTATTCAATTCCGTCAGTTTGGTCAGATCATATGCCCCGTTAAACTTATTGACATAGGCATACGTCTTACCATCAATCACCACAGCGAAAGAATCCCCTTCCGCATCACTGAAATTAGTCCCCATTCCAATACTAAGCAACCCTTGCGTCGGCATACTCAGTTTCGTCACGTTAATCTCGAATTCAGCTACGGCAGCTTTGCCTTCAAACGTATACAGCAGCTTGCCTCCTGAATCAAACATAGTCCAGCCCGATTCAATCTTGGCATAATCCGAAAATTTCAATCCGGTTGTATAAACGTTGTTCTCATGCCAATTTCGCTTGTCGAACTTCTCATTCAGTTTGATCTCTCCGGGATATCCCTCGACCTGAACCGGCTTTACATCAGTAAATGTTGTTCTGGCATTTCCGTGCAACTTACGCTGGCCCTTGAAATACAATTCAGGATTAACTGCCTTACCGCCTTCTCCTGTTCTAGTTGTTGGATTGACTCCTTCCCAGATCTCAAAATGTAGATGTCTTCCCTTGCCCGCCGCACGTTCAGCCGCGGATACCTTATGCCCACCAGTATATACGCCACCTGTATTGCCTAGCGTTCCAATGACATCCCCTTGGGCTACTTCATCATCCACCGAACAGAGAATTTCTTTGAGATGAAAATATTTGGTGATTACACCGTTGGCATGTCTTATATTTACGGCATTACCAGCACCTTCTGTTTTATTCTGGGATATTCGGACTACCTTTCCTGACCAAGCAGCCAGAATTGGCGTTCCAATGTCATCCCACAAATCAATACCTTTATGAATCCTTGTACCTTTATCACGAGGAGCTCCGAAATTATCCGTAACTTTAATCGTAAAAAATGTTTTACCCTTGATCGGAAAACAAATCTCCTGAGCATTCGCTTGAGTTGAACCGTTATATATACCATTACTCGACTCATCCACCCACACGGATTCTGTACTGATGATGGGTATCTGCTCGTCTACGATATGCCTGAACTCTTCCGTCCGTCCCGGGATAAAGGCCAACCGATCTACTTCGACACGGATATTGGGAAGCGCTCCCTCCCCCAGCTTCAGACGCTGAGACAGCACATTCATAACCTCATCCGAAATTGGAATCATATTGTAATCTCCCCCTTACTTGAATCGCTCGATGGTCCATTTCATGAATCGGTCCAGGAAAGCTGCGGCTTCAGCCCGGGTCATAGCGGAATTTCCAAGGAACCATATCTCTTCCTCGTCCGTCCCACCTACAGGTCTTCCCATATCCGTGACTATCGCTGCACCATCCATCTTTTTCTTGATCGGAATGCCATTAATGAGTGGATCATTGTTCGCAAATGTTTCGTCTTCCATTTCCGAGACGGCTATTTTCCAGAAGGCATCCTTGTTCTGTACGACCCTTTCCTCTTTGTCCCGATAATAAATGGCCGAATCTTTGCCAACGTCTGCGAACCTCTCACTCACATCTTTGAGATAATAGAACGTCACTTCGTCGCCCTCTGAGAAAGGTTGATTGAAAACAACCGTATGGTTGTCAATTTCCGAGTACCCCGGTGTTTCTTGGTCGTTATCTTTTTTGGTTCTTTCAATTTAACTGTAACTTTAAGTTTCTTTTTACCTGCCGGGTAATTGCCGTTAAGTCTAAACACCCGTTGCCCTTGAAAAGCAGATATGGTTTGATTAATCTCCGTCGTTGGTGCTTTCTTGTCCGTAAATCTGGCATAGAACACCTTGCGCAACTTGTTAATCAGATGAAAGGCTTCTCCCCGCTGTATAATGGCATTAGGAAAAAAACAATTGTTGTATGCTGGTTTGAGGGTTGTCGCTTTGATATTTTCACTCATGAACTTGTTATTCTTCGTCCAATAATTGAATTTGCAGGTAACACCGTTCAGATTAAAAGGAAGAAACACCGAGCCCCCCGGGCTGACACAATATACATCCGTTCGGTAACCAATTGCCTTGGTTGCAATTTTGGTTACCGCCTCAGCATCTCCAATGGTGTCTGCCCATACCTCGGAAGGAATACTGAGTCTGCGGAGCGGTTGGCCTGCTGCATATAAATATTCCTGATGATTGCGACTGAATGGATCGTAGAAATAGGTTGTAGCTGCACTAAGTACAGCTCTGGGCAGATCTCCGGTCCAGGACACGGGTGGCCTTTTCCAAGCACTGTCCAGCAACGGTTCTCCATAACTACAGAAGGACACCACCTGCCCTGCTTTTACACCGGTATACAACTCCACATCGGTTAATCCCTTACTATTGGTTTCAGCCGTTTGGTAGATGGTTTGAACACCATCAATAAATACATACAGTGGATTATCATCTGTTGGTTTAATCAGCACAGGCAGACTGAATAAGGTTTGCCCCGCTTGCCCCTTGATTTCTTCATATACAAAAGGCTTGCCTTCCTCAAACTTGTTGTAGTTGATCCCGGCAACAAAGACTTCACCATCATCCAAAACCATATTCGTGGCTTCCATAACATCGTTATAGAACCAGTCCCCTTCGTTTACATCAACCCATTTTCGTATGATAAACACCTCCTATCTTTAGAATAGACAGAAAGAGAGTAGGTCACCCTACTCTCGAATTGTTCGTTCCAGCAGACGCTTGGTACGCATCAGGAAAGTAACAAACTCTGCTCTGGTTATAAAGTTTTCCGGTCTGAAATATAGAATGGGTGTGCCATCCAATTGCGTTACAACCGTCAGCCCCAAATCAGCCAAACGTTCAATGGAATCTCTTGCCCAGTGGTCCTTCCCTTCTGTCGTCTGTAAATCCTGAAACTGTATCGCACTTTTACGGTCATATCCATCTTTTTTGATCAAAGTCATGGTCAACTCGACCTTGTACCCCTTCTGATCCTTATCCATCGTATCCTGATGATAGAAAATAGGGTCAACTTTGATGGACTCTACAACACCAACATAGATATTGCCCTTCTCATCATAAAATTTGTGTGTCCAGCCTACGTACATGACGTAGTCGTGATAGGATTGTTTATCTTTAAACAGGATGTTAATGATCGCCTTGTACGAAGACACACCCATCTGATGAAAATGCGAAGGAGCATTAATCATTTTAATTTCCCTCACTTGCGGATTGGGCGAAGGTGAAGAGTACGGATCAATAATTCTTCCGTTTACTGGCTCGAACTTCATGCCTGTATCTACATACAGTTTTCTTTTATAGCGGTCATTAACCAAACCAAACGGGTCTTGCTGAGTCATATCAGATGCCCTCCTTACCTATTTTATCTGGGGATATGATTACTTCCCATTCTCGCACCAACATTGCTGGACATATAGTTCACCATACCCGGGCCGTTCTGCCGCAGTGTCTTGTCCAGCGTAGATGTCAGTCTCTCCACATCTTTGGTACTGCCTGTCATATTGTCGATGTTCACGTGAACCGTAACATCACCCGAACCAACCATCACACTCTTATGTGTATTGCTCGTGGTCATGTAATCAAAATAATCCATGACCTTAAGACCCGCTGGAATGTTGAATGTGGATATTGGTTTATCCATTTTTTTGCTAATTTCAGCCAGATTTTTGGACTGTTCTACACCCAAGGACTGGATCTGTTTAAAAATATCCATGTATTCATTGGACCCTGGTTTAAATACACCGCTATTCAACAGATTCTTCCACTCTTGCTTGATCGAACTGATCTGTGAGTTCATTTCAGATGCACGGGATTTGTTCAATGCAATTAATTCTGGTGCATCTTCCTTACCGCCATTGGCTGCCAGGAGATCATACATTCGTTTATCATAATCCAACTGCGTCAACTCAAGCTGATCATTCATCTTGCGTCTAAGCTCATCAATTTGGCTGTTTTTGACACCATTCAGTTCAAGCTCTGATTGTGCTTTTTGCTGTTTCTTCTCATTGATCTCCAGACCCAATTCATCTTTCTCCTTACCTTCAGCCATCTTGTCATACGTCTTCTGTAAACTTGCAATGGCCTTATCGAAGAACTTGATATTCTCTTGCAAATATTTCTCCATTAGCGCACGCATCTGACCCGAATCTTCGCGTACACCACTAATCAACAGGCGGGATCGTGTGACTTGATAATTGGTTTCGTTGTCACTTGTCGATTTGTTCAGCTGACGATTAATTTTGGCGATCATTTCATCAATACCATTACTTTGCGGCTGAGGCTTATACCCATTAGCCAATGCCCCGATTCCGCCCGCAGCAGGAATGTACTGCATTTGGGGTGGAATGTATTGTATCTGCGGTTGTTGTTGTTTGTTGTCCCCAGGCGGTTTTCCAGACTCTTTATCCATTTGAACCTGAGCATCTTTTTTCTCTTGCTCGTAGTTATACTCTTTGGCCAGTTTCTTCTCGACTGCATCTCCGCCTTTTCGGACCATACAGCCTTGAATCCCTTCCAGTAATCCCCCATCTTATTGTTGGTGGCATTGTTTCCGAACAGGGTGCTCATTCCGCCCTTGAAAACCCCATCGATTCCAAGGTTAAGGCCTTTCCACACTTTACCTACAAATGAGGATTGCTCCATATCTTTAAAATCCTTGGCCAGTTCCTCTTTATTAGTTGCACGAATACTCTGCTTCTCCGCTTCTGATTTCCCCATATTGCTCAGGGGATCAACTAGACCGGATACGACATCCACCGCGGTCATGGCCATTCCCAGATATGGTACGGCTTTTAGCGGTTTTAGTATCGTCTTACCCAACTTGCCAAGCTTTGCCCATTTCCCTGGAATGTCTCCGTTTTTCTTACGCTCGATCGTAATATCACGCTGGGTAAGGATATCTCCAGGGGTTCCGTCAGGTTTATCCGGTCCTCTAACCACTTTTCCATCCTTGTCACGAATAGGTGCATGACCGTTGAAAAATGCTTTTTTACTACCGACTTCCTTCATATCTTCGAATCTCTGTTTAATCCCTCGTCGCTTGGGCTTGTCCTTCTTCTTCTTGTCTGAGCCAAAATCCATAACTTCCTCAATCTTTGATGTAGCCATATCCTTAATTGCATCATTGATGAGATCTTGATGTCTCTCTAGAAAGGGTTTGTTTGCTGAATCTTCCTTGTCATCCTTAACAGGGGATTCACCACTTCCTGCTCCTGGAACAACTAGCAATCCTCCTGGACCACTCATCATACTCGCGAGCTGAACTTGTTCAAGTTCCTTCAGTTTGGATATGTATGCTGTAGCATCAATCATGCCCTGTCTAAAAGACGCATTTAACTCATTGACTTCGGTTCTCAGTTTAGAGAGAACATCATTCAACAGCGTTGACTGTTTACGCAGCTTCTGGATCTCGGATTCGTAGCGCTGAACATCGGTGGAACCGTATGTAAACTCAGCATTAAGGAAGTACAACTTGTTTCGTAGTTCAACTGCATCCAGGTCCATGTCATCCATCGCCATCATCAAAACTCTAGATCGATGTTCAAGTTGCATTATGGCTTTACTCGTGTCATCCAGTTCTCGGCCTAGAAACTCAAGACTTCGCTTCGTCTTCGCAATCTGAATATCGAGTGAATGCATTTCTTCTCGCAACAGAAGAAGTTCTCGACTATACGTTTTGACTCGCTTCTCAGCTTCGTCACGTTCTTCTGCATGAATGGAAGAAGCCGCTATATCCCCATCTTGTATAGCCTGATTGTACATATCATGTTGATGATCTCGGTTAGTCCGTGCCTGAAGTACCTCATCTTGCTTAACTGCGACCCTATTTTGAATTTCTGTTCTGCGATGATCCAGAGTCTGTAGACGACTCTGCTGTCTGCCCATTTCTTGTGCTACACCAGCACGTTGCACATCCGTGACTCCAAGTCGCTCGGGAACATCACTTCCCGTATTTCTGAGTTTCCCCGGTTCTGATGTTGTAGCAGCATATCGTTTCTCATCGCCTTCATTCATCACTTCACCGAACTTATCCCACGCAACCTGTACTCCGACTTCATCCATAATTCGGTTAAGGAGTTCCATATGATCAACAATGCCACCCGTACGATCACCAATTAACCGCATGACTGCGATCAGATAATCGCCCAGCTCGGCAAATTCTTCTTTCAATCCTTGCATCGCCTCATGCGTTGCAATCTGAAATGCAATTTCAACCTGTCTTTGTTGAAATTGCAGATGATCTCCACCAACGGGGCGTTGATGGATCGACGTGTTTGCATCCGCGGTCTTCAATTGTTCTGCAAGAAGATCAAACATGACTCGATTCGATGCAAAATCCTGCTGCGGAATCGTATCTCCTTTGTCCTGAACCGCCAATCCAGCCTTGCTAATCCAGTTGGGTAATGCGTCCTCTTGTGCAAGCGTTCCTTGAGGGTTGCTGGCGATAGGAAGAGTTTCACGCATCATATCCATCAAGTCCTGAATGCCAATATTCAATATCGTTGCAGCCCTAATCATCATGTCTGTGACTTGGAACAGATCAAAGCCACTGCTTCCCGAGGCCGAAGTAACAGCTTCCAGGCTTGTTGCCGTCTGTTCCACATCCGTATTGCTCACTGCATGCAGCTTGGCTACTTCTTCGACAAAAGCGACAGCTTCAGAGGCATGATCATAATTACGAGAGCCAATGCGATAGGCAAGACCTACATCTTCCTGATCCATGCCATGTTGCAGTGCAATCTGTTGCAGATTTTTGACCGTTCCGGCTTGTGTGTATTGCCTACTATCATCCGATGTTCCAGACGATCTGAGCTCGAAATTCTGGTCCGCCCGGCTCAGCTGTTGATCCATCTGCTGTGACGAGTCAAGGGATTGCTTGAGCATTGTTGATGAGTACCCCTTGGTTTCACCTGCTGAAATATATTTCATCGTATTCTTCACGGAGTCTAACAACTCCTGTGATCCAGCTGCTGACACATCCTTCATTTCACTGAATGCTCCACGATAAAATTGCTCCAGATCGTTAGTCAACGTTTCAATCATTTGCGACTGCATATCACTTCTGATCGTCTCCACACGTCTAACCAGCGTGCTGACACCTGATTGGTAGCTCCCTTTTAGTGCAACGTTTTGTCCAGTTAATTGATCTCTATCCGTTAATATTTCTTGTGTTAAGGAGTGTTTGTCTCCTTGTCCTTCTTTTTCAGTCATAAGAATCACCGCCTTTATGCATAAATCCCGTTCTACCATCATTTAGGCAAAACGGGATGTCCCTCTCTTATCCTCCGAGCGCTTGTGCAAGCATACCGATATCATCTTCTGATATCTCCGTGTAGTCCTCGTCATTGAAGGTTCTTTTTCGTCTGACGGTCCCATCTTTTTCGACTTCCTCGCCCCCACCGCCACCGAACATGCGAAGAGGTGCTGTCATAAGTTCAACCTCAAATTGAATATATTTCTCGGCTGACTTGCACAGCTCCGCAACCTGAGGGAGTGTGTACTCCCAGATCTCCCACTTGTTCAGCCCACAGTGTTTATGGAGGGTGAAGAAGATTTCTCCCCAGTGAACGGGTTCCTGTGTTTCCGTATCACGGATTTCGGTTCCCTCCAAAGACTTCCCCTCGGTGCGTTCTACTTTTTTAAACCATTGAGTCCAATGAGCATATCAATGACTTTGCGAGCTGTGTTCAGATCAAGGTACTCATCCAGATATTCTCGATTGATGATATACTCACCATGCTCATCCTTGGTCACGATATGTGGATAGTTTTTGAATGCCATTGCCAATACATCAAATAAATCCTGCTGACGCTTTTCGTCCAGTTCATCATTCTCCGTCGGGATGAAGTTAAGAATAATGGCATCGATATTCACCGTCTTCAGCAGCTTCATCAGACGGCGGGCATCCTTCAGGTTACACGGCGGAATTCGATATTTCCGTCGATCCCGCAGCGTAATAATCTCATCATCTTCAAAGAATGCACGCTCAGCCGCTTCCACTTCCTCCGGCGACACTCGTTTGTTCTCCGGATCATCCTTGATTCGTTGCGCCGCTTCCTCATTCAGCTTTTCCGCAAGCTCACGCTCGGCTTTTTCTCGTTCTGTTTCCATGAATTTAAAGACCTCCCCAGGACATTCTCCCCATATAATAAAAACCTGGCAAGGCAAGGCGCTGTGAAGGGGAGGACACAGATGCCGTTTGATACCTTGCCAGGAGCAATCAACCTTATTTAGTTATTAGATCTTGCTTGGTGCGCTGAAGCGTTTGATACTGCCGATTTTTCCGTCAGCACGTTCCGGATCAAGAATCTGCAAGGAGATTGCAGATGCAGAAGCGGCAGCGCGCTGGGCATTGATGCTGAATGTTCCTTTTGCACGGCACATGTACAACTCGGTTTCAACACCTGCATACGAACCATCTTTTTGCTGGAACGTGCCGTGATGAATAACAGAGATCGGGAATGGAACTTCATCAACCAACAGATCAACCATGTCTACAATTTCATCACGTTTGTAGTTCAGCACAACCTCTTTACCGATATGGGCAGCATTCAGAATAACTACACCATTCGCTTCGTCGTAGAAGAATGCATTGGGTTCCACAGCCGTTCCTTTAGTAGTGAGTTGTTTCAGCAACGTGTTGGAATCTTTAAGACGAACCGTAATGTCACCGTTACTTCCATAGATATCACTCGCATGCTTCGGTTTGGCTTCCGCAAATCCGGAATTGGACACGCCTGCAGCCACTGTAGACTGCTCATTCAACACCCATACATAAGACTTCACTTGCTCTTGTACCGTTGAACCCATCATCAGCTGAATCGCATCCAGATCAAATTTGGCATCTGTTGCCGATACTTCAATCGATTTGGATTTCACAAGTACATCGATGGCGAACAGACCGTCACCACCAAAGATGTCCTCAAGCTCCACGTTAAGGTCAATTTTCAGATCTTGCAGGGTACCCAGGGTAACTACCTCAATTTCGCCCATCGGATCTTTTGGAAGGCGTTTAGCCATAAACGTACCTACACCTTTGATAATCATTTTTTTAGCCATTGAACAGTCCACTCCTTAGGATAGTATGTATTTTTAGCTACGGAGACTTGGCTTGAACCGGGATCAGGTTAAAGGACGTGAAGATCGGGAGATCCTTCATTTAACCCGTCTGGCTGTTCACCGTCTCTGCTTTTTATAGTGTAGAACGCTATCCTCATTCCCTAACAATAATGTAAACGAAATATATTGAAGCAGGATTAGCCCCGTCATCTTTTCAAAATGGAACAGCCCCTATAGGTTCAAAGAAAAGACCCCTACATCAGAGGGGCCGTTCTGTTGGGCAAAGCATCTATAATTTGCGCTACCTGTTCTGCACGTTCCTTAATCTCAAAGTCATCGGCAGTAACCAGATGAACATGCGAGCAATATTTGCCATGCTCATAGATTCTCTCGGGAGTAATGAAGACAACGTCAGCAACGGCTTCCATCTTGTGCTTCTGCTTTTCATATTGATCCGGATCCGTCAACGAATCAAATACGACCAGATCAGGATACGCTGTCTCGACTGAACTTGCCAGCCGGCTATCGTTCACCCAGTAGATCACGCGATCTCCCTGAAACAGCGGACGTACATTCTGACCCACACGGGCTACAACAAAGTTTGGAAGCTCCGGATGAGGATACTCCAAGGCATCAACCTGATAGAACTCATCACTCGAGTTGATATATATTACATTGTAGCCAACTTCCGCGAGTGCCCTTAACAGCCGCTGCGATCGACGCCCGAATCGTTCACTATGGAAATCGATCGCAGGAAGATACACAATCGTTGTATCCATGTTTGGAATGTATCTCGTAACATTGAACTCCTTTGCATCAATCTCTATTTCTGCAAGCTCAATTGTCGGCGTCGTCGACTTGCTACCAAACATTCGTTTAAATATCTTTTTCATGATTTCTGCCCCCCATGACCTGATTAATCATCTTCACGGCATCCATAGCCCTGCCATCCCAGCTATTCGACTTAGCCACTCTTACTCGTGCTGCTATTTTGGAAGCACTATTCTCCCGAATGGCTTTCTCCAACATCACACCGCAATTATGCTGATTCATAAAGTAAGTGACATCGCTGTATTTATAAACGATTTCCTCCATACGCGTTGTCAACACGGGTTTGCCCGCAGACAAATATTCGTAATACTTGATCGGATCACAGCCTCGGATCATTTCCGTCAGCTTGAACGGCACGATACAGACATCGAATTGAGCAATGTAAGCGGGAAGTACTTTATAATCTTTATGCGGAAGACAAGTCACATTGGGATGTACAATGTTTTTTTGATAGAGGACATTGTTTCCAATCAGAACGACACGATACCCTTTATCTGCAATCGCAGTAATCAGCGAATAGTCGACCCACGATGCCATGGCCCCGTGGAAACCCACAACCTTTTGCCCATCACGAACCTTAGGGAAGTCCGCCGGTTTGGGCAGCATGGCCCGCGCTTTCTCAAAATGTTGGTAATCTGCCCCGTTAGGACACATAAAGATTGGTTTTCCATCATGTTCATGGGCCTCATACATCACCTTGGCCGTCGTCGCAACAAGATCTGCACGGTCAAAACATTTTGGAATGCAGGATTTCCACACAGCAAATTCATCAGCCGAATTATCAAGGTAATCAAATACAGTAAAATCAAACTTTCGTCCATCCGAATAATTGTACTGACCTGGATTCGAGAACCAGAGTACCTTCTTTCCTTTCACCAGGTGATCATAATTCACACCTTTTTGCACAAGGAACAGATCCTCATTTAACTTTTCAATCGGACGGCTCTGCTTTCTGTATGTTTCTTCATTGATAAATATGGCCCGTATACCCGGAATATGGGAGAAGGCCGTCATCAATTGTTGAGGTCGCTGAAACAAGAGATGCCAGTCAAGTGCGGGCGGGTAAACAATCGTCATTTCTGTACTTTCAAAAACCGGATTTTCTCGTTGCTTTCTACGAAGCAGCCAATTGAGCAATCAACTCCACTCCTTCCGCGTAGACATGAACGGGACGCAGCCGGGTGTCTACAAACAGCTCAAACCCCAATCTTCGTGCTTGCTCACAGAATGGAGCATCTTCACCTGTTGGATGTGCACCATATCGTACGCCTGCTTCAATGACTTCTCGCTTAATCAAATATACGGCACCTGTCAGATCTACCGGGAACATGCCCGCTTTGAATTCAGGGATATGTTTTCCGCCGATCATGGCATTATGAGCCTTCAATTTAGGATGATTTCGTATAAGCATGGCACATACATCCTTGTCATTATCCATTAACTGTTGCAGGCTATGCTCAGGAACGATGATATCCGTATCAATCGAGAACAGATAATCACAATCCGATTGAAGAAACTCATCCAGAAGCATATTCCTCAACAATGCCAGATTGTGATAGGAATATTGCCCACGCATATGACCATATGTTCTCCCCAGATGATGAGTCAGATAAGGAATCTGGTGACGATCAAGGATATGCTCCGTCTGATCTTCACTATCATTCAGGATGTACATATACTGCTTCTGCACAGCTTGTTGCTCAAGTGCTTGCAAGTGCCTTTCCATAATCCAAGCCCGGTTTCGCACAGGACTACCTATATATACCTTTTTCACAGTCCATCCCCTCCCCCTTTTTACATAGTCTAGACTGTTCCTCTATAACCTTCGCACGTTGAACAAAAAGCAGGGATTCTTCAAAAGAAGAGAGAGAACGAAGCATTTTTCCTATTCTAGTACAGAAGGAGTTGATGAATATGTATACTAATGAAACCATTATTCACACACGGGAAGAAGGTGACCTGCATGCTGGGAAGTGTAGATCTCATACGCAACTGGTTCCGAATGGCCTCTAATGGAGAAGCCCATGCTTCCGTTCGATTTGGGGATGCTTCCAACACCATTCTGGCTCATGATACCGTTCTGACTATGGATTTCATCAAGTCTCATTACGGCTGGTTGAACGATCCTACCTATTGCGGGATAACCTTACCTAATGCGAGTGCCAGAGAAATTATCGTACACTGCCTGCGACAAGCGGATTACGTCGGGCATCTGATTCAGACAGATCACTGGTATTTCAAACCGTTATTTGATATGTGCCTTGCCTATTACAAGGTTGAACCCAGGGAGACCTTCTATGCCTTTGAGAACAATTACATCGCCCGTTTTAAGTCATTCTATGAAACATTCAAGACCATGCCCATTCTGATCTGTGGAGCCAAGGCCGAGCAATATCGAGAAGTACTGGAGCGGAGATACGGATGGACAAGCATCGTGGGAACCGTGGACTGCCCCTCTTGGTCTCATGTGAGCACGGCATCCAAACAAATGGAATATATCTACCAACAGACACCGTGGAAGCTAGCTCTGGTGTGTGCAGGTGCACCCGGGAAGGTGCTGGTTATTAAAGCCAAAGAACTGCAAACCGTAGGTGTTGACTTTGGTTCCGGAGCAGATGTTGCGATTCAAGCGGACAGCGAAAATCTGAACGCCTGGGATTACAACGGATTCCCTGATTATTGGGAAGGCAGACCCAAAAAATGACCCTCTCCGGGTCTTTTTTCATTGAGAAAAATATGTAATTCCAATCCGATTATATTGTCTTAGTGGCTGTTGATAAATTAAACTATCTGCCTTATTATTGTTAAGATAACTCCTAATCTAACCTGGTTTAAACTTGCATGAAGAGGAGCTCTGCTAAGATATTCGAACCGTTGGAGGGAAATGTAATGACGTACTCGCAGTCAAAGACTGAAATAGTAGCAACTCATTTAAAAACAAGATTTATGGAAGGCAACGTAGAGGGACATGAGATTGTTGTTGCCTTAATCAGTATGGTCAAAGCTGAGAAGATTAATCTAGATGAGGTTGCTCCCATACTCTCTACAGTCTTTTTTGAACAACCACAAGGTATTCTGTTGGCACTCGAAAAAGCCAGCACACTGATTGATGATGAATTAATTGATTCGATTGTCCACGAAGTAAACGAAAAAGCTTAATCTTACATATAAGGAGAGAGCTTATCATCTGATTCTTAATTATCTCAACCTATTTTTCTCTCCACCTTTAGATTGAATAGATTCATCACTGAAAAATTGGACTTTCTCGTTATTTTCCGTCCTCCTCCGCTTATTCTAGTAGTATTACGAAGGAGGGGACACCGATCGAGACAGTGAATAAAGCCATTTTATTTTTAGTAGTTATTGAAACCATGCTTGAAGCGCTCCACCATACAGAAGTAGATCAGACAGAGCTTGTGGATTCGCTTGTTATGTTAGGCTTTGATCCCATTGAGATGTTGTATGAGACAAATACGATTAGATCGTTCCAAAAAATATGCAGGGCTTTCGCAGAACTCCAACTTACCGATGAGGCCCTGGACAATTTCTCAAAAGAGTAGTTACATAAGCAGAACCCCACATCACTTCGACGTGGGGTTCTGCTTTTCTATATTTATGATTTGGGTCCCGTTTTTGAACCGGTTCAGCTTAACCTCCCCTATCCTGTCTCGTATAGGTTATCTAGGGACCACGGATATCTCCGTCGCCCCTGTTGACTCTGACTTAATATACGAAAGGATGGTTGTATGAATCCAGCACAACACATGTAATCGAAACCAATCAACTCGCGGTTATTGGAGTGGTCGATGAATCTTCCACTCAGACCCAATATGAACTTGAGTATCCGGATCATATCGTGATTATACAACATTTTTATTTTTTAAAAGATCCAGCACACTTTAACTCCTGGTTAACCGGCCGGATTCCTTAACTTCTAGAACATAAGCTCTCATGGTTAGGACTTTTTACGTCTGCGCTCATCAATCAAGACCTTCAGTAACAGCAACTCTCCATAAGTTAATTTCTTCTTGCGTACTTTCTCTACCCATGCCCAATCGTCAATGACTTTGTCGTTGTAGGCATCTCCAATATATTGATCCAGTTCATTCCAGGCCCATTGTGCGTAATTCAAAATGGTATTCATATCATCATCCTCCGTGACTGCTATTTGTTGCAGCGGGTTTAATTTTGTATGTACTGCTTGCTTGAATCTTTCATATTCATCTGGTTGTTTAATCCAAGGGAGTGGGCACTCCTTCCATCCAACCACCTCTTTATGTGTAAAGAAGACAGGTGGGAAGCCCCGTTCCCTGATCAGGTATACTGCAAGGTCTATAACGTTATTGAATGTATCTTCATGGATACTGCCATCCTTTTCAATGCACATCTCAATGCCCACTGTACTATTGTTCGGATATGTCCCAAGCTTGGCTAGGGCTTCCTTGGTGTAGGTTGTGCTTCCGCAGTGATAGGCCAGTTCATCATCCGGCAGACTGTTATATATCGAAGTTCGATCTACCGAGTAATGTGCACTTGCATAACGGCTATTGACTGCTTTATTCGAATCTTGCTGTGCCAAACTTGCAAAGTATTGGCTAATGTTCTTCGCGGGTGCTCCGGGAGAAGCCGTATAATGCATCACAATTCCACGTTTCGCTTTTAATTTCAGTCCAGCTCGACTGTATTTATTAACTGGTATGTAGTCCTTGGTGATCTGTATCATGACATCTTCTCCTTGTCTTCAACTTGATCTTCATTGCCGCGAAGCTTGAAAAGAGCTGAAGTGATAAACTTCGGTACAGGCAGGCCCAGTTTCCCCAGATTCTCCAATATACTGATGCCTTCCGTACCGATAATGAACATTAACATTGCATCTCGCATAAAATCATTGGAATTGCCTGCAACCATGTCCAGTTGATGTGCAATAATGACAAAAACAAATGTCAATGACTTACGAGCAAGCCCCCACCAGCCAACCCTGCTGGATAACTCTTTCCTGTACCACGCAGACAGCACCCCTGTGATATAATCCAACCCCACAAAGATGGTTACTGCAATAAACAGGTGATCAATTCCCCCTACCAAATACACGACTGCCGATAGCAGCCAGCCCAACAAAACCATAAAAACGGTGTCTCTGTGCATTCATGTTCCCCCTTCAATAACCTATTTCATGTCTAGGTTAGGCGGATCACAGACATAAGTCTCATTCCATACAAAAACCTTCGAAAAAACATTCACCATTCGCTATGCCAACAGCAAAAATCCCTCACCGCCGGATGCGGGAGGGATCATGACGCAATGATTCAGCTATACGTTGATGGATCGGGCGTAACCGGAACACCTGTTGTATTTGTTGGTGTTGTATTACGTTGGAACATGCCTTGAATTCGATCCAGCACATAAGGGGTAGAGTCAATTAGCTTCTCAAACAGATGTGTGGAGTTGTCGAGCGGTACAATGTGTACCCCCTGCTTACCTACCACGAGAAATGCAATAGGACGTATGGATACACCGCCGCCACTACCGCCACCAAATGGAGAAGCTACTTTAGCCGAACTGGCATGTTCAGCAGAAGTGCCCGTAGCACCACTTTTGCCACCATTTTCTCCGTTAACGTGAAAATCGCTGCCACCAGCAGCAAACCCGAATCCTACCTTACTAATAGGTAAAATCACGGTTCCATCTGGTGTTTCCACTGCATCGCCAACAATTGTATTGACATCCACCATGGCCTTGATATTCTCCATAGCAGTTTCCATTAAGCCTTGAATTGGATGATCTGACATGTACATTCCCTCCAGTTTCAATGTAAGCTAGGTTTGATCTAACCATATCATCCCCAAACATAAAGGGACTTATGTAAATATGCATTTTAAGACACTCAGTTAACTCCAACCTTATATTCCCAAACCAGAACGGCTATGATGGGAATCTACAGTGTTGTCCCACTAAGCTTTTTCTTTTTCTTTTGCTTCTCCTTACGCCTGCGGCGCTGTTCCTGAAGAAGTTTGAACCACATCCGCCATCCACCTTCAACTTGAAGCACTCGGGTAAGCAGCGTAATTCCAGCAATCAGTAAGGCTGTAATCCGAATCCTCACCCTGCAATCGAGCTCTGTTCTGAATTCCATCTCGTCTGACCATACCGGCATAACCTGAAGCACAGGTGCCTTGTCGAAGCGAATCTGATAGGTGAGAAAACCAATAATAATGGCTTTAATGCTCCACACCCAGCCCGTCAGAACCGCTGTATATGCTGCATCTCCCACGCCGATGTGTGTAGCCCAGGACAGTCGAGTCATATGTACGCGCGTAAGGGTTTGCTTAAGCCACAGCTTGAGCGCATCTGTCGCCCTAAGCATAATTTTCACATCTTTAGCCCACTTCTTGACTTTGCGTTTGTTGACCCGCTCGCTTCCCTGGGCCTCCCCTCTGGAATGATTCATGGACTGTTCGGTCTTGACCAGAAAACCTTCCTTCATATTGCGAAAAACAATACTTGGGATCTCATAGTTAATCCGCACGATTCCATAGAGAAGACGAACATTAATATTGGCGTAATCATCACTTTTATGTTTGTTAAATGTAAAGTGTACATGAACATTTGAGATGAGGACTGCGGCAATCAGCACTGCGAACAACAAACCGATTCCTCCAAGCCAAATCCACACAGGCCTTACCTCCAAGCCCTCAATTCTTTTCTCGTCTAGTATGGCACTCTGGATTGGAAAAAATTCACGCCTGACCTAAAAATTCCATTTCAGATTTATTTGCACAAAAAACCGACTCCACTGATGGGTGTCGGTTATCATGAACATGCAATTTAAAATGATGAATCCGTATTATCATCTTCTTTGTCTATTTGACTCACATCATCTGTCGGATCAGCACTTTCCGGTTCCAGCTGTTGCAAATCCAGTTTGTTGAATAACAGCTGTGTTTCTTCCTCCAGGTTTTCCGAATCTTCGAACAAGCCTGGTTCCGGAAGGTCTTTGATTGAAGCCAGTCCGAAATAATCCAGGAATGACTTGGTCGTTCCGTACAAAATGGGGCGTCCGATTGCCTCCGCTCGTCCCACTTCAATGATCAGATCCTTGTTCACAAGTGTATGAATAGCCCGTTCCGATTTTACACCGCGAATTTCCTCAATCTCAACCCTTGTAATGGGCTGCCGGTATGCCACGATGGCCAATGTCTCCAGCGCCGCTTGGGATAAAGAGGTTCGTGCTGGGGAGTATGCCAGTTTCTCAAAATACTCAGCATGCTCGGGCAAGGTACCCAGTTGAACTACACCAGCGATCTTGAGAATCTGTACGCCTCGACCCTGCTGTGAAAATTCATGAATCATCTCCTCAATCGCGTCCGTGACAAGTTCCACTCGCTGGTCGACGATCTCGGCAATTTGTTTGATACTTAGACCCTCTTCTCCGGACAAAACAGCAGGCCTTCAATAATCGATTTCAATTTCGGAAAATCCATGATTCTTTGTTTCCCCTCTCCACTCCATAACGATATCCTCAAACATCCGTTCCTGATAACAGACAATCTGCTTCATCTTCATCAGTTCCAGCACCGCCAGAAAAGTGACAACAATCTCATGACGATAGATATGCTCATCCATCAACTTGGAGAATAACAGTCTGCCTCCAGGCCCCATACTTTCCAAAGCGCCGATGACATCCCGTATCCGGTCCTTAACCGATATTTCATCCCGTTTGATCCGGGTTACGGTTGTACGCTTCTCAGCCTTGCGTAGAGCCTTCTGAAATGCTGCAATCAAGTCAGAGGTATGCAAACCCTCAACCGGGTTCGAAGGAGCTTCTACAGGCATATAAGGGCGCAGATCCTCGGGCTCTTTGGAAAATATAAGGCTTCGTTCCCACTCCCGTTCATGAAGATGACGCGCAATTCCCTTGTACTTGCGATATTCTATCAGACGCGCAATCAGCTCTGCACGTGGATCATAATCCTCTTCTTCCATATAATCATAATCCTCGAAGTCCTCAATCACCGGTGGTTTGGGCAGTAAAAGTTTGCTCTTGATCGACAGCAGTGTTGCTGCCATGACCAGAAATTCACTCGTAATATCCAGTTCCAGTTCCTGCATCGAATGCAGATACGCCATGTATTGATCGGTAATATCGCTGATGGGAATATCCTGGATATGAATTTCAGCCTTGTCAATCAGGTGAAGCAGCAGATCCAAAGGCCCTTCAAATGTCTCCAGTTTGTATGTAACTACCGTCACTAGACGAATCCTCCCGCCAGAAAAATACAAAACCCTGCCAAGCCGTCCGAATCCGGTCTCCCGTGTTCGTCTGCGCAAAGCAGGGCACTACTATTAAATAAGCACTATTTTAGCTGTTTCGTCAAGTTTGCCATCTCAATTGCCGCCGTAGCTGCATCCCAACCTTTGTTACCTGCCTTGGTTCCGGCACGTTCAATCGCTTGTTCAATATTTTCTGTCGTAACCAATCCGAAGATCGTAGGTACGCCTGTTTTGAGGTTAATTGCTGCTACCCCTTTAGCCATCTCGTTGCACACATAATCATAATGCGTAGTTGATCCACGAATAACGGTTCCCAGGGTAATCACGGCATCATACTTTCCGCTCTCTGCCATTTTCTGCGCAATCAAAGGGATTTCGAATGCTCCTGGAACCCAGGCTACATCCACTTCATCATCCTGAACGCCATGACGTTTGAAAGCATCAAGTGCTGCACTAAGCAATTTGCTCGTGATGAATTCGTTGAAACGTCCAACAACAACCCCATATCTGGATCCTTCTGATACTAAATGTCCTTCAAAAAATTGTGCCATTCAAGTCATCTCCCTAAAGGTATAATATAATGTAAGTAACGGAAATTCGGAAGTTATCACTTCCATAAATTACATGGTGAACGTTGTTCTTCTAAAACGTATTTACTCCTCGTTCTGCTCGATATCATCGAACTTGAGCATATGTCCCAGCTTGGCTTGCTTCGTATGAAGATATACCGTATTGTCCTCGTTCTCTTCCATCTGAATGGCAACACGCTCTACAACTTCAAGTCCATATCCTTCAAGCCCTTTAATTTTACGAGGATTGTTCGTTAGCAGCCTGATCTGACGAACCCCAAGATCTTTCAGAATTTGGGCGCCAATTCCGTAATCACGCAAATCTGCGGCAAATCCCAGCTTCAGGTTTGCATCCACCGTGTCCAGACCTTCCTCTTGCAGCTTGTAGGCTTTGAGCTTATTGATCAATCCAATGCCCCGACCTTCCTGTCTCATATAGAGCAGTACGCCATTGCCTTCCTCATGAATCTGTCTGAGTGCCGCATCAAACTGAGGGCCACAGTCACAACGATGGGAGTGGAATACATCGCCAGTCAAGCATTCAGAGTGCACCCGTACCAGGACGGGTTTGGAGCCATCAATCTCACCTTTGACCAGAGCCACATGCTCCTTGTTGTCCACAGCGTTTGTATAGGCCACTGCTTGAAACTCGCCAAAGTCTGTAGGCATACGTACAGCCACTTCACGTTGAACCAGCTGCTCTTTTTCGTTACGGTAACGAATCATGTCCTGAATACTGATCAGCTTCAGATCATGCTTGCGTGCAATCTCCTGCAGATCCGGAAGTCTGGCCATGGTGCCATCTTCCTTAATTACTTCACAGATCACGCCTGCGGGATACGAACCACACATAATGGCCAAATCTACCGCCGCTTCCGTGTGCCCGGCACGGCGTAGTACGCCGCCGTCTTTTGCAATCAGCGGGAACATGTGACCAGGCTTACGGAAGTCCCCGGCTTTCGCCTCCGGATCGATCAGACCTTTCACGGTAATCGAGCGCTCATGTGCCGAGATACCCGTTGTCGTATCTTTGTGGTCCACAGAGACGGTGAATGCAGTTCCGTGGAAATCGGTATTTTGTTGAACCATTGGTTTCAGGTTAAGTTCGTCCGCACGTTGTTGTGTAATCGGAACACAGACCAGACCTCGACCTTCAGTAATCATGAAATTAATGACTTCAGGAGTCGCCTTTTCGGCCAGAGCAATAAAATCACCTTCATTCTCCCGATCTTCATCATCCACAACAATGACCGGTTTGCCACGCATGAGATCATATATGGCTGCTTCTATCGTGTCCAAAATGGATTGTTCTGACATTGGTCTACCTCCAGTTTATTTCTGTTCTCTATTTATGCAAATCCGTGATTGGCGAGAAAATCTTCACTGATACTGCGCGGCTTGCCAGCACCAGTCTCTCGATGTCCTCTCCCATACTGGAGCAGATGATCCACATATTTGCCCAAAATATCGCATTCGATATTAATGGTATCCCCTGTCTTTTTCACATTTAGTACAGTTTCACCAATGGTATGCGGGATAATGGAAACCGTGAATGCGGTATCCGATGTATGAACAACGGTCAAGCTAATGCCATCCAATGTAACCGATCCTTTGGGAATCAGGTATTTGAACAATTGGTGATCATCAGGCTTGATCTCAAATACTATCGCATTCTGATCACGTGTTATACTGCCAATCACGCCAGTACCATCGACATGGCCCTGAACGATATGTCCGCCAAAACGGCCACCGGATTGCATGGCGCGCTCCAGATTAACTTTGCTGCCCGATTGCAGCTGACTTAGATTGGTATGGCGATAGGTCTCAGGCATGACGTCAGCGGTAAAACCTCCACCTTCCAGCGTCGTCGCAGTGAGACATACTCCGTTCACCGCAACACTATCACCAATCTTCAGATCGTCCATGATGGCGGAAGCTCCGATATTCAGGACCATCGCTTCGCCTTTCCGACCAATACGCCGGATCTGACCGACTTCTTCCACCAAACCGGTAAACATGCTGCCGCCTCCCTTGGTTAATTTATTTATTCAGGCCACACCGGAATACCGCCAATGCTGATATTATCTCCAACTTGTTCGATCTCCAACTGATTCAATTGAATCGCCTGATTCATACGTTCCACACCCTCGAAGCGGAAGCTTCCAGGTGTATCATAACCGCCTACAATCTTCGGAGCGATAAACATGAGCAGCCGATCGACCAACCTTGCCTCCAGCATGGCTCCATTCAGAGTTCCTCCACCTTCAAGCAAAATCGAACCAATCTCACGTTCACCCAACTTGCTAAGTCCGTTTAACAGATCCACTCGTGGTCCGGGACCACAGCGAATGATTTCAACGCCGTAAGCTTCCAAACGCTCAGCAGCTTCAGGGCTCGCTTCGTCCGTTGTAAGTACCCATGTTGGAGCAAGTCCATCCTTAACCATTTTGGCGCCTACAGGAAGACGCAGCTTGGAATCCACCACGATACGCACCGGACTAATGCCTTCCACTTGCAAACGGGTTGTAAGCTCCGGATTATCCGCGATCACCGTGTCGACGCCAACCATAATCCCTTGGTGACGATGACGAAGGGCATGCACAATCTCACGAGCGGTCTCGTTGGAGATCCACTTGCTGTCCCCGCTGCGAGTAGCAATTTTTCCATCCAAAGTGGTGGCCGTCTTCAGCGTTACAAAAGGGAGACCCGTTGTAATAAATTTGATGAATTTTTCATTCATGCGTCTTCCACGCTCACGCAATACGCCAACTTCAACTTCTATGCCTTGTTGACGAAGCATGCTGATGCCTCTGCCGGATACTTGCGGATTTGGATCTTCACAACATACCACAACACGCTTAACCTTTTCATGAATCAGGCGTTCACTGCAAGGTGGCGTCTTGCCATAATGACTACAGGGCTCAAGTGTAACGTATACCGTACTGCCTTCCGCATCGCTGCCTGCCATATTAAGTGCATGCACTTCTGCATGACCGGTTCCACGTTTCAGATGGCTCCCCAGACCTACAATACGTCCTTCTTTCACAACTACACATCCAACGACCGGATTAATTCCCGTCTGTCCCTGTGCTCGTTCTGCCATATCAAGTGCCAGTGCCATATAAAATTCATCATTGATCATTTCCAAATCCGTTCACCCCGCGGTTTAAAGTCTTGTTTATTAAAAAATCCCCATCGAACAATCCGTTCGACGGGGATGATGAGAGACAAATGTCAACAACAGGAGTTAAAGGATACAGCACGCCAACACTTTGCCCAGAACTTCATTTCGGGCAAGTGAAAATAGACACATACCTTAATGAATATTAATCACAGGTAAAGAGCTTCTATCGTGTGGCATATGTATGGAACTGCCCGGCGTAACCGGATCTTCCCTGCACAGTAAAACATCACAAATCGTGACTGTACAGCAATACTCCTGCTGAATGCAAACCGTTAGGTCTGCACCTCTCCTTCTCCCATCCAGACTATACTGTCGGTTCTGGAATTGCACCAGATCAGCCATCTGCCACTGGCAGACAGGTCACGGACTTTGCAACAAATGCTGGACATGTGTCCTTACACTTTCTGCATCACCGCCGGTAGGGAATCTCACCCTGCCCTGAAGGATTGCTTTCGCTATTAATTGGATGTTAGCACTTTAATGTCAAAAAATCAATTGTTTTTTGTTCCTTTTTGTCACATACTAACTTTTAATAAGCTAAGATACAGCAAAAAACCGCGTCTCACCAAGAGACACGATTTTAGTTTACATCCTTCTCAGTTCCATCACAGCATTCTACATATCAGGAAAACACCAACGCACCATATGCTTCAAATCTTTGGCATTGTGAAATGGCCAGCGGTCAGGTTCTGGCAGCGGCGAATTGGGAAGCGGAATACCTCTCGCAACTCTTCTGATCCAACTTGTGGAATCGATCGCGATAGCCGAGCATTGCCAGCGTTCAGTCGTTCTCGGTCGAAACGTTTCCTGCAAATCGGCTTTTCCCGGCATGTCTGGAAAGACACCATCCAGATATTCGACGATGACACGCTTGTCTCTGACTTCATGACAGTATACCGTCACCCATACGCCTTCCCGGACCCGAACTGCATACACATCTCCAGCTTCTGCCTCCCCAGTGCCTGCATCAGGCGATTTCTTTGGCACTTTCCCCGGGCACTTCTCATCTTCTCCAATGCCCCCAGGACCGTTTCCTTTACAGGTGGGCTCTCTTCAGGCTTATCTGCAAGAGATACGCTACTCGGATCAAAATCATGGAATATCTGGTTCAGGTTGTTCTCATTAATTCCAATAGAAGAGTCCCACCACGCCAATGGTGCTTGCACTTCAACCCGCACATTGGGGCGCTGATCACGCTGTATGTAAGATGTGAATTCCGTTATCATTCCGGGATGTTCCGGCGTATCCAATATGCCAATCAGAGCTAACGTCTCGAGCAAGTCCCGATAGGCATATGTATTTTGTGTAGGCAAAAGACGCTCCTTCTTAAGCGCCAAGGCTGCCTTGCTATAACGTGTTTTGGGTGGCAATTCGCGAAGTACCGTTAACACTGCCCGGAATATCCATCGGTCGTATTCATTGGGGAGTGGAGGCTCCTGAGCGCCAGCCAGCTCCCGAAGTGCCAGTACTTGTCCAAAGGGATCACCATCCAAAGGGGTTCCACTTGTCATCCGCCAATACCACTGCAGCGTCGTGTCGGTTGCTTTATCTACGTTTAATCCGCAGATCTTACAAGTGCTCGAAGATGGATAAGGCGTGTGTTCATGGTCTGGCATACTGCTTGCAATCAGCTTGGCTGTAAGCAATGACCGCCAGAGCATGGGTGCTGACCACATCGATGCGACAAAAGCCTGTGCAGCATCCTCTACAGTCCATTGATTCGCGAGTTCTTTCAGCTCACTAATCGTTTCATCATGCTGTGGACGTACAAATCGATTCGGTTCATGCCCGGCTGCCTCAAGAGCTTCTAGATCCTGAGAAGATATACTCTCAGAAACATCATGTCGGGATGCCTGCAGTTCTTCGTCCCATCGTGTGGGTCCGCTATAGACTTGTTTTAACAAACGTAATTGATCCACTGTATTCAAAGGTTCTTCATCCTCCCTTTATGCTTCGTCTAACGTCAGAATAACTCTAGTCTAGAACTTTCGCCAGATCCATTATGCTCATTTTGCATTATTTCATGATGAACATAAAAAAAAGTGCTTCTATATAAGAAGCACTTCGAGTTTAGATCAAGTAAGTCAAAGTGACAAAGCGTATTAAGCTTCTACCACTTCAACTGTTTCCATTTTATCTTTGCCTTCCAAAGCATCCACGAACTCCATACCTTTGGTTACTTTACCAAATACAGTATGTTGTCCATCCAGATGTGGTTGCGGTTGGTAGCAGATGTAGAACTGGCTTCCACCTGTGTTACGGCCAGCATGTGCCATAGCAAGTGTTCCGCGCTCATGTTTGTTCGGGTTGATTTCACAGTTAATTGTGTAACCTGGACCACCTGCACCTGTACCGTTAGGGCATCCGCCTTGAGCTACGAAGCCCGGGATAACGCGGTGGAATGTAAGACCATTGTAGAAACCGGAGTTAGCCAGTTTCTCAAAGTTTGCTACTGTGTTTGGAGCTTCTTGATCGAACAGATCGATCAGAACTTCTCCGCCGTTTGTCAATTTAATTTTCGCTTGTTTCGCCATATGTAAATGACTCCTTTCGTATTGACCATCGTTAGTGGTGCCAGAACGCATGACCCTGGGCCAAGCCTTACAGCACTTTTCTTAGTGTACACCGAAAATGACCGGATCGCAAAAAAAACGGCAATTTTTTTCATCATTTAGCTCAAATACACAAAAAGCAGACGAAAAGGGAAGTGCCCTTTTCATCTGCTTCAACTATAAAATCCCAATATTCTGAATAATGCAGAAACGCATTATCGTTAGACAAATCAGCGAGTTACGGGCTGTTTGCCAATACGCGCGGGTACCAGGTCATTCTGGATGATATCCTGATACGTCTCACGGCGTACTACGACATCGCCTTGACCGTCTTTGACGAATACCACAGCTGGACGACGAATCCGGTTGTAGTTGCTCGCCATGGAGTAGTTATACGCGCCTGTGCAAGCTACAGCGAGCAGATCGCCGCTCTCCACTTTTGGCAAGTCGAGATCCCAGATCAGCATATCGCCACTCTCGCAGCATTTACCCGCAACAGATACCGTTTCCTGAGCAGCCTCATTGGCACGGTTGGCAAGCACAGCTTCATATTTGGATTCGTACAAAGCAGGACGCGGGTTATCGGTCATCCCACCATCAACGGCAACGTACTTACGCACGCCCGGGATGTCTTTGCTTGTTCCGACGGTATACAGCGTTGTTCCCGCTTCACCCACGATGCTGCGGCCTGGTTCAACCCAGATCTCAGGTACGGCATAGCCGATTTGGGCAAAATGATTTTTAGCGGCGTCTGTAATAGCCTTCACGTATTGCGCAACTTCAAGCGGCGTATCTCCGTCGATATAACGGATTCCGAATCCACCACCGAGGTTAACCACTTTGAAAGCAACATTAAGACGCTCATATACGCTTGCTGCAAATTCAGCAACACGTTTAACAGCCATCTGGAAACCTTCAACTTCGAAGATCTGGGAACCGATGTGGGAATGCACACCGAGCAATACCAGGTTAGACTGTTTGGAAGCCAATTCAATCGCTTCAAATGCTGTACCATTGCCGATATCGAATCCAAATTTGGAATCCGTTTGACCTGTGGAAATATATTCATGCGTATGCGCCTCAACACCAGGCGTCACACGAAGCAAAATGTTTACGTTACGATTTTTGTCCGCTGCTACAGCCTGCAACAGATGCAATTCATTGAAATTGTCGACAACAAAGCATCCAATCTCCGCATCAAGAGCCATTTCGATCTCTTCCAGCGTTTTGTTGTTACCGTGGAAATGAATGCGCTCAGCCGGGAATCCTGCTTGCAGTGCAGTAAACAGTTCACCATCCGATACAACATCCAGGGAAAGTCCTTCTTCAGCTGCAAGGGCACACATCGCCATGACACAGAATGCTTTGCTTGCATATGCAACTTGGAAGCCCAATCCGGAAGCACGGAATGCTTCCATGTACTCTCTGCAACGCTCGCGAACCAATTGCTCGTCCACAACGTATAGAGGCGTTCCAAATTGTTCTTTCAGATCTGTTGCATCCACGCCGCCAATCTCCAGATGCCCTTGCGCATTTATTTTACTTGTACCATGTAAATACATAATCTGCATTCCTCACTTTTTTGTATACTGGAACAGTTGCTATTCCAATGATTTTACACCAGTATATCAAATTAGGCGGCGAGATGAATGGATTTTTCGGAAGATCATTTGTGTTTTTTACTTTTTCGCAGTTCACCGTCCGGATCATCGGACATTTTGGTGTTGTCACGGGTTTTATTGAATGATGGACGTTTTTTACTTTCCAATAGCGGAAGCCGGAATAAAAAGTTGCCCAAGGCCTTTGCATTAAACGGTATAAAAGGCCATAAATACGAAGAATTGTACGACCGGTGAATGGTGAGCGCCAAGATGAGCAATGTACTGCCCACCACCAATCCCGGAACCTTGAATATCGCAACCGCGACTAACAGAACCAACCGGACTAGCCTGTTGGCAAGTCCAAGCTCGTAACTCGGCGTGGCAAACATACCAATGGCTGCAATGGCCATATACAGCACAACCTCATTGACAAAATATCCTGTCTTGACGGCGATATCCCCGACTAAAATAGCTGCGATTAAGCCCATGGCCGATGCCAGAGGTGTAGGCGTATGAACCGCTGCCATCCGTAACAAATCTACGCCCAATTCGATCAGTAGAAACTGTAGAATCAGCGGCAGCTTCACATTTTCCTGCGGACCAATGAAGTCGAGTCCCATCGGTTTGATCGCAGGGTCAATAACCATGAGGAGCCATAACGGAAGCAAAAACAACGAGATGAGAATTCCTGCAAAGCGCACCCATCGTAAATAAGTTCCCATCAAGGCCGTCTGTCTATTCTCCTCCGCATGCTCACACAGGTCGAAGAAGGTCGTAGGCAGAATCATTACACTCGGGGAAGTGTCCACAAAAATGACAACGCGCCCTTCCAGCAAATGAGAGGCTGTGACATCCGGTCGTTCCGAGTAACGAACGAGTGGAAATGGATTCCATCCCTTGTTGATAATCGCTTCCTCCAACTGTTTATCGGCGGAGGGAATACCATCAATATCCACTCGCTGGATTTTTTCACGAACGGAATCCACCTGCACCTTATCCACAATATCGTCAATGTACACCACACAGACATCGGTTTGTGTTCTGCGCCCCACCTGCATAATCTCAAATTTCAGTCCAGGGTCGCGTATTCTGCGACGGACCAAGGTCACATTGGTCAGGAGTGTTTCGGTAAAGCCATCTCTGGAACCCCGGACTACCCTTTCCAATGAAGGTTCTTCCGGTGAACGAACCGGATAACTCCGGGTATCCATAATTAAGACCGAGCGATCTCCTTCAACGAACAAGGCACTCATACCGGTAAGAACTTTATTGATGACCGCACTCATCTTCTCGACTTTTTCCACCTGAATATGGGGAATATAGCATTCAAAATACGATTTGAGCGCGTGCTCAGATACCTGATCAGGCGTAAGATAGGTTAACCTTTTTAACACTTCAAGCAGAATCTCATCTTTGGCGAAACCCGTTAAAAGAAGCACTCCTACATGTTTGCCGCCCAGCACCATTTCTCTCATATCCACGTCAAAGGATTCCCCAAGTCCAAGAACTTGCTTGAGCGTGTTTTTATTCTCACTCATCCGTGGGGAAATATCATCGTTCTCCTGCCAGTACTGTACGGATTCCTCGACACTGTCGGACATCTCATTTTGTTTTTTCTTATTGTACGCTTTCTCCTCTTCTTCCTTCTGGATCTCATATGCAGACTTGTGTAACATCTCTTCCGTTATGCCTTCACTATGTTCCTGGCCTGCGTGCTCCGTTCTATCATCCATCTTCCATCCTCCTATGGCCACGAGTTACCGCTGATATATAAAAAAATCAAACAGGGAACCTGTCATTTTACCCAAAATCATCGCGAGCAGTAATCCAAATAAATAAGGTTTCATGCCTAATCGTTTGGCTAGCACGGGCAGTACATTAAGCACCTCGGTGAGTGCTGCGGCGAGCAGACCGATGAACACGCCACAGAATAAGCCAACGATTGGGCTGAGCAGCAGTACCCCATGCATTTTCCAATGCCAAAAGTCCGCCACCGTGCCTACCAGTGAACCGCCAATTAGCGCCCCTTCGTACCAGTGAGTCTTGTCATACGATTGCGTAAGTTGAGCCAACCTGGGAATCATATCGAGCACCAGAATGAGCGCAATTACGCCGCTTCCTACGGCAATTCCCCCTGCTATACCCAATACAATGCTGATTGCTCCATTAAGAACGCTCATCCGCATTCATCTCCCTGCGTTCCTGCTCATGCATCCGTTCGCTTTCCTCGATGACCACATATTGATCTACATTTTGCTGATAGAGGAACATCTCCACTTCCAGCGGAGTAGGCTCCTCATTCCACTTCTTCTTGAACAAATGATTGAAGAAAACCGCCATACCGAACCCGATTCCGATGGAATAGGCCACCTGGAACAGATAGGGATGTTCGTCCCGATGCCCAGTCAGCATCTCCACAATTCGAATCTGTACTTCCTGCATGTTCACATCGGCATGAAAATTCATGATCGTTAAGGCTGATCCGAAGAACAGCAGTAGCCACACCAGAATGAACAGCGACTTGGAAGGCTGACCATTTCCCGCGATAACTTCAACCAGTGTATGACCTGATCCCATCAGTTCCACAGTTACCTCCGGCAAGATGTGCCGAATTCGGGGAATAACCTGCAATATGTCAATGAGAATCAGATTGCCATCCTCCGGTCCAGGGCGCAAAAGTTCAAGCGCTAGCAACCTTTGCTCCTGATCTTCGGAAGAAGTCAGCACATGTGCAATGTCTCCAAGCTGGACTGCTCTGCCCCTCTGGATGCGAATACGGCTGCGCAGACGAACGTAGACCATTGGAGTGGGTGTCTGGGACATCCATAGCACTCCTTTACTGCGTAATTTAGGTTAGTATTTGAAGAATGTGCAAATTTATTACAAACTGGTTGGAAAAAGGTGAGTGGTGGGTGCGGGCGCTGCGGGATGAATCGGTCATTGGTCGCTGTTGCTCGGGGGAGGATACACGCAGACACTCCGACGGCAGACCAACCTTCTGATCGCTGTTGTCTCCAAATTCTTTTGATTGATTTCTCAGTGTTAGAAATTTGGAGACAAAGGCGAACGCTTCGCTTCTTCAGGTCTAATCTGCCGTCTGCGTTGCTTATGTATCCTTAGGTCAGGTGAGCCCTCACGCTTCGCTCCTTTTGACCGATTCCATCCCTCCGCTACCCATCGCCCTCCCGTTTCCAAACGTTGTAATAAATATGCTGGGGAGTAGGCAGGTGGGATTTAAAAGATGAGTTTATTGGGATTTATTACTTTAACGGGGAGCGACTATTGATCGGATTGAAGTGCAACTGAGCGAGAAATATTATTTTCCATATCAAAAAAGTCGCCGTATGGGCGACTCTCTTGGGTATTCGTTGATAGGTTTAAGGGTTCATGAGTATGAACAAACTCAAAGATTCTGATTTTTGTCTCTTCGACTCAATTTCCTTCTAAATTGTAAAGGGGTTGAATTCATTGTTTTGCGAAACTGATTAATGTAATAACTTGTGCTGTTAAAACCGACTTCATAGGCAATTTCGGTGATACTGCGTTCCGAGAGTTGTAAAAGTTCAAGGCTTCTTTGGATACGGTACTCTAACACATATTGCATGGGTGTTGTCCTCCGTATTTGTTTGAAGTAACGACATGTCTCCGATCGACTTAACTGTCCAGCCCTCGCAATATCTTCCAATCTGATCGGGTCACCATAGTTGAGATGAATCCATTGCAACATGTCTTTCATTCGCTTGTTTCTGCTTATCTCCGATGGATCATGTTCCAGCGAATATCCGTTCATAATCAACCGTTTCCACATATCCAGCACCGCAGAAGCAACATTCACTTCGTAAAACGGAACTTGGTCCACAAGCTCTCCTCTAATCCGGGCAATGGCGTCCAGAATCTGTTCTCCCCACACACTCGTTCTTTCGATATGCAGAAAAGGCAAATTCGTTGCTGTTACATATGGATGTACATACTTCATATACAAGTCCGAAGGCATTACAACATGCGGGACAAATTCAAACATAGATAGATGCAGTTCTCGTTCACACCATGATCTTCGGCCATATGCATCATTCCACTGTTAATAAAAATCCCGTCACCCCGGGGGACTGTTATTTTTTGATCGTTGATATGGAACAATGCCTTACCTTGAAGAATGGCAACAAACTGCAATTCATCATGCCAGTGGAGAGGAATATGTCCGTGAACATGTTGAACAATGGTTGTCTCATAACAGGCTACCGATAATGTATCGGTGCGGTGTTCCGTCATTTCTTTCAAATTGTGATCAATGATAAATTCAATATTTTGCATAGGCCTCATCTCAACATCGTTATATTTTTAAGTGTGATATTGATATTAATGTACTGTATTTCTCCTTAATATAACACTATTCTTATATTTAAAGGTGAGGGGACAAGCATGACAGCTTTTGCAAAATCCAAATATTCAGGTATTTTACTCGTTTTGACGGGAGCCATATGCTGGGGAGTCGGAGGTACGGTATCTCAAAAATTGTTTCAACTGGATGGCATTGAAGTCAACTGGTATGTAACTGTTCGACTGCTGATTGCGGGGCTACTCCTTCTGGTTATTCAATCGTTCACACGTGGTCGAGTTCAGATTTTAGATGTGTGGAGAAATAAGCAAACAGCCATACAGCTGATCATTTTCGGACTGGTGGGCATGCTTGCCGTTCAATATACCTATATGGCATCCATTAAACATGGCAATTCCGCAGTAGCTACACTCCTGCAATACCTGTCCCCTGTCATGATCATGATATACCTTGCACTATGGAAGCGTTCTGCCCTCACACGCAATGACCTCCTATGCGCTATTCTCGCTCTTGGTGGCTGTTTTCTCCTGCTGACAAATGGCTCTATTACTCAGTTATCTGTCTCCTGGATAGCAGTGATGTGGGGTCTGTTATCCGGGGTTTCTGCTGCATTTTACACGCTGTTTGCCGTGCAATTGATTAAACGGTTCGATTCACTTGTTGTGGTTGGCTGGGCTATGATCATCGCTGGTCTGGGAATGAGTTTTATTCACCCTCCCTGGTCAATGGATTTTGGGAGTATCACGCTGGAAACTTACGGTTATTTGATATTTACGATCCTTTTTGGAACCATGATTGCTTTTTGGTTTTATATTGCGAGTCTCAAAAGACTCTCTCCCAAAGAGACCAGTCTTCTCGGGAGCGCAGAGCCCCTTGCTGCGGTTGGAACAACCGTCATATGGCTCCATGAACCCTTCGGCATCTATCAATGGATTGGTATGGCATGCATTCTTGGCATGATGCTGGTCATGCAATCCAATCGTTCGGGATCTACTACATTAACAACAAATAACCTCCCTCGCCATAAAGCGCGATAGAAGGTTGTTAGTTGTCGTATATTGGTGTATAAGCGCCAATCATGTTGTCGCCATCCCCGAATTACTGCGCGATCTGGTCGCGGATGGATTGCAGTATTTTTTTCTCCAGACGGGATACCTGCACCTGAGAAATTCCCAGCCTGCTGGCAACCTCGGACTGAGTCTGATCCCTGTAATATCGAAGATAGACGATTAATCGCTCACGCTCGCTGAGACCACCGATGGCTTCATTCAGCGCCAGTTTGTCAAACCAACGTTCCTGAGACTCGTCGGCAATCTGATCCATTAACGTGATGGGATCCCCGTCATTCTCAAATACCGTCTCATGGATGGAGGTCGGTGGTTTGTTTGCTTCCTGGGCAAAGACGACTTCCTCCGGGGTTACGCCCAGCTCTGCGGCAACTTCCTTGATCGTTGGCAGACGATCCAGATGTTTGGATAGTTCGTCCCTTTTTTTACGGACTTTATTCGCCATCTCTTTCAGTGAACGACTGACCTTCAGGGTACCGTCGTCCCGCAGGAATCGCTGAATTTCTCCGATGATCATCGGCACCGCGTAGGTTGAGAACTTCACGTCATAACTGAGATCGAATTTGTCCACTGACTTGAGCAGACCGATACAACCAATCTGGAACAGATCTTCCGGATCATATCCCCTGTTCATAAAACGCTGTACGACGGACCAGACGAGTCTGATGTTGCAGTTCACCAGCGTATCCCGTGAGACATGGTCCCCGACTGACTGAGCGCAATCAGCCGTTTGACCTCGGCATCGTCCAAATAGGTCTGTGAAGATGGTTTCACTTCAGCATCCATAAGAACACCAACCCCTAATTATACAATGCTTTCTTGGATTCAATCCTTTTTTTCATCTTGATGGAGGTGCCTCTGCCGGGCTCACTGCTGACTGCGAATTCATCCATGAAGTTTTCCATAATGGTAAAGCCCATGCCCGACCGCTCAAGTTCGGGTTTGGACGTATATAGCGGCTGCTTGGCCAGTTCAAGATCTTCGATTCCTTCACCGCGATCTTCCACAATAATCGTAATCATGTCTTCCCGAATCTCGGCCTGGATGGACACAACACCTTCCGCGTTGTTGTTGTATCCGTGAATAATGCTATTGGTCACAGCTTCCGAAATGACCGTCTTCAGGTCACTGAGCTCGTCCATCGTTGGATCAAGCTGGGAGATAAACGCTGCAACGGTTACCCGTGCAAACGACTCATTCTCTGACTTGGCCGCGAATTGCAGATTCATGAAATTTGTCCCTGTTCCTTCATTCATGAGACGACCTCCAGACCTGAGAGAGCAGTTCCCTCATTTTCGTATATCGGCATTATCTTGAACAGACCCGACATTTCCAGCAAACGGTACACCGGCGAATTGACGTCACAGACCACCATCTTGCCGCCTTTATTCTTAATGAGCTTGTATCTTCCCAAAATGACACCCAGACCCGAACTGTCCATAAATTGCAGATCTTTCAGGCTGAGTACGAGATGCTCGCTTTGTCTCCGCTGGATGGCTTCATCCATTTGCATCCGTACCATGTCAGCTGTATGGTGATCCAGCTCCCCGGATAATCGTACAATCAGAATCCCGCGATGGTGTTCCATTTCCACATGCAAGTTCACGTTTGCTCACTCTCCTCCCTGTCTTGAACAAGGATTTCTACGCTTCCGAAGGCTTTTCCTGCCCCCGACAAAACTAGAAGAAAACCCCTATTTAACTACAAAATACGTTCGAAGGATACGCGCAACTCGCAGAAATCGCCGTTTAGTCAAACAGATTGGACGTTGTTCGCTTGAACAGCTTCCACCAGCCAGCCTTATTCACATCCTGCGGGGCCTGAATGTCGAACTCCTTAATCACATCGTTCCCCTGGTAAACCACAAGTTTACCTATACTTTGCCCGGCTTTGATCGGAGCTTTCAATTCTTTGGCAACCAGCAATTCATGCCGGATGTCGTTGGATTTGGCTCCCTTGCGCATCAAAACACTGTAATTTTGCGTGGCATTGAGAGGCAACTCGGCAACTTCACCTTTTTCGATTCTCAGACTGCCCAGCAGGTCGCCTGCCTTATAGAGAGCCTTCATCGTATATTGACTAAAAGCATAGTCAAACATCGAAGACACTTCGCTATTGCGTGTTTTGGTATTCGGCTCACCGAGTACCACCGAAACGACACGCAGACCATCCTTGGACGCTGTAGCAGACAGGCAGAACTTCGCTTCGGATGTGTAACCCGTTTTCAAACCGTCTGCCCCTTCATAAAAACGTACCAGCTTGTTCGTATTCACCAGCCAGAATGGCTTTTCCGAATCTTTGCGAAGGTAATCCTGGTAGGCACCGGTGTACTTCGTAATCCCTGAATGCTTCAGCAGTTCACGGCTCATGACAGCAATGTCATGGGCGGAAGAATAATGATTATCAACCGGAAGACCATTACAGTTGGCAAAATGGGTATCCTTCATGCCAAGCTCCTTCGCACGCTCATTCATCAGCTGCACAAAGGCCTCCTCCGAGCCAGCAATCTTCTCGGCCATAGCCACCGAGGCATCATTGCCCGAGGCCATCGCGATTCCTTTTAACATGTCATCCACTGTCATCTCTTCCCCAGGCTCCAGAAAGATCTGCGAACCGCCCATGGAAGCGGCATATTCACTCGTTCTTACTTTGTCCGTCAGCTTCAGCTTGCCGGAATCGATCGCTTCGATCGTAAGCAGCATGGTCATAATCTTCGTAATGCTCGCCGGAGGCAGCTGATCATGACTGTTTTTTCATAAATGACCGTTCCGGTGTCTGCATCCATTAAGATCGCAGAGCGCGCCGACGGGGCCAGATCCGTTCCTACCGCTGCCTTCGGTGTTTCTTCAGCCAATGCCGTTGATGCCAAAAGGGACAGCAGAATACAAAGGGTCATGAACGATGCCATTATTCTTTTCTTCACAAGGTTACCTCCTCTAATGACTTGCTTACTGCATCTTCCATACATGTACTGCTAATCATTGTCGGCCCGTTTCCAGTAAATTATTCCATGTAAAGCATGATTTCCCGAACTTTTATTGAAAATGTGGTCAAAGCAAAAAAACGCACTGCACTCAGCTCATGAGTAACAGTACGCTCAGCACAACAAGAAAAAGGGTACCCCTGATGATTTCTCATTCAAAGAGGTACCCTACTCTGCTTAAATCATGCTTACATTTGTGGAATAACAGCCAATACCAGCGCTAGGAACGATTCACGAACCCGTTCCGTCGTTTCCATTACCTCATCGTGTGAAAGCGGCTGGTCCAAGATTCCGGCAGCCATGTTGCTGATACAGGAAATGCCGAGCACTTCCAGACCTGCATGGCGTGCCACGATCACTTCAGAGACAGTGGACATGCCTACTGCGTCTGCACCCAAGGTACGCAGCATTTTGATCTCTGCTGGCGTCTCGTAGTTCGGTCCGAGCATACCTGCGTATACCCCTTCACGTACGTTAAAACCTTGTGACGCGGCCGTGTCCTTCGCGAGTGCGCGCAAACGGCGGCTATATGCTTCCGACAAATCCGGGAAACGCACACCCAGTGCAGCGTCATTGGGTCCGATCAGTGGATTTTTGCCTGTAAGATTCAAGTGATCTGAGATCAGCATCAAGTCTCCAGCTTCATACGACGTATTCACGCCACCCGCCGCATTGGTTACAAGCAAGCTGCTTACACCCAGCTCTTTCATTACTCGTACCGGGAAAGCTGTCAATTCCGGACCATATCCTTCGTACATGTGGAAACGGCCTTTCATCATCACGACTGGACGACCTTTGATGGTTCCGACCAATAGCTCACCTTCATGTCCTTCTACAGTGGACACCGGAAAATGCGGAATATCCTGATAAGCGATGCTTACGCCATCCTCAATCAGTTCTGCCAGTACGCCAAGACCCGAACCCAAAATCAAACCGACTTCCGGCTTGATGGAGCTTTTGCTTTGAATATAAGATGCTGCTTCCGAAATCATTTGTTGGTTTAATGCTGTCATGCGATGTATGTTCCTCCTTGAGTTGAAACGATCCGTCTATAGACGCATTTTGCAAAATTGATTCAATCCGAATTTATGCAAACTGCTTATGTATAACGGCGTTTGGATGTATTCAATTTATTTTATCCTAAATCGGCCCGATGTTCCGCATTTATTTGTGAATGTCATGCGTCAAAATCTATCTTGCCCTCGGATGATGGGTTTCATAGATTTCTTTCATCGTTTTGCGACCATGATTGCCATATTGCTGTCCAGGCTGCTCCACGTGACCCAGCATGTCCTGAACAGCACGTGTATCCGCCCCATTGGCAATCAGGTGTGCCGCAAAGGAGTGACGCAGCGTATGCGGCGTAATCTCTTCCGAGATTCCCGCGTCCACCGCCGCTTTTTCGAGCAGCTTCCAGAAGCCCTGCCGGGTCAAACGTCTGCCCGTTACATTGACGAATAGCGCCTGCTCGTCCGAATCGGTTTTGAGCAAATTGCTGCGGAATTCCTCCACATATACACTTGCCCAATGTGCAGCTGGTGCACCAATGGGAAGGATGCGTTCCTTGCCCGCCCCACCGCATCGTATAAAGCGCATGCCCGGCTGTACATCCCGAATGTCCAGCGCAATCAGTTCCGAGACCCGAATGCCTGTAGCATATAACAGTTCAAGCATCGCTCGATCTCTTACACCCTGTGGTGTATGAATATCAGGTGCTGACAGCAATTGCTCAATCTCCTGTATGCTTAACACCTGTGGCGGCGACTTGTCCGCCTTGGGAGCTTCAACATCAAACGTAGGGTCCTGTATAATATCTCCCCGCCGCATCAAAAAATGAAAGTAGGAGCGTAGAGATACAATACTGCGGGCAATGGTTGCATTGGCGCGACCTGCCTGTTTGAGTTGACCCGCAAACAGGACGACATGCGTGCGTCTGACCTGATCGGCTTCGCGTATGCCATATTCCTTATCTGCAAATTCAATGAACTTGTCCACGTCTCGGAGATACGATTCAAGTGTGCTGCTCGACATCCCTTTATCATCTTCCAAGTACAAGGCGTAGGCGTGTATCGTCTGTTTCATGTACAACGCTCCTCAACTGACAGATCTGCCGCTCCGGCAGACTGCTCCCGTATTTGCATCCCTCGCTGTTCGAAGCTACTCTCCGTACCAGTAGAACAGACGGAGACGCTCTGCCATCGTTGGACGTCCTTCTCCATTCCCCGGCCAATCCGTTTCCTGAAATACTTTGATTGCATTGCCAGTCGGCATCTGATACTGGTCCACAGGTGAGATCCAACCATTGAACAGGTCCAGAACATGATAGAACAGATAAACCAATGCAGCAAAAAATATAATAAATCGAATAAAACGGAGCCCTCTTCGCACTGATATAATCATGGGTATATCCCCCTTCTGATTCAAATCCGGTAATGCCCTTGAATCAGGGTATGTCCACAAACACAAGTTTATGCCATTCGGTGGGAACGCCAGATCATGTCCGGTGCCAAAAAAGCTCTCCCGTCAAAACCGCCGGTGAGAGCTTGAAGATATGCTATGTTATTCTTCATCTTTGGGTTTCTGTTCATTTTTAGCTTTGCAACGATAACAAATTCCATGAAAGTCCAGTCGGTGATCTACTACCGAAAAGTTGAATTCCCGCTCCAAACGCTCTTCAAGCGGTCCAAGCCAGTCTTCACGTATTTCATCCATACTTCCGCATTGAACACAGATTAAGTGATGATGGTGATGCTTGGATGTATCTCCGCGCAGATCATAACGCGCTACACCGTCGCCGAAGTTGATTTTCTCTACAACATGCAGCTCACTCAGCAGTTCGAGGGTACGGTACACGGTTGCCAGACCGATTTCGGGAGCCTTTTCTTTAACGAGCATGAATACGTCTTCTGCGCTCAGATGATCTTCTTCATTCTCAAGAAGTACTCTTACGGTGGCTTCCCGCTGGGGCGTTAATTTATATCCTTGGGACTGTAGTTGCTGCTTAATTTTATCAATCCGTGCTTCCATTTCTCCCTCCCCTAGGAAATCACTGCACACTGCAACTTAACCCACTCTTTTCATTATAGGGGGAGTGCGTAATTAAAGTCAACATTTTACACTATGCTATGCACGTTAGGCGGGTAACAGCATTGGCGTGACCCAGCGCATCATCGCAGGTGTAACCCATGTTTCAAAAGATGCCACACCGAGCAGCAATGCAGCCATGACCAAAGTTAACACGATATATGAAGCAAAAGGCCTTTGTCGACCAGGTGTGCGCTGCATCAAAACACGATTGCGAATGATGTATAACGAGAATGTCATCGCCGCCACACTGCAGACCAGGAGGATCGGAATGACAAACAGATTATGCGGTGCCACGGAAACCAGTGCAAACAGCAGCCCTTTCCAGGAGTATTGCCCTACCAGGTAACCCACCGTGAATCCAATGAGCACTCCTTTGAGAAAATCCAATACCAGTATACCCGGCAGTCCAACAACGGATAATCCCAGAATAAAGATCAGACCTACCCATTTCAGATGAAGCATGGCGATGTCCCAGTAAGCCCCGGTCTCAGTCACCTGCGCACTGTGCTGCACTGTCATGAAGAAATTGCCGAGATACCCCTCCAGATCCTGACGCTGCTCAAGAGACAAGGCGTTCACCATAAGCGCGCCAAATATGACGCCGACCAGAAACAAGACAGCCACGAATACATATAACGAAGTCTGACCTTTAAATGTAAAGTAGGAAGAGCGCATACAGGTACGAGTCCCCTTTCCGGTATCATGCTGCAAGGATTCTCAGTTCCATCCTCATAGTCATTCTTATGAACCGGAATGCACCTGTATGACTTCTTGTCCAGATTGACTCTGCGATCACTAATCTAATCTGACGATCTCACCTGAACAGCAACCTTCCCATACGTTCCCCCACCTCCGGAGGACAGCTCCAGTTGGCCGTTCCGTGCGGCCACGATAAGACCTGCCAACACAGGTCCAACAACCGCAGCAAGTTCTTCCTCATGCGTACGATGAAGAATGTTCATTTCTGTACCAAAATGGTCCAGTAGCTGGCGCAATTTGGCTTTGCCAAGTCCAGGGATGAAGTCCAGGGGTACCTGATAATGATAAGCTGGCCTGTTGGCAGGCACATGAGGAATCTCCCGATCAGAGATTGCCAGAATACGGTCCAGTACCCCCTGGACAAGCTTCAAACTGCCGCAGTGAGGGCAACGTTCTGCCGACATCGCCTGCTCATCCATAATGCTGCCACACGCTGCACAGTAGGTACGATGGTACTTGCCCAGCCTTGGATTCAGTCCATAATTGGCAGCAATCTTCCTGCCTGCTTCTCCTTGGAGTGCCATGCGAAATTCATCAAAAGAAGGTGCTGCAACTTGCAGTTCGTTATACTCCCGTCCAATCTTGCCAAGGGAATGCGCATCCGAATTCGTCAGAAACGGTACATGGTCCAACTCCCGAATATAACTGGCCATGGATGAATCAGAGCTTAACCCAAGCTCAACCGCATCCACAAGACGAGTATCCAGCACATCGCCCATACGTGGCGCTGTACTGCCATAGATGCCTTTATGCGGTGTAAACACATGTGCAGGCACAATAAGTCCACCACGTGCCTTAAACTCCGACTGCATCTCTAGGGCGGGCACGTATACCCGCTGGGAACTAAGATTCACATTTTTCATATAACGTTTCATCCAGTCCGTGAAGGACTTCATCGTTTTCAGATCACGGAAATACGCCAGCATATGGAACTCGCGCATGCCTGGCTCGCGCAGCTCAATCTCTGTCCCCAACAGAATGGTCGTGTCCTGATAAGCAATACCGCCGCCCTCAATCTCGGACATGGTACCACGCTCCAGCAATTGCTCGATATCCATCTGTACAACCGGAGAATGACAATCAATAACACCAAGCAAATGAATTCCTTTGCGATCCGATGCTTCCCGGGCAATATTCTCAAATGTCAGATCGCGACTGCCGCTGATTTTCACGGCTTCACCACGAGAGGTTCGTCCGATGTGAATATGCAGGTCTGCATAACAGGGCTCCCACATCGCAGACGTTACCAGTTTTTCTTGCATGCCTAGAACCGTCCTGTCGTTTTGTAAATGTCCCATGCGTACACAGCCATCATCGTTTTGGCATCACTAATCCGATTCTCGTCCATGAGAGCGTACGCTTCCTCCAGTGTGATCTCGGATACTTCAAGGAATTCATCTTCGTCCAGTTCCATATCTCCGGCTTCCAACTCTTCAGCGATGTAAAGATGAATGATCTCATCTGCGAACCCCGGTGAGGTGTAGAACGAACGCAAATGACGCAGCGTCTTGGCTACATATCCCGTCTCTTCTCGCAACTCACGTGCTGCAGCCACTTCCGGCTCTTCTCCCGGGTCCAGCTTTCCGGCAGGAATCTCCACTTCCGTGCGTCCCATCGCCTGACGATATTGATCCACCACAAGCATGCGATCCCCGTTCAGTGCAAGTACAGCTACCGCTCCGGGGTGCCGAATGATCTCCCGTGTAGCGGTCTGACCGTTCGGCAGTTTAACCGTATCGATCTGGAGTGAAATGACTTTGCCCTCGAAGATTGGCTTGGTGGATACGGTCACTTCATCCAATTTTGGATTGGCAGGTTGCGCTGCATGGATGGATTGGGCAGATTGGTTCGATTTCATTCGTTCTTCAACTCCATATCGTTGGATTATATATAAATGGACTAAAATATTTACACGAACCACTCCGATGACAGAACAACCCTTCGTTCGCTGTTATCCCCAGATTTTTTTGATCTGTTTCTCTAATAGATAAAATTTGGTTATAGCTTATGCTTACGATGCAGCTTTCTTTCAGAAAGCTTTTAGGCGAACGCTTCGCTTCTCTTGGTTATTTCTGTCCTCTCCGTTCTTGTGTAAAAGATTAACTCAATTTATATATTCGACTAATGTATAATTCTCTGATTTTGGGCATATGGTGAGCTTATAGAACTCTCACAGCAAAATATAAACGAATCAGGGGGAATCTCAATGAATAGTTATTTGACGCCTCAATCGGTACACGTGGTCGGACAAGCCCGGCAAGTACAGCTCATCCTTAAGCAATGGTTGCGCGAGTGGGGCCCGGATGCCAAGTTAAGCGATCTGCTCGCTGGACGCAAATGAATGGGTCATTGAGTCATTGAGTTATTGGGTCATTGAACCATGCATCCATCGATGTAATTTGACTCTACATGAACGAATCTTCTCCCTTGAAATATAACATGAATTCGCAAAAAGTCCGAATCCGTACAGACCGGGTTCGGACTTTTGTCTAAAGAACACATGAGGTAACTTATGCAGTATTTTATTTCTTGCCGGCTCCGTTTCCTGAACAATAGCCACGACCACCTGGGACAACTTCACAATGTCTTCGGCACGAATGCGTTCTTTGGTTGTATGGATATCCTCATACCCTACCGCCAGGTTCACCGTTGGAATGTCGAATCCGTTAAAGATATTGGCATCACTGCCACCACCGGAAGCAAACGTACTCGTCTCCAGCCCGATACTGCGAATAGCACGCTGCGCAAGCTGTACCACTTCTTGTTCATCATGGAAACCAAATGCAGGATACAGAATCTCGCTTCTGAATTCAGCCGTTGCACCGTATTTGCGACATGTCGTTTCCAGCGCGTCACGCATCTGTGCCACCTGCAGTTCGACTTTCTCCTGCACAATACTGCGGGCTTCCGCTTCAAGCTGTACAAAGTCACATACCACGTTGAGTGCTGATCCACCCTGGAATTTGCCAATGTTTGCGGTCGTCTCATCATCAATTCTGCCCAGTGTCATCGCTGCAATTGCTTTGGCTGCAACCTGAATGGCGCTGATCCCGTCTTCCGGGTTCACACCCGCATGTGCGGACTTACCATAGATGCTCATTTGAATTTCAGCTCTGGCTGGTGCAGCTACACAGATCGTGCCTACAGCTCCATTCGAGTCAAGCGCATAACCGAACTCGGCATCGATATCCTGCGGATTCATCGCACGTGCGCCCTCCAGGCCAGACTCTTCGCCGACTGTTATGACGAATTGAATTTTGCCATGAGGAATCTTGTTTTCCTGGATCACACGAATCGCTTCGAACAATGCTGCAATCCCTGCTTTGTCATCTGCTCCCAGGATTGTTGTTCCATCACTGCGAATCCAACCATCTTCACCCAGTTCAGGCTTAATGCCCTGTCCCGGCGTTACAGTGTCCATATGACATGTGAAAAAGATCGGTGCAACGCCTTCTGTTCCTTCGGCTTCCCAAGTAATAACGAGGTTTCCGGCGCCATGTCCGGTTTGCTCCATGGTGTCGTCCTCATAGACATGAAGACCAAGATCTGCAAACTGTTCTTTTAACACCTTGGAGATGTTCTGTTCATTTTTCGTTTCACTATTAATCTGCACCAGTTCCATGAACTGATCGATAACACGTTGTTGTTTAATCACAGGACTTTCCTCCCTCTCGTAGATACGGTACAATACAATTACTATGGCTTGTTTACTTTGAGGTTGTTCAAAAAGTCCGCTTTTGATTACGAAGGATGCCTGGCGGCATCATCAGCTTCGAATATGGAATTCAGCCGAAATGTCCGTTGCTCACGTAGTTTTCCCTACGCTCCGCTACTCCATTTCTAGCTTCATCCCATCTTCTACTGAAAACCGATCTTTTTTGAACACACATTTTATGTTGAAAGGAGTTCTCTCGTCATGCAAAAAAGAAATGGTTCAAAATTATCATCTATCTCATGCTGATCGCCATGATTGGGTCCACCCTTTTCATCGCTCTCGAACCGTTACTGTTCGGATAGCAGCATCAAGCCTTTCGACGGTCTGTTTACAGACGTTGAAGGGCTTCTTTTTCGCTAATCCAATTAATCTGATATGGAAAAATGCGATTGAAGTACGGAACAATCTCATGTGCTACCTGCTCCACTGTATAAGACTTGCCTGTTATATCCTCTAATGACGTAACGCCGTACTGCTCAATCCCACAAGGAACAATCCCCTGAAAACCCGCGTGTTGAATACCCGAGCTGATGTTAAAAGCAAACCCGTGACTGGTTACGAAACCACGGCGGTGTTTGCAACGATTAAACTTGATGCCAATTGCAGCAATCTTCATATCGCCAATCCACACCCCCGTGTAACCCTCTTTGCGTCCGGCTGTGATGCCCTGGTCTGCGAGATAATCCATAATTACCTGCTCAAGTTTCCGTAAATATCCGTGCAGATCCAAGTCTTCATCCCGACCAAGAATCAATAACGGGTAACCTACCAACTGGCCCGGGCCATGATAAGTAATATCACCACCGCGGTCAATTTGAAACAAAGAAATCCCTTGCTCACGCAACTCTTCTGGACTGAGAAGCAGATGCTCCGGATGATTTTGTGAACCGATCGTATACGTTGGCGGGTGTTGTAAAAGCAGCATCTGCTCCGCTCCCTTGCCCTCGTCCAATCGCTGCACAATCGCTTTCTGGCGGTTCCAAGCCTCTTCATAATCAAGCATCGGTATGTATGCAACATCCAGCGGCTTGCTCATGATTCTTCACACCCTTCCGCTTCAGGTTCAATGTACGATGGAGCACGTGTCTATAGACAGCAGGAAAAGTGCACGGCCTTCGGCACATACACTTTCCCGTCAACTATTGACTTAATACACCGTGCTCTCCATGGTATATCCTTCAAGGTTTTCTTTGACACGTTGCAGGAAACGTCCGCTGATTACGCCATCCAGGATTCGGTGATCCAGCGACAGACACAGGTTAGCCATCGAACGAACAGCGATCATATCATTAATAACGACTGGCTTCTTAACAATCGATTCAAATGTAAGAATCGCTGCCTGTGGATAATTAATGATTGGCTGGGACAGGATTGAACCGAATGAACCTGTATTGTTCACCGTGAACGTACCACCCTGCATATGATCGAGCTTCAATGTACCTTCACGTGTTTTGCGAGCCAGTTCATCCACTTCACGGGCCAGTCCCGCGATATTACGCTGATCGGCATGTTTGATTACCGGTGTAAGTACGGAATCTTCGGTTCCTACTGCCATGGACAGGTTAATGTCCCGTTTAACGATAATTTTGTCCACTGCCCATACCGAGTTCATGATCGGGTAGTCTTTAATCGCGTTAACGACTCCCTTCATCATGAAGGACAGATATGTCAGATTGATGCCTTCCTTGCGCTTGAACTCATCCTTGAGTTTATTGCGCAGCATCACCAGATTCGTTACGTCCACTTCGATCATTGTCCATGCATGCGGGATTTCCGATACGCTCTGACGCATATTCCGCGCAATCGCATTACGCACAGGGGTAACATCGATGAAATACTCCGATCTTCCCTGGCCGCCACCTTCCACTTCGATCTGTGGAATTTTCGGACTTTCGGTTAGATGAATGCCTGAATGTCTCACAGGAACGCCTGCATCGGACGCTGAGATCGCTTCTCCAGCGGTTAATCCCATTTCGCCATTTCCACGATTCAATCCACTAAATGGAGAAGCAGATGGCACACCAGAAGGTGCATGCTGAACTGCTGGAGAAGATGCTTGTGCAGACGCAGATGATCCAGCAGCAGCGTTACCTCCCTGTGCAACAAATGCGAGGACATCTTTGCGGGTAATACGACCACCTGCGCCAGTACCCTGGATGCTTTGCAAGTTCAAACCATGCTCTGCTGCCAGGGATTGCACTGCCGGAGAATACCGATTACGCATCGGCTGGTTGGGATCATGTGCTGCTGTATTTGAGGCGGCAACAGAAGTATGGCTTACATGTTGCTGCACTTGCTCCTGTTGCTGCGATACTTGTGTTACCTGCTCCGCCGCCTCTTCGTCAGAAGCAGCGACCTGCATGCGACAGATTGCTTCACCTACAGCAATCGTCGTGCCCTCTTCCACCAAAAGGTCGCCCATAATTCCATCCACCGTGGATGGAATCTCGGCATTGACTTTATCGGTGATTACTTCACAGATCGGCTCGTACTGTTCCACACGGTCGCCCGGTTTTTCAACCATTTGCCTATGGTAGCCGAGACCAGCGATTCCGCCAATTGCGGCATAATGACCTCGATCCATTTCATACGTTCAGCCATTTGATTATCACTCCAAACTTTACTTTTAAACATCCAATAAAACGAAATTAATACTCGGCAAGTGCACGCATTGCTGCTTTGGCTTTGTCCTTGCTCAGCATGTAGAATTTCTCCAATGTTGGGCTAATTGGCATGGCCGGCACGTCAGGTCCGCAGAGACGTTGAATCGGTGCATCCAGTTCAAACAGACATTCCTCGCTAATAATCGCGGCAACTTCAGCACCTACACCACCGGTTTTGTTATCTTCGTGTACAATCAGCACTTTGCCTGTCAGACGAGCGGAAGCAATAATCGCTTCACGATCCAGCGGTTGCAGAGTGCGCAGATCCAGGACGTGTGCCGTGATGCCTTCTTCACGTTCCAGCTCCTCGGCAGCCTGCATTACAAAATGCAGCGGCTGGCTGTAACCGATCACCGTAATATCGGCACCCTCACGAAGCACGTTGGCTTTACCAATGGGAACGATGTAATCATCTTCAGGCACATCTTCCTTGATCAGTTTGTAGCATTTTTTATTTTCAAAAAGAGGACCGGGTCCGGGTCGCGAATTGCCGCTTTGAGCAGTCCTTTGGCATCGTATGCCGAGTAAGGCGCTATAATTTTCAGACCAGGTGTACCGAAGAAAATCGATTCCGGACATTGGGAGTGATACAGCCCACCGAAGATTCCGCCACCGATTGGCGCTCGGATAACAATTGGACAACTCCAGTCATTGTTGGAACGATAACGGATTTTGGCCGCTTCACTAATGATCTGGTTGGTTGCTGGCAGCATGAAGTCCGAATATTGCATCTCGGCAATCGGCTTCATGCCATACATGGCTGCACCAATGGCAACACCTGCAATAGCGGATTCGGACAACGGAGTATCCATGACACGCATTTCGCCAAACTGATCCTGCAACCCTTTGGTTGTGGTAAACACACCACCTTTGACCCCTACATCTTCACCGAGGATAAAGACATTTTCATCCCGCTCCATCTCTTCTTTCATCGCAAGACGGATTGCATCAATATATTCCATCACTGCCATACTTACCGTCCCCCTTCTTCGCTGTCCGCATAAACGTGCGTCAGAGTGTCCTCAGGTTTCGGATATGGCGCGTTGTCTGCATATTCAGTCGCTTCTTTCATTTCCAGTGCAAGCTGGGAAGCCAGATCCGCATCCCGGGCTTCATCCCAGATGCCGCAATCCATCAGATAATTCTTCATGCGAAGTACGCCGTCCTTCTTCCAGTTCTCTTCAACTTCTTCCTTGGTCCGGTAAGCCAGATCATTGTCAGAAGTGGAATGAGGAGAGAGACGATACATCATCGCTTCAATCAGTGTAGGTCCTTCGCCTGCTATGGCACGTTGGCGTGCTTGCTTCACAGCAGCGTATACTTCGAGCGCATCGTTACCATCTACGCGCAATCCGGGGAATCCGTAACCGAGTGCACGATCCGATATTTTACCGCTAAGCTGCTTGTGAATCGGAACGGAAATCGCGTACTGATTGTTCTCGCACATAATAATGACAGGCAACTTGTGTACACCTGCAAAATTGGCTCCCTCGTGGAAGTCGCCCTGGTTGCTTGATCCTTCACCAAACGTAACAAAAGAAACAAATTCCTGCTTCTTCATTTTGGCTGCCAATGCAAACCCGACAGCGTGCGGAACCTGTGTTGTAACCGGGCTGGAGCCCGTCACGATCCGCAGCTTTTTGTGACCGAAGTGACCCGGCATTTGCCGGCCGCCACTATTCGGATCTTCCGCTTTTGCAAAAGCGGACAGCATCAACTCACGCGGAGTCATGCCTACCGCCAGCACAAAACCATAATCGCGGTAATACGGCAAATAATAATCGTGATCCCGATCCAGACCAAAAGCGGCGCCTACTTGCGCAGCTTCCTGTCCTACACCGGATACGTGAAAGTTAATTTTGCCAGCCCGTTGCAAGAGCAAGCAACGCTCGTCAAACTTGCGTGCGAGCAGCATGTATTTGTACATATCCAATACTTCACCATCGCTAAGCCCCAGCTGTTGATGCCGATGGACCGCGTCTGCAGTACCTTGTGAACTCATATGAGGTACCTCCTTTTAATCAGAGCCTGTGCCACTCTTACTACCCGATCTTATAACCTGGTACTAAGACTTGGCTTAACCTTATTATAATCCCTTTTGCCCAAAAAAGGAAAGAACCTTTCTCATAAGCCTGTTTGGCTTACATTCCAATGGCCTTTCCATCGACCGCCAGCATGGCTTCACCCATGATTTCCGACAGAGAAGGGTGTGGATGAATGGTTTGTCCGACTTCCCAAGGTGTGGCATCCAGCATCTGAGCCAGAGAAGCCTCAGCGATCAATTCTGTCACATGGGTGCCAATCATATGTACCCCCAATATATCATTCGTCTTGGCATCTGCGATCACCTTCACGAATCCATCACGGCTTCCATGAATGAGCGATTTGCCAATCGCCTGAAACGGGAACTTGCCTGTTTTGATGTCATAGCCACGTTCTTTCGCTTCACGCTCGGTGAATCCAATGCTGGCTGCTTCCGGACGTGTGTACACACAACGCGGAATACGATGGGATTCAACGGCATGAACTGTTTCCCCGCCAAATGATTGACAGCAAGAATACCTTCATGACTTGCCGCGTGTGCAAGCTGTAGACCGCCGATGCAGTCACCAATGGCGTAGATGTGACCTTCACCAGTCTGTAACTGTTTATTCACAACGATGAACCCATGCTCCAGTTTGATATCCGTATTTTCGAGTCCGATATTTTCGACATTAGCCTGACGACCAACTGACACGAGCATTTTATCGGCTTTCAGTGTTTCCTGCTTATCATTACCAAGCTGCACATCAATCTGGATGCCCTCTGTATCCGTGCTATACGTTTCTGTTAGAACCTTGGCCCCTGTCAGGAAACGAACGCCCCGCTTGCCAAGCAATCGTTGCATCTCTCTTGCAACATCCTCATCCTCGGCAGGCAGCACGTGAGCAGCTGCTTCAACCACCGTGATGTCTACTCCAAAGTCATTCAGCATGGATGCCCACTCCAGTCCAATCACACCACCACCGACAATAATGAGTGATGCAGGAAGCTCATCCATACGCAAGGCTTCGTCACTGCTCATAATAAACTTGCCATCCGCTTCCAGGCCAGGCAGCACGCGTGGACGTGAACCCGTCGCAATAATGAGATTGGTCGGAACCACCGTATCCATCTCCCCATCTTCGAACTCTACAGCGACCGCTCCGCTCTGCGGGGAGAAGATGGAAGGTCCGATAACGCGCCCTTTCGCGTGTACGACCTGAATTTTATTTTTTTTCATCAAATATTGAACGCCCTGGTGCAGCTGCTCCACAATCGCATCCTTGCGCGCCTGTACTTTGGGAAATACAAGTGTCGCTCCATTAGTCTCGATACCATACGTCTCACTCTCTTGAATCTCGGCGTACACTTCCGCGCTTTTCAGCAGAGCTTTACTTGGAATACAGCCACGATGCAGACATGTTCCGCCAAGCTTGTCCTTCTCAATGATAACAACCTGTTTTCCTAGCTGTGCAGCCCGGATCGCGGCAACATATCCACCGGTCCCTCCTCCAAGAATTGCAACATCACATGTAATTGGCATCTCTCATGCTCTCCTCTATGAATCAATTTTCAATATCATTTATAATGGCTTGAATCATGGTTTGGCTTCTACCCTCTATATGCCATTGTACTCTCCTTGAGCGGTCAACTCAAAGTTTGAAGCAATCATACATGGACAGCCTATGCATTCCAAGCTATGATGGAATGAGGTATGATCTGTAAGCGTAACCTTTATTTCATGTCGACTTTGGCAGAAAGGGTATAATGCTCATGAATACAAGATTGGTCTTTGCGCGTTTTTTGGCAATTGTTGTTCTGGTCATCCCGGGTTTAATGGCAATGAAGGGTTTTCTGATGATGAAAGATGCCCTGTTCCTATATTATGCCGAGCACGGGAACGAACTGATTTCACCAGGGTTCCAATGGCTTTCCTTTGGCGGTGGACTTGTCCTATTTGCCGCAGGTATGAGTTTTCTGGGAGGCTGGATCCTGTTCCGTGACCGCAAGCGTAATTATGTAGGTCCCCGTTTCCGGTCCAAAAATGTACCCGAAAAAGCAGAGACGCCCGGAAGGACTCCATGAGTCCGGGCTTTTTGTGTGTTTATACAACACAACGCCTATTTTACATAGACAGGATGGATCATCATGGTATCATTTTTAATCACGTTACAACGTCTGCTGAAAGGCATTTTCCATGCATTCAAAGACCCCAAGTTTCTGGCTCTGTTCGCGTTGACGGCAGCAACGTTGCTGTCAGGCACTTTGTTTTACACTCGTGTTGAAGGTCTGCACTGGATCGATGCGTTATACTTCTGCGCGGTTACCCTGACTACGGTGGGACATCCCGAATTTGTGCCATCCAGCGGATTCAGCAAAGCTTTTACCGTGATCTACATGTTTGCAGGCATTGGTCTCACTTTTGCCATGATTGCCAGAATTACAGCAGGTATTCTATTCCCTCGCAAACTAAAGACAGAAGAGGACCCGGAGTAAGCTCCGGGTCATTCGTATAAGGCATCCCGCAGTTTGGTAGACATACGTGATTCTTTGGAAGAAGACTTCAGGATCGTTCTGCGCAACGTCAGGTTACTTGCCTGCAGTCGCTCCGCTTCTGCGAACAGTTCTGCAAATAACGCTTGCGTCGCGTCATCCAGAGCGGCCTGCGCTTTCAAGCTTTCATATCGCTCTTGTAGTGATATTAATACTTCACTCATCGTAAACACCTCTTTTCCATAACTCCTATTAACAGCTGCCGGAACCAACGGCTTAACATTCCATATAGTAACACAAACTGCGCAGATTAGTTCTGGCTCTTACCAAAGATTTTGTGGTACTCTGTAATGGTCGCTTTTTTTGTTGAATCCCGTATGTGAGAGGAGTAGCAGCACCGTGCAAACAGGACGTATTACCGTAATTACTGGACCCATGTTCAGTGAAAAGTCCGGTGAACTCATTCGCCGTTGTCAAAAATTAATTCAATTTGGCCGTAAAAAGGTGGTAGCCTACAAACCAGCCGAGGACGATCGGTTTGCCCAGGACGAGATCGTGAGCCGAATTGGTTATCGACTACCTGCTCATTCCATTCCCCGGCAATTAACCACGGAATCCGTAGAAATGATCATGAACCAAACGATAGATGCAGATGTTGTTGCATTTGATGAAGTACAATTTTTCAGCAGTGCCATTATGGAACTGGTCTCGGAGCTGGCCTATTGTGGCAAGCATGTCATTGTGGATGGACTTAATATGGATTACCGTGGTAAGGAATTCGGATATATCGGCGGTTTGCTTGCCATGGCAGATGACATCGAGAAACTCTCGGCTTTCTGTGCAGTATGCGGTAGCCCGGATGCAGCCTTTACACAACGTATCGTCAATGGGGAGCCCGTTACGTTGGGTCCAGTAGTTATGATTGGCGATTCGGAGGCTTACGAGCCGCGCTGTCGTTGCTGCTTCATTCCTCCTCACAAAGTTGAATGTTCATCCTAAATTCCTAAACATTTTTGATATCTTCCAAAAAGGCCCTTTGGGGCTTTTTTGTTATAGAAGCAAATACTCAATCCATTGCACAAAAAAGCACCGCTTCACAGCGATGCTTGCAGAGTCATTTCCCGCTAATCCCGGGAAACAAAATATTTGTTGGTCATGTAGTAAGCGTCACCGCGCGACGTTTCCACCATTCCTTTTTTGGCATCCAAAAAAACAATCTCTTTACACTTTGTGCAGTACCATTTTGTGCGTTTGTATGGAGATTCCGTCACATAAGCCGTGCCACATTTACAATCAATCTTCATTAATAACTCGGTTGATTTATAAGCACTGGACAAGCGTTCCAGGTTATCCTGCTGCTGCGTAGGCATAATGGTCTGCTGATAATCCGATAAATGATTTTGAACCTTGAAATCTGCTACCAATCCTGCATTCAATCCAAAAAACTCCTTGCCGATTTCGGTCACGAAGCGCTTCTCATTTCTGTAGCAATCCAGCCACTCAATAATCTGCTTATTAGACAGTGGAACCGTACCCTTGATACCGCTGTTTAAGGTGTAGGTCATGATGTATAAAGTATCGTCTTGTCTACCTGAGTACATTAGAATCCTCCTTCGAATACATTTGCTAATGTACTACAAAAACGCGCATAAATCAAAGAATTGTTATTTCCTGAGCGCATCTCTTCTTATTAAATGGGAAACATTCCTCGTTTATCTGCCAGAGACTTACAAGAACTGCATACACCTGAAACATTTCCCTGTGGAGCCGCATAATGCACAACCGATTCAACCTTTTTCTTGCATATGGAACAGTAGTACCTCCTTTCCTTTTTTGGGGTATAGTCCGATAGCTTCACGACGTTTTTGTTCAGTCGGAAACGTTGTAAGAAGACCGGCCATTTCATCTCGCTTCACTCTTTCTTGTTCGCCTACTTCGTCGTCATTTGGTTCTCTGGGCTAATAATCATCTCGTCTTTTATTATGTATACGATTCCAAGTTGTGCATGCCTATCTCATAATCTATTCGACGTATTGAGCGTTTTTCCTGTTTTTAATCTCTACACATATAAAAAAAACCGACAGAACCTGCTTTCCTTATTTCGGAAGAACAGTATTTTAGTCGGTAACATCCTTATTTATAAAAAGTTCCCAGAACATCCAGCTCAGATGAGCGCTCAATTCGAAATGGATAGATATACCCCTGATTCATTCGGGTGAATTTGCGACTCCACAGATCGAGTCCGGATGTGAACTGATACGCCTGATATATAAACTTGGAGCAGTAATTACGCTCAATACTGCGAAGGTTCGTCTGCAAACGGTAGAATTTCACCTGCTTGTAATGGTCCTGTACCCACCCGGCTGCTTTTATGCCTGCCTCATTCAGTCTGGAACGGAATACAATGAAGCGATCTCCTTCATAAAACCGCGTGAGATACCACTCTAATGAATCAGCAAATACAGGCCCATAAGGGTGCACATGATACACCTTGCCATCGAGACCGATAATGCCCATGTGTCCTGCATAATACGTTGATTCTGAGCTTGGTGTATACACGATATCTCCTGGCTCCAGCTTCATTTCTCCTAATACGTTAATGGGCAGGTCCTGATGAAGCCGTTTGGCTGCTGAACGTTCACGCCGTCCTTCAACCAACAAACGATGAAGCGCACCAGCAAGTGCGAGATATATTTCAGACCATTTGATCTTTTTTTTATCAGATCGTTTGAACCACCGCTGAATGAAGGTGAAACCTCGTTGTGGCTGTGATCCCTTTTTCATACGCTGCACTCCACTCTGATCTAGTTATTGTATCTATATAAGTTGAATTAAAGTTTATTTACACTGACACTACGATGACAGAACAATCTTCCAATCGCTGTTATCCCCAGATTTTTTCGATTCCCTTTTTCTCAAGGGAAAATCCGGTGATAGCGTATGCTTCCGATGTAGCTTTCTTTCAGAAAGCTTTTAGGCGCCCGCTTCGCTTTTTCAGATTTTTTCTGTCCTCTCCGTTATCGTGTAAATGTTTATTTCAATTTATATAGTTGTTATTCTAAAGGTTCTCTGGCTTATTATAGACATTTGGTAGTATATATTCAATTCGATAGCCGTTGTGTCTAGTGCAAATTATGCCTTCTTATTACCCATTTTATGCAAAAAAGATGACTTCGGAGTTAACCCGAAGTCATCTTGCTCGTATCCAAAAGTAAACATTTATTCTTCTACAACACCAAGAGCTTTATTCTTCTCCTTAAATCGACTGTTATGGGAAGATACATAAGCTACTTTTTCCGCTTCAGGGTCCATGTATAGCTTTGCACTATTCACCGCAAGAGCAGCATCCGTGAAGGTACCCGCAATCAGATACAGTTTGCTACCATAATCTACAAAATCACCTGCGGCAAATACGCCGGAATATTCGTTTGCAATCTTTCTGTCGTAGTGACATGCCATTCGCCAAGATCAAGACCCCAATCCCGGATTGGACCAAAGTCACTCTTCATGCCATGGTTGACAATGACTGCATCGACTTCAAGCAGTTCAGTATCGCCTGTTTCCACATGTGAGATAGTCACCTGTTCTATCACATCACCACTCATACTATGCAAGGTCTCTACCGCGTAAGGTGTACGTACATCTACAGAGGATTCTCTCATGCGCAGTACATTACGCTCCAACCCGCCAAAACGGTCACGGCGATGCACAACCGTCACTTGCTCAGCCAGTGCTTCCAATTCGTTCGCCCAATCCACAGCAGAGTCGCCTCCACCCGAGATCAGCACGCGTTTACCACGGAATGGCTCCAGTTCTTGCACGGTATAGTGCAGATTACTAACCTCATAACGGTCTGCACCTTCAAGCTCAAGTTTGGCCATTTTATATATGCCATATCCGATTGCCAAAATGACGGTACGTGTCCAGTGTTGTTCACCGGTTGCAGAAGTTAACAGAATTGTGCCATCCGGTTGACGCTCGAATCCTTCAATCTGTTGTTCAAACACAAGCGTCGGCTCGAAAGTTCGTGCCTGTTCTTCCAATTGTTTGATCAGATCCTCACACAGGATTGGCGTCACACCCCCGACATCCCAGATCATTTTCTCCGGATAAAATAACATGCGACCGCCCAATCTGTCACGTGCCTCAATCAACTTGGTCTTCATGTCCCGCATGCCGCTATAAAAGGCAGAGTACATGCCCGCAGGGCCACCGCCGATAATGGTTACATCATAGAGTTCCAACTGCTGATTCATATTAAAAATACCTCCGTTAATTCGATCCAGAACATCGAGTATTTGATATCGATTCTCATTATCACTTAAATCCTAGTGTAATGGTAATCTTATCAAAATACAATGGCTAAAAAACAAACATTTTTTGTTCAAACATTTCTACGGTTATGTCTGCTCTTAATTATTGTGCTCTTGGAGCCGCCAACAGCTTTTCAACGACAAAATCAAGCTGTTTATTGATAGAATAGATATCTGAATAATAGAAGAAATCAAAATCAATCTCAATCAGACGACCTTCCTTGATCGCAGGGATGCTGCTCCATATGGGATTATCCGTCAAGTTATCTGCCCCTTCGTATACAGAGCGAAACACATAGTCACCGATATATTCAGGCAGTACTTCCATCGAAATATTGGAGCCGGCCTCGTCCGAAACCACATCAATTTTTTTCTGTACAACCTCAGGTGCTTTCATTCCCAAGTACTCATATACCGCCTGAGATCCTCGGCCATATTGTTTGCTCTCTGCAATGTTCATGCCTTTCAAACCACCCTCCACAATGGAGATCGTTTTGTCCAGTATGCCTGCATCCGCAAGCGTCTTCTTACTTTCTTCAACCTTGGTGTTAAGATTATTGATTAACGTCTCAGCTTCCTGCTCTTTGCCAAAAATACTCGCTATACTATGCAGTCTTTCTTCTGTTGTCATTTTCTCATACGGAATATATACAGTAGGTGCAATATCCTTTAATAACGTATACGTCTCTTCTGAAGGAACAATAATCAGATCCGGATCAAGATCAATGACAGCTTCAGGATTCGGTTCAAACCAGGTACCAAGTGCATTCACACCTTCAAGCTCACTCTTGTATCCAGCCCCGTCATATACATCTGAGGTAGCGATTGGCTTAACCCCAAGGGCAACAACGTCTCCCTGGAGATACAATACAACAACCCGTTTAGGATTTGCTGGAACAACAACATCCCCTTTAACCGTCGAGACCGTGCGTGTTTCATTGTCTTTGTTCGTCTGGCTTCCTGTGTCTGATGACACGGCCGTACTGCTGTTATTGGAACTGGCACCCGTTCCTTCGCCAGCTGCTGGTGTTGTTGCTGTACCTGAGGAGCAGGCTGAGAGCAGCATCGTGATGCTCAATAAAGCCACCATAAGCATACTTGAACTTGTTTTTCTTCTTCTCATTGGTGTAGACCCTCCGTCTATATATTGATAATGATTCTCATAATCAATATATCCCGACTTCCATCTTCGGCCAATGGACAATTCAGATATTTGCAATGGACGATCCTCTGCTCTCACTTCTTCTCTCTTCTTTCGTTGATACTGAATCGGAGAGATTCCCACATGTTTTTTGAAGATGCGACTAAAATAATACACATCCGAATAACCCACTTCTCCTGCAATTTCACTCAGCGTTGCATCAGATCGTACAAGCAGAGTACGAGCCTTGGCGATTCGAGTCTGAATGAGATAATCAATCGGACTGTAACCCGTTTTTCGTTTGAATTGCATGGATAAATGACGGGAGCTGTAGTTGAATTGTTCAGCCAGAGAATCAAGCGTGACCTGTTCCCTGTAATGGTTCTGTATGTAACGAAGTGTTTGTTTCACCGGATCAGCATGTTCAGTTTTGATCTCTTGCTCTGTTAGCTGAACCATCATTTCATGAATGAATTGGTAAAATAAACTTTTCGTATGAAGCAGCTCCAGACTTCCAGACTGTGCCCATGCATCTTCAATCTCAACCAGGTAACGTAACAGTCCCAGCGGACTACTGGGTGTAAATCCATATTGCAAAGAGAATGGTGTAACCTCAGGCTGTGTCAACAACCTCTTTTTACGATAACGAGGGAAGGCAAGGAATGCTCTGTAATAGAGCAGAAGATATTCGAAATCTTCATTGGTCTGGATATCCAGTGAAGACCCTTTGGCCCCATGAAGCATGTAAAATCGCTCTGCCTTGTATGTCTGTCCATCCAATTGGAGGTCAGCCGATCCTCTAATCGTATATATAAAACCATTTGCCGGAAGGGTATAGGAACTCAGTTGTTCACCTGCCTCCATAACAATCCGGCGTATATCCAGAACCTTAACAGCGGCTAGATTCCAGCATTTCAACTGTTCGTCTAATTGCATCAATTACTCTCCGATCCCGGCCCACACGGAACAAAGGCCATACAAGGTCATCATTCTTCCACACATCCGATAACATATGCGTAGCAGAGTTCACTAATATACCTTATTATAATTGATAATAATTTTCATTATCAACTGTAATTTTAGAGTGGAATTGGATTTCATCTCATCAAGCATTTGTTACGCTTATTTTGGTTCAGAGATCTTCGTAAACCACGCGGCCAATTCCTCTGTTTGATCCAATGTTGCAATCGGGTCAAAGTACCATGAACGATCCGGACTCCAGATAAACACTTGATCATTCTTAACCGCATCCAGTGAACTCCAGACCGGTTTCAATTTCAACTCTTCCAGAGTCAGATTGTCTGCTGTTAGAATAATGTAGTCACCGGCAAATTCAGGAATCGCTTCTGAGGATACTTCAACCAGTTGATCCTTCATTAAGATCTCTTTTTATCAGCAGGAGGATTCAAACCAAGCGCGCTGTAGACTGCCTGACCTCCCCGACCAAAATTATCACCAAAAGCCAACGGACCTTTATCATTGAACTGCATGACCGACACCTCTGCGGCTGGATCAATCGCCTCACCGACGCGCTTCTTGGCATCTGCAATTCTTGCATCATAATCGGCTAACCATGCCTCAGCTTCTTTTTCTTTATTCAGCACTTCACCAAAATAGGCAATCTCTTCGTGGGTGTTTTTCAATTCGCCAAATGGAATAACCAAGGTAGGTGCAATTTTGCTAAAGGAATCAAATAAATCAGGATTACCTGTCACAATCAGATCCGGCTCAAGTTCCAACACCTTTTCGAGGGAGATGGTTTCATATTCACCAATATTCTCCACACCCTCAAGTGACTTGATAAAATAAGGATTCTTTAGATTCAACTCGGGTGTCCCCACAGGCTTGATCCCCAGGGCAATCAGGCTACCCAGATACAAGTCAACCACAATCCGTTTAGGTTCAGCGGGGATTGTAACATCTCCCTTCACCGTTGAGATTGTATGTGGTTCAGATATATTGCTTGCATTCTCCCCTGTTACTGTCTTCGTGGAACTTGACGTACTATTGCTTCCGGATGCATCCCCGCTTGAATTACTGGCAACTCCTGTAGAGCAGGCACTTAACAGTAATGTAAGACTTAGTAGAATACTCAGCAGCATTCCCGTTCTTGACTGTCTGTTCATATTGATTGACCCTCCATGCTTATATTGATAATGATTATCACCATCAGTATAAACATACCTTCCACTTCCGCCTCTGAAAATGTCATTTCGCGCCATGCCAGATGTCAGATCAGGCCAATATAGGGGTGCCGAGGTTTTTTCTTTGAATTGCAAAGGAGAAAGACCTGTATGTTTCTTGAACATACGTCCCAAATAATATCCATCCGGATAACCGATGCCGGCGGCAATCTCATCCAACGTGGCGTCCGTTTGCAGCAACATCTCCTTGGCTTTGAACAAACGAAACTGAATCAGATAATCAATGGGACTGGTTCCAGTCGACTGCTTGAACTTGCGTGACAAACTTCTTGGGCTGGTGCCAATCATTTCTGCCAAAGCATGAAGCGTGAGGGGCTGGGTGTAGGAAGACTCTACAATTTCAATGACTTTGCTGACCTGATCCATAATACTTGGATAGCGATTGCACATCCGAGGAATCTGTAATGATACCTGCTCCACAAATGTATAGAACATACTCTTGGCCTGAAAGTGCTGAATGGGGTTCTTTTGCTCCCACAAAAAATGCATCTGTTTCAGTTGCTCATATAAAATGGTTGGCATATCGGGGGTAAAGCCATAGTTCATTTGGAACGGATTGGTACGCTCCATTAATCTTCCCAGATCATGTCTCCCTCCATTAGGCAAGTTTGCTTTGTACATCAAGTAATATAAGTGCAATCCCAATTCGCCTGCTTGAATGATCAATTTACTCCCTTTACCGCCATGGAGAACATAAAAACGACTCACTTTATACGTTTGATTATCTATCGTCACTCCAGCATCACCTTGAATGGTGAGTACAAAGGTACTTGTTGGAAATTTATATTTCATCTCTTCATAAGCCTCTAATTCCATATAACGGATATCTGTTATACTCACCGCAGCATAGTTCCAAAGGATATAATAATCATTCCACATTTTGCTAACCCATCTCCGTATCCATAGATTATGTCTGAACACTACACACTTATTGATAACCATTATCAATTATTATGATGAGATACGCAATATAACCGATGTAAATGAATCCATTCCGACGAAAAAACCCTTCAAATCCTTCTCTTAACATCCGATATATGTAAATAGAATCATGATAAAGAGAGAAGGAGAACGAGGATATGAATTCAATCTCATCTGCAACCAAAAGCAGTTTCACTCCCGGAAATCAAGTCTCCAATCGGGATAAGGAAATTCAGGCACTCATGCAGCAGAAGATCCGACTCAATGAAGAAATGCAAGGGGTAAAAACCAATGACGAGTTGGACACCAAAACCAAAGCTCAGCGGATTAAATCCTTAACAAGCTCCATATCCCAGATCGATAGCCAAATTGCCCAAATTAAAGCAGAGGATTTGGAGGAAAAGAACAAATTAAGACAGCCCGAAAAGACTCAACAGCAACAAACCAAATTAACCGATGAGACACAAGCCCCTTCGTTGGACCATCTAATTAAGCACAGTCAGACTTATGATCAATTGGGTAAACTGGTCGGTTTGCGTGATCGTATGCAGAGCTCTATTCAAACTACCGAAGGAGAAACCCGCTTCGACCGACTCGTTCTGGAGATCAACGCAGAAAAAGATATCGGCAAATCCATGATGATGGAAAATGCAGAACGTACCGTTTTCCAGGCAAAACGAGAAGTAGTTCAGGACATCAACACCCAGTTGAGCAAGGTCAATCAGAAGATCGGAGACTTGGTAAAGAGATCCAGCAGCCCGCACCTAAAGAAAAGGTACAACCTCCAATCTCTGCAGCAAATGTAGAAGAAGATCAGGAAGTAAATGATGGAAAGAAAACGGGAAGTACGGAGAATCCATCCGATGGCAAAATCACAGTTCAGGAATCAGGAGACAGCTCGCAATCTTCGTCTTCTACATCTCCTGGTGGTTCATATCCATCGGTCGATATTCGAATCTAAGTGAACTCCTATCAAACGTACTTAAATGTATACATAATGAAGTCGGAGTTACTATCGTGACATAACCTTCGATACGCATAAAATGATAGAAAAACCGCTATTACAGGTGACTAATACCTGATAAGTAGCGGTTTTCTGCACTTTACTGTGTAGTTTACTTTTAACATGGATGACTGATGGTATCATTTGCACAGATGATGCTGCCGGCAATCGCTTTACAGCCTTTTTTGATCCGTGTGGCCTCATCAATAATCTGATCTATGTTTTCATATTTTTGCTTGCTGTTGGTGACAACGGCGATGGATACCGACACCAGAGGAATGGGCCGAGTCTGCCCGGAACGTCCTTCCCCAGAACATATTGATGATGCCAATCTTGCTCGTTGTAAAACATCTTTTTCATTTCCTCAAAACCTGTGATGACTTCCTCACTAATCTGTTGGTAATCATGGTGGTTCAGGATGACAATAAAATCATCACCACCGATATGTCCAAGAAAAGCTTCAGGGAAAACAAAAAGCTTGCGAAGCAAGTTAGCTGTCGCCTGAATAAGCTGATCCCCCATTTTGAAACCGTAGCTATCATTGTAGGATTTAAATTGATCGAGATCAACGTACAGTACGCTAAAATGGTCCAACTGAAGCGCCTGATATAGCCGTTCGTCGATGATATGGTTCCCAGGAAGGCCTGTCAGCGGGTTCATAAAAATCGCCATCTCAGCCCGCACATCAGCAACAGCAAGCAGCAAACGGCGAATACTCACAGCTCCATAGAAACGTTCGCCTGACGTGACCAGTACAACGTCATATATCTCCCCTTCATCCCGATCCATGGCTAGAACACTGACATCAGTGATCTGTTCCGAATAATCCACGACCAAAGCCTGTGTGTTCATCACCAGCTCTACAGGACGCCCCATATACAGGTTATAGCCATACTGGGTTCCAATCTGCTGAAAGAATCGCGGGCGCATCATCAATGACACCCCTTTCTCCCCCATAACAGCTATACCTTCGAGACTGGGATCGGACTTGAAAAGATGATAGACAATATCACATTTTGTATCAGATTGTACTACGGGAATCGGTTCAGCAATCTCGCCTATTTGCGTAAACATAGTATTCTACTCCTCTGTTCGTAGCATCTAATCCAAATTTCCCAAATCCATATGTAGGTCTTTGTCAATGGTCACATCGTACCACTTTCTACTTGAAAAAGCGTTAACTGAGAGTAAAAATTCTTGAAAGATCATTTTCTGAATTTTGCTATAGGGCGCTTTCTTTATTGCTTAATCTAAAAATCCGGAAACAATCATGCAAAACTACATTTCATCATCATCATCTTTGTTATTTCGTTATACAAAAAAACCGTCAATTACTGGATATCTTAAATTCAATAATTGACGGTATTCGTTGGCATATCTCACAGAAGTTGATCTCCTGATCCTTTCAGCTTACCTTATTCTAGACATCAAAAAGCTGCCTCTAAACACACGGCAACCTTTTTGACAAAATCTATTTTTATGTTTTATTTTATTTCTCACCTGTTGTCTCCCCCAAGAAACAGGAGAACAGCAGGTGAGCAAATTTCACATTGAAATTATTTTAATCGATACACTTTGATCTTCACAATCACAGTCGTTACTATAATTTTTCTCTTTCTCCTTCTTCTTGCTATCATCATTTTACGAAGAAATTGCACAAGGGTTTTCAAAGCAAAACTCACGAAAATTTCAAAAAATGTTTTAATAATAATAGATACAATATATAGCATGGAACGATTCCCTTCTTGTTTCAAAGGAAGTGCTCACCATTTCATACGTATACAATTATACCATATGTAAAAAACATTTCACAAGGATCAATCTTCATTATATTTATCAATAACCTATGAATGTAGTCAAAGCAAAATTTTAGAATATTAGATCAAGTATGATTGAACTATTAGAACCTATTCATATTACCTTATGTAAATTAATACCCAATAAATTTTTACATTACCAAATAATACTTATTATTACTATCATTGCTTATTAATGATACCTGCCTTATACTCCTAATTATTGATTCTAAATTACCTAAGTAGAATCGATAACCCATTTTGGAGATGGTGTAAATAAAAAACTTCGGAGGGAATTTAATTGTTTAAAAAGGCATCTTTAAAATCGTTTTTCCGTATTACTGCTCTAACCATGGCTTTCTTATTATTTGCTGTGACAGGTGCACAATCTTATTCGTTAGCCGCAGGGGTTGAAAAACTGCAAAATGATCAAGAAACTGTAACTAGTACAGAGAATAATATTGTTTCAGAAACTGTGCCTGATGAAAGCTCAAATATAACAGAGGATGCTCGCACAGATGATGAAAGTCAAAGTCAGAGTAACGTTACAGAAACTCCGTCTAATGAGAACTACCATAATGTAAACATTGGCGACTTTGATATTAATGGAAAAGATGTCCCACTTGAAGAGTCGAAAGTAGCATGGGTACTCCCTTGGGTTGGTTGGGAAATCGGAAAAGTTTTAGTTTGGCTGGCTGCTGGAGCCGCTGTTGGAGTAGCAGTTATTGATGGTTTCGTAGAAGCTAAAGCGTTTGTGAGTGAACTCACAAAGAGCAAACAGAAAGATAAACCTAAATATTATACAGTTAAATATGATAAAAATTACATGTATGTAGGTTCCCCATTAACTGATCAGCAAGCACTTGATCGAGTTACCAGTCCGTTTGGCGAAGTATGGACACCTAATTACAACGATGCTAGAACTCTCGCATCTAAACATGCAAGCGGTGGTAAAATTGTTGGTCCAGAAAATCATTACAAAACAAACTACAATGACACTCGCTATTTCTGGCATTTCCATGGAGAGAAGCCAAACGGAGTTCGCTCAGGTCATATTTTTTATGGAACTGAAAGTCAAATGGGAGCTATAAAGAAACCATAATCCTAAGCAATAAGGTTATTCATATGTTAGTATAGAATACATATACCATCTCCAGAACTTATACTTTAAGTTTACTTTATTTTTTAACTTTACCAAATAATCAGAGGAAAAGAGGAAACAAGATTGGAAATTGATATACAAAAATTACACGAAAAATATCTCACTCTTGATATACCTAATCCTTTCTCTTTAGAGCAAATTCATGATCGCTTGATCAAAAAATACTACGCGGAACAGGTCGATCTCAGTCTGTTTTCTGATTTAAGTAACGACCCTGATGCTGAGTTTGATCAAGCTATTGCTGCTTATGTTTTCAAAGACCAACGTGGAATTGTTGAGCTGCTAAAACTGAACAACGAAGAAGAAATTTATGAACCATTAGAATTTGCTTGGATAATCAACTCTACAATACGAGGTTTTTCTCATATGTTATGTGTTGAGATAGGTGTGTTACAACTGGAAATTTCTAAAGAGGAAATGGTTCTGGGAAACTTATTATTTGAAGAATACTTGGTAGCTCTCTATTTAACTGGTCACATTCAATTTGAAGATGATCTGTTAATTGACAAAGTGATAGCACGTTATAAAGAAGGTTATCGTCTCCGTTATTTTGGTAACCAGAACGGTGATGATACTTATCTGCACAATTAAACTATAGCCATTCCTTGATGCTCTTTCTTATTGAAAGAGCTATTTTATTAGTAAGCATGATTTTTTCGAAATAGTCCATCGCTGTAGAATACTCACTTGTAAAAAATACCATATGGAATATCATTATGATCTTAACTCCCCTCCCTTGTGCCTCAAAAGTTTTGTCTAAATTGGAATGGTAAGGATCCTACAGTATCCATTATATAATTTATTCATTAAACCCTATATTTAGCATACTTCACATAATCAAATTAAATTGCATCAGAACATTGTTTAAAACCATCTTTGCTTCTTTTATAAGAGAGATATGCCCTGACTGTACCTTCAGCGTTTGCTCGTAGCTTGACAAGTTACGAGAAAGATTTTTGGATGTTCAGTACAGCATAAAGTTATCTAACTGAAACTCAATATCATTCATAAAAAAACCGTCAATTATTGGATTTTTCAAAACCCAATAATTGACGGTATTCGTTGGCATATCTCACAGAAGTTGATCGGCCAGTTTCCTTGCCGAATCACTACTCCTGATCCTTTCAGCTTACCTTATGTTCAATTCTTAGCTTGTCTGCAACCATCGCAATGAATTCCGAGTTCGTTGGTTTCGACTTGCTGATGTTGATCGTATAACCAAACAAGTGGCTGATGCTGTCGATGTTGCCGCGTGTCCATGCCACTTCAATCGCATGACGGATCGCACGTTCGACGCGGGAAGGCGTCGTTTTGAATTTTTCGGCGATTGCCGGATACAATGTTTTGGTGATGGCTCCCAAAATTTCGATATTGTTATACACCATCGTAATGGCTTCGCGCAAATACTGATATCCCTTAATATGCGCAGGTACACCGATTTCATGTATGATGGACGTGATGCTTGCATCCAAATTTTTGTGTTTGCCCATCGGCACGACGTTGGATTTCATGAACATGGATGATCCGCTGCTTGTGGACATCGCGGTCTGTGTTCCCACCAGTTGACGCACACGATTCGCGAGTACTTCCATGTCAAACGGCTTGAGAATGTAATAGGAAGCTCCGAGTTGCACGGCACGCTGTGTGATGTTCTCTTGTCCGAATGCCGTAAGCATAATGACTTTGGGCTGAGGAGAAAGGTTCAGGTTACGCAAGCGCTCAAGCACACCCAGACCGTCCAGATGAGGCATGATAATATCCAGAATTAATACATCCGGCACATCCCGCGTTTGCTCCAGCAATTGCAGTACTTCTTCTCCATTGTATGCAATACCGCTTACTTCCATATCTTCCTGCTCAGATATATATTCGGCAAGCAAATTCGTAAATTCACGATTATCATCGGCCAGCAATACCTCAATTTTTTGCAAAACGGTATCCTCCTTTAAATTAAACATCGTTTCGTACATTTCCTTACAGGTTAAATTTTCGACACAGCAAGTTAAATTCCTCCTGTCGAAAATTATTTTTCTTTATTTTTTTTTCTCGTTCCTATATAATAAATAATTTATTTCATTATCCGATATATTATGTTTCCTTTCGACAAAAAAGAACCTCAGGCTGTTTATCCAGCCTTGAGGTTCTTCGTGTTTTCCTTTTTCATCATCACACCAGCATCTTGTAACATCCACTCAATGAAGCAACCGTAACCCGATTTCGGATCATTAACGAATACATGAGTAACCGCGCCGATCAACTTACCATTTTGTACGATGGGGCTGCCACTCATACCTTGAACGATGCCTCCGGTCTTATCCAGCAGTTTCGGGTCCGTGATTCGTAATACCAGACCTTTTGTTGCTGGCTCCGTTTGATCTGCCACATGGACAATGTCAATGGAGAAGCGTTCAACCTGTTGACCATCAACCACGGTAAGTATTTCGGCCGGTCCTTCTTTGACTTCATGAGCGAAAGCGACGGGAATACCTTTTGAATACAGACTGTGCTCAGGATTTCCGGACATTTTACCAAAGATACCAAAAGCCGTGTTGCGTTCAATATTGCCCAAAATCTTGCTTTCCTTGAGGAAATGAGCACGTTTCTCACCCGGATCACCGGTCTCACTTTTTGAAATGGACGTTACATTGGATTGAACGATTTGACCACTACCGACAACAATAGATGTTTGTGTGTTCATATCCGTAATGACATGGCCAAGTGCGCCGTATACGCCCTGATCGGGTGCATAGAAGGTAAGTGTGCCAACGCCGGCTGCGGAATCACGAATGTATAAACCAAGCCTCCACGCTTGATCCTCGGAGTCATACGCCGGTGTCAATCGTGTCTTGACCGTTTCCTTGCCACGTTTCAACACAACATCAATACCTTTTTTACTTTTGCCTGCAAGTTCAACGGCTTCGGAGACACCTGCCACGCCATCTAGACGTTTACCATCCATATGGGTAATCAGATCTCCGAGCTTAATGCCTGCGTTCTCTCCTGGCGATATACGTTCATCCTGCCCGGAATGGACCAGATGATGACCCACCACCAGAATGCCTGCCGACTTCACTTTTACGCCAATCGTCTGACCCCCGGGTACAACACGCAAATCCGGTATCACATTCACATGGACTGTTTTGACCGGAATTTTGCCCCACAACTTCAACGTTAATTTGGCATGTCCCGTCTGTTGAGGGTTAAGATGCAAAGGTTGTTGCCTGGTAACATGCTTCGCTTCCTGATCATCCAAACCAACAATATCAGGACGATCTACAACGGCGCTTGAAGCAGCAGGTACAGCGAGCCGGACATCCGCTTGCCTGCCAGCAAACACTTGTAATTCATCCGGCAGTGAAGCATAACTTTGCACAGGCTGAATGGCCTGGCTAATCACACAAAGAAAGAAGGCAAATAAAAGACCTAGCAATTTCTTCCTGAGGGGGGAATTCAATGGCTGTCACACTCCCTTTGCTTCTTTCGCTTGACGAAAGGTGGTCGCCAATTGCGTACCTTTAAGATAACCTCGCCCGCAGGCTTTTATTACTGTCAATCATTACGCCAGCCGTCCGTTTCACCCTTTTTGGCTTCCGCCAAATTCAGCATTTCCTGTGCGTGATGCAGCGTTTTTCTGTAATTTCCACGCCGCCCAGCATACGTGCCAATTCCTTCACTCTGCCTTCGTCTGACAGCGATTCCACCTGCGTCATCGTCCGTCCATCATAGACATGTTTCTCAATGAGATACTGATGATCTGCCATACAAGCCACTTGTGGTAAGTGAGTTATGGAGAAAACCTGACAAGTTGAAGACAAGCGGAACAGTTTTTCCGCAATGGACTGAGCTGCTCTACCGCTAACTCCGGTGTCAACTTCATCAAAAATCAACACAGGTATCCGGTCATGTCGCGCAAAAATACTCTTCATTGCCAGCATCATTCTCGACAACTCACCACCTGAAGCAATCTTGCCAAGCGGTCGTAAAGGCTCGCCGGGATTCGGTGAGATCAGGAATTCAGCATTATCCGCACCCTGACGATTCAGACGAATACGGCGTCCATTCCATTCAATACCCTTCGGATCTTCGAAAGGAGTAATCTGCACACGCAGTGTGGTCCGCTCCATCTGCAGATCCTTGAGCTCGCTTTCCACCTGTGCAGCAAGTTCCTCGGCGCATTGTTTGCGCACCTTGCTGAGTTCTTCAGCTGACTCCATGACAAGGTTAAGCATTTTGTCGCGTTCGGCTCTCAATTTCTCCAGTCGTTCATCCTTGTTCTCCAGTTGGTCGGTTTCATGGCTAATCTGTTCATAATAATTCAGAATAAGTTCAACACTGTCCCCGTATTTCCGTCTGAGGCCAGAAATCAGATTCAGCCTTTGCTCCACTTCTTCCAGCCTTGCCGGATTAAATTCAATCTTCTCCCGATAATCCCTTAATTGGAAAGTCGCATCTTCCAATTGATAAAATGCAGATTGCAGCTGCTCTACAATTGGCTGAAGTCCTTTGCTGTCATACCCGGAAATATCTTCAATTCTTGAAAGGGCAATACTCACCGCTTCGAGCCCGCGTTGACCACTAAGCAGATCATATGCACCAGCAACACTGTCCATCATTTTCTCACTATGGGATAGTTTGACCCGTTCTTCCCCGAGTAATTCATCCTCGCCTCGTGTAAGGCTTGCCGCTGCAATCTCCTCGAGCTGAAAGCGGTACATGTCCAAGAGTTGATATGCCCGCTGACTTGACTCCTGAAGCGCACGCAGTTCTTTTTCCGCCGTGATAAACTTGCTGTAGCGCTCTTGGTACTTCACTTTGACCGGTCCGATGACTTCCGAGCCATAGGTATCGAGAAGCCCCAGATGGCTCTCTGCGCGTAGCAAGCTCTGATGTTCATGTTGTCCATGAATATTGATCAGCTTCTCGCCTACTTCACGCAGCATGGTCAGATTGACCAATTGCCCATTAATACGGGACGTACTTTTCCCCTGTGTGTTCAGCTCACGCCGAATGACCAAATGCTCTTCCGGCTCACAGTGGATACCCAGCTTCTCTAATGTCTGCCATACCGGATGACTCTGCTCCATCTCGAACAGGGCTTCCATCTCTGCCTTCTCACACCCATACCGGATCAGATCAGCTGAACTCCGTCCACCGGCAATCAAGCCAAGTGCATCTATAATAATCGACTTCCCTGCGCCCGTTTCCCCTGAAAGTACATGGAACCCCGGATGGAATACAACGTCCACTTCTTCCACCACAGCCAGATTTCGAATCGATAATGTAACTAACATCTGCAAAAACACCTCCGGATGACTAACTCAGAAATTATGTTTTTGAACCATTGATTCAAGAGGTTGTTCAAAAAATCCGCTTTTGATTACGAAGGATGCCTGGTGGCATCATCAGCATCGAATATGGAATTCAGCCGAAATGTCCGTTGCTCACGTAGTTTTCCTACGCTCCGCTACTCCATTTCTAGCTTCATCCCATCTTCTCGGTACTGAAAACCGATCTTTTTGAACACGCACTTTAAGCAATGTAACCCATGATGCGTTCAATAACGGTCACGCTGTTATCTTCAGTCCGGCAAATAATCAAAATGGTATCATCTCCACAGATCGTGCCCATGACTTCATTCCACTCAATATTATCAAGCAAAGCTGCAATGGAGTTGGCTGTTCCCGGCAAACACTTCATCACAACCAGATTGTTGGTGTGGTCAATGTGCAGGAAGTTGTCAACCAGAGCACGCTTCAACTTTTGAATCGGATTATAGCGTTGATCTGTTGGTAAAGAGTACTTGTATCTGCCGTCATCCATTGGAATTTTGATTAACAGAAGTTCCTTGATATCCCGCGATACCGTCGCCTGAGTCACTTGAAAACCTGATTTGCGCAGTGCTTCAACCAGATCATCCTGGGTCTCAATTTCATTTTGACTGATGATTTCACGAATCTTGATGTGCCTTTGTCCTTTCATACATGCCTCCAGTTAAATGTATTGCAATAAAGCAGCAATTGTAATTTGCCGCAGAGTTTGCCCTGCAATGTTCATTCTTTTATGTTAGTCCAGATCATCCCCATCATACACATCTTCCTGATAGTCCATGAGCCTGATTAACGTAATATCGGAATCCTCCAAGTCAACATACAGCAATCCTTCACAACCAGGATATAACAACAGATAATGGAGGAAGCGATCCCTTAGCGCAGGGCCGGTCATTTCAAGTGGCTGTCTGCGACGAGACGTTTTCACCAGATATCTAAGATCTTCACGTTCCGCGACGTAATCAATAAATAATCTGCTGTAATAAACGGTCTCATTGGCTTCGAAAGCCAGAGGGACTTTCATTTTGCCACCGATAACTTCATAACCCTCTGCTTCAAGCAAATCCAATGCCGGGGAATCCTGAATTTTTACGTTCAGTGGCATTCCAGACAAACTTACCGGCATGGGTCGATTCACCCAGTTACGCAAGCCGAAGAACAGCCACACGATCAAACAGATAGCAAGTACACCTATAACGATTGTGTCATATTGACCATCCATTATCGCTCACCTCGAAGACATATTCGAGGTCCATGGACGATTTCCCTTTACATCATCCATCTTTCAAGCGAAAAGAAACCCATCTTATGATGAGTTTCCCGTAAATGTATGAGCTGCTTCCTTGGCAACTTGCTCCGCAAGTGCATCAAGTGAAGCCGGATCGTTCTCTGGTTGTGTTGCTTCTGGTGCTTCCAGACGCCAATGTGCGAGAAATTCTATATTCCCTTCTCCACCAGTTATCGGGGAAAAAGTTAAACTCTGCAGATGCAAACCAAGTTGACTGGCAAAATGAAGCATCGTCTGCAATACATCCTTGTGCACCTTCGGATCACGTACCACGCCGGATTTGCCTACTTTTTCACGCCCTGCCTCAAATTGAGGTTTAATCAGTGCAACGATATCCGCAGGCTGTTTCAAAAGAGCCAGAAGTGGCGGTAATATGATTCGCAGTGAAATGAATGACACATCAATGCTCGCAAAGTTCGGCACTGGTCCCGTCAGATCTTCAGGAGTCACATATCGAAAGTTGGTTCGTTCCATAACAGTAACCCGCTCATCATTACGCAAAGACCAGTCGAGCTGATTATACCCCACATCAATAGCGTAGACATGAGACGCACCATGCTGTAGTGCACAATCCGTAAATCCACCGGTAGATGAACCAATGTCGAGCATGACAAGTCCATTCATATCAAGACCGAAATGACGGATCGCCTTTTCGAGCTTCAATCCGCCTCTGCCTACATAGGGATGTACCGAGCCTTTAACTTTCAGCTCGGCTTCCCTTGGAATTTTCATGCCCGCCTTTTCGATCGGCTCATTATTGGCATACACCAGTCCAGCCATGATTGCAGCTTTCGCCTTCTCACGACTTTCGTAATAGCCCTGCTCAACCAGCAGAACATCAATTCGTTCTTTCGGGAGTGACATGTCTTTCTCCTATCATGTATATTTACGAAGGAAAACGTGTTTTGGGTATGCCGTAGGATGACTGAACAGCCATCTTGCGTAGCTCAGCACATACATTCTCAACGGTAAGACCTACTTCCTCACGTTGTTCCTTGATACTGCCATGCTCAATGAAGCGATCCGGAATCCCCATTAATTGCACATGAACATCATGCAATCCCTGTTCTGCATAAAACTCCAGTACAGCACTACCCATGCTACCTGCTTGGGATGCTTCTTCAAGTACAATCAATTTGGTACCTCGAACAGCCAGATCACGCAGCATTTGCTCGTCAAGGGGTTTGAGGAAGCGAGCGTTGATTACGCCTGCTGTGATACCTTCCCGCTTCACTATCTCTGCTGCTTCTTCTGCAAGCTGCACCATCGATCCTGAAGCGATGACTGCATATCCCTCCGATGGACGCAATTGCTCCCATGATCCGATTGGAATCGGTACAAGAACATCATCCAGAGGTACACCGACCACATTGTTTCGTGGGTAACGGTATGCAATCGGGCCTTCATTATAATCAAGCGCCGTTTTCATCATATGACGCAATTCATTTTCGTCTTTTGGCATCATCAGCACGATATTTGGAATATGGCGCATGAATGCCACATCGTATACTCCTTGATGTGTTTCCCCATCCGGTCCAACAAACCCGGCACGGTCAATGGCAAACATCACGTTGGCATTATGTCGGCATATATCATGTACAATCTGATCATATGCACGTTGCATAAATGTGGAATACACCGCGAAGACGGGCTTCAAGCCTTCCATAGCGAGTGCAGCACACATGGTTGCCGCATGCTGTTCAGCGATTCCCACATCAATCATGCGATCCGGAAACTCCTTGCTAAACGGAATAAGACCCGATCCCGTAGGCATTGCTGGTGTTACAGCTACGATCCGTTTATCCTGCTTCGCCAGATCAATCAGCGTTTGACCGAACACTTCCGTGTACATCGGTTTTCCAACTGCTTTCAGCACTTGCCCGGATTCAATTTTGTACGGAGAAATCCCGTGCCACTTGTGCGAATCGGCTTCTGCTGGCTGATAACCTTTACCTTTGGTTGTAAGCACATGTACAAGCACAGGACCGTCCACGTTATCCGCCTGTTTGAAGGTTTCGATCAGTTTGGGAATATCATGCCCATCAATCGGTCCCAAATACGTGAAGCCCAGTTCTTCAAAAAGAACACCTGGTACCATCATATATTTGACACTGTCTTTGATCCAGCTTGCCGATTTGGCCAACCGATCTCCAATAGCAGGAATTTTTTTAAGCATTCCCTCGACATCATCTTTGGCTTTCAAATAATGACGATCCGAGCGAATTTTGCTCAAATATTTATGCATGGCCCCAACGTTTGGAGCAATGGACATTTCATTATCATTCAGAATAACCATCAGTTTTCTCTGCTCATGACCGATATGATTGAGGGCCTCAAACGCCATACCGCCTGTAAGCGCTCCATCACCAATCATCGCAATAACCTGGTTATCCTCACCCTTCAGATCACGTGCAAGGGCCATCCCCATCGCAGCGGACAATGAAGTACTGCTGTGTCCAGCTTCCCATACATCATGTTCACTTTCGTTGCGTTTGACAAACCCGCACAGGCCATTATGTTGACGCAATGTATCAAAGCGATCCATACGCCCTGTCAGAACTTTGTGCACATAAGCCTGATGCCCTACATCAAAAATCATTTTGTCTGCTGGACTGTTATAGCAGTAATGCAGGGCTACCGTGAGCTCAACCACGCCTAAGTTGGGTGCGAGATGCCCACCTGTAACGGACAGTTTCTCAATCAGAAACTGCCGGATCTCTGCCGACAAAAGGGCAAGATCATCCTGAGACATCGACTTTAGATCACTGGGTTGTTTAATTTGTGGAAGCAGCACGAGAATCTCCCCGCTTTCCTAGATTGTTTAGTTATTGTTGTAAATCGATATATACATTATGAATCAAATGACATTAAATCATTATAACACAAAAGAACAAGAATCATAATTTACTGCACCATACTCCCGATAACGAGCATTCTCGCCAGCAAGTTATTTAGAATTCTTCTTCATATGTATTCCCGCATCCACACGGGACAGACTTTTTCCATTTACTCGGAAAAAGGACATTACATTCATTACACGGTTATCCCGTTTTTGAAACAGCGCGCTGAATCACAATCTAATGGTCTCGACTCATCAGATAATCTGCAATCTCCAGCAATCTGGATGCATCAGGTAATGCGGCTCTCTCAAGTGCGTCTTTTGCAGATTGGGTAAGGAATTTCACTTCGTCTACAGAAGCCTCCATACCAATAAAATAAGGGTAGGTTACCTTCTGTTGATTCACATCGCTTTGTGTTTTCTTGCCCATCTTCTGCTCGTCGCCCGTCAGGTCGAGAATATCATCCTGAATCTGGAACGCCAGGCCGAGATCACGGCCAAATACGCGCAAGGCTTCCAATTGTCCTTCCGTTGCTCCACCGATTCGTGCTCCGGCAATGAGGGAGAACACAATCAGATCACCGGTTTTGTGCAGATGAATATATTGAAGCTGGGCAAGATCCGTCATGCCTTGTTCGCCTTCCATATCGGCAACTTGACCGCCAACCATACCTCTTGCTCCAGCAAGTTCAGACATGTCCTCTACGATGGACAGCAACGCATCTGCCGACACACCGCTACGGCGTCCAGCTTGCACAATGCTGTAAAAAGCATGAGTTAACAGCGCATCGCCTGCCAATATGGCTGTTGCTTCACCATATACCTTATGATTCGTTAATTTTCCCTGCGGTAGTCATCATTATCCATGGCAGGCAGGTCGTCGTGGATCAGTGAATACGTATGAACCATCTCCACGGCGCAGGCTACCGGCATTGCAGCTGTACGCTGTGCACCGAAGGCTTCCGCCGCAGCAACGACCAGAAGAGGACGGAGACGTTTGCCTCCGGCCATAAGTGAATACTGCATCGCATCTGTCAGCGATTGAGGTACATCCCAGTGATCGGGAAGCGTCTGTTTCAACGCTTCAGTTACCTCAGCTGTGACCTCTTCGAGGTATGCTTGAAATGAAGGACGATTACTCATGGACTTCACCGCTCTCATCGTCAGCAGTTCCGAAAGGCTTCTTGCGAAGCTCTCCATCTTCTTCTACGATCATCTCGATCTTGCGTTCCACTTGTTCCAACTTCTGACCACAGAGTTGCGAAAGTTTCATCCCGCGTTGAAACAGATCGATGGCCTGTTCCAACGGAACATCACCATGCTCTAGCTGACCTACGATGTCTTCCAACGCCGCCATTGCTTCTTCAAAATTTAATTCCGGTTCATTCGCCATGGGTGTTGTCGTCCTCCTTCATTTCCCAAACCTGACAGTCCAGCTGTCCGTCTGTTAATTTAATCTTAATCAAATCTCCAGGCTGTACATCCTTCGTCGACTTGATCAACTGCTGTTCCTGCTCGTCATAGACAAGGCTGTATCCTCGAGACATGACTTTAAGCGGGCTAAGCGCATCCAGATGCCGTACAGATGATTTCCATTGTTGCTGCTTCGATCTCGTGATGGCTCTGATCGCAAGTTCCAGTTGTCTGCGTGCTGCCGCATTCTCACGGCGAGCTGCATTGACCTGATCACGTGGATTGAATCGTTGCAGTGCTGCCCGAAGACGCTCCTGCTTTTCTCCCGTCCATTTCATGCGGGTATCCACGGTTCTCAATAACCGTTGATGCATCATATCCAGTCGCTCCGTATGCTGCATCAAGGTACGCCTTGGATGAACAAGCACAGGTGAACGCTGTAATCTCGCAAGCCGTTCACGATTATGCACAGCACGCTGACGCAAGCTGTGTTGTAACTGACGCTGACGTTGTGAGATCTGATCGAGCAACTCAGCTCGATTAGGAACAGCGAGCTCCGCAGCAGCCGTAGGTGTCGCCGCACGTAAATCTGCCGCAAAATCGGCGATGGTAAAGTCCGTTTCATGACCAACCGCAGAAATGACTGGAATGTCCGAAGCAACGATTGCTCTTGCCACAATCTCCTCATTGAAGGCCCACAATTCCTCAAGCGAACCGCCTCCGCGTCCAACAATGAGTACATCAGCCTCTCCCATTCGGTTCAAGTTGCCAATTGCCTTAACAATGGAAGGTGCTGCACCTTTTCCTTGAACCAGAACAGGATATAAAACAACTTTGGCAGAAGGATATCTGCGCTGGAGTGTAATCATGATGTCCCGTACCGCTGCACCCGTCGGTGAAGTTACAACACCGATCGTCTGTGGATAACGCGGGATCTCTCTTTTGCGCGAAGGTGAAAATAACCCTTCATCCTCCAGCTTTTTCTTCAGCTGTTCGTAAGCCAGATACAGACTTCCGATCCCGTCCGGTTGCATATGCGTAGCGTAGAATTGATACTGCCCATCCCGTTCATATACCGAGACATTACCACGGGCAATAACCCTTGCACCCTCCTTCGGTACAAAGGGTAATCGCTGGTTATGGGATGCAAACATAATGGACTTAATCCGGCTGTCCTTGTCCTTCAATGTAAAATACATATGGCCGCTGGAGTGATGTGTGAAGTTGGATATCTCCCCGCGCAGCCAAACGTCCGACAGGACCTGATCCGATTCCAATTTCATCCGAATGTATCGGTTCAGGTCTTTAATGGAGTAGATCTTTTGATCTGCCACAGACAGAACCCTAGGCCAATCCGTGAGCGCGTTTGGCAGCGATCAGTGTATTTTGCATCAACATTGTGATCGTCATGGGACCAACACCACCAGGAACGGGTGTAATTGGGCCAGATACTTCCTTCACGCTCTCGAAATCAACATCTCCGGCCAGTTTGCCGTTCTCCAAACGGTTCATGCCCACATCGATAACGACAGCACCCGGTTTCACAAAATCAGCATCCACAAAATTGGCACGACCGATGGCAACCACCAAAATATCTGCCTGACGCGTGATTTCTTTCATGTTTGCTGTGCGGGAGTGACACATCGTTACCGTTGCATTCTCACGTTGGAGCAAAAGCGATACCGGTTTACCAACGATGTTGCTTCTTCCAATAACCACCGCATGTTTGCCGGACATTTCGAGTCCAGTACGCTTGATAAGTTCAATGACACCCGCTGGAGTACATGGAAGCAGACTATCGTCTCCAATAACAAGATTACCAACATTGACTGGATGGAATCCGTCCACGTCTTTATCCACGGCAATCGCATCAATAACCGCTTTCTCTTCGATATGTTTCGGCAGTGGGAGCTGAACCAGAATTCCGTTAATGGATTGCTGATTGTTCAGCTTGTCCACCAGGGCAAGCAGGTCTTCTTGGGATGTATTTGCATCCAAGCGATGTACTTCGGAGTAGAAGCCGAGGTCATGACATGCTTTTTCTTTATTACGCACATAGACTTGGGATGCCGGATCTTCCCGACGAGCACAACAGCCAGACCAGGTACGACCCCCTGTTCGCTAAGCTGTGTTACTTCTGTGGTTATGCTTGCGCGGATCTCTTGGGATACTTCTTTACCGTTAATAATAGATGCTGTCATTGTACTCTCTCTCCCTTATGTGAATATAAAATTAGAGGTTGTTCAAAAAAACCGCTTATGATTAAGCGCGATACTGAAAACCGGTCCTTTTAAACACGCACTATAGTTTAATCATAACTTAAGATAATTTTGCTTTAATGGCGTCAACTTCCTGAATCATGCGTCCAAGTACGCCATTGACAAACTTTCCGGATTCTTCTGTACCAAAGTATTTCGACAGTTCAATCGCTTCATTGACGGATACCTTGGCCGGAATGTCATCACGGAAAACCATTTCATACGTAGATAGTCGTAAAATCTGGCGGTCTACACGCGACAGACGGCTGATCTGCCAACCTTTCAAATAATCCACGAGCAATCCGTCAATCGCTTCCTTATGGTTCCAGGCTCCCTGCACAATCTCCGTAACATAGGTACGCATGACATCTTCATCGCGGATAACCACTTCGGTTTCATTATCTTCAGCGGCTTCATTGATCAACATGTTTACAGCTTCTGATGCACCGACCTCATTCATTTCCATCTGATATAGACTTTGTACTGCAATTTCCCTTGCCAAACGTCTTTTCATGTCCTGCCTCCTGCAGCGCTCCGTTCAGAGCGTCATCATGCTTATTTTATAATCCACACAGCCATCTCATCAAATCCTGTAATGGATTGATCGATGGCTTCCACGGTGTTGTTATTGTTATCCCTTTTCACAAAAAAACCTGCAATACGTTTCCTCCAAAAAACGGGCAACCTAAACTACAGCTCTATTTTCGGAAGAAACATATTGCAGGGTTCAGGCAGGTTACTTAAACGGACGCCAGCGATCGCCCAGCCATTGCCCCCACTCCCTCCAGGGAATGGGCGAACCCAGCTTCGAATCGCTTCGTCTGCCTAACGTATAACCGATGAACACCAAGAGTGCAAAGAACAACATATCCCAAAAACCGATCCATACATAAAGAAATCCAAAAAAGATGCCGCCGATAATTCCAGTAATTCGGCCTCTGTGACTATCCCAAATCTCTTTCCACAGCATCAGTGAAACTCACCTCATTCCACTCGACTCTTGTAGTTAGGCGACTGGGTTACATTCGCGATATATACCGTGACAAAAGAAACCGGGATGCCCGTAATCTCTTGTACATGATCGTGTATCGCCTTTTGCAGATCAGAAGTCAGCGCAGGAATAGGTGTCTCACCATCCACTACCGCACGAATCATAATCTCCAGTCCTGACTCAACCACGCGTATGCGTGCCTTGACATCACGTACTCCCCGGAAACGAGAAGTCGCCTTCAAACAGAGATTCTCAATCGTCTCCATCGAAATCTGTACATCACCAAACTCAGTACGTTGATCTACAGACGGTAACGATGCACGCTCACGCCGAACCGAGATGTAGAAAAACCGCAAACTCAGGATAAACAAAATCGCTGCTGCAATCACCGACGCAACAATAACGTTTTGTTCCTGCTGATAATTCAATTCGTAAGGCAGCACACCGCTGATCAGAAGAATGACGGCTGCCGATATTGCTCCAACGCTTATGCTGTATATAAACAACAGAAGCCGATCCAGTATTTTAGCCACGAACTGCACAGCCTCCCTTGCTCACTAACATGACTTTACCTGTTCACTAGCAAAATCAGATCGCCATTATGCTTTCGCTGTCATGGAGACCTGTCCAAGACGGGGATAACCCCCGGCAGAAGATGCCGGGGAATCTGTCTTCTTTTATTTTACGCGCTGACTGTTCAGGTCGATCTCTTCCACTTTTTCAGTGCTCTTGAATTGAACGTCATGAATGTGCACATTCACTTCATTCACATTCAATCCTGTCATGTTCTCAATGGAACGCTTCACGTTCTGTTGAATCTCCGTAGCCACTTGTGGCAAACGGTATCCGTACTCAATAATTACGGAAACATCAACTGCGGCTTCACGTTGGCCCACTTCAACTTTAACACCTTTGGAAAGGTTTTTGCGACCAAGCAATTCAGCAAATCCGCCAGCGAATCCGCCACTCATGCCTGCAACACCTTTCACTTCAAGGGTTGCCAATCCAGCAATCACTTCAATAACTTCAGGTGCGATCTGGATTTCACCGATATCCGTTCGTTCAAATTCAGTCGGTAGTGTACTCATAACTGTTCAACACACCTTTCGCGAGATAAGTTTGCGGCCATCCGTCAGGGCGCTGGACTCAGGTTAGACAACCTTCAGAACCCTTCCGGTCCGGCTTTACCGGAACTCCTGCAAACATATCCGCGAGGTGCGGGCTTATCCTTTGCAGGAGACATGCGCTCTTATTATTACATACTATATCATTTGGGCTACATTATGACAAACAAGCCCAATATACCTTTTAAATCTCGTTTTCCTCAAGAAATTTGATATCGAAGTCACCACGAATGAACGTTGGGTGCTCCAGCAATTTCTGATGGAAAGGAATGGTTGTAGAGATGCCTTCTATCGCAAATTCCCCAAGCGCACGCTTCATCTTGGCAATCGCTTCTTCACGATTCGCTCCCCACACAATCAATTTCGCGATCATGGAGTCATAGAAAGGTGAAATCGTATAACCAGGATAAGCAGCACTATCTACACGAACACCAGGGCCTCCCGGTGCAAGATAGAATCCGATTTTGCCTGGTGATGGCATAAAGTTACGGTCCGGATCTTCGGCATTGATACGACATTCAATGGCCCAGCCATTGATAACCACGTCTTCCTGACGGAATGAAAGTGGATTGCCTTCAGCGACCGAGATCATCTCACGGATCAGATCCACGCCAGTAACCATCTCCGTTACCGGGTGTTCTACCTGAATACGCGTATTCATCTCCATGAAATAGAACTCGCCATTCGGGCTGAGCAGGAACTCCAATGTGCCCGCTCCCGAATAATTCACAGCAAGGGCAGCCCGTACCGCAGCTTCACCCATCAGTGTGCGCACATCTTCGGAGAGGATCGGACACGGAGCTTCTTCTACCAATTTCTGGCGACGACGCTGAACCGAGCAATCACGCTCTCCCAAATGTGCTGCGTTTCCGTGTTTATCAGCAATAATCTGAATTTCCACGTGTTTCATGCCTGTCAGGAATTTCTCCAGATACACACCTGCATTGCCAAATGCCTTTTGTGCTTCCTGCTGCGCAGCCGTAATCTGCTTAATCAGCGTTTCTTCATCTTCGGCAATACGAATTCCCTTACCTCCGCCACCAGCAGTCGCTTTGATAATGATAGGGTAACCGATATCTCTGGCAATCATGATGGCTTCTTCCATATTCTCAACAAGCCCGTCTGATCCCGGAATAACAGGTACACCTGCATCCTTCATCGTCTGTTTGGCAACAGCCTTGTCCCCCATTTTGGTAATGGCTTCGGGTGAAGGACCAATGAATGTAATATTGCAAGAATCACAGATTTCTGCAAAGTCAGCATTCTCCGCCAAAAAACCGTAACCAGGGTGGATTGCATCACATTCCGTCAGCGTGGCTACACTCATCAGGTTAGTGAAGTTCAGATAGCTGTCCTTGGACAGTGTTGGTCCGATACAGTAAGCCTCATCTGCAAGACGAACATGCAAAGAATCCTTGTCCGCTTCCGAATAGACGGCTACCGTTGAGATGCCGATTTCGCGACAGGCACGAATAATACGGACCGCAATCTCTCCACGGTTCGCAATCAGTATTTTTTGAAATTTCATTTTTGTTTTGTCCTCCTTCGAAGCTCATGCGGTTAGCTGTTAACCAGCTATAACGGTTATTCCGGTTTCACCAGGAAAAGGGGCTGCCCATACTCGACCAGCTGTCCGTTCTCAACCAGCACTTCAACGATTTCTCCCTTGATGTCAGCATCAAGCTCGTTCATCAGCTTCATGGCTTCGATGATGCATACCGTTGTTTTCTCAACAACTTTATCACCTGCGCTCACAAAAGGACCCGCTTCCGGCGAGGAAGCTCTGTAAAAAGTACCTACCATCGGAGATACAATTTTATGTAAATGACTTGTAGTATCGACCTGCGGTGCAGCTTCACTTACCACTGCGGCCGGCTGTACTTGCGGAGCAGCAATCACTTGCGGTTGCACAGCAGCTGCTTGAACATACTCCGTTTTGCCCGGTTTGCGGATCGATAACCGTGATCCCTCATTTTCAATTTCCAACTCCTGAACGGAACTTTCATCTACCAGTTTGATCAGTTCTTTAATTTCACTCAATTTAAACATTTCCATTATTCACTCCTTCGGCATCATGCCAGTCTCACTAGGACGGTCATATGGCTTTATGTATTATATCATAATCATTAAAAATGGAAAGAGCCCGAGAGTGGAACCAGCTCCCGGGTCTGCTTTTCCATGATTTGGATTACTGTTCTGTGACGTATTGCACGCTGATTTTGTTCTGTGAAACCGCCAATTCTTTCATCACCAGATCCACAATGGATACCGCCTGTTTTACATCCAGTGTGTCACTGAGGACCACCACTTTATACTTGTCGGCGTCTTCTTGAACAATCGCATTGGCGAATTGCTGGGAGAGTGTCTCTTCAATGCCTGTGATTTTGGCTTCTTTTTCTTCCAGTGTACGGAGTTGCTCGGTTGCTTTGGCATTCTCCTCTGGCGTTTTGCTCAAGTCCCCTGCCACGGTCATCAGTTCCTCATACTTGCGATTGTTGCTCTCTTCACGCTGCCATTGGTAGTTCTGGAACTGGCTGCTTGCAGATGCTGCCGTATTCTGCTCTTCCATTTCCTTGAGGACTTCTTCATCCGTCTTCGTGGCAGTGCCCCCAGTCTGACTGTCTGTCTCCGGTGTAGTTGTTGCCCCCTTGTCGGTCTCTTTGCCCGTTTCCCCTTATTCACGCCTGGTTCAACAGCAGGCGTTTTCTCTGCATTTCCTGCTTCTTTACCTTCCGTAGCTGCCGGTTCTTCAACAGTGCCAGCCTCATTTGGATCACTTTCAATCTCACCGCTATTCACTACTTCATTAACAACCAAACCTTCTGTAGGATCAAGAATGCCTGCCGTCTCCTTCGCTTCCCCTTGCTTGATTCCATCAACTTGCTGACTGTCCGCCACCGGCGCATTGATTGGACCGGAATCCTCAGTGAACAGATAATACGCGGACAAAATGACCATCAGACTCAGCATGGACACCAGCCATACTGTTTGACGTTTGTTATTCATTAGAACTTCCTCCTCAAATTGGCTTCAATCTTATGAGAATTGAATCTTGTGATTCAACAAACCAAATTAGTCTTGTTTGCGCGGTACAACCGAGATCCGGTAGGCTGCCACATTCAGTCCCTTTTCCACAGCATCAGTTATCAAGTCTTTCACAACCTTGTTCTCTGCGCCCTTCGCAACCACAAGCACTCCACGAATCTGCGGTTTGAGCTTTTTGGTCACGATCGGTGTCTGATCCCCTGATACTTCGTACGTAATGATCTCGCCATCACGGGTATATTGCGTCATGTGGCGCTTGCCCCCGCTGGCATCGGTTTCTTCGGTAAGTTGCTGCGAATCTTTCACGTTCCGCTGAACGACCAGTTCTTCTGTAGAATCCACAGTAACCATCACATCAACCGTCCCCACACCAACAATGTTTTCCAATACACCTTTAATTTTGTCTTCAAATGCAATTTCTATCGCCTGAAAAGGGTTCTGATCCATCGGATCACTCTGTATGGAGGCCATGGATGTTGCCGGGTCCGGTGGTTCGCGACCGATATTCTCGGAATCAATTTTTTTGACATTGACGAAGGAATTGAACAGCATGATTCCCACCCCGATCAAACCGAGGATAATCAGCCAGCGGAAAGTCTGATTCCTTCTTGCCCCGCCTTCTCCGCCACCCATCCAGGTTTCCATCTTTTTGAACCATTGCTTCATCGGACATCCTCCTTCTCACAGAACTTCAGCACTTTTCGGTTCTTTCACTTGTATTTTGTTTGCATCAACATCCCACTTTTCAGTCAGCAATGTAATAATCTGCACCGCATGTTCGGACCTTGTGGATGTCTCATCTTGATGCTTCGATTCATCTTCCTGATCTCGTATAACAGGATCGGAAGACACTTCATTTCCATCACGTTGTCCTTTACTCACATCAATCTGTATTTCAGGTACTTCAATCTGGCCGATTTGGATCGGCTGCTGTGTGTGAGATGCTTTATCCTTCTCGGATTCTGTGTCTGTTCCAGATATGGGTTGTGTATTTGCAGCGACTTCTTGCTGCCTTGCCTTCAATTCTCCTGCTGCACCCTCCCCTGCCATCTCGACCAACACTCGCTGGATTACAGGCAATTCGACGGATGAGGCGGCTTCCGACTCGGTTTCATATTTGCTCATGGCCAGCTGTACCTCTACGGATCGAACCCTCGCTCCTGTTGTTTCTTCAATCTGGCCTTTCATGACGTTAGCCAGTTCCTTCGCTGTCCATTGCAGGGATTGTTCCTGTTCACCCGCTTGCAGCTGCTTGCCCTGAGCCAAAATCTGATCCAGTGTTGCATTGCCATCCGATGGGGTTTCCATTGCTGACATTGCCCGTTTCAGTTCGCCAACCGGGTCACTTTTGAGGAGCTTGGTTATGGGTGATAAAAGGGTCAGCAGGATGAGAAGGCTCAGCACAAGCTTGACATAACGTTCCATGGATCGATTGGGCAACAGCATATCCACGAAAGTCGCCAGCAGAACGATCATGATCAATTCCTGGAGCCAGTTGCTCAGCCACCCCATCCTTTCCATCCCCTTTCTTGCCAACATACATTCAGCGCATCATGACAGTCAGATTCCCCGCGGTCAGCAGGATGGTGATTGCCAGAAAAAACATCAGCCCGACAGCTGCGAGCGCCGCAAACACGTAGATCATGCTCTTGCCGATGGCCTGCAGGCATCCTACAATCGGGGTGTCTCCCAGCGGTTGCATAATGGCACCGGTAACGTTATATATCAAGGCAAGAGCCAAGATCTTGAGTGCCGGAAAAGCACATAGAAACAAGATGATGATTACCCCAGTGAGTCCAATTGCATTTTTGACAAGTAGAGAAGCTGTAATTACCGTATCCGTCGCATCCGCAAATGTTCTGCCCACGACAGGGACAAAGTTGCCTGCTATATATTTGGCGGCCTTCAGGCTGACCCCATCCGCCACCGATCCCGATGCTCCCTGAACCGAAATTACACCCAAAAACATCGTCAGCAGAATACCTAGCAGCGCCACACTAATATTGCGCAGGAGGTCTGCCAGCTGTGTCAGCTTGTACTTGTGAGACAATGAACTGACGAGATGCAGAACAGCCGAGAAGAAGAGTAACGGGAAAACCAGCAAGTGAATCAATGTACTCACCAGATGAATCATGAAAATGATGAGTGGATGTGTCACGGAAACGGTGATGACGTTACCCATGGACGCGAGCAGTGTGAATAACAGTGGAACCATCGCCATCATGAAGTTGATCATGCTGGTTATGGCATCCTTGGCGTATCCAATCGCCACGCTGAAGCTGTTGATTGCAATGATGATGATGACCATATAACAGATGGAATAGGCGATTTTGCTAATATTATTTTTCTCAAATGCGGTCTGAAGAGTCTCGAGAATCATGCTGAGTACGCTTAACATCACAATCGTGACCAGAAGCTTGCCATTATATAAAATTTCATGCAGCATGAAGGTTCCTATGGCTACAAACACCGACTTCAGGCTGAACCCTTCATTGCCGGGGATTAACATATCCATGAAGGAAGGGGTCTTCCCTTCCGGGAAGAAACCACCGTATTGTTGCATCAGTTGATCCCAGTATTTCTCCACCTGATCCTTGGGAAGCTGATCCGCCTGCTGCTCCATCCACTCACCGGAAGGTGAGCTTGCAGTAACCTGTCCCAGGATACCGAACAGAAAACAGAGCATCAGCACAACCGTAAGGCGCCACTGCGGCTTATCATGTATTAATTTCATATGAAGTCCGCACGCCCTTTCTACACCGGCATCAGCTTCATGACGGTTTCGATAATAATGCTGATGATCGGTATAGCAAGTACAAGTATCAACACCTTACCAGCCAGTTCAATCTTGGACGCAATACTCTCCTGGCCCGCATCCCTGACAATCTGTGCGCCAAATTCAGCAATATACGCTATGCCAATAATTTTCAGCACCGTTTTCAGATAAATGCTTTCCATGCCTGAATTCTCAGCAAGCCGCTTCAACACTTCAATAACTGCACCAATCTTGCCAATTAACAACATGAAGATGACAATGCCTGTCGCGGCAGCAATCAGAAAAGCAAACATCGGTTTCTGTTCCTTAATGACCAGAATGAGCACCGTAGCGATAAGCGCCAAACCTACAACTTGGATTATTTCCACAGGTCACCACCATCCGGCTTCATGACCGTTTTTCATTGAAAAAGAAATATCGATTTGATCTCTTGCAGCAGGCTGTCCAGCATACGGACCACCATGAACAATACAACGACAAATCCGATTACGGTCACCCAGTGAGCCATATCTTCCTTTCCCATTTGTTTCAGTACCGTGTGAATCATGGCAATGATGATTCCGATACCCGCAATTTGAAAGATTGCGTTCACTTCTAGATTCATGACCTTGGCACCTCACTATCCCGGCTATTTCAGAAGATCAGAATGACGATTAACGCTCCGACAAGCATCCCGAGGCTTCGGCTCATTCGTTCATATTTCATTTGATCGGCCTGGGCACGGGATTCCTCATGCATTAGTTGTTGAATGGCTAACGATATATGTTTGGTCTGATCCAGACGGTCACTTGTGCCAAGGCTGAAGCTTAATTGCAGCATGACTTCCCGCTCGTCAGCCTTCATCGCCGATCTTCCCCACGCCAGATTCACGCCTGACTGCAGACTTTCCCGGGCAGTGAGTCCATGAGGAGGTTCCATCTGCGTGGCTGCATGAAGGAACAGCGTCTTTACAGGTTCTTTGGTCTGGGCTCCCATCTTGCCCATGGCCTCGGGTAAGGGGGTGAGCCCGTAGTTAATCTCCGTCATTAGTCGCTGGAGGGCAGCAATGAGTTCTCGCAATTGTCTCGGTCTTAATGCATACTGTCTGGCCTTGTAAAAGCCGGCGAGGGTGCTGGCTAACAGAATGATTACCGCACCAAGCATGTTAACCAAAGGATTCACCTCCTGCCCCGTTCTGCTGCAACCCACGCATTTTTCCATCAGCCAGCCGAAAGGTCATGCCCCGGCTCGTCCGTTGCAGCTGGACATACCGCTGAAACATCTGCTCCGTAATTAAGGTTCTGAGGGCGGGTCTGGCCGACAGCTCCGATAGGTCACGACCATGCGCAGTCGCGATCACAGAGACTCCTGCATGCAGGGCTTCCATTACCGCATCAGCATCCTCCGGACGACCGATCTCGTCCACAATCAGGACATCGGGCGACATGGAGCGAAGCATCATCATCATGCCCTCCGCCTTTGGACAACCGTCCATCACATCTGTTCGGGGACCTACATCGAATCCAGGTACCCCTTTGTAGCTACCGGCGATTTCGGACCTCTCATCCACAATGCTCACTTTCAGACGCGGACGTATTCCTTGAACCAGTTCATTGCCCGCTGAAAGCTTAGTACCACTGCTAATTTGTCTCGCCAGATCTCGCAGCAACGTCGTTTTCCCTTGTTGTGGTGGTGAAAGGATCAACGTGTGCAGGACCTGTCCGCTCTTCATATCGAGAAGATAAGGAAGGATACGATCAGCCACTCCATGCACCTCACGGGCTACCCGAACGTTAAACCCGTTGATGTCGCGCAGGTATTCGACACGCCCACCGCTTAGCACCGTTCGGCCAGCAAGTCCGATTCGATGTCCGCCAGGTATGGTGATGAACCCTTTGCGCAGTTCCTCTTCCAATGTATAAAGTGAATGGTTACTGATCAGGTCCAGCAACCTGTGTGTCACTTCTTTCTGAGGAACATACGCTTCATCAGGATTCCCGGTCGGACTACCTTGAGGTGTCAGGAAGTGGTATGTGTTGCCTGCATTAATCTCCAGGGGCCTGCCTTCACGAATACGTACTTCCTCCACTTGTTCCAATAGAGCGGGCGGCATTCTTCCCAGAATGGTTCGAATCGGTTCCGGAAAAAGTTCCTTCCAGTTCACCTTCATGAGTAGGCTCCTCCAACCTTGAGATCATATGGTTTACGCTTCTGGCGCTTGTTCATATCTCAAGTTTATGCCTGTACATTTAATTTATGACGCTGAAATCTATCAATTCTTCAGAATACGTTTGAGAGTAGAAAGCATAGATCCACCTCCTGTTCTAGGCACCCGTCTAGAAATGCATGCATATAGTAATTGCAGATAGGTAAGTTCCATTCCGGTTCAAAACAGAACTACCCATCCCCGGATACAGAAAGGAGCTGTGGGGAGTGCGAGTCGATGTGGTTGGCAATGTAAATGAAGTACGTACCATTGATATTGCAGGGCGAAGTGCAGTTGTAATTGATGTCTTGTGTACGACCAGTACCATAGTTACGGCTCTGGCATACGATGCTTCAGCTGTAATTGCCGTAGAGACGGTTCCACAAGCCAAACAAATGGAAGTGAAAGATTGCATTCGAGGCGGGGAGCGTTTTGACAAAAAAATTACCGGATTCGAGGTGGGTAATTCCCCCTATGAATATATGACCGAGGACATTACAGACAAAACGATCATATTGACCACAACGGATGGAACCCGCGCCTTAATCAAGGCTTCCAGGGCAAAACATGTACTAGCTGGATCATTTCTCAATGTCAGGGCGATCGCAGCAGCTCTATGCGAACTTCAACGAGATGTCTTGCTGTTGTGTGCGGGGAATCAGGATGAATTTGCACTGGAGGACGCTTTGTGTGCTGGATGTATCATCGACGAACTGCACCGTCAATCCACTTCTCCCCTCCAGCTAAACGATCTCGGCATCGTGCTCCATCAGGCGGTATCCCAATGTCAGGAGAACATCCCGGATCTGGTGCAAAAATCAGTTAGCGGGCGGAGGCTTGAAAAGTTGGGCAGGCTTCATGATATCTCATATTGCTCTCAGCTAAATCTGCTGGATTGTGTTCCCGAGATGGGGGAGGGCAACCGCATGCAACCTTATAGAGGCATACGTGGGGGAAAGTTATTCAATTTGATGTGAGAATGGCTATGATAAAAATAAAAAAGGTGTACTGCTGCCCGTTGGCAGCAGTACACCTTTGCTAATTTACATGCCTAGCAACACCTTATCTGCGATCTTGAGGTCCGCCGACAACGGCTTGCTCGGTAGTGTCGAGATCATATGCTGTATGCAATGCCTTAATAACGTCATGAAGCTTATCTCCGTCAATGACACAAGATACTTTGATCTCGGAAGTACTCACCATCTTGATGCTCACGCCTTCAGCGGAAATAACTTTGAACATCTTCGCAGCTACTCCAGGATGGCTGACCATGCCTGCGCCAACAATCGAGATTTTAACGAGGTTTTCTTCAGAAGTGACTTCACGGTAAGGCAAGCGGCTGTGAAGGCCTTCAATGACACGCAATGCGTTCTCGCGATCAGACAGTGCAACAGAGAACGAGAAGTCCGCTTTGCCATCCATCACGCCGCTCTGAACGATGATGTCCACATCCAGCTGATTGGATGCAAGCGCACCAAATACTTCAGCCAGAACTCCTGGTACATCCGGCACACCCAAAATACTGATACGAGCCACATTTTTGTCATAGGCAATCCCACTAACCACTACGCCTTGTTCCATTGCTGCTTCCTCCTTCACAACCGTTCCTTCATTATGGTTAAAGCTGGATCTTACAATTAAAGGCACACCAGAATGCTTCGCGTACTCTACTGCACGCGGATGCAGCACTGCTGCTCCCAAATTAGCGAGTTCCAGCATTTCGTCATACGATATTTCCTTCAGCTTGCGCGCAACCTTAACGATCCGCGGGTCTGTAGAATAGATTCCATCTACATCCGTATAGATCTCGCACGCATCAGCCTTAATGGCTGCTGCCAGCGCTACAGCTGTTGTATCCGAACCACCGCGACCCAGCGTTGTGATCTCGCCGTCTTCCGTCATGCCCTGGAAACCTGCAACAATAACAATATTGCCTTCTGCAAGCGCAGCATTTACACGGTCAGGTTGAATATCATGAATACGTGCTTTTCCGTGAACCGGCTCTGTGCGGAATCCCGCTTGCCAGCCTGTAAATGATACTGCCTTTCGTCCAAGCGCTTGAATAGCCATCGATAACAAGGAGATCGAAATCTGTTCTCCTGTCGTCAATAACATATCCATCTCACGAGCAGGCAGTTCACTATTCAGTTGTTTTGCCTGATCTATTAAATCATCTGTTGTATCTCCCATGGCCGAAACCACGACTACACACTGATGTCCTTCATCAGCTTTTTCTACAACACGTCCGGCTACACGCTTCATGCGTTCTGTATCTCCGACCGAGCTGCCCCAAATTTCATGACGTACAATGACAACGCAAATCCACTCCCTACCTTGTGCAGTATGCATAATTGATGTCCATCGTCATTATTCTCTACGAGAAATGACTTTAACCCAGTATATTACGAAAGCGCCTGATAGGCTAATCTTTTTTCGAAAAAACCCTCTGCCAAAGGAATGGCAAAGGGTTGTTAATACCGTTTATTAGCTTACAGCTTGTGAAAGTTACGCACGGGAAGAGTATTTACCTTCACGTGTGTCAATCAGGAGAACGTCACCTTCGTTAATGAACAAAGGAACCTGTACGTTCAAGCCTGTTTCCACTTTTGCATTTTTGGTAGCACCTTGTGCAGTGTTACCTTTAACGCTTGGCTCAGTTTCGATAACTTTCAACTCAACGCTTGTTGGCAAGTCGATTCCGAGGATTTCACCTTGGTAGCTAACGATCTTAACGACCATGTTTTCTTTCAGGAAGTTCAATTCCCATTCCAGTTGATCACTAGTCAATGTGAACTGATCATACGTTTCGTTATCCATGAACGTGTGCTCTGTACCGCTTGCATACAGGTAGGATACGCCACGGTTTTCGATGATGGCACGACCAATAGTTTCGCCTGCACGGAATGTTTTTTCAACCGTGTTACCATTACGCAGGTTTTTCAATTTGGAACGTACGAAGGCAGCACCTTTACCTGGTTTAACGTGTTGGAAATCAAGCACGGTATAGATATCGTTGTCTACTTGTACGGTCAAGCCTGTTTTAAAATCGTTTACTGAAATCACAAAAAATCCCTCCTGATATGGTTGAAAAATAGGTGATATAAGACGATGGGTTAATGTTATAAGTAAAATGAATCCAAGAAAGGCCACCTCGTTCACTTCGATTGCAGTACCATCCTCCGATCGCTGTTATCCCCAGATTTTTTTGATCCCGTTATGGATGGGAAAATCCGGTGATAAAGGCGAACGCTTCGCTTCTTCAGATTGGTTCCGCACTCTCCGTTAAGGTGAATTTCATATCTTCAATTTAAATAATATATTAAAAATCGTCGTATATCCCTGTGGCTGTAATTTAGCCGATTACGGTGAACTTCTTGTCCGACTTCGTGAGAATATGAATACCCGTCTCGGTAATCACCACGTCATCCTCGATACGTACGCCGCCAAGCCCGTCAATATATATACCCGGTTCAACGGTAACAACCATACCCGGTTTCAATACATCGTCGCTAAGCTTGGACAAGCGAGGAGCTTCGTGAACTTCCATGCCCAGACCGTGGCCTGTGCTGTGTCCAAATTGATCTCCATATCCGTGACCTGCAATGATATCACGAGCCAATGCATCTGCTTCCCGTCCGGTCATGCCCGGTTTCAGGTTCTCCAGCGTATGTAACTGAGCTTCCAGTACAATGTCATAAATTTTGCGCAGTTCAGGTACAGGTGTACCTGTTGCAATGGTACGTGTCAGATCTGAACAGTATCCGTCCAAAAGTGCTCCAAAGTCAAATGTAATTAACTCATTCTGTCCGATGACCTTGCTGCTCGCTACACCGTGAGGCATAGCAGAACGTTCACCCGATGCTACAATCGTGTCAAACGAAGAGGATGTTGCTCCATGTTTGCGCATGAAGAACTCCATCTCCAGATCCACTTCACGCTCCGTCATGCCTGGTTTTGCAAACTGCAAAACGTGGCTGAACGTGGCATCTGCCAGATCTGCTGCTCTCTGCATGACTGCGATCTCGTCTTCATCCTTGAACATGCGAAGTTGTTCCACGAGCCCGGATACAGCTTTCAGTTCAATAGACTGAAGTGCTTCAGCATATGCGGAATGCGTGCCGAATGTAACACTATCCTGCTCAAAGCCAACTTCTTTGATATTCGCGGACGCAAGCAGTTCGCGCACCGTATCCATCGGTTTGGCTCCATGCTCCACAACGGTGAATCCTTTGGCTTGCTGAGGCGCTTGAGCCATGTAACGGAAATCAGTCAACAAGAAGGCATCCTGTTCCGTAATCAGCACATATCCCGCCGAGCCTGTAAACCCCGTCATATAACGACGGTTAATCGGGTTTGTAATCAGCATTGCTCTGAGTTCACGCTCACGCATGGCTTCACGCAACTTATTTACTCGTTTGTTTTCCATCGGTAACCCTTCTTTCTCTCACATTCCCGGGTTCCCGGCTCAGGTTTGTTTGTCCAGATGACGCACAAGAGCCAGCAATCCCAGTTCATAGCTTACTTCGCCAAATCCGGCAATCTGCCCGATTGTTTCCGCTGCAATCACTGAATGATGTCTGAACGCTTCTCGTGCATGAATGTTGGATAGATGTACTTCAACCGTAGGGACTTTTACAGCATTGATTGCATCACGGATAGCATAGCTATAATGGGTAAATGCTCCGGCATTCAGTATTATTCCGTCTGCCTCACCCATCGCTTTATGAATGCGGTCAATGATGTCCCCTTCATGGTTCGATTGATAAAAAGCGATGGAGACGCCAAGTTCATCAGCCTGTCTGCGAATTTTGTCCTCAATATCCTTCAGACTAAGCGTTCCATAGATGCCTGGTTCGCGTACACCAAGCATGTTCAGGTTCGGACCATTGATCACAATAATTCGTTTCATCGCTGCTCCACCCTCTCTGCAAATAACCATCTGCTATTTTAACACAGCCATTGCCGGATTGAGAAGCTTTTTTGCGCTATGCCCCTGCTTGCTCCGGCTCACGTTTGCGTTCATCCGTGTACTCCATGGCTACCGTGTATCCAATGAACAGCCCCCATAGCAAAAAGAAACAGAGTTCCGTGAAGATCGAATCCCACGTTAAACCGTTCAAAGGCTTCATCATCCCCAGTTTTGGTCCGACCAGCACGAAGAGAATGATCCACCAGACGATTCCATACACCATGCCGGGTATAGGCCCTTTCAGTTTTCTGATCGTGAACGTATAGAGCAAGGATGCCAAGATGGAAAAAACGATAAAAAACAGCCATCCTGTCAAATGTCCTGCTGCGGTATATATATATTGATGTTTAAAAAAGGCTCGGCCAAAAATCCGACAGGTACAATCGTAAAATGCAACAGGTAGAATAGCCAGTGTATCCCACCCCATATAAAACCGGCGAAGAAGCCAAGCTCTAACGCAAAGGAAAATGGATTCGTGTAGTAATGAGCTTGACCTTGCCTCTGGGTTGGGCGCCTGCCCCTGTCTTTTTGCTGCCGTTCTTTCGGAGGTTGACCTTCGTGAGGTGATGTAACTTCATGCTTGCGTTCTGTCATCGATATTCTCCTTCATTTCAGTTGTTAATCCCTTACTATGCCTCGGATTTTCTGTCTGATTCTAGGAGGTAGTATGTTCAAAACAGGACAATCTTAACAACATCCTTCAAGGATTGACTCACAAACTAGAAATTGCGCTTGAAATTCGATACAATAGGGTTATTAAACTGCCTTTGATTCCGAAGGCCTAGAACAGAATAGGAAGGTGAATAATTTGCCTCAACAATCCAAGCCTGTCAGCTATGGGGGGCAAGCTGTCATTGAAGGCGTAATGTTCGGTGGGAAACATGTCAACGTTACAGCTGTTCGTAGAAAAGACGGCGAAATTACGTATCTGGAAGTTCCCAAGCAAGACAAGTCCTGGGTCACGAAATTGCGGCGGATTCCTTTATTGCGCGGAATTGTCAGCATTATAGATTCAAGTGTCAAAGGCAGCAGACATCTCAATTATTCTGCTGACGCCTATGCTGATGATGAACTGGAACCGGAAGAGAAAGCCAAGCAAAAAGAGAAGAAGGTTCAGGCTGGAGCCTTAGCATGATTATTGGTGTAACCGCCGTAGCCATCCTTTCATTCCTTTTTGGTAAAGTGGTGCTCACATTGCTTCCTGTTGTTATCGAGAATTTTCTATTCAAAAATGCATTCGACAATCAGTTTTTGCATAATTTACTGGAAGGCGGCATTAAGCTGATCCTGTTACTGGCCTACCTGTGGTTAATCTCACAGACGCCGATGATCAAACGTCTCTTCCAGTATCATGGAGCAGAGCACAAAGTCATCAGTGCACATGAAGCTGGTGAAGAACTGACACCGGAGAACGTGCAAAAGTACAGCCGGCTGCACTATCGCTGCGGAAGCAGTTTCATTATGTTGACTGTCATTATTGGAGTGTTCCTATACTCCCTCTTCACGTACGATAACCTCTGGGAACGTATGGGCAGCGTCTGTTATTATTGCCGGTTGTGCTTGGCATCTCTTTTGAACTGTTAAAGCTCACGAATTCGGTGCGTGATATTCCTGTACTGCGTTATCTCGGCTATCCCGGATTGTGGCTGCAATTGCTCACAACAAAAGAACCGACCAACGAACAGGTAGAAGTATCCATTGCTTCGTTTAACCGCATGCGTGAGTTGGATGCCAAACTTGCCAATGTCTCTGCTACATCAGACGTACCTGTTGCAACACTTGATCCTGTGAAAGGGTGAATGATATGAACAAGCAGGCAATCTTATTTTGGACGTTCATCGCACTCAGCTGCTGTTGGGGTCTTGACTTGGCTGGGAAATGCCAGTCCATCCAGGATCATTATTCCTCTGGTCGTGTTCGGAGCTGTATTCCTGCTGTACAAATATCCGCCTCGTCGCTGGGCAAGCAAAGCCAAATCACCAAAGATCAAACCATCAGCTCGAACCATGGCGAAAGTCAATGCACAGTCCAGTGCCAGAAAAAGCAGCGGCTCTTCAAAGAAACGCAAGGATTATCCTTTCCAGGTGATTCAGGGACAAAAAGGTAAAAGCGATGAAGATATACCGAAATTTCACTAATAATCACTGAATAGACAAAAAGCAATTCTTCCGGCACGCGGAGAATTGCTTTTTTCACGTTTATACAGGAATCAAAGGTGGAGCTTCGGTTTGTTTCTTGCGCAATTCTTTTCTTTGTTTGTCCAGCTGTTCATCATACGTTTTCGTATTCCACCCGTTGAAAAATTCGCTGCCTGCGGTAACACCTGATCGATATAAGGCGGTGCTGTCCTGTAACGTTAAATGAAATTGTGTCGGCTTAATGCCAAGCGTTGGTATCTTCACTGTACGAAATCGGTTGATCTGTTCGATGTAACGTTCATCATGGGCTGTGAGCATCGTCTCCACAAGAGCCTGAAGCATGCTTAGCGGACCTTTAATCCGGGCAGGTTCCACTTCCGTCTTTCCTACCATTTTGAAACCGACAACCGGAATAACGTCTCCCCCTCGTTCTGAGCGATCACCATCGAAGAGCCACAGTGGAAAATTGCTAAGCAATCCACCATCGACTACATATACGAATTGATCTTGAAAAGGAAGGCCTTTGGAAAATACGGGGGATTTGCGTATGACGACCGGATCGAAAAAATACGGGATACTGCAACTCATGCGTACCGCTTTTGCCACATCCAGCTTGGCAGGATCAATACCGAACCGCCGAATATCGTCCGGCAGCACCAGAATGGTTCCATTGGATATATCGGATGCGGTAATAAGCAACTTGCCTTGCGGCAAGTCAGCGAATGTGCGAATCCCTTTCTGTGCCAGCATCCTGCGGATCCATGATTCAAGCGCTTCACCCGAATACAGTCCTTTTTTCAAGAACAGCCTTGCTGCGGGTCCGATCCATCGGGTATTAAATATGGGGGAACGACGCAGCAGTGAAACAAAAGGTGTATTCTCAATAATGTCTTTCATCTCTTCGGCCCGGTACCCTGCCGCTAGCAGCGCAGCTACAATGGAGCCGGATGACGTGCCAGCCACCCGATTGAACTGAATGCCGCAATCTTGAGCACCCTGCACAGCGCCCGCAAGCGAAATTCCCTTGACACCTCCACCTTCAAATACCGCGTTAATTAACATCACCAAAACCCCCGTTCTCCAGGCAGCACATTTCTACTGCCACTCTATGAGAACAGGGGTTTGTCTTATTACTATGTTGTTAAAATGTGTTACAGACCATAGTAGGCTTTTAATTTGGCAATCAAGCCGAGAGGGTTCTTCGTCAGGTACTGTGAACTAAAGAAAATATCTCCTTTGACCGAATCATACTTTTGGTTATAGTTGAGCTGATCGATGATTTCCTGTGATGTCTGCCAGCCAATCTCCGGCGTACCCAGCTTATAAGGAGAGTGGCCGATATACAATTTTACATTCGTGTTAGCCACTTCATTCGCCCACCAGTCCACAACTTTGTCGTATCGAGCTGCGCTTAGTGTCATACTCCAATACACCTGAGGAGCGACATAGTCGATCCATTCCTGTTTAATCCATGTCCGCACATCTGCATTCATGCTGTCATACGCGGTTACTCCAGCTTTGGTATCAGAGCCGGTCAGATCAACGGATTTGTTACGCCATACACCAAATGGACTAATTCCATATTCAACGTTAGCTTTCACGCGGTGAATGCTCTGTCCAAGCTGCTTGACGAACTGATTAATATTATCCCGACGCCACTCGGCGCGGTCTTTCGTATTCAATGTGTTATAGGTTTTGAAGGCTGCATCATCATTAAAGGTCACATTGGAAGGATAGAAATAATCATCCAGATGCACACCATCAATATCATATTGATTGACCACTTCCATGATTGTATCGATAATGTGCTGTCTGGCTTCCGGGATACCCGGGTTAATGTACATTTTACCGGATGCATTCACAATCCAGTCTGGGTGAAGCTTGGAAATGTGATTTGCAGCCAGATTGGATGTACTCGCCGAATTCGTTGCTCTAAACGGATTGAACCAGGCGTGGAACTCCAAGCCACGTTTGTGTGCTTCTTCGATCATGAACGCAAGAGGATCATAACCTGGATCTTTACCCTGTGTTCCTGTCAGCACACTGTTCCAAGGTACCAGACCTGAAGGGTAGATGGCATCCCCATTGGCTCTCACTTGAACAAATACGGCATTAATGCCCATACCTTGTAATGTATCCAACTGTTTCGTGTACTCCTGCTTCTGCTTCTCTACATTTCCCTTGGCTCCGGATGAAGGCCAGTCTCCGTTCACAGTGGAGATCCAGGCTCCCCGCATCTCTTCAGATGCTGGTACAGTTCCCGTGCCTCCAGGCTCCGCCGGGGTTGCCGGGGTTGGTTCAGGAGTTGGTATTGATTCATCGCCTGTGTACAGATCAATGGTTTGGGCTGCCTGATTCCAATTCACCCGAATGCCCAGGTTCTCACTGACAAAACGAATGGGTACCATGACCCGACCTTGCTTTAATTCTACTGATGCATCCAGACCAACTATAGCGTTATCCACTGTAGCCTGCTGGCGTCCGCTTGTCATTGTGATGACCGAATCGGATTTCTGAATGGTCACGGTACGAGTAGCTTGTGACCATAGCACAGAAGCACCCAGTCCTTCGCTGATGACACGCAGAGGTACCATCGTTACATTTACTTTGGGCAAGATGTATGGTGATACATCCGATTCCAAGCGGTTGCCGTCCAGGAAAATAGCGATTTCCTTCTGCCCGGTCCTTGTGCCGTCATGCCTGCTGTCTGTAATCCAAGTACAAAAATGAGCAGCAGCATCAATCCTTTACGAACATTCATTAGTGCAGTCCTCCAAAATCATTATAAATTTGCGGTAAATTCTACTAGTTTAATAGACGCTTCAACCATGCGTTAAGTTGCGATAATCACCAAATTATGGTGTCAATCCAAACAAAAAAATGCTTCCTGCCATTAAAACGGCAAGAAGCATCCTTTGATCACAGGATACGGTTCATTGTATAACACCATGTTATATTCCAATACTGAAAGAAACCTTAAGACTCCGTATTACTCATAACGTCCTGAAGGCTTTTGAGGTCACGCAATCGGCTCTCATCTTGACGGAAGTATTCAACCAAAGACTCAATACACGTAATGGAGTCCCAGCTCAGGTGATGTTCAATGCCTTCAACATCGTTGTAGATATTTTCTTCCTGAACACCAATCGTTGTCAAAAATTGTTCAAGCAGATGATGGCGCTCCATCAAACGTTTGCCCATCTTTTTGCCTTTTGGTGTAAGCACCAGTCCGCGGTACTTCTCATAGATCAGGTACTCGTCTTTGTCCAGCTTTTGGATCATCTTCGTCACCGATGAAGGATGTACTTCCAGTCCTTCAGCTATATCAGACACACGAGCATAGCCCTTTTCATCAATTAATTTGTATATACGCTCCAAATAATCTTCCATACTGGGCGTTGGCATCTGCTTCCCTCTTTCTCTCTGACCGGCCCTATCGTGCCTGGTCCCTATCTTATAATGATACATGTTATCAATACGCATTGGCAAGTCCTGCACCGTTCGTATCACGTTGTTGCACAAGTAATTGGCAGGCGTGACTTTTACCCTAACGAGGCAAACTAAGTTTAGTTCCGCATCGAAAGGAGTGATTTCGTGAGTACAAGTGTAGCCTCACCACCAGTTCGCAAAGCAAAAGGCACTAAACCCTTTATTCCCGATTTGGTGTATTTTGAACCCGGTGCATTGGAATATGATAAAGGCAAACGGATAATGGAATGGGTAACATCCAAAAATATCCCTTATCAGATGACCACATCTCATAACCGAATCACCAACCTGCCCGGTGAGACCGAACAGGAAAAGTACCGCATGGCGAAGCGTACTCTGGTCGTCGGTGTACGCAAAACACTCAAGTTCGACCAGTCGAAACCTTCAGCGGAATATGCCATTCCCATCTCAACAGGCTGTATGGGACATTGCCATTATTGTTATCTTCAGACTACACTTGGCGCCAAACCTTATGTCCGTGTCTACGTAAATACAGAGGAAATCATTCAGGCTGCAAAAGGATACATCGAAGAACGCGCGCCTGAAATCACACGATTTGAAGCCGCATGTACGTCTGATCCGGTAGGACTCGAGCATATCACGGAAAATTTAAGTGACTTAATCCGCTTTATGGCGGAAGAAGAATATGGGCGCTTGCGCTTCGTAACGAAATATCATCACGTTGATCCGTTGCTGAACATTAAGCATAACGGTCACACCCGTATTCGGTTTAGCGTCAATTCGGATTATGTCATCAAAAACTTTGAACCGGCTACCTCCAGATTTGAGGAACGCATTGAAGCTGCTGGCAAAATCGCACATGCCGGTTATCCGCTGGGCTTCATTATTGCTCCCATTATGTGGTATGAAGGCTGGGAAGAAGGGTATTCGGAGCTTTTACAGAAGCTCGCAGATACGCTTCCAGAGGAAGCCACCAAGGATCTTACCTTTGAGATGATTCAGCACCGATTTACCAAAACAGCCAAAGCGACCATTGAGAAGCGTTATCCCAAAACCAAGCTGGAGATGGATATCGAGAAACGCAAGATGAAATGGGGCCGCTGGGGCCAGTACAAGTATGTGTATAAAGATGACCAGCAGGATGCATTGCGGGAGTTCATTACAGAACGCATCTTTGAACATTTTCCGTTAGCCAATATTGATTACTTCACCTAAACGAAAAACAGGACTGTCCATAATGTTATGCTGGTATATGTTTTCCTAACAAACGATTAAAAGCAGGTTACATGATCCAGAGAAACTCTGAATTCATGTAGCCTGCTACCGTACATAATAATAATTCAAATGCAGTTCATGCGTTTAAATGATCATCCAGTCTGGTGTAATCTGCTGCAACCAGATCGTAATTTTGGTCATCTGATCTGTAAAAAGTAATACCCCAAGGAACAACATTAATGCGCCTCCAATTTTCATCATCACGTTGGAATAACGCAAGATCCAGCGTGTCGAACCGATGAAAAAGGCCAATACAAAAAACGGGATGGCAAACCCAGCAGTATAACCTGTAATCAGTGCCAGCCAGGTGGTGGGCTCACTCGCAGCCATTGCAATAATCGCGGTTAGAATGGGGCCAATACAAGGCGACCAGCCTGCTGAGAAACCGATGCCAAATATAAAAGAGCCCAGATATCCTGCTGGTTTCCATTTCATATCCAGCTTGCGTTCCTTCATCAGAAATTGCGGCTTGAACACACCAAGCAAAAATAATCCCATAAGCATAATCAAAATCGCAGACAATTGCCGAATCAGTTGGCGGTTATCATTGAAAAATTGGCCAAACAGCCCCGCACCCAGACCGAGCGAATAAAATACAGCCGAGAAGCCCAAAATAAACGCCAGCGTATGTGTCATGGTCTTAAAACGGACTTCGCGCTGATTGCGGTCATCCTTCAATTGTTGCACCGTCATACCTGTGATATAAGAAAGGTAAGATGGATACAGCGGAAGACAGCATGGTGATATAAATGAGACCAAACCTGCTACAAAAGCCATCCATACATTAACATCAGGCATGAAGCGGATGTCTCCCTTCCCTGGGCTCACGTGCTCTTCGTTTAGTCGTCAGGCTCGGAACCCTTTTTTTCCAATCATCGTCAGAATCAGCATCATGATTAGCAATAGTACAATCGTTGCTCCAGGTGCGAGGTTCCAGACTCCTGCTACGACCAGGCCAAGGACTACGGCAATTTCGCCGATCACCACGGACAAAATAATGGCGGATTTGAAACTTCGGGCCATCAATAGGCTGACCGCAACCGGAATGGTCAATAACGCAGACACCAGAAGCGCACCAACAATCTTAATTGCCGTGCTAATGACAAGTGCTGTCATTACAGTGATTAACATGTTCAGAATTCTCACAGGCAACCCTGTGACCGCTGCCGCATCTTCCTCAAAGCTGAGCAAGAAAAATTCCTTATGTAACAACGCCACTACGATCACTACGATCAGCGTAACCACACCTACCAGCTTCAGATCCGTAGCGTCTAATGTATATATGCTGCCGAACAAATAACTCATAACATCTGCATTATATCCCTTGCCGAGCGTGAAGAACAAGGAAGCCAGCGCCACGCCACCGGACATGATAATGGCAATCGATAATTCGGCGTAACTCTTGTACGCTTTGCGCAACTTCTCGATCGCAAATGAAGCAAGCACGGCAAATATCAAACCTACCGCAATGGGATACACTTCAATCAGGAAGCCAAGTGCTACACCCGCAATCGTTACATGAGACAAGGTGTCTCCAATCATGGATAATCGCCGTAACACCAGGAACAGTCCGATCAACGGCGCAGTAATGCCAATTAACAAACCACCCGCCAGCGCACGCTGAAAAAAATCACTCATTAATATTTCCAAAACAAACACGACTCCTTCGGCCTTGCTTTAATCTAATGGTCCATAAATGCGGTTAGCGTACCTGTGCTGTGGTATGTTGCAGATTAGTTTCAGCACAATCCTGCAACTCATGCGAATGACGGACATGGAAATTAATTTTGCCATTCGTTACCGCAGCTTCAGAACCCAGATAACTCTCCATCCGATCCATATCATGTGAGACCATCAGAAAAGTCATGCGGTGGTGTTCATGCATATGCGTAATCAGTTCAAAAAAACTGGCTTGTGATTCAGCATCAATACCTACTGTGGGTTCATCCAGAATCAACAAATCCGGGTGATTGATAAGCGCTCGTGCCAAAAATACTCGCTGCTGCTGTCCGCCAGACAACTGACCAATACGTTTGTTCGCCAGATCCTCGATTCGCATGACCTGCATCGCATCCGTACACTGTTGCTGACATTTGCGAGACATCCGACGAAACATGTTTTTGTTATTGTACAAGCCGGACATAACCACTTCACGAACGGTCGCCGGGAATAACGGGTTAAATGCATTCTTTTGTGGCACGTACCCGATTCGATCCCAATCTTTGAACCTGCGAATCGACTGTCCGAATAGTTTGATATCCCCCTGTGCAGGAGGGAGAAGTCCTACCAGCATGCGCAGCAATGTCGTTTTACCCGCCCCGTTGGAACCAATAATCCCGACAAAGTCCCGCTCCTGGACCATAAAATCGAGATTCTCAATCACTCGCTGGTCCCCGTAGGAAAAGGATAGTTTCTCGATCTCTATAATTGGATCATGACATAATGGCATGATTTGCTGCATGGCAAAGCCGCCTTTCATTATATATGAGAATCTCATAGCGTCCTAAGAGCCTTCACCGCGAACGGTAAAGACTCTTAGGTTAGATTCCTTCATTCTATCTTATTTTAATGCGATCAGCAGATTTTGCAAATTTTTCTCCATCAGGGTGAAATAATCATCCCCGTTGGTTGCCTGCTCCTTGGTCAATCCCTCAACCGGATTAAGGACCATGGTCTCCACACCTGCTTCACTAGCCAGTGTTTTCGCCAATTTGTCAGATACCAGCTCTTCGAAGAAAATGTATTTGATGCCTTCACCTTTAACCAGTTTGGCAAGTTTCACAATATCCTGCCCTGTCGGTTCAGCATCCGGGAGAGGCCCATAATGGCATGCTGGGTTAGTCCATAATCACGTGCAAGGTAGCCGAACGCTTGATGTGAAACAACAATTTCGTTGTTGGGTACGTTAGCCAACTCATCTGTAAAACGCTGATCCAGCGTCTCAAGCTTGGTACGAAGCTCTTCGTAACGCTGTTCGTAACCTGCTTTGTGATCCGGATCTGCCTCGACCAGACTATTTTTGATGTTCTCAGCCATAATCATGGCTGATTTCGGACTCACCCACGTATGTGGATCAATATGATGATCATCGACATCTTCACCCGTAGCCTCATCTGTATGTTCATCGGCATGCTCGTCTTCGTGCTCTTCGCCGTGACCATGCCCATCATCACCTTCAGCGGTTAACAGCTTAACACCTTCACTGACGGCAACAGACTTCACCTGTGAATCACTATTCAGCGACTTCAGGAAATTCGGCACCCACCCTTCCAGTCCAGCTCCATTATAGAGAAACAGCTGTGCCTTGGATGTATTCACAATATCCTGACTCTTCGGAGTCCAGTCATGTGGCTCTACTCCTGTTGGCAGCAGGTTAATGACATTGGCATCCTCTCCACCGATTGCAGTCGTAAAAGCATAAACAGGATAAAATGTCGTCACTACGTTTACTTTACCTTCCACAATCTTTGCATTATTGGAATTATCCTGCCCACACGCAGACAATACCAGCAACGTGAGAATAAGCAAACCCGTCCATAGCAACTTCATGTTGCCTCTTTGGCTCGTCTTGCCTGTCCGGTTATCCCGAACTTGATGTTGCATTTTATAAAATGTCATTATAATTCACTCCGCATCTCTTAATCGTAAACATTACTGAAAGAATTATAGGTAACCTGAACCTACTTGTCAAGCCATCCCGCCCTATTCATTCTTTCCTGAAGTCCGGAGTTCATAACAGTATATGCTTGTTCTCTTCCCGTCAGATATAAATTATCCCCATAAAAAGGGACCCGAATTACATCGGGCCACCTTTAGTCATAGTAACGAAAGTATTTAAATCAATTTCATAACTCAATAAAAAAAGTATAATGAAATGGATTCTTTTTATTTCACTTGTGCGCCATTAGGCATATTGTCTGGTACTGTAGCAAGTGTAAGCTGGTCGCCATGCGATGCTGCAAGGATCATACCCTGAGACAGTTCACCACGAAGTTTCACCGGTTTGAGGTTCGTTACACAGATCACTTTACGTCCAACCATCTCTTCTGGCGAGTAGAACTTTGCGATTCCAGAAACGACCTGGCGCTGCTCATAACCCAGATCGAGCTGCAACTTCAGCAACTTATCCGCTTTTTTGACAGGTTCGCAGGAAATGACTTGCGCCACACGCAGTTCAACTTTGGCAAAATCGTCAATACCGATCTCTTCGGTACCCTCAGGTGCAGTTACCGGTTCAACAGCTGCCGAAGTTCCATCTTCTTGACTTGCTTCAGGCTGTGCCGCTTTTGGCCGCCAGTCATCGCTTCTGAGATATAAGCAATTTCCTGTTCGGAATCCAAACGTGGGAAGATGGGATCACCTTTTTGCAAGGCGTTTCCAGCCGGAACTAGACCCCATTGCTTGGCTGTATCCCAAGCTGTGAGTTCACCTTCCTGAATGCCGAGCTGTGCCCAGATTTTATGAGGAGCACGCGTCAGGAACGGTTGCAACAGAATGGAGGCAATGCGCAAACTTTCGATCAGGTGAGACATAACGGATGCCAATTCATCGCGTTTTGCTTCATCACGAGCCAGCGCCCATGGTTGCGTCTCATCAATGTATTTATTGGTACGGCTGACAAACTGGCTGATCGCTGTCAGGGCTACGGAAAACTGCAGGTTTTCCATCGCCTGTTCCACTTTTTCTACCGTGGCAAGGCCTGCTTCTTCGAGTGAAGCATCAAACTCAGTCACATTCGAAGCAAAAGCAGGCGCTTTGCCTTCGAAATATTTGTCTACCATGGCAACTGTTCGGTTCAACAGATTACCCAGATCATTCGCAAGGTCGGAGTTGACACGTTCTACGAAGCTTTCTGGTGTAAATGTACCATCAGAACCAAACGGCACTTCACGCAGCAGATAATAACGAAGTGCATCGAGACCATAGCGGTCAATCAGAGTCACTGGATCAACCACATTGCCTTTGGATTTAGACATCTTGCCGTCCTTCATTAGCAACCAGCCATGTGCAAACACTTTCTTCGGCAAAGGCAAATCCAGAGCCATCAACATGATTGGCCAGTAGATCGTATGGAAACGAACAATTTCTTTACCTACCAGATGTACATCCGCAGGCCAGAACTTGTTATACAAGGATGCATCGGATGAACCGTAGCCCAGTGCTGTAATATAGTTGGACAATGCATCAATCCACACGTAGACCACGTGTTTTGGATCACCTTTAACTTTGACGCCCCATTCAAATGTAGTCCGCGATACGGCCAAGTCTTCAAGACCCGGCTTGATGAAGTTGTTGATCATCTCGTTCTTACGGGATTCCGGCTGAATAAAGCCCGGGTTCTCTTCATAATATTTCAACAGACGATCAGCATATTTGCTCATGCGGAAGAAATATGATTCTTCTTGACCAATTCTACGGGGTGTCCGCTATCCGGGCTCTTGGCCGAGATAATCTCACCCTTCTCATTCTTCTCAACATCCACCAGCTGAGTCTCCGTGTAATACGTCTCATCCGGAATGCTGTACCAGCCCTCATACTCACCTTTGTAGATATCTCCCTGCTTCAGCAAACGGTCAAAGATATCCTGAACGACGGTTTTGTGACGCTCTTCGGTTGTACGGATAAAGTCGTCATTGGAAATGTCCAGCTTGTTCCACAATTCCTTGATCCCCACTACGATATCATCGATAAACGCTTGTGGTGTCTGTCCTTTCTCTTGTGCTTTGCGCTCAATCTTCTGGCCATGCTCATCGGTTCCTGTCAGATAATGAGCATCATAACCGCGTAAACGTTTGTAACGAACCATTGCATCTCCCGCCACAGTGGTATACGCATGCCCAATATGCAATTTGTCACTCGGATAATAGATCGGGGTTGTTAGATAAAATGTTTTTTGGTCAGCCATGAATGACTTCTCCTCCTTCAAATGTTCCTGCTTCATGTGATCCCTTCGTCCAAAACAACTAAAAAAGAACACAAAAAACTCCCGCCCCTATGGGACGAGAGTTGCTCTCACGTGTTACCACCCAAATTCCCCATGTTTTTTGCAAAACACAGGCTCTGTCGGTCCTTCGACCGCCCATTAACGCTGGATCACGCCTCAGCCTTACGACAGCAGCTTCTGAAATCACTGTCTGCTCGCTCGAAAGAGGTTCCTCCGGGACCATATTCCATCCTCCTCCCAGACCGGTTCTCAGCTCATCCGGCTCTCTGCACTGGGGGTGTGTCTGTACTTATCCCTTCACTGGAAATCATATAGGAAAAATATACTGAAATGCGGACCCCTTTGTCAAGTGGGCAGCAGCCTCGAGTTCAATTCCAGATTTCTTCACGGCCACCCGAATACTTCAGGTTACAACGTTACTCGGATACCAGAGTAGACTTCTCCGCCTTCGGCGGTACCAGATCTACTCCACCAGGATGAAACGGGTGACATTTGGCAATGCGTTTTGCTGTTAACAACGAGCCTTTGAGCGCACCATGCACTTCAATCGCCTCCATGGCGTAAGCCGAACAGCTTGGATAGAACCGACATGTTGGCGGCGTCAATGGAGAAATATAGTTGCGGTACACCCGAATGGGTGCCTGAGCTATTCTGCGCGATAACTTCATCGTCAATGCTTCCCGTGAGCGTGATGATGTCCAGATACCGCTTTGGCCGGCGCATGTTCTGCACAGTCCTTGCAATATCCAAACACCTCGAACTTATGGTCTACCACCTGAAATTGCTCAGGCGCATCCGCAAGTTGCATCGGGCAAAAAATAATCGGATATGTCTTCTGACACTTCAGACAGATCATATGATGGTGATGATGATCTTCACTGCAGTGTGCTTTGAATTTAACGCCATCTTCGAAGATGACCTGTTCCAGTACACCCAGTTCCTGCATCACACGCAAATTCCGATATACTGTGTCAAAACTCAGTCCGCTGTAAGTCTTACCCATATATTCATAGACGTCCTTGGGTGTAAGATACCCGGGAGACTCGGCAAATAACCGGGCCAGTGTTTTCCGCTGATCGGTAATGCGCAGCCCCTGTGAGGACATGGTCGAAATAATCTGTTCTGTCGACAGCATGATCTAAAGCACCTCCTGTCATACGAGCATTTTGCCTCATCTGTATACATCTAATAATGCATCAAATTACGATTAGAGTCAACGAAGCCACCGGGTTAGGTCATTCCAACATCACATAAAAAGGACTCCATACACACGCATTGCCATTACGTTTAGCATTGAGCTAATGACATTGTCATATGGATGGAGTCCCTTCCTGACGGTTCAGATCAATCGTTCGGGCGACTTTTGGGGTGAACGGGTATATGTGATATAAGCTTTCACTCCAAACCGTCCGTGCATGTTCATAATATTACTTTTCAGCCGGAAGCGGCGTGAACAGCAGGTTAACAGGCAGGTTACTTCCTGGTGCCGCCGAGAAGAGAATGGTTACACTCTCGCCGTACGAACCTGTGCGATACATTACGCTTTGCTCATTCGGTGCAGTTACGGATTTGCCTGTAGAAATCTGAACGACTTGTCCGTTCACGAGTGCCACACCTGAGTATCTGCCTCCACGAGGGTTGAATGAAATCAATGTGCGCGGAGCAACATTATTCAAAGTAATTTTGTACAATACACCGAAGTTACCTGCGTTGGAAGCTTCCGTGTAAGCCATAGGGTCCGTTCCCACAAGGTTCGGATCACTTGCATTGTCTCCAAGTGGAAGACGTGCAGGCTTCGAACCTACTTCTTGATCGTACGTGATGATTCGTGTGGCATTTGGATACGTACCACGGTTGTGAACACCATCACGATCCAGAACTGGCAGGCTCGACAACACTTCCATCGGGTCCTTGTTTTCTTCGATCATGATAATGTTGTAATCCAGTTCATAGTCACTGAATACATCCGAATACAAGGAGATGACTTGTCCCTGCTTCATCGGGAGAACGCTCAGATCATTGAGAATCAGCTTGCTCTCTCCTGGCTGGATGTACACTTTCTTTTGTCCGGTACCATTCTGCATGGATTGGAACCAACGGTCAATCGACAGCTTTCCAGCTACCGTTGCAAAAGGTGACGGTCCTGCAAAGCCCATGTTTTGCTGCTCAATGGAGGCTGTGTAAGCATTATTGTTAGTCGCTACAACGTACATTTTCACATTTTTGCCTGTGTTGTTCACATGGTGGATCATGAAACGTGTCTGTCCGAAGGAAGATTCCTTGTATACGATACCTTCCGTATTCACCGTTTCCGGACTGTTACTGCGGATCAGCAGACTCGGCTCATCATAATACGTGAAAGGAACTTTCTCCATTGCAGGTACTCCGCCACCGTCGAAGGTAAACTTCTCACCAACAGGTGTGAACAATTGATTGAAATCGGACAGGCTATACAGCGTTTCGCCCGTAATGTTGATTATCTTGGTGTAGCTATCGCTAGCACCATGTTTATCGGTAACTGTAATCGTTACGGTCTTCGGTCCTGGAACAAAGAATGCCAGTGCATTGTTATCCCATTCTGTTTTTACAATTGCGTTCTCATCATCTGTGCTTTGATCAATATAAGTGATTTTTTCACCCATTTTGTATTCTTCTTTATCTGTCGTAAACATCGCGACAGGTGGCAGATTCGGTCGTTCAACCTTAATCGTAACCGAATATGGATCACTCCATTGACCACTTGAATCCTGAACCGCATAGGTTACTGTATATGTTCCAGGTTGGTCGAATGAATCCTGACGGCCTGTCCAACGCTCATCCACAATGCTCAGTCCTTTGGGAGAGCTGGATCTGGTTGTATAGGTTACCCGGTCGCCGGCAAAGACCTCTTTTTGTACTGTGAAGCTTGCCACCGGTTTGGTACTCAGATTCAATACAACCGTTTTGGCAGATTGATTTACTTTATACGTAATGTCCAGAGCCTGTGTAATGGAAGTCAACGGCACCATGAACGTATTTTTTTGTTGATAAGCCGCGCCCTTCATCGTTCTGGACACACCATTAACGGTATAGATCTTGCTGTTTGTTTTGAAACGCAGCTCATCTTCACCACTAATAATGATTGTTTCTTTGGTTGTGTTATCATATTTGACATCATAGCCAACTCGATCAACGAGAGCACGAATAGCTACATAGGATACACCATTTTTAACAGCCATTGGCTGTCCGGCAAGATATGTTTTGCCATCTTGCATCATTTTGTTACTGTTCATATAAAGAGTAAGGTCTCCACCACCGCCTCCAGCAACAGATGTAGACGGTTGCTCCACTTCTACTGGTGTAGGTGCTGGTGTTTCCTCAGCTGTACCTTCTTCATCCGTCGGTTCCGTATCCGGATCAACTGGCGTAGCATCCGTTCCTGTAGGAACATTGTCCTCTGGATTCACTTCTTCAGTTGTTTCATTATTGGATGTTGGCGTGTCTGTTCCTGTTTTCACTTCAGATTCCGCGATGGTCTGTTCTTTCTTCACAACCTCCACGGATTTCACTTTGGCTGTATTCACTGGTGTAGTATCGCTCTGATCTGCTGATTGTGCATTTGCAGGAATCACTGCAAACGCCTGAAAAACAGCAAAAGCGGTAAGTATGGACAATTTCTTCTTCAAATTCATTCTTTGTCTTTGGCTCCTTCTGCTCCCATTTTATAAATATCCCCCTCAAAAAGTCATATTATTAGACGCTTGCAACCGGGAAAAGTTGCTAAAAAAAGTAGAGGAGAATTGTAAACTTTTAATAGAAGGAAAATACTATGAAAATAGTTATCTATCCGTTATCTTTTTGATATTAGATCCCAAAATTACCCAATAGCTATTTTCAACAAAAAAATCTCTCTGTGATACGGTCTAATTGCACCATATCTCAGAGAGATGTAATCATTCAATGGTTGAGAACAAACGGACAGGCAAACGGCCTGTTGGCTGCAGTCCACCGGTTAACACATGGGACAGTGCCTGGACGACCACAGGTGTATTCTCATATGTACACAGATAACTTCCCGGCCTCGGAATCTCCAGCAGATCATATGGATTGCGCAGAGCAATGACAATCAGCGAATGATTCTCACTAAGCTTTTCAACCAAATACTGTTGCCCTTTCGGAAGATGACCTGCCGATGTGTACGTACATACGATCACTTGCTCACTCTCCGACACTTCCGCCAATATCCGATCTGCTTCATCAAGAGTGGGCTGAGTAGTCATGTTGTGTTCACGAACGCTGCCTCGCAACTGCGAAAGCGCCATACCAAGTGATTCAGTATGAGACCATGGTTCATCCACCTCTGTCCGTTGTACAACCTCTGGCCAGATGACATACACGTCCTTCTCAGGGTCCAACGGCAGCAGTCCATCATTATGAACAATCGTAATACTGCTTGAAGCAATTGTGAACAGCATCGATTCGTTTCGTTTACTTGAATTACTGGGTTTAATGGGTTTAATGGATTCACTGCAATGTATAGGTTCAACATCTGCTGCTTCGATCGTGTCATTCATTTTCGGCAAAACGAGATGACCAATCTGCTGCCCGCAACGCTTGCTTTTCCATGTTATAATGCGTTCCACCGCCTGATGAATAAGCTCTTCGGAGATCCGTCCCGTTCGAACGGCTTCCACAATGGCTTCCAGCGCAGCAACCTGATCCTGCAAGGTATGACTCACAAGGATCAGATCTGCTCCGGCTTCTACAGCACGAACGGCAGCTTCCGATACCCCATATGGCTTGGATATGGCATGCATTTCAAGACAATCTGTAATTATAATGCCTTCAAAACCCATTTCCTTACGTAGCAGGCCCGTTAACACCTTATGCGACAACGTTGCCGGAATGGGCTCGGGCTCAATTGAAGGGAACATCACATGAGCTGTCATAATCGCATCAACTCCGGCCTCAATTGCCCGACGGAACGGCAGCAGCTCGATCTGTTCCAGCCTGTTTCGATCATGAGGTACCGTAACCATACCCAGATGAGAATCTATGGCTGTATCTCCGTGTCCCGGAAAATGTTTGGCAGTAGCAGCTATGCCCTGTAATTGATATCCGGTGATGGCTGCGACGCCATGAGCGGCCACACTTTCAGCATGTTCACCGTACGAACGCACACCGATGACTGGATTCAGCGGGTTGTTATTCACATCGATCACTGGCGCTAGGTTCATATCAATACCGATGCTTTTTAACTCACACCCCAAAATTTGAGCACATTCCAAGGTATATTCCAGATTACCTGTGGCACCAAGTGCCATATTCCCCGGCACCTGCGTCATTCCCTCTTTGTCGATCCGTGCAACCATGCCACCTTCCTGGTCTACCGAAATCATAAGTGGTAATGTCCCCGCTTCGGCAGCCAGATTTTGCAATTCGGCGGACAGCCTTGTCAATTGATCTACACTTCCAACATTGCGCCGGAAATAAATGACGCCCCCGACGTGATAGTCACGGATTAAGCGAGTAATCTGTTCATCTGCGTGCTGAGCGTGAAATCCACACATGAACAATTGGCCTACCTTTTGCTCCAACGTCAGATCATTCAAGGATTTCATTCGACCTCTCCTCTCGTTTCCCTTGCCCTACGAACCCAACCGTTTATTCTGCCTGTACTCGGAGGGTTTCATATGAAAGTGTTTATGAAACACCTTGGAGAAGTAGCGACGCTCCTTGAACCCTGTAGCTTCCCCAATCGCTGTAATGCTCCATTCGGTTGTACTCAACAATAAAGCGGCACTTTCCATCCGTTTCTGCGTCATGTATTCCACAAAAGTAACACCCATTTGGGTTTTAAATAGCTGGCAGAAGTAACCGGGGCTGATTCCGAGCCAATCGGAGACTTCATCTATTCCAAAGTCCTGTTGCAGTCGTGCGTCCATATACTCACATGCAGACAGGATCAGTTCCGAAACGGAAGGACGTGGCTGCGTTGGTTTACCTTGACAGGCTTGGGTAACGACCTCTGCAAGTTCAAGGAGCTCCCTCATGGATCCGGCCCCTTGCAGTGCATTCCAATAATTCACTTCGTGCTCATCAGGAATGGCCTGTACTTCTCGCAGTTCCCGAAGCATGTGTACAAGCATAAACCGAAGATTGGTCTCACTTATCCTGTCGAAGGATTCTACTGAATTCCCCATTCGATGTCTAAGTTGATCCAACACATCGCGCAGCCCCTGCTTGTTCCCTTGCCGAATCCATCGCGTAACCAGCTCCAGATCTTCTCTAGTAATCCATGAGTTAGCGCCTTTGGAGGCCGCACGATCAGACGTTAAGGTCGTTTCGGTACAGCTCGCCTTCAACACCCTGTCCTCACGTTCCGGATGGGACATCAGCATTTTTTGACAATGCCGGTATCGCTCCAGAATTTGAATTTCCAGGTTCATGGGCACAACATCCTGTACTACCCTGACCTTCACACTTGAATCCAAGGATAATAACGCGTTCAATTCAAGACACAGTTGTTGGGCCAATTCCTCTGAGCTGTGTTGCCATTCACCCGATGCCTCCAGCAGGACGCACCACTCACCTTTGCGAGTCGAAAGAATCTGACAGTTCCCCGCACTTCTCTCAGCCACTTCCCTAAGTCTGGAACTTACGGTCTCATGCCATCGCTCATGCTGAAGTTCGGTCCAGCCGATAGAATGGCGAAAATAACCGACTACATCCACCAGCAGCAACGTATACGGTACAACAGTTGTTATACTTTCAGTGATAGAAGCAGGATAGGTAATTTTTGACGATACTTCTCCTCGCAGCAGGTCCATCAACTGTTTATGTCTGATCCAGCTTTCCATCTCCTGGCTGCGATTACGTTGCGATTCACTTTCCATACGTCTCTTCTGAATCTGCCCGGCAAGTTCGCGCAGCTTATTCTCCAGATGCAAATAATCAATGGGCTTGCATATGTATTCATGAACATTATATTGAATAGCGGTCCGAGCATACTCAAACTGCTGATACCCGGTCAGCAAAATAATCTCACACGTTTCCCCCTGCTCTCGCAGCAAACGAATGAGTTCCAATCCATCCATAGACGGCATCCGAATATCGCACAAGAGAATGTCTGGATGACCTTCTGTTACTTTCCCCAGCGCTTCTGCTCCACTTCTCGCAGTACCTGTGATTTCAATCCCCATCTCTTCCCAGGGTAAAATGTAGTTCAGATTCTCCAGAATCGGGAGCTCATCGTCAACCAGCATTGCAGTCAGATTCATCCGGCTTCCTCCTGCTCATATAATGGAATGATGCATCGAATAACGGTGCCATTCCCCGGTGCTGAACATATAAATATGCCATACCCGGTCCCGTATTGAATACGAATTCGATCAGCCACACTTCGTAATCCCAATCCCCGGCGTTCTGTTATGGACGATAATGATTCCGCCTCTTTCGCCAGCATATCTTCCGGCGGATCAGCTGCCATATACTCAAATCGTGCGAGCATTTCCTGGGTAATACCGATCCCATTATCCTCAACACATAACACAAGTTGACCCTGTTCTGCATAGGCGCTTATCCGCAGTACACCTGGATAGGTGATCCCCTCAAACCCATGTTGAATGCTATTTTCCACCAGAGGCTGGAGGGTCAGTTTAAGCAGAATTGAACTGTATAGATGGGGCGGAATGTCAATCTCATAGGTGAACAAATCACTAAACCTGTACTGTTGAATCTCCAGATAACTCTGCAAATGCCTTATTTCCTCACCCAGCGGAATCTCTTCCTGATCCTGAATGCTGATACGAAGCATATTGCCCAGCCTGGTCACCATCTCGCTTACTTTGCGCCCCTCACCACGCAATGCCAAGCCATTGATTGATTCCAATGTATTGAACAGAAAATGCGGTTTGATCTGGGCTTGCAGGACACGTAGTTCTGCCTGTGCCTTCTGCTCCTGCTCTGCCCGAACACGACGGAATAATCCCCGATACGGTCCAACAGTTCATTGAACCCTTGCGCAAGCAGCTGCATCTCGTCAAAACCTTTACCTTCCACCCTCGCATTAAAATCACCATCATCCACTCGACGCATAAACCTTACAAGTACAGCAATGTTGCCCGTAATACGATTCATGAAAAATAGATTAAAGATCATGGCAGCGAACAGGCACGACAGAATAATAATGACAGACCAGCCTGCAAAGGCATTGGTTTCCGCAGATAAGGCTTCCCATGATGTCACACTGACGAGACTCCAGTTATAGTTCTTGAGATGATATTGCGAAATGATGCTCTCCTTGCCGTCAAAGACCGTTCTGATGCTGTTAAAGCCGGGACCGTAACTGCCCGATTCAGCACCAAGGTTCTGCATGTTCTCACCGTTATACCGACCTGCAGGATCATAGACGATCAGCCCTTCTTCGTTGATTAACAGGAATGACGTATCCTGTGCCGAATCGCTGATTTGCAGGTGACGAAAGATCCGGTCGATCTCTCCTTTTTGATCTGGACAACAAGCACGCCAATGTTCTGAAAATAACTGAGTTCCTTCACCAGTCTGATCTGGGTGAAGACAGGTTCTACCCCGGTTAATTCCGGATATTCCAAAGGTGCGAGCCATTTGGGCACGCCATTAAGTTGCTGAATTTCGTTGAATAAAGGATGTACTTTGAATTGCTGAAAAGGAAGGGCTTGAAAATTTTCTTTGGTGAAAATGGATACAATCTGATTGTTCTCGGACAAACGCAAATCATATAAAAAGGCATAACTGATGAACGGATAATTATATAGAAGGGAACGGAAATTGCGCTGGCTGGCATTCAGGGACAACTGATTACCGGTTCCCAGATCCTGCTTGGTCGGGTCCTTGGCGTTCAACGCCATTTGAAAAACCGATGTCGCTATCCCATTGTCGGTCACATTATTAATCTGCTGAAATACGTTCTCGATATTATAACTAATGGCCTGAAGCGCATATTCGGCCTGTTGATTGTATTTTTTCTCAATCGTATGTGACGTGACCAGAAACATGCCAATGCCAAGCGCACACATGGGTACGATGATCAGCAGCAGAAATGCCAAGGCCAGCTTCATTCGCAAGTTCATATCCCGTTCTCCCCATCAACTGGTTCATGGTATTAACTAACCTTTAACACCACCTGCAGTTACGCCTTCAATAATTTTCTCCTGGAGAATAGCGTAGATCACAAGTACAGGTACAACACTGTATACAATACCTGCCGACATCTGGGCATAATTCATCTGATATTGGTCCCGAAACTGGACCATGCCCACTGGCAGCGTACGCAATTTATCGGTGGATAAGAAATAGTTCGCGAGTAAAAATTCATTCCAGTTGCCGAGGAAATTAACGATAAAAACGGTAACGATGGCCGGAATCGTAAGAGGTATCACTATTTTAGCAAAGATCCCGGGAGCCCTCAAGCCGTCCATGACCGCCGCTTCCTCAATCTCGCCCGGCAAAGAACGCATAAAAGCCGCCAGTATAATAATGGTAAAGGGAATCGCATTCGCCACGTAGGGCACGATCAATGCCAGATGTGTATCCAATATGCCCATTTTGCGAACAAGCAGATAGATCGGCAGCATGAGTGCATTGTTGGGAATAAGCATACCTGCCAGAATCAGGCTGTACAGAAACAGACTCCATCTTCGGTGTCTCATCCGGGTTACCGCAAAAGCAAACATGGCTCCGAGAACAATGGTGCATGCGGACGACAGAACCGAAATGTACAGGCTGTTCCAGAAATACGTGCCAATCTTCGCATTCACCCAAGCCTCCACGTAATTGTTGAACTCCCATGTTGTCGGCAGACCGAATGGATTCAGAGCAATTTCATTATTATCCTGCTTGAAGGAAGAGAAGATTACAAATAAAAACGGGAACAAAATCGCGATTAAATACAACATTAACAACACATGAGGTATACTGCTTCTTATGCTTTTCGCCATCAATATTCCACCTTCTCGCTCTTTCTCGCCACCAGCAGTTGATACAGCGCGGTGAGCACAAGCGTCAAAGCAAAGATCAGTACCGCAATGGTATTGCCATAACCATATTTGAAGTTGGTGATCGCATATTTGATCATATAGGTCGCCAAAACCTCGGTGGACCCAGCGGGCCCACCTTTGGTCATGACAATCACAATGTCGGCTGCTTTCATGGCACCTGCAATGGACAACATGATCACCACTGAAATGATTGGCCGGATCAGCGGCAATGTAATTCGCATTGCTCGTTGCACTGCCGTTGCGCCATCGATTGCAGCCGCTTCATCCAGGTCACGAGGAATCGCCAGTATGGCGGCCAGCACCATGACAATGTAAAACCCCGTCCACTGCCATGCATTGGTCACCAAAATGGACAACATGGCAAATCGGTTATCCGATAACCAGTAGATTGGATCGATGCCAAGCACATGAAGCATTTTGTTTAACAGGCCGATATTAGGCTCATAGATGAACCCCCATAAGATACCAATCACGGCTGTCGACATGATGGATGGTAAAAAAACAGCTGTTTTGTACAGACCTTTTAGCCTTTTCACATTGGCAATCAGAAGCGAAAACAGGACAATCAGGGGTACCTGGATCAGTACCGAAAACCCGATGAAAAAGCCATTATTCCGTGTGGAAATCCAAAATCGTTCATCGGTCAGTGCCTTCACATAGTTGGATAAGCCCACAAAACGTGGCTCAGCCGATACCCCATTCCAACTGGTCAGACTGTAATACAGGGAGTCTGCCAATAGGGTACAGAAAGAACATCACAAACAAAATTAAGGCCGGCAGTACAAACAGCGTATAGATTAACGGGCTGCGGAGTGAAGTATTCATGGTCAGCCTCCTTCAGTCACTTCAACGATCGCAGTTCAACCTGGATTGATTTATTCCACTGAAGCGTTTGCTTCCTCCTGCACCTTTTGCAGCTCTTCTGCCATTTTCTCTGGCGTGGTCTGCCCACCAATCAACTTCTGGATTTGCAGATTGCTGATCTCTGTCGTCACATCAGCCTGAACGAGTGCATCAAATGCCGGGAAAGATGTCTTGGATGCATTAAGTACGGCCACAATTTCTTTCATCAGATCATCGGTAATGCTATCGGTCAGCACTTTCTCGTCCAGCTTCATCGCAGGCAACACACCATCTTCTACAAGACCACGGATCTGCATATCTTCATTGTAGAAATTTTTGATAAAAGCCTTTACGGCTTCCAGCTTCTGCGGGTCATCCGCCACGGCTGCCGAGAATCCGTATCCATTGTTCACATCCCGCATCAAAGAAGTCTGATCACCTGCACCGTTCTCTACCGGAGGCATATTGAAGAATCCAACCTTGCCAATGAGCGATTCACCGCTCTGACCTTCTTTGAATACAGATGATTTCCATGTCCCGTCATACATTAGTACCGCTTCGCCGCTTGTAAATTGCGTGGTATATTCGGCGTACTCGAAGCCCAGCTCACCTTTTTTGAAATAACCTTTATCCACCCACTCCTTGTGTTTGGCAAAACCTTGCACCACACCCGGGTCGGTCCACTTTGCTTCACCTGTTGCAAATTTGGCAGTAATCTCCGGCCCGGCATAGCGGGACCACAGGTGGTTGGTTAACATTAGCGGAACCCAGCCTGCCTTGGATGCAGAAGCAAGCGGTACTTTGCCATCAGCCTTGATCTCGGCTAGTATATTATCCAGTTCGGCCATGGTGGTTGGCGCTTTCCATCCTTTTTTTTCAAAATACTCTTTGTTGTAGAAAAAACCTTCGCCTGAACCGCCAATCGGCAGTCCATATACCTTGCCTTCATACGTAAACGGTTCAAGGGATGTAAACTGGTCCTGGATACCCAACTCTTGTAGAATCGGGGTCAAATCAAGCAGCATGCCTTCCTTGGCATATACTTTGGAATCCGGGCTACCGAACAGTTCAAATATATCCGGCGGGTTGCCTGCCGCCATCTCTCCGCGAAGCTTTTCCTTGCGATTCACATCGGATTCGACACCATCCAGCGTAAAGGTCAGATTGGGTATCTCTCCTTCAACTTGGTCCACAACATCCTGCAGGATCGCCAGTCTTTTCTGTTTATCAGCCCCCACCTGCGTGTGGCGAAGAAGCATCTCAACCGGTTCCTTGCTTGTCTCCTCCACAGGTGTATTGCCTGCGCCCTGCTGTGGCTCGTTACTTGAGCTAGAACATCCCGCCAAAGTCCATGAAGTGATAAGCAATAATGAAAGCAGTAATGTCATTCCTTTTTTCATCTGGTTGACCCTCCTCAAGATATTGAGCATTTGGCTTTACACTCTGATTATAAAAAGCCGGAGCTTACATCGTAAGGATGACAATTCATCAATGGAGGGATAAAATCCTTCACTGGACAAATAATCGCCTTGGCCAGATGTTGAGAAACCAAAAAACAGCCCCTGCGAACTAGGTCGCAAGGACTGCTTGGTTGATTGTTTTACCATATATAAAGGTAGTTACTTACCGGGACAGGTCACGCCAGCTGTTTCCTGGCGACCTTGTTCGATCAGGCGATACGCCCGCTCCACTTCTTCTTCACTTGGCGAAGGAACGCCATCCAGTGGATATACTTTGCCGAGTGCTTCCCATTTGTAGATCCCCATCTGATGGTATGGGAGAATTTCGAACTTTTCGACGCCATTTAATGTGCCAATAAACCGTCCGAGGTTAAGCAGATCCTCTTCCTCGTTATGAATGCCAGGCACGTACACGTGGCGTATCCACATTTTCCGACCTTGCTCCGATAACCACTTGGCCGTTTTCAATGTTCTTTCATTGGATTTGCCTGTCAGCTTGATATGTTTCTCGTCATCAATATGCTTGAGATCCAGCAGAACCAGGTCCGTGTGATCCAACAGATCGTGAATACGTTCCGGTTCATTAAATCCGTTGCTGTCCAGTGTCGTATGCAATCCCCAGCGGCGTTTCACTTCTTTGAAGATTTCTGCTACAAAGTGAGCCTGCAACGTTGGTTCTCCGCCAGATATCGTGAGTCCGCCTCCAGAGCTGCGGTAGTAGGATAGATATGGCTCAATTTCAGCCAGTACCTCCTCCAGCGTCATTTCTTTTCCACCATCCAGCGCCCATGTATCCGGGTTATGACAGTACTGACACTTGAGTAGACATCCTTGCATAAAAAGCACGAAGCGGATGCCTGGGCCGTCAACCGTCCCGAAAGTTTCGAGTGAATGAATATGTCCGTTAACCATGTTGCCTCTTCCTTTCTGTATCCGCATCCGCTGTGCGTTTAATATGATATGGAATGCCTTTCTCTAGGGCTCTCTACTTGCAAATTATTTACATCGAGCCATGGAACGTACGGTTGATGACATCCAACTGTTGTTCACGAGTCAGTTTAATGAAGTTAACCGCATAGCCGGATACCCGAACAGTCAGTTGCGGATAATTTTCCGGGTGATCCATCGCATCAATCAGTTGCTGACGATCAAATACGTTAACGTTCAGGTGATGAGCGTTCTGACCGAAGTATCCATCCATCATTGCAGTCAGATTGGATTTACGTGTTGTCTCTTCTTTACCCAAGGCTTTTGGCACGATGGAGAAGGTATTGGAAATACCATCAAGACTGTGTTCATAAGGCAATTTGGCTACAGAGCCAAGGGATGCCAGTGCACCTTTTTTGTCACGACCATGCATTGGGTTCGCCCCTGGAGCAAATGGTTCACCTGCTTTACGACCGTCCGGTGTAGTTCCTGTTTTCTTACCATATACCACGTTGGAAGTGATCGTAAGAACGGATTGTGTTGGTATTGCGTTACGGTATGCTTTGTGCTTGCGAATCATGCCCATGAAGTTCTCCACCAGTTCAACAGCAATGCTGTCTACACTGTCTTCATTATTACCGTAACAAGGGAAGTCTCCTTCGATTTCAAAATCAACCGCGATGCCTTGTTCGTTACGAATTGGTTTTACTTTGGCATATTTGATTGCACTCAGTGAATCTGCTGTAACCGAGAGACCCGCGATACCACAAGCCATCGTACGTACAATGTCACGGTCATGCAACGCCATTTCGATACGCTCATAGCTGTATTTGTCGTGCATGTAGTGAATGACATTAAGGGTGTTCATGTAGAGCTTCGCGAGCCACTCCATCATTGGTTTGAAGCGTTTCATGACCTCATTGTAATCCAGCACTTCACTCGTAATGGCAGGATACTCAGGTCCGACCTGTGCTCCGGATTTCTCGTCACGACCACCGTTGATCGCATACAGGAGAGCTTTGGCCAGGTTGGCACGAGCGCCGAAGAATTGCATTTGTTTACCGATCTTCATCGCCGATACACAGCAAGCAATACCATAATCGTCTCCGTAGATTGGACGCATCAGATCATCATTTTCATACTGGATTGAGCTGGTTTCAATGGATACTTTACTGCAATAATCTTTAAAAGCTTCAGGAAGCTTCGTGGACCAGAGTACAGTCAGGTTCGGCTCAGGTGCAGGTCCCAGGTTGTGCAGTGTATGCAGGAAACGGAAGCTGTTTTTGGTTACACGTGTTTCACCATTTACAGACATACCACCAATGGACTCCGTCACCCACGTTGGATCTCCACTGAACAATTCGTTGTAATCCGGTGTACGCAGGAATTTGACAATCCGCAGTTTCATGACGAAATGGTCAACGAGTTCCTGAGCCTGTTCTTCGGACAAGATGCCTTCTTGCAGGTCACGCTCAATGTAGATATCCAGGAAGGAAGATACACGTCCCAGGGACATCGCAGCACCGTTCTGCTCTTTGATGGCAGCGAGATAACCGAAGTACAACCATTGGAATGCTTCTTTTGCTGTAGTCGCTGGCAAGGAAATATCGAATCCGTGCATATCGCCCAATTGCTTCAATTCTTGCAATGCACGAATCTGCTCAGACAATTCTTCCCGCAGACGAATGACATCTTCATCGATGACATCCACTTCGAGTGCGTTCAACTCGCCTTTTTTGTTACGAATCAGGAAGTCTACCCCGTACAAAGCTACACGACGATAGTCACCGATGATCCGGCCACGGCCGTACGCATCTGGCAGACCTGTAATAATCCCTGCTTTACGTGCTGCACGCATGTCGGAAGTATACGCATCGAATACACCCTGGTTATGTGTTTTGCGAATGTTTGTAAATATATCAATGACACCTTGAGGCAATTCGAAGCCGTACGCTTCACATGCATCAATCATCATCCGGATGCCGCCTGTTGGTTGAATGGAACGTTTGAATGGAGCATCGGTCTGAACGCCGACAATCTGCTCTTTGGATTGATCCAGATAACCTGGCTGGTGAGAAACGATCGTCGCTGGTGTGTTCACATCAACGTCAAGGACACCGCCGTTATCGCGTTCTTTTTGGTCAGATCAGATACAATCTCCCACAATTCTTTGGTATTCTGGGTTGCACCTGCGAGAAATGCTTCATCACCGTAATACGGAGACAAGTTGTGTGCCAGAAAATCATTCACATCTACGGATTTGGTCCATGTTCCTTTGGTAAAGTTTCTCCAGCCTGTTTGTTGTTTGACATCTTTTTCAATCACCGACATCTTAATCCCTCCACTAATTTGGATTTCTGGACACATAACATCTTGCTTCATTCGTAGCATTGTGTGCCCAGAGCCGCGATTAATGTGAATTGTTTCACATAAACCGGATCATGTTCTCTCTACTTGGGAACCGGAACCGCGGGATGAATGTTTTTCTTACATTTTCAGTATACGTCTTGGAGCTTTCATCATCTGTGATTTTTGTCACAAAGTCAGTGAACTAACTCACTCCACCTGCGCTGTGTCCCATTAAACCGGAATCTTTACACGGGATCACTGCGTGGCAGAACAACCTTTCAATCGCTGTTATCCCCAGATTTTTTTGATTTTATTTTTCAAAGGGGAAAATCCGGGGATAAAGGCGAACGCTTCGCTTTTTCAGGTTATTTCTGCCCCTCCGTTGTCGTGTAAAGGGTTCGTTCAAACGGCCACATCACGAATTCCGTGCCACCTCTTTTAGAACCTTTTGCTCCGTTGTACTTGGAGCAAAACAAATCTTCAAATCTTTTCCCGAAAAACGGACGCTACGCCTTCTCCGTTTTTCTGCCCACTTTCCCGTTTGCTCACTTACTTGTTTTATCACCTCCTTTCCTCATTGTGTGTATCTCTGCGAATATACGGCAATCGGGGCTCCCCTCTCGGGGAACCCTGATCTTTTTGCCGTAAGGCACTCTCTTCGTTCTAAATCATTATTCAAATTTTCCGTAGAAAGCGTTGCGGTATACATCAGCCAGCTCTGTTACCAGCGGCAACTTCGGATTGGCGGTTGTACATTGGTCTTCGAAGGCACGGTCTGCCAGATAATCCACATGTGCTTCGAAGTCTTTGGCGTCAAATCCGATCTCCTGGAACGATTCTTCGATACCCAATGTTTTGTTCAGTTTGCGAATGGCATTGATGAGACTGGTTACGCCTTCTTCTGTTGTACGTGCAGGCAATCCCAGAATCCGTGCAATTTCGGCATACCGCTCATCCGCTACAAAGTGCGAATATTTCGGGAACGATGCAAATTTGGTCGGTTTTTCGCGTTGTAACGAATGACGTGCGGCATCAGGATTGCATTGGTGCGTCCGTGTGCGGTGTGATACTGACCGCCCCATTTATGCGCCAAGCTGTGGTTAATGCCCAGGAATGCATTGGCAAACGCCATACCGGCAATGGTGGAAGCATTATGCATTTTCTCACGAGCCAGTTTGTCACCTTGCAGTGCCGACTGCTCCAGGTATTGGAATACCAGTTGAATGGCTTTGATCGCAAGTCCGTCCGTGTAATCATTCGCCATGACAGACACATAAGCTTCAATGGCATGCGTCAGTACGTCCATACCTGTATCTGCTACGGCTGTTCTAGGCAGGGAGTATACGAATTCCGGATCAACAATCGCTACGTCTGGTGTCAGCTCATAGTCGGCCAATGGATACTTGGTATTCCCTTGATTTTTATCTGTGATAACCGCGAACGATGTCACTTCAGAACCTGTACCGGATGTCGTTGGAATTGCTACGAATTTCGCTTTTACCCCGAGACGTGGATATTTGTAGATCCGTTTGCGGATATCCATGAATTTCTGTTTCAGATCATTGAAGTCCGTGTCCGGATATTCATAGAACAACCACATGGCTTTCGCAGCATCCATCGGTGATCCACCGCCGAGTGCGATAATGCAGTCTGGCTGGAAGCGGCGCATCATTTCGGTTCCGCGATCTACCGTTGTTGTGGATGGATCTGGCTCTACATCAGAGAATACTTCGATCGCTACCGGCATTTGGCGTTGGCGCAGATAATGTTCTACCTTTTCCACATATCCCAATTTCACCATCATGGCATCCGTGATAATGGCGACACGTGTGATGTCAGGCATTTTGGCAAGATACTGCGTTGCCCCTTTTTCGAAGTAGACTTTGTTAGGCACTTTGAACCATTGCATATTCACGGTACGGCGAGCCACCCTTTTCACATTGATTAAGTTCACAGCGGTTACGTTGGAAGAAGTCGAGTTACGTCCGTATGATCCGCATCCCAGTGTCAATGAAGGCATGTTCGTGTTGTAAATATCCCCGATGGCACCGTGTGTGGATGGTGAATTCACAATAATCCGTCCAGTTTGCAGACGATCTGCGAATTTGCCAATTACTTCTTCATTTGTCGAGTGGATAACCGAAGAGTGACCCATGCCGCCAAAAGCAACCACTTCTGCTGCACGCTCAATGCCCTCTGCTGCCGTTTTGACTTTGTAACAAGCCAGTACCGGACTCAATTTCTCAGCCGACAATGGGAATTTGGTACCTACCCCTTCAATCTCGGCCACGAGAATTTTGGTGCCTGCCGGAACTTCAATTCCGCACATCTTCGCAATGCTCACTGCAGATTGACCAACAATCGCCGGATTCACCGCACATTTCTCAGCATTAATTGCTCCTGCTGTCAATTTTGCCGCTTCATCCTTGTTAACAAAGTAACAGCCATTTGCGATCATTTTTTTCTTCACTTGATCAAAGATCGGTTCTTCAATGATGACTGCTTGCTCGGAAGCACAGATCATACCGTTGTCGAAAGACTTCGACAGGATCAGATCCGTCACCGCCTGATTGATATCCGCGCTTTTCTCAATAAAGCAAGGTACGTTACCCGGCCCTACGCCCAGTGCAGGTTTACCACAGCTATACGCTGCACGTACCATGCCTGATCCGCCTGTTGCCAGAATGAGAGCCACATCATTGTGATTCATCAGTTCGTTCGTACGATCCATGGAAGGATCATCAATCCACTGGATACAATCCGCTGGAGCACCGTGCTTCACCGCTGCATCACGCAGGATTTTGGCAGCTTCGCGACTACAATTCTGTGCAGATGGGTGGAAACCAAAGATAATCGGGTTACGCGTCTTGATGGAAATCAGTGCTTTAAACATCGTCGTTGATGTTGGATTCGTGACGGGCGTAATCCCCATAATAATACCAACCGGCTCTGCGATTTTCTGGAAGCTCTCATACTCGTTATCTTCAATCACACCTACCGTTTTGTCGTACTTGATGCTGTGGTACACATATTCTGTTGCAAATATATTTTTGGTGATTTTATCCTCATATACTCCGCGGCCTGTTTCATCCACGGCCATCTTGGCGAGCATCATGTGTTTATCCAGACCCGCAAGCGCCATCGCTTGCACAATCCGGTCAATCTGCATCTGGTCCATCTTCATGAATGCGGCGTGTGCTTTATTCGCTTTGTCGATTAACGTTTGAATATACTGACCTGCTGTCGGTTCTTTTGCTGGGGCGACTTCGTTCTTTACAGCCATCTCCCTCATCCTCCTAAAGGTTCGTATTGGTTTGTCTCTCTTCTTTACATTCACATCGTATCATGCCAATAAACTTAATTATGTGATTTTTTTCACAAAGTATAACAAATTTAATTTAAGTTTTGTAGTGTCCTTTATCCAACCATTTTCACTTCATATATTAAATATGGGGCTGTAAAAATCATGCTCCCCATTAAAAGTGAATTTAATCACAATGTTTGAAATTTCGTCATTTTTGCCGCCTTTCCTTCCCCCTCAAACGGTAAGATTAGGTATATACTGAACTTAAAAATTGAACCACCGCAATTTGTACCGTCCTTCCTCCCGGCCGAGATGACCCTGATCAGGACGGCAACGGTTTGCGGCAAACCTCGGAGGCTACTGTAAGCTACAGGAGTCCATCCGACGGACACAAAGGGGAGATAGACTTATGATAGAACTAACCACTGTACTGGAAAAACGCGGTAATACCAACTGTTTCTCGGAAGCAAACTTCAACCATCTACTGGTTACCATGAAAGATAGAACTTATCCGGAAGGTACACATCTGTACTGGGAAGGAGACGTCTCTGACAAACTTTATTATATGAAACGGGGCCGTGCCCAGATCACCAAATCCACGGATGAAGGCAAGGAACTGATCATGTACATGTATCAGACCGGTGATATGATTGGGCAGGCTGATCCCTTCTTCGGGTCCAAACACACCTTCTCCGCGGAAGTGCTCGAGGACAGTGAGATCGGTGTACTGGAGCATAAGGACCTGGAGATGCTGATCTGCCAGCATTGTGACTTCGCGATTGACTTTATGAAATGGATGGGCATCCACCACAGGTTGACACAGACCAAATTCCGGGACCTCATGTTATATGGCAAACCAGGTGCGCTCTGCTCCACTCTCATTCGGTTGTCGAATTCGTATGGTGAGCCGCATGGAGATCATGTCATTATTCACAAAAAAATTACCCATACGGACCTGTCCAATATGATCGGGGCTACCCGTGAAAGTGTAAACCGCATGTTAAGCGATCTGCGCAAGAAAGATGCGATTGAATATGACAACGGTATGATTGTCATCAAAGATCTGAAGATGCTGCAAGGGATCTGTCACTGTGAACTTTGCCCGAACGAGATCTGTCGTATTTAATATTTGACTATGCTAATTGGATGTTGTTTATATATTTTAATGCAAAAAAGCCCAGTTCTCTATATAGAGATTGGGCTTCTTCGTATACTTAGGATGCATTGGTCAATTCAAGCTTTACCGCATCACGTGGATTCAATTTCATGTCCAAGCCATTTTCCATTAATTCTTTGTCATTCACCATAATAACCCATCGCTCATTCATGCGAGGTGTGACATTCTCAACCGCAACGACAAATTTGTTATTCTCCGACATTCGTACAATCCCGCTGGACTTCAACACGTCGCGAACGGTGCACTCTTGAACGTAGACTCCGGCATACTGACGATTGAGGGTTGGCATGATGTTTCCACCGCTCACCTTGAGTAACGTTGTCTGATATGCAACGCCATCCCCCCACTGTCAGCGGCTTTCACGTAAATGATCACTTCATCCTTGGCATGAAGCTCCATGTTCCAATCTTCCTGTTCAATATCCTTGCCGTTTAATTTGACAGCCCAGCTAAGCGAAGAATCCAGAGACACTTCACCGACGGATTGAATCCGTTTGCCATCTGCCGTAAAATCAACCAGTCCGCTATTGAGTAATGCCTTTTTGAGTGTCAAACCCTCACTAAAATCTCGCTTAATGGACTTTGTTGCATCAGGCAAAAACGTACTGCCATCTACAGCCACTGTAATCGTATTTGCTGTTTCTGTCTCTTTGACTATTGGCTGCTCCGAAGGCTGTGTCTCACTACAACCAGCCAGGATCGCCAGTAGGAGCAAACATACACCTATGTAACCGGGGATTTTCTTCATCATGTAGGTAACACCACCCTGCGTAAAATCATTCACCCTGTTGTCCATAACCTCTATTATGGCACAACCTTCAATAAAAAAGTGTCAAACCCGTTACTTTTATGGGTGCGTGCTCCAAATCGGGGCTTGTACAAGAAAGAGAGCCTGCACACAGGCTCCCCCATATTAATCAATGTTCAGATCTCATTGGTTGCTATTATTGCACACAAGCCTGCATGTATGTCCGTCCTCCATCGCCATCTTTCAGGTAGGGATTAAGCCCGAAGAACTGCTCCTCAGAGACATATACACCTGTCAGCAATCGCCCTTCAAGCAATCCACCGTCGACCTGCACGCAACATGAAGGTGCGTCTACATACTCCTGATACAAGGGAATCTGCCCATATGGTTGATGTACCTTGAATACCTTCCCCTGCTCATGTAAAGGCCGTTCCGAGAAATAGGTAGGTACGATATAGCGGGCAATGACATCCAGTTCCTGCACGCTGTAAAAGGGTTCATCTCCAAGCCACGGTGCAAACATTCGAATCTTCTCATATTGGGACCAGACAACGGCCTGAATCAGCATTTCTGCCTGAGCCAAGCGCCCTGCTCCGACATCGAGAACCAAATGTTTACCATGAATTGTTTCATCCATCTGAGACATCGTTGAATCAGGTTGGCTCAGTTCACATCCGATACATTTCCAGCCCCTGGATGTTTGAATCCATTTTTGCAGTACCGCCGGAGCTAATCTCGGACCATCGCTGTTCACAGAATGCGTATTCACTTGGGTTAGATCGTCCTTAACCGATTGGGAATATGCTGTTCGCTTAAATAACTCTGCAGCTTTTTTATAGATTAGATGGACCTGAATGGATGCGCTCTCAAGTTCTGCAATATCTTCTTGCCGTAGCGTACTTCCCGGGATAAGCGTTCTTCTCTCATGACAAGTGGGCCTCCTTCGCTCCGGCCGTCTGTGGCCATTTTCTATAGATTATACTACAACTCATGACAACATGTGCATAGCCCAAGAGAAAAACGACGATCCACGTTATCCTTAAGACAAAAACCCCTGATTTCTACCGAAACCAGGAGTCTATGTCTTTGATGCAACGAAAGTGAGCGATATTGCTTATAGGTTATTCAACCCAATTCTCAGCCCAGTCCTGAATCTGATTCATGACAGGTTGCAGCGCTCTACCTTTTTCCGTCAGTTCATATTCAATACGAACCGGCGTCTCGGGATAGACGTGACGAACCAGAATACCTTCACTCTCCAGATCTTTCATCCGCTCGGATAACATCTTGTCACTCATGGATGGAATCAGATTGGAGATATCCTTGAATCGCTTCGAACCACTCATCAACGTTTGAATAATTAAACCATTCCAGCGCTTGCCCAAAAAAGAAAACGCCGTCTCAAAACGCGGACACATCCGCAAGTCTTGACCTTCCACATTAATCACCTCTTTAGAGATCACTCAACTTACATTTTGTTAGTATATTTCATAATAACATATTTAAGCGTTAAAGAAAACGTCTGCCCCTAAAAAGTTTAAATTTTAGAAGCATAACTTGTTACTTCCCAGTATACCTTACAACCTGCCACGCAACCATGGGAAATATCGTATAACTTCCCCATACGACTATCTTACCCAAAAAGAACCCAACTGCCACAGTCATCATCGACCTGGAGAAGGGTTCCTTGGTATACATTATCATTAAGGAGTTCAACGTTTTATATTAGCAATTCCGATGAAGAATTAGACCAGCACGCCACCAAATGGTCTTACAGGTTCGCTCTTGCCAAATTCCGGCTTAAAGCTGCGGCAGGATATGCCCATTTCACTGCGTTACTGATGACTCTCAATATTTCCGGCTTGTAATAGGTCGGATACGTCTCATGACCTGGTCGGAAATAGAAGATTTTACCTTCACCACGCCGGAACGTGCAACCGCTCCGGAATACTTCCCCACCCTGGAAGTTGCTTACAAACACCAGTTCATCCGGTACTGGAATATCGAAGAATTCACCGTACATCTCTTCTTTTTCCAATACAATCTTGCCTTCAATGCCATCTGCAATCGGATGGGATGGGTTAACACACCATACAATTTCCTGCTCGTCAGCTACACGCCATTTCAGATCGCAACTGGTTCCCATCAGTGCTTTGAATGGTTTGGAGAAGTGACCTGAATGGAGCACAATCATTCCCATCCCGTTCAGCACTCGCTGCGCAACCTTCTGTGAGATCTCATCACTTACGCGATCATGTGCCATATGTCCCCACCATATAAGCACATCCGTGGAATTCAGCACTTCATCACTTAATCCGTGTTCAGGCTGATCCAGTGTAGCTGTACGAATAGCAAAGCCTTCGCCGCCAAGTCCGTCAGCCAGCGCCCGATGCAAACCATCGGGGTAGACTTCCCTTACTTCATCGTGAATTTTCTCATGAACAAATTCATTCCAAATGGTGACGTTGATCATATTCAATTTCCCCCTAGTGTAACTCTAAACCCACCACATATCGCCCAGCGGCTCTTCGATCAGTACTTGCTGGAGATTTTGCACGGCTTTAGAGAATCCTTCTTCAACCGACATCAAACCGTCTTCGTGTTCAATACTTACTACATAATCATATCCGACCAGACGCAAGGCACTCATAATGTCTGCCCATGTCTTGTTATCATGTCCATAGCCGACGGAGCGGAACTGCCAAGCGCGATCCAGCATATTCGTATAATCCTGCATATCCGTTACACCGTGTTTGTTCACGTTAATCGGATCAATGGTTGTGTCTTTTGCATGGAAGTGATGAATTGCTCCTTCACGTCCCAAGATGTGAATCGCCTGTACTGGATCAATACCTTGCCACCACATGTGACTTGGATCCAGGTTGGCTCCAATCACTTCGCCTGCTGCTTCACGCAGTCTCAGCAAGGTTGCAGGGGTATGAACGGAGAATCCACCGTGCAGTTCCAATCCAACTTTTACGTTACGATCTGCTGCAAATTTACCCCACTCTGTCCAATAAGGGATAACCTTGTTCTCCCATTGCCACTTCAAGATCTCCTGGAAATCATTCGGCCATGGCGCAACAGGCCAGTTCGGATATTTGGCATCCTCATGGTCTCCCGGACAACCGGAGAATGTATTGACTACAGGTACTTCCAGTTTCTCAGCCAATTCTACCGTTTTAATAAAATCATCGTGGAATCCTTTGGCAATATCTTTTTGCGGGTGTAGCGGGTTACCGTGACAGCTCAGTGCACTGATCGTCAAACCGCGTGATTCCACTGCATTTTTGAAGTTTTTCAGTGCTGTAGGGTTGCTTAACAACTCATCCGGTTTACAATGTGCATTGCCTGGATGTCCGCCTGTTCCAATCTCTACCGCTTTTAATCCCTTGGATGCTACATAATCAAGAGCATCCTCCAATTTACGTCCTCCAAATAGTACCAAAAATACGCCGAGTTTCAAGTGCGATTCCTCCCTGGATTAGATATCGTATGATTGCTGAATTCATGAATATTGAACTGTAAACCATTACCGTTCAGATCACATGCCTGTTTGATTAGTGTGGAAAATCGAGAGTGTTTCTATCCTGAAATTGAACGTAAGAATACTGGTTATTCCCCATGACTCGTAAGAGCAACTATCTAAATACATTTGTTACTCAGACTAGTGTGAGTCCACCGTTTCAATCTCAGTTTGAACTGTGCGAGTTACTGCAAAAGCGTCATAGCTGCTCTCCAGATGGATATGCTTGCCTTCAAGCGAAGAACGCTGGAATGAATGCATGGCTTCCAGTACATGATAAGCAAGCTTGCCACTGGCTTTGTGTTCCCGACCGGCACGAATGGATTCGACCATTTCAGTTACGCCGATACCTCGTTCGTTTTGTCCACTTTCGAAGACTGGTTGGATCGTCTCCCACGTGTCTTGACCGTATCTGCGTACCTTCACTTCCCCGTTGAAATAATTGGGATCAGGAACACTCAGCGTACCTTCTGTACCGTAAATTTCAATACGCGGCAGATCCGAAGCTCCGCGAATATCAAAACTGGTAATCATGGTTGCAATGGCACCTTCTGCAAAATCAATGGTTCCGGCCAAGTGGGTAGGCGTCTCTACTTGCAACGCTGTACCTTCCTTCGGTCCAGAGCCAATTTTGCGATCTGCGATCTGTATGCCTGCTGACGCACTGATTCTGCGTATCGGTCCAAGTAACGTAATCAGAGCGGTCAGATAGTAAGGTCCCATATCAAACATCGGTCCACCACCTGCGACATAAAAGAACTCCGGATTGGGATGCCAAGCTTCTGGACCTCCACCCATGAAGAACGAGGTCGCAGCAATTGGCTTGCCGATCAACCCATCCTCAATGGCTTTGCGAGCTGTCTGAATGCCTGAACCAAGGAAGGTGTCCGGCGCAGAACCAACATACAATCCCTTTTCCTCAGCTAGCTCAACAACCTTGCGACCATCCTCAAGCGAAATAGCCAGCGGCTTCTCGGCATATACATGTTTGCCTGCCTCAAGTGCAGCCAGATCGGTCATGGCGTGACTGCCAGGAACCGTAAGGTTCAACACAAGTTCAATTTCGTTATTTTGCAGCAACTCATCTACATTGTAAACGTTTGCGATATTAAATTCATCTGCCCGTTCCTGAGCGCGTTCACGAATCAAATCCGCAACAGCCACGACTTCAATGAGCGGGTTGTTTTTGAGGTTTTCCAGGTAGATGGCGCTGATGTTACCACACCCGATGATGCCTGCTTTCATTTTCTCCACTGTGACGGTCATCTCCTTACGCATGGTGAAAATCTGCGTTTGAATGGTTGAGATACATATGTTTTGTTGGATGTTTCCTCTTCCTTAAATCTAATACTATGGTATTCCGTTTCAGCTTGAATTAAAATGAATAATATGATTAAAACATGAACTATCTGGTCATAATTTTCAAATTGCAAGGAGTATGCCCATGCCTACAGATTCTTCCTGCCAAGTTCTTACAGCAGGCTTTTCATTTCATCGTAAACCCTACGCCATGGTGCAGCCCGAAGGTGTGAAGAACTACCTGCTAAGACTGCAAACAGATGGACGTTGCCGTGCGCGAATTGACGGGGACATGTCCCTAGTGGATGCGGGCGATCTGCTTCTTTTTGATCCTGATGAGCCCTACGAACTGAGAATAGACAACGAGACCAATCCGATGGGAGAACGACTGGTAGAGAGTGGAGACTATCATATCTTCTTCAATGGTTCCTGGGTGGATGAGTGGTGGAAGCGTCACAAACGGCCGACCCGGATCAAAGTCGAACTGACGGAAAGCCTCTTGGTCCTGTTTCGACAGCTCGTGCTGGAGCAACGCCGCATCTCCAATCCGTATCCGGAAATTTCAAGTTATTATATGCGAATTTTATGTCTTGAAGTGGATCGTCTGCTTGCGGAGCACCCAACGATAACCAACACCAATTATGTGGCATATGAGATCAAGAACTACATTGAAGAAAACGCTTCCTCTTTATTTAAGCTGGATGATGTGGCAACACATATTGGCATCAGTGTCTCACGGGGTGTTCATCTCTTCAAAGAAGCGTTTGGCAAAAGCATCATGCAATACACGCTTGACGTCCGACTGAACATGGCCAGGGAACGGATTATTTTCAGTCCAATGACCCTGGAGCAAGTGTCTGAGTCTTCCGGTTTCAACAACTATACGTATTTCCATCGGGTATTCCGTTCCCGGTTCGGCATGTCCCCGAAGGAATTCCGCGTCATTCACCGGGAACAGATGTAGTTATACCAATATACGCAATAGGAACTTATTTGCGCGCGGCTATGGCCTCGGATACAACCATCGCCAGATCTTCATTGCCAAACATGGACAACACGCCAAGTACCGTATCATCCGGAATCTCACCGGCTTCCTCCTTGGATACAATCAGCTTCTGCACCTGCTGCAAGCGCTCGTTGCTCTGCTGATTCGGGTAGGCTTGCCGGTACATCTCTTCCGGGTCCAGTCCATTATTGATACACCATTGGGCAAACACCAGGATCATCATTTCTTCTTCCTGTTTATAGGTTTCAATCACAGCTTCCTCGATCTGTTTCGCACGTTCTTTCATATTCATCCATGACGTGTATTCCTCCGTATGTGTATTCTGCAATTACTTTCGAATTAATTGTTCAACCAGTTCATGAGTGTCCATCACATGACTTGCACTGATCAGGCAATCATCAGGTGAGTCCAGACAAGCCAGGAAGTTATCAACTGCACCGCTAAAACCTCTGCGTGTTAACACGGTGTCCCAGCTCCCGAACGTTTCTTTGGTATCCAGACTCCCCTGCTCCATGTAGCTGATCTTATCCATGTTCACCACTTCAACAGATCGTCCACCACCATGCAATTCGATCTTCTCCAGATCTGCTCCGGCTTCACGCACCATATCGAATCGACCGCAGGCTGTTCTGCCCAGCTTGGCCGTTCCCGTTGCATGCAATAGTCTGTCCAGATCATTCTTCCGAATCCATTGATGAAGCAACTCTACATTATGATCCGAGTACCACATCATGAGATCCAGCATATGGATGAGATCATCATAGATGGTTTCTGCCGCAGGGCGATCCTGAATGCCTGTACGATGTTTGGTCACTGTCAGGGAGTCGAAGCCTCTTCCGCCCTGCATCCAATCTTTTGCTTTTTGATACATTGGTGCGAATCTGCGGTTGAAGCCCACTGCCAGCAACAGACCCTGTGCCTCGGCAAAAGCAGTCATCTCTTCGGACTCCCGAAGCGTATAGGATAACGGCTTGTCTACGTACACGGCTAATCCCTGTTCCAGACATTGCATGACAATGTCAAAGTGCGCTTCCGTTGCTGTATGTACGAACACCGCATCCAATTCCCAGGAAAACAACTCTTTCAGGTCCGTTGTTCCACGTTCTAATCGATACGCCTCTTGAACGGCCTTGACCGGCTCGGGTGATCGATTCATGATGCCTACAATCTCCACGTTTGGATGAGCTGTTAACAGCGGCAAATATACTTTACGTGCAATATCCCCGAGGCCGATAATTGCAATTCGTTTACGTTGGTTTGTTTCCATGATGATCATTCCACCTTCAGTTCGGTTCTATATTTCCACGTCCTATAGTGTAACCCTTCAGACAGCAACTTGCCAGTGATTGCAGGAGACTTTGCTCGAATTGTTCAGACCATGGGCGAACGTGGTAAACTGATGATGAACAGCAGTACAGATCGGGACACGACTAGACCTGCCTGATCTGAAAGGAGCGTTTGGGATTTTGCGAAAATGGTTATGGCTTCTGTTATATGTTTTACTTGCAGGAGTCACGTTTATTTACAGATATGAACTGCTGGCCTGGACCGATCTCCATCAGTCCATCCCACTGTTACTCGCCATGGCAACATTGTTTGCTCTTGTGCCAGTGATTCCTTATAAGTTTGTTATCATCGCCTTTGGTTACAGTTACGGTACGACTACCGCAGCCTGGATCTGCTGGCTTGGCACAACACTTGCTGCCATACTCGTCTATGGCGGAGCAAGAACCATCTTCAGACATCAGGCGAGATCGTACCTTGAACGCATTAAGGGTCTGAACCGTTTTACCACCTGGATGGAAGCACATCCGTTCATGGGTGTCATGTCGATGCGACTGCTGCCAGTCGTGCCTCAGATGGCCGTTAATATCTACGCAGGTATAACGTATACGCCATTCTGGGTGTTCATGGTCGCTACGGCTATTGGCAAAATGCCGGCGATTTTTGTTTTTGCCTATGCAGGTGCACAGGCTGAAACAACAATCTGGCTGAGCCTGGCCATCCTTGCCGGATATTTGGTGCTCATGGCCATTGTATTGCTCTTATTTCGGTTTCGTTCACGCAATAAAGCCTGAATTCTGAATTCGTAAGCCATTCAGTTTTAGCTCGTTTTCATTGAAGCTTGGTTGGCTTGCCAATTCAGGATATAATAGAAGAACAAGCCCAATGCTTGTGGTAACAGGTTTGATAAAAATGGTATATTGCTGGAGCTCAAACACCAGCGCCAAATCTTCATCAGAAATGGAGTGACTATAGCATGGATCAACATTCAAATGAGTTAGCAACTTTTGCAGGCGGATGCTTCTGGTGTATGGTATCCCCCTTTGAAGAACTGCCCGGTATTCACAAGATCGTATCGGGTTATACAGGAGGACATACCGAGAATCCAACATATGAAGAGGTCTGCTCGGAGACAACAGGACATGTAGAGGCTGTGCAAATTACGTTTGACCCTGCTATCTTCCCTTATAAGAAACTGGTTGAACTGTTCTGGCAGCAGATTGACCCTACAGATACAGGCGGGCAATTCCATGACCGCGGATCTTCCTATCAGACGGCCATCTTCTATCACAGCGAAGAGCAGCGCCAGATTGCGGAAGCTTCCAAAGCAGAGCTGGAACAAAGCGGGCGTTTTGACAAACCCATCTTCACACCCATTTTGCCAGCCAAACCGTTCTATGAGGCAGAAGAACATCACCAGAATTATCACCGGAAGAACCCTGCCCACTACAAACGGTACAGCAAAGGTTCTGGACGCGTAGACTTCATCGAACGCAACTGGTCCGGCAACGTGGACAAAGTCGGGCTGAAAGAACGTCTGACGCCGCTTCAATATGAAGTTACGCAGAACAGTGCGACCGAGCCTGCATTCCATAATGAATTCTGGGATCACCATGGTGACGGTATCTACGTGGACATCGTATCCGGGGAACCATTGTTCAGTTCTACTGACAAGTACGATTCCGGTTGCGGCTGGCCAAGCTTCACACGTCCATTGCGTGACCACAACGTCAAGGAAAAAACCGATCTCAGCCACTTCATGATTCGTACCGAAGTGAGAAGTCGTGAGGGTGATTCCCATCTGGGCCACCTGTTCAACGATGGTCCTGTCGAAGCCGGTGGAATGCGTTATTGCATCAACTCTGCGGCACTTCGTTTTGTACCCAAAGAAGACTTGCAAAAAGAAGGATACGGGGAGTACGCGGTCCTTTTCCAATAAGCGTCATTAAAGAAGAGCAGTGGAATGATTCCGCTGCTCTTTTTGTTTATATATTCTTGCTTGTAATAAACGAAACGATTGTTAGACAAGAATGTATGGATTAAGTTTGGCTCGAGGAGACTCCCGAATTCAATATGCTGGCAGGGGCTATCTGATCATTATCAAATTGAATTCTCATCGCTGGAAGGATACCCAGGATCATTACGATAACCGAGATTGCGTAGACGATAAAAATGGATGCGCTGTTCATTAATACACCTGACATGGAAGATCCGAGCAGCATCGTTCCGATGAATAAGGGTGTGATGGTGCCATTCACTCTCCCGATCAAGTGCTCATCAATCCGGGTGACCAAGTACGTGGAGATGATGACGTTGATAAATGCCAAACTGATGGAGCTCAAGAAGGTGATGACAAGGGTCAGCCAGAACCAACTGGATAACACTTCCCCCATCGTGGTTACTGCCAGACACAGCACGCCTACAAGCAGAGTTAAGGTTTGGTTCAACTTGCCACTTACAGCAGCCGCAATACCTCCTCCAATCAATAAACCTAATCCGGATGCACCCGACAGGAACTGTAACGATGTTGCTTCAAGTCCCAGCCGTTCGGTGATCAGAAATATGCCAAGTGGACTGATGAGACCAGCAGAAAGGCCTATACAGATGAATACCATGCTAAGCATTTTTAAGGAACGGGATTGACCAACATATTGCCAACCCTCTTGGATATCCGCAAACAATGAGGTGTTTTTTTCCCGTTGAGTGGCTTCTTTAGGAAGAAATGTGAGTAATAGTGCGGAGATCAGGAATAGAATGAGTAATGCATACATGGACGCCTGAATTCCCATTGCTGTGTATATAAACGTTCCCACGATCGGTCCGAGAATTAAAAATAACGATTGACCACTCTGGGTAATAGCAATTGCTGATTGTAAGTGATCTCCCTCTACATTTCGCTTCACGATCTTTAGAGAAGATGGCTGAGAAAATTGGCTAACGATGGAGGATACCAATGTGGCAACGTATAGAATCTGCCAGTACCCGGATGATAATACGCCAATAATCATGACAATGGACAATGCACTCAGAATATCCCCAGGATCATCGTACGTTTGGGATTCCAGCGATCAGCCAGTGCACCACCAATGATGGAAAAAACGAAAATTGGAGCATATTCAAGTACGGTAATCAGCGATACAGCTATTGGATTTCCCTGCGTTCGATCCATCACATAATAGAGGATCGCCATATTACGAATCCATATCGCCAGATTTTGTAGCAGATCAGACCCTGTCACAATTAAAAAAGCTTTGTTCCTCAACAATGTGTTCATTCTCCATCTCCTCTTTAAACCGACTGTCCGGTTTATTATTGTTTAAAAAGAAAAACTGACTTTACATCAGCTTTTCATAATTAATGTTGTTGGATGCCTGCCAGCAGACCGGCCATGCCTTTGTGGTAAATACGCCGAATATCCGTCAGGTCCTTCTCATAATAGAGCGTAGTCAAACCACTAAACAGACCGTATATAATGTGCATTATATCCTGTGGGTCATCCGGTTTTAACTCTCCGTCTTCCATGCCTTTCGTAATGATGGACTCATATGTCGCATACGGAATTCGGATCAGGGAAAGCATCTCATCGAGCATCTCCTGACTGACAACCTGACCTGAAACAAACTCGTTAATGGCATGATTGAGCGGGTTAGCCAGATCATCCACATAATGATCAGCAAGTCCGTACAGTTTATCTACAGCCGTCTCATACCCGGATTCTTTCTCCAGCCAAGCATCCATCCAGTCTTCATTATTCAGCTTGATTAGATACATAAATAATTCTTCTTTACTTTTGAAATGATAATAGATACTTCCTTTACTCCGATTGTTAATCGTACAGATATCTTCCATGGAAGTAGCACTATATCCCTTTTGGGCAAAGAGTTCCTTGGTATTACGCGCGATGTCTTTCTTAATCTGGGTAACGTCTTTTCTTCGTTTGACTTCGATTGGAAAAACCTCCATAAACTAAACCGACTATTCGGTCTAATAGTATCACAGCTAAAATATTCCGTCAATTCAATGTGCACGGTCCCACTCTCATTTGCCATTACAGAAGATGTACATGAGAGTGGGCCTAGATACAATTCAGAAGAGAAGTTGTCACATCATACTTACAATCCAACCGATCCAATAAGCAAATGGAATTAATAACAACTGTGCGAGCAGTGTACCAAACAGGCGGGATACGAGCATCCAGCCGTAAATCTGATTCATGCGATCCAAACGAATCTCGCCACGTAATGATCGGTCACTGAGCAGGGAAATCCGCGGATCAATCAGGATGGTTAACAAAATGGTGGCGATTCCGTTAATCAGTCCAGTCGATTGGGATGCGGCTACAGCCTGTCCTGGGTAAAGGTACGCTGCGTACAAGCTGGACAGGACACCCGTGGTGTAGATTGCGGTTACCGCTACATTTAGCATCATCAACCGTCTTGGCATCCCATGCTGTACCAAGCGTTTAGCCATCATCCAGGATGGCGGGGTGATGTAATACGCTGCATTTCTAATCTTGCTTCGCTTCAGCATACCGCGAACCATCGCAGGGATGGAACCGGCTGCTTCAAAATGGACAACCATTCTCGAAGAAAGCTTAACCATCGTTGGGAAACACAATATGGCTAATGCTGTTCCAATGGTTGCCGCCCCATTAACCAATGCAGCTGTGCTGCAAAGTGTGGATTGGCTCCACGTGTTGCGGTATCCACCAGATTACCTACCATTGGGCCCTGGGCCATATTGGAGGTACGGGAAACCAAAAGCAAGATTCCTGCCAATGAGATGGCCAGCGCGATTCTGCGCGTGCGTAATCCACCGAGGCGGAGCGCATATGACGAGCTGTCTGCGGCATGAATTAGCATAGTGAACACCATGGGGATTGCGAGGCTAAGACTAAACATATGTATGTACTCCTTTATCTTCCTGTTATTGAACTTATTTCTTTTATGGACAGCATTATACGCCTACCGTTTGCAAAAGTATAGGAACGAGATCCTTTTATATAAGTAGTTGAAATTAAGAATGTTTACACTGGACACTCCGATGACAGATTAACCTTCAGATCGCTGTTATCCCCAGACTTTTTGACTCCTTTTAGAAAAGGGAATTCCGGGGATAGCGTGTGATTCCGATGTAGCTTTCCTTCAGAAAGCTTTTAGGCGAAGTATATGCTTTCGAAGTAGCTTTCCTGCAGAAAGCTTTTAGCTTCGTTTCTTCTGGTTCTTTCTGTCCTCTTCATCGTTTATCCCTGCCCTCACTGGGTAATATACAACTAATCCAATATTGTACAGGAGGGGTTCATATGCCTTGGAATAAACAGGATTATCCAGTATCGATGAAGAATCTGGAACCACGTGTCAGACACAAAGCCATTGAGATTGCCAATGCGCTGCTCGATGATGGGTATGAGGAAGGGCGATCAATCGCCATAGCAACAGCTAAGGCAGAAGAATGGGATGAAAACCATCCTGCACCGGGAGGTTCGAAACCGGACTCCACATCTTCTTCCGAAAATTCCAAACGTAAAACGTCATCTTCTACGAATTCTGCGGAGCGACGTCATTCCGAGCCCGTCTCTTCGTCCAAAAGTCATGACAATATCCATGTCGTCCCTACTGACTCTGGTTGGGCAATCAAGGAAGAAGGAAAGTCAACCTATCTGTCCACATTTGATACGAAGGCAGAAGCTGTAAATAAGGCTAAAGCCCTTAGCAGCAAACAGAATATTCGAGCCATTATCCACAATCAGGATGGTCAGATTGCTTCTTCAATCAAGCCCTGAACGAATCGGGTGACATCGGAATATGGCTGTATTTGCAGTGATCTGCCAATGAAACCGTTTAGCGAATACAATCCTTTCAACAGCGAATATAATAAAATCCCTTTTGCTGCTGTAGAACAGACAAAAGGGATTTTATATAAACGTTAACGATCAAGTCCTGAATAGGATGTATATAGAGTTAGGTTTGTTCTGAAACGTATGGTCAATGAGATACCCCTCTAGCCACCGTAGGCCGTGGTGAAACCGCAGCAGCATTAACCGCCTTGGCTGCAGCCGATGGCATCGGCAATTTCACAGCTGAAGTCGTAACCACGGTTCCGCGAGCCGGAACACTAACGACGTACGTGATGACTTTACTGGCAATCCATACGGCCAGAATCGTATATAAAGTTTCTTTTACCGGAAGAAAGAAAAGCGACAATCCCAATACAAAAGCATCACTGACAAAGAAAACAGTCCCCAGCTTCCATCCCTTCCAGCGGCTAACCAGCACAGCGAGAATATCGTCTCCGCCAGTTGCTCCGCCGAATCGAAGCACGATCCCAGCACCTATCCCTGTTAATACGCCGGATAGAACTGCCGGAATCCACAGATTTCCGTTAAACGACATCACCAGTGTGGAGTATCGTTCAAAGCCGTCATAGAATAGGGAAAATGCAGCGACGCCAAGCAATGCCTGAATCATGAATTTCCAGCCTTTGAGGAACCAGGCCAAGATCATGACCGGAATGTCCAGCAGCAACATACCGATGGCAGGCGATAAGCCTGTTGCGTATTTTCCGAGCAGGGCCAGACCGACAAATCCGCCCTCCGATAAATGATTCTGAAAGTTAATGTGATAATAGGCAAAAGCTAAAATAAATGTACCGAGCAGCATAATGGCGAACTTGATCGCCTCTGTTTTAACGTGTTGTAAGGTTAACGATGTTCTCTTCATTCAGGTTCCCTCGCAGTTTGTAGGTTGGTTTTTAGACCGACCGTACCCTGCAAAAGGCAAGCCTGGAAGAACTCATCGTGTACGTCCTTCGAATATTCATTCCAATCCCCTCTTTCGCAGAGTCAGCCGTTTTTTTTAACCGGTTGGTGTACTCTACAAGGGGCGCTATGTGTATGAGAGATCGTAACGTTTCCAGATCGTCCTTGGGGAGATTGTCCTTCGGGAACTCATGGTATCCTGATCCTTTCTGTTCTGTTGTGGTTAGCTGTGCTTGGTTAAACATTATACTTTACACTATAACACTTCGATTACAGCACCCTCTTCCGATCGCTGTTATCCACGGATTTTTTGATCCCATATTTCAAATGGGAAAATCCGTTGATAAAGGCGAGCACTTCGTTTCTTCAGACGGGTTCTGCACTCTTCGTTACCGTGTAAAGATTCTGCTTAAACACCAAAGCTAACTTGCTTGTTCTTCTATTATATAACACCAACGTGACCGGGTCTAAACAGCCGACCCGTCAAATATGCGCATAAAGCAGCATCTGGGCTGCTCCAGCAGTCGTACGGGCACACCAGGATAAGCAATGCTTGCTAATGGTGCAACCTGCTCCTTTATTCTATGACCAAAGCTTCCAAAAATAACTGTCAGTCACCCAACTGTGACAATTTGGGGCCTTTTTTTATTTTTTGGCGCTTTTTAAAGGAATCATTTTCCTTTTATACATACACTATAGCAAACGTAATCGGCTTAATCTTTGTCCAGTTCAGACGTTTCCATACTTACTCTGCTGTTTATGGTATAATATAACAATTGAATCCCACTACCGTTTAAGCGAGGCGGATTGATGAAAACGTTAAAGCCAAGAGTCTTTATTGGCTGCTCGCTGGAAGCGAAGCCGATTGCAGCCGCAGTACACGAAAATTTACGTTTTTCAGCCGAAGTTACCCCTTGGTACTCCGGGGTATTTAATCCAAGCAGCTATACCATGGACGACCTGGAAGCAGAAGTTCGCACAACTGACTTTGCCATTTTTATTTTTCATCCGGATGATATATCCAAAATTCGCGGAAAGTACTACGCGTCGGTCCGGGATAATACAATGCTGGAAATGGGTCTGTTTATGGGCCGTCTGGGACGTAAGCGTATTTTTTTCATTCTTCCTGAAGATATTACGGACATGAAGGACACGACCAAGGTCGAGGGACTTCGTATGCCCACAGATTTGCTGGGTCTAAATCCACTTGTGTATGAAATTCGTTCTGACGGGAAGTGGGCACCAGCGGTCTCGGTGGCATGTTCCAAAATTGCAGACAGTATTGAGGAACAAGGACGCTGGAGTGATCCAGAATTGGAGAATATCATTGAGAAGCACAAGCGTACTGAGGGGGAAGCACGGTTACAACTGTTCAAATTGCTGCGGTTCTTTAGGGAATTGCTGCGTACCCGCAAAGCGGATGCCCAAATGCTGGAGCGAATGAGCGATGCCCTGCGCACCGCCTTTGTCTCTCACCCTCCATTTGCCGTACGTGGCACAGCGATATACCGTACAGATGATAGTGGTTATATTGAGCAATTATGTGGTAATGTTGGAGAACCGGGGAGAAAGTATGACTTGTCCGCTAATGACGACAAACAACCGGATGATCCCAAGCGCATCCTGGTGATTGATTCTTACCGGGAAAACAAGATCAAGATCAATCTGTACGATGATTACCTTGAGAAAGAGTATCTGCTATGCTATCCTGTAGCCAAGAGGTATGTAATCACCGTTCACATTATTGGACATATTGAAGCGGATGAGGCGGTATTTCAGCAGATTGACCTGCAGAATCGTCAACTGTTCAACGCCATCAACGATTTGTTAGGAGGCGAACCGGAATGAAACCGGAAACGAAAAAAATAAGCAAGCGCTGGGGCAGCGAAAAAGGTACGCCTCAGTTCTGCGCCCGAATCATCACGACCGGTTCCGGAACCCAAGGAAGAAGATCGTTTCCACAAGCCGGCCGTACCGCTAACGACCATAGGGCCCTCCCTAAAGGGCAAGGAAAGACCGTATAAGGTCATCCTTGAAAAAGAGGCGTTCTACGAAAAGCCTCAATATCTTGCGTAATCTTTTGCACACATCATCAAGCCTGCCGCTGCACCGGCAGTATTCCATAGGCCCCGCCGCCCAAGGCAGGGGCTTTTCTGTTGCCCATTTTTCGTCAAAATAAATCTGCATTCTCTCTTGGAGAGCATCAAGTGCGACACCAATTCATCCTCATTAATTCACTTCTTACTTCTTTAATTCGTTCCTTCTACATCACTTATCTAAGAACTTATATTGCCTAGGTGTTTGGTTTATGGCTTTAGGTTTCCTGCAAAAGCCAAAAATTATACCTAATTTTGGATTGGGCTTGTCCTCAACTCTCGAGTCTCATTAGCTATCTGTATCTGCAGGAGAATACGGTAATTGGGCTTCCAATAATTCTCGGTTGTATTGTGTATCTCCATTACATATATTGATTATAATATAGGAACACATGTTCTGTAAATAAAGAATTCCAATTAAAGGTTAAGGAAGTGAACATATGACATCCTCAACTTCTGCTCCATCCCCTGCGGATGAAGACCATCGAATAATTAAAGGTCTGGTTGTGCGCACGTTATTGCTGGATGTGCTTGAACGGGATATTCGAACTTTGGATACGCTGCAGCTTAAGATGCCTGAAGTCTACATTCTGTCGCTGACCCGCATCCAGAACAATGTGCTCAAGGAGATGTTGGTCCTTCGTAAACAGATGAGAACACGTGGTGTCAAAGTTCTGGAGGAGAAACGTGAAGCGGATGGAATCGAAACCTTGTACATGTGCAGGGGTATTGGCAACGTTTCTACATGTTATGGACGTTCGCTCGAAACGAAGTCAAAAAAGAACTCAGTCGGCATCTGCAGATGGATTTGGCGCAGACTTGATACAACTCTGACCATATTGAACCTGGGCATATCCCCTGTTGTCATCACAAATGGATCTGCACCCGTGTATCCGTCATTTCGTTTGAATCCAAGCCTTGCTTGCTTTGTCCTATTCACTGCCCCTGTGGTTCCGAGTCCCTCGACCTGAATCAAAACAGGTTGACCACCGCTAGCTGTGTTCATTAAGATGGAATAGAGATATCCAACCATTCCAATAAGGCATGAATTGATTTTGATCTGGATATACGCTCAACGTCTTATTAATCAAGGAGTTGTACTTCATGGATTTCAATACACATTCGATTAAACGAACACCCGCACATACAGGCATTGCCGCAGATGTGACCGAACTGATCGGCCAGACACCTGCCGTTAAACTGAACAGACTCACAGACAGCGACTCCGCTGAGGTATATGTGAAACTGGAATACTTTAACCCCAGCGGCAGCGTCAAAGACCGTGCCGCCTATAACCTAATTGTTCAGGCTGAACGATCAGGACACTTGCACCCTGGCGCAACCATCATCGAACCGACCAGCGGCAATACCGGCATCGGTCTTGCGATGAATGCTGCTGCCAAAGGATATAAAGCCATTCTGATCATGCCGGACAATATGTCCAAGGAACGTATCAACATTCTGAAAGCCTACGGCGCAGATGTGGTGCTCACCCCTGCTGCGGAGCGGATGCCCGGCGCAATTCGCAAAGCGAAAGAGCTTCAGGCAGACATTCCGGGCAGCTTCATTCCGCAGCAGTTCGAGAATCAGGCGAACCCGGATATTCACCGGATCACGACCGCTCCCGAGATTATGCAGCAGATGGATGGCAAGCTGGATGCTTTTATTGCCACAGCGGGAACCGGCGGAACCATTACCGGAACCGGGGAGGAACTGCGCAAGCAGTTGCCCGATATCCGTATCTATGCGGTGGAGCCCAAAGGTTCTCCGGTGTTGTCCGGTGGCGAGCCCGGACCACACAAACTCGTCGGTACAAGTCCGGGGTTCATTCCGGACATCCTGAATACCGACGTGTGGGATGCCATCATCCAGGTGTCCGATGAGGACGCACTGGATACGATGCGGCAGCTCGCTGCCCGGGAAGGGCTGTTGCTCGGCCCTTCCTCTGGCGCTTCGGTGTGGGCCTCCCTTCGCATCGCGAAGGAACTGGGGCCGGGGCACCGGGTGCTCTGCATTGCGCCGGATACCGGGGAGCGGTATCTGAGCATGGGTATTTTTTAACAAAGCTAAAATTTAAAATCTGTACACATCAAAAAAGGGACACTTCCATAAGTCATGAGCATGACAGAGGCCCTCCCTTTCCCTTATGAGCATTCATTTAGTACTCACTCATGTCGTGTTCATTTAGCGCTCATTGCTCCTAATGAACCTGACACACGCTATTCACTCCTATTCGCGCTGTTCTGGCAGGTAACGAATCATAGCGATGTTATTTCTCCAAATTCGGTCGATTACTAGGTTGAAAAGCCATTTTGGACGGGATAACGTTACTGAGATTCGTTAGACTTGACATCACTTAATTATCACGCTAATAAGGTGTGGTAGGTTCGTTAGAATTTTGGAGCGATTGGGGGCGAGGGAAAATCCCTCGAAAAAAAGGGAAGAATAGTCCTTTGGATGAACCATCAAAATATCAAAATGAAAAAAAAAGCTCTTGCTCACATACGGATGATGTATCCGTTGAGAACAAGAGCTTTTTCTGATGGGAGCCATTTCGGCCCGATTAGAACGCATAATCTAATGTAAATGTAGGATTTAGTACGATTTTGTATGATTTAAAATTCAGTCATCAGTGTGTCAGGGTTGTCCATTCTACACCTTCAGGAAGCAGAGCCGCAATGCGGTCTTTGGCTTCCTTTTTGGTATACAGCGATTCATCGAGAATGACCGCGGAACCGGAATCCGTGCTTGTCCGAATCAGACGTCCGAGACCTTGCTTCACACGCAAGAGCATATACGGAAGATCGATCTCCTCGTATGGTGCTGCTGACGCACTGCGTTTTGCATTGAAAACAGGGTCTTGTGGTGGATACGGAAGCGACCAGATCATGACATTGGATAATGACGGTCCTGGCACGTCCAGTCCTTCCCACAGATTAACGGAGCACAGTACACTTTCCTCATCCTGCTGGAATGCCGCAATCAGATCACTGATCTCTCGGTCGCCCTCATACATAAAGCGTAAACCTTCTGCTTCAGGTACATGGACAATGTCCTGCTTGAACGCCTGTAACTCCTCCATCGTACGGAACAGAATCAGCGCACGTCCTCCGCTCTCCTGAAGTAAAGATACCGCGTCACGCATGCGATTTTCATTCTCCGGGTGACCCGGTACAGCTTCATCAGCAATCCTCATCTTCATTTTGTCCGCGTAATCATAAGGAGAAGCCACCGAGAACGATACAAAATCATCAATGCCCAGGCTATCCGCCACATAACGGAATGAACTATCCACAGATAACGTTGCGGAAGAGAACACGATTGGAATACCTGTGTTGAACACACGCTCATTCAGCATTTCCTTCACCGTACGCGGCATAATCGATAATGTTGTCTCGTCTTCGTTTTCTTCTGCCCAACAGATGTAGCCATCTTCCTTGCGGAACAACGCAAGTGCGGTCTGAATCATGTCCAGATGTTCTTCGACGACACGCATCTGGTACCCATCCAGCGAGAACAATCCGCTCTCAAATACCAGTTCTTCGCCAATGGCATCCAATATGTTGGTCAGACGTTCAATCTCACGCAGCAACGGAGCTTCTACCCGAACCTCTTTCCGTTCCGATCCCGGAATCGCCACCGTATACGTATCCAACATGCGGAACAGTCGCTCACTACTCTCAATCGCTTCATCCACACGCTCTGCGAGGGATTCACGAATCTCTCCTTCAAGCAGACGAGTCACGAGTTCCTCGAAAATCCGGTGTTTCAGCTTGTAGCTCAGTGCGTTCAGGGCTGCTTCTTCCAGCAAATGTCCTTCATCAAATACAACCGAGCTGTGATCCGGCAGCAGTGGCAGTTGTCCCTCGCGTTTGCGTGCATCATAGGTCCACACATGCTCCATGTAATAATCATGGGAACAGATGATGATGTCTTTGGAACGACGGTAATGGTCACGCGACAGCGTCAGGCCACAGCGTTGTCTTTTTGGACATACAAAACAATCCTGGAACGGGTCCCAGTTGATTTTGTTCCACTGACGATCGTTCAGATGCGGATACTGTTTGCGGTCTCCATACGGATGGAAGGCTTGAAGTGTACCCGGCGTATTCACAAAATCCGGCAGACTTTCATGCACTTCTTCAATAACAGGCGCATCCTCATCCGCGAATCGCACCGCACTTAATTTGTTCAGGCAGACGTATTGGTCAGGGGACTTACCCAGACGTGCGTCCACTTCCAGATCCAGATGTGCAGCCAGCTTCGCAATATCTCCGCCGGGCTTCACAAGCTGTTCAATCAAGGACTCATCGGCACAAGCAATTACCGCCGGTTTGCCCGTATAACGTGCATAACAGACCGCGTAGAGCAGATAGACTAACGTCTTACCTGTTCCGACACCGGCCTCCGCCATAATGGTCTTTTTATCTCCATAGGTCCGTTCGAGCTGGTACGCCATAAAAATCTGTTCATCCCGTACCTCGAAGCCGGACTCAGGCAAAATATCGTAAAAAACATCGGCAACCCATTCTCCCAGACGGGATACAAAAGGTTCAGCCGGATCATATGCAAAAGGATAACGTTGTGTAGACAATCCTAGGTCAGCCTCCATTCTTAGACGCGGTCCTCTTTCATTTTCCGTTCAAAAAAGGCCGCAGGGCAAAAGTTAATTATCTCACGCAGTAATGCTGATGACAAGCTTTTTTACTAGGTGATTTGCGAGGTCTAATGTATAGAACCCATTTTCAGGGAAAATATATACAGGAATCCACTATAAGGAAAGGCGGTGCTCCATGGATCATCATTCTTCACAATCTGAGCATTCCTCAGACACAGAGGCAGACACCTTAACCGACAGACAGGGTCACCCCATCACAGACAATCAGAACGTACGAACTGTAGGCAGCCGTGGGCCGACCACGCTGGAGAACTATCATTTTCTTGAAAAGATCACTCACTTCGACCGTGAACGTATTCCGGAACGAGTGGTTCATGCCCGCGGCGCTGGCGCTCATGGCGTATTTGAAGCGTATGGAACGGCTGGAGATGAGCCGGTATCGAAGTACACACGTGCACGTCTGTTTCAGGAAAAAGGAAAAGAAACCCCCGTATTCGTTCGATTCTCAACGGTTATTCATGGTGGGCATTCTCCCGAGACGCTGCGTGACCCGCGCGGCTTTGCGGTGAAATTCTATACCGAAGATGGCAACTGGGATCTGGTCGGTAACAACCTGAAGATCTTCTTCATTCGCGACCCGCTCAAATTCCCGGATATGGTACATGCCTTCAAGCCAGATCCGTTGACCAATGCACAGGATATGGAGCGGTTCTTCGATTTTGTCTCGCTAAGTCCTGAAGCGACCCATATGGTGACGTTCCTGTTCTCCCCTTGGGGTATTCCGGCCAACTATCGCCAAATGCAAGGATCAGGCGTGAATACATACAAATGGGTGAACCAGGACGGCAAAGGCGTGCTCATCAAATACCACTGGGAACCGCTCAATCAAGGCATTCGCAACCTGCTGCAAAAAGATGCAAACGAGATTCAAGGGCAGAATTTCAATCATGCCACGCTGGATCTGTATCATGCCATTGAACAAGGGGACTATCCCGAATGGGAACTGTGCGTTCAGGTGATGGAGGATGGCGAGCATCCGGAGCTGGATTTTGACCCATTAGACCCGACCAAGCTGTGGCCACAGGATCAGTTTCCATTTCTCCCTGTAGGCAAAATGACGTTGAACCGCAATCCCGAGGACTATTTCACTGAAGTGGAACAAGCGGCATTTGGCACAGGTGTATTGGTGGATGGTCTCGATTTCTCGGATGACAAGTTGCTGCAAGGACGCACCTTCTCCTATTCGGATACCCAGCGTCACCGTGTGGGTGCAAACTATCTGCAACTGCCTGTGAATGCGCCGAAGAACCGGGTTGCGACCAATCAGAGCGGCGGGCAGATGCAATATCAGGTGGATCGTGCACCGGGTCAGAACCCGCATGTGAACTATGAGCCCTCCTCTCTCGGTGGACTAAAGGAAGCAGCTCCACGTGGCAAGGAACATGAACCACTGGTGGAAGGTCGACTTGTCCGTGAGAAGATTGAGCGTACCAATGACTTTGGACAAGCAGGTGATACGTACCGTGCGTTCGAGGATTGGGAGCGGGATGAGCTGATCAGCAACATGGTCGATGCTCTGGCCCAATGCAAACCAGATATCCGGGAGCGCATGATCTCTCATTTTACCCAAGCGGATGCCGATTACGGTCGTCGTGTAGCGGAAGGACTGGCGTCAGTGCCAACCGATGATAGTGCGACTGTCCAGCCGAAACATGAACCAAGTGTCGAGCAAGCGAAGAAGCGCAGTCGTGAGACGGACGGATATTAAAGTAGCTGAACCGCGTTTAGACTGATAAGTCTGACACGGTTAAAGCATGTGTGTAAATATTTGGAGTGAGTATTTCGAGTAAGCAAATTACATTCTGAATTAAACATAGCCCTGATCGTCAAGTTGCCAGTAGCAACTGCGATCAGGGCTTTTTCATATTTAACTTGGGTGTAATCTTCACTTAGGATATATGTTGTTATTTATTTTAAATTATATGAAGTTCATAGGAGTGGATCAAAGGTAAAACGGATGCTCTGAGGATGGAAAAGCGTGTTTCGTTACGTTCATTTCAGTTGATTCTTCGTTAAATGAGAACTATCACCCAATGGAAAGATTACATAATTCACGTGATATCACAGGTATTGGAAGCTTCCAGGCCCGACCTGCCTGCATGTAACTTCATCTGATCAGATGATTATTGATGATAACACTTACAACATTTACCATAAACCTGTGTCCTGAAAATTGTACCTGACCAGCCGGACTGATTTATTTCATTTTTATAGCGGTCTGGTACTCGTCTACCACATGCTCTTCATTCTGTTTCCAATTAACCAAGGAGGCTTGCGTAATGAAATTATTCCCATCCACATCCACTCATGCATCTGCCCGATCCGAACGTTCACTGAAATCGAAAATGGCCCAGATCTGTCTGAGCGCCGCGTTCCCTCTTTACTGATTGGTGGTGGGTCGGTTGGAGCTGAGGAACTGATTGAGAGCAGCTTGCAAAATCCCTCTGAATCAGTGGCGACTTCGAATATCACACTTGCTGCTGGGGATCTGTATGTATCTCCTGGCGGCTCTGCCAGCAATCCAGGAACTATCAACAGCCCAACGTCACTAGCTAACGCTCTGACCCAGATCGCACCGGGTAAAACAATCTATCTGCGCGGCGGAACCTACAGTTTCTCCCAGACCATTACCATTGAACGAGGCAACAGCGGCACATCCGGACAACGCAAAAATCTGGTGGCGTATGGATCGGAAAAACCGGTATTTGATTTCTCCGCTCAAACCTTCGCTTCTACCAATCGCGGACTGCAAATGTTCGGAGACTACTGGTTCGTCAAAGGTCTTGAGGTGAAGGGTGCGGGCGATAACGGCATCTTCATCGGAGGCAGCTACAACCGCCTGGAGCAGATCGAAGCCCATCACAACCGGGATACGGGCATTCAAATGGGACGTTATGCCTCCACAGCCGCCAAGAGTGAATGGCCTTCATATAACGAAGTGATCCGTTCCTACTCCCACAACAACTATGACCCGGATGACGGCGAGGATGCAGACGGCTTTGCAGCTAAACTGACCGTTGGCCCGGGCAACGTTTTCGACGGTTGTATTGCGGCCTATAACGTGGACGATGGCTGGGATCTCTATAGCAAAACGGACACAGGCGCCATCGGCGTCGTTACGATTCGCAACAGCATCGCCTACGGTAACGGTGCAACATCAGACGGCACCTCTACCTCCAACAGCGATGGTAACGGCTTCAAGCTCGGCGGCGAGAAGATTGCGGTGAATCATATTGTGGAGAATAACATTGCGTTTAATAACAAAAAGCACGGCTTCACCTACAACAGCAATCCGGGTTCGATCCAGATGAAAAACAACACCTCCTGGAACAATGGGCAAAGCAACTTTGCCTTTGATGTAGGCACCCACATCTTCACCAACAACCTGTCCTTCAAAGGCGGCGCCAGTGACAAAACAAGCGGAACCGATGTCAGCAGCACCAACGTCTGGTGGAAAAACAAAAAAGCGAGAACGCCAAAGGCCTGCTCGCCAGCGCAGCCGATTTTGTCTCCCTCGTGCCTTCGGTAACACGCAGCGCGGACGGAACGCCTGTCATGGGTAACTTCCTGAAGCTTGCGAACGGCAGTGATTTAGTTGGGTCAGGTACGCCATCGGGTACTAATATTGGTGCGAGATAAGTAGTTGGTTAGTGAGATAAAAAGAATAATTTAAATGCAAAGTCCCCTCCCCCATACCAGCCTAATCGGCGGTAATGGAGAAGGGGATTTTTGATTACTTTGTATTGTCTTTCGCTGGCTTATGAAGTAGGTAGATACTCACGGTTTGGCTAAAACCTCAATCATCAGTTTACCGCCTGTGCGAAAACCTTGCTCAAACGCCGCTTCCACATACATGGACGTGGATTGTCCGATTAAGTCTACTAGTTGTTCCAAGGCATCGTATTCGTTCTCGGTAAGCTGTGTTTTGTAGTCCTGCATCAGGTCCGATATCTGGCGATTGATCTCCTGATACTCTTCTTGCTCAGGATGAATCGACTCGTCCAACCGCAGGTTCCCGTGAAACAAATCTTCGATCAGGTTTGACATATTATCCTTCATGGTAAGGTCACCTCAGGAAGATTGTACATCAAGAGAGGAGGTGAGATAGAAATTTAGCGGAAAATACGCTAAGTATATATTAATACCAAAATTCTTCGTTAAGCTCTTACGTCTAAGCCCTACTCGAAAATGAGATAACCTATCTATCCTATAAATACAACAGCATCTTTGCGCTGAATTGCCAGGGGCAATTTATTTTGAAGAATAGTTGCAACATCCCCCTTCTTTGTATCTACAACATGACCGGAAAACGAAGATATGACAAACAGGTCAATCATCGTGGTACCTAACTAAGATCAACCTGTTTAATGTAATGAAATAAATATTTAAGATTCACATTTTTCTAAAAACCATCTCCTAGCTTCTTCTTTTTCTAACAGCAATGGTTTTTCCGGTGTGCCAATATTTATACTCTGAAAAAAGCTTCTTCTATCCCTTTAATACCCTTTAGTGTTACTCCATTTAACAACGTATCTTTAAATGTCGATACACTTATATCTATATTTTCTAGTCTTGCATTTCTAAAATCGGTTAAATGGAAAGATACATTAATCAGATTACAATCAACTAAACATGCGTTATTAAATACTGCTTCCCAACAATCACCTTTACTAAATCTACTATTTTTAATGATGCAGTTGGAAAAATCCGTATACCTGAGATCTGATTTATAAAAATCACATTTATTTAAAGATGCATTAATAAAAGTTGATGAGGCTAATAATGATGAATGAAAATCAATATTTTCCAGTTTAAGATCATCAAAAGTGCAATCTATTAAATAGGATTGTTCAAGCAATACATCAGATAAGTCAAAAACTCTTAAATCAACTTCATCTAACTTTAACTGCTCACCTTCATCACCAATTGTCTCAACCCACTTTTTATGCAAATCAAACATATTGATAATATCTTTTTCTTCCATTTTTCCTTCCACTCCTTTAGGGGAACCATAATATTCTATCTGCTATTCCTTCTTTATCAATTGCTTTCTTCAGTTGTTCAATATGCTCTGGCACCATTTTTTTCGTATCAATAATTACGTCATGCCCCTTAGCAAATTCTTCATGTATTTTTTGCATACCATTTTGGATAGTAAAAGCACCCTTTTTAGGATTGGTTATCGGTATTCCGTTCCTACCACTTGGATATGATTCAAAACTCTTCACGTCCCACTTTATGCCCGTAGTGGTATCAATGAACTCTGCGCCCTTATCTGCTTGTGGATCACGTATTATTCTTCCTAAATCACCTCTTGCTTCTAATTGTAATCCAACATCTCTTTCATTTATATTTTTGGGTTCTATTTTATCACCACCTGAAGGATCTCGAGCTAAATCATCCAACTCTTTGTGATTCCTGCCTCCAGTGTATGTCTCTTTACCCATTCCCTTAATTTTACTCGCTTTCCTCACTTCAGCCGCTTCCAAATTCTTTTTAATCTTCGCCACAGCTGGATGAGAAGAAGGCACGCGAAACGGACCTTTGCCGCTCGGCATACTCCCGCGAACCATCTGAAATGCCATAAATAGCTGACTGAACTTTAGAGAAGTCAACATCATCTGAGCATATTTATCGGATACAGGCTCGCCTGTGTACGGATCAATTCCCATTTCAAAGGCATTGATCTGCATCGTAAAAATATCTTCCCCTGACGGTTCAGCAGTTACAGCTTGCATTCGATTAATATCCAAATGCCCCTGATCTCTCTCATAAGCTTGGAGCGCAGACTGATCCGTAACTCCATTCTCGTTGACAGGCATCGACATCCACGTCCCAAAAACATTGACTTGTGCCATCCCATAGCCCTTATCATCCGAACCGGCATAATATCTCGAGGTCTCCATCATCGTCACAGCGCCAACGGCATTACCCAGACTCACCTTCTGAGCATCAGCATTCTCAAACCGCATGGCGATATCCTTGAGTTCCTTGGAGATGCCCACCATACTCTCCAGCGCCTTCTGCAATAAAGGGCGCGACTGCTCAAATTCATAGTAGAATCGCTCCTGCGTCACACCCAGCCACATCTGCTGAAGGAATATGATCTGTCTTGAGAGATCCTCCCGTATATACTCCAATTGATGTCTCGCCTGATCTACTTGATTCGATACGTGGTGTAACTGTTCCGGGGTAACTTTAATGGTACTCATCCATTTTCACCGCTCATCCGAAATATGATAAGACTATGTTAGCAGAAGTTTAATGGCAATGACATCCGGCTAATCTCCTGATTTCACTGCATGAATTCACGCTAAGAATGATTAATTTCCGTCCTTCAGTCCCATACGATTCCTATGTAGGTTGTACATGTTACTGCGACGAACAACAGACTTTAACTATTCATGGTGTTAATAAACAAACTTGACTTGAATTGATAATTAGATGTACTATATGTTTATATATATGGAATATATTTCAATTTAAATACTTATTTTGAAATCTTATATTTTCACCATAAGTATCAGGGCCTACCATAACTAAGATATCAATACTTTAAAAATGAGTTAACCATTTTGTCTGCAACACATAATCATTGGCAGGCATTCATTTTACATATACATTCCTACTTCATAGAGTTTTCTAGCCTGTAGCGTTCCACCATTTTCATAAGAAAGGAGGGCAAGGGGCTTTATCTGCAAGCAGGTCTATTTGTCGTTATCCATATTTTATAAAAGAATACCCATAACAAGAAAGGTGGAATTGATTGCTATGAGAAAAATGTTTAGTTTAGCTCTTATACTTGTTCTAGTGCTTTCGTTTAATGTAGCTGCCTATGCAGATGGTGATGTGACTCAAGCCAAACCGTTGACTAAGGAAGAGATTATTAATTCCAAAGAATTCCGTGAAGCTGTGAAAGCGGCTAAGGCTGAATTTGAAGCGCAGAAGGCTAAAGATTCGGGTGGCCCAGTTCTGTTTGCACCTGCTCCAAAAGTTTCTCATATTAATGTGTATGGTGTTGTATCTCCTAATGGCGGTCAAGAAATTTACGGCTTCAATAACAACCCGCTCTCCACGACCAATGATCATGGTGGGGCATGGATTCAGTGTATTACGTTCCAGATCGGTTATGACAGCAGTCACTACGGCAAACTCGCCGGCAATACTATGACCAACAACTGGTCTGAAGCTATTGATCTGGACGGTGATCGTGTCGTAGATGCTTTTGCCCATTCTTGGGTTTATGAATCCCCTAATACAACAGGCGGACAATTTGTAGGTACGGTCTATTCCATTAACATTCCAACACAGTGGACCGCTTGGATTAATGTTCGTTAACAGGAAGGTTGTCATCTGAATATTGGAGGAATTGCTATCCTGGTTCTATCATGTTAACTGAGCCACGTTCGTACTACTTTGAATCCGAATTTTAAACTAAAGTAATCAAAAATAAACAAGTCAGCCCACTAATGGACTGGCTTGTTCATTATCATTCGAAAATTTTACTATTTCTCTTGCTCTGTTTTTGTAGTCGAAGCAGGCAATTGAATCATTGGCGTGTTGGACCCACTTACATATGGAAGGGCTCCATCCCATTTCTTGATGGTTTCATATTCAACGAGTTGACTCGATAAGGATTGTTGAAGCTCTTTATTGGCTTTAGCCTGACCTTCTGCTTCGATCAACAGTTTGTCTGCATTACCTTGTGCTTCCACGCGCTTGCGCTCTGCTTCTTTCTTGGCGATCTCAAGTTCAGTCGTTTTACGTTCCAGTTCTTGAGAAGCTTCGACACGTTTATCAATTGCTTCCTGAGTCTTAGCATCGGGTTGAGGAACACCCACAGTAACGTTGGATACAATAAAGCCTAACTCTTTAACGTCATCAGAGAAACGTTGTTGCACATCCACTCCAGCTTCGGATGACTTTTCACCATATACATCAATCACTGTAAACTTGGAGATCCCTTTACGAGCTGCGTCACGGAAACGTGTTTTGAGATATGTATCCTCTATTTCTTGAATGCTAATTGGCCCAAATGTATTGAATATAGAAGATACTTTACTTGGTTCTACCTGGTAGTTGTAAGCAAAATCGATGGTGATGTTTTTACCGTCAGAAGTTGCAATCTGAATGTCTCTGTATTCCACCGTTTGAATTCGGATCGGATATTTCGTTACTTTATCAAACGCTCCAACCAGTTTCCACCCTTGACTCAGTGTATTATCTTTTACCCCTCCATTGGGTGAATAGACAACCCCAACATATCCGTTAGGAATTCGTGTGACAAAGAAGGTCACCAGTAACGCTCCCACAATAATAACCAATGCCACCGTGATTGCGCCTAGCCTAAACGTCTTTGAATTTTTCATCAACATTCTCCTCTTGTTTGAATTTATTATATTTCTTCAGAATTCTACTACCTATTTTATTGAATAGCGGGATCATTAATGCCCATAGAATAAAAGCTAGGATCATGATAAGAATGATTCCCCCAATAAATGGCATATTCGTCCTCCCCTCTTTGGATGTAACCGAGTACACATTTATAACCAACTAATTATATCCTCTTTTATATATACTTTGTAAATTCATATTAGGTTTCAATGATATTCAGCATCGCTTCCTGTAGGCCTCTGTAGATACCAACATATTCCGAATAAGCCTGCCTTAGTCTTACAAAAAAAAGAGCCATCAAATAGTTGATGGCATGTTCACGAATGTTTAACCTATATGGGCTAAGATATATAAACCATTTTCAACAGGCTACTGTCCCTCTGAATATATAAAAACATAAGTGCTCTCATCCGATTTCTCTTCTGAGTAAACAAAACCTAACCGATCAAAACTTCTGATATCTTCCACATCTGTGATCTTGCGTTCTGCCATATATCGTACCATCTCACCTCTGGCCATCTTGGCTCGGGTTGCCTTTTCAACAAGCTTCCCATCGACCATTTGTCCGAACACGCAAGTGATCATCCGGGTTTCCTCCTTCAGGAAAGGGGTGATGTTCTTGCTATACTCTTTGGAAGCCAAATTTAGAATACAACTGCTTTCAGATTGAAGCTGATCCGCCAACTTGCTGCCCCAGAATTGGTAGAGCGATTTAAAACCTGGACCTTGCAGCTTGCCCTGCATCTCCAACCGATAAGGGGTAACTCCATCCAAAGGCCGCAACATGCCATAAAAACCGGATAATATGCGTAAATGCTGTTGAAGATACGCCAGTTCCTCATGTTGAAAAACACCGGGAGCCATGTATTGATACTGAATGCCCTCATAGGCATAGATGGCTGGTGTCAGATTTGCTTTTATATTCATATTCTGAATCCGCTCCACGTTCTGTTCGGCAATTGCATCGTTACACTTCCATAACGTTTTGAGCTCTTCATAGGATAACTTTTGAAGTAAATTCAATAGCTGCTCTGACTCGTTTATAAATTGCGGCATCTGCGCGATAGCCATAAGATCGGTATCGATCTTCATCTTTTTAGCTGGTGATATAATCATTCTCATCGTGCTGATCCATCCTTAATCTACCGTTGTTTTTGTTGTTATCCATTGTACAGGAATGGACAGGCGAAGCCAATGGTGAAGCATATTATCCTCTATTATCTTAGTACATAGGATTGAGTTATTCATTCGGATCAGGCGTCAGCTGAATCCATTCATCGGCTCTATAGTAGATATGTTCCTGCGGATTGTCCTTGAATTTGACGACAACAGGATACATCGGCATTTTGCTTCGACGAGCGGTGATGCTTATAATCGTATTCCCATCTATTCCTTTGTCGGCGGTTAAATATGTTCTCAAGTCATCCTCCAGCTTCTTCATGTCACTCTTATACGAGCCATACCATGTAAAAGAAGCGATGACCACTAGTGCCAATATAATTAATGAGGTCTTTAACAACTTTATTTTACTCACCCTAACTTTATTTTTACATTTTTGCTTCAATGTTAATATACCATTTGTCCACGATAATATAATAATGATTAAACCCCGACCACATACCTGCAGATGAGCAGCATACAGCCGGGGTTCCTTGTTGTTCTAAAAGAATGTCTTTAATCTATTTAATAACTCAAACTATCTCATCTCGTAAAATCATGCTGCCCAATGGTCAGCAGCGTCGGCCTGCTCTTGCTCCATACCGAAGTGGCAATCTTCGGATTGTAATAATACAGCGCTCCATTCGTTGGATCAACGCCATTTAATGCTTTGCGTGCTGCCTTATAAGAGGTTGCCGTCGGCTTGGTATTGAACTGCCCATCGTCAACCGCCGTGAACTGCCCTTTCTGGAAAATGACCTTCGAGATCGATGACGGGAATAAATCCGAATGCACACGATTCATGACAACCGCTCCGACAGCGACTTGTCCCTCAAAAGATTCTCCGCGTGCCTCGCCATGGATCAGCTTCGCCAACTGGCGCAATGTCTCGCCTTCGGCTTTGGCCTTTTTGTTCAATCTGTTCAGCGTCGCGGGACCTGCAACGCCGTCTGCACTGAGTCCTTGTGCTTGCTGGAACTTGCGGACAGCGGTTTTGGTGATTTTTCCGTAATACCCGGTCAATCCGGCGTCAAAGTATCCCAGGTCGCTCAATTGTTCCTGCAATTGCAACACATGCTCACTGCGAACGCCTTGTTCCAGCTTCTGTGCTCCCGCAGAAGGCGCTGCCACGGTCAATCCCAGCGTCAATGCGCAGGCACCGAGAAGCATGCTGACCCGCCCGGCTCTTTTGCCAGCCGTTCTCCCCTTCCCATGAGTGACTTTCCGGCTGACCGTGATAGGTTCCATGGTGTGAGCAATCGACCACGCATCAGATCCTTCATTCGTATTACCAGCTCTAATCCGTGCATTCTCGCTCCCTGTGTACTCCATATTTTTCGTAATCGTCATGTTATTCATATTATTGGTGCCCTCCATCTCTTTCATGGGTTTACTTTCATCCACAACATACACATCATACACTGCGTTTATCTCACTCAGTTCATGACTGTTCTCATCGCGGTACATTACATATATGTCGTTATTCTTATGTTCACGCACCATGTCAATCACGGCATTGTGGCTTCCATCTATGCTATTCGCGTGAGTCTTTTCATTCATCTGTACCATCTGCTTATCCTTGTTCATCATGCCATTTACCTCCACTTTTCTGAATCCAGATCCCACTTCTTCCCCTGAATCCTCACGGACCTACATCCCGAGTGTCATTATAGGATATAGAAAAAATGAAGTCTATCGGACCGATGGAGCATGTAAAAATGAGTCTTAGACATAACAAAAAGAGGCATGAGCCCATGGTCGTATCAGGGTCACACCTCTTCTTGTATCAACCTTGTACCGCTTATCCAGCCCCCATTTCCGTAGGCAGACAGACCCGTACAAAAGTTGCGCTTGAATATAATGACAATTACTCGGCGAGTTCTTGCCCCTTCGTTTCCCGGCCCCAGAACAGTACAGCGGCAGCGCCAATGAGGATCGTCACGAAGAAAATGGTGAAAATCAGGCTGATGGCCACTTCACGCTGAACCAGCATACCGACCATCAGTGGGGCAAGTACGCCACCGATCCGACCAACGGATGTCGCAAGTCCAACACCTGTCGAACGAACAGAAGTCGGATACAATTCCGGGCTGTAGGCGTACAGACCACCCCAGGCTCCCAGATTGAAGAAGGACAGACAGATTCCTGCGGCCAGGATCGTCGCTTCCGTTGTAGCCAGCCCGAACGCGATCGCACTGCATGCAGTCAACGTAAGATACACCACAAGTACGAACTTGCGACCGTAACGTTCAATGAAGTACGCGGCGGTGAAGTAACCTGGCAACTGTGCGATCGTCATAATCAGCACGTACTGGAAGCTTTTAACCAACGTAAAGCCTTTCGCCATCACAACCGATGGCAACCATAGGAACATGCCATAATAAGAGAAAATGACGGTAAACCACAAAATCCAGAGCATCAACGTTGTACGGCGATGTGGTGCTGACCAGACGGTAGCCACTTTCTCACGGAACGTGATTTTATGAAGCTTCGTATGATTCTTGTACCGCGGCGGGTCCTGAATGGCACGACGCAGATACAGTGCATAGAACGCCGGAAGTGCACCGATGGCAAAGGCAATTCTCCATCCATACTCCGGGATGACAAAGTTGGCAATTAGCGCCGATACGATCCAGCCCCCAGCCCAGAAACTTTCCAACAATACAACGGCACGTCCCCGTTCCGCAGTAGGCATCGACTCCGATACCAGTGTGGATGCTACAGGCAACTCCCCACCAAGTCCGATACCTGCAACCAGACGCAGTGCACACAACACGGCGAATCCAGTCGCCAATGCAGATAGACCGCTTGCAATTGTAAATATAAGCAGGGTCCACATCAGGATGGCCTTTCGTCCAAAACGGTCCGCAAGTGCACCTGCGAGTAAAGCACCGAGTGCCATACCAATCGAGTTAATACTCGTAAGTACCCGACTTGTCCGGGACTAAGACTCCATTCCTTGGCGAGTGCAGCCACGATAAAGGAGATCATCCCAACTTCCATCGCATCAAACAGCCAGCTCATGCCGGCACTAAACAGCAGCTTGCGCTGCTTGGGATTCCGCAAAACTTCCAGTTTGCTCATCACTATAGCTCCCTTGATCTCTATGTAGTCATTCTGACACTAGATCATTATTATGCAGAATGCTCCAGAAATCAATGCAAAATAAGCTTTTCCTTCCGATTTCTGCGATACCTCACCCCTTGAGTGAACCCGCTGTCAGACCTGCGACAAAGTATCGCTGGAGTAGAAGGAACAACACGATCATCGGAATGGCGGTTACCAGCACACCTGTAAGCATCATCGGATAGTTCGTCACGTATTCCCCACGGAACTGCATGAGCGCAAGCGGTAACGTTAGCTTGGACTTACTGCTGAGCATTAACATTGGAATAAGCAGATCATTCCAGACCATGACAAGCAGGAACGTAGCCGTTGCCGCCAGCGAAGGTGCAGCCAGTGGCAGTGCAATCCGCGTATAGAGTCTCCATTCATTTGCTCCATCCATACTGCCCGCTTCCAGAATCTCCGAATTGAGCATACGCATGAAACCTGTCAGCATGAACACAGAGACAGGCATCAGCATTGCCGCGGATACGACGATCAATCCCGTCAGACTATCCGACCATCCAAGGGTACGTGTAAGGGAATAGATCGGCAGCATACTCACCTGGGAAGGAACGATCAGACCAGCTACGAACAGAGCAAACACGATTTTACCTACACTTCCGCCCCAGCGGACAATGGCGTAAGCAATCATGCTGCTCAGCACTAATTCAATAGCGACCGTACCGAGCGTCACGACCAGACTGTTCCCGAAGTATTGCCACATCGGCTGGTTGCGGAACATGCCCGTGATGTTATCCCACGTAAACGGGTCCGGCCAGCTGAATGGACTGATGAAGAAGTTGCTGCTTGTTTTGAACGAAGATACGAATACAAAGTATAGCGGCACCAGGATCAGTAGCGCGTACACCAATAGGATCAGGCGATTGAACCATTTTAAAAACATGTGAACTCCCTTCTGCCCCGGTTGCAGGATGAATGCTCCAACATCAACCTCAATAGCTTACCCGGTCGGCACGTAGTGCCTTGAACTGCAACAGTGTCAAGAGCGCGAGCAACACCAGGAAGATCATTGAACCAGCAGAAGCCAGACCAAATGAGTAGCTGCCAAAGGCGGTATGATAGATATAGGTTGTCAAAATTTCAGTTGCGTAATTCGGGCCTCCGTCCGTCATGGTGAAAATGAGGTCAAATGCCTTGAACGACTGAATCGTCGTATAGGCCACAACAATCGTTGCCGAAGGCGCCAGCAGTGGCCAGGTCACGGTACGGAATACCTGCCATTTGCTGCCGCCGTCCATGCGAGCCGCTTCATACAGTTCTGCCGGGATGCCTTGCAGACCTGCGATGAATACAATCATCATCTGGCCCGCATGGGCCCAGACTTGGACCGCAGCGATGGAATAGATGGCGATCTTCGGATCACCAATCCAGTTACGGGCCATGCTGCTCATTCCCGCCTCATTCAATCCATAGTTGATCAATCCAATGGATGGATCATACATGAACGCCCAGATCAGCCCGACTGATACGGAAGACAGAATCGCAGGCAGGAAATACAATGCCCGAAGCACAATACGTGTCTTGGTATTACGCACCAGGAGCAATGCCAGAACAAGTGAAATAAAGGTTTGTGCAATTACAACCGTTAACATGAACTCCACATTATTGCCAAAGGCTTTGCGAAATACGATGCTGCTGAGACTGTCCTTGTAATTATCCAGCCCTACAAATGCATACGACGGGGATACCCCGTCCCAATCCGTAAAGGAGTAGAACAGCCCCGTCAATGTAGGAAATACGAACAGTGCCACGTACAGCAGCAACCCGGGTAACAAAAACAGGGATAGCTGAATACGATTCTTCATCGTTTATTTCCCGATATGCTGATCAATGATCGCTTGTGCCTGCTGTGCTGCTTCTTCTGGAGAAGTTCCGCTCAGCACGGCCTGAATGGAGTTGGTTACTGCTTTTTGATTGTCTCCGTTCAGGATGGTGAACCGTGGCTGGAACACGGTCTTTTTGCTTGCCCATTCTCCGGCTACCTGAAGCTCAGGCGTATCGTACTTCACATCATTCACCGTTACATTCTGTCCCGTCTGGTTGGCGTATTCGCTCGCTACTTCGGGATTACTCAGGAATTCGATGAACTTCTTCGCTTCTTCCGGATGTTTCGACTTGCTGTTCACTGCGAGCATGAATGTGGTCGTATGCACCCCTTCATACTTCGCTTGATCTGCACTTACCGTAATTGGCGCAAGCAGTTTTTGCTCCAAATTTGGATTCTGCTGCTTGTTCTGAGCCAATTGATATGATCCACTTGCCAGCATTGCTGCTTTTTCTTGAATGAATAATGCGCCAGCCGCAGGGTCCTTCGTTCCCAATGCATCCTGCTGGAAGTAACCTTTATCGTTCAGTTCCTTGATTTGTGTCAATGTTTTCACCCAGAACTCATCTGTGAGTTTGGCTTCGCCCGCTTCTACTTTGGTAAAAATGTCGTCACTCGGTGCATTGTTCATCACCATAGTATTCATGAATTGCCCTGGGCCAATGTCCGCTCCGGCAAAAGCAATCGGAATGATGCCATTGTCTTTCAGCTTCTGGCAAAGGGCCAGGAAGCCTTCCCAATCGGTTGGTGGCGTCAAGCCGTATTTTTCAAACAATTTTACATTATAGATGGGATCGTTATATACGAGTTGATACGGGATTGCATATTGCTTGCCATCGTGCTGTCCTGCTTCAATCAGCTTCGGATTGTAAGCCGACAGGAACGATGATCCGCTCAGGTCCGTGAACAGTCCCGCCTTGGTGAAGGCTTCGAATTGTGCACCCGGGAAGGAAGCAAATACATCTCCTACCGAACCGTCACTGATTTTGGATTGTACAGTGGACTGATATTGATCGGAGGGCAGTGTCTGCATCTCCACGTGGATGTTCGGATTTTCTTTTTCAAATGCGTCAATGCTCTTGTTCAGTGCTTCCACATCTTCACCACGCCAGTGCATGAAGCTGATCGTAACCTTGCCTGAACCCGAAGAGCCGTTATCTCCAGAGGACGCGTTATCCCCACCGCCGCAAGCTGACAACAGGATGGACATCACCAGCATACTGACGAGCGGCAGGATTAATTTTTTATTTTTTTTCATGAAAGACGACCTCCTGAGGTTGATTGATTTGTTAACTAAAGAATGTTTATACTGAACGCACTCCGATGACAGAATAACCTTCCGATCGCTGTTATCCCCAGATTTATTTGATTCCCTTTTATAAAGGGAAAAATCCGGGGATAGCGTATGCTTCCGATGTAGCTTTCTTCCAGAAAGCTTTCAGGCGAACGCTTCGCTTCTTCACGTTATTTCTGTCCTCTCCGTTTTCGTATAAAAAGATTAGTTGAACCTATTTAGTTAGTAGTAACAGTAACTTAGTTAGTAGTAAATGAATGCTGCTTCTGTCTTGTTTTCCATTTCTCACGAATGATGGGCATCACGGTCCGGCCGAAGATTTCGGCCTCTTCCAGATGCGGATAACCGGATAGAATGAAGGTCGTAACACCCAGATCTCCATATTCCATCAAGCGCTCTGCGACCTGTTCGGCTGTACCCACAATCAGGATTGCACCGCCGGAACGCACAACGGACAAGCCTGTCCACAGGTTGGGACCTACGACAAACTGCTGCTTCTCGGACAGTTCCCGTAGCTCATTCTGTCTGCGTTGGTTGGTTGCATCCGTCTCGGCAAAAGCGGCTTTGGCTTTCTCAATCGCTTCTGGTGGTACTTTGCTAATAATCTCCCAAGCAGCTGCCCACGCTTCTTCTTCGGTATCCCGAATGAGGACTTGAGCACGCATGCCGTAACGGAGCTGACGATCTTGTCCCGTTTCCTCTTTCACCTGCTGACGAATGACCTCAATCTCTTCGATCTGCTCCTGAATCCAGTCATGAGGCTCGCCCCACATGAGGAACGTATCCGCATGCTCAACGGCCACCTTCTTGGCAATTGGTGAACTGCCTCCCAGATAAAACGGTGGATGCGGATTTTGTACCGTCTCCGGCATGCCTACCGGTCCTTTGAAGTTGTAATACTGGCCGTTAAATTCAGGATTGGGATTGCTGGTTGCGTCTGTGCCAGAGTTCGACCCAGTTCCAGCAAACTCTGTCAGATTCAGTCCCGTCGATTGCGTCCATGAACGCTTCATCACTTCCATATACTCGCTCGCCCGCACATACCGTTCATCATGTGCATGTGCGAGTGGATCGCCAAGTTCCTCCAGATCGCGGACAGAACTGCCTGTCACCACATTGATCATGGCACGACCACCAGATAGCTGATCCAGGGCCGCTCCCATGCGTGCAGCAAGTACCGGTGTAACCAAACCCGGGCGAATGGCAACAAGGGGACGCAGTGTCTTCGTGTGACTCATCACAGCTGAGCCAACCACCCATGCGTCCAGACAGGCTCCCCCTGTAGGAATCAGTACGAATTCGAATCCTGCCTTCTCCGCCGTCTGTGCCACATCGATCAGATAATCCAAACTTGGCTCTCGCTCCGGGGCAACTCCCACATACTTACCATCCCCTGCTGTAGGCAAAAACCATCCAAACTTCATATCTTCCTGTTCGCTCACAAAAGTCAATCCCTTCTATGACATAAATAAAGTCCCATGTTGAAAATAGTTTCACTGTTCTGCCACTTGATCGTTCCGGTTACGAATCGTTCTTACGATCACTGTTATCCTCGATTTTTTTTGATTCTCCTTTTTAAAGGTAAAAATTCAAGGATAGCTTATGCTTCCGATGTAGCTTTCTTTCAGAAAGCTTTCAGGCGACCGCTTCGCTTCTTCAGAATCGATTTCGTCCCCTCCACTACGTTGGCATCTCTTGAAACTTATTTTTAAAGTGCGCCTAATTTCTAATTCATTTTCAAAACACTTATCCAAATGCCGATTAATTAACTTGGTTTAATAGGTATGGACATCATATCAATTGATTTGTCTGTGATCAATGTCATTTCGCGGCAATTTCATTTTGTCATTTTGTGGTCTTTTCTCCGATTTAGGTCTTGCTGATCTTGAATATGTATAAAACCCACCTGTATAATAGGTTATAAGTGAAACTTTTAGGATTTACAAACGATACTTATATACATTAAAGAGGTGTTCCTGATGATCGAGAGCATGAAGGAGGACCACCATGAGTTTTTGGATATTATTTTCTTCACTCCATCTGAATTCGAGAAAGCTGGTGGCGCCTGGCCGATTCGCATTGGCCGTAATATAGCCAAGACCAACTATCATATTGGCCCGCGTACCACACCTTATCATTATTTACTGTTTGTGCTGGAGGGGGAAGGTACATTCATACAGGATGGACAGCGTCATCCTCTTCGTGCCAGGGATGCATTTTGTCTGTTTCCCCATGTTACGCATGAGTACTGGACTGACCCGGAGCATACATTGCAGAAAATATTTATTGCATTTGACGGCGCATACGCAGCCGAACTGTTGTTTCGAATCGGACTTACACCCGACTCACCGTACCGTTCAGGTGTATTAACACCCGAGACTGCAAGTGCCATGCGCTCGTTCATGGAGGATGTTCGTAAACCGCAGGATGGAGCGAGCGATCTGGGACGACTCACCCGGTTTCTAAGTCTTTTTGACCGGATAGCCCGTTCCCCTGCAACCAAAGGGTTGCAACCAGATTCGGCCACGCCCTGGCTTCAGAAAGGCAAGGAATACATGGACATTCATTTTGCAGGAGGCATCTCCGTAGAAGGTGTGTCTGCTCATGCGGGTGTGGATCGGACTCATTTTGCCAAACAATTCCGCAAAGCCTATGGTCTGTCCCCCGTGCAATACATTCAGCAATTAAAGATGAATCAGGCCAAACGTCTGCTCGTGCAGACGCAGCTAAGCTTAACCGAAGTGGCTCATTCCGTGGGTTATCCCGACTTGTTCTCTTTCTCCAAAGCGTTCAAAAAGCAAGTCGGTTTGCCACCCAATCGCTATCGTACAGCGGAGAGCACAAAAGAATAAGGGAGCGACCTCTCGCTCCCCAATCTATAAAATTCAGCCACGTTAAGCATGCCTCATGTTCCACGCTTTGTGTGCGCTGTGGAAGATGTCGCCTATACTAAATTACAGTGGACTACTGAGTTTGAATATTCTACACGTTATCATGCTGCAAAATCCCTTAAAGAATTCCACCATCAAAGAAGGCAAGCCCCATCTACCCGGGACTTGCCTTCTTTCTATACTATAGCTTGACGCACATATCATGAGGAATCAGGAACTTTTCGCTGACGTAACGCTACTCCTTCTTCTCATCCTTGCGCGCAAGCGGAATACCATTCTCCTTGGCATACCATGCTTCATAATGATGCACAGCCACACCTGCAAAAGAGGAATGAGAGGAACCCAGATCGAACACCTTTGCCATCTCTTCATTCATATTGCTAACCGGTTTACGGAAAAAGGTCAGGTGATCCCCCTCGTGTGTATCCGCGAGTTCCGCTCCGATCCAGACTTTCTTGCCGAGATCATCCGCCTCGTCCAGTTCTTCCTTGGACAGATCATACATCTGCTGCCCACTGTCCCGGTAAGCCATAATGGCTACCGCATCGAAGTGGGAGATAACCCAGCGACTGAATGTACCCTCACCTTCAGCCGACTGACGGGCATCCAGCCAGAACGGAATTGCAGCGCTCATGTACAGTCCGGCATCCTCGCCGGCTTTGGTCCAGGCCTTCATGTTGTTCTGCCACTCTGCAATGACACTGCTCTCCTCGTTCTCCCAGCGCTTCAGCTGATACGGCTCCACATCCAGTTGAATGCCCTGAAAGCGTTCATTCTTGGCCGAAGCCGCATTGTATGCTCGTACTCGCTCGATAAAAGCAAGCCCTTCATCCCGCTTCTCCTCATAGGCCCAGTCTGCATGACCGTTAAGTCCATGAACTTCAATCTCAGCCTGCCCTGCGGCGGCAATGAATTGGCGGTATGTTGCATCAGGCACCTCGTCCTGGATTTGCAGGAAGATGGTATCCACGCCCTGCTCTTTGGAAAAGGCAATAATCTCCGGCGTCTGCTCCGCTATAATGGACGCGTCCCACAGCCAGGTCGCTTTGTGTTCCTCGGTGGAGAACCACTTAAACATCCAGGACAGAAGCAGCAGGCACAATACCACAGCCAGAATGGTCCATTTCGCCATCCCCACCAGCTTGCCCCGTTGCCTCATATCTTTCCTCAGACGAGCAACGCTTCACTTGGTTCAAACACAGGATGTTGTACCGAGTGACCAATTTTGTAGATATGCGGATGTGTGTACGAACGGAATGCATTACGTGTATCCAGAATCGGTACACCCATCTCGGCAATATCAAAGTAAGGCAGATCGCTGTGGTTGGTGATCAGCACGATGCAATCGTACTTTTTAAACTGCTCCAGATTGAACACTTCGCTGTGTACGGTCTCGCCATGTTTGTCCTTGAAGGAATCCGCATGTGGGTCATAGTAGCTTACGTTAGCTCCGCTTTCCTTGAACAGTTCATATACTTCCAGTCCTGGTGATTCACGCAGGTCGGCAATATTCGGTTTGTACGACATACCAAGGAGCAGAATATTGGATTTGCGTACGGATTTGGCGTATTCGTTTAGAATCGTTGACGTTTTGTTCAATACATAATATGGCATGTTGTCATTGGTGGATTGCGCCAACTCAATGAATTTGCTATAGAAACGGAAGCCTTTGGCCTTCCATGACAGGTACATCGGATCCAGCGGAATGCAGTGTCCACCGATGCCTGGGCCTGGATAGAATGGCATGAAACCAAATGGTTTCGTCGCCGCCGCATCAATCACTTCCCAGATATCGATGCCCATGCGGTCGCACATCATCGCCATTTCATTCACAAAGGCAATGTTCACGCTGCGGAATGTGTTCTCCAGCAGTTTGGACATCTCCGCAACTTTTGGCGAGGATACCGGCACTACCGTTTCTACATATTTGCTATATAACGCTGTTCCAAGTTTCAGGCAGGCTTCAGTTGTGCCCCCGATCACTTTCGGCGTATTAAATGTTGTGAAACGTCCGTTGGACGGGTCTACACGCTCAGGCGAGAAGCACAGGAAGTAGTCTTTGCCTGCTTCATGTCCAATTTTGTCCAGCTCATCCTGAATCAGTTCTTCGGTGGTACCTGGATACGTGGTGCTCTCTAGCGTAATCAGCATGCCTGGTTTCATATGCAGTTTGATCTGATCCACAACGGTCTCGATGTAAGATGTATCCGGGTCCTGATTCTCACTAAGCGGTGTCGGAACGCAGATACTGAGTGCGTCGATCACGCGCAGCATGCTGTAATCTGTCGTTGGCTGGAAACGACCGCTTTGCATCACTTTTTTCAACTCATCGGATGAAATATCGTGAATATAGGAATCTCCTTGATAGATACTTTCTACTTTGGACGCATCCAGATCAATTCCGATTACCGTGAAACCCTGATTGACCATTTCCACAGCAAGTGGAAGTCCTACGTAACCGAGCCCGACAACGCCGAGTACAGCTTCTTTATTTTCAATCGCATTCAGTAATGTGTGGAATTGTTGATTCTCCATGATATTCCCTCCGGGTAGTGTATTTGGTGGTGCTTAAAATCCAATTAAATAGATGGTTGTATGTGGCTCTAATCTATCTTCTACCTTCTATCTCCTAATGCAGGCAGCGTCTGATTCGTGCATCCAGTTCTACAGGCGAGAACGGTTTGGTCATATAATCATCCACTCCGCTGCGGAAGCATTGGCTGATCGTCTGCTCTACACGCTGCTCGGTCAACACGACAATTTTGGGTGGCTGCTCCATCTCCAGCTTCTGAATATGATGGATGAACGGCAGACCGTCGATGCCATACAGATTCAGCTCCGTGAGCACCAAGTCTGGTGTGACCTTCTCGATCAACTCCAGTGCAGCCAGTCCATCGACAGCTTCATAGGTTTCGTATCCCTGCATCTTCAGTCGCAACTGCAGGAATTCACGTACCGTCGGATCGTTGTCCACAATCAAAATGCGTTCCGGCTCGTCCGCCGTATGGTCCAGCGTGTAGATATGAATCTCCGACGAATCTACGAGCTTCGAGGATTCAGCCATATGTTGAATGGTTGCCTTCGAAGGGCGCTCCCCTTCCGGGAAACTGGCCAGTGTAATCTGTGGATCGGCACCAGGTATGGTCTCTTGCAGCTCATGCTTGATCCGAAGTCCTTCATAATGAACTTCATCCAATGACAACCCTGGCAGCAGGACGGCAATCGTCTGGGTCGCCGCATCCTTCCATACCTGGAACGATGTCCCTCTCGTCTGCTCCAGATATGTCCTGACCTGCTGCTCAGGCTGAGCATTTCCTGCACAATGGATGAACATTAAGCCGCATGTTTCGGCACCCGTTTCCTTCAATCCCTGTTCTACACTTCGGTACACATTAACGGCAGCCTCACGCTGCAATGTCGCCGTATTTGGCATGTTCTTTTCCACCCTTCTCCTCGATTATCTATACATGGTCAAAATGTTATTTACACTGACACTCCAATGACAGAACAACCTTTTGATCGCTGTTATCCCCAGATTTTTTGATTCCTTTTTACAAGGGGAAATCCGGGGATAAAGGCGAACGCTTCGCTTCATCAGGTTATTTCTGTCCTCTCCGTTATCGTGTAAATATTTAGTTGAACATCTATATTGCTGTTACTGTATTACCATGATCTCTGTGCTCAAGCGGCTTCGCTTGCTTTCTTCTCATCCTCGGACCAGCTTTGGCGTGTCATGGTACCCCATGAGTTGTTGTTTTGCATGAACTGTATATGTCCCTGCAATCTCCACAGTACGCCCAGCTGGTGGTAACCCACGAATTTCAGCGCGGAGTAGACCAGCATTTTGACCAGATCGGAGAGCTTGTTGTAACGTTTGAACGCAATCTCCTCCAGCACAAGTGCGCCTACACTCAGCAGATAACCACTCACGAAGTTCAACAGTCCGAACAGGAGCAGGATCGGCCACTGCGTCATATCCAGAAGCACATATCCGGCGAGAGCCAGAAGTCCGGTAATCCGGAAATACGGGTTCAGCGCTTCAAAAATAACGTTATACGGCATGGTTACCATACCCATGACCTTATATTTCGGATTGAACAGCATGCCGCGATTCTCGAGCATGTTCTTCAGATTCCCACGGCCCCAGCGCTTGCGCTGACTGGACAGGATCCGGTAGGAATCGGGAGCTTGTGTCCAGCAGACAGCCTCGGGACAGAAGGCAACCCGGTACTTCAATTTATTTTCGAGCATATAACGATGAAGCTTGATGATGATGTTCATGTCTTCCCGGGATAACCATCCCGATATCCACCCACGGCGATAACAGCGTCCTTACGGAACATGCCGAAGGCACCGGAGACAATGATCAGACCGTTCATGTGACTCCAGCCTATCCGTCCGCCCAGGAAGGCTTTGAGATATTCAATGGACTGGAACATGGGCCAGATCTTGCGTGGCAGCGACACATCTTGCACTGCCCCGTTTTCTATTTTGCAGCCATTGGCAATTCGTACATCTCCACCGATAGCTACTGTCTCTTCCGGATTCTCCATATACATGCGTGCCATGCGGATCAGGGCATCCTTCTCCAGCAACGAATCGGCATCGATGGAAGAGATCAGCGGATAATGAGACAAGTTGATTCCTGCATTGAGGGAATCCGCCTTCCCGCCATTTTCCTTGTCAATGACATACAGATCAGGGAACTCCGGATTATGGTAGATCCCGCGAATTTTCTGACAGGCAATTTTGCCCCGAATCTTCGTATTGGGTACCGGCTTCAGACGATATTCCTCCAACAGGATCTTCAGCGTGGCATCACTGGAGCCGTCATTCACAACAATGACTTCATACGTTGGATAATTCAGCGTCATCAGACAGTTCACATTCTCAATAATCGTCAGTTCCTCGTTGTATGCCGGTACCAACAGAGAAACGGAAGGCACCAGTTCGGAGCCGGACAACGTATTATATTTGGAATAATGCGACCGCCGGAAGATCGTCCAGATGTTACGGAACGACAAGGCCAGAATAGAAAAATAGAGCGTATTTACAAAAACAACATAGTAGATTGCGACCATGCCGTAGATTAATAGTAGATCCCTAAGCAGTGTAATCCCCTCCTACCGCAGCGACACCTGTGCGTTTCTTGCTGGTTCTGTTCTCTCGGACAGGGCCAAAATAGCGATCGTACAGCAGCCTTTTTGTTATGGGCAATCATCTGCTCTACAGCTCTGTCATCGGTTCTTGTGTGCTGCATGGTGCTCTCGATCTGCTGCATCGCAATCTCGCGTTCAGCACCTGTTCCATGTACCGCCGCCTGACACAGTGCTTCGAATCCCGGTTCTCCGAGCTTGCTTAGACTTTCGGCACTGTTATAGCGGACTCTCCAGTCTTCATCCCGCAGTGCTTTGCGCAGCAATGGAATGCTGCCCGATGCATGTTTCGATCCGAGTGCTTGCACCACTTCGGCGCGAACCTCCGGGTCGGAATCCTGAATCAGCTTCAGAATCGTCTCATCCCGAAGTGCCGGACTTGCGCTAAGATACAGCTTCACGGCTTCGGCACGTACATCCTGATGTTCTGCGCCTACCAATCTGTCGAGTGCAGGCATCACTTCAGGTACAGCCTGTCCCCACATGGCAACCAGTCCAACTTTGACAAAATCCGGATTCCGATCTTCCAGCAATTCAATTAGAATTCTGCTCGTATCCAGACTTGTTTCAAGCAGAATGTCTGCTGCCAGATGGTGAATGGACTTGCCTTTGGTTAACAGTACTGCCAGCATGTCTTTCAATTCACCTTGTCGGGTCGTACATCTGGAGATCGAACGACCAATCATAATCGCCATCGGGCCCGGTTTCTCATCCTTCAACAATTCCATCAAGCCCGGAACGGCTTCAGGACAACGCATGCCACCCAAGCGATAAGCCGCATCAATCTGGCGACCGTAACGCAAACGGCCCAGTTCCTTCAGATCATGCTCTACGAATCCTGCTTCACGGCACAGTGCAATTAATTTGTCACGATATTCACCCTTGAACTGATCAATCCATTCGATCAGCCTGTCCTGAATGACTCTGCGTTCCAGCGGAGCCAGCTTGCCTGGTGGCAATTTGAGCGGACGATTCTCGGTCAAGGCTGTTTGCAGGTAGGTGAAGTAGTCACGCTGCTTCAATTCATAGAACGCCGTCTTGCGTCGTTTGCCATTGTGGGACATTTTCATGGCAAACAATACGATGACGCCTACAACAACCAGTCCGATACAGATGTACAAAAACAGATAGGCCAGAGCCAAACTTGGAAACATGTGAAAAGGTCCTCCTTTATACTCATTTATTCGATCTGAAAACTAGGAATTTTATCGTAGGTCTTCTTCATTTTTTCGTAGCTTAGCTTCAGCCGTTCACTATACTGCACCTGTTCCCAAGGCTGCCAGCTATATACCGGCAACGTCTTCAGGTCCAGTGTCGTCTGTTCACCTCCAGGCCAGGATACGTTCTTCGTGGCGCGATCGGTTAACCATGGAATGAGAGTAACACCTTCCACAGCAACTGTGGAAAACTCACGTCCATTCTTGAGCGGTCCATAGTCGATCACTTGCAGCGAACTCGGATCACCGAACCCGAGCAGCATCCAGGGGATTCGCATCTCCACCTGATTGCCGTTATACTGCCATGCCGTTAATGAATCCGTATCGGACTGACCGGGAGTCGTCGTCCCCGTTTCAATGTTCCAACCTTTTCATTCATGAATGGATGAGCAGATCGGGTATCCGGCGGTGTCATTCTCAGGCTGACAGCCAGATTCCATGGGTGAAACGGATCTGCGGAATCGGACTGCTGATCTGGCAGCATGTCGTATCCGTCCTTGCCATACAGACGCTGATTAAAGTCATAATCCTTGGCAATCACCACCTGAGATTCTTCATCCTGTCCCAGTGTAATCACCGTCTCAAGACCATCACTGAGCTTCCGGCCCGGGAGTAACGTATCAGGCTGACTGCCTCCAGCAAGGGTGTTGGTTCCAATCCGCAGCAATGTCTGATCCGGGTCATAAGGTTGATCCAAGGTCAGCCCAATATACAGATAGGCTTCATCATGGGTCATCTTCATTTCCTGAATGCCGTCCACTTTTCCCTGCCAGGTCGTGATCTCTTCATCCTTCAGATCATTCCAGTCATCCAGTGATCCGTCAATGGTCAACTGTTCCTGTTTACCAGGGTCCATGGCAAGCAGGCCAAACATCTTCTCGTTCGTCAGCACGTTCAGCCAATATGCACGGCGATCAGCCGGGATCTCCAGTGGCATGGTGTTCCATGTTTTTTTGAACCACTCATCCTGCCACATGAAAACAATTGCTCCCGAGTAACCTTCATCATAGATATCCTGCGTCAGTGACGCGTCTATATCTCCCTGCTCTGCTTCGTTATGTCCACCCTGATTCCGGCCCCCATACCCAGATGGGAAATACCAAGAGAAGAGGGTACGCCATACTCTGTAATTATTACAGGCATATCGGAAAACTCGGCTTTAAGCTTGCGGAGATAACTTTTGTACGTGTTGTACTCCCCGTTCTCATCCTTGATCGTTTGGAGCGTTTTATCAATATGGAATAGATCCGGGTAATAGGGGTACACATGGTAGGCTGCAAAATAACCTCCCTGCCACGCTTCCGGCTGAATATGCCGAGCATCCACACTGACCAGATCCTCTTCATACAGCGGCTCACCGGGATGATCCAGCACATCGGTCGTTACCCAGTTGGTGAAGGTCATCGGATGTTCCCATCCATACTTCTTCTCCAGGACCGCCGTATGATCCAGGAGTTCTGCCAGCAAGTTCTCAAACGGTGATGCTTCTGGAGTAGCTGAGAAATGAACGCCCTTGTACTGTGGAACGTCCGCATGTTTCTCGTTTGTGTTGTCTACCATCGCCGGGTCCCATTCCGTACCCACATGCCAGGCCATCAGGTATTTTCCTGCATTTGTCTTGTATTTGCCGCTGGACTCTCCCTGCTTGGCAGGAATGTCCGCATCGCCATAGACAGCAGATACGGCCTTTTCAATCTCCTGCTTGAACGTCTGCTCAATATGGGCCGCGTAGGCATCCTGCTTCTCAATCAACTCTTCTTCAGGTGACCATATGCCCTGTATAAAATATAACGGTTGCTCCCGGCCGCGGTTATATTCGACCAATGCGGAATAGAAAATAGGTTCATGAACCGTGTATACCCGGATCACATTGGCGCCCAGATCCTCAATCTGCTGGAACCATCGCAAGTAATCCTCTTTGGTTAACGGGAATTCTCCCGGGTAATGTCCAGGTGAAGTTGCGCCCAGGTTGACACCTTTGACGAACATCTCCCTCCACGTTCCATCCGGCCCATATTCCATGAACCGGTCTCCATCGGTCTTGAATTTCATCTCCGTGCCGTTCTCCGCTGTGTACGTAACGAGCTTGGGTTGCATATAGTGCCATCCGGCAAATATCCCACCGGTCACCACCACCGCTCCTGTCAACACCGTTAATAACCAGCGTCTTCGTCTTTGTCTGCTCATGTCGTTAGATTGCTCACCTCTCTAATATGCACCCTGCTTCGACAGCGAATGGTCCAACCTGAAGTTTACGAATCATTTCGCTTCGGATGTCCGCTTGGTAGAGATGTCAGCGGTGTAGTTCTCACTATAGCGCTAAGACTCTGCATTTGTAACTAGGCTGATGGAAGCAAACATGAAATGGAACATTCTGCCCATGATTCGTAAAAAGGACCATCAACTGGCACCGGGACGCCTCCGGGATACGTGTGATCCCCGAACACTAATATTTGCTGGAATCGTATGGTTTGATTACCCTGCTGATCCTGCACTTCTGGAACCTTTATTGTTATGTGCAACGCGGGTACAGGCAACGTTTGCCGTTTGATCACATACCCCATTAAACGCGAGTCATATTTTAAAGTTGCGGCCTTTTTTACAGTATTAACCATAAAGATTACAAAATTGATACTATAGTCCGATAACGCATCAGCGATATTCCGCGTCACATCAAGGTTTTCTGAAAAATGCAGAAAATCAAAAAAGGACATCAGTCCCCTCTATAGGACTGTGCCCATATATGACACTTTTACAAAAAGCTGAATGAACGCCTGGTCATCACCCAGAGGTCACAGATCGCTCACATTAAATGTAAAAAAGCACATCTTATTTCCTAATTACTGCCTCTGATATGGCCAACCCATAATTGTGTCCAATTTGCAAAATAATTCCGGTTGCCGCATTTCGAATTGTCGGATATGCTTATCAAACAGGAACACTTGTTCCATACTGTAAATAAACGGTTAATTATCGAGTTTCAAAGGAAGATCATCGACGCTTCACAGAAGAGCACAGCATCACGGATAAGGAGAGAAGTCATATGCCCCGCCAAGACAGACGTGTCATCATGCTGGCCGACTGCCAGTCATTCTATGCCAGTGTGGAGAAGTCTGCACATCCCGAATACAAGGACCGCCCCCTCGTTGTTGCAGGAGATCCGGCGCGCCGTTCGGGTATTATTCTTGCGGCATGTCCACTCGCCAAGTCCTATGGAATTACAACAGCAGAACGTCTGGGCGAAGCGCTCGCCAAATGCCCGGATGTTGTTGTTGTTCGCCCGCGGATGGCCGAGTACATTCGGGTATCCCTTCACATTACGCGCATCCTTCAGTCTTTCACCGATTTGGTGGAACCGTATAGTATTGACGAACAGTTTCTCGATGTCACCGGAAGCCTGGATCTGTTTGGCAGTCCCGAGACCATTGCACGCAGCATTCAATCCAGGGTGATGGAAGAGACGGGGGTATACATTCGAATCGGCATCAGTGATACCAAAGTCGTCAGTAAGATGGCGTGTGATCTGTATGCCAAAAAAGTCCCAGTGGCATCTGCACGCTGCCTCGTAAGGATCTGCCGTCCACCATCTGGAAGAAACCCGTCCGAGACATGTTCATGGTCGGTTCCCGAATGGCTCAGCATCTCTATAAGATGGGGGTCCATACGATCGGTGATCTGGCCCAGACTCCTCTGTCCCGGCTGAGAGAACGCTGGGGTGTGAACGGCGAAGTATTGTGGCGTATCGCCCGCGGTATGGATGATTCCCCGGTCAAACCCGGGACATATGCTCACCAGCAGCAGGGCATCGGACATCAGATGACACTGCCCCGGGACTATGACTCCTGGGAAGATATCAAGGTGGTACTGCTTGAACTGGCGGAACTCGTCAGTCGACGTTCCCGGGACAAATCACTCATGGGCCATGTGGTCTCGGTTGCATGTCGCGGACAGGATTATGATCGGCCAACCGGTTTCTCCCGCCAGATGAAGGTGAATGAACCCACCAACATTACGGATGAAGTATACGATGCGGCAGCAGCGCTGTTCCTGCGCCATTGGGACGGATTACCCATCCGCCGCATCAGCGTGTCACTGACCGGACTTGTACCCGATTCCGAAGTGCAACTGTCCTGGTTCGATGACCGCGAACGCAAAAGAGAGCTGGAACGTGCAACAGATGACATCAAGCGCAGGTATGGAGATACTGCTATTATGCGGGCATCCTCTCTCTGCTCGTCCGCGCAAGCCCATGAACGTTCCCACAAAATTGGAGGTCATTATAAATGAGTAAAAAATTGCAACAAAACGGTATCTTCGAGTCCTCACGCATGATGCTCCCTGAACACCGGGAAGCTTATATTCTGCATCAGGAACAACTTGCTCCTCGTACCCGACCCTCACTGGATGCCCAGGCCGCCGAAGAAATGTCCCGTTTGCTCAGCAACTCAATGATGCTTGGAGATAAAGTCACCATCTCCGTGTTTCACGAACTTGACGACATTCGTTACACAGGGCAGGTGCTTCGACTGGACCGTCCCGGCCGTACCCTCAGACTATTGATGGAAGGTGGTTCCCGGGATATTCAGATGAACCTCATTACAGATGTTGCCCTAGCCAATGACTAAAAGGATGACTGACTGTTATAGTTGTCTCGTTGTTTTGAATGTTCCATGATAGATGCAGCCTGTTCGTTACCATGCAGGACTGCCTTCCTACACATCCTGATGAATAGCAAAAACAGCCGACAAATCCGATCCGGACCATTCACTTCGTTCAAAAGAAGCAAAATATCAGATACGTGATTCATCGGCTGCCTATAAGGGTTCTTCTATTTTTTTCAGGAAACTTTTTAGAAAAAGCTCCAGTCGAATTCCTTGGACAGACGTTCAAGCAGATGCACGCCGGCAATACTGTTGCCTTTGCGATTCAGAGCCGGGCCAACCAGACCTATGCCGAATTGTCCTGGTACAAGGGTCAAAATGCCTCCGGACACACCACTCTTCGCGGGCAATCCCACCTCAATGGCAAATTCGCCTGACGCATTGTACATCCCGACGAGGAATGAGTTCGTTGCCCGTAATTGGGTCTGTTCCATCATAAGCCAGAACGAGTGACATTCGTGCCAGATCAGCACAGGTAACTTCAATGGAGCAATGACGGAAATACACGGCAAGTACATCCTCCACGTCATCCTTGATCACACCATTATGCTTCAGGAAATAACCAAGTGAGCGATTCAGGTGACCGCTCTCCGATTCGGACTGAAATACCTCTTCGTTGTATCCCAATTGATTATTATGTGCCAGCTTGCGGAAAAACTCCAGAATTCGGCGTGATTTCTCTTCCTTGCAGTCTCCTCCAATAAGGGAGGACACCGTAATTGCACCTGCGTTGATCAATGGATTAAACGGAATGCCAGGTTCAACCAATTCCAGCTTGATCATCGAATCGTAATCGTCGCCTGTAGGTTCTTTTCCTACATTAAAGAAAACTGCTTCTTCCCCATGGTCCATTAAGGCCAGAATGAGGGTAAATACTTTGGAGATACTTTGCATCGTAAATGGAACACCGCAATCCCCTGCGGACACATGGTTCCCTTCAGCGTCCATGATATGTATACCGAGTTCATCCTGAGAGGCTTTGACAAGCTCCGGAATATAAGAGGCCACCTTACCCTGACCGGTGTGCAACCGACTGGTTTCCAGCCATTCCGGCAGTAACGCATGCAGACGTTCCATGGTTAATGAATTGCTCATATGTCATCTCCTCCATATCTCTATATAAGCATCTTACATGAGATCCGCATGAGTGAACTCATGCATCAGGATGAGCATGGGTTCATCCGCATCATGCAAGATGCCCTATATGATCTGATTACCCTAAGACTGCCCCTTTATCGCTTCATTTGAAGATTTAACTCCAAAATCTCACCAGGAAGCCCCTCGTAATCGCCAGTCCAGGTGGACACAAAGTTCTGTCTGGTTAAGATCTGACGGGAAGCGACGTTAGACGGGTCAATAACTGCATAGAGCGATCCAATTCCCGCGGCTTGGGCCTGAATAATCAACCGCGACGCTATGGATGTCCCCTGTCCTTTGCCCCAGTGTTCAGGCAGGATCATGTAACCTATTTCAGCTCGGTTCGGGTCTGCCTCATCCGGAATCAATTTGGCATACGCCACACCGTCACCATCTTCGCTAAATACCCGGTAATGTCCACAAGTGGAACGTTCATTGAAATCCAGCATGGACTCGAATTGCGTTCTCGCCTCTTGCTCCGGTATTGCACGTTCTGTAATCTGTTTCATCACGTCCGTATTGGAAACCAATGCATAATAATCATCAAAATCAGGTTGTGTGTATTTAATGAATTTCATGATATGCCTCCTCTGGGGTACATAACTTGGTCTTGGTGTTGTTGAATTCACCTAGAGTATAACAGAAGCGAATGATGGAATGCACATTAGGCACCATGCTCGCAGGCAGCCAGATGGTCTAATCGTAATATCTAACCGATGTCTGGTACGGTAGAAGATACCAAAAAGCGGCCTCTTCTGGAGACCGCTTTGCTTACTTTGTTTTTTATAATGTGCTTTATAAGATGAAAATATATTCTCTGTTGCGTATTCCGTACTTCCGGTGCATGTTGTTAGCTTGCCCGTGATGAAGGCTTCAGGTTCATCTGTTTTTCACGTTGACGTGCACGACGACCTTGACCTGGAGGGGTGATGATCAATGCGAGCAACAGCGAGACTGCACAGAGTACGGCAATCACGATGAAGGTAAGATGGAATCCACCCAAGAGGGCGCTAATAAACGATCCGGCCAAAGCACCAAATCCAAATCCCTGATAGATCACGCCATAGTTTTTGCTCTGATTTTTCAGTCCGAAGTAATCGGCTACAATCGCCGGGAATACCGTAATATTACCACCGAAGCAGAATGCAACGGCCGCTACACAGGCGAAGAAAATCCCGAAGGTTAGTGGAACCAGACTAAGTGTCATAACAGCTACGGCTGTAACCAGCAGCGCACCAGCGATGACTTTCATCCGTCCAACTTTATCGGACAATGCACCCAGAATAATCCGTCCTGCCGTGTTGAAGATCGCGACCATGGCCACTGCGTTGGCAGCTGTAGCTACATCAAGACCTGCAAGCTGTACACCGATATCTTTGACAATACCGATCAGATACAAGCCGCTCATACATGCCGTGAAGAAAATAACAAACAGCATATACGCTTCTTTTGTACGCAGCATCTCTTTCACTGTATAATCACGACGTGCCACGACTTGTTTGGATCCTTCCTTGCTTGCCGGAGCCTGTTCACGAATAATGGCTTCACGGATCAGGAATGATCCCGCAACCACCAGAACCAGAACGATAATGCCCCAATACATAAATGCCTGAGCAGGACCAACAGCACCAATCAACGCCGAGTTCACATATTTAAACAATAGACTACCTGTACCAAAGGCACCGACTGAGATTCCCGAGATCAGCCCTTTACGCTCAGGGAACCATTTAATCAGATTGGACAACGACGTAATGTACGCCGTACCATCTGCAAAACCAACAACAAATCCAGCCAAAATGTACAGCAGTGTTAACGAAGAGACTTGGGAACTCAGAATCAGACCCAGCCCGAGCACAACCCCGGCTACCCGAATCAGACGCTGAAGACCCCAACGTTCCTGCAAACGTCCTGCAAACAACGTGGCGAATGCCAAAGCAAAACTGGTAATTGAAAAAGTTATCGCGACCGAGCTGACGTCCCATCCGAAACGGTCAGACAGCGGTTGATTAAATAAACTCCAGGTATAGATGGTTCCAAGGCCCATTTGTACAATGATCGTCCCCAGAACAATAAGCCAACGGTTCATTTTTGTAGGTGTACTTGTTGATGTAGGTGCTGATGAAGCGGATGAAATAGCTGCTTTCATCGTGATCTCCCCTTTGCCGATGTCATATACATGAATGCGTTCACAAGCTAATCATACATGAAAGGGGATTCATTACACCGTTTTGAGCATGAGTTGCACCAGATGCGGAATGAAATGCTTCTAGATGCGCATGAGTTGCCTGAATTCCTTGACCTTCCCGCGACTCACTGGCACTTCAGCCTCCAGATCACGCAGGCGAAGCAGATACGTATTGTTGAACCAAGGCACGATTTCACGGATTTGCGACAGATTTACAACATACGAACGGTGGCAGCGAAAGAACGTGTCCTGCGGCAGACGGCTGTGAAAATCCGAAATGCTCACTGGCATGGTGAACTCCCCATTTTTGGTATATACCTTCGTCACTTTCTCTTGCGCTTCCGCATAGTAGATATCTGCCGTATCCGTAACAATAATATTGTCATTCCGCAGCAAATTAATTCTTCTGTCCGTATGGGAATTCATATCCCGCACCAGTTCACCCTGGACAACAGCAGATCCGTCCGCCGTAAGGGATGGTCCATCCTGCACATGTGACTCCGTCGGTGTGTGATCACGCTTGAAAGCCATCTCCAGCTTATGGAGCATCGCAGCAATTCTCTTCTCGTCATATGGCTTCAGAATATAATCGAATGCCTCCAGTTCAAAGGCTTCTGCTGCATGTTCCTTATACGCCGTAGTAAAAACAATATAGGGTTTTGCTGCAAACTTCCCAATATGATGGGCCAGCATCATGCCATCCAGCGAGGGAATATTGATATCGAGGAAAATGACATCCACTTCTTGTTCCTGCAGAAATTTCAGTACGTCCAGCCCGTCTTCAAGGCGATCCACCACCTCAATCTGACTATGTTCCTGGATGAGATAATTCAATTCCTCGCTTGCCAGAATCTCGTCTTCCACAATAAGAGCTCTCATTGATCCATCACCTTGTTACGACATCTCCTTTGGGCACATCAAATAAAATATCGGTTCCTTGTTCCAGCCTTGTAATGGTTACACCTTGTCCGTATATCAGCTTGACCCGGCGATGCACATTATACAGCCCGATCTGGTTACCCGGCATACGGTCATGGTAGACGCGCTCAATAATATCTGCACTAATACCTGCTCCTGTATCACTAACGCTGATTCGCACAAACTCTGGATAATCCTGTACCCGAATTCGAACAGTCCCAGGTCCCTTCACCTTGAGGATGCCATGAATAATTGCATTTTCGACGAGCGGCTGGATGACAAGACTTGGAATATGCACCGCGACCTCATCAATCTCATAGATAACATTCAGCCAGCTGCCGAAGCGGGCTTTCTCAATCTCTACATAATTACGGACCTGCTCCAATTCCTTATGAATATCAATTAGCTCATCCGACAGCTCCAGATTGTAACGCATGTAACCGGATAAATTCACAATCAGTTCCCTCGCACGATCTGGTTTGGTGCGGATGGACGAAGCAATGGCATTTAGCGCATTAAACAGAAAATGAGGATGAATGGTCGTCTGTAATGCGCGGAGTTCAGCTTTGTTGGCAGCGGCCTTAATCTCTTCTACCCGCGATACTTCCATCTGCGTCGAGATGATCTGCGACAGACCTACAGCCATCGTTTGCAAAGGATACGTAATTTTGTACGCTTTGCGATAATAGATTTTGAGCGCACCTGTAATGTCCCCTCGTTCTTTGAGCGGAATGATTAACAGCGAGTGGATATCCGGTGTTTTTTCATCAATAACATCATTACTGATCGTGATCTCCCCGCTGGAGATCGTCTTCTTGGTCATTTCACTTATAATTTCATTGCCAATATGATAGCGTTCCTCGCCAAATCCTACATAAGCCAGTACATTCCGAGTATCTGTAATCGCAACCGCATCAGCCTGAATATCCTCTTGAATAATCCGGCAGATTTTGCGCAGAGAATCCTCATCGATGGAACGGAAATACGGTAAGGTCTTGTTCGCAATCTCCAGTGCCAGCTTCGCCTGACGAGCTGCAATCATTTCCTTTTCCCCTTCAACACTCTGCACCAGAAGCACAATCAGACCAATATTGACTTCACCCAGAATCATGGGCAGCGCAATCTTCGAAACAATATCGGCACCCAGTGGATCAGGATAGGAGAATAGCAGGATCAATAACATTGTGAGCGCTTCACAGATCATTCCAGCACCAATACCGATAATCCATCGCTTGGACTTGGGTGTGTACTTATGTATATAGCCGGAGACCAGACCTGCCAGGATACTTGTGATGAGACACGGTATGGCTGTGATTCCATCCATATCGATCAAATACCGATGCACCCCGGAGACTATCCCCGTAATAATACCCACAGGTGCTCCGAACAAAATACCACCCGATAACACGGCGATGATCCGCACATTCACCAGTGAACCTTCCACATTAATGCCCGTATATGTCCCGAAGATGGCAAAAGCACAGAATAACAAGGTAACCGCAATAGATTCCTGCCACCTTAATTTCCCCTTTTGCAGAATCTGCCTGAATCTCGGCACCCTCGACAGAAAGAATAAAAATATAATCAGCAGCGCCGCCCGTTCAAATAAACCCAGCAGCATCGTAAACATTTCCAATCGTATGTCCTCCACATCTCTCCAAAATAAATATATGTCTCATGCATGGTGACGCCATTCCGTCACAAAATGTATATATTAAGCCTGATTCATACAACTCGTCGTATGCAACAGTTTACCGCTCCCCCGGAGGAAAGCAAAGTACATCCTGTGAAAATCAAAAAGAGGCGTATGTAAAGGGCAATGAGCACCTCATATTTCCATATAATCAACAAATCCAGAAATTACTATGATATAATTAATGACTTGTCATGTTGTTCCAATTGGCTAAAAATTAATTACAGAAAGGTGTTCATGCATGCTTGCCATTTTACTCCTGGGTTCACTTCTGCTTTTTAGTCTAATATGCCTTATCCTATATGGTGTCTCCAGACGATCCAACGATCCTGATCGCTCAACAAAGCTTGTCCTGCAGATTATTTTATTTGTCTCTATCCTGATCTTACTTGTGCAAGATTACATCCTGAAAGAATTCCCTTCCAATAGCATTATCATTGTAGTTCTAATCATAACTCTAATATTCATCAGCTCTTCCCAAGATAAAAAGAGTACAACAAAAGAAAATACATAAAAATTTCAATTTGAAGCTTAACTAAGGCTGTCTTCATCCCAACTGCTCTCCACCACACAAAAAGGGGTGTTCCATCATGTCATCTACATGACCTCATGGAACACCCTTCTTACATTACCATACAATCATTCGATGTAATTTGGTTCTATAAACTGAACTTCCAGTTACACAACAACGGAGAGGGAAGAACCAATCTGAAGAAGCGTAGCGTGCGCCTTTATCCCCGGATTTTACCCTTTAGAAAAGGGAATCCAAAAAATCCGGGGATAACAGCGATCGAAAGATGGTACTTCCCTCGTAGTGCCCCCATGTAAACAACTCTCTTTAACCCACCCAACATTACATCCAAATCCCTACCTAAACATCCCCCACAGCTTAATCAAATGAAACGTATTATTCGGATCAATCTTCTGTGCAAGCACAAACGCAACAAACTGCTCCTCCTGTGCCGCAGAGAAATTTTCATTCATAATGACTGCGGAAGACTTGACCAGTCTTCTGACCTTGGCCTTATCCTGCAAATCAGACTTGGTCACGCCATCAATCAATTTTTTGATACGCTCTTTGACTGCCGGATTCTTCATCTTTAATTTGATCCGCTCCACCAGCTGCGGACTAATTCCATATTGTTGATAACCCAAAACGTATAGCACCTCCCAAGTAATGAACTCACTTCTTATTCATATGTCGGGAGGGCTTGTACACTTGTCTTTTTTTACAAAGGTCAACCGAAAAACCAGTTATCATGGGAGGTTTTAGTCAATCAGATCGCCTTTGAACACTTGCTGTTGCTGCAAGTAATCACGCAGAGGTGCATAGTCCACAGATGTCCAGAAGTTCGCTTCCGAGATCAACTGGGATACATCATCTCTGGCTTGCTCCAGCACAGCAAAATCGGCAACCATGTCGGCAAGACGGAACTCGGGCAACCCGCTTTGTTTTGTACCAAAGAAGTCACCCGGACCCCGAAGATCCAGATCCCGCCGGGATACCTCGAATCCATCCTCCGTTTCTGTCATGACCTTCATGCGTTCCTGTCCAACCTCTGTCTTGGGATCAGCAATGAGTACACAATAGGATGCATGGGCACCACGACCCACCCGACCACGAAGCTGATGCAGCTGGGACAGACCGAAACGATCCGCATCCATAATGACCATTAACGTTGCATTCGGCACATCGACCCCTACCTCCACAACCGTCGTGGAGACGAGCAGCTGAATATCATTGCTATAGAAATCGCGCATCATCTCTTCTTCTCCGCAGCCGTCATTCGTCCATGCAGCAGTCCTACACGATATTTCGGAAAGTTCTGCTGCATCTGCACATGCAGATCAATCGCATTCTGAACATCCAGCTTCTCCGACTCTTCTATGAGCGGACAGATTAGATAGGCCTGACGTCCCTGATCCACTTCTCTGGAAATGAACCCGAGCACCCGCTCCATCATATCGTGCTTAACCCAATAGGTAGAGATCGGAATCCGTCCTTTCGGACGCTCTGAGATCGTGGATACCTCAATATCCCCAAAAGCCGTGATGGCGAGTGTCCGTGGAATGGGCGTAGCCGTCATCGTTAACACATCCGGATTATATCCTTTGCGTCGCAAAACGCTGCGCTGATTCACCCCGAAGCGATGCTGCTCGTCCGTCACCACAAGGCCCAGATCACGGAAGAAAACATCTTCCTGAATCAGGGCGTGTGTACCCACCACAATATCAATCATGCCCATTTGCAATGATGCGATCAGATCTTTACGTTTACGCCCATTTACACTGCCCGTTAACAGTCCTACGGTTACGCCAAACGGTTCAAACAGCTTTTGCAGTGAACGTGTATGCTGTTCCGCCAGAATCTCCGTAGGCACCATGAGGGCCCCTTGAAAACCGGAGCGAACAGTCGTGTATAGCGCTATCGCCGCAATAACCGTTTTACCTGATCCGACATCACCCTGCAATAACCGATTCATCGCATAGGGCGAACGCATATCATGCAGAATTTCAAGCTCCACCTTTTTCTGAGCGTCTGTCAATTCAAAAGGCAAACTGCGTACAAATTCACGGATCGTCGTATTGTCCGTGGTGTGTACCACGCCATCCATGCGATTCCGGTTGAGCGCACGATACGCCTGCATTTTCAGCTGAAACAGGAATAACTCTTCATACACCATCCGCTGTCTGGCCTGCTGACCTTCCCGGTTGTCCTGTGGACGATGAATCCCCGCGATTGCTTGTTTGCGTGGCATCAAACTGTATTTCTTCATCAACGACTGGGGCAAAATCTCGGGAATCATATCTCCGTATTGAACTAACCCCTGATTAATCGTTTTCCGCATCCATTGCTGCGTCAACTTGCCGGTTACTGAATATACCGGTTGCAGTGTGCCTGAACGCCCATCGCCTTTATCAGGGAACTCCGAGTCAGTCACCGTCATCTGCATACGTTTTTGTTCCCATTTTCCTGTAATCACAATCTCCCGATTGGGGGTAAGCTGTTCTTTGAGAAAATGGCGATTGAACCAGGTGGCAGTAATCATCCACTCTTCCGTCATGATCTTACAGGTAAGACGTGACTTTTTGCCGTAACGCTGCAATACAGGAATGCCCATTACTTGTCCCTGGACCGTAATCTTGTCCCCATCCTTCACTTCACTAAGCGAACGCAGACGATAATCCTCGTAGCGGAACGGATAGTATTCCAGCAGGTCTTTAACAGTAGAGATGCCAAAGGCGTGAAGCTCTCCCTCTTTGAGAGCACTCACGCCGTTAATTTGCTTAACTGATATTTCTTCCAATTTCATGTCGAATCCCTCATTCCGGAACAGGCCACATAAAGATCGCAATGACACCAGGTCCAACATGACTGCCGATGACGGCGCCAATATTGGTATAGATCACTTCATTCAGTGTAAAATGACCACGCAGCTGCTCTGCACAAGCGATTGCTGATCCCGGGTCAGCGGTATGACCTACCGCCAGGTTAACCCGTTTGCCTGCAAGATCCTTCTGGAACAGCTCAATAATGCGTGCCATTGCTTTTTTATGACCTCTGACTTTCTCAACTGCGTAGATCACGCCTTCTTCATCAATAGACAGGATCGGCTTAATGTTAAGCAACGTTCCCAAGATGGCTGAAGCTTTGCCAATTCGACCGCCCTTTTGCAGATACTCCAGAGTATCCACGAGAAAGAATAATTTGCGAGATTGCTGCATCCCTTCAATCGCAGCAGCGATTTCGACCGCTGACTTGCCCTGTTCGGCAAGTTCAGCAGCCTGTACCACCATTAGACCGTATCCATACGATGCCGACTTCGAATCCAGCACGGTGATGTCACCTTCACGCTCCAGCAAAGACTTGCCAAGCATAGCCGATTGATAGGTACCACTCATGCCGGATGACAGGTGGATGGATACAATCGGGCGCTCCGGGTTCTCATCAAGCAGTGCTTGATATACATTCATGAAATCGGTTGGAGAAGGCTGTGAAGTTGTAGGCAACACAGAAACCTTCTTCAATTTTTCGTAGAACTGTTCCGAAGTCAGATCAACGCCATCTGCATAAGTTTCTTCACCGAATAGAACCCGCAACGGAACAATATGAATCCCGTATTTGCGGATGAGTTCTTCGGGAATATCCGCCGTACTGTCTGTTACGATCGCAACCTTGTGGCTCATGACTCTCCTCCTCTTCGCCAGAGTGCTGTTGGCACCTGTTCAAACAGTCAACAAGAGACGATTTGAACAACCTTTATTAGGACTCTACGGAGAACAAATAGTAGTACACTGGCTGTCCTCCACGATGTACCTCTACCTCAGCATCAGGATACTCTACTTCAAGCCATGCAGCGAGGGCAGCCGTAACCTCAGGGTCAGCTTCGTCCCCTTCGAGAATCGTCACCACTTCATCTCCACTCTCCATCATCTGCTTGAGCAGACCTTCACACGCCTGAAGCATGGTCTCATCCGTCGCTACAATTTTGGAATTATGAATACCAATATAGTGTCCCGCCTTGATATCCAATTCATCATATTGCGTATCCCGAACCGCGTGAGTCACTTGACCGGACTGCACCCGGCTGATGGCCTCCAACATTTGGTCACGGTTCGTTTCTGCAGACTCCTCTTCCTGGAAAGCAAAAGCAGCCGCCATTCCCTGTGGAATGGTCTTGCTCGGAATAACCGTAATTCGGCGCTCATCTTCAAGAAGTTCACGTGCCTGCTCCGCAGCCAGTACAATATTCGAGTTATTCGGGAGTATAAATACCTGCTCCGCAGCAATGGAACGGACAGCTTTTACAAAATCCTCCGTACTCGGATTCATCGTCTGTCCACCAGACAGAACAACATCCACACCAAGACTCTGGAAAATCTCTGCAATACCCTCACCGGAGGATACCGCAATAAAACCATACGGTGCCATCTCATCTGCAGGAAGCATAGCCTCTTCCATACTGTGCGCTGCCTCTGGTGGAATCTCTGCAAACAATTCAGGGGATGGAGCAATATCCATGCCTGCTGTCAGAAGATCGCGATGCTGCTCACGCATGTTAAGAATATGAATCTGTGTAATCTCACCATAATGCAGTGCCAGGTTCAACACATCGCCTGGTGTTTTGGAATGGACATGAACTTTAATGATTTCATCATCAGCAATGATAATGATCGAATCTCCATTAACTGACAACGCTTTCCGGAATGCTTCATCATCAAATGCCACTCCTGCGTTCTCTCCAAGCTCGCGGTTAATGAAAAATTCCATGTCATACAGGAATTCAATATCTTCCGTTTCCAATCTCGCCTGAGCAGATAACGGCATCTCCGGCGCAATCACCTGCTGCTGTGCAGGCTTCTTGATATCCACTTCTGCCGGTGCAGACGGTTTCAAAGCAGATGCTGCCACGGATGGGGTTACTTCTTTGTTCAGCGAAGTACGATTCACACCGTCACTTTGCAGCAATACTTCCATAAAGCCCTCGTAGATATATACAAGCCCCTGACCACCTGAATCCACAACACCAACCTGTTTCAGTACAGGAAGCAATTCCGGAGTCATGGCCAGTGCTTCTTTTGCTTTTAACAAAACTTCATTCATTAATTCAGTAATATCATTCGTCCGTCTTGCGTAGTAATTGGCATGTTTCGCCGCTTCCTTGGCTACGGTAAGAATGGTCCCTTCGACGGGTTTTACGACTGCTTTGTAAGCTGCGTCAACACCGTTCTGCAGGGCTGCTGCAAATTGGAGCGTATTCAGTTCCTCATAGGGAGCAGCTGAACGACTAAATCCACGGAACAATTGCGACAGAATAACTCCTGAATTCCCCCGTGCGCCCATAAGCAGGCCTTTTGATAGAATACCGGCAGCTTCTCCGATGGAGGCAGAGCTTTTTCTTTTGATCTCTGCAACTCCTGCACTCATTGTCAAATTCATGTTCGTTCCCGTGTCACCATCCGGCACAGGGAAAACATTCAGGGAATTGACGTGCTCTGCATGCTGTCCAAGTTGTTCCGCTCCGGCAAGTACCATTGCGGTGAAATCTGTTCCATTTAAAGAACGTATACTCAAGTGAGAATTCCCCTTCCTAGCTTGATACACGAACACCTTGCACCAAGATGTGTCTGGTCTGTTCATGCGCTAACGCGGACTGCGTTATTCTTCGTCCATACCTTGTCCGGCACAGGCATACAATACAACATGTCAGCCGGATTAACGGTCTGGGCGGCCGGGCTACCAATATCCTGCACTCTCTGCACCCCTAACTTCGGGGCATACGGATATGCACCGGTATCAAGAGCCGGCATGAATGCCGCGTGGAGACTGGTGCCAGTGATGGAATGCCGCAGCTCACAGCGTTGCCAAAAAGCAGACCACCGACCTCTAGGGTACGGTGTATTCTCCGACTTCCTCGCGGCAACAGCCTGTTCACCACTGTATTATGGACTACTCAACATTGTACTATATTAGACAGGAGAAATAAATAAAGTTTTTGGATCAGTTGACGAAGCTTTTTTGATTATGATATTATATTCAAGTATTGTTTTATGCAGGTTAAGTAATGGAAATGATCCGGTTATGCCGGCTTAAACAACGCCATTAGCTACTGAAGCCTGATCTTTAGGGTCAGGAAGAACAATTTAGTCCTTATGGAATGACTTTTCGTTTCTGAAGGCAACTGGTTATTTTAGGATAGGAGGTGTAATCTATGTCTCGCAAATGTTATGTGACAGGTAAGAAACCGGGCACCGGTAACCACGTATCCCACGCTAACAACCGTAACCGTCGTACTTGGGGCGTAAACGTTCAGAAGGTCCGCATTCTCGTTGACGGCAAACCAAAACGTGTATACGTAAGCACCCGTGCACTGAAAGCCGGTAAAGTGACTCGCGTATAATCACGCAAAGCTACTATAAATCGGGTAAGCAAAAAGCACCTTGTTCCTTGCAGGTGCTTTTTTGGTATTCAAAAAAGGATTCTTGAATACGCTCATGAACATTGAATGGCCGCCGCATGGCGCTGCATAGGTACGAATTCCAGATAAACCCGAGCCACAGCGGCGGTATTCCCTGCTGCCTTATCAATCGGATCAGTTCTTTTGAAACGTATTAAGAATCGCCTTTACAAACCCTCCCAAAAACTTCGGCAGTTTGAATGTGTAAAATTTCATAATTCACCCTCCCCATCATGCTCATGCGTCCGCCGTATCCTATGCTTCAGGCCTTCTTTACCTTAACACGACAAAAAAGGCTACATGAGAAACCTGCTCATGTAACCATATTTATGCGGAACCATCGATCCCTATTCCACAATGACAAGCCCGAAAATCAGGTCATTTACGTTTGGGCAGGGATATATTGATAGGCAGCGATCATGAAAACACTCATTAGATAATACAGTATGCCGAAGATAACAAAAGTAACCCGATGTCCCGTACGATCGAATTTGCGGAAATACATAATAACAACGCCCACCCCGATTAATGACGTAATGGCATTATACGGGGATTGAATAACCGCAAACAAAGCAAGCACAAGTCCCGTCACGAGACTCGCAGCCATCGTCCACAGTGTCTCCTCGAGGGTCATAGATCAGCCTCCGTAGCTACTGCGAATTTCATTAATTGCGGCAGCACGATCCTCACGACCAAATACCGCACTTCCTGCAACGAGCACATCCGCTCCAGCTTCCACCACAAGCGGGGCTGTATCGGCTGCAATTCCGCCATCTACTTCAATATGTACATCATGGCGTCCCTTTTCGTTCAACCAGGTACGAATCTGCTTGATTTTGTTCATGGTGCCCGAGATGAAAGCCTGTCCGCCAAAACCAGGATTCACCGTCATCACAAGAACCATGTCCACATCATCCAGAACTTCGAGAATGGCAGATGCTGGCGTTCCCGGATTAAGGGCAACTCCCGCCTTCACTCCCTGTTCCTTGATCAGATGAATAACCCGGTGCAGATGCACACAAGCTTCAGCATGAACAGTAATTACCGCTGCACCCGCTTTGGCAAATTCCTCAACATAACGCTCCGGATTCTCAATCATCAAGTGCACATCAAGCGGCAAGCTGGTATGTGGAGCGATTGCCTTCACAATGGCAGGTCCTAGCGTAATATTAGGGACGAAATGCCCGTCCATAACGTCAACATGAATCCAGTCTCCTCCTGCAGCTTGTGCTTCTGCAACTTCCGCACCAAGTCGGGCAAAATCAGCTGATAATATCGATGGGGCAATTTTAATCATGTTAATACCTCCGCTTCTTATCTTTCATTTCGGTCAGGAATAGCACATAGTGCTGATATCGGCTTTCGGAGATGAGACCTTCCTCCTTGGCCGCAAGCACACGGCAACCTGGTTCATGGGTATGGGTACAACCTCGGAACTTGCACTGATCTGCAAACTGGGCGAATTCCCGGAAACATGTAGAGAGCTCCTCCACGCCAATCTCCAGAAAGTCCAATTGGCTGAATCCCGGCGTATCCGCAACAAACCCGCCATTATCCAACGGGATAAGTTCTACGTGCCTGGTGGTGTGTTTCCCTCGTCCAAGACGCATGCTGATCGCACTCGTTTCCAGCGTGAGACCAGGCATCAATGCATTCAGCATGGACGACTTGCCTACACCGGATTGACCAGAGAATACGCTAATCTTGCCCGCAAGGCGATCTCTGAGCAGTTCACTGCCTTCACCGGTGCGTGAACTTGTGGAGATCACTTCATAACCCACCTGTTTATACAATGCTTTTACTTCGGCAACCGTATCTTTGGCCGGATCAGCCAAATCCTGTTTGGTCAGCACAATTAGAGCATCCAGACCAGCCTGCTCGATGTGAACCAGGAACTTGTCCAACAGATTCAGGTTCATGTCCGGTTCTTTCACCGAGAATAACAGGACAGCCAAACTTACGTTAGCCACCGGAGGACGGATGAGTTCCGTCTCACGCTTGCGGACTTCATCGACTGTTCCTTCTCCGTTCTCCGTCAACGTGTAGCTGACGCGGTCACCTACAAGCGGTGAAGTTCCCCGTTTTCTGAAGATGCCTCTGGCTCGACATTGAACGGCGGAACCTTCAACCGAAGGAACCCCGTTGTCTTCCACTGGCATGACATAATAGTAACCGCTTAGCGCTTTAACGATGATACCTTCTGGCATAGCTCCGTCGCCCTCCTTTTGATGATGGTACATTTAATCCAGACGCCAGCATAAGCCGCCCTTATGGACGGCTTGATGCGTTAATGACTTCCTTCTTTTTCTTCTCTTTGTCCTTGCCGTGTCCCTTACCATTATTCATGGCAGAAGTGTCTTCATCTCCGCTGTCACCTTCACCGTCTGCCGGAGTGGACTCAGGCTCACCTTCCTGATTGGGGTCAACACTGCCCTCATCTACGCTGCCTTGCCCTGGATCAGGCTCATTTTCTGGCGGCGGCGTCTGCGTGTTTTCTTCCGGGTCAATGGAAGGTACATTTACTGTTCCGTTTTTGGCTTCACTGTAGGAAACCAGATACGTATCCAGGAACTGTCCATCACGATATACGGACACAGCCCCATTTTCATTTGGAGCCAGCACAAGCGGAATCGTCAAGGTCTGGGTTGAATTCACGGTGCGTGTTCCCCATTCCTGATTCTTGCCTCGTGCGTCTTCATACGTGATACGAATTTTACTGTTCTTGCCCTCTTCTTTGGGTGATACATTGATATTAAAAGGATATTGCAGCGCTTCAGGCGGATACCCTGTACTGATAAAGATTGTAATCTTATCTCCAGGACTAACCTCAGCTCCCGCTTCTACAGGCCATTGCTGTGTTACTTTGCCCTGGTCCACGGTATAACTTGATTCTTCCTGCACCTGAGCAAGCACAAGTCCGGCAGATTTGAGTTTCGCTTCAGCTTCACTGCGGGTAAGATCTTTCAGATCAGGCATTTTGACCGTTTCAGTACCCTTACTTACGGTTAACTCAATCTGAACGGTCTCTGGATCGAATTCCTCATTGACGCCAGGAGTCTGGGAAATAACAGAACCTGAAGCCACATCATTGGAGAAGTCATCTTTCCGCTGAATCTGATCTTCCTTGATGCCGAGCGCAGTCAGCTTCTTGACAGCCTCATCATAAGTCTCCTGTTTGACATCAATCATCTTCACCAGTTCTTTTTCTGCACCAACACTGAGCTGGACCTCGGAACCTTCTTTGACGACATCGCCTTCTTTTCTGCTCTGGTCAAAGACAATACCGGGTTCGACCCCATCTTGATAGAGACGGATGACCTCATCACTGACGACGAGTCCTTTCTCCTCAAGCATTTCGCGCGCCTTTTCTTCCGTCTGGGTGATCACGTTAGGCACGGTAACTTCAGGTACCACCAGCATCCCCTTGACATACCATACAACGCCCACCATCGCGATTAGAATAAGAACGGTTAATGAGATAAGTAGTGCCGGTTTCTTCCAGCCCTTAGCTTTTGCCTTACCCTTGCCAGTTTCCTCGTCAGACTCCATCACTGGCACCGCACCTGTCGATGTAACTCCGCGCGGTTCAGGCTTGATGGCAGGCATAACACGAGTCTGGTCAATATCATCCTCATCCGGAAAATCAATCTTTGTTTCATTACGTCTCTCCGGCATCAGGCAAGTTTCCAGATCGGTCTGCATTTCCTTGGCCGACTGATAACGTTCCTGCGGGTTTTTACGCATGGATTTCAAGATGACATTTTCCACACTTTGCGGAATCAATGGATTGAATTTGCGTGGTTCATCGAACTCTTCCTGCAGATGCTTCAGTGCCACACTGATTGGACTTTCACCCAGAAACGGAAGTTGGCCAGTAAGCATTTGGTAAAGTACGATCCCAAGAGAATATAAGTCCGATTTCTCACCAGTAACGATGCCTTTGGCATGCTCCGGTGAGAAGTAATGTACAGAACCGACTACAGAGCCCGTCTGTGTAATCGTTGTAGATGTAACGGCACGGGCAATCCCGAAATCAGTTACTTTCACGCGGCCATTCCGGCCAATTAATATATTGTGGGGTTTGATATCCCGATGAATGATTTGATTATGATGTGCGTGATCCAGAGCATCTGCAATCTGTGAAGCAATTCGCACCGATTCGTCCACCTGCAGAGGCGCACGTTCTTTGATAATTTCATTCAGGTTTTTGCCTTCCACGTACTCCATGACAATATAATGAACGTCATCTTCCTGCCCCACGTCATAAATGCTGACCACATTCGGATGAGACAGCGATGCTGCTGATTGTGCTTCCCTGCGGAAACGACGAATAAACTCTTCGTCATGCACAAACTGTTGTCTAAGAACTTTAATCGCTACATTCCGGTTTAACAGAAGATCCTGTGCTTTATACACAAGAGCCATGCCGCCACCGCCGACACGCTCTAACACTTCATAGCGTCCGCCTAGCTGGTGCCCAATCATGACTCACACCCCGTTTCCGTATCCACGGAACCATCCCTCTGCAACTCAAACAAAGCAACCGTGATATTGTCGTCTCCCCCAGCAAGTAAAGCCAACTGGAGAAGTCGGTCTGCACGATCTTCCAATGCCAGTTCCAGATTGCCGGCAACCTGAATAATCTGCTCATTGCTGACCAGGTTACTGAGGCCATCACTGCACAGGAGAAGAACTTCGCCTTCCTCCAGCTTGACGGTATCCAGGTCTACCTTCACATCGGCATCTGTTCCAAGTGCACGAGTCAGCACGTTGCGACGTGGATGATGAGACACATCTTCTTTGCTAATCTGACCATTTTTGAACAATTCATTCACCAGTGTATGGTCCTCGGTTAGCTGGATCACAGCTTTGTTCGCAATTTTGTACGCTCTGCTATCACCGATGTGTCCAATAACACCTTCCGTATCGTTCAATAATGCCGCAACCACCGTTGTTCCCATGTTGTGATATTTGTCATCTGAGGAGGCCGTGCGGTAGATCACTTCGTTGGCATGCAAAATAGCATCGCTAAGCGCTGCGGAGAGAGACGCATGCGACAGACCTGGTTCCAGTGTTCCCAGATCTTCTACCAACGTCTCCACGGCCAAGCGGCTTGCCGTATCCCCTGCGAGATGTCCACCCATGCCATCGGCAACAATACCCAGAATATATCCTGTATCGAGATTACGAATCCAGGCTGAATCTTCATTCACCGAACGCACTCGTCCGATATGGCTCACATGAACTGTTTTGATCAAAACGTTCTCACCTCAACTCCATATGCTTTGCACGAAGCTGACCGCAAGCGGCAGCAATATCATGTCCCTGTTCACGACGAATGGTTACATTAACACCCTGTTCCGAGAGAATCTTCTGAAAATTGAAAATGTCGCTTCTCGATGTTCTTACGTACTTCCGTTCAGGTACATGGTTAACCGGAATCAGATTCACGTGGCACAACATGTTCTTAAGCACACTTGCCAGTTCTGCTGCATGCTCTGGCTGATCGTTTACACCACCAATGAGTGCGTACTCAAACGTAATTCTCCGACCTGTTTTGGCCAGGTAATAACGAAGGGACTCCATTACGTCTTCAAAAGGAAAACGACGGTTAACCGGCATCAATTTCGAACGAAGTGCATCATTCGGTGCATGGATCGAAATGGCGAGGTTAATCTGAGTGTCTTCATCTGCAAACTTGTAGATGTTCGGAACGATTCCGCTCGTTGATACCGTGATATGACGCTGACCAATGTTCAGACCTTTTTCATGGATCATAATGCGCAGGAAAGTCATCGTTGCTTCATAGTTTTCGAAAGGTTCACCTGAACCCATGATTACAATGCTGCTGACGCGCTCGCCGCGTTCATCCAGAATTTTCTGAGCCTGCACAACCTGGGCAACAATTTCCCCGGCTGTAAGGTTACGCTTGAGCCCACCCAATGTAGATGCGCAGAATGTACAGCCAATACGACATCCAACCTGTGTGGTTACACAGATGCTGTTCCCGTAGTTATGCTTCATGATTACTGTCTCAATGGCATGATCATCATGAAGACCAAAGAGGAATTTAACCGTTCCATCCTTGGATTCAAACTTTGTAATTTCCTTAAGTGTTACGAATTCAAATTGCTCTGTCAGTTTTTCACGCAATGGCTTGGACAGATTCGTCATTTCACTGAAATCATTCACGCGTTTTACATAAATCCAGTCAAAGATTTGACCACCGCGAAACGCCGGCTCCCCGTTCTCAACAGCCCATTGCTGTAGTTGTTCCAGAGAATAATCATATATAAAAGGTTTCATTTTGTTGTCAACACCTATTCCTTCTTTTCTTTTCGTTTGGCTTCCTGCTTTTCGTTCCATTCGTCCTATTCTATCACAAAGACCACGTTACATCCATGTATACCCTTGATATCTGTACTTCATGCATTATAACACCTCAATGCCGCCATCGCACCCTGTCATCACTTTTCTCTGATCATTGCATCGAAGTCCCATCACAAAGAAATCCGCCGAAGTTCCCCTCGGCGGTCATGCTTCCGTGCTTTATTAAACTGTTATTCCGCTGTTTTTGTCAACCTTGCGATGAAAAATCCGTCACTGTGAGCATACTGTGGCAAGATCTGAACGCCTCCGTTTACAACATTCAAGTTCGCTGTCTCCGATTCAGACCAGACGGATGCTTCTGCCGGACGATATTCCGGATGTCGATGCAAGAAGTCTGCAACCATATCCTCATTCTCAGCAGGCTCAATCGTACAAGTGCTATAAACCAAAATACCACCTGGTTTTAACAACGGCGAAACGCGATCAAGCAGTTCACGCTGCAAGCGTGCGATATCTTCGATATCTTCCACGGATTTGGTCCATTTCACGTCCGGCTTGCGACGAATAACACCCAGGCCGGAACATGGTGCATCCAGCAAAATGCGGTCAAATGACGCTTCAGGATACCGCTCGTTCAGATCAAGGGCATCTCCTGTTACCGCATCAATACAGCTCAGACCGAGACGCTCCGCCTGATCCAGGATCAGCTGGCGCTTGTGCACATGCACATCGTTAGCAATAATTCGGCCACGATCATGCATTTTCTCTGCCATGTGAGCTGTTTTACCCCCTGGAGCTGCGCAGCAATCCAATACAAGTTGGTCTTCTTCCGGCGCAACCGCTTCTGCTACGAGCATGGAACTTTCGTCCTGTACAGAGAACAAACCATCCCGATACCAGGACGTTAGGGCCATATTCCCGCCGCTGCGTACCAGGATTCCATCGGAACTCAACTGCGAAGCTTCAACGACTGCACCTGTGCTTGCCATCTCATGCATCAGCTTCTCCCGTGTGGTCATCGTTGTGTTGACTCGTACACTTACTGCTGGCGGCTCATTATTCGCACGACAGATCGCTTCCGCTGTCTCCTCGCCGTAATGGGTGATCCAGCGTTCAACCATCCACAATGGGTGGGAGTGCTCTAGTGAAATACGTTCGGCAACGGGCAGATGTTCTGGTATACGAAGCTCATCCCGATTGCGGATCATATTGCGAAGTACACCATTCACCATTCCCGAGATTCCCTGATGGCCCAGTTTCTTCGCCAGATTAACCGCTTCGCTTACCACGGCATGCTCTGGTATCCGATCCAGGTATATCATCTGATATACGCTGATCCGCAGCAGGCTGCGAACCCAGGGTTGCAGTTTCGATAAGCCTTTGGCGACGAAACGTTCCAGATAATAATCTAGTGTATTCAATCTGGCGATTGTTCCGTACACCAATTCGGTAGCCAGTCCAGCATCCGCAGGACTTAGATCCGCCTCTTTCAGACGACGGTTCAACTCCAGATTACTGTATGCTCCATCTTGTTCAACAGCACTCAGAACTTTGACTGCCAGTGCACGAGCCGATGTTTTCGGTTTCTGGGGGCGAGATGCTGCATTTGAGGAAACTTTCTGACCTCGTCCTGACGAACGTCCTGATGTATTACCACTCATCGCAGCACCGTTCCGGTTTTCAATGTACCACCACGGGCAAAGTCAGCGGCTTGCATCACCTTTTTGCCTGCGGGTTGCACTTCAGTCAACCAGAGAGACCCATCGCCTGTACGGATCTCAATCCCGGCCTTGTTCAATTGCAGTACGGTTCCCGGTTCAGCTTGTCCAGCTTCCGAAGAAGTTACCAGCTCCGCCTGATTGGGGTTCGCCGCAGCCCAGACTTTGAAGACCTGATCATCCCACATCGTAAATGCACCCGAAAATGGCACAAGGCCACGGATCTGATTGAACAATTCACGTGATGTCCGACTCCAGTCCATCTTCTCGTCATCCCGAGTCAGATTGCGAGCGTACGAAGCCTCGGCATCATCCTGAGGGACCGCCGTGGTCTCGCCTGCAACCAATCGTGGCATTTCTGCCTGAAGCAGCTTGGAACCAGCCTGACTCAATTTATCAAACATCGATCCTGATGTATCTTCATCCGTTATTGGCACTTCCACACGCGAGATCATATCTCCGGTATCCAGACCTTCAGCCATATACATCAATGTGACTCCTGTCACGGATTCCCCGTTAATAATGGAACGTTGGATCGGGCTCCTCCCGATATTTCGGCAAAAGAGAGCCATGCACGTTCACACAGCCGCGAACAGGCATATCCAGCACGGCTTTGGGCAGAATCTGACCAAAAGCCGCAGTCACGATCAGGTCCGGCTTCCATTCAGCCAAACGAGCTACCGCTTCCGGATCACGCAGTTTAACAGGTTGAAACACCGGCAGACCGTGGCGTTCTGCCGCGGCCTTAACCGGTGTTGGCGTAAGTACTTTTTTGCGTCCCTGTGGTTTATCAGGCTGAGTTACCACACCTACCACATTGTATCCCTCTGCTATCAGCATATCGAGAGAAGGAACGGCGAATTCAGGTGTTCCCATAAAAACAATATTCAAATTGATCACTCCTTAATTACGACGCGGTCCCGTTTGATCGGCTGCAATTTCGTACACTTTCTCGGCAATATCCGTAAAGAGTACGCCATCCAGATGATCAATTTCATGCTGGAATGCACGGGAGAGCAAGCCGCTACCTGTAATAATCAGCTCTTTGCCTTCACGATCCAGTCCTTTGACCGTAACGGTCTCAAAACGGCGAACATCACCATTGATACCAGGGATACTCAGACAACCCTCCGGTCCAAATTGCTCTCCCTCACTTGCAATGATCTCCGGGTTAATCATTTTGATCAGCCCTTGCTCATCACCTGCGTCGATAACAATCAGACGTTTCAAAATACCAACCTGTGGTGCAGCAAGACCTACACCTTCCGCATCGTACATGGTATCAGCCATATCATCCAGCAATTTTTGTACGTTTGGTGTAATTTTGGTTACTTCTTTGGCTCTCTTGTGGAGCACCTCATCTGGTTCTTGCACGATAATGCGAATCGACATGTTGTAAGCACCTTCCTAATCCTCATCATAATTTCAGGACGATATTCTGTATTTTTTTGGTTTTCATTTTAATCTATGTTTATACCGCTTGTTTACATCCGCACTGCTGCAGAATGTTTACATTAACATTTGCGGGTCTACATCCAGACTAATGAGCAATTTCTGCGCCTGAACATCATCATCCATGCGCCGGGCCGTTGCCAGAGCGAGTCCTATGGCGTCTACATCCCCCGCCATTTTATCATACATTGGAATCTGTATCTATTCTTGATCCGAGGAATCGGGGACGCTACCGGACCCAGCACATCAAAGGCATCATTGCTGAATCGATCCAGACTGCCTAGCCATCCGGCCGCATTAGCCTTCTCTTTCAGTATCCGTGTGTAGTTCTCGGCAAGACGAATCAATACTGGAAGCTGCTCATGCGAAAAGGTCACCAGAATCAGGCGGCAGTAAGGCGGATATTGCAAATTGCGACGATGCAGCAACTCCTCACGTACAAACGACACATAGTCATGCTGACTCGCATGGCCAATGGAATAGTGCTCCGGTGTATAGGACTGAACAAACACCTCACCAGGCAATTGGTGCCGACCAGCTCGGCCAGCAACCTGTGTCAGTAGCTGAAACGTTTTTTCAGCAGCGCGAAAATCAGGCAAATTCAATGCTGAATCCGCTGTGATCACGCCAACCAGAGTCACATCCGGGAAGTCGAGCCCCTTCGCAACCATCTGGGTGCCCAGCAACACGTCTGCCTTTTTCTCACGAAACTGTTTCAGCAGCTTCTCATGAGCCCCTTTTTCCGTTGTTGTATCCACATCCATCCGTATGACACGAATCCCCGGAAATAGCTTCGCAAGTTCTTCCTCGACCCGTTGCGTACCTGTGCCAAAATATCGAATATGCTCGCTTCCACATTCAGGGCACACTTCCGGAGCCGCTTCCGCATAACCGCAGTAATGACAACGTAGATTATTGGAGCGCTGATGGTATGTCAATGAGATGTCACATTCGGGACAGCCTGCCACATATCCACAACTTCGGCACATGACAAAGGTCGAATATCCGCGGCGATTCAGCAGAAGCACCGTCTGTTCACCACGTTCTAGGCGCTCCTCCAGCCCTTTGTGCAAAGCCCTGCTGAACATGGAACGGTTGCCATCCTTCAACTCCTCGCGCATGTCAATGATCCGCACCTCGGGCAGCTTGTTGCCCAGTGCCCGCGTTGGCATCTCCAGCAGGAGTGGTGCAAAATCATCGTTGCTTTGCGAGCGTGCCGCATAGTAACTTTCCAGCGAAGGAGTTGCTGAACCCAGCACAACCACAGCCTGATGCTGCTGTGCTCGTTTTACCGCTACGTCCCGGGCATGATATTTTGGCGTTTCCTCCTGTTTGTAGGAAGTCTCATGTTCCTCATCCATAATGATCAACCCAAGCCGACTAAATGGAGCAAATACGGCTGAACGCGCCCCAATCGCCACCTTCACCTGACCCTCACGAATCTTACGCCATTCATCATAACGTTCACCACCAGACAGACGACTGTGCATAATTGCAACCTGATTGCCGAATCGTCCCTTGAAACGTTCCACCATCTGTGGTGTCAGTGCAATCTCCGGCACCAGTACGATGGCCTGCCGATCCTGCTCAATGCAACGTTGAATGGTTTGAAGATAGACTTCCGTCTTGCCGCTCCCCGTAACACCGTGCAGCAAAAATACTCCGTGGCGTTGTTCCTGCAATCGGCCATTGATATTGTCGTACACCTGTTTCTGTTCATCGGTCAGAACCAGCGGTTCAGTCGCTTTGAACTTCCTGCCCTGATAAGGATCACGAAAGACCTCAACGTCCTCGGTGACGATCAATCCCTTTTCCTCAAGACCCTTCATCGTCGCTGCTGATACCTGCAAGGTAGCCAGCACTTCTTTCATCGGCATGGGCAGCAATTCTTTCATTTCCAGCAAAAAAGCCAGAATCTCCTTCTGCCGTTGTGCTTTCGCCGGGAATGAAGCAAGTGCTTCCTGAGCAGCAGCCACATCAACAGCCAGATCTACAGACTTCATCGTTTTTTTATTCAGCTTGTCCTTGATGGCCTGACTCTCCAGCAACACACCACCAAGCAATAATTTCTTAATTAGTGCAGCATGATTGGGATATTTTCGACTCAATTGTTGCAGAGGTACCTGACCCCGACTTTTGACAAAACGGATGATATCCTGCTGCACTTTCTCGTTCGTAGACTCTTCTCCCCAAACAAATAACACCTCATCATCCGGTTGTGCACCCGCCATCTGTCCATCAAGTGCATCTCCCAGCGAGATGTATCGCTCTGCTTTCCCTTTCAATGCGGTCGGCACCATGACCTGTAATGACAAAATCCGGTTACTCGCATAACGCCCACTCATCCATTCGGCCAACTCAACCAAATCCTCAGACAATGGGGAACGATGTCCAGCAACTCCTGAATCTGCTTGAGCTTGAATGTTTCCTCTCCGGTACGCGGCACAAGATCAATCACGAATCCCTGCACCGTCCGATGACCAAAAGGTACACCCACCCGGCTGCCAATCTCGATCCATTCCCTCATCGATTCAGGTACCAGGTAATCAAACGGCCGGTCTGTTTCCTTCACGGGAACATCGACAATGACCTTGGCAATCTCCATATCCTAATTCCTCCCGGCAATGCGCTCCGCCGCAATCCGGAGCAACCGATGAGCCACATCGTCCTTGGCCAACACTGGAAGCTCCTCCACCAAACCTTCCCGGTCATAGATATGTACCGCGTTGGTGTCTGTTCCAAATCCTGCACCCGTTCGGGTTACGTCATTGGCTACGATCAGATCACAGTTTTTCCGTTCCAATTTCTCACGTGCGTACATCTCAACGGACTGAGTCTCTGCAGCAAAACCAATCAAAAACTGATGGGTTTTCTGCTTGCCCAGCGTTTCAAGAATATCTATATTTTTAACAAGTTCGAGCGACAACGTGTCGCCTTTCTTCTTGATCTTCTCAGTGTAAACATCCTTAGGGCGATAATCGGCAACAGCCGCCGCTTTAACCACGATATCTGCGTCATGCCACTCACGTGTTACAGCTTCATACATATCCTGTGCAGACTGAACAGGGATCAACTCAACGTTCTCCGGTGGTTTGGCTTGGGTATTCCCCAAAACCAATTTCACATCCGCCCCCAGATCACGCGCAGCTGCAGCTATGGCAAATCCCATTTTGCCAGACGAATCGTTCGTAATATATCGTACGGGGTCAATCCGCTCAATTGTACCCCCAGCCGTAACGACAACCTTCTTGCCTTGTAACAATGAAGCTTGTCCCTGCCGACTACGGTCTGCAGACTCTCGCTGCTCAAAGAAACGTTCCACCACGTCCACAATGCTCTCCGGTTCTTCCAGACGTCCCTTGCCTACATACCCGCACGCAAGCAGACCTTCACCCGGTTCAATCATCATGGCGCCCCGTTCCACAAGCAGGTTCATGTTATGCTTTACAGCTGGATGATCATACATATGCACATTCATCGCTGGAGCAATCATGACAGGGGCTGTCGTGGCAAGCAGCGTTGTGGAGAGCATATCATCGGCCATGCCATGCGCCATCTTGGCAATCACATTCGCTGTAGCCGGAGCAACCAGAACCAGATCAGCCAGATCGGCCAGATGAATATGAGATACGACTGCTGGCTCACGCTCATCAAATGTATCGGTATATACGGTGTTTCGGGTCAACGTTTGCAGCGTCAATTCGGTAATAAACTGTGTAGCGGAAGCTGTCATAATTACATGAACATCCGCTCCCTTTTGTACCAGTCTGCTGCATAATGTTGCCGCTTTGTAAGCGGCTATGCCGCCTGTCACACCAAGCACGATTTTTTTACCGTTCAACATGTTTATTTCCCCCGATATTTATACGACGTCTAAAGAAGATTCCGTTAAAATATGCTTACTCGTAAAAAAATAACAACCTCGCGGTTGTCAATTAATCCGGCTTGCGCCGTATGCAGTTGAAGAGCAGCCGCAAGCGGCTTACTCTTCTTCTTCGTCCTGTCCTTTGATGACAACGAGCAGGTCTCCATAGATTTCTTCCAGTGCAACGCCAACCTGTTTATGGGATCTCGCACCTCTTAAATCCGTTTTTTCACCTTCACGTAGCTGTCTAGCCCGGCGGGAAGCAGCAACAACAAGGGAATACTTGCTGTCGACTTTGTTCATCATTTCATCAATAGAAGGATACAGCATATTAACAAACACCTCTTCGCATTAGTATAATCGCAAGTTGCCGCCTGACAGAACAGATGTGACATGTCTTCACATCCGGGCATTCCAAGAAGAAGTGCTTCAGTACATGATATGACAACTGCCCCACTTATATCGCATTCTGCAGCGGCAAAAGGGATTATTTATTGATCTTACAATGTTCGGCGATTATGATGCTTTCTATTCTCTTGCACGCCAAATCAATTTCATCATTCACAACAGCGTAATCATACTGCTCCAGCAGGCTGATCTCATCGACCGCTACGGACATCCGGTGATCAATGGTCGCTTGGCTTTCGGTACCACGGCCCTGAATGCGATCTTTCAGCTCGTCCAATGAAGGAGGAAGCAGGAAAACAAAGATCCCTCCGGGAATTTCTCTTTCACTTTTAACGCGCCTTGAACTTCAATCTCCAGAATGATGTCGCGGCCTTCGTTAATCGTTTTTTCCACAAAATCACGCGGTGTTCCGTAATAATTACCAACATACTCCGCATGTTCCAACAGTTGATCTTCCGCAATCATGTTCTGGAACTCTTCATGACTTCTGAAGAAATAGTTCACACCATGTTCTTCACCCAGACGAGGCTGACGGGTTGTCGCCGATACGGAATAGATCAATTCCGGCACCCGTTTGCGCAAAGCGCTGCATACCGTACCCTTCCCGACCCCAGACGGGCCGGACAACACTACCAGTAATCCCTTAGACATATTACACTCCATTTTATTCGTCGTTATCATCATCTTTCGAAGAAAGACGATGGGCGACCGTCTCAGGCTGAACTGCAGACAGAATGACATGATCGCTATCCGTAATAATTACGGCACGAGTACGTCTTCCGTACGTTGCATCAATCAGCATGTGGCGATCTCTTGCCTCTTGTATAATTCTCTTGATCGGCGCCGATTCCGGACTCACGATGGATATAATCCGGTTCGCCGATACGATGTTACCGAATCCAATGTTAATGAGTTTGATTGCCATAATCAGGTTCTTCCCCCTATACATGCGACTCTTTTGCCGAGATGTGCACGTTCATTCGATATTCGCCGCTTGCTCACGAATCTTCTCCAACTCCGCCTTCATCTCGACAACACGATTCACCAGAGCCAAATGGTTGGCTTTTGATCCAATCGTATTGACTTCCCGATTCATCTCTTGAATTAGAAAGTCCAACTTACGACCTACGGGTTCATCACTCCTCAGCAATTCCCTGCTCTGTCCAAAGTGACTCAGTAGACGCGTAAGCTCCTCTTCTATGTTAGAACGATCGGCAAACATTGCAATTTCCATACCCAATTTATGCTCATCAAAAGGGAAAGAGCCTTCTTCCTGCATTTCCGTAAGCCTCTGTCTTAACTTGTTGCGATAATCACTTACCACAGTTGGTGCAAGATCAAGCATCTCGGTATGCAGTGACTCCAGACGGGTAATCCGTCGTTCCAGATCACTGGCCAGATGAAGACCCTCGCGAGCGCGCATCTGTTCAAGGCTGGACAGAGCCTCTTTCAATCCTTCCTGCAGTACTCGCTCCCATTCGTCCTTCTGCTCTTCGGGAATGGAACTTGTCCCATCCGAATGAACCATGACGTCCGGCAGTCCAAGCATATCCACAATACTTGGTTTGCCCTGCATTCCATATTGGGTTTCCAGTTGCTCTGCAGCCTGCAGATAGGCCCTGACCGTCTGTTCATTCAGAACAGCGGGAAGAGCCTGGTCTTCCTCTTTTTCTTTCATTACATAAACATCAATCCGCCCACGTTTCAAACGACTCTGTACGATTTTTCTCAAACCGTCTTCATAATACGTCCACTCTCTTGGCAGACGCATCATCACTTCGCAATAACGATGATTAACAGATTTGATCTCTAATTGTACCTTATAGCCGCCAAAATGAAAGGCGGATTGACCGTATCCGGTCATACTGAATGACATCGGCATCACATCCGTTTTACTATTGTAATTGATTATTAGGGTTGAAACAAGTAGGACATTGATGCTCCGACTTCTCCCATACGTATTGAGTCAGTTCTGCCGTCATGCCGTAGAACATAAACGGTGTCATGAGATAGATGCCTTTGAAATGTGCTGTTGCTACGTCCAGCAGTTCCTTGGCAATTTTTACTCCCATCGCACGGCCCTCTTCGCCTTCCAGACCTGCCATACGTGAACGCACTTCATCCGAAAGCTGAATTCCGGGAACTTCGTTATGCAGATACTCTGCATTCCGTCCACTTGCCAGTGGCATTACACCGACAAATATTGGCACATCCAGGTGTTTGGTCGCTTCATGCATTGCCACTATCAGCTCTGGATCATAGACAGGTTGAGTCATGATGTAATCAGCACCAGAAGCTATTTTCTTCTCCAGACGCTGCACAGCTTTATCCAGATATTTCACATTGGGATTAAATGCCGCTCCGATGACAAAGCCCGCTTTCTGCTTCAGCGGTTTACCCGAGAAGGCCACCCCATCGTTCAACTGCTTGATCATGCGAATGATTTCAAAAGAGGTCAGATCGTATACCGAGCTTGAGCCCGGCAGATCGCCAAATCTTGCAGGATCCCCTGTCACAGCGAGCACATGATTAATACCCAGTGCATCAAATCCCATCATGTGAGACTGCGTTCCAATCAGATTCCGGTCACGGCAGGCAATATGCACCAATGGACGGAGACCCGTGCGATCCTGAACGAGATGCCCCAGCGCCATATTGCTCATCCGTGTAACCGCCAGAGAATTATCGGCCAGTGTCAGGGCATCGGCGCCTGCTGCCTTTAGTGTCTCTGCACCTTTCATGAACTTGGCAATGTCCAGGTCACGCGGCGGGTCAAGTTCAACAATGACTGTGTGACGCTGCTTGACCAGATCGACAATCGTAGGCTGACCTCCACGTCCAGAGCGCTCATCCAGATGTTCATGCAGCACAATACGCGGTTTGGATTCTGACGGATCAGGCTCCAAAATAGGCGAAGGCACGTAATCTGCGAGCGCCTCTTTCATGGCGGTAATATGATCAGGCGTTGTACCACAGCATCCGCCAATAATACGGGCACCGAGTTCCGCAAATTGCACTGCTGTCTGACCAAAGTACTCCGGAGTTGCACCATAACGGAACTGACCATCGACATAATCTGCTGCACCCGCATTCGGATAGACAGACATGGGAATACCGATACGTCCGGAGACGGTTTCCATGGCACGCATAATTCCGTTGGACCTGAGCGACAGTTAAAACCGATCACATCCGCACCCTGCTCCCGCATGATCCGGAATGCTTCGGGCATCGTATATCCGTCCAGTGTGTGTCCTACATCCTCTACCGCGAACTGTCCGATCACGGGCAGATCACTTAGCTTGCGCGCTTGCAAAAGGGCAATATCCATTTCCTCGATATCATAGAAGGTCTCAAGCAGAATGCCATCCACGCCTTCATCAAGCAGTGCAAAGATCTGTTGTTGATAGAAGCGTTTCAGTTCACTTGTGGAGACGTTCGTCCGCTTACCGCCGCGAATAGAACCTACTGCACCAAGAACATAACCGTCAGCTCCAGCCACCTCTTTGGCAATACGAACGCCGGTACGGTTCACATCTTCCACCTTGGACTCCAAACCAAACTTGGACAACTTGTCATAATTGGCAGAGTACGTATTCGTTTCAAATATCTCTGTACCTGCGTCCCGATAACGGCGATGTACTTCCGCCACCACTTCAGGTGAAATCAAGTTTAATTCTTCATATGAAATCCCCACCGGGAATCCCATTTGGTACAGAAACGTTCCCATGGCCCCATCTCCAATCAGAACTCGTTCCTGCATAACTTTGCGCAAATCCGCCTTCATCCCTTTTCCCCCGCCTAGCTGTGATCAATTTCATACTAATGTAACACAAAAAACGCTACCAAAAGAAGAAAAACAAAGGTTTTTGTTGAATATCCAGCTCATATGGACTTTCCTTCCACATAACCCCCAATATGTCTCTGTACAGGAGACACACACTGTCCTTTAACAAAAAAAGAGGCCCGCAGGCCTCTTGGGTTACACTGTTCTCTTAATTATGATGTAACTCCCTTGAAAACAACTTCGGCTGGTCCAGTCATGTACACATGATTGTCAGCTTCATTCCACTCAATGTGAAGATCTCCACCTTTGAGGCTGATAACAGCTGTACGATCCGTATGCCCATTCAGAACAGAGGATACCAGTGTTGCACAAGCGCCGGTTCCACAAGCAAGTGTTGGACCCGCTCCGCGTTCCCATACACGCATATCTACATATCCGCGGTCACGAACTGTCGCGAATTCCACATTGATTTTTTTCGGGAACATGGGATGTACTTCAAGAAGTGGACCCCAAGTTGTGAGATCGAAATGAACAGCATCATCAACATAGATCACCGCATGCGGGTTGCCCATGGATACGGCAGTGAATTTGAACGCATGTCCGTTCGCTTCAATGTAGTGATCAACCACGGGATTGGCATCTACCGTTGTAGGTACTTGAAGCCCGTCCAGGATCGGCTCACCCATATCCACACGAACCGTTTCCACTTTACCATCACGAATGTTAAGAGTTACAGGTTGTACCCCGGCACCAATCGTTTCAATGGTAATCTGCTCCTGGCTGACATGACCATGATCGTATACATATTTCGATACACAGCGGATGGCATTACCGCACTGCTCTGCTTCCGAACCGTCCGAATTCATAATGCGCATCTGAAAGTCCGCCTTCTCCGAAGGCAGTATATAAACCAGGCCGTCCGCACCAATACCGAAGAAACGGTTGCACCATTTCACAGCCAATTCTGCTGCATCTGCCGGAAGTTCCTTTTCACCAAATACAACGATAAAATCGTTACCAAGTCCATGCATTTTCGTAAATTCCATACTCTTGCCCACTCCTTTTGGCAGTCTGCTGCCAAAGCTATATTCTTGCTCCTCTACAGGATTACCATAGAAATTCATATTCAACATGTACACAAAAAAGCTATCCTGCAAAATGCCAAAGCCACCGCTTCGAATCATTTTGAGGATAGCATAACGAAATAGGTAAGGAAAAGGTATTGATTTTATGCTGAAAACTTTGTACTTTTCGGTACGAAGCGTCCAGAACCACCCATGCGACGGCGGTTACGACGACCACCCCACACGCTGCCTGCGCCCATAAGGAACGTTGGAATGCCTGCCGCAACGATACAGATCGCCCATTCACGCAAACCTAGCGGTACGGTTTTGAAGATTGGTTGCAGCGGCTCAACATACATGACAACCAGCATCAGTACAACCGATGAAATCACGGCAAAAACGAGATATTTGTTTTGCAGTGGGTTTCGATGGAAGATGGAGCGAGAACTGCGGCAATCAAAGACATGAATGAGCTGTGCCAATACGAGTGTAGCGAAAGCCACAGACTGTGCTTTGATCAATTGGCCCGGGTTATCCGGCGCAGCCTGAAGGGTAAGCCAGAACGCTCCGAGTGTACATAGTCCAATCAATACACCCGACTGACAATTTTCCACCCCAGTCTGCGGGCAAAAATATTTTCCTTGGCACCACGGGGTTTGTGTTCCATCAAATCTTTTTCCGGCTGATCCACCCCGAGCGCCATGGCAGGCAAACCATCCGTCACCAGGTTAACCCATAGAATCTGAATAGGAACAAGCGGCAGTGGCAAACCCATCATCATTGCAAAGAACATTGTCAAAATCTCACCCACGTTCGATGCCAGCAAATAACGGATAAATTTTCGAATGTTCTCATAAATATTGCGACCTTCTTCAATCGCAGCCACAATCGTCGAGAAGTTATCATCACTCAGAATAAGCGCCGAAGCTTCCTTCGTGACATCTGTTCCTGTGATACCCATCGCGATCCCGATATCAGCCGCTTTAATCGCCGGAGCATCGTTCACTCCATCTCCCGTCATGGCTACGACATGCCCTTTGCGTTGTAAAGATTTGACGATACGGAGCTTATGTTCAGGAGAGACTCTGGAGAATACATAAATCCCCTCGACCTGTTTATCCAATTGGTCGTCCGTCATGCCTGCCAGCTGCTGGCCGCTTAGGGAAGCACCACCGCGCGGAAGAATCCCGAGTTGATGAGCAATGGCTTCTGCCGTTGTTCCATGATCACCTGTGATCATGACCGTTCGTATCCCCGCCCTGCGGCATGTTGCAATCGCATCTCGCACTTCACGACGCGGCGGATCAATCATGCCTGTCAGTCCCACGAATACAAGCTGACTCTCGGCGGCGTGTTCATCAGCCACTTTTTCTTCCGGACGCACTTCACGATAGGCCATACCAAGGACACGCAGTGCCGCACCAGCCATGTTCTCGTTGGTTGCCATCACTTTCTGCCGCAATGTTCCAGTGAAAGGTACGACTTTGCCTTCCCACAAAATATAGCTGCAGTGTCCAATCAACACATCCGGTGCACCTTTGGTGTAGATCATTCGGCCTCCCTGATGTTGGACCAGGACCGACATGCGTTTTCGCTCCGAATCAAACGGAAACTCCTGCTGCCGCGTGTACAACTCTTTGAGGCCATCAGGAGTAAGACCCATTTTGGAGGACAGTGTGACCAGCGCACCCTCCGTCGGATCACCCTTCAACTCCCAGAATACGTTGTCTCGCTTAACCGTTTCTTCCTGGAAATCCCCTTTTTTCGTGTTTTTCTTGCCGTCCTTTTTGTTGTCCTTGCCCTTTTTCTTGCTCGCCCCCTCGCTTGCAATACTCTCCACAATACTGGCATTGTTGCAAAGCGCGCTGATCTGGAGCATTCTGCGCAGCGACTGGTCACTCTTCAGTTCCACCGTACGACCGTTCTCCAGCATCTGTCCTTCCGGTGCATACCCATCCCCGGTGACCTTGATGCTGCGTCCCTCCAGCCATACATCCGTTACCGTCATTTTGTTCTGCGTGAGCGTGCCTGTCTTGTCCGAACAGATTACGGATGCACAACCGAGAGTTTCGACAGAAGGCAGTTTGCGTACAATAGCTTTACGTTTGATCATCCGCTGCACGCCTAGTGCGAGTGCAATGGTTACAATGGCCGGCAGACCCTCAGGTATGGCAGCTACCGCGAGACTGACTCCTGCCAGAAACATGCCAACGGCTGGTTGCCCGTGTAATATACCTGCAACAACTACCATAATGGTTAATCCCAATGCGACAAAAATCAGGATTTTGCCCAGTTGTTCCAGCCTGTGCTGTAACGGTGTTTCCTGCTCCTCGGTATTCTGGATCAGATCGGCAATTTTGCCCATCTCCGTCTCCATCCCTGTACGGATCACCACACCTTTGGCTGTACCACGAGTGACCATGGTCCCCATAAAACCAATATTCTTCTGATCACCAAGCGGAACGTCCTCATCGGCAATCGGAAGGCAATGTTTGCTTACGGGAACCGATTCCCCGGTAAGAGCCGACTCCTCCACATCCAGACTGTTCGTTTGCAGCCAGCGTACATCAGCGGGTATGCGGTCCCCACTCTCCACCATAACAATATCCCCGGGAACAAGTTGTTTGGCGGCAAGGTGTACTTCCTGGCCTGAACGAAGTACTTTCGCAAGAGGTGCAGACAACTGTTTCAATGCACGAAGAGATCGTTCAGCCCGAAATTCCTGTACAAATCCCAAAATCGCATTCAATACAATAATGGCTACAATCGTAACCGCGTCGAGATACTCCCCAGCAATCCCGATACCAACGTTGCTCCCATCAACACCAGCACCATGAAATCCTTGAACTGATTCAAGAGCAATGTAATCGGAGATATGCGTTTCCCCTCGCTCAGCTCATTCGAACCGACCACTTTCCTCTTCTCTGCTACAGCTTCATCCGTCAATCCATCCTGCGGGCTGACGCCAAGAGTGTTACGAAGCTCTTCATCACTAAGTTGATGCCACTTGGTATGTTCCATGCTTCAAGTTTCCCTCCCAGTCTGTATTTCATCTGCTAAATAAGCTCACTTGCTTCACCGGCGTGCTGGTCGACAGGCTGTACACTATGCCGGACAAACTACCTGCTCTATATGTATTCGGACAGGTCTGTGATTAGCACCCGGAAGGTGAATCCTTTCCCTGATGGACAGAATAGGCTAAAATAAAAGTCTGCGATGTTCTGCGCAGTACCCTGATCACCGTTCAACTGATAAGCAACGAAGAATCTGCTGCCAGTCCTTGTTTTTACATACCTGGTTGCACGTTTCTGTTATATAGATGAAGCATTTGGCATGATATATACAGATGCTCGATAGAGAGAGGAAGTGGAAAAAATGGCATTGGACGGCATCGTAACACGGGCCATTGTTCATGAACTGCAAGGCTGCATTGGTGGACGTATCAGCAAGATCCATCAGCCGAATGGCCATGACGTAGTTCTCACGCTGCGTGCTCAACGAGGTAATAGCAAATTGCTTGTTTCGGCAAGTCCGACATATCCGCGTGTGCATTTTACGGAAAAGACATTCCTGAATCCTACGGAAGCACCCATGTTCTGCATGCTGCTCCGCAAGCACTGTGAAGGTGCGATCATTGAGGAGATCCGTCAGATCGGCATGGAACGTATCATCCATATCGATGTGCGCCAGCGCGACGAACTGGGAGATGTTTCGGTTAAACGGATCATCATTGAATTGATGGGACGTCACAGTAATATTATTTTGCTTGATCCCGTTACAGGAACGATTCTGGATGGTATTCATCATGTGACTCCATCCATCAGCAGCTACCGGGTCATCATGCCAGGCTTCTCTTACACCGCCCCACCCGAACAACATAAAAGCAATCCGCTCGAAATAAGCCGTGAAGCATTCGAGGACAGCTATCATGCCACTGAAGACGAAGCATCACGCTGGCTTGTGAATTCCTTCAGCGGTCTAAGCCCGTTGATTGCGGGAGAGATTGCAGCCCGTGGGATTGCTGCTGGAGACACCGTGAGCGCTCAGACTGTGGATGAGGGAGAGAGCCGAGTTGAGGCCGATGCACTCTGGAACGCTTTCCAAGCCGTGATGGGAGCTGTGAGAGAACATATCTACACGCCTGTAACCGGAATGAACGCCAAAGGCAAAATGATTTTCTCGGCGGTTCATCTTCAGAGCATTCAGGAGCTGGAGAAAACCTATGACACAATGAGCAAGTGTATGGAAGATTATTACGGAGACAAGGCTGAACGGGACACGGTTAAACAGCGAGTAAGTGATCTGCTCCGTTTTCTACAGAATGAGCGAAGCAAGAACATCAAAAAGCTGGACAACCTGAACAAGGACCTCCTGGAAGCTGATGATGCAGACAAGTTCAGACTATGGGGTGAGCTACTGTTTGCCTCTCTGCACCAGGTCCACAAAGGGGACAAGAGCGTGGAGCTTGTGAACTTCTACGATGAAGACCAAGCCAACATTACCATTCAGCTTGATCCGCTGCTCACTCCTTCTGACAACGCACAACGTTATTTCAAGCGGTATAACAAATACAAGAACAGTCTGGCTGTCATTCATGAGCAGCTTGGCAAAACCAAAGACGAAATTGACTACCTCGATAACCTGTTACAGCAGTTGTCCATTGCATCGATGAACGACATTGAGGAAATACGGGACGAGCTTGTGCAGCAAGGGTATCTTCGTGATCGCAATAAAAAGGGTAAAAAGAAGAAGAAAAACGATCGTCCGACCGTGCACCAGTTCACCTCCTCGGAGGGAATTGATATTCTTGTAGGCAAAAACAACCTGCAAAACGAGTACGTAACGAACCGTCTCGCTTCTTCCAACGACACCTGGCTGCATACCAAAGACATCCCTGGTTCTCATGTCGTTATTCGCAGTACGGACTTCGGTGAAGCTACGTTGGAAGAAGCAGCACAGCTTGCCGCCTACTTCAGCCAAGCCAAGGAGTCCAGCAGCGTGCCAGTGGATTACACGTTTATCCGTCATGTACGCAAACCAAGTGGTGCGAAGCCAGGATTTGTCATCTATGATCATCAGAAGACCTTGTTTGTCACGCCGGATGACGAGTTGATCAAGAGTCTGCCATCCACCATTAAAAATGGATAAGGCTATATAAGTTAAATTTAAGTTTATTTACACTGACACTACGATGACAGAATAACCTTCCAATCGCTGTTACGGATAAAGGCGAAGCTTATGCTTCCGAAGTAGCTTTCTTGCAGAAAGCTTTTAGCTTCGCTTTTTCAGGTTTTTTCTGTCCTCTCCGTTACCGTGTAAATGATTAATTCAACTTATTATAGAGATGTAAAAGTAACAAAGAAAACTCCCCTGAGCATTAACGGTTCAGGGGAGTTTGTTATTTATTTGGAAATACATATGAAGATAAGCACAGCTAATCCTTTTTTTAGATTGAATACTAATTCGAATTTATGTATAATAATTCAATTCTCACGAATAATTTTATTGTTAAGGAAGTGTATCATGCCCATACATATTAGAGAAACTCAACCGGATGATCTGAAACCACTGACAGCATTAATGCATGACTATGTGGTTGGATTCTACAACAACCCCTGGCCAGGTGATCAATCCATCCAGCTTTTGATCAATAACCTGCTTAATCAGCAGATCGGTGCTCAATTCGTGGCAGAAGAGGACGGGAAGCTTATCGGATTTGCCACCCTGTTCTTCACCTACAGCACAATGAAAGCAGAGCGTGTCGCGATCATGAATGACCTTTTTGTTACGGAAACATTCAGAGAAGGCGAAGCAGAAGCCCAGTTATTTGCACACTGCCAGCAATACACACGTGATCATGGCTGTGCTTATATGTCATGGATCACTGCAGTGACCAATGAGCGGGCACAGCGATTATTCGATCGTCTTGGAGCTACACGTGGCGACTGGGTCAACTATTCGATCACATAGACCTCTTTTTCGATACAAAAAAGGACATGAGTACATGCAGATTTAGTCTGCTATGTTTCCATGTCCTATACTCTTTCGATCCTGAAATCTGTCCTAGTAAAGAAGGAATCCATTATATCCAGATGGTGCTCTAATACCTCACGCTTATACTCCTTTTTGCTGTGAAGCAGCTGCTTTTAGCTTTTCCAACACATCTACCGTTACGGTCTTGCTGCCAAGATCCCCATGAAAAACAACACCTTGCCGTTCTCCATGATAATCGGATCCACCTGTCTCAATAAGATCATATTCCTTAGCCATCTCAGCGTACCTGCGTTCCTCTTCCGGGCCATGGTCCGAATGAAACACCTCAATACCATCCGGACGAGAGTCTTCGATTATTCGACGTACCAATTCATCATCCTTATAGAGACCCGGATGGGCAATCACAGCGGCTCCGCCTGCCGCTCTGATCCACTCACACGCGTCCTCGGGTGCAACACGGGGTACAGACACGAAGCCAGGCTTGCCTTCAGCAAGATACCGATCGAATGCATCCCGCATGTCAACAGCGTAGCCTTTGTTCACCAGCACATCAGCCATATGAGGTCTGCCGATACTCTCATCCGGCTCCAATGGACGTCCCAGCCCTTCCAGTACCTCCTGCCAGCTTATATCAAGCCCAAGTTCCTGAAGCTTGGCGATAATCAGATGATTCCGCTCATCTCGCGCTTCTCGTAATCCACGCAGCCGTTGCAGGAATTGCTCATCCTCTATATTCACATAGTACCCCAGCACATGAATATCTTTCCCGCCAGCCCGTGTGCTGATCTCCACTCCGGCCACAACATCAATACCGTACTCTTGTCCCGCTTGCTGTGCTTCCGCTACACCAGCTACTGTATCATGGTCCGTTAGAGCAACCGCAGATAACCCTTTTTGTTTGGCAAGCTTCACATTATCAGCCGGTGGCTGCATTCCATCGGAGGCCTGACTATGAGTATGCAGATCACAGCGTCCATTGCTTTGAATCACGCTTAGCAACTCCTTTCTTTCCAAAAGTGAATTGTGATTAAATCTTATCTATCATTGATCTTGCCAACTATTATGCCTTTCACGTCTTGTGTTCCGGCTCAGGTTGCTCTTGTTGCCGCAGATAGTTCAGGAAAGCGACGGCTGACAGGGGCAACAAGGACGATTTAAGATGGATGGCATAGAACTGCCGTTTGAATTCAAGCCCCCGGATATCCACAATATGAACAAGTCCCAGGGCCAGCTCATGCTGCACGGAAGAAGGAGATAACATCGTAATGCCTACCCCTGCCTCCACGGCCGATTTTACCGCTCCTGTACTGCCAAGTTCCATCACAACATTCATATCCTGTGGATCAATCTTTTTCTTTTGCAATTGGTCTTCCATCACCTGACGGGTACCCGAGCCCTTCTCACGCAGCACAAAAGGATAATTCATGACATCCTCAATATTCACTTTGCTACGCTTAGCCAGGTCATGTCCGGCAGGTACAATCAGTTTCAGCTCGTCCTGCATGACAGGCTCAACAATCATGTCCGGATGGTGTACTGGCGCTTCAATCAGACCGAAATTAAGCTGGTGCTTCAATATATCATCCATAATTTGTGTTGTATTCATCACTTTCATGACGATTGAGATATCCGGGTATCGAAGTGCAAATGGTCCGAGCATGCGTGGAAGCACGTATTCCCCAATCGTTAGACTGGCTCCAAGCTGGAGGCGGCCCTGTAACATCTGGGTAAACGCCGACATCGCTTCATCCGTCTGTCTAACCAGCTCTACACTTCGTTTGGCATGAGGTAATAACGTCCGGCCCGCCTCGGATAATTCTATTTTTTTGGTGGAACGATGCAGTAACTTGGTCCCGAAATAGTCCTCCAATGATTGAATCTGCATCGTTACCGCCGGTTGAGTCATATGTAATGCTTGTGCAGCAGCCGAGAAGCTGCCTTTTCTGCTACCGTATAAAAAATATGCAATTGGTGAAAATTCATATCTTCGCCCCTCTTCGATTACACTCTCTATATTGTAGCCGATTTCCCGCTTGGCAACAAAAAAAGCATGCAGCTTGTCTGCATGCGGTACGACTTGAATCTATGATTTCAACATATTGAATCTCAGATTGAATCTAATCAACTTACTTATGCTTACGACTATTTTTGACCAGCGTCATTCTTCTTGAATGTCTTAACCATGAATAATATGACTTCAGGTCCCTTAATTCAATGGTCTCCGACATTCGTCCCAGAAACGTAACTACGATCATTTTGTGCAGCGGGTTGCCCGCAATATCATATTCCCCTTCAAGTTCGGAAAATTCGGCGACCACTACCAGATCCTCATCAATCAGGTATACGTCCTGTTCATTACGGTAGTATGGTGTTATACGGTCCTGCTTCAGACACTCCCATAACCACGCCGCAATATGGTCATCATCACTACGTGCAGGCTCAATACGGTCTGCATACCGCATCTTGGCATGATGGGTAATGACGATGTCGGCCACTTTCTTGTCTCCAAGAGCCACGAAAAACGGCTCGTAGGTGCTCCAACGTTGCATCACCTTATCACGCATGGGAATCACTCTCCACCAGATAGGACTTTCTATCTATTTATTACCAAATATATTACAACATTAGTCCCGCAACCTCAAGGCGTAAGTTTAACTTTTTTTCATTAAAGTCCATTTGTGCACAATTCAAGAAAAGAGCGACCCAAAGGGCCCCTCCAGTTTCTTGTCTATATTCCGTAAAAGCTTGTTTTGTCCATCGTTTTGCTGGCATACTCGGTTTTGATCTCATTGCGATACGAACGTTCGATCTTGCGCACATAGGAAAGTCGCTTCACATTTTTCATCGTATCTTCTGCACGTTCTGCATTAACATACATGACCACATAATGCATACGGCGGGAGATATAATGCACGGTGCCATATTTTTCGAGATTACGGGCAGCCTTCAAATCACTGACCCAAATAATGAATCCTGTCCTTTCCGCAAACATCATCGTTCCCCGCCCTTCTATACTGATTACTTAACTGCAACCACACTTGCCGCCACTACCGCAGCCGCCCTTCGGATTCGGATCATTGCTCGGTACCTTAATGGTCGTTGACACTGCGAATGCAATAGTCTCTGACATCTGAAATAACATATCATCCAGGGACTTCTCTGCCTGTTTGAAGCGGGCTACCGCCTCAAAGTTTTCCAACTCCTGTTCCAGCGCCTTCACCTGGTCTTTCGCTGCATGATAATCCGGGTGAAAATGACCGAAACGCTGTGTTTCTTCAAACAGTTCCTTCTTGGCATTCAGCTTCCGAATCCCCATCTGAATCTCAGGATTAGTCTCGACTTGCTGCTTCCAATATAAATAATCCGATACTTCGGCAGATTGGTTAATCATGTCGCCCAGTTCATATGCGCCCGTTAACACTTGGGCCATATCGACCGTGTTCATTTCCGCTACGCTCATGAAATATTCATCCTATCTATATATAAAGTTCTACTTAATGTAGACTACCTCATCATAGCATATCCATGAATAGTTAAGAAGAGTTTTTCCTGCAATTAGAAAGAGGGAATGCTCGAAAATTCGTCTTTCAACCTGATATTCACGTAAAATAGTCAGTTTATGACATCATCCGGCAGGATAAGACGCATTGTATCCCACTCTGACGAAGAGAATGTACGCCATTCTGTCTTTAACGTATGTTCACTTGAATCCAGCAAGCACCATCCGCTCAAAGTCCATTGTTCATGCCCTTCTAGCTGATGTGGAATGAGGTATTGCGTACGATTTTCCTGTTGAATCCCCAGCTTGGTCTGCCACTCAATGGCTTTGACAGCAATCTGTCGTGCGGTTGAACTATGATATCGACGCCACTCCCTGTACCAGATCTCCGGTATCTCCTCCAATCCCAACAGTGAGAACTTCTTCTCAACGACAGCAAGCTCATGCTCCAATCCATGCAATAATGCAGGGACATCAACAAGACCTTGATTATCAGGTGTGTAGAAAGAAGAATGTACACTGCTCAGTACATCTTTTTCTAATAACTTTGGATCATGTGCGTACCCTGTACTAGCCTCTATTACCTCCATGTTGTTCCGATCGACAAGCAACGGTGCAGCATCCGTCTCCTTTCCCCAATCCTCCAACGCAATTCGTACATTCTCCGGTATGCCTGTCAGAGCATATTGATCCAGGAAGGATATCACTTCATGTAACCCATACCCTCTGGCTATGAGCGAAATGAATCGTTCTCTCGTTATGCGATAGATGGACATTTGATCACGCGTTACCCGTTCCGCGCATTGCTCCAGCATCCAGATCACATCAGGTCCTGCTTCGGGTGGCACCAACATTTCAAAATTAGGCTGCATGTAAAATCCACAGGGCTCCGTCCCACTTACCATCTCTTGTTCTTGATGTAACAGATTCTGCGGTTCAATCAGCCAGCGGAATGCAAGTTCTCCTGACTGATCCTCTCCGACGTCACCGTAACCCCAACCAGCCAGTGCGGAGAGCCAGCCCATGACCCGTGGTTTCAACTCCGAACTTTTTATATGGCACCATGTGTTCTTGTCTGGAGCAAGCACTGCCAGTTGATAACGGAAATGCTGCAATGCAGGCTCAGTGTCTCCGTACCTTTCCATGCAAGCCTGATATATTTCCCGATGCATCTGTCCCCATGAGAGCTTCAGCCATTGTTGTAATCGATGATTTACAATCTCAATTCGGCCATCGGACTTCTCAACCAAGTTCAGACTGAGCAGTAGATCGAGAAGAATCGCTACGTGGATCGGATACACATCCGAATGATCATATTCGATGCCCAAACCATCAAAATCTGACGAAGTTAACGCCGTGATCACACTTAATTTTTGAACACTTTTCTTATGTATCGTGCCCTTGCCTGTCAAAGGAAGCCCTTCTCTCCCGATCCAGGCAATCACATGAAGGAGCTCAGCAGCTACATTCGGCTTTCCTTCTTGCACAACATGAGCATTCATCGTTAATTGTTTTACGGTGATACCCACTCTATGCGCGTAAGCCATTGTCAGTGTCTTCATCAGCGGAGCAGAAATATAGAATAATCGTTCCCCCAACTCTTATGGACAGATTCAATCCATCTTTGCTGGCGAAGGTTAACGAATGAAGATTTGGCTTCTGCAACGCTTAGTCCTTCGATCGCCCACTGTTCTCGCGGCAAGAGGGACGAAAAAGGCTGCCCGGCATGTTTGTGAAAAATTGCACCAAGCACCTTTTGCTCTACCAAAGTAAGCTTTGACCATGATTCAAGGTTCAGTACCACAGGCTCTTCTTTGGGTCCAGTTGATGGCATATCCCATTCCCTCCTCGTTTCGCGAGTATCAATGTACTATCCGTTCTCATGAACGATGGCATATTCATATCCCTGTTCCACCAAGAACATCTGACGGTTTAATGCAAAATCCTGTTCCTTGCTATCCTCTGATACCAACGCATAGAAATAGGCTTTGTTATCCCCTGCTTTTGGTCTCAAAATTCGTCCCAACCGCTGTGCTTCTTCCTGCCTGGAACCGAAACTCCCGGATATTTCAAGCGCAACAGCAGCATCAGGCAGATCTACGGCAAAATTGGCAACCTTGGATACAACAATCGTTTTGATCTCTCCACGTCGAAAAGCGGCAAACCATTTGATTCGCTCTTGCTGTGACATGGTTCCCGTGATCAGAGGTGCTTCAATTTCCCGGGCAATCAATTCGAGTTGGTCCAGATATTGACCAATCACCAGTGCAGGCAAATCCCGATGATGTTCCAGCAAACGCTTAACTACACGGACCTTCGCCGGGTTCTCGGCAGCCAGTCGAAATTGGTGCTTAACCTCAGCTTGCAGATAATTCGATCTCAGTTCCGGGGATAACGGGATACGGATCTCCTTGCACTGTACATCAGCAATCCACCCTTGCTGCTCCAGTTGTTTCCACGGCATATCATAGAGCTTTGGACCAATCAGCGAAAATACATCCTGTTCACAGCCATCCTCTCGAACCAACGTGGCTGTTAATCCCAGCCTTCGCGTAGCTTGAATATCCGCAGTTGCACGAAACACTGGCGCTGGAAGCAAATGCACTTCATCATATATGATCAGCCCCCATTGTCGCTCACTGAGCAGTTTGATATGGGTAAAATCAGCATCCTTTGATTTCCGGTGTGTAAGAATCTGATATGTAGCTACAGTCACAGGTTTCACTTGTTTTTTCTGACCTGAATACTCACCAATCTGTTCACTGGTAATCGTGGTTTTGTCTTGAATTTCCTGAATCCACTGTCGCACAGATGTCGTATTGGACGTCAAAATAAGGCATTCGCATTGAAGCCGCTCCAGCACGGCCATGCCGATAACCGTTTTGCCTGCCCCGCAAGGAAGTACGAGTAACCCGCTTCCTCCCATGCCTTCACTGCCTTCGAATGCATCCACAGCCTCTCTCTGGTATGAACGCAGTGCAAATCGCTCAGAGTGTTCCCCGGGATTATCGGTTCGCCATTCGAAAGAGAGCTTGGTTCCCTCCCGATACCCCACGTAATCAAGTACGGGGTAGCCCAATCGTGTTAATTCCCTTTTCAATAACCCTCGCTGTTCTCCTGGGAGCAGAAGTTCATGAGCGTCCTTGCGTTCCATACGAAAGGCAGCGATCGTTTTCAATCCACTTAATTCGTCCAGCAACCGCTCATCCTCACTATAAAGCCGCATGCTGGTGTGATCTGCTTCGGAATGCAATTTTAGCTTGCCATACTGATCCATGATTCTCCGAACATCCTGTATGAGTGCAGCAGGCACATTCCAGCGGGAGACCCGTTCCAGACTTGCGATGACCTGATCCGCATTCCATCCGAGCGCAGCTGCATTCCAGAGCGACAATGGGGTGATTCGGTACGTATGAAACGCTGCCGGTGTCTTGACCAGTTCCGAATAATTCCCCAGCTGCTCTCTTGCCCTTTCGAATCCGGGGTGGCCGACTTCCAGCAAAACTGTAAAATCTCGCTGAACGATACAAGCATCTGTTCTTTCCTTATGTTCTGTTCCTTCCATTCGAATCTCCTCCTATCACAAAAAAGTCCAGTTTCGGCAGCCTCCGAAAATGAACCTCTATCTTTGAGAGTTCAAGAATCTCTATAAAAACAAAAAAACATCCTGTCCATACCTTGGTATGAACAGGATGCCCAACTGTATCTAAAGTCATTCGGACGTATAACCCTTAGCCATGGCAACAAACAATTTTACGGCTGTCTGCATGGCATCTTCATCGAAATCAAACATCGGATGATGATGCGGATAAATCGCATTTTTATCCGGATTACCTGCTCCAACAAACATAAAGCACCCGGAACCTTCTGCAGATAATACGCAAAATCTTCCGCTGGCATCAGCATCGGTGATGTCTGCACTCGTTCTGCCCCAAATACTTGTGTAGCTTCCCTAAAAAAACGCGCTGTCTCCAGTTCATCATTCACCACAGGGGGTATCCCATAATATATTTCACTTGCGTCTCTGCGCCGTACGCAGCGCCTGTCTGGTCCACCATAGTAAGTACTCGTTCCTTCATCCCATGTCGGGTCTCTTCATCAAACGTCCTTACCGTACCACTCATTTTGCATTGCTCTGCAATGACATTCTGAGCAGAGCCCGCCTGCATTGTACCAATGGTCAGCACCGCCGGTTTCAAAGGATCCACCGAACGGCTGACAACGGTCTGAAGCTGCATCACAAGTGCAGAACCTGCGATTAGACTGTCAATCGTGGATTGCGGCATCCCGCCATGTCCGCCTTTGCCCTTGATCTCAATGTAAAAATCGTCTGCCGCCGCCATCATGGGTCCTGCTTTGCTGGCAACGACACCTACAGGCAGCGGGGTCCACAGATGAATGCCGTATATGACATCCACGCCTTCAAGCGCACCATCTGCAATGACCTGCACTGCACCGCCCGGAAGCAATTCTTCTGCTGGCTGGAACAGAGAGCGAATCTCACCCCGGATCTCCTGCTTGTGACGGCTGAAATACAATGCCGTCCCGAGCAAAATGGAGATATGACCATCGTGCCCGCATGCGTGCATCGCGCCTGCTTGTTGTGACGCATACTCGATATTCTTCTCATCCTGAATTGGCAGTGCGTCCATATCGGCTCGCAGCATGACGACAGGACCCGGGTTGTCCCCACGGATTGTACCAATAACACCATGCCCACCAACATGTCGCTTCACTTCAACGCCAAAACTCTCCAACATATCTGCTACAAAAGAGGATGTCTTCTCCTCATGAAAGGATACCTCTGGATTGCGATGAAGGTGACGCCGCCATTCCACCATGTGGATCTGCAGATCTTCCCACCATATATTATTAGTCATATCTCTCCACCCTTTCAATCTAGAACGGGACTTATAGCAAGCCCGAACCTTCCTCTTCAAACCTATTGCTGTATATTGTAGCAGAATTGGAAGAAAACCGATACGAAACGCCTCTGGAAAGCTTGCACGGGAAGGGGAAACATACTATCATGAACTAGAGAAATACTCGAGAAATTATACTCGGAAGCTTATGAGGAGGATCAAACGCTTATGATTTTTGAGAATACAGGCTTGGATGGCTTGAAGAGCGACTTGGCATACCTGGATGAGAGCGCCGAGAAAGTCGGATTTGTCCGGTGGCAATGGGAATATTACCGTGCTACATATGACTACAAAATTGAAGATGAACAAACCAAATCAGAATACTTTGTACGCATCAATACCCGCGCAGTGGAAGGCAAATTGGAAAAACCGGATACCGTTCTTGCTGTTGAAGCCGTATATCTTGGCAAAGCCACCTTCCCTCACGGTCTGGATTATGACTCTTCCGTTCCACAGCCAGTCGTGAAGCTGGCAGCCCAAAAATTACAGCAGCTCAAAGAACTGCTGGAAGCTTAGGCTGGGCCAAACAATGAAACAACAAACGGCCCAAACGAAAACGAAGAGAGGCACGCCGGATTTTCAACTGCTAATCCTCACTTTATTGTTGGTGGGCTTCGGACTGGTGATGGTGTTCAGCTCCAGTTCCAGCATCGCAATCGCAAGCGAAAGATTTAACAATGATGCCCTTTACTTCACGAAAAAACAACTTATGTGGGCGATTATCGGTCTGTTTGGCATGTTTTTTGCCATGAATATCCGCTTCAACAAGTACAAAAAGCTCTATGCGCCCTTTTTCCTGCTAACGACGGTCATGCTGGTGATTGTGTTGGTCACAGGAGCGGTATTGAACGGTGCACGGAGCTGGATTCACATTTTTGGTTTCAGTCTGCAGCCTGCAGAGTTCGCAAAAATTGCTATCATTCTATACCTTTCTGCTCTGATTACCAAAAAAGGCGAGAAATTCAGAATTTTCAAGACAGGGTATTTTCCTGTCCTGTTCATCGTTGGATTCATCGCAGGACTGATCATGCTGCAACCAGACTTCGGTACCACCTTCATTCTGGTATCCACTTGTGGTCTGTTGATCTATGCCGGTGGAGCCAGTATGAAACATATCCTGGGTTCAATTCTCTTGGTTGTACTCGGTGGAGCACTGGCGTTTGGAGCGAATTCCCTGTTTTCTTCCGCGGCTCCTTCCGATACGTCGACAGCTACCACAGCAGTCACTGCAGAGCAGAACTACAAGATTGGACGTATTCAAGCTTTCCTGAATCCATTATCCGATATTAATGGCGGAAGTCTTAACCTTTACCGTTCACTGGTTGCCATTGGTGATGGCGGTATGACAGGTTCCGGGATTGGACAAGGTACGATGAAGCTGCATTATTTGCCAAATGCGTATAATGACTTTATTTTCTCCGTGATTGGTGAAGAACTTGGATTCATCGGAAGTACACTATTCCTGCTCGTATATCTGTACTTCATCTGGCGAGGAATTATAGTCTCTCTGCGCTGTCCTGATCCATTCGGAACATTGGTCGGCATTGGCATTATGGGATTGATCGCGATTCAGGCATTCATTAACATCGGTGGTGTAACTCAGACCATTCCGGTGACGGGGGTCACGCTTCCGTTTATCAGTTATGGGGGTACCTCCCTCTTTGTAATGATGGTTGCCATGGGCATTCTGCTCAGTATCTCACGCACTAACAATCTGGACGTGATCAAGGAAGAGAAAACGAAGTCCGTGACTGTACAGACACAGACTCGTACCTCTCCTGCTCTTCGATCACGGGAGTCCATCCGTCGGATTCGATAAATGGGACTATTCCTTCAGAAACGGAACAGGTACCATTCAAAAGAATAAGACACATAAAAAAGCTGTGCACCCAGTTGGATGCGCAGCTTTTTTGTTTTTTTTTGGTACACACTGTCTATCAAGATGAAGGACAGGGTTATGATGCTTCTGTCCTTCATCGCGGATTGCGATGTCTACAGATCGTCGCCTTTGAAAGATACGCCTTCTACCTTTACATTGACTTCAACCACGCGTAATCCGGTCATGGTCTCTACCGCTTCTCTTACATTCTGCTGAAGCATACGGGAAACTTCATGAATCGGGGTTTCGTACAGGACGATGATGCGCAGGTCAATGGCTGCTTCCAGCTGGCCGACCTCAACGCTCACGCCTTTCTGTACGTTTTTACCGCTGAGTCGCTTCGCCCAGCCCTCTGACAAACCTCCAGACATTGCGGCAATTCCGGGCGTTTCCATTGCAGCCATTCCGGCAATTTTCGCAACCACGTCATCGGCAATCCGGATGTTTCCGCTCTCCAGTTGAAGTTGTTCTGCCATGCCACATCCTCCTTCACTTCGTTACTCGTATTTTAAATCCTTTCGACCCCAAAAAGCAAATTAAACTCAAAAAGTTGCGTTTACAACCTACCACCATTTGGTTATATTGAAATATGAAAATAATCTCATAAGTGATTTGCAATGTAATCCAAAACAAAATAATTAATAACCGAGGTGTTTGTTGTGAGAAACCGGATTTCATCCATTTTGCTGATTGCATTCTTTGCTCTCAGTGCCATCGCCCACTACATGAAATGGGATTCGATTCTACAGTTCGTGATATCAGCCATTTCGGTTATTTTTGTAGCCGGTTTTTTAGGCAAAGCCACCGAAAATGTGGCCCACTACGCGGGACAGCGGCTGGGTGGATTCCTGAATGCGACCTTCGGCAATGCCGCCGAATTGATCATTGCCATTTTCCTCGTGAAAGAGGGACTATTCGACATGGTCAAAGCAAGTCTGACAGGTTCCATCATCGGAAATCTGCTGTTAGTGCTTGGGTTAAGTATTTTTGCCGGCGGACTCAAGTTCAAAATTCAGAATTATAATGTTTCACTCGCAGGTCTGAATGGATCCCTGATGATTGTTGCCATCATTGCCCTGTTTATTCCGGCTGTCTTTCTCAATACCCATTCCATTACTCAGAAAGATACCAACACACTAAGTCTCATCGTTGCCGGATTGCTCATTCTCGCGTACATTGCCTGGTTGCTCTTCTCCATGGTGACGCACAAAAAGTATCTTGCAGATGTCACGGAGGATCGCGATGAAGAATTACCGCATGAACATGCTCCCGCATGGTCCAAGAAAAATCCATTCTCTATCTGGTAATCGCAACGGTCATGGTTGCCTTTGTCAGCGAATGGCTGGTGGGCACTCTCGAAGTGTTCACTTCCGAATTTGGACTTAGCGAACTGTTCGTCGGTGCATTCCTTGTAGCCATCATCGGTAATGCAGCCGAACATAGTGCAGCGATCATGCTTGCCATGAAAAATAAAATTGGAGCCGCCGTTGAGATTGCGGTCGGCAGCAGCTTGCAGATCGCGCTCTTTGTTGCCCCTGTGCTGATTTTTGTCAGCTACTTCACAGGCAGAACCATGGATATCGTATTTACAACGATCGAACTGGTCGCCATCGGCGTATCCGTATTTATCGCAAAGTCCATTACCCAAGACGGTTCAACGAATTGGTACGAAGGCCTACTCCTGCTCGTGGTATATATCATACTCGGCGTATCCTTCTTCTTGGTGTAATGACAGAACAACCTTCCGATCTACACTATAAGAGACAGCCCGATTACATATGGAGCTGTCTCTTTGCTTGTACTCGCCTTCCGGCTGCCTTGCTTCCCCAACCTATTCGGACGCACAAAAAAAGCATGCATAAACGCCTGCATGCCTTCTATTCTGACCCGCGCATTTGCAGGCTATTGCTCATTCTTCTTGTTCAAGGCTTCATATAGAATTGCCAAATTCCGCTCAAGCGCGCTAACCAGCTGCTTACCTGCACCTTCTGGAAGGAGCCCTGCACGAACAGCAAAATCAACTTCCTTGGAGAACCCATACATCTGTGTATCCAATACTTCCTCATAGAGAGGGCAGTAGCGGGTAGCCAGATTCTCCATCTGTACTTCAATAAGCTTCTGTATTTTATCTGCATCTTCTTGAAGAAGACTGATCGCTTTCAAATTCAGCTGGTCCTGCAGATCAGATGAAGTCATGCATTTTTCCCCTATGTCCCAAAAATCGCGTAAAGACGTTCTACCTCTAATATTAGACGAAATGAAGAGCTAATACAAGAACCTGACCAAAATAAGCCCGCAAATTTAACCTTTCTGTGATACCTTAATCCTCACGCTCCAGTCCCGTCCAGATGAGCATTCAGGTCGTTCCATACCAAAAAACACCCCTGCCCAAAAGGCAGAGGTGCTTCCTGAAAGCAATTACTCAGATGCGATGCTTACATTCAGTCCATGCTTGGCAAATACTTCTGACATGGCTGCTTTGGCTTCAACTGCATCAGGTCCATGAACATGCAGTTCATAGCTGTGCGTGCTGATCAGCGTTGTAAACAATCCGAGAATACTTTTCACATCGATATACTTGTTCTCCGAATGAAGCACGATTGAAGAAGTAAACTTGCCTGCTGTTTGAGCAATTTCCACTACAGCCGCATTATTACTCGACATAGGAATCCCTCCGTCTTTTTACTAATGGTATCATCTATTAATTACCACTACATGATACCGTGAATCCGCTTTCCTAGCAACAGCAAAATCCTGTTCCTACTTCAAACGGTCAGGATTCAGGCATTCCAGTTCAGGAATCACAAAAATACCGTCTTTGCGAATCAGCACATCGTCAAAATAAATCTCCCCGCCGCCATAATCCGGACGCTGGATCAACACCAGATCCCAGTGGATGGACGAACGGTTGCCATTGTCTGTTTCTTCGTAAGCCTGACCTGGTGTAAAGTGTAAGCTGCCTGCGATTTTCTCATCGAACAGAATATCTTTCATCGGATGCAGAATGTGCGGGTTGAATCCAATTGCGAATTCACCGATATGACGAGCACCTTCATCCGAATTGAGGATTTCATTCAAACGCTCGGTATCGTTGCTTGTCGCTTCGATGATTTTACCATTCTCGAACGTGAACTTGATGTTTTCAAATGTCACTCCATTATAAAGTGTTGGCGTGTTGTAACTGATCGTTCCATTCACGGAGTTACGCACAGGAGCACTGTACACTTCACCATCCGGAATATTTTTTTGCCCGGAACATTTCTCTGCACCAATATCTTTAATGGAGAAGCTCAGCTCTGTTCCTGGTCCCGTGATACGAACTTTGTCCGTCCGCTTCATCAGGTTAGCGAGTGAGTCTTGAGCTTTGTCCATTTTGGCGTAATCCAGGTTACATACGTCGAAGTAGAAATCTTCGAACGCTTCCGTACTCGTATTGGCGAGTTGCGCCATACTTGCGTTAGGGTAACGAAGCACAACCCATTTCGTATGTTTGACACGTTGTTCACTATGTACCGGGTGGGAGTACAATGCATTGTACATTTTCATTTTTTCTTCCGGTACATCGGACAGATCATTCACATTTTCTCCCGCACGAATACCGATATAACAATCCATCTGCTTCATACGGTTCAGATCAATCTCTGCCCACGTTTTCATCATTTCTTCTGTCGCATTTTTCAGCATCGCACGCTGTACGGTTTTATCGGTCAACTGTACAAAGACGTTACCGCCCTTTTTGCCTACCTCTTCAATGATGGCGTTAATCAGATCACGTTCTGATCCAATCATCTCAACCAATACATTTTCACCAGGCTGTACATCTACAGAATAGCCCACCAGGCTTGCTGCAAGCTTTTGAATTCTTGGGTCCTTCATCTTGGTAAAATCCTCCTGTCTTCTGCCATGCTTGAATTGAACAACGGTAAATTACGATACTATTGTAGCACGCGAATAGTCATTCCGTCAGCAGGCAGTCCCCTCACTTCGTTTATTGATATGACTTGAAGTTGACATCGGTGACGAGGGCTTCTTTGTTGCTTTTACGATTGTTGTCCGTATAACTCACCTGACTTTCAGAGGATAGGCGAAGAGGCAGACTGCTCTTCCGATCTACGGTGAGATGATATACCGTCTGCACGCTCGCCTGCTTCATCATCTGTTGCATCGTTGTTTCACCCTGCTTCCACACGTTGTCCAGATCCTTCTCCAGCTTCTCCTTACGCGCCCCTTTCACGGTAGCAGCCTTATGCATATATTCTGCACGAATGGCGTTCATCTCGTCGTTTAGCTGGGCTACAGCCCATGTTTTGGCGTCTTCCGGTGCAAGTTCAATCCGTAATGTTCTGGTTCGACGACCAGCCCCATATTCGGATTGAATGGTTTTGTTCATCTTATCGATCTTCTCCAGTTGGGCAATTGGATTGAAACGGGAAAGAGAACCCCGCAGCGGCTCATGTTGCGCAGACAATGCCATCCATTGCCCCTGTTTCCGCTCAAAAGCGGCGCTAAATCCACTGGGTTGTCCGTTATTTTTTACGGCGGTCGTATGAATGTCTGTGCCCACGGCAGTTACTTCTCCAGGTAATCGGGTTTGTAGGGTCAGGCGATCATGATTCTCCAGCTTGCCTTCGAATTTAAACTGATTCTCGAACAGCCCACTGTTCTCCCGACGAAGTCCTGCCTCTCCTTCGAAGCTCAACGTTTCTTTTCCCGCTATCCCCGACAAAGCCAGGGAAAAAACCTCTTCAGGCGTTCGATCTCGCTGAAATCCACAACCTGGAAGACCCATAATCACGATGCTCACAAATAACCATAATGTACGTACCGAACGGCGGTTAAGCATATCTATCCTCACCCTTCCATGAATTTTCTTCATAGATTGCCCCGCCCGTATAAGCTTATACTGCCTTCTATATACAACTTGATCTCCGATGCATAAAAAAGAGAACGACTCCGCCATTGGAATGGTTCTCTCTTAACGTGTTACATTCTGTTCTTCGACAACGATTCTGTTCCGACCACCGTTCTTGGCGCTGTACAGAGCCATGTCAGCCCGATAAAACAGCGACTCCACACTAACCTTCTCATCCATCCAATTCCATTCTGCGATGCCACTGGATACCGTGACGAGAGGTCTGGTCTCCTCGGCGACTCTCTGTCGAATCACTTCCGCATAATCCAGCGCCTGCCTTACGCTCACCTGGGGCATATAAATCGCCAGTTCTTCTCCACCCCATCTGGCGCAGACATCCTGAGGGCGAACAGAACTGGTGACGATCTCACTCACTTGTTTCAATACTTGATCTCCCGTCTGGTGGCCGAATGTATCATTCACCTGTTTGAACTGATCAATATCCACCACAATGAGGGAACCACAGAATTCATGAGCCTGTCGCTCGTGAATCACACTATCCAGATAATGCCGCACGTACAGACCTGTCAACATGTCCAGATTAGCCAAACGACGAACCTCGGCATGCAGCGTCGCATTTGACAAGGCAATGCCGATATGAATGGATAACATCTGTAAGAGCCGATAGTTATCATATGAAAAATAATGCTCCCTACTATGTCCCAGCAAAATGGCACCCTTCACTTCACCATTGACTCTGATCGGTGATGCGATCAGTGACATGGACCCCGTATCTTCCATGAAGAAGGAGGATACTTTATCGTATTGCGCATAATTGGGTATAATAAGCGGTTCCTCTGTTCGATACACCAAACCTGCGATACCGTAATCTACAGAAAAGGATTGGTGAAAAACATCCTTCACGTTGGATGACATGACTTCAAAGTCATTCGTACTGTCGTTGAGTTGAAGAATACAACACGTTTCAGCCTGGAATATTTCTTTTAACTCTTGCTCGGACAATTGATAAATCTCGGAAAGATGCAGACTCTTATTTAACCGCTGTGTAAGATCATTAATTAGACGAAGCTCCTGAATTAACATGTTGGATTGCTCATGCAATTTGGCATTCTCAAAGGCCGTACCTGCGGTGTCAACCATCATCGTGATCAATTGCAGATCCGATTCTTCCATAATCTCTTCATTCATTTCGATATGGAACACACCGTATATGCCCTGTTTGCCTTTCAACGGAATCCCTACATCCACAATCCGGTTCTCTGCATCATCAGAGCGAGCAACGATCAGCTTGCCTTCTGTAAATGAACGCACACATATATCTTCTCCTTGCTCATGGACAAGCAACGGTTTAATCCGCGGATCAGAATTGCTCTGATCCTGAGACATATACAATTTGATATAAGTGGCCGGGTACAAGTAGTCCATACTGTCAAATACCTCATCCAATATGGCCTCGACATCCATTTTGTCATGCATGCGCTGGACAATCTGAAAGAGGATGGACCTCCGGTGTTCCTCACGTGCAGTTTGTTCATGAGCATGTAACAGGTCCGTCATAAATATGTATTCAAATCTTCGGTAAAAGCAGGTGTGATAATGCAATGCCTCAGATTGAACCACAGCTTCAGACGTTTCATATTGATTGGATTCATAGATCACAGCAGTGAATACGGCAAACATATCCTTGTTCGTTCTGGAGAATAAGGGATGTGTTATTATATGATATTCTCCACGTTCGCTTGTCCCATTGAGGGACAGGACCTGTCTCTTATGCAAACATTCCAATACCAGCCTGCGTGCATCCACGCCCGGGTCAGCTTCAAGATTGCTATCATATGATATGCAGTCGCCTTCCGTGTTCCACACGCTGTAAAAGGTCGATTTCCTGGCAAGGCTCGATCCCACTCTGGAGTTCCAGTCACTGTATGCCTGCTCTAGCAAGCTGCCCAAATATGAAAAATCAAAAGGTGTGATATCCATTTTTTGCATCCACAACACATGCTCTTCATGAGAACGAGAAGCGGCAAAAGATGCGGAATCGCCCGAACTTCGTGAATTCAAGCTGGCAGGTAAACTTCTTAGATGTTCTAACATGTCAGGCGCTCCTTTGCACCGTTTTTGCATCCACCAGGATGCATTAATCTGCAGACGTTATCGCAAACCTGCAAATTCGTTGCGATAACCTTGTTACATAAAGATGATTTAAAGTTAAGATACATTCTATTTTACTCTGTTTAAAGCTTTTTTGCATCCATATTTCAGAAAATTGTCCCATTATTTTAGGCCCAATGACCTATCGACAAATTTAGACGTTTTTTTTACTTTTATCCTACGCTTGACTTTGGTTCTCTTAAACTGTAATATAAATTGTTGATGAAGACTACTAATGGGTCTTTAAATTTGGGCATTACCGGTTGTGTCACCCTCATTCTTTTTGTTGCTTTCAGGACAGCGGCTGAACTTTCCTGATCGTTCTATGCGAGGCCAAGCCCGCATCAACAAATTGGAGCGCAAACAGAGCCCTAATATGAACTTTAACTAAAAAGGAGCTACTTTAAACATGGCACGTTACACTGGTCCTAAATTTAAATTGAGCCGTCGCCTCGGCATTTCCCTTAGCGGAACAGGCAAAGAATTGAAACGTCCTTTCCCTCCAGGTCAGCACGGAGCTAACCAACGCAGAAAAATGAGCAACTACGGTATGCAATTGCAAGAAAAACAAAAATTGCGCCACATGTACGGTTTGGGCGAGAAGCAATTCCGCACACTGTTCTCTAAAGCTCAAAAAATGCAAGGTATTGCCGGTGAGAACTTCATGTTCTTGCTTGAGTGCCGCCTTGACAACCTCGTTTACCGCCTTGGATTTGCTAACTCCCGCGCTGGAGCGCGTCAGTTGGTAGCACACGGTCACGTAACTGTAAACGGCAAAAAAGTCGATATCGCTTCTTACCAAGTAAGCACTGGCGATGTAATCGGCTTGCGTGAGAAGAGCCGCGCTCTTTCTTCCGTTAAAGAAGCTTTGGAAGGTCGTTCGCATCTTCCAGCATACGTTGAATACAACGAAGCTGCTGTAGAAGGTAAATTCATCCGCTTGCCTGAGCGCGCTGAATTGTCCCAAGACATCGATGAAAAACAAATCGTCGAGTTCTACAACCGTTAATCGTTGCAATCACATTAAAGTTTCAATCCAAACAGCTGTCGAGATTTTCTCGGCAGCTGTTTTTCTATGCATTTTTTTCTATTTACCTTCATTATAGGACCTCAAATATCGATATAAAGTATAGACTCCCTTTTTGGAGAAGCACACATCATTAATGACATCACAAGAGTAACATTGAGGGGACTATAACAATGCATTTTTTTCGCAATCGCAAGCTTGCTGTCAAGCTCGGACTTCTACTCGGAATTGTATTACTCTGCTGTATTGGAGCCCTGATTACATTTAACACCAAGTCCATTTACGACAAAAGCCTGCAGTACGGCGAAAGTGTGGCTGGACAGGCAGCCAATCGGGCTACGAACGAGTTTATGACAGATATCAATCAGGTCAAAAACACATTGGACACCATGAGCACTACGTTATTGGACGCCGCCCAGAACGGCTCACTCAATCGCGAGGAAGTCGTTAGACTCCTTGAACAGTATCTGAAAAAGGATGAGAAAGTTTTTGGCTTTTATACGGGCTGGGAACCTAATGCCTTTGATGGAAACGATGCCGATCATGTCAACAAAGAAGAATATGATGATGATACGGGTCGATTCGTTCCATATGTTGTACGCGATGGCAACTCCCTGCTTTTTGAGCCTATGCCCACTTATGAGGGAAGCGGTGAAACCAGTACTTACTATCAGCAGCCAAAGAAAACCAAATCCATCTATTGGTCCGAGCCGGTTACCTATACGGTTGGCGGTAAAGAAACACTACTTGTTTCGATTGTCCTCCCCCTATTAGATGAGAATCAAACTTTTCTCGGTATTGTTGGGGCAGACTTTACCATTGATCGTTTTCAGCAAAATATAGCATCACTTAATCCGGATCAGGGTTATGCCATGCTTATTACGAGCGAAGGACAGATTGCTGCACACGGCTCCAAACCGGAACTGGCTCATGAAGGAGCCGTCATTCCACCTGATATAAAGACAGTCATTCAGCGTATACAAGCTGGCGAGTCCCAGTTTTACGCCAATGACCCTGAAGCAGGGGATGAACTGTTTATTGCCGAAACCGCCAATTTACAAGGAACAGATTCGAACTGGTACCTTGTATCCGCGCTGCCAAAGAGCCATATCCTTCAACCTTTCTATGAGAGCTTGAACTGGTCCATCCTGATAGCTGCACTGGCAATACTTCTGCTTGCAGGTGTGGTTACCTACACCATCATCTCCATTGTAAGACAGTTGAATCAAGTCAACATCGTCGCTGGACAGTTGGCTGGCGGAGATCTGACACAAAAGTTACCTGTACGATCCAAAGATGAATTTGGCGTCATGGCGGGTCATATGAATCAAATGATGGATACACTGCGTCATACCATATCCGTTATTTCCGAACATGCCCTATCTGTGGGCTCCACCTCTCAACAGTTAAGCGCAAGTGCTGAAGAAACAGGGAAAGCTGCCGAACTGATTGCATTAACAGGAGTCGAAGTTGCAGATAAAGCAGGTAGACAGGTGCAGGAGCTGCAAGAGTCCTCCCGTTCCATGAATGAAATATCTGAAGGGATCGGAAGAATTGCACAGGCAGCCTCCGATGTATCCGATTCATCCCGAGCTGTGGCTGAGCGAACAACGGTTGGAACCGATAAGATTCAGTCCGCCATGCGTATGGTCGATAGTGCCACCTCTTCTGTACAGACATCCATGACTGCTCTGGAGAATTTCCGTCAACGTTCTGAAGAGATTGGCCATATTACAGGCATGATTACAGAAGTTAGCCGTCAAACCAATCTTCTTGCACTTAATGCTTCCATTGAAGCATCACGTGCAGGGGAACACGGGCGAGGATTCGGTGTTGTTGCTTCCGAGATTCGTAATCTGGCCGAACAATCCAGAAGATCAGCAGCGCAGATTGCAGCATTGATTCATAACGTTCAGCAAGAGGTTCTTTCTCTCGTTGAAAATATGGAACAGGGAAATGCCGAGGTTAGCCATATAGCGGAAGTAATTAATGAGAGTGGTGAACTATTCCTCTCCATCTCATCACAGATTTCAGATGTGAATGAGCAGGTTGAGCATGTATCAGCCATTGCACAACAGATGTCAGCTGGATCACAGCAGGTTGATGCCACGTTGGTGCAGCTCAAAACCATTGGTCATGAGACAGCAGATCATGCAACTCGTGTAGCTTCTGCCTCTGAAGAACAGCTTGCATCCATGGAACAGATTACAGCAGCATCTGCCGCTCTCGCTAATCTTACGCAGGAACTGCTTAAACTGATTCAACGCTTCAAAACCTAATATAGAAGACCTCCAATACGACATATCATTCAGGCCACCCTATGCACTTCAGCATGGAGGTGGCCTGCTTATTTTGACTAACAACTCATGAAATGTGCTTCAATATCGCATGATATATAGCATAAAGCATGGCAGAATGGCAAATTTCGACCATTACTTGTATTTCTCAGGCATGCAAACCCGCCTTTTTATGCTATAATAAGTGCTGTTAAAAGGAGGAAGACACTGAATGGTTGATGTTAATAAGAAAAAGCCCGATGAACAGCCTGTACGCAAACGCAGCTTTGCCCGCAGACTGGGAAGTTTCGTCAAATGGATGGTTGTCCTTGGATTTATGGGCGTACTATTTGTAGGCGGTGCTTTGATGGGATACGTCAGTTCCATTGTGAAAGACGAGCCTGTCCGTTCAAGGGCCCTGATTGAACAAAAAGTCAGCGAAAACTCCATCACAGGCTTTGCTTACTTTGCCGACGGCAGTCCGATCGGTCAATTACGTACGGAAGAAGACAGGCGTCCGGTCACTACAGACCAGATTCCACAAAAGGTTATTGATGCAGTCATTTCGATTGAAGACAATCATTTTTACGAACATAAAGGTGTAGACATGAGCGGAACACTACGTGCCGTGAAACAAAAAGTACTGAAAGAATCAGTACAAACCGGTGGTAGTACACTGACTCAGCAATTGGCACGTCGTGTGTTTTTGAATCTGGATCGCACGGAAGATCGGAAAGTGAAAGAAATTTTGCTCTCACTCCGACTCGAACGTTTCCTGACCAAAGACGAAATCATGACAGCCTATCTGAACAAGGTTCCTTTTGGTAATGGCTCCAGCGGATACAACGTTTACGGGATCAAAGCCGCCGCCAAAGGATTGTTCAATATTAATGATCTAGAAAAAGTCAACATTGCTCAGGCTGCTTATCTTGCTGGATTGCCTCAACTCCCCTCCTCTTACTCCGCATTTAACGGTAAAGGTGATTTTGTAGAGGAAAATTTTGACCGCGCAATCAACCGTCAGCATCTGGTATTGCGCCGTATGCTTGAACTGGGCAAGATTAATCAGTCCGAGTACGACGAAGCTCTTGCCTTTGATATCAAAAGCTCACTCGCTCCGAAAACCGTCAAAGCTTACAACACTTATCCATATCTTATGATGGAAACGGAACGACAAGCTGCACAGATTTTGATGAAACAGTTGAATTCCGACACAGCTGAATCTACAGACAAAGCTACGGATGCAGACACACCTCAGAAGGAAAGCAGCGCGTTATTAGAGGAAGCTCAGACGCAACTGCGAACAGGTGGATATCGTATTTACACGACCATCAACAAAAGCATCTATAAAACGATGCGTACCATTGCGGAAGATGACAGCAACTTCTCAGCAGATGATCCTGTCAAAGGGAAAGAACAAACTGCTGCCATGCTGATTAATCACAAAACCGGTGCCATCCTGGGCATGATTGAAGGACGGGATTTCCAGGATGAACAGATGAACTATGCAACACAGATGATACGTCAGCCAGGTTCAACGATGAAACCTATCGCTGCTTATCTTCCTGCGCTAGATGAAGGTCTTGTTCAGCCAGCTTCAATTATTGATGACTCGCCGATCATCTTGAAAAGCGGTCCTAGCGGGTACCATATTGCGAAAAATGCCAATAACCGTTACCAAGGACTTGTTACGGCCCGCAGAGCACTGAATTACTCACTTAATATTCCGGCTTTGAAGTTGTTCAATGAAGAAGTCGGGATCGACAAAGCATGGGCCTTTGCCAAAAAATTAGGAATTACCACTATTCAGAAGGAAGACTATCAGGCTCAGACCGGTGTTCTCGGAGGACTCCAATACGGTGTAACCGTTGAAGAACTGACCAGTGCCTATGGTGCCATCGCCAATAATGGTGTATATAACGATTCCTACATGATCAGCAAAATTGTAGATTCCAAAGGCAACATCGTCTATAAACACGATACTGAACCTGTTCAAGCCTTCTCAGAGCAGACAGCATACCTCATGACGGATATGCTGCGGACCGTTATTACGGAAGGAACGGCAGATAAAGTACGTGAGAATTACAAATATTCGAAGAGTGTGCCGATTGTAGGTAAAACGGGTTCCACTCAAAACTATGCAGATGTCTGGTTTGAAGGTTATACACCCGATGTCACACTTGGCGTGTGGGTTGGATACAAGCAGCCAGTAAATACGCTGGAGAGCAAATCACAGCGGAAACGTGCACAGCAACTGTGGTCGAAAATCCTGAATGAAGTGATCGATACGCAAAAAGATCTGTTCGTCACGGATTCGTTCAAAAAACCGTCTGGCATCGAAACGCGTACCGTATCGGCTTACAGCGGCAAGTTGCCAACATCCATGACTGACAAATTTGTTACGGATATTTTCAACAGCAAGTTTGTTCCAAAAGATAGCGATGATGGTGTCGCCAAAGCCAAATACATCACTTACAATGGTGTAAACTACATTCCGCGTGACGGAACACCTTCGGACATGTTGAAGGAAAAAACAGTAATCAAACGTAAAAAACCAATCTCGGATCTCATCAAAGAATTGCAAAATGCATTCACACGTATGAGTCGACATGAGTCACTTGCCTATTATCTTCCTGAAGATGCTGATGCAGACATGCCGACACAGATTGATCCAAGAACAGATAACGGCAAAACTCCCGATGCACCGGGTAACGTACGCATCTCAACCTCGGGTGACAGAGCTGTCATTACATTTAATGCCACACCTGAAAATGATGTCGTGGGTTATCGTTTGTATCGTTCTGTGAACGGTGGAGGATTCCAGAACCAGGGTCAGGTTGTTCTGACTGGTGAATCCAGATCATTCTCTGCATATGCAGCACAAGGCGGTAACTTCGCCTTCTATGTAACCGCAGTGGATGTTGCAGGCAGAGAGTCCGCTCCTAGCGCTACTGTAAATAGTGCTGGAAGTGTACCTCCTGCTGTGGAAGAAGAGATTAATGAGCCGATTGAAGTTCCAGGCACAATCATTACGCCGGAAGAATCGCAGACGGATAATACGCCATCGACAGCCCCAGGCACACCTGGTCAAGTCAGCGTATCTGCCCTCTCTCAGGGACTGCGCATTCAATGGGCATCAACGCCAAACGCAGATAGTTATGCTGTATATTACAGTGAAACAGGCTCGGCTCCTTACACCAAAATTGGAACAACAGCGGGAAATACCATGGATTATGGAGTACCCGCATCGACCAGTGGATGGTTCAAGGTATCTGCCAGTAACAGTGTAGGTGAATCCGAACCTTCTGCTGCCGTACATTTTCAACCCTGATTCAGGCATAGCGATCCAAAACAAGCCGCATCCTCAGACCATAATCTGAGGGTGCGGCTTTTTATTTTGCATGTGCAGCAGTAAAAAAGCCTGCTTCATACCACGTGGCATGAAGCAGGCTTTTAAACAACGTTAGTCTTCAATGGTGGATAGATCTCCCGCTGGCAGGTCAAGCTCCCAGGCTTTCAGTACACGCCGCATGATCTTGCCGGAACGTGTCTTGGGCAGCTTATCCTTAAACTCAATCTCACGCGGAGCAGCGTGGGCAGACAGGCCCTCTTTGACAAAACGATAGATCTCTTCCTTCAGCTCCGGTGTCGCCTCATATCCTTCACGAAGCGCCACAAAGGCCTTGATGATCTCCCCCGTGTCACATCCGGCTTACCAATCACACCCGCCTCCGCTACCGCTGGATGCTCTACCAGCTTGCTCTCCACTTCAAAGGGCCCGATACGCTCGCCTGAAGAATTGATCACATCATCAATCCTCCCCTGGAACCAGAAATATCCTTCCTCATCCATATAAGCGGAGTCACCGGATACATACCAGCCTGTAAGCCTGAAATATTCCTCATATTTCGCGGGGTTATTCCAGATCTTCGCCATCATGGATGGCCAAGGTGCCCGTATCGCCAGATTACCCATACTGTAAGGCGGCAATTCCTGCCCGCGATCATCAATAATGGCTGCTTCGATGCCAGGCAGCGGACGTCCCATGGAGCCAGGCTTGATTGGCATTCCGGGATAATTACAGATCAGCTGTGCACCTGTTTCCGTCATCCACCAGGTATCATGTATTCGCTGACCATAGGCTTTCCATCCCCAACGAACAACCTCCGGATTCAGCGGCTCACCGACAGACATGACATGACGCAGACTGCTCAGATCAAACTGGGCAATGGTCTCTTCTCCTGCTCCCATCAGCATGCGGAAGGCCGTTGGCGCACTGTACCATACTGTGACTTTGTTCTTCTGGATGGTACTGTACCAATCTTGAGGACTGAAACGACCACCCCGTATCACATTGGTCACTCCATTGAGCCATGGAGCAAAGATACCGTAAGAAGTCCCTGTGACCCAACCCGGGTCAGCAGTGCACCAGTACACATCATCTTCACGTAGATCCAGGACAACTTTACCTGTATAATAGTGCTGAATCATGGCATTCTGAACATGGTACACGCCTTTGGGCTTACCCGTAGAGCCTGAGGTATAGTGAATTAGCAAACCGTCCTCACGATTCAACCACTCCACTTCCATCTCGTCCGAAGCGGCGGACATCTCTGCATCAAAATCGATGAGTCCTTCCTCAGTCTGCGCGCCCCCACCCACAATAAATATATGTTTGAGTTCAGGCAACTCGGAACGTTTGATGCGTTTCAGCAATTCCGGCGTTGTCACGAGTGCCACTGCCCCGCTATCCTCCAGCCGGTCCTTCACTGCTGTTTCCATAAAAGCTTCGAATAAAGGGCCCGCGATGGCTCCAGCTTTTAATATACCAAGTAGACTGAAATACAGTTCAGGACTTCGCGGCATAAAAATAAACACCGATCCCCTTTGGCGATGCCATATTTGCGGAGAACATTCCCGAATCGACTTGATTGTTCACTCAAGTCAGCAAAAGTATAGGCCTCTTCGCGCGAAGCATCGCTATACAATAAAGCGGTCTTTCCGCCCCTTCCTTCCAGTACATGACGGTCAATCGCTTCATGCGCCATGTTTACCTTTCCGCTGGCGTGCCACGTAAAGTGCCTTTCCACCGATTCCCAATCAAACCGGCTTCTCGCCTCCGTGTAATCGCCCAGATTAGATTCAGACACAACCGTTTGCAGCATCTCACCATGTGCTTGACTCATGCTTGCCAGCCTCCTTCAACTCGACATTTCGATTCCCGTTAGGGATCATTTCTCATTGCCTTTGTGTTGACTGATCTTCCAGTTAGCGCTTACATTAGTAGAGAGAACTTCTCATCATGTATTGCTCGGCCAAACAGGTGTTAACCATACTGTATTGAATTGTGAACATTTTTTGTCTACGCAATTATAGCAAATCTTTTCAATTGTCGTCTATGGCTTTTCTATTTTTTGGATTTTGCAATAGCAAACTTTCTGAACAACCTCTATAAGTAGGAGAGAGAAAGGAGCAAAAACCATGGAACATATCAAAGAACATCACATGCGTTCCATCTTCAAGTCCGGCCATCGGATTACGGTTGAAGGCCCCGTGCAGGCCGAGGAGATCAGCCGCCTTGCCTTCCACTCGGACCTGGATGCCTTTCGGCGCCCAACGGAGCAGCAGGAAGCTCTGGCGGAGATCGCAGCATTGCCTGAAGGTCGAATTATCATTGCACACGAAAATGAAACGATTATCGGCTATGTAACCTTCCACTACGCGGATGATTGTGAACGCTGGTCGGAGGGCAATATGACTGATCTGATTGAGCTTGGGGCAATCGAGGTTGCAGACGACTATCGTTCGCTCGGCATTGGACGCGAGATGTTGCTTACCGCTCTGGAAGATCACTACATGGAGAACTACATTATTTTCACCACAGAATATTATTGGCATTGGGACCTGAAGGGCAGCGGATTGGACGTATGGGATTATCGCAAAATGATGGAGAGGCTGATGCAAACGATTGACATGACCTGGTATGCAACAGACGATCCTGAGATCTGTTCACATCCTGCGAACTGTTTGATGGTACGGATCGGAAGTCAGGTGCCTATCACATCGGAAGAACAGTTTGATCGTGTACGCTTCCGCCATCGGTTCATGTACTGATTCGAGATTTGTTGGCAAAACGATATACATAACAAAGACCGCCTCTCACAGCTTGATCCATACCTCATGGAGTAGCTAATCGAAAGGCGGTCTTTCATTCATCATGTATCGCTTTACTATCCAAGCCTATGCAATTACATATTTTCCAACATATGCTCCACAATGCGATGTGAACGCTGCGAAGATTCCACGGTAAATTCAGCAAAGTTCACATGTGCCGAACCATCCGCTTTATCCGACATCCCACGCAGGACAACAAATGGTACACGATTCATGTAACAGACCTGAGCAACTGCAGCCCCTTCCATCTCGGCACATGCCCCATCCATTTCGGTATATAACATGTTAACCGTATCCTTATTCGCAATAAACTGGTCTCCCGATAACACTTTACCGATCAGATAATTGGCTCCCAGCGCTTTACACGCTTCTTCAGCCAGTGTAATAAGCGCAGCCTCGGCAGGAAACGCAGATGTCTCCTGGTAAGGAATAACCCCGCGTTCGAAGCCCAGTGGCGTCACATCCATATCGTGCTGAACACATACAGACGATATAACCATATCTCCAATGTTCAGCTCCGGGTTAACTGCACCGGCAACACCTGTGAAGATAATGCGATTAACCTGAAAACGATCAATCAAAATCTGCGTCGTAACCGCTGCATTGACTTTACCTACGCCGGATTTGCACACGACAATTTGCTTGCCCAACCACTCGCCTGCAACGTATGTGATCCCGGTTTGTTTGACCGTCTCCAACTGCTTCATGCCTGCCAGCAATAGCTCAACTTCCTCATCCATCGCTCCGATAATCCCAATCGTTTCACGCATCTTCGGATACCTCCTATTTTCACTTTTATCCTCATTCAGCACAAAAGCTCCGTCTCCGGAGCTTTCGCATATCCACTATGTAGAGAGAAAGGCTTCTCCCTTACTTGTATATCCCGATTAGACTACATCTGCGTGACTTACAGACAGACGAAGAATCGTTTCATGCGGCAAAATAACCCGTGGGTTCTCCACATTTTCTTTCTTCATCAACTTGGTCAGCAAACGCATCGCAACTGCGCCAAGATCGTACATCGGCTGTGCCACTGTCGTCAACTGAGGACGTACCATGGAAGCCATACGGATGTTATCCACACTAATAATGGAGAAGTCATCTGGTACTTTCAGACCGTCATCCTGAATGCTGTGAATGGCACCAATCGCCATTTCATCGGTTGCCGCAAAGATGGCGGATGGTTTTTCTTGAGTCCAAGGAAATATTTCATTGCTTCCACACCGGATTCATAACGATAGTTACCGATTCGAACGAGATCCTCCTGGTATTCAATACCCGCTGCTTCCAGAGCCTTCTTGTAACCTTGGAAACGGGCATATCCATTTGCAGGATCTTGCAGTGTACCACTGATCATCGCAATTTCCTTGTGTCCATGACGAATCAGGGTGTTAACCGCGTCAAATGCAGCCGCCTCATGGTCAATATCCACTGAAGGGAATGTGCCTTTCTCATCACTCGTTGCACAAAGTACGATCGGCACAGCCGCAGACTGGAATGCCTGGATGTGTTCGTCGGTTACTGTTCCGCCCATGAAGAGCAGTCCGTCTACTTGTTTTTCGAGTAATGTGTTAATAACCCGAATCTCTTTTCTTTCTTCTTATCTGCATTACACAAAATAATATTGTAGTGATACATATTCGCAATATCTTCAATTCCGCGGGCAATCTCCGCGAAGGTTGAGTTCGAAATATCCGGAATAACGACCCCGACCGTGGTTGTCTTCTTGCTCGCCAGACCTCTGGCTACCGCATTCGGACGATATCCCAACCGTTCGATCGCTTCATATACTTTTTTCCGCGTTTGCGGTTTGACATTAGGGTTATTATTAACTACCCGTGATACCGTTGCCATAGACACTCCAGCTTCACGTGCCACATCATAAATGGTTACCGTCACAGTACTTCTCTCCATTACCAGTAAATTTTCATACCATTTTCATTAAGATTTATATTACGACAAATTTTTGCATTAATCAATTAAAATAGGCTTTAGGACTCACTCAAAACATTCGTAAGTGTGGTTTTGGTAATATCAGAATGGGAAGTATGCCATACAGGAATTCCCTTTTTGATCAGGATCGCTTGAGGAGATTCGTGCTTAACACCCAGCTTATCTGCTGCTTCATTGGATACTGGGCGATCTTCCACAACATAAATGATACCGTATTTCACATTTTCATTGGCGTTGTTATGCAGATAATCGTTCATCTCCTGATAAGCGTTCGAGCTGATGGGACAGCGCGTACTGTGCTTAAACAGAAGCAAAGGTTGCTCCTCGGTAGCCTCCACTGCGGAGTTTAGCTGTTCAATACTTGTCATTTTAGTCATGTCAGCCATTAGATATACATCCCCCTTTACCAGGAATACCGCTATGTTGAGCGTTTTCACTCTTCGATATCTTAACAAAAAGTGCGCGAAAAAGCCAATTTTCATGAAAACAAGCATTTTACACGTCAAAATTAGACAGCATTCGAGAAGTACTCCTGCCACACAAATCCGGATAATTGACTTAACCTGCGCTCCGTGGTCTCTATCCAAACTGTATCTCCAGACTTCGTTGCGTAACCCATGATGTCCAGCAACAGATTGATACGTTCCTCTACCGCTTGCTGCATGCGATATTCCATCTCCCGATCCGTCGCATCCGGCCAAGCCAGCAGTTGCTCATGGAACAGGTCAGCCAGTTCATTGCGCTCACCAAAAGATACATCCTGCTTCACGGGTTGTTCCCCCAATGTGCTTATGCATTCTGTTAAATCCGGCTTGACTGGCGGGAGCACCTCGTAGGATACACAATCTGTACACGCAAATACGGGTACGTTTCGAATCTCCACCTTTTTGGCGTAAACCACTGTTCTTAATTCCAACTCCATTACATGTCCACATCTGCACGACTTGCGCACAACCATCACCTCATTCGTTCTATACTCTATATAGGTACCATTCGACCTATTTCGGCTCAAATCCTGCTGCAAATGAAAGGTTGCACAAATTACCACTCCCTCCAGATCAAGGTTGTCGAATGCGGGCCGTCACTGACTTGTAATCGCTTCCTGCATATGAACATGCACTTCCATGAACTCCCACGGAGAATCTGTTACAATGAGAGATGCGACATCCCTAATCACCACCAAAAGGAGAGATCGACATGAGATTAACCGGTAAAAAAGTCATCGCTCTGGTCGATGAAGAATTCGAAGATCTAGAATTATGGTACCCTGTGCATCGGGTTCGTGAAGAAGGTGCGGAAGTGCATCTTGCTGGAGAAAAAAAAGGAAAAACCTATATTGGCAAATATGGTGTGCCTGCTGAAGCCGAATACAGTTTCGATGAACTGGACAGTTCAGATTATGATGGCATTCTCGTGCCAGGCGGCTGGGCGCCGGACAAGCTGCGACGTTATCCCAAGGTGCTGGAGCTTGTCAAAGAAATGAATGCAGACCGGAAACCGATTGGACAGATCTGTCATGCGGGCTGGGTGCTGATTTCTGCCAAAATTCTGGACGGGGTTACAGTAACCTCTACACCAGGCATACGGGATGACATGGAAAATGCAGGTGCGATCTGGAAAGATGAAGCGGTTGTTGTGGATGGACATATCATCTCGGCACGTCGTCCGCCTGACCTCCCACCTTACGGCAAAGCATTCTGTGATGCACTCGCTGACAAGTAAAAATAACCCCATTGTGCGCTCATGCACAGTGGGGTTATTTTATATAACAAAGTTTCCAATATCTAATTATCACAAATGTAAATATATTAACTTAAAGGTATTTATATCCATTTATCCCAATCATGATGCGTTCGAACCACTTTGCTCGTCTGGACTTCCCGTGGAGTCATTAAAGATTTGCAATCGCTCCTCAATATCTCCACTGGTCCGCAGGGCGAAGCACTTTCGCGCTTCTTCTTGGCAGCCGATGCAGTTGTGTTCAGCACTCTGTGCTTCACACGCAACAGGGATTGTGGAGACATGCTCAAATGGCGAATGCCAAGCTCCAGCCAAAGCGGGATGGCACGCTCATCCCCTGCCATCTCCCCGCACACACTGACATCAATCCCGGCCGTATGCGCCGCATCTGCTGTCGCACGAAGCATCCGCAGAACAGCCGGATGATAGGGGTGATACATATGGGCGATCTGCTCATTCATTCGATCTACTGCCAGTACATATTGGACCAAGTCGTTCGTTCCAATACTGAAGAAATCCGCTTCCTCTGCAAGCAGATCAGCAATCATCACGGCTGCAGGAACTTCAATCATGATTCCCACCTGAATGTGAGGGTCGTATGGTAATCCGCGCTCGTCCAGATCGGACATCGCCTCACGCAGAATCTCATTGGCTTCTTGAAGTTCTTCTACCGAAGAGATCATCGGGTACATGATTTTGACATTTCCGGCAGCGCTGGCGCGCAGAATGGCTGTCAGCTGTGTTTTGAATAGATCCTTGCGATCCAGACTAATCCGAATTGCACGGTACCCCAGGAACGGATTGTCTTCCTCAGGCAATTCAAAGTAATCGAGTTGCTTGTCACCACCGATATCCAGTGTACGAATAACAACCGATTGTCCAGCTGTTTTCTCTGCCACCAGACGGTACACCTCATACTGCTCCTGCTCACCAGGGAACGTGGCACGGTCCATATACAAGAACTCTGTTCGGAACAAGCCTACACCTTTGGCTCCTTGTTTCAAAGCCAGGTCCAATTCCTTCACCGAACTGATATTGGAAGCCAAGTGCAGAACAGCCCCATCTTTGGTTACGGCATCCACGGTAGCAAGCACTTGAAGCTGTTCCTTTTTCTTCAATTGCTTGCTGCGAAGCATGGTGTATCGTTCAATCGTCTTGCGATCCGGGTCCGTGAATACCAAACCATTGTCGCCATCCACGACCAGCATATCCCCTGTCTCAACCGGCATGCCAAGACTCGCTTCCAGACCGGAAACGAGAGGAATGCCGAGGGCACGAGCCATAATCGCAGAATGTGATGTTTTTCCGCCAATCAAGGTTACAATGCCCAACACATGCGTGGGATTCAAATGCGCCAGTTGAGATGGAGACAGTTCCTTGGCAACAAGTACATACGGCTGAGTATCCGAAGGAAGTGTGATCTCCGGTGCACCAAGCAAATGCTTGAGCAGGCGGTTACCCACATCCTTGATATCAATTGCACGCTCCTTCATATACTCATCTTCCAGTAAGTCAAACATCGTGACAAAGTGGTCTATGGCTTCTTTGACCGCCACTTCTGCCGCCTTATATTGACGCTCGATAATGCCACGAATTTCGTTCATGAAAACCGGATCTTCGAGGATTGCCAGATGCGCATCAAAGATACTGGACTCCTCCGGACCAACAACTTCCTTGAACTCATTTTTGATATATTCAATCTCATCCTTGGATGTCCGTATGCCCTCATACAGCCGTTCGAATTCTTGGGCGAGATCCACCGAATCCATCTTCTGATCCGGCAGATCCCATTCCCAACTGGGCAGGACAAATGCTTTGCCGATGGCTATGCCTGCAGCTCCGTTGATGCCTTGTATCTTCATTCTACCCCTCCAACGTTCCTGTCATAGAGCACCACGGACATAACGGATGCCTGACCTTCTTCACTTGCTTAAATGGAGCAAAACTCCATGATTTTACGCGATCCGGATTCGTAATGACCATTGGTGTTGTCAGTGACGCCGCTTGTTCGCGAAGTACTGCCAGATCGAACTTGATCAACAACTGCCCCGGCTCCACCGTATCGCCCTCCTGAACAAAAGCTTCAAAATGGCCTTTCAACTGGGAAGTATCGATGCCGATATGCAGCAATACCTCCAGCCCTTCCCGGGTGGAAATACCCAGGGCATGCATGGTCGGGTACAGGTGCATAATCGTTCCGTACACAGGCGAGACCAGCTCTCCCTTTTCCGGAACAAAGGCTACACCATCCCCAACAAGCTTGGCTGCAAAGATCTGATCAGGAACCTCTTCAATCGGTAGCATTTTACCCTGAACGGGAGCACAGAACAGAACCTGTTGCAGATCTCGTTCCAGCAGCTTCGCCATTTCTTCCCGAATCAATTCCGAGTAGGTTCCGAATACCACCTGTACGTTACCGCCACCCAGCTTGATTAGTCCAGCGGACCCCATACTCTTCATGGCAGTCGTATCGATCAGGCGGTCATCATGTACTGTCAGGCGAAGACGCGTAATGCATGCTTCAACCTGCACAATATTACTCTTTCCACCCAAAGCTTCGAGAATTAAAGGTGCCTGATAAGGAATGTTGCCTACCCAATCTTCCAGCATGGAGCCCTCTTCGCGTCCTGGTGTTGGAATCTTGAACGTACGAATCGCCCAGCGGAACAGGAAGTAATAAACCAGCCCGTATAGTATGCCAATCGGAATGAGCTTCCAAGCATTCTCCGATAGATGGAAATTGAGTATGTAATCAATAATACCTGCGGAGTAAGAAAATCCGTGCCGGATATCTAGCCAGTAACTAATCCACATGGCAACGCCGGACATCACTGCATGCACGATGAACAGGTACGGTGCCGCGAACAAAAAGGCAAACTCAATCTGTTCCGATACCCCGGTCAGAAAACAAACGAGTGCCGATGTCAGAAAAGTTTTCTTGATTTTGGGTTTCAGATCTTCCCTGGCTTCCTGAATAATCGCAAAGGCTATGGCCGGAATGGCAAACATCATGATGGGGAACAAACCTGCCATAAAGAATCCTGCGGTTGGATCACCTGCAAAAAATCGGGGCAAATCCCCTTGTACAATGTTACCATCAGGCGTTTCGAACGTTCCCAATTGGAACCAAAACACATTGTTCAGCAGATGATGAAGTCCAAAAGCGACCAGCACCCTGTATAACACTCCGTAGATGAACAAGCCAAATCCCCCGAGACTGTATTCCCAAGTGGCAATGGCGTTCAATCCATGCTGTAAAATCGGAGCGATCCATAACATAAAACAGGAGAACAATGCCGAACAGAGTCCGACGATGAGCAAAACAAACCTTGAACCTCCGAAAAATTGTAAAATTTCGGGCAGTTTAATGCTTTTAAACCGATTATGCATCCCACCGGCAAGCGCGCCGAGTATGATTCCGATTAAGGAAGCGGGCTGAACGGTGCCGTCACCGAAGTTCCGAGTCACCTGATCATATATCACGATACCAGCCAGAGCAGCAAGTCCCGCTTGTCCGGCCTGGTTGGAGAGTCCCAGTGCTACACCGACAGCGAACAAATACGGCAAGAAATAAAAAATACCGTGTCCGGCCACGGTAGACACTTCACCGACAATATCCAATCCCCAGGCGTCCCAAGGCAGACTGCCAACACTGAGCAAAATGGCGGCGGCGGGCAGGACCATTGTAGGCAGCATTACCGCTCGTCCGAGCTGCTGCAAGGATCCGAGCCAATTCATGGCGACCTCTCCTTTCTATCCTAGATGGTAAGCTTTGCGCAACGTTTTGTCAAAGCAAAACAGTAACCAATTGTTCATTTAAACGAACAAAAAATAGAACAGAAAAAATCCCGTCAACTTCAAAGTTAACGGGATTCATCCTGCAATCATTCAATTAGGTCGGATCAGGAGATCAACCGATCTCAGGTGAACGGGCCTCTCAGCCGCGTCCAGCGCCGCGCAGAACGATGGAATCCTCTACCTTGATACAACGATTCGTTACCGCTGTCATGCCGTTCTCTGCAGCAATCTGGACCGCTTCATCACTATGGATGCCAAGCTGCAGCCACAGGACATTCGCTTTGATGGCAACCGCTTCCCGAGCGACATCCGCGCAAAACTCATCGCGACGAAACACATTGACGATGTCTACCGGCTCTGGAATATCCGCAAGCGTAGGATATACAGTCTCGCCAAGAATTTCACCTTGAACCTGCGGGTTAACCGGGATGATGCGGTAGCCTCTGCTCTGCATGGCTTCTGCCACCATATAGGAAGTGCGATCCGACTTGTCTGATAAACCGACGACTGCGATGTTGCCTGCCTTGCGCAAAAGTTGTCCAATTTCTTCACGAGTAGGGTTGTTAAATTCCATGTTCAAGCACCATCCTTTTCTGATTAAAGTGCGTGTTCAACAGACTGATTTTCAGTTGTTACTCTTTTACCCATTGAACCGAGGCGCCAAGCGCCTGCAAATGATCGAAATATTGCGGATATGACTTGGCTACATGGTGTGCATCCCGAATACGAAGCGGCTCCTTGGAACGCAGACCCACAACAGTGAGCGCCATAATTACGCGATGGTCGAAGTGAGCATTAATCTCAACGCCGCCTTCAACGCCTTCCGGACGTCCGTGTACGATGATCTCAGCCTGACGCTCTTCGACGTTCGCTCCTGCCTTCCGCAGTTCGTTCAAGTAGTCTGTGATTCGGTCACATTCCTTGTAACGCAGGTTCTCTACATTATAGAACCGTGACGTGCCTTCCGCAAACACAGCTGCGGCTACCATCGCCAAAACGGCGTCCGTTGCGGCATCTCCGTCGAATTCGATCGCTTTCAATCTGCCATTTCCTTGAACGTGTACGACATCGTTCTCATGTGTCAGCGGCACTTCCATCATGCGCAGCACATCAACGATGGCACGTTCGCCCTGTTTGCTCTGCTCCATCAGGCGCAGAATTTTCACATCAGACTGTGTAACAGCTGCTGCTGCAAGAACCGCCGCTGATCCAGGATAATCGCCTTGAACCGTGTAGATCGTTGGCTGGTAAGCCTGTCCACCCGGTACACGGAAGGACATGTAATCATCACTTGCATGGATAACGATGCCGGCCTGCTCCAGCACTTCCAGCGTCTGTCCGATAACGACCTTGGACTTCAGATCATTCAGCACTTCAATGGTGCTGTCTTCGGCAAGCAAAGGCGTAACAAACAGCAATGCGCTCAGATACTGGGAGCTGACGGAGCCGGATACACGAATGTGACCACCCTTGGCATTGCCACCCTTGATGGTGATCGGCAAGCGTCCCTGTTCGTGCTGCACTTCTACGCCCAATTGGCCAAGTGCATCGATCAGGTCATCATGCGGACGTTTACCCAGCGAATCCGGGTACGAATTCACAAATGTAACTTCAGGGCAGAGCGCTGTAACTCCCATGAGGAAGCGAAGGACAGCACCCGCATTCCCCACATTCAACTCACGCACATCCCGGGGATGACTGCCGAAGCCCTGGATCACGATTTTGCTGTCATCTTCTTCAAGCACTGCCCCAAGATCACGAATACATCTGCGCATCGCGTCACTATCTTCACTGTGTGCCGGGAAATGAATGGTACTTGTACCTTCTGCCAGCGCAGCAGCCAGCAGATAGCGGGTAGTGTAGTTTTTGGAGGACAGAGCCCCGATTTCCCCGTTCAAAGTAGGGGTAGGTTTAACAATAACGTCCATGGATGAAATTCTCCTTCATTGATTATATTGTGGCAAATTGACATTCCGTACATCGCTTGGGTATCATTATAGGCGTTAAGTCCATACAGAAAAGAGGACCTGAATATGACACCAATAGCTGAAATTGAAACGTCTGAGCTGCGCCGCCGTTTACAGGCGGAGAGAAGCTGCAGATGATAGACGTCCGCGAGGACGATGAAGTCGCGCAAGGCATGATCGAAGGAGCCAAGCATATCCCGCTTGGACAGATTCCAGACCGACTGTCTGAGATTGAGAAGTCAGGCGAGATCGTGATCATCTGTCGTAGCGGTTACCGCAGTGAGCGTGCCTGTGAATATCTGCAGCAGCTCGGATATGAAGGCTGTACGAACATGGTCGGCGGTATGCTTCAGTGGCAGCAGGAAGACTAGAGAAACCTGGAGCGGACCGAAGTCATTGGTAACCTTAGACCTCTGACCTACTCTGCTCCCTAGAAACGGACGGGCCAATATGGCCCGTTTTGTTATATCTGCCACCACCTATCCATCATCAAACTTCGATGGTAACAAGCTTAGACGCGGTAATGCGCTAAAATTAAACGAGTCACTTCAGCAGCGGATAACTGAGTTGTATCCACCGTATAATGTGCGAATTGGTATGCGTCTTTTCGTTCTTCCATAATTGTCTTGATGCGTTCCTCTGCATTGCCTGCAAGAAGTGGACGATTGTCACAACCGCTCACACGTTCTACAATCACTGCCGGATCAGCTGTCAAGGCAACCACCCAACCATTGTTTAACATCACATCACAATTATCCGAACGCAGCACCACGCCACCTCCGGTCGCAATGACCTGTGACTTCTTCTCCAGTACCGAACTCAACACGCGGCTCTCGGCATCACGGAAATACGTCTCTCCCTTGCCAGTGAACAGTTCCGGAATCGTACAGCCTTCCTCTTTTTCCACCGCGGCATCTATATCAATCAATCGATAACCAAGCTCGCGTGCAAGCATGTCAGCGACGGTTGATTTGCCGGTTCCCATCATGCCGATGAGAATAATATTGTTAGACTTGCTCAAGGTGTACACTCCTTTAATTCAAGCAATTCGTGAGCACTTTTGTCCTATCATAACACAGCCCTGCGGACGGGGAAAGACCATCTCCTAACCGACTCCTTTCCTCCATCCTCAACCTTCCAAGACAGATCAAGTAACTCCCGGCATCTAGACCTACGTTAGATCAACCTCAAGCAGTTTTGAGCCCGCATACGTCACAATCAGTAACATCTAGTAATCTAACGAACTCCAATGACCTTAGTTACGGAAAATAGGCGCTGTTCAATTTCTAATGAATCTGAATAATCTTATTTCAAAAAATCACCGTCAAAACAGCGACATTTCGCTGCAAATTATTGAAATAGGGCTTTCTGGGTTCGTTAAAAAATAGAACCGGCTCATTTTGCCAATATAAAGTGTCTCATGTTCATTAGGTTTAGAGCCAGCTACAGATCTTCTCCATCAAGACTATTACTGTGTTACAAAGTAAAAAAAGAGGCCTGACGTTAACCGGCAATTGGTATTATCCCCTCAAGGTAGACAGTGAAAAAGAGATCATGTTAAAATGAACTCAACACTGAAAACCGGAGGGGATTTTTGTTATGCCAGCGAAAAAAGGCCAAACTTTTAATCAATATAGTGAAGAAACGAAGAAAGAAGCTGTTCGTCTGCGATTGGAAGAGGGTTGGACTTACAGTCGGATCATGGAGAAGTTTGGTATTAAAAGTGAGAGCCAGATTATTACTTGGGTACGGAAAAGCCAAAATGGAGAGAGTTTTGAGGATTACCGGGGACGTTGGACGAAGAAGCATTTTAACAGTGCAGAAGAAGAAAATGCTTATCTGAAAGCGCAGGTAGAATATCTAAAAAAGCTCAATCCGAATTTGCACGGAGAGGAAAGCTGGATTTCGAAGCCCGGTGCCAGTCCGTTCGAGAAATAAGTAAGTGGGCACCTGTGGTTTGGTTGTGTAAAATTGCTGAAATTTCTCGTGCGGGTTACTACAAATGGAAGAAGAATATCGTCCTCAGAGAGAAACGAGCAGATCGGGATGCGGATCTAAAAGCACATATTTTAGGCATTCATCGGCTTCGTCCTTATTTCGGTTACAAACGTATGCGAACCGCGTTAGGAAAAGAAGGCCTCGTGGTGAATCACAAAAAGGTACGCCGCTTAATGAGAGAACTCCAGATTCGTTCCGTGATTCGCAAGAAACGTCCATTTGCTGGCCGGAAACCGTCCGTTCTATTCCGTAATGTCTTAAATCGGGAATTCTCGGCGGCAGCTCCTGTGCAGAAACTCGTGACGGATATTACGTATGTCCGGATCGGGCATGATTTTGCTTATCTCTCGGTTGTGATGGATCTATATAACAACGAGATTGTAGCTTGGGAACTCTCCGAGCGTAATGACTTAAAACTCGTTATGGAAACGGTGAAGAAACTGAAATGTGGACCTGCCTTAATCCATTCCGACCAGGGGTTCCAGTACACAACACACAGCTATGCGAAGTTGCTTGAAGAGAAAAAGCTAACAGGAAGCCATTCTCGGCGTGGGAACTGCTATGACAATGCATGTATTGAATCGTTCTTCTCTCACTTAAAGACGGAGAAGTTATATTTGGAGAAGCCTCAGAATCTGGAGCAAGCAAGGAACCAAATTACAGAGTATATTTTGTTTTACAACAAGGATCGTTTCCAAAACAAACTCGGCGACCTCTCCCCGATTGAATTCCGGGAAAAAGTCGCCGCTTAATGGAATTTCTCTTTTTTATTGTCTACTTGACGGGGCTATGACCAAATCACCGGAACGCCAAACCTCTTTTGAGCCTGTTAGCAGGCCAAATTCGCCGCTTCAAGGCGCTTTGTCCACAATCTCATGTCTCGTATATGAGGTACTATTCCATCCAGTTGTGGTGGAATGAACCTTCTTGTCCACACGTTTGAACGTGTGAGCTCCGAAATAGTCACGTTGTGCTTGCAGCAAGTTTGCTGGCAAACGCTCTGTACGATAGCTGTCATAGTAAGACAGTGCGCTGGAGAAACCAGGTACGGGAACTCCCTGTTTTACAGCAGCCGCTACAACGTCACGCCATGCGTCCTGATAAGACTCAACGATGTTTTGGAAGTAAGGATCGAGGAGCAGGTTTTTCAGTGCTGCGTCTTTATCATAGGCTTCTTTGATGTTTTGCAGGAATTGCGAACGGATGATACACCCACCACGGAAGATCATGGCAATGTTGCCGTACTTTAGATCCCAACCATACTCGTCGGAAGCTGCACGCATTTGTGCAAATCCTTGAGCGTAGGATACGATTTTACTTGCAAAGAGTGCTTTACGAACGCTCTCGATGAACTCTTTTTGTCGCCGGAGAACGCTTCAGTTGCTGGTCCATTCAGGATTTTGCTAGCTGCTACACGCTCGTCCTTCATGGCAGACAGGAAACGGGAGAATACGGATTCTGTGATCATGGACAAGGGTACGCCGAGATCCAGCGCGCTTTGGCTCGTCCATTTACCTGTTCCTTTTTGTCCAGCTGCGTCAAGAATAACGTCAACCATTGGTTTGCCGGTTTCTGGATCGTATTTGGAGAAGATATCTGCTGTGATTTCGATCAGGTAGCTGTCCAACTCCCCTTGATTCCACTCCGTGAAGATCTCATGCAACTCTTCAACGGAAACGTTCAATACGGATTTGAGCAAATGGTAAGCCTCACCAATCAACTGCATATCTCCGTACTCAATACCGTTATGCACCATTTTCACATAGTGTCCGGCACCATCTGGTCCGATATATGTACAACATGGATCGTCACCGACGTGGGCTGAGATCGCCGTCAGAATCGGTTCAACCAGTTTATAAGCACTTTCCTGTCCACCAGGCATGATGGAAGGGCCTTTCAGTGCGCCTTCTTCACCACCGGATACACCTGTACCGATGAAGCGAATGCCTTTGTCTTCCAACTCTTTGCTGCGACGTTGCGTGTCAGGGAAGTATGCGTTCCCTCCATCAATGATGATGTCGCCCTCATCCAGGTGAGGAAGCAATTGTTCAATGGTAGCGTCGGTCGCTTTGCCGGCTTGTACCATGATCAAAATTTTGCGCGGGGACTCCAGGGATGCTACGAACTCTTCAATGGAGAATGAACCTGTCAGGTTTTTACCTTCAGCTTCTTTCAGAAGATCATGGGTTTTCTCCGGGGAACGGTTAAATACCGATACTGAGAAACCTTTGCTTTCAATGTTAAGGGCCAAATTTTTGCCCATGACAGCCAGGCCAATTACGCCAATTTGTTGTTTTGTCATCTGGTCCTCCATCCTTTGCTCCAATTAATTTTATTGAAATAAATTCTCAACAATACTCCCATTTTAACGGTTTTATGTATAGAAGTGAACCCCGTGACACCTTGTCACAGTAAGAAAACACCCCAATCTGCTGAGGTGTTCATTGTATTTTCATAAATACAACCGTGAAGATAATACAACATGACAAGGTAATCCAATATTGTCTTTGTGCAATGTTATAATCATATCCATGAAGTCTGATCAAAAAAGGAGGAGCGTACATCATGGCGTTTGAACAGCTTTCGAACGAAGAACGGTTTTCCCTGGATATTCGCAGAACATTTCTTCTGGGAGCGTATATGAATGAATGGGGGATGCCTGAGCACAGGATCGTTCTTTCCAAGCCGGACCGAAACATTCATGTAGAAATCTATTACTTTCCTGCCACGGTTCATTCAGACATCGCAAGATTCGTGACCGTAGGCTTGTCTCAGGCAACTCGGCCTTCAGGGAAACGGGTAGCCGCTGAATGGATGCTTGCGCTGCATTCGGATCTTGGCGGTGAAAAAGTGGAGCGTGTTAACACGTATCTGGTTGATCTGATCTCCCATCACATCGAAAATGTACCGGATTCGACGGTTCCCCGTGTGATGGAATCAAGCGAATTAGCGCCAGCCGGATGGAATGCGACCGCCTTTCTCATCGATGAACTGCGGGAGAGAAAGAATCCCTCGAACAGATCCATGTAGGTCATGAAACAATAGAGCTATTGTGGGCGGTACCCCTCACTTCTTATGAAGCTGAACTATTGCTCAACAAAGGAGTGAACGAATTCGATCTTTGGATTGAGAACTCGGATTACTCTATTCTGGATCCTTGTCGCCCCTAACGACCGACAAACGGTTTGAGGACGATTGTACGTACAAATGGCTTGTTACATAACCACAAAGCCCTGGCATATACCAGGGCTCTTAACTCGAAATATAACCGGAACCTTTATCCTTCATCCTTCCAGCATCAACAGATGCCCGGATAACCGTTTCAGTACTTCACGACAGGCATTGGCTTTATCCACATTATCTACCTGAATGGCCGTATGCAGGCGCTCCAGTTCATCGTCTACTTCCATGCGTAACAACATGAGCCTTTCCTCACCTTCGCGTGAGAGGAACATTTCTTCCATCTCTTCCGCCGTCGGCGCAGGTTCTTTTTGAAAGATTACACGTTGCTTGAACCCGGAAACCTCCACGAGCCGAATGACTTCACCGAATAAAATGTTCTCCACCGTCATCTGCTGATCCTTGAACCGCTTCACAACCGCATGCCCGCGTGTATCTCCAATCAGCTTCTCCAGCCACTCTGCAAGCTTGGCATCCTTGATCAGGTAATCGCCTGTCATTTTATAGTTTCCACTGCGTGTCTGTTGAAAACGGAGCTTTACCAGCTTGCGGCCAGTACGGACAGACAGGATGAAAAAGGATTCGTCCTCGCTCCAATATAGTGAATACCCCTCACGAATAAGGTCTTTGATCAAATTTTGGATATGCCGACGGTTGAACCGCAACTCCAGATTGCAATATTCAACTTCATAACTCTTGTTCACGGCACTCCCTCCATCTGTACCGGATCAACTCCGGCCCTCGTCTTCAACTCGCTTCTACTCAATCGGCTTACCCTATTTTATACTTCATTTTATGTAAGGGTACTTGGTTATTTGACTATTTTTCATTGAAAGGACCGCGTGATTGCAGCTTTCCGCAGATGCACAGGGGCAAGCCCCGATTTTCGGGGATAATGGACAACAAAAAGGGAGTTCCACAACCTAGACGGTCGGTAGAACTCCCTTTTCTTTTGCTTATTTGGCTGGAGCGGTACGAAACGGATTGCGAGATAATACAAAATGCACTACCGCAAGTCCTGCCATGACAACGGCACTCCCGATGAACGGAGCCGGATGGCTTACGTGGTCCCACAGCAGTCCGGATACGATGGGACCTACCACCATGCCCGATCCCTGTAAGGTAAGGAAGAATCCCCAGATCGCTCCCCGCTCCCCTTTGGGAATCAGTGTGGCTACAAACGCATTCCAGGCTGGCAATATCATGGCATAACTGACGCCCACCAGCATGACAACACCAAATACCACCGGAACGGAGGTAATGGAAGAGAATGCAAACAGACTTGCTGACGCCATCAAAAAACCAATGTTCAGGAACGGTTTCGTGCCGAATCTGTCTACCATTTTACCTACAGGCAGTAAGGCAATAACGGTAATCCCACCACCTGCAATCAACAACAAGCTATACAGATTTGGTGAGATGTGCAGGTCTGTACGGGTATATAGCGTAATTACTGGACTGAGCAGCCCGATCACAAATGACTGCATAAACAAGGCAGGATACACCAGTGGATTGACATTAAGCGTGCTGCGAACGCGTTGCAATGTGCCCTTCACACTCTTTTGCAGCCGGATGAACGGTGTAAGCAAATTCGGTTTGGCTGGATACTTCTGATCTCTATTCTTCGCTGCTTGCTCAGCATGCTCTCCTTCGACAATGACACGTCCAGGAAGAATCATGGCCACCAAAATAACGAGAATGGCACAACCCATCAACACCAGAAATATGGTGCGATAATCATGATGCGTACGCTCCAGCAACCAGTTCATGCCCACGGGTCCAAGACCTGTACCACCCAGAGCGGCCATCTCGAGCGCGCCCATCGCTGTGCCATTCTTATTCTGAGGGCCTGACATCGCAGTCACCCCGGTCATGGCACAAGGCCAGAGCGGAGATGTACCAATGCCAAGAATCAGACAGGCCATGGCCAGTCCAAAGGCACTTTTGAGAAAAAGGATCATAATAACAGCGATTAAGGTACAGATTAGAGCTGTGACCATCGTCGCGCGGAATCCGATTCGTTCTGCTGCCCAGCCGGAAGGCGCCCGAAACAGATTATCTCCCAGATATTGAAGAGCAAATGCCACACCAATGACACCTGCGGACAGACCCAGAATATTGTCCATATACACGGGCAGAACAGCTACCAACAGCGCTCCTTTGATAATTTCAACCAGAAAAAGTGTCAGCCACATCGCGATAAAAAATGGTGATCGCAAAATTTTGGCTGGTTTTGTGTCGGTTTGCATTATTTTTCCCCTTTCGACGCTCATTTGCCTATCCCCTATCCTTAGTGTAACCGTGGGGAATGTGCCCAAATCTCGGCAATTTAAAAAATTGTCGATTATACCTGTTGCATTCGGGTCTTAATTTGCTATACTCATCTTTGTTTACCAATTTTATTAGGAAGGGTTGTGACAGCAATAATGAATCACCACCGTACGCCGCTGTTTACCGCTTTAAAAAATCATGCGGCACTCAATCCGGTACAGTTTCATATTCCGGGCCATAAAAAAGGATTGGGAGCGGATACCGAATTCCGTGAATTTATTGGCGATAATGCCTTCTCCATAGATTTGATTAACATCGCACCGCTGGATGACCTGCATCAGCCAACCGGTGTGATTCAGGAAGCACAGATTCTGGCAGCAGATGCCTTCGGAGCCGATTATACCTATTTTAGTGTACAAGGCACAAGCAGTGCCATTATGACCATGATTCTATCCGTATGTTCACCGGGTGACAAAATTATTGTGCCCCGTAATGTGCATAAATCGGTATTGTCCGCCATCATTTTCTCAGGCGCCAAACCCGTATTTGTCTCTCCATCGCAAGATGCCAATCTGGGTATTGACCATGGAGTGACCACACAGTCCATCCGTCGTGCACTTGAGCGCCATCCGGATGCCAAGGCATTGCTTGTCATTAACCCGACCTATTACGGCGTAGTTACAGACCTGAAGGAAATTGTTGAGCTGGCACACAGCTACCAGGTCCCTGTACTTGTTGATGAAGCACATGGCGTACTCATTCATTTCCATGAGGATCTGCCGTTGTCTGCGATGGCAGCAGGCGCCGATATGGCTGCAACCAGTGTTCACAAGCTTGGTGGCTCCATGACACAGAGTTCCGTACTCAACCTGAACACGAAGAATGGATTCGTGAATCCACAGCGTGTACAGACGATCCTGAGTCTGCTCACCTCAACATCCACTTCATACATTTTGCTTGCTTCACTCGACACATCAAGACGTAACCTCGCACTCCACGGTCGTGAGATTGCACAGAAGGCGATTGAACTGGCCGAGTTTGCCAGACGTTCGATTAACGATATGGATGGGCTGTATTGCTTCGGTAAAGAGCTGCTGGGTACAGAAGCGACCTTCAATTATGATCCAACCAAAGTAACGGTCCATGTTCGCCATCTGGGTATTACAGGATACGAGACGGAGAACTGGCTGCGTGAGCATTACAACATTGAGGTCGAACTTAGTGATATGTATAATATTCTGTGCCTCATCACGCCAGGAGATACGGATGACAGCGTGGATATCTTGCTGAACGCTTTGCAGGATCTCTCCCGTACCTATTATCAAGTGAACCCGGCGCATGAACTGGTGGTAAAAGTTCCGGATATTCCACAGTTGATGCTGACGCCACGTGATGCATTCTACGGTGATACCGAAGTGATTCCGTTTAAGGAGTCCGCAGGACGTATTATCTCGGAATTCATCTATGTCTATCCACCAGGAATTCCGATCCTGTTACCGGGCGAGGTTATTACCCAGGAAAACATCGACTACATCATCGATCATGTGGAAGTCGGATTGCCTGTCAAAGGACCCGAAGATCGCAGCGTAACCAACGTTAAAGTGATCGTGGAAGCCGACGCCATTTTCTAAGGTAACCTTTGGAGCATTGCAAAAGATAAACTGAAAGGACCAAGCCATGTGCTTGGTCTTTTTTTATGCTGTGGGACAAGCGAGTTTCCGGGTTTGTACTTTCCCGTCTATTCCGTCGTCGTTCAGACCCATCATCCCCATGCTTGTCTTCTTCTTAAAAGCAAACAAAAGGCCCCCTGAAATCAAGGAGCCTTCATGTTATGTTCCAAAAGAATGACTATTCTTGTGATGCAACGAGTTCGTTGTAAGCCGCTTCAACGCGGTTCCACTCTTCTTCGTCTTCAATATTGTAGAGCACCATTTCCTCGTCTTCTTCTTCCATACGCAGGATGATGCCGTCAGCTTCAGGATTGTTACGTTCCAGCAGGAGCGCATAAACATGCTTCTCCACGTCAAACGTCTCCACCAAAACCATCTCCACGTCTTGGCCGTTCTCGTCTGTTAATGTGAGAAGGACTTCTTCATGCTCGTGGTCGTGGTCGTGGTCTTGCCCGCATCCGCAGCCATCGCCGTGTTCATGTGTGTGATCGCTCATTGAAATACCTCGCTTTATAAATAGAAATTGTGTAACCTTGCATATCGTAACATGTTCACTGACGCAGGTCAATTTAACTCACAGGGTTATTTCCGCTTCAATCGTTCAGCGCTGTAATGATTTTCTCCGCTACCAGGACGTAGTTGCTGTTTGCATTTTCTTTAATATGAAAACCGACTTGGTACTTGCCGGCACGACTGAAATCGTACGTAAAATCGTATGTGCGGAACCAGAAGTTATCCTTCTGCGTTGTGAGCTCCTGCGACTGGATATCCTTCACCTGACCACTCGGATTGGTAATCGTAACTTTTACCGCAGCTACATCAGCTGTCAGACTGTCCACTTGTGAAAATACATTAAATTTCAACTTGCCCACGTTAACGTTACCAAATACAGTGTCTCCCTTGAAGAGAAAAATATGTACATTCGGTTTGATCACCGTTACTCTCTTGTTACTGCTATCCCATTTGACGACGCCTCCGGCTTCCCTTACAGGTACGTAGGTCGTGCCATCAATGAGATAACCTCCATCAGCTGCTTCCTTGCCGTTAATGAGAACACGAATCTTCTCGTTCACCGAATCTGCAAACAATAAAGACCCGCCGAGCAAGGAGAATACCGTGACACAAAGCAATATTCGTTTCCATTTCATCCCGTCAATATTCCCTCCCCTGCTGCTAGCTGTTGTACATTTATACTGCAGATTCATCCACAAAGTTGCGCTGTTTTTCATCATTTTTCATTTTTTATCCAGATTTTTTTCCACCCCTTGGAATGCACAAATAGAGGCGATCCTCTTTACAGGATGCCCCTGATCTATCATTGTTATATATCCGGCATTATACGAAGAGTTATGAAGAAGTATGGCGGGTCAGAATACAGGGAACGCCTTTGCCAACAGCCCCTTCGCTTCGCATCCGTGCAGCGTAATCCATTCCTCGTGTACAGGGTGTCTTGCATCTCTCACATACATCCGAAGTGACCAACTTCATGGATACACGAATCTTGTCACTCTTTAATGCGGGAGCTTTCTTTCCCTTTGCTTTTGCCATCCCGGATTCCCCATTTCCCCAAGTGCTTACTGATGTAATGCATCATATGGGGATTCGCCCGGTTGTGTGTCTATTTAAAAAACGTATTTGAATAACAAAAATACGACAAGGAGAATGCCTCCTAGAATGAGCCAGTTGCTGATCTCATACCAAATGCTCTTGCCTCCGGACAGGTATTTCTGTTCATTCTCCTGATGACGCTGACGATGGGTATCGGTCTCAGATCCATGGGGTGGTTTGCTAAAATCCATCATAAAGTACACTCCCCTTTCAGCAGTTTTGTGTAACCTTAATACCATTATAAGCCATAATTGATGATGAATTTGATTTTTCTGTATGAAACACCAAAAAACCTCCGATTTCTCAGAGGCTTCTTATGTTCAAAAAATAGTTTCAGAAATTACGCGAGTTCCACGTTGACATTGACGTTCCCTTTAATTCCTTTGGAATATGGGCAGTAGTCGTGGGCAAGTTTCACAAACTTCTGTGCAGTTTCTTCATCCAGACCAAGAATTTTAACTTCCAGATCGACTTGAAGCTTCACACCGTTATCCTCAGAATCTGTCACCAACATGACAGTAGCAGCTACAGTACTTCTTTCAATTTCAACTTTATGTTTCTTCAATTGAAACTCCAGTGCGGAGTTAAAACATGCACTATAGCCTGCTGCAAACAACTGCTCCGGATTCGTCGCTGTCGTCACTTGTCCTCCGAGTTCAGGTGGTGCGGCAACATCCAACATAAACACGTTATCCGGGGATTGTACGATTCCTTGACGTCCGCCTGTATTGATGACTGTTGTTTCATATAATGTTTTCATGGTTGAAAACTCCTTTGGCTGATTAGATTTATGTTGAATAAATTTCGCTCTCTTTTGTATCGCTAACAATTACATTGTACACAATTTAATTGTGCGTGTAAATAGTTATTGTAAAAATAATATGGTTTAATACCCAAACACCACACTTCCTTCTCAAAGTGTCCATGTTTGGGTACCCAAGACCTGTGCATATCTTTTACCAAATTGATCCATACAGATCATCTATTAATTCTTTTCCCCATTCCAATCAGTTACTCCAGATATCCACTTTCATCTGTGCACATTTGAAATATTTGGCCTCGGCTTTGCTTGTAGTCAGTTTCAACAGACATTGCAGTTCTCCATGTTGGAACAAACCACCACTAAGGTCAGCAGCAACCCCGCCATACTGATCGTCTGCGCCAAGCCATACGGACGGTCTCTCCAACCCGGCGGAGAACTGCAATCCGGTGCAGAGCAGCACAGTGAGATTCTTACGGTTCTGTGCCTCATCTCCTGCTACACCATGGGTGGTGAAGAACACCATGTTTTGCTTGAAATCGGTGTACGTTCCATCTGCCTTGTAGGCACGTACCATCCCATACTTCTGATTGACGTTCTGAAAAAATGTGATTCCAGCCTTGCTGTCCTTCGATTTAATGCCAAGCTGAACGGAAATTCCAATGTTCCCGTTTAGTTGTAGCGCTTCCAATGTTACTGCAATGGCTGTTACTTTCGAGCTGTCGATTAGATGTTTCATTTTCAACTCTGCCGTGGCTCCTGACGTTGTCGGTGTTGTAACAGTTATGGTCCCTCTGTCGGGTAATGGCTCAAACGTAGGCGTGCCCACCACCTCCATCCAATCCGGTAACGTTCCATAAAGAAAATCAGCCACAAGCTGTTTGTGGACCTTTCCAAAGGGCACGATCTGACCCGCTGCATCACGTATAAGCATCTCTACACCCCCACCGAATAGGCTACACCGATATTAGAATCGGTATTGTAATACACGTACACGACCCCGTCCATAACGGACACCATCAAGGATTGCATATTGGTCGTTTCCCAATTCAATGCCGGAAAATATATATCTGAAGGTTTGTCCAGCAGTTGACGAAAGTCTGCGCTGATCTTGGCAATGGCAGGCCGAGCTACAGTCGTGACCCCACCGGAAGCATACGCCGATAACATGCCCAGCCACCACATGCTCCCTTTGTACATAAATACACCAGCATTGGGTCTCGAAATATTTTCTTCCGCCGATAAAGTCGCATCATTACCACCCATTAATGGTCTCGGATCAGCTAGCCAGCTACGTCCGTCATGGGAATGCCAAATACATTTACGGCCAAAGTCGCCGCCGCCCATCACCGAGAAACCGATCCATTTGCCGCCATTTCTGAAACACGAGAAGTAACCGGTATGACCATCCCCGGGAACCCGGGAGGTTTGTCCAAGATCAAACCCACTCTTGTCCAGTTGATCATGTCCACAGAGGTCGCAAGTGCCGTTGATTGATTGATCCCCAGTCCGTTTTGCTGATAATACATAAAAAACAATTGTTCTTCATCGTTCCAGATCACAAATGGCGTTTCCGTCGAATTCCCAACCACGGTATCCAGATACACCTGTCCGTGTTTGGTCCATGGACCTGTGGGGCTGTTGGAATACGCAAGTCCAATTCCCCCGGTACGATTATGGTTAGTAGAATACGTGGCGTAATAATCTGCTTTTGCATCAGGGATAAGCCCCTTCACTTTGATCGCCCGAAACCAGTAGATTGATTGAAGACCCGCCATTGCAGCAGTATATATAGGATTGTCCATTTTTTTATCAAATTGAGGCATGTACATATGTCTGGATTCTGCATCACAATAGTCATAAGGAGCAATGGCCCTATTCGCCTTCATGGCTACATCCAGTGCTGCCTGAGCAATATTCTCAGTCGTAGACATGGGAACTCAACTCCTTCGTGAGCAGGAAATTAACATTTACTGGTTGCAAATATAGAACATCCGAAGTGTCTTTTAATAGGATTGAAAAATCAACAACATTAGCCTCATTCGCAGTCGGCTCCTGAGTAATACGAATGATAGGACGAATTCTAGCATTATATGAATGCGCTTTCAATTTGTTCATTCCTTTGTTTCCTTTACCGTTGTAATCAGCCATTGTCCCTTTCATTGGTACGCTCGGATAATATTGATCCTTCATATTAATCCCTCCTATTGTTTTCTCACGATAAGTATATTCATGAAGTTTCCTTTCTGTTAAAGCATTATGCCCATCTTATCGCCTATTATTCTAAATCTGGTTTTCATATAACCATTGGTTTGCTATGTTAACAAGACTAAACAGGCTAACCATAACAATTGGCTAACCTGTTTGCTTTTAAATGAAGAACCTGCAAAACCAACTACTTATTCATCCGCAAAAAGTGGAGATAAGGGATTCGCTACTTTTTTATCGGATTTCTCCTTGCCTTGGTTATCCAGTACATAGTATTGGTAAAAGTCGTTCGTGAATCCGATAGACTCCTGCATTTTCAGCATAAAAGCTTCAAATGTTGCATTACTCAGATGATCCTCATTCCAGAAATAATGAAGCATTAATCGATTTTGGTTATAGGGATGTTGGATAACATATGCACCAGCGGCGAGAGGTTGATTCATGATATTCTTCCAAGGAAAACCGGTCTGTTTCGTCCGATTGATAATGTTGGACTTCAAAGCCTGCACCAATCCGTTTGACTTGGCATTGCCAATGACAATAAGGTTGCTGTTACCGATCTCTTTTTCATTTTTTGCTTCAGTTCCTTGCGATCCCTTACAACGTCGTACCGTATACCGCTCATATCAAGAAATCCAGTCAACTGATCAACCAACTCTTCCTGCTGTTTAGCCGCAAGCTTACTCACCTGATCGCTGAGTACAATGGTTAATTCCTCGCCTTGAAGGACTTTGTCCATCAATCGACTCATCACTTCATAAGGCAGATTGGGGATCATCCCCATGACAGCCTGATATTGCACTTGTAAGATATCATGCACATATGCGGCGGTCTCTTCTTTGGTTAATTGGTATTCCGGCTTTAGGACAAAATCAGGCTGATACAGGGCCATCTGCATTTCGGTACGTACGTCCTTACCAAGCACATCTTCGATGGTATGGAGCAGCCCCTCTATTGTTGCATTTTGGTATACGTAGCGTTTGAAATATGTCTTCATCAACTCGTCAAATTTCTCTTCACCGACAGAACGGTACAGCTGATAAATCGCTTGTCTTCCCTTCTGATAATACACCAGACCCGCCAACTCCCCGGCTTCATCGTTTGTTGCCGCAATCGCCATATCTACGGGTGCCGTATCAAACTGTATGGATCTGAAACCATTTAACTGATCTCCCTGTTTCTCGGCAAAATACACCATGGAGAAATCGGCAAAACCTTCGTCCAGGAAGGATTCGGTCTCCGAGTTATTACCGATTAATGCATGGAACCACTGATGTGCTATTTCATGAACAAAGGTTGTATCTTCTTCTGGAACGGCACTATCATGAATCTGTCCCATCTGTATGAGCCTCGAATACTCTACGGCAACGCCTTGTACATACGTCTCGACAATTCGGAACTCTGGGTAGGGATACTTGCCATATTTCTCACTATAGAAATCAATGACCTTGAATGCCTGATTAATGTACCGGTCAACAATCTCTTTCTTGGATGGATCATCGTTGAAATAATAGTATTCTACCGTCAGACCGTTACGGGTAGCGCGCTGCACTTGAAGATTAGGACTAGCAAAGAAAACAAACTCTCTCGTATTCTCGGCTACGGCAGACACAATCTTACGTCCTTGTTCTGTACTGTCTTGAGTGGTGATCGCGCCAGGCATGGCTACCTGATATTTATCAGGCACATTGAATTGAACTTCATAGTCCGACGAGGTGTAATAATCGCTCTCGAATGTTCGACTATACGGTGCCTTATTCCACTGATGCTTGACCTCATCGTATACAGACATCACCGGGAACCAGTGTGCACCATTGATTATATCCTTGTAATAGGAAATTCGCTGTGAGCCATAAGGTATCTTCAGATGGAATTCCAATTGAACTGTTATCGATTCGCCTGGTTGAATGGACTCTTTCAACTGCACGGTCAACGCCTGGTTTTCCTTATGAAAATCCAACGACTGGCGATCTGCTGTTACAACCTGAATATCGATGCCACCCAGAAAGTCCTCCGCTGTCTTCTCAGGATGATCTTCACCAATCTGTTCATTGTTCTGTTGGTACATTGACGCCTGTGAAGACTTGGAAAGGTTCGCATCAGCATATGTATGCAGGACTCAGCTGCTGGAGTGTATCCTTGCTTGTGTTGCGATACGTTACCTTCTCGCTCCCTTGGATCGTCATGTCTTTCTCATTCAGCCGAGCCTCGATCTGGTATTGAATCGGGGACTGCTCTAAGGAGTCTTTCTGTGTGATAGGTATCTTCGTAGATACAGGTGTTGGGACTGCTTCCGCGGCGGCAACCCCCATGTTCGCAAGTGGGCTTGTTGCCAGTATTAAAGCAAGTGTACCCGCGATCCCTACTCTGGCTAACTTTAATGTAAATGGACTTAAATCATTCATAAATTCTCTCCTTCTCCTGTTCTATGTTGACCTCAGAACCAAGTATAGAAGAGGAACCTTACGATGAATTTATGTTTTATTTAAGTTTTGTTTAAAAAAAAGGTGGATAAACCGAAGCTTTCTTCAATCGCATTTTTATGTAAAAAAGAAAAGAAGCCTTACATCGCAAGGCTTCTCGTGTATGATCTGTAGTGGGCTCGAACCACTGACCCCTACCCTGTTAAATAAGCGAGCTCTTGGTATCCTTATTCTCACTGCATATATGACCGAGTAATTCTTTTATTCCGCCCTTTATTTCCACCAATATTTTATCTTTGCTAATGTAGACCACCTCAAGCAATGTGCATAACATCATTTTCTTCTTTTCTGTAGAAGCATTTGTAAACACATCTGGCCAAACTGGGAGATAATCTTTTAGAGTCTCCATCTCTGATATCTCCATTTTTTTGGTGGATAATAATTTCTCTATTTCCTTAATATCTTCAGAGGTTTTCTGAATTACGTTTTCTTTTTTATCGATAAGACCATTGATCATTTCTGGCTTGAATGCGCTCTTACCCATTATAGCTTTCGGAACTTCAGCATTTAAGGCCACGAGCTCCTCATAGTACTCTTCCAGTAAATTTTGCATTGTTTTAATTTTTTTCTCTTCTTCATTAGAAATTTTCATTTTTAATGAATCAATTTCTGATTGTAAATCTATTATCCTGAGTTGACTTAAGTATTCATCCACCATTTTTAAGACTTGTCTCTCTACCTTATTTGAAGAAAATGTTGCCTGTCCTTTACAATCCGTCTTTCCCTGCAATTTCCCACTACAACGATAACTTTTATTCTGATTGTATCTGACTATTTCTCCATTAGCTGCTTTGTATTTATTTACAAATGTAGTCGTAGTCAATCTAGAATTACAACAACCGCATCTGGCTAGTCCAGTCAAAAGTAAACTTCCCTTAGTGCTCATGGGAATGGAATTTTCATTTTTGTTTGGATTTTTAGGGTTCTTTTTATCCCTTATATCCTGTACACTATTCCAATCCTCTTCTGACACTATCATTAATTCAGGGATTGGTTTTGAGAATATATCGTCCCCTTCTTCTTTTCTGTATCTCATCACTCCTTTGTAAATTGGATTTTTGAGTATAACATTTACAGTTGGGGCACCCCATTGTTTTGCTTTTCTTGTCGGAACATTTTTTTCGTTTAGAAGTTTAGCTATCCTTAATTGCCCGTACCCTTCTTCAAGCACTAGTCGAAATATTTCTTGTACGATCTTTGACTCTTCTTCATGCTTGCCCAGTTTTTGCAGTGCTTTTCCTTTTTATTTACATTACCGGAATCAACACTCTTATATCCATAGGGTATACCTCCTCCCCTAAAAATACCATCTTCGACCATCTGTATATGTTTTTCGTTGACACGGTCAGAGGTCTTCTTACTTTCATCGCTTGACTGCCAGAATCTTAAGTAGTTGACCATCCGATCGGTGTAAGCTTCAATTTTTTGCTGACCTTCTATTACAGACCACATTTCAACCCCTTTATTTACAAACCACTCAAGTACAAAGGGAGTCTCATCATCTTTTCTTCCAAGCCTATCAAACATAAATACCAACAAGACATCGAATAAACCATTCTCTGCATCTTCTTTAGCCTGTTGTATAACATCACGCTTCGAAGCAGGTACTTTAAAACCAGATACCCCTTTTTCGGTATATTCCTTAACTAGCTTCCATCCCTCTTGTTTTTCTACCATCTTCCTGCATGCTCGTTGCTGCATTGGAATATCGTTTCCGTCCATCTGTCCTTTTGTGGATACTCGATATAGTGCTGCAACACGCTTTATTTGTCCCATTACATCAACCACCATATCTTTTTTCTGTATTATTTTATAAATAATTATAACTACTTTAACCATTAAATTTACCCAAACTATACCAGTAAATATATTTATTTTCAACGAAAACCACCTACATATATCATCGGAGGTGGCCATAATGTTATATAAAAAAACAACCCCTCTTGAGATATAATCCTCAAAAGAAGTTGCCTTTCATTTTTAATATAGGACGAGTGGGGATCGAACCCACGACCCTTACCCTGTCAAGATAATGCTCTCCCGCTGAGCTATCGCCCTGTAATAAATAAAATATATGTATCACGATCATAATGCTATCTCTAGTTGAGCTAACAGATCATGATATATAATTATTTCCCAATCAAGTAACAGTATCATATCAAGTAACCGTGTTCATTGTCAATCATTTATTTGGTTATAATTCATCCGAAATGGTGCACAATAAAGGAAAGATTACCATTTCAGACAACGAGGTGAGTTCCCTATGAGAAACTTAACAAAACGGTTAGCATCCATTAAACATACATTATCGAAAAGCTTCTTCTCTACGCTGGGCTGCTGATTCTCACTACCACCGTTACTGGTTGTAGCCTGGAGCAGGATGAACATACGGTTCAATTCCAACAGCTAAAACAACCTAATGAGAGCGTTGAATCTCTTCCCGTCTGGCTGGACGTATACTCCAAATCTGTCATTCAAGATGTATATTCTCCGCGAGGAAGCAGTGAAGTCCTTCCGTGAAGATTAACCGGTGAATTACTCCTCTTCATCCCACTTGCGTGAGTATGCTTTCTTGGTCACATAATACAACAGAGCAATCATTCCCGCTGACATTAACAATGTAATGACCATGATACCTGCCATGCCCATCACTCCCCCTCCTCTCCCAATATGTTCCAGACTTCACTATACAGGAAAAACATTTTTTTGTATAATTCAGTCTGATATGTCGCGCAAGAGCAGAAAGAAGGAATGGAATTGGCAGCTGAGATTAGTTATGTATCGACAGAAGAACAATTGGAGCAAGCCCTGGACATTCGCCATCACGTTTTTGTGATCGAGCAACAGGTGCCTGCCGAGATTGAGATTGATCAATATGATGTCATCAGTCCGGATGTGCATCATGTATTGTTAAGTACGGATGGACAAGCTGTAGCCACAGGACGTCTGATCTACTACAGCAAGGATACGGCCAAAATGCAGCGGATCGCGGTGCTTAAATCTCATCGTTCATATGGTTATGGACGTGTGCTTCTGCTCGCGATGGAGGAGCGGGCACGTGAGCTCGGCTTATCCTATTCATTACTGGATGCTCAATGTCAGGCACAGAAATTCTATGAAAAACTCGGCTACGAAGTGATTTCGGAAGAACCTTTTTATGATGCAGATATTCTGCATGTTCGTATGAAAAAGAGCCTGTAGAACCTCGGTGTTGGCAGGTCTTTATCAGCATATCGTGCATACTTTCGATGAATTCGGATAGGCTAATCAGGTAAGCAGATTCCTATCTCGTCATATAAGGAGAGTGTGACATCATGGATCAAACAACACGCGAGAGTTTCACAGCCGTACAGAAAAATGGTGACGGTGACCTGACAGCCTTTCAGACTTCAGCAGGACGTGTACTGGATTATCAGCAAGCACTTGCAGAAGTAAAGGCTGGCGCTATTGCCGGCGTGAATGTATTTAAAGGCAAGGATGGCGAAATGTACATTCGCGGCGATGCCGATGGTGACCCAACCAACAACCTGGATCAACTTCCCATTTTCTAAAATAGATGCATATGTCTTATGTGTGACACAGTAAGCGCCGATCCGGTATGTCCGGGTTGGCGTTTTCTTATGTTCAATTGAGGGTGTATCTACCAAAAGGAATATAACAACAGTAAACTCTCAGGCTCAGACCCACGAGAAGTAACGAATCTGAGGCATCTTATTCAAGGATTTAGAGCCCTCATAGAAATTTAAAGAATCTGAGACACGCTACATCAGAATTTTCGGTCTTATATAGCGTTTTTATCAGAGAATTTCGGGAAATAACGTGGCTGATGTTCCTTACAATTTAGAAAGAGTAGCAGGAGGCCAAATAAGATTTCCTGTGTTCCTTACAAAGAAATCATCTACTCATTCGCCAGAATTAGCCAACTTTGACTTCCATAGGGTTTAGATGCTGACATCCATCAACGTAAAGCTTGCATGAGTTTGAAAACAAACCTTACTAAAAACACACTTTAATAGTCCGTAAAATATTTGGCGGAGTCCCCGGAGGGCTGACTTTTCGAATCGGCTGCTGTACCTGTTCCCATGCCTGCAAAATCTGGATGCCTTCGAGCGTAGACCGATTCTCCCATGCGATATACCCGGTGCGTTCCAGTTCCAGCAATGACTCATGAATGTAAGCCCTGCTTCGTCCCGTCTTGTTCTCCAGTTCATCCATACGCGGCATCCTGCGCCGTTGTCCTGCATAGTTCACCATAATACGTAAAATCTTGCGTTCAAAGTCGTTCAGCATACTTTACCTCCTTGTTCAGGTCCTTAACAGGACGCCATGCCAGAATACCTTGTTCCAGAAAGGTTCTGGGTGAGCCTTCTTTTCCCACCGATGCTCTAATCATCCCGCCACGTACACTGTTAATTCGAATCTGTCGCTGCGTAATCTGCCCTGCACGATCCATGTAGACAAGCTCCACCATCTGGCCAATATATTTTCCTAGTATAATAATCCCTCCGATAAGAACGTTTGTTTGTATTCCATATTATATGCGAACATAAGTTCTTTATTCAATAGTAAAAAAAGGATTTTGAAAAATAAAAAAACCAGACTTTCACCTTAATAATCAAGGGTGTCTGGTTCCTCTAATTCCGCTGCTGATATGACAACATGACTTGTAATACCCCGTTCAGTAACGGATCAGTGTCGATCGGATTCGGAAAATTGTACTTTCTTCAATTGCTGTGTAGATGGATTAAAATCAACATTCACATAGACCGCGAACTGCTTGCCGTCTTTGGCACGAACCCATAGCTTGAACTGTTCCCGTGATTGATCCGCTGTTAGAGAAGTACGGCCGATGTGCTTATAGTCCAAAATATCTACATTGTACTTGGTCTGTGTTTCTTTGACCGCTATAATTCCCCACTTCGCATAATCAGGGATGGCGGCACCTGTTCCTGATGTCATTCCGGCCAAACTCAAGACCACCGACATGACGGTAACAATGAGCATTCTCATTTCACTCACTCCTTGGGACAATATATTTCTGTTATATTGCCCGTCCGGGTTTCATTTTACACGAATAAACGAAAGATCCAGGCCAGTGGCCGTAAAGAAAAAGAAACCACATGAACAAGCCTGTCCCACGAATCAGGAGGCTCCGTCCGGAAACTCATTCCCCAATCACCCGAGAAAAAGGGTTGTGTCTGTCGTTCATACCGGTGCTCCAACCCGTATTTCTGTTCAAGAATCTGCCTCGTATCTTCATCCACCTGAACCTCGATCGTAGCGTCATATGCTGTGACATGCTCACTGCCTACGTACATAAGAATCATTAGAAAGATCCCAATTCCAACTATATGTATCCAGCGCTTGTTCATCTCTTACTCCTTTAATGAATTCATGGCTCTCTTCTCTATGTAACACGAAGACTCGTTAGAATGTCTGATTATACATAAAAATCATCGTATTGGAAATAACAAAAGAGAGAAGAGTTGAGGCCTACGTTATGCGATACTTAAGTCCCATTTGGTTGATTTTTTGTTTAAAAAATCCAAATTGCGTGTAATAGGCCATGACTGAGTGATTTCACAATTATGCAACCTTACACGATCTGCAATACCACTTTGAGGAGGTTACACCCCAATGTTCAAACGCTTGGATGAAATCCTGATTGAGATTCCCAATGTCGAGAAGCCAGATCCAAACGCTGCTGCAGCCATACAAGAGTTGCTCGGCGGCAAATTCGGAGAAATGTCAACGTTGAACAATTACCTCTATCAATCATTTAATTTTCGATCCAAAGAAAAACTGAAGCCCTTCTACGACCTGGTCATGAGTATCACAGCCGAAGAATTGGGACATGTTGAGCTTGTGTCTCATGGCATTAACAAGTGCCTCAGAGGCTCAACCGAGTACAAAGAACCCGACGATACGCCGCTAGGTTCCGTGAAAGATGCTCGTCTGTCTTATCACTATCTGGCAGGTGCCCAAGGCGCAATGCCTTTCGACTCCATGGGTAATCCATGGACGGGAGCAAATGTCTTCAACAGCGGCAACCTGGTCGAGGATCTGCTGCATAACTTCTTCCTCGAATGTGGCGCTCGTACCCATAAGATGAAAGTATATGAGATGACTGATCACCCGGCAGCCCGGGAAGTGGTTGGATTCCTGCTGGTACGTGGCGGCGTGCATGTGGTGGCCTATGCAAAAGCCCTTGAGATTGCAACTGGCGTAAATGTGACCAAGCTGGTCCCTATTCCTTCACTGAACAACAAAGCCTTCAACGAGGCTCGTAAATATGAAGAAAAAGGCGTACACACCAAGCTGTACACCTATAGTGATAAAGACTTCAATGCGATCGGCCAGATCTGGAAAGGTACTCACCCCGAAGATGGACAACCTCTTGAAGTCATCCAAGGGATACCTGAAGGATTCCCGATTCCGGAAGCTCCTGCGGTCGAGGAAGAATTCGCACCAGGCATCTCGCAAGAAGACTTTAAAGAGATTGCTCGTCGTCTGAAGATGGCGGGAAATATTGCGGATTAAGAAACCATTTGTTTAACAGGTTCTTTCCCTATATATAAATTGTTAACTCTATATTTAAGTGAAGCCCTCGAACCCCGCTGCTGAATGCAGAGAGGATTTGAGGGCTTTGTTATAATAAATGTATGATACATTTTTATGGTGCAAAATAAGTATGTTGTATGCACGTCATTATCTGAGAATTTAGCTGTAAAAGTAAACCTGATCTATGCTCACATCGTTAAACTTAGTTAAACTCCAACATCGATTCCTCACGCTGACTCATGACTTCAATTAGCATATTGGCACCCAGACGAAAACCTTGTGCAAACGCTGCTTCCGTGTGCATGCCCTCACATCTGCCACATAAGTCAAATAACTGTTCAAGCTCAAGAAATTCATTCTCGCTCAATCGATTCTTCCATTGCTCTGTCAGAGCTGCAATCTGCCTCCCTAACGCTTGGTATTCAGGATGTGTTGGCATCATCATCTCATCCGGTCGAAGTCGTCCATTATATAATGCTTCTAATATCGAATTCATGTGCATCCTCCTGTATATCAATTCGCACCTCACTTGAATGAACGTTCTACACATGGTAGGATATTTATGCAGTCGCTCATTCAAGTGGTTGCGGGATAGGAAGTAGCGCTGTTCTTCGAGGGACGAACGCTGCTTCCTTTTTCTATTTTTGGAGCTCGTCGTAAATCTTCTCAATCCCTTTGCGAACGATGTCTGATCGATTCGTATTCAACTTCTCAGCCGAAATATCGAGCTTGCTCATAATTTCCTCGTCGACACGTATCTCAATCGTCCTACTTTTGGGTTTGTCAGATTTAGGCCGCCCCATCTTGTTGGCGGACATATCTTCACCTCTTTTTGTCCTGACAATAATATATTATTGTCAGGACAAAATGCCAATTTATTCGCATAATATGATTTCTTTTTCATGGTTTGCGGAAACTCCCGTGTACGGACATTAGCTAAGTTTTATGATTACTTGAAGGTTTGATTAAACTCTTAGCTGTAGAGGAACTCATCCGTCTCTTGACTAAAACAACCTCGAAGGTACACATCCCTCCAAGGTTGTTACAGTATAATTATATTATTGGACCAACTTCTTTTCTGAATAGTCCTATTATATCAATCTATTTTTCTGGGGGTTAGCTCATCCTGTTGTGTATTCCACCAATTTGATTGCTCATAATATATTGTTTTTGCCCAATATTCAGGAGACTCATGAAAAATAAGATCATCTTCTGATGTAAAATCATTGCCTTTCCAAAAGGAATTAATCCGGAGAAAAGCTTCCTTCTCTGAAATATCAAATAAGCCAATTAACTCTTGTACAATTTCCAAACAGTAAATTTCCGAACTCAAACAAGTCGGAAAAAGAATTTGGTGTTTTAGCATTTTTTTCACTCCATCTTCAATATCTCAGTCTTTCTAAGAAAGCTAATGACCTATTTCTATGTATCCAAACTGCCATCTCCACGGATCTCTCATCGGTGTACCTTCATTTTTTCCAAAAGTTCCACGATAACCGCATTCAACCCCTCTAGTTTCTCATCATGTGTAGGAGACTCCAATATTCTAAGCAGATCCGTCTGTAGCATACTCAGATGAGATAAAGGCAATCGATCAATCAGTCCAACCAAAATGAAATATTCCCAAGTAGAATCCTGGCTTTTCAATACATCCTTGATATGAGGAATTAAATCCTCTCCCAATCTCAATAATAGATCCTCTACCGGCCTAGAGATTGGCCAATTCCCGTCTTGTAACCACTGCATAAGTTCTGGAATAATGCCTTTCAACTCTTCATTACCAAATTCATTTAACTTGCTAACTGCTTCAAAATCAAATTTGTCGCGGGGAAGTAACTCTCTAATATCCATTTAATTTTCCTTTCTCATCTATATATGCAAAATGAAATTGCCTCTTGTTACTCGACTGACTCTACATCCTTTACTTTGATATCCATCCCATCTTGATTTTTCGTCGTTGACATCGCATCTCTCATATGAATCATCCACGTTCCTGTATCCTGATCAAATTGTACATCTTCAATCACAGGAACACGGATGTTCTCTGCATCAGGTGAAAGAAGTCCGCTACGAATCGCATCCGCATCCGTCATATGAGCACCGTCTGGCGTATTTGGACAAGCTACCGCTATCTTATGTGCTCTGGCCTGCCCGGGATAAGGCTGATTTTCCGGTCTTCCATCCGTCCACACTTCAACATAGGAGCCGATCTGTGGATCAGGCGCATTGGAGAACCATTTTGCCGGATAATATCGATCGGCCCCTCCACTGGAACTGTTATCTCGGTAGGCAGGATCAACAACAAGAATGGAATCGTCTTTGCGTTCAACCACATATCCAGTGAAGCCCTTTTCACTTGATACATTAGCTTGAGTCTGCACAGAGTTGCATTCGTTTGATCCTGAACATCCCGTAAGGCACACGATTAGGATGGAGAGCAGTATAAGGACTCGACGAAGATTGGTCATATGTACATCTCCCTTTAATAACACCTCTTCCCAAATTTGACGTTCCGTATCAGGTTATTGTTGCATTCACTTCCTTATATCCCTTTTATACACATACCTGCCCCAGACCACCAACGCCGCGCATAACAAGACAGCACAGTAAGCCCAGACAAATAACATGGCAAGCCCTAACCCGATGTTGGCATCCAGGCGTTCATCAAATATCTCTGTGAATAGCGAAAAACCTAGTGGCACGGCGCCAACAATGAAAAGTCCAATGGACCATGCACCCCAGCGTCGGATACCAGTCCCCGCGCGAGTACTGGAAAGTTTGCGAATCCCTTGAGTCAGAAGCCACCAGATTAGAATAAATAATAGACAAGTTATAAGAATCTTCAGCATATCGTTCATCTGCATATCGTGTACCTCCTATATCTTGCAAAATGATGAACATATCTTGTACGTTAAGCGTTCTCTTTACTATATTACCCGTTTCCATATCCATGATCACAGACAGATAACAACGTTGCACCGCAGACTCTCGCCCGAACCATGAAAAAGAAAATAACGCCCCCGTCCTGACCCCTTCCAAGTCAAGAACGATGGCGTTAATTCTCGTATATACATTGTTACATCCACATCGATCGAACAGGTTACGCGCCAAACTGCGCATAGTGAAGGCGGCTGTACACCCCACCGGCAGCGAGTAATTCTTCATGACGTCCCTGCTCCGTAATGCCTTGTTCGGCAACGACAATAATGCGGTCTGCATTTTTGATCGTAGCCAATCGGTGGGCGATGACCAGTGTGGTCCGACCTTCGGACAACTCAGCAAGGGATTGCTGAATTGCTGCTTCCGTCTCTGTATCCAGAGCCGATGTGGCTTCGTCCAGAATTAGAATTGGCGGGTTTTCAGGAACATGCGGGCAATGGACAAACGCTGTTTCTGTCCACCGGACAGCTTCACGCCGCGTTCACCAATTAACGTATCCAGTCCTTCCGGCATCGATTGAATCAAAGATTCCATCTGTGCACGTCTGGCGGCCATCCAGATTTCTTCTTCGGATGCATCCAACTTGCCATAGGCAATATTCTCGCGAATGGTTCCATCGAAGAGAAATACATCCTGTTGTACAATACCGATCTGGCTGCGTAAAGAGTCCAGCGTCATATTCTGTATTTCCTGCCCATCGATTGTGATGCGACCTTCCAGCACATCATAGAATCGCGGCAGCAGACTGCACAGTGTTGTTTTACCTGCACCCGATGGACCGACAAGGGCCACGGTTTCCCCTGCATGCACGTTTAGATCAATACCTTTGAGTACAGGCTCCTGATCCGAATAACCAAAGGTCACTTGCTCATAACGAATATCTCCACGCAAATGCGATACCGACACGGCTCCTGGACGATCTTCCACATCCGGTTCCATATCAAGCAGCTCCGTATAACGCTTAAAGCCTGCAATTCCTTTGGGATACGTCTCAATAACCGAGTTGATCTTCTGAATGGGGGTCAGGAACACATTGGACAACATAATAAATGCAATGAACTGACCGTAAGTCATACTGCCGTTAATAACAAACCACGTTCCGCATACCAGAACAAAGAGGGATACCAGCTTCATCAGCATATAACTGACAGAAGAGTTCCAGGCCATGATTTTGTATGCGATTAGCTTCGTTTGACGGAAACGACCGTTGTTCACAGCGAATTGTGCTTTTTCATGCTCTTCATTGGCAAAAGCCTGAACAACACGGATGCCTGTGATATTGTTCTCAACACGAGCGTTGAAGTCCGCAATATCACCGAACATTCGGCTGAATGCCTTGGACATTTTGCTACCAAAGTAGAGCGAGAGATAGATAATCAGCGGTACGATGATAAAGGTTAACACCGCCAGATTTCCGTTAATGCTCATCATGATACTGAATGCACCAATCAGCGTCATGACCGCAATAAATACATCCTCTGGACCATGGTGGGCAATCTCACCGATATCCATCAGGTCGTTCGTCATGCGGGACACGAGATGTCCTGTTTTGGTATTATCGAAGAAACGGAACGATAACTTCTGCACATGATTAAACAAACTTTTACGCATATCCGTCTCGATATTAATGCCCAGTTTGTGTCCCCAATAGGTAACCACGAAGTTCAGGAACGAATTCAGCAAGTAGATGCCGAGCAATGCCAGACACGCCCATAGAATCCAGTCCCAGCGTCCGCCTGGCAGCAGATCATCAACTACACGGTTGACTGCCAGTGGAAAAGCGAGTTCCAGCAGCGCGACCAGAATCGCACAACTGAAGTCAAGAATGAAGAGTTTTTTGTAAGGCCTGTAATAGGCAAAGAAACGGCGAAGCATGGACTGAAGTCCTCCTTATGCAATCACACCATAATGATTACGTTCTATTTCGTCTTGCTTAAGAGATACAGGAAGTACGGTGCTCCAAGAATGGCAACCAGAATACCAGCTGGGATCTCCGAAGGCTGCAGAATGACACGGCCTAGCGTATCTGCAATCAATACGAGCAATGAGCCGACCAGTGCAGATGCAGGCAACAGGAATTGATGTTTTGGACCTACCAGACGACGCGCCAGATGCGGCCCGATCAGACCCACAAAACCGATCCCCCCACTCACAGATACACATGAGCCGGCAAGCCCTACAGCAGCGGCAAGCAATATCAATCGCTCACGCTCAACTGGAGCTCCGAGTCCGCTTGCCGTCTGGTCTCCCAGATTCAGTACGTTCAATACACGCGCCTTATACAGTACAAGCGGTACAAGAATGATTAGAAACGGCAGTAATGCCGTTACAAATTTCCAGTTTGAACCCCAGATGCTGCCTGCCATCCAGGTAGCTACAAATTGATACTTTTCCGGACTAAGCCGTAAGGTAAGCACGATCATGGCAGAACTGATTCCCGCCGCTACCCCGATCCCCGTAAGCAGCATGCGTGTAGGCAGGATGCCCTCTCCTTTTTGTAGAGAGAACATAGATCAGAAATGCAGCAAAACCGGAACCGATCAGGGCCAGAATGGGCAAAAGAAATACCGGCGCTGCTGTTGTTGTCGGGAAAAGGAAACAAATAACATCACAACCAGACCAGCACCTGCATTAATCCCGAGGATCCCCGGATCTGCCAGCGCATTCCGAGATACTCCCTGCAAAATACAACCAGATAACGCAAGTCCTGCTCCAACCAGCACCGAAATCACAATACGTGGAAGACGGAATTCAAACAGGATCAATTCCTGTTTCGCCGTACCTCCACCAAACAGGGTACGCATCACTTCAAGCGGCGAAAGCTTGGTAAAGCCTGTGTTCATGCTCATCACAAAAGCCGTAATAATTAATAGGGCAAGTACAATGAGAACAATCGCACTTTTGGTTCTCTTCTTGCGCTCTGCTCCAACTATTGTTGAGGATTCCATCGTTACAGACTCCTCCTTTCTTTACGTGCCAGATATAGGAAGAATGGTACCCCGATGAGGGCAACCAGTGCGCCAATTGGCGTCTCGTACGGCGGGTTAATCATGCGTGCAGCCAGGTCCGCAAATACAAGCAACAAACTGCCCATCACAGCGGAACATGGAATAATCCAGCGATAATCCACCCCAACCAGCTTTCGCGTGAGATGGGGAATGATGAGTCCGACAAAGCCGACCGCACCTACCACGGACACAGCCGTACCCGCAAGAATCAGTACGACAATCAGGCCTATGAGCTTGATCAGGCCCGTACGCTGCCCCAAGCCCACAGCAATATCTTCCCCGAGACTAAGCAGAGTAATGGAACGGGAGATGAGAAGACCTGCGATTAGTGCAGCGAGTACCCACGGGAACATGACCTCAAGTTGAGACCACTTCGTTCCGGCCACACCACCGGCTGTCCAAAAAGCCAGATCTTGTCCAATTCTGAAATACAATGCTATTCCTTCACTGAGTGCGGACAACATGGCTGATACAGCCGCACCTGCAAGTACAAGACGCAGTGGAGTAAGACCCGATCTGGAAGCTGCACCAAAACCATATACCAAAAGGACCCCAACACCTGCTCCAAGGAAGGAGTACATGATGATATACATAAACGGCAAGCCAGGGAAGAAGGCAAAACAAACGGCAAGCGCAAATCCAGCTCCCGCATTTAACCCAAGCAGACCTGAATCCGCGAGCGGGTTACGTGTCATGCCTTGCATGATCGCACCAGCTACAGCGAAACATGCACCTACCATGGCTCCGCCAAGGATACGTGGTAACCGAATCTCCCATATGATCTGATGCGGAGTCAACTCCGGATTGAAATCAAAGATGGCCTTCCAGACTACACTAAGCTTAATATCCGCGGCGCCAAAAGAAATGGACAACGCCATACCCAGAGCGAGTAGCAAAACTCCTCCTGTAAGAATTAGAGTCAGCTGCCCACGGACGAGTGTGTATCTTCGCTGTGGGTGAGTCCGGATTATGTTGTTCTGGTGAAGCTTGTGAACTCATACGCGCCCACCCTCGTTATGAATGGAGCTCTTCAAACCTATGTACATAACAATCACCTCTCTATAAATACCAAACTTTAATGATATTGATTCTCATTCCCATAGACCATTGTAAGTGAATCCATGGACTCTGGCAATGGACAAATAGGACATGTTTCTTGCATATATGAAGATTTGCACACAATTTTACACGCAAAAAGGCTGCGCAGGAGCCAAAATAGCTCGAACACAGCCTTATCATTGCCTATGTGGAACATATATAATGCAGACTTATTTAACGGACATGTACCGTAATCAATGATGCCAGGACATCCGGAACATCTGTAATGATTCCTTGCACACCCATGTCAATCATGGCCTGCATCTCGGCAGGATCATTCACCGTAAATGGATAGGTAACAATACCATGTGCCAGTGCAGAAGCAACCTCTTCTTGTGTAACTGCCAGCTTGTAGGGATGAAGGCCGGAAGCTTCGAGTTTGGCGGCATAATCGTAGGGACGGTATAACTTTTCCATATATAGAAGTGCTGTACGGATCTCTGGAGCAAGACGTTTACATCTCACGAGCGAGGCATGATTGAAGCTGGACAGCACGACCTGTTGCTCCAGGTTCCAGTCCCGGATCGCCTGTATAACCTTCTCTTCCATCCCCTTATAACTCACAATACCATTTTTCAATTCCAGATTAAGCAGTGTTCCTTTCCCCTGTACCAACTTGAATAACTCCTCCAGCGAAGGAATACGTTCCCCGGCAAAATCGGCATGAAACCAGGACCCGGCATCCCCTGTGCGCAATTGATCGTAAGTCACATCCTTAACCCAGCCTTCTGCGCCGCCAGTTCGGCTTAACGTCTCATCATGTATCAGTACCAATCGACCATCCCTTGTCATCTGCACATCAGTTTCAATGCCTGTCGCTCCAAGCTCCAGACTCCGTTCAAACGCGCTCATTGTGTTCTCCGGGCATACGGCAGATGCACCGCGATGGGCAATAATCTCCATGTTCCTCATTCCAGCGCCTCCTGTGTTCAAGCTTCACCTCTATAATCCTCACTATAAACACGGTTTGTCATACCTGTATTAACAGAGTGTATAATGGGTTGTCTGCTTGGGGAATACCAGCGACCCGACCCAACATCGAACGGGCTGGGGATTCACTCATTTATGCGAACTCAATCTGAAATTCGACATAACATAGTATGAACGATGAAGCACTGAACTCCGTTATAAGGAGGTTGACTATTGAATCCTTCAAAGAAAAAATCGATACCTAAGCGTTCTCACACATCCCAGTTACAGTCGGCTTCCAGGCTTTCCAGATCATCTGTCCATATCAAAAACAAATCCGGCAAGACGGCTAATCAGCGTTCTTTCAACTCCACTTCACCCCACACACTGGATCAGCTAGCTGTTGTTGCAGCAATACTCTCCTTAATTGCAGCTGCCATCGGGCTATATATCGCCTGGAAATCGTTGGGTAATCCGGATCAAACTGCTGTTGTGGTGTAATCTGCTTGTTAAGCAGGTATTGGCTCAGGAGGCTTTCTCCTGCTTCTGACCTTATTCAGAGGCAGGTTTTTGCTTTTTTCAATCATTCAATATTCTGGAGACGTCAAAAAAAACCGTTCCCTGAAACGCCGGCATATACCGGCGTCTCTTTGGAAAGGTCATTTATTCAGGCGCTGCCTCTGCAACGTCATCCCCGTCCCGGGATCCTGATCAAATTACAGTATGAATGTGCGAGAGATAATAACCAACAGAATGAACAATACCAGAATTGCACCTGTCGATGTCCATGCTCCACCACCGAAGCCTCCGCAATACCCGTAACCTGTACCTTTGAGTTCGCTCATCAGTGACACTCCCCTCTTCGTCGAAGTACACTATAGACTATGTCCGATAGCGCAACTTGCTTGGGCAGATCGAAAATTCTCCCAAGAAACGATTGGGTACAGGCCCATCTTCGTATGCACTCATTTCCCGTTAAGTTGGGACCACTTCTGAGTCAACTCGGCAGGGATATAGGATGACATTCGGTTGAGCAGTTCAGCCGGATCAGATTCCAGACTCCACAGACCGAGATGCGAGGTGTTGGAGAACCCTTCCTGTACACTATGTTCTACCATTTTCATCAGCGGTCCATAATATCCATTAACATTCAATAAGCCAACAGGCTTCCGATGAATACCGATCTGTGCCCAGCACAGCACCTCGAATAATTCTTCAAATGTACCCATGCCTCCGGGAAGAGCAATGAATCCATCGGATAATTCAGCCATTGTAGCCTTCCGTTCATGCATGGTTCCCACTTCAATCAGTTGCGTGAGCCCTCCATGAACAACCTCGCCCCGGAACAAGCCGGTAGGCATAACTCCAATTACTTCTCCTCCTTGCGCAAGAGCAGCATCGGCTACTGCCCCCATTAAACCCATGCAAGAACCACCATAGACCAGTGCATAACCGCTATCGGCAATTTGTTTGCCCAGTTGAACAGCCTTCTCTGTATATTCGGGGTGATTTCCCGGATTGGAGCCTGCAAAAACAGCTATACGTTTCATTGGGTTTCACTCCTTCTCATGATCTTTTTAGATTGAACTAAAGAATATTTACACTTGCCACTTCGATGACAGAACAACCTTCCGATCGCTGTTATCCCCAGATATTTTGATTTAATTTCACAAAGGTGAATATCTTGGGATAAAGGCGAACGCTTCGCTTCTTCAGGTTATTTCTGCCCTCTACGTTCTCGTGTAAATGTTTAGTTCAATTTATCTATTTTAATAATATATATCATGAATGTTATGGGTATGTACAACAGCTTAACAGAACCAATGAGCAAAAAAATACCCGACCGTTTGCAGCCGGCCGGGCTCCCATTTCAATACATATCCATTTAGAAGGGGTTGTTACTACCTAATATACAGACCGAACATTAAATCCGTATGATTTCTGCATGAAATGAATATTAAATCTCCGCATATCTTAACGTATCCCACGGCGTGAACGTACGACAAACATATGCTTGTCTTTACGCAGAACCCGGCCATCTGCAAGCTCGACCTGATCCTCGTCATGCCGCAGAATGGTCGTGGATAACGCGACAATTTTGGCCCGGCGCCAGATCATAACCTGTGACTTGAAATAGATCGCATTTTCGAACTGAATCGCCTTTTTCATTACATATCCAACCTTGTGCACTTCAGAACGTGCTTTCTTTAAGGGAAGACTCTCTTCGGGAAGAGGTCTGATCATTGCGATATTGTCAAACGACACCTTAATCCGTTTCGGTCCGATCCGCACACATTCCGCTTCTTCATCCCACTCAACCAGCGTTCCCTTCAATGGCTCCCGTATGCCTGTTGCACGGTATACCGCTACTTTTCGTCCTATCCAATGTCGCAATGTTCTCACCTCCATCTGTCTAGTTTTCAGGTATCTTCCAATCGATCGGTTCAATACCTTTGGAGGTCAAGAATTCATTGGCTTTGGAAAAGGGACGACTGCCGAGGAATCCGCGATGTGCGGCCAGCGGACTGGGATGTGTAGACTCCAGTACCAGGTGCTTGTCCCTGTTGATAAATGCACCTTTCTTCTGGGCATGACTGCCCCACAGCATATATACCATCGGCTCTGAACGTTCATTCAGCGCACGGATGACAGCATCCGTAAACGTCTGCCAGCCCAATGCCTGATGGGAGTTCGGCTGACCTTCACGAACCGTCAGAACAGCATTTAACAAGAGAACTCCCTGCTGTGCCCAATGAACCAGAGATCCATGATTCGGAATCGGCAGGCCCAGATCGGCCTGTAGCTCTTTGTATATATTTTTCAGAGAAGGAGGCACACGTACCCCCGGTCTAACCGAAAAGCTTAATCCGTGAGCCTGACCCGCTCCGTGATAAGGGTCCTGACCAATAATAACGGCCTTAACCTGATGATATGGCGTCAGCTTCAGTGCGGAGAACAAGTCTTCTTTCGGCGGAAAGACCGTCTGCGTCTTGTACTCGGCGGCGAGGGTATAACGAATTTTGTTGAAATATTCGGCTTCCGTCTCTTCCTGTAGCACCTTGTCCCAATCGTTTCCAAACATATGTATAGGCTCCTTTCCCCTGATGAATGCAATTACGTCCAGCCCAACTACCGGGCTCTTCCTTCTGAGAGCCGCATGTCATGCAACTCATAGACTATCCACCATTTTAACATAACCGGGGACAGCAGACCAGAATCGTGCATCAGGGTATACGTTCACCTCAAATTAAACCTTGTTCTTGCTGCGTTCAGTATAATCATCCGAAAAAGTCACCTCGTTGTTGCAAGATGACTTTTTCGGATGACTTGATGACGTTATACTTGAACGGGCACCTCTTCAACTTCTTTTACAAGCACACTACTGATTCTCCGTAATCCTTCCTGAAGGACAGAACGCGGACAAGCCAGATTCAACCGAATACAACCCTCACCATTCGCTACAAACATGTGACCATCTTCGAGCAATACACCCGCTTGCTCCGCAAAGAATAACGGTAAACTTACATTTTGGGGAGCATAGGCCGAGATATCAATCCAGGCCAGATATGTGGCATCCGGGATGTGAAAGACAGCCCGTGGCAGATGCTGCTTCACATACTCTTCCACGCATGCGAAATTGGCGTCGAGATAACGTTTTAACTGTTTCAGCCATTCATCACCCGTTTCGTATGCAGCTTGCGTGGCAGCGATGCTCAGTGGGTTTTTGAAACCATAATGGCGTGCCTGCCAGATGTCTCGAAGTGCCTTATTCGGAATGATGACATTGGAGAACATCAGACCAGCCATGTTAAATGTTTTGCTCGGGACATGCACGTAATGATTCGATCCGACTCCGGGAACAGCTTGGCTAGTGGTGTATGTGTCTGGCCAGTCCGTAGCAGATCACAGTGAATTTCATCCGAAATAATCCATACATTGTTCCTCAAGCAGATCTCACCCACACGTTGTAGCTCTTCCGTTGTCCAGACACGGCCAGATGGATTATGCGGGTTGCAAAAAATACATACCCTTACCTTCTCATCCTTCGCTTTGGCTTCAAAATCCTCAAAATCAATCGAGTAACGCCCCTGCTCATTCATCATATCCGAACATACCAGCTCAAGATGATTATGTTCCGCAGCTGACTTGAAAAATCCATAAGAAGGCGTAACGATCAGTACTTTCTCATCCGATTGACAAATATATTCCACCAGTTCATACAAAGCAGGAATGATCCCGTTCGAGGTCTCCAAATGCTCCTTTGGGAAGGACCAGTCATAGTACCTCTTCATCCAATTCGAGACAGCTTCATAGTATGCCGGATCGAACACCTGAGAGTAACCCATGATTCTACGATCCAGACGCTCCTTGACTGCATCCAGAATCTCGGGAGGTGTGGCGAACTCCATATCTGCAATCCACATGCGAATGAATTCTTCGTCCTTGAATGGAAATGTCATATCCTCCGCGGCGTTAAAAATATATTGACGGAAACCATCCGTATTCATCGCATTTGTACCTGTGCGGTCAATAATCTCATCAAAGTTATATTTCATAGCTTCTGCTCCTCTGTCTGCTCAACTTTTCATTGTCGGTTCATGTCGTATGACATCTATTATTCCATGACGTTGTAATTGCATCAAATGCAATACAATCTATCCTGACGAAACAAATAAAGTTCATTGTTTCTCCAGAATAGGTTTTTCGGCGAAAAAGTGATATATTTCTCATGTAACATCATTTTTATGAATGACTTTCATCATTTTCACGTACTCTCAAGAAACATTACATAAGGAGAACCGGTTATGAACAATATCAATCAGGAAGTTGGCAAGAAAATACGAAACTTTCGGAAGTGGCGGGGACTGACGGTTCAACAGCTGGCGGATCAGATCTTCAAAAGCAAGGGCACCCTGTCCAAATATGAGAGCGGCGATATTACACTGGATCTGGTGACGTTACATCATATTGCGAACGCGCTCAACATTCAGGTAGAGCAGCTCTTGTACCAGGAGCCAAGACACGCCTCTCCCTTGATGAATGCGGTCCCGTCCAGCTTTTTCAAGAACTCCACCCGCTTCTATTCCTACTTCTATGATGGGCGTAACAACAGCCTCATTCGATGTGTCATTGACATGATGGCTCAATCGGATGCCAACCGTTACCGCACCGTGATGTATATGAATGTGAAGGATTTTGAGAACTATCAAGAATGCGAGAATATGTATTGGGGCCACACCGAGCATTATGATACGCTCACCACGCTGATTCTGAAAATCAGGCTACGCCGCTGGAGAATCTATATATTAATATTTTGGCCTCTTTTCAGGAATCGGAGAAAAAGTGGGGACTGATGGCTGGCGTCTCCTTTAGACCTTTCATGCCGATTGCGCTCAAAATGCTATTCTCCAGAACCCGCTGCCCGAGAATCAGGAGTTATATCATGAATTGAAAATTTCAAAGGAAGATCTGCGGACCCTGAAAATATACAACATGCTTGCTGTCACTTGAACAATGCAGCGTGTCAACCATTCTCATATGGGATGGAGATCGTTGCACCTCATTCCTCCTCAATCCCTGCTCATTAAAAATTAAAAAAGGCACTTCTACAAGCTGTTGAACAGCTCATAAAAGTGCCTTTCGCATATGACGTTAATTGAATCGAAAATCAGCGAGACTGACGTTTAGTTTTTAATTAAATCCAGCGTCTCGTCAAACATTTGCTTCTGTTCCTCGATCTTGTTCTCATTCCCGATTACGCAGCGCTGTTGCTGTTCAAGGATGTCTGACAATAGCCCTGCAAAACCGATAATGTCGCTTTCCTTCGTGCTTAACACCTCGTCACGCTCCTGTTGCAGATCCGCTTCAGTCACATTCGACAGATAACATTCCAGAGAGAATGCTCCTTCGCCATATGGTGTTCTCGGCGTATCCAGATCCTGGATCGCACCAATGATATAACGCGTCATCTCCCGCTCGTCTGCCCGGAAATCGGTCAAATATTGTGGTATCTCTTCATATACTTTGTACGTTTTATCGAGATTCGGATCTCGGTACGATGCAACGTAGCTGTCTCCATTGCGTCTGAAACCTGACATGCAGCCATACGCTCCACCTTTGGCGCGGATATTGGTCCACAAATAATCCAGGGACAGAATGCCCTGCAGGACTCTTAACGAACCGGTGTATTGATACCCTTTGTCGATATAATTGCCCGTTTGCACCACGTACTGCACTTCTGACGGGGAACGGAATCCTTCCTTATGCGTAGCTGGTGTGAACGTAAACTGCTCCTTGGCAACTTCATGTGTGAACAGCTTTGCTTTCAGATCGGATACCTGTTGCTCCAGTCCTTCATATCCCTGCTCATCGGCCGTGTAACTGACAAGTAGGTTCTCCGGTCTGAAAATATACCCCGTCAACTCTTGCAGACTGGAAGATAGCTCTTCTTTTCTAGCCTCAAAGTTCGCCTGAAGATCCTCAAGCCACTGGTAAAAGGCAATGCCACTAACCACTTCTCTGAAATCCGCAACCGCTGAATGTTTGGACGAAGACCGTCCAATTCCCGCAGAGTGTCCACTGTTGATCAGATTACGTTGCAGATTACCTTTCATCTGAGAGATGATCTCATATAGTCGCTTCGAATTATCGAATCGGGATGTGAACACCATTTCTTTGATCATGTCAAAGGCAAATCCAAGCTTGTCATACAACACTTTTGCGTTGAACTCATAGGTGGCCTTGAATTCATTGTGCTTATGAGCGTTGGCATACGATCCAATCCCGCTATGAATACCGCCTGAATGAATGTGGGTTTCATTGGACAATTCATTGAACGAGTAGTTTTGAGTATCCACGTAACCCAGTACATTTTTCAGCAATCCTGCATACGGCAGCAGATGACGTGGCACGTCTTTGATATCGAACAACAGCCTCAGATAACCAATCCCATTCGTATAGAGGTTATGATGCAGAATGGTTGTACCGTCGACCTGGTTTACCGTTTGATGCAATGTAGAGGCTTTGGGTTCGATATCTTCAATCGATAACGTTGGAATGACCTGCTGCTGCTCTTTGGTTGAAGGTGTATTCTGATACTCGGCAAGTGCTTCCGTTTTCTGAATCAGCGTCTGCACTTCTTCCTCGCTAAGACCCGCCTGAATGGTTTTCAGACGTGTTTTCAGCGCTTCTTCTTTGCGTGAATTCAATCCTTTGTCCGGTGTCAGGGCTACGAAGGAAGTATGTGTGTTTTGCAATAGATACTTCTCGATCAGTTGCTCAAAGTAACCTTCGTTCATTTTGGTCCGCAGCTTAGCAAATACATCATTGGCTTCCAAATGAGTGAAAGGTGCCTCTTCATCGTACAACCAGCTTTGCAGGGAGGAGAATCCGTAGATCAGACCCTTCGGCATTCTGCCATAGTCCGCTTCTCTATGATTGAACTCATACGAGTTAATTCCTGCAAGCAGCGCCTTAGGGTCGAAACCTTCTTTCACTACACGCTCAAGCACTTCTTTGACCGTTCCCAGGAAATCCTCTTTGCTCGACAGATTGCTCTTCTTCAGTCCCACCGTGAACACAGGCTGATACAGGCTGTCATCATATGAACCGTAGACATCCTTCGCAATGCCCTTATCCAGCAACGCCTGCTTCAGCACCGCTCCCGGAGCGTTCAGCAGGGCGTATAACAGAATTTGAAACGAAATGTTCAGTTCCTTGTCCAGACTTGTGCCGATTACCGCATTATAGGTCAAGAAGCTGTTATCCACTTCGGATTCCGTACTTCCCGCAGAGTAAGTTTTAACTGTGTCTACCCGTTCTGCAAAAGCAGGTTGAAGTTGAATGGCTGAATCAATCTCGATTCGATCATATGCACTCAGATAGTTCTCATCCAGCCATTGCAGTTTCTCTTCCATATCCATATCCCCGTAGAGATAGATGTAGCTGTTGGATGGATGGTAGTATCTCGTGTGAAAGTCCAGTAGCCCCTGATAGGTCAGATCCAGGATCGCTTCCGGGAAACCGCCAGACTCGGAGGAGTAGGTAGTATCCGGGAAAAGGGAGTTCAGCACTTCTCTGCGCACCATTCGTTCCGGTGAAGAAAAGGCACCCTTCATCTCGTTATATACAACTCCGTTGTAGGTTAACTCATCATCTGCAGAGGCCAGATTGTAATTCCAACCTTCCTGCAAAAATATTTTTTCATTCTCATAAATGTTCGTATTCAATACCGCGTCCAGATATATATCCATCAGATTATGGAAGTCATGATCATTACGACTCGCGATCGGATAGATCGTCTTATCGGGATACGTCATGGCGTTAAGGAATGTATTCAAAGAACCTTTCAGCAACTCAACAAAAGAATCCTTGGCCGGAAATTTCTTGGACCCACAGAGCACGGAGTGTTCGAGGATATGGGCTACCCCTGTATCATCTTCCGGAGGTGTGCGGAAACCGATACTGAATACTTTGTTGTCGTCCTGATTGGACAAAAGTACAATTTTGGCCCCGGATTTCTGGTGCTCCAGCAGATACGCATCCGATTTCAATTCTTCAATTCTGCGTTCTTGCAACACCTTGTATGGCTTAAGCTGTTTCAACATAAACTTGAGTCCTCCGTCCATAAGATTGTTTTATTGGTTTTGTGACTATATCGTTCAGCAAGGTAAAGGTAATATATGCCTATGGATAGTATACACCATTGTTCTGTCACTTCATAAAAGTCAGATAAATGTACCTTCTGATATGTATTATGCAGCGTTTATGTTTATGAACTGCATGGTGAAGTGGCCTGCTATGATATCACATTCATATTAAAAAAATAAAAGAAAGATCGCATGCAGCTTGGTTATCAAGCGTCATGCGATCTTTCTTTTAAGATGCCGAGGACCGGGATCGAACCGGTACGGTAGTCACCTACCGCAGGATTTTAAGTCCTGTGCGTCTGCCAATTCCGCCACCCCGGCAGGATTATGTATTTCTTGGCGACAAGAAATATCTTACCATGAAATAATTAACTTTGCAACACCTTTATATAAAATAATCCAACTATATAAGTTTAACTAATGATTTACACGATAACGGAGAGGACAGAAAAAACTGAAAAGCGAAGCGTTCGCCTAAAAGCTTTCTGAAAGAAAGCTACATCGGAAGCATACGCTATCACCGGATTTTCCCTTTCAAAAGGGAATCGAAAAAATCTGGGGATAACAGCGATTAGAAGGTTGTTCTGTCATCGGAGTGTCTGTGTAAATATTCTTTAGTTCAACTTATTTAAATGAAACAGGCACTGCAAGCGATCAGCTCACAGTGCCTAGAAAGTCCGAGTTGCGGTCCCGAACTTCCGGTAAACCAATCTATATTAAGGGAGGTGTGAGATAAGAATACCTTCCCAACATTAAAGAAACCTAAAATCAGCCTTAAATTAAACTAAAAAAGTAAAAGAGGTCGAATACGAGCCGCCTCTTCCTCGCTGCACTCCACGATAACCAAGATATGGTCTTTTAACAGCCAATCTTCATAATACCTTGCGTCTTCTTCCGAGATCCCCGATTCAGTCAGTGTAAGCACCAAATCATCGGTCTCACTCCCAATCTCATTGCCGGCGAGTCTGCGCACGGCTTTTCCGATCGACATCGTTTGATCCATCCGTTTCCCCAGACTAGCCAATATCCCTTTTAGCGCGCCAAAGGCACCATCCGTTCCTGCACCCTTCAGGGGTTTAGGCAGACCCGTCTTCTCGCTCACCAGCTCCAGATTAAGCTGTTCTTTCGCCACCGCTCCCAAGTGTTTATCCTTAATGCCTTCCTCTTTAGCTTTATTCAGCATAATTATAGCCTCGTTCTCGGTACGGGCCAGCCCGATAATCAATTTTGTCATTCCGTTCCCCTCCTCTTACCCTAATATAACCCCGTAATCCCCGTTCAAAAACGGCTAACCCACAGCTAAGACAAATCACCTAGGAGATTGTTGATTTCTCTTCTGGAAATCTATACCTAGTTCTGATAGACTAGATAAAGAAGACAAATTAACCATTGAAAACATTGACATATGGATTTATCATCTCATAATCAGGAGCAATGACTTATGAAAAGAGGTAGAAATTGCCATCCGGCGCAAGCAACAGATCATGGTTCGTAATACAAGCGGTCAGACGGTAACCGGATATCCCGAGCGTACCGCTGATACATCGATTCTATCCTTACGTACGGTCCACGGCAGTCTGTGGATACCGTTTGATGAGGTTGAACATGTTACGCGTCTGTTAAGCATCCGTTCTCATCATTTAAGCGGAATGCAACTCGTTTAAAAAAACCAGACGCATGCACGTCTGGTTTTCTCTTCTTGTTACTTCACTACAAACTTCACTCGTGTTCCATCCGGATATGTACTTAACTGATTCCCTACCCATGAACCTGCACCGCGATTATCCTTTGGGGTAATGTATTGGATATCTGCACCTGTTCCTCCCTCAGCGCACATCGCCATGGGCCACTCATCACGATCTTTACCTTTTTTGACTGGAACACCCTTGAGTGATAAATCCCGATTGCCTTCAGCTCCACTACGATCAATGGTGCATACATCCGAATGCCCTGCCTTAATGGCAGCTTTAATATGCTTGGCTGTTTCGGGATAGCGCTCAGAAGGAAACGTAATCGTGTGATCTACACTCTTATTCGTCCCTCCGAATGGATTAGGTATTTCCTCCGGCCATTCTCCCCCAGCCCAGGCGTAGAGGGCTACCAGCAGCATCGCTACCAGTGTCAGTACCTGCTTTTTGAAACCTTGCTTACCTTTTCGTTTTCGTCTTGTGCTTCTCTTACTCATGCTGTGTCTCCCCCATTCAACACTTACATTATAACAGAACGTTCGTTCGTAAAACAATTCAATACAACAAAAAACAGCCGAGATCACCCGGCTGTCCTGCTTGTTTAATTATCCTACATTGGGAATGGCCTGTTGGCGCAGCAAGGGAAGTGTCACCTCAAACTGTGTACCTTTCCCCTCGGTACTCTTCACCGAGATCTGACCATTCATCAGCTCGAGCAGTTCTTTACAGATGGTCAGGCCAAGCCCGCTTCCGCCAAATCGGCGAGCATGGGAGATATCCGTCTGGGTAAATGCATCAAACAATTGTTCGATCTGATGCTCAGGAATGCCAATTCCCGTATCACGCACAGAGAATACCAATATCACGGTATCCGTTAATTGTTGCCTCACATCGACCTGTAGCTGTACTTCACCCTGTTCCGTGAACTTGATCGCATTACCAAGCAAGTTATCCAGAACCTGCCGAAGTCTTAGCGGATCACCCATCAGGACATCAGGAACATTCAGATCAGCATGACAGAGCAGGCGTATGTGTTTATTCTGCGCCGCAGGTTCATGTGTCTTCATAATCTGTTGAATCAGCTTCAACGGCTGAAATTCAATGTTTTCGACATCCATTTTGCCTCTGCCCAGTTTCGCCATATCCAGACTATTATTAACGATGTTCAGCAGTGCTTCACTGGATTGACGTGCAAGCTCCAGATATCTCTCTGCTCATCCGTAATTTCACCCATACTGGCAAGTTCGATCATGCCCATAATGCCGTTAAGCGGGGTACGAAGCTCATGATTGAGCTTGCCGATGAATTCCAATTGCCCTCTGCTGTTCATCTCAGCCATTGTGGTTGCGAACTTCAATTGCTGTTCGGCATACTTCCGTTCTGAAATATCGTATTGAATCCCCACAAAATATAGACACTCACCGGATTCATTAAAGATCGGATCAATATTCAGTTCGTTCCAGAACTTCTGGCCACTTTTTGTATAATTTAAGATATCAATCTTGATGGACTGCTGTTTCTTTAGTGCATCACGAATCTGCATTACCGTTTCAGGGTCTGTATCCTGCCCTTGCAAAAATCGGCAATTTTGTCCGACAGACTCTTCATACGTGTATCCTGTCAGCCGGGTAAAGTGTTCGTTTACATACATGAGCGGAAGCTCAGGCAAGGTTGCATCGACCACGGTCACGGAGGATTTCACTTTCGAGATGATAAATTCCCATTGTAATGAGAGTTGACTATGTTGGCTCATGCTTTCCTCCTTCATCTCACACACGTTAATGTTTATATCGTCTGTATTCGAACATTATATGGAGATACAATTCACCAGATGGTATGTGTTGATATAAAACAATATATTTTAATTGTAACACAGTTATTCAAGTCATGTGGTTCTTGGGTAATAGTTGATAACTACCATTCGACAATAATCTAACGGTCATCAGGAGGAACAGACATGAAATTTCTATTAATTGTCATTATTATTATTCTGATCGTCATCATTTTTTCCAGACGCAAACGTTAAAATGAAATTGTTATGTAAGTGAGAAAGGAAGATGGGTATGAGAACCCTCTTTTTTATATTCATGGTACTCTGTATCATCAATCTCTGTTTTCCCAAATTTGGCTGGTATCTGCGTTATGGCTGGATTTCCCGGGTGAAGCCGAACCCAGCAGGCCTTATATGACTATGGTCAGAACGACCAGCCTGCTTATGTTGCTTATCGCCTTTACACTCGCTATGGCATAAACTATAGGCACGAGAAGATGACTGCCCCGTTAGGCAGTTTCTTTTTTTATGTTGAAATGATGGGAATATGATAACTTTGTTTGTGGTGCAATGATGACCATGCCCGTAATATAGATGTATCGTTTCGGAAAGGACATCATTGGCATGAATATCGCATTTTATCCATTTTGGGCTGTCAAAACGCTGCTCTCACTTATTAATGTCATCTATTTCATGGTCATGACTACGTTGATATACGGTCACACCGGATCAGTACTTGCTACTGCAATGTTTCCCCTTATTCAGATCATTGCACGCATCATAACAAGTTTCACTTTGCCATTACTTGTGAACCGTTTCCCATACTCCAGACTATTGATTAGCATGTCCGTGGCCAAAACATTCATCATGACCTGTATGGCCATTTCGTTGAATCATTTGATTTCACAACTGCCGCTTCTATTGATCGGAGTGGTTATACTATCCTTTTTGGACGGATGGGAATCCCCATTACTGAATACGTTAACGCCACGATTGGTTCAGGGAGAAGATCTTCTGAAGGCCAATGGCCTGCTTTCCTTCTCCCATCAGACTGTAACTATTGTCGGGTACGCCATGACGGGATTCGCCGTGATGAACTGGGGACATCACAGACATTCTGGGCAGCTGCGAGTCTGTCCTGGGCCGTTCTGATCTTCATGATTGCCATGGGCTCGCTCACACGAAATGTTGAACAACCTCGGAAATCTGCTGTATCACGGAATGTATTGAGGGAAGGCTGGACTATGATTTCGAAGAATCCATCCTTACGCTTAATCACACTTATGGACATCGCCCAGACTCTTGCAAGTTCCATTTGGATTGGAGCTGTTACGCTGGCCTTTGCAAAAGAAGCTCTGGAACGAGGGGAAGGTTGGTGGGGACTCATGAACTCGAGTTACGCTGCTGGAACCATGCTTGGAGGCATTCTGGCTCTTGCACTGGTCAAATGGATTCAGAAACATCTGATCGCTAGCATGACCATGGGTTCTCTTCTCTTCAGCCTGCTAACCATCGCTTATGGTCTAAACAGCTTGCCATGGCTTGCTCTGGTGTTATGCCTACTCGTAGGTCCCGTTAATCAGATTCGTGCTGCGGCTCAGCAGACGGCGCTTCAGAGCAATGTACCAGCCGAATCTCTAACCAAGGTATCGGTAACACATGGCCTCCTGATGTCCACAGTGATGAGTGTAGCGATAGTCACCTTTGGTTTGGTCGCCGATCAACTGGGTGTTCAGTGGGTATATCTTGTCGGAGGAGCCTTGATGATCGTGTCTGCGATATGCTCCATATCATTGAGTCGGGTTCACATGGACAAGCATATTACTAAACATACAACAAATATGTAAATCAAAAAGACGAGCAACATCTGCTCGTCCCTCACAATCTCAATCCAATCGATAATTTGTCAGCGGCTTGCCTTGTTTATAATACAAGGCGGGTGACAATATGTTGAAGAAAATATGTACATCCGGCATGTACGCTTCTTCCAGAATAGCCTGCAACGATGATGCAATCCGGTTATGAACCTCCTGATCACGTTGAAACATCAAAATCTCTATAGAAGCCGGAGAAGGTGTTAGCGCTTGTACATCATGACGCTCTGCCTTCATTCTCTCCCGTGGAATATGAGTAATAAGGGCCATCTGCTCTGTAATTTGCGGTACAACTTCCTCTAGCTGAGGACCTGTAAATCCTTTAAAGCGAATAAACGGCATTGCTATCCCTTCAATCTCTGTTAATAGTCTCTTATGTGATTTTAAGCACATTGTTTTCAGTTGTCAAATGTCATGGAAGACATAGGTTGTTTCTTAGAATCGGTAAAGCCCCGCTGAAGTCTCAGCGGAGCCACTGTTTGCACGTGTCTATACGTGACTTACAGCCAGAAGGATTTTGTGATGATTACGAGCAGGATGAAAAGCACGAGAATTGCACTTGTGGAAGTCCATCCGCCGCCAAATCCACCAACATTGCCACAACCGTATCCAACTTGACTCATTTGATTGGCCTCCTTTGAATTTCAAGGTATGCCATAACATATGCGTATTCCGCGCAAATGACCGGGCGATTTGCCAAGTTCAATAGCCCATTCATCTCGGCAATCTTCCCCGCTGATTTAACCGAATGGAACGATGCTAATATTCACTCTGTTTTCTTGTGACTTCTGAGATGAGAGATCCATATTCCCTTTGTCCAGAAGGATTGTACGAGAACGTGTGTCGCTTCGGGATGCCAGCACCACTTCTCCATCTGGCGCTATACAGTAGGCAATCGAAATGGAGATCTCGCTGTCGCGGTATGAACCATCCGCATGGCTTGTCCCCATGACAATGCATTGATGCTGCAAAGCAATCTGCCGCGCCTCTTCGATCCACTCACTGTACTGTTCTTCACTAAACATCCCTACACTAATGGAGTGCATCACAATGTCCACATTTCCTATTTTCTCGTTGCGGAATCCTTGCAGGACCAGCTCGTCACACAACAACGTGCTTATGATCCAACCCTGTTCCTCAACCGTCTCAGCAGGTGTGTATTTGGCTTTCTCCAATACAATGTCTCCAGCCTTATTGATGATGATCGATCGGTCCTTCGGACGTTCGTGCAACCTGCGATGACCTGATACAATCATCGTTCCGTATTCAGCCGCCAGGCGACATGCTTCCTGGGCATTTTGATTCAGATACCCCTCGGGAAACAACAATACATCTGCATCAGGGTTTTGCTTCAATTCTTCTTCTAGTTGCAGCAAACGCTCTTCCAATCTCGGTTGTCCAATGACAATCTTCATCTGGCATCCCCCATTCCATAATAAAAGCCGGTTCATACCTGAATAAGGTACGAAACCGGCTTAAAGGTTGTACGGACAGAACTCCTGCTCATCGTACTTTGCTTCAAGAGTAATTGGTATCAAGCTATTGCTGAATGACACCATTACCTTTACAGTTCAATGATATGTAACTAGGCATTTCTACGTTCAATACTATCATATATAGCTTGCCCATCATAGCTTCGATCTGTAGCGATATCTTTAGCCAAGAGGACACTGTTTGCATTTCCAGATAAGATGTTCAGTGCCCCCAGCACCCAAGCAAGTGGATATAATGCAACGGATAAGGCTTTTTTCATGTCTTTGTCTCCTTCATATACTATAGAAAATATTGGTTGATTCTCCCAATAATACGTTGAAGTTCAATTAAAGGTTTCAATTTCAATATAATCATTACCAATTACATCTACATACATATAGGAGACAAGACGATAATGGTTCACCTCAGATCATCTCGAAGCTCTGGAGTAACGCTGCTGCCTCTTCATGATCGGGTTCCAGAGCGAGAACTTGATGGGTATATGACAAGGTCTCTTCTTCCAGTTCAAGTTCATAACAGCACACGGCCAAGTCGTATAAGACTGCCGGATTATGGTTACTTGGATCTGCAACCAATGATATCTCCAGAAACCGTTTGGCATCCTCATACATATACATCTCATATAATAACTGCCCTGCCAGAAATGCGAGCCCCCTTGCTGCTCCATCACATAATAGGACGACCACATCGAATGAATGCCAGACTGAATATCAAGCATTTCTTCATCACTTGCATCAGGGAGAAGACTGGAAATGTGCGTAGCACTATGAATCAAAAACTCAGCATCATATCCGCCCAGACGCCAAAACGGCAAAATATGCTTCAACTCCATACGTTCTATTTGAGAGTCAACCCATTGTTTCATACTGAAAAAGTCATCCGGTCCAAAACGTTCAACGAATCGATGGTAAGCCAGACGGGTATTCACATAACTGATGGGCTCATCCAACATTAACATGCATCCCACATTCAGATCTTTATAATGATGTGTTGTAAATCGTGTATGGGCCCCCTGTTGTTCCAAGACATATTGAATGGCATGGTAGTTGGCTGTTAAGGAAAAACTTCCGTGCAGAACAAATTCAGGAGGTTCTGCGAACTTCCAGTTATCCAGGCGATGATCCCCTTTGTCAGCGGTAATCAACACATAACCCGACTGTGACAACTTGTTCAAACGTTCCAGACAAGACAAGCCAATTGCCGGGAAAAGGATGTGAGAGTCCTCCAGTTCCGCCTTGTACAACGTGATCAGTTCCGAATACGGATAATTGTCTGCACTGTATTCCGATGCCCGGCGATACGCATAACTCACCGTCATATTCTTCAACATCTCAGCGGGATCAAGATCGATACGACGATCGGGAGACTGAACAAGCAGATCACACTCATAGATCTCGCCATCCCCAATATAGATTAATTCCTGCGGAATGCTGTCAAAAAAGTAATTGGCAATCAACAACAATGGTTGTTTTAGATCACCAGGCCGAATAACCGTGTCTGCGATGGCCAAGTTCAATTCCGTATCCGCTACGGCATCAAAACATGCAAAGTCCACTATACCTTGTTGAATAAAGGATTGCATGGATGGATGCTCTTTCCAACCCAATACATTTTCCGCAACCAGATCCGTCATTACATATCTGAAGGGTGGTAACTGTACTCCAGCAAATTCCTTTAATTCAATCAGTTTCAGGAGAACTTGATGCGCCAAACGCCCTACACCCGCTCCCAGTTCAAGAATGGTCACAGTCTCGGTAATCTTTCCTTTGTTAGCGAGATCCTGCAGAAAGCCAAAAATCATCTCTGCATATGCCGTGGCAATCATCGGATTACTGGTAATATATTGAGGGACCTGATTCTCTGTCCAAGCCTGTAGCCCCTGCTGTTCATAATAAGCTCTCTGCCAATCCCAGACTGGAGCTTCACTGTAACGAAAACGTTGACCTTCATTTGACATCATTAAAATGGAAACCTGCTTTCTATTACTAATTTCATAAAATTCTAAGATGTTCACGTACTATTTATGTCCAATACCATTCAATCTCTGTAAAGTATTATATCATAGAACCCTATTTACTCGATGAAGTTCAGTCTTCCCCTTCAACACGAAAAAACCTGCCTTTGAGGGCAGGTTGTAGTCTCCTTCATTTAAGAAATATTGATCTAGTTTCGTCTAGGCATGGGCGCTCAATATTAGTCGGAATACAACACGCCATCAAAGTTCTCTGGACCTACACGGACTGAGCCCAATAAGTTAGAACTAACAAATGCAGTGTACGTCAATTGAGGTGTAAGTGGCGGATTATAGTCATCTGCAGAGAAAGTGATAATTTGCGGTGCCAAAACGCTTAAGCTGAACGTCGAAGTTGCAGAATAGATGACTGGATCAGTTGGTACAGTTCCTCTAACAATTGTTATTGTTATACCAACGAGTGCTAATGGAAGTTGTACTGACACCGTTCCTTTAAATTGGACACGAGGGTTTGTCCCTATGGTTGCACTGGGTATTAACCCGATCTGTCCGAACAACTGTGGTGTGTTAATCACCAAAATCGGTATAGCGATAGAACCTGCCAAACTCGCATTCTGCGAAGTTCTTGCATCAATAAATTGACTCATGAAATCTACCTCCTATTGTTTGGGATAGGATAGTATATGCGAGATTTAATTTACGGCGTGGACATACACTGAGTTGCTCAAAAAAAGGCATATCAAAATGACACTATTAACAAGTTACCTTTGACTTTGACTCTAGCATCTTAATGAAGACAGAAAAAAACCCTTGCTTGGCAAGGGTTTTAAGAGTATGGGCCCTACAGGACTCGAACCTGTGACCAATCGGTTATGAGCCGACCGCTCTAACCAACTGAGCTAAGGGCCCTAGACATAATGTATAACGTGCAGATGATGGCTGTGAATCATCCAAGTGAAACTCAATTGCGGGGCAGGATTTGAACCTGCGGCCTTCGGGTTATGAGCCCGACGAGCTACCGGGCTGCTCCACCCCGCGTCAGTAAAAAATATTAAAACAGCGACTTAATTAATATACACCATTCTATCCCAATAAGTCAAGGGGTAATGTCAGGGAATAAAACGTACGCCGTAACGTCCTTTGCGTGATCGATACACTTCCACTTCCGCCGGTTCATTATGACCATATATCCATCCATCCTGCTCCATACGTTTGGCCAGACATCCTGCCTGAAATTTGGTTGCATACAACTTGCTGAAATATACCCAGTGCATACCGCTCGTCCTTTCCGGAATCGTCATTTATTCCTGCTTTTTGTAGAATACCCCATTTTCGTAAAAATAGCCGCCAAAGATAAGATCTTCAGCGGCTATCCTTCAATTATGCACTACTACATCAAATTTCATTTCTCATTGAAACGTGGCTTTAGGGTCCTTTTTCAATTTTTCCAGCATCTCGTTACCTTTGGCTGCCCACTCACCAAGCGCTTCTTTTGGTGTCTTTTTGTTCTCAAGTACCTGATTGAAATATTCCATTCCTTTTTCGTTTACTTGCCATAAGCCCGGGATTTTTGATACAGTTTATCCAGATTGGTATTCGTTGGCGGAATAGGCTTCAGAGAATAGAAGGCTTGAATGTTGTAATCCAGCCCGTCTTTAGGTTTAATGAAACTCTTCCGGGATACCATCTCATAGCTGCTGCGCGCTTTGATCTTGGCCCAATCCTCACTGTTCATATATTTGATCAATTCCCACGCATCATCCGGGTTCTGAGCCGCACTGTTGATAGCCATCAAGTTGCTCAGATAGATATTTCCTCCGATCTCAGGAGCTTCCGGGTGAACCGGAGGTGTAACTACATCCCAATCTACCTTCGTAAAATCTTTCATTTTATCTGCGTTTTTATTCGCATCAATCAATTGATTAATATAGCTGTAATCGCCGATAACCATGGCTGACTTGCCACTCAGGAAAAGATCACCCTGAACCGGATCATAACGTCCACTCGGATTCTGATCCTGTGGTTCATCGCCTTTTGGAATCACTTTATCAATCGCAAGTTTGCTAATAGTGCTCCAAACTTTCTCCCATTGAGGAGAGTCTACAGTCATCTTCTCGGCTTTATCGTCAAACGTCTTCAATTGCAACGAGCTGTAGTACTGCTGCATGGAGTAGTATGGCGAACCCCCCTGATATGTGGTGAAGGAGAAACCAAATACATGGTCTTTACCCTCGCCTTTCGTAAGTCGGGTCCCCAGATTGAAAATATCGTCCCATGTCATGTTGTCCGTCGGCGGTTCCACGCCTGCTTTTTCAAAACATAGCTTTGTTGTAGAACAAAGCAGAAGAGGAGAACGTTGGTGTCAAAGCATAGATGCTCTGATCCCCAAGGTCCTTAATTCCCTCCAGTACACTAGGCACGATATCACTGGTGTCAAACTTGTCTTCCTGCATCAGTGGGTCCAGTTGTTTCACCAGATTCTCTTGAATTAATGATTTGACTGTAGAGGTGTCAGCCACGATAACGTCAACAGGATTATCCCCTGTCATAATCTTCTTCAAACTTTCCATCGTATCCGGAACTTCCTGCTGCTCTTCCGTGTTGCCATATCCATACATGCTGCTCTGGTCAACAGCAGCTACAATTTCAATCGTTACATTGGGATGTGTCAGTTCAAAAGCATCGGTAAATTGCTGACGGAAGTAACTGTCATCCTGTCCACCCCACATTGTTGCCACGCGCAATACACGTTGCTCCGTATCCTTACCTTCACTTGCAGTACAGCCGGCAATCAGCGGCAATGCCAGCGTAGCAGTAGCCATGACAGCCAGCACACGTTTTCCCCACAACCTGTTCTTCATCTCCCAATTCCCCCTCATTAATTATCTTGGCGGTGTAATGACAATACGTTCACCGTCAAATTCCAATGTAGCCCGGTTATCAATGGATAAGGCCTCCAGATACTCTTTTGGCACCTGAAGCCGCCCTGCACGGTCAATAATGACAAATGCTTCATGAATGTCCGGCATACCCGTTTCGGACAAGTTATGCTCATCATCCAAATTCGGGTTGCGCTTCACAAACTCGGTACTGGTCAAACCATCACGGATCGCTACGATCCGGTCTACCTTGCCGGCTAGCGTCAAGTCATGGGTAACGATGACAATCGTAACGCCGAGCTCCTTGTTCATTTTTCGGAAAATGCCCATGATTGTATCACATGTCTCGGAATCAACCGAACCGGTTGGTTCATCTGCAAGCAGAATTTTGGGTCGATTGGATAATGAGATCGCAATCGCTACCCGCTGCTGCTCTCCTCCTGATAATTGATGCAATTTGTTATGCATCCGATCTTTAAGACCTACCCATTCGAGCAGCTGTTTCGCGTAAGCACGATCACGCTTGCCTCCCAGAATCATGGGTGTCTCCACATTCTCCAGTGCCGTGAGATATGGCAGCAGGTTACGACCGTTATTTTGCCAGATAAATCCGACCGTATGACGTTTGTATTCAACCAATTGGGCATCAGTCATCTTGAGCAGATCCCAGTCCCCCACAACAGCCGTACCAGCCGTAGGACGATCAAGCCCGCCCAGAATATTCAGCAGCGTGGATTTACCGCTACCGCTGTTACCGATGATGGCCATCATTTCACCTTGATTGACAGTCAGGTTGAGACCCTGAAGGGCAACGACTTCCACATCGCTGGATTTAAAAATTTTGACAAGTCCTTCGCATTGGATCACGTTTACCTCTCCTCTCCCATTTTGACCGCCTGGTGAACCCGCAGTCTGCGAATCTGCCAGAGCAACATGGTTGCACCAATGACCAGCATCACCACCGTGACCCCATACAGTTGCAACATATCCTGCTGTTCAAATACAATCCGGAACGGAGGTACCTGAGCAGATACATTATCCGTCGTTTGCAGGAATGGCAGGAATAAGCGACTCGACACCTGACCGATACCAATACCAAGCAGGATCGACAGCCCCGCTGTGAACACCTGCTCCAGCAGCAGCATGCCGCTCAGTTGTGCCCGGGATAACCCCATGGCTCGTAATACACCAAACTGCACAACACGTCCGGACAGGTTAAAGAACCAGTACAGCACGTACCCGATCAACGAGATAATAACCGATACCAGGAACCCAAGACTCAGAATCCCGAATACGCCACCTCGTGACGGATGTTTGCCTTGAGATACCAATTCGGTGCGTACGTCACGCACAGATGATAACTCAATGCCTTCTGCTGCAAGTTTCTCCATCAAAGGAGCCACTTTGGCATCCGGTTCCATTTTCAGCCATACCTCATATGGAATCAGAGGCACCTGATCATAGATATAATCGAGATTCGCCACGAAGAATGGCATCTGATCCGGATATTGGGCGGGCCAGTAAGGAATGATGCCGAAGACGACAAATTCAATCGCCTGTCCCTGTACACCCATGGAGACGAGGTCTCCGGTCTTCAGCTTGAATTTGTCAGCAAATTTGGAAGAGATCAATACAGCTCCTTCATATTTACCAAGCAAGTCAAGGTACTTGTAGGGGTGTGCCGGGAACAGATCGTTGCGGAACCACGCCACTTGGGCAAAGTCCACATTATCAATGCCGACCAGCATCCCCTGTCCACCCGATTTACCAGAGACGATAATATTACCTTTGGTCTGCAGTACTCTTGCTGCATGTTCCACCCCATCTAATCTGCGGAACACTTCAAAGGGAGGTTCGGAGTAGATAACTTTGGATGGTTGCGAGATCCACCACCGCCACCTGGAGCACCTCCACCTCCACCGCCATTGCCTCCGCCGGGAGCGCCACCACCAGAACCACCGCCGCCTTGTTGACCTCCACCCGTACCGCCATTCTGTCCGGAACCAGGCTTAATCTCAGGCGTTCCTTCCCATACGGTCTGCATGATCACATCCGAACCATAACGGTAGAGCGTACGCTCCGTGGAGTTCAGATCAATTGTCCGGGCCGCAGCCGAGTTGTACACCCCAAGTCCCAGTGTTAATACAAGCAGGATCATCAACGGATAATAGGAAGAAGATGACCGCGATAGCTGCGTTAATGTCAGATACAACGGGACCGGGAGAAACTTGCGGCCGATTAGCTGAATAAGCTTCAATATCCACGGAACAAGCGCAGGAAGAATAGTCCAAGCGCAAAGATCGCGAGTGCGGGTACAAAGAACAGAAACGGCTGTACCTGCAGCTGATCGGTTGTCATTCCCGTCTGGAAGGTCAACATCTGACGTTCATAGAACAGGTAGTATCCATATCCAGCCAGACCCAATAACACAACATCCAGGAACCAGCGTTGCCATACCGGCGCACGGTCTGTACGTGCTTGTCGCCGTTTGGCAGATACAATCGTTGCCCGTGCATAGGTTATCGCAGGGATAAGTGATGCGATGATTGCAACCAGAACCGCTGCTACACCCAGCAGAATAGCTTCTTTGGATACACCGATCGGAATGGACTTCCGATCCACGAAAGAGAGAAAGCCACTTGCTGAACCGATACTCTTGGCCATAAACCAACCGAGCAACGGTCCGATAACCAGCGCAATAGCGCCCAGAAATATGCCTTCAAGCAGGTAGAGAGAGAAGATCTGACGAGCTGAAGCTCCACGGCTGCGCAATACCGCAATATCACTCTCCTGCTTCTGTAATGACTGTCTGGCGTTCATCGCAATAAAATAAAAGACCATTGCAATCATCGGTGCAGCCAAGGTAAACAGCATCGTCTGCAATTGCAGACTCTGACTGCGGAACTGCTTGAGCAGGTCACCGAAGGTGATGTCCACTTTCGTATCCTTCAGCCGCTGATAAAGATCGATATCCAGCCTTTCCAGTACGGAAGTCAGACCTGATAACTGGCTGGTTTGAATTTCTTTGAGATCAAAAGCATAATACCAACGTGAGTTTTGAAGTGGAATCCCTTTTTCCTTCAATAAAACATCATTAAAAACCGATTCATCCACATAAAGTCCATTCATCATGCCGTCAAATCCCTGCACCCAGTAAGGGCTGTTCGGATCATCTGCCTTGAAGGACCCCGTAATCTTCACACGCAACGTGATATCAAGGCCGCTATAGACCGGATATTCCAGAATGTCACCAATGTGCAGATCGTTACGGTACATGCCCTCTTCCAACATGACTGCCTCGATGGTGTCATCTTTGACCTGGTTTCCAGGTTTCACCCCGGCAGAGTAATTCACCTGTGCATCCAGCCCGCTCATCGTCCCCAGACTCATACTGCGTGCTCTGCTGGCATCCACTTTGGTTGGATCTTCCGGGCTCACCTCTGTGCTGCGAATGGACCTCGAATTCACATACGTATGGAAAGGAAACCCGATGTCGCGAGGAACATCCTCACGAATGTAACGATCCACCTCATCCAGACCCCGTGTGTCTGTCTTCACCCCACCAGGTGCCTGATAACTCATGAGCAACGAACCGGCTGGTAATCCTTCACTGTTATCCTGCAGCGTTTGCGCGACGACCCGCTTCAACGCACCATCGGCATACATGGGGATACTGACGGTGAACGCAACCGCCACAATCAACCCGATCAGTGTGCTGAAGGTCATCCAGCGCGTGTTCCACATTTTGCGGAACAGCAGTCGAAGCAATGGCAGCCCCATCAGCGTCCCACTACTTTCTCGCCTACGGTCAGACCTTTCAGAATCTCAACATCTGTCGATGTCTGCTGACCAACTTCAACGTCCACTTCACGCTTGCTACCATCACTCTCCACGACTTGTACATACGTTCTTGAACCGATGGAGCGTAAAGCGGATACAGGAATCACAATCGCGTTCTCGGTGCGCTGCGTTACAATTGAGACCGATAATGGTGTGCCACGTTCCACGCCTTTTGGCATTTTTGCAAGTGTAACAATGACGTACTTATCCAGTGTTTCCTTCGTTGGAGGCGTTCCGCCCTCCCCCGTTCCTTCACCACTGCCGCTTTCCGATGCTTCAGCCAGAGGCATGACTTTAATTTTGCCAGCGACTTTACCGGCTCCATTAATGTCCACTTCTGCCTTCATACCGGCTGAGAACTTCTCCAGATCTTCCTTGGCAAACGTAGCTGCCACAACCAGATTCGATGTATCCGCAATCGTAGCAATCGGATCATACGCTTTCACGGCTGCGCCCTTCTCAACCTGCACAGCAATTACAGTGCCACCGAACGGTGCTGTCAACGTGGCTTTGCCCAGTTGTGCTTCCAGATCGGCGAGTTCCTGACGCAGTTCTTCAAACGCAATCGTTGCCTCTTCGAACTCCACCGGGTCCATCTCATCCTTCTTGCGAAGTGTTTCCTTCATCTGAACCTCGGACTTGCGAATAGCCAGCTTTTTGCCACGAATCTCCTTCTCCACACTCTCCACATCCAGCACGGCAAGAAGTTGACCCTTTTTCACTTTATCCCCTGGTTTAACATTTAACTCTTTGACATGCATGCCATCGAGCGTGAAGTACACCTTCTCTTCCCGCTGACTCATCATCTTGCCACTGCCGCTTACTCTTTTCTCCAGCGTTTCTGTCCGGACTTCATATTCCGGTTTCTTGGAGATCGTTGGCGGCGTAATTGGCGGAAGTACTTCTTCCTCTGTTTCTGACGGCAGCAATGAGCAGCCGGACATCGTTGCAACCATTATCGCACCAAGTACAATAATTGCTGCGCGTTCCCCTCTTCGGAGCGGCCCCTTTACTTGATAAATCTGCCGTCCGCCATTTCATAAACATGGTCCGCAACCTCCAAAATTGTAGGATCGTGTGTAGTCATACATATCGTTACTTGTTCTACTTCAATAATATTGCGGAATACGGCCATGACCTGAGCGCCCATCTTGGAATCCAGTTCCGCTGTAGGCTCATCCGCAAGCAACAATCGGGGTCTGTGTGCAATGGCCTTGGCTATGGCTACCCGCTGTTGCTCCCCCCGGACATCTCGAAAGGTCTGTGCTTCACCCGTTTGGATAGTCCAACCAGATCCAGACAGTGACCAACCCTGTCCTTCCATTCCGCTCGCGGAACATCCGCCATCCGCAGCGACAGCTCTACATTTTCCCAAGCAGACAATAAGGGCATGAGTGCATATGCCTGAAAAATAAAACCGATCTCTTTGCGCCGCAAAGCGGTCCGCCGCCGGTCTCCCCAATCCTGAAGAGGCTGGCCGGAGAACAGAATGTCTCCACTTGAAGGCTGATCCAGTCCACCGAGCATATTCAGCAGCGTTGTTTTGCCTGAGCCTGATCGCCCCTTCAGCATGACCAGTTGTTGCGGATTCACTTCCATATCAATGCCTTTGAGCACATGGATGATACGACTGCCTGTCTGGAAACTGCGATGCACGTTACGTACCTCCAGTACAGGTCCATCATATGGGGGCAATATGTCCTTCTTCGGTTTGATCTTCTTCTGGTGTTCATCAACGGTAGCCACAGCAGCTGCAGCCACTTCGTCTGAAACGATTTCACTTTCAGGTACCAGATGTTCACTCGACGGATGATCGTGTTCATTGGTGTATGTATTTTCTCCCGAAACCGTCGATGCCTCCAGCTGCGCTTCCCCCTGTTGAACTTCATCGCCTGACTGGCTCTTGGCAGGTCTTTTTCTGAGAAATAAATTCTTCATGCCAGCAATCACGCTCATCCTTTCTTCATATCCCGTTCACTTCTTCAAACAAACTAAAATTAGAAATCTGTTCCAGCCTACACTGAATTATAAACGACCGATCACAACTAAAAGTTACAAGCTTTTTACAACGGTAGCGTGAAAAAGTTAATATTTTGATGATCAAACGAAAAAAGCACCCCAATGTATGGGATGCCTCTTGCATATTCGATGGTTTTGCCGCCATGACAGCAATCATTACAATTTTGATACCGTTCATTCCAGAACCTTTTTTCGAGGTATCAATGATATTATTTTCCAAATGAAGAAGGATCTTCACGCCAGGATTTAAGCAACTCAAAGTCACTCTCCTGAATCGTTCCCTGAGCCAAAGCCACATCCATCAGAGCCGTGTAATTGGACAGCGTCTGAAGCGGAATTCCAGCTTCTTCGAATGCTTTAACCCCTTTATCCAGCTGATAGCTGAAGATGGCAAGTACGGCGAGCGGTGTTGCACCTGCTACACGTACAGCTTCTGCTGCTTTGATCGAGCTTCCACCTGTGGAGATCAGATCTTCAATGACAACCACTTTCTGACCCTCAGTGATCAGACCTTCAATCAGGTTCTCCTTACCATGTCCTTTCGCTTTATCGCGAATGTAGGCCATCGGCAGATTGAGCTTCTGAGCCACCCAGGCCGCATGCGGGATACCCGCAGTAGCCGTGCCAGCGATGACTTCTGCATCCGGGTATTGGTTACGAATGATCGTTGCGAAGGCTTCAGCAATATCGTTACGAATCTCGGGATAGGACATCGTTAAGCGGTTATCGCAGTATATTGGTGATTTGATGCCGGATGTCCATGTAAATGGCTGTTGCGGACGCAACGCCACGGCTTTAATTTTCAACAGTTGGGAAGCAATATGATTCGGAATCTCATTCAGTTCGATCATGCGTTCAACATCTCCTTCAAAATGGTTTCTGCCGCTTCACGCGGATTGGGAGCACCCGTAATCGGTCTGCCTACAACAATGTAATGGCTTCCTCTGGCGATGGCTTCACCCGGCGTCAATACGCGTGTCTGATCTCCCAGGCCACTGCCCGCTGGACGAATTCCCGGTGTAACCGTGTGAAAAGCACTGCCGCATGCTGCCCGAATGGCGGGCACCTCCAGCGGAGAAGCAACAACGCCATCCAGCCCGGCCTCTTGGGCCAGTCCTGCATAACGAACCACAGCGGCCTCCACACTTCCTGGAATGCCAATCTCGGTATTCATCGTTTCCAGGCTTGTACTGGTCAGTTGGGTGACTGCAATGATCTCAGGCTTGCTTAAGGAAGGATCGGCAGCGATCGCTGCCTCAGCCCCTTCACGTGCAGCACGCATCATGAGGGTTCCACCCGCTGCATGTACATTGAACATGTCTACACCCAGACGTGTGATACTTTCTGCACCGCCACGAACGGTGTTGGGAATGTCATGCATTTTCACATCCAGAAAAACGGAATAGCCTTTGGATTTCAACTCCCGAATAAAGTCCGGTCCTGCTGCGTAGAACAGCTGCATGCCCACCTTCAGATAACAGGGAATGCCTTCAAGAGCTTGTACCAATGCTTTTGCTTCTTCCGCTCCAGGATAATCCAGTGCCACCATCAGACGGCCAGCCATTTCATTGAAACTCGCGTGATTCATTACCAGCGCTCCCCTCCACTTGCTCATTTTTTCCGTTTTTGCCCGATATAAAGGACATCCCGCCAGCCCGCAGGCTGACTGATGTCCTTCATCAGTAATTATTTATTTTATAAAGGCAGGCATTGCTTCCGAAGAGAAGTTGATCGTTTGCAGCATGATCAGCAGCGCACGAATCGTATCCAGTGAAGTCATACATACAATGCCATTCTCTACCGCTTCACGACGGATACGGAAACCGTCACGCTGCGGTGTTTTGCCTTTGGTGAGTGTGTTGAAGACAAAGTTCGCTTCGCCGCTGCGGATCATATCCAGAATGTTCGGCGAACCTTCGCTTAATTTGTTCACCGTCGTTACCGGAATGTTCGCTTCTTCAAGCGCAGCTGCTGTTCCGCCGGTAGCCATGATTTTGTAACCCAGTCTGTAGAAACCTTCAAGCAAAGGTACAGCTTCGTCTTTGTCTTTGTCTGCTACAGTCACGACAATCGCTCCGGTTGCCGGAATTTTCATTCCTGCGCCGATAAGACCTTTGAACAACGCTTTAGCATAATTCGGGTCACGCCCCATAACCTCACCTGTGGATTTCATCTCAGGTCCGAGGGTTGGTTCAACACGACGCAGCTTCGCGAAGGAGAAGACCGGAACTTTGACAGATACATGGTCTGACTCAGGCCACAGCCCGTCAACATAACCAAGATCTTTCAGTTTAACACCCAGGATGGCTTGTGTTGCCAGGTTCGCCATCGGAATGTTGGTTACTTTGCTCAAGAATGGTACGGTACGGGATGAACGCGGGTTCACCTCGATAATGTACACTTGGCCCTCATGGATAACAAACTGAATGTTGACCAAACCTACCGTTTTCAGTTCTTTCGCAATTTTGATTGTAATCTCAACAATTTTGTCTTTCATGTCCTGGACAGATGTTGAGGAGGATATACCGCGATAGAGTCACCAGAGTGGACCCCTGCACGCTCGATATGTTCCATGATCCCTGGAATCAATACCGTTTCACCATCACAGATCGCATCAACCTCAACTTCTTTACCCATCATATAGCGGTCGATCAGAACCGGATGCTCCGGATTGATTTTAACCGCCTGTTCCATGTATGTCAGCAATTCTGCATCGGAGTATACAATCTCCATCGCACGACCGCCGAGTACATAGGAAGGACGAACCAGTACCGGGTAACCCAAACTTTGAGCGGTTTCTACCGCATCATCAACGGAAATGACCGTTTTGCCTTTCGGCTGTGCAATCTCCAGACGGGATAGCAGATGCTCGAACTTCTTGCGGTCTTCCGCCTCATCAATGCTCTCCAGGTCCGTTCCGAGAATCGTTACACCTGCATTACGCAGTGGTGCTGCCAGGTTGATGGCCGTTTGACCACCGAACTGTACGATAACACCTACGGGCTTCTCCTGTTCAATCACGTTCATGACATCTTCGAAGAAGAGCGGTTCAAAGTACAGGCGATCCGATGTATTAAAGTCCGTAGACACGGTCTCCGGGTTATTATTGATAATGACTGCTTCATAGCCTGCTTTTTGCAACGCCCATACGGCATGTACCGTTGAGTAGTCGAACTCAATCCCTTGACCGATCCGGATTGGGCCTGAACCCAGCACCACAACTTTTTTCTTGTCAGAAGGGATAACCTCATTCTCTGTCTCGTAAGTGGAGTAGTAATATGGCGTTGTTGCTTCGAACTCAGCTGCACATGTATCTACCATTTTGTACACTGGGCGCAGGTTCTCTGCTTCCCGACGAGCTCTAACTTCTGCTTCCGTGGTTGATGTGCCTCCAGGTTGACCTTGCGCACGCAGTTCGGCAATGGCACGGTCCGTAAATCCAAGGCGTTTCGCTTGATACAGAATGTCGGAAGACAATTCGGATTCTTCGCGAATACGATCTTCAAATGCGATCAAACCTTCGATTTTGTCGAGGAACCACCAGTCAATTTTGGTCAGGTCTTGCAGTTGTTGCAACGTATATCCTCTGCGGAATGCTTCGGCAATCAGGAAGATACGCTCATCATCGGCTTTGATCAGACGCTCATTCAACGTAGCTTCATCCAGCGTTTCGGCATCCTTCAGGTAAAGGCGATGTACGCCAATCTCCAGGGAACGCACGGCTTTGTGAATCGACTCTTCGAATGTCCGACCAATGGCCATAACTTCGCCTGTTGCTTTCATCTGGGTTCCCAGTTTACGGTTTGCCGAGATGAACTTGTCGAACGGCCAGCGAGGAATTTTGCTCACGATATAATCCAGTGTAGGCTCGAAGCAAGCATACGTTTGGCCTGTTACCGGGTTCACCATCTCATCCAATGTGTAACCCATGGCGATTTTGGCAGCCATTTTGGCAATCGGATAACCCGTTGCTTTGGAAGCCAGAGCCGATGAACGACTTACCCGTGGATTTACCTCGATAACATAGTATTGGAAGCTGTGTGGGTCCAGTGCAAACTGCACGTTACATCCACCCTCGATGTTCAGGGCACGGATGATTTTCAGGGAAGCTGAGCGCAGCATTTGATATTCACGGTCCGACAGGGTTTGGCTTGGTGCTACGACGATACTGTCGCCTGTATGAACACCTACCGGGTCAAAGTTTTCCATGTTGCAGACAACGATACAGTTATCGTTTTTGTCCCGCATAACCTCGTACTCGACTTCTTCATGCCCGCAATGCTCTTCTCGACCAGACATTGCCCAATGGGGCTGTAACGAATTCCCGCTACCACCGTTTCGCGCAGCTCTTCTTCGTTCGCACAGATTCCGCCGCCTGTTCCGCCCAGCGTATACGCTGGACGCACGATGATTGGATAACCAATCTCAGCTGCAAATTCAAGTGATTCTTCAAGTGTCGTTACGATTACACTCTCAGGTACAGGCTGTTCCAGTTCACGCATCAGGTCACGGAACAGATCACGATCTTCCGCTTTCTCGATGGATGTCAGTTGTGTTCCGAGCAATTTCACATTTTCACGTTCCAACACACCTGCACGTGCCAGTTCCACAGCCATGTTCAGACCTGTCTGACCACCCAGTGTTGGCAACAAACCGTCTGGACGCTCCTGACGAATGATTTGGGTTACAAAATCAAGTGTGATTGGCTCAATGTAGACTTTGTCAGCCATGTTGGTATCCGTCATAATGGTCGCCGGGTTGCTGTTGATAAGTACAACTTCCACGCCTTCTTCTTTCAGAGCCTGGCAAGCTTGAGTACCGGCATAGTCGAACTCGGCCGCTTGACCGATGACGATTGGACCGGAACCAATCACCAGGATTTTTTTGAGATCTTTGTTAATCGGCATGTTATTGTGCTCCTTTCACTGCGGCTGCCAATACGGCTTGACGCGGCTTTTGCGGGTTAGTGATTTTGTGTTCGCGAATCATCTCGATGAAGCGGTCGAACAGATAGCTGTTGTCATATGGACCCGGAGCTGCTTCTGGGTGGTATTGAACCGAGAATGCCGGGAATGATTTATGTTTCAGACCTTCAATGGTCTTGTCGTTGTTGTTGATATGTGTAACTTCCAGATCCGTGCTTTTCACAGACTCTTCGTTTACGGTAAATCCATGGTTCTGGGATGTGATGAAGCAACGTCCGCTCTCCAGTTCTTTGACCGGTGGTTTCCTCCGCGATGTCCAAACTTGAGTTTTTCGGTATCAGCTCCTGCTGCAAGTGCGAACAATTGGTGACCCAGGCAGATGCCGAAGATCGGGTATTCGCCAAGCAGTTCACTGATCATTTTAACCGCGTGAGGTACGTCTTTCGGGTCCCCAGGGCCGTTGGACAGTTGAATGCCGTCCGGGTTCAGGCGACGAATCTCGTCTGCTGTTACATCGTGTGGAACAACGACAACGTCACAGTTACGTTTGCTGAGTTCGCGCAAGATTCCTGTTTTGGCACCATAATCCACCAGTACGATACGCTCAGCTGTTCCCGGGCTGTTGTAGACATGCTCTGTAGACGTCATTGGCACCTGGTTACGCAGTTCGGCGATCGTGGTGTCTCCCATCATCTCCAGCAGTTCTTCCACAGGCTTCGATCCTGTTGTGAGAATTCCCTTCATGGTGCCGTGGTGACGAATCCGGCGAGTCAACATGCGTGTATCAATTTCGCTGATTCCTACGATACCGTATTCCTTGAGCAGATTGTCTACGCTATATTCCGCACGCCAGTTGCTTGGCGTTGGCTCATGGCGACGCACAACGAAACCGTGTACGTATGGACGAATCGACTCGAAGTCATCACGCGTAATGCCGTAGTTACCGATCAGCGGATACGTCATGGTTACAATTTGACCGCAATAGGAAGGATCCGAAAGCACCTCTTGATAGCCTGTAATTCCCGTATTAAAAACGACCTCACCTGTCGTTTCACCTTCAGCACCGAATGCTTTCCCGGTAAACAGTGTGCCGTCTTCCAACAATAATCTTGCCTGTGCCTGCATCCCATTTCACTCCTCTGTGTTTATCAACGTTGAATAATTTGAGTTGAACATGGAGGACGTTACGTTTGGTGCGGCTCCGTGGGCAGAAGACCCTTTGATCGCTGTCATCCCCGGATTACTTTGATCCATTCTTCAAATGGGTAATCCGGTGATAAAGGCGAACGCGTTGCTTCTTCGGGTTCTTTCTGCCCTCTCCGCAGTTACGTTGGTGTCCATGTTCAAAAGCATTATTCAACTGTGTTTTGTTTCGTATATTGGACTCTCGGCAATAATCTGCCTCGAGTTAGTTGTAAATTTAGAGCTATGAAGATTAGTTGTATGATAGATCATTCAAAATTGAAGATCTAATTGCTACATCGTTTTATCCAATTACTGTTTTATTGTTGTACAGTGCTGCTCCATACACTTTTGCCATCCACCCATGTTTGTACGGCCCAGCCTTTCAGCTTCCAGCCTGTGAATGGGGTGTTTCTTCCTTTGGTTGCAAATGTTGCAGGATCAACCGCTTTTTCCTCGTTCAGGTCAATCATCGTAATGTCTGCTGGTGCTCCCTCTTCAAGCTTGCCAGTATCCAGTCGGAACACACGTGCAGGATTAGCGGTCATGCGTTTCACCAGGAAGTCCAAACTCCATAGTCCTGTTTCCACAAACTTCGTGTACAGCAGCGGGAAGGCTGTTTCGAATCCAACGATTCCGAAAGGTGCCAGCTCCATGCCTTTGGCCTTTTCTTCTTCACTGTGTGGCGCGTGATCGGTTACGATCATGTCCAGCGTACCGTCAAGCAAACCTTCGATGCACGCCTGCACATCGCGTGGTGAGCGCAGCGGCGGGTTCATTTTCCAGTTGGCATCCATGCCCGGGATATCTTCATCCGACAACACCAGATGGTGCGGACACACCTCAGCAGTTACGTTGATACCGATGGACTTCGCCAGACGAATCAGGCGAACCGATTGCTCTGTACTTACATGGCAGACGTGGTAATGAACACCTGTTGCTTCTGCAAGCAGGATATCACGACCTACGTGGATGGCCTCGGATTCATTAGGAATGCCTTTGATGCCGTGACGCTTCGAAAACTCACCTTCCGTTACATATCCACCGACAACCAGTGAATCATCTTCACAGTGGGCGATCACCGGCATATCCATGCTTGCTGCGAGGCTCATCGCATCTTTCATCATTTGAGCGTTTTGTACGCCTACACCGTCATCCGTGAATCCAATAGCGCCTGCTTCTTTTAATGCGGCAAAATCGGTAAGTTCACGACCCAGTTCGTTTTTGGTGATGGCTGGATAAGGCAACACTTTTACCAGATCCGCTTCTTTGGCTTTATCCAGTACCCGTTTTACAACTTCCGCTGTGTCTGTTACCGGTCTTGTGTTCGGCATGCAAGCAATTGTGGTAAATCCACCTTTTGCTGCTGAACGAGCACCTGTCTCGATCGTCTCTTTGTGTTCGAATCCAGGTTCACGCAGATGCACGTGCATATCGATCAATCCCGGAATGACCAGTTTGCCCGATGCGTCTGTCACACGATGCGCTGACTTTTCGGCGTCCACTACGGCTTGATCTTCCAGGCCAGCGATTTTTTTAATTTTACCTTCATCTATAATGATGGTTTTCCGTTCAAGTTCCCCTTGTTGGTTCAAGATGTTCGCATTCTTTATAATCTGTAGCATAATTGCCCTCCGCTTCGGTTCTGTCCGGCTTACCACGCAAGTCGGATGATTTTCTATATCGTGTACTCTCTTATTGCTCTATAAGAACTGCCGTCCCGTCAGCCTATGACCCACAGCCAGACCCTGTTACAGTTTCATCGCACGTTCCATAACCGCCATGCGGATCGGAACACCGTTTGCCATCTGTGGGAAGATCCGTGATGCTTCACTCTCCACAACCGCGTCATCTACCTCGACGTTGCGGTTCACTGGAGCAGGGTGCATGATAATCGTGCTTGGTTTTAGGCGTGACGCCCGTTCTTCCGTCAATCCGTAGTGCTCGCGATAATCCTCAGCTGAAGTAATTAAGCCATGTTGATGACGTTCCAGTTGAACACGGAGCATCATGACTACATCTGCATCCAGCGCTTCTTCAAAACCGACATAAGGAGCATGCTCTGCGAGTTCCAGTGCCTGCATCGTTTGCGGTGCACAGAAGCGTACATCTGCGCCAAACTTTTGCAGTGCCCACAGGTTGGAGCGTGCTACGCGGCTATGCAGAATGTCACCTATGATGGAGACACGCAAGCCTTTCAGTTCGCCAAATGCTTTCCGCATTGTGTAGAGGTCCAGCAACGCCTGTGTGGGATGCTCATTGTTGCCGTCTCCGGCGTTCACGAGCGGAACACTCACTTTCTTAGCCAGCTGTTGCAGAACGCCTGCCGGTTTCAACCGGATCACGCCTGCATCAATGCCCATCGACTCAAGTGTTCGTACCGTATCGTAGATGGACTCTCCCTTTTCCACGCTGGATGCTGCTGCCGTAAAGTTCAGCACTTGTGCGCCCAGTCGTTTCTCTGCCATTTCGAAGGAAAAACGTGTGCGTGTGCTGTTCTCGAAGAACATGTTCGCAACGAAGCGTGATTCCAGTACAGGAACCAGTTTCTCTTTCTGCGCCTCCCAGTGAGCCGCTCTGTTCAGAATGGACTCAATTTCGCCTTGACTAAGTTCCTTCAATCCAAGCAAGCTTCGGTCTCTCAATGCTGTCTGTGTAATCATCATGCTTGCTCCCCCGGTTCTGAGTGATTTTGACTTCGTCCTGTCCGTCCGTTTCCATGAGTGCAACTTCAATCTCCTCCGATTTGGAAGTCGGCACATTTTTGCCGATAAAATCAGGTCGAATCGGAAGTTCCCGGTGTCCGCGGTCTGCGAGTACAGCCAGCTGAATGTTCTGTGGTCTTCCACAGTCCATCAGGGCATCCATCGCTGCGCGAATCGTCCGTCCGGTATAGAGCACATCATCGAACAAAATCACTTTTTTATTGTGGATCGAAAGTGATTCAGGTGTCATAATCAACATTTCCTTGCGATTCGCTTTATTTTCGTCCAAGCGATCATCGCGGTAAGGAGTCACATCCAGTTCTCCCCAGGGACTCTGGCGCCTTCGATTTCTTCAATCTTCGCGGCAATCCGTTCTGCGAGGTAAACCCCGCGTGTACGGATACCAACCAGCACACAATCGTCGATTCCTTTGTTTTTCTCCAGTATCTCATGGGCAATCCGTGTTAATGCGCGGCGGATCGCCGTCTCATCCATAATGACATGTGTCTCTGTGCTCATGCGTTCAGCCTCCTCAGGATTTCCCTTCAGAATCATGGCCCCGTGACGAGGAGAAAAAAAAGACTCCTTGCCGTGTTTAATGGCAAGGAGTCTCCGAACTTCAGACCGCTCTGAAGAAAGTTTACTCTCGGGGATGCATCGTTTCATTTGCCGCAGCAAAAAACGATGTATCGTTCACGTTACCTTGCCAGTCTCACGGGACTGATTTAAAGGTGCTATTCATGTCGTTCATATTGCAGGACCTCACAGGATTCTGTAGTCAATATGTCCGTTTGTCTTCATGAATTATGACAGAAAGACAACCCCCTGTCAACACCTCACCATCGCAGGTGAAAATCCTCTGCTACGTTCCTCTTAGAATCAGCAGTTAGGCTGAAAAACATCCATGCACAATACATCTCATTGGTTATTCATAATTATACAACATTTCTGCATATTTATCCATAGGAAAATGAGAAATTTGAGATAACCAAAATAAACCTCTGACTATGCTTAAGTAGAGACAAAACACTTCTTTATAGAACAAACGGTAAGTTTCAATTCACGCATTAAATGAAGGCTCTGAATTAGTACCAAGTGAAATGGGTACAGTTTATAAACATAAACCCATTCATAGATGCTGCTGTAATGCCGATATACATAAGATTCGCAGCTATGCGACATGGAAATAAGATACGCCCTACATTTATGTACATTTAGGAGGAAGTCATGCGTCACATTTGGCACGTTTACAAACAGACTGGTTGCATATTCTGAAGGTTCCCACAGGTATATTTCTAATTGTGGCTATCATTTTACTGCCCGGGTGTATGACTGGGTCAACGTGAAGTCTGTATGGGACCCGTACAGTAACACCCAAGGGATCAAAATTGCAGTGACAACCGAAGACAAGGGTGCGACTGTTGCTGGAACCCATGTCAATATCGGAGACGAATTGGTATCCAGTCTCAAGCACAATGAAAAGCTGGGCTGGACTTTTGTAGATCGGAGCGAAGCCAGCCGGGGGTACAAACAGGAGATTATTATGCAAGCCTGCTTATCCCCGGAGACTTTTCATCCAAAATTACAGGCATCGTTGACGGAAAGCTGGAGCGCCCCGAGGTCATCTATACCGTTAATGAGAAGGTGAATGCCATTGCGCCTAAAATCACAGGCTCTGGTATATCTGCGATAACGACACAAATCAATGAAAATTTCACTGAAGCCGTCAGTGAGGCCGTTCTAACCAAGCTAAAGGAAGCCGGGGTTGAAATTAACGCGCAGCTTCCCACTTTGCGCAAGATGGAGAATGGCATTTTCACACTGGAGAAAAATCTTCCGGCCATACAAGCCGCGGGTCAAAAGGTACTAGTAGTGGAAAAAGCCATGCCTGAGATTGTAAAAGATGCTCAAAAGATCGTCGAAATCGAAAAAAAACTACCTGAAATTAATCAAGCGGCACAGTATGTACTCAAGGTTCAGGAATATTGGCCACAAATTAATGATGCGGCTTCCGAAGTGCTGGCTATTCAAGGCCGGATACCGGAGATCCAAAAAGCGGTAGAACGCATTCGAGAAGTGGATGAAAACTTTGGTCAGGTATCAGGTGTCATCCAGACAGCTCTGGACAAAACCAATAAAGCCTTGACTATCGTAACGGCCGCAGAACAAGATCTGGACAAGGTATCCCGTATTGCTGGTAATGGGATTGAGCTAGCCGATGGCTTGAATCAATTTGTGGATTCAAGCGAAGAAGCGTTTCAGGCTATTGGCCCAACGATCCGCCAGAACTTGCTGCTGGTGCAGCAGATTACCAACGCTGCTGGAGACGTATTTGCACAATTGCAAAACTCGGATCTTGATAACCTGCCCACAGCAGATGATCTGGACCGGATTGCTGCACGCTTGGGGATTGCAGTAAAACTCGTCGACAGTATGGCAAGCCTACTGGGCAAAGTAGATAACTTGCTTCCAAGCCATCCGCTTGCCGATCAAATTCAGCAGTTGAATTCCGTTTCAGATAAAATGCAGTTGCAAATCCGCCTGGCTGGCATCATGAGTGATGCCCTGCGTCGCAATACAACGCCGCCAGCAGACGTCATCACTCAGTTAAATTTGCTTTCCAAAGACATTAGCAGCGGCATTGGCAATCTCTTGAACACATATGAAAGTGTCATATCTCCGGCTCTATCGGCTGGTGCAGATAAGCTGAGGTCCATTCTCTCCAGTTCAGCAAGTACACTGCAGGGAGCAAGAGATCGAATTCCGGATATTGCAGACATTCTTGCATCTGCCAAAGAAGGCATTACGTTTGGGCAGACCGAGTTGACCAAAATCCAGAGCGAACTGCCTCAAATCCAATCCAAGATCCATGAGATATCCGAGACACTTGCGAATAAAAGTGAAGGTTTCATCCAGGCTTTGAACACCGTCTCTTCCTTCATTCGAACCGATCTGCCCAAGCTGGGAACCAAACTGAACGAAGCGGCTGATTTTGTTCGGAATGATCTGCCTACTGCCGAGAAACAGATAGGCAAGGCATCCGATTTTGTTCAGAACCAGCTACCGGAGGTCGAAAAAGGAGTACATCGTGTTGCCACCCTGGTACGTGATGATCTGCCAGCATTGGAAAGTGCCATCAGCAGAGCTGCTGACAAGCTCAGGGAAGTCGAAGGTAACAACCAGTTTGCCGAGCTCGCCAAACTTTTGCGCGGTGATATCGAAGAAGAGAGTGCTTTCCTTGCAAGTCCTGTGCAAATCAAGGAACAACAGCTTTACCCGATCCCGAACTATGGATCGGCCATGTCACCCTTTTATGGCGTGCTGTCCTTGTGGGTCGGTTCAACCCTGCTGATTTCTCTTCTTCGTGCCGAAGCGGAGAATCCAGAAGGCAAGTTCCGGGGATATGAATTATATCTTGGACGTCTCGCTACTTTTCTGACCATTGGCCTTCTTCAGGCGATATGCGTCACCCTGGGAGATATGTTAATTCTGGGTACCTATGTGGCAGATAAACTGTGGTTTATTCTATTTGCGATGTTGGTGAGTGCCGTATTTGTGACCATCACGTACACCCTGCTGTCCGTTTTTGGAAATATCGGAAAAGGGATCGCCATCATCTTCATGGTGTTCCAGTTCTCCAGCTCCGGTGGTACGTTCCCCATCAGCATGACATCACCCTTTTTCCAGGCATTGAATCCATTCATGCCCTTCACGTATGCGATCAGTCTGCTGCGTGAATCGGTCGGCGGTATATTATGGTCAACTGCCATCAAGGATATTCTGTGGTTGTGTATGTTCATCGGGCTAAGTCTCATCGTTGCGCTCGCATTGAAACGTCCACTCAGCAGTCTGACCAAACGTTCAGCTGAAAATGCCAAGAAGACCAAAATTATTGCTTAACTCCATTGCTCGACAATAAATAAAAAAAGGCCGTTGGACTTTGCATCCAATGGCCTCTTCTTATTTCCTTATATGAATCCTTATATGAATTAATACTTCTGACTAGTTGATTACATTATTTCACTGAACGTTCCTGTTCGAGCTGATCATAGGATTGCTTGATTGTTGTTAATGTTTCTATATGGCGATAGATGTTATTACTTGCCGTAACGATAACACACAACATGATCAAGCCTATAACCACTTTTTTCCCCGATCCCGGGCGAAGGCTGATGACGAAACCTCCACCCAACAGGAAGAACGCAAACAGATAGTGTCCCGCATACAGGTACATGTCATATTGAAATACAGCCAATCCGAAACCCACGACGACATGAAGCAAAAAAGCAAACAGAATATATGGAACAAGGGTCCATACTTCACGTTCACGAATGCCTTTAATGATGCCCATGAGTGCCAATAGTAAAATAAAGATCCCTGTAATCTGCACAACAATTGGGTTGGAACGGGATAGATCCGTAACAAAGGCAGCCATGCCCGGATCGAGTAAATGCATCTTCGGTGTCAGCATCGGATTAATCGTTAGCATATTCAATGCTTTCCAATGAACAGCGAACTGGAATGGTGTTGCATAGCTAGTCCCACCATTTTGAATGCCCAAAAACCAGTTACTAACCCAGCTGCGACCTCCAAATGCAACATACTGAATGCCTGTCATAACGACAATAATCAGAACCGCTAGTGCCATGATACCAATGTATTTTTTCAAATTGGCCTTACGCCATGCATGCATATTGAAGAAAGTGGCACCAGCAAACGGTACGATATTGGTTGAGGTTAGTCCGAAGTTAATCGATGCAAGCAACGCATTGGGTACATATCGTACGTCCTGACGCTCACGAGTGTACTGCATGTAAACCACGGAGAAGAGAATAACGAACTGTACATAAGGATACGAGTCCGGGATCAACGCAGTATACATGAGGTAGGAACTGAAACCAAACAGTAAGGCGAACAGCAAAGGTATAATCGTCGGTTTATCTTCTTTTTGACTCAGGAAGAGATACGCCAGCACCACCGAACCTGCATTCACCAGCGATTGCAAAATTAGAAAGAACCAGTTGCCTCCCAGCAGCTTCGCTACAGCCGCAAGGGTGACTGACAGAAAGGAAATCAGCGGATGAATCACGGAAGAACTGTTGTCGCCGTAATACATCGATGGATCAAAGTTGAATAAGTTGATTGGAAACAGCGTCGTATTAAATGGGCTATACGCTCCGAGCACTTCTGCATTATTTTCAATGTACAGAACGTACGAGCCGTTCATTAAACCATAGAACAGAGCAAATCCTGCAAACAGGTAAAAAGCTGTCCAGTTGGCTCTTCGATTATAGAATATGTAGTCCAAAAATTTCATGCTATCATTTCACATCCAATAAAAATTTTATAAAAAAACTATATAATTTGAACTAATCATGTATACAAAAACGGAGAGGACAGAAAAGACCTGAAAAAGCGGAGCGTTCGCCTTTATCACCGGATTTCCCATTAAGAAAAGGAATCAAAAAATCTGGGGATAACAGCGATTGGAAGGTTATTCTGTCATCGTAGTGCTCGTATAAATAATCTTTAGTTCAAATTAGAACACCAACAAACATAGGCCACCCATAATACAGGCCACACCGATCCAGCGTAAAGGGCCCACCTTTTCTTTGAAAACCAGCATCGCAATGATCAGGGTCCAGACATACGTTAATGCATTTGCGGGCAACACAATCGTTAATGGAAGAAACTTCAACAATACAATGTTCAGTAACGCACCCGTTCCGTAGAATCCAAGTCCCATGAGAACATGCAGACGATTGCGACTCGATGCATAAGCTTTCAGTCCGGCCCCGCCCAGGGCACCACACAACGTCATGACAATTAAAACGGCAACCATCCAGCTATCGATCAACACTGGTTAATGTCACCCCGATTCCAAGCAACATAACTGCTGCCAGCTTCTGCACCGAAATTTCTTCTCCAAGCAAATAATATCCATAGATTAAGGCAAATACGTAGCTGGCACACATCAGAGGGTAAGCCACCGAGAGTTTTTCCAGAGCAAAAGCTTTAATCATCAGAATGGCCCCAAGTCCATAACACAGAAAACCAACGCCCAGGTAGATCCACTCGGTTAGTCCCCATTTCCAGAACAATTGACCCGTTGCTGTCAGAAAAGCCGAAATTAGCATCAACCATTTACCGGTATGACGCGATTTTATTTCCCCCACGTTAATGCCTCCATGTCCGGAACACGCTTGTTAATAAAGTATCGTTGACTTACAAGCTGGATGACCGGAAGATCGGATAACGAGTCCGAGTAGGAACATGACTGGTCATAGTCAATGACCATATCCTTCTCCCTCAGATAAGCCTGAATTCGGCGTACCTTCTCTTCCCCTTTGCAATTGCTGCCATCAATCCTGCATGTGTAACCATTCGCATGACGGACAAGTTCAGTTCCAATGACATGATCCACCCAGGGGAAGTTTTTAAAATATTTCATATAGGCATGCGGAGATGCAGTGACCAGCAAGACATGATATCCTGCTTCTTTGCGATGCTGCATCTCTACACTCGCCTCGGCAAAAATGGACGTACGCAATCGGGTATCAAAGAAATGTTCGAGATCCTTTTCAGACATACGCTCAATTTCTTGAAAGTAGGATCGTTTGACTTGTTCAACAGTCATGAAACCTGCCTTGAATAAAACAGTATGTAATGCGATGACAGGTAATCTCCATACCTGCCACGGGTAACGGCGAACACCGTAGTACACAAATTGAAACATGGAGTCACTGCGTATAATCGTTTTATCGATATCAAAAATTGCAACTTTCGTGCTCTTCACCCTGATCCCCCTCAGCCTTTATTCAAAGATAGTAAAAATGGTAACAACACTGATTACATATAAAATTACCGTAATTAATATGGGCTTGTCCTCAAACAGTACACGATCGGGCGAGCCGCCCTGGTTCTTCATGTGAATCAGATACAGATAACGGAACATGCCGTAAATGACCAGTGGAATGGTCCACATCAGGTGAATGGTCCGATCTGAAGTAAATGTGAATAGAGAGTAACTGATAATCGTAGCTGTCGTCACAATCGTATTGAATTGATCCAGCAATGTAATGGAGTAGTTGTCCAACACCTTACGGTGTGACCCCGTATTTCCCTCAAGCAACGTAAGTTCATTTCTGCGTTTGCCAATGGCCAAAAACAACGACAACAGCATGGTACAGATCAAAAACCACGGTGTGAATGGCACATGAATCAGCACTCCACCTGCAATGGCACGAAGCACAAAGCCGGCTGCAATGGTCATCATATCCAGAATGACGAGATGTTTCAGCACAAATGAATATGATACATTCAACAGGAAATAGACAATACATAACACTCCGAATAGAGGGTTCATCATGAAGGCCGTTCCTAAGGAAAGCATTAACAGAATAATGCCAAACACCAAAGCATGCGCCGGATTCACCTGCCCAGAAGCCATGGGACGATATTTTTCACCGGATGCTGTCGATCCCTGTCCCGGTCTACAAAGTCATTTAAAATATAAACACAGCCTGCAACGAGGCTAAATAGAATAAAACCAAGCAAAGTCGCAAGAATGGTTTCTGTCCGAATCTCCTCAAAAGAAAATAGCAACGCAGCAAATAACAGCAAATTTTTAGTCCACTGTTTGGGTCTTAACAATCTGAATAATCCTGATATTGTACTGCCTGCTCCAGCAGCTGGTGATGACACCGTACTCGTTCGTGATGATAACAATTGTAATAACTCCCTTCAAAAACAACTTCTGTATATAAAAAATAACGTAAAGATCTAATCATATGTTGCTTGTATAATTTTGTAAAGGGAGTAACTCAAAAAAATCTAATATGAGCATAAAAAAGAGACCGTTACCGGTCTCTTCGTTTTCATATGTTTAATCTATAGATACGTTACATTAAAATTCGAATTGTACGTCGCTCAGACGACGTTTGATCTCAGCAATAACGCGTTTCTCTTCCTCTTCACCCTTCGCTTCAAAGGTTACGGAGAAACGAACAAAGTTACCCGCATCATCCCAAGGTACAGATGAGATCAATTTCTCACGGATCAAGAATTGGGAGAAATCTTCGCCGGATTCGAATCGACGTCCGCCAACCACACCTTTTGGTGCTTCAACATACAGGAAGAAGGAACCTTTAGGTTTTTCAGCCTGGAAGCCCAGTTCGTTCAATGCGGCAACGAGCAGGTCGTGACGACGAGAATATTTCTCTGCAATTTTTTCCGTAATTTCAGGGTGATTCAATCCGTAAGCAGCAGCCTTTTGGATCGCGATGAACTGACCGGAGTCATTGTTGTCCTTCACGTCACTGAATGCTTTGACGACAAGCGGGTTACCCGCTACGAATCCGATTCTCCAACCTGTCATGTTGTAAGACTTGGATAGAGAGTGCAGTTCTACGCCGACATCCTTCGCTCCAGGTACCGACAAGAAGCTGAACGGTTTTTTACCATCATACGTCAATGCTGCATATGGAGCATCATGCACAACCACAACATTGTATTTCTTAGCCCACTCCACGACTTCAGTGAAGAACTCTACCGTCGCGCTCGCACCTGTTGGGTTATTCGGGTAGTTCAGGTAGAGTAACTTCGCACGTTTTGCGATGTCTTCCGGAATAGCCGTCAGATCAGGCAAGAAGTTGTTCTCTTTCGTCAATTGAATGTTGAACACTTCTCCACCCAGATACTTCGTGTGTGTCCCCATAACCGGGTAACCTGGAACGGTCATGATGGTCACATCACCCGGATTGATGAAGCATGAAGGCATCATCGCCAAAGCCGGTTTGGAACCAATGGAGTGCACGATTTCATTATCTGCATCGATACCTTCCACGTTAAATACGTTTTTCAGGTAGGAAGCTGCAGCAGCTTTGAATTCAGGAATACCATTGTCGGCATAACCACGGTTCTCAGGTCTGGAAGCTTCTTCTGCAAGTGCAGCCACAATGCCTGCATCCGCCATTTCATCCGGTTCACCTACACCAAGGTCAATCAGTTCCACATCAGGAAAATCTTTTTTGGCCGAAGCTTTGGCGCGTTTGATTTTCTCGAATTTATAAATGTTCGTGTCTTTACCATAGTTGGAGCCACCGATACGGTCGGCAAAATTAGTCTGAATGTAAGTTTCTTGGTATTTATCGATACTCATAACGTTGTTCATCTCCTCATTTTGACGCAAATTTCTACACTTTAATATGAAGCATTTGCGCGATCAAAGCCATGGACAAAGTATCCGAACATTTGTACTTTCTTGGAGCTGTTAACGACTGCGTAGCGAGGCAAGAACGTCTTCCATATCCTGAGGAAGCGGAGCTGAGAATTCAAGGTATTCTCCCGTTGTTGGATGCACAAATCCAAGAATGGCAGCATGAAGAGCCTGTCCTTGCATTTTGATGCCTTTGTTTCTTCCATAGGTTGGATCGCCTACAAGCGGGTGACCAATAAATTTCATGTGAACGCGAATCTGGTGAGTACGTCCTGTCTCCAGTTTCAATTCCAGCAAGGTGTAATCATTAATCCGCTCTGTAACGGTAAAATGGGTAACGGCATGTTTACTGTTACGTTCCGTGACTGTATACATTTTGCGGTCATTGGTATCACGTCCAATCGGTGCATCAATGGTGCCTTGATCATGGTTAAGATGACCATGAACGAGTGCAATATACCGTCTGTTCACCGTATGGTCCTTCAATTGAGCAGCCAGGGATGCGTGAGCGCGATCGTTCTTGGCAGCCATGATCAGGCCGGAAGTATCCTTATCAATACGATGCACAATACCAGGGCGCAGCTTCTCCATTAATACCGGAAAGGTCTTTGCAATGATACATGAGTGCATTAACGAGGGTACCCGACGTGTGCCCTGGTGCTGGATGCACCACTAGACCACGCTGTTTGTTGATCACGATCAGGTCGCTGTCTTCATATACCACTTCCAGTGGAATATCTTCGGCAACGATCTCCACAGAAGCTGGTTCCGGAATCTGTAACTCGATCAGATCCCCTTCGGATAACTTGGCATTGGCTTTGACGACAGCACCATTTACCGTAACCATTCCGTCTCCAATCCATAATTGGACTTGGGAGCGAGATACGTTATCCACAGCTTCTGTAATATATTTGTCAATTCGTTCTTTTTTATGTTCAGCGGCAACGGTCCATTCCATTCGTTCATTGCCATTCATTAATTCTTCGTCGTTATTCTGTTCCGTATTCGGATTACTCATGATGTTCATTCCCTTCAATCTTCGCGGCTGCTTTTCGCGCCGTCCTTCCAGCAACGTCTCCACAATGATCAACGCTACACCGATGCAGATTGCCGAATCGGCGATGTTAAAAATCGGAAACGTATAACTTCCAAAATTAAGTTGCACAAAATCTACAACTTCTCCGGTCAATGCCCGGTCAAGGAAGTTGCCAATTGCTCCGCCAAGCACCAAACTAAGTGCCACTGGCAGCAATTTGTGCGGGGTATCTTTTACCTTTTGCAAATACCAAATCAAGGCAACGACCACAATCAACGTAACCACGATAAAGAACCAACGCTGGTCTTGCAGAATGCCAAAGCTGCTCCCGAGTTACGATGTGATGTGATGACAAAGAAATTGCCGATCACCGGAATTTCTTCTCTGAGTTCCATCCGGGTTGCAATCAGATACTTGGTTCCCTGATCCAATAAAAATACGATAAAAGCGAGGATATAATACACCACGTTTGTTTGTCACTCCGTTCTTGTCTTTTCCAAACGATACCAGGCTTACGCCAGACTTGTTTATCGTAGCACAGCTGTTTGGAAATCGTCCACGACGCCCTACATCGGCAATGTTTATGGCAAAACCGATAACATTTCCCTTCTGTAATCTTGCCCATAATGGCACATCCTACAATAGAGTCAAAATCCGGATTCCAGCATGAAGCAGAAGGGGGAAAATCATGTCACACTTTACTACCGAACAACTGCAATTTTTACGTTCCCAACTGATGTCCGATAAGCGCGATATTGAACATAGACTGTCGGAAAATGAGCATTATGGTCTTGGCGACTCCCTTAAACTACAGACAGGTGAATTATCACCAATTGATAACCACCCGGGCGACCTAGCCACGGAGGTATATGAACGCGAGAAAGATATTTCCCTGCTGGAACATGATGAATTCCAATTGGAGCGAATCGATTCTGCACTGCACTCCATTGAAGAAGGGCATTATGGGACATGTGCCGTCTGCCAGCAGCCGATTCCTTATGAACGCATGGAAGCTGTTCCCTACACCAAATACTGCAAAAAACATCAACCGGAAACCGTTGTCTCCGAAAATCGTCCTGTAGAGGAAGAATTCCTTGCCCCGGCATTCGGCCGAACCAGTCTGGACGAGCGTGATGACCAAAATGGCTTCGATGGTGAAGACACCTGGCAGATTGTTGAAAGCTGGGGCACATCAAACTCACCAGCCATGGCTGAAGGACGCGATATCGATAGCTATGATGTTATGGCCATTGAAGCCACCGATGAGGTGGAAGGCTGCGTTGAAGCGTACGAAAGCTTTGTTGCAACGGACATCTACGGTCATGACGTATCCATTGTGCGCAATCGGCAATATCGCCAGTATCTGGAGAACCGTGAGGGCGAAGGACTGTTAGAACCGGATATGGTGACAGATGACGAGTATTAACTGAACCTTGATCTCATTCACCTTCAATGGCTTATCGCTTAGTAGGTGTTCATATCCAGCTGACGCTGGACAATACGCACAATATCAGCGATGTAGTCTCCAACTATGGGCAGATTGAGCGCCCCAAGTACCTGCAAAACATAGATAATCGTTGCCGCGAAAAAGGTAAAGCCAATGGCGATTCCCACACCACGTGCGGCTCCAGACAACAAGTTAAGTCCGATCAATTTCCATGGCCTGTTCAGCAATTCCGTATATTGCGCAATTCGTGAACGTTCCAGTTCATTCGCCAGACGGTTAGTCAGGGTATGCAGCTCTTCCATTTTGTCATGTGAATTCGGATTATCTGATGTTGATGGTTTAGCTGTTGCCGTTTGCTTGTCATGTTCGCTCATGTTTTGGTCAGTTCCTTTGATCAATATAGATTGACTGCACTATAGAATCATTTCCTTTTTGCCTAAAAACAAACGAGCCCAGAATCAGGGAAAATGTCCCTGCCTCTGCGGCTCGTTTATTTATGCTCTATTTGCTCTCCCACTTGAATGGGAAATGCTTCGAATTATGCTTCGATGTAAATACCGATCGATTTGCCTCCGGCTTCAACACGTTCCATGGACTCATTCGAGCCAAATGTCACTTCGGTTACGAGAACATTCTCACGCAATACATCATCAAACGCCTGAATAGCTTCCTGAAGGGATGCATCCACATCCAGAGTCAAACGAACTCTTTTCTCAATCGGCAAGTCCAGTCGTTTCCGGGTATCCTGCACTGCACGAACCACTTCACGAACCCAGCCTTCCTGTTCCAAGGCTTCTGTGATTTCAGTATTGAGCGCAACCGTCAGACCGTAACCAGATGCTGAAGCAAAACCTGACTTGGCCTGTTTATCAACCAATAATTCTTCGCTTGTCACTTGCAGCTCTTCGCCTTCTGGAGAAACGATGTTCAGCACACCCTCCGAAACGACTTTACGCGTCTCATCGGCCGACATTCCCTTGAAGAAGTTTTGCAGGAATCCTACGTTTTTGCCGTATTTCTTACCTGCGACTTTCAGGTTCAGCTTCAATGTAAAGTCAACGAATTCCGCATCGTTATGCTCCGTACGGATTCCTTTTACATTGATCTCTTCCTTGATGATCTCTTCATAACTTGCCAGATCAAAGCCTTTATCCAGGGAAACGATCAATTCGGACAGCGGCTGACGTGTCTTGATGCCTGTTTCGTTACGAACGTTACGCGCAAGTTCAACCACACGGCGAGCCGTCTCCATATCCTGTTCCAGTCCTGCATCAATTAGCGATTCATTCGCTACCGGATAATCTTCCATGTGCACACTCTCGCCTGTTGCAAGGTTCAGATAGATATCTTCTGCAAGCATCGGTGTAAACGGAGCAACCAGTTTGGCGGTAGTTACCAGTACCTCAGTCAAAGTGCGGTAAGCGTCCAGTTTATCCTCTGTCAGGCCACTTCCCCAGAACCGGTCACGGGAACGACGGATATACCAGTTACTCAGCTCATCAACAAATGCTTCAATCGCTTTGGAAGAGTTCAGATAGTCGTTAACCAACAGCGCTTTTTCTACAACCAGGATCAGACTGTTCAGTCTCGACAGAATCCAGCGATCCAGCTTGTGTGCAGACAGTTGGAACGGGTGCTCCTGCGGATCAAACCCATCAATGGTAGCATAAAGCGTCAGGAATGCATGGGTGTTAACCAGCGTATCCACCATTTTGGATTTGGCTTCACCTACGATACCTTTGGAGAAACGTTTGCTGTTCCAAGGTGCACTGTCAGACAACAGAGCCCAACGGAATGCATCTGTACCGTACTCTTCAATCACTTCCCAAGGATCGATCACGTTGCCTTTCGATTTGGACATCTTCTGTCCGTTCTCATCCAGAACGTGTCCAGTAGCCATAACTGCTTTGTAAGGTGCTTTGCCTGTCAAAAGGGTGGAAACCGCCAGCAAGCTGTAGAACCAGCCACGTGTCTGGTCAATCCCTTCACAGATCATATCAGCAGGGTACTGCTGTTCGAAAACTTCTTTATTTTCAAATGGATAGTGCTGCTGGGCAAACGGCATGGAGCCGCTGTCAAACCAGACATCGATCACTTCCGGTGTACGTTTCATTTCATATTTGCCACAAGAGCTCATGACTTTAACGTCATCCACATACGGTTTATGCAATTCAAGATTCTCAGGCACATCACCTACCGCACGAGCACGTAATTCTGCAATGCTATGTGGAGCAAATTGTTCACCCGTCTCCTCGCACACCCAGATGTTCAGCGGCGTTCCCCAATAACGATCACGGCTGATGTTCCAATCCACCAGATCCTCAAGGAATTTCCCAAAACGTCCTTCACGAACGTGACCCGGGTACCAATCCACTTCACTATTGTTGGCAATCAATTGGTCCTTGATGGCTGTCGTCTGGATAAACCAGCTGTCCATTGCATAATACAGAAGCGGTGTATCACAACGCCAGCAGAACGGATAGCTGTGCTCATATTTTTCTTTGCTGAACAGACGTCCATTCTCTGACAGATATCGCACGATATCAATATCACAATCCTTCACGAAACGTCCAGCAAAGTCAGTAACCTCGTCGATAAATTTACCTTCAAGATCCACCATGTTCACAAAGCTGATCCCGTTCTCACGGCATACACGGTAGTCATCTTCACCATGGGCAGGTGCCATGTGAACGATACCCGTACCACTTGCATCCGTTACAAAGCCTGCGCCCAGAATGATGTTGGCTTTCTCAGCCTGTACGTAGTTGAACGGAGGATCATACGTTTTACCAACCAGGTCGGCACCTTTCAGTGCACCGATGATCTCATACTTACCCTTGGTGTCTTTCATTACTTTCTCCACCAGATTTGTTGCCATGATGTACACTTCATCACCTTGACGAACACGGGAGTAGTCCATATCCGGATTCACGGCAAGTGCAACGTGTGAAGGCAACGTCCAAGGCGTTGTCGTCCAAGCGAGTACAAATTCTCCGCTGTCATTCAGTTTGAATTTCGCTGTAGCACTCAGATCTTTGACGTCTTTGTACCCTTGTGCAACTTCATGTGAACTCAGTGTTGTCTGGCAAGATGGACAATACGGGCTCACACGATGACCCCGATACAACAGGCCTTTCTCGTGGATTGTGGCCAGGATGTTCCATACACTCTCGATGTAGTTGTTATCAAGAGTAATATATGGGTTATCCATATCCGTCCAATATCCAATCCCTTCTGTCAAATCACGCCATTGTTGCTCATACTCGAATACGCTCGCTTTACATTCGTTAATGAATTTCTCCACGCCGTAATCTTCGATTTCCCACTTGTGGGAGATGCCAAGCTTCTTCTGTACACCCAGTTCTACAGGCAGACCATGTGTATCCCACCCTGCTTTACGAACCACACGGTAACCCTTCATCGTGTTATAGCGTCCAACGAAATCCTTGATTACGCGGCCCAGTACGTGACCGATATGCGGTTTACCGTTCGCAGTAGGCGGCCCTTCATAAAATACGAAGTTTGGCTTGCCCTCCCGGTTTTCGATGGATCTTTTGAATGTATTCTCCGTTTTCCATTTATCTAACACGCGTAATTCTCTGGCACGTGCCTTCTCTTTGACGTCAACTCGTTGCATGCGGATCATCTTCCCTTTCTTTGGTTAAATTGTGGACTGTCCACAAAAAGCGTTCCAATCCCCCTAAATCCCCCTTGCCAAGGGGGACCCCATAGGCGCTCCGCCCTCTGGACACCCGGGATGGGTTGTCGATATGAGGGGACAGTTGCGCCGCTTGTGGGCGGAGGGTTATGTGCGTGGTGGCGGCCATTTTGCGGCTGTTCCCTGCGTGAACGCCGCATGGCCTTACCGCGAGGCGAGTGTTGCCGGGTGCTTCGCTCCCCCGGCGGGCGGCTCTCTCCTTGAGATTCCTGCGGGCATCAGGGACGTTCGCCTTTTTTGAATACAAAAAAAGCCCCATCCCTGGAAAGGGACGAGACTATACTCGCGTTACCACCCTAATTCTGTTCATCACAAACCACATCCAGACAAGCTGGGTATGCTCTGTCATCAACAGCGCTTATGCCCCGCTCAACTACCGCAGGGTGCCGTTATAACGTACGGCTTACGGTTCGGCTTACACACGGCAATATCTCCGCTTCAGCGTCACTTCTCCGGGGAGATATTCGGCTATAACTCATCCATTGGTTTGCACCAACCACCAACTCTCTGAGGGATGAGATCATAACGTACTGAACCCGTCATGGAATCACTATTCATTATGAATATAGTTATAGCCTCTTTGCAGACAAAAGTCAACCAGGCGACAGACTAATAAATTTCTTTCATCTCCCGCTCACGGTCACGCACTTCCTGCTCCCGGCTCTCCAGCACTTCCCAACCATCCTGAGTCAACAGTTCAAGCTGCGCTTCAACAAGCGTGCGGAAACGAGCACGATAGATCGATGCCTGCTTTTTCAGTTCCTCTACTTCCAAAGCAATCTTACGTGATTTGCCCAACGCTTCGTTCACGATCCGGTCTGCATTTTTCTCTGCTTCCTTCACGATCAACTGCGCTTCTTTCTTCGCATTATTCTTCACATCATCAGCAGCTTCCTGCCAATGATGATCGTTTTGCTGAGCGTTTCTTCAATCGTAGCAAAATGATCCAGCTTTTCCTGTACGGACAGCAACTGATTGCTCAGCTCTTTGTTCTCGCGAATGACGCCTTCGTAATCTTTGATGACTTGATCCAGGAATTCATTGACTTCATCCTCGTCATACCCGCGCAAACGTCGGGAAAATTCCTTGTTGTGTATGTCCAGCGGCGTTAATGGCATGCTGTCCACCTCCTGTAAAATTTCCTTCCCGTCCTGAGAAGGTTTGCAGCATAAATCTTTGACTTAATGTATATCGGATACACCGCGTATTTTCTACACCTTTATGATAAACATTTCGACAAGAAAGCGGATTTTCCTGCAACAGAATCAGGCAAATTTGCCGATTTTCACTCGGCAGCGCCCTTTTTTGGTCATTCCATCCTGTTCAATCACCTTGAACCGGCCAAATCCCTGAATGGATACGACATCACCCGCTTTTAGCGATTTGGAGGGATCTTCCTCAACTTTCCAGTTCACACGGCAGCGCCCAGCTTTGATCGGCACCAGCACTTTACTGCGACTAAGCCGATATACATCTGCACAGATTCCATCCAAACGAAGCGAAGCAACCGTAATATCCATCGTCTCCAGTTTGTTCTCTGACCATCGCATCTGGTCCAAAGGAAGTAACTCTGTGAACACATGTAACCGATGCACCTGATTCAGTTGAAGCGATAAAAAAGCGCCGGTTTCCGCCGCCACCACTGTATGGCAACCGTCCTCCAGCACTTGGATATCCCCGATCTTTCCACGTTTCATCCCAAGCCCGAGCAGGGAACCCATATAGTCCCCATGCTCCAGCTCCGAGATTTTCTGATCATCAGACGTGATACTGAGCACCTGCATCCCCATATCCTCATCATCCAGATACATATAATCAGGTGCAACCAGCGCACGCTTGCGCTCAGCAGCCTCGTAACCACCGTCCAGACGAATCTGAACGTCATTACGACGATTAGCAAGCGTTTGTAAAATAAAGACCTGTCTTGGGTCAAGAAAGTCAGTTAGCTTCATGTCATGATACTTGCCTGCACGCTCAACCCAGTCCGAAGCCTTATCTACAAAATCCCGCTCATCATGGCTAAAATGTTCATAAATTTCACCGCTCATTTATGTCACCCTACCCTAATAGTTCGTGTTCAAAAAGACCGGTTTTCAGTACCGAGAAGATGGGATAAAGCTAGAAATGGAGTAGCGGAGCGTAGGGAAAACTACGTGAGCAACGGACATTTCGGCTGAATTCCATATTCGATGCTGACGATGCCACTAGGCATCCTTCGTAATCAAAAGCGGACTTTTTGAACAACCTCTAATATACAAAATACCGAAGTATGGAGATCAATCCGTTTAGCGCGAGTTGCAGAACGATCAGCGCCACAATCGGGAAATATCCAGCACACCGAACAAAGGTGGGATAAATCGACGGAATGGTCTCAGATATGGCTCCACGAACTTGCCTAGCCATTCACCAATGAAGCTTTCCCGCGCATTGGGAAGCCAGGACATCAATATGTAGACAATGACCATGTAAAAGTAAATCTGGTATAACGTGTACAACACGCTTTCAATCTGATACAAAAGTGGCTCACCTCATTCTGTTATAATCTTGCTCGCTGTCAGCCAGTATTTCCGTAATTGATCCCTGAATTTCAACCGTATCTGGCGTGCAGAGAAAATGTTTCCGCCGATTTTGGAAATACCGCCACCCAATGCATATACTGTGCCACTCAAAAAATCAATAACGCGCAGCGCTTGGTCCTGGCGAATTCGTTGCAGGTTCACCACAACGGTACGATGCGAACGCAGATGGTCGGCAATTTCCTGAGCCTCGTCATAAGAACGCGGTTCATACAGGACAACTTTAACATTTTTCTGGGAATGAATGCTCACCACATTATTCCCCCTTTGGTTTCTACGTTTATCGAGACTTGAGGTTTCAGCTTCCTGATGTTCAGATTCATTTTCCTCCTGCGCAGCCAGTCGCTCACGTTCCACAATCTCTTCCTCTTCCTGAAGTCCGAGGAAATTCATAAATTTATTCATTACGCCCATCGTGAACCCTCCTCTTTCCTACGAGAATCGATCCCAGCCGTACCCAGGTTGCCCCTTCTTCAATGGCCACTTCAAAATCATTGGACATCCCCATCGACAGCTCCGTTAATGGTTCTGTTGTAAGGGCTTGTCCATTCAATTGATCTCTCAGCTCACGCAATCCACGAAATACGGGACGCGTCAGCTCGGGATCTTCCTCATGAGGTGCCATGGTCATCAAGCCAACAACCTTGAGATTGTTGAACGAACGAATATCACGCAAAAAAGAACTTGCCTGTTCAGGCTGTAAGCCATACTTGCTCTCTTCACCCGAAATATTCACCTGCAAAAACGTTTCCACCTGAATGCCAAGTGAAGCTGCTTTCTTATCCAACTCCTTCGCCAATGACAAACGATCCAGTGAATGTATGTAACGAAACTTGCCGATCACGTCTTTCACTTTGTTCGTCTGCAAATGACCGATAAAATGCCAGGTACCCTGTTGACCAAAGGCTTCCCACTTGGCCTGTGCATCCTGCCACCGATTTTCTCCAATATGCTCAAGACCATGATCCAGCACCGATCCCGTTGTTTCAAGTGAGACATATTTCGTGACCGCAATCACATTCACATCATCACGATGACGGTTACTGCGCCGACATGCATCCTCTATCTTCTGATTTACCTGTTGTATACGCTCCTCCAATGACACAGAGGTCACCTCTCTTCCAGCCCAATCCAACTCGCCATCCGCCCTGTAACACCATTTTCCTTCCGATAGGAGAAAAATAGTTCGGGATGACAACTTGTACACCATGTTGTACATTCGATATGATCCGGCAATATTCCTGCTTTCATCATAATGTGTCGATTACATTCTTTCAAGTTTAACATCGTTTTACCGTTATTCACGGATCGATATGCCTGTTTAGGAACAGAATCCTTGTATTCATCATTACCCGGGGAATCATCAAACCAAACCCGCACATGCTGCATGACCGCCTCATCCACTTCATAACAGCAATCCCCAATCGACGGACCGATTGCAGCTCGAATGTCCTGCCTACGGCGCCGTACTCCCGTTCCATCGTCTCCACCATGGATACAGCGATACCCGCTACTGTACCTTTCCAACCGGCATGTGCAAGACCAACTGCCTGTTGTACAGGGTCATAGAAATACAGCGGGACACAGTCTGCATAGAAAGAAGTCAACAGCACACCCGGCACATTCGTGACCAATCCATCCGTATCCTGCAATGCCGACTGACGATCAAGTAATCCTCTGCTCCGATCTTCAGCGGTAATTACGGCTACATGTTTGCCGTGCACCTGCTCTCCACAGGTCCAGGCTTCCGCTGCAAAGCCAATCTTCTCGGTCACAAGCCGGCGGTTGTTAAGCACAACTTCAGGATCATCCCCAACATGATAGGCACAATTGAGCGTGGCATACGGAACTTTTCCCACTCCACCATGCCTCGTCGTAAACCCGGCTGACAACGGTTCGAATTGCTGTGCCCATGGCTCAACATATAATAATAACGGATCAGGACCGAAATCTGGATTGGGGTTCTTTGTCCGTTCAAGTAATTCCTTATTCAATACAAAGGGTTCCATTCTCTCACCTCACCACTTTCAGTGTACCAAATGAGCCACATTCTGTCTCCTTTATATCGTTCGACGCTGATTACGTTCTGCTCGTTCAATGCGTTCCACACGCTCTGTACGGTTATGCTGCTGTTCATCATACAATCGCGCTTCGCGATCACGTTCGTCATATGTGTTTTCCTTTACTTCATCCATCTTCACCAGAATCACATCCGAACCAATCTTCACAATGTTTCTCCAGGGAATGACCAGATCCGTTCCCCCTCCAAAGAGACCCATAAAACGACTGTACCCCGGTACAACAATCGCTTCAATTCGTCCCTGCTTCAGATCAAGCTCCAAGTCGCTGATCTGCCCCAGACGCTTACCATCCGTGATGTTAATGACATCCTTCGTCTGAAAGTCCGAGATTTTCATCCCACGTGCCGCAACTTCGCTCGTATTTACTTTCATTTATTCCCGCCCCCTGTCATTCCTCTTCAACCCGTTCTCCACACTTCTATACAATATATGTTTCGGGGGCGAAAAATGTCCTGTTTTTCATCGAATGTGGGAACGACTCATACAAAAAGACGACCAACGGCACACACTGCCCGATTGATCGCCCTCCTGCCATTGCATCGTGTTACGACTTCACATGTTTTTGCATCTGTTGTATCGCTGATTTCTCCAAACGTGATACCTGAGCCTGGGAAATGCCAATTTCATCTGCTACTTCCATCTGGGTTTTTCCTTCAAAAAACCGCATCGACAAAATCATTTTTTCCCGCTGACCAAGACGATGCATCGCTTCGCGCAGCGCAATTTCCTCAATCCACGAGACATCCTTGTTTCTGTCATCGCTGATCTGATCCATAACATAAATCGGATCTCCACCATCATGATAAATCGGTTCGAAGAGCGATACAGGGTCCTGAATGGCGTCCAATGCAAATACAACATCTTCCTTCGGCACATTCAGTACTTCCGCAATTTCGAATATCGTCGGTTCCCGGGAATTTTTATTCGTCAGGCTGTCACGGACCTGAAGCGCTTTGTAAGCAATATCCCTCAAGGAGCGAGACACCCGAATCGGGTTATTATCACGCAGGTATCGACGGATCTCACCGATAATCATCGGCACCGCGTAGGTTGAAAATTTGACATTCTGGGATAAATCAAAATTATCAATGGCTTTCATCAGGCCGATGCAACCAACCTGGAACAGATCATCGACAAACTCCCCCGATTGTTAAAACGCTGAATGACACTGAGTACCAGACGCAGGTTGCCATTCACTAATTTCTCTCTTGCTGAGCGATCATGGTGTTGCTGAAGGGAATGAAACAATTCCCGCATTTCAGTGTTGGTGAGGACAGGCAATTTTGCGGTGTCCACGCCACAAATCTCGACTTTGTTTCGGGTCATCGTGATTTACCTCCCAAGGAGAAACATTAATGTACATTATCTCCGGGGCAGGCTTTTTTATTCGTACTTGGCACCCTTGCCAGTAATACCCATTCTGAGGCATCATGTTTTTCAGACCATTTTATTGAACTCTTTGCGAAGTCTTTTAATGATTCTTTTTCGAGACGAGAGATGTAGGATTGGGAGATTCCAAGCAGATCTGCTACATCCTTTTGTGTCTTTTCTTCCCCATCCGTCAAGCCAAAGCGAAGCTCCATAATCATTCGCTCGCGCTCCGTTAATTTTTCCAGTGCCTTGTGCAAAAGTTTTCGGTCTACCTGCTCTTCAATATTCCGATAGATTGTATCGTTTTCTGTACCCAATACATCCGATAATAATAGTTCATTTCCGTCCCAATCAATGTTCAGCGGTTCATCAAAAGAAACTTCTGTTCGGATCTTGCTATTACGTCTCAGGTACATCAGAATTTCATTTTCGATACAACGTGATGCATAGGTTGCCAGTTTAATTTTCTTTTCCGGATCGAATGTATTCACGGCCTTAATCAGTCCGATGGCTCCGATGGAGACCAGATCCTCAATATTGATTCCTGTGTTCTCGAATTTCCGTGCAATGTACACCACCAGACGCAGGTTGCGCTCAATGAGCATCGCACGAATGGCCGAATCACCCGAAGATAATTTTTGCAGTAAAAATTCTTCTTCTTCCCTTGTCAAAGGCGGAGGAAGTGCCTCACTTCCCCCAATGTAATAGATCTCTTCACTTTTGAGTCCCAACAAAAATAACAGACGGTAATATTGCAGCTGCGCCACCAGTTTCCATTTCACAAGCATGTACGTTCCTCCTATACCACATTCAGCGGCTTTTCTGTTGCTCCCGCAGAGAGAGCCGTAGACTGCGCAGAAGCAGCGTCTTGCACAAGTTCAGGATGAATCACGGCCTGGTATTTCCCATCCGACGACAAAACACCTCCATCCAGCCCAATGAGTACCCTTGTCGTCTCATAACATGTTTCCTCCATCGTCACTTTCACCCGGTCCGGCTTCATTGCCAGCATAAACGCAGTCCCTTTGTTAATGCCCCGATAAGGCACCAGCCGTAGTCGATCCTGCCACTGAAAACTTTCCTGATCAAGCTCCAGAATAAGGTTGTCCGGCGCCTCATCCTTGAGTCTGCCCTTCCATGAAGCAGGTAACATGTCTTGCCACAATGAAGCCTCCATCACCATGACCGGCATGCGCGACAAGGGATCTGTAAGTTGATTGCCCGTATCCAGAAGGCCTGTACAAGAAATGACTACCTCATCGATGCAGACCTCAACTTTACCCAAATACGTCGTCATGCGATCCGTTTTCCGTTTTGAGCTCTGCACGGCTTTGAATAAAAACAGGACAGCAAAAAATACGATAAACGTGAACCAGAAAGCGATCTTCAAATCAAATGACATCCCACCAGAAGCCGTGAACCAAATGCCGTTAAACAACTCACCGGAGCTCTGAAGCATGTAATGCACACCCAGAATACCTCCGGCAGCGACAAAATTAATCACATAGAAGGTACCGAGCGTCCTCGCAAAAGCCTGCAAACCTTTAAAATCAAAAGCAATGACAAGCATGACCAGCGAGAACCCGAACTTGATCAAAAAGGTAAACATAAAATCAAACTCCGGTACAAACATCATGACCACGTATAATGCGCCCACAATAGCTGATAGCAACCATCTCCACCAAACCAGCTTTGTTTGGCGCATCCAGGCGGTTAGTCCGATCAGTGCACCGTCAATACACAGGTTAGTCAAAAAAATAAGATCCACATACACAACCACATTCTTCACCTGCCTGCGCGCAACATATCGAAATATCGGTATACCGGTATTTCGATATTCTTGAGCATATTCACAAGTATACGGAGCCCGCTGTTCAAAGTCTGTCTAATCATGGGGTGTGTTTCCAACTTTTTTTGTCGGAATAGCGTAGGCTCGTTGTTCAGAATTTGTTCAATACTGTATGTTATGATATTTAAAAAAACAGAAAAAACCCGGTCACTCCATAAGGAGTACCGGGTTTCCATTAAATCAATATCGGTATTAGTCGTTGTTATTATTGCGTGAACGATTGCGTAAAAATGTCGGAATGTCCAGCTGATCATTGCTCGGCTGATTTCCAAACGGACGCAGGTTAGGCGAACGCGTTTCCGTTGTCTCCGTTGCCGGCGTTGGTTTATGGCCAGAAGGCGGCGATGCTGGCTTATCTTCAAATCCGGTTGCAATCACCGTAACTTTGATCTCTTCTTTCAGGTTTTCGTCAATAATCGCACCAAAGATCATGTTCACTTCCGGATCTGAAGCCGCTGTGACAATCTCTGCCGCTTCATTGACTTCATACAGGGACAGATTGGTTCCACCCGTAATGTTCATGATTACACCGCGTGCACCTTCAATCGAAGTTTCAAGCAATGGGCTCATGATAGCCTTGCGTGCAGCTTCAGCGGCACGAGTTTCCCCAGTTGCTTCACCGATTCCCATCAGGGCAGATCCACGTTCAGTCATAATCGTTTTGACGTCTGCAAAGTCAAGGTTAATTAGACCTGGGACAGCAATCAGGTCAGAAATACCCTGAACGGCTTGACGGAGAACGTTGTCTACTTGACGGAATGCTTCAAGCATTGGTGTTTTTTGTCAACAATTTCAAGCAAACGATCGTTTGGAATCACAATCAATGTATCTACTTTTTCCTTGAGCGCTTCAATGCCCTGCATAGCATGTCTGGAACGTTTCGGTCCTTCAAACGTGAACGGTCGTGTCACTACGCCTACTGTAAGAGCACCACATTCTTTGGCGATCTCAGCAATAACGGGAAGTTGCCCTGTTCCTGTCCCTCCGCCCATTCCGGCAGTTACAAAAACCATGTCGGCACCCTTCAGGGTGTTCATCATCAGATCACGAGATTCTTCGGCGGCTTTTTACCCACTTCAGGGTTGGCACCAGCACCTAGACCTCTTGTCAACTTATCACCAATTTGCAATTTATGTTCGGATTTCGCCAAGTGCAATGCCTGCGCATCCGTATTTGCGGTAATGAATTCTACACCTTGCACTCCATTTTCAATCATTCGATTAACAGCATTGCTTCCACCGCCGCCCACACCAATGACTTTTATTTGAGCAAAGCTCTCCATCTCGAAATCAAATTCCAACATATTATTCCATCTCCCCCTCAATGTGCATGGATGGCCCGTCCAATTGGTATTGAACCGAATCAATTTCATATATCGACGAACGAAAGCGTTTATGTTAGTTTACCAGCGCATTCAAACGGCTTCAAGGATTGTATGAAATGGATTCAACCTGTTATATAAATTCGCTGAACATATTTTTCAGCCGCTCGAACAGACCTGGTTTTTGCTCCGATTCCTGAGCCGCATTCGGCTTCGGACGGTTGGTCGGTTTTTTGTTGTTATTATTATTGTTGCCACCGCCGCTGTTGATCGAGGGACGAATACGCAAACTGCGGATTACACTGTGCAAAATGCCGACTCCACTCGTGAAGCCAGGATCACGCACACCGATATAATCCGGCACCGCGACTCGTACCGAAGCAGCAAGTTCATGCTGAGCAACCTGCAGGACACCCGGCATAGATACCGTACCTCCCGTTAGTATATAACCTCCAGGAAGCTCGTTATAACCAAGACGTTTCACTTCTTGAGATATCATCTGGAATATTTCCTGAACCCTAGGTTCAATAATAGCCGCCAGATCCTCCTGTGAAAATTCCTTGTCTACGTTACTGCCAATTCGGGTGACTTTGAACATCACATCTGCAGCAGCATCATCCAACCAGGCGCAGCCATATTTCAGTTTGACCTTCTCCGCCTGATCCGTTAACGTGCGTAAGCCATAGGCAATATCATTCGTTACGAATTCTCCGCCAATCGGCAATGTTGATGTTGCAACAAGACTGTCTTCTTCAAAAATGGCGATGGTTGTTGCACCTGCTCCAATATCAACAAGCACTGAACCCATCGTTTTTTCATCTTTGGACAAAGCCAGTTGACCCGCTCCAAGCGACATGAGAACAAGATCGCTTACTTTCAGACCCGCTTTTTCCACGCAGCGCAAAAGATTATGTATCGCTGTTTTTGCACCCGTAATGATCGTTGCTTCAACTTCCAGACGAACACCAATCATACCACGGGGGTCCTGAATGCCCTCCAAGCCATCTACAACATATTGCTTGGCGACAACATCAATAATTTCCCGTTCCGGCGGAACCGCAATGACTTCGGCTGCTTTCAACACCCGTTCCATGTCTTCTTCCCCGATTTCACGATCCTCGTTAGACACAGCCACGACGCCGTGACTGCTCATCAGTCCGATATGATTTCCCGAGATTCCAACATACACTTCGGATATTTGAATACCCACCATACGTTCTGCATGATCCACTGCGTTGCGAATCGACTGCACCGTCTGATCGATATCTACGATTACACCTTTGCGAATTCCCTCCGAGTCGGCAGATCCAACTCCTATAATATTAAAGGTTCCATTATTCATTTCCCCAATAATAGCGCGAATTTTGGATGTACCGATGTCCAAACTAACAATGATGTCATTGTTGCTCAAGTCTGTGGCACCTCCTGACTCCAATAGTAAAATACGTTCGAATTTAAACACTCTTAAAACATATTCAACACACTTCAGGCTTTCCCTCTTTTTCTACAATGTTTTTGGGTGTCAAAATCTGGTTGCGAGACATAAAACCTTGAAGAAAAAGAAGGAGGCAACTCATGTGCCATAAGTTCAAGTGTATCATTTTTTCTTCATCTCAGAAAGAACAAGTTTCATTGCTGTGACGGGCCAACCCCCGACCTGCCTAGGCTTTCATATTCAGATCAGCCTCATCATGGCAAAGGTCAGGGGCTTGCTCCCGGTTCAACATCATCTTCTGGATCATCCGGGATGAAAGGGACATAGGTATCTGCCTCAAGCATGGTGATTTTCCCAGGCCGTTCGGTCTCAATTACCTGATTCAGATATTCCACTTTATCCGATAAAAGAGAGACGGTTGTAATCACTTCAAACTGTGACTTGGTATACATCCGAATCTGATCTGGAAATGAAGGCGTTGGATTCGGAATAATCTCCGAAATATCCGTCGTCAATTCATTCGGAATTTTAGCCAGTGCCTGGCTCAGTTTGGCTTTGAGTGGATCATCAGCCTTCCATTGAGTCAATATGGGCTTCTCCACAGCAACACCAATCGTTGCCGGAACCTCCAAGCTTGTCCCACTGGCCAATATCGCTTTGAGGGTACCGTCAGAACCAAGCTCATAGGCAACCGTGGCATATTCCTGAACCTTGATATGGATAATACCCGGGAATTGTTTGTCTACCGTAACCGTGGAAATCGCCTTGATGGCCTTGAGTCGCTCAATAACCTCGGCAGTACTTGTCCCAAAAAATTGATCGCCTTCTCTCAGACCACTTTTCTCCAGCAGTTCTGAGGTCGCTGTATATACATTACCCGTAATTTCAATGGCCGAAATCCGGCTCATGGAAGAACGAAAGAATAATACAGCGAGCAATACAATAAATAGTAATAAGAGAATAATTACAATCTTGCGGCTTGTGTTTCCTTTTGGCCGATTCTTCTTCAGAACCGGAATTTGACTTTTAGGCATAAATAGCGCTCCACAAAGCCTCAGGTCCCCTCCCTTCAAGAAGGGGACTCCAAGGACGTTAATTGGCAAAATCCAACTGTTTTGAAACGGGCGACTGTCGCTCAACCGATGCTCCAAGACTTTGGAATAACTTCTCGATCTGATCGTAGCCCCGGTCTATATGATGCACTTGCTCCACAACCGTTTTGCCCTGAGCAGCCAGACCAGCAATGACCAGAGCTGCACCTGCACGAAGATCGGTTGCTTCTACTGTAGCCCCGTACAGACGGGGAACACCACGGATAAATGCTGCGTTCAGATCGACTGAAATATCAGCCCCCATCACATTCAATTCATCCACATGTTTGAACCTGCCCTCGAATACCGTTTCTTTCATCACACTGAATCCGTCTGCCAGACTGAGCAGCACCATGATCTGCGATTGCAAATCTGTCGGAAAGGAAGGATACGGAGAAGTCACAATACGGTCTACTGATTTGGGACGGCTCATACAGCTCACCGTCATTATATCATTGCAGACTGTGATTTGAACACCAGTGCGCTTCAATACATGTATAAGTGAAGTAAGATGAGCAGGATTGCAGTGTGTAAGCGTAACATTGCCTCGTGTTGCCGCTGCTGCAATCATCACGGTTCCGGCAACAATTCGATCCGGAATAATCTCATAGGAACAAGGCTCCAGTTTCTCTACGCCATTGATCGTAATCGTATCCGTCCCTGCGCCAATAATACTTGCACCCATGGCATTCAGAAAGTGCTGCAGGTCCTGTATTTCAGGTTCTCTTGCCGCGTTGCATATGGTTGTCGTTCCCTTAGCCAGAACGGCTGCCATCATGATATTCTCGGTTGCGCCCACACTGGGAAAATCCAAAAGAATATCTGTACCCACCAGATTGCGACCATGACAGATAATCTGTTGGTCCTGCTCTTGAATCAAAGCTCCGAGCGCTTCCAGGCCCCGGAGGTGAAGATCGATTTTGCGTTCTCCAATGGCACAGCCTCCTGGCTGATACACTGACACTTGCCCAAACTTAGCCAGCAATGGTCCCATCAAAAAAATGGAAGAGCGCATCTGCTTCATTAGATCTTCTGGCACATCATATGACCGGATAGACGAGGTATTAATCGTCACTGTTCCCTGTTCATGCCGACACGTGCATCCAAGCCGTTCCAGGATATACAGCATCACTTCAATGTCCAGCAAGTGTGGCACGTTATGCAGTGTAACTTCTCCATCTGCCAACAGACTTGCGGCCATAATCGGTAAAGCGGCATTTTTTGCTCCATGGATGCGTATGGATCCTGAGAGGGGTTTCCCACCTTCAATCACCAATTTGTCCAATGTATCACCTCCGGGGTTTACCGCTCACCCACTACGAAGACTTCCGGTACCAGGTTAATACCGTTTTGAGATGATATAGTGCTCTGAATCAGCTGCATTAGGGTGATAACGTCCTCTGCTGTTGCTTGGCCTGTATTGACAATGAAATTGGCATGCATGGTGGATACCTGTGCGCCTCCCTGAGTCATCCCTTTCAGCCCTGCTGCTTCAATCAGACGGGCTGCATGATCACCCGGCGGATTTCGGAATACACTCCCTGCACATGCCATCTGCAGCGGCTGTGTGCGACGCCGGCGATCTTTGTATGCCGCCAGGGTTTCCGAAATGACTTTGCGCTCTCCATGCTGGAGTTCAAAAGTAGCTTCCAGCACGATGCCTTTCCGATCATGCAGAACAGAGTGGCGGTAGGCAAAGTCCATGTCCTCCTTGCTGAAGCGTACCAATTCCCCTGTCTCCAGTACAATCTCAGCGAATTTGAATATCCGTGACACATCCGATCCATGAGCACCTGCATTCATGTATACGGCTCCACCGACAGTGCCGGGGATACCGCTGCCGAATTCCAGACCGGTCCATTCCTTTTTGGCAGCAATTACACTGAGTTTAACAAAAGAATGTGCTGCTCCGGCGGTTACACCACCTTCGTGAAATTCGGCATAATCAAAGCCATCGCCCGGTTTCACTACAACACCACGTATTCCTTTGTCTGACACCAGCATGTTTGAACCCCGCCCAAGCTGCATCCACGGAATCTGAAGCTTGTGAAGCAATTGAACGAGATTTAACATCTGCTCTTTATTCTCGGGAATGACCAGTGCATCCGCAGGACCGCCGATTTTCCATGTGGTGTATTTGGCTAGCGATTCGTTTTCAAGAACTCTGCCAACATCATTCTGGGATAGTAACGATATCCACTGGTGCATGTTTGCTTCCTCCTTTGCTTCAAAACCGATGAGCACGGTGTGTTCTGTTGCTACAGTCCGTGCTCTGGGCGCCATGGAACGATGGTCACGATTTATACGGTATCTTATGTCAGCCCCGTCATGTGTGTGACAATCGCCCACAAACGCACGTTATCGGCGTGCAGCAAGACGCTGAATTTCATGAACAAGCACTTCAGCTGCATCAGGTTTCCCCAATTTGCGGGAAGCCTCAGCCATTCGTTTACGTCCCAATTCATCATTCATAATCTTGGCGATGGCTTCATACAGGAGTTTGCCTGTAAGATCCTTCTCCAGCATCGTGAGTGATGCACCTCCACCTTCAAGCGTACGCGCATTGGCTTCCTGATGATTGTTGGTCACGTTAGGTGACGGAATCAGGATTGAAGGAATACCCAGAGATGTAATCTCTGCAAGGAATGATGCACCTGCGCGGTTTACAATCAGGGATGTGCAGGCCAGCACCTCAGGCATATTATGAACGTAAGGCAGGACATGCAGGTGGTTTGGCATCGTCCCCAATGAGCTGCGAATGGCTTCACGCGTTTCATCAAAATAGGTATCTCCTGTCACGTAAACCACATGTACATCGTCCAGTTGTTCCAGCATTGGAGCCATGTCCACCATGGCCTGATTAATTGCTTTTGCCCCGCGACTGCCACCAACCACGAGCACAACACGGCTGTTCATGGGTACACCTAACGTGGCAAAACCACGATCACGGCTAGCCTGGGCTACCGTGGTCGCCCGTGGATTACCAGTGTAGATCACCTTTTTGGCGCCGGAAAACGATGTTTCAGAACCTTCAAAGCTAACGGCAACCGTGTCCACATATCGCATCAAAAATTTGTTGGTCAGACCAGGAATGGCATTCTGTTCATGAATTATACTCGGAATACCCAGTTTTGTTGCTGCATATACCACAGGTCCACACACATATCCACCGGTACCAATCACAACATCCGGTTTGAATTCCTTCAGCATCTTTTTGGACTTGCGTACACCTTGAATGAAACGCATGACCGTTTTCAGGTTCTCAATGGACAATTTTCGCCGAAAACCGGTAATATCAATGGATTTAAAAGGAATATTCTCCTGGGGAACCAACTTGCTTTCCAGCCCTCTGGTTCCTCCAATGTATAGAAATGTCGAGTCCGGGTTCTCCGCCTCGCATTGTCTTGCTATGGCAACAGCCGGATAGATATGTCCACCCGTACCGCCACCGCTTAGAACGACTCGCATCGCATAGTCACCTCGCATAACGGGATAAATTCACTAAAATGCCCAGTGCTGTGAGCATGAGGGTCAATGATGATCCACCGTAGCTGATCAGAGGCAAGGTAATGCCCGTAACAGGCATCATGCCAATGACAACACCAATGTTAATAATGACTTGTACAGCAACCATACCAACGATACCAACACCAAGCAGACTGCCAAAGGCATCCGGTACGGTCATGGCCACACGCATTCCTCTCCACACCAGCACCAGAAACAACAATAATACAATCATTCCACCTATAAAGCCGAGTTCTTCAGCCAAAATACTAAAAATAAAGTCCGTTTGCGGTTCAGGAACATAACTGTACTTCTGCCGGCTCATCCCCAGTCCCAAGCCCGCCAGTCCCCCAGGACCAATGGCGTATAACGATTGGATGATCTGATATCCGGCACCCAGCGGATCGGACCAGGGGTCCAAAAACGCTGTGATACGCTGCAACCGATAAGGTGCTGCGGCGATCAAAGCCGCAAACCCTGCTACGCCACCAAGAGCCAGCAGGCTCAGATGTTTCATTCGCGCTCCAGCCGTGAAAATAATAAGCATCGACGCACCCATCATCACGGTGCCTGTCCCCAAATCAGGCTGCAGCATAATAATACCAAAAGCCAAACCGATCAATCCCAGCGGCGGCAAAAGCCCCGTTGTAAAGGTTTTGATTTTACCCGGTTCCTTGCTCAGCCAGTGAGCCAGAAACAGAATCATGCCCAGCTTCATGAATTCTGAGGGTTGAATACCGAACGAACCAATGCCCAGCCAACTTCGTGCACCACCGCGAACCACACCGATGCCGGGAATGAGTACGGCAATGAGCATAATAAAACAGGCAATCAATATAGGCTTGGCATACTTCCTCCACACCCGGTAGTCTACGTTAGCGGTGACGAACATGGCCACAAGCCCAAGCACCGCAAACAGAGCCTGTCTTTTAACAAAATAAAATGAATCGCCATAGTCATGAAAGGCAAGCACCGAGCCTGCACTATATACCATTACGATGCCGATGGCAAGCAATGCCAAAATACTAATCAGCAACCAAATATCTGGTGCCGGTCGCGTCTGTTTCATCAGGAGGCCACCCCTTGCATGGAAGTAGGGGCTTTTCCACCCCCCTACTTACAAGTTATGCGCCGCCTCTTTAAAAATGCGTCCCCGCTCTTCATAGGAAGCAAACATGTCCCAACTTGCACATGCCGGGGATAACAAAACGACATCACCAGCACTGGCAAGCTTCGATGCTTCCTGCACAGCAACGGTTAACGTCCGGGCAGCGTCCTCCTCATTATCGACGACCTTAATTTGCTTTAATCCGGCAAGTTCCGCAACTTTGGCAATTTTCAACCGTGTTTCTCCAAGTGCAACGACAGCTTTTACCCGTTCCTGGAACAAGGGTAACAATTCCATCATGTCTGACCCGCGATCCAATCCTCCGGCAATTAACACAACCGGCTCCTTGAACGAATTCAGGGCCATAACCGTAGCCTTTGAATTGGTCGCTTTGGAGTTGTTGTAGTACGCAGAGCCATTATGCTCCAGAACGTATTCAAGTCGGTGTTCAACTCCCTTGAAGTCTGCAAGGGGAGCAGCCAGCACCGCAGGATCAGCTCCTGCAACCACGGCAATGGCAACAGCAGCCATTGCATTCTCCACATTGAATCGTCCAGGAAGGCCGATGTCCTCGATGTCAATAATGATGTGGTGAGTTCCCTTTTCATCCGCGTAGATAACCTGACGTTTCACATCATCCTCTTCTCCATCCACATAAGGAGGATCGGCATACACACCGGTATCCAGTTTCTCAATCATGGAGAAGGGAAGCAATCTGCTTTTGATGTAAGGAACCAGACCACGACATACGGCATCATCCCAATTCAGAACAGCTACGTCGTCAGGCTGTTGGTTTGCGAACAGTTTGGCTTTTGAAGCCACATAATCATCCAGGTCTCCATGATAATCCAGATGCGTCTCTGTAACGTTAAGCAAGCTGGCAATCCGCGGGCGGAAGTCTACCGTTCCCTTGAGCTGGAAACTGCTGAGTTCGACGACCATCCAGTTATCTGGAGAAGCCTGCTCTGCCGCTTCACAGAGGGGGTTCCAATATTACCGGCAACGATCGGCTTAAGACCGGCATGCTCCAACATTTTTCCCACCCAAGTGGTCGTTGTGGTTTTGCCGTTGGAGCCTGTTATTCCGATCATCGGTGCCGCACATAGATGATAAGCAACCTCTACCTCAGTTACCACTTCGATGCCCAATGCCATAGCTTGCTGCACAGGAGCGGCATGGTATGGGATACCCGGGTTTTTGACGACCAGCTTCACATCACTGTGAATCAGATCATCCGGATGTCCTCCGCATACAACAGAAATTCCCAAAGCCTCCAATTCGGAAGCTTCGGGACATTGATCTCTCTCTTTTTATCATTTACTGTAACCTTCGCTCCGGCGCGATCCAGCACTTTGGCGACCTGTACGCCGCTTTTGGCCAACCCGAGCACGACGACTTGTTCTCCGCGATATGATTCTGGATGGTTCATAATCTACAACCCCTTGTTGAGATAAAGTCCAAGAGCGGCCAAAATTGCACCTACCGCCCAAAAGGTAATAACAACCCGCCATTCTGACCAACCGCTTAATTCAAAGTGATGGTGAATGGGGCTCATTTTGAATACACGCTTGCCACGAGTCTTGAATGATACCACTTGAATAATAACAGACAGGATCTCGATGACAAAAATACCGCCGATGATGACAAAGAGAAGCTCCGTTTTGGTTACAATCGCTACTGCACCAATTGCACCGCCAATCCCCAGAGAGCCTGTATCTCCCATAAACACTTTGGCCGGATGTGCATTGTATACCAGAAATCCGAGCACGGCCCCGATCATCGCTGCTGCACATACTGCCGCCGGCATCGACGTGGCTTGCATCGCCACAATGGCAAACGCCCCAAAGGCAATCGCGCTTACCCCTGACAACAACCCATCCAGACCGTCGGTAAAGTTAACCGCGTTGGTAATGGCAAGCATCATGAATACAACAAACGGATAATAGAACCATCCGGTCCAGTCGAACGAGACTGACGTACCCGGAATGGAGATGGCTGTGCTGTGTCCATTCTGGATCAGCAAGAAACACATCACTGCACTGAAGAACAATTGACCCAGCATTTTTTGTCTGGCCGTCAGTCCCAGTGAACGTTTGAACACAATTTTGATGTAGTCATCCAGGAACCCAATCAGCCCGAATCCCAGCGTAGCCACGAGTAAGACATAAAAGTCTGTATTCTTGACTGCCGAGAATTTCAGAAAGGCCAATGTGAACGCAACTAAAATGACGACGCCACCCATTGTTGGTGTTCCGCTTTTTTTCAAATGGCTCTGAGGCCCATCTTCCCTAACCTGCTGTCCGAATTTCATGCGGCGTAACAGCGGAATCAGGAGCGGTGCGGCAATCACCGCCAGAATAAATGAAACGCCGATTGTTAACAGTAATACCTGAAAATCCATGGGTTCACCCCTCTAGTCTACTCGATTCTGTAATGGTGCTATTTGTAGTGCTTCGACCACGCTCTCCAGCTTCATGCCTCTTGAGGCTTTGAACAAGACAACGTCTCTGGGATGTAATTTCTCCAGTAGATAACGGGTCATTTCTTCTTTATCTATAAAAGCATGCACAGCCTCAGCCGGCATATGCTTTCTTGCTCCTTCAGCCATATGTGCTGATAGCGGCCCGTATACGAGCACCATGTCCATTTTGGCAGAAGTAATATACTCACCAATTCCAAAATGCAGATCCTGCTCCTGAGGACCGAGCTCAAGCATATCACCTAGCACAGCAACCTTCATGCGGTATCCTTTCAGACCTTCCAGTACATCGATTGCCGCCTTCATGGAGGTTGGACTTGCATTGTATGCATCATTCAGCAGGGTTAGACCACTGACACCTTGAGTAACCTCAATACGCATGCCCGTCAGTTTCAAGCGGGACAACCCCGCGGAAATCTGCTCCTTCGTCACTTTGAAATGACGAGCTACTGCCAAAGCAGCCAGGCAATTAACGACATTATGCGTTCCCAGCAGAGGTAGCGTAAATGCATGTTCTCCGGACTGTTTGGTGGTGAAAACTACTCCGTTCTGTGCATTCATAAGTCCGGTAGGATAGTCATCATTATCGGTTTGCAGACCAAATGTAAACCGCTGCAACCCATCGGGTTGCTTCGTTTCGGGCTCTTCAAGGACTTGTGCAATTAAAGGCTCGTCTCCGTTGTAGATCAGTAACCCGCCAGGCTTCAAACCCGCGGCAATCTCGGCTTTCGCTCTGGCAATCTCCAGTCTTGAACCCAGCTGAAGCAGATGAGATTCACCAATATTGGTAATGACCGCTACATCAGGCTGAGCAATAACGGACAGATCATTAATTTCCCCGCGACCACTCATCCCCATCTCCAAAATGATAATCTCCGTATCCGGGTCCATACTTAACACAGTCAATGGTAAACCAATGTGATTATTGAAGTTGCCTTGCGTCTTATGCACTTTGAACGTAGTCGAGAGAATGGCATCCACGATGTCCTTGGTGGTTGTCTTGCCGTTGCTGCCTGTAATACCGACTACAGCCGCTTTATTCTCCGTTAGATAAGCAGATGCGAGTTCTTGCAGTGCAACAAGTGTGTCTTCAACAACAACGACAGCTCCTTGTGGTGGAATACCATGATCCTTTTGCCAGATCGCCCCTGCAGCACCCTTCTCTAGACAGGCTTGCACAAACTCGTGTCCGTCAAACCTTTCACCCACTAGCGGGATAAACAAACTGCCTTCCAGGGGTTTACGCGAATCGGTAAACACCCCTTCAACCATTACATGGCCATGAGCAGCTACGTCACTTAATGTTCCTCCACACATCTCGGCCAATTGTGCCAATGTTCTTTTTATCAATTGGATTTGCCCCTTATCGCTTCTTTGGCTATGATTCGGTCATCAAAATCGGTTTTGGTTGTGCCGATAATCTGATAGGTCTCGTGACCCTTGCCCGCAATCAATACTACATCGGCTGGGCTTGCCATTTCAATAGCTTCATGAATTGCCTGGCGCCGATCCACAATCATCGTGTAACGTTCAGCAGGAACAGATTCTTCAATCAGGCCTTGTTCAATGTCTTTGAGAATCAGATCCGGATTTTCTGTCCGAGGATTATCGGAAGTAACCAGTACAAAATCACTATATTTCGCAGCAATTTTTCCCATGAGAGGGCGTTTCGTACGGTCCCTGTCCCCACCACAGCCAAACACGCAGATTACACGTCCTTCGGCAAATTCCTTCACTGTGCGCAGCACATTCTCCAGTCCATCCGGTGTATGGGCATAATCGACAATAACAGCAAATGAGCTCCCTCGTCCACGCCTTCAACACGTCCATCCACGCCCGGAACCGTCTCCAGACTGCGCTTGATCTCTTCCAGCGGAATCCCTTCCACCAGCGCAGCAGAGATGGCTGCCATCGCATTGTACACATTGAATTTGCCTACCATGCGCAAGCGAATATCCGTGCTGCCTGCAAAGGTATCCACGTGGAAAGAAGTTCCCTGTGAGGTGATTGAGATTTGGGATGCACGTACATCCGCCTCTTCACCCATGCCATATGTAATCACTTCAGCCGCAGTCACAGAGATGAAATAAGCCGCAGCCGGATCATCTGCATTGATAACCGCGAATTTACGCTGCGAGGCATCTTCCGTATAGCTGTTACCCAGCCGTGCAAAGAATAACCCTTTGGCCCCGCGGTATTCCTCCATGGAATGGTGGTAGTCCAGATGGTCCTGCGTCAGGTTAGTGAATACCGCAGTACGGAAGTTCGTTCCCTTCACTCGTCCTTGTTCCAATGCGTGAGAAGAAACTTCCATAACACAGCAGTCCGTCCCCTTCTGAACCATATCATGCAGACTACGCTGCAAATCAAGCGCTTCTGGGGTTGTTCCTGACATCGGATAGGTGCGACCGTCATATCGCATTTGAATGGTACCGATCAAGCCCGTCTTGCGGCCATAATCGCTCATGATTTTTTCAATCAAATAGGTGGTCGTCGTTTTTCCGTTCGTTCCCGTTACACCGATCATCTTCATCTTCTGGCTTGGCGAGTCAAAAAGAAATCGGCCAGCACAGCCATCGCAAACCGGCTGTCCTTCACCAGCAATTGGGGTACAGGCAGATCCAGCTGCCGTTCAACCACCAATGCAACTGCCCCTGCATTCACAGCCTTCTCTGCATAATCGTGACCATCTACCGTATGTCCCGGAAGACAGATAAACAGATCACCCGGTTTTACCTGCCGGGAATCTGTCTGAAGGTTTTGGCATTCTGTATTTGATTCGCCCACGAGGCGGGCGGTGGTCAGCATCGATGCAAATTGTTTTAAAAGCACATGAATAACCTCACTTTTCCAATTATACTTCTGTTTTAGCATATGTCTGTATTTATTAATATCGTCCATACAACCAAATAATGAAACGCACTTGGATGAATTTTGTTGCGGTTGAAGCCGAAACGGCTTGGGCGCACCAGTTATTCATCCTTCGTATGATCATGTGCATCGTTCAGTACATCTCCCATATAAATGCGGATGGTAGATCCCTGATCTACCCTTGCCCCAGGCTTGGGTGCCTGATTGATTACATATTTACCACTGCCGGACTTTGCCAGCATGAAATTCATGTTCAGGTCTTCATACAGATCTTCGACAGTAGCTCCTGTCAGGTCTGGAACTGTCACGATTTTGGTTTCACCGTACTTGTATTCTTTGGCGACCTGATCCTTCCGAACAGGGACATTCATATAATGCAATGCATCTTCAAGGATGTTCTGCACAATCGGGGCGGCAACCACACCTCCGAACTGAATTCCTTTGGGATTATCCACTGCAGTATAGACCACAATCTGAGGGTCATCTGCCGGTGCAAATCCGATAAAGGATACGATATGCTCGGTCGAGGAATAACGTCCGTTAATAACCTTCTGGGCTGTACCTGTTTTGCCGCCAACCCGGTATCCATCAATGAATGCCGGACGCCCGGTACCTTTTGCGACAACACTCTCAAGTGCTTCCCGTACCTGCTTGGATGTATTCTCCGAGATCACCTGTCGCACGAGCTCCGGCTTGGCTTCTTCCATGACTTCTCCCGTGACCGGATGGACCCACGCTTTCGTAACATAAGGCTTATAGAGTTTACCCCCATTGATGGCCGCTGACACAGCTGCTACTTGCTGAATGGGTGTTACCGATACACCTTGACCAAAAGCCGTTGTTGCAAGCTCAACGGGACCCACTCTCGACAGTTTGAACAGAATTCCACTGGCTTCTCCGCTGAGGTCAATGCCTGTTTTGGTGCCGAAGCCAAAGTCTTTAATATAGGAGAAGAGTGATTCTTTTCCCAGCCTCTGCCCCAGCGCCACAAATCCCGGGTTACATGAGTTCTCCACAACTTGCAAGAACGTCTGACTTCCGTGGCCGCCCTTTTCCAGCAACGCAGGCGGGCTCCACCCACCTCAACATATCCGGGATCAAAAAATTGATCCTGTTGCAGATTGACTTTTTTCTCTTCAAGCGCGGCTGCCAACGTAATGATCTTAAATGTGGAGCCCGGCTCGTAGGTCATCCAGATCGGCAAATTGCGATTGTATATCTCCGCGGGATACTGCTGATAATCGGCAGGTTCGTATCCCGGCCTGCTGGACATCCCCAAAATTTCACCCGTTTTGGGATTCATCGCTATGGCCAATGCCGAATTCGCCTGGAATTTCACCATGGCCTGATCCAGTTCTCTCTCCATGATGGACTGAATGGATTTATCAATGGTCAGCTTGAGGTTAAGGCCGTCCTTCGGTTCCACATACTTCTCGGATGAGCCCGGCATGAGCCTTCCGGCCGCATCGGACAAGTAGGACACACTGCCATTCAGACCATTCAGCTTATCATCGTATTTCTTCTCGACACCCGTTAAGCCCTGATTATCAATACCCGTAAAACCAAGAATATGGGCAGCCAAATCATCATAAGGATAAAAACGTTTATTGTCCTCAGCAACAACGATACCCGGAAGCTTCAAATCACGGATGCGCTGAGCTTTCTCCATCGTAATTTTGCGGCCGCCGGGTTGTAGTCGTACAATCAGTTCACGTTTCTTGATGGTTGCCAGCACTTTTTCTTCCGTCATCCCAAGCAATGGGGCCAGTGCTTTAGCTGTCGTTTCAGCTTCTTTGACCTGAGCCGGAATGGCCATAATGGTCGGTGTCGTCACATTATAGGCCGAGAGGTTCCATTTCGATCCAGAATCTCCCCTCGCTTGGCTGAGTAAGGAATATTACGCCGCCAGGATTCTTCTGCTTTTGCTGACAATTCAGGACCTTTCCCGAGTTGTACATAAGCAAGCCTGATCATCAGGGCCGAAAATAACAAAACTAAAATCATTAAACTCCATAGCAACCTGCGCCGCAGATTTACGCTTGATCCCTTCACGAAAAGATCCCCCACTCGTCCCAAAATCATGACATTCGTTCCATTCATGAATATTCAGGACAACCGGGGGTTAGAACAAGCTGTCAGAGCTCCCTATGGTAGCGAAGTCCCATTTGTTGCCGGATCATCAGACGATTCGGATTCATTGGCAGAAGCCTTGTTGTTATCTGTTTCATCTGTTTCTTTCGTTTTACCTTCTCCGCCCGAAGCCTCCTGTTCCCTACCTTCGGCTTCTGAGGACGGATCAGAAGAGATTGGAGCCTCATCGGCTATACCTGTCACTGCAGCTTTGGCAGTCTGCAGATTCAACTGCACAGTTCTCTGCTCACCTGCAACCTGCTCGGTTTGCTTCACGACATAGCCCTCGCCTTTGACCGTAACCCCCACTTTCATGAGAGATAGTACTTCAAGGGCATCACGGAGAGATTCGCCTGTTAGATCGGGAATCTTCATCTTGCTGCTTTCTTCCGTTAGCAGATAGATTCGTTGGCCTGGATTCATAGATGCGCCAGCAACCGGATACTGCCGAATTACATTATCACCTTGACCAAGAGTCACGTAAGCAATACCTGCACTCAGAAGCTGGCTTCTGGCCTGTTTGGCTGTCTTGCCACTCAGGTCGGGCGCCTTGGCTTGCACGACAGAGACTTCTTTTGACTTTTTGTCAGAAGTTTTGGCTGTATCTTTGGGTATTCCCATGTATTGAAGAGTCTGGCTGACAATCTTTTTGAATACCGGGCAGCCGCGGTTCCTCCCCAATGTTGGTTCCATCCGGTTGGTCAATGACAACAAGTATAGCAATCTTCGGATTATTAACCGGTGCGAAGCCAATAAACGATACAACGTCTTTTGACTTGCTGTATTCTCCGTTAACGACTTTTCTTGCCGTCCCGTCTTACCGGCTACACGGTAACCTTCAATATAGGCGTTACGACCTGTACCAATCGTTTGATCTGCAACCACTTGTTCCAGATAACCGCTCACGAGTTTGGACGATTCCTTGGAAATTACCTGACGAACAACTTTGGGTTTGATTACTTCAGTCGTCCCGTCATTCGGGTTCTTGATCTCCTTCACCAGATGTGGCTCGAGCAATTTGCCTCCGTTGGCAATTGCCGAGATTGCCGCAACCTGTTGAATTGGTGTTACCTGTACAAGACCATGACCATAGGCAGCGGTAGCGATTTCGGATTTGTAAACAAGTGGTTTGATCGGTGATGCCGCCTCATTCGGCAGATCGATACCCGTCTTTTTACCAAAACCGAATTCGTCTATGTAATGGCGCAGACGTTCACCACCAAGCATGTTGTAACCCAAGTTAACAAAGGCAATGTTACTTGACCGTTTGACACCTTCAAGATAAGAAATCCAACCATAGGCATGTCCATTATCACTAATCGGGAAACCACCGATATATATGCGCTTCGATTCAAAACTAGCATTTGGATCAAAGAGTTTCTCTTCGACAGCCCCTGCTAGCGTAACTATTTTGAATGTACTGCCTGGCTCATAGATGGATTGGGTAGCATGATTGATAAAATTCTTTTGATCAGGTGTACTCCCATACGAATTGGGGTTAAAGGTAGGCCAGTTCGCCATCCCTAGAATCTCCATCGTATTTGGATCCGCAGCAATAACTGTCATGCTCAGCGGGTTATACTTGGCAACAGCTTCTTTCATTGCATCCTCGATGTAAAATTGGATCGTATCATCGATGGTCAGCGTAAGGTTTTTCCCATTCTGAGGTGGCAGATAGTTATCCTGTGAATCCGGAAGTTTAATGCCCTTGGCATCCTTTTGATAATTCAGATAGCCATCTGTACCTGTCAAAGCTTCATCATATGAGACTTCAAGTCCATTGACAGCTTTCCCGTCACGGCTCATATATCCCAAGAGGTGAGAAGCAAGTGTTTCTTCAGGGTAAAAACGCTTCGACTCTTGCGCCATGACAATTGCATTACGAGCCTTGTATTCTTCTTGCAGTTCCTCACGCAGTTCGTTGACTTTTTCCGCAAGCTCAGGACTTATCTTATATCCTTCACTGCGTACTTCACGCTGCTGAAAAAACTTGCCCTTTGCATTTTTGGCTGTGACTAGCGCACGCATCTCACTCTCATTTTTCCCAAGAAGGGCTGAAAGCTTTTCCGTAACTACATCCTGAATTCCAAGCTCATTAATTAATAAGGGATTAACGGAAACCGTGTATGCAGGCGCGTCGGTAGCCAGAACGTTACCATTGCGGTCCGTAATCGTTCCACGTGCAGCCTTAATTGTCTGCTCCCGCTCTACCAAACCGGCCGCCCGTTCCTGCCATACACCGCCGTTCACAACTTGAATGAAAAAGATTCGGGTTACGAGTACAAGAAAAAGAGGGTAATACATCCCCCTATAAGCAACGTGCGCATCTTTATTCTTTTTATCATCGGAACACCTCTTTACTTACTGCTTGATGTATTCGAGGACGATTCAGCATCTGTTGATTTTGCACTTGTTGAGCGAGGTACAAAAATGACATCCTTACCGGAAGCCTCAACGTAACCAAGTTGCTTAGCGTTTTCGATGACCTGGTTATTCAATGTTTCTTTTTCCACCTGCAGGTCTGCAATCGTCTTCTCATACCCCTTGATATCCGAAATGGTCGTCTGTGCCTGTTTGTTTAGATCATAGATATGAGCATAACGAGACATCAAGGCTCCTCCAACCAGCATCACTACCACCAGGGTTATCAGATACAGAATCTTCTCGCGTGCCGGAAGGCCCGTACGACGGGTCACCACTTTGGTGGTTTCTTTGTATCGTTGCTGGGTCACACGTTCCTGGGACGCTTTTCTTTTACAGCGAGATTACCACGTGTATATGCCATACTCCGATTCTCTCCTCCACTCTTGATCTACAATTTCTCGGCTACGCGCAGCTTGGCTGAACGAGCACGTGAATTTTCAGCCAATTCCGTTTCCGTTGGAATCAGCGGCTTTCTGTTTACTAAACGCAGGGTCCCTTTGCCGCCGCATACACACAACGGAAAGTCAGGTGGACATGTACATTTTTCCAGATAACTGCTGAAAATCTGTTTACATATCCGATCCTCAAGGGAGTGGAAGGTAATAACAGATACACGTCCGCCTGGTGCCAGACAACGAACAGCCTGATGCAAGCCTTCTTCAAACGCACCCAACTCATCGTTTACGGCAATGCGTAATGCCTGGAAGCTGCGTTTGGCCGGATGCCCCCCGTACGGCGAGCTGCCGCCGGAATGCCCTCCTTGATCAGTTCCACAAGTTCACCTGTCGTCTCAATGGTGGACTGTGCTCGTTTTTCGACGATAACACGGGCAATCCTTCTCGAAAACTTCTCTTCACCATAGCGATACAAAATTCGAGCAATCTCTTCTTCAGGCCACTCATTCACAATCTCTTTGGCCGTCAGTATGGCATCCTGGTCCATTCGCATATCGAGCGGAGCATCGTGATTGTAACTGAAACCACGTTCTCCTTCATCAAATTGTGGAGATGACACACCCAAGTCATACAGAATACCGTCGACCTGTGGCGCACCATCCTTCATGGGCACATCCAGATCCTTAAGTACCTGTTCCAGATCTCGAAAATTGGTTTTCACCAATGTGACACGTTCTCCATAGGCAGCGAGCTTCTCGCGAGCATTATCCAAAGCCCAATCATCCTGATCAAGTGCGATCAGACGTCCCCCTGGACCAAGTTTGGATGCAATCACGGAGCTGTGTCCGCCACCGCCTAAAGTGCAGTCCACGTATATACCGTCCTGCTTGATGTTTAATCCCTCTGTTGCCTCTTCTTTGAGTACGGTTATGTGGTGAAACAACCTGCACCCCTCCTGACTTTATAAATCAAAATTAAAATCGACCAGCTTTTCGGCAATGTCGTTGAATGCTTCTTCGGATTGATTGAAATAACTCTCCCATATGCCTTTGCTCCAAATCTCCACCCGGTTCGACACGCCAAGAACAACACAATCCTTGTCCAGTTTGGCATATTCTCTTAAATTGCCCGGCAGATTTACCCTGCCCTGTTTGTCCAGTTCACATTCGGTTGCACCCGAGAAAAAAACCGGGTAAACGCACGTGCATCAGATTTCATCAGTGGCAGTGCTTTGAGCTTCTGTTCCATGACCCCCCACTCCTCCATGGGGTACACGAAAAGACACTGGTCCAAACCCCGTGTGACAACGAAAGACGGTCCCAGAGATTCGCGGAATTTAGCCGGAATGATGACCCGACCCTTGTCATCAATGCTATGTTGGAACTCCCCCATAAACATTGGCCCACTCACTCCTCACCCGTTTCTCCCACTTTGCCCCACTTTCCACCACCTAAGCATAATAGATTCGCACAAAAAAATCAAAACCCTTCTTGCAATACTTGATTTTTTAATTTTTCAGCATAAAAAAGCGCCTTCGATCCTGTCACTCAGGATCAAAGACGCTTCCCGTAAACGGGCAATCGTATGTCTACCCGCACATGAGCCATATCATCAATAAACCATTTTATACCCTTTGAATCAATTCATCAGCTTGTAATTATTGGATATCACTTAAAATTTCCAGCTATCGAGGTATTTTTCTTGCTCGGCCGACAAGGAGTCAATACCAATATTCAGACTTTCAAGTTTATAGCTGGCAACCTGCTGGTCAATATCATAAGGGACATTAACAACGTTTTTACCCAACTCAGCATAGTTCTCACTCACATAACGGAGACCAAGCGCCTGGAGAGCAAATGTCGTATCCATGATTTCGGCAGGGTGGCCATCTGCTGCACCCAGGTTTACAAGACGACCTTCTGCAAGAAGGTACATTTTACGACCGTCTTTGAAACGATACTCCTCGATGTTACGGCGAACTGTGCGAATCGATTCCGAACGTTTAGCCAGTTCAGGTTTATTCACCTCAACATCAAAGTGACCTGCATTACTCAGAATCGCTCCGTCCTTCATCACATCGTAATGCTCACCCGTGATAACATCCTTATTGCCTGTAACAGCGATAAAGAAATCACCCAGTTTGGCGGCTTCCACCATCGTCATGACCCGGAACCCGTCCATGTGTGCTTCTACTGCTTTGATTGGATCGATCTCGGTTACGATTACATTCGCTCCAAGACCTTTGGCACGCATTGCTACACCTTTACCACACCAGCCATAACCTGCCACTACTACGTTTTTACCAGCAACAACCAGGTTGGTTGTACGAATAATTCCGTCGAATGCAGATTGTCCTGTACCGTAGCGATTGTCAAACAGATACTTGCAGTATGCGTCATTAACTGCAACCATTGGAAACTTCAATTGGCCTTCTTTCGCCAATGCTTTCAAACGAATAATACCGGTTGTCGTTTCTTCTGCTCCGCCGCGAATTGTTGCAGCGAGGTCAGGACGCTCGGATGCAATAATGGTTGCAAAGTCTCCACCATCGTCAATAATGAGATCAGGCTTCACCTCAAGCGCGCGCAGTTGCAGTGATTTGAATTCCGCAGGTTCCGGATTGTACTTCGCATACACGGTAACACCGTCTTCCACCAATGCCGCGCAGACATCATCTTGAGTAGACAGGGGATTACTGTGCGTAATTGTCACTTCCGCCCCACCTGCTTGGATTACTTTTGCCAAATAAGCTGTTTTTGCTTCCAGATGAAGGCAAATGGCAACCTTCAAACCTTTGAAAGGAAGATCCTGTTCAAACTGGCGACGAATGCGATTTAATACCGGCATGTGTGCTTCTACCCAATCAATTTTCAGATGACCCTCTGAAGCAAGTCCCATATCCTTAACAATGCTGTTTTGCAATGCAGGTGTAGTCATTTCATATCCTCCTCGTTTATGTGTTTCTTCTATTATAAAGGGCTCTATAATGCAATAACCTTGTGTTCGCCATGGAATTCGCTTGAGGCCTTAATCAGTTCATCGATCCATTCGGTGCCATAACGGTTCAGGTAAAAGAGTGCATTATGTACTCGTTCCTGCGGTTTGCCCGTTGGAAATAAAGAGTTCTGAATGCCATTCCAGTGCCTTAGACTCACATTATGTTTATCTTCGATGGCTTTGTGAGTTTGCTGTTTCAGATACTGCATTTGTTCGTTAATTTTACTCAAATTGGTATCGCCAATCCGTTCCAGCCCCGGATGAATCTCCGCGATCTCGTCTAGCAATGGTCCATACAGAGCAAAAAACGCTTCCTGAACCTTGTCAAACTGTTCATCGACCTGAAACGTCTCCTGTTGTGCGAGCCACTGTTCTTTCTTTTCTTCCATATGATATTGAACATCCTGAAAAGAAAGTCCGTATTGTTTCATATGTTTGTGATGAATATCTTCCATAATGGTGAAGGACAACCGCGGCAACAAAATGGGCATTTGCAGGCCGAACTGACGGAATGCTTCACGAGTCAAACCCCAATATGCAATTTCACCTTGCCCCAAAATAACAGCGGCCACAGGCAGCGCGGAATCTTGCATTAAAGGGCGTGTCAATACATTGTTACTGAAGCGCTCCGGATGCTCTCCCAGTTCCTGGAGTAAACGTTCCTCCGAGAAAGAAACCAGACCTTTACGGTCGGTATACAAGCCATTTTTCAGCGTTAACAGCAAACGTGCGCCTCCATGGATATAGAACAGATTGGCTCCATCCTCCGCCACTTCGGCAGGCATATCATAACCAGCTTTTTGTACCAACGAAGCTCCTTGCAAATAAGCGTTACGCAGCATTTCATTACTCCGGATCAACCGTTCAAAAACGGGCTGTTCCAATCTGCGTAACTCTGGATCTGATGCATCCATGAGAACAAGTCCACTGCTGGCAAATAAGGCAGATATCATACGGGCGAATGCATCACTCAGATTCGAACTGGATTGATGAATTTCTGTGATGCATTTCATCAATCCTGGTTTATGTATCGTATCAGGTAACAGATGTTCTACCTGTTCGAGTACATTCATCCACTGCTGCGTATCGACATGCACATTACTCACGGAATCCCTTCCTGCGAATCGTCCTTGTAACCTGACCTTCTTCATGTCTCCCTGATGATCAGGCAGATACGTATGATTAACCTCATCCCAGTCATGGTCTTCGCCGGCAATCCAAAATACGGGAACAACCGGGCGTTGCAGTCTTTCTTCCGCTTCACGTGCAGCTGCCACTACACTGGCGGCCTTGTATATGACGAACAGTGGTCCGGTGAGCAGACCGCTCTGCTGTCCTCCTGTAACCACAAGTGCATCTTGTTCTGCAAGACGTGTGATGGACGCATGAACCTCTCCATGGTCGTTCACCCGCTTATTATATATACGTAAATACTCTGCCAGATCACGACGATCAATGCGTGTGTTTTCCGATTGGTCCAGCCACTCGGCACGCGCCTGAAGTCCTGATTCCCAGCGAATGTCATACTCGTAAAGGCCACGCGCAGCATCTCTTGAACAGATATAATCTTCTGCAAGTCTTGATCCGCTGCGGAGTGCCTCGGTAATACCGTTCATGAGGTCTGCCTCCTATTCTGCTTCAAAGAGCCTTTCTTGATTGTACCGAATTCGAGGCCGCTTCGTCAAAAGAAAGTGATTAAAATACGAAAAAAACCGCCGAACGAGTCGGCGGTAATTAATACATCAATAATAGCATATCATTTTAATATTTCTATTATACGTAAGGCTCTGCAACCCAGTGACCTTTGGAAACCTCAATCAATTGAGCATTTTCCAGGTTGTACGGGTCATTTGCAGGCCCGCCAGATCCATTCTGAATCGGGTTCATGTGCTCTTCCGGAAGCAAAATGCGACGCTTGTTCGCTTCAACTTCCGGATCAGGTACAGGGATCGCTGAAAGCAATGTTTTGGTATAAGGGTGGACAGGATTCGCATACAGTTCTTCACTTTCTGCGAGCTCAACCACTTTACCCATGTACATTACAGCGACACGGTCACTGATATGTTTAACCATCGACAAGTCATGCGCAATAAACAGGTATGTCAAGCCGAGACGTTGCTGAAGCTCTTCAAGCAATTTAACGACCTGCGCCTGAATGGATACATCCAGTGCAGACAATGGCTCATCACAGATGATGAATTTAGGGTCTACAGCAAGTGCACGTGCAATCCCGATCCGTTGTCTTTGACCACCGGAGAATTCATGTGGATAACGAAGTGCATGACTCGGATTCAAACCTACGAGATCAAGCAACTCTTCCACTCGTTTCTTGCGCTCTTTGGAGCTGGAAGCCAAACCGTGAATATCCAGGGATTCGCCGATGATATCCATTACGTTGAAACGCGGGTTAAGGGATGCATATGGATCTTGGAAAATCATTTGCATATCTTTACGCATTTCTTTCATTTTACGCGGAGACAACTTGTAGATATCAGTTCCGTTAAAGTTAACACTTCCGCCAGTTGGCTCATAAAGACGCAGAATGGTACGGCCTGTTGTGGATTTACCACAGCCGGACTCGCCTACAACGCCAAGCGTTTCACCTTCAAAGATATCAAAGCTTACGTCATTGACCGCTTTGAGAATGTTACCTTTACCCAAATTAAAGTACTGTTTCAAGTTTTTCACTTGTACCAGAGGCTTGTTGCTGCCTTTGATAATACCAGCTGGAGCTGGCTTTTCCTTTTGGGCTCGTCCAGACGAGGCAGGGCATTCAGCAATTTAATGGTGTATGGATGTTGAGGATTACTAAAGATCTCAGCAGTTGTTCCTGTTTCAACAACTTCGCCTTCCTTCATAACAACAACACGGTCACACATACCCGCTACGACACCAAGGTCATGCGTAATCAGCATGATCGATGTTCCAAGCTTTTGCTGCATGTCTTTCATTACATCCAGGATCTGAGCCTGGATTGTAACGTCGAGTGCAGTTGTCGGCTCATCCGCAATCAGAAGGGATGGACGACAAGCAAGCGCGATCGCAATCATGGCACGCTGACGCATACCACCAGAGAATTGGTGCGGGTAATGATTCATGCGAATAGCCGCATTTTTGATACCTACAAGTTCCAGCATTTCCAATGCAGCTTTATCCGCCGCTTGTTTGGACATGTTCTGATGCTTGCGCAATACTTCAGTAATTTGTTTACCAATCTTAATGGTAGGATTCAAAGAAGTCATTGGATCTTGGAAGATCATACCGATATCTTTACCACGAATCGATTCCATTTGTTTGTCTGTCTTATTCAGCAGGTCTTGCCCGTGAAAAGTAATTTCTCCGCTTTTGACCTTCGAAGGCGGGGAGGGAATCAATTTCATGATGGTTTGGGCGGTAACACTCTTACCACTACCAGATTCACCTACGATCCCCAGCGTCTCTCCTTTGCCAATTTCAAAACTTACATTTTTAACGGCATCAAATTCACCAGAACGCGTTGAGAATGACACGCTCAAGTCCTTGACTGTTAAAATCGGCTCCATAATCCCACCTCCTATTTCTATTTACGTAATTTCGGATCAAGCGCGTCACGCAGACCGTCACCGAGCAAGTTAAATGCAAGCATTGTCAGTACCATCAGACCTGCCGGGAACCACATCCGCCAAGGATACAGCGTCCAGCCTGTGAGAGCGTCATTGATCATGGATCCCAGGGATGATCTTGGCGCAGATACACCAAGTCCGAGGAAGCTTAGGAACGCCTCAGCAAAGATCGCATTAGGAATGGACAATGTCAACGTTACGATAATCGGACCAACTGCATTTGGCAACAAGTGACGGAACAATTGACGACCGGTACTTGCACCCATGGAGCGGGCCGCGAGAATGAAGTCTCTGTTTTTGAGTTGCATAATCTCACCACGTACAATCCACGACATGCTAATCCAGCCTGTAATGGTGAGGGCGATAATAATGGTTGTCAGACTTGGTTCCAATACAACCAGCAACAAGATAACAACGAGCATGTAAGGCAGGGAATACAGGATCTCGGAGAACTTGTTCATGATACCATCAACACGTCCACCGTAGTAACCCATAATTGCACCATAGATTACACCAATAACAAGGTCAATCAGAGCTGCTGCCAAACCTACAGTAAGGGATACACGGGCACCAACCCATGTTCTTACCCATACATCACGACCAAGTTCATCCGTACCAAACCAATGCTCGGCACTAGGTGCTGCGTTGGCATTCATCAGATCATTGGAATAATAATTATAACTTGTAAACAAAGAAGTTGGACCAATCAAAGCGAAAATCACGACAAGAACCAACACACTCAGACTAATCATCGCAGCCTTATTGGTTGCAAGTCTGTACATGGCATCTTTAAAAAGGGATACACTTTCTTGCGGTTTAACCGCTGCCTGACTAGTCAGGTTCGTGTTCGCCGTTTCATTCTTTTTATTATTCGTGCCAGACAACGTTATGCCCCTTCCGGCTTTCCAGCTTAATTCTAGGATCAATTAGTACATAAGCGATATCCGTCAGGAAGCGTGCCAACATAAGGAGAATACCATAGAAAATTGTGATACCCATGATCATTGTATAATCCCGGTTAGTGATGCTTTCTACGAAAACTTTACCAATTCCCCCGATGTTAAAGATCTGTTCAATAACAACGGAACCTGTGATGATGTTTGCTGTCATTGGACCAACATAAGTTACTACTGGCAAAATACCATTTCGTACAACGTGTTTAAACATAATGGCTGGCCACTTCAAACCTTTAGCCTTAGCAGTTTTAATATAATCGGCATGCAAAACTTCCAGCATGCTGGAACGAGTCAAACGTGCAATAAAAGCAATAGGTGATGCAGACAGTGCTGCAACAGGGAGCACATAGTCAAGTGGTCCGTCGAAGCCCATAACGTTGAACCAACCTAACTTGAAAGCAAAGACATATTGCAATAATGACGCAAGCAAGAAGCTCGGAACAGCAATACCTATGACAGCGACAACCATGGTGACATCATCAATCAGTTTACGGTGATAAACTGCTGCGAGAAGTCCCAACAATACACCAACGACAACGGAGATGAGGATTGCAAAGACCCCAAGCTTCAGTGAAGCTGTGAATGTTTGAGTAATCATGTCCGTAACGTCTTGGTTCAGATACCTCATTGAAACGCCGAAATCCCCTTTAAGGATTCCACCCATATACTTGAGGTATTGTTCATACATCGGTTTATCCAAACCATACTTAACTTCTAAAAGTGCACGAATTTCTGGCGATAGTTTCTTTTCTGCTGTAAACGGGTCACCAGGAATGGCCTTCATCAAGAAGAAAGTCAGCGATGCGAGTATGAAAAGCGATAGCAGCATAAATAGTAGTTTTTTCAACACGTACTTAACCAACCCTTGCACACCTCCACAAACAATATTTTGTATACAAATCGATTGTAGAATTAGACAGAAATAAAGTCCAATCCATTTATCGGAAATTTCAAGAATTATAAGGAAAATCGATGCACATACAAAAAAATCGGGATATATATGGAATTCCACATATATATCCCGAAGTAATCATATAAGACTTCAGAACAACTTATTTCTCTTCCAGATATGCACGAGTGAAGTCAATTGCTCCACTGAAATCAAGTTGTACGCCTTTCAGGTAAGGCTTAGTCAAAGATACGTTAGTGTAGTAATAGATTGGCATAACGCCCATTTCATCTTGAATCAGGATTTTCTCAGCGTCAGCAAATGCAGCCATACGTGCAGCTGGATCAGCAGATTTTACAGTGTCTTTAACATCTTTGTCATACTGTTCGTTGCTGAATTTGGAATCATTGTTTGTGTTTCCAGTAGTCCACATTTCCAAGAAGTTGTATGGATCGTTGTAGTCAGCAGACCAACCTGCACGAGCGATTTGGAAGTTTTGGTTTTGACGGTTCTCAAGGAATACGCCCCACTCTTGGTTTTCTGTTTTCACGTCAACACCAAGGTTTTGTTTCCACATGTCAGCAATCGCCAAAGCAATTTTCGCGTGACCATCACTAGTGTTGTAGATCAAAGTAACAGCTGGCAATGTTGTGTAACCTTCTTCTTTCATACCTTCAGCAAGCAATGCTTTAGCTTCGTCCACATTTTCAGTGAAGTAATCGTCTTTGTGCTCATCACGGAATTCGCCGTTTTCACCACGGATACCTGGAGGTACAAAGCCGAATGCCGGAATTTGTCCACCTTGTGTTACTTTATCAACAATCAACTGACGTTGAATGGACATTGCAAAAGCTTTACGGATTTTAACGTTGTTGAAAGGTGCTTCATTTACGTTGAACTGATAGTAGTACGTACTTGCAATACCAGTAGCTTTGAACTCGTCCGGCAATTCCGCTTTTACAGAAGGAATTTGGTCGGATGGAATTTCACCGTTAGGTGCACCAGTGTAGTCCAATTGTCCTGATTTGTAAGCTTGCAGTTCGGAAGCACTGCTGTTTGTCAAAGACATATCAATTTGAGCCAATTTGATATCAGCAGCTGCATGATAACCATCGTTTTTCTTCACAACAATTTTTTGACCTTTAGCGTATTGATCCATTACAAATGGTCCGTTAACGATCATGTTTTTGTAGTCTGTGAAGAATTTGTCATTTGTATCAGCAGATGCATGTACTGGGTAGTACGTGTAGAATGCTGTCAGACCCAAGAAGTAAGGTGTTGGGTTTTCCAACGTTACTTCAAGCGTATGCTCATCAGTAGCTTTAACGCCTACTTGTGAGAAATCTGTGATTTTAGTACCAGTGTATGTTTCGTCTTTGCTGAGGTTGTAACCTTCAGCGCCTTTGATGTAGTACAATTGGTATGCATATGGAGAAGCTGTTTCCGGTTTCAAAGCACGTTCCCAAGAACGAACAAAGTCTTCGGCAGTGATTGCATCACCGTTGCTCCATTTAGCATCCGGGTTCAGGTTGAAAACATATTTCAAACCGTCTTCGGAGATTGTCCAGTCTTTAGCAACACCTGGAGCTTCTTTACCATCAGCATCGATGCGTACAAGACCTTCATACAAGAATTTCAGGACTGTGTTGGTTTGGCTATCTTTTGCTTGAGCCGGGTCCAACGTAGGAGGTTCAGCTGACAGGTTGATTTTCAGAATTTGATCTTTAGCAAGACCATTTCCTTCGCTTGCAGAACCAGTATCGGTGTTACCTGTGCCTTCGTTTTTCGATCCGCACGCTGCAAGTACGGTACCGAACGCCAGAATCAGCGTCAAAAGGACTAATAGACTTTTCCTTTTCATCTAACACGTTCCCCTAAATTGATATGGTTTATATGTTTATAGATTATACAACCACCGGTCAAAAAAATCTACATTACTTTTTCAGAAAGTAATGTTTTTTCAGTTTTCGACAAAATCGACACATTTTTTGCCCTTTTTACGTTATGTAACCTCACATCTGTTTCATGAAGTATCTAAATAATCCAAATAAAGTAAACAAAACATACCCGAAACTCATGATTACAAAAGCCATGCGCCAAACGGCCCGGAACATTCTACCCCCATCGACCTTCCCCTTTAGTCGATTTTGCGCTCCTCCGATGAATCCAAGTGCTAGTAGTATGAGTAAAAGTGTCAGATAAAAACCAAAATTCGAATCAAATGTTAAGTTGAATAACGCCGATACCGAAAAAATAAGAAAAAAAGTAGTTACATCCATTGCCATCCGCATGGCGTTACGTTTGTCTTTTTTCCATGCGTACATCCCCCAATAGACAAGAAAGAACGGAAAAAGGGTAATATGCTCAACACGATAAAAAGTCCCATTAATTCACTCCTTCCGGTTGCATTCCTTCAATCAGTTGAAGCAGTATTTCATGTGTAGGTGCAGCAAGACCCAAATCCCGTGCCATGCTTACGATGTGACCATTGATTGATCTTACTTCAGTACCACGTCCAGCGAGCACATCTGCAAGCATGGAGGACGTGTTTGTGGCCGTAGAGTGGCAGACCGATATCAGTTGATCCCACATATCCAGATCCAAACCTATTCCTCGCTCAGAGTAGACCAAGCATACTTCATCATATAACTGGCGCATTAGCCTCTTGCGTTCTTCCGTGGTGATTAATTCTCCATTGGGGATTCGCCATAACGCTGTAAGTGGGTTAATGACTGCATTTATCAACAGTTTCCTGTATATCAGCTTATCGATTTCATTCGACACTGTACAGTCAAATCCTGCCTGCCGCAACAATCCCGCCAGAGTAAATGTTCCTTTCTCTTCTATTGAGGTAGAATCCATTATATGTGGGTTGTTGTGTCTTCCCAGTCTGGTTTCACCTATACCTGCACGAGTCACCCGACTCTGAGCACGCTTCGCACCTTCTGTTGTAATCGCACTGCACAGAATCGACTTTGGCAAAACTGCTTGAAGTTTTTCCATATGGCCCATCCCATTTTGAAAACAAGCGATATGTAACATCTGATCTTGTAATGATCTAATTTCATGAATGAAATCATCAATGCCTGTCTGCTTAACCATAAGCAGTAACCATTCCCCTGGTGTGTTCTTCCATGTGGCAGTCAGCTCACTTATGGGGTTCGCCTGTATTCGATCCGGTAGAATGCGCACTTCCTCGTCTCGTTCCACTATGGTTACACCTTCATGGGTGAGGAGGTCTGCCTGAGCAGCTGTTCTTGTCCAAAATCTGATCTGGTTACCTGCCATCAGCAGTTTCCCGCCATACAAAAGACCCAGCGCTCCCGCTCCTACGATGTCAATGATCATATGATGCACTCCTGTCCGCTTCAGTAGTTGCTCTTCTCTTATCTATAATAGAACAAAAAGACCAAACTAAAAACCCGTCATACCTGCCGTTGTGTAACGGAGGTGTGGCGGGTTCATCCCTGACTCTCACAAATCAGACATTTGAACTTGCTATTCAATTCGTTCCAGATTTCCGTTGGCATCCATCTTGAAACGTGTCTTGAGCTCTTCTTCTTCTTCGGACAAAAATGCGAGTCTGCGAGCCCGATCCATAATCTGAATCAATGCTTTGTAGTCGTCATTCACCACACGGTAATCCGTCTGTACTTCATTCACTTCCTTGGAGAGACGGTCATTCTCCAGACGGAGTTCAAGCAATTCATCTTCTTTCTCCCGAAGTTCTTTCTCCAGCATCTTGAGTTGACGACTACTCTCCTGAACGGTTCCCTTCCATTGACGCAGGAAGCGGATTACGGCATCCATCGATAATGAATCGTCCGAGATCCCATCTGATTTGTACAGTTGTTCTTCAGTATCCAGTGTAGACAATGCTGCAACCTGTGGTCCGAGCATAGCTGGCTGCTTTCTGAGATAACTTCGTTTTTGTCGTTGTGCCTTGGCGTTACTGATGGCAGATTCATACTTTTTGCGTACACAACTGTTCCAGCGAAAACCACATGCGGCAGATGTTCTGCCTATTTTCTCGCCTACCTCTTCAAAAGCGGCCAATTGTGTACTGCCTTCACGAATATGACGCAAAGTAACCTCAGCCAATATCAAATCGTCCTCTGTGCTCCAAGCATCCTGTCTCACTGCAGTCATGCTATAATACCCTCCTAACAACATCCTAAAATAACCGTCCGCATTACCGGAAGACCGGTATGTGAATTAGGTATAAAAGCTGCTTCATTCATTCTTATGCCTCTCATAGAGTTCATAGAATTGATTTCATACTAAAATGTATTTCCACATTCAGGCTTGCTCATACGTGACACATGTAAAACTTATCTCTCTATACTTCCTTTTAGCAAAAAAAGAATTCGCTTTCATATCCAAATTTGTTTACACGTTTTTCCTTTCCCGGTATAATGTTGTGTAGACAATCTATGATCGTACTTAGAGAGGAGGATTTACCGTGGCACGCATGTTCGGGTACTCGGGTTCTTCACGCTTGCGATTGGCCTGATGGCTTTTGCGGGAGATCTGGTCGAAATGGCTTTGCTTTTTTTCCTGCAGACTGCGTTTTTTGTCATTTTGGGATACTTGAAATTTACTGAACGAACGTACATATTGCTCTTCTGGGGTTATATGATCGTCACATTCACGGGGTTCAGCTACTGGACCGTATTCGAAATGGGTTTGCCGCTCTAATCCACCTGCAGCATGAAAGTGATCCGATATCTGTCGGGTTGCTTTTTGTTGTGTTCAGATTAGATGAATGTTCATGGTGTTATGTAACCACTAAGGATAATTCACGTATTTGTTTCATATATTGTCTGGAAGACATCAAGCCTGTACTATTGTCATTGAAGAAGTGGAAAGGAGAATGATCGGTGAGACGTCATGGCATTGCCGCATTTATATTATGCATCATTATATTCCTGCAACTACCCTCTTCCTACACCTACGCAGAGTCTTCACCTGAGGATACACGTGAGATCTTGCAAAAAAGTCTATCTATCGTCGAAATCGATCATGAAATCGAACGCATCGCCGAAAGGCAGAAACAGCTGGCTCAACAAAACGAGACATTAGCCGTCCAGCTTCAGGAACAGGAAGAGCAGATACATATCCAGCAAGATCGGGCCGGAGCAGTAGTGAGGTCTTACTACACAGGAGAACGCGACAGTCTTCTCATGACGGTCCTGGGAGCCAGGTCATTGAAAGACCTGTTTGTATTGTATGATTATTATCAGATTATTATTGGACGGGATCAGGCTGTGCTGGACAAGTATCAGGACCACTATCGCAACCTGCAACAGACTTCCACTCAGATTCGTCAGACTACAGCAGAATTGACCGCAATGAAGATTAATCTCCAAAACCAGCGGGAACGTGTAGTCGCCTTGCAAAAAGAAGTGGATGCCCAAATAGCCACCAGCGGAGATGCGGCAGCGATTCAGAAACTGATGGATGAATTGACCCTGTATTGGGAGAATATCGGCATCTATGAGGTGAAACGATATTTCAAAGCATTGGCATCCGCCATGCAGAACCTTCCTGATTTTATTCAAAAGCAAAACGGCGGCATATCTACAACAGGAACAACGTATACGATTCGTATTGGGCAGGATGAACTTAATACATTTCTTCGTTCCCAAAATTCCATCTTCGAAGACTTTGCCTTTGAGTTTAATGAGGATAAGATTATCGCATCCGGTCAGCGGGATCAGTTGCAATTAAGCATTGAAGGACATTATACGGTAGAAAATGAACCTCAAAACTCCATTCGTTTTCACGTGGACAAACTTGTATTCAACCAGCTTGAATTACCGGATACCACTCGCCGAATGCTGGAAAGAGAATTCGATCTTGGATTCTATCCTCAGAAAATCCTCTCTTTTGTCAAAGCAACGGATGTTTCAACAAGTGAAGGCATATTGGAAGTAAAACTAGCCATATCATTTTAAAGAAATTGTTCTAATGCGTTCTAATACTGTTTACGTATTGATTGGCTGTAATTTCTCCCTTTAAGAATTGTTGTACTTTTTGTTGAAAACGAGTTATTAGAACCTGACTTTCAGTCGTTGCAGCGGGGGCATCTTGGGGTGTTGCGAACCAGGAATGTCTCTTTGTCATATCATAACGTCCAGCGAGCTTCTCAGACTCCAAATCCAGTTCCTGTTGCTTTGCAGGTAAACGGTTAACCTGCTGGTACCATTTTAATTGTATCGTAGCAGACGTCATTCCTTCAATCCATCTACTGGCTTCCTCCGCCTCAACCGAGCCCGCAGTAATGACAAGGCTTCTGGAGTTCTCAGTTTCCAAGGTTTCCAAAGAAATGCGCTCCAAAGAATCGTTATTAACTGCACTCGCTTGATCTGCACTTAATAATTGAGAAAACAATGATACAACCATCGGTGTGTTATTCTCGTCAGCAGTTGTTGAGATCATCGGATTGGTAGACTGAAGCATAATATGGGGTTGAATCTGATTCATCAACTGAATTCCCTGCTGTAGATTCCCCGTTTGCGAATCCGTTTGCATTTGTTTAACTTGATCTGGTGCCATCCTCGGCTCCAAATGATTCAACCACGCATTCGTCCCGTAAATATCATTGACGTTCAGCGTAATTAAAGGAATTCCTTCCACCATGGCTTGTTGAGTAAGCTTAGCCCACTGATCTTTATTGTGAGGTAACGACTCCATGCCTGATCTCTTCAGAAATGAAGATTGTGCAGCCAGAATGTAGGGATCAAAATCAAAAGGCATCCCCCATTGATAACCATTCCACTCTGTCAGTCCCCGTAACTCAACTACCGTATCTCCGAGCGACTTCGATAATGTTGTTCCGTTTAACGGATACAGGTACCCTTTTTGGGCATAGTATTGCACTTCCTCACTATCAAGCAGAACAACATCTCCGTTCTCTCCTAGTGAAAATTCAAGATCCAAAACACGTTTATATGTATCCGGCTTCTCATTCCGAAGATTAATTTCTACCAGCTGGGAAGCAGCCACTTCTTTGGCTATCTTCTGAAAGGCTTGAAACTCTTCATCCGACATGGCAACCACAATCTCCAGCGGAGCCTGAGCATCTTCATTACGGGACGAAGAACCCGGAAAGGCATCCTTCTCCTGGTCGCGTTCCTGATTGAGCTGTGAACCTCTAAAATCAAAACTCGGTGACAAGATCGTTAACGAAAGCAGCAATACCGCGAACAAAACTACCTGATGTCTACGCTTCATTAACTTACCTCCTGTTCACCTAGTTTTTCCTGCAACAAGTATTGTAACAAATAAGTAGTACTCTTGTCCTACCCTGCCGAAAAACACTTTTTCGGATTTTTGCATACTACGAGCATATCGAGTTCTGTGCAATAACGCTTTCTTCGTTTTTCAGCAAAAAAACCGGCTCCAAGAGCCAGTTTCAATGACAACATTTTCCGGGAAATAAATCCCCTTAATCTTTTACAGTAAATCAGCTGCAAGCTGTGCCAGCTTGGACCGCTCTCCCTTTTCGAGCATGATATGTCCGCTGATTCCCTCTTGCTTGAACCGTTCCACGATATACGTCAGACCGTTACTGGCAGAATCCAGATACGGATGATCAATCTGTTCGGGGTCACCCATCAAAATAATTTTACTGCCCTCACCGACCCTGGATACAATGGTCTTTACTTCATGTCGGGACAGATTCTGAGCTTCATCAATAATGATAAACTGTCCAGGTATCGATCTTCCCCGAATATACGTTAAAGCCTCTACCTGAATACTGCCAAGCCCCATTAGAATTTTATCGATATCTCCAGCCTTTTTGGTGTCAAACAAAAACTCCAGATTATCATAAATCGGCTGCATCCATGGACGAAGTTTTTCTTCTTTCTCACCAGGCAAGTAACCAATATCTTTGCCCATCGGAACGACAGGACGAGCAATCAACAGTTTTTTATATTTGTGATCATCCTCTACCTTAAGCAGACCTGCTGCTAGAGCCAGCAGGGTTTTCCCTGTTCCGGCTTTACCAGTGATCGTAACAAGCGGGATGTCGTCATTCAAAAGCAGTTCAAGCGCCATCCGTTGTTGTGCGTTACGCGCGCTAATGCCCCAGACATTATCGTTACTAAGGAAAAGTGGCTCCAGCTTTGTTCCCTCTGTATTCACTTTGAGCAAAGCCGATTTGTTGGTTCCCATCTCATCCTTGAGAATAACGAATTCATTCGGATACAACGAATAGGACAACTGTAACGGTTTGATTGGTAAAAAACGATATGTGTAAAACTCATCAATGACAGACGGATGAACTTTGAGGGCCGTATAACCTGGATATAACTCGCTGAGTCCTGCCGTCCGATCTGATAAGTAATCCTGTGTGAACAAACCAAGTACATCCGCTTTGATACGCACAAGTACATCTTTACTGACAAGCACCACCTGACGTTCGACGATTTCCTTTTCATTTTCCTCGATCTGATAATTCAATGCGACAGCCAAAATGCGATTATCGTTGGATACTTCACCAAACATTTCCTGAACTTTAACGAAACTCCGATGATTCAGTTCTACTTTCAGATTACCTCCATTAGCCAGAGGTACCCCACTGTGCAGGTGACCCAGCTCACGTAATCCATCCAACAATCTCGATACATTACGGGCATTACGCCCAATTTCATCGGCATTTCTTTTTTGGAGTCGATCTCCTCCAATACAACCGCGGGAATGATTACCTCATGTTCCTCAAAGGCAAATATGGCATTGGGGTCATGTAGAAGCACGTTGGTATCCAATACAAAAATCTTTTTCATTCAATCCCCTCCAAAGCGGCGTCGTTAAAGGCATGGATAGTGTGATCTTTCAGCAGCGGCATGGACAATCATGATCCCATACATAAATGTATTCGACTAGGGCAAAATAATTGTCAACCATTCTGAAAAACTCCAAGAAAGGATGAACATTTATGAGAATATGGGTTTGCACGCTGCTTCTGATCTTTATACTTACAGGTTGCAACAATTCCACACGTTCCGCTTCGCCGAATCAGGGTACACATGCGAAAGGTTACGGAGGAAATGTTACAACTCAGCAAGATCAAAGGAAAGGATCTCACATGCTCAATGCACAGGAAGATCGGATGAATCCTTCACGTTTGGACCGTCTCAATGAGAATACAGGTGAAGTCCATGATACCAACATTGCGGATGATGCAAAGAGTGGCCGGATGCCAAATGAGAAACGAATCAATCACCTTAAAGCCCTTGCCAAGCAAGTGGAAGGTGTTAAAGATGCAAACTGCGTCATTCTCGGCAATACTGCCGTCGTGGGTATTGATGTTGATGGTGAACTGGAACGCGCTCGCGTAGGTACGATTAAGTACTCGGTTGCCGAAGCGCTTCGTAAAGACCCCGAAGGTGTAGATTCCATTGTTACTGCTGACGCCGATGTCACTGAACGAATTAAAGAGATTGGTGAACATATTCGTCAAGGGCACCCAATATCCGGTTTTGCTTCAGAACTTGCTGACATGGTGGGACGAATAATCCCCCAACTCCCAAAAGACGTTAAAGTCCGTCAAAATCCGGATGAACACATGAATCAAAAACAACAGATGCAGCAGACACATTCATCTGACAAAAGACAACAAAAAGCCCAGTGATCTCTCACTAGGCTTTTTTCATGGCAGCAAAAACCTGCTCATCTAATTTCTCAGCAGCACGCTGATCATATATTTTGACATATTGAGGTACAGAGGACAGTTGAGCGCCGTAAAACAGAGCATTCCTCACCGCTTCAATGGTAATGTCGAAACAGCACATATTGAATGGAACATCCTGCAACGGATCTTGTCGTACCGTAGCACGTCCGTTCACTGCGTATACCGTCTCTTCTCCAAAGACAGTAACCGTAATGAGCGGATTAGTCATCATGTTATTCACTAAACGTGAACGATGATCGATCGCTACACGAAAAGTAGAAGCATTCTCCGCATAAATCCAGGAGATGGCTGTTGAAGTCGGACCTCCGGATTCTACATCCACTGTGCTCAGAAGCACAAAGGTCTCATTCTTGAATTGCTGTAAAAGAGATTCAGTTAATTGTGTGACGGCCTCGGACATTCAACCAGCCCCCTAACCTTCTTTATGCAATTCTTATACTTGGTTTATGTTATTATAGCATACCGATTAACGTGCTTCCAATCCCAAAAGAATGAAGATCATTCACCTGAAGATGAAGGGATCACTTTACCTGAAAGTGTATCTTGTAAAGCCTGTTTCGCATTGGCAAGTTCCGTCTCATTAATATACACATAAGGACTTCTCCACTCTCCGGTAACCGGAGTATAATGCACATCCGAGGTGGAAATGTTCCAATACGTCGAGATAAAGTTTTTCATTTGTTCCGATTCCACATCTGTCGTCATATTCTTGTCAACTGCACCAATCACCTTGCTGATCTTCGTAATGCCCCCAAGAGACTTCATCTGATCCAGCATGGAATTCAGCACTTGGTTTTGACGTTTGTTACGATCAAAGTCATTGGATTCTGCAGTCTTCGGATTACAATTGGATTTGCGGTAACGAACAAAATCCAGTGCCGCTTTACCATCGAGATGTTGTGCACCAGCGACCAGATTGATATCTGTTCCATCGGCGGTATCTCTATAACACATATTTTTATCCACAGTCACATCCACGCCACCCACGGCATTGACAGCATCACGGAAAGCCTGGAAATTCAGAACGGTTGTATAGTTAATATCTACATCCAAATACTTGCTCATCATTTCTTTCATCTGATCCTCTGCATTTTTGCCAGTGGTTTTTTCCTGTGCTTTGAATCTTGGATAATAGGAATTCAGCTTGTTGGATTTATACCCATCCAATTGAATACGCGTGTCTCGAGGCAGAGATACAATGGTTGCTGTCTTGGTCTCCGGATTCAATGAGGCCACCATAACAACATCCGAGAGATATGTGCCCGTTTCAGGACGGTTATCTGTACCTAATAATAGCATCGTGATCGGTTTGGTTGTCGCTGACATCCCGGGAGGTACCGGTTTATCGATGCCTGTATCCACGACTTGATTGTATACCCAGTACGCATATCCACCGCCTACCAAAATGGCAATAACCAATAGACTTAAAAGGATTCTGCCAAAAGCATTCATTCTCTTTTTCTTCTTAGGCTGCTTGCCCTTGCCATTCTTCGATCCAGAAGCACCGGATTGCGTTGGCGCCTGTCTCCGTGGAGGCAGTCCATTCGAATTTGAGCTCATATCTTCAACACCTTTATCACATCTGTTTTTGTCTAAATAAAAGACAACCGCTTTCCCTAAGGAAAACGGATGGTCTGTACAAGACAGGATTTATGAATTTCGAGCGGCAGCTTCCGCTTTTTTCTTTTGACGACCTTCAATGAAATAACGCACTCTCACTAACAACATCAAACCGACCGCGACCAACAAACATTGAATGATGGGAAGCTTGTCGATCTGAAAAATAAGAAGCATGAATGTGCCCATCGCCATCAATATATAGAGAACGATTTCCTTACCAAGTGGCAATTTCTGACGTACCCGAAACACCTTGTTATATACGTAAGTAATCAATACAAAGATGACGATGTAGGCTACGATCGGGTGTGATGCGAACCATGCTTGCATGCACAGCCAGCTCCTTTCGTGTTCATGCTAGAGTATAAGTTAACTGATTGATGAAACTCCCTTTAGCAACTTAGAGAGCCAGTACGTGCATCGTGACCGTTTCGGTCTCAGCTCGTTCTTCCGATCGCTGTTATCCCCAGATTTTTTTGATCCATTTTCATGGTAAAATCCGGGGATAAAGGCGAACGCTTCGCTTCTTCAGAATCGATTCTGTTCCCTACACTACGTTAGCTGTACAAGCTCTCGTTACTAGCCGGGCCCATCAAACGTTAACTTATAACTTTTATTTTGTTGTTATTAAGCTTTGGAAGCCATTTTGCGTTGTTTTTCTGCACGCTCACGCTCGGATTTGTTCAGGATCTTCTTACGAAGACGAATGGATTTAGGAGTAATCTCACAATATTCATCTTCATTCAGATATTCAAGCGCCTGTTCCAATGAGAAGATAATCGGCGTTTTAATTTTAACCGTATCATCTTTACCAGAAGAACGAACGTTAGTCAGTTGTTTTTCTTTGCAGATGTTAACAACGATATCATTGTCACGTGTATGTTCACCAACAATCATACCTTCGTAGATTTCAGTTCCCGGCTCCAAGAAGAGCGTACCGCGATCCTCAACACCCATCATGCCGTAGAACGTAGATGTACCTGTTTCAGTGGAAATCAGTACACCTTGGTGACGTCCACCCACTTGACCGGATACGACTGGAGCGTAGCTGTCAAATGCATGGTTCATAACACCGTAACCACGAGTCAATGTCAGGAAGTTTGTGCTATATCCGATCAAACCACGTGCTGGAATCAGGAACTCCAGACGAACTTGACCACTACCTGTGTTGACCATGTTGACCATCTCTGCTTTACGTGCGCCCAGGCTCTCCATTACGGAACCCATGCTTTCTTCAGGGATATCAATCAACAAGCGCTCAAGAGGTTCCATTTTCTTACCGTCAACTTCTTTAACGATAACTTCTGGTTTGGATACTTGAAGCTCATATCCTTCACGACGCATGTTCTCGATCAGGATACCCAAGTGAAGCTCACCACGTCCGGAAACGACAAATGCATCAGGGCTTTCTGTTTCGTCAACACGAAGGGATACGTCGGTTTCCAACTCTTTTAACAAACGCTCACGAAGTTTACGGGAAGTTACCCATTTACCTTCACGACCTGCGAATGGACTGTTGTTCACGAGGAACGTCATTTGCAGGGTAGGCTCATCGATTTTCAAAACTGGGAGTGCTTCTGGATTGTTAGGGTCGGCAATGGTTTCACCAATGTTGATGTCCTTGATCCCTGCAATGGCAACGATGTCGCCTGCTCCTGCTTCTTCCGTCTCAATACGTTTGAGACCTTGGAAACCGAACAGTTTCTCGATACGTGCAGTTTTGCTCTTACCATCACGCATAATAACCGTTACCGATTGTCCTTGACGGATCACACCGCGGTTAACACGACCAATGGCAATACGGCCAAGGTATTCATTGTAGTCCATCAAAGTAACGAGGAATTGAAGTGGCTCTTCAACATTCTCTGTTGGGTGAGGGATATGACTAACGATCGTATCGTAGATCGCCATCATGTTATCGTCCTGTTTTGCAGGATCACTTTCCATGCTGGAAGTTCCGTTCAATGCGGAAGCATATACAACAGGGAATTCAAGTTGTTCGTCATTGGCACCCAGTTCAATGAACAGGTCCAGTACTTCATCAATAACCTCAGACGGACGAGCCGCTGGACGGTCAATTTTGTTTACAACAACGATTGGTGTCAGGTTGTGCTCCAGTGCTTTACGAAGTACGAATTTCGTTTGTGGCATACAGCCTTCATATGCATCAACAACGAGCAATACGCCGTCAACCATTTTCATGATACGTTCCACTTCACCACCGAAGTCGGCGTGTCCTGGTGTATCCACAATGTTGATCAGGTAATCTTTATAAGTTATAGCCGTATTTTTGGCCAAAATCGTAATACCGCGTTCACGCTCCAAATCGTTGGAGTCCATTGCGCGCTCCTGTACCGTTTCGTGATCACGGAAAGTACCGGATTGCTGGAGCAACTTGTCGACGAGCGTAGTTTTCCCGTGGTCGACGTGGGCAATAATCGCAATATTGCGAATGTGTTCTCTTGAATGCATGGTTTGTATCCATATCCTTTCCAATTTCAATTCTTATCTACTAAACTTCCCGCAATTTCGCAGGTTACTCACAAAATAAGCGTCGGTGATATCCCGACGCATGCCTATATCCCTTATATTATAGTTTATTATAGGTAAAAATCAAGATATTTCGCACGAAAAGACCACTGGGAATGTTACCAGCCTCTCCCTTGACGTCCTCGTCCCAGCAATAACCAGGCTCCGACCAGGATCAAAAGAACAGCTAGTACATAGATAATTCCCGTTTGCAGCAAGGTAAATCCGAATAATATGATGGACACCGCACCAAGGATCAAGGCTACAGGTAACACATATTCCGGTCTTCGCCGTTCGGCCATTCCATATTCAAACAATCCTATGGCAACTCCAAGCAAGAATGCTGGCCACAGCCTGCTCATGAGTCCAGCGCCCCATGTATTCGTTATACTGAATAAAACACCATACACCGTTAGTATGCCGGCAGGAACAAGCGACCACGACGGTGAAATACGAGCATAATATAACGCATGAAGGGCGATACCTGGTAACAGGATCAACAAAGGCCAGAAATTACGACCTATGAAGCCAAATACACCAAACTTGCCAAGCAGAATAATTATTCCCGCAACTACAATAAATAGTCCAATCGCTTTTTCATTTCTCATCCTCATCAGCAATCACCTCTTATACCATGGCTATGTACTTTATTTCTTAATGAACGATACGCATTTCGACTGTTAATTTTAATACCTGTAATCCTGCTTCTAGTGTATCCGATGTTTCGGCAAAAAACTATACTTTATGTCGCACTTTGCATGTGCGCTTTACCTGTATTACCCTAAAAAGTGCAACTTATGACTAGCCCAATGGGAGTTGTCATAACAAGCGTATTCTGTCAACACAAAACCGCCTAAACCGGACGGTTCAGACGGTTATATATCAAGCTTTTGCCCACAGCTAAACTACGCGTTCTTCCGCACAAATTTGTGTGCTCCTCCAACCGCAATAACAAGACAAGCCATTGCTACGGGCAGCAGTGTATGCACCTCTGATGCCATACCTCCCAGCCATTCTCCCAGTTTGGGGTCTTTCATCACCATCTCACCGGCTGTAAAAGCCAGAATGCCTGATCCGGCGAATACCAGAATCGGAAATCGCTTGAGCAAACCAACAATTAACCCGCTTCCCCATACGACAATAGGGATACTGATTGCGATTCCGATGACGATCAAAGCCAAATCTCCGTCTGCCAAAGCTGCTATGGCCAAAACATTATCCAGGCTCATTACAAAATCGGCAATTAGAATCGTTTGAATGGCTTTCCACGTCGTAGAAGCTTCTCGAATATGTACTTCATCATCATTTTGAAGCAGCAACTTCACGGCAATCCAGAGCAGCAACAGCCCACCTGCTGCTTGGATAAAGGGAATTCCCAGCAATAATACCGCTACGAAGGTTAATACGCAGCGCAGCAGCACCGCACCAAAAGCCCCCACCATACCGCTTTTTTCCGTTGTATTGGTGGCAGATCCTTGCTCGCAAGCGCAATAACAACCGCATTATCTCCACTCAATACCAGATTGATCATTAAAATCTCAGTCAACAGCCAGAGTGTATCCATGTCCTCATCCCCCACATTAACTTGTATGTGAGAGTTGTCCATGCTATTCTTAATGATTGAACCGTATATAAGGAGTGACATAATACATGGAGCTATTTAGCCCCACATTTTGGCTGGCTTTGCTGAACGTTGTCTTCATTGATCTCATTCTGGCTGGAGATAATGCCATCGTCATTGGTCTCGCAGCTCGAAATTTGCACCCTTCCGTGCAGAAAAAGGCGATTTTATACGGAACGGGCGGTGCACTTCTGATTCGAATTTTGGCAACAGTTGTTGTTTTATGGTTGCTTAAAGTGCCTTGGCTCTTGCTTGTGGGAGGTATACTCCTGATCTGGATTGCCTATAAATTATTGGCGGATCAGGGAGATGAACACAATGATATTCAGGCGGGGACTTCCTTATGGACCGCTGTGCGAACAATTGTAATCGCGGATGCAGCCATGGGACTGGATAACGTGATTGCAGTTGCCGGAGCTGCGCAGCAGCATCTCGTGCTTGTCATCCTCGGGCTTCTGATCAGTGTACCTATTATTGTTTGGGGCAGTACCCTGTTCATCAAGCTAATTAATCACTTTCCCTGGATCATCTATGTTGGAGCCATCGTTCTGGGATATACGGCTTCCAATATGATTACGGAGGAGCAGCGACTCTTGCCTTACTTCACCGAACATCCGGCATTGCGCATTCTCTTCATCGTTGTGGTGATCGGAGGCATAGTCTTTGCAGGTTATCGCAAACGCTCCAGCAATTCCAGCCGCAAAGGATCTGGCGGGGAACAGCAGCGCTCCTATTCTTAGGCTAAAATTCTAAACATTTTTTAATACAGCAAAGGACTGAACGATATTCATCGAACAGTCCTTTTTTTGCAGTTAACATAGCCCTTATTATGTAAGCCATGCTAATTTTTATTAATTTTAGAACCAGTCATCCTTCATGTCATTATCGCCTGTCTGATTCGTTACCACAGACTTTTCACCGGCGTGAAGAGTGATTGTTTCTGTTCGTTCCACCGCTTGATCCACCCATTCTGGCAGATCGCTCATTGTTGCTTCAATTTTATCCACAATTCGAAGATTGGGGTTGGTAGAAGGTGACTTTGGGACAAAGAGAGTACAGCAATCCTCATAAGGCAAAATGGAGATGTCATACGTTCCAATCTGTTTGGACAGGGTAATGATCTCCTGTTTATCCATCATAACCAGTGGTCGCAGTAGCGGGAGATCTGTCGCACGACCAATGACATTCATGCTTGGAAGCGTTTGGCTTGCTACTTGCCCCAGGCTATCCCCGGTGATCAGTGCAAATGCGCGTTCACGCTCAGCAAGCTTCGATGCAATTCGCAGCATCGAACGTCTCATCAGAGTAATAATCAGATTATCCTGACCCAGTTGGGTAAAAGCTGTTTGGATCTCCGTAAATGGAACCAGATGCAGCTTGATTGTTCCTGCATGGTCAGCAAGGGCACGTGCCAAATCAATAACTTTCTCTTTCGCACGCTGGCTTGTGAACGGGTAACTGTAAAAATGTACACATTCCACTTCCAGTCCACGACGCATGGAAGACCAGGCTGCCACCGGGCTGTCTATCCCACCTGATAGCAATACCATCGCTTTCCCATTCGTGCCCAGCGGAAACCCGCCTACTGCAGGAATGGTTTCATTGAAAATATACGTGCCCTGATCCCGAATTTCCACGCGCAGTTCAATATCAGGCTCGCGAACATCAACACTCAATTGCTGGAACTTCCGAAGGATCGGAGAACCAACCAGATGGTTCATTTCATGGGAAGAGTTCGGGAATTCCTTCCATACCCGTCTTACATTTACTTTGAATGTAGTGCCGTCCTTGAATTCATCTTGCCTTTCGTCCATAAAAGCAACTGCCGTTTTCACAATCTCATCAAGCTCGGATGGGGTGACTTTAACGGGACTAATCGACATTACGCCAAATACACGCTTTAGCACCTTAATCAGTTCAATGTGTGATTCACCGCCAAGATCCACATAGACACGGCCATACTCTTTGCGAAGGCTCGCTCCTGGATAGGGTTTAAGAAGAGCTTTTACCTGTGTAATGATCGTTTTTTCGAATCGGGCCCGATTTTTCCCTTTTAACATAAACTCTCCGAAACGGAGAAGCAGCATATCATATTTCATATCCATTCACATCCGCCTTTCGAGGGGGCGCAACTGCGCCACCATCTGATGTAACGCCTGTTCAAGCAAGGCTACATCTTCTTCTGTATGTTCATCTCCAAGACTAATGCGTAATCCTCCACCAGCACAAGCTGCATCCCTGCCCATCGCAAGCAATGTCCGACTCGGTTCAGCCGAACGGGAAGAACAGGCTGATTGGGTGGATATGGTTACGCCAAGTTGCTCCAAGGTGTGCAGCGCCACTTCTGCCTTCATCCCGGGATAGGAAAAGTGCACAATATGTGGTGCACCCTCGGTACGACTGTTCAATTCAAATTCAGGAATATCACGTATCGTCTCCATCAATCGATCACGGAGTATCCGGGTACGCTGGGCAAAATCAACCTGGCCTTCTGCTGCCATCCGCATGGCCTTTGCCATGCCTACCAGCAAGGCCACGTTTTCCGTGCCTGCTCTTAGCCCATGCTCCTGTGATCCGCCTGACATGAGTGGCGTAAGTTCCACGCCACTTCGCATATACAAGAGACCTGCTCCCTTCGGTCCACGGATCTTGTGGGCAGACAGACTATAGAGATCTGCACCCCAACCGGCAGGTGCAGCCTCCATTTTGCCAAAACCCTGAACACCATCCACATGGAAGAGCACGCGGGGGCTTTCTTTTTCAGCTGTTTGCCAATCTCTGCAATTGGGTGGATTGCCCCTGTTTCATTGTTTACATGCATCAGACTCACCAACACCGTGTCCGGTCTGATTGCATCTACAACCTGCTGAGCATTCACCACACCCGCGGAGTTGACAGGAATTAGCGTCACATCCCATCCCCACTGTTGCAATTGCATCACACTTTCATACACCGAGGCATGTTCAGTAGCTGTTGTAATGATATGTCTTCCTCTTGACTGATAACGTAATGCCGCACCTTTTATGGCAAGATTATTGCTCTCGGTCGCTCCGGAAGTAAATACAATCTCCTCAGGCTTAACCCCTATGGCCACAGCACAGCCAGAACGTGCACGACGCAACAATTGATGAGCACGCTCCCCATATCCATGAATAGAAGACGGATTACCGAATTGTGTCTCCATAATTTCGGCCATCGTACGAATGACATCCGGGTGGGGAGGCGTGGTTGCAGCATAATCAAAATATTTCAAATGAGGTTGAACCTCCCTTATCTTTTCGTTCATGATCCTACAGTGAGCATTGTAACATGACACCCGTACAACACAAAAAGACCAATCGGGAACAGTACTTTCAAGCACTGCTGCTCCCACATTGGATCTCATGCTGCCTATCATGTGTTACCGCAAATGTATGCCGTGTGTTTAGATCACATATTTCGACCGTGCCTTCTCCACTTTGGAAATATAATTCTGTGTTTCTGAAGGCAAAAGGTTAAGTACACTCATCAGTTCACGATCACTCGACACGCCCAGACGTGAAACACGACCCGGTCCTGCATTATATGCAGCAAGCGCCATGTTCACTTCTCCACCGAAGCGCTGGAGCTGAAGAGAAAGATATTTGGTACCCGCATCAATGTTCTGGGCAGGATCAAATGAATTACTCACGCCCAGCCCTGCAGCCGTCCCGTCCATTAGTTGCATGAGCCCCTTGGCACCGGCGGAGGATACGACATTTGGATTAAAATTCGACTCTGTGTCAATGACGGCCTTGATTAATGATTCAGGAACACCGTATTTGGCACTTGCCTCCGCGATCAAAGATTCATAATCCGTAGGTACAGAAGCACCGGAATCCACAACTCCTGTATTGGATACAGATAACAAAGACTGAACAATATTATTGGAGACAGAGGACGAGCCAGATGTGCTCATATCCGGGTTGTACGTGCTTCCAAGTTGCAGCCACAACAAACCATCGCTGGATCGTTTGGAGAGCGTACCGATGGAATCCGTATTGCTCGTCGAATTGCCGCCCGTGCCTAACAGCCCGTCCATCACATTGGCGAAATCCACTGTTGAACCAGCATCTGGTTGTGACCCACTGGTTTGGTTATTCACATTGGATAGTTGCAGTTCCAACAACTGCCGCGATCCGCTTGGATCTATCTGCATGAGTTATACCCACTCTCGTAGTATTAAGCATATTATGACCTTATTCTACATCGTTTTACAGCAAGGTTCCATTCTTTTCAAAAAAATATATCAATCTGATCATTTAACCTGCGCATATACGAAAAAACCTTCTGTGAGTCACCACATATGGGTGATGAAAACAGAAGGCTTCGTGTTGAATATTATACACTTAACGTGCAAATGGAACCATGAAGAAATAACTCAGCGTGGCGACAATACCCAGTCCGATGGACCAAGCCCCCGCTGTTTTCCGACCATTTACATAAGCATAGTAACCCAGAACAGCTGCCGCTGGTCCAAGTACGATGGACCACATGAACAAGGACGCGATGCCGAAGGCCAGTCCCATATAACCCGCGACTTTGCCTGTGGACTCCATGACACGGTCTGCTTCAAGTTTCTCAACTACAGGTTCTGAGCGTTCAGTCCCTCCAGTTCTGACAACAGTTGGGGGTGCGACCTCTGCCCCGTACTCTTCCCGATGTGCTTTTCTGGGATAATCGACACGCAAACGCTGTTTTTCAACTTCACCTTTGGTTTCAGGGCGATTCGTAGGACGAATGTTATTATCGTCATTTCTCATTTGGAAGCACCTCCATTATGAATAGGAATGACTGCTCACTTGGGTTTGAACGTGTGACAGCATGTTGCAGAGGATGTACGTGCATGATCATGGTGGTCCGAGTCAAATGTCTCACCGGCAAATTCCTCATGCAGACGACGGGTGGCATGTTGGTCGATGTCAATCATGATGGCATCGGCCTGACAGAAGTTGTTTTCTCCCCAAAAGTTGCAGTTGGAGACGCTGCATTTGACAATTGGTTTGTCTTGGCTCATTTTTTATCACCTCGACTACTATTCTCTCCCCGCCACAAACCCGATATTCTCCGCCAAAATGCCAGATGATGACATGACCTCCCCTCGTTTGGATACTCACCAAAACACAAAAAAACCGCCACAAGGGCGGTTTCGTCCAATTCATATTAAGGTTCAAACATGCATTAAGCGTGATTCCGTTGATTTTGCATACGGCGCTGAGTCAGGTAGTCACTTTCATAATATGCCAGATCATCGCGCAATTCTTCGTAGGTTTTGGAAACCTCAAGAATGACATCCCGTACTGCACGGATTGGCTTATCACGAAAACGAATGGCATCTTGTCCTGTGTAAGCATATCTTCCGTCTTCGGAATAACATTCATTTTTGGGATAGAAAAAGCTGTTTACGCATTGGTGATACGTATTATAAAGAGCCTTTTCGGCAAAATCGACATCAAAGTTGGCACGACGCAGCACAACGCCAAGTTTTTCGTAAGAAACTTCAGAAAAAACGAGCAAATGACGGAGATCTGAAAGAAACCCTTTGTAGAAGACTGTTGATTCCTCCGTCTGATTCTGATCCAGTTCAGGCAAAGCATTCTCATTCAAAAATTTTTCAATCCGATCGATAGCCGGTTTTAACTTTTCCCTAGTTGACTCACATGTTTTCTGTACATTGGCTGCTGACATAAAGGTAGCTCCCCCTTAAATAAGTCCTTACATATAGGTCGGCCAACGGTGGTTTTCCCCTGACCTTTGAATTCTCAGGTATAATCCTACCATAAAAAGATGACGAGCGGTATCCCTTAATCATGCTTTCCGTTTCCGTCGTTGAACATGCCTCTTATATGCAGTTAGACTCGAACTCGCTTGCATAAAACATTCCGCTTTTTCTAACGATAGATATAACCAGTGACATCGATGAAGCACTGTTAATGATTGTTTAAAATGAACGAAGGAGGTTCCATCCATCATGTCCAGACCGAAATGGATCAATTGGGCCCTTGCAGCTGGTGCGGGAGCACTTGCCCTGACGCTTCTGCTTCCAACATCCAATCGTCAAGAACCCAAGCCAAGTGCTCTGTCCGATTCTGCTCATGAAGAGCATACGAGTAAGCAGCGTCTGAAAGTACAGGATGTCAAAGCAACAGATCTTTTGACCCGCATGGATGCCAAACAACATCTCAGTATCATGCTGGAGAAAACCGCCGCAATGAACGCTGCGCAAGTAAGCCGATATGTGAATGATCTCCAAAGCTCACATGAACATATCAGATCCATTCATCTCATGAATATCAATGGCTCCTTCAACAAGCCGTTTGATCAAGCTTCCACACAAGGAAGCAAGTTGGAGCAACAGAAGCTGCAACATGCGCTGACTCTGGCTAAAAAAGCGGTGAACAAACGTCAAAGTTTCGAATCCTCTTCTTTCCCTTTGGGAAAAGAAAAATATTTTGTGATGGGGCAACCCTCCAAAGATGGCAAAAGAGCTGTCATTGCCTTGTTCAGCCAGAACGTATTGAATGCTGTTGAACAACATCAGCGCAAAAATCTGCGCATAATCCCCTATCCGCGTGAAGGTAAATTCAAAATTGAATCGGTTCATCCGGATACGCTTAACGAAATCACTGTGAAAACCGGACATGATAATGCCAATGCCAGTCATTTTTACGAAAATGAAATCGTCATCCGTTTTCGTCAGGATCCCGGTGAACGGGATATGCGTATCATTAAATCTGATCTAAAGTCTAACTCAATACGCAAGCTTGGATACACATATGTTTTTCGGTCAGAAGACATGAGTTACAAGCAATTGCATAGTTATTTCGAAAGCAAATGGAATCCACTCTATATGGAACCCCACTACATGTATTTAACCAATGATACCGTAACTGAACAAACCGATGTAACGATACCCAACGATATTTTGTTCTCTGATTATCAGTGGAACCTGCCTGCGATTGAGACAAACAGAGGTTGGAACATTACCAAGGGAAACAAAGACGTCATCGTTGCAGTCGTAGATACAGGCGTTGATATGAACCATCCTGACCTGAAGGGCAAGCTTCTTGAGGGGTATAATGTGGTCGAGCCGGGAAGCAAACCAATGGATGATGTGGGACATGGCACACACGTCGCTGGCATTATCGGTGCCATTGTCAACAATAATGAAGGTGTGGCAGGCATGAGCTGGTATAACAAGGTACTGCCGGTTAAAGTACTCGACAACTCAGGTTCGGGTACCACGTATGCGGTTGCCGAAGGTATCATCTGGGCAGCCGACCATGGAGCCAAAGTAATCAACATGAGTCTGGGCAATTATGCTGATGCGCAATTTCTTCATGATGCCATTAAATATGCTTTTGACCGGGATATCGTCCTGATTGCAGCCACGGGCAATGATAATACGGAGCGTCCAGGCTACCCTGCTGCTTATCCGGAAGTATTTGCCGTATCTGCTACAGACCCGGATATGAGCAAAGCTTCCTATTCCAACTACGGGGATTATGTGGATGTGATGGCCCCGGGTCCAGTATCGCCAGTACCTATCCAAACAATCAGTATGCAGCCTTGTCCGGAACATCCATGGCTAGTCCCCATGTAGCCGCACTTGCAGGTTTGATTCGTTCGTTGAACCCGGATTTGACCAACACGGAAGTGATGGATCTAATGCGCCAAAGTGTGATTGACCTCGGTGATCCGGGTCACGATAAGTATTTCGGCTATGGGCAAATCGATGTCTACAAGGCACTGCAAGCTGCATCGGGCAACAGCGCGCCTTTGCAGTTCTGGCCGCAACATGTCAGACAGCAAATGGATAATACGATGAAGAAATATACCCCGTAACCGTAATGACTCTACTCCGTAAAAATACAAAAGCAGCTGCGCCCCGGGGCGTACGCTGCTCTTCGGTTTATATCCAATTTCCCCGGGCACCCGCTGCGATTAGCGCTTGCGAGAAGATGTGCGGGCTTTACTTGATTTTTTTACGGATTTTTTCTTCGGATTGTGACTGGAAACATAGCAAGGGTCCTCTTCTTTGACAACTACAGGGTACATGTGGTGGTGAATCGGAACACAGTGATGTTTTTTGATCACTTCAATTGGGTGGATGACAGGCACGATCTGTGGGATGTAATAATCCTCAACAACCTGGATCGGGTCACAGACAATTGGGCAAAGCGGTGGACAGTAATGGTTCATTTCAAAACCAACTCCCTTTCTGGTGATACTATAACCTATTGCAGCAGGTCGAAAGTGGATTGGATGTATGTCCATAGTCCGAAAAATTATATGAGCGGTAGCCTGTCCGCCACTGTCCCACCTTGCTCAGGTGTTGCTTTGTCAATAACTCCACACAATACACGAAGCCCTTCACACAATAGCTCAACGCTCGTTACAGTAAAACAGATGCGCAGACTTGGTGTATCCATTTCACTCACATAACAGGCGGAACCCGGAAGGAAAGAAACCCCGGCTGCAAGTGATTGATGATGCAACTCACGCATATCCAAGTTATTCGGAAGTTGGAGCCACAGATTAAGTCCTCCCTCCGGCAAGCTCCACTGCATGCCCCCAATGGCGTACTCTTCCAGCACTTCTGATGCTGCGCACAAACGAGAATACAATTCATCCCTCAATCGGGATACATAAGCACCGTACTGATTTTGAATAAAAGATTGCAATGCCTTTTGGGTAAGCAGCGGACTGCCCAAGTCTGCCGTAGATTTCGCAGCCACAAGCCGGGTCAACACACTTCCGTCTGCAATGGCGCAGGCTATACGGCAGCCGGGAGAGAGCACCTTGCTGAAGCTTTTGATATATACGACATGACCTGTCCCATCCATCGATTTAATGGAAGCCGGCGGAGGGTCCCGAAAATAAAGATCTGCAAACGGATCATCCTCCAAAATGAGGCAGTGATAGCTTTGCGCAAGATTCAGAAGCTGTGCTCGCCTTCTTGCACTCATTGTAATGCCTGTTGGATTGTGATAGGTCGGAATCGTATAGATCAGCTTGGGAGGATAGGTATCACATAACCGGGTCAACAGATCGATACGCATGCCTTCATCATCCATGGGAACTGTAATGATCTTCGCGCCTCTACTCGTAAATACATCAATGGCCCCGGTATAGCTTGGTGCCTCCATGTATACAACATCCCCAGGGCCGATAAAAGTCCGTGCCACAAGATCTATTCCCTGCTGAGCGCCGCTTGTAATTAACATGCGTTCAGGTGCCACCTGTAGTCCACGCTCAGCAAAATGTTCGGCGAAGACCTGTCTTAACTCCCGATCTCCCTGAAAAGATCCATACGCCGCCATACGCTCTGCATGATCAGAGGAAAGCCGATAGGCACTGTCGATAATCTCGCGTGTAGGGAGCAGTTCAGGCTGAATTGCTGACATATGAAGTTCATACTTCACTTGAGGTGACGTATCGAAATGTCTCCAGAGCTGCGCTCGCGGTAAATAATCCACAAGTGCCATCTGCCAGTTCCATGACGTACCGGATTCACTGTTGGCATGGTTTCGATTCGCTCGGTCCGCATCCTCCAGCGGATCCACGTTCAATGTACCTCTTACATAACAACCTTTGCCCTGGGAGCAGGTGATCAATTGAATTGCTTCAAGTTCCGCATAAGCTTTGGATACAGTGACCAGGCTAACCCCCAAATCCACGGTCATTTTACGAACAGAAGGAAGTCGGGTTCCAGGTTCAATGAGTCCTGATCTGATACGATCCGCAATCGTTAATGCAATCTGCACGTACAATTTGGTACTGCTTCCCCGTTTTAATTCAATATGCATGGATGCTCCCCCCAACTGTTATGATCTTCATTTTACTGTTATAGTGCAGTCCGTCTAATATAGTTTATAATACAGTATAACAGTGAATAACAGGAGATGAGAATAACATGAGTATCCCTTGGTCCAAAATGGCACAAAACACCCCGTCCTCTGTCGTTCGCGACATGCTTCAGGCCGCTCAGGCACCTGGCATGATCTCGCTAGCCGGTGGATTACCAGCCCAGACTTCATTCCCGCTGGAAGCCATCCGCGTTGCATATGAAAAAGTATTTATGAGCGGAGCCGCCGCTCTTCAATATGCGGAGACTGAGGGTTACCGTCCTCTTCGCGCCAAAATCGCCGAACGTCTCGAATCCAAGGGCATTCCCGCTTCACCCGATCACATGCTACTCACTACGGGTTCACAGCAATCCATTGACTTGGTAAGCCGCATCCTTCTCAACCCGGGTGACAGCGTATTGGTTGAATCACCAACCTACCTTGCTGCTCTGCAAGTCATTCACTCCTATCAGGCTGAATCTCACGGCGTAGCCTGTGATGATCACGGTATGTTGCCTGAATCTCTGGAGGAACAACTCCAATTACATCGTCCAAAACTTGTCTATATCAACCCAACATTCTCCAATCCTACGGGAAAAGTATGGTCACGAGAAAGAAGACAACAGGCTGTCGATCTGTGCCGCAAGTACGGTGTACTTATTCTGGAAGATGATCCCTATGGTGAAATCCGGTTCAATCCGGAGCAATTGGATGTCCCTGCTCTTGCAGAACTGGATGCCGTATCCCATGACGGCCCCTCCAATGTTATCTACACCAGTACATTCTCCAAAACTGTTGCACCTGGTCTTCGTACGGGCTGGATATTAGCTGCTCCCGATATTGTCAAAATGGCAGCACGAGCCAAACAAGGTGCCGACCTGCATTCCAGCAGCATCGACCAAAGAGCGCTTCATGCACTGCTTGAATCTTTCGATCTGGATGCGCATATTCGCCATATTTCAGAGGATTACGAACAGCGGATGATAACGCTGACCACACTTATGGCAGCCAAATCATGGGAGGGCATCTCGTGGAATTCACCTCAAGGTGGCATGTTCTTGTGGCTGCAATTGCCCGAAGGCATGCTGGCAAGCAATCTGTTCACGTATGGTATCCAGGAGAAGGTGTGCATTGTTCCGGGGGATTCCTTCTATGCAGGTACACCGGAGCTGAACCGTATGCGAATCAACTTTACTCATACGGACCCTGAGCTTCTTCCTGAAGCCGTCGAACGAATGGATCGTGCCATTCAACGTTGGCATGCTTCGTTAACAGCCGACAGTGTTGTTACACTGTAATGAACTGTCATAAACGTTGCCCTATATTTTGCGTATGATTGATTAGGGCGTGTCTGAAAACACCAGACACGTCCAAACTAAATATATGAGTAACCAAAAAGGCGGCAGGCCCGAGAATATCGGAACTGCCGCTTTTTCTATAGTATGGAACCTGTATCAACAGGATTTATGTTTTTTTGAGATATGCACGGGTCCTTCTGATCAGTCAGGCCATCGGCGAATCTCAAGGACTGTCCTCGACTGATAGGTGGACTACACTGTATTACTGTTGTTGCAGTTAGGAAAGCTTACCGTAAGCCGGGTTCTGTGCTCTTCGTGGTTCATACGGGAACTACCCTCCCACCAGAAGCGACAATCATCTATCTAGGCCATACATTGCTGCACAGCTCAAGCGACCAACCTAGACACACCTCGGGCTAAGGCTGCCTCCTCCGAAAAGGCGACTGTGTCCCATTAGGTCTTGCTCCAGATGGGGTTTACCAGGAACGAAGTCACCAGCGTTCCTCGGGGTCTCTTACACCTCGGTTCCATCCTTGCCTGTGCCGGAAAATCCGGCCATCGGCGGTCCATTTCTGTGGCACTATCCTTCAACTCGCGCTGACTGGACGTTATCCAGCATCCTGCCCTGTGGAGCCCGGACTTTCCTCTCGTGGCAACAAAGGCCACCAGCGATTGTCTGTCAAGCTTTCCGAACAACATTACATAGTATACAGGCATTTGAGTTCCCAGACAAGCTTAATATTACTGGGAATCACACTTGGGTTATCTTTTTAGATAAACTGGAATACCTCTGTATTAACCTCTGAAGCTGTAACTTGCGTAGCATATCGTTTCTCTTCCAGACGAGAACGAAGCCAATCAGCCGTTTTCGGTTTCATAATTTTCTCGGAATTATGTCCCGGGTCAATAATGCACATACCTGCCATTAACGCATCATGAGCCGTGTGATAATCAATATCACCGGTCACAATAACATCCGCACCTTTGAAACGGGCAGTGAGCACGTAACGGCTGCCAGAGCCGCCAAGGACCGCTGCCTTTTGATCTGCTTGTTCAGATCTCCGACAACACGCACATGAGACACATTGAATTGGGTCTTCACGACCTCCACGAGCTCACCCAATGTCTTAGGCTCCCTAAGAGGTCCCAGGCGTCCCAGACCAAGCGTACGGCCTTTTAAATCCATTGCATAGAGGTCATAGGCCACTTCCTCATATGGATGAGCCTTAAGCATCGCCTGAACGACCTTACTTCTCAGGCTTTGAGGTACGATGGTCTCGATCCGCATTTCTTCCACACGCTCCATCTGCCCTTGGGTACCGATATACGGCTCAGTCCCTTCACCAGGTACAAACGTTCCAGTACCCTCTGTGTTGAAGCTGCACTTGTTGTATTGACCGATACTTCCCGCTCCGGCTTCCAGGATGGCCTGAAGAACCTGCTCATGATGGGTACGAGGCACAAATACAGCCAACTTGTACAGATGATCTGTATGTACATCTTCCAGCGATTCTTTGCTCTCAATCCCGAGTGCCTCGGCCATCCAGTCATTCATGCCACCCTCGGCCACGTCCAGGTTTGTATGACTGATATAAACAGCAATATCATGCTTAATCAGCTTTTCATACAACTTACCCATAGGAGTATCTGTATTCAGTGACTTAACGGGTCGGAAAATGATGGCGTGATGGGCAATAATCAGGTTGGCTCCGATGCGGATCGCTTCATCCACCACTTCATCCGTCACATCCAATGCAACTAACACATGACTGATTTCTTTTTGCAAACTGCCGAGCTGTAAACCAATCCGGTCATCCGGTACAGCCAAATGTTTCGGAGCGAGCTGCTCCATCAGTTGAATTACAGTTTGACCTTTGGCAAACATGCCAAAACCTCCTTCAAATTTGCGATAAGACGCTCTACCTCAGCCGCCTTGTCCCGGGAAGAATCCTGATCGGATTTGGAGATGGAGTTTACAACCCCTTGCAGTTTAATGATCTCGCTTTCCCATTTGGCAAAAAACACATCTGTTGGACGATCGACCAAATACGGTCCCATGCGCAGCAACAACTCTTCTGTCAATGCTGCTCCGCCTTGAAGCGGACGTGCACGATACACCTCATCATTGGCAATCGGGCTTACGGATTGTGGCATCGCCGTGATAATCTCATAGATCTTGCCATCTTCTTCGAGCAACTGTTCTGCTACAACCACCCAGTGATGCTCCAGCAACCAGCGTCTGAGAATATCCTCTCCCACATTCGGTTGCAAAATAAGTAACTGTACGCCTTCCAATTTGGATATGCCTCGGTCCAAAATAGAAGCAATCAGCGCACCACCCATACCTGCAATGGTGATGACATCCACTTCGCCCGCAGAGATCACATCCAATCCGTCTCCACGCCGTACCGTTATTTTTTCTTTCAGGCCAGCATCACTGACTTGTTTGCATGCAGCATCGTAAGGCCCAGGATTAACTTCCCCGGCTACTGCAGTTGCGGCTTTCCCGCTGCGGATTGCGGCTACGGGCAGCAGCGCGTGGTCTGAACCGATATCAGCCATGCGGCTGCCATCGGGAATTTGATCATGTATTCGCTGTAATCGATTCGAAAGTTTCATGAAGCACCTACACCATTCATTTAATTTATTGATTTGCATTGAACAAGGAAAAGCGATAAAATAAAATCCAATAAAACATTTCAAGGATGAATTTCCAAAACCAAGAAATCAAGACATTCAAATTAAAAATAAAGGAGACCCCGCCGCCGCTAAAGCGTCTTGCGGAAAGTCTCCCATAGTTCGATTATTCGAGGAAATCTTTGAGTCGTTTACTACGACTCGGGTGGCGCAATTTACGAAGAGCCTTGGCTTCAATCTGACGAATACGCTCACGCGTAACACCAAATACCTTGCCCACTTCCTCCAGCGTTCTCGTCCGTCCATCGTCCAGACCAAAACGCAGACGAAGAACGTTCTCTTCACGCTCAGTCAGTGTATCCAGTACATCTTCGAGTTGTTCTTTCAACAACTCATACGCAGCCGCATCTGCCGGAGCAAGTGCTTCCTGATCCTCGATGAAGTCACCCAGATGGGAATCATCTTCCTCACCGATCGGTGTTTCCAGAGAAACCGGTTCCTGTGCAATCTTCGTAATTTCACGAACTTTTTCGACACTCAGATCCATCTCAGCAGCGATTTCTTCTGGTGTTGGTTCACGCCCAAGTTCCTGCAACAGCTGACGGGATACCCGGATCAGCTTATTAATCGTCTCCACCATGTGTACAGGAATACGAATCGTACGCGCCTGGTCAGCAATAGCACGAGTGATCGCCTGGCGAATCCACCATGTAGCATACGTACTGAACTTGTATCCTTTTTTGTGGTCAAACTTCTCAACCGCTTTGATCAGACCCATGTTACCTTCCTGAATCAAATCAAGGAACAGCATGCCACGTCCAACGTAACGCTTGGCGATACTGACTACGAGACGCAGGTTCGCTTCAGCCAAACGACGCTTGGCTTCTTCATCCCCGTTTTCAATCCGTTTGGCCAGTTGTACTTCATCATCTGCCGACAACAATGGCACACGACCAATTTCCTTGAGATACATACGGACAGGGTCATTGATTTTGATACCTGGCGGCAAGCTCAGATCATCATCAAAGTGGAATTCGTCCTCTCCCTCTCTCGTGTTGTTCTCGGAATCTTCACTAGGACGCAGTGTAACCTCTTCATCATTCTCATTCACTACATCGATACCCAGATCACTCAGCTGCTCATAGAACTCATCCATTTGCTCTGCATCCTGCTCAAAAGGAGAGAGTTTCTCTATAATTTCCTTGTAATTCAGCGAAGCTCTTTTCTTACCTGATTCAATCAATTGATCCTTAACCTGATCCAGTGTCAATTCTGTTTCTAGTTCAGTATGCTGATCATTCGCCATAACTCGACTCCCTCCTCCCTAGAAACATCCAATAATCAGACGTTCACTGTCTCTCTAGGGCAATCATTTCAATTGCAATCTGTGCCGCGCGTACAGAATCGCCTGCCCGCTCTGCAGCAATCATTTCTTCTTTTTTCAAATCGTACTCTTTCTTTCGTGGATACTTCAGCACTTCCCTGATGCAATCATCGAGCATTTGAATACTCCATTCACCTGGACCATCCATCATCGAGATTGAACTGACCGTTTTTTCCAAGCGATCGTCATGCAGTGAAGACATAAAGCGGCTTGTATCCGACGGTTTGCCTTGCGCATAGTAGGCATATAGATAAGCAGCAATAGCTGCATGATCATCCAAGTTAAAAGCTTCACCAAGATGCTCATTCACGTACTGGGCAGCCTCATCATCCTGCAACATCCAGGCAAGCAGTTTGCGTTCAGCAGCGTGATAAGCCGGCAGCAGATTGGGTGTAGGCACCTGCCTATTTTGTTGCCTACCATTATTCCACCTTTTCGGGTTATTATCCCCAAACTGAAGGTTATTTTTCATCGCCTCCCGTTCTTCATTACACTCCTGCTTCAATGTTTCGAATGATACATCCACTTCTGCAGCCAGTTCACGAAGATACACTTCCCTTTCTGTTGGAGAAGGTAAGGGGGCAATCACTTTTACTGCTTCTTTTGAATAGGCGATTTGTCCGCCACCCTCTAGCAGTATATGGCTTTTTTTTTAAGTTTATAAGTTTAAATTTTGTAGTTGTCACGGCACCGTCCACAATCTGGTTTCGGAACCGTTCACCACCATGCTTCCGAATAAAATCATCCGGGTCAAGTCCCTCGGGGATGAGAGCCACTTTGACCTGCAATCCGGCTTCCTCAAGAATGGGGAAGTTTTGAGTGCAGCAGCCTGTCCTGCTTTGTCACCGTCATAACATATGATGACTTCGTCACACATTCCTTTGAGCATCAGCGCCTGATTCTCGGTGAGCGCAGTACCCATTGCCGCTACACCATTCTGGATGTCTTGATCCCATGCGGAGATGACATCACCATATCCCTCGAACAATATGGCTTGTCTTTGTTTGCGAATTGCATTTTTGGCCTGATGCAGATTATAGAGAACACGGCTTTTGTTAAATAACCGGGTTTCCGGTGAATTTAGATACTTCGGTTGCCCATCTCCCAATATGCGTCCTGCAAATGCAATCGGCTTCCCGCTCCTGCCATTGATCGGGAACATAATCCGGTCTCGGAATCGGTCCACATATCCTTGGCCTTCATTTCGCGGTGACAGAAGTCCACCCTTTTCCATCTCTTCGAGCGGATAGTTACGTTTTTCAAGAAATTGTACCAGTGTGTCCCAACGATTTGGCGCGAACCCAATCTGGAACTGGTCAATCAACTTGTCGCCAAAACCTCTAGAGCGTAAGTACTCCATGGCTGACTTGCCGTGCTCTGTATTTTTCAACAAAAAATGATACAGCTTCGCGGTAAGCTCATAGGCCTCCAACAGACGTTCGGTCTCCGGATTCACATGAGCAGATTCACGCCCTTGCCATTCCCCCATAGAGATGTGACTTTCTTCCGCCATCGTTTTGACAGCCTCGGGAAAGGATAACCCTTCGATTTCCATCCTGAATTTGATGGCATTTCCACCCGTGCCGCAACCGTAGCAGTAGAAAATTTGTTTCTCAGGTGTAACGGTGAACGAAGGCGTCTTCTCGGAATGAAAAGGACAGAGGCCTTTCATATACTTCCCCTGCTTGGTCAGATGCACAAATCGGCTCACCGTATCGACAATATCATTCTGCTGTAACACCGATTCAATAATACTTTCGGGTATACCGCCTTGTCCGGTACTCATCTCTGGCCACCTTCATCTCTTCAACACGTAAATATAATTCGATAAACTTACACATTCTCCTGCAAATCTTTTAAAAGTTTTGTCAGTTTATGTTGAAAAAATTCTCGATCCTGCTCTGTGAAAGGCTTTGGGCCCTTCCCGTAGTGGCCTCTTTTTCTTGCTTTGGCCGCAGTATGACGAGAATCCAACATGAAATCAATGTCACGGTCGTTAAACTCACGACCACGAAAGGATAAAACATAACAACGTTTGCCGAGCGCAAGTGCCGCAAGTCCATAGTCCTGAGTGATAACCACATCATATGGCTTAATATGATTGGCAATGTAAAGATCTGCGCTCTGATCACTGCGATCCACTTGCACGGTACGCACCCCTTCTCCTCCTTGAAGCAAATGATCAAATGAAGAGACTAACAATACAGGGATATTGAAAAGGCGAGCGGTTTGCGCAATCTCGGTTTTCACCGGGCAAGCATCACCATCCACAACGATATGACGCATATTCAACTCACTCAAACCCAGACCACCCGGTTTCAATAAAATAGCTGCATATTGTAATATACGACCCCAGCCAGGCAAAATCCTTCTGCCACAACAAGGGAAATCAAAAGGCTAAAATACGGAGCGGTTGTCAAAAATACATTTCACAACCCGTTCCGTATATTTATACCCTCATATATCCTTCTTTAATACTGAATTTCAGCTTTGCTTCAAGTCTGTGGTAAAGGACTCATGAAATATGCCCAATTACCAAACCAACTTGGAAAAATCAGCAAATCCTTTTAAGTCACGATCAATAGCCGCAAGTAAAGCAAGTCGATTGGCACGGACAGCCTCATCTTCAGCCATAACCATGACCGAATCAAAGAATGAGGTAATCCCATCTTTCCAAGCAGATGCAATAGCCAGCGCTTCAGCAGCATCGTGCTGAGTCAACGCCTGACGGTACTCTGCATTCGTTCTGCTCCATGCCTCGTGCAGCTGACGCTCTCCCTCTTCTGTGAACAGTTCTGGATGTACCGAAGCATTGGATGCTTTGGCAGCCAAATTCCCTACACGGTTGAACGATTCAACCGTTGTTTTGAAGGCGTCTCCTGTCAGAACAGCCGCCATCAACGCTTCACCTTTTGGAACCACAGCACTGATATCATCGAATCCGGAAGAAATAACGGCATCCACTACGTCGTAGCGAACGGTTTCGGACAACAATTTTTTCACTCGAAGACCAAAGAAGTCTTGCAGATCTTTACGAACTTCTTCGTCTGCACGTTTCAGCAGGTTCATCTGGGCATGCACTTGAAGTGCTACTCCAAACACGTCTGACAATGTCAGCGGAAGCTGGTGATCCAGCAAAATCTGTACAATACCTGCAGCCTGACGGCGCAGTGCGTACGGATCCTGAGAACCCGTTGGAATGATGTTGATGGAGAAACAACCCACGATTGTATCCATTTTGTCCGCAGCACTCACAATGGCACCAACAAGTGAGGCAGGGGATTGATCTCCAGCGAAACGTGGCTGATAGTGTTCAAATACCGCTTTGGCCACTTCTTCTTTTTCGCCGGATTTACGAGCGTAATCCTCACCCATCACACCTTGCAGTTCAGGGAATTCACCCACCATCAATGTTACCAGATCGAATTTGCAGATATCGGCAGAGCGGCTAACGGATTCGGCAACATCACCGGAGACTTGCAGTTTGGCAGCAATTCCATCGGCAATCTTGCGAATACGGCGCACTTTATCGCCAACCGTTCCGAGCTCTTCCTGGAAGACGATACTTTCCAGCTTCGACAATGCATCCTTAATCTGAAGTTTCTGATCTTCCTCATAGAAGAACTTGGCATCAGACAGACGTGCACGCAGTACTTTTTCATTTCCTTTTGCAATCACATCGAGTGAATCACTTCCACCGTTGCGTACCGTCACGAAGAATGGCAACAATTGTCCTTCGTTGTCCAGTACAGGGAAATAACGCTGATGCTCACGCATGGACGTAATCAATACTTCTTGCGGAATATTCAAGAATGAAGAGTCGAATGTCCCGAACAATACGGTAGGTGTTTCTACCAGGAACAGGACTTCCTCCAACAAGTCTTCCTTAATCGCAATATCCCATTTTTTCTCAGCAGCCAGTGCCTGTATCTGGGATACAATCATCTGCTCACGTTCCTGGATATCTGCAATGACATGCTCTGAACGCAGCACTTCCACGTATGAAGACGGAGTGGAGATCACGGCTTCCTTACCGAGGAAACGATGTCCGCGAGTGACATTACCCGACTTGACACCTGTCACTTCCAGATCAATGACGTCACTGCCGAGCATTGCCACAATCCAGCGGATTGGACGAACAAATTTAAAATCATAGGAAGCCCAACGCATGAATTTCGGGAACGTCATGGCATGCAATACAGAAAGCAAACCTTCGCCAATCACAGAAGCCGTTTCCACACCTTTACTGGACTTCACTGCATAGACATATTCGACTCCGTTTAGTTCCTTGAACGTGAATTGGTCCGGTTCAACACCTTGACTGCGAGCGAATCCGAGTGCAGCTTTGCTCCAATTGCCACTGTCGTCCAGGGCAATTTTGCGTGAAGGACCTTTCACTTCTTCCTCTATATCTTCCTGTTTTTCAGCCACGTTCTGGATCAAAACAGCCAGTCGTCGCGGTGTGGCGTACGCATTCACTTCACCATAAGCAATGCGGGATGCGTCAAGCCATTTCACGACACGCTCTTGCAGCTGTGCGATCGCTGCGCGCATGAAACGTGCAGGGACTTCTTCCAGTCCAATTTCAAACAACAGATCCTTAGACATGCTCGGCTCCCCCTTTCTTAATCAGCGGGAAGCCCAGCTTCTCACGCTCTTCCATATATGTTGCAGCGACTTGGCGAGCCAGATTACGGACACGTGTGATGTAACCCGTACGTTCCGTTACACTGATGGCTCCACGTGCATCCAACAGGTTGAATGTGTGGGAACATTTCAGCACATAGTCATATGCCGGGAATACCAGATGCTGCGCCATCGCCTTGTTTGCTTCTTCTTCATGCATGTTGAAAAGGGTAAAGAGCATTTTGACATCAGATACTTCAAAGGTATATTTAGAGTGTTCGAATTCTGGCTGACGGAACACATCACCATAAGTGATACCTTCCACCCACTCCAGATCAAACACATTTTCTTTATCCTGAATGTAAGAAGCCAAACGCTCCATACCATATGTGATTTCAACAGCTACCGGATTCGTCTCGATTCCACCCACCTGTTGGAAATACGTAAATTGTGTAATTTCCATTCCGTCCAACCACACTTCCCAACCAAGACCTGCACAACCAAGGGAAGGATTCTCCCAGTTATCTTCAACAAACCGAATATCATGTTTGAGCGGATCAATACCCAGACGCTTCAGACTTTCCAGATAAATTTCCTGAATGTTGTCCGGTGAAGGCTTGATGATTACCTGGAACTGATGATGCTGGTACAGCCGGTTAGGATTCTCACCATAACGTCCGTCCGAAGGACGACGGGAAGGCTCCACATAGGCCACTTTCCAAGGTTCGGGTCCAAGCGAACGCAAAAAGGTCATCGGGTTCATCGTACCTGCCCCTTTTCCGTATCATATGGCTGGACAATAATACAGTTATGCTCGGCCCAGAATTGTTGCAGCGTTAGAATCATCTGCTGAAAATTCATAATCATGCTCCTTTTCGATGGTTTGATAGCAAGCTTAGAACGGTGCAGACAACAATAAATAGCCCCGTCCTACGCCTGTTGTACAGACGTAGGGACGAGAGCTATTCCCGCGGTTCCACCCTACTTGGCTTGGATCAACAGAATGATCCTGTCGTTCCAGCCCACTTTTCCGTGTCCATTCATGCTCCCGAGTGCCGTTTCAAAAACCGATTCAACCAGGCTCCCACCATCCCCGGCTCGCTCATTCATGATTCACAAGTGTTATACAACAACTTGTCTCCACCAATGCAATAAATCCAGTCTTTTACTTTCTCGTTCAATGCATGTCTCATAAAGAGAAATTATATTTCATAATATATAAAATCTAGTATGAAGTCAAGATATAGTTTCACATTTACGTAAACGCCTCAAATCCCGTACTTCTCCATCTGATCGAGGAAAGAACGGGATTTAAGATTCAGACCAAGTTGATGATCCATGAAAGCACGCATCAGCTTTTTGATCTCATCACGGGTAGACTCACTTACTGATATATTTCCCAGGCGCTGCAGATCCAACTGAGCGAACACACGCAACAATTTCAGCGCCTTTGGACTTACGGACATTGCAGGAGGATCGAAATGTTTGCATGCACGACACAGAACGCCGCCAAGTCTTGGACTTATAAACAGCTGTTCATCTGGCCGCTCCTGATTGCAGGAGATACACTCGTCCAACTGTGGTCCATATCCGGCTGCCTGTAATATTTTCATTTCGTACAGACTTGTGATCACAACCGGATCTTTCTCTTCCTTCAACGCCTGCAAACACGCCTTTAATTGCTTAAACCAAAATGTACCTGTCTCTTCATCCTGAAGCACGCGATCCAATAGTTCACACGCATAAGAGGCATAAGAGGCCTTGAACAGGTCTTCACGCAATTCATGATAGGATTCAACAATTTCTCCAGCGTTCAGTGTGCCCAGACCTGTGTTGCGAAAATATACATATTGACCATACGTAAACGGCTGCACCAGTGCAGCATGTCGGCTCTTGGGCTTTTTGGCACCGCGGACGAGTACCCCTACTTTTCCTCCGCTTTCGGTGCAAAGCGTAATAATTTTGTTCCCTTCGCCGTAGTCCATGCTGCGGATGACAATCCCTTCCACCCTGTATAGCATGCCTCGTCACCTAACCATTCCCGAATCAGCCAATTATCCTTCGGCTTCTTCATCTTCGATCACTTCCCTTGCATGATCCGACTCCTGTCCTAACGAGTTACACGCCTCGGTATATAACAAATAGGACTCCACATCCCCCGTCATCGCAAAAACCTTCCACGAAAAATCTCGCATCGGAATTTCATCCTCTCTTCGGAAATGACGTCTGCATCTACCAGATAGGATGGAGTCTTGCAAGGTAAACTATGTGTTGCAATTACTGGATACTCCGTTGGCGATCAATCGCGGCCAAAACCAAGGTCACGCAGAACCCGATCCTGATTTCTCCAGTCTTTTTTCACTTTGACCCACAAATCCATGAAAATTTTGGAGCCCAGCAGGTTTTGAATGTCATGCCTTGCTCGTTTACCCACTTCTTTCAAAAGGGCCCCCTGCTTCCCGATGATGATTCCTTTTTGCGAATCCCGTTCCACAAAAATAACGGCAGAGATATAAACGACACCGTTATCTTGTACTTTCATATCCTCAATCGTTACCGCAATGGAGTGTGGTACTTCTTCACGAGTCATCTGCAAAATTTTCTCACGGATCAATTCTGCACATACAAACTGCTCTGGATGGTCAGTAACCTGGTCATCCGGATAGTACTGTGGGCCTTCTGGCAAATACTTGCCTAGCTGTTCCAACAAGGTGCTTACATTACTTCCGAGCATGGCAGAGACAGGCACGATTTCAGCGAAATCATGTAACTTGCGATACTCCTCAATAAGAGGGAGCAACGCTTCCGGCTCAATTTTGTCGATTTTATTCATGACCAGGATGACCGGTGTACGGATATTTTTCAACTGCTCCGCAATATAACGGTCACCGCCACCCATACCTTCCGAAGCGTCAATCAGGAATAGAGCTGCTTCCACTTCTCCGAGCGTGTTCAGAGCAGTCTGGTTCATGAAATCGCCAAGCTTGGACTGACGTTTGTGAATCCCCGGTGTGTCCAAAAATACGATCTGCTGATGTTCGGATGTGTACACACCATGAATTTTATTACGAGTCGTTTGCGGCTTGTCCGACATGATCGCAATTTTCTGTCCGATCACCTGATTCATCAGTGTGGATTTGCCTACGTTCGGACGTCCAATAATAGCTACAAAACCGGATTTAAATGCTTGTTTTTTCATATGTTCCTCCTCAGGCGCCTAGGCCTGGAATATTGGTTTATTTTTTGGCAGAATTCAGATCAGAAGGCCCAAAAGCCCAAGGTAACAGTTCAGCAACGGTGGTCTCTTGCAGATCACCTTTCATGTTCCCCAAGATGACTTTCATATCGGGTTCACACAGCTCGTACATCACCTGACGACATACACCACATGGAGCAATTGGACCATCCGTATCTCCCACAATGGCAATCGCTTTGAAGCTGCGAGGTTTTTGCCCACCTGCAATGGCACTGAACATCGCTGTACGTTCAGCACAGTTGCCTGGGGTGTAGGCTGCATTCTCAATATTACAACCATGATGCACATGCCCTTCACTGTCAAGCAAAGCCGCACCTACACCAAAATGGGAGTAAGGCGTATACGCCTTCGTACGTGCCTTAATTGCTTCTTGCATTAGCAAACCATTATCCATCATATTCTCTCCCTTAGGGTGCAATATAAAGCTGCGCTCTATATGTTAAGTTCAACTAAAGATCATTTACACTGGCCACTCCGCGTCCAGAATAACTTTTCGATCGCTGTTATCCCCAGATTTTTTGATTCACTTTTACAAAGTTAAAATCCGGGGATAAAGGCGAACGCTACGCTTCTACAAGTTATTTCTGGCCTCTACGTTATCGTGTAAATCAAAAGTTCAACTTAAAAAAAGATCCAACTTTATATTCGTGTGTAGTATTAAAATCAAACCAAACGAATCAAAACAAAGTTACCACAAAATCAGTACAAACCCAGCCAGCTCATCACCGGCTTAATAAAAACGATACAACCGATGATGACGGCGAATACCGCAGCCAGCAGAACTGCCCCGGCCGCGGTATCCTTCGCCGCTTTTGCCAGCGGATGGATATGGGGATGTGCCAAATCCACTGCTGCCTCTACAGCCGTGTTCATCAATTCAGTCACCAGAACCAAAAAGACAGCGGTCAGCACAAACATCCAATCCGTTCTTGAGATTCTGAAAAAAAAGCCGGCTACACACATCAAGACAGCCACTCCCGTGTGAACTCTCACATTACGCTGAGTCCGCAACCCATATGCGATTCCTTCCGCAGCATTGCGGAATACCAGACCCCAGGAGCGTCTTTTCATTATCGTGTCAACCCGGCCTGGGCCAATACCGCTTCTTGTTTGCCCATCATTTCAGCCTCACTTGCTTCATCCTGATGGTCGTATCCGAGCAGGTGCAAGAAACCATGGACAAAGAGGAAACCAAGTTCACGTTCAAAGGAGTGTCCATACTCTTCACTTTGCAGGATGGTCCGTGGTACGGAAATGATGATGTCTCCAAGAACATCCGGCATTTCTTCCATTTCTTCATCTTCGTCAAGCTCATAGATAATATCAAGTTCTTCATCCACCGTTTCGTTCATCGCAAAGGACAATACATCCGTAGGACGGTCAATACCGCGATAGTCACGGTTCAACTCATGGATCTGCTCATCGTTCACAAAAGTCAGAGCCACTTCCCCGTCTGCAACACCTTCTGCTTCTCCGGCGAGATTCAGCAACTGTTCCAGCATTGCAATCATCGGTTCTGTAATTTCTTTATCCTGTTGTTCATTATTCCATGCCAGATTAAGACTCATTCTTTCATAACTCCTGTCTGCTCATATTATTGAATTAACCTGCTTCGGGCGAAGTCGGCTTGGGTTTCTTAATCTCCTCCGGATATTCGATCCTGGAGTGGAAGATTCCCATCACCGTTTCCTTCAAGGTTCTTGCGACGATATCCAGTTCACGCATTGTAAGGTCACAATCATTGAATTGATGATCGTCCAATCGTCCTTTAATAATCTTCTCAATCATGGACTCCACTTGCTCCACGGTCGGTTTGCGCAACGATCTTACAGCAGCCTCCACACTATCGGCAATGCCAACAATAGCCGATTCCTTGGACTGAGCCTTCGGCCCGGGGTAACGGAAATCTTCTTCCGTGAAATCAGGCTCAACTCCTGCTTCTTCCGCCTGGCGCAAAGCTTTGTGATAGAAATAGTGGAGAAACGTTGTGCCGTGATGCTGTTCCGCAATATCCCGAATAGGTCTGGGCAGCTTATAATCATTCTGCATCTCCACCCCATCACGCGCATGGGCGACGATAATGGATTTGCTCAGTTTCGGATCAATTGAATCATGCGGATTCTCCATATTGTTCTGATTCTCGATAAATAGATGGGCCGCTTCGTCTTGCCAATATCATGATAATACGAACCCACTCGGCAGAGCAATCCGTTAGCACCGATGGCTTCAGCCGCAGCTTCGGAAAGATTGCCCACCATCACACTGTGATGATAAGTACCTGGTGTCTCCGTAAGCAACTTGCGCAGAAGCGGATGGTTCGGATTAGACAGTTCCACCAGTTTGAGCGCTGACAAAATGCCAAATGAAGTTTCGAAAAATGGCATCAGCCCAATGACCAGTATGGCAGTTAACACGCCACCCGCAAAGGCAAACCCGACACCATACAGTGTCGTGGTCCGGTTCCAATCTCCCGAGTCAATCAAAGCCAGGGTGAAGACGGCTATTGAACCGAACAGGCAGACCATAATAGCCCCTTTCAGGATCGTTGATCGCTGGCTGGCCCGATGAGTTGCAAAGATCGCAACAAACGAAACTGCCACGGCAAAGAACCCTAGCTCGAAGTCAAAGAGCTGACCCTGATGCGTGTTCAAAATGATGCTGGACAACAGACCGATCAATATTGAACATACAAAGGCAAGCGACGTATCCAGCAACAGCGCAATTAACATCGCCCCTACTGCAACAGGTGCAAGGAAGCCTACATACGACCTCTCATTGGTTTGAATAATCGCCGTCACATGCATAACCACAATCGTAATAATAAAAATGAGAACAAGCATCAACAGCTGCGCATTATTATATTTGAAATGCGTTCCGCTGTTTTGCTGAATATACATCAGTATTGCTGCTGACAACAGGCAGGAAAACATGAGAAGACCCAGCTGTGGCCAGTAGTTCACTTCATTTTTCAACAAATCATTCTCATCGAGCAAAGCATACATCTCCGGGGTGATCATCTCACCTTTGGCAACCAGGGTGTCCCCTTGCTTGATAAAGACGGTCTGCGTGTTCTCACGTGCCTGCACTTTCGCTTCCTTGGTTCCCTCTTCATCGTAGAAGCGATTAGCCGTCACCACAAGGCGAGCAAGCTCTTGCACAACCTCACGTTGCGTACGCTTACTAAGAGAGCTGACACTCACCATCTCAGCCACTTTGGCACGGGCAGTAGTTGCATCACTGATCTGGTCTGTCATTAACCGGGCAACAATATCCCTGGCAACTGATTTCATTTCCTGGATATCATCCGATGTCAGACGTGAAATTTTGATGTAGGTTTCTTCGGGAATACGGTAGCTTTGCTCCTGTACCACATTTCTGATCTCTTCCAACAGCGTCTCGGAGTATGTACCGGCTTTTCGATTATTATTGATATAGTTGGTCACAAAGTCCTTCTGGCGCTGCGGAATTTCATCCCGATATATATCAATTTTGTCCTGACTTGAAATCTGATCATCCTGATTTAATCGATCCACACGATCAAGCAGGGTGGTCATCAGATTTTCGTTTCGCAACTGGACAATCTGAAATATGGGCTGTACCCGTTCAGCAGCTTCTTCCTGTGCTTTGAGTGTGGCCTTGTTATTCGGAATCTGCATGGGCGCAGCAATGTCTACTTCACTTCGTGTACCTTCCTGAATATCGTACCGCTCAGGGAGCAGTTTGGAGGCCAGACTCACGAAGAAAAGAATCACCAGAAACAAAAACAGAAGATAGCGTGCCCACACGCTATACTTCCATCCTGTAGCCTTATTCTGAAAAGATTTGCCTTTTGACGGTTCCTTCGAGGTCACTTTAGACAATCCCTTTCTATGCTTGATTTTCTGCGGCGTGGTTGTAAGCCACGATAATTTTCTGGACGAGGGAATGCCGCACAACATCTTGTTCGGCAAAATGCACAAATCCAATCTCTTCAACTTCGTTCAAGATCGTATTCGCTTCCACAAGCCCGGACTTCTTGCCACGCGGTAAATCAATCTGTGTCACGTCACCGGTGATGACCATTTTGGAGCCAAAACCAAGACGGGTCAGAAACATCTTCATCTGTTCCGGCGTGGTGTTCTGTGCTTCATCGAGAATGATGAACGAGTCATCCAAGGTACGCCCCCGCATATAGGCGAGTGGTGCAATTTCGATTAATCCTCGCTCCAGTGCCTTCGCGGTCTGTTCTTGTCCCATAACGTCATACAGGGCATCGTACAGCGGTCGCAGATACGGGTCTACCTTTTCCTGAAGGTCACCTGGCAAAAACCCAAGACTTTCTCCTGCTTCAACAGCAGGCCGCGTAAGCACAATGCGTTTGACACTGCCTTCTTTAATTGCGGCAACAGCCAATACAACAGCAAGGTAGGTTTTCCCCGTACCGGCAGGACCAATGCCAAATACAATATCACGTTTTTTAATTGTAGTTACATAGTGCTTCTGTCCAATGGTTTTAACACGGATGGGTTTACCTCGGTAAGTCGTCGTAATCTCGCCCTTGAACAGATCCAATAGCTGGTCTGCCCGCATATCCTTGGCAAGTTCAATCGCATACTTCACATCTCTTTCGGTTAACACATATCCGTTGCGTATCAATTGCAGTAACACATCAAATAATTGTTCAAGCGATTCCACTTGCTTTACGTTGCCGAAAATCACAATCTCCGCTTCACGGGATGCAATCTGGGCGGGAATCTCGGATTCAATCAGTTTAAGAAAAGTATCTTGGGGTCCAAAAAGAGATTGCCCCTCTCCCGCACTCTGGAGGGAGATTTGTATGCTGCGTGTTTGCTCTGACAAATATCCTCATTCTCCTTGACTATGGACTAGCGGAAGTTCCTCCGCAATGCTTTCTTCTACTTCAAATAAGACTTTCATATAAACTTTACCATTCTCTTTCTTCTCATGCAAAATTTTTTCACTTATAATTTTCGTTCCTTTGCCATTTTTGGCGATAATATCGTTCCTTGCTCCTTCCAATCCTTTCGTTCTGGCCCATTCTGTCGTCTGTTGTTCCTCATGTACTCGGGTCTCCAGGTCTTTTCCGTCAGCCAGCCCATGGGAAGTGTGAAAGATCGCCAAGTCATTGGTCTATGACTACTCTCCGTATCAAATGAACTGAATGGTGTATTTCCGTACCCCCACAATTGGATCGCCCATTTCCCCAGTACCATGTAAAAGCGTTCTTTGCTCTCACCTGTCATTGTGTTATGTTTTTGCACCAGCGGGACCTCTACCTGATACTCACGCCATACCAGACCACGAACTTCGCCTTTGGCTACGATGGTTTTGGTATTCTCCTCATCCCCGAGAATGCCCGAGATTAATACCTGGCCCTTTTTGACACGCATGTCCTTCTGAACAACAGGGCGCCCCTGCTCCGCATAGATTTGAGTGACCACAGCATCGGACTTGCTGATCAGATGTCTGGGATTCAGTAACGGCTCGCGCTTGGGTTGCGCCGATTCCACAACCTGAATGGTAATGGTTGTCCCCTCTTGCTCACGCCAATCCAGGTTACATCTGGCAGAGCGAGTGCAAGCTGTCTGGAGAGCTTGTCTTGGCTCGGCAAGCGAAACACCCATTGGAAAGGATATATCCCCTCTTTCTTCGCTGCTGCGAGTACCTCGTCCGTAGGAATAGTGGTGTTCCCCTTGACCTCCACATCCCATACCATGGACGATAACGCAAACAAAGCTGCCACAAAAAACAGCATTCCTCCAAGAAAGAACTTCCTGCGTAATAGTTGAGCTGCAAAAAAAGGGAAACCGCTGCGATGGATCACTTTCACCCTGCAGCCTGTCCGCTTCAACACAGGACGCAACCTGAAAAAATGCGGCAGCAGAATGTTCATCTCTGCCACGCGTCCATCGTGAGCACGCAGGTTCCACACTTCCAGTCCCTGCTCTGCCACCGTGTTGATCAAAGTTTCAATGTCTCCCCCAGTGACCCTGATTCGGACTGCTCCCCGCAGTTTATACAGACTGGGCTGCTTCATCCGTTCCCCTCCACTCCATTCATATGAATATCCAGAATCGTTCCTTCAACTGCTACTTCATCCGGCAAAATGTTACGGATCACCAAGGCTGTTCCTTTGATCTCCAACTGGCCTTGGGAAAGAGCCAATACGATGCGATCCGGGGTGAAATGGATGACACCGCGATGATTCTCTATATACAATTGCTTACTGCCGATCAGGGTTAACCGTGGCATATCATAAAGCACATCCTGCGGCAGATCCAACACTTCACTCGTCCATCTGCGCAGCTTGCGGCTGATCCGGGTCATTCGAAGGTCTTCCCCTTCCTCTACAGTTCAACTTATGCGCAGATTCATGAATTTATGAAAATTCCGGGGCGTGTTAGGGACGAATATTGAGAAAAAAGGATAGAACACAAAAAGAGCCGTCTCCGGCGGCTTCATGCTCACCAGAGACGGCTCTAATTCCGTCCAATAGCCTAACTTGTTTACAGTTTCCCTCTTGTGCCAAACGGTTGCTTGGAACGCGGGGAACCCAGTACTTCTGCCCATAATACACCTGTGCGAATGTCCGCTGGACGAAGCCGAGTTGATGCTCCCGATTCATCCGTGCTGGAATCACTCCAACCGGAATCAGACACAACTGGCCGATTCGCAGAAGAGATGCGATTCAAGCGTTCTTCGATCAAACGCTGCTGTTCTTCCATGCCTCTCATCTGTTCTTCAAGTGAATTTTCCATGGCACTCATCGTGCCCTCACTTCTGTAGTCATTGGCAGGGCGAGAAGATGCAGCAGGCTCCGAATACGGTTGATCGTACTGATTCTTATATTGCTCGTCATCATACCGATCGTCATACTGTTCATCATAGCGGGGATCTACAGGTCCAGACGTCTGCTGCGGAGGTGAATCCCCTCTTGAGCGTTCATCCCGGCCTGAATCACCGTTGCCTCCAAATGTGGGCATCCCGTTGGCAGGACGCTTTTTGGATCAGCCGATTTTGCAGCCTTCCCCAAGAAAGAGAAGAGCGCAAAACCGATGACGGCCACGATATACAGATTATTAAAAATCCATTCAAATAGGCCCATATGCACTCACCGCCTATCTTCCGTTTTTGGAATCACCCTGATCGTTGGAATTTGAACCTTCACCAGGTTTTCCCAATGTGTTACGCATTTGAGTATCTGCTTCAATATTCTTCAGGTTCATGTAATCCATGACACCGATCTTGCCACTACGCAGGGCTTCGGACATAGCCAAAGGTACTTGGGATTCGGATTCAACAACGCGCGCTCTCATTTCCACTACGCGAGCTTTCATCTCTTGCTCTTGCGCTACCGCCATTGCACGACGCTCTTCGGCTTTTGCCTGAGCAATTCGTTTATCAGCCTCTGCCTGCTCTGTTTGCAAGAAGGCACCGATGTTCTTACCTACATCAACGTCCGCAATATCAATGGACAGGATTTCAAAAGCAGTACCTGCATCCAGACCTTTGGACAATACCGTACGTGAGATGAGATCCGGATTTTCCAGGACGTCTTTGTGAGAATTGGAGGAACCGTTCGTACTTACGATACCTTCACCGACACGGGCGATGATCGTTTCTTCACCAGCACCACCGACGAGACGGTCAATATTCGCACGAACCGTAACCCGCGCTCTAACTTTAACTTCGATACCATCTTTGGCTACCGCAGAGACAATTGGTGTTTCGATAACACGTGGGTTAACGCTCATTTGTACGGCTTGCAATACGTCACGACCTGCGAGGTCAATCGCAGCAGCACGTTCAAATTCGAGTGGAATGTTTGCACGTTGTGCAGCAATCAGAGCGTTTACAACACGGTCAACGTTACCACCGGCAAGGAAGTGACTTTCCAGTTGGTTCATGGAAAGTTTGAGACCCGCTTTGGTTGCTTTGATCATTGGATTCACGATACGGCTAGGCGTTACACGTCTCAGTCTCATCGCCACCAGTGTGATAATACTTACGCGTACACCGGATGCAATTGCGGAAACCCAGAGCATAACCGGGAAAAAGCTGAAGAATACGCTCAATACGATAATACCTACTACCGCAATGAGCAAAATCGTAATCATAGATGCGTCCATTGTTTAATTTCCTCCATTTGCAAATTGAATTTTGATAACGCAGTCAAAGAAGTCAGACATGAGTGCGCTGCTCAATGAAAAGTAATGCACCACCTCGCTGGCAGCTTCAGCTTAAGTGGTTATGTACATTGCCGAAGCGTTATTCCGCTTCGGCCATAAAGCGAGTTACACCGGCAAAGCTTGCTGAACCACAATCCGGGTACCTTCCGCTTTAATCACAATAATGGGTGTATCGATGGGTATAAAATCTCCGTCGGTCACAACGTCAATTCGTTCCCCTTCAAACATCGCTGTACCCGAAGGACGAAGCGGTGTCAGACTGATCCCTTGCAGGCCAATCAGCTCTTTACGTTCTGTAGCTGATGAATAACCCCGATCCGCAGACATGCTGTCACTCAGTATGAACCGATTCCAGATTCCTCGATCCTTAAAGATGATTGAGATAATCGCAATGACCACCAGCGCTGCTCCAAAGGCGATACCCAGGGATACAAAAGCATCACTCGTATCATCACAGCCCTTACAACACCGGCCACAAGTGCAATCGAACCCAAAATTCCCAGAATACCAAAGCTCGGAATAAACATCTCCAGAATCATCATAATGAGTCCGACGGTAAATAGCACCCATGTTTCTGCTCCGGCAAATCCCGCAATGTAATTACCCGAGAAATACAATACGAAACACACGATACCCACAATACCAGGAACTCCAAAACCAGGAACAATCAATTCAATGATCACACCCGCAATTCCCAAGAATAATAGTACTGTCATGACAACCGGATTGGTAAGAAACGATGAAATATTCTCCGCTGTCGTACGTTCTACCTTAAACACGTCATCCTGACTGTAACCAAGCCAAGCTGCCGCTTCTTCCGGGGTATTGCTGATGTGGTCAGCATAACCAACTTTCAGCGCTTCTTCAGCCGAGAGAGCAATAATTTCACCTTTTTGCTTGGTTTTATTGATCTCTGGCATTTCAACAACAATGTTAACATCCGTCATTCCAGCTGCGATGTTGCCATCACGACCACTGATTTCGGCTGCTCCCTGCATCTTGCTTTTCCAGAATGCAACAAGCTTCGGATCATCAACATGTTTACCCGTACTGTCGACCATAGCTGCCGCACCAATCATACTGCCTGGTGACATTACGATCTTATCTGCATTCAGAGCCAGAAAACTTCCGGCTGAAGCAGCATCTCCACGGACAAATGCAACAGTCTCAATCGGGCTGTCCTTGATCAGGGTACCCAACGCTTCCGCAGTGTCGACACGGCCTCCCGGCGTATTGATATCAAGAACGATCAAGCCAGCGTTCATCTTTTCCGCTTCCTTGAATCCACGTTCCATGAACTTGCCAAGTCCCTGCTCGATTGGTTTATCAACCGGAATAATATATACGGCACCACTCTTCTCAGCTGCATGCGCTGACGGTGATCCAATCCAGACAGGAAGCAGCAGCGTCAGCAGCATTAAGAGCATCAGTGGCCCCGTAAGCTTCTTCCGGCGCTTTCCCTTCACAATAGTCCCCCCTTTTCCATTAATGTTATACTGTCCAGCTTATGGTATTTATTACGTGCAATGCAACATTTCGTTTCAAAATCTTAAAATTATATTTGAAAACTTGATCAATTGCAAGAAAATAAAACCATAATCATATATATTAACCATTATAAAGAAACTCCACTTTCCCAAGGGCAGCATCTCTTCTAATTTAAATGGAAAAAACACCTTCTGACAAGTCAGAAGGTGTTTATTGATTTGCTTTATGCTTTATTGCAGAAATTGTTGAACTGCTTGATTCACCAGTTTGCCGTCCGCTTTGCCTTTGACTTTCGGCATAAGGGCCGCCATAACTTTCCCCATCTCGGCTTTCGAAGAAGCACCGGTTTCCTGGATGGTCTGCTGTACAATAACTTTAATTTCTTCTTCGGAAAGTTGTGCGGGAAGGTACTGGATGAGTACTTCAATTTCCGCTTTTGCATTTGCCGCGAGGTCCTCACGGCCCGCTTTGTCAAATTCTTGGAGGGCATCTTTGCGCTGTTTGATTTCACGACTCAGAATATCAAGCACTTCGTTGTCATCCAAATCTCTTTTCAAATCTATTTCAAGATTCTTGATCGTCGAACGAATCAACCGAATGTTGGAGAGTCTGAACTTGTCCTTACTCTTCATCGCTTGCTTCATATCTTCGTTCAATCGTTCGCTAAGATTCATGTAGTTAAAATCCTCCTAAAACTTTCTCTTACGAGCAGCCTCGGACTTTTTCTTGCGCTTTACGCTTGGCTTCTCATAATGCTTACGTTTCTTCACCTCAGCCAATACGCCATCTTTAGCGATGGAGCGTTTAAAACGACGAAGTGCAGCATCAATAGTCTCGTTTTTGCGAACTTTAGTTTCAGACACCAGTTTTCCCTCCCTCCGACCAGACCGTCCAAGAGCAATAACACGGTTCATCATCTTTCATTATAGGCGAAAGTTAATAAAGGTGTCAACCTCAATGTAATGATCCCTTATTTATATGATCGTTTGGTCACATGTTCATGGACTTCATGCATATGACTAAATCCTCAATAGCAGTACCCCTTAGCTCGTTTATTTGTGAGAATCCGACAGACTGGTCAACACGCCAAGTCTGGTCCCGCCCAGCAAATGATAGTGCAGATGATGAACAGTCTGTTCTCCATCCTTACCACAATTGTTGATTAAACGATATCCGGTTTCCTCCACCCCAAGACGCTTGGCCGCTTCTTGAGCAGCCAGATGAATCTCGCCGATCAATGGCAGATCTTCTGCAGTGACATCATTCATGGAAGCAATATGTTTCTTCGGAATGACAAGCACATGTGTCGGTGCAGCGGGCTGGATGTCGTGAAACACGATAACATGGTCATTCTCCAGTACTTTATTGGAAGGAATGGTGCCCTCTACAATTTTGCAAAATAAGCAATCCATAGTTCATACCCTCCTTTGTATTCCAGTGTATGTATTCCCTTCTATCATACTAGAAGTAAAAACCCACGTCCAATCTTCACGCACACAATCGGGTAATCAGGGTTAACGCTCCCTCCCCTCTATCTCAGTGATCCATTTTTATGGCTTTCAGATGATGAATTAACTCTCGAAATCGATCATAATCAATCCATTAAAGAGGTACAGAGTTGATGATTTAAAGCCATAAAATTACAATATTTTCTTTTAAATTACATTTTTATAGTATATAATCCCCATTGATATACTTGTTTTTATTCTTGGCAATACCAAGGAGGACATTGAGGTAATGGGTAGAGAGTTTGTGCCTTTATTTGACCAATGGTCAAATGATTATGATCAAACTGTAAGAGGACATGACCAACAGTATCAGGAAGTGTTTGAGCATTATGAAGAAATTCTTCAGGCAGTGGTCGCAGAGGTGAGCGGGACAATTTTGGAATTTGGCGTAGGCACAGGAAACCTTACCGAAAAGTTGATAGCCTCAGGTCTTAAAGTATACGGGATCGAGCCTTCCCAAGGGATGATCCATCAGGTGCGGAAGCGAAATTTGAATTTCGAATTGATGGAAGGAGACTTTCTGGATTTCCCATCTATTGCTGAGCCGATCGACGCCATCGTGAGCACATATGCTTTTCATCATTTAACGGATGCGGAGAAAGAACAGGCGATTTCAATATACGCCAAGCTCTAAGTCCCCATGGAAAGATTGTATTTGCAGATACTGTCTTTCAGAATCAGGCGAGTCGTCAGCAGATTGAGGATGAAGTAGCTGCTCAAGGCTACACTGAGCTGTTGACGGATCTACGGACCGAATACTATACAACAATGGATGTCTTACAGACCATTTTATCGAAATATGGTTTTATCACGCACTTTTTCCGAGTAAACAAATATGTATGGTTAATGAACGCAAAAAAGGAGATTGGTTAATTTGACTGTTTATCAACATGTTCAGGAACTGATAGGTAATACGCCTCTGCTTGAATTAACTCGATATCCCTTACCGGAAGGAATCCGACTGTTCGCCAAATTGGAATTCATGAATCCAGGAGGAAGTGTGAAAGACCGGATCGGCAAGTTTTTATTGGAGAAGGCCTTGGCACGAGGAGAGGTTAAGCCAGGTGGAACGGTAATTGAAGCTACTGCCGGTAATACAGGCATTGGTCTGGCAATGGCGGCTGTGGGGCTGAATCTGAATGTCATTTTCACGGTACCTCAGAAGTTCAGCGTCGAGAAGCAGCAATTGATGAAAGCCCTTGGAGCAACGGTCGTGAACACCCCCACATCAGAAGGCATCACTGGTGCCATACGCAAGGCGGAATCGCTGGCGAAAGAAATACCGGGTTCGTATATTCCAGGTCAGTTCTCCAATGGTGATAACCCACTCGCACATTACGAACATCTGGGCCCCGAGATTTGGCGTGATCTGAACGGACAGGTGCATGTATATGTCGCCGGAGCCGGTTCCGGCGGAACCTTCATGGGAGGATCCCGCTATTTGAAGGAGCAAAACCCGTTAATCAAAACATGTATCGTGGAACCCGAAGGTTCAATTCTCGCAGGAGGTCCCTCGGGACCTCACCGTACAGAAGGAATAGGCGTCGAAACGTTATCTCCATTTATGGATGTGAACTATTTTGACGCCATTCATACGATCTCAGACGAAGACGCCTTTGAGCGGGTCAAGGATCTAGCCCTGTTGGAAGGACTACTGGTAGGAAGTTCATCTGGTGCAGCTATGCAAGCCGCATTGAACGAAGCCGCTCACGCAGCTCCGGGAAGTAACATCGTCGTTATTTTTCCGGATAGCAGCGAACGGTATTTAAGCCAAAATATCTATAATGGAGGACAATGAGATGAGACCCAAAACAAAGCTGATTCATGCAGGAATTGTTGGTGATCCACATACTGGTGCAGTGAGTGTGCCGATCTATCAGGTAAGCACGTATGAGCAGGAATCCGTGGGTGTGCACAAAGGATACGAGTATTCACGCACAGGCAACCCTACGCGTCATGCGTTGGAAGAAGTCATTAAAGAGCTGGAGGATGGTGTTCGAGGTTTTGCTTTTAGTTCGGGAATGGTCGCCATTCACGCTGTACTGTCGCTGTTGAAAACTGGAGATCACGTCATTCTGACGGATGATGTATACGGCGGAACCTATCGCATTTTCACCAAAGTGCTGAATCGCCTGGGGATCGAGTCTACCTTTGTAGATACAACATCACTACAGGCACTGGAGCAAGCTTTGCAATCCAATACAAAGGCCATTTATGTAGAAACACCTACTAATCCGTTACTCAAGGTTACCGACATTGCTGCTGTAGCGAAATGGTCGAAACAACATGAATTGCTGTTCATCGTGGACAACACATTCAGTACGCCTTATTGGCAAACCCCGCTGGCTCTGGGGGCAGATATTGTACTTCATTCTGCAACGAAATATATCGGTGGTCATAGTGATGTCGTGGCAGGACTGGCGGTTGTCAACAGCGAGCAACTTGGAGAGGATCTGCATTTTATCCAAAATGCAATCGGCGCAGTTCTGGGACCTATGGATTCCTGGCTGCTAATGCGTGGTCTGAAAACATTGGGGCTGCGGATGGAAGCACAGGAACGGAATACAGAGCAGATTGTGGCCTTTTTGAATCAGCATCCAACCGTGAGCAAAGTCTATTATCCGGGATTGTCTGATCATCCGCAGCACAAGCTCGCTTCCACACAAGCGAGAGGATATGGCGGTATGGTTTCCTTTGATGTAGGCAGTGCTGAGAAAGTAGATGACGTGTTAAGCAAAGTCCGTTATTTCACATTGGCTGAAAGTCTGGGCGCGGTGGAAAGTTTAATTTCTGTGCCTGCCCGAATGACACATGTGTCCATCCCTTATGAACGGCGGCAAGAATTGGGAATCACGGACGGTTTGATTCGTATCTCCGTTGGAATCGAGGATGTTGAGGATTTACTTGAGGATCTGAAATCTGCATTAAGTTGAGGGCATTATGAAGTCCTTATACAGGATGCTACATGCGCTTGCGAATGGGAAGTTGACGATTTTCTAAGGAACACAGAACGTCTTATTTGGTGTTTAGGGCTTCATTTCAAATTATAAGGAACATCAGACACGTTATTGTCTGAAATAACGTCATAACCTTGCTGAAAACGACTGATTATGCGGTTATAACGTGTCTCGAATTCCTTAGACAGCTGCCGTCGCTTCAAAACCTTGAATAAGGTGCCTCAGATTCGTCAGCGTTCACATCACCCCTCTACTCCTAAACCATGAGCAAGAGAAAGCGTCTCGATTCCACCCGTCGCCAACTTCTTATCGGAATAAAGAATTAAATAGAGAATCAAAGCCAGGCGGTGCATTGATTTTTTACTCACACATAGACATTTTCTCTTTTCGCATATGCAGAGCCGTTTGCTGTTATAGATGCATTAAGTCCCGCTTCTGCTTGCATCAGGTTTAATTACACGTTATATGCCATCCGTTCATCATCGACAACCTTACATGAATCAGTCTCAAGAAAAAAGGTCATGCCTTACAGAAGTCGCTTCTGCAAATGCATGACCTTTTGGATGTTTGGTATGTTGCCCGTTGAATCATAATAACTGTCCTGATCCAGGAGGCTAAGACTCCGTATGTGATAAGACTGCTGTATTTCATCCTGTATGATGGCTCCACGAATGAAACATATTCATTCTCGAGTTGTTCTTTCTCTCAGACTTTCATAAGGGATATGAAAATGACTCACTGTACTTGTATCTTTGTTTTCTCAATTTCAATAATACGGTAAAAGAGTTAATGCTGTAAGCGCGAATAACGGAAGCACCAGTCGGTTAAAACGTCTGCGGCCATAACCATAATACGGATAGGGCGCAGGGTACCCGTATCCCGGATAAAATCCGCGGGTATGACCAATCGGATAGTTTGCTCCAGGCATTGCATTGGGAGCCCAGTTTGCATGATTAACCATGGCTTCCGGTCCAACAGGAACAGCCAGGTAGATCATTTCGTCATCCACATTTTCCATAATGCCATCGTAATGCATGCCGTCATTCATCTGTACACATACATAACGGTGCATGTGGTCCTTGCATAATTTCTTCGCTTCCACTTTTTCCACTTGCCAACGCCTCCCTGATTCTGCTCTTGATCACCTTTTCATGGTATTCAGAACTGGGCGAATTGACACTGCCAACGGGAAAACACAAAAAGAAGCACCCCGTGAGCGGCTTCCTTGGAAGTCTGCTGCGCGGACATCCATTCAGGAAACGTCCTGATCAGATGTCCGCCGGGTACTTAAATCAAGTTTGTCGGCTTAACTGTAGTATAACAGCGGGATGAACCTGTATCTGTGATGAAACTCACTCTGCTATGTTATCCATGCAAGAAAAGAAATATTTTTACAAAATCATATTTGGTCATTTTAGTTACTTGGACTATAAGAGCTTTTATCATTCATATTGCTGAGACTTGGAGTAGGGAATTCTAAAGCTCCCCTCTTTCCTCCATGTCTTGCCGTTCAACAGTGACAAGCCATCCTTCAGACAGACAAACATACATCTGCACGATATCTTCGGCATTCTGGTCCCAGCCAAGACGGTATGCAAATAAATATATGGCTATCTCTACAGGGTTTCCAAGACCACTCGTGAGCCGTTTCCAGCTTCGCCTGCCGGGATCACCACCAGCTTGCGCGGCAAGCGTGCACGCAATTCAGGCACGTGACTGATTACACCGACAGCCAATCGGTCGTCATGCAGTTTTTCCAGCGATGTAATGACCGTATCCAACAGCTCGGGATCAAGGGTACCGAACCCTTCATCCAGGAAGAAGAATTGAAGCGGGTACTGACCTCGTAGCTGAATCTGGGCTGACAGCGCCAAAGCCAGTGACAACGAAGTCAAAAACGTCTCGCCACCGGACAACGTGGACACTGGTCGTTTCACTCCCCCGTTGGCATCATCACAGATCACAAAACCACCACCGGAATCCACCTCCAGTGAATAACGTTGTTTGGTCAGGAAGCGCAGACGCTGAGATGCCGCATGACTAACCTGCATCAGTTGTTCTTCGGCAATATACTCGACAAAAGCATTGCCTCTGAACGCAGATTGAAGTTTGCTGAGCAGTTCGCCTTGACGGCTTACCTCCAACCGCATGTTCTCCAGTTCGGTCCAGCGAACATGCCGCTGCTCCACATCCTCCAGGTCACGTTCTGCACGTGCTTTGGCACGAAGGGCAGCCTCGTCCTCATTTCGGACCTGCTGCAAACGTTCGGTGCAAGCTATCCATTGTTCTTCCGATACGACAGCACCACCCAGCTTTTGTTCCAGTTCACGCAATTGGGAGATCAGTTCACGCTCACGTTCACGGTGCTGCTGGATTTCGCCTGCCAGTCGTTCCGCTTCATGCGATGGAATCGCCGCAGACACCACGGCATCATCCGAGTCAAACGGAGATTGTTCCAGCAGTTGCGCCCAGCGTTCCTGTGCCTGTTGCAGATGTTCTGCGGCCGAGGCGGCTGCCTGCTGAGCCATGACATCTTTCTTGGCTGACTCCTGCTTCAGCGTGTCCGCTTCTTTGAAGCGTTGTGCCGAGTCTGCAGCGGCTTTCCGCAGTCCATCCAGACGAGCCTGAGCCGCAGCAATCAGGTCTTCTACCCGCTGCTCCCCAACCCACTGGCGCAAGCGTTCTTCCTTCTCGGCGAGCTGTTTGCTGTTGCCCTGCCACTGCGTCTGCCACTGGATCAGTTGTTTGTCCAATTCCACCAGCTTGAGCTGGAGAGATTGGATGATCTGGTCCTTCTCCTCAAGGAACGTCACGCTTTTGTTCAGACGTTCCTTGATGTCTTCGGCGCGCGCATCGCGCTCCTGCATCGCCTGATAGAGGGCCTTGGCCTCCTCCTGAGCGATGCCGGGCAGTTCCGCGGCCCAGCGGCCCTGCAAAGCAGCCGCTGCAGCCTCGCTCTCGGCCAGCTTGCGCTCCGCCTGGGCGAGCCCGGCACGGCCGGCCTCCTGCGCAGCTGCCGCTTCCATGCGGCGCTGCTGCGCGCCCACAGCCGCCTGCTGCAACGCGGCGGCTTCGGCCTGGAGCGGCGCTGCTGCGACAGCCAGCGCCTGCGCGGCTTCGCGCAGCGCAGCGGCACGCGATGCCCAGCCTGCCGGGGAGCGCCCGTGTTCGGGCGACCCGGCGGGCTCGGGCTCCGCTGCCGCAGGCGCGGCCTCGGCTGCGGCCGGAGCATCGCCGGCCGCAGCGCCAAGCTGCGTCAGCAGGCTGCGACGTTCGTGCAGCTGCTGGCGCAGCCCAAAGCGCAGCTCCTGCAGCTCCGCGTGCAGGCTGCGCAGCAGTTCCAGGTCCGCATCGCCTGCGTGCGGACCTTCTGCCGGCGGCGCAGCCGGGAGCGGGTGATGCGGCGAGCCGCACACCGGGCATGGCTCGCCATCGCGCAGCTCGGCGCGCAAAGCGGAGGACAGCCGGTGCAGCTCCTGCTCGCGCATCGTGCCACGCAGCTGTTCCTCCGCGAGGGCCAGCAAACTCTGTTCGCGGCTGATGTCCTGCTCACAGGCCAGCAAGGCCTCAAGACCTGCTGACGCCTGTTCTACCAGATGCTGACGCTGATCACTCAGGCGTCTTTCTTCCTCAGCCGCCGCCTTCAGCTTGTCGGCTCCCTGTTCTGCCGACTGCTTATAGGCTTGCATGTCCGCTTTGTTTTGCTGCAACTGCTCCGCAGCTGTATCCACACGATGCTTCAGTTCAAGTGCAGCCTGAAGTTGCCTGCGTTCCTCTGACTTCACCTCGTTTGGCTTGAGGCTCTCCTGCAATTCCTCGCGCCGTTTGCGCCCGCGCTGCTGCAACTCCTTTTCTTTCTCAAGCTGCTGACCCAGCGCAGTCTGTTCACCCTGCCCCTGTTCCAGAAGCTGGGCAAGACGCGAGCAATCGGCTTGAAGCCCGTCCCGTTCCCGTTGCAGCTCTTTTGCTTGTTCAAGTTGTTCCAGACGCAGCAAAAGTTTCGGTTCTTCCTCAGTCATCTGCTTACGCGCTGACTCAGCCTTCTCCGCTTCCTGAACTGCCAGACGCTCATGTTCCAGTGCTTGCTGATGAGCTGTCTCGGCGGCAATCCGCCGCTGGTTCTGCGTAGCCATAGCATCTCGAACCGTCTGCAACACAGGCAGTATGGCATCTGCCGCAACGGATTGTTTCAGCCGTTGCTCGCCGGCTTCCACCTGTGGCTCCATTGCCTTCAGTTTCTGCTGTTCATCCATTCGGGCCTGTCGTTCGTTACTTAGCTCACGTATTCTACCAAGTTGTTCGGCTTCCTTTGCGGCTTCATCCAGCGCTTTGCGGGATAATTCAGACTGCTGAACAGCAGCTTGAAGAAGGCGTTTCGTTTCATCCAGCGTCTCCTTGCTGGCATTGCCAAGTCCCTGTTGCTCCGCAGCAAGAGATTGGTGAACCATGTCATTATCCTTGACCCGCCGACTTAATTTGATGGCCAGCTGGTCCCCATACTTCTCCAGATGGAATAATCGTTGCAGCATCTGGCGACGTTCACTGCCTTTGAGTGACAAAAACTCGGCAAACTTTCCTTGAGGAAGCACGACTGCTCGTGTAAAATCATCCATCTTCAAACCGATCACTTCTTCAACGCAGCGATTCACATCTGCCAATTTGTCGGCAAGTACCTGTTCTTCGCCATGGACCGTCTCTATGAATTTGCTGATCGTGTTACTCACCGACACTTCATTATTCCGTTTGAAACGTCGCTCTACTCGAAACCTTCGAGTGCCTTCCGCCGACATCAGTTCGAATGTAAAAGCAACCGATAACGAGTCTTCTGCATGATTCATGATGCCTTGCGTACCGTTCACCGCACGTTCCACTTTGCCATACATGGCGAGTGTGATGGCATCAAGCAAGGAAGATTTACCACTGCCCGTTGGACCGAAAATACCGAATAGCCCCGTCTCCGTCAGCACGGTAAAATCAATCTCCTGCATCTCTCGATAGCTTTGCAGTCCGGCAACTTTTAATAGAATGGGCTTCATCTTTCCTCCACCTCCTCACGCACACCCGGCTCGTCTTCGTCCACAAGCTCCAGGAAAAGCTGTACGAGGCTGTCTTCCGGCTGGGCACCACCCGTCTGACGCTGATAGAATTTACGGAACAGCTCGTGAACCGGCAGTTCCGATCGCTGCTCCAAAAGTCCTGCTGCTGCCATCTCGGGATACACCGGTCGAATATGAATGATACCTTCATGTGATTTGCGAAGCTGCTGAATCTCCTTCAGGGACATCGCCTCGTCCAGCCATACTTCCATGTCGATAAAAGCCTGCGGATCACGTCCCTCGTCCAGCCAGCGATATACTTCTGCCAGACCGCCACGAGCCTTCCAACGCACCAGCGGACGCCCGGACGTTAACAAAATTTCCTCTACCTGTGCAGCTCCGCCCGGGGCCAGATCAACCATCGTGACAGACTTGCTCTGTCCAGCTTCCGAGAAGCTGTAGGCCAGAGGCGAACCGCTATACCGAATCACACCGTCACCTTTGACAGCCTGTGCACGATGAAGATGCCCAAGCGCCGTGTATTGTGCACCAGTCGATAAAGACGAAGGGTCCACCGTGTACGCCCCACCGATCTGAATCGGACGTTCCGAATCACTTTCAAGTCCGCCGAGCACATAGATATGGCTCATAGCCAAGTTCACGGTATCCGGGCGGAAGAAGCTGCCAGATGCTGCATTAACATGCCCACCCGTTGACTGTATGCCTGACGAAGCACATTTTCATCCCCGTCCGCTGTAAGCAATTCATTCAATCTGGCTTCAGAAGGATAAGGCAATGCCGCGATCTGTCCAGTCTCTCCAGTCCGTTTGGCATGGATGGTCACCGCTTCTGAAGTAGGCATACCTACGAGTGTAATCCCCTGCCTGTTCACTAATGGAGTCACAGAAGCTACACGCTCTGGCTGATCATGATTGCCTGCAATGACCACGAGAGGTCTTCCATGTTCCGTCAGGCGCGCTGCCGCTTCGTAAAAAAGCTGCTCCGCCGCTGCGGGAGGATTCACCGAATCGTACACATCCCCGGCCATCAATATGGCATCCGCCTGCTGCTCATCCGCCAGTCTGACGAGTTCATCAACGAAATCTTCCTGTTCACGCAGTCGGCTTCGTCCTTCCAGCGTTTTACCCAAATGCCAGTCCCCTGTATGCAAAATACGCATCGTCCGTTCCACCCCTCTCCCATATGAAATCCATGGTTTTGAATTCCGATCCAATTCTTTTAAAATTTCACTCTATTATAATTTTACTGCATGTCCACCATCAAAAAAGTACAGCCATTTCCGTTCCACTTTCCGACCTAATATATCTTCAATAGCCCGTCCATACAGATCCAGCTGGAAGCGATAGTTTTTGGTGAGTTCATCCAAACCACCACGATGCGCCAACACCCGATCCGTCTTGTAATCGAGCAGGACAAGCTCGCCGTCAACCTCGTACAGACAATCGATAATCCCCTGTACAAGCACGGTTTCATTTTCGATGGATGCTTGCAGTTTGCTATCATCATTTATCGTGTGCATACCTGAATTCGCTGCCTGTCCATGTAGCCACTCTACAGGGGACTGATGTGCCGGAAGTCCATACACAAACGGAATCTCCCGTTTCACCCATTCTGCACGCAACATTTCTTTCCCTGGTTCTGTATCGAAAAATCCGACCAACTCTTCCGGTTCGATAGCCTCCGCGTGATGGGACAGCAAAATCTGGAGCTTCACCAGTCGCTGAAGGATCTGCTCAATAAGTTGTGAATCAATGGCCGATCCATCTATAGGAAGATGCTGCATCAACGTATGATACACGTTCCCCGTTCTGCTCCTGTCAGTTGGTTCTCACCCATAAATTTGGGACGACGCAGATGCAATTTGAATGACGTTACCGCAGATCCCGCATCCGAAACATTCACCGCACCGCTCAAATCTGAACCCAGCACAGTCCCATGCTCGTTCAATTCACTGGATAAGTCATGTAGTACATGGCCTGTTTCATCGTTGGTGTAATGGTTTCCCGGGGTGTTGTGATCCAATAATGTCCCGGATTGTTCTCCCAGTTCCTCCATTACCTCTACAGACTGGATATCCTGCATTGCCAGCAACGTTTTCAACTCCGTGACAGATGTACTGGCTGCCACTTGAGTTGCCGCTTCATAGTCATATGTCCACGAAAGCCGTTGATCAACTTCGCGAATCAGGCGTGTCTCTTCTTCTTCTTGAAGAGCTGCTGTATCTGCAGCTTCATCTTGAATGTTTTGGTTAGCTGTATCTTGTGCACTCTTTGTCGGCTCTTCAACCGTTGATAATGGAAGCAACTTCACAGGCTGAACCGCCTTTAGTGCAGCAATTCGTTCTTTCCGCACGGCAGTCATCCCGTCTTCTTCTCCGAGTGTCTGATCCACTACATGATCACGGGATACCTGATCGGCAGAGATGATAGAAATCGCCCATCGTGATTCATCATCTGCAAGACAGGCCGAGAACGAATCATTGCTTCCAGCAAGTTCACGCAACACAGCCGCATCCGGATGTCTCATCAGGGATGGTCCAATCCAGTCCAGGTAACTCCGTCCCGCAGCCAGCAGATAGTCTGGCAATGCCAGTTCAGGGCTGTCCTTGACCTGAGACCACGCCAACGCTTTTTTCGCCGCATCTTTTACGGTACCCAGCAGAATCATTTTCTCTTTGGGACGGGTCAACGCAACGTACAACACACGCATCTCTTCAGCAAGCAGTTCGAATTGCGCCCGACGACGAATCGCCAGATTCGCTAGTGTAGGATAAGCAACCCGGTTCTCACGATCCACATATCTCGGACCAAATCCCAGCTCCTTATGCATGAGAAACGGTGCGTTCAGATCCTGCTGATTGAACATTTTGGATATGCCACCGACAAAGACGATCGGAAACTCCAAACCTTTACTCCGGTGAATCGTCATGATCCGTACGGCGTTGTCCTGCTCCCCAGAGCTACCTGCTACAGTTCCGAGGTCTCCCCGTTTTCCCGCAATCTTGAAACATAGGTCAGGAAACGGAACAAACCGCGATTTGCAGTTGATTCCTCATATTGTCGTGCCCGATCGTACAATGCCTTCAGATTGCTTTGACGTTGCAGTCCTCCGGGAAGACCACCAACCCAGTCCAAATAGCCGGTTTCCCGATACATACGCCAGATCAGTTCACTTAGACTGCCTTGTCTTGCCTCAAGTCTCCACTGCTCCAATTGACGCATAAAGCGAATCAACTTTTGCTGCAACTTCGAGCCTGAAATCTCCGTAACCCCCATACCTCCGCCTGAATGTCCAATAAAACCGGCATCTTGAATTCCATCTGTATGCACACCAAATTCATATCCACCATCCAGAATCTCTGCCTCGACAGAAGCCGCTGTCTCCCGCTGTCCCTGCTCCATCTCGGACCAGGCTTCCGGCCACTGCAACTGGACGATATTCGAATCAGGATGATCCTCATGCCTTGATTGTTGTACGGCATTAGTGAAGACATCGCCCCATTCTCCAGCAGCCGTTATCACTGCATCGTAGAAAGACTGTCTTTTGTCACCAAGCCGAATCTGCGCCAGTTCTTCTTCATCCAGTCCGACAATCGGGGAACGAAGCACGGAGGCAAGCGGAATGTCCTGCCTTGGATTATCAACAAGCTGTAGCAAAGACATCATGATTTCCACTTCCGTAGCCTGGAAGTAACCCTTGCTCTGTTCTCCACCAGCAAGAATTCCCTGCTGTCTGAATTCCTCAATCATGAGCGGAGCCCACATCAAGGTTGAACGCAGCAAGATGACCATGTCACCGTATCGTGCCGGGCGCATCGTTTGCAGGGCTTTGTCGTATACATGGAGGGCAGGTTTGTCCGTATCTCCAACCATCTCACGAATACGCCTTGCGATCGCCCGTGCTTCCAACTGGGCTGTCTCCAGTTCGGCACTCTCCAGTTCTGCGGAGACCGCTGCATCCCCATTCTCATCCGTACTCTCTGTCAGATCAGGCCCACCACCCTGACGATCGATCAGCATGAGTTCAGGTGTATACGCCTCATCGCCAAGTGTTTCTGACGGGAACGTAGCTCCGTATGCCAGTTGAGCTCGTTCATCATAAGCAATCTCTGCCACACCTTCGTTCATGAGTTGCCGGAATATCATATTGACCGAATGTACGACTTCCGCACGACTGCGGAAATTACGCGCCAGATCAATACGTTGACCTGTACGATTCAGGCGATCTTCACCTTTTCTGTCCTCATGCGTGCTCGCTCCGTACTGACGATACTTGTTCATAAACAGACCTGGCTCAGCCAACCGGAACCGGTAGATACTCTGTTTGACATCACCTACCATGAATCGGTTACCCGGATTTTCTCTGGAGATCAGTTTTACGATATCTTCCTGAACCGTATTGGTATCCTGATATTCATCAAGCAACACTTCATCGAATCGCGAACGATACTCCATAGCCGCATCGGATGGCATTGACAGTTCAGGCGTTGAATCCTCATGTCGCAAAATGTGCAGACAGTAATGCTCCAGATCACTGAAGTCAACTTGCCCACGTTCCTGTTTGGCCTGCCGATAACGTTCTCCAAATGTACTCACCAGCCTCGACAACTCCTGCATGAGTGGTGCCGCCTGCTCCAGCTCCTGCCAGAACGCAAACGCACTTCTTCCGAACAAGGAGCCTTTCAGATCGGAGACCGCCTTTTTCGCTGCCTCACGGAGTTCCTTCACCTGATCCTGTAAAGCCGGGTCCGTTTGATCCTTTTTGCAGGGTTTCAGTTTGCCGAATGCAACGGGCTGAAACACTTCCGGCAACCTCTCCCAAGGCATAACCTGGACCGCAGACAACAGCTCTTCTACCATCACCAGATCTTCTTTTAACGTATCTGCATAAGGTGCCGGCCCTTCAGGCTGCATGGAAATATGGATACCTTGACGGAGCAGTCCTGCTGCACCACTTAGAGCAAGAGCCGCATCACGCAAAATACTCTGAACCCATGCTGAATGTCCCAGTTCCTCCACGCTTTCCACCTGAAAAGCAGATGCCATCTCTGAGAGCCAATGATCCGGCCAGGAGTGACTGCGGGAGAAATCATATAATCGTTGTACCAGTCGATGCATGGCATCATCGTTTCGCTCTCCACTGAACCAGTCCACCAATTCACGGAATGTACTGCCTTCATCTTCTTCGCCATACTTTTCCTCAAAAAGTTCTTCGAGCAATTCCTGCCGCATGATTTCCGCTTCATTTTCATTCAGGATACGGAAAGCGGGGTTCAACGGAATTTGCTGATAGTACCGTCGAATAACTTCCATACAGAATGAATGCAATGTTGTAATGGATGCCCTCCCAAGCAGGGACAGTTGCTTACGCAAATGTTCTTCTCCAGGCTGTTCTTCAAGTGCACGTTCCAGCGCTTCCCGAATCCTTTGTTTCATCTCGGCAGCGGCAACTTTGGTAAACGTCGCTACAAGCAAACGATCCACACTGAATCCTTGGGAGGGATCTGCGATCTTGCGAATAATACGTTCAACCAAAACGGCTGTTTTACCCGATCCCGCGGCAGCGGCAACCAGAATATCTTCTCCGCTTTCCGAGATTGCACTCCACTGGTCGTCACTCCAGAAGCTCCCTTCCGGTTTGGGCATATTCGTCATGATGTTTCCCCTCCTTTGGTGTGAGATAACATATCCCAGATTTGCTGTTTGCCTGGTTTGGCAAGCAGATTATATTCATTTCCTTCTATATTCTCATCAAACTGACAAACAGGCTTATATGGACAGAACGTGCACGCCACTTCCTGCTGAATACGATAAGGTTCGATGGCCACGTCCCCATCCGTAATCCGGGTACCAATCTCGCGGATATTACTGCGAACCGAAGCAAGCAACGTATCCCATTGCTCTGGCGTAGCTACAGCGGCGCTGCTATAAAAGCTGCCATCTGCCTTAAGGGCAACCGGAATAATGGCTGAATACCCCTTATCCAGGGTGTTGTCCATTTGCGCGATAGCATCCCTGTCCGCCAGCAGCAGACCTTTCATTTTGAACCGTTTCAGCAGTTCTTGTCCGGCTTGCTCCGATGTCATACCGTTTGCGGATTGCAACAGCGGGTTATGCACATGGAAGTACAACGTTCCTCCCGGCATTGCCGTTTCCCCAAGCCATTCCTCGGCCGCACTAAGCAGCACCTCCAGATAGGTGAGCATCTGCAATGACAGACCATAGTACACCTCATGCAGCTTGAGGTCCGTCTGGCTTGATTTATAGTCAATGACACGGAGGAGCAAACCATTCTCTCCTTCTGCCACATCCACACGGTCAATCCGACCCACAATCTCCATCACACAGCCGTTCTCCAGTTCAAAACGCAGAGGCGGCAGGGTTTTATCCGGTCCAAAATCAAGCTCCAGCCCAATCGGTTCAAAACTTCCACGTCTGGACTGTTCACCCAGAATAACGGATGCCCGGCTAACAATGTCCTTCAATTTGCGGAAAATATAACCGTAGCGCTTGGTGCTTAGCAAAATCTCCCCTTGCAGCTGTGGTGCAATCTGCTCCACGGTGTGCTCGGCTTCCTTACGGCATTGGTCTGGGGTTAAGCTGCCCCAACTACGATTTTCTTCACGCAAACGCATAGCCAGCTGGCTTAGTGCAGCATGAAACAGTTGTCCAATATCGGGAGCCTGAAGGCGGTACAATTGCCGTTCTTTGAGACGCAGCCCGTGCGAAGCAAAATGGGAGAAAGGGCAAGCGACAAACCGCTCCATTCGCGAAACACTCGTCCTCACCTCTGTGCCATACAGTCTGCGACTGGTGGATGTTCGTAGTGGCAATGCCCGGTTACGATAAAATATCGATCCTATCAACCGCTCCAGCTGAGGTCTGCTTGCCTCCCGAGATACATGCCAATTGTAGACCGCCCACCATATTTCAGGGATATCTTCTCCGCGGCGCCATTTACGCAATTGTCCAATGAGCGCAGACAGACTCTGGCCCGGATGGGTGACATAGGACCAATGGGCTTCTTCCGAGTTCACAAACGGTGGTTGGGCAAGCAATGGTTGTTCTTGCAAACCAAACATTTTCCGTACATGGCGGACAATCTCGGAAGGAAGCAGTGCTTTTCCCTCATCATCAGCAACCGGGTAACTCAACCACAATTGGTTGCTAGCCGCTGTAAGTGCCGTATAGATCAGAAAACGTTCATCCAACATTTGCCTCGTTGTACCTGGTCCAAGCGCTACACCTCTTTCGGTCAGTAACGCTCTCTCCAGTTCCGTTAATACGCCATCATCCTGAGGTACGGCAGGTAATTCACCATCAACTGCCCCAAGGATAAATACGTATTTGATATCCTGAAGACGCGTACGGTCCATGGAACCAACCAAAACCTGATCAAGTGCGGGTGGTACCAGACCCAGCTTCAATTCTGCCAACCCGGTCTCAATCATCCCGGCAAACAGAGTGATATCCAGCCGTTCATTGCCCATCATATCCACCATCTGATCCAATAGATCCAACACAGCTCCCCACATCTGCCGATGTTCTCTCGACCGTTCGGGGTCACCTTGCGCCTTAGCATCATCAGACATATGTTCCAGCTTCCATGGAATCTCGGCCTCTTCCAGCAGTCTGTATAGTGCCTCGCATTGGGCTTTGGCTGTCTTTGCTTTTTTCATCCGTTTCTCAAAAGCACCCAAGGCATCTGTAATGACCGTTCGACAACGCTCCATTAAAGAAAGCATTTGGTCCCGACCTCGACTACGTCCATCCTGACCATTGTCTTCAAGCGAAAGGCTGGGAACATATTTCCACGGTTTGCCGTCAGTCCAGCGATATCCATGAATACCACAAGCCAGTACATAATTCTCAAGCTGGTCCATATCTTCACGGGTGATGGAACCATCACGCGGAAGCAGCAGATCCGTTTTGACACAGCGAAATACATCCTCGTAACGCCAGTGGCGACGCACAATATCCAGTGCAGAACGGATAAACTCGGATAATGGATGATGAAGTTCATTTCTTCTGCGGTCCAGAAAGACCGGCACGCCATAATCCCTGAATAGTGGTTCAGCTATGTCCGCGTAGGTATCCAACTGACGAACAAGCACAGCCATCTCCCGATAACGTGCACCTTCGTTTTGCGCCAGGCGCCGCATCTCCCGGAGTGCTCCCTCCATCTCAGCTCGACGGTTCTCCGCTGCAATCAGACGGATTCCGGAATCCAGACCCTCACCTTTCCACCGGATTCGGCGATCGAAACCGGCCTCCAGATGTGCAAGTCCCGGACGATCCTTATATCTCGGTGGAATCTCTGAATCAAGCACGATGATATCGCTCGATACACCCAGTTCTTCAGCCATTCCTTTCAGACGCGCGTAGGCACTCGCCGTGGGATAGAACAATTCCAGTTCTCCAGGCAAAGCCCCGTGATCATATGCACGATCTAATGTCAGCGCAATGGTCACGGAAGAGCACTGCAACATCAGGCGTCCGATCACACTCATCTCCTGTGGCGTGAATCCCTGAAAACCATCAATCCAGATCTGTGCACCCTGTAGCAAAGCACTTTCCGACAATCGCTCTGTCAGTTCGGTCAACGTATCTTCATCATCAATATATAAATGGGTCAGTTCCTGTTCATAGTCACGATAGATCAGATTCAAGTCATGCAACTTGTCCTCCAGAATTGGAGAAGAGGATGAGGCATACCCTCCAGATAGCCCTTCTTCCAGCAATGATGGATCAACTTCATAACGTTTAAACTCACTATATAAGTCATTTAATTCGCCTATAAAACCCAGCTGGCTGCCGGACGCACCAAACAGCTTCAATTCTTCCTTACGGCGCTGGATGACCTTGTAGAGCAGCATCTTTTTGCCCTCGGCTCCGATCGGAATACGAGCAGAACCGCCTGCTTCCTGCATTATGCGGTAGGCTAATCGGCGAAAACCGAGCACTTCTGCACGCATGGTACCTTTAATTGCTCCAGAAGACACCAATGCCTGCTCTGTTCGAAAAGAACTCTGTTCGGGAACAAGTAAAATCAAAGGTTTACCTTGCGGCTCCTTTTGAAGCAAGGATGTAATTTCCCGGGTAATCAGCGAGCTTTTGCCGCTGCCTGCCCGGCCAATAACAAAACGAACGGACATGTCTAATCCTCCAAACCACACGTACAAGATTTTAATTCCCAGTATAACATATCTAAGTTGGTTCGGAACATACGTTTGCCACTATCCGGTAAAACCGGAGATCCTCTCCGTTAACACGGCAAAAAGCCGCAGCTGTTCACACTGTGGACTTTTGACCGAAAGTATCATTCATATAAACGTTCACTTTATCTCACAAGAGATTAAAAAAGTGAAAAGAAATTCTTCTAATTCTTTTTACTGCGCACTTCGAAAATAGCAAATTTCAGGTAATGTCCTTCATCCACGCCCAGAATTTGCGGGTGGTCCTTACCGGCTGCCTTCCAGTCGATCAGACGAAGCACTTTGCCTGCATCTTCCGCGGCATCGGCAATCGTATCCAGGAAGAGGTCTGGACGCATGTGATACGAACAGCTGGCTGTTACCAAATATCCGCCCTCATTGACCAGTTTCATTCCTTGCAGGTTGATATCCTTATATCCACGGCATGCACCTTTGACTGCTGATTTCGTCTTGGCAAACGCCGGGGGATCGAGGATCACGACATCAAATGTTTTACCGCCAGCGGCAAGCGCTTTGGATGTATCTACCTTTTGTTCGCCAGCACGCGCACGTGCAGAACGTTCATCCAGTCCTTTCACTTGTTCACGCAAGTATTGGAAAGCATCGGCAACTACGAATTCAACCCGATCGGTGAAACCATTAAGTTCGACATTCGTTCGTGCACTTTCAATGGCATGCTCCGAAATATCAAGACAAGTCACTTTCTTGGCTCCATACTTGCAAGCATTTAACGTGAAGCTGCCCGTGTGTGAGAAGCACTCCAGTACGGTGGCACCATCCCAATAAGGGAATGTAACGACCTTACCGCTTTTATTTACAGGCAAGAGCTGCTCTGTGCCATCCTGCTCGGCCGTTTGCAGTGTAATTCCACTCTTGTAGCCCCAACCCTTCATGAGCGGTTCGATCGCTGCACGATTCTCACGTTGGTCGAAGAAATAACCTGTCTTCTGTCCTTCCACAATGTCCACTTTAATGAGTAGTCCATTCTCGGTAACAGTGACATGTCGCGGGCAATCTCCGTACAATGGACCTTTGGTCTGCTCCAAGCCTTCCAGTTCACGAATAGAGACATCACTGCGCTCATATATGCCTTCAGGCTGCATCACTTCAATGAGTGCCTGTACGATCGCTTCACGGCAACGATCCATGCCAAGTGTAAGCAACTGTACAACGAGGATGCTGCCGAATCGGTCAACGATTAATCCTGGCAGAAAATCAGCTTCGCCGTAAACGAGACGGTACGCCTCTCCATCCTGGATAAAACGTTCCCGATGACGCAGACAATCGCGAAAACGCGCTGCAAAAAATGCCGTATCCATCTGTTCAGACTCCAGGGGTTGATACGCTACAACCCTAACCGTGATCTGAGATGCGGGATTGTAATATCCTGTCGCCAGATAGCGACCTTGATGATTCAATACATTGACCAGATCGCCCGGCTCCGGGTTTCCGTCAACTGAGGCAATTTCATTGTTAAAAATCCATGGATGTGCATGTTCAAGCCGCTTTTTGCGACTGCGTTCGAGTGTAACTGATGGCAAGGTAGATCCACTTCTTTCATAGTTAGTTGAAAAGATAGGTTTGGTGCAAAGGAGACGCTACGGCGACGAATTGTTCCTCTGATCGCTGTTATCCCCAGATTTTTTTTGATTCCCTTTTTTAAAGGGAAAATCCGGGGATAAAGGCGAGCGCTTCGCTTCTTCGGTAACAATTTCGTCTTCTTCGCTGCGTTTGCAGGAATCACCGTATCTTTCGAATTGGGGTGCGGCAATTAAGAGCACTTCGGCGCTAAATTCTTACTTCAAGCGACGGACGAATAATGTAGTGGTCACGAATCTTTGACGCTGTTATTTTGAGTTTTTTTGGGGACTATCCTACTCAAAAGCAACAATCTATAATAACCGCCATACAACTGCGGCTTGATTCCTCAGATTCGATTTCGTCCCCTCCACTACGTTTGCACAAATCACCGTATCTTTCGAATTGGGGTGCGGCAATTGAGACGTAATTTCCTTAATTTTGAATTGAGGAAGGCTGGCTTCCTCTGAATTCCTTTAGGCTTGTCATGGTTGTCTCTATTTACTCATAGGATGAGGTAAGGAACCGGACGGAAGGAATGATGTTTTTATGTTTAGAGATGTGATATTGCCCCTACTCTATGGGCTTATTATCTTTTTTGGTGGCATGAAGTTGATGGAGACGGCCTTGCAGCGCATGGCAGGGCCCATGTTGGCAGGTTGGCTCAATCGCGCCACCTCTGCTCCATGGAAAGGCATGGCTTTCAGTGCAGGTGCAACGGCCTTGTTACAGAGCAGTACTGCGGTCACCGTACTCACCATTGGACTGGCAAATGCCAGATTAATTACCTATGGACGCACACTCGGCATCATCCTCGGCACCAACATCGGCACATGTCTGACGACGGAGCTGGTGGGACTGCAGATCGGACGCGCTTCCCTGCCGTTGCTTGTCCTGTCGCTAACGGGTTGGGCCGTGTTTGTTGTACTTGGTGAACGCAATCTGGCCGCGCCTGAACGCACGCGCCGGACTTTGTTTAACATCCAGTACAGCTTCCTGGCAGCTGCGGGATTTGCACTTGTCATGACAGGCATTCAGGTGATGCAATCCATTGCCATCCCCTTGCGGAGCATGGGCGTATTCCAATGGTTTCTCGACCGCTCGGCCGACAGCCTGTGGTGGGGCTTCCTGGCAGGGGCTTGTCTGACAGCACTCATTCACAGCAGCGCGGCTGTCATTAGCATGGCGATTACGCTCGCAGCCACAGGGGTATTGCCTGTGGAGATCGGCATCGCCATTGTGATCGGGTCGAACGTAGGGACCTGTATCACCGCTGTGATTGCTGCCGCGGGCGGCGCATCCGCAGGCAAATTTGTCGCAGCCTCCCATGTAGTATTAAACATTGCGGGAGCGCTGCTGTTTATGCCGCTGATCGGCGAGCTGCATGCAGCTTCGGCCTGGCTGTCAGCGGACTACGGGGCACAGATTGCGCATGCCCAGACCCTTTTTAACATCACCAGTTCACTGCTTGCTTTGCCATTCTGTTACTTGCCCATCTGGCACAAAAACCACCGGTCCACGCCCCTGCGGCGAAGTCACCCGTGGCTTGATGATCTGCCTGTCCAGGCCCACAGACGCGCAGCTAACTGACCAGGAGTGTCATGCGTTATACGTTAATGCCTAACTTGTTCAGGGCTACACGCAAGATATCATCGTTATTATCATACCCGCTCTGCTGCTGTCTGGACCATGCTTCTTCCGGAGCATACCAATCCACACCTTTGATTTCTTCAATCTGAGGCTGTAGATCGCCACTCTCGGCTTCAACGAGATAATAATGAACTTCCTTGTCCACCGGGCCAAAATCTGCATGTTGGTACGTATAAGCAATGATATCAACAGGCTCTACGATGCGGCCGACCATACCTGTCTCTTCCAAAATCTCGCGCAGTGCCGTCTGTTCGATTGTTTCTCCATCTTCCATTTTGCCTTTGGCGAGAGTTGTTTTACCATAACGGTCTACGATAAGCTGAATTTGAAGATGTCCGTCTTCCCCTGTTCTATAGACAACTCCGCCTGCTGAAATTTCTTTTTTGTTCATCGTGCTCTCCCCCATCGAATTCAATATCTTCACCTTATTTTTTTGCAAAAGAAGGACCTCATCTCCCCGGGTAAGCTCCCCAAGGAAATGAAATCCTTGTTTCTGACGCCTCGATCACATCGCGGCGGACTTCAGATTCTCTTCCAACACACGTACCAGCGTAGCCTGACTCTCGTTGACACCCGCTTCAACCACTTTGACTCGGCACACTTTACCGACCATATCCATGGTTCCGTCAAACACCAGTTGAATGTAGTTGTCGCTATAACCGTGCAGCTTGCCGCTTCCCTCACGGCCCTTCGCCTCACCTTCAGGAATAACATCAAGCACCTGGCCGACAAACTGCTTAGCGTACTCCAGCTGCATCTGCTCAGACAATTCAATCAGTTCATGCACACGTGCATTTTTGACTTCTTCGTCCACCTGATCTTCCATGCGGGCTGCTGGTGTACCTGTACGCTTGGAATAAGGGAATACGTGCATCTCGGAGAATCCGATCTTCCGCATCAATTCATAGCCATTACGATACATCTCGTCGGTCTCACCCGGAAATCCAACAATGATGTCTGTCGTTATCGCTACATCCGGCATTGCTTCCCGAATGCGAAGCATCTTATTGTAGAACTCTTCTGTCGTATATTTGCGGCGCATGCGTTTCAACACCGTATCATCCCCCGCTTGCAGTGGAATATGGAAGTGACGAACGAGTTTGTCCGAACGTTGGATTACGTCGAGCATGCGGTCATCGATCTGGCTGGCTTCAATCGAGCTGATTCGAATACGCTCCAAACCTTCCACCTTGTCCAGATCCCACAGCAGATCGGTCAGATCATAATTTTCCATGTCATCGCCATACCCGCCTGTATGAATACCAGTCAGAACAATCTCCTTGTATCCGGCGTGTACGAGTTGATGTGCCTGTTGAATAATGCTGTTCGCCTCACGGCTGCGTGAGAGACCACGAGACCACGGAATAATGCAGAATGTACAGAAGTTATTGCAACCATCCTGAATCTTCAGGAATGCCCGGGTGCGGTCAGCAAAATCCGGTACGTCCATTTCTTCGAATACACGGGTTTTCATAATATTACGCACCGCGTTAACCGGTTGACGGGACTCCTGAATTTCATTAACATATGGCAAAATCTTGTCGCGGTCCTGTGTACCGATAACCAGATCCACCCCAGGGATGTCCAGAATCTCTGCCGGAGAAGTCTGCGCGTCGCAGACCTGTAACAGCCACGATTGCCTCCGGATTGCGCCGAATGGCACGACGAATAATTTGACGGCTCTTTTTGTCGCCGGTATTGGTTACTGTACAAGTATTAATCAAGTATACATCCGCTGTCTGTTCATCAAAGTCCACTTGATCGTAACCTTCGTTTTTGAACAATTGCCAAATCGCCTCTGTATCATAGAAATTAACTTTGCAGCCTAAGGTGTAAAACGCCACGGATGGCATAATTACATTCCTCCCATTTCTCCGGATTCATATAGCACGCAAGTTAGTGCTGCCATTCCAGCTGTCTCAGCACGCAATATGCGTTTGCCCAGTCCAACAGATACAGCACCTGCCTGATCGGCTTCTGCCGTCTCCTTCTCAGAAAATCCACCTTCCGGTCCAACAACAATCAATACTTCTGCACTTGCACCAGGTGCAAGCTGCTCCACAAACGGTTTCAGTGCATCTCTAAGCTGTTTACCGTTCTCTTTCTCATAACAATAACATACCAGGCTGTAGCTCTCAAAAGAAGATAACAGCCCTTTCCAGGAAAGTGGCTGCTCCACGGATGGGATACGATTCCGATGACTCTGCTCGGCAGCTTCCTTGGCAATTTTCCGCCACCGCTCCAGCCGTTTGCCTTCTTTCTTGGCATCATATTGCACAATCGTACGCTCTGATAGGAACGGTACAAATGATACCGCCCCAATCTCGGTACATCTCTGGATAACTGTTTCCATCTTGTCGCCCTTCGGCAAGCTCTGTGCCACGGTTACACGAATACGTGCTTCATGATCCATCTCAAGTGGTTCCACAATATGGGCTGTCACTTGGCCAACTTCAATAGTCTCAATTTCCACGAGTGCTTCTCTGGCGTTTCCGTCACTGACAATCAGTTTATCTCCAGGTTTACCACGCATGACCCTACCAATATGACGTGCATCATCACCTGTGATGATCACAGCGTGTTCATTAAACTGTTCTGCAGATACAAAATATCGCTGCATTAGTCAATCCACCCATTCTGTCCTGTTATGACTGGAATTCACCCCGCATGCTGACAAAGGCATGAATCCAGTCGCCACAGATGATCATACAACTTTTACGTATTTCTGACCAGTATACCGGCCCCATATCAGATGCGCTTTTAGCGATATAATTCAATAATCACCTTTGCCAGATCCACATACATTGTTTGTGCAAACTCATACAAAGGTTGAATCGTCATATTTTGCAACGGAGGTATCACAAGAATCAAAAGGAAGATAAAAACGGACCATTGCTCCACCCCTTGCAGCTTGCGGCTGATTGAAGGTGGCAGTACATCTTCCAGAATCCGATAACCATCCAGTGGAGGTAACGGAATCAAGTTAAACAGGAACAGGAAAAAGTTGGTTAAATTAAAAATAGCGAAAAACGTTGTGATTGCTGTCAGCAACCGTTCATTATCAATACCGCCGAGTGCTCCCGAACCAACCAATGAAGCATAGATGATTGTACCGATGATGGCCAGCAACAAGTTACTCAGAGGCCCTGCAGCAGATACGATGATGCCCATCAGTCTCGGCTTGTCGAAATTCGCACGATTAACCGGGACCGGACGCGCCCAACCAAAGCCGGCAATAATGAGCAGCAGTACACCAAACAAGTCAAAGTGTACAACCGGATTCAGTGTGACCCGACCCAATAGCTTGGCTGTCGGATCACCGAATTTGTTGGCAAAATACGCATGCGAGAATTCATGCACCGTAAATGCGATCAGGATCGTCAGCAGGAAAAACGGAAGCTGATCGATCGGATAACGAAAGAACGAATTCCAAAAGTCCATACGTTACCCCTTTCTGGCTACAAACGCGAGCCAATCCTCATCACGGTGGATGGCACTCACTTCAAACCCGGAGGCTACCAGAGCATCATGCACCACTTGTTCTTTATTCTTCCAGATGCCCGACACTATATAGGTGCCACCCGACTCAAGTGCATTGTACACATCGTCCACGAACAACAAAATGATCTCAGCCAGAATGTTCGCAACAACAACCTTAACCGGCAGTTGTACACCCAGCGCAGGGTCCTGATTCCCGAGGACGGACAACAGATCACTCTCTTTTACCGTAATTTGTTGCTCCAGCCCGTTAAGTTCGACATTCTCTCTGGCACTGATTACCGCAACCGGATCAAGATCGAGCGCCAGCACATGTTTTGCCCCAAGCTTGATCGCTCCTATAGCCAAAATACCCGAACCTGTACCTACGTCAATGACTTCCTCGCCGCCCTGAATAACTGTTTCCAGTGTGCGCAAGCAGAGAGAGGTCGTTGGGTGGGTTCCTGTTCCAAAAGCCATACCTGGATCAAGCTCAATAATTTTCTCATCCGGACTTAATGGTGTATACTCTTCCCACGTTGGTTTAATCGTCAGGCGTTCCGATACACGTACCGGCTTGAAATATTGCTTCCAAGCTGTTGCCCAGTCATTTTCATCCACTGTACGTGTCTCATAACGAACCTCACCTGTTTCAATACCAAAATCGCTGAGTTCCTCAATTCTCGGATGAACTTCTGATTGAAGTGCAGCCATATCCGTTCCTTCGGAGAAGTAGCCTTTGATGACTGCAAATCCTTCCGGAATATCATTCAAAGGTACGTCGTATAACTCACCATACGTGGTATCCCGTTTTTTATTTAAAGTACCGGACTCTTCTATCGAAACCCCTCCAGCACCCGCTTCATGTAAAAAATTTGAAATCATCTCCACAGCTTCTTCTGTGGTATGTATTGTTAGTTCATGCCATAACATACTTGGTTTTTCCTCCTCATTTTTCAAACATCCCAACTATTGTACTACACAAGCAAGCCGGAGTACAAAGCCGCACCAGTAAAAGAAAAACAAAACAGGATATCCGCAGCCTGACTGCTCGAATATCCTGTCATCTATTCATGCATATCCGTTTCATTTACTTCTCCATTTTGTATCATTCCAATCTTACTTAGCAAAAACGACCACCATTCTGCGTGATCATCTCTGCGGCTTGCGGGAGAGAATCATTGGATACGGACACGGTCAGCAAAATTTCTTGTTTTAGCCTGTTTGCCGAGACCTCTTCGGGTGTATCATACACCTCACCATTGGACAGCATTTCCGTTTCATCACTAATCAGGGCAAGTACATTCAGTTCGCCACTGAAGCCTCCGACGACGGCTGTAGGCGAATTATCATAGCCTGTAACATCGTGTGAGTCCAATGCAGATGCTTCATTGCCAAGGCTTTCAATACTCAATTGGTTTGGGTGCAACAATTCCAGGGCTCTGCGTGCAGACTCGGCCTCCGTCCAGCTTGTAAAAACAGCTTCGAGGGTCACGGCTGAGCGCTCTTCAGTCATGAAGCTCCCGTCCCTGACGTCGATCCGCCGCTTCACTGCGGCGTAATGCTTCGATATCTTCATGATCGGCAGCTTCAGCGCTGAATTCCACGTCCTCATTTTTTGCGGATTGCATACGTTTCATTTTTTCCGTTTTCGTTAGAATCTTGCCTGGGCGTTCATGTTCTGCCATTGTAATGCTCCTCCTCTAAATTAAAATGAACTAAGAAGTGTTACACTGTAACACTCCGATTGTAGTCCCATCCTCCGATCGCTGTTATCCCCAGATTTCTTCAACTCCCTTCTTAAAGGAGAAATCCGGAGATAGCGTATGCTTCCGATGTAGCTTTCTTTCAGAAAGCTTTTAGGCGAACGCTTCGCTTCTTCAGATTGGTTCTACACTCTACGTTAAAGTGTAATTCTCTGTTCATCTTTATAGATTTCTGAAACTAGATCATTCCACCGGCTTGTTCGATTATAGACATCGCGCGGTGATGTACCGATTCATCTACGATGACAGTGAGTAATACATCCCTGCCTGTAGGGCCACCCTGCCCACCATCACTCATGCCGCTTGCAGACGGGTCTGCCGCAGCCATGATTCCAGCACTGGCATTCGTTTGCATCGAATCGGGCACCCATGATGAAAAACTGCCGGAAACGCCCGGCCTGTAGGAAGCCCCGCTTGGCCCTACACCCGCATATCGGCTGAATCGATTAATGGACAGGTCCTCCACTCGCAATGCCTCCAGTTTTTTGGCTGCTCCCTGGGCCTGCTCCGGGCTGTGAAAGTACGCCAAAATATTTTTCTCGGTCATTCGCTTCACCTGCTTCCCTAAATTCTCGCATATCAACTATGCATATCATTCTCGCCATGCTATCTTTCCGCAAGTTTGCTCAGAATATACCGAAATGCTCCCACAAATTGCTGTCGTCTTCGCAGCATATAACCATGGATGTTGCCAAAACCATTGGGGCATTAGAAAAAGACGCAAAAAAAGGACACCCTGCGGTAAAAACCGCTGTGGTGTCCTCTGGGGACTTGCTATATTTTATTCTCAGTCGCCGCGAAAGGCACGTTTCACTCGATCAAAGAAAGATTGTTCATGCTCATGTGTTTGCTCTCCATCCAGCGCAGCAATTTGGCGAAGCAGGTCTTTCTGCTCGTCATTCAGCTTACTAGGTGTCACCACAACCACTTTCACATGCTGATCCCCTTGCCCCATACCGCGCAAGCGTGGTACGCCCTTGCCTTTGAGACGGAAATACGTACCCGTTTGTGTACCCGCTGGGACTTTCAGTTTCACTTTCTCGGTCAACGTTGGGATCTCAACTTCATCTCCCAGCGCTGCCTGAGCAAAGGTAAGTGGGATTTCGCAATAAATATCGTCGCCTTCACGCTCGAAGAAATCATGTGATTTCACACGAATGACAATATATAGATCTCCGGCTGGTCCGCCACGCAGGCCTCCCTCGCCCTCACCTGTCATACGCAGTTGCGCGCCGTCATCCACACCCGCTGGAATGCGAACGTGAATTTTGCGTTGCTTGCGAACTTTACCGCTGCCACTGCATGTTGTACATTTTTCTTTGATAATTTGGCCGGAACCGCTACAGTTCGAACATGCACGGCGATTCACCATACGACCAAACGGTGTATTTTGCACGACTTCCTGCTGACCGCTACCGTGGCAGACCGAGCAGGTTTCCGGTTTCGTTCCAGGTTTGGCACCAGAGCCATGACAGGTATCACAGCCTTCAGTACGCGGAATTGTAATATCGGTTTCTTTACCAAATACCGCTTCCTTGAACTCAATCGTCATGGTGTACTGCAGATCATTTCCCCGTTGTGGAGCGTTTGGATCACGTCGTCCACCGCCACCGCCGCCAAAGAACATGTCGAAGATGTCGCCAAAGCCGCCGCCGCCAAAATCACCGCCACCACCGAATCCACCCTGATTCGGATCGACATGACCATATTGATCATATTGTGCACGCTTCTGACTGTCACTCACTACGTCATAAGCTTCTTTGACTTCCTTAAATTTAGCTTCTGCATCCGCAGCCTTGTTTACGTCAGGGTGATACTGACGGCAAGCTTACGGTAAGCCTTTTTAATCTCATCGTCGTTAGCCGTTTTGCTAACGCCAAGCACCTCATAATAATCACGCTTTTCAGCCACTCTTCCACCCCCATATCATTCACCATATCGCACATCGTGACAAAAGGAAAGCCAAAGCGCGGGAGCCCCGGCTATGACTTTCCCTCTAATTCGAACGTCACCGATGTTTAATTCGCGTAGAACTACGAATTAGTTTTGTTTTTTATCTTCATCCACAACTTCGTAATCAGCGTCTACGACGTTGTCACGTTTTGCGGAACCTTGTTGCTCTTCAGCGCCTTGTGCTTCTTGCTCTTGCGCTTGAGCTTGCTCATACAGTTTCACGGACAGCTGTTGAACGATCTCTGTCAGTTCTTCTGTAGCAGCTTTGATATCTTCCAGGTTGTCGGAAGCCAGAACGCCTTGCAATTTTTCTTTGGCAGCATTCGCTTTTTCAACTTCGCCAGCATCTGCTTTTTCGCCAAGGTCTTTGATCGTTTTGTCAACAGAGTAGATCAATTGATCTGCACTGTTTTTCGCTTCAACGAGTTCTCTGCGTTTTTTATCTTCTTCAGCATGCAACTCAGCATCTTTCATCATTTGCTCAACTTCTTCATCGCTCAAACCGCTGGAAGAAGTGATTGTGATTTTTTGAGTTTTGTTCGTACCTTTATCTGTTGCAGATACGTTAACGATACCGTTGGCATCAATATCGAAGCTAACTTCGATCTGTGGAACGCCACGTGGTGCTGGTGGAATATCACCCAACATGAAACGTCCAAGCGATTTGTTACCCGCTGCCATCTCACGCTCACCTTGCAGAACGTGAATCTCAACGCTTGGTTGATTGTCTGCATACGTGGAGAATACTTGAGATTTGCTTGTAGGGATCGTTGTGTTACGCTCGATCATTTTCGTGAATACGCCGCCCGCTGTTTCGATACCCAGGGACAATGGAGTTACGTCGAGCAATACAACGTCTTTCACGTCACCTGTGAGTACGCCCGCTTGTACAGCAGCACCCAAAGCTACAACTTCATCCGGGTTAACGCCTTTGTGAGGCTCTTTACCAGTCAGTTTTTTGATCGCTTCTTGTACTGCAGGAATACGTGTGGAACCACCAACCAATACGATCTTGTCGATATCGTTAGCTGTCATGCCTGCATCGCTCAATGCACGACGAGTTGGTTCAAGCGTACGCTCAACCAGACCTGCAGAGATTTCTTCAAATTTCGCACGGCTCAGGTTCAACTCCAAATGCTGAGGAACGCCATCAGCTACCGTGATGAACGGCAAGGAGATCGTTGTAGTCAATACGCCGGAAAGTTCTTTTTTCGCTTTTTCCGCTGCATCTTTCAAACGTTGAACCGCCGCTTTATCTTTACTCAAGTCAATGCCTTGATCTTTTTTGAATTCACTTACGAGATAATCAATGATCACTTGGTCAAAGTCATCGCCGCCCAGTTGGTTGTCCCCGCTAGTTGCTTTAACTTCGAAGAAGCCGTCACCCAGTTCAAGAATGGATACGTCGAACGTACCGCCACCCAGGTCATATACGAGAATCGTTTGGTCTTCGGATTTCTCCATACCGTACGCCAAAGCTGCTGCTGTAGGCTCGTTGACGATACGCAGAACTTCCAAACCTGCAATTTTACCTGCATCTTTAGTCGCTTGACGCTGACTGTCATTGAAGTAAGCTGGTACAGTGATAACGGCTTGAGTTACCGTTTGACCCAGATAAGCTTCAGCATCGGATTTCAATTTTTGCAAGATGATTGCAGAGATCTCTTGTGCAGAGTAGTCTTTGCCATCAATGGTTTCCTTGTGGGAAGTACCCATGTGACGTTTGATCGACATGATCGTACGATCCGGATTGGTGATCGCTTGACGTTTGGCAGTTTCACCAACAACGCGCTCTCCATCTTTTTTGAAACCAACTACGGATGGGGTTGTGCGTGCGCCCTCCGGATTTGGAATTACGACAGCCTCGCCGCCTTCCATTACTGCCACGCATGAGTTTGTTGTTCCTAAGTCAATACCAATTACTTTGCTCATCCGAAAATTTCCTCCTCAACAATTTAAAATGAATGGATCAATCTGACCCTTATTCGATGTTCATGTTGCTAATCGTGCTCTATGTGTACAAATCTGTATATTAAACTCCGCCCATATTGTTCAACCAAAGGAGCCAACTCATCCCTTCCTGGAAGGGAATTATGAGCTGACTTTAACCATAGCTGGACGAAGCACTTTATCTTTCAGCATGTAGCCTTTTTGGACTTCCTCAACAACGATACCTTCTTCGTACTCGTCGCTCTCCACTTGCATAATTGCTTGGTGGAATTCAGGATTGAACGGTTGTCCTACCGATTCCATAGCTGTCAGACCTTCGTTATTCATCACCGTTTCCAATTGACGGAAGATCATTTGCATGCCCTTGGAGAAAGATTCGACCTCTGCTCCTTCCGGTACAGTAGCCATGGCGCGCTCGAAGTTATCAATAACCGGTACCAATTCGGTGACCAGCTTCATCGAAGCGTATTTAGCCAATTCTTCTTTTTCCTTTTGCGTACGACGACGGAAGTTATCAAAATCAGCCTGTGCACGGACATAACGCTGCTGTTGCTCCTCAGCTTCTGCCTTCAGACGCGCAAGCTCATCCTGCTCCTGATCAGCGATCTCCTCAGCTTGTGCTTCTGCAGCGCCAGCTTCATTAATTGGCTCCTGCTCAGCTGTTGTTACCTCTTGTTCTTCTGTAAATGATTGCTCCTCTTTCAAGATGTTCACCTCCTTATACGAATGAAATGGTTCATACCCGAATCTTTATTTGAAACGATGCGTCAGCATCGTCGTCAAGTCACGGGATAGTGTATTTAAAATATGAATGACACGTGCATAATCCATCCGCGTGGGTCCCAGAATACCGATCGAACCCAAAGCCTCACCGTCCAATGAATAGGAGGCTGTAATCAGGCTGCAGTTGGCAAAGGCTTCATGATCATTCTCAGTGCCAATTCGCACTTGAATACCAGATCCACCGGGCACGGGCATCATCAATTTCATGAGTGTTGGTGTCTCTTCCAGCAGGTCAAGAATATCTTTTACCTTTTCGATATCTTTAAATTCCGGTTGAGTCAACATATTGGTGGCACCACTGAGGAACAGACGATTATCATGTTCGTTGTCAAAGGCACTGTTCAGTACCTGCATAACTTCCTCGTAACGTGTAATATGCCGCTGCATCTCTTGCCCAAGTTCGGTATAAAGACGGGATTTCAATTTGTAGATGGGTACGCCCACAAGCTTGGTATTTAACAAGCGAACCACATTTTCCATCTCGGCTACCGAGATTTCTGGTGGAATCTGAACGGTCTTGTTCTCCACCTGACCTGTATTGGTCACGATGATTGCCACTGCTTCACTCTCGTTCAGCGGAAGCAATTGGAAGTGACGCAGGGACGTGTGGAATACTTCCGGTCCAAGCAGGATCGAAGTATAATTCGTCATGTGTGACAAAATATTGGATGCATGCTGAATAACTTGTTCCATCACGTTCAGCTTTTCGGCGAAGAACGACTTCAGGTCATCCAACTCTTGAGGCTCCACCTGATTCCACGGAACCAAATGATCGACATAATATCGATAGCCTTTATGGGAAGGTATGCGCCCTGCCGATGTATGTGGCTGTTCCAGGAAACCCATATCTTCAAGGTCCGCCATTTCATTACGGATCGTCGCCGGACTGTATCCAACATCTCCCCTTTTGGAAATGCTCCGGGACCCTACGGGCTCAGCTGAACGGATATAGTCATCCACTATAGCGTTCAGAATCATTCGTTGACGCTCTGTTAACATGGTGAGTATTCCCTCCTTCTGACTGTACTGTCCCATGTCGTTAGCACTCCGGTTAGATGAGTGCTAAGCGGTAATACAAAAATACCAAACTGACGTGAACATTGTCAAGTGAGTTTGATGAGTGGGCTCATCTATTTATAGTATAGACCAATGTTGGCGAGTCCTAACAACTTTATTGCACATCCTTTAAAGTAAAAAGGACTGCATGTAGGGCAGAGGCTGACTCGGCTCAATCCATGCAGTCCATTCAGTTGTTAGGCTGGAACGTTAAGCTCCTTCAATACAGCGATCTCATCGCAACAATCCTGCTTGCTGCAATGAACACAGTCTGTCCATACTTTCTCGGGAAAATCTCCTTTCCACAACAGCAAAGCCGTTTTTGAGAAGAAGGATACTTCATAAGTCAACGCCATAACCTTGGGAATCTGTTGTCTCTCCGCTTCTTCTACCAGTCGGTCCAGCAACCTGGAGCCAATACCGAGTCCTTTGTGCCCTTCCGAGATACCGAGTGATCTGACTTCAACCAGATCATTCCCCAGACGACAAAGCGATCCGCAACCCACCACTTCACCATCCACTTCGGCTACAATAAAGTGCTCCAGCTGCCGGTGCAGTATTTCCCGTGATCGCGGAAGCATGATCCCACGCTCTGCATAGCCCTTAATCATTTCATACAGTGGTTCAACATCTTCCGGCACGGCTTTTCTGCATATTACCGACATCCTGCTCTCCTCCTATTACCAAGCTTTCCAGAGGAAAGCTGACTTCGTAGTTGTTAAATTAACACGCTCTGTAAAATCAATATGAATAAATATACAACAGAGCGTATAGAATTTCAAGCTACGAATTCAGCGATATGGACCCGATAAACTCCGCAAAAACGTCATTTCCGAACAGGATACCCTGCTCGCTCAGTCGGAAGCCGTCTGCCGTACGCTCAAGCAATCCTGCGTTCAACATTTTACCCAGAGGCTTCGCAAACACTTCTTCCATGGACTCTCCAAACTGTTCGCTAAACCGTGAGGCTGAAGCCCCTTCCAGCATTCTCAATCCAACCATCAGATAATCTTCCATGGCCTCCGGGCGGGCAATCTCAAAATGATCCAGACGAGGCAGTCCTGCTCGTGAAGCTTCCACATAAGGATTTATGCCTTTGATATTCATATGCCGTTCGCGGCCTACATATCCGTGTGCACCTGCACCCAAACCATAGTAGTCCTCATTACGCCAGTACGTAATATTGTGGCGGCTCTCGAAGCCCGGCTTGGCAAAGTTGCTGATCTCGTATTGTCCATAGCCTGCTTCTTTCATACGTCTCATTAATAGAAGATACATCTCCAGCTCGTCATCTTCATGCGGAAGTGGTAACTGATTCTTCTGATACAGTGTATGGAAAAGGGTATTCTCTTCCACTTTCAGACTGTAGATGGAGTAATGCGGCAGATCCAGTTCCAGCGCTTTGTCAATGCTCTCATTCAACATCGCTACAGTCTGGTTCGGCAACCCGAACATCAGATCAATGGATAGATTATGAAGTCCCGCTTTCCGGGCGTTCTCCAGGCTCCGATATACATCATCCGTATTGTGAATACGGCCAATACCTGTCAGCAGATCATTTTGAAAAGCCTGCACGCCAAAGCTGACACGATTGACGCCGCCTTCTTTCATCGCAGCGAGCTTCTCTGCATCCGTTGTTCCCGGGTTGGCCTCCATCGAAAATTCAATATCGTCCGCCCAATTTGGGAAGTATGTCTTCACGGAACGAAGAAATACCGCCATCTCATCCGGTTTCAGAGCTGTTGGCGTACCCCCACCTACAAATATGGTCTTGATCTCACCCGGCGGGTTTGCCTTCACTGTATGTTCCATCTCCCGTTCCAGCGCTTCGAGATATTGCATCACGGGCTGATCTTTCAGAACGTAAGAGTTAAAGTCGCAATAAAAACATTTATTCGTGCAAAAGGGAATGTGAAGATACACCGCTTGGGGTGCACCTGTCTTCCGGCTGTGCGCTGCCAATGTCATGGCAAGTCCCCCTCTATTTGAAAAAGGAAAGCCATCCGGCTTCCCTTTCAGCTTAGTTATTAATATTCTGTGTTGTACCCATGTTGCAAGCAAACGTCTTACAATTCAATTTCGATACACACACTCTGTGATGTACCCGAAATTGAATTCTCCTTAATCTAGTTTGAATACACACATTCTGTGATGTATTTCAAATTAGATTGTTTAATCATCAATTTTCAGTACCGCCATGAATGCCTCTTGTGGCACCTCAACGTTACCAACCTGCTTCATCCGCTTCTTACCTTCCTTCTGCTTCTCAAGCAGTTTCCGTTTCCGCGAGATGTCACCACCATAACACTTGGCAAGTACGTTTTTACGCATCGCTTTTACCGTTTCACGAGCAACAACCTTCGTACCTACGGATGCCTGAATTGGCACCTCGAACATTTGCCGTGGAATCAGCTCGCGCAGCTTCTCACAGATAATGCGTCCGCGGTTATAGGCACGGTCACGGTGAACGATAAAGGACAACGCATCGACCTGTTCGCCATTGAGCAGGATATCCATTTTCGCCAGATTGGACTGACGATAACCGGACAGCTCATAGTCAAACGACGCATATCCTTTGGTGCTTGATTTTAACTGGTCGAAGAAGTCATACACAATCTCGGACAACGGGATCTCATACGTAATCGTAACCCGGGTTGTGTCCAAATATTCCATATTCACATATTCGCCACGCTTGTTCTGGCACAATTCCATGATGGTACCTACATAATCGTTCGGTACGATGATGGCTGCTTTCACGTATGGCTCCTCAACATAATCAATCCGGCCTACCTCAGGATAGTTGGATGGGTTGTCGATTTGCATAACTTCACCATTGGTCAGTGTCACGTGGTAGATTACACTCGGTGCAGTCGTGATCAACGGAATGTTGAATTCACGCTCGATCCGCTCCTGGATTACGTCCATGTGAAGCAGTCCAAGGAATCCGCAACGGAATCCAAAACCAAGGGCACTGGATGTTTCCGGCTCAAAACTGAGCGATGCATCGTTCAATTGCAATTTCTCCAATGCTTCACGCAGATCAACATAGTCCGAGGTTTCGATCGGATACAGACCGCAATATACCATTGGATTAATTTTACGATAACCCGGCAACGGTTCAGGTGTTGGATTTTTAGCCTCAGTTACGGTATCCCCGACTTGTGTATCGCCTACATGCCGAATCCCCGCAACAATAAATCCAACATCACCCACGTTCAGCTCGTCCACGATCGTCATGCGAGGTTTGAATGCTCCAACTTCAATGACTTCAAAGGATTTGCCTGTTGCCATCATTTTGATTTTGGTACCGGATTTGATTTTGCCATCAACGACACGCACATATACGATTACCCCTTTGTATGGGTCATAATGCGAGTCGAAAATCAGGGCCTTCAGCGGTTGATCCGGGTCACCATTAGGTGCCGGAACACTCTGCACCACTTGCTCCAGAATTTCTTTGATTCCGATACCTGCCTTGGCCGAAGCCAGAACAGCATTGCTTGTATCCAAACCAATAACATCTTCGACTTCCTGCTTCACCCGATCAGGATCTGCGCTTGGAAGGTCAATTTTGTTGATAACCGGTAAAATTTCAAGATTATTGTCTAATGCCAGATACACGTTGGCGAGTGTCTGGGCTTCAATTCCTTGAGCCGCATCCACCACGAGTAGAGCGCCTTCACAAGCTGCAAGGCTTCGTGATACTTCATACGTGAAGTCTACGTGTCCAGGCGTATCGATCAGATTCAATAGATACTCTTCACCGTCATCTGCTTTGTAAGTCAGAGCTACTGCCTGCAGCTTGATTGTGATTCCACGTTCACGCTCAAGATCCATCTGATCCAGTACTTGTTCTTGCATTTCTCTCGTTGTCAGCGCACCTGTGTACTCCAAGATCCGGTCCGCAAGTGTTGATTTGCCGTGATCTATATGTGCAATAATAGAAAAGTTACGAATTTTACGTTGTCTTACCCGAATGTCAGTCATTCCTTACCCCCAGAAACAGCCTAGTGTCAATCACTTCATTATAACAGTTGATGCAGAGTGCATCAATCCCGTGATGTCTCAACTTTGATAATAAAGTGTGATCATGAACTCCCTGAGGTACTATTGTACCTTTCAATTATGGTATTTTATTCAGCAACGCCGCTAAAAGAGAGACCACCCACTTGATTCCACTGTGTGAGAGATTCTGCAATAGTCCAGCCGTTTTGTCTGCCAACACATCAACGGGAGCCTTACTCTGATCTGCCCCAAGCACTTGGCTTGGGGACTGAACAGGCACAAACGGGGGTTCTTTGACCTCCTTTTGGACAGGTGCAGCTGGAACAGATTCGGTAACGGATGGAGTCGGCTCAGTTGTCACAACAGTTGACGTGCCTCCTGCCGGATTGCCCATGTGAAAGTTGCTGCCAGCCAATTGCATTCCAAACAGCACACCCAGCAACATTAATACAGCGATGGATAACAGTCTTTTACCGAATCTGGACATATGCTTTGCCTCCTGTCACTCTCTACTATTTTGTTCTTCTTAGATACATAGTCTTATCCACCCTGTGAAGAAGTCTTCGCACTAGCTTTATCCACTTTCTGATCTTCCCAGTACACTTGGGCAATCATGTCAGCAAGAATCTTCGATGTCCGTTGTAACTCAGCTCCTGTGTTATCGATCCCGCCAATCTCAATCAAAATGCTGTTGGGTGACAGAGTTTGGTTATACTCTCCGTTGTTCGCTCCGCCGCCGTCCTTGCCCCAAACACCTCGGGATACACCTGGATATTTGGCTTCCAGTTTCTTATGAATTTTTGCTGCAAAGGCTTCATTCTGCCGCCAATTCGGATTTTCATGTCCAATAATGAAATACACTTTGGCGTAGCCCAAATCATTAATGGTTGTTGTTGTTTTGCCATGACGCTGTGAATCACGATGAATGTCGATGAGATACGTCAGATCATCATTTTGAGCGAGTGCCGCTTTTACCGTTTGACGGGAGTACTTATAGGAATAGTTCCAGTTATAGTCCTTTACTTTGGTCGGATAATCATCCTTGGCGTGTTCTACGCCGATTCCGAGCTTCTCCAGACTGTCTGAGAGATAGGTTCCCACTTGAAACACATTGCCTGTTGATTTGCCTGATGATGGATTATCGCTTTTCGTACCCAGTAATGGATTGTAGCCTTCCCGTGGATGGGAATGATAGATAAGAATTGATTTTTTGCCTGTCGTCGGTGAGCCTGAATTATCTTTCCCGCCATTCTTCCCTGGGGGATCTTCCTTGCCTTCTCCATCTCCTGATTCGCTCGAATCAGGTGGATCCGTATTATCCTGACCTGGTGGAACATGCAGCTCACTACCGGGTTTTCCTCCACCTGCGGAAGCCGTATCCGTAAGACCGGGACCGGGCTGATAATCTTCGGGAGCTTCTGCTTTTTCGTTACCAGAGCCAGGACGGAGCAGAACAGGCTGGTTGGAACCCATGCCCGGCATTTCTCTTGCAATCAGACTCTTGGGATCTTGAGGATTAACATTGGTCAGCAATTGGAAAACAAAAGAGGTGAGATTCTCACCGGATATGGCGGAGGTCTGTTCCTTCTGGGTGAGATGGGGTACCTCCATACCGAGCATATCAACGAAGAAGCGGCTTGATACCGCGCTCGCAAAACCTTTCATGGAAGAAACGGGGGAGTTATTCAAGCGTTTCTCTGCCATGCCCCCCAGGCCCAGTACAACAAAAAACAAGGCAGATATGATCATAAGCAACAACAACGTACGGCCCATGGCCAGCACGTGCAGACATCTTTTTCCACTTCCCAATATTCCAGGCCAATATCTTGTTCATTCTGCTGTCTCCTTCCCTGCTGGACAACTCTTATACTTCAACTCTATGAGCCCGCCCAATTTGATAGAACAGGAAAATGAAAGATTCCAGAAACAAAAAAGAAAGTCCGCTAGATTCGGACCTTCTTCGCAGCAGTTTTCAGTTTTAATGGGTATAGGCAGCTACATTATCCGGATTCACTGCATCATGGAGCGCCGCATTAAGCCCTGTGGCGATAACATTGGCAATGCCCTCAATAAACTCATCGATTTCCTTCGGCGTAACAATGAGATCATGACCCAAGGGCTCCAGAACCTCTTTGACCAGACTCAGGCGATCTTGCTCACCGATGTCGTCCAGCAGGCCCATGATCTGTTTGGTCTGATCCGTTTCCTGGCGGAAGTGAGAGCGCATCATCTCAATGACATTATTCACAATGGTAGACGCATAACATACGGTCGGCACACCGATGGCGATGCAGGGAACGCCCAATATTTCTTGGGTCAAGCCACGTCGTTTGTTCCCAATACCGGATCCCGGGTGGATGCCAATGTCCGCTACCTGAATCGTTGTATTTACACGCTCCAATGAACGGGAGGCCAGCGCATCAATCGCAATAATGGCATCCGGCTTGGTACGGTCGACAATCCCTTGTACGATGTCACTGGATTCAATGCCCGTTGTACCCAACACGCCGGGAGCAATCGCGCTGACTTCCCGATACCCTGGTGCAACCTGATCCGGCACCAGCTCGAAATACTGACGGGTCACCATCAGGTTTTCCACAACAAGAGGACCGAGTGAATCGGGGGTTACATTCAAATTGCCCAGACCAACGATCAAGACTTTGGAGGTTTTGTTGATTCCGGCCTTCACCATAAAATCTTCCATCTCACGTGTGAACTCGGCAGCAACTCGCTCCTGTAACTCAGTATCACCATTCCGCAGTGAAGGCACCTCCAATGTGACATAGTGACCTTTCACCCGCCCAATGGCTTTGGCTGCTTCTTCATTCAGGACATCAATACGTGTAATCGTAATACCCTCTTTTTTTCTACATCTTCCCTTAATCCTGGAATCGTCTGTTTCTGTCCACCTTGCGCCATTTCCTTGGAGTCGATCGCCAAATCGGTACGAACTGTATAGTTTTGCAAATCCAAAGTCATTCTGTCCCTGCCTCCCTTACCGCATTTGAGCATATTGTGTGGAAAAAGAGTTACTTTATACAGCATGTCGAACATCGTAGGAATATCTGTTGCATTTTACATGCTAGCGTGATAGAATATTTTAAGTTGTGAAACGTTTGTATTCATGCAAATGCCTTACAGGAGGTGAATGTAATGCCAAACATCAAATCCGCTGTTAAACGCGTAAAAACGAGCGACAAGCGCCGCGCACTCAACGCTTCCCAGAAGTCTGCACTCCGTACAGCTGTTAAAGCTGCTGATGCTGCTCTGGTAAGTAACGAAGTTGATACTGCAAAAGCTGCGATTCAAGCTGCTTCCAAAAAGCTGGACAAGGCTGTAACTAAAGGTCTGGTTCATAAAAATGCTGCAGCACGCAAAAAGTCTCGCTTGGCGAAAAAACTGAACGCTCTTTCCGCACAAGCGTAAGAAGCGTTACTTATACGATCCAATGGAAAAATCCTGAACAGCATAGGCTTTCAGGATTTTTTAGTATCTGATTCGATAAGTACAAAGCCACTGACAAAGCGACCTTTATTCCGATGATCTAACCATCATGGAGCAAAGGTCGCTTTGTTTGTTATTCACGCACCAAGTCTCAATAAGAACAGCTCCAGACCAAGGACTTTATCCACTGCTCCTGTTTTCATCTGGTAGTCCAGTTCACTAAGGTGACTCAGAATCATTCTCAGACGTTCCGGCTGAAATTTTCGCGCTTGTTCTCCAGCGATTTTAACCGCATACGGATGCAGACCAAGCTGACTGGCAATCTGCTGTTGGGAGTAGCTTTGTTGGCTCAACTCCTTCACCTGGATCATGATCCGAAACTGTCGCGCAATTAGAGCCGCAATTTTGATCGGTTCTTCCCGCTGCTTCAGCAACTCATAGAACAGTGCCAATGCCTTCTCCAGTCGCAAATTAGCCAATTCTTCCACCAGTGAAAATACATTTTGCTCTGTACTGCGGGCAACCAGTGATTCAATATCAGCACGCCGGATTGTTCCCCATTTCCCGCGAACAAACATAACTTGTCCACTTCAGCAGAAAGGGTCTGTAGACCTGTTCCTGCATAGCTGATTAGCGTTTCCGCCGCTCCCGCCTCCAAGGAAACATCACGCTGCTTCGCCAGTTTCACGATCCAATTCAACAGCTCATCTCCACTAAGTGGAGCAAAAGCAAGAACGACTGCCTGTTTCTTGACAGCCTTCACCAGTTTCTTGCGCTCATCCAGCTTATCCCCTTGGGCCAGGAAAACAATCGTACTGTAATCTGCCGGATTCTCCATATATGTAAGCAGACGATCAACCTGATGGTCTATCTTAGATTCTTTACCTGCAGTGAACAGGCTCGCGTCCCTTACAATGATTAATTTGCGTGGAACCAAAAAAGGTACGGTCTCTGCTTCTTCAATAACAACCTCCACAGCCGTTTCAGACAAATCATATGGAATAATCGCAAAATCACGATGTTCTTCTTCAATAACCTGCTCTTTTAACATATCCGTAAATTGCTGTATCTGGTACTTTTCCGTTCCATACAGCACATAGATCGGAGCCGTTTCTCCACTACGTATTGCCTTTGTTGCACTTTTCACATCCATTCACGGTGCCTCCTTATCCCTCTTATCCTACCAGAAAACACGTTAGACAACAAAGGGACCTTACATCCAGTTATGGATGAAGGTCCCCTGTCCTACATCTATATAAACGCAGACACCAGCAGTTCTAGAAAAAGCCGATGTGCGGTCATACGACGTCAGTTGTTTGAACTGAGATAGGACGTTTTGTTACTTCCAATATATGCTTGTCATACTGAAAATGTTCTTTGGTTTGAAGGAGCGAACCTCCCAATTTGAATTATTTCGCAGGAGCTCCATTTGAAACAGCAGGCACATTAAACGAGTTCTTTGCTATTGTTCCGTCCTTGTCCGTTTCGTAATTAAACAGGGTACCATCCTTCGACCAACTTGCTGACTTCAGTGTCCCCTCTATACTGCGTTGTTCAACCAAATTTAGAACATCCGGTTCGTTAGCAGGTTTGGAGTAGATGCTGATCTGATCACCGAGAAGCATAACCACGTAAGAGCCGTCAGGTGATTTCCATTCTTTTGGTGCTGCCGTTGTACTCATCTCCTGATCCGATCCTGCAGCAAATCCTTTGCTTCCTCCAGAGGCGTCTGCACCTGCACCGGAATCAGGAGCCGAATTGCCTTCTGCTGGAGCATCTTCATTTCCATTTGGTGCAATCATCTGAGAAGTGAAGGAATCTCCATTATCTGTTTCGGTTACTCCATTGTCTTCCCCATCTGCAGGAGTTCTAGGCGCACTTCCTGAATCTGGATTTTTTTGCTCGGAATCTTGGTTCTGAGACTGACTCTTCTGGCTATCCGTCGAAGGAGAACTGGATGAATTGTCTCGTGCTCCTTTGTTCGAAGCAGGCTTAGATTCGGTAGCCGGTTGTTGAGGTGCCGGATCTGACTTAACCTCAGGCTCCTGTACCTTTTCTCCACCGTTCTCTTCAGGAGTTGTTTCTCCCCCTGGTTATCCGGTTCAGCTGGTGAAATATTCGATTGATCCACAAATACATCATTGCTGCTAGGTGTGGAAGAAGCTGCAGAGTCATTCTCAATACTCTTACGCAAAGGATTTTGATCTACATTGCCGCTCTCTTGAGAAGCTCCAGAGCTCATCAGCAAGGAATCGGCATTTTCAATCTGTTCAGGCTGATATCCCCAAATGGCAAATCCCAATACAACTGCCGCAGCCGCTGCACCCATGGACATACGTCCTGCCATCGAGTTAAGCCATTTTTGCTTCGTTTTCCGCTCACTTGAACGTTGTAAATTCTCAAATGTAGCGGGGACAGGATTCATTTCCTGTACGGTGCTGCTTTGTTCCTTCCGGGCTTCATCAATGGCATCAAGCTGTGGCATAATTGCATCAACCAGACTAAATTTCGGGCTTACTTGCGGTAACTCTTCCAGTTCTCTGGAAAGAGCTCTGAGTAAACTAAAATTCTCGGCGCACTCCGGACACTTCGCCACATGCTGTAGCATCTGAGCGGTTTCCGCCTCACCCAGATCATGATCCAGATAGCGGTGCATCCATTCCACCACCTCTTCGCATTTCATCCTGTCACACCACCTTTCTGATATTCCTGTAGTAGATTCTGTAATTGCTGTCTGGCTCTAAATAAATAAGATTTCACCGTATTCAACGGAAGATCGAGACAATCCGCAATTTCATTGTAGGATAAGTCCTGCAGATATCTTAGAACAATAACGGTTCGATGATGTTCTGGAAGCTTGTTGATCGCATCCTGAATGTCTTGGGCCACATATGTAGACATGACCTCGTACTCCACATCCTGATTATCCTGAAAAACCATGTCATGTTCATCAATGGAGACGGACGGTTTGGTTCTTCTGAATTTATCAATACAGATGTTTGTGACGATGCGCTGTACCCATGTTTTGAATTGGGCCTTTTCTTCGTATGAATTGATTTTGGTGTAAATTCGGATCAACGCTTCCTGAGCAGCATCCAAAGCGTCCTGTTCATTATTTAGAATGTAATATGCGGTCCGATAGACATGTTGTTCAATCTCCCGCAATAGGGTAATTAGAGCGTCGCGATCGCCCGATTGAGCGGCTCTGATGAGTTCCGGCTCTACCACAAAGGATCCCCCTCTCCCTGCAACCTTACAGACGTGATCATCAATAAAATTGTTGCAAAGTTAAGTATTTTTTTAATTTGCCATAACAAAATAACGGCGTATGTATTAGGGCCGCTGAAATCTCCTCTTAGAATAACAGAAATTGCATAACGAGTCACCAAACGTATCCAAAAGCGATTCCATTACTTACACGACTCAATTCAAATGCAATGGCATACATTATAGCGAAGCACTTTTTGGGTCCCTAAAATAAAAAAAGTCGAAATTTGTCCAAATTTAAGCTATTTTTAATGCAATTTTCATGAAAATAGTGTATTGTAAATTTACATTCATAAAACACGAGGTGATGAGCATGCCAGCTCTAGCGAAAATTCAAGCTTTAAAAGAACAAATGCCCAAAGAATATCAAAGCATTTCCCACTTTGTGGAACATGCATTGGAGTCCATTGATACTTTGGTTGAGGAACATCGGAAGTACGTAGCTGCACAAGCTTTATACGGCGATAAAATCGTTGGATCGGAAGAACGCTTGTACAGAGAAACCGTACTTGATGTCAGAGCACAGCTGTTGATGACGCTTGAAAAAACGGTAGAAGATCTGTTGCACAAAGGTGACAAGCACTGGAACAAACACTTTAAGGATGGCGTGGAATAGTCCTTCATTTTTCTACCTCTTGAAAAAATGGCCCGTTTTCCGATATTCTCCTTCGTGGAGTATAACGGAAAGCGGGCTTTTTTATGCTGTGCGGGGATGCTGTGCCGTGACATGCAATCAAATGAAGTGAGAAATTGATGTATTCATCAGTAAATCACGATCAGAATAAAATCGTTTAACTTATTATCCGCCAAACTCTGTATGTTAAAATATAGTAACTTCCTTAGCCTAGCTCTTGTTGAATATAGTTTTTAGATGGAGGTCAATATTAGAATGACAAACACACATAACATCAATAGGCCGCGCGGAAAGATACTTGCAGCTGTATTAACTGCCATTTTCATTTCACTGGCAATGGGGATATATCACTATGTCCCCTTGGATGAAAGAATGGAGAATACTTATTATTATTCATTCGGGTATAAATTTGTAGTTGGATTATTGATTAATCTCGCTATTTCACTTTTCTTAATTACACCCCTTTCCATATTGGTGGATGGGTTGCTTTTATACAGAAAAAAGATAATGCGTATGTGAGATTGCTCGTTGCTATTGCCGCATATGGTCTATTAGGGTTCATAGGTGGGATGATCTTTTCGATATTTACACTTAACTTTAATACTTTTTCTGCTCAAACTATCCACATTATTGTAAGTTCTCTTGTCTTTTTAACCTTCCAGTTAATATTAAATTGGAGTTTTCTTCACTCTTCACACTGATAAATAGACTGCGTACCGTCATATCCGTTTTTACAAGCTCTTCAACCTGCTCACCTACACAGTCTTATAAAACGTCACTCCATCCCAACCAGCTTGTACCGGATATCGATCTTTCCATCCTTCACTTTCATCTGTACCTCACCCATCTGATCGGTCCGATAAATCTCTGACCCGGTAGCTTCCAGACGTTCCATCACTCCCGGATTGGGATGCCCATATGTATTATTAACACCGGCAGATATCACGGCGGTTTTGGCGTTCCAGTATTGGAGCCAGGCTTCGGTTGATGATGTTTTACTCCCATGGTGAGCGACCTTTAACACATCAATGGAGATAGATGCTGCTGCTGGAGCACCATTTGAATTAACCTGCAATGGACGTGTAAGCACCCTTTGTACAACTCCCTCTGTAACTCCAAAATCTGCACCTTTCTGCTCAAACTGGGCCGCCAACGAACCATCCAGAATCATATAAAGCAGGTCCTGCTCGGCCGCAGCATCCATATCCCCGGTGAACAACATGGAAGTGCCCGCCATGTCCAGCAAAAAGACAACGGAATCATGATTCTGGTGTTCTGACACAGGCAAACTTCCTGATGCATTTATATTCATGTGCGCCAGATCTGGAGCTATAAAGTGTAAACTGGTCTCTTTGTCAGCCTTATAGGACATCCCCTGCTGAATGGCGTAAGAGGGATTTTCCGTTCCATGGCCGTATTCACTAACTTATCAAAATTATCCTTACCACTGGTTGTGCCATTAAACATGAAACGTTTAACCGGGAGCTGTTCCAGCACAGCCTGTAGCCCTCCGGCATGATCCTGATCGGCATGTGTGACAATGACCGCGTCCAGTTGATGGATGCCTCTCTTTTCAATAGAGGAACAACGACCTTGGCTCCCACTTCATACGGATCACGCCTTGTTTTCCACGATTGCTCGGTGTTCCCAAAGTTAACTGTTCCCCCACCATCCACCAAAATGTGTTTGCCTTCTGGCGTTGTAATCAATGTACTGTCCCCTTGTCCAATGTCCAAAAACTGTACAATACCGGTTCCAGCAAGCTGGGGAGTCTGGTATGCCCACCACAGCCCAGCGACAAAGCTGAGCGCAAGCAAACCGCACAACCATCGCTGAAATTTACTCATGCGTTCATGCGCATAATATCCAGCACCACGTGTAGTAAATGCACTTGTATATTCCGGCCAGGCAATACTGGCGCCTAATGTCGTTAATGAAGTTTCTTTTCCATCTACACGCTTCTCACCTTGATCCTGTGCCACTGTAGACATCGAAGAGCGGATGCCCACATTTCCCATGAAAACTGGAGGTTGTCTCCTCACAAGAGGAGCCGTATCCTCCTCAATAAACGTTGTTTCTCGCTGCTCACCATTGCCCCGATGTAACAGATAGAGCAAGGCATACAACATTGCATAATATGCAGCTATCCACAACAGGGAAGGTGTTGCCCAGATCAGCACAAAACCTGGCAGGCTGTTCATCCACTCCACGCTTACAAATGTCAGCTGATTCAGTTGAATCGCAATCCATGCGAGAGGTTTCGCCAAGGGAACCCAGATAAAAGACAATAGCATGGCGACTGTCCCAGAGGTAATACAATAGCACTAATCAGAGAAACCAGCAGAAAGTTGGCCACAAATGAGAGCAATGAGAACTGGTTGAAATACAGAATGGTTACTGGAAACGAAATCAGCTGAGCGGTCACCGTAACGGATGCTGTTGCAGCCAGGGACTTCGGCCAGTTGCTAAACAGTCGGTTAATCAATGGCATGTAGATCATCAAGCCTGCGGTCACAAGAAAGGATAACTGGAAACTCACGCTTAGCAAAAAGTACGGGTCCCACCACATCATCAGCAATGCTGCTGCACTGATCATCTGAAGGCCATCTCTGGCGAGGCCGCGACGTGCCATATATAGACCAATCATGGACATAATGCCTGCCCGAATCACTGAAGGTGAACCACCGGATAATAGTACATATGCAGGCACCAGGATCAGAACAATCGTGAGTGCCGTCTCTCTGGTAAGTCTTAACCAGGATAAAATAAGAAGAAGAGAAGCTACATATACAGCCACATGGGTTCCGGAGATTGCCAGGATATGTGTTAGACCCAGTTGTGAAAACTGACCATAGGTGCCAGGATCGATATCGTTAGCCATCCCGATAATTAGTCCCTTCATATATCCTGCATGAGGCTCAGGAAATAATTGCTCGACCGCTGAACCCAACATATGTCTTGTCCAGTCCGTCCACCGTAGTATGTTGAATTGTCCCAGCCCCTCCGGAGGCGTAGCCGTGACCGAGCCGGCTCCCTTCACCTTAAACAACCAGTGGATATGCAGGGTTCGCAAATAACTGCGATAATCAAACCCGCCAAAGTTCCTCGCTTCACCAGGAAGGGCAAAAGCACCATGAAGCGTGATTGCATCGCCCCTCTTCCAGCCCGCTGCTACCTGTTGTTCTCTTGCTCCAACAGTCTGACCTGTACCATTAATTGTTCATCTATTTGGAATGCAGATGATGCTGCCTGATCTCTATCTGCTGACGAAGCCAATGTGGGCAATATGGAAGACATCTGTATCTTAAAGTCAGCCCGATCTCCATCAATACGTACATCTGATACAAGCTCACCCTGAATTTCGGCAGCCATACCGTCCATCTCATCAGCGGCTAAATGGATGGTCTCGGGCAGGCTGCGATGATTGCGTACGTCATTCCATTCCCAATGTGCAGCACCTCCAATAAAGGCCGTGAGCAAAAATAAAATGGACCATCCACGCACATCTATGAAACGAAGCAGAAGTGGCATACATGCCAGCGCTCCAATCATCCCCCAGATTAACGTCCAGCCTGTTAACGCGCATGCCATCCCGCTACCGCATAACCAGCAAATTGTAAAACTTAACAACGGTCTGCCTTTCATTTGGCCCCTCCTTCCTGTCACCCTTGAACGCAGAAAAACCTCCGGAAAGCCAATTCAGGCTTGCCGGAGGTTCTCCCTCGCATATTCAACCATATTCAGATTAATTGCTCACAGTCATCATCGTTTCCCGCGGCGGCTGGTAATTCTCCAGCCTGCGGAATGTTATGCCCTTCTGTTCCATCATATTCGTAACCTTGCCGGTATCTTTAGGATAAGAACGATGAAAGACGATTTCTGTAATCCCGCTATTCGCCAGCATATTGGCACATGTCCAGCAAGGTTCGTCGGTCACATACACAGACGAGCCTTCGCGGTCGATTCGGTCTGTGAATAAAAGCAAATTTTGCTCCGCATGGATTGTGCGAATGCAGCGCTGCTTTTCACCATGTCTTCTTGCCCATCGGTCACGACCAGCTCATACTCTTCCGATATCATGCAACCAGCTTCCGAACAATCCGGAACACCGGTGGGTGCGCCATTATAAGCTGTTCCCAGCAGTTTTTTTCCTTGAACAAGGACGGCACCCACGTGACGACGCGAACAGCGGGAACGGGTGGAAACCATATACGCGATGTCCATAAAATACGTATCCCAATCCTTGCGTACCTCTACTGTACTCATGCTGCTTTCCTCCCGCTCAACACATTTTTATTCTCATATTACCGGATCTGCACATATGGCGCCATCTTCTCCAGCATCTTCATGCCGATTCCTTTGACCTTTGTCAAATCACTAACTTTTGCGAAAGGACCATGTGTATTCCGATAGTCCACAATGGCCTGAGCTTTCTTCTCCCCGATTCCGGGAAGCTCCGTAAGCTTGGAGACAGGTGCCGTGTTCACATCAATCTTGCCATTGTCGGCAGATTCTTCATGAACTACAGGTAAATTACTGCTCGAACCTGTCTGCGAGGTAACCGAAGGATTCGCATTCGCACCTTGCACAACCGGTTCAGTCGATGTTGCAGTATCCGGTGAATTATCATTCGTCTGACCTGTAGCCTGAACTCCAGAGTCACCCTCAACCCCAACGCTCACAAGCTCTTTAGACTTATCTGCCTTTGCATCATTTCCAGTCTGTATCTGCATCTCACTTGCAACCGTTCCGGATGATGTCCCAGGTTTGCCCTGAACCGAAGTAGCCGACTGTACAGCAGGGAGTTCCTGCTCTATCGTCGGCTTCTCAGTGCCGAGCTGCAAGGGTTCCCAGCCACTAGGTGGTTGTTCACTTTTGCCCGACCATAATATAAGTATGCTTCCAACCACTGCAGCAGCAATGGTCATGCCTTTGTTCCATCTCATTCTTCCACACCTCTCCCTGAATTCAAAATCATTCATTTCGAACACGGGCGGTGCTTCCGAACCGTTGAACTTCCCTGATGAAACAAGTTGTGTATTTTTCATGTCATGTTAAACAAGTCCTCACGCATAGAATAGAGGGAATGAACTGCGCCAGTACCGTAAAGCATGAAAGGAGGCCTGAAACAATGAAGGTTGGATTTATCGGAACCGGCAGCATGGGCAGCCTGCTGATCTATGCCCTGATCCAATCAGGTGCACTTGAGCCGAGACAAATCGCCGCCAGCAATAGGACCCCGTCCAAAGTACGGCAGTTATCCCTCCGTTACCCCGGTCTGCATGAATCCCAGAGCAATCGGGAAACGGTAATTCGAAGTAACATCATCTTCCTGTGCGTGAAGCCGCTTGAATTCAAACATGTCATTGACGACATCCTGCCTGTCGTGAATCCCAATCATATAATTGTCTCGATCACCAGTCCCGTGCAGCTGCGCCATCTGGAATCTTCACTTCCTTGCAAAGTCTCCAAGGTTATTCCCAGCGTCACACATCAGGTTGGCAGCGGCGCGTCCCTGTGTATCCACGGAGAACGAATGACCGGTGAAGACCGTGCCGTGTTGGAAAGTCTGCTTAGTCATATAGGCAGGCCGTACCAAGTGGATGAAGCCTGTACACGCATCACATCCGATTTCTCCAGCTGCGGACCTGCATTCATATCGTTCTTTTTGGAACAGTGGATCGAAAGTGCCGTGAAGCTGACAGGCATCCAAAGGGCAGATGCCTGCGCTCTGGCTGGCGAAATGCTCCTGGGAACAGGCAAGCTGCTCACCGAAGGAGGATACACACCGCAAGAGCTCCAGGCTCGTGTTGCTGTACCCGGCGGTATTACCGCTCAGGCACTTGCCTTGCTGAAGGTTAGTCTTGACGGTGTTTTCGACAGCCTGATCCACACGACACATGACAAATATGATGAAGATTTGTTAAAGCTGGATGAACTATTTCGAGCCGGTGAGATTAACCGGCAACAATATTAACGAGTTTGCCTGGAACGGCAATGACCTTGCGAATGGTCTTGCCTTCCAGCGCCTGCTTAACAGGTGCCAGCTCCATCGTAAAGTCCTGCATGCCCTGTGCATCCAGATCCTTCGCGATTGTCGCACGAGTTACGATTTTACCATTTACCTGAACCACGATCTCTACTTCCGCATCCACTGTCATGGACTCATCATATTCAGGCCAAGCCACGTAAGAGATTCCGCCTTCGTGACCCAGACGACTCCACAGTTCCTCCGCCATATGCGGTGCCAGTGGTGACAACAGTTGTACAAAGTTCTCCATCGCTTCACGAGGCAGTGTATCAGCTTTGTACGCATCGTTGATGAAGATCATCAGCTGGCTGATGGATGTGTTAAAGCGCAGGTGTTCCAGATCTTCTGTAACTTTTTTGATCGTTTTGTGAGCAGTCCGCTTGAACTCATCCGTTCCACCGTCCACCGTAATCTTGTCATTGATGGCTCCTGTGTCTTCGTTAATGAAGAGACGCCATACACGTGACAGGAAGCGGTACATGCCTTCAACCCCGTTCGCATTCCACGGTTTTGTTGCTTCCAATGGTCCCATGAACATCTCGTACAGACGCAACGTATCTGCACCGAATTCATTCACGATTTCATCCGGGTTAATGACATTACCACGGGATTTACTCATTTTCTCATTGTTGGTACCCAGGATCATACCTTGGTTCACCAATTTGTGGAAAGGCTCTTTGGTATCCACTACACCCAGATCGTACAGCACTTTGTGCCAGAAACGAGCGTACAGCAAGTGAAGCACCGCGTGCTCTGCTCCGCCAATGTACAGATCCACCGGCAGCCACTGCTGCTGTTTCTCCTTCGAGATCAGTTCCTTGTCATTGTTCGGATCAATAAAGCGCAGGTAATACCAGCAGCTACCCGCCCATTGTGGCATGGTGTTAGTCTCACGGCGTGCCTTCATGCCCGTTTCCGGATCTACCGTGTTCACCCACTCCGTAACGTTCGCCAGTGGTGATTCTCCAGTACCTGAAGGTTTAATCTGGTCGATATCAGGCAGCAGCAGTGGAAGTTGATCTTCAGGTACGGTCTTCATCGTTCCGTCTTCCAGATGCAGAATCGGAATTGGCTCACCCCAGTAGCGCTGACGGCTGAACAGCCAATCACGCAGACGATAGGTTACTTTGCCTTGTCCTTTACCGTTCTCTTCCAACCAGGCAATCATCTTCGCAACCGCTTCTTCATTGTTCAGTCCGTTCAAGAAATCGGAATTCACATGGGCGCCATCACCGGAATATGCCTCTTGTGTAACGTCCCCACCTTGAATAACCTCGATGATATCCAGACCAAATTGCTTCGCAAATTCCCAGTCACGCGCATCATGCCCTGGAACAGCCATAACCGCACCTGTACCGTAACCGGCCAGAACGTAATCAGCAATCCAGATCGGCAGTTTTGCACCATTAACGGGATTGATGGCATAAGCGCCAGTGAATACACCTGTTTTGTCTTTGGCCAAGTCTGTACGTTCCAGATCACTCTTACGAGAAGCCTGCTCCTGATAAGCCTGAATCGCTTCACGTTGGTCAGCTGTTGTAATGGCTTCTACCAGTTCATGTTCCGGAGCAAGTACTGCAAAGCTCGCACCGAACAATGTGTCCGCACGGGTAGTAAACACCTTAATGACTTCCTCGCGACCTTCAATGGCAAAAACAACTTCTGCACCTGTCGATTTACCAATCCAGTTACGTTGCATATCCTTGATGCTTTCAGACCAATCCAGCTCTTCCAGGTCTTCCAACAGACGCTCTGCATACTCGGTAATTTTCAGTACCCATTGACGCATTGGTTTGCGTACAACTGGATGTCCACCGCGTTCACTTTTACCATCAATAACCTCTTCATTAGCCAGTACCGTTCCAAGTGCTTCACACCAGTTCACTGCGACTTCATCCACATAAGCGAGGCCCTTATTGTACAACTGGATAAAGATCCATTGTGTCCATTTGTAGTACTCAGGGTCTGTTGTGCTGATCTCACGATCCCAGTCATACGAGAACCCAAGCGATTTGATCTGACGGCGGAAATTGTCAATGTTGCGGAATGTGATATGCCGTGGATGTTCACCTGTATCCAATGCATGCTGCTCAGCAGGCAGACCGAAAGCATCCCAACCCATTGGGTGCAATACATTGTAACCGCGCATACGTTTGTAACGGGAAACGATATCCGTTGCTGTATACCCTTCCGGGTGACCTACGTGCAGACCTGAGCCGGATGGATAAGGGAACATATCCAGTGCATAAAATTTCGGTTTGGCTGGATCCTCACCCGTTTTAAACGTTTTATTTGCATCCCAGTATTGCTGCCAACTTTTTTCCATGACTTGTGGCTGATAGCCGTGCTTCGGCTGGTTATTCTCACTCATCTATTGTTCCTCCTTATGGTTGTTCGTTATAGCTTTAATTGCAACAAAAAAACCTCAGCATCCCGTAGCGTTTGCAGCGCTAGGGACGAGAGGTTGAATTCCCGTGGTACCACCCTAGTTAGCGGACGAACGTGCTTCGTCATCCACTCCCTTTGGACCTGTAACGGCGGTTAACCGATGCGGATTTCCATTCCTGAACCCAGGCTTAATGCCAGCAGGTTAAACAAAATGGTGTAATCACCGCATTTCTCCAAGGCGAGTTCGCAAATCACTGTCAACCGGCTTGCACCAACCGCCGGCTCTCTGATATGTACAGGAATTACTACTGATCCTTATCATCGAAATATGTATACAATATCGGAAACATTATATAAAAAAGCAAGCCCAAAGTCAATATAACACGTTATAATCTCCTTCTTGAAGCTCATGATTAGTATCCTTCATAACGCTGATCGCTTTTCAGGATAGCCGAAACCTCTCGATGCCTTCCTCCAGGTTATGAATGGTCGAATCCACATGTTCCTGATGATCATATTGGCGATAAGCGCACTCAATGCGCAGCACCAAATCAAAGTACAAGTCATAGAGACTTCTTCTTTTCAGCTCACTTGGGGTGGTAATCGCATGCCCGTAACCTTTCACAAAACCGGGGGTGTAGTTAAAATGACTGAAATAATGCTCCATCAGCGGATCTGCCCACAGTGAACGTTCAAAATCAATAATTGCTGTGATGCGACCTTTGTCGACTAGAATATTGCCATCCCACAGATCCCAACTGATAAGCACAGGTTCCTTTACATCGTCCAGCACATCCGATTTTTCTTCAATCAAGCGTCTCAATTCAGGGTAACCCATCGAAAATGTAATCCCGGCTTCTTCCCCGTCGGCAAGAACGTCTTCCATCAGGTTCATAAAGGCTTCTTTCCATGTGGAATAACGCTGTCTTTGCTCCGAGAAATAACCAAACTTCTCACCCTTGATTTCATTGATTCGACGATTGTAACGCCCCAGTTGTTGTTCTATGGCTTCCTGCTCTTCCGCAGAATACTGATCCTTGACCTGATTATAGGGTGCTCCGTACATGTACTCCATGATGAAATAACGCGCTGGAGCTAAGATTAACGAATCATCATAAGCCAGCACTTGGGGAACGGGAACATCCTTCAACTCACGGATGAGACGCAGTACCTCAACCTCTGCAATCATCAGATCCTGCTCACAGCGCATCAGATTGGTGGAAGCCGAAGGGGCAATTTTGAGTACCACTCGCCGGGTGTCACTCAATGTAATGAGATATGCCTGGTTGGCCCAGCCATCCACCATTTCCTTGTAGTCCTGTATACTTGCAGAGAGATGCTGCTCTATTATGACATCCAGTTGTTCTGACGTAAGTCTTGTTTTATAGGTACTTTCCACTTCTACACCTCACCTCGACTATTAATCTATCAGAAAACGCTTTCTATCCGACTATTATCGCCTCCTTTACTTGAACTGGCAATACTTTTTGTCACGCTCATAAATTCCTCCCAACATTGGGTTTACCCGATTACAGTAACATTTTCCAATCTTTCTTTATGGAAAATAAAACAAAAAACTGCCCTTATGTACCGAACATAAGGACAGTTCTCGTAATTCGCTCTTATTTCACAGCAACGTAGAACAAGCGCTGTGCGCTGTCTCCGGCCTCTTTCCATTCAAAATCCGCATATACCTTCACATCTCTAAAACCTGCCTTGGATAACTCCAGCTTCATCCAGTCCGGGTTATATGCACGCTGGACATGAACTTCTTCAAACCGCTGATATATATCCTTGCTACCATCATCCACACGCGAAAAAATACTGAGATGATGCTCAATCTCACAGCGATCCTGGTCCAGATCACAAGTCCAGATATACGACACAGAGCGCTCATCCAGCACAAAAGGCTGCTCTTCATCATAACGGATAAGGGTATTGGGATGATGCACATCAAACAAAAACGTTCCCTCCGGCTTCAGCATTTCATATGTCCGCTGGAATGTTCGAACCACATCTTCTTGTTCAAGCAGATAATTGAAGCAATCACAGAAGGATATCACCGAATCCACAGGTTCCGGCACTCGCCAGTCTCTCATATCCTGCTGCACCCAACGTACGCTGCCTTCCCGATACAAGCGATGGCCTTGGGGCGTAGCCTCCATCTTGCTGCGCGCAACCGACAGCATATCTGCTGAGAGGTCAATGCCTGTAACTTCGAAACCGGAGTTCACGAGCGGGATCGTAATGGAGCCCGTTCCACAACCAAGTTCAGCGACACTTTTGGGCATTCCATGCTTTTCCCACGCTGTTCTTGCAAACCTTATCCAGTCCGGATAAGGCATATCTTCCATTAATTCATCATAGACATAGGCAAATTTCCGGTAAGACATGTCAGGCACCGCACTTTCAATTTCATTTTCCAATCCTGGTCTATATAAGTTGAACAAAGAATATTTACACTGGACACTCCAATGACAGAACAACCTTCCGATCACTGTTATCCCCAGATTTTTTTTAACTCCTTTTATAAAGGATTAAATCCGGGGATAAAGGCGAACGCTACGCTTCTTCAGGTTCTTTCTGTCCTCTCCGTTTCATGTAAATGTTTAGTTCAATTTATATAACAAAAGTAAAGACAGGGGTATCCGGTGTTTACCCAGCCTATCCCTGCCTTCTCCGAGTTCATATTACGAAATATTCAATCAAACAAATTATTATTTGTTTTCACTTTGATCCGCAGGAGCAGATTCGGACAGATACGTCCAGTTTTCCTTTTGAACCACCAGTCCGTCTTTCATCAATTTGCCCAAGGCACGCTTGAACGCAGATTTACTGATGCCAAAGCGCTGCTTGATGATATCCGGCGGAGTTGCATCCGAATAAGGCATGCCGCCCATAGGACGTTCTTTCATAAAGGCGAGCAGCTTGTCTGCATCTTCGTTACGTCCGACTTGTTTGAGTTGAGTCATGGCCAGATTCACACGTCCATCTTCACGTACCAGTGTCACCCGACATTTCACTTTTTCACCAAGGCGCAGCATGTGACTGCGTTCAGATGAGTGAATCATGCCAATTGCGCCAAAGCCCAGTACACCGCCCTCTACAAGTACAAAAGTACCCATCTGCAGTGGCTTGTACACCAGAGCCTCAACCCATTCGTTCAACCAAGAAGTTGGCGCATGGAACGCCAAAGGGGCAAGCTCATGTTCCCGGCCAATTTGGCACGCAGACGTCCCTGCTTGTCATGTTCCATAATGACAAAGACTTCATCCCCCACTTGGGGACGCAGTTCCTCCAATTCAGGCAGTTCACGAATAGGAAGCAGCAATTGCCGTCCAAGTCCCATTTCCAGGAAACAGCCCAGTCGTGGATGAACATCAGCCACAACCAGTCGTGCCATTTCGCCAAGCATGAGATAAGGCTTTTTCATCGTTACGGCCAGACGATCTTCCGTATCAAAGAATACAAACACCTCAAGCGTCTCGCCAATCTTAATATCCCGAGTTAACTCGGTGTAGTGAAGCAGTACATCTTCCGATCCTGTCGTCAAAAAGAAACCAAACGGAGACACTTCACGTGAAACCGGCAAAGAGACGACTGTTCCAGCAATCAAACTCATACCGTTTCCACCACTTTGGCATCTGACCATAGACGTTCAATGTTGTAGTATTCACGCTCGTCGCGGTGGAAGATATGAACAACAACATCGCCCATGTCCATCAGCACCCAACGTGCGGAATCCAAACCTTCGATACCTTTGATCGTCGCTCCGGCTGCATGAGCCTGTTTGCGAATTTCAGTGGCGATGGCCTGTACCTGTGTATCGGAATTCCCGTGACAGATAACAAAATAGTCCGCCACCAGGGAAACATTAATCAGATCCAACGCTACAATATTGGATGCCTTTTTGTCGTCAGCGGCAGCAACCGCCATATTCATAAGTTCTTTCGATGATACTGACATGAACCAACCTCCATAATCTGTAATTGTGTGTTCAAAAAAGATCCTTCGTAATCAAAAGTGGACTTTTTGAACAACCTCTATAGTTGAGTAATCAAGTCATTGCGCGACAACACGGTCAATGGATAAATCACACGACGCTGCGAGATCAGCAAGCTGATCGTCGAATCGAATCCGGCAATTAATCCTTCCTCCAGACTATGTTCAGCCTGCTCACGAATGTGATCCACTCCCGGGAAATCGCGTCCCGGTTCAATATAATCGGCAAGACATACCACTTTGTCCAGCAGGCTCATGCCTGCCCGACCCGAGGTATGCCACCGGATGGCATTAACAATTTCGGAATCTTCCACACCGTAATCACGCTTGGCTACAAAAGCACCGACTTCCGAATGCCAGAGCTGTTTATCATGCTGTAAAAGTTCCTGGTTTAATCCGTTATCGCGGATGACTTTTTCCATCTCTGCCACGGGCCAGTATTTTGCCACATCATGCAATATCGCTGCGACATCTGCTTTTACAGGGTCAGCACCATATTTTTCAGCCAGCATCACGGCCGATTCCATCACGCCCAGTGTATGCTTCCAGCGTTTTTCCGGCATTTGTCCGGATACGGCCTGAATCAATTCATCACGGCTTAGTGCCATATAAACCGCTCCTTACAATGTATTGATGCACCTCATCAGGAATCATGAAGCGTACCGAATGTCCTTTGGCAAGACGTCTGCGAACGGCTGTCGATGAAATATCAACCAGGGGCATCTCGGCCAGCAGGACCCGATCCTGTAACTCGTCTGGAAGATCATCCAGATGTAACTGAAAGCCTGGCCGACCAACCCCGATAAAGGTTAGCCGTTCGGCGAGTTCTTCAATCTGCTCCCATTTGGGAAGATAGTTCACCATGTCCGCCCCAATAATGAAATAAAATTCATGTTCAGGGTGGCGACGCCACAGTTCCTTCATCGTATCGATTGTATAAGACACTCCGCCCAGTTCCATCTCGATACCCAGCACCTCATATTGCTGAACACCCTTCACAGCCGCTTCCGTCATATCGAGACGTTGCTGTCCCGAAGCTCCGGCTCCGCGTTTGTGAGGGGGAACATGGGAAGGCATGAACCAGATCTCATCCAGTGCATGCGAATCCCTTGCCGCTTCAGCTGCCAGGAGGTGTCCCATATGGATCGGATCAAACGTACCACCCATGATGCCGATCTTCACCCGCGTCACGCTCCCTTATCTAGGTAGTTCGATTTGTTTGTTATCGCGCGATTCTTTGTACAGGATGATTGTGTTACCGATGAGTTGTACAAGCTCACTCCCCGTTTCACGGGCAACTTCTTCAGCCATCTCTTTTCTGTCATCATCATTGTTGTTGAGCACTTGCACTTTCATCAATTCGCGCTTCTCTATCGCATCTTCAATGTGACGGAACAGGTGCTCATTCGTTCCACCTTTACCAATCTGAAATACAGGGGTCAGGTGATGTGCCTGTGACCGCAAAAAGCGCTTTTGTTTACCGTTTAACATGAATACTCCATACTCCTTATGTTGAGCAGGTCCTGATCGGCAGTGTTACAGACCGCCCGGACCCGACCATTCAATTATTATTTTTCAATGGTGAAAATGATCACTGAGTACACAATGTGACTCCGATTGCAGTACCATCTTCCGATCGCTGTTATCCCCAGATTTTTCTGATCCCTTTTCACAAAGGGAAAATCCGGTGATAAAGGCGACCACTCCGTTTCTTCAGATTGGTTCTGCACTCGTCGTCTACCTGTACTCTTAATATCATTTTCACACTTCAAAACTGTTTAGTACCGCTCGTCTCATCGTCTCAACAGGAGCCGGAATGCCAAGCCAATGTTCAAAGGCCACTGCGCCCTGGTATACAAACATCCCCAGGCCACCGTGCACCGTACATCCGCGCAGCCGTGCCTCCCGAAGCAGGCGAGTCTCCAGCGGATTGTAGATCAGATCACTCACCGCTGCTCCTTCACGAATCAATGAAGGGTCAACCGGTACATCATCAACATGTGGATGCATGCCGGCAGACGTTGTATTAATAACGATATCAGCCGTAGCCAGCACCGTTGCAATGTCTTCCATGCCGCTGCCCGAGATTTCTCCCAGCCCATGTCCCCGTAAATCCGAAGCAAGAGCAATGGCCCTGTCTGCTGTACGGTTCAGTATGTGGATACGCTCAGGCTTTTCCAGTGCAAGTGCGTAGATGACACCTCTCGCTGCTCCCCTGCTCCCAGTACAGCAATACGTTTGCCCGCAATCTCAGGCACTGCCTCTTCCTTCAGGGATCGGACATAGCCAATGCCATCCGTATTGTACCCTGTCAGTGTTCCACCTTCATTAACGATGGTATTCACTGCACCAATCAGGCGAGCACTTTCATCGATCACATCCAGATACTGCATGACCTGCTCTTTGTGCGGGATGGTGACATTGACTCCACGATAGCCAAGTGCCACCACTCCCCGAACTGCCGCTTCCAATTGATCCGGATGGACATGGAGTGGCATATACATTCCATTCACTCGTGCAGCCTGCAGAGCTGCATTGTGCATTGCCGGAGACTTGGAGTGGGCAATAGGGTCACCCATGACACCAAGCAACACGGGGAGTGAAGGATTGAATTTTTTCTGCTCAGACATAGTTCCGCCTCCGATCCATCTGATGTACAGGCTCTGAGAATTGATTAGATCAACGATGGACGGATCTGTACACGAATGCCTTTTGGAGCATGAACAGCAACCAGCGCTCCAATATCACCATTGACCTTAATCCAGCCCAAACCGGAGATGAACACATCCGATTGACTGCCGCGTTTGATGCGGAATTCATGTCTGGTCCATTCAGCCATCTCTGCTGCATTCTCACGGGTTGGCGGAGATAACAATTCTCCCAGGTGGTCGCGGTACAGATCATCTGCACGCTCCAGCTTCGTCCGGTGAATATCAAGTGCCGTGCTGATGAAACAAGTGAACGACTGGCGATCACCTTCCACAAAGTCGAATCGAGCCATACCGCCGAAGAACAGCGTCTGTCCTGAATTCAACTGATACACAGCCGGTTTAAGCGGTTTTTCAGGCATGATGGCGGCCAGATCCTTACGTGAAACAATCTCGCTGAACCGCCATGGATACACGATTCCAGGCGTATCAATAATATATTTCCCATCATCCAGCGGAATGTTCACCATATCCAGTGTGGTGCCCGGATAACGGGATGTGGTCAGTTCCTGCTCCAGATCGCTGTAATCACGGATCAGGCGGTTAATCAATGTGGATTTGCCTACATTCGTACCACCAACTACATACACGTCACGATCTTCGCGATACGTTCCCACAAGCTCAAGCAGTCGGTCGAAGCCCTGATTTTGCTTTGCACTGCACAAGACGACATCAACCGTACGTAAACCCTGTTCTTTGGCTTGCTTTTGTACCCAGTTGCGAACCTTGTTCCAGTTGGTTACTTTGGGAAGCAAATCCGTTTTATTTACAGCAAGCAATACGGGATTGTTGCCTACAAAACGTTGCAGACCGGAGATAATACTGCCATCAAAGTCAAACAAATCAACGATATGGATGACAAGTGCATCCTTATCCCCGATTTTGCTAAGCAGAGCCAGGAACTCGTCCTGATCCACCGTAACGGATGATGACTCATTGTAGTTTTTGATGCGGAAACAGCGCTGGCATATAACCGGTTCACGATCCAGTGCCTTCTCCGGGATAAACCCTGGCAATTCCGAATTTTCTGTTTGCAGATGCACGCCGCATCCGCTGCACCTTACGGCAAGATTGCCGTTATGCGGTTCTGTCATTTCTTCTTTTCCTCCTCAAGCCATAAGCCTTTCCTGCGTAAACTCGTTAGAGCAATCCGTTCCACGCGCCGATTGAAGCGGGTCATAAAGCCTTCGTCCGCAATGGAGATTGGCAATACCAGAACGGTATATAACCCCATTCGGTTCCCTCCATAGACGTCCGTAAGCATCTGATCGCCTACCACAATCGTGTTTTCAGGAGATAACTCCATCATTTTCATTGCTCTACGAAACGGTACATTCGATGGTTTGCGTGCACTATGCACAAACTGGATATCCAGCGGGGTCGCAAACAGGGATACACGATTCAAATTGTTATTGGACACAATCATCAGCTTGAAACCCGCCTCTTTCACACGCGCAAACCATTCAATCAGTTCGGGTGTAGCGTCAGGGGCTTTGGCTCCAACGAGTGTGTTGTCCAGATCAGTTATAATTCCACGGTAGCCTTGAGCGTACAGCTCTTCCAGATTAATGTCAAAAACCGTGTCGACACGCAGCTTGGGCATTAACATTTTAAACAAAGAAGTCACCTCAGTTTCATACGACACACTATATCACAAATCCGTCTTTCCTGAAAATGCATACAGCGCCTGATGGCATAGGAAAATAGGAAAACGGGACGGGCAACAACTATGCCCGTTCCGCTTTCAGTTCCTTCCGCAGCTTCAAGGCAGTCTGATAGACGGCCTTCCAGTCGTCGGCTTTTACGGACGCCGGACTGTAGCGTGTCTGTTCAAACTTCGTGAGAAGCTCATGCAATGTGGCTTCTGCAGCAGGTTTGGCCTGGCTCCAGCGAGTTACCGATTCACGAAGTGTTTCGTCTCCGCTCCGGGTAAGCCCTTTGCGTTTCACATAATGAATCCAACGATCGGTCTCCGCCACTACCTTCTGTTTAGGGGTGAGCGGTCCGCCTGTCCGCAGACGGAGCAGGAAGAATCGCATGGAGAAGCGATTACGCCAGAACATATATGCTATCCACAATACAATGATGGCTCCTGCAGTCCAGATGACAAAAGTCGGGATGGCAGAAGTGGTCTGCTCAGGTGCAGGGGTCTGTTCTTCCTCTTGTACCGGCTCCTCTTCTGGCTGTTCTTCAGGCTCATCTACAGGCTGTACATCAGGCTGTTCCGTGAGCAGCGGCATATCAAAGCCCGGTGTTGCTTCAACAGGAATCCAGCCATACTCACCGAAGTAGACCTCAGCCCAGGAATGTGCATCTGCATTGGTAACGGTGTAGGTCGTCTCAATCTCCGCGCCAGGTTGACGCGGAGCCTGCATGTCCGAATTCAGGGACAGTTGTCCAGGCGCATAACCTTTAACCCACCGTGCAGGAATGCCTTCCGAGCGCGCCATCATCACCAGCGCAGTGGAGAAGTAGTCACAGTAGCCTTCCATAATATCAAACAGGAATCCTTCCACAAAGTCACTGCTTACTTTTCGGGATAAATCCGGATTGTTCGTGTATTCAAAATTAGTTTGTAAATAGTTTTGCAGTAATGCCACTTTTTCATACGGCGTATTCGCAGATGCCGTTATCTCGGCTGCCAGATTCGAGACCCGGTCCGGGAAACGGGAGGGTAACTGCAAATACATATCATCTGCCGGATTACTGTTGTACAGATCTTCAAAAGACTTTGTACGCAGCTCATCTTCCACAATCACAGGAGCTTCGGATACGATCGTGTATGTCTTGGGATACTGCGGCTGTTGACGGTCTGTCACCACATGCAGTTCTGCCTGTTCGGCATTCCACAGCATCCGTTCCGTTCTGTCCTCACCGTTAATCGAGCTCACTTCCGAGATCGAATACGCCCCAAAAAGAATGGGATAGACATTGTCATTCAGCATGGTTACATTCTGAATCACTTGTTTGGTATTCACATTTCCGGATTCCTCGTTCTCCAAGGGCTGTCCGGCTACAACATTCTCTGTCGCACCCCGTCCACGGTCATCCCAGCCTGTGCCTGTATACTCTGCACGAGTCTCACCGCGCCAGTAACTGCGTTCATTGGTCGTGACAGACATGACAGGGGTGTAGTCGAAGTTAAATCCTCCACCGAGCTGATTGTCTTCCCTGCTGTATCCCGATTCGGTAGCGGCCGGAATATCAAGGTTACCGTTACCAGCCTGACTTGTGGAAGTTCCGGTATAATTACGCCAAGCCGTATAAGGGTCCGTCAAGGTGGGTGGAATCTCCGGCATATTGACGCTGGCTACAATAATCAAAGAAAAAATAATGGCAATATTGGCCAGGATTTTATAAGGATAACGGATGATTCGTTTCCAACCTTGCGGATACTGTAGCTGATAGTTACGGAAATGCTGGCATACGAGCCATCCCATCCCCGCAAACATGACCCAGGCGATTTCAATCCAGAGTGGAATCTGGGTGAACGAATCGAGAATTCCCATCGAAATGATGTTGACACCCAGAAAAACAAGAATACGGCGTGTGGTGGTTACGAGTCGAAGCGCAGCTTCAAGCATCACCCATGCACACAGGGAGAACCAGATGTAGGGCGTCATATGCAATATGAATTGCTCCGCTCGGTCTGTTAAAGATCCATAAGGGATATACACCGTGTAGTCAATTAATGTTTTATGCAAAATGTAACCAACGACAATCGCCTTAATGATCGCCCGATATATCGTTTTGAAGGGCAGAATGACCTCCAGCACGCTGACCGCTGCAAGTGTCCATAACACCAGAGAAGTCGTTTCCGTGTACCACGATTCCTGCGTAAATGATATCCACTGCATTCCAATGAGGAAAATCCAGAGCAATGACGCTACATGATACCAGGATCGTTTGCCTGCAACACTTTCATTTCCTTTTGTACTCATACAGAACCTCCCCCATCACCGTTGGAAGCTCCTGCAAGTGAGAAACCGTGAATGACCTCGTGCCTCTTCCACGCAACATGGCATTCCACTCCGCACTCCGGCGGGATTCACTGGTATCAATCAGAATATGACATGGTGTCATGCCCCGTGTATCTGCCCAGCGCAACAGTTCCAATATTTTTTCATCCTTCTGGGGAGAGATCACAACAAAGTAAGCTCCCTGAGGCAATTGACGTGCGATTCTTTCCACGCCAGGCAACAGATGTGTATCCTGACCGTTGTATTGAATATCTACCAGATGATGCATCATCTTCTGTCGTTCCAGCAGACTTTCACTGGGAGCCATGAAGGATGTCTCGTCTGACAATGTCAGCAATCCCATCCCCATTCGTTCCCTGGCACCATACTCCAGCAGAGAGGCAGCCGTGGACACGGCAATTTCAAATGCATCCCCATGTTCATAACTTGATGCCAGCGCATCCAGAACCAGAATGGTTTTCGGCACAGACTCATGTTCAAACTCCTTGGACTTCCAGTTCCCTGTCTTTGCTGTTGCATTCCAGTGAATACGGGAAAGTCGATCTCCGTATACGTAGTCGCGCACACCATTGATCTGAGTGGTCTCTCTCCGCGAACGGGTTAACGCCGTCTGAGGGCCGGATAACCGTGATTTGCGGTCGTAGAGCTGCCAATACGGAATAAATACCGTTCTTGGCAGGACGCGAAACTCACCCATGGCCTTGAACTTTCCCCGATGTTCAATCAGTCCAAAGATGTCCTCGCTGGCACATTCCGTTTCTGAAAAAACATACTTTCCCCGCTCCAGTGGCGGTGTCTGGAAAGATAACTCGCCATTCCCTCGCATATTCGGAATCAAGCTTTCCTTGAACGACCACGATTCTCCATTATGCCGATGCAGCATTTCACGCACAACCACATAGGGAAGCGGGAGAAATCCCGGAATTGTCAGACGCAGCTGTACTTGAACCTGGTCACCCGCATGCAGTAATTCTTCGTGGTCCGGGCCAGAAGATAACTTACGCACGCCTTGCGCACGTCTTACCCCGCTGAATCCAGCAATGGCAAGATACACACAAAGCAGGGTCACCATTGACAGCAGCATAAGGGAGGTCTTCCCGCCCTGAAACAAAACATAAGCCAGACAGCACATCCACACCATTGCGATGCTCCATACGCGTGGGTGGCGCAGCCCTCTATTGACTGTTCTCAAAAGCGGCTTCATGAACTATTGCCCCATGGAGACGGGCACGCGTACTTGTTGGAGTACAGCATTCAGAACGGCCTCGGAACTCATACTGTCCAGTCTCGATTCGGGACGAAGCACAATACGATGAGAGATCACATAAGGGGCCATCGTTTTCACATCATCCGGCAGCACATAATCACGTTCCTGCAAGAAAGCATAGGCCTTTACGGCCATCATGAACGATATGGCTGCCCGTGGGCTGGCACCCAGCAGTACCGATGGGTGGGAGCGGGTTTGACGTACAACATCCAGCAAATAGTCCATAACCGGATCGCCGATAAAGACCTCTTTAATCTCCTGCTGAATTGCCGAGATCTGGTCCATATGGGTCACGGACTCAAGGCGATCTACAGGCTGACCCAACTGATGCTGCTTCAACAGGATTTTCTCAATTTCCTTGTCCGGATAACCAAGACTTATTTTCAACATAAACCGGTCGAGCTGTGCTTCCGGCAGTGTATACGTACCTTCAAAATCAATCGGATTCTGAGTTGCACAGAGCATGAACGGATGTGGCAGATCATACGTATCGCCATCAACGGTTACGCTGCGCTCCTCCATAACTTCGAGCAGAGCCGATTGGGTTTTTGTTGTGGCACGGTTAATCTCATCAGCCAGCAAAATGTTGGTCATAACCGGACCTGGCCGGAAATAAAAACGCTCATCCTTAGGATGGAACACAGATACGCCCGTAATATCACTAGGTAAAATATCAGGATTACATTGAATGCGTCGGTACTCCCCACGCATGGATTTCGATAGTGCCTTAATCAACTGTGTTTTTCCAGTTCCCGGTACGTCTTCAATCAGTACGTGCCCGCCTGCAAGCAAAGCTGTAAGTAAAAGTTGAATTTCAAAGGATTTCCCCATAATGCAGGATTCCAGATTCGAACGAACTGCGGATATGATTTGGATCGACTCTTTGCGCACAGGCATGTGGTCTAACCTCCTAAAAAAGCATACAGATTTCCTTTTATTGTACATGATCCACGGGCGTGAGTACACTCGAAGGAACTCACAATTTGTTTCCAGCCCGTCAGATTCACCGCAGTTCTCGCATGAATACGACAAAAAGCCCGGATAAAAGTTATCCGGAGCCTCTGCTGAATTCATTATGTTCATTGGATCTTCCATATCAAGTTATCCTTTTGGCCTTACTACCAGTGCCGCAAGAAAAGAAAAGATGATCGCTGATGATATTCCCGCTGCAGTCAGATCAAAGATCCCGGTAATCACTCCAATCCATCCCTCTTCTCAAGTTCCGTCAATGCCCCATGTACCAGAGAGTTACCGAAGCTTGTGATGGGTATAGAAGCACCTGCACCTGCAAACTTGACCAACGGATCATACAGGCCGACTGCATCCGCAACCGCCCCTGCCACAACTAATGTACTCATCGTATGTGCCGGTGTCAGTTTGACACCATCCATGAGAAGCTGTCCCACAACACAGATCAAACCGCCAACGATAAATGCCCACAAGAACTGCATTCCAGTTATCCCTCCTTTTCTATAGCTACGGCATGTGCAATACAGGGAATACTTTCTCCCTGCTGGTACGAGAGCGGTGACATGAGTGCTCCTGTAGCAACAACCAGCACCCGTTTGAGATCACCCTTCTGCATCCGATTCAAAATGTGACCATATGTTACGGTGGCAGAACAACCGCAGCCACTCCCCCGGCAACAACATAAGGCTGTTTCTCCCGATCATATATCATCAGACCGCAGTCATTGAAAACCGTCTGTTCCATCGGAAGACCTTCTTTTTGAAGGAGTTCCTTCGTGATGGGCAGACCAACGGAAGCCAAATCTCCTGTCACAATGAGATCATAATAACCGGGTTCAAGCCCCGTATCTCTGAAATGCGAGATCAGGGTGTCGGCGGCTGCCGGTGCCATCGCTGAACCCATGTTAAAGGGATCCTTGATTCCAAGGTCCATGATTCGTCCAATGGTGGCTTTGGTAACTACAGGACCATCGCCCGTACGGGACACTACCGCACACCCGGAACCCGTAACGGTATATTGCGCGTAAGGGGGCTTCTGGGAACCATATTCAGTCGGATAACGAAATTGTTTCTCCACCGTACAATTGTGGCTAACCGTTCCTGCAAGGACATAGTCGCCAGCTCCCGAGTCAACAATCATGGAGGCCAGCGCTAATGTTTCCATGGATGTAGAGCAGGCTCCAAAGACTCCCAGGTAAGGCACACCCAATTTTCGCGCTGAAAAGGAACTGCTGATAATCTGATTCATCAGATCTCCACCAACAAAAAAGTGAAGCTCTTCCTTGGTGATATTGGCATTAATTAAAGCCAGTTGGGAAGCCTGTTCGAGCAGCTTGCGTTCTCCCTTTTCCCACGTCTTCTCGCCGATCTCAAGGTTGTCATAGACGTAATCAAAATCGGAAGACAAGGGGCCCTTGCCTTCATCCGGGCCTACAACTGCTGCTTTACCGATAATTCGCGGACGATTCTCAAACTGCCACGTTTGGCGACCCAATCGCTTCATAGGTGCCCACCTCCAAATCCCAAAAAGGCGTAAACGATCCCGACAACGAATGCTGCCACGACACCAAACACGATTACGGAACCAGCAAGTTTAAACATGTTCGCCCCTACACCAAGCACCAGTCCTTCCGCACGATGCTCCAATGCAGCAGAACACATGGAATTGGCAAAACCAGTAACCGGCACGGCTGTTCCCGCTCCTGCCCATTGAGCCATTTTATCGTAAATGCCGAGACAGGTTAGAATAACCGATATGAGAATCATGACCGCCACCGTAGGACTGGAAGCCTCCTTGGATGTCATGTCAAAACCGGCCATAAAAGCCTCCTGAATGGCCTGTCCAATCAAACAGACGGTACCCCCAACCAAAAATGCCTTGAGGCAATTTTTCAGGATTGGACGAGGCGGCTCATGTTTTTTTGCAATTTTTTTGTACTCCTGTTCATCCATGGACAGAGACGGCGATTTTTTTTTGTTTCCGGATGCAGATTGAGCTGGCAAGATCCAAGACCTCCTCTATGTGAAAATGGTTCAAAGCTACGGCTGAATGCCAATGTGTGTAATCCTATATTCATTGTTTGTTAATCATCGGAAGGTTATGTATCCGGCGACAGACAGCATATGTTTCCAATAGGGACATGCCGCATAAACAGGATTGAATTACGCCGGATTTCAAACTTATTCAGCTCAGTTCTATAAATAAAGAAGAACAATCACGAGCAAGATAAAAAGAACGATAAACAGTACTTTTTCCGTGCCCTCTTCTGGAGGCTTCATCTGATATTTGGCTCCTTCCTGTGTGAAGACAAGGAAATAAAGAGTATAAAAAACTTCACAAAATGATGACATCCCCTCTATATATTCATATTCATGGAAGTGGCATCAGGACTGGGTCTACAGCGGATAGTTTCAGTAAACATGCCTATGCCAAAGGCCCAAAACATGCCTTAAATACGTGACATAAACATGGACAATCACTTGCACAAGGTTCATACTGTATTGTGACCAGTGGTTAAATAACAAGTCCTCAGCATTTAAAAGTGAGTATTCAAAAAGTCCGGCCAAGCATGATTCGTAATCAAAAGCTTACTTTTTGAACTACATCTTAAAGGACAACAGGCGGGTAGCCGTTCTACTGTGACCTGAAATACATATCGACAGAGGAGTTGTTGACACATGAACGAAAAAACGATGGATATGTTTCGTACGTTGACGGAGTTCCCCTCCGCATCCGGATTTGAACGTGAACTTCGCGGCTGGATGAAGAGCAGCTCTCCGCTTACACGGATGAGTTCGTCCAGGATCGCCTGGGGAGTCTTTTTGGTGTTCTGCGCGGGGAGGAATCCGGTCCTAAAGTGATGGTAGCCGGGCACTTTGACGAAGTGGGCTTCATGACTACGGGCATTACTGAAACAGGCATGATCAAATTCCGTCCACTGGGTGGATGGTGGAGTCAGGCTGTATTGTCTCAGCGGCTGGAAATCATTACACCGGATCGTCGGATTACCGGAGTTGTAGGTTCAACACCTACGCACTTGCTGGACGAATCCCAGCGGAACAAACCGGTTGATCTAAATTCCATGTATCTCGATATTGGAGCAGACAACCGGGCCGAAGCAGAATCCTGGGGCATACATCCAGGGATGCAGATCGTGCCGATCTGTGAATTCACACCGCTGGCAAATCCGAAAAAATCATGGCCAAAGCGTGGGATAATCGGTATGGCGTAGGACTTGCGCTTGAACTGGTTGAAGCGCTTCACAAAGAAAAATTGCCGAACACACTGTACGCTGGTGCAACGGTTCAGGAAGAACTGGGACTTCGCGGTGCACGTACGGCAGCCAATCTGATTCAGCCGGATATCTTCTTCGCACTAGACTGTAGCGCGGCGAATGATATGACAGGTGACAAACAGTCATTTGGACACATCGGAGAAGGGGCATTGCTTCGTATTTTTGACCCGGGTATGTTCACTCATCGCGGAATGGTGGAGTACGTGCAAGATACGGCATCATCCAATCAGATCAAAATGCAGTATTTCATCTCGCCAGGGGGTACCGACGCAGGTCAAGTTCACCTGAGTGGTATCGGTGTACCTTCAACGGTAATTGGAATCTGTGCCCGTTATATCCACACCTCCTCCTCCATCATTCACACAGATGACTATGATGCAGCCAAGGAGCTTATTGTGAAGCTGGTCAAAGGTCTGGATCGAACAACGATGAATACCATTATTGATAATGCGTAATTCGATTAAATGTAAATTGTAAAATATAATGTACTTGAAAGAGATGTCCCGTCAGAGCGGGATGTCTCTTTTTGATTTAATCAGCTAGATTAATAGGTCGAACCTTATGGAGAAGGCCACATAAGATATACGATAATGGAAGATCAAATACCAAACACCAATTAGTGGGGGACCTGTTATGGCAGTGGGAAGGAACGGAAAATCAAATAAAGGTTCTAACAAAAAACCAAACGCTGCTAACACCCTTCTAAATGGGAGCCTTAAGGGGAGAAATCTCGAACTGATTGTAGCAGCACTATTGGTGAGCGGAAAGTTGAGAGTGGATGCTGTCACGTTGTTTCGCGAAGCTACATTGGTTGTCGAATTAGTCGGTCAATATAAAACACTTCAAAAGGTCACACCCTCCAACTCAGACAAACTGGTACAATTCCTGGACGAAACTGGCGGCGATATGACGCTTAATGATGTTATACAGGCATTTCAGCAGAGGATCAATTCATAATGGTCAGGAAATGGGGTGCATATTATGTCCGAGTTCGACGGAATCGGATTTGCCGAACTGATAATTGTGTTTATTCTTATTGTTTTATTTGTATTTGGGTCCTCAGATATTGAACGTTTATCCAGCACGCCAACAGTGGTTTGATCCCGTAACTCTTCTCTCTTCTCATGGCTCACAGGTAAAAAACAAAAAAGATCAAAGAGGATGTCCAATACGTCATGAATATGACGGGGACATCCTCTTTAGTCTTATTTTGTTGTAATGAACCTGACACACGCTCTTGGCCCCCACATGCCCAGATCTGAGACCTAACGAATCATAGAGACATTATTTCATCGATTCACTGGATTTATTAGGTGTTGAAGCTCTTTGATGACGAAATAGCGTTACTGAGGTTCGTTAAATCTTGCGACCATGGCTAATCTGCCTTTTAAGGTGCGGTAGATTCGTTAGCACTTGGAACGAGGCGGAATTCCTTTTGAGACAGCCACTTTGGTCATTACAGAAATAACGGTGAGAATGCAAACCAGGCCAAAATAAGGGTAAGCACAATGCAGACATTTTCTACAACAGCTCCATGTTTAGTACCTGTGCTCATCAGATTAGCTCGTATGCGCCATTTGAGCGGTGGTAGCGGACGAATGCCCCGATTGGTTAATGAATCCGCCAACAGGTGCATCGCATACGCTGTGCCCCCGCTACCCAGATCTCCGGTCCCTGCTGCTGGGTCGTACTGTAGAGTAAGCCAGCCCATATTGCAGTGCCGTATAGGGTATGCGTTAATCCCCTATGCGTTAGCGTGGTGCACAGCATGAGCAGGCTGCCTGCAATCAGATTCCACGGGGCAAACGCATGACCATAGAACACCAGACCGAGTCCAATAGCGAACATCAACACTTTGCGAAGCGAACGCGAGGGCAGAAATGACACCAGCCCAATCAGGATCGCAAGCAACAGGTTCCATGGTTTGGCAGGAACATAGAAATACACGAATACGGCTGTGGGCAACAGAATCGTCTGTAACAATCTGATCAGACTGTTAGGCAAGGCTTTCGATACCAGCAGCGAATTCGGCTCATCAATGTCAGGCAATAACGAACCTATCAGAGCAACCGTAACTGCCGGTGCAGTCACCGGCATACCAGCCAACTGAAGCACAGATAGCGATACGCCTGTCCCGATCATAAGGTGGGATCTTCCCATCATGGTGCAAAAACGTCCTTTCGAAGAAATAGGGAACATACATAGCCCACTTTTGATAGTACAACGAAACCAAAACAAGAACAATAGTTCGTATTTCTTATTTATATAAAAATAAATATAACTTTCTGTGATGGGGCTCACACTATAAAATTTATGACTCTTCTATCTTTATTAGTGAATTAAATCACGTAAATTATCGTCAACACCTTGTATAATTTCAAAAATAAACCACTAAAATTGCAGGTAATGTACAGCGTCTATCCAAGGAGGCATACACACATGAACGAAAAAAAGAGAAACTCGTTATCATTGGTAACGGTATGGCAGGAATCAGTACCGTTGAACAAATTCTAAAATTAACTACGCGATTTGATATTACCGTTTTTGGCACAGAGCCCTATCCCAACTACAACCGCATTATGTTGTCTTACGTACTGGAAGGAAGCAAAACGCTCGACGACATCGTCCTGAACGACCTACACTGGTATGAAGATTACGGGATTACACTGCACACAGGCACAACAGTTACACGAATCGATGCCGAGACTCACGAAGTTGTGACTGAAGATGGCACTCGTGTTCCTTACGACAAAATTATCATTGCAACAGGCTCCAACTCCTTCATTCTCCCCGTACCGGGGCATGACAAGCAAGGCGTAGTCGGTTTCCGCGATATTGCCGATTGTAATGTGATGATTGACGCTGCCAAACAGTACAAACGAGCGGCCGTGATTGGGGGCGGACTGCTGGGTCTTGAAGCTGCCAAAGGTTTGGTACAACTCGGTATGGAAGTTACCGTAGTGCACCTGATGGAAGATCTGATGGAGCGTCAGCTTGATCCGCAAGCTTCAGCCATGTTGAAGGCGGAACTTGAACGTCAGGGTATCCGTTTCAAAATGGGGGCTCAGACTGCCGAATTATTAGGCGGCGAACGGGTTGAAGGAATTCGTTTTGCCGATGATACTGTACTGAATGTTGATTTTGTGGTCATGGCTGTAGGGATCAAACCCAATACGACAGTAGCCCGCGAAAGTGGCATGGAAGTGAACCGGGGATTGTCGTGAATGACTATATGCAGACTTCTCTTGAGAATGTCTATTCGGTCGGAGAATGTACAGAGCATCGCGGGGTATGTTACGGCCTTGTTGCCCCATTGTTCGAGCAAGGCATGGTTCTCGCGAAACATATCTGCGGTGTTGAGACAGCTCCATATGAAGGCTCTGTAGTATCCACGAAATTGAAAATTTCGGGTGTGGACGTCTTTTCAACTGGTGAATTCATTGACAGTCCGGAGCACACCGTCATTTCGCACAAAGACGACTGGAAACGGACTTACAAAAAAATTCTGCTCCGCGATAATAAAATGGTCGGTGCTGTTCTCTTCGGTGACATTACGGATTCTGCCGAATTGCAGAAACTGATCAAACAACAGATTGAAATGACCGAAGAACTGTATGGTTCACTTATGGGTACAGGCTGCGGCGGTCATAAGAAAGCCACCTCTGTTGAAACGATGCCGGAAGACGAAATTGTCTGCGGATGTAACGGGGTCACTAAAGGAACCATTGTGAATGTCATTACCGACCAGGGCCTGACTACTATAGATGAGATCAAAGCTTGTACCGGTGCGACCCGCTCTTGCGGTGGTTGTAAACCGGTGGTGGAACAGATTTTGCAATATGTACTTGGTGATAACTTCAGCAGTGGAGCCAAACAAGGCATATGCGGATGTACTTCCATGGGACGGGATGAAATTGTAGCCGAGATTCGTCAAAAAGGACTGCAAACGACCAAAGAAGTCATGCATGTACTGGGTTGGAATCAGCCTGAGGGTTGTTCCAAATGTCGTCCGGCGATCAACTATTACCTTGGCATGATTGCACCGGATACGCACGAAGATGAGAAAGAATCCCGTTTTGTTAACGAACGCATGAATGCAAATATTCAAAAAGATGGAACGTATACGGTGGTACCGCGGATGTATGGCGGGGTGACGACACCAGCAGACCTCAAACGCATCGCTGACGTTTCAGTCAAATATGATGTGAAAGCAGTCAAAGTTACTGGCGGCCAGCGTCTCGACTTAATTGGTGTCAAAAAGAAGATCTGACTAAAGTCTGGGCTGAACTCGATATGCCTTCAGGCTATGCCTACGCCAAATCGCTGCGCACGGTCAAGACATGTGTCGGCTCCCAATTCTGCCGGTTCGGTACACAGGATTCCATGGCGATGGGCGCCCGCATCGAACGGAAATTCGAACGTCTGGACCTGCCAGCCAAGTTCAAATACGCGGTCAACGGCTGTCCACGAAACTGTGCAGAGGCGTGTACGAAAGATATCGGTATCGTTGGTAATGACGGCGGCTGGGAAATCTTCATTGGCGGTAACGGCGGTATCAAAGCAAGACTGGCTGATTCCCTGTGCAAAGTAAAAACAGATGAAGAGTTGATTGAGCTGTGCGGAGCCATCATGCAATATTACCGTGAAACAGGCAACTACCTGGAGCGGACTTCCGAGTGGGTGGAACGCATGGGTCTGGAGCATATTCGTTCAATTGTCGTGGATAACCTTGAGGAACGCAAAGCATTGATGCAGCGGATTGAATTTGCACTTGAGCATGTGGAAGAACCTTGGCAAAAAGCGATTCGCAATGAGGAAGGCCAAAGCAAAATGTTCCATGGGATCGAAGTTTCAGCTCGTCCATAATGAAGGTTGTAAGAATAACTGGAAGAATGTTAAATAGATAAGGAGTGGTTTGAGATGACGACCAAACAATCAGGTACCTACTTCCCTGCCGGAGGCGTTGAAGAATTCCTGCCACGAATCGGAAGAGTAGTTGAGATTGCGGACCACCAGCTTGCCGTCTTTCTTGCATCGGATGGCACCATCTTCGCTGCGGATAATCACAACCCCCACCCCAAGGGTGGGCCGCTGGCAGAAGGCATTGTGTCCGGGCATTATCTGTACGATCCACTGTATGATTGGAAAATCGACCTGACGACCGGTCTTGTGCAAGCGCCGGACAATGGTCAGGTACAGATGTATCCAGTCAAGGTAGAGGACGGCCAGGTCTGGATTGAAATATAGCTTCATTGAAACATTCAACGATGGATGCAAAATAATGGGGAAAACGCGATGTATACACCAAGTGTTGAGGGAATTATTGAAGCTGCGGTTAAAAAACGGGATCAGATGAACTCGAATCTATCACGCTACATGGTTGCAGCCATAATGGCGGGTGCCTATGTCGGTCTTGGCATCGTCCTGATCTTCAGTATCGGTGCCCCACTCCTCGCGGCACAGTCACCACTGCAAACCATGTTGATGGGCATGTCCTTCGGACTCGCTCTCACGCTGGTCATTTTTGCCGGATCAGAACTGTTTACAGGGAACAACATGTTCTTCACCATGAGCACACTCGCAGGCCGGACCACAGTTAAGGATACGCTGAAAAACTGGGGACTCGTCTTCCTTGGCAACTTGCTGGGTGCGATCCTGCTTAGCCTGCTTATTGTAGGCAGCGGCCTGTTCAAAACAGCTGCGCCTGAACATCTGTTATTCGTCGCTTCAGCCAAAAAGATGGCCGCCCCCGTATCGGAGCTGTTCTTCCGCGGCATTCTCTGTAACTGGCTCGTCTGTCTGGCGATCTGGATGGCTGCTCGCACAAAAGAGGATATCGCCAAAATTGCGCTCATCTGGTGGTGTCTGTACGCCTTCATTGCAAGTGGGTATGAGCACAGTGTTGCCAACATGACTTTGCTGTCCTTGTCCTGGCTGTTGCCAAACCACCCGGATACCATTACGCTGGCAGGCTGGTTCCACAACATGATTCCAGTAACGCTTGGTAATATCATCGGCGGCGCCCTCTTTGTCGGCATGGCATACTGGTATACTTCACCGGTACGTAAAAAATCATAATTGTTGATTCAACTTCTACAATCGAAAGTCACGATGGATGCTGAACTCACATTCAGTCACACATCGTGGCTTTTTATGATTTTTCCATAAGCTGCGTACTTTCTCCTATGTCTTCTCATTTTACCTTCGTCGCTATCCGCGTTAATCCACAGTTGACATAACTGGTGTATTGTCGATGGATAATCACATTTATACTCAATCAGCAAAGGATGATCGCTTATATGGGAATTCATACGTACTTCAGGTCTCTGAATGATCTTGAACGTATTATTCGTACACCTGGCAAATTCAAATTCGAAGAACACAGCGTATCCGCTCATTCCTGGAAAGTGGTACAGTACGCCAAAACACTCGCAGATATTGAGGAGCAACATGGCGTCACCATCGATTGGAAGAAGTTATACGAGATCACCAGCAGCCATGATTATGGCGAAATCTTCATTGGAGATATCAAAACGCCCGTCAAACACTATTCACTGGAACTTCGTTCGATGCTGCAAAAGGTAGAAGAAGGCATGGTTGAACATTTTATAAATGAAAATATTCCTGAGGAGTTCCAGCCTATCTTCCGCAGACAGCTGCGTGAAGGCAAAGACCAATCGGTTGAAGGACTGATTCTCGAAGTCGCAGACAAAATGGATCAGGTATACGAAGCCTTTGCCGAACTCCAACGTGGCAATGCGGAGAAAGAATTTATCGTCATGTACCGTTATGCTTTGGTCAAAATCAAACATATCGACCTCCACTGTGTGCAATATTTTCTGAAACAGATTCTCCCCGACATGATTGAAGAAGGCATTCGCTCCCCGTTTGATATTCGCAAAATAACCGAAGAAGCTCTGGCCCAGTAATCAGCTCAGGTCAACATGGTTCTCCTCATCCATGGACAGGGCTTTTTTTCGTTCCAGCAATTGCAGTCGGTACTCGCTAGGGTACATGCCCGTTTTGTTTTTGAAAATCCGGCTGAAATAGTGGGAATCACTATACCCAACCGCTCCACCAATCGTCTTGATATCCATATCCTCATGGGTCACAAGCATACGTTTCGCTTCATTAATCCGCAGACCTGTCATATATTTCAGTGGAGTCTCCCCGTTACTTTCTTAAAACACTTCCCTAGATAGTCCACACTAAAATGCATCTGTCCCGCCATGTCCTGGAGTGTTATCTCATGCATGTAATTCTGCTTCAAATACAACTTAACGGCTTCTGCGATATCCTCCGGCTTCACCTGCTCATCCAGCACGGCACTGACATGGGCAAGCGAATCCACAGCGCTCCCAAGCTTCAATTCCATCGCACCCAGCAGTGTGCGAAGCTGTTCTTCTGATAATGGTTTGAGCAGATAATCCTCCACCTTGTAACTGATCGCCTGCCGTGCATATTCAAATTCATGATAACCACTCAGAATGACAATTTTCACATGCGGATAGGCAAAGTACAAATGTTTGGCGAGTTCCAATCCATTCATCACCGGCATCTGTATATCCGTTATAACGAGATCAGGTACGGCATGTTCAATGAGCTGTAACGCTTCCTGACCGTTCCTCGCTTCACCAATCACCTCGAACCTGGTGTCCAGCTCTCTGAATTTGCGCGAGACATTCCGGCGAATCAGGGCCTCATCTTCGACAATAATCGTTCTATATTTGATTGTCATGGGTTAGTCATGCTCCTTTCCAATGGAACCACCTATTGTAATCCGCACACCGCCGGAAGGCTTGTTTGTAATCTGCATGTGAGCTGCCGTGCCATACCATAATTTCAATCGGAGCCATATATTCCTGAGTCCCATGCCGTTAATTTCGAGGTCAGGCATACGCTCCCACTCCTGTGACTGTTCGATGTAATGCAAGATATTGGCAAGTGCCTCGGGTTCCATGCCAGGCCCGTTGTCTTCCACATGGATCTGCCAGGTCTGCTGTACCGCATCCATATCTCCAGTAATATTCAGTTTCCACGGAGGGGTATCCCCCAGTCCATATTTCATGGCATTTTCGAGTAGCGGCTGTACCATCAACATCGGAACCTGGATATGCTTCATCTCTTCGGGAATCTGAAAATCGTAGTGCAGATCCTCTTCGAACCGAATCTTCATACACTCCAGATATCGCTCACAGTAATCCAGTTCATGAGACAGGGGAACCCCGTTTTTGCCGGGAGTCGAGATGTATCGAAGCATGGATGCGATATGACCGCAGAACGCGACGATCTGCTCATTCATGCCTTCCTCCGCCATGATGCTGATATTTGTGATGTTGTTGTAGAGAAAATGCGGGTTCATCTGGGACTGCAGCGCGAGTAATCTCGCCTCTGTCTCCTGGGATTTCATTGCCAGTCTGTCCTGAAAAGATTGCACAAGCTGCTGATTCAGCCGGATAAACGTATCATTCAGCTCATCCATCTCCCGGATGGACCCGGATGCTCCAGCTTGAACAACTGCGCCGAAGCTTGACCGGATACCAGATCATTTTCACCCATTTTCTGGATAATGCGCTGCAAACGATGCAGCGGCAAAGTGACCCTTTTGGAAATCAGATACGAGAGAACCAGAATCAGCATCAACGTAGCTAACGTGGCCCCGATAAACATCACAGCCATCCGGTTGAGACTCGCGAACAGGGACTGCTTGGACTGCATGACAACAACCGTCCATCCCGTCTCCTGTGACGTCATGTACGTCATCATTTGTTTGGAATGATCCAAAGGATCGGTGATCTCCTGCATCGTATCCGGTGGAAATGAAAGATTCTGAATCACGTCCACATCATTGAAGCGACCTACTTGAGGAGTATCATCAACTGTAGAAAGTGGATATAGTCGTGTATTTTGCTCATCCATCACATAAATGCGAAGATCCTCGTTACTCGCCTGCAAATCATTCAAATGCTGGAACAGCGTTCCCGCATCCTGCAAAATCTCAACGACGCCCTGGCTGACATAATTGCCATCTTTGTATACCCGGGTTAAGGAAATGTAGGGTTGATCCGACTTCCCTTCACCTGTGGGCATGGGCAAAGCTCCCCCTCTAACAATTGAATCACCCGCCAGCCACTCCGCTCCCACGTTTCCTTGTACCACGGTCGCTGAGTCAGGTCCACCGACAGTTGACCGTTGAATGCACCCGCTCCCAGCATCTTGCCGTTCACATCATAGATATTGGCCTGCTTGGCGGTATTGGAAGCTGCTGATTATTGCCAGAATGACATCAATCAGTGTGGTTGTATCCTTATACAATGCCGGATCACTCGTCAGTGTCTGCTCACTGCCTTCCGCTGGTGCCAAGTAGTGACTGAAGTGTTCTTTGACCAGATTGGAGTACACAATGTTCATGGAGAAATTGTTCATTTTCACCACTTCCTGATCCAGATTACTGACGATCGATACCCCCAGTTGTCGCTGCTGTTCTTCACTTCGCTGACGGATGTCACTCGCAAGAAAAACGTACAGGAGTCCTGCCACAATGAGCGAAAAGACAATAAATACCGCAGAGTAATAGGTAAACAGACTTTGCTGAAGCGTTCCAAATCGATACCGCAATCCCCACACACCTCGTCCTATGATGATATCTGCCACACCCTTCGAAAATGTCCACCCAACAGAACGTTTTTGTCTATTGAGCGTATTTGCTGTTCACAGTAAAGTTATCCACATAAGAATACGCTTACATTAAGCGTTTCGGCAAGTAACAATTTTCTATATATTCCGGGAGGTTCAATGATGAGAAAACGATTTCTATTTTCGCTGGTAAGTGTGCTTCTGCTCTCTACTCTGCTGCTCGCCGGGTGCAACTCCGGGAAAAGTTCGGAAGGTTCGGGTAAAGTGACACTCACGTTTGGAACAAGCCAATCCGGTATTCCGCGTACAGGCATCATGCAGACGATGGCCAAGGAATATGAGCAGGAAACGGGTGTCAAAATTGACTTTCAGGTCGTACCTGACGCACAGTGGCGTGACCTGATCAAGGTGAAGCTGGCCTCTGGCGAGGCACCTGACATTTTCAATGTCGATGTGGACCCGCTGAGCATGCCGGCTAACGTAAGACCGGAGGAAAATGCCATTGACCTGACCAATGAGGAATTCACAGGTCGAATGTCCGAAGAGATTTTGCCAACTGTCAGTCACAATGACAAGGTATACGGGGTTTCTTTTGCACCAACGAAAATCTGGTATGTGTACTATAACAAACGGATCTTCCAAGAACTCGGCATAGAGCCTCCTACATCCTATGCAGAATTCAAGGCGATCAGCCAGAAAATTAAGGACAAAGACATCATTCCGTTCTATCAGGCACCTGCCAGCGGGTGGTATCAGGTTCTGCCTTTGTTCGAGACAGGACCTAACTATGAGCAAATGGCAGCGGGAACCTACGAGAAATTAAACAACAATGAGATGAAAGTCGCCGATATGACGCAGCTCAAGACGGTCATTGAACAGTTGAAAGAATTTGCGGACCTCGGTTATTTCGGCAAAGACTTTTTGTCCAATACGGTAGAAGCGGGAATTGAGGCGTTTGGTCAGGAGAAAGCAGCAATGTTGCTGCGGGTTCCAGGGACGGAAAAGGAAGTCTCCGAAGCATATCCGGCAATGAAAGATAATATGGGATTCTTCGTCATGCCGTGGGGAGATAATCAGACGATTGGTGTGAATCCGGGCGGTTCAGCTGCGATGTTCGGTAATAAAAACAGTAAACATCCCGAAGAAGTGCTGAAATTCTTCCGCTGGATTACCGAGCATGATCATCTGCAGCGTGTGTTCGATGAAGGTGAAGGCAACCTGACCATCTGCTGGCCGGAAATCGAACCAAAGCTCACACAGGATTATATTGATTATGAGAAAAATCATGAAAAAGGAACAGTCATGCAGGCCGCTGTGAAGTACATTGATCCACAATGGATGGATATCGGCAAAGACTTGTCAGGCATGTTCGCCGGAGCCATGACACCGGATCAGATTCTGCAAAACATTGATAAACGCCGGGCTGAACAAGCCAAGGTGCTGAAAGACGAGAAGTGGCAGTAACAGCGCATATTTCGGACTAAACATACATGCTGATCAGCTTTTACATGCAGCGGGCCCTTGCCCGCTCATGTATTTGGGCAGGAAGGAAAGGTGTTATCGGTTATGAACGCGAACAAAATCTATCCCTGGTATTTTTCATCGGGAGCCATTGTGTTATATCTGCTGTTCATCGTTGCCCCGCTCTGCTGGGCATCTATTATTCCTTCACCGACTGGAACAGTTACAGTTCGGAGAAGAACTTTATCGGTCTGGAGCATTTCCGTACCATTCTGGCGGGTGATCCTACATATCTTCTTTTTATCAAAAACACAGTCCTGTTCACCCTCGTGACGTCCATCGCCAAGACCGTTCTCGGCTTGTTCCTGGCTCTGCTCCTGGTTAGCGGTGTGAAGGCCGCCAATCTGCATCGGATGATCATTTTCTCCCCTCAGGTGCTGTCGTTCCTGATTATTGGACTTGTATTCAAAAGTCTGCTTGACCCCAACAACGGGTTCGTTAACGTTACCCTGCGTTCAATAGGACTGGACGTTCTCGCCCAGAACTGGCTGGGCTCCCTGACCTGGGCCATGCCATCCATCATGGCAGTGGATACATGGAAAGGCATGGGATACATCATGGTGCTGTTCATCGCCGGACTGCTCGCGATTCCACGCGATTATTACGAAGCAGCGTCCATTGATGGTGCCGGGTTCGGGCAGAAGCTGTTCCGAATTACGATTCCGATGCTCATGCCTACCATTACCATCGCCACAGTGCTTAATATTACGTATGGGCTGAGAGTATTCGATGCCGTATACGTGCTGACCAATGGTGGCCCCGGTAACGCGACAGATGTCATTAACACGGCCGTTTATTCCTCTTTTGCCAAAGGCTATTGGGGATTGGGAAGTGCGCTATCTACCATTCTGTTTGTCATCATGGCGATCATCTCCTTCTTCATCATTCGTTTGATGAACCGAAAGGTGGAATACTAACATGCGATTGAGAAAAAGACTGTCTTCCATCGGGTTAAATGTACTCGCCTGGCTGCTTAGCCTGGTGGTCCTGATTCCTTTTGTCGTCATCGTACTGAATTCATTCAAATCCGACGCCGAGGCCAAAGTGCTTAAACTGACGCTGCCGGAGAAGTTTATCTTCGAAAATTACAAAATTGTCTATGAACAAGGACACTTGGGAGGTTCCTTTTTCAACAGTTTGCTTCACTCCGGGGCCTCTTCCCTGCTGCTGGTATTTGTTGTGGCGTTCTCGGCCTTCACGTTATCCCGTAATCATTCGAAGCTCAGCAAGTTCCTGTACTTCTTCCTGATCCTTGGTATTACCCTTCCACTCAATTACATTCCGCTGATGGAAGTCATGAAGTCGATGGGCATGATTAATTCACATGTCGGCATGATTCTGCTCTACACGGCCATGGGCATTCCGATCTCGCTGTTCATTACGTATGCGTTTGTGTCCAACATCCCGAAGGAGCTGGATGAAGCTGCGATCATGGACGGGTGTAACGGAATCAAGCTGTTCCTGAGGATCATTGTTCCTCTGCTCACGTCCGTGCTGGTGACGGTATTTGTCCTGAATTTCCTGAGTGTCTGGAATGAGTTTACTGCACCACTCTATATGCTGAATACGGTGGAGATGTGGCCGATGACGCTGGCTGTGTATAACTTCTTCGGACAATTCAGTGCCCAGTGGAATCTGGTTAGTGCCGATATCGTGCTTACTTCCCTGCCGGTGTTAATTGTGTTCCTCATTGGGCAAAAGTATATTGTAGGTGGACTAACCTCGGGGGCTGTGAAGGGGTAAAAGATCTAGTTGACATTCGTTTCGTTTGTAACTAATATAGTTACAACGGTGGTGATCATTCCATGAGACAAATCAGCAGTCGCTTTTCCATCGCGGTTCATACCCTGTCCTTGATCGCTGTTATGCCCAATGAATGCACCGGAGATGTGATCGCGCAGAGTGTGAACACCAATCCCGTGATTATTCGGCGGATCATGTCCAAGCTGAAACAGGCTGGTCTGATTGACGTCAGACCCGGTGTGGGCGGTGCTTCCTTGTTGAAAGACCCGGCGGACATTACCCTTCTCGATGTGTATCGAGCGCTTGAGGTAGTGGAGGATGGAGAATTGTTTAACTTTCACAAACATCCGAATCCGAAATGTCCGGTCGGCAACATGATTGAACACACCTTGCGTGCGGAGCTCATTGAGGCTCAGACAGCCATGGAACATCGATTGAATCGTGTAACCATACAGCAGATGATGGATCAGATTCATGTCTCTGAATAAAAAAGCTCATTGCGAGCTTTTTAACCCTTTCGTTGTAATCACACCTGTTATAACATTTTTGATTACATCCATAGCAAGCAAAACACATACACATACCATAGGAGGAAAAAAAGATGAAAATTTTGGTTACTGGCGCAACAGGTCAATTGGGTTCATTGGTTGTAGAAGCATTGTTAACAAACGATTCTGCCAAGGATTTGGCCGTAAGTGTACGTAATCCGGAGAAAGCGGAAGCACTCCGCGCTCAAGGCGTTGACGTGCGTCAAGGGGATTTCGATCAACCGGAGACGTTGGAAAAAGCTTTTGCCGGTGTAGATCGTCTGTTGCTCATCTCCACTGATGGTGATAATGAAACGCGTATTCGCCAACATCAGACTGCCGTGGACGCTGCCAAGAAAGCAGGTGTTGGCTTCATCGCTTATACAAGCGTTGTGAATGCAGACCAAAACACCCTTTCCCTGGCGGAAGTTCACCGCGCTACCGAAAAAGCGATTCGGGAATCCGGCATTCCGTATTCCTTCCTGCGTAACAACTGGTACCTGGAAAATGAAGCAGGCAGTGTGCAAGCGGCTACGCAAGGTGCACCTTGGGTTCATGCTACCAATGATAGCCAAGTCGGCTGGGCTACCCGCAGTGATTATGCCCATGCAGCAGCAGCTGTACTTGCAGGTGAAGGACATGAGAATACCGTGTATGAGTTGTCCGGCAAACTGCGCACGCAAGCTGAGCTGGCTGCCATTGTTGGTGAAGTGCTTGGACAGGAAATCAACGTGCAAAACGTGGACGATGCCACTTACGCTGATATCATGAAGGGTGCAGGTCTACCGGACTTTGTCGTATCGATGCTCGTTGATATGCAAAGTGCTATTCGTGAAGGTGCATTGGCTGTCGAAAGTGATACGTTGGAGACATTGCTTGGTCGTGCAGCTCAACCGCTTAGCGAAGGGATTAAAGCGATTGTAGGCCAGTAAGTTTGGATGTAAGTTTGGATATGAGAAAGGGACACAGCAACGAATGTTGGATGTGTCCTTTTTTTGGTGTAGCTAAGACTAAGGCATGGAGTTTCAGATCTTGTTTATTGCTCAATATACCGTGCGGGAATATGATCGGCCAGCCAGATGTTTTCGTTTCCATGATAAAAGAGGATTCCATCTATAGACGCTTGTGCAGCATTGATTTTTAAAATGACAGGCTGATCATCACGTCTTCGTCCTACCTGATTGGCCGTATCGATATCTGCGGACAGATGTACATATTGCCGTTGCCGCGGCTGTAAGCCATGCTCCATGATAGAATTCACGGCGCGTGCCGGGTCCCATGGTACAGAATTGTCGGTGGCTCAGCAGCGACCTTGTTTATCTTATGTGGCGTAGAATGTCCATACAAGGCCCGGATACGGCCAGAATGGATTTCATGTCTCTTTTCTCCGAGGCTTGAATCATCTGCTCCAGATCGGCTGGCGTGACATCCTTCCACTGCGGACTTTCATGTAATGCCACCAGCAACTGCGAGATTTCCACCCAACCCTCTTCGTCCAGCTCCAGCTCATACTCCCATGGTGCATGTCGCAGCGCGTATGAGAGTTCCTTGCTTAATTTCATCAGATCCATTGTGATCATCTCCCACATCTCATAAAACCGTCTATTACTGCGATTGAACCGCAGTTAAAATCTCCTGTATGTTACGTTCCAATCCTTCATCATCATCCTGATTGAACTGGCGGTGTCCATCAATTCCACGTTGGATAATGGTATTCATCACCGGATGAACCTCACGATCGGAAGCCACCCGAATCAGATCATCGGCAAAATCAACCGCCTGCTGCTCACTGTAATTAAACGGTTGGATCAGCATCCGAATGCTCAAGGCATGGGCCTGTGGCTCTGCCAGCTGATCCCGATGTGTGATGCCATACACTGCGCCAAAAGCAAAAGCAGCCATGACCTGACGCTCCAGTTCACTCGTTTGTTCCAAAGGTGTGCCAATCAACTCACACATTTTGTCCACCATCTGTTCCAGCTCGTTTGCCGCCGCAGCCAGAATTACGTCATTAATATCGTCAGCGTTGATAAATTCAGTCATATTGATGTTCTCCATTTCTGAATCGTATTTAATCCATACTCTCAGACTCTATGAAAATATTGTATAGGAGGTAGGGTATTCTTTCAAATTCCTCTATTAATAAGGGAAAATTCGCTCTTCTATCATTTCATAATAGGCTTGCTCCTGCCAGTTTTTGATCCAAATAGTCCTGAAGCACCGACAATCCCCGTGTAGAATCTGCAGGTGTCCTCTCTTGTAAATCCTTATTTTGTGAACAATGTCTACTGGGAATAAGTTAAGACAAACGTTCAAATAATGAGATCTTTACCAAAAAAATATAATATAAGAGAATTGATGTAATTTTACAATTGTGTGCGTGTCTTCGCTCGTTCAATAAACTTTTGATTTTTTTTATCATCTTTACTGGATGTACCTATGCATTCTATACACCATTCGGTTATGCAAAACCTGTTAAAAAAGTGTGCATCATTATTGACGACTTGGGCAATCGGATGAAAGGAACAGAAGAAATTTTGAGTCTTCCATTTAAAGTTAATGTTGCGATTATGCCCTTCATGGCGACCACCAAGAAAGATGCGTTAAGAGCTCATGAAAGAGGAATTAACATCCTTGTTCATATGCCCATGTAACCAAATAATTTAGAAAAATAATAATAATAATCCTATTTTTGTACTTCAATCCGCCTTAGGCTCTATGCTGTACTGGCCCAAAGACTCAAACAAAGCCTAGACTGAGGTTCATTCCTGCACTTCTCGTCCATTGTTATACTTCTTATCGGAATACATCTATCCTTTAAAGGAGTGAACTGATTTGGAATCTTACAGAATCAACGACAGTGTAACGAACAAGGAAGACCCGAGCATTATTCAGAAATCAAGAAGAGGACTGTTTGTTTTTTTCGCATGGCTTGTTCCTCTGACATTCCTCAGCTATGTACTTGCGATCTATGTATCACCTGTATTTGGACTTCTACTGATGTGGTCACCAGGACTCTCATCGATCTTGACTCGCCTCTTGCTGCGTGAAGGATTTGCAGATATCTCGTTGCGATTTCGAGGGAATTTATCTTTAAAATCAATCCCGTTTGTATTACTTTTTCCGGTGATCATTGGAATACTGGCGTACGGTTTTGCATGGATAACGGGCTTGGTAGACTTCGTGCCAACTGGCAACTCATTTATATGGACATTGGTCGTAAGCATTCTTTATCAGATGTCTGTGGGCACATTAATCGGTGTGATCAGCAGTGCCGGGGAAGAGTTGGGATGGAGAGGATATATGTTAAGCCGATTAATAACAGCAGGCGTGCCGAAACCAATTTTGACAAGTGGACTGATTTGGGGCGCTTGGCATATTCCTGCCATTCTGTTGGGTAGTTATTACTCCGGCCCTTCATTAGTTTTATCCGTAATCTTGTTTATGATCACAATTGGTTCATTTAATTTCATTATTAGCCAATTCCGCTTAAGCACTGGAAGCATCTGGCCAGCCATCCTGCTCCATGCTTCCTGGAACGCTGTAATTCAGGATTCATTTGACCTAGCTACTAAGGGGAAAAAGCCTATTTATGGACAGGTGAGTCGGGTATATTGGTTACACTTATGATGTTGTTGGCTGCCTGGATCTTTTCCAGAAAATCAGATTTTATGTATCGGAAAAGATAAGATCTCACTGAAAACGTTATAATCAACTTAAACGATAAAGTGGATATTCTCCCCGATCAGTAGATATAGAAAGCTTTGTTTTCTACATCTACTGATCGGGCAATACGGTTACGAGATGATGAACAGACTGCTATTGCTTCGAGAGTTTTCCCAGAAGGTTTTCTCGCGGTTCAATTATTTCAAAGTATTATACAGCATTTCTGATACCTTATATTCTTGCATACTAGAATGAGGTCATTCGTAAATGCTAGGTTTTCATTCTATTAGACCTCGATCTCATTCTTTTGAAATTATAAGAAACAAGCCCGTTCGCCCCAGATGAGAGGGTACGAACTGGCTTGTTTATGTTTTCTACTCTATTAACGGCTATGTTCTCATTGGAGTGCATCAACGCTATGAATTCAGATCATGGCAGCTTACGCCGTCTCATGTTGCTTTTTCGACTCCACTTCATAGACCTGCGTATGCTGATTCTCGGCCAAAGACCATTCCACTGTACCTGGCTTGCGCACTTTCCACACCCACGCCTGAATTCGCAGCGAACTTCTGACCCAGGCCAGGGAAGCACAGCGTTTCTCGGAACGAACCGTCAGCCCCCAATGAATAACACGAGCGAGCCACGGATTCACATACTCATTATGTGAGCGAACAGATGGCAATTCATCCTGGAACAACCGCTGTTTCACGTCCATAGGGGGTTGCCCGCAAGTCCAATAATGGAGCAGAGCCGCCAGGCTATAGATGTCCGACATCGGTCCCTGACTGGATTTCTCCGAATAGAATTCCAGCGGAGAATAACCAGCCGATGTAAATATCACCTGTTTCTCTCCGGATTGCATAGGCCAACGGGTAGCTGAGCCAAAGTCCAGAAGCTTGGGTGTACCATCCTCCATGACCATAATGTTGGACGGTTTCACATCCCGGTGAAGAATACCTTGCTTATGTATGTAATCCAATGTATCCACCAGTGGAAGCAGCGTCTCCGTTATGAAGGCAGCATCGAGCGCATGATTGCGTTCATTCAAATACTCGGTCAAAGTGATTCCCGTACAATATTCCATCACCAGATACCCTGTATCATTTGCTTCGAAATGATCCAAATACGAAACAATATGGGGATGATTCAGTTTCGATAACAGTTCACCTTCGAGCAGAAATGCAGCCAGTAACTCCTGATATTGCCCACCGTATCCTCGTGAAGAACAGAACACCCCACGTTTGTCTGTCTTTCGTTCAGCCAGCCTCTGTGGGAAAAATTCTTTAATGGCTACCTTGGCCCCTGTATTACGATCTCGCCCTGCATATACAATAGCCAACTCACTGCTGGCCAGTACCTGCCTTACCTGATATGTATCATTTATAATCACATTGCGTTGCAATGCCATTTTGCAATTGTCTTTTCTCATAACAGACCTCTTTTCAACCTTGTCGATCGGAAGACTTTCCGCGTAAATGCATCATTTGGTTCAACCAGTAAGCCATTCATCGCCAACCATCTATATAAACCAAATGATACATTTTGAAACACCTCAACGCGAAATAGTTAATTATTTTTGATATCAAACTTGCTACAATCTGTATCAATTCATATCCTCATTCTTTTATTGAAGAAAATCACGCTTATATACTCTATCGATAGATCGGCCGAATTACTTAATTAAACTGAATAATTAATTCCTGCGTCCCGCTCTATCATTTTTCTAATAATTCTTCTGTAAAAAAAGTCCGATCTCTTCGTTCATCTGAACCAATACATCCTGTGAAGGAAAATGTCCGGTATCATACTTGACGGCTTGCACATTGGCAATGATCTTTTGAGCACGTTCAATACACTTATCCGCTGGGAAAAAGACATCCTTCTCCCCCACCAATAACAGGGTTGGAGACGTATAGTTCGCCAGTTCTCCCTTCTCTGTGAGCTTGGGCAGATCCTGATCGATACTGACATATTTGAAAAGTTTGCCGATAATGTTTTTATCCATTTCTTTCATGCAGTTGCACGACATGGTGTCCGTAATTTTTTGCAAGGAAGATGGTGAAGACGTCATACGATACTTGACGAGCGGCAGCGTAATATCCTGAGCTGTTTTGATTTTGGAGTTGACCGCAAGACCCGCAGGAGCAACCAATACGGCACACGAGATACGTTCCGGAATATAGGTAGCCAATCTGAGAATGATGCCTCCTCCAAACGATGGGCCAATAAACGCACTCTTTTCAATCTCATAGTGGTCAAGCAGATCCGACACCCATAATGCCAAACTATCAAACCGTGTCGAGATGCTAGCTTCCTCACTATAACCGGGATGACCAATCGTATCAGGAGCAATAATCCGGTATTCTTTGAATAAAGAAGAGAACCATGACAAGGTCATCGGATTCACACAATTACCGCCCTGGAGAATAAATAACGGCTTGCCATCCAAAGGACCCGTCAGTAGAACATGCGTCTTACCAAAACGTGTCTCCACATACTCCCGAGTAAACGCCCCACCCAACTCGTTCAAATAAATCTCATACTCTTCAAGTATGCTGCTCTTGCCTTCTTCACTTCTATAAATGGAACTCATGTCTGCCTCCTGCAATATATACTCAAAATAACTGATTCTCGTAAACCTGGCCTGTAAATCGAAGGTCCAAAAAGATAAAGAGGGCCTGCAGATGACAGGCTCCTCCATATGTTTAACTAATCATATTCAGATGATTATAGAGCGGAAACTGGAAATTGTAAATAACGATTCTAATAGACCAGAAATAAAGGGCTCATCTTAATGAGAAATACTTATTTTCGGCCGTAGTCGGCCTTGATTTCGCCCCACTGTTTGGTCTGCCATTTGAGCACTTTATTGCTGTACGTATTCGTCTGTAGCCACTGCTCCGCCCGGTCAATCATCAGCCAGATCTCTTCTGTAGAGTTGTCTCTTGGTAACGTCGTGGCTACTTTTTTCTGCTTCAGCCATTTCATGGCATTGACTGAGTCGGTATACACCGTTTTGGTACTGCCTTCTTTTTCAGATGGGCAAGGGCATGTACAATGGCCAGGAATTCGCCCAGATTGTTCGTGCCTATGGAGATCGGTCCTACAGAGAAGATAATCTCACCCGTGCGGGTGTCTACCCCTTTGTATTCTACAGGTCCGGGGTTACCGCGTGTACCCACATCAACAGAGATACTGTCGTAATCCACTTCTTCCGACGTTTCCATGCCTGCACTTCGTCCACTGCCAGTCGACTTCTTCTTCGACGCTCCGCCGGCACTTGAACCCCAGTTCCCTTTCCATCCGGCACGATATGCCTCTTCTGCGGCTGCTTTGGACTCATACGATTTATATTTAGCTCCGGTATACTGATCCGTCTGCGCTTTGCATTCTGCCCATGTACTGTACACGCCTGGCTTCTTGCCTTCCCAGACAACATAGTATTTCTGTTTTGCCACGTAGATCCGCTCCTTTGTTAACTTCATCAATACCCTATTGTAAACGATCAGGAGGGGGAATGAAAGTTATGGATTCAGCCAACTGCATAATTCCTCCAACTCCAGAACAGCCTAAGAAACAAAGAGCATACTGGAATAGAAAGGAATATACGTATGGACTGGATATGGAAATCTGTTTTACTTGTACTTATCGGCATGATTCTGCTGCGGATAGCCGGACGTAAATCCATCTCGCAGATGAGTGTAGCCACAACCGTCATTATTATCTCGATTGGAACAACGATCGTGCAGCCCATTGCGAATCATGAGTTAGGCAAAGCGATCGGATCAGCGGCGGTATTTATCCTCATGCTTCTGATCGTCGAACAATTGCAGTTGAAGTTTAATTGGTTCGAAACAATGATGAGCGGAAAATCCAAGGTGGTTGTGGAAGATGGGAAGTTGAATCTGCCGAATTTGAAACATATGCGCTTTTCCGTGGACCAATTGGAGATGCAGTTGCGGGAAAAAGGGATTACATGTATTAGCGATCTGGAAACGGCTACGATCGAACCTAACGGACAACTCGGGTATGTGCTCAAACGGCACGCACGCCCAGTAACCGTAGGTGATTTGGAAGCACTCCTAAAGCAAGGTACGTGGCCCACGGAATCCAAGGAACTGTTCCAGGAGGTCATTCAGGATGGACACTCTCGCCCGCTGGACTCCACACTGGAATAGCTGTGGTCTGTCCCTCGTGACAAGAGAAAAGAAAAGAAAACAGATGTCGCAAAAGGAACTCGACCTCGTTCCAATGGCTAACGAACCTACCACACCTTAAATGGCAGATTATCAACGGTTGCAAAATTTAACGAACCTGAGTAACGCTATATCCTCACAAGAGGGCTTCCAAACCTGAAAAATCCACTGAATCGACCAAATAGCGTCTCTCTGATTCGTTAAATCTCAGATCTGGGCCAATGGGCGCGAATAGCATGTGTCAGATTCATTACAACAAAATAACACAGCAAAGAGGATGTCCCCGTCATATTTATGACTTTGGGACATCCTCTTCCTTGTTCAGCTTATGTGTGAATTAATCGCCTCCCTCGTACCACAGCTCCAGCGGCAGACCGACCAGAGACTTGCCAATCCATTCCCTGGCGATGTTGTTCGAGGGACCCATGGCGATGCCTGCACGTGCGTCACGGAAGAGACGTTCAAATACGCCTTTTTTATAACCATAACCTCCGGTAACATCCAGCGCTGCTTTGGTCGCTTTATTCGCGACTTCGGCAGCATGGATTTTGAATTCAACCAGCGGCAGGAACAGCTCAACTTGCGGTCTTCCCTGTGCCTGAAGTTCGTCCAGCTGCCGCGCAAGTGATAACTGCCAAGGCTTCAGGCTAGAGATTAGCACCTTCACTTCAGCCAACTGCTGGCGGATGATCTGGTAATCGGCTAAGCGCTTGTTAAAATCCCGATGAACCATGCCCTTCACATATTCGGATGCAGCTTCAAGCGCCGCCTCGGCAACTCCAAGCCAGGTCGAGCCCAGACCGATTAGATATACGGGAGATACACCACTCTCCAGAATTTCGCGACCCTGCCCCTCGGTTCCTAGCTTATCCCGAGCTGCAATTCGGACGCCTTCATACTTAATGGGTCCACTGTGGTTCCCCCGAACACCGAGCGCATCCCACACGCCGGAAGTAATGCCTTCCAGTTGTCCATCGACAAGGAAGAAGCTTACATCTGTCGGGGTTTGTGCTCCTGGCGTGCGAGTCTGGGTCACATAAAAGTCAGCCTGTCCCGAGCTCGTCGTGAACGACTTTTCGGCATTCAGAATATAATCCTCACCGTCTCGGGAAGCCTCGCTGAAATTAAACCACCAGTGACCTCCCGAAGCACGCTCACTGGTGGAATACGTGCCGATAGCGCCATGACGTACCGGCTTCAGCCAGCGCTCCTTCTGATCCTCATCTCCGTAGAGGGCAATCGTCTGAACCGCTCCAACGTGCATGACATATACCAGTGAAGTCGAAGGGCATCCCTTGGCAATTTCTTCTGCCGCAATTGCAAAGGCCACATGATCCAGTCCGCGTCCACCGAAGCGCTCGGGGATCAGCACCCCATTCCATCCTGCCTCAGCAAGGGCGGACAGATTCTCACGCGGGAAACGGCCCTCACGGTCAATCAGCTCAGCATGTGGTTTAATGACTTCGTCGACAATGCCCCGAATTTCAACTCTCAATTGCTCATAGTCTGGCTGGGTGTGAATGGTGTTTGCTTGAATACTCATTGCATCATCTCTCCTCTGATTCGAATAGGTATACATCCCTCAATAACAGTGATACCGATATGCCAATCCATTCCGTGTATCGAAAGAGCGATCGTTTAATCAGGTAGCCGCTACCCTGCTTAGCGCAGCCTCCTTCTCTCTAACCAGCGGGATCACCTTCTCACCGAAAGCCTGAATATCCTCATCGTAATGAAGAAAGCCCGTAAGAATGAGATTTACTCCAACCTTTTTCAATGCAATGATGCGGTCTGCCACCTGCTCCGGGGTACCAATCAAGCCGGTTTTGAACCCGTCATTATACTGCACCAGGTCGTCAAAATTGGAATTCACCCACATGCCCTCCTGTTCAGGTGAAGCTTTGCCTGCAAATTGAACCTGACTGCGGAAGCCCTCCACGGCCTCGGGGTCAGCATGCAGAATAATCTGGCGCAGTACTTCCAATGCTTCTTCTTCCGTATCCCTCACGATGACAAAAGCATTGACTCCGAATTGCAGCTTGCGGTTATAGGACGCAGCCCGCCCGGTCACATCCTCAATCTGGGTACGGAAACCTTCGATGTTATTCCCGTTCATGAAATACCAATCCGAGACTCGTGCAGCCATGTCGCGTGCAGCCGCCGAATTCCCTCCCTGGAACACAGGGGAAGGGCAACTGGTTTGGGTTTGTGTGGGGCTTCATGAATACGGTAAAAGTCTCCCTGGTGATTGGCCTTTTCTTCCGTCCACAGCTCCTTCAGCACACGGATGAATTCTTCCGAGCGGCGATAACGCTCATTATGATCCAGCCACGGTTCTCCAAATCCTTGAAACTCTCCCTTGAACCAGCCGCTGACAATATTTACGGCAGCTCGTCCCTTGCTGATATGATCAATCGTCGTGATCGCTTTCGCTACAGGACCGGGGTGCCATAATCCAGGCAATATGGCTGCGATCAGTTTCAAGCGATCTGTACCCACAGCCAGTGCGGAAGCAAGAGCAATGGCTTCCAGTTGATTTTCAGCCCCATAGCTGGCCATAAATCTGGTTTGCAATAACGCATAATCAAAGCCCACATCTTCTGCGATCTTGGCATACCTCGCGTTATCCTCAAATGACCAGCCTGTTTTTTGCGGGATGTTGGAGATCACCAGACCCCCGCTTACATTAGGAACCCAATAAGCGAATTGCATGGACATGTTGAATCACCTCTTCAATGGAATGATGTATAGGCAAGGGCCAAGGCCCTCTCTACCGGAGCGGAATGCAACAAAAAGACACCTACAACCTTAAGTTTGAGGTGCCTTTAGTTCGTCTAATCGGCCAGAATGTATGATGTTTTCAATGGAGATATCGTACAAAGCAGACAGCATCATTTGGAAGCCGCAGGCGCTTTTACCACATGATCAGGAATGTTATTATTGGCGATGATCTCGCCAAATGGACTAATAAACGAGCGCTCACCGTTGTCGCCATATTGCGCATAATTGAGCTTCGGAAACAACAGCTCAGCAGTACGATAGGCTTCTTCCAGATGCGGGTACCCCGACATAATGAAGGTCTCAATTCCCAGTGCCTCGTACTCCCTCATTCTTGCTGCAACCTGGTCAGGATCACCTACAAGCGCTGTACCTGCACCGCCTCTGACCAGTCCAATGCCTGCCCACAGATTGGGGCTGATCTCCAGATTGGAACGATCCCCATTATGCAGTCTCGCCATTCGCTGTTGACCGACGGAATCCATGCGAGCATAGATCTTCTGGGCAGAAGCAATCGTCTCTTCATCCAGATGAGCGATCAGGTCATTCGCGGCTTGCCAGGCCTCCTCTGCGGTTGGACGAACGATCACATGAAGCCGGATACCGAAGCGCAGATTTCTTCCCTTTCTGGCAGCAAGCTCTCGCATTCGGTTAATCTTGGCCTCTACCTGATCAGGCGGCTCACCCCAGGTCAGGTATACGTCTACATGCTCGGCAGCCACCTCCATGGCAGCATCAGAGGAGCCTCCAAAATAAAGCGGAGGATAAGGCTCCTGAATAGTGGGATACAGCACCGATCCACCCTTGACCTTTAAATATTTGCCTTCAAAATCGACTTCTTCACCCGCCAGCTCCTTGCGCCATATGGTTAGAAATTCATCCGTCAATGCGTAACGCTCATCATGATCCAGGAACAACCCATCCCCCTCAAGTTCAATCGGGTCCCCTCCGGCTACGACATTGATCAGCAGCCTTCCTTTGGAGAAACGATCCAGTGTACTCGCCATTCGTGCCGCCGTAGTCGGAAGCATCAGCCCCGGACGCGCAGCGACCAGAAACTTCAGCTTGTCCGTTACCGATACCAGCGACGAAGCAACAACCCAGGCGTCTTCACAAGATTTTCCCGTAGGCAGCAGCGCCCCGGCAAACCCCAGCTCATCTGCCGCCTGCGCAACCTGCTTGCAATAATGATAGGTCACTGCCCTGGCACCTTCTCGGGTACCCAGAAATCTTCCATCCCCATGTGTCGGGATAAACCAAAACAATTCCATTATTACTCTCCTCCTGCTCATATGGTAGCTACTCTGCCCTTGCTGTTCTCTTGAATCATCTTCCAGACAGGACCTGTTAACGACAATTTATCATGTCGACTATAGTGGGACGCGAGCCCCCGAATCGGATCACCTGCATAAAATTTCTCATATAACAGATGTCTTGCGCCAAGCGGACTGCCGATAAGATCCCAAGCCAGCTTGAACAGCTCCACTTTTTTCTCTGCACTTACGGCAGCTCCCTCAAAATACAAATGCATGAACTCGGAAATCGGACCGTAGAAGTCTTCAATTCCCGAAGGGGTCTGAACAAAGCCACCTGCGCCGACTTGTTGAAGGATCTCAACAGCCCGTGGATAATATTTGGTTCCCAAACTTCGCGCCGTCTCAACATACGTCAGATCAGGAACGAGCACGCCTGCCGCATCAGGCACGGCTTTGGCCTCCGCTGCAATGATCAGCGCCTTGATTACGTCAATCTGTGTCAGCAACTTCCCCAGTTTCTCCTGAATATGCAGAAACCCGGTTACACCAATCGATTCAGCTACTGCAAACGCTACCCCTGTGACAAACTCCAATTTGGCTACAAAACGTACGACATTCTGGTGGAAGGCCAGTCCATTGGCTGTACGGTTCCCGCGAAGCTTCAGGACCTTGTCCGAATCGCCGTAGAGAAGCACCCTTTCCCAAGGAATCAGGACATCATCGAAAAAAAGGACAGCATCCATCTCGTCATACCTTGCACTGAGCGGATGATTGCGTTCTCTACCATCAGCAAACGACTCCCTGCACACAATATGCAGTCCTGGTGAATTGGCGGGTACGATCAGGACATGCGCATGTTTCTGATGTCGGGTCTGAAATTGCAGGAACGAAAAGATCAGAAAATCATGTGTATACGGTGCACCTGTCGCAATCATTTTGGCTCCCCTGACCACAATGCCTTCCGAAGTTTCCCTTACCACATGCAGAAATCGCTCTGAGATCCGCTGATCATCCAGCCCGCTGGAACGATCAATTTGGGGATCAATAATGGCTGTTGTCAGAAAGAGGTCTCGGTCTCTGGCCTCATGGTAATAGGTGCTGATTTTATCCGCAAATTGCGGGTCCAAATTGGATAGTTCATGCCGGGCAGCATACCATCCGGTAACCATGGAACGGGCATAGTCGGATAACCGGCTCATCATGCCATTGGTGCTGGAGGACCAGACTGCAAAGGACTGACTGCGTTTGTTCAATTCGGCTGCTGTGTGCGGGATAAGAAATGAGCTGTGTGCATATCGCTCCTGTCCCTCGGGAGCATAGCCCACTTGCTCCCGTTGAAGAGGATCATCCAGCATGTTAAACAGCTGTCTGATGGTGGATAGCGTGCCTTTAAAAGCCGCATGTTCGGAAATATTCTTCACCTGCTGCCCTTCCAGCCAGACACATCGTCCATCCTCCAGACTGGATATGAAAGTATCTCCCCTCAAAATGTCACCCCTTATTTAAATTTTATTTTTCCGATTGATTTGCTATGTTTTATTGTTTATCATAGCTAATATCCATTGGATCGCAACAATCAATGAGTCCACATTTGACGGTTAACAAACACAAATGCTTGATCTGTCGGGCAACGTCAAAATAAACTACAATCTGGCTTGAATTGAAGGTGCCTGCATCTGAAGCGCGTTCCCCTTGTTGTATGAAATACGGATTCAGACAATGTTGTTTAACCAACAAAAAATACTAATCTGTTGTTCTGGAGGTGGTATGGAATGAATGAGACCCGAGGTGTCGACCGAAGAATTTACAGAACCCGTGTCATGATCTCTGAAGCTTTTTTGAACATGATGAAGAAGCAGGATTACGTGGAAATCAGCATCGTGGACATTGCAGAACAAGCGAACATCAACCGTTCAACCTTCTACGCTCACTTTATAGACAAAGAGGATCTACTGGACAAGATGGTCAACGAAAAATTGGAGTTGCTGGAACATGTACTCGATGAACGTTCCGCAGCCATGGATACGGCCTTTTCTTCTACCGAGCCTGACCCGATCTTTGCGGTCCTGTTTGAGCACATTTTTGAACATGATGAGTTCTACCGGGTCATGCTACTGATCAATCCTGTTGGCAATTTCAGTACCCGGCTGAACGAGGTGATTAAAACTTATTTTTTTCAACGGATCACCCGACTCGGCATGGATCAGAAAGTTCAGGTACCACTGGACATTTTACTTGATCATCTCAGCTTCTCAACCAGCGGAATCATTCATAAATGGCTTGAAAACAACAAAGTTTACTCTCCTCACCATATGGCTTTGCAGCTTACCCGTCTTGCCCGACTAGGCGTTTACACGGCCATGGGCGCGCAATCTCAGGATCCACGCTCCCCACATTCCTAAACCTAACTGTTCTGGAGCCAGAGGTTTACTTGACCCACCTTCACTGAGAATGGTAAACGCAAAAAAAACTGCCTTCCAAGCTGAACATCAGCTCGAAAGACAGTTCACTGGAACACTAACACATTAACGTGTACTTAGGTAAGCAATACCCAGGCCACCCGTCACCGGATTTTCATAGATTTCGCAGTCTACATCAAACACCTCACCAATCATCTCGCGAGTCAGGATATCGGCGGGTTTGCCATGGACCACAATCTGGCCCTTTTTCACCACATAGAGATAATCGCAATATTCTGCGGCAAGTTCGAGATCATGCAGTGCTGCCAAGATGCCAATGCCGAGTCCACGGACAATATTCAGAATCTGAAGTTGGTATTTGATGTCCAGATGGTTCGTCGGCTCGTCCAGGATCAGGAATTGAGGTTGCTGTGCCAGGACACGTGCCAGTACCACACGCTGCTTCTCTCCCCCGACAGAGACACGTAATTGCGATCTGCATGTCCTGTCAGATGTACTTTTTCCAAAGCCTGCTCCACAATTTCGTGATCACGTTCATTATCGGTCTCCAGCATTTTTTTGTGTGGAGTACGACCCATCATGACCATCTCGCGCACCGTAAAATCAAAACTCAATTCATTAAACTGGCCGACAACGCCCATATGTCTGGAAACAACCTTGGGACTGGATTTGAGAATATCGGTATGGTCCAGAAGAACCTTGCCTTGCTGCGGTTTGATCACTTTGTAGATGCTCTTGAGCAGCGTTGACTTGCCACAACCATTCGGTCCGATCAGTCCGACGAACTGTTTGCCGTTCACCTGTAATGAGATATCTTTGATGATGTCCGTGTTCAGTACAGAGATGGATACATTTTCTACGTTCAGTTTCATATTAATTACCTCCAAAACCGTAGCCTTTTTTGACCAGCATATACATAAACATCGGCGCACCAATCATGGCCGTAATGATCCCGATCGGCAACTCTACACTGGATATCAGAGATCGTGCAATAACATCCGTCCAGATGAGGAAAATGGCTCCAAACAGCACGGATACAGGCATTACTTTACGATGGTCGGAACCCACCAGACCTCTGACGATATGCGGAATAATGAGTCCCACGAAACCAATCATGCCACAGCTCGCCACCATGACACCTGTCACCAAAGCGGTTAACAGCATATACACCCTGCGGTACACACTCAGATTAATGCCCAGTGTGACGGCTGCTTCATCCCCCAATAACATCGTATTGAGAACTCTGGACTGTAAAAGGAAGAATAGAATCGCCACCAGCACAACGATACCCACGAGTGGAAGTTTGTTCCATCCGGAAGTCGCCAGACTGCCCATAGTCCAGAATGTCACCGTTTTGATGCCTTCCGCATTGTTGGCAAAATAAATAATAAAGTTCGAAAAAGCGCTGCATAACGCGTTAATCACCATGCCGGCAAGCACCAGCTTGACCGACGTCATTTTCCCCCGAATCCCTGCCAAAGTCAGGACCAGCAAGGACGCACCCATCGCTCCGGCAAATGCCCAGAAAGCCACCCCGGTCTGACCAAGCCATCCAATGGCGCCGAATCCAATGAGAATCGCAAAAGTTGCCCCAAGTGAAGCGCCTGAGGATATACCCAGTATGTACGGATCTGCCAGTGGATTCTGCACAGCAGCCTGCATAACAGCACCACACAGGGCCAAGCCTGCACCGATGAACATCGCCATCAGCACACGCGGGAAACGAATCTGCCAGATGATATCAGTAAAGGAACCTGCCTCAATGGGTGTTGCCCCCCACTGAAATCCCGTTAATTTGTACAAAAGAATACGATATGACTCCGCCAGTGGAATGTGTACCTGTCCGATGGAAACTGCAATACCTACAGAAATAAGCGTAATCATGATTAAAGCTGCAATCAGTAAAGCAAACCCGGATTTACTATGAATCAGAGACTCTCTTTCCCCCTACGCTGCGTCTGAATCTGAACCGTCTGTGCCATCTCTTCCCCATCAATTCATGTAAAATATAGAACATATTTAATTTAGCTATTTACAAAGCATTTTATCGGATTATAATTGAGAATGATTATCTTTGTCAATTTAAAACACATCGAAAAGGGGTTCATCATTTCATGAAATTTACATCCAGAACGATTGGCATTGCTGCTCTAAGTCTCCTGTTACTGCTGCTTGCAGCCTGTTCGAATGCTTCAACCTCCTCCACTGCCGAAGAAACAACTACAACCACGAACACGACAGAAACCTCAACTTCTGCGCAGAATACAAATAAAACGACGTACCCGCTCACCATTGAGAATTTCACGATCTCGGGTGAGGGCGGTGAATGGAAACCAAAAGTGCAAGTATTCGATAAAGCACCGGAACGTGTGGTTGCGAATACCCAATCTGCGGCAGAGATGCTCATCAAGTTGGGTCTTACCGATAAAATGGTCGGTGTTGCTGCTCTATACGGTTCCGTTACACCGGATGTGGCTGATGATTTCGCCAAAATTCCGGTATTGTCCAAGGATTACGTAGGTAAAGAGCTGGTTGTAGGTGCAAGCCCGGATCTGGTACTCGGACGGGGTGACCTGTTCGCTGATGCAGACTGGGGTGTGGGTACCGTCGATGGATTGAATGACATGAATATCCGCACATTCCTGCAAACGACGAATCACAAAGGCACACTCGAAAGCCTCTATAGCGATATCGCACAACTTGGGCAGATCTTCGACGTTCAAGAAAATGCCGCAACATTCACCGAAAGTCTGAAGACTCGTGTTGAAGCCATTAAAGCAAGTGTAGCCGATCAGCCTGAGCATACTTTTGCCTACATCGTACCTGCTACGGAAGACACCATTACGGTAAGCAGCATGCAGAACGATACGTATCAGCTTGATGCCCTGGGCTTGTTGAAGCTGAAAAACACGTTTGATGGCGTGCAAGGTGAGGTTAGTGTTGAGCAATTGATCACAGCGAACCCGGACTATCTTCTCTTGTCTGCGTATGCCGGTTCACCGGATATCGATAAGCTCATTCAAAATCTGTATGCCAACCCTGCTCTGCAAAGTATGAACGCAATCAAGAACAAACAGATCTATGTCACAGATTTCAGCCAGTTCTGGGGTTATGGATATCAGATTCTGGATGGTATTGAGAAAATGGGACAGGAAATGAAAGCTAATCCAATCAAGTAATCGCTGGAGCAAAGGAGCAGGAGAAGAAGTTCTCACTGCTCTTTTGTTATACTCCGCAAGTAATACAACATGATCAAAGCTTGACATTAGTTTGATAACAAACTATATTATACATATGAAAACAAGAGACGCTATTTCACTCATATCCAAAATTAAAGAGAAGGTCAACCGCTTCATCCTGGCCGAGATGGCTGAGCAAGGAATCCAGGATCTCGCCACGTCCCATGGGGATATTATCTATGCCCTGTACAACAATCACAGGATGACCATGGCTGAAATCGCCAAAAAAATTGGCAAGGATAAATCCACGGTAACTGCACTTGTGGACAAATTGGTGCGCACAGGATACGTCGTCAAGGAGCGTGATGAAACCGATTCACGCGTTGTTCATGTGGCTTTGACTGCGAAAGGCGAAGAATTAAAGCCGGACTTTGAAGAGATATCGCAGCGCATGCTGGACGTGTTTTATGCGGGCGTTACGGAAGCGGAGAAAAAGAACTGCTGCGAATTTTAATGAAGATTCATGACAACTTCTAATTTTTTTTGGAGAAATAGTTTGATATCAAACCAATATCTTGGAGGAGGTTTTTAGCATGACAGATTACACAAAATTATTACCGAAACATGAGGTCAAGAAGATCGGAGAACATGATTTGCACTTGGAGATTTTCGCAGGAACCCTGCCTCATGATGCAGTAACGGTGACCAGTAAGCCCCCACTGCTGTTCCTTCACGGTGCCTACACAGGCAGCTGGATGTGGAGCAAATATATCCCTCATTTTGTCCAGGACGGTTGGACCTGTTATGTCATGAACCTGAGAAGCCATTACAAGAGTCGGGTCCTGGACATGACCAGGATTACGTTTGACGATTATTTGGAGGATATTCGTGAAGTGTTAGCCGTGATCAACGAGCCTCCTGTTCTTATTGGCTTCAGCATGGGTGGCATTCTCAGTCAGAAGATTGCAGAAACCGTTAATCTCGCAGGTCTGGTTGTGATCGATGCCAGCATAAGCAAGGAGGTCCATGACGCCGTACCTTATCCTGAAACAGATCGAACGACCGTATCGGACATCATCATGCCTGCACCTGCCCGGCAGGAACTTGCAAGCATCGATGAGACGGCAGAAGACATTGCTTTTCAGCGTAAGTATCTGCAAACGGAATCTGCGAAGGCATTTGCTACCTTTTCAGTCCTATGTGGAGCCGATGGAATATCCATTAATGGCGACCTGATCCGTTGCCCCAGCTTGGTGATCAAGGCCGTTTCCGGTGAAGACGAAGAGCAGCGAGGCCAATTAACGGCCAAACAGCTCGGGGCTGCATATGCCGGACTTTGGGATACGACCCATACGGGTTTACTGGCAGGCCAACGGTACCTGGAACCTGTCGAACTCATTCTGGAATGGTTGAACAGGCAACACCCTTTTGAATTAACGGAGAAACGTACAAAATAAAATAAATATCATGCTAATGCCTCTTTCTCACCTTTAATTCTGTATGCAAAAGTTTATTTTTTTCAGATAAGCTTATAAGCATAGTTCCGGATAGAATTAAACGATAAGAAAAGAGGTTTTTTATTCATGGCCATTCACACATCCCTCCCCAAGCAAAGGGAGCTGCCTTCCATATCTTCAGAACGCCTTCCGTGGGCTGGACTGCTTGCTTTAGCGATGGCTGGATTCATTTGCATCCTTACTGAGAGCCTGCCTGCGGGACTGCTGCCGCAAATTGCAAAAGACTTAGGGGTCACTGAAGCCCTCACCGGACAGTTGGTGACTCTTTATGCCATTGGTTCACTTCTTGCTGCCATTCCCTTGACTGCTGCCACACGTGGATGGAGACGCCGACCTCTTCTGCTAGTATGCATCGGCGGCTTTCTTGTCTTTAACACCGTTACCGCCTTATCCTCAGATTATATCCTGACACTTGCTGCTCGTTTCATGGCTGGAGTCTCTGCGGGTGTGTTATGGGGAATGACAGCAGGTTATGCTCGTCGGATGGTCCCGGATTCGTTAAAAGGCAAGGCCATGGCGGTGGCTATGGTCGGCACTCCGGTGGCGTTAGCCCTAGGTGTCCCCATCGGTAGTTTTCTCAGTTCTTATATCGGCTGGCGCCTCATCTTCGGGATTGTATCGCTGCTGACCGCAGCCCTAATCGTATGGGTTCTCTGGAAAATGCCGGATTTTGCAGGAGAGCCTGCCGGAGAACGTCTTCCCCTGCATAAAGTGTTTGTCATTCCAGGCGTTAGACCCATTCTGTTGGTAGTTCTGGCCTGGATGCTGGCCCATAATATCCTTTACACCTATATTTCTCCATACCTTGCCCAGACGGTATTTGCTAACAGAGTAGACTTGATTTTGCTCATTTTCGGTATCACTTCCATTGCGGGAATTTGGTTAACCGGAATGCTCATCGACCGATTTTTGAGGAAATTAGTCATCATCAGCCTGGCAGCATTCGCCCTCGCGTCTGTGGTGATGGGAATCGCTATTCATCAACCTGTGATGATTATCCTTGGTATTATAATCTGGGGACTTACGTTTGGCGGAGCTGCCACACTACTGCAAACTGCCATTGCTCAAGCCGGAGGTAAAAGTGCGGATGTCGCCCAATCGATGCTGGTTACAGCATGGAATCTGGCCATTGGCGGAGGAGGCATGATCGGGGGCGTGCTTCTTGAAGTACTTGGGGCAGGATACCTTGCCGGGTCGCTGTTTATCTTGCTCATTCCTGCATTGCTCATAACTGTGCGGTCTTCTCAATATGGATTTCCCAAAGTGAAATAACTGGAAGTCATTTGCATGAGACACCCGCAGAACGAAAGAGGAGTTCACTTGATGTGGACTCCTCTTCTGTATTTCATTTTTAAGTTTGGTAGACTTCAACCTCATTCTGCCTGCGCCAGGAGATTCGGCCCTTCCACCAGATTTTTATGTGCAATCGGAGAAGACATCGTAATCAAGGTCATGTAACTGCCGTAAGGGTCACACTTGTTCTCAAACTCTTCAAGTCCCTGAATCGTGTCTGTAAGGATTTTCAGTAAATAATTATACTCCCCACTTATCCGGTAACATTCCACGACTTCAGGTGACGCACGGCAGAAATCCAGGAAAGGATAACAATCTCTTGTACGAAAAAGAACATATGCCGTGCTCTGCTTGCCTAATTTGGATGGGGAGATCACCGTACGATATTCCTCGATAACGCCCTTTTCTTCCATTCGTTTGACTCGTTCAGTCACAGCCGGCTGAGATAATCCGACCAATTTGCCTAACTCGGTCATGGATAATCTTGCCTGATTCTCCAAGTGAAACAGAATATGCTGATCTATTTCGTCCATGTAATACCCCCCTTTAAATACATAAGATATACGCTGGAATAACCTTAAGTATATCCGATAAATCACGATAATACCTTTAGTAATCCATGTAACACATCATTAATCATTTATATAATAATCACAGTCACAATAATAAATCAATCACATCCTTGGAGGAGAGGAAGATCAAAATGGAAAAAGAACACATAACCACATTGCATACTTATGTGGATGAGGCAATAGACCGAGCTATAAGTGAAAATAGAATCGTGGGAACGGTGGTACAGGTTGCATTAGGAGGAGAAGTGATATACAGCCGGGCTGCCGGCTTCGCAGACAGGGAGCAAAAGCGTACCATGGAAAAAACGCGCTGTTTCGACTCGCTTCCGTAACCAAACCCATTGTGTCAACAGCAGCTCTGGCATTGATCTCACAAGGAAAGCTGAGTCTGCATGATCCGGTGACTCGCTGGCTACCTGCATTCCGGCCAAAGCTTGCCCAGGGTCAGAATGCTGAAATAACCATTCATCACTTGATGACGCACACCGCTGGGTTGACTTATCGGTTCTTCCAAGAAGAACAAGGTACTTATGAACGTGCAGGGGTTTCGGACGGAATGGATTTATCTGGAATTAGTCTGGAGGAAAATCTCCACAGGCTTGCTTCTGTTCCTCTTATATATGAGCCAGGAAACATGTGGCGATATTCCATCGCGACAGATGTACTGGGAGCCGTTATTGAAAAGGTCACCGGAATGTCACTAAGAGAAGCTGTTCAATTGCTGGTTACTCATCCACTTCGCATGACGGACACCGATTTCGTTGCAGTGGATTCGAATCGGTTGACTGCTGCATACGCTGATGGTTCCGAAGAACCGCGTCTTCTCCATGATGAATTAGAGCAGGTCCCTTTTATTGAAGGTACTGCCGGTTTCCGGCTCGCCCCCAACCGTGCTAATCAACCTTCGGCTTATGCATCAGGCGGAGCGGGTATGGTTGGGAGTACCGGAGATTTTCTCACTTTGCTTGAGACATTGCGGCAAGGGGGCAGCCTATTCTTACAGAAGCTGTTGCCACCAAGATGACCACGAATCAAATCGGTGAACTCGACATGCCGTATTGGCCAGGAAGAGGGTTCGGCCTTGGTTTTACCCTACTTAAAGACCCTGTTGCAGCTGGTACACCGGAATCCCCGGGTACCTGGCGGATGGGCGGAACCTATGGTCACTCCTGGTTTGTTGATCCAAAAGAAGAACTTAGTGTTGCCGCATTCACCAATACGGCCCTTGAAGGGATGTCGGGAAAGTATACTACCGATATCTGTGATGCCATCTACGCAGGCATTCGTGAGAGCAAAAAAGCTGCAAGAATATAAACAACAAGTAGACCCGCCCAATCAGAATGGGCGGGTCTACTTACTAATAACAAAGCCAAGTTCTACTGTCCGCTACTGCTCGAATTTCTCTTTTTGAAGAGGTAGATTCCTGCAACCAGGATAAACCACACCGGCGTGACAAATAACGCCACACGCGTGTCTTCAGCCAATGCCAATACGACCAGCACAAACGCGAGAAAAGCCAAAATCAAGTAGTTCGAGAACGGATAAAGTGGCAGTTTGAAGCGGCTCCGACTCGCAAGTTCCGGCTGAGTACGACGATAACGGAGATGACAGATCACCATGATGCCCCAGACAAAAATGAAGCACACGGTCGACACGCTGGTGATCAGCGTAAATACGCCCTCCGGCATGATATAGTTCAAAACTATCGCAATCAAAATAACAATCGTGGAGAAAAACAGCGCGTTGGAAGGGACCTTCCTGTTATTCAGACGTGCCAACGACTCGGTGCATTGCGATCCTTTGCCATGGAGAACACCATACGGCTTGTACTGAAAATGGCACTGTTACACGCTGACGCTGCGGAAGTCAATACCACGAAGTTCACAATGCCTGCGGCAGCCGCAATTCCCACAGCAGCAAATACCTGTACAAACGGACTTTCCGTAGGCACAATGGCGTTCCACGGGTAGATACTCATAATAATCAGCAATGCGCCAACATAGAAAAGCAATACCCGAATCGGAATCTGGTTAATTGCTTTTGGAATCACCTTCTCCGGGTTCTCCGTTTCACCTGCTGTCAGCCCGACCAGTTCCATGCCTACAAAGGCAAATACCACCATCTGGAACGATATGATAAATCCATGCAGTCCATTCGGAAACCATCCCCCATGACTCCACAGATTGGTGAAGCTGGCTGGACCCTGATCGGTTGTAAAACCTTTGAAAATCATATATAAACCCACAACAATAAGTGCCAAGATCGCCACGACTTTAATCAGGGCAAACCAGAATTCCATCTCACCAAACAACTTGACTGTCGCCAAGTTCATGATTAGCAAAATAACCAGCGCAATTAACCCTGGCATCCATTGCGGTACATTCGGAAACCAAAACTGCGTATACAATCCAACAGCCGTAATATCAGCCATAGCAATGGATATCCAGCAGAACCAATAGGTCCAGCCTGTAATAAATGCCGCCATATTTCCCAGGTAATCACGCACAAAATCGACAAAGGAATGATACTGCAAGTTGCTTAAAAGCAGCTCCCCCAATGCACGCATGATCAGAAACAACACTACACCCGTAATGATGTAGGCCAGCAAGATGGATGGCCCTGTCAGCTGGATCGTTTTGCCTGCTCCGAGAAACAGACCTGTACCGATCGCACCTCCGATCGCCATCAATTGCACATGTCGGTTCTTTAATCCCCTTGTTAACGTTTCTTGCTGCATGATCAACCACCACTCTCTTTCTGCAAATGCGCTCTACGATGTAAAATATTTTTTACTCATCATATAATAATCTGCCCAGAATACATATCCCTCTTCATATATATTTTTTTGCAAAGCAAAAAACATGTCCCATAAGTCATGGATATGACGAGGGACATGCCTTTTGCTGTGTTATTTTGTTTTGATGAACCTGAAACACGCTATTTGCTCCCATTGGCCCACATCTGAGATCTAACGAATCACAGAGGCGCTATTTGGTCGATTCAATGGATTTTTCGGGTTTGGAAGCCCTCTTGTGACGATATAGCGTTACTGAGGTTCGTTAAATCTTGTAACCGTTGATGATCCGCCATTTAAGGTGCGGTAGATTCGTTGGCCATTTATCATACATACCTAATGAAATATATTAATATATATACCAAACATAGAACGGAAATGAATAAAAAGGCCATCGCCAATGGTCGTTCGTTTTTCCGTATTCGAATCGCATTAGCAACACTAACCATCCATAACGCAAGCAAGTTAATAACACTCGAATACGAATGAAATGAGTTGAACACGATCATAATCATTCCTACGATCCAGATGAACCAAAACCAAAGTGGAATCTTGAGAAATAGCTGCTTCATTATGATGTTCTCCCTGCAATATATTAAATTGACCCGTTTACAATATATTCTTCAATATAGATTTAAATCCTTTATTTAGGTCAAAATCCCAAAAAGATTAATACTAAAATAATCAATACGATTTAAATCCAATTTTAAATATTCACAGCAAAAAGGGCTCCCGTTAAAGGCGCCCTCTGGTCTGTTAATCTGTTCCTTTTTCTTTTCCAATCTGTTCTGAGGATATCCATCAGTGTGATTTCATTGCCCTCTTTGTCCGTACCAATTTCAGAGCGCGGTGTATCAAATTTACGATCTTGATGCATCTCTCTACACATACGGAAGGTTCAGAAAACATCATCTTTCTAACGAAAAGCGCTATCTAACCAGCAACTATTTTTGCTTATAAAACTCATGATACAGCTTCATTAACGCCCGCTTCTCAATCCGTGATACATAAGAACGTGAGATACCTAGTTCCTTCGCAATTTCGCGTTGAGTTCGTTCTTCCCCGCCTGCTTCCAAGCCAAATCGACCGATCACAACTTCCTTCTCCCGGTCATCCAGGATGTCTAGATTACGATAAATTTTGCTTTTTTCAATCTTGAGCTGTACCCGATCCACGACATCATCAGCTTCTGTGCCAAGGATATCGATTAATGTAATTTCATTGCCTTCTTTATCCGTACCAATGGGGTCATGCAAGGATACGTCTTTGCGTGTTTTCTTCAGGGAACGCAGATGCATAAGTATTTCGTTTTCAATACACCGCGCGGCAAATGTGGCAAGCTTCGTACCTTTGCCTTGTTGAAAACTTTCGATGGCTTTGATCAAACCAATGGTTCCGATGGAAATCAGGTCTTCCTGATCTTCACCCGTATTGTCAAACTTCTTGACGATATGCGCGACGAGGCGCAGATTGTGTTCAATGAGCAGATTGCGGGAGTGAGCATTGCCTTCAGCCATAAGGCGCAAATGTTTGGCTTCATCATCCTCAGCCAGTGGCTGGGGAACGCATTATTTTTGACATACGAGACGAGTAACGTTAACTCTTTAATGAACAGAGCAATTGCGGTAAACAATCCGGGCACAGATGACACCTCCTGCAGTTTTACAACGATCTGGCCTGAGCACGTGTGGGAACAGGGTCGATCTATTGTATGTAGGCAGAGGCCCAGAAGTGCACGTACACTCGAAAAAGGGGATGATCTTGCGAAGATTTCACACACTCACAGTAACGATGGAGCCCACCCGCTGAAGCAGGAGAAATTCTTTCTCCACACTTTCGATAAAATACTTCTTTTCACCAAATAGGACAACATCATTCTGGACTAATGAAACATCACTTTTAAAATAGATCACATTGTCCGTTTCACGGAACGCGCCTTTATAATAAAACATCATATTCCTCTCCTTCATCACAGTACCTATACCTATGTAATAATCAATTAAACCACTCTTCACACACTCATTAACCCCCATCTCCAAAATTATATACCTAAAATGCTCCATTCAGATGACTTGATTCATCATCCAAACATAACAACCCCAGCTCTGTACGAAACAGAACTGAGGCTGCAACTCATCCAATATGAATCCCAGCAGATATCTAAGAATCCCTAGGAGTACCGGTTAATTACTTGAAAATGCGTTGAGAGAACTGATACAAGCCGCTGTTCCAGACAGATGGCTCGTGTCCACCTACATCCAGATACCATGTGTGCGGAATGTTCATGCTGCTCAAGCCGTTTTTGAAATTCTGGCTGACCCATAACAGACCATCACTCGATCCACAGGAGATCCACAACAATTTCAGTTGGCTAGCCACTTGCCCCGGGTTGGACACCAGCTGTGATACAGATTGTGTATTCGGTGCAGCCGAGAAGGCCCCTACCCAAGCGAAGGTATTCAGATTTTTTAATCCAAAGTTAAGCGACTGCCCACCACCCATGGACAGACCAGCCAACGCACGACTATTCTTGTCTTTGTACACCGGATAATTGGCCTCGATATGAGGAATCAGATCCTTGAGCAGGTCTTGCTCGAAGCGTTCAAACGCAGCCACTTTGTCCGGGGCAAAAATGTCACCGACTGGACGGTCGTCCTTCATGGCGCGGCCATTTGGCATGACCACGATCATATCTGACAGCTTGCCTTCAGAATACAGGTTGTCCAGAATGTTCTTCGGTTTCATGGCGTTAACCCACTCATGCTCATCGCCGCCGATGCCGTGCAAGAGATACAGGACGTTATACTTTTTATTCTGAGAATATCCTGGCGGTGTATACACCGTCGCTTTCCGTGTATTGCCTACCGTTGTGGAATGATAGGAGATCAGATTGGTATTGCCGTGTGGAATATTGTTGCGATATGCATCATAACCCGGCGGTGCAGGCACAACCGGAGTGTTAGCCAGCGCATTTTGCCCTGAATTATCCATGGTACCGGTTGTTCCCTGATCTACCACCGCCTGAATGGGGGTAGGGGTCTGCGGTTTCCTGCATATCGGCTGCAGACACCATTGTTGGTACAAGGAGTGCTGCTGTGATGGAGAGACTCAGAATTTTGGACATACGCTTTTTCATCAATATCAATCTCCTTTGGAATATGATTTTCAACCGTGTACGAACCTTAACATAGGTCTTTCAGATCCACACAAACCGACATTGAAAGCCCTTACATTTTAAAGTAAAGTTCCTCCTTCCTACACACGAATACGTCTTACTGTTCTTTGCCTTTCCTAATACAGATGCCAACATCCACTATCCATAATTTACAAACAATTCCAATTACACTTTCATTATATCACCTTATATGTCTTGTACATCATCAAAAAACTTAAATATCTATACCTTCTACTCTAAAAAGTATACTTCTGCACACCACCAGACCGTCTATTCACTCCCAACTCCGGAGTCCTCATAACATAAAAAACACCTCAATTCTCCATGTTCAATGGAAGAATTGAGGTGAACGGAACTCATGTTCAGCTAGCCTACACGGCCTCTGCAACCTCGACTACCTCTGGTCCATGATGTTTACGCTCCATGAACAGACTGAACAGCAGTCCCAGCAAACCCAATCCGGCAATAACTGCTGCATATAAAGGAACGGATATAAGACCCGTGTGGGTAATTGCATACCCGCCCAGATAGGCACCACCTGCATTCCCCAGGTTAAATGCGGAGTGACTTGATGTTGTCGCCAGCAGCGGCGCTTCACGGGTCATATTCATGATGCGGATCTGCAAGCCTGGCATAATGCCAAAGGCCGCAACACCCCAGAAGAATATCGTGATCACCGCAAGATACGGATTCTCCAGGGTAAGCGTTAGTGCAGCCAGAAGGACAGCCAGGATGCCAAAGTTGACGATCAACGAAGGCATTAGCCTCCAATCCGCGAGACGGCCGCCAACCATGTTGCCCAACGTAACACCGAATCCGAACAGCACCAGAATCCAGGTCACACTTTGCTCGGCAAAACCACTAATGTCCACAAGCATCGGCGTGATATACGTGAATACAGCAAACAGACTGCCACATCCCATCGCGCCAACAAGCAGAACCAATAATACTTGGGGATGAACCAAATTCCGAAATTGCTGTGCGAGATTCGCTGGTTTGCCTTGCGGTAGGACGGGAATGAAACGAATGATGCCAATCAACGAAATGATGCCCAAGATCGTAATTGCCCCAAAAGATGACCGCCATCCAAGCTGTTGCCCGATAAACGTACCAAACGGAACGCCAATGATGTTGGCAATCGTTAACCCCGCGAGAACAACCGATACCGCTCCTGCCCTTCTCTCGGGTGCAACGAGCCGCGTTGCCATGATTGAACCTACACCGAGGAACGTCCCATGGGCAAATGCCGTTAATATCCGTGCGGATATTAACAACCCGTATGTGGGAGCAATGACAGACAATCCGTTCCCGATAATGAAAATGCACATGAGCAACACCAGCAGTTTCTTCTGTGGAATCTTGTGCGTGAACACGGTTAAGATCGGCGCACCTACGGCTACGCCAAGCGCATATCCCGTAATAAGTTGTCCGGCCTGTGGTATGCTTACATTCAAGTCTGTTGCCACATTGGGCAGCAGGCCCATAATGATAAATTCAGTCATGCCAATCGCAAAAGCTCCAATCGTCAGGCATAACAGGGACAATGGAAATGCCCCTCGTTTACCAGACTGCGAAGCCTCTAATTCTGTTTTGTGTCCAGTCGTGCTCATAGATGTTCTCTTCTCCTGTCTCTTTAATCAACGATTTTCTGTTGCCTTCAACCACAAGGCTTCGGTTAGTTGCTCGAACGTTTCACGCATTGCCAGCCTGTCCCGCCAGTGTGACGGAATACCACTCAGTCCATAATAAGCGCCTGCAATCTGCCCATACACCGCACCCGTAGTGTCCGCATCATCACCCAGATTAACAGCCAACAACGCGCCTTCCTCAAAGCTTGACGACTTATGGAATGCCCATAATGCTGCTTCAAGTGAACGAACCACATACCCACTGCCCTTAATGTCGGGCGGTTCTTTGCGCTGATAAGAACCTCTAACCACCTCTTCAATGGCGGGTGAAAAGCAGCCTCTTCCCTCCACTGTCGGCAGGTCTCCGGCATCAGCATGACGTGTTTGTCCGCTCCGTGCAGACCAGCAACGATGATCGCAGCCAATACTTCACATGCCTCCACACTTTCCGTTGCAGCATGTGTTGTCCGAGAGCTCAGCCCGGCATAGCGGATCGCATCGTTTGGTTGATTGGCATAAGCCATCGCGATCGGTGCAAGCCTCATAATAGAGCCATTGCCCGCCGTCATTGGGTCAGTTGATCCGCTATAGGCTTCTCCAGAGATCCCAAACCTCTCCAAGGCATTTCGCGTCGCCCCGCCGATATCGAAGCAATCACCAGTACTGCTCATGTACCCGACCTTATACCAATTCGTGTATCTGCGCATCTGATCCGCAGGATCAAACTCAGCCTTGCGCACCAAACTTTCTGCCAGACATAGAGCCATGGAGGTATCATCTGTCCACTGCCCTGCCTCTAGCCCGAATACGCCGCCTCCCACCATATCCGTCACAGGTTCAAATGTGCCCGGACTGCTGAATTCCACGGTAGTTCCGAGCGCATCGCCCACGGCAAGCCCGATGAAGCAGCCATTGAAACGGTCCTTTTGCAGCATGTTATTCTTCCTCCCTTAGTCCATATACTTTCAGAATCTTTCTTTCATTCTCCCACAGGGCCTGATCCGGCGTAAAGCTAATAAAATCCAATCCATGAAGCTCCATTTCTTCTATTATAAAAGTGTCGAAAGCTGTTGAACGGCCAGATCCTCACATTTTCATAAAAAAAGTTTTATTTTTTTGAGCTGAAAAAACAGTTTATTCAGTACACCGCTTACATGCAAAAGGGTTAACGGTTTGCAACGTTTATCATTTTCTGAAAACTAGTCATACATGTGAAAATTTTCAATGTAAACAATCATGACGTGCTTGACCCCTCAGTTTGTCCTATGTTACGGTTTTATTAGCTTCAAACGCATATTTTTTCCCAAATTAATATTCATTTTCGCTCTACTGCGTCAACTAATATCCCGCAGGTTAATGAATACGAGAAATGAATTTGCAGAAAATTTTCATTTTATTTTATCCCAAAACCAATTCTGAAACAGGAGGAACAAATTTATGATTAAGGCACTGGTGTTTGATTTCGACGGAACGATTATTGATACAGAGACAGCATGGTATATTGCTTTTCGTGATGCTTACAAGGAACACGGCGTAGATCTAACCCTGGAGATGTATTCGCAATGCATCGGTACCAGTCTGAAAACATTTAATCCGTATGAGTACCTCATCACAGATTTGAATCTTCCGATCGATCGGGAAGCGTTCAGGGAATCCGTTCAGTTGCAGCACGCTGCACTGATGAACAAAGAGAAGGTGCGTCCTGGTATTCAGGAGTATCTTGAGCAGGCACGTGAAGCCGGATTGAAACTCGCTGTAGCATCCAGCTCCAAACGGGAGTGGGTTGAACAGCATTTGGAACAACTGAAGCTCAAAGATTATTTTGAAGTCATTCGTACCGCAGATGATGTGGCGAATGTGAAGCCAGACCCGGAACTCTACAATCAAGCGCTTGAAGCCCTTGGAGTAACTGCAGACGAAGCCGTGGCGATTGAGGATTCACCTAACGGCGCGCGTGCAGCTGCTGCGGCTGGTATGCACTGCGTAGTCATCTCGAATACCATCACAGGAACATTGGAATTCGATATGCCTCACCAACGGCTGTCTTGCTTGACCGACCTTGCATTTAACGATTTGATTTCGAAGCCACTCGTCACTACCGTCTAAGGTCTGCACGAATTTCGCGATTTAATCCTTAAAGGGGGAGTTCACACATGAAAGCTGTACATTTTGGTGCGGGCAATATAGGCCGCGGTTTTATCGGTCATATGTTGTCCGCTTCCGACTACGAAGTCTGCTTTGTCGCACGTAACCCGAAGAAAATCTCCATGCTTCAACAGAGACAGGAATACCCGATTACCCTTGCCAATAGCGAACAGGATACAACGATTGTCAACAACGTGACGGCGATCAACGTAAATGAGCAGAATCTGGTTGCTGAAGAGATCGCTTCGGCCGATCTGATCACAACCGCCGTCGGTGTATCTGCACTCGGAGATATCGCTGAGCCCATTGCCAAAGGCATTCAACTTCGCATGAAAAACAATAATCAGGCGCCGCTGCATATTATCGCTTGCGAGAATGCTATAGGTGGCAGCACCCGGCTGAAGAAACGCATCTATCTATTCCTGGATGAACAAACCCGTAATAAAGCGGAACATTATGTGTCTTTCCCCAATGCAGCTGTGGATCGGATTGTTCCGGCCCAAAACCACAAGGACCCGCTGCAGGTCACGGTTGAACCTTTTTATGAATGGGTCGTTCATCGTCCAGCACTTCTGGATGGTTTTAAGAAAATTGATGGTGTCCACTATGTGGATTCCCTTGAGCCTTATATCGAACGTAAAATGTTTACGGTAAATACAGGCCACTGTGTCGCCGCATACTTCGGTTATCTCGAAGGATTCAAGACGATCCGCCAGGTTATGAGTAACTCCACCCTGCGGGCCAAGGTACGCCATGTTATGGAAGAGACGGGTCAGATGCTCATCCAGAAGCATGGATTCAACGCACAGAAGCATAACAAATATATTGACACCATACTGGAGCGCTTCGCCAATCCCAATCTGACAGATCAGGTCACCCGGGTCGGACGTTCCCCCCTTCGCAAGCTCTCGCCTCATGATCGGCTTGTTCGCCCAGCGATGCAGGCCAGTGAATTCGGAATTGAAATTCCTCATTTAACTTCGGCTATGGCGGCCGCAATGCTGTTCAATGACGAACGCGATGAGGAAGCCATGAAGCTACAACACATGATTCGCGAAGATGGCGTCTCTGCCTTCATCCGTGAACGCATGGGAATTCCCGACGAACATCCCGTTCATCAGAATGTAATCGCCAGCTATCTGGAACTCAGAGGGCGCAAGGAATCAACCATTTTAACCTGATTATGCCTATCCGTCCTATGGATGTTATTGGTTCGATCCCGCAAACTGAATAGAAACACGGTGAAGAAGCCGGGAGGAACCTATGCATGGGCATCATTCCTCTCGGCTCTTTGTCTTTGCATGTCACGGTACACTTTATATTGGAGAATAGCTAATGAAAACAGCGTATCTCCTCTCTCAAGGAAACACGCTGTTTAGGGAATCTTTCTCTCTACTCATTCATGATGGAATTAAGGGATGCATAGGCCATGGGCAGGAAACCTTCCGAAGGTTCACCAATGGGTGCATGAATATGGAAAACGAAACCATTGCCGTCCAGTTCTTTTACAATAAAATACTCTGTTTTCTTATCATTCTGGGACATCAAGTACAATCTGGCATCCTTCATCGGCCCATTACTGAGTTGTTCAGCTGTCAATTGCTTCACTTCCCCAGTCTCGGACAACTCTTCCTTCGCATCCATCTTCAACATATCCAGATTAAAATCCGCAGGCAGCTTCTCAATCTCAACCTCATAATCCGGATCAATCTTCATGGTTAATTCATGGTCTTCCGCGTCAAAAGCCATCGGTTCAAACACATACAGTGAATAACCTTTCGCTTGTACCAGTGTCACAGGGCGCTTCTCGGTCATGCCTTCAACCGTCACTTCCAGCTCTGCGGTCTTCGGACGATCGGACGTTACGGCACCGCCTGTATTGGAACCGTTATTGTCATCACTCGATTCAATCTTTGCAATCTCTGTAAGTACCAGCTGTTTTGTTGTTGCATCAATGGTTTTCTCAACATATTTGAAACGCACGGAATCTTCATCATCAATATCATCCAGTGACTTCTGCAGATCTTCGCCCACCTGGAAAGACATCGGCTTCTCATTCACTCGAATCTCAACGGTGTGCGGATCTGCCCATCCGGTGAGAATGCCTTCCGCTTCGATCACAGCACTTTCATCCGGCTTTTGCTCGGGTGCTGGTGACTGTTCTTCCGTATTATTCACCGTTGGCTGTGTAGCAGGACTACTGTTCCCACAGGCCACAAGCGAGAATCCCATAAGTAAAACCAGGAGTGATGCACTGACTTTCATTGTATTTCCTTTTCGCATATGAACACCTCCGTTAGCTTATACGCAATGATGCTTGTCCATGTTGCTTCTCATCCATTGGCTTGGCTATATACTAGTACTTACACGGGAGACAGGCGGCTCAATCATGCAAAATGTCCGAACGATTACTGTAGTCCTCTGCCTAACCGGCCTGATCCATCTGTACCAATTTGGCATTGGCTCCGTTAAACGCTTTGGTCTGGAGGTTAAATTGCTTGCGGAATTCAGCAAGCTTCGCATATTCGCTATTGCGTGCCCGAATGGCTCGTTTGATCTTAACCAGATTAGGTTCAGCACTTGCTCTCATCAGATCATATAACTGCTCATCGGCACTCAGACTCAGCTGATACGAGGCAACAAAATTCTCCAATGCACGTGCTCTCGCTTCATATTGATCCAGCACCTTCTCAGCCTGTGCCAACGTTTCTTCTTTTTCAAAGGATAGTTCCTTAAGGGGAGCTGCGTAGGGCCACTGTCTTCTCGTTGGTCTGTTGCATAGCCTCTTCCGCCTGTTTCAACAACGTTCTTCGTTCTAGAATGTGATCTGCTGCCTGATCCAGCAGTGCTTCGAGATCACTGTTTTTGTTCTTGCCTTTGTCTAAAATAGACTTGTACAACTTCATATCTTCCTGCTCATGACTGGCCAGCGTCTTCAAACTCTGATCAATCTCCTGACCGCTGAGCACCAATTGGTTCACCTGATTTGCCGCAGGCTCCTGCGGAGCTCCACAACCACTCGCCAGCAAAACCAGCAATACACTTACTGCTGCGAGCGCCATTTTTTTACTCGTTAGCACACCCAAGTCCTTCCTCTCTTGCATATCTTGTTGATCTATTACAAGCGGCTATCTCCGCTAAAATTCGCTACCCAGTGTGCATTCGGATCGTATACTTCGAACTCGTAACCCCGATCTTCGAGCAGCTTCAGAATACGTGGCAGAGCCTGAACCGTTTGCTCCCGCTCATGCATCAGAATCACTTCCTTATCCCGATGTACACTTTTGCTCACGCGGGCCACAATCTTATCCGGCTGACCGGGAAGATTCCAATCCAGTGAATCCGTGGTCCAGTCCCACATTTTGAATCCAGCCGCAGCAATGTCACCTCTGAACGTCTCGCCGATCTGTGGACTGCTGCCATAAGGGGCACGAATCAGATGAGGTGTGAAACCAAACAGGTCTTGCACCATCTTCTGCTCTTTCTTGAACTCTTTTACAAAGTTCGCAGAACTGCCGCTCTTATACAGCTTTTTGTAGTTATGCGTCATGCTGTGAAGTCCAGGATAACTGCCTTCCTTCAACAACCGTTTCACTGCATCCGGATGCTGTTTTAACTGTCTTCCGATCATGAAAAAGGTAGCCTTCGCCTCATGCTGCTTCAAAATATCCAGCAGTTGTTCCGTATACTCCGTTGGGCCATCATCAAACGTTATGTATGCCAATTTGCGAACCTGACCCTGGAACCGTACCGGCTCCTCCTTCGCATCTGGAGTAATTTGTATCATGCCGAGCTTGGCGGGCTGTTCGATCACAGTCATTGGAGGCGGTGCCACAACACTTTTGATCCAATGCGTCATGCCAAGAAATATATAGGTTACACCGGTAACGAACAATACCAATAGCATTAAAGCTATGCTAATCCTTCCATATCGGATTTTTCTTCGCTTATGTGTTTTCGCGCGACTTGTGCTGGGCGGAATACTTCCACGGTCTCCCGCTCTCTCTTGTTGGACTCTCACTGTCATGCCACTTCCTTACTTTCATTTTTTCCCGATTATTGGTATATTATCTCGTTTCATGTCTCTATATAGAAGATTAATAGAAAAATGGATCGGGAGAATGACAGAATAGTTACAAGCCCGGTTACAATCTACTTATCTCTTTGTTCACTATATCTTTCCTGCGGTTACCTTCTCCTGTATAATGAAGTGATTTACGCCATCAGACTTCAAGAAGGAGCTACACCCATGACAAGTTTGAACCGTGCCGGCAGATCCATCTATCTGTTGTTCTTTATCGGCATTACCGCCATTTCTTTCTCTTCGATCTTTGTACGCTGGTCTACCGCAGATGTTGCGGTTATTGCCATGTACCGTCTATTTCTGACCAACGTGCTGATGCTCCCTTTTGTCTGGAAATACAGACACGAGATGATGCGTCTGAATGTACGGCAGTGGGGCTTGCTGCTTGCATCCGGCGTGATGCTGGCCCTTCATTTCCTGCTCTGGATGGGTTCGCTTCGACTCACCAGCGTTGCCAGTTCCACTGTTATTCTCGCACTGGAGCCTATCCTGATTCTTGCAGGTTCCGTATGGCTGTTCAAAGCCAAAATTAACCGCATGATGATCATCGGCATGGGCATCGCCCTACTTGGCTCGATTGTCATTGGCGCAGGAGATTTCCAGTTGGCAGGTACTGCCCTGCAAGGGGATATCTTGTCTTTGCTTGGCACAATTGCGGTCGCTGTCCATATGCTGCTGGGTCAATTTTTGCGAGCGGGACTTAGTGCATTTTCGTATAACTTCTGGGTATTCTTTGTCGCTGCTTGTACGCTGGCAGTATATAATCTGATTATGGGCCACCCATTTGGGGGTTACGCTGCGTCAGAGTGGGGAATCTTCCTGCTCCTCGCCATTGTGCCAACGATCTTCGGACATTATCTCTTCAACTGGCTGCTTCAATATATGAATGCCACGACGGTATCCATGGGCGTACTTGGGGAACCCGTATTCTCTTCAATACTGGCCTGGATGCTGCTCGGAGAATCGCTCAGTGCTTTACAGATGTCTGCCGGGGTCGTCATTATATTCGGGGTATGGATCTTCATTCGATATGGCAAAACCAAACCTCAACCCATTCCTGCTGATGCTCCGATTGCTGGCAAAGGGCCTATTGAATCTACAGTGGTGTAACTTGCGTTTGTATTAGGATTTTTGTAAAAAAAACAACTGGGACCTGTACCACGCAGATTCCGGTTGAATTCATCCCACTACATATAAGGCGGTGTATTCTCATGAAAAATATTGTATCCATGCGCTGGCTGCTCGCCAGAATGTATGAACCGGATGTGGTCATTGCCGATTGCCGATTCTTGCTCGGTCAACCGGAGGCTGGACGACAAGCCTATGAAGCTGGACATATTCCAGGAGCTGTCTATCTCGATTTGGAAAAAGATCTGTCTTCTCCTGTGTCTGCACACGGAGGACGTCACCCGCTCCCTGATCCGGCTGATCTGGCAACTCGCTTATCCCAAGCTGGCATCGGCTCCAATGCACGCATTATTGCCTATGATGATCAAGGCGGCATGAACGCCTCACGATTGTGGTGGTTGCTTCGCTACATCGGTCATGAGCAGGTGTATATTATGGACGAAGGTTTCACCGCTTGGCAAAATGCCAAATTCCCGGTGACTCAGAATGTGCCCGTGCAGATCCCGTATTCCTTTGAGGTGAACCTACAGCCGCAGATGCTGGCAAGTGTGCAAGATGTGCAACAAGCTTCTGTAACTGCCAGTGCTGTGTTGATCGATTCCCGCGATGCCCGCCGTTATGCGGGTCTGGAGGAACCGATTGATGCCAAGGCCGGACATATTCCGGGTGCGTTGAACTATTTTTGGAAAGATGTGTTGAATTGGGATGGACGCTGGACAGATACTGAGGTGTTAGAAGAGCGTTTCAGTAAGCTGGACAAGGATGGTGCGATCATCGTGTACTGCGGTTCTGGCGTCTCGGCTTGCCCGAATGTGATTGCGCTAGAAGAAGCGGGATTTTCGAATGTGAAGCTGTATTCCGGGAGCTGGAGCGACTGGATTAGTTATGATGAGAATGCGGTGGCTACCGGTAATGCGGAAGCTGACAAAAACGTATAGCGTGTATCGATGTTGAATACATCGCCAGGTGGTATATCTGCCCCGGCGATGTATTTTTCTATGTTTGGATTCATGATAACAAGGAAAAACCGTGATGGACACCCGCCCACCACGGTTGAATAATGAAATCGATTATTGCTTTTTACTTAACGATACATTTGCTGTCAACGTCTTGTCGATCGTCGTCCAGTTCACATAAGCACCGAGTATTTCATTAACAATAGCAACCGGAACTACGGTTTCGCCATTTAGAAGCTTAGGTACTTTACTATTGAACACCAGTTTATCGTTAATCGAATACACATCTGACCCAATTTGAGCACTTATATTTTTTGTACCTAATTTGATTTGCGTGGTACGCGTCTTATGATCCCAATCTACTGTGCCGCCCAATAACTCCGAAATGGTTCGAATCGGTACGTAGAACTCATCGTTATGAACAACCGGTTTGATTGTCGTACCACCTACATTCATGGCAACGTCAACATATTCAAGGAAATCGGTCTTTCGAATGAGTCCATGAACCCCTTTGGTTCGGTCCACAACCTGAGATACTTCGTAATCCGTTGCCGCCGATAGGTACGCATAAGCTACACTTCTATCCATATCAAGCTTATCGGATAAGAATTGAATCGATTCACGTACGGATTCTTTCATCGCTTCATCCAAATCAGGGTCCAGTCCAATCGGAATCCAATAATCCTCTGTTTCAGCAAAAGGTTGCGTGAATTCTCCGCTGTGTGGCAGTGATGGATCACCTTTCTTTAACACCGTTAACCGAACTGTACCCCTTAAAGAGGCTTCCAATGCAGTTAACGCTACTTCTCCATCTCCTTGCGCAAAGTGCGGATCACCAGTATAGAATAGCCCGCCTTTAACTTGAATTGGATAATAAATCGTTGCACCAACACCCAACTCATTAATATCCATATTGCCTCCCGTTTCAATCGGTGGGATTGAACTCACAACTTCACTGGTATTTGGCGCAACCCCCATAACACCTAGAAACGGGTTAATGGGGAAACGTACATTTTTGCCAGCTTTTGTTGGCAATACCCCATACCAATTGCCGTTGATTTCTTCTATAGGTGTAAATATAGATACATTATGATATAATTCCGGTTTTGTTGCGCTTGCTCCCTCTTGTGGGCCTGTATTTTCCGGAAATTCGTTAGGAAGGGCCCCTTTACCATGGCGGTTAGAAATGACACCATAGGGAACTCGCGTTTGCAACGAAAGGACTTCTACTTTAAGCACATCTCCCGGTTCTGCTCCCTCAACCGCTACTGGCCCAGTGATAATATGAGGTCCGTCTTTTACAAAATCATGCTTAATCTCAGAAGCTGTAATTGCCTTCGCATCATCCAACACGCCATCGGATGAGATACCAAATTTGCCGAAGTAGTCCACTGGATTTCTCCCTTGATCCTCCATCAGTCCCTCATGCGATACCGTGTCAAATGTTACAGCACTTCCTGATGGTACAGTAAGAATCGGAGAGCTGTCTCGATTGGGCAGTGATCCCCAGCGAATGTTCTCAATCGCAGATGTTACATAATAATCACCTTCTACCTTATCCAGGGTTGTTGGTTGCAACGGCATACTAAAGCCCACTGTAGGTATAGCAAATGCAAACATACTCAGAATCCCTACTGAAACTCCCAATCTCCTAATCGTTCGATTAATAAACATCTCGCTCCCCCTCTACGATATGTAATATTACCTTACACAAACAAACACTAACATATAAATACATTTGCAACAATATTTTTTCGTCATAAAACATAACATTATTGAGTTAAATATAAATAATTAACTTAAAAATACAAAGAACATGTAAAAATACTTACCATATGTTCAGAGATTTGAACAATCGGAAATTATATTACAGGAAAATTGTGTCTTTCTGTCTTTCTTTCATGTATCTGATCCCTCCGCAGGAATACTACTGCAACTCCGGTTCAGGCATATTCACCTGTCCGCACGTGATTGCGCTGGAAGAAAGGGGATTATCAAATGTGAAGTTGTATTCTGGAAGCTGGAGTGAATAGTTTAGCTATGAGGAAAATCCGGTGCGACGAAGAAAGTGTCGGGACGGAGCACAAGTCTGCAGGATCTCAACGACAAATACACCGCCATGCAGGCTGATGCCTGTTGCGGTGTATTTGCAGCGCCTCAGTGTCAACCGGGAATACGTGAGAGATAGAGGCATCGATGCACGGAAAGACTGATCCAAACAGATCCTATCCCGCTAATGAAACAAAATCTGCAGAAGAAAATGAGGAGAAGCATTCATGAGTCCATGAATCAGGATAATCACCCATATTTTACGATAGCAGGCCCATAAATAACCAAGAAACAGACCCGTAACCCCATGATTTGCAATCACTGTTGCCACATCCATATCCCACTGACCACTTCCTTGAATGGCGACATGCCAGATGGACCATAGTATTGAAACCAGTAATATGGCGGGCCATCTTCCAAGCAGCGTCTCCAATCGAGTCTGCAACCATACCCGATAAAAAACTTCCTCCAATACACTATTGATCATGAAACCAACCAACACCATAAGAAGTAATTCTGTCGTATCGGTTGCAATGATCGCTCCTTCTGGTTGTGCAGCTGGGGAATAGAACTTTAGATAACACCACACCACAACAACGATTAGTGGGGCGATGACGTGTCTGCGAGTACGAGGCTTTGCAGAGATCATGTTTTGCTGCCCGCCAGTCATTCTTCGATAAATCAACAATAAAATCAACGGGATCAACAATAATGTCGTCAACTTGAACGCCAAATAATATAGCTGAAAATGTAATCCTTGCGGGTCTATCGTTATCAGAGAAACCGTAAATAAAACACCTGACAGCAATAATACAATCGATTGAACGACCACGTGCTGTTTCTCCATCTGTTGGAAGGACGAGGGATATTGACTTTTATAAGGAATCATACGGATTAGAACAATGCCAAGGCATGCCGGCAACATACTATGCCATATTGGAATCACTTCCTCACGATCAGCCGTGTACCTTATATTCAAGTTTCCGGTCCATACTAACCACAATACAGCAGCAAATATCAGGATCATGCATAATATGCCTGTTGCCTTTCCCCATGTCGGGAAGATTACTTTGAATTGCTGATTCATTCTACTTGTACTCCTTTGCGTGGCAAATCGCATTTGCCCCATTCTTTTTATTTCAGTTGAGTTAAATAAACTCTAGCACATTCCATCTTGATCGTCTATTTATTTCAGTTGAGTTAAATAATATGGTATTCTGTGTGTATGCCAAAAATCGTGGACCATGAGAAGATGAAAAATATTATCGCTGAAGCTACCTGGAAAATTATTAGTGAGAAAGGCATTCATCATGCAACGTCAAGAACAATTGCCAAGGAGGCCGGTTTATCACAAGGCGCTTTAAGACATTATTTTTCCAAACAAGAGAGCCTATTAGCATTTGCAATGGAGTTAGTTAAAGAAAAGGTACTTAATCGTCTGAGCAATCTGAATGCAAGAGAATTGGCCCCTCAAGAAAGAATTGTTGAATACTTGCTTGAGCTAGTGCCGACGGATGAACAGACATTATTGGAAATGGAGGTTTGGTTTGCATTTGTAAGCTATGGAAAAACGCAAAAAGGATTTGATGCCAACTATGAGGACCTGCAAAACGCAATCAGGAACTGCATTACGTACTTGAAAAATGAAGGTCTTCTGCGCACTACCGATGAGGAGAAGGAACAGGAAAAACTGTATGCCTTTATGAACGGGATGGCTCTGAATTTGTATTTAGAACCGGATAAAATAAATCGAACACGAAGCAAAGAAATGATACAAGACTACATCCATTGGATTATAGGTTGAAGGAAAACCTGACACGTAACCGTGGAAAAATATAAACCAAAGAGCCCACGTTATGCGCGGGCTTCTCTGTGCTTTCATTATTTTCATGCAGCATTTTAGATGCTTATGTGCGTTGTCATAATAAGTGAGAAAAATCACAAAAAAGCTTATGTATCAATACATTTTTTCGCAATTAATGGGAAAAATTTATTATTATAATTTTAATTTCTCAATGATTTTCACAATTAGTGAAAAAAACGAAAAACTCAATTTGTATCTTTATGCATGATAATGGATACGGATTTTTACGATATCTACATCTTAATTATACATAGCAAAAAGACCACTATCTAGTAGCAGATAACAGTCTCAATTTGGAATACTTTATTCTTTTAAATTAAAATCATCTTGTGAAACATAAAATACTTGATCAAAATTATGTAGTATTAAATACACTCCGGAATTTTTACGTTATTACTCACTTACTACTACTTCTTAAATGTGAATTTTCCTATCAGAATGTGATCGACTTTTTAATAGATTCTTTAAGATATTCAAATATTGTTAAACTTAAAATTAGTAGATTTTCCTCAATAGCAACAATTATTTAATCACTCCCTTTACAAAGTCAAGTAATCCTATTTTTTCTGATGAACACAAGAATAATATATTCCTGAAGCATCCTTGGAATTATATCGCTAGGAAATTTCAAATCTATCATATATGGTTTCATATAATATGCACTAGTATTTCATTGACAATACTAACTCGCTCAATGAATTTGTACTTTCTGAAATAGATAACGCTGAAGTAAAAAGTCTTTATTATCATAAAAAAACAAAGTCTAAAGTTAGAGCCCGTGTTTCTTCATGATTTTACGTATTCATCCTAAGGCCTCCTAAAACTTTCTTCAATATTAAGAAGTATAGTCATAAAAATCAACTTTTATACATATGCCATAGGAATATTACTAATGGTAATGTACTCTACACCATTTCCTATCCTGTACTTGTCAACATCGTCTGTCGGTTGACAAGAACTTGTACCGTTAAAGGACTAGGAACATGTTCTTGTCAAATACAGTAATCTGTACAAGTTCTTGTCCTTGACATGGGACAAGAACTTGTACAGATAAATAAAAAAGCCGCTAAATTAGCGACTTTCAATGGGAATATGTTCTTGTCCCCCGACAGCAGGTACTTGCTTAACCCTGCAATCTCTCAAAACTTATATGGTCGAATATAAGTTTTTCAACAGGAATTATTTATTCTGATTTATTTCTGATAATATTTCACTTTCTGATAAGAATTTAATATTATCATATTCCCATCTTAAAAAACGGTTAATGGCTAGTGCGACTTCTTCCCATGTAGGTCGAATGCAATCTTTCAGAATATTAATTATTTCAACTTTTATCATCTCTAAATCAAATTCTTCAGAAATAAACGTGGCTCTTCCGTTGAACATATTTTGGTTTTCATTTAGATAACTTACCACATACTCGGGAGATAAAACTTGAAAATGGAAGCAATCTGAACCAATGTCTTCTTCTTCAGCTATATAGGCAGTACATCTTAATTTTGTACCTTTCAAGCCATCTGATACTTCATATGCTTCTATATCTTTCAATACTGGTATAACCAAAAGTATCCCTCTCCTTCATGTCACTTAACACTAATATGGAAGTTACCGTTTGTACGAGTATCCTCCAGGTTTAGTTCTAGACCTCCGTGTTTTTTATATCCGTATCTTGCAACATATCTCCCATCTTTACTCACATAAGTTGTATAACCGTTAGCAGCTGTACCTTTAGTATATCCTGGTCCCACAAACTCTACAGCCGTAAATAGTGCAGTATTTTTAGAAATATAACTGCCTTCCAGGCCTGCAATTTTTGTATTAGTTTTGCCCATCGTGGCGAGAGTCCTTGCACTTAAACTACATTCTGTGTTGTGAACCCAAATTCCTAAATCTGTTACATAATACGTATGATAGTCTGCAACTGTAAAGTTGTAAACTATGACTGGCTCATTCAGTTTGACAAACTCTACCTTACGAATGGAAAGGCTGCTTCCGTCTGCCTTGAGAAGTTTGTCCCCCATGCAGCTCGTTAGCAAAGACCCAACCTTTACCTTCTACCCAAAACGGATGATTGTCAGTCGTCTCTATAATTTGGTCGCCAGCATACAATTTAATAATATCATCTCGCTGATTTCGAAACAGATTAGTAACTTCTTTATAGCCTACTTTTCCATTTGGATTATTTTCGTCTTTGGCTAGAACCATGTCTCCAATTTCAATATCTTCGATATTCTTTTGACCTTCATCGGTTTTCACCTTCGTTCCAGCTGTAAAACAATTACATCCTTTGATAATTACCTTTCCTTTAGTTGATCCGACAAGTCCAGTGGCAGAGTAAATTATGCTTTCAACAGATTGTGCTAAGGCCCAAGTTCGATCAGTATAAGCGTCTAGATCTGCCAGTAGTACTTGTCTTGCCCAATCCGCATTTCCTTTCGTGTTATTTTGAGGGTAAGGACTTGTTTGAGTTAATAATCCATAGCGGAATTTAAACGTCATATTATCACGATCGCCGTAAACCTTCTGGAAAATAACTCCAAGCTGGCTACGATTGCTCCAGTATTCAGCTGATTTACTTTTTAACGACATAGATTCTTTCAACATAAACTCGATCTCATAGTACGTTGAATCTTTAATATGCCCACTCGGATCAACATACTTTAGTGGATTATTGCTTACATATGAATATACGTTCTGACTCTGAGGGTCAGTTATTTCTCCTTCAAATGTATCTTCATTGATAAACCGTCCCATTGTAGGATCGTACCAACGAGCTCGTAAATATTGAAGTTTGGTTGTATCGTCCCACAGTTCTCCAGCATATCGGAATGGATTATGAACCATTTCCTCTTTTGTTACGATGTTACCCCAAATATCGTAATCATATTGATTCAATAATTTCCCTTGTTCATCTCGCAGTTCTGTGATATCACCATGGCCATTGGATTGCACATAGGCTTTCGTACCATCTGCATATTGAATTGCCTCTAACTTTGTGCCTCGAATATAATTCGCTTTAAGTGATGGGGTACTATTGCTAACTTCCGCTTCTGCTATAATTTGTGCGTTATCATCATAATAGTAGCGGGTTACTTTACCATTTTCTGTACGTTCAACTAGCAAGTTGTCACCATTATATTTGTAACTCACTTGCTTAGCATTCTTTTGCACAGAAATTAGGCGGTCTCTCATATCATACGTATAATCACGATCTTCTACCTCAAACTCCGTATCAGTAGTCATTGTCAAGCGATTACCTTGGTTATCATAAGTGTATTCTTCTTGACTTACGGTGGATTTCAAAATTCGATCGAGTTTATCATATGAGAATGTGTCTGTCGTCTCACCATGTACACGATTTACGATGTTTTTGTTGTTATCGTAGTCATAAACATAGCTATCCAATTCCAGCTGGCTTTGTACCTGATTCAAACCAATCAAATCTAGGCCTTGGTATGTTTTTAAATCTTGAACCCCATTTTTTGCATTCGCTTCTCGGCTCAAACCGTTCATATAGTATTTGTACTGCATATCTGGGATATCCTTTGCAGTCCCTACCGAGATAAGTCGGTTCATCGTATCATAGCTGTAATAGACGGTTGTCCCGAATGGCCCAGTCATAGATGTGCGACTACCATTGCTATCATATTCGAACGTTGTTTGTTTGCCGTCTGGATAAGTCATTCGTTTTAGCTGTTCGGTTGCAGAGTCATATTCATATGTCGTAGTCCCCGTTTGATCAGTCATACTCGTCCGCTGACCTACCCGATTTACCTGGAATTGAATGATCTCTTCTGGACTATGTTTAGCGAGCAGATTACCTCGTTCATCATAAGCATACGAAAAATTATTTCCGTTTCGATCAATAAAACGACTTAAAGTACCGTCTGGATTAAAATAACTTTTCGTGGTATTACCCAGTTTGTCCGTTGTTTGAATTCGGCGCCCTAATTCATCGTATCGACTTTGCTTGACATTTCCAGCTGCGTCAGTTGTTTGAACGAGATTGCCCAACATGTCATAAGCATAACGTGTTTGTTCACCGTTCGGACTTTTTACCTCAGTTAATTGTCCTTGGATATCATAACTGTTCGAAGTAGTTTGTTCTTTGCCATCCGTTTCTTCTAGTAACTTTCCGCTAATTACATCGTATATCAGTTTTTGCAGTAACCTAATCTCCTTTTCTTGCTGGGCTTTTTCTTCTACCTTAATCATTTGCCCCCAACGGTCAAAGGTTTGAATCTGTACATACCCTTCGGCATCTGTCGTTTTTGCAGTACGGTCTGTATCATTATATTTCACGGTTTTTATTGAACCATCCGCACCAATTGTCGATACGATCCGGTTCCAAGCATCATATTCCGAACTAGTCCGATTACCTAAACTATCTTCGCTCCAAATCTCTCGTCCGTAAGGATCATATCCGGTACGAGAAGCGATTATATAACTCGATCCCTTGTAATATCCTGTTTCAATCCTTTGACCAAGCGCATTCCACTTTGTTATCCGTTTCTGACCATTTTCATCAGTAACGGTGATCCGGTTTCCGTTATCGTCATAAGTTACACGCAAGACGCTACCATCTGTTTGATTAACTTGAATGATCCGCCCGAGTGCATCGTATCCATATGCAGTCGTCCGTTGGACTGCATCCACAGAACTCATCAAGTTACCGTCAGCTGGATGATAGTTTGTAGTTGTCGTTACAGTACTCTTTTTCCCGTCTACATCTGTTGTAATGGTACTTTTTTTAACTGGATAGGCTTGGATAGAATCATATTCCACTGTCGTAGCCTGTTCCTGAGTTCCATTCTTTAATCGCTGTACAAGCAAGTTACTATACGTGTCATATGTGTAAGCAGCTTGACTGATGATCTCCCCACTCACATTGTTTTTGCGACTGACAATTTGTGTAATGTCTCCTTGTATGTTTCGTTCTAATACACTGAACTTTTTATTAGAGGAGTCTACTGTCTCCGTTATGCTAGTTAGCCAGTGTCTATTATCATCATAAGTACTAGTTACAGTTTTCCCAGTTGCATCTTTCTGGTATGTTACATTGCCGTAATCGTCATACTGTATCGTTGAAGTCATGGTATCCTTCGTTTGGTTATCCGTGACAGTTACTGTAGTTGGTTCGGTGGCAGCAAGACTATGGTCTTTGACCATTTTTTCATAATTATATGCCGTTGTTCGGATAAGTCCTTCCCCGCTAGCTGTCATTCGATCGAGGTAGTAGGAAGCTGGTGCATCTATACTAGAGACTTCTTTGCGGTACGCATATTGTGTCTCGGTCAGTCCATCACGAATAGTAGCCCCAAAAGTACTCTTTTTCCCGTAACTTGCACCTAGGTCTGAGGTATAACTTACTGTTTGTCGATTGTAATCTTCAGTTGTACCATTTTCATAGGTTAACTGATCCTTACGGCTGAGCACCCGGTATGCTTCATTCAGAGAATCAGCACCGATATAGCGTTTCACAGCAGAGTTCTCGTATTCATAAAAGGTCTTTGCTCCAGTTTGATGCTGTACAGAGGACAGCAAGGCATACGGATTAGATACTGCACGTTCCGGGCTAAAGCCAAGCAAGTTAAACTTCGCATCAGCCATTTTATACGAATAGGTCGTTTTGCGACCTAATGGGTCAATGACTGAATCCAGTAACTCAATCCCGTTTTGGGCTTTCTTTTGATACGTAACAGTACGTTCGCCTTGCCGGATCGTCACGGCTGATGGAGAGTAATCAATCCGGATTGTGTTACCAATGGCATCCTTGACCTGCGTCAGTAATTTACTTTGATAGGTGGCATTTTGTTCATAAATGAATTGAATGTCATTCTGCCGGGAATCAGAAAGTTGAAGTAAGCGTCCATCAGCAGTGAAGTATTGTTTGGAGAGTCCATCCGCTGAGGTAATAACCTGTTGGGATGTTTCTCCGTTCACAGTTACTGAAGCATTTGAAGTAATAGTAGTGCCTTCCCAGTCTGTCCCTTTAAGTTTGCTGCCCACAATTTCATATCGTCCACCATCGGCCATCACAGCAAACGACTTATCATTTTCTTTTTCAATATAAGGTAATTTCCAAGACCAACCTTTTCCGAGCGGTGCACGTTTATCGGTTGCTGCAGGAACCGCTTTGTTAAAGTAGGTTACATCTGTGTTGCTTCCTACTTGATAGGCGCGTATTTCCCCAGCAGGTTGTGCTGCGATGTAGTAGTTATATCCATCGTCAAACGGATAAGGTATCGGGAAACCGGGATTTGCATTAAATGCTTCTTTCCAAGTATTAGCTTGAGACCATAATTCAGTGCCATCTGTAGCTAGCGTAGTTGCCACCGCACTTCCTTCGGTGATCTCCGTTTCGACCCAAGGATTTTCGTTCACATTGTATACTCTACGTTGTTTAGCGCCGTTCCCCAAATTCACCCATGGATCATATCTTCGAGATGAGTAATATCCTGGTTTTTCTACAGTCCCTGCATACGATTGGGAATAACTACGTGTATCTGAAGCTGGTATAGTCACAGATCCGTTGTAATAAGCTGTCCATGACTTGGTACATTGATAATTTGCTCCCGCTGTATTTGGTGAAGGACAAGCCTTTGTATTCGTTACAGAGGTACGTGTTAATGTGATCGTTTTACCCTGCACCGTGGCAGTCTTGGTTTGTGGACATGGACTTTCCGTTCCAGTTTGTACCCAATTACCTTTAGAATCATATTTCCCCACAATTGAATTGATACATGTCTGTTGCGGTGCTGTAATTGTTTGGGACGGTGTATATTGGCCGAGACAACTTTTGCGCTTCCAGACTTGCTCAACGTACCAATGAATCCACCTTCGTTATAGGCCAGGCTGGCTGGAAAGCTATCTTGATTGTTATATTGAGTTTTTTGTACGTAAAGTGGTTCAGGCTCAGTAAAGTACACGATTCGATGACTGGCCACTTCTTTGGCTTCGGATTCGGTTGTATATGTCCCTTTTTTTATCGTGTTCGTTTCAATGATTGCTGTTTCAGAATCAACATTACCATCCCCATTGTTGTCCCACTGAATCCACATATTCTCCGTGTACTTGACATGATAGATTGGAATCTTCTTTTTCTTCACGGCATTATACGCAACGAAGTACTGGTAAATAGGATATTCGTATGTGTTATAGCCTACGTCCATATCATAGAATTGCGCTGAGGTCGAATTATATTGTCTTTCGAGATTAAAAGACATGCCTCCTCGTCCAGGTAAAGTGGCATCCGTATGTTCCAGAATAAGTCCCCACTGAGTGTGGAGATCGTTTCGCCATTTTCACCAACACTGTAAGGCGCTTCATTAAACGATTTCCGGTCAAACACGGGTGCTTTTTCAGAGACATGTTTCCCTGGTTCAGGAATACTTGTAGAAGCAGCTAGCGGCTGAATGATTTCCGATTCCTCAGAGTCGCTTTTCTCTTCATCTGTAGATGTTTCTTTATCATTGTTATCCGTATCTTTCGAATCGGAAGTTATTTTTTCTCCTTGATTACCTTCATCAACTTGATTAGCATCCTCCGGGAGTGATGACTCCGGCTCTTGTTCGGGCTCAGGTTCTGTTTCGTTCGGATTAGGTATGACAAAATCGGGAGGTTGTGCCGAGGAATCTTCCTCTTCTTCGGTTATCTTTTCCTCGTTATTCTCACTATTCTCCGAGCTAGGGTCTGTAGGAGTATTGGTATAGACTTCTTCAGTCACCGTAAAAGTATCGTATCGCTGCATAATTCCGGATTGATCTGCTTCGACACTGATAATTGAAGCTTCATTTTCAATGAGGGGGTCCGTATAGACATCACTGGTAACAGTAGCAGATTCGTTGACCTCTTCAGGGTGGATTGCTCGGAGAGCCTCATCAAAAGATAGTCCGCTCTCTCTTGCTTTGTAAAACGCGGCTATTATTTCATTCAGATTGTACCCTTGATCTAAGTAGCGTTGGATGAAAGAAGTCGTAGTACCGAATTCATCAATGAGGATTTGAATGGTTTCAGGTGAAGGACCCTGATCTTCGGCGTATGAAATCGTAGGTATAACATTTCCCATCAAACCTGACAGTACTGCAACGATCAGAATGATGGATATAGTTTTCTTTATAAGATACTTCAAAAGTTTCTCTCCGTTTCGAATTAAATAAAGGATAAGGTGCAGGTCGAACATAGAAATGCCTAAATACCAAGATGGAAAAAGTATAAACTGTTCTGTTAGGACTTTGTTAAATTTAACCGTTAGTAAGAGTGTAGCTGGATTTATAATATTAATTTTTTTTTAAGTTTCCATTCTTATCGTATTCATAAATAACCTTTTTCCCAGATTCATATATTACGCTTAACTATTGACCTGCTGAGTTTTACGTATAACTATATTTTTGTTTTTCTTCTTTACCGCGACCTTGCTCGGATCAGATTCATTACCTAACACACCTTTGATCGTTACATAAAATTGGTGCTCTTGAACTGGATCCAAGTTCTCAACGATATCCTTTCTTTCTTTAGTGTTTCCGAGTAGAAATTCCATTTGTTCAATCGTTGCTGACCAAGCTCATCCGTCACTTTGATCGTATTGTTGATATGGTCGTAATCCGCACGGAGCGTAGTTCCTCCCTGTTGTGTCACTTCAACGGTTCTACCAATTGCATCCAAACCATATTTTGTTGTACGTTGCTCTACATCCGTAGATGCAATTAATGCACCCGTAGACAAGTCATATTCCGATAATGAACTTATAAGTGTTGTTTGACCATCCACATCGGAAACCATCATGTTTAGACGAGTTAGATATGCGTTTTGATAACACATATTCGAGTGTGGCATTTCGCTCCTGATTACCGTCCGAAATGGCTGGGAGGTTACTCTCTAGCTTTATATAGAGAACTAATGAATTTCATTCAACGTGTAATCCTGATGCAGGTAACCCTCGATAAAGTCTTCCGTTATATTAAACTGCTCAGCAATCAGAGGTACAGACTCAAACGGAGAAGGATTTTGGCCTGTAGAAATAGTTTGTTCGTTTTTCTCTTCTGCATATGTAGTCGCCAGTATCCCGTTTCCGAAAAGACCTAGCACTACTGAAAAGACAAGAATAATATTGATAAGCTTCTTCACTTTATAATGTTTCAACTAGATTTCGCTCTGTTCACTAATTAGTGGCTACAATTGCTCATAGTCTATGGGTTGACTAAAGTAGTTTTTTTCAAATTCCCATTTTTATCGTATTCATAAGTTATTTTCTTACCCGATTCAAACAAGATGTCCTTAAGCTGTCCTGAAGAATTATAGATGTAAGTATATTTCTCAATCCCTCTCTTTTCACCGTGTTACTTGCTTCGGATTCTTTGCCTGATGTATCCTTCGTTGTGATATAAAAGTTATACTCTTTGGTTGCATCCAGATTATTAATAACATAATTTTTCTCTTTGGTACTTCCGATCAGCACGTTGTTCTGGTAGATGTTGTACCCATCTTCAAGCTCATTTTGTGCCTTTGGTTGATCCCATGACAATTGAACAGTAGAGGAGTTCATTACTTTAAGTATCAGATTCACAGGCTTATCTATCGTCACCATTTCTTTTGGTTGATCATCAATAGTAATTTGATGAGGCGAGGTTAAGCTTTTTGCGTTCAATGATCTTACATCCTTCCCCCAGATATAAATTTGAGAAGATTTACTAACTGCACCACTGATGTATCCATTCCCTGCTGCTATGGAGTCCACTTCCGATAAGCCGGGTACTTGGATAGGGAGCAAGCGATTCACCGTAGTTCCGTCACCTAGCTGTCCGTACCTATTTCCCCCCATGCCCACACAGTTCCATCTTTTTTAAGAGCAAGCACATGGGATCGACCAAAGGCCAGTTGTTTAACTTTACCCAATCCATCATTAATCGCTGGTGACTTTATGGATTCTTTCGTTCCATCTCCTAGTTCTCCATCGCTATTACTACCCCACATCCATACATTGTCGTTTACGTCGATCACCGCAACGGTATTGTTAAAATTGGAGTAGATATGCTTGATCTTTGTTGGAATTTCAATCCGAACAGGAACTAAACTTTCCTCAGTATTCCCATTACCTAATTGATAAGTACCATTAAATCCCCATCCCCATAACGTACCGTCCTCTTGAATTGCAAATGTGGTTTGGCCTACAACAGCTATCTCAGTGACTTTATCTAAATTCGGGACTAGTGTAGGTACATCATGTTGCTTACGATCCCCCAGTCCTAATTGTCCGTAATAACCCGCCCCCCACGTCCAAACGGTTCCCTCCGTAGTCAGAACTGCATAATAGGTATATCCATCGACTACCGTTTTCACGTTATTTAATGAAGAATAAATTGAATCAAATTTGGAAGAAGAGGACTGCCAGTTTAATACCTTACCATTCTTGGTAATACCATAACTGCTGAATTTCCCTGTAGAAATACCAACCATATCTTTTGCGGATGGAATAGCTTTTAGGTCGTCGAATACTGCATCAGATTCTCTTCCCAATTGGCCACTATTTTGTCCTGCTGACCATACAGTTCCATCCCTACCCAGTACCAAGAAATGCTCAGTTCCTATTGATATCTGATTAACTGCTTTTTCAGCTTTGTTACCCTCTGCTTGAACGATACTTGTAACACTCATTGTTGAAATTAGACTTAGAGAAATTAATAACTTAAAAGCTGTTTTAATTTTCATTATTTAGAGTATTCACCCTTACTATAATATTGTCATTTACTTCTATAAATACGAAACCTTCTCTTTACACCGTTAAGACTCACTCCTTTTCATTCAATAGTTTCTAAATAGCTTTATCATTATCGTCTATTCATCTCCAATAATAAATAGGTTTATTTTGTAGTTTATCGTCTTTTTTTGTCGAAAAAAAAACCAATTTCGTTATACAAATCTATAAATATTGTTCTATATAGTTTTAAATGTAATATGTAAATCATTTAATATATTAGTGCATATTAAATGATTCTATACACATTCATATGAGAACTGGTGATTTTCAACTTGCTATCTAAAAACATATTTATTAGGTAGTAACACAAACTAAACTGTACCCTATGTAAAGGACATTTCTAAAAAACTATACTGCTCCAAGAGCATGATCTCTGTATTGTACAGGGGAGGTTCCACTGGTATCTAATGTGGTTGTAGTAGGTCATATAGGCTTTAACTTCTCGTTTGACTTCGTCCAACGTAGCATAGCTCTTTAATGAAGTTTCATCCTTAAAATGACCAAAAAACGACTCCTTCGGTGCATTATCCCAGCAGTTTCCTCGTCTGGACATGGATTGCCCAAGCACTATACGTTTCACTTTCTTCTGAAAATCTGGATGAGTGTAGTGAGTACCTTGATCGGAATGAATGAAGGCGTCTTGGCTTTTCTTGAATTTTCGATTTTTCTGTAAGTGAAGCAACGTGTTTGTCGCCAGATCCATCGTCATTCGACCCGACACATGATAAGCCAAAATTTCATTGGTGGAACTATCCTTAATAGTAGACAGATAGGCTCGCTTCCCTTATCCGTTAGAAGTACTTTGCCCGGGATACCTTGTTTGAAGTTACGTGTAACAGGTTGGCATGGTTCGATGCTCATGGGTTGCCTTCATCATTCGTTTGTACGTATTTGCTTTTCGATAAGGGCATACGATATCGTATTTTTTCATGATTCTTCAGATGCGCTTGAGATTCCAGAAGATCTGAAATTGTCCTTCCAGCGTCATCTTGATGGAACGAGCGCCCTTGTTACGTTTTTTAAATTGGAAGGCTCGACGGATGTGTACACCTATTTCCTTATCTATCCGTTCCTTCTGAGTGTGTTTATTAATGGCTGAAGTGTTTCCGTATCGGTAATATCTGCTTTTGGAGACCCCTGCAGTCTCACACAGAACACTCACCATTCGCTGGAGATGGTATTTCACGGTTCGGATTAACCTATATCGAAGACCAGGCGTTAATTTTACTCGTTGCTCACCCCCGTTCGGCCAAGCGAATCTTTTTTAAGAGTTCGTTCTCTGCTTGGAGCAGGTGGATCTACGCTTCGAGTTTCGCGTTCTTCTCTGCCAAGATTAACTCTCGTTGTATAGGTCTTCTTGAATGTTTGCCTCGTGCATCTTGTAAGCCTAGAGCCCCTTGTTCGTTGTATGTCGCTCTCCATCGGTCAGCTGCGGCTTTGATCCGAGTCATCCCAATGATCTGAACGTCAAATCCACAAGTCTCAAAAATCTCTCTAGGCATCTTTCCTTGCTGATTCGATGTAATAAAGAGTTGTTTGAACTCGTCCGTATAAGTGATTCCCTTAATCGATACAGATTTCACATATGGATTTGTAGCAAGTCGCTCTATTTCGCGTGCTGTAAATGTTTTTTTACTCAATTAATCGTTCTCCGTCCTTGTCTCGTTCATGGTATACAACAAAAATACCCCATAGTGAGACTTTTTTAAAGTGTCTACTCTACAGGGTACAGCTTAAACCAAACATCCCTTTCTTCCAAGACCGCCGAGGCCCACGGCTACACCCGGGTCTGGTACGCCGAGCACCACAACATGCCCGAGATTGCGTCGTCTGCGACGAGCGTCATCCTCGGGCACGTCGCCTCTCAAACATCAGTGATCCGGGTAGGAGCCGTTAGTGGGTGCAACATTATTCTAGCCCAGAGTTATATTACGTTGTTTCGGGTGAATAAATATGTATAAACATACTTTTCTCATAAATTATGAAAACATTATCACTAATTATGACAACGCACAATAAACCCCTCACATTTCCAACTTCTGTCACGTTCAGATATAACTTATGTTTCTGGCATACTTCGTAAAAATCTTTTGAAACCATGGGTTTGAAGATATTGATATAATCCAGCATAAAAAATTCATGCTCGCCAATTCGCTCTTCATGAAGGCAGATCCGGGATACAACTTTGACGATCTTACGCGGAGGCTGTTGTACAGATGCAGCAATGACCGCTTTGCGTCCATATTCCGAACGTTCATAATCGAAAACATCCAGACGATCAAGCTGATGTACAGTCCAATAGGTTTCTTCCACCGTACGACCGTCGTGATAACATACCGTTGTCGGAATAAACTGTGCGTTTGTATTCGTTTCCTCCAACAGCTTTTTAAACCGATCTGATACATGTCTTGTACCTGTGATCGTCTCAAAATAATCTACATTCAGATTGCGCACCGAAGACACTAACTCAACCTCTGCGGTTGTCCCCTCCGGCAACGGATTCTCTACCGCCACATAATTCATATCTAATTGGGGAATGAAGGTCGTTCCGCCACTAATGAACCCTCTGCGTGGATATTGAGATTCCAGAAAATAATAGTTCAAAAACGGATGTCTCCTTTTCGAATGAATGCTTTTCAATTTTTATGCTTGTCTACTCGTGCGTGAAGTAGTGCTCTAAAAGAGTTTTTGTTGCTGGATGAGGCATATAAATCATGATTCGCTGATCTGGTTCATTAGGAAATTGAAGGGTGACATGCTCAAATTCAACAACTCCAAAAGTGGGGTGCAAAAGCCTCTTGTAGCCGTCAAGTGAACCTGGCACTTCATGATACTGCCACATCCTCGTAAAATCAGCACTTGTCCTCTTCAAATCTTCGATTAAGTTGTCGAATGAATCATCGTTCAGATAGCGTGCTCTTGACGTTCTAAACTCGGAAATCATTCTCTGTGAGACACGTTCCCAATCCTCCGATCCCTCTTTCCACACAGAATCCGTAAATTGGCGCCACATCAAATTATAATCATGCGGAGGTGATACCCTATTTATCGTAAATACAGCATCCGCCGCTTTATTCCAAGCGAGAAAATCCCACTTTTTCCCGATGACATAGGCCGGATTCGGATTCAATTCATTCAGCATATCCTGAATGGTTGAGCTGATTTTCTCTTCCATAATAGTCGATTGGGGAGGCAGTGATTCTCCAGCAAGCAGAAAGAGATGTCTTCGCTCATTGGGTGTCAGCTTGAGCGCTGAAGCCAAGCTTTCCAGAACACCTACCGATGGACGGATATCTCGACCTTGCTCAAGGCGTGTATACCATGAAAGTCCTATGTTCGCGATCCCGGCGACTTCCTCTCGCCGCAAACCTCGTGTGCGACGACGATTTCCAGGCAAAAGGCCGACATCAAGGGGAGAAAGAGCGGAGCGTAAATCTCTTAAGAAATTACCTAGCGCTAAACGGCGCTCACTGTCGTTCAAGTATAAGCTCCCCCTTTATCCTATCACTCGTAAACCCACCATCAAGCAGGTTCTCGTGACCATTTAATAGTCAAAGTATACTTAAGCCAGTTGATGAGATCAACAATTCCAGGCAAGGAGAATGAATATGACAACCATTACAGGACAAATGTTGGCGAGCAAGATAGTGATGATTACAGGTGCGGGGCGAGGCATTGGAGCTGAGGCAGCAAGGCTGTTTGCACAACAAGGAGCTTCTGTGATGCTCGTCGCAAGAACAGAGACTGAGTTGCGCAAAGTCAGGGATGAAATTGAGACGTCGGGCGGAGATGCAGCATATTTTACAGCCGATCTGTCAGATGCAAGCAATGTTGAAGAAGCTGTTAAGGCTACAGTGGAACGATATGGCCGTCTGGATGCTGCTTTTAATAATGCAGGCATCGGAGTCACGGTATCCTCGCTGGTGGATGAGAGAGAAGAAGACTTTGACCTGATTCAGTCCGTAAATTATAAAGGCGTCTGGCTGTGCATGAAAGCCCAGATTAAAGCCATGATGGAGACTTCAGGTTCAGGTTCCATTGTCAACACCAGCAGCGTGGGTAGTCTGAAGGGGAACCCGGGATTGGGAGCGTACGGGGCATCTAAACGAGCGGTAAACAGTCTGACTCAAACGGCTGCGGTTGAATATGGGCCAGCGGGTATCCGGGTCAATGCCATTGCTCCGGGAACCACAATGACGGATATGATTCAGCAATGGGTTTCTATTAACCCCGACATTATTGAACAAATTAGTGTTAAGACACCTCTCAGGCGTCCGGCTGAACCTATTGAGATTGCTAACGCAGCCGCTTGGTTGCTTAGTGATTATTCCTCTTTTGTTACCGGGGTCGTTTTGCCTGTAGATGGTGGACTTAGTGTATAAAATTCGGTGGCAACATTCGAAGTTTCTAAATTTAAATTGATGTCAATACAGTGCTAACTTGCATGCAAAATAGGGGCCGGGTTACTCATGAACATGAGTGCCCTGCCCCTTGCTTGAATGTACATATGAATATACAGACCTTAAGCAACACTTTAACAGATCGTAAAGAAACAGTCTATATTTTTGGAAAAATGTTCTATATATTTAGATTGCTGGCCGGCAAAATACAGATGAAACGGAGCATAAATCAATGATTTCGAACAACCATCTTACGGGTGAAGAATTGCAGGATTATGTGTACAATGTATTTGGTGCCGGTTATCTTATAACGCAGAGCGCAAGAGTTCATGGAGGCGCACAAAAAGTCATTTACAAAATGGACTTCAAGAATGGGTTCACTTGCCTGTTGTACGTTTGGGATATTTCCAGCAACTACTTTCAGGAAGAGATCTTAAATGAACCCACTTTTCACAGTTCATATGGCAGCGAACATTTCTCAATGAATACTCGCTTTCTCGCACAACATGGAATTCGAACACCTACCTTGTATCATCTAAATAACGATAGAGATCGGCACGCTTATGATTTTGCTCTTGTTGAGTATGTCGATGGACTGAAAGCCGAAGCCTATTTCCAGCATAAAAATCACAAGGATCGGGATATAGTGTTTCAACGAATCAGGGATATGCTGTTTACTATGCATAACATCCAAAGAAATGTTTATGGAAACGCCAACGATAACAGTAAAAAGGCCGAGCCTTGTTACAAAGTTCAGCGTTTGGATGCGGAAACAGCCCTATCCTATGCATCCAAGCATATGACCGTTATTAGAAAAAATGAAGAAAAGCTGCTTGAGAAACTATCCGAATTGGAAGGCGCAATTGAACCCAGAGAGCTCTATAGTTTCATCCACGGAGAGCTGGGTCCGGATCATATATGGATAGATCATGCGATGCAACCATGCCTTATTGATATTGAGGGCGCAGGATTCTTCGATCTCGAACATGAGCATAGCTTTCTGGAGTTTCGCTTTGGAGACTTGTATCACCACTTAAAAAATAACGATCTCGACCCGGCGCGGATGATATTCTATCGATTTTGCCATCATTTATCTTTGGTATCCGGAGGGTTAAAGCTGCTTCACAGACATTTCCCCGATCAGCAATTCGCTAAAGGTCTTGCGGAGTATCATGCCAGATGCGCAGTTCAGATGCTTATGTGATAAGAACCATGAATATGGATATGATATATAAGTCTGGAAGGAGATTTGAGCATGGAATTGATGTACGAAGATGAACGACTTGCCGTGAGCGTCATTCAAGCCATTCACACTGGAGATATCCCATCGTTACAGCAACTGCTGGCTGAGAATCCCGGCTTGGCCATGATAAGAATCTTGGAAAGAAAGCCTGACAACATAGACTCGGACTCCAATATCTCTCAAACGCTGCTGCACGTGGTGACAGATTGGCCGGGGCACTTCCCTCATGGAGCAGATGCGGTGCGAGTATTGACCAAGTTCGGTGCGGAAGTAAATGCTCGTTTTGTCGGCCCACATATCGAGACACCTTTGCATTGGGCTGCAAGCTCCAATGACGTTCAAGTGCTCGATGCCCTTCTTGATGCTGGAGCAGACATGGAAGCGCCTGGCGCGGTAATCGCCGGTGGTACACCGCTGGACGATGCTATTGCTTTCGCACAATGGGATGCAGCACAACGCTTGGTTGAGCGCGGGGCGACCTTTGCCCTATGGCATGCGGCCGCCCTTGGAAATATTCATGCCCTACAAGAACACTTTAAAGGAGCTCAACTCCCTGAAAATTATCCTTGGGGAACAAGTACCTCCTCTTCTCCTCCCGATGCAGTAAACGTTGCCTTCTGGTGTGCTTGCCATGGAGGTCAAAGAGAAACGGCCGAATATCTGCTTGACCGAGGCGCCGAACTGAACTGGATAGCTACCTGGGATGGAATGACTCCACTGGACACAGCCAAACGACATTTATGGGTAGAACTGATCCCCTGGCTTGAAAGTCAAGGTGCCACATCCGCTAGTGAGATTCACAGCTAGTTGAATGACTGGATAGGAAAAGCCCGCAATTTTTGCGGGCTTTTTATGCGATGCTTAGATTAGAACCTAGACGTTACCCCAAAGAATTAACTTTTTGAAGGTCGGTTGCGTTTGCACCTGCCTCCTCGTCTTCTTTGCCGTACAGATTTTCCATATGCTGCACATGCCCTGCTCCCCGGTCGCTCATTGTCTGGAGCACAGGTTTCATGAGCTGTCCGTGGTAACACTCCTCGGGATGTTATTTCATTCCTTTTTATAGTTCTTGCGTTGATCATAGCCTTTGGACAACTATAAAAGAACCGTGCATTAATACGACGTTTGGCAACCGTATTTCGTTTTTTTCACAAGAGTCCAGTAATATTATTATATAATAACCTCACCACATAAAAGGCTGGCTGCGACAGCTCATGGAAGGAAGAGAACTCTCTATTGAAAGCAACTTTGGATATACAAGAGCACATACTCATCTGGAATTGTGCATCGCTCAAAATCATGGATGTACGACATATTGTCTTACAAGCCGGGGAGCTGGTTCCCCCTTACCTATTCCCTGCCAGCGCCTTTCTGTACGTAACGCATGGCAACACAAATGTGATTTTAGACGGAATTGAGCATGTTATAAAGCCATTTTATGTACTCCATGGGGCAAAACACCCGTCTGGATATCATCCCAACAGACGAACCCTTTCATTATTACCTGATTTTCTATAAAGCCTCCTTACCGCTGCCTGGCAAGCACCATAGACTTCAACAACCAGAGCAACTATTACCATTCCATCTCCAGTATGGTTTTGTTCCGTACCATCCTGCCATCCTCTACGAACTCGCTGAGCGAATGCATGGTGAATGGAATATACCAGGACGTTTGGGGCGGCTTCATACCCGAACATTGTTCTATCAATTTGTGTATGAATTGCTCAGACAAATGGATCAGCAGCAGGTTAGCGCCACTAGGCCTGACCTTGCTTCTCAGCTTATGCGCTATATGCATGAACACTACGCCCAGCCGCTGACCCGGGAAACACTTGCGCGTACATTCCATTACAGCGTCCCTTATCTGTCCAAGTACTTCCGGCGTGTAACTGGTGCAAGTATAATCGATTACTTGATCGTCATTCGGATGGATAAAGCAGGAACGCTTCTGCAAAAGACCGAGTTATCTCTCCAAGAGGTCGCTGCAAGTGTCGGATATGCTGATGTATCCTATTTTATAAGACTCTTCAAAAAGCATACGGGAGTCACACCAAAACAATTCAAGTATGAATCCGGACAGGTGACAAGAGGTTCTTATCGTCCTATCCTTAGGCTTCGATCATCCATTGCCCCCGCAAACTCCGTCGTTATAGTGATATCAGAGATGATAATCATTATCAACTAAGCGAAAAAGGAGATTTACGGATGTATCAAAGCAGACTGCCTGTAGGAGTTGCCCTCCTGCTGTGTCTAACTCTATTAGTTAGCGCATGTTCCAGGCCAGCGAGCACGAATGGAAATGCTGGTAGTACGCCAAGTCAAACGATAGGTGCTGAGAGTCATAGCAATAACACCCCGACCAGCGGCTCAGAGATGGTAACCTATTCTGCGGTTAACGGTGAAGTGCAAATTCCCAAAAAACCTCAAAGGGTCGTCATGGTTGCGGGAGCATTTACCGGCAATTTGTTAGCACTGGGCCTTAAGCCTGTTGGGGCGGGTGATGAGTCCTTTAACAGTTATACAGAAGGAATGCTGGATGACGTTGTCAACATCGGTAACGATGTACCCTACGAGAAAATCATGGAATTGCAGCCGGATTTAATTGTAGTATGGAATGATCCTGAGACCATTGAAAAGCTATCCAAAATTGCACCAACCGTAGCTGTCAATTATGGAGTACCTCTGCGTGAGCAATTAATGGATTTTGGCAAGATGACTGGTAGAGAAGAACAAGCGAAAGCCTGGATCTCAGAGTGGGACGCTAAAATTGCTGAATACAAACCACTCGTGGAGCAAGCGGTAGGTGGTCGCACTGTATCTATTTTTGATACGGGAAGTGCCAAAGAATTCTATGCCTATGGGAGCTTTGGACGAGGTGGAGACATTATCTATGGTGAGTTCGGTTTGAAGGCACCGCCGATAATTCAGAAGGAAGCTATCGATAGCGGCAAGGGATGGGCCAAGTTATCACTTGAATTGTTGCCACAATACGCAGGAGATTATATCTTCATTAGTGGATGGACAGGTGATGAAAGTGGGGATTCCGTTTTTGAAGGTCCTATCTGGGATAACCTCCCTGCTGTCCAAAATAATCACGTTTATCGCGATAACAACCGTGGCTTCGTATTTAGTGACCCGATTTCGTTGGAAGCCCAACTGCAATTTGTCGTAGACAGCCTAACCAAAACGGAGTGATATTGAAGTAGACTCAAGGTTTGTACAAGGTGAGGAGCACTCCTCGCCTTTTTAATGCTCTACGAATTGCGCTCACAAATAAACAGGGACCTCTCACCATCATGGCAAGGGTCCCTGTCTATAAACTTATTATATAGCTCATTTTCCGTTAAGTGATAGTAAGACCACCGCTTGCATATCCGGCCACAGTCGTAGCCACATCAATTCCGGCAGTTACGGATGCTGAGAAGACCATCAGCAGACGGTCGCCTGCGGATACCGGAATACTCAGACCTGTAGTCAATCCGCTGGATATTGTGCCCAGTGCTAAACTGCCAGTCAATGAAGGGGTCAACGTTACAGCTGCACCGGGTACAGCTGTAAAAGTGTTATTTGGTGTAGTGGAGCGGAATAATTGTGCAGTTATCGTTACTGTAGATCCAATTAAGCTAAGTGCTGCTGTCGTACTGAAATAAGCAGCCAGTGAAGTAATCGTTCCTGTACGTGATGCGGAGAAAGCAAAGTTAAGCAAGGTGCCAGCAGCGCCTGTGAGATCAATAATCCCTCCATTAACACTTACTCCTGAAGCACTGTTACCAAAACCAACTAAACTGGACGTGTTCAAAGTCCACCCAATACCGTAGTCAACGCAACTGGAAGTCCTGACGCATAAGGAATGATTGCTCCAGAACCTGTCGCACCAGTAGCACCGGTTGTTCCTGCTGTGCCCGTTGCTCCGGTTGCACCCGTTACTCCTGCTGTACCTGTGGCTCCAGTTGCACCTGTTACTCCTGCTGTGCCCGTTGCTCCAGTTGCACCTGTTACTCCTGCTGTGCCCGTTGCTCCGGTTACTCCCGTTACTCCTGCTGTACCTGTAGCTCCGGTTGCACCTGTTACTCCTGCTGTGCCTGTTGCTCCGGTTGCTCCCGTTACTCCTGCTGTACCTGTTGCCCCGGTTGCACCTGTTACTCCTGCTGTGCCTGTTGCTCCGGTTGCACCTGTTACTCCTGCTGTGCCTGTTGCTCCGGTTGCTCCCGTTACTCCTGCTGTGCCTGTTGCTCCGGTTGCACCTGTTACTCCAGCCGTACCTGTGGCTCCCGTTACTCCTGCTGTGCCTGTTGCTCCGGTTGCACCCGTTACTCCCGCTGTACCTGTCGCTCCAGTTGCACCTGTTACTCCTGCTGTGCCTGTTGCTCCAGTTGCACCCGTTACTCCTGCTGTGCCTGTTGCTCCAGTTGCACCCGTTACTCCTGCTGTGCCTGTTGCACCCGTTACTCCTGCTGTACCTGTGGCTCCGGTTTCTCCCGTTACTCCTGCTGTGCCTGTTGCTCCAGTTGCACCCGTTGTACCTGTGGCTCCCGTCGCCCCCGCACCTGCACCTGTCGCTCCCGTTGCACCTGTTACTCCTGCTGTACCTGTGGCTCCAGTTGCTCCAGTCGCCCCGGTGCCTGTTGCTCCCGTCACTCCAGTTGCCCCCGTCGTGCCTGCTGCTCCTGTAGCTCCGGTTGCACCTGTGGCTCCCGTGATACCTGGGATTTCACCCAGCAATTCGGAAGATACCAAACGATGGGCTGTCACCAAAGAGCCTGTGCTGCTCTTCCCCCATACGGATACTTGAACAGGATCATTCATTGTCGCTGTTGTTGTGAAAGTAACTCGAAGGCATCCAGATTCGCAAAATAATTGTTGGTTATCACTTGATTGGGTGCGATATCAAAAGACTCACTAACATACAGCACTCTCATGCCACCGCTCATGTAATACCCCTGTATCTGCACAGTTGAGGCTGTCACAGTACTACGATTATCTATTCTAACTGTAACTGTTTGAGTTGGTCTTACACCACTAACCGCATTATTTTCTATCGGCCCTGTTGATAAAAAGCTCATCGCTCCATCTCCTCTTTTGGTTATTTCTGATCTGTTAGTTGTTATGAACTGTTTTTTCGTGCTCCACTACCCGGTGTGCATCAACCAATTGTCCGGACGCCTGTTTACCCCACACTGAAATTCCTACTGCACCGACACCTTCCGGATCGGTTACAAACACAAACTCAAAAGCATCTAAATCTGCAAAATAATTTCGGGTCACTGCCTCATTAGGGGCAATACTGATCACTTCATTCACATACAGGGTTCTTGCTGTACTTAGCACATAGCCCTGAATGGATACGGTTATAGCGTTCGCATTAGCCCGACTTGTCAATTGAATCGTTACCTGTTGTGTCGGTCTAGTCCCGGAAACCGGATTGTTTTCTATCGGCCCAGTTGATAAAATTGACATTTTCCCCATCCCACCTTTGTTGAAACCTTTTACTCTAGCAGCATTTGGTATATGCTCACTCCATAGTAATATTCAATCGCTCAACCAATGGTGTGGACAAAACACAGGGGGCAAGTTCACTATTATCCATCATCACGCATTAGGAATAACTAGAAAAGCCCGCGCCACATGGCACGAGCTTCTTTAATATATTCAATTTTATCTCTTGCGAAACGTAATCTGGCCATGACTTCAGGAAAATCACGTGACAACATCTCTCTATCATTCTATATGTTCTCCATAAAAGTAACTCTTCCACTATATGATCTTCTTCATCCTCTACCAAAGAATAGAAAAATATTGTATTATCTCGAAATTGTGATATGATATCGTCAAGTTAATAAACATTTTAAAGAAAATATGAAAAATAATTACATTTTAAAGTGGTCAAATGGCTTTCTTCGCCAAATTTCACTCTTCTCCCCTATTTTATTGAAAGCGATTACAAAATAAAACCTGACAGATTATAGCTTTTCACCTCACATACTCAGATGAGGCTTACTTCGGGTTCTAGCCACTCCCCTTACCGCCGTGACTACATACACGGTGCACAGGTCGTCTGGCTTATACCATATAGGACAACATGAGACTTAACCACACAGTGAACCTAATACCTATTCAAAAAGGGGGTGACATGAGGGACAATCTTCATTTTCATTTTCGACATTTCATCATCACGGCTATTCTGAATTTCGGTTCACCACTAATCCAATCTCATGGAGGCGAAACGTATGATTCGTAAACCGCTAGTTATGCTGTTGTCGTGTCTGCTCATCTTTGTCACCCTGCCCGTTGAATCAAGTCATGCAGCCAATGCAGCCGTTGCCAAACTTCCCGGAAACGCCAACCCGCTCATCGATCATAAACTTGGAGCCGATCCTTATGTGCTTGTCCATAACAATCGGGTCTATGTCTACATGACAGGTGATGCATATCTGTACAACAGTGACGGTTCTGTCAGAGAGAATCAGTACAGCACAATCGGGAAAATTAATGTCATCTCCTCCGCTGACATGGTGAACTGGACAGACCATGGTTCAATCCCTGTAGCGGGTGCGAATAATGCCAATAATGGTCAGGGTATTGCCAAATGGGCTACCCAATCCTGGGCTCCTGCCATGGCGAAGAAAACCATTGCCGGCAAAGAAAAGTTTTTCCTTTATTTTGCCAACTCGGGCGGAGGAATTGGTGTGCTCACAGCGGACTCCCCCATCGGACCGTGGTCGGATCCAATCGGACGTGCCCTCCTCACACACAGTACACCGGGAATGTCTGGCGTAACCTGGCTCTTTGATCCGGCTGTACTCGTCGATGATGATGGCTCTGCATACTTGTATGCTGGAGGCGGCATTCCGAACGATACCAATGCGGCTTCCATCGCCAATCCCAAAACCGCTCGTGTCATTCGTCTCGGTGCTGACATGACCAGCGTGGTGGGCAGTGCTGTAACCATTGATTCTCCTTATATGTTCGAAGATTCCGGCATTCATAAGTATAACGGCAAATATTACTACTCCTACTGCATCAACTTCGCGGGAACACATCCGGCGGCATATCCAAAAGGTGAGATCGGATACATGGTCAGCGACAGCCCAATGGGGCCTTTCACGTATAAAGGACACTTTCTGAAAAATCCAGGTACGTTCTTCGGCGTAGGCGGCAATAACCACCATGCCGTGTTCCAATTCAACAATGAATGGTATGTGGCGTACCATGCGCAAACGGTGAGTCGGGCATTTCTCGGTGAAGGCAAAGGTTACCGTTCCACACATATCAACAAACTGACACATAATGCGGATGGAACAATCCAGGAGGTTCAAGGCAATATGACAGGTGTACCTCAGACCACCAACCTCAATCCGTACGTCCGGGTGGAAGCCGAAACCATCGGCTGGCAAGCAGGTATTACCACCGAACCGAGTCAAGCGAGCGGTGGACCTGTAGCCAATCAGAATGTGACTAATATTCATAATGGGGATTGGATCGCAGTCGGCAATGTGGATTTTGGCTCAGCTGGAGCCTCCAAATTCAAAGCTAATGTCGCTTCTACCGGAAATGGCAACATCGAGATTCGACTGGACAGCCCGACAGGACCACTCGTCGGAACACTCAACGTAAGCTCAACCGGCGGTTCGCAGACTTGGCGTGAGCTGGAGACAAATGTTACCAACGCCACTGGTGTACATCGTTTGTATCTGGTATTTACAGGTGCAGGTAACGGAAATCTGTTCAAACTGGACTATTGGCAGTTCACATCCGGTTCGGGCGGCAACCCTAATCCAAATCCTAATCCCAATCCAAATGTTACCCGTTATGAAGCCGAGAATATGACGCTTGGCGGCCAATACGCTGGCGTAATCAGTTCTCCGTTTAATGGAGTCGCTCTGTACGCAAACAATGATTATGCGGCATACAATCAGTATTTTGCATTCCCAACCCATCAATTCTCTGTCCGCGGCGCTTCCAACAACAATAATACAGCCCGTGTTGATCTGGTCATTGGGGGTGTAACCGCAGGCTCATTCTACTTCACCGGAACGGAGCCAACCGTTCAAACTCTTACCGGGGTCACTCATGCTACAGGCAATCAGGAGATCAAGCTGGTCGTAACAACGGACAATGGCACTTGGGATGCGTATATCGATTATCTGGAGTACTCGCTCTAATTCATAGGACATGATCGATCGGGAGGATAGTATATGTGGAAAAAAATGAGTACTCTTCTGCTCGCTCTTCCTTTGCTTCTGGCATCATTCCCTCTGACAAGTCCATCTGCTTCCGCAGCAACGTTCAGCAATCCGGTGATATACGCGGATGTTCCTGACAGTGACGTTATTCGGGTGGGCAATGCCTTTTATATGACAAGCACAACGATGCATATGAATCCGGGAGTACCCGTCATGAAGTCTTATGATCTGGTTAACTGGAGCATCGTAAACTATGTATATGATACGCTTGGAAACGGGGATATACAGAATCTGAACAACGGACAAAACGAATATGGACGTGGTTCCTGGGCCAGCAGCTTGCGGTACAACAACGGAGTATATTATGTGGCCTTTGGTTCCCTTTCCACCGGCAAGACGTATATTTACCAAACCAGCAATATTGAAACAGGACCATGGACACCTTACACCTTGAACAGTTATTACCATGACCCCTCTCTTTTGTTTGACGGAAATCGAACCTTTCTTGTTCACGGCAGTGACAACATCAGTATCGTTGAGCTGACACCTGATGCCAAGTCCGTCAAGTCCGGCGGCCTCAATCAGGTCCTGATTCCAAACGCAAGCAGTGTAGCTGGCGCCAACATGATTGTGAAGGCCGAAGGAGCACACATTCAGAAGATCAATGGTATGTATTATGTCTTTCTGATCGCCTGGCCTTCGGGTGATGGACGCATCCAGCTTGCCTATCGTGCTAACACATTGACAGGTCCATACACAGGTAAAGTTGTACTCAGGGACTCCGGCATTGCGCAAGGAGGCATCGTCGATACTGCATCCGGTGCATGGTACGGCTTGCTGTTTCGGGATAGCGGGGCCATTGGGCGCATCCCTTATCTCGTTCCGGTGACGTGGTCGGATAACTGGCCTGTGTTTGGGGTGAACGGCAAGGTTCCCCTGAACATGAATATGCCCGTTGAAGGTCAGCCTGCTGCCAGAATCTACGGGTCCGATGAGTTCAACGCAACTACATCAGGTACACCCTCAGTCACGCAACTGTTAGTGAACGGCGGATTTGAGGACAGTACCATCCAGCCGTGGACCAGCAACAATACGGCAACCATCACCTTAACGAATGCCGAAGCTTTTGGCGGTTCCAAAAGCCTGTTCGTCAGCGGCAGACAGCAGACTGCAGGCGGTGCCAAACAGATGGTTACAGGCAAGCTGGTACCGGGAGCAACGTACTCCTTTTCAGCAAAAATCAAATACACCACCGGTCCAGCAACCAAAACGTTCAATCTTAGCATCCAGAATGGTGCGAGTTATACCGGAATTTCCATTATGGGCAGTGCGACGCTAACCCGCGGACAATGGGGTACTCTTCAGGGTACGTATACTGTTCCGTCGAATGCAGACCTGTCCCAAAGCTTTATTTTTGTGGAAACACCGTATAACTCGAATCCGGACCCGACCAATGATCTGATGGCATTTTACATGGATGACGTCTCCCTGACGAGCAATTCATCTTCCGGCACATCTGGCTTAGCCACATTCTGGCAGTGGAATCATAACCCTGATGCTGCCAACTGGTCCCTGCTCCAGCGGCCCGGTTTCATGCGGTTAACTGCAGGCAAAATCAGCAAAAACCTGTTGGAAGCCCGCAACACACTGACCCAACGAGCCTTTGGTCCAAAAAGCACGGGGATTACCGCTTTGGATACAGCAGGCATGAAGGATGGTGATTATGCCGGACTTGCTGCTTTTCAGGCCAGATATGGTTTGGTTGGCGTAAAAATGACAGGCAGCACCAAATCCATCATTATGGCTAATGCCAGCACCGGCACCATGACCGAAGTAGCAACAATGCCATTGAACCAGAACAGAATCTATCTCCGCGTCATCTGTGATTTTACGAACCAGACAGACAAAGCCTACTTTGCTTATAGTCTGGATGGCAACAACTGGACAACCATAGGCAATACACTTCAGATGTCCTACACACTGCCACACTTTATGGGATATCGGTTTGCGCTTTTCAATTATGCAACGAAGTCTACCGGAGGATATGCAGATTTTGATTATTTCCGCGTAGAGTAAATGTGATTGGATTCGGTTATTGATCAGGACCTGTAACTTCACTATGTGTGGAGCCAGGTCCTTTTCAGTACATTTCTTATGAAGAGCTTCACCTTTTAAATTCAAAAATTCCGGTACTGTTTTATATAACGCACATATCCTTCAGCACTTTGATTAATCTCTTCATCTGTAGCCTGGAACGAGGCACCATAGACTGCATAATGCGGAAGTGCCTGAGCCCCTACATGATTCATGCTTGCTATGAAAGGTGCAACAAGTTCCTCTACGCTGTAACCGATAGAACCACCTTTTGCATAATTCTCCTGCTTATCCCCTATGGACATTGCCAGTCCCATCCGCTTTCCCTTTAACCGATTTCCCTTCGATCCGTACGCCCATCCATGGGTGAACACATCATCAAACCATTTTTTCAGCAACGGCGGGTAACTGTACCAATATAACGGGAACTGCAGCATAATATGATCATGCGTCTCCAGCAGCTTCCTGTTCTCGGGCTACATCAATCTTCCCATCGGGGTAGGCCGTATATAATTCGTGGAGAACAATATCCTCTGCATTCTGTAGCAACTCCTCCTTCCAGCGACGATTGACTCTTGAACTTTCTATATCGGGATGCGCCAGAATAATAAGTGTTTTCATCGTAGCTTCCTTCTTTCATAACAATGTTGGTTTCTTACCTTGAATATGGACCATTATCGAACACATCCGGTCAAAGAAAATACACACAATGAAGTAAGGTACTTACCTCAAAGTGTGTATGGACTTCAGTATCACAATCGTGAGAAAATAAATAGTTACACCCTATATAACACGTAAAATTTAACTTGAGGTGAATCAGGATGAAACAATACAATCTGGGCATTGAAGCGACGCTCGAAATCATAGGTGGCAAGTGGAAAGCCTTGATCATCTGTTTGTTGATGTCCGGGGTCAAGAGAACGGGCGAATTAGAGCGAAGCATTCCCGGTATTTCGCAAAAAGTGTTAATCCAACAACTGCGTGAGCTGGAACGGGACGGCCTTGTCACCAGACATGTCTATCAACAGATGCCTCCCAAAGTGGAATACGGACTTACGGAATATGGTGTTACCGCCAACACCATCGTGGATGTCATGTGCGCTTGGGGAAAGGACAATATTGCTCTCAGACAACAACGGGGCGAGGACGTTGTATTGTTGGAGAACAACCATCCCGAATCTTGATTTCACACTTGCACATCCCCCTTACCTGATTTAGGACATATGTCTCTTTTTCTACGAAAACGATTAAAAAAACTTTATTTTCCAGACCAAATGATCGATATACAAAAGGAAGCACCTGAATATCCCGTGTTGATTATTGGACTCACATCTCACAAAGGCAACACGGGAGAACAGAATGATACATACGGTAGCTATTAAGAGAAGAAGCGAAGCTCCGTCTGGTGAGATGGCAAGGGCTAACAAAGGAGTGGTTATATGAAGGTACGAACGCGTCAAAAAGGAAACACACGCAACATCTGCATGAACTTGATGTTATCTGTTCTGTTGTTCATTAGCAGCATCCCGTTGTGGACGGTCTCGAAGGTACACGCCGCAGATGAGGAACATCATCTGTTATCCCTGAACCGGCCGGTGTACAGTTCCTCATCTCTGGGCGGCAATACGGCAGAGCATGTGGTTGACGGCGACAAAAACACCCGCTGGGAAAGCATATGGCAGCAAGATCCGCAGTGGATCTATGTTGACTTAGGCGCGGTGGCCTCCATCTCGGGCATCTCCATCCAGTGGGAAAATGCGTATGCTTCCAGCTTTGATCTGGAAGTATCCAACGACGAGATCAATTGGCAGTCTGTTTACTCCACAACAAAGGGGCAAGGCGGCCTGAACGAGATTGAGGTCACAGCAGAGGCACGATATGTGCGCTTGTTCAGCCATCAAAGAGTACAGCCAGCCTATGGCGTCTCTGTATACGAATTCAATGTATACGGGACGGGCGGAGTAAATCCTCCTCCCAAACCGGCAGCAACAAACCTTGCACTCGGACAACCGGTTACAGCGTCTTCGGAAGAAATTGATGAGCCAAGTCGCTCACCCGAGGATAAAGCCAAAATGGAAAAAAAGAATTACGAAGCCCGTAATGTAACCGATGGCAACCCGGATACACGTTGGTCTTCCATCTACAAGGATCAGGAATGGATTGTTGTAGACCTTGGGCTAATCCAGGAAATCGGGAACGTATCCCTACAATGGGAAAACGCTTTCGGACGTGCATACGATATTCAGGTATCCAATGATGCACAGCAATGGACTACATTGTACCGGGAACTGCACAGCAACGGTGGACGGGATGAAATTCCGGTTTACGCTGAAGCACGGTATGTAAAATTGGCGGGACTTGGCAGGGGAACAACCAACGGATACTCCCTGTACGCATTTGATGTCTACGAGTACATCGAAGGCGATGCCAAACCTGTGCATACCATTCCGAATATCCCTGAACCGTCCTCGGTACAGGTGGGTTCCGGCAGTTACGCTGTAAATGACATCACGATGCTGCAGCCGAAAAACCCGAAAAATCGTACGGCTGATATTACGGCGCCCCTCCCTTCCAATGACTGGTGGCAGTCCATTCTTGTATCTGATCTGGGGGATGGGAACAGTCTGGTCACACTCCCGCTCAAAAACAGATATACCAAACAAGGACTTCAACTACTGAATCCCGGAGCAGGTTACGTTTCGGCTGATGGCGGTTCTATGGACGCTGACGGGGAACCGGATCTGATCATGACCACCAGCAATATGAATCCGGCGGAGGTCAATACCAAGGTGGCGGGATACGGGGATTATTCTGCGACGATCATCATGAGCGATGATGACACGGCCAAAATGAATACCACGTTTGTGAAGGGTTCCCCTTTCCTGTACAACACTTTCGATAACCCGGATACCATTGTTATTCGTTCTCCCAACATCACCCGTCTCTTCGATGATCAGAACCGTGAGATTGTTCTGAATGACGGAGAATCGCTGACGGCCGATCATATCGGTGTTGAAGTAACCAATCAGGACAGAGCGCCTACGCCTCAGACCTTTACAAGAAACTACGGGATCTTTGCACCTGAAGGAACCGTAGTTATGAAACTTGGCAATACGCTCAAGATCAAGCTGGGCCAGAGCGAAAACTATCTGTCCCTGGCTACCCTGCCGTCCGCGGCAGAGCTGCCTTATTATTACCGGCATGCTTACGCCTTTGTTACCGATACACAAGTGGACTACAATTATAACGAGAGCACTTCACTGGTAACGACTACCTTCACCTCGGTAACCCAGTCGAAGCGGGCAGGCTTTTCCTCCGAGACACTGATGGCCTTGTTCCCGCACCAATGGAAACTGGCAACTACTCCGGTAACGGAGCTTGCTTATCCTTCCATTCGCGGCATGATGAAAGTAAGTGAAGGCAATACGTTTACGACACAGGATCGATTCTATGGCATTATCCCGCAATTTGTGGAGCCGGATGATCCAACCTACTCGCGTGCACAATTAATCAGCTATCTGGATCAGCTGGACGCGGATACGGCAGGCAATTTGATGAGCGAGGATCCTTACTGGCAAGGGAAAAAGCTTCATCCGCTTGCGCTGGGTGTACTCATCAGCGACCAGATCGGAGATGTGGAAAGACGAGACCACTATCTGTCCCTGCTTCGAACCATTTTGACAGATTGGTATACCTATTCGCCGGATGAACCCTTGCACTCGTATTATTTTTATTATTCGGATGAATGGGGAACCATTTTCCCTTATGGTAGCGGATTTGGTGTGAATACCGGATTGACAGATCATCATTTCACCTACGGCTATTACGTTTTTGCATCGGCTGTACTGGCCACATATGACCAGACATTCTTGCAAGATTACGGCGACATGGTTGAGCTCCTGATTCGGGACTACGCCAATCCTTCACGGACAGATGATCAGTTTCCAAGGCTTCGCAACTTCGATGCGTATGCAGGTCACTCCTGGGCAGGTGGTTACGCCGATAATCGCAGCGGGAATAACCAGGAGGCCGCAGGTGAAGCCCTCTTTAGTTGGGTCGGCCAATATATGTGGGGTGAGGTGACAGGCAACAAGGCCTATCGCGACACCGGGATCTGGGGCTTCGTGACCGAAGAGAAGGCTGCCGAGCAATACTGGTTTAACTATGACGGGGATAACTGGCTGGAGGATTACCAGCACGCTACGGTAGGTCATGTGTACGGCAGCGCCTACCTGTATGGAACATACTTTTCGAATGAAGCCGAGCACATTTACGGTATTCACTGGCTGCCGCCAGCGGAATGGATGACCTATTATGGACGTGATCCGCAGAATACTAAGGCTCTCTACAATGGTCTCATCAAGGATCTGGGCGGTCAGGAGGAACGCACATGGCAGCATATTATCTGGCCGTTCCAGTCCATTGGAGACCCGCAAGGTGCTCTAGCCAAATGGAATACGAGCGAGATGCAGCAAAATGAAGTCTTTAACGCGTACTGGTTCATGCACAGCATGGCTTCTACGGGAACACGCACGATGGAAATATGGGCAGATGATCCGGCAGCAACCGTGTATGAAAAAGACGGCGTCTATACAGCGCAAATCTGGAATCCGTCCAACACTGTCAAAACAGTGAATTTCCACAATGCCAATGGCGCTTTGGGTTCGGCTACCGTTTATGCCAAGGCGCAAGTAAAGGTTAACCCGCTGGAACATTCCGTTGTTGAACAACCGGATGCCTCGCAGGGAGTCGTCTATCTCGATCGGAGCCAATGGACCATTACGGCATCCTCCAGTTCGGAGCCGGTCGAGCAGATGGTGGACGGTGATCTGACTACACGCTGGTCATCCGGACAGACCCAGCAGCCTGGCGATTGGCTGCATATCGATCTGGGGAGCGAACAGTCTATGGATACGGTGTTCATGAACTCCGGCAACAGCGGCGGTGATTATGCTCACGGGTACGAAATCTACGTATCCAAAGATAACGAGAACTGGGCCCAGCCTATCGCAGAGGGCGCTGGAACATCTCCAAGTCTGTCCGTGGAATTGGGCATGCAGACCGCCCGTTATGTCAAGATTGTATTGACTTCCTCTGCGGACAGCTGGTGGTCGATCTCTGAACTCAAACTGGCCCGATTCGGCAAACTCGACGCTACACCGGTGCTCCCAGCCCGTACCGCTTTCAGATCGCTCTTCATGGATCGTAACTGCCTCCTCTACTCAAGGAGCAGATGTGACAGCCAATATGCTGGACGGAAGTTCAGATACCCTATGGACCAATGGGAGAAAACAAATCGAAGGACAATGGATTACCATTGACCTCGGTCAGAAGAGTTCTTTTGATGCCATAGAATTGGACCCGGGTCATGCGAAAGAAGACTATCCGAGACAGTATCGGATTTATGTCTCGGATGATGGTGAACACTGGGGCACGTCCATTGCGGGCGGCGAAGGCACGCCTGGACGCATGTCCATCACCTTCCCTGAACAGCAGGCACGTTATGTGAAGATGGTACAGACTGAGGATTCCGATCAATGGTGGTCCATCTCCGAGTTGTTTGTCAATCATAATGGAACAGGCAAACAAAAGCAGTTGCTGCCAGACGGCTGGTCCGTGACCGCTTCCTCCGGAGACGATGTAGCGGCTATACTCGACGGCTCGGACCAAACACGCTGGACTTCCGGTCAGACTCAAACCGGCGGCGAATGGATTCAGCTTGATCTGGGAGACTCGCAGCCAGTGAACCGGATTGTGCTGGACAGCGCGCACAGCCGGGAAGACTTTGCTCGCGGCTATGAAGTATATGCCTCCCTGGATGGGGAGCATTGGGGAGATGCCCTGGCTTCGGGTGAAGGATCATATTCGCTGGTTTCCATCCCCTTTGCAACGCAAGAGGCACGTTATATTAAGGTTGTACAGACGGGTACTGCTTCTCATTGGTGGTCGGTGGCTGAATTCGAAGTCTATACCGCTGATCAGACACCCTGGATATCCGGGGAACAGGATCATCTGTTACCTGCTGAACTGGATCGGACATCATGGACAGCAACTACCTCCATCGGTGAAGATGTTGCGGCAATGCTGGACGACGATCTGAATTCACGCTGGACCTCTTCATCTGCTCAACTTGCCAATCAATGGGTACAGATTGATCTGGGAAGCAAGCAGAGCTTCAGCCGCCTGACCATGGACTCGGGCAGCAGCAGTAACGATTATGCCCGCAGTTTCCAGCTCTTCACTTCTGATGATGGCGAGCATTGGAATGAGGTTATGGATGCCCTGGGAACAGAGCCAGCCATCTCACATACGTTCTCCAAACAAACGGCCCGATACATCAAAATTGTTTTGACCGCGGACACGCCCGAGTGGTGGTGGTCCATTGCCGAGTTAAAACTTTACCGTTAACGTCATTAATGTCATCACGATTCATCCAACCATCTCTCTCCCGTGCTTGCGGGACAGGGGTGGTTTTTCTTTGAGAATGATGAAGCATACCTCATTCAAGCTTCATGTTCCATATACCACCTCTATAGTAAGATATAGATTGATATAGAATGATGTAAATTTACTACGCTATTCAATAAGGGGTGCTTTATTTGAAAAATATAATTGTCTTCGGGGCAAGCAAAGGATTGGGCGATGCATTCGTCCGAGGTGTCCCACAGTCTGGTGATAAAGTCTGGGTGGTCTCCCGCAGCAAGCCTGAAAATCTGACCGTGGAGGATGGCGTTCAGCGAATATGGATTCAGGCCGATCTTTCCGAGCTTCAAGCCGCGAAGCATATTGCCAACCAGCTTCAGGGCGAGACGTTAGATGTACTTATTTATAACGTGGGGATCTGGGAGAAGGAAGGATTTGAAGCGCACTATACGTTTGATCGGGATGAACCCGCAGATATCAGTCAACTGATCCATGTGAATGTGACTTCAACGATTGTATGTATACAAGCTTTACTGCCTCAGCTCCGCCAGTCTGAAGCAGGCAAGATTATCCTGATCGGTTCAACAGCCGGTTTGAGCAACGCAGGCAACAGCCAGGTTTCATTTGTCGCCTCCAAATTTGCCATACGTGGTATTACAGAAGCTTTAAGAGAGCATACGAGAGAGGACCGCATCGCGGTGACATGTATCAACCCGGGAGAACTGGCGGCAGAAATCCCGTATGAAGACGGAATCGAGCGTGCACTCGCCGAGTATGACGGTACCCGTATTCCCCTGCAGGACATGGTCGCCATCGTTCGATGTATTATCAGCTTGTCCAAAGCGGCCTGTGTGAAAGAGATCAACCTACCCGCATTAACGGATATTAACACGTAGATATCGATGACATCTGCCCGCACAACCGATTCGTTCAGTGCGGGTCACGATGTATACATACGCTGGACTGAGGACCGTTTACATTAAGACATGTGACAAGTGCGCAATACCTATGGAATTCATGCGTTCATGCTCAGGGATATTTTCATATAACAGATGGGACTTTCCAGCCTTGGTCAGCTGATCACGCATAGCTGCAATCCGTCCTTTGTTCACATCAATATAACGAAAATCGATTTGGCGCAAGTGGGGAAGTCCGGTCAATCCCGCAAAAGAATCCGCCTTGAGCGCCGTATTGATCTCTTTCAGATCAATAGCCTCCAACGTGCGGGCTGTCCATAGATAGTCGGTATCCCTCAACGATTTCATATAGTCCAGTTCGAGCTGTCTGAGAGAGGACATATGGGAAAAGTCACATAACTGCTCCAGCTTGGGCAAGGACAGATGCAGATATTCCAGCCCGTGCATCTGCTCGAGCCCCTGGATACTCGTTAGCTTGCGAACAGAGCTTAGCTTTAACATCGAGATGGTTGACTCTGTCAATACATCCAGTCCACCTTTTAACTCACCATGATCCAGGGACAGATATTGAAGCATGGGCAGTTCCGCCAACACCTCGAGTGTTTCAATGGAGCAGTTCAAAATTATTGTATTCAGACTTAGGCATGTTGCAATGGAAGCAAGATCTTTGAATTTGCCGCGGAGTTCCAGAAAGGTTAGTTGGTTGTAGTGTTTAATAAAATCGAGACGGGTTGCCTTTGCAGGTGAATTCAATCTTAGGAACTGCATTTGCTCCATGGCACCCAATATCGTAAGGTCCTGTGCCTGCAATAGATCAAGCTGCAGGGCAGATACATGCTTCAACTGGGCAAGTCGCCCAGAAATCCCGATGAATATGCTTCTTTCGGGTCTGCATTCGATATGTGAAGAATCAGATCAGGCCGGGCAGCGAACACCTTGGCATCGAGTTCCGCAAGATCCTCGAATGTATCTGCGCCAACGCGAAAATGAACCGTCGCCCTGCGACGCAAGAGGTTCACCGCCTGGTTCATTTTTTCGGCATTCCATGGAATGCCCTGTATTGAAGCGTGCCATGCCTCACCCATTATATGTTCCTCCTTTTTCTGCAAACCTGTCATCCCATTCCATTTCATTCCATTATAAACAACATCGTCTGGATGAACCACCACCGGTCTGATCGTTCCGTTCCGGTCCATTCTATTCCTTTCACCTCGTCATTCCTCTCCCTTCATCCGTTCCATTCATCTGCCCTTCTCTTTATTATCAAGATCATTCGACAGAAATCTACACAAAACTATAATTCATACCGACATATAACTTAGGCGTTTCAAGCTTTTTATTAAACATCTGGGGAGATGGAATATGTCGAACATGTTGAAGAAGTGGGGAAAACGGGGGCACGGACATCCAGTATGGCAAATACGGTGTCCATTGTGCTGCTGGTCATTATCGTAGTTGTCTTTACCGTACTGGGGACATTTATGTTTACAAGCACACGAAGCATTCTGGTAAAACAGCAGGAGTCCATGCTCCAGACCAAGACACAAGCCATTGTTAGTGAATTTGATGCGTTATTTAAGGAAAAGGGCGCGCTGGTCAAGCAGATGTCCACCAACACATTATTTAGGCAATACATAGAAACAACGGCATCTGCTGCAGATGCCGCGAGTTCAACCTATGCTGCGGAAACGCAGGCAACACTGGCCGCTATCGTTAAGGCAGAGCCTTCGTTTGCCGATGCCTGGGTCGGGGGCTGGATGGAAAAGGCTTCTGGATTCAGAATGATGGTGTCGTATCTGCACCGGACTTCGATATCCAATCTCGTCCATACTACAAACCTGTTATCGATGCAGACGGACTTTATTTCTCCGATCCATACATTGATATTGCAGCAGGCGATGTACTTATGGGTATCTTTTATCCCATCAAAGACGACAACAACAACATGATCGGATTCGCCGCAGCGGATATTGCATTCAAGGATATTCCAGCCATCATGGAGAGTTATTCGCTTGGTAGCACGGGCTACTCCATGCTGTTGTCCAAGAGCGGAGAAATTCTGTACCATCCCGATCAAGAGAAGGTGCTGAAGGAGAACATCCTCGACAGTACGGGGGACATGGGGGAAATCGGCAAGAAAATGCTTGCCGGTGAGAACGGCGTACAACTGATGAACGACAATGGGGAACGTCGTTATATCGGATACGCTACGAGTAATGATACGGGATGGTCCGTTGGTCTGACCATATCCGAAGAAGAAGTTCTCGCGGAACTAAAAACATTCACGTGGATTACGCTTGGCGGTTTTGCTGCAGCTACCCTTCTGCTTGTAATTATCTGTTACATTACCCTTCGCCGTCTGTTACGCTCCATACCGCAATTGCTGGCCAAGATCAAACAGATTGAACAAGGTGACCTGACTGTCAAACTGGATATCAAATCTACGAATGAGATTGGACAGATCGCCACAGGCTTGAATTCCATGGTACAGAAAATTCAGGGCATGCTGCAGATGGTCGGCAGCTCGGCGCAGGTGCTGAACCAGTCGTCGAATGATCTGCAAGCCATCTCTTCACGAACCGCCGTGACCATGAATGACACATCGACAGCGATTAACGAGATTGCCAATGCAACGAATTATCAGTCCATCGAAACGGAAAATATTTTACGCAAAACAGGCTCATTATCCAGCCAGATCGATGATATCGCTACGGATGCGCAGGCTATGGAAACAGTCGTGCAGACATCTGCCGATCAGAGCAGCCAAGGGCTTGCGGTTGTGGAACAATTGTCGAAATGGTCTGAGGAGAATCATCAGTCCACCCAAGCCGTGTCCTCCATCATTCAGGAGATTGATCTGAGCCGAAATGAAATATCCAGTTTTGTGGATACGGTTAAACAGATTGCTACTCAGACGAACCTGCTCGCCTTGAATGCATCCATTGAGGCTGCACGTGCGGGCGAACATGGAAGAGGATTTGCCGTCGTTGCCGAAGAAGTTCGTAAACTCGCCGAGCAGACGGCTCAGGCAACGGAGGAAATCAACAAAAAAGTGAATGTGATTGAGGAGAAAACAACCCTCTCCGTCGAACATACCATGCGCGGTATGAAGATTGCCGAGGAGAATGCCAAATCCGTAGAAGATACCAAGCAGGTATTCTTCAGCATTAACCAGGACCTGAAAGACCTTCAGCAGCGTATGACGCAGATTACCAGCAATACTGCAAACGCACACACACACAAAGATGAGATATTCCAGGCACTGGAGATCATCTCTTCCACCACGGAGGAGAACTCGGCATCTACGGAAGAAGTAAGCGCCAGTACGCAGGAGCAACTGGATAGCATCGAACAGGTAGCGGATCTGTCAAAACAGTTGAACCAGCTTTCTGGCAAACTGCAAGAAGAATTGAGCCAGTTTAAAGTGGAGTCATGATCTACAAGCTTTCCTCTGCTCTTCTCTTTTAGTCGCTGTCCATTTATTATTAATGAATATGTGTACGAAGAGGATTGGAGGCTGAATCATCATCATGAACTTTGCTAAACGAATGGATCATTTCAATGAAGGAATCTTTACCCGGTTGCTGGAGATCAAGCGCCGCAGACTGGAGAACGGCCAGCCGGTTATTGATCTCAGTGTGGGTACGCCAAATATCCCACCTGCACAGCATATTATCACTGCACTATGCGAGGCCGCAGCAGATCCGGCTAATTATATATATGCTGTGAATGATCAGAGTGAGTTGCTGCAAGCTGCAAGCGATTGGTACAAGCAGCGCTATCAGGTCGAATTGGACCCGGCAACACAGATCTGTTCCTTGCTTGGTTCACAGGAAGGGCTTGCACATATATCCCTCTCCATTGTAGATGAAGGTGATCTGGTGCTGGTCCCTGACCCTTGTTATCCCGTCTTCGCAGATGGACCACTACTGGCAGGTGCAGAGCTGTATTATATGCCGCAAAAAGAAGAAAACGGATATGTCATTCAGCTTGAAGATATTCCGGAGGATATCGCTCATCGGGCGAAATTCATGCTGGTCTCCTATCCCAACAATCCAACAACTGCAATGGCACCGGATGAGTTCTATCTCGATCTGATTGCCTTTGCCAAGAAATATGAACTTATCGTGCTTCACGATAATGCTTACAGTGAACTCGTATTTGACGGAAAGTCATGCGGCAGCTTCCTGGCATTCCCTGGCGCCATGGACGTTGGAGTGGAATTCAATTCTTTGTCCAAAACGTACGGACTGGCTGGGGCACGAATCGGCTTCTGTGTGGGCAATACAACCATGGTATCCATGCTGAAAAAGCTAAAATCCAATATGGATTACGGGATGTTTCTGCCGATCCAAAAAGCAGCAATTGCCGCGATTACCGGCGATCAATCCGAGGTTGAACGGGTCAGAGCGATATATGAACAGCGCCGAGACATCCTCTGTGAGGGCTTCAGCCAACTCGGTTGGCCTATCGCCAAACCGGAAGCAACCATGTTTGTATGGAGCCGCATTCCGGCTCACTACAACAGCTCGGAGCAATTTTCCATGGATCTGGTGACACATGCGGGTGTCATTGCAACCCCAGGCAGTGCCTTTGGCCCTTCCGGCGAAGGCTACGTGCGATTCGCGCTTGTTCAGGATGTTGACGTATTGCAGCAAGCTGTGGAATCCGTCGATTACAGCGGGATTCTGAAATCCAGCTAACGCGAGCACGATTCGAATGTGCGTAATCATTATCCCCTCAAGGTACACAGGAAGGAGTGCATCACGTTGAGACATGTGACTCTCCTGTTCTGCAGACCTGAGGGGATTTTTGTCATTTGCGAAGACATATAGACAGAAGAAATCTAGACATTGATGAAGTGATTCTGTGTATATTATGTCACCTAGGGTCAGACAAATTGTCTGGGCAAACGGGTTTAACAAGATCGTCAGATCGTAAATGTGCGGTACCAGATGACAGCAAAAAGCCTGCTCGGGGAGCAGGCTTTCGTGTTTCAACATTTTATACAGACTTGCGCCAGTTGGAACGATACATCAGATACAGGAAGTAAGGTGTTCCAATGATGGCAATGAGTATGCCTGATGGAATCTCGGTCGGCGCCATAACGGTCCTGCCGATAGTATCGGCGAGCACCAGCATCACTGCCCCCGCTAATGCAGACAGGAACATGGAACGTCTTAATTTATTCCCCGTCAATAACCGTACCATATGGGGAGCAATCAGACCGATAAAACCGACGGTTCCTACACAAGCAACAGCACCTGCTGCAAGTAATACACCAACGGTCATGGCCAGTAATCGTGTACGGCGCACACCCAGTCCAAGCCCGGATGCACTATTGTCGTCGAATACCAGCAGTTCGAATCGGCGAGCCAGCCACCAGGCAACAGGTACCAGAATAACTAAAAATAATCCGATAACCTTCACCTGTTCCCAAGTACGAGCATAGGTGCTTCCTGTGAGCCAGATGTACCCGCTGCTACCGTATACCGCACCACGGACAATCAAAATCTGAATACCTGCTCCGGCAATGGCGGACATCGCGATCCCGAGCAATACAACAGCAGACGGGTTCAGCCCTTTTTCCAGGAGAGGGAGAATACAATGGCTGCGGCAACGGCAGCACCGACGATTGCTGCAATCGGCAGCAAGTACATTGGAAGACCCGGCCATAAGATGATGACCATCATCGCTCCAAGCCCTGCACCAGAGGATACTCCGACAATAGAAGCATCTGCCAGCGGGTTACGGACGGCCATCTGAATGAGTACACCGCTAATTGCCAATGCTGCACCAGCACCTGCGGCAACAAGCGTACGTGGAATCCGAAGCTGAATCAACCCGGAGAACAGTCCATCCGACTGGAATAGACTCGGCAACAGATCTGCCAGCGGAATTCGCATACCGCCAAACATGGTGCTGAGCAGGATAAGCCCCACGGTAATGACTGAAAACAATACGGCCATCGGGCCAAATGCAAATCGACGCGAAGGCGCTCCTGTGCTCATCGAAGAGGACATGCCTGAACCGTTCGCCGCCTTCATGCGTGTAAGGACAAGCCAGATGAGCCAAGGTGCACCAATGATCGCCATCACCGCACCTGTTGGAAGCTCCATACTGGAGTTACGTACCATCTTGGCAAGTACATCCGCCCCAACCAGGAGTGCTGCGCCCCATATGAACACACCGGGTAACCGTAGTCGGTTGGAACGTACGCCGCTCAATCGAACCAGATGTGGCGCAACCAGTCCCACGAAACCGATCGGCCCAATCACACTGACGATAACTGCAGCCAGCAATACTGCTAGAATTAAGCCGCCTGATCGAGCTAAGCCCACCTTTTGCCCCAAAGAAGAAGCCGTTGATTCATCCAGCTCCAGCATATCCCACTGTCTGGACAAGATTAACGCGATAAGAGTAATACCGATCACCCAAGGCCAAGCATAGGTCACACCGCTCCAGTCATTCTGGACAAGTGTTCCCGAGCCCCAAAGAAATAACCCCTGCGTCTCCATCGAGAAAAAAATATGTAATGCGCTTGTAAATGAGCCAAGTACCATCGATACAATCATACCGGACAAGGCAAGCCGAACCGGACTCGATGTTCTTCCTCCGCCCATGAAATAAGCCGCAAATGCTGCAAGCAGACCACCAAGAGCTGCGAAGAGAAACGGCGACTGGCTTAACAAACTCGGAAATGCAATAGCTCCCAGCACCACTACAAAGTACGCGCCTGCATTAATGCCCAACGTATCTGAAGCAGCCAGTGGATTACGTGTAATCGTCTGTAACAAAGCACCCGCAATAGCCAGTGCCCCACCTGCAAGAATACCAATGACTGTACGCGGCATACGCAAATCCCAAACCATATTGTGCTCTAATGTATCCTGTCTTCCTGAAAGGGCATCCCAGACGACATGCAAAGGAATAGCGGCCTCTCCATAACACAGACTTACAAAAAAAAGCACGATGAGAGCGGTTAGACCGCCCCCATATATGCTTATTGTGCGCCAATTCATCATTGGCTTAGATCCTTGAACCGAACTCATTTGGTAATCGCCTCTACTACGCCATCAACCAGTACTTTGGAGGAAATCGGTCCACCAAATGTCCATGTTTTGCTATCCAGTTGATAGGTGCGTTTTTCCTTCACAAAGTTCAGTCCGTTCCAAACCGAGTTATCTTTCATTGCTGTGCCAAAGACATCATCATCTGGCTGTGTAATATAAATGAAGTTAGTGTCCTGTACATCGGATAACGATTCAATGCCTACTGTAGAGAAGCCATAGTTCTCAACTTTCTCGGGCTTCCAATCGTTAACCAATCCAATTTTGTCCAATGTTCCAATCACAACCGAGTTGTCGGTAAACATACGCAGGCTGACTGCATTTTGATATGTGAACGCTTGTGTCAGTGCAAAGTTGAAGTTTTCTTTACCCGCAGCAGCCAGTTTTTCTTTGGCATCTGCATAGTGTTGATCGAGATCACTAAGAACTTCTTTTGCTTTGTCTTCTTTACCAAGAGCTGTAGCAATGGTATTAAAGATCTCTGTCATTTTGTCATAATTATAGCCATCGCCATCATACGGATCGAATTCAATGGTTGGTGCAATTGCATTCAGTTGATCATAAACCGCATTGTTATTGTCTGCGTTAGCAATGATCAGATCGGGCTTCAATGCAGCAATAGCTTCCAGATTCGGTTCACCGCGTGTTCCGATATCCGTTACACTGTCATCCAATGCTGCTTCGGATGTTACCCACACTTTATAGTTAGCGTTATCCGCATTACCTACTGGCTGAACACCCAGAGCAACGACATCTTCGGTATAAGTCCATTCAAGTGTAACGACACGCTCTGCAGGCTTGTCCAGCTTGAGCTCTCCACGTTTATGCTTCACGGTAACAGGACCTGCTGTTTCTTCAGCTGGAGCACTACCCGAATTCGAACCTTGACTTGTATCTGTTGTAGTCGTGGTTTTACCACAACCCGCCAAAACCAGCACAAAGGCCAGCATGATCAACAATCCGTTCAACCCTTTTTTCATATCTGTATCTCCCCTGTATATATGTATTTATATGATAACAATTATCATTATCACTATTGGATTATGCCGTAGGAATTGATTTTTGTCAATGCAAAGTACCTTATTTCAACTCTTTTATGCAACAAAAAAGGAAAGCGATCGCTCAACCGCCATCCTTCCCTTTCATTGCTTCTCTGTTTGCATTAACTCAACTGCATCGTAGTGATGCATGTATTATCATTTTCATATGTAGACAATTGCGTTTCTGCAACCTTCCCATCTTGAACAATACGAATCAGATAGCTTCTGTCTCGTGGCACCCAAAAATCCATAAATCCGTTCGCACCAGACTTGATCACTTCGTCTTTCATAAAAGTGTTGCCTTGAGAATCGTGAATGGTAACGCTGAACTCCTTATTGCTCAGTTCCCCTGACAACCGGTCAAGCTGTGATTGGCACAGGGATGGGTCTGGTCCATATAAGGTGCAATGGAAAGAAAGAATTCATTCTCAGGCAGATCATATGTAGTCGTATGCTTATCTTGATCTGTGACGATTAATTGTTTGGCATTAATGGAGGCGGATTCCGGGGTCTCTTTTCCTGTGCCGATATCTTCCACCAGTTTTCTGACGTTGGGTACATCGGCTGTACCCGCCTCTTCCTTGCCCGTATTGCTTGCAAACAGGTAGGTTCCGATCACAATTACAATTGCAACACTTGCAATGATCCACATTTGTTTTTTCATCTGGAGTCCATCTCCTCGTCCGTTTTCATTAATTATAATGGAGAACTTGCCATCATGGACCTGTACAACGAGGATTTCACCAGATATTCACATATATGGTTGATTGATTACCGAACAACTCCTATGTGAAATATCTGATTGAAAAGTTTATCTGTTCATACTCTTACGCAAGTGGCGATATTCAACGTGCCATAATCCGCTCTGCCATTTCCTCGGCTTGAAGCACCACAGACAACGGGTCGGACAGAAAATATTTATTCCAATCAAGGTTAATAATCCGGCAGTGCTCTGTCTCGATCGATCTCTGCCAGGGCTTGACTGAAGATGGATCATCCGCCCCCTGTCTTGGACCGTTATCCAACACCAACAGGTAATCCTCCAGATACCCGCCTACCGCACCCCGCGCAACGTTCAGGTATTCCAATCCCGGCTCCAGCAGCCTCCTGGCGAACCTTGCCTGCCGGCTTCAGGTTCAGTAATCCGTAGGTTGCCTTACCTCCACGAGTACCCGTCTCTCCCACAAGGGTAATATGTTCTCCCCAGTTTGGATCAATCACTGTAAATGTCTTCTCTATGGAGAACTTGCTGGTGATCGTTTGTCGTACAGCATGTACTCTCCGCCCGTATTCCTTGATCCATGTTTCGGCTTCTGTATGGCGATTCAGAATACGCCCCATCTCACGGATCTCCTCCTCGACAGAGCCGTACCCACTGCCTCCATAGACAACCGTAGGTGCAATCCGGGCATAGGAAGCGTAGGCAGCAGGATTCCAGGTAATAATCAGATCCGGTTCCAGTTCAAGCACCTTTTCAACCGAGATAAAATTATGATTGCCGATATTCTGTACTTGATCACCGATATAAGGCACCAGCATCTGGTTGCATTCAATGAGTGAATGCGGTGCTCCAAGAGGTGTCACCCCCAGTGCCAGTACTTCTCCCAAATTCCAGTCCACAACAACACGACCAGGTTTATCCGGTATTGTAATCTCGCCCATGCTTGAGGCAAACACCCGAGTTCCGGCTCTTGGCACCGCAGGCGCCGAGGACTTCCTCACCTGCATTCCTGTTAGGTCTGTATTCTCTTGAGCTGGCCGAATTCGTTCAGCTTCAATTATAGGTACCGTTCGTTCGCTCCATTCCGGATAATGACTTTCCAGAAGGGAGTGTGGTTGGCATGTTTTCGGGGCTATATCTGGAATGCTACCGCTACTCTCTCGACGCTTTCTGTAAAACCCCGGCGAAACCCCATAATGCTTCTTGAAATAGCGACTTAGCGTATAGCCATTCTCATAGCCTACTCTCTCTGCAATTTCCTGTAAGGTCCCTTTCGTACTTACCAATAGTTTCATCGCCTGTTCCATCCGAATATGTGACAGCACACGACTGGGACTTGTGTTCAATTGAAGCTGAAACAATTGGTTCAGATATCTCGGAGTGCATTCCAGCATGTTAGCTACCTGTTCCATTTTGAGTGGTTCCCCATAGTGACGGTTCAGATACCGCACCGCCTGATCTACCCGATCCAGCTTCGTTTTATTCTTTCCCTGCTCTTGCATTTGTTTCAGCATCTCGGCGAGCCATTCGTAGAACAACGCCTTGGTTTGAATCCGACCTGTTGACTGTAGATCATTCCACTGTCTGTATATCCATTGCATGATTTCAATTAAGGGCAGTGGATATATTGGTTCAAACCCAAAACTGACTTGCAGAGAATCTGACCCAGTATTGGTTAGGGAACTTTCCGTATTGGCCCTCTCTGACTCTGGTGACGAATAAGACAACATATGTATTTCCAGCGGCTTCTTAGCCAGACAACTCAAGCGCGTTCCTTTGGAGGCGTGCAGAACATAAGTGCTTTTAATCTGATGCATCACTTGCCCTAGCCAGATCTTCCCCTTGCCATTCGTAACCAATAAAAAAGCATTCGAGGGAAGCATCCACGTATCAGGTTCTTCACTGATGTTAACGGTCATGATTCGAATATCCAGTAATCGGATGGTTATATGCTCCCATAATGCCCCATATTCTTCTATGTTCATGGTCATGGACCTTTCTATTATTTCTCGTTACCACATCCAAAGCTTTGCCTCATCATATATGATAATCATTCTCAGTTCAACCTGTCGATTGAGTTCTGAAATGGGTATGCTTTCACTTCCGAATCGGTTATTGTGCAATCGCAAGTTTCCCTCTAGAGTTATATTAAATGAAAATCATTATCAATTAGAAAGAGGGTTCGTCATGTTGTTTAAGAAAGCTTGGTATCGTATGACCCTGCCTGTTTTGTTGGTCATGGCCATATTCATGAGTGGTTGTACCCAGAACGAGGCCGTGGAGCCAGCCGCGCCAGAAAAAGAAAACACCGCACCACAGACAAGAATACTTTCCACAATGATGGGAGACGTTACCGTACCCCTCACCCCCGAGCGGGTTGTCGTCGACTGGAATATAGGACATGTTCTGGCTGTCGGCGTAACACCTGTTGGTGTGCCGAGCAGCCTGTTGGATTATGGCATGTTCCTGCGTGACAAACTTGGCGATAGCGCAGATTTGGGTAACCATAGCGAGGTTTCACTTGAGAAAATGGTGGAGCTGGAGCCGGATCTGATTATCACGTGGGATCAGGAGAAATTTCAGACCTATTCCAAAATCGCTCCGACTGTTGTATTTGTACCGGATCAGTATGATTCCATGGAAGCCGAAGTGACCGCCATGGGCGAGATTTTGAATCGCGAAGCCGAAGCCGTCGCGTGGAACGAATCGTTTAAACAACGGATCGCTGCGGCTCAGGCCAAAATCAAAGGCGTCATTCCGGACGATGCCACATTCACCGTTGCCGATTTCAACTTTTTGAAGAACCCCGCCATTATCGGCAATAGTGCCAATCGTGGTGGAAGAGCAGCCTATGAATTGCTTGGACTGACTCCAGCACCCAAGGTGAAATCCGATATTCTGGACCGAGGTAAAGAAAACCTGGAAGCTAGCGCAGAAGTATTTGGAGAATACGTGGGTGATTACCTGCTGATGATGGTTACGGAAGGCACGAAGGATCATTCCCTGTTGCCTAATGTCTGGGACAACCTGCCTGCGGTACAGAACAATCATATCTTCAAACTGGATATCCATAAATATTTTACCGCTGATCCCTACACCTCCATTCTACAAGCCGAAGAGATCGCAGATCGACTCGCGAGTGGACAAACGGAGCTGAACTAAATCGAGTATTTAATATAATGAAAACCTGGAAAGCCTGGAGGGCTGCGAACCCTGCTGCGAAACTGAACGTGTTCGTTAGCGACATCGCTAACGAATCTGCGGCATCTTATTCAACGATTTGAAGCCACTGCAGATATCTAAAGAACTTGAGACACGCTATATCCGAAAAAAAGCCGTTTTCAGTGTGTTTATTAGGAGAATTGAGTAGATAACGCTTCTGAGGTTCCTTAGAATTTGAAAAGAGGACGTGAGGGCCAAATAAGATGTCCTGAGTTCCCTAGAAAATCACCAATCCAGGATTCAAGACTTTTTATCCAGCTATAAAAAGAGTAAATAAACAGCGCACACCAGAATGATTCAGGTGGCGCTGTTTTATTTGGCTTGAATATGTTGCTTTTATCAATAATAAGAAGCCGAAATACTATATCTAGTTACACAAATATATGTTCATACTTTCGAATCTGGGATCTTAAAATTTGAGTACTCTCCCAATATCTTGCTTCTCGACGTTATTCGAGCTCTTCAGATTGCCTTCCATTCGTACAAACCTACCTACGTATTGGAAAGGGCTTTGTTTTTCTCATAAAACCGGGCATTGTGAGAGGATACGCCTGCCATATCGGGAGCACCAGGTTCCAGATACATCTTGGCACTGTTAACCGCAAGTACCGCGTCGTTAAAAGCACCTGCGATCAGCCTGACTTTGCTGCCATAGGTGATGAAATCCCCCGCTCCAAATACGCCTGGAATGTTGGTGCGCATTCGCTGGTCAACGGATACGCCGTAGTCTTCCCGCGCCAGTCCCCACTGCACGAGGTTGCCAAAATCACGATCATAGCCATGGCTTACGACGACTTCATCTACCTCAACATGTGTGATCTCACCGGTTTCTGCATGGGCCAGTTCGACACGATCAATCTTGTCACCTGTACCATATAAGCGTGAAATGCTATACGGCGTCATGACGTTCGCCTGAGCTTTCATCTGAGCAACAGGCAGCTCATGTCCCGTGAATTCATGACGTCGGTGTGCTACCGTAACTTCACTTGCAATCTTGATCATTTCATTGGCCCAATCGACTGCAGAATCGCCGCCGCCCGAGATCAGAACACGTTTCCCGGCAATTCGGGACAGATCGGTTATCGTATAGTGCAGATTCGTCAATTCATACCGATTGGCACCGTCGATATCCAGCTTTTGCACCTGAGTCATGCCTCTGCCCGCACATAACAGAATGGTACGTGTGTAATGAAGCTCACCCGTTTTGGAGGTGAGTACAAATACATCATCCTCACGTCGCTCAAGCTCAGCAATTTCCTGCCCAAACACAATGGTTGGATCAAACGTTCTGGCTTGTCTTTCCAGCGATTGAATCAGTTGCTCGCAGCGAACCGGCTCAACCCCGCCTACGTCCCAGATCAGCTTCTCCGGGTATGTACGCATGAATCCGCCCAGTTCCTGTTTGGCTTCGATGATTTTGGTGCGCATGGCTCTCATGCCACTATAAAAGGAGGCATACATGCCGGCAGGTCCCCGCCAACGATGGTAATATCATAAACATCCAGTTGATTCGCTGTAGTCATCTTTGCTGTAGTCATCTATGGCACCAACTTTCCAACAACATAGTTCATTAACTTCACAGAACCAATCGGGCCTACACCCGATACAAATTCACTCGTCTTCAGCGGGAAGACATGATCATTCTTCACTGCCTCCAGATTCGCCCATACCTGACTTGCTTTCAGATCTTCCATGGATTTCTTCGTGTCATAACCTACGAGGGTTCTGTCTTCGAGGAAAATATAATCCGGATTCATCTCCGGCAAGAATTCTAGCGAGAACTGGCTAAACCAATCTGTAGAGTCTTTGATCGCTTCAGGACTATTCAGTCCCAAAGTATCATAGAAGAAAACACTGCTGCTTCCTCCCTTGGGACCCATGAAACGGTAACGATTGTGCTCCACACGAAGAACCAATACGGTTTTGTCTCCAAGGGCTGCCGCAATTTTTTCTTTGGCTTGTTCAGCTTTCTCGTCGAATTCAGCCAGTACTTTGGCAGATTCCTCAGTCTTGTCGAATATGGCTGCCAGCTTCGGCATGGCACGTTTCATTTCACTGTTCGCATCCAATGCCACCGTTGGGGCAATTTTGGACAATTCGTCATATACGCCCTGTTCCAACCCTTCGCCTGCTGTAAGGATCATATCCGGTGACAACGCAAGCAATTGCTCATAGTTATATTGATACTGCTCAACTTCGATAACCTGAACTCCGTGTTCTTTAAAATAAGCAGGCCGGTATTCCGCTTCGACTTCCGGTGTTAACAAAACCATTTGCGGAATAACCCCCATCTCAATCAGATACTCGGCATAGATCGAATCAAACACAATTAAATTTTGAGGCTTGGCAGGAATCGTAACTTCGCCAAACTGATCCTGTACCACTTTAGTTCCACTCGCATCCGATGCTTCTTCCGTTGTAGTTGCTGCGCCTTCCGTCTGTATCTCAGCTGTCCCAGTGGGTTCATTTTCTTGTTTTGTTCCACCGGAACATGCCACCAGCACTACACTGATCACCATTAGCATGATGCCCAATCCTTTGAATCTTCGTAACATGATATACCTCGCCCCTTATGTATATTGATAATGATAATTATTATCAAATAGTATCAAATAAGAAGTGACCGTTCCATAGCATATCGTGCGTATTCAGTTGGATTATTGTGCTCTATCATGATGAGAATCCGTAAGATGGCGAATGATCTGATTAAGTATCCGTGCATGTCCCGTAATTCCGTGACCGTCCACCCACAGATGAGTATCTACGTAGAATACCCGATTATTTTTCACAGCCTTTAGGTCATTCCATTGTGGACTCTCCCATAGTCTCCTCATATTCTCTTCAGCACTGAAATGTTGCATGATCCGTTTCTCTACAAAGAGGAAGTCGGGATCGGCTTGTGTGAGCAGTTCAAACGAACAGGGATTAAACCAGGCTGCACCTGAATGCAGCGCTTGCGGCAGTGCTAATCCAAGCTGTTCATATAACAAACGGGATACCCCGTGGGAACGCCCTCCCAGATATCGATAACCAAATGCTTCTACCCTTAACAGCATAACTGTAGATTCAGATTGAATAATGGGCTGCAACTGTCGTTTAGCTACACTGACCTCGTGTTTCATCTGCTGATGCAGTCTGTGAGACTCTTCCTCTTTAAGAAACCAGGCTGCCAATTGATCGAGCATTGGTTCCACATCTTGATGAAGTCCGGCTAGAATCGGTGCAATTGTGCGCAGCTCCCTTTGACCTCTTCTGTTAGTATGTTTCCAATCAACACCTCCGGCTGGACTTGCCGAATAAGTTCGATCTCCACCTCGTACTGTGTAACCTCCAGCATCTTCACTCCATGTGCTATAAATTGTTCCCGATGATGTGGGGACAGCAGAATCGGAGTGACCATTACGGCATAGGGGATAACCCCCAGATGAATCATGATTTCACCGCAGATGGGAGACAGTGCCACGATCTTTCGCTGCGTCATCGTCTGCTTGTACATCTTAGGGGATACGCCAGTCAATTGTTTGAAACGTCGGCTGAAATAATGAGCATCTTCATATCCGGACTTTTTGGCAATATCCTGAGAGGTTGCTGTGGTTAATATGAGCTCTTCCTGCGCGCGATAGATCCGGTAATGGGCAAGATAGTCCAGAGGTGGCTTACCATATCGTTCACTGAATTTGCGGGAATAATGCCAGGGACTCGTACCCGCAATCCGAGCTAACTGTGTGCGTGTAATGACTTGATCATAATGCTGCTGCATATAGTCGATGGAGCGAAGTATACCGTGTTCTGGCTTCAACTCGTTATCCGGCTGTTCCCGATATAGGTTACTTAACAATTCATATAACAAATGCTGCTGGCCAACCCTTCCTGCACGCTGATCCGCTGTATGCACTTCACTCCAATGCTGAATCATACTTGCCAGAGCTCCACCAGATAGTTGCACTTTCTGATATGCCTCTCCTGACGGTAACCGCCATTCGAATTTCTCTGCTTCCCGTCGATCATGCAGCACGGAATATGTATCGAACTGAACATGCCAGCCTGCCAGATCCAGGTTGCCACCTTCAATGACCTCCATCACGGAGTGCTCTTCGAGCGCTATTAGTTCTCCAAATGAGACGTGGACCCGGTGTCCATTCAGATTCCAGATCGCTTTTCCATCAATAATAAATATCAACGTGTGACTGGGAAAGTGGTGCAATTCACCTTTCGTTATCCATGCATTGCTTAATGCTTTGGTTGACTTCCACTGCGCAATCCATTCCATGTTGTCAGACATATCGTTATCCTTTCTAAGGGATTAATCATCCTGATGTATTACGTTTCACTATATCAAAATACATGACATCTCCATATCCAACAAGCTATGGCATGATAAAATGGTGGAACAGCTATGATGCATGTCATACATATATCATTGGGATAAAAAACAAAAAAAAGCCCGTACCATTAGGTACAAGCCCTTTCTTATAACGGCAACACTACTCTTTCTACGCTTTGGATACTACGTCTCTACGTCTTACTCAAAATTAGCTTTTGGCGAGGTCTATCCCCGTTCTTTCTTCTTCCTGCCATCCAATACTTCAATCCATCCTAAGCTTCAGGCTTCTTACGCATCTTTAATTCAATTTATGCGCCTATGACAGTGCCAACATGGCGTTCATATCTTCTTCTGCCGTTGTAATTAATTTCAGACCGAACATGTCCACGAGTACATCCAAAACACCTTCGGATATGAATTCAGGCGGTTTGGGTCCGATCCGAATGTCCTGAATGCCGAGGCTGAACAGGCCGAGCAGGATTGCAACTGCTTTTTGCTCAAACCAGGACAGCACAATGCTGACAGGCAACTCGTTCACGGTACAGCCAAAAGCATCCGCCAATGCCATGGCAATTTTCACCGTAGAGCCGGAATTATTGCATTGACCCAGATCGATGTAACGCGGTATACCCGTGTCTCCAACCGTACCATAATCCACATCGTTGAAGCGGAACTTGCCACAGGAGGTGGTCAGAATGACAGTATCATTGGGCAATGATGTCGCGAGCTCACGATAGTAGTTGCCGCCTTTGCCTGGTGCATCACAGCCTGCAATAACGAAGAATCGGCGGATATGGCCGTCTTTCACCGCTTGAATGATCTCAGGCGCAAGGCCAATCACCGTCTCATGATGGTATCCTGTCGTTAAGACTTGCTCGGACTGTATATCGGCCGCAGGCAGGGACAATGCGCGCTCAATCAGGGGTGAGAAGTCATCATCCATAATTTTGGCGACACTCTCCAGCCCCGCTACTTCGTATGAGAAAAAGCGGTCTGAATATGTGCCTTTGATCGGCATGACACAGTTGGTCGTTGCGAGAATCGCACCCGGGAATTGTTCGAACAGTCTTCTTTGATCGTACCAGGCTTTGCCGATATTGCCCTTGAGATGGGCGTATTTCTTCAATGCCGGATAACCGTGCGCAGGCAACATTTCCGAGTGCGTATAGATGTTGATTCCTTTCCCTTCCGTTTGACGCAGCAACTCTTCCAATGCATACAGATTATGCCCCGTTACCACGATACACTGTCCTTCAATCCGGTTCTGGCTAACTGTAATCGGTTGCGGTACACCAAAGCGGTCCGTGTGTGCACGATCCAGCACGTCCATAATGCGGATGGCTGCATTGCCTACCTTCATCGCCATCTCCAGATGTTCCTGCACATTAAAATTCGAGTTCGTTAATGTCATATATAATGCCTCATGTGTAATTCGATCCACCTCAGGATCAGAATATCCCAACTGGCGTGCGTGCGTTGCATAGGCAGCAATTCCTTTTAACGCAAAGATCATTGTATCCTGCAAGCTTGCGATTGTTTCGTTTTTGCCGCATACCCCTACCACGGTACACCCGCCACTCGGCGTCTGTTCGCATTGATAACAAAACATATGCATTCCCCTCCAAACCTAGATTAAACGCCGTTCGTTATGTAATAGCGTAACAGACCCTGATATGAGCAAGTGTGATGGTGCACACAGTTTCTGATCTAACATCTATATTAGGGTTCTCTGAGACTATCCTCCAAACTGGAAATAATAATATTGGAAAAGAAGCATATCTCGTCCCATTCTGAAAAATACTGTGTACAGCTAAAAACGTATACCTTCCATCATTTTAAAAAAATACGAAAATGGAACGATTCTAGATTTTGTCCGTAAGGGTAATACACAGAGAAATCTAATATTCAAGGAGCTGGTCAATTGCAACATTACAGACACAGTGCAGATGAAACCCTTCAGGATGTGCAAAGTTCCTCCCAGGGACTCACAACATCCGAAGCTGCCAAGAGACTTGAAACCGAAGGATATAATGAGCTAAAAGGCAAGGATGCAACGCCAGTCTGGAAACTGTTTCTCGAAAATTTTAAAGATCCGATGGTGATCGTGCTGCTGATTGCAGCCGCCGTACAGGTTGTACTTGGACACCTGATTGAATCGTTGATCATATTCCTGGTTATTTTGCTTAACGCCGTAATCAGTGTGGTGCAGACCAAAAAAGCCGAGAGTTCGCTCGACGCGCTGAAACAAATGTCGGCTCCTGAAGCCAAGGTCATTCGTGACGGGCAGAAAAAACCATTCCCGCGAGAGACTCGTTCCCGGTGATATTGTTATGCTGGATGCAGGTGATTATGTCCCGGCAGACGGGCGAATCCTGGAATCAGGAAGTTTGAGAATCAATGAAGGCATGCTGACCGGAGAATCCGAAGCAGCGGAGAAACACGCCGACACCATCCCGGATGAAGCTCCAATCGGAGATCGTCGCAATATGGCCTTCAGCGGTTCACTCGTCGTATATGGACGAGGCATGCTCGTGATTACAGGCACGGCTCTCAAGACGGAAATCGGCAAAATTGCCGAACTGATTGAAAATGCCGAAGCCAAGAACACGCCCTTACAGCGCAAGTTGGAATCATTCAGCAAAAAACTGGGCTTTTTCATCCTGGGCTTGTCGATTCTCATCTTTGGCATTGAAGCCGGTCGTGTATGGTTGACCGAAGGTACGGAGAATATCGGTCCATCCATCGTGAATGCACTCATGTTTGCCGTAGCTGTTGCCGTTGCTGCCATTCCTGAGGCACTTTCCTCCATTGTGACAATCGTGTTGTCCCTCGGAACCAACAAGATGGCCAAACAACATGCGATCATTCGCAGACTGCCTGCCGTGGAAGCACTCGGTTCTGCCAGCATCATCTGTACGGACAAAACAGGAACGCTGACTCAGAACAAGATGACTGTCGTGGATTATTACATTCCCCATGGCACCAAGGACGAATTCCCCGATGATCCCGATCAGTGGTCGGAAGAGGAACGACGTTTATTACATATTGCGGTCCTCTGCAATGATTCGAATATTAACCAGGAAGGCAAGGAGCTTGGTGATCCTACCGAAGTGGCCCTTATCGCCTTCAGCAACCGGGTGAACAAGGATTACAATGAAATTCGTGATCAGTTCCCGCGTGAAGCCGAGCTTCCTTTTGACTCGGATCGGAAACTCATGAGTACGGTTCATACGTTTGAAGGACAGACGGCTTTGCTGACCAAAGGTGGACCCGATGTGCTGTTCAGCCGCTGTAGTCATGTGTTTATCAACGGCGAAGTTCAGCCCCTCACACCCGAGATTCGCACACAATTTGAAGAAAAAAATGAGGCATTCTCCAAACGCGCCTTCCGTGTGCTGGCCTATGCATACAAAAAATTTGATGATAAAAACCAGGTTACGATTGATGACGAGCATGATCTGACGCTGGTTGGTCTGACTGCGATGATTGACCCACCGCGTGAAGCGGTATACGGCTCTATTGAAGAGTCCAAAAAGCGGGCATTCGCACCATCATGATCACCGGAGACCACAAAACGACGGCTCAGGCCATCGGTGTGGATATCGGCCTTGCCGAACCGGATGATCTCGCCATTACCGGCGCCGAACTGGACAAAATGTCCGATGAAGAGCTGGATCAAAAACTCGAACATATCTCGGTCTACGCCAGAGTATCACCTGAGAACAAAATCCGAATCGTGCGTGCATGGCAACGCAAAGGCAAGGTTGCAGCCATGACCGGAGATGGAGTCAATGACGCACCTGCACTGAAACAGGCTGACATCGGCGTAGCTATGGGTAGCGGCACGGATGTCGCCAAGGATGCGGCTGCCATGATACTGACGGATGATAACTTTGTCTCCATCGTGAATGCGGTCAGTGTAGGGCGGATGGTATTTGATAATATCAAAAAAGCCATCGCTTACCTGTTCGCTGGTAACCTCGGCGCGATTATCGCCATTTTATTTGCCTTGATCGTCGGCTGGGTTAATCCATTTACGGCCCTTCAGCTGCTGTTCATCAATCTGGTGAACGACTCTCTGCCTGCCATTGCTTTGGGTACAGAGAAGCCCGAGCCGGATGTCATGCGGCGTAAACCGCGGGATATTAACGAAGGCATCTTCGCAGGCGGCACCCTGCAAGCGGTCATTACGCGCGGTGTCCTGATCGGTGCGGCTGTTATCGTCTCCCAATATATCGGGCTTGGCATTTCGGAGGAAATCAGTGTGGCTATGGCCTTCACCACCTTGATTCTGGCACGAAGTCTGCAAACTTTTGCAGCACGTTCCAACACACAGACCATCTTCCAGGTGGGCTTCATGACCAATAAATTCGTGCTTGGCTCGATCCTGGTATGTCTCTGTCTCTACACAATCACACTGATTCCAGGTGTGCGCGGCGTCTTCGCTATTCCGGACACATTCGGTTGGAATGAGTTCCTGATCGCAGGTGGACTCGCTCTTGCTGCCGTCATTTTGATGGATGTCATCAAGTGGATTCGCAATCGCGGCAAACAATTGACTGCGGCTTAAGATCAGCAGATATCATATGCACAAACAGGCGCCCCTTATTGGGGCGCCTGTTTCTGTATCTAATTATCCCTGTTTGATGCCAAAAGCAATCCAACGTCCATCAATATCCTCGATCACAAACTCCTTGTTGTTATAGTCTGTATGATTGAGGGCACGTACGATTTTCACATCTGCGTTGATCAATTCCTGTTGAAGCTCTTCCTGGTTCTTGGTAATAAAATATGCATCGTAGCCATAACCATATAATTCTCTGTTGGGCATTACCTTTTGTCCATTGCTTTGGGTTAAAATAATCTCGGTGAGATCACGATACAGACAGACATGAGGTTCCGCGGCATCCAGATATTCGACTACACGGAAGCCCATCTTTTCTTCATAAAACTGTGCCGTTCGCTTCATATCCAACGTCGGAAATACGCTGTGGGACATTAATAATAAATGGCTCATACTGTAAAACTCCTTAAAATAAAATGAAATCAATTATGTATTCCAATCACCATTTTACCCAATTTCAGGGAATAAGTCTATCGATCTGACTCTGCATCACTTAAAGTTCACTTATATCACGCAATATATAGTATGACATTATTGCCATATCATAAAATGAAGTGTAAAATAATATATTGCTTTTCGTCACATTTTCATCAAAGTTCTATCCCAATTCACATTCATAGATAAGACAGGAATGGTTACGTGAAAGATAAAATTGTCATGCCACTCTGGACGTGCTGCCTGTTCATCGTTGTGATGAACACCACCATGTTCAATGTGTCTTTGCCCGTCATTATTCATGATCTGCAGATTACCTCAGACCTGGGGTCTTGGGTCATCTCAAGTTATTCCATTGGATACGCCCTGTCGACGGTGATTTACAGTCGATTGTCAGACCGTATTCCGGTACGCAAACTGCTAACGGTCGGGCTGCTGATCCTGGGGTTATCTTCATTGCTGGGATTGTTCGCCCATAACTTCGCAATCCTGTTGCTGACACGCATTCTGCAATCTGCGGGTGCAGGGGTAATGGCCGGTCTGGGCCTCGTCATTGCGAGTCGGTACATCCCGGTGGAACGGCGCGGAGCGGCCATCGCGCTCATCTCATCAGGCAGCGCCATGGCTTTTGGACTTGGGCCCATTGTCGGCGGACTCATTAGCGAGTACTGGGGCTGGAACGGACTTTTTGCCATAACCGTGCTTGTCCTGCTCGCCTTGCCTGTATTGCTCTATTTTCTCCCACGTGAATCCGTCCAAACGGATCAGCCATTTGATGTTATTGGTGCCATATTAACCGTCATTAACGCCACTACACTTCTGGTAGCGATCACCCAGCAGTCCTGGTTATGGTTTGCCATTGGCGTGATTTCACTTGTGGCACACCTCCTGTATATTCGGAAAGCGAGTCTTCCATTTGTGAATCCACACGTGTTCCGAACACCAGGATACACCCGGTTAATCCTGATCGGATTCTGCGTGCTGGTGGTGAATCTGGGCAATCTGTTTCTCATGCCGCTTGTGCTCGCTGATCTATACGGGCGCTCTTCGCTCGCCATTGGTTTGCTGATTGCGCCAGGGGCCATTGTTGCAGCATTCTGCACCCGCTTCGTCGGACGCTGGATTGACCGTTATGGCAATATGCGATTCATGATCATCGGACACCTCCTGCTTGCAGCGGTACTTGCCTTATTCATGCTCGGACTGGATCAATCCGCCCTGGTCATTACCAGTGGTTATCTCTTTTTCTCACCGGCACTATCAGCATCCATGGCTTCACTGAATAATGAAGCATCTCGTGTGCTGCCCAAAGCACAGATTGGTTCAGGTATGGGCATGCTGCAACTGATTCAGTTCTTCGGTGGATCGGTATCTGTAGCCGTCTGCGGGCTGCTGTTGCACAGCATTCCGGGAGTATCGGTAGAGGAAGCTTATCATGTGGTGTATGCTTGCCTGTTGCTCGTCTGCGTTGTTTCACTGGGTCTGACCATCTGGCATAGCAGAGCTTCACGCTCAGGCATGGAACATCTTGCATCCGGTAGTTAAATTGTTCCACAGGTAAAAGGCTCGCGCCTTAGCGCGAGCCTTTTTCGAATTGGGACAGGAGGTTTCAGTTTCAAAAATGAGTATGCATTCCGTGAAATCGCCATCGCTCCTTATCCTTCTCAAGCAGCATGCCAACTATTTCCCGTCCCGTGCTGACTTCCAGGCCTCCATGATGCTAATTGGGGATTTGCTGCTGCTCTCGCCGCCACCTTCCTTCGTCCAAAGTGGTGGATAATACGCGAATACTTGTCCCGTCTGGAGCTGTGCCATATCCTCCTGCCAACCCTTCCAGCGAAACGTCTGATAGAACTGCCCCAGATCGCCATCCGCCAGCCAGTTAATGAACTCTGAATATGTCAGTTCTGTCGATTCCCATTCAAGTGTATCCGGTGCAAAATAATAGATATGTCCGGTACGGCCATACTTGCCTGTATCCAGACCGAAGAAACCCCCTGACGCATCATATGCAACAACCATCATACCTTCTGCCCAAGGTTGCTCACTTACACCATTCCAACTGGTCAGGCTCCCATATGTACTTTCACCACCCGCACCAAGCAGCGTGATCCAACCATGGTCCAGTACGATACCTTCTGTCTCATACGCAACAGCGCCCAAATAGGATTTGGTGCTTATTTGCAGACGATAGAGGACATCCTCCCCAGCCTCCTGCTTTGCTGGAACATACTCATATGTATTTTGCCCACTATCCAGAAGTTCCTTGAGTTCTTCCCATGCGTGATTCTCTCGATCTACTAACTCAGCTATCGTTAATGTATTCATGAGCACTCTCCTCACTAATTATATAAAAAGCATATCATGGCTTATTAACCCGTTCAAATCTGCTATAATCTAGCTTCGCAGGTAAATAAAAAGGAGGAACAACTTTGATTCGTACAGTTCTGCTGATTATGCCAATTCTACTGTTATTCGCATCTGGTTGTCAGGACGATAGCCAGTCCATGAAGACACCCGTTTCTGTTCAAAAGTCTGATCCTCAGGTCATCCATTACATATCCCCCAAGGAAACGACTCGAATAAAGGAACCCTTCAATCTCCGTGGAAAACGTTGCAGCACGCAGCTGACCATGCTTCGCCAGGAAGTACGATCTATCTGCGTGAAGGTGTCTATCATCAGAAAGTCAAAATCACCCGGAGTGGCCATTCCTCCGGTAATCCGACCCTATTTTCCAGCTATCCGCAAGAGAATGTCGTCATTGATGGTGAAGGCCTCTCGGCAGAAGGCATCGAAGGGCTGATCGAAATTGACAATGCCAGTTATATCACGATTCAAAACCTCGAAATTCGTAACTTCACGACCACACTCAGGGGCCAGGTTCCAACCGGAATCTATGTCCACGGAGCAGGTGAGCATATTCAGCTGTTGGGGAACACCATTCATGCGATCGCTAATTACGCATCTCCCGAGGGTCCCGATCTGAGGGGCAGGGATGCCCATGGTATTGCCATATATGGCACAGAGCACCCTCGAGCATTGCGCGATATCATCATTAAGGATAATGAATTGTACGATCTTACCCTTGGTTCCAGCGAGGCCCTTGCCATCAACGGCAATGTCGATACGTTCGCCATAAAGGACAATATCATCCATGATTCCGACAACATTGGTATTGATCTAATCGGGTACGAGGGTACGTCCGAAGACGACACGTATGATCAGGCTCGCAACGGCATTGTACGAGGCAACGAAGTATACGATATTACCTCCAACAACAATCCTTCCTATGGAACAGACCTGCCCAATGATACCCATTCGGCCGGTGGCATCTATGTAGATGGCGGGAAAGATCATATCATCGACCAGAACCGGGTATACCGGAGCGACATCGGAATTGAGATTGCCTCGGAGCATGCCGGACGTTCAACCAGCAACATTACCGTGCGTGATAACCTGATCTATTCCAACCGATTGACGGGCATTGCCATGGGAGGTTATGACGAGGAACGAGGAGCTACCGAGGACAGCAAGATTATGTACAATACGCTTGTGGGGAATGATACCCTGAATGAAGGCAATGGACAGTTATTCATGCAATCACGGACGAAGAACAATACGTTCATGCGCAACGTTCTCGTATCGGGCAGCTCGGAAGTACTGATATACAATGAATATACGAGCAATACTGGCAATGTGTTTGACCATAATGTCTATTACTCACCAGGAGAACAGGACGGTGCCCTCTGGGTTTGGAAAAATAAAGCCTACTCCGGCATCGCCGCCTACATGAAGGGATCTGGCAACGATGCACACTCCCTATATGTGAATCCCGCATTTATGAATGGCTCCAACGAAGATTTCCGTCTTCAGGCGAATTCTCCAGCGAAGTCGTATGGCTACCTTGCTCCGCGGTAAAGTGAACCTGATACTACTCAAGTGAAATTAGCCTGTCTATTTACACACAAATAAAAGAAGCTTGTGTTATGTGGGATCACTTCCCCCATTGTGCACAAGCTCCTTTTCGCTTTCTTTTGATGCAATCCGACCTCTAACTTCCTACCATCTGAGCTGCATGTGTCACCCGGTTTCGTCCTCCGGTTTTGGAGCCATACAGGGCATTGTCCGCTTTTTGGAACAAGGACTTGTCCGTATCTTGCTCTACGACAGTGGCCGCACCGATACTCACGGTAATGTTATATTCACCCCAGTCGGCTGAAGCCACCTGTGAACGATATCTTTCTGCGATACTGGTCGCTTGCTGTTCTTCACAATCTGGAAGAATGATAACAAATTCCTCCCCGCCATAACGTGCAACCACATCGGTACTTCGCGACAACGATTGCAGCAGTCCTGCCAGATTGCCGAGTACCAGATCTCCAATCGGATGTCCGTACGTGTCATTAATGCTTTTGAAATGGTCAATGTCTACCACCAGAAGGGAGAAATAACGTTGCTCCTCCTGAAATAACAGTAACTTCTCCGCCATTTTCTCCTGGAAAAACCTGCGGTTCTTCAATCCTGTCAGCAGGTCCGTGGAGGCCAGTGTCTCCAACTGATCATTCACCTTAATTAACGCCTGCTCTTTGACTTTATATTCCTCATGCAATCGTTCAAGCTCCAGGTTCGCTTCCTGTGTTGCTTGATACAACTCCTGCAGCTTGGTTTTGGTATGCAAAATATCCTTCTCATGTTCGATTCGCTTACGCATGATAACAACGACACAATCCATTACACTTTCCCCGTTACGGGTCTGGCGAACACCATTAAGCAGAACAGGAACAGCCTGCTGATCACGGGTACGGAACGTGAAGTACATCTCGTCCACATGTCCATATAACTGGATATAGGGATAGAAGTACGTATGAAAAAACACCTTGTTGCTCACCGACATGGTCGATTCAATATGTTGCCCTATCAGTTCATCGTGCTTATATCCAAGCATCGCAAGAAACGTCTGATTAATCGACTGTACGATACCGGAATCAGAGATAGAGAAGTATCCACAGGGAGCATGATCTAATTGTATATCCATGGATTAACTGCCTTTCTTCCGAGTTTTATGCGCTTGTTAAATAATCCTTAATCATTCGGATGGTTTCTTCCGGCTGACTGAGATGCGGATAATGTCCCTTAGCACTCATCTGTTGCAACCTGCTATTCTTCAGATGAGCGTGTAAGTAATCCCCTACTTCTACCGGAGCAATGCTGTCATCGGAGCACTGAAGAATCAATGTTGGCACAGTTGCCTGCTCCAGATCAATACGACAGTCCGATAGAAACGTCACTTCGGCAAATTGTCTCGCAATATGCGGATCTCTGGAGCAGAAGCTTTTCTCCAGCTCTTCCGTCAGATCTTTCCGTTCCGGATTATTCATCACGATGGGTGCCATATAACTCGCCCAGCCAATAAAATTCATCTGCATCATCTCAAGTAATTCATCGATATCATTCCGATCAAAACCTCCATAATAATTCGGCAGATCATTCATATAACGTGGGAGGGCCCCAACATAACGATTTGTTTGAAATATTTGGCGTTCTGAATGGATGCCAGCATACCAATCATACTGCTGACGGAATGACCGACAAATATGCTGTCCTTTAGCTCAAGCGCTTCCATGATTTCCAGCACATCCTGAGCATATCCTTGAAGGTTGCTATATTTGACAGCATCATAATAGTTAATTTGAGATTCGCCAGATCCAACATAATCAAACAACACCACACGGTAGTTCTCAATGAAACCCGGAACAATATAACGCCACATATCCTGATCACATCCAAATCCATGCGCAAATACAATGGTTTGGCTACCCGACCCTAGTATTTTAACATTATTTCTTACAAGTACATCAACCGTCATAACATATCACCTCTCCGAGGTCGTATTCACTTGAATCATTTGAATCATTTTATCAGATCATTATATCGGAAAATGTTGGGATATGAATTAAAAATGTTTAATAACTTCTCTCATTCACCAAAAAGTCATACATATATCATTTGAATATGCGCTTTACAATCTGACTATCGTCAGGTAAAATCAGTTCAACATGTCGCGCGGCAGAGATCAACATTACGGAGGAAAACCATGAGTACTTCTACATTCATTCCTACACCTCAGCAACTCTGGGGAAATCATTTATTTTCATCATGTTAGCCAACGCATTATTGTTTATGGCCTTTGAAATGTTGCTTCCGACCTTACCCCTGTTCGTATCCAGTTTGGGTGGAGAAGCTTCCCAGATCGGGCTTGTTACCGGCATATTTATGTTTTCTGCCATTTTGATTCGGCCCTTCACATCCGTTTTGGCGGCTCGAATAGACAAAAAGCATTTGCTGATTATCGGTATTACCATCTGTGCGTTCATGACAGGCGCATACTACCTGTCGTCAGGTATTTGGATGATTCTCGTATTTCGAGTCATCCATGGATTTGGATTTGGTCTGGCAACAACATATTTTGCGACGATTGCGACTGAAAACATCCCCAGAGATCGCCGGGGAGAAGGCATGGGGTATTTTGGGGTAGGAGAAACCGTGGCCATATCCATTGGACCCTTGATCGGTACCTGGCTGCTATTTAAGTACGACTACCAAAGCCTGTTTATGGGCGGCATGTGTATTTTGCTGCTGGCTCTCCTAATGACGATATTTGTATCCCGTAAGCCGAAAACAGAAGCTAGTAGCGAGTCTATGCAAACTCTTGTCCCTTCGGTGAAATTGATTGAAAAGAAGGTGCTGTTCCCTTCCCTTCTCATTATGCTCGTTGGTATTGCAGCTGGTTCAATCATGTCCTTTGTGGCTTTATTCGCCGCCGAAAGAGGGTTCGAGAATATAGCCTGGTTTTTCTTCATCGTTGCCATCGCCAGCTTCGCCGTCCGACTGTTCTCTGGGAAAATGTTTGATCGATGGGGACCTGGCTCCGTGTTATTGCCTTCTGCCCTGTTTGCAATTGCAGGACTGCTGGTTCTGATTATCGCCCAGAATGATGTGCAATTCCTGATCGCCGGCGCGTTATACGGATTTGGTTTTGGCGCCATATTCCCGGCGATTCAGACCTGGTGTGTAAATCTTGTAGAAGAACATGAGCATGAAAATGCGATGGCTTCCTTCTTTAACTTCTTTGACCTTGGGATTGGTGGTGGTTCGTTGATCCTGGGTGTTGTGGCTTCTGCATTTTCCTATACGGTGGTGTATGCTATCTCTATAGGCATTTTTGTGGTATATATCTTGTTATATTTGGGATACTCCCAAAAACAGCAGAGGTATACAGCTCACCAACTGGAGGTAGACATTGAGTAAAAAACGAATCAAGGACATTGCCATTCAACATTTTAATCGGCTGGGTTACGAGGGGACGAAGATGGCCCAGATTGCCGAAGAGGCAGGCATTCGCAAGCAATCTCTGGCTTATCATTATCCATCCAAAAAAGCGTTACTGCTGGAGTTATATGAGGAAGTCGTGCAGGAGGAACAACAGTTTGTGCGCCAATTTTTCAGTGAGTCTGTAACCCAAACGCTGGATCAGCAACTCTATGCCTTCTTGCATGAACACAAAAATCGTTTCCTGACTCATCCGAACGTCGCTTTTATGTATATCCTTTCTTTCATTACACCGCTGGAGGTGCTTGATTTTGTGTTGGCACAATATCGAACGTACCTCGGGACACTGAAGGAAGAGCTGGCAGACGTCTTTACCAGACATTCCGATATACGCCTGAGTCCGGAAGAAGCCACTGTAGCCTTTGTTACCGTGATGGATGGACTGGATGTACAGCTCGTGTATGAGACACGGCAATCCTATGAACAAGCTTTGGCAATCACTTGGAATGTCTTCTGGTCAGGCATCCGGCGCTAACCCATTGATGACGATTAAACTAGACAAATAAGAGGGGTGCCCCGTCAGCCATGTTAATGACTTTTGGGACAGCCCCTCTTTGTTTTATTTCACAGTTAGGATCACACGTTGATAATGCTTCAACTGATGCTCCCCATCGTCCTGTACTTCAGCAACGATATGAATGGTATCGCCCGATTGGGCGTCGTCCGGAACAATGAATGTCATTGTTTCGGTATCACTGCCCTGCAATTTTATCGTATCCACCTGCTCATTCTTGGCAAGTTCACGATGCAATCCAAGCTGAAGATCACCCGCCATTTCGGGCTGAACTTTGTTCGGTTCTACTTTGGAATCCTTATAGGTGTCCGCTTCGAAATATCTCCACCATGTGTAGGTCAGTTGATCTCCATCCGGGTCAGTGCCTTCCGCGTGAAGAGTAACTTCCTCCCCAGGACTTACACTTAGATCCAGCCCTTCCTTAATTGTTATGGACGGATTGTGGTTGGCACCTTCGTACGTGTCTGCAACTGCCCAATCTGCACGTGCGGCAAAATCATCCTGGATATCGTCAAACCATCTCATCAGAGAATATTCGGCTTCATATCGTTTGGTGTAGGGATCGTAATCAAGCACATTGTTTCTATACAGCTTGTCGTTCACTACGCCAAATCGTCCTCCCCAACCGCCGTAGGAAGGGTCTTCCATACTGCGCAGCCCATTATCGATCAGATAAAAGAAGGATGGAGAGTCACCCTCAGATATGAAATCGTACTTGTCATATTGCGGATTGTTCTTGAGATATTCAGCACTTCCCCGCTGTTCTTCGGCCAGTTCGCCTTCGATCATTTTGCCGTCACCCATCGACGCATACATATCCATCAGCTTGCCATGTCCGTTCAGGATATTCTTGACCATCCAGTCACCATGAAGCTTGCTGTTTACGTCTTCGGCATGCATCTTCCATGCGTAGGCAAAATGCCAGAAGTTCGATTGGTCGTTGAGAATGCGGATATCCGGCCAATTTTTCGCAATGTATTCGTTATAGCTGTCATCCTGATCCAAAATGATATACAGGACCAGTTTGTCGCTCACTTTTTTGCGAATTGTTTCCCACTCAGCCGTGTCTTTGTACTGTTCCTCAATTGATTTCAGCGCTCTGGCTGTGGTATTGGTGCCACCCCATGTCTGAACAATCAGGTCCCGTGAATCATCGTCGAGGAAAAGGGTTTGGAGGAACTCGGAACCTTCGGTCTCCTTCTCCATCTCCCCTTTATCGGATATATTACCGATCTTGGTCATCGCTCGAAGCTGTTCAGGCTCCGGATAGCCATCCGCATGTTTGGACAAGTTGGGATAGATTTCGCCATAGGCATCAATCATGTCGTACACCCACTGTGTACCTGTCCAGCGGAACGATTTGATCCCCGCCTCCTCATCTCCAGCATAATGATACACTGAGCTGGTCAGTACGATCCCGGCGAGGTCCATCTCATTGGAATACAAGAGGAACCGAATAACCGAGTTCATATCATCCACTTCACCGTCGGTTGTAATCACCGTTCTGCCTTTGGCAGCCTGGTTGTTTGCAGGTTTCTGGATTTCATTTTCGGTCTGCTCTGTCGCCGGATTCCGTGTGTCACTCGCAGTCTCTGGTGCTTTGGATGCACATCCACTAATCACCAGAATTAAACTGAGACAACCTGCGGCCAATCCGTTTAACCATGTTTTCTTGTTCATAATGCTCCCCTTTCTTCTGTAAAGCGTGATGTAAGTGTTGGGTTACGTACGTTCTTTGTTTTTCTATCGTTAATATGGACCGTAGAATGCAAAAAAACCCGAACATCACTATGAATGGGATCAAGTCCACGCATAATGATACTCAGGTTTTGCCTGCCCGAAGCAGTAACAATCCTTATTTGAGTGAAAGTATATCATGTTCAACAATAAATGTAAACGTATTCATTTTTTTTGTATTCACCTTTGATATTGTATAATGCATATAGCGAACAAACGAATCAAACAATTTGGCATGATACTACATACTACATCATGTTACCAGGAGGAATCAGCCACCATGCAACAACTGGATGCGGCCTTGAACCGTTTTGTAGAACAGCAGGATTTATATAATGAAGCCTACGGACTTTTCAAAAATCATGATCTGCGTCCTTGTAAACAACGCTACCCGCTGGAAGTAGATACACGAATAACTCTTTCTCCAGAACTTGAGTATCTGTACAGTCACTATGAAATGGTAGATGCCCAAGCTGAAGGTACACTCAAAATGAAAAATGCCGCCGTTGAGATCGGTGATGCCGCATTGATCTTCTTTGCTGCACCTGAACATCTGCTTCGTCAGCAACTGGGGTTCCGCTGGATTGGCACGAATGAACCTTATGAGGAGTCCTCCACTTGGCCCAAAAATCATGTCGTCATCGCAAACTTTAACGATGATCCGATAATTGTAGATGTGGAAGAATCGAACTCACCCGTGTATGTCGCTTTTACAGGTGGAGAACCAAACCGTGTTGCCGATTCGCTGGCAGACTTTTTCAAAGCACTAACTATCCTGATCGAAGCGGCACGCACCTATGCCGGAGAATTGAAAGATGAAGAGACCTATGAGACCAAGCCCGAGGTTCTGGAGCAAGTTGAGCCTTTAGTTCAGGATCTATTGGGAGAAGAATATACTGCTCATCTCTTCGAGTATCTGTCATTTTGTTAAACCGTTGAATTGAAGTATTGGAGGGACATCCCTATGATCTATGTGGCTTTGCTACGGGGTATTAATGTAGGCGGGAACAATAAAATTAATATGAAACAGCTGAAAGAAACGTTTGAACAAGCAGGCATGCTGGATGTCCTTACATACATCAACTCGGGCAATATTATTTTTGCCGATCATCAGGAACGTGCCGATGCAAATAGAGAGATATCCCTTGTGCTGGAACAGGCCATCGCCGCCGACTTCGGCTTACAGATCAGGGTAATGGTACGGAATATGGATGAAATCCAGAGCGTTATTGAAGCACTCCCGGAAAAATGGACTAATGATGACACGGCTAAAAGTGATGTGATGTTCCTATGGGATGAGATCAATGAGCCCTCCGTGCTGGACCAATTGCCCATCAAACCGGAAATCGGCACACTGCTTTATGTTCCCGGCGCTATTCTGTATTCAGTCAGCAGAGAGGATGCATCCAAAAGTGGCATGAACAAACTTGTGGGGTCCAAAGTCTATGCTTATATGACTGTAAGAAATGTAAATACCACACGCAAGATCTATGCCCTGATGCAAGCAGCAGCAGAAAAATAATTTGGAACCAGCGCATGGATATTCAATAGTTTTCCGTATGAATCGTATGAAAATAAAGCATGCAGAGAACATCTTTCTCGATGTCTCCTGCATGCTTTTCACCCTGTTTAAGAAACTATGCTTTTCTTGCGTATATTAGTTAATCTGAATTCGTCTGCGAGGCTGATCATCTCCAGGACGTTTCGGAATCTCAAGCTTCAACACACCGTCTTCCAATCTGGCCTTAATATTCTCCTCGTCAATATGATCCACATAGAAACGCCGGATAAATTCACCGGATCGGCGCTCCTGCCGAATGATCCGATTGGCGTCATCCTTCTGTTCAATCATGTCATGACGTTTGGCACGAATAATCAATTCTTTACCTTCAACTTGAATGTCTATATTCTCTTTGGTGATGCCCGGAAGCTCGGCTTCTACGCAATATTTGTCTTCTTCCTCACGAATGTCCGTACGAAATGGCTGGGAGCCAGTTCCAAAAGGGGAGAGGAATGAGTTCTCAACCATGTCATTGAAGGATTTCAGCATGTGTCCGAACGGGTCTTCATTTCGCTTACGAAACGGAATCAGATCAAACATGAAAATCAGCTCCTTTTAAGTGGTTGGTGTATTGGTGTTGCTTACATGGATTATTATAATACCCGTGCAAATAAGGCTCAAAGTCCGTAAAAGACGAAAAAAACTGATTATCTTTCACCATGGTTCACTATTTTAAAATAGATCCTTTTTTCTTTTATTTTGACTTATTTTGACCTTCTGACTTTATCTGACTATAACGAATGATGGAGTCTCACCTTTTTAAATAGGACAACCGCAACAAGGACTGCTGCGCTTACAGCGGCAAACCCCACCCAATTCAAATATAGGACAGAGGTTTGGCTGATAACGAAACCACCTAATCCAGATCCCAATGCAAAACCAAATTGGATAAACGATGTATTTACACTAAGGGCAATGTCCGGATTTCGAGGCGACAGCGTAACCAGATAGAGTTGCTGAGCCGGGAAATACTCCACGTTGCTAACATAAAAATCATCAATATCAAGATGAATACGACGATATTGACTCCCGCTAGTGCGAATAACAGCAGGGTCGCCCCTTGTAACAAGAGGCCAAGCAAAATGGTGAATTTCGATCCCTTGGTATCTGCCAATTGGCCCCCAAACTTTGAACCGACAAAGCTGCAAACCCCTGCCAGAAAGAGAACTCCGCTTATTTCCGTCATGGAGAGAGAGGATGTCATCTGCAAAAACGGCGTAATATATGTGAACAGTGTAGCGTATCCTCCAATATAAAATAACGTAACAACTAAAGCCATCAGAATAGTTGGATTTTTGAGAACAGAAAGCTGCATGCTGAGTGTAATTTTTTCTTCTTCTTTGATTGCCGGAATCTTTTTATGGATAACCAGTAATGGAAGCACACTTAATGCACCAACTAGGACAAACAAAACTCTCCATCCAAACATCTCACTAAAAAATGTACCCAGAGGAACACCAAGAACGAGCGAACTACTAAGCCCCATTAGAATGATACCGATGGCATTGCCTCTCTTTTCCTTCTCAACCAGCCTTGTTGCTAAGGCCATGGCTACAACGGTAGCCATTCCTCCACTGGCCCCTTGAATCATTCGTATCCCGATTACCGTTTCGTAAGAAAGATCTGCAAACATAAGTCCATTGCTGGCAATAAACACACCAAGCGTGGTCATCAGCAGTCTCTTACGATCCATATTGATCGTGAGTGTAATCAGAACAGGAGCGATAATCGCCGCTGCAAGAGCAAATACTGTCACCAGTAATCCGGCTTCGGAAGTCGATACTCCAAGGTCCGCTGCAATGATTTCGATGACGCCTGTAATAATATATTCAATCGTGCCGATCAGAAAAACAGCCAGTGCCAGGACGTAGATGATTCCTTTATTTTTCATTTTAATCTACTCCACCTTTTTCAATGTTCTATTCTGTATGGGTATCTGTATTTCGATGAATTGGGCATCCTGTTCTGGGGATAACGGTAAATAAAGTTCTCTGCCCAATTCATTTTCCTTGATCTGATAGTTATTGCTCTCAATCCATTTCGCCAAATGTGCACAGGCAGCCACATCAAACTCGGAACTCGAATGAAAAGCCATGGCGGCCATCATTGGTTCAGGAGGAAGAGTCCGCAGCTGAAATGGCTCTGGAGATCCTTGCAGCTCACCGGTTAGGAAGTATCCGACTTCAAACTCAAACTCATCCTCTTTTCCATCAATTTCTTTCCATAAAACAACCTGAGGTCCTTGGATGAGCTGGCGAATTTTCGTTGTTAATAACAGATCGAATTGACGGAATAACGCCGGAATGTCCTCTTCACTTCCAATGGCTTTTTGAAACAGAAATGATTGAGCAGGTTCTGCTACGATACGGATCTCTTGACCCGTTTCGAATTGTCCCTCTTTTTCGATAAGATGCATGCGTTCCTCAATTCTGGCGAGTTTGGCTTGTTCCGTATCTATAATCTGCTGAATTTCACTTCTTTTCAGCTTAAACATGCCTTGAATATTCTCGAGCGTAATATCTTCTTGAAGCAGCTGTGTAATTTGGGGCAATGTAAAGCCCAATTCCTTATACATTAATATTCGGTTAAGCTCAAGAAGCTGATCTGCGGCATAGTACCGATAACCGGTATCGCCATCTACCTTTCTCGGCTTAAGTATGCCGATCTGGTCGTAATAACGCAGTGTTTTCAAGGAAACCTTGCTTAATCTAGAAAAAGCGCTGATTTTAAACAAAACATCATCTCCAATCCATAACATAATCCGAGTATACAGCTTCCAGTGTAGGGTAAAGTCAAGAGTATTTCTAACACACAATAATTAATCACAACAAAAAGAGGACATGAGAATGGATCTCCTGCCCTCTTACTCTTCATATTATGCTAAATCCTACTCCATTTCATTATTCCCAGAAGAACCGGCCTGCGAACACTTTTTCCGTCAACAGTTTGTATGTTTCTTCAGGCAATTCTTTTTTCATCTTCGCCATAACGGCATCTTTGCCTTGATTATATTGTGTGGACATGCCAATCTCTGCCGTTGTATTGCTTGCATCCAGACGCATGATTGGTGCTTGAGCATCTTTCGTCCAAGGTGTCCATGCCGCCAGATCTGGGGACCCGCCCGTACCTGGATGGCCTGTGTACAAGAACTGTTTCAGGTATGATGCCATCGCGGCGGACAACTCATCACGTCCTGGTTGGTTCGTCTCACTAAAGTACCCCTCAGGGAAATAGGCAGCAATGCCGTCTGCGTGTCCTGTATAGAAGTCCATATCCGCACCATGTGGTGCGCCAAGTAACGTGAGCAACCGCTCAGAGATGACACCAGCTTGTGTGCCCCATGCAAAACGATACGCATATACCGGCGGCTGATCTGCTGTACTCGTCAATTGTTCCGCTACACGCTCTGCATTAAAGCCTGCATAAGCTTCGCTGCCGTACTTCAACGCAGCCGCATATTGCTCCGCCTTGGTTTTATCAGTAAACAGGGTTCCATCCGTAATGGATGGCGAGAAGTTGGGATCACCAAAAGCAAATCCGGAGAACTCTGTTTCCAGGCTGCCGAGCAACACAGGAACTTTGGTGTAGTTACCGTTCTGAATGGCGTCAAATCCTTCTTTTGGAATCACGGTGCCGTCCCGGAACAGATGCGGGAATGGTTCCATACGAATCGCGGTTGAGCCAAATGCTGTGACCAGCTTGTCCGCAGGCAGTGCACGCAGGTAGCTCTCCAGCTCTGCCGGAGACTGCTTGCTTATCCACGCTCTCGCCTCTTCCGCGTTCAGCAGCTTTCCCTTCTTGTACGAGCAGCTTCACGAGTACATCCTCGGATTTTTGCTGGCCTTCTTCCGGTGCTGCTGTCGTTAATCCTCCACTGAAAGCAACTGCTTTTTGATACAGTCCTTTGCCAAGTGGAGAGATCAGGGTTGCCAGCACATCACGCGCACCAGCAGATTGTCCGGCTAATGTAACATTGCCTGTGTCTCCGCCAAACCCTTCAATATTATCCTGTACCCACTCCAGTGCACGGAATGCGTCAAGCAGACCATAGTTACCGGAGTCATCCAGGGCATTGCCGGTTTTCAGCGCTGCATTCTCGAAGAATCCTAGGGCACCCAGACGGTAGTTCACCGAGATAATGATACTGTTGGTGCTCCGTGCAAGCTGTTCACCCTGAAAATCTTTGCCTGATCCGGTCATATTCCCGCCGCCGTGCAGGAATACCATCACCGGAAGTTTGGAACTGGTTGTGTCAGGACGCCAGATATTGAGATACAACGAATCCTCGCTGCCTACAGTATTTTTACCGGAGATCTGCAAGCTGTTCGCAGCAAATTCCTTGGCCGATCTGGTTCCGGTCCATGCTTCCGGTTCTTGCGGGGCTTTCCAGCGCAGTTCACCTACCGGAGGTGCCGCATAAGGAACGCCGAGCCAGCCGAGCGTGCCATATTGCTCATAGGTTTTGCCATCAATCGCACCATACTTGGTCTGTTGCACCGTTTGTGGTTTGAATGTCCCAGCTTCCTTATGTTTTAACCAACGCTGCTCCAAGGTTCCACTGCCATTTTTGAGCTGCACTTGCAAAGCCTGTGCGGTCGCCTCAGCCATCAGGCGATTGGTAAGCTCACTCGCACCCTTGCCTTGAAGTGCCTTGATTCCTTTCCCAGCCGCATAGATGGACGCCGCTCCCTGCTCATAATCCGTACCCGCTTCATAGCCAAGCACCTTCAGCAGCATTCCCGCATAACCTTCCGCTGTAAGTGGTGCATTAGGTTCAAACTTTTCCGTTCCTGTAACAATCTCAGCCACATACGGATGCTGCTTCAGATAGCCAACAACCGGTTGTAGTACTTTGCCTGCCTGAGCCGCATCACCATACGTTTCCGTTCCCTGGTAAGCAAGTGCTTCTTTCTCCAATCCGGACAAACGCAAGTAAAGTACTGCGGCCTGAATACGAGTAGCTTTTTTGTTCAGATACGCCGCATTAACGCCTTGACCACTACCGCGAATAAGCTCCGATTGAATCAACTTGTCCATCGCTGCTGAAGAAGAGGTTACGGTATTGCCTGCTGCATAAGCCGGTAACCCGGATACACATAATCCCAGAATGGTTGCTATCGCAATCGAACGTTTAATGGTTTTCATGTCAACAATCTCCTCGCTGTCTAATAATGTGTGATGGGGATAATTTCATTGGAAAAGCACATCTTTGAATCAGTATTCCAATGTCTGGATGAGTCTATATCTCTATTTAGAAAACTTAAATCTGCTGCGCTCCTTTCTGCTCAGAATATTGGCTACGGCGCTTGCGATCATGCCATCAGGCATTTTTTTATTAAAAAAACCTGAACCGAAGGCAAATAGACATCGCTTTAGCGTGGTCTACTGCCCTCAATTCAGGTTTTGCCTGCAATCAGTAACAACCCTGAGGAATGAGGCTCATTCCATATACAAATGTAAACGCAATCAATCGTTTGATGAACAAAGAACCAACGAATGAACTGACACAGGTATTGCCCTACACACGGTTACAATCCTGTTATTATGGTGATGTTAGCACATAATGTAAGCGTTCGCAATATCTTTTTTATAAATCGTCTTGCCAGGAAATCGGACAGGGTAACATGTAAAACAAGCTCTGCAAGTTCCCTATCACATCGATTGTAAATCTATACTGATTCGAGAAACTACCAAATCTGAACCGAGGAAGCGTATATATACTGAGCATCTCCGTCGCTGCTCCTGGCGGTTATAAGCCTTGATGATACAGATCGGGCGATATCACCAAACAGGCCATAGGTGAAATCACCTATGACCTGTTCTGATATGACGTGATTCGCGTCAACCCTGCAAAAATGAAATCTTCATTAATCCTGTAACTTACTCACTTGCTCAACCAGACTATCCAGCCCCTTATCGACCAGATACGGTCCGTAATTCCAATAGTTGCGTGAAACATTAATGATCCGATGATTTTTTATCGCAGGAATACTCTGATAGACCGGCTCATTAAATAGTTCCATCATCTGCTCCATCTCTTCATCTTCCATCTGGGTGAAGAAGTAGTCTGCAGGTTTATCCGCCAACTTCTCCAATGAGAGCACGGTTCCACCATCTGCATAGGCTTTATACTGTTCAGGCATATCAAATCCAAAATCCTGATATATCAGCTTGCCCAATGTGCCGCCTTCTCCCCCAAGCAATACCTCCTTGTTATAGATGACAAAGGACATGGCCGTGGTTCCCGGTTCGATATTGATGTCTAATTCATCCCGAATCCCCTTCAACTTATCTTCAAAAGTAGCAATCCATCGCTCGGCTTCATCTTTCCGATCCATAATCTCCCCCATCGTTCTCAGGGTGTTGATCACATCCGGGTCACCGCCCCAGGCTACCGTAATCGTGGGCGCAATCTTCTCATAGGTGCCGATCACTTCCGTACTTGTATAATCTGGCACGATGATCAGATCTGGCTCCAGATCCGAGACCACTTCCACATTCCCTGTTCCTGATCCGATATCCGGCACGCCAGCCATCTCTTCCGGGTACAGATCCAGTGTTTCCTTGTTCGCACCCGCAGGCTTCATTCCAAGTGGCAGCAAATACCCGCCATATGTAATCACAACCGGTTTGGCAGGTTGATCGGGAATCTCAACCGTTCTGCCCGATGCATCGGTATACATCTTGGTTGCAGGCTGTGAAGCATCTTCATTTGCTGTTGACTGCGGATCAGCCCCTCCCCCGCACGCTGCTAATAACAGAGACAAACTGAATAATAAACTGACTGCCAAAGTAGGCTTAAAACGCACATTCAAGTCATTCACGCTCCAAGTGTTGTATTGATAATGATTATCGTTATTATCAATATAGCGTTGTGAGAGTTCTCCAGCAATGAACGATTCCGACTTCTTATTGGTACGATTTGAACCTTTAAGCAGATGACTATGCATTTTATATTGAGCGGGAGTTTCTCCCATCATTCGTTTGAAGATCCGGCTAAAGTAGTACAGATCTTTGTAACCAACGCTCTCAGCCACATCACGAATCTGAACCTCTGTCTCTGTCAGCAATACTTTGGCTCGGTTCATCCGGGTTTGGATAACGTAATCCATGGGGCTGCATCCGAATTTGCGCTTGAATACCCGTGCCAGATAATGACTGCTGTAATGAAATTGGGCCGCCATCTCCTCCATGGACACTGGATGCGCGTAGTGCTCTTGAATGTATGCTGCAATCTGCTCGGCCAATTCCGGAGGTTCAACTACCTGATCACTCGCCTGCTTCCATTGACGAAACTGTTCGTATACCAACTGATACAACAGTCCTGTAACCTGCAACCTGTCCAATTCATCGCCACTCGTCCAGCATTCATGCATCCTCTCCATTATGGGAATTAGCGACAGCGGATATGTTGCTGCAAAATGATACTGCTGCGGGGAACATTCATGTTCCTCTTGTACGTTTTCCGCTCTTAACAGGTGGGTACCTGTGAAGCTCGGCTGGGGTTTATATAAAATCAGATAATATTCCAAGGGGAGATCCTGACAATGAATGTGTATCGTTGTGCCTTTGACACCATGTAGAACATGTGTCTGGGTGGACCTGAACTTTTCTTCGCCCATATGAACCGTCGCTTCTCCTCTGACCATCAGCAAAAAAGCATGGGATGGCAGAACATACGGCGTAATCGTCTGTCCCGGTTTCAAGACCAGATGACGAATGTCCATGAGCTTCACCTGATTTTTATTCCACCACTGAATGGCTGCTGACCATTCTTTCATTACAAACCACCTCAAAGCCGATCATTAGACGAGGGTCAATCCCTGGTCCGATTTTCTCCTTAACATACAAGAGAGGTCCTCATTTTGTCCAGTTTACCTGAATTCTAACACCTTCACTAATCGTAAATTTTACATATAGTTAACCCAGTTCATACGTTAGTTTAGCAATTGTTGTATACACTTGGTTTGGGATACCAACTATACATATATTCTAGGAGGATGCATTCATGTTAAACCGTTTTAATGTCCGTGCAGCCAAAGTGATGCTCGCGGTGACAACGATCGTTACGGCTACACTCGGAGGAAGCAGTGCAGCGTGGGCTGTGGAAGACAGCACCTCAACAACATCTGCATCACCGATTAAAAATGTGATTATTCTCATCCCTGACGGCATGGCTAACGATGCCACTGCTCTGGCTCGTTGGTATAAAGGCTCGTCCTTGACGCTGGACTCCATGGCAAGCGGCATGGTTCGCACACACTCCGCCGATGCCCCGATTGCGGACTCGGCTCCAGCCGGAACCGCTTTTGCCACAGGGTATAAATCTCATACCGGATTTGTCGGTGTACTGCCGGACAAGGCTACGATGCCTGGACAGAAGGCGATCACGCCTGGAGACGCAAGAAAACCAGTCGCTTCCGTACTCGAAGCTTCGAAACTCGCCGGTAAAGCAACCGGTATTATAGCCACATCCGAGATTATGCACGCCACACCAGCGGACTTCTCTGCTCATTACCCTGACCGTAAAAACTATGATGCACTCAGTAAACAACAAGTTTATAATGGCATGGATGTTGTGTTGGGTGGAGGCAGCAAATACCTTGAGCCTGCGGGACGCAAAGATGGCGAGAATCTGATTTCGTCCATCAAAGCACTGGGTTACGATTACGTCACTACTCCAGCCGCAATGAAAGCATCCGATTCAAACAAGCTGTGGGGTATGTTCGCACCAGCGGGCATGGCTTACAATATGGACCGTGATCCTGCGAAGCAACCAAGTCTTGCCGAGATGACATCCAAAGCCATTGAGGTTTTGTCCAAAGACGAAGATGGCTTCTTCCTGATGGTTGAAGGCAGCAAAGTGGACTGGGCAGCTCATGCCAATGATCCGATTGGTATCATCAGTGATGTGCTGGCTTTTGATGATGCCGTAAAAGTAGCCATGGATTTTGCCAAAGCGGACGGAGAGACTGCCGTTGTGGCTGTAACGGACCATCAGAACGGTGGACTCACGATTGGTAACGCCTCTACAACCGGAACATATGATAAAGAGCCGTTGTCCACATTTATCGGACCTTTGAAAAAGGCCAAGCTGACAGGCGAGGGTGTTGAAGCGAAGCTGAATGCGAAGCGTACCAACATCAAAGCAGTGATGAAACAATACTATGGCATTACGGACCTGACTTCCGAGGAGATTGCCACCATTAAAGCGGCCGAGCCAGGCAGCCTTAACTACGCAATCGGTCCAATGATCAGCAAACGTGCAGGGATTGGCTGGACAACCGGTGGTCATACAGGTGGGGATGTCGTGCTGTATACGTATGCTCCCAACAATGACCGTCCCTTCGGTGTAATTGACAACACAGATGTAGCCAAGTACATGGCACGTGTACTGGATCTCGATCTGGACAGCGTGAACAAACAACTGTTTGTACCAGCCAAACAGGCATTTACAGCCAAAGGCGCGACGTACAAACTGGACCTGACTGACGCCAAAAATCCAAAAATCCTCGTTACCAAAGGCAACACCAAGCTGGAACTGCAAATCTATAAAAATATTGCATTGGTGAACGGCAAAAAGACAACCCTGGAAGGTGTCATTGTCTATAACGGCGTCGAAGCCTTTGTTCCACAAGGTGCGGTGGATCTGATTCAATAATTCGTTAGAACTTTATAGAACCACATGAGATTACACCAAAATGGCTGCCAAATATTTCGGCAGCCCATTTTGGTGTTTTCTGATAAGCTGTATTCCCTGTTCCGGCTTATCGTATAATGGACGTAATATTTAGAAGCAGGATATAAAAGGAGAGATTCACTCATGTTGATCAAATTAAACTGGATTACGCTGAGGGTTAGTAGTTTGGAAGCTTCGCTCAAGTTCTATCACGACATGCTCGGACTTCCCGTTCAGCGCAGATTCGAAAGCCGCGGACGGCAGATTGCCATGCTCGGCATGGAGAATGAAGCCAAGCTGGAACTAATTGAGGGCAGTGAATCTACTCTTAAACCAGAGGCCGGCGTGTCGATCGGTTATGAGGTGGACTCGCTGGAGGAAGTCATGAAACGACTGGCAGAGCTGAATGTTCCTATTGTACGCGGCCCCATCCAGCCCAATCCGCATCTGCGGTTTATTTACATTACAGATCCGGACGGCTTCGAGGTGCAGCTCGCAGAACATGTATGATTAGGACAGTGTAAATAAATGCTCATTTTACGCTAACCCAGTTGTGTATGCAGGTGTGAAGTCACTTGTACGCAGCCCCCGCATAGGACAGCACAAAACGTTATTGTGCCTCTTTACAGTTTCATGCGGCGCATCAGGGGCACGCCAACGCGATTCAACAATCGATCAAGCAGTATCCAGCACCAGCGCCTCCCCCACGGAAGATGACGCTCATATACAGCCGAATACTCAAAATCCGCCATAGCACCGCGATTGCGCTTGAACTGTGCTGCCCCGCGCTCTCATGCAACAGATATCCATTCTCGCGAGCCTGTCTGATCAGACAAGCGGATAACATGCGGTATAGTCCAACGGACTGTGGCACCGCTGTATCGTAACCGAACAGTGGCGTAGTCATGATTCCATTTCGGCAGAAATAACCCATGACCGCGTCCAAGCGTCCCTCCTTCCGCAGTCCATACAGCCTGAGTGTTCCCGATGCCATCGCAGCAGCAATGAACGGTTCGGTGAACTGCGGATTGTGATAAGAGTATTTTTCAAGGTATAACAGCTTGTACAACTCCACGATTCGCGGAATATCTGCCTCCGTCATATCTGATTGGGAAACGAATTCGTAGTCGTGCTTGGCTAACAATTCGTAATCCCGCTTCAGCAGCCAACGCGACTTTGAGTTGCCAAAATTCGCATCCTGCGCCCGGTACAGGTAGATCTGTCGGCTCGGAATCAATCGACACCCCGCTTCCGTCAGTCTCGTCGTCAGACCGGGATAAAGTCCCGGACACAAGGAGCGAAACACAATGACATGTTCAGGGTATCGATCTTGTACCGCTGCTAGCAAACATATGGCCTGTTCACCGGACATGGCTGGGTACAGATTGGTGGACAACAACCAGTTGTTCACATGTACGACTTTGTTAATCTGCGATCGTTTCATTCCCCAACCGATTAGACTGAGCAACGCAGAAAGACCTTTTTCCAAAACGGGTTTCTGCAACATGGTCAATTCCTGCTTGGCGTAACTCACATAATGCGTATAAGGAGAACAGACATAAGCATTATCGTACTCTGTATCATTCACCGTCAGCGGAAGTACGAGGTCGTCGATTCGGGCGAGCAGCACTGTGGTCTCCACGTTCGACATAAAGCGCTGGGACCCTTGCTGCATTATGGGTTCCAGATAATTTCTGGCATATCTGCCATCCTCCGTATCGGGCCAGTCCATGCCTATGAACGAATGCTGATCATAAAAACGCACGCGTTCAGCGCGATTATTATTCCCATGCTCATATGTACGGTCATCGTAGGCCGAGCTGTCTTTCATTACTGTTGTCTTCAACCTTTTACTCCCCATGAGGTAACGTCTTCTATTAACAACCATTTACAGTTCCAGTGCTATGCTCTCCGGGATAATTGCTCTGCAAGCCGACGATACGCCGGTCCGTCTTCCCTCTCGTTAACTTCATCTTCATCCATCTCCATCCAATAGTCCGCATCCAACAGTTCTGCCATATCCAGTCGCGTAATGTCTGCACATTGGGGATGTTCGCATACCGCAATCATCGGCTCAGGGCTGTCGTCCCAGTTGTACCCATTCACGATAGCATGCAGGATTATAGCTGAATCCAGTGTACGGATTAGGGCAGCTGCCTTGTCTGGACACTCCTCGTACAAAATTTCATCTACGATGCTTTGCTCCGCCGGAGTCAGGTTGAGTCTGACTGCACCTTTGGTCTTTAGCAGCATATCGGCTATATCCGGATTACGTCTAGCTGCGTTCCAGGAACTGGCCTGAATTCCAAGGGGAGCGTCCAGTTCGACTCCATGTTCAAGCAATAGCTGAATGGCTTCAATCTGCTTGAACTTCACGGCTTTTTTCAGCGCCGTATCCCCAAGCTTGTCCTCTACTTCCAAGTCCGGACCAGATTCCAGAAGACACCGGATCGCTTCAGCCGGCATACGATTTGTCAAAAAGAGCATCAGCGGTGTACGCCCACGATTATCCTGTTCGTTGATATCCAATACACCGACGGCTGCTCTGACTTGTTCCACATCTTTGGATTTGCTAATCTCCACCCAATTCATAGTTCGTTTTCCTCCATCCTCTTCCTACTCTACACAACACTGTATAGGAAAAAAATGTCGGCATCAAGCTGTATTACAGACGAAAAAAAAGCCCGTCCAGCACGATAAAATACGTACGGACGAACTTTCAACGATATCCTATTAAAGTTTAGTCTCAACAGAAGAAGCCTGATGATCCGAGACCAAGTCATTCAGGTTCACAATCAGTTGCTCCAATTCTCCGAAGCTCTCCACCATCTTCTGTGTCAGGTTGCGCTGTTCTTCCATGCTCGCCAGAATCTCTTCTGTCGCTGCACTGGATTGCTCTGTTACACTCGAAATCTCGGAAACTTCATTCACCACTCTGGTGGAGGATTCCTTCATTGTAGCCGAACTGGTCTCAATATCTGTCGCTTGATTCAGCACATGCTGAGAATGGCTGTTGATCGTACGGAACACTTCATCTGCCGTTTGCACACTGTCTCTTCCTTGTTGTAACGATAGACGAATACGTTCGAATCGATCTGTGAGTGACTGCGTCTGTCCTTTTAATCGTGTCAAAATAGTTGAAATATCACTCGCGGATTGACCCGAGCTCTCGGCCAGTTTGCGTACTTCCTCTGATACAACGGCAAACCCGCGTCCATGCTCGCCTGCACGAGCTGCTTCAATGGCTGCATTAAGCGCGAGCAGGTTGGTCTGACTTGCAATATCCGATATGCTGTTCAGCATAAGCGTCATGGATTCACTTTCTTCATTAAACTTTCGCATGTCACTTGCCGTTATATTAATCGTATTATATAGCTCTTGCATCTGGATGTTCAGCTGGTCCATCTGTACGCTTCCTGTTTGCGTGCTTGTGGCCATGCTAGCTGATAACTCTTTCATCTGCCGGGAATACAACGCAACATCCTTAATATGCTGGTCCGATAGAGACAAGGATTCCGAAATTTCAGCCACACTGGTCGCCTGGAACTCCACACCCTTGGCAACCTCACTGAATCCAAGGGTCACTTCATGAGTAATGGAACCTGTTGAATCCACCTTTTGCTTCAATTGATCCGTATAACGAGACAGACCTTCGACGGATTCCTTCACACGCACCAGCATGGTTTCCACCCGGGTCCGCGATGCTTCCACTTCGCTCCATCTTTTTTCGCTTTCATGAAAGAGCCTTTGGTTCAGATAGGACACCATGAACAAGATTCCGCCCGTAACAGCGAACAGCCCTATATTGATGGCATTAGTCACAAGCTGATCTTGAGTCGTTGCAGGCATAATCACAAGTTGAAGAATATTGTTTGCAAGCATAACCGAGAATCCGATAACAAATAATCTTTTGTTTGGATAAATCAGCAGGATCGAAGAGATGAGAATGGCCAGCAGCGGTTCAACACTTCCCCATCCAGCGAATACCCCACACAACGCGATCAACACGGTGTTCACCCAAGGAATGAGATGGATATGCTTCTTTTTGGCGTTCGCATAAGCGAGCCAGATTCCATACAGGATCACAACACCATTGGAAATAAATAATTTGGGCTCAATTAAAGCTACAGAAAACCCCACAATTAATACAACCCATAATATGATGCTGATGATTTTGTTCCGTTTCCATATAACTTCGTCCATACGATCCATGCATACCCCGTCCTTTTATGTAGGTTAAATGTGAGTTGTAGGGCCTTACTGTACTACATCTAGTAGTCTTTGGTCCTGCTTATGCGCAAATCGCAAATACGCAGCGCCTTAGCATAGTACATATTAACTTCATAAATATGAAATAGCGCTACTTTAAGTATATCGGTATTCAACATTAAAAATGAATACGAATTATAAAATGATAAATAGACATATCATTTTACATGCAAAACCAAGCCTGTCTTATACGTTATGGCGTACAAGACAGGCTTGGTTGGCATAAAGCCGATGTATAGGGAAAATTATTATTTTCCGAATACAAGTGTCGTATTGGAGGAGCCTGCATACTTGGTGACAAATTCACGCGCGTAGCTGGCACTTTCTACCTGATAACTGTAATTGGAGCTTGGTCTCCAGTTTGTTTTGGGAGAAATCGGACTTGTCAGGGCTGGCGTACTGCCGCTATCCGTAAACTCCCCATTTCCCTTGTCATCCAGGATGCCACCCTTTTCAGCGCCAGCACCAAAGTAATTGTTTTCGGAATAAATCCGTGCTTTTTCACCAATGGTGATGGCCTGATTAAAGTTGTTTGCATAGTTGTTTTTGAGATGGAAGTAACCGTATCTTAAAAGTCCAGGACCACGTACATACAAGTTTTCGAAATAATTGTTGGACATCGTCACATGAGGTACTCCATTGTAACTGCTGTTACCATCATTCGGATGACCGAGAATAACGCCATACTTATGATTTGCAAATTTGGAGTTGCTAATGGTGATATAATCGGCGCGATCACCGATATACAGAAGCTTGTCCAGATCACTACCGCCAGAGCTGTAGCTGTGGCCCGCAAATGTCACATGATCGATCCAGTAATTGGAGCCTGAAGTGATATACATCTGGATATCATCATTGGCATTAATATTGGAAGCGTGTTCAAAAGTCAGATTCTGAAAAATCACATTGCTTGAACTGCTTGTGGATCTGAAATGAATATTCGTTAATGTATGTTTGTCAAAGGAACCTACCAGTGTCTTGTTCGCTCCAAACTCAACCTTTTGTAGTGTAGAGGAAGAAATATTCTGTTCAACGACGACAATTTTGGCCGTAGCGCCAGCCATATGTGTTCTAAGGTCATTGAGATTACTAACGTAAACGACCTGACCATTCTTGCCACCTGTCGTGGCTGACTTGGATACGCCATTTTCATTCTTCGCACTGCCTGCAAAACCGGTCAACCCATTCGTACCCGTGTTCGGATAACTGGCTGCGCCATAGGTAGAAGGAGCCGTTGAGACAGTTAGCAACAATAGAGTCACCGCGAGTAAAAGCATCGAAAATTTCTTCAAAATTTCACCATCCTTTATAATATTATCCTCAAAGACAAGTCGATTATATCGTGTAACTTTGGTTGTGACAATACAAATACTGCAAAAAGACAACAAATATCACTTTTATGCAACAGCAGATCAGATATAGTGAAAAAACAAAAAAATGAGATCAAGCCACGACTATTGCCATGACTTCATCCCACCAAAATGATCTTATCTTATTTGATTTTGAAATACGTACACGCATGACAATCCAAGATCAACTAACTTGCAAATTGCCGGTGATTTCGATCTCATCAGCCCATTGCAGATCGTGTCTTACTCATAGATGATCCTCCTGTTTCAGGCAAATCTCTTACCGATCAGAGTTCAAACCAGATTAAACCGCCATCCATCTGCCCGGTTGCTAGCTCCATCTGTTGCATCCAACTCCGGCCCTCTTCACCCCAGATATGAAACAAACAGTAGATATACGAATCCCCGTCCACAACCTCTTCCAACCCGGAAGCTTGCTCTATCCACACTTCAAGGGCTGTAGGCCAGGACGGATCTTCACGTTTCAGCACAAAGCCGTTGATTTGGTGTTCCAGATTATACACTTCGGTAAATGTTAATGCATTTGCCAGACGCTTCACAACCTCAGGTAAAATCGCAGGCTCCGTTGTTCTAATCCCATATTCCCAGCCCATATGTATAATCTCCTTCAGACTTCGTTCGTTCCCGATGGTTGCTTTTGCTCGTGCATTTGCTGGATCGAACGATCCAACCACAATTCATACCAGTCCAGAAAATGTAGTCGATTCGTATTGCCCCAATACTGGTCAGGATAGATTCCATTTCGGTTGGCCCGGTCGTCAACCCAGATCTCTCCGTAGGAAGCACCTTTAACAATCAGATTCATGGAAATGCCACACCCAAAATCACTAACACGCAGCATGCCTGCCGACCATTTTGGATCAAAATATTCGTGCTCTAACACATCCCATTCCTCTTCTTCCATACTGTCATCGAACCAGTCATAATTCCAGTTCCATGCTTCCGTGAATTGAAAAGGGTCCGAGATTGCATTCAGCTCATCATCATAACCTAGCACAGCGTATACGCCATCATCCGGGTTTTCCAGTCCGTAATACGGCCCTGCGCCACTCGTCCCCATATGCAGAAGCCATACCTTATAATCCTCTGGCAACCTAATTTCCCATTTCTGTTCAAATTGCGCGATACCCTCCTGCGTCCACACAAATGCCAATTCATATTCGTGGTCTTCTGCGCCGAACAGGTCCAGATCCGGGTCCAGGCTTCGAAGCGTGATCAACTTTTCACGCATTCGCTCCAGTTGTACCGTGTACATCATCTACCCCTCCTCCTTCGCCACGCTACTACGTTTGTTCCACGGCGTACCCGCGTTGATGCAACTCATCCAGTGCGGCTGCCACATCTCGTTCAGGACACAACTGCTTAATCAGACTGGCAGTCACCGGTTTTTCTTCATATATCTCAGCTACGGCTTCCAACGACAGATCCGGCAAGTCATAGTACCCTTTGGCCCAATCTACATAATCTTCCGAATTCTTATTCACATATCCTAACAAAAATTCTGCGCCACCCCTGGCGTCCGCTTCGTCTTCCTCGGCCAACGCCATCTGAATCCAGTCACCAACCTTCCATGACAAGTCGTTCCCTTCCTGCCATAGGCAAAAGGTTACATCCTCCAGGTCCAATGTCTCCTCCTGATCTCGCAGAACAGCCATCAACGTCTCTGGCACTTCATCGTACATGCCCGGATAGATCTCGCCATCTTCACGAGCATGCGGACTTAAGGGTGACTCATGATCAAATCCCTTGATCAACGTGCCTGAGTCTGTGAACAAGACATGCAGATGATCACCTGCGCCATTATTGATGCTTCCCCATGCCACACCTGGCTGAAATTCATGTTCGAATTGATGAACGCGTAGCCATTCTTCCTCCGAGAAGATGATATCCAGTGCGGCGAGTATTCTCATCCGTTTACGCAGGGCATTTGCACTCATCATCATGGTCTCGTTCCAATTCCGCATATTTGATTCCCTCCTGTTCACATCAGTACATTAGATCCGAATTAATTCATTCAGCGAGTTATTTCCCTGCATACTTGGTTTCATGACAATCGCAATACGACTGCCTTCTCTGGAGACGATACAGGCATAGTTCCCTGGCTTGAATTGAAGCAGAACCCCTTCACACGTTTCATCCGGCTCCAGTTCACCACCACTGACATCTTCTGCTGCTCCCAGAAAGACATTCCCGGACAGAATCTGCAGATGATACACCTTTTCCCGTTCCGCTATGTGATCCGGATCTGAACCCACGTCAGCATCCTCCTCCAGGCTCCATTCCACCTCATATCCCCCGTCCGCACCCAGATTCAGGAATAGACAATGACCTGCATTTACCTCAGCCAGCTCATCTTCGGGAATGGACCACCAGTCCGAAGTATCCTCGACACGGTGCTTTAACGCTGCCAGATCATACAGGCACAATGTTGCCGTATCGGTTACCATTTGAAATGTTCCTCTCATATTCTCACGTCCTTTCAGTCTGAATCAGGTCTGACCCAGAAATATATTCCTTCATTATATCAAGCCTGATGCACGTGGAAAAGGAACCCATGGACCATCTCCGCTCTCACAACTCTTCATTTCTCACTCCAAAAGGTCGATATAAGCATAACTGACTTTTTTGAACTTGATGGAGGAAGCCATACCAATGAATAATAGAAAAGAACCCTTTCGCTATACATTGAAGGAACCGATCAGCTTTGAGATTTATATTCTAAGCATCAACGGAGTCAACGCGCCGCCCAAACCCATTCAGGCCGAACTATGTGATATCAGTCGATCCGGCTGTCAGCTGTCATTTCCGCTGTCTCTTCCTGTAGAGAACAACGATATTCGGATCGGAATGAATATGTTACTTTTCGAAGACCCTTTATATATGGAAGGCACTCTTCGCTGGGGTCAAGAAAAAAATACGTCATGGCACTATGGTGTTCAGCTCGAAATGCAGGAAGGGAATCAGGATCGTCTCTCCAGAGAGATGCGAATGCTTGCAGGGCAAGGTAAAATAATCGTGAAATAGAGAGTGCCCATCCATATAGCCCGCTAATTTAAAAAACAAAAAAAACAGCCCAATCAAGTTGGACTGTCACACGATGAAACTTATTATGCCGCTTTGCTAACGGTCACGGGTTGTTCCATTTTGGACCAATTCACCGTTTTTTCAAGAATGAGTGAGACTAATACACCAATGACGAGACCGTTGCTTATGATTGGAACGAGGTACATCGGCAAGGTTTGAAAGGCTTCAGCAGGAATATTCATTACAGCAACTCCCGTGAGGACCGGCAATGCTACACGATAGATCGTTTTAGAATTAAACGTCGTACCTTCGAGTGTTCTTAGCGCCGTACCGAACATTTGAAGATAAGCCACGAACAGAACTGCGCTGCCAACGCTTGGTGGTATTTGTGCAAAGAAGGCTGTAACCGAAGGTGTAAGACCCATCATACATAACAATCCTGCTCCAATAATAAAGGCAGCACGACGCAGAATACGCGTACTCTCCAGGAAGCCGATCGATGATGCAAATAGACCAAATGGCAGCACACCTACACAGGCTGATAACATCGAGAATAGACCCGTTAACGCGTAAGAGCGCCGGTATTGCTGACTTGTTGTCTCTGCCTCATATAGTTTCTCTACCGTGCTTAATGTGGTGATTGAATTCGTCATATTCACCAACCCCACGAAAAATGCAGTAATCACAATGCCTGGTTCCCATCTGGGCGCTCCCCACGGAAACAGAGTGAGACCTGCCGAGGTCTGATTCGGCTGTCCCCATGTTGTCCAGGAAACAATAAACTATAGGCAATCCAGCCTGCCACAATTCCAATCAGGATCGCATAGTTCCCCAGTTTCCCCTTACCTTTTAACTGAATCCAAGCCACCAGAAATGCAATAACAACAGAAAGCGCTGCAACCGGCAGATCAAAGCGGCCAAACTCCGTATATCCAATCATGCCTTTGAAAAAATTCATGGTTAATTGAATCGTCATGAGAAACAGCATCGTACTTTTGACCATGGGCGTGAACAGCTTTTGCAGCACTTGCGCTGCCCCAGCCAACCCAGAATCATCATCGTGAGTCCCGCCAACAGAAAACCGGCAGCCAATCCACCGCCAATACGTTCCAGACTCATACCTGCCGATGAAGCAGATACCGTCAAACTTAGCGTTAATCCCCACCATAAGCCTGACGGACCATCCATAACCGCATATCGATGGCCAAACACAGCTTGAAGCATACATACTGCTCCAGTAAGTATGAATGCGTGCTGCATCGAGGCAGCGATGGCATCCGGGGACAGATGAAAATTATGTCCAATGGATAACGGAACAACAACGGTATTGGTGAACAGGAAGAAAAACCATTGTATGCCTGCCAAAATAATTGAAGATACGTCCTTCATATTCTTTTGTGAAAAGTGCTCTTGATGTCTGTTCATGTATAAGGATTATCCTTTCGCTCTTCTGTATCTTGAAATGTATATGTCGCTTCAGTCTTCAGCCAATAGTCGTTCCATCTCGGCATATTGATGCCGGCGCGCATGTGCGAGCGGTGTAATCCCGTCCAGGTCCGCGATCTTTGGATCTGCACCATATTGTAAAAGCAGGGCAACAATCTGCTGATGACGCGGTCCACCGTCTCCCAAAATGACTGCTTCCAGCAAGGCTGTCCAGCCCAGGTTGTTGATATGGTTCACATCCACATCGCTGCGTGTCAGTAGAAGCTGTACAATGTGTACATGGCCCCGATCAGCTGCTGGAATAAGGGCTGTACCGCCAAAACGATTCGTTAACCTTGTATCCGCACCTGCTTCAATAGCCAGTTCAACCATGTCATACATGCCCTCGGCACTTGCGTATAACAACATATTGTCCAATCGTGCATCTTGAAGATTAATGTCTGCTCCGGCCTCCACCAGCATTTTTGCCGTGTCGATCTTACTACCGTGCACCGCAGCCATTAGCGGTGTTCGCCCCAATGTATCCTGTTCATTCAACCGGCTACCCTGTGTAATAAACCGGATGACCTCATCGGTATGCCCTTCTTGAGCGGCATCATGTATTGTTTTAACTATTCTAGCCACGTTGTTTCATCCTCCAATTCAAGGCCTTTCTCATGCTTTAACATGCATAGAGAAATCAAGCCCTGTTCGTCAGGTATGCAAATCTAATGTATGGTAACATAAGAGCATAGTATATGAAAAATACATGTTTTGTTGGCTTTCCATACGAATTACATATAGTTTGCAAACGAAGGAGATCACCACTTGGATATTAAACAATGTCGTTATTTCATTGCCATTGCTGAGGAGAAACAGATTACAGCAGCAGCCCGAAGACTTCATATGGCTCAGCCACCCTTAAGCCAGCAGCTTAAGTTAATGGAAGAAGAGCTTGGCGTGATATTGTTTGAACGCAAAGGACGTATGATGGAACTAACACAGGCTGGTCGCAGCTTCTATGATTATGCGGTCACCTTGACCAAATATATGGAGGAAGCTGTAATGGAGATGCAAAGTTTCCGTGAAGGCATACGGGGCAAGCTCGCCATCGGCATCAATACCATATCGGATCGTCTGATCCCACAAGCCCTGCAACAGTTCCGAACCACTCATCCGCAGGTTACTTATAAAATTCAACAAAATGAATCAGCGCAATTATGCCGATTGCTGGAGGATGGCAAAATTGAACTTGCCTGTGTACGCATGCCTGTCCAGACCGAACGTTATGAAGTGCTGCACCTGCCTCAGGAGCCACTTTTCTATATTTCTTCAACACCGCTGGATAATCCAGCGATGAGAAGTCCGGAAGCGGAGATGGGGACTTATTTCAAGCAGCTTACAGGAATTCCTCTACTGCTTCCAAGTACGGAAGGACTCGGTATGTTCGAGCTAATTTTGGACAAATTCCGTGAGCATCAGGTCACACCCTCCATTATGGGTGAGTGCTCAGACATTAATATGTTGCTGGAGCTGGTCCGACTTGGCTTCGCCAGCTCCATCGTGCCGCACACGGTATTACAGTTATACCAAGAGCACCCTTTCCACGTATACCGCATTCAGGATCAGCATTCCACGGTTGGCTCGGCGCTGGTCTGGCTGCAGAACCGTTATCTGTCCAAACCTGCACAACACTTTGTGCAATTGGTACAGGATATGCTTCCCGTCGTGTAAAAGGCTATAAGCCAAAAAAAACAGCTCTACCGGATCTTCCATTCCGGTGAAGCTGCTGTTCTATTCGTATAATTAAGCTTTCGCTGTGTACAACAAGTCTTTTTCTTTGATCGTAGTGCGACCAGCAGACTCAATGGACTCATATTGATGCATGTTAGTAACAATGACTGGTGTAATGGTGGTATAACCGGCTTTTTCGATCTCTTCCCGGTCGAACTCCATCAATACATCACCTACGGCCACCTTCGCACCTGCTTGAACTTTAGGAGAGAAGAATTGACCTTTCAGCTTCACGGTATCAATCCCGATATGAATCAGCATCTCTGCGCCAGTGTCACTTACCAGACCAATGGCATGTCCACTCTTCGATAATGAGAATACGGTACCGTTGATTGGAGATACCACACGTCCTTCAGAAGGCTGAATTGCAAATCCTTTACCCATAATCTCTTCAGAGAATGCAGGGTCCGGCACTTCACTCAGCGGTTTAACTTCACCCGTGATCGGGCTGAATACTTGCTCATCCTGTGCTTTTGCTTCTTCAGTTACAGCAGAAGTTGTTGCCGCCGGAGTTGCAGGCTCAGTTACTGGTGCAGCTGCTGGCTCCGGTGTATTTTCTTCTTGGAAGCCCAAGATATACGTAATGATCGCTGCCGCTACGATGGCAATCAAACCACCTGCCAAGGCATAGAGCAGTGTGCTAATTGCTGGGCTGATAAATGCTGCCACACTCGGCAGACCTGCAAGTCCTGTGATAACGTAAGATTTAACTTTGAAGATACCCATGAATCCACCGGCAACCGCTCCCCCGATAAGGGCTGCAATAAACGGTTTTTTGAACTTCATGTTGATACCATACATCGCTGGTTCCGTAATCCCCATAACCGCTGTAAGACCTGTAGAATACGCAAGCGATTTGGTTTTGCTATTTTTCGATCTGAGACCTACACCAAATGCTGCACCACCTTGTGCCAAGTTGGCTGCAAACATCAGTGGGATGATAAAATCGTAACCCAGTGTTGTCATTGATCCAACAACGATTGGCAACAACGCATAGTGCATACCTGTGATGATCAACAGTGACATCGTACCACCAATCAGGATACTTGCGAAGATGGACATGTTATCGAACAACCATGAAATGCCACCAGACAAACCATTACCAAGCACCGTACCCAATGGACCTACTGTCATCAACGTCAGTGGAACCATAATCAACAGGGTAACCGTTGGAACAACCAAGAGTTTCAATGAAGCATGTGTTACACGATCAACGGCTTTCTCTACATAAGAAGCAATCCAAACTGCCAGAACAATTGGAATAACTGTAGAAGAATATGTTGCCGCTATAACCTTAATTCCCACAAATGTGGTGTCACCATTGGCAAGCAACGCTGTAATCGTCGGGTGCATAATGCCCGCTGCGAGCGCTGCGGCAATATACATATTGCTACCCAGTTTACGTGCAGCACTGATTGCCAGAATGATCGGCAGGAAGTAGAACGCACCGTCACCGATTGCCGACAAAATGATATAGGTCGAGCTGGTATCAGACAACCAGCCCAGGGCTACCAGGATCGCCACGATCCCTTTGATCATACCTGCACCCGTAATCGCAGGCAGAATTGGTGTAAACATACCTGAGATGAAGTCGAACAGCGCACTTATTGGATTTCTCTTTTCTTTCTCCAGTTGAAGCAGCTGATGCATTATCTGAGGTTGGTGATTTGGACATGTTGCCAACTAGCGCGTTATACACGACAGGTACATCGTTACCGATGATAACCTGGAACTGTCCACCGTTCTCCATCACGCCCATAACGCCTGGTGTATTTTTCAGCGTCGCTTTGTCCGCTTTTTGGTTGTCATTCAGGTTAAATCTGAGTCTTGTCATACAGTGTGTGACTTGATCGATGTTCTCTTCCCCACCAACAAGCTTCAAAATATCCTTGGACAATTGTTGTTTATCCATTGTGTTTTGCTCCTTTTATGTGTAATGAAGGTTAAAAAAAACCTAAACACTGAATAATGACAAAGCAGAAAAGCTTATCATTATTCAACGTTTAGGTTTTGCCTTTTTAGCAGTAACAATCCCAATTTTATTCAATTGTTTGTTCATTTCGGACAATGCGTTCAATATGAATGGTCAGATACAGTATTTCTTCCTTGGACAACACCCGATTATAGATCTTACGCGTATAGTCGCTGATCCTTACCGCACATGCATGTGCTTCCGGATACTGCTTGCTCACCAAGTCATGAAGCGGATTATCTTCTTCCTTATCTTCAATCGCCGTTCCTTGCAACACACGTTGGGCAAAGAACTTCAGATGAGTTAAAAATCGATAATAACTCAATGAATCTTCATCAAGCTCAATGACAAAGCTACGTCTTACGATATTAAGAATGTCCTTAACGATATTCGTAATGCTGATCGTTTCCCGCATCTCACCGTTCATCTGGGCATTAACCAGATGCATCGCAATGAATGCGCATTCGTCTTCGGGAAGCAGGACACCTAACGTTTCCTCAATAATCTGCAGCGCTTTGAGTCCAATGGCATATTCCTTCCGGTACATGCGCTTGATCTCCCAGAACAGGGCGTTACGGATCTGCAATCCTTGACGATGTCGATCAATGGCAAAATGAATATGATCCGTCAGTGAAATGTAGATGCTTTCATGCAGCTTCTCACCTAACACCGTCTCGGCATAACGGATAATCTCATCCGAGCACTCGACATATTCAACCGGGATATCAGACAGAAGCGTTTTGAGTTTCTGTGATACTTCCTTACTTTCAAGCGAGAATATTTTTTCGACGAGACTCTCGTCTATCGATTCACCAGTATGCTTTTTGAAGGCAATTCCACGTCCCATAACAACCAGTTCGTTTCCTCCCGGATCAATTACGGTAACTACGTTGTTGTTCAACACCTTCTCAATTTTCATTTCTTCACATCACCTTGCACCGTCAAAGTAGTAAAAGGCAAAACCGAAGCAGGTCACGAAACATGCCCCGCCTCTGGTTTTGCCTGATTGAACAGTAACAATCCAGTATTCATTAGCCTTAGGCCCATCTTACCATATAATTATCCATATGACAATGTTTTTGTGAAAGCGGTTAATGTGCGTTAATGTGACATAAGAAGGTGCTTAAACAACCATGCTTTCAAAGCTTGTATTTAAGCGTTGTCGTTCTTAAGACTTGCGCCATTGGTACTAATAACTTTCTTGTACCAGTGGAATGATTTTTTCTTGTAACGATCCAATGTTCCTGAACCATCATTGTTGCGGTCTACATAGATGAAACCATAACGTTTCTTCATCTCTGCTGTTGAAGCACTCACCAGGTCAATACAGCCCCATGATGTGTAACCCATCACTTCTACGCCATCCTCAAGCGCTTCACCCACTTGTACAAGGTGGTCATTCAAGTATTGAATACGGTAATCATCATTCACCGTTTTATTGCCATTTTCGTCCGTGATCAGTTCATCCACTGCACCCAGACCATTTTCGACAATAAACAAAGGTTTCTGATAACGGTCCCAGTATTTGTTCAAGGTAACGCGCAATCCTTGCGGATCAATCTGCCAGCCCCACTCACTCGCTTTGAGATAAGGGTTTTGCACACCTGCGAACAGGTTTCCTTTACCTTCGATACGTTTCTGGGGATCACCTGTCTCACAGATACTTACATAATAACTGAACGAGATAAAGTCCACGGTATGCTTCAGAATTTCGGCATCGCCGTCTTCAAACTTGATATAGATATTATTTGCTTTGAAATAACGATTAATGTATTTCGGATAGTACCCACGAGCATGGATGTCAGCAAAGATATCATTGCGTTGTTCAGCATGCATCGCTGCAACCACATCATCCGGATTCGGAGTCAGCGGATAGGTAGGCATACTCAGAACCATACAGCCGATTTTGGCTTCCGGCATAATTTCATGCCCCAGTTTCACAGCCAGCGCACTTGCCACCAACTCATGGTGAATGGCTTGGTACAGATCCTGCTTGGACAGTTCTGCTTTTGGCGTATAGATTCCGCCGCTCATGAAAGGCTCCTCCAGAATGGAGTTGATTTCGTTAAACGTCAGCCAGTATTTCACTTTGCCTTTGAAGCGGTTGAAGAGCACCGTTACATACCGCTCGTAGAACTCAATCATTTTACGGTTAACCCAGCCATCGTATGTTTTGGACAGATGCAGGGGTGTCTCATAGTGAGAGATCGTTACGAGTGGTTCAATGCCGTATTTGTGACACTCATCGAACAGATCATCATAGAATTGCAGACCTTTCTCATTTGGCTCCAATTCATCCCCTTTAGGGAAGATCCGGGACCAAGCGATGGATGTACGGAACACTTTGAAGCCCATTTCGGCAAACAGTTTAACATCCTCTTTGTAACGGTTATAAAAGTCAATTCCGATCAGTTTCAGGTTATCTTCTGTAGGTGCTTCGGTTCTGGGTGTTGTAATCCCATGCGGCATGACATCCTGAACAGACAGGCCCTTGCCATCTGTATTATAAGCTCCTTCAAGCTGGTTGGCTGCTACAGCGCCGCCCCATAGGAAATCCTTCGGAAATGGTGTTGTCATTTGCATTCATCCTTTCAACATTGAATATATAAAATTTATTGTCTATCCATTTAGAGCTTTATTTTGTCCCCACTTGTTCTAAACGTTCCATGATAAGCTCCACCTGTGAGCCTGTTACGGTTTGCATCGCATCAAACTTACCCTTGCTTATACCCGTCATTACACCTGCATGGGCGCTATTCTGAATCGCTGCATATGCCCAATGCTTACTGTCAACATCGCCAAACACCAGCTCCACCGAATCTGCAGCAGGCTTCCAATCCTTATTCGTCAGGATCTGGTCTACAATAACTGCCATCTGCGCACGTGTTACTTCACTCTCTGGAGCAAACATCTGATTGCCGATGCCTTTCATTAGTCCTGCCTTGGTGACGTTCGCAATGGCTCGGGCAGCCCAGTCAGGAGCACTGTCCACATAAGGATACTCCTCCGTTGCTTCCGAAAGCTGTAAAACATCAGCTAGTATCACAGCGATCTGTGCACGCGTTACAGGTTCAGAGGGTTGTACAGCCTGTTCAGTTGAACCCGTGCTTTGCTCTTCATTCGTGCCTTTCTGAAGGTTGAACAGACTGGCGATAACCTCTTTATTGTTAAAAGCAGGCACCCATGACCAGTGTTTCAAACCTCCGTAGAACCTCTGGCTATCCATGAATGCATCATCGTATAACGTTAGATGTACCTGCTTGGCTCCCATTTCAGTTAATGCTTGATATGCAAGTGAGCTCGTACGACTATCTGTCGTTGGGTCATTTTGCGCATGCATAATCCACATCGGTACATCCACAATGCCTTTCAATTCTTGCTTGAATGCCTCAACGGAACCCGTATAATCGGCAACGGTATCTTTGGCAGCAACGATGATAGCTCCAGCAAATAAGTCAGGATACTGCATCAGGAAACGGAATGCACCTCCACCGCCACTAGATACACCAGACAGATAGATCCGGTCAGGATCTACTTCGCCTTCAGCAACAAGCTTTTGAATCAATTCAACCTGTGCCTCAAAATAGGCCTGCATGATCGGCAACTGCTCTGCATTGTTGTAAATTTTAAAGCTGTAATTCTCAGGATATTGTACCGCGAGCACAGAAGTATCATACCCCGATTCCGTCCAGACTACTGCACCGCGATTCGCCGTCAGATGATTGCGTCCATCGTTTCCAACTTCACCACCGCCGTGAAGCCATACCATGAGCGGTTTCGCTTCTTTGGTGGGACTGCGCTTCAGGTTATAGGATAGCGTTATACCATTGCTAGCTATAAATTCGGCTTTTTCAAACTCATCCACGGTACGCGCTTTCACTTGACTTACACTAGTTTTATCAAAAGATAACTCTGGATACGTTTTGCTGATTACAGCAAATTCCGATTTCAGACCTCCAGGATATTTGAAAGGTTTCACAGCCATATGGATTGTATTATCCTTCATGGACAACGTGATTCCATCATCTTCGTAATTGTCTTGCACAACTTCGCCTTTAGCATCTAATGGATAACCGTCATAATTGCCTGTAATATCGAAGTCAGATGCCTGCAAATTTTTGTATTTTTCTGCGTCTGCAACCGTAATATCGAAGGACTCGACCATCTCTCCCGGATCACCAACAAATGTATTTGCCTGAATCTGCGTCACTTGTGCACTTTCCGCACCCGTTGTCCCAGGCCAGATTACACTCAGACTTAAAGTTAGTGCCAGCATGCAGGAAACATGCTTAACATTTTGATTCCACTTTTTCAAAAGAACCCCTCCCAGCTCATATGATGCATGATCTAAAAGCAAAAAGCGGACAAGCGCCAACCAAAAGGGTTGTATGAAGCGGAAGCTCATATCACACTTTTTAAGTCAGGTTTTGCCCGCTCGTATGCGGTAACAATCCTAAGAATGTCATTACTTTATTTCTGATGTTTATTTCAAATGTTGCAATCTAACTCATATACTCCATAAGTTTTCGCTCAGAGCGAAAAATTACAGCTGCTCACCATTGCTGGAGATTACATTTTTGTACCAGTCGAACGAATCTTTTTTGGAGCGTTTGAGTGTTCCGTTTCCTTCGTCATCCAGATCCACGTAGATGAATCCATAACGTTTGGACATTTCGGAAGTAGACATGCTCACCAGGTCAATCGGGCCCCATGCAGTGAATCCAATCAGATCCACGCCATCTTTGATGGCTTCTTTCATTTGTTCGATGTGTTTTTTCAGGTAATCCACACGATAGGAGTCATGGATTGAACCGTCTTCTTCAACTTTATCATACGCACCCAAACCATTTTCCACGATGAACAATGGTTTCTGGTAACGATCCCAGAAGTTGTTCAGGGTTACACGCAGACCGATCGGATCGATCTCCCAACCCCAGTCGGACGCTTCCAGATAAGGGTTTTTCACTCCGCCAGTCAGGTTGCCGGATGTCTCTGCTTCGTTAGCAGAAGCCGATTTGGTCACGGACATGTAATAACTGAAGGAGATGAAGTCAACCGTATTGTTCAGCAAGATCTCATCATCGCCTGCTTCTTTTTGAATGACAATGTTATTCTCTTCAAAATAACGAGCCATGTAGTTCGGGTACTTACCACGAGCATGCATGTCTGTGAAGAAGAGGTTGATCTGATTCTCGTGTTGAGCCAAGCGAACATCTACCGGATTACATGTCGCTGCATAAGTTTCCATACGAGCAAGCATACAACCCACTTGGGAACCCGGGATAATCTCGTGTGCAAGCTTCGTTACCAATGCACTTGCTACAAATTGATGATGCAGCGCTTGATATGTTGTTTGCAGCTTGTTGTCCACTTTATCGATCAGAATGCCGCCGCCAGTGTATGGGCTGAACAGCATAACGTTAATTTCATTAAATGTCAGCCAGTATTTCACTTTATTTTTATAACGGTTGAACACCGTTTCTGCGTAACGAACGTAGTGCTGGATTACTTCACGACCAGCCCAGCCATTATATTTTTGCGTCAAGCCAAGCGGTGTCTCATAGTGAGACAATGTAACGAGTGGCTCAATGCCATATTTCAACAATTCATCGAATACTTCATCGTAGAATTTCAAGCCTGCTTCATTCGGCTCTTGGTCATAACCGTTCGGGAAAATACGTGCCCAGTGAATGGACAAACGGAATACTTTGAAGCCCATTTCAGCGAACAATGCAATATCTTCTCTAAAGTGATGGTAAAAATCGATACCAAAACGTTTCGGGAAACGTTCTTCAATTTTGCCGGAGAGAATCTCTTCAATTCGGGAAGAGGAAATTTCCATGGCATGTCCGCCTGTACGCTTCTCTTTGGGAACATGAGCAATCATGTCCGCTGTGGAGAGGCCCTTGCCGTCCTTATCGAATGCACCCTCCAATTGATTGGCAGCTGTAGCGCCGCCCCATAGGAAGTTTTCGGGGAATCCTTTTTTTGCCGTGGTCATGAACAACAACCTCTTTTCAAATTTTTTTTGGTTTTTCCTGGTGAGAAATGGTGTAATCCAGAGCAGAAAACAAGAAAAACCTAAACTCAAGGTAAAATAGCACCCAAAAAAGGGGCCTTCATTTCACCATCAGTTTAGGTTTTGCCTGTCTTCACAGTTACAATCCATCAAAAGATGTTATTGCATATTCTGTTGTGTTTGCTCTTGTAATGTAAGCGTAACATATCTATTTTGCAAAATCAACTTCACTGGATTTTCTCAACCTTCGCACACTTCTTCATCAGTGAATTTAACGTGGCATATGCATAATGGCTGCCCTTAATGTCTGCGCTCCTCCCTCCATCTTCAGGTAAGCAGCAGGACTTTGGTCCCCTAGAGCCGGGATGTCTTTCGCGATCCATTCAAAAGCGTATTCCCCATTTCACACAAAAGCACCCGACTTATATCCGCCGGAATCCCTTGTAATCGCGCACGTTCAACCCATTTGGGGTCCAGCTTGTGCCCAAGTTCTTCAAAGAGTTCGAAAAATGAGTCCCAGTTGGCCTGATTAAACTTACTTAAATACATACCTTTCATACTCATGTAACTTCACTCCCCATATCGCCATTTGTAACCCTGTGGTCCTATATCACACAATTCAGCCTTAAGCCGCTTGAAACCACGTCTGTAACAGGTAGACTTAATTTTAAATGTTTTTCGGGGGAAAGAAACAGTCAAGGAGGATTCATGAATGACTCACGAAGAAAATACATCCGGTTGGGATGCAATCGACAAAGCCATGGAAGAACTGTACGGAGAACAGGAGCCGAAGCATTATGGCACCTCCATTCCTTATATGCTCGGAGGTCCCGATCCACTTGATGGCATTAGCGTTTATGCATTGAACACACCTATGCCTCATTGGCATTTTGTCACATATGGTTTCTCTGAATTATATGAAAAGAGATGCAGGATGCATCCAAGAGCGGGTATGGCTTTGAACTCACATTTCGTCTTACACGCAGTGAAGAGGAGACCGAACCGCCAGCTTGGGCGTTGAATCTGTTACAAAATGTAGGACGTTACGTGTTCACTAGCGGAAACATCTTTCAGCCGGGAGATTACATGGACGCCAATGGCCCCATCTGTCTGGAGTCTGATACATTGCTGACTGCTCTATCGTTTATTGAAGACCCCGATCTACCCGTGATCTCTACACCTAATGGTTCAGTGCAATTCATCCAGATGGTTGGTGTGACAGGTCGGGAACTGGAAATGATCCAAAGCTGGAACGCTCGTGGCTTCCTGTCTGCCACCTCCATGTTCATGCCGAAATATGTGACGGATCTGATGAGGAATTCGTACGCAGATATTCCTTCGGTTATACAAGCGGTGGAGCAGGGAATCGAACAGGACGGGTCCAGCACAGCGTTTTTATTCATACAACAACTGGGTTGGGAGTCTCCCCGCAAAAAATGGCTGCAAAAAGCAGTTCCGGCCAAACTCCAGCTTGGAGCCAAACAAGCCGTATTAGTTGGCACCATTCTTCGTAGCCGGATCTCAAAAGGTGCCTCTCTGTCCTTGATCGGACCTGATACTACTATTCTGTTTGAAGCTGGAGAAGCTCCAGCAGTCGTGGAGTCCGACAAACAAATTACCCTGACGGTGAACACACAGATTGTTGAAGAGCTGGCGCAGAATCTTCGTCCGGTTGAGGGAACGTTCGAGATCGCTTTATTGGAGCATATGATCGTTCAGATCATTCGAACAGAAATCAAGGATCAGGAAGGACATGTCATTCAAACGATTGGATGAGAACTTAACATATTAGAGCCAATATAAGAACTTTTTTTATTTAACAATTGTGCAGCAAGGAGGAAAACACATGCCTGCCATTACATTTGCCACACGAAACGAAGAGTCCCCTTCTTGCTCGCATGCAGAAGGAACGGCTCCGTTTGATTATTTACCGAAATCCAGTCTGGACAGGCTTCGTAAAATCAATCATTTCCTGATTCATGCCTTCCAGAACAGCATCTCGGTTATCCAGGAGAATTTATCGGGAACTTATCTTTTTCTACTCACAGATCCCAACGGGGTGCTCCTCTCTATGAATTACAGTTCAGATCTTAAAGATGCAGTAGAACATTCGCCGATTCGTCCGGGCATGTTCTTCACTGCGCAGAGCTGTGGTGTAAACGCTATATCTGTAACGATGGACAGTAATGAACCTGTACTCCTGCTCCCCGAACAGCATGAAAGTCCCTATTTCCAAAGCTGGCATTGCTATGCCTCCCCTCTGTCCATGGGATCACAACATTTCGGTTATCTGGATGTGTCTACCATTAACGCGAATATGCAGGGCGAGCTTATTGCTATCGCCAAGTTGATTCCTGCATATATGCAGAACAGTTATCAGAGTCAAAAGGCTGCCGAACCTTGTGAGAAACCAGCGGTGGAGTTCACCAAGCGTCAGTTAACCATTCTGGAAATGATAGCGAGAGGACTCACCGTGAAAGCCATTGCTTTACAATTGAAAATCAAGGAATGCACCGTGAATCATCACAAAAAAGTGATTTTCAACAAATTAGGTGTGCAATCCAGCACGGAAGCTGTTTCAATTGCCAGCCGATTGTCTTATTTATAAAGGACCCCTATAGATTCCTATAGGTAGTAAATGAGAACGTTTGTGCTACAATTTAAGAAACAGGCAAGATGTAGAGAGAAAACACACACATTTCAGGAGGGTAATATGACAATTCCAAAGAAAACATCTTTATTCGCAATGCTCATTATGATTATGCTAGTTGCAGCTGCTTGCGGCGACAAAGCAGATAACACAGCCGCAACAAAAGAGCCTGCCGCGGCAGAGACAACAACTGGTACTGATTCCGAAGCAGCAAATACGGAAGAAACAGATAACACAGAAACAGCAAGCGAAGAAGCGAAAGAAACCGACAACTCCCAAGACGTTGAGCTGGGGACTACGGAAAAGGATCTTATTCCAACGATTACTTTGGCGTATCCCTGAATTTCCCGGAAGCTTGGGAGTTCCAGGATGCCGAAGGCATGAATGAACTGACAAGTGCCTCATCCGAAGCAATTGCTGGTGATGATGAAACGAAGAAAAAACAAATTGAACTGTCTCAGGCCAAAACATTAAATCTGCTTATGGCTTCAAAGTACCCATTGGATGGAGGTCAAGTTGGACCTTCCGCTATGGCCATTGCTGAGAAAGTAAGCCTATTGCAAGGCATTCGTACAGGTAAAGACTACCTGGAAGCAACCAAAAAATTCATGGTGGATAGCCAGTTCCCATACGATTACAAGGAATTCACAACCGAAACGATCGGTGGTAAAGAGATGGATCTGATGCAAATTACGATGGATGCAGGTGATGGTTCAACCATTACTCAGGACTACTATAGTACGATTATTGAAGGTTATGCTTTCAACTTCATCTTCACTTACATGGATGATGCAACCAAAGCCGAGATTGATAACATCAAGAAATCGGTTCAATTCAGATAATCACTTTTGATTACTGCCATTATAGGAAAAACATAAAACTCAACCCCGATTATGATCTGTGGAGATCATAATCGGGGTTCTTTTGTAGTTGAAACAGACTCTATATTGCTTACTAGCCGGATATGGCAACCCAATGTCCTTCCGTGACTTCTACCCATCTGGAATGTTCCAGATTATAACGATCCTCTACTTCCACATTTTCTCTGGCTGCCTCTTTGACAACATGTCTCTTTTTCTTCGCTTCGACCGCCGGATCAGGAACTGGTATAGCAGACAGCAATGCCTTGGTATACGCATGTTGAGGGTTGGAATACAGTTCTTCACTCTCAGCGAGCTCTACAATTTTCCCGTTATACATGACAGCCACTCGATCACTGATATGTTTAACCATGGACAAGTCATGCGCGATGAACAGATACGTCAATCCGAGCCGTTGCTGCAACTCTTCAAGCAGTTGAACAATTTGAGCCTGTATCGATACATCCAGTGCAGACAGCGGTTCGTCACATACGATGAATTCCGGCTCCACAGCCAGAGCTCGCGCTATACCGATCCGTTGTCGCTGTCCACCCGAGAATTCATGTGGATAACGCTGCGCATGGGTAGGATCAAGACCCACCATCTCCAGCAGCTCTTCCACCCGCTTCTCCCGCTGAGCGGCATTGCCCGCAAGTTGATGAATATCAAGCGCTTCTCCGATAATATCCATAATCCTCATTTTAGGATTCAGGGATGCATAGGGGTCCTGGAAAATAATCTGCATATGTCTGCGCATCGTTTTCATCTCCGAAGCAGACAGACGATTAAGCGGAACGCCCTTAAACAGTACATCCCCACCTGTTGGCTCATGCAATCGCAGAATAGCGCGTCCCGTGGTCGATTTTCCACTGCCGGATTCCCCTACAACGCCGAGTGTCTCTCCTTGCCGGATATGGAAACTGATATCATTCACAGCTTTTAAGGTGTTCCCTTTGCCCAGATTAAAATGTTGTTTGAGCGATTTTACCTCCAGCAACGGCTGGTCATCTTCCAGATCTCTCGGGACCAATGATACAAGTTTGGGCTTTTTCTTCTGATCCAGACGTGGTAATGCATTCAGAAGCCTGATTGTATACGGGTGTTTAGGATTGGCAAAAATCTCTGTCGTCGTCCCGGTCTCCACAATCTGTCCTTCTTTCATCACAACAACCCGATCACACATGCCTGCGACTACGCCCAAATCATGGGTGATCAGGATAATCGATGTGCCCAGTTGATCCTGCATATCTTTCATCAAATTCAGAATCTGTGCCTGAATGGTAACGTCCAGTGCGGTTGTCGGTTCATCGGCAATGAGTAATTCAGGGCGACAAGCGAGTGCTATCCCAATCATAACCCGCTGACGCATGCCCCCGGAGAATTCGTGTGGATACTGGTTGTAGCGTATTTCGCTGTGAGTTATCCCCACCCGCTCCATCATGGCAATGGTCTGTTTTTTGGCTTCCCTTTTGGACACCTTCTGGTGTTTGATCAGACTCTCGGAGATCTGTTTCCCCACTTTAATCGTCGGATTAAGAGAACTCATCGGGTCCTGAAAGATCATGCCAATATCACGGCCACGGATGCTCTCCATCTCTTTCTGAGTTTTATTCGCCAGATTGACCCCTTTAAATAGAATCTCTCCATTCTTCATCTGTGAAGGTGGGGAAGCAAGCAGCCTCATAATGGAACGTGCGGTTACACTCTTCCCACTCCCCGATTCTCCCACAATGCCAAGCGTCTCGCCTTTTCGTACTTCAAAGCTCACTTCTCGCACTGCCTGAAACTCACTCTCTCCGGAGTGAAAGAGACAGATAGATCATTAACTTTCAGTAAAGGTTCCATGTTATCACCAGCTCTCATCCGTTTTTCGCTTACCCATATGTATACAATTATTACCTTGACAATTGTTAAGACCCTAAATAATATATACTATATCAATCGGAATAATGCAATTTAAACTTGAATGAAAGGAGGTACACTTGGTTTGAATCTTGCAGAAGGCAGCAGAATCTCACGGTTGGTACACAATTTAAGCTTTATTTATGGCAAAATGCTGCTTCATCCTTCCTATCGATATGTTCTGTTCATTCTTGGATTACCGATCAATCTGGTCGTGTTTCTAATATGGCGTTCGAATCGAAAAAATGATGGCTGGGGAGCTGCCAGGCAGGCAGCGGAGCAAGAATTGCTCACTGCTTCCTACCGAAGCAAGCTGAAGTTGGAAGTGGAAGAACAACTGCGTCGCAAACATCGCTTTTTCCAGCAGCAGGTCAGTGAGGAAGAATTCAAGCGTCAGACCGAGGATTGGTTGGAAGAAAGTGTTCAGACAACGTGGAAGGAGCGGACGTCCCGCATACTTCAGGAACAGGGAAATCAACGTCTTACAATGGCCGATACGTTCCACTCATTGATCGATAAACCATGGTTTCTGACGATATCCATTATTCCAGGCTGTCTGATGTATGGCATCCTGTTTTTGTATGGCAATCCTTATCTAAAGTACATATTTGAAAGAATACTCATGACGGTATTTGTCATTCTGGGCGTAGCCACACTCGTATTTACAATTTTGTATCTGTCTCCGTTCAACCCGGCAGCTAACATTCTGGGAGAGACAGCGACGCAAGAACAGATTGCAGCATTCAATCAAGTCTATGGCTTGGATCAGCCTTATCTTACACAGCTCTGGAACAATATCAAGGGAGTCGCGTTCTTCGATCTTGGCAAGTCATTTGCAGGAAATGAAGACGTCACCGCAACAATTGCAAGGAAGTTCCCAATTACCTTGACGCTGGCGGTCATCTCCCTGCTGTTAGCACTCGTCATTGCATTGCCCATTGGTATTATCTCTGCCATCAAGCCTAATTCGTGGTTCGACTACACCTTCATGTTTATTGCTCTGATTGGTTTATCGATCCCGAATTTCTGGCAAGGACTTATTTTCATTCTGAACTTCTCGATCAAAATGCAGTGGCTTCCCGCCACCTTCAACCCGCAGAACTGGCTGTCGATCATTATGCCAACCATTGTTCTGGGTACGGGACTCACGGCTGCGGTGGCTCGGATGACCCGGTCTTCCACACTCGAAGTCATTCATGAGGATTATGTGATGACCGCCCGTGCCAAAGGATTAAGTGAACGCCACGTCATGCTGAAACACGCAGTACGCAATGCATTGATTCCCATTGTAACTGTGGTTGGACTCCAATTTGGAGCCATGTTGGGCGGGGCAGCAGTAACGGAGAAAGTGTTCAATATCAGCGGTCTCGGCAGTTACATTGTGGATAAGCAATTCATTCCCGATATTCCGAGTATCATGGGCGGAGTAATCTACACTGCCATTACGATCTCTATTATCAATGTAGCAGTTGATCTGCTCTATGCTTTTATTGATCCAAGAGTGCGCTCCAAGATGAAACAATATTAACGTGTGTTTGAACTACCTCTTAAAGCAGGTGTATTATGAGAAACTCGTCTTTAACACAAGAAATGCGTTTCCGGCTTAAGTCTTCTCGCGAATACAGTCAGGCAAGCTTTGCTTGGGTCACGTCCCTTCTCTTGACTGCATTGTTCCTGTTCAACAGTTATGACTGGAGCGACCAGACATTCAAACCATTTCTGCTCACGGTCCTTGGGATCTACCTATTCTTCACACTGGTGCAAACCGTCATCACGTTTCGGATTCGAAAAGACCTGATCCGTACCGGTACTGTCTCTGCTCTGACTCGCAGGTTAGCTTGGGTTCAGCTGCTTGCTATCATTTCAGGCAATATATTTATCGTAACGGCAGCTTTTCATCTGATTCGAAAATCCAGAAACGTGGAGTATACCTTTGCGGTGTACATGCTATTAACCCAGTTGTTCGTAATCGGTGTATCCGCCTTAAATATCTTCAAACCTTATGTGGCTGACAACTTTCTGCCAGCCATGGCGATGCTGATATTTATTCTGGTCATCGACTTGGCCGTGCTGATTATCGTATCCCGATATAGCGCGACCTCAATCATTCCTCGCTGGATGATCGGTGTCAGTGCAGTGCTGATGCTGACCTCGATCACAGGTAATGTATTTGCACTGTTGCTCGGCGTTTCCATCATTGGACGCATTCGCAGACAGGGGAAACAAAAATCAAACTTCTGGAATGACCTGTGGGAGCGTCTTGCTCCGAATATGACTGCCATGTCCGGTTTGTTTTTTATCATTTTTCTGTTCTCGATCTCGATCTGCAGTTTCTTTACCTTTGATTACAGCATGGCTGTGGAAAATAACTATTCCGCTCTGCTTCAATCGCCTTCCCTCGCGTATCCCTTGGGAACGGATGACTTCGGACGATGTTTATTTTCCCGGATTGTATTCGGTGCACGGATCTCCTTGATCGTAGGTTGCATGTCAACGATCATCCCCGTGTTGATCGGCGGAGTTCTCGGAGCGCTCTCGGGCTTCTACGGCAGGCATACCGATAACATCATCATGCGACTGCTTGATATTCTCTATGCGATTCCGGGAATTCTGCTCGCCATTGCGATTATTGCAGCGTTCGGAGCCAATACGGTCAATCTCATTCTGGCGCTTAGTCTGGGTTCCATTCCAACGTACGCCCGTACGATGAGAGCCAGTGTACTCTATGTATCTACATTTGAATTTGTGGAAGCTGCACGTGCGCTGGGGTACAACAATCGTACGATTATTTTCAAACACATTATTCCCAACTCCCTTGCGCCCATGATTATCAAGTCTACACTCACGATTGGTGGAGCTGTTATTGCTACCAGCAGCCTGAGTTATCTGGGACTCGGCGTGGAGCCGCATATTCCAGAATGGGGTAACATCCTGAAGCTAGGCAGTACATATCTGGAGACTCACTCTTATCTGGCCATTTATCCAGGCTTGGCTATTATTCTGCTGGTTCTTTCGTTTAACTTCCTCGGTGACGGTCTGCGTGATGCGCTCGATCCCAAGCTGGAGAAGGCCTAAATGATTCGTTGAAATGAAGGATATATATAAAGAATTCACACATCACACATTCAAGATATGGAGGGTAATCCCATGAAAAAACGGACACTGATCTCATTGCTACTCATTCTCGTCATTGTGATTTCCGGTTGCAGTGTAAAAACAAAAACCGAATCCCAGGCGGAGACCGCACCAGCGGACACAACAACCGAAACGGCACAAAAGCCGGCAGACATTGAGCTGCTCGCCATGAGTTCTTCCGAAAATGATGTAAACATTGTCCGAGACCAGCTGACCAAAAACGGATTCAATGTGAAGCTGAACCTGCAACCGGATTACGGCAGCTTCAAATCCCAGCAGGATGCAGGGAATTATGACATTTCCTTGTCCAGCTGGACAACGGTAACGGGAAATCCCGATTATGCGGTACGTTCCCTTTTCAAAACAGGTGGAGATTACAGTATCCTCGCAGATGGGGAGATTGATAAGCTCATTGATCAGGCAGCTACCCAAACACCAGATGAATACAAGGAAACCTATAAACAATTGGAGGATCGCTTGGTAACCGATCAGGCGTACATCGCTCCTTTGTACATTTCCCTGAAAAGTCAGGCCGTGAACAAAGACATTCTGAATGTTGACACTGTGCGTCTCTCCAAATCCCGCGCGATGGCTTGGGAACCAATTGAATTCAAGGACAGCTCCAAAAATGCCAAGGATCCGCTGATTCTGACGCAAAGTGCATCCGTACTGACTTCCCTTGATCCGATCAAAGGAAATGACGGTTCCATCAACCAGTTGAATACGAATATGTATGTACGTCTCGTTAACCTCACAGATGACGATCAACTGACAGCAGAAGGATCACTGTCTCATAATTTCAGCATTGCTGAAGGGAATTCAGACTACTACTTCATTCTCAGAGACGATATCAACTTTGCGAAGATTGATAACAAAAAAGCTGTAGATACAGGAGAACGTGTCGGCGCAGATGACGTCATCTTCTCTCTGGATCGTGCTAAAAACAAAGATTCCGTTCCGGATCACCGGACATACAGTCTGCATGAACACATCAAAGAAGCTGAGGTTGTAACAGATCTGAGTGCATTGCAATCGGTTAAACAATCCAGCGGTAACGGTACAATCCTCGAAGCATTGGAACAGGGATTGGGCAGCAAAATTACAGAACTCGTAACTGACAAAACCAAAGCAGATAATAACGCAGGTAAATATCAAGTCGTTAAACTGACAACAACGGAACCTTTCCCACAAGTACTGAACTACCTGGCTCACCAATCTGCCGGGATCGTGTCCAAAAAACAGGTGGAGAGCATCAACACTTATGATGTGGCTTCCTTTGACGTCAACAAAGATATTCCTTATGGTGATCAGAACACGGTAACTGAAGGCGCAGCATACAATAACACCCTTTATACTAGCGGACCTTATATCTTGTCTTATAAAAATGACTATGAAGCTGTATTCTTGCAAAATCCGGGATACCGCAAAGGCACGGAATATGCACCGAAAATTGCTCAGGTCAATGTCCGCTTCATCGCGGATGCAGACAGCGCCCTCTCTGCTCTTCGCAGCAGTGAAATTCACTTATACTACGGCGTACCTGAGACCAAGTATGACATCATCGAAAATGACAGCAAGCTGAAACTGCAAAGCATTCCAAGCAACGCCGTTTCTTATCTCCTGTTTAACACGGTCAATCGTGATGTTGCCAAGAGCAGCGACCTGAGAAAAGCCGTACTGTACTCCATTAATCAGGATGAGATTTTGAGTTTCTACAAGAACAACAAACTCAAAGCATACTCCACAGTAAGCCCGCTCGTTCAGACCGGCAATGAATTGAAAGCTGATCCGGCAAAAGTAAAAGAATTCTTGAGCAACTATAATGCCTCCAAGTAAACGGTTAGTAAAAAAGCTGTCACTGGATCATCTCAATCGATCCTGGTGACAGCCTTTTTTATTTTTCCAGCACGCGGCAATCTGCCAAAATATCGGGGTAATTGAGCATACTGTCTGCTTCAGTAATTTTGCGAATCACCTTACACGGCACGCCTGCGGCAAAGGAATGTGGTGGAATATCACGAGTCACGACACTGCCTGCTCCAATCACACAACCATCCCCAATTGTAACTCCCCCGCACACGGTGACGTTCGCCGAGATCCATACATCGTTACCAATCGTGACCGGTTTGGCATAACACAGCGACTTTGCTTCACCTTTCTGATCCACCATCTGTCTCCGCTCGCTGGCAATCATGGGGTGAATGGGGGTAACAATCGTAACGTTGGGACCAAAACTGGTATAGTCCCGATCGTCACTTGTGCATCATCTTGTATCGTCAGATTGTAATTACCGAAGAAGTGATCGCCTATCCGGGTATGCACACCATAATGAAAGAAGATGGGGCCTTGCATAAATCCACCTTCACCGATCTGCCCCAGTAGCTGTTGCAATATCTCCTTCCTTTCCTCCGTCTGTTCTTCGAAGGTCTGACTGTAACGCTGACTGAGATTATGGGCCCGCCTTTTGATGGTCTTTAATTCCGGATCACTTGGACTAAACAAGATGCCCTTCATGATTCTCTCTTCTTCACGCATCATGAATCCTCCTTTTCAATGCCTGAAGAACCATTCCCCTTAACCCAGCATCAAAATCATGTTGGAACGAGTCCTGATGTACGATCTCGGGCAATGACGGCATGGGATGCTGCTCCCCATACTGTTTCCAGGCTAAATCCAGCTCTTCTCTATCCACACGTTCCTGATAAATGACAATCTGGTGCGGGGCAACGACAGCATTGATCGTTTGCAGAATATGACATACCTGCACGACAAATTCATCTTTGCTTATGTCACATTTCCAATCTGGTGAATAAGGAAGATACTTAATCTCACCAAACATGCCGTTTTTCCCGCGGATCATCTGTCCATTCAACATCATGCCCATCCCCGGCGGATATCGGTTGGGAAAATAAATGCCTGCTACACTCTGTTCCTTCATATCTGCATGCTGTGTACAGTACCCGCTAATCGCTGCATTCACATCATTCTCCACAAGAACGTTCAGTCGGAATTCGCTCTCGATCTCCCGTATCAGATGTGAATGGATCAGCTCTTCATGACTGCTCACCGTAATGTCCCCATCGACGGCTTGTCCCGGAATACCGATGCCGATCATATCAATGGAAGGATACTCCGCAACGAAACGTGCGATAAGTTGCAGCACATGCTGTTTATCGAAAGCAGGCAAGATGCTCTCTTCTTTCAACACAACCTCATTCTCCAGATTCATGACCGTTGCCGAAATTAACTCCTGGCCTTTCATCTCTTTGATGTAAAGGACCAAAGCAAGCTTGAAGTTATAATTATATCGATATGCCTGAGCAGGACGACCGCCGTTAGAGGGAACCACTTTATCCTGGAACAATTCTCCGCCATCACATAACTCCTGGATCAGCGCATTAATAGTAACAACACTAAGATTGGTTAATGAGGCTAATTGCGGTTTGGTCGCCGTCTCAATCTGCTGCATGACTTCACGCACATTGTTCAAATTGATGTATTTCATCATTGTAGCATTGGCTTTTTTCATAACCCTCTCGTTTCTACTCTGGTTCAATGGAACCAAAGCAATGGTATGGATGTCATTTCACTCCATATCATAGCACAACGCAATACCTTACTCGAACCCACAGTTCCTTCGTGCTCACCACTAATCGATATCGCCAAAGCTACTCTGTTCACTCAAACAAATCATCCATCGACTTCACGGGTTTTACTTCAATCGGCTGTTTTGACAAGACCATACTTGCATAGGTACCAGCCCAAATTATAATCGCCATAATAACGTATGCCATTCATGGACACCTCCCTGTTTCCTGCAGATTTATGATTTTGCGATATTCATCACATGTGCTTCTTTCTTTTATTAATAAATAAACTTTATAAAGTATATTACGTAAGTATGCGAGGATACTACTTCTTTGTCAACATTATTATTAAAACAACACCTATCCTCTTAATGTCCATAATAAAAAGCTGCCAAAAGAATCATTCAACGATTCTTTCGACAGCCGTTTGTTCAACATGAAAGCAGTTTATTTCGAATATAATCGCTGTACAGCAGGCAATAAGGTCACCACTTGAATTCCCACACCCCATGCAAAGTAGACCAAGTGAATGATAGAGACATCCTGAATCCAGTACACCTGCGCCATAATCCAGATGATGAGAGCAAAGCCCGTATATAAGGAAAAAGTCCAAGCCCAGTAGCGGTCAGGATAGAGATTAAGTCTCTCACCCAGCTTCCATTGAGTGTGCCAGATGAGCGCAATGGCAATCATGGCAGGCATTACACCAAGAACAAGCAATAGAAGGATTCCCGGCAACATAAAACTGGAAAACGGTGAATTCTGCAACAAAGATTCTGGCAATTTTACCATACTTCCAGTCGGGTCGATGATTAATATGCTTCCTCCAACGATCGCGCCAATCCCCAGAAATGCATGCATCAAAATGAGTAACCACGATCTGCCTTCACTTTGCTTCATCATGAATTGCTCCTTCCGCCCTCTCGTTTAGCAAACCCTCTAGTACCATTCTCACACATGTCGTACATTGTTCCTGTGCTTCTTTTCACTATATTGGTCTCGAAAATCATTCATAATGGTAAAACTTGATAAAAGAACGTACGTTCGGTATAATGGAATTATCCTGAATGAGCGAGAGGCAGATATGGACGACAAATTTATTAAGGAATTACGCGAGATTAGTCGGGATGACAGACGAAGATCGGAATTTATGATTCAAGGTTTGAAGGAGACACTGCAAGAACGTAAAGAAGAAGGTGTACTCAAACGCTGGATACGGCGTAAGAAAACAGAGAAAAAAATCTCTCAAAGATTTAATCAAGATCCACACTCGGGTCAAAAGTAACCACATAAAAAGGAGGCGGAATACGCCTCCCTTGCTATTTACATATTCGAATTATTTAGACTTCGTTAGTTCCCAACGTATTCACGGCAGAATGGCAAAGGATCGAACGGGAAAGCCGGAAGCTTTCTCCGCCTTCGGTACAATGTTGAAGATCACCGCGCCTTTAGCCGGTACCTGATCCAGATTCGTTAACAGCTCGACCTGATATGTATCCTGAGCAAGTACATAATATTCTGCCAAGAGTGCCCCATTCTTCTGATAATCTACGGCTGAATCCGTGTCAAAGGTTTCGTGCCCAATAGCCTTTATTTTTCGTTCCTCAAATAAGAACATAAGTGCACTAACCGACCAGCCGGGTGCATGACTGTTGCCCTCATCATCTTTGTTATCAAATGCTTCATGGCTCGGCCAACGTTTGCTCCAATCCGTACGCAAGGCCACGAAGCTGCCCGCTTCAATCACACCATGTTCTCTTTCAAATGCAAGAATATGCTCCACGTCCAGTGTGAAATCCGGATTGTTCTCTACTTCGGCTGACTGGTCAATAACGACAAGCGGGAGCACCAGCTCCTTCAAACCTAGTTCATCCAGATACCGGGTATTCCGAACAAAGTGAATCGGCGCATCAAGATGTGTACCATACTGACCGGGGAACTTGAAGCTCTGGGCAAAGAAACCTTGATCGTGATTAAACAACGTATCAAATTGGGCTTCTTCAAAAGCTGAAAAATGTGGAGAATCCGGTCCAAATGTATGGGTCAGATCCACCCACTTCTTTTCTTTCAATAAATGAATGGCTTGAATGAGTTCGTTGGACATTCATATCACCTCATGCACAGATTGGAATAAATTTCTCCTATTATATCTTATTCCGCCACCAAATAAATAATAAAGTAATCTTTGGGGTGAAACTCATGTCTAAACTGGATAATATGTTGGCCATTCTATGGATGCTGCATTCAGGCAGAAAAATTACGGCACAGGAACTATCCGAAAAATTAGAAATCAATATACGAACGGTTTACCGTTATATTGATACACTTTGTGCGAGTGGTGTACCCATCATCTCTGACACGGGTCATCATGGCGGGTATACGCTGTTAAATCAATTTATTAAGAGTCCCCTTCTTCTGGATGTGGAGGAGAAAACGACACTACTTCATGCCGCTGTCTTCGCAAAAGAAGCTGGGTATTTTTTAGAAGAGTCCTTAAATAGCGCAACTTCAAAGCTTCGGATGCATTCCAATCCAGAACAGGAGAACCTGCTCAAGCAACAGTTCGAAGGCGTTCAAGTTATAGGTTCCCCTGGAGAACCAACGATCGAGCCCATATTGAGAACCTTGGAGCAAGGCATACTTAACGAATCTTCAGTTGAGATGGATTACCAAACCAATCATGAAGCGCAGTCCAAGCGCAGAACCGTGGACCCCTATGGCATGATCTATTGGAATCAGAACTGGTATGTTATAGCTTTTTGTCAGTTTCGGAACGAGATTCGCAGTTTTAGAGTGGATCGCATCCATCATGTGAACCAAACAGAATTAACGTTTAAGCGCCCGGCACTTTTTTCGGCAAGTACATTTTTCAGAAATAGCCTGCTTCCAGAAGCAGATGATCCGCAAACCTTTATTCCTCTCGTACTTAATGGTAAGTCAAGCACCCTGGATGGCCTATGCCGGCATTGGTATATGCGACAACATCTTCAGGAACGGACTCCTGAGCGTGCTGTATTTCTAATAGATAAGGAAAAGATGCATAAGTACGTCCCGAGCCTACTTTTGCCTTATGGCCGATCTGTTCAAGTCCTGGAACCCGTCAGTTTGAAGCACAAACTAATTGAAGCTCTATATGACCTCATTGACCATTATCAAGTTTAATAACTTCACTGACCGTAGATGTCAGTGAAGTTTTTTTATAATACGAGAGTAATCCATTGAATCCTGAATAACAGAAGGAGTGTGTATGATGCAATCGAAGAACGTATATCTATATGTATTTGATACGATGTCAGACTGGGAGGTAGGGTATTTAACGGCTGAACTGAACTCGGGAAGATATTTCAAGAAAGATATTGCGCCATTACGGGTCGTGACCGTAGCTGTAGATCAACATCCAGTGACTACCATGGGCGGATTGCATATCCTTCCTCAACTTTCTATTGATGAATGTACACTGAACGCAACAGATGTCATCATTCTTCCGGGAGGAAACACCTGGATGGACAACACCCACGATCCTCTATTGAAAAAAGTTACTGACGCCATGGAAAAAGGTACGGTTATTGCGGCCATATGTGGTGCCACTATTGGACTTGCAAAGACGGGATTACTGGACTCCAGACAGCATACTAGCAATGATGCAGAATACCTGAAGATGATATGCCCGGATTATACCGGAGAGTCCTATTATCAAACAGAGCCAGCAGTAACCGATGGACATGTGGTCACTGCCTCTGGAATAGCTCCGTTAGAATTTACAATGCATGTACTGAAGTTGCTTGATGTCTGTGCACCAGAAACATTACAGGCCTGGTACAATCTGTATCAGACTCAAGAGGCCACATACTTCTACGAGTTAATGAACTCTATTGCACCTGAATAACGAGTTTCCCGCGTGTATGATGGGATTCACTTTTCTCGTGTGCTTCCCTTAATCCCTGCTGGGTTAACGGGTAGGTTCCATCAATAACCGATTTGAGCTTGCCTTCTGCAGCCAGTTCAGCCAACTGATCCAGTTGATCCACTTTGGGCTCCATCATGAACACATTGGCCGTTACTCCGGCTTCCTTGGCAAGCTTCTCATCCGGTTGTTCCACCAAAGATACCAGATGCCCGCCGGACTTCAACACCTTGAAGCTGTCGCGTTGAATATCACCACCCATGGTGTCCAGTACAACATCATAACCGGAGAGAATCTCCGAGAAATCTTCTTTTTATAGTTGATAAAATGATCCACACCCAACGAGCGAAGCAACGCTTCGTTTGAATCACTGGCCGTAGAAGCCACTTCAGCGCCGAGGGACTTGGCAATCTGTATTGCATACGTTCCCACACCACCTGCACCAGCATGAATGAGTACCTTTTGCCCTTTGGCTAAACGCCCATGATCCACAAGGGCTTGCCAGGCGGTCATCGCAGCCAGCGGAATCGCTGCTGCTTCCTCGAAGCTCAAGTTCTCCGGTATACGGGCAATAATATCTGCATCTACGGCAACGTATTCTGCATAGGTTCCGAATTGACGTGGACGCGCAAATACCCGGTCACCTTCTCTGAACCGCGTGACATTCGAGCCTGCTTCAGCCACAGTCCCGCAACATCGCCGCCCAGAATCAACGGGAAATTCTCCGCTGCTTCTTTCATATCACCTTGTCTGATTTTGAAATCCACCGGATTGACCGACGTAGCATGCGTTCGGATCAGCACCTGATTGACTCCACATGTCGGCTTGGCTACTTCTTGTTCCTTCAATTGTTCCGGTCCACCAAATTTCTCAATTACAATTGCTTTCATTAGAGATCCCTGCCTTTCCATTGCATTATCGTTATGCTCTCTCTCCCTTCATTACCCTTTCCCAGTGCTCACTTGACCTATTCATTCAAAAATCACAGCACTCAAGGGATTCACTATACCGTTCAACAATCGTGATATAATGTCGATTATCGATTATGTTAGCCTTAATCCAATACCCAATCCAATACTTGAACAAGCGAGGTAACGATATGGAAGTTGAAGTACATACATTACATGCATTTTCGGACAAGGCTCTTGGCGGAAATCCCGCAGGTGTTGTTTTACAAGCAGCGCATTTGTCTGAATCCCAGATGCAGGAGGTTGCCAGACAAGTCGGATTTTCAGAGACTGCGTTTGTTATGCCATCGGATCAGGCTGATTTCAAAGTGCGTTTCTTCACTCCAAGTGATGAAGTTGATCTTTGTGGGCATGCCACGATTGCTTTATTTTATCTAATGAAGACACAACATCTCGTTGATGTTGGTACATATACACTGGAGACACTGGCCGGGATTCTTAAAGTCGTTATCGAAGTCAATGGAGAAGTCTATCTGTCTCAGACGTTGCCGGAGTTTGGGGAGATCGTGGATCGACAACAGATTGCCGATTCGTTACGTATCTCTACGGAGGATTTGCATGCCGAACTTCCTGTACAGATTGTGTCTACCGGGCTGCCCGATATCATGATAGTCGTTAAAGATGTTGATATTCTGACCAAAATCGACCCTGACCTCCAGCGTATCACGGAAATAAGCAAGGCTCATCATGCCATTGGTTATCACGTGTTTACCCTCGAATCGGATGGTATGGACGTGCTGGCAGAATGCCGTAATTTTGCACCGCTATATGATATACCGGAAGAGAGCGCGACAGGCACATCCAATGGTGCCATGCTCTGTTATTTATACCATTACAACCAGCTTACAGCTCCTCACCATCACACGTACACGATCAGACAGGGGTACACCATGAACCGTCCCTCCGAGATCCGAGCCAGACTAACGTTAGACAGCTTCAATGAAATTACTCAGATTCAGGTTGGCGGCACCGCAGTTCATATCAAAAACATCATCATTCACCTCCCTTAAAGGGAGGTGTTTTCTCGTACTAAGGATAGAGAATTATGTAATTGATGCAATATCATTTCCTTCATTTATTATATCTCTTGTAAAAATCGCAGCACCGCTACCTCCAACTGGTTCAGTCCAGGCTGTTCTATCGGAAAATGGCCTGCCCCTCCAAAATGATGCATTCCTTATCGACCGCCAGACGATCAAAAAATGATTGGCTAAACCGGATGGGTGTCATGGGATCCAATTCAGGGTGAACTAACAGGACGGGACACTGGGTGAACTGCTCCGGTTGAACCTCTGGCTCTTTATTAAGGAATGTTCTTAATAATTCCAACGGAATACGTGTAGCTGCCGCTTGTGGATCATTCATAATAAGCCGGGTTAAGTCCTGGTTATTGGTAATGAGTTGCATCCGGGATACCTGCTTGACCGAAAGACGCACATGATCCAATAGACCAGGGAACAGATCCATCATACGTTTGCCCACACGGCTCACCAGACGATTCGGTGCAATCTGATCGCGCATTTCCGGATTACTGGTGTCCACAAATGTCGTTGCAATCACCCCCTTAACATGCTTGCTGCGAGCACTGGTATGGTAGGCCAGCATACCTCCGATGCTGCTTCCCAATACAACGATTGGCTTGCCATCTTTCTTGTATTCCCGTTCGATAACTGACACAAGTAGCTCTATCCACAGTTCGTAGTTGATGCGTGTACCAGACATGACGTAACTTAACCCATACGGCGGAAGATCTGGCGATACTACCTCGTAACCATGTCGTTGTAACATACGGGCATACGGAGCGAGCAACCTGCCATTACCTCCCGCACCATGAATGAACAGAATTTTGATTGGAGATTCCGGCGCAGGCAATCGATCAATATGCAGATGAACCCCATTCAACTCCCACCACTCTTCCTGAGGAGCTGTATGCTCCCCCAGTCTAACTTCTTCGGGGAAAAAAGCCTGATACTGCTTCCAATAGGGATGTGTTGTCTGATAGGAAGGCAAACTTTTTTTCATACGGTACATTCTCCTCTTTTTGTATACCAAAAAAGCCGTACAATGTACGACTTTTGGTTATTACTACGTCTTTGAACATACTTCTTTTTATAACACCTTCGTATATCTGTCAATCCGGAAACAGAACATTACCCGGTTTGATGTATGCACCGCCTCATCCTGCCTCCCTTCGTTTCACCCGCTTCCTTAGTCGCTCATACTGTGCGTAGATCCGCGGAGATTCTTTCGTCAGGATAGGCCCCAGCACAGCCAGAATCAACACATACAATACAGCAAACGATTGGATGGATGCCATCAGCCCTCCGGCCTTGCCGATGTTCGCCATGATAATGGAGAATTCGCCGCGGGATACCAGGGTAAAGCCCACATTCAATGAGGCCTTGGGGCTCATTCCAGCCAATCTGCCAGCGATCATGCCTGCACCATAGTTACTGGCGATCGTCAGAATAACGGCAATAAGCGTCATGCCGATAGCTCCGCCAAGTGAAGACGGCTCGATGGTCAGACCAAAACTGAAGAAGAATACGGCACCAAAGAAATCTTTGAACGGCATGATCTGATGCTCAATCCGACTGACGTGTCTTGATTCGCCCAGTACCAGTCCCATCATCAAAGCCCCGATTGCCTCGGCTACATGCAGCGTCTCCGAGAAACCTGCCACCAGGAAAAGCAGTGTCATAACCGTTAACAGAAACAACTCTGATGACTTGATATTCAGTGCCTTATCAATATATTTGATGCTTTTCCTGCCAATAATCAGGAACAGCACAATAAACAGCAGAGCAGACAGCGATACCAGCAGTACACTTAAGAATGACGTTGCCCCGCTGAGCACAAGCCCGGTCAGGATGGAGATATGAATCGCGATGAACAAGTCATCAAACATGATCATGCCCATAATAATCTCTGTCTCCGGGTTTGCCGTGCGTTTCAGATCAACGAGCACTTTGGCTACAATGGCTGTAGAAGAGCTGGTCATGATCCCGCAGACAACGAGAGTCTCCTGAAGGGGCAGATTCATAAACCACCCCAACAGTAATCCAGAGACAAAATTAAGCCCTACATAGAACATGCCTCCGGTCAGAATGGCTTTACCAGACTTTAACAGACGGGAGACCGAGAACTCCAGACCCAGGTAAAATAGCAAAAACAAAATGCCAAGCCTGCCCATAAATTCAATAAAGGTCGAACTTTCAATAAAACGCAAATCCACTATGCCAATCTGTGGTGCATGTGGTCCAACAGCCATACCAATCAGGATATAGAAAGGAATAACCGAAAATCGTAATCGTGAGGATATCAGCCCAGTAAGTGTAATCAGCGCAACGGCAATTCCCACTTCAAATATGAGCATATCCATAGGCTAAGTCCGACCATCAGTCAATAATTGTTTGAGTTGCTTGATCTGATTCCGTTCGCCGGCAACTACAATAGTTGCTCCAGCAGTAAAAGCATAATCCGGGCCTGGATTAAAATGCTTCTCCTTATCCTTGGTCACAACAGCGAGAATAACAGCGCCTGTAGCCTGACGGACATCCAGTTCACCAATCGTCAAGCCTACGCTTGCTGCGTGGGGTTCAATCCGCAACCATTCGATTAACAATCCTTCAAGCATCACTTCGCGCTCATCCTGAAACTTCGGCTTGTAGGTCATACCACCAACGATGGCGGCTACCGCCCGGGCTTCATCATCGTCCAGGGTCACAAGAGATATCATATCGCCCATCTCTTCAGGCGTATCCCCTGCCTCCATATGGAACAGATCACGGCGCTCGTCGTTATGAATCACAATGACCAGATGCTCACCACTACGGGTATGCAGCCAGTATTTACGTCCAATCCCTGGCAAGTCAGTCTCTTTAAAGTGCATGATCTGCACCCCCTAAGGCCGACCCGTTCAAGGTTTCGCTCATGAACTCAATCCCTGTGATGCGTATCCGCATGGAACCTGATGGTGTGTGAACCGATCTGACTTCCCCTTTACTGCCCAGCAACAATTGACTCCCCACTGGAGAGAGGAAGGAAATCCGACCCTCATCGGGATCCGTATCTTCCGGCATGACAATCATGAACGAATCTGACGTATGAAAATCGATATATTCAAAATCGATATGACTGCCAATCAATACGGCCGAGTCCAGATCTTCATCAGGGCCCAGGAGCAGTTTTTCCACATACTCCGTGTATGCTGACAGTTGTTTTTCCAATTGTATTCTTTCCGGATCACGCACGTCGAAATAGGCGTCGAGAAATGTTCTTTTCTCTTCACCGAATGTAAATAGCTGGCTCACCAGCTTCTCTCTGCAATTATGGCGGGAAGTCCTATGGTTCATAGTAGATTTCACCCCCTATACAAGCCTTGTTCTCCATGTTGATCGGCATGTTTCTCTTCATCATCTTGTTGTCCTCCTTCTGATTGTTAAAAGACCCCGAGATACGAGACCTTCTTACCATCTTACCAAAACTAATATTTTAATCCAGTATATTCGGCTAACTTGCTTTTTTATTATCATTTGTGGTCATATCTTCCATTTAACAATCTAATTCTTCACATCATGTGGTAGATCCATAGAACATTTTAATTACTGCATAAAAAACATTTTATGGATTTTTATCTCGTATTTTTATTTGCTTTAATGTATATTTAACTACAAACTTTTATGCAATTTATACAAATAAGCATCTACAGACTTTAACACAATAAAGGAGTGCATCGAAAAAGTGTCCACGATAACAAAAGAAACTACAGAGTCCGTTCAAGTTACTGCCGCAGAATATGTTCATTCCGTCTATGAGTCGGTTGTCGCCAGAAATCCGCATGAAGACGAGTTCCATCAAGCTGTCAAAGAAATTCTGGATTCCCTTATTCCTGTTATTGAAGCACACCCTAAATACAGGAACCATAGTCTGCTGGAACAGCTTGTCGAGCCAGAACGTGTAATCACATTCCGTGTCCCGTGGGTAGATGATCAGGGCAAAGTTCAGGTTAACCGTGGATTCCGGGTGCAATTCAACAGTGCCATTGGTCCTTACAAAGGCGGACTTCGCTTCCACCCTTCTGTATACTCGGGCATCATTAAGTTCCTCGGCTTCGAACAGATCTTCAAAAATGCTTTGACCGGTCTGCCTATCGGCGGTGGTAAAGGCGGTTCTGACTTCGATCCCAAAGGAAAATCGGATCTGGAAGTCATGCGTTTCACGCAAAGCTTCATGACAGAGCTGTACAAATATATCGGCTCGGATACCGATGTACCGGCAGGTGACATTGGTGTAGGCGCTAGGGAAATCGGTTACATGTTCGGTCAATACAAACGTATTCATGGCGGGCATGAAGCAGGCGTATTGACAGGTAAAGGTCTGCTGTACGGAGGAAGCTTGGCACGCAAGGAAGCCACTGGCTTTGGCTGTGTGTACTTCGTGAAGGAGATGCTGCAATCCAAAGACCTCAGCTTCCATGACAGTACTGTTGTTGTCTCTGGCTCTGGGAATGTATCCATCTATGCTATTCAGAAGGCACAAGAGCTTGGAGCCAAAGTCGTGGCATGTAGTGACTCAGGCGGCTACATCCATGACCCACAAGGCATCAACCTGGATACCGTGAAACGTCTGAAAGAGGTTGATCGTCTTCGCATCAGTGAATATATCAAAGAACATCCGCATGCTACATATACCGAAGGCTGTGAAGGAATCTGGTCGATCCCTTGTGATATCGCGCTACCGTGTGCGACTCAAAATGAGATCGATGAAGAAGCTGCGGCCCTTCTGGTCAAAGGTGGCGTGAAAGCCATTGGCGAAGGCGCAAATATGCCTTCCACCCTCGCTGCCATTGACGTCTTCCACGGCGCTGGCGTATTGTTTGGACCAGCCAAAGCGGCTAATGCTGGCGGCGTAGCCGTGTCTGCTCTTGAAATGTCACAGAACAGCATGCGGTTGTCCTGGTCATTTGAAGAAGTAGACGCCAAACTGCATGACATCATGAAAAATATCTACAACAGCTGTGTCGAAGCTGCCGAAGAGTATGGATGTGAAGGCAACCTCGTAGCCGGAGCGAATATCGCCGGTTTCCTCAAGGTAGCTGATTCCATGATCGCTCAGGGTGTCGTTTAATTTGAATACGTAGTTCTCCACGATTAAAGGGCGTTCCCATCTAATTTGGGTAAACGCCCTTTTTTTCATTATCTTCAATTGCTCTAATGGCAGGGCAATGGTAAAGTGGTACAGACGTTATTCCATTTATTTGTACTCGTATAAGGAAGTGTTTACATTGTCTAACCAACCATTTGCCAGTACTGCGAGTCCTCATCTGAGCGCAGACTGCGAGCAATGTTTTGGCCTGTGCTGTGTTGCCTTGCCCTATGGCAAGTCATCCGACTTTGCTTTTGACAAGGCCAGCGGCACACCCTGCCCCAATCTGCGCACGGACAATCGCTGCGGTATCCATACCCAGCTTCGGCAGAAAGGGTTCAAAGGCTGCACGGTGTACGACTGTTTCGGTGCTGGACAGAAGCTGTCTCAAGTGACTTACGCAGGCAAGGATTGGCGCGATCATCCAGAATCGGCAAAGGAGATGTTCGATTGTCTGCCTGCCTTGCGACAACTTCACGAGTTGCTCAGTTATATGAAGGAGATGATGATGAGACCGGAAACATCATCCCTTCACTCGGCATTCAGTGAGCTGTACCAGGAGATTGAGCGCTTGAGCAACCTCGAGCCTGCGGCCCTCCTCCGTCTGGACATCGCCGATTATCGATCCACTGTGAATCAACTCTTGGTTCAGGCAAGTGAGATGGTACGTGCGAATGTGCCACCAACTGCTTCAGGACAAGGGAAGTCGAAGAAGGGTAAAAAACGTACCGGAAGTGACTTTTTTGGTGCCAACTTAAAAGGGGCTGATCTGCGGGGCGCAAGCTTGCGCGGGGCTTTAATGATCGCAGCCAACCTCCAAAATGCAGATATACGAAATGCCGATTGGATTGGTGCAGACTTGCGGGATACGGATCTGGGCGGTGCAGACCTGAGAGGTGGCATCTTCCTCACGCAATCGCAGATTAATGCAGCCAAAGGTAATGTGAACACCAAGTTGCCTGAACATCTCAACATTCCCTCACACTGGGTGTAGAAAAACAATAACAAACAGCTCGTCCTGGATAACCAGAGACGAGCTGTTTGTTATTGAACGAACTACAGGAATAAATCAGAATTATAACAAGTCACGGCGAAGATCTTCAGCCGATTTCGGGGACAGGTGACCAAGCGGAATATCAAATACCGTTTTTGCTCCCTTATGTCCTTCCACGCTCAAGCGTTGTGCGGCTCTCGCATACGCCACAAGTACACTCGCTGTAAATTCAGGATTGCTGTCGAGTTTCAGACCGAATTCAATAATTTGCTTTTGACCAGCACCTGTAACTCCACTGCGAATGACAAATCCACCATGCGGCATACCTTCATGTTCGGATTTCAATTCTTCTTCGCTAATGAACGTTACCGTTGTGTCGTAATCTGCAAAGTAGTTAGGCATCGACACAATTGTCTCACGGATTTCATCCTGATTAGCACCGTCTTCTGCTACCACATAACATTGACGCAGATGTTTCTCACGTGTAGACAACTCCGGTGTCTCGCCTGAACGAATGCGGTTGATAACCTCTTCCACAGGAACAGTATACTGTACACCCGCCTTAACACCTGGAACACGACGAATCGCATCCGAGTGACCTTGGCTCACACCTTTGCCCCAGAACGTGTACTCTTTACCTTCTGGCAGGATGGACTGTGCAAGCAGACGGTTCATGGAGAACAAGCCTGGGTCCCAGCCTGTGGAAATGACACTTACATGACCGCCTTGCTCAGCCGCAGCATTCACTTCCTTGTAGAACTCAGGAATCTTCGCATGTGTATCGAAGCTGTCTACCGTATTGAACAACTTGGCGATAGCCGGTGTCTGCTCCGGAAGGTCCGTTGCTGAACCGCCACAGAGGATCATAACATCGATCTTGCCTATGTATTGCTCCGCTGCAGAGATATGCTCAAAACGTACTTCTGTGCTCTCAGCCACCATCTGCTCCGGATTACGACGTGTAAATACAGCAATCAATTCCAGATCCTCGTTCTGGGAAATGGCTTTCTCCACACCTTTACCCAAGTTACCGTAACCAACAATACCCACTCTAATCATGTTCAATCCTCTCCTGTCTTCTTCTATAGTTGTCTATTAATCTATTATAATGATATAACATACCATGTAACCTGTCAGGTTTCCAGTTCGAAATAAAAATACCTTGCAGCGGTGCAGCAATAATGCGGCTCCGCATGCAAGGCATGTTGGGGTTCATTCGTTATTTTAGAAAGAAAGAACGCAGAAGAGAACAATAGTCCTTATATTCTCCTTATGATTCTGACCAGCTCAATGTCAGTTCAATGACGCCTTCCTGTGACGCCAGTGTCCCTCCAATTAAGGACCAGACATCCTGCGTTTCCGGGTCAGTTCCCTGAATAATAATATTTTTGTCATCAATCGTCTGACCTGCATCCGTCAACTTTTTGGCATCAAAGTAATCTTTATACAGCTTGGATACGGTCTTCATATCTTGTTCCGTGGTGAAAATCACCATGGCCGATTGCTTGCCTTCATCCTCACCGGAATTGGCTAAACGAATGGTTGCATCTTCCGGCAGGGGGAAGTCACTTGGCAAACTCTCTGGCAACTCATTCGTTCCAACAGCGGTCTCCTCACCGCTGTCTGAATCCGATTCGGCTGGCGCAGTTGTACCCTCCGTCTCGTTCACTTCACTGGCTGTTGCTTCGCTTGCACCTTCATTGGTTGCTTGTTCACCGGTTCCAGAGGAAACCTCGGTATCTACCTTCTCGGTTTCACCTGTCGGTTCATCTGCTGCACTACTGCAAGCACTCAAGGCCACCATCATCGCCAGAACTGCACAGGCCAATACATAATTCTTTTTCTTCACCATCCGTACCACTCCTTCTTCTTCATTTTTTATGTTAATCACGCTCAAACGACTGGATCACTGGCACCGCATGAACGTTATTCTTGACCCATATCACAGATACAGATAATACACTTAAAGACAACAGACAACTGGCTACGAGAATGGACAGGAATCGGGTAATCATTTTAAAATTTTTCATCCATCCCTCCTCCTTATCGTGTTCTTCATGTGGTTGTAGGTTCATATCACTCATAGGTCACTGGACGTTGTCACCAATTTCATGATCTCGGCAGCGACAACATCCGGCTGACTTCTGTGGATACTGTGTTTCGCGTGTGGTACCGTCAGTTGTGTTCCGTGTGTTGACCATGAAGCAAAATCCGCTTGATCGGCCTGCCATGCACGACTGTCCTCATCCGACGCCTCCGAACCCGCTGTCAGGATTGTCAGGGGAAAATTGAACTTGGTTTTGTTCTCAAGCACGCACGCTGCATTGGTTCTGGAATTCCGAACCTCATCCATCACATTGTCATTGTACGCATGTCTGAGTGCGGATATCGTAGCTGCCTTTTTCATCGGTTCCGTTATCAGTTTGGGATCAATGACCAGAGACGCCATCATGTGATCCGATTGCAGCAATGTTCGTGCAATGCCTGTTTTCACCAGAAAGCGGGACCAATCCATCTTCCATTCTGGCGTATTCAGGTCCGTACGGCTGTAATACTCCGGGCTTCCGCCATCGATCAGGACCATGCCAGCCACCTCATCAGGATACCTTTGCGCAAACCGCAGTGTCTCCAGCGCACCGAGGGAATGACCGACCATGATGTAAGGTGGACGTTGACCGGATGTTCGCAGCAATTGGTGAACCTCTTCCGAGATGGAATCGACATCACGAGGTTCATCGGTATAATCGCTGTATCCATACCCGAACCGGTCGTATACCGCAATTTTCACCCTGGATTTCAACTGGTCATATAGCGGGCTGAAATCCACATACGGATTCGGTGTACCCCAACCTGAGGCAAACACTACCGTTACCTCTCCTCTGCCAGCGGTGTAGAGATGCATGTTGCGACCACTCACCTCATAATACTTGCCTGGCGGGGATAGGACTTCATATCCTGCGTGGATTGATACGCTTCATACGCCGTACCTGCCATCAGCAAAAGTCCCGCGGCAAGCATTATGCCTCCCAGCACCTTTAAGCCTCTGCGTAACCCCTTCTTCATCTTCTCTACCCCTTATCACAAAGGTTCATCTATATATGTATGCTTCAATCGTACCCAAGAAATAGCAGGATTGAAACAATCCCGAGTCCAGTCCGTTCCCCAACCAAAGTCCAGTTTCAATCCCCTACCCGTAACGCCAAAAAAACTGCAAATCTCCCAATCCAGGAAACTTGCAGTTCATCTATCCTTATATTCTAAAATTCATAACTCAATCCATCTCACGTAGATTCTTACCTAGAATTGCAATGTAAGACCCACGGGGCAATGATCACTGCCCATCACATGGCAGTCGATATGCGCATCTGCCACCTTAGGTGCCAATTGATTGGATACGAGAAAATAATCAATGCGCCAGCCCACGTTCCGTTCTCTGACTTTCGGCATATAAGACCACCAGCTGTACACATCCGTACGATCCGGATACAGATGGCGGAAGCTGTCCACATACCCGGAAGCAAGCAAATCGGTCATCTTGCCACGCTCTTCAAGGGTAAAGCCGGAATTGCCCAAATTGGGCTTCGGATTCTTCAGGTCGATCTCCTGATGAGCCACATTCAGGTCACCACAGACGATAACGGGCTTGCTCTGTTCCAGTTGCAGGATATATCCCCGGAAGCGGTCCTCCCATTCCAGACGGTAAGGCAGACGGGTCAGATCACGCTTCGCGTTAGGTGTATAGACGTTCACCAGATAAAACTCATCATACTCCAGTGTAATCATACGGCCTTCCGGCTCGCTGTCCTCTTCCATCCCGTAACGAACGGATATCGGTTTAATGCGGCTAAATACAGCTGTACCGGAATATCCTTTTTTAATTGCATAATTCCAATATTGATAAACGTCTTCCCCAGGTCCATCTCAATCTGTCCGGCTTGCAATTTGGTCTCCTGAAGGCAGAAAATATCCGCCTGACTCTCCTGATAATAATCCATGAATCCTTTGGTCACACATGCCCTTAAACCATTCACATTCCAGGACACCAGCTTCATATCCTCATCTCCTCACATCTCTCCAATATAGCACGGACGAATTCGAGGGGACAAGGTTCACAACCTGGAAATGAGATGAAGCTTGCCTATATTTCGCTTCGTAACTTGGAGAACACCGCAAGGTCAATATATCTGCCTTTCTCGAACTCATGCTGCCGGAGCACACCTTCCTGTTGAAAATCAAGCTTATGTAACAGGCGAATTGACGCCTCATTCTCCGGTTCAACCTTTGCTTCGATCTTGTTGAGCTGCATGCTTGTGAATCCAAAATGTAACACAGCATGGGCCACTTCCGTCATGACTCCGCGACCCCAGAAAGAGGAGCACAAGTCGTATCCGATCTCTGCACGATTATGTACATCTTCATAGTTCAGGAATCCACAGGTTCCGATCACTTTACGAGTTTCACGGTCTTCAATCATCCAACGTAAACCCGTATGTTCCTTAAAAATCTTCGTATACCAGTTCATCTCACCCAGTGCATCCTCCACGGATTTAAAGGGAGTGAACGGCATATATTGAACCACAGCTTCATCGGAATATAACGCGAGCAGATTATGGCTGTCCCCAGCCTCTGCCGACCGGAGGTTGAATCGTTCTGTCTGAATTAATGGAAATCGATCAAACCTAAATTGTTCACTCATACTTGGTCTCCTTTGCAACATTCATTGTAGAAGTCCATTTTACTATTAATATGTTCTATTAACATCTCTCTCTTCTCTATAAGCTGTTCTATTGACTATTAAAAGTGGGGAGACTACATTATGCTTTAGAAGATTAACATGGGAAATAGACTAGGAGGCGGAACCATGACCAGATCATCATATGACGTTATTATCGTAGGAGCCGGCTCCATGGGCATGAGTGCGGGTTATTATCTATCGCGCAGTGGATGCAAAACTTTACTAATAGATGCCTTTGATCCTCCGCACACGGAAGGAAGCCATCATGGGGATACCAGACTGATGCGCCATGTGTACAGTGGTGGACCTGACTATATTGCCATGGCACTGCTGGCACAGAAGTTATGGCATGAGCTGGAGGAAACGACTGGCGACCAACTGTTTGTTCCTTCTGGTGTACTGAATGTGGTTGATCCGGAGATTCATTCCTTTCACAACCGATTGAACCATGCAGATGATGCTGGGATTCGGTATGAAACGTTGCACGCAGCCGAGGTGATGAAACGCTGGCCAGGAATTACAATACCTGAACATTACGAGGGAATGTATGAGCCTGATGCGGGTTATCTGTATAGTGAATCTTGTATTCGTGCCTTTCGCAAGACAGCCGAGGCTCATGGTGCCACCTTGTTAACGCACACGCGTGTAGAGCATATTGAATACGGACCACATGCCGTCGCAGTTCAGACTTCAGGTGGTGAGACATACCATGCGAATCAAATCATCCTGAGCGCGGGTGCTTGGTTTCAGACGTTACAACCTTTCGTGAATCTCCCAATTCAGGCTGTTCGTAAAACGGTTGGGTGGTTTGATGCACCAGAAGCCTTGTATGGCGAGGCACACTTCCCCGGTTTTACACTGGCAGGAAAAGAAGGTACATATTATGGTTTTCCAAGCATTGGCGGATCAGGTCTGAAGATGGGTCGTCATGATACGGGTCAGGTGTGGACACCAGGAAATACGATGGCTCCTTTTGGTACGGAAGAAACGGACGAGGGTGATCTGCGCAGGCTGCTCGAACTTCATATGCCTCAGGCAGCTGGAGCATTGAAACGGGGCAGTGTGTGCAAGTATGAGTTCACATCGGATGAAGATTTTATTATCGACCGTCATCCTGCCCATGAACGTGTGTGGATCGCAGGCGGTTTCTCCGGTCACGGCTTCAAGTTCGCAAGTGCCATTGGGCAAATATTATCCGATTTGGTGCAGATAGGGCACACGGATCAGGATATCAGCAGGTTCGCCCTATCCCGTTTTCGCTAAGTACACGCCCGTTGAATGAACACTTGTATGTATAAAATAATGGCTTTCTTGGAGGTGCTGTGTTGCTTAGAACACTACACCTCCAAGAAAGAAGGACACGTAAGAACGTTATTTCATGCCCACTCACACTAATTCACTTTGACGAGTCTCCATTGCTGATTGGCTCCGCCATTGTCGGCCCACTGAATCGTGGAGGCACCTGCGGTCAGAGAACCTTGATTGATGTCAACCGTCAGGCCGCTGTTGCGATTCGCAAGAACCACATATCCTCCCACATCAATGGGCAGCCATTGTCGATTATTGCCCCCGTTATCCTGCCACTGAATCAGGGCGGCTCCGCCTTGTGTGGAACTGGAATTTACGTCTAATAAAAGGCCGCTGCCTACATTGCGGATGTTATAATATCCGTTCCCTGCCGATTCCAGCCTCCACTGCTGATTGGCTGCTCCATTATCATTCCACTGAATAATCGTTGCCCCACCCGTAGTAGAAGCACCGTTAACATCAAGCGCAAGTCCGCTGTTCCGGTTGATTAATTTGTAGATGGCCCCTGCTTCATACCCTGTACCCCCATTATAAGATGCACCGGAAATGACGTAGGTTGTGACCGAGTTAGCCTTGGCCGTAGCGGTAAAGGTTTTGTTTTGCACCGAAATGTTCGTCAGTTGCTGCAACTTCTCTGTTGAAGAAGTCCGATAGACTTGAGCAGACGTGCCTGTGTTCGTAAAACGACTGAGATCATAGGTTACTGTTGTATCCGTTGATTCCGAATTGGTTGTAACCAGCACAACTTTGCCGGAAGCTGCATCATAGGCTGCAAGGGTATTGGCATCACTCATGCCGATAATCTTGTATCCAGGACGAATAAATCTGCTGTAATTGCCCATGACATAATATTTTTGGTTCACGGTGTAGCTGGTTGTTTGTGTATTGTTCAACACATTCTTGAAGAATCCCCATCCTTCTGCACTATCCACCGCTTGCCAATACACCCAGCCACTTGCGCCCATATTGCGAATATCTTTGAGGATGGTCCGTGACATCGTAAGTCCACTTGCATCTCCATCTCCATATTCCGAAGTCCACAGATGTTTGCCCGCAGACGTCGCTGTGTTGCGCAAAGCCGTACGATTGCTTCCGCCATACGTATGGGTGTTGATCTGAGTGATCGCTGATTTCACCGCACTGCTGTAGCTGTTGAATGACACATTCGTATCATCGATACTGTATTCTTCCGGTGCGCTCAACTTCGTGGACAGGCCCTTCGCATTCAACGAAGCTTGTACCTGACTCAGAATGGTGTTCTGATCCGCCCGGTCAAAGTGCATGCCCTCCTGGTCATTGCCCTGCTTCCACCACGTCGAGATTGGTTCGTTCAGCGGAGTTACGCTATCAAATGTGATTCCCCAGTTATCCCGAAAATGCTTCACAACTTCGGTTAAGTAATCCGCAAAATCATCGTAGTAATCGGGTTTGAGGTTGTTCCCACCACTGGCCGAACCGGACACATTGCCACTGATCGTCATCCAGTAAGGTGCAGAATTCGCAAAAGCTTCGATGACATTCACACCTTGCGCTTTGGCAGCTTGCAGCATATAGCGTTGGTTTGCATCTGCATTCCAGTCATACACGCCGGGAGAAGGCTGGTAACCAGGAACGGCTTTGCGATATTCAAGGATATTGGATGATGGATTATCCCCGCCTCCAATGTTGTAACGCAGGATGTTCAGCCCCAGTCCGGTATTCGCATTGAACATTTTCTCCACATACTCATCCCGATTGGAATATTCTCCAACCACTTTGCCCCACCACGCGAGGGATGTTCCCCATCCTTCCATCGTCTGATATTGCTTCGATGGATCGGCAACAGCCGTGTATGCTCCTGCAGCAGATACCTCTGAACCCAGTCCCAGACTGCTTGTTAGCAGACTTCCTGCCAGCAGCAGTGACCCCATTCGTTTTAACCACTTCATCCGCTTCACTCCTTATGATTTTTAGAAAAAAAACACCTCTTACTGTGCGACCTCTCGGAAAGTCGCGTCTGACTTATCGAGGGCAGTAACGACAGCTTCCAGTTTCAACACATTATTGTAATGTCTCAGATAGAGGTTCGGGTTGCTGAATAAGGCATACGATGTCCAACTGGTGTTCGCAAGTCCATTGACACGTTTGAACGTCGCGTCATTTCGGAACGTAGTGCTACCATCATTTTTTACGAGTGTAATGTTGCCATTATTATTGCGCAGGAAATAACCCGGATAATTCATGGACTCAAACGAAATGCCTGTTGCATTCGACAAACCCGGAACGATACGGAACTGTGCATCTTCCGTTGGACTCACATTGGCGTCGATTCGCGCCTGATAGTTGTAATGACGAATGAAGCTGCCCGGCACGTTGAATGATTCCAGCTTGCGGATATCACCCGGTTGCCCAGTCTCTTTCAATACGGTCATATGTCGGACGAGTCCGGTAAGACCCGCAATCTCTTGCTTGGCACCCCAGGTCTGGAAGTTGTCAGCAGAGTCGCTGTAATAATATTTTTGTGTCGCATAGCCGTCAAAGTAGATTCGCCAGGAACCATTATCCAGCTGAACAAGCGCCGGGCCTTCTACCCAAGATCCCCAACCTGCCCAATCGCCTGTACCTTTAAAGGTATAAGGACCTGTTAACGATGTGGATGTCGCATATTCAATGTATTTAGTGGTCTCGTTCTTGGTAAAAGCATGATAGGTTGAGCCTGTCTTCACGATAAACGTGTCGATATAATTGGGAGCAATGCCCGCCAGTTCAGTAGGTGCAGACCATGAGGTAGAGGCTAGATTGCTGCCTGAAGCTGTAAGGACATAAGGTTTGAAATTCTCATAGTTGCCTGGGGAGAGTGACACGATAATGTTCAGACTGCCGTTGCTGTCTTTGAACCATTCCGGTGCCCAGGTGTGTGCAATTGTGGTCGGTGTGGATAAGGTAATATTACGGACAAATGTCCAGTTCACCTTATCCGGGCTGGAGGCGATGCCAATGGTGTTACCCGACCAGTTCGTGGTATAGACGACGTAATATAGACCATCGGTGTGCTTCATGATGCTGGGATCGCGAATCAGATCGGCCGGAGGTGTGTAGGCTGGCCCTTTCAGCAAACCATAATGGGTCGCATTATACGATTCATAGATATACATATTGGACTCGCTGGTGTTTGTAAAAGCTGATATCGTATAGACACTTGTGGCTGCTCTCGCTGTATTGGGGAATAACATGGTTAATAGAAGTAATGTTCCGAGCATCAGGATCATTCCGGCTTTGAAGCCGCTGAATCCACTCGCTCTGTCTTTCCTCTTCGTTAACATCAGGTCATCTCCTTATCCTTGATTGAATGGAAAATGAATTCGACTTAACATACCTTACAGCTACCTGTTCCAATTCCAATTACATGAAGCATCACTCCCTTCACAGATCATGGATGAACAATTTCAATTATGTAAACGGTTACAAATTATAAAGCTACAAATGTTGTCTTTGCTCATTTTACATAGCTTATCACCACAGTTCCCCCATTTCCTTAGTCCAATTCACTCCTAGGAATGTATCCGAAGATTCATGAACCCGGGTTATCAGACTACGGAAATGAGGTGGTATGACTGCGGTAAAAAAATGACTTTTGCGTGATGTGAGGCTATTGGTATTGCTATTTTCTAGTGGTCCATTTCTATAAAAGCTATTTCAATACTTGAGCTACTTCACGACAACCCACGGATAACGAGATGGTGTATCCAACAGGAATCGTACCCGTGCTGGCATTTTGCCTTCTTCATCGAACAAAAGCAACTCATTCTCTTCTTGCAGCCAGGCTACTGGAATTTTGTAATCCTCTTGCGGACCAATCTGCCAGTATCGACCCAAATGATGTCCGTTCAGGTGAATGGTGCCTTTGCTCATCCCGGTCAGGCGAAGCATCAGGTTCACTTTGTGGTGCTCGGAAATAGTAGGCTTCGCGAAACGCCAGCGGTACCAGGTGGGCTGAATGTACGAATCTTGTGCTTGAAAGTTATCAGATGCAGAGTGAGCCTTCTCGCTCACCGTCACACTTAATATTCCCTCATCTGAAGCAGGGGTCACCCGATTGGCAGTACAATTGCCACTTTCCGCGATATCAGGCTGTGTCGTACGCTGGATTGCCCCCTGTACTCCACGTTGGACTATTCCTTGCACTGCCTCGGATCTCTCCCATTGTTGCGGAAGTAATGCATCCGTCCCTGCCATACGCCAATCCTTCAGTTCTCCCTGACTTGGATACGTGATCAGCTCCAGTCGATTCAGGGATGAACGGCTATACGGCATTTCCAGTGTATTGGTCTCTCCAGGCTTGATATAGAGAGAAATGTCTAACGTCTGGAAGGCAAACCAATCCTGATATCCCTCCATCGGCACTTCGATGCCATTGATACGAAGACCTTTGCTCAAGGCACCCACGAGAATCGCCCGATCCATGCCATCCAGCTTAAAGCTTCTGCTCAGAAGTGGCGTCCCCTGTATAGCGTTCACCTCATCGAGATGCACAACCCCACTCTCCATATGCCAATCCCGACGAATATCCTGAACCTGGCCACCCAGATACACCGCACCAGCCAGACCTTTGCTCTCACCCAGATATGGAGAGAAGTTCAATCTGCCCATATGCTGCACCAGAATCTGAAGTGTGTTCTTCCCTTGGGCCACCTGCAATGGCACACCTGCTGCCCCTACCTGACGTACGAACGCCTGCTGAACACCATTAACGATGATTCTGGCAGTATCCTGGATATCCGGCAAAATGAGGTTAGTGACTCCTTCCCTCGGGCTCTCGAAATCACATTCGTACAATAGATAACCAAAATCCTGTCCGTATCGGGAAAAGTCTTCCGGTTGTCCACTCGCCGAGCGTTGCTTCGCGGTTAACGTAATACGTGAAAGCTCAGGAGAATCAGACAACGTTGGTGCGCTTGGCAATGTCCATGGCAGTTGCTGCTGTGCTCCTGCAATAGACTCTTCGCTGGCAAAGAACTCGTGACCTGTTAACGTTCGTTCTCCATCGGTCCAGTCACCGAGCAGTGTAATTGTACGATCCGGTCCGTGATCATGCCCTTTACCTGACCGGATGGCAACACGTCCACGTCATCGAAGCCGATTACATAACGCAGTCCCTTCTGATCTGTTGCTTCCAATCGCCATGTTCGATTCGTCATCTCTTGATCCAGAATGACGAAACGGATTGGTGTTCCGTTCGCTTCCAATTGGATCATGCCAGGCTCTTGGAAATGAAACAGATCCAGACGGTGCACATTCCTTGCTGAATCATGCTCGATCAGCACTTGCACCGTGCTATCCGTGAAGTTTAATACCCCTGCTTCCAGTTCAACAACTGACCGCTGTCCCGCTGGAGCCACGATGAACAGGGTTAATATTCCATGGATCATCTCATTGCCCGTAATCATCGTACCTGCGGTCAGGTATACCTGATCCGCAATCTGTACTCGATCCAGCAATGGAACAATCTGCCCCGGATTCAGCGATACGGGAAGATTCCTGCCTTCTTCCAAAGTAATGTGCACCGTCTCGCGTTCATCCTTGTGACTTTCCAGGAACCAGATCTTCTGGTTGTCTGCCTGTCTGCCTCGTACAGATATGCCTTCAGGATGACGTACAGCGATCTGTTCTGCTGGCATCTCCTCGGTTTCCATCAGAAGGTCCCCGAAAGCATGGACGAAATAGGACAGATTCTTGGTTACCGCATATTTCGGTGTCACCCGTCCATATTCATTCAGCGGAGCATCATAGTCATAAGACGTAATCATGAAGATGTCACTGCTTCCCATCGTTCTGCCGCCATATCCGCCAAAGTTGGTGCCGCCGTAGAACATGTAATGGCTGATTCCGGTATACCCGGCACGCAGAATCTCCATGATACGTCTCTCCAGCAAAGGCGCCGTCTTCTGGATAGCCGATGGCCCTCCCCAATTCTCAAACCATCCGGTCCAGAATTCCGTGACTATCTTTGGGGTATCCGGCTGTTTGGCGCGGAGTGTCTCATAATGCCCATCCGCACCAGACCAGAAATTCGCACCTTCAATCGTACCTTCTGCACCGCCAACGCAAGTGATCAGTGTAGAATCAATGCCACGTTGCAACAATCCATCCTTAAGTGTATTCATATGGTCACTTGCAGCGGCATCATCCATCAGATACCCGTATTCATTCTCCACCTGAACGAGAATAACCGTGCCCCCAGCAGATAACTGGCGCTCCCGAATGATGGGCACAAGCCTATCAAAATACAGATTCACATAGTGCAGATACGTCTCATTATTTTCCCGGAATTTTACGCCGTCCTTCGTACCCAGCCAGTATGGAAAACCGCCAAAATCCCATTCCGCACAGATAAACGGACCCGGACGTGCGATGACCCACATGCCCAGTTCTGCGCACAGATCCAGAAATGCTCCGCAATCGTTATCCCCTTCGAAGGACCACTGTCCTTCTTCCGGTTCATGCACGTTCCACGCAAAGTAGGTGTCGATGCAGTTCATGCCTGCCAGCTTCGCTTTCAGCAGAACCTCACGCCATTCCTCCTTCGGCATACGGAAGTAGTGGATCGTGGCACTGTTCAGAAATACACGCTCTCCGTTCAGAAAAGCTGCGTGCATCGTATGTTAATTCAGATTGAACATCGTTCTCAGCCCTGCTGGTGTTCTTCTCCTGTTCCTGTAACAAAAGGGATGTTTTCTCTGTCAAAGATATCCCCTCCTTCTCTGTATTTATATAAATTGAACTAAAGATTATTTACACTGCACACTTCGATGACAGAACAACCTTCCGATCGCTGTTATCCCCAGATTTTTTTTGATTCCCTTTTCCTCAAAGGGAAAATCCGGTGATAGCGTATGCTTCCGATGTAGCTTTCTTGCAGTAAGCTTGTAGGCGAGCGCTTCGCTTCTTCAAGTTTTTTCTGTCCCCTCTGTTTGGTGTAACTGTTTAGTTGAATTTATATAGTTTCATATGTCCTATAACTCTTTTAAAATATAAGGCGAACCAAAGCCGTAAAACTAAAAGACAATTTACACCAGCACTCAGATGACCTAACAACCTTCTGATCGCTGTTATTACTGCGCCTTCAACGTCACGCCTTCCAGTACAACCGTTGTGATGGAATTGTCGGCCGTAGGCACTTCAAGTCCGTTGGCATACACCGGAATGTCTTCAAGCTGCTCCATATTTCGCTCTGGTGAAGTCTGATACACCTGAGCAGTGGATGATTTTTCATACGTATACCCTTCCAGTTCAAATGCTGTTGTACCCGCTGACAATTCATTGCGAATGACCAACACCAGTCTTTGACGTTCCGCGTCATAAGCAGCCAGCGTACGTCCACCATCCGTCGGAATAATCGTCGCGCCAGGACGAATGAACTTCGTAAACTGGGCCATGCCGTAATACTGTTTGGTCATCTCGTACTGCTCTTCACCGTTAAAATTGGCATGAATGAAGCCCCAGTTATTATTGGCCCCTTCATCTTCAACGGCCTGCCAGTATACCCAAGCGGATGGCTGGATGATTTTCAGATCGAACATGATGCGCTCTGCGAGTTCCTGCACTGAGGTCATGTCTTCATGATTGTGCGGTTCGCTGCCGCCTGTTCCGTATTCGGACATCCACAGCTTCTTGCCATGGCGTTCGGCCAGCGTGCGCAGCTCTTCCATTTTGCTACCGTTATAGGAATGGGTATTGATCTGCTGGATGACGTCCAGCGTGTCCTGATCGTAAAGGTTGAAATTGAATACCGTCTCATCAATGCTGTTATCGTCTGCGGCACTAATGACCGTTCCATCCAGTCCTTTGCTCTTCAACGATGCAGCGACTTTCTTGATAATCTCGGCCTGTTTCTCATTGGTAAAATGACTGCCTTCCTGCATATTGCCTTTCTTCCACCAGTCGGAGGAAGGTTCATTGAGCGGATTCAGTGTGCGGAAGGTGATATCCCACTCGTCCCGATAATGCTTCACAACTTCGGTCAGATAATCGGCAAACGCATCATACTGATCGTCACGCAGATTATTGCTGCCATCCACGGCTCCGGTAACCGATCCACTGATCGTCATCCAGTAAGGCGGTGAATTGGAGAATGCTTCGGCAATGTTCACGCCGCGTTCCATCGATCCCTGTAATACGGCACGCTGGCCTGCATCGGCCTCCCAGTCCCACTCTCCAGGTTCAGGCTGGAAGCCAGGTACATCCCCGCCGGGACGGAGGGCTTTCATCTCCGGATTTTCCTCACCGCCGATATTGTAACGAACGATGTTCAGACCTAATCCTTTCTCCGGATCAAAGACCAGATCCATCACTTCACTCACCTTCGCCTGATCCTTCCACAATCCGAGATCGTTGGCCCACCAGGCAAGTGATGTGCCCCAGCCTTCAAAATGATCATAGGACTGATCCAGCTTCAAACGTACCGGTTCCTCTTGGAACACAAGTGTTTTGGATGATTCATTGGCAAAATGATTGATAACAATTCCTCCTCCTGCCAGCAGGGCAATCAGGGCTACACCCATAAGAATATAACTCCGTTTGCTCGTGCTGCGTTGTTCTTTATGCGCCATGGGCTAAACAATCCTTTCTCCATGTACGTTGATAACTCCGTTGATCTTGAACGTTAGGTCCAAAACACACACTATAGGCATCATCTTGTTACTTGATTCCACTGCTTCCGCCGCTAATGTTGGCCTCATACACATAACGCTGTCCGAAGAGATAGACCAGCACCATCGGAATGGTGAGGAACAGGGAAGCGATCATGACAAGGTTCCAAGGCGGCATCTGTCCGCCACCTACCGTAGTCAATAGCTGCACACCAAGTGCCAGCGGCATTTTCTCTGGATCATTGATATAGATGAGCGGCCCCATGAAGTTGCCCCAGTTATAGGAGAACGAGAAGATTGCAATGGCGGCCAAAATTGGGTAGGTCAATGGCATGATAATCTTCCAATACATTCCCGGATGTCCCATGCCATCGATCATGGCGGCTTCATCCAGTGATTTGGGGATACTCATGACAAACTGTCGAATCAGGAATACGTTGAACGCCCCGGCGAAGAAGCTCGGTACGATCAGCGGGTAGAATGTATTAATCCAGTCCAGATGACGGAAGATGATGAACTGCGGTACCATCGTTACCTCACCTGGAATCATCATCGTACTGAGCAACACAATAAACAGGAAGCGGCTGCCTTTCGCTTTGATTCGGGCAAAGCCGTAGGATACGATCGAAGCTGACAATACCGATCCGATAATCGTAAAGACGGTAATGATGACCGAGTTTTTGAGATACGTGCCAAGATTGTTATTCGTGAAGATCGTATAAAAGTTCGACCATTGGAACTCCATCGGTACGAAGGTAAAGGCTGATTTGACGGTTGTTGCGTCACTGGCCAGTGCAATGGAGATCATGTACAGGAAAGGTGAAGCAAGCAGCACCCCGACCAGAATCAGAAAAATGTAGGATATCGTCTTCTCCACAGTCGATGGATTACTCATTGGCTTTTCCCTCCTCGTAGTGCACCCATAGCGCCGATGAACGGAATACAACCAGTGTCAACGCCATGATGATGATGAATAGTACCCAGGCAATCGCTGAGGCATATCCCATTTTGTAGAATTGGAATGCATTCTGGAATAGATAGGGAACGACCATCTGACTTGCATTATCAGGTCCCCCGGCAGTAACGATGAAGACCTGCGCGAAGGTCTGGAGCGCTCCAATCATGCCCGTTACGAGATTGAAGAAAATGACGGGTGTCAGCATCGGGAATGTAATATGGAAGAACGACTGTGTACTCTTCGCTCCATCGATGGCAGCGGCCTCATACAGCTCCTGCGGAATGCCTTTCATACCTGCAAGCAGCAATACCACACCGCCACCTACACCCCATAAGGACATGAGAATCAGTGCAGGCTTAACCCAGTTGGGATCAAGTAGCCAGGCCGGGCCTTGAATACCGAAGATCGCAAGTGCCTGGTTAATCAATCCTTCCGTCGGCGCAAGCAAGTGGATGAAGAGCAATGAACTTGCAACCACCGGAACAACGGACGGCAGATAGAACAGTATACGGAAGAAGGTAATCCCTTTAATTTTCTTGTTCAGGTAGTATGCAATCCAGAGCGAGATTGACATGCCCAGCGGAATGGATATCAGTGCATAGAAGAATGTATTGCCGACGGATTTCCAGAAGATCGGATCGTCAGTCAGCAGTGTTTTGTAATTGTCGATACCGATGAATTCAGGGGACTGGAACAGATCCCAATTCGTGAAGCTCATATAGATGGAAAACAGGATCGGACCCAGGGTCAGCCCCAGAAACCCGATCAGCCAAGGCGAGATGAAGATGTAGAACCATTTCCCGTCCTTTTTTCTCACGTTAAGCCCTCCCATGACGCAGAGAGCAGATGGAACCCGCCTTTATGCCGATTCCACCTGTCCTGCTGTCGCTGCTATTTATGCATGTTCAGAAAAAATCTCTATTTGTAGAGTCTTTCCAGTCCACTCTGAATTTCGGTTACGGTATCATCAAGCGAGGCTTTGTTGTTGAAGTACACACCCAGCTTATCGTTAATGAGCTTCATCATTTCGTTCCATTGCGGATTGAACGGCTCTGCATAGATCGTCGATTCACTGAACGCCGCCATGTTGATTTTTTTGCCGCCGTATTCAGCATTCAGGAATTCATCACTGGACAGACCCGCTTTGGTTGCAGGAGCATCCTGACCGGCTTTGATCATTGGCAACTGTGCTTCCGGTGTGGTCAGAGCTTCAATGACTTTGAATGCTTCTTCCTTGTGTTTGGAAGCGTTGGTAATCGTTAATCCGTTAAAGAATGCGTTTGTTTCACCCCATACTGGAGAGATATCCCAGTTAATGCCTTCCACCTTGGCAAGTGAACCGATGTTCCAGAACCCTGTCGTTTCCATGGCGATCTTGCCTTGAGCGAACAGTGGATCAGCGCCAATATTCCCCATGTCGGCAATTTCGGTAGGCGTTGGTCCCGCACCGTGTGTGAAAGTCAGGTCATTCATGAACTGCAATGCTTTACGCACAGGCTCTGTATTGAAGGTTGGTTTGCCACTCTCATCGAACAGCGAGCCACCGTTCTGGTAGATGAGCTGCATCCATTGCGGCCACCAGCTGCCAGGGTAGTAACCCCATTGAACTGTTTTGCCATTCTCCTTCACGGTCAGCTTCTGAGCTGCCGCCATCAGATCGTCCTGTGTCCAATCTTTGGTTGGGTATTCCACCCCGGCTTTGTCGAACAGATCCTTGTTATAAAAGAGAACCATCGCACCTGCCCGATCCGGCAAACCAAATTGTTTACCATCATACTTCATAAGGTTGGCAATATCATCGGAATAACGCTCGGACATGTTCACATTGTTCGCCTGAATCATGTCGTCCAGCGGTATAATCTGATTCTTGGAGGCGTAAGCCTGATAGTTCTCGGCAATCATCATGATGTCCGGTGCCGTTCCTCCGGCAATCATGGTCTGTACCTTCTGGTCATAATCCCCTGCAACCACGTTCAGCTTCACGTTAATATCGGGATACGTCTGTTTCACAATGTCGAGTCGTTCCTGATAAATTTTCTTCTCATCCTCCGAGCCCCAGATTGTCATGCTCAGATCAACCTTGCCACCGGACTCGCCGGAGGAACCACTCTTACTCCCGCTGCTGCAGGCTGTCAGACCGACTACCATGACCAGCATCAATAACGAAATGACCTTTAGACTTCTTCTCATACGTTACGCCCCCTTGAACTAATGAATGGATGATCACACTGAAACCCGTTTCATGAAATGGGTTTCATTAAGCTGAAACATAAAACCCGTTCCACTTTATGAAAGGGGTTTCATTCACGCACTCATTATATTTCACCCTTCGAGGAAATGTCAACGCTTTCTTTTCCAATAACAGGCCCCTTATCTTGAAGCAGGTCCTGTACTTTGACGCACAATCAGCTCCGGTTGCAGAACGATCTGCTTCTTCGGTTTGCCTTGGTTAATCAGCTCATGCAGCACATCCACAGCCTGTTTGCCCAGTTGATAGGTGTTCTGGGATACGGTTGTCAGTTCCGGTATAACGGCACTGGCAAGCGGCGTGTCATCAAAACCCACAATGGATATATCCTTGGGAATCGAAAGCCCATGCTCAATCGTTGATTTGATTGCACCAATCGCCGTATTATCATTCACACAGATGACCGCAGTGGGCGGATTGTCACGATCCAGCAGCTTGGACATCTCCCGTTTGCCATCGTCGATGGAGAAGCTGCCAAGCAGTTGTCGTTCTTTCGGTATTTCGAGTCCATGCTCCCGAAGCTTCTTCTGCACAGCCCTGACCTTGACCATGGTGGTGGATAATTCTTTCAACCCGCCGACAAAGGCGATATCGCGATGCCCCAGTTCAAGCAAATGTTCAGCTGCAAGGGCTGCGCCTGCACCTTCATCCGTGTACACCCGGTGGAACCCGCCTTTGGCAATATTGCCATTGACCAGCACGATCGGCATGCGTTTGCCCATATCAATCAATTCCTGAGCCATGTCATCCGGACAGACCTGCATGTTGATTCGCCCGCCGAGAAAAATAATCCCGTCTACCCGTTTCTCTCGCAGGATGGACAAATATTCGGATTCCCGGTTGTAGTCGCCTGCGGTATTGCACAGAAAGAAGGTGTATCCCAATCCACGAGCCTCATTCTCCGCACCCCAGAACACTTCCGGGAAGAAGGGATTCGTGATGTCCGGCAGGATGATGGCGATGGTGCCTGTCTCTTTCTTGATCAGACTGCGCGCCTGCGCATTGGGCTGAAACTGGTGTTTTTCGATGATGGACATAATCTTCTCTCGGGTGCTCGCACGCACAGGTGCCGTATCATTCAATACCCGGGAGACCGTCGCGACAGAAACATTTGCTTCCTTGGCGATGTCGTATATGGTGATCGGTGTCATAGCGGAACCTTCCTTTTTCTCTAATTTTCCCTATTTTCTCTGCTTATCATACCAGATAAGGAATGCCGATGAAATGGGTTTCAGTGACGGGCTGTGAAGACAGGAGGAGAAGCTTTACCAAGACACCGCGAAAAAAGTAAGCTTCGCCTCCGTCAACCGTCACTTAACGTGTCCAAATAAACAGCTTGCTGTCGGCATTCACAATCTGTGTGCCATTGCTCAGCTCAACCAGCGACGTACCCCAATGGGTATGTCCGCTGAACACCACCGTCTCCGGCCCGGCCTCCAGGGCTTGCCGGATGAGCGGTTCACCCCTAAGCCCAAGCTCGGCGATGCCCGGGCTTTGATGCAAAGCAAGCAATCCGGCTGCTGCTTCAGCAGCTTGCGTACGGATTGCAGGTATTGCTCTGCCGGCAGCCGGCCCGGCTTGTCCGGCCTGCCGATGATGCCGCCCAGGCCCGCGATGCGCAGCTGGCTGGGTTGGGCGGCACTTGGCGCAGGGCCACCCGTTGGGGGGCCAGCGTTGATCATTGCGTCTGGGCCATCCATGGCATGGATGCCCTCGACGCTGTGCAACCGATGAGCATCTGCCTCATCGGTGAGATCGTGGTTGCCGTGCACGCCGGCAACCCAGCCGAAGGCTGCCCTGAAGGCGAGCCAGACGGGTACCGGATTGCCGCTGGCTCCCCTTTTCCCGCGCAGGGCATACAGGTCTCCACACATCAACACGCCTATACGTTCCGGATCAAGCTCAGGCCACTCCACTTCCAGCAACAACCGGACGTAAGCAGGCAGGACTTCACCAAGAAGTTGATCCTCAGAGGTACTTTGCATAGGGTTGCAATCCATTTTGGCATTCGTTCCAACGCTGTTGTACGTCTCCTCATTAGAAGCCGTCGCTCCGCCAAAGTTAGCATCTTTACTCCGCTCCGTAGCAGGCACAACTCCTTGCAGATCCGAGGTCACAATGAGTGCATCCACTCCATCGGGCAGCCCCGAGACTGTGCCATGATACATGGGTAGTTGGGCTTCGACCACCTCTCCCCCGGAGATGGTATTCAGATAGGTGAAGTGTTCCAACGGCTGATCGTCCAACGTTACGATTCTCATGGGACATGCCTCCTTTTCCTTTATTTTACCTTCTAATCTGCATTCATGGTCCATATATTAAAATGTAAGCGAATTCAATGGAGATTAGAGGAGTGTGAACGACGTCATGATCATTCAAGTCAGTCCGCTGGCAGAAGCAAGACTTACTGAAAAGCTGGGAGATCGACCAGGCTATTTCAAATTGTTTTATGATACCGATGGATGCGGTTGTGACGGAATTGCGGTACTTCTGATCTTAAATGAACCGGATAGCGATGATGTTACCATAGAAGCGGGTTCGCTTCCATTTGTCATCAACAAACAGCAGCAGATTTACTTCGAAAATTGTCTGCGTCTGCAATCCGAGCATAGTTTCCCTTCGTTCCGACTGAGCAGTGATTCCATGATCTACGGCAGCAACGTTAAAGTCCATGATTTACGAGATACCGCTGATATTGCTCCTCAACCCACCGGATGGCTGGTGCGATAAACCTTGCATCAGCACGATAATCAAAACCTCCCAATCCCAGATGTTCTGCGGGACGGGAGGTTTTTTATCAATTGAAAAGGTGCATGATTACTTCACAATAATTTCAATCGGATCCATGGCTAATGCGATATCCGCAGTCATATCCACATAGAGATTTTGTTTCCCTTTCTTGCTTACCATGAATTCATCTTCAACCTCAACTACTTGACCTGTCTTAAACTCAGTATAATTCCCCACATCCGTATAACTGCGTTCCTCGTCACTACCGGAAAAGAAAAAACGAATGATTGGCCTTCCATGGGTAACTTCAACGGGTTTAATACCTGTATATTCTAAAGTCCCTTTTACTTTAATTTTCTCACCCGTGCCTATAACAGTTGGTGTTGTGACTTCGAGAACGAAATCAGATGTTTCTACACGTTCAGTGATTGTATCTTCATTTTTTTCTTTTGAAGAACATCCTGTAAATATTATGGATACTATTAGCACCAACATCAAGACACTACTACTCATTTTATTAATTTCATATCACCTCCCGCATACTCTAACGAATGATGTATGGAAAGGGTTGCTCAACTAGAGCGTCTCAACCAATTTCTGAATCTTTGAGCGGGAAATTAAGTACATAGGACCCAAGGTTTCTATTTTTCCTTCTTTTACACGTATAGCGCTCTCCTGTTCTGCCGCATATACATCAATTTCTTCAGACAAGGGGAACAGGTAGCCTTGAAGAAACGTGGCGTAGTCGCGTTGAGAATGTGATTCGTAGGCAAAATGATCAAAGCCAATTCCTTCATAAATAATACTTGTTTCCACTTCATCAATGTCATTCAAGCTTAACCATTTTGCTGCCATGTTTAACGCGCCGGCGCTGGCACCCATGATAATGGCATTGCTACTTTTAATAACATCCAATAATTCATATTCCGCCAAAAGCTCGTTTTGCAGAACAGGATATCCACCGCATAAAAGAATGACAGAAGCATTCTGAACGAATCGCCGGGCATCTTGTTTCTGCATGCGGTAGTCAATGAAATGATTTTCATCAAAAATAACATTAGCCTGCTTCAACCAAGTCCATTCAGTAATATCATCAAAGTTAATTTGCTCATCTGTGTAACCAGACGGGTCAGCACTAATCATCACAAGTGATTTTCTATCTCTTATATCCTCATGCAACCATTTGACCAGCTTCTCTGGAAAAAAATCATTAAACCAACTGAAATAGTAGTGAATACTCAAACTTAATTACCTCCATATGTATTATTTACTTTTATCCATTCTTTGACGAACAATAGTCTGGAATCATAGTGTGCGAAGTATGTTTTCACGAAACTGCCCGTTAGCTGAACAAAAGCAGCCGATCAGGTTGATCGCCTACATTCTGTGGTTTATTGACTGATATCATTAAAATTTCAGTATCACTTAAAACCAAAACCGAAATGCCTTTCAATTTCTAACAACATCTGCTCTTGATTGGACTGAGATGTTCTCATAAACCATTTTAATTGATACTGCTCTGCTTGTTGCAGGTAATGATTCGATGCTCTAACCACTGTGTTTAATGTTTCGTCCCGTGCACGTTGTGGATCTGATAAACCAGGTAACAAATCTTCCATGCCTCTCAGATGATCTCGATCTAAATAATCTGCTCGAATGAGGTCATCTTCTGCAAACATATAAACAACTCGGTTGGGGTCAGCGATCTCCCTTAGAAAAGCAGGTTCCATAAAAGTATCAACTACGATTGGCTTCTCTTTACCCATCTGTAACACATCCAAAATAATAAACTCTACGCTTTCATCAAATACGGAATTTAACCAGTGACTTCTATCGTTCCCACGCCCTAAAAAGAACCATTCCCAATCAATGAAGTGTCGCAAAATTGCTGGATGATCCTGTGGATTAGCCTTTTTTGATAATCGAACGTGTGATCATCTGAAGAATAATAATTCATATCCCATTTTGAAGAAAATAAATGAGTCATCGTGCTCTTTCCGCCGCAAGGGCCTCCACATATCCAGTAAACATGATCTAAATATGCTCTCAGTAGTCGATCTGGAATCTTCATTGTCTGAACATCTCCTCGTATAAGATTATTTACTTATAAAGGAGAACGTCTCTTCTTGTTTGCATTACACGTCCAGGTCGCTGGCATTGCTACACCACCTTTCGATTTCCATTTTCTCACAAAGTTAATCCGTTGTGAATCCTGCTCATGAGTCATTATCCTCACTGAATACACACGTTCCCGCGGCAGTTTGTACAGTCTACTTAAAAATCCGATATCTTCTAGCCTCTTGATCCAAACTCTTCTTTACGCCCACCTCACTTCATGTTAGATTTTATAACATATCATGACGAAAGCGAGTGGGTTGAAGATGGATCTGCAACAGTTATTGACTATCCCCATTCTCTCCAAAGCAAAGGTGATTGCCGGACATCGCGGACTGGATCGCTTGGTGCAATCGATTAATATTATGGACGCCCCGGATATTGTACAATTCCTGAAACCCGGAGATATGCTGCTGACCAACGGTTACATTCTGAAAGATCGCCCCGAGGCTCATCTTGGATTCATTACCGACATGCATGCAATTGGTTGTGCGGCGCTTGCGGTCAAGACACAGCGTTTCTCTCTTGAATTATCTCCGCAATTGCTTGAGACAGCCGACAGGCTGGGCTTCCCGATCATCGAGCTATCGGAGATCGACAATACACTCGGTGAAATATTTCAACAATCGATCAGCGCCATCCTTCAGAATAAAACCCATGAGCTTCACTATGCCTTATCTATTCACAAACAATTTTCCACGATGATCATGCAGGGAAAAGGCATCCCCAACATTGTAGATACGTTGTCTCAGTTGCTCTCTTCACCTGTTCTTCTGCTTGGTTCGAAGAAACAGATTACGGCAAGCTCCCATTACGCACAACAGATGGATGATCAGTCTCTCGCAGGGCCCTTACTGTCTTTTATAGATGAGCACCCTTCCTTCCATACCGCAATCTCGATCTGCCTGCTTACTGCTGATAACTATCGACACGCCGAGCTTCATCCCATTTTCACGGATCGGCACGAGGGCTACTTGATCGCACGATACGACAGTTCCGCAAGCTCGAAACTCTCCACTCTGGCACTGGAGCAAGCCGTCAATGTAATTGGTCTGGAGTTAACCAAGAAGCAAGCCGTCAAGGAACGCTCCCGCCGTTACAAAAATGAATATTTCTCCGATCTCATTCAGGGCTTCATCCGCTCGGAACAAGAAGCGCTGCACCGCGGCAAGAAATATGGACTGCAAGCCCAAAAGAGCTCTGTTCTCATCATTGCCAAAAAGGATGAATCCTTGGCAGGCATACCTAAACAGAACGTTGCTCCCTCCGAAGAGCGGTTCATCTCGGAACGAGACGCTCATTACGAGTTGATTAAGCAGGAGTTCGCCAGACTGGCTCTTTCCTTCGTCATGTTCACCAAGAACGACCAGTTCGGCATACTCGTCTTTTTGAACGAATCGTCATGGGAAGAACACACCGTTATTCAACAGCTTGAGCGGATCGCGAGCAATCTGTATACGGAGTCCCAGCTCAGCTTATCCTTCGGAATAGGCAATCCCTACACGAATGTATTGGATATCGGACTCTCCTATGAGGAAGCAGTCAAGGCGCTTCAATCCGGCTATCAGATGCGAAAGACCCGCTTCGCTCACTTCTATCAAACCATGGATGTAAGTCGTCTGCTGCGCATGATCCCGCACGATGAGATGCTGCAATTCCATCAAGAAACCTTTAAACCCTTCGAAGACCGAGATCCAAACGAACGCAACGAGCTGATGAAAACTCTGTCCTCCTTCTATGAGAATCACTGCCAGATCGTCGATACAGCGAAAGAACTGTTCGTACATCGCAATACAGTCATCTACAGATTGGAGAAATGCGAGAAACTGACCGGCAGGAACATGAAGGACCCCATGGAGAGCCTGCGCTTCCGTCTCGCCTTTGCACTGGAATCGCTGCTGAATGTTAATCCAGTCCATAATGAAGCTGATCATACATCTTAAACGGAGAACGTGTCATGTATAATGACATGTTCTTTTGTTTTTCTTTTCCCAATCCAACCTCATTTGTACATTTTAACTGAATTAGTTCTATTTTTATGTTCAGAGTAACTAATGACAATTCGTCAATCAGTCTATATCATTAGGATTATATTCATCAATGTTATATTAATTAACACCATCTCACATCAAGAAATAAACAAACATCAGGCTGTAGAAAAGGGGCTACCTATCATGGCTATACAGATACAAGGCGTATCCAAATCATTTGTCAGTGCAACCGGAGAAGATATTCAGGTCCTGGCTGAAGTTTCGATGCAAATCAAGAAGCAGGAGTTCTTCAGTATCGTGGGACCGAGCGGCTGCGGCAAGAGTACGATCTTCAATATTATCGCGGGTCTGCTTAAGCCAACGAATGGCAAGGTTATCGTCTGTGGCGAAGAGATCGATCAGACCACAGGGCATGTCGGCTATATGATGCAGAAGGATCTGCTGCTCCCTTGGAGAAGCATCCTGGATAATGTCACGTTAGGCTTGGAAGTGAAGGGCATGTCCAAAAAGGATCGCAGCGATATTGCCATGGATTATCTGGATCGTTATGGCCTGGCTTCATTCGCAGAAGCCTATCCCTCCACATTGTCAGGCGGTATGCGCCAACGTGTAGCCCTCATACGTACCCTTGTTACCCAGCCCGATATTATATTATTGGATGAACCTTTCTCCGCACTTGATTATCAGACCCGACTCATCCTGGAAGATGAAATCTTGTCCATCCTGAAATCCGAGGGCAAGACAGGCGTGCTTATCACACATGACATTGAGGAAGCCATCGCCATCTCCGATCGCATTGCTGTCATGAGCAAAAGACCAACGACCGTGAAGCAGGTGTATGATATTGGCCTCGCCTCGCAATATGGTTCAGCACTGAAAGCCCGCTCCGACCAGAAGTTCAAACAGTATTTTGAATCGATCTGGGCAGAGCTTGATATCCAAATGGGGAGGATCAGCTAATGAAGAGCACATCACCTAAAATCACCCTTGCCGGAAAGCCTGCTGGCGTTACGAAGAACAAGACCAAACGCAGACAGTCCACCTTCTCCAAAGAATGGCTGGTCACGATGCTGTGGCGGTTCATCATTGTTGCAGTCATTCTGGTGATCTGGGAATCTGCCGTTCGCCTGAAGCTGGTTAACGGATTCCTCATGGGATCACCGAGTGCCATTCTCGATGCTGCCATCAGCATGGCCAGCTCAGGACAGCTGCTCACAGACGCGTTCGCAACGGTGAATGCCACCGTTATCGGCTTTGTAGCCGGAAGCTTAATCGGCTCACTGGCAGGACTGCTCATGTGGTATTCCAAGTCGGTTGCCCGTGTACTTGATCCATTCATCGTAGCGATGAACGGTATTCCGAAGATCGCACTCGCTCCCATGATTATCATCTGGTTCGGTTCAGGCATCTTCTCCAAGATTGCCCTCGCCTCGGTCGCAACGTTTATCGTAGCGCTATTGTCCGCCTACCAAGCGACACATCAGATCGACGAATCCCAGATTAATCTGATGAAATCCTTCGGTGCGAAGAAATCACAGATTTTCCGCAAAATTATTGTTCCTTCCTCTCTGCCATGGATTATCTCAGCCTTTCGGATCAATATCGGTTTGGCACTGGTATCTGTTGTAGGCGGAGAATTCATCTCTTCTGACAAAGGACTCGGGCACATGGTATTCGTCGAAGGCAACCTGTTCAACCTTCCAGCCGTATGGGTCGGCGTGTTCATGCTCATGCTTGTCGCGATGCTCCTCTATACCTGTGTTGGTTATATCGAATCCCGTCTTCTTCCATGGAATGACAACAAGACCAGCAGCAAAACTACATCTGTCTAAACTGACCCACAACGACTACCTTAACTACAGCCATTAAAGGGGCCTGGTGACTAATGCGTACATTCAAAAAGATAGCTATTCTGGCAACAATGACGATGATCTTGACCACACTGCTCAGCGCATGCGGAAGCAATGCCGCAACACCTGCGAGTGGCGGAGGTACAGCCAGCAATGAGGGGCAAGATGCTGCGAAGGTGGATAAAATCATGGTGTCCGAGGTGTATCACAACCTGCTCTACCTCCCGCTCTATGTAGCGAATAACCAAGGATTCTTAAAGGAGAATCGCATTGAGTTAACCTCCATCCGTGCTGCCGGAAGCGGACCGACAGCGTTGTCCTCGGTCATCTCAGGCGAGTCCGCATTCTCGTTCCACGGTCCGGAGCATGTCGCATTCGCTAATGCCAAGGGCGGGGATGCTCGCTCACTGGTCCTTCTATCGGGCAGCGCTCCAGTATGGGCGGTTGCGAGAGAAGGAGTAACGGTGAACTCGACAGCGGATTTCAAAGGTAAAACCATTGTTGTAGGTTTGGCACCCACAAGCTCCAACAGCTTATTGCGAAAACTGTTCGCTGACAATAACATCGATATCGACAAAGATGTGACGATCACCGAGGTTCAGAATGGCTCCGAGCTGGGTGCTGTATTAGCTGGCAAAGCGGACATTGCTATCGTTTACGAACCCCAACTGGATCAAGGCGTCGCAGAGGGGCTGCATATCGTCCATGATTTCACGAAGGATTATCCCGACTTCGCCTTTGCAACGATGAATACCACTGCAAGCTTCATTGAAAAGAATCCTGATCTCACTCAGCGCTTCGTCACCTCGATTGAGCAAGCCTTGGACTACATTCAATCCAATCCTGAAGGAGCCAAAGCAGTCGCTGTGAAGGAATTCCCGAATCTGGACAAAGACGTCGTGGAACAAGCTGTACAACGCATGATTGACAGCAAGGTATACCCTGCTGAGGGGCTTATCAATGAATCTGCCTTCGGGACGGCAATGGATATGCAGCGCTTCATCGGCAATCTGAAGGAAGACCTCGCTTACGAGGACATTATCGATGCAAGCTTCACCAAATAGAGAGAAAGGGTGATTACTCTGAAACAGGACGACTATCTCACACACCGCCGTACGGAAAGTGCGAAATACACAAACGGAGTTATTACGAGCGAGGAGCTTGCTCTATTTACAGCCGACTTGAAGCTGATTCGAGGTTTCAAGTTGCCAGAAGAAGTTGGCCCCAATGCTCCGCATAGGAGGGTGCCTCTCCGATGATTACGAAACCACTGAACGAGCTGACGATTGCAGAAGCCGCAACATGGATTAAAAACAAGACGATATCTCCTGTTGAACTTACAGAGTCCTATCTGAATCGCATTGAAAATGTAGAGCCTGCTGTGCAAGCCTTTGTAACAATTACCGCCGAACAGGCTTTGCAGGCCGCAAGGGATTCTGAGCGCAAGCTGATGAATGGCGAATATCTCGGGCCTCTGCATGGCATTCCGTATGGAGCCAAAGACATTATTCATACCGCTGGCATACGCACCTCAGCCGGATCTAATACATATCCTGACTTCATACCAGAGACCAATGCTACTGTCATTGATAAGTTGCAGGCTGCCGGCGCGATCCTCCTAGGCAAGACAACAACAACGGAATATGCCTTCCAGGGAGGAGAGCCGCCAACCCGCAATCCGTGGAATCTGGAACATACCCCGGTGGTTCCAGTTCAGGCTCCGCCGCTGCTGTAGCGGCTGGCATGGCCTCCTTCACACTCGGAACACAGACCTTCGGATCTCTGCTCAGACCCGCAGCTTACAATGGATTGACCTGTATGAAGCCAACTTACGGCAGGGTTAGCCGTAACGGTGTCATCACAGCAAGCTGGAGCCTGGATCATATGGGTGCCTTCACTCGATCCGCACAAGATAACGCGATCGTTCTGGAAGCGATGGCGGGGCAAGATGAGCTGGACTCCTTCACGCTCCCTTATGGCAGACCGGATTTAACCAATAAGCTTGAGCATCCTGTTTCAGGAATGGTGATCGGCCTGCCGAGCACTTTCTTCCAGACCGATGAACCGGCGATCTTGTTAGCGGTAGAGTCGGCCATCGCTGTACTTGAGAAGCTGGGCATGCAATGGAAAAAAGTCGACCTACCTTCTTATATGGAAGAGACTATTGCCGCCCATCGTACGGTTATGCGAGCGGAAGCCGCTGCCTTCCATCAGGAACGCTTCGCAGAAGCCTCTGATCGTTACGGTCACACGATGCGGAGCAGCTTGAGATTGGCTACCAGACGAGTGCCGTTGATTATTTGCAGGCACAACGCATCCGAACGATATTCCGCAGCGCGATGATGATGCTGTTCGATGAGGTCGATGTATTATTGACTCCATCTACACCGTATGTGGCCCTTATGGCTACAAGACAGGTAGTCCCATTTTCAACGGACCATTTACCAATACAGGGCTGCCCTCCATTACGATTCCCATCGGATTCGATACTTCCTCGGGGAAGCAACTGCCTATCGGCATGCAGCTCGCCGGCCCACTCTTGCGAGAAGACCGCTTGTTGTCCATCGCTCATCATTATCAGCAGGCCACGAATTGGCATCAGCTAACAACAAACATACACACCCACTAAGAAAGGAATGATATTGAATATGTCTACCATCATACATGCCAGTGCAGCACCCAAGTTCCCACTCCCTTTCTCCCATGCCGTCCGCGCAGGAGATCTGGTCTATGTTGCCGGTCAAGTAGGCGTCGATCCACAGACCCTTGAGCCTATCGGCGGTATTAAGGAGCAGACTGAACAATGCATTCGTAATATTGAGGTGATCCTGCAAGAAGCCGGACTTACACTCGATCATATTGTGAAGGCAACCACTCATTTAGCCCGAGTGGAGGATCAGCCCGAATACAACGAAGTCTATGCGCGAATGATTAAGCAGCCCTATCCCGCCCGTATCACCGTATTCAGCGGGTTAGGCCCTTATTTAATTGAAATGGAAGTGCTGGCGTATGCACCATCTGTTCGGGAGAGTAGCCTATCACACAAAAAAGCATCTGTACCCTGCGATAGGTACAGATGCTCATATGGTCGGAGAAACCCGGTTCTCTATGAGAAACGGGTCTCTTCGTATTCCTATTTTGTTTTGAAGCGGGATGATTCTTCGGCCAGTTGTTGGGTCAATTCGTTAATGGTCTTCACCAGCTCTGCCAGATGTCCTGACATACCCGATTGTTCTTGCATGGTTGTTGTAACTTCCTCAATGGATGCCGAGACCTCTTCCCCTGAAGCCGACAGATTCTGTGCCGCTCCAAGCACATCATCCTTATCTCGCTCAATAGACTCAATCTCGGATGCAATCGCCTGTACCTGTTTCATCATGTCCTGCATATTTTGGGTGACAAAATTAAAGGTTTCCTTCGTCTGACTCACACTGCTCTTATGCTGCTCCGCAATCGCTTCAATAGCCTGAACGCTTCGGTTGTTCTGCTCCACATGTGTTATGGTCTGCATCACAATACGATTGATGTCCTCTGATTGCGCCGTTGTCTGCTCAGCCAACTTGCGAATCTCGGAAGCAACGACTGCAAAGCCGCGTCCCTGCTCGCCAGCTCTCGCCGCCTCGATGGAAGCATTCAGTGCCAGCAACTTGGTCTGATTCGCAATCTCGGCAATCGTGCCTGTAATCTGATGGATACCCGAGGAACTCTCGGCGAGCTGAACCGTAATCTGAGAGATATTGCTCACTTCCGCCTCATTCTGTTCATTCACCGCAATAAGTGCATCAATGACCTCATGATTATTTTTGAATGCATCGGTGATCTCATCTGCCTTGAGCATAACGGACTGCGACATCTCATTCACGTTCTCAATCTTGTTCCCAACATTCATGAATTTATCTACAATGGATTCCGTGTCGTTCGCCTGTGATGCCATCGCCCGTGAGATTTCATGGGCCGTCGCTGTTGTATCCGTAATGGAAGCCGAGGTCTGCTGTGCAGACTGGTCCAGCTCCGTCGTACTTGTATTCAGGACCCCGATGGAATGGTTCATGCTGGAGATCAGCTGTTTGTTCCCTTCGGCCATCGTGTTGAAGCTGTCCGCCAGTTCTTTGAATTCTCCGGTATACTTGCCTTGTGCCTGAACGGTCAGGTCTCCGCCGGCTAATTGTTTGAACAACAGGGTGATTCGGCTAATTGGTCTGGTCACCAGTTGTGAGATCAGGATGCCTGCGATGACCGACACCGCAATAGCGCTGAACAGAACAATGTACATTTGATTCGCCATCCCTGTCAGCGGCTTTTTCACATCTTTATACGTATCCTCAACAATAACCGTCCAATCGGATTTCGGAATTTTGGAGTAGAATACCACTTTCTCCTCGGTGCTCGCCTCCCCTTGTTGCAGCTGTTCATTGGCAGGCAGATCAATCAGCGACTGATACTCGGAGGAATCCATCTTCTGACCAATCATTTCCTCATCTGCTGAATTAAAAATCACCATGCCTAAACGATCCAGAATAATAACTTTTCCCTCTTCGTTAATCTTGACGTTCTGTAACTGGTTGACGAAAAATGAGGTTGAGGCAGTCGTCGCAAGCACGCCTTTCACTTCCTTGTTATCACCGTAGATCGGCATTGCAAAAACGGTCCCCAGCGTTCCCAGAGATTCGGAGATCACACCTTCGCTGACATAGTTGTGCCCTTGAAGTGCCTGTTGAAAATACGTGCGTGTGGCACGTTCCCCACCGACCACTTCGGGATTGTTTGCGGCAACCACAACGCCTTCCCGATCCAGGAGAATGAGAACACTACTACCCTCCATTCCTGTCAGGCTGTCTGCCAATATGCCATTGGCCTTGTTCACCAGTTCGCTATTTTCAGAGAAAAACGTGTCATCACGCTGTCCTGCTGTATCTCGAATCTCCAGCAAGTCTTGGAATGTCCGATGTGTTGTGATTAGAAACGTGGACTGTTCCTCCAGACTTAGTGAAGTAAATAAACCTGCTCCAATCCGTTCAGAAGTCGACTGGATCTCATCCTTGCTTTTGTCCAGTGTGATCCCCTCTGCCACTTTGTAACAAAGTAATGCCGTCACGGCCAGTACGATGCAGACCAGAATACTGATCATCATTGGCAATTTGAACCGAAAAGACATGTTGGTCAAGCCTTGCCTCGCTTTTGCAAAAAACATGAACACATTCACCATCCATCCTCATTCTTGTTGGGTCCAATATAATATGGGTTAACTTTATATCGGTCGATATTAAATAAACGTCCAGTACTGATAGCGCTTTCAATCATATTTTCATTTGATAGAAAAGAAGCTCATAGGATTTGGAATAAACTGTGGATTGCACAAAAGATTATGTAATACTAAAAAAAGGGCGCTCCTCAGTATTGAAGGAAGGCCCTTGTTCAGTGACTAACTATAGATAGTACATGTAGTGAAATATGAAATTACAGTGCGGCTTGATAGATTTGTATTACGTCTTCACGCTGCAATTTGTTGAAGAATCCAAACGGACCGAATCGCATCGCTTTATCAGCCATCACATCAATCTGACTGTCGTCGATATCATAATCAGCCAGACGGCTAGGTGCACCAATTGAAGTCCAGAAATGGCGCAGCGCTTCAATGCCTTCTTCAGCCACTTGTTTGTCTGACTTACCAGTAGGGTTAATATCAAAGACATTAACAGCCATACGTTTGAATCGCTCTACATCCACATCCAGATTATGCTTCATCCAGTGCGGGAACAGGATCGCAAGGCCTCCCCCATGCGGAATGTCATAGACAGCCGATACGGCATGTTCAATATTGTGAGATGCCCAGTCTCCGGCAAGACCCATATTCAGTACATCATTCAGCGCCATTGTTCCGCAGTAAAGGATGGTTTCGCGCAGTTCATAGTTTTCCGGATCTTTGATCAGACGAGGGGCAGTATCGATGACGGTACGAAGAATCGTCTCACAGAATCCAAGCTGAACCGGGGTATTAGCATCCAGATGGAAATAATGTTCAAACACATGCGACATCATGTCCACCATACCGTATACGGTCTGATCCAGAGGTACGGTGTATGTGTATACCGGATCAAGAATCGAGAACGCCGGGAAAGAATACTCACTGAACCATGCCCATTTCTCCTGCGTGTCCTGATTCGTAATGACTGAACCGTTGTTCATCTCGGAACCCGTTGCTGCCATGGTCAGAATGGTACCCAGTGGAAGTCCGCCCTGCGGAGTTGCTTCACGCACAACAACATCCCACATGTCTCCATCGTATTTGGCCCCTACTGCGATGGCTTTCGCACAATCAAGCACACTGCCGCCGCCAACCGCCAGAACCAAATCAATATTATGTGTTCTGCATAACGCTACACCCTTGTGAACCGTAGACAGACGTGGGTTCGGTTCTACACCGGACAATTCCGTAACCTCTGCTCCGATTTCATTCAACTGGCTGATTACCTGATCGTACAGCCCGCTGCGCTTGATACTTCCACCACCATATACAAGTAAAATACGTTTTCCGTATTTTGGAACTTCGGTCTGTAGTGCTTGAAGTTGCCCTTTGCCAAAAATCAGCCGGGTCGGATTATAAAACTGAAAAGATCTCATTACGTATGTTCCTCCAAAAAAGTCTGAAATTTAGTGCATCCATCATTATAGTTCTCTTTATTCGTAAAAACAAATACATACAAGAAGGAGTCCAAGGATAAGTATGGAGTCTATCAGGGTTAAATACGTTTTTTCTAAAGAAAAAAACTCCTGCCAGCAAAATGGCAGGAGCTACATCACCGGGATTTGATTCAGCATGAACCACGAATTCCACGATTGAAATACATGTTTTACATCCCTCAGATATTAATATTTCGCGACTTAGGCTCTAACCGAGATCTGCAATCCGCTGTCCAATCCGTGGAAACAGGCCAAAGGCGTTCTCGTAAAAGACTTTATCATGATGTTGCTCCGGCACAAGCCGACGGACAAATTCGGCATACAGATCGATGGGCGCAAGCGGCCAGTCGGTACCGAACAGCATTTTCTCATAATGATCCGAATAGACCAAGGCCCGGCGGAAATGATCCATGAACAGAGGTTCGTTCATGAACCGTTCAAAATGAGGCCGATCCCCGACCACAAGACCCGACAAATCGGCATACACGTTCGGATTCTTCGCCACCACTTCAGCTGCATCCATCACCCAGGGGTCACCCAGATGACAGATCATGAAGTTCACACCACGCTGCTGAAAGGCTAATTCATCCACCGTCAGTGGATGCGAGTACTTGAGCAACCCGTTCATGGAATACGTGTCTCCTGTATGAATCACAACTGGCAAGTTATACTTGGCTGCGAGTTCATAGACCGGGGTATAGATTTTGTCATACACATAGTGATGATAGTACCCTGCGTAGAGTTTGATTCCGGCTACCTCAGGGGACTGCATTCTAGCTTCAATCCGGTCCAGCTCGTCCTGAGCGTGTTTACCATCTAGCGCATTGGGATTGATGCCCACGCATTCCATCAGGAATGACGGAACCTTCTCTTCCAGATCAAGCCCCATCGGGTTTGGGGAACTGGAATCCGGGAACGCTCCCTTTGTCTGCTCCGTAACCCCCATTCCAATGCCCAGAATGACATCGTTCTTATCAAACTCCGCTTTAAGACCAGCGGCAGAGTAATCTACTTTGGACAGATCAACCGCTGTTCGGTGAAAGCTGTCGATGTCCGAGAGATGAATGTGAATATCAATGATCGGCATGTGAAGCCTCCTTTTCGTCGGTAGAAGTTGCAAAATTCAGTTTCAGAAGGTCATGCACATCCGCTGAATTCAGCGGAATTGGCCCCAGAACCAGATAGGTTGGCTCCGTCCAGACCGTTTCTCCCTGGTGGAGTGTCAGATGATGATTCACGTGCAGACCCGTCACCTGATTATTGGCAAAAGCCCATGCACTCTGATTCGGATAACGATGAACCGCATGTAGCATGTTCTCACGCGAAACCGATCCAACACGCAAAAGGTCTTCCAGTGGCAGGCCGATATCTACTTTGCCTAATGGGAATCGATCTTTACCCGGTTGTTCAATCCAACCTTCCGCAAATACAGAGGATGGCTGGAGGAAACGTTCCTCCGCAAGTGAATAATTCGTTAACGTGTGGCCACTTTCGTTGGTCACGGCAAGCAGCGTACAGAGCACAGGGACACCTGGCAGCATCAGATAATGCTGGTGGATTGTGATTCCCCGATTGGCTTCATGCTTCTCAATCCGGGTGGTCAGCTTGATGCCTTTCCAGACGTTGCCGTATTGATCCTTCCGCTCCGTCCAGGAAGCGACTCTCTGTTCCAACTGGCGGCTGAAACCATTCATGCCCGGGATCGCCACGCCCAGTCCGCCGTACCACGGATTCCACCACGAGCGTGGAGCCGGTTCAGGGTACGAGCTGTCCAGCCATTCTTCTCCTGCAACTTTCAGAGAGTGTACTACACTCCCGAATCCAGGAGCAACGGCGATCGACAATACGCCATTGTCTACGGTGTATACAGGTCCAGTTGAATCTTCATCAACCGTTTGCTTTACCTCTGTTCCACTCTGCGGGAACCAAAGAGACGTTCGCTCCTGTATCCGATCTTCGCCCCGATAGACCCCACGAATTTTCCAACCACTCACGTGCTGGTCATGTTCGTCCGATTCATCTGGTGAAAATGTTAGCTTCGCCGAGTTCAGATTCTGCTCTGGATTGAATTCCTTCACATCGGCCATAGCCTCCGGTTCGCCACCCTGCTGCACATACAGCTCCAGCTTGCCCGCAAGCGGAACCAGTTTATGTTCAGTCAACGTTGCTTGCAGCACATCCGGGGCAAATGGATTCCCCTCACTGAGTGTCAGATCCAGATGACTGTCTAGCAAAGGAATGACCGGGTTACGCTGCTTCCTGGCAAATGCACGGAAATCATGCCATTTGGCAAACGTGTTCAGAGCAAACACCGTTTCCTTGGTTCGTGCTACAGCCCCTGCCTCCAAACGTCCCAGCTCATGCTGCAACCCCAGCGTGTATTCCGGACGAAGCAGCTTCAGGGAAGGGTCCCAGTGGATGCCACACGCGCCATACTCTTCTTTGCAAAACAGCCAGTTCTCTGTAATCTGTGAGCTATTCCAATGGTTCGGATCACCCGCATAATCATCGCCCATGTCCACGAAACGCCCCTGATAAGGAAGGATTAACCTGTTACCATAGAACCCGAAGTTATTCATTAGATACAGGTCCTCTTCCCAGGCGGTATCTCGTGTATTCTCAACCTCATGGTGGAATTCGGCGATTCCATTCGCAGACAACTTGACCACGGACTTAATCTGCAGGCCAAGGAAGTCCTCCGAGTCATACAGCGCTTCAAGAACCAGACGTTCCCCTTCGGGATAGATATTCACTTCTTTGGCTTGTTTCTTGGATAATTCTTCGGCAAACGGCTTACCCAGCTTCGGATAAGTCCACCAGAACGAATGGCGGGAGCCCGGGTATTCAATCCACATGTTATTATCCTGCTTGCTCATATGAATGGAGAATGCGCCATTGACAGCCACCCATTGATCCTCAGTCTGTCCGCCATATTTCCCTTCGATCCCCTTCATCAGGACAGAAATTTTGCTTGCAAAAGAGATCGCATGGTTCCCCACGGGGACAGCCGTCACTTCTACTTCTTGGGAATAGAGACCATATGAACGCAAAGTGAATGGCACGGGCACAGACCATTTGCCTTTGGCAGGCACTGTAAAGCGCACCGAACGTTCCGCCCATTCCAGGAATTCATCCTCCGGCAGGTTCAAGCTGAATTCCGTTTCGGCATCCACATTATTTTCCACATTCAGAACCAACTCCGCCGGGATACCTGGATAGAGCTCCTTCACAGGCAAGACGGTCTTGATCTTGGCCGGAAATTTCGGGGCGATCCCCAATCTGAACTCCGCTTTCTTACCGCCGATCAGCCATGTGCTGGAGACAACGGGATGGGTCTTGTTGTTATTCTGTTCCTCTGTAATCGGATCAAGGTGAAACTCACCTTCCACGATGATGCTTTCTCCCGGAGCCACTGCTCGTGCAACGTCGAGCGAAAATCGAATGTTTTTGTTATCCTCGCCCTTGATCTCAACCGCCAGATCAGATGGAGATATATTCTTAATGCGATAGCGAACCGTATAGCTTGAACCGAAAACGAGATCATGATCATCAACCTCTGTGGAGATTTCGTAATCCGGTGTTTCGAGGGCGGTCAGCCCGCGACCTGACTTTTCAAACTCAGCCCGCAGGGAGACATCTCCCTTTTTCCACGTGTAGTCAAAGAAATCAAAACCACGCTCCCGCCGGCCATCCGGCTCGATCACGAGTTCACGCGTGCTGTCTGCATACCAATCCAACTCCTCAAAATAAGGAGCGAGTGCTTCGGTCTGCAAGATCGTGGGGATGAAATTCATCAGATGCACACTATCATCTTTTTTCTCCCAGAAGAATCCGCATTTCTTGTACATCGGTACAGCCTTCGTATTGCCTGCCCATGTGAACAGGTCCAAGCGGGGCCACCCCGCCTCCACAGTCTTGCGCACAGCATTCAGGATCAGGTTGCGTCCGACCTTGTAACCGTGATAGTCGGGACGTACGTTAAGCAGCGGTACATATAGCGCTCTCTCGTCATAGCGGTAATGAGCAAAACTGCAAAAGCCGACCACCTCTTTCCCATGAACGGCTAAAAATGCATGAAGATTGGACGAACTCTCCATCTCCCGGCGAACCGTTTCCTCTGTTCTGAGTTTGGTGCCACCTCCCCAGCTTTCATTACTGCGGTTCCACATATCCGCCAGTGCGGCAGCATAAGAGGGATCGTATTCAATCAAATGAATCTGGTCGATAATCGAAGTTACGGTCATGTGCTGATCTCCTTCTCTTTATGTACAGGATGGTGAAGAAGCTAGTGATAGTATTATCATACTATATTTGGAAGCATTTTCAGAGGATTAAAAATCTTTCTTATCAACTTATAAGTGCCTTTCGGAAGCTCTTATTCGAAGCGTCAAGGATGGACGAAGCTAATTAGATATGAAAGAAAAAATCCACGTCTTTTAGTTAGACGTGGATTTAGGAATATGATCAGCTACTAATTTTCAATTATGCCAATATAGAACGGACATTGCGTAGAACTGATTTCATAAATTCAGAGGTTGGTTCGGCATGTCCCGCAATTTGGATACGTCGTTGCCGCACATCAAGACTCTTCAACTGATCCGTCAAAACAACTCCTGAAAATGGCAGGTCTTCTGGTAGTGTAACTTCAAAAGGATAATCCTTGGCTTGGCTCGTTATGGGACATACAACGGCAAAACCCGTTATTTCATTGAATTCAAGTTCCGATAGAACAATAGCCGGTCGTCTCCCGGCTTGCTCATGACCCGCTTGAGGATCAAAGTCAAGCCATATCAGATCGCCTCGCTTGGGAATAATCAAAGTAACTCGTTCCCTTCAGTGCCAAAGTCTATTTCTTCATGTCTTGTATCCTGTTTCACTTTAGAGAGCAAAGTCTTTAGATGGTTACGCAGTTCCTCATTGGACTCTACAGGTTTGATTTTTGGACGCAACAACAATTCATTATCTTCTGTCACCAAAATCTCGATTTCCGAGCCTTCTTCCAGATTAAGACGCTTAAGCAATTGGTTAGGAATGCGAATTGCACTGCTATTTCCCCATTTGCTAAGTGTGGCTGTAGTCATGGCAATCCCACGCCTTTCGTTTGATTGATGCTCCAATTATACCTCACCTCCCTACAGTTGTATATCTATATGATATACATGAATCAATAAAAGGATACATTGTATTCAACCATAATATGGATCTGGTCGATAATCGAAGTTTCGGTCATGTTCTGATCTCCTTCTCTTTATGTACAGGATGGTGAAGAAGTTAGTGATAGTTTTATCACGCTATATTTGGAAACATTTTCAGAGTGTTATATTGGTGTTAGGGGCAGGGTGATATGAAGTTCAACTTCTTGTTCGAAGACCGACCGCCTGCTCAACGCATGTCGAATGAGATATCGCTTATGTATGACCTAACATATCCCGCCGTGACGGGCTGAATCGGATATGCGTGTGAGTTTTGACAAGCTCTATTCGCTATTGTTACTCTTGGTATAGGAGTGTTTCTAAACTATAAAAAATAGATAGATTTGTGGAGGGAAAGCATGACGGAGTGGATCACGCAATTTATACTTTTTTTCAAAGACTTGTCGTACGCAGGTCTCGTTATTGCCTTGTCGTTTGAATTCGTACCTGCTGAACTCGTGCTGCCCATGGCAGGATATTGGGTGTACCTTGGAGATATGAAGCTGTGGCTGGCTATCCTGGCGGGTACTGTAGGTGGAACGTTTGGCCCTCTGACGTTATATGCCCTCGGACGGTACGGCGGCAGACCGATGGTTGAAAAATACGGCAAGTATTTCTTGATTAAACCTCATCATCTGGACGCTTCCGATACGTTCTTCCAGAAATATGGCAGCGGGGTCGCTTTCTATGGCCGATTTGTCCCCGGCATTCGTACCGTGATCTCCATCCCATGTGGAATGGCGAAGATGAATGTATTTAAATTCAGTCTCTTTACATTCCTGGCCATGCTTCCAATCACCTCATTATACATCTACTTAGGCTTCAAATTGGGCTCTCAATGGGAGCACGTGGATGAGATTGTTAAACCTTACATCGTTCCGGCAGCGGTGGTTTTCTTGGGCGGATTCGGATTGTATGTGCTATTGAAACGTTGGAAAAGAAGAGCCGCTTTGAACAAGTCATAGGCTTGGTGAGGTAAGAAATTGAGATGAGAAGTCCGAGGTGCTTGTTACTCACTGACTGATAAGAATACATGTAAAGCCCCGCGATCGTAAGGATCAGCAGGGCTTTTGTTTAGGAAAAGAAGAATCCACTATATGCGGATTCCTTTTTATCCATTATAGACTTAAAGTCTTGATTTGCTTTATCTATATGTTTTTCGTAACCTACCGTACCGAGGTCATCCCTGTAAGCCTCACGTATCCTTTTCATTTCAAGCTCTATAGAGCGTTCTGTCCCTATCGGTGGTGGTACAATCATTACACTATCTGAAGTCTTTCTTGTTCTTCGAATGCCTAAGGCAGTACGTGAAGCATAAAGTCGCTTCTTTTGTGGAGAGAGACTTCTGAAAGTTTTTTTGAGTTGTCTTTCCATGAGATCATCTCCTTATACATAGTATAACTCAATTAATCGTAACGCAGCAACAGTATCCAGATACATTAAACCAAGCCCACCACGTTTAGCATTAAACCTTTGAGTATAGTAAGGATATAATCTTGATTTGGGTATGAAGGAAACAAAACCATCTTTCTTATGTATAAAACTCTGCAAACAAGCTTCCCCAAGAAGTACATCAGTGGAGTTTACAAATTCACGATTGGGATGGTTGTAGCGATTAAAGGGAGCGTTCTCCAAAAGATCAACAAAGATATGATCATCTTTAATCTGATAAGCAATTGCTCCTTGAATATTGTTATTACCAACTACGAGAAGCTTATACGGAGTGGCTGGATGTTGTGAACCTATGTATAGTGACCAATCAAACGTTTGCTCCCATCCTTGATTCTTAAGTGCTCTTGCTTCGTTTACTTTCATAACCTCAAATTTAGCTGGATATAATTCGCCACTCCTATGTTTTCAGCTGCCATTGTGGCATTCAATCTCCCCCTTGCTCAATCGTTAATTGAATTCATTATATCTAATTTTAGTAGAACATTGTATTCCATTTGTTACTTTAAATTTTGTATCTGAGCATAAAGAAACGATCGAGAGTCATTGTTTAACTGGGGAATTTAGTATAAACTATAGAAGAATTAGTGGCCACTGATTCTAACTCAAGGCAAGTATTCTTAACTATTGCAGCACAGTAGGAGAAAGTCCATTATGGGACACTAATATGTATTCCAAAACGGACAATAAAAAACCAAGAAATTGGTAATGCACTCGTCATGAGCGAAAAGTATGATTAGCTCTAGGCTGATCAAATGTGAGAAATTAAAAATTCGTAAATTATAAGTAACATTAGGAACCTGTAAAACTACGGGGAAAGAAAATCGTGTTCTGCCCAGTTTGAATACGTGCCTTCTTTTACGGAGGTAGCGTATGAGAAAACGCAGAAAGAGAAGACAACAAAAGCAAGACAGGCTGGAGCAGTATGTGATGGGAGTGCTTACGAGCGTGAGTGCGGGTCTAATACTGATCCTTATCCAGAGACTGTTCCAGTAGTCAAAGAAGAAGAGGGGAATGTTTCCCTCTCTTCTTTGCTTTTGCTTTTCGTCAAAAATGTGGAAAAGTAAAAAAATCAGATTTAAAACTGTTTGCTATCTAAGATTAATTGTTATTAATTCGATGTCTAAATCAATTCCTGCCTTCTTTTTAAATACACATACAACACTACACCAGATACCGCACAGATCACCGCGCATAATCCAATGAATCCATATCCCGCCTGAAGTCCACGCAGTAACCCCAACTGAGTCGTTGGACCGTACATATTCTTCACACCTTCAATGACCCAGCCAATCACATAGTTACCGATGACACTGCCCACCCCCATCAGGGTAACCGTAAACGTAATCGCCGTGTCACTGCCGTTTGGATATCTGCGTGCGATAAACGCCATTACCGTAGGATAGATCATCGCTATACCCGCACCGGATACCGCAAAGAAGAATGCAAGACTCTCTCCTCCTGTAAGCGCCACAAACGTACATACCGCCGAGAATGCAGAGAATAGAATGAGTGACAATACGAATCCGATTCGGTCCGTCAGTGGACCCAGCAGCAAACGACCTAGCGAGAAAGCAAGGAAGAACGCAGAGAGCAGCCCAGATGCTTTGACCGTGTCCCACGTGTAGGCTTTCTCCAGGAAGTTAACGAGCCAACCCCCAACCGCCAGTTCTGATACCACGCCAAAAGAAAGAATGAGCACCATCAGCCAGATGGCTGGATCACGTGTTAACGTCTTAAGCGAGGTCCGATCTTCATGAGGAAGATCATCCCCCGGAAATTTGCTGCGCAGCGCCGCAATGATTGGCAGCAGACAGAGTGACAACATCACCAGATACATGCCGCGCCAGTCCAGTACGTGTCCGAACACGCTCAACGACATCACCCCAGTCGCCAGCAAAGGCGCCACCGTGGAACTCAACCCATAGAAGAAATGGGACAGGTTCATCATCGTACCTGTGTTTTCACAAAAATCCGCGCACCCAGAATCGCCAAAGCAATCTCCAACATGCCGTTACCGATGTACATGAAGAAGTACGATGAAGCAAAGAGTGGATAGGTATGAGACACATAAATGAACACACCCGATAGGATCATCGATGCAAACGATATGATGCTAACCGCCTTGATGCCCCATTTCCGAACCAAAATAGCCGTGAAGGAGCACGCGATCAGGTACCCTAGTGCATTCAGGGACAACAACGTCCCGAGCTGTTTCTCATCCAGATTGAAGTCGAATTGAATGCGCGGAATGGCCGGCCCCTTAATATTTTCCGATATACCGAATACGATAAATCCCAAAAAAATCGTTGCCAGTTGCATGGCATACAGTTTGTTGAACTTTTTCTTGTTTCCTTCTGTACCTGCTTGCTGATTCAAAATAAGTTCCTCCATTGTGTCTATATAAGTTGAAACAAGGGTCATTAACTTGGACACTCCGATGACAGAATAACCTTCCAATCGCTGTTATCCCCAGATTTTTTCGATTTCTTATTTTCAAAGGGTAAATCCGGGGATAAGCGTATGCTTCCGATGTAGCTTTCTTTCAGAAAGCTTTTAGGCGACCGCTTCGCTTTTTCAGATTTTTTCTGTCCTCTCCGTTACCTGTTTAATGAAATAGTTCACTTATATAAAAGGGATATTACAACTCAATTGATCTGATGAAAGATCATCCTTCTGATCGACGTTCAGTTCCTTCACCACTGCTTCTCAACTACCTGAATGCGGTAGGTCAAGCTCTCCAGCGTAACAGCGACTAGCCCAGTCACATATTCGCGCCGTGTATCTCTTTGGATGATCAACTCAGGCATATGCTCCTGTGGGATCAGGTGATCCAGACAGCCCTGTAACAGGTCATCCCGCATAGCCGGGTCCATTGTATCGCCCGTAACAACAATCGCTGCCGGGTTAATAATTGCAATGATGGAGATCAGCGTCTTTGTGACGAGTTCCTGCAACCCTTCCGTCGTTTTCAACATGCGCAGTTGCTCTTCCCGTGACACGCCAAAAGGAAGAAAGGACACCTCGCCCCCAAATTGCGTGTTCCCCGTCAACGGACGACCGTCAATGATAAAGCCTGCCCCGGAAAATGGTTCTCCGGAAAAGTCACCACCGCAAAGTTCTTCTCTTCCTCAAATTGCTGCTGGTTATACAGACCGTAGACCGTCAAGTTCATATCGTTGCCAATGACCACTTCCACGTCTTCATATTGCTCCTTGAGCCTTGGGCCGAGGGGCTGATGCATCAGCTCCGGTACGTCGCAAATTCCAATCACGCCGTTGTGCGCCACCCCGGGTATGCCGATCCCAATCGCCTGCACATTGTGGTGTTGTTCGATCCGATTTGCAATCAGATCCTCTACTACCGTTACATTGATCTCATCCAGAAAGAGTGTCTGTTCGTCCGCCATTTCCCCGTTCAGATTCGCATATGTATGTGTGATCGAGTGAATGCCACCCTCTGTTCGAATAATCAGACACAGCACACTTGCGTAGTCCGCATTGAACTGATACCGACTTGCAGGTCTTTCCCCACTCGATTCATCCGGGCCCAGATCAATAATCTCACCAGTTTGGAGTAATTCGTTCAGGATCGTGCCGCATGTCGCTACGCTAAGTTTCGTCAAGTTCGCGATGGAAGCCTTCGTGCCTACGCCCATGGATCTGAGTGTGTTCTTTACCAATTCAACGTTAATGCGCTTCACCTGTTGGGTGTTGTGTGATGTGGGTAACATCGTTAGTTATATGCCTCCTTTCGTTCATTTCGAACCATTCAATGAAAGTTTTTAAAAGTGTTTTAATAATTGAAGTGTAGGGGGATTTGTGGGGAAAGTCAATGCTTAATTGGAAGGGGAAAACGTTTGGATGGGAAGGCAAAAGGACAGTTCATGATCATCTTGTGTGATCCAGCACTGTCCTTTTGTTAAGGTGGTTTATGTAGACTGACTCATTTGATTAGCCAAGATGCTCTTCTCCAGTCGGACTTTAAATAACTTTCGGTTCAGATCCTGTTCCATGGAATGAAGGTGATATGCTGCTTGTTTCACGGTATCCATGTCTAGCACACCTGCCTGCTTCGCAATGATGTCCATGGCGTCCAGAATGAGTTTGTTGCATGTAACGAGTTGGTCGACGTAATCGTCTTCTTGTTCTACTAGTTGTGCGTACTGCAAAGCGAGGTCTTCGCTGTTGGTACTCGTCATGTCACCACTCCTTTGTATGGAGAGGGTAACATAAAAAATAAGTAAATGTGGTACGTATTTACGTAACACATTCACATTATACTTACAGATACTTCTCTAGTTCAAATCGATGAAAGCCATTCATATTATTCTTATAAGCTATGAATAGCTTATTCATTTTAAGATTATTATTGGTATCAAAATATAAGTTCTTAATCTGATCATCTTCTTGTAATTTAGTTATTAAATTTACAGAAAGGCCAGTCTTGATTAATTTTATTTTTTTCTCATCATTGGTTCCATAAATAATTCTATGATATTCTTGCTCTCCAATTAAATTAAAATCAAATAGGGCTATAACAAATTTATTAAGCTTGTAGCTAATGAAATCGTCCTCTAATTTTAATTTAACGATAACTAGATTAATAAGCTCTTCATCTTTCTTATTGATAAGATCAACATAAACTTTTTTCGCCTTACCTCGATAGATTTCTGATGGCTTTTCAATTTCCCCATAAGTTTCTCCAATATACAGATAATTGCCTTCTTTACTCTTTCGTGTTTTGAAATATCTAAAAGTATCTTGAATATTTTTATTCAATGAATAGCGTTGCTTATTAAAAATATACATTTTGTAAAAATTTCGTGCTTCTTCGATATCTAATCGGTTAATTTCGTAATCTTTGATATATTTCACTAATTTAAATATAAATGTTTTATGGATTTTATCAATGATATTAAGTTGTTCCCATCCTGGGATTTGTTTGTCTATAGACTTTACTTGTTTCATAAAATCCATAAGTACATTTTCATCATTGAGTTCGTACATCGAGTATATTCCAGAATTAATTAAGTATTTTTTAAACTCAGTTACCTCATTATGGCCGTCAGAAATCACCAAATGTTCATTAGATATAATTTTTTCAACTTTTTCTCTATCTTCCAAATCAACACTATCAACATCAAAATTTAATAGAGTGGGATTTTTAATTTCATCTTTGAAAAAATTATTCCTTAAGAGTTCAATTTTTTTCTTCATTTGAGATTTAGAGCCGTTGTATTCCGCACTGTTAATAAAATGGATATGAGGCAAAAGTTTGTTCAATTCGTTATTTCCCTGATTGAAAACTGTATCAAGTCTATTTACTCTCCCTATAAGATTCGTTAATTCCTTTCCCCTTAAACTGTAAGTATTCATGATGAACAAATTATCTATCGGAAGATTTATTCCTTCTAATATCACTGTATTAGCTACTATAAACTTCAAAGAGGTAATGGTTTTAAATTTATACTCTAAGAACTCTTTTACTATATCCGGAATTTTCCCATGAATATACATAACCCCTCTTTTTAGCATTTCAATAACATAAAATTCGCTATGAACATATCTTTTTAGCTCATCAATTATCTCTGTGATATCATCATTTTTAGGTAAAATATTTAACTCCTCAACAAGCAGCTTTGAAAAAGCTTCTATTTTCTTTGGACTTCGAATATAAATAAAATTCTTATACTTCTGTCTTTCAAGAATGTATGAATACATATCTCCTTTAAAATTCAAACTATAGAACTCATTCACAAATCTATTATACTGAAAAACTTCTCCATTTAACCTAAATTCAAACAATTCAGGTTCTTTTATGTTATGAGAGATTTTCTGCTCACTAATTTCACCTTGTTGTTCTACTAATAAATTGTTGCTCGAATTAACTAATGGCGATAGATAAACAGTTTTTTGAGAAGGATTCCTTTTGAGATTCTTCCTAATTAATCTTGATAAAAGAATGCTTCTACTATTTTTTTCGAATAAATTATGAGCTTCATCGATGTACAAAATATTGAAGAATAAATCATACCTATCCAGCAATCTTAATGCTCTTTCTTGAGTGAAAATCGAAATAAATTTGTCTTCTCCATTATACATTTCGTCATGAAGAATGATTCTCTTATCTGTAACAGAATTTTTAATAGCCCTATATGTTTGCACTAGCAACGACTTAGTAGGAACAATAATCGCAACCTTGTCAAAATTATTCATTTTTATGTGATCTATAACAACCGAACTCTTACCAAATGATGTGGGAGCTAAAAAACTTAACGAATTGGATTTATCTTCCATGAATTCAGTTCTGGTCTTCTGTTGCTGATAAGTTTCCAAATATTTTTCTTTCTTAAATCTATCAAATGAGATATCCATTAAAGCATTACTCAGGCTCAAATCATCAAGTAAATCATGCTCTATGATTTCTCTAGAAATAGGATAAAAACCAAAGTTAATTGAAATATCGTATAGAGGCCTATAATCACTATAACTAACAGAATATTTTAGCACAATAAAGTATGAAAGTTCGAATAAACTGACAAACCTTTTGTCAACTTTAAATTTTTTCAAAAAGATAATTGCACAACTCAATATAAAATCCTTTTCCCTATCGGATAGGAACTGATTAGTAGTGAGCTTTCTAAGCGCTTCTTTAAACTCTGGTACTTTATTCATTAAAGTTAGTAAAGTTTTCTCTTCTCTTATCACTCAACAACACCTACTCAGATTTAATATATTCTAGAAACATATTAATTGATTTTTTAGTTAAACATATTACTATCATTTTTTTACACTTATATTCAGGTAAAGAGCTTACTAACTCTTCTTGAATAGCAATATAATTCGGTTCATCCCATTTATCATCAAGGAAAATTGTAGAAGCTGGAATCAGGTAATAATCCTCTATTAGAGGATATTTTTGATCAGTAAAATCACTGGCAAGTTTTCTCAATTTTCTTCTTACATCTTCATCAGGAATAATATCTAAAAGCGATGCGTGGTTATAGGCGTTCTTCCAAGGATTATTTTTTACTTTCCCAGTAAATTTTTCCACTAAATCTTCGTACGCTTTTTTGATTTTTGCGGGATGAGTTACAGATGTATTATTTACGTAGCCTGACTTACTCTCCATAATCCATTCAATTTCCTCTTTTCTATAATAACCATCAAACCCCTTTTTTATAGATCCTTCTTCTAAATTAAAATAAGTACATTCTTGCTTGTAGCCTAAACTTTTGAGATACAAGTGCATTAAAAATTCGGCAATTGCCCCCATTGTAGTATTTTTATCTTTATTCTCAAAAAAACTAACAGTTCGTTTTTTAACTGTACTAAGGGAACTTTCACTTGCAACCCCCTCACAAATAGAAACAAAATGCTCAGACATATAATTGGTAAATTCATGTGTAAAATTTTCTATAGCTAAAAAATGTATTTCGTAATTTGATTTTTCATCTTTTTCTAATCGAACCGTAAAAATTTCTTTATTAATTGGGTTGATAGTATTAATACCTCTCAACTCCTTTTTTAATGTTATGTGCTAATTCTTTCCAACGCTTAAGAACCAATATTCGACATTTTTTATAATTATCCTTCTTCTGTACTAAGTTATTCAAAAATAATCCAGACTTAACATACACCGCTATATTACAACAAGAGACTATACACCTAATAATATATTTATTTTATCTTGATTGAACTCGATCTATTGCAACTTCGATATTGTATGGATTTTGAATTCCATCCCATTTGACACCCCCTCCAAAAAGATCTATCCTAATAACGAACCACCCATTCACTATTAAGGAGTCGTTCCCGATGGTGCAAGCCAAGAAAGACGAAGTTAGGCAAGAGATTGAATATGCGGCACTCAAAGTCTTTTTTGAAAAAGGCTATGTGGATGCCAAGATGAGCGATATCGCGGATGAGATCAATATTTCCGTGGGCAATATCTATACTTATTTTAAGAATAAGAAAGAATTATTCTACGCTGTCGTCCCGCCGGATCTGGTGGATTATCTGAAAAATGTGCTGGTGGAGACGATCCACTTTGATAATCAGACCCTGTTCGAGGAAACGGATAGCGAGCGAAAATCGGCACTGTTGCAGGAACAAGTGGATGTATTACGGAAATACCGGAATCAGATTGTGATCATCTTCGAAAAGAATAAAGGAACGATCTACACCAACGCCAAGAATGAGCTTGTCGAGCTGATGATCGAAACCAAGAAGGCATATCTCAAGAATCAATATAAACGATATGAGATTGGCACCGAGGAAAACTTGATCCTACTGAACATCCTCGCACACAATGTAATTGACATGAACCTGGATCTATTGAAGCGAGATATGAGCGAGGACAGCCGGAAGCAAATTTTCGAAGCGTTGTATGTATACAGACTATGCGGCATGAAGAGCCTCAACGAATAACGCTCCATCTCATCACAGGTAGACAAAGCGTGCAGATCAGATCAACTTCACTTGGTTTGCACGCAAAAAAATATCTAACATTAAGTCGCTCTATTTTTTTGATCCAAAAATGAATTAATTATTCATTTTTAAGTTGAATATTTACCATTTACCAAACTATTTAAGTTGAACCTACATTTACACGATAACGGAGAGGACAGAAATAACTAGAGGAAGCGAAGCGTTCGCATTTATCACCGGATTTCCCCTAATAAGAGGATATCAAAAAATCTGGGGATAACAGCGATCCGAAGGTTGTTCTGTCATTGGAGTGATAAGTGTACACCCCCATCATTCAACTTATATAGCTTCACCCACCACTCTAAGGAGGAACACAATATGAACACCGCTTACGCATTAAAAAACGTCAATCTGATCCACGGCGACTCAAGCCGCAATCTGCAAAAAAACATGACGATTCTCGTCAATGAACAAGGACTTATTCAGGATATCGGCCGAGATCATGAACTCAATATCCCAAGTCACTACACAACAATCGACCTCTCAGGGAAATACGTAATGCCTGGATTGATCAACGCCCACGTGCACCTCTTTGCAGATGGTAAACCGTTTAGTCTCTCGGTCAGTGAAGACATGTTGAAGTTCGCATATGACCGAATCCTGAATACCAAATTCGGCAGAAACGTTTTGAAAAAACGTATGAAACGCAACGCACTGACCGCACTCCATGCGGGTGTAACGACGATGCGCAGTGTGGGTGAATTCTTTTATACAGACGTGCAGCTGCGGGAGGAGATTAATAACGGTGAATTCGTCGGTCCTAATCTGCTTGTCTCCGGGTTTTTCCTAAGTGTCACGGGCGGACATGGTGCTCCATTCCTGGCGCTGGTGAGCGATTCCCCATGGGAAGCACGGAAAAATGTACGGCTAAATGTGAACCATGGCGTCGATCTCATCAAAATCTGTGTGACGGGCGGCGTGACGGATGCGAAGATGGTAGGCGAAGCAGGCCGTTTACAGATGACAGTGGAAGAAGTTGCGGCGATCTGCGATGAAGCGCATAAGATTGGCCTGCGGGTGGCAGCCCATGTGGAAAGCACGGAAGGCGTAAGGGTGGCTTTACGGGGTGGCGTCGATACGATCGAGCACGGTTCGGAGATGGAAGACGAAATCATTCGTTTGTACAAAAATAATCCCAATGCCCTGAATGGCTACACCGCACTCATCCCCACCCTGCAAGCCGCCTATCCATCCGCTTCACTGGATACCAGCGTAACGAAGGTAAGTAGAACGGTAAAAGAGAATTCCAGACTCGTCTACGATTCCATGCTCAAAGGTGTACAACAAGCGATCGAGAACGATATCATCATCGGGATCGGTACTGATGCCGCCATGCCTTATGTGACTCACTATGATATGTGGAGAGAGATGGACCACTACATGAGACAGGCCGACCTGAACAACAAACAGGTCATCGACATGGTAACTCGAACCAATGCGAAGATCTTAGGCGTTGATGATGTAACAGGGACGGTGGATATCGGGAAACATGCCGATCTGATTATGATGGAGCAAAATCCGCTGGAACATATCGAAGCCTTGTCAGACATCTCTATGGTCATGGTCAAAGGAAATCTAATTCAAACACCATCTTTCACAAGAATCAAAGAAGTCGACGATGTTCTAAACTCAGTTTGGTGAATTCAGAATTAAAAATAGGATCAGGAATGAAATCATGCTTGGTATATTTTCAATTGTTTTTCATTATATGCGGAAGTACCCGTGGGGCCCTCTCCAAGAGTTCATGAATGACGGATACAAGTCCATACTCAATCAAGTGATTGGGAGTAGCGCACTCATCATAGGCATGAGTACAACCATGAGCAGCATATCCAACAGACAATATCAGATTATGTTTATCATCTTCCTCACCTTAGGCGGGATCATTGGGCAACTGATTAATTTTGAGAACATCTTGTCCAACATCATGAACGAAATTACCCTGATCGGCGGCATCTTGGCGCTTTGTACAAGGTTAAATATTTTGAAGATTACGAAGATCAAGGTATTGAATCAACTGCCTGCCTTATTTGTCCCGATCTCTTATGCTATAAGTTCGGGTTGAGAATGAGATGTAAGAACTAAATTAACTCATTCGTTTCTATAGCTTAAGACAAACATCACAGAAACATATAAAAAGTCGACAACATTTAATTGTCGACTTTTTACGATAATTATGATTGGGTAATTCCACTGTATGAATGCTTATTAATGCTGTTAATGGTGACTTTCCCGTTCTCAACATGAATATATTTGGCTAAAACAGCTACTTTGGTTTCCCTATTTAAGGTATTCCAATAAAAATCAAGCGTTTCGTCGATATCGTCAAAGACGCTGACTATAAACGGCTCGCCCTCAAGGAAGGAATGGGGTCTCCATTTGTCGCATAGGTTGTTATACAATGGCCAAGCCCATTCAAAAAAGCTAATTTATCCTCATTCAACTTCTTAATATTATATAGATCAATCTCTAACTCTTTTGTATAAACACCCTCAAATCGAGTACTAACGAAACTCTCTAATCGATGTTGCCTGACAAATTGGATGACTCCCATTTTGTCCGTTTGAGGTAAAAGATTCGAGATAGCCTCCTTTATTTGTTCCACAGACTTAACCTCCTGCACCTTGATATTTATTCACGCTCAACATCCACAGACGATAACCAAGCATATAAACCAGAGGACCTATAACAGGTACAATCCACATCGTCCATGATGACAACAGCGCAGTGCCTTTGGTAAGCAAGAATGCAGCTGGATAGAAATTGATGAACGCAAATGGAATGACAAACGTTAAAAGTACTTGTATGAATGTGCCAAATACAGGAAGTGGATACGATATGAACTCCTTAAATTTAAAAAATAAGGTGAACAAAAAATTTGTTCTAATCCAAATAAAAGATACAGCTCCGATTACCGACATGAATCCAGCCTGAATCATGGCCCCACCAATAATACAGAGAATAAGGTACAGCACTTCAACCCCGGATAAATTCAGATTTAACTTAAAAAGTGCCCAGAGCAGCACAGACCCGGATATCGCCACATGTGCAAGGTATCCTAAGTTGAATCCCCTGCATACCAAGTATAGGTATGGATTAACGGGTTTGATCAATATGGAATCAAATGTCCCATTCTTCACTTGATTCTCAAGATCCCGCATTTGCACAAATGAAAAAGAGGCTCCTACTGCGTATGTGAACAGCCCCAGACTGTACAACAACGCAATTTCAGGCCAAGACCAGCCTGCCAGAGTATCAAACTTTCTTAGGAAAAGCCAAATAATAATATAATCTCCTGTATAATTAATGATTTGAGCGATAACTGCAAGGAGGAAGTCCCCACGATATTCCATTCTTTCTTTGGTTAACAAAAAGACTAATTTTCCGAAAAGTTTTAATGTCATTTAGATCAGCCTCTCTACAGCTACATTATCCACCCTGGACCACCAGACGTTTGATCGCCCTATTCCATAACCAGCACACCAGAAGAGCCAGCCCCGCAGTCCATGCTAAACCTGTGAGAATAAAAGTTCCTATCTCCTGAACCGTGATTGTTCCTAAATAGATTGCAGCAGGAAGATATCCCAGGTACAGGAAAGGAAGCATTTTGGTTATGGTCACCCACGATTCTGGAAAAAACCATAAGGGTAAAAAGGAACCTGAAAAAATCGTGATGAATCCACCTAAGATCCAATTTAATGCAAAGTGATTCATGAGCCAAAAAGCCAATAAAGATATAAGGTACCCCAACAAAAACGAAATGGCCAATGCCTGGATTAAAGCAATCAAAAAAAACAGAAAATGAGTTGCCGAAGCTGGAGGAAGAAAACCAAAGAAAATCCATGCGATGAATAAAGAAGGAATGGAAGTAAACATCAACTGATAGAATGAATTCCCCAGTCCTTCAGATAATAAATGAAGAGGATAAGAAAGAGGTTTTATGAGTTCCGAAGCGATGGAACCTGTTTTAAGACTGTTATCCACTTTTGCACTGATTCCGGTAAGTAGCAAAGCAGTAAGCAACGTGTTAATAATGCTATATGTAATCATTTGCTCTACACCTATGCCTTCAATCTCTCCATTCCCTAGTACTGCTCTCCAGATCTCAGTCAGAATTAAAATAGCCACAAAATTCCCGAGCAATCTTAGCCATACTTCAGAACGATATGAAAGTTGATTCGAGAATGTTTTTACACCAAACATAATATACGTTTTCAACCTGGGCCCTCCTTTCACAATTCATTCGCTCTATCTTCTTCGTCCAATTTTCTATAGAGTTTCCGAATGACCGAATCTATGTCTGCGCTTTCAATAGAAGCATCTTCAACTGCATGCTCACTCGCGATTTGATTCACACAATCAAATACGGTCCTGTCGCTTTTTTCAAATAAGTACGTTTTTCTTAATCCTTCGTCCTTTATTAGTTTAATCCCGGGTATATCAATCACGCCTGGCTCTTCCCGGAAGTAAATGATAATCTGACGCTGATCACCCAACGTTTTTCGTAGTTGTTCGACAGATCCGTCATACACCATATTGCCTTTGTTCACAACTATCATACGATGGCAAATTTCTTCAATATCCTTCATGTCATGAGTCGTCAGAACAATGGAGACTTTCTTCTCTCGATTAATCATCCTAAGAAATTCCCTAATCTGCTCTTTAGCAATGACATCCAGACCAATCGTTGGTTCGTCTAGAAACAAAATTTTGGGATCATGCAGTAAGGCCATTGCGATTTCCACTCGCATTCTTTGCCCCAAGCTTAATTGACGGACAGGCTTTTCAATAAACGAGGATAACGCTAAAAGGTCGGAATAATAGTTCAGATTTTTTTGGTATGTGGAGTCTGGGAGCTTATATATGTATTTATGGAGATCGAATGAATCACCGACAGGAAGGTCCCACCATAACTGACTCCTTTGGCCAAAAACAACACCAATATGTTGAGAATTCTGCTGCCTGGCTTCATGGGGGGTCGAACCAAGAACCCTTAGTTGGCCAGAAGTCGGAACCAATATTCCCGTCATCATCTTAATCATGGTGGATTTGCCCGCACCGTTTGGGCCCAGATAACCTACTGCTTCTCCTTCCTTGATGGAAAAAGTGATATCGCGTACTGCTATTTCCTCCGTATACTGCCTAGTAACTAGACTTCTCAAAGAGCCAACCAATCCCGGAAATCTTTTATATTGCCGGTAAACCTTTGTGATACCGTTTACATCAATAATGCTCATAAATCACACCTCGTCTACTTCAGTTAATGTAACACATCTCATTTTATTACAATTTTAACCATTCTTTTTTAACATATTACCTTTTTGAGAAATGAAAAAGTACTATTCTTATTAGATATTTTTTCATATAATAATTAGATATTTTTTTATGTTCACAATTATTATTATCAATATAATATATATATCTACTCACTTTTTGTGATAACTTTTAACTCAAATTGCGTTCGCCTTCACCAAAATCATCTCGTTAAAGCCAGTAACGCTATGAGGTCGAAGTTTACATAGCCCCCCCCCTTTGACACCCTCCCCAAAAAAGCCTATCCTAATAACGAACCAACCATTCACTATTAAGGAGTCGTTCCCGATGGTGCAAGCCAAGAAAGACGAAGTCAGGAAAGAGATTGAATATGCGGCGCTCAAGGTCTTTTTTGAAAAAGGTTATGTGGATGCCAAAATGAGCGATATCGCGGATGAGATCAATATTTCCGTGGGCAATATCTATACTTATTTTAAGAACAAGAAGAACTCTTCTACTCCGTTGTGCCGCCGGATCTGGTGGATTATCTGAAAAATGTGCTGGTGGAAACGATTCACTTTGATAACCAGACCTTGTTCGAGGAAACGGATAGCGAGCGAAAGTCGGCGCTGTTGCAGGAACAGGTAGACGTATTACGGAAATACCGGAATCAGATTGTCATCATCTTCGAAAAGAATAAAGGAACCATCTACACCAACGCCAAGAACGAGCTTGTCGAGCTGATGATCGAAACCAAGAAGGCCTATCTGAAGAACCAATATAAACGGTATGTGATTGGTACCGAGGAGAACTTGATCTTGCTGAACATTCTCGCGCACAATGTAATTGACATGAACCTGGATCTGTTGAAGCGAGAGATGAGTGAGGACAGCAGGAAGCAAATCTTTGAAGCGTTGTATGTATACAGACTGTACGGTATGAAGAGTCTCAACGAATAACGCTCCATCTCATCACTATTACCGTGTTAACAAAGCGTGCAGATCAGATCAACTTCACATGGTTTGCACGCAAAAAAACTTCATCATAGATCAGCCTATTTTTTTGACCTAAAAATGAATTAATTATTCATTATTGAAAAAGGCATCATCTTTACCCTAACCACTCACCTCACCTACATTCTAAGGAGGAACACAACATGAACACCGCTTACGCATTAAAAAACGTCCATCTGATCCACGGCGACTCAAGCCGCAATCTGCAAAAAAACATGACCATTCTCGTCAATGAACAAGGACTTATTCAAGATATCGGCAAAGAAAATGAACTGCATATCCCAAGTCACTACACAACCATCAACCTCTCAGGGAAATACGTGATGCCAGGACTGATCAATGCCCACGTGCACCTCTTTGCAGATGGAAAACCGTTCGGTCTCTCGGTCAGTGAAGGCATGTTGCAGTTTGCCTATGATCGGATATTGAACACGAAGTTCGGCAGAAACGTTTTGAAAAAACGCATGAAACGCAACGCACTGACCGCACTTCATGCGGGTGTAACAACGATGCGCAGTGTGGGGGAATTCTTTTACACCGACGTTCAGCTGCGGGATGAGATTAACAACGTTGAGTTTGTCGGTCCTAATCTGCTTGTCTCCGGGTTTTTCCTAAGTGTAACGGGCGGACATGGCGCTCCATTCCTCGCTCTGGTGGGCGATTCTCCGTGGGAAGCACGGAAAATGTACGGCTGAATGTGAAACACGGTGTAGATCTGATCAAAATCTGTGTGACGGGCGGCGTGACGGATGCGAAAATGGTGGGCGAAGCTGGTCGTTTACAGATGACGGTGGAGGAAGTTGCGGCGATCTGTGACGAAGCGCATAAGATTGGCCTGCGGGTGGCAACCCATGTGGAAAGCACGGAAGGTGTGCGCGTTGCGCTACAAGGTGGCGTCGACACCATCGAGCACGGTTCGGAGATGGACGACGAAATCATTCGTTTGTACAAAAATAATCCCAATGCCCTGAATGGCTACACCGCACTCATCCCCACCCTGCAAGCCGCCTATCCCTCCGCTTCACTGGATACCAGCGTAACGAAGGTCAGTGCAACGGTAAAAGAAAATTCCAGACTGGTCTATGATTCCATGCTCAAAGGTGTACAACAAGCGATCGAAAACAACATCACCATTGGGATCGGTACCGATGCCGCCATGCCTTACGTGACTCACTATGATATGTGGAGGGAGATGGACCACTACATGAGACAGACCAACCTGAACAACAAACAGGTCATCGACATGGTGACTCGAACCAATGCGAAGATCCTGGGCGTTGACGATGTTACAGGGACGGTGGATATCGGGAAACATGCCGATCTGATTATCATGGAGCAAAATCCACTGGAACATATTGAGGCCTTGTCCGACATCTCGATGGTCATGGTCAAAGGAAATCTAATTCAAACACCATCTGTCACAAGGATCAAAGAAGTCGACGATGTTCTAAACTCAGTTTGGTGAATTCAGATATGTAAACATAGAATCGATCAGTAGTACGTAATATTAGCTTCAATTAAATACGTTTTATCTTTAGGGTTCAATAATTCAGGCATTATGCTTTGAGGTGGCGGAATATCTTCAACAGGTTCTCCATCCAAAAATAATTCAAGTGCTTCTTTCGCCATTATTAATGCTTCTTCAACTGAATCGCCACAGGTGATACATCCAGGCAGATCAGGAAATGTAACATTAATTCCATCTTCAGCAAAATTAAAAATTGCGTAGTATTGGTAAGTTCGAACCATACGGGACACCTCCTGTATCTAAATTATGATCAAAAACAGCAAAAAGCCTTTCGTATTATATGGCTTTCAACTCATTTAACTCTTAATTTCCCTCAAATATATTGTTATAAGATCAATCATTCAACCCTTTGCCCTCCAGGATCGGCTGCATGTACTTCTCGATTCGTGACACTTTTGTTTTGGATTGCTTCGGTTGTGAGAAATAATAGAGATAGGCCCGCTGCCGTCCGGGTGTCAGTGCTTCAAATGCATCTCGGAAAGCAGGATTCTCATCGAATTGCTGTTGAAGTTCCTCGGGAATGCTATATTCGGCAGTCTGTTTCATCTCCACTTGCAATCCGGCTTGTTCCACTTCAATCGCTTGCTGGATGTAGGCTTTGATCATTGCCTCCTGCTCCACAATCTGCTCCAGACTGGTGAAGCGAAGCTGGCGTTGTGCCTGTACATTCTCCGTTTGCTGAACCAAAATGCCATGTGTATCCTTCAGCAGAGCACCTTTGAAGAACAGGATCGCAACGTACTCTTTGAAACCATGGATTAGGACGATGTTTTTCCCATCAAGCATATAACAAGGATGCATCCATTTCATATCCTCTGTCAGGTCAAAATCCCGAATAATCTCTCTCAGCTTCGCGGACTCTTCCTGCCACGTTTTAAGTTTCTTTAGATAGCCGTCAACTTTACGATTCCCACTTGTATCCGTCATGGAGAAATACCTCTCTTTATCTCATATCTTATAGGTTCAATTGTACTGGTTTTCAGTGGATTGTACAGCGTTGCTTACAAGGCCTTTATTGACTTTTCCACATGGATTTAAACCTTAATAGCAACAAAAACACTTCAGAAAGTGGAGAAGCGGCTGAGATGAGCTGAACAACCCCTCATTGAATCGATACATAGGACATGGAGAAGGAAAAAAATTGATTTAAGAAGACGGACCTGCAACTTTTTGATGAAAACCAGTCCAATTAATTTCGGCTATGTACAATTAAATCGACAGAAAGTCTTATGAACCTTCAAGCACCTTATCTTCAATTACAGGCGCCGGTATTTCTTTAATCTCAACAGATTCTTCCGGAGCAAAGTTCTGAATTTGCAGCGGCATGGAATCCAGGTACTTGTACTCTTCGGTCTTGGTCGAGTTAGTTACAATTTCACCGTTTTTGTCCTTCTGATAAATCACACGTTTGGTAGGTAAACCCGTATTTACATCAATGGTTACAACTTCCTTGTGGAGATTATCCTCGGAGACAGCATTTTTCTCGTTACTCTCTGTAGCAGACCGGGATTGTGTGCCAGCAATTTCCAGAACTATCCAATCCTTACTCTGTAATTCTTCTTTAGCATTCTCTAACAGCGAGATCTGTAGCAACTTCTCATTTTCAGCAGCAATGTTGTCCGGCATGGTCCAGGTATTTCCAACTAATTTCCCTGTCTCGAAGTCACGACCATAGGAAGTGATTTTCTTACCACCATCTTCAATAATCAATTTATTATGAAGCTGGTTATCACGGTATTCCTCAGTGATTTCTGTCAAATTCACGCGGTCCCGATAGCGAACAATGTATGATCCATCTTCAAACGATTCTTTAATATAATCTACTTTACCTTGGGTCGCCTTAAGTGCTGCACTTTCAACATCGCTTTGAGCACTAACTACAAACGGTTCATTCAGGTACATGTAGCCACTCACAGATGCAGCTACCAGTGGTATGGTGAGTAGTGAAACCCATGTTTTTTTCTTCACAGGTTGGCCCTCCTCTTATTTATTCAGTATATATTCTTAACGCTCTATTCTGCTTTTAAGTTCCACCCATTTAGATATCCATTCTCAAAGTTGCCTTGGTGATCCTCCAGATAGTAATGTCTCGTTTAAACGAGTATCCAGCAGTGACTGTGAATCATTTTCTAACATCGCGGAAGCTATCATCATGAAGTCTTCAGCCCCAATCTCGCAATGGCCTTTACGAAATGGAAACCCCCAATTGCGATTGCCACGCGTAAAACTGAGTTGGTCTAACAACGTTGCGATCTTTACTTCTCGACATGGAAGATAACGGAGATCTCGGCGAAAGGGTACAAAGGATTCCGACATCTGATATTGGTAGACCCTGTCGTCGATAATCTGACCAATAGCGGTAAAAGCCTGAAGTGGCTTCCCTGTTGATATCTCCGTACGTGGAGAATAGTATATCATCCAATCACCCTGGGACATCTGGCGCAACATCGCTGACTTGCCATGGCACAGCTGCGCAAACCCTCCCTCTACGGCTACATTCACATGAGAAGCAGATACAACACCAATCCAATACCTACCGTCTGCCGTTTCCAATGATTTCAATGCTTCCGTTGTACTTCTCATCCTGTAACCAACTCCAATTCCTCTTGATCTGTGATATATCCAAGTATAAAAAACACTACTGACAGGTGTATGTCAGTAGTGTTTTAAGATGTTTTTGGCTACTTCCTGCATTCGGAAGCGTAATGACTCCGGCTCCAAGACCTCGATATCTCCACCCAGCCGAGTAAATGATGCAAGATCTCCTCCGGATAGCGGACACGAAAATGAAAAATCACTTCTTCCTCCTGCTCTTCAAATGCATCCATATAAAAATGAAGGGCCTCCATGACTTTGTCCGCAATTTCAGGGTTAGCCCTGATTAATATTAATTCATTACGGTCGTCAGGAGGTCGATAACTGTTTAGATCAGAATCCGGTGGCAAAATGAAGTGATCCTCAAGCTCTGAAAGTTCAGTCATGCGTGACAAACGGAAATGACGAATGTCTTGTCTTAGATCACAACGTGCGATCAACACCCAATTCTCCTGAACCAGTGAGAGTCCATACGGTGAAACCTCACGCTTGTGATATCGATTGCCATCCGTTCCCGGCATTTTTTTCAGGTACATGAAGCTGATCTTACGATGCTCCAAAATGGCATTACGTATTTGGTTAAGGTATGTTTTCACCCTAGATCGGGTTAAAGGTTCAACTGTATGAAGCAGTCGCATCGTATCCCGAACACGTGTGGATTCGTTACGAACGGACTCAGGTAAAATGGCTTCAATTTTTCGTTGAGCCGACCTAGCCTGCATCGCGTATTCCGTATCCAATCTCTGTTCAATAAAATCAGCTCCCATGAGCAGGGATACGGCTTCTTCTGCGGTGAAGCTTACCGGGGCAGAAAATATCCTTCCATAAGGGAATACCCATGACCCGGAGCTCCCATAATCGGAACACCAGCTTCACTTAATGCCTGAATATCCCGATATATCGTGCGTACACTTGTCTCGAATTGAGCAGCTAAATCTTCTGCTCTTAACATCTTTCTTCGCTGCAATTCAAGCGTAATCGCAAGTTGCCGCTCCGTTTTGTTCATTTTCCAGCCCCCACCGTTCCTTCATCCAAACCTAAACTTATTCTATCATAGTAACTTGCTATTTCGTTTCGTGAATTAGGGCAATGGAATGACTTACACATCACCCGAAGAAAATCTTTTCTGGACTCAGAGTGATTTGTTCGTGAAATCGGGCCTATCTCCACTCTATATTTAAACTGGAAAAATACTACAAATAAACTGATAATGATAAAGATGGCTAACAACACAGGTAGTGGAGGTCACTAAATGAGAAAAAAGCAATGGATCGTGAGCATAATCAGTTTGATTATCATTCTTTTTATGAGCGAACTTGTGATGTTGTATTCAGAAAAGGTCGGAGTTCTTAACACAACCCAGAGAATCATCTCAGGTGCACCTCATATTATCGTTCAAGGACAAACATTGTCTTATCAAGGTAAGGTTCATTGGGAGGATGTCCAGAATAGTATCGAAGAATATTCCGTAAGCGATGAAGGATCGGTCTTGTATAAAGCAACAGGCACCCCTGTCCCACCACCTTGGATATATGTGAGAAAGAAAACAATCAGGTTTTCCGATATAAGGTCCTCGACTCCCTTGGAAACTATAATTTCTTTGGACACATCGTGAGCCGGGCTTGTTATGGAATGACAAATACCTGCGAACATCCAAGAATTTCTTGTCCTTGACCCGCAGGTACTTGCAAGTAATTAATGCTTCATCAATCAGGAGACATAGTTAACGTAAACACACTATCCCAAGGCGTCTTTATAATATCATTCTGCCTCGTATCTACTTTCAATCCATTCGACCAGGACCCCCATGCGCTTCCATTACTAAATACAGGTTCCGACGTTAAAGGAACATCTACATACATCGCATAGCTACCTATAATCTTCTTATCTTTGGGAGCAGTAATAAGCTGTACAACACGATCCTTACGCAGCTTCAAGTCATCCGTTGCATTGGCTTGCACGATCTCATATTGGATATAGGTACGCATATACAATACGCCATTCCGATATGTCACCATACTTGGTTCAGGCCGAACATCTCCTTGAATAATCACTTTCTTGTTCTTTATCCATTTCACATACGCTTCCATCTGAAGCTGTCTGGCTGTCTTATCACCCATCTTGCTGGTAGAACCACCAACATGGCTTTCCAATGCTGTTGCCCAATTCATATTGATGGTACGGTAATCTGTATTGAGCAAAAGTTCATAGTACTTTGAAATATGATTGGCATATCGCCCAAAGTCATCACTGGTTAACACAATGGGAAGTCCTACGGCTTTTGACCGGTAGAGCTGCGCTGCATTCAAAGATAAACTTTTGGGAAACTGCGCCTTAGGAAAATCTTTCTCATAATACGAATTAGGGATACCTGCGAGAATATATGGATATTTGGACGCATTAACGGGTAAAGCTTTCGTTCGAATCAGTTTCCCGTAGACATCCAGGTCATCTTTTTGTGTAAAATCAGCGGTGTATATCCCATACGATTTATCGAATGAGTAGTAATTAGACGTTAGGTTAAATGCTTCAGAAATTACATTTAGGGGGACATAGACTTCTCCATTTCGGAACTGCGATGAGGTATTTGAAGAAAGGACATTTCCTTTACCATCGACCATTCTACTTTTGGTCACAGATAACGAATGGGTAGAATCGTTCATGTTTAATTTGCCGTTGGATATGGAAGCAGACCATTTTGCTTGTTTGGCAAAGGCTAGAGCCGGGATCAAAACTTCCTGTTTTACCGTTAGATAAGGTTTATTCGATGTAAAATATAAATTGTTACCGTTTAAATTTAAATGAATGCTTTGATCCCACATATTGAGTTTTGGCCACTCGAATGGGACTTGGACAGGGATAGGTGAATTCTTCTTTTTATTAGGCAGTTCCATACCAAGGCCACCATCATGATTAAATCCCCAAGCCCACACACTCAGATCCTTTTTTTGAACAACCATGTGTCCACTGTCTGCTTCACTTAACAAACGTACATTTTTGAGAACAATCTTGGGAATGGTGACTTGATTGGCTGTGCCATCTCCTAAAGTACCTGTACGATTGTCCCCCCAACCGTATAGGTTTCCAGCTTCATCCAAGGCAAACCACGCATCAGATGAATTCGAAATGTCCACAATTTTGGGTAGCTGCTGTATTTGTATAGCAGAGTCCCCCTCTTCGACCATACCGTTCCATCTTCTTTCAGGAACACAGATCCATACTGATCTACCTTTTTGACATCCGTAATTGTTATGTATTGTCTTGCTACAGAAGTTCCAGGCATAACATGCCACACCGTACCATCTTGGCGAATGAAATACGACCCGAAGATATCTTTAACCTGATCCAGTCCAGGCACAAGCGTGGGTAACGCTGGTTCAGAATATGAGTTTTTCCAGGCCAGAACCTGCCCATCTTTTCGCAGTGCATAGATAAAATCTTGAGTAGCCTCCACTTGGACAATCTTTTCATTTTCACTGAAGTGAGTCTTATCTCCTGAATACACCTTAGTATATTCTGCCAGTTCACCGACTCCCCTTCCTTTCCATACCGTTCCATCCTGGGTTACCATAATAGCCACTCCGTACACTACAGAAACGTCTACAATTTGATTAATTCCTTGTAATACGGATTGTGTATAATCCATCTTGTTGCCTTCATCACTACCAAAACCACCCATGAGATCAAAATTCCTTCCTCCGTTAGTACCTGAGTACCTGAGTAAGAAGTGATTTTTTGGAGTTTTGGAACTTCATTAGCAGAGGTTGCTGCATGGGTAATCGATGGTGCTGTTGTGAGAACAATTAGAACTAGGACTAAACATACCTTGAAAAACTTTTTCATTATATCCTCCTTATATGTACTAAAATACGAATAATGTCAGTCTAGCAGTCCTGGGTAATTTTTACTATCCATAAATTTATGTTACTCCTACAAAAGCAACAAAAAAGCCATTCAACTAACAAATGAATGGCTTCTATTGCTTTACGAACAACTTTCTAGCTTAGCCGACTATCATCAACCAAATCGGCCACTAATATAATCCTGTGTACGCACATCAACCGGCTCGGCGAACATGCTCTGGGTAGCGGAATACTCCACGACTTCGCCGTTCAGGAAGAACACGGTCTGTTGAGATACACGAGCGGCTTGCTGCATGTTATGCGTCACCATCACGATGGTATAACGCTCCTTCAATTCATGCGTCAGCTCCTCAATCTTGAAGGTAGAGACGGGATCAAGCGAAGCAGTCGCTTCATCCATCAGCAGAATATCCGGCTCCACCGCCAGCGCACGTGCGATGCAGAGACGTTGCTGCTGACCTCCCGACAGACTTAGCGCAGAGCGCTTCAGGTTGTCTTTTACCTCGTCCCACAAGACCGCGGAACGCAGGCTCTGCTCTACAATCTCATCCAGCTTTTTCTTGCCATGAATACCATGCTGTTTGGGACCGAAAGCCACGTTGTCATAGATGGATTTGGGAAAAGGGTTCGGTTGCTGGAAGACCATGCCGATCTTCTTGCGAAGAGTCTCCACATGAACTTCACCACTGTAAATATCGCTTCCCCTACGGCCACTTTACCTTCGATCCGAGTGCCGGGTATCCGGTCATTCATGCGGTTCAGCGTACGCAGCAGGGTCAACTTGCCACAACCTGACGGTCCGATAAAAGCAGTGATTGCACGCTCAGAAATCTCAATGGAAACATCCTTCAGCGCTTGAAACTGACCGTAATACAAATTCAGTTTGTTGATCTCAATAATAGGTTGCACAAGGTGCCCTCCCGGGTTGAAATGGATTGATTTGCAGAATTCAGCTTAAACGTTAGCGTTGTTCCTAGACGATACCAAGTTACGAAATCCTCACTTCATTAGGCTTGATTTTTACGAGCATTCAGCCACAGAGGAACACGGAACAGCACATTAATGAGCAACGCTACAAAGATCAGCACCGCTGTTGTTTTCTGGGCAATTTCCTCAGCATCCGGTACAATGGCTTCCGATTGAATGTACCAGAGATGTACCGCAAGAGTTCCTCCCGGCGAGAGCAAATTAAAGTCCCACATTTCTCCGGAGGTAGATACCCCAGCGGTCAGAATAATGACTGCACTTTCACCAAATGCCCGACCTGCCGTCAGGCAAATGCCTGTCATGATACCATTCATAGCGACCGGCAACAACACTTGGCGGATCGTCTGGAGATGCGTTGAACCCAGTGCGAACGATGCATTGCGAAGTTCCACCGGAACGGCTCTGACGGATTCCTCTGTTACCCGGGTAAGCACAGGCAGGTTCAGGAAAGCAAGACTGACGGCTGCGCCCAGAATCGTGAGACCAATTTCGAAAAACTCCACAAACAGGGCAATACCGAACAATCCAAAGATGATGGATGGCACAGATGACAATCCCTCCACGCAGATACGAACAGTCTCGATCAGCTTATTATTGGGTGCAAACTCTGACAGATATATGCCTGCCGCCATGCCTATTGGGATGGAGATGAGCAGGGAAAGGATTAATACATAAAAAGAGTTAAACAGTGCTGGCCCGATCCCTCCTCCTTCTTCAATCTCACTGGGCACACCATAGAGAAAATCCCAGCTGAGCAGCGGCATTCCTTTGTTCAACAGCAGAAACAACAGTCCAACAATAAATAAAATGACGACAATACCAACGCCCCATACCATGCCTGTAAAGAGCCGATCCATCACCATCGATGAACTTCTCCGTTTGCCAAAAGAATACGATGGGACGACAGCGTTCGCCTGCTTCTTCACACTCATACGTTCCGGTCCCCTCTCTTCTGAAGCAATCTTACAATAACAATCATCAGGATCGAGATCGCGAGCAGGATAAAGCCCATCATGTACAGACCATGATTCCAGGTGGAGTCGAATTCAACGCTGGAGATCTGCATGACGATATTACTGGTCAGCACGGCTGTTGGTGTGAACAGGCTGCTTGCAAGCTGTGCTGTATTCCCAATGACCATGACCACTGCCATCGTCTCACCAATCGCACGCGTCATTCCTAGAATGATCGCATACATAATTCCACTTCTTGCAGCAGGCAAGACCACACGAGTCACGGTCTGGAATCGGTTCGTACCGAGTGCATAGGCTGCATCACGGTATTTGTTCGGCACAGCAGATATGGCATCATCACTGATCCGGCTAATGGTGGGAAGCACCATAATGGTCAATACAATGGACGCAGCGAGTAATCCGTCAGCCAGATCACGCCCACTAATATCCCTTAGCCAGGGGATGAGGATGGTCAGTCCCAGGAAACCGTACACCACAGAAGGGATACCCACCAGCAGATCCAATACAGGACGCAAAACCTGGCGAAGCCATATGGGCGTCATTTCGGCCAAAAATACGGCAATGATCACAGAGATCGGAATCGCCATCAGCATCGTAAGTCCTGTAAGAGCCAACGTTCCCAGAATAAAGGTCAGAGCACCATAATGTTCATTTTCCGGGTCCCAGTTGGTGGAGAAGAAGAATTCATTCAGTGACACATCAGCGAAAGTAAGGACACCCGTGCGCAGCATAAGGATCAGGATGCATAACAGGACGAGACAGACAAAGCTGGCACTGGCAATACAGACCATACGGAATATTTTATTCGACCATCTCAACCGTGTCTTACGGTCAAACCATTTCCCCGATCCAGGAGCCTTGCCAATACTTGTACCAAGCTCAGTTTGAGCGGGGCTGTTCGTGGATGGATTCATATCGATCATGAAGTGCTCTTCCTTTCACATAGAGAAGCCAGCTTGCGACCGTGCGCAGAAGCTGGCTATCCCTTTTCTTATGAAATGTGAGAATGTCGAACATTTGAAGTGCCGTTATTTTACAGCCGCCAGCGGAATGAATTTGAGCTTTTTCAGGGAACCGTTCTGGAACTTGCTGCTTTGAATGTAATCAATGAACGCTTTGGTTGCACCGGTAGGTTGACCTTTCGTCATGTAATATCCGATACCCCATACTTTGTAGGTCTTGTTCAATACGTTTTTCTCTGTTGGTGCCACGCCATTGATGGATACAGCCTTCATTTTGCTCGTTACATAAGGAAGGTCAATATAACCAATCGCATTCGGTGTCGTTTCAATGGTTGTTTTCATATCGCCGCTGGAGCCAACTTCTTTGTAGTTGTCGCCTTTGCTCATGAAATCTTTACCGTCGAGCGCTTTTTGCTGGAAGTTGACCCGTGTGCCGGAACCGAACTTGCGATTAACAACAACAATGTTGGCATTCGCACCGCCGACGTCTTTCCAGTTGGTCACTTTGCCAGAGAAGATGTCCTGCAATTGTTTCGTGGTCAGGCTGCTTACACCCACGTTCGTATTAACAACAGCCGTGAATACCGTTACCGCTACCGGATTAGCAACCATGCCATCGAATTTCTTGAAGCCAGGTACATCCTTGGATGCGTCCCAGTCCACAGCACCGATGTCGGCAATCCCTTTACGCACAGATTGAGGACCTGTAATGGAACCTGCCGCGGAAGCCGAGATTTTGACTTTGGGGTTATCTTTCTTGAACTCACTTGCAGCCTGAAGGGTCAGTGGAAGCAAAGCCGAAGAGCCATTAATGACAATTTTACCTTTCTCTGTGCTCTTGGCAGCAGATGCCGTCGTTGCGCCTCCAAGTCCACCAATTAGCGATACCGCCATAAGCATGGCCGTGAAGGGTTTGATCCATTTTTTCATGTTCTTTGAAACTCCTCTCAAATTATAAAATCATTCATATCAACTCGTGCTTATCACTCTTGGATCAAAATCTCACTTCGTAACGGCTCTCCAGCTGCCACCCGCTTGAACCAGAACCCGGTCGTTTCAATCACGGCGATTTGTGATCCAGCAACGGTAATGGAGGATACATCGGAAGATACGGTATACAGTTTAGTTTGTTTTCCTGTCACCGTGTCGATGGAAATAATGACGCTGTTGCTGTCATCCTGCGCAGCCAGTACGTACAAGACGCCACCCGACAGAATCGCTTGCTCTACGTCCAGATCGTCGTATACCGTTGTAGCCTTCTGGGATGAATCCACCGATTGCAGCGAAGCATTGCCATCCTCGGACGCTACACTTACGTAGTAGGCTTTCTGCCCGTCAACGGACCATACAAACACTTTGTCATCCGTTGAAGTCGTTAACTGCACAGCTTCAGGTTTTGAAACTACGTTGTTATAAGAAAATATTTGCTGTTGATTGGCCGAGAAATCAATAGACACGTTGTCTTCATCTACATTCGTTGCATCAGAGGTAACCTTGCCAAGTGTCGTCACCGTGTAGATGAATCTTTTGCCATCCGCAGACACATTCAGGTTTTCTTTGTAATCCACTTTATCTTCAACCAGTTTCTTAATTGTGCCATCAGCCAGATTCAGACTCGCAATCACGGACCCCTTATCTCCTTGCAGGAAATAAATCGTGCTTCCGTCCGCTGACCATACCAATTCCGGTTTGATGCTGGTGTCATTTGTGATCAATCTCGAAGCCTTCGTCTTCAGATCAATAACGTAGACGGCCCCTTCCGCATTCGTATACGCCGCTTGATCACCGCTCGGGGAAACGACCAGATCCGATCCGCCATCTGTCGTTAACAGCAGCTCATATTTACCACTCGTCGTATTCACAAGATAATCCGTTCGACCATTGTCATCACTCTTGGAAACAATCAGCCTGTCCGCTCCGGCAAAACGGGGATTCTGCACCCTCGAGCAATGCTACCGTACTGACTTCAAGCAATCCGCTTCTCTTGACGATTGTACCGCCCATGCTGGATACCAATGGTCGGAGCGCCACGTAGCTTGTATTTCCAATGATCGTAACCGGTTGATTCAGATTCACTTTGTTGCCATCCACCAGAAGTTGTTTTGCATTATTCTGGAGTGTCACCGTGTGACCGTTTAGCTTGATCACTGTCGTTCCACGTTGTACTTCCGCTTGCGCGCCAATAGCCTTGATCACATCACGAACCGATACAAGTGTCTCGCCATTCTTCACGACTGAACGAACGATAACGCTGTTTCCGTTTATTGTAAGCGTGGAGTTTAGCACCTGAGCTGAACTAGCTGCAGGTTTCACTGCAGGAGCAGCTGATACTGCACTGACCACAGAAGTCGTTAGCACTGTGGCTACCATGGACACTACGAACATCTTTTCATTGACATTGGCTTTGGTCACCCTTCTTTTCTTCATATAATATGCCTTGTTATGTCGTGCCCTGTTGTCTGGTATGCTGCTTGTATCATGCATATGAGAGCTTGTCCGTCTCATCCCCCTTAACTTCCACGTTCATAGTAAAAATGACCTATTACGTTTGTAATTATAGGCGCGATTTGTAAACGGGAAATCTTGGAATTGTTAGCTCATTGTCAATGTTTTCATATCAACACATTCATATGATTAAATACAACAAAAGAACCCATACGCAATGTATGGGCCCTTTCTGTCATTACATATTTTCTCACAGATTATACTGTGGCAAACACCTTATCGAATCCAGCTTTTGACTTGGCGAACAACTCACTTGAACCAAGATCTGATGCTGGTGCCAGTACTTCCTGAGCCACCACACCATTGTAACCAATCGCCTGCAGATTTCTCAGAAATCCGTCCAGATCAATGACCCCTTCGCCGGGATACAAACGCTCATAATCCAGCAATTCTTCAACGGGCAAATCATAAGCATCATTGATATGCACATGTACAACCTGCTCTTTCTTCAGCTTCAACAGTTCTTCCATCGCCAGACCGTTGGTATACCAGTGATAAGAATCTACGAGCAGGCCTACATTAGGCGCATGGATCGTCTCGATCCAGTCCAGCGTATCCTCTACACGCCAGATAAACGGATTCTTCCATTGCGTCCGCAAATGATGGCATCCCACAAACTCCAGACCCAACTTAATCCCATATGCATTCAGGATGTCTGCGCAGAGTCTCAGGCGTTTGGTAGCCGCTGCCATAAATTGCGCTGCCGGTTGATCCGTTGAAGGTAGAATATACGTACAACAGCTGTAACAGTCCAGCGAAGCAGAAGCTTCGGCCATAGCGACCAAAGATTGCAACCCATCGCGGAATTGCTCATCTGTTGTCCGCCACTCCACCGTCAGGCCCGATGAACCGATGATCACCTGATTGCTTTCCAGTAAATGTTGAGCCCGTTCCTTGCCATACGTTTGAATCAATGAGAGCGGATTCAAATCGACAGATCCGAATCCGTGCTTGGCCGCATCTGTGATATATTGTTCATCTGACTCGATATTTCCAAGTCCCGCATTCGTTAACCCTCTAATCATCCCAATCTCCTCCTGTGACTCGTCTGGAATTGCAGCTTGTCCAACCTTTCCCGTCTCCCTTAACCAACACTTGGGCTTGAACAGGCTATCATTTTATAATAACAGTACTCTCTCAAAAAGAAACCATCATATCCCATTCTTGAAATAATAGAGCAAACTGTTGCAACTTATATCCAAATTATAACGTATTAAAATTAACATCTAATTAAGGAAGGGATTGGTAATCTCAAAATGAAATCCATACACAATAAACATGGACCTACCCTCATCTTCCTCATTTGCGTTGGAATCGTGTCCCTATTGGTTGGGATATTATCCAAGTCTTATTTCACCGAGCCTATATTCTATGTAGATCAGCATAAATACACTTACAAGCACGAGCAAGGCAATCAGATGACGTATGAGAGCAGCACAGCAAGCCCAATTCAGGTCACCGTCAATCAGCAGAAACGTACGGTTAGCATCAATCAGCAGAACTATGTCATTACCCAAATGGCATCCACACCTATTGCAACCTATCACGTGGTATATCCTAACGACCGTAAATATACAGTTGAACAACAATCCGAGGAATTAGTAAGCTACGATGAAAATGGGAAGATGCTCTCTCCGGTCAACATGTACATAGATGATCAGAGAGTCATTGACAATCACGAAGAGCACTATAATCCTGCTATGCTCGTAACTGTTGCCTATCCAGAATATCATCATACGCCAGGTACACCTATTGTCTTGTTCATTGCGCTCGCCGGACTCATCTATGGATGGTGCAGCTTCTATTATCCAGAGTTTCAGAAGTTTCAATTCCTTATCTCCCTCCGCTGGATATGGTTAAAAGATCCCGAACCAAGCGAATTTTATTACGTCATGTGCAAATTTGGCGGTATAGCCTGTATGATCGTAGCGATCTGGGGCGCGTTTCAGGCATTTTAAGACATTTGAGTCTGAATCGGCTTAGCATTAACACACATCACCAAAACGGTAATGATGTCCACTTCATGGATGTCATTACCGTTCTTTTTGGGAAACTGCTCGAATGAAAGGTATACGCTTCTATCTCAAGATCATTTTCTAAAATGATCTCACTTCACGCTTTCCTCCAGCGCATACCGGTTACGTGGAATCTCAAGACCCAGATTCTCCCTTAGCGTCTCATGCTCATACTCCGTGCGGAACAGCCCTCGTTCTTGCAGAACCGGGACAACCAGCTCCACGAAATCTTCCAAGCCATTGGGCACCACGGTACGAACATTGAATCCGTCTGCCGCTTCGCCTTCAAACCATTCCTGAATCTGATCTGCGATCTGATCCGGTGTAGCAATGAATGATGTACGCGGGGTAGATGCCAGCAATGCCACTTGGCGCAGGGTCAGCCCCTGTTCCCGTGCCTGCTGCTTGATCTTGTCCGTTGTACTGCGGAAGCTGTTGCTGCCGATCTCCCCAATCTCGGGGAAAGGTTCGTCCAGTGGGAACTGGGAGAAGTCGTAATGATCGAAGTAACGTCCCAGATAATTCAGCGCCTGGTCCAAGCTCACCAGTTCGGCGATTTCCTGATACTTCTGCTCAGCCTCTTCCGCTGTTCTACCCACAATGGGGCCGATGCCTGGGAAGATCAGGATATCTCCTGCCTGACGTCCATACGCCACCGCTCTTGCCTTTACATCCCTATAGAACTCCCTTGCTTCCTCCAGCGTCTCATGTCCTGTGTATACGGCATCCGCCGATCGGGCAGCCAGATCTTTCCCGGATTCGGATGAGCCCGCCTGGAAAATGACCGGATGCCCCTGCTTCGAACGCCCCACATTAAGCGGCCCCTGTACGGAGAAGTGCTTTCCTTTGTGATTCAGCGTATGCAGCTTGGCAGGATCGAAGAATACGCCCTGTTCCTTGTCTCCAACAAAGGCGTCGTCCTCCCAGGAATCCCAGAGGCCTTTGACCACATTCAAATGTTCTTCCGCAATTTCGTAGCGCAGCGCATGGTTTGGATGTTCGCCTTTGCCAAAGTTCAGTGCCGATCCTTCCAGAGGTGAAGTAACCACATTCCATCCGGCTCTCCCACCACTTAATTGATCCAACGAAGCAAATTGCCGTGCAACCGTGAATGGTTCACTATAGGAAGTAGACAATGTAGCAACCAGCCCTATGCGGGAAGTGGCCCCGGCGAGTGCGGATAGAAGCGTCAGAGGTTCAAAGCGATTGAGAAAATGAGGATTGGACTTCTCGTTGATGAAGAGACCATCTGCAATAAAGAGCAGATCGAACTTCCCTTTTTCCGCGATACGCACCTGCTTCTTGTAGAATTCCAGACTAACACTCGCGTTAGTGGGAATATCCGGGTGACGCCAAAAGGAGATACTGTTACCTACTCCGTTCAGATTGGCTCCCAATTTCAATTTTCGTTGCGACATATATATTCCTCCCTAAGTTGTAGTGATGACCATTCCGTTTGAATATCCTTTTATCTCATAGAGTTGTTTCGTTGTTTCGATGTTTCGTCGTTTGGTCATTTCTTTATACTGTTTCCGCCCGCTTCTGCTGTCGTCATGCTTAATCCCGGTTTACTCGCCTGTTTCACATCACTAACCCTGACTGCCCAAGCCGCTCCCAGCAATACAATCCCAGTGAATAGAAAAATAAACGGAATGCCGATCCATCCACCAAGGAAACCACCAATTAACGGTCCGAGCACGATACCGAATTGACTCGCCGCCTGACTCAGGCTGACAGCCCTCCCACGAAAATCATGGTCAGCATACTTGATAATCAGCGCATTAAGCGCTGGATAGACCGCAGCAAAGAACAGACCATACACAAATCGCAGACTGCCAAAATAAATCAGATTCGTAGCTGTCATCTGCAGCAGACTGCCAATTCCGCCGCCGATCAGACCGATAAACAGTGTTTTCTCGTATCCGATCCTGCCACCAATCTTGCCCCAACGGGGTCCCATAATGACGGTTGCCACACCAATCGCCGAGAAGACAATGCCCGCACGAAGTGTTGCACTGCCAACATCCCCGCCAATCTGCACGACATAGAGCGTCAGCACCGGTTCGATGATAAGCACGGAGGTCGAGACCAACAAAATCAAACCATAGATTCGCATCAGGCTGGGCGTGGAAGCCGCTCTTTTCAAATCCCCCATGATCTTCGTTGGAACGATCGTACGAACTTGTCGTGACTCCTTCACACCGAGGACCATCAAAGCCGCGATTAATGTAATCACAGCCGAGGCAACGAAGCATCCCCGCAGTCCGATCCAGTGACTCAACACACCTCCGGCAAGCGGGCCAAGAATCCCGCCCGCAGCGCTAGCCGTGGAGATCATACCAAGTGCATAACCGACATGTTTCTCCGGTGTATTGGTACCGATTAGGGTAATCGAAGCGGGATGAAAACCAGCCATGAGTCCCTGAAAGACCCTTACGGCGATAAACGTATATGGATCATATACAAAAAAGTTAGCCAGATGCGCAATGCCCAGCCCCACTCCTGAACGGACGAGCATTAATTTGCTGCCATATCGGTCAGCCAGCGATCCCCAGAAGGGTGCGCATAATCCACTGATCAGAAAGCTGATGGAGATCGAAATCCCGGACCAAGCTTCCAGGCCGCTTTGGATACCGAGATCATTTTGCAGGAATATGGGAAAGAACGGAACGGACAGCGAGTACGCCATATGATTGAAAAACAGGCCGAACCACAGAATATACAGATTTCGCTTCCATTGTGGCATCTTGGCATTCTCCATACTATATAATTCCTATATAAAAAGTAGGTTATTATCCATATTAGGGTAACGTCATCGGAAAGTATAATAGAAAAGTTCAATAGACCCATTCAAGAATTAAATGAATGGGTCTGTTATGGATGTACAGTAAAAATTACTGCAATTGAACGGACATAAACACATCAACCTCATCTTCACTGTCCAGCATAAATCCAAATCGTTCATACAATCGTCGAGCAGGGCTCCCCTGCAACACATTTAAAGTAACTCGTCTGCCCTGAACTTTATCCAGTTTCAGCAGCATGTTGAGCACCTGAGTCCCTATTTTCTGGCCCTGGTAATCGGGATGTATGTAGAAATGTTCCAATAGATATACCTCAGCCTTGGGCTTCAATGCTACACAACCTGCCATGGATCCCTCCACTTCAATAATCCGCGTATGGACAGGGTCGAATGTATTTCGGAAACGTTCACGTACTTTCACATCATCGTACCTTCCCAGCCTGGTTAAATCATCGTATAGTACCAAGGCTCGCAAATCAGCGAGTTGCTCTTGGTCTGCCTGTACAGCTTGACGCATCGTTATTGGGTTCATTGATTGGATTCCTTTCTATCGGAGACACGCCAGTTTTTGAATGTCTTATCTTATATCACTATAGGGATAGGACACTCAAAATCATACCTTTGACAACTCACTTGAGCAACATCGGATTTGAGAACGTACTCTATTTTTCCAGCATATCCTCCATCAAAAAGAAAAAGGACAGTAAAGGTCCGCTTAACAAAATAAGCGAACCCTCAACCGCCCCTTCCGGGATATACATTATTTTAGAGAATTATGAAACATGTGACGCTTGCACTGCATGTTGTAATGCTTCCAGACCCAGTGCTAGCGCACCACACAAGCCTGCATGCTGGCCCAATCCGGGCTGCACAATATATTGGTCGATATGTTGCGTAATTGGAGCTGCATTCACATAACCATTGAGATTCCGCACAACCCGCTCACGTATCATAGGAAACAGATGATCTTGCTTCATCACACCACCGCCCAAGATGATCTTCTGCGGCGAATGAAGCAAGATGGCCGTCGTAATCGACTCCGCAATGTAAAAGGATTCAATCTCCCACGCCGGGTGATCTGCCGGCAGTTCACCGCCAGGACTCTGCCAGCGTGCTTCAATGGCTGGCCCTGAAGCCATGCCCTCCAGGCAATCGCCATGATACGGGCAACATCCGGCAAAGGGATCATCCGGATGGCGTCTTGTGCGAATATGTCCACCCTCGGGATGTAACAATCCGTGTACTCGCTCGCCCCCTGCTACGAGTCCAACCCCAACGCCTGTGCCAATCGTGTAATAAACACAGTTGTCCAGTCCTTGCGCCGCTCCCCATGTCACTTCACCGAGTGCGGCAGCATTCACATCCGTATCCCATCCGATAGGAACCGGAAATTCTTGCTTCAAAGTTCCAACCACATTACAGTTGCCCCATCCAGGCTTAGGTGTGGTCGTAATATAACCATAGGTGGGACTATCCTGTTGCAGATCCATCGGACCAAAGGAACCGATCCCCATGGCTTGCACACCTTTATCCTTGAAATAGTCGATTACCCTGGAAAGTGTTGCATCCGGATGCTCTGTTGGAAAGCTGATCTGATCTTCAATCTGACCATGTTTATTTCCTACACCACATATGAACTTCGTTCCGCCTGCTTCAATGGCTCCAATACGCATCGTTCTGCACTCCTCCCCTTTCATTACAATGGACCCGTAGCCTTGTTCGGTGAGATCTCATAGAGTTGAATTGAAGAGAATACCAGATCCGTATTTTCGGCATGGGCAGAGATGCCCTTGGAGTCCACATCCGGATAGATCAGATCCGTGATAACTGCCTGACCATCATTCGCAAATACCTCCACAGATGAATGATCTACAAAGATACGCAAACTTTGGTTTACATTTACCTCTTTTAACTCAGCTGCATGGCGTCCCAGGAAATGTTCATGAAAATCGCCGATACCCGAGCGACTGCGATCGATATACACTTCCCCTCGGTTGGCGTCTACGCCAACGAGCGTTTCGTTGTCAGCTCCGCTTCTTAAGGCAAAATGGAACGACTGATTCGGAGCCCACTCTGCATGGATCTCATAGTTCACTAGTTGCAAAGCGTTTAACTGCTCACTCACTTGCTGAATCGAAGTATCCTGTAGGGACAATACTGGCGTACGGGCTTGCTCAAGTTCACGTGCAGGACGTTGAATCAATATAACTTCTCTCGCTCTTGTCTCCAGTGTCAACTCCCGGGCAATGGTCATGGCTCCACGGTAATTATGGGTTGGCGTCTGGTTGGCATACATCCAGTTGCTCATCCAGCCGATCATGAGGCGTCTTCCATCTTCCTCAGGAACGTCAGACCAACTAACCCCTGCGTAGTTATCACGACCATAATCAATCCAGCGAACCGTATGGGATGCCTCGTCTGGGACAAATGTACTTCCATCAAAATCTCCGGTAAAATATTGCGTTCTGGAGCCTTCAATAAAAGCAGGATCTGCACCGATGCTAACGAGCATCACCCATTTCTCCTGCCCTGAATCTCCATCCACTGCAAGCGGGAACAGGTCGGGGCATTCCCACACGCCATCATGTGAACCAATTCCGGCGCCAAATTCACTTCCTAGCGTCCAATCCTTCAGATTGGGAGAACGATACAGACATACCGTTTGCCCACATGCGATTATCATAACCCACTCCTTGGTCTGCTCATGCCAGAACACTTTGGGATCACGAAAATCAACAAAGGACTCATGCTTTAATACCGGATTACCTTCGTACTTAGTCCAGCTTCTGCCGCTGTCTTTGCTATACGCCAGACTTTGGGTTTGTATGGCATCTCGGTCTTTAACTTCAAGATGATGGGTGAAAATAGCAACCAATCCTGGCTCACCCTCAAAGAATCCGGTTGTATTATTCCAATCCACTACGGCACTTCCCGAGAATATAGTGCCATTCTCATCGGGGAGTAAGGCTATCGGAAGTTCCTCCCAGGAGATCAGGCCCCTGCTCACTGCATGGCCCCAATGCATGGGGCCCCATGTGGTTCCATGTGGGTGATGCTGATAGAACAAGTGATACTCCCCATTGAAAAACACCATACCGTTCGGGTCGTTCATCCACTTTTCTTTTGGTGAAAAATGGTATTCATTTCTATAATCTTGTTTAAGTATTGTCGACATTATGGTTTCTCCTCCGTACTTTTCTTTATTGGTTATTACGGTCATATCCCGCTTGTTTAATCTGTAGCCATTCTTGCAACCCGAGCCGATCCAGCTCTTTCAGATAAGCATCCCATTCCTGGTCCACTTTCCCGTTCTGATACCATTCTGTACGCAGGCGCAGGACATAGGCGAACAGATCGGTCTCAATCGTGGACAATCGATCCAGTTCATCAATGGAGAAGAACACACTCGGATATACGTTCTCTGCTTTCATATGCGGAACCATAACCTTATCGAGAAGTTCCATGCGCCAAGCTGCATCTTCCGGTTTGGTTGTGTATTTGTCATAGTAACTGTCGAGAATGGCCAAAGGTCCGGCAATACTGGTCTTTTGTCTGAGTTCCACAGGTGCAGAACCTTCCAGCGGAAGATGCTTCAGCATGCCCTTGGCTTCATCGAATTCAAAAATATTTTGCTGACTCTCATCTCCATAGGTCCCCCAGTTGTTCTGCACGGATTGGAGCGGATCGTACAATTGGTCCACCCACTTCGCTGTGGATTCCAGATTTTTATTGCTGCTCGTAATGACCATACGGCCACGATCAAGACCGATACCGTTCGTTCTCGTGACATTAACTTCGCCGTCAGGTCCGGCAAGCGGCGGCAGGACATCATACGTATCATTCATGCCTGTAATGTTGGCTTTATCCCAAGTGAAGTACATGCCATACTTGTTGTCTTTGCCTTTTGCCAAATACGTATTCCAATCTTGCTGATACGATTCGACATCCACCAGACCTTCCTGAACCAGCTCATGAATGTATTCAACCGCTTCCTTGTAGCCTTCATCCGCTGCCGTGAAGACCACTTTCCCATCATTGGTTACCACGGTATGATCCCAGTTCTCTCCGAGTCCAAATGCGGCAAATAGAAATGTCAGATCTTCTCCGCCCGGTTTGTTAATGAAAGACAACGGAATTTCGTCGGCCTTGCCGTTACCGTTTGGATCTTGGGTTTTGAACGCGATGAGCACTTCTTTGAGTTCCTCGGTTGTCGTCGGCATCTTCAGCCCAAGCTTGTTCAGCCATTCCACATTGATCCATGGCAAGTTATCCACTGCCTGAATCCGCTGTTTGCCACTTCCGAGTTCTTCAATCCATGGGAAGGAATAGATATGTCCGTCTGGAGCTGTGATCATGCTCTTGTATTCGGGAGCTTCCTCCAGCACCTTTTGCAGATTGGGCATGTATTGTTCAATCAGGTCCTCCAGTGAAATGATCGCGCCATCCTTCGCCAGCTTTAAGAGATCATAATCCCCGTAACCTGCATCAAAGATGGCATCTGGCAAATCACCGCTGGCTACCGCCAGGTTTCTTTTTCCACAAATACATCACTCGTATAGTTCTTCCAGTTGATATGAACATTGGTTTTCTCTTCGAGTCGCTTGTTAATGAGCTTGTCGTTCGGATCAGCGGGAGCCAGCGGAGAGCTCTGTGTGATAAAATTTAATGTCACTTTGCCATCAGGGGATTGTGCCTCACTGGCCGCGCCGCCTCCACCCCCGCCACAGGCGGTTAGAAGGAGCATGGCAGACAGCATGGAAATGGACGCCGTTGTAACAGCTTTTCTGGACTTGTTCACTTTGTTCATGATAATGACCTCCATGGATTGGGTTAGATCGAACTTGCTGTATTGCAGGCTGTTCACTATTTGAGAGAACCGACCATGACACCTTTTTCGAAATACTTCTGAAAGAACGGATACATGATGATGAGTGGCAGACTCGAAATGACAATGGCTGAATATTTAATCATCTCCGAGAGCCGTTTCAGTTCCGCCATCGCGAGTTGGTCACTGATCATGCCCGGTGCGGCCTGATTCTGAATCAGAATGGAACGCAGAACGAGCTGTAACGGATGGAGGTTCGGATTATCCAGATAAATCATCGCATCAAAGTAGGAATTCCACTGTCCAACGAACGCATAGAGGGCGAGTACAAATATGATGGGCTTCGACAACGGAATGACGATCTGGAAGAAAATCTTCATCTCAGAGGCACCATCCACGTTCGCAGCTTCTTTCAGTTCCCGAGGGACTCCTTTGAAAAAGGTTCTGGAGAGAATAATGTTCCAGACATTAACGGCTCCTGGAATGATGATTGCCCACACCGTGTCCAGCATGCCGAGATTGCGTATGAGGAGATAGGTAGGGATTAATCCCCCACCGAAGAACATCGTAATGATGAAGATAATCATGAAAAATCCGCGTCCCGCGAGCCTTTCATCCGATAAGGCATACCCTGCAAATATGGATACGGTCACGGTGATCAGTGCAAAGGAAACTGAATACAATACCGCATTTGCAAAACCTCGAATCATCGCTGGATTGGACAAAATCATCTGATATCCATCCAGACTCCAGTCGGATACATGGAAGGACAGTCCACGATTCAATAGCACAGTAGGGTCCATGAATGAGGCGATAACAATATAAATCAGGGGAACTACCACAACCAGTACAGCACAGGTGAGAAAAATGGCATTGAGCGTGAGGATCAATCGATCCATCCCCGTGTGTTTAACAACCATGGATCATACTCCTTTCCTAATAGAGGCCTTCGCCTTCATTCAATTTCTTCACGATCAGGTTCACCGTCACCAGCAGAATCACATTGATAACCGAGTTGAATAATCCCACTGCCGCAGAATAAGCGTAATCTCCAGACTGCAGCCCCACCTTGTAAACATACGTGGCAATAATCTCGGAGGAAGGCAGGTTCATGGACGTCTGCATCAGGTAGGCCTTCTCGAATCCAATGGACATAATGCCCCCAGCTGCAAGGATAAAGACGATAGCCATAATCGGACGAATGGTTGGGAGGTCAATGTGGCGAATACGCTGAAGGAGATTGGCTCCATCCAGATTGGCCGCATTGTGAAGCTCCGGATCAACGTTGGCCAAAGCCGCGACATATATGATGGATGCCCAGCCCGCTCCGGTCCAGATATCGGACAAAATGTAGATCCAGCGGAAGTATTCCGGTTCAGACATGAACATAATCGGCTGACCTGTAATCCATGTGGCGAATTGATTAATCGGCCCTGTGGGTGAGAGGAAGATGAACAACATACCCACCACGACAACAACCGAGATGAAATTGGGGGCGTACAGAAACAACTGAATATTTTTCTTCACGCCAGCTTTGCGTACCTGATTCAGCATGAGTGCCAGCAAAATGGGTACTCGGGAAACTGAATATCAATCCCAAAAAGCTAAGTTTAAGCGTATTCATTAAAATGATATCGAAATTGGGTGAGGCTATAAATTTCTCAAAATGCTTCAATCCCACCCAATCACTGCCCATGATGCCTTTGATCGGACTGAAATCCTTAAACGCAATAATGGCTCCGTACATCGGAATATACTTGAAGATTAGAGTCAAAATTAAGGCTGGTGCGAGCAGCATATATAAAAAGTAATTCTTTTTAAGCTGCTGCAACCTGTGACTATTGGCCGTCCTCATTTTTACTGCCCTTCCTCTGCCCTTTTTGGTGTCCACTATGTTATCCAACATGTTACCTCCGTTCCATTCTTGAAGTTGACAATTGTTTCGGTAAGGGCTTTCAATATTTACAATTGCCTATTTGATATTTTACAATTTATCAGGTATTTAGCGATTTAGTCAATACATTTTGTAAAAATATATTTGTGCATTTGATCATTTTTTTTGCGTAAATGTGACAAAAAAAGTGATGAGAGCGCATTTAACAGACAAAAATTCTGCGATATAAACTCAGATATTCCTGTATCTGCATTGGTATGTATCCAATCTCATAACAATTGCAACAAAATGATTGGAACCATTTTAAAACTGAAACTCGAATCCAATAATGTAAACTAAATTATGCATTTGTAAACTAAAGATTGCTATTTGTTCCGTTCTATTATACATTTGACGTAGAGAAGAATATGGATGACTATTGATTAGTAGAGGTGAAGCACTAGATGGCAAAGGAAAAAGTCACGATCCAAGACATCGCTGATGCTTTGGGGATCTCCAGGAATACGGCTTCCAAAGCATTAAACGATAGCGGAAACATCCCGGTCGACACCAGAAACCGTGTAATTAAAAAAGCAATTGAACTTAAATATAAACAGTTTGCCTATATGGAAAAAAATGAGCATGTTCTAACCAAGGCCCCGGGCAATATCGCCTTGTTGACCGAAAACCTGCCTAATACATCTCACTTTGGGTCGTTGTTGATCAGCGGTTTGGAGAGAAGAATCAGTGCGGAGGGATACAATCTCTCGATTCATATTGTGCGTGAAGACGATCAAGATGCGCTTACACTGCCCAACAACTTTGATATCGCCAAAGTAGACGGCATCATTTGCATTGAATTATTTGATCTGGAATACACTCAGCTGATCACCAATCTGGGCATTCCTACGATCTTTATCGATTGCGCTGCCAACATATGTTATCCCGAATTCCATGCAGATCTGCTCCTTATGGAGAATGAACATAGCATCTATCAAATAACCAAAAAATTAATTGAGAGCGGCTACACAAGTATTGGATTCGTCGGAGATTACAATCACTGCAAGAGTTTTAATGAACGCTGGGTTGGATATCAGCGTGCTATGCTTGAATCGGGGCTGCAGGTCGACCTATCCCACTGCATCCTGGATAATGATCGCCTCTGCTTCTCCAAGCCAGGATGGTTGAACCAACGGGTGGCCGAGCTAAATTCCCTACCTTCCGCTTACGTGTGTGCCAATGATTTTCTTGCGGTCGATCTGATCCGTGCTTTAAAAGCCAGAAATGTTTCCGTTCCAGAGGATGTTGCGATATGCGGATTCGATAATGCGCCCAATCCCGAATTATTGAGCCTGCATTAACGACGGTTCATATCTACAGCAATGAGATGGGCATCAAAGCTGCGGAGATGCTGTTATCCAGGATTAGTAATCCGACACAGCCCTATCAGGTCTCGCATATTATGACCAAACCGATTATCAGGGAATCTACGCCAGCGATCATGCCCGCCGATTCTCAGATAGTTCATATCTCTGCAAAATAAGAAAACGTATGTCTCACGAGCAACAACTCGTGAAGCATACGTTTTTTTGCATTTTCGACTTGGCTGGATGGGAACTTTATCCTATCTGTCGCGGCCTAGAATAGAAATCATGCGATTAGATCTCTTTCAAGATGCCTTTTACCAGCCCAATAAAGGTTGTTTTCACTTGCGCAGCCACTTCAATGACTTCATCATGACTCAACGGCTGATCCAGGATGCCACAGGCCATGTTGGTCAGACAAGAGATGCCCAATACCTTCATACCGCCATGAATGGCAACAATGGCTTCAGGTACCGTGGACATGCCCACTGCATCTGCACCCATCGTACGAATCATGCGAATCTCGGCTGGCGTCTCGTATGCCGGACCACTCCACCACGCATAGACACCTTGCTGTAGACCCACATTCTGCTCTGCTGCAACCTTAAGGGCAATGCTGCGCAGTTCGCGGTTGTATACCTGGGATACATCAGGGAAACGCACACCCAGTTCAGCATTATTCGGTCCCATCAACGGGTTATTGCCTACCAGGTTAATATGATCTGTAATCAGCATCAGTTGTCCCGGCTCAAAGCTTGTGTTGATTGCTCCGCAGGCATTGGTAATAATTACTTGTTCAACACCCAACGCTTTCATGATGCGAACCGGGAACGTTACTTCATCCAATGTAAAACCTTCATAATAATGAAGGCGGCCTTTCATCGCTACAACCGTTTTGCCCATCAGTTCACCAATGACCAATTCATTGGCATGACCGATGGCTTCGGATTGGGCAAAATACGGAATATCTGTATACGGAATAACGGTCGCATTTTCAATCTCGTCCGCGAGCGCTCCCAGCCCTGAACCCAGAATCATGCCTACGGCAGGTTTGGTATGGATTCGGTTTAATATGTAATCTCTTGCTTCCTGAATATGTGCGGATTGATGCATAATGATATCCTCCTGATGATCTGAATTGAGTTAACAAGGTACTCCTCATCAAGTGTAATGAACAATGATCCTGATGTAAATGGCAGCTGTTGTCGGAATCATTGCGGGTAGCATTTAGTTAATCCAGATCAGGGCTTCTGTCCAGACTGTAGCACTTGAAAATATGTTGTAAGAAGTCCATCAAAATCAGGTTCTTCCTCATCGATTCGTTCGTTCAATAATCTGTCGTAAAGTATAGTTTAAATTAAATTGTTTATTACATATTTTCAAACTTTTACTATCGTTATAATAACATATAAGTTAAGTAGTTAATTTACTTCATAAAAATTGCAGGGGGATAACAAATGAATGATTTTTTTAGATTTGATACTGATGAAGAACGGCGGGCGTTATTAATCAGAGCAAGGAAAGTCGCTTTATCTGCAATTCGAAAGTATGAATTAGAATGGGATAACATCCAGTTTATTCAACTATCCGGCGATACGATCACGTATAAAATTGAAACCAGTACAGATAACAATTATTTACTTCGTATTCATTCGGACCGATTAAGCAGAGAGGAAATTCGTTCGGAACTCCTACTGTTACAAGCACTGAACAAATCTAAAGATCTAAAAGTACCAGAAGGGATGGCAAATTGTGATGGTATTTATGTATTGGACATCGAAACAGAGACAGGATATAGGCGCCCTTATATAACGATGATGCGATGGATAGAGGGTGAAAAAGCAGCAGGTGAATTTACGGATAGTCAAGCATATAATATGGGGGTATTGATGAGCAGGCTCCATGAAGCAGCAAAGGATTTCAATCCACCTTCTGATTTTGTAAGACCTACTTGGGGGATAGAAAGTTTTAAACGTGAAATGGCTAAGTTGGAACGTTACTATGAGCGTTTTTTATCCGAAGAGGGATGGAAGCTGTATCAAGATGCAGCTGAAAAGGTTATATCCCAACTTACCACGATGCATCCAAGTGAACATAACTATGGGCTCATTCATGCTGATTTACATACCGGTAATATGGTTTTTGAGGATAACCAACCCTATCCGATTGATTTTGGAAGATGTGGGTACGGATATTATCTCTACGATATGGCAGGCACCATATTGGAGCTTTGGCCAAAGCATCGATGGATGCTTATCCAAGGTTATGAGAGTATTAGGAAATTGGAAACCGACTATATTCGGGATCTGGAATGTTTTTTTTGTCATGTTCATGATCGAGAACTGCTGCCATCACGCCTCTGATCCAAGAGAAACAACCAGTTTAATCGATGAACAAAAGTATGCCCAAGCATACATAAGAGAATATTTAAATGGTAATCCATTTTTATTCGAAGTGATTGAGCCTGTAAATGTGGATTCATACTAACCGATACCGGGCTAAAATAAGGATATCTTGTGGTGATGATTTACAATAGGTCGCTGTTTAGAGTGTTTGTTCATATCATCAAGTACTAAAAACGTGAGCTATGACTTCGAGTTTATATAAGATCTACTTGTGTACTTAGCGCTGAAACTTTTCTGTTTATTATGAAGATTTATGCTTATTCATGAAGTTTGTCCGATCCAGTTGTTCTCCAGCTTCTCTGGTTCCCCTTCATTTTCGGGGTATATTTGGACGGAGCTGTTTGGGTCGTTTCGTGATTTTTAAACTGGCATTGAGTTGGAATGAAGGCGACTCGAATTGGTGGGTCGTCTTTTTTCTTTCTAGGGGCGAATGGATTGCTTCGAGAGTTTTTCCCGAAAGGCACCGATCTCGCTCAAGTCGAGACCACGAAAATGCTTGGGTTGGAGAACCGCTCACGAATCTTTCACAGAGGAACTGTCACACTTGGTTTGACAATCTGTCTTATATAGAAAAACGACCCTGTGTCACAGGATCGCTTATAACCATATTGAGTTACGCTACTCCAATGAATATTTGTTTCTGCTCTTCATGTAATCAATCAGCATGACCAGTAACATCATGAGTGTGGCAAACATCATCGGCTTGGCCAGTGTTCCCTCTTCAAAAATAAAATAGGCTGCGACCATGTTCCCTGCAAATATCATCAGATAATTGCGGATGCGATCCATATACTCATCTCATTTCGGACAGAAATTGGATTCGATACGCAAACATCTTCATTTTTTTTATCTCGAATTATGCTTTTTCGTTATCTTTAATTATACGCCAAAATGATTCCTTTGGCTGCAACTGTTGATCAAAAACAAATGGCCAATTCTTACGTCCGCGTACCGGGAAATGATCTAACCAGGTATAGTTGTCCGCTACGCCCCAGAACGTCACAGAGGTAATGGATGATTTATACTCACGGAACAGCTTGAAGATCTCTTCATAACGACGCTTCTGTAGCTCAGCCATCTCCGAAGTCGGTGCAGTGAGGTCCGTTCGACGATCTTCGTAAGGAAACACGGATAGATCCAGCTCGGTAACATGCAGCTGCACATCCAGTGAAGCATAACGCTCAATCGCCATTCGGATATCCTCAATTGAAGGGCCTTGAATATTCCAATGCCCCTGCAACCCAATCCCGTGTACAGGCGCTCCCTGATCCAATAAGGACCGAACCAGATTGTATATTTTCTCCCGTTTGACCGGATCTATCTCGTTATAATCATTATAGAAAAGCAGAGCATTTGGATCAGCTTCGTGAGCCATGCTGAATGCTTGCAGCAAATAATCGTCTCCCACTAGCTGTAACCACTTGGTGTCCCGCATGAATAAGTCGGTCTTGTCTTCAATGGCTTCATTGACCACATCCCACGCATAGATTTGCCCTTTATATCGACCTACTACCGTATCAATATGTTGCTTCAAGCGGGATAATAACAATTCTCTGGAAGCGGGAGCACCCAAACTATCCTCGAAAACCCATTTCGATGTCTGATTATGCCAGACCAAAGTATGTCCCGAACCGCAATTCCTTGGGCAACAGCAAAATCAACAAGTTGATCCGCCGCCTCAAATGCATAACGCCCCTCTTCCGGATGAATTTCTTCGAATTTCATCTGGTTTTCAGCTGTAATGCTATTGAAGTGTTTGGCGATAAATTCTCCTTCGGACTGCAACATTCCGGTATGTACAGCAGCACCTATTTTGAACGCATTCGCGTACGCAGCATGTAGCGATGGAATTTCTGTTGGCATTTACAATTCCTCCCTGCCCGTTTTTATCCATCATACCGTCTGTTGAATACGCTTACAATGAACAAATTATACTTCTTCCCCTCATATTTAACTATTTATCGTCACGGGCCTTCTTCTTTCGCAAAACAAAAACACCTCCACGTTTGTTCCACTGCTCACTGCAACAGAACTCTTCAACGAAGGTGCTATGTGATCGTGATGTTCATTTTAAAACTCAACTCATGTATAAGAAGATATGAAACGTTAGAGCTTGTCCACCTGTAACAAGGTCACCTGTTTCACTGTACATGCCGGGTTAATTTGCTCCTCGGAGAGAATGTTCAGCTTGATGAGACTTTTCAGCTTATGGCTGTCTACCTTGGACAACAATCGCCAGATGTCCGGGTCTGGAAGTGAAGCATACAGCTTCTGATCATCGTATTCCTTCCGGTGCTGAAGCACCGTTTTCACCGTGTAACCACCAACCTGCGTCTCATAAAGCCCTTGTTCTGCACAATATGCAACAATCTCATCTCGTAGTACCGACAACTGTTGCTCAATATCTTTTTGCTGCTGCTTCAATTCAAAATAGGTTTGTACTTTCTGTTCCATAACGATCACGCTCCTCTGTTATCATAGGTATGCGCGGATCGCTGATTTAGGACAGGCTGTGTATTTTATTTGCAAAAAAAGTGATCGGATTCTCATTACATTGCATACTGTCGTCCCCGATATTCCTTAACTATGATTACAGCAGGTGTTCCTTCAAATATGGACTATGGACAGCTATGTTTCGAACCCGTTCCATGACATCTGGCGCCATCGGTACATCTCCAACGCGCTTTAACAAAATCCAGCGCAGGCAAGCGATGGCTCCAAAAATCTGTTCCTCTTCCAGCGTATGCACACCACTCGCAGCACGCGCAAATTCAGCGCGATACATCTCGCCGAAACTTTCCCCATTATAGATGGTGATAAGAAAAACAGACCATGCGATGTCGTACCTTGGATCACCGTATTGTCCGTTAGTCCAATCGATAATAGTGTAATGGCCGTCCATTTCAAGAATGTTTCCCAGATTATAATCACCATGAATCAGACATGCCTGTTTAATCTGGACATGCTGAATCAGGTTTGTGAGATGCTCATGAATATCTTCGTGTAATTCGATCTGAGGAAAGAAGTATTGAACAAAATCAGTTCTGGATATGTATTCTCCATCTTCTCCAACACCCACTTCATTCACCGGATAACGATGGACCTCCAATAATCGCTCAGCCATATGTGTTAGTTTGGTTTGTGTTAATTGGGTTACTGGCTCTCCATCATAGCTCGTGAGCAGCACTTGATTTTGTTGATCGTCCAATCCCCAACCGTAGGGTTTGGACACACGAATTCCAATTTGATACAGCTTGGACAATAATCGATATTGTTTGGCAATATCCGGTTTGGAATCTTTGTCCCAGACCTTCAATACGTACTGCTGATCATCTATTTCGAATCTCATCACAGTCGCTTCCAGTCCCGGTGCCAAAGGAACGAACTGAACCACCTGATCAGTCACCTGCTGGACACACTCATCCAGTTCAATCCAATTCATCTGACTAAGTTGAATCGTCATCGTTTTCCCTTCTTTCATGTTAAGAGACTTTCAGGTCCCAGGGTAGTCAGGTACAATCAGGCCTTTGCCAATGACATTGGCGGATACCGGCTGCTTGCCCAATTCTCTGGCCCATACCAATAGCTGCCCCATATGGTGAATCTCATGGGCGATCACATGTCGCATGACTTCTCCCCATGAATATGTATCAGGCTTACCAGCCGAGCGAAGATCGATATAAGCTCTTTTTCCATACTCGACTCCCATGCTGTAACAAATGCCTCCACATCCGGACGTAATCTGCGATCCAATTGTCTTACTGCTGCAAGGTTCTGGTAGTTTGCGTAATCTTCTGCATCATCTGGTTTGCCCTGAAGCAACTGAAGCCAGCTCCACTCTACATCAATGATATGAAACAACGTTTCTAATATGCTGCCTACTCCGCCCGTTCGAGGCCGAAGCAATTCTTCAAGCGGTACATCCTCACACCACGCATACCATTGCTCACGCACGATCCAGTTGTAACGAAAGAAAGTTTCCATTGATATATTCCCCTTTTCATTTGTGCTTTCAGAGAGATTTGATCAATTCCGTATTGGCAAAGGTATCATTAGCATGTTCGAGATCACCATAAATTCCGCTAATCTGATTGAATCCGGATTTAATCCAGAAACGTAATGCAGGCCAATTTTTGAGCGCCACGTTAATTCGAATCTCCTTGTAGCCTAGATCGGAACAATGGAGAGTCAGTGCCTGAATTAATTCTTGTCCATATCCCTGCTTCTGGATTTCACTCTGAATATACAGAAACTCAAGATATAGCGAATCATCAGAAGGATAACCGTGGTAGACACTTAACAAACCAATGTTGCGATCTTCATCCGCCGTACGAATGGATTGAATTCGATAACTCTCCATTTTCCCTTCTGGCGGAAGGTGGCCTTCTTCAAAACATTTTTTCACATAATCCAGATCATGCTCTCGTCCATCCCATTGATGCATGTATCGACTGGTATCATAAATCGACTGAAGTTCAGGAATGTCGGACTCTTTCACATCTGAAATCATGAGCCTGTCTGACTTCCATTCTACTGGAAGTTGTTTCATCATAATCACTCCATTTTCACGTTCTGGTTAACCTCTTTTTAATATACAAAATTACATGAATACCTGCATAAATAAACAGGACATTGAACAAATATAGAAGTACATTTAAATGGATGCCAGATATAAACCAGATTGTTCCGTCCGAGTTGGCAATATGATAATCCGTAAAGAATCGGAGCGGGAAACCATACTCTGTTCGGAGCGGTCCATCTTCCGTATGTAAAGTTCCAGGAATACATAGAATGGCTAATACAGCAAGCCAGGCTGATAGATTCATGAGTCTTTTGTTACTAACCAATACCTCTCCTCCTGACGAATCAATTAATTCAACTCTTTCTTCTTCGCGTCTTTAACAAAACCTCCAATCACATATCAATCAGTACAAATAGAATGGCAGCAAGAACGCCAAATAAGATCATGCCTGACATCTCTTTGAAATTCAATATTTCTTCTCCTGCTCCCATGAGCACATAGTATATATACATGCCTAGAACTCCAGCACATGCATAACCCAAGATCCTCGTACTTAGATACAACACATGATTGACCAATTTTATTCGGCGGAGCAGATCGTCCAGCAATATGGATAAAGGTAGCCCGATCAATAGGATCAAGGGAGTCGCGTATACCAGATAAATAATAATGTAAAAATCAAAACTGTAGGATTCATTCATCGATATGAGACTTGCAGCCAAAGTAAAACAAATGATGGTTAGAAGGGTTGTCATCAGCTTTCTTCCCATGTTCATCTCATCACTCCAATAGGGTTATCTCTATTCATTGGATGTGCTCATTGGCTGCGCTTATGCATCAGATTTTGCCGTTTGCCATCCGATTTCTTGAGACCAATGATGCGCTCTCTGTAATATACTCCACACCGTCGGTCCTTTTCCTTCAACATACTTGGGACGCTGATCTTTATACAATGACATGAGTCTGTGCTTTTCTTCCGCATATTTCAGACGATCTTCTGGATGCTCCCTTAAATAGTCTCTGAATAGCAAGGTCATCTGCTCGGAGAAACTGCCTGCCTGTCTAACGTGTATATGTATCCTTCTGCTTCCGGGCACTTCCCGAAAATATCGTTTAGACTTATCTGAATTTTCTGCTCTGAATACAAAACCGACGGTTTCGATCTCACGTTTGTAGTCCAACAGATTCTCAACATTGGAAACAGATATTTGTATATCGATAATGGGTTTGGCGTCTATCCCGACAATTGAAGTTGACCCAACATGATCGATTCGCACAGCCTTTTCGCCTAATGATGATCTTAATTCCAAACCCGTTTCCAGAAACATAACAGGCCATGCCGGATCATATTTTGCAATTCTCCATTGTTCCTCCATACAACTCCTCCTTGGTTACTCAATATGCTATATAATTAAATAACACTTTCCTTCAACCTTTTGTTACATGTAGATTATGTAGGGATGCCATATAGTTAATATGAGTTTCTCACAAATTTCAAAAAGAGAAGGACCCTCAGGCCCTCCTCTTCACTTCTTAATGATATTCACATTGGAAATTGGTAAACTCAGCCGAAGCATCTTGTCCACTCGCGTATAACCCGATAAGTACGCCTGTAAATCCTCCTGCCACCTCCGAGGATAAGTATCTCGTCTGTGCCGTGCCTAGCAGAATCTCTTCACCATCTGCTTGAAGCAAAAAGCTGTAGCGTTCATGACTGGAGCGAATCATCAGCGTTGCATGCTGTTTATTTCCCAGACCCACTTCATGTTCAATCGATTTGATATCCCCAATATTCAGACGCTCGATCACCTTATAGCCATCCTGTTTCTGACGAATAGCCACTTCATAATGATGATTCTCATCCATGTAGATCGTGACACCGGCCTCCCCATTCGTCAGACTAACATCGACTGAAATCGTGGCATTAAAATCTTTTTGACGTAGCCCGATGAACGTAGGGGATGCCGGAACGTCCAGCGTTACTTCAGTTCCTGTTAGCGTAAGCTTGTCTGATTCAAGCTGATAATGCTCCTTTTTTGGATGACGAAGGTAACACCAGTCGAGGTTCCAGTCTGTATTTTCAAACGTATAACTCTTCTTATCCTGCTGGATCACTGTTTCGGGAATACGATTAGTCTCAAAACTCGTCAGCGTTGTGCCTTCATGCCCGGCTGTAAACCATCCATCTTCATCAAACGTAATCGGCGTCAGGAACACCTCACGGCCCAGATGATGGTACGTCGCCCATCTGCCAATCTGACGGAATCCCAAGTGAAATAGCCACCAGTTCCCCAGATCATCCTCAACCAAGTCACCATGTCCTACCCCCTGCAGCTCATATCCACCCAGATTACGATTGGTTAGAACTGGATTGTGCGCATAAGCCTCGAATGGACCTGAAGAAGAAGTGCCCCGTGCATACGTAACCATGTGACCATACTCGGTGCCGCCTTCGGCTGCCAGCAGGTAATAATAACCGTTCATTTTATACAGATGTGGGCTCTCCAGATATCGTCCACCTGTCCCATTCCAGATGGTCCGCCCTGGCGTCAATTTGTGACCGGTTTCGATCTCAATCTCACACTGTACAATTCCGCCAACACCCTGATCATCCACCCCGTTACTCATAAACAAGGTCTTCCCATCTTCAAAATACAAATCGGGATCAATCCCGCCTTGATCCACATAAATAGGCTCAGACCATTCTCCGTAAATATCATCCGTCCATACATAGAAATTCTGATGCGTCGTATCGTTCGTTGTGACCATATAAAAACGCCCGTCATTATGCCTGATCGTTGGAGCAAATACGCCCCCGGAGCTGTTCACCGTCTCGAGCTGAATCTGGCTTGTACGAGTGAGGCAATGACTAATCTGCTTCCAATTCAGCAGATCCTTGCTTTCAAAGAGCGGTACGCCCGGAAAATATTGAAAAGAACTGCACACCATGTAGTAGGTGTCGTGCACCTTAATCACACTAGGGTCTGGATAGAAACCTTTGACAACAGGGTTATTGTATTTCATTATTTCACTCCATCTCTTATTTCAAAATTCATAAATATAAGAATTTAACTTCGTAGCAACTAAAAAAATTAAACACCATTGCCCATTAACTTGCAATGATTCTGGATTGCATCTTGGAGCTAATTTTATTAAATTAATATATATGTGATTTTAGCAGATTGAGGGTAGGGAGTTGTACAGATGATCAAAGCAAATGGGGAGCCCCGGTTCCTTCCTTTATATGAGGCGCTGGCAAGTGAAGTCAGATGGAGAATCATGGATATGATTGCAGATCGCGAGATGAATGTGAAGGATATTGCGTCAGTATTGGAGCTTAGCCCCTCCATTGTCACGATGCATATTCGCAAACTGGAGGATGCCGGCCTGATTGGGAGCAGACGAGTTCGAATTAACGGAGGAACACACAAATTATGTTACCTTAAACAAAATCAGATTGAGATCGAGCTGCCATCCGCAAGCCGAACTTCACGAACCAGAGAGCAGACAATATCTGTTGGGCACTACACTGCTTTTGATATTCACCCTACCTGTGGGCTAGGCACACTTGAGAAAGAAATCGGCGTCTGGGATGATCCGCGTTACTTCCTTGATCCCGAGCGGGTACATGCTGCTGTCCTGTGGTTTGGGAAGGGCTATGTTGAATATAAAACACCTAATTTTGTATTGCCGGATCAAACTACCGACGCTATCGAAATTTCGATGGAATTAGCCTCGGAGGCTCCTGGTTTACGGGATCATTGGCCCTCGGATATTAGCTTCACCTTCAATGGCATTTCTCTTGGAACATGGACAAGCCCTGCCGACTTCGGCAGAGCAGCGCGCGGCAAATATACACCGGAATGGTGGCATCGCAATGTGAATCAATACGGTTTATTGAAGACCATACGTATCGATGCCTCCGGTACGTATATGGATGGTGAGCGGATGTCGGACATTACTCTGAAAGATGTCAAACTAGACGAACCGTTCTGGACGCTTCGTTTCACCGTTGACGAGACAAGCCCCAACGTAGGCGGTTTAACGATCTACGGTGCCGGTTTCGGTAACCATAATCAGGATATTGTTATTCGTGTACTTCAGATTTGACTCTAGAAGATCGACCGGTTATGTATTAGCAATCCGTCTTTGTTTGGAACCACTTCCTCAGCTGATTAATATGAGCTTGATGATAACGGTTATGGTCAGCCATGTGCCATAATCCCCAACGGATCGTGGCTTGCTTTTCGTTCTGATGCATCCCAACAACAGGCTCCATATTGGGTTCACCTTGTAAATTGTAAATCATACACATCCCACCTTCTTTACCTTCGCTCTTTTAATAAGTCCTTTATTTCCCTTAACTCTGATAATATTTCTTTTATGTGCTGACTATTTTTTGAATTATCTATTCCAACTTTCACAACAACAATACCGAGGAACAGATAAAACACCAACATAATGATCATTCCCATGTACATCTCTCCTTTCCCAAGAAACAGAACGTTGCTACGAAAGTCACTGTCCCTCGTAGTCTCTTTCCAACTGATTCCCATGGAATGCCTTCAAAAGGAAAGCACGATCCGGAACGTTCAACCGTTCATACGATTGCAGATACTCCCTGTTGTCATATGGAATCGATATCCGCCAGTACCGCCTGAAGTGCAGGAATATTCCCATGAATATCGGTTAAGATGGCAACCTTCATTGTGATTCCTCCTCTGGAATGTACATCGTCTGAATCTCCTGCACACCCGGAATAAAGCCCAGATTCAGATACACGGACTCGGCATCATTCCCCTGCATCACGTATAATCGCAGAACAGGATACTTCCCCTTAAGTTCATTTAATGCTCTCTGTAACATCAGCGTAGCCAGACCTCTGCCTCTATAGGCGGGAGCACTCCGATACTGTATACAGCCGCCTGATTATCCTGCAAGCACAAGCGACAATTGGCAATAAGCTGCCCTGTTTCCTTGTCGTATACAAGCGTTGAAGCGTGGGTCAGAATTTCATTCGTATAATTAGGGTCGTCGTTTGGTATAAAATCTGAAAGAGTGGTATGTTTTCTTCGTGTCGCTTCCAGACTTCCTGCAAAACTCTCCATGTCACATCTGCCAATTTCAGCTTCATTCACATATCTTCTGTTGCCAGTTTCGCTCTCGATAATCTCTGGACTTTTCACGGTTACCCTGTTGTCCCATTCGATGTCAAAATGATCTGTAGGCCGCTGCATCCAGCGACATCTGAACTCCACTGGCCAGAACCCGGCTCTTGCGAACAGATCGACTTGGTCCGGCAGAATCTCAAAGGTCAGAATGCGTTTAGTGCGATCCGACCACTGTATTAATGTATGCTTCAGAAGCTTCAATACCTCAAAGCACTGCTGGAATGGCGGGATAAAAAACAAATGATACATCCGGTTAGGCTCCATTCTCACGCCACCTATTTTGCTTTCCCCCTTGTAAATCCAGTACGCACTGATCTTGGAAGAACTGAACTCTTCTTCTCTGAAAAATCCGACATAACGCATATCATAATAAACCGTGCAATATAATCCCCATTCGGCAAAATCAGCTCTGCGAATCGAATATTCATCCGACAGATCATATTGAAGTATATCTGTGGACCATTCCGTTAAACTCATACGTCATTCCTCCTCAATTCTAATCACCGGTAGACCATTAAATCACTTTTCTATACGCCACCCCGTGGACATGAATTAACACATGCTCTGCTTCCAAACGTTCGAAGAAATCCAGCATGTCCTGGAACGGATGATCAAAGTACGGAGTCAGGTGTGCGAGCTCAGGTGTTGTTTTGATGAAATTGTAAAAAAAGTAAGGGTCCATGTTGCCCACATCCGCTGGACTACCCAGAGCAACCTCCAATGTCTGCCCTGTTTCGGTATTCTTGAACATACAGTGCTCGCCGTGAACATCAAAATACCAGTTGCCCGTCAATTCTTCTTCTCCATGGATTACATCTGCGTTGGTCAGCATATCGTAAGCCCCTGCGAGAATTGCTGTCCGATCTGGCTGATCCGTTTCCAATATCAGTTGGTCGATCAATTGCCGTGCAATTCTCTCGTACATATCCATTGCCATTAATAATTCTTCCGTGATTTCCTGCGTTATCGCCTTCATACGTTCATGTCCTTATCCGGGTATCCAATTTCTGCAATTTCATCTTCGATATCACTTAATCTCAGTTCAACATTTAATTGATGTAGTAAGACCTCATCGATCGGCTTCATATCAAATACCTGTTCAACCAGTTTGATATTCAACGCTATCTCGTAGTAATCCTGTGCCCAAGCATGATAATATTTCGCGCCGCCTACTAAAATCTCTAACAGTTCGTATTCATGATCCCCAAGTACCGTGCCCGCAGACCACCCTTCCTGATCCGCCACACTCCAGATACAGAACGTCGTCTGGTCCATTACAAATGCCGGCTCTGTCAAAAATGTATGAAATGCTTCTGGAACACTCTTTACCACATCACTCCTGTCAACCTTATGCTGAAGTGCATACTCTTTATCAAAGCCTTTAATAATCAGCCCATTCGGACTGAATATTGCAAAATAATGATTTCCTTGCCCATCTCTCATGGATGCCATTTGCTCATTCGTGTCCCACTGGGAATTATACGAGTAATACCTGTACTCCCATTCCGACATCAAAATGGCATCCAGCATAGCTGCTGCCTTTAGAATCTGTTTGCATTTACTAATGGGAGGAAGTTTATCGATAAAATTAAGATTACCCATCGTGTGATATTGCCTCCTATGTGTCATTTTTATAAATAAATACGCAATGGCTGTTCCTTTACCCTTTCAAATTGAATACTTAACTGCTAGACCTTGCGGTTAGCAAAGATACGATAACGTAGCCAAAAAGTTGAACGGTAAATACAATGACGACAAACTCAACCATGATGCTGTTCGCTGCATTGAAATCATTCACAAGATCCACGAAGGTCTTCCCGGGCCTGGATAATACATCCCACGAATTCCAGCGATTAAATCTACCAATGTAGACTCCTATACTGCTCAATAGCAGAATCAAGCCCACAACCAACATGCTAACGTACTTATTTACTAATTTGTTTAACATGCCGTGGATTTGAATAATCGAACAAGTCGAGCACAGCAAGCCTATGATCGCTACGGCAAACGTCAGGGTGAGTCCATACCAAAAATCAATATTAACCCAAAACCTGACCTCCCCTTGAGCATCAAAATATCGGAATGAGTGCAGGATCTCTGTAAACAGGTAAGCTGAATTCGGCAGAAAAAAGAGCCACACTGCACACATCAGGCACATACATATAACGCTCGTTGTGGTTACTTTCTTATTGAATATGTATCTAATACAGGATGAGATGATGAATGGTACCCATGCCAGGAACATATCCCAGCTTAAGAATCGATACATATCCGTATCTGTTTGGGCCCGTAAATACATCACAGCACACAGACAACAAAAAGTAGCCACGAGCAAGGTAACGATGAGTCTGAGATCTTGAACTGAATGTTGGTTATCTTTCATTCGTAGCTTCTACGTCCTTTTCCATATGAATGTTATACATTAAGTTATAAATACTTTTTGAATGCCTTGCTGGATTCTCCGTTGTACCCCAATCTGGTATAAAAGTGATGTGCTTCGTGTCTGGATGATCCGCTCGTCAGAAACACCTTTAAACAATTTTTCTGCACACATACATGCTCTACATATTTCATCAATTCAGAACCATATCCCTTGCTCTGCACATGTTCCGTAATGATTACCCGCTCAACGACGCCGAAGGGTCTATCCTCCACCAAAGCATCCAGACATATATGTAAATGAGCCGTGCCAATCACCTGATCTCCCAGTTCATATACGAACAAGAAACTGTTTGGGTTATTTCGAACTTCTTCAATACGCTCTGCAAGCACCTTTGTGTTCAGGTTGTTTGGTAATAACTCTGTATACAGCCTTTCGATCACCGCCGCATCCCTGGCTTCTGCCTCTCTTATCATCAGGCTTTCCCTCCCTGTTACCTCATTTGATAACTTAGAATGATATCCCCGTTGTCCTCGAATTCACCCGTGTCCTGAAACCCGCAACGCTTATACAGCGCATTTGCCGCACTGTTATGAGGAACATGGGATACCCTGATTTGCTGACAGTCCTTTCTATCTTGCAACGTATGAATCACTTCTTGAATGGCACGTTTACCGTAGCCCTTCCCCTGATGCTTCTCGTCAATCATGAAGCGCAGAATCCAGTAATACCCGTCATGATAGACCTCATTATCATATAAAATAAAACCGACCATCTGATCCTCTGCGAAAATGCCGTATGGTTTGGACGTAATTTCCTTCTCCGCATGCTTCAATGAATCCGCATTGCTTGCGACCAAATCCAGCTGATCTTCCCGCGGTTTAAGATGGATGCATTCGAGTTCATTTTCTTCCGTTATAGGTTGTAGTGTCACTTGCTCCATATCCGCCGTCCACGCCCCTTCAAGCTTATCACTAGATTTTCTTGATCAATATAATCTCCAAAGGTTGTATATCCAGCAACAGAGCCCCTGCGTCAACATACCCCAGCTTTCGATAGAAATGTTGGGCATGTTCGTCTGATTGCGTTGAAGTCATCACGGTATCGAAGCCTTGTTGCTTCATTAGATTCTCCCAGTGATGCACCACTTTTTTGCCAATTCCACCGCTTCGATAGGGTTCATCAATCCAGATCATATTCATGAAGGGAAGGTTGTCCCAAAAGTAACCGTACCTCATCCATCCAATTCTTGATCCATCGTCCTCGCTCCAGAGGATGAATATTTCTTTTCACGAATCTTCGTTTTCACAAGTGCTTGATGGATATGCCGATCTCTATCCATGATGTAGTCGTAGTCCGCTTCCGTTGCATATTCAATCTTCATTCGTATGGCTCCCTTCAGTAACTACGTCCATCATAACCCAAAATGTGGTAGTTGCGAACAGTTCCTTCCTCTTTTTCCATGCCAAAAAACCACGGTTTCCCGTGGCTGTACCCGCTCTCTATTCCTCAATCCGATGTCGATCCGCTCACCAATTGCCCCTTGTACCATACGGCCTGCCGCGCAGATCGCCGCGCAACGGCTTCTGCCGAACAACTTGCATGCACCAATACAAAGCTTGCTGTGTCTCCCACCTTCGGCCATACCTGTTCTCCTTGTGAATCCAGTGGAGTGATCCCCCCTGTTACGAATGCCAGAGATTGAGACAAGGACAGTTCGTCGCTATATCCGTACAGTTCTGCGAAGCGTCCCGCTTTCTCTAGCAGATCTCCGTTGCCAAAAGGAGACCAATGATCCGTCAGGCTGTCTGTCGCCAGCTTCACGTTCACGCCTATACGTTGGAGCATCGGAAGAGGCATCATCGTTCTGCCGATAGGCACCGTGGAAGCAATGCCCATGCCCAGCGAAGCCATTCGCTGCGCCATATCCTCTGCTTCCTGCTGCTCTGCGCGGGCGAACCAGAACGCATGGCTCACCGTAACTTTGCCCTGAAGCCCTGCTGCTTCAGTCAGATTCGCAAGTTCCAGCAACGTTTGTTTACCGGCCTGCCCGCCATCATGCAGATGTATGTCTATACCCGCCTGGTGCTGAACCGCCAGTTCAACCATGGCATGCAGTGATTTCTCGATCTGTTCGTCCACGGTATGCGGATCAAGTCCGCCCACATGCGTTGCACCTTCCTTCATCGCTTGACCCATAAGCTCCACTGAATTCGAACGAAGCAGTCCATGCTGCGGGAAAGCTACGATTTCCGAAGACATTTTGCCCGAAAAAGATTCCAATGCCTGCCGCGTCGCTTCCAGTCTTTTCAAACCACTGACGGGTTCGATATTGCAATGACTGCGTACATGAGTGGACCCGTGCCCCTGGATCAAGGCCAGAATACGCTCCGCTTGACGCTTCGCATCTGGTAGCAGCTTGGGCAACAACACCTTCTCTTCTTCAATGCGATCGAAAATACTGGAGATCCGTTTAACCGCTGTCCACGGCCCATCGTAGTACGTTTTGTCCAGATGAATATGTGCCTCCTCGAACGAAGGCAGCAGTAACAGTCCCTTGCCATCTACTTGTGGCAGATCGCTAGATAACGGCGTGTCTCCTTCCGCAATCGCCGCGATCACTCCATCTTCAATCCGCAGATGAGCAGGGGTTGTCCGAGTCCCTGTTACCTGTTCCCCTTCCCGAACATAACTCCGCTCCAAAATCACGTTTGTTAACCAATACGCCTGCTTCATCATGTCATTCCTCTTTCTCACCCGGCATTACGTCTTGCGGATGCCGATTGTTAATCTATAATCCATGGTACCATACCGTTTCACCGGGCAAAAATACGTAAAATGTTGGTGTTCCATATGCGGGACGTTTGTATTACCTTACCTTTATAGATGCGAAAAACAGGCACAATATGTGCCTGCCCTGTCCGATCACCTTCATGTTCTTGAATACGCCAGTCTATTAAAAATGAAACCGCGCATGCCCTCCATCGGTCACGCCTTCAATCTGTTCGATATCCAGCAGTCTGCGCTTCATCTCCAACCCTCCACGGAACCCGGTCAGCTTGCGATTGGCCCCGATAATACGGTGGCAGGGTAACAAAACCGGAATCGGATTGGTCCCATTTGCAGCACCAACCGCTCGTACAGCGGAAGGTCTTCCAATCGCAGCAGCTATGTCGCCATAGGTCCGTATCTCACCATAAGGGACACGGCCCAGTTCTTTCCATACCTCCTGCTGAAAGTTCGTTCCGATCAAGTCCAGTGGGATCGCGTCTGTATACGCCATTGGTTCCCCTGCAAAATAGGACTGCAACCAGTCCATCATGCCTGTTTGTTTCAGCGCATACTCATTCTCTTCCAGTTCCACGCCAGGTGCAACTTTCTGTAACCAGCCGTTCCAGTCCTCCAGTGTTTCGTTAGGCATGACCACTCGGCACAATCCTTGTTCCGTAGCGATTAGCACCCAGGGTCGACCGTCCAACTGCATCGTGGTGTACATCAACTTTTTTCTCATCCGTTTATTGTCCTCTCTCCGGTGGAATGCTTCATGCTAGGACTTGGAGATAACCTGCTTTTTCACCTTACGTTTCATACTGCGGATCATCTGCTTGCTCTCCGGATCAACCCGATACGATTCCGTGATTTTCTGAAGTGCCTTATTATACGTGAAATCGTCCAGCGTATTATGGTTCAGATAACGCAGAGTCACCTCAGGTTGTTTCACATAAGCCATCGAGATCGCCCACGCAACCGCCATTTTCACATAATACGCCTCGTGCCTGATCCGATCCAATGCGATTAGAACCCGATCAATATATCTCATCCAGATAAAAATTCAACAGCATGACCACGCCAAACCGAATCTCATATTCCTGATCTGATGTCAGATACGGCTGCAAGAATGCCCACATCGGCTCCGAATGCACCTTCGTATATTTCAGTCCCGCACAGAAGCTGTCGCACACCGACCAGTTGTCAATCTTCGGTACAAATGCTTCAATAGCCTTCAGCAGCTCGTCCAGATCAGCCTGAACATGCCCAATGACCATCGCTTGCAGCATCACTTCTTCAAAATATTCATCGTCTGCCGTCTCCAGATACGTGCGCCAGTCCCCCGCAGCAATCTGCTTGGCAATCTTTCGCAAGGCGGGCAACCTTACACCTAGTACATTCGTGATGTTGGGAATCAGCGCAGCCGAGAATTTCTGATACTCCGGCTCAACCATGCTGAGCAATTGTGTTCTGATATCTATTTCCACTAGCGCATGTCCTCCTCGTCTGTTGCTGTACAACAAGTATATCCTTGCAGCGGCTGTTTGTAAGCCCATATCGAATGTTTGAGCAAGATTACAATATCATTTGGGGACTCTCTTTTCCCCTCATTGTTTAACCGCTTACCCATTTCGTTTAAAAATATGGAGTTGACCGTTTAGAAAGGAGTGTCGAGATGAACGGACCTCATACCAAGAAAGATTTCTCCGTGGAGGAGATCACCGAACAACTCGTGCAACATGTGCAATCCCGGAACCTTCCCGATTTCTATAAGTTGGTGAAAGAACTGCATCCCTACGACCTCTCACTCGTATATAAAAAGTTCCCTGAAGAAGAAACCAATCGGTTTCTTCTCCTGTTCAAACCCGATGCTCTGGCGGATCTCGCTGAGACCCTGAAGCTGCAAGAACAGATTCAGCTGTTTGAACGACTCGGGCCGGAACGAACGCTTGAAGTCATGCAGCAGATGGACAAAAGTGATCTGATCCGGTTCATGCACGATTTGCCTGCCAAACGCAGAGAAGAATTGCTGTCCAACATGAATCTGGATCACTCTGCCATTATCCGGTCTGTACTTAATTATCCGCCGGAGACAGCCGGACGCATCATGACAGATCGGTACCGGACCTTGCTATCCCATGAGACAGCGAAGGAAGCCTTGCGGCAATCGCAAGGTACCATGCATATCTCGGCCTCCAGTTACCTCTATGTGACGGATGATGAAGGCAAACTGGTCGGTGTCGTGAGTTATCGCTCTCTTGCCTTGGCAGACGACAAGACCCGGATCGAAGAACTGATGACCCGGCGGGTGATCCATGCCACAGTGGATATGGACCAGGAAGAAGCGGCCCAGCTTCTGCAGCGTTATGAGTTTATTGCGCTTCCGGTAGTGGACGAGAATCACAGGCTATGCGGTATCATTCAGATGGATGATGTCATTGATATTATTATGGATGAAGCCAGTGAAGATTTGGCCAAGATGGGTGGTGGCGGCAAGGATATCGACTTTGATACCAAACCACTCGTTGCCGTCAGACGCAGACTGCCCTGGCTCATTCTGCTTCTGCTGATTGGTTTAATCTCGGGAAGCATCGTCGATTTCTTCGAGGATACGCTGAATCAGGTGGTGGCACTGGCATTCTTCATGCCGATGATCGCGGGTATGACCGGTAACACAGGAACACAATCTCTGGCTGTTGTGGTACGCGGATTGATCGGACGCAAGCTCGACAAATCCACCGTACTCGCTCTGATTGGTCGGGAGATCAAAGTAGGCACCATGATTGGCTTGGTATGCGGATTACTGATCACTGTCATTGCTTATTTCTGGCAAGGGGACTGGCTGCTGGGCGCCATTATTGGGGTGTCTCTGTTCCTTACTCTCGTCATCGGTACACTGACCGGTACCTGCATTCCGCTTCTGCTTAGTCGTTTCAAAGTGGACCCTGCTGTCGCCTCTGGCCCATTAATCACCACCTTGAATGATATCTTGTCCCTGTTTATCTATTTTGGAATCGCCACACGTTTCCTCGATGCCTTGATGTAAATAAAATTGGTGTATACGGCAAAACAGACCTGATCCTGAGATCAAGGTCTGTTTTTTGATTGTATCACGTGCTACGCCGATCTTTTATTTTTATTATAGATATCAAATGCTACAGCCAGCAGCAGTACCAATCCCTTAATCCCTTGCTGCCAGTCAATACCGAGACCAATCAGGGACATCCCGTTATTCAGTACACCCATGACCAAACCACCGATGATGGCACCAAATACTGTACCTATACCGCCTGAAGCGGAAGCACCACCGATGAAGCAAGCCGCGATGGCATCCAGCTCGAAGTTGGTACCCGCCCTTGGCGTAGCCGCATTCAGACGTGCGGCGAAGATCAACCCGGATACTGCGGCAAGTGTACCCATGTTTACGAACACCCAGAAGGTTACCTTTTTCGTTTTGACTCCGGACAGACCTGCGGCCTTCTCATTACCTCCAAGCGCATACACATGACGTCCCATAACGGTACGATTCATCACGAAGGAGTACACTACGATCAGGACAAACAGCAGAACCAGAATATTTGGAATACCCGCATAACTCGCAAGGACAAAGGTAAACAGATTCGTCACGACAGCTACCACAATCAGCTTGAGCAGAAACAGTGTCTGTGAAACGACCTCAAATCCATATTTTTTCTGGGAACGGCGTTCCCTCACCTCATTAATAATGTACCAGACGGTAAGCACAAGACCCACAATGATGGATACGAGACCGAAACCTGAGAATTGAACGTCCGCCAGGAAGCCCGAGCTTATTTTCTGGAATCCAGCCGGAAAAGGAGAGATGGACTGCCCTTCAAGCACGATCATCGTCAAACCTCGGAACAACAACATCCCTGCCAGTGTCACGATAAATGCCGGAATTCGCACATACGCGATCCAGAAGCCTTGCCATGCACCGATCAGAGCGCCAACCAGCAATGAAGCGATAACCGCAAGCCAAGCCGGAAGCTGCCAATCCACCATCATAATCGCGGCAACCGCACCCACAAAGGCTGCAATGGAACCGACAGACAGATCAATATGCCCGGTAATGATGACCAGCACCATCCCAATCGCCAGCACCAAGATGTAGCTGTTCTGCAGGATCAGATTCGTGATGTTAATCGGCTTGAGCAACAGCCCGCCTGTCAGTACCTCGAACAAGAGCATAATCACTACCAGGGCAATAATCATGCCGTATTGACGGATATTATTTTTGAACAGTTTAGTTATCATTTCCATGCTTGCCGCCTCCAGACTTGGTCATATATCTCATCAACGTTTCCTGCGATGCTTGCTCCCGGCTGACTTCTCCGGTGATTCGTCCGGCATTCATTACATAGATCCGGTCACACAGGCCAAGAACCTCCGGAAGCTCGGATGAGATTACCAGCACGCCCTTGCCTTCCGCAGCAAGCCGATGAATGATCGTATAGATTTCGAATTTCGCTCCCACATCAATCCCGCGGGTAGGTTCATCCAGGATCAGAATATCCGGTCCGGCAAAAATCCATTTGCTCAGCACCACTTTTTGCTGGTTGCCCCCACTCAGATTACCCGTCTTCTGCAATATATTTGGTGCCTTGATATTCATGCTTTTCTTCATCTCTTCCGCCACCAGCACTTCTTCACGCTCGTTCACTACCGCGTTTCGTGTCAGTTTGCTGAGGCCCGTTAAGGAGATATTGCGCTTGATATCATCCATCAGAATGAGTCCGTATTCCTTGCGGTCTTCTGTGACATAAGCAAACCCGTTCTGGATAGCCTCCGTGACGGTATTGTTCTGGATCGGCTTACCATTCTTGATGAGCTGTCCCGTAATATTCCGGCCATAGGATTTGCCGAAGATACTCATGGCAAGCTCGGTGCGCCCTGCGCCCATCAGCCCGGCAATCCCTACAATCTCACCACGTCTGATATTCATATGGATCTGATCCAGTACTTTCCGCTCGGCATGATGTTCGTGATATACCGTCCAGTCCTTCACCTCAAGGATGATCTCCCCTATGGTGGCATGACGCTCCGGATAACGGCTGGTGAGATCACGCCCTACCATTCCGCTAATGATCCGGTCCTCCGTCACTTTTTCCTTCTTCATATCCAACGTCTCTATCGTCTTGCCGTCCCGTAAAATGGTGACGGAATCGGATACCTTGGATACCTCATTCAGCTTGTGCGAGATCAGGATACAGGCGATGCCCTGTTTCTTGAATTCCAGCATTAATTGCAGCAGATTTTCACTATCGTCCTCGTTCAGCGCAGCGGTTGGCTCATCCAGAATAAGCAGCCGTACCTTCTTAGAGAGCGCTTTCGCAATTTCGACCAGTTGCTGCTTGCCTACCCCAATGCTGGATACTAGCGTGTTCGGATTTTCGCTCAATCCCACCTTCGAGAGCAGTTCCCGTGTACCTACAAAAGTTTCCTTCCAGTCTACGATTCCTCTGTTCGCACGCTCATTGCCCAAATAAATATTCTCTGCGATCGAAAGGTAGGGAATCAGGGCCAACTCCTGATGGATAATGACGATTCCCAGATCCTCGCTCTGCTTGATATCCTTGAACTCACATTTCTTGCCCTGAAATAAAATGTCGCCTTCGTACATGCCATGTGGATATACACCACTTAACACCTTCATCAACGTAGATTTACCTGCGCCATTTTCACCACATATGGAATGAATCTCGCCTTCACGGACTTTCAGATTGACATTTTCCAGCGCTTTGACGCCTGGAAAGGTTTTGGTGATATTCTTCATTTCCAGAATGATTCCGGCCATGGGATGTGCTCCTTTCATTTATTATTTCAGTCCGATCTCTTCCTTCGTGTAATACTCGGTACCCACGATATCCTGCTCCACATTTGTACGGTCCACGGAGATGGGATCCAGGAGATACGCCGGTACAACCTTAATTCCGTTGTTATATGATTTTGTATCATTCACTTCCGCCTGTTTTCCTTGCAAAATGCTATTGGCCATCTCTACGGTCTTCTCGGCTAGCTTCCGTGTATCCTTGAACACGGTCTGCGTCTGTTCCCCGGCCACAATCGACTTGATCGAGGCAAGTTCGGCATCCTGTCCTGTAATTACGGGCAGCGGTTTGTTCGATGTACCGTAACCGATCCCTTTCAAGGATGAGATAATCCCAATACTAATTCCATCATATGGAGATAACACGGCATCCAGATGATCACCCGAGTAATAGGCACTCAGCAGGTTATCCATTCGTGACTGGGCTAATGCTCCATCCCAGCGCAAGGTCGCAATCTGGGCCATCGTCATCTGCTTGCTGCGAACCACCAGTTTGCCGGATTCAATGTACGGCTTAAGCACAGACATCGCGCCATCGAAGAAAAAATAGGCGTTATTATCGTCTGGAGAGCCACCAAACAATTCAATGTTATACGGTCCTTTACCATCCTTGAGTCCAAGCTTTTGTTCGATGTAGGAGGCTTGAAGCACACCCACCTTAAAATTGTCAAACGTGGCGTAGTAGGTCAAGTAAGGCGTATTGCGAATGAGCCTATCATACGAGATCACTTGGATTCCTTCGTCATGCGCCTTCTTGATGACATCCGTTAGTGTGTTGCCATCCACGGATGCGATGACCATTACATCCACGCCTTTGGTGATCATGTTTTCAATCTGTGAAATCTGATTTTCAACCACGTCCTCAGCGTACTGAAGATCGGTTTTGTACCCCTGCTCCTGAAACAGACGGACCATGTTCTCCCCGTCTCCCACCCATCGCTCTGATGATTTGGTTGGCATCGATATACCGACATATCCCTTTTCCTTGCTGCCTGTGCCACTCTCTGCCAGATTGCAGGCCGAGAGCATCAAGGTCATCACCAGAAGCCAGATGAGCATTGCTCCTTTTTTCATATGAAGTTCCCCTTTCCTCACGTCATACGTTCTGAATGAATTCTAAGATAACGCTTACAATGAAGGTAGTGCGTCTGTTGTGTGCCGTTCCTATCTGAGACCAATGGTAGCATTCGAGATGCCGGAAGGTCTTTGCACGTTTTGAACCTTTTTTATAAAAATTTAACTTTTGATGGAAATATGAATTGTGAGCACAGTCGACGAAGGATCATTTCAGAGTGTAAAAAAAAGACATGTTCCACTTCGCTTCACACGAAGTAGAACACATCCTTCTCATTCATCATGCATCACGTATTAGTGATCACTGTAATTAATATCGATTCGCTGAAGGACGATCAGCCGTCCCTCCATTCTTTCGATACTGCGCAGGCGAAATGCCCATTGTTTTTTTGAACGCGGTGCTAAAATAATGCTGGGTATCATAACCTACCCGCTCAGCTATGGTGTGAATTGGCAGCGTTGTTGAGTCCAATAATTGTGCAGCCTTGCGTATGCGGGCATGCGTCACAAGCGTGACAAAGGAATCATTCAGCTCTTTCTTCAGTACACGGCTAAGGTATACGGCAGATACTTGTAGACGGAAAGCGAGTGATTCCAGGGTCAGTTCCCGCTCGGCATACTCGTCGTGAATAAGTTGTCTTGCCCGGCGAACGAGAGGAGACAACTGCACTTCTTCGTATACCCGTTCACGGCAATGATGGTACGTATCCGGCGTGTCTTCCAGTGTTCCCGAATGTGTCTCCACATGAGCATGGATGGCAATATTCAGGCAAGAGCTGATCTGCTTTTCCAGAAGGGACTCTACCTCTTCGGGAGCTTGCTGCCACAGACACATGCCGATCAATCCGCTGGGGTCCCGGAACAGAACATGCGGCAGGTCTGCCAGCAGTTCACTCATTATATTTTCCACTGCAAAGAGAAATAGTTGACGATCACTCTCTCTCAGTATCGTCTGACGCGCTTCAGCAGCAGGCCAGCGCACGATCCCAATCTGCACAGGTGGGACGGCGGGCAGACGCAAAAACACAAGCTGCTCTGTCAGATCCTTCCCTTCTGCCAGCCCTTCCATCCACTCCAGCATAAATCGCTGGCGAAGCAGCGGGATATTACGTTCAATCTGATGGGCTGCCTGTTGTACATATGCCGTCCTCTGGTGCTCCTCCGTAAGTCGCTGATGCAATCGCTCAAGTGCCGCATATAATTGTTCTGCTTGCACAGGCTTTAAGATGTAATCCTCTACGCCAAGACGAACCGCCTCCTGCGCATAAGCAAATTCATCATGTCCCGAGATGATCAGGTAACGACAGCCGGGGCACTTCTGTTGAAGGGCACGAATGAGTTCGATTCCGTTCAGAAATGGCATATTCATATCAACGAGAACAATATCTACATCCAGGTCAGCAGCCCGTTCCAGCGCTTCTTCTCCATCTTCCGCTTCACCTACAACCTCCATCCCGAGCGTTGTCCAGTCAATGGCATCCCGAATCCCCTCCCGAATGATCGGTTCATCATCAGCGATGAGCACGCGGTATTTCTTCGCCACATGGCTGTCCGGCGTATTCTCCATCATCGTGGTTGATGCGATTGTCTCATCTGTTTGAGTTGAAGTTGCCACGGTCGATTTTATGAATTTTCCCATTCATTCTCCTGCCTCTCTTCGTTATTGATTTGCTGGATGGGTGGGAGCTCTCGCATCAACGGATGAATGATGGTCACCCGAGTTCCTTCGCCTTCCTGGCTCTCCAGCACAATACCGTACTCCTCGCCAAAGGACAGCCGGAGACGGGCCTGCACATTCAACATGCCATAACTTTTGCCTGTGATCCCAGGGGAAGACGCTTCCAAACTGGCCAAAGGAGCTTCGAGCAGATGTCGCATCTCGGCAAGCCGTTCGCCGGACATTCCTGCTCCATCATCCTGAACGGTCAGCAGTAATCGGTTATGTTCCAACCTGGCATCCACCCGAATATGTCCCGGCCCGCGCCGGCCCTTGATGCCATGATAGATTGCATTCTCTACCAGAGGCTGAAGCAACAGCTTTAACACAAAAAGGTCCCGCAGTTCCGCTGGAATATTCAATGTATACTGAAGACGATCACGATATCGTGTCTGCTGAATTTGCATATAGCTGGTCATATGCTCGAGCTCGGAGTGCAGCGGAATGTAATCCTGTCCTTTACTAAGCCCGATGCGAAATAATCGAGACAGCGCGCCAACCATGCCGGACACATTTTCCGCTCCCTCTTTGCGTGCCATCCAATGAATCGTATCCAGGGTATTGTACAAAAAGTGTGGTTTGATATGCTCCTGCAAACTTCGCATTTCAGCATCACGCTTCTGCCGCTCCCGCAATTCATTTAAGGATATCAGTTGTCGAATCTGTGCCAGCATTCGGTTATAACTGTTGCCAAGCATGCCAATCTCGTCAGCGCGATCGCTCCAGCGACCTGGTCTGAGATTGCCAGTCTCCGCCCTGCGCATATAGGACATGAGCCGGAAAATAGGCTGGGCAATCGAACGGGAGAACCATAAAGAGGCGCTCAGGCCGAATAAACACACCACAAATACAAAACTAACCACGTAAAACTGGATCTGGCGTACTTCGGATATCGAGTCTCTGGTAGGAAATACCCCTACTGTTCTCCAACCCGTAAAAGTAGACGACTGATACATGAATAATAACGTTCCACCCTCTGTTTCGGCGGTAAAAGTTCCACTCTCACCAGAGGGGAACCAGTCTGTGGGAATGTGTTCTATTAGCGGAAGTTCAGGCTTGTATACACTTTGTCCCTCTGCATCCGTCACCATCACATAACCGGATTTCCCCAGGGTTACATTACGGGCAGCCTGCGAGACCGACCTTAGTTTCAGATCAATCATAATAACGCCTCGCACACGTCCTGACGCTTCATCCGTTATGGAACGCGCAACCGATACAATCTCATCATCCTTATACCGTACATGTGTCGTGAGATTACGCTCTTTTGGCTGTCCCAATACCATGAATATGCCCGGGTTGGCCGATGCTTTTTGATACCAATTTTCCTGAATCAGGCTCTGCTCCGCTCGTGGATACATCTCGTTGCTAATATAGTCACCACTTGCATTGACGAGAACAATCCCCGCGATTTCAGGATACAACGTTGTGAACCCCTGCAAGGTTTGCTTGATGCCATATAACCGGTTTTGCTCCGTCTTGCCAGGGGTGTCGGTGTTGATGGATTCCATGCCTGCATTATCGTTCAGTGACATGTTGTCGTCCATAAAAGCAGCAATATCCGGGTCAAATGCAATCAGATAGGTCATGTTTTGCAAATTCTCCATTTTGCTATTCAACGCTTCATTCACTTTGCCAATTAGTTGCATGGTATGCCCTTCAACCTGTCGTTCGACTACCCGCTCCACCGTCCAGTTCACAAGCAACCCGAGTCCTACAGAGGGCACAATGGCGAATAGCAGAAAAAGCAGCATCAGCTGGTAGCGAAGGGGCATATTACGCAAGCGTAAACGCCTAATCCCATTCCTGAAAGTTGAACCGATTGCTCTCCTGCTCCAAGGCCCTGGACTCTTGAAATCTTCGTTGTTATTTGGCATAGTAATCATCCACATCGGAGCGTGTCACCACAGAGATCCCTGTGTCTACCATCACGGGAAGTGGTGCATTCTCACCGGATGAGGAAGGGGCAGGAACCGTTAATTGGTGATGCAGATGGAACAAATATTGAAGTGACCAATATCCCATATTCCAGGTTCCCTGTGCAATCGTAGCGGAGATTGTACCATTCTTGATCATGTCCAATGTATCCTTATTCGTATCAAACGAAATAATCTGCAATGGATGGCTGTCCCCGAAGTCTGAACGGCTTCCCCCACTCCTGCTCCTCCGGTAGCTTCAGTTACAAAAATACCCGCAAGCTCCGAATGTTCCTTCATCATTCTCAGCGTTTCGTCTCGGGATACCATCGCATCACCGTGTCCGTCTGCCACTTCAACGACCTGCATGGAAGGGTATCTCGTCTTGATCGTATCGCGGAAGCCCTTTGTCCGTTCTTCATGATTTTGTTGTCCTGGCGAGGTTACAACCGCGACCTTTCCCTCACGACCCAGCAGTTCAGCCATTTTATCGGCGGCCATTACACCCGACTTATAGTTGTCTGTCCCAAGAAAAGAATAGGCCTGGCTGCCCGGTGCATCCGCGTCAAATAATACCACAGGGATATCAGCTTCGATTGCCTTGTTAATCGCGGGAACTAGCGATTGCGGATCGATTGCAGATATGGCAATGCCCGCCGGTTTACGAGCGATGGCCTGCTCAATTACCATGGTCTGCTCCTTCGCATCATACCGGGTAGCACCGCGGTATTCTACGGTTACACCCAGCGCATCCCCGGCATCTTCAAAGCCTTTGAGCGGGCTCTTCCAATACTCCAATCCTGACTGGAAAGTAATCATGATATACGTCTCCCCGATATCACCGCGCAGCCCCCGGTCCTCCCATGAACTGTTTACCTGACTGTTGTATTCGAATCTCAACACATACAGCGCAAAGGCTGAGATTAGTAAAATGTATACCAGCAGCATTTTTTTCATTCCGTTCACTTCCTCAAGTAATCTGATCACCGTGTACATCGTCTAAATTGTAAACGCAATCATTCAAAAAGAAAACTATCTCTTATCTTTTAAAAGCAAGCTCCTGCTGTTACCGGTGTATCTGCTGCAATAATGTACTATATGGTTTATCCCTCTGGACGTATGATCATGGAACTAGACTACAACCAGAGGAGAGCATCATCATTATGAATCTTGCATCTTTTTTAATCTACTGCATCGTTGTTACATTCACCCCCGGCCCTAGCAATATCGTAATTCTTTCTTCTACACAGATCGTTGGCGCACGAAAAACAATGCGTTATGTCTGGGGAGCTACACTGGCGTTTGGTCTGTTGCTTGCCGCATCAGCGTTTCTTAATCACCTTCTTGCCGGTGTGTTGCCCGGAATCCTGAAGGTGATGCAGATTGTCGGCGGGCTGTACATGGTGTATCTGGCTTACCAGATTTACAAAATGGGTACCACCGAGGATGCACCGAAACAAGTGACCGGTTTCTGGAACGGTTTCATTATGCAATTTGTGAATCCAAAAGTGGTCTTGTTTACGTTCACGGTCATTCCAAGCTATGTATTGCCCTTTTATCAAAGTTCCTTCTCATCGTTTCTGTTCGTGTTGCTCATTACCTTTATTGGTTTTCTCGCCTATTCCAGTTGGGTTGTGTTTGGCACGGTTTTCAGAACGCTGCTGAATCGACACCAAAAATTACTGAGTATTCTCATGGCCCTTTTTTGTTATACTCAGCCATTATAGTATCCGGATTGATCTAAAGCTTGGGAGGTGTGCTGCATGGAACGGTTTAATTATAAAAAGTCGCAAGACGTGCTGGCACTATCCGCCAGCTTTACTGATTTTGCATACAAAAAACATTGCCACGAAGAGTATGCCGTTGGCGTGACACTGCGCGGCATTCAACAGTATAACCTGGACGGACAATATCAGGCTTCTCACCAAAATGGCGTCATGTTGTTCAATCGTGAACAGTCCCATGATGGAAGCTCCTATGATAAGGCTGGCATTGATTATGTGATGCTGTATTTGAAGCCGGACCTGGTTGAGGAGATTATCGACAAAAAGGAATTGCGTTTTGGAAGTCCCATCGTCTATGATTCCGAACTTGCACGTAAGATCCTGATGCTGAATGACGCCGTTCAACTCAGACAGGACGAAGCCGAGTGCAGCGAACGGGTCTTTGATCTGGTTCATCTTCTGGCTCAGAAGGAGATGGATACCAAGCTCTGGCTGCCTCAGGACAGTCTGGTTCGAAGAGCCAAGGAAATCATGTTGTGCAGCACCGAAGATGTACTCAAGCTGGACAATCTGAGTTCCGAATTCGGCATGTCCAAGTTTCAGTTTATCCGTGAATTCAAGTCACAAGCCGGCATATCCCCCTACCAGTTTTTCTTGAACTGCAAGGTGGAGCGTGCCCGTCAATCGATTGAAATGCAGAAGGACGTCTATGCCGCTGTTGCTGATTGCGGATTCGTGGATCTGACCCATCTGAACAGGCATTTCAAACGGGTATTCGGCGTCACCGCTTATGAATACATGTTGCAGCTGAACTATAAAAATTGAACTAAAGAATATTTAGTTTAATTTTTATAGTTCCATAGGATAGTTAATCTCGACTCCAAATGGATACAAGTTTGAGACTCCCATTGAAAATCCTCTTACAGCGCGTTAATGTACCTTAACTAACGCGCTGTAAGAGGATTATTTTTTTCAAACCTTCTGTTATCCAATCCAACTTTCAATTTTCATCAGATCTGCAATCATATTCTTTTCTTCCGTCTCCAGAACCACACGACTATCATTACTGCTAATAAAATGATTGTACCATATAAGATGAGATCGAAAGGTACACTCCGCCCACCATGACTGGTTTCTTCAAAATCTTTTCCACTCACAACCTTGCCCGCGCCCAGCAATTTGAGATCATCTCCGGCTTGTTCCATTGGAACATTGCCACTGCATAGATTCGTATGCAGCTTATGATCCACTTCATATTGATAAGCATAGATCAGGTAGGACTGATTCTTTTCAAATTGAATACCACAGGATTCAGACCCACCGTCACTCGCGATGATGTTCATTTTTTTGGCGTCGACTCCCTTCCATGCCGTACTTACATCAAAGGTATATTCTCTTAACATGCCGTCATTCTTCGATTGCTGCGATGGACCTTTCTTCACCACTTCGCCTGTAAATACCGTAGTATACGTTTCCAACCTCTTCTGAACATCACTCTCCACACAACTGCAAGCATACACTTTCTCTCCGGGAAATAGAGCTAACCCCGATGTAACCAACAGCAAAACCGATATAAACACCAGCAACCGTCGTTTCATTCCGACCGCTCCCCTCCTAGATTCTCTGCTTGAACAACCGTTGTTACGGTTACATATTTTTATTGCTACAATATTTATTGTAAAATTATAGCATAATAAGAATATGTTTATGTCCGATATACGCAAGGGCGTAACATTCGAAATCCCACATCACGGAGGAACTCAACACTTGATGCACAACTTGAAAAAGAACATCTCAATCCGCTGCTCGTTGCAGCGTTATGCATGATCGCTTTTATAAGCATCGCGCTGTCCATCAGCGACAACCAGATTCATCGATTTGATGATACGCTAATCGGCTGGATTCAGGGGTTGGAATCCCCCGGCATGACACAATTCATGCAGTTTTTCACTTGGATCGGCGGCGAAATGCCCGTGGTCTTCATTACAATCATTGCGATGATTGTGTTATACGTTTGGCTGCGACACAAACGCGAACTACTCTTCCTGGCTTGTGTGCTCGCCGGTTCAACCCTGTTAAATGCATTGCTTAAGCTGGTATTCCAACGTGCGAGACCTACCATTAACCGAATCATCGAAGTGAGCGGCTATAGCTTTCCCAGTGGACATTCCATGGCCGCATTTAGCCTTTATGGTGGACTGGCTTTTCTCATCTGGAAACATGTACCCACCGTCACCGGACGTGTGCTGATGATTATTGCCAGCGCCATCTTTATACTGACCATTGGTATAAGTCGTATCTACCTGGGTGTACATTATCCAAGTGATATTGTTGGCGGATACTTCTTAAGTGGATGCTGGCTCTCCACATGCATATGGTTTTACCGGCGGCATTTGGAGCGCATGTCCCAACTGCAAAGCAGAAGGCTGGCATAATCTCCGCCAGTGCGTGCACATAGAAATACCCGGCTTTCCTTGACTGAAGGATAGCCGGGTATTTTTGTGTTCATATATAGTTCTGAACACGTTCAGAGCTATACGGACCGCTTGTCCCATTGAAGGGAACAGGCGGATCAATTTTTTCACATCAAATTATAACTCTTCACCATTGGATTCAATGACTTTTTTGTACCAGTGGAAACTCTTCTTCGGTGTTCTGCTCAAATCTCCGTTACCGTCGTTGTCCTTATTGACATGAATGAAGCCATAACGCTTCTTCATCTCTCCAGTGGATGCACTAACCAGGTCGATACATCCCCACATCGTGTAGGCAATGAGGTCTACGCCATCGGCTACGGCTTCTTTCATCTGTTCAATGTGACCTTTCAGATAATCAATGCGATAGTCATCCTGAATGGAGCCATCTTCCTCTACCACATCGACAGCACCCAGACCGTTCTCAACCACCATTAATGGAATCTGATACCGATCATAGAGATGATTCAGCGTGTAACGCAGTCCTTTCGGATCGATCTGCCATCCCCAGTCGGAAGCTTCGAGATATGGATTTTTGATACCACCCAGCAGATTACCTTCTGCTCTCTCGAGGGACTCGTCCGCACTTTCAACCAAAGACATGTAATAACTGAAGGAATAGAAGTCCACGCAACCTTCACGCAGGGTCTGCTCATCTCCCGGTTGCATCTCGATCTGGATGCCTTCTTCAGCAAAGAAACGTTTGGCGAATCCAGGATACGCTCCACGAACTTGTACGTCACCACAGATCATGTTGGACAGTTGGTCTTTCTTCTGTGCAAGCAGTATATCGTCCGGGTTACATGTATTTGGGTAAGTTGTCATGAACGCAACCATACAGCCAATTTTGAAGTCCGGGTTGATCTCATGTCCCAGTTTCACCGCTTTGGCACTCGCCACAAATTGATGATGTAATGCCTGGAACCGCGTCTGTGGATCATCCACTCCGTCGACCAGCGTCTCTTTGCCTTCAAACAAAAGACCTCCAGCCATATAAGCACCCAACGGCATCGTCAGACAGTTGATTTCGTTAAATGTCAGCCAGTATTTCACTTGATCTTTGTAGCGGTTAAAGATCGTTGTACAATATCGGATATAAAAGTCGATGACTTCACGGGAAGCCCAACCGTTATACTTCTGTGTCAGACCAAATGGCGTTTCATAATGGGAGATCGTTACGAGCGGCTCAATATTGTACTTTTTCAACTCGGCAAAGACATTATCATAGAACTGCAAGCCCTCTTCGTTGGGCTCCAGATCGTAACCGTTCGGATAGATCCGAGACCAGTTGATGGACATGCGGAACATTTTGAAGCCCATCTCTGCCATCATGGCAATATCTTCTTTGTAATGTCCGTAGAAATCAACCGCTTCATGGCTCGGATAATACGTGCCCTCTTCGAGTACAGGCGTAATCCGGCGTGGAATCGTGTGGGTTCCCCCTGTCATCATGTCAGATGTGCTTGGCCCCTTGCCACCTTGGTTCCATCCACCCTCGAATTGATTGGCAGCCGTTGCGCCCCCCAGTAAAATCCTTCTTTCATTGTCATGACTAATTCCTCCTTCATATCTCAAAAAGACTATGTAACCAGTGTACCACCCATACCCTGACACCTATTGTCATGGTATAATCATTCCATGGAAAATAACCGATTATTTCGAATGCTGCTTTTGTTATTGGAGAAAAAGAAAGCCACTGCACCAGAACTCGCCCGTATGTTCGAGATTTCTGTACGTACGGTGTACCGCGATATCGACAGACTGAGCGCTGCGGGCATTCCCGTCTATACAACGACCGGCAAGCATGGCGGTATTCATCTCATGGACAACTATGTCATGGACAAGTCGCTGCTGTCGGAAGAAGACCAGAACGAAATCTTGATGGGACTCTATAGCATTAGTGCGATCCCACACCTTAACAGTGCCCATATGCTGCAACGGTTAACCGCATTGTTTGATCACAAGCTGGACTGGATTGAGTTCAATTTCTCACCCTGGGGCAGCATCCCCCTGCAAGAGAGAGAACTGTTCAATCAGGTGAAACAAGCCATATTAACGAATCAACTCATTACGTTTCATTATGTGAATTCGGATGGTGAGAAAAGCATTCCTACTGTGGAACCACAGAAGCTTATTTTTAAAAATAGTACATGGTACTTCAAAGGTTATATTCATGACGACCCTGATCGGAAAGAATTCGAGACATTCAAGATGAAACGGATCACTCAGTTGGCTTTTCTGGCGAGAAAACACGAAGATCATCCTGTTCATGCCGGGTCACCCCACCCTGGATCAGAGGCAGCTCCTGTCCTGACGCCTCTGACACTTTCGTTCTCCAGCAACATTGCATACCGGGTGTATGATTTTTTTGAACCGTCCCTCGTTAAAAAAGAGCCGGATGGCAGGCTTCGTGTGTCTCTCGAATTGAATGTGGGGGAATGGCTCTACTCCTTCCTGCTGTCATTTGGTTCCGAGCTGACCGTAATCGAGCCTGTTCATGTTGGACAGGAACTGCTCAGACGTCATATCAAAGCCGTTGAACATTTGCAGAATGTCATGAACAAACTGCCCAACAATGAATGATATAATATAGGTCTATACAATTCTGATCACAGCTGACTCTCCGTCATCTAACTGATCGAAGGAGGCTTATCCATGCAAGACATTAGGCGCAACAATGTGGAACGTTTCAAAGGATTCGGTACGTTATACGATCAGAACCGACCAGCTGCCCCACTGAAGTGGTGGATATTCTAACCACATATCTTGGCAGCACTCCGCGTATGGTCGCAGATATTGGCTGTGGCACCGGTTTATCCTCGTGGATCTGGCTTAATGAGGCAGAACGCATCATCGGCTTCGAACCGAGTGATGACATGAGGTCTGTAGCAGAATCCAAGTGGGAATCTGCCGGGAAGCCGGATAACCTGCGATTCGTGTCGGGATTGTCTCACGACCTCGGACTGCCGGATGGCAGCGTCGATGTCCTGACCTGCTCCCAGTCATTTCACTGGATGGAGCCGCAAGCCACACTACGCGAGTTCGCACGTGTCCTTCGCACAGGGGGCATATTTGCTGCCTACGATTGCGACTGGCCGCCAATGTTAGACTGGCAGTTAGAACAAGCTTACCTGAAGCTGAATAAGGAAGCAGATCAACGAGCAGCCAGTCTGGCTCCCCAGGATAGCCAGGCACACAAATGGAGCAAGGATGGGCATCTGCAGCAGATTCAGGAGTCCGGTCTGTTCCGATATGTGCGGGAAATCGTGTTTCATCACCACGAGACCTTTGATGCAGACCGATACGTGAACCTGGCCTTGAGCCAAGGCGGCTTGCAAACGGCGTTGAAGCTCGGAGCGGATGAGCTATTAACGGCTGCCGACGAGTTCAAAGCGTTGGCTAATCGTGTATTTGACGGACAATCCAGAACAGTACTCTTTTCTTATCGTATGCGCCTTGGTATTGTCTGATAGCAGTACGTTGCTTGCATCTGTTGTACATACGAAATGCAATAAGGAGGTCGTACATGTCATTAACATGACGTGTACGACCTCCTTTTATCTACATTCTCATGAAGAGAATAAGTCATTTAATTGTTGTTCTTGTACATTTAACGCCAGCACCAATTTCGTCGGATCTTGCTGTGAATAGATGACGTTAATGATATGACCTTGCTGCACTTGCGACAGCGCAGATGACAAAATTTCTTTTTGCGTTGTCACATGGAAGGTTTCACCGTTCGTCTTGGTTATGCTGAGTTTGAGCTGGAGTTTGATTTTATTACTGCCTCCACTCCCAAGTGGAGTGACATCGAGAATCTTGGCCATCGCTTTTTCGCCTGTTCTTGCAATATCCATCATCTCAGGGGATACCCCTTGCTGTACCATCTTTTCATCCAGCAATTGCTGTATATCCTCCTGTGATAATTGCCCTTTCATATCAAGCCCTACCTTGCGATCATCCTTCACAGAGACCACTAACGGAATGAAACTGCCCGGCTGAAACTGTGCCATGGAGGTCAGTGGAATGACGGTTTTCATCTCCGTATCGTATTTCTCGCGTCCCTTCCGCGACACCGTCAGACTCAATCGAACCTCCGGTTGTTCATTAATATACGTGCCCGTCTGTTGTACGCTCTTGATAACCCCCACTGCAGGTAAACCTGTCTTGACCCGACCCATACCGAAAATATGGCTCAATATTGCAGGAACAAAGATCAGTGCAAACCCGGCAAAGATTGCCGGAGTATACCACCATGCCTGCATAATGATAAACGGATCATTCCACAGTTGCTGTGCCAGAAATGGGGAGAACCCCACACCGAATACCGTTAATACGCCAATGAATCTCAGGAAACCTACCATATGTCCCACCCTCTCCTAATCTTTCTATTCATATCTCTGTATTATTCTTTATTCGTTGTTATACGCATTATTTGTATAGTTATCACCTTCTCTTACCCGATCCCTCTATACTGACAACAACCCCATGTAGATCAGTTCGGACGGATTCGATGGATTCTGGCCCAATCCCACCCGATCGCCAACTCGCGGAATCTGCATTTTGGACACCAGTGTTTCCAGTGTTCGCTGATACTGGTTACCGTTCGTCTCTGTCACATCCAAGACAAGCACAACAATCGGATCAAAATTGATCAGTCTGCCTGTATCCGTGATGGTCACCACGGTAGCTGTAGCTGTTAACGGAAGCGAACCACTCGCTGCCCATTGTGCTTGTTTTGCCGAATCCAGACTTTGGTTAATCGCCTCCCGATGTTCCTTGGATACGAAGCCCTTCATCATCATGCCAGTGAGTCCTTTATTCATCATTTTATCCGCTTTGGCAATGGCATCTTCCTGCTTGTTCTTTTTACCGAACCATCCCATCATAATAAGCACCTCATTTGTTTTAATTTGATTATAGTTAAATTATAAACACCACCGTTGTTCCTTGAATACCCTTCTGGCGACATACAAAAAAACGAAAAATCCGGCAACTAAATTACAGGATAATCGTTTCTTAAGTAAGGATCGAAGCCAATTTCGCAATAAATTTCTGCTAATCTGATCTTCATTTTACGATTGCCAGCTATTTTTTGTACCAAGTAATTACGAATACACACCTTTTCAACCTTTTACACGGAGCGAGCTGTTCCCCGAAATCAGACCCTACCGCTGAAACGTTTGATCGCTTCCTCGGTCACTGGTTGAAAGAGATTGACGAGATTGCCATCAGGATCACGGAAAAGCACAGCACGATTCCCCCACGGCATCGTGGTCGGTTCCTTTACCCACTCGTCCACAAACGGCTTCAAGCGCTCATATTCGGCATCAACATCTTGGACGCGGAACTCGAGGATGACTGTGTGATTGTTCGCTGCCACGGCAGAACCAATGCCAAACAGGAGTACCGTCTGAGAGTGGCCGATCGCCAGGGTGCATGATGGGATAACGAGTTCGGCAAAGACAGGCGCGGGGCGTACCGCTGAAACACCCATGACTTTCTCATAAAACTCGACAAGACGATCCACGTCGTCAGTAATAATACGTACAGAAGCAAAATACATAAAATACACCCTTCCTTTTATAGAATAAAAGTACCCGATCATCTTGTGGGGCATGAATCGGCCTTATATCCCTTTATATTTACTTCAAATATGTTTACTTAAATGATGATAAAATAACGCTACTGACAACGGTATGTCAGTAGCGCTATTCAACATTTGTACTCCTCTTGGTTAACACGAGTGAATACTAAAATTACGTTCAAATTCAGTCTATTTTTTGCGTAACAAATATACCAGTTTTCGATAATACATGGCGGCTTCCTTGTACTTGCGCTGATCCTCGGACACCACGGCCAGCCCCTCATATAACGGTTCAAGCCGCATGACATGCTGCGCGGATTCAAAATAAGGCAGACAGGCAAGCGCCCGATCCATGAAAACTTCCCGATCCCCGTGCGCCAGAGACAGCTGGCTCTGGTAGAAAATTGCACTCATCTGTTGATCCTGTGTTGTAGCACATTTCAAAAGTTGGTCTATACTCTGCGCAAGTATACCCCAGTTCTTACGTGCCAGCGACACCTCACAGCGATACACCTGAATGAGTGGCTGCATGGCCTCTCGGGTTTCCACCGGTTCCTGCTGCAACAGTGACTCAAATCGTTCAATCTCCGCCTGCGCCTGATCCAGTTCACCTGTCATCGTCAGCATGACAATTCGATTGTTGGCAATCGCCGTCACCAGATCTCCCTGGTTGCCCGCATACACAAGGTTTGCCTCCGCCATTGTTAATGCCGAGAGTGCCTCCTGAACCAGCCCCATTGCGAAGCAATAGCCACTATATGCCACATATAACCCGGACAATCGATGGAACATCCGCTGATCATAGACATGACGCATCGTAAGCTCAAATACCTGTTTTGCTTCCTCATACTGTTTGACCTGAATATAGGCTTCCATCTTGATATTTTGCACTGACAGCCAGAATTCACTGCCGGGAAGTGCCAGTTCACTGAGCCGGGTTGCATGAGTTAATACATCTACAAAGGCCATTTTGGAGCGATAATATTGTATTTTATAGAACAAAAGTGCTTTGACTAACGGACGCGGAAGATCAACATCGTCTGGACGACCGTATTTTTCCAGATAGAAATTGAGGTAGGACGTATGTATATACTCATGAGCCGTTGCATCGTTTAATTGCTGATAATAGACCGCCTTCATCAAGGCCGTTGTCAGCTCAACCGTCAGCGTGTCATCCCGATCTTCCAGCGCATGCACCGTATCTTCAGATATTGCCGACGCTGGAACGGACATTTGTTCAAAAATAACCTCTGCCCGCTTGAGTGTATCCTCATCCTGAGCCGCAGCCTTAAGAATATAGGAAGGAGATACACCGAGACGCTCGGCGATCGCTTCTGCCAAGTCCTCAGGGAGCGGATAACGTTCCGCCAGGATATTGGCAAAATGGGCCTGCGTGACCAGACCTTCCACCAGGTCTTTACGGGAGATTTGTTTCCTTTTGCTTAATAGTTCAATACGTTCTTTCAGCATGGTATCCCTGTCCTTTCTATCGTAACAAGCGAGCACCTTCTATTCACATCATCGCAAAATTGAAGATATAACGCCATTCTTCCGTCGAAATCTAACGAAACGGTTTCCGTTTCCGAGGTAATTGTTTTACAATAAGGAGGTATGTATACGAGCATTTGATCGAAATGCTGAAACATGAGCTGAATATGAAAGGATGCAAATAAATGATTATTAAACCAAGAACACGTGGTTTTATTTGTACCACTTCCCATCCTGTAGGTTGCGCTGCGCAAGTACAGGAACAGATTGATTATGTGAAATCCCAACCGGAATTAAAAGGACCGCGTAACGTGCTCGTGATTGGTGCTTCCACCGGATACGGTCTGGCGTCACGCGTTGTCTCTGCTTTTGGAGCAGGAGCAAATACGATCGGCATATACCGTCCTAGCAGTTCTACAGAAAAACGCACAGCTTCAGCAGGCTGGTACAACTCCGCTGCATTTGAGAAAGCCGCGGAAGAAGCAGGCCTGAAATCGTACAGCATCACAGGTGATGCATTCGCAAATGAAACACGAGACAAAGCCGTTGAACTGATTCGCAGTGAACTCGGTCAAGTGGATCTGGTTGTGTACAGCGTTGCGTCCGCACGACGTATTGATCCAAACACGGGCGAAGTTTACAACTCTGTGTTGAAGCCTATTGGACAATCCTACACGAACAAAACGGTAAATTTCCACACAGGCGAGATCAGCTCGGTTACTCTGGAGCCGGCTACTGAAGAAGAAATTCGTCAGACGGTAACCGTGATGGGTGGAGACGATTGGGAACTATGGATGGATGCCCTACAACAAGGCGGCGTGCTTGCAGATGATGCAACAACGATTGCGTTCTCCTACATCGGACCTGAACTTACCCATGCCATTTATCGTGATGGTTCCATCGGTCAGGCGAAGAACCATCTGGAAGCCACAGCACACAAGCTGAATGATCGTTTAAGTGCCAAAGGCGGACGTGCTTACGTAACTGTAGCCAAAGCGCTCGTGACTCAATCCAGCTCCGCGATTCCAGTGGTGCCACTGTACATCTCTGCTTTGTACAAAGTCATGAAAGAAAAAGGCTTGCATGAGGGATGCATCGAGCAATTGCAGCGTCTGTTCGCTGATCGCCTGTATGCGGGTGGAGAAGTTCCAACCGATGCCGAAGGTCGCATTCGCATTGACGATTGGGAGATGAGAGCTGACGTTCAGGAAGAAGTGGCGAAACTCTGGAATGAATTGACCACAGAGAATATCTACGATCTGTCCGATCTGGAAGGGTATCGTCGCGAATTCTTCCAGCTGTTTGGTTTTGAAACCGATGGTGTGGATTATGAAGCAGACGTTGATCCAAACGTTGAAATGCCGCATCTGGTGAACTAAAGAAGTTTTTGCAAGGACGTGGGCTTAGGTTTTCCTTAGCGCTACTGATGCAATGCTAAACATCTGATCTAGAATCAATGAAGAGGGGGACCATAAGGTTCCCCCTTTTTCTGTCCTTTTTTGGGTCTGTTCTGAATCCTTTCATCCTAGATCCTCTTATCCATTCCAATTTCCGTCTCAATACATTTTTCGTATATCCCCTGCTCATATCGATTTAAGCTGCTTTTCAGCTCTTTCGGTACCGTCTTCTCAATAGAGATGGAACGCGCCCCATGCATGGTTGCAAAGAATTGCAGCCCCTCCCGAAAATCGTTCATCCATTCCGCCACAGGTGGAGCCGTTTCTTCCATGGACAACAAGCGAACTGTAAGGACTCCCGTTTTGCGATCAAGTCGCGGGTCCATGCGTCCGATCAACCGATCACCATGAAGAATCGGCATGGCATAATAACCGTAGGTTCTTTTCACCTCTGGCGTATAAATCTCCCATTTATAATGAAAATCGAATAAATCGACAATCCGTTCTCTTCTCCATAACAGGTTGTCCAGTGGCGGCAGGAAACGGACCGGGCCAGATGGATCATAGTGTGGCTCTTCCCTCTCCATTTGCATTAGCATATCCTCATCTTCAGCACGTATATAATAAGGGTTTGCCACGTCCTCCACCTTAAGCGGAATCATTCGTCCATCTGACACACGGGCTGCAATATCGGCGCGTCGTTCAGCAGCTGTAGATTTTAGCCAACCCAGACGGGGATCCCGGGCATCCACGACGCGATACGCATGAATGTATTTATCCATGAGAGCCTGTCTCTGGACCAACATATCAGTATCTTCTTCCAATGGAAGTCCTTGTTGCTGCAATATGTCTTCGGTAATATGAAAATAACGTTCGTTCCCCTGCCTCGCCACCACACGAATCACAGCAGAGTCTAAAAGTAGATTCAGTGCAAGTGTGGTATCCTTCGTCTTCGGCACATCTGCACTGTCCCAGTAACCACTTACCCGCTCAACAGCACGGAAGGCTCTTGATGGTAAAGGTCCTTCTTCCTTCAAACGCTGTAACACATGCTGTACTGTTTTCTCCAGACCTTGCAGGGACGGAGCCAGACGCTCCCTTAACCGGGCACGCACAGGTTCAAAGAGTGCATAATCCTCGATCGGTATGACACAAGCAGCATTGGCAAAATATTCAAACACCTTGTGTTCACTGAGCAGCGCATTAAGGCTGTCAGCCGTATAACCCGGGTCACGAGCACCCAGCACCAAATGCTGGTTTCCGGTTACAGCAGCCACAGGATCGATCTGCACGCAGCCGAGGGAGCGAATCAAACTCAGAACTTGATCGGGTCCCGAAGGTAAGGAAACTGCGGGCCAACGTCCCAGTAAAGCTTGCGTATGCAGCAAAAAACGCCGAACGATTTTTTTATTCAGATGCAGCGCAGTTGTCATATGTATAGGTTCTTCCCTTCATTAAATTTACAAGGATTGATAATTCAATTCATTAGCATAATTTTAACAGTCCACATGATTACTTTCCAACCAAAGAAAGCATTCTATCGTCTTACTTATTCATTAATCCGTACCTCACAAACAAAATAAAAAGAAGCACCACCATCCTGGATGATCTGCTTCTTGTGTTTGACCTTTTGCAATTTTTCCTGCTTCGTAGGCATGATCCGTACATGCTGGGATAACGCACCATAATCTCCGTTCACTCTTCGGCTCTGTTCTGAGCACCATTGACCTGACCGCTCTGCTTTGCGTAATGCTTTTTGTGTTTGTGTACGTGCCATAATGGATTACACACTCCTTTGGTTGATATACACTCAATATATCATGTGCAGCTACGCAAGTGAAGGTGCTTTCTATTGGAATGAGACGTACACATTTATAACAGTGAGGCTTCCCGTTCATTTTTTAGCGGGATTGCCGTTTTCGCCGGGACTGCCACGTCTCAATGGGTTCATGATCATCTTCTTCGATCAATTCCAGTGCTTCTTCTACTCTTCTGGCTTTGAATAACAGAATTAATTCCATCAGGTCTTCCCGGTCCAGCAATTTCACTCCATTGACTGCTGCAAGCGTCCGGCAAGCTTCAGTGTATCGGGCGGACGTTAATACAATCGACCGGTCGGCTTCATAATAACGCATGGACGTATATATTTCCTGCACCGCACTTAATCCTACGGGATGGTTTGCGCCATATCGCTTCGCTTGCACAACACTTCGTCTGCCAAGTCTATCAACAAACACCAGATCGGCCCCGAAATCCCGGCTGCTCGTCGTTTTATGAACCTCATTGTACCCGAGCTCTTCGAATAAATGATAGAGATATAATTCAAACTCCGAACCATCCTCCATTTTATCGATGTCCTTGATCGTAATCTTCCGAGGATTGGCTTCACTTCGTATTCGCTGCCCGCGCCCGATAACACGGCGAATAATCCAGGCCAGCAGTAGTAATATGACAATAATTCCTATGACCCATAGGGTCACATGTTCACTCCAGTTCATAGCTTTTCTCCTTGTTCTATTCCCTATGTTCTCTCCGTAGTTTTACGCAGATATGGCTTATCACCGCACTAAATATATCAGACTTCCACCTTCATCGAAAGAAGATGAATTCCCTGTAACCCTCACACTTCATCAAACATGGATATATCAACAAACCAATGATAAAAGGTTACAGCGCGTTCGGTTGAATTCAATATGACATCAATGGTAAAATTCAACAATCGGTTCCCTTTGAACCGAAGAAGAAAGGTGGTTTATCACTTGCACACATTGACCAAACACAAGTCCAAAACATGGGCTGCCCTCGTTCTTGGCGGCATGCTCCTCTTCACCATGAATACAACGAGTTACGCTGCCGCTTCACCCGAATCCATGCCCAAACCGGCGTGGACGTCATCTTCCCTGATGCTCACTGAGGCTAATACAGAGAAAGATGTCCTGATCAAGGCAATCCATGCCGTGCCATCCAAAAATCTTGTCTATGTACATGCCTCCCAGCCTGTAACGAAAACAAGCAGCAAAACAACACTGGACTGGCAGCTGGACTCTCTCCAGGCATTCGATGCTACAACTGGACAATTGAAGTGGAATACGATATTCCATGAGAAAAGCGGTCCTTATACCACCTACTCCGATTCGGTATATGCCAGCAACGGTACAGCGTATGTGTATATGGAATATTCGGACAAAACCAAAAAATTGTACTCATTCAATACATCCGGCAAGACCAACTGGATCAAAACGGTGAATTCACCTGCAAGCATATCCTTATTGGATAACGATACGCTGATGGTTGCTTCAAGTCAGGGCGTGCAATCGAACGGTTCCGTTCGCTCAGCCATCTCGTTATATGACAAAAAGGGCAAGTTGATTACCGAAAAGACCATTAACGGCAACGTGCTCAAGGCTGATCATGGTCGAATTATAGTGGATGCCAGCAAACAAACCAAGGTAGGCAACTTCTGGCAGCAAGCTGCGAATCCCAAAGTGGAGATCTATGATCGTACGTTGAATCGTCTGTCCTTCTACCAATTCCCTGCCAATGCCAATACACTGGGAGATGGCGGCGGTGAATCACTGGCCATTCTGGACGATGGTTCAATCCTCATGCGTGCCAACTTCGAGAATACGGGTAACCGACTGATGGGCTTTGGCACCGACGGCAAGCTTGCTTGGGGACGTGCCATTGCCGGTGATGCCTATATCCAGACGGCTGGCAACGGCTATACAGTCCTTACAGGGCAGAAGCTGGAACTGTACACGATGAAAGGCAAAGTGACTGAGCGTACGTTCAAGGACGCACAGCCTGCATTGATGCATGTTGACCAGACACAGGATGGTCAGTACCAGCTGGATTTTGCCAAAACAGGATATATTCTTGATCCGCAGACGCTGGAAAACGTGCATATCTACACAACTAGTGCCACAGTCCCTACATTAGAAGGTGTCTCTACCTATGTGGATGATGTCATCTATTCCCTGAACGATGAGACATTGGCCAAGTATGTACTGAAGTCCAATTCTGCAAAATAACAAAAGAGTGTCATACTGGCTACTTATCGTACGCCTATAACCCAAACGAAAAGCTCTATTCAATAATAAGCCGGGAGAGTTCCATAAGGAGCTCTCCCGGCTTATGATATGGACAGGATTGAATGATCCTATTTCCAATTCTCGTCTATAAATTCGTCCCGTCCGGATAACGCACGGTCTTCCTTATAATGTTTCTCGTTCTTCTTATGGTAATCCTGGTGATAGTCTTCAGCCGGATAGAATACAGCTGCATCCCGAATTTCCGTAACAATCGGTTGACTGAATCGTCCGCTGGCTGCCAACTCCTGCTTGGACTGTTCAGCAAGCTCACGCTGACGTTTATTATGCACAAAGATCGCCGTACGGTACTGCGTCCCCCGATCCTGGAATTGACCTCCGTCGTCCGTCGGATCAATCTGAGGCCAGTACAGCTCCAGCAATCGTTCGTAAGGGAATACATCCGGATCAAATGTAATCTCAACCACTTCCACATGACCGGTCTCTCCGGTTTTGACTTCCTCATATGTTGGATGCTCGACGTGACCGCCAGTATAACCCGATATAATGCCATGAATGCCCGGTTGTTCTTCAAACGGTGTAACCATACACCAGAAACATCCGCCGGCGAATGTAGCTTTTTCCATTCCGTTCATCCCCTCTTATCTAAACTACGTATGAATATAGATAGCTGATACACATATCTTCTTATATTCTAAAACAACAAGAGGTTGATTGAAAGCCATCGTTATGGCTCTCAATCAACCTCTTCATTGGTAATTCATTTTGAATGACAACTTGTTCAAGAATTTATCCTGAAACTGGTTACCCGCGACTACGACCCATCGAACGGAAGATCAAGCTTACGATCGCTACAAGTACAATCGCACCAATCAACGCAGGTACAATGTGGAATCCGCCCATCTCAGGACCCATATCACCCAAGATTACTCCACCTAACCATCCACCAATGAAACCGGCAATGATGTTACCAATAACACCACCCGGGATGTCACGACCAACGATCAAACCTGCCAACCATCCAATGATACCACCGATAATTAATGACCATAACCAACCCATATCATTCACCTCTAATTAAAGTTTTTGTTGTTGTCTGTCTACTATTAACCGCTACAGAAGCATTTAAACAATTGGCATAAAAATTTTTGCATATTACCGTTTGTCCTATGCATTCTTCTCTGCAAAATAGGCCTTGGCCCACTACGAAACAGATCACGTTACTTTCCGGCATCTCACCAGCTCATGGCTGCTTTATGTACCTCCCGAAAGTCATTGTATGTTAGAACAGACAAGGTTAGTATCACCAATTGAGGTAGGATTATTTATAAAATTTCGTCATAGTATAAGATGGATGGGTTAAGTCTGATCAATAAAAGCCTGCACGACCCTTCCCTGGCTGTGCCAGCCAAGTATGTTTATGGCTCTTGTCCAGCTCACCACGCATGGACTGAATGACTTTCACAATATCGGTCTGTCCATTCTGATGCCATTCTAGCGCAGCGCTCACATACAACTCACCTCAGCTGCGCAAGAGAAAACGTATCGGTCAGACGAGCTGCTTCTATCGTTCCCTCTTCACCTGCGAATACGGTGAAGCCACGTTGACGCAAATATTGCAAGCGCAGCGCCTCATCTGGCAACGGAATTTCGTATGCCCGGTCAAACCGTCCAGCACGGTTCATGAGGCCAGGATCTATTTTCTCCGGATAATTCGTAGTCCCGATCAGGAAAATGCCTTCTTTCGACGTCGCTCCATCCAATGTATTCAGGAAAAAGGAACGCACTTCATCCGGCATCGAATCGATGTCCTCAATGATCAGTACCATCGGTGCGAGCCGTTTGGCAGCCTCAAATACTTCACGCACCGATTCACTGTTGGTATACTCCGTTATCTGCCAATACGCAGCCGGTCCCGGATACTTCCCGCAATGGATTTCACCAACGTGGTCTTGCCGTTTCCGGGGTGTCCATATAATAGAATTCCCCGTTTGTACGGGATATCATAATCTCTGTAGAAGGAACGATCCGCTTCGAAGAACTGATCCAGCGAGCGGAAAATATCCTGTTTGATCTCTTCCGAGAGCACAACATCATCTCTTCCCACGGAACGAGTAATGGATTCGACATGACGGTCGCTGCCATTACGGGCATCAGTGTATACCGTCACTTTTTTCATATTTTGCTGACGTTCCCGTTCCCGGACACTGCCCAGAAATTGCTTCATCTCCTCATCACCGACAGCAAAAACAAAGTCTTCACTGTAGATTCCGTTCTCTCGGAAAAATGGAACACGGACAAGAGCTACGCCCCATTTCGGATAGGCAAATACGTTGTTACGAATGGAGTAATGCACACCGTACGTGGGCACATCGCCATCATCGTTGTAATGCAACGTCTGAAGCTCCAGATCTTCGAATATGCGGGCTACCAACTCCACTTCAGCACTGCCATTCTGCAAGTCTTCCCGGAGTAACTCCCAGTATTCATTGTTCGGGTCAGAACTGGCATATAGCTTATATTCAATGCCGTAGCGCTGATGGAGTGCCTCACTGATTCCACGGATCAGCCTTGAATAGATGGCGTACCCTTCCACTCGAATTCGAGTATCATGTTGTTCATCATAGGTATAGATCGCCTGGGTTGGATCGGTTTGTTTTGTGTTTACTGTCATTATTTCGCTCCCTTCACCGCTGCAAGCGGTTTGCATTTGGCTACAACTTGAGCCAGGCCTGCGCCGGTAACACTGTCTATAATTTCATCTACATTTTTATAAGCTTGAGGTGATTCATCAATAATGGATTCAAGTGAGCGTTGGTTAACCACGATCTCATCTGCTGTACCGACACCCAGTGCAGAAGCAAAATCTTCTACGGAAACCAATCGTTTCGTTGCCGTCCGTGAACGGATGCGGCCCGCACCATGACATATTGAATAATAATTATCAGCACCCTGCGGCTGACCTACCATAATGTATGAAGCAGTCCCCATGGACCCGGAATAAGTGCCGGATGGCCTGTTGCCAGATACGGCTTGGGATTGTCCGGATGCCCTGCCGGCAACGCACGTGTCGCTCCTTTACGATGTACAAAAACGGAACCTTGGTCTGCGTGAGACTCCTCCCAGGCATAGTTGTGCATCAGATCGTACAACGTACGGAATTCACATTTGGAGCCAAATACATCCCGGAATGCTTCGCGAATAGCATACGCAATCAGGTGTCGATTGACAACCGCATAATTCAATGCAGAATACATCATGTTCACATAATGACGACCTTCCGCGTGCTCCAATGGAGCAAATACCAGTCTCGGATCGGATGTTCCCAGGTTAAGCCGTTGCATGACTTTGGCGATTGCTGACGAACTCGTCTGACTTACATAACCACCCCACGCACGAGAGCCGGAATGAATCATGACCACGATCTGTCCATCATACAATCCCCAAGCTTCGGCAATTTCACGATTCTCTTCAGCAATCTCAATCGCCTGGATCTCGGCAAAATGATTCCCGCCACCCAGTGTTCCCAGCTGCCGATGCGAACGATGCCATGTCATATCAGGAACGTGGTTTAACACATCCTCATCGTAACTGAACTTGCTGCTTTCCACATGCGTAATCGAGGTTGATTTTTTCGGGGTATAGCTGTCCGGAATATACTTTTTGGGTAAACCATGCAGCCCTTTACGAACGATATGCTCCAGTCTGATATCCGAGTAATGACCTCGCTGGTTCGCCTCCATCGGCAATACTTTCTCAATAGCCTTCACGAGTTTGCGGCGAAGCTTGATGTCCTTCAGTTCGTCCTTGTGCAAGTTTGTCATATGCACTCGCATGCCGCAGCCGATGTCACTGCCCACGATGGAGGGAGATACGTATCCGTTCTGCGCATCCCACACGGCTGTTGTTCCAATACAGGTACCTACACCGACATGCACGTCAGGCGTGTAACTCATATAAGAGATTCCCGGAATCTGCAGATTATTGTTCGCCATTTCGAATACCTTGTAATCGAGCGAGGAAAAAAGTTGTTGCGCAGCATATACGGTCAGGTCCCCTGAAGGCAATTTCACTTCATGCCGGTAGGCCCCTGTGATTTCATTGGGGTTGGCAAATAAATTAAATTCTGTATTCATAAACATGTTGGTTCCTTCCTGTACGTTCAGCAAATTCGGTTTGCTGATTCATCTGTAATATAAAAAATAAAAAAAGCCATAGGCTATTCGCCCATGACTTCTACTGAATGACAATAATGGAGAACAGAACAGCATAAATATGCTGTGTGTCTGTCATCCATCGCTATAATATAAGCGAAGAACGCATATCGATTATATAACTGCTAAACGATATGCCTATCTCCTATGTCGACCGTATGAGGCCAATAAGACGATGAGCCTGATATGAAGTTGTGTCTACCGTGCGTCCTGTTTGATTCAGATCATAACCAAGCATCATGTCTCTCGGCCTCCCTTCGTTAATGTTAAGTCTTATATTAAAGGCACTGAAATTCATGTGTCAACCCTTTTCTTGGAAAATGAGACTTGGTGTGTGTTTCATATGTACACAAAAACAGGAGGCTGTCCTGGGACAACCTCCTGTTTTGCAGCTAATAATTATTAAGTTGTTAGCGTAACCTGATGATTACAGTCCTGCTTGTTTTTCCAACTCTTCAACCGGATTTTCGTCTTCTTTTGCAGGAACTTTGGAAGACAGGAACCAACCACATACCGCAATGGTGATCAGTACAATATAGAATCCAAATTTCCAAATTTTATTTTCCGGGAAATGCTCATCCAGAACACCCAATGAAGGGTGTGCAAGTGTAATAACTGCCAGCTTAACCCCTACCCAACCTACAATCACAAAAGCCGCAACTTCAAGCCCTGGACGGGAATGAAGCAATTTTACAAAGTATGAGGCTGCAAAACGCATAATCACAAGACCGATGAATCCACCGAGGAAGATAACGATAAACTGTCCACCGTCAAGTCCCCAATTGCAGGCAATCCACTTGGTGGCAACGCCACGGCCAAAGCAACGGCTGCCAGGATGGAATCAACTGCAAATGCGATATCCGCTACTTCGACCTTGAAAACGGTCATCCAGAAACCGGATTGTTTTTTTGGTTTCTTAGGCGTTGAATCAGCTGCTTCATCTGTCTTATTGCGACTCCCCAGTACCTTTTTAACGATGTGGTTAATCGAAATGTACAGGAGATACAGGGCACCAATCGCTTGTACCTGCCATACATCGACGAGGAAAGAGATCAGGAATAACGAACCTAAACGGAAAACAAATGCACCCATCAAACCATAGAACAACGCTTTTTTGCGCTTTTCTTCAGGTAAATGTTTAACCATAATGGCGAGTACCAAGGCATTATCTGCTGCAAGTAATCCTTCCAGAACAACTAAGACAGCCAGTACCCACCCATATTCCAATAATAATGAAACTTCCAACATTGACTCCTCCTTAATATCCTTATGATGTACAAAAAAAAGGACCTTTACCATCGCTGGTAAGGTCCTTTTATATCCACAAAAAGAGACCTTTACCGAGCATGAAAACTTGGTAAAGGTCTCGCTAACAACAAATTTGCTGCCAATAAAGCCGGGGATATACTCCCGAATTGACGACTTTACTGTAAAAGCTACTCCCCTTTAACAGGAATATGTAGTTTTAGTTGGAACGGGTTGTGTAATCTGTACTCATCATATTTCATAATCTTAAATAAAGTCAAGCTTTATTTAGTTGACGGTACAGCTTACGGAATACCAAAATATCGTAGATCATATTGCCCAGTGGAACGAAAGAAATGAAGAACAGGGCAATTGGACGTCGGAGACGCCACTTCTGTGAGGTGTACATACTCACCATAAATAACAAATACATTAAAAATAAAAAACCGTACAAATTGCCAAACCACGTGACAGCCTGCGGCATAACCCCAGCATCTCTCAACGGAAAAGCAACAAACAGTAACAACACATACGAAATTCCCTGCAACCACAACATCAGCCGGAAGCGACCCAGCATAGAATGTAACATTATTTTCCTCCTGCTTCTATACATGTAACGAACTTAATTGTTCCCGTACAGTATATCACAAAAGCCAAATATCTCCGCTTCATTCCATGCAGCAGATTATTCCTGCGCCCTCAAATAGGTGGATTACCTACCTTTTCGCAGGAGCCAAATGCCTCAGCTTCTCATAAGATATATGACGAAAAGTGTTACAGATCTCGGACAAGAAGGAGCCTGATCATGAATGAAAATTGCTATGGTTGCACCCGAAAAATTACCTGTGCCAGGCAACGGTTCCGTGGAAATCTGTATACTGGGAATCGCTCGCGAACTTGCACACCGCCATCAGGTGACCATCATAAGTCGTCAAATGGAAGGTCTCACCACCACAGAACAGATCGATGGAATCACCATTCAACGCGTTCCTGCATCAAGTCCTGACAGGTATACCAAAGCAGTCATTCGTCTGTTATCCAAACAACCCTATGATGTCATTCAGGTCGATAACAGGCCCAGAAGTATGGCGACCGTCAAACGAGCTTTTCCACATACTCCCGTTGTACTCTATCTTCACTCCTTAACGTTTGCCCAGCCCGGACCTTCCAGACTCACATCGTTGAAAAAGGCTGATTGGATTGCCGTCAACAGCCAATCCCTGAGACAAAGGCTAGGCCGCAGATTCCCGTTGGTAAAACGCCGAATGAGTGTTGTACCCTTGGGTGCAGATCTGAGCCGGTTCAGGCCTGTTGAATCCGCCGATGAACAGGTTCAACTGCGTACCCAATTTGGAATAACCCAACCATTCTCTATTCTCTATGTCGGCAGGCTTATCCCTGGAAAAGGTGTAGACGTATTAATTCGTGCAACTGCCATTCTTCAGCGACAGATGCCTGTTCAACTGGTTGTTGCAGGCAAAGGACCTCCATATTACGTGCGTAAACTACGCGAACTTGCCCATAAGCTAAAAGTCCATGTTTCCTTCCGTGGTCAGATAAACCATGAGCATATCGATCGGTTGTATCGGGCCGTCGATTGTCTGGTGTGCCCCTCTCAAGAACATGAAGCTTTTGGCCTGGTTAATGTTGAAGCGATGGCATCAGGCTTGCCCGTCATTGCTTCTGATAACGGAGGCATTCGTGAGATTATTGAATCAGGTGTCAATGGATACCTTGTCACCGCTTATCAGCATCCCCAACGTTTCGCCTCTTGTCTGCACAAACTCGCAAGCAACCCCTCTTTTGCCAAGATGTTAGGAAAGTCCGGCCGAGACAGTGCAAGGGCACACTTCAGTTGGGCCAGAACCGCCATACATCTGGAAGCTACCTATACCAGGCTCATCCGTAAATGAGCCTTCTTCTAGTCGTAATGACCTTTTTGACAAAAATAAAGCCCCTATCAGGTGATCAAGCCTTTTCACGAAATTGCCATCCCGTAATCAAAGAATCCATATGTGGAACAGGAATATGGGTCATCTCTATCAGCTCCATAATAACCATGTCTTTCATCATGAATCGTACTTTGGCACATGTTAGTTGATGAAACACATCGTAGAATGCTGCCCGATCCAACATCCATGCGGTACAATAAGCGGATCATTAACGATATAACCTACGGCTCCGATCGGTGGAATAACCACCTTAATCGCTTGATGATCCAAGCGATTATCTGGATCTTTGACGAGATACACGGTATCCCCCACATGTAAAGCTTGCACGCCATGGAAGTGTTCCATTCCATACATCGCTGCAAATAATTTGGTACTCATATTCCTGCTCCTTTTCCGGTATTTCTCCATGATTAAAATTTTAACATAGGTATATCGGTTTCATAATGTTCCAACCACTCGACAAGTTGCCTGCGTATCTCTATACGAAACTCACGAGGTTCAAGCACCTCTGCCTCAGGTCCAAATTGATACAACCATTTCAAAAATTCTCGGCTGCTATTCAGTGTCACTTCAAATAACAAGCCCCCATCCGACATATTCGTCATTCGCGGGCGGACAAACATTTCTTCTTCCTTTATGTAGGGGGCCGCTTTCTCGGAGAATCTTACCTTGAAATGGATATGCTCATCGCCACGGTCAATAGACCATGTGTTCTTCATATACTGCGTTATGTTGAAATCACCCTTGTCGAAACCGTCATTTGTTCGTGTCACATCCAAAAAACGGCTGATCCGAAACAATCGAACTTTTTGCAGCAAATGGCAATAGCCAATCAAATAAAAACGTTGATCACGCGGAATGAGATAATAGGGATCGATATCCCGGACTGTGATCTCATTTCTTGTCAGCGTATGATATTGAGTGCGAATGGTTTGCTGGCTTAGAATAGCTTCAATGATGGGAATCAGCAAATTAGGGTCTTTTCCTTCTTCACGATAAGCTGGCGTGCCCATCCGAATAATTCCCGCAATATTCTCTACAATGTCACTGTTTCTTGATTTTAATTTGGTATGAGCCGACATGACCTTGTCAAAAGCCGAATCGAACTCAGCAGGTAACTTGGAGGTATCAACTACGGATGGAAGCATGGAGAAGACCATGGCTTCCTGTTCAGTAAAATCTAATGGATACATGGCGAACTCACCAATAAATCGGTAACCCTTGCCGTATCCTTCATTCATAATCGGGGCCACCCTATCCAAAATCCGGAGATCACGATAAATCGTGCGTACAGTCGTACCGCATTTCAGCGCCAACTCCTTGGCCGAAATTCCAGGATTTGCTTGTATAGCCTGAAGTATACGCAGCAGACGAATTAATTTCTCTGTCATGTAGTTTCTCCCCTTCGATATTTTATCGGCAAGGAAAACTAGTTCCTTTAGTACAGAACTAAATCTTTAGTCCCAATGTTATTTTCGCAATTTCACCATTTTTGTATAGTCCAATTGCACTCTTACCCCCTTTTAATATACATTCTCTTACTTGCTTGCGTAAAATATTAACCCAAAAGCTTTTAAACCTAAGCCTGAAAGCCTATACAATTTTCTAAAAATAATACAAAAAAAAGCCCTGATCTCAACGAGGAGACAAGGCTTTACTTGGAATTACTGGTTATGCAACTGTAATAATTGATCCATCACATTTGCCATATGCTCACAAAGTTCAGCAATATCCCCATCTGGTCTTCATTCACACTGCGGTCGAAATAAACATGAGCTGTGACGTTATACTTCATTGGCTGTTCATCAAAAATATATTGGACGTTCTGGCATATCCTCTGCTCTGGCCAGCTCTTCTGCATTATCGGAAGAATAGCCGGGCACTTCTCCTCAGGCTCCTTCACAACCATACTAAACCGCAGCTCCAAACGGCAACCTGGATGCGCACCCGGCGTCTCCAGTATCTCCGCTGCAAGCTCCTCCAGAGAACTGCTTAACAGAACTTCTCCTGTTACTTCCGGGCGATTCCTGAGAGAAAATTGCAACGTGAACTCTCTGGACATCACAGCCATCTCCAGCCGATCTTTGCGCCCCGTAATCTGGATCCGTTCATCCAGGTTATCCATATCATAGAGATAATTCTCAAACCCGACTTTCAGATTGTCATACACCGTTGGATCAAACATTGCATTAACCCTACTTTCTTGCCCTTTAACATGTATTGTAGTACATTCTCATTCTTCAAGCGACTAGCAACATTCTTTTGTCCTGAAAATATAAATTTAAAAAGCCCAGTCCTAGGACTGGGCTTCGGCTAAGCATCGGATCTGTTGAGATCCTTGAACTTGGCTTATTCTTCTGCAGCTTTTTCTTCAGCTGCCGGTTCAGCTTCCTCAGCAGAAGCCGTTGGCTCTTCTTCAACTGCTTGTGGCGGCATAACGGAAGCGATGATGGATTCAGGTGATGTTATCAGTGTCAGACCTTTATCCAATTTGATATCCGCAGCAGTCAAGCGATCACCAATGTCTAATCCGCTCACATCAACCTCAATGGAAGTTGGCAGATCCGCTGGCAAACCCTCTACTTCCAATTGTGTTTCCTGTGTTTGGAATACACCACCCGCTTTTGAACCGGCTGCTGTACCCTGGAAGTCGATTGTTACACTTACGCTGATTGGTTTGTTCTTGGAAATTTGCAAAAAGTCGACATGCAGCAAACGTCCGTTACGCTCTTGCTGATCCTTGATCAGTACGGGAATCGTTTTACCACCCTTAACATTCAGGTTGAACATTTCGGAGCGGCCTGTGCGTGCCACTTTCAGCATTTCCTTTTCATCTACATGTATGGAGGCACCTTCTTGTCCCGGGCCATAAACGACAGCCGGAACTCGTCCACCTTGTCTTAACAGGCGCAGTGCTGCACCTTTCTTTTCAGTTCTTGGCGTTGCTGTAAGTTGAGCCATTTTTCCGTTGGATTTCATGATTGAACATCCTCCTTCAAGGGATCACTACATTATATTTGTGGAAAGCGCTAAGGCTTCTCTCATAGACCATAGTGGTCTTTTTTCTTTGGCCGAATCGTGGGCCATATCTATATTTACCCCAATAAGGAAGGATCTAAAACACGATACAGGACATTTCTTTATTTTTTGGCAGGCAAGGACCTCCTATATTTAAACCAAAAAAGCAGTCGGAATCTCTTCCAACTGCTGATTTTTAAATGTGTTGACGTACGAAGTACGACGTTATCAATAAAGAAACTACGCGCTGTCACGATCCTCCGTTTTTTCGCTTTCGCGAATGATCTGCATCTCGTCTGATCCGCTACGGACAATTATATGCACGTCCCCATCTTCAGGTACAATGTCCACGTAACGGTCTCCACACGTATCTTTGGCTTCCCATCCATTCAAGCGAATGATCAACCCCAGGTGATGCAAACCTGGAGCTACGCGGAAGCGGGCTTCTGCGGCATTTCCTACTTGTTCCAGCCGAACTGCGCCGTCTTCCATACCTGTGCCCCATACCCAGACATCCCAACCTTCATAATGCCGGTCTTCCCGTTCATATCGGAGCGTGACGGTTCGCGAAATCTGTTTGTGAATCGTCACGGCAAGAGATGCCCTGATTCCTCCAGCTTCGGCAATAATATGGGTTACTCCAGAGGTTATCGCACGTACAATTCCTGCTGCACTCACCGCAGCACATTCTGGATGAGAGGAGCTCCAGCGTATATTCGCATCCTGAAGCGGCTGACCGAATTGATCCAGAACCAAGGCACGGAAGCGACTGATTCGAGTCATATACATGACAGGTTCGCCAACGATTTCAATTCGTTCAGCATGACGATAATCCACTTGTAACATACAATTCGCCGTTATATTTCCACAGTGCACTGTAATCGAAGCTTCTCCTCGCTCCAGTGCATGGATTGTTCCATCAGGCTGGATCTGAATAATATCCGGGTCAGAAGAAGTCCAGCTAACCGGGGCTTTCTCCACTACATTGCCAATACTGTCCCGTACGATTGCACGCAGTCGAGTCGTCTCCTTCGGGCTATACACCTGACGAGGAAAACTAATCTCCACGGTTGACGGTTCAGCACCTCCGGCATGCTCTGTGTCATACAATACCATTAATGACCATCGTTCTACCTGAACAGTACCACGAACAGTCTCGATCAGATCTGTACCTGCCTGATGATCATTGACTACGACATGCCAGTCCCCTTCCCCCAGGTCCACATGCTGCTCATGTTCCGTTCCGTTATAAATGACCATAATCTGATTCCAGGTGTCCTGATTCGCACCATCCTGAAGGATAAAGGCAACAACATTGCCATCCGCACGAATTACACGTAGGTGATTTCGTACCTGTTCAGCATCAATCATGCGAAAAGCGGGATGTGTTCGCCGCAAATGAATAAGACCACGATAGTAGTCGAACACCGGTCTGAACCGTGATTTGTTGGCCCATGTGATGGCGTTCACCGCATCGCCGCTCCGATAACTGTTATGATCACCGGCTTTGGACCTGAGCAGCTCATCCCCTGAATGCAGAAACGGAATGCCTTGAGAAGTCAGCAGAATGCCGGACGACAGTAACGAGCGACGAACCATCTCATGATCCATAACATCATCTGCATCCACATACCGATAAGGATCTGCTGCTTTTACAGCGGATTCAGCACTCCCGCCACCCACGGGCTGTCCGTCCTTCCATACGGGAAATCCCAATTCATGTCTAAGGTTCAAGGTTGTCGCTATTTTATCCCACAGATTGAGGTTGTCATGGGCAGTTACATAATTGACTACTTCCACAGGTGAAGATGTGAAATCATCCAGTGCTCCGGCTAATCCTCTGAGAATCTCATATTCCTGTCCTCCGGCACCCGTGATAAACCCGCTGCCGCTGCCATCGCTATCGCCCTTGATTGCACTGCGAAAGTGATCATTAAATACAGCAAATCCCTGACCTCGCTGGGTTCCTTTTAATGTTTTGCGATCCAAGGGTGAATCTCCACCCGTCCATGGTTCCCCATAGATCAGAAATGCCGGGTCAATCTGCTCTCGCAATTCGCGTGTCAATTCATTCATCGTTTCCGTATCAATCAAGGCCATAAGATCAAATCGAAAACCGTCCACATGATATTCTTCTGCCCAATAACGGAGAGAATCCAGAATATATTTTTGCACCATTGGACGTTCTGTCGCCAATTCATTGCCTACACCAGAACCATCACTGAGGGTGCCATCCTCCCGATAACGGTAATAATAACCGGGTACAATCCGTTCAAAAGGTCCTTCTTCCACGCTATACGTATGATTATAGACAACATCAAGCACAACGCGGATGCCTTGCCTGTGCAGCGATTGTACGAGTGATTTGAACTCCCGAATTCGAACTGCCGGATCACGAGGGTCGGTAGCGTAGGAACCTTCAGGAACATTATAATGTTGCGGATCATATCCCCAGTTGTAGGGTGCTCTGACATTCGAACCAACCTCTGCCGTAGCGAGTTCATTCACGGTCTGATAATCCGCCACAGGCAGAAGATGTACATGAGTGACTCCCAGTTCGACAAGATGGTCTATGCCAATGCTATTGCCGGCCTGATCCGTCAGACCGGATGCGGTAAATGCCAGATATTTTCCCTTATACGGAATATCTGCATGTGGGTCTGAGGAGAAATCACGGACATGCAACTCATACAACACAGCATCGACAGGACGCAGGAAAGCAGGTTTGACATCCAGGTCCCAATCGACCGGGTTGGTGGTCTCAGGGTCGATAATCGCTGTTCGTTGCCCATTAGCCGTCACCGCTCTGGCGTAAGGATCAACAACCACTTCAATCCGCTTGTCATTATGGGTGATTCGGTACATATAATATTGTCCTGCCCAATCGCCTGAAAGCTCCAACGTCCATATTCCGTCCGCATCACTTGTTAAAGAATGTTCACGTCCACCCTTATGCTCTTGCACCTTGCCATCTTCGTTGTACTGCCCTTCATCCTCAAAAATCAATATATCAACCTGTTGTGCCGTAGGTGCCCACAATTTAAAGGTACTTGCAGCACGAGTATATGTTAAGCCAAGATCGTTGCCTTCGTAACGAAAAGAAGTCCATTCCGGCATCGTTCCCACCGCCTTTATATCCATTGTTTTCGTGTTGTCCCGATGTTACGGAGTGGGACGTGATTTGTCAACCCGGGGTTGTCTGTACTCATCATATCGGTTCCATTTACGTATTCGATTAGCAATCGCTTTCAAAATATAGATATGAAAATTAGCGCTATAGATTGACAGCATTTGTACCTGTCCCGACAAAAAAAGTTCAAAAATACACAAGAATATCATGCAAAATGATCCTCATTTAAACGGAAAAATATGTAAATCCCACACTAATCCAGGAATGTTAACATCACTTTCGAGCATGACGAAGTTTGATACGACGAAGTTTGTTTGGTAAGCTATCACGCTTTCAGCTAGACACAAAATCCCCCTTCCATTTGAAAGGGGGGTGTTTATTATATTGAACCAACGGATGGGTTACATCTTGGACGTGTTCTTATGAGCACTTTCTTAGCTGCACACTTCATTGCTTGGCAAACATTGTGGCGATCAGGATTTCGAATACATCACCGTGATGGATAGTGCACTCACATGTACCTGTCCGTCATGTACGATGCGTATCGGATCCACGCCTGCTTGTCCGTTTTCTACAATCACATTCCATGTCCCTGTGGGAACAGAGATGTCGCGGTTTTCTTTTGCCGCGTTATAGATGACGACAATGCGTTCCCACGAATCGCTGGCTGCAGTACCGTTCAATTCGTATACCAACAGCCCATCAGCTTTTTCGATTAGACGTACATGCTTCTCAATCTCTTCCCGCGTACGAAGCCGAAATACTGGATGCTCCCGCCGAAGAAAAATTAACCCACGATAATAGTCAAACACCGGCTTGAACAGCTGTTTCTGCTCCCAATGTATGGCATTGACTACATCCCCACTCTGGTGGCTGTTGGCATCCCCGTATTTGCTGCGAAGCAGCTCATCTCCAGCCGCGATTAAGGGAACCCCCTGGGAGGTTAGGACAATACCATTGGCAAGCAAACAACGCCGAACCGTCTCATTCTCCAGGATGTGTTCCGGATCAATCTGCAGGTAAGGCTTGGCCTTCTCTACCGCCTCTTTCACACTTTCGCAACCACGAATATGTCCATCCTCGTCATAGGTGAGGAAATTCAGCGTATCATGGAGTCCTTGTGTATGTGCGACTTTGTCCCATAGGTTAAGATTATCATGCACCGTTACATAGTTAATCGTCTCGGATGGACCGTCCGCAAAATCCTGAATGGCTCCCGGACGCCAGTCCACAATTCGTCTTCTTTCCCCTTTGCGCCCGTCGCAAATCCCGTACCCATTCCATCACTGTCTCCCTTGATCACGCCGCGGAAATTATCGTTAAATACAGCAAAGCCCGCCCCGCGCTGGGTTCCTTTCAGGGTCATATCATCCTCAAGAGGCGTATCCAGTGCGCCCCATGGTTCACCATATAACAATATGGAAGATGACACTTCGGTGTGCAATTCCGCTGCAAGCTGTTTCATCGTAGTTTGGTCAATCAGGCCCATCAGATCAAATCGAAAACCGTCCACATGATACTCCTCTGCCCAGTAACGGACCGAGTCAATGATAAACTTGCGTACCATCGCGCGTTCAGTGGCTACCTCATTGCCTGTACCTGAACCATTGCTGTAGGTCCCATCAGCATTTTGACGATAGTAGTACCCTGGAACCAGTTTTTCAAATGAGCTGCCTGCCGTATCAAACGTATGATTGTATACCACATCCATAATGACGCCTATTCCCTTGTTATGCAGGGCAAGCAACATGGATTTGAACTCACGGATTCGTGTCTCCGGATCATCTGCACGTGATGCATAGGACCCTTCTGGGACATTGTAATGGAGCGGATCATACCCCCAATTATAGTTGGAACCATCCGTCGTATCACCATCTACTCTGGATTCGTCCACCGTCGCAAAATCAAATACGGGTAGCAAATGCACATGGGTAATCCCGAGTTCAGCCAAATGATCGATCCCTAGTGTGTTGCCCTCCGAATCACGCAGCCCCGTCTCGGTAAAAGCCATGTATTTGCCTTTATTCGTTATCCCCGATGAAGGGTGAATGGAAAAATCACGTACATGCAGTTCATATAGGACTGCATCTACAGGACTTTTCAATTCCGGGCGAATATCCTCATTCCATCCCTTCGGATGTGTCTTCTCCAGACTTACAATTACACCCATTTCTCCATTCATGGTCACTGCTCGTGCGTAAGGATCTACAGCATTGGTCGAATGTCCATCTTCGAAAGTAGGCTTGTACATGTAACGGTAGCTATTTAAATCACCCTCCAGTTCCAGAACCCAGATGCCTTGTTCTATCTTCTGCATCGGTAACGCCTGCTGTTTCAGTTGATTCGGCTCTTCCTCCGGGGTCCCCCTGTCAAAGGAGGATACAGAAGTAGTTCCATCTGAACGGCGAACGGTGACCAGACTTTGAAGCGAAAGGTCTGCGCTTCTATTGTGACACCTAAATCTCTACCTTGGTATGTATCTTCTGAAACCAATACTTCCTGTTTATCTTCTTCAATCATGTGTATTGTTCCCCTCTCGTTGAGAAAATTGGATGGAGTTTGATGAGTTTATCAATATGGATGATACGAGTGCTCTTTAGTCTTTATACCCGTTCTGCTGCCCAACCATAATCCAAATTACACAAAAGAAGACAAACGCAATGTGGATTCACATCACGTCTGCCTTCTTGAAGTGTTAAAATGACCTCTCTCTAATGAGGTACTTGGGATTGGAAATCATTACGGCTGGATTGATCTGCGTGGTACAGAACCACGTCCCCATCTTGCATCGGCCAGCTTCTTCCCAAGCCATCTATGGGGTTCTTATTAAACCCTTCCATTTGCCATTGATTCATCAACGGTGCATGAATATATTGCAGATGGGGAGCATTCGTATTGCCACTGCGCAACGTTTCGATATTGAAATTAACTACAATGTAACCGTCCCTCAGAAATACTGTTGCCTTCTCATCCAACCGATTTTGTCTGGCAAGGGATTCGAGATCGGTTCCTTTGGGCACTGCATATACATCAGCTGGCAAGCTATACTCCCCATACCAGCGCTGAATTGCTGCATTCGCCCGATCCACATTAACACTGGAGGGAATATCTGTTTTTGGGCCAATAAATGTACGGATCTGAGAAGGAAGTATCATCCAGTCATAGCGACCTACCCATGTTTTATAATGAGAGGTCTGATCTACAAAACGAACCATATGTTCCGCCATTGAAACCTGATTGCGCTCCTCCTCCGACAGTTCATAAGTATACAGGTAGCGTGCTGTATCACCTAACTCCGTACCCGGTACATTCCGTAATCGTGAGTTCAGCACAACAAAGCGTTTCTCTAAATCCTGTGCCGATCCGATACGAATAAGTCGTTCCTGTCCCCGATGGTAATATAAATCCACTTCTTGCCGGGCGGTGCCGTCTTTACTCACAAAAGAGAACGTTGGCGTGATTCGGATACCATCCTGTTTTCCAAACATATTGCCCTTGGTTTTCAGATCAAACTTGAAATGGTAACCCGTCTTCACCGCTGCATTTCGGAAGCCTTGTACCGGATGACTGCCGGGACGAATAGGCAGGACATAGGGAGCCAAATTACCTCGGGGATCTCCGTCGATACTGTTTCCACCAGTCCAGTAGCTCACACCCGTTGGTTCCGGGCTGCTCACCCGCTTGCGGAACACAATCTCCCAGTTGTAGTCTGAAATATCCGTGATGTGAAAATCATACAATCGTCCGATAACTTCTACAGCAACGGTATCTGCTGCAACATGATGGGTTAGATTCGTGTTGGCATCCTGTTGTTCAGTGAAGTTTGCTGGTGCATTTTCGGCGATATTACGAAACTCTATCTGATAGTTCCCTTCATCTACCCATACAGGAAGATAAAAAGGGGTGTCTAACTGATTTACCGGAATATCCACCCATGTCAGGGCCGGGATAAACTGGCTTCTGGCAGCGTTATACACATCGAATGGAAAACGAACCTGTTTGATTCGAAAATATTTTGCGTAATCACGGTTTCCATAGCCTGGGTAACTCGCAGCGTCAAGGTGCTGCCCAGAAGTTGGGATTCGTACAATAAACGGGCGCTCTAAAATAAGTGCAGCTCTGGTCGGATCAGGCGTAGTCTTCTGATTATGCGGCTGATCATCTGACACCCAGGCATAGTTCACAACTGGAGTATGGACTGTCACCGAGTTGATGCCCAAAATGGGGAACTTCTGATCCTGCCCTCCGTTAATGTTGCCGGGGAGCAGTCCATACGCAATCTCACCCGTGGTCGGCTGGTTGGCTTTGTTCACCAATGTGTTCTTGATCGTCAGACGGTTCTGGTACAGAACAAGATCCCCGATCATGCCAGGTTGGGGATCGTTCCCGGTTGCGGAGCTGATTTTTCTACCGGAGCCGGGTCCATAATCGTCGCTCCATTAAAGATTACCTTGTCGTTATTGACCGTGTTCTCTCTAACCTTCGCTTCAGCTTCAGACTGAAACAATGACGTTTCATCCGGTGTAAGAGGTTCAGTTGAACCTCCCGGAACCCCTTGGATGCCAAGATCAATTTCTTGACATGGCGCAGGTTTCACATGATTGGTAACCGCAGTATCCATAGCCGATTGCAGAGTTGGTGGTGTATATGAATTGGGCATTAGGGTCACGGTATCACCATAACCACCTAGCGCATAGTTAGATACCTTTGCCTCATTTAACTTATACACCTCCAGATTATCGATCTGCCAATAGCTATAGGTCCTTGTTACTTGCATGGTTTTATCCCCAGGGACGTCAAGTTCTCTGGGCTCAGCAGGTGTTCCTGGATCCCCTTCACCAGTAGAGGCTCTTCCCGGAATCGTCCAGGTTTTATGATAAACCTTTTTCACATTAACGGTGTAAGTCACCGTTCCTGTCATGTTTACCCAACGGTGCTGAAACAGATATTCCTTCGCCATGACATTGGCATAGAGATCTTCCGAAGTCGGAATACCACGGGTAACATCGAACTTCTCCGATCCCCGATCGTCAGCCTTCAACACACCTCGAACAGACGGGTCCATAACCGATGCTTCAATAACCGTTCCTCTACTAGGTGGGCTGATGGTCACAGGGCAAGCATTCACAGGATCTCCCCCATTATCCGTGCAGTCCTTCACCTCAAGAACCTGAGCCCCTTGTTCATCCAGTTGTTGAGTAGAATCAAGAAAATGGGCTTTAATAGTGGTGCTACCCACGATCCCTTTTGTCGTAATTTTGCCATCAGCGCCGATCGTTGCCACAGTTGGATTCGAACTCTGCCAGGTCAATTTGGGATGAGCCGTCAGTTTATGAACAGTGCGATCCGGTTTGGTTAGAACGGCTTCTGCCTGTAGCGGTGTGGTATTGGCTTTACAAGCATTCGGCAGATTCACAACGAGCCCTGGCTCAGACGTGACAGTTATGGTTGCAGTATCCGAGATCAGATATGTACCATTGTTCCAGATCGCACGCACAGTGACTGTGCCCGAACTTTCGGCTTTCAACATTCCGGTTTTCAACTCTATACTCGCAATCGACTCGTCAGAAGAAAACCATTTGATCTCCGCTTCTCTTCGTGACACGTCGATGCCAGTGTTAAAATCTGTTTCGCCGTAGTGCCTCGTACTAACATTGGCTTTCATTTGCTTTGTCTGACCGATTGTTAAAGTTGAATCTGGTGTTACATCGATTTCTTTCTCTTCAACCAGATCGCCTTCCCAAATAATGTCCATTGGTGTATGGTAGGCAACTATTTGCTTAAGACAACCTTGATTTGTTCTACCACCATTCTCATAATCATCCCACTCAGTTACTTGATGTGAGCCCCCTGTTTTGGTAATGATTTTTACTATAGTACTACCTTCTCTTATAACCGTGGTACCAACCCCAGTATAGAATAACTGCTTATTGCTTGTTTGATAATCTACGCTTTTAATACGAATGTTTTGTACCATTCGCTGTGTAATTCTCTGAGATTGGAATTCTGGCCAATACTCAGCAGGCCATCTGGAAAAATCGACCTCGTTAGGTATTTCTTTCTCAGCTGGGAATGGTCTAGAACATGAATTACTGTTAAGGTTATCTGAGAAAGTTGGTCCATTGGTATGATCTGCCCTGAAGCTACCATTATCAAGCTGATACCAATAAACACCTGGATTTGCTACCCTTTCTACCGACTGTATTGTATTAGATATTTCTTGTTTCTTGGGACCGTACGGATCTGAATCTGCAGCTTCTATAGGCGATGATAAATTCAAATTCAAACATAATATATTAATAAGAAAAATTATGGTAACAATTGAGGATTTCTCTTACCATGTATCCACAATAATACTTCACCACCATTTAATACTACTTACATATTTTGAATTTGTAGTACATTTTTATTTTTTTCGTTAAAGATATATGCTCCCCTTACACCATCTAAAACGGAAGTAACCCAAAACCTCTTTTCCACATCTTTTTTTATCAAATCCCTTGAACTTTCTGGAATAGTAATTAAGCTATTCTTGGATGCTTGCTTAAGGTCCAATCGATTAAACTGTAAAAAACCGTTGTATAAGCCTCCATTAAATGTGATTAAGTTGGATTTATCAATTTTGGATGTAAAAGATATATCTGCGAAAGCCATGTAATTACCTTTGAAAAGATGTGTCTCTGGACCAATAAATAATGGTGCATAGACGCTTTTTGCTTTCCCCTGAGTAACATCTACGACAATATATCTATGAAGTGTAACTACCCCAGAATTATTTGATAAATTAATCTTCTCTTTAGATATATCACTTACTTTGACAGAATTTTTAGTATAAAAATAATTACTAATCGTCGTTAAATTCGTACCCGTCGTACCGACCTCTCTCATTTCATTCAGGTCACTATACTTCCCTGCATCCGTTCCCTCTACGTCCATATAACGAAGCAAAATGGCCGATACTTCTGCACGTGTGGTGGAATCTGCGGGTTTTAATGTTCCATCCTGGAAGCCACCGACAATGCCTGTCCCGCGAACAAGGGCAAGATACGGAATCTGCTCGCTACGAATGGTGCCACGGTTTACTTCCGGTGTAGGCAGCAGCGTGTTTTTCGTATCGTTAAAAGCGTCTTGGAAGCTGCTGCCGGACTTGATCAGTCCATTGGCAATCCACTTCATCATCTCATAGCGCGTTAGCTCCGCATTTGGATTGAAACCTTTTGTGTAATCGCCAGCGTTAATGAACCCTTGTCCGACAAGCTGGCTAACTGCCCCTTCAGACCAATGTCCCTTGAGATCAGTAAAGGGATTCTGCGCCTGTACCTTCTCTAGTCCAGTCGCACGGGCGAGTATAGTCGCATATTCCCCACGTGTGATTTTGCCATTGGGACGAAACGTTCCGTCTTGATAACCAGAGATCAGATTTTTTTCGTAAGCTTTGGCAATCGTCGCTTGGGCCCAGTGACCTTTAATATCCTTGAATTTGCTCAGAGCCGTGTCACTTGTGCCCGATGCAGCATTTGCTGTTGACGTACGATATACGGTTCCAACTGGCAAAAGTGTTCCTGCCAATACAGCTGTCGTTACCAACCCGATGATCCAAACATTCCGTTTTTTCTTCTTCTCATGACCTTCAATTCGTTTCTTCAATCTACTCACGCTCCTATGTACCTTAGTATGGGGATGCTTTACTTGATCAACCTAGAGACTTCTCTACATAACCAAAACCTAAATTTGCCATAATAATCAATATTCTACCATGTCCGACTAGGCTATTGGTATCATTTTTCATTCATCCCCATCCAATCAAGGTGTGCAGCACTCCTTCCACAGACCCACTTCATCCGCTTAAAACACAAAAAAAGGCCATGAATCCGCAGATTCATAGCCTTATGCTTTAAGGGTGTGGTCTTTCGTATAATATTGGAAAAATAAACTCACTCATAGAATAAACCATATCATTCCATTTGATCAACCTTTTTATTTCACCCGCTTTATTTTCCGTTCAATTCCTTATAGGATGCTTCCAGTTCCGTGATCAATTGATCACCACCAGCTTTTCTCCAGCTTGCGATTTCCTGCTCCCAACCAGCATCATCGATTTTACCCATAATGTACTTGGTCTGCGCATCCCAGATCATCTGATCCAGCTCCTGACCACGTTCGGTATAGATTGCCGAAGACAATGTAAGTGCCGGATTGGCAATGGCGTACTGCTCATTCTCACGTGCCATCTTGGTCCCTTTCATACCAATGGGGACATCAACCAGTTCAGGTACGTTATAACCTTCAATGCTCAACAAATTATCCCGATATGGCTTCACCTCACGCTGATAGGCGTCAAAATCCTTAAGTTCGGTTTTCCCATCAGCCGTCTTGGTGTAGTGCACATCGAGCAATCCACGGAGCTGCAACGTGCTCAATTCCTCATCCATCAATTGATCCAGGAACGTAAGAACCTTCTTCAACTGCTCCTCGTCCGTCACGGATGCTTTCGGAATGACCAGCATTCCGTAGTTTCCGGGCTCCCCGGCAATACGAATGCCGTCAGTTCCCTGGAATGGCGCCACATCAATCTCTCCATCCGGAGCATTCGGCGTAAGCCGTTGCTGAGAGGACTTTCCGTTCTGTGCCACACCATTCAGCTTCATGCCAACCAGGCCGGAATCCATTTTTTTGTCCGCATCAGAAGGGTCCAGGGCAGGGAAATCACTATTAATCAGTCCCTCGCTAAACAGACGCTTGAAGAGCTTCATCGTATCCACATATTCCGGAGTCAGGAACTCCGGTGTCAGTTTCCCGGCATCGTCCACTCCCCATTTATTAACGCCACCGATACTTACAGCGATCCGCGTCAGTGGGGAAGAAATACCCTCATTATACTTTTTGAATAACAATGCACCGTACGTATCTTCCTTCCCATTTCCGTCCGGGTCATCCTTGCGAATAGAGCGCATCACTTCATACCAGTCATCCAAAGTTTTCGGTATATCCAGCTTTAATGTATCGAACCAGTCCTTGCGATATACGATTGCAGTCCGTCCAATATCCCGGAAGTTCGGAATACCGTAGACCTTGCCTTCAATTTTGATATTGTTAAAATAAGCTTCGGATTGGGCAGACAGGTTTTTATAATCCTTCAGGTAGGGTCCCAGTTCCCAGAACAATCCTGTTTTGGCGGCATTAAACGTTGTCGGTACATAATTCACACGCATAATGGTCGGCATCTCGCCTGAAGCAACCATCACGTTCACTTTATCATCAAAAGCAGACTGTGGAATCCACTGTACATTGACATCCGTATTGGTATATTCCTCAATCTTCTGTTCAATCCCGTTCTCCTTGGCCGGTATATCACCTACCTGCATTAAAGAGATGGAAATGGGAAGTTTACCTTCCCCTGCAGCAGGTGCTTTTTCTCCCCGCAACCTGCAAGCAATCCAGCGGACATTGCACTAATTACAACGATTCCGCCTAAACGGGACATTGGACCTTTTGGACTCATGAACCATCTCTCCTTTTGGATAAGGTTATGTACACAGATCACTCCGATGACAGAACAACCTTCCGATCGCTGTTATCCCCAGATTTTTTGATTCCCTTCTAAAAGGGGAAAATCCGGGGATAAGCCTATGCTTCCGATGCAGCTTTCTTTCAGAAAGCTTTTAGGCGCACGCTTCGCTTCCTCAGATTATTTCTGCCCTCTCCGTTCTCATGTACATGTTAGTTGGACTTGTAAAGTTCAATCTCCACCCCTGCCAAAATGAACGGAGCGACTGACTTCGGATCATTGATCCGAATGGATTCAGTCACATAATACTCGTAGGACCCATCACGATACGGGCTTCCTCCAAGACCGGCTCCGCCGTTACACTGCGTCAGAGACAGCACGCCTTCACGGTCCGTTTGCAGCAGATGCTGCAGCAGACCCTGGTACCCTTTTTCCGCAACCGCTTTGAACTTGCCACTCAGATATCCTTTACGTACACCCTTGGCCAATGCATAGACAAACATTGAGGTGCCGGAAGCCTCCAGATAGTTCCGCTCACGTCCCGGCTGATCCAGCAGATGTGGCCATAGTCCGGTCTGTTGGTCTTGCACATGTACCAGGCCGTTTGCTACCCGTTCGAAGATACCTACGATCTGCCCGCGCTGCGGATGATCTACCGGCAGATGATCTAATGTATCCACAACCGCCATCACATACCAGCCCATCGCCCGACTCCAGACATGTGGAGAACAGCCCGTTTCTCCCGAACTCCAGCGCTGTTCTTTGCTCTCATCCCAGGCATGGTATAACAGACCGCTACGCGGATCACGTGTACGCTGCTCCACCAGCAAGAGCTGTAGAGCCGCCTTGTCGAACCACTTCTCTTCACCCGTCACTGCGCCATACTGGGTCAGATACGGAGTAGCCATGTACAATCCATCCAGCCACATCTGGAAAGGGTAAATCTTCTTATGCCAGAATCCGCCTTCACTCGTATGAGGCTGTCCTTTGAGCTGAGTCATAAGCAAATCCGCAGCTTTGCGGTACTTTTCTTCACCCGTTTTTTCATGCAGCAGGAACAATGATTTTCCCTGATTGATCTGATCCAGGTTATATTCCTCGATCGTATAAGAGCGAATGGATCCATCTTCCTGAACGAAATGATCCATCAGCTCACGGATGTAGTCAAAATACTTCTGCTCCCCCGTGTGCGCATAGAGCTCCTCCAGTGCTTTCAGGAAGCAGCCGTTCTCATAATGCCAAGTGGAGTACAACTCATGGTTGCGATAACTTTCCATGAATTGCTGTGCCATGCGCACCGATGTGAATTGCAGTGTTTCCTTCATGATCAAGCCTCCGCTTCCGGCTCTTTATTGAGCCTGTTTTTATAATCTTCGGCATATTCCTCACGAATCTGGTTTCCACCAGCCTTGCCCCAATTCTCGATTTCCTTTTCCCAGCCGCTTTGATCGATCTTGCCCATAATGTATTTGGTCTGTGCGTCTGCAATCACTTGATCCAGGTCTGCCCCACGGTCACCATACGTTGGAGAATACAACGTCAGTGCAGGGTTTGGCACAGCATGCTCCGCCAGTTCCTTGGCAAGTGCCGTACCTTTTTCACCCAGTTCGGTATCCTTCAGTTTTGGTACGTTGTATCCTTCGACATAAGGAAAGTTGTCACGGTAAGGTTTCACTTCACGCTGGAATGCATCGAAGTCACTCATCTCCACCTGATCTTCGCCTACTTTGGTATAATGCTTGCCTTCCATACCACGCATCAGCAGGGTCGCCATCTCAGGGTCCATCAATTTATCCAGGAAGGAGAGCAGATTCTTGAGTTCTTCTTCCGATTTCACCGTCGATTTGGGGAATGCCAGAATTCCCGAGTTACCCGTCTGTCCTGCAACACGATCTCCGTTCGGTCCAAGCAAACCAGCGATGTCTACCACACCATCCGGATTATTTTTGGATAGACGCTCTTGCTGACTTTTTCCGTTCTGGGCTACACCAACACGGATACCGACAACGCCGGAATCATACTTTTTCTCCGCTTCCGTAGAGTCGAATACAGCGAAGTCCTGGTTCAGCAGTTTCTCATCATACAACCGTTTTAGCAGATCCAATACCTGCATGTATTCCGGTGTCATGAACTCCGGCGTGAAGCTGCCATCATCCTCGACCTTCCACTTGTTAGGAGCACCAAAACTTACGCCAAGGCGCGTCGTGAAGGAATATTGGTCCTCGTTATATTTTTTGAAAAGCATCAGTCCAAACGTATTATCCTGACCGTCTCCATCCGGATCGGAGGTGGCCAGTGTTTTAATCGTTTCATACCATTCATCCGGTGTCGTTGGCACCTTCAGATTCAGCTTCTCGAACCAATCCTTGCGATAGATCACCGTAGCCCGCGCAATATCCGAGAAAACAGGAACCCCGTAGATCTTGCCTTCTACCTTGATGTTGTCAAAAAAACGCTCGTTCTGGGCCGACAGATTTTTGTAGTCTTTCAGCAATGGGCCAACTTCCCAGAATACGTCATTGCGCATAGCGCTGGTCACGGTCGGATTATATTGCACCTTCACAATTTTTGGCATATCGCTTGAAGCGATCATCACGTTAATTTTGTCATTATAAGCTGAAGCCGGTATCCACTGGATATCCAGTTTGGTATTGGTATACGCTTCAATCTTTTGCTGAATTTCATTGCCTTTGCTTGGTACATCACCCACTTGTGCAATAGCTATGGACACATTTTGTACGCCGCCCTCGGCAGCCTGACCCTTGTCTGATCCGCATCCTGCCAGCAAACCTGTCACCAGTGCCAGTGTGCTCAAGACAGCTACGGCTTTCTTTTTGTTGCTTTCATCACATGAAAACCTCCCTTTTTTATGCAGTCATATTGTATTTACTTTGACGCATGTGACGACTCAGACTCAACCTTTCACCGAACCCAGCATCACTCCTTTGGCAAAGTGCTTTTGCAGGAATGGGTACACCAGCATAATCGGGATCGTGGAGAATACGATAACCGCCATGCGAATGGTAAGCGGCTGGATCTCGGTCTCTTCGATACTCGTGTCTCCGATCCGGCTCTGTGCCAGAATGACAATCTCACGAAGCCAGACTTGGACAGGCCACTTCTCACTATCGTTGATATAGATAACAGCGCTGAAGAAACTGTTCCAGTGGGCCACCGCGTAAAAGAGTGAAAATGTCGCCATCGCTGGCATGGACAAAGGCAGGACAATCCGGAACAATACGCCGACATCGTTACATCCATCAATTTTGGCTGCATCCTCCAGTTCGTCGGGAATGGCCTGGAAGAAGTTTTTCAGTACAATCAAGTTAAATGCACTAATAGCAGTAGGTAACATCAATGACCACAACGTGTCTGTCAGGTGTAAGGATTTCACGACAAAGTAAGTTGGAATCATCCCGCCACTGAAGAGCATTGTGAACAATACACCGAGCAAAATGGGCTGGCGTCCACGCAAATATCTTCTGGAGAGCGGATAGGCCATAAGTGACGTAAACAGCAGGTTAATAAAGGTACCAATCACCGTAATATAGACCGATACACCCAGACTGCGAATCAAGGTATCTGTAGAGAAAATGTAACGGTACGCCGCCAGGAGAACTCTTTTGGAAAAAGAATGAATCCTCCCTTGGCCACTTCATGCGGACTGGTAAACGAGACAGCCAAAATATAAATGAACGGGATGACCGTTACAATTCCAATCAACAGCAGCAAGCCGTGATTCACAAAATCAAAGATCCGGTTGCCCCACGTTTTATCCTGTTGCATCTTCATGTTCACTCCTGTCTGGTGAAGGACGCCTATACCCAAAGGTTAGTAGACGCCTTCCTCCCCGAATTTTTTGGCTAACGTATTGGCACCAAGGACAAGCGCCAGCCCGACAACCGATTTGAACAACCCGACAGCAGCACTATAACTGTACTGTGCCTGTGTAAGACCCTTCGTGTACACGTAGGTATCGAATACCTCGCCCACATCCCGGTTCGTCGGAGTCAGCATCAGGAAGATCTGTTCAAAGCCTGTATCCAGAAAATTGCCCAGACGCAGAATGAGCAAAATGACGATTGTACTGCGAATGGCCGGAAGCGTAATGTGCCAGGTTTGGCGCCACCGATTGGCGCCATCAATCCGGGCAGCTTCATAGAGCTGGGTATCCACACCGGAAAGTGCTGCCAGGAAGATAATTGTGCCCCAACCGACTTCTTTCCAGATGGATTGTCCAACAATCATCGTACGGAACCATTCCGGTTCAAGCAGGAATGCGACTTTTTGTCCAGTCAGGTTATAGAGCAATTCATTAATCGCACCACCCTCGGTTGTGAACAGCATGTAGAACACACCGACAACAACAACCCAGGAAACAAAGTGCGGAACATAAACAAGCGTTTGTACAAAACGTTTGAACCGTTCACGGCGAACCTCATTCATCATGAGTGCCAGTACAATCGGCAGTGGGAAAAAGAACACAATGTTATAAATGGCAAGCAAAAATGTATTCCGAAACAATGTCCAGAACTGTGGTTCTCCGAAGAAACGCTGGAAATGCTTGAACCCTACCCAGTCACTCCCCAAGATGCCCTTGTAAGGCGTGTAATCCTGAAAAGCCATCGTGATGCCATACATGGGTATGTATTTGAAAATAACAAAGTAAAGCACACCCGGTATTAACATGATATACAGCCACCGGTTTTTGATAATGTCCCTCCACAGCAGGTTTTTGTCACTGCGGGTTGCGGGCCGTGTTCGAGCCGCCGTTTCGGCTTTCATATTGTCTTCCTCCCCACATTGGAAACGATTACAAAATATCACTTCCTGAATTCATGTCTTCATTGTGGAGGATAAACGAATGACTGGCTATCATCTCCTTTTAGCCTTTTGTTTTTCCTTATGTAGCAAGGGTTTAGCTCATTTACCTCATCAAATCAGACAACGCAATGAACTGCTTTCAACCTCCATATTCCTGTCTTAACTTCATGGATAGATGCGCTCTTCAACCTCACCTGAACATGAAAAAGCCTGCCTGCCATGGCAGGCAGAGCAGGTATGTTTTATCGCTGCTGCTCCCGGTACTTGCCGGGGGTTGTTCCTGTGATTTTGCGAAACGTACGGATAAATGCAGTTGGATTGGTATAGTTTAATTTCTCGGCAATCTCCGATATTTTAAGATTGGTTGTTTGCAGCCAGGTCTTCGCTTTTTCCATCCGGTACTCTGCGAGATATTCCGTAAAATTGACTCCGGCTTCCTTCTTGAATACCCGACTTAGGTAGACAGGGTGAAAATTAAGCTCAGCAGCACAGGCTTCCAGCGACAATTCACGATCATAACGTTCCTCAATCAAACGAATCATGCGTCTAGCAATATTCATGTACTGGGATTCTTCCTGCTCTCGCCAAAAACGGATGACAGGCTGGAACAACCGTTTCCTGAACCAATTGGTCATTTCGTCCAAAGTGGACAACTTGAGCAAATGCGACATGGATGCTTTTTCACCCAGCACCTCAGCCACATCTCCCCCTTGCTCCTGCACAAGCTGATATACACGAGACAATAACTGAACCATAATGACGGGGTATTCACTGAAATGCAGCTTCTTATCAGCAAGCAGCCCCAAGTATTGCGTAAAATAGGTGTCCGTCTTCTCTTCATCCCCTTGCTTGAGCGCCGAAGCGAGCTGATCTTCAATCATGCGTAGCTGGGTATACATCAGCAGCCTCCATCTGACCGCGTGGCTGTATATCCTCATAATGCAAAATAATACGGCTGCCCAGACTTACCCGGCCTTGCAGAGCCTCTCGGCTCTCCTGAACCGCTCTTGGCGTATCCCCAATACAAGTGTAAGATCGACTGATGCCTATGCTTACCGGAAGATTCAGATACGTCACGACACGCTCACGAATCCAGTCTGCCTGGGTGTGCATCCATTCTTTCAGCTTCACCTCATCCGTGAGTTTGGAGGCAAGCACGGTGACCTGAGCATCATCCAGCATAACCGGCGTGAACCGAACTCCTGAAGGAAGGAGCTCACCTACCATATTGTTGACAGCAAACAGCAGCAGATCTCGATCCTGTTCCTCGTATCGTGTCCCTTCCAAGGTATCGATCTGGAGCATGAGTACACCAAGACTCGCCCACCCTGTCGGGAAATCGTACATCTCTCCCTGATATCTGAAATCTTCTTCCGAGATTTTGCCTGTCAGCAGTTTGGTCATAAAAAACTCCTGGAGGTGCACATGCTGGCCTTTCATCTGCTCACGCATCGTTTTTTCCGAACTGAACAAGGTTGACAATTGCTCCTCGATATAGATAAATTCATCCTGACGGCGTCCTGAGGGGGCGACTGGGGAATCCAACCCCTTTGTGAATTGCAGCAGCCTGGAGATCGGTGAGTACATCCGCCGACTGCCGTATATGGCGACCAGTCCCGTTACACATAACATGACCAGTGTAGCAACACCGGTGACCAATGCAATTTTCTGAGATTGGGCTGTGATCTGTCCAAGAGAAACAACGGACACGTATAACCAGCCATTGAGCGGAGATTGCCTATAACTAACCGCCACTTGGTTGCCTTCCACCTCCGCACTGAAGAAACCCTCTGGCTGGCCCGTCGTTTGCACCATTTCATGAATGTCCTTATTCAGCGCGTCATATTTCCCGCCTAGCTGCACATCGTTCAGAAAATACTTCTGCTCCCGATCCAGAACGTACATATCTCCAGCATTCGTATTCCGGCTCAAATATGTACTCAGTTCCGAATCGGCGATATCAATCACAAGAAACCCCTTCGGTTTCACATTGGTTGGCATCATCGGAATTTTGAATACCATACTGACCACATTATCCGAGGATATAAGGGTAGGAGCCTGTTCGGGTGTTAATTCACCCATTCCTGCTGACACAGGTACACTTTCTTTGGCTGAACTTACATTTTGAGTGACCCAGAACAGACTGTTGGTATAGCTTAAGTAGGTCCCAATCCGGTCCCGAATGCTGAAATCATCCAATTTGCCAAAAGAACGCATCGAAACAACCCAATCTTCATCCAGATTAACCAGATAGGCTTGGTCAATGTTCGTAACCGCTTGCAAATTATTGAAACCGGAGGTCAGATCACGAATCTCCTGAAATTCACTGCTATCCAACGGTTTCTTCATCGCTTGCAGTACCAGAGGCGAATTGACATACTGGATGGATGATAATTGCAGGCTGCGCAGAACTTGTTCTACCCGCATCTGGGTCTGATGCAATATCTGAAGATTGCTTTCACGCACTTTCTGTTCAATATCACGTGATGCAATCGTATACGAGACCGAACCAATAACGATGACTGGAAGGGCTCCGAGGATCAGGGTAAAGCAGAGCAAACGCAGTAAATACTTGGGCAAGAAGAGCATCCTCCTTTATATATATGTATATTAAAATAAATCGCTTTCATTGGATTATTTTACTATTGTTATTTTAAAACCCATTCTTAATCAAGTCCACTCATTTATTCATAAGGTTGACTTCAAACCAATTTCCAGTTTATATTGGTTGCATATTCCTCAATCAAAGGAGAGATTTTTAATGTCGGTGAATGTTCTTAACTAACCAAGTTTCATATTCAGGAGTTTGGCCTTTCATTGCGCTTGTGCCATCTGGCATACGTGTATTTCATGATGCGCCAGATCCCTGTACTTAGTTAAGAACAGCGGATATCATAAATCGCCTCCGGGATTGTACTTGTCCGGGTCTATTTCCGCGCTGTGTTCAGCGCGGATTTTTTTACTATAGACCTGTAGTGGACTCGGCTTTCCCATACATTTAGGGCGGAGAATGACGTTTGTTCATTCTCTGCCCTTTTTGCGTTTTCCAGGAATATGTTTCAGCACGTCAACTGCAACTGCAATCCCAATTCGAATTCAAGGAGAGATTACGCATGAATGAGAACACATTACACAGTCTGGGTTATCCACAAATTCAAAAAAACGTTGCAGACTGCGCCCTGTCTTATCTGGGCAAACGTTATGCCAGAGAACTAAAACCGATGGTAGATGCTCGCCTGATCCAGCTGCGCCTGGAAGAAACAGCAGAAGCGGCTGCGTTGCTTCGTTTCGGGGCCAGTATCCCCCTCCCTTCACTCGACGGAATGGAAACGATTATGGATTTGCTTGGCACTGGTTATCTATTTAGTGAACACGACTTCAGTCATCTCGCTCAGTTCCTGCGGAGCTGTGCACAACTCATGAAATACATGGAGGGCAAAGCCGGGGCTGCTCCCACTGTCAGTCGCTATGCAGCATCCATGATTCTGATTGAACCTTTGCTTCATGAGATCGAGCGCTGCATCCATAGTGGACGCATTCAGGATCAGGCGAGTAAGGAACTGATTCGTATTCGTAAAAAAATGACGGTGAATGAGGAGCGTATGAAACGAAAGCTTGATTCTCTGGTATCCAAACATCGCTCCATTATGCAGGAACATGTCATTAGCCAACGCGGAGGAAGGACAGTCCTGCCCATTAAGAAAGAGTTCCGTAAACAGGTGAAAGGCAGCGTGCTCGATGAATCCGGGAGCGGGCAAACCGTATATATTGAACCTGTTGAGTTAGTAAATTTACAGATGGAAATGGCTGCTCTACAAGCGGAGGAGTCCCGAGAGGAGATGAAAATTCTCGGTGATTTAACATCCCTGGCCGAATCGTATAACCGTGAAATCGCACTGAATACCGAAACGGTAGGTGTATTGGATTTCCTGTTTGCCAAAGCCAAATATGCGGCCTCCATGGACGGACGGACCGTTCAAGTCAATACTCAGGGCCACATCAGTCTTCAACGTGCACGTCATCCGTTCATGGGTCCTTCCATGGTGCCCCTTGATTTCGCCATTGGCAGATCATATTCGTCGCTCATTATTACGGGCCCGAATACCGGAGGTAAAACGGTCGCACTCAAAACACTTGGTCTGCTAACCCTCATGATGCAATCCGGTTTACTTATTCCGGTGGATGAAGGTGGCGAGATGGCAGTTTATCACGAGGTAGCGGTTGATATTGGTGACGGGCAGAGTTTGGAACAAGCGCTCAGTACCTTCTCGGCACATATTCGCAATATGATTGGCATCCTGGAACAGGCCAATACGTCAACTCTGGTGCTCATTGATGAGATGGCTTCCGGCACAGATCCCGGTGAAGGTGTTGGATTATCCATCGCCATGCTGGAGGAATTACACAGCCGCGGAGCAACCGTTGTAGCGACTACCCACTTTGGGGAAATCAAACATTTTGCAGCGGCCACGCCAGGATTCGAAAATGCACGTATGGAATTTGACACCGTCTCTCTCAGCCGCTGTATCGATTACGTATCGGAGAAGCTGGTGAGAGCTACGCTTATTCCATCGCATTAAAGCTGGGTATGCCACAGCGAATTATCGAGCGCTCCAAGTCCCTGTCAGATCAGAGTATTTCGAGAGATCGATCATTCGTGTTCACGTCACCTCTTTTGGCGACTCCGGTCTTGAACCCTGAGCATTCCGTTACAAAAGCAGGCGGCCCGACAGAGTTGTCCAAGCCGATTAAGTCGAAGCATTCTATGGTTACAAAGAATTCCGCCAGTTCACATAAAAAGACAACAACCATAGATTCGGATTCTCCTGCTCCGGCCAAACCTTTTCGAAAAGGAGATCGGGTATATGCGGCCTATCTCAATCAGTCGGGCATCGTCTGTGATGTGGAGGATAGCCGTGGAAATATCGGGGTCATGCTCCGTGGACGTAAAGTCAAAATCCATAAGAAACGCCTGACCCTGCATATATCTGCCAATGAGCTATATCCGGGTGACGATTATGATCTGGACATTGTGCTGGAGACAAAAGAAAATCGTAAGAAACGCAAATTGATGGGACGTAAACATGTAGAAGGTCTACAGATTGAATTACCGCCTGAAGAATAAAACAATGGGAGAAGCAGATGTCGTGAATTGGAATTTATATGTACAGTGAAGTGCAGTGATTTACATGATCACCGGCGCATTTCTGTTATACTGGGACCAGTATGTTTAACTTCAGCTCGCAGCTATTCACAGGGAGGGAAGAACCCCATGTCTGCAGAACAAGACAATCAAGAGCACATCCATATCAATGTTCTTGTCTGCCCGTTATGCGGCGAACCGAATCGCTGTTCCTATGCCGCAGGACATCCTCATTCGGAATGCTGGTGTAACCAGGCTACTTTCCCCGAAGGTGTATTCGATCGTATTCCGGCAGAGCAGCGCCGCAAATCGTGCATATGTCAACGCTGTTTGGATGACTATGCCGATAAACGCCAACCAAAAGAAGAGCCACACAGCTAACAACTGTATGGCTCTTCTTCTATGATGCAGTATCTATAATATCTATATTGTTAGCTGGTTACCCCTGCTCTTACATTTCGTTATACTGGGCAACAGCCTGTTCAAGCACCGGATGATACTCATCCATGGATGTATAATGGTGAAGCGCAGCTGCAATCCCCTTCTGGCGAATCATGTTCTGCAGTTCAACTGCTTCCGGATCATCAGAGACATCGAACTTGCAGGCCGCTGCCATGCCCATAGCCAGATAGGTCGTTTCGGTTCCATCCGCATAAGCCTGAAGGGCCGGGCGAACCAGACGATCATTTGGAGACAGCTTGCGCAGCGGGGAACGACCCACACGAGTAACCTCATCGGTAAGATACGGGTTGACGAACCGTCCCAATATTTTGACAATATACTGCTCGTGCTCTTCCGGGTTGAATGCAAACCGTTTCACCAGGACAGCTCCCGTTTCCTGCAAAGCACCATATACAATCGATTTCACCTTTTCATCGGCAATAGCCTTCTGAATCGTGTCATACCCATGCACATTACCGATATATGCTGCAACGCAGTGTCCTGTATTCACAGTGAACAGCTTCCGTTCGATATACGGCTCCAGATCATCAACGTATAGAATGCCCTCAACCGGTTTGAATGCCGGGGCCATCTGGGAACGATCCACCACCCACTCGTAAAAAGGTTCCACCTGTACATGCAACGGGTCTTCATGATGTTGTATAGGCACAATCCGGTCTACAGCCGAATCGGGAAAATAAACGTACTGATCCGCAAGGGAACGTGTCTCTTCATTGAGCAGAGCATATACATGCTCCTTCAATTGTGTACTGGCTCCAATTGCGTTCTCGCAAGCGATAATGTGAAGAGGGTTTTGAGCAGGAGCGGTATTCAATCTTTTCTCCAAACCCTTCGCAATACCAGGTGCAATATGTTTAAGCACGCCCACACCCACTGCGGTTGTGATCAGATCAGCTTCCACCACGGTTTGGGCAACCGTCTCCAGCTGGGTTCCATTAATTGCATTTACGCCTGTGACGGTCTCCTGATCCTTGCTCTCGTTAGCCAGCTCCACTGTATACTGCCCCCGTTGCTGGAGAGCGGTAACCAAGGTCTGATTCACGTCGGAGAAAACAACCTCATACCCTGCTCGGGACAGAATCAAGCCGATAAATCCGCGTCCAATGTTACCTGCGCCAAAGTGTAGGGCCTTCATAGCTCCATTTCACTTTCCAGAATCGCGATAACTTCTTCGGCTGTTTTGGCCAGACGCAGGGCCTCCATGTTCTCATCCTCAGCACAGATCACCGCAATGCTAGTCAATATCTCCATATGTTCCCGCCTTGAGCCGCGATACCAATGACCATATAGGCCTTTTCTTCACCAAAATCAACACCCTGTGGATACTGAATGACAGAGATGCCTGTGGATAAAATAAATGCTTTGGATTCCTTCGTACCGTGCGGAATAGCCAGGCCGTTTCCTACATAAGTCGAGACAATCTCTTCACGTTCAATCATCTTCTCAATGTAATCCGCGGTAATATGTCCCGCATCCTTCAGAATCTGTCCAGCCATGCGAATCGCTTCGTATTTGTCCTGAGCCGTTGCGTTCATAATAACTTTATCTGTTGTTAACATACTCATAATGGTTAACCTCCAATTTCGGTTTTACTGCGATAAAATCCAACGAGTTCCTGGGACAGGTAATGAATGAGCTCATCCCTGATCCCCTTTTCCAGCAATGTAATCATTTCTTCCTGCAATAACAGGGCGCTGATCTCGCTGAGAACCTCCAGACTTTCCTTGGATAATTCTCTGGGACCGAGCATCAAGAGGATATGGGTCACGCCTGCCGGATCATCCGGCGTACGAAGGAGTGGCTCTGTGAGCTGAAACAAGCTAATGGACGGCCTGTAAATCCCCTCACTCCGTGTATGAAACAGCGCAAGTCTTGTGCCAGGAATCTTCTGACTTCCCACTGCTTCACGTGCCTCCAACCGTTTTGCGACATCCTCCGGTTCCTTCAACACACCAGCTCCATGGAGCACACTACACATCGCATATACGGTCTTATAGAAACCGATATCCTGGTTATCCAGCGGATACACCTGAAACTTGCCAATGATTCGGACGATTTCAACTAAAATAGCTTCCATTCCATCAGGGTCCGCGTAACGACTTGTCATCTGAACCGCTGTTTCATGCGGCTTGTCATGCTGCTGTTGCAGCGTTGTAGTTTTAATAAAATGACGCAGACGTTCGCTCTCTTCTGCCGTAAGCAGTGGACTCACTTTGTAATACTGGTGCTCATCCATCGGCAGATCGACAGTGGATAACACCAGATCATATTGATCTGTAGGAATCCGGGCAGCCTCATACCAAGAGACGCTATCCATAATGCGAATCTCGGGAATCTCCTTGGACAGTCGGCTAGATAGCATCCGTGATGATCCAATTCCGCTTGTACACACGATAATCGCCCGAATCTCCCGTTTCAATGCACGTAACCTCTCGATGGAAGCACCAAAATGCATGACCAGAAAACCAATTTCCTCATCCGGAACGTCTGTGCCTGGCCAAGCTTGCCCCACAGATTTTTTGACATCTTCAAAAAGTGAATCATAATCCTTGCGGATCTGCTGCAACAGTGGATTACGAATCATCTGCTGCCCTTCAATTCGTTCCATTACAGGTTGCATATGTGCAAGCAGGCCTTCACGAAGCAAACGATCCTCATGAAAGGCATAATGCGTTCTCGCCTGCATCTGATCAATCAGTGAATGCACCCTGTCCAGCAAAATCAGGTCGTCTATTGGCAACAGCCGCGAAGAGTGAATCCGCTGCTCTGTCTCCATTAATAGTCTGTGAAAATAAGCTTGCTCATCTTGGGAGAATCCCAGCCCCAACTGGGTAGATAACACGCTGCACAAGCGTGAAGCCATATAAGGCGGAACCTTCACCTCATCCTGCACTGCAACTGCATCTCCTGTGTTCTCTCGCGGAGACGTACGGCCGATGCCAAAGCCTTTACGAATACGTACAACCGCTACAGATAATTGAATCAGCAGCTTCATGTATTGACGTTCCGGAATGTTTTCCAGCCATTCAATATCTGGTTGCCATAACGCATTTTCGATCGTAAGCACATCACCGTGTCCAATCATATCCAGCAATTTTTGGTTTACGACGGAGCCTCCTTGTTCTGGCTGTCTTCCGAACAGATCGGACTCATCCAGAAATTCCAGAGCCAGTGCAGCTATGGCTGTGCGATGAATCGCCTCACTGCCGTTAATCTTGACGCCATATCCACGCCTGCGGACCAGCTTCAGTCCCGCCTGACGAATCCGTGATTCCAGATCATCCAGATCAGCGGTTACGGTAGATACGGTTACTTTCAGATCCGAAGCCAGGGCAAGCAATTTTACAGGCTCCGGTTCATCCAGCAAGATGCAAAGCATGAAGAGCTTACGCTCTTCCGGCGTAAACTCTACATATTCCTTGCCCTCTAGTTGCTGGCGCAAAACAGCCAGATCATCGGAACCGGCATCAATTCGGATACCGGTTCCTGATTTTTTTCCAGCCTCATGCCCAAAGGTTCCAGCCATTGTTCAATCATTTGAAGCTCCCGGTGAACCGTTCGGGTACTGACCTTTACTTCAACGGCAATTTCGCCGGCAGTGACTTCATGTGGATGCTCCAGCAGAAACTCCACGATCTCACGTTGTCTTTTGGTAATACTCATATCTCAGCCTCCGGCTCAGGGAAAACGAATGCGTGCAATTACTTTAGACGTTCAACGAGCGCATCGTATTCCGGGCTTTTTAGGAAGTTGTCGATGGATATATGTTCTGCGTTCGGCGCAACAGAGCGGGCACGATCGGTTAATATTTGTTGTGTGATTACCACATCTGCATCCTGCGGGATATCACTGATGGCCGTATTGGTCACCGTAACGTCAATCCCCTCTGCCTTCATCTTCTTGCGAAGAATGGAAGCGCCCATGGCACTCGACCCCATGCCTGCATCACAGGAGAAGACAATCTTCTTCACATCTGTTTTTACTGTGGAAGAAGCCTCTGCAGCTCTGTCTGCTTGAAGATGATTATTAGCCGTAATGCCAGCGTTCGGCACAGTTCCTTGACTCTTCATGTCTTTCATCCGATTGGATGCAGACTCCAGATCTTCGTCCTTTTGTTTACCCGTTTTCAGCAATACTGCTGCAATCAGGAATGAAACGACTGCTGCTACAAGCACCCCTGCGAGCATCGGCAGGTATCCACCTTTTGGTGTCAAGAGGAAATATGCGATAATACTGCCCGGTGATGGTGCTGAAACAAGTCCTGCTCCCGTGAGCATGAATGTTAATGTACCTGCAACGCCACCCGCGATTGCGGCAAGAATCAGAATCGGTCTCATCAGAATGTAAGGGAAGTAGATCTCATGAATTCCCCCGAAGAAATGAATGATAACGGCACCTGGAGCAGAAGATTTGGCCATTCCGCGTCCGAAGAAGCAGTAAGCAAGCAAGATCCCCAGTCCCGGACCCGGGTTGGATTCAAGCATATATAATACAGATTGTCCTAATTCTCTGGCTTGATCAGTTGCAATCGGTGTCAGAATTCCGTGGTTGATTGCATTGTTTAGGAACAATACTTTACCTGGTTCAATGATCAGGTTGACCAGCGGAAGCAAGCCCAGATTCATCAGACCTTGTACGCCAGCAGACAATACTTTACTAATCGCTTCTACCGCAGGCCCAATGCCCAGTAGAGCAAAAATCCCCAAGATCCCGCCAATAATACCGGCTGAGAAGTTGTTAACCAGCATTTCAAATCCGGCTTTAACTTTACCTTCGATTGATTTATCGAACTTTTTGATGATCCATGCTGCCAGCGGTCCCGCAATCATGGCACCGAGGAACATCGGAATATCACTACCCACGATGACCCCAATGGTCATAATGGCACCCACGACACCACCACGCTGACCATGCACCATCGTACCCCCGGTGTAACCAATCAACAGGGGCAGCAAATATTTGATCATTGGATCAACTAGTTGTGCAAGCGTCTCGTTAGGGAACCAGCCAGTAGGAATGAACATGGCCGTAATTAATCCCCAGGCGATGAATGCGCCCATATTCGGCATGACCATACCACTCAGGAATCGGCCAAAACGCTGCACCCCTACCCGTAGCCCACCTTTGGAATTGGACGATTGGTCCAAATTACTCATTGTATTATCCTCCTTGGATCAAGTGATTATGATTTATGAAAGGGGTATCATTTCTCCCCTGCTGTAATCCTAAGCGAGAATGCTCTCCTGTTCAATGAAATGAAAGCGTACTTTCGTCATGAACAATGATGACAACATTAGGTTATGTAATCGTTTTTATCGATGCATAATGGCTGAAAGCATTGGTACACAAGGTCTTTTTCGCCTATGACTTTTGTCATTTCCAGCGTCATTTTCTCCCCTATAGCTTGGTCCAAACAGATGATTTACATCCATAATCTGCTTCACTCCTCATCCAACATCATTCTTGAAAAACACAAAAAACCTGTGCGAGCATCAGACTCACACAGGTCGAAACAATATATAGCTCATTTTATTATGTTATAAAATATATGTTATTAAGTACAAGTTCGTAGGTTCTATTCTTCCGTATGTTTACGATAAGCGTCTGCATTCATCAATGTAGACAATGCTGCTGTCAGATCTCCCTCAACACGAATCTCAATCATCCAGCCTTCCTCGTAAGGGGAACTGTTCACAAGTTCAGGTGAATCCTGCAATGAATCATTGACTGCAATAATGGAACCTGTGACGGGAGAAAACAAGTCCGACACCGTTTTGACCGATTCAATCGTTCCAATGCTGTCTTCTGCTTTTACATTCGATTCAAGGTCAGGCAATTCCACAAACACAATGTCACCCAGCTGATGCTGAGCGAACTCGGTAATGCCAATACGTACAGTATCCTCCCTACGGTTTGCACCCATTCGTGCTCTTCACTGTACAGGAAATCACTTTTCAATTCGCTCATCGATATCCGCCTCGCTTTTCATTAATGAGTGCATGCGTTCTTTGACCTTAACCTTTTTCCCAGAACATAGCGTATGATATTTCGGATTAAAATGTCAAGATACCTCACAATTTATTTGATAATTGCCCACTCAGACCGTAACCCGAATACACTCTTTCTACATATACTGGTGAATATTAGAATAGTAAGCGTCATCTTTTTGAATAGACGAACAATTTCATTGATTACATAATAAATATTCGTCTTTTTATTATTTTTGATGATATCGTTCTTGACATCAACAGTGGATTCACGTTTTAATGAAAGGAGTAAATGTGTTTATTGGACTATGTTATACCCGCGGATGAATGTAAAGGGAGAGATTACCCGTGACCACCCGATTCGGGACGTACATGAGGTAACGCCGAAGGAGTAAACCACCGATAAGCGGAGGTGAATCTCTCAGGCAAAAGGACTTTTACGGGACGCAACTCTGGAGAGCATCTATTCGCCCTTTGCGGGCGTTATGATCACCCAAGGGGAAACCTGCTGCACAAGGCGGCGGGGTAACTCTCAGGTACAAGGGACAGAGCCTTAGAATACAGCGTGCTACTTGGCATGCCGATTCTTTGGCCTGTCCTTTTCCTTTTCCCAAAAAACGAAAAACAGGATTCAGTCGGCGCTGCCATAGCTGCCTTACCATACTTATCTGTGAATGACTTCGCGTTGAAAAATTTTAAAAATACTTTGGTTCATTGATCCACGATTGCATATTCGGCCGTTTGACGGCCCATGACGAGGTGATTTGATGTCCGATTTGCTTAGAACACCACTCTTTCCACTCTATCAGCAATATGAAGGCGTACGGTGCATTGATTTTGGAGGCTGGGAGCTTCCAGTGCAATTCAGTGGAATTCAGAAAGAACATGAAGCGGTGCGTGAACGCGCCGGATTGTTCGATGTATCCCATATGGGCGAATTCACGGTAAAGGGTGAGCAGGCTGAGGTTTTTTTGCAACAAATGACGACCAATGATGTAACCACGCTGGTTCCGGGTCAAGCCCAGTATACGCTAATGTGTTACCCCGATGGCGGTGTGGTGGATGATCTGCTCGTGTATAAGCTGGAAGATCAGCATTATATGCTCGTCGTTAACGCCTCCAACATCGACAAAGATTGGGCATGGTTGCAAGAGCACCTGATCCCTGGCGTAAACATGAGCAACGATTCGGAGCAGACAGCGCTGCTCGCCCTGCAAGGTCCACTGGCTGTAGATATTATCGGAAAAGTTACAGATACGGATGTATCGGCGATTGAACCGTTTCGTTTTGTGCAGAATGCCGAAGTATGTGGTGTAAAATTGCTGTTGTCCCGTACCGGTTATACCGGTGAAGATGGCTTTGAATTATATGTACCAGCAGATCAGGCCGCTGCAGTATGGAATGGATTAATGCAAGCCGGTGAAGGTCACGGACTGGTGCCAACCGGACTTGGTGCCCGGGATACACTGCGCTTCGAAGCCAAGCTTCCCCTATACGGACAGGATTTATCGCCAACCATCTCTCCACTTGAAGCTGGTGTTGGCATGTTTGTGAAGCTGAATGCTGGACCTTTTATCGGACACGAAGCCTTGTTACAGCAAAAAAATGATGGTCCCGCCCGCAAACTGGTCGGTATCGAAGTCCTGGAGCGCGGCATTCCCCGCCCCCACTATCCGATCTACGCCGAAGGCGTACATATTGGTGAAGTGACGACCGGTACGCAATCCCCTACATTGAAGCGCAATCTGGGGCTTGCCCTCATCGACAGCCAATATGCTGCGCTGGGAACCCCGCTTGAGATTGAGATCCGAGGCAAGAAATTGAAAGCCGAGGTCGTAAAGACCCCTTTTCACAAACGGACACGTACGTCAAAGACACCTACTCAAGGAGCTGATCAAGCATGAGCAAGCACCGTTACATTCCCATGACCGAGCAGGATCAGAGCGCCATGCTCGCAACCATCGGTGTGGATACGCTGGAGGAACTGTTCCAGGACATTCCCCAAGAGATTCGTTATCAAGGCGAGCTGCCCGTATCCTCCAAGCTTGATGAATACGCACTGACACGTCACATGTCCAAACAGGCTAACGCCAACGCCAATTTCGAAACACACGCCAGCTTCCTCGGTGCAGGCATATACGATCATCATGTTCCTTCCGTCATTAATCATGTCATTTCACGTTCCGAGTTCTACACTGCCTACACACCTTATCAGCCTGAGATCAGCCAAGGTGAACTACAGGCCATTTTCGAATTTCAATCTTACATCTGTGAATTAACCGGTATGGCTGTAGCCAATGCCAGTATGTATGACGGCGCAACTGCCTTTGCAGAAGCAGGGAATCTGGCCGCAGCGGCAACGCGTCGCAAACAGCTCATTGTATCCCGCACCGTTCATCCGGAAGCCCGCCAGGTACTGCAGGCATATGCACATGGACTGCGTCTGGAGATTGTTGAGATTGGCTTCAAGGATGGCGTCACGGACTGGGATGCCCTGCAAGCTGCCATCTCAGACGATACCGCTGCTGTCATGATTCAGAGTCCAAACTTCTTTGGTGCCGTGGAAAATGTAAAGCAAGCTGCCGACCTCGTGCATGCGCACAAGGGCCTGCTCGTCGTAAGTGCCAACCCGCTATCGCTGGGTCTGCTGGAAGCCCCAGGCAAGCTGGGTGCCGACATCGTCGTTGGTGATGCGCAGCCTCTCGGCATCGCCGCTTCACTCGGCGGTCCGACATGCGGATATTTCGCCGTATCCCAGCCTCATATGCGCCGGATTCCTGGCCGAATTGTAGGCCAGACAACGGACCGCAACGGCAAACGTGGATTTGTACTCACACTGCAAGCGCGTGAACAGCACATTCGCCGCGAAAAGGCGACATCCAATATCTGTTCCAACCAGGCTTTGCTTGCGCTCAGCGCATCTGTCTATATGTCCATCATGGGTAAACAAGGCATGATTGATGTCGCAGATCTGAATCTGCAAAAGAGCCACTACACGCGGAATACATTAACTGCGATTCCTGGCGTTAGTCTGACGTTTAATGCCCCAACGTTCAATGAATTTGTGATTAAGCTGCCTGAAGGAACCGACATGGATGGCCTTCAGGTGAAACTGCTGGATGCGGGCTTTATTGGCGGCTATGAACTTGGACGTGATTATCCGGAACTTGCCGGACATATGCTGATTGCTGTTACCGAACGACGCAGTAAGGAAGAGATCGACGAATTCGCACGAGCATTGGAGGGATCACTGTGACTCAGGAAACGACGACAACGACAACAACGGTACAAGGACAATCGGAAATGGGTGCCTCCGTCTCCACTCCGGCTTCATCTGAGACAGCTACAACTTTCAGCGCACAGACCTTATCTCCTGCTCCGGAACAATCATTGATCTTTGAACTCAGCAGCCCTGGACGTGTCGCTTATTCCCTGCCAGAATGTGACGTTCCTCGTCAGGCTGTTGATACGTTGATTCCCCGGGAAATGCTCCGTTCGGAAGCAGCGGCACTGCCGGAAGTATTCGAAGTAGATGTTATCAGGCATTATACTGCGCTGTCCCGCCGCAACTTCGGTGTAGATAACGGATTCTATCCGCTGGGTTCTTGTACGATGAAATACAATCCGAAGATTAATGAGGATGTTGCACGTTATAATGGTTTTGCCAAAATCCATCCGTACCAGCATGAATCCAGCATTCAAGGTGCACTTGAACTGTTATATACATTGCAAAACGACCTTGCGGGGCTGACTGGTATGGATGCGGTAACCCTGCAACCAGCCGCTGGTGCCCACGGAGAATGGACTGGACTTATGATGATTCGTGCCTACCACGAAGGTCGTGGTGAGCAACGTACGAAAGTCATCGTGCCCGATTCATCTCACGGGACCAACCCTGCAAGTGCAACCGTTGCAGGATTTGAAACTGTGACGATTCCATCCCGCGCAGATGGACTGGTTGATCTGGACGCACTCCGTGCAGCCGTAGGTTCGGATACGGCAGCTCTAATGCTGACCAACCCGAATACACTTGGTTTGTTCGAGAAAGATATTCAGGAGATTGCATCCATCGTACACCAAGCGGGTGGCTTGTTGTATTATGACGGAGCCAATTCCAATGCCATTATGGGCATTACCCGTCCGGGTGATATGGGCTTTGATGTGGTGCATCTGAACTTACACAAAACGATGAGTACGCCTCATGGCGGTGGTGGACCAGGTGCCGGACCCGTTGGCGTGAAGAGCCGTTTGATTCCGTTCCTGCCCAAACCGATGGTGATCAAAAATGAAGATGGCATATATGCATTCGATCGTGAAGGCGATCAATCCATCGGTCGGGTCAAAGCGTACTACGGAAACTTCGGTATTCTGGTGCGGGCATATGCCTATATTCGTACCTATGGACCAGAAGGTTTGCGCCGTGTATCGGAGTGTGCGGTATTGAATGCCAACTATATGATGGCCCGTCTCGCACCTTACTACGAGATTCCATATCCAGGTGTATGCAAACATGAATTTGTCATGTCGGGTCGAGGATTGAAGCAATATGGTGTGCGTACACTGGATGTTGCCAAACGATTACTTGATTTTGGATATCATCCACCAACCGTATACTTCCCGCTTAACGTGGAGGAATGCATCATGATCGAACCGACAGAAACCGAAAGCAAAGAAACGCTCGATGGATTCATTGATACGATGATACGGATTGCCAAAGAGGCGGAAGAGACACCTGAATTGGTCCTGAACGCACCTTACGGAACACCAGTGACTCGTCTGGATGAAACTACTGCGGCCCGCAAACCTGTACTGAACTGCGCTTGCAGTTAATTCGTTCATTGTTATCACGAAAAGCTCTTGCTGGTAATTCCAATCAGCAAGAGCTTTTTATGTTGCCTCCCCCTTTTACTGATGCCACCCTTGATGCTTACCAAACATCCAGTTATAACATGTCTCAATCGTAGGCAAGCTCTGCTCTGAGGTATACACAATGCCCACGTCATGGAGCCCAGACTTTCGGTAGCCCGCCTGTGAGGGACGGATCGTGGATCGTACCAAGTCAGAAAATGTTCTAACGAATCCAGGATGTCTTATTTGACCCCCAGGCCCACTTTTTCAATTCTTAGGAACATCAGACACGTTATTTTTCTTGATTTCCCCACAAAAATGCTAAAAACGGCTGTATATTCCGACATAACGTGTCTCCAGTTCTTTAGATTTCTGCCATTGCTTCAACTCCCCGAATAAGTTGTCTCAGATTCATTAGCAGCAGTAAGCACCTTTATGCCCAAAGCTCATCCCCCAGTACTAATTCCCTAGCTTTTATACTTTAGCTTTTGTCCTTTGCTCTCCTCTCTTAGTTCTTTGCACTTTCACTTATGTATTACGCATTCTCCACTGAACAACGCCGCTTTGCAATTCAGAATACAGCATATTTGCCTACTTTAGCCATGTTTAGTCACCCTTCAGTTCTCAGACCGAGGTTTGAAGACGGTTTGATTACATACTATAGTTCGCATCAAAATGTCCTGTTCATAACAAAAAAAGCCGATATCCACAATATATCGCGGATACCGGCAAAATCGCTGCATGAATGCAGCTTTTTATCGGAAAAAGAAACCCTTAAAATCGGGTGGAAACCCCGTAAAATTACATTACGCTTGAATGCTTTGAACCAATTCAACGACTTGTTCAGCCGTTTGCATATCCAGAGCTTTGGCAGCCAGTTCCTGCATATCCGCACGGGACAGCTTGGTGATCTGACTACGAGCTGGCAGAATGGAGGTTGCGCTCATGCTGAACTCATCCAATCCAAGACCGAGCAGCAATGGAATTGCTGTTTCGTCTCCTGCCATCTCACCGCACATGCCAACCCATTTGCCTTCACGATGCGCTGCATCGATAACCATTTTAACCAAACGCAAAATGGCTGGGTTATAAGGTTGGTACAGATACGAAACACGTTCGTTCATACGGTCTGCTGCCATGGTGTATTGAATCAGATCGTTCGTTCCGATACTGAAGAAATCCACTTCTTTGGCAAACTGATCCGCGAGAACTGCAGTCGAAGGAATTTCGACCATGATTCCGAGTTGAATGCTGTCAGAAACAGCAATACCTTCAGCAACCAGCTTCTCTTTCTCTTCGAGCAAGACAGCTTTTGCTTCACGGAATTCACCCAGTGTTGCGATCATAGGGAACATGACACGCAGGTTTCCATGTACACTTGCACGCAACAATGCACGCAATTGTGTACGGAAGATATCCAGACGGTCCAGACACAGACGAACTGCGCGGAAACCGAGGAATGGATTCATTTCTTTAGGCAGATCCAGGTATGGAAGCTCTTTGTCTCCACCGATGTCTAGTGTACGAACAACGACAGGTTTGCCTTCCATTTTTTCCAGTACCGCTTTGTAAGCATTATACTGAATGTCTTCAGAAGGAAGCTTGTCTCTGCCCATATACAAGAACTCAGTACGGTAGAGGCCTACAGCCTCGCCGCCGTTCTCCAGAACACCTGTTACATCATTTGGTGTACCAATGTTGGCTGCAAGTTCAACATGAACGTTGTCCACGGTTACTGTTGGCTCATCACGCAATTTTCTCCACTCAGCACGTTGTGCATCATACTGTTCCTGTTTGGCACGGTATTCAGCAACAACTTCATCCGTAGGGTTAACCAGCACGTGACCATCCAGACCATCAACAATGATCATATCGCCTTGTTTCGCTTGAGCCAAGATGTCTTTGGTTCCAACGACAGCCGGAATTTCAAGAGAGCGAGCCATGATCGCAGAGTGAGAAGTACGTCCACCAATATTGGTTGCAAAACCTTTAACAAATTGGCGGTTCAATTGAGCCGTGTCGGAAGGTGTCAGATCCTCCGCAAGCACGATCACCTCTTCATTGATCTCAGCCGGGCTCATGAAGTCGATACCAAGCAAGTGATTTAGCACACGTTTGGTAACGTCACGCATATCTGCTGCACGTTCCTGCAAGTATGCACTCTTCATGTTCTCGAACATGGAGATAAATTGCGATGCCGTTTCATTCAAAGCAAATTCTGCATTGATCATGTTATCGGCAATACTCGCTTTAACCGGATCAATCAATTCCGGGTCATTCAGAATGAGCAAATGCGAAGCAAAAATCTCAGCTTTTTTCTCGCCAAGCTCTTGTAAAGTACGCTCTTTGATCGCCTCAAGCTCAGCCTGGGACTTGCCCAGAGCTGAGTCGAGTTTTGCGATCTCTGCGTCAACGTCGGTAATTTGGCGTTTTTCTACAGAGTAGTCAGGATGCTCCAAGATAAACGCCTTGGCGATAGCAATACCCGCCGAAGCCGCGATCCCGGAGACATTAAGCATTAATTTCGCCCAACCCTTCGTTAACCATAACGTCAGTCAAAGCCTGAAGAGCTTCAGCTTCGCCTTCACCCTCAACGATGATGCTGATGGTGTCGCCTTGTTCCAATCCGAGGGAAAGAACACCCAGGATGGATTTCAAAGTTACTTTTTTACCGTTAGCTTCTGCAAAGGATTCTGCACCTTTGAATTTGTTTGCTGTATTAACCAGGGCTGTCGCCGGACGTGCGTGGATACCATCTTCGTCTGTAATTCTGAATGTTTGTTGCATTACAATCATCTCACTTTCGGTAGTTTGATTTAGGCATTGCATATATTTACACTTGCTTGCCATAGTCTTAACACTTCTTATTTTATCTCAATGATTGGCTGATCGCCAACTTTCAGCACTCCACTCTTCTTCAGGGTTACCGTGGAGCCCTCTGGCAGGTTGGTGAAGATAACTGGAGAAATGATGGATGGAGCGTTTGCTTTGACATACTCCAGATCCACTTCCATAATCGGCTGACCCGCCGATACCAGATCACCTTCCTGTACCAGTACGTTAAAGCCTTGACCTTTCAGCTTCACCGTATTGACACCTATATGAACAAGCACTTCCTTGCCTCCGTCGGACATGATGCCCACGGCATGTTTGCTTGGAAATACATTAAACACTTTACCATACACAGGAGAAGTTATCGTGCCGTCATGTGGCAAAATTGCGAAACCATCACCTGTCATTTTCTCAGCAAACACTGGATCAGGTACATTCGTAATGTCCATCAACTCACCATTGACTGGCATTACGATGTCCTCAGCAACGATACGCTCGCCTTGCTCACCTTGTTCCTTCTCCTCTTCAGGAGTTGGTTTGGCAGCGACTGGCGTCGGTGCTGGTGTTCGTCCTGCAATGATATCCTGCATTTGAGATTTGATCGTGTCGGAACGTGTTCCGAAGATAGCTTGAACATTATTACCCACTTCAAGCACACCAGATGCACCCAATTGTTTCAAACGATCTTTTTTCACATTGGATTTCTCATTAACTTCAATCCGCAAACGAGTAATACAAGCGTCCAGATGTTTGATATTCTCTTTGCCACCAAAAGCTTCGAGAATGTTATGAGGCAGGTCATCCGTTGAACCGGAGCCTCCGCCAGATTCGTTTTCAGGTGTTGCATCTTCACGTCCTGGTGTTTTGAGATTGAATTTGCGGATGATAAACCGGAAACCGAAGTAATAGATTACCGCAAGAATCAATCCGACAATAATAACGTCCCACCAAGGTGTACGGTTCGGAATAATACCAAAGATCAGGAAGTCAATGAACCCACCGGAGAAGGTCATACCGATCTTGACACCGAGAATTTGCATGGTCATGAAAGACAAACCTGCAAAGATACAGTGTACTGCAAACAGGATTGGTGCTACAAACAGGAACGAGAATTCAAGTGGTTCTGTGATCCCTGTCAAGAACGAGGTCAGCGCAGCTGAACCCATGATACCTGCAACATACTTTTTGTGTTCCGGTCTTGCTTCATGGTACATCGCAAGAGCGGCCGCTGGCAGACCAAACATCATGAACGGGAATTTACCGACTTGGAATGTTCCCGCTGTGAGGTTCACACCATCACGTAATTGATTGAAGAAGATTTGCTGGTCACCACGAATGACATCTCCAGCTTTATTCACGTACTCACCGAACTCAAACCAGAATGGGGAGTAGAAAATATGGTGAAGACCAAACGGAATTAGTGACCGTTCTACAACTCCGAAGATGAATGCTGACAATGTCGGGCTTGTATCTACCATGAAGTGAGACACAGCATTCAATCCATTTTGAATCGGTGGCCAGATAACCACGAGAAGCAACCCAAGCAAGAGGGACACAACCGAAGTGATAATCGGAACGAATCGTTTACCTGCAAAGAAACCCAGGTAAGACGGCAGTTCGATCTTGAAGAATCGGTTGTAACACAGCGCGGCGGCAATACCTATGATAATACCTCCGAACACGCCTGTGCTTAATGTTGGGATACCCAAAATGCTGGCATAGCCAGGAACTTCACCGATCATTGCGGGAGTAACCCCTACCGCGGTACCCAGTGTGACGTTCATGACCAGATAACCGATGATGGCCGCGAGACCTGCAACCCCTTCGCCACCTGCCAAACCGACGGCTACACCGACGGCGAACAGCAATGCCAGATTATCAAATACGATCTGACCAGCGTTCATCATAATTGTTGCGATCGAGTTCACCCAAGGGGTGTCGAGCGCCGTTACATATTGCAAGAAATCCGGATTAACCAGCATGTTACCGATTCCGAGCAGCAAACCTGCCGCTGGCAGAATGGCTACAGGTAACATGAGCGCTTTACCTACTCGTTGCAATACACCAAAAAGCTTTTTAAACATCGCGTCGTATCTCCCTTTCGTCTAAGTTATATGTCGTGATGCAAGCAAGGAAACACAAAAAAGGCATGAATTAATAAAGTAAACTGTGCCAACCTTGGGATATAGCATACCCTGTACAAGGAAAGAACAATCACACTTTAAATAACTCATGCCTGATCGAGTCAGTAACACGTCGCTTATGTTTATTCAGTTGCTTGATTACGGAAACCATTGTAGCACCAGATCTGAACTATTGCAAGCCTTTACACCAAAAAAATAAATTCTTCATTCCACTGCTGGAATGATCTCATGTATTCTCTTCTTCTTTCCGCTGATTCAGCCTTTGCAGATGAATGGTCAAATAGCCTACCTCCGCAGGATACACAGGCAGATTCAATCTTTTCTCCATCACTTTGGTCAGTTTCCATGCAAGCGAGTACATTTCAGGGTACTCCAACTTAAGCAGGGAATCCAGCTTATGAAGTTCTTCCACTTTATCGCCGCGGCGAACACGCTCAAGGGCGAAACGAAGATGAGTCAGCAAACGAGAGTAATCAAGCGATTCCGTTTCAAACGAATAATCGAGTTGATCAGACACCAGGTTCACCAAATCCGTGATCAATTGTGAATGTTCACGTACCTGGGATATATTTTGATTGGTCATTGCACTATAAATATGAAGTGCCACAAAACCAATCTCGTCCATCCCCAAATCTACGCCCATTCTCTCTTTGATCAGCCGAACAGCGTAATCTGCCATTCGATATTCTTCAGGATAAATCTCGCGGGTTTCATATAAAAATGGATTTTGTATGATAATGCCCTGCTCCTTGCGTTTTAACGCGAAAGAAATGTGATCGGTTAATGCAATATGGATATGTTCATTCAGAGGAACGTCCGTACGCTCTGCAATATAAGTAATAACTTCGTTAATAATCTCGATCAGTGCTTCGTCCACCTGTGGAAGAAGCTGTTTGTACTGCTCTTGCTCCTGCTGGTTTTTCAAGATGAACATTTTCTCCACAGCCATCAATGGAATGTGGTCACTCGGTTTTCGGTTAAAGCCAATGCCTTTACCAATAACAACGACTTCCCCGTGTTCAGGATGCTGTGCAATGATTACATTATTATTTAGCGCTTTATCTACATGCAGGCTGCTGATTGTTTGCACCTCTTTTTCACACCATCTTAGGTGTCATTACGTCACACCCTGTTACGAACGAAAAGACACCCGGAGCGGGCAAACCGCGCCGGACGTCTCGCTTAAAAAGTAACAAAAATTCGCCTTAAGGTCAATAGAGCATGCATGCAAGATTCGAAGTGCTTCTTACTCGTCAACTCCAGCTCGTTCCACAATCTTGTCGATTATCGAAGGCGTTGTAACAGCCTCACTCTGTTGAATGGCAACGGGCGCAGGTGTTTGAGACTTGGTAAGACCTTTAATCAGCTGCTCTACATCGATGCCGGATACACTCTTGAGCATCTCTGGAGCTGTCGCCATAAGTTCGGTAACATAGTTACTCACTCGCGCTGCACCTTCACCTTTGCCTGTATCTACCACCGTCAATTTATCAATAGACGAAATTGGCTCTGCAATTTTGCCAGCCAGTTCAGGCAGCATTTTGACAATGATATCGAGTACAGCCGCTTCGCCAAACTTCTGGAACGCCTCGGCCAGTTTCTCCTTCGCTTCTGCTTCTGCAAGTCCCTTCAAACGAATAACTTCGGAGTCCGCTGTACCTTTGGCAAGTTCAGCATCCGCCATAGCCTGACCTTCAAGTCGCTTCTGTTCAGCAGTTGCTTTGGCATGTGTCTCAATGGAGTACTGTACTGCATCTGCTTCGCGCATTCTTTTTGCTTTGTCCGCTTCGGCAGCCTGCTCTACTGCATAACGATCTGCTTCTGCCTTTTTCTTCACTTCGGCGTCATATTGCTTCTCACGTACGATGATTTCCTTAGCCTGAAGGTCGATTTCCCGTTCCTTACGAACGAGTTCAACCTTCATTTCCTCTTCAACTACGGTTTGTCTGGCACGTGCTTCATGGATATGGTACGCCTGATCGGCTTCCGCTTTGGCTGTATCCTGATCCCGCTTAAACGTGGCTACTTTCAGTTCTTTCTCTTTGGCTGCCTCGGCGATATTGGTATCCCGCAGCAACTCCGCTTTTTGACCTTGCTCTTCCGCATTAGCCTTCTGAATACGCGCATCACGCATTGCTTCCGCTTCGGCAATCTCGGCATCACGCTTCACCGCCGCAATTCTAGGTTTACCGAGAGCATCCAGGTAGCCTTGTTTGTCACGAACATCTTTGATGGTGAATGAGACAATTTGCAGACCCATTTTCTTCAGATCTCTAGCAGCTACGCCTTGAACCTCTTGTGCAAATCGATCCCGGTTCCGATATACTTCTTCCACCGTCATTGTACCGAGGATGGCCCGCAAATGCCCCTCCAGTACTTCCTGTGCTTCGCTTCTCAGCGCATCCACAGGTTTACCGATGAATTGCTCAGCTGCGGTAGCAACGTCTTCTACAGCGCCACCCACCTTGATTATAGCGACCCCGTCAGCAATAACCGGAACACCTTGCTCCGTATACACTTCAGGTGTGGAGACATCCAGCTTGTGGGACAACAAGGAGATAAACTCGGATTGCTGGAATACTGGCAGGATAAATGCACCGCCACCACGAACAATCTTAATTTTTCGGCCAGAATCATCATCAGAGATATTTTTGCTACCCAGGAATGATCCCGTAACGATCATAGCCTCATCCGGTCCAACCGTTTTGTATCTCGCCCAGAAAGCCAAACCCAGAATCAGAATCACACCAACCACAACTGCCGGAATCAACAATACATCCCAATCTAAATTCATTCCACATCTCTCCCCTTAATTAATCATGATGAGTGCTCAAGCTACTTAAGTGATAAAAATACGTTATACATCTTTAAGTACATTTTCATCCCATTCCGACACACGCAGTACGCCATCTACCACATCCACTACAACTACACGGGCTCCCACCGCAATGGGGAGATGTTCAAAGCTGGATGCCGTTTGGATCGTACTACCGGATGCAAAGCGGATCATCACTTCGCCAAAACCTTTTTCCGGCACCGGAATGGTAATTTCCCAATTTTCCCAGATAACTCTTTCATTGAAAATGCAATTGAGACATCGCTGTTACGCATCGGTTTGATATATGCGAAGAATACCAGCATGGCTGCAGCAATACCTATAAGCAGGGATAATATTAGACCCGACATCGCACTTAATGAACTATAACGTGTCAGCATAATGCCTGCCCCACCGAAGGTTGTAATGGAACCAGCTAACACAACGGGTTTGAAAAAATCAAGACCTGGCATTTCGAAGGCTCCGTCCAGCAAGCCGTCAATCAAGTCACCCAGCACAAGGCTGACAACCGCAAATATTGCTCCTCCGATTAGACACCCCCAATAAATTGTCTCCATCCCCTGTTCCTCCTCTCCTCTGCCGCAAATTCATCCTAACTGGGCATTCCACATGTAAATAAATACGTAGTTAACATTAAAATGTTTCAAAATCTTTCCTCAAATGTATTCTGGAGTCGATAATGGGTATTACATAGAAAAACCGCAAGTCCCCATGAAGGAGACTTGCGGCTATTGAACAACAGGATGTGTCCACTTACTTGCCCGTGATTATAAAATTACAGAGAAGCCTTGTAGATGGATACAACATCTTCCCGTTGCAGTTTCTTGAAGTTACCGAATGGACCAAACAGCATGGCCTTATCAGCCATAACATCGATCTGGCTATCATCGATATCGTAATCAGCCAAACGGTTAGGGGCACCAATGGATGTCCAGAATTTGCTCAGTGCATCGATACCTTCCTCGGCAATCTGTCTGTCCGTTTTGCCTTCAGGATTCACCTCGAAGACATTAATCGCAAGACGTTTGAAACGATCCACATTGACATCCAGATTATGTTTCATCCAGTGCGGGAACAAGATCGCAAGTCCACCACCATGCGGGATATCATACACTGCGGATACTGCATGTTCGATATTATGTGTTGCCCAGTCTCCAGCGAGACCCATATTCAGCACACCATTCAATGCCATTGTGCCGCAATACAAAATCGTTTCACGCAGTTCATAGTTCTCCAGATCCTCAACCAGACGAGGGGCTGCTTCCATCACGGTACGCAGAATCGTCTCACAGAAGCCGAGTTGAACCGGCGTGTTCTCATCCAGATGGAAGTAATGCTCTAATACGTGGGACATCATATCCACCATACCGTATACCGTTTGGTCCAGTGGAACAGTGTATGTATTCACCGGATCGAGGATAGAGAATGCAGGGAATGAGTATGCACTGCCCCAACCCAATTTTTCCTGAGTATCCTGATTCGTAATAACCGAACCGGAGTTCATCTCCGAACCTGTTGCTGCCATCGTCAATACCGTACCAAGTGGAAGAGCGTCCTGTGCAACAGCTTTGCGCTGAGCAAAATCCCACATGTCGCCATCATATTTGGCACCTACCGCAATAGCTTTGGAGCAGTCCAGAACGCTACCGCCACCTACAGCCAGAATCAGGTCAATGTTATTCGTTTTGCAAAGGTCTACCCCTTTATGCACCGTGGAAAGACGCGGGTTTGGTTCCACGCCAGCCAGTTCAGTCACTTCTGCCCCAGCTTCCTTCAGCAGTCCGATTACTTGATCGTAGAGCCCACTGCGTTTGATACTGCCGCCACCATATACAAGCAGAACCCGTTTACCGTATTTCGGTACTTCTGTCTTTAATGCTTCCAGTTGTCCTTTACCGAAAATCAGACGGGTTGGATTATAAAATTGGAAAGATCTCATATCTATTGTCGCCTCCAATGGAGTTTAGAATTTTAGTGCAACTCCAATTATAGTACCCCGTTTATAGAAAAACAAATCGATAGCCACTCACTTTATAACAACCCGTTAATCTCCAAATGGGCTCGGAACATCTCACTCGTGGAAGGCAAATCTTCAGGTGCTACCCAAGTTTCTGATGACCATAATCCAGCCTGTTTGAATGCCCTCGGACAATGGATAAAACACTCTTCCACATCTACGATGACAGCTGCACCAATCGTTTTACCACTCCATCCCATACTGGCGATAAATTCTTCATCCTTGGTGATCGATGCTGTACCATTAATGCGCAGCACTTCATTCATACCCGGAATCAAAAAAAGCATTCCAATGCCTGGGTTAGACAAAATGTTCAACAAGGAATCGATTCGCCGATTGCCTGGGCGTTCAGGATAGACGAGCCGGTATGTATCATACACTTTTACGAATCCCGCTCCATCGCCCCGTGGTGACACATCACATTTCCCATCCTGATCTGACGTGGAGAGGAAAAATAATGGTGACTTGGATAAAAAGTTCTGAACATGTGAATCCACAAATGAGATTGCCTTGTTACGCACATGTTCATGTGGTTCACCCACCATGCCTTGCAGTTCCTCAGGATCTGTAATCAACGGAATATCCAATGCCTGCTTTTCCAAGTGATTAACCCCATTTCCTCAATTCATTGTGTGTTCTTGGACTTCTCTCCATTATAACTGGCACGGGAGTTCATTCCAATATATACAAATGTTAAGAACAACCAAGAACACCCGCTCCTGATGGAGCCGGTGTTCTTGGATTAGTTATGTTGATTCCTATTCAGTGTATCCCATGCTGCTCACAAAACGACGGAAAGCTTGGCGTCCTGCTTCATCATGTTTGTAGACACCTGCATGCTCCAGAATCTCTGCAAATTTCAAGCCAACCTCCTGTTGTACAATGGCAACGGCTTGTTCTTTATCGAGATGAGGTCCGAACCGTTCAATCAATTCTTCAGCCCAGCCCAGATGTTTGTTCAACACATGATCAGAAGCTTTGGCTGCCTCAGCAAGCTTGGCATCTCCAGCGAGGATATCCGCGATGCTGTCCAGTTCTTCTTTCAAGCGACCTGGCAGAATGGCAAGTCCCATCACTTCGATCAGACCAATGTTCTCTTTCTTGAGATGATGCATCTCCCGGTGTGGATGGAAAATCCCTTCAGGATGCACATCATTTGTGCGATTGTTCCGCAAAACGAGATCCATCTCATAACCACCGTCTGCACTCCGACGAACAATGGGTGTTACCGTATTGTGCGGTACCTGCTCGCCGTCTACTTCACTGAATGCTTCAATATCCACAGCAGAATCACTGTAGACCTTCCATGCTTCATATACTGCGTTACCCGCTTCAAGCAGCTCTGCAGGATCGTGCGAAGACAGACGCATCACGGACATCGGCCATTTTACAAGACTCAGTGTAAGTCCAGGTGCATCCGTATGGCGGAAAACCGCTTCTGGCTGCGCATTTTGAATCGCAAACGTATGACGTCCGCCCTGGAAATGGTCATGTGTAAGGATAGAACCGCCAACGATCGGCAGATCCGCATTGGATCCGATAAAGTAGTGCGGGTACTCCCCGACAAAGGCAAGCAGTCTGCGAAGCGTATCTTTGGTCAGTTTCATCGGCACATGATCATGATGGAAAATGATGCAATGCTCGTTGTAGTACACATATGGCGAGTACTGGAACAACCAGGGCTCATTGTTGAGCTCCAGCGGAATGACTCTCAAATTCTGGCGGGCCGGGTGATTTACCCGACCAGCATAGCCTACATTTTCACGACACAACTGGCATTTCGGATATACCGGTGGCGGAAGCAATTTCGCCATGGCAATTTCCTTGGGACTTTTCTCCGGTTTCGACAGGTTGATCGTAATCTCCAAGTCTCCATAGTCCGTGTCCTGTGTCCAGTATACGTTCTTCGAGATCCGGTCCATCCGAATGTAGTTGGAGTTAATCGACAAGTCATAGAATTGGGAAGTCGCCGCCTCAATGCCTTCTGTCTGCTCCGTGTGCCGGAAGGCACGCACCACTTCGGATGGGCGTGCCATGAGATGACCCATGATTTTGGCATCCAGCAAATCACGGAACGTATCGCTATTTTCAGGAATGAGTCCAATGGTAAATCCATAATCAATCAATGTATCCAGCATAGCCTGTGGACCATCGGGCACAGTTGTGTCCAATTCGCCAGCATACGGCTCCGAGAATCCGAATTGTTCCAGCAGAAGGTTGCGGCTGTAGTCCCAATCCGCTTCCTCGATTAATTGTTTCTGCAAGGCAAATGCAACCAGACGTTCAATGGCATGCAGTGCTTCCTGCTGCTCCGGTGTCCATTCTGTGGCACCTGCTGCAATATGAGTCTGTGACATAAGGTATTCGCCTCCTAGTTTTTTCCGTAGCCGTCAGGACGTGATTGGTGCCAGCTCCAAGCGCTTTGAATGACATCTTCCAGATTGGTCCATTTCGGATTCCAGCCCAGAACGGATCTCGCTTTGGCAGATGAAGCTACCAGAACAGCCGGGTCACCTGCACGACGTGGCTCCTGTACAACCGGGATATCGAGGCCAGTTACTTTTTTAGCTGTTTCGATGACTTGTTTTACCGAGAAGCCTGTGCCGTTACCCAGGTTAAACACGTTGCTGTTCTCACCTTTGCGAAGATAATCTACTGCACGCAGATGTGCGTCAGCCAAGTCGCTCACGTGGATATAGTCACGGATACATGTTCCATCTTCTGTTGCATAGTCGTCACCAAATACGGCGATATGCGGACGTTGTTTCAATGCTGTTTGCAGTACGAGTGGAATCAAATGGCTCTCTGGTTGGTGATCTTCGCCAATTTTACCGCTGGCATGAGCACCAGCTGCATTGAAGTAACGCAGGGACACGTACTTGATATCCTGAACTTTATCGAACCATGACATCATGCGCTCCATCATCAGCTTGGTTTCACCGTATACGTTGGTTGGCTCAGTACGATCGCTCTCTTCGATTGGCACTTTCTCAGGCTCACCATAGGTAGCTGCCGTAGAAGAGAAGACGATGCGGCGTACATTCGCTGCGTTCATCGCTTCCAGCAGACAGAGTGTACCGAACACGTTGTTGTCATAATATTTAACCGGGTCTTTCATGCTTTCGCCAACGAGTGAGTTTGCTGCAAAGTGAATCACCGCATCGATGGAATTCTCAGCGAACAGCTTCGCCAGAATTTCTTTGTCACGCAGATCCCCTTCATACAACTTACCGCCGAGCAACGCTTCACGATGCCCTGTCTGCAAGTTATCCAGTACAACAACCTCTTCCCCACGTTCCAACAACGCTGCTACCGTATGAGACCCAATATACCCTGCTCCACCTGTCACCAAAATTGCCATTTTACTTCGACTCCTTCAATTCTTTAACACCGTCACCTACGTCGCACACATAAAAATCACCTTTGAGAGTGGTTCGCGCTTCATATGCAGCGCCCACTTCACTTACAAAACGCTCGACATCATTCTCATGCACAAGCGATACGGTACAACCGCCAAATCCTGCGCCAGTCATTCGGGCACCAAGCGTGCCTGGAATCCGCTGGGCTTCTTCCACCATAACATCCAGCTCATCACAGCTAACTTCATACAAGTCACGTAGCGATTCATGAGAAGCGTTCATCAGCTTGCCGAAGGTTTGCAGATCATTGATCCGCAAGGCTTCAACCGATGCGAGCACACGTGCGTTCTCTTCCACAACATGTTGCGCACGCTGTCTAACTTTCTCATCCTTGATCTGATCCTGTAGTGTTACGAACTGCTCTGGCGTCAACTGTGCCAGGTAATTCAGTGCAGGCGCTGTTCCTTCAATATGGCAAGTGCCTGCTCGCATTGGGAGCGACGTTCATTGTATGCCGAATCTACCAGCCCCCGGCGTTTATTCGTATTACCGATGACCAATTTGTAGGAACCTGTACGGAAAGGAACCTTTTCGTACTCCAGGGTGTCACACATCAGCAGGATCGCGTGATCCTGTGCACCGTTTGCAACAGCGAACTGATCCATGATTCCACAGTTAACACGGACGAACTCATTTTCCGCTTTCTGGGACAGAAGCGCCAATTGTACCGTATCAATATCCTGCACGCCCTCCAGAGACTGCATCGCGAAACCGGTAAGTACCTCCAGAGATGCAGACGATGAAAGTCCTGCCCCATTCGGAATCTCCCCGTGGTACAGGAAGTCGTACCCTTTCGTTACATTCACGCCTTTGCCTTGCAATTCAACCATGACCCCAACAGGATAGTCGGTCCATTCTCCGGTTTTCTCTATGCCAATGGTGTGAATATCCAGTACTCCTTCATAGGACATGTTCGTCGAAGTCAGGTGCAACGTGTTGTCCTGTCGCTCACGGATAATTAATGTTGTTCCGAATTCAAGTGCTGCGGGAAGCACGTATCCACCGTTATAGTCAATGTGCTCACCGATCAGATTCACACGCCCTGGGGCATGAAATACACGGATATCCGCTCCACTTTCTCCGTACTTATCGATAAACTTTTGTTTCAATTCAGTTACGTTCACTGCTGGTGCACCTCGCCTCGTTGATGTGGTTTTCTTAATGTTATTATATAAGAAAGCGATGCCCGTTGTAATGCAACCATGTGTGTTTCATATGGATAAATGTGACCTTAAGGCGTATAATGATCGGAGCATCCCGGAAAGAAGGAATCAACTATGGCAGATCAATCCAGCGCCAAGGAAGACTCTCTTACATCCAGTTTAGAAAAAACACAGGAACCACCTTCCGTTAAAAGCGGAGCACTCAGTTATTCGGTCGCCTCCAATCCCGTCTACTATGAACAAGGGGCACTGCATGTCCTGTTTGCCGGCGCAAGCCAGACCCTACCAGGTCACGCCCTTGGACCTAAATTGTTTGATTATTACCTGTTGCATTATGTAGAAAAAGGGGCAGGTACGTTCCGTACCGAACTGCATACCTACGAGTTATCCGCAGGTGATTGTTTCCTCATTCATCCCGGTCAACTGGTAAGCTACCAGTCTCATGCCCGCAACCCATGGCAATATCGCTGGATTGCCTTTACAGGCAGCCAGGCTGCACAGCATGTCGAGGAGGCGGGGTTTCGCCCGGAGAAGTCCGTTTTTCATGCCGGGCCCTCGTGCGGAATATCCGATTGGTTATCCGTAATGCAGAATGCTTTTGCCGAGCGTAAAGAAAGCTCCCATTTCGCATCACTGGGTACGTTATATATGATTCTAGCTGAAGCACAGAATCACCTTTCGCAGGGCCAAACCTTAATACCAGGTGAATCCTCCATCCGACGGACCGTGAAACAGATGATTCAATATATGTCCACCCAATATGCCTATCCGGTCTCCATTGAACAAATGTCTGCAAGTCTCGGCTACAACCGTGCGTATCTATCTCGTATTTTCAAACAGGAAACCGGACTTTCGCCAGTTACTTATCTGCTCAAACTGCGGATCGACAAGTCGCGTCAACTCCTCAGAGAACGCCCGGATCTGTCTATCGAACAGGTATCTGCATCGGTCGGACTGCCAGACGCGCTGTATTTCTCCAAACAGTTCAAACGATTTCACGGGGAAGCACCAAGCCTGTATCGAGAGAAAATACTTGCCCGCCCGGGACATCAAGGGTTACAGAAGAATGCTCAAGCAAACAAACGGTAAGAACATCACGGTAGATGATCAACAGACGGACCAAGAATCATATACTACAAAAAAGGTGCATTCCGCCAATATGGCTAAGATGCACCTTTTGCACGTTATTTATTTGTCATCAGGCTTTGGAGAGAGAATGGATTCCACCCGTTCCAATTCCTCTGCGGAGAAATCCAGTTGGCTGAGCGCAGCCACATTCTCTTCAATCTGGGAAGCACGACTTGCGCCAATCAGCGCAGAAGTCACCCTGCCATTCCGCAGAACCCAGGAGAGTGCAAATTGGGCCAAGCTCTGACCGCGAGCTGCTGCAATCTGGTTCAGCGCACGTACTTTGCGGAGCGTCTCTGGAGAGATGTTGTTCTCATTCAGGAATACCGATGGTCCTTTAGCACGTGAGTCTTCCGGAATACCATTCAAGTATTTGTTCGTCAAGACACCTTGTGCCAATGGACAGAATGCAATACTGCCTGTTCCATACTCATCCAGAACATCTTGCAAATCATCTTCAATCCAGCGATCCAGCAGTGAGTATTTCGGTTGGTGGATTAACAGGGGCGTACCCAGACCTTTCAGAATTTCGGCGGCCTGTCTCGTCTGCTCTGCAGGATAGTTGGAGATCCCTACATACAGGGCTTTACCCGAGCGAACTATATGATCCAGTGCCATCATTGTTTCTTCCAGAGGCGTCTCAGGATCATATCGATGAGAATAGAAAATATCCACATAATCCAGTCCCATCCGCTTCAAGCTCTGATTTAGACTGGATACCAGATTTTTGCGTGAACCCCACTCACCATACGGCCCGGGCCACATATAGTATCCCGCTTTGGTGGAGATCACCAGTTCATCCCGATAAGGTTTCAGATCATGGGCCAGTACCTGTCCAAATAACTGCTCTGCCGAACCTGCCGGTGGGCCATAATTGTTGGCAAGGTCAAAATGTGTAATCCCCAGATCGAATGCTCGGGTAATCATATTGCGGCCGTTCTCAGCGTTATTGATACCGCCAAAATTATGCCACAACCCCAGTGAAATTGCTGGCAGTTTCAAACCTGAACGCCCAACGCGGTTATATTTCATCGTTTCATAGCGAGTATCGCTAGCTACGTAGACCATCATGAATCCCTTCTTTCCCCAGGTTCCGCCTCTATCGTCCGGTCATACCGGAGAATGCGGTTATTCAGTCCATACGTTCAACCAAGAAGCTGGTTCACATGATTCATTACCTCGCCAATCGGCTGTGTAATCAGTAAATCTGCTCTACGGTCATAGGCGGTAGGTGTGGCGTTAAGAAGAACCGTATGTTTTCCTTGAAAATACGTGATTAACTGGGCTGCTGGATATACCGTCAGTGACGTGCCACCCACGAGCAACAGATCTGCCGATGACAATGCGTCGATCGAGCGATACAAAGTTGTCTGGTCCAGCTCCTCCTCGTACAGCACCACATCCGGCTTGATCACACCACCACATGCAGTACAGCGAGGTACGGTATCTTGGGATTGTATAATATCGTTCAGCGCATAAAACTGCTTGCAATCCATGCAGGCATTACGATGAATCGAGCCATGTAGCTCCATGACATTGCTGCTGCCTGCCTTCTGGTGCAGTCCATCGATATTTTGCGTAATCACTGCCTGAAGTTTCCCCTCATGCTCCAGACGGGCTAACAGTCGATGACAGCCATTCGGTTCCGCATCTGGATGAAGCATTTTACCTCGATAAAAATCATAAAAATATCGGCATGTTGATCAAAAAAATGTCGGCTTAACAACTCTTCCGGTGGATAAGGCGAGTGCTGCTCCGTCTGATACAGACCCGCAGCCGAACGGAAGTCGGGAATCCCGCTTTCCGTTGAAGTCCCAGCTCCTCCGAAAAAACGATACGGGAGCTCTCCTGAATCCAGGCAGCCAGTTGTTCAGTTGCGTTCATCCTCTCTCCTCCTTTTACTTACTATATAAATTGAACTAAAGAATATTTATACTGGCCACTCCGATGACAGAACAACCTTCCGATCACTGTTATCCACAGATTTTTTTGATTCCTTTCTAAAGGGAAAAATCCGAGGATAAAGCCGAACACCCCGTTTCTTCAGGTTATTTCTGTCCTCTACGTTTTGTATAAATGTTGAGTTCAATTTATATCGTTCAACCAAGCCAGAGTGACTTATATAATTACGCTTATCTCATTATAATGACGGATAATGGCATGGGCATCAACTAGGTGCGTTCCTTGATCAGATTGTTGACAGTAACCTAGCGTAAAGCCCACTCCTGCGTTCCGCCCCATCTGCATGTCCCCATTGCTGTCTCCAATGACAACGGCTTCCGCAGGATCGATATGTAATTCACGGCAAGCCAAGCGTGCTGCTTCTCCATCCGGTTTACCTTGGATCACCCGATCACAGCCCACAATGGATGTGAAAAAGGAACGGATCCCCATCCAATCCAGATGTGTTTCTGCTGCCGCTGTACTGTCTGAAGTGACAACCGCCATCGGTATGTCTGCTGCTCTGCAACTCTGCAAGAATTCCAGTAATCCTGGCATCGGTTCCGCCGATTTGCGTTCTCGTACCACTCGCATGGCTATACTTGAGAATTGGCGTATCGTTGTGATCGCTTCATTCCATGGCACTCCTGCTGCATATAGCTGCCCGGCAAGCAATCCCGTGCACTCATCCACCGTTGCAATAGCGAGTGGGCCTTGCGGATCATAACCGATAATATGACCTTCTGTATTATGGACAGTGCCCAGAACGTGCTCCCGTTCAACCGTAAATGAAGTTCCAAGTTCATTCATACGTGACTGTAACTGATTGAGCAACGTCTCTGCCCACGATCCCCAGAGCTGGAGAAATTCCAGCAGTGTTCCGTCTTTATCAAACAGAATGCCTTTACACAGGATCTGCGCTCCATTCAATTGAAGCATGGTCATCCGTATCACCTCCGCTGATGAGCCTGACAAGAATTACTTTATAGTGCTTAACCAGGCCAGCACTGTCTTGATGGTCTGATTCAGCTGTTCTTTTCCACTCACTTCCGGCTCGCCATCTCCTTTTTGATGACCATAATCACCGAATTGGGCGTGGTTTCCACCTTCAATGGTGTAATACACTGTATCCTCTGGAAGATACATGCGCCCATTCTGATACTTCGTGGCATTTACGACCTCATCTTTAGTGCCCAGAATGGACAAAGCAGGGATTCCAAGCGACTTTACACTTCCTTTTTCATCCGGGTAAGATGCCAGGAAGAAGATGCCCTGAAGTTTATCAGGATGTGATGCTACATAACGTGCAGCCATGGACCCACCGAGAGAGTGTCCACCCATAACGAATTGCTCGTCTGGATATGCAGCCAGAATCTCATCTGCCAAGTTTGGCTTGAGCACTGCCAGGTTGACTGGCATTTTGGCAATAATGGTATGATGACCGGCAGCAGCCAGCTCATGGGCAAGCGGTGCATAACTTTCCGGTTTTACCAGTCCGCCGGGGTAGAACAGAACGCTCTTCCCAGTCGGTTTGTCTGGCACAAAATCAATCCAGTTCTCCTGTTCACTCACAGTCACCTGATTGGCTGTTTCCATGGCCGTTTGAGCTGTTTCCTGCGGACCGTATGGTGTGAATAATTTCCACGCAATAAATCCACATCCAATGACAATGAGCGCCAGAAGTACGAGCAGGAATTTCCCGATGCCCCTCTTCTTGCGCCCTGTATTATACCGATTTCTCATTGTTAATCACCTTTCTTTACTTCCGCAGGTGCCGCGGCTCACAGAAGTGGGAGCCTTGTTCATCAGGCTCCCTTTCTCCGAATTGAAAAAAAATTATTCAGCCTTGGCCTTGCGGTAAGCATCCATATATTGTTCCGCTTTGCGACGGACATGACTCAAGTCACCCGTCTTCACAGCTTCCGTTGTCAAGTCGGAGCCGATACCTACAGCCACTGCTCCACCCTTGATCCAATCTCCCAGATTAGACAAGGATACCCCGCCAGTTGGCATAAAGTTCGCCTGCGGCATAGGTCCCTTCATCGTTTTGATAATCGAAGGATCATAGAGATTACCCGGGAACAATTTCACAATGTCCACACCGAGTTCCAATGCGCGCTGCACATCAGCAATCGTCATCACACCTGGCAGAATCGGAATTCGATACAGGTTGCAGATCTGAACGGTATCCGGATTCAGGGAAGGTCCGACTACGAACTCGGCACCCGACATGATCGCCGCTCTTGCCGTTTGCGGTTCTAGCACCGTTCCCGCACCAATAATCGCGAATTTCTCTGGATCTTGTGTGTTCCAATGGTATACACGGCTTAATTTTTCAATGGCTTTGAGGGCACTGGGTACGGTCATCGTAATCTCGATAACTTTAATGCCACCCGCAATCGCTTGTTCGGCCATGGCAATGACCTGATCAGCAGAATCTGCACGCAGAACCGCCACAACCCCATTGTCCGTAATCTTTTGCAACAGCTGAAGCTTCTTCATTTCATTCTCTCCCTTGTCAATGTGGTGGTTGTGTATACAAGCCTTACATTTAAGAACGAAGATGAGCCATATATGATTTCAGCAGCGACTAGCGCTCAACATGGGCAACGTTGTTCAGCTTGGCCTCGACCTGCCCCCACGTCGGGAGCGCCTCCCAATCGCCAACAGCCTGTATAACCATGGAACCGGTCAAATTGCCGAGACGGGTTGCTTCCTGCGGGGAGTATCCTTTTAACAAACCTGATAAAAATCCCGCACAGAAACCATCTCCTGCTCCCACCGTATCCAGAACATAATCCGCCTTAAAGTACGGAACTTCCGTTAGGTACCATTCGCCAATACGTAGGTCAAATCAGGACCACCCTTCACGATGCACACAGCATTCATGGAAGATAAGCGCTCAAGTACGGCTTGATCATCTTCTTCGTTATATAGAAGTTTCATCTCGTCCAGACCCGGTAAAAAGTAGTCCGCCAGTTCAGCTAAACGAAGTAACACTGGACGGGCTTCATCCGCAGACCACAGTTTGAGACGCAGATTTGGATCAAAGCTTACTTTCACCCCTGCCTGCTTCGCGATATGTATGGCAGCCTCTACCGTAGCAAGCCCAGACGGACTAATCGCTGCGGTTATACCTGTAACATGCAATATCTTTGCCCCGGCAATATAGTCGGGATCCAGATCATCAGGTGTGATTGCACTTGCTGCAGATAGCTTCCTATAATAATGCACCGAGGCTTTCCCGGAAGCGTTCTCACCAATCATCAAACCAGTAGGCTCGTGATCAGTCAATCTTACCCGGGATACATCTACGCCTTCACCCCGAATGGCTTTCAGAATCATATTGCCGATCGGATCATTGCCCAAACGCCCAAACCAGCCACTGGTATGCCCAAGCCGGGATACGCCAATGGCCAGATTGCTCTCGGCACCCCCAAAAGACTTGTCCAGTGTGGCTGCATATTCCAGCCCTCTTGTATCCTTTGCAGTCAGCAAACCCATACTCTCTCCAAACGTAATAATTTCCGGGCTTGGATAGGGAATCGTTGACATGATTTCTTCCCTCCTTATATATACATTTCCTCATCTTCTGTTACTATTGTCATCCTCTATGCAACCGTTGTCAATCCCGTAGCGTTCATTTTGTTGTCACAGCTTTGAGAAAAGATAGCGCTTACTAATGTGAATTAAATCACAATTGTTAGTGTGCTTCCGTATTACCCTTATTACAGATGCACATGACCTTGCAACCTGGGTCTATAAGGGGGCTACACCATGAAAAATCAGACACTGATCCGGGATGATCAGGAATCTTTCTTTTACAATCTGCGCTTTATGCTTATCGTCTGTGTCCTTGCTGGTAATGCACTTGAACCACTTATCACACGCTTTGCAGGAGCGGAAGCTCTATTCCTGTGGATATATACGTTTCACATGCCACTCTTTGTATGGGTAACCGGATATTTTGCGACGCACTCACTACAAGGTGCCTCCGGGCGAAACGTCCTGAAGCAGATTGCCTTACAATATGTACTGTTTCAGTCCTTATACGCATTAATGGACTTTACCGTGTTCCACACACCCCATATGCGGCTATCCTTCTTTGCACCTTACTTGCTGTTATGGTTTCTCGCGAGTCATTTCTGTTGGCGATTGTTGCTTCGTCTAACCATTTCATGGAAACCGGTATATCGGCTGATTGGATCGATTGCGCTCGGTGTCATTGCCGGGTATCTGCCCATTGACGGGTTCTGGCTCAGCTTCAGCCGTACATTTGTGTTCCTGCCGTTTTTTGTCATCGGTTATGACTATGGGGCGTCCATTCGCTCTCGTTTACTGTCAGGTTGGGGACGAAGAACAGCAGCCTTCCTCTCCGCCGCACTGTTGGTATGGATCGGGTATGGCGGTTTGAATATTTCATCAGGATGGCTGCTCGGCAGCATGACGTACGCCGAATTGGGCCACCACGAATGGTATGCCGGCATCTTCCGAATTGGCATTTATTTGCTGGAGATCGCATCGGCAGCACTTTTCTTGGCCTGGGTACCTTCCTTGACTTCCAGACTGACGGATCTTGGACGACGCACTCTCTATGTATTCCTGCTGCACGGGTTTCTCGTTCGTCTCGCGATCTGGTCCGGAGTCTACAGTTATATGGGAAGCTCGGCGTACATTCCAGTCATACTTGTCATTGCTGTACTTTTCGCAGTCACACTGGCTCTGCCGGCTGTACGTCACACGTTCAAACCCCTGATTGAACCTGACATCACCCGCTTTTCTTTTAATCGGCGCGAGGTGTTTAAACGGTCGGCCTGACGCTCTGACAGAGCTCTTCCCCATCGATTCTGTCCTGGTGTATTGTTTCAGGCTGGAAATGATGTGGTAAATGAGGGATACGCGCTACAAAAAACAACTTATTGTTGTAAGGAGTGATTTGTAATGGCACGTCAACCGACGTCAGAACGCAAGATGAGTCGTGAGGAAGCCGGCAGATTAGGTGGGAAAGCCACTTCTAAGAACCATGATCGAAGCTTCTACCAGATGATTGGAAAAAAAGGGGAGAAGCGACTTCAGATGCCCATGACACTGACTTTTACAAGCAGATTGGTCGCAAGGGCGGAGAAGCAACCTCCGAAACCCATACGAAGGAATTCTATCGTGAGATTGGACGCAAAGGCGGAAGCAACGGATGAATTCCCCTTGCCACATCGAAACATGATCATAGCTTTCCCGCAAATTAAGAAGTCTGATTCCATGAAAATGGTTTGAGGCTTCTTTCTATTGATTGTAGAAATATGACGATGGTTGTGATAGACTCAATAGAAAAACCGGGTGTTCACGGGTTTAAAGCAGCAAAGAATTTCACAAACTACGGGGAGCTCGACACCGGCATGCCGGTCCTTTTTTTAGAGTACGGATGAAATTAAACGACAGATGCACTGCCATTTACTTTTCCATTCATGTTGCTCAATATTATATATTTGGGGGAAATACACCATGTCAGCCAAGAAGATGCGTTCCGATATGATCAAAAAAGGTTTTGACCGTGCTCCGCACCGGAGTTTGCTCCGCGCAGCGGGCGTTAAAGAAGAGGATTTCGGCAAGCCATTTATTGCCGTATGTAACTCTTACATTGATATCGTGCCCGGCCACGTTCACCTACAGGAATTCGGTAAAATTGTAAAGGATGCTATTCGTGAAGCCGGTGGCGTTCCATTCGAATTCAATACCATCGGTGTAGATGATGGAATTGCCATGGGACACATTGGTATGCGTTACTCGCTGCCAAGCCGTGACATTATTGCGGATTCCGTGGAAACGGTTGTATCTGCTCACTGGTTCGACGGCATGGTATGTATCCCGAACTGCGATAAAATTACACCCGGCATGATGATGGGTGCACTTCGCTGTAATATCCCTACCGTGTTTGTCAGCGGTGGACCGATGAAAGCGGGTCGTGACAGCAATGGTAAAGCTCTGTCTTTGACTTCAGTCTTTGAAGGCGTAGGTGCTTATCAAGCAGGTAAAATCGATGACAAGAGCTTGCTCGAGCTTGAACAGTTTGGTTGTCCAACCTGTGGATCATGCTCCGGTATGTTCACAGCAAACTCCATGAACTGTCTGGCTGAAGCGATGGGACTGGCTATGCCAGGTAACGGAACGATCCTCGCTGTTGCTCCTGAGCGTCGTGAGTTTGTTAAACAATCTGCTAAACAATTGATGGAACTGATCAAAATGGATTTGAAACCACGTGATATCGTTACGGTAGAAGCGATCGATAACGCGTTTGCACTGGATATGGCAATGGGTGGCTCTACAAATACAGTTCTGCATACACTGGCACTGGCTCATGAAGCAGGCATTGAGTATCCAATCGAACGTATCAATGAAGTAGCTAACCGCGTTCCGCATCTTGCGAAACTTGCACCTGCTTCCGATCTTCACATCGAAGACGTACACAATGCAGGCGGCGTAAGCGCAGTACTGAACGAATTGCTCAAGAAACCAGGTGCGATTCACGGAGATTGTATTACAGTAACTGGTAAAACAATTCGTGAGAACGTTGAAGGACAAGAAATTCAGGATACCAATGTCATCCATCACCTGGATAACCCGCACTCCGAAAAAGGCGGCCTGGCTGTATTGTTCGGTAACCTTGCACCTCAAGGAGCTATCATCAAAGTTGGTGCCGTTGATAAATCGGTTGGCGGCTACCACAAAGGTCCTGCCATCTGCTTTGACTCCCAGGAGCAAGCACTCGAAGGCATTGCTAATGGCAAAGTAAAAGAAGGACATGTTGTTGTTATCCGTTATGAAGGACCAAAAGGCGGACCAGGTATGCCTGAGATGTTAGCTCCTACTTCCCAGATCGTAGGTATGGGATTGGGTGCCAAAGTTGGTCTGATCACCGATGGACGCTTCTCTGGCGCATCCCGCGGAATCAGTATCGGTCATATCTCTCCGGAAGCAGCTGAAGGTGGTCCAATCGCCTTTGTTGAAGAAGGAGACATCATCGAGCTGGATCTGAACAACCGCATCATCGAATTGCACATCAGTGACGAAGAGTTTGAACGTCGTCGCGCAGGTTGGAAAGGCTTTGAACCGAAAGTAAAAACCGGTTACCTGGCTCGTTATTCCAAACTGGTTACCAATGCAAGCAACGGTGGCGTACTGAGTATCTAATTCACGCTTTTTGTACTTCAATATCGAAAACCATCCAATAAATAAAGGGTTGCTCTTCTGCCTAATCTGGCGAAGGGCAACCCTTTTCTTTTGCTATATGATGTGATCAGTCGGTTTAGTTCCGCTCTGGCAGTATCTCTTGTTCAATTAACAACGATTCATCTCTGGATTCTTCTGCCGTTGCTGCGACCTGCGTCGTATGTTGACCGTAACGTTCCAACAGCTGATTCAGCGGCATGACGATCATCTTGGGCACCAATTGTTCGGTGCGCTGTTTCAGACGTTTGGTTCCTGCCGGATGAATCACACTCAAGAGCAGTTTCAGGTATACTTTGGATGCAGCACTGAACGGTCCAGGAGGTAATTCCTGTATGGTAAATCCGAATTTTTCCGGGCCTCTGTTAATCATACTCACACCATATACCGCTTTGGCAGACCGTAACTCAGGTTCAAGTGCCACCATGCGTGCTAAATCCGGCAATTGCTGTTCCATCGTCCGAATCATGCGGATAGCCAAATGCATACTGGAACGCGAAGTCACCCCAAGTTCGAACAACTTCTGATTGTCAAAATGCAGTTCAATGACCGGATCTCCGTTTTGAATGACCTGGCCATCGCTCATCTCCATTCGTGCTCCGTGATATACACGGGATCGAAAGTGTAACATGGGATCATCCGGCGAAGCCGTCCGCAGATGATACACCCAATGGAACAACTTCTCCCATCCCAGCCATAAGGCAACAACGATTCGCTTCCATAACTTCAACGTATGCTGTGGTTGATTCTTGTTCCGAGATTCACTCACAGTAACACCTCCCATCAACGTATCAACACGTACGCTTTGCAGACCTAAGCGTTCAGCCTCCTGTAATACGACTTCCAGCGCCTGAAGCATCTGCTCCGGCGCGTGTGCATCAGCACCAAGGGTCGTTCCTCGATCATGCAGCAGCATGACCTCTCCACCTCTTAGCTCCTTCAGCATCCGTTCGGTCAATCTCTGGGCGCCTACTCGGCTTCTCCAATCTTCAAACATCGAAGACCACAGTACAATCTTTCGTTCTTTCTTGCTAAAAAAATCAAACAGATTCATAATCCCCCACGGCGGGCGATAATAACAAGTCTTCACGCCGGTTACTTCATGAATAATCTGACCTGTTCGCTGAATCTGATCTCGAACCGTACGTGGCCGCATGAGCCAGTTCGTCTTGTGAATATAATTATGAATGCCAATAAGATGACCCTCGTCATGTATCCGCCGAATGAGTTCAGGATGACTCGCAGCATGTTCTCCAACGACGAAAAAAGTAGCTTTTGCTTGATGATGACGAAGCAGATCGAGCAGTCTCGGGGTATAGTGTGGATCTGGCCCATCGTCAAACGTTAATGCAAATTGTGTATCACTTCTTCCCCGTCGGAATACACGAAACCCGAAAAGCCTGCTGATCAAACTCGGAATAAAGGCGTAAAAAGATGAAAGATACAATAACCACAGTAGAATACTCTGAAGTATCATTGTCATGTTGCAAGCTCCCCACTTCTCCTGCTGAATTACGGTGCGCTATGGCACTATCTAAAATAAACCGCCTTTAATTTTATCATAGTTCAACCTTTTCTTGAATCCTGTTTTCCCAAAAAGATAGCTATCGTGTACAATAAATACAATCTAATTCTTACCATCAAAGGAGTCATGTCCATGCTACCGCTGTACAAAAAATACGGGCGTACTGTCTTCGACATCGCGTTGCTCGTATTAACCGTGTATGTGATCATGTACGGTTTCAGTCAATTATATCATGTGGCTGCACCGTGTTTCTCTCATTCATTGTATATTGGATGATTGAACCGCTGGCCAGATTGTTACATCGTAAAGGATTGCCCAAGACGCTTGGAGCCGCCATCTCCGTGTTGTTGTTTCTTGGCTTAATTGTTGCTGCCTTTTTGGAGTAGGCTTAATTATCATTTCACAAATTGCCAATCTTCAAGATAACTTCCCCGTATATATAGAAATGATACAGCGTGAATTCACCAATCTGGTGTTATTCATTCAGGACAAGTCAGACGCACTCCCTGATGGGATCATGGAAAAAGCGAATGATTACTTTGCAACACTGACCGGTTTCCTGTCCAAATGGGTAACGAGCGGAGCGCAATTCATCGTAGGTTTCCTCAGTTCATTTTCTTCGTTCATTACGAACTTCGGAATTGCGATCATTCTGGCCTTCTTTCTCAGTATCGAGATTGAATCCTGGCGCAAGTTCGCCCGTGCGAAGACACCCAAAACGTTGAAGTCAGCGATTGAATTTATGCGTAATCACGTGTTCAAAACGATCCGCTCGTATCTGAAGGCACAATTGATCATGATGCTCATTACGTTTGTATTGATCTATGCAGGATTGTTGATTTTGGGAACCTCTAACGCCTTTACCATCGCAGCCGTCTGTGCGGTTTTTGATCTGGTGCCCCTGCTTGGTGTCCCTGTTGTGTTCATTCCATGGATCGTCTATTTGTTCATTGTTGGCAATAGCAGCCTCGCCATCGGCCTGATTGTGATTCTGGCAGTGACGATGCTGACACGGCAATTGCTGGAACCGAAAATATCGGGTAACTCGATTGGCGTATCTTCGGCATACTTGATGCTTTCGTTTATGCTAATCTCCCTTTCAATCTTCGGCCTGGCTGGTGTAGTGTTATCTCCAGTGCTTCTGATCCTTCTGAAAGAACTGTTACAGCAAGGGTACCTGCAAAAGTGGATTCACCTGCCAAAAGATGAGTTTGAATCCTCTCCATTGGTCATGGATCCACCCGTTAACACGACCTCGGCGACTTCTGCCGATTCTGCAATTCCTGCGCCTGTTCCTGCGAACGATCACGAGGACCCAGCCAAATAGTCCATGATCTTCCCGAAGAGAGCTGTTGCCTGATGCCGGCTGTCTGGAGAGACATTTTGAACAAGCACAGCTACAGCGTATTTGGGTTGTTCTATCGGTCCATACCCAATGAACCATTGATGATTACGCTTCTGCCCGTGTTTCATTACCTGAGCTGTACCTGATTTCCCTGCAACATGCCATCGCACATGCTGCAGGGATTTTCCCGTTCCCTCAAGGACTACCTTATTCATCCAGGATAAGAGTTTATGCGCAGTTGCGGGGGCAATCTGACCTGCTGTTGAAGGTGCATCGTGCAAGGGCATCTCCAGCATGGTGCCACCATCCGCATATCGGATTCGCTCAACAAGACGTGGGGCACTAACCTTTCCATCATGTAACAGGGTCACAACCAGATTGGCGGCCTGCAGCGGTGTGACCAAGACATCTCGCTGACCGATGGCTGTCTGTATTTTCGCACCTTCATCACCAGAAGAAACTGCCTCTGTTCTCACACGCCCGTGATCTTCATGATCAAAGTGTCGCAGGACGGGCATTCCAGCCATCTGTTTCCCCTCCCAACCGACAGGTCGCGCCAGTCCCAGACGATCTGCCGTGTTCTCCAGTTGCTCCATGCTGAGTCTGCGCGCCGTTTCCGCAAATACGATGTTGCAGGACTCGGCAAATCCCTTTTCCAGATTCAGGTTCCCATGCCCATGCTCTTTCCAGCAAGATAGCCCGTATCTTCCATACTCCCCACCACAATGGAATTCTTCACCGTTAGAAACCGCATGATACTCCAAAGCCGCAGCGGCAGTGACAATTTTGAAAATGGAACCCGGGACGGCTCCCTGTACTGCACGATTTACCCATGCCGATTGCTTGGGGTCCACATGTTGTGGCTGATAGAATGGGCGGGAGATCATGGCGCGAACATCTGCATTAGCGGCATCTAACACAACAACGGCCCCTTCGTGTAATCCAGACTCTTCTATCAACTGCTCCAACCCACGCTGTAATCCGGCATCCACAGTCGTTTCTACACGTAGAGGATAATGGCTGTTGGCTGGTGCAATGACACGCGGCTGAATATCAGGGATAATCTCTCCGCCACCTGAGACCATACGTGATACAATCGTAGGGCCAATTCCCCTTAACAGGGGTTCAAGTGTCCTCTCTAATCCAGCTGCCCCTGATTTCATGGCAAATGGCTGTTTGACTTCATCTTGATGCCCAGTTAGAGCTCTGGAGGACTCAGGCTGTTCAGCCAGATAACCCATCCACTGCATTCCCGTACGCCCCCGAAGATACCTTGTCATCATTGGATAGATACCCGCTCCTTGCAGGTGCAGATTACGCAGACGCTCCACCTGAGCAACTGTCAAATGATCAGGCTGAGTTGCACCTGCTGTCCAGAAATGAGGTGCATTTTCCCGATTCCATTCCTTCTTCAATTGATCCAGATCGGTATGTAATATAGCTGCTAACTGCGTCATCTCTGAGCCTTCTAATGCCCCATGCTTATGTAATTTCTCTAATGGACCTGCCTGTGGAAAAAGGACCAAGCCCCATTGCAGCTGACCAGTCAACGCCTCACCCTTGTAATCCGTAAATTGCCCCCGCCCTGGGTCAAGCATCACCCCGCGTTCACGCTGCAATACAGACATTTCACGTACCGTTCGGTGAAAACCAGGCATCGTCCGATTCACCTGAACGATCTGGACCCATGCCAATCGTAATATAAGCAATCCAAAGATAAGGGTTAGAAAAATACAAATGAAATAGATTCGTCGTTTCGCAAGGAGATGCATGCCAATCTCACCTTTTATCGTTTTGACATATTATTGCTGATCAGGCTTGGAATTATCCGGTAAACAACAAGAAAACCTGTCCCATGTACGGGACAGGCTCCAAAGCTAGATTAATCCGCAATTCCACGGACATGCTTTTTTTATTAAACCGTAAAGCGTGACAGCGTGTCTTTCAGTTCAGTGGACACATTCTCCAGTTTGCCGGACAGATTGACGAGCTGGTTGCTGATATTTTGCTGCTCACTGCTCAAGGAAGCTACTTCTTGAGACGTTGCAGAAGATTCTTCAGCTACAGCGCTGACATTGCTCATGGCTTCAGACAACGTACCTTGAGATTTGTTCAAATCTCCAATGGAACCTGTCACCATACCCAAACGTTCCACAAAGGCACCCATCTGTTCCTGTACGGAAGCGAAAATGACGTTGGTGTCTTTAACCGCATCCATCTGTTCCTTGAATAACGGATAGGCTGCAGATAATGCCTCCACCGTCTCATTCATTTCAGCCATGATTTTGTCTGTGATCTCTCCAACCATCTCAATGGATTGTCTGGATTGAGCCGCAAGCTGACGAACCTCATCAGCCACCACCATGAATCCGCGTCCGGCTGCACCGGCACGTGCTGCTTCAATCGTCGCATTCAAGGAAAGAATATTCGTCTGTTTCGTGATGTTTTGCAGCACTTCAAGCACTTTCAGAACAGAGGACGTACTCTCTTTCAGCGAATCTACCTTATTGACCAGTGCACCAATCATTTCTTCTGTCTTCTGGGTTTTGGTCATTAACTGATTCAGATGTTGTGTTCCTGTCTGACTGGACTTCTCTACATGACGTGCAGAATCACCCATCTGTTCATTCGCAGCGATTACACTCTGCATTTGTCGAGAGATATTGTCCGTTAATTCATTGCCACGTTCCGCTTCGGTTGCCAAACTGCCTGCACCGCCTGCGATCTCTTCTGTAGCTACGGCAATCTCCGAAGCAGATACAGCCGTTTTCTTCGATGCACTGCTCAGCTCAGAGGCCGTATCCAATACTTCCTGCGCAGAACGATTCGTTTGTTCGACCAGCTTCGTGATCTGCTCCATCATCAGATTGAAGGCGGTCGAGAGCTGGCCAATTTCATCTTGGGAGCTGTATGGTGTACGAACTTTAAGATTACCTTTCGCACCTTCCTGCATCAGGTCTTTCAGTTTGCCGAGTGGACGAGCGATCATACGCACCATCCAGATCCCGATCAATACTGCTATCCCGGCATCAACCAGTGCCATCCACAAGGTCAGGGTCAGAATGCCTTTTGCATCCTGAACCAACACAGAGGTAGGTATCATACCAACCAGTTTCCAATTGGATGTGTCCATCGTGCTGTATACAGCCAGCATTTCCGTAGATTTGCCATCTACCATATACTTCGTATTCGTACTACCTGCCGGTTCAGTCAACTCTTTGACAAATGCAAGATCTGTATCTTGTCCCGTGCCACCCGAGATGGAGGATGCAACCACTTTATTATCCGGAGCAATCAGTTGAAGAACAGCTCCTGGCCCCAGATCAAGCGATTTCAATTGTTCCTCCAAAACTTCCAGTTTCAGCTCAATGACCAGAACATACGACTGAGTAGTCCCTGCAAGTTTTTCATGGAACGTGCAATTTTGAACGTTGGCGTTGACCCATCTTCCTTGACCTCTGTTGGAAGCCAGCGATAACCGCCCGACTCAATCAACTCAGTGTACCAGGCTTCCTGACGAATGCTGCCCATGGATGAACTGTTGTTGCCCGTACCCATAATGGACTTAGTATCGTCTGTAGGCACCAAATAAATCGCTTCCATGGATTTATTCGTAAATGCAACATTGGACAGTTGCTTGTTGATCGAACTTGAGTTTACAAATGTATCATACGCTGTCAGATTTTTATCTGACATTTTTTGTAGCAAGGACTGCATTTCCGGGTCAAAGAAAATCTGTGTGGATGTATCCACAAATCTCTCCAAAATGATGTCCATTTTCTGTTTGGTCTGATCAATAGTCTCCTGATTGGCACGTGAAGCATTTTTCTCTATCGTACCCTTAGCTTTTGAATAGGATAATAGACCCAAACTTACTACAAAAATCATAATTCCCGCAAAAAAGATCAAGAACAGTTTAACCCCTACGGATTTAACCGGATTCGCCTTCCTAATTTGTTTAAAAGAAGTTCCCCAAGATTTTTCCAATCCCGGTTTTTTAATTGTTTCTTTACCCAATCGGTCTTAATCCAGCCCAGCTTCAGTTTACTACGATCAAGCTTAAGTAATTTTTTCCCATTCCCTGTAATTTTACTTTTACCTACTTTTTCTTTCTTCACTTTCTGAACCTGCTCAGGATTAACCTGCTCGTCTTTTATCACTTGCTCCCCACTGTCTTTCTGCTTCTTTTGAACCAATCCCATTCACCTGCCAGTTATTTACTTGTTGGATTTTTCTTTCTCTCCCCTATAAATATGTAGTATTCGACAGCTTTCTTCGTTCCCCTTTCATTTCCCAGAAATATTTTACAACTTTATTCCTATTTTTCTATAAAAAAAGATCCCCATATGCCGATAACGGAGGTCCTTCCTATAATTTCATAACACTATTTTGTTAAATCATAATACAATATTGGCACAATATAGGTATTTGAGCCTACTTCTTTTTTCTCATCATATCAAAATAGGAAACCGGCTGATCCACCTTCATTTTAACCAGTTGCAACGGGTGACGAGCAGCATCCAGAATATTGCCTTCTTCGTCCTGAATTTCGCCAACCACCTGTTTGAAAAAGTGACCGCCTGGACCGAAAAATTCAATTTCCTGTCCTGGTTTGAAGTGATTGCGCTGTTGGATGGTAGCCATTCCCGTTTCTGCATCATACCCCATAACCAATCCAGCGAAGTCAAAAGGCACGGCCTTTTCTTCCGGTTCATAGATATGATCTTCATGGTCTGGTGTGTCATAGAAAAATCCGGTATTCAGCGGGCGATTCGCCGCTTTGTTCATTTCTTCAACCCATTCAGGTTTCAGAACATAGTTCTCCGGGTCTGCCATATAAGCATCGATAGCTTGACGGTATACGTTAACCACAGTGGCCACGTAGTGAATCGATTTCATACGTCCTTCGATCTTGAAACTGTCCACGCCCACATCAATCAACTCGGGAATATGGCCAATCATGCACAGATCCTTTGATCCCATCGAGAATGAATTATCCTGTTCCTGGAACAGGGGAAGCTGGTTCTCACCCAGTTTGAACGGCGCAGGTGCCTGCATCTGCATGTCCTCTTCGCTGACCCACACGGTATCTTCTCTCGCATCCTCGAACAGATCATACTTCCAGCGGCAAGACTGACAACAGCCACCCCGGTTGGAGTCCCGATCCGTAAAGTGATTGGAGAGTACACAACGTCCGGAATACGATGAACACATCGCCCCATGAATAAAGGCTTCAATTTCGATATCCACATTTGCCTTGATCTCTTCAATCTCTTCAAAGCTGGTCTCACGTCCGAGAACAACGCGTGGAAGTCCTTCATCTTTCCAGAACTTCACCGCTTGCCAGTTGAGTGTGGATTGTTGCGTACTCAGATGTACCTCCAAACCTGGCACAGCACGAAGGGCAACTTCAATAATAGCCGGATCAGCTACGATGATCGCAGAGATTCCCGCATTATAGAGGTTTTGCAGGTATGCTTCAATCCCCTCAACATCCTCATTATGTGCATAGATGTTCGTCGCTACGAACACTTTGGCACCATACTTTTTGGCAAACTCCACACCTTCACGCATCTCTTCAAAGCTAAAGTTATCCGCGTTGGAACGCAGTCCATAGGCCTGTCCACCGATATATACGGCATCTGCACCGTAATGGATCGCAAATTTCAGTTTTTCCAGATTACCCGCCGGAGCTAGCAGCTCCGGTTTGTCCAGACGGTTACGTTTACCCGAGAACTTCCGCTGTACCGCCACTGTTTCCATTCTGTTCACCTCGTCTATTAATACACTTGTTCTTTATAGAAAAATCCAAACGACAATTCACGTTCAGGGTCCTGTAATTTCCGTACTTCACCCAGCCACTCTTCAGAGAACGCATATGCATCGGCATCAGCTACGTAACTGTCAATCGCTGTCCGATATGCGCGTACAACCGCTTCATTGTAGGCAAGTGATTTTAATATGCCTTCAATTTTGAAGCTGTGCACACCCGCCTCCATCAACAGATGAAGATCTTCGAGGATGCATATGTCCTCAGAGCTCATAATGTGTGTGCCGTTGATATCCTCATAGATCGGGAACTTCTCATCCCGGCGTTCAGCCTCAATCAGGAACAATCCACGTTCTTTGCCCAGATGTCCCTCCACCGGCCGTCCTTGATGAGCCATATAACTTTGCACCAGACTACGCTTGGAGTGATATATATTCGTCATGCCATGTACCTGAACCTGAGCTTCCACCTTGAGAAAAGGAACCATCTCCGTCAACTCATCCATATTCAACTCACGGGCAAGCACAACGCGACTCGCTCCTTTGGTCCCCCAATAGTTGGCTGTCGCATAGTTCGTTGAAGTCATCTCTGCATTCCAGTGCAGCTTCACATGTGGAGCATATTCCTTCATGGTAGCCAGCACGGATGGATCATTAAATTCTACACCGTCAATTCCAATTCTTCCAAGTGCTTGAACATATTCGGGCAATTCTTTCAACAGCTCGTTGGACATCAGATTCGTCATGGATACATACACACGTGCCTGATGTTGGGCTGCAATGGCAACCACCTCTGCTGTCTCTTCCACGCTGAAGCTGCCCGGAAGACGCATGCCGAATCGATCATCTCCGATGACCAGAGCATCTGCTCCAGCCAGGAGCAGCACTTCTGCCTCTTTCACATTCGCTGCTGTAACGAGCAGTTCATGTTTCTTACTCATATAATCCCCTCCGCTTATTGCGCAGCCTTACTTTTGGCTATATTTTGCTGATGTTCCTTATACGTTTTGGCAAACAAATGTCCAGACGAGCCATCCTTTTTCGTCACATAGAACAGATACTCCGAAGCTTCCGGATTTAACGCTGCTTCAATGGATGGAAGACTTGGACTGGCAATTGGACCAGGTGGCAAACCTTTATTCAGATACGTATTATATGGACTTTGCACCTTAAGATCCTTGTAAAACAATCGCTCCTTCGGCTTGTCGAGCAGATATTGCACGGTAGCATCAATCTCCAGCCTCATATCCTGGTTGATCCGATTGTAGATTACACCTGCAACCAGCGCACGTTCCTCATCTACCACAACTTCTTTCTCTACAAGTGACGCTATTGTCAGCAACTCATGCAGGGATAGATTCTTTTCCTGCAGCTTGGCTTCCAGATCCGGGATCGAATTGATCTTGGTCTGGAATTCTTCCAGCATGCGTTGCATCACATCATGCGTGGAACTTCCTTTTTTCAGCTCATACGTTTCCGGGAACAGATACCCTTCCAATGCGTAGCGCAGTTCTTCATCCACTGGAATATCTTTTACGATATCTACATCGAAGGCTGAAGGATCATTGGCCAGCTTGATGAATTCATCCCGATCGACAACATGCTCATAAGAAAGCTTACCCGCCATTTGCAGCACAGTATAACCTTCCGGAATCGTGAATTTCACCATTTCCTCCGGTACAACCTCGCCGCTACTCAGCTTGCTAACAATCTCATCATATGTCACGCCAGGATTCATAGAATATGTACCCGCCATGAAATTGGACCCTAGTTTTTTCCACTTTAAATACCCTTTAAAGGCTAACCCGCTTCGAATGAGTCCTTCTTCTTGAAGCTGATCCGCGATTTTTGAAGTTCCCGATCCGCTTTTAATCTCGAATACGATTGGTTCTGCAGAAGCTTCCACGGGACGCATCATATTCCATACGTAACCACCTGCGCCTCCGACAAGAACTACAATGATAAGCAGTATGACTACTATTGCTTTCCCTTTCAAAAAAGAAACAACTCCTTTACACAACCAAAAAGAGCGGACTTCTCCGCCCTCCCGGTTTCTTCAATTTGAAGCTGATTAATCTTCGTCAATGGGGAGTGTACATTCATCATACAGTTCCGAGATGTTCTCCCACTCATCATCATCATCGATCGTAACTAACTCTGGCATGATCTGGTCTTCACTTCCAGGTGATACCCGCAGAAGTTCAACCTCGTCATAAGGTCGCAACGAACTGCGGAGCACCGCATATTGCTGACCGTTCACTTCGAACTCAGCCAACAAGTCATACGGTTGTGATTTACCGTTCTCTTCCTCGAGCTCAACATGAGCACCGAATGCCAGACGCAGTGAATCTGTCCATTTCAGGTCTTTGCGGCTATATTCCGTCATTTAGTTCGCTTCCTCTTCATCATCTTCAGCAAGAAATGTATTAAACGTCTCCTCGACGATATCCCACTCGGCATCATCTTGGATAACGAAAAGTTTGATATCGTCGCCCTCTTCTTCATAACGGAATGCATATACATCCGTTTCGCCATCTTCAGGTTCAACCGGAGCAACCATCATATACTTGGCCTCCGAACCGTCTACTTCAAACTTCATGATGACTTCAAATTCCTCTTCATTACCCTCGTCATCCGCAATGTAAATGATTTCCGCTTCTTCTTCCATACCCAGTTGATCTTCAGCCATTGTTGATCCCCCTCACCTTCTACTATTGGCATCCAAATAATTTTGCAAAATCAAGCTTGCGGCCATTTTGTCCACAACTTGCTTGCGTTTTTCCGACTGACATCCGCTTCGATCAGCGTACGTTCTGCTGCCATGGTTGTCAGTCGTTCATCCCAAAGGTGAACAGGTAAATTCAGTTCATCCCGCAGGCGTTCGGCAAAAGCAATACATATCTCACCGCGCGGTCCTACGGTGCCGTTCATGTTTTTGGGAAGTCCCACTACGATCTCACTAATCTCATGCTCACGCACAAGTTCGGCAATCCGAGCGAACTCGCCTTCATCACGGCGGCGTTCAAGTACTTCCAATCCCTGGGCAGTCCAACCGAAGGCGTCACTCGCGGCAACTCCGATTCTTCGGTCCCCATAGTCCAAACCTAATATTTTCATCCATGCTCTCCCATCCTGGGCCTGCTTAGGTCGATTCAACATCGCCTTCTCAAGCTTCAGGCTGTTTCTGTCGGTTCATTTCCCGCTGCCTGCAAGGCTGCAACACAGCGGAAGCGGCGTACATTACCGGTGATTGGCCAGATAGGAACGTACAAGCTCTTCAATCAGCTCATCGCGCTCCTTTTCCGGACCAGACTACGTGCGTTGTTGTGACGAGGAATGTATGCCGGGTCTCCGGAAATCAGATACCCAACAATCTGGTTGATCGGATTATACTCCTTATCGACCAATGCATCATATACCGTGAGAAGAATCTCTTTGGAGGATGCTTCCTGTTCGTCACCTTTCACATTAAATTTAACCGTCTTATCCATGGAGTCCATTGATGACACCTCGCTCCTGCATGAACATGGGGACCATGTCCTGCCGAATTGATTTCTGTTTATATAATAACATATTCTGACTGCCACAAGTAAACAAAGGATAAGGCAATTGTGTTTTTTGCTTGTCCTTTACCGGCTTTAGTATACTGCATCATTGGATTCCAGTCGCTCTCGGGTACAAAATACAAACGAACTGAACCATTTCGGTTTATATTTTGACGATGATAAGCCGCTCAATGGATTTATGCAGTATGGCCGCTAACGAGTGAAACCGCCAGTTTCAGCGCTTCATCCAGCTTGGTCGCATCCTTGCCTCCGGCTTGCGCCATGTCTGGACGTCCACCGCCACCGCCGCCGCATACTGCCGCGACTTCTTTGACGATTTTACCTGCGTGCAGACCTTGTTTTACTTGTTCAGCAGGTACAGCTACAACAAAATTCACTTTGCCGTCTGCTGGAGCACCCAATACGAGTACCGCGTTAGGCAATTTTACTTTCAACTCATCTGCCACTGTACGCAGTGCATCCATGTTCGGAGCGTCTACGCGTGCTGCCAGCAATTGTGTGTTTCCTGCTTGTACCACTTGATCGGTCAATTGACCTGCTTCCATGGCACTCAGCTTGCTTTGCAGGGATTCCGTCTCTCTGGCTGCTTCTTTCAGTTGCAGGTTCAGACCTTCGATGCGTTTAGGTACATCAGCCACATTTGCTTTGAGCAGTGTTGCCGATTGTTTGAGCAGTTCCAACTGGCTTTCCACATACAGATATGCGCCACGGCCAGTTACAGCTTCGATCCGACGAACGCCGGAACCAATTCCGCTCTCGCTTACCAGTTTGAAGATTCCAATCTCTGAAGTATTATTTACGTGACAACCGCCACAAAGTTCCAAACTGTAGTCTCCGACTTGAACAACACGTACAATATCTCCATATTTTTCGCCAAACAGGGCCATTGCACCCATTTCTTTCGCTTCATCAATAGCTTTCAGCTCGATGTTTACGTTGAGACGATTCCAGATCTGTTCGTTCACCTGACGCTCAATCTCTGTCAACTCTTCCGGCGTGATGCTGCCGAAATGAGAGAAGTCAAACCGCAGACGCTGTGGCTCTACGAGTGATCCTGCCTGGTTTACGTGTGTGCCGAGCACATCTTTGAGTGCTTTGTGCAGCAAGTGGGTTGCCGTATGGTTTTTGATAATGTCGCTACGTTTCGCTGCGTCTACTTCAGCGTTGATTACATCACCTACACGCAGCTCACCGGACTCCACCGTTACCAGATGTACATGTTGTCCAAGTGGAGCTTTGAACAGGCCTTGTACTTTCGCTGTTACACCAGCACCGCGCAGCAAGCCCTGATCACTTACTTGACCGCCACTTTCCGCATAGAACGGAGTTTTGTCCAGAACAACCTGACACGTTTGTCCTTCGCCTACGGCTTCAACGAGGGCCTCGCCAGCTACAATGGCTACCACTTTTGCTTCCGTCAACAGGTCAGTATAACCAACAAACTCGCTTTTAACCTCCAGGTCAGCAAGTGGTCCACCTTGGACTTTCATGCTCTCATTCTCTTGACGCCCAGCACGTCCAAGCTCACGCTGTTTCTGCATGGATGCTTCAAAACCTTCACGGTCTACAGTCAGACCATGCTCTGCGGCATAATCTTCTGTCAGGTCAAACGGGAAACCGTACGTATCATACAGTTTGAAAGCTTCAGGTCCGCTAATAACGGTGCGTCCTTCGGATTTTGCAGTACCGCTGATATCAGCCAGAATCGCCAGACCATCTGTGAGTGTTTCGTGGAAACGCTCTTCCTCTGTTTTGATTACTTTGGCGATGAATTCCTGTTTGTCGACTACCTCAGGGTAGTACATGCCCATCACTTCACCAACCGTTGTAGTCAGTTCATACAGGAATGGACGGTCGAGTCCAAGCACTTTTCCATAACGAACTGCACGACGGAGCAAACGACGGATGACATATCCACGTCCTTCATTACTTGGCAGAACGCCATCCCCTACTGCAAAAGCAACGGTACGGATATGATCGGCAATGACTTTCAGGGCAACATCGATTTCTACGCTGTCGTTATATTTCACACCCGCAAGAGCGGCTGTTCTTTGAATCATCGGTTGGAACAGGTCTGTGTCGAAGTTGGAATCCACATTTTGCAGAATGGAAGCAAAACGCTCCAGACCTGCACCTGTATCAATATTTTTGTTAGGAAGCGGTGTGTAGCTGCCATCCTTGTTATGGTTGAACTGGGAGAATACCAGGTTCCATACTTCCAGATAACGTTCGTTTTCCCACCTGGATACATTTCAGGATCACTCATATCATTGCCGTAAGCTTCGCCGCGATCATAGAAGATCTCGGTACAAGGTCCACATGGGCCTTCGCCGATATCCCAGAAGTTTTCATCCAATTTAATGATACGCTCCGCAGGCAGTCCCACTTTTTCGTTCCACAGTTTGAAGGCTTCCTCATCTTCGGGATATACCGTTACGGACAGGCGCTCCGGGTCGAAGCCGATCCACTCTTTGCTAGTCAGGAACTCCCATGCCCAGGTAACCGTCTCTTCCTTGAAATAATCTCCAATGGAGAAGTTGCCGAGCATTTCGAAGAATGTATGGTGACGACGCGTTTTGCCGACATTCTCAATATCATTGGTACGGATACACTTCTGGGAGTTCGCAAGACGCGGGTTCTCCGGCTTCTCACGTCCGTCAAAATAAGGCTTGAGCGGTGCCATCCCCGCATTGATCCACAGTAGGGAAGGATCGTTGTGAGGCACGAGCGATGCGCTCGGCTCGATTTTGTGACCTTTACTTGCAAAAAACTCTATCCATTTGGACCGGATTTCACTGGCTTTCATACTGGATGCCCCCATTAAATTATAATAGTCCGTTGCGTATTCGCTCCGGTTGGTCAACATTGTTTTTTGTAAAAATAAACACAAAAAACGCCCCTGAATAATCAGGGACGATGTTATCGCGGTACCACCCTGGTTATTGCTGTTCATCCCTTGCTGCCCGGACAAACCAACAATCTCCTCGTTCATGCGAAATAACGGTCGCTCCCGGCAGGGTTGTCCTGCACTCCGAAATTAGCTTTCCGCCGCTTCATTTCAAGACTCTTCCAGCCATCAGTTCAGGCTCACCCTGATCCGAAGAAGTCTATTCTCTGAGGAAAGGAACCCTCGGCGTACTTTATTTCATCATCGATTTCATGTTCTAAACATACACACTCATTATATCGGTAGCACAAGCGGGTGTCAACGAGGGCCAATTGATGTTATAACGCTACTCATTAATCGGTCCTTCGTTTGATGTAATAGGCGAAAAAATGCTGCACAATCACCTTCAGGACGGCAAAAACGGGGACTGCCAGAATTAAGCCTACAATGCCTGCCAGTTCGCCTCCGACGAGCAGTGCGAATATAATGGACAGCGGATGCAGATGCAATGTACGTCCCACTACCTGAGGAGAAATAACGTTACTCTCCAACACCTGGCACAGTGTGTTCACAATGACAACAAGCAGCACCATTTTAAACGATACAGTTGATGCCATAACCACAGCAGGCGCAGCTCCGAGGAACGGACCTAGGTAGGGCACGATGTTAAACACAGCAACAATGCTTGCAAGCAGCAGGGCATACGGCATATCAATGATGATATAACCAATATAGGCAAAGATGCCAACAATGACACAGACAATAAACTGGCCTCGAATGTAGTTCCCCAGTGCGGTATCAATCTCTTTCATCACCGAGACAATCGCTTTACGACGTGAACGCGGAAGATACGCCACAATGGTGCGCTCAAATACCTCAAAGTCTTTTAACATGTAAAAGATCAAGAATGGCACGATAAACACATTGAATAACACATTAATGGTCGCCCCGATATTGTCCATTAGCACGGTAATCCCCTGAGTTAGTCGATCCTCCATCTGAAAGAACCAACTGTTCATGCCTGTTCGCACACTTGGCGGCATTAATTTGTGATCCATATTGTTCATCAGACTCTGGGCACGCATGGACAGCTCCGGCATATGCTCGTTGAGTTCCTCCAGCTGTTCAATCAAGACCGGGATCACATTCATCAGAATGACACCGATACAGGTCAGGAAAAAGGCATATATGAGCAGCACCGCAATCGTGCGCGGCACCTTTCTGCCTCCCAGCATGCTGACAATCGGATTAAGTACATAGGATATGATCAGGGCTACGATAAAGGGCGCCAGCACTGTTTTCAGGAACGCATATATATGAAGCAGTAAAGGCCGCAGCAGCCAGATAAAATATAGAATAATCAATCCGAGCAGCAGCCAGATCGCGTAACGGAACAGCTTGTTTTTGGTTAATTGCTCCACTTGCATCTCTCCTTTTGGACTGGCTCTGAGAGTCAGTATATGTAGGAAAGGTAATATTTATTAACACAGTGCAGAAGTGGAAGGAGCATTCCGAATATTTTTTCTTAAAATTAAAAAACGCCTCCTTCATTAGAGAAGGAAGCGCATTTTGCAGTACGGGGCAGCATATCATTATACCAGCCGAACCACTATGTAACCGCATCTATATCCATCTGTCAACAATAAATGACAGCTTTCCATGACAGACATTGTCATGAAACCGCATATAGAGGAAGTTATGCTGCTTATTAAGAAGAAGCGTGAAGGTGAGGGAAGTCTTGTGGCAGCTCGTCCCCGAAAAACAGGTCATCCAGGGAACTTAGCGTACCGTCTTCTTCCACCTGATATACAGACATTTTCTCACCGTTCACCGTTAATTCGATAAAGCATCCCCAGCAATAAAACTGATGGGAACCAATTTTCCCGATATCTTTGGAACTACAGTTTGGACATTTCATAATTCATTCACCTATCCATTAACAGAATGAATGGCATTTTCCAAGCGCTGTTCACTCAGCGACGGCACCATAATGGCACTTTCCCCAATGGACATATCGCTTGTACATGGCAACCATTTGCGGCCCTCGATCAGATCGGACACAAAACCGTCCGTAATTTCAATCCCTATTATTGTATTTCCCAACTCTTGGTCAAAATAAACATCGGAGACACGCCCAAGCAGCAAACCTTCTTCTGTGAGCACGGACATCTCCTTCAATTTAGAACGACCGAGGAGGTACGTGTATTTTATGTCGTCGGCTCCCGTCTTGCGGACAGCCTGTTGATTACGGATCATGACGGCATCTTCGCCGTAGGCAACGATATCTTGCCACTGCACGATTTTGACATGATTGGTAAACAGACCTTTGTTCTCAAGCTCAATGCCTTCGATCTCCCAATCATCATTCACAATGAAATCCTGGATTTTACCGACCTGCTTCCCGTCCTCAACATCAAAAACGGCAAGTCCGATCATTTCCTGAAGCTTCATCGCTGGGTCCCCCTCATCTTCTTATCATTAAATAGGCGCGGCGCTATTGCTAGGTATGCCCAAAGTTGATGAGTGGCAATCAGACGCCGATCATCAAAACCGCTTCTATCCAACCGATGAAATGGAACTTCTTCCCTCCTTCTGTTCCATGAGTAAAGTTCCCCTTAGGGTCTATTACGCAGTCGTCCAAGAATGGTTCCAATTTTTTCGGCGGTTGTCATGATTTCTTCCGTAGTATTACCCAATCCCCAGCTAAATCGAATCGCAGAGTGCAAAAATGTTTCAGACAAGTTCATCGCCTTGAGCACGTGAGAGACTTCTAGTGAGCCAGAAGTGCAGGCCGAACCGCTTGCTACCGCAATCCCTTCCATATCCAGATTCATTAACATCGTCTCTGTGGACACTTCCGGAAAGCTGATATTCAGGATGTTTGGCAGTGTATGCTCCGGGTGCCCGTTCACATGAAAGTGCTCTGTACCCACATGAATCTCAAGCTGTTCCAACAAAAGTTTACGCAATTCCAAATCATGCTCACGATGCGCATCCGATTGTGCTGATGCAATCTTGAGAGCTTCTGCAAATCCCGCAATGCCTGCGATATTCTCTGTACCAGCACGCCGCTGACGCTCCTGCAATCCACCGTGAGCTCTTGCTTCCAATACAATTCCTCGCCGTACATAGAGTGCACCCACGCCCTGAGGGCCGTTGATTTTATGCGCAGAGAAGCTGATCAGATCCACAGGCAGTTCCTTGCAGGAAATATTTTGACTGCCCAGAGCTTGAACCGCATCAGTGTGGAAAAGGATATTATGCTGACGGGCAAGCTCACCAACCTCGCGTATCGGCTGAATAGTGCCTACTTCATTGTTGGCATACATCATGGTAATCAGCACTGTATCCGGCCGAATGGCCTCTCGCAACTCATCCAGATCGATTCGCCCATAACGATCCACAGACAGATAGGTTACTTCATAACCTTGACGCTCCAATTCCTGACACGTATGCAAAACCGCATGATGCTCAATTGCCGTTGTAATGACGTGCTTCCCTTTGTCCTGCCTTGCTGAGACCGCTCCGAAAATGGCCAGATTGTCACTCTCCGTGCCACCTCCGGTGAATACCAATTCGTCCGGGAAACAGCCCAAAGACGCCGCAATAACATCCCTTGCTCCGCTGACAGTTCGTTTGGCTTCACGCCCAAAGGCATGGATACTTGACGCATTGCCATATTGTCCTGTCATGACGTTCATCATCGCTTCTGCGACTTGTGGGTGCATAGGTGTCGATGCGGCGTGATCCAAATAAATTCGTTTCATTTATCTTCACCCCGTTATATGTTAAATTTCTATCTCATGGCGTACTGTAAAATTGGAAATCGAAATGGATGCTCTATTGTCGCATCTTCGTGTATAATGTTCTATATCCATTTCATAAAGGAGAGAGAGACATGAGTAATCCCATTCTCGGGCAGATTCTGAATCAACTTCAACAAATGGACAAGCGGTTCGACAGCATTGATGGACATCTTGGAAAAATAGACATCCGGCTCGATGCTATGGAAGAAAGGCTAGGTACCGTAGAGAACAGACTAGATACTGTTGATAGTAGTCTTAGTGCTATTGACGGCAAGCTTAATACTATAGACGGTAGGCTTGATAAGGTAGATGACAGATTGGACACCATAGAGGAACAAACTAAGAACATTCCACTTCTTCAACAAGCTGTGCTGGAAACATTGACCGTTACGAAACGGCTTGATGCCTCCCACTCCGCCTCTGAACGCAAAGTAACTACCGAATTGAATACTCATCAGCACAGCATTGATATATTGAATCGCCGTCAGTTACGCATGGAAGCTGATATAGAAACTTTAAAAAGTCGCTGATTCACAAGATATCCAGTTAAGTTCACACTTGACCAACTTGTAAATCCGCGGCTGATTACATAAGCTCTGCTCCCCTAGAGCGATCAGTAGAAATTGAAGAACAAAACAAAATACCCATGCTGGCTCGTTCAAAAATTTTGTTCAAAAAGTCTAGTTTTAGTTCCAAGAAGATTACCCTCTATTGGCATGTCTAAAGCCCCAGGTTGGGGGCTTTAGTGTGTCTTCTGTGATGCGAACTGGTCTTTAAATATAGAACATGTAGCTGTCCTTTTTCTCTTGATCCTGGAATGAAATCAGGTCTTTCAGTGTTGTGGAGTCCAGTACTTCGGCAATACTGTCACGGATACGCAACCACAGATCACGCTTCGCCGGATCATCTTCCTCCGTGAAGTCTACGGGTGAGATGGGTCCTTCCAGCACACGGATTACATCGCCTGCAGTTACGGTTGCAGGATCACCCGCAAGGATATACCCGCCGTAAGCACCTCTGATGCTTTTCACCAGTCCTGCATTACGCAGTGGAGCAATCAGTTGCTCCAGGTAATGTTCCGAGAGCTGATTGCGCTCGGCAATGCTTTTAAGTGATGTAGGGCCTTCGCCTGTTCTGGCAGCAAGCTCCATCATGATTGTGAGGCCGTAACGGCCTTTTGTCGATATTTTCAAAGGAGTCACCTCTTTCAATTTTCAGTAACGATTGGAAACTTTATATTTATCCTGTAGTCCATGATCACCTGTTCCACGATCTGACCACAGCAAAAATTCATAGAACTAATCTATATCCTTCTAATTCTCCGTATTCCGATCATAACCCTCAGCTAATGTTAACATATCTGCATGCGTTATGGAAAATAAAGATTGACGATATTCCAAAATGTGCGTCTGTGGTGGACACTATCCAAAATTGGCCGGGTGTATCGTATCTTGAGTCCGGTTATGCTAGAATAAGAAACGAAACACATTTATATATAGAAATGGTGATAACGATGTCCAAAACAATTGAAAATACACGGGTCGTCGTTGGCATGTCCGGAGGTGTCGATTCTTCCGTTACCGCGTTGCTGCTAAAAGAGCAAGGTTACGATGTCATCGGCATTTTCATGAAAAACTGGGATGACACCGACGAGTTCGGCCACTGTACCGCTGAAGAAGATTCAGAGGATGTACGCCGCGTGTGTGAACAGATCGGCATTCCTTACTACACTGTCAACTTCGAGAAAGAATATTTTGATAAAGTATTTACCTATTTCCTTGATGAATATAAGTCGGGTCGTACGCCAAATCCAGATGTCATGTGTAATCGTGAGATCAAATTTGGTGAATTCCTGAACAAAGCTCTGGATCTCGGCGCAGATTATGTAGCTACAGGACACTACGCTCGCCTGATTGAAGAAGATGGCACATTCAAGCTGCTGCGTGGTGTGGACAACAATAAGGATCAGACGTATTTCCTTAATGCACTCAATCAGAACCAGCTTTCCAAAGCCATGTTCCCGATTGGTCATCTGCCCAAACCGGAAGTGCGCAAAATTGCAGAAGCCGCTGGCTTGTATACAGCCAAGAAAAAGACAGCACAGGTGTCTGCTTCATCGGTGAACGCAATTTCAAAGAGTTCCTGAGTAATTATCTGCCTGCCAAAGGTGGAGATATGGTTGATATCGCGACCGGTGAAGTCAAAGGCCGTCATGACGGTCTCATGTACTACACACTTGGACAACGCCAAGGTCTTGGCATTGGTGGTTCCGGCAATGGTGAACCCTGGTTCGTTGCAGACAAGAATCTGGAGAAGAATCAACTGCTTGTTATTCAGGGCGATGCCCATGCAAGCCTGTACTCCACAGGTCTGACCGCAACGGGTGTGAACTGGATTGCCGGTGCAGAACATATGCCTAATGTGCCATACCGTTGTACGGCCAAATTCCGCTATCGTCAACCGGATCAAGGTGTTACATTGACCTGGCAGGAAGATGGAAGCGTGGATGTACAATTTGACCAGCAACAAAAAGCCATTACGCCAGGACAAGCTGTTGTTTTCTACGACGGAGAAGTTTGCCTGGGTGGGGGTACGATCGATCAGGTACAAAAAGTACCTGTACCCGCTATGCAATAATAGAGCTTTGTCCATTAAAATGCGGATTATACACAATACCGTGTATCCCTATTAAAAAAGCCGTCTTTCATGTATACCATGAAGGATGGCTTTTTTCCTGCTTTTCTTTGCAAAAAAAATAAAAATAGTTCGTTATGCAGTCAACCCGACTCCTGCCAAGGAGGCCAACACCCCAACGACAACCGAGCTGACGACGTAGAATGCTGCACTTGCGTATCGTTGTCGCCCCACAAGTCCTAACGTTTCATAGCCAAACGTAGAGAATGTGGTGTAGGCACCGCAGAATCCGGTTCCCCAGATCACCCAGATTGCGTCTGAGATCATTGCAGATTGATGCCACCCGTATAACAACCCAAGCAACAGTGAACCACTGATGTTAATGATCCATGTTCCCCACGGAAAAGCCGTTCCCAGCAAGCCAGAGACCCATTTTCCCAGACTGTAACGCAGCACTGCACCCAGCACACCTGCCAAACCAATCCATAGAATCATGAGGCATCACCCTCTTGTCTTCGTGCCCCCAACATACGTTGTCCAAGACGGATTCCGAGCGCACAGAGCAACAGTCCTGCCAATAGACTTACAATCATATACATCCCGGCTTGCAGCCATTCTCCCCCTTCGGATAAACGAACCATATCCAGTGTAAACGTGGAGAATGTCGTAAATGCACCAGTAAAACCTGTGCCAATGGCAAGTCGAAGGTGTGGTGTTATTTTGCCCGGAACAGCTATGGTAAAGAACCAGCCCAAAAAGGCTGCCCATTGCATTAATGAGCAGCACTGCCCAAGGGAACGCCCCATGGACAGTTGGTATCGCTAACTGGATGGTATAACGGGTCAACGTACCTAGAAATCCACCCGCCCCTATATACAAAAGCTCTTTCATGTTGTGTGCATCTCCCGAATGATCTGTCTGTTCTTATAAATCCCTGCGCCGCTGCTGGTTCAGCCTGATCTTCGATTCGTTGCCTTGCTCCGTTGCCTCATAGAATACTCTACGCGAAAAGCTGCTTAGGCAAATATTCCTGCTTCACATAATGCCCCGGGTAATTGTGGGGATATTGATAACCCTCATGTCCAAGCTTCACGGCACCCGAATAATGCGTATCTCGCAAGTGAAGCGGCACTTCTGCAGACTTCACTTCATCAATGGCGTTCATGGCTTTGGAAATGGCGGTGTATACCGCATTGGATTTTGGACTTTCGACCGCGAACAGAATCGCTTGTGCAATGTTCAGCTTGGCTTCGGGCCAGCCGTTATTCCGATACGCATCAAGTGCTCCGATAGCCTGGGTCATGGCTTGCGGGTTCGCAAGTCCAATGTCCTCACTGCTTGCTGCAATCAGACGCCGAATAAAGGTCATCGGGTCCATACCAAGCTTCTCCACCGCGTATAGAAACCAGAATAATGCCGCATCACTGGAACCCCGAATACTTTTGTGAAATGCAGACAGCACATCATATTGGGTGGACTCATCCGCCTTCACAATGGGGCGCCGAATAGATTCTTCTGCTACACCAAGCGTAATATGAATCGATCCATCCGTCTCCGGCGGCGTCGTCAATGCAGCCAGTTCAAGTGCGTTAAGCGCACGCCGAATATCCCCGTTGGCCATCGTAGCAATGTGCTCAAGCGCCTCATCATCCGCCTGCAGTTCCATGAACCCCAGACCTTTGTCCGCATCACTCAATGCTCTGCGCATGGCAATAAGGGAATGATCCTTGTTCAGCGATTCCAGCTGGAACAGAGTGGAACGGCTCATTAGGGCCCCATTGACATAATGAAAGGGATTCTCTGTTGTCGCGCCGATAAAAATAATGGTGCCCTTCTCTACCGCTGGCAAAAGCGCATCCTGACGTGAACTGTTAAACCGGTGTACCTCATCGAGGAACAAAATGGTTTTGGTTCCATACAGCTGTTTGTTCGTTTGCGCCTGTTCAATAACTTCACGAACATCCTTGACGGAAGCTTCCACTGCATTCAGGCGAACAAACTGTCCTTGCGTTTGCTGAGAAATAATATGCGCAAGGGTTGTCTTACCACATCCCGGAGGGCCGTATAACAAAATGGACGAAATCTGATCCGCCTCAATGGCACGCCGGAGCAATTTCCCGGGTCCAATAATATGTTCCTGTCCAATATATTCATCCAGATGCTCTGGCCGCATACGGTCCGCGAGCAATCTGGCTTGCGGTTTGGAGTCCTGCTGAAACGAAAATAAATCCATTGCTCATCACTTCCTTAACGGATTGCCTTAACTTGTGTACATTTACACTTCTGATGTACTACCACTCTCTATCATATCATACTCCCGCGGTAACATAGCCATAAATGCGCCAAGCGCACTGCTGACAAACGCATCCTTGCGTGTAATAAAACGAGTCATCATTCGGCTTATGCCAGAAGGGAGCGAATGTTTGCGAAGATGTCCACTTGCGATTTGCTGCCGAATCACAATCTCTGGTAACAGGGAAATTCCCATTCCGGACGTAACTCCACTAATAATCGCTTCCAATGTTCCAAACTCCATAATCACTGGACGATTTATCCCACTTGAGAGCAACCACTCCTCCAAAATCTGTCGGTAGGAGCATCCCATGCTGTAAACAAGAATCGGTTTGCGCGTAATTTCTTCATCTGGGCCCACACCTGACGAGACTAGAAACAATTCTTCATCAAATACATCCACGGAGTCGATATCGGGATGATCACAGGAACAACCAATGAAGGCCCCTTCCAATTCATACCCAATGACTTGATCAATAAGCATCTGCGAATTACCTGTAGCCAGTGACAAGGACACGTCAGGGTACTGTTTATAATATTTTGCAAAAAGCTCAGGTAAGCGCACCGCTGCGGCAGTCTGTATAGACCCTAATCGCAACGGCCCCGATGGCGTACTTGTCGCCCGAAGTGCCTTGGAAGCATCACTCAGCAAACCGATAATTTTATCCGCATAGGTCAGCAGCATCTCTCCGGCTGGAGATAACGTCATGCCCCGGTTATGACGAATGAACAGCGTTGTGCCCACTTCTGCTTCCAAATGCCTGATGCGTGCCGTTACGTTGGATTGAACATACCCCAGTTTAGCAGCAGCTTTGGTCAGATTGCCTTCCTGTGCAACACACTGAAATATTCTAAGATCCCCGCTCTCCATGGTCCCTCCACTCTGACATCATTCAAAATGATATCCACTTCATTACCAATCATTATACTTCATCTGCAAACCGGACTACAATTCAGGTAGGCCCCAACCCAGTCCTCTGACTGGATAATGATAAGGAGTGTTCAGCATGACATACTGGAAAAATAGAGTTGCTTTGATCACAGATGCCCGCACCATAAAACCACTGAAGTATACCATTTTAATTATTTTAACAACGCTAATCATGGGTACTTCTTTCCCCGTCGGCAAAATCGGCATGTTATATGCTCCACCTTTCCTGCTCATGGGCATACGTTATATCATAGCAGGTGGCTTAATGGCCTTGTTCCTTCGTAAACGTCCTTTGCCTGCCGAGTGGAGTTCTTGGTTGAAAATAATCCTCATTGGCCTGTTCCAATCCGCAGGAGTGATGGGCTGCGCCTACTACAGCATGAACTGGATTACATCCGGGGAATCCGCGATTATTACATTTACCAATCCGTTGCTGGTCATTATCCTCAGTGCTCTCTTATATAGAGTGACTTACCGCTATAGTCAGTGGATCGGTGTCATGCTCGGTGTCATGGGGATTATGTTAACGTTTGGATGGCAAATGAGCTTTAGCCCTGGAACCTGGATTGGATTTGGTGGTGCAATCTCCTTTGCCGTATCCACATTGCTCATCAAACGCTGGGGCGATCGCTACGATACTTTTGTCTTAACAGCCTATCAGATGCTCGCGGGAGGTGCTGCGCTTCTTCTACTGAGCGTATGGACTGAACATCCTCACTTTATCGTGAATACAACCTCGGTTATGGTACTGCTCTGGTTAACGTTTGTTTGTTCCATCATCCAGTTCTCCCTTTGGTTTTATTTGCTGCAGCATAGCGATCCGGCCAAAACAAGCTCCTATCTGTTCCTGGCACCGTTCTTTGGTGTATTGTCAAGTTGGTTTCTGCTGGGAGAACATGTCCAGTGGTTTGCATTGGCAGGCGGTTTACTCATTGGTATTGGCATATTCCTGGTGAACCGTCGCTCATCCAGAAAGAGAAATGGCGTAACCTAACTTAAACTCCTCCTGTCTTTCTTGCTGAGAAGCTTAAGCGATTCTCACACAAAAAGCAGAAAAAGGCATGCGCTTATGGGAACTTTCCCATGAACGTCATGCCTTTTATTGTGTAAGCAAATAAGCAAACTTTTATATTTAAACAAGTTTAGGGAGCCTTATTTCGATTGGCTGAGCCCTGATCCTCCCAGGTTATAGAGAGCCACTCTCAGGCCACCCCTGGATGGTTACAGGCTCACCTTCGGGATTATGTGTTGCAGCGGCATAGATCGGCAGTTCACCGTCATGGAAGAGCCACAATTCGTGCAAGGCCCGTGTGCAGCCCACGTACAACAGTTTTGCATCACCCGCATTTGGCAGATAATGCTTCTGGTCTGCATCTGCCACAATAACGGCATCAAACTCCAAGCCTTTGGACAGATAGACTGGTAAAACGGAATGTCCACCTGTGTACTGCTTTTTGCCACCATCGATCAGGTTCAGGTCCCAGCCTGCGGCCTGAAGTTCACGATGAAGTTCCTCGGCTTCATGCAGGGTACGGGTCAGGATGGAGACCGTTCGGTAGTCTTTGACGGTTAACACCTTCAAAGCCGCTTCAAGACTCGCCGTCCGCCCTCCGCCTCCATAAGCCAACGTCCGCACCGGATCACCACTACGGAAAACAGGAATCGCCGTAATTCCGCTCTTGACGCCACGTTCCAGAATCGTATTGGCATAGTCGATAATCTCCATCGTTGAACGATAACTTCTCGTCAATGCGAAGTATGCATTCTGTTCCTCAGGAAACAGAGAACTCATCTCATCCCATGCATGAACACCACGGTACTCATGAATCCCTTGGGACAAGTCACCCAGTATGGTGAAGGAATGCCCTTTGACGAACTGATCCAATAACGCCACATGAAAAGGGGAAAAGTCCTGCGCTTCATCAATTACAACATGATCGAACCGCTCCGAACCCTCAATATCATGGACCAATGTATGAATGTATACCAGTGCAGGCAGATCCTCTTCACGGACGATATCCTGCTTCAGATCTGCTGCCGTTTGTTTCATGACCATTTTGGGAATAAGCCCGCTGAGCGAGGCCGGCACAGAGCCGCCCTTTGCCACTTTGAACAGCTGCTTGTATAACGTAAGCGGCTCGTATTGAGGCCATTTTTTGGCATAGGCTTTCTCGCGGGTGGTTGCTTTTTTCTTGCGTTCTTTGCGGACAGCCTCCGGCATCGGTTTCTTAAGTTCCATCTCAATCCAGCGGTGAACCCGCGCCATGACCCGTTCTTTGCGTTTGGCCAGCGGATAATGTTTGTATTCCTCACCGAACCAGTTCTCGATCTCCGTCTTGCCGAGCACCTTGCCATCCCATGGACTGAAGTCCATATCCGGTACGGAATCCGCCTCCATCCCCGACAGCCATTCTCGAATAAGCTCCATGAAACGAATCGATCCTTTGTAACGTCCAGGTACATCATCATTCAATTCAGGCCGCGCATCTGGTGTTTCGAACCAGGTGTTGAGCGTATCCGATGTATTCGCCAAAGGCATCTCCAGCCCCAGCAGGTTCATCGCCCAATCCGGGAATGTCCGCTGCTGGATGTCCCCTACTCCGAGTTCCGGGAGCACATCCGAGATGTAATCCAGGAACATGTGGTTGGGTGCAAAAATAACCATTTTCTCCGCAGATACCTGCTCCTTGTACTGATACAGCAAAAAGGCGAACCGATGCAAGGCAACCGTTGTTTTCCCGGAACCCGCTACACCTTGAATGATCAATGCGGTGTTTCTCGCCGCACGAATGATCAGATCCTGCTCCGCCTGAATCGTGGATACGATATCACGGAGTTTGTTGTCCTTGTTCTCTCCCAGACGATAAACGAGGAATTCATCCGATACCGCTGGCTGGTCACTGTCACGGTTATATGTATCCGCCACACGTTCCAATATCCGCTGCCGAATGACAACGTTTCGCTTCAGGTACACCAGACCTTCAATAAGCCCTTCGGGAGCTTCATACGTAGCGGAGGCTTCGCCTCCCGTAAATGAGTAAAACAGGCTGGCGACAGGAGCACGCCAGTCGATGACGAGCGGATGCTCTCCCACCTCTTCGCGGTCTACGCCGACTTTCCCAATATACAGCGGTTTCCGTGCACCACTGCCCTGTTCTTCGAAATCCAAGCGTCCGAAATAGGGTTGCTGTGCGCTCTTGGATAAGGCGGTGCGGCGCTCTTCGCGTCCAGCTTCCAGCACTTGCTCTGTGAAGTCGTGGCCGGTATACACCGGAATATTTTGCAGTCGTTCCAACTGACTGTCCACTTCCTCCATCGTTCGCTCTAACCTGTACTCTTCTTCTTGATAGGCACTTTGAAAGCTGTCTGACATGTTTCAGTTACCTCCTAAGAATATGTTTTGCTCTGCATCGCCAATCACTGACGACGCAAAAGGATACCCACTATATCATATTGATGTGGAAAAAGCTACAACAACCTGAATGACCTCATAAAAGAAAACCATTGCTCAATCTCGTACGGAACGAATGAACAACTGTCTTGTATTCAACCATATTGAAACCTTATCTTTAAAAAACTTTATTGATCCGGTTGCTGATTTCAATTTTGACCTTCCTGTGCTACAAACTGCTTCTGTGCTAATTCACGGTATACCGGATGGGTACTGATCAACTCTGCATGAGTTCCCGTTCCCGTGACATGTCCGTGCTCCAATACAACAATCTGATCGGAGTCCACCACTGTAGACAACCGGTGCGCGATCACAATCGTGGTTCTGCCTTCCATCAGGTTGGACAATGCCTGTTGCACTTCATACTCCGAGGTACTGTCCAGACTGGATGTAGCTTCATCCAACATGAGAATATCAGGGCTACGTAGCAGCGCCCGTGCAATGGCAATCCGCTGACGTTGGCCCCCGGACAACTTGATTCCTCTCTCGCCCACTTCCGTGTCATAGCCCTGTGGCAACTTGTCGATAAAGTCGGCAGAATAGGCCATCTCAGCAGCTTGCCGGATCTCATCCATCGTCACTTCCCGGTTTAATCCGTACGTTATATTATCTCGGATTGAACCCGCCATGAGGGGACTTTCCTGAGATACATACCCGATCTTGCTGCGCCAGGAGGACAAGGAATATTCCGTTATCGCTTGTCCCCCATATGATATGTGGCCTGAATCGGGCATATAGAACTGCTCCATCAAGGAGAACAGCGTTGATTTTCCGCTACCGCTTGGCCCAACAATCGCCGTCACTTTGCGAGTAGGTACCGCCAGATTGATTCCGTGCAACACTTCCTCACCTGTGACATAGGAAAAGTGTACATCATGGAATGCAATTGTTTCATTTCCTTTTGGAGCTACCTTGGTGCTATCATGTGGCTCTTCCTCATCCGCAAGAATAGCTTGTATGCGCTCTGTTGCACCTACGACTTTTTGCAAACGGGAGTATAGCGTTGTGAATTGCCCCATTGGCATGATGACCTGGAACAACAGCAATATGAAGGCGACCAGTTCACCCGGTGACAGCATGCCAGACGCTACACGCATTCCTCCCACACCGAGAATAACGACCAGTACTGCCGTCATGACAAATGTAAACAAGGGACCAATCAGAGCAAGAATACGTGCTTCCTGTAAGCCAAAAGCAAACATTTTGCGAATCCGGGAATCCCCTGCTTCTGATTCCTGTTTCTCCGTTCCATACGCTTTCACCAATCGGATTTCGCCAATAACCTGACTAAGTACGGACGTAAGACCTGCCATCTCATCCTGCTGTTTTTCGATATTTTATACATCTTCCTACCCACCGGCAACAGGATCAACAGAGTAAGTGGCACCAGACTCAGAATAATGAGCGACATCACCCAGTCCAAGTAAAAAAGTAACGCCACACCACCTACAACGGCAACGATGTTCGACACAAAGGAAACCAGATAATCTGCGATCAATGTCATGATCTGACTTGTATCATTCGTAATCCGGCTCATCGTATCGCCTGTCCGATTGCGATCGAAATACGGCATTCGCAGCGACAGTACCTTGTTCCACAGCTTGGTGCGAAGTGTTGCGACCACGCGTTGTCCTGCGTAATTTAACATATAAATGCTGATGCCTGAGGCAATCGCCTGAATCACAAATGCACCGAGCAATAACAAAATAACAGATTTGTTCAGCGTCGAAGTGGTAAGTCCATCAATCAAACCTTTGGTCATCAGTGGCACAATCAGTCCGGCCGTCGTCTGAATCAAGGTCAAAATGAGGGCGAGAATCAGGATCAGTTTTGGCGGATTCGTGGAAGCGATCAGCTTGACGAAATCCTTGAATCCTTTTTTTCCTACCTTCGGTTCCTTCTGTCCTACTTGCTGCTGTTCTTCCATTCCCGTTCCTCCCGTTCCCATCTGTTCACCAGAGATCATACGTATGAACTTACATGACGTTGCCTTTTGTTGTATAACACAGCTTTACAAGATCCCATGTAACACGAAATTGGCTAAAAAGAGGATGGAAATGCCGTACATGACCACAGGTACCTGTTTACCTTGACCTGCTGCCAGCTTCGCTAATGGATAGGCAATGAATCCAAACGCCATACCATCCACGATGCTATATGTAAATGGAATCATAACCATGATCAGAAATGCCGGGAATGCCTCGGTAAAGTCACCAAAATCCATATCTTTCACACCTTGCACCATCAGGCCGCCAATAATGATCAAAATAGGTGCAATCGCACTGTCTGGAATGTAACCGAGTAACGGGATGAAGAAAAAAGTAGCCCCGAATAACACGGCTGTAACGAGCGGAGTTAACCCCGTACGTCCACCCGCGGCAATCCCGGCTGTAGTCTCTGCTGCGGCGACTGGAGGACTACTTCCGAATACGCCTGCCAACACGGTACTAATAGACAGCGCACGCAGACTGCCTTTGAATCGCTCAGGACGACCAATCATCTGTGTCTGAGCCGTAATTAATCCGATATTTTCGAACACCACAATCAACAGTAACAAAAATACCGCGATCCAGAACGCGACATCAGCCAGCTTCATTAGAGACAGTTCCCCAAACAAACCACTGTATTGACGCAGCGCATCCAGCGCTGATACGGATTCACCGGGGTTCACTGCTCCAAGTACGTAGGCAAGGCCTGTCCCAACCAATATGCTAATTAGAAGTCCACCCTGTACATTACGGATAAATAAAATCAAGGCCAGTACCAGCGTAACGCAGGCAGTAATGACATTTGGATCATTAAAGTGCCCAATCGCGACAAATGTGGTCTGATGTGCAATCACGATTCCACTTTTTTGCAAACCAATAAATGTGAGGAACAAACCAATCCCCACCGTAATGCCATGCTGCAGATTTTTCGGAATTGCTTCGCTAATCATTTTGTATAGTGACGTAAATGCAACAATAGCAAACAGAATTCCTGTAACGGTTACTACGGCTAGTGCTTCCTGCCAGCTTAATTTCATGGAATGTACGAGTGTATACGTGAAAAATGCATTAATCCCCATTCCCGGTACAACGATAATTGGTGATTTTCCCCAAAACGCCATGAGCAAACAGCCTGCAATGGATGTCAACAGGGTTCCAACCATAGCTGCCTGCAAGGGCATTCCGGCATCAGAAAGAATTGTAGCATTGACCATAACGATATAAACCACGGCAAAATAGGAAATGGCTCCGCCACAACTTCCTTCTTCCACTGGTCTCCCGGCACCATACCAAGACGTCTGGCCATCCATCCTTGTTTCATTTCGTTCTATTCCCCTCTCTATATATAGGCTGAATAACTGAGTATTTACACTCTACCACTACGCGGACAGAACAACCTTCCGATCGCTGTTATCACCAGATTTTTTGTTTGAATTTTTTAAATGTACGAATCCGGTGATAAAGGCGAGCGCTCTGCTTCTTCAGGTTTCTTCTGTCCTCTTCGTTCTTGTGTAAATCTTATTCAGCTTATATGGCCGCAAATTCTTTTATGTATGTATCATCATTTCGCGCAGCAGTGAATATCATACACGGTTTTGAGTTTGAAGTACATGACGTAACTCTGACATTTCTCCGGTATGCATTGGGTTCATCATGGACGATTGACATTCCCATCTGCTCCGTCTTGCGAACCATGCAAAAAAAGCGCAGATGCCTTTTGGGCATCCACGCTTCTTCCGTTGGCAGCAAGTTACTGCTGCTTGTTCTCTGCAATTTCCAACAAATCCTTAATCGCAACACTGACCATAATCAGTCCGGCTACCGGAGGCACGAATGAGTTACTCGCTGGTGGCTGCTTGGCCTTGCGAATTTCTGGTGCATTCTCGGGAACGATTTTTTGTGTGACGTCCTCACGCGGTTTTATCGGCTTTTCAGTCGAGAAGACCACTTTCACCCCTTTTTTGATGCCGTCTTTACGAAGTGTGGTACGCACAACACGGGCAATCGGGTCCATGGTCGTTTTCGAAATATCCGCAACCTGGAATTTCGTTGGATCCATTTTATTCGCCGCACCCATGCTGGAAATCATCGGAATTTTACGTTTCAGACACTCTTTAATGAGATGGATTTTGTAGATAATCGTGTCGGATGCATCCAGCACATAATCCAGTTCATATTTGAACAATTCCTCATACGTTTCTTCTGTGTAAAACATATTCAATGCAATGGCATCACATTCCGGATTGATCAGTTTCACACGTTCCACCATCAGGTCCGCTTTTTCTGTCCCACAGTCGTGGTCAAAGCATGGATCTGGCGGTTGATGTTCGTGATATCCACGACGTCTTTATCAATCAGGATGATGCGCCCAACGCCGCTACGGGCAAGCGCTTCTACAGCAATTCCACCTACGCCGCCAATACCTAGCACAGCGACTGTACTATTCTTCAATGCGTCCAGACCTTCAGGTCCGATCGCAAGTTCTGTTCTTGAAAATTGATGGAGCATTGAGAATCGATGCCTCCTTTATTTCTTTTCCGCTACCGGTTTACGGGCTACGCGGATATGAAGTTGTTCCAACTGGGAATTATCCACTTCGGAAGGTGCATTCATCAGCAGATCCGTTGCACTTGCCGTTTTCGGGAAGGCAATCGTTTCACGCAGATTCGTGCGACCCGCCAGCAACATCACCAAACGGTCGAGACCAAAGGCAATTCCGCCATGCGGTGGCGTTCCGTATTCAAATGCTTCCAGCAGATAGCCGAATTTCTCATTCGCTACTTCTGGTGAGAGTCCGAGGGCTGCGAACATTTTCTCCTGAACATCACGTTTGTAGATACGCATCGAACCGCCACCTACTTCATAACCGTTCAGAACAAGGTCGTAGGCTTGAGCACGAATAGCACCCGGATCCGTGTCGAACAGATGTACATCTTCGTCTTTTGGACGTGTGAACGGATGGTGTTCTGCTACATAACGTTTGGCATCTTCATCATATCCAAGGAGTGGGAAGTCCACAACCCAAGCAAATTTGAATTTGCTGTCGTCAATCAGTCCGAGTTGACGGCCGATTTTCAGACGCAATGCGCCCAGTACGTCAGCAACCACTTTTTTCGTATCAGCAGAGAAGAGCAGCAAGTCGCCATCCTCAGCACCTGTACGTTCTTTGACAGCTTCAATTTCTTCAGGCGTGAAGAACTTCACGATTGGCCCTTTGAACTCGCCGTCTTTCACTTGAATCCAAGCCAGACCTTTCGCACCGTAACGTGCAGCAAATGGTCCGAGATCATCGATCTCTTTACGACTCCATGTGCCACAGCCTTTAGCGTTCAGCACTTTCACTTCTCCACCTTTTTCGATGACAGAAGCAAATACTTTCACACCACTGTTCGCTACAATATCGTTCATTTCCACCAGTTCCATACCGAAACGCAGATCTGGTTTGTCTGAACCGTATTTACCCATGGCATCTGCATACGTAATCCGTTGGAAAGGCAGTTCCAGCTCAATGCCTTTTGTTTCGCGCAGCAATTTGGCCATCAGTTCTTCCATCATTGGCAGCAGGTCATCCTGTTGCAGGAAGAAGTCTCGATGTCGACTTGTGTGAATTCGGGTTGACGGTCTGCACGCAGATCCTCATCCCGGAAACAGCGAGCGATCTGATAATAACGCTCAAGTCCACCCACCATCAGCAATTGTTTGTAGATTTGTGGGGATTGTGGCAAAGCGAAGAATTCACCTTCATGCACACGGCTCGGTACGAGATAATCACGCGCACCTTCCGGGGAGCTCTTCGTCAGGATTGGTGTTTCCACTTCAACGAATTCTTCTCCATCCAGGTAGTCACGGAACACTTTGGATGCTTTGGAACGCAGTTTCAGTGTTTCGAACATTTCCGGACGACGCAGGTCCAGGTAACGATATTTCAAACGAAGGGATTCATCCACTTCTACACCATCTTCAATGAAGAATGGAGGTGTTTTGGCTGCGTTCAGCACTTCAATTTCAGTGATTTGAACTTCAATTTCGCCGGTAGGCAGGTTTTTGTTCACTGTTTCTGCATCACGTTTAACAACTTTACCCGTTACAGCGATAACATACTCGCTACGTACACGATCTGCAATTTGCAGAGCTTCGCCGGAATAAGCCGGGTTAAAGACAACTTGTACAATCCCGCTGCGGTCACGCAGATCGATGAAGAGTACGCCCCCAAGTCACGACGGGTTTGAACCCAACCGTTCAATGTTACTGTTTCACCGATGTGTGCGGGTGTTAATGCGCCGCAATGATGACTTCTTTTCATAACCAAACTCCTCATTATGTGAATTTCCGTACTGTATGGGCAGTTGGTACCTGCTCTTCAACAGTCCGGTTACGTGTAGATCATGTATTCGATAAGGCTTGTTACCTATTGCTCGCCAACTTCCGATTAGTCGGAATCGTCGGAGAACCTCAGTAATTTTGCCGGATCCATTGTTTTACGTGAATGTTTAATCTTAATGTGACAATTCCTCTTATTTACCTTCGCGAACAGCCGCTACCAGATCATCAAGTTTCACGGTTTGTTGCTCACCTGTATCCATCGACTTGAGGGCGATCTCACCACGCTCCAGTTCGTCATCACCAAGGATGGCCGTATAGCGGGATTTGAAACGGTCAGCTGATTTCATCTGTGCTTTCATCTTGCGGCCCAGATAATCACGTTCACCAGACAGTCCGGACTGACGAAGTTTGAACAACAGACGGTTCACTTCACGGTCAGCTGCCTCTCCGAGAGCAACAAAGTACACATCCAGTGGAGCCAGCGTAGTAACCTCAATATTTTGGTGCTCCAGAATCAGTTGAATGCGCTCCAGACCAATACCAAAGCCGATACCCGGCTGATCAGGCCCGCCGATATCTCCAACGAGACCATTGTATCGGCCACCGCCGCCAACCGTATCAATTGCTCCAATCCCTTGGGCTTTTAATTCAAACGCAGTCAGCGTGTAATAATCCAAGCCGCGTACCAGACGATTGTTCACCGCATAATCTACTCCGAAATCATCCAGGTAGGCTTGCAGCTTGGCAAAGTGATTCAAAGACTCTTCATCCAGGCTGTCCAGTATGGACGGTGCCCCTACGAATTTGTCCTGATCGACTTTGCAGTCGAGTACACGCAACGGATTACGCTCCATGCGGGACTGGCAGTCCTTGCACAGGCTGTCTTTCATCGGTCTGAGGAATCCAAGTAACGTCTCGCGGTATTCTGCACGGCTGGTCGAGTTACCCACGGAGTTGATCTCCACTTTAACATCCTTCAAGCCGAGCTCAACACACAACTGGTAGCCCAGTGCGATTACTTCGGCATCAATCGCCGGATCCAGCGCACCGATGGCTTCTACACCAAACTGGTGGAACTGACGCTGACGGCCTGCCTGCGGACGCTCATACCGGAACATCGGACCGATGTAATAAAGCTTGCTCACATCCGGTTCGCCGTAAATTTTATTCTCGACATACGCACGGACAACACCCGCTGTTCCCTCTGGACGAAGCGTCATGCTGCGATTGCCTTTGTCATCAAAGGTATACATTTCTTTCTCAACGATATCGGTAGTCTCTCCTACACCACGTACAAATAAAGAGGTTTGTTCAAAGATCGGTGTACGAATCTCACGGTAATTGAACCGTCGACACAGATCTCGTGCTTTTTCTTCTACGTACTGCCATTTCTCGACAACCCCAGGCAGTAAGTCCTGCGTTCCAGTCGGTTTTTGAAAAGCCATCTTGATCCCTCCAGCATTGATTTTTTTCTCTATAACAAAAAAATCCCTCGCCCTGTCGCTGTGTATACAGCAAACAAAGGGACGAGAGATTGTGTAATATACATTCACCCGTGGTACCACCCACATTCCGGAAACCTGACACTTTAGCCGTTCAGGTGGTGTCTGATGATTCAGAATTGCCTAGAGCAACCTAATCAAGCAGATATTCCGCTCTACGTGTAACGCACGTCCTGCGCAGGCCGGCTACTGGTCAACAGATCATGTCTGTTATGTTCGCCGTCTGTTCTCGGGGAAGTCATTCGTCCGCTCATCAAGAGAATCCTTACAGCCTGGGGATTCCTCTCTGGTCATGTGGGCACGGAGTACTTGGTCCCGTCATCAAATCCGTAATATGGTTCAAAAATCGACTTGTATTGACTGTAGTCAACGTATTATTTTCTGATTGTAATGAACCGCAGTGCTAAAGTCAAGGGTTAACACGAAAAGATAGCACTAAAACATTCTGCTCACACGCCGTACGCAATGGGAATGCACTGATATCATGGCGAATGGAAGCTGAATTCATGAAATGAATTCCAACTTCCATCGTTATATCACACTATTGTTTCAGCATCCACTTCAACAGATCCGGCACGCTCGCCCATAGACGGGAATGCATAATGACATAGGCAATCGCTTCGTTGGAATCACCCATTCCAACAAAGTCAGGAAGGTTATGCGGCAACCGTTTCAAACCCAACAGGTAATCTGGCAGATGTTTGTTCACACCCCGGGCCACTCGGTACAGCATTTTGAGCTGGGAGGTGATTCCGTTTTTCTTATACTCCAGAATGATCTTGTCATAGGCAAAGGCAGCTGCTGCGTCACCTTTTTCATACTTCTTCAGCAATTGCTCTGCCTGATCCAATTGGTTGCTATACAAATACACAGCAGCGAGCAGGTAACGTGCTCCGGTATTGTCTTCCGTATTCAGCTCTAGAATATGCTCCAGAATATGTGCTGCCTCTTTCGCATCTCCTGCAAACCAGCAGGATTCGGCGTAGCTTTTGCATATCCGGATATAGGGACGAGTCTCATGAAGCGCCCAGAAGTCCCCTTTGTTCTTCTCAAAAAACTGTTCGCCCAGTTCACGTTTGCCAGCAGCTATTCCTGCCTCAAGGTAAGCTCGTGCGTCTTGCTCATTGTCCGACTCCTCAGCCAGAATGAGATACGCATCAGAACTGTCAGGATACATCTCCAAGGCCGTTTTCGCCAGCTGGATTCTGCGTTTGGAAGAACTGGCTTCCCGCGCCTTATCCAGCAGAGCCTGTGCTTTGTCCTTCGATGTACCTGGACTGTTCAGTATTAATAACTCGTCCGTGTCGCCACCCATACCGTATTCTTCGATGTAATTGAACATCTCTTTAACTTTACGAGAGATTGTTCCTGTCGTTACCTCATATTTATCAGCCAGTTCAGTCTTTGAGGCATTCAGACCGTATTCCTCGGACAGCAGATACTCAATGGCAGCGCAGAAAGAGCCTGTTTTCTTCACAGTAGGGCGGGTCTGACGGGAATATCCGTTCCATAACATCAGAGCTTCCAAAATCAGCTCCGGCTCGTACGGCTTCCTCATGTTCTCAATAAGCTGCAGGGCCAACTGTTCGTGAGCCGAATGCTCCCATTTCAGTTCCTTCTCTACCATCTTTTTCAGCTTGGTCAAAGTCACCTTGCTCTCAGTCTCCAGTGAGGCTTCCCGGACTGGTTGCTCCGTTGATATCAGCCCCATTATGGATTCTACCGCAGAAGACTCCTTATTCAGACAACATTTCTTGTATTTTTCCCCACTTCCGCATGGGCATAGCTCATTTCTTCCAACCTTACTCAAAACTTATTCCCCCTTAAATCTGTCTCTAGCCATTCGCATGAGAACCTTGTTGCTCTAGCACGAACACTTTCAATTCTCAAACGAGGCATTCTATATAACTCTCAAGTTCCAGCGAACAAGTAGAAGCGGCTGCCCCGCCCTTGGATAAGAGTTGGGTAGCTTTGGCAAATATTGTTCACTTGAAATATGACCTCACTCTGGCAATGAATTCCTCATACTCTCTGTCTAAGGACTGGTTTCACCCGAATCCAATCACAAGAAGCTTGATTTACCGTCCAATGTAGCATAACGATGAGAACCATTCGCTCTAGAAAAATTAAACCCATTCCTCTATTCTAGCAAAAATTTAAATAAGGGGTAAGCTTCGCTCAAAACATATATGTTTAAAGCTCAAAAAAATAGCCTGCACACGGTGTGCAGGCTCAAAGGATATATAAAAAAGGGGGTCATGTGTGTTATTATAAGCCCACTATGTTAAAGGCTTGTGTAACTAATATTACAGTAATATTACAAAAATGATAGCGCTTTATTTTTAATATATTTATAACGAAAAGCCCTCGCACAGTACTCGACTTTGTAGTCAAGTGGTGCAAGGGCCAAGAGGTATCTACACGTTAATTCAAGTCTTCCACATAGGCATGGTTGGAACGAAGTTTATGAACTATCTCATCATAATCCTCATCCCTTACTTTGGCAGACAGAACATAATGCAGATCATCATAATCGGCCGAGGACACGTCCGCTGCATTCAGCAGGTCCCCATCCTCATTCACTCTGTTACGGGTATCCCGTTCTGCGTCACGATCCACATTGGCTACCACTGGGATCACATTTTCACTCGCTGGAACGCCTGGAGCTGCCCTACACCCATGGCCCCGTTAGTGCCTACGCCACCCGCAGTATTATATGGCACCAGTGGCACCATTACACGCGTGTCTCTACCTATTGCACTATCGAGTTGACCTACTTCCAAATGCTCTGTACGGAACGTCTGAAGTGAAGTTCTTGCTCCCTCTGCCTCGTCTTCGGTTCGAAAATACGCCTGAATATGTTTTGTCATGTCAAACCCTCCTTTTTCGGAATGAAATGCAACGTGAAGTTTCGTAACCTCACGATGTAACGTCGTTTAGATACATCACTTTATCTCAGGTGTTCTGGCTGATGTTATATAACTTTAAGCAGTTCACGTACAAACGCTGGCTCATCTTCAGGCGTTCGGGATGTAATATAGTTCCCATCCACAACAGCCTCATGATCCTTGAACTCTGCTCCTGCATTTACCATGTCATCCTTAAGGGGTGGATACGATGTAATCGTACGACCTTTCAACAGATCGGCACTAGCCAAAATCTGCGGACCATGGCAGATCGCTGCGATTGGCTTCTTCGCACTGTTGATCTCGGTGACAAACTTCAGGATGTGCGCATCACTTCGCAAATTCTCAGGGGATGATCCACCCGGAATCACGACTGCATCATAATCTGAAGCGGATGCATCAGCGATCGCCTTATCTGTAGTGTAGGAGGCCTTTCCTCCCTTACCTTTAAGGGTCTCACCGGCTTTTAATCCGATAATCTCCACTTCATGTCCAGCTTTTTTCACTTCGTCATACGGAACCTGCATCTCCGAATCTTCAAAGTCATTCGCCAATAAAAAAGCAACTTTACTCATAACGTATGTTCTCCTTTCCGTGTTCGAACTTTCTTTATGAATCGGGTCTTGCAGTACAATGGCACTTCATTGTGCCTCGTTTTGTTATTACCCTCACCAGAGCAATTTATAACAATCCAATGTCATTTCATTTTGTGGAAAAGGGACAAATGAATCTTTTATATAGGTCAACTCATGACAAAAAGTCCTGATTCGGTAAGGAATCAGGACTTTCAGAATCTGTAAGATCCAAATTTCAGATGTTTATATACATATGTGTACATATTCAAGAACGCGGAAGATAACTTTGTTTTCCTTTATCCGAATCTTGAAGTGCCCAGATCGTTGCAACACACTCAGCAGCCGCACGGGCAAGATGTATTGATTCATACAGGTTGCCAGGCAGTAACAAAGGTTCTGTACGTGCACGTGTTTCTTTCGCAGATTGGCGCATAATGAAGGATACTCCTTTGATCATGAAATAGTCATCAACGAATTATTCTTCATTATGGCCTGAACCTCAAAAAATTATGCACGTGATTCCTCACGAATCGGACTTTCAAGCATCAAGGTCACGGGTCCCCAGTTGGTAAATGTTACATCCATCATCGCTCCGAAACGACCGGTTTCAACCTGAATTCCTTTATCCCGCAAAAGTTGATTAAACGTCTCATATAACCGTTCTGCCGCTTCAGGTCGGGCCGCAGCTGCAAAGCTTGGACGCTTTCCTTTGCGACAATCCCCGTACAGGGTGAACTGGGAAACGGATAGTACAGCACCGCCTACATCAAGCAGGCTGAGGTTCATCTTCTCCTGATCATCCTCAAATATGCGTAACCCGCTAATTTTGTCAGCCAGATACTGGGCATCCTTCTCCGTATCCTCATGGGTAATACCTACGAGCAGCATTAATCCGGATTCGATCTTCCCCGTCAGTTCGTCTCCCACGGTCACCTGAGCCTCTTTACAGCGTTGTACAAGCACCCTCATCTTACAGGCTCCTTACTGCATAATCCGATGCACCGAATAGACATCTTTCACCCGTTTGATTCGATCTACAACGGATTGCAGATGATCCGTATTACGAATCAGAATGGTGACGTGCACCAATGCTAATTTATTTTTATCTGTCCGTCCTGTAACGGCAGAGATATTGGTTTTACTTTCGGATACAGCCTGAAGTACCTCGTTAAGCAAGCCATTCCGATCATGGCCCGTAATCTCAATATCCACACTGTAACTCGCTTCGATATTCTCTTCCCACTCGACCTCAATAACGCGTGCTGCTTCTTCTCCGTCTGCACTTGTCGGAATATTTGGACAGTCACTACGGTGTACGGAAACGCCCCGTCCGCGTGTAACGTATCCGATAATGTCATCCCCAGGCACAGGATTACAGCAGCGTGCAAATCGAACAAGCAGATTATCAATACCCTTGACACGGATACCGTTGGTTGGTCGATTTCTCCGTTCAGGAGCAGGTTTGAGCTCGCGCATCTCGGAGTTCAATTCCAGTAAACTGGACTCTTCCTGCTCTTTACGTAATTTTTCAGTTGCTTTGGTTACGATCTGTGCAGCAGTAATTCCACCGAAGCCAACAGCCGCAAGCATGTCATCAATATCGTTAAACGCATATTTTTTGGCAGCTTCCATCAACTTGTCATCTGTCATCCATGCAGAAGGATCAAGCCCCATGCGCTTCAATTCACGCTCACAGCTCTCCCGACCTTTTTCAACGTTTTCTTCACGGCGTTCCTTCTTGAACCATTGTTTGATCTTCGCTCGTGCATGAGAAGATTTCGCAATTTTCAGCCAGTCCTGGCTAGGCCCGTAAGAATGTTTGGACGTCAAAATTTCAATGATATCGCCTGTCTTCAGATGATAGTCAAGCGGGACAATTCGACCGTTCACCTTGGCACCAATGGTACGATTACCAACCTCCGTATGGATTCGATAAGCAAAGTCCAAAGGAACAGAGCCAATTGGCAACTCGATGACTTCTCCTTTTGGCGTAAATACAAATACCAGATCCGAGAAGAAGTCCATTTTAAGTGATTCTACGAATTCTGAAGCATCCTGTGCTTCATTTTGAAGCTCAAGAATTTCGCGGAAGAACGTAATTTTATCTTCAAATTGCGGACCTGCGGCTGTACCTTCTTTATACGCCCAGTGAGCCGCAATACCAAATTCAGCAGTTCGATGCATATCCCAAGTCCGAATCTGCACCTCGGTTGGTTCGCCATTGGGACCGACTACGGTTGTATGCAATGACTGGTACATGTTCGCCTTCGGCATTGCGATATAGTCTTTAAAGCGTCCAGGCATCGGCTTCCATAACGTGTGTATAATTCCGAGCGTAGCATAACAATCCTTGATATTATCCACAATAATACGAATGGCAAGCAGATCGTAAATTTCGTTAAACTGCTTGTTTTTGGTCGTCATTTTCTTGAACACGCTGTAGATATGCTTCGGTCGACCCGAAAGGTCTGCCTGAATGCCCATCTCATCAAGCTTGTTCGTAATTCCGTCCATAACGGTATCAATATATTGCTCACGTTCGGCACGCTTTTTGTGCATCAGGTTCGCAATACGGTAATATTGCTGCGGATTCAAATAACGGAGGGCGATGTCCTCCATTTCCCATTTGATCGCAGAAATACCCAAACGGTTCGCAATCGGACAGAAAATTTCCAGCGTCTCATATGAAATCCTGCGCTGGCTTTCTTCCGACTGAAACTTGAGTGTCCGCATATTATGCAGACGGTCAGCCAATTTGATCACGATGACACGGATGTCCTGCGCCATGGCGATGAACATTTTGCGGTAGTTCTCGTTCTGCTGTTCTTCCTTGGAGCGGAACTTAATACGTTCCAGCTTCGTCAAGCCGTCAACAAGCATGGCACACGTATTGCCGAAATGATTGCGGATCTCTTCAAGTGAGACCGTAGTATCCTCTACTACATCATGAAGAAGCGCTGCTATTATGGAGATGGTGTCCATCTGCATGTTCACAACAATGTCAGCAACCGCAAGCGGATGCAGAATATACGGTTCTCCCGATTTTCGCGTCTGTCCATGGTGGGCCTGATCAGCAAATTCGTAAGCTTCTCGTATGCGCACCAGATCGGGTTCTTTGATATATGCCCCGGCCTTCTCGAGTAATTGCTCTATGCCCATTCTGATCTGTTCCGTGTCCTTTCTATACCAAATGGAACCCGTGACATTGCTGCAACACAGGTTCCCCGTAAAAGTAATTTCCTATAATTATGACGCTTCGCCCGTTTCCCGTCAACTGCTGACGAATAAGAGCGCTTATCCAATTTTTATATTGGTGCTCTGTATTACTTTTAACCCGTTTACCTATGACTCACAAGGGATTGAAAGTATTTCTTATTTCTTATGTATTATTGCCGTTATTTGCTGAAATAGAAGGAAATTTTATGAAAATATAAATTCCATCGCCCTGTTGCGTCAAAAATGTTATTGCTTAATTAAGAGAAACTCTGTAATCTATTGAAAGTTTGTGTTACGGAAAAGGAGATGAAATTCATTGCAACGCGAAATTCAGGTTAATCAAAAGATGCCACTTGGCTCAGGTTCATTGCTTAGCCTTCAGCATTTGTTCGCCATGTTTGGCAGCACGGTGCTTGTACCGAATCTGTTCGGTGTTGATCCAAGTATGATCCTGCTTATGAACGGAATTGGAACATTGTTGTACATACTGATGTGTAAAGGAAAGATCCCCGCATATCTTGGTTCCAGTTTTGCCTTTATTGCTCCTGTCACAATGGTATTAAAACAACATCCAGAGAATGGCTACTCCATGGCACTTGGAGCATTTATTATAACAGGACTTGTTTTCTGTCTCGTGGCCCTCATTATTAAATTTGCGGGTACCGGATGGATTAATGTAGTCTTCCCACCAGCGGTTATGGGTGCCATTGTTGCGCTAATCGGTCTTGAGCTTGTACCTGTTGCAGCACAAATGGCCGGATTGATTAACTCTGATCCTGTAGCTAACCCTAACTGGGTCCCTCAGGCTAAACCCATTATTTTATCCATGGCCACGCTTGGGATCACTGTCATTGGGGCCGTAACGTTCCGTGGATTCCCCAAAATCATTCATATTTTAATCGGAATAGTATCCGGCTATATATTGGGTAGTTTTATGGGTCTCGTAGATAAACAAGCTATTGGACAAGCAGATTTCATCTCACTGCCAACCGTAACCACACCTACATTTGACTGGTCCGTTATTTTCACCATTTTACCTGTAGCGCTTGTCGTTATCGTAGAACATATTGGACATTTGCTTGTAACCAGCAGCATTGTGGGCAAAGATCTTTCGAAGGACCCTGGCCTTCATCGTTCCCTGCTTGGTAACGGGGTCTCCACGATTCTTTCCGGGTTTGTAGGATCAACTCCCAATACAACCTATGGGGAGAACATCGGTGTCATGGCATTAACCCGCGTATACTCCACATACGTCATTGGTGGGCAGCGGTTATTGCAATTGTGCTTTCCTTCTCAGGAACGTTCTCGGCGCTTGTAGCCAACATTCCGGTGCCTGTTATGGGTGGTGTATCCCTGCTTCTGTTCGGAGTTATTGCCGCATCGGGTCTGCGTATTCTGGTTGAGCAGAAAGTCGATTTTGCCAAGCCGACCAATCTACTGCTTACTACACTTGTACTGGTCATCGGACTGAGTGGAACAGAAGTTGTCTTCTACGGTGTTCATCTGAAAGGGATGGCACTGGCAACCATTGTCGGAATCCTGATGAGCTTGTTATTCAAACTGTTTGAAGTAATGGGTTGGTTGAATGAAGATTCGCAAAAACAGCCTATCACTGAAAAAACACCCGATTAATTTCAACGTACCGTATATAAATCAAAAAAAGCCTGTGCAATCCAACCGTTAAGCTTGGATTGCACAGGCTTTTTTATAATCATTAATGCTGTATATTATTTCCCGGGAAACAGGAAAAGCAATTCAGTTTCATCACAGCGATACATGTGGAGATTTGAGCTTAGTAGTTCATCAATGTGAACACATCGATTTTCTCAGGCAATTTAGCACGACCATTCAGATCAGACAGCTCGATCAGGAATGCAGCACCAACAACGTTCCCACCCAATTGTTCAATCAGGTTGATGGAAGTTGCAATTGTTCCACCCGTTGCGAGCAGATCATCTGCGATCAGAACATTTTGACCTTTCTCGACCGCATCTGTATGCATAGCGAGTGTATCCTTGCCATACTCGAGATCATAACCGACTTCAATCGTCTCTCCAGGCAGTTTTCCACTTTTGCGGATCGGAGCAAAACCGACACCAAGAGCGTACGCCAGAGGGGCGCCCACAACGAAACCACGTGCTTCAGGTCCAGCAATGACATCAATTTTGAGATCAGAAACCATCACTTTCAGTTCATTGATCGCATTGCGGTACATTTCTCCATCCTTCAACAATGTCGTAATGTCCTTAAAGCTGATTCCCGGTTGTGGAAAGTCAGGAATGACACGAATATAATCTTTAAAATCCAAAATAATCTCCTCCTAAAATAAATACACAAACTTCCATCTAAGATACGCCCTTCATCCGGGATATCATCCATTGTGTCAGTTGCGGTGTGGCTGCATCCAGCATCACCTGTTCAATCTCGGCCATGTTTTCGAGCGCCTGATAGTGACGTGAAGCGGTTAGTTCACGTTTAGGGGGGTTATCCACAAACGCAATTTTTCCGTTATCACGAGTAATGAAGGATAACTCTTCGAATACATCCAACATCATTGTAATCATGCGCGGCGAACAACCACACTGACGACTGAGCACAGGAGTAACCTCTTGTTCCTCCACGGGTTCAGCTTTCCATTTCAACACCTGCATATAAATACGCTTAAAGAGATCTCTGGAAGGCATCTGAAGGCGATCTCGGCGGTTGCCTGATCCGTGCAGAAGGATGATATTCTCAGCTCCACTGAACAAAGCCAGCATAGCATCAAGTTGTTCCGGGGTTTCCGGCGTATCAAACACAAATAACGTCCGGACTTGTTCCTGTCCATAATGCTGCGCGGCAGCATTACACGGAAATAACCCGACCTTTCTATCATATACCCAAAGGCAAGGTTCATACAATGAATTTCCCTCGGAAACATCTGTTTCTTTCCGAACTATAGCACCAACAGAACCTGATTTGTATCGTAGATGCACCTCAAGGGAGCTCAAGAAATGCTTCATCGCATTCAATGGCTCGGTATGACCACGCATATCAAACACTTGTACCTGAGGAACATGAATGTCCTGAAGCATCAATTGAGGTTTTCTCATCCCATTCCATTCATTGATGGACAGTTCTCCCATCACATCAATAACGGAACCCGGGAGAAGGAACTCCGCTAACGCTCCCTTGCCAAAAGCCACCGTTTCCAGTTGCTGACCATCTTGCTCCAGAACCAGTTTCAGATGGCGTTTCTCTCGTCCCATCGTTCTGGTTTCCTTCACAGTCACACTTCTCAATACAAACCGTGGCGAAGGATTGCTCATCCCGAAGGGCTGCGATCTGTCGATCTCCTGGATCACTTTCAGCGGAACATCACTGATTCTGCATTCATCATCCGCTAGACGCTGTGGTACAAAATCCGCTTCGGTCAACACGGTTGCGGCAAACTCATTCAAGCCTGCCTCAAGTTCTTTCAGTTGATCCCGATGCAGCGTCATGCCTGCTGCAGCCGGGTGGCCCCCGTAATGATCCAAGGTGTGTTTATTGACTGTGAGTGCCTCGTAGATATCCAAGCCCTCAATAGAGCGCGCAGACCCTTTGCAGACACCGCTCTCTGGATCAATCCCTAGAATAAGGGTAGGTCGATAATATCGGTCCAGCAATTTGGAAGCCACAATACCCACTACGCCAACATTCCAGCCCTCACCAGCCAATACGATTACATCTGGAACAGATCCTGAACGAAGCTCTATCTTTTGTTCCAACTGTGCCGTTGCTTCTTGTAGTATGCCTTCTACGACTTGTTGGCGCTCCCGATTCAATAGATCTAGCTGGCCGGCAAGCGTATGGGCTTCATCCAGATTCTCGGTGGTGAGAAGTGATACCGCTCTTCCGGCATGATCCAAACGTCCACTGGCATTAATACGCGGTGCCATGGCAAAAGCAATATTAATCGAAGTCACCTGACTCTGATCCACACCACTGATTTCAAGCAATGCACTTACGCCGGGAAGACGTGAACCACGCATCGATTCAATTCCATAACTGACGATGACCCGGTTCTCCCCTTCCAAAGGCATCAGATCGGCAACCGTACCAATGGCAGCAATCTCCATCCATTCACCGGGCACTTCCCCAATTAATGCCTGCGCAAGTTTCAGGGCTACCCCCGCTCCTGCCAAACCTTTAAAGGGGTAAGGACAGCCCGGAAGTTTTGGATTAATCAGAGTAAAGGCTTCCGGCAAAATTTCAGGTGGCTCGTGGTGATCTGTCACAATGACTTCGATGCCAAGCGTTGCCGCATAGGCAATCTGTTCAACAGCACTGATCCCGGTATCCACGGTAATAATCAATGAAACGCCTTGTTGATGGGCCCAATCCAACGCATGGTTGTGTAGCCCATATCCTTCATTGGAGCGATGAGGGATATATATATCGTACGAAGCCCCAAGATGACGCATCAAATGGATCATGAGCGATGTACTGGAGACGCCATCCGCGTCATAATCCCCGTAAATCAGAATGTGTTCTTCCCGTTCCAAAGCCAGCTTGATTCGAGGCACAGCTTCACTCATGCCGAGTAGCAGATACGGATCATGCATCTGATTCAGATCCGGATGCAAAAAACGTTCTGCCTCCTTCTCATTGTGCACTCCTCGACTCACAAGCAAACGTCCAACAAGGGGAAAACGGAAAGCGCCTGCGAGAGTCCGCAGCCGCCTCCAAATCGATATTCGGTGTATTCCACCGGTATTGCGAATAAAGCAATGATAACGCTCCTTTCCTGATCTACTGGACCCGCGCTTCACTACTGAATTAATGTCGCTTCGTGATCGGGCAGTTCATGATTGGATTTATAAGGGTAACCTGGATCATAAGGTATTGCTTGAATCTGTACTTCTTTCACATGACTGAAACGGGTTAGCAACAGTGTCTTGGCCCGATTCGCAATCTCCTGTGCTTCCAGTATTGAAATCCTCGGATTCACACTGATGACCAGCTCAATCGTAACGTCATGCTCCTGTTCACGTGCAACCAAATGCTCAATGGTAATAATGCCATATACCCGCTGTACAGTCTCTTTGAAATCGGATGCTTCTTCCTGTTCCAGTTCCTGAACAAGTGAACCATACACCGTGTCCACAATCATTCGATAACCCTTGTGAAGAACAAAACAGGAAGAAATCAATGCAGCCGTAGGGTCCAGGTAGAGCAGCATGCTCAGTCCCGTCTCTTCACCAGCCATCGATCCAATAATGCCGATTAACACGGTGAGAGAGCAATAGAGCGCACGACGATGTTGCTGTGCATAGGCCAGTGCCTGAGACTGGTTTCGTTTACGAAAATATCTGTACTGAAATTGAAAAATCGCTTCTTTTACAGCCAACGCTGCAACAGCCACCAAAAGTACAGACTTGCCAGGTGCTTCCGGTTCACTTCCGGAGAGGCTGCCCAATGCAGAGATGGCAAGCTGTAATCCACCCATGAGGATCAGCACGGATAACAAAACTGAGATACCGGGTCTGGCAACGCGTGAATGTTCTTTAAACCGTTCCCTGCGAGCCTTGCTCTTATCGTGTACAGACTTGGAGGGAAAGAGACCAGCCAGGGCAGAACCAGCTTCAGAAGCAGAATACAAGCCGTCAGCGAGCAAAGACTTGCTATTTGCCATATAACCGACTCCCGCTTTGATTACCGCAAGTCCCATATTACCAGCAATACCACTCCATGTGGCTGCCTGAGCAGATGGGATATGTTCTCTGGTCATGAATATTCCCCTTAATTCTGTACATAAAGTTGCAAAACCGCGCCTGGCAGACGCGGCTTCACAATACAATGTTTAGTTAGTTTCTTTAGCTACTTTTTTTGGCTTTTCCACTTGCTTACCTTTGAGCATCAGCCATAGTGGGGCAGCAATATAGATTGAAGAATATGCGCCGAACAATGTTCCGATAACCATCGCAAGTGAGAACATGCGAATGGATTCTCCACCAAAGATGAACAAACAGATGGAAGCTGCAAATACGGTGAATGTTGTATTCAAGGAACGAGTCATCGTTTGAGCCAAACTGCGATTGACTACCTCACGCAAATCGGCTTTGCTTGTCTTTTTCGCAAAACGCAAATTCTCACGAATCCGGTCAAAGATAACGATGGTATCGTTGATCGAGAACCCGACAATGGTCAGTACTGCAGTGATAAAGGTCAGATCCACTTCCAAACGGAAGATGGAGAACACACTGATTACGACAAATGCGTCATGGAAGAGTGCAATAACCGCCGCCAAACCAAAGCGCCATTCAAACCGGATCGCAACATAGATCATGATCCCGATACTCGCAATGAGTACCGCGTAGATTGCGTTACGTTCGAGTTCTTTGGCCATCTCCGGATCCACCGTATTTACTTCATAGGAAGCAGATGCATCCAATTTGGTAAATTCCTCTTTGAACTTACTTTCTTGATTTTCATCCAAAACGTTCGAGAAACGAACGTTAACCCGATCTGCACCGGTCGTTATATGGACGTCACCTTCATTAACACCGATGTCATTTACAATCGGATTAATCTGCTCCGCTGTGATGGCCTTGGATACGGTGATATCCACATTCGATCCGGCACGGAAATCAACCGCATAATTCAGACCCAAGGCCAGGATGCTGATGATCCCCGTGATCGTCAGAATAATCGAGAAGATGTAGGCAATCTTGCTACCTTTAACATAATCAAAATTCCAATTAAAGCGCACGAATTTCACTCTCCTTCACTCCGAAGTACTTAGGCTTCTTCAACACGTTACCCCGTACAAGCAGGGTCAACAGGAAGCGGGAGAAGAAAATATTCGTGATAATACTGGTGACAATGTCAAAAATCAGCACGAGTGCAAACCCTTTAACCGCACCTGTACCCAAGAAGAACATAACAGCCGCAGCAATAATGGTTGTGATGTTGGAGTCAATGATGGTTCGGAAGGAGTGCTTGCTTCCTGCTTTAACAGAAGACAAGATCGACTTGCCACTGCGCATTTCTTCCTTAATCCGTTCGTACGTGATGATATTGGCATCGACCGCCATACCTATACCCAGGATAAACGCCGCAATACCTGGAAGGGTAAGCACGAATTCTCCCATATAGAAGATAGCAAGTACCAGCCACGTATGGGTAATCAAGGCAAAACTCGCAATAATACCAGGAATGCGATAAAGCCCAATCATGAACACTAGAATAATAACGGAACCAATCAATCCCGCTTTAATCGTCTGATCCAGAGAGAGCTTACCAAGTGTTGCACCAACGCTTTGTGAATACTTCTCTGTAAGTTTCAGTGGCAATGCACCCAGGTTAATGGTGTCACGAAGCTGGTTTGCTTCATCACGTGAATAGGCACCTGAAATTTGGGCAGATCCATCTGTCAACTGTTGTTGAACTGTTGGCGCAGAAAGTAGTTGATCATCTAGATAGATAGCAAGAGGTTGTCCGATCAAACGTTTGGTAATCTCGGAAAACTTCGCCTTATCTTTCACTTGAATGTCAATCATCGGCTGATTCAAACTTGTAAAAACAACCTTCGCCGCATTCTCAACAAATTCATTTCCGCGAAGTTCAATTTTGGTGTATTCGCCTTCCTTGTCATTCTCAGCTTTACTACGGAAGGTCAAAACAGCCGGTTCTTTCATTTTGGCTCTAACTTCAGCCTCATCCGTAACCCCTGCCAACTTCAATCGAATCCGGTTGCTTCCTTCAGTGGTTACCTCCGGTTCGCTTGTTCCGAGCGCATTGGCGCGGCTTTCAAGACTTTTGGCCGTTTGCACCAAAGATGCTTTGGTGACTTGTTGTCCTGCTTCGAGCGGCTCTGCTTCATATAAGATCTCGTAGCCTCCTTTTAAATCAAGGCCCAAGCGTATATTTTTGAGCAGTTCCGGGCTTGTTCCCACCATTACCCCTGTGGTGACAAGCACGACCAGAATGAAACTGATAATTCTTTTCATGCCGTTCCTAGATCCCCTTTCGTTCTCAATATTCCTATTATAGCGATGCCGTAAAAAGCAGTCAATTTTCAACAAAAAAGATCCCTTTCGTCTAGAAAGAGGACCCCGGTATGCAGACACGGTCATAAAGTTCATAAAGCTTGTTGCTTTCAGTGACAAAATGTCGTTCACCAGCTGGTGAAGCGGTGGAATGCCCTGTTTTTCATATTTATGACTGACGCAATTCCAGACATCTTTGCTGGTGACATATTCGTAACCGACAAGCCTTAATTCCTCCGCCTTGCTTCGGCAGAGCATCTCTATTGACTGTTCCAACTCCACATCATTCATTTCTTCCAACGGGGAGCCTCCCTTCGTACATCCAAGCCTTTATGCGGCATCAATATTACATCATTCGACTTCGCCTGATCATATTCCTTCTTGCTGGTTATGGTTCTTTTTGTTAATCGTGTCCAAGTTGTCATGAGAAGATGAAGGACTGGCATAGGATGAAGAACAACGGCTTTGTCCCGTTTATGATGATAACCTGTACTTTCAACCGGGAAAGAGGGGTAGTCTTGAAGAAACAGACATTTATCCAGGGAGCCATGATCCTGCTCGCGGCAGGCATAATTAATCGAATACTTGGTTTCATCCCGCGTATTGCGCTGCCACGAGTCATCGGTGCAGAAGGTGTTGGCATCTACCAATTGAGCTATCCCTTTTTTATCGTACTGGTGACATTAATTACGGGTGGTATTCCGCTGGCCGTAGCCAAGCTCGTAGCCGAAGCTGACACTGGCGCCAATCGTTATTCCCCCAGCGAATCCTGCAAGTAAGCTTAAGCTTTACGTTGACCCTGGGTGTGGTATTCATGTTTTTGTGCATCCTATTTGCACCCTGGGTTACCAAGTATGTGCTCACGGATGAGCGGGTGTATCATACGTTCGTCAGTATGAGTCCCATGATTGCCATCATCGCCGTGTCCGCTGTCTACAGAGGGTACTTCCAGGGCAAGCAAAACATGATGCCTACTGCTATTTCATCCATTGTTGAAACCATCATTCGCATCGTTTGTGTCATCTGGTTTGCGTGGCTTCTCCTCCCCCACGGTATCGCCCAGGCTGCTGCTGGTGCCATGCTGGGAGCACTGGTAGGAGAGTTTGGCGGTATGCTTGTACTTTTGTGGAAGTATAACAGGGAGAAGAAAGAATTACCGCTCGTTATGCAACAGAACATGTCCAATCTCACAACCAACCCTTCAGCCAAGCCTTCAAACCCAACACCTTCCGTTCTGGTGGAAAATGCTACTCCACAACCTGGATTAATCCGGCGTTTGCTTGCAATCTCGATTCCTGTTACAGCAGGCCGATTGGTTGGTTCTCTATCCTATCTGGCCGAAACCATTGTTACTGCCCAGAGTCTGGCTCTTGCAGGCATATCCAAAGGAATCGCTACAGCTCAATATGGTGCACTGCAAGGTATGATTATTCCTTTGCTGCTGCTGCCGGGGGCATTGACTTCATCACTTGCGACTTCACTTGTGCCTTCCCTTTCCGAAGCCTCTGCACAGGGAGATCGCGCACTCATTCACAAAAGAATGCATCAGGCCTTACGTTTGGCACTCGTGACAGGTGCTCCGTTTTCTGTGTTTATGTATGTGCTTGCCGAACCGATGTGTCTTGTTCTGTATAATGATGCATCGATTGGAAGCATGCTGAAGCTAATGGCTCCTTTTGCTTTGTTCATTTATATCCAAGCTCCTCTTCAGGCTGCATTACAAGCTCTTGACCGTCCAGGTAAAGCATTGCTGAATACATTTATCGGTGCTGTTATCAAAATTACGTTGATTCTAACGCTCGCTTCCCGGCCGGAATATGGCATCTTTGGTGCCGTCATCGCCATCTGTGTGAATTCTACTGTAGTTACTCTGTTACATGCCCAAAGCGTACGTAATTTGCTACAGTTCCGCTTCAAAATCATGGATTGGGTCAAGACGGGGGCCGGAATGTTCATTATGGGAGCAGCGACCTTACTCGTGTACGAAGAAACTGCGATGATACTGCCATTCTGGCTCCGGATGCTTCTCGCTCCTCTTGCTGGGCTTATTGTGTATTTCATCGTCATGGGCTGGACCAAAATGATTGACTTCCACGATCTTTCCCGTGTGCCTTTAATTGGTTCATGGTTCAAGCGCCGGTCTGGCAAATGAAATTATCTTTTATCATCTTTTGGACTTACATATACCTTGCCATTGTGATCGATGGAGCATATAAATACATCTTTGAAATCCAGAATTCCGTTTTGTTGAATTTGATTTTTCAGCCAAAATCTCGTTTTCTGGATGATCTCCAGATTCTGATCCTGAACTTTACCGTCCATGATTAGGGGCAGTGGCGACCCTTCATATTTGATATTTGGCAATCCGTCAATCTGATTTTTATCTGCTTTGGATTTACTGGAAGAGCCCCTTTCCGAATTAGAGGTTGAAGTATTGCTATCGTTGGAGTTGCTGTCATTGGTAGCATTCTCATCCTTGGGAAAAACGGTCAATTTACCCGTCGTCTCCAAAATAGCAAAATCAACATCACCAATACTGTCTACATTCTGTTCACGGAGTTGCTGTAATAGATCATCCAGGTTGTAACGTTGCTTCCGCATCTCATCCCGGTGAAGAACGCCCTTGGAGATCAAAACGGTAGGTTTGCCATCAATCATCAGACGAAGCCGCCGACTTTTGAGACCAACAAAGGCCATCCCGATCTGCACAATAATCAAAGTCAGCATGGGGGCAATCCCATGGGATAACGGTTTATCAACATCTTCAATGACAAAAGAGCCCATTTCAGCAAGCATAATGGATACGACAAGATCGAACATGGATAGCTTACCAATCTCACGTTTACCCATAACCCTCATTGCGCAATACACCAGAAAGTACATGAGAATGGTTCGAAAGATATGTGATCCGACATCTGGGAAGTTCACAACAGGGGCCTCCTTCGAAACTGAGTTTTTAACAGTTAGCTGGCAGTGCAATCCCTATTTTGACCTGAACCTTACAGGCTCATGCAGAAATAAACCGTTCATTTAATGGAAATCAGTTCATAACTGCGAAGGCTTGACCATACACTGTATTAACTTCAAACTTGTACAAGGGGGTTGCTTCATGCAATTGATCCGCCGCTTGGTTTCGTTTCGAGTGTCCAATCCGATTCTGTCAGGCCTCTGTCAGGCTTTTGTATGGATGTTTATCGGAGCATTGATTCTCTCCCTTTTTCTCTGGATGAGTGGAATGCGCGAACAGGACCTCTCGTTGTATACCTATGTTGTTCATGGGTTGTCGTTATTGGTTGGTGGTTTTGTCGCAGGCAAACGTTCTGGAGAAAAAGGGTGGTACTACGGAGGGATTACCGGCATTGTATATGGGCTCCTCGTGTTATTGATTGGATTTCTTGCGCTGGATGCCTCGTTTAATTGGAAAGATAGTTTACAACTGCTTAGCGCTTTCTTCATTTCGGCTCTCGGTGGCATGTTCGGCGTGAATACCCACCGTTCCTGACTTGGTGAAGAACATCGACCTTCCCTCATAAAACAAAGAGAGAACCGGGTCTCCAGGGAGATCCGGTTCTCTGCCAGGGAATACGCCACAAACGCTCCCTTGTTATTTTATGTTACAGTACCTATTCAACAGCCGTGTCACGAGATACAGCCGTGCTGATTGCATTACGATCAAACGTCAATTTAGTTACATCGTTTACACGCAATACAACCACATCATCCGTAATCTCAGCGATCGTACCGTGAAGGCCACCAATCGTTACAATTTTATCGCCCTTTTTCAATTGGCTCAGCATGGAATTCCGTTGCTTTTGCTTTTTGTTCTGTGGACGAATCGTCAAGAAGTAGAAGATCGCAACCATGAGTACCAAAGGTACAATCAAAGATACAATGCCTCCGCCCGCTTGTGCTCCTGCTAGAGTCATTCCCTGAAACATTCAAACTCCCCCTTATCGACTATACATACAGATATTGCTTGTTACGCCGGTTCCTCAACAACTCGATCAGAAACCTTTGTCATTGTCATGAAGACCATATTGATCGAAAAATTCATCCCGGAAATCAAGCAAACGATCTTCCATAATGGCTTTACGTACGTTACGCATCAAATTCTGCAAGAAATGAAGATTATGGATCGTTGTCAAACGCAGGCCAAATGTTTCATCTGCTTTGATCAAATGACGCAGATAAGCTCTGGAATAGTTGCGACAAGTGTAGCAATCACATTCAGGGTCCAGTGGCCCAAAATCGGTTGCAAACTTGGCATTGCGAACTACCAGTCGTCCTTGGCTGGTCATTGTTGTTCCGTTACGGGCAATCCGGGTAGGCAGAACACAATCGAACATGTCCACTCCACGAATAGATCCCTCAATCAACGCATCGGGCGAACCTACACCCATCAAATAACGTGGTTTATTGGACGGCAACAACGGTAATGTGTAATCCAATACACCATACATCAAATGTTTCGGTTCTCCAACACTCAGTCCACCAATAGCATACCCCGGGAAATCCATGGAAGTCAAATCTGCGGCGCTCTGACGGCGAAGATCTTCGTGCATGCCTCCCTGTACGATGGCAAACAGACCTTGGTCATGCGGACGAGCGTGACTTTCGAGACAACGTTCTGCCCAGCGACTCGTTCTTTCGAGTGATTTTTTGACATATTCATATTCAGCCGGATACGGTGGGCATTCGTCAAACGCCATCATAATATCGGAGCCAAGTGCATTCTGGATTTCCATGGCCACTTCTGGAGAAAGGAACTTCTTATCTCCGTTCAAGTGGGAGCGGAAGTTAACGCCCTCTTCCGTAATCTTGCGCATCTCGCTGAGAGAGAAGACTTGGAATCCGCCGCTGTCCGTCAGAATTGGACGATCCCAGTTCATGAACTTGTGCAGTCCGCCAGCTTCACGAATGATTTCATGTCCTGGTCTCAGAAACAGATGATACGTATTACTCAAAATAATTTGAGCATCCATTTCTTTCAACTCTTCAGGGCTCATTGTTTTTACAGTCGCCTGTGTTCCTACAGGCATGAAGGTTGGTGTCTCAATAATACCGTGAGGTGTATGTACACGCCCAGACGTGCACCGGATTGTTTACAAGTTTTAATATGTTCATACGTAATTGCTGCCATTGGTTTTAATCATCCTCTAAAAGTTAATCGTTATTCCGTTATACTAATATATCAACATGGCATCGCCGAAGCTGAAGAACCGATATTGCTCTTGGATGGCTTCCTTATATGCCTGCATAATATGTTCCCTGCCTGCAAGTGCACTAACCAACATAACCAACGTGGATTTCGGGAGATGAAAATTCGTAAGCATCCCATCAATCACTTTGAAGGAATAACCTGGATAGATGAAAATGCTGGTCCATCCGCTGCTCGCTTGCAGTAATCCATTCTCGAATTTGCTTCCTACCGTTTCCAACGTCCGGCAGCTCGTTGTCCCAACTGCAAACACACGGTGTCCATTCTCCTTGGTCTGGTTAATGAGATCTGCCGTTTCTTGTGACAAGGAGTAATACTCCTCATGCATGACATGATCTTCTACCACGTCGACCGACATCGGTCTGAACGTTCCCAATCCGACGTGAAGCGTAATGAAAGCGACGTTAACACCCTTCGCACGAATCTGATCCAACAATTCATCTGTAAAATGTAATCCCGCTGTGGGTGCAGCCGCCGATCCTTCATGCTTGGCATACACGGTCTGATACCGTTCACGGTCATCCAATGTCTCTTTGATGTAAGGTGGCAACGGCATCTCGCCCAGACGGTCCAGAATCTCCTGGAAGATTCCATCATACGAAAACGTAAGTGTACGTGCCCCCATCTCGCCCTCTTCTTCAATGGTTGCCTTCAGTTCATCACCGAACACGATCACCGAACCGGCTTTCAGCTTTTTCCCCGGCTTAACCAGTGCTTCCCACTTGTCGCCTTCTACATTTTTAAGCAATAACACTTCTGCTTTTGCTCCGGTATCTTCCTTTGTACCGAACAGGCGGGCTGGAAGAACACGTGTATCATTCAGAATCAATGTGTCGCCAGGCTCCAGAAAATCGATAATATTAGGAAACGTTTGATGATTGATCTCACCACTATCTTTGTTCAAAGTAAGCAACCGGGATGCCGTGCGATCAAGCAGCGGTGTCTGTGCAATCAATTGCTCTGGTAATTCAAAATCATATAAGTTCACATTCATTTTAGTTTCATTCCTTAACAATAGTCGCATTTTGATAATAGTGTTTCAATATTGCCTGGTAATCATACCCTTCATCTGCCATGCCTTTGGCTCCCCATTGGGACAAGCCCAATCCGTGACCATTGCCCTGACCGATGAACATGTAAGTCTGACCTTGCGTTACCGCCCTCGCTTGACCATCACCACTCATAACTACAAGTGCACTACCGGATGATGTTCCTGTGCCAGAAGAAGACAAAACAGAGGCACCATTTGAGCCGGTTTTACTAGCTGTTTTGCCGTCAACGCCTAATACAGTATAACTTCCGGTCCCTGCAATATCAAATAGAGTACTCGGTAATCCACCGAGCGCAGAGCGGTATGTATCCGCATATTTCACCGTCATGGCCTGTCCGTTGGCAGTGACTTCAAGTGCTCTTCCAGAAGGTCCACGCTTGGTTACTTCCAGGGTTGAGATTGAAGCAGGAATAGCCGCTGTCGTTTTACCCTGAAGGGATTTAACCAACTGGGCAGACGTGAAAGGTCCTCTCACCCAGGCATAGTCATTGGATTGAGCCACTTTTGCCAGTACAACAGCTTCGGTGCCTGGATTCATTTTGGCTACTGGCTCCACGGTAGATTGAATTAACGGAATGGGACGTACATTGGTATTCTGAGCCGTTACGGTCACTTTTGCCAGACCAGCATTGGTCTTGGTCGTTAATTCTTTGATGTTATCCTCACGAATGTACCCGCTGACACCTGAACTGAGCAGCACATGATACCACGTATGTAATCCTGCCTGGGCTGATGTATCCCCAGAGCTATCTACATTGGTGAACACACCTGCTCCGCCGTTCCATACCTCAGAAGGATGAGCCGTCTGACCGCCCGCATTGGAGGAGAATACAGCTTCGATGATTTTACCACCGCTCTTGACCACTTCTCCAGCCGTTGCATCCACTGCACTGGTTACTTTATCGTTTTCCGAACCAATCCCGTTATAGGCTTGGCTGAGTGTCGTATCGACGACATTGGCAATTTTGAAACGATCCCCTTGTTGAAGCGCATAGGATCGAGCAGCTACGGCTTGAACTTTCAGAGCCTCAGCAGGCCAGGAGGAATATACCTCTGCACCTACGACAGAGTACAGGTATTGCTCAAGTGGAACGACATTGACCAAAGCCAGATCACCGCTAACGATGCTGATTTCCATGTCTCCACGATACGTCCGCTGCGAACGCTCCACTACTTTGATCCCATTGCCATTTCCTTGTACCAACGCTTTGGCTTCAGTACCTGCAATCGTGTAATGCGGAGCTGTTTTGAGTGTATCCGTACTTAATCCGGCATCTTGGCGAATGATGAGCCCAGCACCATTGTTGACAGGGGTAAGGCTTACTCCCGGAGCTTTGGCTTCCACACTTTTCTTCAATGTGGACAATTCTGCATCCGTTGAAGCCTCACCCACCCATACCGCATAGGCTTGACTTCCCCCGCTCAGTTGGAGGACTGGATAGGCAGTAACTCCTGTTGATAAAAGACTGGCTTGTACTGCCTCTGCTTCCTGAATTGAACCATAGGTTCCGGCAGACAGGCGCTTACTTCCTGTTACAACGGGCTTTTGACCAGCCAATTGAGCTGATGTAACCTTTTGTACTCGTGTAAGAGCTTGTCCAGCCAGTGCCTCCGTTGCATAGTTGCCTGTGTAGAGCTGATAGATTGCATTTCCATTCACAGTTGCGGTAAACAGCAACGGCTTATCCGCGGTTGCCTGCAACAATTTTGCTGCTGCAGATGCTGCCTTGAAATCCGCTGTTTCCATCACTTTCACTCTGAATCCATCTGCACTGAAACGGACTTGCCCTGCAGGAAGGCTTACATTGGCACCACTCTCCGATTGGATACTCCATTGTCCCGTCGATTCAAGCGTAATAAGTGGTGTAGTTGATTTATACGTACTGCCCAGATTCGCAAACATGGCTACCCGGATCGTCTGTCCATCATTTCCTGCTGCATACGCAGGCACTTGCAGACAACCCACTGTCAAAAGAGCTGCCGCCAGTACCTTCAATCGACGACTCCACTTCTTCGTTCGTATTGCTTTTCCCACATTCAGACTCCTCTCCATGCATTTCCTTCACTTTATATAGGATTAAGACACGTAATATTTCAATGTTTATGGTGAACCTTCAATTGGTAAACGTTCAAATCGTGGACTTACACCATGAACGTTCACCCATGCTCACTCATTTCCCGTCCCTTGGTGGAACAGGCAGACCTAAGTGATGATAGGCAAGATCTGTTACGATCCTCCCTCTTGGTGTACGCTGAATCATACCAATTTGAAGGAGATAGGGTTCATAGACATCCTCGATCGTCTGACTTTCTTCACCGATTGTAGCAGCAATGGTATCCAAACCTACCGGTCCTCCGCGGAAACTGTTGATCATCGATTTGAGCATCTTATGATCAATCTCATCCAAGCCACGTGGATCAATCTGGAGACGTTGCAATGCTTCTTCCGCCAGTGTCTGCGTAATTATCCCATCACCACGCACCTGTGCAAAGTCGCGTACTCGTTTTAACAAACGGTTCGCAATCCTCGGTGTCCCACGCGAGCGCAATGCAATCTCTTCCGCAGCATCTCCCACAATCTCCACACCCAAAATTTCGGTAGAGCGTGAGACGATATAAGCCAGCTCATCAACCGTATAGAATTCCAAGCGACTGATCACACCAAACCGGTCTCGAAGTGGCGCAGACAGCAAGCCAGCACGTGTTGTAGCCCCAATCAGAGTGAATGGCGGCAGATCCAGCCGAACAGACCGAGCACTTGGACCTTTACCAATCATGATATCTAGTGCCGAATCTTCCATAGCAGGGTACATGACTTCTTCAACTGTACGATGCAAACGATGAATCTCATCAATAAACAGCACATCACCTTCCTGCAGATTGGTCAACAACGCTGCAAGATCACCCGGGCGTTCAATGGCCGGGCCTGACGTAGTTCGTAAATTAACGCCCAATTCATTCGCAATAATATTGGCAAGTGTTGTTTTCCCCAGTCCAGGTGGGCCATATAACAAAACGTGATCCAATGCCTCATTACGGAATTTGGCAGCTTCAATATATATTTTTAAATTTTCCTTCACCTGATTCTGTCCGATATATTCATTCAAGTACCGGGGACGAAGACTCAACTCAACATTTTGGTCCTCCATCATCAGGTTCGCGGATATAATCCGATCATCCATGTTCATCCCTACCTTTTTTTGCAGGCTACAGCTATATTATAATATGCAAATTTTTATTATCCCGTAAACAGCATTTGCAGCGCCTTTTTCATCAGCACATCAACAGAATCCGCTGTAGTAACATCCTTTTTCAATTTGAGCCATACTTTGTCAAGCTCACTGTCAGTATACCCAAGTGCCTTGAGACCTTCACGTGCCTCATCCCAGGCTGAACCACTTCCCGACTCTTCCGATGGAGGAGCAAACAGACCTGTTGCATACGACCGCGCCAAAACTATCCAGCTTATCCTTGAGATCCAGAATCATCCGTTGTGCAGTCTTCTTGCCGATGCCCGGCAATTTGGTCAAGAACGTTAAATTCTCTTGGTAAATCGCTGTAACCACATGTTCCGGTGTACCTCCGGCGAGTATGCCCAGCGCCACTTTGGGACCAATACCGGATACTTCAATCAGTTTACGGAACAGACGCTGCTCATCCCGTGTTACAAATCCAAACAGCAACATCGCATCTTCACGCACATGATGGTGAGTGTACACCGTGATTTCGCCTTCCTGCTTCGCAAATGCAAATGGATTCGGACAGAATACGCGATACCCTACACCATGAACATCCAGCACAATATAATCATTCTCTACATGAATGAACTGTCCTCTTAGAAAATCAATCATTTTCGCAATACCTCATTCAACTTGGAATTTAATGTATAGGAGTGCGCGTGGCACACGGCTACAGCCAATGCATCAGCTACGTCATCCGGTTTAGGAACGGCTTGAAGGCGCAAGAACATTTTGACCATCTCCTGTACTTGCTTCTTCTCTGCCTTACCGTACCCAACAACAGCCTGCTTGATCTGCATTGGCGTATACTCTGCAATAGGCAGACCCTTCTGCGCAGCAGCGAGCACCATGACTCCTCTCGCCTGACTGACAGACATTGCTGTTGTAACGTTCCGATTGAAAAAAAGTTTCTCCAGCGCTACTGCGTCCGGTTTGTATTTATCAATTAATTGCACCATACCTTCATATACATGAAGCAAACGTTCCTCTTCAGGGGTATGAGCTTCCGTCTGAATACATCCATATTGTACGGGTACCACCTTACTGCCGATTTTATCCACAAATCCAAAACCAACAATTGCAATCCCCGGGTCAATTCCTAAAAAACGCAAAACCATCTCTCCCTCACAAAAGCGAACATATGTATCGTTCATTTCATTATAACAAAAGATAGACCCAGCGGCAGGAAAAACTTTGTCTAACCCATTACTCGTCTTTATTCGTGCTTCTTTTCATGTTTATTCGTATTTTCATGCTTTTTCGTTCAAACGACAAAAAGGACATCTCTTCGATGTCCTTCACCACATTTCACGTATGTTGGATTTTATCGCTTGGTTTCGTAAATCACCCAAATTTACTGTTGTAATCCACCATCTTATAATACTTCAGCGTCTTAGTACTTCCGTTGGACGATGGGATTACCCGCCATTGCGGATTAAATGATGATCTTCATCCACGGCATAGTCACTGAACGTAGAGATTACACTGTCATACTCATCCTTGTCCTGAATCCGAATCCCCTGCTGCAATTGTTCCAGCACTCCTTCGGGTAAAGAACTCTCTAGCGTCCCCACATCCAACTGGAAGAACGTACGAATGACCTTCTCTTCTGCTGGCTTACCCTCATATAAATTAAGGTTCCCTACAGCATCTATACTTATATAAGCCTGCTGTTTACAAAGTGGTGAAAGGTCATCTACACGTTGCTTTAAATGCAATTCATTTGATGTTCCAACGGTAGCATCCCATTCCGGATGTTGAGTCAGCAGCATTTTCAACTGCGGTCTAGCCATCTTGCCTAGCTGCTCTGTCTCAACTCCGCAGATGTACTGTGTTTCCAGAACCACACTTGTTAAATGATCCGGATTAGAATCAAGCTGCTCTACTAACGCCTGAATCTCCTGTTCAGATCTGGTTTCCTGCGTGACAGGTCCCATCACACTGCTTGCCTCACTAAAATCCGTTGTCAGCAAACGCTCAATCGCCGATGAAATAGATAGCCCACTGTAAGCCAAAATGGTAACTGCAAGCAAAGCCGCCGTCATCCATAACGTTCGTTTCCACCGTCGCCAGCGTCTCTTCAATTGTTTTCTCATGTTAAACGTGTTCACATGAACCCCTTCTATCACTTTTTAAACCTATTGTGACCTAAAGAACAAGGGTTTATGCAAAATTTGTCGCCTGAAGAGGAACCCGCACTTCATGTTGCAAGGGAAAGTGGGCTAAGCGCTGTAAGCATATCGAAAGTTATGTTAAGCACATATCCTGATCCTATTACACTTGTGATATCGTAACCTAATAAAAATAAACATAAAAAAGCACTATCCATAATTAGATAGTACTTTTTCGAGATCGGGATGACACGATTTGAACATGCGACCCCCTGGTCCCAAACCAGGTGCTCTACCAAGCTGAGCTACATCCCGTTATATATACCGGCGAGAGGACTCGAACCTCCACGGTTTCCCACTCGATTTTGAGTCGAGCGCGTCTGCCATTCCGCCACGCCGGCAAAGTATGAAATTTAAATGGCGCGCCCTGAGAGATTCGAACTCCCGGCCTTTTGATTCGTAGTCAAACGCTCTATCCAGCTGAGCTAAGGGCGCAAATATGGAGCGGAAGACGGGAATCGAACCCGCGACCCTCGCCTTGGCAAGGCGATGCTCTACCGCTGAGCCACTTCCGCATGCGGTACTAACCAAGTATTAAAATGGCGGAACCGACGGGATTCGAACCCGCGATCTCCTGCGTGACAGGCAGGCATGTTAGGCCAACTACACCACGGTTCCAGATCACTTTCTCAAAGGAAAGCTTAATTGCGGGGGCAGGATTTGAACCTGCGGCCTTCGGGTTATGAGCCCGACGAGCTACCGGGCTGCTCCACCCCGCGTCGTTATAAAAGATTATATGGTGGAGGCTGAGGGGATCGAACCCCCGACCCTCTGCTTGTAAGGCAGATGCTCTCCCAGCTGAGCTAAGCCTCCATCTATATGACCCGTAGGGGATACTCTCACTTCGTTCGAGACTGCGAAGCAGTTGCTAACGAAGTACATCCTCCGACGAACCTTCGGGATTCTCATCCCTTGTTGAAGCAATAGGTTGCTATGACCCGTAGGGATTCGAACCCCTGTTACCTCCGTGAAAGGGAGGTGTCTTAACCCCTTGACCAACGGGCCTTACTGGCTCCCCGAACAGGGCTCGAACCTGTGACAACTCGATTAACAGTCGAGTGCTCTACCAACTGAGCTATCAGGGAATAATATGCATTTGCAGTGCAAATGCAATTCATCGTACAACGTCTACATGCAAAGCGTGTTTTCTATGTATGATGAAAGAGTTCGCTTGGCGGCATCCTACTCTCCCAGGACCCTGCGGTCCAAGTACCATCGGCGCTAGAGGGCTTAACGGTCGTGTTCGGGATGGGTACGTGTGGAACCCCTCCGCCATCGCCACCAAACGTGGTGCTTACAGTTCAGAGTATTGTTCTCTGAAAACTAGATTCGAAACGAAAGTCTGCGAATTACTTGCTATTGGATAAGCCCTCGACCGATTAGTACTGGTCAGCTCCATGCATTGCTGCACTTCCACCCCCAGCCTATCTACCTCGTCGTCTTCAAGGGGTCTTACATACTGGGAAATCTCATCTTGAGGGGGGCTTCACGCTTAGATGCTTTCAGCGTTTATCCCGTCCGTACATAGCTACCCAGCGGTGCTCCTGGCGGAACAACTGGTACACCAGCGGTACGTCCATCCCGGTCCTCTCGTACTAAGGACAGCTCCTCTCAAATTTCCTACGCCCACGACAGATAGGGACCGAACTGTCTCACGACGTTCTGAACCCAGCTCGCGTACCGCTTTAATGGGCGAACAGCCCAACCCTTGGGACCTACTTCAGCCCCAGGATGCGATGAGCCGACATCGAGGTGCCAAACCTCCCCGTCGATGTGGACTCTTGGGGAGATAAGCCTGTTATCCCCAGGGTAGCTTTTATCCGTTGAGCGATGGCCCTTCCATGCGGTACCACCGGATCACTAAGCCCGACTTTCGTCCCTGCTCGACTTGTAGGTCTCGCAGTCAAGCTCCCTTATGCCTTTGCACTCTTCGAATGATTTCCAACCATTCTGAGGGAACCTTTGGGCGCCTCCGTTACTCTTTAGGAGGCGACCGCCCCAGTCAAACTGCCCACCTGACACTGTCCCCGCACCGGATTACGGTACCAGGTTAGAACCTAGATACGATCAGGGTGGTATCCCAACGTTGCCTCCACACAAGCTGGCGCTCATGTCTCTCAGGCTCCCACCTATCCTGTACAGATCGTACCCAAATTCAATATCAAGCTGCAGTAAAGCTCCATGGGGTCTTTCCGTCTTGTCGCGGGTAACCTGCATCTTCACAGGTATTAAAATTTCACCGGATCTCTCGTTGAGACAGCGCCCAAGTCGTTACGCCATTCGTGCGGGTCAGAATTTACCTGACAAGGAATTTCGCTACCTTAGGACCGTTATAGTTACGGCCGCCGTTTACTGGGGCTTCGGTTCACAGCTTCGGGATTACTCCCTAACCACTCCCCTTAACCTTCCAGCACCGGGCAGGCGTCAGCCCGTATACTTCGCCTTACGGCTTCGCACAGACCTGTGTTTTTGCTAAACAGTCGCTTGGGCCTTTTCACTGCGGCCCCCTCGTGCTATTCACACTACCGGGCACCCCTTCTCCCGAAGTTACGGGGTCATTTTGCCGAGTTCCTTAACGAGAGTTCTTCCGCGCGCCTTAGAATACTCTTCTCGCCTACCTGTGTCGGTTTGCGGTACGGGCACCTTCACCTGGCTAGAGGCTTTTCTTGGCAGTGTGAGATCATGACCTTCGCTACTATAATTTTCGCTCCCCATCACAGCTCAGCCTTACAATGTGCGGATTTGCCTACACATCAGCCTCACTGCTTAGACGGACATCCATCAGTCCGCGTCACTACCCTACTGCGTCCCCCATTGCTCATAACGGTTTATGGTGGTACAGGAATTTCGACCTGTTGTCCTTCGACTACGCCTTTCGGCCTCGCCTTAGGTCCCGACTTACCCTGAGCGGACGAGCCTTCCTCAGGAACCCTTAGGCTTTCGGCGGATCAGATTCTCACTGATCTTTTCGTTACTCATACCGGCATTCTCACTTGTATAATGTCCAGCGCTCCTTACGGTACACCTTCAACCCTTATACAACGCTCCCCTACCCCTGATGCAAGCATCAAGCCATAGCTTCGGTGGTGTGTTTAGCCCCGTTACATTTTCGGCGCAGAGTCACTCGACCAGTGAGCTATTACGCACTCTTTCAATGGTGGCTGCTTCTAAGCCAACATCCTGGTTGTCTGTGCAACTCCACATCCTTTCCCACTTAACACACACTTGGGGACCTTAGCTGATGGTCTGGGCTGTTTCCCTTTTGACAATGGATCTTAGCACTCACTGTCTGACTCCCGGAAGTAAGTCTATGGCATTCGGAGTTTGACTGAGCTTGGTAACCCTTGCGGGCCCCGCACCCAATCAGTGCTCTACCTCCACGACTCTGTTTTCCGAGGCTAGCCCTAAAGCTATTTCGGGGAGAACCAGCTATCTCCGAGTTCGATTGGAATTTCTCCGCTACCCCCACCTCATCCCCGCACTTTTCAACGTGCGTGGGTTCGGGCCTCCAGTGCGTGTTACCGCACCTTCACCCTGGACAGGGGTAGATCACCCGGTTTCGGGTCTACGTCCACGTACTACATCGCCCTATTCAGACTCGCTTTCGCTGCGGCTCCGGCTTCTCACCTTAACCTTGCACGGGAACGTAACTCGCCGGTTCATTCTACAAAAGGCACGCCATCACCCCTAAAACGGGCTCTGACTTTTTGTAAGCACACGGTTTCAGGTTCTATTTCACTCCCCTTCCGGGTGCTTTTCACCTTTCCCTCACGGTACTGCTTCACTATCGGTCGCTAGGAAGTATTTAGCCTTGGCAGATGGTCCTGCCGGATTCATACGGGGTTTCACGTGCCCCGCACTACTCGGGATCCGTCTCGGAGGGAACAGACTTTCAACTACAGGGCTTTTACCTTCTTTGGCGGGCCTTTCCAGACCTCTTCGCTTAACCGGTTCCTTTGTAACTCCATGTGAGACGTCCCACAACCCCAAAGAGCAAGCTCCTTGGTTTGGGCTTCTCCGCGTTCGCTCGCCGCTACTGACGGAATCACTATTGTTTTCTCTTCCTCAGGGTACTTAGATGTTTCAGTTCCCCTGGTATGCCTCTACATAACCTATGTATTCAGTTATGAGTAACTGGACATTACCCCAGCTGGGTTTCCCCATTCGGACACCCCCGGATCAAAGCTTGCTTACAGCTCCCCGAGGCAGTTTCGTTGTTCGCCACGTCCTTCATCGGCTCCTAGCGCCTAGGCATCCTCCGTGTGCTCTTAGTAGCTTAACCAAATTGCTCCGGTTTCGATTGCTCACTTCCCTTGTTTTGCTTACGCAAAGCCAAAAGTCGCTCCCATTCGATACCCTCGCAACAGCAATTTAACTACCGTTTTTATCTGAAACTTGTTTAACACAAGTTCAGCTAAAAAGGAATGTTCTAATTCGCATTTTACTTTCGTTTCGATATCTAGTTTTCAAAGAACAAGCTCCATGCAAAAGCAAGCTGTTTGAGAGTTTGAGCTCTCAAAACTGAGCAACGAGTGAGTAAGTTTGCAGCTAAGCTGCATATTTGAATGTTTCCGCTACGGGAAACGATTCTCCATAGAAAGGAGGTGATCCAGCCGCACCTTCCGATACGGCTACCTTGTTACGACTTCACCCCAATCATCTATCCCACCTTCGGCGGCTGGCTCCTTGCGGTTACCCCACCGACTTCGGGCGTTATAAACTCTCGTGGTGTGACGGGCGGTGTGTACAAGACCCGGGAACGTATTCACCGCGGCATGCTGATCCGCGATTACTAGCAATTCCGACTTCATGCAGGCGAGTTGCAGCCTGCAATCCGAACTGAGACCGGCTTTTTAGGATTGGTTCCACCTCGCGGCTTCACTGCCCGTTGTACCGGCCATTGTAGTACGTGTGTAGCCCAGGTCATAAGGGGCATGATGATTTGACGTCATCCCCACCTTCCTCCGGTTTGTCACCGGCAGTCACCTTAGAGTGCCCACCCGAAGTGCTGGCAACTAAGATCAAGGGTTGCGCTCGTTGCGGGACTTAACCCAACATCTCACGACACGAGCTGACGACAACCATGCACCACCTGTCTCCTCTGTCCCGAAGGAAAGGTACATCTCTGTACCGGTCAGAGGGATGTCAAGACCTGGTAAGGTTCTTCGCGTTGCTTCGAATTAAACCACATACTCCACTGCTTGTGCGGGTCCCCGTCAATTCCTTTGAGTTTCAGTCTTGCGACCGTACTCCCCAGGCGGAGTGCTTAATGTGTTAACTTCGGCACCAAGGGTATCGAAACCCCTAACACCTAGCACTCATCGTTTACGGCGTGGACTACCAGGGTATCTAATCCTGTTTGCTCCCCACGCTTTCGCGCCTCAGCGTCAGTTACAGCCCAGAGAGTCGCCTTCGCCACTGGTGTTCCTCCACATATCTACGCATTTCACCGCTACACGTGGAATTCCACTCTCCTCTTCTGCACTCAAGTCACCCAGTTTCCAGTGCGATCCGGGGTTGAGCCCCGGGATTAAACACCAGACTTAAATGACCGCCTGCGCGCGCTTTACGCCCAATAATTCCGGACAACGCTTGCCCCTACGTATTACCGCGGCTGCTGGCACGTAGTTAGCCGGGGCTTTCTTCTCAGGTACCGTCACCTTGAGAGCAGTTACTCTCCCAAGCGTTCTTCCCTGGCAACAGAGCTTTACGATCCGAAAACCTTCATCACTCACGCGGCATTGCTCCGTCAGGCTTTCGCCCATTGCGGAAGATTCCCTACTGCTGCCTCCCGTAGGAGTCTGGGCCGTGTCTCAGTCCCAGTGTGGCCGATCACCCTCTCAGGTCGGCTACGCATCGTCGCCTTGGTGAGCCGTTACCCCACCAACTAGCTAATGCGCCGCAGGCCCATCCCCAAGTGACAGATTGCTCCGTCTTTCCAGTTTCCTTCAGGCGAAGAAAACAACTATTCGGTATTAGCTACCGTTTCCGGTAGTTGTCCCAAACTTGAGGGCAGGTTGCCTACGTGTTACTCACCCGTCCGCCGCTAACCATCAGAGAAGCAAGCTTCTCTTCAAGTCCGCTCGACTTGCATGTATTAGGCATGCCGCCAGCGTTCGTCCTGAGCCAGGATCAAACTCTCCAATAAAGTATTGAAAAGAGCGATAAGCTCATTTTGAATCTGACGAGATTAAACATCTCATTTGTGCTCCAGTCGATTCAAGCCAAGGCTTGTTTCCAACTTTCGCGTTCATTCTGCAAGCAGAATGTTTACTCACTCGTTGTTCAGTTTTCAAAGATCAAACTTATTTCGTTATTACTTGTGTTCCTCATGTCAACCGTGTGTTTCAGCGGCGACTTAAATAATATATCACACGGCTGAATCTAATGCAACAGTTTTTTTCATTTCTTTTATATAGTAGTTTTCATTAGCTAGAGCTATCATGTCGGTTCCCTATATTGACCTATTATAATGGTTTGAATCACATAGGGTACAAACATTTTAACATATCTATGAAAGGGTTTACAATAAAATCTTAATAAAATACGTTCCATTATTCCTGAACAATTATATCTCCCATATGCGAAACACATTGTTCACTCAGGTTAACGGGAAGCCAGCCCTCTATTACCGACCAAGCTTCCCGCTGATATAGCAAGCACCTACCTATTTACTTATTCATCTTTTGCAACCCTCTCGTTAGTTCTGTATCCATGGATTGCGACGCTTTTTATTTGTTTTCCGTTGGTTGGGAGTAGCTACACCCTCTCTGGATGTTTTCCCGGACACAGATACCTTGGATTTATTCTTCAGTGGAGCCTTGCTTGTTCTACGTTTTGCGGATGCTGCCTTATTCCCGGCTTGCTTGGACTTTGCCTCCGAACCTGATTCAACCTCTTCAATTGCTGCCTGACTTAAGTTAGCGTCTTCACGCCCACCCTTTTTGCCACCTGTGCCTTGCCCTTGAGGAGGATACATCTCACCAAACGCTCCAAGCGGGACGGCGGGACCAAGTTCTGAGTAGGGTATGGATTTTGATAAGCATACTCAATAGGCTGATTCGGCATCGTCGATGTAGACATTTCAGGTGGCATACCATACGAAGGACCGTACATCCCCCAAGCCGGATCCTGATAACCATGGGAAGGATAAGTATACTGAGGAGCATGTGTATGTGAGCCACATCCGCATGGAGGATACGGAAGCATTGAGTATGGCGATATGAAAGGCGGCTGCTGATTCATATGACCAGGTGCTGCATACGTTGGAAATGGGCTATTCACTTCGCTAACTGGAGCAATTGGAAATGCGTTGTTTTGCATCTCTGCGGACAGATTTGGCATAACGTTATTGTGATTATAACTCTGCTCCACACCAGTCCACGGACTATTAGTCATTTCACTGCCACTATAAGGACTAACTTCCGAAAGCCCTGGGAACGGCGCATTGTTGCTCGCCCCTGCCGTGTACATGTCTTGCTGAACACCATATACCTCTTGTACAGGAACCGGGACTTGAACATAAGGATGTTCCGCTGGCGCATGATGCAGCTTATTACCACAACCACAAGGCTTTTTCGTTGCTGGTGCAACGTCAGTTGGAGACTTTGTATTGGGCAGTACAGGCAAAGGCATAATTTCAGGTGAAAGATTAGGCATCGTGTAATTGTTCGATTCTGCGATCGGTTTAACTTGAACTTCAGGTTTAGCCTCTTCCTTTTTTTGCGTTTCCTTTTCGGGTTTCACTTCAGGAAGCTCTGGCAACTGCGGCAGTGCCTCTAATTCAGGCTTCACATTCGGCTTTTCTGGTTTAGCAGACGGTGGCGCAGGTACTGGGACTGGAACCTCTGATACGGGTTCAGGAGGAGTTGGTGCAACTGGAGCCGGTGGTTCCGGTTCTTTGACTCCCGTATATTCCTTACCTTCAGGTGACAATTTTTCATGAGCAGCAATATTGCCAGCACCCGAATTAGATGTGTTTCCTTGTGCATGCATCGAAGGAATATAGACCGTTTCCCCTACCAGAAGAGCATTCGGATTCTTCAACTGTGGATTGGCATTGATCATGTCTTTTAAAGGAACTCCCCAGGCTTGTGCCAACTTCCATAACGAATCCCCTTGCTGAACTTTGTGACTGTGCAGCACACCTTCTGGCTTCGGTGTTACTGGCTCGGCAGGGATTTTGACCTTCATGCCAATATCCAGCTTGTCGGGATTTGTGATTTGCGGATTAGCCGCGATCAATTTGTCCAGCGCAACATTGTATTTTTGGGACAGCAGATATAATGTGTCGCCTTTTTTCACCATGTGTATTTTCACAGGGAACTAACCTCCTAGACGTCATACTTGGGCAGTACATTCGCCCATACCGTTACTACATCCTATGCAGAAACCGGGCTAATGACATCAACTAAACAAAAAAAATCCTCCTGCCTCTAAAATCCCCATACCCCAAGGTATGCTGAATTTTATCGGACAAGGAGGATTCCTGTTCCCTATGCCATACGATTCTAACTTAAGATTCCCACACTTTATAGCCATCTTTGTCAACAATCTGACGGAATGCTTCCAGCAGTCTCAGCGTTACAGGACCTGCGACACCCGTACCAATTGTTCTTCCATCCACTTCACATGCAGCGATAACTTCTGCAGCTGTCCCGGTGAAAAAGACTTCGTCTGCGATATACACATCATGCAGAGTGAATGGTACTTCTTTTAATTCAAGCTCCAGTTCTCCACATAGATCGATAATGGCTTGACGTGTAATCCCTTCAAGAGCACCGAGATAACAAGGCGGCGTGTATACTACACCATTTTTGATGATGAAGATGTTATCACTTGAACCCTCAGTAACGTAACCTTGGGAATTCAACATAATCGCTTCTCCAGCACCTGAATAGTTAGACTGGATTTTAACCAGGATGTTATTCAGATAGTTCAATGATTTAATTTTCGGATTCAAAGCGTCCGGGATGTTCCGGCGTTGGGATACGGATACTGCTTTTAATCCCGTAAGATACGCTTCCTCCGGATAAATGGCCAATTGCTCCACGATGATGATTACGGATGCCTTGGGCAGCGTAACGGGTCCAACCCCAGATTACCAGGGCCACGCGATACAATAAGACGAATATAACCATTACGCATATCATTGCGGCGCACCGTTTCAGCCATCACTTCCAGCATTTCATCCATGGACAGCGGGATATTCAAACTGATGGATTTTGCCGAATCATACAAACGATCCAAGTGGGCCTTACATCTGAAAATATTTCCGTTATAGATCCGAATACCTTCGAAAATTCCGTCTCCATACAAAAATCCATGATCATATACCGAAACCGTTGCGTTCTCTTTGGTCACATACTGACCATCCAAATAGATCCATTGTTCTGCCACTGATGACTGCACCTCCATAAAATATCCATTACCTAATACTCCGAAGTTATTAACCCGTACATTGTACACCAGATGACAAGCCATTACTTGTCCAATCTACCCAAAATTATGACAACCTTCTATCATTCACAACCACCATAAAGGTCGATTACCTTGAAGGATATGTAAAACAAGGATAGCTGCCAAGAACGCGCACCTGACAATTCAACGCCTCAATCTCGGCCATCGCTGCGGTGAGCAATACCGAATCCACCGTTTCCACAACATCAATGTAGAAATAGTAACTGCCCAATCGTTTCTTCGTTGGACGAGATTCGAGACGAGTCAGATTCAGCTTCCGCCAGGCAAAAGCCGACAATACCTGATGCAACGCCCCCGGTGCATCTTCTGGCAATGTCACCAGCAAGCTGGTTTTCACATGATCCGGTTCACGAGGAATATCCACAGGTTCATGACCGATGAGTACAAACCGGGTATAGTTGTTGTCATGATCTGTAACCCGTTCAGCCATAATGTCCAGGCCATGTTTCTGGGCAGCAAGCTTGGTTCCGATGGCTACCCAACCCTTACCCGGATTTTTTTCACAATTTCTACAGCTTCGGCTGTACTGTTCACACCTTCAAGATCCGCCTCAGGTGAATGCAGCCGAATAAAGTTCTGACACTGCGGAATAGCCACAGGATGAGACATGATCTTGGTAATTTTACCGAAATCATATTCGCCGCTCTCTGTCCTAAACTCCGAACCATGTCCAATAACATTCTGGATGGATGGGTATACCCACTCCGCTTGCATTGGAATGTCCACCTCATTCACAAGCCAGTCCATATGAAGACTAACGGAACCTTCAATTGTATTTTCAATCGGAATGACACTGTATTGTGTTTTACCACTATCTGTTGCTCTAAAAACATCCGAAATCAGCTTGGAGTGTTGCAACTCCAACGGTTCACTGTTAAACAGGAAATCAATCGCCTCATGAGAAACTGAACCTTCAGGTAATACTGCAATTCGTTTCATGCTTTAACTTCCCCTTTGATTCTGTCCAGAAAAGGACGATCTTCTTGATCAGGCAGCACGGTAACACCGTCCAAATCCGGATCGAGCCATAGTGCAGTAGCGGATATTCCCTCCCGCTCCATGGTGTCCAGCAAATATTGTTCCAATCCCGCTTTTCGGGTGTCATGACGATCCACCAAAGTCAATACGGTCGGTCCAGCTCCGCTCAGGGCAGAGCCCAACGCTCCATGATCGACAGCATGTTCCAATATCTCAGCCATGCCCGGCACCAATGATGCCCGATACGGTTGATGAATTCGATCTGACATTCCCTTCTGAATCATATCCAATCGGCCACTCGCCAAAGCGGCAACGAGCAGTGAGGATCTGCTAATGTTATGCACAACATCAGACATGCCAAATTGCTCAGGAATCACATTCCTTGCTTTTGAAGTAGACAGCTGGAATTCAGGGACAATAACCAAAGCCTGCAAATCCTGGTGTGGTTCAATACGAATATGATCTACCTTTTGACCATTCCATGCAGCTGTAATAATACCGCCATATAGAGATGCTCCCACATTATCAGGATGCTTCTCGAGGGATGTGGCCATATCCAGAAGTTTCGCATCAGATAAAGGCGCACCGATTAATGCATTTGCTGCTGCCAGTGCACCAACGATGGCGGATGCACTGCTCCCGAGTCCACGCGTAAGCGGAATATCGGAATACATGGAAATCTCCAACTCAGGTACAGATACCCCAGCTTCATCGAATACCATCTGTGCGACCTCATAGATCAAATTCGATTTATCCGTAGGCAGGCCTGTCAGATGGTCGCCGTGAAGATGAAATGTCGTCTGCTCGGCAGGTTTCATTTCCAACCAGGCATACAGAGACAATGCCATGCCCAGGGTATCAAACCCCGGACCGAGATTGGCTGTGCTTGCAGGTATTTTTACAGTTACCTTTTCACGCAAACTCATACAGATTGCTGCTCCAGTTGTGCAATGGCTGCCATTACTGCTTCTTCCGTATCTTCAACAACAAGTGGCTCAGTCGCTACTGTTTTGATCGCAATATTCGGATCTTTCAGACCATTGCCTGTCAGTACACAAACTACAGTCTCTCCGCCTTTAAAGTACCCTTCGCTCTTCAGTTTGTATACACCGGCAAGGGAAGCCGCAGAAGCAGGTTCCGCAAAAATGCCTTCACGAGAAGCAAGCGTACGGTACGCTGTCAGGATTTGTTCATCGGTCACATAGTTAATCTGTCCACCAGATTCCTCAGCTGCAGCTACTGCCGTTTTCCAGCTCGCCGGATTACCGATCCGAATTGCTGTTGCTACCGTTTCAGGTTCAAGGATCGGCTCACCTTTGACAATGGCCATCGCACCTTCAGCTTCGAAACCAACCATGCGTGGCAGCGTGCTGGACTTACCTGCCTCTTTATATTCCTTGAATCCTTTCCAATAAGCCGAGATATTACCCGCATTACCGACTGGGATAGCCAGAACGTCAGGTGCTTCGCCAAGTTGTTCAATCACTTCAAACGCTGCTGTCTTCTGTCCTTCAATACGGTACGGATTCACAGAGTTTACAAGCGTGATCGGATGTTTGGCTGTGATCTCACGCACAATCTCCAGTGCACGGTCAAAGTTACCATTGATCGCAATAACTTTGGCACCATAGATCATGGCTTGGGCCAGTTTACCCAGTGCAATGTTGTTATTCGGAATCAGCACGATACAATTGAGCCCACCACGTGCGGCGTAGGCCGCTGCAGCTGCTGACGTATTACCTGTGGATGCACACATGATCGTGCGGCTGCCCTCTTCCATCGCTTTGGCAACAGCCATAACCATACCGCGGTCCTTGAATGATCCCGTAGGGTTCAAACCTTCATACTTGAAATAAACATTTAGGCCGAGCTCCTCGGACAGGTTCTCCGCATGAATCAACGGTGTATTTCCTTCCTGAAGCGTAAGCAGGGGTGTATTTTCATTCACTGGAAGGTGCTCTCTGTACGTTTGCAAAAGTCCTTGATATCTCATTGTGGGTAAACTCCTTTATGTTTTAATAATCTGAAATAATTACGATGTTATAAGGAATACAGACAGTTATCCTTCGACCCGATACACACTCTTAATGCGGCGAATGACGCTGAGTGATTCAAAATGTTTTAACACTTTGTCCATGCTTGCCTTACTTGCATTATGTGTAACGATAATGATCTCAGCATCCGGGTTATGCTCATTCGGCTGTTGCACAACCGAGGCCAGACTGACTTCATATTCTGCGAAGATTTGTGTGATTTGTGCCAATACACCAGCCTTGTCATCTACGTGTAATAAAATAAAGTTTTTCGACACGATCTGCTCGTCGCTTTGCAGTCGCTTCGTCTTATACGGCACAATTGCTTTGAGACCATTTACACCAAGCTTGAGGTTTTTGGTAACCGCCACAATGTCAGCTACAACCGAAGTCGCCGTTGGCAATTCTCCAGCACCGGCACCGTAGAACATGGTCTCTCCCACAGCTTCACCATGTACATACACTGCGTTGAACACACCGTTGACTGAAGCAATCGGATGATTCTGTCTAACCATTGTCGGCTGTACGCTAATCGTGATCTCATCGTCAATCCGATCTGCAATACCCAGTAACTTCATCTCATAGCCAAGTCTGCGGGCATACGTTATGTCTTCACGGGTTACGGAGGATATCCCTTTAACCGTTACATCTTTCAACTCCACATTGGTGCGGAAGCCGAGTGTACTCAAGATTGCCATTTTGCGGGCTGCATCAAGTCCTTCCACATCCGAGGTCGGATCCGATTCAGCATATCCCAGTGCCTGTGCTTCGGTTAGCACTTCTTCATAGGATGCGCCTTCCTGGCTCATTTTGGTCAGAATAAAATTCGTTGTTCCGTTCACAATGCCCATAATGCGGGTAATGCGGTCGGAAGAGAACCCTTCAATCAGCGTACGAATGATGGGAATCCCTCCCGCAACACTCGCCTCATAGAACACGTCACATTGCTTTTCCTGCGCCTTCGCCAAAATCTCTGTACCATGCAGTGCCATGAGATCTTTGTTCGCTGTTACGATATGTTTCCCACGTTCCAACGCTTCAAGAATATACTCCTTCGTCTGATCAATGCCGCCCATGACTTCAACGATGACATCGATATCCGGATGACGAATGACTTCCCAGGGATCTTCAGTGAGCTTGGCACGGTCTACAGCAATAACACGTTCTTTCTCTGTATTTTTCACTGCGATCTTCTCAATGACAATCGGTGACCCAACCTGACTGCTCAGATCTTCCTGATTCCCTTCCACAATGCGAACGACTCCCGTTCCGACAGTTCCCAGACCCAACAATCCGACTTTTACCGGTTTCACTAACGATCTACCCCCTAATGTCTATTCTTGTCTGTCAGTCCTGTATGTTAAAGCCCAATTAACCTTGGCCTACAATACGCGTGCGTCTTACGCCAGGCATATCTTGCATTCGATCCAGCATTTCACCAATCTCGCCATGCAGATGTGTCGTTTCCACTGAAATGACAACATTGGCTCTTCCCTGAAGCGGAATACTCTGATTAATCGTGAGTACGTTGGCTCCATAACCAGCGACATGTCCAAGCACACGAGACAAGATCCCTGACTGATGCTCCAGATCAATGGAGATTGTTACAATTCTTTCGCGTTCAAGCTGGTTGATCAGATGAATTCCATCCTTATACTTGTAAAAGGCACTCCGACTTAATCCGACCTGCTCAACGGCCTCATGCACTGTTTTAACATCACCAGAAGCCAGTAGTTCTTTTACCTGCATGGTCTTCACCACAGCCTCTGGTAAAATATCTTCCCGTACTAAGTAATAGCGTTCGTTCACAGAACGTCCTCTCCTCAAAGACTCATGTATTCATATAGTGGACATTATAAAGGATCTACGACAAAAGGGCAATACATGACATGCCTATTTTTGAAATACGTTCCTCACAGTATACAAGTTTATGCCTTCCTCATGTCAGGAAAAACAAAAAAAACGCAGAGTGCGGGTCAACTTCCCACTTCTCTGCGTTGTTATATCAATATGTCTCTCCATGAAAGACAGCTACTTAGTAGTAACTGCTGCCTTCCACAAATTCGAATTCAAAATCTCCAATACGCACGATGGTGCCTTCTACAGCTCCGCGCTTACGCAACTCATCGTCCACACCCATATAACGCAGTGTACGTGCGAGTTTCAATATAGCTTCATGCGAGTTCAATTGCATCCGTTTCATCATGCGATCAATCTTGGCACTTTCAACAACGAATATTTCATTCTCACGCACAATACGGAAACCTTCGTCCTCTTTTTTGTCCAAGCTGTACACTTTACGTTCGGATACGTCTGCTACCTCTTCAACTACTGGCTCGTCCGGAATCTGATCCAACAGATCAGCGGCACGATACAAGAGCTCTTGAATCCCTTTACGAGTCAGAGATGAAATAGGCATTACTTCAATATCCGGTTGCACCTCACGAACTTGCTGCAAGAATTGCTCCAAATTGGCTTCGGAGTCCGGCATATCCATTTTATTGGCTGCGACAACCTGCGGTCTCTCAGCCAGTAGCGGATTGTACAGTTTCAGTTCATCATTAATTTTCTGCCAGTCTTCAAATGGATCGCGTCCTTCTGAACCCGACATGTCCACCACATGAATAATAATACGGGTACGCTCCACATGACGTAAAAACTCATGTCCCAGGCCGATTCCTTCATGCGCACCTTCAATCAGACCAGGCAAGTCGGCCATAACGAAGCTGCGGCCTTCACCTACACCGACTACACCCAGATTCGGTGTAATGGTTGTAAAATGGTATGCGCCAATCTTTGGCTTCGCTGATGAAACGACAGAAAGCAATGTGGATTTCCCGACGCTTGGGAAACCAACCAGACCCACATCGGCCATAACTTTCAATTCGAGCACGATGTAACGCTCCTGTCCTTCTTCACCGTTCTCGGCAAGTTCAGGCGCAGGATTGTTCGGCGTGGCAAACCGGATGTTACCCCGTCCGCCCCGACCACCACGAGCAATAACAACCTGTTGACCGTGGCGTGTCATATCCGCCAGTACTTCTCCACTGTCTTCATCCAGAATGACAGTTCCTGGCGGAATACGCACAATCATGTTCTCAGCGTTTGCACCATGCTGACTTTTGTTACGTCCCTTCTCACCACGCGGAGCTTTGAAGTGACGCTGGTAACGGAAATCCATCAATGTCCGCAAACCTTCATCCACACGGAAAATGATGTCAGCGCCTCTGCCTCCATCGCCTCCAGCAGGTCCGCCGTTCGGAACGTACTTCTCACGACGGAACGAAATAATTCCGTCCCCTCCGTCTCCGGCTTTTACATAAATCTTCGCTTTATCTACAAACATTGGTTAACCCCTTCTTCCTATATTCCACACGGCATTCTGAATTGTATAAACGTATCCTCAGACGGAAACTGCTCCGTTCTGACTTTTTTTCCTTTGAGTACGGCAGTAAGCTGCCGCAGTGTTTCCGGATCGGGTGTTTGATCCCCATCCAGTCGGACAACCACATCTCCATGATCCTGTCCGAAGTTCAAGGTCAGTTTGCGAACCTCTCCCCAAGAAGACCGGCCGCCGCCATATTGATAGGCCCTGATTGCATCTGCAATCGCCCCGGTAAGTGACTCGCCATCCTCGGGAGAGACCAGAGCACTTAGCTGCAACTCATCTTCGATTTCCACATGCAATTCCAGCGCCATTCCACTGGCCCGAAAAGATTGAAGATAAAATACGAGGGAGGGAATGCCCAATCTGGAGATTCGGCTCTCTTCCGTAACCCGCTCTTTTATTCTTTCCACACATTGCAAGGATTTATCAAGTTTGCCCAGCCGAAGATATCCATATAACACCTGAAGGTCGTTCATCCAGTCGTGTCGATGATGATTTAATGAAGCAATTGCTGTCTTTTCCATGGATTGTATGATGGTTCTGCGTTCATCCTCCGCCTGTTTCTTCATCGCATTCACAGAAATGAACAATACTGCGACGGACCACAATGCGCATACGGCGCTTGAGATCATCGCCGGATACAACATAACGAAAACCAAAGGAATCAGAAGTGAACATGCCGCAATCCACGGCACTCTTTTCCAAGATTTCATGGCTTCTCCCCGTTCTACAAAACTCGGTTGGTCTACACCCACCGTAACCAAGTATAACATGTCTTTTCTGCCAGTTCATTATCGAATAACCGTTGAATACAAAAAACCTTCGGCAAAAATGCCGAAGGCTCCTTAGGCGGAATGCCGATATTACGCTTCTACTGTTGCTGCTACAGGAGCAACATTAACAGGATAGATGCTTACTTTTTTGCGATCGCGTCCCCAACGTTCGAATTTTACAACGCCGTCGATTTTCGCGAACAAAGTGTCATCTTTACCGATGCCAACGTTAGTTCCTGGGTGAATTTTTGTTCCGCGTTGGCGAACAAGAATGCTACCACCAGTTACTGTTTGACCATCAGCACGTTTAACACCCAGACGTTGAGCATTACTGTCACGTCCGTTCTTCGTGGAACCTACACCTTTTTTCGATGCGAATAACTGAAGATTTAATTTCAACATGATTGGTTGTCCTCCTTCTTTGCTTATTTGAATTGCTGTATTTTAATATACTTCCCGTATGACTCTGCAATATTAGAGAGCATAACCACCATGGATTCGAGTAACAATTGTACCTGGGACCAGGTTTCCCTCTCTCTAACAAAGGTAAAGAACCACTTAAAAAGCCATTCTTCATCTTGGCATCCATTTCGACACCGGTCAATGTTTCAATTGAGTTCACCGTACCCACTGTAACAGCGGATACCCCGGCACATACGATATCTTCTCCCCGCTTGGCAAAATTGGCATGCCCTTCGATGGAAAAGCGTTCGATGCTCCCGTCCTCATCACGAAAGATTTGAACGATAATCACTTATCGCACCTTCTTTACGCTTTGATTGATTCGATAGTTACTTTAGTGTACGGTTGACGGTGACCTTGCTTCACATGGTAGTTCTTTTTAGGTTTGTATTTGTATACGATAACCTTTTGTCCTTTGCCATGTTTCTCCACTTTAGCCGTTACAGTAGCTCCAGAAACCAATGGTGTACCTGCTGTCAAACCTTGATCGTTAGATACAGCCAGGACACGGTCGAACGTTACGCTTTCGCCATCGTTCGCAGTCAATTTCTCGATGAACAGAACATCGCCCTCTTGGACTTTGTACTGTTTGCCGCCTGTTTCAATAATTGCGTACATTTGCCTTGCACCTCCTCATGTCTCAGACTCGCCCGTTCTCAGGTGACAGCCTCCTTGCGGAACTGTTCTTATACCTGGCCAGTGCGGTTACAGCATGTGCAAGACCAATAGGCTAAACACATACTTGAAGATTATATCACGCAATATATCAAAAATCAATGCAAAGGTGAAATATATCTTTTTCCCGTTCCATGACAGGAAGAACACAGCTCCACATAGGGCAATGTACTCTCTTCCCGCACTTTCTTACGGGTAAGTTCAAGCAAACCCAGCTTGGTCCAGCCGATTACAAACGCTTTGGTCCGATCCTTCTTAAGCTCGCTCTCCAAGGTTGCCGCAACTTCATACCGATTGGAGGCTTCCTCCATATCAATGAAGTCGACAATAATCATGCCACCGATATCCCGCAGACGCATCAGACGGGCAATCTCTACTGCTGCCTGCATGTTGGTCTCCGTCACGGTCTCTTCCAGACTGTCACCGCCGGCTCCCGTATATTTGCCTGTGTTCACATCGACTACAGTCAGAGCTTCCGTATGATCGATGACAATATATCCGCCACCCGGTAACCACACTTTACGGGCAAAGTCCTTGTTCAACTGTTCCTGCACACCATAGGCAGCAAAGATGGATTCTGTTCCCCGATACACCTGTACTTTCGGCTGATGACCGGGACTAATCTCTTCCAGTAATGCCTTTACCTCACGGGCTTGTCCTTCACTATCCGTGATGACCTCGTCACTCCCTGGCGTATATACATCCCTGATGATTCGCTGTACCATGCTATGATCCCGATGCAATAGACTTGGCGAAGGCAAGCTGTCTGCTTTTTCACGAATCAGATACCACTGTGCGCGTAATGTTTCCAAGTCCGACTTTATGGCATCATGCTGCTCTTCTCCGGATACGGTTCGAATAATAAGTCCTTCTTCATCCCGCCTCAGCTGCTCCCCAAGTGCCTTGAGACGGGAACGATCTCCCTCACGGGCAATTTTCTTGGATACCGCTACGTAGTCGGCAATAGGCATGTAGACAAGCCAGCGGCCCGGGAGTGAATAATGCGTCGTCACCCGGGCTCCCTTGCCTCCTACCGGTTCCTTCAGAACCTGAACAATGACTTCCTGCCCTGGACGAAGCAACTCCGAGATGGAAGGCTTCACCTTAGGCTGCTTCTCCAGATGGGGATGTAACACATCATCCACATACAGAAACGCATTCTTTTTCTGACCGATATCCACAAAAGCAGCCTGCATACCTGGTAACACATTCACGACCCGTCCCTTGAAAAAGGAACCCAGCAGTCCACGCTCGCGTGTACGCTCTGCCGTAAATTCCACAGCTTTGCCTTCTTCCAGAAGCGCCATTTGCATGAGGTTATGTTCATTATGTACAATCATTTGTTTCATGGCTTCACCTCTAGAAGACATATCAATTCATCCACATCCATTTCAATATCTTTACAATACTCATTGTACATGTATTAACCCATTTCAGAACAGGTCCACCAAGAACACTACAATTTATCACCATTTTGCTGAAAATAGGAACCGATAATCCGTTGCTCAGGCAAGACGGCCATAATTCGACCCTGTCTGTTCATCACGTATACCATATGGTATCTTTCTCTCTTTAATAGACGCAAAATAGTGTCCAAAGGTTTCGCCGGAAATGAGATTATTGGCTGCGCCAAACTGCCAGTAGCCGCGTGACGAGCGAACGAACCCTCCCGATTCATGAGAAAACGGATAAAGCGATAGGGCACATTCCGGTAATCCGTCAAGTTGGAATAGAACAAAAAAAGGCCAATTAACAGAATGTTTAGCGGCAATCCGTAGTCTCCAGTAATCCATCGGCCTATCGCATATATAATAACCCCTGCGCTACACACGATGCTGATTCGGTATGTCCACATTAATGTTGTATAGTAGGGTGCCCACAGACTGACAAACGCCTGAACAATTTTCCCTCCGTCCAGAGGAAGTACTGGCAGCAGATTAAAAAGGGCGATGAGCAGGTTCCCCTGAATGATATAATTGAGAAAAACCGGGTCGCCCAGCTGGCTATACTTTAACAGCATAACCACACCAACCATCAGCATGTTTTGTAATGGACCTGCCAGAGCAATCATGATCTCCCGGTAAGCCGTCATCGTACCTCCATCTTCGATAACCGCTACGCCTCCAAAAGGAAGCATCTGGATCGACAAGACACGATAGCCCAGAAGCGCCGCAGCAGCAGCATGTCCACATTCATGGATAAATACGATCGCAAACAACGTAATAAGTTCAATAAAATGTCCAGTCAGAAGGGAGGCCATCATGATAATTACAAAAAACGGATGAAATGTTATACGGACTCCCCACACTCTAATCAAGGGCAACAACTTCCGCTGGGTCTACGTACTCCTCGCCCTCTTTGACCGCAAAATAGAGCGTGGCCGGTTGTTGACCACCAATAGCCTTGAGACTCCCCACCGGATTTCCCGCTTCCACCCAATCATTCACATTCACTTCGCTTTCGTTCAGCCGACCATAGATCGCCGTGACATTGCCGGTATGCTGGATGACAACTGTGAATCCACTTGCTGCATCCCCGATAACCTCCATGACACGTCCAGCATCCGCACTTGCAACTTGTACAAGTTCTGCCCCTGCGGTATCCGGAACGATCTCAATTCCCTTCATGCTCAGTGCAAACGGTTGTACCACAGTTCCTGAGATGGGTTTCCCCAGTAGCTGTCGAATCCCTGAACCATTGACAGCATCCGTCGTATGCCCAAGTACAGGCAGAAACGAAGGCGTTCCTCCAAAATGCCGCTCATACCAAGCTGCTGCAGAGGCAAAATCCATATCTCGATGGAGTGCATCGGCAATGACTGTTTTGGGGGATGTTGTCCACGATGTGTCTAATTGAAACAGCCCCCATACTCCGCCAAATATCAAAGCGCTAATCACCGTCCGTTTTAGAAGCGACTTGAAGAGGTTGAATCTCGAATGTCCCCCTGGACCGAAATGACCGTTCTCTTTTTCCATAACCATTCTGGATCTCGTTCCTGTATCCCTTCACCAGACGCAAACGGTTTCCGGTGCATGATCTCATCCTTGTCCAACAGTGAACCTACTTTTTGCTGCTGTATGACCTCCACAGCCGCACCATCCATCAGCCGCCGAATGCGTTCTTCTCGTCTCTGCTTGATTCTGAGTTTCGTATTCATGGAATATCCTCCCGCCGAGGCTTGTTTACTACATCCTATGAAGAGGTGGATGATAATATGAACAAGCCTGCCGGCAGGTAACAAAAAAAGCCGGGCTATAAGCCACGGCTGTCATGTATCAGGTTATGAATAAGTTCGTTTAACGAGTTAACCCATTCCGAAGAACTTTTTGAAACGAGAAAAAGCGCCTTTTTTTTGCTCCAGCTGCATTAATGGAACCGTATCTCCCAGAATGCGACGTGCAATATTCCGATATGCAATCGCTGCAAGTGAATCTGGATTCATGACCGTAGGTTCTCCTGAATTGGCTGCTTTGATGACCAGTTCATCATCAGGCACGATGCCAATCAGGTCAATATTAAGTACTTGTAAAATACCATCGATATCTAACATGTCACCTGATTTAACCATATTATTGCGAATTCGATTCACCACCAGCTTAGGTGATTGAATGTGCGAACTCTCCAGCAGCCCGATAACGCGATCCGCATCACGTACTGCAGCATTTTCCGGTGTAGTGACCACGATGGCCTGATCTGCTCCTGCTACCGCATTTTTGAATCCCTGCTCGATCCCGGCCGGGCAATCAATAATGACGTATTCAAAATCTTTTTTCAATTCAAGGATAATATCCTTCACCTGTTCTGGCGATACTGAGTTTTTGTCTCTCGTCTGCGCCGCAGGCAACATGTATAATTCTTCGAAACGCTTGTCTTTGACCAAAGCCTGATTCAGACGGCAACGGCCGTCCGCAACGTCGCACAGATCGTAAATAATACGGTTTTCGAGTCCCATCACGACATCCAAATTACGAAGGCCGATATCGGTATCTACCAGACAAACCTTTTTGCCGAGCAGCGCCAGCGCTGTCCCGATGTTTGCTGAGGTGGTTGTTTTACCCACGCCGCCTTTACCCGAAGTGATCACGATCGCCTCTCCCATGAGCTACACTCCTTTAAACACATTAAAATCTCGGCGTAACCGAACGATATTGCTCATTTTGTCTATCTGCATCTGATTGTCCTGTAAGTAAGCAAATTCCATTCCGGTCTCTCGGCTCTCCCATTCATCGGGAGGACGACTGATGATATCAGCAATCCGTAGCTGCGTCGGTGCAAATACCGAAGCGGCAATGATCGCTTCCTCGTCCCCACCAATTCCGGCATGAGCCATGCCTCTGAGTGAACCCAACACATATATATCTCCGGTACACGTTACTGTGCCCCCGGATTGATATCCCCAAGAAACAGGAGATTTCCTTCATGATGAAGCACCTGACCTGAACGCACCATGCCACACATGGTTACAATCGGTGGAGGTCCTTTAACCTCCGGTTGGAGTGCAGGTGAGTCGATGGATCGAATCAGCAGATTCCCTTTTTGCTTCAATATATCGAGGATTGCTTCTTTCTGGTCCTCTGTCACTTCGCGGGCACCCAACTTGATGTCCACATGAACAATCGGTCCGGTCAAAATATTTTGATGGCTGTGTTCCAGCTTATAGCGGAGCTCATAGAGCAATTCCTCGAATTCACATTGATCGTCCAACAGGAAAACCAGGCCGTCTCGGATGCCTTTAATCGTTACGTGATTCGATTTTACCGTCATAAGCCTGTCCCTCCCATCTCATTACATTTCGTGCCCGGGTCCCAAGTTCCTGCTTTGCGCTCCATAAATGTATTTAGGAAGCTTCTTCTGTCTTGCTCCGTCTCTTGCCAATCCGCTCCAGTTGTTTCCGAAGCGGGACATATATGATCAAGGCAAACACAAAATGAATGAACAAATTAGGAATCATGTATTCAATCAACGCCCAGTCAAAGGTCACGTGGTTAAGTTGGAAGAGCTTGTACAGGAAGAACAGCATGGTGTCATTGAGCAGACTTCCCAAAATGACAACCGATACCATAACCGGCAGTGGTGCACGCGGTGCTTGAAAAATGAGTCCCATCATGTAAGCTGATAATCCCATCGAGAATCCATAAGGTCCAATCATCTCACCGTAGAATACAACGTCATGCAATAGTCCAAAAAATATCCCAAGCACTAGTGCCGTGTGCCGATGATGATATACAGCGATAAACAAAATGACGATATAGACCAGATTGGCAGAAATGCGCATCTGCCAGCCAGAAGGAATGAGCAGCGGCAAAATCGTGCCTTCCGCAATGAACAAAACGAATAGCAACAGGAACAAGACTTGCTTGCGCGTCACCATTATTCTTTTACCTCAGGCGGGATAATGACAATCAGCTCTTTCCAATCTAGGAAGCTTGCATATGGCTCAATTGTAGCTGTTTTGGTTAAACCATACTCACTTTTCTCAACACTCTTCACTTCACCAATCCGCATGTACTTCGGAAAGTTATTGATAATTCCGGATGAAATAATTTCATCCCCTTCTTTGATGTTTGAATCCTCCGAGATTTTGGTCATCTTGAGCATGCCCGTCTTCGGATCATAACTCTCAATCATGCCAAATACTTTTTCTTTACCTACAGCCGTTGCTGCAATGGCATTGGATGTCGGATCGTTGGCATCCATGGAGGTTAACAGATTAACGGTTGACGTATATGAGCTGACATGACTGATCACGCCGACCAGCCCTTCCTGCGAGGTCACGGCCATCCCCGGCTTGATTCCCGCATTTTCACCGATATCAATGTTAATCGTTCTGCTGTTTGGATCCGAGTTGGCACTGATAACCTGAGCAATTCGTGAACCGTAATTATACCGATTCTTCTGTTCTTCGGTGAAATTGAGCGCTTTCTGAAGCTGCTCATTCACTTGCTCCATATCATTGTACTTCAGCCGGTCCCGGGTATAGTGCCCCATTGCGATACGAAGCTCTTCATTCTCTTGATATACCGTACGCATGTTCGCTACATCTTTGAAAAAGCCCGCTACATAGGAAGCGGGCTTGTAAAATACGTATTGTACAAATCCAACTGAATCCTTCAGGAATTTCTCCGGCCAGGATAGAGTGGTTCGCGGGCTGAGCGTAAAGCCCATTAACGCGATAAATGTAACAAGGCCCACCAGCAAAACAAAAAGTCTTTTGTTGCCTAGCAGTTTAAACAGTTCGAACACCCTCTAACATCCATATTCTCTTCCGAGCCATGCCCGGCGGGGAGACTGTCAGACTTGTAGTCCCTGCGAGAATATCAGCCGATCCTCCCCTGTTAAGCGGGTAATAGCTCATCCCCGGGGTTAACCGGGTCCTCTATAAAGATATCTTGCCACTTGGCCGCTATGCCAAGTTAGGCAAATACCAATTAACGTTTGGAACGAACTGCCGAACTGCTTCTGCTTTTGAACAAATGAATATTCTCTAGCGCTTTACCTGTTCCGATCGCTACACAATCCAGCGGATTCTCAGCCACAATGACAGGCATTCCTGTCTCACCAGCCAGAAGCTTGTCCAGGTTGCGAAGCAATGCCCCACCACCTGTAAGAACGATCCCACGATCCATGATATCGGCTGCAAGTTCAGGCGGGCATTTCTCGAGTGTTACTTTTACCGCTTCAACAATAGCGTTCACCGTATCAGCCAACGCTTCGCTGATCTCGTCCGAAGTAATCGTAATGGTCTTCGGCAGACCTGTAACGAGGTCACGTCCACGGATTTCCATCGTTTCTACTTGCTCCAATGGCATTGCTGATCCGATGTCCATCTTCAATTGCTCCGATGTACGCTCACCAATCATGAGATTGTATTGGCGTTTGATGTACTGGATAACGGATTCATCCATCTCGTCACCTGCTACACGAACCGAACGGCTCGTTACAATACCACCAAGGGAGATCACAGCCACTTCCGTTGTACCGCCACCAATATCTACAACCATGCTACCCGTTGGTTCCCATACTGGCAGATCCGCACCAATTGCAGCTGCAAACGGCTCTTCAATTGTATATGCTTCACGTGCTCCAGCCTGTTTGGTTGCATCTTCAACCGCGCGTTGTTCTACGGCCGTGATCCCGGATGGTACACATACCATCACGTTTGGATGACGTTGGAACATGGAGCGTTGTTTCTGCGCCTCACGGATGAAATATTTGATCATCGTTGCCGTTGTATCGAAATCGGCAATAACGCCATCTTTCATTGGACGAATGGCACGAATGTTACCTGGTGTACGTCCAATCATTTTTTTGGCGGATTCACCTACTGCTTCGATACTTTTTGTATCTGTACGAATTGCGACAACCGAAGGTTCGCGCACCACAATTCCTTTTCCTCGTACATAAACCAACGTATTTGCTGTCCCCAAGTCAATACCCAAATCCTTCGTAAACCCACCAAACATAACATAATCTCCTTTTCTGCCTCATATAGCCGCTCTATTCTGAATTCAGAGCGTGATCATTTCATTCCCACGTCACCCGTGGAGCTATTATTCGCATTTGTTTTTTTGCATTTGTAAAGTGAACCTATCTTTTACGGACAACGCCGTTAACATTCATAGGAAAACATCAACGCCAACCATTATATTATACTAAGCCCTTCTCCTTCAAACTTACGTACGTTCCATCTCCAATAATAATATGATCAAGTACATCAATACCAACAATAGCGCCTGCTTCAATCAGTCTCTTGGTTATTTGGATATCCTCTGGACTGGGCGTAGGATCACCGCTCGGATGGTTGTGTGCGCACACAATCGATGCGCTGCTGCATTTGATAGCAGCCCGGAACACTTCACGTGGATGTACAATCGAAGCGTTAAGGCTGCCCATGGAGAGTGTTTCCTGGGCAATAATATGATTTTTGCTATTCAGAAAGAGACACACAAAATGTTCTTTTTGCAAATAACGCAACTGTTCAATCAGGATGTCAGCAGCATCACGCGGTGTACGAATTGAGGCCGACTGTGTGAGTCTGCTCTTGGCAATCCGATGCCCCAGTTCAATACCAGCTTTCAGTTGTACAGCCTTGGCATTGCCAATCCCTTTCATCGCAGTTAACTCTTCGAGACTCAGATCCATTAACGAGCGAATGCCACCCGCTTCGGTCAAAATCCGCTGTGCCATGTGCACCGCGGACTCCTGCCTTGTGCCTGTTCGAAGTAAAATGGCCAGCAATTCAGCATGGCTCAAGGCGCCCGCCCCGTATTCCATCATGCGTTCTCTGGGCGATCTTCCTGGGGGATGTCGCGCATCATGTATTGAGGCGACTCCATATGTTCCCTCTTTCATTTCTAAACGTCAATTGGCTTCATTCATGCTCGCGGCAACACATGGACGCCAAAACCGTCCAACATATCACTCAGCAGGGATAGAGGCAGGCCAACCACATTAAAATAACATCCTTCAATGCGGTCGATCAGTGAAGCACCAATGCCCTGAATGGCATAAGATCCTGCCTTGTCTGAAGGCTCACCTGTCTGCACATAAGCACGAATGGTCGCATCCGTCAGCTCTTTCATCGTTACATCGGTCTGGCGGTAATGAACGACAGACTGCCCATTGCCTGCATCAATACAGGCGACCCCGGTAAACACCCGATGTACGCGGCCCTGCAACCGGGATAACATATGTTCAGCATCCGCTTCGTCTACGGGTTTGCCCAGAATTTCACCATCCAGAACAACAACGGTGTCACTACCCACAATAATGGCTTCCTGCTCGCGGCCTTCAAGCCCGCGATACACGGCTAGTGCCTTGCGCAAAGCAAGTTCCTGTACCGTCTGTTCAGGTGTCCACTCTGGTGGTGTATCTTCATTGGCATGACTTGGTATTACATCAAACGCTAGATGGAGTGATGCGATCAGTTCTTTGCGCCGAGGCGATGTAGAGGCCAGAATAATAGGGCGTTGCTCTGTGTTATCCAAAATGCACGGCTCCTTATGCCACGGCAACATCCTGTCCGGATCACGATAATAGATGTCACTGGTTAATTTTTTTCGTCATAACTCGTCATTCTCCTACAGTCTGCGATATAGCCACACAGCGGCAATTATACCAATCAGACTCAGAAGGCTCATTTGAAATTGAAGTGAAATATCATAACTGATAATATCCAGATCAGCCTGTGGCGACCAACGTATGGTCGTGGCTTTCGTAAGAAAGGCTACTGCCTTAACAGGCTGCAGTGCCTTGGCGATCCACGCTCCGGCCATCCAGCCTAGCAGCAGAAACAGCAATAACATGCCGAAGTTTTTTTCATCGGTAATCTTCCCTCGCCATTTTTTGACACCCACATTATTATACGGGGTTTTGTACGTCAATACAAACACAAATCCGGCAAGGGGAACTATTTCCAGTTCCTTGCCGGATGGGTATTTCCAGGCGTTGTTATGGGAAAGTGCGCGTTACTGCTTAATCGCTTCGAGCCACTTTTTCTGCTGTAGCACATATTCCATCAGATCGGACTGCACGGACCACATATGCACATCATCCGGGTTCTTGTTGTACTCTGCAATAGCCGTGATTGCACTGTTCATTGATTTCTCCATTTCGCCAACGATAGGTTGGACCTCCGCAGTCAGGCCGGGTGAGAGACTATTCAAACCGGTTAACCATGACTGATGCTTGTTCTGGATCGCAGTCATCGTTTCTGCCGAAACTGCTGTCGGTGAGGATTGTCCCAACTGCTGAATGGACAAGGTAGACAATTGTTCGACCAGTGCAGAACTGTTTGTGAAGAAAAGCTGCACATCCTCTTGCTTGCCGCCGAAAATAGCCGGATTGATCTCGGGGTTCACGATCTCCTTAACGTACAGTTCGACTCCCTGGGCTTTTAGCCTGGTGCTAAGTAGCTTGGCCTCTTCACGATCAGCCGAAATGCCTGCATATACTCGATTGCCATCTTCAGGATCAGACCCTGCAGCTATACCTGCCTGAGCCAGCTCAAGCTTGGCCTGCTCAGCTCGTTCAGGAGAACTGAATACACCGTATTGTAGGGCATAATACGTGCTGCCCGTACCCGTTGTCTGAAGCTGCTGCTCTGTACCTGCTGCCCCTCCTGGCCAGTCACAGTGGAAACTGCCTGATTGACAGGCAGAAGATCGCCTGGCTTGGCAACTCCTTCTTTATTGAAAAATGAAAGAATAACCATGCCAAAAGTGCTCCGGTGACAAGTGCCCCGGTGACAGAACCAATCATTTTCCATCCCCTTGGAGGGCGATTGCGTTTATAGGAATAATTCTCGGAATCTGCAAGCCAGTCGTGGCCTTGATCATCATGGATATTGGACAGATCACGACGCTCTTCCTCCAAATAATCATTGTGATTATCATAACCGTAACCGGAACGACTCTCAAAATAATGAGGCTCCAAGTTCAAGTTCGAATCATGACTTACCCGCTCGTCAGGTTCAGGTACAGTAGAGCTTGTCAGCACCGTCTCTCCCCAGTCTCCGGGGATATCCTCAGGCGTCCATGATGGGGTTGTATCCATCTGCTTGGGCGTTAGCGGTTGATGATGCGGTAATTCTTCACTTAACGTCACCAATGGACTGGACGCGGATATCCTCTTGTTTTCAGGCTTGTCCGACTCATGATCCCCGAAGCGAAACGTCATTCTAGCATTGCTCACCCGTACCCTCTCCTTTGTCCCATTTATATCAGCTATATGCAGAGAAGGCAGAATACATTCCATATAAAGCAAAAAAACGCCTGCTTCTTATCGAAGACAGGCATTTTCTTCATTGACTTATTTCAAACCTTTGGCGAGTGTATCGCCGACTTTCCAGATATCACCTGCACCCATCGTAATCACAAGATCCCCTGGCTGCAGACGATGCTGCAGATCAGCGACAACTTCCTCTTTTGTAGGAAGGTAACGTGCAGAAGCATTACTGTTTTGAACAATGAGTTCAACTAGTCGGGCTGAGGTTACCCCTTCGATCTGTTTTTCCCCCGCAGGAGAATAGATATCCGTAATAAGCACTTCATCCGCTTCCGCAAAAGCACGACTGAACGCATCCAACAGGAAGAACGTACGCGTATACCGCTGCGGCTGGAATACCGCAATAATGCGTTTGCCCGTTGCTTTGGCTGCACTAATGGTAGCTTCAATCTCCGTCGGGTGATGAGCATAATCATCAATGATTAGGATATCACGTGCCTCGCCCAACACCTGGAATCTGCGTTTGGCTCCGTGGAACTGGATGATCGCCTCCACAATTCTCTCAAATGGAATACCTGCTTCCAGACAGGTAATCACCGTAGCCATCGCATTATAAACGTTATGCTTACCTGGCACTGATAATTCCACCGTACCCAGAGCAGCACCCTGATGATTCATTGTAAAGGAGATCCGACGATCACCCAGTACAATATCGGTTGCTGTATAATCCGCAGCACGATCGATACCATAGGTTGTAATCCGTGACTTGAGTTCTGGCAGAATCGCTTGAACATTCTCGTCGTCAGAGCACACAATGGCTGTTCCTTCCGGACGAATCTGGCTCAGGAACTGCACATAAGCCTTCTTGAGCTCCTCAAAATCACTGTTGTAATTCTCCAGATGATCTGCCTCAATATTGGTTACAATACCGAGCCATGGGTGGTACTGCAAAAATGATCCATCGCTCTCGTCCGCCTCAGCGACTACCCAGTCGCCCTGGCCTGCCTTGGCGTTGGTGCCCACATTCATGATTTCTCCACCAATGATATATGTCGGGTCCGTATCACATTTCTCCATAACCAGTGCAATCATGGATGAGGTGGTTGTTTTCCCGTGAGCTCCAGCCACAGCCACACCTTTGCGTTCGTTCAACAAACGTGCAAGCATCTGGGAACGATGCAGAATCGGAATGTTCAGCTCAGCTGCCGCTACCCGTTCCACATTATCAGCAGGCGCTGCCGTTGAGTAGACAACCAGGTCCGCTCCAGTAACGTGCTCTGCCGTATGTCCGATATATATTTTCGCTCCCTTGGCTGCCAACTTCTCGGTCAACTCCTGTGAAGCGACATCCGATCCGGTAACGGTGTATCCCATTTCCAGCATAACTCTTGCGATGGCACTCATGCCATATCCGCCAATCCCTATAAAATGAACGTGTTCCGATGTATTTAACAAAACTTTCACCAACCTTTTTCAGAATCGGTTTGATGCAAAAGGGCTGCCCGCACATCCGCAATCAGGTACAGTGTGCCGGAGACCACCCCCAGATCTTCCGCTTCCGTCCGTGACTTCAATAGATCAAGTGCCTTTGCCCATTCGGGCTCGACGATGATTTCCAGTTCCTGCTTCGCAATGGCGGGACGTAATCGTTCGACAATCTGCAACAATTCGGCTGCACCCATTTTGCGTCGGAAATCTGGCTCGGTCAGGATCAGCGTATCCACTAGTGGCAGTATATGCTGCAAATATGCTTCGTGATGCTTATTTGCCAACATACCCATCATCAAAATTAACTTGTTGTGAGGATAGACATCCGTAATGCTCTTGGCCAGTGACTCTGCCCCTTCCGGATTATGTGCTCCATCGAGCACAATTCGGGGTTCATCGACGACTTTTCGAATCTTCCTGCCCAGAAAGCATTCTCCAGCCCAAGTGCAATATCGTTGTCATCCAGCATAAATGCCATGTATTGTCTAAGCAATTCAAGCACCATAAGTGCAACCGCTGCATTGTCACATTGATGTGAGCCCTGCATGCGTATGCGAACGTCCAGATCACGGAACGGGCCTGTAAAATGAAAAGATTGTCCGTTCTCATTGCTGTCCAGTCTATGATAAGAGAATTGATCCCCAGCCAAATACACGCTTGATTGAAGCTGCTGTGCTTTCTCCTGAATCACCTTCACAGCTTCGGGTTGAGTCGCGCAAGTCACAACGGGTACCCCCGGCTTGATTATGCCTGCCTTTCACCAGCAATCTGTTCAATCGTATCTCCAAGCACATCCGTATGATCCATGCCAATGTTGGTGATGACGGACACAACAGGTGCGACAATATTCGTTACGTCCATCCTTCCCCCTAGCCCCGTCTCCCATACCACAACATCAGGGTAACACTCCTCTGCATAGTACAAAAGCGCAAGAGCCGTGGATACCTCAAACATCGTGGGTGAACCCAGTGGAGTGGAGGCCATTTCATTGACCAGTGGATGTAACCGATTGGAGAGTTTCAGCAGGGTTTCTTCAGGGATATCCTCACCGTTGTATTGAAAACGGTTTGTAAACTTGGTGATATAAGGCGACGTAAAGGTACCCACATCATATCCCGCCTGGAGAAGCACTGACGTCAAAAAAGCGCAAGTCGAACCTTTGCCGTTCGTTCCCGCGACATGAATAAATTTGAGACGTTGATGTGGATTGCCTAACATGGACATCAGACTCTCGATTCGTTCCAATCCAGGTCGTATGCCAAAAGGAATAAGGCCATTGATCCAATCCACGGCCTCGTTATACGTAAGTAAAGGAGCTGCTGCGTCTGTCCCGTCTAATTCCGTCATCTGATTCACCTTCGGTCCCGAGTTTGAGTGAAAAGCGGCCGGATGGCATAATGGCTCTCCATCCGACCCAAATATATTAACCTTTTAGTTCCTTGATACGTGCAATCACTTTATCCCGTTTATCGGAATAATCTGCTTGCTTGGCACGCTCTTCCTCAATAACTTTGGCAGGAGCTTTGGCAACAAAGCCCTCATTCGCCAGCTTTTTCTCCACACGGAGAACTTCACCCTCAAGGTTCTGCAACTCTTTCTCCAAACGAGCGACTTCCTGCTCGATATCAATAAGACCTGCGAGCGGCAAGTATAGTTCTGCCCCCGTAATGATCGCTGTCATTGCCTTATCCGGTGAGTTTAAATCCAGTCCACTATCGAACTCGGATGTATTACAGAAACGTTTGATGTAGTGACTGTTACGCTCAATGATGCTGGACGTCTCAGCACTGTTGGCCTTGACCATCAACTCGATCTTTTTGCTCATCGGCACGTTCACTTCTGCACGGATGTTTCGAACTGCGCGAATGGTATCCATCAGAAGGTTCATCTCAGCAACAGCCTCTGGATTCTCAAGCGCAGGATCATATACCGGCCATGCTGCCAGCGTAATGGTCTCACCTTCATGTGGCAGATGCTGCCAGATCTCTTCGGAGATGTATGGCATGAACGGATGAATCAGGCGCATGGTCTGATCCAGCACATAAGCCAGCACGGATTGTGTTTTCTTCTTGGCAACCGGATCTTCCCCATAGAAGGACAGCTTGGCAAACTCAATGTACCAGTCACACAGGTCATCCCAGATAAAGTTATACAGCACACGACCCGTTTCCCCAAATTCATACGCTTCGATTAGACGCGTAATATCGCGGGAAGTTTCGTTCAGACGGTGCAAAATCCAATAATCTGCTGTACCTAGCTCTCCGCTAATGTCCCGTTCTTCATAAGTGAATCCTTCCAGATTCATCAATGCAAAGCGCGAAGCATTCCAGATCTTGTTGGCAAAGTTACGAGCCTGCTCCACTCGTTCCCAACGGAAACGCAGATCCTGCCCTGGCGTGCTGCTGGTTGAGATCATGTAACGCATCGCATCTGCGCCGTACTTCTCAATCACATCCAGCGGATCTACACCGTTACCCAGTGATTTGGACATTTTGCGTCCATCCGCATCACGAACAAGACCATGCATCAGTACATCTTTGAACGGAATCTCATCCGTGAATTCCAATGCGGTGAAAATCATACGTGCAACCCAGAAATATATGATGTCATACCCTGTCACAAGAACACTTGTCGGATAATAACGTTGCAGATCTTCCGTATCTTCCGGCCAGCCCAGTGTGGAGAACGGCCATAAACCGGAGCTAAACCAGGTATCAAGTACGTCTTCGTCCTGTCTCAGCTTGCGACCGGCATTCTCTGGCAGCAATGTCGGATCCTCAGCAGATACGATGATTTCACCCGTTTCCTCATCATACCAGGCAGGAATCCGGTGTCCCCACCACAGTTGACGGGAAATACACCAGTCACGAACGTTCTCAATCCAGTTCAGATACGTTTTCTCAAAACGGTCTGGAACAAAATTAACCCCTTCACCGCTCTGTTGTTTCTTGATCGCTCTCTCTGCAAGTGGCTTCATCTCAACAAACCACTGGGTTGACAGATACGGTTCAACAACAGCCCCGGTACGTTCGCTGTGACCAACCTGATGCGTGTGATCCTCGATGTTGATCAATACGCCCTGCTCTTTCAAGTCAGCAACAATCTGCTTGCGGCAGTCACTGCGATCCAGTCCCTGATACTTGCCAGCCTCAGCATTCATTGTGCCGCTCTCATCCATGACCGTAATCTGAGGCAGATCATGACGAAGACCTACTTCAAAGTCATTCGGATCATGCGCAGGCGTGATTTTAACTGCACCACTTCCGAACTCTTTATCCACATAATCATCAGCGATAATTGGAATTTCGCGTCCAATGATAGGCAGTACAAGAACTTTGCCAATCATGTCCGCATAGCGCTCATCCTTCGGATGAACAGCAACCGCAGCATCCCCCAGCATCGTTTCAGGACGTGTTGTTGCCACGGTAACGTAGCCACTTCCGTCTTTGAGCGGGTAACGCAGATGGTACAGGTGACCCTGAACCTCTTTATATTCAACCTCAATGTCAGACAGAGCTGTCCGGTTCACCGGGTCCCAGTTAATGATGCGTTTGCCGCGGTAAATAAGACCTTTTTCATACAGCTGAACAAATACTTTGCGAACCGCTTGGGACAGACCTTCATCCAGCGTAAAACGTTCACGTGAGTAGTCAAGAGACAACCCCATTTTGCCCCATTGTTGACGAATGGTGGTAGCATATTGATCTTTCCAGTCCCATACCTTTTCCAGAAACTTCTCGCGTCCCAGATCATAACGAGTCAGACCTTCTTCACGCAGTTTCTGCTCCACTTTGGTTTGCGTAGCAATACCTGCATGGTCGGAACCGGGGAGCCACAGTGCGTCGTAGCCCTGCATCCGTTTGGTACGGATCAGAATATCCTGCAGTGTAAAATCGAGCGCATGCCCGATGTGCAGCATCCCGGTCACATTCGGGGGTGGAATTACAATCGTATAAGGCTCGGCATCTTTACGTTGACCGGCTTTGAAATATTCGCGCTCCATCCAGGTGGAGTACCATTTGTCCTCTGCCGCCTTAGGATCATAAGTGGTCGGCATTTCTGTTGTAGCTGATTTTTTTTCCTCAGACATGTGTCATTCCTCCGTTACTTCATCATCTTCGCCAAAAAAAACAAAAAAACCTTTCATCCATCAAAGGACGAAAGGTTAGCTTTCGCGGTACCACCTTTGTTTCACGCCGACAGCAAGATAGACTTCACCCTCTGTACATGACGTGACACTTCAAGCAGATAACGGCTGCGACTGGCCCATCCTACCTCAGCAATAAATGACGATACATCTCATTCATCCCTTGTATTCAAACAGGCAACTCCCGGGCGACTTCGATCAGTTGGTTCCTGCGGAATCTCACAGCGTTGCGATTCCACTCTCTGAAAGGTCATACTGTCTACTACTCCCGTTCCACGTTGTTCTTCAAAAAACCTACACACATCATACCTTGCTCGTGCGCGATAGTCAACCTGGCAACAGCGGATAAAGAGCGCTGGAATGCAGGTTTAGGGCGAATCATGCAAAAACCCGCAATCCTCAAGGGGATCACGGGTCGCAATGAAGCCTTCAACTACGGATTAAGGAATGTACAATATCTGGCCTTCTTCCACAACTTGTTCAGATAAACGGTTATACAACTGAAGTTCCCTCGTGCTCAATTGGTATCGATCTGCAATGGCATCCAGCGTATCTTCTCGCTGCACGATGCACAGTTTCACTTTGCGGAATGGGGTCTGGTCGACAATTGTTCCGAGGAACAGATTCTTCCATTCCACATCATCAGGAGCATACGTTTCTTCCTGTACCACACCAGCAGGAACCTCTTCTCCTCCTCGCTCTTCAACTTCGCGAGCTGCTCTGCCAGAGGATAACAAGGATGAGATACCTACGCCCTCTTCTTGCCGTGGTGCGGATTCCTTTTTACTGCCAAAAGCAACCTTCAGCTCCGGCTTGTCTTCCGTCTCAGCCACAGGATCAGGAACAAATGCTTCGTTCTGCACAAACTCGTCTACTCCCGTTGCTTCAAGAGACGGGCGGTCTTCCTCAACGTTGCCTGGATCGGAAGCAGCAAATACACCTTGCCAATTCTCGGCCTGTGATTCAGCCGGAATCTCAGCAGCTTCCTCATTCTCCTGCTGAGGTACAGATCTCGCTGATTCGAAGTGCCATACCTCCGGTGCGTCCGGTACATCCGGCGCTGCTTGTTCTGAGTTTCTCGGGTTGGCAGGTAATGCATCCACGGAAGGCTCGGACCATGCCGAAGATTCTTCTTCCAGAGGCAGCAAGGGTTCCGACTCAGGGTAAGAAGCTAACCGGTCAGCGGTCTCAGCCATAAACGACGAGATCGGAGAAGGTTCGCTGTATTGCTCATGAGATGTCAATTCATCTGAATTAGCCGTCAGAGACACGGGATCTTCGATCGCTTCAGGTTGTCTGTTTTCGTTCGTATACTCCGCAGATTGAAGTGGCTCTGCCGATGCCGAATCTGAATCTGCCTGCTGCCCCTCTTCACTATTCCTTAATGTTTCTTCTTTTGTGGACAGATCAGCGAATTCCGGAGCACCATATGCAAGTTCTGCTGCATTGGCAAGTTGCTCTTCCTCACTTCGTTGGAGCAGGTACTCTTGTGCAAAAGTGTTGGGATCGCGATCTGTCTGTTCTGCTTCATCGGAACGGTTGGATTGCTGAGCATCAGGTGAGTGGACAACTGTAAACTCATCTGCTGACCACACTTGCGGCTCTTCAACAGGAAAGCCCTCGATACCTCGCAGCGACAGCACGCCAGTAATGTTCAGACTGCGATCGGATAACAGATCCACGTCGAAATTCTCGATTTCAATGGAAATATCCTCAATGGATCTGACCCGGTTCAGCGGCACTGTGATCTCCACGGGAATGAAATGTTTGAGTTCCTCTGAAGCCTCATTTTCTCCTCTGTACGCACCTGTAAGTAAAAGATGCCCTCTTAACGTGGCATGATCATCCTGCCCGATGACTTGAATGCGCGGGTATAGTTCAATCTCCTCCAATTCCTCAATCGCAGGGACTCCCTCAGACAAATGAACGCGCTCATAAATATCGAACCGCAAACCATAAGGTTGATTCAACAAAGGTGGCGTCCTCCTTTCGGCATATGTTCACCATGATCCTTCTCATGGGACTGATCCATGGTCCAAATCCTTCGTTACCCCATCTATATGCCTTGAATGAGATGAGCATGCCACCTTTTGAAAAACCTTGCTATATATGTTCAACTCATCGTTATTTACACTGTCACTCCAATGACAGAACAACTTTCCGATCGCTGTTATCCCCAGATTTTTCATTCCTTTTTATAAAGGGGAAATCCGGGGATAGCTTATGCTTCCGAAGCAGCTTTCTTTCAGAAAGCTTTTAGGCGAACGCTTTGCTTCTTCTGGTTGTTTCTGTCCTTTCCGTTTTCGTGTAAATAGTTAGTTGAACTTATACAGTGTATTAGTAAGTCCCCTCACGTTCTGCCAGTTGTGTAAAATCAGATGGCCACGGGTCATTCACTTCAATCATGGCTCCAGTTAAGGGGTGGTTAAACCTCAACACTTCTCCGTGAAGCGCCTGCCGATGAATGGCATCCGCTCTCCCACCATACAACTCGTCACCAATGAGCGGATGTCCTGCGTAACTCAGATGTACACGAATTTGGTGTGTTCGTCCTGTATCCAGCTTCAATCGCACAAGGGTTGCTCGTTCCCACACTTCGACGATCTCCACATGAGTCACAGCTTCTTGACCACCTTCCGAGACACGTCTGCGCTGTTTGTGATGTCTGTCCTTGCCAATCGGAGCATCAATTTTGTGGAGTTCCCGGGATAATTGTCCCCCTGCAATGGCTACATAATGTCGACCAATCTCTTTGCGACGCATCGCTTCATCCAGTTTGGCGAGGGCAAACGCATTTTTGGCATACAGGACTGGTCCGGTTGTATCCTCATCCAGTCGATGAACATGGCGCACGCTTGCCTGTATTCCATTCATTTCATAATAGGAGGCAACCACATGATCCAGCGTAATGGCCTGATCAGCACGGCTTCCATCCGGATGCAGTTTCATGCCTGCCGGTTTGTGCATAACCAGACAGAAATCATCCTCATACAATACATCCACATCAGCCCAGCGTGGTTCAACATCAATCGGCTGAGACGCAAAAAGGGCCAGCCGAAGCCGGTCCCTGCAAGTTGTATTCCTCGGTTTGCTTTCAGTTGACGGAGCAGTTTCTCCGGAAACTGAAGCTCAGACAATAGCCATTGCTCCGCAGCCATCGGTTTGTCCGAACTGCCTGTTACGGTTTTGCCCGGCATCAGCTCAAGCCATTCCCCGCGGCGTTTCCAACTTTTGATGGTCATAACGATTGAAGAGCTTTACGATTCGCCTCAATCGTATCGTCAATATCCTGCTCCGTGTGCACACCAGAGACAAACATGCCTTCATATTGCGAAGGTGCAACACTCACACCTTGATCAATCATGGCGGCAAAATAACGACGGAATTGATCCAGATTGCTTTCTTTGGCAATATCATAATTGGTTACTGGAACAGCACTGAAGAATGGGCAAACCATGGAACCTACACGGTTAATGGTGATCGGAACACCTGTCTCAGCGGCATTCTGCTCAAATCCGTCTTGCAGACGTGCAGACAGTGTCTCCAGACGGTCATAGACCTCTGGTGTTAACAATTTGAGCGTGGTATATCCTGCTGCCATAGCCAGCGGATTACCGCTCAATGTACCTGCTTGATAGATCGGTCCCGTAGGGGCAATCTGTTCCATCAGATCCCGACGACCCCCATAAGCACCAACCGGGAGTCCGCCACCGATCACTTTACCCAGACAAGTCAGGTCAGGCGTAACCCCAAAACGTCCTTGGGCACAGTTCAACCCTACGCGGAAACCGGTCATAACTTCGTCAAAAATAAGCAGGCTGCCATATTGCGTTGTCAAACTGCGCAAGCCTTCAAGGAAGCCTGGAGCCGGAGGCACAACCCCCATGTTACCTGCCACAGGCTCCACAATAACAGCGGCCAGTTCTTCTCCATAACGTTCAAAAGCAAGTGTCACGGACTCCAGATCGTTATAAGGTACCGTGATGGTATTCACAGCTACGCCTTCAGGCACACCTGGACTATCTGGCAGCCCCAGCGTTGCAACACCTGAACCCGCCTTGATCAGCAAGCTGTCGGCATGTCCATGATAGGATCCTTCAAACTTCAGAATTTTACTGCGTCCAGTTACCCCGCGTGCCAGTCGAATGGCACTCATGGTTGCTTCGGTACCGGAATTAACCATCCGCACAATATCGATAGAAGGTACACGCTCACAGACCAACTTCGCCATCTCGGTCTCCAGCAAGGTTGGTGCACCAAAGCTTGTTCCTTTAAGGGCTGTCTCACGCAAAGCTTCGACTACATCAGGATGTGCATGTCCCATGATGAGTGGACCCCACGAACCCACATAGTCAATAAAAACATTGCCATCAATATCGTAGATTTTGGACCCTTCGCCGCGCTCCGCATAGATCGGCGTAAGTCCCACCGATTTGAATGCGCGCACAGGGCTGTTTACCCCACCGGGTATGTACTGTTTCGCTTCCTCAAATGCGCTACGTGAACGCTCATCGTTACGACGATTACCTTGTTGTGCAGTCATGAGTATCCTCCCTAATGTCGATTATTTTATTTTTCAGCCAACCAGCGTGAAGCGTCTTTTCCGTAGTAGGTAATGATCATATCTGCACCTGCACGTTTCATGCTAAGCAGAATTTCCATGGCGACTTTTTTCTCATCGATCCAACCTTGAATCGCCGCTGCCTTCACCATGGCATACTCGCCACTAACGTTATAAGCGACAAGCGGAAGATCAAATTGATCCTTGATGGTGCGCATAACATCCAGATAGGAAAGAGATGGTTTTACCATCAACATGTCCGCTCCTTCCAGTACATCTGTTTCTGCTTCACGCAAAGCTTCACGCGCATTGGCCGGGTCCATCTGATACGACTTGCGGTCCCCGAATTGCGGCGTTGAATCTGCTGCTTCGCGGAATGGGCCATAAAATGCGGATGCATATTTGACGGAATAGGACATGATCGGAATATGACTGAATCCATTCTCATCCAGCCCGGCACGGATCGCCTGTACAAATCCGTCCATCATGTTGGATGGCGCAATGATGTCCGCTCCTGCTTTGGCTTGAGACACTGCCGTTTGCACGAGCAGATCAAGTGATTCATCATTTAACACATCTCCACAGATGTGACCATCAATCTCCACAGTGTGCACCATACCGCAGTGACCGTGATCCGTGAATTCACACAGGCAAGTATCTGCAACAACCAGCAGCTCTGGGTACCAGGATTTGATCAATCTCGTTGCTTCCTGTACAATGCCATCTTCAGCGAAACCAGATGAACCCACACTGTCCTTGGTCTCCGGGATACCGAACAATAACACCGCCGGAATTCCCAGCTCGGCAATTTCTGTTACTTCCTCTTGAAGTCGATCCAGCGAGAAGCGGTATACGCCAGGCATGGATTTGATTTCGGATTTTACATTTTCTCCATAGGTTACATAGATCGGTTGAATAAAATCATCCACGGTTAGATGGGTCTCTCTGACCATATTGCGAATCCCTGTGGATTGGCGTAAACGGCGATGCCGTACAATTGGAAAACTCATATGTGTTAAACCTCCCTGAAAGTTAAAGTTTAATAAAGCAAAAGGGAAGCGCGCTGGTATCTTGTCGAATTCAGCACGCTTCATATGTTGACTATTACATGTGTATTAATTCCGAAGAGCGCCTTCTTCGGTACCTGTCCGTTTCCAGTCACACAGAACTGTAATCAAGCTATCCATCGTCGCTTCCTCTGCCATGAGAGTAACCTTTAGTCCAGCGGCCTCTGCAGTCTTCGCTGTAACCGGCCCGATACATGCAACCTCTACGTCTTGTAATAAAGGCAGCGGATCTTGCAACCCCATACGTTTCAACATGCTCATGAAGTTGGTAACCGTTGATGAACTTGTAAAGGTCACCGCATGAATACCACCTTCTTCAAGCAGCTTGAGCAGCTCATCATCATCCTCGCCAGCGAGGATCGTTTCATAGGTGATGGCCTCGGTGACTTGAAGTCCGCGTTCTCTCAACTGGTCACGTAACCACGTACGGGCCAGATCACCGTGCGGAAGCAGTACGTTCTGGCCTTCCTTCAGTTCACTTTCAAAGGCCTCCAGCATGCCTTCGGCCTGGAAAGGACCTTTGACCACTTCAGCAACGATACCATGTTTACGCAAAGCGTCTGCCGTGGAAGGTCCTACGGCAGCTATTCTTGCTTGATGAATCGAGCGAATATCCTTGCCTTCCTGTTCCAGATGGCGGAAGAAAACTCCACGCCGTTCACACTTGTGAAAAACACCCAATCATAGGTATTTAAAGCACTGAACGCATCTTTGACACTTTTCTTCGCAGATTCGCTGGACGGCATGACCGTCTCAATGACAGGAAACTCATACGGTTCCCCGCCGAGTTCCTCAATACGATTCACCAGTTCACTCGCCTGACTGCGAGCACGGGTCACCAGGATTCGTTTGCCAAACAGCGGCAGCGCCTCTGCCCATTTCAACTGTTCCCGTTGATTCACAACATCTCCTACCACAATAACGGCTGGCGGTTGGAAATTAGCTGCGATCACTTTCGCTTCTATATCTTCAAGGGTACCTGTAATGGTATCCTGTTCCGCTCGTGTTCCCCAACGAATCAGCGCTACCGGCGTTTGCGCCGGACGACCATGACGAATCAACTGTTCGCTGATATATCCAATTTTGGCAACACCCATCATAAATACAAGTGTGCCCGTTGCATTCGTCACTTTATCCCAATGGATGCTGCGATCGAGCTTGTCCGGACTTTCATGCCCCGTAATGATAGAGATGGAGGACGCATAGTCACGGTGTGTCACGGGAATTCCGGCATAAGCGGGTACACTTATCGCAGCTGTTACCCCAGGCACAATCTCAAATGGAATGCCGTTTTTGTACAGCAGATCTGCCTCTTCGCCCACACGTCCAAAGATCGTCGGATCGCCACCTTTAAGCCGTACCACAACCTTGCCTTCAAGAGCCAGGTCAACCAACAGTTGATTGATCTCTTCCTGTTTCATTGTATGTCGATCCGGGCGCTTGCCCACATAAATCTTGACCGCGCCAGGTTTCATTTGTTTTAACAATCTCGGACTTGCCAAACGATCATAGACTACAGCATCGGCTTTACCGATGGATTCCCACCCTTTTACCGTAATCAGCTTTGCATCCCCAGGACCTGCACCTACCAAAAAGACCTTCCCCACCATGTCTTCATCCCCTAACTTCTGCCAGTATCTGCTCTGCTCCCCGTTCGATCAATCTCCAAGCCACTTCTTCTCCCAGACGAACCGGGTCTTTGCCAGTCAGAGCTTCCTTAAGAATCAGTCCACCATCCGGTGTACCGACCATACCTGTTAATTGTAACGTGTTTTTGCCATTCAGGGAATCTGCATCTTGCTGAGGCAGCCATACCGCATGAGCACCAATCGGAACCTGACAGCCCCCATTCAATACACTGAGAAAACGGCGTTCCGCCTGTACTGGAAATGCTGTCTCGGGATCGTTATACAGCTGCAACAAGTGCAACAACTCCTCATCGTCTTCACGACATTCGATACCAAGCGCACCCTGGCCCACAGCCGGAAGGCAAGCTGTCTCGGTCAAGTACTCGGTAATCCGGTCTTTCCAGCCCATCCGGTACAACCCTGCAGCAGCCAGAATAATCGCATCAAGACCTTCGGTCTCCAGCTTCCGCAGACGGGAATCAATATTGCCGCGGAGCGATTCCAATTGCAGATCTGGGCGATAGGCCTTCAATTGACTGGACCGGCGCAGGCTGCTTGTACCCACTCTAGCCCCTTCAGGCAGTTGATCCAGAGTAAGCCCACCATTGGAAATCAGCGCATCCCGCGGATCTGCACGACGGGGGACAGCGCCATTGATTAATCCTTCAGGTAACTCGGAAGGCATGTCCTTCATGCTATGCACAGCCATATCAATGGTACGATCCAGCATCGCCTGTTCAATCTCTTTGACAAACAAGCCTTTGCCTCCCACTTTGGACAGCGTTACATCGAGAATGAGATCTCCCTTCGTAACAATCTTATGTACTTCAAAGTCAAAAGCTAATCCTTCCCGCTCACTAATGTTGCGTAAATCCTGAATGACATGGCCTGTCTGGGTTAGCGCAAGCGCGCTCTGTCTACTACCAACTTTAATTGTACGCATATCTATACTTCCTCCTGATTACGGGATATCCAGTCCCCGATTTCTTCTTCAGTCCACCATCGGAAATGGCCTGTACGAATATCTTCCAATATGTTCATTTCAGTTAACTGCCGGAGCAACGCGCTTCGGAGACTCGGAGAAATCACACGCGACTTCACCTCAGTCCTCATCCGGTGCAAAAACTCAAGGTATGTCTCATATTCATCACCGAACTGTCGTTCGAGTGTGGCACGTATCTCAGCAGCTGCCGCCGGTCCCGCTCCTGCTGTGGATATCGCGATGCTTAATCTTCCACGCCTGACCACGCTGGGTGTAATAAAGCTGCTGTGCTTCGAGGACATCGCGTCATTCACCAGTATACCCTCAGCCTCAGCATCCCGAACCACGGTTGAATTGACCTCCGACCGGTCAGTCGCTGCATATACGAGAAAGGCCCCCGCAAATCTCCATTGCGGTAGGACCGGTCTATCCATTGAATTCGGGATTCATGATGCAATTGTTTTAATAAGGGAGTAAGCGCCGGACTAATCACCGTAATCTGTGCCTCGGCATGCAGCAATCCCTTTATTTTACGCTCGGCAACACGTCCACCGCCAACCACACAGCAGTTCTTGCCTGAAGTATTCACAAATATCGGCGTGTAACGTTCCATCCTTTTCACTCTCCCGTCCAACGATGAAACGCTGAATACGCATTGGATAAAAAACTCACAATAACAAGTCCGTACCCAATCAGTGTCCATCTTGCCATGATAATCGTAGAGAACTGTTTCGTTCTCTTGGATACGAAGTAGCCCACATATATGGCTATAGCAAGACCTGTCGCGATAACTTTGAGATCCAAGAGTAGAATCCAGCGTCTTTCCGCCACAATGGATAATATGGCAAGCATCACAGAAACACCAAGGAGCGGTGTTCCAATCAACGTCGCACCATCCATATACTTACCGATCACTTCCAGGCTTGGCAGCCGTCGCATCGTATCATTCCACTTTTTTTTCTTCAACTTGTGATGCAAGAAGAGATATAACAAGGCAAATACCGTAGCAACGGTCAACGCCGCAAAACCAAGATTCGCCAAGGTGATATGCATGATAAGTAATCCATGTACCGTTTGCCAGTTATGCAGTGATATCTCTCCAGCCGTAAACCACAGTCGGTTTAATACCGTAACGGAAAAACCTACCACATTGAGCAGCAAAATCACAAATTCGGAACGCTGAATCCGAGTCATGACGAGAGACACCAGCACAATACTGAATGAAAATATAAACAAAAAATCAAAGGTCGTATAAATGGGGAAATGGCCTTCAGTCCACATGCGCAGTATGACATGTGTGACCTGCAGCCCCCAAACAACAACAAGAAACCCTGTGCCTGTCCGCTTCGCCCCCGCATTGCGTCGAATGCAGTCCGAGAAATAGAACAGTAGGCTCAGGGCATACATATAGATTAAAGCTTCATAGACTTGTTCAGCAAGGGTCAACATGCCCACCCGCCTTATACGCCTGCCGGAGCATAAGCCGGCACGGGGTCTTGCCGGTTTTCGTTAAGGGGAGCAGCTGGTTTTGCCAGAGCTGTGGCATCACTCTGACTCACTTTTTCAGCAGCCACTTCTACTGCATCTTCCAAAGCAAAAATCTGAGTAAACATGCGCAGAGCTTCGTCACCTTGTTTCGTGCCTGCCATTTCCTTAATCCGATTAATCGGATCTGTCGTCATTTGATTCACAATACTCTTGGTCAAACGACGAATGACTTTACGCTGATGTTCATCGAGCTCAGGCAGTTTATTAAACAGGCTATCCATCGTTTCTTCATGAATGGAGACACCTTTTCCTGCAAGGCACGAATAACGGGACGAACACCCAACGTTTTGAGCCAATGATAATAATCTTCCATCTCAAGCTCGATCATTCTCTCAATCTTGGCTGCCTCCACCTTACGCATCTCCAGGTTGCTCTCCACGATTCCTTCCAGATCATCAATGTCATAGAGAAATACGTTGGATAACTCACCAATCGCAGGGTCAATATCGCGTGGAACCGCAATATCAATCAGGAACAATGGACGAGATTGACGACGCTTCATGCTCTCCCGTACCACTGCTGCATCCATGACATAACGTTCAGCTCCAGTGGAACTGATCACAATGTCAACTTCATTAAGTCGATCTAATGCCTGTTCCATCGTACAAGGTGTGCCCCGGAACTTGGCTGCCAATTCTTCGGCTCTCGCGAGCGTACGATTGGCTACGATGACTTCGGATGCCCCGTTGGCATAAAGATGTTTCACGGTCAGTTCACTCATCTTGCCGGCACCCAAAATAAGTACCTTCTTGTCTGTGAACATGCCAAAAATCCTCTTACCGAGCTCAACAGCAGCATAACTGACAGATACGGCGCTCTCCCCGATGGAAGTCTCCGAATGTGCCCGTTTGCCCAGCGTAACTGCCTGTTTGAACAGCTTATTAAACCAGGTACCTGTTGATTTCTCTTCCTGCGCTTTAAGAAAAGCCTGTTTCACCTGTCCAAGGATCTGAGTCTCACCAATGACCATGGAATCCAGTCCGCAGATTACACGGAACAAATGGCGCATGGCTTGGTCATCTTCATATATATATAAGTGTTGCGTAAATTCTTCCCGTGGAACATTAAACCATTGTTCCATGAATGTTCGAATAAAATAACCACACATGTGAAGACGGTCCACCACAACATACAACTCGGTACGGTTACATGTGGCTACGATTACACCTTCCAATACACTCTTGGTCAGCTTGAGCTGCTGCAGCGCTTCAGACAAGTCCTTTTCTGCAAATGTGAATCGTTCCCTAACCTCTACAGGCGCCGTGCGATAATTCAAACCAACGACAACGATGTGCATTGCAAGTTCACCTGCCTAATAAATTTCCAATCAAAGTGCTTACTGCATATGTCTATCCATTTATGATTGACATGGTTAATTATATCACACATCATAGCCTTGACCGGGTCATTTTTATGAAATGTTTATGAAATCCCCATGTTCATCATCATATGCACTGTCATTTATTGTAGTGTCTCACCAAAGTTCACCGTTATGCGTTAAAATGTGTTTATGTTAATATTCATAACGATATAAATCTTAAAACAAATAGTCATGGAATTATTCCATGACTATTAAAGTTTGGGAGGTTATGCGTCCATCCCGATATGTGAACATTTTGTATGCGATATATTTATTATTTAAATCTGTTCAATTGAGTTGTTCATCTCTGGTGTTTCCACTTGCAATTCACCCAATCCACGTATCAGCTTCTTTGCATACGTTTTTTCAGGCTTTAATACGGATACCAGATAATCAATGGCCAGCTGTGGGTCAACGGTATCCCACAAGTGTAACAATCAATCGCCGCGAAACCTCTCTCAGGATACGTATGAATGGAGAGATGGCTCTCAGACAAAAGTACAAGTACGGTTGCACCCTGTGGGTCAAACTGCTTTGGACTGCACGAACATTACTGTCGCGCCACATGCCTCCGCTGCTTCAACCATATGGGCTTGCAGGTACTCCGCATTGTTCAGTAGATTAAAGTCGACACCCCAAGCATCAACAGCAACGTGTCTTCCGAAAGTTGAATATTCCACCCTTCGGTTCTCCCTTCCTAGGAATAAAATGTTTGAAAAATTTCATCCGCTAGGACCTACGTCATTCACTTCCCGAGGGAAAAATCTCTCGCAACATATAATGTCCTGAGTGAATCCTGGTTCCTATATTGTTTTCAACGAGATTAAAAATACCATTGAATCATCGTGAAATCAACCCTTTTCCAGAAGATTGTAAAATAAAAAATCCCCCTGAAACCTCCGCGTTGGCACGTGCCACTGCCCGGAAGAGACAAGGGAATTCAGACCATTCATATGCGTGTATAAACATACACTTTCAGGTTAATAAGCTTCAAGCTCAAACAACCGTTTTTGATAACGTGCAAGGCTCTCATCAATCTGATGAAGCTGTTCAGCAGTCGCATCTTTTCTAGTGTCCAGCAGTGAATCAATCTCGGCATATATACGGTTGATTTCGCGTTCTACATCTCTGGCCTGGAACAGATGTTGCAATTCAAGCAACGTATTTTTGTATTCATAGATCACTCGGGTGTTCTCCCGGTTGTCTCCACAATTTTACGGACAGTGCCTTGAGCATACACATATGTCATGGTGAACCCTTTGTAGATCCGATGAACAACCCCGTCACCCTTAAACGTCATAAAGAGCTTCCGTACAACGTTGGTCAGATGCAGGTTCACCAGGCGGCAAGATAACTCACAGATATAAAATCCTTCTATGCGGTCAAATGGGAAATGAACCTCTTCTCCACTTACATCCCCAACACAATCTCCTGACATCCATTGTCCAACACCTTAACCCGATGATGAAGCCGGCCGTCTTCTGTCATGCGCAAAAACTGATGCATCTGGGGTTCTGACAATTTCATAGTCGCCTTAACATATTCTGTGGCTAACCGCTGAGCCATACAAATCCCTCAATTCTTTCCCGATTGTTTTGCCTTCCTGCACATGAAGCAGTAATCTCAAAATTCTTCAGGCCGGCAAAGCCGGTATTTTTGGTACTGTTGGCAACATGCACCTATGCTCATTATACACTATCCTAATGCTATTTTTCTCTAAACCCAGATCATGAATTCTCACGAAATTCCATAAAAACCGCATTTTTCTTGATCTCGTCAACGTTTCACTTAGCATGCTCCCATTCGCGCAATAAAACAGTGCACTACCTCGGTTATCCGCTAATTTCGTTGTTTTCTTCTTCTTCAGAAGCACCCTCTGTATCCAAAACTGGTGCGTACTTATCGATACGGGCATGACGAGTAATGATGTCCCATAACTCTTCTTTCCCCAATCCCTCTTCGGATGAAAACGGTACAAACAAATCTCCTGAACGAAGACCCAGCGATTCCTTAATAACTTTGATATGTTTGGCTCTGCGTGTCTTGGGAATCTTGTCCATCTTGGTTGCTACCACAACCAAAGGCAGCCCGTTATGACGAAGCCATTCATTCATCATCTTGTCTTCTTTGGATGGCTCATGTCTCATATCCACCATCTGCATAACCAGTTTCAATTCCTCGCGTCCGAGCAGGTATTTCTCCATCATTTTACCCCAGGCAAAGCGTTGCTCTTTGGACACTTTGGCGTAGCCATATCCCGGGAAATCGACGAAGTAGAGATCCTGATTAATTTTATAATAGTTCAGCTGCTGTGTTTTACCTGGTGTTGCACTCGTCCGGGCCAAATTTTTACGATTGATCAAACGGTTGATCAGGGAAGATTTCCCCACATTGGAGCGTCCCGCCAACGCAATCTCTGGCAGACCGTCCTCGGGGTATTGTTCAGGCCGAACGGCACTGATAATAAATTCAGATTGATTTACTTTCATATTGTATCTTTCCTCTCTTGAACGCCTTTGCTATGCATAACCTGTTGACGTTATTATGCCATGGATTGTTCTATCATACCAAAAAACCGTTCCAGCGGACGCCGAAGCCTCCGCAGAACGGTCTACTCTTCATACGAACCTTTCGGATACGCGGATTACAGGTGAATTCCTGCCTGCTCAACAAGCGCATGCTGCAATACCTGATCCATATGGGCTACAGGGACAAACTCCACATCTTCCTTGATGCTGTCTGGAATGTCACGCAGGTCCCGTTCGTTATCCTTGGGCAATAATATTTTTTATAACCAGCACGATGAGCTGCCAGTGATTTCTCTTTCAAACCACCGATTGGCAATACACGTCCACGCAATGTTATTTCACCCGTCATGGCGATATCCTTGGACACATGTTTGTTCGTCAGGGCTGAGATCAACGCTGTTGCCATCGTAATCCCGGCAGATGGACCATCCTTCGGAATCGCTCCTTCCGGAACGTGAATATGGATATCGTTCTTCTCATGGAAATCAGGCGCGATCCCAAGCTGTGTAGCTTTGGAACGCGTGTAGCTGAATGCGGCTTGTGCCGATTCCTTCATGACATCCCCGAGTTTACCCGTCAGAGTCAATTTACCTGTTCCAGGCACAACAGTCACTTCAATAACAAGGGTATCTCCGCCCACTTCAGTCCACGCCAGACCCGTTACGGTACCAATCTGATCTTCCAGCTCGGCCATGCCATAACGGAACTTGCCAGGTCCAAGGTAGTCTTTGATCTTATCTGATGTGATGCTAATCTGCCCCTCAGCACCAGATACGATATTCTTGGCAGCTTTCCGGCACGATGAAGCCATCTGTTGTTCCAGATTACGCACACCGGACTCCCGTGTATATTCACGAATTACACGCAACAGCGCGTCATCCGGAATTTCCAGTTGCTCTTCTTCCAGACCATGGTCCTGCTTCTGTTTGGGCAACAAATAGTTTTTCGCAATTTGCAGCTTCTCCAGCTCTGTGTAACCAGGGATGTTGAGCATCTCCATCCGATCCAGCAACGGACGCGGAATGTTGTGAACCGTGTTGGCAGTTGTTATAAACATAACGTTGGATAAGTCAAACGGCAATTCTACAAAGTGATCACTAAACGTATTGTTCTGTTCCGGATCAAGGACTTCAAGCAACGCTGCGGAAGGGTCTCCGCGGAAATCTGAAGCCATCTTATCAATCTCGTCGAGCAGGAATACCGGATTAAGTGAACCCGCCGTTTTCATGCCCTGAATGATGCGACCAGGCATGGCTCCTACATAGGTGCGCCGGTGTCCGCGAATCTCGGCTTCATCTCGCACGCCGCCAAGAGATTCTTACAAACTCCCGACCAAGCGATCTCGCGATTGAACGGGCAAGGGATGTTTTACCGACACCTGGAGGTCCAACCAGACAGAGGATTGGCCCTTTAAGCTTCTTGACGAGCTTCTGGACAGCCAGATATTCAAGCACACGTTCTTTGGGCTTTTCCAATCCGTAATGATCGGCATTGAGCACATCCTCGGCTTTTTGGATATCCAGATCATCTGCTGTCATATGGCTCCAGGGAAGGCCAAGCAGCCAATCCACATAGTTGCGGATGACTCCGCCCTCGGCTGAGCTTGCAGGCATTTTCTCCAGTCGATCAATTTCTTTTTCGACCTTTTCTTTCACCTTGTCCGGCAAGCCGAGTTCTTCCATCTGCGTGCGAAGTTCCTCGACCTCACCTGCACGGCCTTCTTTTTCACCCAGTTCTTTCTGGATCGCTTTCATCTGCTCGCGCAGATAATATTCCTTTTGCGTTTTCTCCATCTGTTTCTTCACACGTTGGCTGATCTTGCGTTCAAGCTCCAGCACTTCGCGCTCATTGTTCAGGATATCCAGCAATTTCTCCAGACGTTCCCGCACGTCGATGGTCTCCAGAATTTCCTGTTTATCCTTGATCTTCAAGGACAGGTGACTTGTAATCACATCAGCCAGTCGCCCTGGCTCTTCGATGTCGGACACCGCTGCGAGTGTCTCTGGTGTCACTTTTTTGGACAGATTAATATAATTCTCGAACTGGTTCAGAACGGTACGCATCAAGGCATCCGTCTCCGGATGGGTATTTTCCTCTTCAGGCAGCTCTTTGGCCAGCACTTCATAATATTCCTCGTTGTCCGTATATTCAATAATTTCAGCCCGTTCCAAGCCTTCCACGAGTACACGAATCGTACCGTTCGGAAGCTTCAGCATCTGTCTGACCTTGGCCACGGTTCCGATTCTGAAAATGTCCTCTTGTGTTGGTTCTTCAATATTTACTTCGGCTTGGGAACATAGGAGAATCAAATGTTCTTCTACCATCGCTTTTTCTAAAGCCTTGACCGATTTCTCCCGGCCCACATCGAGATGCAGTACCATACTCGGGTAGACGAGAAGTCCTCTTAAAGGCAGTAAAGGAAAACGACGACCTTTCGCTTTGCTCGGTCCCATCGCTTTCGCACCTCCAATGGCTCTCAGGTTGTAGTCATTCATTATTCTATCAAATGTTCACATAAAAAACCAATGAAGGGAAGCGCTTAGCAGCTTCCCGAATCTGTAACCTGTCCTGGACGAGGCACGTCAGCACGCAAATAGGAAGCGGATGCCGGTGGAAAAATCTCCGGTGCAGGTGTAACTGCCTCCTCTGCAAGCTTTGTCTGTTCCATCTGTTGTGATTCCGGAACCCAGGCGAACACTTCCCGGAAGACGTCCTGTACCGTATCTACCGGAATAACACGCAAGCCATCCAGATTCTCGAAAATGGACTGCCAGTTCTCCGCGGGAATAATAACCGTCTTGGCTCCCGCCTGAAAAGCAGCCTCCACCTTGGCCAGCACGCCACCAATGGGCTTCACCCGACCATGAATACTGATCTCGCCAGTCATCGCTGTCTCATGATCCACAGGGCGTCCCTGAATGGCTGAGGTAATGGCAGTCGCCATGGCAATCCCGGCTGATGGGCCATCAATAGGCGTCCCACCCGGGAAATTCACGTGTAAATCATAATCATTCGGACGAATACCCATGGCTTTTAATACGGTTAACACATTTTCAACCGAGCCTTTAGCCATACTTTTTCGCCGGAGTGTACGCGAACCGCCTCCAATCTCTTCTTCATCCACAACGCCTGTGATGTTGATTCGGCCTTGACCTTTAAGAGCCGGAACAGCAGACACTTCGATTTCCAAAATGGTCCCCATGTTCGGTCCGTATACCGCCAATCCGTTAACAAACCCCACCTGCGGCTGTGAGGGACCTTCCGGTCCGGCCGCGGCTGAATCTGGCTGCTACCAGCCACCCACTCCACATCGGACGCCTGAAGGGTCTCACGCTTCTCTGTCAGCGCAAGTCCAGCAGCGAGCTGGATGATATTGACGGCTTCACGTCCATTGGTTGCATATCGCTTGACCACATCAACCGCATCCGGACATGGACTGAACCCTATTTTCTGAACAGCATCCTCTGCAATGCGTCCAATCTCTTCAGGCAACAAGGGCCGGAAATAAACTTCCATGCACCGCGAACGCAAAGCTGGTGGCAGTTCATGCGGCGATCGTGTCGTGGCTCCAACAAGGCGGAAGTCGGCCGGCAGGCCATTTTGAAAAATATCGTGGATATAAGCAGGAGTATGCGTGTCTTCCGAGTTATAGTACGCACTCTCCAAAAACACCTTGCGATCCTCCAGCACTTTCAACAGCTTATTCATCTGGATCGAATGCAATTCACCAATTTCATCAATAAAAAGCATGCCTCCATGTGCTTTCGTTACAGCTCCCGGTTTCGGTTGGGGAATACCTGCAACACCCATGGCTCCTGCTCCCTGATATATCGGATCATGGACCGAGCCAATTAAGGGGTCTGCGATACCACGCTCATCAAAACGGGCTGTTGTTGCATCCAGCTCAGTGAATTTCGCGTCTGGTTTGAAAGGAGAAGAGGGATTCTTCTTGGCTTCTTCCAGCACAACCCTTGCAGCAGCTGTCTTCCCGACTCCGGGAGGGCCATAAATGATAACATGCTGCGGATTCGCACTGCATAACGCAGCTTTAAGGGCACGAAGCCCGTCTTTTTGTCCAACAATATCGCTAATGGTCGCGGGACGCGTCTTCTCCGACAACGGCTTGGTGAGTGAGATTGAACGCAGCTTGCGCAGCTTCTCCAGTTCCTTGCGAGACTCTCGCTCAACGGCACTACGGTTCGTTTCTGACCACGCAACAGGTTCCAGAAATACAAACCAATCACCACTCCAAAAAATAACTGAATCAACATGATGACCATACCAAATTCCATGTCTTCACATCCTCCTATTTTGTCGCTATTCTCACATGAGATCGTGCTAATACTTGGTAGTATAGCCTTTTCAGCGAGACGTAAACGGGCGATGCGGAATTTGTATGCGAGAATATAAAAAGCCCGCCATCGCTGGCGGGCTTTTGTTGTAATCAGATATGAATCAATCAGTGCGAACGACCAGGAATAACACCTGTCTCTTCATAGGCTTCGACGATTTTATCGATTTCTTTTTTCAATTCTTCAACCATAATTTCTTCAGGCACTTTACGGATCATCTTGCCGTGACGGAACAAGAGACCTTCTCCACGAGCACCGGCAATCCCGATATCCGCTTCTTTTGCCTCACCGGGACCATTTACTGCACAACCCAATACGGATACTTTAATTGGCACCTTCAGTTTGGAGATATACTCTTCCACTTCGTTGGCAATGGAGAACAGGTCGATATCCAGACGTCCACACGTTGGGCAAGAGATCAATGTGGCAGCATTCGTAATGAGTCCAAATGTTTTGAGCAGATCGCGAGCAACCTTGATTTCTTCTACCGGGTCTGCACTCAGTGAGATCCGCATCGTAGAACCAATGCCCATAGACAACAAGGCACCCATACCTGCCGAGCTTTTAATTGTACCGGAGAACAGTGTACCTGCTTCGGTAATCCCGAGATGCAACGGATACGGAATGATCTGAGCTGCTTTGGTATAAGCCTCAATGGCCATCGGCACATCTGATGCTTTGAGTGACACGATGATATCGTGGAAATCGAGCTCTTCCAGAATACCAATGTGATACAATGCACTTTCTACCATAGCATCTGCCGTTGGATACCCGTACTTCTCCAGAAGATGGTTCTCCAGAGATCCCGCATTTACCCCGATCCGAATTGGAATACCGCGCTCTTTACATGCTTTCACGACTTCTTCCACTTTGGAACGTTTACCGATGTTACCTGGATTAATCCGTACTTTATCAATACCGTTCTCAATCGCAAGCAAAGCCAGCTTATAGTTGAAATGAATGTCAGCTACGAGCGGTATATGAATGCGTTTCTTGATTTCCTTGATGGCTGCGGACTTCCTCATTATTCACCGTAACACGTACCACCTGACAGCCCGCTTCTTCCAGTCGCAGAATCTCTGCAACCGTTGCTTCAACGTCTGCCGTTTTGGTTGTACACATACTTTGAATAATGACTTCGTTACTGCCACCGATCGTTACGTTTCCCACTTTTACGGGACGTGTATCCTGTCTTAAATACATGAGTGATTTCTCTCCCCACAACGTCAAAGCTCCACCCTGACAGAGACATGAATTCGCCTTCTGCCAAAGTGGAGAACTGACAAGTCTATATTTCAGAGTTCAACGGGATTCAAGCCACGCTTAGGCGCTTTCTTCCTGCTTATCGTCCTTTGATTGGCTTAGTTCAGGCACAACTCTTTTCTCAACCACTTCTTCGGTAATGACACAGTTCGTAACATCTTCACGTGAAGGCACTTCATACATGATTTCAAGCATGATGCCTTCAATGATGGCACGTAATCCACGCGCACCTGTGTTACGTTTGATCGCTTCTTTTGCAATCGCGAGCAATGCTGCTGGTTCAAATACCAGGTTCACATTGTCCAGCTCAAGCAGTTTTTGGTACTGTTTGGTAAGCGCATTTTTTGGTTCGGAGAGGATCCGTACCAACGTATCTTCATCCAGCGGCTCCAAAGTGGAGATGACTGGCAGACGGCCTACAAACTCCGGAATCAGACCAAATTTCAGCAAATCTTCCGGCAATACCATACCCAGGTATTCACCTGGTTTCAGATCTTTTTGCTCAGAAACGGTATTGAAGCCAATGACTTTTTTACCGATCCGGCGTTTGATCATTTGCTCCAGACCATCAAAGGCACCGCCACAAATGAACAGAATGTTCGTTGTATCGATCTGAATGAATTCTTGATGAGGGTGTTTACGACCACCTTGTGGTGGTACAGAAGCCACAGTTCCTTCAAGAATTTTCAAGAGAGCCTGCTGCACACCTTCACCCGATACATCACGAGTGATGGATGGGTTCTCGGATTTACGCGCTACTTTATCAATCTCATCGATATAAATAATGCCACGCTCTGCTTTTTCCACATCATAATCAGCAGCTTGAATCAGTTTGAGCAGGATATTCTCTACATCCTCACCCACATAACCCGCTTCTGTTAATGATGTAGCATCCGCAATTGCAAATGGAACATTTAGAATTTTGGCCATCGTTTGCGCAAGCAACGTTTTACCGGAACCTGTTGGTCCTAACAGCAAAATGTTACTCTTTGACAATTCAACGTCTTCAATCTTGCTTTGTGTGTTGATCCGTTTGTAGTGATTATACACTGCAACAGACAATGATTTTTTCGCTTGTTCCTGTCCAATAACATATTGATCCAGAATATTGCGAATTTCTTTTGGTTTCGGAATATCTTTCAGGTCTATTTCTTCATCATGACCGAGTTCTTCCTCAACGATTTCGGTGCAAAGTTCGATACATTCATCACAAATGTACACGCCTGGTCCAGCGACCAACTTGCGTACCTGCTCCTGAGATTTACCGCAAAAAGAGCATTTCAGTTGCCCTTTCTCATCGTTAAATTTAAACATGAAACCACCCCTTTAGGAATTGATCGGTCTACTGAGCACCTGGTCAATAATGCCGTACGTCTTAGCTTCTTCAGCGCTCATGAAGAAGTCACGGTCTGTATCCCGCTCAATTTTCTCAAGAGGCTGACCCGTACGATCGACGTATATTTGATTCAGTTTCTGACGTGTTTTAATAATCCATTCTGCGTGAATCTTAATATCCGCAGCCTGTCCTTGAATACCGCCAAGCGGCTGATGAATCATGACTTCGCTGTTGGTCAGCGCATATCTCTTGCCAGGTGCACCGGCTGTTAGCAATAACGAGCCCATGCTTGCTGCCATCCCTACGCAAATGGTAGATACATCCGGCTTGATAAATTGCATCGTATCGTATATACCCATCCCTGCAGTGACAGAACCACCAGGTGAGTTAATGTACAAGCTGATATCCTTCTCAGGATCGTCGGCTGCCAAAAACAAAAGCTGTGCTATGACAAGATTGGCTACATCGTCATCAATCGCACTGGTTAGAAAGATAATGCGATCTTTCAGCAAACGTGAATATATATCGTAAGACCGCTCGCCTCGATTGGTTTGTTCTATAACCATTGGCACCAGACTCATGAGACCAACCTCTTTTCTACATGTAATTAGACATAGGCCACCTGTAAAGCAAACCCAAATTCATTCTAACACTTTCCTGTGACAATGTCATTTTTCACAAGAGAGGTCAGACATCCGTGTGTTTACTTTTTTAGCCTGATCATATTTAACCATGTTTTCTATGTATGTGCAAATTGAAGCCATCCTATGCCGTCTTGCCGTTTTTTATTTGCAGGAAGTACATAGGTATGTAAAAAATGTGCCCAGATCAATAAAATTAGCGACCATCCATATAATTACTTCATTTTCTATAAAATGGATGTCATAATTTAAAAATAAGGCACGCAATAGTTCACGTGCCTTATCATTTATTCAACGGACAAGTTGATCACAGCTTGTCTTATTTTTCGTCAGCTTCTGCAACAACTTCTTCAGCTGGAGCTTCAACCGGTTCAACAACCGTGCTGTTCTCAACAAGAACGTCGATTGTTTTACGCAGTTTTACTTCATCGCGAAGGCTGTCCAGGGAACCATTACCTTCGAGGATGCCACGGATCTCTTCAGCAGGACGCTTGTAAGATTCAGCCATTTTCTCGAGTTCTTGGTTCACTTCTTCGTCAGATACTTCGATGTTTTCCGCTTTACCTACAGCTTCAAGCACCAGGTTGTTGCGAACACGTTTGGAAGCATCCTCTTGCATTTGTCCTCTCAGGTCAGCTTGAGTCTGGCCAGAGAAGCTCAGGAACATTTCAAGGTTCATACCTTGGTTACGCAGACGGTTGTCGAAATCGCGCATCATGTTTTGTACTTCGCTGTCGACCATTGCTGCTGGAATGTCCACTTCAGCGTTCTCAGCCACTTTTTCTACAACTGCATTTTCTTGTGCAGCTTTGGCTTCGTCAGCTTTACGGGATTCCAATTGTGTTTTCAGGTCAGCTTTGTACTCTTCAAGAGTGTCAAATTCGCTAACATCTTTTGCAAACTCATCATCCAATGCAGGAAGCTGTTTGCGTTTGATTTCGTGAATTTTCACTTTGAATACCGCTTGTTTGCCAGCAAGTTCTGCTGCATGGTAGCTTTCTGGGAAAGTCACTTCCACGTCTTTGAAGTCACCTGTGGACAGACCCACAACTTGCTCTTCAAATCCAGGAATGAATGTGTTGGAACCCAGTTCAAGGGAATAACGCTCAGCTTTACCACCTTCAAAAGGTACACCATCAACGGAACCGTCGAAGTCGATTACTGCAACGTCACCGTTAGCAGCGGAACCTTCGTCGATTACAACGAGTTCAGCGTGACGTTGTTGAAGACGCTCAAGTTCTTCAGTCACTTCTGCATCCGTTACTTCGCCTTTTGCTACAGCAACTTCGATTCCTTTGTACTCACCCAGAGTAACTTCAGGTTTCACAGTTACTTTCGCTTTGAACTTGAATGTTTGTCCTTTAGCGAATTGTTCTACATCTACGTCAGGACGATCAACCGGGAAAATATCCGTTTGGTCGATTGCTTCTGTATAAGCTTCAGGAAGCAAAATGTCGATTGCTTCTTGATAAAGGCTCTCTACACCAAAGCGTGCTTCGAAGATGGAACGTGGTACTTTACCTTTACGGAATCCAGGTACGTTTGCTTGTTTAACCACTTTATTAAAAGCTTTGTCGAGTGCTGCAGTTACACGATCCGCATCCACTTCAACCTCAAGAACCCCAAGGTTCTTCTCTATCTTTTCCCAAGTTGCTTTCATTGTATACTTTCCCCTCCAAAATTCACATGTTCACGTAGGCAATCACGTACAAAATAACCATTTTAGTATAAACAAGATTAGATTCTTTTTCAAGGGGAATCCCTTGATACAGTTTGAGGAAAACGTTTCCGGCCTCGATTACCCGTCCAAACCGGCAGATACAAACTGTTTCATGGAACGATAAGCCTGCTCCATTCGAAAGCGCATCGCGCCTGTCACAGCATACATTGAGCGTGTATTCTCCTCATCATGAGAACCACCCAAACTGTCTGCAACGGTCATATGTAGAGCTGCTGCCCATATATCTGTCATGGAATCATTTTCTTCCAGCATCGATATATAATCACGTGTTCCATACACCGCCATGACATATTGTATCCACAGTTCCTGGGCAAAATAAAGAGCGTAGGTTCATGAACCTCCGTCTGATCTGCCACTCGTTCCAGAATCTGAACAATCTGGAGCGGGAATTCCTCTGGTTTCAGAGGTACGGTATCGATTTCGACTTCAACCTGTTCTTCGCCTCTCGTAAACTGGATCATACCTTGAACACCTCGCCGACGCAAGGTTTGCAGCACCCGGAATTGAAGCAGAGGGTGGAGAGACTTATCTCTTAACCAGCTCGTAAGTGCCTCGTCAATCTTCGGCAAATCAAGGTAGGCCAGTTGCTCCAATGCCAGCATCGTCTGTTCAGACAGCGGCTCTTCCATGACGGTGCGAAGCATTTTGTCTGCATAGCCATCATCCTGTTCAAGCTTCATTCGGGCATGATGCCGTGCCATGTCTTCCTCACTAATCTCTTCTTCCTCTTCTCGTTCTTCATGAACGGCAGGCGAGGTTTCTTCATATTGAGGGAACGCAGCCTGTAGCCATTCGAGCAGGGCACGCCATTCATCATAATGGCGCTCTTCCTGTCCCTGACATTGCAGCAAAAAGTGAAGCAATTTCATCGCTTCACCATACCGTTCATTTTCAAGCATAACTGTCAATTGAATCTGGTAATAGTCCAGCGTCTTAGGAAACAGCACAATATTGTTGTTATGCTCGGTTTCCGGGGTCGTGGATTCCTTAATGGGAGCACCTCCTCTATATCTGAATCTCCAGTCGGAATTAACCTAAATAGATGTATATATTATATTGATTATCGATCTATTTTTGAGTTCTCCTGATATTCTAACATAACCTTAAATATAATGAAAAAAACGTTACTGCCGCCAAATATCATATACGAAAAACTCTTCAAAATAAAATGCTTGATATTCCTGTATGCATATGATAAAATCAATTTTGCTTGAAAAAATTCATGTCTCAGTAGCTCAGCTGGATAGAGCAACGCCCTTCTAAGGCGTCGGTCGGGGGTTCGAATCCCTCCTGGGACGTATTAAAAAGAAACTTCCTTCGGGAAGTTTCTTTTGCGTTCCGGGATAAGAACCCCAATGGTTCGTCGGAGCATCCGCTTCGTTAGCGCTACTTCGCAGTCTCGACTGCAAGGAGAGCATCCCTCCTGGGACGTATGAAAAGAGAACTTCTTCGGGAAGTTTTTTTTGCGTTCTGGGGATGAGAAACCCAATGGTTCGTCGGAGCAGCCGCTTCGTTAGCGCTACTTCGCAGTCTCGACTGCAAGGAGAGTATCCCACCTGGGACGTATGAAAAGAAAACTTCCTTCGGGAAGTTTTTTTGCGTTCCGGGGATAAGAACCCCATTGGTTCGTCGGAGCAGCCGCTTCGTTAGCGCTACTTCGCAGTCTCGACTGCAAGGAGAGTATCCCCCGGGACGTATGAAAAAGAACTTCCTTCGGGAAGTTTCTTTTGCGTTCTGTCGAAGAAGACTACATCCGTACGTCGAAGCATTCGCTTCGTTACATGCTCTATGTCACTTCATTAAAATGTCTGCATCTGCTCATTCCATGGATGACATGTCACAGTATGATGCTCTAACGAACATGGGACACTTTATTCGACCCAAATTCGGCATTATGGAATTCTAACGAATCGTAGAGAGCTTAGTTCGCCTTTTCGCGAGGAATTAACACACTTATTTGCAATTAATAGCCTGATAACGTCGCTGAGGTTCGTTAGAATCTGAACATGGCAGTTTTACCTGTTATAAGACCTCGTGGATTCGTTAGAATTTGTCAGGTCCAAGATAGTCATAGCACCGCGTTCATGAGTGTGTGTTTTTCAATTCGTTGTTCAATATTGACATGGAATGTTATGCTTGTGGAGTGGATAATGTAACAATCCATACATATTAACCTATTAGGAAACAGGAGATCTTATCAATGTCATCTTCAATACAACAGCACTCGTCCATCCATGCCGAGGAAGAACATTCTTCGACATCAAAAAGTTTCGGCCTGTTATTAGCAGGCATTATCGTCATCGCCGCTACCATGAGGTCACCGATTACGGCGACGGGACCTGTAGTGGAGCTGATCCGCTCAGATACAGGTATCGGCCACACGATGGCCGGGCTTCTGACCTCACTACCTTTGCTCGCCTTTGCAGCTGTCTCACCTTTTGCACCACGTCTTGCCAAACGGTTAGGACTCGAATCCGCGCTGCTATTGGCTGTTATTATTGTAACCATCGGAGTGGCCTTACGCTTGTTGCCTTCCGTTCTTTCCTTATATGCAGGAACTGCAATATTGGGATGCGGCATTGCATTAAGCAACGTGCTCTTACCGAGCTTGATCAAACGCGATTTTCCATTGCGGGTAGGTATCGTCACCGGATTATACTCTGTATCCATGAATGTTTTTGGCGCCATCGCCTCGGGTGTCAGTGTGCCCGTAGCCGGAGCTACGTCCATGGGTTGGCGTGCTTCGTTAGGCATGTGGGCCCTATTGTCCGTACTGGCGCTTCTCCTATGGCTCCCCCAGATCGCCGCAGGACGTCAGCGGATGGTATATGTTACCTCCCAAAGTGAAGGGGCACCTGTGCGTCTAAGAACCTCTGCACTAGCCTGGTTCATTACTTTATTTATGGGTCTGCAATCCCTAATTTTCTATACAACGATTACCTGGCTTCCCGAGATTCTCGCCGAGCAAGGATTCAGCCCCTCCTCAGCAGGATGGATGCTCTCCCTGATGCAGATGGTTAGTGTACCGGCAACCTTTATCGTTCCGATCCTGGCGGGCCGAACGCGAGATCAACGTGCTCTAACCGCGATTACGTGCTCTTCTTTAATTGTCGGGTATGCGTTATTGTTAAGCGGCATCGCTTCGCTTGTTACCATCGGCGTCGCGTTGGCAGGGATTGGTGCCGGAGCTTCGTTTGGACTGGTAACGATGTTCTTCGTCCTTCGCACAACAGATGCCAGACAAGCTGCCAGCCTGTCCGGTATGGCCCAGTCGTTCGGATATATGCTTGCAGCAGTGGGACCTTTACTATTCGGCATGCTTCATGACTGGACAAAAGGATGGACCCTTCCATTGCTGATACAGGTCATTCTGGCCATTACTTTACTGATCGCAGGAATTCAGGCCAGCAAAAATCGAATGATCGGCTAGTCATATTACGCATTTATCTGGAATCAACATTAATTTAGAAACAACATGGCCTCCATCCTGTCAATCAGGATGGAGGCCATTTAAGCATGGAACAGTTTCTTCATTAATTGAATCCGCGTCCATAAGGAAACACTTACTTCACTTTTACCTTAATCGTGTCTGTACTAGTAACTCCAGCTGCGTTAATTAACTCGGCCCGATACGTATACGTACCCGACGCTTTGCCGGACAGTTTAGTCACAGCACTTTGCACAAGAGGTGATACCGCACGAAGTTCTTGCGTGTCGATCAGCTTGTCATTTTCATAGAGACGATACTCTGTCGCATTGGTGCCCCACCACAGGTTCATGATCACCTTATAGTTGCCATCGCCATCCCAGTTATCATGAGAGAGAACTGCTTTGCCTGGCGATGCGTTGGTAACCCGAACAGTTAACGTCTGACTCCGCGTTGTTCCCTTGTCGTTTGTTAGCTCAGCCACGTACGTATATGTGCCATTGGCTTTGCCGGTGATCTTCGTTTGTGCAAACTGCGCCCAAGGCGCGTTGTAAGTCAGCTTCTGTGTATCAACCAGAACCCCGTCCTCATATAACTTGTAGCTAGTCCCGTTCTCGCCCCACCACAGGTTCATGGTAACGATATACGAGCCTTCTGGCAGGCCGTTGCCTACCCAGTTATTGTGAGACAATACAGGCGTGCCCGGAGCCTTGGTAGCCGGAGTTTCAGGTTCAGTCTCCACAGCTTCCAACTTCAGGACCGTATTGGCTGTACCGGCAAGCCCTTGTTGGTCTTTCACCGTAAGTTCAACGACATACTCACCTGCTTCGATTCCTTCCAAAGGAAGGCTGAAGGTGCCATCAGCTTGTACTTCAAAAACACCCTCTTTTTGAATCGAACCATCTTCTTTTTCACAACATACGTTGCTTCCAGGGAAGCAGCAGGATCAAACGCGATGTCCCATCCGCTGGCAAGCGCAGGGGCAACACGGAAGTACAAATCTTCTACATTACCATTAAGGACAGCTGATTCATCCTCTTTGAATTCCAACGCTTCTGGTGCAGTTACAGCCGGAGCTGTCTTTTTCACTAAGAATGGGGGCGTGTCTTCCTTATAGGTTTTGCCGTCTGTACCAATGGTAGTGATATCCACCGTATATAAACCATCAGGAATCTCAGTCACTTCATCGGTCGTGTAATCTGCATATGTGCCGTTCCAAGCAAGGTTATATCTTGCATTTGCATTGAAGTTATAATAGTTACCGAAAATGGAACCGATATAACCATCTTGATAATAGCCACCTTCCGGATTAAGACCATCATAAATCTCAATCAGGGCAAATGTCATCGGATTGTAGAACTCCATCGCTACATTCAGCGTATCCAACGTACCATCAGCCTTCAAAGGATAGTGGAATGGATTTTTTTCAGTGCCTTTTACCGTTTCAATATACTTTACGCCAGTCAATGTCACGTTGAAATGAGCAACATATGGCACGGTAAAGGTATTGGTTCCGTTTGACAACTCAATGTAACCTTGTGCTTCTGTAGTCGCAGTAACCCCTCGTGGAACGGTGATTGTCACTGCGAGCTCTTCCTCACCATTGAGTGTAAAGGAACTCTTGTCTACGGCAACGGATACACCAGCAACATTGCGAGTTGGATTCACATTTACAGTGTACTCCCCGCCACTCCCATTCAATGCTTCAACTTTAATCGTTTTGGTAATCGTCTTTTCATCTGTGCTCAGGAAATTGCCGTAGTTGATACTTCCGGTGATATTTTCCTTTTCAACAACAGAACCACTTTCTGTGTATTGAGTTACGTCAAGCACTTTGACAAAAGCCGCAGGATCGATGGTGTTCACAGCCTGAATACGGCCCGCACCTTGATCAAAAACATCATACTTTGTCGTATCCAGCACCTTACTATTGTTCATGAGCGCAACTTTGATATCAAATGGCGTCCAGTCTGGATGCTTCTCGATCAGCAAGGCAATCAAACCTGCTACATGAGGTGTAGCCATACTTGTACCTGATTTACGATCGTAGGCTTGTGCGTAATCCGCATCTGGCTCATCCTTGCCGTAGGCAGGAATCGTAGACAGGATGCTTGTACCTGGTGCAACAACATCCGGTTTGATATCCAATGTGACCTTGGCAGGTCCACGTGAACTGGATGAGTTCATTTCATCGCCCGGCGTTTGGCTGCGTTCAAAATCACTAAAGCTCACTTCAACGGCTTGTCCCGCGTCCAGCTCAGCCTTGATCACTTCGCCATCTTCTTTGGACATGCTCAGTGTCGGAATGAGTTCAAAGTTATCACCCAGACTTACACCGATTGGACCTGGAATATTGTTATATACAATAACAGCTACGGCCCCAGCCGCTTTTGCATTGGCAATTTTCTCTACAAATGCGAGTTCACCCCGCTGAATCAATGCTACTTTACCTGTAAAATCCTTGCCTTCAAAATCAGTTGGTTTACCCAATGCTGCAAATTCAAGCTCATATTTCCCTGTCAAAACCGTCTCAGGGTCTGCTGACAGACTCCATCCCATCAGATCCAGACGGTAAACCGACTCTGTAACAGCCAGTGGAGATTCAGTCGGAGCAACTACGGCCTCTTCTTCCACAGGTGCAGCTTCAGGAGAAGCTTCAACCGGTGCAGCAGGTGTTACAGATGGCGTATTTGTTCCTGTTGCGTCTTCTTCTGCATTTGGAGCTTCTGTTTCTTCAGAAACCACGGCCTCCGCACCTGCTGCACTTTCTTCGATAGCCGTTGCGGGTACGTCTTGTTCTGAAACTTCAGATGCATCTGTTCCTGGGGCTGACCCCAGTTCAGGAGATGGTTCAACCTCTGGCACTGGTTGTTGTTCAGGTTGTGTCTCCTCGCCTTCTTCACCAATCCAGAAGTGAGTATCCGCTGTAATAAGCTGGCTAGGACCTGTAGAGTTACCTACGGTGATTGCCATGGCGGATGCACCTGGAGAACCTAGAGTATATCGGTTAGGTCCACTGTTACCACTTGCTACAACTGCTGTCACACCAGACAGCATCGCATTGTTAAGAGCAACAGAAGTAACATAACTCGGATCATTGGCGGCATTACCCAACGAAAGATTGATTACATCCATGCCATCTTGAACGGAACGATCAATGCCGCCGAGTACCCATGAGGTCTGACCACTACCATACGGTCCAAGGACACGGTAAGCATAGATATCGGCTTCAGGAGCAACACCAACAATACCGTAATCCCCCGCATCGCGAGCAGCAATGGTTCCTGCTACGTGTGTACCGTGAGATGTGTAATAGGCACTTCCATTAGCATTAAACTCAGGTTCCCCTGAAACTTTCCATTCCTGATATGTTGCTTCATACGGATCGTTGTCGTTTCCAACAAAGTCCCATCCGCCTTTGTAGGCTTCTTGCAAATTCGGATGTTCATAGTCAATTCCTGTATCAATGACACCCACTTTGATGCCATTTCCTTTGTAACCCAGATCCCATACTTCAGGCGCACCAATAAATGGTGCTGTATCTTTCATGTACGGGTTCACTTCGTCTGTCTCAGGCGCAATTGTAACTTCAAGGTCAGGATATACGCTGACCACGCCAGGGATTTGAAGCAATTGTGCCACTTGATTTCCTTTTAGCTCAATCGCTACACCATTCAGGGCATATGAATATTCTTCCAATACTTCATGTTTGATTTTCTTCTGAGTGAGGCTATGTACAAATGACTGTTGTTGTTGCTCAACTTGAGTCACAGCCTTTGTTTCCATAGAGGAGGTAAAAGATTTTCCGGAGAGGGTTGATTCACCTTGCACTACGGCAACAGGTTTATTGGAAAGCTCAACGATAACTCGGGTGTTCTCTCCACCCAGGCCTTCCAAGCTTTTATCCAAAAATGGATCTGCGGCAATTTTTGCCTCTCGCCCAGCAAGAATCTCTCTCCATTGTTTCGCTTCGGCTGTACTTGGTATGTTCTCAAGCTGAATAGCTGAATCTGCGGGAGCGGCTCCAGCCGCGGGGAGAATAATGGAAAAGACCATCAGAACACTTAATAACGTGGATATCAATCGTTTGCTCAAGGCTTAGCCCCTCCTTATAAATGTGAATACCTCACCACATGATGGGTTCCTGCTGCCTGTGCGTACTGCAATACACACTCCAATTTCACCACCTATCTGCAAGAAGATTGACCCTTGGTAAATTATTCTATCAAAATACCACATTTTCCTTCTAAATACTTACAATTATGATATAGAAATTACTTATATGGGTCTTGAGTATGATAAAAATATCCATTTGTAATTATTTGTCGTTTGAATATTTCATTTTTAAAATAATGCTGCAAAAAAAAAAGACCAGGAGCCTCTTTAGCAGAAAGAGATTCCTGGTACATAGCTGAATTGTGATTCGTGCAAAAGAAAAATATAATTCGTTTAACAGGGATAAATACCGCAAAAACCAACCCTATTCTGGCTTCACAGCTTCAATACGCAGACGTTTGTAGTCGGCATACAGAGCGTCCTCTTTCCAAAGGTAAGGCATCACAATCTGACTGGTTTCCCTACACATTTGTTGTATCTCTTCATGACTGAAACCTTCGAAATAGTCTCCGCCAAAATGAGCCAACCAGCCTACTATCCCATGTTCTCCATCTTCCAATCTGGTAGGACGGTCATAGTGATAGGCATGACGAACCAGAAAACCGCGTTGTTCTAAAATATGGCTATATTCACCGATCGAAGGAAAATACCAAGGATTCCGCTCTGAAGCACGAATGCCCGTGTTCCGCTCCACAACCTCTTCCAAGGCATTCACGATAGTCTGCACGTTCCCTTTACCACCGAATTCTGCGACAAAACGCCCTCCGGGCTTCAGTGACTTCCATATGCTATCCACCACTAATCTCGGGCTTCGCATCCAGTGCAGGGCTGCATTGGAGAAGACGGCATCATACAGTCTATTCGTCTCAAATTGATGACCGTCTCCTTCCACGAACTGAATTTCAGGGAATTTCTCCCTTGCACGGCGAATCATATCCGGCGATGCATCCATACCACTCACTTCAGCTCCGGTCAGAGAAATTTCATACGTCAAATCCCCCGTCCCGCAACCCAGATCAAGAATGTATTCCCCTTTTTGGGGTTGAAGCCAAGTGAGCAGGTTTCTGCCATATCCGGACACAAAAGCCAGCTTGTTGTCATACGCCTCTGCTTGCCATTGATTTATAGATTTCATGGAAACCACCGTCGCTTTCGTTATGGATATCCTCATTGTGGCATACATTTATTTATTATTTAAATATATAAATTCTATACCATTTATAGGTAAAACCAATAACACGATTATGCCTTGAACACAAAAAAGAGGGATACTCGCCTTCCAATCGAGATTGCAAAGTAGCCCTAACGAAGCAATTGCTCCGACGAACCTTTGGGGTTCTCTTCCCTTGAACGCAAAAAAGCTTCCCGAAGGAAGCTTCTTTTTACGTCCCAGGAGGGATTCGAACCCCCGACCGACGCCTTAGAAGGGCGTTGCTCTATCCAGCTGAGCTACTGAGACAAATATGTATAATAAATTTACGGCGCGGTTCTTATTATACTCTGATTTCTATATTTTTCAATAGTTTTATAAAAAAATTAATAATTATATTTAAATGCGGGTTCAACGGCATCTCTCGTAATCCAAAGTGTAATTTATAACAAACTCTATACATGTACTTTACCGTCTTATTCTCATACTCCAGTCCCTTGGGGAATATGATAGCTTGAACCAGGTTATATTGAGGAGATTGGGACATGTAGAGCAAAATTACATAAGACATGTTCAATGTCAGAGTTGCTGGGTAATCTTTTGCATACATACATTTCAATGATCATTGAAGGAGAGACTTGTCATGAGACAACTTTTATCAGCCCTATCCTACTTTAGTATTTTCTTTGCCCCATTCCTGTTTCCCATTATTGTATGGATTGTAGCCAAGGATGCTTACATTGAGGGACATGCGAAACGCGCCTTGTTCTCGCATGTATTCCCCTTCTCGCTGCCATTCCGCTATTTTATTTCTTCGTGACTGCGCATAGCCTGGGTTCCGCGGTGGGGTTTGTCGTTCTATTTTTTGTGATCTACGGATTAAGCTTCCTGTACAATGTGGTCAAAGGGATTCAAGTGCTGCGCGAGTATGCTTGATCACATCTCCGCCTGATTTGAGTGTCCCATAACAAAACCCGCCGTTCAACAACGGCGGGTTTTTCCAATTACAGACGAAGTTATAACCTCAGCAACAGGTCACTGTCGACGTATGCTCAACATTGAACTTTATCCTGCTGTCATCACATGTATTGTTAGGGAGCATTGCCAATTAAGCCTGCCCGATCAAATAACGCTGAAGTGTTGGACCAAGCAACCCAAAGGCAAACAGCTCACTTTGAAAGCGTGCCTTATCTTCTTCAACTGTGATGCCTTCGCTGTTCTCAAATGCGCTTTCTGTCGCCTCTTCAAACGCAGTATGCATATTATTGTTATACCAGTCGATCGCCGAATCGGAGTGATTGCGTACAATCCGCACAACTTCCAGCGAATTCCCGGGTTGAGTGGAGGCCACGTATACAAGCAATGACGGATCTCCGGCATTTCCAGGCTGTACTTCCACTTCGGCACAGGATAATCCGTCTACCTCGGTTAATCTGCGTATTTTGGCATCTTGAATGGCATACATTCGTATCGCGCTCCTTTTTCTCTGTTCTTATTATGTCGTTTGTTCAATCTGGTATCGTGTCTCTGGTGTGCCTAATCGGTAAATCTCCCGATACACCTGTTGTAATACCGTTTCATATGCCCGGTTTACGGATTCCTCCGGTGTATCTGGCCATGGGAATACCATGCCAGGAAAGGCCTCTTCCTCCTTTTCCTGCATGAGGTTAAGCAGTCCCAATAGATGCTCCGCTTCCTGCGGCGTTGCCTGAATGATCCATTCATACGAGGTCACCGACGGATCCGGAATAACGGAGCGGCCCATGACAGACACATAATACTTCATACTGTCCATTGCATGTTCTCTCCTTCACAGGCATGTTGAGGCCGTTGTCCCTAGAACTAGTTTCCGAAGAGGACAGACATTTTATGCCTGCATTCGGCATATATTTGTTACGACCTCTGACGAAAAAGACAACATTTGCTGGTTGCCATAACGAAGCAGCCATACGGATGAATGACTCGACCAAGAAAGGATGAACAAACCATGTGCGGTATTACCGGCTTCATACAGTGGAATCGGGATTTGACCCAGGAATCAGAGCTGCTGGTCCGTATGACGGATAGCTTGTCGAACCGAGGGCCCGACGCTTCAGGTACATGGATCTCCAATCCTTGTGCCTTTGGGCATCGGCGTCTCAGTGTAATGGACCCCGAGAACGGGGCACAGCCCATGCATGCGTTACAGGGAGATACCTCCTATACCGTCGTGTATAACGGAGAACTATACAATGCACCCGAGTTGAAAAAGGAATTGCTCCAGCGGGGGCATCAGTTCCGCACGCAATGTGATACGGAAGTGTTGCTCGCCTCTTATATTGAGTGGGGACCAGCATGCGTTGACCGGTTTAACGGCATTTTTGCTTTTGCCATATGGGATGGAGGACGTGAACAGGTTTTTATCGCACGGGATCGCCTTGGCGTAAAACCGCTGTTCTACAGTAATGCAAAAGACACACTTGTATTCGGCTCCGAGCCCAAAGCACTGCTCATTCACCCTGATGTGGAAGCAGCTGTTGGCCCGGAAGGATTGGCCGAAGTGTTTATCGTAGGACCTGCACGGACGCCAGGACACGGCGTATACTCTTCACTGAGCGAACTCAAGCCGGCGCACGCGCTGATCTATAATCGAAACGGGATCCGAACCTATGCCTATTGGAAACTGGAAAGTCAGCATCACGAACATAACCTGGAGGAGACAGCCGCCGAGGTTCGTACACTCTTGCAAGATACACTGGAGCGCCAGTTGGCTTCAGATGTTCCCGTATGCTCTCTTTTATCAGGAGGACTGGACTCCAGTGCATTATCAGCATTAGCCGTGGATTATTACAACCGGACCGGGCAAGGCCAAGTCAGTACGTATTCTGTCGATTATGTGGATAACGCCAAGCATTTCCAGGCGCATTCCTTTCAGCCGGGTGCAGATGGCCCCTGGATTAAACGAATGGTGGATGAACTCAAGACCGATCATCACTGGATTGAGATTGAGAATGGAGAGCTGGTTCATGCACTGACACAGGCCATGCTGGTAAGGGATCTTCCAGGCATGGCAGATGTGGACTCCTCGCTCTATCTGTTCTGCAAAGAGATCAAAAAAGGGGCCACGGTTGCCATTTCAGGCGAAGCAGCGGATGAGGTGTTTGGCGGTTACCCCTGGTTCCATCGGGAAGATATGCTGAACTCCGGTACGTTTCCATGGTCTGTAGCCCCTGATATGCGGGCAGCACTGCTATCCCCGGAGATTCGGGAATGGATTCAGCCACTTGATTATTTGGCAGACCGTTATTCGGATGCAGTGGCTGAGGTTCCACTTCTGGATGGGGAAACAGGTAAAGCTGCACAAATGCGGGTGATGTCCTACCTGAACATTACACGTTTCATGCCTACACTGCTCGATCGCAAAGATCGGATGAGTATGGGGGCAGGCTTGGAGGTTCGAGTACCTTACTGTGACCACAGATTGATTCAATATGTGTTTAATATCCCTTGGGAAATGAAAATAACGGGTGGGCGGGAAAAAGGTATTCTGCGCAAAGCACTGGAGGGTGTCCTGCCTGACGATGTGTTATATCGCAAAAAAGTCCATACCCGAAAACACATAATCCGCAATATCTGGCCGCGGTCAAACAACAGGTGCTTGATATTCTGGATGATCCCACATCTCCAATTTTACCTCTGATCGACAAAGCTCAGATTCGCAATCTAGCGTCTTCACCAGATGCGGCGTCCAATCTGCCCTGGTTTGGGCAGCTCATGTCAGGCCCCCAGCTGTTTGCTTATCTGACTCAGATCAATACCTGGTTGCGGACATATAAAGTTGCCATTCGTTAGATTCGTCCTCTGATCTCTCTTCATCCAAAAAGGTGTCAGGAGAACAGCGTAACTGTCACTCTCCTGACACCCTCTTGTTACATATGCATAACCATTACACCTTGAATCGACTGACGGACTCCTGTAACTCTTCCGCCATGGATGAAAGGTCAGTGGCAGCCGAAGCGATTTCCTGCATGGCAGACAGTTGTTCCTCAGACGTTGCACTGACTTCCTCCGTTCCGGCAGCCGCACTCTCTGTTACTTCCATAATAGTTTTCATGGACACATTAATCTGCTCCACACCCGCGGCCATCTGTTCAATTGAGGCAGATACCTCCTGAGTCTGACCAGCGACATTGCTGACAGCTTCACGAATTTCTTCGAAAGTGCCTCCCGCTTTATGTACCAACTCCATGCCCTCTTGAACCTCTGCGGTTACTTCTCCCATCGATTGGACTGCATCACTCATGCCTTTATTAATGGCAGTAACAAGTACACTGATCTGTTCCGCTGATTTGGCCGATTGGTCAGACAGCTTGCGCACCTCGGTAGCAACTACCTCGAAGCCACGGCCATGCTCGCCTGCTCTTGCAGCTTCAATGGCTGCATTCAGAGACAGCAGATTGGTTTGTGCAGATATTTCAGATATACTCACCACCATGAGTCCAATCTCCTGTGAGTGATTGCCCAGCTCCTCAATAACTGCGGCAAGGCTCCGAACGGTCTGATGAATGGAATTCATCTGTCCAACAGCGGATTGAACCGCCTCGCTACCAGACAAGGCTTTGGCTGATGCATGGATTGCTTCATTCGACATATTTTGTGTATTTTCTGTCATCTGCTGAAAACCTGTGGATAATTCATTGATCGTATGGAATCCATCTCCTACCATGTTCACTTGAGTATCCATACCCGTTGCAATCTCTTCCATCGTTGTAGCTACCTGTTCGGTCGCCGCTGCTGTTTGTTCTGTACTTGCTGTTAACTCTTCAGAAGAAGCCGCTACCCTGTCCGCATTGTGTCCTACCTGATGAATTAAATGACGCAAATTCCCCATCATCTTATTGAAGGATTCGGCCAGATCTCCGATCTCATCCCGGTTACGAACAACAATGGTCTCACCCGTCAGATCACCATCAGCAATCCGGCTTGCAGCTTGTGCAACGGCAGCAACGGGCAAGGAGATCAGTCTGCCAATGATCAGCGCCACCATTGTCCCAATCAAAATAGCAGCAATTCCGATGATTGTGATCCACCGAAGAACCTGAGCAATCTGAAGATTGGCATCCACAACTCCTGAATTCATGGCATCTTGCTGATGTTTTTCCATGCCTTCCACAATGCCTTCCAATTCAGCAAGAATCCCTGGCGCTGTTTCCTGGAGCAACCTGGAGATCTCACTGTTATTCCCCTGTCTTGTCAATGTCATAATGTTCTGTGCTAATGCATGATACTTGTTCATTGATTCATCGGATTGCGCAAGGTAGTCTTTCATATTTTGACTTGTCACCGTTGGTTTTAACCTATCACTTAATGCTATGTAATCTTCATAAGCCTTATTGAATTCCTGTTCGTTTTCTGAGCTGTCTTCCATTACATAATTTCTCAATGCAATCTGCTGTGATTTGAGGTCAATCGACATATTTTTGATGAGCAGTAACTTCGTTGTCCTGTCATTAATTAATTCTGTATATGTTCTATCGACAGATACAAATTGGGTATAAGCTATGACTGTCACCGCTACTAATAACAATAATACAGATGAGAATCCCAAGAGTAATTTTCGGCTAATCGATATTCTTTTCATGTTTATTCCCCGAAAGTTCAAATAAAGTACATGATGTTTCCAACTTCTGCATCTGGCCTCCCTTAGGAATTATTAAGTCTTTAGACCCATTTGTAAATATATACAGCGACTATAAAAGCCCATATCATTTTAAATAAGGGTCTTTGTTCCTAATATTACTAACCCAATAACCATGAAATTTGAACCATAAAATATTCATGAAATATTCTCTGAAATTTTCAAACGGATTCAGGACTTATGCAGGCAAAATAAATTTACCTTTTACACGAAAAACAAAAAATACATCTCCATTATGGCGTGATCAAACCACTATGGTTTGCTTCACGTTCACTCTGAAGATGTACTTTATGCCGATCCATATCGTTTGTGAGCAATAAAGCTCATCCAATAGTGATGCTATTTAAAAAATTGCATTCGATTAACGAATCAATACCGGATTTCGCTCAAGTAATCCACTGCCAAACGTATCTCTGAATGGAGAATCCTCCATATGAATATAACCAATGTAACAGCCACACTTTTCATGCGACAAGGTCGATCCACGGCCAAAGCTTCCAGACCATCGCGGTACAGATGTCCTATAATCCGACGATCCTTGTAACACCGCTTCACATGCCCTGATCCTTGTACATAAAATACTTCCGAACCCGCAGCACATCGTTTACCCAAACTGTCATAATCCTGCAAATTGCCCTCGAAAAGCGGATCAAGCCCACGCAAAAACTGAATCTCCTCCGGCGTGTAATAGTTGGGCCGATCTTTGAAGGCATTAACCCACATATACACATCATCCGGCAACGCTTGTCTCATGGACTCAATGGCAGAGAAAGCACTACGCAGTCCTACCGTACCGACACTAAAAGCAAGTCCCATCTCACGCAGGGTCAGACATTGTTTGACAAAAGAAGCCTCTTTGGTCTCCCGAGGATGATACGTCGCCCAAAAAGCTGCCTTATTTGCATCCAGCTCCTTCGCCCAATCCAGTTTGACGGACAGGTTGGTCTGAATCGCAACCTTATCGACATGTGGCATATGAGACAGCTCAACCATCGCTTCCCGATACCAACGTCGCACCAAAGCTTCACCATAAGGATTAAAGAAAATCGAAAATTGATGCCCGACATGCTCCTGCTCTCTAACCCAATTCACAAATTGACGCAATTGTTGTTCATCCACTTCCAACGTCTCTTTGGAATCCACTGTCTTGCTAAATGGGCAGTATGGACAGTCGTAATTACAGGAAGACAACTTCCCCCGATAATACAAAGTCGCTCTCATGAGAAAACAAACCCTTCCATCTGTTCACGAATTTCGGCAGATATAAGCCAATCCCCAATCGCATCGGAGTAACCCAGTCCTTCTTCTGTCAGACGCAGTACCTGCTTGCCCTCATCGTTCTCCACCTGTGCCATGCCCTCTGTCAACAGTTCAGCCAACCAGGGATAGTCGGACATCACCTCGGTACCGAAGCGCTGTTGGTAGTCAGACAACGTCAATCCCTCGCGATGCAGCAAGGCTTTCAGAATAAAACGGCGTCTCTGTTCCTCACGACTTAACACGATACCATAATCCGCCACATCGTAGCGTTCAGTCGCCACATAATCGGCAATGATGCTCTGTGTGGCCTTGTAACTCACGCCGTACTTGGAAGCATAATGTACCTCACTCGTGTAAGAGCGTGCGCCACATCCCAGACCAACCATGCCCTCCTCCTGACAGCTATAAGGCAGAAGCACTTTGGAGGACGATTGTTCCTTGGCAAATCTCCGCATCGAATACTGCACATACCCTTTACTTTTTAAAGTCTCACGTGCAGCTATATACAGCTCCATCCGAATGTCAGGTCCCTGACGACGAATATCATCAGGCTTCACGATCGTATTTTCCCGAGTATACAAAGGATAGATAAAAACTTCGCCCGGCTCGTAAGCGAGCACTCTTTCCAGTGAATAGATCCACGATTCGACCGTTTGACCCGGCAGACCATAGATCAGATCCAGATTCAACAATGGGAAATCATAACGAGTAAGCTTCTCAAGCGCCCGTTCGACCTCCTGCGGTTTTTGCGGACGATAGATGGCGGATGCTTCAGCTTCAATAAAACTCTGGATGCCCATGCTAACCCGATCCACACTTCGATCTTTCATAATGGCAAGCTTGGCTTCCGTAACCGTATCCGGTGATGTTTCCACCGAGATCGATGCTTGTGTGGGATCCAGTCCCATCACATTCTCAGCAATATCAAATAGACGATTCAACTGAACCTCATTCAATAATGTAGGCGTTCCCCACCAATTGCGAACCTCGAATACGGCCTGCGGGATGTAATGGGTGCCCACTGCTTCGCCTGACGCTCCAGCGCATCCACATAGCGTTCATGCGTATCATCGCGTCGATCCGGCAGGGTGAACAGATTACAGAATCCGCAACGGGCAGCGCAAAAGGGAATGTGCATATATAAAAAATACGTATCGGTATTTTCACTTTGCCAGAGTGGCTCCAAAGGCAGTGGTGGGTCAAGCTCCCGATATGCGGTCTTGTGCGGATAAGAGTATAAGTAAGATCGATATGGGAGTGCCAGTACTTCCTTGAGACCTGTGGTTATATTGGGTCCGGACTGTGTGGAATGACCTGTTGTTGTATGTTGTACATGTTTGTCCATCGGTTTCCTCCTGTCTCCGGTTGTTGTTATCATCATAAGATTAATACGTTAAGAGCAATACGTTCTATACTAAAAACTCACGGTATGGCACTGTCCAGACGACATCATGTGCGAGCCGATGTCCTTGATATCCGTCTTCACCATAAGCTGTACCATGATCGGAAAAAGCTAAACAAAAGGCAGGCCGGGAACGTTGCCTCATTGCCTCAAACAATGGCCCAAGAGCTTTATCTACATAACGGAGTGCAGCTCGCTGGGTCTCCACCGAGTCCTCTCTGGCTCCTTCTACAAAGTAACGATTGGGCCCATGAATGGCAGATACGTTCAAAAACATAAATATCTTTTCATCCAGCGGTGTCTGTTCCAAGAGCTTTAATGCATGCTGCACCTGATGTTCGGTCGATTTGGGGTTGGTTACCCCAAAATTCATTCGCCAGTAGCTCTGTTGGAAATAGCCAGGCAATACTTTGGCAAGCGGGTTTTTTTTCGTAAAAAAAATGACGCCGCCAATACAGATCGTGCGGTAACCCTCAGCTGCGAACCCGGATACGATATCCGGTGTATCAAACAGCCAGGTATGCGGGTGTGTCTTGAGTCCGGTATTCCGGGAATGGAATAACCTTATATGAGATGCCTTATCCGTATTGGCAGGAGTAGGCATGAACCCACCAAAAAAAGCATGGTGCGCGGCATATGTAAAACTTCCTGGGGTATGACGCTTCTCCCACGGACCCGAACCGCACAGATTGGGACAATTCGCCTCTTCCAGCTTGGCTACGTCATATCGTAACGTGTCCAAGGTAATCATTAACAGATCATGGGAGCCCACAATGGTGTTCATATCAGGCATGTTGAATAGGCTCCTTTCGTAAAAGTTCCATTTCCCACTCATAGGTTCCGAGGCCATGATGCTCTACCCTGTATAACAGATCTCCAAACGGATTCACATCCAACACATAGGCACGCGGATTCGAACCACTCGTAAGCATCACATCAATCCCGGCTGACCATGAGTTAGGAAATGCCGACATGGCTGCTTGCGCTGTCGTCCGCACCAGCGACATCCGCTGCTCATCCAGACCTGCTTCAGCAGGCAACATACGCTCATTGCGCAGATGCAGATTGGTTATAGGCGTATGACTAAGTCGCATAATCGCATGGCCTGCCTGTCCACCCGCAACCAGTTGGCGAATATCGTAGGCCCGCTGATCCAGCGTGGCTTTGGGCATCCACCGTTCAATCTGTGCACCTTCTGCACATAACCAGTTCGTCAATGCAGCAATCTCTTCACTGCGGGTATACTTGCGCAGACGCCCTTCATTAAAGAAAATGGTCTTGCCCCGTATCTGTTCCATTCCCAACGTCGTTACGGCAATTTCGTCACCCGTACGTGGGTTGATCTGATACGCGACAACACCTGAGGCTCCGGAACCGCAAGCAAGCTTTACAAATACACGGTTCATACCGGCATATTGCATCGCTGTACGTAAATCGGTGTAACATCGGATCGGCTGTGAAGACTGGAGTGCAGGAGGTACATGTACCCCGTGGGAAGATAGATGCTGCTGACATGCCCTCTTGTCGAACATCAATTGAATGTCAGCAGGATCATTCATGAATCGAACTTCAGGCCATATTTCCCGAGTCTCACGGCCGATTCGATCCAGACATGCTTTCCAGCCGCGGAACCACTGAGCAGGGGCATAGATTCTTCCCCACTCCTGTTCCAACGCAAGTACCTGCTCTGCTGTGAATGCTTCTGCAATCATTCCATCCAGTAAAGGCAGCGTATCCTTCCTGGCCCCAAGGAATAACAATTCACGCTCCACTTCCCAATCCTCACCAGGAGCATCAATACGAATCAGGGGTACAGACAGCGTAGAATCAACTGCATCCGCCATCGTTCGTCCATGTCTCCAGTTCTGGAGCAATTGGGCATAAGGCATTACAACGGCAGGTTTCAAACCCAATCTATGCCTGGCCTCTTGCAGCCCTTGCGTTCGCCGATTATGAGGATTTCCGATCAATAATAATGGCTGCTCCCGATCCAGATCAGGAACATCATCTGATTGATGCAGACTTTCAACTATTTTCGTAAAACCTGACATCCTCTACTCCGTTAATGACGGGTAACGCCAGTCATCCTCATCACTTTGTTGCTGGTCGCTAACATCTACGGATATACCCGATTGTTTCCAGCGACGGATCATTTCATCGGTCATGTAATGGTAGCTTAGATCGAGATGTTTCAGCTGCTTGATCTTGTCACTGGAAAGTAAGGCCTCTGCCCCTTCATCGGACAACGTTCCTTGCGATAGATCCAGTACTTCAAGTTGATCCAGAATAGGGGCTTCCGCTGCTGCTTTGGCAATCTCATCCTGAATTTCACTGTCTTTCAGACCCAAGTACACCAGCTTTGGAAATAATCCTTTTTCTAACAAAGGCAGTACATCTTCAAGTGATCCATCGAAGCCATAATTATCCACACCCAGATATAATTCCAGTTTGCGTAATTCAGGCAACTTGGCATGGGTGATGGAAGATAACACTTCTTTTGGGAGACCGCCACAGATAATAATCAATTCTTCAAGCTTGGCATGCTGGAGCGGTTCCAGACTAAGGCCGCTACTGCCCTTGATCGAGAATGATGTTAATTCTGGAAAGGCACCCAATAAGGGAGTAAGATTCGTCTGAATAATCCATGACACTTCACATTCTTCGAATCCCATATCCCCGATGAATAGTTTCTTCAATGACGGAAAGCTTGGGGCCGACTCGATGAGTGTGCTCATGAACTCTTGAGGTGAACTCTCATAAGCCTGTCCCCAATCTCCGATGACCAGACTTTCCAGTGAGCCGGCCTCAGGTTTAGCGGCCAAATCCTTAATTAGTTTTTCCATACGAATGCCGTCCTCATAATCATCGTAGGACACAACAAGCTTCACTTCTTGCATGAGCAAATCCCTCCGTTTAAGGTTCATATATAATTCGTTAATTTGAATGTTAACCCATACCACACAAGGCTTGCAACTTCTTCCAACTCCAGTCCCAATGAGATTCCCAATCGTGCAAATCATACCAATTTCCATGTAGGTATAGGAACATAAGTTCTGAATCGTATTCATAGAAATTACGCTACCAGTAGGTATTTGGATGGACGCCATCAAACCCGACTCATGCACTTCATTTCATACAAAAAGCGTTAATGGTCGGTGAACCATCCCATCGGGATGCTTCTGTCCTTCCATTAACGCTTTGATGTTCACATATCATTCAAGTTAAGCAAGATGTTGCCGGTTAGTCATGCTTCAAGTCTGGATACGAGCGCTCTCAGCGCATGACCACGATGGCTAATCGCCTGTTTTTGCTCAAGCGTAAGCTCTGCCATCGTCTTCTCGTATTCAGGCACATAGAAGAGCGGGTCATATCCAAAACCACCAGCACCTGCAGCTTCAGCCGTGATCCAGCCTTCCGCAGTGCCTTCTGCTTCATACTTGTCTCCGGTTGTCGGATCGTACAGTACCAATGCACAGACGAATCGAGCAGGACTGAGGAGCGGCTGCTCCGTGTCCTCACCGGATTTCAACGATTCCAGCGTCTCCAGCAACTTCGCATTATTCTGTGCATCCGTTGCTCCTTCGCCTGCATATCTCGCTGAATATACTCCCGGCTCCCCGTCCAACAGATCTACGCAAAGTCCTGAATCGTCTGCCAGAACGGGCAACCCAAGCGCATCACCAACTGCTTTGGCTTTCTTCCAGGCATTCTCCGCAAACGTTACCCCATCTTCCACCACATCCGGCAGCTCCGGGTAGTCAAACATGCTCTTGACCTCTTTGCCAAGCGGTGCGAAAGCATGAGCGAATTCACGCACTTTGCCCGCATTACGGGTTGCAACAATGAGGATTGGGCTGTCCAATCTCATCTTAGGCTTCCCCTAATCCACGTGCGCCGATCTTGAGCGCAATCGGTCCGAGCACTTCTTTTTGACGCTCAATCATCTCCAAAATTCCCTGCTCGCCCAGTTCCAGCATGGCGTTCAGTTCACGGCGATCAAATGGCGCTTCCTCACCTGTTCCCTGCAGCTCGACGTATTTGCCTCCGCCGGTCATCACCAGGTTCATATCCACCTTGGCTTTGGAATCTTCATCATAGTTCAGATCCAGTACAGGCTGTTCACCCACGACGCCCACACTTACCGCGGCAATGAAATCCGTAATCGGGAATACTTGCAGTTTGTGTTGTTGGGAAATCTTGTTCACCGCAAGCGCCAGCGCTACAAAAGCACCGGTAATGGACGTTGTGCGTGTGCCTCCATCGGCTTGAATAACATCACAGTCCAAGGTAATCGTACGCTCACCAAGTGCCTGTAAATTAACCACCGAGCGCAGTGCCCGACCAATCAGACGCTGGATCTCCATGGTGCGTCCAGTTAATTTGCCGCGGTTGGCTTCACGTTGGTTCCGAGTATGTGTTGCACGTGGCAGCATGGAATATTCAGCCGTTACCCAGCCTTTTCCTTGCCCTTTCATAAAGGGAGGAACCCGTTCCTCCACGGTAGCTGTACAGATCACCTTTGTATCTCCAACTTCAATCAGTACAGAGCCCTCGGCGTATTTATTCGTGTTCACTGTTAAATTCAGCAGGCGCAGCTGTTCGCTGTTTCGTCCGTTTGATCTCATTTTTTCTGCCTCCTACGACTTAAGCATCCTGTAATGTTGAACTTATTCACCTTTTTACGAATCCCTTATATTTTACCAAAGAGTTCAATTAAAAGCATCCTTATGCATTCTGTGTTCATTAAATCGGAATTTCGTTGATATATTCAGGCTTGGAGACCGGCGCACTGTAATCCCGGTTATCGTCACCCATGACTGTTTTTTGGCCGTTCCATTCGATCTGTACTTTGGCATCCTTGCTGGCTGTATTCTCCGCAGTCGTTAATACGACGGACTGTAACAACTCGCTTGGTACAATATCCCCTTCAGCAAACATGTCATCTTTGAGCGCAACCGTGACTGTGCCGTCCTCAGCCGTTTTGACCGATTGCAGCTCCGTTCCGCCTGTCATAACCTCTTCCAGTTCGCCGCCTTTGTCAGGTCCCTTGATCAGTTCGTTCAATGCTGCCTGTACCCGATCTTCACCAGGGGTAACGAGACGTGTAACCGGAACATAATACTGGATGCCTGCTGGCGAAGCTGCTGAGAAATAGACCGTGACCGGGCTGCTGTTCGCCACTAATGTATCACCCAGATCCAGATTGATTCCCACAGCCCGATTCAGCGGTTCAGGCAAAGGTGTGCTGTTCACCGGCATCTGTGTTAACTTTTTGCCATCCACCCAGATCTGCACATTCTCCACATCAGGCGTTCCGGTCAATGTCCACGTGACAGCTTCTAGCATTTTCCGTTCTTGCTTCGCATCATACTTGGCAAAATTACCCGAGAACTCCACGACTGCCAGCTTGTCATCCGCGTGAATTGTTACATTCTGCACAACCGTTCCCTGCGGGAGAACGCCCTGGAATCCTTCAGGCAGCATACCCGCGTAGGCCCCGCCTGTGACAAGTGTATCCAGAGCAGTCTTGGGACTGCTGGCATCTGTTCCCGAAGGAAGTGTCAGGGATACCGGAGCGAGCAGCCCCTGCTGGTCCTGCAGATATACGGTCGTTAACGGGAGGGTTTTGAGTGTCCCATTACCTTCGGCTGCCTGAATCATTGCTGCTTCCTGAATGGGCGGTGGTGGATCAACGGCTTCGGAAGACTGTGCTCCAAACACGCCACAACCTGACAACACCATAGGAATGCTCAGCAGCGCAGCTGCCGATACCGTACGCAAAGAATGGATCTTTCTCATGATCACGTTCCCCCTCATCATTTTTACAGTTTGTACTACCATGTATACGAGCCTTTGTCCAAAAAATAACTAAAACATCTTAAAGAAACGTGAAACAGGTTAATAACGTATTAGGAAGCAAGAGTAGGGACATTGCTAACTTCAGAGGAGGAATCGCCCATGGAACACCCTGAGCAAGAAAAAATCCCTTACAGCCTGAATAGCCGCAAGGTGGCGGAGGCAACAAGGGAATGGCTGCACAAGCGGGGCGTCACGATCCCTGAGATCGCAGAATTGGTCATGTTATTGCAGAAAAAATACTATCCGGGTCTCACTATGGAAGAATGCATCGAAAATGTAGAGATGGTTCTCCGTAAACGTGAGGTACAGAATGCTGTCCTGACCGGGATTCAGCTTGATATTCTGGCGGAACAAGGGCAGCTCATATCTCCTTTGCAGGAGATGATTGAGAACGATGAAGGACTGTATGGCGTGGATGAGATTTTGGCATTCTCCATTGTCAATGTATATGGCAGCATCGGATTTACGAATTATGGTTATGTGGACAAGCTGAAGCCAGGGGTGCTCGAACGACTAAATGACAAGAGCCTGGGTCCTGTCCATACCTTCTTCGATGATATTGTCGGTGCGATTGCATCGGCAGCGAGCAGTCGGATCGCCCATCGCAAACAATCCGAGCTTGAAGAAGCACTGGGAGAAAAACCTGTCAGCGATGACACGGTATAACGCGTAACTCGTTGCATATCGGAGATCATTGCCAGTGATATTGGACATGTGTGTAGATGTCTGGTGAAATGGCTGTTCGATGAAATGACTGTGCATGAAAAAAGCGGCCTGATGGCCGCTTTTTTTGAGTATCTATGATAATTTTTGGAAGCTCTACAGGTTATTATTTCAGATGCTTAGGCCGTACCGTTCCCGCCAGACCATAACCTTCGACCCACTTCTTCTCGACAGCTGGCTCAGCGGGTGTCCATTTCGGTCCAATCGTGATCTCGGGGCCTTTGCGCTCTCGCAACATGCCACGCAGCACAGTAATACCGATTATACTGAGTCCGGTAAATACATACATCATCCGCATGATAATGTTGCCAGAATCTGTGCCCGTTACCATGCCGTGAACCAGCAGACCAATGAAGACGGGATAGGACAACATGTGGAACATGAACCACCATTTGCGTCCCAACTTGTTCCGCAGGTCACTGGATAACAGGACGATCACCAATCCGTAGAAGGATAACGTTCCCAGACCACTTCCAATCGGATGCACGGAGGCGGTAAAAGGAATCAGAAGTTCTCCCCAGGTAAATGGGCTGTAATGATCAATATATAACGTTAACGCATGCACGAGTCCAAGTCCGAAGGCAAGCCAGGTTGTCCGCGTATGCCATTTGAACATGGCTGCTTTGGGTTTGCCTTTGGCCATCGGCATCCCTTGAGCAATGCCCAGAAACACACCGACAAAGAGCAGCACATAAGCAGCAATTCCACTAATTCGAATGATGTTCCACGTCGGCAGGTAATCAACAATCCATTGTGCCATAACCGGCTCCCCCATATCTGTTAGACTTGTGCCCGTTTAGATCAGACTGAAGCGATGATCCGGATCAAAACCGGGCCAGTGCTCATCGAGCGTATCCGTATTCCCTCTAAAATAAGTACTCCCATCCCGTGTCATCCACAGGACATCATGCCGATCATAATGTCGGTTTAACCAGCCTACGGCCTCGGCACTCCCCATAATGCAGACTGTCTTGGCAATAATCTCGCATTGCGACGCATGCTGTCCCAAAACGGTACACTGTAACACATCCGTATCCGCCGGTTTCATCGTTCGGGGGTCAATGAGATGATGTGAAAGGCTTCCGTCTGAATTCTGCCATAGCCTATGCGAAATACCTGAAGTGGCAACAGCTCCCCGCTGCAAACGAACTACACCTGACACATCCCCCTTGTCTTGCATAGGATCTGCTACTTTCAAAGTCCACTGAGGATGGTCCGATGTACCCCATACCTGAATGTCTCCACCCGCGTTAATTAATCCCGCCGGGATATGCAATGTTCGCTGCAACCAGTCCGCAATGCGCTCCACCGCCCATCCCTTAACGATGCCTCCCAAATCCAGCTCGGCTCCGGGATCCAGATGAACCATCCGGCTACCTTCTCGCTGAATCCAGCTTGGACGGCCATGGTCATACTGATCTTCCATTCCCTCTGAACATTTGGGTGTTCTCATTCGCAATATGCGTTCAAGCAATGGACGTTGTGGTTGTCGTTGCTGTACCTTCTCAAAGCTTAGATCATATCCTGAATTCTGAAGAGCCTGCGAGATACCCGGTTGAAAGATCCCTTCAGTCAGTCCAATATACCCATAGGCCAGACTTAATACTTCATCCATTGCAGCAGAGATGGGCATCCATCCGGTTGCATGATTCAGACGATTCAGTTCGCTGTCTGCCACAAATCGGCTGAAGCGCTGCTCCTGCGTCTCAAACCAATTTTTCACCAAGGTTGCTGCATGTTCAGCTTGTTCACGGCCAGCGGACAGCTGCACCTCAACATCCGTGTTCATTGCACGGAATTGAAACCGGAGCGGACGAGCGACTTGCTCTGTGCGGCTCATGATGCACCTGTACGTGACTGATAGTTGCCACTGCTGGTTCCGGAGTCTGTACCCTGATTATGTTGGCTGATTCGTTCAGAATCTGAGTAACTTCTCTCGTTACTCATGCTCTGATCAGGCCCAGCAGATTGAGTGCTATCGGATGTTCCATTATATTGACTATCATCATTATCATTGTCCTGCGTATTCCAGTTGTGACTGTCTGTTGTACTACTGATCCATTCATCCATTACATCATCACGCGTACCTGCCTGGCTTGAAGCAGTAACGCTTGTATCTGTGCCATTCGCTGCTGCATAAGCCACATCAAAGGCATCCGAAGTTCTTACATATTGAAAGAGTGCAGCCACAGTAAACGTTGCTGCCGCTGAAGCTTGCCATTTTCTCCATTGATTCCGTTTTCTTCTTGTCATCGCTCTTCCCTGCTTTCTTTAGGGTGTGTATTCGGAGTTCTAAGACACACCCTAGCGAAGTTCATAGATGTATCATAGGCACGCTGGCTTAAAAATAGATGAATGAACCGTTAAGAGAGGCTAAAAAGGCCCAGAACAGGTGAATTTCCTGTCCCGAGCCTCTATATAAGATCGAATTATCATTTCATAACAATATCATCATTCCGTTTAGATTCGAAAATAGAACGTACCATCCGCTTGCTGCGCTTGCTTCACTACTTCGCGTCGAATTAACTCCTGCAAATGCGCCAACGTCTCACTCATGGCAAACCGCAGTTGATGGGTGCTGAGTCGATTGCCAAACATGTGTACACAGATGTCATACGCACTCGCTGGTGACTCCTGAATTCGCTCCGTCATCTTCTGAAGACGTTCCTCGTGATGAGCAAGCAGTTGAGCGGTCCGTTCGCTGAACTGGGCAAAAGGATTCCGATGCCCCGGATATGCCTGATTGACATTCAACTCCCCAAGACGTTGCAATCCTTCCATATAAGACAATAATGGCTGAGGGTCACTGCCGGGTTGCAGACTGATATTCGGTGAAATCTGTGGCAAAACTGCATCTCCGCACAGAATCTCCATCGTCTCCAGCGCATAAAAGGATAAATGGCCTGGGGCGTGTCCACCCGTCTCCACAGCAACCCAACGTCTCCCGCCCATATCGAGCCACTCGCCGTCTTCAATGGGTGTGACATTCGGAAGTGGCGTAATTTGCGAAGTAAATGCCTTCATATGTTCATGTATCTGCTCAGTCATGTCTTCCGGCATACCATGACGACCATAATATTCAGGTAATATTGTATTCATGTGTGAATCAGGTCCCCACATATAATCGGCCTCTTGACGGGAACGTGTGGACATCCGAACGGGTGCCCCCGTCATCTGTTGCATCCAACCTGACAACCCAATATGATCCGGGTGATGATGGGTCAATACAATCTGACGAATATCGCCAAAGGTCAGGCCGAGATCTGCCAGCGCTTCACTCCACTCCTGTTCCGTTTCCGAATTGCGCGGTCCCGGATCTATAATGGTAATCTTTCCATCCGGTTCTGATAATACATAACTGTTCACCCATCGCAAGGGAAACGCCATGCTGATCTTGACCCGGTGAATGCCTTCTGTCATGGACACCTCTTCTATTCGCTTCATGTTATCCCCCTTCCTGACGGTCTCTGTTCACTCCACAGGACGACGACCCACAAAAATCATGCGCGGAGAAGTTTGCTCGTCATATTTCTCTTCATCATAGCCGCCATGAACCTGATCTACCCGGAGTCCGGCTGCATTCAACATCTGACTCAGTTGCTCCCGTGTGTACAACTTCACACGCTCCTGATATACCCGCGGTTCATGTCCAGATGCAGTGTCCGTAATGCGAATTTCCTTTTGCACAAATCCATCCTCAACCTTGCGGAACTCCTCAATTCGCTGCCCTTCATCCTCTCGGACAGAGTGGGGAACAAGATGACGAGTCACATAAGCCGTATTCATAAAATCAATGATATAGCTGCCACCCGGCCGAAGCATCCGATGAATGGCTCGTAATACCTTCAGTTGTTCTCCGTCCTCCAGGAAATAACCAAACGATGTGAACAGATTAACTACGGCGTCGAAACCACCTTTCAGCGGTAGTTCACGCATGTCCGCATGACACCACGATACTCGGTGTTCGGTGTCCATTAGGCGCGCTTCACGCAAAAGCACATCGGACAGATCAACTCCGGTTACTCGCAATCCTGCATCAGCAAGTGCCAAGGAGTGTCGTCCCATACCACAGCATAGATCCAATACTTCAGCGTTAGGCTTAAGCTTCAACCAATTGATCATTTTATGTACTTCATGATAGGCACCCTGCACATCCCGGTGCTTGTATACGAGAAGATAATCTTCTCCAAAACTCTTTTCATACCATTCCGTCATTCCATTTCGCCCTCCACATGGTCATCGGCCCTCGATCTGTAGTGCGCTTTGTACAGGCCTGGTCATTTCCCCTAGCTTTAATGTATTGTAACGTCTTTATTCTGCAAACTCAAAAAATCCAAGTACATCGCCTGCATTGAAGAGGCAAAATGTACACGATATAATGTTATGCATGCGCATACCCCTGCGAATCGGTTAATTATTAGAGGTTGTTCAAAAAGCAACAGGAGGTGTTCTTATGATTCACATCGGACTTACCGGATGGGGGGATCAGGAAGATCTCTATACGAACCGTACCAAAGCCAAAGACAAGCTCAGTCTTTACGGACAATATTTCTCCACCGTCGAGGTGGATAGTTCCTTCTACGCCGTACAGCCGCGGGATCGCATGGCTCGATGGGCTGCTGAGACGCCCGATTCCTTTGCTTTTATCATCAAAGCCTATCAGGGAATGACCGGACATCTGCGAGGCAAACCCTACTTCACCAGTACGTCGGAGATGTATAAAGCTTTTCGGGAATCATTGGAACCTGTCATTGAAGCCGGCAAGATGCAGGCAGCCTTGTTCCAATATCCACCCTGGTTCGAATGTAATAAGGACAATGTGAAAGAGCTTCGTGAAGTGAAACTTCGCATGGAGGGTATTCCATGCGCCCTGGAATTCCGGCATCGGAGCTGGTATGAAGATGACATGCGTGAGCGGACACTTGCGTTCATGAAGGAGCAAGGCTGGATTCACAGCGTCTGTGACGAACCTCAGGCGGGATTGGGTTCCATTCCCATCGTGCCCCAGGCCACGGATTCGGACATGACACTGGTTCGTATGCACGGGCGCAATGTGTCCGGCTGGCACCAGAATGGTGCGCCCAATTGGCGCGAGACCCGTTATTTGTATCGTTACAACAAGGAAGAGCTATTGGAGTGGAAAGGATATCTGGAGCAATTGCAGGCGCAGAGCAAGGATGTCTATGTTATTTTCAACAACAACTCCGGTGGTGATGCAGCGGCGAATGCCCAGATGATGATGGAGCTGCTGGATCAGCCAGTGAAGCCTTTTCCTGACCGTACTGAACCGGAGAAGGAAGAAGGACCGGAGCAGCTGGAGTTATTTTGATCCGTGTTTACGATGTAGTTATCCATATAGTTGGGTGAAGTAAGTGTATATCATTGCTATCATACAGATCACATTCGGAACCGGAGTTCAGGATTGGAAATGGGATTAACGAAAAGCGGCAAGCCCGAGGGCATTGCCGCTTTGTTCAGCACGTTATCCATTGCCACAATTGCGATGGACTTCACTTGAATTTAATGACTCTCTTTACACAATCAAAAACGAAGGATCGATTTTTAGAATCTGCTTGTTTAAATTCCCAATCACCATATGTTTTAATGATCGAAAAACCTGTTTGTTTCAGGGAATCATGCAATTCCTCTTGATTTCGAAATCTGATCTGCATTTTTTCATGTACCAGGACTTCGTCTGTTTTAGTATTTTTCACAGTTTCATAAAAAGTATAAACATCTCCCTCAAAACCTTCATATTCTGTATGGATTTCAAGAGGGTCTCCATTTACCATATCTTTCGCTACGTCAGGAGTCTTGTCCTTCTCCCACTCTTCCCACACTTTTACCAAAGGGTTTCTGATATCAAAAATAAAGTGACCGCCAACTTTGAGGGAATGGAACACGTCTGAAATTACTTTCTTCCAACTCTCATCTGTAAGAAATACCTGTGCAACATTGGCAGTCATAATAACCGCGTCATAAGCATTGGTTTGTAAATTGGAGCTATCTCCTGCAATCCAATTCACGTTGCCTGAATTCTCTTTCATTCTCGCCACTTCAATCGCTTCTTCATGGGGATCAATAGCTGTAATTTGATAGCCGTACTGAACGAGGTGAGTAGTCCATCTTCCTGTTCCGCAGCCTAAGTCAGCAATAGACTCTATTTCTAGTTTCTTTAGCAAGGCAAGGAAAAATTCATCGTCTCTTCCCCAATGGTTAATCTGATCATATACTAATGGAATCATAAATTTTCTTTCCCACTTTCCATAGCCTTTTTACTAGGTATACATATAAGAAATCGTTGAGTCAACCAGAATTAATTGATTTTGAATGATGTATCTTTTTCAGCGTAACATGATTGTAGATATCTGATCCTTTTTTGGTTAAGCCTCAGATAGATGCATCTGACGGAGCTGCTGGTTCATCTTATGTGCTTCAATACCTGCCAAGAGCACAATGCCAATCCCATGGGTGTCGTTCAGATTCCATCCCAGATCATCGCGATAATACAAAGCGGTAAACGAGTACCCGGAACCCCGACATACCCCGTATATATTGCCTTTATAGTCAATCGACAAACGCGTCATGCCTTCCCATCCTTTGCGTACCGCTTCCAGATAAGAATCGGGGTGTTCGAACCACCCCTCCTGAATACCACGGGCATAAGCGTAGATGAACATGGAGGTACAGGAGGTTTCTTCATACGAATCCGTGCGATTCAGCACCTGATGCCAAAGTCCGTTTTCCCCTTGCAGCGCCAGATAGCCCTGACTTAGGTCACGATAGAATTGTAATAGTTCCGGCCGTTTCGCATGATCTTGCGGCAAGATCGTTAACAATTCGGTTAATGAAAAGAGCACCCACCCGTTCCCGCGTCCCCACGGAATACCTGTCGCCCGACCACGTACAAAATCATGCACATGGGACATGATCTGTTGTTCGGGAAGATAGAGGTATTTACGGAACATTAGGAACTGATTGACCGCATCATCCCAATAAGCCCCCTCACCTGTCAACTGTCCATAACGCATCAGAAATGGTGTACTCATGTACAAATCATCACACCACATCGTCTCCTGACGCATCTCCCCACTGCCGCGAACCCGGTAAAAGGCGCCATCCTCCAGACGTTCCTGCTCATCCGTAATGTAACCCGCAATCCGTTCCGCCGTATCTCTTCCTCCGTGAATATCACCCAACTCCATCGCAGCAAGCAGTGTAGAGCCAAACGAACCGCAATCATCCAGACTATCGATGGCAGACAGTTGATTATTGATTCCTGCTGCACCGTATGCTTCCCGATCCCACAGACCATAGCGGTCAAATGAAGTACTCAGTTCAATATGTTGCCGTACATACTGAGTGTAATCGTCCCGTCCCAATTCCTGTCCCGTCTGGAGCAGTCCAAGCAAGGTAACACCAAGCGGATAATTCCACTTTCCGTAATGTGTGTTCTCCAGGTAAGGACGAACATGGGTGTCGGGCAGGTCTACCCGCCAATAGACACCTTGTGCGCCATCATCAAATACGGTATCTGCTCGCACGATATCGGTGTGGGAGGGCTCAGCGCCGGGAACAAACACACCTGTATACAGCCAGGGGTCAGAGCATCCCGCAACCGGATGAGGCGGTTTCAGTCTCCAGCCTGCGGAACCCGAACGCTCTGCATCTTCCAACGTGAATCCCCATGAACCGCCGACTGCCTGGATTTCGCCTTTTACGACCAAATCCGAGGAACCATACCTGCGAGGGATTTCACCGTGAAAGATACCACTATTATCCGATGAGTATACTTCCGTTCCATCCACATACAGGGTCAAGGCTCCATCGTGGCGGCCTTTAAAAATGATGGGCGTTGATCCCGGCAAGGTTACATCCAGTTTGGACCAAGCATAGGCGATACCCGGTTGTTCCCTACCATAGATTCGAGCAAATGAACCCATGCTCTGCTCCTCATCTGTCCAGCTCCTGCGCGGATACCAGGAAAGGCCCGTCTCTTCTTCTGTCATGCCGTCACAAGGAAGAAATGATACTGGTTCATCGACGGGTTCCGAATATAACCAGCCTTCCTGACCCTGACGATCTGCCCCAGGCGTGAGGAAGTGCAGCGGGAAATTTTTGAATGAGGCTGTTCCGTAAATTCCGCCGAATCCCACTTCTGTTTTGACAAAACACAGCAACACATCATTCCAACCATAGTGAACGGAAATCGGAATCTGGGTTCTTCGCTCGGGAAATAATTCCTGCAACAATTCCGACTTGAATACCTCTTCACCGTTCACATAGATCGTCACTGGACTATAACAGTTCAGGCCTGTATTTAACGTTGCATTCTGCTCGCTCCATAACTTGCCCCATACATACACGTACTGCCCTGCACGCGCCTCTGCACATTTCTCATTCAGATTCAGGTCGTAGCGATAATCCCCCAGCCTGCGAAAACCTCCCTGATGATAAGCTCTGAACAAAAAGGAATGTTTCGGATGATCACCAATATAACGTTGAGCCACCGTGGTCAATATATCCGGAATTGAATCGTACACTTTGCCTGCAATCGCCTCGTTCTCATGAAAATAACGAATGATCATCAACCCCCTTCCTTATACCTTGATTCGTTCGCTTAGCCGCAATGTCTCTCCGCCCTGCACGTTAACAACCTCCTGATCTGCCGTGAACCACACCGGAATGGCAGACGGATTATGGATGATGGATCGATCTGCCGAACACTCCAGTCGTTGCACCGCTTTCCAATAGGCAATCACTTCGATGTTCGTCGCATACCAGATATCATTCCGGCCTCCAATCTGCTCACCAAATTGTTCAATGATCTCCCAATTGTCGTTGTCATTGAACTCGTAACTGTGACCCCAGACGTAGAGTAATAGTGGCGTACCTGTTTTGGAATGTTGGATAAAACGTTCAGCATGTACCGCCAGATCATCGTTATGATGACAGGTCGGGTGCCATTCAAGAGGTCGGTCTGGCAACGTATATCTGCCATGAGATTCAACGGTACGGGCATAATCAATGCCAAGCCACGCGAGCTTCGTACTTAATGCACGGTCATACCCTCCATTGGGATAAGCCATGCCTCGTACCGGATAACCGACTAGTTTCTCCAGCGCTTTACGGTCCTCCATAATCTCTTCGGTCAATAATTCATTCGGAACATAAGGCAGCGTAGGATGAGTAACCGTATGCACGGCTACTTCATGTCCGGCGTACAGTTCTGCAACTTCTCTCGGACCAATACGTCCTGGACTGCCTAGCGTACCCGAGTTCAGGTTAAAGGTTCCCCGCAGGCCATACCGATTACAGATTTCCACCAGTCTGCGATCATGCACGACTCCGTCGTCATAGCTGAGCGTCAGCGCTTTCATTACACCACCTGGATAGCGGTCAAACTGAATACGATGTCCCATCCCTTACATTCACTCCTTCATTTGAATGCTTTCGCAGGTACATGACCTGCATCCTGTAATCGATGATGTTCTGAATCAAAATACGTGCCTTCCAGCAGACCAATTAGCGTACTGGTAATCCGAATCTCAATGTCATTGTCTCCCGGACGCAACCATGAGGTATCTCCCTTCCAGCGATACGGAGACCAGCATCGTACACCCAGACTCTGTCCGTTCACCCGCACTTCCGTTACATCCTGCACCCGCCAATCGCTGAATTCCAGTTCAAACGAAGCACCATCCTCCCCAGGCTCATCCAGCCAGAACGTGCGTTTATAACTCATCTCCCCGGCAAAATGAGGATACAACGGCTGAGGTTCAGGTCCGATGCGAAGTGCTGTATCCGACTCCCGCACGAGCGAAGCGATGCCTTCATGATGGAACTCCACGCCAAATCTTCCCTGTAGATACAAGGGATCAACGATACCATCCTCATCTTTCGTCACCTGTACAATCACTGTCACTTCGTTGAGACCGCTGTGCAGCAACTCCGTGATATCACAAGCGATATTATGGTGGTCGGTTATTTCAATTGGATCGAATTGTTCTTTTTCAAGCGGGTGCCCATTAATCTCCATCGACCAAATGCCGGAAATCGCTGCGCTGTCCATGAATAACAGGCATGCAGGCAATGCCGTTCTTAGCTCAAATGTGGTCGTATATCGACACTCGATCGGGTAAGCAATAGATGCTTTTTTCGGTGTGCCAAATACCTGGTTAAACTGAACTGGCAGATGCTGCTGCTCTGATAATTCTGCCGCCTGATCAATAAACGGTTTCACAGCTACATTCTCGCTTTCCAAAATCACACCATTAGCATTGGACGCCTGAAGATGGAATTGGCCCATTCGCAAGATATTGGACTGCACCGCCTCCAGTCTCCATGGACCTTCGGAAGAAACTCTGATTCTACGGGCTTGCTCAGCTCCTACCGTTACATCTGCTCCGAACGTCGAACCCGTTTGGTCTGCCACATCCACCTTCGTTGGTCCCTTCTCTACCTTCACTGGTTGTAAAGTAAGGCGTACAGCATGCGCTTCGTAAGGCGCCAGCGTTAGTGAAATGCACCATTCCCCGCCACTGCTCGTATACGGCAATGCCTGAAGCTGTCCTGTCTCCAGATCAAGTCGTTCTGCCACGAGACAAGCACCCTCTGCCAGTTCCGCTCCATCCCACAGCTGTCTGGCGACCATCTTCAATTGCCCTCTCAACTCCTGCCCCTCCTGATTGGTCAAGAAAACCATATGCTCTCCAGCCGACAATTGACGGGTGTGCATCAGCAGCGATGCACTTTCTTCCTCCATGATCCAGCAGATGGGTTCCGGCAATACCTGGTCGAGCAGAAGGGAGATTAACTCCAGTGAAAAGTCATCTCCTTGCCCCGTTCCTGCGGGTAAGAAATAGGCATTGCCCTCACCCTGATGCCACATGGTTTCACGGTTATCATGACCGGTGCCAACGTTACGGCCCCAGTACACCTCTTGCGGCTGTTGGCCCGCTCCAAAGAACTGGGCAGCTTCATCTCCCTCCGGACTTCCCGGCTCAATCGCGATATGCGGAGGCATTCCAACAGAGATGACCGTTCCTCCCTGCTGAACGAATCGCTTTACCTGTGCCCAGGCTGCGGCCTCCAGATTCAGCATCGGTGGCAGAATCAATACGTCATAACGGGCAACGCCGATCTGAAGGATGCCATCCTTTAGATCAGCTTCAGCCAACAATTCGGGATCAAGATGATCATAATCACGTCTATTTTCGAGCAGATGGGTCGTGATCCGCATCCAGTCCTTCCTCAGGCGATTCAGTTGTACCCGTTCTGCTTCATCTTCGCCGCTATACTCAAATCCATGCAGCGGATTCCCCATCAGATACCAGAATGTTGTCGTTGGATCAAGTACCGCAATACGAATATCTGCTGCTCCGGTGCTCATGAGATAACTCAATCGTCCGGTGTAATCCCCCAACTGCCGGAAATGCTTCCAGTAGGGATTCTGCAAAAATTGAGATGGCGGTGCATCATGCTTCGCAAGCCCACCGATCGTATAGAAAAAGGCGTGAAAGTTATAGAAATTGGTGCCCATGGCGGCCATACGGTCAATCATCCACTTGGCATCCTGTAACGTCATGGACCAGCCTACACTATGAAAACATTCAATCAGATTGCGACTTCGGCCCAGTTGTCTGGCAAGCGAACTGACCATCTTGGGATTGTCACGCAACTTTTGTCCGTAACGTTCCAGAATCCACGATAAGGACCGTCCTATTTTTTCATGCGCCGAATCACCACCTGGCATGTGGCTGTACAACTGGGTGGTCATCCGTACGCCAGGCACTTCAGCCGCATACTGGATTCCTGCTTCCTCACACCAGTCATGCACCTGTTTGTGATAGGACTCCCTGAGAAGCAGGTGCAAAGACTGGTAGTAGTCATACCGAACCCGATGCGCGTTCGGAACATCGCCATATAGCAAGGCCAGTAGCGAATCGATCAGACTATAACCACAACGCTCGCTGAAATAACGGGGAAGCTGTGGTGACCAAGGGATACGGCCTAGTGGTGCAATCTCATCCGAGAAGATGCCTTGGATCACACTTTTAAATTGATCTCCAACCGCTGACTTATAACGCTCATGTGTCAGTTCAATGAATCGGCTCATCGCTTCCTTATGGCACGGATCAACAAAGTTGCCGTAATATTTGAAATCATTGATCTCCATTTCTTGAAATATAATCAGCTCCCAATCACCCTCGGGAACTTCCCACAACAAGCGAAATGCGGTTCGGTAGGTAAAAAACCGCTTGCGATTATACGATGTCAGACCGGTCTCCTGATAGACCTGATCTGTCTGGATATTGCCGATTTTGCTGCGCAGATCAATGGACTCATGCCACAACCGTTTACCCTGTGCATCCTTGGGAATGGCCTGGGCAACCAATACTCGCCCCCATGGCAGCTCCAGATTCACAGCTTCTCCACCTTGAACCAAGAGCGAATGATGCACAAGCTGACGCTGCTTTGCTTCAGGAAAATCAAGAGTCACTTCCCCGCCAGCCATTCCACTGGGATAAGGGTACTCGTCATATAACCATACCTGCATGCCGTGAGCCGCTGCTGCCTCCACTGCAATCCGTACCTTATCAAACCACGCTTCAGACAGATAGGGAATTTGAAGTCCCTGACGTGGACAGATAAAGAATCCACCTACTCCTTGCGCGGCCATCTCAGCCACCTGCCGCTTCATCTGCTCTTCTTCCATATCCCCGTTCCAGAACCAAAAGGGATGAACCCGGTACTGCGCCTCGGGATTACGAAATGCATCCCCGTTCCACATGTCGTCTTCCTCCCTCTCTGTTCAAGAGTATTGTTGGTCTCCAACTACTTCAGTGTTGCATACAGTTCATTGACTTCTTTCACATAATCGTCTCCGCCATTGTTCTTCCACAGGGCAACCGCATCTTCGAACCCTTTCTCATCAATCTGTCCTACAATATATTTAATCCGCGCATCGTTAATGATATTATCCAGCTGCGGGCCTTTCTGGGCGTATACATCCGAGATCAGCGGTTCGCCAGGATTGGCAATGACAATCTCTTCGTTGGCTTTCTGCACCTGTGCAACCTTTTCCCGGACAGGTGTCTGCTGCACGCGGAGTGTTCTGTCTTCCGGTACAAACATTAAAATCTGATTTAGCCCTTGCAGATCGCGGAGAGCAAGCTTGTCAGTGGTCGGAACAATGTAGTCCTCTTTTTCTCGTATTGCTTGCCTTCCAGCCCGTTGTAGAGCAATGCCTGTAATTCCGGTTCGTTCAACTGATCCAGGAAGCTCAGTACCTTCTTCAGGTCTTCTTCCGTTTTGACACTGCTTTTGGAGATCGCAATCAGACCGGAGTAACCGGACGTTGGCATATCACGCAATCCCTTTGGACCTTCCATCGCTTGCAGCACGTCGACACGTCCTGTCGCATTCGGGTCTTTATCGAGTATTTTCTGATCCATGCGCTGTGCATTATCTGCAACATCCACCATGACACCAGCCTGACCATTCACGAATGGATCAGGCAGCTTCGTCGCATCCATCACGGCAAAGTCCTTGTTGACCAGACCCTCGCTATAGATTTGACGGAAAAATTTCAGGGCTTCCATGTATTCTGGTGTCTCATGGGCCGGGATCAGACCTCCGCTGCCATCGTCTCCCCATTTGTTGGGCGCACCAAACCATACCTGCATATTGTCCCACGGGCCCGTGAATTTGCTGGCAACCAGACCATACGTATCATCCTTGCCGTTCCCATCTGGATCATCCTTCGTGAACGCTTTCAATACATTGTAAAATTCATCAATAGTCTTCGGCTCTTCCAGCCCCAGATTCTCCAGCCAATCCTTTCGGATTGTAACCCCATTACGTCCGAGAGCACGTGCCCGATAGATGCCATAGGTTTTGCCATCGATGGACGCATTGTTGGTGATGATTTCATTCATTTGGCTCAGATTCGGATAATCTTTCAAGTAAGGACCCAGTTCCCAGAATGCTCCGGTTCGTGCTGCATTAATGAAACTTGGAGACTTTCCTAAGACCACCATAATCTGAGGCAGTTTGCCCGAGGCCAGTGTAATGTTGAATTTGTCTTCATACGAGCTGCTCGGTACCCACTGCAGGTTCACATCCACTTTGGTTAATTCCTCAAGCTTCTGTATGACCGGGCTGTTCTCCGGCGGATTCTCCGCTTCAAAGTTCGGAAGCATGATGGTAAGTTGATCCGTTCCTCCTCTGCTTGCTGTTCCAGAGCCTTCTTCACCAGTGGAGCATGCCCCGAGAATTGTACTCAATACCAGTGATGCCGAGAGTAACAGTGCACCTTTTTTGAATCCCGTTTTTTGTCCCATACGTTCTCCCCCTTGGCTTTAGCCTTTGATTGAACCTAACATGACACCTTTGGCAAAATGCTTCTGCAAAAACGGATACACCAGCAAAATTGGAATGGTACCGACAACGATGACCGCCATTTTGATTGACTGCTCTGGTGGCTGTACAAAATTGGGGTCCATGTTCGCCATATCTCCGACACTCGCTTGCGAGAGCAACACGATCTGTCTCAGCATGACTTGCAGTGGCCATTTGTCACTGTCGGAAATGTACAACAATGCCGAGAAAAAGTTGTTCCAATGGCCTACGGCGTAGAATAAGGCAAACGTGGCAATGACCGGCTTCGATAAAGGCAGAACGATTCGCCACAGCACCCCGAGATCCGAACAGCCGTCGATGCGGGCCGCTTCCTCCAGCCCGGGCGGCATTTGCTGAAAAAAGTTTTTGACCACAATTAAGTTAAAAGCGCTGATCGCGCCAGGAAGCATAAGGGCCCAGTAGGAATCAAGCAGTCCCAGTCCACGAATGACGAGATACGTTGGGATCATGCCACCACCGAATAACATCGAAAAAATCACCATGTTCATCAGGACATTACGCCCCCAGAAATCACTTCTGGATAGGGGGTAGGCCATCGTTAGGGTGAAGAACAGATTGACCAGCGTACCAGCCACCGTGATGAAAATGGAAACACCAATGCTGCGAAAGATCGTGGATGAGGAGAAAATATACTCATATGCGCTGAACGAAAACACCTTCGGAATGAGGAAAAAATGGCGTGCGGTGATCTCGGCTTCCGTTGCGAAAGAATTCCCTATAATATACAGGAAAGGAAGGACGGTTAATATGCCCAGAATCCCCAGCATGACGTAATTGAAGATATCAAACACCTTGCCGGCAGGGCTGTTGTATAGACGGCTGTTCATGGGCGCTCCTCCTTAATAAATGCCGGGATGACCGAATTTTTTCGCAAGTTTATTACTGCCAAGCACCAGGATAATACCCACCACAGACTTGAATAGTCCAACAGCGGTGCTGTAACTGAATGCCCCTTGCGTAATCCCCACCGTGTACACGTACGTATCAAAGACGTCTGCGACATCCCGATTGAGGGAGTTGGTCATCAGATAGATCTGCTCAAACCCGGTATCGAGGAAGTTCCCCAGTCTGAGAATGAGCAAAATGACTATGGTCGTACGAATCGCGGGAAGCGTTATATGCCACATCCGCCGTAGTCGTCCTGCGCCATCCACGATGGAGGCTTCATATTGTTCCGTATCCACACCAGCGAGGGCAGCCAGGAAGATGATGGTGCCCAACCCATCTCCTTCCACATCATCTGTACAATGATGAGCGGACGGAACGAACCCGGACTGGAAAGTACATCAATGGGCTTACCTGTAATCCAGGCGATGAGATCATATAACACGCCGCCTTGCGGGGTCAGGAACACGTACGTAATACTGGCGATAATCACCATGGATACAAAGTGGGGTACATAGACCAGCGTTTGAATGGTTCTTTTGAAGAATGCGACCCGAATTTCATTTAATAACAAAGCGATAATGATGGGTGCCGGGAAAAAGAAGATCAGATCATACAGAGCAAGGACCAGCGTATTGCGTAATAGTCGGAAGAAGTCCGGGTTGGAGAAAAAGTTCGTAAAGTTCTCCAGCCCCACCCAATTACTCTCCCGAATGCCCAGAAAAGGCTGGTAGTCCTGAAAGGCAATGATGATCCCCACATCGGCAAATATTTAAAGATGACAAAGTACAAAAAGCCGGGAAGCACAAGCACGTATAACCATTTGTTTCGTTTGAACTGCCTTTTCCAGTTAGACTCTCGTCTCATGGGCCTTAGTGCCATATCCGCTTGAGCACTTGCCGTGGCGTTGGTATTCCAGTTCGTCTTCCCGTTCATCACGTCTCTCCTTTCACAACTTTGTAAGCGTTATCAATTTATCTGTTATTCAGACTATACAGCCACCTAGTTTCCGGCAACCTTCATTTTTTGCATGGCTCCAGTGCTCTGGCTGGAAAGCCCGCTATAACGCCATTCTTCCTTGATATTGGACATATCGTAGCAGCAAGTATTGCACATTTTTTGCAAGTTTATCCTTCTTTGTATTACGTTAAAAAAGAAAAACCGACATCCGCTAAAGCTGGATGCCGGTCAGAAATGACAGACGGATGAACGGTTATTGTCCGAACCATTGCTCGCGATATTGACTCGGGGTAACTCCCTCCTGTTTCTTGAAAATCCGATTAAAATAACTATGCTGATATCCTACAGCCACGGCAACATCATTGATTTTCATCGTTGTCTCCCGTAACAATTGCTTCGCCGCCTCCATTCTCACACGTGTCAGATAATCAATAAAATTAATGCCAGATACCTGTTTGAATGCCTTGCTCAGTGCATAAGGTGTCATCTGCTCCGCGTCAGCGCAGTTTTCCAGCGAAATATCGCTGCGATAATGTGTATCGATATACAACATTGTTCGTTCCACTACCTGTTTCAGCGGTTCCTGGGATCTTATCTCGATCTCTTGTATATACGGTAAGAATACCTCATTCATCATCCACGATCTCATCTGTGCAGGTTCACGAATACCGGATAGTCGCTCATACATGTTGCAACCACCAAACAGCTTATAAGGTGTGACCCCCGTTTGCAGCATCATGTGCTGAATACTGCCGAGTAATTGGAGCATCATCTGCTGCACCTGGAATTCGGTACTTCCCGTTCGTGTAATCTCACTCATGAATTGGTCCAGCACACGTTCGGCTTCGGCTTGCTTGCCCAGCCTGATTACCTGCAACAGCTCGCGTTCCAGCCCAAGCGGATAGGAAGCTGCCTCGTTTCTGCGGAAACACTCTTCATCCTCCAGATCGAGAATCTGACTTCCTTCCTCCACACTGCGATAAGCCACCGCCTGTTCCATCTCGACGAATCGTCCCGGCAGTTCCTGAAGTGAAGCTGCTGGGCGGCTGACCATCAAAGTCACCTTCATTTTGAGTGTTCGTCCTATGACCTCCACTAGCTCCTGTCCCCATAACATCGCTTGTGACTTCACAGATTCGTCCTGAGGAGCGATCACAAGCATTGCGGAAGACAGGTCGTGAAAGTTCATGACACTGATCTGTTTAAAATAATTCTTGGCCACTTCCTGCGTGATATTCACGGCTGCAAAGGTAACTAATCCCGTGTCCTGGCTTCCAAATCTGCCTTGCAGCTGCTCGTACCCGTAAAATACATCTGCACCAGCAAATACTGCTGGCCCTCCAGCTCAAATCCGAGATGACGCATCCGCTGCTGAAGATCCTGCTCGTTATAGGCGTAAAGATGCCCCTGTACAAGCTGTAATACAAAGCTGTCGCGCAGATGGGGAAGCTGCTCCTGCAACTGGCGATGTGCCGTTACACTGCGGGAGGTCAATTCGTTCCACTGTTGCTCCAGCAACTCAAACTCGTCCAGCTTTGCATCAGTTGATATTGTTTCGTTTCGGCCAGGCGTAAGCAAATGCAGCATTCGTGCTACAGGCGAATAGATGCGGCGGGAAGCAAACCAGGACAACAATAATCCCAGAATGAGACTGCCTGCGCTCGCAATGACGATGATTTTGGATACCAGCTTGACTGGCGAAGTGACGGAGGTCAAAGGTGCTGCGGAGACGTAAGTCCAGTCCGAATCGATCCGGCTCAATGAGCCGTACGAGACAGAATAGGTCTGATCCTCATATCGGAACAGAAAGGAGCGGTTGCCCGCATGCAGGGCCACTTCTTCTTTTAGCTGCTGCTCAAAAGCGGAAGTCTCTCCCGTTGTTCCCGGATTCCCGGTAACCAGTGTGTTCCCTTCCTGATCCATCAGAAACGTTAAACCCTCGTCATACGGAGTAAGCGTTTTCAATAAACTGGCGACCTTCTCGTTATCCAACGTAATAATCAGTGCACCAAATGGATTTATGCTCTCCCCAGGAATCTTATGTACAAGAACCAGTACATTGCCTGCATCCGTATGCAGGAGACTATCGGTGGTCGAAGGTGCGCTATGATTGTTGACGCTGGAAACCCAGTCTGTCCAGTACACGTGGTTGCCCATGGAGAGATAACGATCATACGCTTGCACTTTGGCTTCATCGTTTAATTCGGTATAATCCCGATTAAACAGGATCGGCTTCGGTTCCTGCAAATACAGCTGTGCTGACTTGATGAGCGGGTGGGAACCTTGCAATACATATAATGTAGTCACAATCTCCTGCGTTTCATTGAAATAATACACAAAATCCAGCGTCCGCAAAGCATTGCCAAACCTCGGTTCAAAAGCCCAATGGGATAAGTTCATCTCCAGATAAGCCAGTTGATCATCCACATTGCGTGCCCGGTTCTCGATCTGATTCTGATGCATCCGATTGAACTCGGTCTCCATCCGTCCAACCACCTGTTGATACATGACGATGCCTGTGATGAGCCCGGGAATGCTGGCAATGAGTAAAATAAGCATCAGACTGTTTCGATAAAATCGTCCTTTATGCCTTCCCGATTTTACATCGGATAACCGCTTGAATCTGCCAAATAATCGTTCGCTCTTCGTCGGTTCCATCGCTGCTCACCTGCCTGCTTGCATCGGGTCTGACTGTCATGGAAACTTCCTCAACTCCCCTGAGAATATATGGATGAAATCCTTTTCTTGTATTATACGCACAATCTTCCGGTGAATGAAATGATCTGTAATTGATCATTTTTTTAACCAATGTTTTATTAACATGACAAAATGGATTACAATGAGATAAAGCAAACATGAAGGAGGCCTTTTTTAATGAAAGAACAGATTTATTTTGAACAAAATAGAGAGAAACACCTGGCAGAATTGAATGAATGGTTGTCCATTCCGAGTATCTCCGCCATTTCAGAGCATAAAGAGGATGTTAATCGTGCAGCACAATGGGCAGCAGATGCGCTCACACGTGCAGGCATGGAAAACGTAGAGATCATTCAAACGGCTGGACATCCGATTGTCTATGCAGATCACCTGCATGCCCCCGGCAAACCGACAGCTCTGATCTACGGTCACTATGATGTACAACCTGTAGATCCCCTTAACCTGTGGGATACGCCTCCTTTCGAACCGACTGTTCGTGATGGCAAGCTGTTCGCTCGTGGTGCAACGGATGACAAAGGACAGATTTTCCTACATATCAAGGCAGTAGAAGCCATTCTCGCCGAAAACAAAGAACTGCCGGTTAACGTCAAGTTCTGCATCGAAGGCGAAGAGGAAATCTCCAGCCCGAACCTGCCTATCTATCTGAATGACAATACGGACAAGCTGCGTGCAGACATGGTGCTGATCTCGGATACATCCCTGCTCGAAAAAGGAAAACCGGCGATCTCCACTGGCCTGCGTGGCCTCTGCTCGCTTCACGTGGATCTGAACACAGCCAATACCGACCTGCACTCCGGTTCATTTGGTGGCGGTGTACCGAACGCACTGCACGCACTCGTATCCCTGCTCGCTTCGTTGCATGATGAGCAAGGCCGTGTAAGTGTAGATGGCTTCTACGATGGCGTTCTGCCACTGTCTCCTGAGATGAGAGAAGAATTTGTGAAACAGGGCTTCAATGAAGAACAGCTTCGTCAAGACCTCGGACTGGAGCAATTGTACGGCGAAGAAGGATACTCGTTCGTGGAGCGTGTAGGCGCTCGTCCAACATTGGAACTGAACGGTGTATGGGGTGGTTTCCAGGGTGAAGGCACCAAAACGGTTATTCCGAAGGAAGCTCATGCCAAAATTACCTGCCGCCTCGTGGCGGATCAGGATCCACAACATGTATTGGATCGTATTGAAGCACATCTTCGTGCTCACGTTCAACCGGGTGCAACGCTGCAAGTGAAACAGATTGAGAAAGCTTTTGCTTTCAACACGGATCCTTCCAATCCCATTCTGCAAAAAGCGGCAGATGCGTACGAGCATGTGTATGGCGTTCGTGCCCTCTTTACCAAAGATGGCGGCTCCATTCCGATTGTGGAGAAGCTCTCACGTGTACTCGAAATCCCTGCTGTCATGATGGGCTTTGGCTTGCCGGATGAGAATCTGCATGCTCCAAATGAGCATTTCAACCTGGAGAATTTTGATAAAGGGTTGTTGACGATTGTTCGGTTTTTGAAAAGTTTGTAATCATCGTGTTTAAAACCAGATCATGAAAGCGTGCTGGGTGGACGTTCCGGGGCCGAATCGTTCTTTCGATCGCTGTTATCCCCGGATTTCCTTGATTCCCTTCTTAAAGGGAGGAATCCGGGGATAAAGGCGAACGCTCCGCTTCTTCAGAATCGATTTCGTCCCCTCCACTACGTTGCAGCCTTCGCATGACTGATTTTAGGATTGAGCCTAACTTTTTATATGGGGTTAGGTAATAGGGATAGTAAAAGGACGGCCTTCGGGTCGTCTTTTTTGATTTAAATTTGTTTCAATTCTTTTTTTTCTTATTTTTTTGATTCTTTGTTCTTTGTTCTTTTTGTTCTTTTTGTTCTTTTGTGATGTTGTGATGTGGTAGTTATTTTATTTCTTTCTATAGTGATACTCTAGTTTGTCCAATGGCTACCTTTCATGTTGGCGGGCATTAGTAATATAGAGAGGATAAAAAAATTGGCTACTGACAACTCTTTGAATGTTGTCTCAATCGTTATGTAATAACTTGCTTTAACAGGGCTACTTTAAAGGATTGAGTGTGAATTTGATGGGTTAGTGTAGCAGATAAGCAAAACGATGGGCATCGGCTCTCGGGCTGTTTTTTGATTTTTTCTTCTTCACTCGTTGTAGTTCTTACTATGATTGATTTTATAGACGAGGTCTCGGTTTTAATGATTTAGTGTATTAGAGAGAACATATGCGACGGCTTATCAGGTTTTTTTAGATGGATTTGGTATCCCTCACTAAGGTTTCGGGTTTCGGGTTTCGGGTTTCGGGTTTCGGGTTTCGGGTTTCGGGTTTCGGGTTTCGGGTTTCGGGTTTCGGGTTTCGGGTTTCGGGTTTCGGGTTTCGGGTTTCAGCTTTTACTTTTGATTCTTTATGGTGAATGATTTTGATGAGGCCTAACTTCTAAGGGGTGTGATAGTGAAACACAAGTGACCTTTTGGGATGTTTTTTTGGAACAATTGATACCTAAAATACCCCTGGTGTAGTCATGGTGCTGATCGAGTTGATAGCTATAGGTGCCCTGCTTCATGACAAGGGTGGTCAGCCACGGGGATATCTGAATGGGAGGATCTTTCGGGATTCCTGCGTTATGACTTGCTTATGTTCAGCGACTTCTGCGGGGACTTTTGCCATGAGGTGTTTACCTACTGTTATGTCCCAGCAAGCTATTCCAAAATGATGAGGTGAATGTTGTGTCTGCTTCTCACCTAACCAAACATGCGCTGGCTCACTCGCTTAAATCACTGATGGAGCATACTCCATTGAACAAGATTACGGTCAAACATCTGGTTGATCATTGCGGTGTGAATCGGCAAACCTTTTATTATCATTTTCAGGATATTTACGCGCTGCTTGGATGGATCTATCAGACTGAAGCGGTGGAGAGTCTTACGGAGTACCGAAGCTACAGCACATGGACGGACGGGTTCTATAAAATCTTTTGTTACATCGAGAACAACAAATCATTCTGCTGCAATACACTCGACTCGCTCGGGCGAACCCACTTGGATACATACCTCTATGAAGTAACCCATGATCTGATTATGGGTGTGATTGATGAGCTGGCCTGTGGGATAAGGGTCCGCAGTGAGGACAAAGAGTTCGTCGCCAACTTCTATACCCTGGCCTTCACGGGGCTGATCATTCAGTGGATGAGGGGCGATATGCAAGAACCGCCTAAACAGATTATTGAGCAGCTCAGTGAGCTGATTGAAGGCAATGTTCTGAGGGCATTGCATAGGTATGAGAATAAGCTGCCATCCGATTAGGATGTGCGGCTTTTTTTACATATGATCCAAGCATAATCTTTAGACACTTTTTCAAAAGTGACCAAAAATTGGACACTCCCGTTCTTTTGACCATACCTTACGTGACCTTCAAGGTTTACATTAGGGATGTGATTACAGAACCTTTTGGAGGCGAATGATCGTGAAGAAGAACACGGTAATAAACAGGTCTATTTTGTAGGCGGCGGCATTGCATCTTTGGCGGGTGCAGCTTATCTGGTCAGAGATTGTGACTTTCCTGGAGAACACATTCACATTATCGAAGAAATGCCGATTCTCGGCGGCAGCAATGATGGCGCTGGTAATCCCGATCAAGGATATATCATCCGCGGCGGGCGAATGCTCAATGACGAGGCCTATGAGAATCTATGGGAACTGCTGGCTTCCATTCCTTCCATCGACCGTCCGGGCATATCTGTGCGACAGGAAATTACCGAATTTGACGATGCCAATCCCACACATTCCAATGCGCGGCTCATCAACCGTGACGGTAAGGTCGAAGATGTGCTCTCCATGGGTTTTGATATGGCGGATCGGTTGGCCATGGGCAAGCTGATAATTACTCCTGAAGACACGCTGGGGAAACTGCGAATCAACGACTGGTTTGGCCCTCACTTTTTCCAAACGAACTTCTGGTATATGTGGGCGACCACCTTCGCCTTCCAACCTTGGCATAGCGCCGTGGAATTCAAAAGATACATGCTCCGTTTCTTTCACGAATTCCCGAGAATTCAGACGCTGGAAGGCGTCACCCGCACACCGTTCAACCAATATGACTCGATCATCCTGCCACTTTATAACTACCTGGAACCTTATGGTGTAGATTTCACGCTGAAATGTACGGTCACGGATCTGGACTTCAAAGATGGCGACGGTATTACGGTAAGTCGCATGCGTGTGCTCAAGGGAGGTAAAGAGGAGGTCATTGACATCCACGAAGGCGATCTGGTCATTGTCACCAATGGCTCGATGACTGAAGGGGCTGATATCGGCTCCATGACTTCCGCACCGAAACTGAACGGCAAGGGCAGCTCATGGAAGCTGTGGGAAAACATTGCGGCCAAGAAACCGATGCTAGGTAATCCTTCTTCATTTAATGATCATGTGCATGAGTCCAAATGGGAGTCGTTTACGGTCACCTTTCAGGATTCGATTTTCTTTGACTTGATGGAAAAATTCACACGTAACCGGGCAGGTACCGGTGCTCTGGTTACATTCAAAGATTCCAGTTGGTTCATGTCCGTCGTACTGGCTTTCCAGCCGCATTTCCGTGGTCAGCCAGAGCATGTCAACGTATTCTGGGGATACGGACTATACCCGGATAACGTAGGTGACTATGTGAAGAAAAAAATGAGCGATTGTACCGGGGAAGAGATTATGCAGGAGTTGATCGGTCATCTTCATTTCCAGGAGCATCAAGAAGAGATCATGGCTACCGCCAACTGTATTCCATGCATGATGCCTTACATTACAGCCCAATTCATGCCTAGACTGAACAGCGACAGACCGAAGGTTGTACCTGAAGGTTCCACCAACCTGGCCTTCATCAGCCAATTCTGCGAGATTCCCGATGACGTGGTGTTCACCGAAGAATACTCAGTCCGGGCAGCACGGATCGCCGTCTACACTTTACTCGGAGAGAACCGTCCGATTGAGCCGATTCATAAATATCAGTATGATGTCCGGACGCTGTTCAGCAGTTTTGTGACTTCGTTTAGATAACTGTTTAGAATGAGGATTCAGGCATAACATAAGCTTGATTCTCATCGAACGAGTTAAATCGAGTCAATAAATGAATCTTGGTGAATACGTCTGATGCCGAATTGAAAGTTTTTTATAAAGCAAATAGAGAGTTCCGTCAGTGATGACAGGACTCTCTATTTCATGTACTCCTTTACTATCCAAACCCGACACATAAATAACCTTCATCAAGATCGCCAACTATCAACTGCCGCCTAAAGAATCTCACAAGCCTTATTGCTCAAAATTTCGCAGGTTCGAAAATCTAACGAATCGGAGACGCCTTATTTGGAGTGTAGGCATGATTTTGTAACGTAATATCGCTCATTTTCATTCAATAGCGTGTCTGAGATTCGTTATATTTTGTAAGACAGCGAAATCATTCAAATAAGGCTTCCCAGGTTCGTTAGAACTGAGCAACTCTTCAGAGATTATACGTATGAGGTGCACTCATTGTCATGTCTTATTGTCTTGTCGAGATCCTAATCTGTTCTTTCTTGAAACCTGACTTATCATGCTTCCGTGTCCATGTTGCTCATGTGGTGTGCTTATTATTCTGGGTGTTACTTTTCATTTTGTCGTTGTTACTCATCGCTTATGAGAGCCACATATCACACTTCGCTTATGTGCGGAAAGTCGTAAATTTCAGCATGTGCACAAGCTTGGAGAAATGTGTGATTTCCTGTTGGACTCCAGAAGTATCAGTCCCCGCCATGGCCTGATTCGCCCGCAGTGTTCTGCGGGTGTTCAGCATACCTTCGATTAGTTTCATAACCGTGTTGCGTCCACGATGATCGACAATCATATACTTTTTGCGTGCATCGAGCTCTACCCATACGATATTGCTGAATGATGTGAACAGATGCTTGCGGTACAGCTCCATATCGGTCTCATTGTAATGCTCGCCATAAAAGGCATAGTATCCGTGTATGTGCAACTTCTCCGCCAACACTGTGATGAACGGATCATTTTCGAGCATAGCGTTACGTTCCATGTTTCACGCCTCCGTTATGCGTGATCCGCAGATCCCGTCTTTTTGAGATCTATTTTAACATATTGTGCAAGGTGTTGCCTCTACACAGATAAAAGCCAAGTTTTAACTCCGAAGACTGATGCATCACAAATGAGTGTTATTAGCACGATACTAATTTTCTAAATCTAATATGACTCACCGATCCGTCTACCTTTGACCCACACACCCTCAATATCCAGCTCCCCATTCAGCAAAACGATATCTGCCTGTTTTCCTTGAGTCAGGGAACCTGTCCGGTGATTAATACCCAGCAGGCGTGCCGGTGTCAAACTTGCTGCACGTGATACAGCATTCAGACTCAAGCCCACTTCCTGCACGAGGTAACGGAATCCGCGAATCATCGTCAGTGTGCTTCCTGCCAGTGCGCCGCCGTCCTTCAATCTGGCCTCGCCATGCTTCACGATGACAGGCAGGTCGCCGATCTTGTATTCCCCGTCATCCAATCCCGCAGCAGACATGGCATCCGTGATTAACACGAGTTGGTCATCCTGTTGCTTCAGCTGAGCGAGGATCGAGATCGCCGCAGGGTGTACGTGAATACCATCGGCAATCACCTCGGCACTGATGCGTGGATCACTCAGTACGGCTCCGGCAGCCCCAGGTTGCCTATGATGTAGCGGTGTCATGGCATTGAACGTATGTACCGCATGATGCAGTCCTGCTTCCACTGCCCGCTCCACTTCTTCATAGGTCGCATCGGTGTGGCCGAGTGCCGCTGTAATCCGCTGTTCACGCAGCCATGAGATGACTTCCAGTGCGCCTTCACGTTCCGGTGCCAACGTAACTTGACGGATTAGGCCGGGATATTGCTTCTCCCATGCTTCAAGCCAGGATACATCAGGCAGCATGATATGTTCCGGATTTTGCGCACCAGGCCATTTCGGACTGAAAAACGGACCTTCCAGGTGTACACCCTCAAGTTGTGCATATGGCATGTCACCGGAACGGTAGCGGTCCACTTCAGCAAGTACGCTGTCCAGTTGCTCTTTCGGAGCCGTCATTGAAGTCGCAAGCATCGCTGTTGTGCCCTGTGTACTATGAAAAGATGTGATCTTGTCCAGCACCTCCGGGCTTGCGTCCATAAAGTCTTCTCCGTTCCCACCATGCACATGGATATCAATGAATCCAGGCACAATGAGGCCGCGTTCCGGTACAGGCATGGACACTGCCTCTCTCCGAATCTGTTCGGGCAGACCTTCTGGTACTCCAGCATAGAGGATTTTTTCATCCCTCCAGGCTAATACACCGTCTTCCAATATCTCATTTGAAAGGAGCAGTCTGCCACGCAGAAGAGAAATATGTTCATCATGCTGACTCCCAGGTTCACGGTTATTTGCTCCGCTCATCTCACCAGCCTCCCAGCGGCACGGTCCAGCAAAACCACCACATTCGGATGACATTGCAGCAGCGATGCAGGACAGGCCGTTGTGATCGGGCCCATGAACGCTTCGCGAATAATCTCGGCTTTTTCCTCGCCACGGGCAATGAGCAGAATCTGTTTGGCTTTCAAAATGGTACCGACACCCATCGTAATCGCCTGAGCTGGAACCTCATCGAGGCTATCAAAGAAACGTGCGTTTGCTTTTCGCGTCTCGTCTTTCAGGTCTACAACATGTGTCCGCCCAGTCAGCTCCGTTCCAGGTTCATTGAAGCCAATATGACCATTATGTCCAATGCCCAATAGTTGTAGATCTACAGGTCCACGATCGTCCAGCCGCTGTTCATAGGATTTACATTCCTGTTCGAGATCAGCAGCCTGACCATCAGGCACATGCGTTCTGGCAAGATCCATATCAATATGATGAAATAATTGTTCATTCATGAAACTGCGGTAACTTTCGCGATGCTCTGTTGGAAGTCCCACATACTCATCCAGATTGAATGAAGAAGCCTGTGAGAAGCTGACCAGTCCCTTCTGGTACAACGCAATAAGCTGTTTATATATGCCTACAGGCGAGCTTCCTGTTGCAAGTCCGAGGACTGCACGTGGTTTGGTCTGCAATAAACTGGCGATGACTCCTGCACCCGTGGCATTCAAATCTTCTTCATTTTCAAAAATACGTATATTCATCTGGTTAAGCACCTCCGTTGTGTTGTACGCGATAGGACTGCACGTTGTGATAGGATTGTTCCAATCTGGGGATAAAACGGTCAAAGTCGGCACTTACCATGCCTGTGAACAAAATATCGACCACATGCAGCAGTGCAATGCGTGAAGCCATATCTCCACGTCTCATGCCTTCCTCTAGAGAAGAGGTGAACAGTGGAATGTCAGATACCGTTGCGAGTGTGTTACTGCCATAGGAAGTCAATGAAATCGTAGAAGCTCCGGCCTGTTTGGCACAATGCAGGGCATCGATGGTTTCGGGTGTTTCGCCTGAATAGGATACGGCCATCGCCACATCTCCCTCGGCGAGCGAAGATGCGGATGTGATCTGCATGTGGGAATCTGAGAAAGCGGTACAGCTTTTGCCAATCCGCACCAATTTCTGATAGAAATCCTGTGTAACAATCGACGAGGTAGCCACACCGTACAGATCAATGCGGCGAGCCTGGCACAATAATTGCACCGCCTGCTCCAATCTGCCCAGATCCAGCAAACGGGTCGTATCAGCAATAGACGCGAGGTGGTTGGCTTCGATAGCTTCAACAATTTTGGATAGTGAATTGCCTGCTACAATGTCCTGATAAGCCGTTTCATCAGAAGCGTGGGACAAATCTGCGGCGAGCTTCATTTTGAAATCGGGAAAACCTTTGAAATGAAACGACTTGCAAAAGCGGGTCACCGTCGCCGCACTCGTTCCACTCTGCTCTGCCAGATGACTAATCGTCCACCCTGGAATATCCGATGGAGATTGCATAATGACTTCTGCAATACGGCGCTCCTGAGACGGAAGATTATTCAGTTCTTGCTGCAACGCACGTAATATGGCTGCCATGAGGACCTCACTTGTATGAAAATTATTTTTATATATTTTTAATAAAATAAGAAAATCATTTTTACATCTTCATTTTAATGAAGACGATCCTGCAAATCAAGAGGAATTTAACACGACTTATGCAATTATTCTGAACGTATATAGATGCTCAGCTGCTTGATACATATAGTGAGTATCCTTTATATTGAGAATCAAGAGATGAACGTGTTCAACGAAGGGGCCATTCAATGAATCGAAGACAACGGGAAAAGCTTATTCCTTCCATCTGGATTATTGCTACCAAACAAACAGAAGCACGTGCCTATTATGCCCTCTATGCCATCGATTGGAAACGCGGAGGTAGGCTCAGTTGGGAAGGCTGGAATCAGCTCGAAGACCTGCTGCAATTTCATATTCCGATCAAACGCAAAGCTGTCGGGCGGACATCTTCTTCCACGCCTGCCGCTAAAATAGCGAAAAGAGCACTCCACATTCATCTGAGTGAAGCACAATTCGAAGAACTGGAGCAGCTCTTTTATCAATCTTTTTCGAAGAAAAGATGGAGGACTTTATTCGAATGAATAGGAATCAGACGTGATAAAGTGATAATGAATGCTTGTTTCATTTTTTCACGCTAAAAGAAAAAAGCCTCTTCCCTTCTTTAGATAAAATAAAGAATTAGGAAAGACTTTCGCGGTATTAAAATTCAATTCGTTTTCATTTAATTTGCATTTAACTCAAAACTCAACTCAAGTTAACTCGTTCTAATTCATGTCATCATATCGTTCTAGGAACGTGCTGACTAAGCCGGGTACCGTCATTTGGTGAACCGATTGATTCTCAATCCCCTCCGCCAGATCGTCATCTGTGAGAGAAACGAAGAACGTAATATCTGCTTTGGATTGCCCATATCGGGCAAAAACGTCATCTGTTGTTTCATTTACAACTTTGGCGATGATTCGAATGATCTCATCCTTATACTCCTGAACCGCTTCTGTTGCATACAACAATCGGCTGATGTGGTTAAAGTGCGTATCCTCGCCATATTGATATTCGGAGCAGCCCCATCTGTAATAGATCTCGTCCTCCTCACTGTCGCATAACCCCTGCTCCTTCATTCTTGAAATGTGCGCTGCCAGGGATTCCTCGGTATTCACCGCCATAAACAGCGTTATCCAATCACTGTCCGTTCCAAATGCACAAGCATATAATTTCTCATGCTGCACCTTAGCCAGCGTATGTTCCAGATCGGGTAGAAACCCCGCTCTAAATTGTTTTTCAAATTCACTTAAGAAACGGTCCATTTAGCTCATCCTTTCATGTTTTATATAAGTTGAATACCGAATCGTTACACTTGCCACTTCGCTGACAGAATAACCTTCTGATCACTGTTATCCCCAGATTTCTTGAATCACTTTTATAAAAGTGGAAATCTGCGGATAAAGGCGAACGCTCCGCTTCTTCAGGTCATTTCTGCCCTCTCCGTTCTAGTGTAAATATGTAGTTTAACTTATATAGATGTAGTACAAAAAAATCTCAACCAATTTGTTCAAGCTATTGTTTCACTTCAAAGCCTTACCTACAATCTTATCTACTTCAATATATGTAAATCAGTATGATCTAGTAAAATAATGAAAACAAGCGATGCTACGTTTCGGATATTCCCTCAAAAATATTGATAGTTCCCTGAGTCCATGGTCCATACCAGCAAAAAAGCCTTGCCCCATTCTTCATGACAAAGAATAGAGAAAGGCTTTCATGCTGCTACTTCATCCTAACTGTAATTCGCAACTAGATCTTCAGTTCTCCAAGCTTAATCAGCTCGACAACTGCCTGCGAACGACCCTTAACATTGAGTTTCTGCATCACATTCGAAATATGGTTACGCACCGTTTTCTCGCTGATGAATAACTGCCCTGCGATGTCACGCGTTGTTTTGTCTTGAACCAGTAATTCGAATACTTCGCGTTCACGGTGGGTTAACAAAAATTTGCTTTTATGATCGATACCCTTCAATGTTCACCCCTCCTTGCTCGGGTTGTGTTGGTGTAACAAGGTTAAGGGGATACAGTCAACTCATCTTATGTCAGATCAAGGGCGTTGGTTCAGTTTTATAAGAAAAATGGGCAGGAATTATGTGTTTTATTGTCCCAATTGAACCTGTGCTGTGGCATATGTAATCCAACATTTGAATCATTGATATTAAAACAAACATGCCCTTGCAGCTGATGATATCATCTGCGCAAAGGCACACTTGTTCATTGAGCTTGGAATCTACCGGTTCATTCGGTTCATGACCCCACCGTTATGATTACGGTTCATCAGGCCATCGTCAAGGATGCCATCGCGGTGATTCATTCCTGCTCCGTTGGTTGGGAAGATACGCTCCACCATCGATTGGAACGTATCGATCATGCCACTAACGGGCTTACCATTACGAATATCTGTGGCATAGTTCTCGACATGCTGCACAAATTCCGGATTGGCTGATACATATACATTCTCGATGTTCGGCGCAAACTGCTTGATTTTGGCTGAAATCTTGCCTTTAATCTCAGCTGATGTGTTATCATCCGTGCTATCTACACGTTGTCCTTCACTTTTCATTCCATAATGACCATCGTTCGTCCCACGTGCTTTGCCACTGTTTGTGAGACCACGCATCATTCCAACCGCTCCTGTACCCATCGTGCCGTAGATGCCACGATCATTGCCCATATGGCTGCGATCCGTTGCTGAATTCGTGTTCAGCCCTGGAGCAATTCCACTTGTGCTGTACGGTGACATTGTGCCTGTACCGCCATTCACACGCATGCCTCCCATATCGTGATTCATGTTGCCACCACGCATGGTATCACTCGCATGATTACGCATCGTTCCACCCAGCATGCTTGTACGACCGTTGGACTTGCTCTCCAACTTGCCTGCATGACCATCTGCCAAACGTACCGCAACATAAGCATTACGATCCGTTAACATGACACGGGCGGATTTCACTTCCTTCATCTCCGTAATGCGTTTAGCCAGCTCCTCACTCGATTTCAGGTCAGTAACATTATGCATGCGATAACTTTTCGCACGGATGCCATCCATGCCATTCGTTTCCACACCATAACGGTTAATGCCGCTCGCTTGCTGACGGACACTTTGCGTATGCATATTGTTGGTATCCCGATTCGTGCCACATCCTGTCAAACCGGCCATTACAAAGATTGCAGTAGACAATGATAACGTAATAGCTGTTGCCTTTTTGACTGCTGGCATGTACTCATCCTCCAATGTATGTTGGTTTTGGTCACAAAGATAGGATGCGCTTCTGCACACACCGATATGCTGAAAGGATATGGTACCTTTGCCTGTAAACTTGGTGTTTGGGACGGTAAGAATTTCACCTATACACATCAAAAAACAGTGCTGCTTGTTCGCAGCACTGTATACATGTAACTTCATTTAGCCTGAATCATTTCAAGTTAGTTATAATCACTGACCACTTATCTTCCCCATAATTACTTCTCATCTGCTGATGAAGAAGCCGTTGCGTCATTTGCCGAACTCGACGACTCTTTCGAAGAAGTGGTTGATGCTTTTATCGTATCCGGGAACTTCTCGGCTTCCTTCAGACTCGTCGCATCCATGGCGTATGCCCATTGACCATCTGGCGTAATGACCCAGATCTGATCCGGATCGGATGGCAACGTGAGTCCCCGATAAACATCTCGACCTTGTTGCCCATTGACCGTCTGTTCCACAGACAGGGTGAATCGTGGAACGGAATTCTTCAGCTCGGATGCTTTGCGCACGTCATCGGCTGTCGACAGGTTTTTGATTTTGCCGATAAGAGATACGGCATCTGTGGCTTCAATCGTTTTTCCATTCAGTGTCCAGGTCTTCTCCGCAGCACCGTTCTCCGATGTCGAAGTTAGCATCCAGGTAGCGGCTTCCCCTTCCCACTCCAGGGACCCCACATTCGTCTCATCCATGTTGAACGGTGTGGTGTCCAACAAATCACGACGAGACAACGCTATGCTGATAATCGCTTCTGTCTTTACAGCAACTACGGGGCCTGAATCAACACGCACATACCGAGCATCATCTGCTGGAAGCTGGCCACCAATCGCCAGTTTGATCTCACGATTGTCCTTGAGTTTGATATCCATACGTGTAGCATCTGCTCCTAATCCGTATTTATCCAGATCCGTCGGTGTTTCTTCCACCAACAGTTCCTGATTCGCACCACTCAGAGCCTCCAGCCAACTGCTGACGCTGTAACCGTTCAAAGGATAGGCTTTTGGTTCAACCATCTGCCATACGCCATTCTCCAGCGTCAGGGTAGAAGATGCTGCTGTACCGGATGTCTCCACCGCAGTGTCATGTATTGTTATGGATTGAATATCCCGGTTTCAATACCGAGCAACTTGGCTTGCACGGCCTCTTCTTCCCGAAAATAATTTTGATTGGCTGCGTACACCCAGCCCACAATTAGAACGATGACTACCAGAATCGTTGGAAACCATTTTCTCATACCCGTCTGCGCCTCCACCATAAGAGTACACCGATGATCACAAAGATGAGCGGGAACGCTACAATAGCCACGAAGAAAATCGTTCTGGCCTGTTCGCCGTTCAGGTATGCCGTCTCATATCCAGCTTGTATCCGTGGGCGTATGGTCAATCCATTTTCTTTCTCACTCAAATAATTCACCGTATTCAAAATGAAGTCCCTGTTCCCGCCATTCGCAATATCCGAATCCTGCATGAAAATGGACGAGCCCAAAATAACCGCCTTCGGTTTGCCATCCGTAGTATCGGCTGGATACCCTAGTTCCACTGGACCCTGGATGTCCTCTTCGGCATCATTGCTTGTTTCATTTTGCAATAAGCCGCCGATATTGGTCTCCCCGTAACTGTCATCCGAAGAATGAATCAATGGAGAAAGGGTATATTTATCCTGTTCTTTGCTGGTCAATGCAATCGACAGCGACAACATCGGGTATAGCTTGCTTGCAGCGAGTTTGTCCGTAATTGCATGTGTGCCATACTCCGGCACCACCCAGAGCGGACCCATCGTACTTGCTTGTTGATTATCGACCATGACCGCATGCTCATCAACGACACCATAGTCTGCCATGAGGGTATCGATGTTTTTCCAGCTGGATTTCATATCTTCCACGAATCCGAGGGATAATAACAGCTTGCCGCCATTACTCAGATATGTGCGAATGGCCTTCAGTTCTGCATCACTGAGATCACGTTGTGGACCTATAATGGCAAGCACATCTGCATCATCCGGAACCTTTCCGGCCTGATTTAACTGCAACTGTTCCGTCTGCACATTATTTTGTTCCAATGAGGATTGCAGCGTAGTCATCTGATCGAAACTCAGCTCTTCATGTCCGGTCAAAAAGACCATTTTATGCATCTCGGTGGATGACATGTTCATGAGCGCCTGTGTTAGCTTTTCCTCTCCAGTGAATTGATATGATCCGTCACTTCCGTCACCTGTCGCAGTGAACAAACTGGCGATATCAATCACTTTGTGCTGATCTCCCTGCTCCAGCACAATGGAGCTGCCCGTTATACCGTATTTGGATGCAAGCGCAGGTTCCTGCGTCAGATTATATTGTTTTAGTTTCAGCTTGCTGTTACGTTTCGTGTATTCCTCCACCATATCCGTAACCTCACGGTTCAGCACGGTGTTGTTGGCATTTTCAACGGTTAACACCAGAATATTGACGTCATCCTTCACGCCTTTGATCGCAGTAAGGGACTGGTCAGACAACGTGTATTGTTTGTTCGAGGTCAGATCGAGCTGGAAGCCGCCAAGTGAATTCAGGAACAGTGTCAGCAAAATAAAGATGCCAATCACCGCTACAGACAGCACGGTACTGTTGGTATGACTTAACCATTTTTTCATCTTCTCACCTCCACCGCTTCCGTTCAACAATTTGAATGCTTAACAGCAGAAACACACCCGAAAGGGTGACGTAGTACAGAATATCCGGTCCACTAAGCACACCTTTCATGAAGCTGTCAAACCGGTTGGTCAGGGCAAACGGGTCCAGCCACTGCTGTAAAGCAGATCCGGTATTACCTGCGAATGAATCAAGCATCCACAAAACGAGCAAAATAATAAAACCCGCCACCGCAGACACCATCTGATGCTGGGATAATGTGGAGGCGAACAGTCCAATTGCCATCATGCTTCCGCCCAGGAACAACAAACCCAGTGCAGACATCCATACCGTCGTCATATCCAATGTTCCATAGAACGACATGATGAAAGGATACACCAGACTGCACAGGATGAGTACGACCAAAATGGCCAGAGAAGCAAGATATTTGCCAAAAATAATTTCGGTCACACGTGCGGGAGAAGTCAGCAACAATTCATCCGTTCCCTGTCTGAATTCCTCTGCAACCAGCCGCATCGTTAACAAAGGCACCACAAACAGCAGCATGGATAACGTATCCCCCAGTACGAGGCGATAATCGACAATACTCGGCTGGTAATATACGAAACTGGAATAGAACAGCAGACTGGTCATCAGAACATATACGGCAAAAGCAAAATAGGACGTCGGAGACAGAAAGTAAGCTTGCAGCTCTTTGTTACATATCGCCATCATTCGTCTCATTTGGAGCCCTCCCCTTTGGAAGAATGGGCTGGACTGTCCGCTGATGTTTCCGATATACTCGACGATTCGTTGTCCGAAGCTACATCCTCCTGATCCATTGCTGACCCAGCAATCTTATCCGCATCTGCCAAACTCGTGTCCGTGTCTGTTGTCTCGGTTGTGGTCAGCTTCAGGAAAATTTGTTCCAGGCTTAGATTCTCCTTCTTCATCTCCAGAATCGGTAATCCTGCTCCAGACAAAAGGTAGAACAGCTCCTCCCGGAAATCTTCCGAGTTTTCACCAGTAAGAAGCATTTTGACCGTACTCGATGCATCTGAAGTACGAGAAGTATTGCTGGTGGTATTTGCATCCGACGCTTCAATGACTTCACTCCGCACCTTCTCCCACGGTGTCAGCACATTATGTAATTGTTCCGTAGTGGCCTTCACTTCAATCGATACCTTGAACTGATCCCCCATTGCTGATCCGAAATGCTGAGGTGAACCATCCAGCACGAGCTGCCCTGATTAATGATCAACATCCGATTACAGAGCGCACTCACTTCAGGCAAAATATGCGTACTGAGCAGTACCGTATGGTTCTCTCCCAGTTCGCGGATCAGATCTCTGATCTCGATAATCTGGTTGGGGTCCAGGCCTGATGTTGGCTCATCCAGGACCAGCAGATCCGGCTTGTGAATAATGGCTCCTGCCAGCCCGAGACGTTGCTTGTATCCTTTGGATAACCCACGTACCATCTGTCTTTCGCGCCCCTGAAGTCCCAGTCTGCTAACCATCTCGCTGACCCGCAGCTTAACCTCACGTGCCGGAACATCTCGCAAATTGGCTACAAATTTAAGATAGGACTGCACCGTCATATCGGGATAAAGTGGCGGCGTTTCAGGCAGATACCCAATCTTGGAACGAACACGCTGACCCTGCTCATGCACCGATACCCCATCGACCATGATGGAACCCGCGGTTGGATGCACATAGCCCGTAATCATACGCATCGTTGTTGTTTTCCCGGCACCATTAGGCCCGAGAAACCCGACAATCTCACCACGTTCCATGGTGAAATTCAGCTGATGTACGCCGCGTTGCCCTTCGTAAACTTTGCTGACCTGTTTCACTTCGAGCACATCATTCATCCTTTCCCGTTAAAATACCCGTGCACCATCGTTCGTTATATAAATTCAACAGAAAATATTACACTTGCACTCCGATGACAGAATAACCTTTCGATCACTGTGATCTCCAGATTTTTTTTGATTCCTTCACTTAGAAGGAAAATCCGGTGATAGCGTATGCTTCCGATGTAGCTTTCTTTTCAGAAAGCTTTCAAGTGAACGCTTCGCTTCTTCAAGTTATTTCTGCCTCTCCGTTATCGTGTAAATGTTACGTTGAACTTATGTAATAAAATGATGTACACGGGAAGTTCCTTGTATCTTACGTGAGCTATCCTAGCCTCAGCTTAATGTCACTTAAATGCAAGCTTAAAAATATTTGTCCAAAATGTGAACATTCTATTTAACACCCACACGCTGCACTTCAAGCCAACGTAACATAAAGTACAGGAGAATGTGCTCCTGACCAAAAGTCAGAGGGTGAATCGTGTGAAAGTATTATTCACGTTTTATATTCCAAGCGGTGGCGTGGATACGTTAAATCGACTGCGCACCGCTGTTCTGAAACGTCATGGCATTGAAGCGCATCTATTATATCTCAATACAGGTTCAGGACTGCAGAACAACAGTGATACGCCCATTTTTACCGCGTCCAGTGACGAGGATATCCACCATCTGATCCATACTCATCATTATGATGCCATCATTGCCACTTCAGACATTGCGATGCCCGGCCGCTTGAGAGCACTTGGTTATACAGGCAAAATTATTTATGAAGCACAGGGTCTTGGAACACGCGATCAGGCGCTGGAAACGATACAGATGGGGGTACCTTACCTTCAGGCCCATTGCGATGCTGCCGTTATCCCTCCCACAGACCACCTGCTGGATATGTTCATCAATATCTGCCCTTGGCTTCATCGGTTCGTCATTCCCAATATGCTGGATACGGACACTTTCGCACCGATGTCGGTGGATACGCCTCCCTATCCGGTGCTGGCTTGGGTAGGACGACTTGAGCACAACAAAAACTGGCGGGAATATTTAATCATATCGAGTGAGATTATCAAAAAAATCCGAAAGCCAGACTATGGTTATTCCACGATCCATCTCTGGCTAATCCAGAAGATGAAGTCATGTTCCGGCACATGCTGGCAGAATACGGGCTTGAGGACCGAATTGGCATCTTCATCAATGTTCCTCATTCTCAGATGCCTGCATATTATTCCATGGTTGCCGCTTCAGGGGAATCATGTTATCCACTTCCCTGCTGGAAGGATTCGGCTACGCGGTCGCTGAGGCCATTAGTTGTGGCTGTCCGGTGCTTAGCACGGATTCGGATGGTGTGCGCTCATTTATTACACATGATAAGACTGGAAAGTTTTATCCCATTGGAAATATAAAGGCAGCTGTAGACGAAGCAAGAGACCTCATGAAGAACAAGAAACTGCGCGAATATATCCGCATTCAGGGCAGACAGCATATGAGCTTGTCTTTCTCACTCGATCGATATGCCCATTCTTTCCGTGAAATGATGACAGCCCTGCGAATCTTTCACTGAGCATAACAAAAAAGGCAGTTCAGCAAGACTCCCTGAACTGCCTTTGTATGTTTTGTAGAAACGCTTAGTGTCCCATCATCATCGAGGGATCAGGCTTGTCGCCATTTTGAAGTTCTTCTTCCGGCATCGGCTTGGGTTTGCGTAGAATCAGACTGAGCAAACATCCGAACAATGCAATACAAGCAGCCAGGAAGAACGTGTCATTAAAGCCCCTACCAGACCTTGCACTATAGCCGTCGGCTCCGTACTCGTTGTATTGTCTGCAATTCGTGAAGTAAGGAAACCTGTAAGCCCTGCAACTGCGAAGGACACAACCACTTGCTGGGCAGCAGCCGTAAGCGGTGTAACCCGTCCAACCAGCTTGCGCGGTGCAGCATTCAATACATGCGTATTGAGTGGCATCATGGACAAGCCCATACCCAGACCCATCATGATCAGAGCCGTGATGATCAGACCAAGACCTGTCGCTGCGGTAATGGAGGACAGGATGAACAACGCTCCCGAGATAATGCCCAGACCCACGAAGGCCAGAGGTCTCGCACCAATTTTATCAAACAATCGGCCGCCGAGCGGCATACCTACTCCGGATGCCAGAGCCTGCGGAAGCAGAATTAATCCTGTCTCCAACGCAGTGTACCCTTTGATCTGCTGTAAATAAAGCGGAATAAGAATCATCGCACCGAACAGCGCCACTTGTGATACCCATGCAAGAATAATCCCCGAGAGAAATCAGATGATTTGAATACCCGGAGTTCGAGCAATGGGTTCTGATGCCGAAGTTCTACAATAATGAACAAGATGAGCGCCACGCCACCTATAATTACACCCGTCAGTGTTGTTGAAGATGTCCAGCTCGTTCCCCCTCACTCACACCGTAAGCGAGCATCGAGAATGCAATTGGCGCCAGAATCATGCCCAGCAGATCCAGTGCAGGCGTGCGTCCACGATCTGTATCAGGCAGAAATTTGATACATAGGATGAAAGCTGCAATACCAATGGGCAAGTTAATCAGGAAGATCCAGTGCCAGCTCAGTGATTCAATAAACCAACCGGACAATACCGGGCCAAGTGCAGGAGCAAGCAGCATTGGAATTCCGAGCATACCCATGATCGACCCTCTTCGTTCAGGAGGAGCCAGACGAAAGACCATGGCCATACCAATAGGAGCAACCATACCTCCCCAAGGCCCTGAATGACACGGTAAATGATTAATTGCTCAGGTGATTGGGCAATCGAGCATAATACAGAACCCAGGGTAAACATGGCAATTGTGAATAGAAATACTCGTTTGGCACCGAAACGGTCCGTTAACCAGCCTGCCAGCGGAATCACCGCAGACAATGCGAGGGTGTAACCCGTAACCGTCCATTGGATGGTCTTCAGATCCGTCTCAAAATATTGAACGAGATTCGGAATGGCTACATTCACAACCGTGCTGTCCAGAATAACCATGATCATTCCGACGATAATAGCCAGAAGTGGCAGTATGATCGTTTTAATTGAAAACTCTGCCGCCTCCTGAGGTACTGCTGTTTGTTCTTTCACGTTCTCCACACTCTTTTCCGGCAGGAGATCACAGATTTATTTATGCGTCTCACACAGCCTATATTGACGACCATTTTCAAACTATCGTTTTAAATCGTCGTTTTAAACTTTCGTTTAATACTGATCTTATTTTAATGAAAATACCTTTGCTGTCAAGCTATTTTTTCAGACATTTCTACTATGGATGCCATACAAAAAATGGAACAGGCACTTTCCCTGCTCCACACATTGGTTAATTCCTGACTATTCAATTAAGTTCATATCAATCTGCAAGTTTCATCAACTGACATTCTGACAGTATGCCCAATGTCTGACCGTGAATACTCCTGCAATACACTCGAATAACCAGATGATTCGGTGAAGAGCTATTGCTGATAATCCTCAGTTCATAAGGCTCGGAAGATACATCCAGATTATGAATGACCTGATTACCGCCCACTCCTCCCGTATTAGGTCTCATATGAAAAAGATGTCGATACAATTCTCCGTGCATACCGGCTCCGCCAATAAATACATCTGTCCCGTCTTCGCCCCCCACATAAGCCAGCTCCACGTCCAAGTACTTGACGGGAACAGGCGTCTGCAAAAAATTTTCATGAATATGAAGTAAATATGCCGCCATTGCATAACCCTCCTTCGGCACCATGAGCCTCTCTATACACAGGATATGCTTTCTCTCGTCCATTGCCAGTTGCATACACCCATTTTCAACCAATTGCACGGAAATGCCCGACCTTCCGGTCCTCTTTTTCATAGAATAAAAGCATAGAAGCTCGGTCTGTGCAGGCCGTGACAAGGAGGTAGCTATGAGAGTTCTGCTCGTTACGTATTGGGAGCTTACACATATGGGTGGCATATGGACCTATGTTAAACAACTGGCTGACAGGCTGATCGAACTTGGTGTAGAGGTTGATATCATGGGCACCAATGGTGCCAAGAACGAAGTATATGTTCGTAACCTGAACCGCGCTTTCTCCAAGGATACAGTGTGGCCCATGCTGCAAGCCAAACTCAATCCGACCGATCTGCCACAATTTACGGCCGATCCTCTTATTGCTTATTATGAGCTGAATAGATATGCCTTCGAGATGGGCGCCGCTTATCTGGGAGTGAACCACTATGACGTTATTCATGCACAAGATCCGGTAGCCGCCATAGCGATAAAACGTATCTTGAATCGTCATGTTCCCTCGTTACAAGTTATCATGGCGCTCTTGCACGTGAAGCCTTTTACGATGCTCAAAATTCCAACCCGCAGCTTACTCTCCCCTCCTATTTGCAATCCAAGCGTGGACGTTATTTTCTCTCATTGGAGGAGCGAAGTGCAGCACTATCCGAGCTCATTCTTGTGTCAAGCCACTGGATCAAGAGCACACTTACAGAACTTGCAGTTCCTGAATCAAAGTTCAGGCAGATTCCCTATGCTGTAGACCTGCCAACCTACCGTGCCGCAGCAGCTGTGAAGTTCCGTCAGCGGCCACCTGCGGGCAAGAAAGTCATTGCTTTTACAGGAAGGCTTGAATACATCAAAGGCGTTCATGTGTTAATCAAGGCTCTGGCCAGTCTCAAAAGTAAACGTTCCGACTGGGTATGCTGGATCGCTGGAGAAGGTAATCTGCTCGAGGAATTGCGAGCACAGACTACGAGTGCTGGCATTGGAGCCGATGTGGTGTTCTGGGGCAAGCTGGACAATATTCCTTCCTTCCTGCGCCATGCAGACATCTATGTCCAGCCCAGCCTGCAGGACACTCAACCGTTCTCCGTTACCGAAGCGCAACTTGCGGGTGTACCTGTTATCGTCAGTGGTACAGCCGGCATGCCTGAGATGGTCGAACCTGGTCGTACAGGGTGGGTTGTTCCTCCGCAGGATGCTGACTCGCTTCGCGAACTGTTGGATGCACTACTGGAGGATGATGTTACCCGGAGAACAGTGGGGGCGGCAGCGAAATCCTGGGCTGAACAACACCGTTCACTGGAAGTGATGGGATATCGTACATTTCAAGTCTACCAGGAAGCCATTTACAGAGGAGGACAACCGATATGACGTTGCTTGTACCGAGTGATCTATACAATCGCTGGTTTTCGGCGCCCGTTTCCACACCTCACATTGACGTGGATTATGCCATAATGAATGAATTGATGAAGAAGCTGCCGAAAGGCTATGTATTTCCCGATCCGGCATCGATGGCGATCATGAATTCAAAAGATTGAGTCCTCCAATGCTATACCGTCTTGGTACAACATGCCGGAATATTAAAGAAGGGGTGTCCCATTTGTCATATGAATGACAGAGGACACCCCTTATTATGTTTTACTGTGTTATGTTTTATTTTGTTGTGTCCTAACGAATCCAAAACACGCTAATTGTTCCTTTTTGCACAGTTCTGAGATGTAACGAATCACAGAGGCGTTATTTCATCCATCGTAGTCGAATTCGAGATTCAGAAGCCTTTTTGCAAAGGCATAACGTGACTGAGATTCGTTAGAATTTGTTTTTGATGGTAATTCCCCTAATAAGACGTTGCAGATTCGTTAGCGCTTGGAACTGGGAAAAAGGGGAGATGGGAAACTCCAGATTTTCTAATCTGTCGTTTTCTAATCTGTCGCTAACTTGGAATACATATTCAGATCGTTGAACGTTTCGCCTGCCCTCTCATATGCTCTGAGGGTCCCTTCGCATGTGAAATTGAGCTTTTGTAATAGCATGATCGAATTCACATTATAGGGGTCAACCTTTGCTTCAATTCGATTCAGCTTCATCGTCGAGAAGGCATGAGCTAACAAAGAAGAGATCGCTTCCGTCGCATATCCTTTTCCCCAGTGTGATCTGGCAATGTCATACCCGATTTCTGCTTTAAGATTGTCATAATCCAGCGAATTATAACCGCATGAACCTATAATTTCATTGGACTCTCGCACAATGATAGCGAATCGAATAGCTTTGTTTTCCTGAGAAAGATCGTCCAGCATATTAATCATGGCTATGGCTTGATGTTCATCCGTAAAAGGACTGATATTCATGAATCTAGTAACTTCCGGATCAGACCAAATGTTAAACAGGCTGGCAGAATCCGATAGTTTCATTTTTCGCAAAGATAACCGTTCTGTGTGTAACTCTGTAATCAATACTTTAACCTCCATTAGTTTATTAATGATTCGGTTTAAGATATTGATATCTGCGCATAGTCCAGTCCCTTCCATGTATGAATGATTTCATTATACAGAGACTTCGGCAACCCTTCTACCTTTCTGTCCACGGATCGTCCATGGAACAAAAAAGAGCTCCCCCACTAATAGCACATTAATCGTGCTTCATAAGGGTGCTCTTCTGTCCATTTAACATCTACTCCATCCAGTCATCATTGCCAAATCCATCTACTTCCAATATCCGCCAACCTGAAGCAAATTGAGTAAAATAGGTCTGTGCTTCTCCTGAACTTTTTCCATCTCGGCAACCAGTGCCTTGAAATGGCGTTTGGTTCCCATCGACTCATGCAAACGGTAGCACATCAGAGGTTCATTGTAATAGAACAACTCATACATCGGAAACAGTCTCAACCACATCTCATAGTCATGGGTGTAGCGAAAATCGGTATCAAACAAGCCAAACCGCTCAAAGGCATTCATCTCTAACATGACCGTACAGCCGTTGATCGGACAACCTTCAAGCAGTACCTGCAACATCTCCAGACGACTGCCCACCTCCGGCTGCACCGTATCCAACCATTCGCTCTTCTCATTCACATAATGGTAGGCACTATGACAGAATGAGGCCTTAACCTCTCGCATAAACTTCAGTTGTTTCTCCACCCGATCCAGCAGCATCACATCATCTGAACTGAGCCAGACGAAATAATCCCCAGTCGCATGCTTGATACCCTCATTTAATGCTGTCGCGGTTCCACCGTTTTCTTTGCGAATATAATGGATATGCTCCATGAAAGGCTCTAGCCGCTCCACATGCTCGGTTGAACCATCATCCACGACGATTACTTCAATATGCGGATACGTCTGGTGAATGGCGCTGTGAACCGCCTGCTCGATATACGTACAGTTATAAAAAGGAATGACAATCGATACTTTCGGCTCCAATCGGACCTCCCCCTCCTCTTACTGCTTACTGCCTTAGGTAAAATGCTGCGCAAAGAGGGCGTTAATCAGCCACCTGGTGACCTTCATAACCGCCCTCCCTACGCTACCCGCCAAGCGCTGCGATTCGCTGCAACAACGGTTCGCGATATCTGGACCACACCATGGATGCCTCTCTGCCAATCACATCCGCATGACGAAGTGAACCCATCCCCCATGCCAGCGATACGCAGTAAGTGGCTCATTCAGGTATGGAAAGCGATGACCGTTCAGAAGAATACGCAGCCAGAGATCCAAATCATGCGTGTAAGGCAGAAGCTCATCGAACAGTCCCACTCCGCTAAAGAGATCCTTGCGAATCATGACCGTACAGCCATTGACCGGATTGCCGTTAACAAACCGTCGCAGTAAGTCCAGATCCGACATCGGTTCAGGTCCACCGTGCATTTGGGTAACAGCCGAATGCTCGTTGATATAGTGAAAATTCGTATACGAGACGAGTACATTCTCGCGCTGCATGAACTCAAGCTGATAACGGATTTTATCCGGGTATAGACAATCATCCGAGCTGAGCCAGGCTACATAATCACCAGAGGCATGCCGGATGCCGTGATTAAGTGCCGAAGCCGTTCCACCATTGCTTTTGCCAAGCACATTAATGTAAGGAAGATAGGGTTGAAGCAGCTCTTCATGCCGGATGGAACCGTCATTCACAACAATGATCTCCACATCAGGATACGTCTGGTTCAAGGCACTCTGAATCGCCTGAGGCACATACGGGCAGTTGTAGAATGGAATGACAATGGACACTCTCGGATTCAACTTGTCGTCCTCCCTTGCTGGGCACGAACATCACTTAAAATATCCTGAAGCGATGTGGCAAATGGAATCATCGGCTGCCAGCCAAGCTTGCGCAGAAGTGACAATTCCTCCTGTTTCCCCGAACCGTCCGGACCGGAAGATGCTCCATCCCAGCGAACAGGGACTTCCGCTTCTGTCATGGACAACAACAGATCTGCAATCTCACCAAGACTGCGCTCGACTCCAGACACGACCGGGTATACCGTACCACTGGACCCCTGTATCAGGAGGGTCGCATACGCTCTGACCGCATCCCTCACATCGAGAAAGTCACGGGTATTGTCTCGTCCGGACAGACGGAAAGCCTCGGTTTTGCCACCCTGCTCACAGGCGACAACATGGCGCGCAAGCAGTGAACAGATGCCTGTGGAAGGACCTGCACCAATTAGATTGCCCGGTTCCGCCAGCATGATCTGTTGTCCGAAGAGCGACATCCACGACAAGGACACCATCTCTTCCAGCGCTTTGCTGAGGCTGTATGGATGCGGAGGCTGGGGAATCCGCCCGGTTCCGGCGTATATTTTAATCTCGATCCCACAATAACGGTTCGTGCTGCCGGGCAGCTGCGAAGCGCATCCAGCAAATACAGCACGGCCATTACATTGGTCTCCAGAACAAGTAGCGGATCAGACCAGGAATCAGGCACTGAATTTTTGCCGGCGAGATGCAGTACATAGTCGGGCTTTACCTCGTCGATCAGATGACGCACTTGCTGTTTATCGTTCAGATCACAGACATGCACCTGAGTATCTATATCAAACGAATGCACATCCGGTCTCCGGACGACCGCAGCAACCACTGCACCAACTTCCCGAAAATAGGAAACGGCATGTCGCCCGGTAAATCCGGAGGCGCCTGTAATCAATACTTTCTTGCCTGTCAGCTCTGCTCCATCCATAATGCCAACTCCTTCAGCATTGTAGAATAATCCGGCAGGTCTGTCTTCACATCCTCGCGAGTGGACACCAGCGTCCGGTCCTGCACCACACTGTCGTCACGCACAATCGTCACATCCTGCTTATCCCAGATCTGCTTGAATAACACAAGCAGATCATGCTTGCTGACAGGTGCCGGATGTGCCAGGTGAATGAGACCGCTGACGGATGAAGTCAGGTAATGGTCGACCCATTTGGCCAGCTCAAGCGTGGTCACACCATTCCAGAATACGCGGGTATACCCGCCAACTTCACCTGTACTGGACATAAACCATTGCATCAAACCAATGCCGCCTTGCCGAATCTCCGGTCCGATGATGGACGTACGGATCGTCAGATGGCCTTCATCCTGAATTTCCCCAAGTGCTTTGGTAATGGCATAGGCAGAAGTCCCGTCCGTAACATCATCTTCCCGGTATGCTCCGCGATCCCCGCTGAACACACAATCCGTGCTGATATGAATCAGACGTGCACCAATGGTATCCGCAACCCGCCGCAAACGATGCGGCAGGAAACCATTAATATGGTATGCGGTGATTTTGTCCTCATCTGCGAAGCTGTTCAACACACCTACAGCATTAATAATGACATCCGGGTGCACCGCTTCTACCAGTCGATCAACCATGAAGCTGTCGTTCACATCCAGGAGCAGACCATTGGGGTCTGTTACATCCCGAGATGTATAGAAGACGCTGTGCACACCTTGACGGCGGAAATAGTCGACCAATATATGGCCGGCCATTCCGTTTCCACCAAGTATCAGCAGTTTCATGACAAGAATCCTCCGCGCTTCAGAATTTCACGAATCTCCTCTTTGGTCATGAGTTGGTGTTCAGAGCTGAAACTGTTAAAGGAGACTGGCGGGCAATGGGTATAATGTTCACGAAGACCCGGTATGCCCAGGGTAGGAAGAATAACCAGGTACTGCTCATCGTAGACAACGGTGGTCATGCTCTCGAATTCACTCATCAATATTTCATGGATTTTCTCACCTGGACGAATGCCCCGTTCCACAATGGCCACATTCTCCACACCGGAATCCTCAATCAACACTTCCGCGAGATCAACGATTTTGCAGGTTGGCATCGTCATGACAAAGATCTCTCCGCCGACACTTTCCACCGAAGCTTTGAACAGCAGGGTAATTGCATCCTTCAGCGTGAGGAAGAACCGGGTCATACTCATATCCGTGATGGAGACCTGCCCTTTCTGGCGGATCTGATTCTTGAACAGATGTACCACACTGCCGTTCGTTCCCAGGACATTCCCGCCCGGACCGTTACAAACTTCGTGTTGCTGTGTAACAAGTTGGCATATACAATTAATTTCTCGCCAATCGCTTTGGTCATGCCGTAGAAGTTGGACGGATTCGCAGCCTTGTCAGTCGAGATATAGATTACTTTTTCAACCTTGTTCTCAATCGCAGCCTCAATCACGTTCTGTGTACCAATCACATTGGTTTTGAGTGCTTCGTAAGGCTGGTCTTCACACACCGGAACATGCTTGAGCGCTGCCAGATGAAAGACATAGTCCACATGCTGGCAAGCCGCCGTCAAGGCGTCCTTGTCTCGAATATCTCCAATCCGGAAATGAAGACGCGGGTCTTCAAATTCACGACTCATGGCCACTTGGCTGGACTCGTTCCGGGAATATACAATAATTTCTTTGGGCTGCTGGGGCAGCAGTTGAGCCACAAGTTCATAACCCCATGATCCCGTACCGCCAGTCACGAGTATACGCTTATTTTCAAACATGCATTTTCCCTCCAAGCAGAAATTTAACCACTTTACTGGATACATCTGTTGCTTTGTAACCTTGCGGGCAATCCCAGTCGGCAGACATCGTTGTCATGATTTTCACGCAATCAGCGATGCGAGTCGCATCCAGACCGGAGACCACATTGCTGCCGCAATCCACCGTTTCCGGCCGCTCGGTAGTTCGACGCATCGTTACGGTTGGCACGCCCATAATGCAGCACTCCTCCTGCACAGTACCACTGTCCGTGAGCGCACAGCGTGCATGACGTTCGAGCATCACAAAGTCAAAGAATCCGAACGGCTCGTGAAACTCTACCAACGGATTCATCTCCAGCTGCAGATGCTCCGCAATCCGAATCGCTGTACGCGGATGAATGCTGCAGATCACACGCAACCCGTGTTCTTCTGCGACTTGATTCAGCCCTTTCATAATCTCCAGCAAATGAGGAGCATGATCCACATTCTCGGCTCGATGGGCAGTAACCAAAAAGTACTGCCCGGACTTCAACTTGAGCTTCTTGAGTATTTTGCTTGAACTTACCTGTGCGTCGTAGTGCTGCATGACTTCATAGATGGGATTGCCCGTAAGCACGATGCGCCTGCTTGGTACACCTTCACTGACCAAATGTTTCTTGCTCTGTTCCGTGTAAGGCATATTGATGGTGGAGATGGCGTCAATAACCTTGCGATTCTTCTCCTCAGGCACATCCAGATCGAAGCAACGATTGCCGGCTTCCATATGAATAACAGGAACACCCATGCGCTCAGCCAATATTGCACATAAGGCACTATTGGTATCGCCAAGCAGCAGCAATTTATCAGGCTTCTCCTGCAATATCAGATCTTCCATCTGCGTAAACATCGAGGACAGCTGTCGTCCCAGAGAGGCCGCTTCATCCTGAAGAACATAATCCGGTGCGCGCAGGCCCATTTCCTTGAAAAAGAGACCACTGAGACTTTCCGTGAAGTTCTGCCCCGTGTGTACCAGAATATGTTTGGACGCGTACTGGTCCAGCTTGGAAATGATCAGGCTGAGTCGAATGATCTCAGGTCTCGTACCCAGCACCGTCATGATCTTCATCGTAATCCCTGCCTTCATCTTGTATTGGAACCTTTGCGCCCAACTTGGCTACGTCCCGCCTTGGCAGATTTGCGTCTGCGGCTAGACGATTTCCCCATATGCGGACGCGGTCCCTTCGTTGCAAGTCGCTTCCCCTTGCGTCTGCCAGTTCCAGAAGTACGTTTCAGCCCCGTACGGTCTCGGCGTGCATGAGGTGCAAGTTTGCGACGACGTTTTCGGGTTTTGCTCCTATGTTGGATCAACTTTGCCGTTGAGCCCGCAGCTGAGGCAACAGGAGCATCGTGCCCCAATGCGATTGGAGGTAATGAGGAATGTGGCAACGCCTGTATGACCGTCAGCGGGAATAACAGTGCCCGAACCGTAGCCGGCTCCAGAACCAGTACAGTGCGTAGTCCTCCCTCCCCATGGGTATACACAGGTCCATTCGGAGGTTGGATATATGCAAACCATCCGGGAAAACGCAACAACCACTGTGTCACCATCGTATGCAGTTTCGTGCGGTAGGTTTCAAGCCCGTAGAGCTTTTCCGCTTCTGTCCGATTGCGCCACCCCGTATTCGAAGCCAGCTCCGAATCATTCAGCAAGGTTGTCGCCAAGGTGACAAGCGCTTCACTGTCGCCCGGTGGGGCCAGAAATGCGCCACTGCCTACGGATTCCATTAATTCCTTCAGTCCGCCCTGAGCAAAGGCGATGACCGGTTTGGCAAAGTAGAGCCCCTCCAGTGCGGTCATGCCGAAGCCTTCTTTGACCATGCTTGGGATGACCACGATATCCATGGCAGTATACGCCAGAGATACGTTCTCTTCGAACGTAGTGAAGGTAAATCGGCGTGAATACCCGGATTTTTTCACCCGCGATACACACTCGTCGTAATACTTCTTATCCGATGGTGTCCCGATGATCCAGAAGCGACAGCGCGAATGCGTTTCACAGATCCTCAAGGCCATATCCACAAAAGGTTTCAACCCCTTGGCATCATATATAAATGAAGAAATATAACCGATACAGGTCTGCGATGATCTGAAACCGAGCTCCTTGCGCTTGCGTTCGCGCAGCTGAACCCAACGGTCCGGTGCGGGTAGCCCAGGTTCCCAGGCAGGAGAAATGATCGTCAATTTGTCACTCATGCCAGCTTCTTGGAAAGGAGCCACCGCGGTCTCGGATATGCCAATAATCCAGTCGGCGTAACGACCAATCATCTGAATTGCCTCGGATGTATGTTCATTGGTATGAATGATCTCGGTAATCTTCCAGATGACCGGAATCTGAAGCGACTTTGCCGCTACAGCCGGCATCACATTGACACAGGTATTGGTTAAAACCAGATCGGGAGCAGTCTCCCGGATGAGGGAGATCGCTTCCTGATACGCTGGTGTATGGCGAAGATGCTCCGCATCATTTGCAATGCCCAAGTAAGGTGTGTACACACCGTGAAGCATCGGCAGAGTGCATATCTTGACCTGAATGCCGAATCTTCGCGCAAGCCCCGCAAGCTTTCCCTCCTGGGGAACAACGAGCACACATTCAAAGATCGTACCGATCTCTCTCATAAAATGAAGCAGCAGCTTCTCTGCACCTGTAATGCTGCGAGTGTTGCATACATGTGAAAATAACATCATCTTTGGTTTCGTTGCCATGGCCGCACGGACCCTGTATGCGGATATCCGATACAGGGTACTGTGCACACCTCCTCCCGGCCAGGATTAAGGAAATATGATGGTTAACATTTCATTAATTCTTTTGCCGTACGTGTGGTCTTTCAGGGTACGTTCGAGTCCACGAAGGGCAATCTCACGGCGTTCCTTCTCATGAGTAAGATAATATTCCACCTTATCGAGTAACTCCTGCGGCGAGGAATAGGTCTCAATCTCCACACCCGGTTTGTAGAAACGCGTAATGTCATCCCGTGCATCGGTCAACTGCAGCGTCGTGGATGCGGCAATCTCAAACGTTCTCGGGTTCGGTGAGGCTGGCGGAATTTTGAGGTGATTGTTATTGACGGAATCATCTTCGTGGGATCGATGCAGGTTAATGACAATTTTGGTGCCATTGTACACATCATTCGTCTCCTGCGGACTCATCCAGCGGCCGAGTTCAATCTTCTCGCCATAGGCCGTATAGTCAGGCATACGGTCCCACCAGATTCCGTTAAATACCGTATTGTGTGACATCAACTGAGGCATGATTGGATTGAAGAAGTATACCCGGTTCCAGTAGGCTGAGCCGATAAAGCTGACATCCCGTTTTAACGGGGAAGGTGTTGTAATCGGAAAATAATGATTGGTGAATGCGGCAAAAGGGAGATAGTGAACCGACGCACATCCGCTTTGGCGGTATAATTCAACACAGTTCAGTTCCAGCGTGAAGACATGGTCAAAATGTCTTACGATATCAAGTGTCATGTCTGTATAATACGGGTCATCGGTCAGCCAGATCGCCGTCTGTATGCCCGCTTGGCGAATCGCATCGATATGCTCGATGGGAATATCCATGCCATCCAACACAAGCACCAGATCAGGACGTGTCTGCAACGCAATTTCAGAGACCGGCTGACGCGGATCCGTGAGGGTTACCTGAGCGACCATTCCCTGCAGCGTGGCCATGATGGCCTCATCCAACGGAGAGTAAGGAAAACCTTTACCCGAAGATACATACAACACGTGAATTTGCCGGAAAGGCAACGGTTCCTGTGCACAATTCACAATATAGTTGGCGCGACCGCGCAGGTATCCTTCTTCCTTACCTGCGTCATACCCGGCATGTTGCCCATTTTTGCGTGCTTGATCAGCCAGGCTCAGTACCGGTGCATGAACCTTTTTGGTTTTACGGTGTTTGAGAGACATACCGCCACTCCCTTATTTTGTAGGTTAGGATACTCTTGGTACTTGGTGCTGTACTTCAGATGAAGATTACAGATGTTCCAGTAACTGACCGATGCGGCGAGTGAAGGTGTGCTGGTTCATTGTGGTGAGAAGTCCCCGCCATGCCATCGCCTGTCTTTCTTCTTCATGCTTCAGATAATAGTGGATTTTGCGCTGAAGTTCTGCTGCATTGGTGAACGTCTCGATGTCATATCCCGGCTTATAATAACGGGGCAAATCTGCACGTGCGTCCGTAATCTGCATGGTGCCGCAGGCGCTAATCTCATACGTGCGTGGGTTAATGGAATGACCTTCAAGATGATAGGTGTTGCGATTGTCTTCCCCATTCTCGCAAGTTCGGTGAATGTTAATGACGATCTTGGCACCATTGTAATAATCGACTGTCTCTCCGGGAGCGATCCATCCTTCGTGGATGAAACGGCCCAGGACATCATAGCGTGCCAGCCGGTTCCACTGGCTACCCGCGATGAATACCTTTTTGTCCGCGAGAAAAGGAGCCAGCTCATCAAACAAGGCAATCCGGTTCCAGAATCCTGTACCGATAAAACAAATGTCGTGCTGGTGCTGCGGTGCCGCACGGCGCGGCTGAAACATCCCCGGATTCACTGCGAGTGGCATATAGATCACCCGGCTGGCTCCATGACCTTGATAGAAGGGTACAGCGGCCTCTTCATGCGTGAACACGACATCATAGTGTTGACACAGGGACACTGTATCTTCGGTGAAATACGGATCGTCCACAAACCACACAGCTGTTCGAATACCGAGTGCACGTATGCCCTTCACCTGCTCCAGATGATCTGGGGAAATACATGCAGACCATTCATGACGAGCACAACATCGGGTCGATGCTGACTGGCTTCCTGCAGCATCGCTGCTGGCGATCCAACAACGCATTCACGTACCGACTGTTGCAGGGCCAGGATGACACCCTCATCGATGGCATCGAAACCTTGCGGAATATACAGCACCTTCATGTCCCGCAGGGTGGGTTCAAACATCTGCACCCGCTCCATCATGGCTTGACAGCCACCAAATCTGCGGCCTTCTGCATATCCGCCGCGGTAAGCTGTCTCCGCTTCAGTTAGCGGACGGTGTCTTCGTTTTGCCACATTCTTCACCCTGTCTTCCTTCAGGAGATCTCACTTCCAGACTCTCCCCGAGATTGGTCTTCCCTCTAAAGGATATGCCTCGGATTCAGATGCATCATGGACGGGTGTCCTGCAAGGCGCAAAATTGGCGCTTGCCCTCCACATCCGCCTGCACGGGCATGTCCGCTTTTGCGGCGATGCAAATAACCCGGAGGATCTGTCCCCCGGGCTAACTGTAATACGATATCCTTCCATGCAGGAATAACTGTGTCTACTCGGTTACTGTGCCTTGTACGCCAGCTGATGTCCGTCCTCGAATCCCTTGGCGAAACCCGCGTTGAATCCCTCGTTGTACGCCTCGTTGTATCCCTGGCTGTACGCACCGTCCGGGTTCGGATCGGTAGGGGTAGCCGGGACGATGGGTTGTACGGGCTTCGGGCTCCGGTGCCGCCGTACCGCCTGTTTCTTTTTTTGAGCCACGCACTGCGTCCTTTAAGTGGGCGTTTGTGAAGCACACGTTTGGTTCTGAGCGCACGCAATTTGCGAATTTTACGCAGACGGGCTCCACGAGTTACCAAAGCTCTTTTGGTTCTCAGTCGTATTTTCTTCTTTTTTAACATGTCATCATTCCTCCTGTATGTCCCGAACGATACGAATTGCACACTCGGGGTCTTTGAGCCACGGCAAGCCTGGCTCCCGTGCTGGATTCGAGCCAGTCTGATTCCCGTTACCATGCGAGACATCTCTTCCTGATAGCGACTCAGCAGACGAATGTTTTCGGCCAGACTGCGGGCGGATACTTCCGAATGAGCGGTAACACTGGCTACACTGTCCAGAATGCGTGCCAGCGCCTGCTGACTGTGTGCAATGGATTCAATGAGGGCCAGTTTAGCTTCCTGCTCACGCCGCATCAGACTCATTTTCCCATGTCTCCCAGATCCATGCCGCCAAACATGCCACCGTCCAACCCGCCGTCATCTTCGCTGTCGTTCTGTACCATCACCGCTTTGAGATTGTTGCACAGTCCGGTCTCCATCCGGGTTAAACCTTCCAGCAATTCCACCAGCTGATCATGCATTTTGAGTGGCTCGCCTACCTGATCCCCATGCGTCAGAAAGGTATCCCCATTCAAATGATTCAGCGTCCAGTTCCGTACCTTCTCGGCCTCAATCGCTTTTGCCTCCAGGATCAAGGCAATATTCCACTGCATCTTGGCTGCCGCGTCCAGCATCAGAATGAGGCTCTGTTCTCTACTCATGTTCCTTCACCCGCCTTCCGGGCTTATTCTTCCTCTTGAACCGCGATCTCCCGCATGACTTGGGTCAGCGTTTCGGCTACAGCCTCTTCCAGATCTGCAAGGCCTCCCAAGTAAGAGATAATGCTTTTGTTGATTTGCCCAGAGCTATCCAGCAGACCGTCAACGCCATCCAACTCCGGTTCGATATCTGGCAAATGATTGATGATTTCAGACATGCGCACAGCGACTTGGCGTTTGGCATCCAGCACACGTGCGATCTGCTGGTGAGAGTGTGCAATATGTGTGATGATCTCATCGATTTTGTTCTGCATAGTCCTCCTCCTTACCGTCACGGCCTGCTTCACCCATAGAAAAACCCGGCCTATCAGCATTTGCCTGTTACAGCATATGCCGGGCCGGGATCGTCAGTTACTACAGCTTGCGCCTATATCGTTAGATGACATAACTCCAGTCAGAAGAATATCGACTGAGGAATTGCCGAGTACGTTCCTGCTTGGGACGCACAAATACCTCTTCAGGAGTTCCTTCCTCTACAACGGAACCTCCATCCATGAAAACAACCCGATTAGCCACCTCACGGGCAAACCCCATTTCATGGGTGACGACAATCATGGTGATCCCCTCTTGAGCAATGGAGCGAATGACAGACAACACCTCGCCCACAAGCTCGGGGTCCAGTGCCGAGGTTGGTTCATCAAACAAGATCACTTCGGGATTCAGTGCCAGCGCTCTGGCGATCCCCACCCGTTGCTGTTGTCCACCGGACAACATGCTCGGATACTCATTGATTTTGGCAGACAGTCCGACTTGTTCAAGCACACGCAGGGCGCGGGTACGGGCATCGGCTGTGGACATTTTCTGGGCAATAATCAAGCCCTCCGTGACGTTCTCCAGTACAGTCTTATGTTTGAACAGATTATAGTGCTGGAAGACCATCGCTGTTTTCCGTCTCAATTGCACAATGTCATGTTTGCGTGCATGCTTGCAATCCACGGTCAATCCACTGATCTGAACCTCGCCTTCATCGGCACGTTCCAGAAAATTCACGCAGCGCAGCAGCGTTGTTTTACCTGAACCACTCGGTCCAAGGATCGCAACAACATCCCCCTGCTCCACGGTCAGATCAATCCCCTTCAATACTTCCTGCTTGCCAAATGTTTTGTGTATATTCGTTAGTGTAATCATGACACACCTCCTTTGCTGTACACGGCAACCCGACGCTCAAGCACAGCGGTGATCCGCTCGGCAATGATGGTCAGCCCCCAGTAGATGAAACGCAGCGGCGATAAAGGCCTCCAGAAATTTCAGACTGACGGATGCCACCACATCCGCCTTACCGAGAATGTCCATCTGCGACACGGTAAAAGCGAGGGTTGATCCGTGCAGGAACCCGACAAACATGCTGCACAGATTAGGCAATACCGCCCCGATCGCTTGAGGGATGATAATGCGCCTTAAAGCCTGGAATGTGCTCATACCCACTGCGTGAGCGGCTTCCATCTGACCAATGTCCACGGCAAGAATGCCTGAACGGATAATCTCGGACATATAGGCACCAGCCGTAAGCGAGAAGGCAATCAGTACAAATACGAGAATTGGAATCGATGAGGATTGGAAGGCCCAACCATAACGTTCCGCCAGCTTGTCGATGATCATCGGAATCCCGTAATAGATGAGGAAGAGATGCATCAGCATCGGTGTTCCACGCAGGAAAGAAACGTAGAAGTCAGCAATGCGATGAATCCACCGCACACGATAAATACGGATCAGAGCCGTAGCCAGACCGATTCCGAAGCCTGCAATCAACGGAACAATCGTAATGACGAGTGTCAGTGGCAATGCCTTCAGAATTTGAAAAAATGAGGTATAGATAAACTGGAGATCAATCGACATGTGCTCACCCCGCTATTCGTTTCAGTGAGAGTTCAAAAAGTCTGGTTTTCAGTACCGAATCAAAAGCGGACTTTTTGAACAACCTCTTTCAGGCGTTTGGCTCGAATTGCCGGTCTGTGTGCGACTCTTTTGCGTTCATGACGCTGGAGTCTGCGTTCTGCAACGGCGAATCCTTTTTCAAGTACTATGACAATGACATAATAGACCACAGACAGACTGATATATACCTCAAGTGCGTGGGAAGTGGCGGAGATTAGCGTCTGCCCTCTGCCCACCATATCCATAACACCGATGGAGAAGGCCAGAGACGTATCCTTTAATGAACCGATTAACGTATTGGCCATGTTCGGAAAAGCAACAATCAATGCTTGCGGAACGACAATCCGCCGAAACGACTGGAATGTCGTCATCCCCGCAGCATAGGCTGCTTCCGTCTGACCTTTATCCACACTGCGGACCGCTCCGCGAAAGATCTCGGCAAAGGATGCCGCGTCACTAAGCGCATAGGTCACAATGACAAATAACAACGGGTCTGTTCTTGACAGGTCGATGCCAATCGGTTTTAACAACTCGGAAAGTCCGTAATACACTAGGAACAATTTGATCAGGATCGGTGTGCCCCGCATGAATGAGACGTACAGAGTGGCCAGCTGGCTTAGTACTGGAATTCGATACAGCCGGGGAACGGCCAGAAGCACGCCGCCCAACAGTCCGAGCACGATGGAGCCACCCAGTACAATCAGTGTTATATGCAAATATCGTAGCAGTTCCGGGATGAAATCCAGAACCAATGATAGATCAAATGATTTTCCCATTACCGCTGCACACCTTTCTCAGACTACTCTTCAACCGTATAGTCAGCCCCGAGCCACTCTGTGCTCAGTTTGCCTAATGTTCCATCTTCCTTGATCGATTTGAGCGCTTCGTCGATTTTGGTTTTGAGCTCCTGCTCATCCTTGTTCAGAATGAAGTACACTTTGGAGTTGGAGAGGGCATCTCCTACCGTTTTCAACTGGGCATCCACTGCCTTATTCTGATAATCAATGGCAAACTGAGTGCTGATCGTTGCATCCACACGACCTGTTTTGATCTGCGTAATGGTATCCTCACCTGCTCCGGAATAGACGATATCAATCCCGTTGCCGTTCGCTGCATTCCATTTCTCTGCAAGTACAGCCGCATTGCTCGTAGCGCCAACAATCAGTTTTTTACCCTTCAGATCCTCAATCGATTTGACTTCCTCATTTTTCTGACTTACGACAATTTTATTTGGGAAAATATTATAGGCTTCATCATTAAACAGGAACTTGGCCTGTCTCTCTTCATTCACTTCCATCTGGTGAGCGATCAAGTCAATTTTTTTCGTTTCCAGACTCAGCAACAGGTTTTTGAAATCCATGGTGCTGAATTCGAATTCGTACTCGGGTAAACGTTTGTCGATCTCCCGGATCAATTCCACATCATAACCTGTTAACTTGCCATTCTCATCAATGAAGCAGACATTCGGGAACTGTGTACCTGTTCCTACAATGATTTTTTTCACTTTGTTGTCGCCTGCTGCTGAAGCAGATTCTGACTCATTGCTTGCAGTACCTGTGCTGCATCCAGCCAGGACCGCCAACATTGTAATGAACAGCAGTGCTGTCCGGAATTTTTGAATCCCCCGTTTTTTAACCATTCCCAATCTCCTCCACAGGCTGTTATCACAGCAAATATGATGTGTATTCCCATTCCTCTATCTCATTAACAAACCATTCTTACTTGTATAGTCGGAATTAGGTTGATCAAAGAATATCATTACAAGTCATCTTTGAGCAAGAACTTAATTAATAGGACATCCTGATATACTTATAGAACTTCTCTATATCACATGAAAAAGCCATCCCCAATACCCATTGGCGGATGGCTTCTTCGTGTGAGAATCTCGTTCAATTATATCCCTTTGGCGTTACACCACGTCGTGCTTTGCTCTCTCATCTATCTGCGACTTGCCCATTTAATTTTACGCGCAACTTCCACTCGCTGTAATTGCAAGAGACCGATCCGTTCCTCGAACTTCTTGCGTTCATCCATGGAATGAGCGGCATGAATCTGATGGCACAGACCTGTTAATTTGCTGTTAATATAATCAAAGCGTGTCCATAATTCCTCTTCAGGTGTGCGCTGCTGCTCCGTCGCCGTCTGAAATATTTTGAGTTGGTGGATTAAGGATTGCTGCCATTCCTGATCTTGAATTTGGATGGCAAAATGCAAAAGATCCAGATAGTCATCGATTTGCAACGAAACGCCGCAATCAGGTTTAGTGTTCATCGTCGTCTCTCCTTATTTCAATACTTGGCTGGAATCAATTACTTCTATCTTACAGGAACAAGCCCACTGAAAGCGAGTACTGAATGATTAAATTTTGGTATTTTTTTTATTTTTTTATGTTAAAACAGCTTTACATTTCCATTAGGGCCAATTCGGTTAACTGTTTGATATTGGTGCATATGAAATTGGTAATAAAAACCCGTGCGAAGGAAGGATCACTTTCCTTAACACGGGTTTTTCGTCATCTTTTTTTATATAGGATGGGTGCGTACAAAATCAATCATTCTTGCCATCGCGCTGCTGTCTGGTCATTAATAACATGATAAACGAGATGATGATAATGGAAATCGTCCATGCCCAGGCCATGGTCTGATTGCCTGAATCCACAGCGACATAGATTGCCGTGGGTACCGTTTGCGTTTTGCCCGGAATATTGCCTGCAATCATCAAGGTGGCTCCGAATTCCCCAAGTGCCCGGGCAAAGCCCAGGATGAAGGCGGTCATCAAGGCTCTGCCTGCGAGCGGCAAGGAAATGTAACGAAAGACCTGCCACTCATTCGCCCCAATCGATCGTCCTGCATCTTCCAGATCCCGATCCACACCGCCGAATCCTGATTTCATGGTCTGATACACGAGTGGAAAAGCAACCACCACCGAAGCAATCACCGCAGCCCACCAGGTGAAAATGACCGGTGCGGAGAATATGGCTTCAATCCATTGTCCAAACACACTTTTACGTCCCAGTATGACAAGCAACAGAAATCCAACCACCGTTGGGGAAGTACCAGCGGCAGCATAAATGCCGTTTCCAGCAGCGTCTTTCCCCGAAATGAAGTACGTGACATTTTCCAGGCTATCGCAATTCCCAGCACAGTGGCCACCACGCTGGATAACAGCGCAACCTGAAGCGACAGGCGCACCGGTGACCAGAATACGGACCAGTCTATGGCGTTCACATTCATTCGGGAATCGTGAAGCCGTATTTCGCAAAGATATCCAACACTTCAGGAGTTTGCAAATACGCATAGAATTGTTCCGCCTCTGTACGATGTTTCGTCCCTTCAATAATGCCTATTGGATAATTGGCGGGTGTGTAGCTGCTCTTGTCCACCTCAAACGCAATATTCACCTGATCCGAGGTAAGAGCATCCGTTTTATATACAAATCCTGCATCTGCATTGCCTGTCTCCACATATTGAAGCACTTGTCTAACATCTTTCCCCTGCACAAGTTTGCTCTCCAGTTGATCCCACAGCTTGGCATTCGTCAAAGCTTCCTTGGCATAGGTTCCCGCTGGTACACTTTCCGGAATGCCAATCGCTACCGTCTTAATCGACTCGCTGGTGAGATCCGTTTCGCTGGTTACGGTATTGGTCCCATCTGCTGGCACAATGGCCACCAGTGAATTCTGTAGCAGATTCTTCTGATCACCCGTTGCAATCAGGTTCTCATCCACCAGGGCATTCATATTTTTCGTTGCCGCCGATACAAAGATATCAGCTGGTGCACCTTGTTCAATCTGCTGTTGCAAGGCACCTGAGGCGCCAAAATTAAAATTAAGTTCTATATACGGATTAGCTAGCTCATAATTGGCTTCAATCTCTTTCATCGCATCGGTCAGACTGGCAGCCGCAGAGATCGTCAGATCCACCGTTTCCTGAGGATCACTATTCCCCGCTGATGAATTTTCACCTGATGCCGCTGGCGTTGAAGTCGTTTGCGCTGCACCCGTGGACGTATCCGTAGAGCCTGTACTTGCACCGCAACCAGCCAATACAAGAGCCAGTCCCAGTGACATGCTTCCCAAAATATATCCGATTCTCTTTCTCATTCAGTTCTCCCCCAACGTTATATTCAGATATAACTAGTTATAATTAATTATATCTAATTATACACAAGACCAAAAAAATGGGAAGGTGATTTCAATCACATTTGATTTTGTTACCCGATCTTATGGGTTTCTTCCGTGTGCTCAGGTTTATGCCATCCCTCAATTAATGGTATAGTACAAGAAACATTGCATTACATTGAATGATCCATATACATCAATTACATCACTTCTTATATGATCTTCCGCTGATGTATTGAAACCATCGTTGCTCTATACCCTTGAAGGAGGATCTTCACTTATGACGGAGGAGCAATCCTACACAACCGAAGAAATATCCAAGCTGCTCAAAATATCGAAACTGACGGTCTATGATCTGATTAAAAAGGGAGATCTCGTCGCATACCGCGTGGGTAAACAAATGCGAATTGATGCCACGGATCTGGAGGCATATAAACGTCGCTCCAAGCAACTTCAATCTTCAGGTCAACGAATCCCGACTTCGGATCCAATCTCGGCATCAGGAAGTCAGCCAGGTCATGGTGAATTCCAGGGAGCTTCCTTATTATCAGCAAACCCCGCGGGGTCTGCGCATGCGATTCCTCCAGCGAGTTCTACCCATATCATGACTGTTGCACCACGGCATCTGGTTATCACAGGTCAGGATGTCAGTCTGGATATCCTGATGCGCCATATGGAAAAACAAACCCGGGACATCCGCCCGCTCCGCTCGTTCATGGGAAGTCTGGACGGGCTTATCTCGATGTATCGCGGTGAATCCGATCTGGTCAGCACCCATCTGCTCGATGGAGATACGGGTGAGTATAATCTGCCGTATATTCGCAAAATCCTGACAGGACGGTCTTATGTAGTGGTGAATCTGCTGTCCCGACCAGCAGGATTGTATGTTGGGCGAGGCAACCCGCTTCAATTGCAGAATTGGACCGATCTGAGCAAGCCCGAGCTTCGTCTGGCTAACCGCGAGAAAGGCTCTGGCGCACGGGTATTGCTGGATGAGCAGCTTCGGCTGCATGGAATTCCTGCTGCGAATCTGATCGGATATGAAGCCGAAGAAACCAGTCACATGGGCGTCAGCTGCCAGAGTCAGTTCAGGTGAAGCCGACGTCGGAGTTGGCATTGAAAAGGCTGCACGACTTGTGGGCCAGGTTGATTTTATCCCGCTCGTTCAGGAACGCTATGATCTGGTCATGCTGAGGAAACAAGGCAATGAAGCCTGGACCGAATCGGTGCTGCGAATTCTCCAATCGCCTGAATTCAGACAGGAGCTGCAATCATTCGAGGGATATGATGTGTCCCGAACAGGCGAAATTTTGTACGAAGCTTAAGTATATAATGTACAGCCCTTCAGACCGTCCATCCATGCTAAACACATGGCACACATGATGCAATACCAAACGCCTTGCAATGGCTGCAAGGCGTTTTTGGCTTCTTACTATATATAAGTACTCATCAGATAAAAGGGGATAGGCTGCTCAATGTTGCAGATCGATCTCCAAGATAAATACACCATACGCGGGTAGGTCGACCTCATTCTGAAGTGTTGTACCCGATAACAACTCGTTGGTTTCCTTTTTAAGCTGGATGGACACTTGATGGTCCGAGTAGTTGAGTAAAAATAAATAAGCTTTATCCTTACCGGAACGGATCCCAAGTTCAACTTCGGACGGCACCTCTACCAGGTCATCCACAGGCGAGACTAGCCCGATTTCATCCAGAAGTGCATCTACGACCGGTTCGTTATACGCCGCACCATAATACCATACCTGCCCCTGACCTACCGCACGTTTGGTCAATGCAGGACTACCTGCATAGTATTCGGATGCATAGTCGGCTACGACCTGCACGTCAGAATGTTCCACATGAAGAACTTCGTTAAATCCGGCCGTTGGCGTTCCCTCCGCAAGCCGCTTATTCGCTCCACTCCATTGCAACATGGCTGCGGGAACGGTTCCTTTGATTAACGTGAAATCCTCTACGGTTACACCACATAACTCCGCGACAGCCCCCGGGAATGGTCTCATATAACAATGTCCCTTGAGGTCCTTATAAGCAGTGCGTGCACCGAAAAACAGGGTCCCCCTTGACGGACATAGGCTTGCAGCAGTTCTGCTGTCTCGTCTGTCATGATGGCCGGGTGAGCATAGATGATTACCTTATAGTTAGATAAATCCTCCAGGGTTGTCGTTGATTGCAAGGTAACCAGATCCGTCGGAATATGACGATATTGCAGCTGCTTATACCAGGAGCGTACGCTCTGTTGATGAAGCGGTCCATGCCACTCATCCAACTCTCCGTCCCAGATATTATCATAATCCTGCAGGATCGCAACATCAGCTTGATAGGTAGTTCCTGCAATAACGCGCCCGATCTTGGCAAACTCTTCCCCTACTTGCGCAACCTCACGTACCCTTCTATTGGGTTGATTATGGTAATCATTGATGCCATGCCAATACATCTCGGTGCCAAAGGTTGCCGTCCGCCAGCGGAAATAGACGAGCAGATCTGTTCCGTGAAGAACAGATTGATACGACCACAATCGGATCTGCCCCGGTCTTGGCGTACCCATGCCTATACTGTCGACCCAGCCTCCCGGCCCAGACTGTTGTTCCATCACGCAGAAGTTCGGTGACATGTTGCGTACGTTGGACAGTTTCATGCTCCAGGCCCGGTCTTGTAACGAATGGTCATCTGTCCCGGGAAGATCGTGGCAAACTGCGGATACGAATCGTAGGAGAAGAAATCCAACAGTTCCTCCGTCATTTCATGATTATCCAGGTGTCCAAACGTACCGTTTGTTGTGATCCAATGTTTCGGGTCCAGTTCCCGAATGATGTCCACCTGAAGCTTGGCAAAAGAAATGGTATTGGCTGAGATGAATCTCTTTTCATCCAATGCCAGGTGAGGATTTGGCGATTGGCTGACCATATTTCGGGTAAGGTGAACTTGCTCCCAGTCGGTATAGGTCTGACTCCAGAAAACGGTTCCCCATGCTTGGTTCAAATTCTCCAATGACACATAACGATTCTTCAGCCACTCACGGAAAGCAACATGATCTGCCTCGGCGTAGAACACATCCATATGACAATTGAATTCGTTATCGATCTGCCAGCCAATGAGAGCCGGATGATCTTTATAGGCAATCACCATATTGCGCACGATTTTTCACATTGCTGTCTGTAGATTGGGCTGCTGTAGTTGGTATGGCGCCTCATGCCATGTTGATACAATACGCCATCCTTATTTGCGTTTAATACTTCAGGATATTTGGATGTTAACCACGCTGGTGGCGTTGCAGTCGGTGTTCCCAAAATAACACTTAAACCATATTGATGCGCCAGATCCAGTGCCTTCTGGAAAAAACTAAAATCGAACTGGTCTTCTTCCGGTTCAAAAATGGCCCATGCGAATTCAGCCATTCGAATAACCGTAATATTCATCTCTTTCATCCTACGGAAATCGTCCTCCACAACGCTTCCGACCAATGCTCAGGGTAATAACAGACCCCCAGTTTCAATTCATCCATATGTATAGACTTTGCCAACTTCAATTGCCCCCTTAACCTGCCATATTGCCTCCATTCTATTGGAACCTTCACAGATAATAAATGACAAGATTATGCGACTTATAATAAAATATTGTCATGGTCTACAATTCAAATAACAGTTGGCTGAATCCATTTCAGTTCATTACATGAAAATATTGCGTTCAATGGAGGATGCACGTGAAAGAACATATCTTTCTTCCCAAGCCGATTTTCCCCAGACATGTATGCTTTCCCGATTTTATTGGAGGGTACAGTGATTTCCCGAAACATCGTGTGCATCGGGAATATGGCACTACTGAAATTAACTTGGATCGATGTTATAATCTGCACCTTGTACTGAGCGGCAAAGGGTTCCTGGACACTGGAACCACACGATATGAGCTAATGCAAGGACAGGGTTTCCTCTATGGTCCCGGCCTCAGACAAACGTATTACTCAGACTCGGATGATCCTTGGAGTATTCGTTGGATTCACTTCTACGGCGTTCGTCTCGAAGAACTGTTAAATGGAAAAGGAGTGGACGAGCCCTGGCTGTTTCAATGTGCCAACTTCCCGGTGGTTACTGCGCTGATGGACAGACTGCTGGAGCTGGGAAGAGGCTATCAAGTGGAAGACGAGCACAGCATGGCGGCAACGCTATACGAACTTCTGACCCGATTGCAATCCGCAGCGAGTCGAATCAATGTATCTCTCAATCACACTTCAGAGCGAATTCGTGAAGCGGGTAATTATATTCGGTCCCATAGTAACGAGCATATTACCCTTGAACAGGTGGCCGGGATTGCCGGGTACAGTACAACCTACTTTAGCCGCAAGTTCAGTCAAACGTTTGGCATCTCCTTCCCGGAATTCCTGATGGAATCCAGATTATTGCATGCCAAGCAGCTGCTCGCGACAACGAACCTTTCCATTAAACAAATTACGCTGGAAACGGGATTCTCACAGTCGAGCTACTTTATCCGATGCTTTAAAACCCAGGAAAACGTAACGCCTATGCAATTTCGAATGATGCACAATCATTCGTTATAGGCACAACATCCTTGATCCGTTTACCAACTGGATTTTGTTACACCAGGGATCTGCCCTTGATGGGCCAATTCACGGAACTTAATTCGTGATACTTTGAACTTTCGTAGATAACCTCGCGGGCGGCCTGTTACCTCACAGCGGTTCTTCAATCTGATCGGTGACGCATTCCGCGGCAGTTTCTGCAGGGCTTCGTAATCCCCTTTATCCTTCAATTCCCGGCGCAGGTCCGCATATTTTGTCACGATGGCCTGGCGTTGCTTCTCGCGTACCACTTTTGATTTTGTAGCCATGCATTACAGCTCCTTTATCCCTTGAATTTATGTTTATTTATCTATATAAATTGAACTAAAGAATATTTACACTGTACACTCCGATGACAGAACAACCTTCCGACCTATACGGTCTCCACAGGCCATGGCAGCGGATTGTCGAAATGGCCCCAGTCGGCCAGCATTTCTTCATCACTGAGCAGACACTGATCCAGCTCATCTTCAATACTGGTGCGTTCCATATCAATCCCGATCATGACCAACTCCGTCTGACGATCTCCCCACTGGGCATCCCATTTCTCCAGCACATCCGGCTCATTTCTCAAAATCTCTTCCTTATCCGCTTCCGGCAAAGCCGCCACCCAATGTCCTGCAGGACCGAATTGAATGGATGGTCCCGCTTGACTGAGGCTCGCAGCAACATCCCCTTCAGCCGCTAGCCATACCAAGCCTTTGGCACGCACCACTTCTTCCGGCCAATAACTCATGAACTCAGCCAGACGGGAAGGATGGAACGGTTTTCTGCGGCGATAGACAAAGGAAGCAATGCCATATTCCTCCGTTTCCGGCGTATGTGATTCCTTCTCTAACTCCTGAATCCAACCGGCAGACATACTCACTTTCTCAAAATCAAAGCGGCCTGTATTGAGAATCTCGGACGGATTAACCTGCCCATTCTCCGTGCGTATGATCTTGGCGTTCGGCTGTAACCTGCGAATAATGCCTTCAAGTTTGTTAAGTTCATCGTCATCGACAAGGTCACATTTGTTGAGCAGCAACACATCACATGTCTCAATCTGATCGATCAACAAATCTACGACGTCACGCGTGTCCTCATCTCCAGTCGCCTGGTTACGATCCAATAGACTCTGCCCTGATCCAAAATCAATCCAGAAACGATTGGCATCGACTACCGTTACCAGACAGTCCAGTCTGGCCAGTCTAGTCAGGTCAATACCCGACTCCTCATCGGCGTATGTAAAGGTCTGTGCAACGGGAACAGGCTCACTGATCCCAGTGGATTCAATCAAAATATAGTCATACTTGCCTTCGTTCACCAGCTTCTCAATCTCTTGCATCAGATCATCCCGCAAGGTGCAGCAGATACAGCCGTTCGACAACTCCACCAGCTTCTCTTCGGTTCGAGACAAGGTTGCCTCCCCCTTGACCAGTGCAGCATCAATATTCACCTCACTCATGTCGTTCACGATTACAGCAACTTTGAGCCCCTGTCTGTTGTTCAACACATGATTCAAAACCGTCGTTTTCCCTGAACCGAGGTAACCGCTCAGGACGGTTACCGGAACTTGCTTTTGTGTCATATTTCTCTACTCCTTATATGTGCAGTCTGTGAGTTCCGAACTTTAATAGTAATTATTACGATTAACAACAATGACTATAATCCTGTCAGAGGGTCGTTGTCAAACTATTTTTGATTCAATCTCCAAAAAAATAAAAAAAGGCTGATGACTTCCCCCGCTCTTTCGCATCCTTAGGAGGCGTTCTGGCAAGAAGTAAGTCATAAACCTTTTGTACATATCCTTCTCAAGACATGCTTGAAATGTTCTTTCGTTCCATCTATACAGACATCACAGATCTGGCTTTATTCCCAGCTTCCATCCGTTGCCTGAACACCAACACCAGAATCATCGCTGCAATAGAGAAGAGCGTGCAGATCATGAACATGGTCGAGTACGAACTCACCTGCACAACCAGCCCCATGGCCAGTCCACCAAGAGAGAATCCCAGGTCATAGGAGGACATGAAGATGCCCATGAGTACATATCTGGAATCTGCGGGCAGCACAAAAGACAGATAGGTGGTTAATGTCGGGTACAGCAATGCCAGGGCAAAACCGCTAAATACCGCAGAGAGATACACCAGTGGTCCGACAATTTCCATTACACTGAGCAATTGGGTTCCCAGTGCTGCACACAGCATCAGTCCTGCCATCAGCCAGGTATTCCAACTGCCGTCGGACGGAATTTTTTTACGCAAAATAAACCTGCACAGGATCACCACCAATCCCTGAATCGTCAGAAATACGCCTGCACTCGCCATTCCGGTGGATACCATATACAGGGGAAGGAAGGTCGCTGTCGCCCCAAAACGCAGGACGCAAATAGCATCACCACACTGCTGATCAATAGTGGCGTACTGCGCCAGATGCCACCGAATGAACGCAGCATATCGCTCAAGGTGTACGATTTGTTCTGCACGGTACTCCGCGGCAAATCCACATTGTACCCGATCAGAAGTGGCAAAGCCGCCAGCCCGATCATCAGCAGCGTAAACGCCAGATCACTGGCATTTTCCCAGATTTGTATGGCGAGAATTGGAATGACGAGCGAAGGAACCATCGTAAACAGGGTATACATGGATAGTCCTTGTGCCCGATCCTTGTCCTCCAGCTTTTCCACAATGCCCGCCTGCATCGTCATGGAGAAAAATGCTGTAGCCACCCCTTGCAGGGCACGCAACCACAGATATGTCTCCACACCAAAAATAACAAATAAGAGCAGCGTGCCCGCATGCAAAAGCAATAACCACTGCATCACACGAAGCGGCCCATGTTTGCCCAGCAGCTGTGCTGCAAAAGGTCTCAAGAGCATACAGGTGAACATATATGCCCCCATCATCAGACCGATCTCAGCCTGATTCAATCCGGCGGCTTCACTTCGCAAAGGCAGAATAATCGTCAAAGCCGAATTCGCTGCAAAAAATAAAAAGGCCAGCATATAAAACCGGATAAACGAAAAGGATACCGGATTCAATTTTCCATTGGATGTTGCTGTCACTGAAGACTTCAAACGTTTGTCACCACTTTCTCTTCTGGCTGTCAACTCACCGATGTACCTGTCACGGGTCTTCGCCGTTCATAGGCAAAAACGATCATTACCGCTCCTAGGATAGCACACATCCTGTACATAAATGAATAGGAAGAGAAGTCAGCCACCGGCCCCATGATGACACCACCCAGAGAAATCCCCAGATCCGCCATTGCGATAAATAATCCGATCAGGACGTTCCGATTCAGCTTAGGCAACACAAAGGACAAATAGGTCGTGAGTGTTGGATACAGGATGGCCTGGGCGATTCCCATGAATACAGCACCCACATAGAAAAAGGCCACCCCGCCTGTCACGGCATAACTGACACATTGCGCAGCAACGGCGAGCAGACCCAGGGTACTCATGATAAAGGAGAATGCCAACTGCCATCAGAAGGAATTTTTTTACGGAGCATAATTCGAGCCAGCACCACCGTTCCTGCCTGAAGCATCAGATAGACACCCGCATTTCCGTTTGGTACTTGGTCCGCATAGAGCGGAATAAAGGTGGTAATGGCGCCAAATACAACGGAAGCAGCGAGCATTAACACACTGCACCGAAATAAAAATGGATTCTTCACCAACTGCCCAAAGGATTCCCACATGCTCACATTCTGCTCCGATGGCTTCTCAGCAGGTTGTGGCTGTTCCTTGTTTGGTTCCATTTTGGCGGTAAATCCGAAGAGAGCCGTACAGACGGCAATGCCGATCAGAACCACTGTAAAATAATCCATGCCTCCTGCCTGCCATATCCCTAATGCGAGCACAGGTCCCACAATCCCCGGTATGTAACTGAACAACGAATAATACGAAATCCCCTGTGACCGCTCCTTTCTGGAAGGGCATCAATAATGCCAATCTGCAAAGCCATGGAGAAGAACGCTGTTGATACCCCCTGCAAAGTACGAGCAACCAAATAACCTCCGATTCCCGTAAAGGGATATAAAATCAGCGCAACTCCATTAATAATCAGGATCAGACGTAATATTTTAATCGGCCCGTGCTTTTGAATCATCCGACCTGCCCAGGGTCTGAAAAACATCGTTGTGAACATATAAGCACCCATGATCAGACCAATGGTGGTACTACTCGCGCCCAAGAACTTCCCTTGCAATGGGATGATCACATTAAGAATGGCATTGGCACTGAAATAGAGAAGGACCAATAGATACAAACGCAGAAAAGGCCAAGACATCGCTCCACTCACAATGGGTGTTCCCCTAAAATGGTATTAAATGCTTCAATAATTTCTTTGCATAGTCTGACTGGACATCCTTTAGCCGCTCAATAGCAACCATCTCTTCAATCTGACCCTCTCTGAAAATGATCACCCTGTCGCAAATATAAGCTGCGGCCTGGATATCATGTGTGATAAAGACATAGCTCAGCTTGTACATTTCCTTCAGCTCTTTCAACAATCGCAGCACCTGAATCTGAACAGATACATCCAGTGAGCTGATCGCTTCATCAAACACGATATATTTAGGGGCGGTGGAGATGGCCCTGGCAATGCACACTCTCTGAGCCTCGCCGCCGGATAGTTCATGCGGATATTTGGATCTATAAGCAGGGTCCAGTCCAACTTGGTGTAGCAACAGATCCACCTTCGCCAAGTTTCCTTGATCCTTTTTTCGCAGCTTTTGCTGCCTTTGCATCGGTTCCAAAATGGCAGCTTCCACCGTAAGAAAAGGGTTGATGGAGGATGTATAATTTTGAAAAACGGCGCTGAGATTGCCCGTCCGTACACGTCGATCCTGTACGTCTTTACCATCGAGCAAGATCGTTCCACGATCCGGTCGTTCAATGCCCAGCATCAGACGAGCCAACGTGGATTTGCCGCTCCCACTTTCACCGATGATGCCCAGACATTCGCCCTGCTGGCATTCAAAGGTAACCTGTCGCAAGACTTGTTGTCTGTGCTTGGAGAACAGTCCGCCCTGGTTGTATGATTTTTCGATACCTTCCACCTCTAGCATCTATACGTCCCCCTGCATTAACGCCTTGAAATGATTGCTCAGCTCAAGTCGGGTAGAGACCAGATACTGCGTATAGGCATGCTTCGGCTCCGTCAAAACAGATTGCATGTCTGCCTCGCTCCACGATGCTTCCATCCTTCATGACCATCACGTCATCTGCAATTTTCTGTACGACGCCGAGATCATGGGAGATGAACATCATGGAACATCCCACGCGTTCGCGTAATTGAATCAATTGCTCCACTACTTCATACTGGGAGATCGTATCCAGCGCTGTGGTCGGCTCATCCGCAATGATCAGATCAGGCTCAAGCACCAATGCCAGTGCAATCATGATTCGTTGCAACATGCCGCCCGAGAGTTGATGTGGATATTGATTCAGAATCTCGAGAGGATGTCTGAGCAGAACGCTTTCCATCGCATGGATGATTTTCCGTTCAATCTCGCGGGTGTTCCAGCCAAAATGCTGCCGAAGTGTCTCCCGGATATGCACACCCATGACACAGGAGGGATCAAATGCACTCATGCCATTTTGCAAAATCATACATAACTGCTTGCCCCGCTTACGCCGCATCGCCGGTTCCGAAAGCTGGTTCAGATCTTCGCCCTGAAATAACATCGTGCCCGATTGGCGAATCCATGGTTTGTTCAATCGCATCAGGGCCCTGCATGTGACGGACTTGCCGCTTCCACTCTCGCCGACGATGGCCATGCAGCTTCCCTGCCTGACTTCGAATGAACTGTTATGAATGATCACTTTATCTGTGTTGGTGTCCCATACTTTCAATTGTTCAACCTCGACTATATTCATAAGCGGTTTTTCTCACCTCACTTTCGTAAGACTTGTCAGCCTTCCCTTGAGAGTTCATCAATTTGGGGTCCAGAGCCACTTGAAGGGCATCCGATAGAAAATTAAAAGCAGACACGACCACCACAATAGCCAGTCCCGGTGCCAACATCAATTCAGGTCTGGAGAACATGACTTCCCTCGCCTCATTGAGCATCATGCCCCACTCCGCATGCGGAGCCTGAATGCCAAGCCCCAGGAAGGAAAGACCGGAGATCTGCAGCATCATTGAACACATGGAACCGCTCGCAATGACGGCAATATCGGCAAAGGCAACCGGAACAATATGTTTCGTTATGATTCTCAGATTGGGTGTGCCGGTAGCTTTGGCAAATTTCACATAATCCATATCAGAGAACTGCATCACAGAGGTGCGAATCACGCGGGCAAACCAGGCCCATTTCATGCAGACAAAGGCAATCAAAATATTCTCCAATCCTGCACCCAGAATGCCGACCACCGCCAGTGTCATCACGTATCCGGGAAAGGACAGCATTATGTCACAGACCCTCATGATCCATGCATCCACTTTCCCCTTGAAGTAACCCGCGATGAATCCCACAATGGTTCCGATCAGAACAGAAAGGCTCAGCGCAACCAGAACCCATAACACACTTGGACGGATGCCATAGATAAGCCGGGATAATACACGTCTGCCCAGATGATCATTGCCTAACAGATACGCCCAGGACGAGGAAGCATAACGAAGCTTCATGTTTACTTGTCCAGGATCATGCGGCGCTATAAGAGGGGCGAGAATGCCCACCATAAGCGTGGCGATAATCACCACCAAAGAGGTCATGGCAAGCTTGTCTTTGCTCCAATTTTTCAGTATTCGCATCAGCATTCCTTTCTCAATCGGGGATTCATCGCCGCGTTAATGATGTCGGATAATGTGTTAAACAAGACAAAGGTGACAGCCAACATCAGAACATACGCCTGAATAATGGGAAAATCCCTGCTCAAAATGGATCTCACGCTGAGCCTCCCGAGTCCGGGCCAGGCAAATACATTTTCGATAACCACCGTACTGCCAAGCACAATCGGAATCGCCATGCAAAAGATGGACACCGCCACCTGTAATGAATTTCTTAGAATATGCAGGGTAACTTTCCTCTCGCTCAGACCGCTTGCCCGTGCATATAACACATAGTCCTCATTCATATTGCTCAGCATGGAACTTCGAACCGTTCGGAAATAGATGCCGGTATAACTCACTGTGATCACAATCACCGGCAGAATGTAGCTTCGATACGAGTCCATGCCACTGGTAGGTAAGAGGTCCAGCTTGACGGAAAAATACCAGATCATCATGGCTGCAAGCCAGTAGGATGGCATGGCTGTGAGGAAAAAGGAAATACCTCTGACCGATCGATCCAGCAGCTTGCCCTCTCTCATGGCACAGGTCACCCCCAGCAGAATGGACAACGCTATAATGAATACCGATGAGACCAGCGTTAACTTCAATGTGTTCATAAAAGCCGGACCTATTAGTGACCATACGGGTTCACCAGATACATAAGAGGTGCCGAAGTCCAATTGCACAACAGCCATGACCCAGTTCGCATACTGGATCATGAACGGCTGATCGAACCCCAATGCCTGGTTGGTCTGGGCGATCAGTTCATCCGTGATCTGCGGAACTTCCTGGGCCTGTAACACAACAACCGCCGGGTCCAACGGAGATAGATTAATCAGAACAAACGTTATAAATGAAATGATAATCAGTAAAGGGATGGTTAACAGAATCCGTTTGACGATATAACTTCCCATATCCATCTCCGCTCTATTTAAATTGAACTAAACCATATTTACACTACACTCCGATGACAGAACAACCTTCCGATCGCTGTTATCCCCAGATTTTTTTGATTCCTATTATATAGGGAAAATCCGGGGATAGCGTATGCTTCCGATGTAGCTTTCTTGCAGAGAGCTTGTAGGCGAGTGTATGCTTCCGAAGCAGCTTTCTTGCAGAAAGCTTTTAGCTCCGCTTCTTCAGGTTCTTTCTGTCCTCTCCGTTTTGTGTAAATGTTTAGTTCAATTTATATATTTAAAATTCATTTTTTCAAAAGGTAGTTCATATTGGGTCTGCTTGAATGAGATACCCTCGAGATTCTGAGGAGCGACTACGGTGACACGTCCGTTGGTGATGGGAATGAACACCGCTTCATCATGGACAATCTTCATAATGTCCGCATACAGGGATTGGCGGGAAGCCTCATCCGTGGAGACCATGACTGCATCGATTTTCTGATACAATTCATCTGCTTCGGCAATTCCGCTTGTGGTATGCTTGTATGCCGAATCTGATGTAAATGCAGCGATGGTACTCTGTGGATCATAGGCCAGTCCCCAGGTTTGATTAAAGAGCAGATCATATTCCCCGGTGGCTCTCCGATTCGCAATGGAAGTGGACTCTTCGCCTACGATCTCCAGCTGAACACCCAGTTCTTTCATGGAATACTGGATTAACTCAGCCTGTATTTTCTGTGAAGACGAGTTGCTGTCATAGTATAGTTTCATGGCTAAAGGCTGACCATTTTTCGTTCTCACCCCTTCACCGTCCGCCCGTGTCCAGCCAGCTTGGTCCAGAAGTTTTCCGGCCAATTCCGGATCATACTCCCTTTTTTTCAGGTCCACCTTGGCGTAATTGACATTGGCTGAGAACAGCGTGTCCGCTACCGTTTGTGTACCGCTGAAAATATCTGTACTGATCGTTTCCCGATCAATGGCAATCCAAAGCGCTTCCCGCACTGCCGTTTCCTGAACCGGACTATTCTGGCGACTGCTATTGGCCACGATCATATTCGTATTCATCGCTTCACTTCGGACCACTTGATAATCCCCGGATTCAGCCAACTGGTCCATGGCCTCGACATCCATACTGTCTGCCCCCGGTCATCCGTGAATACAAAGTTGATTTCTCCCTTTTGCAATGCCAGGAATGTCGTTTCGCCTGCCGGAAGAACCTTGGATGTGATTTTTTTGATTGCAGGTGCACCACCCCAATAGTCTTCATTGGCTTCAAACGTGGCATTCTCTTCGACCTTATGCGCAGTAAGCTTGTAAGGTCCTGTGCTGTGAAAACCACTTACCCCGTCCTTGGTTCCGCCATCCTTGAAATCCTTGGGTGATAGGAATACGTAGGGTCTTGTCATGGACAATTCCACCAATGCGGGATAGTAGGCTTCGGAAAGTATCAGTTCCACCGTATGCTCATCGATTACCTTTACACTTGTGATTTTGGTAGAAAGTTTGATCCAGGCATGTTTTTCCGCATTGGCTTGAACGGCATCAATATTTTGTTTGACCGCCTCGGCGTTGAACGGCTCTCCATCATGGAATTTCACATCTTGTCGCAGATGGAAGGTGTAGGTCTTGCCATCCTCCGAAATATCCCATGATTCCGCGAGCAGGGGCTTGATACCGTCAGGCGTGTTTTCCACCAGAGATTCATATACCATCCCTTGCGCGGGCATGGAACCTGTGTACAGATGGGGGTTCATATCATTAATATCTTTGGCAGAAGCATAGATCAGCTCCGTTTGTACCTGTTTATTGGCAGGTTCCTGCTCGGCGCTCTCTTTCTCTTTTGGGCTCTGAGCACATCCGGCGAGTAGCGCAATGGCAGACACCAGCAATAGTATGGTTGTAAATGTAAGACCTTTTCTCACAACATTTCCTCCCGATTAGTAAGCAAAACTAAACATTTACACTTGCCACTTCGATGACAGAACAACCTTCCGATCGCTGTTATCCCCGAAATTCTTGAATCTATTTCCTAAAGGTAGAATTTCGGTGATAAAGGCGAGCGCTTCGCTTCTTCAGGTTTTTTCTGTCCTCTTCGTTATTGTGTAAAACTAAATTCAACTTACTTAAATTAATATAATTAGACCCTATTACTCGAAAGTCCGGTGCAGATCATGCGGATATCCTCGTCAAAGGATTGGATCACAAAGGCATTGGACAAGCGCTGATTTGGATGTGCATCAGCTACTTCCTGAAGCTTCGCCTCATACCTGGCGATGAATTGATCAATCGTTGGGCAGCTTACATCGAGGTGTCTGGCGATGCCTTGAATGATTTTGATGCGATAATAATCTTCCTTGGGCATCCGTGGGATGTCCAATTCTGCTTCGCGGTTCATGAACGTCTGACGAAACGGTACCGCTGAAAAGTCGAAATATTTGCCTGCCGAATCGGGTTCCGAGAATGGATCAATCAATAGTGAGGTGTACCGTATGTATAATAAATACTCTTGATGAATGACCTGCAACTGATTAAAATTCTCGATATCCTGGCGTGATATACTCTCTAATCGAACCGGATAATTGTCATCCGTCATAAATTGAAGCAGGTTCACTCCCTGGATATGGAGTCGGTCCGTAATATTCATAATCTCCTGCCACTGTGCCCGCATTTCCCGAATCAACACTTGTGTTATTGGACCTTCGGGATACATCTTGTATACGTATTTCTGAATATGCGATGCCCCAAAGATGGCTTCTAATGAGAAGTCGTTCATAAACAAGGGCGGATGTACATACAACGATATATTTCTCGTTTCCGCCTCCAATGGAGATTGCATCACTTCCAGCGCAACCTCCAAACGCTCATACACTTGGCATAGCCTGCTAACCTGTTCAGACGGGTAATGAGTAGAACCGACATAGACCTTTTTCTTCACCCCGGTTGTGATCACATGATTGGACGCATATTCGTGCATCCAACGGGTATCTCCGAGGTAGGTAGAGAAACTGATCACTTCCGGCGCTGCATTCCGCTCTTTCATATAATGGTTCACTTGACGATTCGAACCGAACGTTGGCGAAACCAAAATGATACATTTCAGTTGTTTGGTGAATTCTTCATTCATTTGTTCCAAAACATCGATATATGCATCGGTGGTGACAGCCAAAATGAGTGTGTCCCATTCTCCCTCAATAGTGTCATATCCATTAAACACATGATCAACGAAACATTCGCCTGCCAACGGTTGATGCTTCTCATTTTGAATGCTGACCTGAACACGCCCATTGCTCTGTTCGAGGGCTGCAAATACGGACGCTGAACGAACCGATTGTCTCCCCGTAAGGCCTATGCAGCAGTTAAGATGAATTTTGAGCGTTACCGCAAGCTGAATGGAGGCAGGGCCGGTTCCGAGGATCAGAATTCGCTGAAAATTGCTCATAGTAACCTCCTACATTCAGAATTTAACCTGGAATCCAACTGGACGTACTTTGATGTACTCTGATGTACTATGATGTACTATGATGTACTTGAGATGCAGTCGAGATGCACTTGGATGCATTTGCATCCTATGCTTTCTGGTACAACGCAATATCGAACACATCATCCGGGCGCAGAATCTGGTCCACCAGCTTCCATTTGCTACGGTCCGTCTCCTCCATCGGATAATTGAATAAAGACTTCAACTGGTCCCCATATCTCATGGCTACAACGACCTGTGCATTCGTCAGGGCATGCAGTTGATCGAGCAACTCATATTTAGGCGCCACCGTAGAGCTGAAAATGATATGTGTTGCTTCCTGGGTATACTCCAGATTTTCCAGCAATGTTGACTCCAAACGAATCTTCAAACCCGCGCCCAGTGTCTCCACCACCTTCTGCCCGAGTGTAATGGATTCTTCATCAATATCGATCCCGACGACCTCTGCACCTGTTCGCTTGGCGATGAGTAATGGTGTCATGGGGAAGGAACCGGAGCCTACCAACAATACGCTGGAATCAGAGGTGACATGGAAGCTGCCGAATTCTTTATCGATACACTCCTCGATGTTTTTGAAATAATCGGCAATATGCACATCCCCGTTCTCCAACTTCAATGCACGATATTTCTCCATGATCGCCACACACTGAGCGGATTTATTACGTAGTTGCCATATAAGCGAATCCAGTTCTTCCAGCTCCGAAGGCTCCAACTGTTCCCAGGCTGCCTTATTCTCCTGATCGGTCACAAAGCGGGAGTAGTCGTTGATCGCAGCCTCCAGCTCCGCACTATGTTGAATCGTATGATCATACCTGCTCGCGAGCTGATCAAATTTCTCTCCGAATTCACTCAAACATGTCTGAAAATGGACCAATGTGATCATTTCTTTTTCCCTCCATACTCGTCTCGATCATGGTTCATGTACCTCATGCGTTTACAAAGCTCCATTCTGCTGGAGCATCGATAAAGGCTTTGCCCTGTGCCACGATGCCAACCGATCCCTCAATCGTAATGCTCCCAAGATCTGCGCCATTCCAATGGGCCTCCACTTTAATTGCACCACCCGGTTGCTTGATATGCTGCGTAATCTGCCTCTGCTGACTCCATGCGAGATAGGCTCCCACGGAGGCCGTACCCGAGCCACATCCTCTCTCCCAGATCAGACTATCCAGCTCCGGAACATAGATGAGCGGGGCCATTTCTGCCGAGTTCGATTGATATAACAAGATGCCGATCAGCTTATCTCCCAGTGTTAGTCCCAGTAACCGTGCAAGGCTCTGTGCCCTCTTCTTCATCAGATCGTCAAAGTCATCAACTTCAATCACGATGTGGATGAACTCGGCGTACCGGATGATCACCATATCCAGCTCGATCCCTTCGTACCGGATTGTTCGCTGCTCAATCTGCTTCGGAACCGGCATGTTTACCTGACAGTTGTACTCATTCTGCTGCTTCTTCACATGGCACATGATCAGTTGATCCGTTCCGGAAACCTCCAACACGATATCCAAAGTCTCCTGTTGTGCCAGCCCTGCTTCAGATGCGTAGTGAGCTGCAAGTGCCATACAGGCATTGCCACAGAACTCGCCTCCGGCCATTTCCAGACGAGCCACAGCTTCCGGTCTCCTCGCTGGTTCAATGAATCCCACTTGTTCAGCGTAAACGTTATCATACGACATTAGACGGGTAGCAATATGACTGTAGTTCTCGGCTGCATGAACCGTTTTAACCAGAATCGTCATGTTTTGGGTGGGACTGAACTTGATAAATTCGATCTCCTGTTTCATCGCAGCAACTACTCCTGTTCTTCTTTTTTTACTAATAGTAATTATTACGATTAAAGGTCGAGAAAAATATAGCACATCCTTCGGAGTAGCGTCAACAAATATTTCCATTTTAAAAAAACTGCACCTCATTCGTTTCTCCATTGCCTCCTGTAAGAAAACCCAAACAGAGCTGACGCTTCTGCGCCAGCCCTCGCCATCACTACACCCTCTGATAAGATTCAACAACTCATCGTCTCTACCATGCTATTGCTACAAAAAGAAATACGAAAAAACGGTTACCGCAGAACGGAACCGTTTCGATCCGGATATGATCCAGAGACTCGCTAAACCTATCCCTCCTGTTGTGCTTGGACAGTATGCAGTGCCCGTTCAGCCAGTGCAGCCAGAAGATATGCGCCCAGCGGCAGCGCACGTTCATCCACATCAAAGCCAGGATGATGCCATTCGTTCGGGCCAGAGGTGCCCAGGAAGAGGAACAATCCCGGAACTTCTTTTTGATAAAAAGAGAAGTCCTCTCCTGCTGGGGAAGGTATCGGTCTAACATGATTCAGCCCAATTTCACTTGCAACCTGCTCCGCCGCAGATGCGAGAGATGCATCGTTGACCACGGCAGGTGGTCCCTGAATCCAGCGAACCGTAGCCCGTGTGCCATAGGCCGCCGCTACACCCGACACCACCTGATTGAAACGCTCGCGAATCCGGGCACGCACTTTCTCATCAAAGGTACGCACCGTGCCATCGAGAATGGCTTCATCCGGAATGACGTTCCAGGCTGTACCGCTGTGGAGCTTGGTGACGCTGATAACGGCACTCTCCTGTGCGCCCACATTACGACTCACAATCGCCTGTAGAGCCGTAACGATATGTGCGGCAACCACGATCGGATCAATGCCTGCTTCAGGCACGGCTGGATGGGTGCCGACACCTTCCACTTTGACAACAAAACCGTCTGCCGCCGCCATCAATGCGCCTTCCCGAATGCCTACCGTACCCACCTGAAGATCAGGCTTGTTATGCAACCCGAATACGGCCCGAACATCGGATAATGCGCCGCTCTGGATCACTTGCCGTGCACCCGTTGCTTTTTCCTCCGATGGCTGGAACAACAAGCGTACTTTGCCTGGGAGCGTGGACTCGCGCTGTTTCAGTAATCGTGCAGCACCAATCAGAATAGCGGTATGTGCGTCATGTCCACAGGCGTGCATCTTCCCAGCCACCTGCGAGGCAAATTCCAGCTTCGTCTCTTCCTGAATGGGCAGCGCATCAATATCTGCTCTTAGGGCAACCACTGGGCCATCCCCCTGACCTACTTCAGCGATGAGCCCTGTCCGCAGCACATATTCGTCTGCAATACGGACGCCTTCCTCTTCCAGCCAACTGCGAATGGCAGCCGTCGTTTCCCTTTCCTCACCGGACAATTCCGGGTTACGATGCAGATGTCGCCGAATGGTGATTAAACGTTCCGCGAATTCTTCCGCCCGTTCACCGTGAAGCTCATGTTCGGGGTCCTGCACTTGCTCTTCAGCCTGCTGCTTGGGCTGTTCCAGATCACTTTTCATCACATGGCCTCCCAATCGTATATATTCACTGTCCTGCTTCTATCCGATTGCTGCTTCCTGTTCCTTGGATTCCAGTGCAAATTCGCTCAATCCCTGCTCTGCCAGAATTTCACGCAGCAACTCGAAGGAACGAATTCGCTTGGCAAAGTCCCGTGTCGCTGTAGTCACAATGAACTCTTCCACTGCAAAATCCTGCTGGAACTTCAGCAGTGCCTGACCTACGGTTTCTTTCGTGCCCCGGGTCACGCTTGGTTCAAGAATTTCAAGTCGGTACTTTTCGTTGGATTGACGTCCGAATTCTTCCGCCTGTTCCACAGAACCGACCGTCAACACCTTGCCGCTCTCCATGTGAATTCTCACCAGCTTATGTTCACTCGCAAGCCCTTCCGCTTCTTCCTCACTCTCAGCCACAATCAGGGATATCGCCAGTGCAGCGTAGGGCTCCCCTCCTTGGGAACGATCGAATTGTTCACGATATACACGGATGGCCTCAAGCGCTACCTCGATATTACTGTTAATGAATAGTGAAAAGACATATGGAAGTCCCAGTTCCGCAGCCATACCCGCACTATCAACACTGGCTCCAAGCACGTACAACTCCGCTGGAATGTCGGACACAGGCGAAGCAGTGAGCCCGGCAAGTGGATGAGCTGAATCTGCATGTGGTTCACTATGGATGTATCGCTTCACCTGAACAATTTTCTCTTGAAGAGAGGCCGCACCCTGAATACCTTCCTGTAGCGCCTGTGTTGAACGCGGTAATCCACCTGGTGCACGACCAATTCCCAGGTCAACCCTTCCTGGTCCGAGTGCTGCGAGGATATTGAAATTCTCGGCAACTTTGTACGGACTGTAATGCTGGAGCATCACTCCGCCAGACCCCAGACGAATGCGCTTCGTATGTGCAAGCAAGTGGGAGATGAGTACCTCCGGGGAGGAACCTGCAACATTCCCGGAATCATGGTGCTCCGATACCCAGAACCGATGGAATCCAAGCTGCTCTGCCCGCTGTGCCAGCTCAATCGTATGCCGAAAAGCATCCACCGCCGTTTCCCCTTCATAGATTGGGGTCTGATCCAAAATGCCCACACGAATACTCATATCCTTCTCCTCCTTGATTGTGCTGAACCGTTGTTCTTACATACACTCTATAATTGTCGCAGCAGTTCCCCGAAGGGCTCTGCCAATGGCGAGTATTCTTCCTTTAACGTGACAACGCTGATCTGCAACGATACACCTGCCACCTCATGTACCTGAATGGGGAATAACTCCTGATTCTGCACTTCCTTCTTCACCGTGAGCCCCGGGAGAAAGGCAATGCCTGCCCCTTGCATAACCAGTTTCTTCGCTGTCTCCGAATTATCGACATGATATGTAATATTCGGCGGATGTTCCAGCGAGTCGAAAGCCCGGTGAATGCGGAGCCAGTCCAGTGAACCACATTCGAAAAAGACCAGTTGCTCATGCCGGATCGCTTCCATGCTGACATGCCCGCTCTCAATGAATGGATGTCCCTTGTATACGTAGAGCTGAATTGGATCTTCATAAAAAGCAACCGTACGGATCGCAGGATGCATGACCTTGCGTACAAAAGCAAGATCGATCTCCTGACCAAGCAATTTGGCAATCAGCTGATCCGTCGTTGCTGTCGTCAGTTTGATATTAATCTCGGGGTAAGCTTCTTTGATCTTGGGCAGAAAATCGGGAATGACATAATTCGATACCGATACTGTACTCCCCAGCCGAAGCGCATCCGGTGTAGTCTTGCGCTGCTGAATCTTCTGCTTGCCCTTCTGAATGACTTGCAGCACTTGCTGCGCATACGGCAGGAATTTCCGACCTTCTTCTGTCAGGACGATTTGCTTGCCAAGCCGATCAAACAACTTGCAGCCCAGCTCCCTTTCCAGTGACTGAATGCGAGCTGTGACCGAAGGTTGGGACAAGAAGAGTACTTCGGCAGCCTTATTGAAGCTTCCATAATGATTGATATATACAAATGCTTCAATATTCTCGATATTCATGAGCGCCTCCGTATCCACGTCCGCAGACGTTTGATCTTATATCAATTTATCCAATATACTTACTTGGTTTTATGATATCGTAATGCCATCCTTTTCCAGTGTCAATATCAATTCGTCCAGCGAGCGTTCCAGACGTGTAGTAACATCCGCTGAAAGTACGAATTGTCCATCATCCAGTCGTTCGATTCCTTGATCCACAGCATATACACCACCCAGGATATGTCTTCCACCAAGGGCTGCCAGTACAGGCTTCAATGCATAGTCAATCGCGAGCAGATGCGCAATGGAGCCACCGATAACGAGTGGAAGTGACAACTTACCCCGTAGCCCTTCTTGCGGAATCAGGTCCAGGAACAGCTTGAGTACTCCCGAGTACGATGCCTTGTATACGGGTGTAGCTACAATGACTGCATCTGCGGCTTCCACGACAGCCAGTGCATCACGAATGAATGAACTGTCGAATCGGGCTTGCACCAGATCTTCGGCAGGCAGATCGGCAACGTGAATAACTTCAACGGTAACGCCTGCTTCCGTTAATTTCTGAGTACTGTAATCTGTCAGACCTGTCAAACGCGAACGTTTGGAAGGTGATCCGGCAATAATGACAACATGTGACATCAAAAATTCCTCCTCAATATAGCGGTCAGGCCGCTCCTTTTACTTTGGGGTCCAACCGATCGCGAATATCGTCTCCAATCAGATTAACCGCCAGTACAAACAATGTGATCGCCAGCCCCGGGAACGTACAGATCCACCAGGCAACCGTCAGATAACCTCTACCTTGTGAGAGCAATGCGCCCAATCCGGAATTTCTTTCAATACCCCAAGTCCAAGAAAACTTAGTCCGGAGCCCGTCAAGATCGATGTACCTACACCCAGCGTAGCCATAACCAGCAACGGTGACAATGAATGTGGCAGTACATGTTTCCAGAAAATACGGCTATTGGAACCACCCAGTGAACGTGTCGCTGTAATGAAAGGCAACCCTTTAACCGATATGACCTGCCCGCGCATGACCCGTGCATACCCTGGAATGGAGGAAACGGCAACAGCCAGTGCAATATTCATCAGTCCTGGCCCGAGAGCAGCGGCAACAGACAATGCCAGGAGCACACCGGGTACCGCCATCAGAATATCAACAGCCCGCATGGTGATCGTGTCGACAATACCTCCGGCATAACCGGAGATAATTCCAAGCGCACTACCGACAATACCGCCCACAAGAACCGAAGCGAATCCAATGAGCAACGAATCCCTGCTTCCATGTACAACCACACTGAAGATATCCCTGCCAAAATAGTCCGTCCCGAACAGGTGCGCAGCAGAGGGAGCCTGCAAAATGGCATCCGTCATCATCTGAGTTGGATCATAGGGCGCAATCCAGCCTGGCACAATCGCACATGCCACGGTGAATACCACTACAAGCAATGCTGCATAAAAGAATAATCGGGATACCGCAAACGAGACGCGATAGCGCCAAGGGCGGCGATTCCACAGGCGTATACGTCCTACGCCCGCCCATGCTTTTTTGTCACCAGCCAAAGGTTTCATGCTCATGAGCAACAACTCCTCCTTCCATACTCCGTGTCAGGACACTTCCGACTGTTCCAGCGGTCATCATGTTCGGACTGCACGCCGAACCCGGGGATCAATGTACGAATACGAGATGTCCACCAACAAGTTCAGGACCACATAGATAATGGATGTAAAGAAAACAACGCCTTGTACCACGGGCAGATCCTTGGCCATTAGCGCATCCGCAATGATCCGGCCGATTCCTTGTCTGGAGAAGACCGTCTCCACCACAACCGTTCCCGCCAGCAGATCACCAATCAGCATACCGATTACGGTTACCGCCGGGATAAGCGCGTTACGCAGAGCATGACCATACATGATGGCTCGTTCCGAAAGTCCTTTGGCCCGCAAGGCCACGATAAACGGTTCGTTGATGACTTCCAGCATACTGTTCCGCACCATTCGTACGATAAATCCTGCACCCACGAGACCCAGTGTGGCTGCCGGAAGAACCAGTGAGCTGAATCCGTCAGACCCCATCGCCGGGAACCAGCCGAGCTGTACCGAGAATAACAGGATGAGCAGGATTCCCGTCCAGAAGGTTGGCATGGAGATACCGAATAATCCAACGAGCCTGGCGACAAAATCAATCACGCCATTGCGGTGAATTGCAGACAATACGCCAAGTGTAATTCCAATCGTAATGGCAATGATGGAGCTGAGTGCAGTCAAAGCCAGTGTGGCTGGGAAATGTTCCAGTATTTTGGGCAAAACCGGATCCGAATTGATCATGGATTTGCCAAAATCCCCACGCAGCATATCACCGAAATAATTCGCAAACTGGATGTAAAACGGCTGATCCAATCCAAGCTGCACCCGCAGATTCTCGATCATCTCCGGGGTAGCCGAGGATGGGTCCAGCATGAGCAGAACCGGATCACCCGGCAGGAGATACATGATGCAGTACACCAGCACCGAAGCTCCGAATATAACCAGAAGCGATGTTGCAAGTCTCGACAGTATCGTTTGAACCATACCGGGATATCTCCTTCCTGTATCTGGATTGGTCGTTCCTATAGTGCGTGTTCAAAAAGACCCGTTTTCATATTCGATGCTGATCATGCCATTAGGCATGACTCGTAATCAAAAGTGGACTTTTTGAACAACCTCTGTTAGGGCTGAATGCGGACGTCGTTGAAGAGCGGATAGCCCAGTGAATCGAACTTGATGCCTTCAACCTTTTTGGAAGCTGCAACGGTATACGGGAATACATAGATCGGCAGAATGACTGCTTGCTCAATCAGGTATTGTTGAATCTGATTATAGATCTCCACACGTTTATCCGCGTCACTCTCAACGGCCCCCTGCTCCAGCAGTTCATCGATCTTCGGATCAGACAAGCCGGATAAGGTCGGACGCTGTCCCTCTGCACTCGTATGATAGAAGGCGTACAAGGCATTTGGATCAGAGTTGACCTGGCTATTGCCATAGAGATCATAATCCCAGTTCTGATAGATGACCGTTGCTACGTCTTTGGTAATCTCCACTTCAACGGCGATGCCTACCTGTTTCAGCTGCTGCTGGATAATCGCAGCAATGTCATTGCGTTTCTCCCGATTGGGCGAACCATCGACATAACGCAGGGTCAGCTTCTGGCCGTCTTTGGCACGAATACCGTCAGCACCCTTCACCCAGCCTTGTTCGTCCAACAGCTGATTAGCTTTGTTGATGTCCGGGTTGATGCTTCCTTCCAGCGATGCATCATATCCCAGGATTCCGGGAGAGAGTGCAGACCACGCTCGTTCGTAGTTGCCCAGATACAATGTTTTCACAATCGATTCCACATCTACGGCAGATTGTACCGCCTGTCTTACTTTCACATCATCCCACGGCGCTTTGCGCAGATTGAAAAGAGGGTGTACGGCAGTCCAACGGTATTGGCCTGCAACAATTGCTGGTTCGGATCGTTCTTTAATGCAGCGATATTTTGCGGCGGAACGGTCTCGGCAGCGAGTACCTGACCACTCTGAACACTTCCGATGCGCGTCGCTTCTTCCGGTACGATCTTGAATGTGATCGTATCCACATGAGGTGCGGCTTTATTTTCAACCGTCTCAGGTCCCCAGTTGTAATCCTTGTTCTTGGCAACGACGATATCCGCATTTTCATCCCATTTCACAAAGGTATACGGACCTGTGCCCACCGGATTTTTACCCAGTTGATCGCCATATTTTTGGGCAGCTGCAGGGGATACGATCCCCAGAAGTGCCTGACTCAGATTGCCGAGAAAAGCTTGCGATGGTGAATCCAGATTTACCTTGATGGTATATTCATCAATGACCTCGGAGGAGCTATAGGGTCTAATCAGGGCTAGAGAATTGGCAGCTTTGGTGGCCGGATCAATCACTCGGTCCAGATTGTATTTCACGGCTTCCGCATTAAACGGTGTGCCATCGTGGAACTTCACGCCTTCACGCAGCTTGAACGTATAACTCTTGCCGTCTTCGGATACGCTCCATTCCGTAGCAAGCCAAGGTTTGATGGAGCCGTCCGGCAGCTGTACCACCAGATTGTCGTAAATCGTCCGGATGGCACGTACCGTTACGGCAAGCCCACTGCGATGAGGGTCCAGCGTATCCGGGGAAGTCGCGAGTGCAAACGTCAGGTTGCCACCTTCCGCCTGCCCGGCCTGATTCCCGCCTGACGCCTGTGCTGCACCGTTCGTGCTGCCTCCCGCTGCTCCGCAACCGGATAATACCATCACCAATACTGCTGCCAATGCCATATATTTCATCCATGAGATAGACCTGTTCATATCGCTTCCCCCTCTGTGTATACAGGTGTCATTATATTGATGCTAATACCAATACTTGATATATCCTATGAGTTAAGTTGGTTTTAAGATAGTGCAAATGGTTGATTTCATCTCCATTATGCCAGATCAGATACTACTTGCTCCCTGGCAGCCGTATAACGGTTAACCGGAATTTTCACCCCAAGATTTCCCCGCAATGTATCGTGCTCATACTCCGTACGATAAAGGCCGCGCTCTTGCAGAATTGGAACTACCAGTTCTACGAAATCAGACAATCCACTTGGCAGCTCGGAAGCAATAATGAAGCCATCTGCCGCTTCCGTCTCAAACCATTCCTGAATTTTGTCAGCAACCTGTTCCGGTGTACCCAGGAATTTGCTGCGTGGTGTTGCTGCCCGCAGAGCCACTTCACGCAAGGTCAATCCTTGCTCCTTGGCATCCTTCTTGATCTTGTCCGTGCCGCTGCGGAAACTGTTGCTTCCAATTCCGTTCAGCTCCGGGAAAGGCTCATCCAATGGATATTGGGAGAAATCATGATGTTCGAAGAAACGTCCCAGGTAATCCAATGCTTTGTCTATCGTGACCAAGCTTGCAATTTCCTGATATTTCCGTTCAGCTTCTTCCGCTGTCCGTCCAACAATAGGATTGATGCCTGGCAGAATGACAATATCCTGCGAAGAACGTCCATAGGAGGCTGCCCGTGTTTTGACATCTTTATAGAATGCCTGTGCATCTTCAATTGTATCGTGTCCGGTAAAAACAGCATCCGCTTCTTGCGCAGCCAGGTTTTTGCCATCTTCCGAAGAACCAGCCTGGAAAATTACCGGCTGCCCTTGCCGTGAACGGGCAATGTTGAGCGGACCCTGTACGGAGAAGAATTCTCCTTCATGGTTAAGGGTATGCAGCTTGGATGGGTCGAAGAATACACCGCTCTCTTTGTCTCTTACAAAGGCATCATCTTCCCACGAGTCCCATAATCCTTTGGTTACCTGCAGATATTCCGTAGCAATGCGGTAACGTTCCGGGTGCGAAGGGTGGTTACTCTTGCTGTAGTTCTTCGCCGTACCTTCCAACGGGGAGGTCACAACGTTCCAGCCTGCACGGCCATCGCTGATCTGATCAAGGGAACCGAACTGTCTGGCTACGGTGAACGGATCACTATAGGATGTCGATAAGGTACCCACCAGTCCAATCCGTGAAGTAACGGCTGCCAAGGCAGACAGGATACTGATCGGTTCGAAGCGATTCAGGAAATGAGGAATGGATTTCTCGGTAATATACAGGCCGTCTGCGATAAATACAAGATCGAACTTGCCTTCCTCCGCTTTCAGCGTCTGACGCTTGTAGAACTCAAAGCTAACGCTGGCATCTGCCTGAACTTCCGGGTGTCTCCATGTCGTATTGCTGCCTCCGACGCCGTGTACAATTGCTCCAAATTTCAAACTGCGTTTCGCTGTCATGTGCATTCCGCCTTCCTTGGATTAAAATCTTCGAATGATTGTTCAAGGGACCTTGTGATCTGATTACATATGCGAAATAACTTAAAAGTTAACTATTCCTATGAGTTTGGTTTGTTTTAATTTCACAAATCTTATCACTGCCCCGTAAAAGGGTCAACAGCGCGACTAATAGATTTTTTCTATATGAGTATTGAAGATGTGAATTAGAATGTTCTACATCTCATCAATTATTGCATGATGAACGTTCCAAGCTTCTGTACATATGCGATCCTGCATCATACAGCAGCCGGAACCACTTGTTCCAAAGGGTTATATCGAATCCCGTCAGACTGCTGCTGCTTCGTCCGGTTGTGCCAGAAGTTCAGCCAGCTTCTCCAGATCAGGTTCCAGCAAGGCTTCAAACTTGCCGTCCCCTCCCACTTCAATAACGGGTACATGCCGAATGCCATATTTTGCTTCAAGCACATCTCGGAGCACGTCATTACCCTGCACCTCAATGTTCTCGAAAGGCTGGTTTCGCTCTGTCAGAAATGCCTTCACTTCCCCGCAGAAATGACAGCCTGTTTTGCTCCACAGCACGACTTTTTTGGTAGATGATGACATCGACATACCTCCTGATTGGTTTTAAGATCAAGGTCTCGATAATTGAATATCTAAGCCCTAGACCTTCAATTCCCATCTGTTAAATAAGAATTATGGGTCTAAATGTACTCCTGTGCCTTTCTTGCGTCAATGGATCTGCTAATAGAATAAACCTATAACCAAATAGAAAGATTAAATTTTAAATTTGAAAGATGGCTTATTTTGCAGGAATGAATCGCTCTGCCTCAGTCGTTCAACTACACACTCATATGTAATATTCGGATGCGGAATGAGTCAGAGCGATTACACAGGATATCGCTGTATCTTCCATTCCGCATCATGCTGCTGATTCGCATATACAGATCGCCTGACATTACAGATCTGGGTTCAAGAGCTGTGGCGGGGCGATAATCGGCCAGCCTTCTTCCATCGAATTCAGTTGGTCCGCAGACACACTGAGAATATGCCCGGAATGTACACCCCAACGTTCTGCGGCATAGACCGATACAAATCGTCTCCGCTTGCCTCCGCTGATCTGATATCGAATCTCGGGTGCATCCACTGTGGCAACAATACTTCCTTCTGCCCAGGCATTGGGAGAGCCTTGGCCCCCATTGTTCTGCACCTGATGTGCCTCCATCGGCCAGCCGCGCACTTCCCCTGCTAATATCAGTGCGTCTCCGGCAGGAATGGACAGCAGATCGGGTTTGGCTACCTGAACAGGCGATATTCCCCGCGGTACAGGGATGTTCAGTTTACGCCGCCGACCGCCAGTTAACGCATATACATTACCATTGGCATCGGACACGAACGAGCCTTCCGGGTAGAATTCACTGCTGTATCTGAACTGTAATGCTGGATCTCCGCTACCCTGCGTTGAGATTAGCTGACGCGGATCGATTAAGCTCTTGTCTATATCCTCTGGTTGGCCGGATGAGGTGTCAGAGGTTTGCTTGCTTGCCAAAAGGGAGGTTGAGGCAACCAGTGCATGGGGATCGCCCCACTTTTGATTATAAAACTGCTCGTTATCCTTGTTCACTACTGCAAAATCCTGCTCCCCCAACGCTTTCATGCTGACACTTCCGAAGTGATGGATGAAGGCATCCCCGGCTACCGCAAGCTGGTATCCAGCCAGCTTCACCCGGATGATCCAGTCATCATCTTCATAATTGCCCACCGCGTACCCTTCGTCCAGATAACCTACGCGTTCCAGCAGTTCCCGCGAGAATAGCCAGCAGAATCCAACCAGGCGATCGGTGATTCGATGTTTGTCTGCATTCGGACGATTATGTGTGGCGGCAAAAGGCCACATCTCTTCTAACTCACGATACGGAACCTCAATCTGCTGATCCCCGCCAATATAGTTGGTCACCGGACCCACCACACCAATCTTCGGATCACTCGCAAGACAAGCCATCATGTTATCCAGCCACCCCGGGGTAACCAGTGTATCGTTGTTCAGTACGACGATATGTCTTCCTCTCGCCATCATCAGTCCATGATTGACTCCTCCGGCAAACCCCCGATTCTGATCCAGGGCAGCCACTCTCACCATACCGCCTTTGCGGAGCATGGCCTTGGCAGTTCCATCCTTGGAGGCATTATCCACGACAATGATTTCGAATGGAGCAGGTGTATGCTTTTCGATACTGGACACACATTGCAGCACATACTCCCGCTGATTGTACGTGGGAATAATGATGCTGACCCCTTCAAATACAAGCCCAAACGAATTCTGTCCTTGTCGCACACCTTCGTCATAACCTCTGTGATACCCCTGTTTGTAGAGCCTGGCTCTGGCAGTGCGGCTGCTTTTCCCTTTACGTCTGGATTTCCGCGTTGAGCGACGACCTGCCGCATGCAAGACTGCCACGGCAGGTCTTGCGAAATTACGCTGTGTGGTATGGGTAGCAGCATTTTTTTCACTGCTTATGCGGCCGTTTCGGTTATTTTCACTGCGGCTGTTGTCACTACGAGGGCTGATATTTGGGGTGATCTTGTGCTGACTGTGATCATTTCGACGGATGACGTTTCGAGTATTCACCTTGTTACTGCGGCCATGACTTACTTTCCCGCGCTGTTGATCGGGTGTGCTCATATTGCTCCCTCCATTTCCACTCGTCCGCAAGGCCAGCACGGCACATGACCAGCCCCCGGACGGTCCACTAGAGTTGAAGCTCTCCTGTTACCAGTTTGTCAGCCAAATGTCCAAAATCGAGAGCGACCTTGCCGAGTTCACCTGCGATTCGCCGACACAGAATGACCGCCGGAATCCCCGCTGCCACCAATGCGATATCGAAGGCATGTTCTGCGGTGAGCTGCATCACTCTCGGAATGTCCATCACTCCCGCCACAGAACCAATGATGCCTGTGACATGAATCCCCCGGTTATGCAGCAGCGCCCCAAGCTCGGCAGCCTGACTGCCGATAAGCAGAACCCGCCGTCTTTGCAGCACCGGCAGCAATAACCCGGACTGGTGCAGACTGTAATTGATCGTGGAGCTGGTCAACTTCAGCCGGGACCAGTCGATCCCGAAGTGGCGCAATACAGGGAAGAGCAACCCCTGAAATGTAGGCGCACGCGAGATCGGGACGCCAACCCAGTCGGCGGCCTGTATCGCTTCCGCAAGCATCGCGCGGATGTCTGGCGTTGAGCATGGCACCCCTGCATAGGGCAGAAACGGTGCCAGCTCCTGCACTTCCTGGCCGGGCAGCACCGTATCGGCTGCCAGGGTGAGCAGTTCGCCATCTCCGAGGCGAACGACAGACAAGGGGCGCTGCGCATCCAGCGCCGCCACGATGTGTCCAGCCATCTCATGCGGGCTGGACAGCCGGGTCAGGCTGGGCGCGTATTGGCGGAAGCCCGCCGCGATCAGATCTGCCGCCGCCACGGCTGGCAGAATGTGATCCGGCGGGATGTGCTGCGCCACCAGCGCCTCCCCGCCGGCGAATACGCCGTCGCGGTAGCCCTCGGCGTAGCCGCCGGGCCCGGCCTGCGCCTGCACTGCATGCTCCGCGAGCATTGCAGGCGCAGGCAAGCCCTTCGCGCTGCCCGCATGCGCGGCGGCAGCGCCTTCCCGCCCCGCGGGGGCGACACCCTTCGGGAGTGTCGCCTGGCGCGGGGCGGGGCCAGCACCGCTGGCAGGCATCGCCTGTGGCGTGCTGGCTTGCGGTGCTGGCATGGGCGCACGGCGCATCGCCGTGCGCTGCTTGGCGCGGGCAGCGGCACGCCCGCCCCGCGCGGGTGCAGGCCTGCGCCCAGCAGTGGCCTGGCGCAGGCCGGCTTTGCCTTTGCCGGGGCGGCTGGCTCTTGCCGCTTTGCTCGCGCTTGCACGGCCAGCCTTGCCTGCTCTGCCAACAGCGCTGCCGCTGCTGCTCGCTTTGCCTGCACGGACCTTATGCGCTGCGCCGGCAGAGGTACCCGCTTTGGTCGGGGTACTGCGTTTCCCTGACTTCACACCTCTGACGCCAGCAGGCACGACACCCCCTGCTGCCGGAGTGCCACTGCCCATATATACGACCGGGTGGATGCCCCGGGGCTTACCTGACACGGTGGCCATAGCAGACCCGGTGCGTGTCACTACTCTCACGCCATTCCCTCCTTTGGCATGCATGAGGATTGTCGCTGCGCAAAGCGCCGGAGCATCCTTCCGGCTCCAGCGCAGAGTGTTCTGCTCCCAGGGCACCGCACAGCGGTAGCATCAGGCGCATATATTTTAGGGCAATTGTCCTTTCATGCGGACAGCTGCTTCCTGGAGCGAATCAAATGTACCTGCATCACTCCAGTATTTCTGCAAAATGTCGTATTCCAGTCCGCCAGCAGACGCGTAGTGATTATTCACATCCGTAATTTCCAGTTCTCCGCGCGCAGACGGTGCGATGTTGCGAATCAGGTTAAATACATGATCATCATACATGTATATCCCCGTCACACAATAAGAGGTTTTCGGCTGGCTTGGCTTCTCCTCAATGTACGAGATTCGTTCTGGATGCTTGGGATCAAAGACCGGCACCCCGTAACGTCGTGCATCATCCACCTCTTTGAGCAGCACTCGCGCTGTACCCGCAGGTTGCTGCATGTAGCGGTCCACATAAGGCTTCAGATCGTCGCTGAAGAGATTATCCCCGAGAAGTACAACAAATCTTTCGCCAGGAAGGATAAAGGAGGTTGCCAGATCCAATGCTTCCGCAATCCCGCCTGCCTTTTCCTGAATGCGATACGTCAACTTGACCCCATGATCCGCTCCGCCACCAAGATACTCTGTATATAGCCCGGCGGAATGTTTGTTGATCACAATCAATAGTTCATCAATGCCTGCCTGGCGGAGCCTGTCGATGCCATACATAATCATCGGATGTTTACCGACTGGAAGCAGATGTTTATTAATGAGCCGGGTCAGCGGATACAGTCTAGTTCCTGTTCCGCCGGCAAGAATTACACCTTTCATTCCACGTTCCCTCCTTCATCGGATATGTCCATATATTCAAGCGGATCGACATGCCATTTGTTCATGAAAATCGAACGATTACGCTCAAGCAGCTGTTTCCATGCTACCGGATCGGTCTTCTGGAAGCTTGCACTTCCCTGATGATGCACCAGAACATCGCCACATACCAGCAAGCGATATCCCTGCAATCTTGCTCTATAACAATAATCGTCATCCTCATAGTGTCCCGGAGAATACGCCTCGTCAAGCAGACCAACCGATTCCACCACATCTCGTTTTATCAGCATGCACAGACCGACGATGCGGCGTACTTCCCTCCACCGTGAAGAATCCGCAACATTATTGGAATAGGCCAGCTCCTGAAAATGTTCCATGTTCCGAAACGCCAGTTCAACCTGCTGGATGCCGCTTGCATAATTCGTTACAGGACCCGTGATGCCGATACTTGCGTCGCTGTACAGAGCCGTTCGCAGGTTCTCCAGCCAACAGGACGTAACCGTAACATCATTGTTCAACAGCAGCAGTTCATCCCCGCAAGCGGCACGAAGTCCAGCGTTACACGCTGCCGGAAACCCCCGATTGTCCGGGAACCTGACAAATCGAATTCGCTCCAGTGCGCAATATTCAGCCGTTCCATCCGTCGAACCATTATCTGCAACGATAATTTCATAGGACGCAGGATCGCCCGAGTATTGGCGTATGGCCTCAATGCAGGGCCTGATCAGATCCAGGCCGTTGTACGTTGGGATAATGATACTCGTCAGTGTCATCTGGCGTTCCTCCTGTAAGCCACTTCTGTACGGGAGAGTGTATGTGCCTGAGCTGAACTCCAACCCGTACCCAGCAATGTAGCGAGTGCCTCCAGGTGATCCCCAATGATCAATCTGGCGACATCATTCCCACTTCCCGTGTTACCAGGACGCAAACGATTGGAACGAATAACATCCACCTGACTTGGTGCCGATACGCTCATTCCATGCTGAATAGCCAAACTTTGTGCCTTGGGCGGAACAGCCAGTGATGCTGGCTTCACGGTCTGAATCATACGACGAGACAAGGCATGGGGCACGGCTGTCATGGAATTGCAACCAAGATCTGCCCTGCCTAATGTTCGGTTCAGATATGCCTTGATCCGGCTTACCTCATCCTGCCCTGCAAATGCAGGAAGCAAAGACGTCAGATTATTCAACGCCACATCCTGCCCACGATCTACCGCAAACAGAAATGGTGCGAGCTCTTCAGCCGGGACAACCATGTCTCCATCCACAAAAAGTACCGTCTCCGCATCTGTCATCTTGGCTCCAAGTGCCCGGCCCACATCATGTCCTGCCCGATCCGGTTCATAAACTACCGTAAGCCCCGGCTGCCTGAGGACCTGTTTCAAACTGTCATCTGTCGTTCCATTCAGGACAACAATGATATCCGTGAGAGGCAACCGTTTAAGTTGCAGCAGCACCTGACCCAGTGTGTGTTCCTCATTACAGGCACAGACAACAGCAGCAGCCGAATGACGAAGGGGGAGCGGCACCATCTGGAAAGAAAGTCCCGAGCCATGGGCATAACCCTGCATAAATGCCTTACCTGCTTTCAGGGCCAGCCCGAAGCTGCTTAGCTCCGCAACGTTCGACGCGTGTGCATTCCACACGAGACGTGCGTGTTCTTCTGAGGCTGTGTTGTTTGCCTTCGCCTCGCTTCCTGCAACTTGCCCTGCTTTCCACAGCAAGTGCAGATCCACTTGGTCAGACGTTGAGCGGCTTTTTCTTCTTGATTGCTGAATATCTACACGCTTCTTGTTCTCTTGACGCTTCTTGATTATGGTTCTTCCTGCTGCCGTTCGTCTAATTGCTGTCCGCCTGCGACGGGCAGTCCCTGAACGTCCCTTCATTTCCTCACCTCCAGCATGCTGCATCATCAGACGCGACATGCTTACCTCGCCAGATTGCGAACACGTTTCAGATCGGTATAACCTCCGCGGGGACCGAGCGTATCCGTGATCCACTTGATTGCTGCCATATGATCATTCAGCACCACTTGACTTAGCGGATCAGGTCCGCTTCGCTTCTTGATTCGTACTGCATTCATTCTACCGACAGGTACGTGATGAACGGCACGCACCCGGAGTCCACCGACCACAGCCTTGGCTTGTGCGAGTGGCGGAACTTCCAGTGAGGGTATCCCCATGACCTCAAGTCCTTTTCGGCTTATTGCATGTGGAATAGCAGTCATGGATGCTCCCCGGAGATCGGATCTTGCGAGTATGCTGTTCAACATGTGTTTGGCCTCCACTACCGGATGAACGGGATGATGAGTGACTGGCCCATGGTAATCGTTAAGCGCCACATCCGTTCCCTTCAGCACCGCCTTCACGTAAGGGGCAAGATGCTCAGCGGGAATGGCGATATCTGCATCCGTAAAAAGCAATACCTGACCACAGGCAGCCTCTGCGCCTACTTTTCGTCCTCCATCATGCCCCAGCGCTTCTGCATACGTGAGCACACGTGCTCCAGCCCGTTTGGCTGCGTTAGCCGTACCGTCTGTTGAACCATTTACAATGACCAGCACTTCAGCATCACGACAGATTCGCAGCGCTTCCCGTACAACTGCACCAATCGTTTTCTCCTCATTCATGGCAGGGATAATGACCGAGAGCAGCGGGCGCTGAGAATCCTCCTTAAGTGCAAGAGTTTCACCCATGCCATTTTCCGCTCCATTCTCTACTCCATCTTTAACCTGTGACATCAGTGTTCTGGATGGAATAACGAACGAATAGGCCTTTGTACCCTTTTTGTTTCCAAACTTCCCTCTTCGTTTCTTCAGCACTGTTTTTCTGCGTGTAACATTCGATCGGGTTGCATAACGTGCTGTAGTAGGGGTTCTTCGCAACAGTTTCACCTCCCGCATTCAATCATCGGCATGCCAAGGGAGTACACGTTATTCTATGTATCCGTGGAGCAGTGGAAACGGCGTATGTCCTTGCACGGAGCAGGTTCTCCCTGTGATCACAAGGGTACAGGCCTTGATTTTAGACAAAATGCGTCAAAATATGTGAAAAACGCTACCACTCCCCTACTTCAGACACAATTTTTAAAAAAATTTAAATTTGCATCTTTTCCAAAGTTTTACACTGTGATAATATACGTTCCAAGCAGATTTATTTACAAAAATAACCTAGTTGTGAACATAAGTTCCCCTCCGCCTTTGTGAATCTATTTATTGACCTTAGGTTGATTAGGTTATGACCTCATGCACAGATCCTGTTAAACAGAATCATTCTACTCTTGAGAGGAGTGATGCCGTTCAGAACCCTGCCTTCGTCATTTACGCAAACCCGGATTGAACACCCCAGTTTTCGTTGAACGAATCTTCTACCTGCGCAATTGGACAACCCCCGGCTTTCTGAAAGAGGAACACAATAGACGATTAAAGCCTTCGGGCTGAACTGAATAGACGGTTATCCTTTCGTTTGGTGTCGTGCTTAACACTCCCCGAGCTAAGGCCACGCCGATTTTGTTCCAATCGTTTCTTGTCTCATTCCACGCTTCAGGTTCAGCCCCACGCTCCGCGCTGCCCAAGTTGCAGACGGAATTCCAACCGAGATTGGCATGATCATTTTCCAACCAAAAAAATAATTTAAGAATGGGAGAGTTTACTATGAAATTTGCCAAAGTTATGCCAACAATTCTTGGAGGAGCTCTTTTGCTCGCTTCCGTATCCTCTGCTGCTGCAGCTCCATTGTCTGATCAATCCATTCCACTTCAGGCCCCTTATGCCTCCGAGGAGGGTATTCCATTGAACAGTGGAACAGATGAGACCATCTACAATTACCTTGGACAGCAGGAACAATTCCTGAATTCCGATGTGAAGTCCCAGCTCAAAATTATCAAAAGAAACACAGATACATCTGGCGTAAGACACTTCCGCCTGAAGCAGTATATTAAAGGTATCCCGGTATATGGTGCAGAACAGACGGTTCATCTGGACAAGACCGGAGCCGTGAGCTCCGCACTTGGCGATCTACCACCGATTGAAGAGCAGGCCATTCCGAATGATGGTGTAGCCGAGATCAGTGGAGAAGACGCGATTCGGATTGCTACCGAAGAAGCAACCTCACGGATTGGAGAGCTGGGTGCCGCAGAAATCACGCCTCAAGCTGAATTGAACATCTATCATCATGAAGAAGATGGTCAGACATATCTCGTTTATATTACGGAAGTAAACGTACTGGAACCTGCCCCTCTACGGACCAAATATTTCATCAACGCAGTGGATGGCAGTATCGTATCCCAATTTGACCTCATTAACTTTGCCACTGGAACAGGTACAGGTGTACTCGGTGATACCAAGACCCTGACAACCACCCAATCCGGCAGCATCTACCAACTGAAAGATACGACTCGCGGCAATGGCATCCAAACGTACACGGCGAACAATGGCTCCTCGCTGCCGGGTACCCTGCTCACAGATTCGGATAATGTATGGACCGATCGTGCAGGTGTAGATGCTCATGCCCATGCAGCTGCTACGTATGACTTCTACAAAAACAAATTCAACCGCAACGGTATTAATGGTAACGGATTGCTGATCAGATCAACCGTGCACTACGGCTCCAATTACAATAATGCCTTCTGGAACGGGGCACAGATTGTCTTTGGTGACGGAGACGGAACGACGTTCCGATCCCTGTCTGGTGATCTGGATGTTGTTGGTCATGAATTGACGCATGGTGTCATTGAATATACAGCCAATCTGGAATATCGCAATGAACCAGGTGCACTTAACGAAGCCTTTGCCGATATTTTCGGCAATACGATTCAGAGCAAAAACTGGCTGCTCGGTGATGATGTCTACACACCTAACATTCCAGGAGATGCACTGCGTTCCCTCTCCAACCCTACCTTGTATGGTCAACCTGACAAATACAGCGATCGCTACACTGGCACACAGGACAACGGCGGAGTTCATATCAACAGTGGTATCATCAACAAAGCCTATTACCTTGCTGCTCAAGGCGGAACACATAATGGTGTGACCGTTACCGGAATCGGCCGGGATAAAGCGATCCAGATTTTCTACAGCACATTGGTGAACTACCTGACACCAACGTCCAAATTTGCCGCTGCCAAAACAGCTACCATTCAAGCAGCCAAAGATCTGTACGGAGCGAACTCTGCAGAAGCTACAGCCATTACCAAAGCATATCAAGCTGTAGGCCTGTGAAATCTAACTTTAACGTGATTGAACTTATTATGTAATCATCCCACATCCTAATTGCACTAAACGTTCAGACATCCCTCACACTGTCCGAACGGAATAAGCGCTGTTCAACCAAAAGCGGTGTCCCGGACAACTCAGGACACCGCTTTTGTCATTTGTGTATTCCCCATGCAGCAACCTGCACTATTCTTGCGAAGGCCCTGCCGCAATCCATGACAACAATCCGTACGTATGCTTGCAATCTGCTGTACGTGACACTTCAAGTACCGCTTCATCCTCACTTTGCGAGAGCAGGGAAATCTGGAATCCCCGATCATTGCTCATGCCCACAATCACATAATGTTCTGAAGCAAATGACTCTTCAAAAACAACGGTTACCTCTGTGCTCACTTCACTTTCCGGCAGAACAAAAGCTTCCATTCCGAATTGTTGTACGACCGGTTGCTTGCTTACGCTGCGAACGGGTTGGAAAGCCAAATGTCTCGCCTGAACTGCACCCGATTGCAACTGACTGCTGCCTATGGCATCATTACACAGATGCTCCTGTGCAACCGATTGTTCACGTAACAAAAACTCCTTCGTTCCAGCGTTCTCCTGTGACTGTTCAAGCTGTGACTGCTGTGCCTGCTCTGCCTGCTCTGTCGTGAACAAGGCTGCCTCTGGTTCGCCAAGCTGATCTGTTTGGGATATCAGCTCTTGCTGTTGCTGTTGCTCCAGCTCCTGATTCGATGTCTCATGAATTTGTGTTACTTCCAGAACAGCACCGGGTATTCCCTCGACCAGAGTCTGCTGTAAAGGCTGTAATGCTTCGTTCTCTGTTTGAAGCAATCCCTCTTGTCTTCGGATCGCTGCCAGTTGCTCCAGCGTTTCCCCACTGAACTGACGAATGGCATGCCATATCTCTTCGCTCAAATGCGCCGGACCTACGATCCCCGCATTCAAGTGATTAGCGGTAATACTCTGCTCACTCAGCTTGCTGCCGTTCACACTGCCATCAGCCAATTTGGCACTTGTGACGGACCCATTTTGCAGATGAACCCCGCTTACTGATTCCTCTTCCAGATGGGTTGTGCGAATGCTGCGTTCTTGAATATGATCCGCATGAATCGTTCCATCCTGAATATGCCGAGTTTGCACACTTTTGTCCGCCAAGTGGATGGCCGATACCGCACCTTCAAGCAATTTATTACCGTTCACACTGCCGTCCGCCATTTTGGCACTTGTTATGGAACCATTGTGCAGGTGAATCGCACTTACCGATTCCGCTTTGAGGTGAGAGATCCCAATGCTGCGCTCCTGAATATGGTCAGCATGGATGGCTCTCTCTTGGATATGACGGGATTGCACACTTCCATTGGCAATGTGGACATCCGACACGGCATCTTCCAGCAGTTTGCTGCTGCTCACACTGCCATCGGCCAGTTTTTCACCCGTTACGGACCCATTTTGCAGATGAACCGCACTTATGGCTTCCTCCTCCAGATGGGACGTACCAATGCTATGCTCCTGAATATGATCAGCAAGGATCGCTCCTGGCTGGATATGGCGCGTTTGCACACTTTCGGATGCGATATGGCTCCCCAGTACAGTGTCTTCGAGCAATTTGCTGCCGTTAATGCTACCGTCCGCCAGTTTGGCACTCGTGACCGATCCATTTTGTAAATGAATGGCACTTACCGCTTCCTCTTCCAGATGGGCTGTGCCGATACTCCGCTCCTGGATATGATCCGCATGAATGGCTCCTGCCTGAATCTGACGCGATTGCACACTATCGTCTGCCATGTGGATATCCGATACCGCTCCTTCAAGCAACTTGCTGCCGGTTACACTGCCGTCCGCCAACTTGGTGCTTGTTACGGAACCATTTTGCAGATGGATGGCACTTACCGCTTCCTCTTCCAAGTGAAGCATGCCGATGCTGTGCTCCTGGATATGGTCAGCAAGGATCGCGCCTTCCTGGATATGGCGGGATTGCACACTTTCGGAAGCGATATGGATTCCCGACACCGCATCCTCGAGCAACTTGCTGCCGGTTACACTGCCATCTGCCAGTTTGGCACTGATGACGGACCGATTTTGCAGATGAATGGCATTTACCGCTTCCTCTTCCAGATGGATTGTGCCGATGCTTCGCTCCTGAATATGGTCCGCATGAATGGCGTCTGCCTGGATATGTGCGGATTGCACACTTTCGGATGCAAGATGAATCCCCGATACCGTCCCTTCGAGCAACTTGCTGCCGTTTATACTGCCATCCGCCAGTTTGGCACTTGTTACAGATCCATTTTGCAAATGAACCGCATTTACGGAGTCCTCATCCAGATGGAATGAGCCAATACTGTACTCTTGAATATGATCAGCAAGGATTGCTCCTTCCTGGATATGACGGCTTTGCACAGTTTCGTTGGCCAGATGGGCAGCCGATACTGACCCTGCGGCCAATTTGCTGCCATCTACACTACCACTCGCCAGTTTGGAGCGTGTTACGGATTCATCCTGCAAAATAATCGTACTTACCGCCTCTTCTTCCAGATGAGACGTTCCGATGCTGCGTTCATGAATATGATGGGGAAGAATTTCACCATCCTGAATATGACGGGAATGCACAGCTCCTTGCTGCAAGTGAACAGCACTTGTGGACTCTGCCTGAAGATGCAGACCACTGATCAACCCCGGCTGAAGATGAGCCGCTGTAATGGATAAAGGAGCCAGATGGTCTGTTTCGACAGATCCAGGTGCCAAGTGATGTGATGTAACCACCTGTTCAGCGATATGCTCCTCATGAATGATGTCTGCCTTCAGATGCTGTGAGTTGACTACCTGCGTTCCCAAGTGTTCGGATTTCACACTGCCTTCAGCCAGATGCACGGATTGGACCACGGATGGCTGCAAGTGCTCGCTGCCTACAGCTGCCTGTTGTAGTTCTGTCCCGGATACCGAGTCTGCTGTCAGATGGTCTCCACTTACGGATCCATGCCGAAGCTTGTTGCCGGTAATGCTGCCATCAGCAAATAATTCCGGCGAGCGTATCTCTTCCGACAGATGTTCCAGGGAAACGGCATGCTGCTTCAGATGATATCCGCGAATCGTTCCTGCCGGAATGTGTTTGGCATTAATACTTTCAGCCATAATTTTGGAAGAAGTCACGCTCCCGTCTGCCAGTTTGGCTGACGTAACAGCAAATCCGCCAGTTTATCTGTGGCAACACTCTCTGGTGAGAGCTTCGGGGAGGTAACCGCATGATCGGTTAAATGTGGCGGAAAAATGGACCCGCCAGCCAACTGGGCTGAAGTAATACTACCCGGAGCCAATTTGTCTGTTGTGACCGCTGCCCGTGCAATAGCATCCGTTTCAACACTGCCTGGTTGAAGATGAGGTGCACCTACGGCATGTTCTGTCAGGTGATCTGATTTCACTGCATAAGGTCTCAGGGCCTCGGAACCCACACTCCCTGGAGCCAGATGTGTACCCGTGACTCCACCGTTCGCCAGATGCGAGGATATGACACTTCCCGGGGCAAGCGTTCTGCTGCTCACCGATGCCGTTCCAAGCTTTTCTGTTGTTACACTTCCATCTGCGAGCTTGACATCTGTAACGGCAGCATCCTGCAGTTCATACGTACCTACGGCGGACTCTGCAAGATGCCGCTCGGACACCACGCTGTCTGCAAGAGCATCTCCGGACACACTTCCGGTGGACAGATGTGTTGCCTCGATGCTTCCACTTGCAATGTGAATGGAGTGAATTGCAGCATTATCCACATGCACTGGCGTAATTCCCCGATTTGCAATGTGTTCCGCACGAATGGAACCTTTCGCAAGATGTTTACCCTGTACGGCTTCATCCGCAATTTTGGAAGAGATGACACTCTGATCAGCGATCTTGGAGGCCGTGATGGACTGCTCCAGCAATTTTGCTGTTCCAACAGACTGGTCTGCCAGCTTGCTGCTGGTTACTGCACCTTCCGTCAAATGCTCACTGCCCACTTCTCCAGTGCCAATCTGCTCCTTGCCAACAGCATGAGCGCGAATCTGGCTTGAACCGATGGAACCGTCCAGCAGATGTCTGCCACTTAGTGAACCCTCAGCCAAATGTCTTGTCTGAATGGACCCATCCTCAATCTGGTCACTTCCAATACTGCCATTGGATACATGTGAGCGACCAACTGCCCCCTCTGCCAGATGTGTCTGTTTAATAGCACCTGCCTGAATATGGTGAGACTCGATGGATAGTTCGTCAATTTTGCTGCCTGTGACAGCAGCTTCACGGATTTTGGAGGTAGTCACTGCATCGTCAGCCAGTTTGGAAGTATGCACAGCTCCTCCGGTGAGATGCCTTGTGTCCACACCGCTAATTGCAATCTTGTCGCCAGTTACGGCATGATTCTTGATTAACTCTTCCGTTACCAGCATGCGGCTGAGATGCCTTGTACCGATGGAACCATCGGCAATTTTGCTTGAATCGATGACCTGGTTGCCAAGCTTCTGGGACGTAATACTGCCATCTCTAATCTTCTCGCCGGCGATGGAAGCATTTCGTATTTTTTGACCAGACACAGAGCCGTCAATCAGGTGCTCTTCCGATACAGACGCTTCTGCAAGTTTCGCGGAAACAATGGCCCCGTCTGCAATGTGAATGCTGGTCACCGCATAATCCTGCAAGGCTTCACTGCCGACCGCATCCGGTTTCAGCTTGGAGGCATCCACAGAGAAAGGAGCCAGCTTGCTCTCTGTAACAGCAAATTCACTCAAGTCATCCGTATAGATGTAATGTCCGGTATGACCCGGCATCTGGTTCTGGTTCAGAATCTGCAGCCGATCCAGGCTGGCTATCTCCTGCTTGTTGATCTCCGGCTCCTGCTCTTCTAAGCGAGCAGGCAGAGCCACGCTGCTGAACCTGAAGCTGCTTTTCGGAGTCATCTTGCGTTTCCACTTCCTTGTTATCCGACCCTACAGGTTCGGGATTGATTTTGGCTGAGCTCTCCAGCTCTTCCAGCTCGTTCGTTGTAGCAGGAAGCTCTGGTGATTCCAATTGGAATTCTTCCGATGCCTGAACAGCCTTCGAATCCCTTTTATTCGTATTCCAGCGTTCTTCCCTATTCATGGTGATACCTGAATTCACCTTGTCTGTCCGGCGATCAGTCAGTTCCAATTCCTTGAATTTCGGGCTCACATGCCGCAGTTTCGGCGTTGGGACCTTCTTTTTGCCATTTTTACTCATGCAGCTTGCTCCTTCCTCTAACGTTCATCTCCGGCATCATATGCTTCCATATGGGCATCTGCCACTTCATTTATGAGTTTCACGGATTCCAGAGCACGAATGTATAGGCATCAAGACAGGAAGGTTTGATGATCTTCGTGGAAATAGGCGTGTCAGGGCAGCAGAGGAAAGGCGGCTGTCCACGCCCCCGTCCCAATCATGTCATAGGATATTAGGTCTAGATCGTGTCTGAAAATTCGCTGAAGTGCGTCTTTCACCGTCTTTTCGCCCCCTGCTGCGCCACTTTCCCTTGACGTGTCCCGGCACGCCTGCGGAGAACTTCCTTGTTTGGAACGAAAATTCGGCAAAATCTGCTCCCTTCGGAGTTCTCAGATATGAATTGAGCTAACGCTCGTGCATAGCGATGCACTTTACACACCGGTCTGCGTTATCGCGATGTCTGAGCCATGCGGTGACAGGCCGGCATTCCATGAATGGACGATCCATGGTCGCGATAACATCGAAGGAGGAACGGTCATGCTCCAAGAAACGATCGGCATTATGTTCGATTCACGCATGTACCGGGGATACCGGCCGGAAGGACCGGTCAGGAATCACTCGCGAATTATGAACAGGCAGCGGCCAGTTACGGATTAATCCCCTGCTTTCTGCGGCTGGAAGATATTGATTCGGATCAAAAAACATGTCTTGCCTATATCCAAAAAGAAGGCAGATATGTTCGCGAGCGCATGCCATTGCCATCCGTCATTCATAACCGATCACTTCAGCTTCGCCGGACGGAACAGCATCAGATTACCAAGCTGATGTTACAGGGTATCCAGGTATTCAACGTTCGCAATCGGTACCGTAAAGATCATATTCATGACATGCTTCATCAGGATCACATCTTAAGAGAACACCTGCCCCATGCCGTTAAAGCTACGCCAGAATCTCTGGCCTATATGATGGAACATTACGATGACCTCATCATCAAACCGTGCAGCGGCAGTATCGGTCATGGCATTATGCGAGTCTTTCAGCGAGATGGACAGTGGAAACTGACCTGTGAGACGAAGGCTGCACGTAGAGGGTGGGCTACCTTCCGATTGAGCAAAGGACAGCTTCCTTCCTCTACCCTAAGACGGATTTTTCGCCATGCCTACCTCATTGAAGAGCGTATCCCACTGGTACGTTATGAGGGCAGACCGGTTGATCTGCGAGTATCTGTGCAACGTGGCAGCGATGGTCTGTGGGGAATTACAGGCATGTTTGCCAAAGCGGCTCCTGCTCATACGTTTGTCACCAATATCGCCCAGGGTGGTAAAGTCATGAAGCTCGACGAGGCCCTTGGATTAGGGGAATCCGGTTTCGAGCTGGCTCGACTGGAACACAGAATCGGATTCGTTGCACTTCGAATTGCCCAGATATTAGCGGCCAGTCTGCCACATCTGGCTGATCTGGGCCTTGATCTCGGGATTACGCGCAGCGGCCAAATCTATTTTATTGAATGCAATGGACGCGATCAGCGTTACGGTTTTCGCAAGGCCGGAATGTCGGAGCACTGGAAGTTAACATACAGCCAACCCATGGCTTATGGACGGCTGCTGCTGGAACAGAATTCAAGAATTCCGAGACAACCGCAGACATACGATAGGAGATCATATTGATTTCGTGTGCATTCTGTGTCAATATTATGCAGAACGGCCGGTCTTGCCGGCCTTGAAGTTCGCATTAACCCTAAGGGGGATATTCATGGCAAAAACGCTGTTGCGATTAATGACCGAGCTTTCTTCGCGCAAATGGATCTCCCGGACTGTGGGAGCCTTCTCCAAAAGCCGGGGAAGTAAGGCATTTATCCCTTATTTTGTCCGGACCTACGACATCCCTGTTCAGGAGGCCGAGAAAGATTGGAAAGAGTACCGTTCACTGAACGATTTCTTTACCCGCAAATTGAAGCCGGGCATGCGCCCGCTGGAACTTTCAGAGCATGCACTGATCAGCCCGGTAGATGCCAAGATTACGGCAGCCGGACCAATATCTGCAGGGACACTCCTGAATGTTAAGGGACAAAATTATACACTTGCTGAATTATTAAACCATTCTCCCCATCTGGAGAAGTACAAGCACGGCTACGGGTTCGTTCTCTATCTCAGTCCTCGCGACTATCACCGCATTCATGCACCTGTTAGCGGCCGCAAAATAGAGAGCGAGCACATCAAGGGCAAAGTTTATCCCGTGAACGACTTTGGGCTGACCCATATGAAATCCGTGCTTAGTCGAAACGAACGACTCATTACGTATATCGCGCACGATTACGGTGAAGTGGCGGTTGTCAAAGTAGGTGCGATGAACGTGAGTAGCATACAGTATGCTAACGCAGACACAAGTACCTGGGCACAAGGCGATGATCTGGCCTATTTTGAATTCGGTTCCACTGTTGTTCTCCTGACACAGAGCGGCACATTTGAACCAAAACCAGGCTTACAGCCGGGTGATACGGTCAAAATGGGGACATTGCTTGGTCGTTTGAAACCGAAGAAATAATGGGTTCATACGCAAACAAAGAGGATGGCGCAGCACCTGTACCCAGGTGTTGCGCCATCCTCTTTATGCATTCATTTGCCATCCATGTATACATGCAATACGAAGCTTCGCTTCGTCGTTAGTGGTCTGCTGAGTTCTCCTCAAAACCATACATCCTGCACGTCCTCTGCCGGTTTGAATCGGCGCAGACGGTTCCGGAAAATATTGCATCCCTTCGTAGAGCATCCCCGGTTGCGGACCCGACGTTTTCCGTTCATCACAAGTTCCCCCTTTTGGTCATCTGGAATGCTAGATATTTACCCTTGCATTCCAGACTTGAAACGTTGTCATGTTCTTCCCATCCGAATTTTAACGAATCTCCGACGGGCTTTTGCCTGTATACTGCTTGAACTGACGACTGAAGAAGAAAATATCCCTATACCCCAGTGCATCAGCCACTTCGGTCACATTCATGCCGGTATGCACCAGCAGATGTTCCGCCCGTTCAATACGCATGCGGATAATATAGGATTGCACCGATGATCCGACCAGTTCCTTGAACTTGATGGAGAAGTATCGGGGCGACAAGCCAGCCCGGGCAGCCAGATCTTCCACCCGATGCGTAATCCCCGGATGCTGACGCACATAATTGGCAACCTCCTGGATGACATCGGACAACTGGTTGCTTACCTTTTTCTCCACAGGTTCTTCCGTATCGGCGCGCAGCAAATGAATCATCAATTGCTTCAGAATCAATCGACTCTCTTCATCACGTCCGTACACATCGGATAGGAACAATCTTACATAACGTGCCAGCAAGTGCTCAAACTCCACTGTTTCCTGTACCTCGCGATAGGACTGGGGAACATCAGTGACAGGCACGTCCACATCAAAATGAATATACGTAAGCACCAACGGTTTTTGCTTATTATGTGTTGCAGTAGGATGATCTCCCGGCCTGAACAAAAAACAGCTCCCCTTGCCCACTTCATACGACTGGTCATTCAGTACTAGCGTTCCTTCACCACTCCATACATAAAATAAATCATAGTTCTGCATCGGTTTTTCCCGCTTCTGCCACTTCCAGCCCGGTTCACAGACAATTTTGGCGACAGCGGGCAAAATAACAAATGATGACGGCGATGCCTGCAGCATGTCGCCACTCCCCCTTGATAGTTAATCTCTCTGCATATGGCATCATTCTGATCTGAATCTCACATCTTCAATCAAGGCCATATGTATTTCAGCATCTATAGAAATTGAACTAAAGAACATTTACACTTGCCACTCCGATGACAGAACAACCTTCCGATCGCTGTTATCCTCAGATTTTTTGATTCACTTTTTCAAAGGTGAAAATCTGACGATAGGGTATGCTTCCGATGTAGCTTTCTTTCAGAAAGCTTTTGGGCGAGCGCTCCGCTTCTTCAGGTTATTTCTGCCCTCTACGTTTTCGTGTAAATAACTAGTTCAACTTTTATAGCATAATTCAATACAACTTGCTCATATATGATCTCTGCTCCTATAGGAGCGAAATGGTCTTATCCTATTATACAGCGGAATTCACCGAAACGAAAATGTGCACTTCTCCCAGGCTAGCCGCATTCGCCGGATTCCCTCTGTCATCTCTTCTTTCTCCAGATGTGCAAACCCAAAACAGACCGCCGGATGAGCAGAAGTCAGCCAATATCGCTCTGCATCACGAAACAGGACGCCATCCTCCTGTGCGAGCTTTTTAAACCGCTGATAACTGTCTGCATCGCCATTCCAGGTAGCGTAGATATGCAGTCCTGCATCACCAAGCAGCATAGTGAATGCTTCCGGCAACTGTAATTCCATCTCTCGGACAAAAAAATCATGCCGCTCCCCGTATAATCGGGTTAACCGCCGCAAGTGCTTCAGGTAACCTCCTCTGGTCATGAATTTGGCCAGTGCGCGCTGCTCCAACAGCGCTGGAGGTACCGGTTCATATAGTGCCTTAGCTGCAAGCAGCGGTTCCACCAGGCCAGGTGGCAGTACAGCATAACCAAGTCGGAACGAAGCAACCATCGTTTGCGAGAATGAACCGACATAGATGACACGTTGCTCACGATCAAGTACCTTGAGGGGTTCAATGGGTCTTCCTCCCCATCGGAATTCACTGTCATAATCATCTTCAATTATGACCGCATTCCGCTTCGAGGCCCACGAGAGCAAGGCACGTCTCCTGTCCAACCCAAGCACGGCACCTGTTGGAAACTGCCGGGTAGGGGTGACAAATAACGTCTGTGCCTCCCAAGGCTGAGGGATAATGCCTGCGGTATCCACCTCTGCCGGAATGATGTACCCACCACAGGACTTGACGGCATGGGCAATACCCGGATAACCCGGATTCTCCAATACAACTGCGGTATCCTCCGTAATCAGCAATTGAGATAGCAGCGTGATGCCTTGCATTGAACCGCTGAACAATACAATCTGGGAGGCTTCTGCCTGGATGCCGCGTGTCCATCTGAGATGGGAGGCGATGGCTTCCGCAGCTCCTGATCCCCGCTGCACCGCTCGATTCTCGCCAACCACTGCGATGAACCGCAGCAAGTGCACTCTTCCACTCCCCTAGCGGGAAATGCTCTGCGGGCATGCGCGCCATTTGAAAATTAATGACAGACGGACTGGATGAAGACATCTGAGTCTGCAGGACATCATGTTCCTTGTTCAACTTCTGTACCCGCTCGCCCCAGGGAGACAGCCTGAGAACAGCTTCCTGTTTCTCATTTTCCCGGGTGGATAATGTTTCGGTTACAAAGGTTCCTCTTCCCCGATGTGCATGGACATAACCATCCGCAAGCAGCATGTCGTATACCTGTGCTACCGAACCACGTGACATCTCATATTGTCTTGCCAACTCACGGGTGGAAGGAAGTCTCGTGCCTCCCACCAATGTTCCTGCATGAATGGCATCACGTAACGCATGGTACAATGCCTCATACTTGTATCGATGCTGACGTTCATAGGTATCCATCGGTAGCCACAATTCCATCATACACCTCTCTTCTTCATTCGTTCTCATTATGTGATCCTGACCAATTGGCCTACTAAAGTGAATCTAAATTGGATCTATTTCATTGTCAATGTATGAACTATTGTTATGCATAAGATATGGCGTTCTATTATACATTCAATGATGGGGGAATACACATGAGACGGAAAGAATTCACAGTAGATGAAGAAGAAGAGATTACGGCATTTCTGGATCAGTGCTCCTTCGGGTTTCTGGGAACGGTTAGTCCGGATGGTCAGCCACGGGTTACACCGCTGAATTTTGTATACCTGGACGGTTGCTTTTACTTCCACGGCAGTCTGGCTGGAGAGAAGATGAAACAGATCAAACAGGATTCCTCGGTCAGTTTCACGGTAGCTGAAGAGTTCTCCCTTATTCCCTCCTATTTCAGTGATCCCGAGCTTGCTTGTCCGGCGACTTCATTCTTCAAGAGTGTTATGGCCTTCGGTCAGGCTGAACCGGTTAAAGATCTGGATATTAAAGGCAAGGTACTGCAACGATTCATGGAAAAACTCCAGCCGCAAGGCGGATATGTGCCCATTGATGCCACTGACTCGCGTTACACAGGAAACCTCAAAGCTGTAGCCGTAGTCCGAATTATTCCAGAACGGATCAGCGCCAAGTTTAAATTTGGACAAAACCTATCCAGTGAACGCTTCGATCATCTCAGTGGACAATTGGAACAGCGCAATGAAGGAAGAGATGCCGAAACGGCTGAAATGATGCGGAAATATTGTCCATTTCATCAGCAATAAATTTCAAATTTTGAGGATTCAGCCAAGGAGAAATTCAGCTAATTCCCACCTGAAAACCTTCTGCAACAACGCGGTAAAGCGATATAACTGTCATATTGCGTAATTTCCGTGACGGGGGCATGTCAAGGTGATATAATGTTAGGCAGTTGAATCACAAAGACTTGGAAGGATGAAAAGAATGAATCCACTGGCTGAACAGTTGAACGAAAGTATTCAGACAGGCAGCAGTCACGTCTACTCCATGCTGTCACAGCTTGGCAAAGAAATGTATTTTCCAAAAGAGGGGATTTTGAGTCAATCTGCTGAAGCAGCAAGCTTGGCCAAGACCCATAATGCCACAATTGGTATCGCCCTGGAGGGTGGTGTGCCGATGCATCTTCAGGTTATTCAGGAGAAGCTTTCTGCATTCCAGCCAAAGGATCTGTATCCTTACGCTCCACCTGCAGGCAAACCAGAATTGCGGACCGTCTGGAGAGACAAGATGCTGAAGGAAACGCCTTCCCTGGAAGGCAAAACGTTCGGCAATCCGATTGTAACCAATGCATTAACCCATGGACTAAGTATCGTAGCCGACCTGTTCGCCGATGAAGGGGACGCTGTCATATATCCGGATAAAAACTGGGAAAATTACGAGCTGACCTTCGGAATCCGTCGTCATGGCCAGTTGGTTCACTATCCCCTGTTCGATGATCAGTTGAACTTCAACAGTGACGGTCTGCTTCAGGCGTTGCTTGACCAGAAGGACAAAGGTAAAGCCATCGTGCTGCTCAACTTCCCGAATAACCCTACAGGTTATACGCCTGGAGCGGAAGAAGCAGACGCCATTGTTAACACGATCCGTCAGGCAGCTGAAGCCGGCGTTAACGTGGTTGCTGTAACAGATGATGCGTACTTCGGGCTGTTCTTCGAAGATTCCATTCATGAATCCCTGTTTGGCAAACTTGCCAATATTCATCCACGTGTGTTGACCGTAAAAGTGGATGGTGCAACCAAGGAAGAGTTCGTATGGGGCTTTCGCGTTGGATTCATTACGTATGCCCATGAAGATGCAGCCGTTCTGCACGCATTGGAACAAAAAACACTTGGTATCATCCGGGCAACGATCTCCAGTGGCCCGCATCCTTCCCAGACCTTTGTACTGGATGCGCTCAAAGCACCGGAGTTTGAAGCACAGAAACAGGAGAAGTTCGAGATTATGAAAGGCCGCGCCAATAAAGTGAAGGCCATTCTCGATAGTGGCAAGTATGGAGATGCATGGGACTATTACCCGTTCAACTCTGGTTACTTCATGTGCCTGAAGCTGAAAGACGTTGGCGCTGAAGAACTTCGAAGCCATTTGCTGCACCAATATGGCGTGGGTACAATCGCGCTGGGTGAATCGGATCTGCGAATCGCCTTCTCCTGTATTGAAGAAGCCGGGTTGGAAGATCTGTATGAAACCATCTATCGTGGAGTTCAGGATCTGCGGACGACTAAATAAAAACAGCCCTGAGTAATATAAGAACCCCTTGTATACCGGCGACCTTACATGTCTCCGCATATACAGAGGGTTCTTTTGTATTCTACAACTCGCCTGATCCGCCGTACCTCACCGGGACAGTTGCCCAAAACCTCCAAATTCCAGCTTTACCGGGCATCGGCCCAATCAGCCCACCCTCAAGGCACATAGTATACGATGTACGCAAGGGCGTGCCAAACAACCACTTGAAAGGGGAATGACCATGTCTGGAGTTGAAGATACAAGAGGCGGTTATGGATGCGGCGGTTACGGAGGATTTACGAACACAGGTGCCATTCTCGTTCTGTTCATCTTGCTCGTTATTATCACGAAATCATTCCTCTGTTAGTACGAAATACACACACATGAGCGGGAACCAAGTGATCGTGATCTGATTGCAACATGAAGAAGGGTACTCCGGGACACAGCCCGGAATACCCTTCTTTGTTGTTTTTTATAATAATAGTCACCTTCCAGCTCAACCACGATCTGCGCTGGCGTCAGGTGCGTAAGTTCAATCGATCATTCACTCGTCTTCTTCTTCCTTCAACCACTTGTTGCCTTGCGAACGGCGCATGATCACAATCACCAGTATGCCCAAAATAAGTGCTGCTCCGGTGACAGTCAGTCCACTCGCTCCGGCAGCCAGCATAGGCAGCCACATGAGCAATGCAGCCAGCGCATGTAGATGGAATATGAATCCCAACACCTGAGAACGACGACTCTCTCCCGAGATCGGATAGATCATAATCCAGAACGATTCACTATGACTGCGTCGCAGCGCACCAAGCTGTACACCCGCAAGCAACAGGAAGAACAGATACACGCCGACACCAAAATCAGCTGCCTGCTGTCCACCAGGATAGTAACATGCCCAACACAACCAGACGTAATACGATGGAGAACACTTCAGTCCGAATAAACGTTTTGGTCATCAAATAACGGTAAGCTTTCCCGGCATTCCACGGAAGACCGCTTCCCCATTTGCTAAGCCAACGACGCGAACTTACTTTCTGTCCGGATGAAGGTACATCCACGAACCAGCCAAGCGTCCGCATAACCCTGCCAGCCTGCCCCTGCTCCACCTGAATCAGACGTTCCCACGCCACCCGATGTTTCACCGGTATGCGCAGAGCGACGATGTAGACCACAGCCAGTAACAGCAGGAACCATACGCTGCGCTGAGGTGAGCTGCCATAGCCATGCGCCAACTGCCAGCACTGCCAGTGCCCAACGCAAGAGACGGTATCCTCTGGATGCCCCGACCTGAACCATTCTTAGCTCTTGCCAGGCTCCATAACTGGACAGCCCTTTCCACAGCAGCAAGAATACGATGAACCAGCCAAATGGCCGTGCATCCAGATCTGCTCTGACATAAAGGGGCCACAAGGTAACAAACACAAGCAGCAAACCCAGACTTTTATAGATGATGCCCCGGGCAAAGCTGTTCTTCAAATATTCCTGCATCCGGTATTCCTGTGGTCGCAGGAACACAATATCTGCCGGAAGCAGATATGTACGATAACTGCTGAACATCACCAGTGGCGCGAGCAGTAACAATGCAATCCAGCGAATCGGGAATTCGGCCGGAATATTCTGAACAAACGATGTATACCAGGCGGAGAACGCAATGACGAGAAATAAAAAGACCATGGCTACACCGCTCTGAATTACATACCCCAGATAAGGAAGAATTCCGTTCCAGAATCCTGTGCGTCTTTGCTTCCATAGCAGCTTGAGATCCATGCTCAATCCCTGCCTTGTACGAGGGAATAGAACATGTGCTCCAGCGTGGCATCCGATTCCCCGAATTGGGAGCGCAATTCATTCAGCGTCCCTTGAGCAATAACCTGCCCACGGTGCAGAACGACAAAACGGTCACAGTAATTTTCAATCGTGGACAGGATGTGTGAACTGAGCAGGATCGATGATCCCGAAGCTTTCATCTCGAGCATAAAATCAAGCAAAGAGCGGATACCCAGCGGGTCCAGCCCCAGGAAAGGCTCATCAATGATGTACAGTGGCGGTCCTGCCACAAAAGCACACATGATCATGACCTTTTGCCGCATCCCTTTGGACAGGTGTGTAGACAGACTTGTACTTTTCTCATTCATACGGAACAGTTGTAACAGTTTCTCCGTACGTTGCTTGAAGTCGGCTTCCGACACATTGTACGCTCTTGCCGTAAACTCCAGATGCTCCATCACCGTCATCTCATCATACAGTTCAGGTGATTCCGGTACAAATGCCATGGCTGATTGGTAGATCTGCGCATCCTCGTCCCGCTTCTTGCCCATCACTCGCACTTCGCCCTGTTGAGGGGTCATCAAGCCGAGAATATGTTTCATCGTTGTACTTTTGCCGGCACCGTTTAAGCCGATTAGTCCGACCATCTCTCCGCGTCCAACTTCCAGATCGATGCCATGAAGGACCGGTCGTTTGGCACTATAACCTCCGCTTAACCCGCTGATTTGCAGAACAGGCGATTGAACGTTTTCCATCTATCCCTGCACCCCTTTCGTCAGATTCTATTCTTCGGAGCGTGGCGTTCTGTCTTTACTCCACTTGGGTGCTCCCTTGTTTTTACGATCCTGATCGCGCTCCGTGCGGCCTGTATTGCCAGTTGGCTTGCTACCCGATGGACGTGAATTGGAGATGGTAGCCCGGGTACCGCCATTGCGGCTTCCCTGACCTGGTTTGCGATCTCTGTTTTGTCCCGGTTTTCTGGAAAAAGAATGCCCCTCCGGGCGCGTATCCGGACGTGGATCTGCTTCCAATACTTTACCGCCGAAGAGTACACGTTCCTGCAACTCGATGCCGAGTTCACGCGCGAATTTGCGCATAATGAAGATCTGCGTCTCATCCACAATGGACAGTACAATACCCGAACGCCCCATGCGGCCTGTACGGCCTGCGCGGTGAACATAATGCTCCGAGTCAAAGGCCGGGTCATAGTTAATAACCATTGGCAGTCCTTCGATATCCAGTCCTCTGGCAGCGACTTCGCTGGCGATCAGCAACTGCAATTTGCCATTACGGAAGGCAGACAAAACGTTGCTGCGGGTCACTTTGTCAGCATCCCCATACAGTGCAGCAGCGGACAAGCCCAGATGATTCATTTTGGCTTCCACTTCACCAATATCTTCGGTTGCATTCACAAATACAATTGCCCGATCCGGATTGTACTGTCTGACCAGACGACGCAGCATGTCGATTTTGTTACGGTTTTCTTCCACAAAATAATAATGCTCCAAGCCCGCAGCCGTAGCGCGATCCGGCTCAATTCCGATCTGAACAGGCTCTTTCATCTCACGCTTCGCGAGTCCAGCCGTATGTTCATCAATGGTTGCTGAAAGGAAGATCAGCTGACGATCACGCAATGCGCTTTTGAGTACAAAGTTCACGTCACTTACGCCGCCAAGTTGGAACACCTGGTCTGCTTCATCGATAACAATCGTAGAGACGTTGTGCATTTTCAGTTTTTTGAGCGTAATCAATTCCTTCAATCGTCCCGGTGTACCCACAACCAATTGTGGATGCTCACGCAGCTTCTCGATCTGACGTTAGCCGCTGCGCCACCAATCAGACCCAATACGCCGATCTTGCGTTCTTCCCCGTAGCGCTGTGCCTCACGTACAATCTGCATCGCCAGCTCTTGTGTAGGTGCAATAACGAGTTTCTGTGTACCTTTGATATCCATTTTGATGGATTGTAACATTGGCAGCAGATATGCCAGCGTTTTCCCTGTTCCTGTCTGGGATTTGGATACGACGTCTCGGCCTTCCAAAATAACCGGTATCGTCTGGGCCTGTACAGGTGAAGGCTCGTTAATGCCATGTTTCGCCAAAACGGCCTCCAGATCCTGTTCCACGCCAATTGAAGCAAATGTTTGATTCGTCATGTATGTCCATCCTTTTAATTTATTCATTTTGATGCTAGCCCTGCTTGCACTTAATAAAACCGAAGCCTGTCATCACATTACCTTTCATTATATGCGAAAAAAGCCCGCGTACCAAATCTTATTCCAGATTGGTATGTATACACGCCAAAAAAAGAAAAGCCCCTCGGCGGAGCCTTTCTTTCATCCGTATGTGATGCCTCGTATTACATTTACTTCTGGTTCATTACACCGTGCGACAATCGATCTGCAAGACGTGGGAATAGCTGGTACAACCATATGCCAGCAGAAGCAAGTCTTGGCAGATTCACTTCTTCCTTGCGCTTTTTCATTGCCCGAATCATATGACCCGCAACGTCTTCCGGTTTTAACATCATCCAACGTACATTATTCACATAATTGCCAGATGGGTCAGCCCGATGGAAAAATGGTGTGTCAATCGGACCTGGATTAATCGTAGTCACCACAACTCCGGTCTTGCGAAGCTCTTGACGAAGCGCATTACTAAATCCGAGTACAGCATGTTTCGTAGCGGTATAGGAAGCGGATTTGGCTGTACCGATTTTGCCAGCCATGGAGGCCACGTTCACAATCTGACCTTTGCCACGTTCCAGCATTTGCGGAAGTACCGCTTTGGTGCAGCGGACAATGCCCATGTAATTCACGTCCATCATCTCATCGAATTCCTGTACAGACATCTCTGTCATCGCTGCGAATTTTCCGTAACCTGCGTTGTTCAACAAGATGTCAATTCGTCCGTATTTATGCAATATTGCTTCCACAGCTGCCTGAACCTGCTCACTATCCGTGACATCAAGCGTGAGTAGTTCATGCGGCCCCTTCAGCGAGGCACCAATCTCTTCCAGCTTGTCCCGCGAACGGGCAGCCAGAATTGGGATGGCTCCTTCTTCTATCAGCTTCTGCGCACACAGCGCACCGATACCACTCGATGCACCTGTGATAAACACTACCTGATCTTTCAACATACCCGACGTCCTCCCGTATTGAACACATCAGCCTCTTGAGGCGTATGGCTCTATTCTACGAGATCATGACCTGAATATCCATCTCACCAATGCCGTCCATCAGCAAAGGAATGCTTAACGCTTTCGTTGCACTGAATGTAGTCAGATGTTCCGACTGCATTACTTGTGGAGGTGTAATATCAACTACAACACCCTGGTTCGACAGGATTGTACTGGCATTACCACTGATCATATTACCCAATTCAGAAATCGCGCTTTTGCTCATTTCATCCATTTCTGTAATGACAAATCCACCCATCATCGCAGATACAATTTTCAATGCAACTTGTTCATTGATTCCAAATACAATGTTTCCGCTAAGTTGTCCTGTCATTCCAATTACAATCCAGACATGATCTGCAATGAACTCTACATTTTTTACGCCAAGACTCCCGGTGGAAGGCGAAACCTGGATGAGCTGTTCGAATACGTTCCGTGCCGATTCCAGGAAAGGATTAATCACTTCCGCTTTCACTGTCTATGTCCCCCTCACACTGGGTTATTGGTCACACACCAAAAGTCCCATATTCATTAAATTTATTATACTTTATCACGTACAAGAATTCATTAAGAATTCGTTAAATCATGTGTACTATAATTTATCGTCATCCGTGGAGCAAATGTTTATAGCTGATTCTACCGAATAAACAGAGCTTTTCACTTCTTTTGTAGAACGAATTTCGATCATGGTGCGTGGCAAAAGGGATTTAGGACTTTATTACTGCTTTCTCACAACTGTTAAAAAAATCAAATTCTTGTATTCGCATTTTTTTCACAGTCTCTTGAACTACTTTTAATCCCGACCATTACCTTCATTGCTCTGCTGTCCTGAATCACCTATAATTTAAGATAAAGGAACAATAACCAGTTACGGGATTTCATCGCACCACATTTACATATTGAAGATACTTTTCCTGCAAGGAGGTCACCTATGAACATAAGCCAACTGGAGACACTAATTACCATTTCCAAAACGATGAGCTTCCGCAAAGCGGGAGAACTTCTTAACTTGACCCAGCCTGCCGTCTCGGCCCAGATCAAAAGTCTGGAGGACGAATTCAGCACGGTTCTGGTAGATCGTAACCAACCCGTTACCCTGACAGACCGTGGACAGGTATTTTTGGAGCACGCTGAACGCATGCTTGACATCGTCGATGAACTGAAACAAAAATTGTCCGATCTCGATGAAACGCCTCAGGGACGGATCGTGCTGGGTACAACAACTTCCATTGCTATTCAGATCTTGCCAAGGGTGTTATCCTATTTCCAGGATCAGTTCCCGCTGATCAAAACCAGTATTCAATCCCTTCCTTCATCACAGATCTATACCCAGGTCGAAAATGGTCTGGTTGATATTGGTATCGGTTATCTCACGGAGCGTAATCCCAATCTAAATACTTCGGTGCTGTACTATGACACATTTGAACTCGTGGTATCTCCTTCCCATCCACTGGCGAAGAAAAAGCACGCTGCTGTGGATGTGCTCCGGAGCACCCCATTGATTCTGCTGTCCCCTGATACCGTAGGGCGTCGATTCACGGAAACCATTTTCAAGAAACATAATATTGAACCTAATATTGTAATGGAGTTGTCGAGCAGCGAAGAAGTGAAACGGATGGTCGAGATTGATCTCGGGCAGCTGTCATCTCGAAACAATCGGTTGCACATGAGTTGCGTCAAGGTACTTTGCGAATGATACCTTTAAGTGAGCTGGAGGTCAGTCACCCTGTTGGTGTCATCTATAAGTCGAGTCGCTACCTCAACTCAGCGATGCAGCAATTCATAAGTGACCTCAAAGGCATGCCGGAAACCCAATTCATCAGTTCAGAATGACAATGAGCCATGAGAAAGGAAGGATTCCATATGAAATTTGATCTTCATACACATCATTTTCGCTGTGGTCACGCAGACGGCAACATTCGCGATTATATAGAGGCAGGTATTAAGGCGGGGCTTCAGGCCATCGGTATCTCGGATCATACCCCCTACTTTGGCAGTGAACTTGAGCAGGCCTTTCCACGGATCGCCATGGGCAAGTCTGAATTGCAGCATTATGTGGAAGAGGTTCTTGCTCTGAAAGAGGAGTACGCTGGTAAAATCGATGTGCTGCTCGGCATTGAATCGGACTACTTCCCTGTTCATGCGGAATTGTACCGTACCACACTGGGACAGTATCCTTTTGACTATATTATTGGTTCCGTTCATCATACCGAGGATGTAAGCATCTTCAACAAAACCCGGTGGAATGGACTGAGCGATGCACGTAAAGTTGAAGTGAAAGAAAGCTATTATTCACTGATCCGGCAATCGGCTCGCAGCGGTATGTTCCAGATTCTTGGACACATTGATGCGATGAAAGGAAATTACCCACCGTTCTCCGAAATTATTGCGGATCAGGCCATTGATGAAACATTGCAGGTCATTGCAGAATCCAACGTAGCGATTGAAATTAATACATCTGGCAAAACCAAACTCAGCGGCGGCTGGTATCCCTCGGATGCCATTCTGGAACGCGCCCATCATTATGGGGTGAAGGTGACATTTGGATCGGACGCTCATAAACCGCAGCGGGTTGCAGATGAGCTGGATGACGTTCGTACACGCCTGCTGGAGATTGGATTCACCGACTGGGTGTATTTCAAGCAGAAACAGATGCAGGTCGTATCCCTGTAAAATAGAGCAAACACAAAGGCCCCCATAGCGCGCTTGTTCACGCCGTGGGCGCCTTTTAGGCAAAAAAAATGAACCCGCTCGCGCGGGTCCCAACAGCATTATCTATTATCAAAAAGGGGGTCATGAGATAAGTTTACCCCCTGTCTGTTAGAGTTCAATTGCGGTTATATTTCAATTGTGTAACAAATGATTGAAGTTCGATTCATTCGCTATTCCCTACTCTTACTCTATGTTATTGCGGCTTGTCAGATACCAGTGTTTGCAAGTCATTTTCCTGACGCGGGCGTACATATTGCTCCCGGTATATGCTATAAACTTTGACATCCATCAGAGATTCTGATCCCTCGTCATCCTCATCATGCAGTCCGAATGAGGGAAGGCTCCGCTCATAGGACATCCCTATTTTACTGAGCACGCGTTGTGAAGAAACATTGGCCTCATAACAACGTGCTTCCACCCTCCACAGATGAAGATCGTCGAATCCAAACTGCAGCAGTCGCTGTACCGCCTCAGTAGCCACACCCATGCCCCAACAGGTCCTGTTCAGAATATAACCAATCTGTGCCGTACCATTTTGATCATTCCAGTGCTGAAATGAGGTGATCCCAATGACCTGTTCCTTGCCTCTCCAGCAGATGCCATAATGTAACGAATCCAGCTTGGCACTGCTGCTCCGTATCTGGTTCAATAACCTTCTCGCCCTAATCGGCGTAGGATGGCTTCCCCTATTTACATATCGTATCACTTGAGGATCGGAAAAAAGCTCCGATAATGTGCTGTAATCACTTTGACGTAAGGATCGCAGGACAAGACGCTCTGTCCACAAAGCCGGCAGGCCTTGAACCAGCATTTTTCGGGTAAGCATGACAATCGCTCCTTTTGCCTAACGGGCTTGAGTCCGGTAAGACAAGCATGCTCTGAAGGTGATCCGGCGTAATACCATTTGAACTGAACCACGACATGTAGTATTCGCATTTTAGTGTAAATATATTGCATTATTCCATTCCTAACGTTAAAAAGCCCAGATGCTGACTACTCCTGCAACCCGCGATAGATGCCTGTACGAATCTCCCGGATATAGAAATCCAGCCCAGGAACATTCGCGGACTGTGCAACCTTTACTTCCTGCTCAATATCATACGGCACCCGCACAAATTGAATATTGAATGGGCTATTGTGATTGTTGCTGTCTTCACCTTCCAGAATACAGTAGGAAGCCTGAGGAAGATCAAGTGGATTACCCACACTGCCTGCATTAAACAGCAACTTGCCATTCATATACTGCAAGTATGCGTTATGCACATCTCCATAACCCACGATATCTGCAATGCCTTGGTCAGGCTTATCCGCCGGAGGATCAAACATCGCCAATCTCTTTTCCAACTCGTCCCATGGTTGTACACGATGGTACACACTCTGAGGAGAAGCATGGACCAGACGGATCGTGCGACCGCTCAGTTGAAATTGATGACTGAAGGGCAGGTTCGCCAAGTAAACCAATCGTTCCTCACCCAGCCGTTCTGCTTGCCACGTAAAATTCTCATTGTCCTGATTAACCGCAACCAGTTCATCCCAGTTCCCCCGGATGACAAGTTCGCACGTCGCTCTTACCTGATCCACAACCTGTACCGGTTCTGGCCCTTTGCCCACGAGGTCACCAAGACAGAAGATTCGCTCCACGCCACGACTTCGGATATCTTCCAGCACTGCTTCCCAGGCAGTCATGTTGCCATGAATGTCGGATACAATCGCAATTCGTTCCATCTGGACAACCTCCATTCATGTTGAATCGTTCACTGTTGTACGTTTACACTTGCCACTCCGATGACAGAATAACCTTCCGATCGCTGTTATCCCCAGATTTTTTGATTCCCTTCTTCAAAGGGAAAAGCCGGAGATAGTGTATGCTTCCGATGTAGCTTTCTTTCAGAAAGCTTTTTAGGCGAACGCTTCGCTTCTTCACGTTATTTCTGTCCTCTTCGTTCTCGTGTAAAAAGTTTAGTTGAACTGATATGATCTCATATTCCTTTTATGTGGTTGTTCCTTTAAGCTCAAAAACTGTGAGTTCTGGTCTGCACAGAAAACGAATGGGCAGTTGGGTCATGCCAAAACCACGATTCACATACACGGGCATCTGTGTCTGGGTGGTGTAATATACCCCCTGGACATCCGTGTAATACAATCCCTGTACATACTTGTGTGAGCCTCGCGGAGTTGTCAGTGCCCCGATCCAGGGAAACCGTACCTGTCCCCCATGGCTATGACCAGAAAGTTGCAATCCAAAACCATAAGGAGTCGCAATGTCCGCATAATCCGGTTCATGCATGAGCAGTAATTTCCACACATCCTGATCCAGTCCCTTGATGGCTTGGGCAGGATCAGGCCTGCCTGTAAGTGCATCATCCAGACCAGCGATGGCCAGGCGTTCGCCCCCATATTCAATGACGACATGTTCATTACGCAACAAAGTGAATCCGGCTTCTCGGAACATCGTTGCTACTTCATTCTGCTGTCCGCCCCGATAATCATGATTCCCCAAAACAGCAAATTTGCCAAACCTGGCTTGCATGGAGGATAGTGCCGGAATACATTCGCGCATCGGCTCTGCCTGCCTCTCGACGATATCTCCGGTAAAACAGATCAAGTCCGGTTGCTGCTCCTCAATCGTTGCTGCCAGCTTCTTCATCTCTTTTACCCCGGTATGGAAACCAAGGTGGGCATCGCTGAACTGAACTACACGCAAACCGTCGAATGCCGTTGGGAACTTCGGAAGGTTAAGCTCCACTTGCTTGATCTCCAAACGACGCGGTTCCCACAGCCAGGCATAACCTCCTGTGAGCAAACTGGCACCCGCCGTCATCAAAATCATGCGCAATAAGAAACTTCGGCGAGAGGGATCATGATCCTTTTCTTCCCCAGGAAACACAGACTCTGCTGCACCTGGTGTTTTGTGCGTGCGCTCGGACGGCGAGTTATTGCTGCCCTGACGCGGTGTCTCTGCCATATCTCCCCTCCTTCTACGCTCTTAATCCATCCCCTTAGTATACCATATTCTGCATGGGTAGCCCGGTTCCTCTGCTTCTTCATTAAAAAAAGCCGGGATCTCCGGCTTGTTGCTGCACGGGATCACGACTTCTTCTAAGTTGCAGATTACACTTCTGCACATACTATGACGAGATTATACACCCAACCAGCGTTTGAACATATGCTTGGTCGTTTGTTTGTTCATTTCGGCAATGGAGGTTGTCAGTGGAATACCTTTTGGACAGGATTGCACGCAGTTCTGTGAGTTACCGCAGCCCTCAATGCCTCCGTCTTCCATTAACGCTTCCAGACGATCTTCGGCATTCATCTCTCCTGTTGGATGAGCATTGAACAGTCGCACTTGGGAGAGTGCTGCTGGACCGATAAAGTCTGTTTTCTCATTGACGTTCGGGCATGCTTCCAGACATACACCACAAGTCATGCATTTGGACAGCTCATATGCCCACTGACGCTTCTTCTCAGGCATCCGTGGACCTGGACCGAGGTCGTAGGTACCATCGATCGGAATCCATGCTTTTACGCGTTTCAGAGCGCTAAACATCCGGCTACGGTCGATGACCAGGTCACGAACCACCGGGAAGGTCTTCATCGGTTCAATACGAACAGGCTGTTCGAGCTTGTCGATCAGGGCTGCACATGCTTGACGTGGCTTGCCGTTGATGACCATAGAGCAGGCACCGCAGACTTCTTCGAGACAGTTGGAATCCCAGCACACAGGAGCAATGGCTTTGCCATCTGTATTAACCGGGTTCCGCTGAATCTCCATCAGGGCGCTGATCACATTCATGTTGGGACGGTACGGAAGCTCAAATTCTTCGTTGTACGAAGATGACTCCGGGCTATCCTGACGGGTGATGATAAACTTGACGGTTTTGTTGGCTGTAGCTTGTTCCGCCATATCGTTGTCCCCTCCTCTGGTGACGATGATTGGTGTTGCTGATGCGCAAAGTTTTTGGTTTGGTGCACGGGAGACGCTTCGTCAGCGGAATGCCCCTCTGATCGCTGTTATCCCCGGATTTTTTGATCAACCCTTTCCAGGGTTAAAATCCGGTGATAAAGGCGAGCGCTTCGCTTCTTCTGGGCATTTCCGCTTCCTCCGCTACGTCGTGTACACAAGGTAACTTTGCTGGAAACTGCACTCCATTCATGCTGGATTGCGGTAATTTTAGATATGCAAGCTTTGCCAATAATGAGTTGCTTGCTTATGAACAGGTATTTTGGCTTCCTCTGCTGCTTTGTGCACACAGAGTACCTTTGCTGAGAACCTTCACTCCATCACTTTGATGGCAGTAACTTTGAAAAAGCTTTGCTTCTCCAAAGTTCTCCTGCTCTCGTTTAGATGTTTAACTATTCATTGCATGAATCCTGTGATACTCCTTAATCCTTGGAGTAATCCCGGATACGTGGTGGGATCAAGGATACGTCTACTGGCTCGTACGAGATTTTTGGGCCTTCCTTCGACCAGGTTGCGATGGTCGTTTTCAGGAACTCTTCGTCATTACGTTCCGTGAATTCCGGTTTGTAATGCGCGCCTCGGCTTTCGTTACGGAGCAGAGCACCAAGAGTCATCGCTTCTGCCAGTTCAATCATGTTCCAGAGTTGGCGAGTGAACGCTGCACCCGGATTGTTCCAGCCAGAGCTGTCGTACATGTTGATTTTGCCATAACGCTCTTTCAATTCCTTAATCTTGCCAATCGTGGCTTCAAGCTTGTCGTTGTAACGTACAACCGTCATGTTGGCTGTCATCCACTCTCCAAGCTCTTTATGAATAACATAGGCATTTTCTGTACCCTGCATTTTCATGATGCTTTCGTATTTGTCGCTTTGTTGTTTGGTGTGTTTCTCAAATACGGAAGAAGGGATATCTGCGGACGACTTTTTGAGTCCTTTGATATATTCAGCCGCTTTTGGTCCAGCCACCATACCACCATAGATCGCGGATACCAAGGAGTTGGCACCCAGACGGTTCGCACCATGGTATTGATATTCACATTCACCAGCAGCAAACAGCCCCGGGATGTTGGTCATTTGGTTGTAATCTACCCACATGCCGCCCATGGAATAATGGACTGCCGGGAAGATTTTCATTGGGATTTTACGCGGATCATCGCCCATGAATTTCTCATAGATCTCAATGATACCGCCCAGTTTAACATCCAGTTCCTTCGGATCCTTGTGAGACAAGTCGAGATAAACCATGTTCTCGCCGTTCACGCCAAGACCCATATCCACGCAGACACTGAAGATCTCACGTGTTGCAATATCACGTGGAACCAGGTTTCCGTAGGAAGGATATTTTTCTTCGAGGAAGTACCAAGGCTTGCCGTCCTTGTACGTCCAGATCCGTCCACCTTCACCACGTGCAGATTCGGACATCAGACGCAGCTTGTCATCCCCGGAATGGCTGTCGGGTGAATCTGAATGAACTCGCCGTTCGCGTAATTTACACCTTGCTGATACACCGCACTTGCCGCTGTACCTGTGTTAATGACCGAGTTGGTCGTTTTACCGAAGATGATCCCGGACCACCGCTCGCCAGAATAACCGCTTCTGCCGGGAAGGTCTGTACTTTCATTGTTTTCAGATCCTGAGCTACGATCCCGCGGCACACGCCTTCATCATCCAAAACGGCCTGCAGGAACTCCCAGTTCTCATATTTCGTAACCAGACCCGCTGCTTCCCAGCGACGTACCTGCTCGTCTAATGCATAGAGCAGTTGTTGTCCTGTTGTTGCTCCGGCAAACGCCGTACGGTGATGCTTCGTTCCCCGAAACGACGGAAATCAAGCAAACCTTCCGGTGTCCGGTTGAACATGACGCCCATACGGTCCATCAGGTGAATGATGCCAGGTGCGGCTTCACACATCGCTTTAACCGGAGGTTGGTTCGCAAGGAAGTCACCGCCGTATACCGTATCGTCAAAGTGTACCCATGGGGAGTCGCCCTCACCCTTGGTATTTACCGCTCCGTTAATGCCGCCTTGTGCGCATACAGAGTGGGATCGTTTAACAGGAACCAGTGAAAATAAATGAACATGGACTCCGGCTTCAGCCGATTTGATCGCCGCCATCAAGCCTGCGAGACCGCCGCCCACAATAATTACATTCGTTGATGCCATTGCTGTTCACTCCCTTATAAGTCAGCATTTAATCAGTAAATGCTTAGATTAGAACTGTTTTTACTACATCAACCATCGAAGTTACTGCTTGGAAATCGATGCTCCGGAAAGCGAACAAGGAAGCAATAAACATGATGGAGATAATACCAAACAAACTCATGCATACATAAGAGGACACACGCTGCGCACGCGGACCCACAGTAATCCCCCAGCTAACAAGGAACGACCACAGACCGTTGGCAAAGTGATAGGATGCCGCAACTACACTGATCAGATATAGAATAAATGTTACCGGGTTCATCACGATCTCATGAATGACACCGCCAAGTTCCTCGTGGGTGACTGTACCCAACGCAACTTGCACCCGAGTCTCCCATACATGCCAGATTACGAATACAAACGTAATGACACCACTGACCCGCTGCAGCGTGTAACGCCAGTTGCGCTCATTGCCATAACGGCCCACGTTAGGCTTGGCCTGATAAGCAATATACAGACCATAGACACCGTGATAGAACAACGGTAACCAGATGAGGAGCGTTTCCAAAACAATAACCAGTGGCAGACTGTTCAAGAACGCAACAGCACCGTCAAAAGCCTCTTTGCCGCCTTCAACTGCCGAGAAGTTCGTCACCAAATGCTCAACAAAAAACAAACTGAGCGGAATGACGCCAAGCAAGGAGTGCAGCTTTCTGGAGTAAAACCCTTTCATAAAATGTCGATCCCCTTTCGCTAAATATAACGTTTTCATAAATAATTTTACTTATCATGACACGAATCCTTTTCCATGAAAAGGTTCGACAAATTGTTCCGTTTTCCCCAGGTGTGAACAACTTGTGTCACGATTCATGTTACTCCTTTTTTTCTTATAAGGGAATTGCAATATAATTATTAAATGTTATAACCTATAGGTATAAGCAGTGAAACATTGGGTTTATCGGCTATTACCGGCTATACAACATGGAAAACGATTAAGCAAGGGTAAGAATCACATTCATGGAAAAGAGGTCATCGTTCATGTTTGAGGAGTTAAATGCATTTGCAGCGATTGTGGAGCAGTCCAGCCTGAACCGTGCATCCAAGTTACTGAACTTGTCCCAACCCGCACTCTCACGCAAAATTGCCAAATTGGAGGATGAACTTGGGGTTGCCCTGTTCCACCGTCGTGGCAAACGGCTGGAGTTAACCAGCGTGGGCCAGTTCGCCTATACCTTCGCAGTAGAACAGAAGCAGCAGCAACAGAAATTCCTCACCATGCTCGCCCAGTATAAAGATGAAGAACAGAGCACCATTACACTCGGAGCCAGTCTGACGACACTTCAAACCACGTTACCCCCACTCGTCAATGCCTTTATGGAGAAACATCCAAATGCCGAACTGAAACTGTTGACGGGAAAAACACACGAGATTGTCTCTTTTGTGCGTGATAAAAAAGCCGATGTGGGCATTGTCGCCTCCTCCATCAGCGAAGTGGGGCTCAACTGTGTGCCACTCTTTGACGATCACCTGGAACTGGTTGTGCCGCTTACACACCCTTTGTCTGACAAGGAAGCCGGAATGGAGCATTTGCAGGATCTGCCGATGATCACATTCTCCAAAGGCACCTGGTACCGCAAATTAACGGATGACCTCTTCCAGCGCTGTGCTGTGATGCCGGATATTCGCATGGAGATTGATTCCTTCGAAGCGATCATCCGTCTTCTGCCTTCCGCCAAAGCTGCGGCCCTATTGCCCAAGTCATATCTTCGTCCACAATTGCTTGCAGACAATGATCTGGTTGCTGTCCATTTGCCACAACTACAGCAGACCCGAAGAACAACCTGCATGATCTATGGGGAAAAGGAAGACCTCAGCGAGACCTCCAGACAATGGGTCAAGGAGACGGCTGCGCTCTTTACAGCAAAGGCGCCATTGCCCTCAAGGAGGACTACGACGCCTTAGCATGGATCTGAATCAGCCGGGCTCCAGCGCCTGGCTTCCTCTTGTACCACATGATAATGATTAGCTCTCCTGGCTGATAACCTCTTCTTCAAATCGGTCGATATCTGCATTATTACCAATAATGACCATGATATCCCCCATCTGAAGCGAGTCCAGTGCTGTCGGAGCAATAATAACCCCAGCTTCCTTCTGTAACGCCACAATGCTGCACCCAAAGCGTACACGTGCATTCAGGGTTGAAAGGGTTTTGTTATGCAGACAGGCGGGAACCTTCATCTCGACAATACTGTAATCGTTGGATAGTTCAATGTAATCCAGCAAGTTCGGGGTGACCAATTGGTGGGCAACCCGGATGCCCATATCCCGCTCAGGATAAACGACACGATCAATCCCCAGTTTATCCAGCGCTCGTCCGTGAAGAACGGATATGGCCTTGGCCACGACCGTCTTGACGCCCAACTCTTTTAACAGAATCGCGGTGAGAATGCTCGTCTGAATATCATCCCCGATGGCTACAATCCCACAATCGAAATTGCGAATCCCCAGAGAGCGCAACACTTCCTCATCTGTGGCATCGGCTACAACCGCATGGGTGACCAATTCACTCATGTCTTCGACGACTTCTTCATTTTTATCGATCCCGAGCACCTCGTAGCCGAGTTCCATTAATTCCTGTGCCAGACTGGAGCCAAACCGCCCAAGTCCAATCACCGCAAACTGCTGTGTTTTCATTGTTCTTCACGAACCCCTTATCCAATCAAATTCATAACTCACTACATTTTATCCAATAATCATTTTGCCTTCCGGATACCGGTATAACTCTTTACCCTTTTTCTGCCCAAGTGCATACGCTAACGTGATGGGTCCAAGCCTTCCTGCAAACATGGTAAAACAGATCAGGAGCTTCCCGATGGTGGTCAGCTTCAGCGTAAGTCCCAGCGATAATCCCACGGTGCCAAAGGCCGATGTCGTCTCAAATAAAATCATCATAAAGCTGGCTTCTTCGGTGGTACTCAGCGCCATTGTTACGGCTATGATGAACAAGAGGGCCAACAATGTAATGGTAAGTGCCTTAAAAATCCGTTCCTGTACAAGCCGATAGCGGAAAAATACGATATCTTCCCGTCCACGCATCATGGCGATGACTGCGCCTGCCATAATCATAAACGTCGTTGTTTTGATCCCGCCTCCAGTAGAGCCTGGTGATGCACCAATGAACATCAGGATGATCATAAAGAATTGTGTTGCCTGTCTGAGCCCGGCAATATCTACCGTATTCGCTCCTGCTGTTCTCGGCGTAACGGACTGGAAGAATGATCCGAGAATCTTGCCACCCCAGTTCAGACCACCCAATGTCCGGGGATTGCTGAATTCAAATACGAAAATAACGAGTGCACCGAACACAATCAACAATCCGGTCATCAGCAATACCACTTTGGAGTGCAGGGACAGCTTCCGCGTTTTGCGGTAATCCACCAGGTCTGACAACACCACAAAACCGATACCGCCAGACACAATCAGGAACATCGCTGTAAAATTAACCAACGGGTCATACACATAACCGGTCAGACTGCGGAAGTCCCCAAACATATCAAAGCCCGCGTTGTTGAACATGGAGATCGCGTGCCAATACCCATAATAAATTGCCTGCCCGACCGGCATATCAAATGACCAGCGAATGGCAAACAAGGTGCCGCATATGCCTTCGATAATGAGTGAGTAGATCACCACTTTACGAATCAGTCGGACGATGCCCTCCATCGTGCTCTGGTTCATCGCCTCCTGTAGAATCAAGCGTTCTCTGAGGGAAATCCGCCGTTTGAACGCAATGGCGACCAATGTGGACATCGTCATGAAGCCCAGTCCGCCAATCTGAATCAGAATCGCAATCACAACCTGACCCAGCACCGAGAAATGAGTCCCTGTATCGACCACAACCAAACCGGTGACACAAACAGCGGAAGTTGCTGTAAAGAGCGCATCAATAAATGCAAGACTGTGACCATTACGGCTGGATGCCGGAAGCATTAACAGCAGTGTGCCTACCAATATGATGCCAGCAAACCCTAAGACAAGAATACGGGGTGGCGATAATCGCATCCATTGAACATTCAGTTTCACTTGAGTATCTTCCACCTCTTCTAAAATGAAAATAACTCCACACCCGTGGAGCCTTCTTCATATGAAATGCTGTTACCAAACGTTAAACAGGTATGATCCAGATCAAAACGACATATATAATGAAGTTGGAATATATTCTATTCGTTCCCTTGTTGGGCGAAAGACATGCGAATCATTGCACATTTGCTTCAAAATTATAAGCGCTGCGGCGTTTACAGACAAAACGTTTTTTGTGTAAAAAGCATCGAATTCAGCCAAATAGGGAAAAACTCAGATATGGCGATGGATGGATCAGATTCTTTCGTTCCTTTTCATTCATTTTCAAGGATTTACACCCGTTTTCGTTGCATCATTGGCATTCGATGCTTGGCCTGTGCTATGTTAACTTTAATATCTGTATTAGATTAAGGAGGAACAACATTACATGAATCCCTTAGGGCAGCCTTTGCAACTCAAGGCTAACTTCAAGCGGCTGGGGTTGCTTGCGGCGATTGGCCTGATTCTATTTTTTGTATTTCAGATCTTTCCTGCTACCTCATCGCAAACGACCGAAATTTCGTCCACGTCCTTCATAAGCAAGGAGGATGCGACGCAATCCGCACGATCATTCGCAGCTTCTGTGGATGACTATACACTGCCAAATGATGGCGTAAAACCGCTGGTAACCTACCAGACACATTCCGATATCTACGGATATATGGCCAAAACCAAACAACTTGATACCTACAATCAGAAATGGGAAACAAGCTATCCTTACGATGTATTCCGCGTTCGTTTACCTGATCAGGACAGGGGCGGTTATCTTAATGTTGACGTACATATGAAAACAGGAAAAGTGGTTGGCTTCAAACGGGAACTGCCCTCTTCCCTCTATACCGCCATTGAGGCGGAACAAAGCACCGGGAAAGCGACCACATCGCAAGTGCTTGCCGAAGGCAATATGTCGCTGGATGAGAAAGAACGGCTGGCAGCTGGCGTTCTGGCCGAATTCGGTTATGACGTGCCAACACTTCAACTGGATACTCGCGATGGTGAAGCGGGACTGAAGTATACAGATCCTGCAAAAGCTATCGGAAACTCCAAGCTTGAACTGAATTTTACGTTTGAAGAGGGGGCAGTACGATCGTTCGATCCTGGCTTCTCGGTCCCTGAATCCCATACCGACTACGTGAAAGCTCAAACGCGCCAAGCCAACTGGATGACATATGGCGGCTATGCTTTCCTAACCTTTGTTCTGGGCGTGCTGGCTATCATCTATAGCATCCTGACCCGAGCACATACGTCTTTCAAACGAGGAATCATTCTCTCCGTGGTATATTTCGTTGCTTCGGTCATTGGTACACTGAACATGATTCCACTCTTCCAGGCACAAGGGCTCTCCAGCTTCATGTTGGCATTTCTGATGTTAATGCAGGCGGGCATTACACTGGTTATGAGTGCAACCATCTATCTGTCCCTCGTTGCTGGTGACGGCATGTGGCGTAAAATAGGGCTTAACCCTTGGCCTCGTGCCAAAGAACCGGGATACGGAAAATATGTACTTCACAGCATGGTTGCTGGTTACCTGTGGGCATTCATTCTACTGGGTGTGCAATCCATCCTGTTCTTCATTCTGGAGCGAAGCATCGGCACGTGGTCAACGACGTCAGCAGATCAATCTACATTCAATATGACTTATGCCTGGCTCTTCCCGATCATGGCCTGGATGGCCGGTATTGGTGAAGAAACGGTCTATCGACTGTTCGGCATTCGCATGATGCAGAAGATTGTACGAAACACGTTTATTGCCTGTCTGATCCCAACCATCATTTGGGCACTTGGACACACATTGTATCCGATCTATCCCGTTATCACCCGTCCCATCGAGCTGATGGTGATTGGATTGCTGTTCAGTCTGATCATGCTGCGTCACGGCTTCATTGCCGTTGTATTCGCGCATGTGATCTTCGACAGCTTGCTGATGGGACTCAGTCTGGTCTTTATGGGCGATGCCCTGAATATGGCTGCCGGAATATTCTGGATTGTACTTCCGGCTATTGTTGGATATCTGGTCTACAGATTCAATCCAAAACAAAAGAGAAGCCGTATGTTACGACTCCTCATCACGAAGTGCTGCAATAATCTGATTTGCCAACTTGTCACCAATAGATAGAGGCCGGAAGTCTTCGACGCTGGCCTCTTTTATTTTGCGCAAAGAGCCAAAATGCTTCAACAGCAGCTTACGCCGCTTCTCACCGATCCCTGGAATGGCATCCAAACGTGACGTCACCATCGATTTGCCGCGCTGTTCACGGTGGAACGAGATGGCAAAACGGTGGACCTCTTCCTGTATCCGCTGCAAGAGGTAGAATTCCTGACTATCCCGAGGCAGGGAGATGACTTCCGGTGGATTACCGATCATCAACTGTGAAGTCTTATGCTTCGCATCCTTTACGAGACCACATACCGGGATAAACAGCCCCAGCTCATTTTCCAAAATATCGACTGCAGCCGAGATCTGTCCTTTACCACCATCGACCACAATCAGGTCAGGCTGGGTCAGGTTTTCTTTCAGTACCCGCTCATAACGGCGACGGATGACTTCTCGCATGGTTTCATAATCATCCGGTCCTTCAACCGAACGGACCTTGTATTTCCGATATTCCTTCTTATCCGGCTTACCATCCGTAAATACGATCATGGCAGATACCGGGTTCGTCCCCTGAATGTTCGAGTTATCAAAAGCTTCAATACGATGAAGCTGATCCAATCCAATAAAACGTCCTAGTCCTTCCGCAGCTTTCGATGTCCGTTCTTCATTTCGCTCAATCAAACGGAACTTCTCTTCCAATGCCACACGTGCATTATCCACGGCCATTGTAATCATCTGGCGTTTCAATCCACGTTGCGGGATGAGCACTTTGACCTCCAGCCACTCCTGTAAAGCAGCCGCAACCTGCGTTGGGTCTTCCAGACCTGCAGGGAGCTTCTCAGCAGATGCCGTTGCATCCGTTACTGAAACATCCTCTTGCATAGTATCAGGTTGTTCGCCTTCTGCCTCAGGGGAACTTCCATATGCTGCACGGGTCTCCGCAACCAGTGGCTGGGTAGCGGTGCTTTGCTCCGCCTGTCCCGTCTGTTCGAACTCCACCGTAACCGCGGCAGGTACTGTTCCATCAGCATCAGAACCGGTAACCAAACTGTCGTCATTCGTTGCAAGTTCCTTGGGCATTTCCGGCAACAAAATCTCTTGTGGCAATGCCGGATTATCACTGTAATACTGTGTGACGTAGGACATGAAATCACTATACGCCTCTCCGTAAAACGGGAAGGTGGATACGTGACGTTCAATCATTTTACCCTGACGCATATATAGAATCTGGACACACATCCAGCCTTTATCAATCGCAAAACCAAATACATCACGGTCTCTGGCATCAGCCATCGTAATTTTCTGTTTTTCCATCATCGCATCGATGGCGATGACCTGGTCACGCAGTTCCTTGGCTCGTTCAAAATAAAGATCCTCCGCAGCCTCTTGCATCTTACGCTGCAAATCCTTCTTGATCTCTTCGTGACCACCACTCAGAAATGAACCAATCTCTTGTGAAATCTGGTCGTACTGCTCCTTCTCCACTTCCTTCACACAAGGGGCAAGACACTGTCCCATGTGGTAATAGAGGCACACTTCTTTGGGCATCACACCGCATTTGCGCAGGGGATACATCCGGTCGAGCAGCTTTTTCGTTTGGTGTGCCGCATACGAGTTCGGATAAGGTCCGAAGTATTTGGCTTTATCTTTCAGCACACGCCGGGTTACTTCCAACCGGGGATGCTTTTCATTTGTAATTTTAAGATACGGAAATGTCTTGTCATCCTTGAGCAACACGTTGTAACGTGGCATATGTTTCTTGATCAGGTTACATTCCAGAATGAGTGCTTCCATGTTACTGCCTGTCACGATATATTCGAAATCACGAATTTCGGACACCAGACGCTGGGTCTTTCCGTTATGACTGCCGATAAAATAAGAGCGTACGCGGTTCTTCAGCACTTTGGCCTTACCTACATAGATAATCGTGCCTTCACTGTTCTTCATCAGGTAACAACCAGACATATCTGGCAACAGAGCGAGCTTGTGGCGAATCTGCTCCAGTGCCTTCTCCTGATCCTGCAGTTCATTCATGAATTGATCCATAATGCAGTGAATCCTCCTTCCCGAAAAAGCTGAAATCCTCACCCTACAAATAATTCACACAAACGCTACGATAACAGAACAACCTTCCAATCGCTGTTATCCCCAGATTTTTTTAATTCCCTTTTACAATGGGGAAAATCCGGTGATAAAGGGAAACGCTTCGCTTTTTCAGGTTATTTCTGTTCTCTCCGTTAACATGTAAATTTCCAGTTTCATTTTATATAAATAGTATACTTTATATTGTCCTATATAAATGGATTCGACGCAAAACGCCCCCGGCATGTAAACCGGAGGCGTATGTGTAAGCCTGTGAATTATTGGTGTTTTGCGATAATTCCTTTGAGAGCATCTTTCGAGTTCAAACCAACCACTTTATCTACCGGTTGACCGTCTTTGAAGAAGATCAAAGTTGGAATGCTCATTACGCCGAAGCGGGAAGCAGATTCCGGATTTTCATCCACGTTAACTTTAGCAATTTTCACTGCATCGCCAACTTCTGTGGACAGCTCTTCCAGGATTGGAGCGAGCATTTTACAAGGACCACACCAAGGCGCCCAGAAATCAACAAGAACCGTTCCTTCGCTTTCTACTTCAGCGTTGAAGGATTGATCGGATACGTTAACAATAGCCATGAAATTGTCCTCCTTATATATACTTACGGTTTATTTTAACCTGTAACGTCGTGAACGACACTTCCAGTATAACACAGGTACGTCAAACTTGTGAATTGAACGCTGTAATGTTCATCTTCCCAACATCAAATCTTCACAATTACAGAATGTAGCATGCCAACTTCAAAATCTTTACAAACGCTTTCTTTTCCAAGTATACTAAAATTACTCCGGGTTTGCAGCCGCTTCAGGCCAAGCTGTCATTCCCCATAAGGAGGCATTAACATGGATGCAAATGTGCGGATCAGCGACCCGCGTGAACATGTGAACGAGGAGCCCCGCAACGATCTGTTTGATCTGATCGCGGGTGTTGCCGGCATGGGCGGCCTGATGACAGTGATCTTTTTCGGTATGGTCATCTTCAAATTCCTCACCGAATAGGTTACTCAGGCTCACGCAGGACCAGAAAAGCCCGGTTTTCGCGATAATGCGAAAGCCAGGCTTTTTTTGGGACTACTTAAATGATTGAAAAAAAGTACATGTTGACGATCAGATCATAGACGATAACGATTAACGTTTGCCGCGCTGATTCTCACCCCGAACGGAGATGACATCCACGAATGGACGAATACGGTCCATGAGACGCTGGCCTTTATTCATTTCCTCGCCGTCCCGATTGGTGAAGCTAAGATGTTTTTCAAGCCCATCCAGATTGTAATTCGACGTATAGAACGTGGGTTTGCGATTCATTCGATAGTTCAGAATGGACCCCATCACATGATCCGAACCCAAGGGTTCAGATTCTCAGCCCCGATATCATCAAAGATGAGCAGATCACAACTTTTCAAAACATCTGTCATTTCTTTCAGCTTCTGCCCTTCACTGATCATGGACTTCAGATCCTCCACAAAGTCAGGCATATAAATAATGACACCCGTGTGGCCTGCAACCGCCAGTTCATGCAGCAGATAACACATCAGAAACGTCTTGCCTGTCCCAAATGACCCTTCCAGAAACAGTCCTTGCGGAGATAAACCGTTCTCCTTGGTCTCCCTAATATAACGAAGCACCTGATTCACTGCCGGGGCACGCATACGATCCTTGCCCATGATCTCCACATCGTTGTATCCGGCACTGAGCGCACGCTCATCCACATAGAAACTGCGAATGCGTTGCTTAATAATATGTTCATTTTGCCGGGCGACATGTTTGGAACAAGGTGCTTTTTTATCTATAATTTCGGGTTTACCGTTAAAATGTTCTACTTCCAGTTTGCAAAAGTGGCCCTGAAAATCGTTAGGACAGTTGTCGAGTCCCGGACAATTCGCACAGTTCTTAGAGTCTTTGGCATACTGAAACAGCTTGCTCAGATCGGTCATGAGCTGTGCATCTTGCAGTTCAGGATGACCTGCACGGAATTCGCGTACGTACGGATTTTCCATCAATTCCGCCGCAATCCGCCGCGATTGCTCACGAAAGGCAGGGTTCAGCTGCTGAAGCAGTCCTCCCAAGGATTCCATGGCTTCAAGCCCCCTTATGTTTCAATATAGAATGAACAATTGAAGTGTGCCCATGGCCATCTTGATGGCATAGGAACTTTCGATCATTAGCAATTCTACTGTCCATTCTATAGAAAAACAATCAATAACTCAACAGATACATCTGGTAAATAGCGTAACCTTTCCACCACGGTGCATCATGCCTCGTGCATAGTACACTTACAGTCCTGTACCTTGTAGTGCGGGTTCAAAAGTCTGTTCTCAACCTCTATTAGCGCCGCAAGCCGACCGTAATAATCTCACATGAACCTGTCTGTATGTTCCATTCCTTGCTGGCAAATGATAATGTCGGTGCCTCTTCTATGCTGTGGGCATGAAGCAGCTCGCCTTCTTCCTCCAGGATGTTGCTCTTGTATGCCGTTTCGAATGGCTGTGGATTCACTTGCGATGTTGCAAGCATCAACGTCACAGCGTCGGTAGTCATATTGTACCAGCGAAGCATCACATCACCAGAATCTTCATTCACCTTGAGTGAAGAAAAGGCCAAGCCGTCCCCTTGCCATGCAAACGGTGTGTTGCTAGGTGTCAGATAACCCGGGTGTACTTCGGTCTGTGCCAACGTCCAAGGAACCTGGAACTGATAGGCTTCAATATATGCACCTGACGCTGCACCATTTCCATCGTGCGGGATAATCTCAATCTGAAATGTATGCTCACCTAGGCATTGTGCTTCCGGTGTCGGGAACAATCCCCAGTCTCCGAGTTCACCCACAGCACGAAGCAACGTAACGGCGATGGTGTTGCGTCCATCCTGAAGAACTTCATATTCATTCAGACCCAGATTGGCTACGACCAGTCCCGCATCCTGTTCACTCACATCCACAAAACTCTGTTGATGCTGTGTATTGCTTGGATTCTGCCACTCTGGTGCAGGCGTGTTATCACGCGTTGCTATTTCGAACATGGAATCCACATGATGAACAGCAGATACCAGATCCGTTGGGAAGAGTGCACGCACCCGATGATCCTTTGCCTGATTGTTGAAAGTTGTTTTCAACTGGACGCCTTTTCCACTACGACTGAGTGTTATCACGGTACGGATCTGTAGTGGGATCATTTTCGCTGAACGCTGGGCTTTACGGTGTGGATAATATATCAGCTCCCGTTGTTCCTGATCCAGCATCTCATCCGCTGACTCCGGTATCTCCCAATGGTGAATCACTTCGAACGAAGCCAAGTATGATGTATCCTCTAGGATGCGAATCTCAGCCTGAAGCGCTTCAGTTGTCCGCGCCACTTCGTTCTCTGGCTGCTTGAACATGTATTCATTGCCGATATCGCCCACATTCTCGTACACGCCAAGATTCTTGTAAGTTCGACCTGTCCGTTTGTCTGTAAGGGTGAATGAACCATTGTCTGCAATGGTAACGATCATATGTTGATTTTCCATGCCACGTTCACCGCGCAACAGCGTAGTCGTTTTGGATGCATTACTGCTCGTAACCGCATCCGTAATCTTGACCCAGGCATAAGTTTTCAGGCCGAATGCAGCCACATGCTCCGTTTCAAATCGAATACGCACTCGCCGACAGCTATACGGCTGACGGAAACGATCATCTGGCAGATCATAACCGAATTGCAGACCCAGATCCTCCACCGTACATGGAATCTGCTTACCTTCTTCATCAACCAATATGCGATCTGACAGGTCAACAGCGTTCATCTGCGCCGCCATCTCTTCCAGCGTATATCCTTCCCGGAAATACAATCGAGCCGCATCCAGTTCCATCTGAACCACACCACTACGTTCCCAGCCCGTTGTATTAAACACCACAACAGGTCGGGCTTTTTCGCCGTAACGCTCGAATATGGAGGTATCGACGGCAGCCGCAATCTGACTTGTGCTCTCTTCAATCAGGGCCTCTGCCACATGACGGCTCTTATCAAACCGTGTTACCATCTCGCGATGCACCTCATCCACACTGCATCCACAGATGCTGTCATGCGGATGATTCTGCATTAGTGTTTTCCAGGCATATGTCAGTTGATCATGTGGATAGGCATGTCCAAGCAGATAGGCGCAGGATGCCAGGGGTTCAGCCACTTTTTCCAGTAGGGTCTGGCCCAACTGGTTCATCTGTTTCAGATACACACGAGCCGAGGCCGTGTTCACCAAAGTTCCCCAGCCATCGGTACGCTGGCTGCGCAGTTCGCCTTTGACCGTGGACAGCTCATGTTCAGCCGATGCTCTCAGGGCGGTCAGATAATCCGGAAAATTCGAGTGAATGAACTCCACATCAGGATATAATTGCTCAGCCATCCGAATCGCTTCCGGCAGATCCCGCTGAATCGGCTGGTGATCACATCCGTTCATATACAGCAGCTCATTCGTGGATGCATATTTCTCCGCATCGGCAAGCTTGGTTTCCCAGAACTTTCGCGCCGAAGCCTCGTCTACCGGAACTTCATTCCCGTTGGAGTACCAGTTGGCGAACAATACGCCGAGCACTTTCGATCCGTCTGGCCCTTCCCACATCAACTCCGAGAAGCTCGATTCATATCCGGCATCCGATACCGTATTGTTGAAGCCCGTGGGCTTCACACCGCGTCCAAAGAACACATTATCAATGCCGGATTGCTGCATCAGCTGCGGAGTCTGTCCGACCAATCCGAATGTATCGGGAAAATAACCGATTTTCGAAGGGGTGCCATAACGCTTGGCATCCTTATGTCCAACCTGCATATTGCGCACATTGGCTTCCCCACTCGTCAGAAACGCATCCTGCAAAATGTACCAGGGTCCAATTACAATCCGGCCATTGCGGATATGCTTCTCCAGTCGCTCCTTCTGTTCGGGGCGAACCTGAAGATAGTCATCGATGATAATCGTTTGTCCATCCAAGTAAAAGCTCTTATAGTCAGCTCCTTCATCCAGCTGATCCAACAATGAATCGACGAGCTGAATGAGCCGCATATGATGCTTCTCATACGGCAAGTACCATTCCCGATCCCAGTGGGTATGCGAAATAATATGGGCTCTCTTCGACTTATTTGTCCGTTTGGTCATTGGGTTATGCCACCTCTTTCCTATTGTTGTACAATCTCAACCTCATCCGGGCGATACACGCCATTCAGCTTTCCGGAAGCATCTGTGGTAAATAACACGGAACGATTTTTCTCCAACTGGAACGCATACGTTACACCTGTACGTTGATCTCTGACATGAACCTCATGGTTCAAGGCAAACTCCGATACAAATACATACAGATGGCCTTTTGGAAAACTCAACTTCCGGCCATATACCCCTGCGATATCCCCGCCAGATATCCATTCCAGCTCCTGTTCGACGCCAGCAATCTCAGTGGCATAACGATACAACGCAGCAAGTGGTTCATCCCGTCCGTTTAACTCCAGCGGCAGTGGGGTCCAGATCAATTTCCCTTTACCCAAAGGCAAAACGGTTACTTCATCTGGTGTATCTTTATCCTTGTGAAGCAACGTTTCCTTCGCCACCTCGGCGATCCGACGCCGTCCATACGTCACCCGGTGATTCACGCCGTTAATATTCAGCAGTTCTTCCCGCTGCACGTTACCCAGACTGCGTTGGCCTACGATATGATCGGCCCGGTCAGTTGCCTTCCAATATGCGTCCAGCCCCAGTGGTCCAGTGATCAGCAGTGTTGTGCCTTCCTCTTCCGCGAACGCGAATAATTGTTGCAGTGCATTGCTGTCCATATTATGCGGACTCGGCACGATAATCAGCTTGGGGGTTGCTGCTCCAGCGCTTCCAGATGATATTCGGATAACGCACGGAATGGCAGTTTTAGATCATAGGACAACACACGAGTCAGCTTCGTTGTGGCATCATAGGCCAGTGCACGGTTGGAGAAGTCGTTGGAATACGGGAATACCACTGCAATATCCTCCAGCTCGCGGTCTTCAAAGAGATCACGAATGCCGTGCATGAATCGGCCAAAATCATAAGACACCTCCGCCTCTGGCTTCTCCGTCCCATCTGCACGTAGCGCTCCGATATGAGACTCATTGGCATTATCCATATAGAAGTTGGTGTTCCAGATCCATTGCACTGCACCTGCACCGCCTGTCGAGAAAGCATAGGCGTACTTGCGTTCGAGAATGCCGCGCAGCTCTCTTCCGTTCGTTTGGCTCGTCCATCCGGGGTTTCCACATACATGATACCCGTCTCCTGAATGAGATTGGGTTTATGTGGCGTTTTGGCGAAAATACCATCCCAGATCAGATCATCGTTTAACCACCAGGAATGCACCGTTGTATAATCCACTTCACATTCATAGAAGAACGGCGAAGGGCGCTGTGCACCAAGGGCTTCATCCTGCCCCACAGTGACCAGATGATCGGGAACCAGATCCTTGATCGTACCTACAAGCTCTCTTGCCCAAACATTGTGCATCTCCATAGAGAAGAGACAGTAATCGAGCCAGCGTGTTCCTTTTTTGGCCTTGTGCATGTCCTGTACATCAAAATTAATCTCTTCCGCCTCCGGAATGACCGCGGCTGCAAAGTCGGGAAGCTGCTTCGGTGACATGTTCCATGCCTCCTGCAATGCTTCAATCGTCTCATGACGCTGCTGAAGCCACTCAACAAATGCCTGCTGTTCATACGAATCCTCGCGGAGCGTGGGCCAGCCGAGAAAATCTGCACTGGATCAAACATCGATGGCTCATTAATCAGATCCCAATCCACATGTGTTGTACGCGTGTGACGACTGACAATGCTGCGGATGAAACGTTTCTGTGCTTCCACACTCTGCGGGTCCAGATACGGGTTCACTCCTTCCCATGTCTCCGGTGTAAAGGAGAAGAAGGTGAACGTGACCTGCAACCCATGACGCTTCGCCGTCAAAATAAATGCATCAATGGCACGGAGTACATCCTCTGCCATATGACCGTCCACCTGCATCATGTTGCGATAGGCTGTCCAGATTCCCGTCCGAATCCAGTTGATTCCTGCTTTCGCCATCTGTGCCATATCTCGATCCCAGACATCCGCATTCGGCAGAAAGAGAAATTTCCGTGCCACATCCGAGGTCATGTAGGTCATGCCTACAACAGGGAGAGGTCGTCCATCTTTAACAAAATAATCTCTGCTGCGGGTGATTACTCCCCCTTCAGCCAGCAATGCGGCATCCTGTCCCCAGAAGCCTTGACGCAAGGTCCGAATTTCCCCGTCAGGTGCCTGCGCGCGGCATACAATCCGATACAGTCCGCTTTCAATGGAAACCGGAAGAAGGATTCGTTCGAAACGTTGCTCCCCGGAAAGTTCCATCTCCAGTCGATGGTTCCAGACCTTTTCCGTCGTGCCACTTGTGCGATCCTTATGTTCCACTGTTATGTCGAATGTCCATAGCTCAGAGGCTGTACGCCTGTTGCCTGCTCGCTGTAAAATCTGCCCTTGAAGTGTGAGTACCGCCCGCTCATCCGGCTCATACGAAGCATAATTCGTTTTCAGGGATAACTCGGTTACACCTTGCGCACAGAACTGTGCCCACTTCACCATCTCGTCTGCGCCATCCTGTTCCCAGAATGAAGGGGTCAACGGCAGATGCACGAACATCCAGCGCGAACCAACGAAAGTCCCGCGGGAGTTTTCCCATAGGACGATGGGAGCAGCAATGCTTCGATCATCTTTGTTGATCCCGCGAAGCAAAGGATGAATCTGTGTACTCATCGTGCCTGCTGAACCCATCTGGTGCGGCAAATCACTGTTTTTGGTCGTATGCGGAACCAGATTCCATGTATCTGAAATCTCGAAAAGTCCTTCTTTGCCGGCAAGAAGCGGGATCTGTCCAGATGAAGTGAACGATTGCACACCAGCAGCAGATACGTTCAACGCCTCATGAATGTAGAGTTCCTGATGATAGGCGGTCTGCTCCGACTCTACAACCCATGCCCCATTCTCATATCGAACCGGACGTTTGAAAGGCGCACCACCAATACTGATCAGATTCCCTCCCTGATGCAGATAAGCTGCAATCTCCGTCCAAGCCGATTTGGGAAATAGGGGCATGCAGATTGATGAAACATCCCTTACCAGTCGTCGCTTTCAACGCCTCTACAAGTTCATCCGCGTTTACAACGGTGATCTCTTCGACTGCTTTCCATGCACTTAGAGCCTCATGAGTTGGAAAAGTGCCTTCCATTGGAAAGACAGGATCAGCGAAGATAATCCACTTCTTTTTGTCATTCACATGTGTGCTGCTCATAACAGGCCATCCTTCATGGATTTGTAGACCAACTGGGAGAACAGGCTGTTGGACCATGCAAACCATTTTCGTGTAAAAATCGTCGGATCATCGGCGTGGAAGCCTTCATGCATATAACCTGTATCTGCATCTGTCGCTTCAAGCATGCGAATAATCTCCAGTTTCTCCTCTGCAGATTGCGCAGTCAGTCCCTGCATGGACAAGCCCATATGCCAGATATAATCTGGTGGTGTGTGTGGGCTACCGATTCCTTTGGCAACCTTGCCCTCATAGTAGAATGGATTCTCTTTGCTCAGCGCGAATCGGCGCGTATTCTGATAGACCGGATCATCCGCTGTGACGTAGCCCAGATATGGAATGGACATGAGTCCCGGTGTACCAGCATCGTCCATGAGACAGTGGTTGCCATAACCGTCCGTCTCATACGCATAGATCGGTCCAAATTCCGGATGACGATAAATACCATACAACTGAATGCCGTGATCCACGTCCTGCTCCAGATCCTTCAATTCCTGCAAAAGTTCCATATCCCGGAACACCCACTCGGCAAACTCCTGCATTTGGCGCAAAGCGACCACCGCGAACATGTTGCCTGGAATGTTGTAGTGGAAATCACACGCATCATCACTGGAACGGAAGCCGGACCAGATCATTCCTGTGTAATTCACTGGCATGCCTTTCCCGTGATTGCGCAGGGAATCTGTTGGGATCCCGTTATTGCGAGTGAAGCGATACGGAGATTGTTCCATGTGATGCTGTTCGACTTTGAACAGGTCCACGATTTTACGCATCGCTGCCTTGAAGCTTGAATCAAAAATATCGGTTAGCTCGGTTTCTTTCCAATATAAGTAGGCCAACCGCACAACAAAACATAAGGAATCGATCTCGAATTTGCGTTCCCACACCCAAGGTAACATGTCGGTCTCGTCGGTGGTGTTCCAGTGCCAGTCGTTGGCCGTCTCATTAAAGGCATTGGCATACGGATCGATGTGAACGTACTGGATGTGACGTTTGATCAGCCCGCCGATGATTCGTTGCAGATCCTCGTCTTCCTTCGCAAACGGAATGTAATGGACCACCTGCTCCACGGAATCACGCAGCCAGGAGGCCGGAATATCTCCTGTGATGACAAAAGCGGTACCATCCTCCATCAGCTTGGTTGTTGTTTCGATGGTATTGGGGAAGCAGTTTTTGAATAATTGAAGCAGTTTCGGACGGTGAGCCAGCTTTTGTTCCGCTTCTTCAAGCACGGCCTGAATGGATTGCGGCAACGCAACCGGTGGCATGGGTATTTTGGGTAATCTGAACTGTTCCATGGATGAGTGCAACTCCTTAAACAAATTGAATGGTGTAGCTATAGAAGATAAACCCATTGACTGTACACTGGGACACTACGATTGCAGTACCATTTTCCGATCGCCGTTATCCCCAGTTTTTTTTGATTCCCTTTTCCAAAGGTGAAAATCCGGGGATAAAGGCGAACGCTTCGCTTCTCCATCTGGTTCTGCACTCTCCGTTCTGTGTACATGTTTAAGTTCATCTTATATAGCTCAAAAATATTTCAAAAAGGTTTACCGCAGTAGCACGGTTTGTATTTGGTAGGGTTTAAAAGATAGTGTAATCTGGCCGTTGATGTGGGCCAGTGGTTTGATTGGTTCTTCCAGTGCATTGGAGTGATATGCTTGCTCGAACGCATGTGGCCATTCCAATGTGATGTCTTCGCGTTTGCCAGAAGATTCATAGAAACGCAGTACGGTACCGTGTCCATCCTCTGCCAGTTTGACGGTATCCAGAATGACGTGATTGCTGTTCAAGTTAATCCAGGAGCCTGTTGCTGAACGGGATTGTGCGGCAGTTGCCGTTGCATCTGCAATTGGATATATTCCTGACCCTGCGCTTTGTTGTGATTGATCCCTCTGTTGCATCTGTTCCATCGGTTGTGCTTGTTGTGGCTGTTGTGTGTACTCTACTTGTTGCACGACCACTTCCGTGTTCAATTCAGCTGCCTGACGTACGGTGTGTGCTGCTCTCCAGTCCCCGTCGTGCGGGTACAGCGAATACGTGAATTCATGCTCTCCCAGATCGGCAGTGCGATCCGGCCACTTCGGTGCACGAAGTAAGGATAAACGGATGGTACTTCCCTGCACGTCATAACCGTATTTGCAATCATTGAGCAGACTCACGCCGTATCCATATTCGGATACATCTGCGAAGCGATGTCCGCAGACCTCATACTGGGCTTGTTCCCAGCTTGTGTTGCGATGCGTCGGACGTTCCAGTGCGCCAAATGGAATCTCGAATGTGGCCTTGGAGGTCACCACATCAATAGGGAAGCCAACTTTCAGAAGTTTGTGATCTTCATTCCAGTTCACCTGTGTCTGGAAGTCGATTCGCCGTGAGTCATGATAGAAAACGATATCTTGTGTAATCACCGATTGATGAATCTTCCAGTGGAAGCGCAGGACATCCTTCGTTGTACCCGCCAGCACCAGCTTTTTCTCCACCAGTTCTGCTTCGCCAGCAACCTGTTCCTCATAACGACTGTCGATATCCCATGCATCCCAGAGCGTTGGACGATCGTGGAAGAAGTGAAGTTGATTGCCACGTTCACCCGGCTTCAGCATCTCACGCTCCGCGGTCTTATCCCACAGACGGGTAATTTCCCCACGTTCGTTGAATTGCACCTGATAAAAGGCGGTATCCCATGTATCATTAAAGGTTGTTTGTAAGGCAAGGTTCGTCATTTCCCGTACATTCGTTTCCCTTGTATTTTCCGGAACCAGCCATATCGTCTTATATCCAAACGCCGGAATGTCCGTCACGAGAACAGACATGCTGCCATCTTCCCGATCCATCCGCAGGCGTTGTCCTTCTTCATCAATGGCGTAGCAATCTAAACCATCCTCCACAGACAACTGAACAACTGCACTCCGTTTCCAGCCTAGGCTGTTGAATACAACATAAGCAACTGAACCTTCTGGTCCTTCTGTGTTGATACCGGTTGTCAATGCTGCAACACCCTGGTTCAATCCGTTCTTACCTTTTTCAAATACCTGTACATATTCCTCATTCGAAGTCACATAGGACTCCGTAATCGCCGATCCCGGTATAATATCGTGGAATTGATTCAGCAAAATCAATTTCCAGCCCTCATGCAGTGCTAAACGCACTTCAGCCTCGGTATTCGCCTCCATATCTGGCAGAGCAAGTGTGTTCCATAGCTCAGCTTCTCGATACAGAACCTCCGCCTTCCGATTGTTGCGTTTATTGCGCGCATGTGTCGTGTAGGTTCCCCGGTGTAACTCCAGATACAGATCACCATGCCACTTTGGAAGTACAGGTTGCTCCTTTTCAACTCCGGCAAAGAAACCTCCCGCTGTGCTATATCGACTGGCAGGCTGCCCACCATCAGGTCAGCGCGATCCACATACTCCAGCATTTCGCGGGTTACCCCGCCGCCGCCATCTCCGTGTCCATATAGAAGCATGTGCTCCGGATGCGCTGCTTTCTCACGGTAGGATTGCCAGTGATCATGGATGTCCTTCGGCAGCGTGTGCCCGTTAACACCATGATTGAGGTAAGACAGAATTGGCGTACCGTCAATGCCCACCCAGTGAAACAGATCATATGGAAACACATTCGTATCATTCCAGCCGAGCTTCGTCGTCATGAAATATTCTACGTTGCCATGCTTCAAAATCTGCGGCAAGGAGGCACAATACCCGAATGTATCCGCAGCCATTCAATCTGTGATGTCTTGCCGAACTCCTCCATATAGAAACGCTGACCATATAACATCTGGCGAATCAGGGACTCACCGCTTGGGATGTTCAGATCCGGCTCAACCCACATACCGCCAACGAGTTCCCAACGTCCTTCTGCAATCCGCTGCTTCACGCGTGCGTACAATTCGGGATCATGTTCCTTCAGGAATGCATATAACAAGGGTTGGCTCTGGGAATACACATAGTCCGGATATTCATTCATGAGTGCATCCACAGTGGAGAACGTACGACTCGTTTTGCGTACCGTCTCGCGCACAGGCCACAGCCATGCAATATCAATGTGGGACTGTCCCACCATATGCTCCAGACCCTCTGCGTTACCGCCAATCTCACGCACATGATGCTTCAGATTATGCTCAATCTGTCGAATACCTTCTCCCTGCTCAATCTCTTCTGCTGACATGCCTACAAATTGATCCATTGCACGATACACCAGTTCTAACAGGCGCACTCGTCTGAAATCACTTTCTGGCAACAATACAGTCGAATCACGCACAATGATAACCGTGTACATGAGACTGCGAACGGCTTCATTTGGTCTTACCAGCAAGCTGGTAATCGATGTGATCGGCGGCTGAATAACCGCCTGTTGATTCAAGGGGTCTACGGGTTCAGGGATCGGATCAAACATCTCAATCTCCAGTTCCGGATTAGTCCCGACTTTGGACGGATCAAGCGTGACGTAGGTGTGATTGCGGTCCAGACCCTGATAAGAGTGCCCGTTCACCCGCAGCAAGCCTTCTCCGCCGGTTTCAAATACAAGCCCATATGGTGCTTGCTGCCACGTAGCAGGGATCTCCAGACGTGTTCTGAAGAAATAAGTCGTTCCCTGTTTGCTCGGAAAACGCTCAAAATCTTGTCCTTCCGCATATTCACCCTGATCCTCATACTGTCCTGGTACGTTATAATAAGCACGGGTAATGTCCCAACTGCGAAGCTGCAATCGCTCCAGCCACTGATGTTCGGACAACTCGCGAATGAATCGTCTGATACGTTCCAAAGTCTTACGCCTCCCTTACAGTCAGTTCGGCCATTTGCGTATCATTTACGCTGCCTGCCGATATGAATATGGAATTGTCCTGGTTCAACGACAGGCTTCAAATCACGACCAATATACTGCAACTGCTCCGCTCCAATTCGGAATTCCACGGTCTGCGTCTCTCCAGGCTCCAGGTGCACTTTCGCAAATCCTTTCAGTTCCTTGGCAGGACGAGTCAGTGAGCTGACCACGTCAGAGATGTACATCTGTACAACTTCTGCACCTGCATAAGGGCCGGTATTGGTCACATTCACCGATACCGTAACTGAATCACCGGCTGGCATGGACGCATCACTCAGCTGCGGTTCACTGTACTCAAATGTGGTATAACTCAGTCCGTATCCGAATGCATAACGTGGCTCCAGATCTTCTTCGAGGTAACGCTTGCCGCGAGAACGTTTGCCGTTGTAGTAGATCGGTAATTGTCCGACATGCTTCGGAATGGAGATCGTCAATTTGCCCGACGGATTCACATCACCGAACAGAATGTCTGCAATGGCATGCCCGCCCTCTTGACCCGGATACCACGCCTCCAGAATCGCATCGGCATGTTCATCCACCCAAGGTTCCGTGATTGGACGACCATTGATGTAGACAACGACAAGCTTCTTGCCGAGCTTGTGAATCTCCTGAATGAGTTCCAACTGTACTCCTGCAAGGCCCAATGTCATCCGGTCGATGCCTTCGCCGCACTCCATATCGTTCCATGTGTTATCCGATACATTGGAAGCACCCGTCTTCAGATCGATCGTTCCTTCTCCAAAGTCACGCGCACTGGAGCCGCCCACGACCATAACGACGGTATCTGCCTGACTGGCAACTTCGATTGCACGTTCGAATCCTTCCTTCGAATCACCTTTGATTCGGCAGCTGGTACGTAGAGTACCTGATCTGTACTGCTGTCACCAGTCAAAGGACCAACTGAACTTTCTCCGCACGCCCATCCATATGACTAGCCAGCTTACAGCGAATCCCGTCCAGTACCGTCGCCACTTTCGACTTCGGTTGTGGAGACGTGTAATCACCCAGTTGATTGTAGGCCTGATCCGCATTTGGCCCAATGACGGCAATCCGGCCCACATGTGCTATCGATAGAGGTAACGTGTCAGCCTCATTTTTGAGAAGTACAACGCCTTCTGCCGCCAACTGGCGTGCCAGCTGAACATGCTGCTCACTGCCAATCACCTCCGCTGCCCGATCAGCATCCACATAAGGCTGTTCGAATAATCCCAGTCTGAATTTCAATGTCAGCACGCGAGAGACAGCCTGATCCAAGACCTGCACATCAAGCTTGCCTTCTGCCACCGCCTGCACCAGATATTGCCCGAACATCTCACCGGACATTTCCATATCGATGCCTGCCTCAATCGCCTTCACCGATGCATCCAGTCCATCTGTCGCGATATCGTGCCCACTTGCCAGCATATTGATCGCACCGCAATCCGTAATGACCAGACCGTCAAAGCCCCAATCCTTACGCAAAACATCTTCCAGCAATTCCGTATTTACCGTACAAGGTGTACCATCAATTTCGTTATACGCCGGCATGATGGACTGCGCACCTGCTTCTACAGCTTTACGGAATGGATACAGATCCACTTCCAGTAGTTCACGCCAGCCCATATGTACAGGCCCTGCATTGCGTCCACCTTCCGAGCTGCCGTAACCGACAAAATGCTTCAGCGTTGCCGCTACCGTATCCCCATGTTCAAGACTTTCACCCTGAAGTCCTTCCACAGAAGCAACTGCCAGTTCTCCAATGAGAAACGGATCTTCACCGAAACATTCCTCGGTACGTCCCCAGCGCGGATCACGCACAACATCCAGTACCGGCGAATAGGTGACTGCACCGCCTTGGGCACGTGTCTCCCGCGCTACCGCCTGACACATCTCCCGATATAGATCCACATTCCATGTACTCCCCAGTAAAAGGGGGACAGGATAGACCGTTCCGTCAATCGCCATGTGTCCATGCGAGCACTCTTCCCCAATCAGGATGGGAATGCCCAGTCTGGAATGCTCTACCGCATAACGTTGAATGAGATTGACCGCCTCCGCGCCTTCTCTGGCGGATAGTCCATTTTCCAGCGTAACGCCAGTCCAGGGATCTGCACGAAGCGCCCCGTAGAGGGAGCCAATGCCCCCTTTTCCACTTGCTGCTTAAAGGATTCATTTAACGTGATGTTCCCTTGATCATTCGTATAGGTCTGCCAGCCAAATGGCTGAGTGAGTTGGCCTACTTTTTCTTCCGTAGTCATCAGGCTCAGCAGGTGTTGCACCCGCTCCTCTACGGATTTGCTCTGGTCCTTGTAAGTCATCAATCTGCATCTCTCCAATCCTATAGCAAGATCCGGTTATTCTTTGACCGCGCCCACCGTCAGACCTTGTACGAAGTAACGTTGGAAGAACGGATAAGCGAATATAATCGGCAACGTGGCAAGCACAACCATCGCCATTCGGGATGTATCCTGCGGAATGGACTGCATGGCTGCCAGACTCATTGAACTGTTAGCAGAGTTCTGCTGGATAAACTGGATGCTCGACTCAATCCGCATCAGCATGGATTGCAGGGGCACCAGATTGGGATTATCGATGTATAACAGCGCATTGAACCAATCATTCCAGTAACCGAGTGTACTGAACAACCCGATGGTTGCCAGTCCCGGCAAGGAGAGTGGAATCACGATTTTCATAAGGTATAGAACTCCCCGGCGCCATCAATCTTCGCCGATTCAATGACTGCATCCGGCACACTGGTGGAGTAGAATGTACGCAGAATCATAATATAGAAGGCATTCATCGCCAGCGGCAGAATCAGTGCCCATAACGTATCTTTCAGTCCAAGCAGCTGGGAAACAACCATATAGGTTGGAATCATGCCGCCGTTGAACAACATGGTCAGAATGGCAAAGATGGAGAAAAATCTCCGATATCTGAAGCTCTTCCGGGAAATCGCATACGCGTACAGCGACATGAGAATCAGACTGATGATGGTACCGAGTACCGTTACCAGGATGGTAACTCCGTAAGCACGCAGCAGTGCGTCCCCACTCTGCCAGACAAACTGATAAGCCGCCAGACTCCATTCTGCCGGAATCAGACGATATCCATCACGGGCCAGTGCTTTCTCGTCCGTAAATGAGATGATGACTACAAATATAAAAGGAAATACACAGATCAGAGCGAATAGACCTGCGATGATGTTCATGATTACGTTCCAACCGCTGGATACGTGGTGGAAGTCGCGTTTTTTAACAAGCCCTGCTTGAGCCATGGTGGTTCACTCCTTTCCCTGTCCTAGAATAGGCTGCTGTCTTTATCTACTTTGCGCACAACATAGTTGGAGATGATAACGAGTACAAAACCTACGACGGATTGATACAATCCGCAGCTGTACTCATGCCAATCTCACCACTTGTTTTCAAACCACGATAGACGTACGTATCAATAACATTGGTGACTGAATAGAGCGTACCCGAATCCCTTGGTACCTGATAGAACAGTCCGAAGTCGGCATAGAAAATGCGGCCCACAGCCAGCAAGGTCATGATTGTAATGATTGGAGACAGCAACGGAATCGTAATATTGCGAATCTGCTGCCATTTGCTTGCCCCATCGATCATGGCTGCTTCATACAGCGATTTATCAATCCCCAGAATGGAAGCCAGATAGACAACGCTGCGATAACCAATCGTTTTCCATAACGCAACGAACACCAGAATATACGGCCAATATTTCGCCTCGGAGTACCACTGAATCGGTTCCACCCGAACCAGCCAATAATCTGATTCAACATCCCGCGGTCCATGCTCAGGAAGCTGAAAGCGAAGTAACCAACGATAACCCAGGATAGAAAATACGGCAGAAACATACCGGTTTGATACAGTTTGGCGAGTCGTTTGTTAACCAGTTCCGAGAGCAGGATTGCCAATGCCACAGAGAATACCAGTCCCAGGAAGATAATCGCGATGTTATAAAGAGGGTGTTGCGTGTTATGAGCCATGCATCACTTGTGCTGAACAGGAATTTGAAATTGTCCCAGCCCACCCATTCGCTCTTCATCAGACTTGCCCAGAACCCTTCACGGCTGAAGCGATATTCCTTAAGGCAGCCACTGTACCCACAAGAGGCAAGTAGGAGAAGAAGAAGAACCAGATGGCGCCTGGCAGCACCATGAGCAGCATGACCCGGTTTCTAAGCAGGTTTTTCAAAAATGTAGTCATTGTGGAGTTCCTCCTTCAGGCTTGAATGAAAAAGGACCGGACGCGATAAGCAGCTGCCCGATCCTTACGATGTACTGTTACTTGTTTTCCGCTCTCCAGGCATCCAGCTGGCTTTGGGCTTCAGCCATTACTTTCTCCAGTCCGGCTTGATTGAACTTCTCAATCACTTGATCCAGATTGGCTGCCGGGTCCAGTGTACCTGTCATCAGTGCTGCCCAATACTGCTCTTTCACGTTCTGTACCGCCGTCAGCTCGGCAGATACATTGCTTGCATCAAAGTTGAAGCTGAGGATCGGGGAATTGATACCTTCAGCGTTAAACTTCTTGAACTCATCCCATTTGTTATCCGGGTCATTGCTGTTCAGATAGAGCAGCATGTTGTTCCCAAGGGAGTATGAAGGCATATCGTAGTTTTTCGATTCAGGCAGATTTTCCATATGCGTGTCATCCACTTTTTTGTAGTGTGTGCCCTCGATACCGGAATCCACCATATTGCGCAGCACCGGATCTGTATTCAGCAGATTCAGGAACTCCATCGCTTTCTCCGGATATTCCGAGTTGGCCGAGATGGCCATAATGGAACCTTGTACAGATGTATTCGTTATAATCGCTTCACTTGCAGGTGTTGAAACAACTTGATAACCGTAACTTGCAGACCATTGGTTGTCCGCGAGCGGCTGTGTCTGTGCACGATCCAGGAACCAGTTGCCCGATGTTGTCAGGTCGTTCGTGGAACCAGTTGTAGCTGCCTTCTGCCGATACATAACCGGCTTTGTAGTATTTGTGCATCGTCGTAAGTGCTTCTTTCATTTCAGGTGTTTCCAGGATGTTCACAAGCTTATAGTCTGTCGTATCCAGCTTGATTGCCATTGGCAGGTTCTGAATGACATAGTCATACGGCACGTAAGGAACATAGTTCTTATCCATGGCAAAAGGTGTTACACTTGCCTCGTTTTCCTTGATCGTTTTCAGTAAAGGCTCCAGACTGTCTAACGTACGGACACCAGAGGTGTCCAGCTTGTATTTATCAACCAGCATTTGGTTAAAGCGCCATACCTCTTGTTGAGGCAGCTCTTTGTTGGCTGGAATTCCGTAATTGTGTCCGTCTACCTTCGAACCGCTGAGGAATGCAGGATCAATGGTCTTGGTGAGATCCTGACCGTATTCAGCAAGCAGATCATCCAGTTCAAGGAATGCGCCTTTTCTCGCATTTTGTACATAATCGAATCCACCAGAAGAAGTGAACAGAATGTCCATCGGCTCACCGGAGGCTACGTTAACCTGCATCTTTTGCGGGTAGTCACCCCAGTCAACCATCTTCATCGTCACCGTGGCATTAATTTTCTCTTTCGTATACTTGCTGACTTCTTCCATTACTTTATTGACGTCTTTCTGAGGGGTACCGATGGTATACCAGATCAACTCGACTGTATCATCTCCTGCTCCCCCGGATTCTGAAGCATCTTTGCTTCCTCCACAGGCACTAAGTACAAGTGTAACGGCCATTAACAATGCAAGAACGAGTGAGAAGCGTTTTCTTTGTTTACTCATTTCTTTGATCCTCCCTTTTCGTGTTCCCTTAGGCTCTACTTACTAACTGCTTTAACCTTATCGAATGAAAGCATTTACAAAAAGAAGATAAACTTAAGTTTTCGAGGTACAAATTAAAGAGAAATCATCCTGGAGCATCTATTTTGTACCTGTTTAAATAAATCGCTTACATGAAAGAGACATGCCGGGTAACGTATGGCATGATCTTCATCCATGCCTTCCTGTTCCCGATATGTCTCTTGAATCTCCGTCCGCACATTAGGATCTCCCCGTCACCGAATTAACCAAACACCTTGAAATCGGTCGGTGAAATCCCCACATATTTGCGGAATTGCTTATAGAAATACCCTGTCTCCCAATACCCCACATTTCGGGCGATCTCATGTACCTTCAGATTGGTATTGCGCAGTTGTTCCTTTGCACGTTCAATCCGGTATTTGTTGATGTATTCGGCAAATGTCTCCCCTGTCTCCTTGTGGAACAATTGTCCCAAATACACCGGATGCAGATGATAGTGGGCACCCAGCAGCTTCAGGGAGAGCTCTTCTGCGTAGTGTTTGTCGATATGTTGCAGCACCTGGTTCACAATCGGATTCTTCAGATCCTGCAATAGGGATTGGATCGTCTGCGACCCGACTTGCTGAAGCGCCTGCACGAGTTCATCAAAAGTGCCACTATTCAGGACAAGTTGAAGCCCTTGTTGGTATATGGCAGACTCATCCGAATGTTTGATGCTCTCCAGTTCCATCTTGAAGCGAATCACAACCTCCAATGCGGTATTCTGCAGCTCTGCAGGCGTAAGTCCATCCCGATGCTGCTCAAAATCCATGCGAATCCGTTCGGCAAGTTGTTCTGTATTGCGTGACAGAATGAGTTTGGCGTATTCCCTCCAATCAATGAAAAAGGTCGCCGTTGAACTTCCGCACCTTTCCAATATGGCATGGTCGATGACTTTAAGATCAGGATAAATCATCACATACTGAAGTGCTTTTTTGGCCTCAGCATAACTGGTCGGTGCCTGGTACAGCCCTTTCATCAACCTGCCTGCTCCAATGCGTGCCGTCGGATGAGTTACTGTTATCGCATCGGATAACGCCTGAAGACCCTCCATTAACTTCTGTTCCTCATCCTCGTTACCGTCGACATTGGCAACAATGACGAGATCACCATCGATGTCATGAAAGACATTCAGATGAGACTTGTCCTTCAGCATCTCCTCCACACGTTCAAACATGCTGATTGTTTGCCCTTTGTCTTTGTCACGCAATATAGCGACAGCTACATCCGAGGCTTCCAGAGAAAGGTTCATAAACCGGGCGCGTTCTTCGAATTCGGTAGCTGCAATCTGTCCGGTAAGCCAGCGATGAAGAATGTTATCTTTCAGAATCTGAATGCCATAAGCATCATTGGCTAGAGGTGCCACTGTATGATCCAGCTTGGAAGCTGTATTGCTCAGCGTGGATTCCAGTTCCTCCACATTAATGGGTTTGAGCAGATAGTTTTCGATCCCCAGCTGCATGCCTTCCTTCAAATATTCGAACTCATTGAAACCACTCAGGATAATGACCTTAATCTCAGGTTGCACTCGCCTTGCTTCCCGAATCAGATCAAGACCATTCATGAGTGGCATGGATATATCCGTAATCAGGATGTCCACAGGCTGGGAGGAGAGCGCTTGTAACGCGGCCTGTCCATTACCAGCATGGCTCACAATTTCCATACCAAATGAAGACCAATCCACAATATCGTATAAGCCTTCTATAATGAACGGCTCATCGTCCACAATAAACACCTTGTACATATTAAACACCTGCCCCTTCTGTATGTGGATAACGCACCCTGATCCGTGTTCCTTCTCCGAGGGTACTCTCTATGGTGATACCGAACTCTGGCCCATACAGGAAGCGCAATCGACTATGAACACTGCGCAGCCCGAACATCTGACCAGACTCCTCAGGACGTTCCAGTTCTTCAAGAATTTCCGTCAGACGGGCAGGATCAATGCCTTTGCCATTATCTCTGACCTCCACCTGCACTACATCATCGGTCTCTTCTACAATGATGGATAAGCGGTTATCCGAACGTTCCGTCTGAATGCCATGCACCACATAGTTCTCAATGATGGGTTGCAACGAAAGTTTCACGACAGGGTGTTGATAATAGGCAGCATCGATCTGGATCGTATATATGAAAATATCCTTGTAGCGGATTCGGAATAACTCCAGATATAACCGGCAAGCTTCCATCTCATCCTTCAACGTATAGTTTTTCTTCTGTTGCACCAGGCTCTTGAACAATACGGATAGGCTATAGATCATCTCACCGACATCTCTCGCCCCCTGGGATATGGCCCTCATCCGAATCACTTCAAGCGTATTGTAGAGAAAGTGAGGGTTGATCCGCGCCTGTAACGCGACCAGTTCGGTCTCCTTCTGTTTGATCTCGGCTTTGTAGACGCGTTCAATATACAGATTCAGCTCGTCCAGCATATCGTTGAAGCTGTGTGAGATCTGCCCCAGTTCATCATCGCGCGCATCGTCGATGCGAGCCGTCAGGTTGCCGTATTTCACTTTCTGGGTGAAGCGAATAATTCGACGGGTTCGTTTCGCAAAGTTAATAATGAAAAACGCCGGGACCAGCACAGCAAACAAAATACATACGATACTGATCGAGATGATGGTATTGCGAATACCCGCATAGGTTTCAGCCATCTCTTCCACCGGAACGGTGCCGATAACCACATAACCCTGATCCGCGGAGACAAACTTGTTCACATACATGTTCTGCTCCTTTTTCATCGCATCCATATCCGTCTGATCAAACAGGGAGTCGGCCACATTCACATACGGGTACTGCTTGCCATAATATTGATTGTTGGAGTCGAACAAGACTGTGCCTTTGGCCGATAACACCACGATTTCTCCCTTCAGGTTACTATCGTAGTTATTCAGCGCATTCCCAATGCCCTGCGAGTCGAAAAACACCAGAAACTGCCCCAGATTACGAAGGGTCTGTGTATTGTTAATCGGTACGCGGATGGAATAGAGCGCAGGGTCCCATTGATTGATCTCTTTGCGAATCCAATAGTTGGGTGCACTGATATTGGGCGTTTCCATCGCCATCACATCCGGTATATAGGAATGAGCGACATTGGTGTCCAGCTTGCGGAACTGCTTGTGTTGATTAAAGGTAGACAGATCCTGCTGCTCAGCGCTATATAACATGAGTTGGTTAATCTGCGAATTACGATCCATAATATTCTGAAAATGTTTCAACACATCGGCCGAATAATCGTCCTGATTGGCGTAATATCCATTCGTCATGTGCTGTACATATTCAGCGTACGAATGGTTCATCAGATACGTAATGTTGGCAGAAAGTGCCTCATTCTGATGCATGTCCCTCACCATGTTTTGCACCGATTCATATTGCTGATGCATATATCGGTCCACATGTTCCATCGCCGCTTTCTGGATTGCCAATTCCCGGCGAATCGTGGAGTCGGACACCGTTAGGAAGATGATATATGACAATGTAATGATCGTGACAATCGATATCATCGAGAAGATCAGGAGCATTTTCATAAACATATTATTTTTGAAGAAATTATTGTAAACGCTAACAATTTTCAATTCGTATGTTCCCTCCGATGCTGTGATGACAGAATAACCTTCCAATCGCTGTTATCCCCAGATTTTTTGATTCCCTTTTCCCAAGGGAAAATCCGGTGATAAAGGCGAAGCTTATGCTTCCGAAGTAGCTTTCTTGCAGAAAGCTTTTAGCTTCGCTTTTTCAGGTTTCTTCTGTCCTCTCCGTTATCGTGTAAAAAATTAGTTTAACTTATATAGAATTATATCATCAGGCTTCTGACATTAACTTGTCACCTGCAACTTTTCTTTAGTTTGTACTCGTGATTCTTTAATTTCACCCTATTTAAAAACGCTTTCATCCACTATCGTTAACCATAAGTTTTATCTTTGTGTAAAAGAATACCAACCATTGATTCCACTTGAAGGAGGAACAGCATGACACGCAAACTCAAACCGAAAGGCATCATTCCCAAGGTCACTTCCATGGTCCTGACTACGGCACTGCTTGGACAAGTTGTTGCATCATCCGTTTATGCCGGAGACACGCTCCCATACACTGGTGAAAGTGCCAAAGGGGTGAATCAGCCCTATCAGCACGGATACACCTCTGCGCAGATTCTGAACTGGACACCCGAAAGTGATATCCATGGCGATCTGCTTCGTGCCCATGTTCCCTTGCAGCCCCGTAATGAAGCGTTCGCTGCAACACAGGCTTATCCTGAGCTTAGCCCAGACACGCAACTGTTCACGATGAGTGGCGATTACGGCAATGCATTTTTTGATAGCACACCATATACGAATGAATTCAGTCAGTATCTGTTCAATTATTGGCAATATACGGACTACTACAGCTATTGGCATGGCATGGCTTCTGCCGGAGTACCCGAGAAGCTGTATGACCCGAGTAAGGAATGGACGGAGAAATACTTCGAGTTCGGCATTCTCAACATTCCGAATCCGGCCTACACCAATGCAGCCCACAAAAATGGCGTAAAGTCCATTGCCAACATCTTTTTCTCGGACAATGACCGTGGGCCTCAAACCTATAAACAAATGCTGATTCAGGATGAAAACGGCAATTTCCCTGTAGCCGAGAAACTTGCCGAGATGGCAGAATACTACAACTACGATGGATACTTCTTCAATCAGGAAGAGGTTGCCCGGGTGTAGCCCCTGAGGATATCGCTTCCTACAAAAAATTCATGAAAGTTCTAAGAGATCAAGGCCTGTACGTTCAGTGGTATGATTCCACCATCAATACAACAGGCAAGATTCAGTACCAGAACCAGTTTAACGGCCTTAATAGCCCTTTTGTACAGGATTCCGTTCTAGGCAGAGTCTCGGATTCCATCTTCCTGAACTATGTATGGAACCACAAGATGCTCCGCGATTCCCGTGATCATGCCCTTAGCTTGGGACTTGACCCACTGGAAACCGTATTTGCTGGTGTTGAAGGGGGGCATGACCAATTCGGCCGCTGGAAGCAATCCTACGACCTGCGCCATAATCTGGATGAGAACGGTCAGCCCATGAACAGTATTGCGACATTGGGTGCTGATTTCACCCATAACGCCCTGGATGAAGAGATTGGCGATGGCAGCACCAATCACCGAGCCGAGGATAAGTACCAATGGATGACCTTTGTGCGCGATCGTGCCTGGTGGTCTGGGCCAAATCAAGACCCGACAGATGCGCGTCGTAATGCTTCTGCCGATCTGTCGGATGTGTATGCTTCCGGTGCAAACTGGGACGGGATTGCCGCATATCTTACGGAGCGATCCGTCATTAACGGCTCCAATTTTGCGACAAGTTTCAATACCGGCCACGGTCTGAAATATTATGAAGACGGTACCATCTCAAACGACAAGGAATGGTCCAATATCAATATTCAGGATATCCCTGTCACCTGGCAATGGTGGATGGATAGCGAAGGCGACAAGTTAAGTGTTGATTTTGACTATGGTCCATCTTACGAGAAAGGCGCAAGATACACCTATAACTCCATTGGCGCGTTCAATGGCGGCAGCTCTCTCGTGGTCAACGGTACATTGAACGCGGACAACTTCCTGCGCCTGTACAAGACCGACCTGTCTGTCAACGGACAATCCAAATTGGAACTGACGTATAACAAACCGTCCATCAGCGATACTTCCTCCCTGCATGTTGGGTTAATCTTTGAAGATGATCCATCTAACGTGGTCAACGTAGAAGTACCTCAGTCAGGTCAGCATACGGAAGGCTGGAAGACAGCTACACTGGATTTGAGTGCCTATCAAGGCAAGACCATTGCTGCTATGGGATTGTCCTTTGACCCGAATGATGCAGCAATTGAGGACTATCAGATGAATATTGGTGAGATCCGTATGTTTGACGGTTCAGCGGCTGTACCGGATGCACCGACCGGATTCCATATTGCCAAAGCACTGACCAACACCAATGAACTGGTTGTCACATGGGACATGAAGGACTATTCAGAGGTCAAGCAATACAATTTATATGAAAATGGTGCCTATGTTGGCGGCGTGTATGATTCCACTTTTTATATCAAATCGCTGAAGCAGCCGTCTGGTGAATTGTCTATCCGTGCTGTTGGTGCAGATGGTTCCGAGAGTGAAGCAGCCGTCCTGCCTTATGATCTGAATACGGCCGTTCAGGATATTGATGTGAAATTCAAGAAGAATGGCGATGCCATCGTAAGCTGGAACAACCCGAAGAAAGCGAAAGATACGGGCAAAGACAAAAATACGGATAAGGACAAAAATACGAAAAAAGACAAAGGTAAAGTTAACGAGTCTATTCAGCTCATACTAGAAACCGAATATACAAAAGAACCCTTCACCAAGTCGCTTCAGGTCAAAAAAGGAAAACAATCTGCCGTTCTGACGGGACTTCCAACCAATGGCGAACATTACGTACTGAACATCGCCATTGGCGAGAAGAGTCCAGTAACCCATACCGGACAGCTGGCAGATCTTCAGATTACACCATACGCCAATGAAAAGGTCACGGTAAAAGATGGAAAATACACCCTTGCCCTGCCTGATCTGGAGGACTGGTACAAGCTCTATGTATATGAAAATGGGGTAGCACGCGAGTTCGGCGTCACTTACGTTTCGCAGAAATTCCCGTATATCATTCGGGGAAGAACAAAGCTGAGTGAACTGACCTTCACACCAGCGTTCAGCAACAGCTCTTTGAAGCTGGTCATTGAGGATTATGCAGGCAATCAAGCCACTACGATTTTGAGGTAATTATAATTTTCGTGCACGCCTGTATGCTAGTTGAGAGACGTACAGCCCTTCACTTCCCAAAGGAAGTTGAAGGGCTGTTTTGTTCCTATATTAACGTCCAAACCTGCTGAACATTCATTGCTTTTGGAACTAACGTATTTCTTTGATTACCCCCCGTTGGATAACATTGAAAGATGTCATTGTTATTTGAACAAGGAGTATGCTCATAGTTGTTGTGTCTCACGTAGAACTTCAGCATTTCGAACTGAGGGCGAGTAAAATACGTCAGCATGCATATGCTGAATTTTGTCCCAGTTACCGGGATTGGTTGTATCTGGAGAGCGGTGCTCCAGTATAGCCTGATATAGAGCCGTCTTTTGTTCCAAATGAGCAATGTGCTGTTTGGCTTCTTCGAGCTTAATGAGTGCAGCTTCTTTATGCTCCATCATAAGTTTGTATCGTTGCTGTATGGTCGAATCTCCTTCGAGACAGAAATCAACGTACATTTTAATGACTTCAATAGACATCCCGGATTGCTTCAGGCATTTGATGCCATGCAGCCAGTTAATCGATTCTTCGTCAAACATCCGAATATTGTTTTGATTGCGCTGCACGCTTGGCACCAGGCCTTTATCCGTATAAAAGCGCACAGCGTGCTCAGTGAGTCCCGTTATCATAGCGGCTTCTTTGACCGTATGCATGTGATATCCTCCTCGAAAAATATTTTTTGAAATCAGCTTGCCTTCGTGTAACACGAAGGTGATAGGTTTATTGTAATGCAACTCCACCATAAGCGGAACCCCCGCTATGGTGCCCGATTTTCGCATTCGGGGCCGTTTGCGTTTTACATTTAAACCTAGGAGGAATTACAATGCAAACCGTAACATTAAACAATGGTGTGAAAATGCCGATCATCGGCTTTGGTGTCTACCAAGTTCCAGATGCAGAAGAATGCGAGAACTCCGTATATGAAGCACTGATGGCTGGTTACCGTCTGATCGACACCGCCTCCGGTTATATGAATGAGGAAGCGGTCGGACGCGCGATCAAGCGCAGCGGCATACCGCGTGAGGAGCTGTTCATTACGACCAAGCTCTGGGTTCAGGATGCCGACTACGAGCGTGCCAAGCTGTCCTTTGCCAAATCCCTGAAAAAGCTGCAACTCGACTATCTCGATCTATATCTTATTCACCAGCCGTTTGGCGATTACTACGGTGCTTGGCGTGCGATGGAAGACCTGTATCGCGAAGGTAAAATCAAGGCGATCGGTGTCAGCAACTTCCTGCCTGATCGTCTGATGGACCTGATCGTGCATAATGAAATCGTACCTGCCGTTAACCAGGTCGAAACGCACCCGTTTTATCAGCAGATTGAGAATGGCGCTTTTATGAAAGAGCAGGGAGTGCAGCACCAGTCGTGGGCACCGTTCGCCGAAGGAAGGGGCGACCTGTTCGGTAACGAAGTGCTGACATGGATCGCGTCAAAACACAATAAGTCCGTCGCCCAGGTCGTGTTACGTTGGCTTGTTCAGCGTGAAGTCGTTGTAATCCCCAAATCGGTGAACAAAGAGCGGATTGTCGAAAACTTCAACATATTTGATTTTGAGTTGAGCGTGGACGATATCGAACAAATTTCGGCCCTCGATACGCGGGAAAGTCTTTTCTTATCATACCGCGATCCCGAAGTCGCCAAGATGATGGGCAACTGGAAAATCGATCTGTAAACCATAATTGTACTCATCACTTGTTTATCCTAATCTATTAAAAAGGGACAGGTCGGTCCAATGTGACCCCTGTCCTTTCTTTACATGTTAAACCGCCCATAGCGTTACAACGTCGAAGACGGTACCTATGGAGATGCAACCGATAGTTTAATGGGTCATGTAGAATTAGAACATCCACTAACCCGTGAATAGATCCATAGAAAAAAACATTTTCTGTTTGAGTGTAGAAATGCCACAATATAAAATGCATGATTTAAAAAATAAGATCCATTCGCAAAGTATTAAGCGAAAGGATCTTATTTTTCAGTAAAAGGTGGACTTTCCCTCCTTCTTGGTCAGGGAGTTATGAAGTTCCTTTTTGTTTACTTGCCTGCATCTGCTGGGCAAATCGCATCATCTCTTCGAACTCTTCCTCAGATACGGCATCCCCATCGTTGCTTATGTCTTGTACAATCGGAATTTCGGGTTTAGCTTTGGTTCCTTTGCCGTATGTACGGGTACGGGTTCCAGCTGCACCAGCAGCCTGTTTGCCTTTGACCTTGGCCTGATCGCGAATATATTGCACGGCTTTCTCATAGGAGTTAACCTGTTTAAGCAACATGTTGGAGGCAATAGCCTCAACGAAATTACGATTAATCCGCTGCTCTCCGCCGGATACAAGCAGTGCCATCAAATAATGAATCAAAACATTGATGACTTCACCAGGCAACTTGTAGCTCAGATCAATTTTCTCAAATATATCGATTAGATTGTCCGGCACTGCTCCAGGGAAGAACGTCTGCAACAAGCGGGTATAAGGCTCATTACGCAACATCATATTGTACTGATGAATATCACACTTGGTCATAAATTGTGGAGGCACTTCGACATAATATTCCATCTGTACCCCATGCTCAACAGGTGGCTCACCGGAGTCTTCTTTTCGCTCGGGCTCCTCCATATGCTGTCTCAGTGCCACGACCTTCGCCGCCTGTACAGTCTGTTGCTCATGACGCTTCTTCGTCTGTCTGAACTGCATGCTCGCTTTATGCTGGAGATCATCCAGAATCAGCTGTCCCTGTGGACTGAAGATATCATCTTCATCCAGAAGGCGGCACACATCCTGCACACTGAGGTTAAACTTGTTCACGACATAATTCACAATGCCCAGTTGTTCATGATCGAACCGCAGCTGCTCTACATAACGGCGATTAACCGACTCCCGCGGGAAACGCAAAATAATGTCCGCATAGTTCAAACTGTTTTCTTCCGCTGTATCATTTGTGCCTGTCCGCTGGGCCGTCGTTGATACTTCCGACAAAGCTTGCTCCAACTCGTAATCAATGACATGGGTATTCAATTCAAATATATCGTAAAAGGGAACGGAAATATTCTCTTTATTGGCTGCCGGATAAGGCGCGTCCCCATTCTCCACTGCCGAGAAACCGGAACGCAGGGAAAGGACGGCGAATTTGCCAATCTTATCACGAAGCAGCAGTGTCAAATGCTGTGTCCGGAAAAATTCTGCCGGAGAGAGCGGCGGTTGCAGCTCATATTCGTAGATGTAATCATCATTTTCCGGTATATATAGCCGTGAAGTCTGAAGAAGTCCCACTGCCTCAAGCTTGGATGCCTGCTCTACCAGATATTTACGCCCTTTTTCACTTGGCTCCAAGCCAAGCGTCATGAACAGCCTCCGTTGCTGTTCAAGCGGCGAATAACCGACCTGTTCACCGGGAAGATGCTGAAACAACAGCCGATACAAGCCAACCGCAAATGCACCTACCATGGGCTGATATGCTCCTGTAAGCATGCGGTCATCCAGGGCGCTAAGTCCAAACTCCCTGTATACGCAGTAGCGATGATGTTCAGTATAATGGTGCAGATTCTTCATGCGCATAGCCTGATCTCCTTCTCCCCAAAAGTATGTTTATCTATTCTATCATAAATGTCTGATCCTCAAATGCTCAAAAACAGGCAAAAAGATGGCCCGTTCTCGCTCCGTTTCGTCCTAGGTCGACATCATTCACGTTTTCGCCGAATTCAGCAAATTTCCAAAATAAAAATGTCGAGAGCAACTAGAATACTATAAAAGCTGCAGCCGCAGAATACAAGGAATTATCTAAAGAGAATGTTCTCCAGATATATATGAAGTCCAAGTGTACAATAATCCTACTGATATAAAGGAATGGCAAAAAAAGCCTTCCCTTTGTACTCGTAAGCGTTTACGACAAAGACAAGACTTTCACGCGACCACAGTAGCATGTGTTTCCTCGTTCCAACAATCTAAAACATTCTGTACCCACCCAAACGTAACTTCTGGATCGTCCACCCACTGATTACCGCACCAGCCAGTCCCGCTACGCCCGTCATATAGTCCACAAGCTGGAAAGAACCCAGATGTGACATCAGAGACGACGAATGATCCCATAGAGAGTATACAACAACAGGCAGGATTACAATGATGAACAGATAGGAAGGAAACCAGGTCGTCTTCATCAGCATGTTCAGAATGAAACCGATACCAAACATCATAACAAAAAATAATACCATCAATACCAACACAGGTATAAATTGCATCCGGCAACATTCACCTCTTCTTTCACACTTTCGGGTTTCACTTCTGGATAGTAGTTAGTGTACCGCAAAAAATGTGGCGAAGCAACGAACTTTCTGGACAAATTTCCCTATATTCACGCTCTGTTCATTTGCCCTTCTGCTTCATGTTGGGATACAATGTAAACGATAACGCACTCACCCGTCCCTTATAATGCGTGTTTGAAAAGTAAACTTTTGAACAACCTTTTATAGGGATTTGGAAATATACCTTGCAGGAGGAACACAACCAATGAACGAAGCAGCATCAACACTGGAGGGCTGGTATGCCCTGCATGATTTTCGCTCGATTAACTGGGCCGCCTGGAAAGCAGCAGATGATGAAGAACGTGCTGTAGCACTGGACGAACTCCAGGAATTCTGGAAAGAATGGAAAGAAGTCGAGGATACATCCAAAGGAAGTACAGTCGTGTATACGGTTGTCGGTCAAAAAGCAGACCTCGTCATGATGCACCTGCGTGAAACGCTGGAAGATCTGAAGGCTGTTGAGAACGCGTTTAACAAAACGATGTTTGCCCAATACACAACGAAGTCCTATTCCTACGTCAGTGTAGTGGAACTGAGCAACTACCTTGGCAAAGAAGGCGAAGACCCGATGCAAAATCCGGAGATTATCGCCCGTCTGAAACCTGTTCTGCCACAACGGCAATACATCTGCTTCTATCCAATGAACAAAAAGCGTGAGCTGAATGACAACTGGTACATGCTGTCCATGGACGAGCGTCGTACCATGATGCGCAGTCACGGCATGATTGGTCGCAGCTATGCGGGTAAAGTAAAACAAATTATTACCGGCTCTGTCGGTTTCGATGATTGGGAATGGGGCGTTACGCTGTTTGCAGATGATGCACTTCAGTTCAAGAAACTCGTTTATGAGATGCGTTTTGATGAAGTAAGTGCACGTTACGGTGAATTTGGCTCCTTCTACGTGGGAAGCTTGCTGAACGAAAGCACACTCGAAGAGATGCTTAAGCTGTAAAATAGTACACCGCACAAAAAAGCACCGCGACATCTCCTGTAAAGGATATTGTCAGCGGTGCTTTATTATTTATCAATATTCTACTACCTCAAGCTTGATTTAGATCTATATAGTTTGAACTATTTATTTACACAAAAACGGAAAGGACAGAAAAAACCTGAAAAAGCGAAGCGCTCGCCTTTATCACCGGATTTTCCCTTTAACAAAAGGGAATCAAAAAAATCTGGGGATAACAGCGATTGGAAGGTTATTCTGTCATTGAAGTGTATGTGTAAACATCTTTAGTTCAACTTGTAACGTCTCTAATCTTGCTCTTCATCAACCGCTTTCAGTGATTCCAGGAATTCGGCTGTGGCCCGGTCACGGTCACGACCTTTCTCCTTAAGCCGCTCAATCGCGGGCAAAATGAGAATATCCACTTCTTTCTGCACGATGTAGGCCAGATCATATTGATCCTGTTCCTCCAGATATCCACCGACCTGCATCAGGGCGTTATATCGATCCAGTTCGTCACGTGTTAATAATCCCCGAACCTGCACACTGCAATGTCTCATCCGAAAAACCGCCCTTTCTTCAGGACTAGCGGAATCCCACCAATGATGAACAGGTAACGCAGATCAACCAGCTTCTTCAATTGAGCCGCCTTCCAGCCCTTGTATTTCTTGCCGCCTACCACGGCAATCGCTTCACCTTTACCCAAAGAGGCAACGGTGCCTTTGCTCGTAAATACAAAAGGCTGTGGCTGTTTTTTGCGAATGGATGCGACGACGTTCTTGGCGCAGTTTACACCCTGCTGCATCGCAATCTGGGCTGTTGGCGGATAAGGCCGTCCTTCCGCGTTAAAGACAAGTGAATTATCACCAATGACATAAACATGCTCATGTCCAGGGGCACGCAGATAGTCATCTACCTTCACACGTCCACGCATCACTTCAAGACCTGCCTGTTCCAGCAGGGAGTTACCACGAATACCGCCGGTCCACACCACTGTGGCAGCATCGAGCTTTTCACCCTCACCCACAATAACCCCATCCGGGAGACATTGTTTGATCGGAACACCAATTTTGAAGGTAACGCCCTTCTTCTTCAGCACGTTCATCGCATGTTCCACCAGTTCCGGGTCAAATCCAGGCAAGGCCGAAGGCGCTGCTTCTACATTGTAGATATGCACATGTTTTGGATTCACGTCGAATTCCTTGCACAGTTGGGGAATGCGATCTGCAAGTTCAGCTACGAATTCAACACCGCTGAAACCCGCTCCACCTACGACAAAGCGAATACGATTTCGTTTGTTATCGTTCTTGTACATCGCAAATTGATATTCGATGTGCTCTCGAATCAGTCTGACCGAGTTAATACTGCGAATCGTCATGGCGTGATCCAGCATCCCCGGAATACCGAAGGTCTCAGGCTCACCGCCCAGTCCAATAATCAGGTAATCATAGGATAAAGTGCCGTCCTCCAGAATAATCTTCCGATCCTGCAGACGAATCTCCTTCACGGAAGACTTGACCAGATCAATCTTGAATTCATCAATCAGCTTCGATATAGGAACTCTTGCATGCTCAATGGTATCCGTGCCGGCTGCCGGCATATGTAGATGTGTCGTAATATAATGATAATCATGCCGATTCACCAATGTGACGTCGGCCTCGTTATAGTTCAATTCCTTCTGCAGCCGCTGGGCTGTCAGAATCCCGCCATAGCCCGCGCCGAGGATGACGATTTTGGGAATACTGCTCATGTCTATACCCCTTCCGGTTTCACTTGCATCCGTCCGATCCTGGGTGAGATGCAAAATGCACATACTTACAAATATTGATGAGGTCTTGCCCATTATGACGACAAATGTTAACTTCGCGAATTTATTTAAACGTTTGCATCAATTTCATAGCTCATTCCATTGATTCGTTTGCTACGCAAGTTATCGTTTCAAGTTGTGAAATTAACCACAAGATTATACAACATACGGGATCTGTCTTCATATTACATATTGACTCTAATTTAGACAAAAAAAACACATAGTACAGGTCAAGGATATCTGTATTTCTAGCAAAGATCAAGGTTTTTTTTGTTATTTTTCATAACCTTTCATTTCCAATTTCATCCTATTCTCATCTGATCTTCATCAATTATTCTCAGATTCGTGATACAGCAAACTTTGCAACCCTGAATACACCGTTTATAATAGGAAAGACAGTTCAGCACCGATGCCGGTTATAGTCCGTAGCCTGCAGATTTTTCCTGTTAACTACCTATTAAAATATGAAAGGTGTTGTTGATTCTTGACTGCACAGAATTCCAGTCATGATATGACTGATTTACTTATTATCGGTGGAGGCCCTGCGGGTCTGTTCGCCGCGTTTTACGGTGGGATGCGTCAGGCATCCGTTACCCTGGTTGAAAGTATGCCACAGCTTGGCGGACAGCTTGCCGCTCTTTACCCGGAGAAATACATCTATGATGTAGCCGGATTCCCGAAAGTAACTGCTCAGGAACTGGTGAATAACCTGGTTGAGCAAATGAGTCATTTTAACCCGAACATTCGCCTTGAAGAAAAGGTTGTATCGGTTGAGAAAAAGGAAGAACAACATTTCATCGTAAAGACGGATGAGAATGAATATCATGCCAAAGCTGTCATTATTACAGCTGGTGTAGGTGCATTCGAGCCACGTCGCCTGGAGCTTGAAGGTGCTGCCAAGTTCGAGAAGAGCAACCTGCATTACTTCATCAGTGATCTGAATGCCTTTGCAGGCAAAAAAGTATTGATCAGTGGCGGCGGAGACTCCGCGGTAGACTGGGCACTCATGCTGGAGCCCATTGCTGAGCAAGTGACGCTGATCCATCGCCGGGACAAGTTCCGTGCGCATGAGCACAGTGTCGAAAACCTGATGAATTCCAAGGTGAATGTCGTTACACCGACCGAAATCACGGAGCTTCATGGGGATGATTCCATTACCAAGGTAACTCTTTCCCATGTGAAAACCAAAGAAACTCAGGAAATCGAAGTGGATGACGTAATCGTTAACTTCGGATTTGTCTCTCTCTCGGACCCATTGCCGAGTGGGGCATCGAAATTGACAGCAACTCCATCGTTGTGGATTCCCGCATGGAAACATCCATTCCCGGAATCTTCGCTGCGGGGATATCACAACATACCCGGGTAAATTGAAGCTGATCGCTGTCGGATTCGGCGAAGCTCCAACAGCCGTCAACAATGCGAAGGTATACTTCGATCCAGACGCCAAGTTGTCCCCAGGACACAGCAGTAACATGAAACGCTAGTTTCGCTGAAAGAACATATATTGATACAAAAAAGGGTATCTTACTCCTGAGTGAATCCATTATCAGGAGGGATACCCTTGTCTTATATATGCCCGCTGTGTAACGGTCTGGTTGTACCGGAGCAGGCTTGCCCCCACTGCCTTCAGGGACTGTTAGAATGCGGCAAATTGGACGACTACACCGGACCATACAGCCCCTACGTATTCCAATCTTCCTCTGACACGGCAGACGAAGTCGAAAACGTTTGCAATCATGTGATGTATTGTTCCCAATGTCAGACGAGCACGCCATGGCCTGTCTCACTGTGGGACATGTCCGGAAACCTGTAACATTGCCTGCAATGAGGATCTCTAGTGAAGAATGGCAGATACGTCGGTACCCAGTTTGCGCTTATGGATTTCTGCCAACAGCAGTGCGATGAAATCTCGTTCGAGATTCAACTCAATCGCTTTATGGTAGGAATCCAACAACATCTCATCGGATAACATAGCCATTTCCCGCCACAACCTTTCCTTTTTTTTCCTCAAAACTATCATATCAGAGATTCATATAGAGAACAAGCGTTCTTGTTATCCACAATCATATGTGGAAATCCTGTGCATAGTTTGTTGATAAATGGAAAAAATGTGGAGTAATCAACGTGTATAGTGTGGACAATATTTATGCACAGGAATGTTGTACTTCGGTCAGAACGTTTATCAGCATATTTTTTTTGGAATAAATTCATAGTTTCAAGACTTGTTGCGAGTAAATTACCCGGTAATGTAAAATTTCAAACGTTTTTCATACCGTTTTCTTCTATATATTATCGGTTTTTCTTGGATTTTCTTGAGCTTTCCCACTCATTTTCTATTGTGGTCTGGTATTCACTTCCAAAATCCAGATCTTTCCTGAATAATCCAGTCCATAATCAAACCCAAGCTGGCCCACACCAGGGAACTGACGTTCCATAATGTGCGTGCATGTCAGTGTAAGTGAACGCATCTCCCTGCGTTTGTGCCGGCCGGATATATGAGGCAAGGATAAACCAAGGGCTCGCCTTCCTGATAACATGGTGCCGCCCTTGCTCAGGTTCGTCACACATAATCCTGGACGAGCGAGTCGACCAACCAGGGAACGGAATACCCAGCCTCGTTCGGTTTTGACGACTTTGACTCTGTAATCCACAGGTCTCCCTTGAATCGTTGCCAAATGAATGCCTTGCTGGATCAAATACTTGCGTCTAGCCTTCACACGCACCAGGGAACGATACATTTGGCTGAAACTGGCGAAAGAACGTGTCGTTTTCATATGGGTGTATCGATAAGCTCCACCGCTCGCCGATACCCGGATAACACCGTAACCTCCGCCTCCTACAATCGGTTTGACATACACCATTCCATAACGACTGAGCATCTGCAGCAGATTACCCGAGTTGAATGCTTTGGTCTGTGGTATATGGACAGCCGCGACCGGATATTTCATCAGTGCCGCTGTCTTCCGCCATTTGCTTGCAAGTTGTCTCGACATGGGTTGATCTCCTTCCTTGAAACAATAGTCCTTCCTTATACATACTCAACAGAAACCTTGCTTTCTTGGATGTTTGTCCGCGGCAGGGCCCCTTTTCCATGAGACCTGTCCCAAGGGGGATGGCGGAAACGGGAACAAGCGCCCGGTTTGCTTTTCAAACAAGTCAATCTGTCGTATGCTACTAAGGAATGGCTTGGAAGGGCTTAAATATGAGGATCTAAGGAGCGTTCAGAACCAATGGAAGCATTTTTCAAATCACTTTATGGCGTAGCCTATTTTGCAATGTCGATCGTTCTGGTAGCCGTTACGGTACTTCTCTTTGTCACAGGTATTCGACTGTTTATTCAAAAGCGCAATCGCGGCTTTGCCGTGAGTTGTCTTATATTTGCCTGTTTCATTGTGTTTATCATTGTTGTTATGTTAACTACGCCCTTCTCTGCCACACCGCCGGGTTCACCTGAAGCCATGGCTGCCCTTCTTCAATTCGGGTAGTTGAACCTCTGTAGAAGGAGATGCTTATGACACGTACTAATGAAACCATAGGAATTATTGATATCGGCTCGAACTCCATTCGTCTGGTTATCTATGAACTGGATCAGGACGCAGCCTATCGCATCATTCATGAAGACAAATACGCCGCTCGTCTGAGCAGCGTTGTTGAAGCGGATGGAACCATCCATCGCCATTCTCTGGATAAAGCCATCACCATCTTGCGTCAATTCAAGGCAACCTGTGAAGCGTATCAGACCAAACTGATCCGCGCAGCAGCTACGGCCGCCATTCGTAATGCAAGCAATGTCTCGCAAATTATGGAATGGCTGGAGACAGAGACGGGGCTTACCATTGAATGTGTATCCGGTGATCGGGAGGCCTATTATGGTTTCCTTGGTGTTACTCAATCCATTGATCTGGCAGACGGTTACGTCGTAGATATCGGAGGCGGCAGTACGGAAATCACAGTCTTTCGGGATCGGAAAAGGTTACATAGCATTTCCCTTCCCATTGGTGCAGTGAATTCACATGCCCGTTATGGGGGTGAAGATCAGTGGACCGAGGCGAATGCTAATGCGCTGTGTAATGAGGTCGTCGAAGCTCTCCGTGGACAGGATTGGATTCGTGAGCACCCTGACCTGCCACTCATCGGACTTGGCGGCACGATGCGTACACTCGCCAAAGTGGAACAGAAACGTACCCAGTACTCGCTGCCGGTCACTCATCATTATGAGATCAGCAAGGAAGCGATGGAGAATATCGCTCGTTCCTTGCCACACCTTACCTCCGCACAGCGGAAAAAGGTTCCTGGGCTCGCCAAAGATCGTGCAGACATCATTGTGCCCGGCGTACTGATCCTGCGAACCGTCTTCCGTTTAATACAGGGCGATCGTTATGTGGTTAGTGGTGCGGGTCTGCGAGACGGGTTGTTGCGTGATTACTTGGCCGGAGGCCAGCCGGTCGTTCCGGACGCGCTGAAGGATAGTATCCGCAACTTTATTCATTTTGGTCCGCCTATTCCAGAGAAACGTCTGCAACGGATTCATCAGGATGCGGTTACCCTGTACACGGCACTACAAGGTACTGCTCCTGATCAATCCGATGCCCGCATCCTGTATGCGTCCTCCATGCTGCATATGGCAGGCAAGCAGATTAACTATTTCCGTTATACGCAGCACTCGGCCTATTGGATTATGAATGCAAGCATATATGGTCTTTCCCATCGGGAGACCATCCTTAGTGCCAGTGCGGCCGATTATCATCCGAAAAAAGAACGCCCCAACTGCTGCATAAGCATCGGGACATTCTAAAAAACTCGGATGAGCGACATGCTCATCGTATAGGCTCTCTGCTGCGCGTAGCCGAAGCCATGAATCGATCCGAGAGCATCGCTGCGATCGAAGCGACCAAAGAAAACGACTCGCTGCAGGTGCATTTTACCTGTACAGCCGAGCCGTTACTGGAACTTGCTGGCCTGGAAGAGGCCGTCAAGGATCTGCAGGAAGCCTGGGGAGTTACGTTAACGTACTCCATTCAGCAGGCTTCCAAGGGATAATCCCCATGGCCTCCGTCTGACTTCTCAGCGGGGGCTTTTCATTTTTTACAAATACATAATTGCCACCAGGCATAAGCTCTCTTGCTTTGACATTATCATTAAGGGACAGATTAAGAATATCGACCAGCATTTTCTTCAGCTCCGGATCGAACACGGGACACATCAGTTCAATTCTTCGATTCAAGTTACGTGTCATCCAGTCTGCACTGGAGATGAATACATCCGGGTTGCCGCTATTTTCAAAATAAAACAACCGGGAATGTTCCAGAAAACGGTCCACAATGCTAATGACCCGAATATTCTCACTGAGCCCCTCTACCCCCGGACGCAGACAGCATACGCCGCGCACAATCAGATCGATCTGCACGCCCGCTTGAGAAGCCTCATACAACTCATCAATCATATCCTGATGGGATAAGGAGTTAATCTTGGCAATGATTCGGGAAGGTTTGCCTTTCAGCGCATGCTCCGTTTCTCGACGAATCAGTGCGAACAGTTCATCCTTCATACCATCTGGGGCTACGCGGAACGCCTGCAATGCCTTCGGACCGGAATATCCGGTAATCTCATTGAACAACTCGGATGCATCTTCCCCAATAATCGGATTGGAGGTGAACAGTCCCACGTCCGTATACACTTTGGCTGTACTCTCATTATAGTTGCCTGTTCCTACATGAACATAACGTCTCAACCCCTGCTGTTCCCTGCGAACAACAAGAATGATCTTGGCGTGGGTCTTGAGTCCAACCAAACCATAAACCACGTGGCAGCCCGCCTTCTCCAGCTTCCGGGCCCAGGCAATGTTACGCTCTTCATCAAACCGGGCTTTCAGTTCCACCACCACCGTAACCTGCTTACCGCTCTCAGCCGCATGTGCAAGTGCCGGGATCAGGCGTGAGTCGCCATTCACCCGATATAATGTCATCTTGATGGCCAGGACTCTCGGATCTTCCGAAGCCTCCAATATAAAATCGGTGACCGGTTCAAATGATTCATAGGGGTGGTGCACCAGTACATCTCGTTTGCGCAGTAATTCGAAATGACTTTCTCTTGGCAAAAATTCAAGTGGATATACCGGCTTCACCGGACTGTATTTCAGATTCGAGAAACCTTCCAGACTGTCCACGAATCCAGCCAGAAAACTCAGATCGAGTGGTCCATCAATTTCGTACACCGGGTCCTGGATATCGAATTCTTCCTGCAATTCCAATAAGGCATCCGGACGAAAATCCTTGCAGACTTCCAGTCGTACAGGAGCCCCCGGCGTCTGCGTCGCAATTCTTTTTCAATGGCCTCCAGCAGGTCTTCCGCTTCTTCCTCATTAATGAACAAATCCGCATTGCGGGTCACACGGAATTCCTGCGCAGCAAGTGAGATGTATCCACTGAAAAGCGTATGAATATGATGTTTGATGAGGTCTTCAATCAGGATGAATGTTTTCTTTTTGCTATTCGCCCGAATGGGAGCCTGCACGACTCGCGGCAGATTGGAAGGCACCTGAACAATAGCCATAAACGGCTCACCCTCCTGCTCCCCTTCCTTCTGAAGCATTACGGACAGATAGACAGACTTGTTGTGTACCAGTGGGAACGGACGACTCTGGTCAATCGCCATCGGTGTGAGTACCGGAAAAATAATCTCATGAAAGTATTGGTCCATTGCACGCTGCTGTGTCACATTGAGATCAATATACTCCTGAATGTTCACGCCTTTTTTGGCGAGTAAACGAATGAGTTCACGATATGTTTTATACTGTTCGGCGACCATGGTCCCGGTTCGTTTGATCAGTCTGCGGTACAATCCCGAAGGCGTGTATCCTGTAAAATCTTTTTGCGTGAATCCGGCCTTGATCTTCTCTTTGGTCTCCGCCACCCTGACACTGACGAACTCGTCCAGATTACTGGCGACAATGCCGAGAAATCTCATGCGTTCCAGCAGAGGCGTTGTTGGATCCTGGGCCTCCTGAAGTACGCGCCGATTAAATTCAACCCAACTCAAATCACGATTAACGTAGTTGCCTGTTTTGACGTCTCTATGCATGTATGGCCTCCGAATGTGTTGCATTTCTATTCTTCGTTAGAAGTTCTCCTATAATTGTACTATTCGTAATCAACATCAAGCGTCAGCGCAGTGTAAACGCTACGTAAAATTTATGTAAATGATACCTCATGGCCGCAACTTTTTCCATCCCTTTACAAAGGTCAATAGACAGAGTAAAGTGAAGTACAGTGTGATTTGGTCCGGTTGCTTGTTCTCCATCCAAATATATTGAATTAAAGGAGTATATAATGAAATCCAACAAACCTAGAACGTTACAGAAAAATATAGAATTTTTCACGGCTGCACTATCGCAATGTATGGTGAGCGCATGGCAGGAAGACCCGGCTGGTGTCTATTGCGAGGTCGGTTGTGGCATTGTGGAACGGATCAGTGAAGACAGTGTGCGCATCCGAAATAATGACGGAACAAAGAGCCATTATGCACGAGATATTACGATGTTCCAGACTGAAAAATAATTTTGCATAAATACGTAAAAAAGACTAGCTTTCCGAAACAAGGTGTTGTATACTCTTGCCACAAGGAAAGGAGGTGCGTCAACATTTCTAATGTCATGTTGAACGTGTCCCTTACCCGATCCACTAGCTCAAATTAAATGAGTCTGGTGGAGGCGCGGGATACGGATCAATGTTTCAAAAAGCGCCACGGGTAGAAAAGCCGTCTTCGGACGGCTTTTTGTTTTGTCTTTTTCTGTAGAGAGGTTGAGAAAACACCCAAAATATTGGAAATAGACCCTTTAGCAGTGTAAACCAGGATGGCTATAATGAAGATGCAACTCAACCAAAAATACGAGGAGGCATCTTGTAATGTTCAAAAATGTAAGGGGTTTCAAGACATCCATCATGTTGGCTTTTGTTTTGTTATTCACCTCCATCCTGTTGCCCGCAGGTCAGCAAGCCAGCGCAGCACCGAGTTTCGCGAAAGGAGCCGACATCAGTTGGGTTCCCGGCATGGAAGCCCAAGGCTACAAATGGAAAGATAAAAACGGGGTTCAGCGCGACATCATTGATATTTTGAAAAATGACTATCAAATCAACTCCGTTCGCATTCGGGTCTTTGTTAATCCTTCGAATGATTATGGGAACGGTTACATGAATAAGGATCGTGCGGCTACACTCGCCCAACGTGCCAAAAATGCTGGCATGAGTGTAATGCTTACCCTGCACTACAGCGATTCCTGGGCAGACCCGGGTCAACAAACCAAACCGGCTGCCTGGAAAAATTACACGTTCCAACAGCTCATGGATGCGGTATGGAACCACACTCGTGATGTGATGACGGCGATGCAAAGCAAAGGTGTTACCCCTGACTGGGTGCAGATCGGTAATGAAACAAGCAACGGCATGTTATGGGAAGATGGCAAAGCATCCACCAACATGAAAAACTATGCGTGGCTGGTGAACACAGGCCATAACGCAGTGAAATCCTTAAGCAGCGGTACCAAAACCATTGTGCATCTGGCCGGTGGAGATGATAACGCCCTCTATGTATGGAATATTGGTGGTCTGATCAATAACGGAGCTAACTTTGACATGATCGCCATGTCCCTCTATCCATCCGCTTCTGGCTGGAACACCGCTGTGACGAATACGGTTAACAACGCCAAGGATATGATCAACCGTTATGGTAAAGAGATTATGATCTCCGAAATTGGCATGGACAATAATCAGGCGGCAGCGGGTAAAAGTTTTGTTCAGGCGATGAAAAACCAAATCCGCAATCTGCCGAATGGCAAAGGTAAAGGTGTATTCTACTGGGAGCCTCAGGCTACACCAGGATATAACGGTGGTTACGGCAAAGGCGCTTGGCAGTCCAATATGATGCCAACGGCTGTCATGGAAGGATTTATTGACTAGGTACGGTGGGTAGAAATGTTATGGTGCGCAGCGTGGTAGGCGTTCCGGTGGCGGATCGTTCTTATGATCGCTGTTATCCCCAGATTTTATGAATTCCCCTCCTAAGGGGAAAATCCGGGGATAAAGGCGAACGCTCCGCTTCTTCAGAATCGATTCCGCCCCCTCCACTACGTCGCTGTTCCCTGAGACACTTCTAAAACCGTGTGTAGTCAAGTGGACTAAGAGTACGGTAAAACAAGGGCTTGAGGCGCTGTTCCGGTGGGAATAGCGCCTTTTGGCGATGAGGTGCGTTAAGGGTGCAGCATGGTGGACGTTCTGGTGGCGGATCAGGCACTTCTAAAGCGTGTTGCGATTAATCAAGGAGGAGAGGCACTACTCGGGCTGGAGACTGATGTTCTTTGGCTCACATATGAATATAATAAGTTTATTGAGATAACACGTAGAAATAACTTCTTACCGGAGAGGAGCATAAGGATGAGTTTTTTAAAAGGGATGGGGCAGTTGGCTGGGGAAGTTACCGGGAAAGTATTAGGCGGCAGTGTGCGGGTGGTCGGTGAACTTGCGGGAAGCACCTATATCAAAGAAATCGGGAACGGTGTAGAGAAAGCTACGATTAATACAGGCAAAACCGTTGGACAACTGGCTAGCGGGACATATGATCTTGCCAGTGGTGCCATTCGAAAAGACGATACTGCCATCGACGCAGGGCTTGCCGATATTGGAGGTGCCGTAACCTCTACTGCAAAAGGTGTGGCGATATCAGCCAAATATGTATATAACAGCGGTAAAGATGTTGTTGTGGGCTTGAAAGAGGAAGATCAAGACAGAGTCAAGCTTGGTGCCAAGAATCTTATCACTGCCGCTGCGGTGACAACGCTGGCTGTAGGTGTCATTGATGCAGTTGATGGGCCTGAAGGTATGGATACGTAGGAATCCGGATTACATTACCAATAACACGACAACTGAAGAAACACAGCTAAGCAGGGCAACAAAAATATGGAGACAACTAAATGAGATTTTTTCAAGAACAATCCGTTGTTTCTTCTGAATAAGACACGAGTAGACAGCTACTGTCAACACAACGGGCAAATATAAGTGAAGATCCGGACCATCTACACTTGGGAGCAATTTATTAATAAGTCCACCTATCGTCTCGTTGACGAGCATAGCTCCATATATAACACCAATAATCACTGAAATAGAAAACTTAAATAATGTCCGAACTACATCATTCTTTGTAAAGAACAGACCATGTTTACGGTATAGCTCATTGACCAACATATATCTGTTGCCTCCCTCTTTTTCGATTACTCTTTTTAGTAAACACCCCTGCATTTTACCATAAATTCGATCCAGCTACTTCTTAGTTTTTGTCCAGCTATCATTTCCCCTCAAACAAAAAAATGGCCCTGTCCACCTGGATTGGCAGACAGGGCAATCTATGAATATATCAGATCACTTCTACGTTCAGCTGACCTTGGCAAGTCTCGTAGCGCGCATCGATGCAACAGCGTAAACAACGAGCGCTGTCCAGATGAGCGCAAAACCGACGAGCAGAACTGGCGAGACCGTTTCCTTGAACACGAATACGCTCAGGATCAGCATGATGGTCGGCCCAATATACTGTACAAAGCCTAGTGTGGACAACGACATTCTAGCCGCCGCGCGGGCAAAGAACAACAGCGGCAGCGCCGTCACCACGCCGGAAAGAATCAACTCGAAGAACATCGGCGCAGGCAACGTCCATGCCGTTGCTTTTCCTACAATAGCCAAGTAGATCCAGTAGCCAAGTGCGACGGGCAGAACTACAGCTGTCTCTGAAAATAAACCCACAGAAGCATCTTGTTTGATCTTCTTCTTCGCCAGACCGTACAAGCCAAATGACACGGCCAGCGAGATCGCGACCCATGGGAAACGTCCGTAGTCGATGGCAATGATAAGCACCGCGACACCAGCGATGGCAATGGCCAGCCATTGTCCACGGTTTGGCTTTTCATGAAGGAAGACAACCGCCAGCAGCACATTCAGTAACGGGTTCAAATAATACCCCAGACTTGTCTCAACGACATGACCATTGTTAACTGCCCAGATGAAGATAAGCCAATTGATAGCAATTAATAGCCCACTTGCAGTAAGGGACAGCAGGGTCGAACGACTGGTCAGGATGCGCTTCATATCACCCCAACGGCGTTGGACAGCAACGAAAATTCCCATAAAGACAAATGACCAGACGACCCGGTGCGATAAAATCTCGCCTGCCGGTACATTCTCAAACAACTTCCAATACAGCGGGAGAACCCCCACATGATATACGCAATGATTGCGTTGATTAATCCACTATTCATAACTTTTTCCCCTCTTAACGCTCTGATGTCTCAACGGATTATACGCCTCAATCCTCGTTTTAGTAAAGGGGTAATAGGTCCTGCTGGATGCCACGCTCTTGTTCCACTGACTTTTCTTTGAGCAAAATTTTTACTTTAGCGCAGCGACATTATACTTTGCCCTTTTTCTTTCTTACAATCATAAAGAGGATAAAAATCGCTGCTAATACAACTATCCCTACGATATACATATCAATATCTTGCTCAAACATAAACCACATTTTGTGTTCTAAATTTACTTGTTGTTTGGGTGCATATCCTTCCCCGAATAGTTCAGTTGCTTGATCAACATTGTTCATTTCGATGGTCGAACTGCATGGACTACTGCTTAACTCGCCATTCGCTTCACTAAAGTAGATTAAGTATTTGTTGCCTTCCTTGAAATCAAACCCCCAAGTGTAGTTCGTTGCGATAATTAGTTGGGAGTCAACCTCAGTATTCCAACTCCTCTCAGCTTCCACTAAAATATATCTGAATTTCTCTTTTGTGCCCGTAAACCCCTCTTGCTTTAAGTCCACCTTGATTTGCTTTACTTCTCCATAAACAGCTCCTGTATTTCTTTCTAACTCTTCTTGGGACTTCCCGATTCGGCACATGATAAAGCGTTAGCATCTTGTACATTTGAGATAAAGAACACGGTGGATATAAAAAATATTAACGTGAATATACGTAGCTTCAGTTTTTCCACCTTCTTTTCATGACGTTAGCTGTACATCGTTATTGACCTGTTTAACAGGAAAAATGTTGCATTTCCCTCTGACCTTAGGTGGATCAACAAAATTCAGTCCATCTACTTTACGTTCACTCTCCTCCAACATGAAACACACCAATGACGGTCTCACCATCCTTGTCATACAGTGGAATATCGTAACCATCTGGTGATCTGTTGTTCTGTATTTCAATAGCTTCTTCAGGTGTATTAGGTAGCTCGCCTTCCATGTCTTTTTTCAGCAGATATCCTTCTGTACCATCCACACCAGTAGCCAAAATCAAATCAGGTTCCGTTTCAGGAGAAGTCGCATATGCGGCAGAACCATATGTCTGTCCGTTCTTATTTTTCGGATAGAAAGAAGTGATGTGCATTTGATTCAACGTATTTTTAACGTTTTCATATTGGGGTAACCCTAACCCTGAACCACTCGATACACTCACCATAAAAACCGCAATGATCAATAGTATAATTCCTTTAGAATACATCTTCAGAACTGTTCACTCCTTTATACTTGTGGACTCGCTGAAATTCTAATTAAATAGAAAGAGACTTTCATACTAGCCTTGGATAAATTCCAACTTTAGAATAATATAACATATATTCAAAGGAGTAGTCGGATGTTGAACGATAATCATCTAACCTGTCTAACTTTATTGCAGAACATCCCTCTTTCATAACGTAAAAAACAGACACCGATCTGTGAAGATCAGCGTCCGTTTGTATGTTCAATATAATAATTTAAAAATGTTACTTCGCTTCGCCAACAACGGTAAAGCGCTCGTTTTGGTGTTGTGGATTCTCGATCTCATCCACCAAAGCAATTGCATAGTCTGCATAGCTGATGTAACTGTTGCCTTCGCTGTTGACCAGAATTACATCGTTACCAGCTTGATATTTACCAGTGCGTACACCTTCTGGATTGAAGAATCCAGCCGGGCTCAGGAATGTCCATTGAATACCAGAGGATGCTTGCAGATCCAGCAAGTTCTGGCCTTGGTTCGTTGCAGTTGCTTTGTAAGCATCAGGGAATCCCGGGGATTCAAAGACACGCAATGTTTTGGACTCGTCCGTGAACAGGCTTCCTGCTCCACCCACAACGATCAGACGAGTGTTTGGCGCATCTTTCAGGATGTTGATCAATGCTTGTCCTACTTCCACATGCAGGTTCTCTTTCCCCGCTGGAGCACCAAATGCATTTACAACCACGTCGAACGTTTTAAGATCATCAGCTGTAAGATCGAATGCATCTTTCTCCAGCGTATTCACACTTTTATCTTCCAATTTGGATGCATTACGAACGATCGCCGTCACGTTATGCCCTCTGTCTGCTGCTTCTTTCAAAATCACACTTCCTGCTTTGCCTGTTGCACCAATGATTGCAATGTTCATCGTAATCTCTCCTTTAAATTATCGATATGGTTTATGTTTGAACTTTATATTGTAACTATAATTGTTACAACTAAACTTGTCAACATGCAACTTTCAGTACACGCAAAAAAGCCCCTGATATCATACCCGTGCCAAACGGATACAATTCAGAGGCTATCTATTAAGGGGATTGCGTTTCTTAACAATCCTTATCCGGCACACCTGCATCTTCCTTCGTACGGAAAGAAGATCCACAGCCACAAGTGGCTACTGCGTTCGGATTATGGATGGTGAACCCACCCGACATACCGGACTCTTCAAAATCAATTTCAAGTCCATTCAGATATTTCAGGTTTTCCTTCTCGACTACAACCTTCATGTTCTGAATATCCATATACAGGTCCTCATCGGACTCTTTATCGTCAAAGCCCATGGCGTACGAAAATCCGGTGCAACCGCCCGGTGCTACGCCAAGACGCAGGAACATACCAGGTGTCTCTTGCTGTGCAAGCATCTCTTTCAATCTGTCAGCAGCCGTTTCGCTGATGTTAATCATGCCAGGTCACTCTCCTTTTCATTAACTCTTCTTTAAATTATACTCCACCCCGTCAAGGGTCTCAAGTCATGTTTGCCTCTTTCCGCGTTCACCCTGTACTCCTTTTTCTTCCCAGTGTATTGAACCCCCGGGACACGAGGTTTATAATGAATAGGTGGTCACACTGAAATGTCGATATTTTGTCATGACTTATTCAGACGATGGTCATAACTGGAGTTGTAATTTTTTTCACATTTCGAGACTGCAATTCAGTCCCCAATGCATATATGAGTCAACAGACTCCATTTTCTGAAAAAAAAAAATTAGCTTTCATTAGCAGCACACGCTGCACCGGGTAAATAAGAGTTAGTCCAACTAAGAAGGCGGCAGTTGACCGCATCTTTGCTATGTAGTTCTGTAATTCAGTCCTACACACAACTCATTCCGGTAAAGAACAGGAGGAAACAGCATGTCTACATTGGTAACACCGTTCACAGACAAAAGAATGGCTGAAATCGTTGAGAAAGTACAGAACGGCGTAAGGCTGAACGTAGAAGACGGCGTATATCTGTATGAAACAGATGATCTGCTGACTTTGGGCCAGCTGGCCAATGAGGCCAACCTGCGGAAGAATGGTAAGAAAGTGTATTTCATCGAGAACATGAGTCTGTATTTTACAAACGTATGCGAAGCCCGCTGCGCTTTTTGTAATTTCCGCAAAGACCAGGGTGAAGAAGGCTCTTACACATTATCCGGTCAGGAAATGATCGATTATGTGGAACAGCATATTCATCCGGGCGTACGTGAGTTCCATATCGTAGGCGGACATAACAATCATGTTCCTTTTCAATATTATGTCGATTCCCTGCGTGCTTTAAACGAGAAATATCCGGATGTAACACTGAAAGCTTACACGGCAGCCGAGATCGATTTCTTCACCCGCATTAGCGGACTCAGTATCAGAGAAGTTCTGCAAGAGCTGCAAAAAGCAGGTCTGAAAACATTGACTGGCGGCGGCGCTGAGATTCTTTCGGATGAATATCGCAAAAAAATGCGTGTAGACAAAGCCAACGTGGACCGTTATCTTGAGGTGCACCGCACAGCTCATGAGCTCGGCATGCGTACACATACGACGATGCTGTATGGATCGATCGAATCCTATGAGGATCGTGTCAACCATATGGTGCAGATTCGTGAACTGCAGGACGAGACCAACGGATTCATGGTCTTTATCCCGCTTTCCATGCAGCCAAAAAGTAAAACCGCGAGCATTATGCGTCGTAACTCGGCTTATGAAGATCTCAAAACAATTGCGATCAGCCGTCTGATGCTGGATAACATCGATCATATCAAAGCATACTTCATTAACATCGGTCCTCAGTTGGCTCAAGTTGCCCTTGGATTCGGTGCTTCGGATGCACACGGCACGATCGTTCGCGAACGGATTAGTCATGCTGCAGGTGCTCTCACACCTGAAGGCCTTACACGTAAAGAGCTCATATGGCTTATTAAAGGTGCAGGACGTATTCCGGTAGAACGTGATACCTTCTACAATGAAATTCAAGTGTACGAATAGGATATCAATAACACATCATCTGCAATCAAGATTGCACCAGCACCACTCCAGGACGCAGCTTTCACAACAGGCAGACGTTTGAATTCGAGTGGTGCAAACTGCTGAGTGATATCTCTAATTTTCAATGTCTACTTTTCAATTATTCAAATCCAAACAAAAGGAGCAGCTATGTAATTGCATAGCTGCTCCACAGTTTACAGCCCCATTTCAGTGGGACTGATGCAGAAAGGAAGCCGAGTCATGAAAAATTTCGTCATTCTCGGGGGCGGCTATGGCGGCCTCACCATCATCAAGGAACTTCTGGAAGGCAAAATTCCATCCGATACACAAATTATTTTGGTGGACCGCAGCCCCTTTCAGGGTTTAAAGACAGAATATTACGCACTCGCAGCAGGAACTGTATCGGATTATGACCTGCGTATCCAATTTCCAGTGAACGATAAAGTCACTTACCGGTATGGAGAAGTTACTTCGATTGACCTGGAACAGCGTCAGATTGAATTTGAAGGTCAAGACCCGCTCGTTTACGATAAACTTGTCATTGGACTTGGTTGTACAGACCGTTTCCACAATACGCCAGGCGCAGAAGACTATAGCTGCACCATTCAGAGCTTTAGCAAAACACGCGAGACCTACCTGCGCCTTAATGAAGTGAAAGCTTATGGTAATGTGCATATCGTCGGCGGCGGATTAAGTGGTGTCGAGATGGCAGCCGAACTTCGTGAGAGCAGACCGGATCTGAACATCAGTATTCTGGATCGTGGTGAACGTGTATTATCTGCTTTCCCACAGCGCCTGTCCGTATATGTGCATGAATGGTTCAACGAGCATCAGGTTGAGACACGTGGGCATATTGCCATTTCACGCGTGGAACCTAATGCCATCTACAACCGGGATGAACAGATACTAACGGATGCTGTCGTATGGACTGCAGGTATTCAGCCAGTCAAAGTCGTACAGGATCTGGACGTAACCAAAGACCCGCAAGGTCGTGTCGTCCTGAATGAATACTACCAAATCCCCGAATATACCGATGTTTATGTCGTAGGCGACTGTGCCAGTGTGCCTTACGCACCAAGCGGTCAAGCTGCGGAAGTACAGGGTGAGCAGATCGCTCATATTCAGCATGCCCTCTGGAAAGGCGAAAAGCCCAATCCACATCCACTCAAGCTTCGTGGCACACTCGGTGCACTCGGCAAGAAGTCTGGGTTTGGGCTGATGGGCAAAACGTCCATGATGGGACGTGTACCTCGTATTTTGAAAAGTGGTGTGCTCTGGATGTCCAAGCGCCATCTCGGTTAGTCGAGATCGAGCTCATCCCAGACATCGGCTTCGGCAATTTTGGCCAGAATGGCGTTATATAGATCTTCCACTTTGTCTGTGATGACAACTTCACCGTTCACCAGTGCAAATGGAGTCATAGAACATTGGCCGCAGTTGGTGAGGCAGCCGTATTCAATCACATCATAGTCTGGATTTTCTTCCAGTTGATCCATGACTTCATCTGTGCCAAAATGCATATTGTTGGCACAAAATTCAATAATCGGTCTCATGTAGGTTCACCTGCTTTGTTTGACCATTTTAATTTATGGCCATTTGTAATATAATATAAGAAGGAAAGGAGTTGAAAAATATGAGCGAAAACGCACAAGACACCATGTATGATGAGGTATCTGATGTTCTTGACAAACTTCGTCCGTTCCTGCAACGCGATGGCGGTGACGTGGAACTGGTTGACGTGGAAGACGGCATCATTAAGCTGAAACTGGTCGGTGCCTGCGGCAGTTGCCCAAGCTCCACTATTACCTTAAAAGCCGGGATTGAACGCGCCCTTCTTGAAGAAGTTGAGGGTGTACAAGAAGTCGTACAAGTATTCTAATCAATCCTTCACGAAATAAACCTCAAGAGCCTTTCGCTTCGCCTGAAGCGGAGGGCTCTTTTTTGTGCGCATATGCAGAGTGTGCATTTCAACTGTCACTAATCACTATGACCTTACCCCGACCAGTTTCGACGTACATTCCTCCGTCTCGACTTAAGCATCCTCGCGCTGTATGGTTGGACGAATTGGATCAAGTCCTCCAGATACATCCATAATGTTGCCTGTTATAAAATCGGAATGATCAAGGCATAGATACGTAATTACTCGCGCGATATCTTCACCACTGCCAGGACGTCCTCTTGGCGTTTCCTCGTCGGTGATGCCCGCCATTTCATCAATCGTTTTCTCTTTATTGGCACCACGAATATCTCCCGGACATACCATGTTGACCGTAATTCCATAAGGAGCTTCCTCAACGGCGAGTGTCTTTGTAAAAGAGACCAGACCTACCTTGGCAGCCGCATACACGGCACGATGAGGCCAAGACCTCGCTTCTCCGGCGTGACTGAAGCCAAAATGGATAATTCGCCCCCATTGCTTGCGTCTCATCTCTGGCAATACACGCTGATCCAGCAGCATGGGTCCCAGCAGATTTCCCTGCACAAGCATCTGGACCTCAGCTTCAGTATAATCCGCAAATAGTCGCCGTTCACGGACAAATGGACCCGCGTTATTCACCAAAATATCAATGCTGCCCAGCTTGTCTTCCACTTGTTCAACCAATGAAGAGATATCTTCGACCTTGGATATATCCGCCTGGATGGCGATGCACCGCACACCCTTGGCTATAATCTGAGCCTGTAAAGCCTCAGCTTCTGTTCTGCTGTGTACATAGTTGAGGGCAATATGACACCCCTGATCTGCCAGACTGAGGGCCGTCATTTTACCAAGACCTTTGGCACTTCCCGTTATGAGGGCAATCTTTCCCTTCACGTCCATCCCCCTCTTCAAAGAGCAGTCACTATTCAGTATAAAAGATTTATCGTTCTCCTACAACTCGCTTATCCACAAGGGATTATACACCTTTAATTCCAAATATATCTTGATCGAGATCGAATACCTATGGTACTGTCGAGGATATAACCCGAAAGGACTCTACATGAATATGAAGAACAAACGATGGATATCATTTCTTACACTTTTAATGGTGAGTTTATTCACAGTCTTTAGTACCTTACAGGTATCAGCGGATAGTGAGACTGAGCAAGCACCTGATGAGTATGATTGGATCACCGGACCTGCATCCGTATCTCTTGATGGCAAGGCCACGCTGGAAGTACCCGAGAGCCATTCCTTCCTGGATAAGGCCAACACCCAACGCTCGATACTTAACAGTGGGAGTAAGCCTAACGGGAACGAAATCGGAAGTCTAACCAGCAACAGCGAATTCGGCTCGTGGTATGTCGTGTTTGAATACGTGAAGACGGGTCATATTCACGATGAGGATCAAAATCTGAGTGCCGAAGAACTATTAAGCAGTTATATCCGTGGCACAGAGGAAGAGAACAGAGAGCTTGATCCTGAATACAGAACGTACATAACGGGTTGGGAAATTGAACCCACATATGACAGCACCAAACATCAGTTGGTTTACTCCCTTGGTTTTAAGACGCTGATCAGCAAGCCATGGTCAATTACAATGTGAAACGCCTGACACGTGAAGGATATATCACAGCCATTCTGGTCACAGATACGGCCACCTTTCAACAGAGCCGCCAAGCCTTCGAGGAAACCGTCCTGAAACAGCTTAGCATCAATGCCGGGTACACCTACGAGGAATACAATGCTTCGACTGACAAAACATCTACCGTGGGGCTGAACAGCCTCCTGCTTGGCGGGATCGGGTTCACAGCTTCCCAAAAATTCAGTATGCTGCTTCTGCTCAAAAAAGGATGGGCCTTGATCCTGCTTGTCGTCCTTGGGTTAATTGGTTGGATCAGATACAAAATCAAAAGCTCAAATGGAGAAGAAGAAACTCTCTCCCTCCGAGCGGACGTACCTGCAAGAAGCGGATGAACAACAGTACGCTGACCAGAATGAATTATCCTATTACCGCCAATCTGGACATCACGCCAAGACTGATAAAACGGAAAAACTTTAAATTATGTCGTGACTTATGTTGATCCACACGTCAGCACAGACTTAGGAAGTGGCTGTCTTAGAAGTTCCACCTCGCTCCAAGTGCTAATGAACCTACGGCACCTTAAAAGGCAGATTATCAACGTTTGCAAGATTACCGAACCTCAGTAACACTATTTCGTCATAACAGGGCTCCAAAACCTGAAGAATCAACTAAATTGACGAAATAACGTCTCTGGGATTCGCTGGATCTCAGATCTAGGCATATAGGAGTGATTAGCGTGTGTGAGGTTCATTACAACAAAAATAAAGCAAAAAGAGGATGTCCTTTCGTCATATTCATGACTTATGGGACATCCTCTTTTACAAGCTTTACATCATATTATTCATATTGAATTATTCAGTTGCAGGTTCAACTGCGCCTTTATAACGCTCTTTGATGAATGTTTTCACTTCTTCGGAGTGCAGGGCAGCAGCCAATTTCTGAATTGCATCTGAATCCTTGTTGTCCTCACGGGCAACGAGGATATTCGCGTATGGGTTACCTTGCAGATCTTCGATCAGCAACGCATCATTTGCCGGATTCAGGTTTGCTTCAAGCGCATAGTTAGCGTTGATGAATACCAGATCCGCTTCATCCAATTGACGAGGCATCATGGCTGCATCCAGCTCAATGATATCCAGGTTCTTCGGATTGGCTGTGATATCTTGAATCGTAGATGTAATATTCGTGTTGTCTTTCAGCGTAATGATGCCTTCCTTCGCGAGCAACAACAGAGCACGTCCACCGTTGGATGGGTCATTTGGAATAGCTACTTTTGCACCGTCAGCCAATTCATCCAAAGACTTAATCTTTTTGGAGTATCCGCCAAAAGGTTCAACATGAACAGGAGTTACAGCAACGAGGTTGAAACCACGTTCTTTATTCTCTGTGTCCAGGTAAGGCTGATGTTGGAAGAAGTTAGCATCCAATTTTTTATCAGCAAGTTGCTGGTTGGGTTGAACATAGTCATTGAACGTAACGACTTGCAAACGAATCCCTTGTGCTTCCAGTTCAGGTTTGATGCTTTCCAGAATCTCTGCATGTGGTGTAGGTGAAGCTCCAACTTTCAATTCAACCGTACGTGGTGCACCTGCTGAATTATCTGCGCCGCTATCGGCGTCCTTGTTGTTTCCGCAAGCTGCGAGAACCGCAATCAGCATAAGGCTAAGTAGAGCGAAAGACCATTTTTTCATGTGTAAAACCCCTTCTCTCATCATTTTTTCATGTGGCGTCCGCATGAATGCATAACCATCATGTTATCTATGTGTTATTTCCTGGTGAAAAATGTAACCAAGCGATCTCCAGCCATCTGGAGAATTTGCACGAGAATAATCATCGACACTACGGATATAATCATGATTTCATTTTGATAACGGAAGTATCCATAGTTAATTGCCAGCGTTCCCAGACCTCCACCACCAACCATGCCCGCCATTGCCGTATAAGAGACAAGCGTAACGATAGTGATCGTTATCCCAGCAAGCAGACCAGGCAGCGCCTCAGGCAGCAACACCCGTCTTACAATCTGTCCGGTCGATGCCCCCATCGCCTGCGCCGCCTCAATCACACCCCGATCGACTTCACGCAGCGTGTTCTCAACCAAACGAGCAAAGTAAGGAGCTGCTGAAATTACCAAAGGAGGTATGACGCCGAGAACCCCCGTAGCTGTACCGACGAGTATACGAGTGAATGGAATAGAGCAACAATCAATATGATAAATGGTACGGAGCGCAAAATATTAACAATCAGGGATAGTATAGTGTAAACTGCCCGTGACTTGATCGAAGCAGAACGGGCTGTCATAAACAGCAGAACTCCGAGTGGTAAACCAAAGATAACGGTGAACAAACCTGATACACCCAGAATTTGCAGTGTTTCTATGGAAGCTTTACCAACCTCTTCCCAACGTACAGTTGAAAAATCCATCTATCGTAACACCTCCACATCAAGTCCTTCAGCGGTTAATTCGGATATCGTCCGATCAATCGCATTGGAGTCGCCCTCGAACCGAACGGTCAGCTGACCATAAGGAACCTGTTTAATCGTAGAGATCGTCCCTTGCAGGATGGCAAAATCCACACCTGTCTTGCGAACCGTCCTGGACAAAATCGCTTCATATGTTTTGTTACCCAAAAAGGATATCTTCACAAGTTTGGAAGCAACACCTGCCTGCAGTTCAACGCCTGCATCTGCCAGAGCGCTCTCTTCCAGAGCAAGTCCAGCTTCATGGTCACGCATCATGAAGTCCCGCGTAATCGCATGCTGCGGCTTCAGGAACACTTCGGTTACAGGTCCCTGTTCCACAATGCCGCCTTGATGAATAACAGCCACCTTGTCACAGATGTTCTGAATGACATGCATCTCATGTGTAATCAGCACAATTGTAAGGTTGTACTTTTCGTTAATGTCGAGCAATAACTTCAGGATTGAATTTGTCGTCTGCGGATCAAGCGCTGAAGTAGCCTCATCACAGAGAAGTACATTCGGATCACTCGCAAGTGCTCTCGCAATCCCTACACGTTGTTTCTGTCCACCCGATAATTGAGCTGGATATTTGTTACTGTGGTTCTCCAGACCAACCAGATTGAGCATTTCCTTCACTTTGCGATCAATGGCATCCTTGGGAGTATTCACAAGCTTTAACGGAAAAGCCACATTGTCATATACCGTTGCCGAGGATAACAGATTAAAGTGTTGAAAAATCATGCCGATCTTGCGTCTCTGTTGCTGCAATTCGGTTTTGCTCAGCTCTGTCAGGTTGATCCCATCAACCCATACTTCACCCTCCGTAGGCTTTTCCAACAAATTAATGCACCGAATCAATGTACTTTTGCCCGCTCCGGAATGGCCGATCACGCCGTAGATTTCACCCTTTTGGATGTTCAGATTCAGCTCGGATAACGCTGTTGTTGCTTTCTTGCCTTTGCCGTACGTTTTTGTTAAACCTTTTAATTCAATCAATCGCACTTGCCCCTTTCCAACCACCTACATGTATCTTTACCCGATCTAAAGGAAAACTCCCCTAAAAGTACAAAAAAGAGCCCTTTGCAGATACATAGAGGGCTCTTTACGTGAAAGAATATACCTTCTCATCTGCCAAAATCGTGCCTTGCACCATTTTGTAGGAATTAGCACCTAACATCTATAACGAATGATACATGTATCATGTCGGTTACAAATCGGTTGCCGGGCTTCATCGGGCCTGTCCCTCCGCCGCTCTCGATAAGAAATATGTTATTGTCGGATTTTATAAGTTCATGTAGTTCATGCTTTATCATGTAAAAGTAATTTTTGAAAGTTCAGGTCAATCTTCGTGCTTGTAAACATTTCTAATTGAAACTCAGTATATTCCAAGTATTCCGATTTGTCAAAGGGAATTATTTCTTTTCCATATATTATTGATATATCGATATGAGGTTGTTAACGTTTCACAGACCATATCCACGCCCTGACGCATTTCCTGAACATGCTGATTCAAATCCTCCAACTTTACTTTACCTTGCAACGTCTGGTGAAGCTGCCACAGGTCATCATGCATTTCTGAGTTCATGTAGTGAATCTCCATATTACGTCGTTTGCGCAGCTTGCTCATCGGCTCCCGATATGAATCCTTGATCTGAATGAGTCGCAACGCAAGATCATGATGCTCCCTTGCATAATCAAACTGCCTTAACACCGTAAAATAAGAAAAATGGGCTTTTGTGTTTGAAGTGTTCAACTGGAATATTTCGTTCAATACGGTACCGACTTTATCCAGAATGGCAAAGCAGCGAATGAAGCCATCTTTGTAGAAATATACATATCGGGCATACTCGGCTTTTTCAGTCGGCGTCATGTCGTCCGTTGAACCTGCAACGACCTTTTTGCGAAAATGAGCAGCAGCGAAGCAGCTTTGCTCCAGTTCATCCAGTGAGGAGATGAGTCCCTGGGTCCACACATACAATTTCCGATAATCGTGCGTGGGATCATGGTCCACATGCATTTGTCGCTGGAATAGCTCAAGCGTATGCGCCATTGCGTCCATCGCTTCCTTCAATTTTCCTTCATTGACACGCGGTTTTTCCCCAGCAACGTTCGCAGCATATATAACCTCCTCTTTTCCATTCAACAAAAATTCATTACTGTAACTCATCATCCATACCGTGTAATTGCTGCTTGCCATAGGTTGCCCTGATCGCCCTGACATCAAACAAAGTCCACCTGTCCAATGATGTACATCACTGGATGGTGGACTTTCATATTTAGCCCATGTACTTTGAGATTGAATGGATCTATATCTAGAACCGATTAACCGGGCGATGCAGCTTGTACACCAGGAAACTCATATACGTCAAAACTCCGAACAATATAGCGATATCCAGCATATGAGCGAGAGCGACGAACATGTAGACCTCCGGACGGTTCATGGTCACCATCATGAAAATACCGATGACGACTTGCATCAGGATTAGAACAACGGATACCACACCAAGCGTACGCATTTCCCGGTTGTCCGGATGATTACGGTATGCAAAGTGACCCAAAATTGCGATTACAATGACTAGAGACGCAGCTGCCGCACGGTGAGCAAAAGCAACCGCTACCCCACCCGAAAGTTCAGGAATAATCTGCCCGTTACAGAGCGGAAATCCGGAACAGCCGCCGGCAGAATCCGTATGGCTTACAAATGCACCCGTGTATACCACGAGATAGGTGTAAATGGTGGAGAACCAGACCAGATTCCTGAATTTTTTACTAACGCGTGGGTATTTATTCAGGCGCTCCAATCCACCATCTCTTGCCTCCTGCCTTATGCCCAGCGCCATCATTAGGGAACTGGCAAAAGCAATCAGTGCAAAGCCGAAATGCAGTGCCATGACAGCTGAAGATTGGGAGAAGACGACGGCAAAAGCCCCCATGATTCCCTGGACAATCACAAACACCAAGGTTAGGAAAGAAAACAATTGCAGGTCACGGCGTGATTTGCCGAACCGCAGAAAAGCAACAAACGAGGCAATGGACAGCAGTCCAGCCAGTGCGCTTACAGCACGGTGGGAATATTCAATAAGTGAAGCCACAGTATGTGCAGGAACGAGTTTTCCGTTACATAAAGGCCATTCCGTTCCGCAGCCCAGGCCCGATTCTGTTTTGGTTACGATGCCTCCACCAAAAGTGGCCAGAAACATGACTAAACAGGTTAATACGGTTAACCATTTAAACAAAGTTAAGTGTTTCAATTTTTTCTCACCCGCTGTTGGTTTAAGATGGCGAAGAATATTCTCCGCTTGTTTCGGTACTTTGACACTTATTTCACAACTAAATTCATTATACCGGATAAAATGTTCATTGACGCCCGCGCTTTGTGACAAAATGTTAACGTCTGGTGAAATAATGACCCGCAGGTCATTAGGGTTATATTTATGAGGGATATACCAGTTAATTGCATCTTGAACAGAGCCCTGAACACACAAACGCCATTTCCCTATTTCAAGAGAAATGGCGTTCTTTTTATTATACCCTTTTACAACATGAACCTGTCATACTTTTATAATCATTTATGGATCGTGTTGTACACTTCAACTGCGCGATCCAGGAACTGCTCAATCTCTTCTCTCGACTTGCGCAGCTTGTTCACAAACCTTACGAGTTCGCGGCCATCCGTATACGCCACAAAGCTGGGAATGCCAAGAATATTCTGCTCTTCACTAACCGTTCCAACCTGATCCACGTCGACCTCAATTAAAGTCAGTTCGCGTGCATATTTCTCTTCAACCTCTGGCATAAACGGATCGATGTATTTGCAGTCTCCACACCAGTCTGCCTTGAATACGGCAATCGTCAAACGTGGGGATTGGATGGCTACATCAAAAGCCGGTTTGGAAGTAATCTGTTCCATTCGATTCATCTCCCTTTCTGTACCTTGTCTTACCCTAAGTGAAGCAAATTGGCGAGTGGAAGTCAAATAATCAGCGCATACTTAGAATAAACCACATGGTCTGTGCACTTAAACGCAGAACATCATGAAAGGATGTCACATCATGACTTCCACCAGAACCGATATTTCCAGCGAACAGCATCATGGGTCCCTCCTGCAGATTGTCCGTTCCCTTCCGGGAGCGGCCCGGGAAGTTTGGCGTGGTAAACAAGCGGCATGGCAAGCTTCAGCACAGCTTCGTCACCCATTCCGTGAAATCGAGTGGGATACCGAAACGGCGGCTGCCCTTCAGTCTGAAGTGGAGCGTTTGTTACCTGCCAGCAGCAAGCCTTTTGCACGAACAGACCCGGTTCAAAGCGCACTCGTCTGTGAAGAGGATTGTATTATTGTGGAAGAAATCAAGACACTGACTCAAGAACATAATCGAAGTAATATCACTCGCACGGCAGCCTATCTGGAATGTTATGAGCAATGTCCTGAACTGCATTGGGCGCTGCTGGCTCATATGGTCTCTCGCAACGGAGGATACCACATGACAGATCTTCAGAGTGATCTAATGCATAATCTGCAAAATCAGAGCGATCGCGAGCATATGTATCGGCTGCTGGAGCGATGCAATGCACTCATTTTCCAGGATGCATATCCCCAGCTTCAGCTGTATATGAACAGTCGCCGGATCGGACGAAGCTGTTTCCATCTCTTGTCACACTTTCACGTATCGGCGTTTATGACGCCGTTTTGGGAACGCTTCTGGCTGGAACGGTGCAGTTCACTGCTTAGTGTAGCTTTAATTATTAATGAGCAGAACTATATCGAGAGCCGGGTCGTGCAGCATCCTTATTTTCAAAAAGAAGTACTCTCCAAACCCGCCTTCCATCTGCATAATCTGGCAGGTCTGAATCATATCGTCTTTCCTCTTGGTCGGGAGCAGGACTTGCAGGACGCGTCATTGAGCATTTTGGCAAGTTGGATGAGCGAATCAGGTTTGGCAAAGGCCTGTATGCCCTGTTATTTGGCATGGAGCAAGTACACACACAAGTGTTGGCGTTCGCACGTTCGGTTCCCCATCGTGGCTCGCGAGCTGAATATTGGCCTGGCCTGTTTACCCCTCGTGAAGACGAGACAGGTGAACGCACATTATACGCTCAGGCGCTGCTTGATGAGGAATGGCTTCCAGAAGGGCAACGATTATATAGTCCGGAATTGCTCGCCGTATGGGGCGATACGCCATATGAACCGATTACCAGACATGACTGGCTTCAGACTCGGGATTGTCTCGGTTATCTGACGGCACCACGTCGGCCATGGCTGTTTGAGATGAGTCACGAGCACCGGTATGGCATGCTGAAAACAGCACTGGCTCATGATGCCAAAGCCATCACACACTAATGCTGAGGATCGCCAAATATACAAAAAGCCCTGTCCGCTTCAACAGCAGACAGAGCTTGTATCCTATTTCCACTAAATATTAAAGCTTGAACGATGCTCCTCGCATTCTTATGCTCTTTGCCCCGCTCCACGTTGGAGACGCATAAGTGGACGAAGAATTTTTTGCAGGATACGGGGGTAACTGCCCAGCTCGTCCTTGCGCAGTACACGCAGCACAACCATGAGAACCAGATACACCACCACCACAAGCACACCAACCACAAGGCAGGTAAGCAAGAAGGATACACGCGCTGGCAGGAACAATCCAAAGATCGTATTCCCGATCCAGTTTGTTGCAAATCCTACACCTGCTGCAAGCAAGACCGTAATGATAAACCCTTTCCAACGATCTCCCATGATGGAGAAATCAACGATTTTGCGCAAGACACGCAGATTCAGGTACGTAATCACCAGGAAACACAGTGCGGTTGCAATAATGATGCCGTATATGCCAAACATCGGCGCGAGAATCAGACTTGCAATCAGCTTGACCACAACACCTGCTGCCACACTAATCATCGTAATCCGCGGTTTACCCACCCCCAGCAAAATCGAGTTGGTGGTCATCATCGTAATCTGGAAAATGGTACCGAATGTCAACAAGGCAATGATCGGCGTTCCATCCAGATTGGTAAACAGCAATCCGTTGACCGAATACGCCGCCGCACATAGTGCAATGACAATCGGCATACCTGTCAAAATCGATATACGCAGCGCAAGTGTAACCTGACTCTTCAGATGAGCCTCATCCTTACGGGCAAATGCTGCCGATATGACAGGCACCAGGGACTGACTCAAAGCGATAGCGAGAATTGGAGGAATACCGGCAATACTTTGAGCCTTCGCACCAAGGATCGCAAGTACCCCAGTCGCTTCTTCAATTCCAATCTGCCCACTAAGCAGTGGTACCACAAGGGATGAATCAATAAAGTTGATGGCAGGAACCGCAAGTGAGGACAGCACAATGGGAATGGACAGCTTGAAAATATCACCGTAGATTCCGCGCATTGGCAGTTGCTCTGCTCGCTCATAATTCAATTGGGCTGCCCGGTCGCTACGACGCAGCTTCAAGGTGAAATACAGCATGACACCGAATGCACCCACACTTCCTAATACCCCGCCAAATGAGGCACCCGCAGCAATTGTTTGATCATCGTAATTCCATTGCAGCATGACATAAGCCACGATAATGGCTGTACCTACACGGGCGAACTGTTCCACAATCTGTGAAATACCACCCGCTGTCATGTTGCCGCGTCCCTGGAAATATCCACGCATCATCGCAATGGCCGGGAACAGCAGCAAGGCTGGAGCCAAGGCGCGAATGGCGCTGACCGATGCCGGTACTTTCGAGACATACGTGGCATAATAAGGCGCCGCAAACCATAATAAAGCAGACATGACTACCCCGGCGACTGCCGCAAAGATCAGGGCTGCACGGTAGATCTGTTGGGCTTCACCCGCGCGTCCGAGCGCATAGCGTTCCGATACCATTTTGCTAAGTGTACTCGGTATGCCCGCCGTTGCTACAGTTAACAGCATTAAATATACCGTATTGGAGATGGTAAACGATGCGTTACCGACGTCTCCGAGGATATGCTCCAGCGGCACACGTTGAACCAATCCGAGTACTCTCGCGATCAGCGCAGCGGCCGCCAGAATGAGCGTACCCCTAATGAATGTTTCTTTCTTAGACAAACGAATTCCCCTTCTTTCCTCCACACCGGACATGCATCCCGTTGAAGCTAATCCTGAACATTTAGGCGAATCTTACCACCCAGATAATAAAGAGAACAATCATGACGATTTGCAAAATAATTTTCATCACGGTGCTTGTAAATAGCCCCACCACGGAACCGAATCCGACTTTTGACGCTTTGGAAGGTGAGGACCCACCGATCATTTCCCCGATAAAAGCACCGATAAATGGTCCCAATACCAGTCCGAATGCCGGAATGACAAATGGGCCAATGATCACACCAATGGTACTCAGCGTGGTCGATAACTTGGAGCCACCAAACTTCTTCACACCCCATGCGCTGACGACATAATCAGCGACAAACAACACAACCACAATCAGAATCTGAATGATCCAGAACCACACACCAAACGGATCAAAGCTAAAGAACCAGCCGTAGACCAGAAACGCGAAGAAAATGGCTACAGCACCAGGCAGTATCGGATATACCGTTCCAGCCATTCCCACTGCAAACAGCAGCACAATTAAAATCCAGGCAATGGTTGCGAGCAAAGGTTACGCCCCCTTCAAAATATGTTCACGAATCACTTCGACGATGCCGTCTTCATTGTTACTCGCTACAATCAGATCAGCCGCTTCCTTCACCTGCTCTTGCGCATTACCCATAGCTACCCCCAAACCTACCGCCTCAATGACAGCCAGATCATTCAAACTGTCTCCAACAGCAACAACTTCGGACATCTCTATACCCAGCAGCTTGCAGACTTCCGCTACACCACTTGCTTTGGATACCCCGGCAGGGTTGATCTCAATATTAACGGGTGAGGAGTTGGTCATTTGCAGGCCACCCATTTGTTGCAGTTCCATCATGATCTGGTGACGAACTTCATCCACTTCGGTATTGAAGCCGAATTTCAACCATTCCAGACCTTCAATATTGTCCGTCCAGCGATCACGATTGAACAGCTCTTCCACGGAGTATGCCCAGTACCAGCTGTTATATTTCTCACCGATCTCCTGCATTTGACGAATCAATGCCGGGTCCATCAGATGACGCATGTGCAGATCATGCGGGGCTTTCCAGACTTCACTACCGTTTACGGTCACCATCGGTGTCTCCAGTCCAAGCTGAACTGCATAAGGCATCGCGTGGAACACGGCTCTTCCCGTGGAAAGGCACACATGTACACCCCGACGAATGGCAATCTGTATCCACTTGGCGGTCTCCTGCGTAATTTCATGATTATCATTAAGCAATGTTCCATCCATATCCAATGCAAGCAATTTGTATTTCAGTTCACTCATACAGTAGTTCCTCCCAGGTTGTCTCTCTCCAAGTTGAACTCATGATATCCAGTTCAGGCACTACGCGGGCCGAAAACCTATCGATCGCTGTCATCCCCTGATTTTCCTGATTCCATCTACAATGGAGAAAATCCGGTTATAAATGCGACCACTTCGTTTCTCTAGGTCCTTTCTGCCCTCTCCGTACCCAATGGTTCTCCAGTTCAACTTAAAGGTTCACTTTATCTATTTCAAACATTCTTTCACAACAAGATCGCCCGGCACCCGTAAAAACGGACGCTCCGGACGTCACAGCTAACGACATTTTACCACAGATCCTCTGTATGCAACAAAATAACCCGTAATCGGCAGGATGACGCTATATTATATTTTATATTGCATATCTTATATGCTTTGCCCTTGCAAAAGTAATGCACAAGACACGCAGAAAAGTGGCTTCCCCAGAAGGAATGCCGCCTCGCTCCAAGCGCTAACGAACCTACCGCACCTTAAAAGGCAGATTGTTAACGGTTACAAGATTTAACGAACCTCACTAATGCTATTTCGTCATACAAGGGCCCCCAAACCTAAAAAACCATTCAATCGACGAAATAGCGTCTCTGGGATTCGTTAGTTCTCAGATCTGGCCAAATGGGAGCGAATAGCGTGTGCCAGGTTCATTAAAACAAAATAACGCCAAAGGAGGATGTCCCTCGTCATATTCATGACTTATAGGACATCCTCCTTGTTATAATCTTTGTTTTTTCCACCTGTAATTCACTTAAAACTCAATTACCGTGCCGCGAATTTGCGACGAGCGTAACGGAATACAATACCATGTTTCGGTGACAGCAGCAGTGCTAGAACAAACAGAATTCCTGCCACGGCCACCATGCAGCCCGCAATGGAAGCATCCAGCGCGTACGCCATGACGTAACCTCCAACCGAGGATGCTGCCCGATCAGAACGGCATACAGAATCATTTTGCCCAGACGATCCGTGAGCAGGTAAGCCGTCGCCGCAGGTACAATCAGCATGCCTACAACAAGAATCGAACCTACACTTTCAAATGAAGCTACGGATGTCATGGAAACGAGTCCCATGAGCAGATAGTGGAACAGCACCACTGGAATGCCGCAGGCTGCAGCCAGCGCCGGATCGAAGGCACATAGCTTGAACTGTTTGTAGAACAGCCCAATGACGACGAGGATGACCAGCAAAGTGATACCCAGCATCCAGACCGCCCTCGGCCCCACATCCGTACCACCAAGGGTTAGCGTATCCCACTGTACATAAGCGATCTCACCGAACAAGACACAATCCAGATCCAGATCGATATGCTGGGCGTTCAAACTAATCAGAATGACACCCACTGCGAAGAGTGCTGTGAACACAATACCAATCGAGGCATCAGACGAGAGTCCACCCGCCTGCAAGCTCTGTATGAAGAATACAGTCAGTAGTCCAAACACGGTGGCACCGAGCAGCATCCACAATGAATCTCTGGAACCGCTCCACAGGAAGGCAATCGCAATACCGGGGAGAACCGCATGGCTGATCGCATCCCCGACCAGAGCCATTCGCCGCAAAATCAGAAAACAACCGAGGATGGCACAAGCGGAAGAGACCAAGACGGCCGTCAAGATAATCCAAAACGTTGCCATTACATCTCCCCCGTTCCTGCTGATTTCGCTGTGTCGCGAGTGTCTGAAGTGTAGCCCGCTCTTCACGCATATACGCGGACTTGGCCTGAATACTGCGCAAACGCCTTGCTAATAATCCACGACGTGGAGCCAGCAAGGCTGACCCTGCAAAGAGTACCGTAGCCGCAAGAACGGTTACTGGTCCTGTCGGCAGATTAGGTACGAGCGTGCTGAAGATGGTTCCAGTTGCTCCGCTCACTGCACCAAATAGGCCTGCCAACACCACCATCAGTGCAAGTGAGTCGGTCCAGCAACGTGCCGCTGCTGCAGGCGTTACCAGCAAGGCTGCAACAAGCACCACACCTACAGCCTGAATTCCGGCCACCACCGCGATCACTGTCAAGAGCAGGATGAGCTGCTCCAACATGGCCACTGGCAGCCCCATACCACGTGCAAATCCGGGGTCAAAGCTCACCAGTTTGAATTCCTTGAACCAAGCCAGACAGGCAATCAGCAATACGAGACATACACCACCCATGACATACACATCTGTCATGACCATGGATGCCGCCTGCCCAAACAGATATTTATCAAGTCCGCTTTGGCTTCCGCTAGCCCCATGCTGGATGCGCGTAAGCATTACTACACCTATTCCGAAAAATACGGTCAGCACGATGCCCATCGCCGCATCTTGCTTGATCCGGGAGTAGCGTGTAATCCACGAAATCCCGAAGGTAGCGACGATGCCTGCCACCAGAGCACCGAACAGGAATAAGCCCACAGACTTCGTTTCCGTCAACATAAATGCAATACAGATCCCAGGCAGAGCAGCATGGGCAAGGGTGTCCCCCATCAGACTCTGCTTGCGAAGGAAGGTGAAGGAGCCAATAATTCCGCTACTGAATCCAAGCAACAGACAGCCAAGCAATATCCAACGTGTATTGGGGTCGGACAAGATGGCAACGATCCAGTTCCACATGCACTACACCTTGCCTTTCTCCGTCCGGCTTCCGATCATGGCAATCCGGCCTCCGTACGTCTCTTGCAGTGTATCTGGTACAAATACTTCACTTGTCGGGCCACCTGCCACCAGTCGTCCATTGAGCAAAAGCACATGGTCGAAGTACTCCTCAACTGTTGCCAGATCATGGTGAACAACCAGTACCGTCTTACCTTGTTTCTTCAACTGCTCCAACAGGGAAATGATCGCTTTCTCCGTGGTCGCATCCACACCTGCAAACGGCTCATCCATGAAATACAGATCTGCGTCCTGCACGAGTGCCCGTGCCAGAAAGACACGCTGCTGTTGTCCACCAGACAGCTGACTGATCTGGCGATACATATAATCGCCCATCCCGACTTGCTCCAGGCAGTGTGCCGCCAGGTCCCGCTCCTTTTTCCCCGGACGACGGAACCAGCCCAGATGACCATACCGTCCCATCATCACCACATCGAGTGCATGTGTAGGGAAATCCCAGTCGACTGATTCCCGTTGGGGTACATATCCGATGCGGCGACGTTGTTCCCGGTACGATTGTCCGAAGATCCGTACCTCGCCATGCATCTTCGGTACCAGTCCCAGAACGGCTTTGATCAAGGTCGATTTCCCTGCACCATTCGGTCCGAGTATTCCGATGAGCTGTCCTTCCGGGATATCAAAGGATACACTGCTAAGCACCGGCTTTTTGTGATACGCAACGGCCAAATCCCTCACACTAAGAGGAGCCGACGTAGGCTGCGTTCCATGCAAGTGGCTGTTGCTCAGATTCGTAGGAGTTTGTTCCGATAAAATAGTATCATTCATAATCCTGTAACGCCTCTCTTCATAGGATTCATTATTTCAGGGCTTCTACAATCGTCTCAACATTGTGGCGGATCATACCGATGTATGTGCCTTCTTCCGTTCCTTCAGCCCCCATGGCATCCGAGAACAGTTCTCCACCAATGCTGACCGTATGCCCTTTTTGAGCTGCTCCGGCAATGATGGCTTCCATTGCTTTGGCAGGTACACTCGATTCAACAAACACCGCTTTGATCTGGTTATCCACGAGGTAATCTCTCAGTTCGCTAACATCTTTTGCACCATATTCGGCTGCTGTACTGATGCCCTGAAGTCCCATTACTTTCATGCCATAAGCCTGACCGAAATATCCAAATGCATCATGTGCCGTAACCAATACCCGGCTTGCTTCCGGAATCTCCAGAATCTTCTCACGTACCTCGGCATCCAGATCTTCAAGCTTCGCCAGGTACGCTTCTGCCTGCGCCTTGTATTCTTCCGCATGGTCCGGGTCCGCCTCCACGAGCGTATCGCGTACGGCTTCTGCCGCATGCATCCAATGGCTGACGTTAAACCAGACGTGTGGGTCATATTCCGTGCCGCCTGTATCTTTGCCTGAGTGTAATTCCTCAACTGGAATGGTCTCTGTAACGGCTGTAACCCGTTTGCTTGAGGACATTTTCTCCAAAATGTCTGTCATTTTGCCTTCAAGATGCAGTCCATTATAGAAAATGACTTTCGCTTGTTCCAGCTTACGAATATCACCTTGAGATGCCTTGTACAAGTGAGGGTCAACGCCCGGGCCCATGAGCCCGGTAACTTCAACATATGCTCCGCCTACCTCACGTGCTACGTCAGCGATCATGCCTGTTGTAGCCGTTACTTGTAGCTTGCCACCGCTGCCAGTCTCTGCATCACTTGAACATGCCGCAAGAACAACAACCAGAGCCAGAGCCGCTAGCGTAATGAACCCCCTCTGAATACTCCTCATCTTCACCATTAACAATTCAACCGTCCCCTTTCCCTCTCCTAAAAGTATTGTCCACATCTAATTTTGTTGTACAAGGTATTAAGTTTTAATCATGACTAATAATGTTTCCCTTGTGCAAATTTTATCCGAAGCCAAAAAAAAGGCAAGGGATTATTTCCCCTGCCTGTCCAAATGTACATTTAATTCACTTCATGAACCTTTTGGTTACGTTGTAAACAGTTATGTCTGCCACGGTTTCTTTTGACGTTACTCTTTATCTTTACCTTCGTCTTTTTTCGCTTTCGGCGTCCCATCGAGACCATACACTTCATCATAGGCATCGAAGATTTTCCGTGCAATTGGCGAGGCACTGACTGAACCGAAACCACCCTCTGGTACCACGACAGCTACAGCGAGCTTCGGATTGTCCCGCGGGGCAAAGGCGATAAATACCCCGTTCTCTTTCTTATTCGGCCCGGTCCCCTGCTCTGACGTTCCTGTTTTCCGAGCAAAATCGTAAGGGAAACCATCAAATGAACTTACTTTGGTAACCATTCCTTTATGCACTTCATTCCAGTGCGCATCGGCAAAATCAACTTCGTTGAGTATTTTAGGTTTAATTTCCTTCACTACATTGCCATCCGCATCACGGATTTCCTTCACCAAGTGAGGCTCCATCCGTTTGCCTTTATTGGCAAGCATTGTCGTGTATTGTGCCAGTTGCATGGTGGTGTACTTGGCTTGTTGTCCAAATGAGGCAAATGCCAAACGTGTTAGAGCTGATTCGTCTTTATTAGTATATTCTAGCCTACCCAGAAATTCATTAGGCAGATCTACACCAGTGGACACACCCAAGCCAAATTCCTTCATGTGTTTGTCCCAGATATCAATTCCTTTATCCGAGCCATAATTACGTAACAAACGTTTACCCACCATATCAATCATGAAGGCATTGGAGGATTTCTCAATCGCTCTTCTCGCTGTAATAGAACCATTATAAGCCGAATGCGAGTTCTTCACTTGTCGTCCGTCTTTCCCCAAAACCGCATATCCCTGATCGTGATAGGTCTCTCCTGCTGTAAATAATCCCTCTTTCAGTCCAATCAGCACACTTAACGGTTTGATAACCGATCCAAGAAGCACTACAGATTCAGCACGACTAGGCTTGGCATCATTCGGTGGGAACGACTCGGTGGTTCCGTTTCGGAACACATACTTGATTTTGTCATAATCCCAATCGTTCGGATCATAATCCGGCATACTCGCCATAGCGACCACATTTCCCGTATCCACTTCCATGGCTACTGCATATCCCGTAATGGCTTTCGGAAGTCTGCGCAGTTCGTCCGTAATCGCCTCTTGTGCAGCCATCTGAATTTCCTTGTTAATGGTGGAGACCAGACTGTAGCCTTTCTCCGGTGGAGTCTGTAACATCGTTCCATCCGGCAGATTACGTGCATCGATATCAATGGACTGGTAGCCGCTTCGTCCACGAAGTTCCTCCTGGTATTGAAGCTCCAATCCATCGAAGCCAACCTTCTCTTCCTCATGGTATACAAGACCAGGATCGCGCTGGGTACTTGCCCCTTCACGGATAGCCTTATATTTAGCAAGGCTGTCTGGTGCACGCTTGAACTCTCTCGTGTAACCAACAACCTGAACCGCTACACCATCCGGGTCATATTTCCGTATATTTTCTTCAAGCACCATAACGCCCGGATATTCCGCTTTTTCTCCATGAAAAAGGCAATCTCTTTGGTCGACAGATCCGACTTCACCAGCCTCGGCACATACCCGAACGTTTTCTGGTAATCCAGATCCAATCGTTTGATGATCTCTTCTGCATCCGGCTGCTCCTTGTCCCCTGGATTAAACTGCTTAAATACAGCCGCCAGATCATGAGCCAGTTCCTCTGCTTCCTGCCTGCGTTCATCGTTACGATAGTCCTCATATAACAGCACATAGAGGGACTGTACAGGTTCTGAGTAAGCGAGTGCCACTTCCCCTGTCGCATCATAGATGGGACCACGAACAGGCGCGAGTGGAATGTCTTTGGTATTACGACTGGTTTCCATATACGTCAGTTCAGGACCCTCCACAAATTGCACAAAGGCCAACCTGAAAATGAGAATACTGAATATGACAAATGCCGCGAAAAAAAACAGATTCAGCCTTGCGGTGGAAGGCTTGTTGACGGGTGCATCATCCTCGGTCATCGTTTTCTTTTTCATTCGGTTAAACATCGTTTTAAGCCTCTCCCGTTCCTCTATAAAAATAGAATAATTCATCCATCATGTGCACGTATTCAATCCGGTATTTTATCCTTACTCATCCAAGTCTACCAAAGGTTAGCTGCCACGTCTTTCAATTTTTAGTTACATTTTCGTAATCAGAAATGTTGCATTAACCCATCTACCGATTTCGATGTAAGCACTGACATATCAACGTGATCTCGTTCTTCAAAAAAGCGTTCACCCTTCCCTTATATAAACGTTGCACAGCTCATATGGTTACATATTAATGCAACTAATTAACTCACTCTTACAAGCCATTCTCTGCGTAATAACAAAAAAGAGGACCCAAAGGGCCCTCTCTGTAATCAATGCACACATCACTGTGCGCCTGATTCCGATTCTGAATCTTTATTTTTGTCCTTTTTCGGTACACCGTCGAGACCAAATTCCTCGTCATAGGCATCAAAGATCGCACGTGCAACCGGAGCTGCACTGCTCGAACCAAAGCCACCTTCGGGAATAACTACAGCGACAGCAAGCTTCGGATTATTACGTGGTGCGTAAGCGATAAACACCCCGTTATCCACCAGTTTACCGCCGACGAGTTGCGTCGATGTACCTGTTTTTCTGGCAAAATCATACGGGAAACCGCTAAATGCCGAAACTTCGGTAGCCATGCCTCGTTGCACCTCGTTCCAGTAGGCATCGTTAAACTCTACTGTGCTGAGTACTTTCGGTTTAACTTTCTCAACCACGTTGCCTTCCGAATCCCGGAACTCATTAACCAGTTGTGGTTCCATCCGTTTTCCTTTGTTCGCAAGCATCGTGGTGTACTGTGCCAACTGCATGGTTGTGTATTTTCCTTGCTGACCAAAGGAAGCATACACCAGACGTGTTAAAGAACTCTCCAATTTATTCTCATATTCTTTGAGACCAGACTTTTCATTAGGCAAATCTACTCCTGTAGACACACCAAGACCGAATTGCTCCATGTACTTATCCCATACGCCGATACCCTCTGCACCATACTTCGAATACAGCTTCTTCCCGATCTCGTCGATCATGAACACGTTCGAGGAATGACGAATCGCATCATGCGGACGCATCGCACCGTACACATGCCCTGATGAGTTCTGTACTCTACGGTTGTCTCCACCGAAGGTCGTTGAACCTCTATCCTGATAAACGGTATTGGTCGTAAAGAAACCCTCTTTCAAACCAATCAATACACTAAGCGGTTTGATCGTGGAACCGAGCAAGACTACAGACTCAGCCCGCTTGCCTGTATCATCTGGCGGGAAGCCTCGGATCGTACCATTTTGATAGATATACTTTATTTTATCGTAGTCTTCATTGCTTATACCGCCGGTTCTCCATACATTGGTATCATAATCCGGCATACTGGCAGCAGCTACGATTTTCCCCGTATCCACTTCCATCGCAACTGCAAATCCGGTCTTGGCATTCGGATGCAATCGACCAGAAACCGGGTTCCGATGAAGCCAGCTCAACTGATCCAGAATGGCCTGTTCCGTTTTCACCTGAACGTTCTTGTTAATGCTGGATATCAGGTCGTACCCTTTCTCCGGCGGGGTAGAACCTGCTACACCTTCAGGCAAGTTACGCAAATCGACATCGACGGACGTATACCCGCTTTTGCCACGTAGTACATCCTGATATTGCAGTTCTAGTCCATCAAAACCAACGAATTCGTTCTCTGTATACACCAGACCCGGATCCGTTTGCGTTTTATTGGCCTCGTCCACTTCTTTGTATTTATTCAAGGATTTCGAACTTTTGAATTTCTTCAGATATCCAATGGTCTGAACCGCTACCGTATCCGGATCATAGAACCGCACACTTTCCTCAACAACCTGGATGCCTTTGAACTCATCCTTGTGCTGCAGGAAATAAGCGACTTCTTCCTCGGACAGATCGCTCTTAATGAGCCGTGGCATGAAGCCATTAGCCTTGCGTGAATTTAAGTCCATCTCTTCAAGGATCTGTTCCACTGTAAGTGACTCTGAATCCTTCGATTTGTACTGTTCAAACACATCATGCAATCGGGTGGCAATATCCTGCACTTCCCCTATGTTGGGACTCGGTTTCCCATCAACATCCCCATAGTTTTTATACAGCGTCAGGTATAGCGACTGAATGGGCTTGGAATAAGCCAACTTCACCTCACCTGTAGAATCATAGATCGTGCCTCTCACAGGAGGAAGCGGTACATCCTTGGTGATGTTACTTGCTTCTTCCTGACTAAGTTCTGGCCCTTCGACAAATTGCAAAAACGCCAAACGTACGATAATAACGCTAAAAATAACAAAGGAAGCAAAGAAAAATACATTCATTCGGTAGCTGAATCGCCGTTTGTCTGTAAGTTCATCCTTCTCATTGGAATGCTTTTTCATCCATCCTACCTCTTTCATGACTTGATGCATACCGCTACAACTAATTCTTCCCGGCATGATAACCTGGCAACGTCGTCATATTGCGGACCCATGTCCTTTGTATGGTTAAGCTGATTGATCCTTCAGATGGGTATCGGCAAAATTCGGTGGATTAAACCAGTCCCCACTGATCGCCCATGTCGGGTCAAGCGGAACCCAGCTCTCGGAATCACTTAAATACACTTCATTCCAGGCATGCGGACCGTATCCTCCCTGACCGTTATACCCAAGTCCCGTAACGACTTTGACTTCAAGTCCTTGTGAACGGGCCATCACAGCATAAAGTCGAGCATAATCAATACATACGCCTTTGCGTGTATCAAATGTATTCTGCGGATTCTGTTCATGCCATATGCCCTTTTGTTCATAGTCATCCACTTTACCATAGTCATACTGAATACGGGAACCTACCCAGTCGTATAGCGCTCTTGCTTTGCCCTCATCTGTCGATTGTCCGTTGACAATCTCTTTCGCAGCAGATTCAATATCCGTCGGAATATTATGGTCAATGACTTCATATTTGCGTTGCAGGATGCCGCCCAGTTCCTTTTGCACAGCCTGCGTAAATACGGGAAGCTTGTCCTTAATGAATGTGCCCGACAACGGTTCGATCACCGATTTGGCTCCTTGCATGTAGATGGGAGATGCCTCCACATATCGGCTGAACATACTCCCGGGGTAAAGACTGACGATCATGAACAAGACCGCAATGACGATCATTCCACGGACGGAGCCTATGATCGTGCCAATGATTGCACCCGTTAACCGACTAAGCATACCTTTAGGCACACTTTCCTCAGCCGACCTCGGCCTGCTGCTAAAAATAAATGAAGAGAGCAATCCGAGAATCAGTCGGATGAGTCCATAGCTAACCACAAATAATACAGCGAACCGCATTAGCGGAAAATCCGCAATCGCCGTAATCAACGTATAATACATCTGTTCCCACCGGTTCAGCTCACGGTTAGGCATGGCTGAAGCATACTCAGACAGCCACTGCTGTACATATGGCGCAAGCCACAATGTTAAACCGATCGACAACAGAATACCAATAACCGCCATAATGCCATCCATCAGGAACCCAAAGAGTCTGCCTGCTGAACGTGAAGCTCCTCTGGACCAACCCTGCAATAATGAAGCAGCCACAATCAGCAACAGCATAATTGTGATGCCATTCAATTCCTTCAGGCTGTCCAGCCAATTCTGCAGCACGTACCGATTCCCCCTTTACTACGATGCTGGTGCTGTTTTGTTCTCCTGTGCCTGTTCGACAAACGTACGTATCGTTTCATTGTCGAGTTTCCATTCGCCGAGTGAAATTCCGCGGAAGGTCACATCCACTTTATCGGATTGCGTTCTTCCCTTAATCTCCACATTGGGACTGGTGATGGTGAACGCTCCATCCTGTCCTTTGACGTAGGTTGCTTTGGAAGCCTCCTTCAGCATCATGCTGGTTGCTTCCTTCTTCAAGGTGTCCATCGTACTGGACTGCACGTCTGTCACTGTCTGTTTGATCTGATCAATGGAGATGCCGCTGTATATCAGTAGAGCCGCAATAATGATGATGGCAATCAACCATTTCAATACGGTTTTGACCACATTCAGAACAAAGAACAATATGATCAATGCAACCACAATCACCAGCCAGTTCTGCATCAGAAACTCTTTGATTACTTCTATGTTCATGACTACACCTTCCGTATTTGAATTCATTCGTAACACTCCCGAATATTATACATGATTTCCGAAGCCGCTGTCAGCTAAGCCCTCTCCCTTAAAAATAAACGGTCTAAGTTCGTCCCGCCAGGCGTACAAGTAGTACCATAAGGTTCTGCTGGCGAACGGGAACACGTTCAAGACCTGTAGTTTGCGCATGCATCGCTTAACAAGGAGGGGCTTATGTGAAAACGGCCATCTGGCTATACCTGTTTTTGTTCCTTGCTGTATTCGATCTGCACGCCCAGTATCCCATTCTGACCCCTTTTGCCATCTCGCTGGGAGCCGCCCCTACTTTCATTGGCTGGATGATGGGCATCTATTCCTTGACGCATCTCCCTGGCAATCTCATTGCCGGAACACAAATCGATAAACATGGCAGTCGCCGCTACATTGTATTCAGTCTGCTCGGGGCAGGATTCATCCTGCTCCTGCAAGCCTATGTCCAGACACCATGGCAACTGCTCGCGCTGCGTTCCATCAGCGGCTTTGTACTGGCCTTCCTGTCGCCGGCATGTCTCGCCCTGCTTGCACAGTTATCCAGCGATCCGGTGAAACAGGGGAAGTATATGTCCGGACATGGGGTAGTACATACCCTGGCGTCTGTGGTGTCGCCCGAGCCGGTGCGATCATTGTGGGTTCCATAGGATTCTCTGCTACATTCTCAGGTCTGGGCTATCTGCTTATTCTCACAGGTGTCATTGCTCTCATGACGATGCCCCGTGGCATCATCAAGCAGCATGAGAGAGTAACTGAACCTGCCAAACCTGACGTATCACCAGCAGGTGCCACAAGTGCATTCCTGCCCGTGTCCTGGCGATACTTTGCCCTGCCTCTGGTTATTGCCTGTGCTCAAGGGATTCTCTTCTTTGAGTTACCCCTTCGTGGAGGAGGACATTCTTCCATCATGTCTACCGGCCTGTTATTTTCCGTCATCAGTATTGGGGCTCTCTTCACACTGAGCATGTTATTTCTCAATCGGTATTCACCCAAACTGCGTCTGGTTGCGGGTGTGCTGCTGATGTCCTTGTGTTTTTTTGTAATGGCAGCCATTCCGCAATTCCCGTTGTCTACCGTATTATTTGTACTCGGGATGTCCAAAGGCATTATCTTTCCAGCAATGGCTACCCTATTTATCCGTCTGAGCGGAGGCAGCAGGTTGGGCCGCATTTTCTCGCTGCAATCCATTGCCACATCCATCGGCTCTTTTATCGGCCCCATCACAGCAGGACAACTTCGTGTCGGGTTATCGCCCTATTTCATTGCGTTCCTTTTGCTAATGATTGGTATGCTGCTTCTTCCATACTATACATCCAGAAGCGAAGCTTCCCTTGCCGATCCCAAAAGCATACTCAATTAATTCCGAGCTGCCTTTGTTTACTTACCTATATAGACAGCAATTAGGCCAGTATTTTCATTAGCTTTGCATCATTCCCCATTTACAGCTAAACTATATAAAATGGACTAACGTTTTACACACGAACGGAGTGGCTTAGGGATCATAAGCACTATTTTAGTGATTTCATCTTTTTCTTAAATATCATCATTAGGTATGGGCGATCATTGGAAGTAGTGAAGGGGACGGAATCGATTTTGAAGAAGCGGTAGCGTTCGCCTTTGTCTCCATATTTCAACCTTTAAAAAATCAATCAGAAATTTGGAGACAACAGCGATCGAAGGAACGATCCGTAACCGTAACGGCCACTCCTGATCTGATTTAATTCCTGATGTATTTGAAAAAGAATTTAGAAATCAAAGGTGCTTCTGTCCGCGTAGTGATCCGTGTAAAGAAAAGGAGTCCATTTTATATAATCAGTCGATTTTCGCTGCAACATTTCCCGGGGAATGTCGACATAAGCTCTCGAACAAGAGGTGAATACCATGCCTATTCATGTCATTGTGGAAGGTAAGAATGACCGAAGCAAATTGAAACGTCTGGTTGGTCCCGAGATCAACATTCTATGTACGTTTGGAACACTTAATTCACTCAAACTAGAAACCCTGCGCAAGCAAGTCGGTTATGACGAAGTCTTTTTATTTATGGATAATGACAGTTCCGGCAAAAAAATTAGAGGTGTGCTGCGAGACGCTTTCCCGGATGCTGTACAGATGTATACACGGCGAGGATATGCTGGCGTGGAAGGCACGCCTGATGAGTATATCATTGCCCAACTGGAGAAAGCCGGGTTAGAGACATACATTCAATACCCTGAACATCCTTCCTTTTAAAAAAGAAATGCCAAAGGCTGCCTCTCGGTTGATATCCAACCTGAAGGCAGCCTTTACAATTGCAATAGCAGTATCCGATGATTATTCCTTGATCAGAGTGCGAATATCCTCGGCAATCACAGCAGGCACAACATCCTCTGTATTAAACGCATTATATACTTTGCGCAGCTGATTATTCCGATCCACCAAGCCAATCATATTCATATGGGCAAAATCGTCCTTATTCTCCCCTTCAATCAGGATCTGGAATGAATCCTTGGCGAGCTGTTTTGTTTTGTCCATATCCCCTCGCAAGAAGTACCATCCGGAATAATCCGCATGGAAGCGGTCCGCAAACGTCTTGATCTTCTCTCTCGTATCGACTTTGGGGTCGAATGAAATGGATACAAACGAGGCATCTTTACCAAAAGTGTCGTCCTCTTTCAACAGATCCTGCACCTGAGATAACGTAAACGTCGTAATAGGGCAGACATCCGGACAACTGGTAAAATAAAAGTAGAACAAACGGACTTTCCCTTGAGTATCCTCCAGGGATACTGTACTGCCATCTACATTTTCCATGGAAAAGGATTGGATCTCGCGAATCTCGGGTAATTTCTCCTTACTGGCAAATACGGTGCCCCACATCAGATATACAGCCATAATGAGTGCGAGCCCGAGCAATATCCATGTCCATTTATACTTTTTCAGCATCTTCCTCGTCCCTTCTGTATCTTCCTTTTATGAATACGCATACATACAAAAACCTAAAATCACATTTGTTTCGCTTCATCCATCTACTGTGACATATGTACTGCAAGAAACCTACTTTTTATGAGATTCTATATTATTGTAACGGTTTGACATAACAATGCCCATACATATTTGTGGAACCCAACTGACCACATATACTCTGAGCACAATTTTTTCTGCACCCGATATAAATTTTATCACAGGAAATGCCGAAATAGTTTGACAAACCACGTACATTTATTGGGTATGGACCAGTTTATTGTCATAACTTTGAAATTAGGGATGTTTTGCATCCTGACAGACGGATATTATACACTATATATGGGTATCACCTAGATAGAGAAGTAATATGCGTTAGAACGATACACCACACAAAGGAGACGTTTATGGATACCTCTACACATTTTGTCATGGGGATTGGTTTAGCCGGTCTGGCTTATGTCGATCCTGTCGTTGCGACGAGCCCCATGCTTGCAGCCGCGGTAATGGTTGGCACGATCGCCGGTTCACAGGCCCCTGACATCGATACTGCGTTACGTCTCAAAAGCAATTCGCTTTATATTCGGAATCATCGGGGCTTGTCACACTCCCTGCCATTTCTCCTGTTATGGGTTCTGCTCATTACCGGCGTCATTGCACTGATATTCCCTGGTGTCCCCCTTGGACATGTTGCCAGCTGGACTGCTGTAGCCGTAGGCGTACACGTATTCACCGATCTGTTCAACACCTACGGAACCCAAGCCGCCCGCCCTTTTACGGAACGCTGGATTGCCTGGAATATCATTCATATTTTTGATCCGTTTCTGTTCATTACGCATGTCGTAGCTATCCTGTTATGGGCCTTTGACCTGTTCGCCCCTGCACCACTCTTCGTTACATTGTATAGTCTGACCGGTGTTTATTATATATGGCGAACGATTGCTCGTGCCCAAGCGGCCAGAAAAGTTAGACGTCTGGATAACAGCCCGGAACAGGCTAAATACATCGTCATTCCAACGATCTCCTGGAACCGCTGGCATGTGGTTAAACGAGTGAAGGACGGCAGTTATGTGATCGGTAAAATGGATGGGTCTAATCTGACGTGGAATCTGCACGCCTCGTCTTCCACTCATGCGGCCGTTGCTGCTTCACGCAAATCACCGGAAGTCAGTGCTTTCCTCTATTTCACCTCCTATGCGGTGGCCGAGGTAGAAGAGTCCTGCGGGTTACAAGGTCCGCTGGGCAGATGTACGTTATCGACACCGGAAGCAATATCCATTTGTCGCAGTAATTGTGATGGATCGGAATTTTGAAACGATTGACACGTATGTAGGCTGGTTAAGCGATGAAAAGATGGATAAAAAACTTTTATCCGCACGCCCTTGACGAAGTGAGCAGGGCAAGGCACAATCAGACATAGGTACTGACACGCGAGAAAGCCCGGAGCGTTTCCGCCCCGGGCTTTCTGTTTATCCTTTTAACTGCTTTTGGTTAGGATGAATTATTTGCCAGACCCAGCCAAAGACTGCTCAGCGATTTGTACCAGACGTTTGGTGATATATCCACCCAAAGATCCTGTTTCACGGGAAGTGTAGTTACCATAGTACCCGTCTTGAGGGATAGTTACACCCAGTTCCTGTGCAGCCTCGATTTTCAATTGTTGCAATGCTGAATTTGCCTGAGGTACCACCAAGTTGTTAGAACGAGATCCTTGAGCCATATTTATAATCTCCCTTCAATCTGTGTCTGTAATGTAATTGCAAGCTTGCAAGATTATTATGGCTCGCAGGCTACAGGTTATACGGAGTTTTACTAAATTTGTAGATGGAGGTTTTTCCCAATGAGCAAAGGTCTATCCCTATGGTTCGCATTCTCTTCGATTATTTTGTTAACGGTTTCAGCAATAATGATCTCCTACTCCGGATGGTTTGCTGCTTTAATGTTTGTTCTGTCCGTTGCCAACATCGGTTGGGGGTTTGTGATTCGTGCCAAAAAGAACGCCAGGAAGCTCGCTCGGCGGCTTCGGAGCCCACTTCTTGAGCAAATAGTCCACTCGAGTTAGAACATATGAATAAAGAGGAGTCCCTCAATGGACTCCTCTTTTCATGTTAATGATTTATGCCATTAGATATAGACCTCTTGCTTTTCATTGCAAGACTATGACAATGTACGTCTAGGCACAAAACCCATACGTTCTTTCACCGCACTCAACGTTTGAGAAGCAACCTCTTCCGCACGACGAGCTGACGTATCCAGAACATCGGCCAATTCGCCAGACTCACGAATCTCATTATATCGTTGTTGCAGCGGTTCAATGACAGACACAACCACTTCAGCCAGTTCCTTTTTGAAAGGACCGTACATTTTGCCTTCATAACGCTCAGCGACTTCCTTCAGCGTCAAACCCGCACATTCAGCGTAGATACTCATCAGGTTGCTGACTTCCGGTTTGTTTGCCGGATCATATACGACCTCACGTCCCGAATCTGTCGTGGCACGGCTGATTTTTTTGCGGATGACATCCGGCGGATCCAGCAGGGCAATATAACTGCCAGCATTAGGGTTACTCTTGCTCATCTTCGAAGAGGCATCGTCAAGAGACATTACCCGTGCACCTACCTGTGGGATATACGGATCGGGAATGGTGAAGTACTCCCCGTAGCGGTGATTAAAACGTCCCGCCAGATCACGTGTCAGTTCCAGATGCTGCTTCTGATCCTCACCTACCGGTACAAGATCAGCATTGTATAACAGAATATCAGCGGCCATTAATGATGGATACACGAATAGTCCAGCACCCACGGAATCTTTACCGGATGATTTATCCTTAAACTGAGTCATGCGTTCAAGCTCACCCATGGAGGTCAGCGTCGTCATCAACCAGCCCAGTTCTGCGTGTTGCGGTACATGGGATTGGAGAAATACGTTCGATTTCGTAGGATCAATACCTGCTGCAATAAACAGCGCAGCCACCGCTTCCGACTGTTCGCGCAATGCTGCTGGCTCCTGAGCCACGGTGATTGCATGAAGATCAACGACCATGAAATGACATTGATAATCATGCTGGAGTTTCACAAAATTTTTGATTGCGCCAATGTAGTTGCCCAATGTGAGCTTACCGCTTGGTTGAATACCTGAAAGTACTGTTTTCATTGCTCATAACGCCTCCCTGATTAGATATAAAGTAGCTCCCTGTCATTCTCTGCGAACGCAAAAAGGCCCCACATCCGCAAGGGACGTGAGACCGTGGTGCCACCCTTATTCGCTTTTCTCCCACTGCTCTGACCCATAATCAAGTCAGGCTGAAGAAATGCCTTCATTGTTCCGTAACGTGGATTATACGGCAGACTCTACTGGGGCAAGCCCGTCTCTGGCTACACCTGTTCAAATCCACACTCAAGGGTCCATTCGGTAAAGAGCTCACACCGGTTCGCATCTACCACCGGCTTTCTGAAGAGGATTTCTTGGCCTACTTATCCCTGTCATTGATTTGATGTCATTCAATTTGAATAAATGCTTTCAGAGTTCCATCTTAATGCGCAAAGGCGCGAATGTCAAAATGAGTTGAACTTTTTTACCCGAGACATCAAAATCTGTTATGATGGAATTGCTTATTCCAAAGTCTGCTTCACACGAAGCAGCGCAGGAAATAGCTGGCATGTACACAATGACACGCCTGCATCAGTACAATTATCAACAACTGCTTGCAGACAGATTTCAAGTGGGAAAAGGAGCATCGATATGAAACAAGTGACCAAAGGCCAATGGAATGGTTACGACACGTATATCCTACATAGCCGTGAATTGGAAATCACCCTGCTGCCGCGTCTTGGGAATAATATTATTTCCATTCGCGATTTAGTGCAGGACAGAGATGTCGTCCGCCGTCCGGATGAAGATGATCTTGCCTTTTATCTGCAGAAGCCGTACCATTTTGGCGTCCCTCTTCTGATTCCACCAGGACGCATTCATCGGGGACGATTCGAATATGAAGGTGTTGGGTACCAATTTGATCAGAACACGGCGAATGACAACCATATCCACGGCCTCCATCGCACCCAATCCTGGTGTGTCAGTGACATTGAGGAAGATGAAGACGGCTGTGCAATTACGACTGAATTACTGACTGAAAATGAAGAGCATTGGATGGCTCAATTCCCCATTCCCCTGAAACTTGAGATGACGTTCAGTCTGCAAAACGCTGTATTTAGCCAGCGTCTGCGAGTCACCAATCTGAGCTCAACGCCTGCTCCATTTGGAATGGGATATCATACATGGTTTTTGTTAGACGGCAAACCAGCCGACTGGACACTGCAACTGCCGGTTTCCGGAATATACGGCCAGAACGAAGAACAATTGCCAACAGGTGAACTGGAACCCCTGGGCGAATGGTCTGCTCTTAACGATGGTATCAACTTGCAGGGACGGAACTGGGATACCTTGTTGAAAGCTACCGAAGGTGAACCGGCTACAGCCTACTTGCGCAGGCAAGATGGATATACCTTAAAATATTCAGCAGATGAAGCATTTTTCAAACACTGGGTCCTCTTCACCAAAGGTGAATCCGACCAGTTCTTGTGCATTGAACCATACACCTGGCTCCCGGATGCACCTAATTTGGCTTTATCGGATGAGGAAACCGGGTTGATTCGATTGGAACCGGAACAGCCTGTTGAACTATTTACACGGATTGAGGTTATACCTCCTACAGACTAAGGGGGCTGATCAGCCTTTGTACTGCATTTTGCATGTACACCTATCACCAACTATTTCGATATTCTTATACAACTTGCCGACCCGCATGGGGTCGGCTTTTTATGGTGTTCCGTTCACTGTGAATTACCCATATTTTCCCTTACGCCATATCATGTATATTTCCTTAATCTCTAACCATACTAACATCACCAACCCATAAGGAGGTGACACATATGTACGGAGGTCAAAACCAAGGTAGCGGTAGCCGCTCCAACAACCTGGTCGTTCCCCAAGCAAATGCTGCATTGCAACAATTGAAAATTGAAGCTGCACAAGAGCTGGGTGTAACTATTCCACAAGATGGTTACTACGGTAACTATACTTCCCGTGAGACAGGTTCTCTGGGTGGATACATCACTAAACGTCTGGTGCAAATCGCTGAGCAGCAATTATCGGGTCGTTCGTAAGCTCGTAATGTTTGCTTGAGCCTAAGCAGAATCCAAATGCAGCAAAAGCGGCCTTCTTCGGAAGTGCCGCTTTCTTTGATACAACGAATTCTATGAGGTCGACTCCATATCTGCATCCTTGTATGTATTGGTTCTAGGGTAACGAATCATCAGACTCGCCATATTGTAATTAGACTCCATCGTTGCATCTACCAAAATCATACCTTGTCTTATTGCGAAGTCGTACGATATTTCACCATGTGTCCAATTGCGTTTGAATTTCAACGTTTCCAAAGCCATCGCACGAAACGAATTTCTTTGAGTTTCGTTAAGTCCCTCTTCCTCCACATCCATCTGTCCATCCCGTCCAGTTATCGGATTATGTCGAATACCGAACTTCCCAATTACGTTGTTTCGTATTTGCACAAAAACTACCCCTGAATCTAGCCCCGATAACTCATGATCAAGCTCTTTAAATACTAAATCTAACTGACGTGCTAATGAAAGCTGCTCAATTTTCATAATAACACTCCTCCTACATGCTTATAGTCCTATATTACAAGGACTTACGACTCATTATATGACATCATATGCGCACGTTCAACAAACAACGGCAAACTTGGGTATTTTTAACTATAATTTGCACAATTAATTGCCATTTTCCCTCCTTAAAGTGAGTTTTTTCGTTCATTTGCGACAAAATATTTAAAAATTAAAAATCAGGATCTTCATTAAAAAGAGGATGCAATCCTGTGTCTGCTAACACAGGATTGCATCCTCTCTTATATATGTTTTACCTATTTTTCGTTTGCTGTCATCTTGAGAAACTGCTCAATATCAGCAATAACCAAGTCCGCAGCGTTTTGCCAGAAATCCGGTTGTGTCAGGTCTGTGCCCAGATGTTTCTGAGCAAGTTCTTCTACCGTCATACGTCCCGTATCCCGCAACAAATCATCGTATTTATCTGCAAATGCTGTTCCTTCTTGCTGAGCTCTCGCATAAATCCCAGCACTGAACATGTACCCGAACGTATATGGGAAATTATAGAATGGTACACCTGTGAGATAGAAATGCAGTTTGGATGCCCAGAAATGAGGATGATCTGAGGCAAGCGCGCCGCAGAATGCTTCCTGCTGTGCCTCTACCATTAATTTGGATAGCTCATCCGCATTCACCAACCCTTTTTTGCGTTGTTCATAGAAACGATTTTCAAACAGGAACCGGGCATGGATATTCATAAAGAAAGCCACACTGCGCTGTATCTTGTCTTCGAGCAAAGCCAGCTTCTCCTGTTCATCTGTTGCCGCCTGCACCAGAGCGTCTGCAACAATCAATTCAGCAAAAGTGGACGCTGTTTCAGCCACATTCATCGCATAACGTTGATTCAACGCAGGCAACTCTTCCATAATGTGTTGATGATATCCATGACCAAGTTCATGCGCAAGAGTCGACACATTAGACGGTGTCCCGGAAAAGGTCATGAAAATTCGGGTTGCTTTGCTAAGTGGCAAAGATGTACAGAACCCTCCCGGACGCTTGCCTGGACGGTCTTCGGCTTCAATCCAGCGTTTCTCAAAAGCCATCTCAGCAAAAGAAGAAAGTTTAGGACTGAACTTGGCAAACTGTTCAACAATATTGATAGCTGCCTCATCGTAAGAAATTTTGCCACTGGATTGGCCTACTGGTGCATCCACGTCGCTCCAGCTGAGCTTGTCTACCCCGAGCAGTTCTGCCTTGCGCTCCAGATATTGAACAAGCGCAGGTTTGGCTCCATTAATCACATTCCACATCGTATCCAGTGTCTGACGTGACATCCGGTTGATCGCCAGAGGTTCCTTGAGGATGTCATCCCAGCCACGTTTCTCATATAACTTCAGACGGAATCCTGCAAGGTGGTTCAGCGTGTCTGCACAGAAATCTTCGACATCCGTCCAAGCCTGTTCCCAGTTTGCGAATACCGTCTCACGTACATTCCGGTCACTATCGCTCAGCTTGTTGGCAGCCTGTCCAGCGGACAGCATCACTGTTTCCCCATCTTGCTCAAATGGAATGTTTACCTTGCTGACAATCGTGTTATAGAATTTGCCCCAACCATGGTAACCATCCACACCCAGATCCAGAGCAAGGCCTTCCAATTCAGGAGACAGCTTCTCACGAGCCAGTGTTCGACTCTCGTTTAATACAAATGCCAGCGGTTGAATATCTTCCCGGGCAATCCAAGCGTCCCACACCGAATCCGATGTCTGACTGAGTGTATTGTCGAACTTCGATTTGCTGCCGTTCAGCATCGCAGCAATGGAACTGATGGCCCCCTGAAGCTGCGTTGCCTTCTTGTCCTTCTGGTTTTGTGAGGAGAGGCAGGATACAAACGCAGAACCTTCCGATATACGGATATAACAGCTTTGCAGCAGTTCCAAAATCGGATCAAATGCTGCCGTCTCTTCCAATGAAGTCGGTGCGGCTGTATCGTTCAACAGCTGTTGCAGTTTACGTACATCCTCTTCCAGTTCAATCAGATACGAAGCGAATGTTTCGGAGGAAGAACCTCCACTAAAAATGGACTCCAGATCCCATACGGGGTGTAATGGCGTTTTCATTTAATAAGGCACCTCTCTCTACAAATTGGATGGTTAGAATTGAATTAAAAACTGGTTTTCTGTTCACTGTATCTCTATACTAGAGAAATACTTATAGCAACTTTCAGGAGGTAAACGTATGAAACCTTTACAAGTATCGGCTGATACAGCCGTCAAATTAGCAGAATCCCTGGGCGTACCTTTGGAGCACCTGATGCACATGCCACAACATATCCTGATGCAGAAGATTGCGGAGCTTGCCAAACAAGAAACCTCCAAACCTTCCGCACCAGAAGGCGAACAAGAATGATTCCGTTTGAGAACAGCTGGCCATACGATATTGTGATGGGAGACATCTATGTACAGCAATGCCCCTATTGTCATGCAAGCAATGTGCTGCTCCCCCTCAAACCGAAAGAGCTTGTGCGCATCCGCGAAGGCAAAAAGAAATTACTCGTCTTTCCCTGCTGTAATACCAGCATGACCGTAATCGATAATGACAGTGACTATTTATTATCCAGCCGTCCTGTCCGTAACTAAGGTAAGATCAACCTAGAGGGGGCTGCGCTTCGCAGCCTCCTTGTCTGCTTCCAGCATCTCTTCAGGCAGCTCCATCTTACCGGAAATCATCTGTTCACGCAGCACGGCCCACTGTTCCCTTGAAGCACGAATCATGGCTGCATCGGTGATCCTCTTGTCATGAATGACCTTGCCGAACCATTTTACCGCTTCATTAAATCGCCCTACCCTGCGGTTCAATTCCCCGAGCAAATACAACAGTTTGGCTTCATTGCCACCCGTTCCTTCCCGTTCGAACACCTTCACATAGGCTTCAAGACTGAATTCGAGAAAACGATGTTCCTGTGCATGGTCCTCCATATATCGATACAACCAAGCTATATGATGCAACAGACCAGCGACGACACGGTCTTTCTCCTGGATTACCTGGGCGCACAGCAAGGCAAGCTTGTACGTAGCCAGCGCCTGATCCAGTGTGCGTGCTCCGCTATAATCACGTTTGACCCAACGATTTCCGACCTGTTCCTTAAAAGCCTTGCGCTGAGCATCATTCAGATGCTCCGTTGCGTTCTCCGTGGAAGCAAACCCGCACTGCGGACAGATGCGAACCACATAAAAGTCGGGATTCTCCAGCTTGTAATAAGCACAAAAGTCTGAATCTGTCCGATAGGGCCTTTTCAAACTAGGTCTTACCCGTGAGGTTTCATACTCGGTTTCGCAATAATGACAGGTCACTTTCACCTTATACAGCGGCTCTAATTCCAATCTATTCCATCCCTCTCCCGTACGCTTATAATCAGATTCGGAACTACGGTGTATTCACAAAATGGTGTGCTGGGCCGGATAAACGCTGCAGGATGAATGAATGCAAGGGCTCCTCCACACAGATCTGTGTTAAAGCTTGATCCATACATGCAAGCCAAGCCTCAGCCCGTTCAACCGTCACTTCAAAGTGCATATGACGGGCACGCATCATCGGATGTCCAAACGCCTCAGAGAACAGACCCGGTCCTCCAAAAAACTGGGACAAAAACATATACTGCTTGTCGATGACCGGCTGAATATCTTCCGGGAAAAGCGGAGCCAATTGCTCATTCTGCTGGACGATTGGATAGAAGGCCTCGACCAGTGCGCGAACCCCTTTCTCGCCGCCAAGATTCTCATAAATACTCAAACTGGGATTCATTCGTCTGATTCCCCTTTCTGATGTCGAATTATGCCATATATTACACGTTCCGTGAACATTGTGAAAACAGTAACAATATCCAGGCTACAAAAGCCTTTATCTCCATTCTATCAAAAAAAACCAAAAAGTCCTATATAACATGTAATCTTCAGGATGCATAACCTGCCATCTGTACATAGGACCTTCTTCATAACACAACACAAAAAAGCGCCAACCGCATCGGTTGGCGCACTAGATATTCATTTAATAACTCCGCCAGTCCTCTTCCTCCGAGCGTACCAGCGAGGCACGTATCACGTATACAAAAGCACAGACCAGGATTCCGGTGACAAGACTCATGATCATCACTCCATCCGAATTGAATTCCACCTTGGAGACAATTAGGTGACGTTCAGGCGTTTTTCTCATTTTAGCACACATCACTCAAAAACACAGCCATTTATGCAAGCGCTTTCCACGTATAATTTTGTACTGTTTGTCCACTTTTTTTCATATATTGATGGCAATAGCATCACAGACTTCCGCGCACCGCCCATTCCAAAAGTAAAGGAGAAGAATTCATGGCTGCCTCACAACGACTTACCCATGTCCTGGTCACACTCGCTCTCCTGATCTTTTGTGTGTTAATGGTCTTGTATCCAGCGGAAACCTGGCATGCAGGTGTACGCGGACTGTCCATCTGGTGGGACGTATTGTTTCCCTCCCTTTTTCCTTTTTTGGTGCTGTCCGAGCTGCTGCTCGGCTTTGGCATTGTTCATTTTCTGGGTACCTTGCTGAATCCACTGATGCGTCCATTGTTTCGTGTTCCCGGAAGCGGTGGTTTTGTATTTGCCGTGAGCTGTGCATCCGGTTATCCCACAGGGGCGAAACTGACCGCCCAGTTATGGGAACAAAAGCTGGTTACCCGGGAAGAAGGAGAACGGCTCGTTGCCTTCACCACATCATCCGATCCGATCTTCATGATTGGAGCCGTATCCGTTGGGTTCTTTCATAATGTCGCCATTGCTCCATTATTGGTTGCAAGCCATTACGCTGCAGCTTTTCTGGTGGGTATACTCATGCGTTTTCACGGCGGTACTACGAAAGGCTCAGGGCCAGACATCTCTTCTGCATCTCCATCGGGAGAAATACCCCGAAACAGACTGGTCCGGGCCATCTACGCGATGCATGAGGCAAGAAAGGCTGACGGACGGGCATTCGGTGAACTGTTGCGCCAGGCAATCTCCTCATCCCTTCGCCTTATTATTATCGTAGGAGGGCTGGTTGTATTCTTCTCCGTCATGTTGGAGTTACTTATGAAGACAGGTTGGCTTGCCGGATTATACGGAATTACTGAGCAATTGCTTCGCCATAGCGGACTTCCTCCATCCTTATCTCCTAGCTTGGTCGGTGGGTTATTTGAAGTAACGCTGGGGAACAAGGAGGCTGGAAGTGCCGGGGCATCCATCCCACTTGTCTATAAAGTTGCAGCAGCAGCCTTTGTTCTCTCTGGGGCGGATTATCCGTCCATGCTCAGATTATGAGTGTTCTGAGCAACACACCGATGAGATACGGTCCTTTTCTGTTTGCCAGAGCGATTCATGCGCTAATCGCACCTCTGCTGGTCCTCCTGTTATGGACACCCATGATGGGACGTTCCTCCTCACCCGTTTTCATGGAGCCAGGTTTCATCCCATCGTTATCGACGTATGCACCGGACTGGGGACTGATCTTCCTGACGGGGATCATTGTTTTTGCGAGTATTATTATATTGTTGCTATTCCTCACTATATTAAGTTATTTCTTCAAGGCAAGACGACATGTCAAAAAATAAGTCACTCATTCATCTATATTTAACTGAATATGTCTCCAAACGTTGTGTTCTTCCGCGGAATTGATTATCATCGGTAGTATAATGACCACAAAGGAGCTTTCATCTTGAGATATTATGTTCAAGACCGCGGAGACCAGTTATCGATTGATCTCAGTCAGCAGTTTCATGCGCTGGCGAAGGAAGAAGGGTTCAAGCTGGATGCAGAATCGCCGGAGATTGTCATCTCCATCGGGGGCGATGGTACGATGCTACAAGCATTTCACAATTTCATCGACCGTATTCCGGATATTGCTTTTGTTGGGGTTCATACAGGCCATCTCGGCTTTTATGCCGATTGGAAGAAGGAAGAATTAAGAGAATTAGTCAGGCTGATGAGCGGCAAAGGAGATCCCGAGCGTCTCAAACCACGCATTGTACAATATCCGTTGCTGGAACTGGAGATACGGAAAAAGTCGGGGAATTCCTCATACATCGCCCTTAATGAATTTACGTTAAAAGGTGTGGACGGTACCGTCGTGGCCCAAGTTGATATTAACGATGTCACCTTCGAGATGTTCCGTGGGGATGGAATCTGTGTATCCACGCCTTCAGGCAGCACGGCATACAACAAGGCCCTTGGCGGTGCGATGGTTCATCCAACCATTGAGGCGATTCAGATTGCGGAGATTGCTTCCATTAATAACCGTGTCTATCGTACACTCGGTTCACCGGTTATTTTGCCCAAGCATCATCATTGTGATATTTTCTCACGCAAGGATCAGCGCTTATTGTTGACCATTGATCATGTGAACGTGATGGTGGAGGACCTCATTTCTGTCCGTTGTCAGGTATCCAGTCACAAGGTCAGTTTCGCGCGTTTCCGTCCTTATCCATTCTGGAACCGGGTTCGTACGGCATTTCTTGACTAACATTACATTAAACACACCAAAAAAGCGGTCCTTCTCAGGAACCGCTTTTTGCTTTGGCTTGTGGCTGATCTTTGCTCTTCTGAAGCACAAAATACGCACAGCCAAAGTTACAATATTCATTGATATAATCGACCATACTGGCAATCGTGGAATCCTTCGTCGCTTTCGGATGGTTATCACGGTAAAACCCTTTTAACCTTAACTGGCTATAACCCCAGTCCCCGATAATATAATCATAACGCTCCAGCACCTCACTGTAACGATCACGGAAGACCTCTGGATTCCAGCCCTCTTGTGGTTCTGGACGATTTCGTAATTTTTGGTGCCAACCTGTACAATGATCGGTTCTTTGGGCTTTTCTTCAACCGATTCAACAGCCGATTCCTGAACCGGCTCCTGGATCTGCTCCTGAAGTTGCTCCTGAATCTGTTCTGTAATTTTGTTTTCTTCCAATCTGGTGTCCTCCATCACGCGTGTGTTGCCGCCTGTTCAGCATGTTTGGTAGCCGATTTCACCTGTTCATGCGCATGGTAGGAGCTGCGTACCATCGGGCCGGACTCGACATGGCTGAAGCCACGTTTCAATCCTTCCTGTTTCAATGCAGCGAACTCCTCTGGCGGATAATACTTTTCAACATACAGATGTTTCTCCGACGGCTGCAAATATTGACCAATCGTCATAATATCGCAGTCCACTGCACGAAGGTCATCCATGGTTGATAAAATTTCATTATATTCCTCACCTACACCAAGCATAATACTTGATTTCGTTGGGATGTTAGGTTGCATTTCTTTGGCACGAGCAAGCAATTCCAGTGAACGTTTATATTTCGCCTTGGCACGCACTTTGTCTGATAACCGCTCAACCGTCTCAATATTGTGATTCAGAATGTCCGGTTTGGCATCCATTACAATCTGCAAAGATTCCCGATCACCCAGAAAGTCTGGAATGAGTACTTCAACGCTGCACAATGGCAAGCGCCGCCGTACGGCCTTTACCGTTTCTGCAAAAATCGTAGCTCCTCCATCCTTCAGATCATCACGGGCTACACTGGTAATGACACAGTGTTGCAGATTCATCTGCTCTGCTGCTTCTGCCACACGTTCCGGTTCCTGCAGATCAAGCTCCGTTGGCAAGCCTGTATTCACCGCGCAAAAACGGCAAGCCCTTGTGCAAATATCGCCCAAAATCATAAAAGTGGCCGTTCGATTGGCCCAGCATTCGTAAATATTCGGGCACCGAGCTTCCTCACATACCGTATGCAGCGTTTTGGAACGCATCATCGTTTTCATTTCCTGATAGTTATCGCCGGTTGTCAATTTGATCCGAATCCAATCCGGTTTCGGTTCTTTAACACGTTTTGCCAATGCATAAACCTTCTTTCTACTGAAGTTAGGCTGTTGCTCGGAACATATTATACCATGAAAGCGTTGGAAAAACCCCAATTTGTCACATCTTGTGCATTCATGCCCGATACGGACAATTGGTTTCATTCCATTCATCCCAAGAGCTTACATGGATAAAATGAGAACGTTTGAAGAACGCTAACCTTTAGCTTGGTTCATCGGGTACCTTGTATCATTCTAATGGAAAGGGGCTGCTTCCCAGTGCAACAACGCTTGACCTTCAGGCACACGTACCGATTTTGGATCAAAACATTACTTGCAGGTACGCTGCTTCTCCCATGCTTGCCTGTTGATGTTTACGGTGAACCCGCTCAGGCCGCTCCGAAATCACAGACAGCTGAGCTAAAGCCCGCAGAAATCTTTGCTGCACGTCGCCATTTATATGAAAGCATCGGTCAGATGACTCAGATTCCCTGGTACAGGCTGGCCGCCATTGATCAGTATGAACGCACGATAACCCGTGCGCACCCGAAGGACCGCAAGCACCCGGAGCGGCTCACAGGGATCTTCATGACCCCTCCAGCCTGGAGAGGATGGCTAAATCCTGATGAGACGGATCAACATCCGGAATCCATTCTGTTTTTTAAAGGATATGGACGTGATGGTTCTGGAGACGGAATCGCGGATGCCAACAATGATCAGGATGTACTGTACAGCATCGCTTCTGTGATTCAGGGTTACGGGAACAAGCAAGAGGACTTCAACATTGCCTTGTGGGAATATTACCATAATTCCCGTGCGGTGCAACGGATACAGCAATTTGCGAAGTTGTATGAGCATTTTGACAATCTGGATCTTTTCGGACATGCTTTTCCGGTCCCGCTGGGAAACAACTACTCCTACCGCAGCACCTGGGGGACCAAACGCAGCTGGGGCGGCTACCGCATTCATGAGGGAACGGATATTTTCGCTCCGCATGGCCTGCCTGTGCGCAGCACCTGTTACGGGGTCGTGGAGATCAAAGGCTGGAATCCGTTTGGCGGCTGGCGCATCGGTATTCGGGATTTGAACAATCATTATCACTATTACGCCCACCTCTCTGGTTTTGACAAGAGTGCACGTATCGGCGAAGTGGTTATTCCAGGGCAGGTTGTAGGTTGGGTTGGCAGCTCGGGTTACGGGAAACCGGGAACACAGGGCAAATTCCCTCCGCATCTGCACTATGGGATTTACCGGGACAGCGGGCTGCACGAATGGTCGTTCGATCCTTATCCACAGCTGAAACATTGGGAACAGGAAGAACGCAAACAAAAGAACAAGAAAAGCAAATGAGACGTGAATAGGTCAACATAAACGTTTCTGCCAGGAATACGAGAGCATTCGAAAAAGGGACCTCTTGATTAGAGGCCCCTTTTTCGAATTTTGTATTGAAAGTCATTTTACCAGTCATCGCTGGTCTCACGGGTGCGAATCCTTATTAGACTGTGATCCTCCATTCATATCGGGAAGATTATCCGGCTCAAATTCAAGCTCACTTCCTGGCAAAGGGTCGGATGGCGACTGTTGCTGGTTCTGGCTGGGAGGATTCGCAGTCACTCCGCTACCGCTCGATACACCCGTATGACCGGATGGCAGTGCAATAGCCGGGGCATTACTGCCGTTACTGCCCACCGGCCTGCCCTGATTATCGTAATAATACATTGGCACGTCCCCGACAACCAGAAGATAGGATATCGGAATTTCCGTATCGACGGTTTCGGGCTCCATATCGAAGGGCACCACAACCGCGACCTCAGCAATGATGTGAATGTACACTTCCACCAATATCATGTTAATCCCCGCATTTTGCTGACGGGTGTTCAGATCCACTTTGACAGCGCCTTGAGGCTCAATACGAACCGGTATACTCGGGCCAAATGAAGCCATCACCGGACTTCCCAGCGCCTGCCCCAGCGGAATTTTTTCTTTTAACATGTGCACATTCTGTAGCGTGGATTGCACGATGTTCATCGTACTTGCGGTGATGCGCATATGCTCATTGTAGTTCAGCATGAAACCGGACACTTTCCCGGCGGTATCCGTCTTCCAATCAATCAGTCCTTCGTTGGTTTTGCCATCTGCCACCTGTGCTGTAATCGCCTTGTTGATCGCTTCGGTCGCAATCTGCTTCACTCTGATCTTGGCCAAGTGCATGATGGGGGCTTCATTTTCTTATCCACGTAAGCAAAACCCTGCATCAAACAAAACGCGGTGACCAATAAAATGATCAACCACATTTTGCGCTTGCCGCTTGGCGGCTTACGGCGTCTCCGGCTTCGCCATTTTCTTCTCATCATCGAAGTGTCCCTCCCCTGCGGGATGAGCTATAGGCTATATGTTAACCTTATGCACCGTTGTCCTGAAAAAGAAGGACAGTACGTGGACAATGGACAAAAAGTAACAACAACATTCATGAGACAAGGTTGGTTGTACTTCTCATCCGCTAACCTAACCGGAAATCAGATATTTCGTAAATAAAAAAGCCTTTTGCCCGCAGATTACTCTGCAAGGCAAAAGGCTTTGCGTTCAGACCACCCACAGATTCGGGCATGTCTAACATATTATTTCGGAACGGATTCCCAGTCTTTCAGGAAACGTTCAATCCCGCTGTCCGTCAGTGGGTGTTTCCAAAGTGTCGGCAGAAGCGAGCCTGGAATGGTGGCAATGTGCGCACCGGAAAGGGCTGCATCTTCTACATGTTTGATATTGCGAATGCTTGCTGCGATAATCTCGGAAGGCAGATCATACATGTCCAGAATCAGACGCAGATCACGAATCAATTTCATACCATCCACCGCAATATCATCCAAACGACCAACGAATGGACTGATGTAGGTTGCACCGGCTTTCGCCGCCATCAGACCCTGTGCTGCGGAGAAGATCAGCGTTACATTGGTTTTGATTCCTTTTTCCGTCAACTCATGACAAGCGTATAGCCCATCTTCGGTCATCGGCAATTTAATGACTACATTCGGTGCCCATTCCGCAATTTCATAAGCTTCCTTCAACATATCTTCGGCTTTGAGACCGATGACTTCAGCACTGACCGGGCCTTTAACCACGCCACAGATCTCCTGAATGACTTCTTTAAATACGCGACCTTCTTTGGCAATCAAAGACGGGTTAGTCGTGACTCCATCCACCAGACCCAGACGTTCGATCCGTTTGATTTCTTCCACATTTCCTGTATCCAAGAAAAATTTCATGATATGTTACCTCCACTTGATGAATTCGTAAACACGATATAAGTCATTACCCGATGTTCATCATATGTTAACAGTTATATATAAAATTAGTTCTTCTCGACAGCGTGACCGCCAAATTCATTACGTAGTGCAGCTACCACTTTACCTGTGAACGTATCTGTCTCCAGGGAGCGATAACGCATCAGCAAGGACAACGCGATAACTGGTGTAGCCGTTTGAAGGTCAAATGCCGTTTCTACCGTCCAACGTCCTTCACCGGAAGAGTGCATTACACCTTTGATTTCATCGAGGTTCGCATCTTTGGAGAAGGCACGTTCTGTCAGCTCCATCAACCAAGAGCGGATAACGGAACCATTGTTCCATACACGTGCGACTTGTTCGAAGTCGAAATCAAATCCACTTTTCTCCAATACGTCAAATCCTTCACCGATGGATGCCATCATACCGTACTCGATACCATTGTGAACCATTTTGAGGAAGTGACCGCTGCCCGCTTTACCTGCATACAGGTAGCCGTTCTCCACGGAAGTATCTTTGAATGCCGGTTCAACGATAGCCCAAGCTTCCGGGTCTCCACCGATCATATAACATGCTCCATTACGTGCGCCTTCCATGCCACCTGAAGTACCTGCATCCATGTAGTGAATGCCTTGTGGTTTCAACTCTTCATAACGACGAATGGATTCTTTGTAGTGGGAGTTACCCGCTTCGATAATGATGTCGCCTTTGGAGAGCAATGGGCTAATTTCAGCCAATACAGCGTCTACCACGTTGTGGGGACCATGATCCACAATACACGCGGGGATTCAAGTGAAGCCACCATCTCTGCGTATGAAGATACGCCTTCAGCGCCGTATTCTTTCATTTCTTTTACTGCTTCAGCGTTCAAGTCAAAAGCAACCACTTCGTGTTTGTGATCAATCAAGTTTCTACCCAGGTTCAATCCCATTTTTCCTAATCCGACAAGTCCAAGTTTCATTTTAAAATCCTCCTGTTATGAACAATGTTTAAATTTCACTGTGTTGCAGAGCGCCAGACTACATTCCCGTTTCGCAGCAATCGTTCCGGTTACGGATCGTTCTTTCGATCGCTGTTGTATCCAAATTTCTTTTATATCAACTTTAAAATTGATGAAATTTGGATACAAAGGCGAACGCTTTGCTTCTACAGAATCGATTCCGTCCCCTACACTACGTCGCTACTTAGGCAAAAAATTCAGTGCGTCCGCTAATCTATATTCAAAAATTTTCACGGCCTTCCGGTCACATAACCGGAAGGGCTTATGCAAAATTGGAACGGTATAATTCATAAAAAATGAGATCTGTATACATCATAAAAGTTACTTCATCTATATCAGCATTTTGCATCATTTCGATCAACTCGCTTCCGAATACAAGTTCCAGAAGACGAAAAGAACCATTTCGTTTCATATCCTGTTTACTTGAAAGACGGTCTTTGGATTTGTGCAAAATGTTCATTGGTGGACACAATGGATTGTACTGTTGTGTTCACATATGATTACTCAGTTGTTTTACTTACCACCAACGGTAGCCGTCTGCTGCTGTCAGGCGATCTGCTGATTCAGGTCCATGTGAACCTGCGCTGTACGTATCCAGTGGCACGCTGCCTGCTTCGAATGCTTCCTGAATTGGTTTCACCCATTGCCATGCCAGCTCCACTTCGTTCCAGTGTGCGAAGAAGGTGGAATCGCCACGCATCGCATCAAAGATCAGATTCTCATAAGCTTCAGGGATGTTACGTTTACCTGAGTTGAAGGTCATACGCATGGGTTCCACTTCACCATGGTTCAATGGATTCTTCGCATTTAATTGAAGGGAAATACTTTCTCCCGGACCAATTTCAATCATAAGCAGGTTAGGTTCCGTTGTATTCTCGGATTCATGCCCTGTTTTGAGTGGCGATTTGAATTCAACCACGATTCTCGTGGATTTCTCAGCCAGGCGTTTACCTGTACGGATGTAAAATGGAACCTCGCTCCAGAATGGATCATCGATCCAAAGTCTCGCCGCAACATAGGTCTCGTTCTGAGAACCGGCAGGGATGCCAGGCTCGTCCAGATATCCAACAACCGGAGTGCCTTGCAGCTCACCTGCTGCATATTGCGCACGAACCACTTCAGAAGCGATAATTTCTTTCGTCAAAGGACGAAGTGCTTCAGCAATTTTTTGCTTTTTGAATTGAATTTCTTCCGGTGTGCAGCGTTTTGGCAAATGCAAACCAATCATCATCAGCAATTGAAGCATATGATTTTGGAACATGTCACGAAGCGCACCGCTTTGGTCGTAATATGCAGCACGTTCTTCAACGCCTACCGTCTCACTTGCCGTGATCTGTACATTGGCAATATAACGGTTAGACCACAACGCCTGAATGACCGGATTCGCGTATGTGAGCGTCTCAATATTTTGAACCATCGGTTTACCAAGGAAATGGTCAATGCGATAGATCTCTTCTTCCGCAAAAGTATTGCTCAATTTTTCGTTCAGATCACGAGCCGATTGCAGGTCGTGTCCAAACGGTTTTTCGATAATCAGTTTTTTCCAGCCTTTGGTGTTACCCAGGCCACTTTCTTGAATGTTCAATGCGATTGGCTCAAAGAATTCCGGTGCCACCGACATGTAGAACATGCGGTTTTCGGGAATGTTAAGCTCTTGTTCACGCTGTTGAACCAGTTCCAACAATTTGGTGTAATCTTCAAGCTTCGTATTATTTAGAGAACAATAACGGAAAGCGCCAATGAAATCACGAACTTGAGATGCTTCTTCCGGCGTTTGACGTGAGAATTCATGCAGTGATTTTTCCACATTCGCCTGGAAGTCCGTATCGGACAACTCACGTCGTCCCAAACCGATAACGGAGAAGGATTTCGGCATTTTCTGATCCATGTACAAGTTATATAATGCAGGGTAAATCTTGCGTTTGGCTAAATCGCCTGTTGCCCCGAACAGGACAAATGTCATTGCATCCATTGGAGTGCCTCCTGTGATCTGTGCAGTATAGTATATGATGTTGCAAAATGTTCAAATCCAAGCATGACAAAAGACGGAATAAGTGGGTGTGTTCCCCGCCTTGCCTCCGTTTTATATAGCGTACCTGAATCCAACCATGGAACATTCCTTCTCTCCACAACCTGTGTTTAGGTTATAAATTGTAACCATTTAAATTAACGTTACCCATATTACACCTGTCGTCACAATTCGTCAATAATCGTGTCGAACCTGTGAACTCCAGTGTTTATAGGGTTTTTATTTGATGATAACGCTTTATGTGGTAACATTAATAACAATTGGTATGTGACATTTTACACATATGGCCTGTGGACAAGTAGGTTACAATAAGTATACTAATGATATTACAGGCAATACTAAATCAAAGGAGTACAATCATGAGCGATGATGAGAATGCCAAGCAAATATGCACAAAAGTGGAACAATCTTATCAGATCATTGGCCGAAAATGGGTAGCCCTCATTATCCATACATTGATGGAGGAACCCAAACGCTTCAGTGAGATTCACGCTTATATCCCTGACTTGAGCAAACGTGTGTTAAATGAGCGAATGAAGGAATTGGAGGAAGAAGGACTCGTGGTTCGCCATGTGGTCACGGAACGTCCAGTTCGGACTGAATATATGTTGTCACGAAAAGGAACGGAGCTGGGGAGAGCGTTAAGCGCTGTGGAACGTTGGGCAGATAAGTGGCTGTGACATGGGCATAGCAACATACGTAATAACGTCTTTCTTTTAGAGTACGAAGGTGTCACAGACCTAACAAAAGATGCCATCTCTAATGTAATGAGATGGCATCTTTTTCACGTTATAAAATTACAAATCCAACTTGCTCCCGAGTGTAATATTCGAATCCTCGAAGTTCTCCACCGTCGTCTTTTTTCATAAAAGTGTACGGCATGTCGCATAATTCCTTCTCTTGTATAAAATTCGTCTTCCAGCCCTAGTGGAAAAATAACCTTTTCTCCAGTACTCGCCGATTTATAGATGCCTACAATCAGTTCAAGTGTATTCCGGCCACTATTCCCATCCACAAGTAGCGGTGAACCTGTCTCAATCGCATTTAACACATTCTCCACTTGCCCGGCGTGACCGACATGGATAATATCCGGTAACTCGTCAGCGAGCTTCTGAATCTGTTGTTCCAACTCCCTGTTCGGTTCCGGAAATCCGTTACTCCGTGCGGTAGAAGCAACCACTTTCCAAGGTGCAGATACCCGTGCTTCTTTCCCCTGAAAAATTAACTGTTGCTCCTCTCCGTGATGTACGACGGAACTGGTGATCATGCCAAGCGCACCTGCCTGGAAGCGAAGCATCGCCATAGATAGATCCTCAACTTCGGCATTATCATGTGCCGTATTGGCCATCATGGCCTGCAATTCTGCTGGAGGTCCCATCATCCATAACATGGCATCTATGTGATGCACTGCATGATTGAGCGTACAGCCTCCACCTTCTTTTCCCAAGTTCCACGCCACCACAGATCATAGTAATTGTGGCCCCGCCACCAGAATGAATCAACCTGCACATGTACAATAGGCCCCATCCGTTTACTGTCCAGCACACCTTTTAACTTCATCATCGGTGTCGTAAATCGATTCTGTGCTACTACGGATAGTAGCTTACCACGTTCTTGCGCTACTTTCAGCATCAGATCCGCTTCCTCCAGGGAGGAAGCCATCGGTTTTTCGACCATTACATGCGCACCTGCCTGCATGAAATCACACGCAATGGAAGCATGCGTATACGGCGGCGTACAGATGGATACCAGATCAATGTTTTGGGCAAATAACGCTGTATAATCCGTAATAGCTTGTGCACCTTCCAATCCATATTCTTTCATTCGCTTCTGTGCTTTATCCACGTACAAATCAACTACAGCAACAATCTGACACCGCTCTGGGAATGCCAAGTATGCTGAAATATGTGCCCCACTAATTGCACCTGCTCCAATAATCGCCACTTTTAACATCGTTGCATACCTCCCTTGTTCCCTTCACAATACACAATAATAAAGCGCTTTTATGCGTTCATCTTGTGCTAAAATGAAATTATCTTGCGCATGATAAGGGAGGTTTCATGATGTCCATCATCCTGGGTGAACAATTTAAACTAACCTGTCGTCGTTGTACATCCAACACTACGTTTCGCGAAGTGTTCCATGCTCATTCCCAGATGGAGATAACCTATATACACGAAGGTTACGGGCAGCTGATAACCGAAGGTCAGATTTTCTCCCTTGAACCCGGTATGCTCTTGATTTTTAGACCCTTTCAATTGCATCACATCCAGATACAAGTATCCAGCCAGCGGCCTTTTATCAGAAACGTGCTTATGTTTGAGCTTGATCTATTGAAGGCACATTGGTCGCATTTTCTGGCGACTCACCTGTTCATCCATGACCTGCTGGGAGAGCCATCTCCGATTCAGCCGATCCGACTTGCTGCCACTTCCTTACTCATTCAACGAATGGAACAATTCGATAAAAGCTATCCAGAACTACTGCCTTATGAAACTGGTGAGGATACCTGTCTCTTTCTACTTGATTCACTTACGCAACTTCGCTACTTATGGAAAGAAGTTGAAACTGGATATTCCCATGTAAGCACCCCATCCAGCCCCAATGTACTTCACCCTCACGCCAAAGCCATCATGAAGTGGATTGAACAGCATTACCAGGAACCTTTCCGTTTGGAGCAAATCGCAGACGCACTTCACCTGTCTCCCTATCATCTGTCTCATGTATTCAAAAAAGCGACCGGCACCACCATCATTGCTTATGCTCAAGCCACCCGCATTCGTCATGCCTGCGTGCTACTCACAAGTTCCTCACTCACCGTTCCCGAAATCGGTCACCGTGTTGGTATGACGAGTCCCTCCTACTTTTGTAAAGTATTCCGTAATGCCACAGGCTCTACACCGCATCAATATCGGCTGAAGGTACAGGGGAAGAAATAGTCTCCCGACTCAACGCACATTGAGCTACAATCGTTTCAAATAGGGTTATGGATACTTCCATCCTTGTCCATCACCATAACTTTGTAATTCTACACTTGTTCATATACAGCTACGTTTATTTTTTCTATGAGCACAGTAATCTGCCGAAAAGTGTGTTCTCATTGGAATTAAAAAAAGAACTGAGTCGTCATGATGACGTCTCGGCTCTTCTTTATGTCATCTGTCCACATCACTCCTTTTCAAGGCTCATTTCACTTGATATTCAGAATTTCTTTAGAAAATCCCTCACAAGTTCTTCAGAGTTTATCTCTACTATGGTTGCATTGATAAATCCGTATAGGAGTTGAGCATTTGAAGCTTTCCAGTCCTTCATCTACCAAATCAGCTTGGATTTCCTTACTTTGGCTTGCAGCCGTCCCGGTCTTAAATATTTTCTACGGTGTACTAAATCGCCCTGGGGATCATGTCTATAGTCTTGCAACGCCCCTCGATTCCATGATCCCTTTTGTCCCGATATTTATCATCCCTTATGTATTATGGTACCCGTTCATTACAGGAGCACTAATTGCACTTGCTTTTAAGGACAAGCGAACCTATGTTCAAACGCTCATTGCACTTTGCAGCGGTCTGGTAATCTCATACCTCTTCTTTGCTCTGTTCCAGACAGCGATTGAGCGCCCGAATATCCGGGGAGAAAGGAGTTCTTTTCGCGATGGTTGATTACATTTACCGTAACGATCAACCCTACAACTGTTTTCCAAGTATTCACGTACTCACGAGTTACCTGATTCTTAGAGGAACGCGTTTATTTGGACGAGCGATATGGGCGATGACTTCCACCTTCTCGATTCTAATCATCGTGTCTACCGTACTGGTTAAACAACATGTCATCGTAGATATTGCAGGTGGCATCCTGGTTGGAGAACTTTCTTACCAATTGGTTGGATCAACCATTCATTCTTTCTCATCCCGTGTTAAATCGACTCGATTATGATTAAGCTGCAATGTGGCACGCTAAGATGAAATCATGGGAACAACACGATCGTCGTGACAGCGCCAATTGCCCCCTGAATATATCCACCTGTTCAAGTCTTGCCAGTACATGGGCAAGGCTTTTTCTCTTAAATTTAGTTGTTTAGCTTTACTTATGTATTCTTTAGATTTTCTTCAGATTTATACTCATTAATTCCTTAGTTTTTTTCATTAAGATTGCAATATCAACAAGAGAGGAGGCAAAACAATGATCAGTAATACGATCTTGGAGCTGCTTCATCAGTATGGATATCTGATTTTTTATTTTGCCTTCTCATTAGGGCCTTTTGGCATTCCCATTCCGAATGAGATCACGATTATCAGCGGTGCCATTTTAAGCCACACGGGAGTTATCAATTCGTGGATCACATATTTCTGTATTTTATCAGGACTATTAACGGCCATTACCTTGGCCTATTTTGCAGGAAAGTTATTTGGAATCAAGATAAAGCACAGATTTCAACATCATAAACACTTCGTCAAAGCTGAACTGATTCTGAATAAGAGTGGCCAATGGGCCATGTGCATCGGTTTGTTCATTCCAATTGTGCGATATGTTCTCCCTTTGCTTATTGGAATGAGCGGCGTGCAGTATCCAAAATTTGCTCTCATCTCATATTCCAGTGCTTTGTTATGGACCATAACGTATTTTACAGCGGGAATCTACTTCGGCGGTCCCATCTTATCCACGCTTCAATTATTACATTTCTAACTGGTTTTGCTAACACACCATCACATATACGGAGGAACCACACACATGAATTCCAATCAACCATTATTATTTCTGAAAAGCTTTCTTCAATGCCCCAACATGTTGGCAGCATCATTCCCAGTTCCCGGTTTCTCGCCAACAAAATGGTGAATCAAGCCTCTTGGCTGGAGGCAAAAGCAGTTGCCGAACTCGGATCGGGTACAGGGCCGATCACTCGTTATATTCAACAGCAGGTGCAGGACTCCACCAAAGTCCTATTGTTTGAGATGAACGATACAATGAGAAATAATCTTCAGACAGCATACCCGGAGTTCTCCTGTTATCCAGACGCGGCTCGATTGGTAGAATCCATGAATCAAGAAGGCGTTCAGCAATTGGATTACATTTTTAGCGGGTTGCCCTTCTTTAACTTTGAGCCTGAATTAAGAAATACGTTGGTAGAGCAGATCCATAAGGCACTCAAACCCGGAGGATTATTCATCGCCTTTCAATATTCACTTCAAATGAAAAAATTATTATCCGAACACTTTATCATCGAAAAAATAGAATTAGTGCCTCTGAATATCCCACCTGCGTTCGTTTATGTCTGTCGCAAAAAGGAAACAATTTAAACATTCCTGGCTATCGTTTACACTGATGTTATCTTATTTATAAGAATTATAAATTTAATTTAAAGCAGATGATAAAAGGAGTGTTGAATCATGAGTACCATTCTTGTTGTTGATGATGAACCCGATATCCGTGATGTCATTCATGTCTATTTACGTAACGAAGGATATCAGGTCATTGAAGCATCCAATGGTGAAGAAGCGCTAAATATTATCAATACAACACCGGTCCAACTCGTCATATTGGACGTCATGATGCCCATTATGGACGGCATCAAAGCCTGCTTCAAAATAAGAGAAGTATCGACCACTCCAATTATTATGTTATCCGCCAAGGAAGAAGATATTGATAAAATTACAGGCCTGACTACAGGGGCCGACGATTACATGGTCAAGCCCTTTAATCCGTTAGAATTACTGGCTCGCGTTAAGGCTCAGCTCCGACGTCAAACATTGATCGGGAAACCGGAATCGAGTTCACTGATCCTCATTAAGGACCTTGTCATTGATACAAGCAAACATTCAGTAAAGTTAAAAGAGAATGACATTTCACTGACCCCTCTGGAGTTCTCCATTCTGGTGTTACTTGCGAGTCATCCCGGACAAGTATTCAGCTCCGAGAAGATTTACGAAACTGTATGGAAAGAACCTTACGGGTATTCGGATAATACGGTGATGGTTCATATTCGTAATCTGCGGGAAAAGCTGGAATTGACTCCACGAGAACCTCAGTATATTAAAACGGTATGGGGAGTAGGTTATAAAATTGATTAAACGATTACAGCAATCCAAGCAAACGAAAAAAATACAGATCCATATCCTCAATCGAATGGTGATCAGTTTTGTAATTTCAATTGTCGCATCAGTGATCATCAATAATATCCTTATTACGATTGTGGCAAAAATTAGTGAAGGTTTGGAGTGGAGCTGGATTCTTAACTACTTCCCTTATATACTGACACCTATATTTATCTTCATCTTTACGCTTACTTTTTTGGGTTCCACACGAAAAATTGTAAGAGACATCATTTCACTGGAGCAGGGGCTTCAAGTCATATCTGAAGGTAATTTAAACTACAGGGTACCTGTAGTTCGGCAAGATGAACTGGGCCGGGTTGCTTCCAACATTAATTATATGACTGAACAGTTGCAGATACAGATGAGCAAGGAGCGTGAATTGGAGAAGTCCAAGATGGACATGATCACGGGCATCTCGCATGACCTGCGTACACCGCTTACCAGCATAATTGGATATATTGAACTTCTCAAATCAGAATCATTTCAAGACAAAGCTGAGTATGACCGCTTCATCCAGAATACCCATAACAAAGCAACGCATTTGAAGAAGTTACTTGATGATTTATTTGAATACACACGTCTTAACGCAGTGAACACCCAATTGGATTTGAAAGAGGTTGACCTATGTCAGCTATTGGATCAATTGTTGTTTGAATTCGAGCCTTTAGCTCAGGAGAATGGGGTTCATATTGAGAAAACTCGGTGATGCTCCAATCATGGTCTCCTTGGATAGCGATAAAATTGCACGAGCCATCGACAATCTTCTCATGAATGCACTGAAGTATTCCTTTAAACCGGGTACGATTCATGTTCGAATGAATGTGAGGCATAATCACGTTACCATTGAAGTAGAGAATAAAGGCATGCCACTTACAATAGAACAAAAAAACAGACTGTTTGATCGCTTTTATAAGGTGGATTATTCGAGGAATAGCGAAGGCATTCAATCAGGATCGGGTCTGGGTCTTTCTATTGCAAGGAACATTGCGGAGTTACACCAGGGGACTCTAACACTACAACATACACTTAACGTATTTATCTTCCAACTAAGCTTACCTTCCAACATCAAGTGAACCATCAATGCATTTAACCATGGAGGACACCACGATGAAAACACCCGAACCATTTCTTTTCCTGCAAGGATTTCTGAGGAATCCCAAACGAGTAGGCAGTGTCCTGCCCAGTTCCAAATTTCTAGCCCGTAGAATCGTGCAGTCTGTAGGATGGGATGAGGTTAGAAGCATTGCTGAGCTGGGGCCAGGAACAGGCGCTGTCACACGTCTCATTAAAGCACATTTACCGAACTCAGCAACCGTGTTTTTATTTGAGAGAGACCCCAAAATGAGAAGTAATCTGAAGAGAACATATCCTGAATTCATGTTTCATTCGAATGCATCCTATCTGTTAAAAAGAATCAATCAGGAACATGTGCAACAATTGGATAGTATCATTTGCGGACTGCCCTTCTTTAATTTTTCCAGAGAAATGAGACAAAATATCCTGTCACAGATCCATACAGCGCTGCGACCTGGAGGCATATTAGTTTTGTACCAGTACTCACTTCATATGAAGAAACAATTAGCTGAGTTATTTGAGATTGAAAAAATTCAATTTGAACCCTTCAGCTTCCCGCCTGCTTTTGTGTATGTTTGTCGTAAAAGGGACGAAAGTCCTTGAATGAGAATAAAAAAGACTGGAAATTGGTTAAATCAATCCTCAACCAGCATCCAGTCTACTATACGTTTTTCAGAAAATGTGAGTTATTTAATACCTACACCATCCGCTGCCTCATCGCCTCAAACAACAGAATCGTTGCCGCCATTGCGGCGTTAAGCGACTCTGCCTGTCCCTGCATCGGAATTGTAATCGCATCATCCACCAAGCGTGCTGTAGCATCCGAGATGCCTTTGCCTTCGTTACCAATGACAAGCCATACGGACTGCGTAAAATCATAACTGTAACATGAATGCTCTGCCTGCAAAGAAGTACTTACCAGCTTCACGCCAGCAGCCTTCGCTTCGGGAAGCAAGGATTCCAACTGGCCCTCCACAATGGGCAAATGAAACAATGACCCCATCGTCGAGCGAATCGTCTTGGGGTTATACACATCAGCACAGCCCGCGCCAAGTACGACCCCCGCCGCTCCAGCTGCATCCGCACTACGGATAATCGTCCCCACATTTCCTGGGTCCTGCACTCCATCCAGTACCACGACAAGCCCGCGGGCTCCTGCAATGAGGCTTTCCAGTGGCTCACTGCCTTTACGCACAATTGCAAATACAGGCTGGGGTGTCATCGTATCCGTACATTTGGCGATAACTGCAGGAGATACACTGACCCACTCCACACGCTGCAGCGGGTTCTCAAGCCCGGCCAGTTCGCTAGGTACGCCTTGCTCTCCGTCATACACAATACATTCCAGATCTGCTCCGGCGCGCAATGCTTCCTGCACCAGATGAATACCCTCAATCATATATTTATGTTGACGGGTACGATGCTTTTCTCCAGCAGCTGTGCCCATTCTTTTACACGGGTATTTTGCGGTGATACAATATCCATCTTTCCATCCTTCCCATCTGCATCCATCACTTCGGATATGCAAGTTCCATTTTCGTCAGATGATCCTTGTGACCCACAATGACCAGCACATCTCCAGCTTCGATCCGGTCCTCCGCGTACGGCGAGATGTTCATCGAGTTCCCACTACGAATCGCCATGACGTTGCATCCAAAACGTGCACGGATGTTTAATTCCATCAGGTTTTTACCGATCATTTGCTCGGAAGCTCTCATCTCCAGAATGCTGTAATCCTCAGATAACTCAATGTAATCCAGTATATTTGGCGAGGTCAGATGATGGGCTACGCGTAATCCCATATCCCGCTCAGGATAGATCACCTTGTCTGCTCCAATCTTCTGCAGCACCTTACCATGAAGCTCATTTTGAGCCTTTACGATTAGCACCGGTACACCCATATCTTTCAATATCAAGGTTGTCAGAATACTCGCCTGTATATCTTCACCAATTGCCACAACGACAACGTCGAAATTTCGTATGCCCAGCGCACGCAGCGCTTCTTCATCTGTTGAATCTGCCGATACCGCATGAGTCACCACATTGGACATTTCCTGCGTCCGCTGCTCGTCCGCATCAATTGCCAGCACGTCGAATCCCATACCGCTCAGTGCATTGGCAACACTTGATCCGAACCGTCCCATGCCAATGACGGCATACTGTTTCTTGGCCATTAGGGTCTTAACCTCCCGCTGCACTTCAGCATGACGCATCATTACGGATACCCATGCTAACGTAAATAATCCTTCGTAGTATACCACAAAGCCCGATAAACTTGAATGCGCTCGCGCTTCCCAGGGAACAGTATAAGAGCAGCCGAATATACGAGGAGGGAATTGCGATGCCCATTACATTAAGCCTGCGTGAAGCGATTGTTCATAAAGTTCATGACAAGAGTGATGATCAGCTCCGGGAGATGATTGAAGGTTCAGTCGATGGACCGGAAGCTGCATTACCTGGACTTGGCGCCATTTTCGAGATGATCTGGAAGAACACGGAACCTGCCAAGCAGGAAGAACTCATTCAAATCGCGCAGGAGCATCTGCACACCATTCCCGTTCAACCGCTTCGCTAATCGAAGCATTGGAGGGTAAGGTAACCATCACACCGTTTGTTCTGTCTGCAAAAGAAAGCTTTCCCTTATTCGGCTGGATCATACCCGCCTTGAGGTAAGGTGTATAGCAATAGATCCCTCCGCCAATCGGCGGAGGATCTTATTTTTAACAAGCTCTATTTCATCACATGAACTTGTCACATTCAACTAACCCATTCATAGTTCCCGAGGAATATGTCGGCCTTACTTAAGGCGCAGTCTCCAGGAACTTAGCTGTAGGATTTTTATCCATAGCCGTTCTCATGGCGTACTCATTTTCGAAGAGCACGACATAATTGCCCTTTTTATCTTTCACAAGCGCGGAGTTAATCCGGAATTTGCTTGGGTCCAGATTCTCGTCCACGATCCAGCGAGCGAACTGATAAGGCATTCGCTGTAATTGCACGTCTACCCCATACTCGCCTTTCATCCGGTATTCAAATACCTCGAACTGCAGTTGACCAATTACGCCGAGAATCGTCTCGTCGAAACTTGCTGTCTGGAACACCTGAATGGTTCCTTCCTCCGTCAACTGGTCAATTCCTTTTTGGTACTGTTTATGTTTTAACGCATTTTTCACAGTAACTTTAGCGAAAATCTCTGGCGAGAACGTTGGCAGCTCCTCAAAGACAACCTCGCTGCCTTGGCTCAATGAATCGCCAATCCGGAAGATACCTGGATCGAACAAACCGATAATATCGCCGGCATATGCCTCTTCGACAATATCCCGGTCTTGTGCCAGGAATTGCTGTGGCTGTGACAGCTTGATCTCTTTGCCTACACGGGTATGCTTCACACTCATTCCACGTTGGAACTTGCCTGATACAATACGCAGGAACGCAATACGATCCCGGTGTGCCGGGTTCATGTTTGCTTGAATCTTGAATACATAACCGCTGAATTTCTCATTCGTTGGCTGGATTTCTCCTGCCGTACTGCGACGTGGTTCAGGCTTCGGTGCCAGTTCCAGGAAGTTCTCCAGAAAAGTCTGCACACCAAAATTGTTAATCGCACTACCGAAGAAAATAGGCGTCAATTCGCCGCGTTGAACTTTCTCCATATCAAATGGATCTCCCGCAACGTCCAAAAGCTCCAGATCCTGAATTAACTGATCATGCAGATATTCTCCTGCCATCTCACGGATAATGGGATCTGTATAACCGTCTACTTTCTGAACTTTAATGGTCGAGTGATCGTCCCTTGGAACAACTCCACCTGATTTTTCATCCGGTCATAGACACCGCATAGTTCGCGACCTGTACCAATAGGCCAGTTCATTGGAACCGAACGAATACCCAGTACATTTTCAAGTTCTTCCATCAGGTCAAACGGGCTTTTACCCTCACGGTCGAGTTTGTTGATAAACGTAAAGATTGGAATGCCACGCTTCGCACACACCTGGAACAATTTAATGGTTTGTGCCTCGACACCTTTTGCCACGTCGATCAACATCACCGCGCTGTCGGCAGCCGTCAGTGTACGATACGTATCTTCACTGAAATCCTGGTGACCCGGTGTATCCAGAATGTTAACGCGATGGTTCAGGTAATCAAATTGCATTACGGAAGAAGTAACCGAGATCCCCCGTTGTTTCTCAATTTCCATCCAGTCACTTGTTGCGTGTTTGCTGGCTTTCCGAGCTTTTACCGTTCCCGCAAGGCGAATCGCGCCCCCGAACAGCAACAGTTTCTCAGTTAATGTCGTTTTACCCGCATCCGGGTGAGAGATAATGGCAAACGTCCGGCGTTTGTCCACTTCCTGTTGAAGAATATTATTTGCAGCTTTGCTCATAGGTTTAATCCCTTTCGTCCGTTCATTCACGTTAATCCGGCATGGCCGGTCCATCCTTCAATCTTTATGCAATCCGGCGAGGCCGGTTGATTGTACACTGGTCATTTTACATACGAGGTTTTCATACACTAGATTAATTTTACACATTTACAATGGAGTTCATCCTCCTCAAAATCTGTGCTTTCATTCATACCGTGAACTGCTTCTTAACCCAACTCTCCTATTGTACCATAATCTGTACCGAAAATAACCGATTACTACCGCAGATTCTTCTCTTTTCATTTGCAAAAAAAAGCACCCTTCAGCCATAATTATGGCATCCAGGCACTCCTCATTCATTTTTTGTTTATCGGGTTTAGAAAATCAATGCATCCAGCGCGTACTGTCCGCCACCCGTCAGAGCCAGTGCTACACCAATCACCAGAATCGCAAGATTATATTCGAATCCGTTCTGTGTGGACCAGTAACCGTTCGCACCATGGACTTTCACAATCGCAATGACCATCGTCAATGCAATCAGAATGCCGCCTACCGGTGTGAGCAGACCCAGCGCCAGCAGCAATCCGCCACCAAATTCCGCGAGTCCAGCCAGTAACGCCACCAACGCGCCAGGCTTCATACCCATGGATTCAAACCAGCCGCCTGTACCTTTGATTCCGTAACCTCCGAACCAGCCAAACAGCTTTTGAGCCCCGTGCGCCATGAACGACAATCCAATCACCAAACGAATCAACAACAACCCTAAATCTAACATCATTTTCTTTTTCCTCCATTCAATATATACAAAATAGTATTCTCAGATTAAAGATATTATGCACATTTTTTCATGATTCTCTGTGACGCAAACCCCTTCAACTAGTTTACATTTTATCTCATGAATGATAACTTATCCGAATCTTTGGCCCGGATGAAGTTTGTCATTTGCGTAACTCTTTAACTCATGTGTTGAGTATAAGTTACATACTTACTTTTTGTCAACAACTTAATTTAAATTACTTATTTCCTTATGATGGATGCCTACCTTTTGTACGCTAAAAAGCCTGGGGACATTGCAAACTGCGATATCCCCAGGCTCATTCATGTTGTGTATGTTGTTAATGCACTTACCTTAACCATTCACTTGCCAGATCACGCTATCCTCGTCCTGACCATTCACCGGCCACCAGTGGAATCCGTCCTGCTCCAGCAGCTTGTCTGTTGCCTCTGGTCCCCAGGTTCCTGCCGGGTACGAGTGTAACTCACCCTGATTCTTGCCCCAGGCTGCAGCGATTCGATCTACGAAAGACCAGGCTGTCGCCACTTCATCCCAACGGGTAAAGTACGTAGAATCCCCCTCCGCTGCATCGTGCAGCAGACGTTCATACGCTTCAGGCGAGTTGATACCGATCATGCAGCTCTGACAGAAATCCATCGCGAGCGGCTGAATCTCGGAATCCGAGCCCGGTTTCTTTGCATTGATTTTGATATATATGCCTTCCATCGGGTTCACCCGAATGACCAGCAGATTGGGTTCCAATGTATATTTTTTCCCAAGGTACACATTGTTCGGCATCGACTTGAACTCCACTACGATCTCGGTCGTTTTTACGGGTAAACGCTTGCCTGTCCGAATGTAGAATGGAACACCCGCCCAACGGAAATTATCCACAAATACACGTGCCGCAAAATAAGTTTCCGTATTCGACTGTGGGTCAACCTTATCTTCCTGACGATACCCCGGAAGCTGCTTGCCATGGTACTCTCCCTCGGTATATTGTCCCCGCACAACGTTGCTGCTGACTTCCTCATCCGAAGTAAAAGCCCGCAATGAGCGCAATACCTTCACCTTCTCGTCCCGAATATCTTCCGGGAATAGGCGACTTGGCGGTTCCATCGCAATCATCGTCAGCATCTGAAGCATATGATTCTGTCCCATGTCACGCAGTGCACCGGAGTGATCATAATATCCACCACGTTCTTCCACACCTACCGTCTCACCCAGCGTAATCTGGACGTTGGCAATATGTTTATTATTCCAAAGGGGTTCGAAAAATGCATTCCCGAAGCGGATCACTTCGATATTTTGCACCATTTCCTTGCCCAGATAATGGTCAATCCGATACATTTCCTCTTCACGGAATACTTCACGGATCTGCTCATTCAGATGTTCAGCCGATTGCAGATCATAACCAAATGGTTTTTCAATCACCAAACGGTTCCAGCCCTGACTTTCCAGCATACCCCCGTCCCGCAAGCTGTACGAGACACTGCCAAACAGCTCCGGTGCCAGTGCCAGATAGAACAGTCGATTCCCCGGTGTATTAAACTTCGATTCCAGATGCTCCGTCTGCGCACGCAGCTCTTTGAATCCGTCCACATTATTGATATCCAGTGCCTTGTATTCAAAATGCTCGACAAAAGCGTTCCACGCATCAGGTTCTCCCGCTGGATAGCGACAGAACTCTTTAATGGATTCATAGATGTCTTCCCGGAATTCTTCTGGGATCTCGGACGCCGTGCTACGCCAATAACCGCAAAATCTTCGGCAAGCTTGCCCTCGCGGTAAAGACTGTAAATAGCCGGAAAAAGCTTCCGGCGGGCCAAATCACCCGTTGCTCCAAAAATGAAAAATACTGCGCCTGGTGTCTGCACTCCATCTTGCGATTGTTTTTCAACCATGGGCTCCTCTTCTTCCGGGAAGATAACCTTCACGCTCTCCCCGAGCTATGTAATAGTGTTATATATGCACGACATACAACCGTCAATTACCAGCAAGTTCCTTCTAGGATGTGATGCCATTTTAGCATATCAACTGAACGGATGCACTATGTTCACACTCATTTTTCTGATAATATTCTCCATATTGGGTCTGAACTCTTGAGGTATTCACCCCTCAATATTCAATCGTAATCACCGGAAACCCCACCGTAATTCGATTGTCCATCTCGTCACCAACCTGGTGAACTGCGATTTGCATATTTAACATATGTGAGCCACTTTTGATCGACAATGGCAGCTCAGCCGCCTCATAAGAGACACTTGCGCTGGCTGCATCCGTATAACGTTCCACAGAGGCGAGATCCACATTTTTGGCCAGGTTTTCCTCGATCCATACCAACTGCTGACTCGCATCAGGTTGCATAGCATGGGCTGCCGTACCTTGCACAGACATATTCCAGGTTGCCTTCATCCCTGAGTCTGCAAGCAGTTGACTGATCTGCTCATGTACGGCCATGATTGCCTTCCGATCCGTATGTGCATCCCCTGAAATTTGTACGATGGCGTAGTAACCTTTATCTCCTGTCTCGACGACATTGACCAACACGCCTGCTTCTCCTGTAAATTCATTGACAGCCATCTCACTGCGATAGACATCATGGCCTGTCTGGTGTACCCGTACCGGTTGTTCCAGCCCCAAGTGACGAGTTAGTAATACGGCCTGCGCTTGCGCGTCCCCCGGCCTTCTCCTTGCCATTTGATCACCAGACGATCCACTTTATCCACCACACTGTCAGCAGTATAGATTAACTGTTCCAGTTGGGCTGTGGGGTTCGTTCTTCTCTGCGTATACCTGTGTCACACCGATTAGAATAATGATAGCTATTGCCAATATACCTGCTGTCATCCAACGATTTAACATGTGAATCCCCCGTTCATTCTTGCATTCTATGAATCTATCAACAGTATGCCCCTATCCCACATTAGCTATACTTCGTCCAAACACATCAAAAAAAGCCCCACCCACCACTTACATGGCAGATCAGAGCTTTACATTCAACCTTTTCTAACTAAATTGAACTCATCCATATTTACACTCGCCACTCCGATGACAAAACAACCTTCCGATCGCTGTTATTACTCTGCAAGTCCATTCTTATACGCATAGATCGCGGCCTGTGTACGGTCGTCTACGCCCAATTTTGCGAGTAAATTCGTAACATGGAATTTGACCGTCTTAATGCCGATGATCAGATCATCCGCGATGTCCTGATTCGATTTGCCTTTAGCCAGCAACCGGAGTACATCCATCTCACGTTCGGTCAATTCATCATGCAAAGGGGCTGCTGCCTGTGGCTGCCGGAATCGATTCATCATTTTTGAAGCAACCTGTGACTCCAGAACGGATTGTCCGCGAGCTGCTGCGCGAATCGCATCTGCCACTTCATTGGCTCTTGATGTTTTCAACAGATAACTGAATGCGCCTGCTTCAATAACAGGATACATTTTTTCATCATCCAGGTAACTGGTTAACACGATGACTTTGCACTCCGGATACATTTTAAGTACCTGACGGGTAGCCTCAATGCCATCCATGCCTTCCATCACCAGATCCATCAGAACCACATCAGGCTTATATTCCTGCGCAAGCCGAATGCCTTCCTCTCCACTGCCTGCTTCACCAACAACTTCAATTCCATCTTCGGTATCCAGTACCGCTGCAAGACCAATACGGACCATCTCATGATCATCCACGAGTAATACTTTGATCGACGTTTCTGTCTCCGTTTCGACTTCCGGTTCCATTGACATGTTCTTCCTCGCTTTCATCACTCATCAAAGGTATCGTAATCTCAATTCGCGTTCCCTTACCAGGCGCCGTTACAAATTGTATGGCTCCACCAATCTCCGTAACCCGTTCACGCATGTTGGCCAGACCGTAGGAAGCCTGTTTATTCTCATCCAGATCAAAGCCTTGCCCATCATCACGAATCAGTACCCGGATCGCATCCGTACGGCGCTGGAGCCGTATCTCCATTTTCTCCGCCTTCGCATGCCGTAACGTATTGGACATAGCCTCCTGAATGATGCGGAACAGATGATTCTCGATGCCTTTAATCAGATCAATATCTTCATCTATTTCGAGCACAATATCCATGGGTACTTTTGTTTTCAGTTCCATCACCAGATCACGCAGACCTTGTTCGAGTTGTTTGCCCTCCAGATAGACTGGCCGCAGATGTAACAATAATGCTCGCATCTCGGACTGTGCTACCGAAGCCATCTCCTCAATCAGAGCCACCTGCCGCTGAGCACGTTCAAAATCCTTCTCCATCTTCCGTCCAACGGCCGTTGCTGTCATGGAGATCGCGAACAATTGCTGCGATACCGCATCATGCAGCTCCCTTGCCAGCCGCTGCCGCTCTTCCACAATAGCCGTTATTCGGGCTTGCTCCGCAAGCTGTGCATTATGAGTAGACAATCGCTGGAGAGAAGATACCTGATCTTCCCACTTTTTGCCGATTCGTCCAAGTTGCTCACTTAAACGGCCCACATCATCATCGCCCAGATCAGGTACAGTGCGTGATAGAGAGCCCTTCTCCCACAGTAGAAGTGTTTCCCGCAGCAGTTCAAGCCGGCGTTTAACCCGATAACTCTGGTAGAATCCAAAGACCGCACCAATTCCAATCAGAAGCAGCAATAACGCAAGACCCGATTGAATCAGATGACTCCAGCCAGCAAATGGAGCAATATAACCATATGTATACAATACATACAAAACAACTGCAAGGACAATGAAAACCAGGAGGATCCCTTCACCCATACTTCGGGTTACCATGTCGGTATGTCGCTTTGTCTTCATCGGGGTCTCCTCCTTCTCTTCATCTATTTTACTACGAATGACTTATGCTTAGGTCGCCAACAATATAAGAAATGACAAATTTTGCTTTATGCTCACTGGACTCATATCCAGGTGTTCTCCATACTATTTTGTTCATCATGCCGCTATCTTGTTCTCCAAGAAGATTAATTCGGCCGAAAAGAACCGATGCTTCAATCTCTACACCATAATCCTCTGGCAGCGTCAGACGAACATTCCCCATAACGCCTTGCAGCAGCACAATCGTTTGTTTCTCCTCCGGAATTGAAAGAGACAGATCTGCATTAACCTCACCCAAGGCATGCCACAGACTCATACTACGTAATGTCCAGGATGATTGATCCCAGTAGTACCGAGCCATGAAATTATGTTTCTTCATAACACCTTCGTCCAGATGAATCTTTTTGTTTTTTGAATAAAAATAAGCTAAAGAAGCGAGTACAATCAAAAATACAATCATTAAATTATCTAACAATAACAGTGCCGCACCAATGCCAAGATATCGATAACCTTTACGCGTATCTCCTTTGCGGACTTGAAGCATTCCAACCGTTAACAGAATCAGTGCGGCAGCGGTTAGCAAGTTGATATTCTGATTCAATAACATCATTGTTCCAATGATAATAATGACAACTGCAAGCCATTTACTCTTTTTATCCATCCCCGCCGCACCTCCTCTGTAAATTAATCTTTCTTTATTCAACGGAAAAGCCATACCAGGCGATGAAGTCCTGTATGGCTTAACTTTTGTTCTACCAACCGTACATTATACACGATTTATAGAATATCATATTGTCCACTGAGCGAACAGTTATTCTTTTGAAGTTCCGTTCGCTTCATTTTTGGAACCATTGCCCATTTTGTTTTTAAGGGCTTGTAATTGCTGATCCACTTTGAATTGCTTTTCCACATCTACAGGGTTCGTGTACGTGGATGTTGTGTTGCGATAAGGTGCACGAGCTACGTCCGCTTCAGCTTCCAACTGCATGATTTTCTCTTCCATGCGGTGGAATCCAAGTGATGCGCCACCACTTTCGATCGAATGCAAGCTGTTGATGGAAGACATTTGTTTTTTGGCTTTTGCCATTTGTGCACGGGATACGAGCTCATTACGTTTGTTACGCATTTTGTAGAACTCATCTTTCATATCATGCAATTGTTGCAACAGATCTTTTGCTTGTGCTTCGGACTGTGCATGCAGTTCGCTGTACTCCGTAATTTTTTGATCAAAGTAGATTTTCTCTTCCAGCAATTTGCGTGCCACTTCTTCCTGACCGTTGGCCAGAGCAGCTTCTGCTTGGGACTCACGTTGTACCGAAGTACGCTCTGCTTCGTCCAGACGTTGTTTCATGCGACGCTCGTTCGCCATTTGTTTGGCAACAGTTACCTCTGCCTCATGAATCTCAGCCTCCATATCACGCAAGTACTGGTTCAACATTACAATCGGGTCTTCTACCTTATCCAACATATCATTTACCGACGCTTTCGTCATATCCTTAATCCGTTTAAATACTCCCATTTTACTTTTCTCCCTTCTCGTAACGAGATAATTTTTGGCGAAGCTCTTCAACTTCTTTTTTCAGTGCTTTTTTCTCAATATCTTTCATCATGGAATCAAGTTCACTTTCTTGCGGTGCACCTGCTCCGTAAGCGTTGTTGTCATAAGAACGCGGACCGGATTGAGGTCTGCTGTTGTATCCAGGGCCGGGACCGAAGTTACCAGGACCTTGTTGGTTGTGATTATTTTGAAAAGGACCTCTTGGCGGCTGATGATCATAGTTGTTGTATCCTCTGCCAGGACCAGGGCCCGGGCCGTAACCATATGGATCATAAGGTGGATACGGTTCTTTTGGTACCACCAGTGCTGCAATGAAATATATTAACAACGACGTGCCGCCAGTGACGAAGATACTGATGACAAAGATGATACGCAGCAGTGTGGAATCCATTCCGATGCTTTCGGAAATTCCGCCGCACAAGCCGGTTAACATCCGGTCACGCGTTGAGCGGTATAATTTGCTCATGTGCTTGCTCCTTTCGTTTACTTGTATCCTCTCACGTTCGAATCATAAGCGTATGGATCAACGTGATTGGATTCCTTTGGTACCACCAATGCAGCGATGAAGTAGATCAACAATGATGTACCTCCCGTAGCGAAAATACTGATGAAGAAGATGATACGCAGCAGCGTGGTACTCAAACCAAGATTTTCAGAAATGCCGCCGATCAAACCTGTTAGCATCCGATTACGCGCCGAGCGGTATAATTTATTCATGTGACTACTCCTTTCTGTCATTGTTCAATTTCTGTCTTAAGCGCTCCAGTTCCTTATCCAGCGTGGAGGATGACATGCTGCCCGTCACTCCTGAACCATCTTGGCCCATCCGCCGGATATCCCGGAGACTTTGTGCTTCATATTCCAGATCAGAGACTTGGTCATCCAGTCGGTTAAACATACGGGGTACATTCTGACCGTTGTAATTGCCTCTCTGGTTCATACGTTGTTGTAACTGAATCGTCTGCATACGAGCGTAATAATATTGGCGTTTGCTGTATACATTCTGATATTCAACCTTCAGCTGGTCGATCTGTTCATCCAGCTCCTGTAATGCTGCATAACTTTGTGCATACAATTCATTGTACTGTTCCATTTTTTCCTCGTGGAGGATTTTCTCCTGCAAGGCCAGCTTAGCGAGATGTTCCTCCCCTGCTTTCAGAGCCATGGAAGCCTGCTCTTCCCGTTTGTTCACCATACCTGCTGCCTGATCGGCTTGTTGTTTCATTTGTCTGGTATGGCTTGCATATTGATGACGAAGTTTCTCGGCTTCACCGATGTCTTGGCGGGTCGAGACCAGGAACTGATCAATCAGTTTGACTGGATCCTGACTTTGCTCCAAATGTTCGTTCAGATTGGCTACGGTAATATCCCGCATTCGACGAAATACACTCATTATGTTCTGTCCCTCCTTTTCATAATCGTGAAAGCTTAGTACCGGCGATGACGACTGCGGTTATTGTTTAGCATTGAGATACCAAAGATGATTAACCCGATCGCGATGATCGGTCCGATCAACCATGCCAGTTTGCCCATCAGTGAGATGATACCGATGATGAGTACAATCCATCCGAGCATCACATTCCCTCGCTTGACTCCGTAATATCCCAGTGCAATCATCAGGACCGGAATCAGATAACCCATTAAGTGTCCCAGAAGTGGGGTTAACTTTCCGAAGAGGAGTAGTGCACCCAGCGCAATCAATACAATCGCCCAGCCATTTCCCTTATTCAATCTCATAATTGTTGTTCACCGCCCTTTCCGTTCATTCGTTTTAATGTGTTGAGTCATTTGTTCGTTTACTCGTTTGTTTCCTGTTTTTTTGTTTCCGTGTTTCTTGTTTAACCTTATGTCCTTATTCTAGGGGAATTCGAGACTTTTCAAAACAGACCGTGGACGGTTTTTCATCCTAGACTCAGGTCGGGGATCTGGTTGGACCTTTGACTGTCCCCATATAAGACCTTCGTTCCGCCCAAGCTATCTAGCACTCTGGATGCCTTTTATATCCCCATATGCTGGCCACCTTTCAAACGGATACCTCCCCCAGAAGAGGATGATGTCCATGACTCTATTTACGCTTACACCGCAATTTCGTTTCTCATAATTCCGTTACGAGTGGCTGAACAAGCTCTTTCTACAGCCATTTCTACATCAGTTGCTACAGCCCTTTCCGAAAGTCATCTATAAGTAACTTTATCTTTGCTCCTATACCTCACACAAATAAAATTACTTTTTTATCCAAATAAACAAATTTTAGATTGTTCTATATGTAAGCGTTTACTAAAATAGAAAGTGTTACTACTACTAATGTCAGGAGTGGAACGGAAACTGTGCGACCAATCAGCTATCTCCATAAAATGATCATCTTCGGAATTCTGTTAAGCACCCTGCCCATTTTGTTAACAGGAATTGCCGCATTTATCTATTCATCGAATCAAACTGAACTGCATCGTACGCAAGCCAACCGACAGTTGCTGGAACAAATGCAATCCAACGTAGAGCACAAACTCGCTACAGTCAGTTATATGCTTGATCAGGCTGTTCGCTCTCCAGTAACCCTCGGATCCCTGTCTGCTTCTTCTTCATTACAAGGGAAAGGACCTTTACTCGCAGATAAGCTGCAGAGCGAGTTTCAGCATATGCGGTCATGGGAACCTTTGCTGGATATTACCCTGGTGAATCAAACGCAGAATTGGCTTATTGATCATGCGGGATTATATCGTAATACGGATTTTCCACTGGCTTTTCCCATGAAGGAATTGATATCGGATACGCTAACCTCCGGTTGGCAGCTTCTCCCCTTCATCGGTGTTCAGTAATGATGAGCGCTCACCCGGTACAGGCTGTATTTATCATATTGCCCTTGCGAGATCTATTCCGAATCTGAATACCTCTTCCGATGCTGCCCTGATTGCGGGTATTCCTGCATGCTCTTTGCAAAACACTTTTGGAGAAACCTCCTTAGGCAATGCAGCCTCAGGACTGATTATTTTAAATCGGGAACAACGTATCTTGGTCCATCCCGATTCTGTATACATTGGACAACCGTTGTCTGCCCTGGAATTGCAGGATCGGGATACGGAAGCTAACATAACCCAATTATCACCCATCCCATTTTCAACAGGCTTTGAAAAAAGAGAAGTTAAGATCACGGGTACACATTATTCTCTGACCTATAGCCCTTCTACCTTGAAAGGATGGACTTATGTTCTAATCTCACCTACTACTATTCTGACACAAGAATATATCGAGATTGGATTACACACCTTCTATATCAGTGTCATCTTGCTTTTACTTTCATTAGTGCTCGCCTGGCTCGGCTCCAAGCGAATGCATGTCCCGATTCGTAAACTTTTAACCCAACTTGGTGACAACCACCTGTCCAAAGAAGGAAACACACTAGCTCAGCAATCAGCACCATTTTCTGATGAGTTCGAGCAGATTAAAGCAGGGGTCTCCCAATTATCTGCCTCTCGCTCCCAATTAGAGAACACACTTAATATGCATCGGTTGCAGATTCGCACTCATTTTATGATGAATCTGTTCCATGGCAAGAGCCCTGTTCATACTCTTCATGACACCCTGAATGAATATGGCTATAAGCACCAGGTTCGGGAATGGCAACAAATTGCTGTTATTACACTACAAGCCGATCTCGTTAATCATACAAAGTATAGTGCTGGTGATCGCGACCTCTTGTTATTCGCTATTCAAAATATACTGGAGGAAACGGTTGCGCATAACCAACAATTGCTTCCCATTGTACTTGACCATACGGTAGTCACGGTGATTGGCACCGTGGAACAGGATCATTTTATTTTTTCACAGCAGCTACATGCATTAACAGACCAGTTACAACAACAGATTAATGAGATCTTAGCTCTTCAAGTCAGTATAGGCTTCAGCCAGCCCCACAGCTCCCTATATCACATCCCACAAGCCTACACAGAAGCCATGGAGGCATTGATGCACCGGTTGAAACTGGGGGCAGGCATTATTTTTCAATATGAGAACATAGATCATTATGCTCCCACTTGGTCCCTCACCTACCCGGAATCGTTGGAATATTCGTTGATTCAAGCTATTCAAAGTGCAGATGAAATCCAGGCCTCTACTCTTTTGCAGCAGTTCCTTGAAGTGCTCTTTGGGTTGGAGTGTACTCCAGAGGAATTTCAGGTGGCTCTTACGAGGCTGCTCACACATATTTTGCAAATGATTCAGGAATCCGGTATACGACTTGGGCAGATCTCACAAGGCCGTGGATCGATGTTCCATGAACTTCATGGTTTGCAGTACGCCGCTGAAGTTGAGGAATGGTTTAACCATCAGGTCATCTTGCCTGTCATCCAGATTTTTAGAGCGAGACAGGTTGCCCAGTATCAGCATATATCAGAGAAGATGATTGCCATGATTCATCAAGATTATGACAAGGATCTGACGCTTGAGGAATGTGCCCTGAAGCTTCATTACAATGCCAACTACTTAAGTAGTGTTTTCCGAAAAGAGACAGGTTGTGCATTTAGTGAATATCTGACCAAGTACCGTTTTAATATCGCCAAAAAATGGCTGGACGAAAGTGATCTAACCGTTAAAGATATTGCAGCACGGCTTCGGTACAACAATCCGCAAAATTTCATTCGATCATTTCGTAAATGGGAAGGAATTACCCCGGCCAGTACCGGGAGCGTAGGCAGAAAGCAGAAGTATCCACTAGGAAGTAGGACTACGTGTTTCGTGCTTCGTGCTTCGTGCTTCGTGCTTCGTGCTTCGGGTTTAGTTTTGAGTGGTCTCGATATTAGGTCAACAGTTCGTATATGTGGCTGACCACCCTCGTCATGAAGCAGGGGGACTGCGTGCTGGGAGATGCACGCAGTGCGAAAACCCGTTGGTGCAGCCGAGTGGCAATTCATTGATTCAGCTTTACAGCTTCAAAGAGCAAACGGCTTAATTTAATGCGCTTGAAAATCTTATTCAAAGTTATAAAAAAGAGGGAGCAACGATCCTGCACCTTCTTTTATATAACTTAAATTCAAACTTCATATGTTTCACACGTGCATTGTCTTGTACGGCAGTGTGATGCTTGATAGCCTCAGTTCAGACGTTAGACCAGGGTGTCTATCTCAATCCATGATCCTCGATCCTCCAGTAACATGTAAGGGAAGCTGATAAAAATTATCGCTTTTCCTTAGTGCGAACTGTTTTCATATTTGGCTGTTCAAGTTGGATTAGAATTTTCCCGAACCTTGCTCCACGTGAGAAAGTCACCGTACCATCCTTGTACGAATCCCGTATGTATTTCTCAGTCAGTCTGAGAGACTCTTCATCTGATGGTAGCTCATACGTATTAAGCCATTCTGGTAGCTTCTCAATGACCTCTTCCACCGGGACTTCAAATGAATTAACTTCTCTCGTAATAATCATTGTGTATGAATACCCCTTTAAATACAGCAACTGTTGAATATATCCCATATCACCGGCTTTATATGGAGAAGTAACCCCCAGAACATCCTTAAGCTCATCCATTAGTGTGTGTTCCTTCTGTCCTGCCATAGTGCTTATATACACATACTTGCGAGCACAGTTGATCGCCATCTCAATCGTCTCCCAATCAGACATTGCAGGACACATGGATGCAAACGCAAAATCATATTTCTTCTCCCAACCTTTATCCTGAATAGAGATTTCCTCAAATCGTTCTTTTACGATCTCGATTGTGGATTTCAAAGACGAAGGGATCGTCTCTTTCATAAGGGAGACAAGCAACTCCGAAGGCTCAACTGCAGTCACACGTGCCCCCTTTTCTGCAAAAGGAATGGTAAATATGCCTGAGGCTGCTCCAATATCCAATATGGATAATCCTGCGAACTCCACTCCCTGATTCTCGATCCAACCCATAATGCGCTCAGAACGCTGTTTTCCCTCTTCAGTGAACGACTGTGCATGATAATCCCTGGCCCACCGTTCAAATGCTTCTTCTGTATTGAATGGTGCGCTTTTCTTTTTATATTTTGGACTTCTCGTACGATTCTTCCATGCCTCTTCCCAGACAGAAAGATCAAATAACAGATCAGTATCCGATACATGTTTCACATTAGTCACTTTACTTCACTCCTCTACATCAAAGACTTCACTTATCTACAATATACTGAATATAATCGTACGTCAATCTTTATTAACGTCCAGCTTCCTTAAGCTACAACTCCTTAATGCACAATAAAACGTATCATATAAAATAAAAAAGCCCTACACATTGCATAAGCAACATGTAGGGCTATTCAATATACCGGCGAGAGGACTCGAACCTCCACGGTTTCCCACTCGATTTTGAGTCGAGCGCGTCTGCCATTCCGCCACGCCGGCATATGCTGGAGGCGCCACCCAGATTCGAACTGGGGATAAAGCTTTTGCAGAGCTGTGCCTTACCACTTGGCTATGGCGCCATATTTTGGAGCGGACGACGGGAATCGAACCCGCGACCCTCGCCTTGGCAAGGCGATGCTCTACCGCTGAGCCACGTCCGCATAATGGCTGGGGATATAGGATTTGAACCTATGCATGACGGAGTCAAAGTCCGTTGCCTTACCGCTTGGCTAATCCCCAATAAAAAATGAAAAAACAAAGGGGCGATCGAGGGGAATTGAACCCCCGAATGCCGGATCCACAAACCGGTGCGTTAACCACTTCGCCACGATCGCCACAAAAGGTTAAATTTCTTAAAAGTTAATTGGCAGGGGCAGCAGGAATTGAACCCACACCAACGGTTTTGGAGACCGTTGTTCTACCTTTAAACTATGCCCCTAAAAACTGGTGGAGGATGATGGATTCGAACCACCGAACCCGTACGGGAGCAGATTTACAGTCTGATGCGTTTGGCCACTTCGCTAATCCTCCAGGATTACATGGTGCCGGCGAGAGGACTTGAACCCCCAACCTACTGATTACAAGTCAGTTGCTCTACCAGTTGAGCTACACCGGCATATTAAATTGTTTTGAAAATGGTGGCTCGGGACGGAATCGAACCGCCGACACGAGGATTTTCAGTCCTCTGCTCTACCGACTGAGCTACCGAGCCGTAATAAAGTCTAATCTTAATTCCTTACACTTTATATAGGGCATCAGTGCCATACAGCAGATGTAGTGAACAGTTTGCCTCATGTAAAGATTAAATGGCGGAACCGACGGGATTCGAACCCGCGATCTCCTGCGTGACAGGCAGGCATGTTAGGCCAACTACACCACGGTTCCAGATCACTTTCACAAAAGAAAGCTTAATTGCGGGGGCAGGATTTGAACCTGCGGCCTTCGGGTTATGAGCCCGACGAGCTACCGGGCTGCTCCACCCCGCGTCGTTATAAAGGTTATATGGTGGAGGCTGAGGGGATCGAACCCCCGACCCTCTGCTTGTAAGGCAGATGCTCTCCCAGCTGAGCTAAGCCTCCGAACAACACATTTATGATCATATCATAATCTTGTTGTAAAAATCAACTTCTTTTTGAAGTTAATAATGACCCGTAGGGATTCGAACCCCTGTTACCTCCGTGAAAGGGAGGTGTCTTAACCCCTTGACCAACGGGCCTTGTTAAAAATATATCTGGCGGAGAGAGAGGGATTCGAACCCTCGAGACGCTTGTGACGCCTACACGATTTCCAATCGTGCTCCTTCGGCCAGCTCGGACACCTCTCCATATGGCTCCCCGAACAGGGCTCGAACCTGTGACAACTCGATTAACAGTCGAGTGCTCTACCAACTGAGCTATCAGGGAATATGCTTCAGAGATCATTCTCTGAAAACTAGATTCGAAACGAAAGTCTGCGATTCAACTTGCTATTGGATAAGCCCTCGACCGATTAGTACTGGTCAGCTCCATGCATTGCTGCACTTCCACCCCCAGCCTATCTACCTCGTCGTCTTCAAGGGGTCTTACATACTGGGAAATCTCATCTTGAGGGGGGCTTCACGCTTAGATGCTTTCAGCGTTTATCCCGTCCGTACATAGCTACCCAGCGGTGCTCCTGGCGGAACAACTGGTACACCAGCGGTACGTCCATCCCGGTCCTCTCGTACTAAGGACAGCTCCTCTCAAATTTCCTACGCCCACGACAGATAGGGACCGAACTGTCTCACGACGTTCTGAACCCAGCTCGCGTACCGCTTTAATGGGCGAACAGCCCAACCCTTGGGACCTACTTCAGCCCCAGGATGCGATGAGCCGACATCGAGGTGCCAAACCTCCCCGTCGATGTGGACTCTTGGGGGAGATAAGCCTGTTATCCCCAGGGTAGCTTTTATCCGTTGAGCGATGGCCCTTCCATGCGGTACCACCGGATCACTAAGCCCGACTTTCGTCCCTGCTCGACTTGTAGGTCTCGCAGTCAAGCTCCCTTATGCCTTTGCACTCTTCGAATGATTTCCAACCATTCTGAGGGAACCTTTGGGCGCCTCCGTTACTCTTTAGGAGGCGACCGCCCCAGTCAAACTGCCCACCTGACACTGTCCCCGCACCGGATTACGGTACCAGGTTAGAACCTAGATACGATCAGGGTGGTATCCCAACGTTGCCTCCATGCAAGCTGGCGCTCACACTTCAAAGGCTCCCACCTATCCTGTACAGATCGTACCCAAATTCAATATCAAGCTGCAGTAAAGCTCCATGGGGTCTTTCCGTCTTGTCGCGGGTAACCTGCATCTTCACAGGTATTAAAATTTCACCGGATCTCTCGTTGAGACAGCGCCCAAGTCGTTACGCCATTCGTGCGGGTCAGAATTTACCTGACAAGGAATTTCGCTACCTTAGGACCGTTATAGTTACGGCCGCCGTTTACTGGGGCTTCGGTTCACAGCTTCGGATTGCTCCTAACCACTCCCCTTAACCTTCCAGCACCGGGCAGGCGTCAGCCCGTATACTTCGCCTTACGGCTTCGCACAGACCTGTGTTTTTGCTAAACAGTCGCTTGGGCCTTTTCACTGCGGCCCCCTCGTGCTATTCACACTACCGGGGCACCCCTTCTCCCGAAGTTACGGGGTCATTTTGCCGAGTTCCTTAATGAGAGTTCTTCCGCGCGCCTTAGAATACTCTTCTCGCCTACCTGTGTCGGTTTGCGGTACGGGCACCTTCACCTGGCTAGAGGCTTTTCTTGGCAGTGTGAGATCATGACCTTCGCTACTATAATTTTCGCTCCCCATCACAGCTCAGCCTTACAATGTGCGGATTTGCCTACACATCAGCCTCACTGCTTAGACGGACATCCATCAGTCCGCGTCACTACCCTACTGCGTCCCCCATTGCTCATAACGGTTTATGGTGGTACAGGAATTTCGACCTGTTGTCCTTCGACTACGCCTTTCGGCCTCGCCTTAGGTCCCGACTTACCCTGAGCGGACGAGCCTTCCTCAGGAACCCTTAGGCTTTCGGCGGATCAGATTCTCACTGATCTTTTCGTTACTCATACCGGCATTCTCACTTGTATAATGTCCAGCGCTCCTTACGGTACACCTTCAACCCTTATACAACGCTCCCCTACCCCTGATGCAAGCATCAAGCCATAGCTTCGGTGGTGTGTTTAGCCCCGTTACATTTTCGGCGCAGAGTCACTCGACCAGTGAGCTATTACGCACTCTTTCAATGGTGGCTGCTTCTAAGCCAACATCCTGGTTGTCTGTGCAACTCCACATCCTTTCCCACTTAACACACACTTGGGGACCTTAGCTGATGGTCTGGGCTGTTTCCCTTTTGACAATGGATCTTAGCACTCACTGTCTGACTCCCGGAAGTAAGTCTATGGCATTCGGAGTTTGACTGAGCTTGGTAACCCTTGCGGGCCCCGCACCCAATCAGTGCTCTACCTCCACGACTCTGTTTTCCGAGGCTAGCCCTAAAGCTATTTCGGGGAGAACCAGCTATCTCCGAGTTCGATTGGAATTTCTCCGCTACCCCCACCTCATCCCCGCACTTTTCAACGTGCGTGGGTTCGGGCCTCCAGTGCGTGTTACCGCACCTTCACCCTGGACAGGGGTAGATCACCCGGTTTCGGGTCTACGTCCACGTACTATGGCGCCCTATTCAGACTCGCTTTCGCTGCGGCTCCGGCTTCTCACCTTAACCTTGCACGGGAACGTAACTCGCCGGTTCATTCTACAAAAGGCACGCCATCACCCCTAAAACGGGCTCTGACTTTTTGTAAGCACACGGTTTCAGGTTCTATTTCACTCCCCTTCCGGGTGCTTTTCACCTTTCCCTCACGGTACTGCTTCACTATCGGTCGCTAGGAAGTATTTAGCCTTGGCAGATGGTCCTGCCGGATTCATACGGGGTTTCACGTGCCCCGCACTACTGGGATCCGTCTCGGAGGGAACCAACTTTCAATTACAGGGCTTTTACCTTCTTTGGCGGGCCTTTCCAGACCTCTTCGCTTAACCGGTTCCTTTGTAACTCCATGTGAGACGTCCCACAACCCCAAAGAGCAAGCTCCTTGGTTTGGGCTTCTCCGCGTTCGCTCGCCGCTACTGACGGAATCACTATTGTTTTCTCTTCCTCAGGGTACTTAGATGTTTCAGTTCCCCTGGTATGCCTCTACATAACCTATGTATTCAGTTATGAGTAACTGGATATTACCCCAGCTGGGTTTCCCCATTCGGACATCCCCGGATCAAAGCTTGCTTACAGCTCCCCGAGGCAGTTTCGTTGTTCGCCACGTCCTTCATCGGCTCCTAGCGCCTAGGCATCCTCCGTGTGCTCTTAGTAGCTTAACCAAATTGCTCCGGTTTCGATTGCTCGCTTCCCTTGTTTTGGACTGCGTCCAAAGCCAAAAGTCGCTCCCACTCAATACCATCGCAACAGCAATTAACTACCGTTTTTATTGAAACTTGTTTAACACAAGTTCAGCTAAAAAGGAATGTTCTAATTCGCATTTTACTTTCGTTTCGATATCTAGTTTTCAAAGAACAAGCTCCATGCAAAAGCAAGCTGTTTGAGAGTTTGAGCTCTCAAAACTGAGCAACGAGTGAGTAAGTTTGCAGCTAAGCTGCATATTTGAATGTTTCCGCGCGGGAAACGATTCTCCATAGAAAGGAGGTGATCCAGCCGCACCTTCCGATACGGCTACCTTGTTACGACTTCACCCCAATCATCTATCCCACCTTCGGCGGCTGGCTCCTTACGGTTACCCCACCGACTTCGGGTGTTATAAACTCTCGTGGTGTGACGGGCGGTGTGTACAAGACCCGGGAACGTATTCACCGCGGCATGCTGATCCGCGATTACTAGCAATTCCGACTTCATGCAGGCGAGTTGCAGCCTGCAATCCGAACTGAGACCGGCTTTTTAGGATTGGTTCCACCTCGCGGCTTCACTGCCCGTTGTACCGGCCATTGTAGTACGTGTGTAGCCCAGGTCATAAGGGGCATGATGATTTGACGTCATCCCCACCTTCCTCCGGTTTGTCACCGGCAGTCACCTTAGAGTGCCCACCCGAAGTGCTGGCAACTAAGATCAAGGGTTGCGCTCGTTGCGGGACTTAACCCAACATCTCACGACACGAGCTGACGACAACCATGCACCACCTGTCTCCTCTGTCCCGAAGGAAAGGTACATCTCTGTACCGGTCAGAGGGATGTCAAGACCTGGTAAGGTTCTTCGCGTTGCTTCGAATTAAACCACATACTCCACTGCTTGTGCGGGTCCCCGTCAATTCCTTTGAGTTTCAGTCTTGCGACCGTACTCCCCAGGCGGAGTGCTTAATGTGTTAACTTCGGCACCAAGGGTATCGAAACCCCTAACACCTAGCACTCATCGTTTACGGCGTGGACTACCAGGGTATCTAATCCTGTTTGCTCCCCACGCTTTCGCGCCTCAGCGTCAGTTACAGCCCAGAGAGTCGCCTTCGCCACTGGTGTTCCTCCACATATCTACGCATTTCACCGCTACACGTGGAATTCCACTCTCCTCTTCTGCACTCAAGTCACCCAGTTTCCAGTGCGATCCGGGGTTGAGCCCCGGGATTAAACACCAGACTTAAATGACCGCCTGCGCGCGCTTTACGCCCAATAATTCCGGACAACGCTTGCCCCTACGTATTACCGCGGCTGCTGGCACGTAGTTAGCCGGGGCTTTCTTCTCAGGTACCGTCACCTTGAGAGCAGTTACTCTCCCAAGCGTTCTTCCCTGGCAACAGAGCTTTACGATCCGAAAACCTTCATCACTCACGCGGCATTGCTCCGTCAGGCTTTCGCCCATTGCGGAAGATTCCCTACTGCTGCCTCCCGTAGGAGTCTGGGCCGTGTCTCAGTCCCAGTGTGGCCGATCACCCTCTCAGGTCGGCTACGCATCGTCGCCTTGGTGAGCCGTTACCCCACCAACTAGCTAATGCGCCGCAGGCCCATCCCCAAGTGACAGATTGCTCCGTCTTTCCAGTTCTCTTCAGGCGAAGAAAACAACTATTCGGTATTAGCTACCGTTTCCGGTAGTTGTCCCAAACTTGAGGGCAGGTTGCCTACGTGTTACTCACCCGTCCGCCGCTAACCATCAGAGAAGCAAGCTTCTCTTCAAGTCCGCTCGACTTGCATGTATTAGGCATGCCGCCAGCGTTCGTCCTGAGCCAGGATCAAACTCTCCAATAAAGTATTGAAAAGAGCGATAAGCTCATTTTGAATCTGACGAGATTAAAATCTCATTTGTGCTCCAGTCGATTCAAGCCAAGGCTTGTTTCTAACTTTCGCGTTCATTCTGCAAGCAGAATGTTTACTCACTCGTTGTTCAGTTTTCAAAGATCAAACACGATTTACTTTTCTCATTTTCGTCTCAACCAAGTTTCGGCGGCGACTTGAATAATATATCACATTTCGTTTGTTTTCGTCAAGAACTTTTTTTAGTTTCTTTTTTTGATGCTTTAGTTCTTCACTTTTCCTCTGAAGAATTTATCGTTTGTTTGGCGATAATCTCTTTTGGGGAACGAAATATAATGTATCATATATCACGAATCAGAGTCAACATTTTTTTATAAATTATTAAACAAACAAAAAAGGAAGGTTTCCCCTCCCTTATGTGGTCAATATCAAGGCAGACTTTGTGGAGAAGTTCATGTCTCAATCCAATATCGAATCTCCCGACCCTCTCCTCCGACAGATGGCCACCCTGCTGATTCTTTTACTATAGAACGAAAGACCAGCTTACGTATAACCAAAGGCAGATCTTCTCGAACAAACCTTAATTGCGGATGATGAACAAGTTCATTCATGCTCCATGGCTCTTTGCGGCTTCTTAACACACGTAGCAGCAGCTCTGAGCATTCACTCATTTTGGACATTACCGAGAACTCACAGGCAAGCAGGACAAGCTCCACTCGCTGCTCCAGTGTCTCCGAACTGACCGTAAGCTCTTGGTATAGTTTCCACAAAGCACGGTCCAGGCTCTGCACATGTGTCCACACGGCATGATCCGGGTATATCCCCTGTTCTATCAAAACAATTCTTGCCCAGTTCCCCAGAGCCTCTAATACACTGTAGTAGGCGTCTACAACATGACCTTCCTGAATATGACGTTTGGCCTCCACATACATTCTCAAGAAACTGGTGAATTCATGTAGCAGTTTCTGCTCACGCAGTTCTGTCCCGAAGGCAGACAGTTCTTCTCGCAAATCACTTAAGGCACTGTCTGCTTCCCATATAATCTCACCTTCAATCAGGCACTGGGTTAGATTATTATGGTTCCCGGTAACTACACTACTCTTTAATTCATGACGGCTCACATAGATCATTTGATAACGAAGATCACCATATCTGTAGTGTCCAACCGCCGACTCCAATTGATCATCACTATGAACAACAAGTACCAATAATTCAAAATCTTGAATTAGGGAGCCGTGGAATCGCTCTCCCGGGTGGGAATAAGCGATAGCCCCAACTGCCCCTGTCTCTTCCGACTGTTCGGACAAAAAAGCAAGGTTCTTTAATTCCACGATTCCCTCCATACATTTCATGGCAGATAAGCGCCAAGTCAGTTATAATGTAATTCTACATCCAGACTGAAGTTTCCTTCTTTTCCAGGTCCGATACTACTCATACGATAGGAGCATTTTTCATGATTTTCAAATCAGCAAAAATTAATGCTTTTCGCACTTGGGGATTACTACTGACCATGCTTGGTATGGGCCTAATGATACTGGGAACCGCCGGGATTGTTTTCTGGGGACATGCAGGCAAGGTCTTCGCAGCTGTAGGGCTCGTCATCGGTCTTATTGCCATGATGGCCAGTCTAGCCATTTATTTCTGGGCGGGTATGCTCTCCACCAGTGCAGTACAAGTCGACTGTCCGGAGTGCGGGAAGTTAACCAAAATGCTGGGCAAAACGGATCGTTGTATGTTCTGTCACACCATCCTCACCCTGGACCCTAATAAGGCCAATATGACCAGTCACCAACTGAAAGCGCCTTCCACAACAGTTCCACCCACCGATGGATAACATAAGTTCATCTCCAACCTGCCAAATGTCATTGTCTTAATTTTATGGAAGAACCAAAAAGGCCCGGTATGTCTACCGGACCTTTTTGGACTTGGCTTATAAGTGTGCCCTTGTTGCGTTATCAACAGTTAAGATATGAAATTAAACTCTATGATGCCTATGGCTAATAAAAAAAAGATTGCATGTAAGATGATATCAAACAGGAGCACCTTCTGACTGTGCAAATCAAAACAAGAGCAGCCATCCGTCATACACGTAGGATGAGTGAATTATTTTTGGTAACCGGCCTGCTTCAATACTTCCCATGCTGACGCATTAGCAAAGCTCCGATTCCATGCCGCTACTCCGCCCAGTTTCAACGAAGCAATCAAATCCACACGCGCCTGAAGGGACACGGCATCTTCGATCCATATTTTCTTGGTAGCTCCGTCTTCCTCATATTCCACATAGTTCTGTCCGCTTGCCTGATCCAGTTCGGGTTTGAGTTTCTTTTCTCGGATCAATTCGACAATGGTATCCATGCCTACCGCTTTGGAAGACACTTTAACCTCACCCTGATCATTCTTCTCTTCTGTCCAGATTCTTGTGTAGAGCGGAACCGCCATGATCAACTTGTTAGAAGAGACTTCATCCTCCTCAAGTATGCGTTTCATGGAAGCCTCAGTCCATGGAAGTGACGCTACCGACCCAGCCTTGGGACTGGCCGCCCAATGTTCATCATAAGCCATCACAATAACGTAGTCTGCAAAAGAACCTAATGCACGTCGATCCAGAAAGGCGGACCACATCTCACTATTCGACTTCGGTGTTACATCGATCGATAACATCAACCCATGTATGCGTGCCATCGCCTTGATCTCGCGCACAAACTGCGTAATATTCGGCCCATCATCGGTATACACGTTCTCAAAGTCGATATTGATACCATCCAGTTGATACGTCTGTGCATACTCCAACATCTGCTCAATAATATGAGTGCGTGTCTCGTAAGAAGCTACCGCTTCTTTGGTAATGTCCGGGTCAAAGCTGTTATCCATAAGTCCCCATACTTCCATACCCGAACGGTGAGCCCAGTTCACATAAGCCTGATTTCCCTTGCTTTTCACAGTGCCCTGTCCATCCGTAATATGAAACCATGTGGGGCTGACCACATTCACACCAGGCATTTTACCGATAGAGCCCACATCAGGCTGACGATTGTACACGGCTTCCCAAACCAGATTTACCGGTTTATTCTGCCACTTTTTCTCTGCTGCAGTCAGCGTATACTTGGGCGTGTCCACCTTCTTTTTCTCAGTGAGTACAACATGGTCATTATCTACATATCCTGCATATCCATTATCGAGTTGAACAAAACTCTGTTCATCACCCGTCTGCCATACTCGTATCCGTGCATCCTTTTCCATATCGGTAATGATTGGTGAGGATTCTCCCCCACGTTTATATAACGGCACCGTTTTGTCTGCTTTGGATGACAACGTATCAATCTCTGCATATTGAATCGTGTCTCCTCCACGCATCAACAGTACAGCACCTGTTACCGAATCTTCCTGTATGGCGATGCCGTACACTTCCTTCAATGGTTTGAGCGGAATGTATGCTTCCCCATCCTTCACCTCAGGCTTAACCGTCATGGGATAATCTTTATGATTGAGTTCAGCTTGTGTGCTGTCCTCTTTCATATGAAGAACTCGCTGAGGAGAGGCAATAATGATATCGCCTGACGCTGATTCATACCGGATGCCCGCATCAACCGCTTCTTGCAGCACCTTTACCGGCAACTTGAGTTGATCACCTGTACCCAGAGCGTCTCCATCCATCAGTTGCCCATCTACGAAAATAGGCTGGCTTCTTCCTACCCAATCGGGGTCTTCATAAGTCTGGTTCAACCATACATTCGTTATAAGCCAGTAAGCCCCCCGGCAATCAGACAAGCCCCGAGAAAACCAGGCCAAAATGAACGTCTCTTCTGACGTGTATATCTGCTTTTTCTACCCAAACGTCTACCTCCGTTAATTATGCTGAATCATAAGGATGTGCGCATAAGTTGTTTTAAAAATAAATGGTTTTGCATAAATGCTAAAAAAAAAACGTGAAGAATCCATACTGAATTCTGCACGTTAATATTGTAATTCAACTCTCTTAATCCCTGCAACTCTTGCATACGCCATATACTTCTAATCGGTGACCGTGTACTTCAAACCCTGTACTAGACTCCGCCTGAAGCTCTACACTCTTCAATGAAGGATAGCTAAAGTCTTCAATCTTGCCGCATTGATCACAGATAACATGATAATGATCCGTCACATTGGCATCGAAGCGACTTGAATTATCTCCGTATGTCAATTCCCGGACCATGCCAGCTTCCAGAAACATCTTCAAATTGTTATATACCGTTGCCACGCTCATACTGGGAAATTGGGGTTCAAGGGCTCGGTAAATTTCATCGGCTGTCGGATGCCCCATGGATTCCATCAGATAGTTCAATATGGCATGACGCTGGGGTGTAATACGGACACCGGTCGTTTTCAGATGCTCCAACGCATGTTGGACACGTGTTGCCATAAAACCCACCGCCTTACCTTTCATTCTCTCGTGCAGAGTAAGTGACTGTCTCCTCGCACAGAGTTGATTCCCGGCCATGAAGAACGACAATCCATCTTTCATGCCGTGTAATCTTGCCAGTGTACATTTATTGTACGGCGATTACAAGTTTATTGTCAACGCGGCAGTCAAGGAACCTCTGTAGAATCTTCCTGGGAATTTGCTCCTTCCTCAGTAGTCTGTTCCAGATTTTCAGCCGTATCTTCAGAATCCGTTGTAGTTGTTTCAGGCGTAGATACAGCCGGGTTCCGATGAATGGCAAGATCGCTGTTGCCTTCGATTTTGATCCTGTACTCACCCTCACCGAGCTGACCTTCTATGGTTTTGTTCTGTACTTTGAAAGGCAGATCTGTACTTAGATCTCCATAACTGCTGGAACCCGCAAGACTGTAGTCTCCGCGATCAGGAAGCAATACGTTAATGGCTCCTACTGCACTGTACACGTCCCAGTCTCCTCCGACTTTGGTAGATACGATGTTAATACTGCCATTAAGCGATTGGGCCTTGATCCCAAGATTGGCTCCATCCAGCGTAATATTGCCGTTGCGTGTCTCTGCGGTAAATTCACCTACGGAATCCGAAATACTGATACTTCCCACTTGTGTAGTGAGATCTACGTCGCCGGAAATACCGCGAGCCTTCATATCTCCACGATTACTGTCCAAATCTACATTACCGATGGCGTTGGCTACAATGACATCCCCGTTCAACGTCTTCCCTGAGATATCTCCAACCGCATTGGTAATCCGGATACGTCCGTTACCCGTTTCAGCCAGTATGGTACTAATGGCTTCCGGACGGTTTAACAATATGGCTCCATTGGACGTTCGAATATCCAGATTAAAACGACGATCATCCGGAATCGTAATGGTAAGATTCATACGCGGCTGCGTTTTTCATTGTCACCATACGTCTTGCCTGTAGCTTTGATATGAATTACTTTGGTACCATCGGTCTCTACAAAAGAGGCATCTGCTACAGCCTTCGCCTGTACTTCGGTCGTCTGGTCTACCCAGATAACGGTTCGTACTTCAATCTCCTCCGTGTCTCCCCGTTGCACGGAGATATCTCCGTTCACACCTTCGACCACAAGATCTGACGTATCCATTCCAACAGGTACACGGATTGTACCCTTATCCTCCATATATCCTGCCGCTTGACTGTAGTCCATGGATGCCGCTCCGAGATTCAGACTCACTCTGTTCCACAAGTGCATGTAGTGATCCTGCTCGGTGACGATAAATACGCAAGCTGCCAAAATCAGTGAGGTTATAATGCCTTTGGCATCAGGTCTGAAACGTACTTTGATTGGCTCATCAGGATTGCTCGGGTTATCCGATTGCACCTTTTTCTTCTGCGTGTCCACAGAAATAGCAAGATACATTCAACCCCCAGAGCAACGAGCAAAAATGGCCACCAGTCCACCATCTCATATACATAGTCAGTTCCCCACCGTTTATCCATAATCAACAGCACACCTACCGCTACGATTAAGGCGGCAGCCGTATAGCGGCCAACCCGGACTTTACGGTTCATCACGTTCCCTCCTTGTATCGATACGACTACATTTTTTTCTTGTTCAACATTACCCAGAACTCACGCCCAAACAGAAGCAATCCTCCTGCAATCATGAGAATTGCAAATGCATATCCACCGTACACAGCGAGGAGTTCTTGAAACCAGCGCGGTTTGCGAAAGAACAGCACCATCAATGATCCTCCCACAATCAGAAGCAATCCGAATGATATGCCTCTCTCCCAGACCATCATTGCATCGCGTATGGAACGTTCATTGGATAGCGGCTTGTCCGAAGTTGCCTGAGTTACGGCTCTGCGTCTGCGCATCATGACCCAATCCGCAGATTGCAACACATCATATACATTGTAAAAGTAAATAACCGGGATACACAAAGCCAGCAGGATAAGCAGTGGCACATTGATCTGTATACCAATGGATGAGAAGTACAACAATGCTGACAGATCAAGCAAAACAAGCAGCATAAAGGTCAAGCCTCTCATGTACAATCTCAGATAAATATGACCGAGTCCAGGAATGATGGCGCTCAGTAATCCTGCAATAAATTTGTGCGTCCGATTCTTGGCCGGTTTGCTCTGAAATTTGCCAGACCTTTGGATGGATCGACGTCTCCGTTTCATAACATGCTCCTCTCTCTTCTGAACTGACCTTCCGCTCTTCATGCATTTGGTTAGATAGTACCCTAAAGAGCAAGGAGAGTAACTGGAAGAAATATGGATATGACCAAAAACCCTCCGGCACTACTGGCCTGGGAGGGTTGTAATTCATTTATTCAACCGATACCTTGGTAACGTGTTCCCATTGTCTTAACTTGGATACCAAGCCTACCGTTTTGAAATCATGCGGTACCTGAACATGTAACACAATCTCAATTTTACGTTCAACCGATACCATCTCTGCATAAGCCAGGTCTTGTTCATTCACGGTGATTTTACGAATTTTGATCTTCTCCTGCTCCATGCATGAAGACAGTTGCTCCAGGAAACCGGGTTCTGACAACGTATGAAGTGTAACCACATGCAGTTTGTTCCCTCGAAGATACCTCAACTCTAACTTGTTGAAAACCCATAGATTAAGCAATACCAGGACGGTTGATACGATAGAGGCAAAGAAGAAACCCGCACCTGCTGCAAGCCCAATAGCTGCAACAACCCAGATGGAAGCAGCTGTAGTCAGTCCGGTTATGGATTTTCCCGTGAAGAGAATTGTTCCTGCTCCCAGGAAACCGACGCCAGTAATTACAGCCGTAGCCAGACGTGCTGGATCGATCCGTACATTTAATTCATTGGCAAAATCTTTAAAACCATAAACAGATAACATCATAATTAATGCAGAACCGAGACATACCAGGATATGGGTACGCAAACCGGCAGCATGATTGGATCGTTCTCGCTCCAGACCTACGAGCCCTCCAAGCAGCATAGCCAGCAATAATCGTAATAAAATGTGCCACTCATCAATAAACCAGGGATTGCCCAAAGTCGGTATTCCTCCTCAAGTTGTTAATATTATTAAAGTTTATTCTTGTGAAAAGTCGTTAATTCCACTCCAGGTGCAATTGTCGTGACTTCCACGGGATTAAAGCCGAATTTGGTATACAAGTTCACAGCGGGTTGATTCAACGTTCCTGTAGAGACGATATAACGCGGAATCTCCGCATGCTGTTTCAACACATACGTCATCAAAGAAGCAGCAATTCCCTTGCGAAAGTGATCCGGGTGCACCATCATTCGTGTAATGGTCAGTGTATTCTCCTCTTCCTCCGCCACAGCGACAGCCCCCATAAGCTCTCCGTCATCATGGATACAACCATAAAAGCTTTCTCCACAATCCCGAAGTGTCTCCATCGTATCCATCAAAGGAGGAATCTCCTGAAATCCAATGATTTCGGCTTCCAATCGATAAGCCACATGCTGTAGTCTCCATAACTGTCCCAACATCTCCAGATCACGCAATGACAATGGTTGAATATTCATATCCGTTCCCCCGTCCGAAATACATTAGCAGCTATTAATACCAAAAAGAGGCTGTCACAGGGACGAGCCTCTTTCTGTCCGGCCTCACCGGAAGGATTAGCGGTTCAGTACATCTGCAAGCAGTTGGTTGGCTAAAGCAGGATTCGCCTTGCCTTTACTTTCTTTCATAACCTGACCAACAAGGAAGCCAATGGCTTTCTGTTTACCAGCTTTATAGTCTTCCACGGATTGAGGGTTGTTCGCTAAAACCTGTTCAACGATTGCAAGAATGGCGCCTTCATCACTAATCTGCACAAGACCCTTCTCTTCAACGATCTGCTGTGGAAGCTTGCCACTCTCCAGCATTTCCTTGAATACGGTTTTGGCAATTTTGCTGTTAATGGTGCCCTTCTCCAGCAGGCCGATCATCTCACCCAAACCTTGACCTGTCAGCGGAACCTGAGTCACCTCAAGATTGCTCGTATTCAGGTAACCCAGCAAGTCACCCATAATCCAGTTGGATACGGACTTCGCATCCTGCGTGAATTTCAAGCTATCTTCAAACAGATCAGCTACAGCCTTGGATGAAGTAATAACTTCTGCATCATAGCTAGGCAATCCATAATCAGCCGTATACCGGGCTTTACGCTCGTCTGGAAGCTCAGGGATGGAAGCCTTGATGCGCTCTTTCCAGGCTGCATCAATATGCAGCTTCACGAGATCCGGGTCCGGGAAATAACGGTAGTCATGCGCCTGTTCCTTACCGCGCATCGACAGTGTTTTCCCTTGCGCTTCGTCCCAGCGACGCGTCTCCTGAACCACTTCACCGCCATCATCCAGAATTTCAGCCTGACGATATTGTTCATATTCCAGACCACGTTGAACACCACGGAAGGAGTTCATGTTTTTGAGCTCGGCTCTCGTTCCCAGCTTCTCCTGTCCATGTGGACGCAAACTGATGTTGGCGTCACAACGCAGTGAACCTTCTTCCATCTTCACGTCTGATACATCACAGTACTGCATGATGGCACGCAATTTTTCAAGATATGCACGTGCTTCCTCCGGAGAAGAAATCTCAGGTTCGGATACAATCTCCACAAGCGGAGTACCGACACGGTTGAAGTCCACCAAAGACGCGTATCCGCCATCAATATGGGTAAGCTTCCCTGCATCTTCCTCCAAGTGAAGACGCGTGATACCGATTCGTTTCGTTTCACCATTCACTTCGATATCAATCCAGCCGTTCTCACCGATCGGTTGATCGAATTGCGAGATCTGATAGGCTTTTGGTGAGTCGGGGTAAAAGTAGTTTTTACGGTCAAACTTGCTGACATCAGCAATGGTACAATTGAGGGCCATCGCTGCCTTCATGGCGTAGTCTACCGCCTGACGATTCAGTACAGGCAGTACACCCGGATGTCCGAGACAGACCGGGCAGGTATGCGTGTTCGGCGGAGCTCCAAAAGCTGTGGAGCAGCCACAGAAAATTTTGGAGTTCGTATGCAACTCCACGTGGACTTCAAGTCCAACGACCGTTTCATATTTAGATGCGGACATTTCTATATTCCTCCGTTCCGGGCAGTCTACAGCTGCGGACGCTGCTTGTGGAATTCTGTATTTTGTTCAAACGCATGCGCTACACGCAATACGGTTGTTTCATCAAAGGCTTTACCGATAATCTGCAGACCGACAGGCAATCCATCCGAGAAACCACATGGAATGCTAACGGCAGGTACACCAGCCAGATTGACCGGAATCGTCAGAATATCGTTCAGATACATCGTAAGCGGATCATCCACCTGTGAACCCAGTTTGAACGCCGTAGTTGGTGCAGTTGGTCCGATAATCACATCATATTTGGCAAATACATTGTCGAAATCCTGCTTGATCAATGTACGTACTTTCTGTGCTTTCAGATAATAGGCATCATAGTAACCCGAGCTGAGTGCATACGTGCCGAGCATGATACGTCGTTTCACTTCGGGACCAAAGCCTTGGCTGCGGGACTGATGATACAGATCCAGCAGGTTATCCGGATTGTCTGCACGCACGCCATAACGCACGCCATCAAATCGAGCCAGGTTCGAAGAAGCCTCCGAAGAAGCAAGCAGGTAATACGTAGCGACCGCATATTCGGTATGCGGAAGGGAGACTTCTTCCCATGTTGCCCCAAGTCCTTCGAGAACTTTCAATGCCGACAGAACGGTCTCTTTCACTTGTGGATCGACGCCTTCACCGATGTATTCCTTCGGAACAGCAATACGAAGTCCTTTGACATCACCTGTCAGTCCGCTCAAATAATCCGGAATCTCTACTTTTGCAGATGTCGAATCTTTCGCATCATAACCAGCAATGGCTTGCAATACATAAGCAGAATCTTCAACATTTTTCGTCAAAGGTCCAATCTGATCCAAAGATGAGGCAAATGCAACCAAACCAAAGCGGGAAACAAGTCCATATGTCGGCTTCAATCCAACAACACCGCAATACGAAGCAGGTTGTCTGATGGAGCCACCTGTGTCTGATCCGAGCGTGAAGTATGCTTCTCCCGCAGCTACAGCTGCTGCCGAACCACCGCTGGAGCCTCCTGGAACACGATCAAGTGCCCATGGATTACGTACAGGGGAGAAACTTGAGTTCTCATTGGAGCCGCCCATGGCGAATTCGTCCATGTTGAGTTTACCAATAGTGACTGTATCCGCAGCTTTCAATTTCTCAACTACTGTTGCATCATACACCGGGTCGAAATTACGAAGGAATCGGCTGCCGCATGTCGTGCGCAGTCCGTTCGTCACGATATTATCCTTAATACCTACAGGCAGGCCGAAAAGCAAACCTTTCTCCTCGCCGCTCACCAGACGGTCATCCAGTTGACGTGCACGAGCGCGTGCCTGTTCTTCATCCAGTGCCAAATATGCCTTAACCTTATCATCATGCGCGCCAATATTCTGATACGCCTGATCCACCAGATCGCTGACCGACAGCTCTTTGGCATGCAGCTTGTTATGTAACTCAGGCAACGATTGTTCAAATAAACTCACAGTTTTTGTCCTCCTTCCGGTTATCCGTTATTCCATTACAGCAGGCACTTTGAACTGCCCGTCTTCTTCTTCCGGTGCATTGCGCATCACCTGTTCAATCGACAGGCTCTCTTTGGTCTCATCTTCACGCATGACATTGCTTACGTGCAGAACGTGAGTGGTGGGTTCGATGTCTTCCGTATCCAGCTCATTCAGCTTTTCTGCATATTTTAAAATCGCGTTCAGCTGACCTGTCAGGGTCTGTTCTTCTTCAGCAGTCAAATTAAGCCGGGCCAGCTTGGCCACATGCTGAACGTCATTATTCGAAATACTCATTAGCGGATGCCTCCTTCATTCGTTCTGATTCCCGAAACGACCTGAAACGAATCGCTCGTTTAACGGGCTAAAGTCTCAAGATAACTTTTTTCATTATAGGTGAGATAGTTCGACAATTCAATGCAAATGACCTGACAGACCTTTGGGAACCCCAAAAGGAACGTATAATATAAAAAGAGCCGGCATCAGCCGACTCTCAAATTCTAAATCCATGCACGCAGATTAACCTGCTTTATAAAATCCGCCTGTGACATAACATCGTTCGCGGTTTCCTCTTCCTCTTCCACAGCTTGAAAATCTCCGTTCATCAAATGATGAAACAGCTTCTCATTGTGTGTCGCAAGGGCGTAATCTATCAACGCTTCTCGCTCGACCCGCTCAGCTTCCTGCTTCAGCAGAACCTCTTCCAGATCGACGTCGCCGGATGGAACAAAAAAGTTCCGATTCACCTGCGGCACTCGAAGCACGTAATCGAACGCATTGTCCGGATTCCGGTCATAAGCGATGATGAAACCATATTCCCCACAGGAAGATTCTGCTCAAACGCATCCGCGACGATGACAACCTTCTCTCCTAATCGCAGCATCGTCTAACCTCCTGGTAGTCTATCTTAATATTTATTTGTATAGTCTACTAGAAAAGAATAACGATGTCTAGGAATACTAGAATTAAACAACATATTTGTGCAAAATCTTTTTTCTCTCTATTAGTACGTGTTCACAAAGAACGGTACTCCGTACCGAGTAAGATGGATGAAGCTAGAAATGGAAAAGCTATTTTTTGTAACAACCTCTATTTTAAGTCATCTTCTATTATAACAATCATGTTTTCTTTGTGGGTCCACCTGGCTTGCGCTGTGATCGAATCACCACAAACCAATATATAATGAGTGGCGTTGGAAATCCTGTGATTCCCCATAATCCCCATAACCAAGGGAAACGTCCACGTCTGCGTGCGTCCTGAAATATCCATGTGCCCTGAACCAGGAGAAAAATGCCTAGCAGTATAAGCCACAATGGAGAAATTTCATCCAATGAATAATGCATTTTATTCATGATGAACCTCCTTCCGGCGCCGTCCTGCCCAGACCACAGCTAAAATCACGGCAACAGCTGTACCAAAAGCCTGAATGCCCAAATATAGAGCCGGAGCAGATACGAACAATAATGTCCCGAACACAATGACAAGCAACCCTACCAACCAGAAACATATCATCTCGATCCAATTGGTTCGGCGTCTGATCTGTCTTCGTTCTCTGACTTGGGCTTCAAGTGAACCTAATGAAGGGATGTTTGCCGGCTCAAATGCATCATCAAGTACTCTCATGTGTTGCTGTAATCGCTCTACAACGTCTTGTTCCTGTTCATCATCTGATCTGCTCATCCTCATCCAGCTCCTTTCTTAACTGACGGAGACCGTAGGCTGTTCGCGACTTCGCCGTTCCGGCAGGAATACCCAACATAACGCCAATCTCATCATATCCGTATCCATAATAATGCTTCAGCAGCACTGCCACACGATGTTCGGGTGTCAGCCTTGTCATCGCATCCATGACATCTGTCCATTCTTCATTCCGACTCTCAAGCTGCCAGCGGAATCGACGTACAGCCTGATCACGGATAAGACCAAGCCAGCTCTGCTCTCTCTTCCTGCGTCTTGTCTTGTCGATATAGATTCGGGTCGCAATGGTGATCATCCATGATGAAAAGGCAGACGTACCGTCATATCGATGGATATTTTCCATACAACGAACCATCGTATCCTGCACGGTCTCTTCCGCAAGATTGGCGTCCATCGTCACTTTGACAAGATACTTATACACAAACGTGTAGTGTCGCTGCAACAACGCTGCGAGTGCGCTATCATCTCCCGATACCGCTCTGCGTACCTCTTCGAGTTCAGCTGTCTTTATCATGGTCATCACCTGCTTCCCGTTCAATCTGGAGTTAATACGACAGGCTCTGCAGAAACGTTCAATGGAATCAAAAAAAAATTTAAACCCGACAATTTCCCGGGCAATCAGACCTGATTCCGGTAATCTTGCAACTTGTTGAACCAAGGTTGTCTGCGGGCTCCGTTCCTCATCACTCGGCTTTTCCATATATTTTGCTGAGATTTCATCATTTCATTGGTATCGCTAGGGTTATGTAATAAAACTCGTTTGGTAATCGCCTCTCTTTTCCCACTTTCCACAATGCGACGGTTTTCTTCCATGATCGGATACTCGACACGCTGTCCCAACGGAATAACTCTTGTTTTCTCCATTTTGATACTCCTCGCTCTCTCATGATCTACTATTTTCATTAAAATTCATCAATCTGTGCTTGTTGCTAACTTACTATTGGTCTCAAACTGGATTGTGATAAAGCTCATCATGCATCTCTATGTAGGGTGAAACAGGCTAAATCTGTGATGAAAAAGGGTCTGAAAACAAAAAAGAACGCAAACCGGGTATAAACCACAGTCTGCGTGCTTCGCAAGGTTGGGTATTTCTTGGTAACGCTTCAGTTAGATGATGCCTTAACGCTTGTAACAACTAATTGCTATTCTAATGAAAAAGTTGTCACTTGTCCAGACTTTCTTCACATATCATGTCGGATTATCTTGCGGACACGTAAGGATTGTTCTGTTTCTCATAACCAATGGTCGTTTTGGGGCCATGGCCTGGGTACACTTTCACCTCATCAGCAAAGGTATACAGTTTGTTCTGGATCGAATCAATCAGATCCCGTTCACGTCCTCCCGTAAGATCCGTTCTGCCCACACCCATGCGGAACAGCACATCACCGGCAAAGAGATCGTTATCACAAAGCAAACTTACACTGCCTGGTGAATGGCCAGGTGTATGAAACACTTTAAACGTATGTCCAATCAGATTCAGCTTCTGTCCTTCATCCATGGCATATTCAGCAGGATCTGTCGAAAGCGGTGGTGTCGCCTGCGGCCAATTCAAAGATCCATTTAATTTCGGGGTGGTAAGCCAATCACTCTCCAAGTCATGAAGATATACAGGACAACCCTTCAATTTGCGGATTTCATCGACCCCGCCCATATGATCAAAGTGAGCATGCGTGAGGAGAATGGCTTCAATCTCCAAGTCTTGGATCGCTTTAAGCAGCGGCCCTGGATTCATTCCCGGATCGATAATGACGGCTTTCCCGGGATCTTCACCTTGCAAGAGATACGCATTAGTCTGAAGCGGGCCTAGTGTAAACGTGCGAATGTTAAGCATATCGACTCAATAACCCGAAATCAGTTCACGCAGCTCACGGATAATGGCCGCATGTGACTCCGTTCCTTCCCCATAACGTTTACCAATCTCTTGACGTGCTACAGCCAAATTTTCCTGATAATCTGCTGCTTCACGATCCGGATTAAGGCGTTTGAATTCAATCATGACTTCCTGTACATGCTGCGGACGAGGTCCCCACTGACCGAGCACATGACCACCCGTATCTGCGAAAATAACGACTGGCACGGAACGGCCACCCATCGTCAGGAACTCATCCATCACTTCCGGATGGTTCTCCATAATCAGAACTTCCGTTGGAATTCCTGAGATCTCAAGCGCCTGGAACACAACCGGAATATTACGGACAACATCTCCGCACCAGTCCGCAGCCAGAATTAACACACGCAGATCGTCGCGGTGATTCAGGCTCTCAAAGAACTCCTTATCCTCTTCGTTCGACCAAGTAAAGCTATCATAGTTGGCCTGGAATTCACTTTGGTTCTTGGTCATACTCTCGATGAAATCCTTCGGTGGCAGACCTTTACCGAATTTGTGAGACAAGTTGGGTTTACCCATAACTAGACACTTCCTTTCTTTTTGCGAGCATTCATCCATTTAATAAGTACATAAACAATCATGAGGGCAAGAGCGACAAGCAAAATTGGCATAACATATGGTGCCGCTTTCTCATTAATATGTTCCCATTGATCTCCGAGAATCATCCCTAAATATATAAACAATGCAGTCCAAGGTATAACAGCGAGTGTAGTAAGCAAGATGAATTTGCCTGCGTGCATTTTCGTGATGCCAGCCGGGATGGAGATTGCATGTCTGACCACCGGAACAAAACGCGCCGTGAAAATGACACCTGTACCATACTTGCGGAACCACTCCTCGGAATGGTCGATGTGTTTTTTCTGGATGAGTATGTATTTACCGTAGCGTTCAAGTACAGGTCTGCCGCCATAACGGCCAATCCAGTAAATAAATAACTGGGCAAGAACACCGCCCACCGTACCAAAAATCATAGCACCAAAGAAGTTGATATTACCTTGTGAAACGAGAAAACCTCCGTACGCCAGCACAATTTCACTCGGGATAACTTCCAACATTAAACCAAGCATGATTCCAAAGTATCCAAGACTCTGAATCCATTCGAACAATTGGCCGACAAGGTTATGAATAACGTCCATCTCAACCCTCTTTCTCCATCCTGATTGGCGGTGCCCTTCCGCACCATAGATGTTCGTCCCTATTTTATCACAGGGCTGTGGACGTTGCTACTTCACAAGATTGGGATAGTGTCCCGTTCGCAGCAGTCCGCATATGGTATGGGGAGAGGAGCGTGAGAAGATGTCACACAAGTCAATACCCGGTTCTCCGCCGGTCAAACATACGCAATCCGGTCAGAACCTTCCTTCCGCCAGGGGAATTCGGAGGGCATGCAGCAAGGAATTGTACCGAACAGCCAAAAGGCTAAAGGTATATATCTCTCCCGAACGGATGAAACAGGCGGAAGAATATTATTACGGTAAGGTGATCGCGAATCTGATCTGGATTGGGGAGAATCGCGACAACCGTAAAAAGTTATGTGAGTGGTGGAACACCGATGTCAGTGCAGAGATCGCCTCGCTGTGGGAAGTGGAGGTTGAACCATTAAAAGACGCGTTCCAGCATGCATTTGGCGGTTATCGTCTGTAGAATGCAGGAGTGAAAAGCTTCGCTCTAGGTGGAGTTAAGGGGGTGAACTCTGCGCAACGGCGCTGTTGCGGTTGCGATTGCGATTGGAGCAGCGCATGAGTCCGATGAATACCACAGGGAGTGCGAACAACGCTTGGAGTATGAATATAAACAGGGAGCGCGAACACCACAAGGAGATGAACATAATCAGTGAGTGTGAGCGTAAACAATGAGTTTGAACAAAGCTGGGTGTATGAATCTAAACAGAGTTGAGATCAAAGTGGGGAGATGAAAAAACACTTGGAGTATGTGCCTGAACAAGGAGCGCGATCATTAACAGTAGGTTTGAACAAAGCTGAGAGTAGAATCTAAACAAAGATGAGATCAAAATGGTAGATGAAAAAACACTTGGAGTATGTGCCTGAACAGGAAGTGCGATCATAAACAGTTGGTTTGAACAAAGCTGGAAATTGGATCAACGCTTGGTCCATGAACATGAACAGTCTATTTGAAAAAAATGGGATCATGTTCACGTCATCATACTTATGCTTATACTCACGCTCAGACCAAGCTCACACTCACAAGCACGCCTTCGAGCTGTAACGAATCTGAGGCATCTTATTAAAGGATTTGAAGCACTCTTCGAATTCTAAAGAATCTGAGACGTCTTATATTGGAATTTTCGGCCTATTATAGGTTTTGTGTAAGGGAATTTGGGAAAGTAACGCGTCTGAAGTTCCTTACAATTTAAAAGGAGCAGCTAAAGGCCAAATAAGACGTCCTGTGTTCCTTAGAGAATCGCATACCCACCCTCGCAAGGTAGCCAACTTGGAGTTCAAGACTTTACCGCACTTTTCGGACTTTGTGCACTTTATGGGCTTTTCGGACTTTGTGCCTTTACGGAATTTGCGGGTTTTGCGGAATTTGCGAGCCTTGTGGTGCACTTTGCAGACGCTGACATCCATATTTTATATCGTTTGGGTATGGGGAAATATTCATCAGAACTTCAAGGGTTCTGTGTGGTCAACTCTGAAGGAAATGGAGGAGATGAAGCTGAAGCAAGCCTGCGCAGCTTCTCTCCATAGGCTGGAGCATCTTCTTCCATTCCAAAACGGCGGTCATTGCGAACGTCTCCCGCTTCCACTTCCTCAGCCAGCAGTTGATACCGTTCATACATCTGTACACCAGCGGCGGCAGTCTGTCGAGCTCGATTCCCATATCCTGCCTTCCATTCCCGCCGCGCTGCCTGCTCCATCCAATACAAAGCCACGGATTGACCCGTGCCATCATATCGATTCAATGCGATCGCTTGTTCAAAGTATTCTCCAGCCTGCTGTCCTTCCCCAAATTGGGCTGCCAATCGTCCGAGTTCGATGTGAATCTGAGGGTGCACCGGGGAATGGGACAGGCTGTGCAAAAGGAGTGATTCTGCTTCTCGTCCTGGAAGTAATCGTGCAAGGGCTGTCACGATCTCCGGTCGATTCGGGTTAGACTGAAGGGCAGCCATAAGATGCACCTTCTGTGCTGGAGTACCATCCAGTGCAGACATCGCCTGACGGTACTGCACTTCTGCTACAGCGTATCGAAAGGTCAACCATCCTGTCGCACCAAGCCAGAAAAAGATGATCACCACGGTGGATACCCTTATTAACCGAGCAGTCACTCGCTGAAGAGTATGAAAGAAGGTACGCATCGGGATAGTTGATCGGCAGAATTGAGTTGTTAAAGATCTAAAAAAACGAGTTCTTGCTCTGAATGTGGATGTGGATCTTGATGTGGATCTTGATGTGAATCTGAATTTGGGCCTGGAGGTTGTGTAATCCGCAGTTTCATCCCATGGCCTGCCTTCCAATGCTTCCGTCTTCAATGCGTCTGTCCAAGCACCGAGCCAGATGAAGAACATCCAAAATAGTGTGAAGCTCCAGTCAAAGTCCATCGCCCCATGCAGGCCAAAAACAAGCACGGAGGGCATGAGCTGTGGTGCAAAGTCAAGCATGCTTCGCAGGGTGAGGAGAAACCACCCTGCGACAAGCAGGATGCCAATCACGCCCGTGTCCAGGGCGAGATCGAGCACGCCGTTGTGGACCTCGCCTCCGACATAAGGCGAGGATTGAATGGCGCGAAACATGTTGCGCCATGTGTCTCCCCCGTGGCCAAGCCATGCGGCCTCGCTCCACAGCTGGAGGGCATCCCGCCACATCTGTAGGCGGGATATCCCCGTGCCGACACCCGCCGCCAGGCGATCGGCGGTGGAGGCCACGGCCATCAGTGCGGCGGCGGCCCCCGCCAGCACGATGGCCGTTAGGGCAGCGGCGCGCGGAGCCTTGGCGGCGCCGCTGTGCCATAGGCGGCACAGCAGCAGCGTGCCGAGCAGTGCAGCTGCCCATGCCCCGGCCAGTGCCAGCAGGCCGGGCACGGGTGCAGGCGCCAGCTGGGCAGCAGCCAGCTGGCGGTACAGCCAGGCCGCGCACGCTAGTGGCGCGGCCATGGCCAGCAGCAGCGGCAGGCGGGCACCGCGCCGCTGCAAAGCAAAGGCGGCGACCGCGGCGCAGCCGGTCGCCAGCCAAGCGCCGCGCGACTCGCTCAGCAGGAGCGCAGCTTGCGCGGGCATGAGCGGCAGCACTGCCGCGATGAGTCGCCCGGCCGACACAGGCCGGGCTATGAGCTCGCGCGGCGGCTGTCAGCCGCTCCACTGCGTACATGCCAATTATGGCACCGTACGCATTAGGGTACTGCAATAATCCGCCGAGCCGGGCTCCGGCGGAGCTGATCTCGGGGTCAGCGGTCCGCATCACCCCGAAAGGCAGCGGCAATACGCCGCACACGGCAAGAATGCCGCTTAGTACAAGCAATCCGCCTGCCATCTGCCACCCGCAGACGAACCAACGTGCACCATCCGTTCGTGCCGCCAGGATTGCGGTAAGCAGTGCAAACAGCGCGAGCATGCTCCATCGCAGCATCTCATCCATGCTGCCCTGTTTGCTCACCGAGCCTGCCCATGCATGTAATCCAAAACAAGTCATCATGCCCAGCGGCCACAACACCCGCCACATTCCCGGGATGTAGATCATTCGACCAACCATTCGTTCATGGTTCCCTGGCCAATATACCTGTGACAGGGGTACTTGCTTTCTCCCTTGCCCTTGCCCTTTCTCTTTCCCTGAATGAAAAATGGCAAGAAATAGCACAATCATGATCAAGGTGCTTCCTGTTGCGACCAGAAGGACAGGATACAGATCGGTTGAATAGTACAATCCCCGACGCAGACACCCTGCAAGCAGCAAGACAATGGAGAGTATGCCCACTGCCCCGGTCCATCCCGACCGTGAATAATATTCATTCCTCAAACTTCGAGAAGAACTGCCTGCCCCCTCCGTTTGCATAGCTCCATTTGTTGAATCATATGTATCATCTAAATAATATGTCTCATCTTTTTTGTATGTATCTCCCCTATTGTATGTACCTTCCCTATCATATCTACTGTCTCTATAGACCTTACTGTCCCTGCCATCCCTACTGCCCCCATTATCTAAATCCATGGTATCTACATATGCTGTATCATCTGCATGGCGAACCCCCTCAATTGCCCGTTCCATCATTTCCTCATTCGCCGCATGACTTCGTTTATACCTTATAACTCCCTTATCCATTGACCTATTCTCCATCCCTATCCACCCTCCTTCCTTACTCTGCTCCGTAGCCATATCCAAAACAAAAACAAAAAGACAGAAGGTCCCGATTACAGGTCCTTCTGTCTGATACATATTTGACAGTTATGATATTGCTTGCTACGAAGCATGTGCATATTATTGAAGTTTACCTTCAGGGACCCTAATTGCAGTATGTCCCTGGATTTACATTGGCACACTCAGCAAAGGTCGCAATTCGCGGAATCTTGAACAGTTTCTTTGCTCGTTTTCGATTCCTTGCTGGCCTGCTTGCCATCGCCAGGAAGCAAATCCGCACAAGCCCGCTCCAAATAGGGATCGGCATGAATAAAATCACGGAACGCCGTGTATTCATTCCACATCTCCGTCACTTCACCCGCCTGACCGCGAACAGCACGAATTAATATGTTTTTGGGCGTATTCTCCATATCGATGAATTCAAGTAATTGTGTCTTGTATCCCATCAGATCAAGCAGCTTGGCACGAATCCCATCCGTAGCCAGTGCGGAAAAACGTTCCTTGAGAATGCCATGGGACAACAAAGGATTCATAACGGAAGATTCAACTTGCTCAAACAGTTCATGCTGACAGCAAGGAACAGACAGAATCACTGAAGCTCCCCAACGAACGGCCTTCTCCAAAGCTGCATCGGTAGCTGTATCACAGGCATGCAGCGTGACAACCATATCCACTTCGTTCAATTCGTCGTAGTCCGCGATGTCTCCAGCCAGAAACTTCAGATCGCCATAATGCAATCGATTAGCCAGATCATTACAGTGTTCAATAACATCTGCCTTTAAGTCCAACCCAATAATCTTGAGTGAACGTCGCTGTTGTACAGACAGATAATGATATAACGCAAAGGTCAGATAAGATTTGCCACAACCAAAATCAACGATGGTCAGCGGGCGTCCCTCCGGCAGATGCGGAATAACATCCTGCACCATTTCGAGGAAACGGTTGATCTGTCTGAACTTGTCATACTTGCGGGCCAGTACACGACCTGCTTCGTTCATAATGCCAAGTTCAACAAGGAACGAGACAGGCACTCCCTCTTCCAATACATATTGCTTCTTGCGATTATGCGATAGATCCACCGCAGTCTTGGACGCAGATTTGGTCAAAATGGATACTTTATATTTTTTGCTGATCAAAATTTGATAGTCTGCCTCGGTCGTACAGAGCAGGCCTTGACGAAACGTCTCTTCACATAGCAAAGTCATGCGCTCAACCGCTTCAGCCGGAGTCAAATTCTCGTGCAGCACTTTGTTGTTATAATGATATGCAAATTGATAATGCAGCTGATTCTTCAGGGTCACCGGCTTGACTTGCACTTTGGTATACGAGACATTGTCCCGTCTGCGCAGCTGGCTCCAGGTCGCTGTAATCAGCGAATTCTGCTCAAAGATGTCTTGTATAAGCTTTCGCAATGAATCCACGGGGTACATCTCACTTTCGGTTTGGTTTGGTCATCCGTTACCATACCACAATTCCGTTCCCTCTCCAAGTAAAGGCATGTATCAAGCCTTGATCCAATCGGAGTGTTATGAGTTCATTTCTTGACGGCTCAGTTCAGCTAACCCCTCTTCAACTTCGTTCCGTGGCAGACCGCCCTGCTCCAGTTGTTCATCCGTGAGTTGGCTCAACCTTTCATAGAACGCCTGTACATCATCACGGTAGCTCACCGGGAATTCCGCCCCAAGCTGGAGCAGCCTGTACCAACAATTCTCTGCCTGGTCATAACGTCCCTGTTGTTCATGATAGAGGGCAAGCTGTTTTTCGGTTCGAGCAGGAAGTTCATATTCCTTCGTAAGCCCTAGAACACCCTCCACCCGTTCCGGTGCATTCAATAACTGGGGATTCGCGCCATGATTCAATGCATACAGATAAAAATGAAGTGATCTCATCAGTCGTATGACAGCCTCATCCTCTGCGTCCATTCTCTCCTGATCATCAATGCCTTCCACCTTGGCCTTCTCTTGATAAATATAGGCCTCTTCTTCAATCAGCCTCGCGGCTTGCTGCAGATTGTCTACCTCAATCATTCCGCGAAAACGGAACATTTCAATAACATCCTCTGCGGGCATGGAGTTCAGTAGAGACAAGTTCAACCCAAACTGCCTGCGCATCAGCTCATCCAGTTCGGACAAAGCCTCGGTGTGCTTGCGCTGCTGTTTGAGCGTGAACACTTTGCCAATGGCTTCCGTCATTTCCTCCATCATGCGGAGCAGATAATCTTTTCTGAACATGCTGTATGCCCCCTCATCATTCGACCCTATACATCTAATCGTTCTCATCTCATATCGTCCTATTCTAGTTATTTTAATTCATGCCATGACAAAAAGCCAAAAACAGACGCGCGCGGCTATGCTCTGGCCATGAATACAGCAAAACCCCTGTCTATCCCAAAGGGACAAGGCAGGGGTTTGGTGGAATGGAACTGATTACTTCGATAATCCAGCCATAAATTGCTTAATGACCTGAATTAACTCTTCAGGAGCTTCATACATGCTCATATGACCCGCACCAGCAATAACAGCCTGTACGATATGTGGCTTGTCACTTGTAAATGTACGTTCTGGCGGGATAACCGCATCTTTCTCTCCCGCTACCAGCAGAACAGGCAAAGGTGTAGCAGACAACACATCGCGGCGATCCGGGCGTTCTCGCATAGCAAGCGCAGCACCAACTGCACCTTGAGGGGCAGTTTGGTAACCAATTTCTTTCACACGTGTAACTTGCTTCGATAACGATTCCACATGTTCCGGTGCAAATAAGCCAGGGACCAGTCCATCTACAAAATTCACGATACCTTCCGTTTGAATGGTGGAAACGGCGCGAAGGCGTTTCTCCTTGGCTTCTTCACTATCCGGGTAGGCGGTGGAATGAATCAGGCCAAATGCATTCAAACGCTCCGGGTGACGTTGTGCAATCGAAAGCGCTATATATCCCCCATCGAGTGTCCCAGAAGGACCGCCTTTTCCACATTCAATTCATCCATCAACTGCAATACATCGTTACCCATCTGTTCGATGGTATAACTTCCTACAGGTGCATCTGTTTTTCCGTGTCCACGCAGATCAGGTACGATACAGCGATAGCTGCGTGCCAGTTCAGGTACGACCTCATCCCAATACGAGGAACTGCCACAGTATCCGTGGAGCAAAATGAGTGCTTCTCCCTTACCTTGTTCGGCATAACAAATCGTCGTTCCATCACACATCACTTTTTCCATATGAATCCCTCTCTCTGCGCGAATTGAATAATTCAGGTTGTATATTATTAAGCCTGCATATCATGAATGAAACGTTTGTCTCCATTTCCATGCTTCAATTACGGCGTCTGCAATCGTTCGGGACATTTCCATAACCAAGTGAAGCGAGGTCATCTGAAGAATGGAATAGGGCCTTGGTCCATTGGCATTAACCACAGCAGCTACACTGTACTGTCCGACAGGGGGAGCTTGCCTCCAACCGATTGAGCCGGGACGAGTGGATTATTCGAAAGATAGTATGTACCTACGGCATGCTTTGGACCCAGACATGCATCAATCGCTATGATGGCATGTTGTACAGGAATAAGTGCCAATTGCTTCTCCAGCGTATCCGCATCACAAGGGGAAGACAGTGTGCCCATCACGTTTCCTATTCCGTTCTCTTGGAGTAAACTTCCGGTCAGCGGACCCAGAGCATCCCCGGTGGAACGATCGGTACCAATGCAGACAAATGTAATTTCATCTGGAGCGTGAAGCTGTAGGATATTTTTGAAAAATAAAACCAGACTCTCTGCCGGCACGCCTTTGCGGAACTCTCTCCCTTGATGGCGAACCATTTCTCGCTTATACGCTGCCAAACTGTGTTCCCTCCAATACACTCAGGTTTCCATTAAATTCTGTTGTTGTATCCATCATTGTAACCGATGCTTCCTTTCCCCGCAAAAGCATTGGCCTGAGTACTTCCAATCATGATACAATAACAAGAGTTTCCGATACGGAAGGGATGAACTTAACGATGGATTTAACACAAGCAACAGCAGCCAATATGGAATATATGATTGAAGCGATTAAAACCAAACTTCGTATGGCGAGCGGTGCCGCCATGCAAGCTTCGTCATTCCCACTTGAGAAATATGAAGATCTGTTTGACCTGTATGAAATGATCTTGAGTAAAGAACATCTCAGTATATCTGAAGTGGAAGCTGTCGCTTCGGAACTGGGTAATCTTCGTAAATCCTAACCCCCCAAAAAAGGACCTGTCTTCCACATCAATGTGGAAACAGGTCCTTTTCGTCTATTTATATCCTTAACTTTAAGGCAGGTCAACCAGAACAAATTCGGCAGGTTCACTGCCTGTGCTCGTAATTTGCAGATCACAGCTTTTGCGAATTCGTGCGGCATCCCCCGGCTTGAGGTTGAAGTTGCCATCTGAACACTGGATCTCTACATGTCCACTGATCAGGAAAAGGTGTGTCCGTCGATCTTCGTGTTGCGGATACATCAACTTCTTACCGGACTCCAAATGCGACAAGTAACAGGTTACATCCTGGGAAATAGGCAATGCGCCTTCGGTTCCCTCGCCCCCTTGCCCGGATACAATTGGACATAGACGATTCAAATGCTCCTGCGGCTCTATTCTCCGATTCGTATAGGACGGTTTCAGCATTCGCTCCGATGGCAAGAACCACATCTGAAGGAAGCGTACCGGTTCATCCGCTGACGGATTGGTCTCCGAATGCTCCACTCCCGTACCTGCACTCATGACCTGGACTGTACCCGGTTCAAGCAATTGTTCTGTTCCCATACTATCCGTATGTTTCAGTGTACCTGATATGACATAACTGACAAGTTCAAGATCATGATGTGGATGTTTCTTAAAGCCTTCTTGCGGCATCAGCGTGTTCTCATTATGAGCCAGCAGACAGCCAAAATGGGCATTGCTTGGATCATCATAATCCGCAAAGGAAAAGCTGAATTCACTGTGTATCCAACCTCGATCCGACGTATGTCTTTCTTCCGATGTCACCACTTTAATCATGTTCATCCACCTCCAAGGGTTTAGAGCTGCCACATTACTGCGGCAGTCCATGCGTGTATATGAATTGTTTAGATAAATACCAGTTGGTATGTCATCTTTACCCGGGGTCCGGCAACTCTAATCACGCCCCTTCTTAAGGTTATACGCTATCTTCAAGTGAGTGAAGAATGAACTCACTATCTGCATGACCTACAAGGGTTCCCTCGTCATTTCGGATGTCGGAAGGGAACACTTCAGACAATCGTGCAATGGTTCTCTCATTGGAATAACCAATCTGTTTCAGGATGGATTGGGTAATATAAGCCCACTCTTCCTCGGAACCATCCAGTACCTTAAAGGTGATTCCCAATCGTTCTTTTTTCAGACCAAAACCGAATACGCCCTTGAATCCACCCTTCGCTACAATGTTATTGTCCTCCAGCAGCACGGAATCCACACGCTCCGTGCCACCTACCATTAACGGATGTTCATTCATGGCTGATGTGATGGTCTCTACAGCTGTTCTTGTGGAAGGATCGGCGATAAGATCTGGACAGGCGAGCTTCAGATAGGCGTTCGACAATGCGGACAACGGCAAAGAAAATACCGGAAAGCCGCAGCCATCCGTCCCAAGCTTAATCTCTTTTTCCTCAATACCTGCCAGATCGGCAAACGTTTCGAGAATTTCACGTTGTACAGGATGATCCGGTTCAGCGTAGCTGCCCAGATCGGCCTGCTTCATCTGACTATACCCAGAATGCCCAGATGTTTCCCAGAGCAGTTATGCAAGATGCGACGTTTCTCCCCTTGTCCACGTATCCATTGGTTACGGCTTTCTTCATTAAGCGGGTAACTTGGTGCACAGATCAGGCATTCTTCACCCAATCCGATTTTACCGGATAACTCCTCCAGCACCCGAATGTGCTCCGGTTCCGAACGATGCGAAGAGGACATAATGGCAATCTCCTGTGCGGATAGGCCATAGTGACTGGCAATCCCTGCCCGGATTCCTGGAATAGCTTGAAACGGTTTGGCAGATGAGCGCGTAAACGCTCTAAAATGAGGGTCTCCAGCCGAGTATACGATTCTTCCATGCTCATCCGTAATACTTATGTGTCCGTAATGGGCGCATTCTACAACGCCTGCACGGTATTCTTTGATTAATAAGGCACTCTCCATGCGAGTTCTCTCCTTTGTGCTCCCGATTTCATCTCTGCTTTGCGTCACGACGCCGCATGGGATATCTTAAATAGTATAGTACAAAAGCGACGTTTTTACAGTTTTTTCGACAGGTATTTCGGGTATAGCTTTATCATCTATGTTCATCTACTACCATACTGAAGGAGAAACTCACTATGCCGCGCAAAATGTCTACTCCATCCTCACCAGGTTCAAACCATGGCATGTTGTTACGCCCCCTTCTCAATTGGAGTTTGGCTGGCATGGTCATCAGCGCTTTGGTCGTCTTCATCCTGGCAGGTCTGGGTGCTTGGTTGGGCGATGATTCTATTATTCGTCTGGATGATCAAATTCAGCAATTATTTTATCTGAATTCAGATTCACGTCTTTATCTATTTCCTTATACTGCATTCCTAACCGCACTGGGCTCATTCAAAATCTCTGCTGTAGCTGCAGGAGGTTTTGCTCTTCTATTCTTCATGCAGCGCAGCCCAAGGTTTGTTATATATGGATATGCGATCTTGGGGAGTTTTGCCATGATGTGGATTCTGAACACGTTATTGAAAGAATTTTTCAGACGAAGCAGACCGGAACTGGATCATCTGCTGGTTGTTCACGGATACAGCTTTCCCAGCGGACATGCCATGATCTCCATGGGCTTTTATGGCATGCTCTTTGTCATCTGGGCCATGGAGCAACAGCGACATAAATCTTCCGGTGTATGGCTTCCTGTCCTCTGCGGTATCATTTTTATTGTCTTGATTGGCCTTAGCCGCATCATGTTGGGCGTTCATTACCCTACAGATGTATTTGCAGGATTTGCTGCTGGATTGGCTTGGATCTTCTGCATGATTAAAAGCATTAAAGCAAGCGGCTAAAGAAAGAATTCCTCTGATTTCCAGTTCATTCATCGTCATCTTTGTTGTTTCACAGGGTTGCACGGCGTTTATATACGAAGTAAGCAAACGCGAACAGACAACATCCTACATCAAGTTAAAGGAGGCGGTTGTTATGTGGGGCATCATTATCAGTATTGTGATGGCTGTCATCATCGGTTTGATCGGGGATGCACTTGCCGGTCACAATATGCCTGGAGGCATCATCGGTGCAATGATTGCCGGATTTGCCGGAGCCTGGCTGGGAGCACTTTTGCTTGGTAACTGGGGACCCGTTATCGGCAACTTTGCCATCATCCCTGCCATCATTGGTACAGCGCTCTTTGTTTTCTTGCTGGGGCTTGTGTCCAGACTGCTAAGACAGGCTGCCTGATTCGGGCAACAAGGTGTTCGTTGTTTCGTATTTGTTTCTTAATTTGAAGAAGGAGTGATTAGACATGAATAAAGCAGAAGAGCAATATCCTGTACAGACGGGTTCGACTTTCGCAAAAGGGATTTTCATCGGAGGTTTGCTGGAGCAGCCGCGGCGCTACTCTTCGCACCTAAACCGGGACGTGAATTGCGTGGTGATCTTTCCGAGAAAGTAGGCATGGTAACTGATCGCACGAAAGAAGTGGCAACCGTTGTAGGTGATAAAGCATCTGAACTGGCTAAAACGGTCTCATCCAAAACTTCCGACATTGCAAAAACAGTAAACCAAGGCCGCAATGATGTCATGGAATCTGTGAAAAAAGCATCCGCAGATGTGGCTAACGAGGCATCCCGTGCATCTGAAGAAGTGGTTGCCGCTTCCGTAGAAGCGAAGGAAGATGCACGTAAAGAACTTAACTCGACTAGCCTGTAAGGCGATACAGATCGAGTGACACCAATAGCCAGCTGCACTCCAGCTGGCTATTTTTTATCCAATGCGAGTTGAGGGGAAAAATCATGAGTAAAGTTACAATTAACGGTAATACTCCAATTGCGGGAGGAACTCCGGCACAGCAGTATGATACCAGCGAGCATCCTTTTGAATTACGGCACGAGGTAAAACGATTGAACACACGTCTGGACCAGATTGCGGACAGTCTGGAGAGAGCACAGATCAAAGATATTATTGAGAATTACAGCAGTCCCAAAAAGCGGATTATTACCAACTTTACAGCAGGTATGGCACGCGGACTCGGTCTGACCGTAGGTACCTTTGTTGTCCTGGGTCTGCTTGCATTCATTCTTAGCCAATTCGTCAATATGCCGATTGTTGGACAATATATCGCCGACTTGCTTGGTTATATTGAAGATTACAAAAACTAAGAGGACTAGCCGACAGCAGGCTATCCTTTACCCTCTTGTATTGCTCCATTTTTCTCTGTCTCTTCAGCTGAAGGCTGTGAGGATTTCACTTTGAGCAAATCTCCTGTCCACCCTTTCATCATCAGCCATACATACATGCTGATCATGCTTAAGATAATGACAACAAGGACCAATACAACTCCCCAAGATTTATCGATAAAAGGCAGATTCTCAAAGTTCATCCCCCATATCGCGCCAGCAGCTGTCGCAGGTATGAACACAGCGGTGACAATGGTCAGTGTTTTCATGATCTCATTGCCACGTACACCAGAGATCGCATTATCAATGGAGATTAACGTATCGATCTCTTTCTCATAATGACGAAACAATCGTTCCATTCGCTCTACGCGATGTTGGAGCTGCTGGAAGTATCGATTTTCATTGATTTCATCAAGGTAAGCCTCATGTGAAGCGGCCATCAGTTCCGAGTAGGGGATAAACAGATTGCTCCAGTACAACAATTCGAATCTGGCAGCCAGAATCTGGTCCATCAAGGTACGGGCATTGCGTGATTCCATCTTCCGTTCCAGATCTCGCAGGTTCATCTCAAAATGATCCATTCCCACATGATAGTAATGCAGTATCGCTCGAAAAAGTACAAACATCCCGTCCCTGGGCTCACTACATTGCTGTAACATATGGGCACGTTCGTCCGTCTTCATAATCCCTCGGGTGTTGTCATCCATGTTCAACGTAACCAGGTTATGACGATCGACATAAAAAAACATCTGATTATCTTGGCGTTGGTCATCTCTCTCATTCTTGATCGCATATAACAAGGAACCAAATATGACTGGCTCTGTCCCCTTCACGAAACGGACGGACAAATAATTCGATTCCACTTCGGGAATTTTATGAAGCCAATACTGCATATCCGGAAATGCCTCTGTCAGTTCCTCCAAAGCATCATTCATGCTATCCGTGTCAGGTGCAACCCAATCCCACCATTGCCAATGGTCCGAACATGATAACTTGTCACGGCGAGCTTCCAACTTGATTTGGTTTACAATCACTTTATCCACTCCTGCACTTATGTTCGTTCAGGCATACTCATCTTTTTGATCCCTAATTTGATCCCAAAAAGGACACGTATGCATTTCAGCGCAATGACGTGTCCTTCTCTATGCCGTATTCAACAACATTAGGGTTCCATTTTTCATAACATTGAAGCATTCGACATGATCTGTTTCAATTTCTCTGTAGCTCGCTTCTGAATCCGAGATACACTCATCTGTGATACGCCAAGTTTTTGGGCAATTGCCCGCTGAGATTGGCCATCCTGGAATGCTAGAATAAGTACCTGCTGCTCTTGTTCTTTCAATTGTCCCAATGCCTGTTGCAAGTCCATCCGTTTTTCAACCGAATCGTAGTCATTAACATCTGCACTGATCAGTTCACCCAATGTCGCTGCACTGTCATCCTGAGATAACGGAGAATCCAGTGACACATAGTGATAACATTCACGACCAGCCAGAACTTCAATCGTTTCTTCTGCAGTCAAATCAAGGTATTCAGCAATTTCGTTCACACCGGGTGAGCGCTCCAGCTTCACGGTTAACTCATCAATGGCATGTTGCACAAGGGCTCCCTTTTCCTTAATCCTCCGGGGAACCTGTATATACCAGGATTTGTCACGCAAATAGTTCTTCATATGACCGATCATGCTCTTCATGGCATAGGGTTCAAACGGAATGCCCAGATTGATATCGTATTGCTTCAGCAAACGAATCAAGGCCATCTGCCCAGTCTGATACAAATCTTCGTATAGGTCGGGGCGATTCCGAGCAATTTTACCTGCTGCCATCTTAACCATCGGTTCATATTTGCGGATGAGGACAGTTGCAATTTCATTATCTTGGGTCTGCTGGTATTCCCAGATCAAACCTATAGCTTCAGACATGGACTCTGGGGGAGTCACTTTTTCATTCATACTTTCTCCTCACTTCTTGCAAGACGTTTTACGAGTACTACCTTCGTACCTTTGCCCGTCTCACTTTCCACACTGACATCGTCCATCAAGGCTTGCATCAGGTAGAACCCAAGTCCGCCAATCTGTGCTTCTGTCAGTTCTTTGTCGTGAAGACCGGCACGTGACACAGCAGGATTCATGTTCTCGAAGCTGGCACCTTCGTCCTTGACCGTAATGGACAATGTTTCGCCATCCACTTCGAATACCACTTCAACCATGCCACCTTCGTGTGAGTAGGCATACAGTACAGAGTTGTTACATGCCTCGGATACAGCAACTTTCATATCCTCGATGTCTTCATAGGAGAATCCCATTTTGGATGCTACTCCATAAAGATTAAGTCTAACAATATCAACGTAATCAGCTGTCGCCGGTAAATTAAGGGTGACTCTTTGAACTTCTGCATTCATTCCTTCTTCGATCCTTTCCTATTGGGAATTCTTCTGAGTGACAAAGAATTTGGCGATGCCCGTCATATCAAAAAGTTTCTGAATTTGAGCAGGAACTTCCTGTACTTCAAAGCGTGCTTCCATTCCATGTCTTGCCTTCAGGACAGATAACAGGATACCAATCCCTGTACTATCGATATACTTCAATTCTTTCATGTTGATTACAAGATCCTGTTCCTTGTTATCCACGAGCGGCTCCATCACCATACGGAAGTCAGGAGCAACCGACAAATCCAGTTCGCCAGTCAGATACACTGTGCATACGCCATCCTGGGTTTCAGTTCTTGCATTGAATTTTTCATTTTTATTTGTATTCATTAGACATCTCTCTCCTGATCAATGATTTCCTTACCTATTAACCCAACTGACTCATGAGTGAAACAAAAAGAAGTTTGGTAAATGTTTCAATTGGCATGATTCATGGCTGATGGGCCCGGGTTTAACATTTGTCGTTGTTTCTGAAAGTGGGTTAGTTTCTGTTTAACATTGCCCATTTTCACCGGTTTACTAATATAATCATTCATGCCTGCGGCCATACAGCGTTGCTGGATACCTTCCATCACATTCGCTGTCATGGCTATAATGATCGGCTGATCGGACTGGGACAGGCTCTCTCGAATCCGCCGTGTGCACTCCAAACCGTCCATCACTGGCATCTGCAGATCCATGAACACATAATCATAGGGATAACGGCTGCCAAGCACCATATCCAGAGCACTTTGCCCATCCTCCGCAATGTCGGAGAGTAACCCCAGTTTACCGAGCATAATGGCCATCAATTTCTGGTTAATCGGATGATCATCCACAATTAATACCGTGGGGTACTTATTCTCATTATTCACATCCGTTTGCATCTCTTCCCCGTTCCCCTGGATCAGTTCAGTTTCAATATAACGTTTCGCCTGAATGGTAAATACAAATGTCGCTCCCCGTTGCTCTGTTGTATCCAGATAGATCTGTCCACCCATCATTTCAACCAGAGTCTTGCATATTGCCAGGCCCAAGCCGGTTCCACCATATTTACGAGTCATTGATGTATCCAATTGGGAAAACGGCTGAAACAGGCGGTCAACCTTGTCTGATGCAATGCCTATTCCCGTGTCCTTGACAGCAAACTCTAACGCCATTTGCCCATCCTTTTCTTCCTTCACTGATACGATCAGATATACTCCGCCATGGTCGGTAAATTTGATCGCATTGGCAATCAGATTCAATAGAACCTGGCGCAGCCTTGCCATATCTCCATAGATTAATTCAGGGACCGAATCTTCCAGGAAATAGTCCAGCTCCAGATTCTTTTTGCCAGCTTCAGCAGCGAACAATCCCAGCACTTCACGAATACAGGAGACAGGCTCAAACGGATGCTCCTCCAGTTCCATTTTGCCGGATTCCATTTTGGTAAAATCAAGAATGTCATTAATGACCGTGACAAGTGCATCTGCGCTGCGACGAACAATGTCTACATATTCCTTCTGATCTTCCTTGAGTTCCGTATCCATGAGCAGATCCACCATGCCGATCACTCCGTTCATGGGTGTACGAATCTCATGGCTCATCATCGCCAGAAACTCGGTCTTTGCATTAGCTGCAATCTCTGCTTCTTCCTTGGCCTGAACGAGTTGTTGATTCATCTTCTCCAGTTCCTGAGTCTTCTGGTGAAGCAACATCGTCTGTGTCTTCAACCGTTTATTGGTGATAAACATCTCCACAAAGCCCTCGATTTTGGATTTCAAAATCTGAGGAATAAATGGCTTAACCATATAATCAATGGCCCCGGCTGAATATCCGGCAAACAAGTGCTCCGCCTCTCTGCTATTCGCAGAGATGAATATAATCGGCACATCCTTGGACTTGTCCCGTGCCTTGATTAACTTTGCTGTCTCAATACCGTCCATCCCAGGCATCTGCACATCAAGAACGATAACCGCAAATTCGTCTTTTAGCAGACAACGGAGTGCCTCTTCTCCGGAAGTCGCCTTAACGAGTTTATATTGTTCCGATTCCAGAACTGCTTCAAGAGCAAGCAAGTTCTCAGGGCGGTCATCTACCAATAATATGTGGATTGGTTCATTGAGCCCCATGGCTAACCCTAACCCCCTATTTGATCTTCCGGTATATTTTTTCGGTTCGGTCTAACGGCTCATAGGTATCACTGAACTCTGTAAAATGTATCGATTCTTTCGACCCCAGAACCAGTATTCCAAAGTGGCTCAAGCTCTCATGAAACAGCCCATGCACATGGTTCCGCAATTCATCATTAAAATAGATCATGACATTTCGGCAAAAGATAACATTAAACTCGTTAAATGACCGATCTGTTGCCAGATTGTGCTCGGCGAAAATAATGTTCTTCCTTAGAAAAGGATGAAATATCACCGAATTGTATTTCGCTGTATAGTACTCGGAGAAGGCTCTGGTACCCCCTGCCTCCAGATAATTTGTAGTAAACAGTTTCATTTTCTCAATACCGTACACGCCTTCTTTGGCTTGTTGCAAAGAGCGATCATTCATATCCGTTGCGTAGATTCTTGCCTTGTCATACAGCCCTTCCTCATGCAACATGATCGCCATGGAGTACACTTCCTCTCCCGTAGAGCAACCCGCATGCCATATGCGGATATACGGATAGGTTCTCAGGATTGGAATAATCTTTTCCCGAAACATTCGGAAAAGCGAAGGATCCCGAAACATTTCCGTTACAGGGATGGACAAGTTCTGTACAAACCGTTCAAACGCGGAACGATCATGAAGGACACGCTCCTGCAAGCCGGATATACTCTTAACCCCTTCTGCATGTGCATGATGCCAGATTCTTCGTCTGAGGGATGGCAGTGCATAATTTCTAAAATCATATCCATATAAACGGTGCATGCCTTCCAACAGCAACTCAATCTCGATCAGCTCGCGCTCTTCATCTTGCGGCATACGGACCAAATCTGCCCCCGTCTCGGTAGGTTCCCACGGTGTCATAAATTCTCTCCACTTCTTCAATTGTTACTTGCGTATTCGTTGTATTGTCTTTCATTACCCAAACCGTGAACATCCGAATAATGATTTTACGAATACAGCCATACACGCATTAAGGATAACAATTGATCTGTCTGAATCGGTTTTTTCACATAATCAGATGCTCCGGCCTCAATACATTTGCCGCGATCCTCTTTCATGGCTTTGGCCGTGAGCGCAATAATCGGCAACTTTTCAAACTGCGGAATCTGTCTGATTCGAGTCATCGCTTCATAACCATCCATTTCTGGCATCATCATATCCATCAGCACCAGATCAAACTCCGGATTTTTCTCCAAAATATCCAAAGCCTCTCGCCCGTTCTCTGCAAACGTCACATCCATCCGATAACCTTCGAGGACGCTTGAAAGAGCAAATACATTACGAATATCGTCATCTACAAGCAAGATTTTCTTGCCTTCAAACAACGTTTCCTTGTTGTGTAGTTTCTGTAAGATGCGACGCTTGTCTTCCGGCAAATTGGCTTCTACCCGATGCAGGAACAATGTCGTCTCATCCAGCAGACGTTCCGGTGACTTCACGTCCTTGATAATGATGGATTCCGCATATTTGCGCAGCTTCATTTCTTCCTTGGAATCCAGTTCCTTGCCTGTATAAATTATAATCGGCAGATCGTTCAGATATTCATCATCCCGAATCTGGTCGAGCAACTCAAACCCGGTCATGTCTGTTAACATCAGATCCAGCACCATGCAGTCATAACGCTGGCTGTGTAATTCATTCAATGCCTCGCTGCCTGTAGATACTGCCGTAATGGCAACATCATCATGACCGATCAATTCAATGATAGCTTTACGCTGAATTTCATCATCTTCCACAATCAACAGTCGTTTCAACTGATTCTCGGTATAGGATTTGATATGCGAGAAAGCTTTATCCAGTGCATCTTTGCTCGAAGGTTTTTTCAGATACGCAATGGCACCCATCATCAGACCTTGCTTCATATCATCAATGACTGAAATGACATGCACCGGGATGTGGCGTGTTGCCGAACTGCTCTTCAGCTCGCCCAGAATCGTCCAGCCATCCATCACAGGCAATTGAATATCCAGGATAATGGCATCAGGCAGATATTGACGTGCCATCTCAAGTCCTTTATCACCTTGAAGGGCAACAAGTGCTTTGAATCCTCTTCCTCTTGCCATATCCATCAAAATATGTGCAAAGTTCACATCATCCTCAATAATGAGAAGCATTTTGTCGCCTTCCATGAGATTCTCCCGATCATCTTCAATCTGGGAGAGATCTGGAGTACGGACAGGAGACAGATCTTTACCCACGCTCTGCTCCGGATCAGGAGAGAGAATGGATTGATGACTTGAAAGCATGGTTCGTGCTTCGCTGGCTTGCTCATAAAGATTCTCTGAGGATACGGCTGCTTCTCTTGATGCCCCTTCCTCCGCCAGCGCTTCCTCTTCATGATTATCCGGCAGGTATAAGGTAAAGCAGCTGCCTTCGCCTTCTGATGATTCCACATGTATTGCACCACCAAGCAAACGAGCCAGCTCCCTGCTAATGGACAGTCCAAGACCCGTTCCACCGTATTTCCGACTTGTCGTCCCATCTACTTGCTGGAATGCTTCAAAGATCAGATCCGTCTTGTCTGATGGAATGCCGATGCCTGTGTCTTTTACACTAAATCCGAGATATTCCTGATTGGTGTTCATATAACCCGGCAGCTCTTCCGGTTTCATTCTTCTTCCAATCAGACTGACCGACCCACGATTGGTAAATTTGAATGCATTCGACAACAAGTTTCGCAGAATCTGTTTGACACGATGGCTGTCGGTGTATACCCATTTAGGTAAATCTCTGTTGAACTCGATGTTCAGGGTCAATTCTTTTTTATTCGCCATCGCTCCAAAGTTCTGCTGAACAAAACTGCTCAGCTCTTCCATTTGAACCGTCTCATAATTGATATCCATCTTGCCCGCATCCACTTTGGACAGATCCAGAATCTCATCAATCATTTTCAGCAGATCCGCACCCGACATGTAGATGGTTTGCGCATATTCCTGCTGCTTGTCAGTCAGATTTCCACCTTTGTTCTCTGACAACAACTGAGACAGAATGAGTAAACTGTTCAATGGTGTACGGAGTTCATGCGACATATTTGCCAAAAATTCGGACTTGTACTTGCTTGTCATCGATAGTTGTGTAGCTTGTTGTTCCAACTGTGTCTTCGTTTTCTCAATTTCGTCATTCTTCTCTTCGACCTCACGTACCTGCTCTTCAAGCGCGCGCGTCTTGGCAATAAGCTCGGTATTGAAATGCTCCAGCTCTTCCTGCTGACGCTGCAGCAATTCCTCGGAACGTTTAAGGGCCTCTGTCTGCTCCTCCAGATTCTCATTGGAACGGCGCAGTTCTTCCTGCTGTGTCTGCAACTCTTCCGATTGCACTTGCAGTTCTTCAGTCAGTGCCTGGGATTCACGAAGCAGCTCCTCCACACGCAAACGACGACGAACGTTGTTCAGAATTACGCCCAAGTTCATGATCAGTTGAGCGAATAATTGTTTGTGCAGTTCATTGAACCCTTCAAAGGACGCCAGCTCGACAACACCAATCAATTCATCTTCAAATACCACAGGATAGATCATGATACCCGCAGCGCGAGTTGAACCTGAAGCGGAACCAATGTGCACGTAATCTTCCGGCGTATTTTCCAGAATAATCGGTGCCATATCCAGCGCAGCCTGACCAATCAGCCCTTCACCAATGCGATACATTTCTTTACCAACATCTTCATTCTCTTCATAAGCGTATGCACCGTAACGTCTCAGTTCGTCGGGATGTTTCTCCTCATCGACCAGATACACAACACCGAGCTGAGCGCCCATCACTGGTGTGAACTCACTGATAAACATCTGTGAGATTTGTCGAATGGAACCAATACCCGGAGCAGCTCAGGGACTCTTGCAATGTTCGAACTCATCCAGTTTTGATCTTGCTGAGCCTGTACGTAAGCTCTCTCGATCTCCAGTTTTTCTTCCAGATCATTGGATACATCCTTGAACACACTGGCAATCTGACCAATCTCATCCGTTGATTTGACCTGAATACGTCGGATTGTACGGTAACGCCCTTTACCAAAACTTGTGATCATCATGGATACGGTATTCAGCCCCCGTGTAATACTCGGCAGCACCCACATAATGACACCTAATGCCAGCAATAATCCGGCAATCATGATACTTATGGTGATCTGTACTGCTCTCGTATATGCTGCGTTAGCGTCTTTAATCTCCGTATCAATCTCCTGGTCCTGGTAACGGGAGAGTGCATTCAAACTATCTACAGCTTCTTTTTGCACCGCAAGTCCTGTTGAATTACGGTAGTTATTTGCATCTTCTACCCGTTGTTGGGACATCAGGCTAATCTGTCTCGTAGCATAGGCTGTATACTCATTCCATGCCGAATTTACACGATCCACCAGTTGATGTTCAGGTGCACTGTCCGCCCGATTTCTCACTTCTTCGAGGTTACGATCCCCCGTACCTTCATTTCCTTCAGGTCACTATCCGCCGCACCAATGGAGTTGCTCGGATTCAGTAACAAGTTAGCCAGCACTTTGGCAATATCATTAACCTCTCCACGTGCAGCAGAAGTGAACCTTACTTTGAGATAGCGGTCCTGATACATCTGATCAATCTGTTGATTACTGCTGTTTAGCCGCTCATAACTCACAAACGTGAGCACGATCAAAATAGCCATCAGAGCGGTAAAACCAATCAGCAGTTTATTCCTGATCTTCATTCATCCCCCGCCCCTTTATCCAAAGTAATCCAGACGAGACATTTATCATCATCCCGCTCCTGGGGAATTTCGTCGTCAAAAAACAGTGCCTGCATGGCAGCTTCATTCCACTGATGTGAGCCGGTCAGTTTATCGATCAGGAATTCAAGTTGTTCCTCCTGCCCGCCCTGAACAGCTTCCAATAATCCATCCGTATAGAGTGCAATATGCCCGTCACCCTCGTAATGGATCGTTTGTGGTTCAATGTCCATTTTGTCGAATAAACCAACAGGACAGCAGACGCTGTCAAATGTGGTGACACTGCCGTCGTTTTGGAAAAATAAAGCTGGCGGATGCCCTGCATTAACATAATCAATGCGCTTCATCCGTGTATCAACAACCAGATAAATGGCCGTGAAATAATACTGCACCAATTGTTTCTCTAGATGAAGCTGGTTAAAACGACGGTTCAGCTCTTGAATGACCTTCTCTGGATCGACATAGGTGGTAACGGTATCTTTCAACACAGATGCAATAAACATCGTAAACAGGGATGAAGATATCCCGTGTCCCGTCATGTCGAGCAGCAGTACTCCATAACGGCCTTCCCCGAGGGGGTACCATGAATACAGATCACCCGCAAGCTCGAAGGAAGGTTTATAGATGGCATGCACTTGGAACAACGGGTCCCTAATGGCGGGACTTAATACGGCATTTTGGACCATCGCTGCCAGCTTGAGCTCATCCTGAATACGTTGATCACGCTCTTTATGCCAATCCTTCTCTTGTTTCAAACGAAGTGCGAGTCGAATTCTGGCCATCAGTTCGACTTTATTAATCGGTTTGGTCACATAGTCAGATGCACCTGCATCCAATGCTTCGGCAAGTTTCTTGGAGTCTCCGATGGCAGTTACCATAATAATCGGAATATCCTTCAGATTTTCAAATTTTTGCACAATACTGCAAGCTTCGATACCATCCATCTCGGGCATCATCATGTCCAGCAAAATTAGATCAATATCCGACGGTTTTGGACGAAGTTCGTTGCTTTCCTCTCCAATTCCCAACACTTCAAACATTTCCATGGCGGAACTCGCCGTTACAATGTCACGATAGTTCTCTTTTTCAGAATTTCTCGAATGATAATGACATTCGTCGGATTGTCGTCAACAATAAGTATTCTCATTGATATCTCCTTATCTGTGGCGTCCGGGTTTGTCGATTCTTATTAGGTTATTACGAACGATAATTATACAAATTTTTCATACAAAACGGCAGTAGACATAATAATTCCTAGTATAACTATAATCGTAAAAACAAAAAAACTCTATCAGTAAATGGCACCATCACGGGTAATCTTCACCGCTTTTCGCCCTGTTTTTGCTGCGTTCTGATCCCGCTTCTAAACTTGCAAAAACATAGATAAGGAATGGGGAAAGCCCCATTCCTTATCTATGTTTTTGATTAAGCATTTTACACAAGTTATTGAGAGGTTTGTCCATATTCAGCAAACTTCAACTTGCCAATGTATCGGGTTAATCTTTCTTTTTGGCAATCACGAGTACTTTACCTTTGTCCAACTCACTTTCGTAGAAGTCAGCTTCGGCTTCGGTAAAGCCCATCGAAACAATTTTGGCCCGGAGTTCATCACCACGTGAGCGGAACAGATTCGCCAGGGAATCAAATACGCCTTCTTCCTTTATGCCAATTTCTTTGGCATCTGCTGTATCCGCAATCCGATCTGTGCGATCCTTCTCATGGGCGAGAACAAAGATATGATCAGCAAGGTATCCGGTAAGCTGCAATTCTTTCACCGCTTCTACCGCCTGGACTCCGTTTTCTACCACTTTTGCATAAGCTTGCTCATTGGTTGAATTCATCGTTTCCACTCTCCTCTGATTTAATCTTCTGTATCAAGCTACTTAATATATAACCATACTATATGGGGTTGAAACGATTCATTAATAACCATTTCTAGGAAACCGTGTCATCAAAAAGATCAATGCCTTCAATCTGCTGGGAGCCTGACTTCATATATACCTTCAGCGCATGGTCTCCACGGAGAAAGACTTCTCCATCCTCGGCTACATAATATGGTTTTCCGAGAGCATGATGGATTGCTTCCCTATTCAGCTCAATTCGCTTACCGTTTAACATGATGTGATTCTCAGATGCATCGATATGCACATATTGAATGACATCCGTATCTTCACACAAACCAACCGTTACATCATGGAAATGATATTCAGGACATCCTAGATAAGGATCTTCCTGTTTATGCAGGGGCTGGCCCTTCTTGGCCAGCAAATCTTCCATGGTGTCATCCAGAGAAATGCCATTCAGAGTCCGAAAATGCTGGAAAGTCTCGGATCGATCAACAGCCAGAGTCACCTCTGGCGCCTTCTCTTCCATTGCCGTCCATTGCATATCGTGAGCAGCAGGTACCGCTGCCGGTTGAACGGAAAAGGGAGAAATTACGCTAAACATCACAAGCAGTAGTTTCATCATGATTCTCACCCTTTCATCAGGTTCATCACCGCTCTGAAGGCTTCTTTATTGGTTACAAAGCGGTCATGTTACTTGCGCATCCGTTGCCATACATTTGCCGCAACATCAACATACTTCATCCAGTTCTTCCCGCCCTTAGCTTCACCATTATATGTAGCTTCATAGGATTGCAGGGTACGATCCGTAGATGTGGCCGGCGGTGTATTTACATGAGCCTCTTCAGCACGCTTGGTATGTTCAGCGTTGTTACGCTTGGTCTGAAATTTCGCCATCAGCGTTGTGGAGACTTGTTTCAGCTGCTGCTGTTACTTCATTCAACACTTCTCCCAGATTCTCTACAGATTCCATAACAGGATCAATTTTTTTCATTTTGTGCTGTACATCCGCGGTAATATCATTGGCATGTCTTACCGTCTGCTTCACTTCATAACTAAGTTCATCGATGGTTTTCTGTACCTCCTGCAAGGTCTGTGAGACATTGTCCAAAGAACCCTGAGCGGATTTCAAGGTACGAATTAAAAAGAACACCAGTACGGCAAATGCCACTGCAATCAGGGCCACGCTAATTTGATAGATCATAGAAGAACCTCTCTTTCCATATGTGCATCAGTTTGTTATTGCTATAGTTACCCGGCGATTTCCCGGACGAAACAATATTATATATCCCTTCATATATGCCTAAGTTTGGAAAAGAAACCGATGTTTCAACTGGATAACCCCCGGTTAAAGTTAAATTACACAAGGCGGTGAGGTGAACACAACTCACTCCATAATCAAGTAAACGAAAGGATGAAACCTCATGTTGAAATGGTCTGTATTATTTCTAATCATTGCACTGGTCGCAGGTATTTTTGGATTCTTCGGTATCGTTGAAGCAGCTGCTTCAATCGCGAAAGTACTCTTCTTCATCTTTGTTGTACTGTTCGTAATCTCCCTCATTACGGGACGTAGCCGAATGCGATAACCTCGGCTCTGATCGAACTAATCAATTCTAACGAATACATACAAAAGCCAATCGTGCTACCCAGCCGATTGGCTTTTGTGCGTTCAGATCCAGGTCAACTTTTCTATATTATGTATTGCACTCCCTTCTGCTTTATTCCAATCCGTTCTCACATGAATCCATCAAAAACAGGACTTTTTTTGAGATAGCCAGCCCGGTTTTATCCCACCGAAGTATGATATTTACAGGCTTGCTATATACCCACATATGCGCCAGTTGACACTGGAGAATGCAAGAAAATATTGTTATAATTTGTGATTCATAAGGTAGCTCGCTTGGTTACTTTTATCACAGGACAACAAATTACATACCTAACCGAGGAGGAAAAACAAATGAAAAAAATCGTGAGTTTTGCCGCTGCTTTAACGTTGATGGGTTCGATGGCTGCTGCTGCAGGTGCTGAGGAAGCGGTTACTGGAACAGTAACTCCGGAAAAAGGAACAGAAGCTACGACAACGACTACGACAACAACTCCGGCTGTTGAAGTGAACAAACCGGCTGTTGACACAGTAGAAGGTACTGCTGAGACTCCAGCTACAACTACAGATAATAAACTGTTTGAAGAGCCACTTGTAAAACCAGGCGATGAAGTCCTGGCACCTACAATGCTGCTGAACCTTCTGGAGCGCACTTGGTTCTATGACGCACCTAACGGTAAACCAATCGGTGCATTGAGCTCCCAAGTCATTGATACAACAGGTGAAGTGGTTGACGGATTCGACGGTGGCGAGTGGGTGCAAGTGTACACTTGGAAAGGTAAAGCGTGGATCCACGTTGCCATTCAATAACATCGTATATTCGTTCTTACGATAAGTAAAGAGGACAGCGCGTACAATCGCGGCTGTCCTCTTTTGATTTTCCAAGATGTTCACTCCCTGTTCAAGAGTTCCTGGTGAATTCTCCTGCCTTCGGCTCCACATGTACATGTACATGCATGATGTTATGCGACCGCTTCAACCGCTCTTCCACTCGGTCACAGATCTGATGACCTTCAATCAAGCTTAAGTTTCCGTCCACTTCAATGACAACATCCACAAGTACATGACTGCCGTGCACCCGTGCCTTCACGTCCTTAATCATTTCAACACCAGGAACGCGAGCTACCGAGGATCTGAGATCCGTCAGCTCCTTCTGGTCAAATCCATCGGTAAGACGATGTGTGGAATCCCGGAAAATCTCCCAAGCCGTCTTGCAGATCAACAGACCTACAGCAATCGCAGCTACTTTATCCAGCCATGGAAGTCCGAACTGCGCACCTACAATTCCAACTGCCGCGCCTATGCTGACCCAGGCATCCGAACGGTTATCTTTCGCCGCTGCCATCAGAGCCTGACTATTAATTTGTCTAGCCAGACGGTGATTGTAACGATACACGCCCAACATCACCATAGCGCAGACTACAGCAACTGCTGCAGCCCACAGGTTTGGAGCAACAAAGGCTCCCTCGTACCAGGAGCGAATGGCCTCAACCAACACTTGCAGCCCAACCATAGCCATAATAAATGAAGCCACCAAGGCAGCAACCGTTTCCGCTCTAAAATGACCATAAGCATGATCGGAATCAGGTGGTTTCTGGGAAATCCGAAGCCCGATCAATACAGCAACAGATGCCACTATATCTGTAAGGTTATTGAAACCATCGGCCAGCAAGGCGCTGGAAGCAAATACATATCCACAGATCAGCTTAAAGGCGGACAAGACGAGATAGGCTACAATACTAACCCAAGCCCCCGCTCCCCTTTTCGAATTTCTTCATAAGCGTTCAAACCGGGCGACACTCCTTTTACGTTTCGTATTACGGTTTTTTCATGTTACCAAATGCGGAGCGTGTGGGTCTACAGAAACAGTGTTGCCAGGCTGCATTGCTGTAGGCAAGCCGAAACAAAGTTGCCAGACGGCAGGGCTGTAGTTAATGAGAAAGAATGTTGGCCTGGGTAAAACCAAAGGTTTGGAGCATTTTATCAGGTTGCCCTTGTGAGGCTTTTATAAAACGTATAAAATAGGTACATCCCGTCCAATCTGGACGGCTTACTGTAAGACCGGGAGGGAAATAACGATGAGCGAAAATAACGAACCGAAAAAGATCAGTTTGCAGGATGCTATACGCCAAAAGCTGGCGCAAAAGAAAGAACAAGCAAATTCCGGTAACCAATCCAGCGCCTACTTTGAAGGCGGACCCAAAGCGATGAAGAGTCAAAACAACAAGAAGCCCAACAACCAACGTCGCCGTACTGGTGGATCTTAGGTTTTAAAGCCGCAAAGAAACCCAATGGAAACACAAAAAGAACCGCAAGCCCTCTTCACAAGGGGCTTGCGGTCTTTCTCTGTTCTATAAGAATGTGCCGTAGATGTCGCTTCGTTTAAGCTTCTACCGGATACATTTTGTTGCGCAGTTCTTTGATTTCATCACTTTCCAGATACTCGTCATAGCTCATTTGGCGATCAATGATGCCATTCGGCGTAATTTCGATAATCCGGTTAGCGATCGTTTGAATGAACTGATGGTCATGGGATGTGAACAGCATGGTGCCGTCAAAATCAATCATGCCATTGTTCAGCGCTGTGATGGATTCGAGATCCAAGTGGTTCGTAGGCTCATCCAGAATCAGTGCGTTAGCACCAGTCTGCATCATTTTCGCCAGCATACAGCGAACTTTCTCGCCCCCGGAGAGTACACTTGCCTTTTTCAAGGATTCCTCACCCGAGAACAGCATACGTCCCAAGAATCCACGCAGATACGTTTCATCCTGATCTTTGGAATATTGACGGAGCCAATCCACGAGTGTCATGTCTACACCGTCAAAATATTTGGAGTTGTCTTTCGGGAAATAAGCTTGAGTTGTTGTTACACCCCAAGTGTATTCGCCGCTATCCAATTCCGTTTCACCCATAAGAATATCAAACAACAGTGACTTGACATTCCCGTTTGGACCCACAAATGCAATTTTATCCCCTTTGTTCACGACAAAGCTGATATCATTCAGCATTTTCACACCGTCAATGGATTTGCTGATGCGATCTACGGTCAACAATTGTTTACCGGCTTCACGCTCAGGTTTGAAGTTGATAAACGGATATTTACGGTTCGATGGACGAAGGTCATCCAGCGTGATTTTATCGAGTTGTTTCTTCCGGGAAGTCGCCTGTTTGGATTTCGAGGCATTCGCAGAGAAACGTTGAATAAAGGCTTGCAGCTCTTTAATCTTCTCTTCTTTTTCTTGTTGGCATCACGTTGCAACGCAAGTGCCAATTGGCTGGATTCATACCAGAAGTCATAGTTACCTACGTACAGCTGGATTTTACCAAAGTCGATATCTGCAATGTGTGTACATACTTTGTTCAGGAAGTGACGGTCATGGGATACCACAATAACAGTACCTTCATAGTCCATCAGGAAGTTCTCAAGCCATTGAATGGATTCGAGATCCAAGTGGTTGGTAGGCTCATCGAGCAACAGGTTGTTTGGACGACCAAACAATGCTTGTGCAAGCAGGACACGAACTTTTTCGTTACCACTTAGTTCATTCATTTTCTTGTCGTGCATGTCACGGTCGATACCCAGACCGATCAGAAGTGCCGCTGCATCCGGCTCAGCATCCCAGCCATTGAGCTCCGCAAATTCGCCTTCAAGCTCACCTGCACGCAGGCCGTCTTCTTCGGTAAAGTCCGCTTTGGCATACAGCGTATCTTTTTCTTTCATAATGGCATAGAGACGACTATGACCCATAATTACCGTTTCGAGAACCGGGTACTCATCATATTCAAAGTGGTTTTGCTTCAAAACGGCCATACGTTCGCCCGGGGTGATGTGCACCTCTCCCGAGTTGGCTTCAATCTCACCGGACAAAATTTTCAAAAATGTTGATTTTCCGGCTCCGTTCGCCCCAATCAAGCCGTAACAGTTGCCTGGCGTGAATTTGATATTCACATCTTCAAAAAGTGCACGTTTTCCGTAGCGGAGCGTGATGCCGCTTGTACTGATCATTAAGCATACCATCCTTTATTGGTTAATCTGCATACTGCATGAATAGCAAGTTGCGTAAATCATGGATTCAATATCCCGATGCCTATTCTGGCACCATATTATAACACAAAAAAGCGGCAAATTCGAAAATTGGCCGCTTTTTACTTATTAAAGATTTGGTAAAAATACTGTTCATGCGGGTATATCCCTACATTAACATATTTGGCTCGATTTTGTTAGTCCTGTTTACCTTTTTCATGCCTGATGCGTAGCGTTTCGCCATGACCAAGCACCCGAATCCGCTCTTTGCCAATGCCCAGTCGTTCACGTTCGACTTCCAGCCGATCCAGTGCCTCCTTCGGCGTATCATCCGCCAGCTTGAATGTGCCATAGTGCATGGGCACCATAAGCTGGGAGCCGGTCTCAATGAACCCCTGCAGTGCTTCTTCAGGTGTCACGTGCTGTGAAGTCATGAACCATTCCGGATCGTAGGCGCCGATGGGCATCAAAGTAACACCAATGTCAAAGCGCTCTCCTATGGTTTTGAATCCCTGGAAGTAACCTGTATCACCCACAAAATACAACACAGGCGGGCCAACAGAATCTTTGGGTGTTTCGTTCTTCCCTGATTCTGCTGTGGATGAATGATCCTGACCGCTCGTTGTTGCAGCACTTTCCGCCGCAGAAGTCGTCGCCGAATGGTTCTGTTCCAACACATAACCACCCCAGTGGGACGTATTGGTATCGAACAGCGTTCGTCGCGTCCAGTGCTGTGCAGGGACAAAGGTTATTTTGACTCCGCCAAGTGTAATATGTTCCCACCACTTCATCTCTTGGCATCGATGGAATCCTTTGCGAATCATCTTGCGCTTCAGACCATCGGGTACGATCAGCAACGTCTTGGCAGTAATCAGCTTACGCAGGGAAGCCAGATGCAGATGATCATAGTGGGAATGGGATATCAGAATGACATCCAATGGTGGAATATCCTGAATCGGAATGCCGGGGGCACCGAGCCTTCGTTGAAATCCCATTTTTTCGGCCCACACCGGATCAGTCACGATGTTCAATCCATAATATTGAATGAAAAACGTGGAGTGACCAATCCAGGTAATACTCGTATCCTCCCGATTGGCATGCAGATAATCCAGTTCAGGCGGGTGTTTGGGCACGGTGTAGGAGTAGTCCTTCACTTTGTTGCGCCGCTGCTCCCTCCATTGCTTGAATTCCTTCAGCGTTTTGTCCGTACTTACATTATCAATGTTGTTATAACGGATTTTAGGCATGAAAGGGCCCTCCTCCCTTCCTCATTTCTTAACAACAGATTACCCCAAACGGGAATGTACGTACCAGTCAATCAATCCTTCGGGTTTTTGCATACGGCCAGATATATGAACAAAAAGACAATCGCAGCCATAATGATAAGTGGGGGAGCGTACATAATGGTGAATGTCTCAAAAAAACTCAACCCGGTTATACCGGGAATCCCGTGACTCCCTCGGTAGATAACGAATGCAGCAAGGGCGTCATGAGTAAGAACATGTTCAGCAGCATGGACAGACTCATCCTTTCTTTTTACCGGAATTACCGCGCACATAATTGGCATCGAACAGGAACAGCTTCATAATCAGCACAAGCGACGGAATGAGCACGAGCAGCCCAGGCTGAACGCCGTAATCAGCGCAATTCCCATGGTACGATTCGTAAAGCTGTCGTAAATATTAATATAGGGATACAGGATATACGGAAGGTGAGACCGTCCGTAACCATACCAGGCGAAGGCAAACTGAAGCATGACAGCGATAAAACACCAGCCCAGATATTTGCGTTTCCACACCAACGACACCGCAATGACAAAACAGATAAATGAAGCAATGAACATCCATGAAATATTCACCATCTGCTCAAAATGTGCGGGATTCTGTTTGTTAATCTGCAGAAATGCCAGAAAACTCGCAAAAATGGTGGGCAAGCTCCACAGCAGTGCATACTCCCGAAGCACCTCAAATGCCGGCTCATCGCCTGCCCGCTTGGCATAATAGGAAAGAAACATCGCCGAGATGTACAGCACACTGACCAGTGCAAGCAAAACAACCGACCAGGTATAGGGATTCGTCAAAAATTCACGCCAGCGAAAAAACACCTGTTCCCCACCTGCTCAATGATCCCACCTTCGGATATCGCCAAAATGGTGGAGAATACCGCCGGAATCAGCAGTCCCGTCGCTCCGTACAATGCCATGTAGATCCGGCTGTTCTGCCCATGATTGCCATAGGTATTGTAGGCGTAATACACCCCCGGATGGCAAGCAGGACAATGGCCAGAGAACCCGGCACCAGCAAAGCTGTCCCGTAATAAAAGGCACTGTCCGGATAAAACCCGACCAATCCAACCACAAAGAAGATCAGAAACACATTCGTCACTTCCCACACGGGAGACAGGTAGCGCTGAATGATGTTATGAATTTTGTTCTCATGCCCGGTCAGTATGCTGTAAAAGCTGAAGAACCCGGCGCCAAAATCAATCGAAGCGACAATCAGGTAACCGAACAAAAACGTCCACAATATCGCAATGCCCGCAATTTCGAAGCTCAATGCACAATCCCTCCTTCAAGCCCCAGAGATGCCAGTTCCTTCTCTGCTTCCTTGTTGCGGAACAGCTTGCTGAGCACCCGAATGCAAGAGAAACAGAGGATCAGATACAGCAAAATAAACAACACCAGCATCCATCCCACAGAAGTGGATGTCGTGGCTGCTTCCGACACCTTCATATACCCGCGCAAGATCCAAGGCTCCGGCCCACTTCGGCGAACATCCACCCCAGCTCGATGGCAATCATGGCCAGTGGCCCCAGCAGGACAATGCCAAGCAACAGCCATTTGGGATATGGCTTGCGCCCTGGCAACCACCGCCGCAGCACATATAACACAGGAATCATCAGGATAATCACTCCGGTTGTGACCTTCAGGTCGAACATATAATGTATGGACAATGGTGGCCTCAGATCCGCAGGAAATTCTTCGAGACCTTTCACTTCCGTATCGGGACGATTGCCCGCCAAAATGCTGAGTGCATAAGGAATCTCTATCGCATATTTCACTTCATTGTTCTCATCCAGAATGCCGCCGTACACGAGCGGTGCCTCTTTCATCGTCTTGAAATGCCATTCTGCGGCCGCCAGCTTCTCCGGCTGATATTTCGCCAGAAATTTACCCGATGAGTCGCCGATCATAACGGTACTGATGGCAAATACAAGCGCAGATACTGTCGTGAGTTTCAGTGCTTTTTTGTAATACACATGATCCCGTCCCCGCAGCAAACTGAAGGCGGCTATCCCCGCCAGGATACCTGCACTCAGGGTGTAGGATGAAGCCAGCACATGAGACACCTTGGTTGGCGTCGCCGGATTCAGCATGGCAGCAATCGGATGAATGTCCTTCATGATGCCGTTAATCAGGGTGAATCCCTGAGGCTGGTTCATGAAGGAGTTCACCGTCGTAATGAAAATCGCAGACGCAGATGAGCCGAGAGCTACCGGAATCAACAGCAGCATATGGGTATATTTCTTTTTGAAACGATCCCACGTATAGAGGTAAATGCCAAGAAAGATCGCCTCTATAAAAAAGGCAAACGTCTCCATGAACAGCGGCAGGGCAATGGCCTGACCTGCTACCCGCATAAACATCGGCCACAGCAGACTAAGCTGCAATCCGATCGAGGTGCCTGTGACGACGCCAACGGCAACGGTAATGACAAAACCTCGCGCCCAACGGCGTGCCAGCAAGGTGTAATGCATATCATTGGTTCGCAGTCCTCGCCACTCGGCCAAGGCAATCATGAGTGGAACGCCTACACCAATAGAGGCAAAAACAATGTGTACAAACAGGGTAAGACCGGTTAATATCCGGCTGAGCAAAACAGGGTCCAGGGATGACATGGTTACACTCCTCTTTCACATAATCGTTATGTACAACAGCAGTTCCTCTGATTGAACGTGTATCTCAATAACTCATGATTCGGATGATGCTTTTCACAACGGCATACAGTACCACCACAGCTGCAACCAGACAGACAATGATGAGTGTTTTCTCTTGTTTACGGAACATATTCCTTCCGTCCTCCTTTTGCATGAGATGCAAATTATGGCTCTATAGACAGTTTGCAAAAGAAGTTGTTTTTTTATCCGGGAAATTGAAAAACAAAAAAAGCCTTTCCCCGTATCACGCTTACGCGCTTAAAAGGCAAAGGCTCTATCCGTAGATCTCATCCATCATTACATTTAAACCAATACGTCCTGCTTGGGCAGTCGAACCTTGAACGTACTCCCCTTACCCGGTGCAGATATAAAGGTCAGCGTTCCTTTGTGATCCTCTACAATTTTACGGGAAATGTACAATCCGATTCCTGTTCCACCAATTTGTCGATGATCCGAATTATCCACTCGATAGAATTTGTTGAATAACATGTCCTTCTCTTGCTCCGCAATCCCTATTCCGTAATCACGCACATCAAGACATAACCATTCCTCTTCTTCCCATAATGTAATATCAATACGATCTGCTCCCGGAGAATACTTGACTGCATTGCCCACCAGATTATGCAGAACCTGAGCCATCCTGTTCTGATCCGCATAAGCAAAAAAGTCTCCATTGAACGTATGCACATAGATACGTTGGGCGGACTTCATATTCCACTGTTCGGCAACGCCTTCTACCAACTCAATTAATGGTACATATGTCATATGGTAAGCCATGCCTTCGTTATCAAGACGCTGTATATCAAGCACATCATCAAGCAAACTGCTTAGCCGATTGCCCTCCGAAGCGATGGTCTGCATGAATTCCTGCTGCTGGGCTGCCGGAAGGTCATACATCATCATTAATTCCACGTAACCCATAATGGTGGCCACAGGCGTTCGAAGCTCATGAGATACCACGCTGATCAGTTCATTCTTCATCCGATCCAGCCGTTCTTCTCCTGTGCGGTCACGAAACACCAGCAGAAAACCGTGGTTTTTGCCCGGGACATCCATCTGTTTCATGTACAGGGAAAACACACTTTTATTCACATTATTAAATATAAATTCGGTCTCGATAAACGCTGTTTCTCCGTTCAGGAATGCTCTCGTCTGTTCCATCAGATTGAAGTTGTCCGTTAACACCATCGTATCAATCGCCTGCGCCAAATCTTCAATAGATCTGCCCAGAAAATCACCCAAGCCAAACATCTCTTCTATCCTTCGGTTGACGATGGTTATGGTCCCTGTTCGATCAGACATCACGAGCCCTTCCCGTACGGATTCAATGAATTGCTCACTGATATCCCGCTGTTCCTGAATGGCAATCTTCTCATTGAACAATTCCGAGTTGAGCTTCTCCAGCGCGAGAGCATGACGCACACGATCTTCTTCCGCTCTGGTCCGTTCCGTAATATCCTTGATAAACAGGTTATATAACGTCTCATTTTTGCCAAGCTGAATCTCGACAATTTTGTACTCTATCGGAAAGACGGAACCATCCCGGCGAATTCCCGAGATTTCATCTACGATTGTGAATCTTTTACCTTCAACATATTCGAATCGCTCCAACAATTTCTTGATCTCCATGCAACTTGCCCCTTGAAAAAGAGACGGCGCTTCCTTGTGCAGGATCACTTCTTCCCGGCGCAATCCAAACATCCTTTCAGCCTCCGGATTAAACTCAACGATGATCCCATTGGAATCCACGGCAATAATTGCATCAATAGAGGATTCAATAATGGCACGTTTGACCTCTTCACTGTTCTTGAGTTCCTTGGTCCGCTCTACGACCCTGTCCTCCAACGTTAACTTGTCGTGACGAATCTGTTCGAATTGTTCCAGCAGCACATCGGCCATTTTGCGCAAATTACCAATGAGGATCTGTACTTCGGTTACATGGCTGGTTGGCCACTCCAACTTCCCATTTCGAAACAGCAGTCTCGGCAGAGAGCCAGTCATCCTGGTCAGCCTTAACAGCGGACTAACGACCTTGCTGCTGAGCGGAGCTGCTACAATCATGGAAGCCAGAATGATAATGAACAGGGATTGCAGTGTGGTCAGATAAATCGATTCGATTCGGGGGTAATACTTGGACGAGTCGGTCACAATGAATACCCGATAAGGTGTACCTCTTGTCTGTTCTGCTTCATAGATAAAAGAGACTTGCTTCCAATGATTCAATACATCACTGTAATGGTTATTTGCGGAGCTTGACATGGTAAGGTTATCTCTCGACTTCAGAAGATTGAAGCTGTCCATGTCCAGGTACTCGCCTGCCTGAAGTGAACTCAAACCAGAGGCGATCACCGTATCCTCCCGATTCAGCAGAATCACATTCACACCCAGCAGATGATGATAACGCGCCATATTCTGATCCATATTCTCGGACGTAACATACCCTTCATCAAGATCCTGAGTAACCGCACTCGCGGCATATTTCATATCACGCAATATGGCATCATTCAATTGAGTCAGTTGTCTGCGGCTATCTGCGGATAAAAGCACGAGAGAAACAAATACCACAAAGGCGACTACGTATTTAAAAGCGATTCTAGAGAGTGGAATGGTTCCCGACCGCTTCGATTGGTGTTCACCTATGGTGATCCAGAAATCGACTACAATTCCCGCAATCAGCGCATTCACCATACCAATCACGGCAATATACATATACTCATACTTCAGGGCAGTTATATTCAAACTCAGCATAAAATGCCCGGCATAGATCGCGGGAAGTAACATGACTACCCAGTAGACAGCATTAGCCTTGATTAGGCTGCCATTCTTCCAACGAATCTGCCAGACAAACATCCAGATCAATTCCATAAAGTGCGCAAGCATTATAGATAAATTATGCGGCTGGAAGCCAGCACAGACATTACTCAGCAGATAGATGACGGTAAGGGTAACAAATCCATAGATGGCCCCATACAAACGCAAGGCAACGAGTGCTGCCGCACTACCAATCATAAACTGTACACCATAGAATAAAGTTAACGGAAAAATCGTGCTTAATGATCCCAGAGTAATCAGAACGGCGGTCCCAATCCAGGGTATTCTCAACTTCAACACTGCCCAATCCAGCGATTTTCTGGTCTTTATACGATCCATATGTAGTTGCCCTCATGAATCCATTTTTCTTCTATTTTCAACAACAACGTTGGTTCCCCCTATAAACTTAAGCGGATACAATCTACTTTTTTCCCCTTAACTCGTTATGATCCATTATACTGTAATTAGCAGTTGATGTAGCTTTGGGAAATTCTGATCGATCGGCAAGCCGACCATATCCATGCTAAACTATTGAAGTTCGTTCAAAACGTCTAGATCTTCTCTACATATACATCCTATATTCTGGAATAGAAACATTAAAAAATTTGCAGTATTTACTCGCAATTCAGTTTGTTTTTTTAGTATTTTCTTAACATATTATTTTTCACCAGGAGTGTGACTCTATGACGATCAAAGTACTTCTTATAGAAGATGAGAAAAATCTGGCCGACATGATTGCTTTCTTTCTTGAAGAGGAAGGTTACATCACTGAACGGGTTCATCATGCCCGCGAGGCACTTCAACTGTTTCCACGATTCCAGCCGGATATTGTTGTTACGGATCTCATGCTTCCCGAAATGGATGGAAATGACCTCGTAGAAGCCTTTCGCCAGCACTCCACTGTGCCCATTCTGATGATCTCGGCAAGCACCATGCTGAATGATCGACTTCGCGCATTGCATAATGGTGCGGATGACTTTCTGTGCAAACCTTTCAGTTTGAAAGAGCTGGATGCCCGGATTAAAGCACTGCTGCGAAGATCCATTATTTCCTATCAGGATAAACCAGTCAAAGAAGACAAGCAGGCAGAGGTTACTGGACATGTGAATGTGAATGAGTACAGAAGAACCCTGTTTGTGGATGGCATTGAAATTGAGGTCACTCATATTGAGTTTGAGATCATGAAAGAATTGTACCGAAACCCGGGTAAAGTGTTCACCCGTAATGAATTGATGGATCGGATCAAAGGCTCGGAACGCGCCTATCTGGATCGTACTATTGATGTTCATATCTCAAGTCTGCGTAAAAAAATTGAGCCTGACCCCAAGAACCCGCGTTATATTAAGACGGTTTGGGGAACAGGCTATAAATACGTGATCTAATTCGATCGTAACGATTGTAAGTTTGGCCATATCCCTCTTTTATCTCATGGATAAGATGGGCGGTATGGCTATTTGTGATTTATGGGCAGACGACGAATGCAACCAATGTTCCATATCCTTGATGAGATGATCCGGTTCTTGCTCACTCCAGAGAATCAGCTTCAACTCTCCAGTACCTGTAATCTGTTGCAGGTGACGCTTCCGAATAAGAGATTGGAAATCCGTAATGACAAGTAACGGAATCTGCGGCATAAAGGCACGAATGGCGTTTGCTGCTGACACCGCTTCTTCGGCTATCTGATAATCAACAATACAATAACGGGAGTTTTCCCAACTTCCCCGGTGTGTTCTATCACAGAACCAGAAGTTGAGTCCTCAATCCAGTTTCTGAACATTTGAATAATATTCTCATATGCAATACGACGTTTTCCATCCGAGAGCACGGTAATGGGTTCCATAGACATAACCTCCAGTTGATTCTTATCTTATATTGTGCCAACTTACGTTTAAGAATGTTTGTGCGTGAACATGAAAGAAGTGTTAACAAATTTCGTACTTCTTCACATTACGTGTTAGTAGTCACGTCCACTCCACTTCTGGATGATTTCGCAGATTCCTCACATTGATGTAAAATAGAGAAATACCCGTGTGATTTAATTTACGGGGAGTGAAGGATGAATCTGGTATTATAGGAGGTTACACTGATGAATATTGTATCCATTGAACCAACACCCAGTCCAAATACGATGATGCTGCATCTCGATGAACGTCTGGAAGACGGAATTCGCAAAACATATACACTGGACAACGAACGATCCGCTCCGGCGTTCATTCGCCAGATGCTTCATATTCCCGGTGTAAAGAGTGTGTTCCACACGACAGACTTTGTGGCACTTGATCGTAAAGGGAATGCCGACTGGTCCGTTATCCTGGGCGAAGTCCAAAATCGCCTTGGACAACAAGGCATCGATCTCGACTGGATTGAATCCGAAGATGGTTCAGGCGAACACTTTGGGGAAGCACAGGTATTCGTCCAGTTCTTCCGAGGCGTGCCCATGCAGATCAGGGTCAAAGCCGGTTCCAAAGAAGAACGAATCTCACTGTCCGACCGCTTTGTCAAAGCCGTAACGGAAGTCGCCAGTGCGACGATGATCAAAGAACGCAAACTGAGTGATTACGGCGTTCGATATGGCGAGTTACCGGACATCGCACGTGAAGTCGAGCAGGAATTGGAAGCAGCTTACCCTCCGGAACGACTGGAGCAGGTTATACAACAAGCCATTGAGCATGGTAGCAAATCCGAAGAGTTCGTCGAGCGCCGTCGCGAATTGGATGGAGCTGAGCTTGAAGAGGCTTTGCGGAGCGAGGACTGGAATGTTCGCTATGCGGCATTGGACGGCATGGAGCCTACACCCGAAAGACTGCCTCTCGTAGCCCATGCCCTGCGTGATAACAAAATGCAGATACGTCGCTTGGCCGTGGTATACCTGGGTGACATTCGTACACCGGAAGCGATGGAGCTGCTGTATGAAGCGCTTCAGGACAGTTCTCCTGCAGTACGCCGTACTGCTGGTGACACCTTGTCCGACATCGGTGACCCGCAGCCACGCCAGCGATGACAGCCACGTTGTCCGATAAAAGTAAGCTTGTACGCTGGCGTGCGGCACGTTTTCTCTATGAGGTCGGAACTGAGGAAGCAGAGCAAGCGTTGCGTGTTGCAGCGGATGATCCCGAATTCGAAGTCAGCCTGCAAGCCAAGATGGCTCTGGAGCGAATCGAATCGGGTGAACAGGCTGCCGGAACGGTATGGCAGCAGATGGCTGGCCGCAACAAGAAAGAGGAATAGACAGGCAGCCCTCAAACCTCACATCCAACAATTGTTATTGCACTGGAAAACCATGCGCGTTATACTGATTGTCTGTTTACTAAACAGGACACATCGTGTTAAGTTGTGTTGATCATAATTTCATAGACAATAGATACACCTCATCCATTGATGGTGAGGTAGAGGTCGCGGGTGCGATCAGTACGCTGAAGGAGGCGCTAAGGAGCCGCTTATGAGATCAGCCGAAAGGTGTACCCGCCGAAGCTCACTGGATGTTCCTTATATGGTCCGGTGGGCTGGGCTGCTGTTGAAAGGCGCAGAACTGTCACGGAAGTACATTTCCTTTATTCAAAGGTATGAATTCTTCTGTGTTGAGCTATCTTAATCATCTGGGACATGGTGCGGACATTGAAATGTTAAAGACCGCAGGCTGATGCCTGTGGTCTTTTTGTTTATGAAGCAATTATCGCAAACATCAGTATATCGAATGAAGGAGTGTTTCCATGCAAGACCGCAGTAACCGAGCAACAACTGGACCTTCTCTGAAAAAAGGCTTACGCGCTCGCCATATGACGATGATCGCCCTCGGTGGCTCAATTGGTACCGGGCTGTTTCTCGCAAGTGGTACCGCCATCTCAACCGCAGGCCCTGGTGGAGCATTAATTGCCTATGCGGCCGTTGGCATCATGGTCTATTTCCTCATGACCAGCCTTGGTGAGCTTGCTACCTTTATGCCGGACTCCGGTTCATTTAATACGTATGCCGCACGTTTTGTCGATCCTGCGCTCGGGTTCGCGATGGGCTGGAACTTCTGGTACAACTGGGCGGTAACCATTGCAGCAGAGCTTGCTGCCGCTACAGTCCTTATTAAATACTGGTTCCCCGACAGTTCATCCATGTTATGGAGCTTACTTTTCCTCGTACTGATCTTTGCCTTGAACGTCCTGTCTGTCAAAGGCTACGGGGAATCCGAATACTGGTTCGCCATTATCAAGGTAGCTACCGTAATTATCTTCCTGGCCGTTGGTGTGCTCATGATCTTCGGGATTATGGGTGGAGAAGCCGTTGGTTTCAGCAACTTCACCATCGGTGATGCACCCATCCATGGCGGATTCTTCGCCGTGTTAGGTGTGTTCATGGCTGCGGATTCTCATTCCAGGGTACCGAACTGATCGGGGTAGCCGCTGGCGAGAGCGAAAATCCGCGTGAAAATGTGCCTCGTGCCATTCGTCAGGTATTTTGGCGTATTCTGATTTTTTACATTTTGGCGATTACTGTGATCAGTCTGATCATCCCGTATACTCATCCGAATCTGCTCAAAGGAGATCTGGAAAATATCGGTGTCAGCCCGTTCACACTGGTGTTTGAAAAAGCAGGACTCGCCATTGCGGCTTCCGTCATGAACGCGGTTATTCTAACTTCCGTGCTCTCTGCTGGTAACTCAGGTATGTATGCTTCAAGCCGGGTTCTCTACGCCCTTGCCCGAGATGGTAAGGCTCCCCGTTTCCTCGGCAAGCTGAACAAAAAAGGCATTCCGATGAATGCCTTGCTGGTGACAACAGCCGTTGGCATGCTGGCATTTCTTGCCTCCCTTTTCGGCGATGGCATTGTCTATACCTGGTTGCTGAATGCATCCGGTATGTGCGGATTTATCACTTGGCTGGGCATCGCGATCAGTCACTATCGCTTCCGTCGTGCATACGTCGCACAAGGCAGGGACTTGAACGATCTCCCTTACCGTGCACGTTGGTTCCCGTTTGGGCCGATCTTTGCTTTTGTTCTGTGTATTATCGTAATCATTGGGCAGAACTATCAGGCATTTACAGGTGACACGATCGACTGGAGTGGAGCCATCGTTGCCTACCTGAGCTTACCCCTGTTCCTGGTGTTGTGGCTCGGTTACAAATGGATCAAAAAGACCAAAGTGGTGCCACTGAAGGAATGTGATTTCACACCTACCGATGCACCAGCTGATAAGCACTAACGAGACCATATTTACATTTGCCACTTCGATGACAGAATAACCTTCCGATCGCTGTTATCCCCAGATTTTTTGATTCACTTTATAATAAAAATATTAAAAAAACTCCCCGTGGCGTTGCAGTTTTCCTACTGTAGCGATACGGGGATATTTTTTTGTGATAGCCCCCACCTTCCAACATTCCTGTACGACCTTGTCCTTTCGTCTCCTGTCCATATTTTGTATAGGTCGGTAAGTAAAATAGAGAAAGGTATACTATTTTTCTTGGACAACGGGAGTTGATGCATAATGAAAAAATTCTCTATCCTGCTCATTCTGCTGGGCATGCTGATCATCAGCTTTCCTTTCCTGCGGGACACATATTATGACTGGCAGCAAACCCGTGTGATGAACGATCTGGAGCAATTGCAAGACGGCTTGTCCAAGCTGAATCACGCCTTCGAACAAGGCATACAGGATACAGCTTCCGCCGAGCCAACTACTGACAATACAGATATAGTGCAAGGCGAATCTTCGGATATGTTGGGGTACTCTCCATTGACAAGATTGATGTCCGCTTACCGATTTTGGAGGGTGCAACGGAGAACAACATGAAGGTAGCTGCAACCCATCTTGTCGAAACCACTAAGATTGGGAATAAAGGTAACGCCGCCATAGCCGCCCATCGCTCCCACAAAAAGGACGACTGTTCAATCGTCTGGGAGAATTACAGATTGGCGATTCAATGGAAGTCACCTTGGCAGATCGAACGATCATTCAATATAAGGTAGATCAAATATCCGTTGTGGAGCCTAATGACTTATCTGTGCTGGAAGATCCCGGACTAGGGCAGGTCCTTACCTTAATTACCTGTGATCCACTCATCAATCCAACACATCGGCTAATTGTAAGAGCTGTTGAGGTGAATCCGGAGGTTGCCGGATTCTGATCTTCCCTCAGGCTCAGCAGAAATAAACTAATAAAAAACACCCTCTAGTATATTCCACCGTGACTCTGGGTCACGTGTGAAAGCTAGAGGGTGTTTTTATGTGAATATCTTTTCGTGCATGACCTGCTGTGATCTAGCGCTGAAGCAGTTGCCTACGTCGGAAGTAGACGTATCCCAGACTGCCCAATGCCATCAGCATCATGCCTGTAACCGTGAAAGCCAATGTGCTCTCTTCGCCTGTCTTCGGCAGCATGCCCTGTGATGCAGAGCTTCCGGTCTGCTGTGATACAGCATTGCCATTTGCAAGTGATCCATCTGTATCCGTTCCAGCAGGGGGTGCCAATGCACTATCCCCATCTGGTGCATCTGTATCCCCAATTGGAGGTGCAGTGTCGTCACCGTTGGAGACGCCAGGTGAAGGAGGAGCTACTCCGTTATCTTCATCTGTTGGAATATCGGTTCCGTCTTCAGGTTCAGTAGGTTCGGTAACCACTGTGCCTGGGACAGACGTTCCTGGTGTTTCCGGTCCCGGTGTTACTGGTTTCTCCGGATCTGGAGTTACACCTGTATTAGGTGTTCCCGGATTATAAGGTCCACTTGATCCACCGCCCGATACCGGAATAGCCTGATTCGTTTTTTCAACAACTACGGCTTCGGTTTGTGTATTCGTAATTTCAAATGGTATGGGTGTTGTGTCTAAGACATATCCGTTAGGTGCTTTTATTTCAACCAACTGATATTGATTGATATCCAGGTCTTCAAGTATAATTTCACCTTGTTGATTGGTTGTCAGTGCAGCTTCATCCAGACCTGTTACCTTCCGGAACTCCCAATTCCCGTTTGCATCCATCAATGCAGTCTGAGCCCGTAATTCAAACACTGCACCTTGTAAATGTTGAGTTCGTCCCGCATTATATTTTATCAATTTCACGGAACGATTATTTTCTTTATTCTCAATGGTCAATTGAGTTTCAGGTTGGATAATAGATACCAGCGTCTCCGGCTGTTCTATAACAAAGCCCTCTGCCTTGGTCTCTACTAATGTATATGGACCATAGGTTAATCCATCAAATTCAATGACCCCGTTCAGATCCGTTACTTTTGTATCCATGATTGCATTGGAACCATCACGCAATTCGAATTCAATTCCACTTAATACGGACTGATCCTTGGCATTGACTTTGGTAACGACAAGTTTACCACCCGTACCCCTTGCATTCGACTTCGTCAGTGTAATAATCTGAGTCTGATTCTCTGCAATGGTGAACGGGATCGGGGTAGCATCCAACTGATAAAACTCGGGTGCCACAACTTCGACCAATTCATAATCTCCAGGCAAGAGATCCCCTTGGCGATTTTCCCATCTTCCCCTGTCGTTAACTCGTCTAATTTCTCTCGGGTTGCGCCATTGTTCAAGTACAGTTCAAACGTTGCACCCTGGAGTTTCTTGGAGGAGTCCACCGCATCTACCTTGGTTAATTCGAAGCCTTGACGAATCTTTTTATTCTCAACTTCAAAGGCGATATCTGCATCCTTGAATTCAATCGTTTGACCTGAGGCAGAACCATACTCGGGATCAATCAAGTATCCTGCCGGTGCAGACAATTCTTTTAACTTATAAGGTACACCGTTCGTCAGATTGTTCAAGCGATAGTTTCTGGAGCTTTCGACTACTCCGTTCTCATCCGTTGGTTTCAATGTTTCCAGGAGCGTAGTTCCAGACGCATTATATATTGCGAAGATGGCACCTTCCAGTGGAAGTCCTGTATCACTGACTTTGTGAATTCTAATCTTGCCCAGACCTGTGGAGGCTCCTCCACCCGCTCCAGCCAATGAAACTTTGATACCCACCTGATTGCCTTCGCCTACCACTGAGGAAGACTGACCTGCGAATTCAACTTTATTCTCAATTCGAGCGCCATGATCGGCATTAATATAGGACTGATATTCCAGAATGAATGCCGTATGGATATCTTTATTGAATGTGAGGGTAAATGTATTGCCTTCCACGATCAATTCATAATCCGCCGGATCAACCAGTCCAGCTTTGTTGGATACATTGCCTGAATTGTTGGCAGGCAGGTTCGTTGCATATAATTTCAATGAATCGGCCAATAAAATTTGGTTCTCCGACAAGGTATCTGTTAATGGAGTACCCGCTGGAACATAAGATTGACTTGGATTGATATTTACCGTCCATGATGCTTTATCCGTTGTACCGATCTGTTGACCTGTTTTTTGTACATACACACCACCGTGTGCTGGCGTGACGCTCGCTGATCTGTTAAAGCGCTCTTCACCGCCCTCACCGTCGGTTAGTACAGCTTGGTTGGCATACGTGCCTTCCACGGAGTAAGGTCCATCCAGGCTCGTTTGATACTGAATGCGATAAGCTGCTTTGCCGATGTTACCCAGATCCAATACAAAACCTTTACCGTCCGCGTTCAGTTGGAATTGTCCATCTGTCAGTGCAACCTCGCCACCGATTGCGGTAACATTATTTCTCCCTGCAACACCAGCTCATGAACCTTCAATGAACCGTCTACAAAAGATTGGTTACCCGTGTAAGCATCCTTGAGGATGGCTTCCTGAATATCGAACAAGTTGTAGTTTACATCAATGGTCCAGGTGATCGTTTTGTCTTTGGCGCTGTATTCACCCTTCTTGTTACCATTTTGAATGGTGTACTCCTGTGGTTTGACCATAGCCGATTTGGTAATCGCTGTTTGTGCTACATTGGACTCTTCCCAATCGATCTTGGCCGAGTTGCGATATTCATTATCGGTTGGCATACCTGCCGTCGGGTCAAAGCTCGTTGTATAGGTAATGACATGTTGCGTGTTAATGGTAACGCCGTCCTTCAGACGAACGGAGAATCCTTTTTCATACGTTGGATCAGCCGGGTCTGGAATCAGTTCAAAGTCGTCCTTGTTAACACCACTAATCTTAAGACTACCCGGAATCAGTTTCATGTGTCTGCCTTCGTAATTGTCGGTTATGACGATATCCGTCATGTCCTGCAAATCACGGTTCAGAACCAGCTGCCACTCGATTTCTTTGGTATTGAAGTTTTCACTTTTTACACTTTTTGCAAAAATGACTTCCTGAATGTCTTTCCGGCCTGTTTTTGAAGTGCCATCATACATGTTCACTGTGTTCGTAACGGTGTCATTCGTATAAACACGATGAATGGATTGTGTAGCATATTCGATCTCATAGGCCTTGTTAATGTCGTTCTTAAAATGCAATCTGAAGCCGTCATCAAATCCTGTATTCAGCGCTTCAAGTGTGTACTCATTTGCATTGATTAACGTCCGATTCGAAGCCGCTCCGCTTGCATTAATGTCCACTTGGTACACGTTGACGGAATTGTTGATTAGTTGCTGTTTGGCTGTATCAAAACGGTCTTCAATCCATGCATTCGCTTGCATGATTTCCTGCTGATTGTAGTTATATTGCACTTTCCATGTGATCGTCTGTGTCACCGGATCATACGCACTATCTTGGCCTGACTTGTTCAAAGGCTCGTTAAAACTCACACGAACTCGGCCAATATCCGTCTCGTTATGCTCGCTTTGATCCGTTGTAAGCGCCACCTGGTTTTGGTACTCCACATTGGTGAACGGAGCAGTCGTTGGTGCTTTAACACTCGTTGTATAGGTTACACGATAGGCCTTATCGGTGTCTCCCAATTGAATGGGAAACTGTGGTTCCGTTTGAACTACCGGACCTTCTTTTACAGATCCATTCAATTGCACTTCCAATTCACGAATTTCGATATTTCCCTTGAGTTCCAGATTTGCTGGAAAAGTATCTGTAAGGACCGCATTTTTCAATGCCTTCTCACCCTGGTTAAAGTCTACGGTCCACTTAATTTCATCTGAGTTGAAGTTGTTTTTGTTCGCGCTTCCCGATTTCTTCAACTTATCTATGGCTGTGTTGGCAAAATGCACATCAATGATGCCCTGTCCCACGGAACTAAAATCTATCTGTTGTTTCAAGCCATCGTCCATCTTGCTCTCATCGAACTTAATCCACACATAGAAGTTGCCTTCCAGCTGCGCATGCTCAATCAGTTCATTAAAGGTAAACATGATTGTGCCATCTGGATTCACCACATACTCCCCAACACCGCCATCCAGATCGCCTTTAAGCTGTGATCCTATGATGAATTTATCGGGCAAATGGAAGGTGTACGTGGAACCATCGCTGTAGTTGTGGGTGTCATTTGCAAGTCCCCATGTAAAGACAACAGCCACCTCATCCTGAATGCGTGGACGAATATCCTCAATTTTATCGCCTCTGATTTCAATCGTTCCATTTCCATTGTCTTGCGGTGCCTGATTGTACATCTGCACACTGGTAATCAACTGATCTGTAATGACCGGACCTGCAGCTGCACCAAGCAGATGCATCGTATTTTCCTCCTGATCTTCTGGAGTACTGGCATCCTGATCTTCCGGAGTACTGACATCCTCATCTTCTTCCGGAATGGCAGGATCTTCTGTCACTTCTCCCGAACCTGCCGAACCATCTTCTACCGCTGTATCACTCATTGCACTGGCTGGCAAATTAGTTAATTCATCCTGAGCATGCATCGTTGGTGTAAATATCCAACCCTGCATCATTTGCGTGACCAGCAATAAAGCAATGATCACTATGCTCACTTTTTTCCTCATTTTTTGCACATCCTCCTCGTACGTAGTGTTGGCATACGCCGAAGATTAGAATAGCAAAGCGACATATACAAAAAATAGACAACGCATAAACCCTCGGCCTTGATCCCGAATTGAACGCAAAAAAAGGACACTCCTCAAGCGGAGCATCCTGCTATAACGATGATTATAACGTCCAGTTAATTTTGACTCGCAGGTCCGTAGTACCTTCCATCTTGGACACATAATAGGATATCGATTTCATGCCAAGCTGGTACAACCCCTGCAAATCTTCAATCAATCCGGCCTCCGTACCCTTGTACCTGAATGTGAGCGAGGTTCCGCCTTCCTTCAGTGTACTTTGAACCTTGGTCTTCAGCGCAGCATGGCCTTTAACCGCATCCTGTTCATCATACAGGGAATAGTCCAGCGCATGATACAGCTTCTGATAAGCCGCCTGTTTGCTATCTCCCGCTTTCACCAGCTTCAATAGAGCTTCCCGATATGGGGCCGGCGCAGCGGGGTACTTGCTTTTGCCTGTCCAGATATGGTCACGTGCCATCTCATCATCACTCAGCAAATAATAGCTGTGACTTACCTTACCTTTGCGATCAGGGGTAGGATCATCCCAGGTGGTGTCCATGTGATACCACTTGCCATCCAGGTTCACGATATTCCAGGCATGAAGCTGTCCCCCTGCTGTACCTTCCACAATCCGGTTATCAATACCGACTCGCTCCAGCATCCGATAAGCCAGCAAGGAGTATCCCTGACAGACGGTACTGCCTGTAACAAGCCCGTCGTAGGCAGTATATTTCTTGAGCGAAGTATCGTAGGAAAGATTAAGCACAATCCAATCATGGATGACCTTGACCTTCTCATGATCCGTCATGCCGGGTTTGATGATTTCTTTCAACACGTTCGTGACTTTGCGATTCACATAGTCGGTCTGTTCCTTGGTCTCCCGGTAGGAGAGCGTCACATGTACTTCGGCGGATACATTGGAGCCTTTATAATTAAATGCATAACTTTTAACGGTATATTGGATATAGGGGTCACTCTTCATTGCCTCATCGATGGAGGTTTGTAATTGTTTTTTGAGGCCCTTCACATTGCCTTTGTATGTAAAAACAAGTTCCTCCGTCCGCTGTGACATTGCGGTAAGCAAGGTCTGGCGCAAATCCGTTGCCGTGGATATATCCGATGTTCCTGATGCAGCATACAATTGATCCAGATCAACCGTACGTGGTAACGCAACGGCAATCAGACAGCCTGCCAGCAGTATGGTGATAATTCGTTTCCCGTTCTTACCCATGAAAGGAACCCACCCTTCTTTGCAAAGTTCTCACGCCCTATTGTATCACAAAAGGCTCTGACGTCATTCTAGTTTTGTCAAAGCAAATTAAAAGAGACCTTCTATGGAAGGTCTCTCTGTCTTCAGTTCAATAAACCCGTTATCTTCAGCCTATGATTCACACGGGCATAATATGAGTGATATCTCGTCTAATACAGACGATTACCGCTCATAAACGTATCTGTCTTGCCTTGAAGCTTCGCCAGCCGTTCCAATACCTGTGACGCTTCAGCTACGGTCACTTTGCGAGCAGGCATGAATCGCCCTTCAATCGAAGGAAGCAATCCCAGCTTCAAACTCAGGGAAACAGCCCCTTTACTCGAGATGGCACTGGCATCCGCGATATTGGGAAGGTCGGATGGCAACGTGTAGAATCCGGCCAGCTTCTCATAGCGTAATATACGCACAAGCAGCACGGCCAATTCTTCACGTGTCATCTCTTCCTGCGGATTCAGATTCTGTTCAGGGTCCGCTCCGGCAAGCCAGCGTTGATCGATTAACACCTTGATTGCCTTATAATACGGACTATCAGGCGTCACATCAGCGTATAGCTTGTCTTCTCCGTCCCCACTGTAGTACAGATCCATATTTGGATTAATCGCTCTTGCCAGATAGTTAAACCAATCTCCACGAGTAATCACACGATCCGGGAATACACGTCCCTGCTCATCGGCAAGCAATACACCGTGCTGTGTCATACTGCGGAGAGCTGCTTCGGCTACATGACCCAAGATATCCGTAGGTTCAGCCTTGGTTGCAGAGCTGGTGTCTCCATATAAAGGCGTCCACTTTCCTGTGTTCGCATCCAGCGCTTCATAGTTGCCATAGATTGAATTCTCATCACGTGTAGGCATATAAGCTAGCTTAACTCCCACCGGGATGACTTCACCGCTATTCATACCCCATCCACCGTAACGAGAATACGCCAGAATCAGCTTGAACTCCTCCAGATAGATTGCCTTGGCCTCTTCATAACTGATGGCTGGCTTAACATCTGCCGGCAGTTGTTCAGGCGTTGCCGCAATACGCGTATAGAACTCGTTAATCGTACCGTTGTTCAGCACCTGCACTTGTGCGGTATCATCCTTGACCAGAATTCCGTTCAGATAACGCTGGAACATAAATGTACGTGCATCGTCTACCTCAATAACGTTGGCAAGTCGGAACTGCTCCGTTGCATCTGGAACTAACGCAATGACCGTATTCATCGCGAGTTTCTCTGCCTGCTTCCGCGTTACGGTGCTTCCTTCCTTCTCTACAGCCGGCTTCTCCTGTTCCAACTCCTGTCCCATTCGTTGCATCATCGTATAGCTGTAGATCTGTCCAGTAACTGCATCGACCTGTGCTGAGATATCCCGCATAAACATATAGGACATATTGGCACTTCGATCGCTCCAGCTCAGACTCCATACCTGATTGTTCGGACCCCAGTAATTTCCCTTGCTCAACTGGCTATGTTCCAGCTTATAACCCTTGGGAATATCAAAGTTCGTTGCAACCCGATTGGCGGCCTGCTGAACATTTAATCGCGTACCCGTGGCCGGGACAAAAGGAGTCACATCGCCTTTCAACTTCGTATCCTGCTGTAAAGAGTTCTCATCTACAGCTTTACCTGTTAATGTATTAATCCGTTCCAATGTATTGGCTTCAATTGGAACGATACTGATCTCTTTCGGTGTATATCCAAGGTAGTACTGCTGACCCTGTTTGGAAGACAGACGATCTTTGGAGATATAAGCCAGTTCCACATCGAACTGTTCTTCAAACTGCTGTCTGGCCTTCTCTTCTGAAGCTCCCGGTTTCGATGAAGGATACTTGGCTGCGGTAGTCCCTCGCGAGTACCCTGTTACCAAACCACTTTCGTCCACATTGATGTAGACGGTCTCTGCATCAGATAACAACCCGTCATGCTTTAACTGGTAAGCATATCGATACTCTGTTCTGCCAAACAATGACTGTTGTTCGATCGAAGAATACACATCTCCAAGTGGAGCATATTCCTTGTCCTTAAGACCCGGAATTGCTTGGTACAACAATGCCACGGCCTTTTCTTCGGCCTCAGCTTTGGTTAGCTTCACATCCGATTCCGAGACATGTTTATCCATAATATCCGATGGCAAATGTACACTTAACACTTCCCCTGTGCCTGCATGTACAGTTGCACTAAATCCTGATGTATGATTGCCTTGTGTAATCTGGAATCCAATCTCCCATGCCTTGTAGTCTGGCGGTGGATAGGAATTAGTTGAATCGAATCGTGCAGATGAGATCGTTGCTTTTTTTAACAATGGAAATAATTTAAGTATATTCTCGCTGGCTTGCCTGGATGAGATTTTCGCTCCCTCCGGCACGTCATTGCTGGTTGCGTCTAGTTGATCGTTTTCCCCGTTGTCGCTTCGTTCACCTGCTCTGCTTGCGCGGCTGATGCACTGCCTGCAAAACCTGGTGTTTGCGAAGCAAGCAGCAGTGTTGCCATCGCTGCAGTTGTTGCTTTGGTGGCGAACATTTTGATGCGTACATTAAACTTCCAATTCAAACTCAAATCTGGACCTCTCCCTTCAATTTCATACAAAGAAGCATAACAAATAACCTCGCATGAATATTGCCAGTCTATTCTATGATACCATAAGCTTCCTTTTTAATCGTCGTTTTCCGGGCAATTTTACAAATGTGAATTTCTGCATATTGCTCATAAAAGCAAAAAAACGCCAACCACGTTGGCGTTTTCCCGTTTAGCCTGCATGCTTATGTAGGCTGTATTTCCCCTGTTAACTACTTATTATAGACGAATCGTTCGACTTCGCCTGACCTTGGACATGGGTTTTCAAAAATGGAATAACGGTATCCCAGAAGGCGGGATCTTCCTCGGAACAGCTGTGACCTCCGCTGTTGACCCATAGATGTTCCACAGGTGGATCGGCTTTGGACATAAAATATTCAAGCTCACTCGGAGGAATAAAATTATCTCCCTTGGAGTGCACCATCAGCATCGGCAGTTGCATGCCCCTGCGCCGTTCATTCAGCATCATCACCGGATCACGCTGTCGATAGGATTTCAGAGATTCACCCAGTCGCCAGAACCAGATTCTCGGAATTAACTGGGCCAGTGGAAACAAAGGCAGACGACGACGTCTTAGCTCCGAACTGACGATAACCTCAAATTGCGAGGGCATGGAATCCGTGATCACTGCGGATACAGGAATTCCTTCTGTCACAGCAAGAATCGTACCCAGTCCACCCAATGAATGTCCAAGCACTCCGATGGCATCTGCATCAATCTCTGGTCGTGCAGTCGTATATTGCAACGCTGCGAGCAGGTCATCCCGGAACAGATAGGCAGATGCAGCCCGAACCGGATCACTGGCCCCATGACTGCGGACATCATACATAAACAAGGCATATCCCGCTTCCCAGATTGGCCTTGCATAACGAAGAACTCGGGAGCGATTGGAGCCCCAGCCATGTGCAATAATAACCAGCGGCCATGGTTTCGGAATGTCGGCTCTGGCCGGAATGAACCAGCCATGCACCCGACCTCCCCCACTGTCAAAGGTCACGTCCTCAAATGGCATTGGAGGTGTCAGGGTGATGGGGATTTTCTTGGGCGTCTGGCTCTTTACCGCCGCCTTCCATAATCCACCTGCCGTTACTGCGGCTACGGCGAGCATGCCGCCTATCATTGTTTTAGCTTTCACAGGGCATCTCTCCTCTCCGAATTCTGGCATACATCCATCATATAACAATAGAATGAACGACACGTTAAATGACGTGGCTTTTTATGATAACGATTGATCCAACAATTAAGCGGATGGCACCCTCATATATATACCCAAATATACATATTCCTCATCTGACACTGGAGCCGAGCCTAGGATTTCAGCTGCTTCCACAAATCTCTGAGCACATGCTGCAATCTGCTCATGATCTCCTGCGACAAGGGCTTCTCGTGGTAAAAGTGCACTTCCCAGACCCACTGCAGCTGCGCCTGCTGCGTAATAATCAGCAATATTCTCCAATGTGGCACCACCTGTTGCCAGCAATGGGATGTGGTTCAGTGGAGCTTTGATCTCCCGCAGATACGGAATGCCCAGACTTGCCATTGGAAACAGCTTCACAACTCTTGCTCCTGCTTCATGGGCAGCGACAATTTCCGTGGGTGTCATGGCTCCAGGCCAGATCTCGACACCATGTTCTACAGCATATTCAATGACAGACAGATCGACATTGGGAGACACCAGAAATTGTGCGCCTGCAGCGACCGCTTCCTTCGCCATCTGCACATTGAGTACTGTACCCGCTCCAACATAAGCCTTTCCTTCATGCCGCTCCCGCCAGTCTGCAATAATATCATGTGCTCCAGGTGTGTTCAGTGTGACTTCCATCAATCGGATTCCACCCCTTGTCATGCCTTGTCCAGCTGTTACTGCCGCTTCACGGCTAATACCGCGCACAATCGCGACCAGCCTCGATTCTAATAATACTTCCGTCAGATTCATATCCAATTCCCCTTGCTTCATCAATTCGGCAGCCGAAGACAGGTAATCATGTTCACCGCTTTTCCGTTATTCATTATTGTAAAGCATATCCTCCCCTGGATGAAATACATTAATCCATTTCTGAAGTGAATCCGAATTCAAGAGATACTGGTGAATTGATTGCATTTCAACGTAAAAAAAACCTCTCCATGGACATGGGACTGATTCACCCATTCAATTCCACGAAAGAGGCCTTATTGCATTGCTGCTGAGATACTAAGCATTTTCCAATACGTTATCCTTCTCCAGCTCTTTAAAGTAACGATCGTTATATAATATGCTCGGATGTGTTGGATGATAGGCAAGTGCGATATCATTATGTTCCCGTGCCTTGGCACGGTTACCCATCCGGTCATAACAGACACAGAGTTGCAGATGCGGCATCCAGGTCCAGGCTGCTTCATTCAGCACCACCATAGGATCATCAGGACGCACAGCACGAGTCGCCTCTTCGTACCAGAACAGGGCTTTACGGTAATCTTCGCGGTCGGCAAAATAACCACCCAATCGACAGCAGATCTCAGCTCTTGGCAAATCATAAGCAAATGATCGGAACAACGCAGTCACTTCCCGTTCAGGACGTTCAAGTGCAGCTTCGCAATCCGCAATCTTCTGGCAGGCAGCAATCTGATCTTCCACCCAGCCCAGCCCGGTATCCAGAAACTTTTCATAATACTTTACCGCATCCTCATGCTGTCCATGGTCTTTCAGTTCATTACCGAAATAGTACAGATCGCGCGGCCCAAATTCTTCTCCGGCCTGTTCCCTCTTGCGATAGATTCGCAGATTCCGATCGGTATACTCCTTATCTTTTTTGTGGGTAACCGCGATATCACTATGCAGCAGATTGCCCGCCACGGCCAAATACTCATGCACCGCGCCAATCCAGCGAAATTGCCGATCCCGACGCACCAGGCGATTCCGGCGCAGGCTGTAGGCAACCTTGCCATCTGCTGTGAAAGACAGATGGTAATCCATCGTGACACTATCAACTTCCGGGTCCAGCGAACATTTCAAGGCGATCAGTTTCGCCCGATCTTCGGGTTCAAACACATCATCGGCATCCAGCCACAGAATATATTCGCTCTTCGCCTGATCGAAGGCAAAGTTACGTGCTGCTGCAAAATCATCCACCCATTCAAAATCAACGATACGATCCGTATATCTGGCAGCAATCTGACGGGTACGATCCGTTGAACCGGTATCAACGATGACAATCTCATCGGCAATGCCGTTGACCGAGTCCAGACATCTGGCAAGGGAAGCTTCTTCATTTTTCACAATCATACACAGGGTAATACTGATCGTCTCTTCGCCACGTCTGGCCCTGCGGTTAAAGGCAGATACCCCGGCAGCTCAGACAAACGATAGATGTGGTACGCGGGGTAATGAGTATCGACGAACAAACAAAAACCCAGTGCCTGAGCACGGATGCAGAAATGACGATCTTCGCCCCAGAAGGATACATTCGGAATCTGGTCATAGGAAACGCCTGCTGCCAGCACATTTTTGCGAATAAGGGTACACGCCCCCAGCCCTCCAACTTCATAACAACCCGGAATCCGCAGCTGATTCAGGAAAGCAGTCGTTTGTGTGCCCTCATCCTCCACCTCGGTTCCGTCCAATGTTTTGCCACCCCTGCGATACAAGGCATACTCATCTTGCAGCCATACCTGTGGCATTTCCCTGGCATCCGGCTGCCAGCGGGTCCAAAAGATATTGGATACAATATCCTTGCCACTCGATACAAGTTGCTCCAGCGTCCGTGGATGCAGCACCAAGTCAGAATCAATCAGGAAGACCGCATCGTAGTCCTTGTCGCGTGCATATTGCAATATGCGATTTTTCAAACCGGCTACACGCCAAATCTGCTCACCCTGCCAATAGTGTCCTCCCTCATCCTTGGTGTACACCCCTTTGTTGTCAGGATTTCCGCTGCCCTGTTCATCTGCTTGAATAACCGTTCCCTCATGCTGAAGCACAAATTCACGCAATATATTCGATGCGGCCTCTTCCACGTTATCATCTACAAACAGATAGTCCGTCTTCACCGTTGTCCGCTCCAGTGCATGCAGAGAATCCAGAAATTCACGGAGCACCGGCGTTGTCTGGCGAACCGGGCTGGCAATCAGTACTCTTTGCTGATCAAGTGCTTCCTGCTTTTCCGATTGGCGGGTTTCCTGCGATGTGGCAGAACGTCTGGACGGTGTATGATTGCTCTTGCTCTCTTTCTCGTTTGGATGTTGGACTTGGTGTTTGATTTCATGTTGGGTTTGATGTTGCTTCTCTTGCTGTTTCTCATTTTCTTCGGAATTCGACTCTATTTGAGGTTTGGAATCTTCTTGCGATAAGTCTAACGGGTCTTTCTTCAACGCGTTCACTCTCCTCTCCTTATTCGAGCCATTCCAGCAGTCGCGGCTCTTGATCCAATATCGATTCGTACTGTTCCTTCCAGCCGTATCTTGCTTCAGGGTCCAGTGCTTGATAGCGATCATATTTGCGGATGCGGTCTTCTTCACGCGCCCAGCCATAATGTTTCACCCGAGGAGCATGACATCCATAAGACCAGTGCTGGATCGTTAACGGAAAACGCCCACAATGCTGGGGTGTTTCTTTCCACTCGTAACTCACTCCCGGGTGATACCGAATCAGAAATGGCCGATAATAGGCATGGGCCTGCCAGAACTCATCTTCCCGGTAATGCGTCTCACTCCACATGTCAAACAATCTGAGATAGATCACATCTTCATTGCCACCAAGCAGCAGATCCCGTAACACCCCAAAGTCACTGGTTAGAATCTCATCCGCATCCAGATTCAAAATCCACTCCGGATCGGTCGCCACGGTCTCTTCCCATTGTTGTTTCCTTAGACTCACCTCGTCTGCAAAACGTGAAGCGGCGTTCTCCACCAAGACGAGTGGGATACCGTCCAGAAGTTCCCGACACATCGCAACCGTTCCATCCGTGCTTCCGTCATCAATGATTACCGCCCGATCAATCCAGGGGCGATGTGTCTCCAAAGCCTGCTTGAGATAACGATTCTCTTCATTACGAACAATCATCGACAAGGTGATATGTGGTCTTGCATACTCCTTATGTTCATTCAAAGCTTCACCCCCATGCTCCAGCTTCTACCTATTCCAATCCTCGGACACCCCATGTCTGGACAGATCACAATCCTCTATTCTCAATCTATGCAGAGCCGGAATGCGGATATGCAGGCCAAGGAAACCTTTCATGGAGTTAGTCTTGATGAACGACAAAAAAGCACCCGCGTTCGCGGATGCTTTGAATGTAATCACAAAGTTCATATAATAAAGTAAATGAATTAACGGTATTCAGCCAAACGATCATTGAGACTACGTGTCTGTCCATAAACTTCCTGGTACAGTGCAAACAGTCCATCATAGACAGCAACCGTTTCCGGGTTAGGCTCGTAGGACTTCGCTGGACGAATAAACGCCGCTGCACATTCCTGCAAGGACGGGAACCAGCCACAGCCATAAGCCGCCAGCATCGCTGCCCCATCGCAGGACCCTGTTCGCTCTCCAGCTTCACAATCGTGGCGTTAAAGACATCCGCCTGCATTTGCAGCCAGGCTTCATTTTTGGCACCGCCCCCAATGGAGATAACTTCATTGACGGTTTTGCCTGCGCCGCGCAGAATATCGATGGACTCGCGCAGCGAGAAGGTAATGCCCTCCATCACCGCACGTCCAAAGTGCTCCAGCTTGTGTCCCGCATCCATACCGATGAAGCTGCCACGGATATTCGCATCCGGATGAGGTGTACGCTCCCCAACGATATAAGGTGTGAACAACAATCCGTTGCTGCCTGCCGGAATCTGATCGATGCCCTGCAAAAGCACATCAAATGATTTGTCCGCGGCAAACGTATCCTTGAACCAGGACAGGCTGTATCCTGCGGCAAGCGTTACCCCCATAATATAGAAAGCATCTTTCTCCCCGTGATTGAAAAAGTGGACTTTGCCTTCGAAATCGAGATCTTTGCGCTCTTCGTAGGAAAGCACTACCCGGACGTTCCGATGCTGCACATCGTCTGTCCTTCACTCAGAATGCCTGCGCCAATCGCACCGCACGCATTGTCTGCACCGCCTGCATATACTTTCGTCGCAGTCGCCAGACCCGTTTGATCTGCAATCTCTGGCAACAAGGTGCCCACTTCCTCAAACGATTCCACAAGACGTGGACATAGGGAGATCGGCAGCTCGAATGCTTCTGCAATCTCATTGCTCCACTGCTTGCCTGCAACGTCCAGCAGCAAGGTGCCCGCTGCATCGGAATAGTCCATGGCGTAATCCCCTGTCAGGCGATAACGCACGTAGTCTTTCGGCAACAGGAACAAGGATGCTTGCTGCAACAATTCAGGCTCGTTCTCCTGAACCCACAGAATTTTTGGCAAGGTAAAGCCTTCAAGTGCACGGTTCCGGGCAATGCTTAACAGCTTGCCATCCAGTACTTTTTCGATCCGGCGGCACTGCGCCGTTGTGCGTGTATCGTTCCACAGGATTGCATTCCGCAGCGGTTTGCCATCAGCATCCACCAGGACCAGTCCATGCATCTGGCCCGAGAAGCTCAAGCCCTCGATTTCGGAAGGCTGCACGCTAGACACTTCGAGCAATTTGCGCAGGGAAACAATGGTCTGCTCTACCCAATCTTCGGGATTTTGTTCACTGTATCCAGCCTTGGGCTGGTACAACGGGTACGCCTCGGATGCTTCAAATGCCACTTTCCCTTCACGATTGACCAGCACGGTTTTGACTGCGCTCGTTCCTAAATCGACACCAATTACGTAACTCATGGGTTAACTCCTCTCGTTTATCACAAATTATATCCACGAAAGATCCAAACACGCATGAAAGCCACTTCGTGATCAGAAAACCCTTGGATCGCCGTTACCCCCAGATTTCTTTTAATCCCTTTGACAAGGGAGAAATCCGGGGATAAATGCGAACGCTTCGCTTCCTCGGGTCCTTTCTGCTCACTCCGTTCTGCATGCATGATCCTGGACACATGGATATGAAACGAGTAAAACGTACTCGTTTCTGTAGCAAATAAATTGATCCAATGACCTTGATTCGTCATTGGTTATAAATGAAACCCCTGATGCTCATGTGGCCACTTCGTAATCAGAAAACCCTTGGATCGCCGTTACCCCCAGATTTCTTTTAATCCCTTTGCTAAGGGAGAAATCCGGGGATAAATGCGACCGCTCTGCTTCCTCGGGTCCTTTCTGCTCACTCTGTTCTGCATGCACCATCTTAGACAACCATTTATATCAAAAATTTAAAAACCGCCCCGCCTTCCCAGGGGAAAGTCGGGACGGTCCGAATGTCATGCTTGTTCAGGCGTTCCGTGGTACAAGCTAATCTTGTGCATAGGCTGGCTTGGATACTCATGTCCAACCACTATGTGTAACCATCGGTGGTCGACTTGCATCCAGCCTGCCTAACCTGCTATTAGTCAGCCAGGATGTACTGGTTGAGCTGTGCTCTCAGCAATTCCTGACGTCCGGATTGGTTTTTGCGTGGGCTTTCATTGTTCAGTGCATACTCTGCAAGGGAAGCCAGTGTTGCTTTACCTGCAACCACTTCTGCACCAATGCCTTCGCTGAAGCTGCTGTAACGTTTTTCGATGAAGTCATCGAATACGCGATCTTCAATCAGTTTTGCTGCTACTTTCAGACCTTTCGCATACGTATCCATACCTGCGATGTGTGCCAGGAACAGATCGTCTGCTTCGAAGGAACCACGACGTACTTTCGCGTCAAAGTTCACACCGCCACGGCCGATACCGCCGTTTTTCAATACTTCATACATGGTCAATGTCGCATCGTACATATCCACCGGGAACTCATCCGTATCCCAACCGATCAGCATATCGCCTTGGTTCGCATCGAGGGAACCGAGCATACCGTTGGTACGAGCAACACGGATTTCGTGATCGAATGTGTGACCAGCCAGTGTAGCGTGGTTTGCTTCCAGGTTGAGTTTGAAGTGTTTATCCAAACCGTATTTTTGCAAGAACGCAATGGAAGTTGCTGCATCATAGTCATATTGGTGTTTCGTTGGCTCTTTTGGTTTAGGCTCGATCAGGAATTGTGCGTCGAAGCCAATTTCCTTCGCGTAGTCTACAGCCATGTGGAACATGCGGGCAATGTTGTCTTGCTCCAGTTGCATGTCTGTGTTCAGCAATGTGTCGTAACCTTCACGACCGCCCCAGAATACATAGTTTTCAGCGCCAAGACGTTTACCCACTTCCAGACCTTTCTTGATTTGTGCTGCCGCATGAGCATATACGTCTGCATTACACGTGGAAGCTGCACCAAACATGAAACGTGGGTTCGAGAACATGTTCGCCGTGTTCCAGAGCAGTTTTTTGCCACTGGATTTCATGTGGTCTTCAATCAGATCAACAATTGTGTCGATGTTGCTGTAGAACTCACGCAGGTTGTTGCCTTCTGGTGCAATGTCCACATCGTGGAAACAGAAGAACGGGAGATTCATTTTTTCCAAAAATTCAAATGCCGCTTCCACGCGTACTTTCGCGAGGTCCAGACCCGAGTATTTATCCCAAGAACGAACAGCTGTCTCCGCACCGAACGGGTCACTGCCGCCTGCAGTTAATGTATGCCAGTATGCCATGCCGAAACGGAAATGTTCTTCCATCGATTTGCCGGCTACCACTTCTTCCGGATTATAATGTTTAAAAGCAAAAGGATTCTTGGAATCTTTACCTTCGAATGAAATTTTATTAACGGATTCAAAATAGGCCATGTGTAAAATGCCTCCTCAATAGTTTTAAGAAATCGTTTACAACGTTATCCTATCACATCGCAATTACTTTGTCTATTGGTTAAACAAAGTAAAATAAAATTGTTTTTTACACGTTTGTTTACGCTATAATAGTCGAATAACTTGTTTCGGATGTGGGTCAGTTCCCTTTTATCAGAAGAATAGGAGTGCCTTAACCATATGAAAATTACCGGAGACCAGATGCTGGTCAAAAAAATAAACAAATCGATCGTTCTGGATACGATCCGTCGCCATGCCCCTCTATCTCGCGCGCGAGTGTCCGAGGTTACGGGGCTGAACAAAGCAACGGTATCCAACCTGGTTGCCGATCTGATCAGTGATGATCTGGTGCAGGAGATTGGCCCTGGGGAATCCAGTGGCGGACGCAAACCACTCATGCTGCTGTTTCGAGGCACATCAGGCTATGCAGTCGGCCTGGAACTCAGTGTGACCCATCTAAAAGGCGTGCTTACAGATCTGGAAGGACATATCATTACAGAATACGCAGTGACCTTGGAGCATCATGACGTATCCTCTGTACTGGAGCAATTGAAATTGGCAGCAAAACAGCTCATTGAAGCAGCTCCTGCTTCCCCTCACGGTGTCATAGGTATCGGTATCGGAGTACCCGGCATGGTCGATGAGGCAGGAACGGTCCTGTTTGCACCCAACTTGGGGTGGGAGAAGGTAGCGCTGCGCTCCATGCTTGAAGAGGAATTTGATCTGCCTGTAACCATCGATAATGAAGCGAATGCTGGTGCTCATGGAGAGTTGAATTTTGGTGCCGGCATCGGTGTCCGCCACATGATCTACATCAGTGCTGGCATGGGGATTGGTTCAGGCATCATGGTGGATGGTGAATTATACAAAGGCGCATGGGGCTACGCAGGGGAAACAGGCCATATGTCCATTGAAGCGGAAGGTCTGCCCTGCTCCTGTGGTAATCGCGGTTGTTGGGAATTATACGCATCGGAAAAAGCCTATGAACACCCGGAGCTTCAGTTAAAATTACCTGCTCATACCACACAGGAACTGATTCAGTATGCAGAGCAAGGTCACAAGACAGTTCAGGAATTATACGACACGATTGGACGCAAACTGGGGATTGGCATTACGAATATTGTTAACAGTTTCAACCCGGAGCGTATTATCATTGGCGGGCCGCTCTCTAAAGCAGGCCCCTGGATTGAAACCGCGTTAAAACAGGTTGTCGAGGAACGTACATTACCTTATCACCGTCGCAGTTTGCAGATTGAATGGGCAGCGCTGGGCAGCCGTTCCACTCGTGTTGGTGCCGCTTACTCTGCAATTTCCCAGTTTCTAGGTAAAATTCGCGTTTCCGTCTAATAACAGATGAAAATTGACATCATTTTGCCCCATTTCCTCCCTTTTTGTTAAAGAAATCCAGATGTATAATGGGGTTATGTGATTTTTGTCATGGCTATGTGAATAAGGCTGTGTTAATTCCGATAACGAAACGGAGTGAAAAGAAGCGTGACCTACGTGGATACTTCAGATATCTCGGCGCCAGTATTTGTCACCGTCCTTCTGTTCCTGATTGTGCTTGCGCCCCTATTCAGCCTTGGCATACTCCGATTGTTTCAGAGCAAAAAGAAGGCTGGGTTCATGTACATGCTGTCAGGATTGCTGGTGTATATTGTATTTCAGACTTTCATGAGTATTTTTTTCTAGATCATATTCTGTATTTGCACAAAAACCGTACCCTTCCGGGTACGGTTCTTTCTATATCCTAACGGCTCGCGAAAACCGGAATTGCATATGAATTGAAACGTTCTTCAACACATCATGTTCCAAATGAGCAGCGTAAATTAAGCGTCCAATACTTTGGCGAATTGGGTTTTGTTCATACCCAGAATGCGGTGTTCACCAATAACAGTCAATGGCACGGCACGTACACCCATGTCCCATACTTGTTGTGCAAACTCATCGCTAGTTTCAATGTTGCGCTCTTCATAAGAGATCCCTTTGTCAGCCAGGAACGCTTTTACGGATTTGCAGTTCGGGCAGTTCGTTGATGTATATACAATTACGTTTTCCATGTTTAATTCACCTCATATGGTTTTTATATTAATCTATAGTTTGGTTGAAAACAGCTTATTCTATTACAGAACAACCGCGCTGTGTTCCAAGCTTTCAATGTATTTCTCTGTATCCATGGCAGCCATACATCCGCTACCTGCAGCTGTAATCGCTTGTTTGTAACGTGTATCCTGAACGTCACCACATGCGAATACGCCTGGGATGTTTGTCTCGGATGTACCTGGTGTAGTCAGGATATAACCGTGTTCGTCGGTAGTGATCTGTCCCCCAAGGAATCCGGTGTTTGGTGTGTGACCGATGGCTACGAATACGCCGCTTGCCGGAATCACTTCTTCTTCACCGGTTTCGTTGTTCAACACTTTCAATCCGGTTACGCCATTGTCGCCAGCAAGAACTTCAAGTGGTGTACGGTTCAAAGCCATTTCTACTTTTTCGTTACTGCGTGCACGATCCTGCATGATTTTGGAACCACGCAGTTCTTCACGACGGTGTACCAGCGTTACTTTGGAACCGAAACGGGACAGGAAGCTTGCTTCCTCCAGAGCAGAGTCACCACCGCCGATAACGATGATCTCTTTGTTACGGAAGAAGAATCCATCACATGTTGCACATGTGCTGACACCGCGACCCACATTCGTTTCTTCACCAGGGATACCCAGGTATTTAGCAGATGCACCTGTAGACAGGATCAATGTTTCGGATACGAGTTCCCCATACCTTCAACTTGAATCTTGAACGGACGCTCGCTCATGTCGATGTTGTTCACCCAGCCTGTACGGAATTCTGCACCGAAGCGCTCAGCTTGTTTACGCATGTTGTCCATCAGTTCAGGACCCATGATGCCATCAGGGAAACCTGGGAAGTTCTCCACTTCTGTCGTTGTTGTCAGTTGACCACCCGGTTGTGGTCCTTCAATAACGAGTGGGTTCAAGTTGGCACGTGCCAGATAGATTGCTGCTGTCAGCCCTGCAGGGCCTGTTCCAATAATAATTGATTTGTACATGTATAGTTCCTCCCCCGGGTTCTGCAAAAAGGTTAGTCCCTCCGGCATCAAAAGCTGTTGCTTTTGCATACACTAGAACGAAAAGCCCACATCATGTCCACAAGACCTGCCCGCGTAACGACAAATGCCCTATGCAGAAACGGAATTCTAATTTATAATCATTCTAATCTGTTGTTCATTATGATCTCTTTTATGTACGGTGTCAATGCTCGGCAGCGATTATGAAGAAGTCTTCATCAGGAGGGAAAATGGAAGCATGAACGATGCACTCATTGGCAGTATTATATCAGCCATGTCTACCGGCTTGGGAGCCGTACCCATTCTATTTATGCGAAAAATATCGCACCGTCTGCGTGATATCTTGCTGGCCTACGCCGCAGGTATTATGACCTCGGCCTCGGTGTATAATCTCATTCCCGAAGCGCTTGGCCAATCGAATCTCTTTGTACTCGCATTTGGTATTATGCTTGGTAGCCTGGTGCTACTCGTGCTGGAGATGAAGATTCCACACGTCGATCTGGAGAATCCCGAGAAAATGCCTTTCAAAATTGAAGCCAAAGCCTTCATGATTATTGCAGCCATCACCATGCATAACCTGCCCGAAGGGTTATCGGTTGGCGTCAGCTATGCAAGCTCGGATGAGAATTTGGGCAATCTCATTGCCTTCTCCATCGGATTGCAGAATGCGCCGGAGGGATTCCTGGTCGCCCTCTTTCTAGTGAACCAGAATATTGGCCGCTTCAAAGCACTGGGCATTGCCACCCTCACCGGAGCAGTAGAAATTATTACAGCGATGATTGGTTACACATTAAGCAGTCTCGTATCCGGCCTTGTCCCTTATGGTCTGGCATTTGCAGCAGGTGCGATGATGTTCATTGTCTATAAGGAACTCATTCCCGAGAGTCACGGTGACGGCAATGCACGTGTAGCGACCATCTCATTTTTACTCGGACTCATCACGATGATTGGTTTGACCGAAGTGTTCTGATTGCAGAACATAAAGAACCCGAGCGGACAGCCTAAACTGTCGACCGGGTTCTTTTTTTAGCCACAAATGAAGATTCCATGAAATTAATGGGATTGCCTGTCAGAGTCCTTACGCCCTACCCTGATCAGGATTGGATGAATCGAATCAGTTCCGAATTGAATTTTTCCAATTCATCATAGAATGCACCATGGCCACTCTCTTCAAAAGCAATCAATTGAGACGAAGCGATGCCCTTATGCATCTCCTCCGCGAATTCGAACGGACAGATCTCATCCTTTTTCCCGTGCAAAATGGCTGTCGGCACCTGGATTGAACTCAGCTCACCTCGCAAGTCCTCATCCCGCAACGCAATTGCACTGCGAATGGTACCATAGGATGAAGCCTCCATGCCAAGCGCATGGAACCAATCCATGAATGGCTGGCTGTGTTTCTTCGCAAAGAACATGCCGCCAAACGTCTCCAGCAACTTCGGACGATCTGCGAAGATCGGCTCAATGATCTGTTCGTTCAGTTCCTCTGGAGTCAATCCATACGGATAACCTTCCCGCTGTGTGAACACAGGGGCTGCCGCAGATAACAAGGCCAGCTTGGAGACACCATGTCCCTTATGGCGAGCCATGTAATGTACTGCAATTGCTCCACCCATGGAGAACCCTGCGAGTACCGCGTCCTTCAGCTCCAGATCATCAATAACGGCACGAACATCGTCAGCCATGCGATCATAATCATATCCTGTGGAAGGCTTATCCGATAAGCCATATCCTCTAAAATCTATCGCGATGGCACGAATGCCATGGTTCGGAAGCACATTCAATTGGTATTCAAACATTTTATAATTAACAGGCCAGCCGTGCAAAAAGACAACCGGGGTGCCTTCACCAATATCTTCAACATATATTTTTACATTCGGTTCCACTTGTACATAACGTCCCATATTTCACAGCTCCCTTTATCCTCGAATGATTGCAACTTTCTCTTCGAATCATTACCCGCTGATCCAAGGTTCAAACGTGAGCCGTTCAAACAGCCGCATACCCTTGCGAAACCAATGAACCATTTTCCTCTCCGAATCAGATCACCGTAGCAACCTAAGTCCATTCAGAATAACCAGAATTGTACTGCCTTCATGACCTACCACACCTAGCGGCAATGCCACGTCCTGGAGGAAGTTACCCGCGATTAAAGCCAGAATAACGGTGATGGCAAAACACATATTCTGTTTCACTGTACGCTGTGCTCGGCGTGCCTGCCCAATCACCCAAGCGATCTCTGCAATGTTGTCGTTCATCAGTACCGCATCAGCAACCTCCAGTGCAGTTCCACTGCCGGACAATCCCATCCCCATACCGACCGTTGCCGCCGCAAGTGCAGGTGCATCATTAACCCCATCCCCTACCATCAGCACAGGACCATACTGTTTGCGGAGCGTTTGTACCTGCTTCACTTTATCTTCCGGCAGCAAGTCTGCATAGACCATACTTACGCCTGTTTCATGTGCAATCACAGAAGCGGATCTGGCTCGATCGCCTGTTAACATCGCCACTTTGACACCCATCGCTTCAAGCTTTCTCACTGCTGCGGCTGCCTGAGGCCGTACCGTATCCCGCATGGCGATCAGCCCGACCAATTGACCATCCGCCATAACAACAGATACGGTTTTCCCCTCCCCCTCAAGACGGGAGCGCACATCATTCCATTCAGAAGACTGCATCGAATCCATTCCATTTGTTTTGCCAATACGCCAGACCACATCATTTACCGTTCCTTCAATACCCCAGCCTGTTAGCGCCTGTACGTGCTCCGCTTCCTGAAGTGTAATGTTCTCCTTGTTCGCCTGATCTACGATGGCACGAGCCAAGGGGTGCATGGAGATGTTCTCAATCGCTGCTACCGCAGCTAACAGCTCGGCGCGATCTACATGTTCAGCCGTTATAATATCGGTGACTTGCGGGGTGCCCATGGTCAATGTACCTGTTTTGTCAAAAGCCACAACCTGCGTGCGAGCCATATTCTCCATGTGGGCCCCTCCCTTGAAGAGAATGCCACGGCGGGCGCTGCTGGACATCGCGGACAATATGACAGGCATGATCGAAGACACCAGTGCACAAGGCGAAGCAACAACCAGAAATACCATTGCTTTATAGAATGCCTCATTCCATGTCCAGCCAAGCAGCAGTGGAGTTCCTGCAATCACGAGTAAAGTCACTCCTACAACAATTCGTGCATATATTCCTTCGAACCGCTCCATAAAACGCTGGGAATCCGGCACTTCTGCCTGCGCTTCCTCCACCAGTTTAATGATTTTGCCGAACAAGGACCCTTCCGCCGATTTGGTGACCTCTACGTATAATGCGCCCTCCCCGTTTACCGTACCTGCATAGACTTCATCACCCGCAACTTTGTCTACAGGCAGGGATTCTCCAGTGATGGATGACTGATTGATAAAAGAACTTCCCCGGTATACGACACCATCTGCTGGGATGAGCTCTCCCGGTTTCACCAACAGCAAGTCACCCGGCTGCAGATCATCAATAGCCACAAGATTCATCTGTCCGTCCTCAATCCGCAATGCAGTTTCTGGCTTCAGCGCCAGTAAAGATGAGATATCCTTATGGCTTCGCTCTGTCGCATAACTTTCCAATGCACCACTGAGTGCGAAAATAAAGATCAGCATAGCGCCTTCATTCCAGTAACCGATGGTTGCTGCTCCAAGGGATGCGGCAATCATCAGCAGGTTTACGTCCAGATCACGGTCCTTGACCAGTGTCTCGATGCCTTCCTTCGCTTTGGTCCAACCGCCTACGGCATACGCCACAATGTAGAGCATGATGGATAAGGTACCAAAATAAGGCGCAGTTCCCCAGGCAATCAGCATCAACAACCCGCTGCCCAATGCCGATTGCATCTCTTTATTCTGCACCATGGCTCGAAAATCAGGCTTCTTGCCCCGATTGGGACCGGGTGTTTGGGATGAGCGTTGTTCTGTTTGGTTCTGTCTGTGGAGAGTTCGATGTATCGCTTGCATATAAATCACGTTCCTTTCGAATGGTAGGTTTACGGAAAGTGAATATGCTCAAATTCCGCTTTATAAATGATGTTGTATTGAGAATGAGAGCCATTGTTAATGCCCTAAAAATGGCACATGCTGCTGCGGGAATCCCGCAGCAGCATGGTTTGGTGAATGATTTTGCAATCATTCTTGAATGAGAATGATAATCATTTTTGTACTTGTGCAATTATTTTTACCCAATACAACTTTTAATCAGTATATGCCTGTGATCCGCATTTGTAAATGGGTATTTTTCGAACAGTTACTCCGAAATGCTCGTTTACATAGGCAAAAAGCCGCTGTCCATGAGGACAACGGCTTTTTGCATCTATTGATTGGCGTTTGACCATTGTATAGCCTATCGCTTAAGTGAATGTTTCACATCCACCCCATACCCTTTACGCGCCTACACTTGCTCCCTGACTTGCTTTGATCGCTTGCTCCAGATCATGGATAATGTCTTGAATGTTCTCTGTGCCAATAGAAAGACGAATCAACTCCGGATTAACTCCTGCGGCAGTTTGTTCAGCTTCGGTCAATTGCGCGTGAGTTGTACTTGCCGGGTGAATAATCAGTGACTTGGAATCGCCGACGTTCGCAAGGTGGGAGAACAGTTTGACATTTTCAATCAATTTGCGACCCGCGTCTGCACCACCTTTGATTCCAAAGGTCAGAATGGCGCCCTGTCCTCTTGGCAGATATTTCTGTGCAAGCTCATAAGAATCATGGCTTGGCAGACCTGCATAACTTACCCAAGACACATCCTCATGTTTCTCAAGGAATTGCGCAACCGCAAGGGCGTTGCTGCTATGACGCTCTACGCGCAGATGTAATGTCTCCAGTCCTTGCAGCAGCAACCATGAGTTAAATGGAGAGATTGTCGCACCCAAGTCACGTAGAAGTTGTACACGAGCTTTGATAATATAAGCAATTGGCCCAACCGCTTCCGTATATACAACACCATTATAACTGGCATCCGGCTCCGTCAATCCTGGGAACTTGCCGCTGGCCTTCCAGTCAAATTTTCCGCTATCTACAATAACGCCACCAATGGATGTACCATGACCGCCAATGAATTTTGTTGCAGAGTGAACGACAATATCGGCTCCATGCTCGATTGGACGAAGCAGGTACGGGCTTGGGAACGTATTATCCACGATCAAAGGAATGCCATGTTCATGAGCGATCGCTGCCACCGCTTCAATATCGAGTACATTACCTTTCGGATTACCGATCGTTTCGGCATACAATGCTTTCGTTTTCTCCGTAATCGCTGCCCGGAAATTTTCAGGATCACTGGAATCCACAAATTTCACGTCCAGACCCAGTTTCGGCAAAGTGGTCGAGAACAGATTGTATGTACCTCCATACAAACTCGCCGAAGATACGATCTCATCGCCTGCACCAGCAATATTCAGAAGTGAAAACGTAATAGCAGCTTGACCAGAAGCTGTAGCCAGCGCACCTGCTCCGCCTTCCAACGCAGCAATCCGTTGCTCAAACACGTCGGTGGTCGGATTCATCAGACGGGTATAGATGTTGCCAAACTCTTTCAAACCAAACAGGTTAGCTGCATGCTCGGTATCCTTGAATCCATAGGATGTTGTCTGATACAATGGCACTGCTCGTGCGTTGGTCGTTGGATCAATCTCCTGCCCTGCATGAATTGCCAATGTTTCAAATGAAAGCTCACGTTCGTTTGACATAAATCTGAATCCTCCCTCGATATATACGTTCTTTAAGTTCCTGCTGTCTTCTCATGATGGCGTATGTTTTCCATATTCTCTCACAAGATGTCGCATTTGAAAAGAGTTATTTCCGATTGTTCCGATGAGAAAAATTAAATATGTATTTTATCGATATCTGTACCAAAAAAACCTTTGCCCTCGCAAAGGTTTTTCAGCTACTTTGGCTTCGGTATGCCATACCTGATCCAAGGTTTAGTAGTTAGACCCGAACTGCATTCCATACTTCACGCAAATGTTTGGCCGCAGGCACAGCTTCCTCTGCTGTTACACCTTCAAGTGAAATATCAATATGTGGCTTATACGTTTTTAGCAATTCAAAAAATAACGGGTAATCCAGTATGCCTGCCCCAGGTACCGGATTGAATTTCTCACCCTGTGCATCGAAGGCTACATCCTTCGCATGAATCACAATCATACGCTGATACAGCGATTCCATCACCTCGCGCAGGAAAGCCCCTTGATCTGCTGCATGTGGATATTTGATCAGATTACACGGATCGAACAGCATCCCCAGATTGGATGAAGGAATCTCTTCAAACAAACGGGTCATATGTTCATGGGTATGAAGCGTATGTGTGGACACAGGCTCAATCGCCGCATGCACACCCCACTTCTCCGCTTCCTCAGTTAACTCCTCCACTGTTTCTTTCAGCACACTCCACGCCTTTTTTCATATCCATCCGGATGTGTACTCTGATAGGTGTCCAAGCTTCCGGTCTCCGTTGCTACCATACTGCACCCAAAATCCCGGGCATAACGCAGATGCTCCTTGAATCGATCAATGTCCGCCCGCCGGCTTATGGGATCAGGGTCAATCGGATTAATATAACAGCCCAGTACCGCAATCTTCACTCCGCGCTGTGCAAATTGATCTCCAATCTCATTAGCAAGCCCTGGACTCAGCTTGCCATTCGATGAGTCCACATCGGATAACGCTTTGGCAAGCGCCAGCTGTACAGCATTAAATCCGTTATCTGCAATCGTCTGCGCCAGCTGTGCTGTAGGCTGTTTGCCAAATGTATGTGCGAGAATACCAAGTTTCATCTCACTGCCTCCTTATGCTAATCCGATCATCAAGCGATTAACGTGCCATCCAGCCGCCATCGACATTCAGCACATGACCATTCAGATAATCCGAAGCTGCGGATGCCAGAAAGACAACCGGGCCTTTCAGATCTTCAGGAGTACCCCAGCGTCCCGCAGGAATACGGGCTGTAATATCCCGATAACGATTCTCGTCCGCACGGATCTGGGTAGTATTATCGGTTTCCATATATCCAGGTGCGATACCGTTAATCTGGATTCCCTTGCCCGCCCATTCATTGGCGAGTGCTTTGGTTAAACCCGCAACACCATGTTTACTGGCTGTATAACCAGGTACATTAATTCCACCTTGATAGGACAACATGGATGCTATATTAATGATCTTGCCGCTTCCGCGTTCAATCATATGTCTGCCAGCCAATTGGCTCAGGAAAAATACCGTGTTCAGGTTGAGACCGATTACATCGTGCCAGTCCTTCCCTGCATGATCAGCCGCAGGTGTGCGGCGAATGATTCCGGCATTATTGACGAGAATGTCAATTCTGCCCTGGAACGCAAGTGCCTGTTCGAACACAGCCGGCAACTCATCTTCACGACTTAAATCCGCTTCAATCACATAAGCTTTGCGTCCGAGTGCTTCAATCGCACTTGCCGTTTCGGCAGGTCTGGAATAAGAAACCAGCACCACATCAGCCCCTGCTTCTGCCAATCCAATGGCCATCCCTTGTCCAAGTCCTCCAGAGGTACCTGTCACCAGTGCAACTTGTCCGCTTAAATCAAATGGGTTCATGAATGATTCCCTCCGCATGGTTATGATATGCAATCCATCGATCTGTCCGTTCTTTAATCCCATGAATCCTGAATGAGGTTAACTTTGATAATCCACTGTGACACCGCTCTGCTCGTATAAGGCAGCTGTCTCTTCATCCAAACGTTTATCACTGATAATATAGTCCAGCTCCGAACACTGGGCGAAAGTTCGCAGTGCAAATTGTCCAAACTTATAATGATCCACCACGCCGTATACCTGCTGCGAGGCAGATATCATTGCTCTTTTCAAAGGAACCAGATCTCCCGTGTATATGGATAATCCAAATTCCGGATGGAGGGCTGTCGTGGATATAAAGGCTTTATGAATGTTAAGACCGGAGATAAAGGCAGCTGTATCATCCCCCACCAGCATATTCCGTACACGAGCCCCGCCAGGCACAACCAGTCGCACTTGCTCCTTCTTGGTAAGCTCGGCAATAATGAACAAGTCGTTGGTCACGACCGTCAGTGGCTGATTATCGAGACGTTTGGCCATCTCCAGCGTGGTGCTGCCACCATCCAGAGCAACGATATCTCCAGGCCGAATGTAAGCCAGAGCACGTTCTGCAATCTCCATTTTCTCCGCATGATGCTTCTCGGTAACTCCACGGCTATTCAAGATGCCATATTGGTCATTCTGAGCCAGCATAGCACCACCATGGACACGTACGAGCAGTCCCATGCTCTCCAACTTGTCGAGATCCTCTCGCACTGTTTTCCCAGTCACCTGCAACAACTCACTCAGATCACTGACGGTTACTTCCTGGCGCTCCAGCAGAGCCTCCATAATTTTTTCATGTCTTTTCAATGAATTCATCCTAATCAACTTCCTATAATACCTGAGTTAAATGAATAACAGTTTCACACGTGTACACTTCGGGTACAGAAAACCTTTCGATCACTCTTATCCCCAAATTTTCTTTAATTCCTTATTTAATGGGAGAAATTTGGTGATAAAGCCGAGCCTATGCTTCCGAAGCAGCTTTCTTACCAGAAAGCTTTAAGCTTCGCTTCTTCAGGTCCTTTCTGTCCCCTCCGTTATAGTCTCTACTCTGTCAAATTAACTCAGACATCTTTAATTTATTATTTCAAGTCTTTCATCGCTACGCCGTCCATATCTTCGAACGTCTGGTTCTCACCAGCCATCGCCCAACAGAAGGTGTAATTGCTCGTACCCACACCACTGTGAATGGACCAGCTTGGGGAGATGATCGCCTGACGGTCGCGTACAACCAGATGCCGCGTTTCGTCCGGCTCACCCATCATATGGAACACAACGCCATCCTCAGGCAGATTCCAGTACAAGTATACTTCGGAACGACGGTTATGGGTATGTGCAGGCATGGTGTTCCACATGTTCCCCTTGTCGAGTTCGGTAATGCCCATTACCAACTGACAACTCTGAATTCCACCTTCTCCTTGGTGAATGTAACGATAGATCGTACGCTCATTGGAAGTTTCGATGCTGCCCAGATGATTCGGCTGAGCTTGTTCTTGTGTTGCTTTTACTGTTGGATAGGTATGATGAGCCGGTGTGGATACAAAATAGAATTGGGCAGGTTGAGCCTTGTCACTGCTCGTGAACACAACTTCCTTCACACCTCTGCCGATGTAAAGACATTCCTTCGCTCCAATCTCATAACCTTGTCCGTCCGCTGTTACCGTTCCGTGACCACCCACATTAATGATACCGATTTCACGACGCTCCAGGAAAAAGTTCGTTCCGATATCCTTCAGATTCACTTCAAGGGTAATATCCTTGCTCTCAGGTACTGCCGTTCCCACAATATAACGATCCACATGAGAATACACCGTTACCAATTCATCGGTTGCAAACAGTTGCTCCATCAGAAATTCCTCACGCAGGCGAGAAGTATCATACGTTTTCACTTCATTGGGATGTGCAGCATAACGATTTTCCATTATTAATCCATTCCTTTCGTCATTTAAATTGGTTGGGATTGAAGTTTAGTCATGTTCATATAAGTTCATTTTAGTTCATTTTGTATCTTTTGTGTACCTTTATTTTTAAAATCATTCATATTATTAATCACTAACGATGTTTATTTCTTAAATTAGAGCAAAAAAAAGATCTCCACAGTCTGTAACACAGACCAGGGAGATCTTCTTTGATTTAACTATTAATGTGCAACAGCGTTGTTAAGCATGATCCAGATCGAACCAATCACGATGGTCATCATAATCAGTAATCCGAATATAAGGGCCATTACATTCCAGCGTGGTTTCTCTGTTTCACGGATATGCATGAAGAAGAAGAGTTGAACCACAAACTGAAGTGCTGCTGTACCAAGAATCACAATAAGTGTTCCTGTTTTGCCCATCATGTCGTTCAGAACCACCACAAGTGGAATGATTGTCAGTACGACGGACAGAATGAAGCCGATGACATAAGACTTCAGTGAGCCATGTTGTTCATGGCCGTGGGAATCATGTGAGTTGTGCTCTGCCATCTTACATCACCCCCATGAGATAGACGATCGACAGGAGGAAGATCCATACGACGTCCAAGAAGTGCCAGTACAAGCTGATCACGTTGATCTTACCGCGAGTAACGTCGGTAATCCCACGTTTTTTCAGTTGGAACATGAGTCCGATCATCCAGATCAGACCAAGCGATACGTGAAGTCCGTGAGTACCCACGAGGGTGAAGAATGCTCCAGATGCAGCACTCGTCGTGTAACTAAAGCCTTCGTGAACCATCTCAATAAACTCGTAAACCTCCAGGGCGATAAAGCTTGCACCCAGAACAGCTGTCACAATCAGCCAGTTAATCAACTGTTTCACTTTACCCTGGTTCATTGCTAGAACGGCAAGTCCGCTCGTAAATGAACTTGTGAGCAAGATAAATGTCTCGGCGATAACACCAGGCATTTTGATCAGTTCGGACAGAATCGGTCCGCCCGCCGTATTGTCACGCAACACAATGAAGGTTGCGAACAATACGGAGAACAGGATAACGTCGGAAATCAGGAAGAACCAGAATCCGAGAATTTTCATTTCCTGTGGATCATGGTGGCCATGGTCATGACCATGTGCATGATTCTCACCGTGCTTAGCGGCTGCTTGAGCCATCTATACCGACCCCCTTAACGACGCTTCGGTACGCTTGATTTCGTCGACCGGAATGTAATAATCCGTATCGTAAGAGAATGAACGGGCGATCATACAGATGCCTACGCCAGCAAGTCCGAGAATCGCCATCCACAGCCAACCGAATACGAAGCCAAAGCCGGCTACAAACCAGAAGACAGACATAATGAACGGAATCGAAGAATTCTTCGGCATATGAATTGGTTCATATACAGGCTCAGGCGGATGAATGCCTTTCGCACGACGTTCTTTCTCTTCCCACCACTCATCAATATCATCTCCGCGCGGTGTAACAGCGAAGTTGTACTCTGGAGCTGGTGAAGGAATCGACCACTCGAGCGTACGACCATCCCATGGATCGCCGGAAGCTTTAAGTGTTTTGTATTTGCGAATACCGTCTGCAATTTGTGCAACTTGGAACAAGAATCCGACACCCATCAGGAATGCCCCGATTGTGGATACGAAGTTAAGTTCCCACCAGCCAGTATCCCAGCCGTAAGTGCTCAGACGACGTGTCATACCCATCAGACCGACAGCGTACTGCGGCATGAAGCAGACATAGAAACCAATATTCCAAGTCCAGAATGCCCATTTGCCCAGTTTCTCTTCAAGTTGGAAACCGAACATTTTAGGCCACCAATAATACAGACCAGCGAAGTATCCGAAGACAACGCCACCGATCAATACTTGGTGGAAGTGGGCAATCAGGAAGTAACTGTTGTGGAACTGGAAGTCAGCAGGAGCAACGGATAACAGAACGCCTGTCATACCCCCGACAATAAAGCACGGGATAAAGGCAAGTGTCCACATCATCGGAGTCGCCATGCGAATCCTTCCTCGATACATGGTAAACAGCCAGTTAAATATCTTAACCCCTGTTGGAATAGCAATCAACATCGTAGTTACGGCGAAGAATGCATTCACGTCCGCTCCCGAACCCATCGTGAAGAAGTGATGCGCCCATGTAAAGAAGGACAGGAAGCTGATAATTAACATTGCAAATACCATTGACTTGTAACCAAACAGTTTTTTCCGCGAGAAGGTACTTACAATCTCGGAGAACACACCGAATGCCGGCAAGACGACAATGTATACCTCAGGGTGACCCCACATCCAGATCAAGTTGATATACATCATTGGGTTACCGCCCAAATCAAGTGTGAAGAAATGCGCCCGGCAAACCTGTCGAGGAATAACAATGCAAGTGTCACAGTCAGGATCGGGAAAGCAAACAAGATAATGATACAAGTGGAGAATACCGACCATGTGAACATCGGCATTTTCATCCATCTCATGCCTGGCGCACGCATTTTAATGATGGTAACCAAGAAGTTGATACCGGTAGCCAGGGAACCGATACCCGATATCTGTATACCCCATATATAGAAGTTTTGTCCGACCCCCGGACTGTGTGACAGCTCCGATAGAGGCGGATAACTCAGCCATCCCGCATCCGGTGAACCACCGATAACGAAGGACAGGTTAAACAGCATTGCTCCCAGGAAGAATAACCAGAAGCTGAGTGCGTTCAGAAACGGGAAGGCAACGTCCCTTGCTCCGATCTGTAATGGCACGATAACGTTAAATAAACCAAACATAAATGGCATCGCCATGAACAGGATCATGATCGTGCCGTGAGTTGTAAAGACCTGATTATAATGCTCAGGATGTAAGAAATCCATGTTAGGCATAGCCAGCTGCAGACGCATCATCAATGCATCTACACCACCACGGAACAACATGATAATAGAAGCAATGATATACATAATACCGATCTTTTTATGATCGACGGTAGTTAACCAGTTACGCCAGAGCCAGCCCCATTTTTTGAAATAAGTCAGCACCGTTACGATCGTAATCATCGTAATACCGATGGCCACGTCTGCTCCATAGATCAGCGGGTCGCCAGTTACGAAAAACTCCGATGCAAACTCTTTAAGTCTCTCTAACATTGGGGGCCTCCTTTCGAATCTTTAGTTAGCACTCTTGTCCTCATCTTGTTTGGACACATCGGTTGAACTTTGAACGGCTCCAGAAGCTTCACTTGAACTTCCATGCTTACTGTGAGCACTTTGACCATCTACAACATACTTGGTCACGATATTTTGGAACAATCCTTCTGGGAACGCAGAATAATAAGCAACATTGCTCGTTCCTGGTTCAGCCAGCGCTTTGTAACCTTCTGTAGTCAATTCCTGAGAATTCTGTTTCACTTCAGCTACCCATTTGTCAAAATCTTCGTCCGATGTAGCATTCACATCAAAACGCATTTCTCCGAAATGCTCGCCTGTGAAGTTGGCGCCTGAACCCCAGTACTTGCCTTCATGATCTGCCTGCAGATACAAGGTCATCGCCATACCCGACATCGTATAAATCTGTCCTCCGAGTTGCGGAATCCAGAATGAGTTCATTGGTGAATCCGCAGTGAGTTCAAATTTCACGGGCCGGTCTGCCGGAATATTCAGCGTGTTGACCGTTGCAATCCCTTGCTCCGGATACATAAACAGCCATTTCCAGTCCAGTGAAGAAACTTGGATGGTGATTGGTTCCTTCTCATGAGCCAGCGGCTTCGAAGGCTCCAGATCATACGTGTAACGAATCGTTACAATTGCAAGTATTCCAATAATGATAATTGGAACCGTCCACCAGATTGCCTCCGCCTTCGTACTATGAGACCAGTTAGGCTCATAAGCAGCTTTGTTATCCGGCTTGTCGCGGTAACGCCATACGATTACGGCAGACAAAATGAGTACTGGCACAATGATGACAGCACACAAAATTGTCGAGATGACAATCAAATCTCTCTGCGAAGCGCCAATTGGCCCCTTCGGATCCAGAACAACGTACTGCCCGCCTGCCAGCATTGGCCAGACAATCAATGCAATTGTAACCAACGTCAGGACAACCGGAATGATAATCCGGATTAGCGACCTAGGTTTCTTGTTCATTTTGATCCCCTCTCCTTAAATTCGCTCATACTGAAAAATCAGTATACTACTCTCTTCCTACTAAAGATATCAGAAATGAACAACTTTTTTGTTCTTGTTAACAAATTTGTCGATTTTACACCTTAAATGTGTGAATTTTTTCTCACAAATCGCTTGCGTGCTTGATATTTGTACTTCGTAATCTTTACACATCAAGTCACAAAATAAAACCCTTTGCAGGCCCGTTGAACAATGTCAACGTATCCGCAAAGGGCTTTATTGACTGGATTCCGGGAACTTATCCAGTCTTATTATGAACGAATTCACGCAGGATTATAATCAATCAGCGCCTTCGTCTTCCCGGCGTGTATGAACAAGGCCAATCGCTTTGGCAATAACGTAAATAAACACACTACCTACAAGGAATCCAATACCAACCATCAAACCAAGATTACGGTCATTAAATTCATTCAAATTGATCAGACACATGACCACTCCCGTAATGAGTGCGATCCATGCCAGAACTGTCATCGTCAAGACGGCGCGCCGCATATTTTTGTCTTTGCGCTCCAATTGGCTGACCATTGCTGTCTTCGATGCCATAGTAAACACTTCCTTTTCCCTTTTTGTAAGTGCTTTCCTTATACCAATATACCACATCAGTATGAATTTTAGTCAACAAATGTTCAAATTTCTTTCGCAATTTGGACACTTTATTTTCGAATTACCCGTTGACAAAGTATTATCGAGTTCTTCCTTACTTCTTATAACCCAAAAACCGTCTCTTCATAACAGAAAAGACCCTTGACCTGATGAAACCTTTATGAACTACTCATTTTCAATTGCAAAAAAATAAAAAAGACGGTGCATTGGTATACGCTAATGCTACCGTCTTTCTCTTCATTTATAAGATATCTATATCCTAATGAGGACCTGAACCTGTTCTCTCTTAATAACACGAATACATCTATTGGGGATTATGCTCGTTACGGGTTTCCAGCCAATTATTCTTAATGACATTCTGATACCAGTAATAGCTCTCCTTCGGCGTTCTCACAAGTGAACGATAGTCCACATGAACGAGACCGAAGCGCATACGGTAGCCTTCTGCCCATTCAAAATTGTCCATTAATGACCACGCCATGTACCCTTTCAGGTTAATGCCGTCATTAATGATGCGGTGAATTTGAGCCAAATGCTGTTCATAATAGGCAATTCGGCGATGATCATTAATTTTGCCATTATCCAGACCATCATTGATGCAAGCACCATTCTCCGTGATGTATACATCCACATTGCCGTACTTTTGCAAGTAATGCATGAATTCATATAACCCGCGTGATTCCACTGGCCAGCCGATATCCGACTTGGTCAAGCCCATATCCACTTCTTCCGATTGGAGAACACCCGCTTCCGGATTGAAACGATTAATTCCCATCGTGTAATAGTTAATGCCGAGCAGATCGATCGGTTGCGAGATGATCTCCATGTCACCTTCCTGAATAGGTACAGTAGCACCGGCTTCCGCAAACCAATCCACCATAAACTGCGGATACGTGCCTTTGTAGATTGGATCAAGGAACCAATCGGTATTGAGCGCGATCGATCGGTCACACGCAGCCTGGTCCTCAGGAGATTTGCTGTACGGCTCAGCCCAGCAGACGTTCGGAGCAATACCGATCTGTCCCGTTATACCCATGCGACGGAAGGATTGGACCGCTTTACCGTGAGCAACCAACAAGCCATGAGCAACATTGATTGACGTTTGCAGGTCTTTGTTTCCTGGCGCATGAATCCCGAGAAGGTTCGAGAGGAACGCGATACACCATGGTTCATTGAATGTCAGCCAGAAGTTTATTTTACCTGAGAATTCTTTGAAGATCACTTCGGCATATTTTACAAAAGCATCAACTGTTCTGCGGTTGCTCCAACCACCGTCATCCTCCAGCGTCTGTGGCAGATCCCAGTGGTACAGCGTGAGAAACGGTTCAATGCCAGCCTCCAGCAACGCATCCACGAAACGATGGTAGAAATCCAGTCCTTCCCGATTGATCTCACCATCCCCATCAGGAATAATACGCGGCCAAGCAATGGAGAACCGGTATGTATTAATCCCGAGTTTCTTCATCAGTTCGATATCTTCCTCGTACCGGTGGTAACTGTCACACGCGACATCACCATTGTCTCCGTTATATACTTTGCCAGGGGTGCGAGCAAACGTATCCCAAATGGATACCCCTCGCCCGCCTTCCTGTGCGGCTCCTTCGACTTGATAGGAAGCTGTTGCTGTACCCCAGCGAAAATCTTGCGGAAATCTAAAAATCGTCATGGTTTACTCCTCCGTCTCATTGTGACACGCGGATCGTCTGTCCTGCGGTCATCGTTAAATGAATTACATAATCGCCCTGAGGCGTAAGCTCTGCCTTCGCTTGTTCAAGTCCGTCCACTCCTCGTAGCGGATAAGCACTGCGAAGAGTCAGCGAGTCATTTCGGTCTGCCTGGATGACCGCTGATGCAAGCTTGTTGTCTGTCCACGTCATGCCCACCGTATAACCACCTCTTGCACGAAGTCCTTCCACACGGCCTTGAGTCCAGACATCCGGCAGTGCCGGAAGTAAATGCAGTTCGTTCAAGTGACTCTGCACTAACATCTCGGCGATTCCGGCTGTGCCTCCAAAGTTACCATCGATCTGGAATGGTGGATGGTCATCAAACAGATTCGGATGTGTGGATCGGGCGAGCAATGTGCGTACAAACTGATGTGCCTGGCTGCTATCCAGCAGTCGTGCATACAGATTGATCAACCAAGCACAGCTCCATCCTGTATGCCCGCCACCTTGTGAGATACGACGTTCAAGCGATATTCGTGCTGCTTCCACGAGTTCCGGCGTGTGTACTCGATTGATCTGCTCCCCGGGATACAGTCCATACAGGTGAGAGACGTGACGATGCCCTGGCTCGGATTCAGCAAAATCCTTAAACCACTCCAACAATTGTCCTTCACTTCCAATTCGGAATGGATAAAGCTTCTCTAGAGCCTCATGCCACTCACTTGCCAGTGACTCATCTATATTCAGTTGCTTCGCCGCTTTAATACAGCGGCTGAACAACTCACGAATCAAGCTCATATCCATGGTTGAAGCCATCGATATACTCCGCGCCTCTCCCGTATCAGTGAGAAACTTGTTCTCTGGTGAGGTGGATGGAATCGTAACCAGATAACCATCAGGCCCTTCCACCAGCCAGTCGAGACAGAACAGTGCCGCTTCTTTCATGATGGGGTAGGCACGTTCCTCAAGAAAACGCTGATCACCGGTAAATTGATAATGCTCCCATAGATGAGAGGTAAGCCATACTCCGCCCATCGGCCAGAAAGCCCAGCTTGCATCTCCACCTGTCGGCGTAGTGGTCCTCCAGATATCCACGTTATGATGGGCAGTCCATCCACGGGCTCCGTACAGAATCCGCGCCGTTCTGCGTCCTGTATCACTGAGATCGGTCAGCATATCAAATAGCGGCTCATGACATTCACTGAGATTGCAGACTTCTGCAGGCCAGTAATTCATCTCCGTGTTGATGTTGATGGTGTAATCACTATGCCATGGCGGTTCAACCTGATGGTTCCAGATTCCCTGCAGATTGGCAGGCTGACTGCCCGGACGCGAACTGGCCATTAACAGATATCTTCCATATTGAAAATATATGGCCTCCAGTCCAGGATCTTGTTCCCCAGCCTGATAGGCCTGCAGCCGCTCATCCGTCGGCAACTCAGCGTTAGCCGATACACCCAAATCAATAGATACTCTGTTAAACAATGCACGATGATCTTGTACATGTTGTTCCCGAAGCACTTCCGCACCATGTGTGATCGCCTTGGAGATCACATCCACGCATTCCTCTTCCAATACAAGATGATCCTTCACAGGCAACACATTGTAACTCTCAAAGGACGTAGCTGCTGCCAGATAGAAAACAACCTGATCAGCACCCTGAATATGTAACTTGCCTTCCAGATTGGAGACCTTTGCCTGCTCGCCTGTTGCCGTAACTGCCAAACGCACAGCATAAGCAGTTCCCCGATCCTCTTCATAGAGAACGGATTCCGGGTGATCCCTGAAATAATTGGACTCCACATGACTGGGGCACCGACTGAACATGGTTAATGCATCTCCTGAAGTCTCCATGCGATAAGGATGAGGACTGTCCAGAGTAACACTTACATTCACAGCGCCCTTCCCATCAGCAGTCAATGTGCAGACCATCAGATCATCTGAAGCACTGGCATACACTTCACGTACATAACGAGTCCCTTCCCATGAGTACGTCGTGGTCGCAATACCCGAGTCCAGATCAAGCTCACGCTCATATGCATCATACGAAAGATCATCCAGACCCTCTTGCTGCAACAGAAAATGACCCATCGGCTGGTAGGCCTCCACATCACGGCCTAGCATTTCACGGTTCAACAAATCCTCAGCTTCACCATATTGTTCAGACATAATCAACTCACGCGTCTGCTTCAGATACCGTTGACTGCTGTATTGAATCGTATCCCGGGGAAACCCTGACCATAACGTATCTTCATTAAGCTGTATTCGTTCATTCGCTGCGCCGCCATATACCATGCCGCCAAGACGGCCGTTTCCAATGGGCAGTGCTTCTTCCCAGCGTTTTGCCGGTTGTCGATACCACAGACGGTTCATTTTAGTTTGCTTGTTGTGTTGGGACATGATTGGCTCCTGTTCATCAATCGGCTTTGGAATGCTTAAGATTTTCTCTATATTATAAAACGTTTTCGGTAAGTGCTTACAATAAGGAAATTATATGTGATTTCCCAATTTGCGTCAATGCAATTCATCACACATCAACCACATCAAAAAAGGCCCTTCGCAGGGCCTTCCTTGTTTAACCATGGATTGCAGACAATCCATATTATTTCACATCTTTTCCTGTCCACAGGGAGACACGTTCCTTAACCCAAACCGTAAATTGTTTCTCCATTTCAACTGCACCCGCTTTGTCCAAATCAGCCAGTAAAGCATCATATGTTGCATCAAAGTTGGCTGGTGTAGTCAGAACAGCTTCCGGAATCCGTTTACGGATAATATCCTGCGTTTTCTGGAAGGTTACCTCATAGTCTGTACCGGAAGGTACGGACATGTTATACGCCGCGCCCCAATCCTTAACAGGCAGATCTTCTTCAGACGGATAGAACTCTTTCCATGTCGTGATTCCATAAGCTTTCAGTGTTTCTTTCTCGGCAGCTGTGTAACCAGCTACGATCTGCTCTGGGAAATTCGTTGTGTAGTAGTTGTCCGTAGAATCTTTTACACCATCACCGTATCTTGCGCTAAATATGTTATACATCCCAATTCCTGTTTCCTTACTGAAATTGGAGTTGTCATTTGTTTTACGATCTTGAACTTCATCTGGAATTACACGTTTTCCATCTTCTACGTTATAGTGTTCGCCTTCAATACCCCAGTTTCTCAGAACTTGTCCTTCATCGGAAGCAAGCCAATCCATGAATTTGATGATACGCACTGGATCTTTGGCCGAAGTTGTAATCCCGATGCCGTAACCGTCAAATCCTGCAGGCTGGAATGTGTGATCCACAATTTCATCGTTAAGTGATACAGAGAAGTGAGCATATGTGGCATCATCCTTGCCCGATGATTTGAGCGCATTCTCTGCTTCTTGGTAGTTCCACTCTTGGTCAATCAGACCCAGGACACGGCCACTGGCAATTTTGGACTTATATTGGTCATCCTTTTGAACAAATGCATCTTTGTCCAGTAGGCCTTCATTGTACATTTTGTTCAACCAGCGGAAATGTTCTCTTTCCTCTGGACGTTTGTAGTGCAGCTTAGCTTCATATGTTTCAGGGTCAATGTAATATTCACCATCATCCGGTGCACCTGTCGCCTGGAAGGCAGGGTTCGTCACCGTAATCATGATCTTCCAGTCATCTGCATTTAATGTCAGAGGAATGGTTGGCTGACCATCAATCGTTGGATGTTTTTCGTAATAAGCTCTCAGTACGTTCTCGTAATCCTCAAGTGTCTTCACTTCAGGGTACCCCAGCTCTTTCAATACTCTTTGCTGAATTTCAAATCCACCTGTAGCGTCAAATGTAACGTTATCGACACCCATATTGGTTGGAATGGTATAGATGGCTTGATCTTCGAGACTGTATTTCAAACGGTTCATCTGTTCCCCATAGATTTTTTTCAAATTGGGAGCATGCTCTTCAATCAGATCGGTGAGATCAAGCATCGCGCCTGCATCCACAAGTTTGGACAAGTTACCTTTAGGGTAGATCATATCAGGAAAGTCGCCACTGGCAGCCATCAATGCAATCTTCTGGTTACCACCATCGTTTACATCATATTCAGCTTCAATTGTAACGCCTGTTTGCTCCGTGATCTTTTTACCAACGGCATCTTGCATCTTGTTCCAGGTTGGACTTGCATCCGCTCCGAAGAACGTTACTGTTATCGGTTCGGTACCGCTGGATTCTGTAGTCTCTTTCGATCCCGAATTCCCACAGCCAGCTGTAACCAACATTGCACTTGCGAGCATCAACATTGCAAACGTCTTGGGTGTATTGCCTTTCATTTTGCCTCTCATTGTCTAGTTCCCCCTATTATTTATGAAGGTTTTATCTGTATAACAGGCTTTTTTTGCCTGAGGATACCACTTGTTTGAATACGCTTACGATACGGGCTTAAAAACCAGATTGTTCGAGTCCAACAGTCTGCATCACTCATTTTGAGATTTCTTCTTTCAACATACATAAAACGTTTTCGAAAACTACTATAAAACGCTTACTGAAAGTGCTTACACGATAGATTATAGGCTATTCGACACCATACGTCAACAATAAAAAAAGCCCTTTCTCAAGGGCTTTTTTCGCAATGAAAACCATGGATTTTCATGCTTGGTTTTCAATCTTATTTCACATCTTTTCCAGTCCAGAGAGATACACGTTCCTTGATCCAAATAGTGTATTGTTTCTCCATCTCCACTGCACCCGCTTTATCGAGTTCAGCCAGAAGTCCATCATATACACTGTCGAAGTTCTCAGGTTTGGCAAGGATCGCCTCAGGAATACGTTTACGTACGATATCTTGTGTTTTCTGGAACGTTACGTTGTAATCCGTATCGGAAGGTACAGGCATGTTATATGCTGCGCCCCAATCCTTCAGCTTCAGATCCTCTTCGGAAGGATAGAAATCTTTCCATGTTGTAATACCATACGCCTTCAGCGTCTCCTTCTCTGCTGCTGTGTAGCCTGCTTGGATCTGTTCAGGGAAGTTCGTTGTATAGTAGTTATCTGTGGCATCTTTCACACCATCACCGTATCTGGCACTAAAGATGTTATACATCCCTACGCCAGATTCTTTCGTGAAGGCAGAGTTGTCATTGGTTTTGCGATCTTGTACATCTGCTGGAATTGTACGTTTGCCATTCTCCACTTGGTAGTGTTGACCTTCAACACCCCAGTTTCTCAGAACCTGACCTTCATCAGATGCAAGCCAATCCATGAATTTGATGATACGTACCGGATCTTTGGCCGAAGTCGTGATTCCGATACCATAACCGTCAAATCCTGTCGGTTGGAACGTATGATCCACAATATCCTTGTTCAGAGACACGGAGAAGTGGGCATATGTTTTATCGCCACCATTAGAAGATTTCAAAGCGTTCTCCGCCTCACCGTAGTTCCACTCTTGGTCAATCAGACCAAGTACTCGACCACTCGCGATTTTGGATTTATATTGGTCATCCTTTTGAACAAATGTATCTTTGTCCAGCAGTCCTTCATTATACATTTTGTTCAACCAACGGAAATATTCCTTTTCTTCAGGACGTTTGTAGTGCAGAACCGCTTCATAGGTTTCAGGATTGATATAATACTCACCATCATCCGGTCCACCCGTAGCTTGGAACGCCGGGTTCGTTACCGTGATCATGATCTTCCAGTCATCTGCATTTAATGTTAACGGGATCGTCGGCTGACCATCAATCGTTGGATGTTTTTCATAATACGTTCTCAGTACGTTCTCATAGTCCTCAAGTGTTTTTACTTCAGGATATCCGAGTTCTTTCAATACTCTTTGTTGAATTTCGAATCCGCCTGTTGCGTCAAAAGCGACATTGTCCACACCCATGTTGGTTGGAATCGTATAGATCGCTTGATCTTCCAAACTATATTTCAGACGGTTCATCTGATCACCATAGATTTTTTTCAAATTGGGAGCATGCTCCTCAATCAGATCAGTCAAGTCCAGCATCGCGCCTGCATCCACAAGCTTAGACAAGTTGCCTTTAGGATAGATAATATCAGGGTAATCACCACTGGCAGCCATCAAAGGAATCTTTTGGTCACCACCATTATTCACATCATACTCAGCTTCAATTGTAACTCCCGTTGCCTTAGTAATCTCTTGACCGACAGCATCCTTCATGTTATTCCAGTTTGGACTCGCGTCTGCACCAAAGAATGTAAAGGTTATTGGACTGGTTGTATCTCCGGTATCAACCGGCTTTTCTGAAGCGTTAGATCCTCCTCCATTACCGCATCCCGCTGTAATTGCAAGAGCACTGGCTAACAGAAGCATTGCGAATGTTTTTGGTGTTTTGCCCTTCATGTGTAATCCCCCTTATGGATATAATGAAGCTGTATATTTGTATAACAGGCTGACCTGCACATACCGTGACCAGATAAAACGAATGGCATTTTCTTGTTTTTATAACATTTGAAGCGTTTTCCGAAAAACAAAATGGTTCTTCTCTTCCTTTATTTCTTCTGCCATTCAGTACGTGTTCACTTTGAGTTTCAGGTGAATATCACACGATGTACAAGCAGATGTAAGTGCTTTCATAATTGAATAATAATATCTACTTTATCCCTTGTCAATAGTGAATTTTTAAAATTGAAAACGTTTTTTAGAAAACGTTTTAGGCATAAGAAAGAACCCGGTGATCCGGGTTCTTTTTCGGTTAAAATCTGACTATACTCAAGCTTACTTAGCCTCTTCACCGCTCCACAATTGAACACGGTTTTGTACGAGCTCTGTATATTGTTTCTCCATATCCTCAGCGCCTGCCTGGTTCACTTCTGCAATCATGCCGTCATAGATCACATCGAATTGTTCAGGAGTACTCAGAATGGCTTCCGGGATACGTTTTCGGATAATATCCTGTGTTTTCTTGAAGATCACGTTATAGTTAGAGTCACCTGGTGTTGGCAGATTGTAAGCTTGCCCCATGGTTTGATTGGGAACTCATCTTCATTAGGGAACAGATCTTTCCACGTTGTAGCGCCGTAAGCTTTGAGTGTTTCTTTCTCTGCATCGGAATATGCCGCCACAATCTGTTCAGGGAAATTCGTAGTATAGTAATTATCTGTTGAGTCCTTCACACCGTCTCCATAGTGACCAGAGATATTGGTATACAGTCCTACACCCGTTTCTTTCTGGAATACGGCTGCATTATTGGTCTTCTGGTCTTGAATGTCGGCAGGAATGACACGTTTGCCGTCCTTCACTTCATACTGTTTACCTTCAATTCCCCAGTTCATCAGAACTTGCCCCTCATCAGAAGCCAGGTAATCGAAGAATTTGATCGTACGAACCGGATCCGGATTCGTCGTTGTGATTCCTACACCCCAACCGGATACAAAACCAGGATCCTGGAAGGTTTGGTCCTTGATATCTTCGGACAGGGTCACCGGGAAGTGAGAATAGGTTGCTTCAGACTTGCCCGCGGATTTCAATGCATTTTCTGCATCGGAATATCCCCAATCCTGGTCAATGACACCAAGAACACGCCCACTTGCAATTTTGGATTTGTATTGATCAGTTTTCTGGATAAAGCTGTCCTGATCAAGCAGTCCCTCATTGTACATATGGTTCAACCAGCGGAAGTACTCCTTTTCCTCTGGACGTTTGTAGTGCAGACGTGCTTCATACGTCTCTGGATCGATATAGTACTCACCGTCGTCCGGTGCGCCTGTTGCCTGGAAGGCCGGATTCGTAACGGTAATCATGATTCTCCAATCATCCGCATCCAGCGTTAACGGGATGGTTGGCTGACCATCAATCGTTGGGTGTTTCTCTTTGTAAGCTTTCAATACATTCTCGTAATCCTGAAGTGTACGCACTTCCGGGTATCCGAGTTCTTTCAGTACACGGTGCTGAATACCAAATCCGCCACCTGCATCAAAGTACTTCTGGTCTACTGCATAATACGTCGGCAGCACATAAATAGCCTGATCCTCATTACTGTATTTCAACCGGTCCATGTAATTACCATATAGCTTCTTCAGATTGGGAGCATATTGATCAATCAGTTCCGTTAGATCAAGCATTGCCCCGGCATCCACCAGTTTGCTAAGTTCTCCTTTGGGTGACACGATATCCGGATAGTCTCCGCTCGCTGCCATTAAGGAGATTTTATCCTGACCACCACTAACGGCAAATTCACCGTTAAGCGTTACGCCTGTTTTTTCTGTAATGACTTTACCCACTTCATCCTTCATCCCATTCCAGTTCGGACTGGGATCCACACTAAAGAAATCAAATGTAAGTGGAGTAGTCTCTGAACTTGTATCTTTAAAGGACGTATCACTGCCGCTTCCACCGCCACAACCTGCGAGCAATGACATCGCAAGCACTGGAGCCAGTGCAATCTTCATTTTGGAACTTGCCATAATGGTAATCCTCCCGTTTCATATGTCTGTCTTATCCGGGACTTTTTGTCCCTGTCTATAGCTTCATGCATACCACACCGCAGCCCTATACGGTGAAGCGCAGACCATATGGCTGCGCTTCGGGTATCCTGATGCTTCATTTAGATGTACGGCCGCTCTATGTGGCAACCTGTACAAGCTTGCTTATGCTTTTACTGCGCCCAGTGTCATACCGCCAACAAAATACTTCTGAAGGAACGGATATACAATCAGGATTGGAACTGTTACAACGATCGTAATCGCCATTTTGATCGACTCAGGTGAAATCTGTGTCATTTGCTGTGCCATGTCATTGGCATTCCGTCCAGCGCCTGAGCCTTGCTGTGTACTTTGAAGTACTTTCATCAGCTCATATTGGAGTGTGGTCAGATGTGCCTTTGAACCATTGTACAGGTACGTATCAAACCATGCATTCCATTGACCCACGGCCAGGAACAATGCGATGGTTGCAAGCACCGGTTTACACAATGGCAGGATGATTCTGTAATAGATCGTAAAGTCGTTCGCACCATCCAGCTTTGCGGATTCCTGCAATGCATACGGCAGACCATCAATGAATGAACGGATAATGAAAACGTTAAATGCACTGATCATGCCTGGCAATACATATACCCAGAATGTACCGATCAGGTTCAGGTCACGCATCAGAATGTATACCGGAATCAGACCACCGGAGAAATACATCGTGAGCGCAAGCGTTGTGGAAACAAATTTACGAAGTCCGAAGTCTGGTCTGCTCAGTGTAAAGGCGATCATGGAGGAACTGATCAATCCGAGCACAGTACCTACAAGTGTACGCAGAATGGAGATCTGCAAACCTTGTAACAATCCATCATATTGGAAGATCGTTTTGTAGTTCTGTAATGTGAATTCGCGTGGCCACAAGTAAATCCCGCCGCGTACTGTATCCGTTGAGTTATTAAGTGAGATGGCCAGTACGTTTAGGAATGGATATAGTGTTACGATCAGCACCATGGTCATCGCGAGGATGTTGAATATATCGAACAGTTTATCGCCCCGAGTAGCATTGAATGCTTTGTTCGCCATAATGTCGTCCCCTCCCTACATGATGCTTTCTTTGGTGAATTTTTTGAACAAGCCGTTCGCAGTAAACAGAAGGATGATACTGACAACGGAGTTGAAGATACCTATGGCTGTACCATATGAGAATCGTCCCATATTCAAACCATAATTGAGCGCGTATAGATCAAGGACTTCCGAGTAGTCTGTGACCAGACTGTTGCCGAGCAAGAACTGCTTCTCGAAACCGATACTGATAAGATGTCCAATGGACATGATGAAAAGTACGGAAATCGTGGTCCGTATGCCAGGCAGCGTGATGTGCCACATCTGTCTCCAGCGGTTCGCTCCATCTACACGGGAAGCTTCATACAGCTCTTGGTCAATACCTGTAATTGCTGCGAGATAGATGATGGCATTCCAGCCGGTTTCTTTCCACATATCTGAAGCGGTTACAATGTACCAGAACAGGTTGCCCTTGGCCATGAACTGGATCGGCTGGTCTATAATGTTCAGGCCTACCAAAATATCATTGATAATACCGCCATCCGTAGAAAGCATCTTCGTAATGATCCGGCAACAACGACCCAGGATACAAAGTGAGGCAGATATGATACCGTTTGCACGGCACGCTTGAAGAACATGCCTCTCATTTCATTCAAGAGAATAGCGAAGAATATCGGTACGATAAAACCGACAACCAGTCCCATCAAGCTCATTGCAAGCGTATTCCGAAGTACCAGATAGAAACGATCATCGCTGAACAGCTCTACAAAGTGTTTAAAACCAACCCACTCCTGATCTCCAAACGATCTGGCAGGTTTATAATTTTGGAAAGCCATCGTCCATCCCCATAGTGGCAGATAGTTAAATACGAAAACCCAAGCTACGAATGGCAATGACATGAGATAGAGATATTTCTGCTGTTTCATTCTGTCCCAAATTCCGTTCCGCCGATTCTTTAAAGGCGGTTTGGGGTCACTGCTTCTTTTCGCGGAAGCGGATTTTTTTGTTAGCGTTTCCATCTCCGTTCCCCCTCCTCTGTTTTATAAAATAATCATACTCGATAGAGCGTTTTCAAAATACCATCTGGATTTTAGAGAAAATCATATAAAAATTAGATATAGGCATGTATAATCCGTCATTAATTCGTTAAAATCAGTGATAAATTCTACTTTTATAAACAATAAAATCAATATAAAGGAAAATATAAGTTTAAATGGTTTATAACGAAAACGTTTTATAGTAATCGTTTACTTCAACTGAATAACATGCAAAAGAGACCCTTGCGGGTCCCTATGATTACAATGTAAATTGAATGGTCTGCAGTTTCACGATCCCGAGCAATTGAGCTACCGATATGGAGGTTGCTGGACGGAATTGATCCCCATTCAGATACGCAAGTATCTGCTGAAACAAGTAGGCAACTTCCGGACGCTTCATTAACGCCAGATTAGCAAATGGAAGTGAGGATACCAGAATCTTGCCCTTCCCTATGTTTGCCTCAAAAGCATAAGCGAGCCGTTTGGCCCGATGAAAATGATCCACCACTTCGATCAGCGGTTCCACCCCGGGCAACGTATCCAAACATATGGCTGGCGTACCGTTCACCAAGTGATACCAATGCCAATCTGAAGCCCCATCATGCGGGAAGGAGCCTAAGAGTGCTAACTGATCTCTCAGATACATGCCCATTGTTGCACCAGGCTGTGTAGCAAACATCAGGTAATTCCAGAATACAGGCAGATACTTGGTCTCCACTGAATCATATAACCCTTCTGCGGTTGGCTGTAGCCAAACATTCCCCCGTTGACCACATAATCAACCACATTGGGTGTTAACGACCGAACGATAACCAAGTCAATCTTCCGATTTTTCACCAACCGGAATCCATCGATGTGATCTACGCAATCATGATGCGCTTCACCCAGGAAGGGCTGCAACTCTGTCACGGTATTCCAGAAGCGATTCGCACTCGGATGAGACTGATATACAGGAAACGACCAGCCATGCCATACATTGGCTACATGCCTCTCCGAATCGACGGACCGCAGCTCCGCTTCAATGCGAAATGCTGCTGCTCCTGCCTGGGGTGCTGTAGCGACAATGCTTCCCAGTGACTTGACGGACCCACATGGAATATCTGGGGTCTTCCACTGTCCTTCAGTAAGTATCACATCATCGCTTATTAACCTCCACTGTATAAACTGGGCCTCAAGCGGATCTTTACCGTAGTGAGAGATGCGTACATCGACATGAATAGGTTCTCCGGCGTAGAATGTACGCTCCTTGCAGCTTAACAAAAGCACCACATCGGAGTTTAACTGCATGAATTCCTCAGGTGTTGTAATGCCTTTGTCATCCCAAAATACGTCCAGAATGCCTGTCGTAGCATGTCCCTGCCCTGGAAAATCGCGAATGTCCAGCAGTTGTACGCCCGCAGCATCCGGTGTTCGCCGAATCCGCTCCATGGCTTCTTTGAGGGAACGGACCAGATGGGTACCACTGACTTGTTGAAAATGCTCCAGATCCGCAATCATGCCTTTGTTTGTCAACGATTCTTCGATCGGCCTTAACCAACTAGGGCGCAATACGCCGGTATACTTGGCTCGCTCTTGAGGCCGCACATACATTGTGTATTGGGCATGTTCGTGCCCAATAACGGGATGCTCTGCAAGCCGGGTGACTGCATGATAATCCAGCGTGGTATCAGGTACAGCAGAATATGCCGATTTCAACGGGGGATGCCAGTTCAACGACTGGATATAATAATCCGCTTCCCTACCTTGCGGCGGAAGCTGTCCAAAACCTGTATTGTCCGTATATAAACGGGTCGGGTCCATTTCCCTTGCCCTCGATACCAAGGCATTGAGTTCAGGATGGCCATTGGCACCAATAAGTTCATTCCCCATGGAGAACATGACGAATGAAGGATGTCTGTGCAGCGACTGGAGCAACCCATCCAGTTCTTGTGTCAGATACGACAATACCTTAGTTGGCGCAGACTGATTCGATTGCTCAAAGAATCGAGACCAATGTGGAAGTTCTGCCTGCACCAGCATGCCAGCTTCATCAGCCGCGTCCCAGAAAGGCTCAGGCGCACTCCACCCATGCAACCGGACATGGTTGAAGCCGTAGGATCTGGCAGTTCGAAACTGCTGAAGATAATGCTCCTTATCCCACACAGGATAACCCGTCAGTGGAAAGATACAGCAATCAACATATCCCCGCAGGTATACTGGTATGCCATTCAATTCAAGCTGCTTCCCGTTTGCTGCAAACGAGCGTACACCAAAGGATTGCTCCAGCCGATCCAGTTCCTGTTCACCGTGATGCAGACGGATTACTGCCTTATATAATTCAGGAGTTTCATCCGACCATCTTGCAATGGACTTCCCTGTCCCAAGTTCCAATCGTATCTGATCGATTAAAGCGTTGCTTTCATTTAACCCTTCTGAGCTTGCATCGACATGGGCTTGAACACCCAGATTCACATGACAACTATATCGATCAAGCCATGTGCCGTCTGGATGCTGGATATCCACATGCAATTGCATTGATCTGGCGGCCGGATCATCAGCGGGAACGCTTACACTATAATCAATCAGAAGTATTCCAGTTGCAGCATCAGGTTGTATCCGTAACGTCTCTAATCGGCGGGGGGCAGAATGTCCAGATACACGCCACCGGTAACTCCACCCAGGCTGTGGCCGTATGCAGTGAATGAATATGGCTACCCGCCAGCGGGAGTTTCATCGTATTATTCACGTGAATCTCCACCCGATTCACTTCTCCCTGCTTCACCAGAGAAGTAACATCCCACTTCTGTTGATTCACCAAACTATCCCGCTGCCCGGCGTACTTTCCATTGATCCAGAGATTCGTTGTCCATCGGACACCTTCCAATCTGAATACATAGTGGCATCCGGGATCGTCTGATGGAATCTGAACATCCTGAACATACCAGGCCGAGCCTTCATACTCGCGAACCTTGGTCCAGGTGTCGAGCCTTTCGTATTCAGGCTCATCTCCATATCCTTGCTCTTCCCATGAACCGGGAATCTGAATGGTCTCCCATGATGAATTTTCACACTGTGAAGGCGGTATTATCTCTTGTTCAACGAGTTCATCGGACGCCGGATCCAAACGAAACTGCCATGTTCCATTGAAGTTCAATGTATGACGAACAGCACTTATATCAGTCAGCTTCATAACGTATAGCCATCCCTTCCTCTGGATTCTTGTAAGTCCAGTCTAAGATGTGAAGCATTCCGTGACCATTGCTTATCATGGGAAGTGCATGGACAATATAATGAATCTGTACATTTAGCAGAGATAAAGAAAACGTTTTATATAATAGACAAGGGCAAAGCCCAGCACTCCTTAATTATTCCTCGTTGGTAAACGCATCCGTCCCTTTGGGCGAGGATTGGGTTCTGGCCTGTTTGTAAGCGGAAGGAGATTCACCTACATATTTCTTGAACTTACCGTGGAAGTAGTCCACATTCGCATACCCCACTCTCGCCGCGACCTGATGGACCTTCAGTCCTTCATCCAGCAATTCCTTGGCCTTTTCCATACGAACCTTGTCCAGGAATGCATTGAAATACTCTCCAGTATGATTCTTGAACAACTTACCCAAGTAACTGCTGTTATAGTTAAACACTTCAGCAAGGACCTCCAGCTTGAGATTTTCGCCAGGGTTACGCTGAATAAATTCAATCATCTGTTTCAATACAGTATCCTTGCTTCCCCACCCATACGTTGAATAAGTCGATTCAAATGTTCCGCTGCCATGTCTTTGAGATCAGACATCGTCAATTGATGATAGACTTCATTAATCAGAACCGAATGCTCCTGCATGATGGAGTGCATATGTTGATTCGTCGCTGCAAGCTTGTTGAACGCCAGGGAGAATACCTGAGAGAAGGCCGTTTTGATCGCTTGCTCTGTTCGGTGATACGGGACCAGCCGCTCTTCCATCTCCCCAGTACCCGCATGACTGACTCACTGCTGCGAATGTCTAACGCATAATACAGCTTGTCCGCAAGTTCGTCCTCAACTGGCTCATGTGGTGCTCCGCCCTCAGCTTCAACTTCTAACTTACCGACGCCCTCGCCTTCACGACCTTCAGTCCACAGCATGATGCGTTGCTCCGTGAACAAGAAGCGTTCACCGAGGATACGATTCGCCTGCGTGTAAGACCGCACAATTTCAGAAGTGGCATGTACGGGTTCACCTGCAGCACCATACATGTGAACGTTCCATTCTCCCAGCAGTCCTTCCAGCTCATCATACAGATTTCTGGCAGATGACTCGGATGTGATTGTTTCCTTGATCAACAGCCCCAGACCGGAATGGAACGAGAATACGATGCCTCGGTCTTTCTGGTCATATGCTTCAATCAGTTTGCGTTTCATTACACTTCCCCGTTGCAGGTCGGGGGCCGCATGCACCTCAAGCAGTACAATCTGATAGTGAGGCCAGTGCAGCCCCAGGCTATCTTCTTCCATGCTGCCCGCGCCCTCGAGACTGTCAAAGAGCAAAGCTTCAATCTGATGTTCCCTATAGACGGTATCCTCCCCAGCTTGACGGGCCGTTGTCTCCCGTTCACGGTTCAAAATCGTGGCAATCCGCTCCAGCTCACCAATAATCTCTTCTTCATCCACCGGTTTGAGCAGGTAACCATCCACACCAAAACTGATGGCTTTCTTGGCATAATCAAAATCCGCATAACCGCTCAATATCAAAAAGTGCGAATCCGGATGATTCCGGCGCACTTCTTCAATCACGTCCAGCCCGGTCATGCCGGGCATGCGAATATCAATAATCGTCAGATCAGGCTCCAATTCCTCAAACCGGGAGATGGCCTCACGCCCGCTTGCCGCTGTAGCAATGACCTGGAATCCATATTTTTCCCAATCGATAATGGTGGTCAGTCCCTCACGTATGCTCGGTTCATCATCTACCAAAAACACTTTATACATGTTGGTCCCCTCCTGCTGGCAAAGTAAAAGAAACCTCTGTCCCTTCCCCATACACACTCTTAATCTGCAATCCATATGGCTCACCGTAGGTTAATGTTAAGCGCTGATGCACATTGCGCATGCCAATCCGACTCTTCTCCTGTTCCTCCGGTCCACAGATAAACTGCATCACCTCATCCAGTCGTTCTGGCGTTATGCCTGCACCATTGTCATCCACACGGATCTGCACAATATTCTCTACTAAACGAATACTTATATGAACACGGACAGTGCCCTCTTTATTCTCCAGACCATGGACAATCGCATTCTCAACCAAAGGTTGAATAATCAGAGGCGGAATGTACATCTTCTCCACCTCAGGATCGATGTCGATCTGGAATGCAAGACGGTCGCCGTAACGGAATTTCTGAATTTCCAAATAGGAACGCACCATTTCAAGTTCAGCCCGAAAGGTTGTTTTTCCACTGCCAATCTCCAGACTCTTGCGCATCAGCTTGCCCAGCAATCTGACGATGTTGGCAATCTCTGCTTCACCCTTAATATGCGCTTTCATCCGAATGGACTCCAGTGCATTAAACAAGAAATGGGGATTGATCTGGCTCGCCATCATTTTCAGTTTAATCTCTTTTTGGGCGATTTCCAATTGATTATTCTGTTCCGTCGCTTCTACCACCTGCGTCATGAGTTCATTGATACTCTTCACCATATAGTTGAACTGGCGTGACAATTGTCCAATCTCATCGTTTCCATCAATCCGCGAAGTCACGTTCAGGTCACCTAATGCCAGCTTGTTGAGGTGTTTACTCAGCCGGAGCAATCGGTTTGAAGTGAGGAATGAGATGATATATACGAATAATAGGGCGATAACGAGCACAAGGATAATGAAAATCATGCCGATCATGCTGACTCTGTTGGCATCCTTGACTATATTTTTGGTGGCAAAAACTGAAATAACCTTCAGGCTGTTCATACTCGACCCCGGGCCCAACTCATCAATCACAATATTGGATGGCTCACCACGAAAATCAGCTTCAATGGTGCCTTTGGCCTGACTCTGCAGATCAACGCCAAAATCAAGCTCGTCCAGCGTTTTCCCGACCAGTTCGGTATTCTTGGCTGCAACCACATACCCCTGCTCATCCGTAATCATCGTCTCGAACTGTTCCTGACGGAGCAATCCATTCAGTTCATCCTGATTGATCACAATCATCAGCACGCCCTCGGTCCGATATTCGGCGAACGGTACTTTGCGCACCAAACTGAGCTTGTGTACAGGATTATCTTCCTTGTCCGGAATGTAGAACCACCCGATGCTGGTTGTTTTCAGTGCCTGTTGGTACCAATAACTCTCTTCCGTCTGCTTGTCTACCGGAATGAATTCAAGGTTGTTAATCAATGTTGGATTCGTGGAGTAAAAGCGAATACTCGCTATCTCACGGTACAAACGCCTGTACTCCTGAAAGTCTTTGTATGCAAGATAAGCCGAGGTTAGCTCCACAACGCTCTTGTACCGTTTATTCACGATCTCCTTCAGATCCGCATTAAACATCAAAAGGTTGGATATGTCCGTCGGTACACGCAGCATCGTTGCCGTCTGGCTCTTGATTTTGTCCACATTGATGATCGTCTGTCCTATCGCATTGTCCAAGGCTTGCTGGCGAAAATAACTGGTCACAGCCAGACCCACAATCAGAACCGGAATCATGACAACCAGGACATAGGAAATGAGCAATTTATGCTTTAATTTGAGATTATTGGTGGTTCGTATCAACCGTTTAAACATGTCTGCACCTTCCGTCATCTGTATAAGCGCTTACATATGAAGAGCAGGATCAGGATGTCCTGTCCTTAGAATTAATCATACCACATAACCGCCAGAATTCGGATTGTCATTGATATGGGTGTATATATTGCCAAGCCACATACCAACTAACCTTGAGCAGAAGAGGCCGCCATTACCATGGCGACCGGGCTTACCGAGTTATTTTGTTGGCAGAAGTTTAGTGACTCCTGGATGGGCGAAATCCATATCTTTTGGCACGCCATGCAACAATCAGAGCCACCAGGGATAAAGCCAAGATGGCCCAATTAAATGAAGAAGCTCCCCATTGATCCAGAAGGACACCTCCCACCATTCCCCAAGGGCAATAGCCAGATTCCAAACAGTTGTATTAATCGGCATGACGAGATCGACACCCTGTTCGCCCGAGGCTTGAGCAAGCGCGGTCTGCAACAGGGTAGCCGCTCCGCCGAATGTCAGACCCCACAGAGCAATAGAACCGAAGATGACAACAACGTGCTCACTCCAAAGACCTAATACAAGGGAAATTAAAGCAAAGCCCGCAAGGCTCAGGAGAACCAGCATACGTAACCACCGATCAATGAACATGCCTGTAACCCAAATGCCCAGCAATGCCATCAGACCAAATACAAGTAATATGAGTCCAACCTTGGATTCCATACCGACACCCGAGAGAAAGGAGCAATATATGTGTATAAAATATTATGAGCCAACATCCAGGCCAAAACGACAGTCAAAATGGGAATGATACCCGGGGTGAACAGGACTTGCTTGACGGAAATCCGCTTATCCGCTGACTGACCTGGATAGTCGGGTACTTTCCAGAGCACCCAGAAAATCAGTATAAACGCCAGCAACGACATCAGCCAGAACACGGAGCGCCAGCCCATAAATGAACCCAGCAACGTACCTGCAGGAACACCAAATGATAAGGCAATCGGTGTTCCAATCATGGCCACAGCCATACCTCTTCCCTTGAGATGCTCAGGTACCATCCGCAATGCGTAACCACCAATCAGACCCCAAGAGACACCTGCTGCAACTCCGGCCAAGAAACGAGCGAAAAGTGTCAAAACATAGTTTGACGAGAAAGCTGTGATGGTGTTGAAGACAAGAAAACCGATAATGGACAGAAGTAAAAGCGGACGCCTCCGCCAGCCCTTGGTTAGTACCGCCACTGGTATGGCAGCAACCAGCGACCCAACAGCATAAAAGGTAACAACTGCCCCGCCCCTGCCTCAGAAATCTGCAGCCCTTCTTTAATTTGCGGCAGCAACCCCGCAGGAAGTGTTTCGGTCATAATGGCTATAAAACCCGTCATAGCGAGGGCCAGCAATCCCAACCATGGAAAACGATGAGAAGATACATCTGACATCTGTGCAGCTCCTTTTAAGGTAGTGTAAAACAAGCAATCGAATTATGGATCGATCATTCCTTATATTATTCAGCCAGTATCACCTTGTCAATGACTTTTGGATCGATTAGTATATAATTAAAGAAAAAGGGGGAATATCTTATGGCGAGAACGGGACGTCCGCGCATTTTTGATCGGGATGAGGCCCTGTTACAGGCGATGATGCTTTTTTGGGAGCAAGGATTTGAGGCTACTTCCTTACTTCAGCTTCGAGCAGCCATGGGGGATATCTCAGCAGCCAGCTTTTATCCAGCCTTTGATTCCAAAGAGGCACTGTATAAGGAAGCAGTAGAACGATATATGGTTACGTTTGGACGTGTGACGGAAAGTTTCTCGGATCTCACGCTGTCACCCAGAGAAGCGATTGAAACAACATTAAGAAGTACCGCAAAAATGCAAACAGACAGCGCACATCCATCTGGCTGTTTAATTGTGCTGTCAGCCAGCACATGTTCTTCGAAAAACAATCATATCCGTGACATTGCCGCTGAAAAAAGAAAGCTGACTCGTAACCGCCTGCAGGATTGCATCCAGCGTGCTGTGGATGTCGGTGACATTCCTGCTTCCACGAATGTAGCCATGCTAACCACCGTATTTGATACCTTTATGCAAGGCATATCTACACAAGCCCGGGACGGCGTGCCTTTTGCAACAATCGATCAGGCTATCACGGAATTCATGGGCATCTGGAACCTTGTTCAACATTCATCCTGACTTTGTTTACGCACGATGAATGGGTTTAGAAAAGCCAAAAAAGGCACTCCCACGATTGGAAGTGCCTGCTCAATATAAGATTTTATTGCTATGCTGTTAAGGACGAGGTGTGTCTACACCATTCAAAATCAGTTTTGGATGAATATCGGCGCTCAGCGAAGCAGAGACTGCACAATATTTCTCTTCAGCCATCTGGATCGCTTTCCAGATGCGATAATCGGGGATATCACCATCGACCTTGAAGATCAGATCAATGGATGTGAAGCCCTTTGGCATATCCTCGCTGCGTGTGCCTTGCGCTTCGATCTCAATCGACTCGATTTTGTCCAGGAAAGCGTCCAGAATCATCGTAATGTCGATCCCCATACAGCCGCCGAGACCCGCCAGTAACAATTCCATTGGGGTCGCCCCCTTGCTGTCACCGCCATAAGCAGCAGTGGCATCCATGCCAACCGCGTAGCCAGAGGGTCCTTCAGAAGTAAATGCGCGTTTGCCTTTCCATACGGTTGTTACATTCATGATGTTATCCTTCTTTCTCACAATAGTTTACGATTTGCAGAACTCCGTTCCGGGTACGGCTCGTTCTTCCGATCGCTGTTGTCTCCAAATATTTTTGATTTATATTCACAAAGGACAATATTCGGAGACAAAGGCGAGCGCTACGCTTCTTCAGAATCGATTCCGTCCCCTTCACTCAGCAGCTTATCGCTATAATCGATCGTATCAATCAGTATAAATTGTAGTAATGTAATTAGAATTCAGTAATCTGCTGCAGGAAACGACGGGTGCGTTCTTGCGTCGGATGTTCGAAAAAGGCCTGTGGACTTGCTTCTTCCACAATCGAGCCGTCTGCCATAAAGACAATTTTATTCGCCACATTACGGGCAAACTTCAATTCATGGGTCACGACCAGCATGGTCATGCCCTCCTCAGCCAGTTCCTTCATGACGGAAAGTACCTCTCCGACCAGTTCGGGATCAAGGGCAGAAGTCGGCTCATCAAACAACATCACTTCCGGCTCCATCGCGAGTGCGCGTGCAATGGCAACCCGCTGTTGTTGCCCACCGGACAATCGGGACGGATACTGATCTTGCTTGTCCGACAGACCCACCCGATCCAGCAGAATTCGGCCACGTTCAGCCGCTTCATCCCGTTTTATTTTTTTCACCGTCACGAGACCCTCTATCACATTGCCCAGCACCGTTTTGTGCGGATAGAGATTGAACTGCTGGAAAACCATACCGGTCTGGCGACGGATCTCCAAGACCCGGGCACGCTGGACTCGCAGCGGATCAGCACTGTTCACCACGACACCATTCACTTCAATCTGTCCGCCAGACAGCTCTTCCAGTCCATTCAGACAGCGAAGCAAGGTACTCTTGCCTGAACCACTTGGGCCAAGCAATACAACAATATCTTTTGCATCGACATGCAGATCTATATTCGTGAGCACTTCATTTGATCCAAATCGTTTGGTAAGTCCGGTTGTTGTAATCATCGGTTCTCTCCTCCCATCAGTAAGCCCGAGCCAGTCGGCGCTCCACTTGTTCCAGAATGGCCGAGAAGCCGATACTCATAATCCAGTAGATGACACCGATGGCTAGATAAAACGGCATGTTCAGTGCATACTGTGACACCAAAAGCTGTGCGGAACGCAGCAACTCGGTAACACCAATTGCCGCCACAAGTGATGTTTCCTTCAACATACCAATAAACGTATTCCCCATCGGCGGGATGGCGATGCGCATAGCCTGCGGAAAGATAATCCGTCTCATTGCTTGAGCCGGAGTCATTCCCGTTGCATATGCAGCTTCCGTCTGCCCTTTAGGTACGGCCTGGATGGCTCCGCGGAACGTCTCCGACAGAAACGCACCTGCATTCAGACTCAGTCCCAGACAGGCAGCGGTGAGCGATCCCAAGGTCACTCCATAATCAACCAATCCATAATAAATGACGAATAATTGCACCAGCAGCGGGGTTCCCCGCATGATGGATACATAGAATCTTGCGATCAACCGGAGCCACATCGGACCCTTCAAACGAGCAATGGCAACAAGCACCCCGATGATGAACGCAAAAAACATGGAGATCACAGTTACGTATAACGTATAGTAAGCCCCCTTCAAAAAGAAGGGGATGTTCTCAAATACCAGTTCCATGGGTCAAATCTTCCCTTCGCCTTGCCAGTTCATTATTGCGCAGGCTCTTCACCAAACCATTTTTTGAAAATGGTATTGTACGTGCCATCTTCCTTCATGCCTTTGAGAGCATCATTCAGCGCTGCTACCAGTTCCGGATTGTCTTTACGTACAGCGATTCCTGCCTGGTCACTCTTGATCGCTTCACCTACAGCTTTGATCTTCAATCCGTTGGCATCCACAATGGGTTTCAGTGCATACATGTTGTTGATTGTAGCGTCAATCCGTCCAGCATTCAGGTCTTTCAGTGAAGAGATAACATCGTCATAGGTTTTGATCGTGAAGTCTCCCACTTTAGGCAGCACTTCATTACGCAGATATGATTCATCATTTGTACCCAGACCTACGCCAATCGTTTTCCCTTTAAAATCTTCCAGCTTGGTAATATCGTTATTGTCTTCTTTTACAATGATTTTCACTTGGTTCGTAATATACGGATCACTGAAGTCGAGTACTTTCTTCCGATCATCGGTGATCGTCATCTGGCTGATGATTGCGTCCAGCTTTTTGGCTTGCAGACTCGGTGTCAGACCGGAGAACTCCTGGGATACAAATTCAACTTCCACCCCAAGACGCTTCGCAACCTCGCGTGCGATATCAGCATCGTAGCCGTCCATTTCTTTCTTATCGTTCAGGAAGTTGTATGGTGCATATGTGCCCATCATGCCTACTTTCATTACGCCAGCAGACTTGATCTGCTCCAGTTCATTGCTTGCCTGTGCACCACTCGTGCTTCCATTGTCTGTCGCCTTGCTTCCACAAGCACTAAGTACCAGCACGGTCATCAGCAGAATCGCTGTCAAAGACCAGCCTTTACGAGTTTTCGATCCATATGTTTTGTTCATTACGTTAACTTCCTCTCAGTCATGTATTGTTCTGGATGTACAGTTGCTTACTTTATGGTGTGACTAAACCGCAGTTGTACCCATTATTCCCTGCTACTTGTTTAATCATGTGAATCTCTGGTCTTTCGTTTGAAAAATAAAGCTGCGAACTCTGCACATGGCTTATGTGCCCAATAGTCCGTAAAACTCAAAGCTTGCTGCCTCCGCTGCCAGCGAAGAAGCTGTCATGCCTGAGAACTTGCTGTGCAACTCATCGGAACCGAACAACCAGCGCGATATCATGCCTTCAATCATGCTTACCAACAGCGCTGCTCGAAGCGGTACATCCATGCTCTCAGGCAACATGCCGAGTTCGATGGCACGTTCCATATTGTGACGGAACGCCGTCTCGACAGCATTACGCGTCTCCTCAACCAAGCGTTGTACGGATTCTTCCGTCACAATGCCTTTGAGCAACAGTTCCATAAAATAACGATTCTGCGCGGCGAACATGAACAGGTCGGTGAACAACCTTTCCGATGCTTTCACCATATCTTCTACCGATCCGGCATCCTTGCGATACCCTTGTCCGATTGATTCAAGCAGCTTTTCCTTGCCCGTTAAGACAATCTCCGAAGCAATGGCTTCTTTACTCTTGAAGTGCCAGTAGAACGTTCCTTGCGCCACACCGGCCTCACGGACAATATCGGAAATTTTCGTCTGATGGTAGCCTTGGGTGGCAAACCGCTCCATCGCTATGCGAATGATCTGGTCCCGGCGTTCTTCACCGGGTTCCAAACTGTTGATTTTGGTCATTCCTGTAACCCTCCCGATTGATCAGTCAGTCAGTTAATTTATATCCTATGGGATAACTAGGTTTTTGTCAATATAGTTTTAAACAAATGATTATGAGCATAAGTTGAAGTTGAGTGCATTTGTGATCATAATAGGTGATAGCCTTGTTCTAATGAACAGGCATGGTCAAGCAGGACAGCCTGTGCTGTCACCTGCAATTCAAGGAGGAAGAGAATTGGACATTATATCATCCATTATTATGGGCATCATCGAAGGTTTGACTGAGTTTTGCCCGTGTCCTCTACTGGACACATGATTCTGACTGCCCATTTGCTGGGTTTATCGGAGGACAACGAGTCAGTCAAAACGTTTGAGGTGGTTGTTCAACTCGGAGCTGTACTGGCTGTTGTTGTACTGTACTGGAACAAATTCATTGATATGTTCCGCTTCACCGGGGCAGCAGACCTTACTCCCGACGCCTCAATCTGGGACATATCTTTCTGGCGATGGTTCCTGCCGTTGTTATCGGACTTGTATTCCGTGATTGGATCAAAGCACATTTGTTTGGTCCGGAAACAGTGCTGTACAGCCTCGTTATAGGTGGTATATTGATGATTGTTGCCGAGCGCTGGAGCCGTAAAAGTGAACGAATCACAACCCATGATGTCGATGATATTACCTACAAACAGGCACTCGCGGTAGGTTTATTTCAGATTTTGGCATTGTGGCCAGGCTTCTCCCGTTCCGGGTCAACGATCTCAGGCGGTCTCTTTGCAGGGGTAAGCCGTGTAGCTGCTGCCGAGTTCACATTCCTCGTATCTGTGCCGATTATGATTGGTGCTACGGGATATGACCTGTACAAAAGCATCGATCACCTGAACGGCAGTGATTTCCCGATCTTCGCGATTGGATTCATCGCTGCTTTTATCGTCGCCATGCTTGCGATCAAGACGTTCCTGTCCATTTTGAAAAAATTGAGCCTGACCGTCTTTGCTGTGTATCGCTTCGTCTTGGCAGCCGTGTTCTTTATCATTTTGATGATGTAATTATTAATCAAGTAAACTGAACAGGCAAAATGAATGGCGGCCTTACGTTACCATATGGAACGAGGCCGCCATTTTTATGTTCTATACCGTACATCTTTCACATCGTGATTCTGTTGTTTAATGATCTTTTTGCTGTCTGGACACAAGAAGATCTGTACTTAGAAGAAGTCTTACTCTTCATCAAGTCCTTCTATGCCGGGTTGGATCATGGGTGATGCCGACTGGGTTACTATGTATCTCGGACATTCAGACGTATATTCACTTCTAGAAAACTTGCTGGGTTTAGGACCACTCTTTTACATGAAAGTTCCGGTGTCTCTTCCGGGATTTCAATCGCTCACGCAGATTATACCTATTCTCCTTTTGCTCCAGCAGCAATTGCTTCACCCCGATCATCAACAATCGGTATCTTCGGTCATCATTGTGGCTTAATTGATGCATTTCCTCAAAAATCTCATTTTTCATACGGATCCTCTTCACTCCACATATTCAGTTTGTTCCCCAGTATACATGGGAGCACTGAACAAATTCTAAACAAGCGTTGGTCCGCAACTTCAGTTCGTCGAAATGCACGTCAAGTGTGCTGGAATGAAACAGAAAAACCCCTTCCTGTCGCAGGACAAGAAGAGGTCTGTAGATTAGTTAATGATCAAGCTGCATTTGCCTTCCTTGATACGCTTAAACTTTGGATTCAAGTGTCTCCAGATACTCGGAGATTTGAGCAGGCGTTTTTGCCCATTTGCTATGCAGATGTGCAATCTTCTTGCCGTTCTGGAAGACGAGCAGACTTGGAATGCCGCGTACACCATTCTCTTCGGCAAACGGCTGGAACTTTTCTGCATCCAGCGCATAGAAGGTTTTGTCCGTATGTTGGTCGATCACATCCCCGATAAACCGATCCAGGTTTTTGCAATCCGGGCACCAGGTTGTATCAAATTTAATGACGGTAAAACCATCAGAGTTGATTGTATCCAAATATTGCTGTTCACTTTGAATTCTTTCCATATGTCTTCTCTCCCTTATATGTTCCTTTAGTGGCTAGTCTTCATTGTACCTTGTATAGTTACAATTGAAAATAGGCTTCATGGAGTTACCGATGCTGCTTATACAGATTAGCGGGACTGAGCTCTCGTATTTCCTGAATTTCCGCAGCTGTGAGTGCAGGCGAATTCGAAGCGGCAATATTGTGCAGCAACTGGTCTCTCGAACTGGCACCTGGAACAACAGCTGCTACGGCAGGATGGGATAATGCGTAACGAATCGCTGTCTGAGCCATGCTGCGCTCATCCGTAACAAGACGACCTAGCCCTTGCCGAATGGTATATAGTTGCTCTGGTGTATAGTCCAGATAACCTTTGTCTGCCTTGGCAGACCCGGAATCGGCAAGCACACCGCTAGCTACGGGCCCACGGGCAATTACGCTGATCCCCTTTTGCTCCAGTAAAGGCAGCACTTCTTCTTCCGCTCTGCGGTCAGCAACACTATACTGGTTCATCACACTGACGATGGATGCCCTCTTAACATACTCCCGAATCACATTGGGACGTATCGAGGAAATTCCGTAATATCGGATAAGTCCTTCCTTCTTCAGCTCCTCAAACGCTTCAATCGTCTCTTGGATGGGGTCATCCAATGTCCCGCCATGCAGCTGATACAGATCGATGTAATCGGTCTGCAATCGCTTCAGACTTTCATGCACAGCCTGCTTAATGTGGGCTTTGGACGGGTCCCATGACCAGCCCTCTTTGCCGGGCAGACGACGATTACCTACTTTGGTCGCCACAATAACCTGGTCTCGACGGCCCTTAATAGCTTGCCCTACAATTTCTTCATTACGCCCTGCGTCGTACAGATCGGCTGTATCCAGCAGATTGACCCCATGATCCAGGGCCTCATGAATCAGGCCCATAGCATGTTCCACTTCGGTTCCAAGGGACATACATCCCAGCCCAATCTCAGACACCATCAGTTCGGATGTACCCAGACGATTTTTCTTCATATGTGCATCTCCCTCCATACGTTCTGCAAGTATCCATTGTATCATTCTTGCTGGCAAAAATCGCATTATACACAAAAGCCAGGCATCGCTTTCGATTGCACAAAAAACCTGGAATGACGTCATCTCCAGGTTTCTCATGATCATTTTAGTTCAAACGATGAATTCAATCGATAAACGATCGATCGATATCTATTATCTATTTCACTTCCACGCGCGGTCTCGCTTTATTTGTTCCATTGGTCGTATTGGAGCTTTTCATCATTCCCGAGACGGTGCTGAACAGCTTATCTCTTGCTTGTTTGTTCCTCATGAGATAAGTCACACCTGCGCCGATTGCCGTCATGAGTATTTTTCTTTTAGACATGTGCTTCTCCTCCTTCAGGATAAATGTACATCGCGTCTTGTTTGACAATTACCCTGTGGGGGCAAAACGAAACGAAGTCCAGGCTTGACCGCAGAAAAAAAGCTGACCTCCGAATTAAAATTCAGCGGTCAGCTTCAATCGTGCTGGGTAAAACATCAATTGAACGTGATAAATTAAACAGCAAGTTTCGTACAATCAAGACCTATGTTCATGTCCCGTTAATCTGAAGGTGTTGCCACATGATTCATTTCTTCATGGTTGTAGGTTGAGCCATCCGCAGTCAGATAGAAATGACCGGTGGGATGCAGGTCTTCATCCAATTCGTAGACAAGCGGAATGCCTGTCGGGATATTGAGCGCCATCACGTCTGCCTCGGACAATTGGTCGAGATGCATGACGAGTGAACGAAGCGTGTTGCCATGCGCAGAGATCAGCACCCTTTTGCCCGCCGACACCATCGGTTTAATCTCCGCATTCCAGTACTCCAGCACTCGCTTCGATGTATCCATCAGGTTCTCCGTCAGCGGGATGGTGCATCCTAGCCGCTTATACTTGTCCAGATCCTGCACATATCGTTCATCCGTTTCGTCCATTGCGGGGGAGATACGCTAACCGAGCGTCTCCATTCCTTCACTTGGTCTTCTCCATACTTCACGGCGGTCTGCTGTTTATTCAGTCCTTGCAGTGCACCATAATGGCGCTCATTCAGCTTCCAGGTCTTTGTAATGGGAATCCACATGAGGTCCATTTCATCCAGCGCAATATCGAGAGTTCGGATGGAACGTTTCAGCACGGATGCATAAGCGTAATCAAAATCAAATCCCTGTTCCTTCATGATCTTGCCTGCTTTACGAGCTTCTGCGTAACCATCCTTCGTCAGATCCACATCTGTCCAACCCGTAAAACGATTCTCCACATTCCACATGCTCTGTCCATGACGAATCAACACAACTCTGTACATAACCGTGAATCCTCCTTCCTTGGAAACATTACCCGCAAGTCAAACGAATTAGCACAGGGAAACGTCATAACATTAATAATAAGGTGCCATCATCAGATATACTACAACACCTGTAGAGCTGACATACAGCCAGATTGGCATAGTCCAACGTGCAATTTTGCGGTGCTTCTTCAATTGATTCGTCCAACCCCATACAAGTGTGAACAACGCCAAAGGAACGATCAGGGCTGCCAGTATACTGTGGGTGATCAGAATGAAGAAATAGATGGAACGAATGATGCCCTCGCCGCCGTATTTGGACGTCTCTGGTGAGAGATAATGAAACGTCAGATAGGTCACGAGGAATAACAACGTTGTAGAGAATGCAGCAAGAATAAATCGTTTGTGCAGCTTCACATTCCGCTTGATAATAGCAATAAGCGCTGCGAGCAGGAAGATGAAGGTAAAGCTGTTAAACACGGCATTAAACCGCGGCAACACCGTAATATCAAAGGTTACATCACCTTTGTAACCAATGGACGGTGCGAAAAACAATAATAAAATAATGACATTAGCGATAATGGAAATCGTGATAATGATGCCTGCAAAATTTTTATTGCTGGTCGGGGATGGGATGTTCGGTTCCCCTTTGTTATTTTTGCCCAATGCAAAATCCTCCTCATATCCTAACTTCTATGTTCTATATCATTATATCTCGGCAATTCCGGGCTGTTAAGTGACAACACTCTGAACAAAAACCGTTGCACTCCCCTATAAAATGCCCCTTTACGACCGTTTTCAATCAAATCCAATTCGGCTCCCATTTACCCCAGTCTGTATTTGTGGTATAATTAATGCAATTAATCACATACGCGTTGAAACTGGAGGAGCCTGTCACCAAGGGCCCCTCTTTGTCTTTTCCAGGCATGGATGGCACTTTTCGGAGTGGTTCCATGTCTTTTTATTTGCTTCAACCCGGAGATGGGCATGTTTCACCCTTGGACAGGTTATCCTATTGACGCTACTGCTGGAGAGGAGCACACCTATGGAGTTTATTTTGGTTCTTGCACTTATTCTAATCTTTACGAAGTTGGCTGGGGATCTGTCTGTGCGGCTTGGACAGCCCTCCGTATTGGGAAAATTGATCGTTGGCGTTATTCTTGGACCTGCCCTGCTTGGCTGGGTTCAACAAAGTGATTTTGTTCATTATATGGCCGAGATTGGGGTACTGCTGTTAATGTTCATTGCCGGACTGGAAACCGATCTGGAGCAGTTGAAGAAAAATTGGAAGTCCGCCTTCGCTGTGGCTGTTGGTGGCGTTATTTTACCTTTTGTAGGGGGATATGGGTCGGCATTGGCTTTTGGTATGTCGCAGACACACGCACTTTTCTTCGGACTGTTGTTCTGTGCAACGTCAGTCAGTATCTCCGTTCAGACGTTGAAAGACATGAATCAGCTGAGTTCACGTGAAGGCACTACCATTCTGGGTGCAGCCGTTGTCGATGATGTACTCGTGGTAGTTCTGCTCGCCGTTATGATGAGCTTGCTCGGCTCTGGTGCAGGAGATATCTCTATTGGATGGTTGATTAGCAAGAAACTTCTATTCTTCGTCATCATTTTTGCAGCAGGCTGGTGGCTTGTGCCGCGGATGATGAAATGGATGGCTCCGCTTCGGGTCACCGAAACGGTAATTACAACCGGCCTCATCATCTGTTTTGGTTTTTCGTACTTTGCCGAGTGGATGGGTGTTGCAGGCATCATTGGTGCTTTTGCAGCAGGAATTGCCATCTCTCAAACCACCTTCAAACACGAGGTTGAAACCAAAATTGAGCCGATTGCCTACGGAATTTTTGTCCCGGTCTTCTTTGTCAGTATCGGTTTAAATGTCACCTTCGATGGTGTGGGTTCACAAATTTGGTTTATTATCGTCATCAGTCTCATCGCCATTGTAACCAAGCTCATTGGTGGAGGAGCCGGAGCACGGCTGACCGGGTTCGATCGTTCATCTTCTATCGCTATTGGGGCGGGCATGATCTCACGTGGGGAAGTTGCACTCATTATCGCTTCGACTGGACTTGCTTCTGGCTTGCTTGATTCCGAGTACTTCACCAGCGTCGTGATCATGGTCATTGTAACCACATTGGTTACGCCACCTCTGCTCAAAATGACTTTTGCACGCAAAAAGGGTGAACAGCGGGTTGAAAGAGGTATTGAGGAGTCACATCTTGGTGGATAAAGAAAGGTCACCATTCACAAGTTAACAGTAAAAAGTCCAGTTTAGCGCGGCTGAACCCTAGACCTTAATTTTATCCCGAGAACATCTAGGAGTGTGTACCTTGAAACTGAGGTAAAATATGCCCAGATGATATGTTGTACTTTTCGCATTCCGCACATTAATGATTCTGTCACGCACCAACACAATCATGAAGCATCAAGAGAATAAATTCTGAAATTTAGGCTGGCTGGGTTTTAAGATTGATCATTTTTTCTAAGGAACCCAGTACCTCTTATTTGGTCCCTGGCTCTCTTTTTCAATTTCAAGAAACTTCAGACACCCTATTTACCGAATTTCCATAGCAAAACGCCGAAAAATGGCTGTATATTCCGATTCAAATGCCTGAATAAGACGTCTCAGATTCCTTCGTTCTTACTTGCATATTAAGGACGGCGTTCGCACACGATCAAAGTGTAAAACTTCCCAGATCGGAATACCCTCAGTCTCGTTTTGGCTGGCAGACTGAGGGTAAAGATACGGTCTGGTTAAAAAGTATTGAAATCATTCTGTATTTGAAGCTATACTTGATTTAGAAAAGCAATATATCGGTCGTGAAGCACACGCCGCTTTGATCTATTCTTCCCCTTCGACATGAAGGTTGGAGATGGTCAGAGCGGCTTTTTGTATTTTTACATAACGACTTGAGGACTGATCAGGTTCGTTTGATTTTATTATTTTTAGAGGAGATGAAGACGATGAGCATTGATTTTGATGAAGCTTACGAGGGTTGGATGCACTCCCTTTTGGAGAAGGAGACGAACCCCCGAGTGCTTTCCAGAATAGAAAATGGGCTTGAACACAGCACACTGGAGTTTTTGCGTTCCGTTTGGTTTCCAGTGATGAAAAACTTTAACCATCTGCAACCCGAAATTGAAGTACGTGACTTTCATAACGGTTATCGGTATCTGGATCTGGCTTACCTGCCAGGAAACGGCGTTAAGGGAGGGATTGAGATTCAAGGATACGGGCCACATGCCCGTGATCTGGATGTTCGTCGTTTCAAAGATTTATGCTGGCGACATTGTCTGCTAACACTTGATAATTGGATTTTTCTGCCGATCGCGTATCTCTCCATTAAGGATGAACCGAAACGGTGCCAGCAGCTAGTGCTGTCTTTTATGGGAAAATTCATGGCCACAGATGTGCCCCGACCCTCAATTGGCTGGAAGCCGAAACTGTTCGTTATGCCAGACGCATCATCCGTCCTTTTGCCCCGTCGGAACTTGCTACGCATCTGCGTATCACAGATCAGCACGCTCGAAGAGTTCTTCACAGTCTGATTGATCAAGAGGTATTACATGTCGCTAGTGGCACTCAACGATATCGAACCTATATCTTACGAACATGAGACACGTTATTTCGCCTTTTTGGCACATGTTCAATTTTTAACGAACTCAGGACACCTTATAGTGATGATACGGAGTAAATCAGGTTACTTTGAGGGGCATTTTCGTGAAATAAGGTTTCTCGGATTCGTTAGAATTCCAACATGCCTCATATCTCGATAATAAGCTCATCTGAGTTCGTTAGAATTTGGGAGATGCCTTTAATGAAACGCTTGGAGTTGCTACACCATCCTTACAATTACTCTTAAACCTTACTGCAAGCTCTGGAGTTACTGGGGTCGAGGTGTCAGATCCTTGAGTCACTAACGAGTATACGGAGAGCTAAACAGAAGTTTTACACGAAGTGTTTACATGGAGTGCTACACAGAGAGTTACATAATAGAGTCACATGGGAGAATTACACGGAGAGTTACTCAGAGAAATAGCTGGATTAGCTCTGTGCTTAGCTTTTTCTGCAATAGCCCTAACCCTAGCCCTACAGTTCCGCGGGTAAGTTTCTTTTCGTCATGATTTGACTAGACAAGGTCTCCGACCATACATAGAACAAACAAAAAAGACCACCTTACACTCAAGAGGTCTTCGATCTTTGCCTGTTGTTGCAACAGGCTGTCCGATTTTAAGTTATCACACCGACATAGAAACCAATCGAGATAAAGACAACACACCATACAAATGCACCAATGCCTGATACAACGACGTATCTGCCAATCGCCATACGGCTCATCCCGGAGAAACAGCACATCAGATGACGAATGCCCGGAATGAAATAACCGAGGATGATTGACCAGTATCCATATTTCAGAAACCACGACTCCACCCTGCTAAATCGTTTGGCATTCACGCCAATCCACTTGCCATACTTGTCGAACAGCGGCCTGCCCGCCTTCTTGCCAATCATGTAGCTGAGCAGCCCCCGGTAAATGCGCCACCGAAACTGACGGCGATGGATACGGAATAATTCAATACCGAGATGGAGGCGAGATAACCGACAAACGTCATCATCACCTCATCCGGAATCGGCATGCCAATAACGCCAAGAGCCAGTAGTCCGTATATTGCGAAATAACCATATTGACCAATAAATTCTTTTGCAAATTCCATACTGACTCGCTCCTTATTTCGGTTCCACAATATCCTTCTCATGTGAGGCTAGCACTTGTTTTAGAGACGGGAATCGGATTTGGCTCACCATGAGACCGGATAATACAATAATGACAAGATACGCTACACCATGTGTGAAATAAGGACTCCAGAGCGCGAAAAAGGACATCAGACCCCCGGCAAACGTAATCGGCATTCCAACAAAACCGCTACTTGGTGTCTTCTGACAGTTATAACGGGCCAGGCGCAATGCACCGCACACCGGAAACAATGCGGTCAATGCCATCCCCAGCACACTCACTTCATTCATGGAGTTCAGATACAGAATCAGCACAGGGGCTGTTCCGAACGACACTACATCTGCAAGTGAATCCAGGGCTTTACCGAACTCACCCTCACAATGCAATTTGCGGGCTGCATAGCCATCAAACAGATCAAAGAACATCGCTACCCATATCATCATCACAGCCAGGGCAAATTCACCATGAATAGCCATAATGACTGCCAGCATGCCTGAACTCAGATTCCCCAAGGTTAAAATCGATGGTAAAGACTTCATAAGATTGACTCCCTTTCGTACTAGGCTTTAGGAAAAATAATATAAAAACGGACTCCATCCGGTGTATTCTCCACTCCATAATTGCACCCGTGCAGATCGAGGATCTGCTTCGCAATGGCCAGACCGAGCCCGGTTCCCCCCATTTTGCGATTACGTGAGCGCTCTACCCGATAGAACCTCTCCCATATATACTGACGCTCAGCTTCAGCGATCTGCTCGCCCTTGTTCTCAATGGAAATATGGACAGAACCTTCACGCCTGCTGATCTCAATAGTTATATCGGTATGTGGTATTGCATGACGTATAGCATTCATCATGATATTGAAAATAACTTGCTCCAGCTTGCTTCGGTCACCCTCCACCGTCTGTTCCGTTGTAGATACAAGCACCACATCCAAACCTTTATCCTTCAGCTGCGGACCCAGACGGCCGGCGATATCTTCAATCATGTCAGCCAGCGCCACAGCATCCGTATTCAATTGAACCGCAGAGGATTCCAGTCGCACCAGATCCAGCATCTCTTCAACCATGGTTTCCATTTTGATCGCCTCATCGGCAATAATCTCAATGTAACGCTCCCGTTTGCTTTCACTCACACCATCCTTCAGCCCTTCGGAGTATCCCTTAATAATGCTGATTGGTGTCTTGAGTTCATGGGAGGCATCGGCAAAAAACTTGCGCTGACGCTGTTCAATCTGCTGTTTCATTTCCATATCTGTACGCATCTGCGTGTTGGCCTGCCTCAGCTCTTCCAGTGTCTGACCCAAGGTTCCCGATAGGGCATTGAGGCTGTTAGACAGGCTGCCGATTTCATCATTACGCCGGATGGGTGATTTCACCGTGAAATCCAGCGTAGACATTTTTTTGGCGACATGGTTCAAGGCCAAGAGCGGCTTCGTTACAATTCGGGACAGGAGCAATGCCAGTAATAGAATCAATATAAATGCACCGATGCCAAAATACCCATAGAACAAACGCGTTGCCTCATTCGCTTCTCTCATCTCCTGAAGGGAGGTGAGTGAGAAAATCAGTTGCTGTTCGGGTCCGGAACGATGCACTGGAGCAATCGTGATAACATTGCGAACACCACTCCAGCTATCCATCCATTCTTCATTGAGCATTTTGCCATTGGCCAAGGCATTTTGGTCTTCTGTGGACAAAGGAAATCGGCTATCCAGTGCTTGCACCAGCAATCCCTGTCTCTGACTCCACGTTGCCAGATTGGGCAGAACCACCTCGGTCAGCACACCTGACCATTCGTTGACTGGCTCAATGGATTCCTGAAAGCTTTCTGTTCCCCATGCGGCAGAAGTGGCATCCTGGATTTTGAATGGGTAAACCATGGACCCGCTGGCCGGGCCTTTCACCGTCAGCTTCTGTCCATATTTCAGATGGGATGTAATCCAGCCAGCATTCTCACTATTGATAAACAAGGACAAGGATACCTTCACGTGGCTCCCATCGTCCTGAAGTAATGTAATGTGGAACGGGTCGTTAACCAGCCTTCCATTGTTCGTCAGAATGACCAGATGCGACTGATTCTGACGCATGAATTTGCCGGTCTCCTTGGCGAGTTGCAGATCACTCCAATGCCCATTCGAATATTGCTGTTCGAACTTGGACAGCTTTTTCTTCATACTGCTAATCTTCTGATGCTGATAGAAGTCGGGGAACCAGACCAACTGGGCAAATACGGTCGTTCCATATAGAAGAACCAGACATCCTGCCATCACCAGGAAAAGCTTCATCGTTACGCCATTTCTTCTCATGCTTCTGCCTCGAAACGATATCCGGTGCCAATCACGGTCCGGATACACTTGGCTTCGTCGCCCAATTTACTTCGCAGCTTCTTAATGTGAGTATCCACAACACGTGAGTCTCCTTCAAAATCAAATCCCCAGATCCGATTCAAAATGGCATCCCGGGACAATACGATGCCTGCATTTCGTACCAAATAGAGCAACAGATCATATTCCTTTGGCGCAAGCTCGACTTCAACCCCATCCTTCTCCAGTCGCCGAGCCCATGGATCAAGCGTTACCTGTCCGAAGCGAATCACACCCTGCTCTCGTCCCAACGCGCCTTCAACACGCTTCATTAAGGTCTCTGCACGTGCAACCAGCACACGTGGACTAAACGGCTTGGTGACGTAATCGTCAACGCCCAGTTGAAATCCATGAATTTTATCATCATCCTCGGACCGTGCAGTCAGCATGATAATAGGTACGGTGGATTGGGATCGAATATGCCCACATAACGTCCATCCATCCATTTCAGGCATCAAAACATCCAGAATGACCAGATCCACTTCATGCTCAGCCAGCAGTTCCAATGCCTGTACTCCATGTTCTGCTTCTATGACGTTCCATTGTTCTTTTATGAAATAATCGGCCACAATCTCACGAATGCGGCTTTCATCTTCCACCAGAAGCACTGTTCTGATCATGACCGACTCTCCTTTTAAGTTTCTGATCATAACATACCTATTCCATGTGTCGTTCATGTGTCCAGACATGTTTTGGAATGAACCCCATGTTATATACGATTAATATAAGCCAAAAGTTACTAATTTTTATCAAAATTCGCACAAAAAGAAGCCGTCAACGAGCAACCTTCTGCTCATTGACAGCTACTTGAAATGAAATCGAGTTGAGTTATCCACAATTGATGCGCTACTGCGCGCTCACGGGTAACCCTTAGCGTTGTTGCTCCAGACGGTGAGCCACATGCAGTGTAGGACCAACAAAACGATTCAGCGGGAATCCGCCGGCAATCGCTTTGGTCACGAAGGCTTTACCTTCACGAACAGCCTCTTTCACTGAAAGGCCACGAGCCAATCCTGCAGTAATTGCCGCAGACGTTGTGCAGCCCGCACCATGCGTATATCCGGAACCGACAACATCGGCTTCAAACCATTCGTAGTTAGTTCCATCATAGAGTAGATCCATTGCTTTACCCGGGCTAATTACACCTCTGTCCTTGATCAGAACATGTTTTGAGCCATGGGCATGAATTGTTGCTGCCGCTGCTTCCATCTGTTCCTTGGAACGAATCGGTCCACTCTTCGCCAGCTGAGATGCCTCGAACAGGTTAGGTGTAACCAGATCCGCACCAGGCAACAGGAATTCGATCATCGCTTCCGTATTTTCAGGTTGCAGCACTTCGTCTGTGCCTTTGCAGACCATCACTGGATCGATAACGATCTGTGGCAGGCCGCTACGACGAATATGTTTGGCTACCAATTCAATAATATCTACAGAACCGAGCATGCCTGTCTTCATGGCATCAAAACCGATACCATCCAGAACCGTGCGAAGCTGGGCTTCAACTACATTTAATTCCACAGGGAAGACTTGGTGATCCCACGTATCGGGCTCCATCGCCACAACTGTAGTCAGTACGGTCATGCCGTACACACCCAGTTCCTGAAAAGTTTTCAAATCAGCTTGAATACCTGCACCGCCGCTCGTGTCCGAACCAGCGATTGTTAATGTCTTTGGAATCGTCATGATCGTTGCATTCTCCTTCGTGTCTCAGTTGACATTATCCTATCCCTTGTACGAGCGGATGTCAATGGCAGCTGAAGCCATACGGAGCATGGTTTTCAGGATGATTCAGTTCACATCTTTGGTCTCCAGACGAATCATGGACATGGAAGCTATCCATATCCCAATAGCTCCAAGGGTCAGAGGGATTATAATAAGCGAATGAATGGAATATTCAGACCCGTTGAACCCGGAGCAGACAATCAAAACCAGCAGGATGGATGAGACTATTGTCGTTGTAACGGAATGCTTACGCATCCCAAAGAATAAAGGAATGAGCGCCATGCTCGCGGCAGATAAGGAACTCAGACCGTACTTCAACATAAATCCTAGTATTTCCCTATTCGTCAATGAGCCAGGAATAAAGGAGTAGAAATGATTGGCAATCAACAGCAATGAACCCATCAACAGATCGCTAAACATAATCATCACAAAGGTGAAAACAAACACGATAATCAATTTGGCAGCTATGATTTTATGACGCTGGATTGGATATGTGAACATGATGTTCATCGTTTTATTTCGATATTCACTAATAACGAGCTTGGATAATAATACTCCTGCAAATACGATAAAGGTCGCTCTCACAAATGTATCAATAATCATAAAGGCAGTCTGGTAATCAGCATAGGCATAATCTTCTGCGCCAATGTCCACAAATCCAATCATGATCAGAAAAAGAAGAACTCCAATATTGGCAAAACCTGCGTTGGCAAAATTACGTACAAAGCGGTGCTTGCGCATCTCAAGCCTGATTAGTTTAAGCAACGTCTTCATCCCCCTTCACAAGGTTCATGAAGTGTTCTTCCAGGGAATGCGCCCGTTTGGATATTGATTCGATCTCAATGCCATGCTGGATCAGCTTCGTGGTTAATTCCGACGGAATGATTCCCAGATCATAGATACGTAACGTATGGTCACCAACCAATTTATAATTACTCAATCCGAGCTGATGTTCAATGACATAGGTCGCTTTGAGGATATCTACAGCCTGTAACTCAATATATTCATTCTGACTTCCACGAAGACTCTCCATGGATACTTCCTCCACCAAGCGACCGCCGCGAATAACACCAACGGTGTCAGCAATCTGCTCTATTTCGCCAAGGATATGACTGGAGACCAACAGGGTGATTCGATACTCATTGCTAAGACGCTTGAACAAATCTCGCATCTCCCGAATCCCTACCGGATCCAATCCATTAATCGGTTCATCCAGAATCAATAATTCAGGTGTGGTTATGAGTGCACGAGCCAGTCCCAGCCTCTGTTTCATGCCCAGAGAGAAGTCCTTCACAGATTTCTTGCCGGTGTCCTTCAGACCTACCATTTCCATCGTGTTGTCGATAATCTTTTTGTTGTAAAACCCCATGTATTCACAGTGAAGCTCCAGATTCTCCCGAGCAGATAACCGATCGTAGAAAAACGGATATTCAATAATGCTGCCCATTCGTTTCAGCACTTCATAGGAGGTCGGCGTAAGCTTCTCTCCAAACAGTTCAATCTCTCCTGTGGTTGGTTTGACGAGATTAGTCAGCATTTTCATGATGGTCGTTTTGCCCGCACCATTCGGACCGAGAAATCCATAGATCTCACCTTGCTTAATATTCATACTGACGTTGGATACAACCTCTGCGCCTTCATATACTTTGGTTACATCTATCGTTCGTGCGATATAAGTCATCGTCTTATTCTCCTTTACGTCCCCCGACCGGGTTCCTATATCTGTATTGTAAAGAGAAAAGTCTTCATTTTTATTAATCAAATCTTACAAAAACCTTAAGCTTCACCGGAAACTCAATCCATAGCCTCTACCTGGCCTGTAAAGTAACCGAAAATACAGTCCGTTGATGGGGAACACTATGTAAATGGATGCTTCCACCCATTCGCTCAACCAGCCGCTTCGTAATCGTCAACCCAAGTCCGCTGCCCTGATAGAGGCGATTACGGGAATCCTCCAACGTATACATACGTTCGAACACACGACTATGCTCGCTTTCAGGAATCCCCTTGCCTTGGTCCCAGATCTGCAGCGTCACAGGCCCACCTGTCGAATGGTTAAGCGAGAGCCCCAGCACCTTACCCTCTGCTCCATAGTTCATCCCATTCGTGATGAGATTGTCCAGCACACGGTCCAATGCTTCTTCGTTCGCTTGCACGAAGATATCAGCTTCAGGTATTTCCAATTCCACATGAAGCCCCAGATTCGTCAACATTTCATAAAAGAGAGCATCTTCAATCGGCATAACTCGCTTATATTTACTCGACCAAGCACCAGCTCCGTGTCTCCGGATTCCAGCTTCGCCAGATCAAAAAAGGAATGGATCAAACGCAAAACTTCCTGCGCCTTATCTTGTATTTTCTCCGTCATAATCTTCCGTTCCTGATCGTTCAACGATGAACTGTGCAGCAAGGTCTCGCTATAGCCCAACACAACCGTAAGCGGGGTTTTCAGATCATGCGAAATGTTGGAGAGCATATTGCGCATCTCCTTCTCCTGGTTCATATAACCCGCTCTAGCGCGATGCGCATGGTCCAGCAGTTTGTTCATATCTTTCAAAAGCTGGCTGACTTGGTCATCACTATTGAATACGAGCAAACGCTCAAAAGTGCCTTGATCCAGAATTGCGGATATTTTCTGATGAATATAAGACAGATGTTGACTGCGTTTGCGCAATCTCATCCACAGTCCAAGGACTACAATCGCTAGAATACCTGTTGTCATGGCAAAAATCAGTGTCATGCCTGCTCCGCCTCCAGCTTATATCCGATGCCCCAGAGCGTTCTGATATACTGAGGATCCGACGGGTCCGCCTCCAGTTTCTCACGCAGACGGCGCATATGGACGTTAATAATATTTTCGTCTCCATAGTAATGATCATCCCAGACCGAAGCGTAGATCTGGGCCTTGGTGAACACTTTGCCCGGATGGGTGACCAATAGTTTCAGGATTCCAAATTCCTTGGACGTCAGCCTGACCGGTGTACCTTCGCGCTCCACCTCGTACGTCTCCATGTCGACCACTAGTCCTCCGATATGAATACGCTGATCTTTAGCCACTTCTGCCACAGGCTGAGCGGTATAATTGGCGCGGCGAATGGCTGCTTTGATGCGGGCGGTCAGTTCGATTAACGAGAAGGGTTTGCTCAAGTAATCATCTGCGCCGAAGCCCAGACCCAGCGCTTTGTCCACCTCCCCATCCTTTGCAGACAGAATGAGTACAGGCACCAGACTGACTGCCCGAATGGTCTGCAACACATCCATCCCACTCTTGAGAGGGAGCATCAGGTCCAGAATAACCAGATCATAACCAGGTTGTGCCTGGCTGAACAGACGTTCTGCCTCTAAGCCGTCATATGCATAAGTGACGTTATATCCTTCTTTTTCCAAATAAGGTCCGACCATCTCACTAATTGAACGATCATCTTCAACAAGCAACAAGCGGTGATTTAACACAAACTTTCCTCCAATATGAACATTTTCTTTATTACCTCATAGTTTGTTTGAATTGGCAATGACACGAAAAAACCTGACAGGAGCATCACTTGGACATCAAGTGTGTTTCCTGCCAGGTCTATGAGCGTTTACAGATGAGTGCTTGTTCGTCTAATTTCTATATCCGTTCTCGCTGTGTATCCAGCACAATCCAATGGTTCCTGCACCTGCATGGATACTTACCACAGGGATGAACGGCATGATTTCGGTCTTTAGTTTGGGGAGCAGATTGGCAATCTGCTTCTTGATCGTGACGGCTTCATCCTGATTGTTCGCATGCATAATGCATACATGTTTTACTTTCTCCATATCCAGCTTAAGCATATCCAACATGCGATCTTTCGTCCGCTTGAACGTGCGAATCTTCTCATTCACAACCACTTTGCCCTCTTCAAATCGGAGCAGCAGATGGATCTTGAGCAGTTGACTGATGATCAGTTGTGTGCCGGACACCCGGCCACTGCGATGAAGATTCTGAAGGCTCGCTGGTATGAGGTAAAAGGACATGTTATCAATCATCTGTTCAATATTTACTTTGATCTCGGAAGCCGAACATCCCTGCTTCTGCCATTCCAGTCCTTGCATAACCATCTCACGAAGAGGATAGGCACCTGCCTTTGAATCAATTGCGGTCACCGTCACACCTGCAATCTCTGCAGCCTGCATAGACGTATGCAGCGTTCCGCTAAGCGCTGTTGAGCAATGAATCGTAATAATCTCATCGTACTTGTCTTTGAGCGATTCATACAGTTCAATGAACTCGCCAATAGGTGGCTGCGAACTGCTCGCACGCGAAGCCTCCGCAAGTTTCTCATAGAACGTTTCAGATGTAATGTCATCGGTTTCCCGGTAACATTCCTCTCCAAATACGATGCGCAGCGGTACGATGTAGATATGATTTTGCTCCGCAAAAACGGGATCCAGTGTACTGGTACTATCGGTGACCCATGCAATTTTCTTCATGACATCCTTCTCTCTTGCCGGATTGTTCGTTCTGTATCCTCAATCGTCAGGCACAAGCCCGGCGGTTTATTTAAAATTTGAATATTTCACATTGTAAACGTTTGCGACACTACCTCCCAATTATAAAGGAACGGACAGACCGTTGTCTTGTGGCGCAATCTTGAACACCCCTATTAATACCATTATTAGCTAAAAAAATGTCTTGCCTGTGAAGGAATAAATTGGTATGCTGTTGTCCTTCTCTCTTTTCGCCTTGACTGAAGTGAACGGAAACGCCGTTCAATCCACTTATCGGAGGTGTCACATGCTTTATTTCACTCTGGCTTCCAAAGCCTACTCCCGGAATCTGCAATACCGCGGAGCACACATGGTACATAACCTGGCAAGCGCCATGTTTGGTTACATGTACGCCTGCCTCTGGATCGGCATCGGGGCCGACCATTCTCTCGGGGAATACGGGACACAGGGGATGATCAGTTACATTGCGTTCACGCAATCCTCTCTCTGGATCTCGGGTTTTCTCACGAATGGACTGGGTATTCCCCTATCCGTCAGGACAGGGCAGATCGCACTGGATCTGATGAGACCTGTTCATCTGTTCACCCACCTGATGGCACGTGAATGGGGGCAGATCGCCTACCAGTTCGTGTACAAAAGCATTCCGATCTACCTGCTCTTCTCCCTTGTCTTTTCCCTGCATTGGCCTTCAAACGTTTCAACACTGTTCTATGCCGCACTTGGTCTTGCCGGCGCTGCATACCTGTCCATCTGCATGAACTACATCATCGGCGTTACGGCGATGTGGACCACGGAATCTTCCTGGCTTCACTGGGGCAACCACGCAATGATGAATCTGTTGGCTGGTTTCTTCATTCCGCTGGAATGGCTCCCGAACTGGCTTGAACAACTGGCCTGGCTATCACCCTACCCTTTCCTGCTCTATGTACCTACCCGAATCTATCTTGGTTTCGAAGATGGCTCCTTGTTATGGGGAACCTTGCTTTGGTGCGTCTTCATGACGTTGATCTGTCTTGCCATCACTCAGGTGTTACGACGCAAAGTGGAGGTGCAGGGCGGATGAAACGAACTTCCTGGTTCAATTTATATAAAATGCTCATTCGAACAAGCATCCGCAGCCGGATGCAATACAAGTTCAATTTCATCATGGCGTCTATACTGGCCGCTTTAATACAGATCTCCGAATTTCTGATGGTTGCTCTCGTGCTGCACCGATTCGGAGCCATTAAAGGCTGGTCTCTCCATGAGATCGGTTATCTCTTCGCCATTATGACTTTATCCAAAACACTGTATCGCACATTCGGCAATGAAGTTCACCACCTGGAAAAATATCTGGTTAATGGTGAGCTGGATCAGCTGTTAACACGTCCCATGCCCGTATTGCTGGCCCTGCTGCCGCAAAACTTCCGCATCATGGCTGGAGAAGTCCTGCAAGGCGGATTCATTCTCTGCTGGTCTGTGGCCGGCATGATGCACAGCGGACAGATTGGCTGGACTGTCATTCCCTTCTCCCTGCTCATTATCCTGACTGGGGCAGTGATTCTCTTTTCCATCGGACTCGCGACTGCCACACTCGGATTCTGGACCACACGCATCGAGGAATTACAGACGATCACGGAAGATGCAGCACGAACGGCTGCCCAATATCCGCTAACGTTATATCCCAAATGGATGTCTGGCATTCTGCTAACGGTAATTCCCGTAGGATTCGTCAACTATATTCCGTCTCTTTACCTGCTACGGGGTGAAGGAGGAGCGTGGATTCTTGTTGTTGTTGCGGCGGTTGCCGTACTGAGCTTGGCTGCAAGTCTGCGTTTCTGGCAATTCGGCTTGACCAAATATCAAAGTACAGGTAGCTAAGGAGGCGAACGAATCATGAACATGATCACAGCACGGCATCTGCAAAAGGAATTCAAAACTCCTGTTATTCGCGAAGGACGTTTCTCCGGGTTACGTACGTTATTTTCACGTGAGTATGTGTCCAAGGAAGCGGTTCGCGATATCAGTTTTGATATCGGCCCTGGTGAGTTTGTAGGCTACATCGGTCCGAATGGGGCTGGCAAATCGACCACCATCAAAATGCTGACAGGTATCCTGCACCCTACTTCGGGCGAGGTACGGCTTGACGGGATGAACCCGCATCAGGACAGGCGCAGAACCGTCGGTCGACTGGGCGTCGTGTTTGGACAGCGCAGCCAGCTCTGGTGGGATCTGCCCGTGAAAGATTCATATGATATTCTGGCGGAGATGTACGGCGTCCGTACCGAGGACAAAAAGAAACGGCTGTCCCAGTTCGCCGAGCTGCTCGACCTTGAATCGTTCTGGGCCACGCCTGTCCGCAAGCTCTCGCTTGGACAGCGCATGCGTGCGGATCTCGCAGCTTCCATGCTGCATGATCCGGAACTTCTTTTTCTCGATGAACCAACAATTGGGCTGGATGTGAACGCGAAACGGAACATTCGCCAATTTCTACGAACCTTGAATGAAACATTTGGCAAAACGATTCTGCTGACCACACATGACATGGACGACATCGAGCAGTTATGCAGCCGGGTCATGGTGATTAATCATGGTCAACTGACCTATGACGGTACGATCTCATCCCTTCGCGAAACTATCGGACTCCCTACGTTGATCCGGGTAACATTCCGGGGAGCGTTTCACATTCCAGACGTAGTATCGTCCGCGATACACATTACAGGAGTCGAGGGACAGATTGTGACCGTGGAAGTAAACCGGAAGGAATGGAGTACAATGGACATTCTGAACCAGCTGGAGCACTGGGGAGAGATTGAAGATGTAGAGATGAAGGAACCCGATTTCGAAGATATTATTCACCGGGTATACTAGGTCGGCCCATTTTGTGAGGAAATAGGATGAAGACCTGTTCTTGCGCCGTTACATGAAAGAGGGACATGGCGTACTGTACTAATGGAGGTGAAGCGTCATGCTTGTAACCAAACATGTCCTTGCAGCATCCAGTGTACACGCCACTCCCTATTTCATCGTACGTGGCATGATGCCGGGACCGGTAATGTTTATTACATCCGGAGTTCACGGGAACGAAACGGCGAGCATGGCTGCTGCGCAAAAACTCGCAGATGATTGTGCGACTGGTCGCCACAGCATTCGGCGAGGGCTGTTAATTATCGTGCCACGTGTGAACCAGCAAGCCTACGCCAAGAAAATCAGAGGCAAGCCAGATCTGAATCGTACGTTTCCACGCCGTATGTCAGGCAAGGCCAAACATCCGCTCGCTGCGGCGGTTTTTCAGCTGGCTCGTGAACATCAGGCCGACTGGTGGCTCGATCTGCATGAAGCGAACGGCCTGTCTCAGCTGAGTTCACGTGTCCTTGGACAGACATTGATCACCAACCCGGGCAGTCGTACCATTCCGGCTTGCAGAAGAGTCATCGAACGGATGAATCGGAAGATATCCATTCGTGATCGTCACTTTAACCTCAAGCAGCATGAATTGCCGGGGTCTGCCCGTACAGCGGCTTCAAGGTTATTGCAAGCCCGTTCCGTCACGGTGGAGACCTGCTGGAGTCTGAAACGCTCTACCCGTATCAAGTATCAGACGGAGATTGTTCACCATTTTCTGCGTGAGGCGGGCATGTCGTGATGAAGAACATTACAATAGAAAAAAAATAAACCTCGAACAGAGCGCCCGAAGTACATCTTAAGGCGCTCTTTGTTCGAGGTTTTACAGTTTATAATTCTTTCTTTTGCACCCTGAACGATTGAATATAATTGTCGATATCGTCCTCCGGTGTATGCAACAGTCGTGCCAGATGAATCTGCATCTGTTCCAGATGGTCAATATGTTTCTGAATGTCAGCGATTTGGTCACGGACGAGTGTTTTTAACGTATCCTTTTCCATGTCTTCCTGACTGAGCAGTTGCAGGGTCTCTTGTATCTCCTTTAAGGAATAACCCAGCAACTGGGCATCCTTAATGAACTTGATTTTGACCAGATAATCCTCGGTATACACCCGATATCCATTGGAGGAACGACGGGGAGCAGGCAGAATTCCACTATCCTCGTAGTAACGGAGGGTTGCCATACTCACACCTGTACGCTTGGCCAACATTCCTCTTGTCATGGTTTCCATGCCTACCCCTCCACCCTTCTGCAGACTTATTGTGCTTGTTCGTTGCGTATCTTGGTATATTTGGCATCGTAAGTGACCTCAGGAAATTGAGATGCAGGGCCTTGCAATAACGGCTGCTCCTCCCCTTTGAGATACCGGTCAAAGAATGCGAGCGCATAGGATCTTGTTATATCCACATTATGTTCTGGCGTCATGCCTCTGGCAAATAGTTTCGGTGAAATTAAGGAAATATCCGTAAAACTTTGATGGAAGAAATTCTCCACCGTCAGATAATACGTATCATTAAGACTGCTTGTCATCACATGGTCCAGATCAGGCTTAAACTCTGGGTAGGCTACTTTTTCCGTTTCGGTGGCATCCGGTTCCAGACTTTTGGCAGTTCCACCTGACATGATATACATAAACGGCTGTTTCAAGGCCGTTGTGGATACCGATCCCCAGAATCCGCCTTCTAAACTCAGCCCTGCCTGGAATCGTTCATCCTGCGCCATTGCTTCGGCTGTCGTTGCCCCACCATAGGAATGACCCATGATGCCCACATGATGCAGATCAAGCCTGCCCTCCAGCACCTGATTGGGATCATTCCGATTCCACTGTTCAAGCGTGTCGAGTACAAAACGTGCATCCGCTGCACGAATGCCTACCCCCTCCACATTATATTGATACAGTTCTTCTGACGTTGCAAACTCAGGTCCGGCTTCATAAGACACTTTACGCCCATCGGGGAAGGTAACGCGAGCTGAGGTATACGGATGATCCATACCAACAACAATATAGCCATGGCTGACCAGTTCTTCGACAGCAGTCATGCTCTGGAAACGGGCAGAACGGACACCGGGAGAGAACAGCACCACCGGATAAGAAGGGCTTGCGTCTGATATGGCTGCGCCTTTAACCACATGTGTCGGAATAGTATCAAGGTAGCTGAACACCTTGGGCGGGATACCAAATACCAGACTGATGGCTTCTCCAAGTTCAGACGGGTAAGATTCAGGAGTTATCCCCTTGGCATCCTCCGGGTTCACTGGATACCACACGTTAATCATCAGTTCCCGTTTGTCCCCGCTTTCGGGTGTAAACGTCTCTTCACGGGTTTCATCCACCAATTGTTGCGAAAATGTACCGATCGCAAACTGCCCCGTAGGATCAGGAATCGTAAATGCTGGAAAATACCAAGTGAGCACTCCTGAGCCAGCGCCAGAGACCAGCGCCAGCATCGCAACCAGCGTGAGTTGAAGCCATGAACGCCATTTCGGTTTCTGCTTCTCTGCAAAATGCCCAGTGACTCTGTTACGATACTCTTTCACTACCTTAATGATTAATACGATGAAGATTATGCCTGCAACAAGATACGTTGGCAGCAGCATCACGCGAAACGAATCTAATATACCGTGAAGCAGCAATGCTAATATCAAAGCAACAGACATCCCTGCCGCAAGTTTCCGACGCTTTGAGTACACAGGTATACACAACGCTGCGGCAATCGTTACAAGTACCAGTATCCATTCCATTAGTTTCATCATTTATCCTCCAAACATTGTTGATGAAACCAGAATAAACCTTGAAGTATACTTCAAGGTCAAGGCTGAATTTCAGAAAAAAATTATCGAGGAATTCGTATATCCCATTTGCGAAGTTCGGTCAATGTACACGTTCCGGACGCGAAAGCCTTAATACCTGTTGAGTTCGGCCCAGGATATATCCGCCCTGTCATTACCTGCTCTCCCTGCTGAATGAACACCTCAATGGAGCTGACATCCATAAAAATATGAAGTTCCAGTTTCCCGTCAAGCAGTTCCACTGTCGCAGCACGTTCTCCCCCAGCCCTGCTCCGGCCCGCTCGCGATTTAAGCATAGACGACGCTGTTGCACATCATAGGAAATCACTGTTTCTTCATCCTCACCCGTGCGCAGCTTCAATCCGAATTGTCGTGCCTGTTCCACTTCGAATACAGCATGCATTTCGTAACGGTCTCCGCTGATTCCAAGATCAAGGTCTTGCTCATCACCATTTAAATGTATACCGTACTGTTCGTTGCCTTCCGACCTGTACTGTATAAGTTCGGGAAGTGGTTGAAATATCAATTGGTCTCCCCTACGAATCAGTTGTCTCGGCAAAGTCATCGCTCCAGCCCAGGCATGAGACTGTTGTGTCGGAATTTCCGTTTCCCACGTATCCATCCAGGCCACCATGATTCGTCGTCCCTGTGCATCCTCCATCGTCTGAGGTGCGTAAAAGTCGAAGCCACAGTCCAGCGGAACGTACTGCTCGTACTTCAGTACACCTTGGTCTTCATCCAGCGTTCCCATCATATAAACGGTCGAATGCAAATTGCGATAGTTATCTCCCTGAGCAGGCATACGCTGCGGAGACATAATCAGCACATCTCGGCCATCCAGTGTGAACAGATCGGGACATTCCCAATTGTCGCCAAGCGTCCCGTCACTCTGGGCCATAATGTTAACATAACTCCAATCCAGCAAGTCCGCTGAACGGTACAATAGAATGACACCTTTACCCGCGGCATCATTCGATCCGAGGACACAATAGTACACACCGTTTCGTTCAAATACTTTTGGATCACGGAAGTCCTTGGGACTGGTATGCTCTGGTATTTGATCCAGCCGAATGACCGGATTCATCTCGCTTTTGACAAAATCAATTCCATTGTCCGAGACAGCGATATTCTGTGTCTGCAAGTAATCGTTATCCTTGTCGGGTCCAGTCACCACATGCCCCGTGTACATCAGCACCAACTTGCCATCCTGCACGATCGCACTTCCAGAGAAACAGCCTCCACTGTCGTAGCTCTGATCAGGTGCCAGTGCAACAGGCAGATAAGACCACGTAACCAAATCACGGCTCACCGCATGGCCCCAGTGCATCGGCCCCCATACCGGTTCGTAGGGATAATGCTGATAGAACATATGATACATCCCACCGAAGTATATGAAGCCGTTGGGATCATTCATCCAGCCCACCTCTGGCATCAAATGATAGGCCATTCGATAGGTTGGATCAACCTGGTGTCGATGTTCTTTGATATATGCGTTGGCCCGGGCGAGTGTATAACTCTCCTTCGTGTGAGCCAAAGAACTCGTCAGTCCAAGGTCTGTCTCTTGCCTTGTGTCTATTTCCTGTTTCTCGTATCGTTCCTGGTTCATATGTCCTTCACTCCTGTCTCTCTCTATATATCACCCAACTGAACTTATTTGATAGCCCCTTGCATGACCCCCTGAATAATGTACTTCTGTGCAAACAGATACACGATCAGTACTGGCAGCAAGGTCAAGACCAGACCAGCCATCAATGGACCGTAATCAACTGTGTATGTTCCATAAAAATAAAACGTGGACAGCGGCAGCGTACGCTGCTCGGATGAAGTCAGCACCAGGGAAGGTAGCAGAAAATCATTCCATATCCACAATACATTCAGCACGCTAATCGTTACGGTTGTTGGCAGTAACACCGGCAGTACGATGCGAAAAAAGGTTTGCACTCTGCCGCAGCCATCCATTAGAGCCGCCTCTTCAAGCTCCAGGGGAATACTTTTGATAAAGCCATGATAGATAAATACGGCGAGCGGACTGCCAAAGCCAATATACATGTAGATCAGCGACCACTTGTTATCCAGCAGGCTGAGCGAGCCATATATTTTAACCAGCGGAATCATAATAGCCTGAAACGGAATAATCATCGCAGCTACCATCAGGAAAAAGAGATACTGATTCAGCTTGCTATTGTGACGAACAAAGTAATGCGCTGTCATCGCCGCAAAAAGAGCAATCAGTAATACACCTGCAATGGTTATGAGCAACGAATTGCTGAAGGCGGATACATAACCCATTTTGTCAAACGCATTGACATAATTATCGAATTGAAAGGAGCTTGGTAACCCTAGCGGATCGGAAGTAATTTCCTGGTTAGCTTTGAACGAATTGACGATGAGAAGTACAAACGGAAATACAAACAAAATCATTACAACGATTAATGCACTAAACTTTATCCAGTTGAGAATGCGCGATTGTCCAGCCATTATGCCTCGACCTCCAGTTTTTTGCTGAAATAAACCTGGAGCAGTGTAATGGCGGCCACGAGGATAAACAGCACAAAGGCTTCTGCCTGCCCCAATCCGTAATCACGAGCAAGAAAGGCCTGCTCATAGACATGCATGGATACCATCTCGGTGCTCTTAAAGGGCCCGCCACTGGTCAGGGAGACGTTCAGATCATACACCATGAAACCCCGTTGCAGTGACAAAAAGATGCAGACAATAAACGAAGGAACCATCAGCGGCAATACAATGCGCGCCAGCATTTTGCGATTACTTGCCCCATCTATGCTGGCTGCTTCCATAACATCCTTCGGCACATTCATCAGTCCTGCAATGTAGATAACCATCATATATCCGGCATACTGCCAAACGGTCACCACAATGAGTGCCCAGAACGCTTTGTCCGGGTCAGCCAGCCAGGAGGTGGAAAACAGCGTGAGGTTCATTTTTTGTCCCGCAAAGACGAGTACCTGATTAAAAATAAACTGCCAGATGAAACCAAGCACGATTCCACCCACCAGATTCGGCAGGAAAATCCGGCCCGAAACCAGCCCTGCGCCTTCATTCCCCGGGTTACAGCGTAAGCGAGCAGGAAAGCAACTGCATTGGTGAGCACAACGGTAATAAATACGTACTCCAGCGTCATCCCGAATGATTTCCAGAACACGGTGTCCTTGAACACACCAATATAATTATCCCAGCCAACAAAGTTTTGATCGATGGCAATGCCATCCCAGTTCGTAAACGTCAAATAAATACCATACAGAAATGGAATAATCATCACTGTAGCAAACGCAAATAATGTCGGGCCAGTAAAGATCAGACGGGTTCGCAGACGTGTCCATAATCCTTTTTCGCTCAGCATTGTCAACCTCCACTCTATCCAAATAATTAGCCTAACGGTTGTGCCGGAAACAAGTCGAACAGACCTCGTGTGGAAGCTGTACATCCATCATCTCCGGCGTACCGCAAGTCTCTCTCTATGTGCTGCTCAGGGCTAAAATGAATTCCTTTATTTCACGTTGCTCCAGTATGCCTGAATTTCGCTCGCAAGTCCGGCACGGTCAATGACGTCAGCCAAGTATTTCTGCATGGACGCACCCAGTTTGGACCAGTGATCCGCAGGGAGTGTACTCATTGATTCCTCGATTTTGCCTGCCTTGATGTATTCACTAATGGACTTGCCAAGCGGATCGGTCGGCTCCAGTGTAATGTTGCTGAATGCCGGAATAATACTGGCTTGATTCACCAGGAAATCCTGACCCTTTTCGTTATAAACAATCCAATCCAAAAATTTCTTCGCAGCTTCCTGTTGTGCTGGTGTGCTCTTTTCCTTATCCAACAATATTCGTTTGGATACGGCAGCAGAGATTTGCGTATTACCGAAATCATCTGCATTATTGCTCACAGGTACTGGCAGGAAGCCGTATTTTCCATCTGCTGTATCAAAGCTTGAAATTTGCGGCCATGCCCAGTTGCCCTGGAACCAGATGCCAACCTCACCCTTGCCAAGCACCTCAGGTCCACGTTCATAAGTTCCGGACAGGGGAGAAGCCTTGTCAATATTGTAGGTTTTCATCAGATCAAATGTATCTAACAAGCCATTAAACACGGCGTTGGAAGCAAGGTCCACTTGACCTGCCTTCAGATCAGTTATGAATTGATCCACCTTCCCACGGTCCGGCGACTGCCCACCATATGCAAGCCCCAGATAATGCGCACCAAGCGACCAATCCATCGGAGATACAATTAAAGGTGATTTTCCAGTAGCAGCGATCTTTTGGAACAACTCATCAAGTTGTGCAGTGGTCTGTACAGACTTTGGATCAAATGTTCCACCTACTGCCTGATCCAAAACATTCTGGTTATAGATGAATCCATATCCTTCAATAGAGAACGGGAAGGCATAATTTTTGCCATCAAACGTCGTAGCCGCTGTGCTATTCTCCACAGCGTCCTTCATCCAAGACTCGGATGTGAGATCCAGAACACGATCCTTGAATTTCTCGACATCCCCTGTATCCAGCATCATCATCGTTGTAGGACTGCCGGAAGCATACAAAGCAGACGCTTTTTCAAACGGAGACTGTCCACTGCCTACAGGTACAATTTCTAGTGTGACATTTGGATTTTCGGCATGGAAGTCTTTAGCCGCTTGCTCCAGCTGACTGTTAATTTCCGACTTGGAATTGAGCAAGGTGATTTTGACACTCTCACTGCTGCTCCCCTCAGAGGAGGAGTTGGACTCCGTCGCTGCTTTACTTCCACATGCTGACAATACAAGCATCATAATCAAAGACAATACCGATAATTTCATCATCCATCTCTGTTCTCTTTTCATCTTGTTATGGCCCCCGATCAGTAGTTTAAAAGGAAACGCTTACAAATCGAATTATAATGTCAAAGGTTTGACATGTCAATCGTTTGACATACCATTTAAAAAAAATATTTATCCTTGATTTTTTCGAGGCAAAAGGACAAACAGGAAAAAACGACCTGTATCAGGTCGTCTCTTCTCCACTAAGGTAACTGGCAAAATATGCTCCATTCCGATCTTCTCTTCCGCGATCTGACGCCGAATCAGATCAATCGCCAGCTTAGCCATAGCCTCCACCGGCTGCCTAATCGTTGTTATGCCAGGCACCGTATACCCTGCCGCACGACTGTCATCATAACCTACAATAGCGATCTCATCAGGTACCTTGCGCCCACCTAACACGATCTGCTTCAGCGCATGCACCGCCATCAGATCACTCGTTACAAACAGCCCATCCACCTCCGGGTGTTGTGCAAGCAGCTTATCCACCAATTCCGTATACTGATGCTGATCAAACACATTCAGATCGGTTTCATGAATCATGACCGGCTTGACTCCATGAGCCTGCAATGTATCAACGAAACCTGTCGTCCGGCGATTGGAGAGCATTTGCAATTCCAAATTACCGCAAATATGTGCCAAATGCCGTCTGTTCTTCGAGAGTAGCAATTCAGCAGCCATAACCCCTCCCTGATAGTTATCAGATGAGATAAAAGGGATGTCTTCACCGATCTTACGATCAAAGGTCACAATTGGGGAATGCAGGTTCATATACTCATCGACTTCCAATGTATGACTTCCCATAATAATGCCATCCACGCGATTCCCCTTGAGCATTTCCACATATTCACGCTCTTTGGAAGGGTCCATGTGGGAGTTGCATAACATAATTTTAAATCCATTCTGGTATGCATGGTACTCAACATAGTTAGCCAGTTCTCCAAAAAACGGATGAGATACATCGGGAATAATCAAGCCTATCACATTGGATTGCTTACGCAGAAGAGAACGGGCAATTTCGTTGGGGCGATAGTTCAGTTCATCCATGGTTTGATACACTTTGTCCCGAGTCTTCTGACTGATATATCCCCGGTTGTTTAATACACGCGAGACGGTAGTTACAGAAACTCCTGCCCTGAGTGCAACATCATGAATAGTTGCCATAACAGCCTCTTTTCCTACAACATTCTTCATACCTTTAACATTATAAACCTATTGCTAACGCTGAACCAAACCCTTGGTATCCGCCGCTGCTTCATTCCGCCACAATTCTTGCTCTCGGCATGCTATGCATTGCTCCGTGCGTAACATGGACCTGTACCACATACGTACCTGGTTCTTCAAAGGTATACTGGATTTCATACAGCCCTTCCTCTGTCTCATTGGCAGTAATAGCCCCCTGATTCTCCAGTTCTTCAGCTGTCATCATACCTTGCTCCGGAGATACAGAAGGCGGATCATCAAGTTCATTCCAGATCTGGAATTGCACATGGTCAGCATCGCTTAACGGTGCATCTCCCTGTGTGAGCTTCACCTGCAACTGTATTGGTTTATGAAGAGAAGCCTTCTCTGGAACGACAAGTTTCACTTTGATCATCTCTGGCATCTCACCCGATTGTGACTGTTCCTCATAGGAGCATCCTACTGTCAGGAGGACCAAAACAATGAAGGGCATGAACCAACGAGCTTGTCCGCTCATCACCATCTGTCCTTTCTTATCAAGAAGATTTGGGTGTTTTGCCGATACCCCACAGCATCACGATGATGATAATAAAGGCGATCAGTGCGAGTAGTGGAATGGTGATGAAACCAAACCAGTTCAGATAGTCGGTATAACACGGAACCTTGCCACACGCTACGGCATTACCTGTAGCCGAAAAAATACGCTGGATCGTTACGTGATATAACGAAATGCCGCCACCGACAAAACTAAGTGGGAGTACGTATTTCGTGATGCCCACGTCATCCTTGAAGTAGGCAATACCCAATAAAATCGTTAGTGGATACATAAATATACGCTGATACCAGCACAGATCACATGGTAGATATCCCTTGATCTCACTGAAATAGAGACTCCCCCTGTTGCAATAACGGAAACGGCCCAAGCAACAAATAACCGGGTATCCACATTTCTCGCTGGACGCTCCGATTTTGATGATGTACTCATTCCTCTGTCCCCCTCTTCATTTTGCTTATACCAAATTATCATACCTCATTCTAGACTCCATCGGCTATCCCAGCTGTTATGTAGGTCATTCTCGATGATTATACCAAATATTTGAACTTATGGGTGAAACCAAAAAAGCTGCCGTATGGGCAGCTCTTTTGGTTGATTCTGTTATGAAAAACGTTGTATTACATGGATTTAGTCAGCGTAATGGAACCATCTTTTTGTGCCCATTTCACGTCCCAGTTCAGAAGTTCAGCAATGAAACGCAGAGGTACTTGCGTACGTCCATCTTTGTTTACAAATACCGTAGCACCCACGTTTTTCTTCACGCCGTTGACTTCCATAACGTTGTTGTTCACCCAGAATTCAAGGGTATCATCGCCAGCCATTACCGTTACTTGTTGTGCTTTTTTGTCCCATTTCACCGTTGCGCCAATACCTTCACTCAAGAAACGCAGTGGAATGTATGTTGTGTTTTTCCAAAGCACTGGTGTGGTATCCATGTTGGTTGTTTTGTCGTTAATTTTCAGCATTTTGCTGTTCAGTTGCATCCACACCGTTGTCATTTCTGGCGCTGGTGCAGGTGTTGCTGGCTCTTGGAATTTGTCGTTAAATTGAGTCACAATCGCGTTACCCAAGGCTTGACCTACACCAAACATCACTTTGAAGCCTTCACGATTCGTTGTGTAAGAAGCATCATAGTTGCCTGCTGCATATTGATTCAATACGTTTTGCACTTGATTTTCATGTGTTGTCAGGGCTTGTTGTCCTGCTGCTTTTGGCAGATTGCCAGCTGTTGCGGAATCCAGGAATGTCGCGAATTCTGTTGTAAATCCGTCAATACGTTTCTCTACTGCTGCACGAGCCGCAGCATCGTTGTTTTTCACGGCTTTTACATAGTCGCTTTGCGCATTAACGTGATTGGTTACCCAAATTTTCTCGAAAGCATTGGCACCATCGTTACCGTAAACGGAAGCAATCGCTGCTTTGAAGTCAGCTGTATTTCCAGCTTCAGCTGTAATCAGTGCGTTGGAAGCGGCTGTACGTCCATCAAATTCCTCTTGCATTTGCAGAGCCGAAAGCGCAAAGTGTTCGGAAGCCAAGTGGTTGAGTGCAGATCTCAGATCAGCTGCTTTGGTATCCGCTTTGGTATTTTCGAATTTCTCAGGCATTTGTGTAGTAATTGCTGTGGAAAGTGCCTTACTTACGTCGAACATTTCTTTGAAACCTTCACGGTAAGCCTTGTATGCATCAGCATAATCTCCAGCTACATACTCATCAAATACTTTTTGCACGAGATCTTCATGTACTTGCAGCGCTTGTTTGGCTGCTGCTTTTGGCAATTTGCCTTCGGTAGCTGTGCTCAGGAATGTGGAGAACTCATCCACGAAACCGTTGATGTTTGCCTGTGCTTGTTTGATCCCAGCCTGGTTGCCCATTTTGGTTGCTTTCACCAGATCATCGGTGTATTTGTTATGAGCGCGGAAGATGCGTTCGAATTCTTTGGCACCTGCCTCACCATATAGGGAAGCAATCGCTGGTTGCATATCCAGTGCATTCTGGTCGAGTGCTTTGTAGGCTGCATCTGCATCTTTTGCTCCGTCATATGCTTTGGCCATTGCCGTTACTGCGAGTGCAAAGTGCTCGGACAGCAGGTGGTCCAGGTTTGCTCTCAAGTCAGCCGCAGGTGTATTCACGGATGCTTTCATCATTGTCATTGGTGTCTGTGCTGCGGAAGCTGCTCCAGCGATTCCCGGCATCAATAGTGTCAAGCTAAGTACAGGCGCGATAAACTTCTTCATTTTCATTTTCATTACGTGTTCACTCCTCGATTATGTTTTGTGTATAATTTCTTTCCTCGTCGTCGTCTTCATAGGGTGTAACGCAGGGTTCTCTAATCTGGATCACTCTTTGGGCAAAAAAAATCACAGCTTTCCGTGAAGAAAGCTGCGAATGCCTGTTGTATCAAGGTTTTTTTGAGTTAAAAAAACTAAAATTATAGTGATCTTTCTGATCCAAGACTACCTACATACTGTAAGACAGTTACTTCATTTCCCTTTATTTCTCAACTAAAGCTTACATCAAAGGTTATCTTGAAGTACAATAAAGACATATCAACTTATTCGCGAAGGAGGTCCATTCATGACCTGGTTGCCTTATATTTTAATTATAGGTATCGCCTTGTTTGGAGGTGTTGCTACCCTGATTATCGGAAATTCCAAAGCCAATCAGACCAGCAACCCCGAATATGACCGCCGCACAAAGCAAAACCTAAGCAAACTTTCCTATGTATACGTTGGTGCAATTGTACTTGGTTTTGGCGGACTAATTCTCTATCTCTTCAACTAAAATGTTTCGATTCGGCAAAGAATACGTTCAAACATGCCTAGCAGCTTCCGTTTTCGTTCTACATATCCAATGGTCGAGGGGCCATCTCCCCTCTCCCTGATTACTGCCAAAAATCCGCGTAACATCCATACTTGTAACTGTTCGTATAGCTGCCTCCTGTTAAAATTAGCATTCTCCTGCACATAACCCTCTTCAAAGTCAGCCATAATCTTTCCAAGTTCTTGCCTATGTGTTGATGCGGGAATTGTAGAAGTTAGTACAGCTGCCAGATCAAAATGATGATCGTCCATCCTTACTTCACCGAAATCAATAATGTAGATAGACTCTTTTGTAAACAACAAATTCCACATGCCCAGATCCCCATGAATGACTGAATGGTTCGTTTTGCGAAATCCCAGACACTCCACTGTAAGCTGGGCTAACGTACGAATTTGTTCAGATGACGAAGCTAACACTACATTGGAAACCTCACCCCATAATTGAGATAACTCGAAACGATCTTCCATACCAGCAACCTTAAGATGACTCGTCGTACGATGAAAAAGACCGATCACCTGACCTAACCGAACAAAGTCAATGTTACTTTGGGAACGCGGAAGCAAATCCTCTATGTAGATCTGCAAATTATAAATCTCATTAGTATATGTAATATACGGAATCTTATATTTTGTCTGTACCATGGATGGTGAAATGTTTACGTTTGCCAATGCCTGAACCATTTCATACTCAATCCACGCCTGTTGTTCGTTCCTCAGTTTACGTAAAACGAACTTACCTTGTGTAGACTCAATCAACATCGCTTTAGAACTATTACCGTGTTCTATAGCATTAAATTCTACAATATTCCCAATGTCATATTGAACTGCCACGTAATGAAAAATTGTCATGCTTTCACCTCGTTTCTGATCCTATGCGATCTATTCAACAGACAGATGCTGGTCTCCTGTCTCTATACACATGTTTACAAGTTGGAGATAATTCAGAATTATTCTGGATATGTTCGGGGTTTAATATTAAGCCATAAGGGACAGCGAGCCCATTAAACTAAACCAACCCCCAACTTGAAGGAGAGATATATGATGAAAAAGAACATGAAGAAATCCGTAGCAACGATGATGGTACTAGGCATGACATTAACAGGAGCGACGGGTGTATTTGCCGGAACGCAGCTGGAGAAAATCTCTGCATACCTTAACCATGGAATCAGCTTCAATGTAGATGGCGCGGCTTACTCACCAACTGATGGCAATGGCAACAAACTCGCTCCAATTACCTATAACAATTCTACTTATCTGCCTGTACGTGCCCTTGCCGATGCGCTACATGTGCCTGTATCCTATGACGGCAAAAAAGGTCAGGTCATTATCGGCCAAGCCACGAGCAATCCTTCGGCCTTGACGAATGTAACGTATAGCGCAGCACAAAAAGAGGCAATTCAAAAGGCTTTTGCACAATTCGATGGGTTCGAGACAGCTTATGCCCCTCAGCAGATGATCGCAGGTGATACGTTCAAAAGTGTAGGTGCAGGTGGCGACGGCGTCAGCTTTGTTTTCAACCATATGAAAGTGGATGTATCTCCAAGAGATTATTCGGACGGTTATACGAGCAAAGACGTGAAACTGTCCAATGGCGTTATCGCCAAATGGTACACACCAGACCAAACGGGCATGCTCACGTTCCAACTGGATGATCGCTACGTTACCCTTAGCTCGCCGGATCATAAGTTGAGTCAAGCTCAGTTGCAACAAGTCGCTGTCTCTGTTCAAAAATCTAACAGCAACAATGATCAAGGGATCACTGCATTCGCAGATGTGAACTACAGCAAGCAACAATTGGATAACATTCGCAAAGCATTTGCGAAGTTTGACGGGTTCACAACAGCCTATGCCCCACAACATATGGTTGCTGGAGATACGTTCAAAAGCGTAGGTGCAGGCGGCGATGGTGTAAACTTTGTTTTCAATCGTATGAATGTAACGGTATCTCCTAAAGACTACTCGTTCAGCTATGATGGCAAAACGGTAAAACTGCCTAATGGCGTATCCGCCAAATGGTATACACCAGACCAAACGGATATGCTCACGTTCAAACTGGATGATCGTTATGTAACCATCAGCTCACCGAATAACCAATTGACTCACACTCAACTGGAGCAAATGGCGGTATCTGTACAAAAAGTGAAATAATCCATGCACGATTCTTATCATCGAAATAGAAAATAAAAACACACATCACTTCGGTCCCGCTCTATGAGCTGGGACTGATTTGATGTGTGTTTTATCCTTGCCCTTTATGTGTCGCAAGGTATTTGCGGAAATATCTTTTAAACATCTGGTATAACGGAATAATTTTCTCCATCTCATTGGCGAATAGTGCTCTTATCTCTAGCTGTTGCCGAGCCTCGATAATGAGGTTGAACTCCGAATCCTCAAGCTCGTTAAGCATATCATAGAAGTAACTACAATCTTCTTTCACCTGCTGGTAACCATCTGCATAACTTCCTGCTGCTAACAAAAAGGACGCCCATGACATTTCCCTCGTTTCAACTTTTAGCAACATACAGGCAATATACATGTCGTATAGATCTGACGGTTCGTTTACATAAGGTTCCCCATAAGCATATTGATTTACAATACGAATGGTATCTGGCTGAAATTTTGCTATTGAAATTTCAATCAACCAGTAAGGCGGCTTGTCACTTTTTTCAATCATTTGATCACAAAACGGATGAACATGCTTGTAATTGATTAATCCGCTATCCAGCATCACGCTCAACCGGAAAGCGAACCATTTATCCAGTTGAAGTTCCTGTTCTTTAAACATTTTTCACCCCTTTCTCCACATGCTTTCTCCCTAAGTTCCTTCAGTACAACAGGCTTCACAAGCCGTTTTTCTAATTTCCCTTTGGTACGTGCTGTATGAACTAACCCCATGACTGCATTGGCTCTGACATTGGCATTCGGATGATCTGCCACCCGAAGACATATATTCTGTGCGATTTTCCAGTCCTGATGAAACATTCCAACAGATAGAGGCAAATGTAATAACTCTTCCAACAACTACCGCTCCATGATGATCTGAATTTCCCCATCTGTATATGCAGCAACAACTTGATAGATACGTTTCATCATAATTAAAGTGCCACTTCCGTTAAACGAACAGCCCTGCGATAGTACATCGCATCTATGAGATCCTCCCAGTCGAGTTCACTGGCATTAACGTCTCGATAATACACCGCAGCAGCAGGCAAGAAACCAACCAATGGTCCTGTACCCCCACATATTAGGCTACCGCCGTCCCCGCCTTTAGGCATCACGTCTCCATCCGTATCGAGCGTAAGCTCAACCTTGTAGGGATCACCGGCAAATTGCACCCCGAAGAAATTCGGCAGTTCCAGATCATAAGCACGATCATCTTCCTTTTCTTCAACCTGTGAAGAGGCCGACTCTCCCGATCCATCCACTATCTCATCTACGCCTTCCGGATTTCCAAAGTGCTTCAATCTCATCGTATAGTCGAAGCTGTCCCCCCAGGGAAATAATGTGCGACAACCGCCACCATAGATATACTCCCATTCCTCTTCAGTCAGCAAACCAAAGCCTGCCGCTGCTTCCTCTCTCACGACGTCTTCCAGCTCTATACCTTCGTTAAACCACAGAATTCGGACTTCATCTTCACTTTGGCGAATCAGACGGAATTGTTGATGCAATTCATATTCACGTATATCCGATTGCTTGAACTGCTCCAGTGCCGCAGGGAAATCAGGGTCTTCCTGCGCAAATGCTTCCTCCTCCGATACTTCAATCCAACCAAGCGAGATCAGTTCACATTCCACAAGCATCGGCGCAATAGTAACTTCTCTCACAGGTGACATCTGACTCGCCAGAAACGAATCCACGTCCTCCACACCATACTCACTGACCATTTCACGCAGGTCGGCTGAGGTCTCTGGGTTCATGCCATGCTGCCAACGATCCCAGCCAAGCGTGACTTGATCCCCAGGCACAAATACAAATCTAAGTCCATCCTCCGTAAATACACCTGTCTCCATTCGCTGACCGAATCGTTCAAATGTTTCAAGTCCCTCATATTGCATACCTTCCGGTAACTGATGAACCAGCTTACGCATCCAAGCCTCTTTGTCCTGGGCGTTCAACCCCTGCCACATGTCTCGACTCAATACCTCCACAACTTCCCCTGCCTCTCCTTATGCACTTTCAATTCGCTGATATGCTCAACTGTCATGCCCAGTATAATTTCACTTGTCTTGTTAACGTTTTGATTTCCCTGCGGTCTGCAACAGATTCATTAATAAGTCCTTCCGTCTTCCCTCCGCTTTGCGAGCCAGCGTTGCAAGCTTCTCCACCTTGCCGAAGATCGGGTAGAGTACACGTTCCGCTTCAAAATGCTCAAGTCCTTGAATCTGCCTAACCAACCGTTCAAGTATTTCATCATTCTCCAGCTCAGGCTGAATTTTCAGCTTCAGACTGTCGGTCGAACGACGCAAGCTGGCAACTAACGCAGGTATGGATTGTGCTGTTACACCCTGTTGTTCCACAAATGCCGCAATGAACTTATCCTGAATTAACTGATGCTCATCATCCACTTCGCCCATGTAATATTCAATCAGCGGGAAATACCGCTCATCTACAAGCCCCAGCCCAAAGGTTGCATAACTGCCTGGCATACAATTCTTCTCGCCTTCGGTATCCTCGTAAAACTCAAACTCCTGAATAGCCTCACGCGCATACTCTTCCAGGAGTGGATGCAACTCCGGATACGCCAGTGCATTGGCAAAGAATCGGTGGGTATCCGACTTCGCGAGTCCTTTGATTGGCAAATACTGCTTTACGGCAGATTTCAGCTTGATCTTATAACTTTTCGGAAAGCCCTGCTTCAATAGATGAGTGATAAAGGTAAGTGCCTGCTGATAGGCACCGGGCTCTTCCTTCCGAATGTGAATGGTCATCAGAGCGAATACATCATTTGCTTTGCATTCCACTTCTTCCGTTTTCACATGAATATCGTCTTTCGCATATGTCCCGCTGCCTTCCGTCATCATCAGTGCCGCACGTCTGTTGCCGAGCTGCTTCGCGAGTTCCAGGAAAGTCTGACCTTCGGCTTTGCTATAATTCGGCTCATATCGTAGAATCATCACCGCCGCGTATAACAGCAGATCTATGGGTTGAGTCCCGGGTATTTGCGCCTTCTCCTTCTTATCCGACGATTGGCCTGTCTGTGATTCCACATCCCATGCCAACGTCGCTCCTGGCTTAAGCGAATATTCATTGGTACGATACGCAGAAGACTGCACATCATAATACTGTGGCAAAAACTGATTCTCCGCCCATGCCCTCAATGCACGAGTAATATCACCACGATGTTCGGCAAGGGCCTCCGGGCGACCCTGATTCAACGCTTGAATTCGGTCATACTGCCTGAGGACCCATGCTGCATCCAGCTTAGGAAACAGTTTCGGATCAAGCAGATGACGCGTCAAAAAGAACGATTCCAACGGCTTGGTTGGATATGCACCATTCTCCAGCTTCTGATCAATGTATGTATGAATACGCTCAAGCAATTGCTGCTTTTTCTCTTCATTGATGTATTCCAGCAAAGTCAGTTGCAGTGTCCCTTCGGTTGTAGGAAATTTACCACGGAAGGTAAATCGATAGTCAATCAACGGGGAATCGGCCAGCTTGTCCAGTCTTCCCTGCACAACCTCTACAAGCTTAGGGCCAATCTCGTTGCGAACCTCTTCCTCGGTAAAGGCTCCTGCCTGCTTCGATTGCAGACCATCATCCAAACCCAGATCCACACTGTCCACTGTAGTCCGTCCAGGTCTATAATCCAGCAAAATATCATTGAAGATACCCATCTGCAGCGTAGTTCGCTTCGTAACATGTTCCAAGTCATCCCGCTTCTCCTGTTCATCGAACCATTCATGGATGGTCGTCACCATCTCTTCCATTGCCTGATCATAAAGTGTACTCATCGAATCTCCTGCCTTCCCATACATCTAATGATGTTCATCTACTCAACTTACCTCTATGAATCCCGGATCGTTCCGGGCATCTCTGTTATAAATACGCATTGATGTTCGTATACTACCTATTATTTTACTCTCTCAAGTACACCGGGAACAATAAGGCAGCAGGGGGAGAAAAGGTGGGGCAACATAACCATAAGTGGTATTTAAGACATGCCCTAGTCAAAGAGATCTACGGATGCCTTTCACATCTATGTAGGCTCTCGGTATGCCCTCGCTATCATCATCCCTACGATGTATAATCATGATATTCCTTTTCAGGAGGTCTGACCAAATGAGCTACAGCAAATACTTCCCTTTGGAAAATTATTTGAATCAGGTTGCAATCACCCTTACATATGCAGAGCTTGAGGAAATTCTCGGATTTACGTTACCTCCGACAGCCTATAATCGCGAGCAATGGTGGGTGAATAATTCCATGAATCATACACAGGCACTATCCTGGTTAAATGCCGGATGGAAGGTGGATCATGTGATTCTAGGAAAAAACGTTACCTTTGTCCGCTGCGAGTCATCATCGGTCTGAGACATACCCAAAAGCAGGGTAGAGCGATGAATTCATCGTTCTACCCTGCTTTTGTTGTTTAATTGACTGTCTTATACCACTCGTTCACTTCGGCGGTAATAGCATCGCCGCCCATGGACTTCCACTTTGTCACAAACGTATCAAATTCCTCAATGCCCACTTGACCATAGATGATCTTGCTGAACGTATCCTTCTCCAGCTTTTCGATCGCGTCCTTCTTCATTTTCATCGTCTCCGTCGGAGCCCCGGTGAACTTGTTCTTGATCGCATTATCTTTATTCGCAACGACGACTTCAGCGGCTGCAAAGACTTCAGGTTTGTTGGCAATCTTCGTATTTTTCTCAAAAGGCGTCTCCGGCTCTTTGCCCTTCGCAAGTTCTGCCAGCGTATCCATCATCAGATTCGGAATCCGTGCACCATCATACGTAATCGTATATTTGAGTGGTGATACACCGTCCTTCACTTCGGCTTCACCAACCACTTTGCCGTCCACGATGTCATAGTCATACCCTTGCGCGAAGCCATGTTCGAACTCGCTACCGACTTCCGGATTGGCAAAGTTGTCGAACAGATAATTCTGATACGTGAAGAAAATCTCCGGATTTGCCATATCCTTGTTGATCAGCACCACTCCGTTGCTTGCCCCGGAACCATGTTGGTGGCTCTCGCCTGTTGGCCCTGTAGGTAAGGCAATGGCCTTGTAGGTGGCACCGTCCACATTTTTCTTCACATCATCAATCGGCCAGTTTGGCATCCAGTGCGGCCCCACGATAATACCTGCCTTACCTGCGGTAAACAGTTCTGCTGCCTTGATCTCGTCATAGACACCTGCTTCTTTGGGCAGGTAACCTTTGGACAACCAATCTTTCATGGTTGCCAGGCCTTCCTTCACACCTGGCTGGATGGAGCCATATTGCAGTGTGCCATCTCCGGCATCATTCCACTGTCCAGGCATCGTGTTATACATGCCAAAGATCCAGCCGGATTCCGTCATCCAGGTATTCAGCGCATTTTTCATACCGACGGTCAGACCATACGTATCGTTTTTGCCGTTTCCATCAGGGTCCTGATTCGTAAAAGCATCCATGACCGTCACCAGCTCATCCATGGTTTTGGGTTCTTCCAGTCCCAGCTTCTTCAGCCAGTCTTCACGGATGAACATGACCGAATCACCGTTATAGGCATAATCGAAGATTGGAATGCCATAACGCTCGCCCTCGTACATGTATGGATACCATTCTTCCGGTGCCGATTCGGCTGCCTGTTTCCAGGTGTCCGAAGCATACTTGTCAAACAATTCGCCTGCATTCGCAAACTTGCCGGACTCAATTAATTCTCGTACCAGATTGTAATCTCCCCGTATGGAGACGATATCCGGCAGTTCTTCGTTAGCGGACAGGGACAAGCGCAATTTCGTATAAAATGCATCATTGGTAACCGATACAGCCCACGGTGTGGTCAGATCGATGCCAAGTCGTTCCTTGGCCCATTTGGTATGCACATTGTTCTGTGCGGTCTCCCCATTCTTGAATTTCGTATCATCATTCCAGGCCCGCAAATAACTCATCTGTACCGCCGGTTCATACTTTCCATCTTGCAGAGCAAGTGGTGCAGCGGCTTCTTTCGCTGGTTCTTCCTTGGCCCCCAACTGCATGCCGTTACGGCAACCATCGTGATTGCGAGCAATGTCGTCATCATTTTTCTATACATGAACTAACCCCTCCTCAGGTAACTTGGATACCCTTTTGTGCTAAATGGATTGATGCCAAATGCACCTTACATGAAAAGGATAGTGCAGCCGGGAAGGCAAACATATATCACAATTTCAATGTTCATATTGATTTGTTAACCGTTCCGAAAATCTTGCGGGGTCAGTCCATAATGTTTGCGGAACACCTGGATGAAATAAGGCGTGTTATTGTACCCCACTTCCTGACCGACTTCATAGATCTTCATCGCTGTGTGCTTGAGCAAATGAACCGCACGTTCCATTCTGGAACGGATAATGTAATCACTGATGCCTTCACCTGTGGATTGTTTGTACATTTTCGACAGATATACCGGATGCAGATGCACCTCTCCGGCAATGACCTGCAACGACAGATCCTCGCCCAGATGATGATCAATCCATTGCTGCACCTGCCGAATCAGCGTTGATCCGGCATCCTGACCCGCATCGCTGGTGCTCTCAGCCCACTGCTGCATCACAGACCGAGTCCACGTTTCCAGACTACGCAGCGAGATACCATAGCCGTCCTTGAGCAATTGCTGATACTGCTCGCCAAGCACTTCGGTTAACTGTCTTCCTTCCCGATGAGCCATCGTTGAGAATGCCGCCGCCAGATAATGAAAAGCCACATACACATGCTCCGGGAACACACTGTTCGACAGTTCGGCAAAGATCTGATCAATCTTGCGGTGTGCATCCTCCATGCGTCCCGCTTCCATTAAAGTCGTCAGACCCGGCGGTTCGTACAGTGCCGCAAGTGATTTCAATGTGGCCCCGTTGGTTGCTGCCGCCGCATTCAGATGCAGTCCTTTGCCAGCTTCGGCCTGCTTGCGAAGCGCGCTCACCGCTTGATGATATAGCTGAGGCACCTGATCCGGGAAACGCCCCATACGACTAACGGACAGGGAAATGGTCGCGTTCAGATACTGCCTTACACTGTGGATCAACCGCTCTCCAAGTCGGCCCATTAGCATTTCCGGTTCGGCTTGGGTTTGTTTCGGACTTGCCATAAAAACCAGATCGTCGTAGGCGTCATCCGTATGGCAGAGATGATAGGTACTGCCGTAGATCTCTTCCACCACATTGGAGATGGCGTACTTCATCAGTCGAAACGCTTTATGTGTGGGTTGTTGGTCATCATACCGGATGAGCAGCAGTTGCATTTTATCCTGTGGACGGAACCCGATCTCCAGTTGCTCCAGCTTGCCTACAAGTTCGGCATTCGCAAATTTATGTCCTAACAATACATCCTTCATCAGCTCCGCCCGCTTCTCCGGCAGATGTTCCCTTACCGAATACATGGCCCGCTGATGCAGCATTTGTTTCTCACCCTCCAGGCGAATCTGCACGGCGGCCTGCTGCACGGATTCGATCAGTTCCTCATCCCGGACCGGTTTGAGCAGATAACTGACTGTCCCATGTTTGAGCGCCTGCTTCGCATAATCGAAGGAAGCATGCCCCGATAAAATAATACATTTCGTCTGTTCCCATTTTTGCCTGATGTGACTGACCAGATCCAGACCGGACAGACCCGGCATGCGGATATCCGTGATAATAATATGGATCTGATGTGCTGCCATATGTTCCAGAGCCTCTTTGACTGAATAAGCTTTGAATACCTGACCAATCCCGTGTTCTCTCCACGGTATGGAGACAGCGATCGACTCCACTGCCGAATATTCATCATCCACGACCATCAGATTCATCATGCGCTTCTTCCTCCTCAAACCATCGAATTTCTACACTAAGTCCACCATAAGGAATCGCTCCAAAATGAAGACCTGACGACAACCCATAACGCGTAACGAGACGCTGGTGCACATTCCACGTGCCTGTTCCAATCTCCTCGCCCATCGGTTCATTGATCTCCCGTTCCAATTCCGCAATCTCTTCCGCTGTCAGCGTGACACCGTCATTGTCTACAAACAGGCTATATCTTGTATATTTGCGACCCTCCATATATTCGGATACCGCCATCCCCGTTACGACGACATGCCCACTGCCTTCCATTGGCTCAATGCCGTGAATCACCGCATTTTCTACGATGGGTTGAATGAGAAGCCGCGGAATATGGAGCTGCATCAGTTGCTGCGGTACAGCGATCTCGTAGGTCAGCCGGTTGGTCCGCATCTGTTGAATGGACAGATAATGGTCCAGCAGCCGGATCTCTCTTCCACGGTCGTCATGTCATTCTCGCCCCGCGTAATGTAGCGGTAGTAGTCTCCCAGACTTAGCGACATGGCAATAACCGCTTCCCGGTTGCCGAGCTGGGTCATATTTTTGATATAAAACAGGCAGTTGTACAGAAAATGGGGATTGATCTGTGATTGCAGATGTTTCAGTGTTGCTTCCCGTGACCGGATACGTTCCTCGTATACCTTCTCGATCAGCTCCTGAATCTGCTCTGCCATGTGGTTGAAGCTCTGGGTCAGATAAGCGAATTCATCACGGGAGTGATCGACTGGAATCCGCGTGGACAACTGGCCTTTGCGAATCTGTTGCAGCCCTCTCATCAAGCGATGGATGGGCACCTGAACTTTTCGATACAGAAGCAATGCCGCCCCGATACTCAGCACGAGCAGTAACAGAATGGAGGTAATAAACATATTTCGGCTCTTGTCCATCGGGTTCAACAGATCGTCCAATACCACCGGGTTCACGTATACGGCTTGCAGTTGTTTGGAATGCACGTAACTGACCAGATATTGCTTGTCACCTACCTCCAGCTGATGGTTGCCCTCCCTCTCCGGTCCATTAAAGGGGATGTCACGAATGATCGCTTCAACCAGTTCGGGGTCTGCTGTGCGGTTCAGCAACGGATCGTTCCCTGGTACGAGCAGGAAAGGATCTCCGCCCTGCGTTTCCTTGAAATCATCCAACATGGCAACGATGTTCATCGGGTCAAAATTAATCTCCATCACCGTTCGCACACCTGTGTTCACCGGTTTTTCATTCCACTCGTAGTTATCTGTGAAAAAGTAGGTGAAACTCCCCTGCTCCAGCTGCCATTGGCCAGGTTGCGGAAACGTCAACATGTTCTCATCGTAGACTGTCCGGCTGGACATGGTAGATAACACAAGTTCTGCTTGCGGCAGGACAATGGTAATATCGTTCTTCCACCGACTGGTGGACTGGTACAATGACAGTTTGTCGAGAATATCCAGATAGATGCTGTTTTTCTCATACTGGCTGGTTGAATCCGTCATGTAACGGTAATGCAGGATACTGGGATCTCGCAGCAATGTCAGGCCATACAATGAGAAGCTGCTCGATATTTTTATCCACCTGGGAACTGAAATAATTGAACTGGTTCAGACTCGACTGTTGTTTCTCTTCAACGACCATGTCCACATTTGCCTGGTTCGCGTACGTATAGAGCAGCAGAATGGGTACCAGCAGGCAAATCAAGAGAATGACCGTCTTCGCAAATACTGTGAATTTCATCGTTTCACCCTGTCCCTGAATTTGAAGTCGTTCTACATCGAAGTCCTATTTTATATTGAAAACCCTTACATTTCTAGTTGAATTTATATTCAACTGCTTTACTGCCACTTGTAAGCCTCTTATACTTGGAGTGAATCAACATTTCGCGAGGGGGCTCTTGTGATGCAACTGACAGAACAAGGCATTTTACATATTGAAGAGAAAGACATCTCCAGCTTGTATTGTTACCGGGATCGGGATGGCACGGCTTTCGATACGTCCTTCCTGTTTGAATTACAACTTCAAGGATTAACGTTGACACAAGGCAGCGTTCAGACGATTCAGTTTGATTTTGACGAAGAGGAATTCCCACTCTATGAAGAACGCGAACGTCTAGTCGCAGAGGTGCAGTCAGCGGTTCGTACCGTTGATACGCAGTATGATGGCTCGATTGTGAGATGATACAGGGACGTTCAGCATAAAGGACCTATTGGAAGCAGACAGCATATGGCAGGGGCTAACCTGATCGCAGGAGCATTGGACTTTCGAGTCGGATGCTCTTTTTTTGCCATTTCCATCAACAAGTTAATATTTCAACATCCGCATTGATATGTTGTTCTATAGTCCGCCCTTTTCCATTGTTATAATTCAGTTGCTCCACTCTGTACAGAGACTTAATCGCCTCATGTTACCAGGTGGACGAGATAAAGGAGGGACCCTGATGGCTATGGAACAACCGCTCACAACCAATACGCCGGTACGAAAAATGACACCTCATCCACGCAAACGTACCCGCTGGAATTTCAAACGCACGTGGCCGCTGCATCTGATGCTGCTGCCTGCTGTACTGCTCACTTTACTGTTCGCCTATGTGCCCATGGGCGGCATTATTATTGCTTTTCAAGACTTCAAACCGTGGCTTGGGTTCACTGGCTCCAAATGGGTGGGCTGGGACAACTTCCGGTTCATGTTTGAATATCCCGACAGCGTTCAGGTCATCTGGAACACGGTGCTGATCGCTTCGATGAAGATTGTGGCCGGACTTGTGGCACCCGTAGTGTTCGCCATTTTGCTGAATGAGGTTCGAAACTCCACGTTCAAACGTTTCTCACAGACTTTGGTGTATCTGCCCCATTTCCTGTCCTGGGTTGTCCTGGGCGGCATTCTGCTCGATATGTTATCACCGGAAGGTGGTCTGGTAAACCAGGTGCTGGCAGCGGCTGGTGTTGAACCAATCTTCTTTCTGGGGGATGGCGACTGGTTCCGTGTCACGGTGGTTGTCAGTGATGTATGGAAGGAATTTGGATTCGGGACAATTGTATTTCTGGCAGCACTTGCGGGCATTAATCCCGCATTGTATGAGGCTTCCGAGGTGGACGGGGCAACACGTCTCAGACAGACATTACATATTACCCTGCCTGCACTTGTGCCGATGATTATCGTGGTAGGTACGTTATCGCTGGGCAATATCCTGAATGCAGGTTTTGACCAGATCTTTAACCTGTACAATCCGCTAGTGTATGAGAAAGGCGATATTATCGATACCTTTGTCTACCGGATGGGGATTCTGAATGGCAAAATGAGCTTTGCGACCGCCGTTGGCCTATTCAAATCATTTGTCGCGATGTTCCTGGTCATCTCTGCGTACCGGATGGCTTACAAAATCGCCAATTATCGTATTTTCTAAAACGTTAGCACAATGCATTAAGGGGGAATCAAGGTGTATCACAAAACAACCGGGTACCGTATATTCAATGGTTTTAACCTGATATTCATCGCGGCCGTCTCGATCCTGTGCATCCTGCCGCTGGTCCATATTCTGGCCGTTTCCTTCAGTGGCAAAGCGGCAGCATCCGCCAATCTGGTGACACTTTGGCCAATTGATTTTACGGTGGACGCGTACACCAAAACATTTGGTAACAGTAACTTTCTCAGTGCACTCTGGATCTCAGTCCAGCGTACGATTCTGGGCACATTGCTCAGTATGACACTTGTCTTCCTGACGGCTTATCCGTTATCCAAGGAGAGTCTGCATTTCAAGGGGCGCTCGCTATATGCGTGGTTTTTCATCTTCACGATGCTGTTTAGCGGGGGATTGATTCCATCCTATATTTTAATCCAGAAGCTTGGACTGATTAATACGATGTGGGCTCTCATTTTGCCGGGAGCGGTGGCTGTCTGGAACTTGATTCTCATGATGAACTTTTTCCGCAACGTGCCAAAAGAGCTGGAAGAAGCCGCATTTATCGATGGTGCCAACCACATCACGACGTTGTTCAAAATTTATCTGCCTGTATCCATGCCTGCCATTGCCACAATCTCCTTATTCACCATGGTAGGTCAGTGGAATTCCTGGTTCGACGGGTTGATCTATATGAATGATGCTTCCAAATATCCACTCGCGACATTAATGCAGACCATCATCGTACAGCAGGATTTCTCCAACATGAACGTGGATGCCACACAGCTCCAGAACATGTCTCAACGGACGGTGAACGCGGCTCAGATCTTTATCGGCGCTCTGCCGATTCTGCTCGTCTATCCGTTCTTGCAGCGTTTCTTCGTAAAGGGGATTGTGCTCGGGGCGGTAAAAGAATAACGCTAACACACGGAATCCCTTCATGGGATTCTTCTACATTCTATACGTACTTTTCTATACGTTCATGCTCATGATTTCAGTTGATCTGAATTCGTTCTCGCGCGAGTTGCGTTGTTATATTCATTAATTAACTCATCCAGCACCATGGATTGACGAATAACCTCCGGATGCCACAGTTCCGGGTATTGAGCTGCAATCTGATAGAGCCTTTGCCGTGCACGTTCGATACATTCCTGAATGGTATCCGGATTATGTACCATACTCCCGCCCCCTGTTGTCCTCGAATATCCATCATCCAAAAAAGACCATCTAATATAATATTCGGAACAAGAGCGGGTTTGGATTACCCCAAAATTAAAATTTTGGTTATTTTTTCTTATAAAAGTTATTATGAGCATCATTTACATAACCTGATGTCATATATGTGCAATGAAAATATACCGGATGGGCCGCGGCCTGTCCGGTTTTATTCATGCTCAGCTTTTCAGTTTTCTCTATCATGCTCGATTCATCTTAAACCAACGTCATCAAAACGATTGCCTATCGTCTCTCGAAAGGCATGTTTAATGGCATCAATGGCACGCTGTTCCGTAGCCCCTGCTTTGCGTATAAGCTCCATCACGCTTTGAACATATTCTGGTTCTCTCGAATTCCAAGAGATGGAGTCATCGATCACCTCAATGATCATTGTATAGAGGCTTGCGAGTTGCTCATACTCGTCTATAACCTGCTCCATATGAATGGACAGATGCTTGAGCCCTGCTACATAAGAGGCAATATCCATTCTTGATTGAGCATAATAGCGAAGTACAGTTGCCGCCTGTACTGCGTCATATGTTCCTGACTGCAAAACAGCAGCAATAGCTTCATACGCAGCCGCTCCACAGGCATAATCTTGAGGCGGCAGCATGTAGTCATGGGTGTCCCATTTGTACACGGCCTGGATTAACGATTCCTTGCAGACTTCCCATAGATCTATAGGTGCATAGGCTTCCAGCACCTGATAGTACCAGTAGGGTGTACTGTTCCTCCCCAGCGAATGATAGGGCAGACGAATAACCTCATTGCCCTTGCTATCACAGATGAATAGTACCTGTTCCACATCATCATATCCAGTAACAATGACAAATTCATCATGCCAGAGAATTGCACCTACCCCTCGGTCAATGGATGCCTTAATGTCATTCACGGCCTGCTTCTGATAAAGCGGAAAGGTTGGTTCGAATGAGAATCCACCATGTTGACCCGTTGTTATACCAAGAAAATCAGCCGCCACAAAGTTTTCTGCCATCCAGTTATATGCCGAGAATGATTCTGCGGTCAGACGCCGATCCACCACCAATCGAAAGACACTTGCCGTCATACCAGCAATCATGTGGCGCGGAAAGTCCATCCACTGTGTGTGTAATAAAATGCGGTACATCGCATCTGTATACGAGCCCATGCCGCTCCATGATATAGCACTAGCAGAATTCAGAGTTTGCGGGCAGCGAATCAAATCCTGCAATACTACTTTGGCTGCCATCATCCATCACTTCCTTCCATCCTCATCTTATCGCGCGGAATGTGCTCCCCACCGTGGTACAGTGGTCCGTTTAAGGTCAGGATACTTCCTGGAGATCAATCGGAAATAATTAATAGCCCGCTCTTCCAGCACTTTCGCCTTCACTAGTACCTGTGCTAGATCTTCTGTGGTATCTGGTCGCAAGACACGTCTATTTTCCTGCTGAATTATGTATCCCTTCATTTGGTCAATTAACGTCCCAAGCTGTTCATAACATGCACAAGCCTGGTCCAGTTCGTTCCACACCCCTCGAACATCCTGCAGATACATCCGGATTTCAGTTCGAGCATGGCAGAAGGATTCCAAAATATAAGCCGCACCTGATTCATCGAAATCCCCACGCCGCAGGGCCTCCACCCACACATCATATGCCATTCTACCTGAAGCAATATTCTGATCAGGTAACAGACGATAGGGGATATCCCAATCCTCAATCGCAAGTCGAAGAGATTCCAGCAGCATTTGCTGTTCAGAAATATGGACCTGATCACCAAAAATCTGACAATACCAAAACCCCGTAAAGTTCAAGCCGAAATTATCATATAGCAAAATCTGAGGTTTCTTGCTCCATCCGTCCTGCACATAAAAGATGCGATCACTGTCATCATATCCATGAATGACGCCGAATTCAGGAATCCAGTAGATCACACCTATGCCTTCATCAAGGCTCCGTCTCACCCAATTCACTGCATCCTGCTGGTAATAACTGAACGTGGGATGACGTGTCCGTCCCCCATCCCAGATTGTGAATATCCCCAGATTATCAATTCCCGGTCGATGCGCTTCTCCCCATTGTCCATACGCTGTAACCGACATCGGAAGTAGTCTGCGATGTACCGCCAGCTTGAAAGCCATGCCGGTATATCCGGCAAGTACAACCTTGGAACCTTGAAACTGGCCCGTATGGGTGAGTATTGCATGCAGACTGTCCACGTACGATTTGGACTCCCGCTTCATAATAAGAGTATCTAAAAGAATTTCAGACAAGGACGTATCTTCTCCTCTCTACGCGCTGGTTTATTCCACGTTTTGCTTACATTGTATCGCGAGCCTGACCATTATTCCTTCTGCGCTATGCTGAAGCTTGCGTCTGAGCCACCCAGGAGATAAAAGTTCCTCCCATTCGCTAATAAACAAATGCTGCAAGAAAGCGTCCGTGTCATAAAATTCAATCGAATAAATCCGATCTTGGCTTGCCCGAATACGATACCCCTGCCACATCTCCATTTGCTGTACTTCTTTCAAACGAATCTCAGCTACGAACGGTTTTCGCACAGGCAGTGGTTCTTCCCATCCACCTAGCAGAGCATCTGCCCTGTACTCAAATCTCTCATCCAAGATTGATACATGAACTACGCCCTCCAATCGAATGGCCACATGCTTCACAGGATCTGCTTCATAACCCACCACGTAATCCGCGTTAAACTGGGATATCATCTTCAATGGACACAAGGACAACTGCCGTTCTCCCTCGTGATCCTTGTAGTGAATATGTACTTTACGCAAATCAGTTATGGCATGGGACAACAATTCAAAGAACTGCAGCTGCTTCGGTTGCGCCGAGAACACCGGAAGCTCGCGGCTTTCCATCTGTTGTTCCTCCAACGTAAAACGCTCCAGCAGATGTGCTACCCGTTTCACCGCGTCTGCTTGATCATAATCATAATGTCGATAACGATGCGCCAGATATTTCAGTACACGCTGTTCTTCTTCCGTCATATATAAATGAGGCAATCGATAAGTCTGATCCTCATAACAATAGCCTCGATATTTCGCCATATACACCAAAGGGGCTCGCAGGGAACTTGCCATATATTCAATATCACGCTGAGCCTGACGACGGGAGATTTCAAATTCACGGGCAAGCCAGCTACTGTTCGGAAAACGTCCACCCCGTATCTGTTCATCAAACCAGTGAATCCGATGCATATTACTCACCTTCCCGCCCTCCTCTCAGTCAATCCTAGTTTATTCCATTATATCAAAAGACATGGCCCGTTCCGTAGAACAGGCCAGTTATGTTGTTATACGTGTGCCCTATCCACTCTGGATTGCACTGCTTTGGAGCACTTTTTGCATACCTTCAGACTTGTACCGTCTGTTTTCGTTTGCGTATACAACAATTTAATTCGAGTACTGCTGCACACCGGGCATGTTCCCCGGCCTCTGGAAGGAAGACTCCACAAGACACGTCCTCTTTTGGTTTTTGCCAATGGTTGTGAACCTCTTTTCGATATGGTTTATGTGTTCACGGTTATTATATAGGGCATGGTACGACACAGAATGTCGCATCAGTTCTAAAGGTTGTTCAAAAAGTCCCCAATTGATCACGAAGTAGCCCAAGAAGCGAACTCGACATCGAATCTTGCGTTCACCTTCGGAGTCCGGTGCTCATGTAGGTTTGCCTACACTCCGCTCCTCCTCCTTCAGGTTCTCGCAACCTTCTCGGTGCTGAATCGTTAACTTTTTGAACATGCAGTATTAGAAAATAAAAATGTCCCCTCTTCTACCTGAAGAAAGGACAACATTTAGGAAAGATCTGTGCTCGACTGAGCTGCGGCCTGCAATAACGGTTGTAAAAGACCTGGAAAGCGTGTTTCCAGATCATCGGATCGCAGGGTGAGAAAATGCTGTGTGCCCTGCACTCTGACCCGAATAACGCCGGCTTCCCGCAGGGTGCGAATGTGGTGTGACATCGTGGACTTCACAACAGGTGCATGAAAATGACTGCATGGCTGCTCCGCTTCTGGCTGCTTCGGCAACAATCCCAAGACGGGTTGGGTCGCTTAACGCATACAATACGGAGGAAAGTTCAATATCCGACACCTTTGGATGATGCAAAATTTTCATACAGTAGTCCCCTTTCTCAGACTATCCATTGTATTTTAACACAAATTCATGATATATTTCTAATGTTCGATACCAATCGAACTTTAATGATTTCGTTATGTAACCCGTGCTGTCAGGCACGGGATTGACATCATACTACATTTTGCAAATGTTACACACCGTTTCTGAAATGTTGCGAAATACACATCACTTTAGGAGGTTTTTATGAACAACACCGCAACCGCATCATCAGGGGAACGGACCGGAATACAGGAAGGATTAATTGTAAGCTTACTTGGCTTCACCGTTGTACTCGTTGTTATGAATACAATGATGTTTAATCTGGCGCTGCCCAAAATTGCAGCCGAATTCATGCTTACTTCCGTCGCTTCCTCCTGGATTGTTACAGGGTATTCCATTGTATTTGCCATTTCCTCGATCACGTTCTCACGTCTATCGGATTTCATACCCATTCGTACCTTATTCACGACCGGGCTTACGTTACTTGGTGCAGCATCCGTTCTCGGGTTCTTCAGTAATCATTTCATCATTTTGCTCATTGCACGTCTGATCCAGGCTGCGGGTGCTGCCTCTGTTCCGGGGCTCGCCATTGTGCTGATTACACGATACATTCCCAATGATCGCCGGGGTAAATCGATGGCTGTCATCATGTCCGCCAGTTCACTGGGGCTTGGACTTGGTCCCGTCATCGGCGGAAGTATTACTCAATTTCTGGGATGGCATGATTTGTTTATCGTTACGGGATTAACGTTATTCTTGATTCCTGTATTCTTTAAACTGCTTCCTCGGGAAACACCGCTAAAAGGTTCATTCGACCTGCTTGGTGCCGTGCTGCTTGCCATCGGTACGACTGGTGTGCTGTTATTCCTGACTTCCCGACAGTGGTTTACACTTGTCATTGGTGCTGCGGCATTGCTTCTGTTCTGGCTCCGTATTCGGCGCGCAGCAGATCCATTTGTTCAACCTGCTCTCTTCAAAAACAAAAAATATATGATCCTCAGCTCGCTGGGTATTGTATCGTACATCAATAACTTCTCAACGCTGTTCCTGCTGCCGCAAATTTTGGCGCATCTGTATGGATTGACTCCCGCTCAGTCCGGACTCGTCATCTTCCCGGGTGCAGTCGTGTCCATGCTGCTGTCCAATCGGATCGGCCGCATGATTGACCGACATGGCAACACGTTGCTGCTGAAGTTTGCGCCATGGCTGCTACTGGCCGCTGCCGGATTGTTCGCCTTATTTGCAGACAATAACATCTACGCCATTATGGCTGTGTATGTGCTGCTCAGCGTTGGTTTCTCATCCCTTACCACCAGCGTGTCCAATGAATTGTCTGGTAATCTGACCATGGATCAGGTGGGCGCCGGTATGGGCCTGTTCCAACTCAGTCAGTTCTTCAGCGGTGCTTTCAGCGTGGCTGTTACTGGCGTAGCCTTAACAGCCATGCAGAACTTGCCACTCTCCTCGGCATACACTAATATTTTCTGGGGTATGACCGCGGTCGCACTGGCATCCGTTATTTTCTCCCAGGTGTATCTGAGAATGCAGTCACAGAAAAAAGCGGCTGCGTAATATGAAGCAAGTCATCAAAAAGGCCCGTAAAGCAAATGTCGCTTTACGGGCCTTTTTGATTTGCATAAGATTAGTGATACCCTTAACTGGCAACAAGATTTTTGACCAAGTCATGGGCCTCTTGTTCCAAAGTTATAATCTCCCCGATTTTACCCAGTACTCGATCTAACATATGATGTCGACGATCCAGATCCAGGTATTGACTCTTCAATGTCATATTAGCCGCAAGGTTCCATCGCTGCGCAGCATATTCGTACGTCTCCACCAGTTGGGAAATATCCGGATTATACGGTATGCCTTCTCTTAGGAAATGGCCATACAAATATCTGTTATTACTTATGCCCGCCAAGTCGCCATACATATTGTCCAGATATTCTTCCGTCAATGCGGATGAGTCCTGCATATGCTGACGTGTAGCGTCGATATACCTTTCAATCGCAGGCAGACCCACATGCGGATTAACCAATTCATACCACTCCACCTGTTTGGTGAGCTGCCCGGATTTTCCATCCATGATTTCATGATTTTGATGAAGCATATCGTAGAATTCGCTCTCTTTCACCTGCTCAACGGCATTACCCACATCCAATGTGGCATAACGATAACGTGTGCCCTCACGAATTAATGGCGTCTGACCCAGATCAAGTGCTTCAAATAACGTCTGTTCATCCATATTGCCTTTCAAATGATAAAAATCATCGATAAACTCAAACTGTCCATCTGCATAGTCCGACAAGACAATACAATGCGACGAATGAAGTAATTGATAGAGTGAATTGTATTTCATGTAAAATACATCAACCCATACAATGACTGCTTCGTTTTGCTGAAGCAACGTCATGATCTCTTGGATAACCTCGGTCCGTTCATTGGTTCTGACGATATTCAAATCAATGTGATGAATGCGTTGAAACTCCTTTTCAACAGTCATATACGTAGGGACAAGTTTCGGGGTGCCTCTCTCCGGGTCTTCATGGTACATCATCCCGCATTGCTTCCATACCGCCAGGAAATTTGTGATTTCTTTATAGTTGAGAATGCTGCTTACACATAGGGTAAAGCAATCTTCACCTTCTGTATGTGCTTCTCTTGGCTGAATATTCATATATTCCACTCCTTCCCTAAGGTTAGTGCAAAGATATGCATGCATGGATTGTCTGGCATTAGAATCTTGTCAAATGAAATGGGTTCTTCCAGCGTAATCTGCTGAAACCAAATAATAGGCTGTTTGGATGTCAGCAAGGTCCCCTTTTGTGTACACGTCCCACTACACTGAAACATAATTTCTTCATTATAATGTGGAGTGGTCGCGGTCCAGTTGGTCAGATCCAGTGATGCTCTCCCCATCCGCTCTCCGGCTCGTTCAAAACCAATGAATTCATGGTATGAACCATTATCTGCCGCACCCAGAATATATACTGTCGAATATAGATCCAATGGTACCGGAATGTGCTGGCTATCCAGTTCTATATTATTAAATGCCTGTCTGTGTAAAGGGAAATGAAACGGAACATCCTGCCATTGCACAATCTCCTGATCAGGAAGTTCGTCTCCAGGGTATGAGGAACCAAAGGTCGTAAAATTTCCAATCTGGTTTGTAGCCAGATAGCTGAATCCATTGTTGTTATAGTGCTCTTCCAAAGGTAGTGGACAATAGATGGCCATGTCATTAACCTCCTAGAATCATTCTGTTTACGTCAGGTGACCGCTGACCCGATACCTTGTCGCTGCTCCTTGAACAGCGTGTCATACACCTCATGCCGACCAGCCAGTTCCAGATGAGTGCCCGTAGCAACAATCTCGCCCTGATCGAGCACAATGACTTGCTTGGCATCCTGAATAGCTGAATAACGATGCGCAATCACAAGCACCGTCATATCCTGTGCGATCCTGCGGATCACCTCATTTATTTTGCGTTCCGAGTCATTATCCAGTGCAGATGTAGCTTCATCCAGAATAAGCATTCGGGGTCTTGTTAACAGTACCCTGGCGAGCGCCAAACGCTGCTTCTGGCCTCCGGACAGCTTAATGCTTGACTCACCAAGAACCGTAGTATACTTGTCAGGCAATTCTTCAATGAAATCATCCAGCAAAGCCATGCGGCAAACCTCTCGTATCTCTTCTTCTGTAGCCCGTGGCTGTACAAGTCTGAGATTATCCATGATGGACATACTGAACAAGGCATTCTCCTGCATAACTACTCCAATATGCTGATACAGGTATTCTGATCCCAAGTCACCAATGGGCTGTCCGTCAATGAGAATAACCCCTTGCTGTGTTTCGTTCTGCCCTAGAATAAGTCTGATCAACGTGCTCTTACCCGAACCACTTCTGCCTACGATCGCTGTATAATCACCAGGCTGGATGTTCAGATTAATCTCATGCAAGACATCACTTTGATTCTCCTGATAACGAAAGGAAACATTCTTGAATTCGAGATGCCCTTGGAACGCTGGCTGTAATCCGAGCTTTCTCTGTGGCACAACGGGAAGTTCCAGCAATTCAACGATGCGTTCAATGGAAGGTGTCACATCATGAAGTTGAACATTGGAGGCATTAATTTCATTAATGTTGTTAATCATCTGTTGATAGTATGTCAGAAAGACAAGCAGTCCCCGATGGTTAATTCTCCCTGAAAAATCAGCAACCCGCCGATAAAATAAAGATTCATCTTATTAATAAAGTCATCCTGAAAGGTGTAGTACAGCTCATTGGCATAGGTATATGCCAGATGTCGGAATTTGATTTTGCCAAAACGTTTCCAATATCCCACAAACTTGATGGATTCCTTGCGTTGCATATTCAGTGCCTTGATTTCCTTCCAGTGTCTGAAGCTGTTCGATATCCATGTCTCATATTCTCCGGTAGTCTGGCGGAATTCAGAGACCAGCACTTTGGCTTTTTTGCCTAAGCGGGAACTGATGACAAAGGAAATGGGAAGCATAATAAACCCCAGCAAAGCCATCTTCCAATTCAGCGATAACAGAATAACCACATACGCCCCTACGCTGATCCATTTGAACGTATAATCAATCAGATGCAAAAAGATAAAGTCTTTAACCAGTGTGACATCTCCATCCAGCCTATTCTTCAGATCTCCCGCACTATAGCGCTCATATGAAGTCGGCTTCATGCGCACTAATCTTTTCCACATGTTCAGCTGCAAATCGAGTTTGGTCCGACCTAATAACCGGTTGCTGAACAGCGTTTGTAAACCCAGAGCGGTGGTCTCCAACGCAAATAAGCCCAGGTATCCGGCAAGGATATAGGGTAACATGCCAAGCTCCCGTCCAACCATGACATGATCAATGAGCAGCTTGTACAGATAAGGGATCATGAGCGCAATAGCAGTCAGGGCCAATTTCAATGCACCCAGAATGAAGATTTGACGATTCGCATTTTTGATATATGGCTTAATCTGTTTAAAGAGCGCATACCGGGAGGTTGACGGTGTCTTCGTCACGACATCAGTCCCTCCTTCCGGATGAAATCTTCTGCAAATAACTCGCGGTAGTGCTCACTATGCTCCAGCAGATATCCATGCGTGCCTGTAGCCACAATGCGTCCCTGATGTACAACAGCAACCCGATCAGCATTCAGGATGGAGGATAAGCGATGGGCGATGACAATCGAAGCACGATCCTTGCTCAATTGCTGCCAGGAATGCTGGACCGCTTGTTCAGCTTCATAATCCAAAGCGGAAGTGGCTTCGTCGAATATAATTAATTTGGGTTGCTTCAGAAAAATGCGGGCGATGGACAGACGCTGCTTTGTCCACCGGAGAACTCCGTTCCCCCTGCCCCAATAACGGTGTCCAGACCTTGAGGAAGAGAACGGATAAAGTCTCCAATATAGGCCTGATCACATGCCTCCAGCAATTGATCATCATCCGCGTGGGCGCTGCCAAGCATCAGATTGTAACGGATGGTTTCATGGAACAGAATGGCTTCCTGCTGCACAATGCCTACTCTCTTGCGCAGTCGAGACAGAGAATAGTCATCGATGGGCCTGCCGCCAATTCGTATCTGCCCTTCCTCCGGGGTGTAGAAACCGAGCAGCATGTTCACAATTGTTGTTTTGCCCGAGCCACTCTTACCTACAAGCGCAACAGATTCATGGGCACCGATCTCCAGGGTGAGACCGTCCAGCACATAGGGACCCTGTTCCTCATACCGAAATCTCACTTGCTCGAATGACGTCTCCCCAGTTTCCATCTCCACTTCCGATTGACCACCGTTTCTCTCCGTCTCTTCATCCAGAAGATCAAAGACTTTGCGAGATTGGACTGTCAGCTTGGGAAGATTCACAACCGCCTCGTAGATCATCATCATGGACTGATTATTCTTGGTCAGATACGACATAATAGCCACAAAGGCTCCTGCCGTAAGCTGTCCCTGAACAATCAGCACACCCGCAATGGCGTAGATACACAGATCCGATAGCAAAAAAATAAAGGCATTAGAGCGGGTAGACATCCATTTCATGACTTCTGTCTGATTGTCGAGACGAATAACGTCTGCGCTCTGTCCCGTGAACAGTGTAGTGACCCTTCTGCCACTCCCCAGCAAACGAATATCTCTCATGCCTTGAAGCATCTCCAGCATCCAGCTGACAAAATGACCGTATTTCCCACGCAAAATGGTCTGCTGCCTGGTCATCTTGCGATTGAAATACTGTGATACCCAGACCGAAACCGGAACCAGCACCATCATGGCGAGGGCAATATACGGATTGAGATAAAATAAAAAAACAAACGACACCAGCAATTTCGTGAATGGAGCCGCCATCTGAAAAATGATTAACTCTATTAACTGCATGACAGAATCCGTGTCTCTTGTTAGACGTGTGACCAGATCACCGGTCTGGGCTTTCTGAAAGTAAGATGCTTTGAAATGAAGAATGCGATCAAATAAACTTTTTCGAATATCAAACAGAAATTTAACATTCAGATAGATCCAGATGGATTTGATGATCCAACTTAGAGCCCTTACACCTACATACAAAGCAATATAAGTCAAAATAACATAGCCGAAGAAATGAAGATTACGGTGATAAAATACTTCGTCGATCAAGATGGCAAAAATAAGCGGTCCAATCAGATCCACGACCACCATGATTAGCTCGCAAAACAACATGGTAATCAAGCTGATTCGGTAAGGTTTGGCGAATGTACGGATTCGTTTGCTCAGTGAAATATTCTCCATGCCATCCTCCTCTAGGATATCCAGCTCTCAAGTACGGTCTGGCTCTGGGATTGTACCTCGGTCACAATCGGGAACTCGGTTGTATGGGATAACTTCATCTGCTCCGCCAACTCTTCATTCCATACACCTTCAGCTGTAATTCGAGTCGTAGATGATGTGGGGTCCTGGTTAACCTCAAGAATCTGGGCAGCGTAACGTTTGCCTTGTTCCTCTGTGTACCAGATCAAGGGGTCGCCCTTCTGAAACCCCGTAACAGGCTGTTCTGTAAATTCAGCTATAATGTGCACTTTGAGATCCTCCCCTTGCAGAGATTCAGAAACTGCCGTTGCTGTTGCCGTCTCACTGCGGAGATAGGAGGTCGTATGGAATTGCATGGCTAACGTCAATAATGCGGTAACAGTTAATCCAATGATGACAAGTGCAGCCACGGGTAATTGAATAGAAAGACGGAACCAGATCTGTCCTATTCGTTTAGTCCGGCTCATGTTCCGAATCTCCTTCAATGAGGCTGACCAGGTAATCCCTGAAATCGGCTATGGTATCCGTTTGCACAAATGCCAATTGGTCATCGTCTATTTCAATGTTGAATGCTTTCTCCATCTCCACCACAATTTTAATGTAATCGAGTGAATTCGTACCAAGCTCCCCCAGGTTTGATGCATCTGAATATCCGTTCCATACTCCATAACCTTATTGATGACCTGTATGATTTGGGTCTCCAATGTCATGATTTCGCTCATTCAGATCCTCCCCATCATGTGAGATTTAACCAACTCATCGTAATACTCCCGTTCGAGCACACTTATATTTCTGTATATCTCAGGGAGTTTATGAAACGATGTTGGCTTATATGAAGAAGTAAGCACATACTTGGCCAGAACTGCGCGAATGTCACTCCACCCCATGACAATACGCTCACGAATATGTGTCAATCTGGAATCCGGGCCAGTTAGATTGGCACAACGATATACTTCTGCCTTTTTGGCACTAACCAATTTATGAAGCGAAATGACCCAATCCTCCGCTATGGAAGACAACACATGTTGATCCTGAACAACGGCCTCAAACTGCGGCACATTCTCTTCCAGTCTGGCCAGACTGTTCTCCACCCGTGCCTGTTGCTCTTCAATATGATCCACGTAGATCTTCCAGTAAGCCTCCAACTGTTTCGAACTCGCATCTCTTTGATGTATCACCGGATAATGCTTATTCCAAAATGTATAGAAGGTGTGATCTTCCATATTAAAATGCTCGATATAGCCCTGATAACTATCCATCAGATCCTGATAACTTACAATTCGTTCTTCATACGACAAGTTATCATGATGCTTATGCTCCATCACGGTAAACGTCTCCTGGATTGGATCAGCACCGTATACCAGCCAGGTATGTGGAATATGCTTTTTGAGATACGTATCATTGCGTATGGATGTGTAATAGACGTCAACCCATATAATAACCGGTTTGGCATTCAGAACCGCTTGATTGACATCCTGTATAATGTCCTCGCTAGCTTTTACCATTTCATAACCAATGCCCAGATCATCCAGAATGTCTGTATCCTTGCGACAGGAGAAGAAACCATTCACAAGAAATTGCTTATTCTCAGACCATCGATAGTCATCCACATGATGGATGAAAAACGGATGTATGCTTTTGTTCTGTTGCAATACAATGGGAAATAAAGAGTTATAGAAGCATAATTTGAAAAAGACTTCGTTAAAAGGCTGATATCCACCGGAATGGGTTAGCTGTGAATGCTCCCTGCCCAATGATGATGACGTCTTGTTAACCTTAACCATGCCATATGCCTGTCCGTTATTTTCACCCTCATATGAATCGGCAAGCTCGGGATTCTCTTCCAGAACCGCTGCAAGCATCCTTATGGTGGGATTGTCATACAAAATGGAGGGCAGGACCCGAATACCGTGACTCTCCAGTTCAACCTCCATTCGGATCACAAGCAGGGAGTGCCCGCCAAGCTGAAAGAAATCGTCGTCAATACCGATCCGTTCCATCTCCAGCAACGTTCCCCAAATCTGCACCAGTTGGTGCTCCAGTTCACTCGTGGGCGGTGCATAGTTGATGCCAAAATGTAATGACTGTCTCTGATTTAATAACTCTCGTGTGTCGATCTTCCCGTGGATCGTTCGCGGCATATGTGATATTTGAATATATTTTGAAGGCAGCATATATTCAGGCAACAATGACATCAGATACTGGCGAATATCCATGACATACAGCTCCGTATCGGCCACAATATAAGCGGTAAGTAGCTTCTCACCTTCGGCTCCGGTCGTCAGCACAACACATTCGTCAATCGGACCGTAACGGTTCAGATGTCGCTCTACTTCTGCCAATTCAATCCGATGACCCCTGACCTTAACCTGCTTGTCCATTCTTCCCAGAAACAACACGCGGCCTTCCGCTGTCCACATTCCCACATCTCCTGTGCGAAACATCCGCCCTCCTTCATCGAACGGTGACTCAATAAACTTCTGATCCGTCAGTTCCTGCAATCCCATATATCCGCGAGACACCCCATTGCCTGAAATACATATTTCTCCGGGTACGCCCACGGGCAACATTCGTCCATGACGATCTCCAATGTGTACAAAATACCCCTGAATAGGGCGTCCCACTGGAATCGGATCAACAGTCTCTGATGACAGCTTTTCATAGAGTGCACATACTGTCGTCTCGGTGGGGCCGTACGTATTGTATACATTCGAATAGGTGAGCAGATGTCCAATATCCGCCATCTTCAATACATCTCCACCGCTGATAAAGGTGCGTACACTCGCAAGATTGGGCATCCGGTTAAGTTCCCTCAGGATATGAGGTGTGGTGCTGACTAGGGTGACCTTGTGTGTCTCCAGCAACTGCACCAGTCCGTGGATATCCAGCAGTTGTTCCCGTTGAACCACAACTAGTGTTGCCCCGGCAGTTAATGCTGGAAACACTTCTTCCATATACGTATCAAAGGTACTCGCAGCTTGTTGAAGCACCTTGTCTGTTGAATGTAGCTGAAACTCGGCTTGAAAAGCGTTCACGTATGCACTCAGATTTCGTTGCTCTACGCCGACCCCTTTGGGCTCACCCGTTGAGCCGGATGTGTACAGAATGTAGGCTAGAGCATTCATATCGGGTACGAAACTTAGACCACTTCCATCTTGTGTTCTCCATGGCGCAGCATCCAGCTTCATCATTTCTATGCCCGAGTCTGAGGGCATAGCCAATGTCATCTCTTCTAAGGCCCGATGTACATTCGTTTCCAACCGCCCCGTAAGAACAATGCGGGCATCCGATTCCAATAAAATATGGCGTATACGCTCCATGGGATATTCCGGATGAAGAGGGATATAGGTTCCTCCTGCTTTGAACACGGCCAGGATCGTAATGATTAACTCCACGGAACCTAGCATCATAACGGGAACCGGACTTTCCGCAGTCACCCCGGAAGCAATCAGGAGACGGGCAAGCTGATTGGATTGCTGCTCCAGGGACTGATACGAAATCTGGCGATCTCCCTCTATAACCGCAGTCTGGTTGGGGGTTTTGTTGACTTGTTCAAGAAATCGAGCACAGACAGAACGAGCTTCCGGCAGGAACAAATGTGGGCTCCTGTTCCATCTTTCCATGATTTCATGCTCCTCTTCCAGAGAAAGGAGCTGACTCATGGATAGCGGTTGGTCTGGTAGGGCTGTTATCTGTTCCAGCAATCGTATGTAATGGGAACATAAACGCTCAGGTTGGCTGGGTTCAAGGGATATGGCACCATAACGGAGGGTCATGTGAAGTCGTTGATCTACCCGATCAAATGCCAGTGAACAATGGGTTCCTTCATTCAGAATAGGCTCATCATGGATGCCTTTCATATACAAAACGGTTTTCAACTCGCACTCCTCGGGAAGCCGCCCCAGCTTCTCTGCCATCTTATCGTAAGGAAAATGCCAGTACGTTCGGGCTGACATGACTTGAGCTTTGGTGTGTAATACCAATTGTCTGAACGATGCTGTCTCGTCTACTTTTCCACGTATTGCGAGCAAGTGGGAACTTCGAAAGTCTTCGACTTGTTCTGGAGTCAAGGGCATACCCAGCAACGTATCTTGGTGCCCATCATAACGATACATCAGATGTTGAAATCCCGATAAGAGCAATATATACAACGCCAAATTTGATCCCCACTCATGCGGATCAATCTTGCGGACAGTTCATCTGGAAAGGATAAGGAAAGAACCTGTACGTCGGGTTCCCCTGTCTGTATCGCAGGTTGCAGAATTCCATCAAACAACGTTCCAATATGAATATCGCCATCTAGTTGTTTCTGCCAATACAATCGTTCTTCCTTAAATTTATCACTCGACATCATAACATTAAGTAGATGGATATCCATGATCTCACCCCGGATACATAGTAAACCGGCATAACAAGTGTTGATCTCACCTGCCATGCCGGTTGATTGTTGTACACGTGCTTGTTTATGCCGTAGGAACTTTCAGGTCACTCCACAAATAATACTGTCCCGTCTCGTCCAGAATCTGGTGGAACCAGTCCTCCCGTTCTTCCTGCTCTACCTGTTTGGTTTCGAATATGGTTCCGAGCCACTTCAGCGACTGTTTCATCTGCTCCGCAGTCGGGGCCTGATCCGCCGCCTCAAGCTCCTCTTGAAGCTGTTGAATCTGTTTATAGGGCTCAACGACTCCTTTTTGATATTCCTCCTGATCCCAATTCCGATTGGGCGTAGCTACAGCCGCGGCCATACATTTGGTGACTACCGTTGGTCTCGGTCTGGATACAACCGCCTGATCCAGCAGCTCTTTCAGTGCTTTGCGGTCCTCTTTCTGTCCGTAGGCAAAAGATTTCATGCCGAGCTTATCCAGTTCTACCAGCCCGCTCAGGACATTTTTGGGTCCAAGTTCGATCGTCAGCGTAACGCCATGCTTCTTGAGATATTGCATCGTCTGGGCCCACTTGACTGGTTGGGACAACTGTCTTTGGAGCAGTCCCGTAATTCGCCCGGCTTCCGTGTACGGCGTAGCCGTAACATTGGATACGACAGGCCACTTAAATGGATGGAAACGATAATTGGCAAGTTCCACCCCAAGCTGTTCACCAGCAGGTTCCATCAAGCGGCTATGGAACGGTGCACTCATCATCAACGGGGTTGTCTGGGCGTCCTGATCCAACAAGATGGATTCCACTTGTTCAATTGAATCCTGATGACCGGATATGGCGTACTGGCTCGAAGCATTGTAACAGGAAATTGCAGACCAAGCCGTGTCGGTTGACACTTGCTCGCAGGCTCTGCGGATCATCTCCTCATCGGCACCATCAATGATGGTCATGGCTCCATCTGATTCATCTGCGATGAGTTCCGTCAATTCCCCGCGTCGTTTGGTGATTCGTACAGCATCACCGAACGTCATGGCACCGGAGCATGCCAGAGCCGCATATTCACCCAGGCTGTGGCCTGCGCAGAATTGCGGGTTGATCCCGATCTCCTCCATGTAGACACGATAGGCAACCACACTCGCAGTCAACAATGCCGGCTGCATATTGGAAGGTTTGTTCAGATCAAACAGGCTGCCTTCAAAACTCAATTTGGCCAAATCAAAGCCCAGAATATGGTTGGCCTCTTCATACGTTTGTCTTGCAATCTCGTACTGATCATAGAAGTTTTTCATCATCCCTACATATTGAGAACCTTGCCCTGGAAATAAAAATGCTATTTTTTCCATTGATTACACACCTCGCCTCTTAGATTGGGTTTACGCGATAACTTCCATGGACACATACGCAGGCTGATCCTGGATCATGCTTAGATCACTTTCAAACAAATAAAAATCTCCGTTCTGCTCAATCTCACGGAATCCGGCAAATTTGTAAGTGATCATCATCGTACGGTTGCGATCTGTTGATACAAACTCGGCCTGCAAGCGGACATTCGCTTCCTTAGCCATGCGCATCACATGATGCAGCAGCAATGTACCTGCTCCTCTGGACATGACGCGACAGGACACCAGCAGCAGTTTCAATGTCCACACTTCGTCATTTAATTCGAGCAGCGCCAGGCCGATTTTGCCATACGTACCGTACTTGTCCTCCAGTCCTGCAATCAGCAGTTTATGGCGTGGAGAGTACCGGAATTGATCGAGTTCCTCGTAAGAGTAGGTATAACCTGTGGCATTCAGTTGATGTGTTCTGACTGTCAGTTCTTCTGCACGCTGCAGATCCCCCTCCTTTACTTCAGAGATCGTGAAGATCATGCCAAGGGAGGCCAGGAACTCATCCTGGGTACCGTCGAATTCCTCCTCCTTCTCATTGCGGGCAATATCATTCATATACATCTTTCTGCGCAAGGCAGAATCCTCGGTGATGAAACGGGGCTTCATCTCATCCATATCTGTTAATTCGAGATAGGCCATCGCATCGATACAGAGGACATCGGGGTGAGTGAATAATACTTCCTCACGTTCAAAAGGCTGATCATCGATAAAGGCAATCGTGTCCATGCCGATATTGATGGATTCCACAATCGTTTTCACCGATCGGGATTTGGCATTCCAATTGATCTGTGGATAGATAAAATATTCGCGCAGACCGAATTCTTCCAATTTCGCCATCGCCAGTTCATGATCGTTACGGCTGGCAATCGATTGCAGAATTCCTCGTTCATCCAGCGTACGGATAACCTCCACAATGTTTTCTTTCAGCGTGACCTGTTCATCCTCCAGCAAAATTCCGTTCCAAATGGTATGGTCCAAATCCCAGATCACACATTTAATTTTTTTCATGACAGAACAGCCTCCTCTTGTACGGATTCATGGGTACTCGCAGCATATGACGCAATAACCATCTCATGCATTTGTGTGGTGCCTTCGATAATCTCATTCACACGGGCATCCCGGTAGAATCGCTCCACCGGATACTCTGCACTACAGCCCTTGGCTCCATGAATCTGTACCGCACGGTGCGCTACCTTGTTGACCATATCTGCCGCATAGTATTTCGCCGTCCAGGTTTCCATAATGGAATCCGGGTCCATCACTTCTTTTAGATATCCCGATTGATAACATAAAAGCCGCGCCGCTTTCACATCCACAATGATCTCCGTCAGCAATTTCTGAATTAACTGATTCTCCTGTATGAGGGCTCCAAACTGACGGCGGCTGCCCGCATAACCCAGCGAAGCATCCAGACAGGCTTGTCCCAGTCCAACACAGCCCCAAGCCACGGTGTAGCGACCATAATCCAAGCAGTGCAAGGCCACCATAGAGATACCTGTACCTGGACTCCCCACCATACGATCGGATTCAACGTAAACCTGCTCCAGATGCAGTTCAGCGAGCATCGAACCTTTAACCCCCAGCATCCCGTTGATCGGCTGTATCTTCAATCCGGGGTTGTTCCGTTCCACCAGGAACGCAGTTGGTTTATCATTCACTTGGGCAAAGATAAGAAATAGGTCAGCAAGCTGGCCCATCGTGATCCACTTTTTCTTCCCGTTCAACCGATATCCTTCGCCATCGAATTCGGCTATAGTCTCGATACTTTTGGCATCACTGCCGACTCCGGGTTCGCTCAGACCAAAGGCTCCAATGACTTCCCCGAGGCCAGACGCGGCAACCAATAGGAGCGCATCTCTTCAGAACCAAATTTCTGAATGGCTATGGCAACCATACCGTGAACCGTGAGCAGACTTCGTACGGATGAACATCCTCTTCCAATCTCCTCATTCAGCACCCCAACCGATATCGGATCGAGCTCCATGCCTCCATACTTCCGAGGAATCATAGAACCCAGATAACCCGAGGATTTCAGCGATTCGATCACCTCGGGATGAAGCCGTTCCTCTCTGTCGTGCAAACCTGCGTACGGGACGATATATTGATTGGTAAATGATGCAGCATCCTGCTTGCATTGGAGCTGCTGTTCGCTCAATTCCATTTTCAATACGATAACCTCCTATAATGGACCGGATGAATGCACATTCTTCACTCTGTACTGGGATGAGAATCGGTGGCTTCTTAGGAACTGACCGTCTTGCTCTCAATCAGCTCAACGATGGCATTAATGGACTTGAAGTTTTGCAAATCCAGATCTTTGTTGTCGACCCGAATGGAGAATTCCTTCTCCAGAAACATAACCAGCTGCATCGCAAACAGCGAATTCACAAAGCCAAGGGCAAAGATGTCCTCATCGTCCTGGAGCTCATGCTTTTTGAAAAAACGACCCAAAAACTTGCGAACTCTACCTTTAACTTCCTCCATGTATATAACTCCCTTTCCCTCATTAAAATGTTTTTGAATACGCAATAAAGCTTGTTTATGCCATGAACTATTCATGCCGTTGATTAGTAACTATAGAAACCTTCCCGGATTTTCTTCCCGTCTGTCCGGCGTGCACCATCTTTCTCAATAAAGGACAGCAACGGAATTTCGGGTCCTGGTAGCTCTCATACAGCACGTCAAGCGAATCCATAACGGTATCCAAGCCAATCAGATCCGCAGTTTCCAAAGGTCCCATCGTGTGGCCGTAACATTTAACAAAAATATCATCCACCTCACGTGCGGTAGCCACCTGATCCTGAAGAACAAAAGCAGCTTCATTCATAAACAGATGTGAAATCCGGTTGGAGACAAATCCGGGATAGTCGTTCACCAGAATCGTCTCTTTACCGATCGATGACAATAGTTCAGTTACTTCTTCAATGGTACGTTCCGAGGTATGCATCCCCTTGATCACTTCAACGGCTGATTTCAAGGGAACCGGATTCATAAAATGAGTACCAATGATCCGATCCGGCCGTTTGGTTAATGCCGCAATTTTGGTAATCGAGATACATGAAGTGTTCACCAGAAATATGCATGCCTCATGACAGATCGAGTCGATCCGACCGTACACTTCCTTTTTGATCTCCCACTGTTCATTCACATTTTCAACGATGATATCCGCTTCACGAAGCATCTCCAGTTCCGTTGTCATATGGATGCGCTCCATAATGATCTCCGGGTCTTCCAGTCCCTCCACCTTCTTGAATAACTTCAGCATTCGGATATTGTTATAGATCTCTTCTCCGGCGATCTCCAGCACTTCATCCTTGATGTCCACCAAGACAACCTCATGACCTGTCTGTGCAAAACTCTGGGCTACACCGCGGCCCATCACCCCTGCTCCAATTACCCCGATCTTCTTCATCGTCTCTGTTCCTCCTGTTTGTGGGGGAGAGGCCATGCTCTCCCTGATCAGAAATTAAAATCAAGATCTTCTGCGGATGAATCGTAAGAAACCAGCATATGTTTGCTGCTTTCCAGTTCAATCTCGCCAAGCTTCTGTTCCGGATGAAGCAATAACTGTTGCAGCAGCGCTACATAATCGTGAAGCATCTTCTCCGCCGTTTCCCGTTTGAAAAGCTTGGTCCGATACTCCAGATTAAATCGCAGCTTGTCATGTTTCTCGATGATTTCGAGATACACGTCATAACGGCTTTCCGCAGCTCCAAACTCATACGGGGTTGTGGTGAATTTGCCCACTGTAACGTCCACTGTACCTACATTCTGAAGTGCAAACATCGCATCAAATAAAGGATTGCGGTGTCTGTCTCTGTTCAGGTTAAGTTTCCGCACCAGATCCTCGAATTGAAATTGTTGATTCTCGTAAGATTTCAATGCAGCTTCCCTGACTTCAGCCAGCAGTTCCAGGAACGTTTTCCCGGATTGTGGTTTGGTACGAATCGTGATGATGTTAATAAACACACCAACAACATCCTCCAGATCGGCGTGAGATCTGCCCGCAATGGGAGAGCCCACAACGATGTCATCCTGATCTGCATATTTGGCCAGCAACACGTTGTACGCTGCAAGCAGCAACATAAACAAGGTGGTTCCTGTCTTGGCAGCCATGCGTTCCAGATCCATAGTCAAGGTTTCATTGCCGATAAACACGACCTGATCTCCTTCGAATTCATTAGCCAAAGGACGAGGATAATCAGTAGGCAATCCAAGCTGCGGAATGGAATCCTGGTACAGGTTCAGCCAATACTCTTCCTGTTTGAGCAGAGCTCCGGAAGAGAGCAGGGCATTATGCCACACCGCATAATCTTTGTATTGAATGGTGAGTGGTTTCAGTTCACGCCCTTCATACAGATCAATGATCTCCTGCATGATGATGTCCATCGACATGCCATCCGTAATAATGTGATGCATGTCAAAAAATACGGCGTGTTCACGCTCACCAAGCTTAATCACCTCAAAGCGGAATAAAGGTGCCTGATTCAGATCAAAAGGTTTCACGAAACCAAGGAGCTTCTCGGTAAGTTGTTCCCGAGTGGACTCCGAGTAACCGACGTTGAAGTCGACCTGGTCCCACACCTTCTGATAAGGAATTCCGTCCAGAAATTCAAACGAAGTCCGGAAAGATTCATGGCGTTGAATCAGCTTGCGGATGATCTCTTCAAATGCCCCATGCTCAAAATCTCCCTCCATAATGGAGGCTCTTGGGATATTTGCATTGGTATTTTGACCCTCAAGCCGGTCCAGAACTACGAATCTCTTCTGCGCAGAAGAAACCGGGTAATACGGTTGGGGCTCCACACGTGTCAGCACAGGCAGTGCTCCCTCGGAATCTCCGCTGATGGAGAGACCATAAGACTCTTCCAGGTAAGCAGCCGATTCGGCAATGGTTGGATACATCAGGATCTCTGCTGTATTCACCAGGATCGACAACTCTTTGGTGAGACCATTGGCGATCTTGAGACCCAGAATGGAGTCTCCACCCAGCTCATAGAAATCATCATAAATACTGAGTTCATTGACCCCAAGCGACTTACTCCATAATCGACCTAAGGCGCTCTCGATGATGGAATAATCTTCGTCTGTCCTGCCCAACAACTTCATGTCACCTGCTTCTTCCTGTGCACGACTGGCATTCCCCTTGCGCCCGGATTCAATAGCCTCGCTAATGTCAGAAGAGAACAGCATGAGCGGCATGTCATCAGAGACATGCTGATGGATTCCCTCCCGGTTGAGTTCACCGATCAGAACCTGGGTTACATCCTTGCCCATGGCTTCCCGCAATCCCTGGATACCTCTGGCTGTCGTGATCGCCTTGAATCCGCCATCTGAATTGGCATGAAAATCCCGGGCCATGCCGGTTTCTTTCCACGCGGTCCAGTTCACGGCAAGGGTGGACAGGCCTGCCTGCCTGCGATGTGCCGCAAACGAATCCATATAGGCATTGGCAGCAGTATAGTCTCCTTGTCCAGGTTCACTAAAGAACGTTGTAGCCGTGGAGAACATAACAAAGAAGTCCGGTTGATCCGCACGTGTCAGTTGATCCAAGCTCCATGTCCCCAACACTTTGGGCCGCATGACACGTTCAAAGGCTTCACGTTCTTTGTTCATCAGGAAACCTTCGCCAGCCACACCAGCGCCGTGAATGATACCAGACACGGGACCGTGCTGCTGCCTGATCTTGCTTAGCACCGATGCGAGCTGAAGGGGATCAGCAATATCCACGCTGTATAGATGCACTTCTGTGCCCCGGGCTTCCATTTCTTTGATCCGCCGAATCTGAGCCGTTAACTTGGATTCCTCACCTGAGGACAGCACATCTTCCCATGTTGCCCGTGCTGGAAACGGTGAACGGTTCATCAGCACAAGTTTGATTTTCTCCGGCGCCAAAGATAGTGCACTCGCCGTTTCCAATCCAATCCCGCCTGTCCCTCCAGTGATGAGGTACACACCGCCTTCGCGCAGGTGTATCGGTCGGTCGGGCAGCAAGGACATTGGGATTTCACCCAGCTCCTGGACATATCGACGCCCCTTACGGTAAGCGGCAAGATATAACGTGTCAGGCTCCCGAATCTCTTGCAACCATTGCTCCATTGGGGTCTCGTCATCGATATCAATGCTTCGACAGCGGAATTGATTCATCTCATGACAGATGGTCTTGCCAAGCCCAACCATGGGTGCGTGCTCTGGACGAATGTACGGCTCACTGCCTGTAACGCTTTGTGTGCAAGATGTCACCAGTACCAGATCGACTGGTCGTTTGAAATGAATCTTGGACATCGCTTTGGACAGATAAAACAGACTATACACGCCGCGATCAAGTGACTCCTCCAATTCGCCTACAGTACCTTCATCCGCATCCTGATCCAGTGCAAAGAAATGAAGCAGCTGCGAGATTTTATAAGGCTCTACCGCTCGAATGAACCGTTCATAATCTTCTTCACATGATCGAATGGTAAACTGGGCATTGGCTTGATTGGTATAGGACTCTCCGCGGTAAACCTTGATTACGAGACGCCCTTCCGCTTCCAGTTTTCCGGCTACAGATGAGGCGACACCGCTTCTGTCCATCAACATCACAACCGGCTCTGTATTGCCTCCGGGCTGCTCCATTGATATTCGATTCATTTCTTTCCACATGGCCGCATAATGCAGTGGAGCCGCAGTCTCTTCTATAGAGACCTCGCGCAGCTTCGGACGTTCGGGAATATGGATCCAGCAGCGCTTTCGTTCCAGCGGATACGCGGGCAAGCTGACTTTGCGAACATGTTCACCTGCGTACAGTTTTTCCCAGTCCGCATCTGCCCCCTGTACATACAGATGGGCAATCTGCTTTAACAGATACTCCGACTCGCGTCCATCCTGTACAAAGCTCTGGATGGCCGAACGCATTAATTGGCTCAGACCCATTTTTTCCGATTCCGTCATTTCACCAGCTGCCTTATCCTTCTTACTCTTCGGAACCGTTCGATGTTCACCGAACTCAACTCCCGGTAGTGCAATGGAATGGAATGATGTGTTCTCCAGCAGTCTAAGCGTATTCAGCAGCCCTTCCATATCCCGCACCATAAGAGACAACCTGAACGGGTAATGCCCCCGTCCTGTGCTTGCAGTACTGCACATATCTGCGAGTTCATATCGCTCGTTCCGGTCCAGCAGACGGACATATTCAGCAACGAGCCGCTGAAGTGCCTCTTCGGATCGGGCAGACAATACCAGCAAATGAGGACGTGCTGGTGCAGATACAGGTGTAATCACTGGTGGTTCTTCCAGGATGACATGACAATTCGTTCCGCTGATGCCAAATGCGCTGACACCGCAGCGACGAGGTCCGTCCTTCACCTTCCACGGTCGTAATCGTGTGTTCACATATACAGGCGAAGCATGAAAATCAATATTTCGGTTTGGACGGTTAAAATGAAGATTTGGCGGAATCACACCATGCCTGACGGCAAGTGCCGCCTTGATCAGGCTGATCATACCTGCTGCCTCAGAGGTATGACCCAGATTGGTTTTGATGGAACCGACCGCACAGAATTGACGTCGATCCGTGAATTGTCGGAACGCATTTTGGATGCCTTTAATTTCAATCGGGTCACCCAGTGCGGTTCCTGTGCCATGTGTCTCCATGTACGTGATCGTCTCGGGATGAATACCTGCCTGTTTCCAGGCCTTCGTAATGACTTCCTGTTGAGCCGCTGGATTGGGAGCCGTAATACCGGCTGAACTGCCATCCTGATTCATGGCCGAGCCTTTGAGAACAGCGTATACCTGATCCCCATCCCTCAGCGCATCCTCCAGTCTTTTTAGCATGACTACTCCGATGCCTTCACCAAGCCCGGCACCATCAGAGTCATCATCAAATGCCCGGGTCTTTCCGTCACCAGACTCCAGACCCTGGAGCATGTTTTCGTTCTTTTTGGTGATCGGCATGGTTGAGATTTTGATTCCACCCACTGCGGCCATGCTGCACTCTCCGCTTAACAGGGCGCGTGAAGCAATGTGCACCGCTGTAAGGGATGAAGAACAGGCCGTATCCACCAACATGCTTGGCCCTTTCAGGTTCAGCAAATACGATATGCGAGCAGGAATGATGGATGGTGTGTTACCCACCACGGCATCCGGCAGAGCACCCAAATCGGTCTCGTAGATGAATCGCGAATACATATCAACTGCATTTGTGGAATAACCCAAATAGACACCGGTATCCGAACCGGCCAGTTTCCCGCCGCCGTAACCCGCATCCTCAATGGCCCTCCACACGGTCTCCAGGAAGAGACGCTGATTCGGGTCTGTCAGACTCGCTTCTTTCGGTGATAATTTAAAGAATGAATAATCGAATAAGTCAATGTCTTCTATGAAAGCTCCCGCTTTGGAATCCAGTTCCGGGAGGTCCAGCCTTGTATTCTGCAAATACCAGTCCAGATCTTGTTGTCGTCGTTCCGGGAGAGGACGGATATGATCCACCTTGCCTTGAATATGCTCCCAGAATTCGGATACATCGGTTGTGGAAGCTACATTGAGCGCCATCCCTACAATGGCGAGATCCCCGGATAATGGGCCGGAAGCCGTCTGCCCTGAATGCTGCTGATCTTGAGGACACATCTCTGCCTGCTTCGCAGTTTCCGGTGATGTCTGTTCTTCACTGGTTGCAGAAGCATCCAAGTCGCCCAGTACAGCAACCGTCTCTTCTTCCGATTCACCATGTTCCTTGAAAATATATTCAGCCAGCTTGTGGATCGTCGAAAATTCAAACAAGTCCGTTACGGCAAGGACACCCGGATATCTTTTGGAAAGTCCCGCGTGAATTTTCAACAGCAGAATGGAATCAGCACCAAGCTCGAAGAAATTCTCGTAGATATCGATCTCGTCAAATCCCAGAACTTCTCTGCATACGCTGGCAACATGGCGTTCAGTAGCCGTATATCCACCCTCGCTCTTGCCTGATAATTTCACTTCACCGCTTGAACTGCCCGCCTTCTTGGTCGACCTCGTTTTGGAAGCAGCATTCTTCAGATATTCATCCACTTTGCCGCGGAGTTCTGTGGACAATCGAACCTGCATTTTATCCAGCAAACGCACACCGCCGCCACTGAAGTTCAGCTGCCCGACCAGCACCCTGCGAATGGATGAGTTCATGGCTTGTTCCAAGCCTTGTATGGCCTGTGCCGTAAGGACTGTTTTGAAGATGGTATCTGCGGTGAAACCGGCATCCACCGACATGCCGGTCTCTTTCCATGTTGTCCAATTCACGGTAAGTGTGCGTTTTCCTCTTAAGGAACGCGCATCGGCGAAGGCATCCAGGTAAGCATTAGCCGCCACGTAGTCTGCTTGCGTTACACCACTGAACATCGTCGCTACAGAAGAATACATCACAAAGAAATCCAGATCGTCACTGCGGGTCAGTTCGTCCAGATTCCAGGTACCATATATTTTCGATGCCAGCACTTCGCTGAATCGTTCTTCACTTCGATCCACCAGAAGTTGATCTCCACCGACACCTGCCCCATGAATGATTCCATGAATAGCACCATAACGTGTACGCATATCCCGAATCACCCGATCCATCGCTTCCCGGTCAGCCACATCCGCACTGTACCAGGAGACTTCCGAACCTGCTTCCTCCAGCTCCGTAAGGGCTGTAATGAAACGGTGAAGCTTGGCTTGACCGGGCTGATTCATCAGGTTGTCCCAATGTACACGCTCCGGTATCGGGGTGCGATTGATCAGAGCCAGACGCACGGGAGTTTTGGAAGCCAGGAAACGCGCTGTTTCCAGACCAATACCACCGCCGCCTCCTGTAATCAGGTACACGCCCTGAGGGCGTACAACTAATGGGGCATCTCCTGCAACCTGCACACGCGTAAATTCTTCAACGTAACGTTGTCCGCTACGGTACGCGATCAGATCGTCCCCCTGATCTTCTGTCCCCAGTGCTTCCTCAATCCAGACATCTGCAGCGGTAGCTGCATCGATGTCAAAAGAGCGGAAAGAAATGGATGGATGCTCACGGTTCAGTACCTTGCTTAGACTCAGAAATGGCGCATGTTCCGGCCGCTGAGCGGATTCATCTCCCGTAATATGGTGAGCATTGAGTGCTATCAGTGTCATACCAGCAATCTCGGCAAAGTCACTTCTCATCAGAGCACGTACCAGGTAATACACACTGTACACACTTCGGCGCTGGCTGTTCTGCAATTCATTCAGACTTTGAATACCCGACTGCCCGGTATCCAGAGAACAGCCAACATGAATGATGTGATCCACCGACCTGCCCCGAAGGCTTGCGAAGAGACGGTCATAATCCGACTCCTGATCACCAAGTGTATATCGATTATCGCTCAAATCTGCAAAAGCAGAGCCCAGTGCTGCCCGGATCACTTTCACACCAGTACGTGCAATTACATGAGCTATAGAATCAGCTGCACCAGACAGGCCTTCAATCAACAATACCGTTCCCGGTAAAACGGAGATCCCGCTACCTGAACGTTTCCACTCAGCAGTTCTCCATTGCATCGTATAGTGAAAATCTTCCATCTGTTGTGTGGACACTGCCACGCCTCTGTCGATTCGACTGGATGCCAGTTCTTCAGGGAGATCAATCCAGCAGCGATGAGATTCGAAAGGATACACGGGCAGACTGACCCTCCGCACCCCCGTGCCTTTGTACAATTCCACCCAATCCACATCGGCCCCTTGAACGTATAACGAACCCAGTTCCGCCATGCCTGCCTCATCATTCCACTCGGGCAGGTTGATACCCTGTGTTATCTCCTGTACCCGTTGATCGAGCTTCTTCCGTGACGCTGCTGTCATGTCACCAGGTTCAAGCTGTGATTTGCTGGCAGGTACAATCTTGTGCTCTCCATAGCTGAACCATGACTCAGGTTCATTCCACGTTTCCGCCAAGGATAACACTTGCAGCTTCAGTCCCAGATCCGCGAGATTCGCTGCCCCTATAGCCAATCTGAAGTTGTAGTGTCCTCTGCCAACACTCGCGGTATAACACAGATCCTGCAGATGACATGCGGGCGGTTTTTCCTGTATTAAACGGCTATATGTTGTGACCAGCTCCCGCAGAGCTGGCTCAGACTTGGCAGACAACACGACCAGACCTGTTTTCGCATAAGAAACGTCATCAACCATGGTAACCGGTGCTTCTTCCAGCACCAGATGGCAGTTTGTTCCGCTAAAGCCAAAACTGCTGACCGCACAGCGCATCGGAGACTCTTTTCCTTCCCATTTGCGAAGCCTGGTGTTGACATACACGGGCGATGTCTTGAAATCGATCTGTCCATTGGGCCTGTCAAAATGAAGTGACGGCGGAATTTCGCGGTTTTTGATAACCAGTGCCGCCTTGATCAGACTGACCAGACCTGCCGCTTCATAGGGATGACCCATATTCGATTTCACAGTACCAATCGGACAAAACTGCTTTTTATCCGTGTACTTCTGAAAAGCAAGCTCCAAGCCTTCAAGCTCCAGGGGATCTCCCAGCTTGGTACCCGTTCCATGGGTCTCAATGTAGGACAAGGTTTCAGGGTGAATTCCCGCCTGATCCCATGCTCTGGATATGACATCAGCCTGGGCCTCCGGATTGGGAGCGGTAATTCCAATGGAAGCTCCGTCCTGATTAATGGCGCTTCCTTTGATGACTGCATAGATCTGGTCCTTGTCCTTGAGCGCTTTACTCAACGGTTTCAGTAATACCGTAGCAACCCCCTCACTGATTCCAGCCCCATCCGATGAATGGTCAAAGGCTCTGGTCCGTCCATCCGATGCTTCAAGTCCCCGCGGTAATATTCCGTATCCAGAGGCATCAGGTTCACACGCAATCCACCGGCAAGTGCCATATCACAATCGCCATTCCGAATGGACTGGCAGGCAAGATGCACGGCCACCAATGAGGATGAACAGGCGGTATCCACCACCATCGAAGGACCTTTCAGATCCAGGAGATACGAGATTCGTGCAGGCATCATGGCTGAAATATTGCCCACAGCCGCATCCGAAGTTAACTGGATATCAATATCCTGGATCATTCGCAAGTAGCTGTCCTTAATATTGCTGGCAAATCCCAGGTACACACCTGTCCGGCTGCCAGCCAGGCTTTTCCCCCATATCCCGCATCCTCGAGCGCACTCCAGGCTGTTCGCAGGAACAGCCTCTGAAAAGGATCCATGAGCGCCGCGTCCCGTGGGGGTATCCGAAATAATTTGTAATCAAATTGATCGATGTTTTTCAGATAGGAACCATCACTGTATTTGATGTCCTCTCCATAGCCTGCATATCGGAGATACGCATCAATATTTTGACGGCGAGAGTCCGGAAAATTGGCAATGGAATCACAGCGATCACGGATGTTGTCCCAGAACTCGCCGATATTATCCGCAGACGGAAGCATGGCCGATATGCCAACAATGGCAATTCCCTCCGAGTCGCTCCGCTTCCCCTCCGATTTCAATCCTTTGAGCAGTTGGGCGGCAACCTGCTTATCAATTTTGCCCGCGGCTGCATTCTCAATAATGATTCTCAGCATCTGGCTTGTTTGGTTCATCGGGTTCTCCTTCCTCAACGATCCTCGAAGCTCTTGACTGCATCGTCAATGCTCAGGCTACCAGCTTCAATATCCTTAAACAGTTGTTCAAAATCATCCACCGGTGGGGCTGGCTCAGCAGCCGGTTTTATGTCCAGCTTGGTCATGACAAATTGAGATAGCGCATGTACGCTGGTATACGAAAACAGGTGGATTAGTTTCATTTTGCCTGGATAGGCTTCTTCGAGCAGGGAAAATAACCGATTTAACAGAATGGAATCTCCGCCCAAATCAAAAAAGCTATCGTGGATATCCAGCTCTTCAAAACCAAGCACTTCGTTATACATGCCTGCAATCTGCCGTTCGATGCTGTTGTAATCCTCGCCATCTTTTCCTTTGAGTTCAACATGTGCATTCGCTGATTTGTTACGTTTAGCCGCAACAGTAGCCACCTGACGCGACTCTTCCAACTTCTCGGCTTCTTTCAGCCTGTTCGTCATCTCTTCGGAGAATCGGAATGGAAACTTGGTCAACAGTGCTTTGGCAAACCGTGGATGGTATGTAAATTCCCCGATCAACACACGCGGCACCTCTTTGTTCAATGCTGCAAAAAATCCGGCCGTTGCCTGTTCAGTCGGAAGGGCTTTGGTAATGGCGTCCACATTAAAACCATAATCCACAGACATGCCCGCTTCTTTCCACGAAGACCAGTTAATCGACAAGGTCTTCAGGCCGCTTTTGCTGCGCGAGTAAGACAAAGCATCCAGATAAGCATTGGCCGCTGAATAATCTCCTTGTCCAACCTCACTTGACAGCGACAGACCGGAAGAGAAAAAGACCAGGAAATCAAGCTCATCCTGCCGGGTCAGCTGGTCCAGTATCCAGGCTCCCTGCACTTTCGGATGAAGAACTTCGTCAAACGTTTCCCGCGTTTTGCGGATCAGATATCCAACCGCAGGTACACCTGCACCGTGGATCACTCCTGTGATGGACCCATGCTTTTCCCTGACATCAGCCAGTACGTCCTGCATCGCTGCATAATCCGATACATCGGCTGGATAACAGAGTACTTCTGAACCAAGTTGTTCAATCTCCAGGAAATTGCGGAGACGAGCAGCCGTCTTGGATTCAAGCTCAGGGTTGTTAAGCAGTGTTTCCCATTCCGATTTTGCAGGAACCGGGGTACGCCCAATTAGCACAAGCTTGACCTCTGCTCGGGAAGCGAAAAATTTGGCCATTTCCTGACCAATCCCGCCTGTACCCCCAGTAATGACATACACACCACCCTGTTGAATATGAACAGGAGAATCTGTCAGCTCATCGGCTTGAACCTCACCCAATTCCTCGATATAACGGACCCCATTACGATAGGCAGAGGTATAACTCTGATCTTGGGAACCCATTTCCTGAAGCAGTTCATCTGCCCCTGCGCTCTCGTCCAGATCAATACTTCGACAGGTAATATGCGGATATTCCAAGGCGAGTACTTTACCCAAACCGTACAACGAGGCTGCTTCAGGAGAAAGTCGACTCTCACCCGTTGTCACTTCGTAGACCTGTTCGGAGACCAGCATCATATTCAGTGCATTGTCACTTCCGTGCTCAATGAGCGCACGAATCAGATAAAACAGGCTATATACGCCTTTTTGCTGACTGAGTTCCAAGTCCTGAAGTGTGTGAATTTCTGCAGAGGTCGGCACCGCAAAGAGATGAACAATGTCACTGATGGATGTATCTCCAAGCGCTGCAAACAGCTCCACAAAGTTGCTTTCCGAACCATTTACCGTAAACGAACCGTCAGGTTCATGCTTGAAAGATTCTCCATAACGCACCTCAATTACTTGGCGCCCTGACTGTTTAAGGCGTTCCATCAATGTGCTTCCCCGTTTGCCCTCGTCTTTCAAAATCAGAACTGCACCTGTTCCCTGAATCGGTTCTGGCTCTGTTCGATCGGCTTTCTTCCAATTCATCCGATAGAATCGGGCTGGCGTCGGTTCTTCCGAGACCGTATTGCTGCAATTTGCGGTAGCGGCAGTACGAGCGCCCTCTGGAACTTCAAACCAGCAGCGAGTCCGGGTAAATGGATAGGTTGGCAGACTTGTTTTGCGTATTCCGTCTCCTGTATACAGAAGCTCCCAGTTCAGTTCTGCACCTTGCACATAATGCAATCCAATCTGGTCCAGTATGTCCTGTTCAGCCTGCTGGCCCTTACCCATCTTTGCCAGTTCCGGATTCAGACTCATCGTCCGATGGCCCGTGTGGCCCTCTTCGCCACCTGCAGCTGGTGAATCTGGACGACTTTGATCGTTGCTAACTTTGTGATAACCGTAATAAATCCCTGGACTTCGATGTCCATTGGGTCCACTACTTTTGCTTAAATTTTCATCGGAACCGATCATTCGTCCAGCTTCACTTAAGCGAAGCAAGAGTTCTTCCGCATCCTGCCCGGTGACCAGTAAACGGTAGGCGTAGTGCCCCCTCCCTGTGTTGGCGGTATAACACAGGGAAGGCACATTCTGAGCTTCAACTTGAGAGAGAACGTGAGCATATTCCGTAATCAGCGTCTGGAGCGCTGCCTGCGTTTTGGCCGATACGGTTAGAAGATGTTCTCCGCGTATTTCCGGCTCTTTAACCATGGTGGTCGGCGCTTCTTCCAGCACAATGTGACAATTGGTCCCACTGATGCCAAATGCACTAACACCGCTACGTCGTGGGGTGGCAGCGGTATCCCAATCCCGCAACCGGGCATTCACATAGACCGGGGATGCCGCAAACTCGATGGCCCGATTCGGTCTGTGAAAATGTTTGGAGGCCGGAATCTGTTTATGTTTCAGTGACAAGGCCGATTTGATCAAACCCACGACACCAGCCGCCTCTGACAGGTGACCGATATTCGTTTTGACCGAGCCGATTCCGCAAAATTGACTTTTACCCGTGTGCCGCCGGAATGCCTGCTCAATCCCTTGCACCTCCAGCGGATCGCCCAGCATGGTACCACTGCCATGTGTCTCAATATAAGAGATCGTCTCGGGATCGATACCCGCATCCGTCCAGGCTTGAAGAATCGCTTCGGTCTGTGCCTCCGGGTTCGGTGCAGCGATGCTGATGGACTTACCGTCCTGGTTTACACCATACCCTTTGATAACAGCGTAGATCTGATCACGGTCTTCCAACGCTTTATCCAGTGGTTTGAGCATCACCACCCCTGCACCTTCACCAATACCCGATCCATCCGAATCGTCATCAAACGCTTTGGTTCTCCAATCGGTGGACTCAATCCCAATTTTGATATGATCACTCTTGAGCGGAACCAGATTAATCTTGATTCCCCCGACGAGCGCCTGATCGCATTGCCCCTCCTTGATCGCCTGACAAGCCAGTGTAACGGCCACGAGAGAGGATGAACAAGACGTATCCACCACCAAGCTCGGTCCTTTTAAATCGAGTAAGAAAGATAACCGACCAGCCGCTACAGAAGCCAGATTACCCACAAGCGAGTACGCAAAGGATTCAGGTTCCGCATCGTAGATAAAACGTGAGTATAGATCCCGAATATTGTTGGAAAGGCCCAGATATACACCCGTTCGACTGCCCGCCAATTTTCCTCCCCCATATCCTGCGTCCTCAATCGCTTTCCATGCCGTTTCCAGAAACAGCCTGTGATTGGGGTCCGTCAGACTGGCTTCTTTGGGTGACATTTTAAAATAGGCATAATCAAATTTATCAATCTCATCCAGATAGGCATTTTCATTGAATTGAATCTCGTCTGGTGACATACCCAAATATTGCAGATACGAATGGATGTCCGGCACCCTGGATGCCGGAAAGGAACGAATGCTGTCCGTACCACTGACGATGTTGTCCCAGAATTCTTCGGGAGAATCAGCTTGCGGCAATTTCAGAGCCATGCCCACAATGGCAATATCTTTGGCAGCATTGGTTGACCCGGACGCAGCATTGGCGTCCTCCTCCGCTTTGAGCTTTTTGAGCAGCTGTACGGCCACTGTTTTGTCCAAGCTTCCGTCTTGCAGATGTTCCATGACAAACTTGTACACACTCTCCACCACAGTTCCTCCTTTACAGGTTAATCAGGTTATTCAACGCCTGCTCCAGCGTAACGTCGCCGCTTTCCATCTGGTCGATTACACGCTTCAAATCCTGCTCCATGTCTTGTGGCTTCGAAGTGGACTTCTCATCCATAAACCGAGCCAACCTGCTAATATTGGAGTTCGCAAACAGATCCGTGACTTTGGTCAAACCAGGAAACTGCTGATCAATCCGGGCCTGAACCTGGATGAGCACAATGGAATCAGCACCCATCTCGAAGAAACTGTCCCCTACATTAATCTCATGAAAACCAAGCATTGTTCGACAGATGGAAGCGAGTGCCTTTTCAGTGGGTGTATAGGATGCGTCTGATTTGCCTGTCAAAACCACTTCTCCGTCACGTTCCTCTGACGAGGGTACCGGTAGACGTTTGTTGGCGAGTTGCTTCATCCGTTGGTCCAGTTGAACACGAATAGGGGAAGAGAGATCAAACGGACTTTTGGCCAGTGCGGATATCAATTGACCCTCATAATGAATCTGACCAATAAGTACTCGGCGAACCGATGATTGCCGCATCACAAGAGATAATTGATTCATCGCTTGTTCCGTTGGCATGGCTTTGAACAGCGTATCCACAGCAAACCCGTGCTCCGCTGACATACCCGTTTCCTTCCAGGTAGACCATTGCACAGTCAGCGTGCGCTTGCCCATCATTGATCGGTAGTCGGCATATGCATCCAGGTAGGCATTGGCAGCAATGTAATCTGCCTGTCCCGGGGCGCTGAATACCGAAGCGATCGATGAATAGAGCACCATAAAATCAAGTTGATCCTGTTCGGTAAGTTGATCCAATACCCAAGTACCGTGTACTTTGGGAGAGAATACCTCGGTGAATCCCGCCTGTGAACGGCTTGTAATCATTTCCGAGCTTCCAACCCCTGCGCCATGGACAACCCCTTTAATTTTTCCAAACCTTGCCCGAAGCTGATCCAGAACTTCACGCATGGCATCCAGATCCGATACATCTGCAGCATGGCAACTAACCTGATGTCCTCGGCTCTCCAGTTCACGAATAACTGTAATCTGATGAATCACCTTGAATCTCGATTGTTCTGCGACAATGGCATCCCATTCCTCACGTGCAGGCATCGGTGTGCGGCTGATTAATGCAAGGTTCACCGGAGTGTCGGAAGCCAGATATCGTGCGGTTTCCAAGCCAATTCCTCCGGTCCCCCTGTAATGACGTACACACCATCGTTGTCAAAAATCAGGGCATCTTCAGCAGGTGCAGATTCATTCAACGCTCTGAACTCCTGAACATACCGTGTTCCATTACGATAGGCCACCTCATAATAGGAAGATGTCGTACCGATCTCTTGCAGCAACTGCTCCAGTGAAGAGTTCTCATCCATATCTATACAACGGCAATGAACCTGTATGTTCTCCTTGCCTACCACTCTGCCCATTCCAAAGGCAGAAGCCAGATGAGGCTTTATCCGCTCCGCACCGGTAATGCAATTGACTTCACGGGATATCAGAACTAACTCGATTGGCTGACTCAGAGAACTGGACAACAACGCCCGAATAAATCGGAAGAACCCGTATACACGTTCATCCAGTACAGACTCTAATGATTCCATGTCACCAGGAACATTTGCTGCATGTTCATCACTGCCAACACCGTTCAGGTATACAACTCTGGAAAGCTGGTCCAGGCCCGCCTGCTGCAGAACACGCTGATAGACTTCCACCTGTTCCAGATTTCGACTGTCCAGGTCAGATTGCAGAACATCCGCCTGAAGTACGGTATATACCTGCATCCCCGACTGTTTCATACGTGCCGCTATCTCAGCTGCATAATCGGAACCATCCAGAAGTATCAGTGTAGTACCATGGCTCGCTCCAATCGGCTGATCGGAAACTTCTTTCGCTATCTCCTTCTGCTGCCATACAAGCTCGTAGGCTTCCGGTACCGATCTGGTGCTCGCTTGTGCATACACTGAAGACTGCTCGGGAAGATCCACCCAGCAGCGTGTATTATCGTACGGATACAATGGAAGACTGATTTTACGAATTTCCTCTTCCCTGTACATCAGGCTCCAATCCACATCACTGCCTGAAGTGTACAGTCTGCATAATTCATGTAATAAACCTGGATCTGAAGACTCCATGTATTGGGATAGACAATCTCTGCCCTCCTGCTTCAAGATGGACTTCTCCTGCCCCGTCAATTCGTGGTCTTTCCCTCCAGTCTTCTCTGTGACTACTTTATGCACGCCATAATAGAGCTGATGCTCACCTGCCAATTCGAGACCTGATGTAGCGAGTAACCGCAGTTTCATGAGCAGATCGGATGTGTCCGTCACTCCAAAGGCGATCCGATATACATGCTGCCAGCGGCCCGTATTCGCGGTATAACATATGTTTTTGAGCGAAAGTTCCTGCTGACGTTCAGAGATAAAACGAATATAGTTATCCACCAGCGCAAGCAACGACTTGCGGCTCTTGGCACTTAGCGTGAACACTTCGACATCTCTGGTAATCTTCCGTTCCTGGATCACAGGCGGCTCTTCCAGTACCAGGTGGCAGTTGGTTCCGCTAAATCCAAAAGCACTGACTCCGCAGCGAAGCGGCTCGCCATTCCCGTCCCATGGTCTCGACTTTGTATTGACATACAACGGCGAATCCTGGAATGGAATGGATGAGTTGGGCTTGTCAAAATGAAGCGTAGGTGGTAATACCCGATGCTTCAAAGCCATAGCCGCTTTAACCAGACTGCCCACACCAGCTGCTTCAAACAGATGGCCTATATTGGACTTGACCGAGCCTATGGCAACAAACTGATGCTTGTCTGTATATCGGCGCAGTGCTGTAGTAAGTCCATCCATTTCGATGGGATCGCCAAGCTTCGTCGCTGTACCATGTGTCTCCACGTAACCAATGGTCGAAGGATCAATACCGGCATCCTGCCATGCCTTCACAATGACATCCGTCTGTGCTTCAGGATTCGGAGCCGTAATGCCAATCGAAGCACCATCCTGATTAATGGCACTTCCTTTGATAACGGCATAGATATTGTCTTTGTCTGCAATCGCCTGGCTTAGCGACTTCAATACCACGGCGGCTCCGCCTTCACCCAGCCCCGAACCATCTGCTTCCTGATCGAATGGCTTGGTTAATCCATCTGAAGATTCAATGCCGACTTTCAAATAATCATGATCCAGCGGACTGAGACTGATTCGTGCACCCGCGACAATTGCCATCTCGCAATCACCATTGCGAATGGCCCGGCAGGCCAGATGGGTAGCGACAAGTGATGCAGAACATGCCGTGTCGATGACCATCGTTGGCCCCTTGAGATCCAGTGGATAGGCAATACGGGTCGGCATCATGGCTGTGATGTTCCCGACAATGGACATCGGATATTGATAGGGGTCCAGGTCACAGATCATTTTGAGATAGGAATCATTCAGACTACTTGCAAAACCCATATAGACCCCTGTATTTGTTCCTTCAATGCGTCCTCCGTAACCCGCATCCTCTACCGCATGCCATGACGTCTTCATGAATAACCGCTGAATCGGGTCCGTTAATCCGGCCTCCTTCGGAGACAAGCGGAAATATTTATAATCAAACTGATCAATATCATCCAGAAATGCACCCTGAAGGTACTGCACTTCTTTGTCCGAACCCAGCTTGGCATTCATCCATTGATGATAGGCATCCATGTCTTTTTTGCGTGCCTCTGGAAAATCCGTTGTACAGTCCACACCGTTCAAGATATTGTCCCAATACTGCTCTGCTGTATCAGCCATTGGCATTTCCGCAGCAATCCCAATAATGGCGATGGCCTCATCCTGTTCAGCGATTGGTTTCTTTTGCTCCAGAGGAGCAGCAGCTTTTGCTTTTACAGCCTTGTCGTTACCCTGGTTCACATGAAGTGCCAGCTTATGGATAGACGTATGTGCAAATAAATGAGCAATCTTCACTTTACCCGGAAACTCCTCGTTCAGCCTCTCATGCATACGGATCAGCATGATGGAGTTGCCCCCGAGATCGAAGAAATTATCATAGATATTGATCTCCTGATAACCCAGAATCTCACTGTATATGCGTGCTACCTGCTGCTCGGTTTCCGAATAGAATCCCCCTTCATTCCCGGACAGATCTACGGGCCCCGTATGCTTCTCCTGTGGTACGGTCCGGTTGGAACGATTCGATGCTCCCTGATCAGCGATTTCCTTACTCCGCCTCACTCCAGTTTCCAACTTATCCGACAAACGGAACGGGAACTGCCCAAGTGCAGCGAGATGTTTGCTTCCATAATTCATCGCACCGATGAATACTCGCGAGAGTCGTCTGTTCATGGCTGCTTCCATCGCTGCGATACCATCCGTGGTAGGAATGGTTTTGAACATGCCATCCACATTGATACCAAATTCCACGGACATTCCGGTCTCTTTCCACGATACCCAATCAATGGAGAGTGTTCTGCGACCCTGCCCCGTCCTCCATGCCGCGAAGGAATCCAAATAACAATTGGCAGCCGTATAATCCCCTTGTCCAATCTCACCGATGACAGATATACCGGAAGAGAACAATACCATAAAGTCCATGTCCTGATCCCGCGTCAGTTTCTCCAGAATCCAGGTTCCCTTCACCTTGGGTCCAAGAATGGTCTGGAATTCCTCATCGCTTTTGCGATATATAAATCCGTCTCCGGGAATACCTGCTCCATGAATAACACCATGTATGTTCCCGTAGCGGTGGGTAATATCCTGAATCACTTCCGTCATGCCCTCAACATCGGCCAGATCCGCACTGTAATAATGAACGGTTGCGCCCAATGCTTCCAGTTCAAGGATGCCTTTCATCTTGGTACAGCGGGAGTCTCGGCCTGCTTCCAATAGGTCTTCCCATTCTTCCTTTGCCGGAAGATGTGTCCGACCAACAATCGCCAGCTTTACTTGCTCCGAAGAAGCCAGAAACCGTGCTGCTTCCAGACCAATACCGCTTGTACCACCTGACACGAGATATAAACCGCCTGGACGCACCTTGAAAGGCACGCTCTCATGTTCATTCAGATCCATCTCTGTAAAGGTCTCCGTATAACGCTGGCCTTCACGGTACGAAACAGCATAAGCTTCACCGTGTATATGTCTTTCCTTGAGGATATCCTTCGCGGATATGGACTGATCCACATCTATAAACTTGCTGCGAATATGTCCATATTCCTGTTGAATCACTTTACCAAGTCCCATTAAGAGTGCATTATGAGGGGTAATCCTCTCTTCTCTTCCTGTGACTTGTCCAGCGTACTCAGCAATCAGGTTCAGATGAATCTCTTCAGCAAAGCCTTTGCTCATAAGCGCCTGAATCAGATAGACCGGTGAGTAGAAAGCTTCCTGTTGTCTGGCTTCAATAGCTGCCAAATCTTCAGGATATAATGAATTGCCCATCATGGATAAATAAATGATTTCCGTAATTTCGCCGTCTGTGAACAAGTCTAGTAGCTCCGTATAAGCCGCCGGATTATCTCCGCCGACTTCATATTGATTCTCCGATATTTGCCGGAACTGGTTACCCGGTCTCACATGGACGACCCGCTTGCATTCGCCCTCCAGTTCTGCCGACAGTTCCTGTTCCAATTCGGTACCATTACCGATTATCATGATCGTGCCTGAAGAGGAAGGGGCCGAAGTATGCAAAGTCGTATCCCCCTCGTCCTCTATCCAGCGCACCGTATGAAAATAGTCTTTTAACGACACAGCAGTCGGATCTTGAATATCAATCCAGCATCGACTAGGCTCAAACGGATACGTAGGTATACTCAACTTCCGTACCTGTCTCTTTTGATTTAGCTGCCCCAATCCATCGTTGCACCCTCGGCATAGAGTAAAGCCAGTTCCCGAAGTGCTGATTCATCCCATACAAGAGGATTGGCAGCAAGTTCTTTGATCCGTTCCTGTGCCTGGGATGATTGACGTCTGGTGCGCTCACGTTCTTCCGATGCCATTCGCTCGGCTCCAGTTGGCTTAGGCGCAGGAGCACCAGTATAGACTCCTTCTTGTGTCTTCAATTGGGTCCACGGTTGTTCCAACAGGTGAATCAGTTGAGCCGTGTCCTCTACAAGCAGAGACAGACGATGTTCATAATGCCCACGACCTGTAGCTGCCGTATAACAGACATTCGCAACAGGAACTTCACGATTCTCCTTCAAGAAAAGCTCGTACCGCTGGAGCAATCGAACCAGAGCTTCTTCCGTCTGAGCCGAACACACAAACAGCTGCTTGCCTGAAGCCTGATCCTCTCCCGGTTCTTGTACAGTTACGGCTGGGGCCTCCTCAAGCACGACATGACAGTTGGTTCCGCTGAATCCAAAAGCACTGACACCACATCTGCGCGGGACGCCCTCTTCCGCATCCCAGGGCCGGAGTTGTGTATTCACATACACGGGCGTTTGCTCAAACCGGATGTTGCGGTTGGGTTTGGCAAAATGAAGAGACGGCGGCAGCTTCTGATGTTTCAAAGCCATTACTGCTTTGAGCAGCCCCGTTACACCTGCACATTCATATAAATGGCCGATATTGGATTTCACAGAGCCGATCGCGCAAAATTGTTTTTTGGAGGTAAACTGTTCAAACGCATTGGTAATCCCTTTAATCTCAATGGGGTCTCCCAGCTCCGTCGCTGTACCATGGGCTTCAATATAACGGATGGTCTCAGGGTCAATCCCCGCTTCTTCCCACGCCTTCACGATCGCTTCGGATTGGGCACGCGGATTCGGTGCAGTCAACCCAATGGAGGTTCCATCCTGATTGGCAGCTGTTCCCTTAATGACGGCGTAGATATGATCCCCATCCTCAATGGCCCGACTTAACGGTTTCAGAAGAATGGCAGCCACACCCTCACCCACACCTGCCCCATCCGAGGCATCATCAAATGTCCGCGTCTCCCCGTCGGAAGACTCAATGCCAAATTGCTCATATTTATTAAAAACAGGCAGCGTATTTACCTTCACCCCACCCGCTATGGCTGCATCACACTCACCACTTCGGATCGACTGACAGGCCATATGAACAGCAACAAGAGATGAGGAACAAGCAGTATCCACCACCATGCTGGGGCCTTTCAAATTCAGCAGATAGGATATTCTCCCCGCTAGTACCGCAGTCACATTGCCCGTTACCGAGATGGAGATGGATTCCGGTTCTACATCGGCGATAATATTGGCATAATTATCACGGGTGCTGCTGTAATATCCTACATACAATCCCGTATTGCTGCCGGATAACTTTGCGCCTCCATAACCTGCATCTTCCACCGCTTCCCATGCCGTCTGGAGAAAAATTCGCTGGTCAGGACTCATCAGGGCTGCTTCTTTGGGTGTCAGCTTAAAGTAGCGATAATCAAACTTGTCCACTTCATCCAGGTAGGAACCTTTAATAAAGCTTAACCCATCTTCATCCTGCTGTTTGAAACGTACATATTTTAGAACATCCTCTTGTCTCGCTTCCGGGAACTCCACAATGGAATTCACTTTGTTCTCGATATTGTTCCAGAACTCCTCCACATGATCAGCCATGGGCATGTGCGCAGATATGCCGATAATGGCAATATCTTCACGAGTGTTCTTTTTCTGCTGTTTCAACAGCGTAATCATATCAACCGCCGTTTTTTTGTCGATTTTGCCACCAGACGTATTCTCAATAATATATTTAAGCAACTGTTCCAATGTATCGTCCCCTTACATATCAGATATGTTTTAATCCTTTGAGCATATCCTCCATGCTGATCTTGCCATCTTCCAACTGATCAAAAAGAGAATGGACCTCCTCGTCCAGCGCAATTGCAGCACCTACAGGCTCCTCTACCTGTTTCTTCTCCTGCGAGTGGCCTGTTTTATCAGCCAAATATCCACCCAATCGGTGCACAGACGGATGTTCGAACAGATCTGCAACAACGAGTACTCCCGGGTACTGACGGTCAAGTTGTGCATACATTTGTTTCACCAGGATGGAGTCAGCTCCAAGTTCGAAGAAACTGTCATGGATATCAATTTCATTAAAGCCCAGAATAGCCTGGCACACTTCCGCCACCTTTCTCTCCCATGGCGTGTATTCACCGTCATCCGCACCATTCAGCACGGTATCCTGCCGGGCTATACTTTGCGGGGTCACTGGCGCTGGCGCCTTCGGTGATGAAGCTCTCTGTAGACGTGAATCAATCCAGCTCTCCACTTCAGGAGAAAGTCTAAACGGATAGTTGCGAATCAGCTTTAACATGCCACTGTCTGTTGACATCTGTCCTATCAATACACGTTCAATCTGACGTCCTTCCACCTGATCCAGCCAGGTCAGAGCCTCTTTATTGGTCATGGCTTTGAAAAGGGTATCTACTCCGTAGCCTGTTGCGGCAGCTGCGCCTGTTTCTTTCCAGGTTGACCAGTTGACCGTCATCGTTCCGTCCATTTCTTGGTTGCGATAGGCTCGGATAAGCATCCTGATACGCATTGGCAGCAACATAATCGGCCTGGCCCGGCCCGCTAAATATCGTTGCAATGGATGAAAACATCACAAAAAAGTCTGGATTGTCCTCTCTGGTGAGTTGATCCACGACCCGGGTTCCTTGCACTTTAGGGCATAATACACATTCAGCTTCTTCTATCGTTCTATCCTTAAGCGGATGATCTCCACCTACAGCGACCCCCGCACCATGAATGACCCCTGCAATGCGAACATATTTCTGTCGCAATTCACTCAGAATCAATCGCATGGATGCTTCATCTGAAACGTCTGCTTGGTAAGGAAGAACCGTCGCTCCGGCAGCTTCCATGTGTTGCACAGCTTGGATTTTCCGAACTAACACTTCGTTGGATGATGCAGCTACAATGCTGTCCCACTCTTCCCGTGCGGGGAGCGAAGTTCTGTTCACGAGTGCGAGTGTAATTCCAGGGTATCGCTCGGCGAGTTGTAATCCAAGCTCCAGCCCGATGCCACCCAGTCCGCCAGTAATGAGATACAGTCCGTCATTGCGAATGTTGTAGTTCCATTTAGGATACGCACTCGGGTCCAGCGCTCCGAACTGCTGAATGTAACGCGTACCTGCACGATAAGCTACACCATAATCATCACTTTCATGATCCAGTTCAGCCACAATATCCTGGAGCGAAGTCTCCGCGTCCACTTGGATGGATCGGCATTGCAGGCGTGTATCTTCTTTTCGTCCAGCCAAACCCAGACCAAACATCAGGGCAGCCTGAGGAAATATATTTTCTTCGGTTCCCGTTATGGAATGGATTGGATTCGACAACAAAACCAGGTCAACAGGGTCAAGCGATTGGGCACCTATCATCTCCTGCAGGAGATAGAAGAATGGATGAAAGGACTGATCCTGTTGGATATAGATAATCCGGTTAATCATCAATTTTTCCAAATGAGCCCACAATTGTTCCATGCTCTCACGATGGTCTGAAATGACATACTCCTCGGAAGATATTTGAAGGAACGAAGGTCCAGCAAACACTTCAATAACCTGACGACCCTGCTGCTGTAATGCCTTCCGTAGAGAACGATCTTCTCTTTTCCCTCTCTTTTCGTCCATAAAAATAACGATATGACCTTCCGATAACTTCCGATCGGAATTACGTTCCGGTTCAAGCACCCAACCCAACTCATAATGATGAATGTTCTCCATAGGGGTGGCATCCGCCTTGGTTTGGGACGGAGGAGCAGAGAGCTCAATCCAGCAACGATGAGCTTCAAATGGATACGTCGGGATGCTGATTCTGCGAACATCCTCCCTGAATACAGGCTTGGCCAGCTTACCTCCCCACCCCCAAGATAGGTTTCACAATGAGCGGTTAAATGCAGCTGATTGGACTCCGGAACTGACTGCTCTCGAATGGATTCCAATCCGCCTTCTTCAAGTTCGGCCAGTTGGGCGAGCAACTCCTCTTTGCTGGAAGCAATCCGTACCAGACGGTGTTCATAATGGGTCCGGGAGGTGCCTGCCGTGTAACATATATCAGCTAACGTGTGATCGGTTGTTTTCAGATATTTCGTATATTTGGATATATATTGTTGCAGGGCATGAAGCGTTTTGGCTGAAAGAGGGAAGAGGTACTCCCGCGTCTCAGTCTCCCTGTTGGTTTCCACTCCACCCGCCTGCTCCAAAATAAGATGACAATTGGTTCCGCTGAATCCAAATGCACTGACACCCATTCGTACAGGTTCACCCTCAGCAGGCCAGATTCGGTTACGTGTGTTTACATACACAGGTGTTCCACTAAAATCAATATTGCGATTCGGGCGATCAAAATGCTGCACCGCAGGTAAAATCCCTTTTTTCAAGGACAATACGGATTTGACAAGTCCGGTAATCCCAGCACTTTCATACAAATGTCCGATATTAGACTTCACCGAACCGATGGCACAAAATTGCCTCTTATCGGTGTATTGCTCAAAGGCTCCCTTAATGCCATCGATTTCAATCGGATCTCCCAAGACAGTCCCGGTTCCATGGGTTTCAATATAAGCGATACTTTCCGGATCGACCCCGCAGCTTTCCACGCCTTCACAATGACCTCACTCTGGGCTCTGGCATTCGGCGCTGTAATTCCCATGGAGTTCCCGTCCTGGTTAATAGCACTGCCCTTAATGACGGCATACACCTGATCCTTGTCCTTGATAGCATCCTGAAGTGGTTTTAGCATAATGACTGCCGCGCCTTCACCAATTCCCGAACCATCCGAGCTATCATCAAAGGGGCGTGTCATGCCATTTGATGATTCAATGCCCATTCGGTAGTAGTCCTTGTCCAGCGGAAGCACGTTGAGTTTTACGCCTCCTGCCAACGCCATGTCACACTCACCCAAACGAATGGCATTACAGGCATGATGCACTGCAACCAGAGATGAAGAACAGGCTGTATCCACCACCATACTCGGTCCTCTCAGATCAAGAAGGTAGGATAGACGGCTAGGTAAAATGCAGGATAAATTGCCTGTGACCGAGATTGGCAGAGACTGTGGCTCCACATCATGAATCATCTCTTTATACCGATAACCCTCCAGATCGGATACCAGTCCAACGTATACTCCTGTATTGCTTCCCGCCAGCTTCTCACTGGTATATCCTCCATCTTCAAAAGCGGCCCATGCCGTCTCCATAAAGATACGTTGAGCCGGGTTCATTAAACTGGCTTCCTTTGGGGTAAATCGAAAAAAGGGATAATCAAAGGTATCAATATGTTCCAGATAAGAGCCATCCAAGTATTTGGTATCTTCACCAGATTCCATTTTCCGAGAGATGTAATTATCGGCATCCTGGCGTCGCTGCTCGGGAAGATCCCTCGTACAATCCAGACCATGCAACAAGTTATCCCAGAATTGCTCCGCATCATCTGCCAAGGGCATACGAACACTGAGCCCAACGATCGCGATATCACTAGGACGAATAGTAGCTGGTGTTGCTACTGGAGGCAGCTGACTAGACGACTCCGTCTGAGCTGTGTCTCGAATACCCAGTCCACTGAAATCCATCAGTTTGTTTTTCATTGTTTTATCCCCTTTCAGCCGCTGAGCGAAGACTTTCAATCACCTTGGCAAGCATCTGATCATAGGTTCTGAAAAAAGGTTCCATTGAATCGTATTCATTCCGGGTTTACAGTACAGCGTTACCGACATATTTCGTTTTTCATTCTGAATTTCACAGATCACATCAAACAGTTCCTCCAGCGCCCCCTGCCTCCACTGACATAATCAGCCTCGTAGAATAGCGGACGGATGGCATCATGCTGCGATTTCACCCCTGCTCTAACCAGATCCTGAATATGATGACCAGGCTGTTCGTCTGCTGTATGTAAAGCTTGTTTAGCTACGGCAAACAACTCATTGAAATCCTGCACCTCTTGCACATCCAGCGGAATGGAACTGATATGATTCATCCGATAAATCAGTGTATAGACTGTAAGTTGAGGCTGATTGCCAATCTCCGTCAACAGATATGCAAACAAAGACCACAACCATTCTACAGGCGTGCAGCCTGCCATTTTGGACAAATTCCTGATTTCATTAAAGCGTTCCTTCTCGATCCGGAATTCGTATCGATGGTCCTGAAGGGCCTGTCCAGCATTTTTCATGTAATCCAACGGGACAGGATAGGCTTCCAGTTCCATGCCTTCCTGGTCTGCGATGAATTTGGCAAGTCTGGAGATCGTAGGGTAGGCAAACATATTGGTTAATGTAATTTGGGCCGGATATAATTTTTCAAGTTGATTATAGACCTGGGCAAGAAGCAGAGAGTCACTCCCTAAGTCAAAAAAGTTAATCGTCGTTGTGACTCCGGCATCAGCTCCCAGCACCACATGAAATACGTCCAGAATGGTTGCCTCCAGCTCTTCAATTGAAGTAATCTGCCGTTGATTCATTGGACACCTCACCTCCGTATAGGATCTACTCCATATAACTTGTTAATGTCTGATTGATCATGCTGGTCACCCGATGCATGCTGCCTTCAAATAAATAAAAATGCCCCCCTTTGTATATCCGGGCGGCACTACCTTGTTCCGTATAACCTCTCCAGCGTTCTGCACAATCCAGAATGTAACCTTCATCCTCTGCTCCGTTCAGTATCGTGATATCACATTGCAGCTTATAAGGCTTCTCTTCGTAAGTATACGTCTCATTCATCTCCAGATCCTTACGTAATATGGGGATGAACATATCCATCAGCTGCTGGTTCTCGAAGAATTCATCCGGCGTACCGCCCATTTCCTTAATGCGGTCAATGAACTGTCCTTCAGGCAAATGGTAATAGACCTGTTCTTTTTTATAATCCGGCGTCTCTCGTCCCGAGAAAAACATGTGTATGGGTTTCCTGAACTGCTCTTCATGCATTTTGTGATACAGTTCATAGATAATCAGGCTTCCAAGACTATGTCCAAACAGGGCATATGGCTCCTCATCTGGCAAATCGCGAGAGATATAATCAAATACATCATCTACACTTTGCTGAATACTCTCATACAGCGGCTTGGAAAATTTCAATCCACGTCCTGCAAGTTCAACAGGGTTCAGCCTTATGGATTCGGATAAACCTTTTTTCCATTTGTTATATATGGATGCTGACCCTCCTGCATAAGGAACACAATATAATCGCATCTTCGTCATCATCTCCTCTCACTTACACGACTTCTCCCCATCTAATCGCTGTAGCGCAATAATACGTTCCAGCCCCGGCCCCAACCAATACGACACGATCACCTGCTCTCAGTGCCCCTTGCTTCACAGCTTCGGTCACCGCAATTGGCAAGCAGGCGTTAGAGGTGTATCCGTATTTTTCCATGGTCATATAGGCTTTTTCTTGTGGGATGCCCAAAGCAACGGCGAGTTCCCGAATCAGATTACTGTTTGTTTGCGGGAAGATAAACAGATCCACTTCCCCCATATTCCATTTTACTTTGCGCAGAAGACGGTTCACGAGACGTGGAATGCCTCTGACCAATTGTTCATATAAATATCGGCCATTGGATGTATACACGGAAACAGATCCGTCAGGAATGTGTCCATAATGCACAGGCAGTGTTCCGTAACTGATCTCTTCCATATTCTCGTGATGCATGATTCCGTTCAAAAAGACACTGTGATAGGCGTCATTCTCATCTAATTCCTGCAAAACAAATGCCCCTGCACCGTCTCCCACACTGGAACACGCTGCCCGATCCTGCCAATCCGTTACTTTCGAGTAGGTATCCGCGCCGATGACTAGAATATTGCTTATATCTTCTTCAGCCTGGAGTGTATAATACGCATTCAATAATCCATAACTGAACCCGGCGCAGCCGGCGCGAAGATCCAGACAGATGGCTTGGTCTGCTCCAAGCTTTTCCTTCACAAGAGCGGAGGGATGTGGTATTAAACGATCCGGTGTGAAGGTCGCCATAATGATCATATCGATATCCTCTGCATCCATCGCAGCCTGCTCTATAGCTTGTCTCGCAGCTTCCAATGCCAAATCACTGGTGTACTCATGCTCATGCGAGATTCTTCGTTCACGGATTCCAAGGTTCTGGTAGACCCAGTCCGCATTGGCGTTAATATTCATGGCCTCCAGCCCCTGATTCGTCAATACGGATTCAGGCACATACATGCCGATACCGCGAATAGTCATTTGTCTCATGCATCACGTCTTCCTTTCCTGAATCCAAGGTGAGCAGCCCGCTCTGAAAACAATAAATTTCCTGAGAACAACAAAAAAACAGTTCAGCCGCTTGTTTGCGCTTTACTGTCACATGACTACCTTATTCAACAACTTGTAAGGATGACTGCTCAACGTACATAGCTTCGCCCTGTCGATACACCATGTGTATTTCAGTGTTTATGCATATGACTCCTTTGGTTGCATAATGTGCCTAAGCTTCATTCTGCTCCTCCGGTTTTGGTTGTCGTATGATCATAACAGATCGGATTACATTATCATTTCTCTTGTGTTGCATATAAAATTTCAACACCCAAATCAACTAATTTGGGTTCATCACTTCCTGTTAGATGAAGCCATACCTTGGCTCTGCGTGTATGCTTGTCTATCTTCTTAATAATGCCTTCGTTTCCCATCAACGGGCCATCCAGCACCACAACTTTGGTATTTTCCATATATACGGTTGAATAATCGATAATATCTTCCGGATTGATGAGGTTAAGCAATGTGGTCATTTCGTGATCCGGGATTGGCGTGCAGCTTGCATTCGTTCCCAGCATTTTAATGATATGAGGAATAGAACAGATTAAGTGGTATGTTTCAGCGGACATGTTGACTTGAATTAATACATAACCAGGAAAGACTTTTTTGGTACAAGCTTCAAAAATACCTGATTTCTTCTCTGGAACTTTTCTCTTGGGGATCAAAACTCGGATGGAGGTTCCAAGATACATATGTAGGTATTTCCTAATGACTTCTTCGCTTCCTGTATGTACAAACAATGCGTACCAGTTCATGGCATCATCCTCTGATTAACAAATTAGCCAAGCGGAAATATACATATCGATATGAAATAATTAAATCCCTAAGTTTCAATTTGTGTAATAAAATGTAATTCTTTTGTTGTTGTGAATATCTTAACCCATGATTTTTGGGACGTCAATGCTATTAATTCAATTTTATGTAAAATAACCTTACAATTCACATAAAACACTCACAATTTGTCTGATTTCGAACTTCGGAACATTACGGGGCTCCATGGTAATCAAAAGATCACTTACAGCACCTGTAAGTGATCTTTATCCATCCTTATCCTAGTCAACATCCTATTCAAACAGGTCCAGACGAAGACGTTGCAGACTTGTATGTTTGATGTACCACTGGCCGTCGATTTTGACAAAAGTTTCGTGGTAGTGTCCAAATCCGTGGAAGGATTTGTTCTCATTGCCCTCCGGGAACGTCACCCAATCTTCCATTGGAGAGATGACCTTCGCTTCATTCTCGGATACAAATTCAACTTCGGCGCTGTGCACATGATGTACGGTTACGGCAACATCCACCAGATCACGGAATACTTGTACGATGGTATCGCGGCCGGTTAGTACCGGAATTGGATTGCCTTCTGTGCTGAAATCGGCCACTGCATCGGGTGCAAACACCTCACCCAGGGTATCCCACTGTTTCGTATCAATATAGCGGCAATAACGCGCCTTGGTGTTCCGAATGTTTTCCAGCGCGAGCAATTGTTCCAGTCCTGTAATCATTGATTCGCTCATGTGTTGTCCCTCCAGAGATGTAAAATATGATGTAAGATGTGGATCAAGTATGTATGCAACTATACCTTCCTTATTGTACCATTCGACTTCTATTAGGCACAACGATACAAAAGAATCTTCCTTACCTCTCGCGAGGTTGAAGGAAGATCCGGATATACCTATGTACCAGAAGAGTCCACAAGCCGATTGGAGCTTCACTTCCAGTACAAATTACTGAGAGTGTGCACTCCAACTTTTCATCTGGGAAGCCAGTTCTGACATTTTCTTATTGTTCAAGAAACTCTCCATCTCTTCTTCCGCCTGCACCATCACCTGCTGGATTAAACAGCCTGCGTTATGATTCAGAGAACATTCGAACAGAGAGGCCTGACCCTCAATGGCATGAATGATCTCCAGGAAAGAAGGATCGGGATTTTTACGACTAAGCCGATAGCCGCCATTGGCTCCAGAAGTCGATTCAATCATCCCCGCCTTAACCAATTTGGTCAAAATTTTGGACAGGTAGGTTGGTGATACCTTCTGAAATTCTGCAAGTTGGTGTACACTTACCAGCTGTTCGGGCGCAGTACTTACAAGATGTAGCATCGTATGCAAAGCATAATTTGTCGCTTTTGAATATTTCATGAGGGCACCTCATCATACACGGATTTAATTTATCCATAATAGACTTGATTTAACTCACTGTCAAACCATTACGCTTCAAGCTCTGGCAGCACCGAAAGGATACGGGTTAATTGTGGTACAATCCGCGATAATCCGTAGGTGTCATCCCCTCATGGGCCATGAACTGGCGGTTAAAATAACTGGCATTCGGATACCCCGCTTCTTCCGCGATCTGTCCAATGTTGGCCGTAGGACGTTCGAGTAACCATTGCTTCGCCATCTGTAGTCGTGAACGGGTGATAAACTCCATAGGCGTCATCTCTACAGTACTCTTGAACATTTTGCAAAAATAATACGAACTCACACCTGCAAGATCCGCCCAGTCCTGCAACAGGAACGGTTGACAGGCCTCTTGCTGCATCTGTGGAAGAAGTGCAAGTACCCGACTCTCCGCCTTACTTGTAGTACGAGTGTTCTTTAGAGGTACCGCATGCTGCACGAACTCGGCGAGTACGGCGTAAGTCAATGTGGATAGCTGAGCCGGACGCAGCATGGTGTTCTGTTCCGCTTCAGCCAACAAGGCCAGATGGGCCTCTTCCCAGGAGCTTCGCTGCCGCAGTGTCCATAATAGATTGCGATGTAACCCCCGCTCAATCATATAATCATGCAGACGTTCACCATAAAAATGAACCCATCGTACATCCCATGGATCATCTTCACTACTATAATAATGCTGCCGCTGCTGCGGGAAATAGAGTACGGCCTGACCTGCACGAAGCTCATGCTCGACCCCGTCCACCTCCACATAACCCTTGCCCGAAGCGACATAGTGAATATTAAAGTTGTTCAGCACACCCGCCTCCCGTAATACGGAATGCTGGACGTGATCCATATAATGCCCAACGGACTCGGGATAACAAAAATATGGAATATCCTGCAGGGTAAGCAATACGCTTTGTCTCATCATAGCCGGTTCTCCTTGATTAACAATATTGTGTTAACTAACTTCAATATATTATCATTTTAATTCATTGGTCTATTATTTATAATCACAATATACATTTACACACAGGAGGATACAACTCATGAATTCAGTTCAAAAATTACGTTGGGGCATTCTTGGTAGCGCTAGCATTGCTGTCGAATCTGTCATTCCAGGCCTGCAGCAATCGGAGTTGAATGAAGTAACCGCGATTGCCAGTCGAGACGAAGATAAAGCCAAACAGACGGCCGAAAAACTTGGAATCGACAAGGCATATGGCAGTTATGAAGCTTTGCTCGCTGATGATTCCATCGATGCCGTATATATCCCACTCCCGAATCATCTGCATCGTGAATGGACGATCCGGGCTGCTGAAGCAGGCAAACATATTTTGTGTGAAAAGCCGCTGGCTCTGACAGAGCAGGAAGCTCAGGAGATGGTGCAAGCTTGTACAGATGCAGGTGTGCATCTGGCTGAAGCATTCATGTACCGCCATCATCCACGTTATGAGCAGATCAGAGATATCATTGCCAGCGGTGAGATTGGTGAGATCCGCGGTATACACAGCACATTTTCGTTCAACAATTCCGGTTCCTCGGGCAACGTTCGCTTTCGTAAAGAATGGGGTGGCGGTGCACTCTATGATATCGGTTGTTATTCCATCAGCGTTGCTCGCCTGCTGTTAGGCCAGGAACCAAACGCAGTTACCGTTATTGGCATGTTCTCCCCACAACATGATCAAGTCGATATGATGGCTTCCGGACTGCTTGAATTCAATAATCATGTTGGTGTGACGTTTGACAGCAGCATGTGGCAGCCTTCCGAAACACGCTCGAAGTTCTGGGTTCTGATGGCATCATTGAGGTACCATCGGCCTTTATCGGTCGTCAGGATCGCAGTTCCAACTTCTATGTCACAGCGGGTGGTGAACGCAGGGAGATTGAAGTTCCCCAAGTAAACCATTATTCACTGCAAGGAGATGATATGGCTCGTGCCGTACTTCAGGGCAAGGATCTGCGTTTCGCCCCTTCCGATGCTGTAGCTAATATGAAAGTGCTCGAAGCCTGCCTTCGTTCAGCGGAAGAGCGTACACGAATTACACTATAATTGAGAGGATGAACTGACTTATGGAATATATCGAAATTGCCGGTGCAGGTAAACGCGTCTCCAGATTGATTAAAGGAACGGATTATTTCGTACATGATGCCTACGATAAAGCAGCTACGAACATGGATGCTTTTCTAGCGATTGGCGGTAACACCGTAGATACAGCACATATTTATTGCGGTGGACAGAGTGAAGAAGTCCTTGGTCGTTATATGAAGGAACGCGGTAACCGCGACCAGATCGTCATTCTCACCAAAGGCGCACATCATGACCAGAATGGGCCACGCGTGAATGCTGATGCCATCCGCAGTGACCTGATGGATAGTCTGGAGCGTCTCCAGACGGATCACGTAGAGATGTATGCCTTGCACCGTGATGATCCAAACACCCCTGTAAGTGTGATCCTTGAAGCATTGAACGAACATATTGAATCTGGCAAAATCGGTGCAATTGGCGCCTCGAACTGGACCTGGCAGCGGCTTGAGGAAGCCAATGCGTATGCTGCGGCAAACGGCTTAAAGGGTTTTACCTTCAGCAGTCCGAACCTCAGTCTCGCCAAAGCAAACGAACCTTTCTGGGCAGGCTGTGTGTCCGCAGATGCAGAGACGCTCGCATGGCATGAGCAAACCAAGCTGCCTTTGCTATCCTGGTCCTCCCAAGCACGTGGTTTCTTCACGGGCAGATTCACACCTGAAGTTCGGGATAATGAAGATCTGGTGCGTGTATTCTACAGTGATGGCAACTGGGAACGGTTGCGCCGGGCTGAACAATTGGCTAATTCAAAGAAAACATCACCCATTCAGATTGCACTCGCTTATGTATTGAATCAGGCGTTCCCAACCTGTGCGCTGATCGGCGCCCAGAATCAGGCAGAATTGCTGTCCTGTGACGAAGGCTCCCGCATCACGCTGACTCCTGCTGAAATATCATGGCTGGATCTGGGAAGTGATGTACCTGCCGGCATCTAAGACGGATTTCAGGTTGAACGATTGAACGGTTCAACCTTCATATGGAGACTGACACTTCCGCATGGTATCGGAAGCGTCAGTCTTTTTTGTGATATCTCTAAAATCAAATAAAGAAGGACTTACTCCAGAACACTTGCCTGAAGTTAAGTCCCTTATATCATGAATTAAGCCGTATACAATGTTAGAAGTTGCACCTGTCAATCGTATGGATTACAGTTTAACGATCTGACCTGTTTTCTCGGATTCAAATGCTGCCAAGATCACTTGCAGGGAGCGCAAGCCCTCTTCCCCGGAGATCGTTGGAGGTGTTTGCGTTACAATGGACTCTACAAATGCGTCAATTACACCACTCGGCACTTGTCTCTCGTTGGTAGCCATGGCACCAACTTTGTAGGTCTCAACTGTACCATTGGTCAGTTCAACGATAACTTCATCGCCTTCCACGGTTCCGATCTTCATAACGCCATTCTCGCACCACAGCACGGTACTGTTATCTCCGGCTCTGTATTGTGTCCAGCTTGCTACGAGCGTTCCGATTGCTCCGCTCTTCATACGCAGCAAACAAGTGGCGTTATCGTCAACTTGAGTGCCTTCCTTGTGCAGTGTGCTGATGAAACCAGCCACTTCAGATACTTCATCATTCAGCAAGTAACGGATGAAGTCTGACTTGTGCACGCCAAGGTCGCCCATCGCGCCCATAATAGCTTCTTCCTTACGGAAGAACCAGCTTTCCGCGCCGTCCACACTCCATCCTTCCGGACCCGGGTGACCAAACGATGTACGGAAATTCAAGACTTTACCCAGTTTGCCGGAGTCGAGAATTTCTTTTGCTTTGACGTGAGGAGGCATCAGACGCTGGTTGTGTCCAACCATCAGATACACGCCATTTTTCTTGGCAGCTTCGATCATTTGCTCGCCTTCTTCGGTGGAAATCGCCATTGGTTTCTCAACCAATACATGCTTGCCTGCATTGGCAGCAGCAATCGCCATTGGCGCATGCAGATAGTTTGGTGTACACACACTTACGGCATCCACCGTTTCGTTTGCAAGCAATTCTTCGTAACTGGAGTAAGCTTTACCCCCGTAAGTTTCGGCCATTTCTTCCGCACGTTCCACGATCGGATCGGCAAAAGCGACAAGTTCTACGTTCTCATTGGCAGCGTACTCCGGAATATGTCTGCGCTGGGCAATGGCTCCACAGCCGAATACAGCAACTTTAATTTTACTCATGTATATAAGTCTCCTTTGACAAATAGATTAGCATTTTAGCAGCGTTCGATGGTTCTGTTAGAATTGATTCAAATAGTTTTCTTTCAGCCAGTTGTAGCTATTGGATACGCTCTCAAGTGGAGGATTTTGACACACGTCTTGTTCCACGATCAGCCATTCCACGCCTGCATTCGTAGCCCCTTCAATAACAGCTGGCAGGTCAACCGAACCTTGTCCCAATTCCAGGGTTTTCATCTGACCTTGTTCGTCTTTGCTGAAGTCCTTCAGATGAAGCAGTGGCAAGCGACCCGCATATTTATTAATATACTCGATCGGATTTTGTCCCGCAAATTGTACCCAACATACGTCCATTTCCACTTTTACCGCTTCCGGTGATGTTTGAGCAAACATGGCGTCAAAAGCATTGGCATCGCCAACCTGGCCATGGAATTCAAAGTCATGATTATGGTATCCGAAGATCAACCCTTGTTTCGCTGCTTCAGCTCCATATTGCTGCAATTCTTCGAACAGCTTGGTCCAGCCTTCCGCATTCTCAGGACGATCCTCAGGCATCAGGTACGGACAAATGATATATTGTGCACCAATAGTTTTCAGGTAATCGATTTGTTTTTGCAAGTCCTCGCGCATCGCATGTAGTGAAACGTGGCTGCTGAATCCTTTCAGTCCAAGCTCGTCTAGTAGCGCTTTCATTTCCTCAGCTGGAATATCACCATATCCGGCAAACTCCACGCCTTCATATCCAAGGGCCGCTACCTTACGCAACGTACCACGAAAATCTGCTGCAGTTTCATCACGGAGTGTAAACAATTGCAAACCAATATTAAGTTTTTTCATGTACGATACACCTCTGTTCTCAAATTTGCTTTCATTGCTCTATCTGGTATCATCCTAACGCAAAACAGGCTAGAATGAACATATACAATATAGTCAGAACATGAACTATCTGGTCAAATTTTATTTCCATCATTTTGCATCTATTGATTTGCCTAAATTCAACTGAAGATATTTACACTGGCACTCCGATGACAGAACAACCTTCCGATCGCTGTTATCCCCAGATTTTCTTGATTTCCTTTTCAAATGGATAAAATCCGGGGATAAAGGCGAACACTCTGTTTCTTCAGGTTCTTTCTGTCCTCTCCGTTATCGTGTAAATGTTAAGTTAATCTATTATGTAAAACATCGATATATTGGGGGATTTTATCTTTGGATACGTTAGAGACATCTGTGCTGATCTGTGACTACTCATACCACTATAAGGCGTTCACTCATAATATGAGGGGCGAGCTGCAAACCTATCTGTTCCGTCTGCAGACGGAAGGCTCGTGCAAGGTGTATGTACAGGATAAAGAATTCAGGATGACCAGCGGGGATTTGCTGCTGCTCAAACCTGGCGACGATTATCATCTTGTGGTCGATGAACCACATAAGGAAGGACGATTGTCCAGCGGAGATTATTATCTGTTCTGCGAGGGCAGCTGGATTGAGAACTGGTGGAAACGGCAACATCGATCTACCGTCAGCCGGATTGGACTTGATGATAAGCTCATCAGCCTGTGGAGAAATATGTTACTTGAGAAGCGTCGTGGACCTCTTGAGGAAAATGCCGAGCTAAAGGATGCGTTACTGCGCGGATTGTGTCTGTATATTGACCGGGCAATCACCGAGAATATTCAGACCGATCGGGCGGTTTCCTCGGCGCTGAAGTTGAAACGGTATATTGAGGAGCACGCCACCGTTACGTTCAAGCTTGAGGAAGCCGCACGTTATGCCGGACTCAGCCTGTCACGAGCCGTGCGTTTATTCAAGGAACACTACAATCAGACCATGATTCAATACGCGATTGAGATCCGTCTGAATGCCGCGCTGGAACGCATGAAATATAGTGAAATGACACTGGAGCATATTGCCGAATCCTGCGGTTTTGCAAGCTATTCCTATTTCCACCGTGTATTCCGGGCGCACTTCGGTGTGTCTCCGGCGGAGTATCTCAAATCCAAGCAACATGAGCCTATCGATGATCTGGAGCATGTGTAATTTGCTCGCTTTCATGCAATAACCTTCCTGAGGGAAGTGTCCATAAAAGCTTACAAAAAAAACTAACGCCTCGGGCAGCACATCCATCATGTGTCTGCACAAGGCGTTAGTTAGATCTGCCTGGGTTAGCGCTGCTCCCCTTTGTTGCGGAAATAGTTTTGCAGGAACTCCTTGGCACGCTCGGATTTCGGGTGATTAAACACTTCGTCCGGTGTACCCTGTTCAACAATTTTCCCCTTATCGAGGAACAGTACTTTATTGGCCACCTCATAGACGAAACTCATTTCGTGTGAAACGAGGAGCATCGTTTGACCTGTAGCCGCTGTTCGTTTAATGGTCTGCAGTACTTCCCCAACAAGCTCGGGATCGAGTGCCGAAGTCGGCTCATCCAGCAGCAGCAGCTTGGGTTTCATCGCCAGCGCACGAGCGATCCCCACACGCTGCTGCTGACCTCCAGACAGATGTTTCGGATAATAATGCGCCCGTTCGGAAAGTCCTACCTGCTCCAGTTGCTGTCTGGCAAGTTCGGTAGCTTCCTTGTCATTCATTTTTTTGACAATCTTCAATCCTTCTTTGACATTATCCAACGCTGTCCGATGCTGGAATAAGTTGAAATGCTGAAACACCATAGCCGTTTGCTTCCGCAGCTCCAGCCGCTGTTTGTTCGTAATTGTGCTGAAATCAACCTTGAAGCCTTCCAGATCAAGCTGTCCCTGATCCGCTATCTCCAGACAGTTTAATGCACGCAAAAAAGTCGATTTACCTGCACCTGACGAACCGATCAGCGCCACAACATCTCCCTTTTCAATGTCTACCGAGAGGTCATTCAGAATGAGATTGTTATGAAAGGATTTGGACAAATGACTTACGCTAATCATTAAATCTCCCTCCTTCCCCAAGAGAACCAGCCACGATTCATCGTTTGTTGAACCGGATCAGGAATAGAGAATCTTTTCTCCAGGTAACGAAGAATCTGTTCAATAATAATGGTCATGACCCAGTAAATGATGGCAAGGGCGAGGTACACTTCAAAAAAGCGGAAATTGCTGCCCGAAATGATTTTCCCTTGTGCCGTCATCTCAATAACCCCCGCAACAAACGCGAGCGAGGTGCCTTTCAGCAAGCCAATCAATGCATTGCCAAGAGGTGGAATCGCAACAACAAGCGCTTCGGGAACAATGACTCTTCTGAGCACTTGAAGATACGTCATCCCCAAGGATTCGGCCGCTTCAATCTGACCTTTATTAACCGATTGCAGGGCTGCACGAATGGTCTCGGAATTATAAGCTGCCTCATTGAACGCAAATGTCACCAGAACAAAAAGCATTGCTGGCACAGCATTGATATTGTAGTCTGTCCCGTACTGCTGGTTAATGAATTTCAATAACAGCGGGATTCCGTTATAGGTTAGATATAGCTGAACAATGATTGGTGTTCCGCGGATAAACGAGATAAATACCGTGACCAGCTGGCTGAGCACCGGTATTTTTTTCATGCGGATAATCGCAAATAACAAGGCAAATACAAGGCCAACAATCATTGAAATCACAGTAATCTGCAGACTCACAGGAAGAACCTCTAACAGACGAGGAATGGCTGAGAACACCGCGTTGATATCAAAAATCTCTCCCATGGTTGTACATTCCTTCCACGTTCAATTTCATAAAAAAAGCAAGAGTGGAATTACTTCCACTCTTTAACGGTTATACGTTCACCTTGGCGTACAATTTCGGTATTGTATCTGTCCTTACTTACTGTATTCAGCCTATCAAGCAAAGACGCTGTAGCCTCTTCCGAGGCGAGCACAGGCAACCCGCGCTTGGTCACCGTTGAGTGAGTCAGCTGGAGATCAATCGGGATCAATTCATAATCAAACCGCTGTTGCTCCACATCCAGATCAAATGAGATGACAAAGTTCTCCGAGAACTTCCGGTCACTGTAGAAGCCCTGCCAGTTTCCTTCGCTGTCTTTTGTTCTGTTTTTGTGCAGTGTCGATGGCGATTCATTCTCATCATAACCATACGCGGTGAACATCTCGGGAGAAATGATCGATTCTCCAGCCTCAAATTCCATAAGCAAACTGCCAATGTTGTAGAAAATCGGCTGTCCATGGTAAAGTTCTACCCCTCTTGTGAAGTGGGCACCATGCCCGAAAACACAATGAGCTCCTGCATCCACAGCTCCACGAGCAAAACTTTCGATAAATGCGGCAGGATAATCGGAATACCAGTCTTCATTTTCTCCCTCATGCGTGTGCAGGTTGACAAAAACAAAGTCACTACGCTCTTTAGCGTCACGAATTGTCTCAAAGATATCCTGTTGATCCTGTTCATGCGCAGTCGTTTTGACACGAGGGTTCTCGCCTTTTTCAAAGGTCAGATACCCTTCGAACAACGATCCGAACTCATAATGATTCTCGGACTTGCTCTTAAATGTCTCAATCCGTTTGCCTACTTCCATGCTTGCGGCAATACCGATTCGTTCACTGATCCCCTTCAGAGCCTCGAAGTCCTGATCGTTAACTACATAAGTGCGTGACCACCGTAGCGGATTCAGACCTGGACGTGCAGGAACGCCATTTCCCGGATTGGATGCGGCGAACACTTCACTTCGGGTCACACCTATCGTAATGATGGCAATCCGCCCATCTGCTGTATCCATAAAAACCGGCTTGCGTGCATCATGCAGACTCATGCCTACCCCAAGAGGAATCAGCCCGCGTTGCTCCGCTTCCTCGAGTGTGTCCGTAATCCCTTCTATTCCATAGTCGCCGGTATGGTTGTTGGCAAAGCCGACATAACGAATGTTCAAACGTCCGAATTCATCCAGTGTACCGGGACGTACACTCGTCTGGTAACCCCGGCCTGCGGCCGGAGCTGTATGTTTACGCGGAGTGACAAATTCCGCATTGGTAAAGACCTCATCTGCTCCCTTTAACAGGGACAACAGGTTCGGGTCCATGGTTTTATCTACATTACGACTGGAAAATAACGCATCCCCTGTAACGATAAATTTCATGCCATCACCCTTTTCCTACTCCATTAGTTCTTTCTTAGGCAGATAGTCGCCGCCGAGCTGCTCTTCACTGATTTTCAACAATGTGCCATCGTTATACATTTCCTTGATTCTCTTGTTCACTGCATCGAGCAGTGTACTGTCAGCAGATTTGGCGAATAGAATGTAAGAGCCTGGATCACTATTCTCAGTAGAGAATGGAACCGCCTTCAGGTTGGTAAAGCCGTGTTCCTTGATTGCTTTTTCTGCCGAAACACGAGAGATGATACGCACATCATACCGTCCTGCTTCAATGCCTTCAAACTGTTTAACAAAATTCTCGTCCGTATACATAATATCCGCTTTTGCATCCGGGTGATCCGTATTGTAGTTCTCCAGCAGTGTGGCACCAGAGTTCCCCACTTCCGTTACCGCTTTATATCCTTTCAAATCCTCGACGGATTTAAGTGTATTGTCATCTTTGCGGACCACGAACACATTTGCATTTTCAATAATCGGCAAAGAGAAATCATACTTGCTGCGTCTTTCCGGATTGGAGCTGAAATTGTTGGCGCCCAACTGGAAACGTCCGTTATCAAGGCCTGTCAGAATACCTTCGAACTCAATCGCCTGTACCTCCAGCTTATATTCAGGCAGTTTTTCAAAAATCGCCTTCATGACTTCGACATCGTATCCGGTAAGGCTACCGTCTTTATCGTAACTGAATGGATTACTTACACCACTAGTCGCGGCAATAATTGTTTTTTGACCGGAGTCCGCTCCCGAACTCGCCTCATTTTTATTACCACATCCAGCGATGATCATTCCCAAAACCAATAACAAAATTCCCGGTACCCATATCTTTCTCACTGTCATGTCCCCCTCGTTTATCTCTAACCATGTCCAATAAAACACAGTAATTTAGTATGAAAAATATTATGTCATGCTATATATACTGTGTCAAGGTAAATCGACAAAGTATAAGACATTATGTGACAAATTTCTACAAGATTTTCAATGACTCAAAATAAGGACAAAAGAAATCTAAAATTAAACTTTATTGAACTACACTCTCTTCGTTAACCAATCTGTGATGCAAACATTCAGGTGATTCTATTATTATGGTGAAAAATGACATAAAATAGGGAAGAAACTAGAACTATAGAATTCCCGCATTCCGGTATTCTATACATGGAGAGATCACAATGAACTCTAAACGCAAAGTCCTCATCATTGAGGATGAACATGATATTTCTCGCATTTTGCGAGACTACCTGATCAAAAATGGATTCGACGCTGCCGTCGCTGCGACCGGACAGGATGGCCTTCAGATCATGGAGCTTCTTCATCCGGATTATATCATTCTCGATATTATGCTCCCGGATATGGACGGCATCGATGTATGCCGCGAGATTCGGCGTCGGAACAACATTCCGATTCTCATCCTGAGTGCAAGAGGAAGTGACACCGACAAAGTGCTTGGCCTTGGATTCGGTGCAGATGACTATATGACCAAGCCCTTCTCGCTCAGTGAATTGCTCGCCCGGATCCATGCGCATTTCAGAAGATATGACAGTCTTGGTCCGGAACGTTCTTCCTCAGATTCGCTGCGTCTGGGTGATCTCGAAATCGACAAAAAAGCATACAAAGTTACGCTAAAGGGTGTTGAGGTCTCTCTTTCGGCAAAGGAATTTGAACTTCTGCATTATCTGGCCAGCAACAAAAATCAGGTTTTCTCAAAATCCCAATTGCTGGATGCCATATGGGGCTACGCTGCTTATGGAGACGAAAATACGGTAACGGTGTACATACGCAGACTGCGGGAAAAAATCGAGGAAGACCCCTCTCATCCCGCGTTACTTAAAACCGTCTGGGGGGTCGGTTATAAATTCAATCATGAATAAAGCTGGAATGGAGACTACTTCATGTCACTTCACACTTGGTCCACACGTTGGCTGAAGACATCATTGGCGCTTCTCATGATGGTCATGATCTGCAGCGTTGTTTTGTTTCTCGATCTGCTCGAAGGACGAACTGCGGGTGAATCCAACCCAACGATTAATCTGGCTCGTCTCAAGGTAAACCCGCTTCTGCTTGAACTGGAGCAAAACCGCCATAGGCTTCGTGATCCGATGATTCAGGACAACCTGCGTTCGTCTGCCATAGAAAAGAACATTCAATTTTCCTATGTTGGACTGGATGGGATAATTTTGTTGTCCTCCTCTCCTTTATCCGAAGGCACCCAGGTCAACCTTAGATCTGCCCTTCATTATAATCTGAAAGATGCATTGCAGCTCGCAGAGGGAGATGATTCACTGGACATTGCATTTCCCGTCATGGATGGCCCGGGTGGCAGCCAGATCGGAAACGCCATTTTTACCGTACCCAAATCACTTGTTTTTGCTCAGCAGCCTGTCACTTTCCCGTTATTCATCCTCGGCAGCCTGATTATCATGGCCTTTGTTCTGATGCTTTTTCTTATCAGCATGGCTCGCAGGGTCAAGCAACGTATGCTGACTCCTGTTAACCAATTGAAGCAGCATGCCGAATCGATACTCAAAGGACAATACGATGAACAGATTCAATATAATCGTAACGACGAAATGGGCGAACTTTATGCCATGCTTGACTTGATGCGGACGGAGATCATGCATCTGAGTGAACAGCGCATACGTCAGGAGAAAGCCCAAAAAGAACTCATCACCAACATCTCTCATGAACTCAAAACGCCAATCACAACGGTCAAAGCATACATAGAAGCCATATCGGAAGGCATTTGCTCGGATGAGGAAACATTAATGGAATATATGGAAATTATGAGAACCCATACAGATAAAACGGCACGCCTTGTTGAAGATTTGCTGGTTCATGCACTTCAGGAGCTTGGGCAGATCTCAGTTGAGCCGCGAGAGTTATACAGCCGTGCCATATTTGAAAACATGCTCAGACCCATCGGGCATATCGTAAGAATTAACGGACTGACATACGAGGAATCCGAAGCTATTCCAAATGTGCTCATACGAATGGACCCTGTTCGCATCGAACAGGTTGTCTCCAATCTCGTATCCAACGCACTCAAACACACCGCTCCCGGGGATCATATTCGCGTCCGTGCAGAACTGGATAATGGACAATTCAGGCTTACGATCACCGATTCCGGTCAAGGCATACGTGCTCAGGATATGCCTTTTGTATTTGAACGATATTTCCGGGGAAGCTCTTCCTTGTCATCCGGTATATATGAAGGAAACGGGCTTGGACTCTCCATCTGCAAAAGCATCATTGAAGCACATGGAGGGCAGATCAGCTTTTCCAGCAAAGCAGGTCAGGGCACCATCTTTCAGTTCAGCCTGCCCATCTGTTAAGCTGCAACCTCTCACGTTACTTTACAGGCACCTTCCTGTTTACGGATATATCCAGAATGGTGTAATACTTTATTCATAATCTGATAATTCTTCCTCAACATCCTCCCCTTAATATGAATGGTATACTGCAACGAGGAGTGATCCACTTGACCAGAACATCTATCATTCGTGCTCAAAACTTATGCAAGACATACAATACCGGAAGTGAACAGTATCATGCTATTCGTAATGTCGATCTTGATATCTATGAAGGAGACTTCACAGTGATCATGGGTAATTCCGGTTCAGGCAAATCCACACTTTTATATTTGCTTAGCGGACTCGATCATGTGACAGCTGGAGAGGTTTATTTTCAGGATCAGCGCATCGATGCCTACAGTGAGCGAGAGATGTCTGATTTCCGTACCCGCCGAATTGGCTACATCTATCAAAGCATCAACCTTGTTCCGGACCTTTCCATTCAGGATAATATTGCTCTTCCCGGATATATTGCCGGGAACAAAAAACATGAAATAAAAGCTCGGGCGGCACATCTTATGAAGGCCATGGACATCGACAGCCAGAACAATCGCCTGCCCTCCCAGACTTCCGGGGACAGCAGCAGCGGGCGGCTATTGCACGCGCGCTCATCAATTCACCGGATATTATATTTGCCGACGAACCTACCGGAAGTTTGAACTATGATCATGGGAAAGCGGTGCTGGATATCCTTACAGATATTAACCGGAAAGGACAATCGGTCGTTATGGTGACACATGACATTAAGGCCGCTTGCCGGGCCGACCGCCTGATCTTTGTCCGAGATGGTAAAGTCGGAGGCATTCTCGAGTTCGATAAATATGACGAAACCCAGATTCAAAATCGGGAATCCATGGTATTCGCCTTCGTGTCGGGGAAGGAGTAACCTATGGCCGCCATTCTAAAGCTTAGTTTTTCTTATCTGAGTAAAAATAAAATTCAAAACCTGTTCATCACCCTGCTTATTTTGCTGTCTACCCTACTCGTGTCCACATCAGTCATCATCCTGGCCAATACGGGTAACCAGTTCAACGAGATGCATAGTCGGACCAACGGTTCCCATCAGATCTTGACGTTCGACAAAGGGTTGGACGATCCCCAAACTGTGCATGACTGGTGGGCCGCCCAGAACGGTGTTCAAGTCTCTCCTTTGCTTACTTACCGCACCTTGTCGGGCATCTCTTTTGGAGGCAGTGACATCCCTAACCTGTATGTATACATGATGAAAACGCCGCCTCCGCCGTGGGGGGTAGATGAACTTGTATTTGCAAGTGGTTCACAGCATTCGGCTCCTGAACAAGGAAGCATATGGATCCCAACTTCCATGGCGAATGGCTATAACATCGCTGTCGGTGATACCATTCAATTCAAAACTGGATCTACCACACTTGACCTCGCAGTTTCAGCTATTGTTGTGGATGTTCCTTATGGAGCACCGTTCACCAATACGGCAAGAATTTGGATGAACAGTACGGATTACCAAAATGATTTTAGTACGGTTGCGGGAAAAGATATTCACATGATGGGCATCCATTTTGATGATTACAGTACGAACTCCAGCTACTGGGATCGTTATACAAGCGAGACGGGTGGTCCATTTATGGAAACCAAAATGGAATTTGAAAGTATCTCCTCCTTTTATCTGATCATCAATCAGATCGTCGGGTTCATTATGATATTTTTAGGGACAGTCATGATGATTATTGCCCTCATTACGATTGGCTTCACCATATCCGATGCGATTCTGGCCAACTACAAAACGATCGGTATCCTTAAATCACTGGGACTCACTTCCCGGGGCACTGTTGGTACCTACGTCATTCAATATGCCCTGCTGTCCATCATCGCTGTTCTTCCCGGGCTGGTACTTAGCGTATTCGTCTCCAAATTCATCATCAACATCTCCGTATCGTCCCTGCGGGCTGGCCAAGGTGATCTCCCAATTGAGGGCATCGGAGCCGCTATTGTTGTAGGGCTGCTGTTACTCGTCTTGATTATTTCATTCGTCGTGTTATATGCCAGAAAAGCTCGCATGATCGAGCCTGTTCAGGCCATTCGGTACGGTATGTCGGAGAGCGACAATGTACGTATGGCGCAACGAATGAATTCACCGCTCGCAAACCAGGCCTTGTTTGGACGATTGCCCGTCTCTTTTGTCATCGGTATACGCAATCTGATCAAAAACAGCAAAAGCTCGGTTCTGATGTTATTGCTAACAACGATGGCTGCTTCCGTACTTGTTCTCGGGTATGTTGTACTGACCAGTATTACCGGAATCTATCAGACGGCGGCCAAATGGGGTTATGACAATGCTAACATTGCTGCAGTCGTTGTAAACAAAACTACGTTTCCGAGAGCAGAGCTTCAGAACGTATTGGAAGAAGACACTCGCATCAAAAATGTGGGCTGGCAAGGGAACATCACCGGAGTTATCCTTCCAGATGATCCAACCGACGTGACCAGCCAGTCTACCAGTCTTTATCTAAGAGTATTGGATGGAAGCTATCAGGATCTTGGTTTTGAGACGTTGAGTGGAGACAATCCGACACTCGCAAATGAAATTTCAATCGGGGTTAGTGTTGCCAAGATGTTTAACAAGGATATAGGAGATCTCATGGATCTCTACATTGAAGGAGAAAAGCGCACGTTCATGATTTCGGGCATCTATCAGGCCATCTCCGACTTGTCGGTATCCGGAAGAATCACAGCTCAAGCGGTTCGAAGCGTAAATCCGGATTACAAAGTTGTAGATGTGGCGTTTATCAATGTCAACGATCCTTCACAGGCGGATGTCATTGCTAACCAATTGAATGAGCGGTTCAAAGACTCTGCTTCCATCGTCACGCAAAAAACGCTGCTGGATTCTGTTTATGCAGAAGCTGCAAGCATTCTGGTGTACCCCATGGCTCTAATGGGTATGCTGTTCATTTTGGTTACATTCATTATTATTTTCAGCACCTGCCGGATCAGCATTCGCAAAGAGAGCAAGACATATGGCATATATAAGTCGATTGGAATGACATCTGGAAAAATCCGGTTCTCCATTGCTACCGGAGTAGTTGCATTAGCTCTGATTGGTTCAATGCTTGGAGTCATTGTAGGCGTATACCTTCTCCCCCTGTTACTTGAAAAAGTCCTATCGGGATACGGTATCGTACAGATTCCTCTCATTCTGAACTGGGGAGGCATTATACTCTTTGCTTGTCTGAGTATTGTTGCCGCAGCTCTAGGATCCTGGGTATCGTCCAAGGTGATTCGTCAGGCATCGCCGCGTATTCTTGTCGTCGAATAACGTGTAGCAAGAAGGTATGCTCATGCAAAAGAAGCCCTTTCCTATCCTTTATAAGATAAGAAAGGGCTTTTCCATGCAGATCCGGATCGGCTAAGTAGCCTTCAGCTCCGCCACTTCTTCGCAAGTTCGCCAATCTGATGTGGCGTAGTTCGGCAGCAGCCGCCAATGATTTTTGCACCCGCGGCTATCCACTGTTCCGAAGCATCACTCATACGGCCACAGGTACCCTGACCACTCCACGTCTTCGTTGCTGCATCGTATACTTCTCCCGAATTGGGATACACAATAACCGGTTTATCGCTGGCACGGCTCAAAATACTTACTGCTTCCGTCACCACTTCCATGGGAGCACAGTTCAGGCCAATCGCAGCAATCTGCGGCTCGGAACCAAACCATCGTGCACATGTCTCAAGCGGTGTGCCTTCGCTGATTGCCGTCCCATCTTTTAACGAGAAAGATAACCAGGCATATGCATGAGGGAACTCCTTCAGCAAATCAACCAGCACTTGTGCTTCCTGCAAGGATGGAATGGTCTCAAAAGCCAGAATATCAGCACCGGCTTCAAGCAACGCAGCCATCCGCGGACGATGGAATGCAGTCAAAGTCTCATCTGTCACCCCGTAGTGACCGACATACTCTGAACCATCAGCCAGATAAGCACCGTAGGGTCCAACGGATGCAGCAATTATCGGTCGTGGCCGAGCCAAGACCCCTGCCTCCGAGATATCAGAGGTTTGGAGTTCATCCCATACGTCATCTCTCGCCTTTGCAGCCAGTTCCACCGTCTTGCGAATCAGGTCCAACGCTTCTTTTTCGCCAATTCCTCTCATGCTGAATCCATCCACTGTGGCCTGATAACTGGATGTAATCGCACAGTCGGCTCCTGCTCGAAAATAATCCGCATGGACCTGAACAATAACATCCGGATTCTCAAGCAACACACGCGCAGACCATAGCGGATCATCCAGATCACATCCATGCTGTTCGAGTTCCGTCGCCAGCGCTCCATCCAGAATTATGACCGGATGTTCACGAAGGATCTGTTCTATGGGGTTAGTCTGTTGTGCTTGTGTCATGTACTTGTCCTCTTTTCTTATTCACACGTTCTGTCAGATAATAGGCTGCGTAACATACTGCGATAAACGGAACCCCACAATACAGCGCAATTCGCTGTGTCGGGTCGAAGGCAATACCTATGCATGAAGCCAGGCATAATACAAATGAAACAATCGGCACCACCGGATACAGAGGTGTACGGTAGACCAGATCGTTGACCGCATGTCCTTCCCGGATATACTGTCTGCGGAACATGTATTGGGAGGCACTGATGCTCATCCATACCGCAACGACAGCCAGACCCGAGATGGAGACGAGTGTAATATACACGGTACCAGGTGCAATGATGCTGGACAGCAAAGCCAAGGCACCGCCCACCATACTGATCAGAAGTGCATTCAGCGGCACCCCACGTTTGGTCAGTTTGGCAAACCAGGGGGAGATCGTCTTTTTCTCTGCCAGAGACCAGAGCATCCGCGACGAAGCATACAGACCCGAATTCGCAGCAGAGAGAATCGCCGTCAGTATAACAAAGTTCATGATGTCTGCTGCATAGGGCACACCCACCCGCTCCATTACCGCTACAAACGGACTTTCCAGTACACTGGCATCCGACATGGGCAGCAAGGCCGACAAGATAATAATTGTACCGATGAAGAAAATAACCAAACGCCACAACGTGGTATGAATAGCTTTGGGAATCGTCTCTTCCGGATTCTCCGTCTCACCAGCGGCAATACCGATTAACTCCGTGCCTGAGAATGCAAAGTTTACAGCAAGCATGGTCATCAATATCGCTGTAGCCCCATGAGGAAACCATCCGGATGCAGTAATATTTGATAGAAACGGAGCCGGTTCAGCATCCGCCAGGGGGATTATACCAAACATGGCTGCACCACCGATAATAATGAAGATGATGATGGTAACTACTTTGACAGATGAGAACCAGAATTCGGATTCAGCGAATAATCTCACCGTTAAAGCATTGAACAGAAAAATCATCAGTGCAAAAATCGCGCTCCATATCCATACGTTTACCGATGGGAACCAGCGCTGCATCAACAGACCCGCAGCTGTAAATTCAGAACCAAGTGCAACGGTCCAGGTTAACCAGTACAACCAAGCTACCGTGTAGCCTGTTGCGGGTCCGATATATTTGGCTGCATAACTATGAAATGCTCCCGTCTCCGGCATATGAACAGACAGTTCACCCAGACAGAGCATTACCAGATATACAACGATCGCTCCGATCAGGTAGGACAGAATGGTGCCCAAGGGTCCCGCCTGCTGGATTGTATAACCTGAGCTCAGGAATAATCCCGTTCCAATGACGCCTCCGAGAGAGAGCATGACCACATGCCGTGCCTGCATTTTCCGCTGAAAATGCCCTTTGTCGTTGTTGTTCTCCATACCTGCTGCTCCCTACTTCTTCATCCAGAAAAACAAAAAAGACCCACTCTTCCTAAAGAGTGCGCCGTTACTGACAAATAAAAACAAACGCTCCTATCTATCAGGCTGTTCACCCGCTGGAATTAGCACAGTATCCTTCAGATCTGTTGCTGAGGTTTCTAAGGGCCAGTCCCTCCACCTCTCTGGATAAGAAAATGATTTTTTATTAATATAGCGATTGATCATGCATGTGTCAACATTTAAATGCTTTCTTGTTCACATTCCTCGCTATTCCGTAGAAGACCCCGGATTGATGATGGTCGTCTTGACCTCATACGTAATGGGTATAGTGGCAAAGATTTCATCCCAGTTCCCCTTAACCTTCTTCCACGTTTTTGGATATTTAATCCGAATGCTGTCGCGAAAATCAGCAACATCGACTTTGTAGGTGTGCTGAAGCTTGTACAGTAACTGTTTGATCTGTTGCTCGGCCAGGTCAGCAAAGTCTTTTTCCAGTTCTTTCAGATATGCACCCTTTTCCTCTTCTTCCGGTGCCCGCCAATCCTCCATCAGCCATCCTTCAGACTCTGACTTTACATGGAATGAGATATTATCGCCAATAACCTTCGGAATGATTTTGGTTTTCTTCTTCTTGATTTCATACACTACCGTGAATCCTTCTTTACTATATGTTTTTATGACACCACCTCGTTCCTTAGGCATGAGCCAGGATAGAGCTTCCACATCCGTTTGGCTGAGTTCCCCAGAAATTTGGTTGTATTTGCAGCGAATATGCTGCCTCCGGAGAATTTATCCTCACCGTTGGCATTCAGTACATTTTGAAGCAGAAAACTGGACCGGACTGCATCTGTGCATCCAGTTTTGCCAGCGAAACGGGTTCCAGAATCTTGTTGGAAATGTATGAATTGTTCGTAATACCTGTAAGGTAAAATGCAGGAATACGGGAAGGATCTTCTGAGGTAAGCACATCAACCGCCCGCTGATGACTAATCAGTACTAGACAGTTAGGTCGAATATCGTTATCCCGGAGTACAAAATCGAGCAATTGAATCAATCCATACTTTTTGGCAATATCCTTGGAGATCACGATCACCTTCAGATGATGTCCAATGAGTGGACGATCTCGCCGCAAAGCAAACTGACGAAAAATTTGCAGCATGGAATCTCCCGTAAGCCGCTCGTTAGAATAAGACTCTTTGCCAGAAGAAGGTGAACCAGATTGTTGGCTTTTTTGGCTGCTAGAATTCCCAGGGGCAATCTGAACGGTTGCTGTGACATTGTTTTGTTTGGGATAATGCCCACCCTGCGCTGAAATTTTCTTCTCGAAATCGGTCTCTTGTCCAACGTCTATTCCGAGACCTACATACAAACTCAGATCTTCTATTTCACGGCTGCTCCAGCAACCTGAAACTATACACAGTATGAACACAGCACAAGTTACTCGTAAGCACATACGGAATGAAATCATGCGTGTTTGCCTCCTTTTTGCGAATCATGCTAATAAGCAGCAATACCAGAGGTAATATAGCGAACAAAACTACAGATGCGTTACCTAACATATCGCCCAGTGCAAAAGTTTCAAATACTGTTTTAGGCATCATTGCCGTTAGATAAATGACTGGAAGCAGGGCATACATAATCCTGCGTATCTTCTTTGCCCGAAACAAATCCCGGATTCCTACGGAAGCACAGTAATGGGTAATGGCAAATGTCGAGAAAATTTGCATAATCCAGATCACCAGCAATAACGATTCGAAACGTTCAAATATCAGTCCCTGTATCTCAAAACTTCGGACAAGATCCAATGTTGGCCACGTTCTGGTCTTAATCCCATCCAAGGATAGACTGCCTACGACCATTACAACAGTGATCAGATATATCATTGTAGAGATCGTCAGTCCCCATGTCATCGCCTTGTTGCTTTTCTTCGGATCTTTCATATATGCAGTAATGACCAACATGACTTCGTACCCAGTATAGGAGAGTAGCGATGGTTTCAGCCCTTTGAGTACAGGCATGATGCCCTCTCCCAATACGGGTCTAAGGTTACTAATCTCGAATAGCTGATTACTGAGCAATATCTCTATGACAAATATAATCAAGGTAATCGGCAGGATGATCTCAAACACGCGTATAATGACTCCAAGCCCACCGGAGATCATATAGATGCCAATCCACATAAAAACCATCACAATAGCCCATGTAGGCGTACGCTCAAGCAGATACATGCCCGTGACATCGGCCATGACTCTAATTTCGAATGCTGCAATGATCATAAAATACAAAATTGTCGCACAACCCAGTATGTAGGCGATCCAGCGCCCGGTGATCTCCCGGGTAAACTGGAACACGGTTTTGTCAGGAAATCTGCGGCACAGGGTAACCAAAATCAGACCAATACCCGTAATAATAAGCCCCGACAACAAGATGGAAATCCAGACGTCCGGCGTTCCAACCGCCCTGCTGGTCGTTCGAGGTAACGTCAGAATCCCCGCGCCAAGCATGTAGTTGACAATGATGACAACAGCCTGTGTGGTGCTAATTTTTACTTGCGAGTCATTCACTTTGTTGTACCTCCAGACCTTCTGTGGATTGTCTATTTCTTGCGATCTGCATCTACCGGATTCGTCATATCTGGACGTCTTCTCATCATGTTAAGTGGAGCACGAATGACAAAATCTTTCCAATCACTCAAGTGATATGGAACAGCTGGTGCGACATAAGGCACTCCAAAGCTGGAGAGTCGTGCAAGATGTGTACACACCAGCAAGAAGAACATAACGACACCAAACAGACCTAGTATTGCAGCACTAAACATGGCAGCAAACCGCAGAATCCGTAGTGTTAATCCCGCACTATAGACAGGAATCGTGAAAGAGGATATGGCGGTAACAGCAACAACGATGACAAGAAACTGACTGATGATTCCCGCCTGTACGGCAGCTTGACCAATAATCAAACCGCCAACGATGCCCATCGCAGGTCCAATCGGCTTGGGTAAACGTATTCCCGCCTCTCTCAGGATCTCAATGGAGAGCTCCATGATCAATACTTCAATAATGGAGGGAAACGGAACTCCAGTCCGGGTTTCTATAATCGTCAGTACAAGTTTGGTCGGAATCAACCCTGGATGAAACGATATAAAAGAAACATAGAGCGCTGGAGCAAGAAGGGCCAGCATGGCAGACATAAACCTGAGCACCCGTAGAAATGTACCCGGAATCCAGCGTTCATAGTAGTCTTCTGGAGATTGGAGCAACATGCTAAAGGTCACAGGTACCACGAGCACAAATGGCGTTCCGTCCAATAAAATAGCCACTCGACCTTCCAGCAAGGCAGCAATCACCCGATCAGGTCTTTCTGTGTTCAGTATCTGCTGAAAAGGGCTAAGCGTATTATCTTCAATAAGCTGTTCTACATAACCGGATTCGAGCATCGAGTCCATGTCCATCTCTTCAATGCGCTTGCGAACTTCTGCTATCAAATTAGGATCCGCAATATCTTGAATATACGCGATAGCCAAATCTTTTTTGATTCGCGAACCCACTTCATACTTTTGAATAAACAGGCTCTGGTCACTCCCATAACGACGAAGAATGCCAGTATTATCACTTAACTCTTCAGTAAAACCAATGCGTGGACCGCGCAGCAAACCTTCTGACAGAGGTTCGTCAATACTTCGTGTTTTGCCCTTGGCGGTTCCAATTAACATCGCTACGGGTATACCATCAATGATCAGAGCATTTTTACCAACCAATACTCCTAGCCCAAGTTCCTGAAGGGACTGTGTTTCCTGAATCTGGCTCACAGGAAGTAATTGGTTCTTGAGATATTCAGCTAGCTGGTTCACGTTATCCGGATGAACGAAACCTTCCTGCTTCAACTCAGGTACACCTTCTAACATCAATGGTGTTATCAGGTGGTCATCAATTAATTCCTGATCCACCAAACCTTCGGTATACATGACGGCTGCACGGGTATTGGTACCCCTGATAACAAACTCTCGAATATGAACATCTGCATTTTTACCAAAGCTCTCTCTAACACTGATTAGATCTGTATTGTACTTACCGGTTAATTTAATATTTGCATAGTGTCCTGTTTCGGTACCTGTACCCAGACCCGCAGCTGCTGGTGAAATATCCCTTGAGGATATGGACAATTTTTTGGAACGAGAGAAGCTTCCACGCTTAATGGCGGCGTTGATCCAGCGCATGGTCATTGTGATACCAATTGGAATGATCAAGACCAAGAATGCCTGAATCCATATGGGCAATTCCGGCACGTAGGATACAATTGTTGACCACATGTTCCCACCCCAACATTTCTCTGCATAACGAATCTGCAGGTATTCCCAAGTATTGTGTCCCCATTTGATCACAATAATTCCCGGTGTATGGCAATGTCTCCACGACAAAAAACGGCTCCTCTGTGAGGAACCGTTATCAATTTATAATATTTGTAGTATTACACGATTCGGGTTACATGCTCCGCCTTGGCATCCAGCAAGTGAGCCGATGCAGCAATTTCCATAAAATCATTCAAAGCGGTCTCAATCTGTTGCTGGCTCCGCTCGACATATTCCTCTACTTTTTTAGTGCCACCAGTAATATTGCCAATTTCCTTGGTTATCCCGGTCACGCTATCACGAATCTCGTTGATCGAGCTCTCCACCATGGCAGACAGTTTCTTGACTTCCTTAGCCACAATATCGAATCCTCGTCCGTATTCCCCCGCATGTGCAGCTTCAATGGCAGCATTTAATGCAAGCAGCTGGGTCTGTGATGAAATCTCCCGTATGGTGCGTACCACGCCCTGAATCGATCCCGCTTGTTCCTGCAGATGTGTCAGTGTTGCACGGTTCGTAACAGAAACCTCTGAGATGTGGGAGATAGTGGACATTAATTCCTGACTCCGTTCAATGCCTACATCTGCCTGTTCATTTAGCTCATTTGACATTGTTTTCAGTTCATTCACTACGACCGTTATATTCTTTTGACGATTGGTGATGTTGGTGGCAATCTTGGAGACACCCAATATCTTCTGATTCATCTCATCGTACACCGGCATATACGTCGCCTCTAGCCATACGGAATTTCCCTTTGCATCCTTGCGTTCAACCTTGTCCTGGAAGCTCACGCCATTTAATATACCATTCCAAAAAGCATCATATTCCGGAGTATTCGCAAAAGTGCCAAAGCATAATTGCTGATGCTTCATGCCATACATCTCAGCTACCGTATATCCCATCGTCTGGGCAAAAACTTCATTCACATAAGTTACCCGTCGATCCAGATCGAATCGAATGATAGCCAGACTTTTCTCCATCGCCTTAATGACCATTGCATCGGTGACAACATCTTTCTTTTCCCTAGCTAATATAGGCACTTGATAACCCCCACAGTTCATTCCATAATAGACAGCCTTTTAACTAGCAAAACAACATGCAACAACATATGTATCCATCAGGTTCTAGTGACTCTACTATTGATACCCGATTTGCAGCATTTTGGATCACCTGTTGTCATTTATTTTTAGTAAGAAATTCTGCTTCACCTCATCCGCTGGTCATGGCTTACCCCATCCGTAAACTGTTTCTGTGTATCTGCTTTTACGTATCGTAACACATAGTAACACAGCATTCACTTCTGTATTTCTAACGTTTTATGTTTTTTAATATCCGCGATACCTCCTCTTCCCCACCGTGTACCATCAAGAGATACATTCCCAGGTTCAAGTCTCCACTAGATCCACACGTTCCGCCTTTTCATTCTTCTTATACTGGGTAGGCGACTCACCCATCGTCTTCGTGAACAAAATAGTGAAATAATTTGCATTCTGATAGCCCAACATATGTGCAATTTCACTTACCTTCATATCCGTTGTGGTCAGCAGCCGCTTCGCTTCTCCCATTCTTCGATAGACCGTATAACGGATTGGGGAATCATCATACTTGTCCTTGAATACATGAGACAAGTAATAAGGGTTGATATGAAAGTGCGCAGCGATATCCTGAAGCTTGAGGTGCTGAAGGTAATTGTCATCGAGAAAATCCTTGATCCGTACGGCGAGATGATCCGAATCTTGTTTTTGTGAGGCATTGGGTTGAGCCAACCGCTGAACGATGGCAAGCAGCACGCCAAGCAATCCCTCACAGATCTTGTCGTAACCCCCCTTTTGATTGGCGGATTCTTCATACATGAACTCAAACAGATCGCCTATCCGGCTGGCGTATTCTTTCGTTTCGATATACGGAGACGCGTGTTCAGGAATGATGTGCTCTGATTGCGTTCCATCCGAATAGATATTGGCTATTCCACAATAATAAAGGCTGAGTGGACATTCGGGAGAGGTGCATTGTTCATGAATTACACCCTCATTGTAAATGAGCAGATCACCTTTTTTGACCGTATACGGATGTTCATTGATTTTAATGATACCTTCTCCATCCGACACATACACCATTTCACTGATATCCTCATGCATGTGACTCGGGAAATTCCAATTTGGATTGCCCTGCACTTTTCCTATATATAACAATCTGGAGGATTCCTGTTTGCTTGTATCGATCATTCCTGTCTCCTCCTGTATTGGTGTCTAATTATTTTCTAGATGTATTAATATACCCCTTTTACCACAGCAAGATCTATAATTTTTCAGAAAAATAAAGCAAGATCTTTCATTGTCTTCCCATCCCCATTTTCTTATGATGAGTCATGCAGCTTTACATTTAAACCATTTCAAGGAGTCGAGGATCGATTGAAAAAGTTGATTTTTTATATGATCGCCATTGTAACAGGAGCTCTTCTAAGCTTTGAAGGGGCACTGTATGGCAAACTTGGAGAACAAGTCGGCACACTGGAAGCTGATTTCTACAACTTCTTCATGGGGGCAATTATTTCGCTGATTCTGCTGATTTTCTTCGGTAGAGGAAACCTCGCTGCCATCACCAAATTTCCAAAGTGGAACCTGCTTGGTGGATTGCTCGGAGTCACCTACCTGCTTACATTAGTCATCGGTGTTCCTATCGTGGGTGTGGGGATCTCCATGATTGCCATTGTTATCGGGCAGATGGTGACCAGTATTCTGATTGATCATTACGGATGGCTGGGGAGCAACCGCAAACCCGTAGGAAGCAAACGCATTGCTGCCTTGGTACTTATGCTGGGTGCGCTCGCTCTTACTTTATTCTAGAGGAGGATTATGATGGGTATAGGTTTATTGATTGTTCTTGTCACCTTGGTTGGTGGAGCTGTACTTAGTGCGCAGTCCTCGATCAATGGTACGATTAGCCGTAATATCGGCCTGCTGGAGACGGTTTTCTTCACATTCGCATCGGGTACACTGATTCTTGCCGTCCTCATCAACTTTTTTGGCAGTGGACATCTACTCGATTTGCTTCATGCACCCAAGTTACAGCTTTCTGCGGTCTTCCTTGGTTTCGGATATTTATTCCTTTCCACATTGGCCGTAAATAAACTGGGCGTAACACCTGCCAACCTTACAGCGATCGTAGGTCAGATTGTTGCGGGTTTCATCATCGACGCCATGGGGCTCTTCGGTGGTGAGTTCATTGCATTCTCTTGGCAGCGAGCTGTCTCACTAGTCCTGATGCTCGCTGCATTGGCTCTGATTTTCGGTGAGAAGAATGACCAAGCTCAAGCAGTAACACTTAGCAATAAATGATCGGTAGTGAGGATCGGTAGTTGAGAAACCGAAAAAGAAGAGCGCATGAGATTCATGACTCTTCTTTTTTGATGTTTTTAAGTTAAATTAAAAATCATGCACCGTCACACATAGCTGAATCACAATGCCAAACGGGTCCCGCACAATGCCATAACCTGGACTGAATTCATTTTGCTCGTAAGGTACCAATACCTTCACGCCCTCATGTTGCATCAGAGAATGATACAGTTGATCGATTGGATGTTTATCCTTGGATTGAATACATAGTGACGTGCTGTTCCCCAGCTGCCATGCTCTCTCCGTGTCCATTGCTTCTTCCGCAATCATGACTTTGTTAACCCCAATCTCCAGCACCGAATGTGTAATATACTCATCTTGACCGGCAGGGTACTCGAAACCCGGGTTCATCTCCTTCATCTCTTTATAACTTTTCTTGAATAGGACTTTAGCGCCCAGAAACTCCTCATAAAAAGCAATGGCTGCCGCCGCATCCCCGTTCATCGACAAAAATGGTATCACTTCAACATTCATTATATTGCCTCCCTGTTCCTATTGGATTACACTTATCACTATAACAATGAAAGGTGCCAATTCATGGCACCATTAAGAGGATATCATATGAAAAAATCAGAACGCATGAACCAGATGCTGCGCTTTATTAATCAAAAACAACAGTTCACCCTGCAGGATCTGATGCAGGAGTTCCAGATTTCCAAACGGACCGCAATCAGAGATATCGCTTCATTGGAAGCGTTGGGTGCACCCATCTATGTCGAATATGGACGCTACGGGGATATCGATTACTGCAACAGATGCAGCTGCCTCCCATTTCGTTTAATACGGGTGAGCTTCATGCCCTATATTTTGCGATGCAGGCCCTCCGCAGCTTCTCCAGCTTGCCCTTTGAGGTCTCTTTCCGTACCATTCATGAGAAGTTTCTGAGCGCGTTATCCGAGAAGCAACGACAGGATATTGAGAACATTCAACATCGGGTTTCCTTCCGGCATACAGAGCAGATACGCGATAGCGCGCATTTGGAATTTTTGTTGATGGCTGCTGTGCAGAATATAGTGATCCAGGTTACTTACGCTAATCAGCGGATATCCCCTGATCATAAGCCATCTCCTGCGAGCTTTGCAGAGTGTGAACAATCAGATCCATTAACCCGCACATCCAACACCAGCCTTCGCACCATTCAACCCATTGCACTCTATGCAAAGAAAGGCTACTGGTATTGCCAGGCTTATGATCTGCATAAACAAGCGTACCGGGTATTCCGCTGTGACCGGATCACTTCAGCCGAAGTGTCCGACATTGAACCTTTAGCTCACGTGATTGAGCTTCATGCACAGGATGCCCATTCGTTATGGGAACCATCACCAGAGGCTATTCCATTTCAATGTCGGATTGACGAAGCCGGGGTTGAACTTTTCCAGCAAGAACATTTTCCATCCATGCAGATCATACACGTCAACGAACCAGGCAACGAATCGGCACAAATGCTTCTTGAAGGTTCGTATGAGCCTCATGAACTTGATTTCATTGTTCGGTATCTCGCAGGATTCGGCAAATCGGTTCAAATCATGGAACCCGATGCATTAAAGGAATCATTGCGGGAGTACTATATGGACTTGTTAGATCATGTATAAAAATTATATTTCTACACCCATTTAACTTTACATGACTATTAGCTCCGCTCCTGGCCAACAACTTCTGTGCTTTTTTTATTGCCAATAGCTATCTGAACGATAATCTGCAGCACGATGATGATAGCCAAACCGTAGAATGCTTGTACAAAGCTGCCTGTCAGATCGCGAAGCCAACCAATCCCCAGTGGTCCAAGTGCACCCAGAATATAGCCACCGGATTGCGTCATAGCAGACCAGCTGCTGGCTTCCTGCGCATTGTTTGTCTCATCAATCGGCAGCATCAGTGCAATCGGGAATAGTCCACCTGCACCTATACCAAGCGGAATCGCCGCGAGCCACGGACTGACAGAGAGATTCAGCATCAGGACACCTATCAACTCCAGCATTGCACATCCAACAAGCCAGAATACACGTTTTTGGTACCGGTGCACTAGCATCGGAATGAATAATGTTGAGGGCAGTGATATCAAAGTAAATAACGTTTGGATGTTGCCAGCTGTCTCTCGGCTATATCCTTGACTTTGAATCGCTGGAGCAAGCCAAGCGGTTAATGAATAGAAGATCGCTGCCATCAATCCGAAGAATAAGGTCAGTACCCATGCACGTCGGTTCTTCACCGGGAGTGGTGCATGTAGTATAGCCGAGGTATGTCCAGATTGCCGCTCTGCACGTGCAGACCAGGTTAATTTTAACCAGATCGGTAATGCAATGAATGCGAGTAATGCCCACGTGGCTAAAGACCCTCTCCAAGATCCCCCAGCATATGCTGAAGCGGAACCGATAATCCCACACTAATGCTGGCCCCCATCACCATCGCGGTTGAATAGGTACCTACCATGGCTGCTACTTGGTTGGGGAAATACTGCTTAATAAAGCTGGACAGCAGCGGCCCTGTCAATGCAATCCCTACACCCAACAGAAAAGAAGTAAACATCATTAGGGGGGATGTGCCCACGAACAATCGTAATCCTGTACCTATGCCAATAAGAATTAAAGCCAGTACAATAGCCCCTTCATTCCCCCACCTTCTACTTAGTCTTACGGAGAACGGAGCGAATATGCCCATACATAATACCGGCAGAGTTGTTAAGAGACTGGCCGTCATGCCACTCAAACCCAGATCATTCTGTATGGTGCTCATCAGGGGAGAGATGGAGGTAATTGGTGGTCTTAAATTCAGTGACGCCAGAATAAGTGCCAAGACAATATAAAAAAGTTTCATTATGGATCACCTCGTGGTAGTAGTATGCTTGCCCTCACCATAGTTCCTATTGGTTAATGACAGTATCTTTAGGTGGTGCAAGATTAAGTATAGGATGATCACATTGATTGAACAATACTATTGTTTCTATTAAAATGATTACTAAAACCAATGATTAGAGGTGCATTGTATGGAGATTCGTCAGATGGAAAACTTTATTACCGTTTGCGAGGAGCTTCATTTTACTCGGGCAGCTGAGAAACTTGGCATTTCCCAACCGACCTTGAGTCAACAAATACGTGGCTTGGAAGATGAACTCGGTGTTCCTTTGTTTGACCGTGTCGGTAAAAAGATTGTGATGACCCAGGCAGGGACCCTGTTTCTGGAGCACTGTGTACAGATGATCCGGCATCTGCAGAATACCCAAGATGCGCTAGCAGAATTCCGCAATGATCAGCGGGGACGATTGGTTATCGGTGTTCTTCCATCCGATTTGGATTACCGAATCACACCGTTGCTCGTTGATTTTCATGCCCGATTCCCCAAGGTGCAACTGAAGGTGATCTCTTCCATCTATGTCTTGAATCAGGTGTTGGAAAACGAAGTCGATATCGGCATTGAGATCACATCTGCCCCTGATGACCGGCTTGTTCGCATCCCTTTGTGCAGTGAAGAATACGTACTTGTTGTTTCCGAGAATCATGATTGGGCAGAACGAAGTACCATTGAGATTCAAGAGTTGCGTGATATTCAAACGGTGATGTTTCCCGAAGGATTCACGGGTAGAGAATTGGTCGACAGCTATTGCCGCAAATACGGATTCAGCCTAAATACCATCATGGAGACCAGTTCGGCAACCTCCATCATTAGTCTGGTCAAAGCCAACGTCGGTGGAACACTGCTGCCTTATCCTCTAATCCAAGCCATGAATGAACCCACATTACGAAGCATTCGAATTACGGATGATCCGCCATACCGACACTTTGAGATCATTCATCGCTTCGACCGTTATCTGACGCAATCCGCCAAAGCATTTATGGAGAAGACCATCGAGTATTTCAATTATAGATGCGTCTAGAAGGAGAGGGATCGACATGAAAATAAGAGAAGTTCGTTTATTGACACATCAAATGGAGACCTTAAAGGAGTTTTACGGTACATTACTGGGATTGGAGCTTGTGGAGGAAGGTACAACATTCGTTTCATTCCGTGCGGGAGGTTCGGTCCTTTCTTTCAAAAAGGCTACTGAACAGGAGCAGCCGTATTATCATGTGGCATTTACGATTCCAACGAATAAACTCGCTGAGGCGAAAAAGTGGGTCCAAGACCGCAACATTCCGTTGCTTTCCAAAGATGGACAGGATGAATTCTATTTTCCCTACTGGGATGCAACTGCCTTCTATTTCTATGATCCAAGCGGCAGCCTGATGGAGTTCATTGCTCACCACTCATTCGATAATGCAGTCGATGAATCTTTCCATGTTAAGCATCTGCTGTGCATTAGTGAGATCGGCCTGCCTGTCGATGATGTTCCTGAGGCCATAAGCACATTGAATGAGCATTATCACCTTGAACCCTTTGCTGGAGACGGAACGAAATTCTCTCCCATGGGTGATGCAGAAGGCATGTTTATTGTCATTGATAAACAGATGCCCTGGTTCCCGGACGGGCGCATGCCCGGTGTATATGCTACTAAGGTGGAGGTGGAGGTGGAAGCTGGGCAGACCGGTAAATTACATTTACAAGAGGACCGGTACTCTATTGTTTCAATATGATTTGAAGTACAAACGTACTGACTAAAAAGCGCAAGAGAAACGTGCAGCTCAATACTTACCAAACCCATCCTCACACGTGATATCTGCTTTAAGAATTTCGTACAAATTTTGTTTGGAATGTTCTAATTGTTTTTGTGCTTCTTCAATTTCGGATATTTTTGCTTGGATAATGCTTGCTTGATCTTTACTTGAAAACCCATTTTTGGAGATCATCAACTGTATCTCATGAATCGTAAACCCCACCGCTAAACATTGTTTGACCACATCCAGATGTTGAATAATGCTCTGTGCATAGATCCGATAGTTATTATGATCTCTCAGCACATGTTCATCTGTGATAATACCTATTTTCTCATAGTACCGTATCGTGGATATCGGAAGGTTTACATGGTTCGCTACTTCACTAATTTTCATATCGATCTCTCCCATTTCTTCTTCTTGCTATAAAGTATACTTCATAGTTTACAATCCTCATAGTAAGCCGGATGACGGTGTAACCTATACCCAATCCAATACTATTAGATATGAGGAGAGATATGCATATGAATACAATTACCGGCCAATTCAACAAAACCAATGATTTTGATACCATCGTCTTGGAGCGCCATTCCGTTAAAGTTTACGATCCTGAAGTGAAAATAAGCCGCGAGGAGATGACCGAAATATTGGCGAAAGCTTCTCGTGCCCCTTCAGCCATTAACATGCAACCATGGCGTTTTCTTGTTATTGACAGTGCTGAAGGCAAAGCGAAGCTTGCACCACTGGCCTCTTTTAACCAGACACAGGCACTAACGTCTTCCGCTGTCATTGCCGTATTTTACGATGCCAACAACGTTGATTACATGGAAGAGATTTTCAGCAAATCGGTGGAACTTGGGTACATGCCACAAGACATTATGGATATGCAGATGCAACAGGTACAACCTTATTATGCGAACATAACTCCATCCGAATTGCGTGATATGAACCTCATTGACTCAGGCCTTATATCCATGCAACTCATGCTCGTTGCCCGTGCACATGGCTATGATACGAACCCTATGGCTGGCTATGACAAAGCCCAAATTGCTGAGGCCTTCGGTCTGGATAAAGAACGGTTCCAGCCCGTGATGCTGATCTCCATAGGAAAAGCAGCCAAAGATGGCTATTCTTCCTATCGTCTCCCGGTTGAAACAACTACGACTTGGGCGTAACCAATAGCTTTACTCTTTTCACATTACACGGAGAGACAACAGATGATCTATTTGCATAGTTTTGAAGGTTTATTTCAAGCTTGGCAATCAGTCAATGCTTCCGATCTAAACTACTGTTAACATGTGAAAATCGTCCTTTTTGTTTAAATAAAAAAGAGGTCCTATGACAATATTTCTGTCATTAGGACCTTTCTGTACTGTATGGCTTCCATTTTATATTTTCAGGATACAGATGTTTCGTTTCAGATGATAATGCTCATGTAGTGAGTTGGTACGATCCGTTTTCTACGCTTCACCATCGATCCATTTCAAGAATCTATCATCCCATATGTTTTCATAAAACGAAATCGTCTCTTTTCCAGACATCCATGGATTATCTATAGTGGACGTTCCATTCTGGATCATATAGTTCTCATATCCCAATCCGTGCGCATATTTTATTGTAGCATCCATGCAGTACTCTGTTTGGGCACCGCAAAACTCGATACGATGTACAGTTAATTCGTCCAAGAGACTTTTCAGATTTGTTTCGTAAAACGAATTCGCATGTGTTTTCCGCACTAAAAAATCTTGCTCTTGAACATCAAGATCGGCATGTATAGCCCATGGTTCTTCTCCAGGCACTAATACTTCATCACAGTGTTGTACAAAAATGATTGGTTTTTGTAATTCTCTGTACATAGCAATTCTTCTATTTACTCTATTAAGTAGATTATTCAAATCATATAAATGATTTCCATCATAACAAACGCCATTTTGTAGATCGACCACGATCAATACATCCGTACAAATCCCCATCATTTTCACCTCTCTTCGTTTGCGATATGTTCATTCAACTTAGATCATTGGTGATGAAAATTCTTATGATCAGTATACTGGATAACTAAAAAAGATGATATGACCAGGTCATATCATCTTCTTGAATAACTATTTACTTGCTACAAAGAGAGTATTAAAGCCAGATTCAACCTTACTCAACCGTTACGCTTTTCGCCAGGTTACGTGGTTTATCCACATCATGACCCAGTGCCAGAGAAGCGTAGTATGCCAGCAATTGCAGTGCAACTACAGACAGAGCCGGGCTCAAGAGTGGCAGCGTCTTAGGAATTGCAAACGCCTGGTCTACGGATTTCAGCAATGGTGCTACGTGCTCTTCGTACGTAATTGCCAATACATCTGCGCCACGTGCTTTCACTTCTTTGATGTTGCTTACTGTTTTCTCAAGTACGTTCTCCTGTGTTGCCAGGGCAATTACAGGGATACCGTCTTCGATCAGTGCAAGCGTACCGTGTTTCAATTCACCCGCAGCATAAGCCTCGGAGTGAATATAAGAGATCTCTTTCAGTTTCAAAGACCCTTCTTGAGCTACTGCATAGTCAAGACCACGGCCGATGAAGAAGAGGTGTTCATGTTTGGAGATTTGCTCTGCATATCCTTTGATTGCGTCAGCTTGCTCCAACATGGATTCCACTTGCTCAGGCAATGCTTGCATCGCTGCCAGCGTGTGTGCAATCTCTTCAGCAGATTGTGTACCACGAACTTGTGCAAGGTACAGACCCAGCAAATTGAACGCGATCAACTGTGAAGTATATGCTTTGGTAGAAGCTACAGCAATTTCAGGACCTGCCAATGTTGCGATAACATCATCTGCATCACGTGCAATGGAGCTGCCCACTACGTTTGTAATTGCAAGTACATGTGCGCCATTGGACTGTGCTTCACGCAATGCAGCAAGTGTATCGGCAGTTTCACCGGATTGGCTCACTACGATTACGAGTGTATCTTTGTGCACGATTGGGGAACGGTAACGGTACTCGGAAGCCACATCTGTTTCAACCGGAATACGAACCAATTGCTCAATCACTGTACGTCCAACCAGACCTGCATGGTACGCTGTACCACATGCAATGATTTGAACGTTACGGATATTTTTAATTTGTTCTTCAGTCATTTTCAACTCAGGAAGTTGAACTTTTTTGCCTTCATTATCGATGCGACCCAGCATTGTATCACGATATGCTTTTGGTTGCTCATGAATTTCTTTCAGCATGAAGTGCTCGAATCCGCCTTTTTCTGCGGTAACAGCATCCCAATCGACACGAATCATTTCCCGAGAAATAAAGTTGCCTTCAATCGTCATCAATTCGACAGCATCATGTGTCAATACAGCCATTTCACCATCATTCAGAATGTACACATTACGTGTATGTTCCAGAATTGCCGGGATATCAGAACCAATGAAATTTTCGCCTTCACCAACACCAATAATCAATGGGCTAGCTTGACGCACAGCAACGAGTTTCTCAGGTTCATGCTCTGTCAATACACCCAGTGCAAATGCACCACGCAACAACGTGATCACTTTTTGCACAGTTTTAACGATATCACCATTGTATTCACGTGCAACCAGGTGAGAAATGACTTCAGTATCTGTCTCGGAAGTGAACGTGTGACCTTGGGAGATCAGCTCATCCTTCAGCTCCAGATAGTTCTCAATAATACCGTTGTGCACAACAGAGAATTTCTGGCTTCCATCCGTGTGTGGATGAGAGTTCTCATCTGATGGTTTACCATGAGTCGCCCAACGTGTGTGTCCAATTCCGGCATTACCAACCAGTGGCGCACCATCCAGTTTGGCTTCGAGGTTCGCAAGGCGACCAAGAGCTTTCGTGATTTGCAGACCTTCTGGTGTGAATACCGCAATACCTGCAGAATCATAACCACGATACTCCAGTTTTTTTAATCCTTCGACCAATACCGATTGAGTGTTCTTATTACCAATATATCCAACAATACCGCACATAGTTTATTTCCTCCGTTTGTATATGAATACTGTGTCACGAAGAGAAACAGGCAGAGGCGGCATATCGGAAAAATGAGTGATTGCCTAACGTTTCATGAATATTTGCTACCTATTCAATTATCAATGATCAGAGCGACCTCGTGTCGCCCCGCTGTCATCATAAGCTGTTATGAATGCAATCATGAATGTACATCATTTTCCCGTCCGCGTACTGTTTACGCTCTTCACGCACATTCATTTGAATTTTTAGTTTAGCTCTTGCACCTGCACCGGCGCGTTGTGTGGACAGTCACCCATCCATTTTCCGCGATCCGGTTTACGGCTCTGGTGCTTCACCGGGAGGTCCCCGCCGAACAATCCGAACACCTCCACCTCGTCAGCTTGATTGCCGTTGATATTAATCAGCTTTCCTTCAACCTCGAAGAAATTCTGTATTCAACATCTTCCCGCGCAACTTCAAGCTCTGGCGCTTGTGTAACTGTAACCTTACGATCCTCACTTTCTGTGTCTGAATGACGACTCCACTCATTATATGCACGTCAGGTCCATTTTGCAATGGAGCAAAGTACCTGTGACAATTTCAGCATATTTACCCACAATCCCGACCGGATAAACGGACCTATGGTCTCACCAGGCCGGGACGCAGGAATATTCACGTACCAATCCTATACCAATTCTTTTTGAACTACATCTGCGATTTGAGACACAAATTGTTCAAGTTCGTCCTTATCTGGTCCTTCCGCCATAACACGGATCAGGGATTCTGTACCTGAAGCACGAACGAGTACGCGTCCATTATCGCCGAGTTGTTGTTCTACTGTAGCAATAGCTTGCTCGATTGCAGCATTGCCCTCGTATTTGCTCTTATCTTCAACACGCACATTCACCAATACTTGTGGGTACTGGGTCATCAGCGCTTTAAGTTCACTCAGTTTTTTACCGGAAGCCTTGAGCGTATCCACGAGTTGAATCGCAGTCAGCATACCGTCTCCAGTCGTATTGTAATCCAGGAAAATCACATGGCCAGACTGCTCTCCGCCCAAATTGTAACCGCCGCGGCGCATTTCTTCCATCACATAACGGTCACCTACTGCAGTTTTAGCTGTTTTCAGTGCAAGTTTTTCTGTTGCTTTGTAGAATCCGATGTTACTCATTACAGTCGATACAACAGTACTGTCCTTCAACTTGCCTGCACGATTCATCGCGTCACCACAGATACACAGAATGAAGTCTCCATCCACTTCAGCGCCTGTCTCATCAATAGCAATCAATCGATCTGCATCCCCGTCAAAAGCAAGACCCAGATCTGCTTTATGCTTGAGCACTTCCTGCTTCAAGTTCTCGGGATGCGTTGATCCACACTGCTCATTAATATTCAGGCCGTTAGGCTCAGCGCCAATGGCAATGACTTCTGCACCAAGTTCACGGAATAATTTTGGTGCCAGTTCATAAGCTGCTCCATTTGCACAGTCCAAAACAATTTTAAGTCCAGAGAAGGACTCATTGACAGTCGTTTTCAGGAAGTCGAGGTAACGATAACGGGATTCTTCATCCGTCGTTACGGTTCCCAGACCGCCACCAACTGGCCGTGGCAATTGATCTGTCTCTGCATCCATCAGTTCTTCAATCCGGTTCTCTGTTTCATCCGACAGCTTGAAGCCATCCCCGCCAAAGAACTTGATTCCGTTATCCTCAACCGGATTGTGAGAAGCTGAGATCATCACGCCCGCATCAGCTTTCAACAAACGTGCAATGTACGCCACTCCCGGAGTGGATACAACGCCCAGACGAATCACATCAGCGCCAATGGACAACAGACCTGCAACCAGTGCGGATTCCAACATCAATCCCGAGATACGAGTATCCATGCCGATAACCACTTTTGGTCTTTCCACACCACCTGCAAGCACGTAACCACCACAACGTCCAATGCTGTAAGCCAGCTCTGCCGTTAACTCTTTATTGGCAACCCCTCTTACACCGTCTGTACCAAAATATTTCCCCATGATTTAACTCCTTCTATTCGCATCATATACGAGCACTATTATTATTTTTAAGAAATTTTAGAATTAGAACGTTTACGGATTTGAGCCACTTTTACTGCCAGTACTGCTGTTGTTGTTATTTAAATTACCTCGATTGCTTGTGCTCCCTTGTTGCCCCTGATCCTGAGTATCCGTATTCGATTCTGTTTCTTCCTCATCAGGAACAGGCTCCGTTTCCCCATTTTCGACCTCGGCTGGTGAAGGGTCAGGTGCAACCGTTCCCTCGTCAGTCGGATCTTCGCTAGGAGTAGTCGTTGTGTCCTCAGCCTTTTCGCTAATTTTGACCGTTGCACTCAGAGCAGTAGATGATTCATCCAGTTTGGCAAAACGGGGCAGATCGGCTTCAAGCTTGATCTCATGCGTTCCAACCGCAAGTCCAGCAAGATCGCCTGTCAACGTGAGATCCTCACTACTCAGACCCTCCAGCATACTAGGTGAGCCAGTAAGTGTAAGGTTCAGACCGCCGCTTCGAGGCGTAACCAGCGTCCCTTCCAGTCCATTCCCCGCACCTGTAAGCGTAATGGGGACATTCGGAAAAACTTTGGTTGTCTCCTCTACCTCGTCAAATGGTGATATGGTGACCTTAATCTGAATCGAACTAGGCTCGATTTTCTCAAAACCGGAAGGCGGCGTCAAGTCCACGTCAACTGTAGATGTACCCGATTGATCAAACTGTGTAAGATCAAGGGTTACTTGGTCGTAGGACCGTATACCCGCAAGTGCATCCTCTGATCCATAAACCGAGACCTCTTTCACGTTAGGCTCTACTGTGGAGAGAACCAGTCCTTCTGGGAGCTGTCCCGAATATTTGATTCTTAAGGGTATAGATGTATAGGGCTGATTGACCGGAACACGGACTTCAACCGTTTGAGGTGTTATTATCGCATTTTCAAGGACCTTGCCTTCAGCATCGTATGCTTGAAGCTTCACTTTTTTCTGTATGACATCTTCCTTGGCATCTTTCACGCTCACACTGCCCTGAACCTTCGCTACAGCCTCAAGTTGTCCCTCGGGCAGAGTTACCTTAACCGGTGTCGAAGGTTCAATGACGGGCGTTCCAGCGCTGTATCCAGCGGTTGGTTCCCCTTCGGGTACAATATTCACATTGAAGGATTTGGTGCCCAATTTCTCTACATTTACGGTAACCATGGAAGGCTCCATACTGACCACTTCGACCCCGGAAGGCAGATCAGGTACCAGCGGCAGTGTATTGGACCCATCTTTCACCTGACTCAGATCGACCAGTACCTTGTAATCATCATTGGTGAATATCGATGTTAGCATCGAGCGCTGTCCTTTGATCTCCAGCCGGACCTCATCCGTACTTAATGAAGTAAGCACATAGCTGTTGCTGTCTAGTCCATAAGGTTGAACAGGCACCGTACGTTCCACAACCTTGTTGGTTGTGCCTGTGGTAATCGTAGGCGTGGTTGGCACTTCATCCAGATGAATCATGAACCAGAGCAGCAGGCTCACCGCCAGCGCAAGTATTTTGGCAAAGTTATTATTGTTAAACCACTTATCCATTGTTACGTCCTCCCTTCCGTTTCCAGAAGGTTGTCCAGCCATTCTTTTTCAGATTGGAAGTAGGGCGCAACTCCTCATACAGTTTGGCAATTAGCGATTCTTCCTTAATATCACGAACAACCTGTCCATTCATTGCCAGCGACACTTGTCCTGTCTCCTCGGAGACAACCAAACAGATCGCATCTGCAACTTCGGTAATCCCGATGGCTGCACGATGACGTGTTCCCAATTCCTTACTGATAAACGGATTCTCTGATAATGGCAAATAACAGGTTGCCGCCGAGATCTGTTTTCCTTGTATAATGACGGCTCCATCATGGAGCGGTGTATTTGGAATAAAGATGTTGATCATCAGCTCCGAGCTGACCAGAGAGTGCATCTTAATGCCTGATTCGGTGTAATCGTTCAGACCGGTTTCACGTTCAAATACGACCAATGCACCTATTTTACGCCGTGACAAATAATTAACTGACTTAATAATTTCACCAATTAACACTGTTAATTCTTCATCACTCGCTGCCGCTGAACGACCAAACAGCTTACCGCGTCCCAATTGCTCCAGACCACGACGCAGTTCCGGCTGGAAGATAATGAACACCGCAACGACACCAAACGTAAACATCTGGTTCATTAACCATTTGAGCGTATACAGGTTTAGCCACGTACTTAATGCCCAGATCAGCACAAGGAACAGAATTCCTTTCAGGAGCTGAACCGCACGTGTACCCCGTACAAGCAAAATCAGTTTGTACATAATATAGGTAACGATCAATATATCGATAACGTCCTTAATGGACTCTGTCCACGTTAAGTCAGCAAAATAATTCATAAGCCAGCCCCCGCTATCCCCATTGATGAGTAAACCCTGATCTCATATTAACCCATTAGGATTTTATATAATCCTTTGTCTCCGCATTTTGCATCATTCAATCTGTGCAGAAATACGTATCTATATGTAGTAGTATGTTCTCTTTAGTATCTAGGTTATAACGTTAACGTTCAGGTTGCAAGTTACGGCAGTCTCAAACTGCACATAAACATCACATTTACCATGAATTACAAAGTTACATATAAAAAAGAGTACCCCATGCAATCTGGAGGTACCCTGCTTGGTATATACCATTGAAGATTTTACCCTGTTCTAGCGATAAGCCACTTCATTTACCATATTGGTTATTTTGTACCAGAACCAGTCCAGCGCCTGATCAATACTTTTCACTTGACCTGAAATATGCGCCGTTGAAGCCTGGAACAGTTGTCCGTCGATGACCGTCAGATTGCCGTTCACATCCCCATATACTTGCGCAGTTCCATTTTCTATCGTAAGATCGCCAGCAATTGACTTACCTTCAGGAACAATAACCGTGTTACCCTGAATCACGATCTGGTCCAGATTATTTCCCTTAACGACCATTTCGTTATTCTGATTCCAGAAATTCAAGGCACTAAAGAGCATCACGACCAAAAAGAAGGCTGCCGCCGTCAGCGCGGGATGTCCTTTGACCCATTTGAGCCATACCTGCTGTCTCTTGGGCTGGGGCAGAGCATTCATAATTCGATTGGTCAGCTCATCAGAGGCAGACGGTGAATAGTGTTTCATGGCAAAGAGTAGCATTTCCGTCTGTTCCAACTCTTTAAAGCGCATGCGACAATCCGGACAGATCACAAGGTGACTTTTTAATTCAACCTTCTGGGCCGGGACAACGACTCATCCAAACATTCATGCATTAAAGAGACGGCCGAGTTGCAATCCATATGAGAGCCAATCCTTTCTTAAATCACTTAGTCCATGAGCCATTAACAAAGCACGCATAAGACTTGCATACATTACATACGCATCCGTTTCGGATATGTTTCAAATAATTTCGCCCATATTTAAAGGCGTTAAACATTTATAACTTATACTCCAACTTTTTACGTAAAAAATCACGGCCCCGATGAACACGTGTCTTGATCGTTGTTACGGGCATACCTGTCACGTCACTGATCTCCTGTAGCGACAAGTCCTGTAAATATCTCAAAATCATAACGGACTTATACTTGGCCGGCAAACTGTCAATAGCCTCACGAATGAGCGTCTGCGTCTCTGACAGGAGTGCTTCACTCTCCGGTGTACGATCATCACTCGGGAGCATCGCATAACCATCAGATCCTTCCTGATCATTCAGTTCAGCATCCAAAGAGTACGAAGGTTTCTTTCTGCGCAGTCGGTCAATACACAGATTGGTCGCGATCCGGTATATCCATGTGGAAAACTTCTGGTTCGGATCATACTTCTCCATATTGCGAAACACACGCAAAAACGTCTCCTGCACAACGTCTTCAGCTTCATGACGATTGTTCAGCATCCGATATGCCAAATGAAATAGCTTGTCCTTATATAGTTCAACGATTTCTGCGAAGGCTCTCTGGTCGCCCTTCAGCACCAGTTTTACAAGCCTGTTCTCCAAATTGTCCACCCTTATTCCCCAGACATGCTGATGGGTCTTCCGTCTTCTGATACCCGTCCACACTTGTAATTCACCAATCAAATCGTAAATCAACTTTGGTCAAAAATCAAGACTGTATGACAAATATCCGCCAAAAACAGTAAAAACGGGAACTCCCGCAGGAGTCCCGTTTCATCTCTCGCTCCGTAGAGCAGAGAATGGAGCTTTTATTCAACAAAATAATACGTGCTTTGCTACATATGATTATTCGTATGCAACAGTTCAATCATCAGCCTGTGTTCCGCAGTCCTGCAGCTATGCCATTGATTGTCAGCAACACTTCTCTAAGCAGTTCCGTATCATCCTCGCCACGTTCACGCATATCTCTGAGCTCGCTCAGAAGTTGAACCTGCATGTAGGACAATGGATCCACATAAGGATTACGAAGACGAATGGATTCTTGAATAACCGGTACATCATCCAGAATTCCAGCTTCTCCAGTAATTTTCAGAATCAGCTCTTTGGTGAGTAAGAATTCGGCTTCGATCTGACCGTAAATGCGATCACGTGCTTCCTTGTTGGACGTCATCGCTGAATACTCTTTGGCAATGACTAGATCTGCCTTAGCTACAGCCATCTGCACCGTATCAATCAGCGTGCGGAAGAATGGGAAGTTTGCATACATTTCTTTCAGGACGACCAGATTTTCTTCTTTATCCTGATAGAAACTTTGCAGCCCTGTTCCTGCCGCATACCATGCCGGAAGCAGATAACGACTTTGTGTCCATGCAAATACCCAAGGGATCGCTCTTAGATCTTCGAACTTGTCGCTACCTTTCCGCTTGGACGGACGTGAACCAATATTCAGTTCACCCACCTCTGGAAGCGGTGTGGATTCCTTGAAGAAGGTAAAGAAGTCCGGATCACGGAAAATCAGGTCCTGATATTTCGTCAGGGATACTTCCGAAATCTCTTTGATGATGCTGTCCCAATGACGCTCGGATTCAGATTCTTGCGGCTCAAGACCGTTCAGTGCTGCTGTAATCAAAGCAGAAGTTGCCTGCTCCAGACTACGGTATGCAATTCCCTGTAGGGAATAACGGGAAGAGATAACCTCTCCCTGCTCAGTGATCTTGATGCCTCCGCCAATGGTATGCGGTGGTTGAGCAAGAATACTGCGGTTGAGTGGCATGCCGCCACGTCCAAGAGCTCCACCACGTCCATGGAAGAACTTCAGCTTAACGCCGTGTTCATTGCCTACAGCCGTGATCGCATTCATTGCCACACGCAATTCCCAGTTGGCTGTAACCACTCCGCCATCCTTGTTACTGTCTGAATAACCAAGCATGATTTCATGCAGTTCATTCCGTCCTTTTACACTTGCACGGTATACAGGAAGGTTGAACAGCTTCTGCATAATGTCCGAAGCCGCATGAAGATCATCAATGGTTTCAAACAGCGGTACCGCTTGAAGTGTAGCTACAACCTCACCATTGTTGCCTTTGGTGAATAAGCCTACTTCCTTGGCAAATACCATAACCTCCAGCAAGTCACTTGCGCCCTGCGTCATACTGATCAAGTAACTTGTGATACAGCCGGTCCCAAATTCGTTCTGGGCACGCTTAATAGTACGGAAGACATCCAGACACTCTTTGGTTCCCTCCGTGTATTGATGATAAGGAGAAGTAAGCGGACGTGGATCATCCAGCAAACGAGCAAGCAGATCAATTTTACCGTCTTCCGTTAGACGCGCATAATCTTCTACGATGTTCATTTTCGCCAAAATTTCCGACATCGCACTTTCATGTTCCTTGCTGTGCTGACGCACATCCAATGCGGCAGTATGGAAACCAAACAACTCGACTTGGCGAATCATTTTGCGAATGGTCGTATCCGCTACGTAATCGGCAAAATGATGGCGCAGACTTCGATCAATAATCATTAGATCATCAATCAAATCCTGAGCATTATGATAACGGTCAGCCTGACCTAATTTGTTCTCATCCAGTACATTGTTCAGCTTGGCAATCATATAGGCCAATTTGATGCGGTATGGCTCTTTTTCATTCCGCCAGATATCCACTTTTTTCAATGTGACAGCATTGCGGTCTTGCTCAATCGACTGCACCAGTTCATCCGATACATGGATGATATTTGTGCTGAAGCTGAGGTGTCCCATAAGTTCAATCATAATCCGTTGGTATTCACGCAAAGCGAGCTTACGTTGCATCAACAGCGTCTGCCATGTTACATCTGAAGTTACCGAAGGATTTCCATCCCGGTCTCCACCAATCCAGGAACCGAACCGCAAATACGTCGGTACATGCCAGTCATGGTCAGGATAAAATTTGTTCAGGCAGCGTTCCAGCTCCTGATATACATCCGGAAGTACGTGGAACAGCGTTTCATGAAAGTAGTACATCCCGTTCCGCACTTCATCAAGTACAGTCGGTTTGCGGTCGCGAAGCTCATCTGTCTGCCAGAGTGTAATAACCTCATTCAGCAGTTTCTCACGCAACTGTTCACGTTCACGCAACGTCAGCGTAGGATTATCAAGAAGCATGACATCTTCGGATATCCGTTTATGGATGTCCAGAATAACCCGGCGCATGGCTTCGGTTGGGTGAGCTGTCATAACGAGTTCCAATGACAAATCGTCCAGAATCTCTTCCACCTCTGTATGAGACAATCCACGTTCCTTCAGATCCTGTACTGCTTTCTCAATCGATCCTGGCTGCACAGCGTCCCCTGCAGAACGTTCATAATCCCGTTTACGCCGGATCCGATGGTTTTGTTCAGCAATATTAACTAATTGAAAATAAATAGCGAAAGCCCGAATAACCTGGTGACGATTGTCCGAGTCTAATTCCTGGATCATCGTTTTGAACTCTGCATAGAGCTCTGGCAGAAATTCTGCACGCAACGATTTGCTCGTTTCCCGAATCTTCTCAACGATATCTAGAAGCTCCGTGCCGCCTTGATGGACAAGAACTTCTCCGAGTATATTGCCCAGGAACCGCACGTCTCTACGAAGCAGGTTGTTGGATTGGCTTTTGCTGGCGGTTACCATAGTTTCAGTCATGCTTATCCTCCCATCTGATCGTTCCATTCGTACACGTAAATTTGACACCTTCATAACATCATACAATAAAATGGTACGAAAATCTTTATTTTTCTACTAGAAAAAATGGGGATTATCCCCGATTTACAGCACAAAAACATGCTTTTTTATTCATTTTCTTGTTCTGCTTCAATTAATGATCATATGTTGTCGCATGATACCTTTTTCACGTACTTTACATAATTCAAACGTCTCATACCTATGCTTAAAAATTCATAAATATACAGGTATTTTAGATCTAGTTCAATATAACGGATACTAAAAGTTAAACTGCATACTTTCATTGATTGAGAACAGATTTTATACAAAGAAACATGACCGGCAAAGCAAGCTTTTGTATACTTTACCACAGTGACGCAATAAATTAAAGATTTAATTATAAATTTCTCCTTAATTACAAGTCTGCTTATCGGGGGAGTTTCTTATGTATGGCCCTCACTCACTGTAATCCTAGGAATATCTTAACAGACCATTTCTACATAATGATCTTATCTTTTCGGGCAGATTAATCTATAGACCCAAACAAAAAGGAGGATTCCGCATGATAAAGAAAGGTACTACATTTATTGCTTCTGTGCTTCTGGTAGCCGCCATAGTTAGCCCTGCTGCTGCTTCTGCTGATGGGCATATGACCAAAGATATGGACACCAATGGTTCACGTGTCCGGTCTTATCAGGACATCAATTACATGGATCGCACAAACACCAACCTGAATATGGATGGAAACTACCGCAACAATGGTGACTATCGTACCAACAGTGTTCGTACTAACGCTGCGACAACCAACCGTGATAACGACATGGATTGGGGCTGGCTCGGTTTGCTGGGCTGCTTGGTTTAGCTGGCATGCGTAGAAGAGTAACCGATCACAACGATCGTTAAATTACGGTCAAGTCACAATAAGCTACTCCGTATTTAAAACATTAATTAACAGAAGTAAACCGAAGAGCCATGACTCCCTATTTGCATATCAGGGCGATCTTGGCTCTTTTTCTAAACATACTTTACGGCTGTATGGAAAAGTTGTTCTTTCTGTAAAAATAAAAAAGCCTCTGCATCTGCAAAGGCTTTACGTAAGCGGGTGATGGGAATCGAACCCACGCTATTAGCTTGGAAGGCTAAAGTTCTACCATTGAACTACACCCGCAAAAATAAAAATCGGGATGACACGATTTGAACATGCGACCCCCTGGTCCCAAACCAGGTGCTCTACCAAGCTGAGCTACATCCCGATACTTAAAAATAATGGCGCGCCCTGAGAGATTCGAACTCCCGGCCTTTTGATTCGTAGTCAAACGCTCTATCCAGCTGAGCTAAGGGCGCAAATATGGAGCGGAAGACGGGAATCGAACCCGCGACCCTCGCCTTGGCAAGGCGATGCTCTACCGCTGAGCCACTTCCGCAAATAAGGGATGCGCGTGGAGGGACTTGAACCCCCACGTCAAAGACGCTAGATCCTAAGTCTAGTGCGTCTGCCAATTCCGCCACACGCGCATATAATGGTGAGTCATGAAGGGCTCGAACCTTCGACACCCTGATTAAAAGTCAGGTGCTCTACCAACTGAGCTAATGACTCATAATAAAATGGCTGGGGATATAGGATTTGAACCTATGCATGACGGAGTCAAAGTCCGTTGCCTTACCGCTTGGCTAATCCCCAATAAAAGAATATGGTGGAGGCTGAGGGGATCGAACCCCCGACCCTCTGCTTGTAAGGCAGATGCTCTCCCAGCTGAGCTAAGCCTCCATCTATATGACCCGTAGGGGATTCGAACCCCTGTTACCTCCGTGAAAGGGAGGTGTCTTAACCCCTTGACCAACGGGCCCCATTTTCAAAGCTCTCAACCGGGATCGAACCGGTGACCTCATCCTTACCATGGATGCACTCTACCTACTGAGCTATGAGAGCAAATGGCTCCCCGAACAGGGCTCGAACCTGTGACAACTCGATTAACAGTCGAGTGCTCTACCAACTGAGCTATCAGGGAATAATATGCATTTGCAGTGCAAATGCAATTCATCGTACAACGTCCACATGCAGAGCGTGTTTTCTATGTATGATGAAAGAGTTCGCTTGGCGGCGTCCTGACTCTCCCAGGACCCTGCGGTCCAAGTACCATCGGCGCTAGAGGGCTTAACGGTCGTGTTCGGGATGGGTACGTGTGGAACCCCTCCGCCATCGCCACCAAACGTGGTGCTTACCTTTCAGAGATCGTTCTCTGAAAACTAGATTCGAAACGAAAGATGCGAATTACTTGCTATTGGATAAGCCCTCGACCGATTAGTACTGGTCAGCTCCATGCATTGCTGCACTTCCACCCCCAGCCTATCTACCTCGTCGTCTTCAAGGGGTCTTACATACTGGGAAATCTCATCTTGAGGGGGCTTCACGCTTAGATGCTTTCAGCGTTTATCCCGTCCGTACATAGCTACCCAGCGGTGCTCCTGGCGGAACAACTGGTACACCAGCGGTACGTCCATCCCGGTCCTCTCGTACTAAGGACAGCTCCTCTCAAATTTCCTACGCCCACGACAGATAGGGACCGAACTGTCTCACGACGTTCTGAACCCAGCTCGCGTACCGCTTTAATGGGCGAACAGCCCAACCCTTGGGACCTACTTCAGCCCCAGGATGCGATGAGCCGACATCGAGGTGCCAAACCTCCCCGTCGATGTGGACTCTTGGGGGAGATAAGCCTGTTATCCCCAGGGTAGCTTTTATCCGTTGAGCGATGGCCCTTCCATGCGGTACCACCGGATCACTAAGCCCGACTTTCGTCCCTGCTCGACTTGTAGGTCTCGCAGTCAAGCTCCCTTATGCCTTTGCACTCTTCGAATGATTTCCAACCATTCTGAGGGAACCTTTGGGCGCCTCCGTTACTCTTTAGGAGGCGACCGCCCCAGTCAAACTGCCCACCTGACACTGTCCCCGCACCGGATTACGGTACCAGGTTAGAACCTAGATACGATCAGGGTGGTATCCCAACGTTGCCTCCACGCAAGCTGGCGCTCACGTTTCAAAGGCTCCCACCTATCCTGTACAGATCGTACCCAAATTCAATATCAAGCTGCAGTAAAGCTCCATGGGGTCTTTCCGTCTTGTCGCGGGTAACCTGCATCTTCACAGGTATTAAAATTTCACCGGATCTCTCGTTGAGACAGCGCCCAAGTCGTTACGCCATTCGTGCGGGTCAGAATTTACCTGACAAGGAATTTCGCTACCTTAGGACCGTTATAGTTACGGCCGCCGTTTACTGGGGCTTCGGTTCACAGCTTCGGATTGCTCCTAACCACTCCCCTTAACCTTCCAGCACCGGGCAGGCGTCAGCCCGTATACTTCGCCTTACGGCTTCGCACAGACCTGTGTTTTTGCTAAACAGTCGCTTGGGCCTTTTCACTGCGGCCCCCTCGTGCTATTCACACTACCGGGCATCCCTTCTCCCGAAGTTACGGGGTCATTTTGCCGAGTTCCTTAACGAGAGTTCTTCCGCGCGCCTTAGAATACTCTTCTCGCCTACCTGTGTCGGTTTGCGGTACGGGCACCTTCACCTGGCTAGAGGCTTTTCTTGGCAGTGTGAGATCATGACCTTCGCTACTGTAATTTTCGCTCCCCATCACAGCTCAGCCTTACGATGTGCGGATTTGCCTACACATCAGCCTCACTGCTTAGACGGACATCCATCAGTCCGCGTCACTACCCTACTGCGTCCCCCATTGCTCATAACGGTTTATGGTGGTACAGGAATTTCGACCTGTTGTCCTTCGACTACGCCTTTCGGCCTCGCCTTAGGTCCCGACTTACCCTGAGCGGACGAGCCTTCCTCAGGAACCCTTAGGCTTTCGGCGGATCAGATTCTCACTGATCTTTTCGTTACTCATACCGGCATTCTCACTTGTATAATGTCCAGCGCTCCTTACGGTACACCTTCAACCCTTATACAACGCTCCCCTACCCCTGGATCGACTTCACTCCAGCTTCGAAGTCCTGTGTTTATCCCCTGAGAAGCATTTGGTCATCCAAGATAGAGTCTCTTGTCAGACAAAAATGTCCTTGTGGTAAACACCGCCTCAAAGAAGCAGTGAAGTCGATCCAAGCCATAGCTTCGGTGGTGTGTTTAGCCCCGTTACATTTTCGGCGCAGAGTCACTCGACCAGTGAGCTATTACGCACTCTTTCAATGGTGGCTGCTTCTAAGCCAACATCCTGGTTGTCTGTGCAACTCCACATCCTTTCCCACTTAACACACACTTGGGGACCTTAGCTGATGGTCTGGGCTGTTTCCCTTTTGACAATGGATCTTAGCACTCACTGTCTGACTCCCGGAAGTAAGTCTATGGCATTCGGAGTTTGACTGAGCTTGGTAACCCTTGCGGGCCCCGCACCCAATCAGTGCTCTACCTCCACGACTCTGTTTTCCGAGGCTAGCCCTAAAGCTATTTCGGGGAGAACCAGCTATCTCCGAGTTCGATTGGAATTTCTCCGCTACCCCCACCTCATCCCCGCACTTTTCAACGTGCGTGGGTTCGGGCCTCCAGTGCGTGTTACCGCACCTTCACCCTGGACAGGGGTAGATCACCCGGTTTCGGGTCTACGTCCACGTACTACATCGCCCTATTCAGACTCGCTTTCGCTGCGGCTCCGGCTTCTCACCTTAACCTTGCACGGGAACGTAACTCGCCGGTTCATTCTACAAAAGGCACGCCATCACCCCTAAACGGGCTCTGACTTTTTGTAAGCACACGGTTTCAGGTTCTATTTCACTCCCCTTCCGGGTGCTTTTCACCTTTCCCTCACGGTACTGCTTCACTATCGGTCGCTAGGAAGTATTTAGCCTTGGCAGATGGTCCTGCCGGATTCATACGGGGTTTCACGTGCCCCGCACTACTCGGGATCCGTCTCGGAGGGAACAGACTTTCAATTACAGGGCTTTTACCTTCTTTGGCGGGCCTTTCCAGACCTCTTCGCTTAACCGGTTCCTTTGTAACTCCATGTGAGACGTCCCACAACCCCAAAGAGCAAGCTCTCTGGTTTGGGCTTCTCCGCGTTCGCTCGCCGCTACTGACGGAATCACTATTGTTTTCTCTTCCTCAGGGTACTTAGATGTTTCAGTTCCCCTGGTATGCCTCTACACAACCTATGTATTCAGTTGTGAGTAACTGGATATTACCCCAGCTGGGTTTCCCCATTCGGACATCCCCGGATCAAAGCTTGCTTACAGCTCCCCGAGGCAGTTTCGTTGTTCGCCACGTCCTTCATCGGCTCCTAGCGCCTAGGCATCCTCCGTGTGCTCTTAGTAGCTTAACCATTGCGCTCGTGTTCGAGCTGTCGCTCCGCTTGGTTTGCTTGCGCAAATCCAAAAGTCGCTCCATTTCGATCACTCGCTCCAGCAATCTACCGTTTTATTGAAACTTATTTAACACAAGTTCAGCTAAAAAGGAATGTTCTAATTCGCATTTTACTTTCGTTTCGATATCTAGTTTTCAAAGAACAAACTTGTAAAACATTTTTGGTGGAGCCAAGCGGGATCGAACCGCTGACCTCCTGCTTGCAAGGCAGGCGCTCTCCCAGCTGAGCTATGGCCCCATATGAAAATGAAAGGTATAGATGGTGGGCCCTGGTGGACTCGAACCACCGGCCTCACCCTTATCAGAGGTGCGCTCTAACCAACTGAGCTAAGGGCCCACATTATATATACTTTTTTGAACCCATAATGGGTTACGCTTGGCGGCGTTCTACTCTCCCAGGACCCTGCGGTCCAAGTACCATTGACGCTGAAGGGCTTAACGGTCGTGTTCGGGATGGGAACGTGTGGAACCCCTTCGCTATCGCCACCAAACGTTTGAGAGTTTGAGCTCTCAAAACTGAACAACGAGTGAGTCACTAGCCGACCTGGCTAGATTTTGTATTTGAATGTTTCCGCTACGGGAAACGATTCTCCATAGAAAGGAGGTGATCCAGCCGCACCTTCCGATACGGCTACCTTGTTACGACTTCACCCCAATCATCTATCCCACCTTCGGCGGCTGGCTCCTTGCGGTTACCCCACCGACTTCGGGTGTTATAAACTCTCGTGGTGTGACGGGCGGTGTGTACAAGACCCGGGAACGTATTCACCGCGGCATGCTGATCCGCGATTACTAGCAATTCCGACTTCATGCAGGCGAGTTGCAGCCTGCAATCCGAACTGAGACCGGCTTTTTAGGATTGGTTCCACCTCGCGGCTTCACTGCCCGTTGTACCGGCCATTGTAGTACGTGTGTAGCCCAGGTCATAAGGGGCATGATGATTTGACGTCATCCCCACCTTCCTCCGGTTTGTCACCGGCAGTCACCTTAGAGTGCCCATCCGAAATGCTGGCAACTAAGATCAAGGGTTGCGCTCGTTGCGGGACTTAACCCAACATCTCACGACACGAGCTGACGACAACCATGCACCACCTGTCTCCTCTGTCCCGAAGGAAAGGTACATCTCTGTACCGGTCAGAGGGATGTCAAGACCTGGTAAGGTTCTTCGCGTTGCTTCGAATTAAACCACATACTCCACTGCTTGTGCGGGTCCCCGTCAATTCCTTTGAGTTTCAGTCTTGCGACCGTACTCCCCAGGCGGAGTGCTTAATGTGTTAACTTCGGCACCAAGGGTATCGAAACCCCTAACACCTAGCACTCATCGTTTACGGCGTGGACTACCAGGGTATCTAATCCTGTTTGCTCCCCACGCTTTCGCGCCTCAGCGTCAGTTACAGCCCAGAGAGTCGCCTTCGCCACTGGTGTTCCTCCACATATCTACGCATTTCACCGCTACACGTGGAATTCCACTCTCCTCTTCTGCACTCAAGTCACCCAGTTTCCAGTGCGATCCGGGGTTGAGCCCCGGGATTAAACACCAGACTTAAATGACCGCCTGCGCGCGCTTTACGCCCAATAATTCCGGACAACGCTTGCCCCTACGTATTACCGCGGCTGCTGGCACGTAGTTAGCCGGGGCTTTCTTCTCAGGTACCGTCACCTTGAGAGCAGTTACTCTCTCAAGCGTTCTTCCCTGGCAACAGAGCTTTACGATCCGAAAACCTTCATCACTCACGCGGCATTGCTCCGTCAGGCTTTCGCCCATTGCGGAAGATTCCCTACTGCTGCCTCCCGTAGGAGTCTGGGCCGCGTCTCAGTCCCAGTGTGGCCGATCACCCTCTCAGGTCGGCTACGCATCGTCGCCTTGGTGAGCCGTTACCCCACCAACTAGCTAATGCGCCGCAGGCCCATCCCCAAGTGACAGATTGCTCCGTCTTTCCAGTTTCCTTCAGGCGAAGAAAACAACTATTCGGTATTAGCTACCGTTTCCGGTAGTTGTCCCAAACTTGAGGGCAGGTTGCCTACGTGTTACTCACCCGTCCGCCGCTAACCATCAGAGAAGCAAGCTTCTCTTCAAGTCCGCTCGACTTGCATGTATTAGGCATGCCGCCAGCGTTCGTCCTGAGCCAGGATCAAACTCTCCAATAAAGTATTGAAAAGAGCGATAAGCTCATTTTGAATCTGACGAGATTAAAATCTCATTTGTGCTCCGGCTCGATTCAAACCAAGGCTTGTTTCAACTTTCGCGTTCATTCTGCAAGCAGAATGTTTACTCACTCGTTGTTCAGTTTTCAAAGATCAAACATTCAATTCCGTGCTGTTTTTCATATTGTCGTCGTTTCAGCGGCGACTTTTATAATATATCATGTTGAAGTTCTCTTTGCAAGCATTATTTTTCCGATTCTTTTCAATCGCTTTATTTTCATGCTTGTTTCGGCTGAACCGCTCCTAAAAAGGAACGAAAATTAATTTACCATATGAAATTAGAAAGGTCAACCCTTTTTCGACAAAAAGCATGACCCCCTCAATAATTTCACATCTTCATGGTTTAGAGGTACAGCCTTCGCTAAAAAGAGCCGCACCTCAATTCCACTACTGTAAATCGAATATATGACCAGCTTTAGCATTAAGGCTTCGACTTTTTCAGCTTCCCACCTCTTGCATATTTGGACAGCTCTTTTGGCGGGGCAAAGCGTGCATACATGCGGAACACAGTCTTATATCGGCTCGCGATAGCATATTTGATCTCTTGGTCAAGACGATTATCACTTAGATCGAAAAGCATCTCATCCAACTCTTTACGCAGCACATAGTCTAGTTCTTTGCATTCCTTCTCATTAAACAACATACCCAGCATTAGAGTTCTCCTTTTTGTGCATAGCCTCTTTATCACACTTACACAAGTTTCATGCAGCCCCGTGCAATCGCTTTTTGAGGGTGCTGCGTGAACCCGTTTTATTGTTATGGTCAACTTTCTGAAAATTTATGAATGCCAACCATCACAAAATTTTATCCTCTCACCAGAGTATACGTAAGTGTGCTTTCGATGATTGCTGCAACGAGAAGCAAGATAACAACCCAGAAGGATGCTGTTAGCGTCCTGTTCATAAAGTCCTCCACCGACTTCCCAGCGTATTTCGTTTGTCACTTCCAAGTTGTACAAGACTTTTAACCACCAGACCACCAAACTTCAATCCGAATGCGCAAGCAATAATAATGACGGGAATCTCGATAATGCCATGCGGAAGCAAACCTTTAACGACAATATCATAGAAGCTCGCTCCATAATTCATGGTGGTGTGCACTACGAATCCAAGGACCATTCCATTGATCAGCAGGAAGATGACTGGCAGAATACCGAAGAATATACCGGCATAGATGACAAGCACACTTTTAATCGCATTATTGAAAAAGATAAACAGGAAGAAGTTCCATTGCACATTGCCCCCCTGCTCCAGCCGTTCACTGACTTCACGTAAACCTCCAATTTGATTCAACAACAATTCTTCCAGTGGCCCTGTACTTACCCACCCTGCCCCTATTCCAGCGACAAACAATACTACTGCCCAGATTAATGCACTGCGGATGGATCCAAGATCTCTAAGAAATGTACTGAATTTTAACATAATAACCTCCTGTGGAATCTAAAATGATGGACAAACAAGGTTCGTTACGAATAACTGGGGAGTACGAGCATACATTGGAGAGTAAACAAGCATTTCTTATGGGAGAGGGGCGCTTATTGAAATGAACTCGTTCTATGTATTTAGCGGCAAAAAGATTAAACGGTACCTGATTGTCCTCGTTGCTGCCATCTTTGCGATCGGTATTATTTATCTGGAGAGTGGCAATGTCTCCGTATTCTCGGAGGAAGCACCATCAGCGGTCTACAGCGTTCCAACCGAGAAGAAGGTAATTGCACTTACCTTTGACATTAGCTGGGGAGATAAACGTACAGAGCCGATTCTGAAAGTTCTTCAGGAGAACAAAGTGCAGAAGGCAACCTTTTTCCTTTCCTCCCCCTGGAGCAAGACACATCCCGAAATCGTCACTGCCATCAAAGAGGCAGGATATGAAATTGGCAGCCATGGTCACAGACATGAGAACTACAGCAGCCTGACCGAGGAAGAGATTCGCAAAGAAATTTCGACAGCTCATAGCATTTTAACCGATTTAACGGGAAAAGAACCGAAATTACTGCGTCTGCCTAACGGGGACTTTGACAAGCGGGTGCTCCAGGTAGCCAATAGTCTTAATTATCAGGTCGTTCAATGGGATACTGATTCCTTGGATTGGAAAAACCCCGGTGTACAGACTATTGTTGACCGCGTAGTTAGCAAAGCACATCCAGGGGACATCGTGCTGCTTCATGCAAGCGATTCTTCCAAACAAACTCATGAGGCACTTCCTGTCATTATCGACAAATTAAAAAATCAGGGCTATGAATTCGTAACCGTGTCTGAGTTGCTTAACCATTCCAGTGTCGAAGGCAAGGAAGTACGTGATCAAGCCAGCGCTCAATAATCGGAAAATTGCTCAGGTCTACAGCTTGAGTACGAGTGTAAAAAACATAAACGTACAGCATGTAAACGTTGAAAAGAGCTAACCAGGTTAGCTCTTTTTGGTATGTTTTATACGAAATGAAATTCATGCGCGACTTTCTTTCAACGATTTGGCCTCTCCACTCACGCTGCGCTTTGCCGATACATCCACCAGCCTGTGCAATATCAGCATTTGGTATGCATTACATAAGAGCAAGGGAACCACAATAAATATGGTTGCTGCATTTACATCAATACGTAATACGCCAATTGTCTCCACTATGGTGACGGCAATCATGAAAAAGAGTGTAGGTACAAGCGCGGAGATATGCGTGAGCTTTACTTTAACGTAAGCGGTAACAATTGCAGCTGCCAAAATAATGATACCTAACACAATATCCGATATACGTTCCCGGTCTCCCCAACAAATAGACGTAAAAACATCACGTCAAACAGGGCTAACACCGTTAATACAACCTGCACGATCTGCCAACCGCGCTTTGGGAATACACCTTTACCCATATAATTCAAAATCAGATATGCAAAGAAACCCATTTGTGAATACACGCTGATCATAACTCCTGATCCAAATAGGATCAAAAGATACAGAAGAAAATCATTCAACCCATTGGTTTTCTCCCCGTTCACCAGCATCATAATCAATCCTGTGCCTAATGCTCCCGCGGCCCCAATAAGCAAGGCTGTCCAAAATAGGAAAAACCATTTACGCAAATTCAAATGTTTTCCACCCCCGAGTGTTTATTTTACCAACCTTCTCAGCAAAAAACCATCATTGCTCAACATATTTCGTCCTTTCCCATCACATACTACATCCAGTATCTAATCAAGGAGGGATTGTAAACATGAAACGGCCTTTGTGGCAGCTATGCTGTGTCGTACTGGGGCTATCCGTCATGCTTGCCGGTTGCGGTTCAGATCAGAGTTCTTCGCCTCCTCAGGGCAGTTATAAAGAAATGAAAACAATGGTTGTAGATATTTTGAAAAGTGACGAAGGCAAGAAAGCAGTGGAGGAAGCTCTTACAGGTCAAAGCTCATCCAGCGGAGGCAGTGGTTCAGAAGAAGGTGGCGGTTCGGGTGGTGCCTCGGGATCCATTGGTATGAAAATGTTAATGCCTGTGCAATCTTCGGAACAAATACGTATTGCAGTAAAAGATACCATCACAGCTCCCGAGTATAAGAAGGAATTTGAAAAGATCATGACCGATCCGCAGTTTGCGGGTGAATTTGCCAAAGTGATCAACGCACAAAGTAAACAACTTCATATGGAACTGATTAAAGATCCCACCTATCAAAAGTCTGTTGAATCCATTATGAAGTCACCTGAAGTATCCAAGATGTTCATGGATATGACAAAGACTCCGGATTATCGTAAACAGACGATGACTGTCATGCAGGAAGTGATGCAAAACCCGTTGTTCCGCATGGAAGTGCTCACTTTACTCAAGAAGGTAGTACAGGACGAATTGCAACCCAAAGTAGAGAGTGGCGGTCAACAAGGACAAGGACAAGAACAAGGCGGACAGCAAGACGGCCAAGGTGGTAGTGATGGCGGAGATGGTGGAAGCAGTGGAGATTCGGGCGGCGGAGGATCATAAACAGCAGGCGTCGATACGCACCACAGATACTGAAAAGCCTGCATCCAAATGGACGCAGGCTTTTAATTGTATTTATAACACGCACACCGTTAGAATTTGGATTCAATGGATCGGGCCACTTCATCGTAGATAGCCCCTATACGGGAATCTGCTTTGTAGACAGAAGGTGAGAAATCCGGTTCGGAAGGATGATTATCCGGCGATCCTAATGGTATCTGGGCAAGCAGGCTTGTATGCAGACTTTCCGCAAGTCTTCCCCGCCTCCACGACCAAAGACATAATCCTTCTCGCCGCAACTGCCACATTCATAATAAGCCATATTCTCAACCACACCAAGTAACTCATGATCGGTCTGAATGGCCATTGCACCCGCACGTGCTGCAACAAAAGCTGCTGTTGCATGCGGGGTAGTAACGATAATTTCCTTGCTCTGTGGCAACATCTGGTGCACATCCAAAGCGACATCTCCCGTACCTGGTGGCAAATCCAATAATACATAATCCAACTCGCCCCACTGGACATCGGTAAAGAATTGACGCAGCATCCGACCAAGCATGGGTCCTCGCCAGATCACTGGATTGTTCTCCCGAATAAAGAAGCCCATCGACATGACTTTGACTCCGAAACGTTCAACCGGTTGGATAACACCATCTTCAACGACCGGATATTCTTCTATCCCCATCATGTCGGGTACGCTGAAACCATAGATATCCGCATCAATTAAGCCCACTTTTTTACCTTGACGTGCCAAGGCTACAGCGAGATTAACAGTCACCGTTGATTTACCAACGCCACCTTTACCGCTGGCCACTGCAATAAAACGAACACCTGATTCAGGACTTAACAGCTCATGTCCATCTAGGCCCGCTGCGTGACCTTTTACGAGCACTTCTTCCCGATCCGGCTCTTTATCGGTTTGTCCCCTATTCAGGCTCTCACGATCATGCTCAGAAGCTGCACGCACACGAATATGTACATCCTTCAGTCCGTGCTGGGACAACAGATTACGTGCTGCATCACTCAAGGCTGTTGTATCCTCAGGTCGGTTTTCCAGCGTCACTATCGTCAGGGCGACATGATTTTCTTTCACCATAATATCTCGAACCCATTCCAGTTCGGTCAGACTTACTCCCAATTGTGGTTCTTGTAATGGCTGTAATAGTTCAAGCACCTGTTCTTTTGATAACATCAGACAGCACCTCAGCTTTATCTATTGGCATGTAATTAGGTATGCTGATCCAATTATATCATTACCTTTCTTATTCTGACTAACTTTTAGGTCGTTCACCTGAGGAATATCTGAGAATCCCATTATAAATCGATGCAGCCACCTTACGTTGATACGCTTCGTCCGCAAGCATACGTGCCTCTTCCGGATGAGAAAGGAAACCTACTTCTACCAGCGCTGAAGGAATCTTCAGAGCCTGTAACAGATAAACCGTATTCACCGTTTTGGCGATTCGATCCGTATTCTCCAGATTACGAACCATCTCTTGTTGAAGCAAATTAGCCAAACCTTCGTTATCCGGATGGTTAGGTGTATAGAAAACCTGCGCTCCACTCCATCGGTTAGATGGAACACTGTTCATGTGAATGCTAATAAAGAGATCTGCTTGCTTATCCTCTATCCGCCGCACTCTTTGTTTCAGATCTTCCGTCTTGCGTTTGGAGTACCCTTTGGTGTCCGATTCTGCCAAATCCGTATCGATCTCTCGTGTCATAACCACTAAGGCCCCTGCCTGTTGCAAATAATCTCTCACATACAAGGCGATCGACAGGTTGATATCTTTTTCAATAACACCCTGCTTGCTTACCGCGCCCCCATCTGGACCTCCGTGTCCTGCATCAATGGCAATGACTTTACCCGCCATCGGCAAACTCCAATAACCTGAAGTCTTCGCGGAAGGCAGCTCATAGGACATTACTGCCACTAACATGGCCAGCAGACAAAGGCTCAGCATGACTCTTTTGATTGTTTTTAACCTGATCCAGACTACAAAGTGTTTCCCCATATTTTTACGCATAAAAAACCACCTCGTCCCTATAAATGACTCTAATCATCTATATGGGACAAGATGGACAAATATACCGTTAGGAGCGGACTTGCTCGGCCATTCCTTCAATCAGTACCTCAGCCACCTCAGGACGTGTAAATTCAGGTGGAGGGCACTGGCCGTCACGGAGCAAACCTCGTACTTTGGTGCCGGAAAGCGCCATATGATGTTCTTTATCATGTGGACAAGTTTTGCTGGATGCCATGTTACCACATTTGGTACAGAAGAAACTATGTTCGAAGAACAGCGGTGTGATTCCCAATTCCTCTGCTGTGAAGTTAGCAAAGATCTCCTGTGCTTCATACGTTCCGTAATAATCACCAACACCTGCATGGTCACGACCGACGATAAAGTGGGTACACCCGTAATTTTTGCGAACCATCGCATGGAAAATAGCTTCTCGTGGGCCGGCATACCGCATAGCTGCAGGGAACACGCCGAGGAACGCACGATCAGCCGGGTAATAGTTCTCCAATAAAACCAGATAACTCTTCATCCGAACATCTGCGGGGACATCGTCCGACTTCGTCTCTCCAACAAGCGGATTCAGGAAGAGTGCATCCACAATCTCCATAGCGCTCTTCTGGATGTACTCATGAGCCCGGTGAACCGGATTACGAGTCTGAAAACCAACTACCGTCTTCCAACCCTTCTCCTGAAAAATCTTCCGGGTATCTGCAGGATCATAATAGAATTCCTCAAATTTTGCTGGTTTTGGACGGTTCAGGACTTGGATTGGACCTCCTACGTATGTTGCAGGGCGCTCCAACAGTTTTTTGACACCCGGGTGCTCGGGATCATCTGTTTTGAATACACGCCGGGCTTCTTCACCCTGATCCACCTGGTATATACTTTGAACTTCGAGCAGTCCATAAGTTACTCCATCTTGATCACCAACAAGTTTCACCAGCTCACCAATCTGGAGAGAGGCGGCTTGTTTATCATCAACAGCAAGTGTAATCGGTATACTCCAGACTGTTCCATCTGCGAGACGCATGCGAGACACAACCGAAAGATAATCTTCCTCATTCAAGAAACCTTGAAGCGGTGAGAATGCTCCCACTCCAATCAGATCCAAATCTGATATCGTCCAGGTATTAATAAGCAAAGAGGATAAGTTTTTACTGTCTTGCAACAATTGCTCCCGTTCTTCTCCTTGTACGATACGCTGAACCAGCGTACCTCCATGAGGCAGAATCGATGTCATCTTGTCAGCTCCTTGTATATCTATTATTTATGAAGACCACATTCCGTTTTATCATTACCAGACCAGCGTCCGGCACGAGGGTCCTCACCAGGCATAACCTGACGTGTACAATGCTCACAACCAATACTCGGGTAGTTCTGATCATGAAGAGGATTATATACAACGTTATTGTCACGGATATATTGCCATACATCATCCGACGTCCAGTGTGCAATTGGATTAAACTTCATCAGACCAAATTTAGAATCATATTCAACCTTTTTCGAGTTAGCACGAGTTGGTGCTTGATCTCTACGAATACCTGTAATCCATGCATCATACTGAGAAAGAATACGTGTTAACGGTTCAACTTTACGAATGTTACAGCATCCATTTGGATCAGACTTCCACAACTCTTCACCGTATTGAGCTGCCTGTTCTTCCGGAGTAATCTTGGGTGAAACGCGTACAAATTCAAGATTGTAATTCTCCTGCATTTTGTCACGTGTTTCGTATGTCTCTTTAAAGTGAAAATCAGTATCCAGATAAAAGATATCTGTCGATGGGCTGATCTTCTGCAACATATCTACAAGTACAACATCTTCTGCTCCAAAGCTACAAGCAAAAGTGATATTTGGAAATGTTTCAATAGCATACCGAATAATATCCTCTGGACTGGACTGTTCCAGTTCCTCAGCCTTCTTCCGTGCTAATTCTTCTTTCTCCAACAAGTTCATCTGTGATTTTCCCCATTCTGCATTTCAATGAAACTTAAAGCCGACTAATCTAATATGAATTATGTTTAGTATAAATCTTTCATTGGCGATGTCAATGCCTGACATCTGGTAAAACAAATCAGTTTCTGCCCATTGTTAATCACTGCTCTCTCACAATATTTTGGTTCAATTTGTCCATTTCTCTGTTAATGAGATAAAAACAATGATATTAATCCAGGTCATGAGGTTGATAAAATTACACCTCTTAACTTCGGAATCCTTTGCTACTGCTGGGTTTGCACTGTTCATGCCAGCAAGAGCAGCATCAAAAAATCAAAGGTCCATTGAGAGTGAAGGATGAAAACCAGAAGATTTAATGACTCTAATGCTACGACAATTAGAAGCTCATATGTAAGGGACTTTTATCGTTTTTATAAGAAATACTGATAAGATTCACAGTTAAGAAATAACTGTTAAAACATGAAACGAGCGCATTCAAGAATTCGGAATGAAGGCGGTCATAGATGAATTTTTATAGGGAGTTTTTACAGAACGTGCGGAAGCGAAGGGTAAGCGAAAATTGAGCAAGCCAAAACGACTAAAGAGGTTCAGTTAGAAGTATTAACAGTAGATATTAGTGGACTCCACTGAGGGTATAAACAGGACACTGAGAAGGCCTTTAAGGGGATATACATGCATAAGTAGTAGTGAAACAGATATATCAGAAATATGAGAGCTAACGCACAAAGATCAGAAGTATCAAACTGAATAGTCATGAATATATAAAAAAGCCTTCGGCCGAGGCCAAAGGCTTTTAATATTAACGTTTGGAGAACTGAGGTGCGCGACGAGCCGCTTTAAGACCGTATTTTTTACGCTCTTTCATACGTGGGTCACGAGTCAGGAATCCAGCTTTTTTCAGGGATGCACGGTATTCCGGATCTGCTTTGAGCAGAGCGCGGGAGATACCATGACGGATTGCGCCGGCTTGACCGGAGATTCCGCCACCATGAGCAATAACAAGAACGTCATAGTTGTTCAACGTTTCTGTCAAGTTCAGTGGTTGTTTTACGATCAGTTTGAGTGTTTCCAAACCGAAGTATTCATTAATATCACGTTTATTGATGACAATGCGTCCTTCACCCGGTACAAGGCGAACACGTGCTACCGAATGTTTACGACGACCTGTCCCATAGTATTGTACTTGTGCCATGAAACTGTCCTCCTTTTAATTAACCGCGAAGTTCGTAAACTTCTGGTTTTTGTGCTGCATGTGGATGCTCAGTGCCTCTGTACGCTTTAAGTCTCAACTTCATTTTCTCGCCCATGCGAGTTTTAGGAAGCATACCGCGAACAGCCAATTCCAACATACGCTCAGGTTTGTTTTTAACCATCTCTTCAGCAGTAGTTACTTTCAAACCACCTGGGTGCATCGAGTGACGGTAGTATTTTTTACCTTGCATTTTCTTACCAGTCAATACGATTTTCTCAGCATTGATGATAACAACGAAATCGCCAGTGTCCACATGTGGAGTGAATTGTGGCTTGTGTTTGCCGCGAATCAAAGCAGCTGCTTCGCTCGCCAAACGTCCGAGGGTTTTGCCTTCAGCATCAATGATGTGCCATTGGCGCTCAACTTCGTTAGGCTTCGCCATGTACGTAGTACGCATGAAAAGTTCCTCCTTAAAATGTTCAAAATCATCATTTTCATTTATCTTCGTTCGTTAAGTTATAACTTTAGGTGTTGATGGATTGTAAATTCGATGTGAACCTCTTAATTGGGGCTGTGGGAAAGCCATTAAGAAAACACAACTTTTATATTACATGATAGGCGATTAAATCGCAAGTGTTAATTAAGCTTTTCACTCACCAAATTTAATCTTTTTGGTATTCAAGATCCCAGAGCATTAAACCGCAGCTAACTGCAGTAGGTCCTGCAGCAGATCGATTACATGCAGCAATCATATTCGGTACATCAGAGGCTTTCCGTTTGCCCTCTCCGATCTCCAGCAGTGTCCCTACAATGATACGAACCATATGCTGCAAAAATCCATTACCACTCACATATATGTGAATGACACCCTGATCTCGCGGATGGTCTCTGCACATTGATCGGTCCACTTCCATCCATGCTTCGTATACCGAACGGACATGATTCTCTTTCTGAGACTTGCGTGAAGCAAAAGAGGTAAAATCATACGTTCCTATGAAATGTCGTAAGCCTTCCTGCATGGCCATAATATCAAGCTTCGCATGATGATGATACTGCAGTCTTCTGTTGAAAACATCCGGAAATTGATTCGCATTGACTGTATAACGATACGTTTTCTTTTTCGCTGCATAGCGAGAATGAAAATCAGCCGAAACCTCAATCGCATCAATAACGACAATATCAGATGGTAATCTGGAGTTGAGTGCAATACACCAACGTTCAATCGGGATCTGGGACTCCGTAGGGAAGTTGAAGATCTGTCTGCGAGCGTGAACGCCTGCATCTGTTCGGCCAGAACCTGTAATCTTAACAGACTCACCAGTCAAAGCACGAATTGCATCTTCAAGATGGTCCTGAATGGTATTCCCACCCGGTTGTACTTGGAAGCCATAATAGGCAGTGCCATCATAAGTTAACGTCATACATAAGTTCCGCATCATTACCACACCTTTGTTCCATACTATACCTAAGCCTATCCCGAACAGCAAAAGAAGCCCCTTACGGAGCTTCTATTACAGCACGAATCCCGAAATGAAGAGAAAAAAAGGGTTAATCCAGAATCATTGATTCTGTCCCCTTTCCTCATCTCATCTGTTTTACGCGCGGTCTACCAGTTCCAAGTAAACCATTGGCGCTGCATCACCACGACGAGGTCCCAGTTTCAGAATACGAGTGTATCCACCTGGACGCTCAGCGTAACGACCGGACAATTCGCTAAACAGTTTTTGGATTGCATCTTGCTCACCATCGATAGTCTCGCGGCGAACATAAGCTGCCACTTGGCGACGGGCATGAAGATCTCCCTTTTTCGCTTTAGTGATCAGTTTTTCAGCAATAGAGCGAACCTCTTTTGCTTTCGCTTCAGTTGTCTGAATGCGTTCGTATAAGAACAGGTCGGTTACCAGGTCACGGAACAAAGCTTTACGCGCGCTGGAATTACGGCCCAACTTTTGGTATGCCATTGTTTTCCCTCCTTCACTTCAAGCACTCGGCTGTCTATTCTTCTGTACGGAGTCCCAAACCGAGTTCCTCAAGCTTCTCTTGAACTTCTTCCAAAGACTTGCGTCCGAGGTTACGGACTTTCATCATGTCTTCTTCCGTTTTCGTAGTCAGCTCTTGCACGGTATTAATACCGGCACGTTTGAGGCAGTTGTAGGAACGAACAGAGAGATCCAGCTCTTCGATCGTCATTTCGAGTACTTTTTCTTTTTTGTCTTCTTCTTTTTCGACCATGATCTCTGCATCTTTCGCTTCGTCTGTAAGACCCACGAAGAGCATCAGATGCTCAGTCAAAATTTTAGCGCCGAGGCTTACAGCCTCTTCAGGACGAATACTTCCATCAGTCCAAACTTCCAACGTGAGCTTGTCATAGTTGGTCACTTGACCGACACGCGTATTTTCCACAGCGTAGTTAACGCGACTGATCGGGGTGAAGATGGAATCGACTGGGATGACGCCGATCGGCTGGTCATCGCGTTTATTCCGATCTGCCTGGACGTAGCCGCGACCGCGATTGGCAAAAATACGCATGTGAAGTCTCGAACCTGGTCCGAGCGTAGCAATGTGAAGATCCGGGTTAAGGATTTCCACATCGGAGTCAGCACGGATATCTCCAGCCGTAATTGCTCCTTCGCCTTCAGCATCAATCTCGAGCACTTTCTCCTCATCCGAATGAATCTTAAGCGACAAAGCTTTCAGGTTAAGAATAACCTCCGTAACATCTTCCATTACGCCAGGAACTGTAGCAAATTCATGCAGAACGCCATCGATTTGAACCGAAGACACTGCCGCACCCGGCAGTGACGAGAGCAAGATTCGGCGAAGCGAGTTTCCAAGCGTCGTACCGTATCCGCGCTCAAGCGGTTCTACTACGAATTTCCCATAGGTGCCATCATCGTTGACGTCTACCGTCTCAATTTTCGGCTTTTCGATTTCAATCACTGCAATACCCCTCCTTCAAAACGTCGGTCCTCTATGAAACATTTACCTTCTCTTGCGAAAACATGTAGTAGTATGCCTAAACAACCATTATTAGCAGATTGTGCCGGAAATATACCACACGCAGGGGCAAATCTCATTAGACACGACGACGTTTTGGAGGACGGCATCCGTTATGCGGGACTGGAGTTACGTCTTTGATCAGGTTAACTTCAAGACCAGCAGCTTGCAAAGAGCGGATCGCTGCTTCACGGCCTGCGCCTGGTCCTTTAACCATAACCTCAACGGCTTTCATCCCATGTTCCATTGCAGCTTTGGCAGCAGTCTCAGCAGCCATTTGTGCAGCAAACGGAGTCGATTTACGGGAACCTCTGAATCCGAGGCCGCCTGAGCTTGCCCACGAAATTGCATTTCCGTGAGGATCCGTAATAGTAACGATAGTGTTATTGAAAGTGGAACGGATATGCGCCACGCCAGATTCAATATTCTTACGGTCACGACGTTTAGTACGTACGACTTTTTTCGGTTTAGCCATTTTCTCTTATCCCCCTTATTATTTCTTCTTGTTCGCTACTGTACGACGAGGACCTTTACGAGTACGAGCATTCGTTTTCGTACGTTGTCCACGAACAGGCAGACCACGACGATGACGAACTCCACGGTAACAACCGATCTCCGTCAAACGTTTAATATTCAAAGAGATTTCTCGACGCAGGTCACCTTCTACTTTGACCTCTTTATCGATACTTTCACGCAATTTGCTGACTTCATCTTCCGTCAAATCACGAACACGAGTGTCCGGATTGATGCCTGTTGTGCTCAGAATTTTCTGGGAAGTCGTTTTACCGATTCCGAAAATATAAGTCAAGGCGATCTCAACGCGCTTATCACGTGGCAAATCCACACCAGCTATACGTGCCATTTTACGCTACACCCCCTTCTTTAACCTTGTTTTTGTTTGTGTTTCGGATTTTCACAGATAACCATAACATTCCCTTTGCGGCGAATGACTTTGCATTTTTCGCAAATCGGCTTGACCGAAGGTCTTACCTTCATGTGAATTACCTCCTCAAAGTTTTGCTTAGCAAAACCCTCTTCGTAAGCATTGACCTTGTTCTACTATTGTAAAACCGGCTTCGAAGCTTTCGCAAGTTTTGCCGGGCAAAACCCGCTTCATAAGCTTCACAGTTCATTGCAACTGTCTACTACTATTTACGGTAAGTTATACGTCCTTTTGTTAAATCATAAGGCGATAACTGAACAACTACTTTGTCTCCAGTCAGGATACGGATAAAGTGCATCCGCAGTTTTCCGGAAACGTGAGCGAGAATTTGATGACCGTTCTCAAGCTCAACCTTGAACGTTGCATTCGGTAGCGGTTCAAGAACCGTACCTTCCACTTCAATGACATCTTCCTTAGCCATTAGTCAGTCTCCTTTCTCTTCAGCTTGAATGTTGGTGGATTCCAGAAATGAATGAACCGCATAACGGAGCTTTCCATTTGTCACCCGACCACTCTCGTTTAAACTGTTCACAACCTCGCTGCTAATCATGGGCTGGAGTTCAAGATGAAGAAGATTCTTCTTCTTGGGTTGATCAAACTTACGTTTGTCTCCATCCGCGATATATACGAACTTACTGTCCGCTATAGCAACAATTACTGCGGCTTGGTCCGCATTGCGGCCTTTACGGATCTTCACAAGTTGACCGAGCTGCGGATTAGACTGATTGTTCATGCCTTATCACCTACGCATTCAGTTTCGTGAAAATTTCCATACCATCAGGTGTAACTGCTACGGTGTGTTCAAAGTGGGCACATAACTTTCCATCAACCGTGACGACAGTCCAGTTATCTTCCAACGTTTTCACATACCGTCTACCTACGTTAACCATCGGCTCTATGGCCAGCACCATGCCCGCTTTAAGCCGTGGTCCCCGATCGGGAAGACCATAGTTCGGAATCTGTGGTTCTTCGTGCAGATCTGCGCCTATGCCGTGACCGACATATTCACGAACGACGGAGAACCCTTCATCTTCAATATATTTCTGAATCGCATGAGATATTGTAAACAAGCGAACGTCCGGTTTTACCAGCGCCAGACCTGCGTATAACGAAGCCTCGGTAACGTCCAGAAGACGACGGGCTTCTTCGGAAATACGGCCGACTGGATAAGTCCAGGCGGAATCTCCATGATACCCCTGGTACTGCGCGCCAATGTCAAACGTAACGATATCGCCCTCGTTCAACTTGCGTTTGCCGGGAAATCCATGTACCAACTCTTCATTTACTGAAGCGCACACACTGGCAGGGAAACCGTTATAACCTTTGAAAGACGGCACAGCTCCTTGACTGCGGATATATTGATCGGCCATATGGTCAAGTTCTCCAGTCGTAATACCGGGAGCGATATGCTCTGCCAAGAGACGATGCGTTTCCGCAACAATTCTCCCTGCTTCCCTCATCAAGCCCAGTTCCGTTTCGGACTTACCAATGATCATCAATTAACCTCTCAGTAAGGACACGATTTCTTTAGAAACTTGATCGATATCCTGTTCTCCGTTCATTTGACGAAGAAGACCTTTAGTCTCATAGAACGTGAGGAGTGGTGCTGTTTTGTTGATATACTCGTCCAGTCGTGTACCTACACTCTCTTCATTATCATCAGAGCGTTGATACAACTCACCAGCGCATTTATCACAAATACCTTCCTGCTTAGGCGGATTGAATACCACATGATAAGTGGAACCACAGTTTTTACAAATTCGACGACCCGTCAAACGAGCGAGCAATTTGTTGCGATCCACTTTCAGGTTGATTACATGATCGAGACCTGAGTTCAATCGATCCAGAATGCCATCGAGCGCTTCTGCTTGTGAAAGGGTTCTTGGAAATCCATCCAAGAGGAAACCTTCTCTGCAATCCGGCTGCTGCAAACGTTCTTCAACGATGCCAATGGTAACATCATCTGGTACAAGCAATCCTTGATCCATATATTCCTTGGCTTTCAGGCCAATGGGAGTTCCCTGTTTGATCGCGAGACGAAATGCATCGCCTGTTGAAATATGGGGAATACCGAACTCTTTCACGATGACGTCTGCTTGCGTTCCTTTTCCTGCCCCCGGAGGGCCCATGAATAGGATGTTCACGTTATGTCACTCCCTCCAAGACTACCCTACATCAACAAACAGCACAATAGGTGCCGGCAAGTAAATCTTCACTCGACCGGTACCTATTGCCTATTTATTGATAAAACCTTTGTAGTGGCGTTTGATCAATTGGCTTTCGATTTGCTTCATCGTATCCAGCGCAACACCGATAACGATCAGGAGGGATGTACCTCCAATTTGCGCAGATTGAGGCAAACCAGAAAGTGCCCCTAAGAATACAGGCAGAACGGAAATGACTGCCAAGAAGATGGCTCCGGCCATTGTCAAACGAGTCATGACACGGGTCAGATATTTCTCGGTTGCTTTACCCGGGCGAATGCCTGGGATGTAACCGCCGTTCTTTTTCATATTATCAGCCATCTGCTGTGGATTCATCTGTACGAAAGTATAGAAGAATGTGAAACCGAAGATCATCACGACATACAGCAACATACCCAGAGGTTTGTGTGTAGTCAAGTTTTGACCGATCCACCGAGCCCAATCTTGATCAGCCCAGAAGTTGGCGATGATCGTTGGGAACATCAACAGCGATGAAGCAAAGATGACAGGGATAACACCTGCTGCATTAATTTTCAGCGGGATATGTGTATTCTGTCCACCGTACATTTTGTTACCTACGACACGTTTCGCGTACTGTACCGGAATTTTCCGAATCGCCTGCTGAATGTAAATGACCCCGATGATGATCAGCACAATAACAATTGCGATGATTACACCTTTGAGAATATTCATAAACAGTTGGTCAGGTTGAATGAAGTCAGATTCGATTGTTTGTTTGATAATGTTAGGCACTGTTGCCAGGATACCCGCAAAGATCAGAATCGAGATTCCGTTTCCGATGCCCTTCTCGGTGATTTGCTCACCAAGCCACATCAGGAATGAAGTACCGGCCGTAAGTACAATCGCGATCAAGATATAATCTGCAAATGTAGCGTTAGGCACCATCTCTGTATTGTACAAGCGGTTGAATCCGATCGACGTACCAAACGCTTGGATCAATGCCAGCCCGATGGTTAAATAACGGGTCAACTGTGCAGATTTCTTCTTACCTTGTTCACCTTGCTTTGCCCACTCCGCTAATTTAGGAATAACGTCCATGGAAAGCAACTGTACTATGATAGACGCAGTGATGTAAGGCACGATCCCGAGCGCAAATATCGAGAACTGGAAGAGCGCTCCACCCGAGAACGTATTGAGAAGTCCAAAAACTTCTTTACCCGCAGAATTTGTCGCTTCGAACACATCTTTGTTAACTCCCGGAACGGGAACAAAGGAGCCGATGCGGTAAATGATCAGTACAAAAAGGGTAAATAATACCCTTTTGCGCAGATCTTCAACCCGCCAGATATTCTTTAGGGTCTTGAACATTAAATCACCTCAGTTGTACCGCCGGCAGCTTCAATTTTCTCAATAGCAGATTGAGAAAACTTGTTAGCTTTAACAGTCAGCTTCACAGTGACATCACCGTTACCCAGGATTTTGATTCCGGATTTAGCGTTTTTAACTACGCCGTTCGTCATCAAGAATTCTGGAGTTACTTCAGTACCCGCAGCAAAACTGTTCAGGTCTTCAGTATTCACAACTGCATATTCTTTGCGAGTTGGGTTTACAAAACCACGTTTTGGCAAGCGACGATACAATGGATTTTGTCCACCTTCGAAGCCTGGACGTACTCCACCGCCAGAACGAGCGTTTTGTCCTTTGTGACCGCGACCTGATGTTTTACCTGTACCACTACTTGGACCGCGACCAAGACGTTTACGTTCTTTGCGGGATCCAGGAGATGGTGAAAGCTCATGTAACTTCATCGTTCTTTGCACCTCCTTAAAGATTTGTGGGATTAACCCGTTATTAAGCTTCTACTTCTTTAACAGCAACCAAGTGGCTTACTTTGTTAATCATACCACGGATGGCAGGATTGTCGTTTTGAACCACTTTGCTATTGATTTTGCGCAAACCCAATGTTTTCACAGTTGTTCTTTGCGTCTCCGGACGTCCGATCAAGCTGCGGACGAGGGTAATTTCTAATTTAGCCATGAGAATTCCCTCCTTAACCCAGAAGCTCTTCGACGGATTTTCCGCGCAGTTTAGCCACGTCTTCAGCACGCTTCAAACGGGACAAACCTTCCAAAGTCGCATTGACCATGTTCATGGAATTCGAAGAACCCAGAGATTTTGTCAAAATGTCACCTACACCAGCAAGTTCGAGAACCGCACGTACAGGACCACCAGCGATAACACCAGTACCTTCAGATGCTGGTTTCAACAGCACGCGTCCTGCGCCGAACTTACCTGTTACCAAGTGAGGAATCGATGTTCCTACGAGTGGAACGTGTACAAGGTTTTTCTTAGCGTCTTCAATACCTTTGCGAATTGCATCAGGTACTTCGCCCGCTTTACCGATACCAGCTCCAACCCAGCCGTTGCCGTCGCCGACTACAACCAGTGCGCTAAAGCTGAAACGGCGTCCGCCTTTTACTACTTTAGCTACGCGATTAATATTTACAACTCTTTCAGTCAGTTCCAAAGTATTCGGATCTACACGCAAGTCGTTAACCTCCTTTTGAAAAATATCTTAAAACTCAAGTCCTGCTTCACGAGCCGCTTCAGCCAAAGCTGCGATACGACCATGGTACAGATATCCGCTACGGTCAAATACGATGTTGGAAACACCTTTGTCTTTCGCACGTTTAGCAACGAGTTCGCCAACTTTACGAGCTGATTCAACAGATGCACCATTTTTGATGTCAGTGCTCAATTCTTTGTCTACGGTAGACGCGGAAGCGATTGTTACACCAGCAACATCATCGATGATTTGAGCATACATATGTTTACCAGAACGGAATACGTTCAAACGAGGACGTGTCTGCCGTTCCTTGGATTTTCTTACGAACACGAAGGTGTCTTTTCAGACGAGCCTTATTTTTATCTGGTTTCGTAATCATCTCAAAGATTCACTCCTTTCAGGTTACCTCGCTGGCTTCAAAGCAGAAGCCACGGGGTATATTAGAAACACACGAAGCAAGCAAGCCGAAAGCCGCGCAAAGGCGGTAAGAGAAATCTTATTTCTTCTTACCGGCTTTACCTTCCTTACGGATGATACGCTCGCCTTCATATTTAATACCTTTACCTTTGTACGGCTCAGGTTCACGAACGGAACGGATTTTAGCAGCGTAAGCACCTACGCGCTCTTTGTCGATTCCGCGAACGATGATTTTCGTATTCGAAGGTACTTCGAATTCGATTCCCGCTTCCGGTGTAATTTCAACCGGGTGAGAGTAGCCAACGTTCAGAACGATTTTATCTCCGGATTTGCTTGCACGATATCCGACCCCAACCAATTCCAGAGATTTTGCGAATCCTTCAGTAACGCCGCTCACCATGTTGTTTACAACGCTGCGCGTTGTGCCGTGCAAAGAACGGTGAGTTTTGTTATCGGAAGGACGCACAACTGTGATTTCATTATTTTCAACTGTAACCTTCATGTCTTTATGAAGCTCACGAGTCAAAGTTCCTTTTGGTCCTTTTACCGTAATAACGGTGTTGTCCAGGGTGATGTCTACACCACTTGGTACTGTGATTGGTTTGCGACCAATACGAGACATATGTTGCACCTCCTATCTTGTGACGTTATATTACCAAACGTAGCAAACGACTTCTCCGCCGGATTTCGATTGACGAGCTTCTTTGTCCGTCATGATACCTTTGGATGTCGAGATGATCGCGATTCCCAGGCCACCAAGTACACGAGGTACTTCGTTGCTTTTCGTGTAAACACGAAGACCAGGTTTACTGATTCTTTTCAGACCAGTGATAACGCGCTCGTTATTTTGACCGTATTTCAGGAAAACACGGATAATCCCTTGTTTGTTATCATCGATAACTTCAGCGTCACGGATGAAACCTTCACGCTTCAGGATGTCGGCGATTTGTTTTTTCATTGTCGAAGCAGGCATTTCTACCGTTTCGTGACGAACAGTGTTCGCGTTACGAATACGAGTAAGCATATCTGCAATTGGATCAGACATAGTCATTGTGAGTTAACCTCCTTCCCGTTCAGGACTTTTTACCAGCTTGCTTTTTTCACGCCAGGGATCTGGCCTTTATAAGCTAATTCACGGAAGCAAATTCTGCAAATTTTGAACTTTTGCAGGACCGAATGTGGACGTCCGCAACGCTCACAGCGTGTATATGCACGTACTTTAAACTTTGGTGTACGTTGTTGTTTAACTTTCATCGAAGTTTTTGCCACTTAGCCTGACACCTCCTAAATAATTTCGGAGAAAAGGGAGTCTTTCCAGACACCCGGAAACGTTATGCCAACATTATTTAACGAAAGGCATTCCCATTTGCGTAAGCAATTCGCGGGACTCTTCGTCTGTTTTCGCCGTTGTTACGATGACAATATCCATACCGCGGACTTTATCAACTTTATCATACTCGATCTCTGGGAAGATCAATTGCTCTTTCAGACCCAGTGTGTAGTTACCACGTCCGTCGAAAGCTTTGCTCGATACACCGCGGAAGTCGCGGACACGAGGAAGCGTAACGTTGAACAGTTTATCGAGGAAGAAGTACATACGCTCGCCGCGCAATGTTACTTTCACACCGATAGGCATATTCTCACGCAGTTTGAATCCTGCGATAGATTTTTTTGCACGAGTGATTACAGGTTTTTGACCTGCGATCAGTTGCAAATCGTTTACTGCGGAATCCAACACTTTGGAGTTTTGGACAGCGTCGCCCACACCCATGTTGATAACGATTTTCTCGATTTTCGGCACTTGCATTACCGTTGTATAGTTAAACTTCTGCATCAAAGCAGGAGCGATTTCTTGCAGGTAACGTTCTTTCATTCTTGATGCCATGAATCATAGCCCTCCTTTCTCATTCGGTTCAATTAGTCGATAATTTCTCCGGAACGTTTAGCAACGCGCACTTTCTTTCCGTTATCCAAAACTTTGTAACCTACACGGGTTACTTTTCCGCTCTTCGGATCGATGTGCATTACGTTGGAAACGTGAATCGGAGCTTCCTTCTCGATAATGCCGCCTTGCGGATTTTGCTGGTTAGGCTTCTGGTGTTTTTTCACCATGTTAACACCTTCCACAAGGACGCGGTTCTCACGAGGATAAGCAGCGATGACACGGCCTTTTTTACCTTTGTCTTTACCGCTGATCACCATAACCGTATCTTCCTTTTTAACGTGAAGTTTGTTGTTATGGGATTCCAGAACTTTTTTCACTCTTGGCATTTCGTACACCTCCTGTTTCTAACATCACGAGATTAAGCTTTAGATAACTTCTGGAGCCAAGGAAACGATTTTCATGAAGTCTTTATCGCGAAGTTCGCGAGCAACTGGTCCGAAAATACGTGTTCCACGTGGGCTTCTGTCGTCTTTTACAACTACCGCTGCATTTTCATCAAAACCGATGTAGGAACCGTCTTTACGACGTACAGAACGTTTCGTACGAACGACAACCGCTCTAACTACATCACCTTTTTTGACAACGCCGCCTGGTGTTGCTTGTTTAACAGAACAAACGATCAGATCACCGATTTGAGCTGTACGACGTCCCGTACCGCCGAGTACGCGGATACACATCAGTTCCTTCGCACCGGAGTTGTCAGCCACAGTCAAACGTGTAAATGGTTGAATCATTTAGTATTCCTCCTTTCAGCAGTGCTGCTGAGCATTAGATGATAACCGCTTTTTCTACGATTTCAGTAAGTCTCCAGCGTTTATCTTTCGAAAGCGGACGAGTCTCCATGATTTTCACCGTGTCACCGATTTTCGCAGTGTTTTCTTCGTCATGTGCTTTGAATTTTTTAGTAACCTTGATGCGTTTATGGTACAAGTTGTGTTTTTTGTAAGTTTCTACAGCAACAACAATCGTTTTGTCCATTTTATCGCTGACCACTTTACCAGTTTGCACTTTACGTGCGTTACGTTCTTCGCTCATTGTTGGCCTCCTTCCTGATTACGGACGGATTGTACATCCTATCCCTAATTAACCGATTCCCAATTCTCTTTCACGGATAATGGTTTTAGCACGAGCTATTTCTTTCCGCACATCACGAATGCGAGTCGGGTTATCCAGCTGACCGGTAGCTAATTGAAAGCGGAGGTTAAAGAGTTCTTCTTTAAATCCGGCAATCTTTTGCTCGATTTCAGCAGAGGTTAGGTTGCGAAATTCACTAGCTTTCATTTGCTTCACCACCCAATTCTTCACGTTTCACGAACTTCGTTTTGATTGGCAGTTTGTGAGCGGCAAGACGCATTGCTTCGCGTGCAATTTCCTCCGGTACACCAGCAAGTTCAAACATGATCTTACCTGGTTTCACTACTGCAACCCATTTTTCTACGTTACCTTTACCGCTACCCATCCGAACCTCGAGAGGCTTTTGAGTGATTGGTTTGTCTGGGAAGATTTTGATCCAAACTTTACCACCACGTTTGATGTAACGAGTCATCGCAATACGAGCCGCTTCGATCTGACGGTTCGTAATCCAAGCCGGTTCCGTAGCTTGCAGACCGTATTCGCCAAAGTTCAGAGTCGTTCCGCCTTTAGCTTGGCCTTTCATATGTCCACGTTGTTGCTTACGGTGTTTTACGCGTTTTGGTACCAACATGATTAGTTGCCTCCTTCCTTAGCAGCTTGTTCTTAGCCGTAGGAAGAACCTCTCCACGATAGATCCATACTTTTACGCCGATACGTCCGTAAGTAGTATGAGCCTCTGCTGTACCATAGTCAATGTCAGCACGCAGTGTGTGCAGTGGAACAGTTCCTTCGCTGTAGCCTTCAGAACGTGCGATCTCAGCACCGCCAAGACGTCCGCCTACTTGAGTTTTGATACCTTTAGCACCGGAGCGCATAGTTCTTTGAATTGCTTGTTTCAGAGCACGACGGAAAGAAACGCGACGTTCCAATTGTTGTGCAATGCTTTCAGCTACAAGAATAGCGTCCAGATCTTGGTTCTTAATTTCAGAGATATTGATGTGTACTTTTTTACCGCCAGCAATTTTCGTAATTTGGTTACGAAGATTTTCAACTTCCGAACCACCCTTACCAATAACCATACCTGGTTTAGCAGTGTGAATCGTTACGTTTACGCGGTTAGCCGCTCTCTCAATTTCCACACGAGATAAAGCGGAGTCTTTCAATTTATTTTTCAGGAATTCACGAATTTTCACGTCTTCCATCAAAAGATCACCGAAGTCTTTGCCTGCATACCACTTAGATTCCCAGTCACGGATAATTCCGACACGGAGTCCGACTGGATTTACCTTTTGGCCCACACATTTCCCCTCCTTCTACTTTTCAGATACCACCAAAGTAATGTGGCTAGTACGTTTGTTAATACGACTTGCACGTCCCATTGCACGAGGGCGGAAACGTTTCATTGTCGGTCCTTGGTTCACGTAAGCTTGCGAGATAACCAAGTTATTAACATCCAAAGAATAGTTATGTTCCGCATTCGCAATAGCGGAGTTAAGCAACTTCTCAACGATAGGAGAAGCGGATTTCGGAGTGTGACGGAGAATGGCAACCGCCTCACCTACTTGCTTGCCGCGAATCAAGTCAACAACGAGTTGAACTTTACGAGGAGCAATCCGGATAAACTTAGCATGTGCTTTTGCTTCCATTGTGTAACCTCCTCTCAAACATTAAAGATGTTCATTTATCTTCTTGTTTTCTTATCATCATCAGTATGGCCTTTGTACGTACGGGTTGGAGCGAACTCACCCAGTTTGTGTCCGACCATGTCCTCAGTTACATACACTGGCACGTGTTTACGACCATCGTAAACGCCAAATGTGTGTCCGATGAATTGTGGGAAAATTGTAGAACGACGGGACCAGGTTTTGATTACGTTCTTCTTACCTGAAGCTTCCATCTCTTCTACCTTTTTGAGCATGTAGCCATCAATGAATGGCCCTTTTTTCAAACTGCGACCCATGTGGAGATCCTCCCTTCAAACGTAGCTATTATGCATCCGCAGATGCCTCACGAAGTTATGCACAGTGTGTATTACTTCGTGCGGCGGCGAATGATGTATTTATCAGAAGCTTTATTTTTCTTACGCGTTTTGTAACCAAGAGTAGGTTTACCCCATGGTGACATTGGCGATTTACGTCCGATTGGAGCACGACCTTCACCACCACCGTGTGGGTGATCGTTAGGGTTCATTACTACACCACGAACCTCTGGACGTTTACCCAACCAACGGCTACGACCGGCTTTACCGATTTTGATGAGCTCGTGGTCTTGGTTACCAACAGATCCGATTGTCGCGCGGCAAACTTTCAAAATACGACGAACTTCTCCGGAAGAGAGACGAACGGAAACGTATTTTTCTTCTTTACCAAGCAATTGAGCTTCTGTACCAGCAGCACGAACCAATTGTCCGCCTTTACCTGGTTTCAACTCGATGTTGTGGATAACGGTACCTACTGGAATGTTTTCAAGTGGCAGTGCGTTACCGATTTTGATGTCTGATTCAGGTCCGGAGAATACTTGATCTCCAACTTTCAAACCTTTAGGAGCGATGATATAACGTTTCTCACCATCAGCATAGTGGATCAGAGCGATATTGGATGTACGGTTCGGGTCATACTCGATAGTAGCAACGCGGCCCGGTATTCCATCTTTAGTACGTTTGAAGTCAATGATACGGTATTTACGTTTGTGTCCACCACCATGGTGACGAACTGTAATTTTACCTTGGTTGTTGCGGCCTGCTTGTTTGCTCAACGGGGCCAACAACGATTTCTCCGGCTGATTTGTGGTGATTTCCTCAAATGTAGAAACGGACATGTTCCGTCTTGCCGGGGATGTTGGTTTATACTTTTTGATTGGCACTTGGTTTCCCTCCTTACTTCAAAAATTCAATTATACTGTTTCAAAGAACTCAAGCGTTTTGCTATCTTTAGTCAAAGTTACAAACGCTTTTTTCCATTCGCTAGTATATCCGGAATAACGTCCGTACCGTTTTGGCTTAGCTGGAACACGAAGCGTGTTCACGTTTTTCACTTTTACGTTGAAAATAGCTTCTACAGCCTTTTTGATCTCGGTTTTGTTTGCACGGATATCGACTTCAAATACATATTTCAAGTCATTCATCATGTCAGCAGTACGTTCCGTAATAATCGGACGTTTTACAATATCACGAGGATCCTTCATTACGCGAGCACCTCCTCTACCTTCTGAACTGCTTCTTTCGTAATGATCAATTTGTCGTGCGAAAGCACGTCAAGAACATTAATACCGTCAGCAGCTACGAATTTCACGCCTGGAATATTCCGTGCGGAAAGAGCTACATTATCATCATAGCTAGGAGCTACGATCAAAGCTTTACGTCCCACTTTGAGGTTACTCAAGATGGCAGCAAATTCTTTAGTTTTAGGCGTGCTCAACGTGAGAGCATCCAAAACGATAATGTCATTGTCAATCACTTTGGATGAAAGGGCTGATTTGATCGCCAAACGACGAACTTTCTTAGGCAGTTTGTACGCATAGCTCCGTGGTGTTGGACCAAATACGATACCGCCGCCTTTCCATTGTGGTGAACGAATTGAACCTTGACGAGCGCGACCTGTACCTTTTTGTTTCCAAGGTTTACGTCCGCCGCCACGTACTTCAGAACGTCCTTTTACTTTGTGGGTACCTTGACGAAGGGAAGCGCGTTGCATAAGAACTGCATCGTACAGAACGTGTTGGTTCGGCTCAATTCCGAAAACCGCATCGTTCAATTCAACTTCGCCTACTTGGCTACCATCTACATTGTAAACTGATACTTTTGGCATTTTGTGTTCCTCCTTTCTTCAGTGGTTATTTTTTCACCGTTTCTTTAACTTTAATGAGACTGTTTTTCGGTCCTGGAATGGAACCTTTCACGAGCAACACGTTACGCTCAGCGTCCACTTTAACTACTTCAAGACGTTGGATTGTAACTGTATCATGTCCCATGTGTCCTGGCAGGCGTTTGCCTTTAGGAACGCGGTTAGCTTGGATCGAACCCATTGAACCTGGGCCACGGTGATAACGAGAACCGTGTGACATAGGTCCAGTGCTTTGTCCCCAACGTTTGATTACGCCGGCAAAACCTTTACCTTTAGAAACACCCGTTACGTCAACGAATTCGCCTTCAGCGAAAATGTCAGCTTTCAGTTCTTGGCCAACTTCATATTCAGCGATGTTGATACCGCGAACTTCACGAACGTAGCGCTTAGGGGCAGTGTTCGCTTTTTTAGCGTGACCTGCTTCTGGCTTGTTAGCATTTTTCTCTTTCTTATCGGAGTAACCGATTTGAATTGCTTCGTAGCCATCATTCTCAATGTCTTTCTTTTGCAAAACAACACAAGGACCTGCTTCGATAACCGTTACTGGAACTACGTTACCTTCAGGAGTAAATACTTGAGTCATTCCGAGTTTTTTTCCTAAGATTGCTTTCATGTTGACACCTCTTTTCCTCTATACATGGTCTTTGTTGTAGCTTGTATTACAATTTAATTTCGATATCTACACCGGACGGCAGATCCAAGCGCATCAAGGCATCCACAGTTTGTGGAGTCGGGTTAACGATGTCGATCAAACGCTTATGTGTGCGTTGCTCGAATTGCTCCCGAGAATCCTTGTACTTGTGCACCGCACGAAGAATAGTAATGATTTGTTTTTCAGTAGGAAGCGGAATCGGACCGGATACACCAGCACCCGAACGTTTTGCTGTTTCAACAATTTTCTCCGCGGATTGATCAAGAATTCTGTGGTCGTAAGCTTTCAAACGAATACGAATTTTTTGCTTTGCCATTTTAGTCCCTCCTTCTATCGCCCAATTTTTTATCGGACATACTCCGTGAAAATTTTCTAGCCACTCTCCCATGGCAAAGGGGCCGGGTGTGCCAGTAACCTCTCACATCATCGCAACGTCACAGAACAACATTCATTATTATATAGAAAAGATAGGCGTATTGCAAGCATATTTAAGAAAAACATTTAAACTTATCTTTTCTGATGAAATGATTTCGTTTATTGTAGTGTTTATCTTCAATATCCAGGCTGCCTTGCCAATCCTTCTAAACTAGCAAATGATGTTCATTTCGCATGACGCAGGTTCCGAAACTTTACACATAATAAAAGAGTTCCTTATCCGATGTCGGATAAGGAACTCTTCCGAAGCTTCGTTACAATACAATGTTACTCGTTCCAGTACACTGTTGCATATGCTTTATTCAGCGTAAAGCCGAATTATTTTTGGATAGATGCTACGGAACCGGCACCTACTGTACGTCCACCTTCACGAATGGAGAACTTAGTTCCTTCTTCAATCGCGATTGGAGAGATCAGTTGAACAGTAACCGTGATGTTATCACCAGGCATTACCATTTCAGTACCTTCTGGCAAGTTGATGATACCAGTTACGTCAGTTGTACGGAAGTAGAACTGTGGACGGTAACCAGTGAAGAAAGGTTTGTGACGTCCACCCTCTTCTTTAGTCAGAACGTAGATTTGAGCTGTGAATTCTGTGTGAGGCTTAACAGAACCCGGTTTAGCCAATACTTGGCCACGCTCGATGTTGTTACGGTCAACACCACGAAGAAGTGCTCCGATGTTGTCACCAGCTTGAGCGGAATCCAGCAATTTGCGGAACATCTCAACGCCTGTTACAACAGATTTTTTAGTTTCTTCAGTGATACCAACGATTTCGATCTCTTCGCCGACTTTAACTGTACCACGCTCTACACGGCCAGTAGCAACAGTACCACGACCAGTGATGGAGAATACGTCCTCGACAGGCATCAAGAAAGGCTTGTCAGTTTGACGCTCAGGCAGTGGGATGTAAGTGTCGATCTCTTTGAACATCTCAACGATTTTTGAGCCCATTCGCCATCTGGGTTAGCCAGTGCTTCACGAGCAGATCCACGAGTGATTGGAGTATCGTCACCTGGGAACTCATATTCGTTAAGAAGGTCGCGAACTTCCATCTCAACCAATTCCAACAACTCTTCGTCTTCAACCATGTCACATTTGTTCAAGAATACAACAATGTAAGGTACGCCTACTTGACGGGAGAGCAAGATGTGCTCACGAGTTTGTGGCATTGGGCCGTCAGCTGCGGATACTACCAAGATAGCTCCGTCCATTTGTGCCGCGCCAGTGATCATGTTTTTAACATAGTCGGCGTGACCTGGGCAGTCTACGTGAGCGTAGTGACGAGTGTCAGTTTCGTACTCAACGTGTGCTGTGGAGATAGTGATACCGCGCTCGCGCTCTTCTGGAGCTTTGTCGATTTGGTCGAATGCTACAGCAGCACCACCGTAAGTTTTGGACAATACAGTTGTGATTGCAGCAGTCAGAGTTGTTTTACCGTGATCGACGTGACCGATAGTACCGATGTTAACGTGGGGTTTATTACGTTCGTATTTAGCCTTTGCCATTTGAACGTGGCCTCCTTAAAATTATAATTTTATGTTTTCACTGAATGAAGTGCTCCGAAATGAATTCTTATGCACTTGCATCCAGTGTGAGAAAACTACTCGGTGCCTTTTGTTTTGGCAACGATTTCTTCAGCGATGCTCTTAGGAACTTCTTCATAGTGAGAGAGTTCCATGGAGAATACGCCGCGTCCTTGAGTACCTGAACGAAGAGTTGTAGAGTAACCAAACATCTCAGACAAAGGTACCTTAGCACGGATGATTTGAGCTCCACTACGGGAATCCATACCTTCAATGCGGCCACGACGGGAGTTCAACATACCCATTACGTCACCCATGTACTCTTCTGGAACTGTTACTTCTACTTTCATGATAGGCTCAAGCAGAACTGGACTACATTTGTCTTTCGCTGCTTTCAGCGCCATAGATCCGGCAATTTTAAATGCCATCTCGTTGGAATCGACATCATGGTAAGATCCGTCTACAATAGTAGCCTTAACGTCTACAAGCGGGAAGCCTGCGATAACGCCGTTTTTCATTTGCTCTTCAATCCCTGACAGTGCAGGTTGAATGTATTCTCTTGGAACGGAACCACCGACAACCTTACTTTCGAACTGGCTGCCTGTACCCGGCTCGAGAGGTTCGAATTCAACCCATACGTGACCGTATTGACCACGACCACCGGATTGACGTACGAATTTACCTTCAACGCGCGCTGGAGCACGGAATGTTTCACGGTAAGCTACTTGTGGTTTACCCACAGTAGTTTCTACCTTGAACTCACGACGCATACGGTCGATGATGATATCAAGGTGAAGCTCACCCATACCTGCCAAGATTGTTTGACCTGTTTCTTCATCAGTATGAGCACGAAGAGTCGGATCCTCTTCAGTCAACTTACCGAGAGCAACACCCATTTTATCTTGGTCAGCTTTGGTTTTAGGTTCAACGGCGATTTCGATAACCGGATCAGGGAAGTTCATTGATTCCAGGATTACCGGGTTTTTCTCATCACATAGTGTATCACCTGTACCCGTATCTTTCAAACCTACGGCAGCTGCAATGTCACCGGAGTAAACTTCAGTGATCTCTTGACGGCTGTTCGCATGCATTTGAAGGATACGACCGATACGCTCACGTTTGTTTTTAGTGGCATTCAATACATATGAACCGGATTGAAGAACACCGGAGTATACGCGGAAGAATGTCAATTTACCTACGTAAGGGTCAGTCATGATTTTGAATGCCAATGCGGAGAATGGCTCTTCATCAGAGGACTTACGAACTGCTTCAGTTCCATCTTCCAGATGACCCGTAATTGATGGTACATCTGTTGGAGCTGGCAAGTAGTCGATAACAGCATCCAACATCAGTTGAACACCTTTGTTACGATATGAGGATCCACAGATAACCGGGAAGATTTTAACTTCTACTACACCTTTACGGAGAGCGCCTTTGATCTCTTCAATAGAGATTTCTTCGCCTTCCAGGTATTTCATTGTCAATTCTTCATCCAGTTCTGCAACGCGCTCAATCAATTCGTTGCGAAGTTCTTCAACTTGCTCTTTGAATTCCGCAGGAATTTCTGTTTCTTCGATATTTTGACCAAGGTCATCTTTGTACATATGAGCCTTTTGTTCAACGATATCGATAATACCAATGAAATCATTTTCAGCACCGATTGGAAGTTGAATTGCAACAGCGTTCGCTTGAAGGCGATCACGCATGTCGGATACAACGTTCAGGAAGTCAGCACCGATGATATCCATTTTGTTTACATATGCGATACGAGGTACGCCGTACTTATCAGCCTGTCTCCATACGGTTTCGGACTGAGGCTCAACGCCTTCTTTCGCACTGAATACACCAACTGCTCCGTCCAATACACGAAGGGAACGTTCAACTTCAACAGTGAAGTCAACGTGTCCCGGGGTATCAATAATATTAACGCGGTGGCCTTTCCAAGCAGCGGTAGTTGCAGCGGAAGTAATCGTAATTCCGCGCTCCTGTTCCTGTTCCATCCAGTCCATTGTCGCAGCGCCTTCGTGTACTTCACCGATTTTGTGCGTACGTCCTGTGTAGAACAAGATCCGCTCAGTTGTCGTGGTTTTACCCGCATCAATATGAGCCATGATCCCGATATTACGTGTATTTTTCAAGGAGAACTCTCTAGCCATGAAATGGGTCTCCCTTCAAAATTGAAGTTTTTTTATTGTGAACTGAATCCTACCAACGGTAGTGAGCAAACGCTTTGTTCGCTTCAGCCATTTTGTGTGTGTCTTCACGTTTTTTAACGGAAGCGCCTGTGTTGTTGGAAGCGTCGATGATCTCAGCCGCCAAACGCTCTTCCATTGTTTTCTCACCGCGGTTGCGGGAGTAGTTCACGAGCCAACGTAGCCCCAGAGCAGTACGTCTCTCTGGTTTTACCTCGATTGGTACTTGGTAGTTGGCACCGCCGACACGGCGAGCTTTAACTTCCAGGACTGGCATGATATTCTTGATTGCTGCTTCAAATACTTCCATCGGGTCATTACCCGTACGTTCTTGAATCAACTTGAACGCATTATACAGAATGCTTTGAGCAACACCGCGTTTTCCGTCGAGCATGATGCGATTGATCAAACGAGTAACCAACTTGGAGTTGTATACCGGATCTGGCAACACGTCTCTTTTCGTAACTGGACCTTTGCGTGGCATGGATATCCCCCTTTCTTTCTTGTTCAGCAGACCTTGTACCTTCCAGACCTAAGCCAGAAGGCTTTCAGGTTCTCTGCTTATAATGGTTTAGGCTTTTTTAGCTTTTGGACGTTTAGCACCGTATTTCGAACGAGCTTGCATACGGTTGTTTACGCCTGCAGTATCGAGAGCTCCACGAACGATGTGATAACGAACCCCTGCAAGGTCTTTAACTTTACCTCCGCGGATCAATACCACACTGTGCTCTTGAAGGTTATGTCCGATTCCCGGGATATAAGCAGTTACCTCGAGACGGTTCGTCAAACGAACACGGGCATATTTACGAAGTGCAGAGTTCGGTTTACGTGGAGTCATTGTACCTACACGAGTGCAGACACCACGTTTTTGTGGGGCACTGATGTTAGTAGATTCACGTTTCAGAGCGTTGAATCCTTTTTGCAAAGCAGGAGATTTTGACTTCTCAACTTTTGCTTGACGTCCTTTACGAACCAGTTGGTTAATAGTTGGCATGTGATTGCCACCCCCTTCCTCAAATATTCATGTTTCTTTATAAACCTCTTTTCGCTAAGTCCACAGACCCAGGCGGTTCATAAAAAGACAAATGAAAAGTTTTTGCCTTGGAGAATCCCTAAAAGTTCTCGGACAAAAACGTTCCTTACACTATCATTTTACGACAGCAGCCATAGCTGCTCCCACTCCAATCCCGCAAGCTTTGCCGAGATTTTTCATTGTATCCACTTTCGTGTACTTCACATTGTGCTGTTCACACAAAGCAATGATTTTGGAAGTGAGCTGCGGATCACTATCTTCTGCGACATAGACTTCAGAAGCCATACCTGTCTGCACCATCCGCATGGTCTGTTTGGTACCTATTTTGACATGAGCATCTTGCAAGGCTTTTTCATTAGACATTGTGCATTCCTCCGAATAGAACCATGTACAATCAGCTGCCCACGCACCTTTGATATATTAGCATCTAGCGCAAGCATTGTCAATGCTAATCCTAAAACATTTTTTTAAAAGTTTTCGCACATCAGGATTTGTCCGCTTGTATTATACAAGCGTCCGCCTCCTGACGTACCAAACTTTCATTCCCCTCTATATGAGGAGCAATCTATTTAATCAACCGAAACTGGTTCCAGTTCTTCTACAGAAGACTGGCCATCTTCAGGCTCAGCAAATTTGATACTGCGGTAACGGTTCATGCCTGTACCCGCAGGGATCAATTTACCGATGATTACATTTTCCTTCAGACCAAGCAACTGATCGACTTTACCTTTGATCGCTGCATCTGTCAGAACACGTGTCGTTTCTTGGAACGAAGCCGCTGAGAGGAAGGAGTCTGTTTCCAGGGATGCTTTTGTAATACCGAGCAGGATTGGTTTAGCAACCGCTGGCTCTTTATCACTAAGAATCGCAATTTTGTTAGCTCTTTCGTACTCATGCGTATCTACGAACGATCCTGGCAACAGCGTTGTATCTCCTGCATCTACGATGCGGATTTTACGCAGCATTTGACGGATCATAACTTCAACGTGCTTGTCATTGATTTCTACGCCTTGGTTACGGTATACGCGTTGTACTTCCTGCAAAATGTAGTTTTGTACGCCACGTACGCCTTTAATGCGCAGCATTTCTTTTGGATCGATGGAACCGTCTGTCAACTCGTCACCAGCTTCAATCTCCATGCCTTCGCTTACGCGCACACGGGAACCGTAGGTAACAGAGTATACTTTGGACTCCGCTTCACCTTGAATTTCGATTTCACGACGATCTTTCGCTTCGCGAATCTCTTTAACCACACCATCAATCTCACTGATTGTTGCTTGACCCTTAGGATTACGAGCTTCAAACAACTCCTGGATACGCGGCAAACCTTGCGTAATATCGTCTCCGGCTACACCGCCGGTGTGGAACGTACGCATTGTAAGCTGTGTTCCTGGCTCACCAATGGATTGCGCTGCAATAATACCAACTGCTTCACCAATCTCCACGTGTTTACCAGTCGCAAGGTTACGACCATAACACTTCTTGCAGACACCATGACTTGCACGGCAGCTGAGTACGGAGCGAATTTGCAATTTGGTCACGCCCGCTTTGATGATTGCCTCTGCTTTATCGGAGTCAATCAATTCATTGCGACCTGCAATGATTTCTTTGGTTTCCGGATGACGAACTGTCTCGAAGCAGTATCTGCCTTCAATACGGTCGTAGAGATCTTCAATAACCTCTTTACCATCCTGGATACGACTTACCGTAAAGCCTTTATCGGTACCACAATCATCATCACGCACGATTACGTCTTGGGCTACGTCTACGAGACGACGAGTCAGGTAACCTGAATCGGCTGTACGCAGGGCTGTATCCGCCAGACCTTTACGCGCTCCGTGAGTGGAGATAAAGTACTCGAGTACTGTCAGACCTTCACGGAAGTTCGATTTGATTGGGAGTTCGATAATCCGACCGGATGGGTTGGCCATCAGACCACGCATACCGCCCAATTGGGTGATTTGCGATTTGTTACCCCGTGCTTTGGAGTCTACCATCATCATGATGGAATTGTAACGGTCCATGGATTTCATCAGGATATCCGTGATGTCATCTTTGGATTTTGACCAGATATCAATGATACGGTCATAGCGCTCTTCATTCGTAATCAGACCACGACGGTACTGATTCGTAACGATTTGTGCTTTATCTTCGGACTGTCTGAGAATTTCAAATTTCTCAGGCGGAACGATAACATCAGATACCGCAACCGTAATACCGGCACGAGTAGAATATGTGAATCCAAGTTGTTTGATTTTATCCAAAATAACGGCTGTTTCCGTTGTGTGATAAATTTCAAAACAACGTGCAATGATGGAGCCGAGGTATTCTTTGCCGACACCGCCAGCCAGAGGAGCATTCATAATAGCTTCTCTGAGATCAGCACCTTTTTCATATACAAATGAGTGATCTGCCGTACCTTGGTAGAGGTTCGCACGAGTCGCGTCATTGATATACGGGAAGCTTGCCGGGAAAATTTCATTAAAAATAATTTTACCGATCGTTGTCAACAACATTCCTTCTTGCTGCTCTTCCGTAAAGCTTGTTTTACCAAGCGCCTTAACCGGAATAGCTACACGCGCATGCAGACCAGCAGTACCACGTTGGTAAGCTGATACAGCCTCGTTAACTGTACGCAGGATCATACCAGTGCCCTTTTCTTCCTTGTTGTCCATAGTGAGGTAATAAGAACCAAGCACCATATCCTGGGAAGGAGTAACAACCGGTTTACCGTCTTTCGGGTTCAAAATGTTACCTGATGCAAGCATCAGGATACGTGCTTCCGCTTGAGCTTCAGCGGACAACGGAACGTGCACGGCCATTTGGTCACCGTCAAAGTCGGCATTGTATGCCGTACATACGAGCGGGTGAAGACGAATTGCTTTACCTTCAACAAGAATCGGTTCAAATGCTTGAATACCGAGTCTGTGAAGCGTAGGGGCACGGTTCAACAGAACCGGATGCTCCTTGATTACTTCTTCAAGAACATCCCATACTTCAGGACTTACACGCTCAACTTTACGTTTCGCGCTCTTGATGTTGTGGGCAAGCCCTTTATTTACAAGCTCTTTCATAACGAAAGGCTTAAACAATTCAAGTGCCATATCTTTTGGCAGACCACACTGATACATTTTCAGGTAAGGTCCGACAACGATAACGGAACGACCAGAATAGTCAACCCGTTTACCGAGCAAGTTCTGACGGAAACGTCCTTGTTTACCTTTCAGCATGTGGCTGAGGGATTTCAATGGACGGTTACCAGGACCCGTTACTGGGCGTCCACGACGACCATTATCGATCAATGCGTCGACAGCTTCCTGCAACATCCGTTTTTCATTTTGCACGATAATATCTGGCGCGCCCAGATCAAGTAGACGTTTCAGACGATTGTTCCGGTTGATTACACGGCGATACAAGTCATTCAGGTCAGACGTTGCAAAACGTCCACCGTCCAACTGTACCATTGGACGAAGTTCCGGCGGGATAACAGGGAGTACATCCATGATCATCCACTCTGGATTGTTGCCGGAGTTGCGGAATGCTTCGATAACTTCCAGACGCTTGATTGCACGATTACGACGTTGTCCTTGTGCAGTCCGGAGCTCTTCTTTCAGGAACTCGAGCTCTTTATCAATGTCAAGGTCTTGAAGCAATTTTTTAACCGCTTCTGCGCCCATGCCAGCCTGGAAACCATATCCGTATTTTTCACGGTAGCTGCGGTATTCTTTCTCGGACAACAGCTGTTTTTTCTCCAGTGGAGTTTCTCCTGGATCAGTTACAACATATGATGCAAAATAAATAATCTCTTCAAGAGATCTTGGAGACATATCCAGAGCAAGACCCATACGGCTCGGAATACCTTTGAAGTACCAGATATGCGATACCGGAGCAGCGAGCTCAATATGGCCCATCCGTTCGCGGCGCACTTTCGCACGTGTTACTTCAACGCCACAACGATCACAGACAACGCCTTTATAACGGACGCGTTTGTATTTACCGCAATGACATTCCCAGTCTTTTGTAGGGCCAAAAATCTTTTCGCAGAACAGCCCTTCTTTTTCCGGTTTCAACGTACGATAGTTGATCGTTTCCGGTTTTTTCACTTCTCCGCGGGACCAAGAACGAATTTTCTCTGGGGAAGCAAGCCCGATCTTCATGTATTCGAAATTGTTGACGTCCAACAAGGAGCAACCCTCCTTAACCAATTCCTGTATTCTAGGTTACGCCCCCTCCGACCGAAGCCGGAGCAAGACGCGAGCCTGATGAAAAACGCCGGTCATCATGCGCTCGAAACGGATTATTCCGCCCCGACCTCTGTACCCTCAAGGTTGAGGCTGAGCTTATCGCTCGCAGCGTCATCTTCATCGTCCATTTCTCTCATTTCAATCTCTTGCTCATCTTCACTCAAAATCTTAACGTCCATACCCAAGCTTTGCAGCTCTTTAATCAATACTTTGAACGATTCAGGAACACCCGGCTCCGGAACATTCTCGCCTTTGACGATGGATTCATACGTTTTCACCCGACCAACAACGTCATCGGATTTAACGGTCAAGATTTCTTGCAGTGTATAAGCTGCACCGTATGCCTCAAGCGCCCATACTTCCATCTCCCCGAAACGCTGTCCACCGAATTGGGCTTTACCACCCAATGGCTGTTGCGTAACAAGTGAGTAAGGACCTGTGGAACGGGCATGGATTTTATCATCAACCATGTGTGCCAGTTTAATCATGTGCATGACACCTACGGTAACTTCACGTTCAAACTCTTCCCCTGTACGACCATCATACAGGACAGTTTTACCATTACGTTGCATACCTGCTTCTTCCATCGTATCGAAGACATCATACTCCTTCGCTCCGTCGAATACAGGCGTTGCTACGTGAATACCCAGTTGCATTGCCGCCATACCCAAGTGAACCTCAAGTACTTGACCGATATTCATCCGGGAAGGTACGCCCAGTGGGTTAAGAACGATCTGAACCGGTGTACCGTCTGGCAGGAAAGGCATATCTTCTTCCGGCAAGATGCGGGCCACGACCCCTTTGTTACCGTGACGTCCGGCCATTTTATCACCCTCGGAAATTTTCCGTTTTTGAGCAATATATACACGAACGAGCTGGTTAACGCCTGGAGGCAGCTCATCCCCGTTTTCACGGGTAAATACTTTCACGTCTACTACGATACCGTCAGTACCATGTGGTACACGCAAGGAAGTATCACGTACTTCACGTGCTTTCTCACCAAAGATCGCATGCAAGAGACGTTCTTCTGCAGTCAGCTCTGTTACACCCTTAGGCGTTACTTTACCAACCAGAATGTCGCCAGCGCTGATCTCTGCACCGATACGGATAATACCGCGCTCATCCAAGTTACGCAACGCTTCTTCCCCAACGTTAGGGATGTCACGTGTGATCTCTTCAGGTCCGAGCTTGGTATCACGTGCTTCTGACTCATATTCCTCGATATGGATGGATGTGTAAACATCTTCCTTAACGAGTTTTCACTGAGCAGGATCGCATCCTCGTAGTTGTAACCTTCCCAAGTCATGAAGGCAACAACGACGTTACGTCCCAAAGCCAATTCACCCATTTCCGTTGAAGGACCGTCAGCGAGGATATCGCCAGCTTTGACAGCTGCACCTCTTTTGACAATCGGACGCTGGTTAATGCATGTTCCTTGGTTCGAACGCATAAATTTGTGTAATTTATATTTAACGATATCGCCTTTAACTTCCTGACCGTCCACTTCTTCAACACGACGGAGCCAAATTTCGTTCGCAGAAGAACGTTCAATAATTCCGTCATAATCGGAGACAATACATACACCGGAGTCTTTTGCAGCTTTGTGCTCCATACCTGTTCCTACGAGTGGTGCTTTAGGAATCAAGAGTGGAACCGCCTGCCGCTGCATATTAGATCCCATGAGTGCACGGTTGGAGTCATCGTTCTCAAGGAACGGGATCAGCGCTGTAGCGACGGATACAACCTGTTTAGGAGAAACGTCCATGTAGTCAACTCGTTCACTCGGCATCGTAAGGATGTTATCCGACTGTTTGTTGTAACGTACAATGATCGCTTCTTCTGCAAAGGTACCATCGTCATTCAACTTCGCATTCGCTTGCGCAATGACATAGTTGTCCTCTTCGTCCGCTGTCAGGTAATCAATTTGCTCAGTTACAATACCTGTCTTCGGATCGACCCAACGATATGGAGCTTCAATGAAGCCATATTCATTTACACGGGCGAACGTGGACAAGGAGTTGATCAGACCGATGTTTGGTCCCTCTGGCGTCTCGATTGGACACATACGGCCATAGTGGGATGGATGGACGTCACGTACTTCCATACCTGCACGTTCCCGCGTCAAACCACCGGGTCCGAGTGCGGACAAACGACGTTTATGCGTCAACTCGCCCAACGGGTTCGTTTGATCCATAAACTGTGACAATTGGGAGCTACCGAAGAACTCTTTAATCGATGCAATAACAGGACGTATGTTGATCAAAGCCTGTGGTGTAATGACGTTAGCATCCTGAATGGACATTCTCTCACGAACCACACGCTCCATACGGGACAAACCGATACGGAACTGGTTCTGCAAGAGTTCACCCACTGAACGCAAACGACGGTTACCCAGATGATCGATATCATCCGTGCTACCAATACCCTGCAGAAGGTTAAGGAAATAACTGATGGAGGAAATGATATCCGCCGGCGTCACGTTTTTAACGGACTTGTCAATGTTTGCATTGGCAATCAGTTTAACCACTTTACCATCTTCAGTTGGTGAGAACACATCGATCGTTTGCATAGGGATATCATTGGCATCCAGAACACCGTTACCCACGTGATACGTGCGGAATCCAACGCTCTTCTCCAGATACGGCATGATTTCATCCAACAAGCGACGATCAACCATTTGTCCTGCTTCGGCAATGATTTCACCTGTTTCAGCGTCAACAAGTGATTCAGCCAAGCGTTGGTTAAACAAACGGTTTTTGATGTGGAGTTTTTTATTCATTTTGTAACGACCTACATTAGCTAGGTCATAACGTTTTGGATCAAAGAAACGTGCTACGAGCAAGCTCTTCGCATTATCCAGCGTTGGAGGCTCGCCCGGACGAAGACGCTCATAGATCTCAATGAGTGCTTTCTCCGTGGAATCCGTGTTGTCTTTGTCCAGTGTGTTGCGGATATATTCGTCATTACCGAGCAGATCCAGAATCTCAGCATCTGTGCCAAAACCAAGTGAACGCAGGAGAACCGTAACCGGTATTTTACGTGTACGGTCGATCCGGACGTAAACAACATCCTTCGCGTCCATCTCCAGTTCCAGCCAAGCGCCGCGGTTAGGAATAACTGTAGCGGTATACGTTTTTTTGGCGTTTTTATCTACTTTGGTACTGAAGTAAACGCTAGGAGAGCGAACCAACTGGCTGACAATAACCCGTTCCGCACCATTAATAATAAATGTGCCCGTGTTGGTCATCAGCGGGAAATCTCCCATGAATACTTCCTGCTCTTTGACTTCGCCGGTTTCCTTATTAATGAGCCGGACTTTGACCCGAAGCGGTGCTGCATACGTAACGTCACGCTCTTTCGCGTCGTCTACTGTATACTTCGGTTCACCGAGACTGTAATCGATAAATTCCAAAATCAAGTTGCCTGTGAAATCCTGGATCGGCGAGATATCCTGGAACATTTCGCGCAACCCTTCCTCCAAAAACCAATCATAGGATTTTTGTTGGATTTCAATCAGGTTAGGAACTTCGAGTATCTCGTTAATTCGTGCATAACTGCGCCGAGTGCGTCGACCATATTGAACAAGATGTCCTGCCAACTTAAACTCACCCCTCAATGTCTACTCACTTTAAAAATTTCGTTGCGAACCTCTGTTTGTAACCTTATAATGGTACACATACAGAGCAAAGCAATGCATCCACAAATAAAGAAAAGCCCTTACTCGAAATGTCGTTCGAAAAAAGAGCAACTTTGATCGGCGGATGTCTTTCCAAATCATTCTTATCCCCAGTTTGCCCAAAATGTACATATTATACGCCAAACGTAGGCATAATAAGCCCGTTCGGCGTAAAAAAAAGGTTGACATTTTTAGTTAGCTAAAGCCAAGTAGGGCATCTTAATACTGACATTTTACAATAATACCACGGCCTGAATTTCAAGTCAATAGTCCTATTGCAAAAAAAATGATCCCCTGCTTACTTTACAAACTCGGATTTAGCTTTTAGTAGAATCCTCTTCCGACTTCACCGCTTTAAAAATCCGATAGCCTTTATCCTTCGTCACTTCTTCCACTCTTCCAAACAAAGATTCCAATTTCGCTTTTACTGATGGAGCCCCTTGTTTCTTCTGAATGACAATCCACAACGAACCGCCTACCTTCAGATGGCGATGTGCCTGTTCGAAAATAGCATGAACCGTCTCTTTCCCAGCCCGTATAGGCGGATTGGTTAAGATCACATCAAAATCTTGTTGTTTTACTTCAGCCAGTAGATTACTCTGCATTACTGTAACATTGTTAATTCCGTTCGCTTTTGCATTCTCCCTGGAAAGTTCAACGGCTCTCTCGTTGATATCGATCATGGTGACATGCCCATCCGGTACAAGTTTGGCTGCTGTAAGACCCATCGGTCCGTATCCACAACCCACATCGAGAACATGAGCCCCTGATGGCAACTCTATCGCATCAATCAATACTCTGCTGCCATAATCGATTCCGTTTTTGGAAAACACACCGGCGTCCGTCACGAATCGCAGACTGAATCCGCGAAGAACCGCTTCAGTTGCTCTGCGATCATGCGCTACTTGCGGTTTTTCCGAATAATAATGATTGGACATGCCCTCACTCACTTTCCATTTACAATTACAGCAACAAACCCCTTGATATAAGTCAAGGGGTTTGTTGTTTTGTTCATCCAGCTTATAAAAGCTAAATTATTTAACTTCGATTGTAGCGCCTGCTTCTTCAAGCTTAGCTTTAACCGCTTCTGCTTCTTCTTTAGCAACTTTTTCTTTCAGTGCTTTTGGAGCGTTGTCAACCAGTTCTTTTGCTTCTTTCAGGCCAAGACCTGTGATTTCACGAACTGCTTTGATAACGTTGATTTTGGAAGCACCAGCGTTAGTCAAGATTACGTCGAACTCGGATTGCTCAGCTTCAGCAGAAGCAGCGCCCGCACCTGCAGCAGCTACTGGAGCTGCAGCAGTTACGCCGAATTCTTCTTCGATTGCTTTAACAAGATCGTTCAGTTCCAATACAGTCATGCCTTTGATTGCTTCCAAGATTTGCTCTTTACTCATGAGTGAACCTCCATATATAATATTATTTTTTTTAATTCAATTGCCGCCTAAGCAGCGTTTCAGATCAAGTTGCTTACGCGCCTTGTTCTTCTTTTTCTGCAACTGCTTTAACCGCAAGCGCGAAGTTGCGCACTGGCGCTTGAAGCACGCTGAGGAGCATGGAAAGGAGTCCATCGCGGGATGGCAGTTCTGCCAACGCCTTAACTTCTTGTACTCCGATTACGCGACCTTCTACGATAGCACCTTTCAATTCCAATGCATCGTTCTTTTTCGCGAAGTCGTTCAGAATTTTAGCTGGAGCCACAACGTCATCTGCGCTGAATGCAATTGCAGTAGGACCTGTAAGAACACTATCGAGTTCTGTCAGTTCTGCTGCTGCAGCTGCACGGCGAAGCAACGAGTTTTTCAGCACTTGGAATTCGATCCCTGCTTCACGAAGTTGCTTACGCAGCTCAGTTACTTGGGCAACGTTCAATCCACGATAGTCAACAACAACTGTTGTCACGCTCTCGCGCAATTTTGCTGTTACTGCATCAACGGACTCTTGTTTTGCTTGAATCACTTTTGCGTTTGCCAATCTGTACACCTCCTGATCAAATTTATCCCATTAAGAAAAGCCTCCGTAGAATCACGAAGGCTTGATATATACTCGCATCCGATTTGCATCGTTCAAGTTGTATAATCACACCTCGGTAGGAAATTAAGCCAATGGCACCTACTGTCTACGGCAAGCATATTCAAATGTCAACGGTCAGTCACTCGGACTCACAACTTTTATATCTTATCAAAAACAGGACAAGCCTGTCAAGAGATATTATCTAAAAGCTGCTGCGTTCACGCGTGCGCCAGGGCCCATCGTAGAAGAAATACTTACATTCTTCAGATAAACACCTTTTGCTGCCGCTGGTTTAGCACGATTCAGAGCGTCGATGAGAGCTTTGAAGTTCTCATTAAGTTGCTCAGAAGAGAAAGAAGCTTTACCAATCGGTGCATGAATTTGACCTGCACGATCCAGACGATATTCGATTTTACCGGCTTTAATTTCTTGAACAGCCTTAGTTACATCGAAAGTTACCGTTCCGGCTTTAGGGTTAGGCATCAGACCTTTACCGCCGAGCAGTCGGCCCAATTTACCTACTTCACTCATCATATCTGGTGTCGCTACGCAGACGTCGAATTCGAACCAGCCTTGTTGGATTTTGTTGATCATGTCTGCATCACCAACATAGTCCGCGCCAGCCGCTTCCGCTTCTTTCGCTTTGTCACCTTTTGCAAATACCAATACGCGTTGTGTTTTACCTGTGCCGTGTGGCAAGACAACAACACCACGTACAGCCTGGTCTTGCTTACGAGGGTCTACGCCCAAACGAACTGCTGCTTCGATTGTTTCATCGAATTTTGCAGTGGCTGCCTTTTCACAAGCTCTACAGCTTCTGAAGGCTCGTAAGTTGCTTCGCTGTCAATCAGCTTAGCAGCTTCCAGGTATTTTTTACCGTGTTTAGCCATGTTTTATTCCTCCTTTGTGGTGTTAGCGGATATACCTCCCACATCAACCGGTCGCGAATCGACCGGTTTTACGAAGCCATGTTTCTAAGAAAATTAGTCTTCGATGGTGATACCCATGCTGCGGGCAGTACCTTCGACCATACGCATAGCGGACTCAACGTCTGCTGCATTCAGGTCAGGCATTTTTGTTTCTGCGATTTGACGAACCGCATCACGTTTAACAGTAGCAACTTTTTTCTTGTTCGGTTCGCCGGATCCTTTTTCAACTTTAGCTGCCACTTTCAACAGAACTGCTGCTGGTGGAGTTTTAGTGATGAAAGTAAAGGAACGGTCCTCGAATACAGAAATTTCAACTGGAATAATCAATCCTGCTTGATCAGCTGTACGAGCGTTGAATTCTTTACAGAATGCCATGATGTTGACACCTGCTTGACCCAAAGCTGGACCTACTGGTGGTGCTGGGTTTGCTTTACCTGCTGGAATCTGCAGTTTTACCATTTTAATAACTTTTTTCGCCATGATTGACACCTCCTTGCAAAATAGTGGTTAACGGGCCTTACAGCCCTCCCACAAGAAACTTGAAGAGACTATATCTTCTCCACTTGTGTGTATTCCAACTCAAGCGGTGTTTCCCGTCCAAACATGTTCACGTGCACTTTCAACTTGCTTTTGTCTACCAAAATTTCTTCCACGGAGCCCACGAAATTCGCAAAAGGACCGACTTTAATTCGTACGGATTCCTTAATATCGAACTCAATTTTCGGCTTAGGTTCAACCATACCCATGTGCTTCAGAATTTGTTCCACTTCTTCAGGCAACAAAGCAGTTGGTTTGGACCCAGAACCTGTCGAACCGACAAATCCTGTAACACCTGGCGTGTTGCGAACAACATACCAAGAGTCATCCGTCTGTACCATTTCCACCAAGACATAACCGGGGTAAACTTTACGCATAACGGTTTTTTTCTTACCGTCCTTGTTTACCACTTCTTCTTCCATAGGAACAAGAACGCGGAATATCTTGTCTTCCATGCCCATAGACTCGACGCGTTTTTCCAAATTGGCCTTGACCTTGTTTTCATACCCTGAATAGGTATGAACGACGTACCATCTTTTTCCATATCAAGCCACCGGAACCCTTCTTAAATAATCGCTTCGATCACAAAGGAGATGCCAATGTCAATGACCCAAAAAAACAGCGTCATAACCACAACAGTACCAAGTACGATCAATGTGTAGTTGGTCAGCTCTTTACGATTAGGCCAGCGAACTTTTTTAAGTTCAGCCCAGCTTTCTGAGAAAAAGGAAATCAGAGATTTGAAACTTCGTTTCACGCCGACACCTCCAAAAAACTATCTGGTTTCGCGATGAGAAGTCTGCTCGTTACAAAACTTGCAAAATTTCTTCATCTCCATGCGGTCGGGGTGATTACGCTTGTTTTTTGTCGTAGTGTAATTTCTTTGTTTGCAGTTAGTACAAGCCAAAGTAATAATTACCCGCATGATGTACACCTCCCGAAGACTTCCACATTCAAGCAGAGTCTCTAAATTGATCCTGAAAAAAAGCCATAAATTTAGGCCTACCTAAAACACTTTATCACAAGGGTATAACCATGTCAATGAAAGAATAGCCTTTCATTCATTGGGTATTACTTCCGTACATCGTACATCCGTTTCGCATCTCTGTTTTTCTCTTCTCCTGCATGGAACGAGCGATTACTAGTATAAACATTCTTAGATTTTATAAACTTGAGACACTAAAAAAGACTCAAACACCGAGCCTTTTCCGTCAACGACAACATGTGTTTAATTATCTCGAACTTCCAGGTACTTTTCAAGTTTGCGCTTGACGCGTTGAAGTGCGTTATCAATGGACTTCACATGTCTGTCCAAATCAACTGCAATCTCTTGATAAGATCTCCCGTCCAGATACAACATCAATACTTTACGTTCCAGATCACTTAGAATCTCGGACATTTTATCTTCCAGGCCGACAAACTCTTCCTGATTGATAATCAACTCTTCCGGATCACTGACCTGGGTTCCACAAATCACATCGAGTAACGTACGATCAGACTCTTCGTCATAAATAGGCTTGTCCAGAGATACATAAGAATTAAGCGGAATATGTTTCTGACGTGTGGCCGTCTTAATTGCCGTGATGATCTGTCTTGTAATGCACAGTTCAGCGAAAGCCTTGAACGAAGCCAACTTGTCCCCTTTGAAATCACGGATGGATTTATAAAGGCCAATCATTCCTTCTTGAATGATATCTTCCCGGTCTGCCCCAATCAGAAAATAAGATCTTGCCTTGGCGCGTACAAAGTTACGATATTTGTTAATCAAAAACTCTAACGCTTCGCTTTCGCCTTCTCGGAAAGCTTCTACAATGTCTTCGTCACTTTGGTAATCATACTTGGACAACATGATATCTTTGAGGTCGACACTCACAGACAATCCCTCCGGCTGCAACGCAAGGTACCCCGTTACTCTACTCTATGAAATATAGGACCAGTATATATGATGGTACCTTACACCGTCAACCACGCTCTGCCTAAAAAAGAACATCAATAACATAAATGTCAAGAGTTGCAATATTCTAAATTTTGTAAAAATGCGTTATTATTCCCGGCGCCATCGCTCGAACTCTTTCAATACGTCCGGACTTAACTTGCCCCCAAGCGTGTTGCGTGTGGTCTTCGCCTGATCCTCTTCCAGTCGTTTCTTTAACTCCTTTTCGTTCTGCTCCACTTCAATAAGCAATTCCCTTGCAGATACGCGTAGCGCTCCCTGTCCAAAAATAACATGTTGCTCTACCATATCGCTCGTAGCCACATAGATTTGGCGTCTTCTCATGCTTAGTTCCCGAACGAGTCTCTCAATGCATTCGTCTGCCGTCTCTTTTTCCTTCGTAAAATAGATCTGCACTTTGCTCTGTGTAAAGGATTTACCGAGTCCAGGCACGAGGTAGGCGTCAAATACAACAATGACTCGCCGGCCGGAGAAAGCCTGGTAGTCAGCAAGACGAAAGAGAAGCCTGTTACGTGCCTCTTCAAGTCCACTTTCCGCCAGCTTGGTTAATTCCGGCCAGTCGCCAATCATGTTGTACCCGTCTACAAGAAGCACATCACGGGAATCAGCCATACCTTCTATTCCTGCGCTTGACGTGAGCGGAGCACTTCATACATGACAACACCCGCAGCCACGGAAGCATTCAGGGAATTAATCTGACCTTGCATCGGCAATTTGATCAGCACGTCGCATTTCTCGCGAATGAGTCGTCCCATTCCTTTATTCTCATTGCCAATAACCAATGCCACAGGGCCAGTAAAGACGCCGTTACCAAAGACACCTTCATGAGCCGTAACATCCGTCCCTACAACCCACACACCTTCTTCTTTAAGGCGATCGATCGTCTGAGCAAGATTACTTACACGAGCTACTGGCACGTACTCGACTGCGCCTGCAGAAGTTTTGGACACGGTTACCGTTACCGCTGCCGAGCGCCGTTTGGGTACAATAACACCATGCGCACCCGTGCAGTCTGCTGTCCGCAAAATCGACCCCAGGTTATGAGGATCTTCGATCTCATCTAGCAGAATTAGGAAAGGATGCTCATTCTTCGCTTTCGCTGCGGCAAGAATGTCTTCTACCTCCACATAAGCGTAAGGCGCAGCTTGTGCAACTACCCCCTGATGCTGAATGCCAGGCACCGTTTGATCCAGCTTACGCTTGTCCACGTGTTGAATGACAATGCCTAGTTTTTTGGCTTCCGAGATAATAGGTTGAGTCAGATGTTTCTGTGCTGTATCGGCAATCCATATTTTATTAATGGTCCGGCCTGAACGCAGCGCCTCCGTTACGGAGTGTTTACCGGCGATCCATTCTTCTTCCATCGTTGTTCGATCCTCTCTGTACTTTGTTGTTTTGTTGAAATTTCTATTTTTTTGTCGACGCTGGCGATTGTTGTTCCGCGTGCTCAATGCCAAGCCCGATCAGTTCAATCATGCGATCATGATGACCAGTGCTATAGAGATAACCAATGAGACATTCAAAAGCCGTGGCGTGCCTGTACTCCAACACATCGGCATTTTTGGGTACACTACCCGACTTGGCATTCCGCCCTTGCCGGACGATATCTCGTTCTTCCTCTGTCAGTTCAGCCTCAATCGTTGCAAGTATACGGCTCTGTGCCTTCGCTGATACCAAACCGGTTGCACTGCGGTGCAGATGATTGGGACGCATGTTGGCCTTCGACAACAGATATTGACGAACAGCCACCTCGTACACCGCATCACCAATATAGGCCAGTGAAATAGGCGGAATCAACCTCGCAGGTCTGGAAGGAGGGTAAGGGAACCAACCTCCCTCTGTGACCTGCTCCTGTTGTTTTGGTGTATTTGAATGTTCTTCGCTCATTTACGCCGCCATCTCATACCCTGTGCCGTATCTTCAAGCAGAATGCCGCGTGCAGACAATTCATCACGAATTTCATCTGCTCTTGCCCAGTTTTTGGACTTGCGTGATTCCACACGCTCTTCAATCAGACGTTCCACTTCCTCATCCAGAAGTTCTGGCTCTGCATCAGTATAGATGCGCAGCACAGCATTCAGTTCACTGAACAACTCGAGGAGCGCACGAATGTCTGCTGCATTAACTACTTCTTGCTGCAACAGTTGGTTGGCTTCCCCTGCCCACTCAAACATGGCAGTAATCGCATCAGGAGTATTGAAATCATCCTGCATCTTCTCGTGGTACTGCTGACGAATCTGGTCGAGTCTTGCCGCAAACTCTGCTGTGATATCCTGATCTACGGTTACCGCGTTCAGACGATGGTTCAGGTTACCTACAGCATTCGCAATCCGGTCCACACTGTTCTGTGCCTGCTCCATCGTATCCTCCGTGAAGTTCAATGGGTTACGATAATGGGTAGACAACATGAAATAACGGATCGCTTCACGTTTATATTGATTTCGCAGATCTTTAACGAGAACACCGTTACCGAGTGATTTCGACATCTTCTCATTATCAATCCGGATGAATCCATTATGCATCCAATAGTTCGCAAGTGGCTTACCTGTTAATACCTCCGATTGGGCGCATTCGCACTCATGATGCGGGAACTGCAGATCTTGTCCGCCCCCGTGAATATCCAGTGTATCACCAAGGAACTCCCTAGCCATGGCCGAGCACTCAATATGCCAGCCTGGTCGACCATCGCCCCAAGGACTGGACCAATAGATCTCACCTGGCTTGGCTGCCTTCCAGAGCACAAAATCTTCGGGATGCTCTTTACGCTCGTCCACACCCACGCGGATTCCGAATTGCAGCTCCTGCAAATTCTGTTTCGAAAGTTTGCCATATTCGCTGAATTTGCCTGTACGATAATAAACGTCACCGCCATTTTCATACGCAAATCCTTTTTCGACCAGCTCACGGATAAAATCAATGATCAACGGCATGTTCTCCGTTACTCTAGGGTTGCTGCTTGCCTTGGGAATACCCAATCCTTCAAGGTCTTCATAGTAGGCCGCAATAAACTTCTCCGCGACATGAGGAACGTCTGTTCCAAGTTGTTCTGCTTTGCGAATCAGCTTGTCATCGACATCCGTGAAGTTCACCACGTAGTTTACATCATGTCCTGTCTGTTCCAGGTATCCACGAACCGTGTCGAAAAAGATAACCGGGCGTGCATTCCCGATATGAATGTAGTCATAAACCGTTGGTCCGCAGACATACATTTTTACTTTCCCTGGCTCTTGGGGAACAAACTCCTCTTTGGTACGACTCATTGTATTATAAATCTGAAGCGTCATGGTCACTTATCCTTTCATCCTATACTGCCTTTAGTTATTGTATCACGTATCACGCACAGTCTCATTTTCACGGGCATTCTGCAGTGTACGTACTTCTTCCTGCAAGCGTTCGAGTTCTTGTTGCATGCTCCGCAAGGAGTCAACGACCGGATCGGGCAATTGTTGATTGAGGCGGTCTACCCGTCGGCCATCCTGTTTAACAATTCTTCCCGGTATACCTACAACGGTACTGTTGGAAGGGACCTCCTTAAGCACGACGGAGTTTGCACCAATGTTGCATTGATCCCCCACGCTAAATGAACCCAGCACTTTGGCTCCCGATGAGATAACTACATTATTGCCAATGGTCGGATGTCTCTTTCCTTTTTCTTTCCCTGTTCCGCCGAGGGTAACCCCCTGATAGATAACAACATCATCACCAATCTCACATGTTTCCCCAATAACGACGCCCATTCCATGGTCAATAAACAACCGATTCCCGATCCTAGCTCCTGGATGGATCTCAATTCCTGTCATGAATCGACTTACCTGTGAAATGAACCTGGCGAACGAGAACCATCTTCGTTTGTATAAAAAATGTGCAATCCGGTGTGCCCATATCGCGTGCAGCCCTGAGTAGGTAAATACCACTTCAAACCATCCCCGGGCTGCCGGATCGTTCTCAAACACCGCCTGGATATCTGATCTGATCTTCTTGAACATGCTCGTTCCCCTCTTGTTCAGGTTCCCGTCCTCCGGCTTACCGGACGGCGCGTTCCTTGGTAGTGTACTGCACACTCGCCTAAACAAAAAACGCCCCTGCAGCATTAAGCTGCAGAGGCGTTTATCGCGGTCCCACTCTGCTCGGTTCATTCTTAAATAGAATGAGCCCTCAAGCGGTTTGGTAACGGAAACCAATCGTCACAACCTATCCTAACGTTTTCCCATGTCATGATCGACATAGGCGGGGCTGGATTCGGCTGTGCAGCTCACGGGTGCATTTCAACTGATGGACAGTGGATGGCTCACAGCCACCGCAACCAAAGAATTCCTTCTTAGCCGCGGGACCATCCTCTCTGAATCTGTCCGGGTCAATCTACTTCTCCCGATCTTTGCTGTTCTATTAGATAAATCATATCAATTATTCGTTGTGTTGTTATTATAGCGAAAAGGCCACAGACTGACAACAGCCGACTCCGTAATCCATACATCATAGGACTGCGTTCAGATACCGAATAACCGGAATGAGCTCATATAAGCTTAGTTTACTTGCGCAAGCAGGCGTTCGATCACCGTATCACGGCCCAGAAGCACGATCGTTTGGTTCAGATCCCGTCCATGTGTCTGTCCAGTCAAGGCTACACGAATTGGCATAAAGAGCTGTTTGCCCTTAAAGCCGGTTTCTTTCTGTACTTCCTTGATTAATGCAGCCATTTTACTTGGCGAGAACTCTTCACTTGCCTGTACTTTATCTGCAAATGCCTTCAGCACAGTTGGCACCTGCTCTTCAGCGAGAACTGCGGCACCTTCACTTTCCAGCTCGATCTCCGAACGGAAGAACACTTCCGACAATTCAACAATATCGGATGCGGCATTCATCTGTTCCTGATAGAGATGTACGAGGGTATGCGCCCACTCTTTTTGCTCAGCGGACAGATCCCCAGGAAGGCGTCCTGCTTTTTGTAGATGCGGAATGGCCATCTCGGCGATGCGTTCCGAGTCAGCATGTTTGATATAGTGGTTGTTCAAGTGAGCCAGCTTGTGTGTGTCAAATACCGCCGGGCTCTTGGAAAGACGTTTCGTATCAAAGATGGAGATCAGTTGCTCTTGCGAGAAGATCTCTTCCTCCCCTTCCGGCGACCAGCCGAGCAGGGAAATGAAGTTAAACATCGCTTCAGGCAGATAGCCAAGCTGATCATATTGCTCAATGAACTGAATAACGGATTCATCCCGTTTACTCAGCTTCTTGTGATTTTCATTCACGATCAGCGTCATATGACCGAACTGCGGCGGCTCCCAGCCGAGCGCCTCATAGATCATCAGTTGACGCGGCGTGTTGGAGATGTGATCTTCCCCACGCAGAACGTGGGAGATCTTCATCAGGTGATCATCCACAGCAACAGCATAGTTGTAGGTGGGAATGCCGTCTTTTTCACAATGACGAAGTCGCCGGATTCCTTGCTATTGAACGAGATTGTACCTTTAACCATGTCGTCAAACGTATATACACGCTCTTCCGGCACACGGAAACGAATGCTCGCTACGCGACCTTCCGCTTCAAACGCACTAATTTGCTCTGGCGTCAGGTCACGGTGTTTGCCCGAATAACGCGGTGTTTCTCCACGTGCTGACTGTTCCTCGCGCTCTTGCTCCAATTCTTCTTCGGTGCAGAAGCAAGGGTAAGCCAGACCTTTATCCAGCAATTCCTGCGTATATTTGCGATAGAGGTCCAGGCGTTCCGTCTGACGGTATGGTCCGTATTCTCCGCCCACGTCAATACTTTCGTCCCACTCAATTCCGAGCCATTTCAGGTATTTCAGTTGACTTTCTTCACCACCGGCAATATTCCGTTTCACGTCCGTATCTTCAATACGAATGATGAATTTACCGTTATTATGTTTGGCATATAAATAGTTAAACAACGCCGTACGGGCATTCCCGATATGCAGGTGTCCCGTTGGGCTCGGCGCGTAACGCACACGAATTTCCGTGCTCATATGATCCCCTCCGTCACTAATTGATTGATGATGTCACACACGTACAAGGCAAACCACGGACTGAGCGGCAATGCCCTCTCCCCGTCCTGGGAATCCCAGTTGCTCTGTTGTTGTTGCTTTCACGTTCACCTGTGTTACATCCGCTTCCAGTGCCTTGGCAATAACCTCAGCCATCTGCGGGATGTAAGGAGCCATCTTCGGCTTCTGGGCGATAATCGTCGAATCGATATTTCCCAGCTTATATCCGCGATCCTTCACAAGCTGCCATACATGCTCCAGCAATTTCAGGCTGTCGGCATCTTTGAATTCCGGATCGGTATCCGGGAAGTGCTTGCCAATATCCCCGAGTGCCAGCGCACCCAGAATGGCATCACTAATCGCGTGCAGCAGCACGTCTGCGTCCGAGTGACCCAGCAGTCCTTTTTCATAAGGAATCGTTACTCCGCCAATAATACACGGGCGTCCCTCTACCAGCTGATGTACATCAAATCCCTGTCCTACACGTATCATCGCTTCTTCTCTCCCCCAGCAAAAACGCAGCGTATTGCAAATCTTCCGGCGTTGTTAATTTGATATTGGTATAATTGCCTTCCACAACCTTGACCGACATTCCCTGACGTTCAGCCAACATGGCGTCATCTGTTCCCAGAAATCCGTCCCGCTCGGCTGATTCGTAGGCGGAGAGCAGGGAAGAAAGACGAAAAGCCTGCGGGGTTTGAATGCTCCACAGACTGCTGCGGTCTGGTGTCGCCGTAACGACTCCTTCCGCATTCACTTGTTTGATCGTATCCTTCACGGGAACCGCGAGTACAGCCGCTCCACCACCGGAGATGGCAGCCGCCATGCATCCCTTGATCTGCTCATGGTTCACAAAAGGACGTACCCGTCGTGAACGAGAACCCAATCCGTCCCAAGTGCCTCAAGGCCTTTATGGACAGAATGTTGTCTCTCTTTCCCTCCGGGGATAACACGGACACGTGAATCCAATTGGTATTCTTTTACCCAATCCTGGCAGCGTTCAACATCTGCGGTTCCTGTGACCAGCACCATCTCGCGGATCTCGTCCAGCGCAGCAAACACCTCAAGCGTATGTATGAAAACGGGCTTGTCCTGCAGCAACAGAAACTGTTTGCTCTCGGTCGTCCCCATCCGGGTTCCGCGACCTGCTGCCACAATGACAACGCCCCACCCTTTATCCATGCCGCAATCCCTGCCTTGTCTGTCAGTTTATCGTCCCAGGATATACAATATCACTTAACGATACACTACCCATCATACCGCTTTATTGGGCTTTTTCCAACAGTTTCGGCTTGGCAAAAATCATTCGTCCCGCTGAAGTCTGCAGTACACTGGTCACCAGCACTTCCATCATCATGCCAATATACTCGCGTCCGCCCTCCACCACGATCATTGTGCCGTCATCCAGATAGGCTACACCTTGACCATGCTCCTTGCCGTCCTTGATGATCTGCACCATGATCTCCTCACCGGGCAGAACAACTGGCTTAACGGCATTGGCGAGATCATTAATGTTCAGCACAGATACACCCTGGAGTTCGCACACTTTGTTCAGATTAAAGTCATTGGTGACCACTTTGCCCTGAAGCACTTTAGCCAGTTTAACCAGTTTGCTGTCCACCTCGGAGATTTCCTCGAAATCCCCTTCGTAGATCAGGACTTTTACATCAAGTTCCTTCTGGATTTTGTTCAAAATGTCCAGTCCTCGCCGTCCTCTGTTCCGCTTGAGCAGATCCGATGAGTCGGCAATATGTTGCAGCTCCTCCAGAACAAATTCCGGAATGACAATTGTGCCTTCAATAAATCCGGTTTTGCATATATCCGCGATCCGCCCATCGATAATCACACTGGTATCCAGAATTTTATGTTCTTCCATCCGTCTATCCTCGTCCACCTCGGGATGACCCCACCGTCCAGACATCCAGAAAGCCCCCAGATCGTCTTTCTTCGCCATGGCCAGGGTGTAGCCGGAATAAGCACTAATTACCGTCAGCGCCACTTGCAGCACCTCTCCTGCCGTTCCCATCCATCCAACAATGGGGTAGAGCAGCAAGGCGACCAGCAACCCCGCAACGGTACCTGCGGCACCTGCAGCCAGTTCGTTCATAGGTACTTTTGCCAATGAATTGATTCCGCTATGCAGTCTGTCTGCCATCAATGTTCCACCAATATTACATACAGCCATAAACATTACAGCTCCGAGCAGCGTCGATACACCAGCTCCCAGTAATCCTGCTGACTGAATCCATTCAGCCATCCATGGGACCGATTTTCCTGCCAGATGATATGCCGTGTAGCCGAACCATGCACCGCACAATCCTGTAAAAGTTAAAATGCCTTTTTTCCACATTAGTCCCTGCACCTCCTTCAATGTATCTTGATCTTTATATCCAGTATGATCCAATTCCTGAGTTGCTAATCCCATCCGCAAGAACTTTTTGGAAATGTTGCAATCGTCAGTTGAAAGTAGGTAAATTATTGGCATATAATGAATTCAATTCATATCCCGAGGTGAGTGGCAAAATGAGTACGCTAAGTTTACAGGCTTTCCAGGATCAAGTTTCTGAACTGTTGCTGCGTCATCGCAGTCTGATTGATGTACTGTCCAAAACGGGACAAGCCGGAGCGTCTGTTAACCGTGCCGTGTCCAAAGCCATTACCGAATGCGGCTGCATCGAGCTGCACGCCACCAAGCAGAAATATGCCCCGGAGAGCGATATCGCTCAAACCAAGGGCCTGCTGGAAACACATGTGGAAGGTGAATTATGTGAGAACTGCAGAGAGGTCATCAGCTCTGAACTAGGGCGGAACCTGTTCTACATGTCGGCTCTCTGCAATCTGCTGGACATCAACATGGAAGAGGTCGTTAATCACGAATCACAGAAGTGTTCAACATTAGGGATGTTTAATCTGTCGTAAGAAGATATGTATGTCGTTCGCAAAGGTTTCTTTTACCGTAATAGATCTGAATACACAAAAAGCACGCATTCTCCAGTTCAGGAGAGTACGTGCTTTCTTTGTATCGTGTCTGTCCAAGGCTGCTTAACGATCGGAAGGACGGGAAGATTTCTCATCCTTACGCTTTTTCGCCCGACTACGCGAGGCCGCTGTGCGCACATTATGTTTCATTCCATACAAGGCGTATAACACAAGCGGAATAAAGATCAATTTGGATAACTGCTCCGGGAAAATAACGGCTACGGCTATGGCAAATAACACAACCCATGGTGCAATCCAGATTGCCTTGCGCGGCAACCCGACCTTTTTGAAATTGGGATATTTAAGCGAACTGACCATCAGATACGATAACAGCAACGTAGCGATCATCATGCTGACCGGGCCAATATCCTTGTTGAACAAGGACAATGTAGCCAGCACTCCGCCAGCTGCCGGTATCGGCAAACCCGTGAAGTACCCGGGGATTCCCGGACGAACATTAAACCGCGCAAGACGAATGGCTCCACAGATTGGAAAAGACGCTGTTGCGATCCAAGCGAGAATCGGCATTGAATCTTGAAACGAGACCATAAATATGATCAGCGCAGGTGCTGCACCAAAGGAAACCATGTCTGACAAGGAATCCAATTCTTTGCCGAATTCGCTTTGTGCATTGAGTGCACGTGCCACTCGGCCATCCAGACCATCCAGCAGCATCGCTACAATAACCATTATGGCAGCCAAACTGTAATTTCCATCAATCGCAAGCAAAATTGCCATCATTCCAAGAAACAGATTACCCAAGGTAAAGAGATTCGGAATGAATCTGGTTAGCATTGTTGTTTCACCTCATCCATCTCAAGCCTTTATATAGGCAAACCCTTACATCTGTCTGTCGATAAACATCTGTTCCTGCAAACGTTTGAGGCCTTCCTTAATGGTCCGGGCACGAACTTCACCAATACCGTCCACTTCGTCCAGTTCTTCAATTGTAGCCATAATCACATGAGGCAATTGTTCGAATTGATCCACCAGGTTATGGATAATGACATTAGGCAGACGGGGATCTTATTTAATACCCGGAATCCGCGAGGTGCAACCGAATCCTCTGAAGTAGCCGCTGATGAAGGATAACCGAGCAGACGGACAATATGGTGTGCATCCAGCAATTCATCGTCCGACAATCTTTTCAGTCCCACGATAATTTCACGGATTTTGTCATCACTGTCGTCACGGGCATAGTCTTTATACAGCAACCAGGCTTCTTCTTCCGTTGTACCCACGAGCTCTTCCATTTGCATGGAAATGAGTCGTCCCTCATTGCCGAGTTCATGAATATATCGTTTGATTTCCGTTTTGATCCGCATCACCATTTCGGTACGCTGAATCACATTAACCACTTCAGGAATTGTCACCAGTTCCTCAAATTCAGAGGCACTCAGGTTCGTAAGGGACTGTGTTAATACAGCTTTATATTTCTCCAACGTTTGGATCGCTTGATTCGCTTTGGTCAAAATAACCCCAATTTCCTTGAGGGAATACCGAAGTGTTCCCTGATACAAGGTAATGATATTCCGGCGCTGTGATATGGATACGACCAATTTACCCGTTTGCTTCGCTACACGCTCTGCAGTCCGGTGACGAATCCCCGTCTCTGATGAAGAGATCGAGGAATCCGGGATTAACTGTGTGTTGGCGTAAAGAATACGCTTCAAATCCTCACTAAGAATAATGGCTCCATCCATCTTGGCGAGTTCGTACAGATAGTTCGGGAGAAATCACAGTTAATCGAGAATCCCCCATCCACCACTTCCATTACTTCAGGGCTGTATCCTACAACAAGCAGTGCGCCCGTCTTGGCGCGCAGCACATTTTCCAGACCTTCGCGGAAAGGTGTACCTGGTGCGATCAGCCTTAATAATTCATTCATATTATCCAGTTGGCTCGAATCTTTCATCTTGTTATGCCCCCTAATCTAAAGCAACCGCTAGTGCATCTGCCACGGTATTCACACCGATCAGTTGTATCCCGCGAGGATGTTTCCAGCCCTTTAAGCTTTTTTCTGGTAAAATGACTCGTTTGAAGCCCAGCTTGGCGGCTTCTTTTACACGCTGTTCTGCCCTTGATACGGCACGAACCTCACCTGTCAGACCGATCTCGCCAAAGATAACATCATCCGGCTTGGTTGGCACATCTCTCAAACTGGATGCAATGCTGACAGCCACCGCCAAATCTACAGCGGGTTCATCCAGCCGCACTCCACCCGCCACGTTCAGATACGCATCCTGTGTCTGCAGGAACATACCCATGCGCTTCTCCAGCACCGCTATAATCAGATTCAAACGATGATGATCGATACCTGTTGCCATCCGTCTGGGAGAAGGGAAATGTGTCGTGGAAATCAAAGCCTGTAATTCTACAAGCATCGGACGTGTGCCTTCCATACTCGCCACTACAGTAGATCCAGCCACCCCAAGCGGACGTTCAGACAGAAATAACTCTGAGGGATTACCGACTTCACGAAGGCCATCTTCCCCCATTTCAAAAATGCCAATCTCATTGGTGGAACCAAAACGGTTCTTCACTGCACGCAGTAAGCGATACGTATGATGCCGTTCTCCTTCAAAATAAAGCACACAATCCACCATATGTTCTAACATACGCGGACCGGCAATGGCACCTTCTTTGGTAACATGCCCCACGAGAACCGTTGCGATGCCTCTGCCTTTGGCAATCCGCATGAACCTTGATGTACATTCCCTTACCTGTGCTACACTACCGGGCGCACTGGTAACTTCGGGAAGATATACCGTCTGAATGGAGTCGATGACAAGAAAATGCGGCTGGATCTGATCCACCGCTTCCTCTACACGTTCCATATTGGTTTCACACAGCACATACAACTCGGCAGAGAGTGCCCCGAGACGATCCGCCCGCAATTTGGTTTGCTTGACGGATTCCTCTCCCGATACATATAACACCCGCAGACCCGAATGCGTCAACGCATGGGATGTCTGCAACATCAACGTTGATTTACCGATACCTGGATCTCCGCCCACCAGAACAAGGGAACCTGGAACGATTCCGCCACCCAATACCCGGTTCAGCTCTCCGATTCCAGTCTGTACACGCGGTTCCTGACCGCTATCTATATCTATGATAGGAAGCGGTTTATCTTTACTGTCAAACAGGGGAGAATTTCTCCCTTGTGTTTTGACGACCGTCTCTGTCTCTTCCACCATCGAGTTCCATGACTGACAACCCGGACACTTACCGTACCACTTGGGGGCTTCATAGCCGCATTCCGTACATTGAAACTTGGTTTTAACTTTGGCCACTTCAGCACTCCTATAATTTAGTTTTATAACAGCATTTTGCATTATTCGACGAATTTTGCCCAAAATCCCTGACGTGCAGGGTTACTAAAAGTTTACCATTGTTTGAGATTTTTCGTAAAGGATTATCGCAAACTTTACACATGTTCACGCCATAAACATGTCCGTCTTCTGTCCAAAATGTAAAAATCCTCCCGGCCGAAGCCGAGAAGGATCAAAGTTTATTACAAGCTGGAGTTTAGCTCCGTCGCTTGCTCTATATTATTTGGTTTCGATTTCCTCGTTAGAAGGAACTGCCACGTCTTTTTTCTTTACAGACAGTGCACCGTTCTCTTCGTCGATGAGTAATGAATCCCCTTTGGTTACGTTGCCTGTGAGCAGTTCTTCAGACAATTTGTCCTCGATATGCTTCTGGATTGCCCGACGAAGCGGACGCGCACCGTAAGCTGGATCGAAGCCGGCTTTGGCAAGGAATTCCTTGGCATTGTCGGTAAGTTCGAAGTCAACCTCGTATTCACGCAGCCGTTTACGAAGCTCCTCGCTCATGAGCGTAACAATCTCTGCAATGTGTTTCTGTTCCAGAGAGTGGAATACGATAATTTCGTCAATCCGGTTAAGGAACTCTGGACGGAAGGATTTCTTCAGCTCATCCATGACTTTACCCTTCATGTTGTCATAATCCGCACCTGCATCCACAACTGCTGTGAAGCCAAGTGTAGAATTACGTTTGATCGCTTCCGCACCCACGTTGGATGTCAGGATAATCAGCGTATTCCGGAAGTCAACAACGCGACCTTTGGAGTCTGTCAGACGACCATCTTCAAGCACTTGCAGCAGGATATTGAATACTTCCGGATGTGCTTTCTCGATTTCATCAAGCAGGACAACGGAATATGGTTTGCGACGAACTTTCTCTGTCAGCTGGCCACCTTCTTCATATCCAACATATCCTGGAGGCGCTCCGACGAGTCGGGAAGTCGAATGCTTCTCACCATACTCGGACATATCGATCCGGATCACTGCATTTTCATCGCCAAACATCGCTTCAGCCAGAGCACGAGCAAGTTCCGTTTTACCTACCCCTGTAGGACCGAGGAAAATAAATGAACCCATCGGACGTTTTGGATCTTTGAGTCCTGCACGAGCACGACGAACCGCACGACTGACAGACTTCACAGCCTCATCTTGGCCGATAACACGTTCATGCAGAATGGATTCCAGGTTCATCAGACGCTGTGTCTCTTCTTCTTTCAGCTTGTTCACCGGAATTCCTGTCCAGTTGGCTACCACTTGTGCGATATCCTCAGGGGTTACTTCGGAATCCGTGCGGCCTTGTTTTTCTTTCCATTGGTTCTTCGTTACATCCAGCTCTTCACGGATTTTTTGTTCCGTATCACGCAGAGCGGCTCCTTTTCGAACTCCTGGCTTTGAACCGCTGCGTCTTTTTCCTTGCGGATATCTTCCAGACGGCTCTCCAGTTGTTTCAGGTTTGGTGGGATCGTGTAAGAGTTCAGCCTTACTTTGGAACCCGCCTCGTCAATCAGGTCAATCGCTTTGTCTGGCAGGAAACGGTCTGTGATGTAACGGTCAGACAGTTTAACCGCCTGCACAATCGCTTCATCCGTAATTTTCACGCGGTGATGCGCCTCATAACGGTCCCGCAAGCCGTGCAAGATTTGAATCGCTTCTTCCGGAGAAGGCTGATCTACAGTAATCGGTTGGAAACGACGCTCAAGCGCTGCATCCTTCTCGATGTATTTGCGATATTCATCCAGTGTTGTCGCACCGATGCATTGCAGTTCTCCACGGGCCAGAGCCGGTTTCAAAATGTTAGAAGCATCGATGGCACCTTCAGCTCCGCCTGCGCCAATCAAGGTATGCAATTCGTCGATAAACAGGACAATGTTACCTGCTTGGCGAATCTCATCCATGATTTTTTTCAGACGATCTTCGAACTCACCACGATATTTGGTGCCAGCAACTACTGAACCCATATCCAGCGTCATTACACGTTTGTCGCGCAATGTTTCCGGGATCTCATTGGCAATAATTTTTTGTGCAAGGCCTTCAGCAATCGCTGTTTTACCTACACCTGGCTCACCGATCAATACCGGGTTGTTCTTGGTACGACGGCTCAGCACCTGGATGACACGTTCAATTTCTTTGCTACGTCCAATGACTGGGTCAAGGTTGTTCTCTCTGGCGTACGCCGTGAGGTCACGTGCCAGACTGTCCAGCGTTGGTGTGCTGACATTTGCAGGTGTGCCATTATGGCTGGATACAGCTTCACTGCTGCCAAGCAACTGTAATACTTGTTGACGTGCTTTGTTCAGGCTGATACCCAGGTTATTGAGCACACGTGCTGCAACACCCTCGCCTTCACGAATCAATCCGAGCAGGATATGCTCTGTGCCTACATAGGTATGGCCCAATTTACGAGCTTCATCCATAGACAATTCAATTACTTTTTTCGCACGTGGCGTATATGCAATGTTCGTAGGTTGCTCTTGGCCACGGCCAATCAGCGTTTCTACTTCATCCTGAATTTTTTCCAATCCGAGTCCCAGGCCGATCAGTGCTTTGGCTGCGATGCCTTCGCCTTCACGAATGAGGCCGAGCAAAATATGCTCAGTACCGATGTTATTATGACCGAGACGGACAGCTTCTTCCTGCGCGAGTGCGAGCACCTTTTGGGCCCGTTCCGTAAATCTTCCAAACATCATATCTCCTGCACCTCCATGGTTTTGGATAAAACGAGGGTCATGTAATGAAATAACCGTCGTATTCTTCATATCATTTTTGTTTGCAGCCGTGCTGCGAATAATGTCATTCGGCATTCGTACATGCCTTGTTATATAAAAGCCGCAATGCGGCATGAAACCATAATTCAATTTAATTCAATACAATATCAGGCTAAGCTAGGACTGCTTCGCTGCATTGATCGTATCACGAATCAACTGGGCCCGATAGATGTCACGCTCATCTGTGCGCATATCTTCCCCGAATGTTTTCTGCAAAAATCCCGGCTGTGTCATCACATTCAACTCATTCATTACCGTGATCGACAGTCCATCCAACAAGCCGAGATCCACACCGAGGCGTACATCCGATAATCGTTGTGCAGCTTCCTTTGAATCCACAACTGCTGCATGAGACAATATGCCGTAAGAACGCATTACACGATCCGTGATTCGAAGTCTGGAGTCCGTAATCAACCTTTCTCTGGCTGTACGTTCATGACCAATCATCTGTAACACAACACCATGCAGGTTCTCAATGACTTCCTGTTCGGTCTGTCCCAGTGTAATCTGGTTCGAGATCTGGAACAGGTTCCCCATGGCCTCACTGCCTTCACCATATATCCCCCTCACAGTCAATCCCACTTGGGAAACTGCGGTTAAAATACGGCCAATCTGCTGTGTCATCACCAGGGCAGGCAAGTGCATCATGACAGATGCTCTGACCCCTGTACCTACATTGGTAGGACAGCTGGTTAAGTAACCTCTGCGATCATCAAAAGCATAATCCACATGCGCTTCAAAAGCATCATCTATTGCGGAAGCTTTCTCCCAGGCTTCTTTCACCTGGAACCCCGGATAGAGGCACTGGATACGAAGATGATCCTCTTCATTAATCATAATACTGACAGACTCATCCTCACTGAGAATAACCGCACCATTTCTGGATTCATTCGCAAGACTTGGACTGATGAGATGTTTTTCCACCAGCACCCGTTTGTCGAGATCGTCAATATCGATTAGATCCAACGTGTGGAAATCCCCAAAGGCATGAACGTCATCGTATTGAAGTACTTCGCTCAGCTTATTCAGCACCTCTTCCGATTGCTCATTGGAAGCCAGCATCGGAAACGGAACATGCTGAAGATTGCGCGCAATCCGAACACGGCTGCTAATGACGATTTCGGAATCAGCCGCATCACTGCGCATCCAGTCGCTGAGCGCCTTCTCTGTAAAGCGCAGATTAGGCATTACGCATCCCTCCTACTCATGACAAACTTTACTCCTGAGCTATTCCTTTTTCAAGTTCTCTGATCTGGTCACGAATCTGAGCCGCCTCTTCAAATTCCTCTTGGGTGATGCTTTCCTGGAGCTCACGCTTCAGATCAGCGATTTGTCGTTTCACCTTGATGCGACCACCAGCTCGTGCAGGCACTTTGCCTACATGGGATGTACTGCCATGAACCCGCTTGAACAACGGATCCAGACGGCTGTCAAAATATTTATAACATGAACTGCAGCCGAATCGGCCTATTTTGCTGAATTGTGAGTACGTCATACCGCACTCTTCACACTGAAGTGCTTTTGCAGGTGGTGTTCCTGCCGATCCACTTTTGCCGGCTGGATCAAAATCAAGCAACCCTGACAACAAGTTGTGAATGGAAAACCCGCCTGCTGTTCCGGGGATCATTTCCCCTTTTTCACGGGCACATGACTCACAAATATGGAATTCCGTCTTCTCTCCATTTACGATCTTCGTAAAATGAAGTGTCGCCGGACGTTTATTGCATTCTTGGCACAGCATATTGATGTACCTCCTTTGACCCCGATAGTTTTCATTTACCGAGCAAAGATATTAACATCGCCTTCAACATTCTGGCACGAATTTGATCCCGGTAAGGAAGTTTGACCATTATAACCTCTCTAGATACAGCAGCTCGCATCAACCCGGCTTCACGCTTGCTCAAGAAACGAGCTTCTTCCAATTGATAGATCAGACCTTCGGCAGCTGTCTGTCCAATCTCATCACCAATACTATGGTGCAAATGATTATGCAGAGCTGATTGGGCCGGCAATTCAATGCGCTGTATGCGAACATAACCACCACCGCCACGTTTACTCTCTACCAGGTATCCCTTCTCGAGTGTAAATCGTGTGCTGATGACATAATTGATCTGGGAAGGTACACATGAGAATTGATCTGCCAGATCATTACGCTGAATTTCAACCATTCCTTCGGGACTTTCATGCAAAATACTCTTCAGATATCGTTCGATAATATCAGAGATATTACGCATCCAATCATCCTCCACTGTCTGAAACGTTAAGTCAATAAGGACCCACACGCCCCCACAGAGTACACCTTCTCTACCCATTTAACCAATCAGGGAAACAGCGAATCTTGCTTCCACAGGTGTCATCAGGAGAGCGAAGGAAGCACGAAGGTCCTTTAATATTCCCTTGATCCTCCGATGAAATGAATCCCGCATATTGGCGATCATGCATCAGATTGTTGAAAGAAAGCTACTTAAGTATTAAACCTTTAGTTGACTTTGACTTTCTTTGACTTTATATACATTATAGCATATTTTGTGGGTTTGCCAAGTGGTGTCACTATTCATTTTTTACGATTTTACACGAAATATTCCCCAGACACAAAAAACCTCTCCAAAATTGCTGGAGAGGTCCATTTGTCTTTCGATCACGCCGTATTTCTACAAAAGACAATTAAGTTAAGTGGAGCAACAGAGAAGAGTAATCAGAAGAAATCGAGCAAATAAGTTTCTCTTTGAGGAATCGCTTGTTCCAAAGCCTGAATTGCGGTTTCCGGTCCGTGAGCTCTTCCGATTTGTGCCATTTCCGTGGGTCTGCGATATCCCATCAGCATCGCAGTGAGGGCTTGAATATCTACTTTAATAGTCTGAACATCTGTAATTGGCTCTGAAGTTTTCCATATGGACGCCGTTCCGTTCATCGCAACGTTTAATTGCCATACACCTTCATTCCACGGAGCGTGGGGATCCTCTACCTGTAGAATGATCTGCACCGGTGAGTCCTGGCTTGCAAATGGATACTGGGATATAAACTGCTCCACACTCACGATGCGTGCCATAAAGTAAGGGACAATCTCCTGCTGAATCCGCGGGTTATCCAATTGGAAGGCAAGCGTATCACTGGCAGGCGCCTGCAACGTAACTTCCTGAATCATGGAATCATGGTTAGCAATAAAGGTCCACAGCCCTTGTCTAGCCTCTTCATTCAGATGGATGATCTCTTTGATGGTAAACTTATTTTCCTTAACTTCATATAAAAGATAACCTTGTGCTGTATCAGCTTCATCGTAATATACAACCTTCTGGCTGGACCCATTCACAAGAACGGAGTTCTCCCATCTCGCATCATCCCGGATCAAGGTTCCGTTATAACGCTCAGCGTAAGCACTGTATACTTCCTTTAATGTGCTCAGACCCGGATCGCCACGCCGAATTGTTCCAGGTATCGCTTTTTTCGAAGGCAAATGAGCTGTAGGCACTTTATATCGTTTAAATTCAACATAAGTCTCCCATCCATATTTCCGATAAAAACCAAAAGAGAACGGATGCAAGAACGATATACTTTGTTTGTTCCGATTCATTTCTTCCAACGCATGCTTCAGCAGACCCGCTACCCAGCCTTTGCGTCTATACTCTGGCCAGGTGGCTACACCCGCAATACCGCCCATCTCGAACGATCTTCCATGAATATAGGTTTGAAAAGGGATAATGTGAAGTTTGGCTCCTAGTTGCCCGTCCTCATATACACCCCATATATCCTGTGACGAAAATTGACTCCGTCGCTTTTCTTTTTGTTCTTCACTCATTATGACTTGAAAAGCATATTCGGAGAGCGCCATCGCCGGTTCAAAATCATCTACCGTCAATTTTTGAATTTCCATGTCGTCCTACACCCCATTCGCTAGAGTTATTATCAATCCAGGTCATGGCCTGATATCTGATATATGTACCCCTTAGAGTGTGTCAGAGGATTCCTACAAAGTCAAATAAGAGATGCTCTCGCATCCCCTAAAATAGACAAATAAAAACCACCACCGAATATCATCGGCAGTGGTTCTTCGCTTGGCAGCGTCCTACTCTCCCAGGACCCTGCGGTCCAAGTACCATCGGCGCTAGAGGGCTTAACGGTCGTGTTCGGGATGGGTACGTGTGGAACCCCTCCGCTATCGCCACCAAACGAGCATTTGTGGTACAAATGCGTTCGCGTTCCATTCGGTCCGACACTGCTGTGTGGATGAATGGTTCAGCGCATATTCAGAGATCGTTCTCTGAAAACTAGATTCGAAACGAAAGTGTGCGAATGTTCTTGCTATTGGATAAGCCCTCGACCGATTAGTACTGGTCAGCTCCATGCATTGCTGCACTTCCACCCCCAGCCTATCTACCTCGTCGTCTTCAAGGGGTCTTACATACTGGGAAATCTCATCTTGAGGGGGGCTTCACGCTTAGATGCTTTCAGCGTTTATCCCGTCCGTACATAGCTACCCAGCGGTGCTCCTGGCGGAACAACTGGTACACCAGCGGTACGTCCATCCCGGTCCTCTCGTACTAAGGACAGCTCCTCTCAAATTTCCTACGCCCACGACAGATAGGGACCGAACTGTCTCACGACGTTCTGAACCCAGCTCGCGTACCGCTTTAATGGGCGAACAGCCCAACCCTTGGGACCTACTTCAGCCCCAGGATGCGATGAGCCGACATCGAGGTGCCAAACCTCCCCGTCGATGTGGACTCTTGGGGGAGATAAGCCTGTTATCCCCAGGGTAGCTTTTATCCGTTGAGCGATGGCCCTTCCATGCGGTACCACCGGATCACTAAGCCCGACTTTCGTCCCTGCTCGACTTGTAGGTCTCGCAGTCAAGCTCCCTTATGCCTTTGCACTCTTCGAATGATTTCCAACCATTCTGAGGGAACCTTTGGGCGCCTCCGTTACTCTTTAGGAGGCGACCGCCCCAGTCAAACTGCCCACCTGACACTGTCCCCGCACCGGATTACGGTACCAGGTTAGAACCTAGATACGATCAGGGTGGTATCCCAACGTTGCCTCCACACAAGCTGGCGCTCATGTCTCTCAGGCTCCCACCTATCCTGTACAGATCGTACCCAAATTCAATATCAAGCTGCAGTAAAGCTCCATGGGGTCTTTCCGTCTTGTCGCGGGTAACCTGCATCTTCACAGGTATTAAAATTTCACCGGATCTCTCGTTGAGACAGCGCCCAAGTCGTTACGCCATTCGTGCGGGTCAGAATTTACCTGACAAGGAATTTCGCTACCTTAGGACCGTTATAGTTACGGCCGCCGTTTACTGGGGCTTCGGTTCACAGCTTCGGATTGCTCCTAACCACTCCCCTTAACCTTCCAGCACCGGGCAGGCGTCAGCCCGTATACTTCGCCTTACGGCTTCGCACAGACCTGTGTTTTTGCTAAACAGTCGCTTGGGCCTTTTCACTGCGGCCCCCTCGTGCTATTCACACTACCGGGGCACCCCTTCTCCCGAAGTTACGGGGTCATTTTGCCGAGTTCCTTAACGAGAGTTCTTCCGCGCGCCTTAGAATACTCTTCTCGCCTACCTGTGTCGGTTTGCGGTACGGGCACCTTCACCTGGCTAGAGGCTTTTCTTGGCAGTGTGAGATCATGACCTTCGCTACTACAATTTTCGCTCCCCATCACAGCTCAGCCTTACGATGTGCGGATTTGCCTACACATCAGCCTCACTGCTTAGACGGACATCCATCAGTCCGCGTCACTACCCTACTGCGTTCCCCCATTGCTCATAACGGTTTATGGTGGTACAGGAATTTCGACCTGTTGTCCTTCGACTACGCCTTTCGGCCTCGCCTTAGGTCCCGACTTACCCTGAGCGGACGAGCCTTCCTCAGGAACCCTTAGGCTTTCGGCGGATCAGATTCTCACTGATCTTTTCGTTACTCATACCGGCATTCTCACTTGTATAATGTCCAGCGCTCCTTACGGTACACCTTCAACCCTTATACAACGCTCCCCTACCCCTGATGCAAGCATCAAGCCATAGCTTCGGTGGTGTGTTTAGCCCCGTTACATTTTCGGCGCAGAGTCACTCGACCAGTGAGCTATTACGCACTCTTTCAATGGTGGCTGCTTCTAAGCCAACATCCTGGTTGTCTGTGCAACTCCACATCCTTTCCCACTTAACACACACTTGGGGACCTTAGCTGATGGTCTGGGCTGTTTCCCTTTTGACAATGGATCTTAGCACTCACTGTCTGACTCCCGGAAGTAAGTCTATGGCATTCGGAGTTTGACTGAGCTTGGTAACCCTTGCGGGCCCCGCACCCAATCAGTGCTCTACCTCCACGACTCTGTTTTCCGAGGCTAGCCCTAAAGCTATTTCGGGGAGAACCAGCTATCTCCGAGTTCGATTGGAATTTCTCCGCTACCCCCACCTCATCCCCGCACTTTTCAACGTGCGTGGGTTCGGGCCTCCAGTGCGTGTTACCGCACCTTCACCCTGGACAGGGGTAGATCACCCGGTTTCGGGTCTACGTCCACGTACTACATCGCCCTATTCAGACTCGCTTTCGCTGCGGCTCCGGCTTCTCACCTTAACCTTGCACGGGAACGTAACTCGCCGGTTCATTCTACAAAAGGCACGCCATCACCCCTAAAACGGGCTCTGACTTTTTGTAAGCACACGGTTTCAGGTTCTATTTCACTCCCCTTCCGGGGTGCTTTTCACCTTTCCCTCACGGTACTGCTTCACTATCGGTCGCTAGGAAGTATTTAGCCTTGGCAGATGGTCCTGCCGGATTCATACGGGGTTTCACGTGCCCCGCACTACTCGGGATCCGTCTCGGAGGGAACAGACTTTCAACTACAGGGCTTTTACCTTCTTTGGCGGGCCTTTCCAGACCTCTTCGCTTAACCGGTTCCTTTGTAACTCCATGTGAGACGTCCCACAACCCCAAAGAGCAAGCTCCTTGGTTTGGGCTTCTCCGCATTCGCTCGCCGCTACTGACGGAATCACTATTGTTTTCTCTTCCTCAGGGTACTTAGATGTTTCAGTTCCCCTGGTATGCCTCTACACAACCTATGTATTCAGTTGTGAGTAACTGGACATTACCCCAGCTGGGTTTCCCCATTCGGACACCCCCGGATCAAAGCTTGCTTACAGCTCCCCGAGGCAGTTTCGTTGTTCGCCACGTCCTTCATCGGCTCCTAGCGCCTAGGCATCCTCCGTGTGCTCTTAGTAGCTTAACCAAATTGCTCCGGTTTCGATTGCTCGCTTCCCTTGTTTTGGACTGCGTCCAAAGCCAAAAGTCACTCCCACTCGAACCCATCGCAACAGCAATTAACTACCGTTTTTATTGAAACTTGTTATACACAAGTTCAGCTAAAAAGGAATGTTCTAATTCGCATTTTACTTTCGTTTCGATATCTAGTTTTCAAAGAACAAGCCAAATAGATGAAATTGTTTGGTGGAGCCAAGCGGGATCGAACCGCTGACCTCCTGCTTGCAAGGCAGGCGCTCTCCCAGCTGAGCTATGGCCCCTCAAATTCCATCAAAACTGAACAAATGGATAAGTAACTGAATTGCTGTGCAGGTTCTAAAGAACCTGCTTATTTGAATGTTTCCGTTACAGGAAACGATTCTCCATAGAAAGGAGGTGATCCAGCCGCACCTTCCGATACGGCTACCTTGTTACGACTTCACCCCAATCATCTATCCCACCTTCGGCGGCTGGCTCCTTGCGGTTACCCCACCGACTTCGGGTGTTATAAACTCTCGTGGTGTGACGGGCGGTGTGTACAAGACCCGGGAACGTATTCACCGCGGCATGCTGATCCGCGATTACTAGCAATTCCGACTTCATGCAGGCGAGTTGCAGCCTGCAATCCGAACTGAGACCGGCTTTTTAGGATTGGTTCCACCTCGCGGCTTCACTGCCCGTTGTACCGGCCATTGTAGTACGTGTGTAGCCCAGGTCATAAGGGGCATGATGATTTGACGTCATCCCCACCTTCCTCCGGTTTGTCACCGGCAGTCACCTTAGAGTGCCCATCCGAAATGCTGGCAACTAAGATCAAGGGTTGCGCTCGTTGCGGGACTTAACCCAACATCTCACGACACGAGCTGACGACAACCATGCACCACCTGTCTCCTCTGTCCCGAAGGAAAGGTACATCTCTGTACCGGTCAAAGGGATGTCAAGACCTGGTAAGGTTCTTCGCGTTGCTTCGAATTAAACCACATACTCCACTGCTTGTGCGGGTCCCCGTCAATTCCTTTGAGTTTCAGTCTTGCGACCGTACTCCCCAGGCGGAGTGCTTAATGTGTTAACTTCGGCACCAAGGGTATCGAAACCCCTAACACCTAGCACTCATCGTTTACGGCGTGGACTACCAGGGTATCTAATCCTGTTTGCTCCCCACGCTTTCGCGCCTCAGCGTCAGTTACAGCCCAGAGAGTCGCCTTCGCCACTGGTGTTCCTCCACATATCTACGCATTTCACCGCTACACGTGGAATTCCACTCTCCTCTTCTGCACTCAAGTCACCCAGTTTCCAGTGCGATCCGGGGTTGAGCCCCGGGATTAAACACCAGACTTAAATGACCGCCTGCGCGCGCTTTACGCCCAATAATTCCGGACAACGCTTGCCCCTACGTATTACCGCGGCTGCTGGCACGTAGTTAGCCGGGGCTTTCTTCTCAGGTACCGTCACCTTGAGAGCAGTTACTCTCCCAAGCGTTCTTCCCTGGCAACAGAGCTTTACGATCCGAAAACCTTCATCACTCACGCGGCATTGCTCCGTCAGGCTTTCGCCCATTGCGGAAGATTCCCTACTGCTGCCTCCCGTAGGAGTCTGGGCCGTGTCTCAGTCCCAGTGTGGCCGATCACCCTCTCAGGTCGGCTACGCATCGTCGCCTTGGTGAGCCGTTACCCCACCAACTAGCTAATGCGCCGCAGGCCCATCCCCAAGTGACAGATTGCTCCGTCTTTCCAGTTTCCTTCAGGCGAAGAAAACAACTATTCGGTATTAGCTACCGTTTCCGGTAGTTGTCCCAAACTTGAGGGCAGGTTGCCTACGTGTTACTCACCCGTCCGCCGCTAACCATCAGAGAAGCAAGCTTCTCATCAAGTCCGCTCGACTTGCATGTATTAGGCATGCCGCCAGCGTTCGTCCTGAGCCAGGATCAAACTCTCCAATAAAGTATTGAAAAGAGCGATAAGCTCATTTTGAATCTGACGATTCATTGTGAATCAATAGTTACTATCCATTTGTTCAGTTTTCAAGGAACTTGTATGTCCGTTTTTGTTAACGTTTGTCAACTGGACAGGAAAATTATCATATCATGTTAACCAACTTGCTGTCAACAATTTGTTTTCGTCAGCTTTCAAATGATTATGACAATCATTCGTTTGAGGCGACAAGAAATAATATATCACGTAGTGAATTATTTAGCAAGCATTTTTAACCTACCATCTGGTATTATATGAGTCTTCATCAACGGTACTTTGCATTCAGCCTATATGCGGCACATTCACACAATATCTGAAACAAAGAAGGAACCCATCAGGCTACTCTATATTATTGATGCATTCATTTCTATAAAAGTTGACTTCTATAACCGTAAATAATTAAGAATCTAAATGAAGCTCAACTAGAGTCCCGATTAGATCAATGAGCACTGCCCTTCTATTTGAAGAAAGTGATCCAAAAACTCTATAATAAGGTATATAGATATAGGGATAGGGATAAGCATTTGAATGTACCTCATCATTGTGGTGTGGTTAATTCATCAACAATCGTTAGATGTCTCGTATGAACCTTTATTCTGATAACGCACTCCATTCACAGTTGGCTATTACATATCAAAGTTCTGAATAAACTCATGACTAACCTATATGGGGTGATCGCTTTTGAAACAATGGTTGAAGAACAGACGTAAAGGTTACGGCAAAAAGCTGGTTTCTATCCACGCCTGGAATGCTTGGATTGTTGTCATCCTTGCTATATCGGGTCTTATGCTTGTGGGTGGATTTTGGCGGAGATACTCGGAATCGGACGTGTCTGGTTAAAATGGCTGCATATCGTCGTCGGGCTAGCGATGCTGGCACCCGTGGTATATTACTTGATTTTGGCCGGAAAGCACTGGAAGCAGCTTCGTAACAGACCTTGGCAAAGAATTAATACTATAGTAGTTCTCGCCTTGTTGGTGGGATGGCTCCTCTCGGGTATTGTATTATGGCAGTTCAAGCTGGCTGGACCTCGATGGTCGAATGCTGCACTTCTGATCCATGACCTGTTAACTTGGGTAGGCTTACCTTATATCATCTATCACTCCATAACTCGGACCAAATGGTTAAAGGACCCTGCACGTCGTACGGTTACAACCACTACAACTTCAACACAAACTCAAAATGCATCTGATCCATCTAATTCAATATCGGATGAACATGAAACTCCGGCTGCCATATCTTCTTCCCATACTGATCGCAGATCCGACAGAGATTCTCTCAAGAAGCCTGAGCGACCTGAACCTGTGTATACACGCCGAGCTTTCATCCGTTCTGCTGTAGGTGTTGGACTCGCCGTAACGCTGGGACCTACATTTATATCCTGGGTAGGACGAAATCTCAAGATAGATAACAGTATCGATAGTATGCTGGAGAATGATCCTAACCGTATGGTTCCTTTGCCACAACCGCTGACGGCTTCCTCTCCTCCCATCGGCGGCGGAGCGGAAGGTCATTTCCGCGTATATACGGTTACGCCCATACCGTCATTCTCCAATGCTAACTGGTCTTTCCGAATCGATGGATTGGTTGAACGGGCGCAGGTTTGGAACTGGGAACAGTTCGTGAAGCTCGCGCGTACCGTGCAGGTTAGTGATTTTCACTGTGTAACGGGATGGTCTGTATATAAAAATACCTGGGAAGGTATTTCTCTTGCACAGCTTCTGAAACAGGCCGGGTCAAACCGGAAGCTCACAGTGTGAAGTTTTATTCCGGTGATGGTGTGTATACAGATGCAATTACGATGGATCAGGCGCAGATGGAGGATATTATGGTCGCTGTCATGCATGATGGCAAACCCATCCCCGCAGATCTGGGCGGTCCTGTACGGCTCGTCATTCCTCAAATGTACGCCTATAAATCAGTAAAATGGTTGAATCGCATTGAACTCATCGACAGCGAACACATCGGTTATTGGGAAGAACGAGGCTATGATAAGGATGCCTGGCTTACAGGCGCATCTCAGCGCATCCCTAACAATATAAGTGGATCATAATCAGATAGGACTGGTCAGCGTTCAATTGTTGTATCAAATCACTAAATTAACAGCAAAAGCCCCCGATCACGAATTCGTGTTTTCGGGGGCTTTCTTATATGAACTCTTTTGTCGCTTTATCCTCTAACCCTTTGGGTTCAAAAGACGTACAAGTTCGTCCTCATCCTCGATCGTTGGAATACCGAGATCATGAGCTTTGGTTAGCTTACTACCTGCCTTCTCTCCGGCAATTACCAGATCTGTCTTTTTCGACACACTGCCTGTTACCTTCGCTCCGAGCGCTTCCAGTCTTTGTGTCGCCTCTTCCCGCGTTAGTTGGTGCAGGGTTCCGGTCAGGACAACTGTTTTGCCACTGAAGAAGGAATCTTCCACAACTGCTGCAGGTGCCTCAGGTGCCTGGGCTTTCACACCCAAGTTGAGCATTTTCTCAATTGCAGCCTGTGTAAACGGATCTGCAAAGAAAGTTACAATACTCTCCGCCACAATGCCTCCAACGTCAGGCAGTTCAACCAATTCTTCTACGGTTGCATTCATAATGGCGTGCAGATCCCGGTAGTGATCCGCAAGCATACGCGTGGTGGATTTACCTGTGTTCGGGATACCCAGTGAGTATAGGAACGAAGCCAGATCTCGATCTTTACTGAGCTCCAGCGCAGCGATAAGGTTGTTCGCTTTCTTTTCGCCAAACCGTTCTAGCTTCACCAGATCATCAAACTGTAACGTATACAGGTCAGCAGGCTCACGCACGTTCAATTCATCGTACAGCTGAATCGCTGTTTTCTCACTGAATGTCTCAATGTCCATGGCATCACGGGAAGCAAAATGGGAAATACGTGCCACCGTCTGCGGTTTGCATGCCAGTCTGTTGTTACAGAACAAGTGCGCTCCACGTTGCTCCAGCGGGAATCCACATGCCGGGCACTGCTCAGGGAAGACGATCTCCTCGCCATCACTCTCCTCAGTCACTTTACCCAGAATCTCAGGAATGACGTCATTGGAGCGACGGATAAAGACCCGTGTACCCAAAGCAAACTTCAGATTTTTGCGCTCAATGTCGCCGACATTGTTCAGCGTACAGTTCTGTACCGTTACCCCGGCTAGTTCAACGGGTTCTACGCGTGCCAGTGGGGTTACTTTGCCAGTACGGCCCACATTCCATACCACAGCATTCAGAACCGTCGTAGTCTCTTCTGCCTCGAATTTGTATGCTACCGCCCAGCGAGGGAATTTATCGGTATAACCCAACACCTCACGGGTGCGCATGTCCGTAATTTTGATAACCGCTCCATCGATCAGATAGTCCAACTGACCCCGGTTCTCCTGAATCGCGGCCAATTGTTCCATGACATCATCAAATTCGTGGAAGTACGTGATGGATGGATTCACTTTGAAGCGGTTCTCACGTAGGAAGTCCATCATCTGCTCATGATTGGCAAACTGAATGTCATCCGAATAACCTACGTTATAAAAATAAGCATTCAGCCGACGCTCAGCCGTCGCCTTCGGATTCAGGTTGCGCAGCGCTCCCGCTGCTGCATTCCGCGCATTTTTGAGTGGTTCTGCCGCTGTCTCATTGTATCGATCCAGGACAGACAAGTTCATGATACCTTCACCCTGTACTTCAATCGTACCGCTTGTGTATGGAATTCTGAGCGGAACGGATCGGATCGTTTTTACCTGTGCCAAAATCCCTTCGCCTACGGTACCATTCCCTCGCGTAGAGGCTTGCACCAACTCACCGTTGGTGTACGTCAGGTTCAGCGTCAATCCGTCAAACTTCAACTCAATGACATAACCCGGTTCCGGTAAAGGCGTGTCAGGATTTTTACTGTTATAGTCATTAATCAGTTTCAGTACACGGGTATTCCAGCTGCGCAGCTGCTCAATATTCTGCGCTTTGTCCAGACTCCATAATGGAGATAAATGGCGATGTGGGGTAAACCCCTTGAGCAGTTCGCCGCCCACACGCTGTGTTGGAGAATCAGGCAGAACGATGCCGCTTTCCTGTTCCAGCGTAACCAGTTCATCGTACAGAAGATCATACTCCTTATCGCTGATCTGTGGCTGATCCATCGTGTAGTACTGATAATTATGCTGGTTCAGCTCGGTAACGAGTTGCTCCATCCGGTGCATCGGGTCCATACAGGGCCATCCCTCCGTTAATTTGATCTATATATGTAGAACGAACACTCCTCTTGCACTTGAACGCCGATAACAGAACAACTTTCCGATCGCTGTTATCCCCATATTTCTTTTAATTCATGTTCAAAGGTAGAAATCCGGGGATAAAGGCGAACACTTTGCTTCTTCAAGTTATTACTGTTCTCTCCGTTATTATGCAGAAGGAAGTTTCGTTCTTATTCTACTTTCGTAATTGGGGCAAAACCGGCAAGCAAACGTTTCACACCAACCGGAGCCGGGAATGCTATCTGCAGTTCGGTGTCATTACCTGTACCTTTGACTGCAACGATTGTGCCTGTCCCCCATTTGCCATGCTGCACTTTGTCTCCAGCCTTGAATCCTGCTTCACCATTGGAAGCCACCGACTTGGAAGCAGAAGATGGCGTAGAGTATGTTGGGCGGGAGGTGCTTGTGGTCACACGCGAAGTTGGCGTGGATGAGGTAGCAGATGACCCGCTCTTGCTTTGGTGATCAAACAGCTTGGTACCACCACCGAAGTTACTCCCTCCACTGGAACCCAATCCACGTCCACCATATGAGCCACCACCGCTGCTGCCGCGGCGGTAACGATCACGAGCCATGGAGGTATCTTCCTTCAGCTCATCCGGAATTTCATCCAGGAAGCGGGAAGGCGGATTCGCCGTAGTACGTCCAAACAAGGTACGCATCTGCGCACAAGACAGGAAGAGTTGTTCTTCCGCACGGGTGATCCCTACATAAGCAAGTCGGCGTTCTTCTTCCAACTCTTCATTATCCATAAAGGCACGGCTGTGCGGGAAGACCCCTTCCTCCATACCCACGATAAAGACAACCGGGAACTCCAGACCTTTGGCACTGTGCATGGTCATCAGGGTAACCGCATCGCTCTGATCCTCTTCATCATCGTTCATACTGTCGATGTCTGCAATCAATGCAAGATCGGTGAGGAATGATACGAGCGTTTTGTCTTCGTTATTTTTCTCAAATTCCATGGTTACGGAGAGGAACTCTTCAATGTTCTCCAGCCGTGCACGGGATTCGAGTGTATTTTCATTTTGCATCTCAAGACGGTATTGGCTCATCTCCAGAATCTTCTCGGTTAATTCAGTTACAGACAGGTATTCTACCATCTGATGCAGAGCAGCGATCATGTCATAGAACTCCACCAGCGCATTACGTGTACGGCCAGCAAAACCAAGATCATCCACGACCTGTAACACACGGAAAATGGAAATTCCCCGCTCTCCTGCCGCAGCCGCCAGCTTCGCTACCGTTGTATCCCCGATGCTGCGCTTCGGTACATTAATAATCCGGGTAAGACTGATATCATCGTCGGGGTTGGATAACAGGCGCAGATACGCCAGAATGTCCTTGATCTCTTTACGATCATAGAACTTGATGCCGCCGACAATCTGATACGGAATATCAGACTTGATCAAAATTTCCTCTATAACCCGGGACTGGGCATTGGTACGATACAAAATGGCATGGTTCTGATAGGATTTGCCGTTCTTCACATTTTTACTAATCTCGGAGGTAACAAAATACCCCTCATCATGTTCGGAATCCGCACGGTATACCTTGATCTTCGAACCGCCCTCTTTGTCCGTCCACAGTTTCTTCGGTTTTCGCCCTGTATTCAGGCCGATCACTTCATTCGCTGCATTCAGGATATTGGAAGTAGAACGGTAGTTCTGCTCCAGCAAAATCGTATTTGCTTCCGGGTAATCTTTCTCAAAGTTCAGGATATTGCTGATATCCGCTCCACGCCAGCGATAGATCGATTGGTCACTATCCCCTACAACGCAGATGCGGTGATGACTGTCAGCAAGCATGCGGCACAGCATATACTGTGCACGGTTCGTATCCTGATACTCGTCCACGTGAATGTACTGGAATTTCTTTTGGTAAAAGTCGAGGACTTCCGGTACTTCCTTGAACAATTGAATGGTCTGCATAATGAGATCGTCAAAGTCCAGTGAGTTATTGGCTCTTAACCGTTTCTGGTACATCTTATATATCTTCGCTACAATACCCTCGAAATAGTCTCCTGCCTGCTTCTCATATTGCTCCGGACTGATCAATTCATTCTTGGCCGTGCTCATCATCGCTTGAACTGCTTTTGGCTCGAATTTCTTGGTATCAATATTCTGATCTTTCATACAGCTGCGAATAACAGATAGTTGGTCCGAAGAGTCCAGAATACTGAAGTTGGAGGTAAAGCCAATACGTTCAATATCACGACGCAAAATTCGCACACACATAGAGTGGAACGTGGATACCCAAATGTCGCGGCCTTGGGAGCCACCAACCAGTTGGGAAACACGGTCTTGCATCTCACGGGCGGCTTTATTCGTAAAGGTAATCGCTAAAATGCCCCACGGGTGCTTTCCGTGTTGCAATAAGGTAGGCAATCCGGTGTGTCAGCACCCGGGTCTTGCCGGATCCCGCTCCGGCCATAATCAGCAGCGGGCCATCCGTCGCCTCGACGGCTTGCCGTTGAGGGGTGTTAAGTCGTGCAACGGCATCATGTATATTTACAGGTTGCATGCATGCATGCTCCTTTCGTTGGTTGGTTGGTCAGTATAAGGAGCTATCTGTTACACTCGGACTTCGATTGCAGCAGCATCTTCCGATCGCTGTTATTCCCGAATTTTTTGATCTACCTTTTCAAAGGTGAAAATCCGGGAATAAAGGCGAACACTTCGTTTCTTCAGCTTGCTCCTGCACTCTACGTTTCTGTGTAAACATAGCCTTTTATACGAATTGTTGTAAGAGGTAAAAAACGTGAGTAAATGTGAACACTCCGCTTCTCCAGCTTATTTCTGTCCTCTCCGTTCTCGTGTAAAAAATAGTTCAGCTTATATTTAAAGGTAGTCAAAATACAAGAGAGAACACTTCCTTCTCGTGTAAACGACATTACGCTCATATAACTTTTTAAAATTAGTAAGGGCAAAGTTCTATTTTAACAGATCATAAGGGGAAAATGGGGATTGGTAAACTAAACCGATTAAATGGTTCCTTTTACGGCCAACACCGTCTCAAGTGCCTTATTTAAATCGCTGTATACAATGTTACCTACCACAACGGTATCTGCTACCTGGGCAGCCTGCACGGCTTTCTCCGTATCATCAATTCCGCCGCCGTAGATGAGATGTGCCCGATCCAGTTGCCTATGTGTCTCACCAACAAGCTCCATATCTCCGAACGTTCCGCTGTACTCCATGTATACAATGGGAAGATTGAGCAGACGCTCCGCAGCCTGGGCATATGCGACCGCTGCTCCTGTCGTCAGTTCTGTATCTGCACCCGTCAACCGCGCTACCGTGGAGTTTGCATTAAGCACGATATAACCCTCGGCAATCAGCAGGTCCCAAGGGATGAGATAACCATAACGTTCTATGGCCTGCTGGTGGTGTCCAATCATCCATTTGCTGTCCGTTGCATTCAGGACCATCGGGATCAGATATCCGTCAAACCCGGGAACAACCGCCTCCAGATCGGATACTTCAAGCACACAGGGCAACTCATAACGACGTACACGGGACATCAGGTCTACCGTGTTATCATAAGTAATTCCGGAAGATCCGCCGACGATAATTGCATCGGTCCCCGACATGCAGACCAGATCAAGTTCTTCGTCCGTAATCTCCCGGTCCGGGTCAAGCTTAAATACATGTCTCCACTGCTTAATCATGTCTATCAACGAACATTCCTCCAGAGGTTCTTCTGCATCCTAGAAAGCTTGTAAACTAAGTCTAAGTCAGCAGGCTGTGAGTGTCAATGTTCGCATAAAAAGGGGAACAGAAAACGTGAGTTTTTACGGTTTCCAGGCAAAGCGTGTGTTCATGTCATCCAGTTCCTGCTCCGTTAACACGTCCGAGTAAACCCCGTACACGCCCCATTTCTCATAGTTAGCCACCTGTTCAGTGTCATTAATGGTGTGTACGTAAGTGACCGCCCCCGCACTATTCAACTTGGCGACGAAATTCTGGTTTACTTTATATTCCGGCATGGTTACGGCATCAATATCATTCTTTTGCACAAAATCAACAACCTGATCTTCTGTATCCTGTGTGGCATATAACGTATAGATAATGGAAGGGAAGGCGTGGACTTCTTTCACTGTTTCAAGCATCGGTTCATTATAGATCTGTACCACCACCCGATCCAGCACGGATGGATCATGTTCTTTGGCTGCATCCACGAGGATCTTAACACCTGCTGAATATCTTCATCCTTCTGTTCCTTGGTGTCCGTTACGATATACATATCCGGGTATTTAGCCAGTACATCTATAATGCCGTCGGCATCCATGGGCTGGTACATACCCAAAATAGGCGTATTCATGAACTCATCATGTGTCAGTGCCCCGGCCTGCTTATCCTCCGAAAGCTCTTCGTCTTGTCCTAGCAGTTTGCTCATATTAGCTGTCCACTCATGTCTGGCTACGGCTTTGCGATCTGAGGTCAGCATAAAATCAATCTCAAATACACGTGTGCCTTTCTCGTAATTGGCAATCATCGCTTCATAGGCGTTGGTATATGGTTGATCACGAATGCTGCCCATCGCATGGGCTATTAATCTATAAGCGGTAAATCCGTCCCGTTGCTCTTCACTTTGGCTCTCATAAGCAAAAAGAGTGTACCCACGGTAACGATTAGTAGTGTCAAAACGGCAGCAATGCGTTTCATATCACATTCACATCCTCAGTACCTTTTTGTTAGCTAACTACCCGAATCTAGGAGGTACAAAACAAAATAGCCGCCCGGAGGCGGCTGTTAAATGGTGGGTAATATTTAGGGATAAAGTACGGGCCATCAACATTATCAGTCTATTTGGGCTACACTCAACTCTTTCAAAAACGCAATCAGTGCCTCACGCCAAGGTCTCAGAGGTTCCAGACCATTCGTTCGGATCGATAGATGATCCATAACCGAGTATGCAGGACGCGGGGCTGGACGTGGAAACTGATCGGTTGTGCATGGCACAAGTTCAGCCGTTGACTTGAATTCCCCCTGCTTAGTCGCTTCTTCCCTAATAGCCTGTGCAAACTCATACCATGTGCAAGTTCCGGAATTGGAAGCATGATAGATGCCATACTTTTCACTTACGCAAAGGAGATAGATGAATCGGGCAAGATCCACCGTATAGGTAGGTGAACCTTGTTGGTCATGAACAACTTGAAGTTGTGGACGCTTCACCATAAGTTCCAGCATGGTTTTGACAAAATTACTGCCATGCATACCAAACACCCATGATGTTCGAATGATAAACCATCGCGTACACAAACTTTGAACAAGATGTTCACCGGCAAGTTTCGACTTGCCATAAACACTCTGTGGATTCGTTACATCGTACTCCCGGTATGGTGTACTCCCACTCCCATCAAAGACATAATCGGTACTGATATATACCAGCCTTGCTCTCACTCTCTCGGCTGCAACTGCAATATTTCTAGTTCCTGAAGCATTGATTGCGTATGCTGTATCCTCATCTGCTTCAGCCTGATCGACCGCAGTGTAAGCTGCGCAGTGAATAATGATGTCCGGTCGGAACGTTGTAATCATATCTGTGCACTGCTGTTGATCGGTAATATCCATCTGGTTCTTGTCACAGGCCAACACCTGATGACCCTCTGCTTCGAAGGTCTTCACCACATCATAACCCAGCTGTCCCGCCGCGCCAGTTACCATAACTCTATAGTTCATGTGGACGAATCACCCATCCGTTTACCGTACTGAAGCTGAACATAGTCCTGATATGTGCCGGATTGAATTCTCGTCCACCAATCCTGGTGTTTCAGATACCACTGAATTGTCTCCTTAATCCCTGTCTCAAAGTTGTGTGCAGGTTGCCAGCCGAGCTCTGTACGTATCTTGGTAGGATCTATACCATAACGTCGGTCATGCCCCAATCGATCCTGTACATACTGAATCAAGCTGGCTGGCTTACCCAGTTGCTCCAATACGCTCTGCACAATGTATATATTAGTACGTTCATTATTACCACCAATGTTGTATACTTCGCCAGATTGTCCATTATGAATCACCAGATCAATCGCACTGCAATGATCCTCGACATAGAGCCAGTCACGAATGTTGAGCCCGTCACCATATACTGGAATAGCTTCATCATTCAATGCACGGGATATGATCAGCGGAATCAGTTTCTCCGGGAATTGAAAAGGTCCGTAGTTATTGGAGCAACGTGTAATATTTACAGGCAGTCCAAAGGTCTCATGATAGGCTCTTACGAGCAGGTCCCCGCCAGCTTTACTTGCAGAGTAAGGACTGTTTGGCATCAGAGGTGTATCTTCAGTAAATAAACCTGTTGGACCTAGTGATCCATATACCTCATCCGTCGATACCTGAACAAATTTGGTGACTTGATATTTCTTTGCCGCATCCAGCAGAACCTGAGTCCCCATCACATTGGTACGCACAAAGATATCCGGGGACAGAATACTTCGATCCACATGAGACTCGGCAGCGAAATTCACAACCACATCGATGCCTTGGGAAAAAACAGCATCCATCTGCTGTACATCTGCAATATCTGCTTGGATGAAGGTATATCTGGGATTGGACTCTACCGTATGCAAGTTCTCCAGGTTCCCCGCATACGTTAAGGCATCCACATTGATAATTTCATAATTCGGATGTTCACGAAGCATATATAGCACAAAGTTGCTGCCGATAAATCCGGCCCCACCCGTAACCAGTAGTTTCATGCTGTCCCTCTCCCTCTGTCTCCAGATACAGAAGTATCTGAAAAGTCTGATTAATTAATCGAAGTTCAGTTCGGCATCTTTCAGTAAAGGATGCTTCTGATCCTTCTCCGATAATATAGGTTTCGTCACAGGCCAATCAATGGCGAGTGCCGGATCGTTCCACAGAATTCCACGGTCAAGTTCAGGCGAATAATAAGCGTCTACCTTATAAGTCACCTGGGAATGAGGCACCAAGGTACAGAATCCATGAGCAAATCCTTGAGGAACAAGCAGCTGCCGCTGGTTGTACTCACTTAGTATGACACTTTTCCAATGACCAAAAGTGGGGGATGACGTGCGGACATCCACAATCACATCATATATAGCCCCTGATATCACCCTCACCAATTTAGTTTGCGCTTTGGGCTGAAGCTGGTAATGAAGCCCACGTAAGACACCTGCTTCTGCCGACAAGGATTGATTGTCCTGAATAAAGACATGCTGTATCCCCTGTTCATGCAGAACCTGTTCATTATAACTTTCCATAAAATATCCACGGTGATCACCATAAACCTGAGGTTCCAATATGGCAGCGCCATCCATAAACAGCGGAAGTACCTTCATGACATCCCTCCGTTTTGCTGTTGACATCATTTCTTCATATTGACTATGTATATGTAAAGTGTCGGGCAAGTGTTTGTTCATTGGCCTGTATAACCCTCATATTTATTCTTCCTCAAAAATAAATTAAAGCCCAGCCGCGATATCATTCTTCGGCTGGACTTCGAGAGCATACGGAAAACCATTTATTGATCCTTTATGACCTGTTCCAAATACTTTAAGAGATCATTCCGTAGATCCGGGCGCTGCAACGCGTAATGAATTGACGTTTCAATAAAGCCTAACTTCTCACCAACATCATGACGCAGTCCGTCGAAATGATATGCAAGAATCTGCCGTTGTTCATTCAATCGGGACAAGGCATCCGTGAGTTGAATTTCTCCCCAACGCCAGCAGATTGCTGACCTAATATCTCAAAAATATCCGGTGTAAGAATATAACGTCCCATAATAGCCAGGTTCGAAGGGGAATCTTCGGTCTTCGGTTTCTCAATTAATCGGCGGGCGCGAAAAACACGATCATCCGTAGGGGTTAACAACTCCCCGTCTACGATCCCGTAGCGAGAAACCTCGCTCCAATCCACAGGTTGTACACCAACAATTGGAGATTGCAGTTCATCGTAAACATCGATCATCTGCTTCAGGCAGGGATGGTCGGCTTCCACAATGTCGTCCCCCAAGAGGACGGCAAAAGGTTCATTGCCAATAAACTTGCGGGCGCACCAGATGGCGTGACCAAGTCCCTTCGGTTCCTTTTGACGGATATAATGGATATCTGCCATCTCGGAGGGTTTGCGTACTTCGTTAAGCAAGTCCCACTTCTGTTTGTCCGCCAGATTCTGCTCCAGCTCAAACGAATAGTCGAAGTGATCTTCAATGGCCCGCTTCCCTTTACCTGTCACAATAATGATATCTTCAATGCCTGAAGCTACGGCTTCTTCAATAATGTACTGGATCGTTGGCTTGTCCACGATGGGCAGCATTTCCTTAGGCATCGCCTTGGTGGCAGGCAGAAACCGGGTACCCAGCCCTGCGGCTGGTATAATCGCTTTGCGAATACGCACACGAACCCACTCCTTTTGCTAGATACATATATTAATATATTTAATGATTCTTACTGCTACGATGCTTGGACTCCATTATACCATCAACAATTCGCGGATATCCTGTTCGGATAACGTCGTTGATCCGCCGTCTCCCGGTTCGATCACTTCGGCAATCAAGTCCTTCTTCCGCTGCTGAAGTTCCAAAATCTTCTCTTCGATTGTACCTTCGGTAACCAAGCGGATGACTTGAACCACTTGTTTTTGTCCCATACGATGAGCACGGCCGATGGCCTGTTCTTCCACGGCGGGATTCCACCACAGATCATATAATATAACGGTATCTGCCCCTGTTAAATTTAATCCGGTACCACCTGCTTTCAGGGAGATTAAGAACAGCTCAGCTTCACCCTCGTTAAATCTGTGACACATCTCGACACGGCTCTGCGCAGGGGTCTGACCATCCAGGTAAAACAGGTTTCTTCCCTGTGCCGCGAGCGTCTGACGAATCAGGTTCAACATGCTTGCAAACTGGGAGAAGATGAGAATGCGTTTGCCTGCCGCCAAACAGTCTTCGACCGTTTCTAGCAGCTGCTCCATTTTCCCGGAATCGCCTTGATAGCCTTCGACAAAGAGGGCCGGATGACAGCACAACTGACGCAAACGCGTGATGCCAGCCAGAATTTTGATACGATTCTTCTGGAATCCGTTATCCTCCATATCCTTCGATGCTTCATCCTGAAGCTGGGAGAGGTATGCGGCATACAGTTTCTTCTGTTCAACCGTGAGCTCTGACCGCTGTACCGTTTCAATTCGATCAGGCAATTCTTCCAACACATCCTTCTTCAGGCGGCGGAGAATAAAGGGACGTACCATCCGCGAGATCCGTTCCGGAGGAAGATCGAGGAATCTTCGGTAGCTTGGAAACAGCCCAGGGAATACAGCTTCAAAGATGGACCATAATTCATCCAGCGAGTTCTCCACAGGTGTACCTGTGAGTGCAAAACGGCGCGGTGCCTGAATCTGTTTTACTGCCTGCGCGGTCTGGGAAGAAGCATTTTTAATCGCCTGAGCTTCATCCAGAATGAGCGTATGGAATGTTCGGCCAAGGTACGTGTCCAGATCCCGACGCAACAAAGGATACGATGTCACAATCACATCTGCCTCATCCATGCCTGAAAGCATATTGGCTCGTTCTTCTTTCTGCCCGGCTGCGATCAGAACGTTCAGATGCGGGGCAAACCTCGAAAACTCATTAGCCCAGTTATAGGTCAGCGAGGCAGGCGCCACGACAAGTACCGGAGGATGAATGACCTTCGTCCGGACCGTTAATCCATCCTGCTGCATCGTGGACCATGAACCATCCGTATTCTCTGATGCCATCTTATCCAAAGGGAGTCCAGTTTCGGGATCGATGTTGGCAGTGGCCAACGTTTCACCGCCCCATAATGATCCGCTCTCCCGATACTTATCACTACCCGTATGGTCAATGTTGTACTCGGGCTTCTCCTGAAGTACTGCTGTGATATAGGCGATGCTTTGCAACGTTTTGCCAAGTCCCATATCATCCGCCAGAATACCGCCAAAACGATAATAAGCGAGGGTACGCAGCCACTGGTATCCGCTATTCTGATAATCCCGCAGGATGGGGGTCAGAGATCCCGGCAATGCAAAATCCATCCGTTCAGGATCACGCAGATCGTCAAGGAAACGTTTCAAGGAGCCTCCCCACTTCACGTGCCCCGAAACCTCATCCCTGCCTGGCAATTGCAACGCCCGAACAGCTGGCAGCCGGATATGGCTGCTCTTGATGTCATCTGCTCCCAGTCCAAGTGAATCGGCCATGTGAGCGAAGCTGTCTGCACCTTCATTTTCAAGCGAGAGAAAGACGCCACTCTTGAGGCGGAAATACGGTTTCTTTTCCACAATGCGGCGCATAAGTTCCTGAAGCTCCTGCTCGTCCACACCTTCCATCTCAAATGAAATCTCCAGCCAGTCCAATCCTCTACCCAGATCTGCCCGGACTTTCGGCGGTGTTGGATAGGATTGCACCATCGCCTTCACGGCATTTGGTATATAGATCTCGACCTGTTTCTCAAGTTCAGGCAGCAGATGGTACATGACATCATAGATGGCATCTTCCCGTTCGCTTGCCCAGACACTGCCATCCCTTTCGAGAAAGGATCGATCCAGCCGCTCAATCAGATTCCGCTCTTTGTATCGATCACGCACCAAAATAACCTTTTTCTCTTCTTCATCGATCAAGTACTCCGCCAGCGGATTAATTACCATGACTTCATAGTCGAATTCCAGACGTGCTGTAATACGTTCACGATAGAAGTCGATGTACAGCTTCGGTGAAAGTTCCGGTTCCGCGATCTGTTCTCGCACCTGTGAATCAATGGACAGATGTCCGAGCGTACGCAGTTCAGGTACAACATGCTGCACAAACTCATCCACCTGGTGGGTCGAAATATCAATACTTTCCTTGATCCCATATGAATTGAGTGCCGCACTCAAGTCCTCCAAACTTCGCATCTGCATCGGCTCCAACATGTGCAGCTGTCCTTCCACCACAGCAGCATCATAAGCAGGGAGAAGAATCAGCTCACGCAGTCCGGAAATTTCAAGCTGATACCCTTCATTCGTTCCTTGGGCAATCCGGTAAAATAAAGGCAATACACCTTCACCCAGTGTGAGTGGTCCATTGGCAAATCCCGTACCCTCCATCCGACTGTCAGCCTGTAGCAGTAATTCCAGCAATGGCTTCCATACGAGTGGAGCAATCAGTATCTCCCTTCCATCGGAAGCTCCCAGATAACCGGAAATGGATTGACGATATGCTTCTTCACTCTGTCTCATTCGAATAAGCATCGAGAGAATAGCCTGATCCTGCGGATTGAAAACATGCATCATTGGATCATAGTGGAACAGCTTGGTGAATGACATTGGCTCGCCCTTTTCGATACAGTTCAGGAATTGCTTCACTTTCTGCACCACATACAGACGTTTGTTACCCACTTTCAGTTCAAGAGCAAGTTTCCCTCCACCCTTATGAACCTGTATCAGTTTGCATATAAACTGGACCTGCAACTCTTCCTGCAGGGAGGAACGGCTGACAGGTGCAGTGTATTTACGGTCATTTCCATGCAACGGTCGCCGGTCCTTGGCAAACATGGACAGAATCTGGTCCGCCGTACGATAAGATGGTTTATCCGCCGAACGGCCCCACCCCGTAGCTGAGCTTGGACGACCTGCTTGGGCAAAATGAACAGGAGCACGCGCTGGAGCATTATTCATCTGCTCTCGTTGTGAATCAGACTGAGGGCGCTCCCACTTGCTCTCTTCAACCAGCGTCCCGACCCTAGACTTGGAACCTGTGCTGGAACTGGTATTGGCTCCTTGACCCGTAGCAGATTGAGTAGGCTTCCCAGAGTTAATTGTGCCATTATGCTCCTGCTGCTCACCCCATTCGTGAATAGCCAACAGAACAGCAGCTACATGTTTGCAATAATCATAATGTCTGCCATCACCCGGACAACTGCAACCTGCCACAACCTCACCCGTTCCATCTATATCCACCGTCACCTGATAGCGCTCCGATCCACGTACCTGTGCTTCATAATGAAGCTGATCCTTACTGACCACCAGATTGGTCACCCTGCCAGATTGGTTATAATCTTCTCCGCGCTTGAATGCCGTGACCCCGCACAGCAATTTGATATCCATGATTGTGAATGGCGCCACGCTTCTTCGCCTCCTGTGTCATGATGTAAAAAGAACCCCAAGAGCTCCTTGAAGCAGAGATTGGGGTTCCTTCATGCTTGTAACTGTGGTTGTACCATACAATCTGTTTATTTCACCAATTGACCACGTGTAACGCCAAGTTGGTTCGTTGCTTTGAGTGTTTTCCAAACTTGCGTACCACTGATCTCACCGCGCAGTGCACGGTTGTACAGATCAATGACTTCACGTACCTGCTCCGGTGTCTCTTCCAGGAATTCCACACGGTAACGGGATACACCCAGATCCATAAAGTTGGTCAGATACTCGGCACCTGACTGCTCCACTGCATTGTATACCGTATTACGGCAACCTTCATCCACACGTACCGGGTGAGACATACCAATCCGGTCTTGCAGGGATGCACGCTGTTCCTCACAAGGACGTCCACAGTTCGTATAGTCCGTTCCTTCACTCATAAACGTACAATATACACAGTGCTCGGTGTGGAACATCGGCAAATGCTGATGGATAACCACTTCGGTCTGACTTGTACGGGAGTGGCCCAGCAAATCAACCATTTGTTGAATGTTCAAGTCATAGGACGGTGTAATCCAGTCACATCCTGCTTCCAGGAACAATTCAACAGCTTTGTGATTGGCGATGTTCAATGAGAAGTCGCCGATCAGTTCCGGGTGCTTCGCATCCGGGTTTTCCATCCGGTGACGCAGGTAGAAGTACAGTGCGCCTGTATTGCGTACCAATACCGCATCCGGCTTCAGACGCAGGATATTGTTATGATATCCGTTCTCCCCAGGCATATGAATACGCGGTGTTGCCAGCGCGATCTTGCGACCTGCGGCATGCACAGCTTCCACGGCTGCCGGGAACTGTTTGATAAACTCGAAGTCGGCATAGATCATGCCGATACCCGCTTCGATCGCTGCCTCCACTTGTGGCAGGCTGCGACAGAGCGCGGTCAACTCTGCTTGACCGCGAGCGACTGGCGATGCGGGTTTAACCGAATCGCCGTACACATCTACCGCCCGTTTCACGTAGACGGGTGGTTTCGGACGTTCGCCCGCGAGTTGTTCTACCGCCTGACGGCGAATGTTATTCAACTCGCGCATCGGGATGATGACGTCACCGTGCAGGTTAACGTCCATACCTTCCAGCTGGAACACGGTGCCTCCCAGACGTCCGAACTGCTCTTCGAGCAATTCATGTGTCATTGGACGCTTCTGTGCGATGTCCAGTTCCATCTCGGAATCAATCCGGACGGTCGTGCCTTTCTGCACGTCTGTCCACCACGTGCTAAGCGGCTGCCCGGGCTGCCGATGACCTTCACCTTCACCGGGAATACACGGTACGGCTTCTCGGTCTCGAAGCTTTGACGCAGACGTTTGTCCAGCGCCGGGTCATTCGTTTTCCACACTTTGTCGCCAACTTTTACGCGGCGCAGATCCACATCACTGCGGCCTGGCACGACGTCAACGATCCAGCCCTCTTCGGCTTCGCCTTCGAGTTTTACGCCTTTGCGACGTACATCGTATACCCGTCCGCCTTCTTCCTTCTGAGTCGGATCTCCAGCGTCAAATACGATCCCGTCTCCACGTTTGACAGGTGCGTCCAGCTTCAGGACCACACCATCGCGCAACACTTGATCTACACGACCAAGGTAGACGCCACGGCTTTTCGGGAACGTTCCATCCACCAGTTCTTTATTGTTTGTACCGCTCAGGAAACCATGCGTGAATCCACGGGAGAAGCTTTGCTGCAATTCGCGAACTTCTTCCTTGCTTGGCGGTGTGTTATCTCCATCAAAATAACGGTCAATCGCTTTACGATATTTGCTTACTACGTTCGCTACGTATTCCGGCGTTTTGAGACGTCCTTCAATTTTGAAAGAAGTGACTCCTGCTTCGATCAGTTCCGGCATCAGATCAATCGCTGCCAGATCCTTCGGAGACAACAGATAAGCTACATCCCCCATCGGCTTGTGCTCTCCATCCACCATCAAGTCGTATGGCAGACGACAAGCTTGTGCACACTCCCCACGGTTGGCGGAACGTCCACCCCACATTTCGGAAGTCAGACATTGACCTGAGTAGGATACACAGAGCGCACCATGAACAAATACTTCCATTGGAAGCTTCGCCTGTTCACCGATCTTCTGGATCTGCTTCAGGTTGTTCTCCCGTCCCAGAACGACACGTTCCATATCAAACGGCTTCGTAAACTCGACCGCTTCCGGTGACGTAATCGTCATCTGTGTTGAACCGTGAATCGGAAAATCTGGCGAGATCTCACGGATCAACTTCACCAAACCCAAATCCTGAACAATTACAGCGTCCACACCTGCATCGACACAAGCATCAATCAGTTCTTTGGCATCCGTCAATTCATTTTCAAAAATCAATATATTAAAGGTCAAAAAACCTTTTACGCCATAACTGTGCAAAAACGCCATAATCTCCGGCAGCTCGTCCATGCGGAAATTGTTCGCCCGTGCCCGTGCATTAAACTTTTCGACTCCGAAGAAAATTGCATCTGCGCCATTGGCTACCGCCGAACGCATACAATCCCAGTCACCAGCAGGTGCCAGAAGTTCAACGTCTTCTCTTCGTATTGTTGCTGTTTTCATGTAGATCCTCCCCATAGCCGGCTTACGCCGGATTTCATCCCCATATCCTTAAACGCCTGAACATACCAAGCTTAAAACTGCACCTAATCGGGTACACCTGCATTTTCAACGTATTGCCATATCTATCTATTATGTCTGTATTGCCCGAACTCCAAGCTTACAGTCATTCATATTCTTCAGATCAGCAGTCATAACTCCTGAACTAGTATAGTGTACCACTTCTGCACCGACTCTTCTACGTTTTCCTGAAAAAACCGTTTACCATTTTCATTTCCATAAGATTTACACTAGACACTCCGATTGCAGTACCATCTTCCGATCGCTCGATAAACGCGTAGCCTATACTTCCGATGAAGCTTTCCTTCAGAAAGCTTGTAGCTTCGCTTCTTCAGATCGGTTCTGCACTCTTCGTCCCAGTGTAAATATTTAATTTATCTTATACAGGAAACAAATAAACCGGAAGGTCCTTTGACCCTCCGGCTCCACTACATTTATTTAATAAAAGTAAATGAGTTCACTGCTTTTTCCAAGGCGGCCGCCTGAACTTCTGTCTTGTTCGCATCATTCAGACCGCTCGTGATCGTATAGGTTGTTCCGTCCTTTTCAAACACGATCTGGCGCCCCGCATATGGAACCCCTTTGTCCACTTCATGATACGTAAAGGAAAATGCAGGCACACCTGCAAACGTCAACTCCTCACTGCGAAGCAGCTGAAAGCTTTTCCGCGTTTTGGTGGCTTCGGCATAAGCTTCTCTCAGTTGACTGACCGTCATCTCGATCGACTTGTCTTCACTCGCCGCAATGGAGAATTCTCCGCCCGTGAAGGTGTACACCACAGGTGAATACTCAAAACGATCACTGTAAGGTGTCCAGTAACGCGGAATATCCACACTGTATTTATAACGTTTGGATGTACGCGTAAGTGTCTTCGTTTTGTCTGTCAAATAAGGATCTTCATCCAGCTGACCAAAATGTTCGGCAACCGTATCAAAATCAATCTCCACACTCTTCATAATCCGTTCAAACCATTCTCGATCTGCAACCTGCTCCTCAGGGAACGTATACTCTGCATAATATCGATACCCATTCTTCTGCAAAAGAACATCGAACTCGGTCTGCCAGCCCCCGCCAAAGTTGTAACGGAATTCGTTCACCTCGGCAGTCTCTCCCGAGATCTCCATCGTATACGAGCCAATTGGCTCGTAACTCTCTGGTGTAAATGTCTCGCGCATCCACTTATCCAGTTGGCCGCTCCAGTCTTTGACCGTTGTACCTGCCTTAGCCGAAGTGACACGCCATTGCAGATATGCACCATCCTTGGCTTCATAGATCATCTGATTGTTGTCCATCGACCAGCCGGCTGGAATCTTCAGTTCAATACCATAGTCATCATTCCATGCTGAGCGCATGCCATTATCTACGGTGGACAGATCCTTGATCGTTCGATCGGATTCTGCAAAAGTTGGCTGGAATGAATTAAGCAGCGCAGCGCGTTTGCCCAGATCCTTGTAATTCAGGGCTTCGTAATCCGCGAGGTACACATCATATTGACGACCTTCGCTCAGATACTGACGCATTTCCCACAGCATGCCATCTACATCTTTCACGATAATGCGTGCATAAGGCGTTTTGCCTTTCGACACTGCTTCACGATCCAGCACCGTATCTCCCGATTGTTTGGCCTCCTGCACGAGTTGCTGCAACAGATCATCCGCATCCAGAGCCACATCCTGATCGCTGACGTACACTTCGAGATAATAACTGTTGTCTGCAGCACCAAAAGTCATCATGCGCTCCTGCTCACCGGTCTGGAAAACCATAAGGTCTGCCGGATAGTTAATGGACCAGCCGTAAAAGCTGTTGCCGATCCTGGTTTTGCCTTCATCCGGATGAAGACCGTCCTCATCGTCTACCGAATCATCGGTCTGCAACAGACGAATCACCATTTCTCCGGAACTGTTTGGAGCAAGCGTTGCTCCAATCCCGGCAGCTACCGGACGAAGTGGTACCATGAGTACACCATTCACCATCTTGGGAGCTGCACCCATCTCATGTTTCACACCATCCACCCAGCCAATCGAACTGCCAATCGTCAGAGTTACGGTGTGCGGACCTTCCTTGATTTTGACGACATCATTTTTCTCCAACCGGATTTCACTGCCAAATGCTTTTTTAAATACACCGACAGGTACCATCGTTACACCCTTGACCTTGTAAGGTTTGGCTATGACCTGCTTATCTCCGTTAATATAAGCGCTCGTGCTTCCTGCTTTCACGCGCAGTTCACTTGTCGTCAGATCAGATGCCCATACAGGCAATGCCGCACCAATGGTCAGCATCCCGGTTAATACACCTGTGCTTAGCACACGTATCCATGACTTTCTCATTCCGCTCTTTCGTCCTCTCTCCATCCGGGCTGATCGCCGGGCTTTATTGTTCTTCATCTGCAAGGAATGCTTCATCTTCCTCGTCTACGATGTCTGCGCGATCAGCAAGCACCAACGTGCGGGTGACGATATCACCATCCGTTTGCATCAACAGCTTTACCTTTTGTCCAGGCAGATATGTTTTGAGCAGCTCATTGATATCTACTACCGAAGAGACTCGTGTACCTGCCACACTATAAATGAAGTCGCCCTCTTTGATTTTGGCTTTCTTCGCTTCAGGAGACAGTACGCCTGTAATTGTTAATGGATCATCTGTAGGCAGGCCTACAATCGCAGACCAGCTTTCTTCCAGCTGTAACCCCAGACTTGCACGTTTGATTTTGCCATATTTAAAAAATTGATCGATGATATATTGAACGGTATCCACCGGAATCGAAAATCCCAAACTCTCTACGCCAACCGCAGAAAATTTCATTGAATTGATACCCACTACTTCACCCTTCAGGTTGATCAGCGGTCCTCCGCTATTTCCCGGGTTAATGGCCGTGTCGGTCTGAATTAACCGATAGGTCGCCTCAACACCACGGTTCAAGCCGCTAATGACCCCTACCGTTGCCGAGTTGCGCAAAGAAAAGGAAATCGGCGTACCTAAGGCAATCACCGTTTCTCCAACAGAGGTTTGTGAAGCTTTGGCGAAGCTCGCCGGTTGGAGCGATTTGGCATTGATTTTGATTAGCGCCAGATCACTGAGTGCATCACTGTATGTTTTCGTAATTTTGTATGTAGTTCCATCCGTCGTTACGACCACCGGATTCGTTAATCCATCGACCACATGGGCATTCGTTACGATCCATCCGTTGGACCGGATAATAACACCTGTACCATGTGCAAGATTATAACGGTTGTCTGATGATGCACCTTCCTGCACTTCGGTAGATTTCCCAATAATGCCAACAACCGAAGGGGATACCTTTACGATCACTTTGGGAATGGCTTCACTTCCCTTGTACGTGTACGTTCCGGATTTGGCATCATACTGGCCACTTCCACCAACTGCCTTGAGCAGATCCTTGGTGTTCACATAGACTTGACCGTCTACCACTTTCGCTTGCATTGCCGTTTTGGATTCAGCCGCGCCGGCCGTTGCCGCTACACTAATTGAGAGTACAGCAGCCATCAGTATGGCTATTCCCTTTTTACCCAACACGCTCATCTTCTCACCTGACCCTCTCTATACATCCTTCTTGCGCGACATCGGATTCATTGCTGAATCTATTCTCTCTTCTCTCATCTGCAATTCCGGTATCCCTCAATGTATCATACAAAATCTGGATATACAATTGTTTTAAGTCCTATTTTAGTAGAGAAGATAGAATCTGGTTCAATCGCTCGATATAAACGAAAAAAACACCCTCCATGTCTCCCATGGAAAGTGTTCCCTCATACCTCTTTTAGAGGTTGTTCAATAAGTTCGCTTTTGATTACAAAGGATGAGCGGCATCATCAACATCGAAGTTGAAATTCAGCCGAAATAAGCGCTTCCTACTGAGCAAACCAACCCGTTATCATCGCATAGTCCGTCATCAGAAAAACAAGCAGGCTGACGACTGCAAATCCGATCGCAAACAGATTCTTCTTCGGTGCCCGAAGAAGGCGAACGACTCCAATGAAAATCAGGATCGTAAATAGGATGACAAAAATATCAAATGCATTAAAATTCGATGTACTCGCCGTGGCAGCTTCTGCAAACAGCATGGATAGACAGACCTCCTTACCATAGTTGAACAGCTAACGCATACCCTAATATCTTCCTCTATGTTATCTGTACCCTGCTAGTAATGCAAGCCCTATCATCCATAAAAATGAAAAAAAGACAATTTGGCTGAATATTCCTGTAAAGCTCGTCATAATGCATATGTAAACACTTTCACGATATAACTTTGAATCCGAAGATAAACTGTGCAAACTGAAAAGCCCTTCTTCTCGGAAGCAGAGCACATCAGATCGTAATCCAACGTCTCAGCCTTTTCGAAAAGAAGGGCTAATCCTAACATTTCATATTATTATAACTACAGGATTAGAGGACCTTAGTCCACCAATTGCAGTGCCTTGCTCCGTTCGGTATCCCGCTCCAGAACCGGCTTCAGGTACTTGCCAGTGTAGGAAGCTTCCACTTTAATGATATCCTCAGGGGTTCCCGTTGCAACAATGGTTCCCCACCACTACCGCCTTCTGGACCTAGATCCACAATATAGTCTGCTGTTTTGATGACATCCAGATTATGCTCTATCACCAACACCGATTCCCCGGAATCAACCAGACGGTGCAATACATTCAGCAAACGGTCGATATCATCGACATGCAAACCGGTGGTCGGTTCATCGAGGATGTAGATGGTTTTCCCTGTACTGCGGCGATACAGCTCGGAAGCGAGCTTCACACGCTGGGCTTCCCCACCCGACAAAGTCGTTGCAGGTTGTCCCAGGTTGATATAACCCAAACCTACATCCATCAGAGTCTGCATTTTACGATGGATCTTCGGAATGTTCTCGAAGAATTGGGTTGCATCTTCAACTGTCATTTCCAATACATCTGCAATGTTTCTGTTTTTATATTTCACTTCAAGCGTTTCCCGATTGTATCGTTTGCCTTTGCAGACTTCACAAGGAACATAAACGTCCGGCAAGAAGTGCATCTCAATTTTGATAATACCGTCTCCACGGCAGGCTTCACAACGTCCACCTTTGATATTGAAGCTGAATCGGCCTTTCTTATATCCCCGTACCTTGGCTTCGTTCGTCTGTGCAAACAGATCCCGGATATCATCAAAGACGCCTGTATACGTAGCCGGGTTGGAACGTGGTGTACGTCCGATTGGCGACTGGTCAATATCGATGACTTTATCGATATGTTCCAGACCACGAATCTCTTTATGCTGACCCGGACGTACCTTCGCACGGTTCAGATCACGTGCCAGCGTTTTGTAAAGAATCTCATTAATCAATGTGGATTTACCTGAGCCAGACACACCCGTTACCGCAGTAAATACACCCACCGGAATCTTCACATTCAGATTCTTGAGATTATTTTCTTTGGCACCGCGCACTTCCAGCCAGCGGTCTCCTACACTACGGCGCTCTGTACGCACAGGAATGAACTTGCGTCCACTCAGATATTGACCAGTTAAGGAGTTCTCATCGTTCATGATCTCCTCCGGTGTACCCTGTGACATGACGGTACCTCCGTGGATACCTGCACCAGGGCCAATATCAATAATATAGTCGGCAGCCATCATCGTATCCTCATCATGTTCAACCACGATCAACGTGTTACCAATGTCCCGCATATGTGCAAGCGTCGAGATCAGACGGTCATTATCCCGTTGATGCAGACCGATACTTGGCTCATCCAGAATATACAGTACACCCATCAGGCTGGAACCGATCTGTGTAGCCAATCTGATCCGTTGAGCTTCCCCACCGGACAAGGTTCCAGCAGCACGACTCAGCGTCAGGTAATCCAGACCAACGTTCACCAGGAATCCCAGACGGCTGTTGATTTCTTTCAAAATCAATTTGGCAATTGTCTGTTCTTTCTCTGTCAATTCCAATGTATCAAAGAATCGGCCCGCTTCGCCAATGGACAAACCAGTCACATAAGCCATGTTGTGATCATTAATTGTAACCGCAAGACTCTCGCGTTTCAGACGTTGACCTTTACACGTACCACAAGGCTTCGCACTCATGTAACCCTCAATAAATTCACGGATACCTTCCGATGCTGTATCACGATAACGACGTTCCAGGTTATTCACGATACCTTCAAAGGTAACCAGCGCTTCCTTCCGTTGTCCAAAATCATTCTCATAGCGGAAACGGATTTTCTCCGTACCTGTACCCTGCAACAACTTGTTCATCTGTTCAGCAGACAGATCTTCAACAGGTACATTCTGGGGAATGTTGAAGTGCTCACATACTGACTTCAGAAACTGCGGATAATAGGTGGATGTTCCACCTGTCCAGGCATCAAAAGCACCGTCTTCGATGGTCTTGCTGCGATCCGGTACGAGCAGATCAGGGTCAACGATCATTTTGACACCCAATCCATCACAATCCGGGCAAGCTCCGAAAGGACTATTGAAAGAGAACATCCGTGGTGCCAGCTCTTCAATACTGAATCCGCACACCGGGCAGGCAAAGTTGGAGCTAAAACGCAGTTCTTCTTCACCCATAATGTCCACGAGTAGTTGTCCACCGGACAGATTTAGTGCTGTTTCAATAGAGTCGGCTAGACGCGCCTGCACATCATCTTTTACAACAATCCGGTCAACGACGACTTCAATAGTATGCTTTTTGTTTTTCTCCAATTGGATATCTTCTGACAGGTCACGCAATTCCCCGTTCACCCGTACACGGACAAAGCCCTGTTTGGACACATCGGCAAATACACTTTTGTGCTCGCCCTTACGACCCGAGATAATCGGTGCCAGTATTTGTAGCCGGGTACGCTCCGGGTATTGCATAATACGGTCAACCATTTGTTCAACGGTCTGGGAACTGATCTCCACACCATGGTCGGGACAATGTGGATGGCCCACACGTGCAAATAACAGACGCAGGTAATCATAGATTTCCGTCACCGTGCCCACCGTGGAACGCGGGTTGCGACTTGTTGTTTTCTGATCTATTGAAATGGCAGGAGATAATCCTTCGATGGAATCCACATCCGGTTTCTCCATCTGTCCCAGAAACTGCCGTGCGTAAGCTGACAATGATTCGACATACCGTCGCTGTCCTTCGGCATATATGGTGTCAAAAGCCAGCGACGACTTGCCTGAGCCACTCAGACCGGTCAATACCACAAAGCGGTCACGCGGGATGGTAATGTCGATATTTTTCAGGTTATGCGCTCGGGCGCCTTTAATGACAATGTTATCGCTCGCCAATAGTATTCATCCTCTCAGTGTGTTAATCCAAACCTTGCTTTTCGATCCCTCCCAAACCCTCCCTTCCAAGGGAGGGCCCCAGAGGGCGCAGCCCTCTGGACACCCGAAACAAGCGGTGCAACGGTGAGGGGGCGGGTCTTGCTATGTGAAGGGTTGTCGTGTGCCCGCGGTTCCGCCTAAGGTTACGGCTCATTGCCGAAACCTTAGGCGACCGCTCTACTGCGAGGAGACGCTCTCAGCTTCGCCTCGTTCCCGACAAGGTCGCCATTGCCTTCGGCTCGGCTCCAAGGTCAACACCCGGACGCTCTCGGCTTCGCCTCGTTCAGGGCAAGGTCGCCATTGCCTTCGGCTCGGCTCCCAGGGGACACGACTCCCAATTGCTTTCCTATAAACCTTTTAACCAATTTCAACATTTCTATCAGTATAGACCTGAATTCAAGATTTCAACATCTCTTATTATTGGTAGATACCATCGAATTCCTTACTCAACAAGAGAACGGCCATTTGGCCGTTCTCTTGTTACAGATCCATCTTAATTGGAGCATATGAATGAGCAGTATCTTATTCAGCACGAAGTTCCAGCAACGCATCGCGAAGCTCGGCAGCACGTTCAAACTGCAGGTTTTTGGCTGCATCTTTCATCTCTACCTCTAGGCGCTGAATAAGTGCCTGGCGATCTTTCTTCGACATCTTCTCGGCAGCACCTGTGAGATAGTCTTTCTTGGATTCGGCAACTTTGGTTGCCTCAATTACATCACGCACTTTTTTGCGAATCGTCTGTGGTGTAATTCCATGCTTCTCGTTGTACTCGATCTGAATTGCACGGCGACGCTCGGTTTCCTTTATCGCCTTATCCATCGAATCGGTCACTTTGTCACCATATAGAATAACGCGACCCTCGCTGTTCCGTGCCGCACGACCAATGGTTTGAATCAATGAGCGTTCGGAACGCAGGAATCCTTCCTTATCAGCATCCAGTATAGCTACTAGAGACACTTCCGGCAGGTCGAGACCTTCCCGGAGCAAGTTGATTCCAATCAGTACATGGAATGTACCCAGCCTTAAATCACGCAGAATGGCCATACGTTCCAGCGTCTTGATCTCGGAGTGCAGATAACGAACCTTGATTCCAATCTCCTTCAGATAATCCGTTAGATCCTCGGACATCTTCTTCGTCAATGTGGTAATTAATACACGCTCGTCTTTGGCAATCCGGTCGTTAATCTCGCCGATCAAATCATCGATCTGTCCCTTCGTTGGACGCAGTTCGATAATTGGATCAAGCAGACCGGTTGGACGGATGATCTGTTGCACCATCGTATCGGTATGCTCAATCTCATACGGGCCTGGTGTGGCCGATACATAAATAATCTGATCCATCTTGTCTTCGAACTCTTCGAATTTGAGCGGACGATTATCCAGCGCTGACGGGAGGCGGAAACCATGTTCAACCAGAACCGTCTTCCGCGCTTGGTCACCATTGTACATCGCACGAATCTGCGGCAAAGTCACGTGAGACTCATCGACCACGATCAACATGTCATCCGGGAAGTAGTCCATCAGCGTATATGGCGTATCGCCGCGTTCGCGGAAGGTCAGCGGACCGGAATAGTTCTCAATCCCCGAACAGAAGCCGACTTCCTTCATCATCTCGATATCATATCGTGTGCGTTGCTCCAGTCGCTGGGCCTCAAGCAGTTTTCCCTGTTCACGCAACACTTCAAGACGTTCTTCCAGTTCACGCTCAATGTTCACCAGCGCAACCCTCATCGTCTCTTCTTGCGTTACGAAGTGAGATGCCGGGAAGATGGCAATATGTTCACGTTCGCCAATCAGTTCTCCGGTCAACACGTCAATCTCCGTAATTCTCTCAATCTCATCACCAAACAATTCAACCCGAATCGCGTGTTCGCCCTTGGAGGCAGGGAAAATCTCAACAACATCCCCACGGACACGGAATGTGCCCCGCACAAAGTTAATATCGTTCCGCTGATACTGAATCTCGACCAGACGAGACAAAATCTGATTGCGAGGTTTCTCCATGCCTACACGAAGTGACAGCAACATGCTTGAATATGAGTGCGGTGAACCCAAACCATAAATGCAGGACACACTCGCTACAATGATGACGTCCCTGCGCTCAAACAACGAACTTGTCGCTGCGTGCCGCAGTTTGTCGATCTCTTCATTAATACTTGAATCCTTCTCGATATACGTATCGGAGGACGGGATATATGCTTCCGGCTGAAAATAATCGTAATAACTGACGAAATACTCAACCATGTTATTAGGGAAAAAATCTTTGAACTCACTTGCAAGCTGCGCTGCCAACGTTTTGTTGTGTGCAATAATCAGCGTAGGACGTTGCAGTTGGGCGATCGTCTGGGCGATCGTAAACGTCTTACCCGTACCGGTTGCCCCCAGCAGTGTCTGGTACCTCTTCCCCTCCTGAACACCCTTCACCAATTCTTGAATGGCTGCAGGCTGATCACCTTGGGAGAAAACTCTGACTCGATTTCGAACGTTTTGTCGCTCATTATAATATCGCTCATTGCCGTATCTCACCCTATCGTCTAAAATAATAGTCACTATATATTGTCGAAGTTCCCCGAATTTTCATATGGGAAAACTTATAGTAATAGGAATATTTGTTCCCGTTTAATTATACCTCGTTCGTTTTAGTGATGCAAACGTGAAATGAAGATAGGAGTGGGTTAATTTATGGATATTGCGACACTTATCGGTATTATTGCCGGAATTGCCGCAGTCATTAGCGGTTTTTTGTGGGAAGGCGGCCAATTGTCCGGTCTCCTGCAAAAAACGGCTGCTTTAATTGTATTCGGTGGAACGATTGCTGCTGTGGTTGCAAGTTTCCCGGCTCATCGTCTGCGTACGATTCCAGCTGCCCTGCGCATGGCTTTTGGACGTCACAATAATGACTCAGACTTATGGGTTGAAGAATTGGTCGAGATGTCTTCGGTCGCACGCCGCTCAGGTGTGCTTGCATTGGAACGCAAGGTTATGGATCATCCGCACCCATTTTTGCAAGACGGTATTCAGATGGTTGTCGATGGTACGGATCAGGATGTGGTTCGTCAAATCCTCGAGATGGAGATTGACTCTATTGAACAAAAACATGAGGGCTATGCCAAGATTTTCGAATCTGCTGGCGGTTACGCCCCAACCATGGGAATCATCGGAACCGTGATGGGACTCATTCAGGTCCTCGGCAGTTTGACCGATCCCACAGGACTCGGACCTGCCATTGCTGTTGCCTTTACCGCAACCCTGTATGGGGTCGCCAGTGCCAATCTTATCTTTTTGCCCATCGCCTCCAAGATCAAATCCAGAGGTGCCGACGAAGTGCAGACGATGGAAATGCTTCTTGAAGGTGTACTTGCCATTCAGAACGGTGAGAATCCCCAACTTGTACGCAAAAGACTGGAGTCTTTCACCCTTACGCATCGTCAGCATATACGCCCTCTAGTGAAGGAGGGATTGGATGAGTCGGCGCAGTAAGCGGCGCGGAAAACGTGAAACAGTTGATCATCGGGATCGCTGGATGATTACTTATGCCGATCTCATCACTTTGCTTTTGATCTTTTTTGTCATCATGTATGCCATGAGCAATCTGGATTCCGGTAAATATGATGTCGTTACCCAATCGTTACAAAATACATTCAATTCCTCCGACTCGATCCTTGAGCTGGGTGAGGGACTTGGTGAGAAACCCGGACAAACGATTACAGAAACGCCACCAGCCGGGATTCAAGGGGAAGATTCTTCAAAAGGTGAAGGAAACGCCTCCGATTCTGGGACTGCAACGCCAGATGATGACAACAAACCCCTCACAGAACGAGAAGAACAGTTCAGATCACAGGAGCAGGAATTGCAAAATCTGTTCAATGTGATTACCCAATATATCGAGGATAATAAACTGGAAAATCAGATTTTTGTTGCGGACAAGCCGCAGGGTCTATCCATTACACTCAGTGACCGCTTTCTGTTTGACCAGGGACAGGCCGCCCTAAAGGACGGTGCAGCGCCAACACTCAGTAAACTTGCCAGCCTGTTCCGTGACCTGAATACCGTTGTCAGCATTGAGGGTCATACCGATAATGTTCCTGTCGGAGCCAACTCCGCCTATACCGATAACTGGCAGCTTTCCGGGGAACGTGCACTGTCTGTATTGCGATTTTTTTTGGATACAGAGAAGCTTGACCCCGACGGATTCCAGTATGCCGGGTATGCGGATACTCGCCCAACGGGTGACAACACCACAGCAGCCGGAAGACAAAAGAACCGTCGGGTCGAAATAACGGTCCTGCGTCAACTACAACCCTAATCACCAATATCTCGCTTAATGCATCATTAACATTCTTCGTCCTTCATTTTTCATTTAAAACAAAAAGCACGTACTGCCTGAATCAAGCTCAGGCAGTACGTGCTTTTGATTAATCTTTCAGCGTGATACCAGCTCTCCAAAACTCGTCTAGAGCTACAGCTTATGCCTCTACTCCTGGCTGGCTAGGACGCAGAATTGCGGAGCCTACAGTCAGCAAAATGGCAGCCATACCAAACAAAATCAATAGTGGCAGTGTAATATCTGATAACGTACCGCCAGCGGAGATTGTCTCCACCGCCTGAATCACCCATCTCTGCGGAACAAAGTTGGCAAGCTTCTGCATATAGTCCGGCATGAACGAGATTGGCCAGAAACAACCACCTATCATGCAGGTTGGCATAATGACAAGCGAATTGAGCATATTCGCATTCTTCGGGTTACGGATTAATCCGGCCACGGTACTTGCGAGTCCCATGGAGACCAGCATGAATGCTGCCAAGATGATGAAATGAATGCCAAAAGGAATACCGGCATCATAATGAATCAGCCACCTGCTGACTCCCAGTACGATCACAATCTGAATCATGCCAATGACAAAGCTGCCCAGGAAATTACCAAGCGCAATCTCATAGGCACGGACAGGTGCCGTATACACTCTGGCCATGGTACGTTTCCTGCGATCTTCCATAATCACAGCCACTGCACTGGTCAGCAGACCCATCATGAACATGATCGTAAATCCAGTCACATTGTTGAGACCTGGCTTGGGATAGATCTGCAGAGCATTGACTTCACCAGCGACCTGATGTTTACCTATTTCCTGTAAAAGCTGTTCAAATTGCTTCTCTTTACCCGATTGTTTATCAGTCTCACTTGATTCAGGACCTGTCGCCACCTTAACAGCTGAAGCAGACTGTTGCAATCCGCTCGTCAAACCTTCAACTGCTGCTCGCAGTGTGTAGGAAGCTTCGCTGATCCGCAGCTCCACCAGTTGAATTTCGGTTGCCTTGCCTTGTAAGAGATCTTCCGTATACCGCTTCGGAATAATGATGCCAGAAGTTCCTTTTTGCTGAGCGATGGCTTCTTTCACTTCTGCTTCGTTCGTCATCGGCTTGAGCAGGTACTCCTCTTTGCCAGCAAGTTCATGAATCATCCACGCACCTGCTGCCCCTCCATCCTCATTGACATAGGGAATAACCGTACGTGCATTCTGCTCGTTTCCAAAAGAGCAACCGCCCCTGTAACCACCAGGCAAGGCAGAAGCAGAAACGTAATGAAGCCCATTTTACGGCCAAGTGTCCGTCTGATCATCAACCAGGCGATGTGTAGACTATTCATACCGGTATCCTGCCTTTCTATAGATTAATCCTGAGATGGCCAGTAATACAGCACATACCACGCCCAGCATCAGAATGCTATATGCAATCTCGCCTACAGGTGCATCCAGCATCATTCTCAGAAAACTCTGGAGCGCCCAGTGGTTAACCGTGAATTCGCTAATCCGTTGTACAAAATCAATTGGAATGGGCATGAACCCACCACTGATGAATGTCATGGCAACGATGATACCTTGAAGGGCAGCACTGGCCGATGCCGTACTTTTGCATACCAATGCCACGATCACGCCTAGAGTCATGGACGCCAATGTAATTCCTACACAAGTCAGCACAATATACCAAGGATGCGTTCCCCAATCCACACCGTAGAACCAATACGTCATAAGGATAATCGTTGTTGCTTGCAAGAACGCGAGCAGACTATTGCCTGCAATTTTACCAGCGAAAATAACTCCATTACCTATCGGGCAGCCTGAAGGCGGATCAACGTTCGGTTATCCCGCTCTCCAAAAAGGCTGGTACTTGTGGTCATACCCGAGTACAACATGAACATGGCCAGCATGGATGCGGCATAATATTGAGAAGCGCTATAGGTTGTGCCTGTTTTTCCGGGATTGGTGACAGTTATGGAAGTGGTACTTGCCGCACCAGACTCCGAAGAAAAGGCCGTGGCAGCTATCACTTCCGGACCAAGCACTTTGGTCATCGCCATCTGTCGGTTCCATTCATCCGTAAATCGTGTGAACAACGTTTCACCCAAGGTATTAAGCGTATTATCCTTTCCTCGTATCCACTGTAACCTGGCCTCTTTTCCCATCATCACCTTCTGCTCAAAATCAGCAGGAATCATTACAGCAAAGTCGAGTTTATCGGTACGCAGCAAATGGACAGCCTCTTCTTCTGTCTTAAGGTTCTGCACCTTGATCATCTCAGCTACCGCCGGGGAATTCACAAATGTATCCAGCGCTTGATTAACCGGATTTGAACCGCCGCCGGATTCAGTACTTAAATGGATAACTCCCACTCGTATATTATCTGGAATAACATCATCCGCCGTACCCATTGTACTGGAAAGTGCCGTGCCCAATATAAAGATCAGTAACAACGGCAGGATGAACAGGTTCAATACCACAGATCGAATCTTAAGAATACGTCTTAATTCAAAGATGCAAATATGCCATATATTCATTGCTTGCTCCCCCTAGTCTCGCAGCGTACGCCCGGTTAGATTGAGGAACAATGTTTCCAGATCAGGCTCTTCGACCTTAAGTGACTGAATGGTAATTTCATGTTTGCTGCAAATGAAGAGCAGATCCTGGAGATCCTGCTGTGCCGAAGGCAGCGTAATGGTCAGCGTATTCTCTGAAACGTCTACCGATCGCACGCGAGGGTGAAGTTTCAATTCTTCCACGACGCCCGGACCAATACCGGAAGTGGAGAGCACTACTTTTTCCTCCGATGCTACTCGTTCTCTCAGCTCTGCTTCAGTTCCACAGGCAATGATTCGCCCCTGATCCATAATCGCAACCCGGTGACTAATCGCCGCCACTTCCTCCATGTAGTGACTTGTATAGATAATCGTTGAACCCATTTTGTTAAGTGTGCGTACCGATTCGAGAATATGGTTCCGCGATTGCGGATCAATGCCTACTGTCGGTTCATCCATAATAATGAGATCCGGGCGATGTGTAATCGCACATGCGATGTTCAACCTGCGTTTCATACCTCCGGAGAAGGTCGAGGGGGCATCCTTGGCTTTATCCTGTAACCCTACAAACTCAAGGGACTCCTGCACTCTTTCCTTCAGCAATTTCCCACGCAATCCATACAGCCGGGCAAAAAAAGTCACATTCTCCGCAGCCGTCATCGTTTCGTATAAAGCCAGATCTTGCGGAACCAGTCCAATCTTGCGCTTCACTTCAAGCGGTTGCTCTTTGACCGATATTCCATCTAATCTGATCTCACCCTGATCCATATTCAGGAGTCCTGCAATCATGCTGATGGTGGTACTTTTCCCTGCTCCGTTGGGACCGAGCAATCCAAAAATTTCGCCTTTGCCAACACTAAGGTTCAAATGATCCACGGACAGCTTACTGCCGTATCGCTTCACTACATGATGCACTTCAAGTATACCCATCTCTTTTACGCCCCTCTTCCGTTTCGGCCTCTGCCGCTGGATTTCATATTTGTATTGTACCGGATCGTCGTCTATGGCGAAGGTACGAAAAGTCATGAATCGAAGGTGACTTAAGTCATCTCCTGATTCGCTTGCTGCTTGTGGTATAATCAAGGGCGCATTACCGAGAGATTTTCTACTCCATTTTTTATATAAAGGATGTCATTACATATGCCGATGCGGTTTCTGCAATATGGATTAATTATCGTTCCAGCCGTGCTGTACATGTTGATGCTGCCCTTGGAAAACGAAGCCGTCTACACCCTGTATATCATTATCGCGCTTGGACTCTCCGTGTGGAAAGATTTCACTCGTGCAAGTACACAGCAGTGGCTGTTGCTTCTGGCCGAAATACTCTGGAGCTGTTGGCTAATTGCTTCGTATGGACCAATCCTGCTATTCCTCGCTTTATCCGTGCTCTACGTGTACATATACAGACTCGATGGAAGCCGGAGGTGGTTGATGTTAGCAATTCAGCTGATCTCAAGCAATGTCGCTCTGGGATGGTATTATTCGGTGTCACAGGCACCGCAGCCAGCGTCAACCACAGTAAATATAACCACCACTACATTATTCTCCATAGAGACAATAGCGATGGTACTTGGCAACCTGCTTCTGCTCATCACAGCGGCTCTGTCCTGGCAGGGATCAAGAACGGCGAGCAGCCGCGGACAACTGGAACAAGTCTATGATGAGCTCCGCAATAAACATTATGAGCTACAGGAAACGCGTGCACAGCTCCTGTTATTTACAAAGCAACTTGAAGGAGCAGCACAGGCAGAGGAACGTATCCGAATCTCAAGACAGCTTCATGATGATATCGGGCATCGACTGATTCGTACCAAAATGATGTCGGAAGCCGCTCTCCTGACCCTCCCTATTAATACGGAACAAGGAACGGAAATGGTGAGACAGATTCGTGATCAATTGGCCAACAGTATGGATGATATGCGCAGCACCCTGCACAAACTGCAACCTGATTCTTATGCCTCCGAAACTTACGACCTGAAACGTCTCCTGGAGGAAGTGGGCAGAGATACCGGCGTGAAGACAACTTATGAAGTTCATGGACCATCTCATGCGCTCTACCCAAGCATTCAGATTGTTTTGTTCAAAAATGCCAAAGAAGCCATGACCAATGCCCTGCGACACGGAAATGCTTCTTCCATCACAGTAGAGTTGGTATTCGGGGATCAGGAAGTCTGTATGAGTGTAAAGAATGATGGAATAATTAATCCCCTTTCGTCTAAGGGAAGTGGTATGGGACAGGAAGGCATGCATCTGCGAACACAAATGGTGGGAGGAACCTTGGAGATTCAATCAGCTTATCCATATACAGTGATTACACGCATTCCAATAACGAACCAGATGGATATACTCTGAAAAAAGGAAGTGAATGTGCTTATGTCCGAACGGAATGATGTGAACAACAAGCATGAGTCAGCCCAACCCCCACTTATTCAGCTGATTCTCGCTGACGATGACTATTTCATTCGCGAGAGCCTTAAAGTGTTGCTGGGACTGGACTCCGGTATTAGCGTCACAGGCACGGCCTCAAATGGACGGGAGGCCTTGGCATTACTTGAAGCAGGCACCCCTGCGGATGTGGTGTTGATGGATATTCGGATGCCGGAATGTGACGGAGTCGAAGGCACTGGGCTGATCAAGGTACGTTTTCCCGAAATCCAGGTGCTCATGCTGACTACGTTTGACGACGATGAGTATATAATTCAGGCATTACAGAATGGAGCCAGCGGTTATTTGCTCAAAAACGTACCACCTGAGCGGATCATTCAAGGCATCAAGACCGTGCATCATGGCGATATGTTAATTCATCCGGATATTGCCCGCAAATTGGCAGGCCTGCTTCGTCCTGCCGCGATTCCCCCGACACAGCATTCAATCGAATCCTATGGGCTGACTCGTATGGAGCTGGCGGTTGCTGAGGCCATATCGGAGGGTTTATCCAATAAAGAAATTGCCGCCAAATTGTTCCTCAGTGAAGGTACGGTCAAAAACTATGTCACGGATATTCTCGGCAAACTGAGCTTGCGTGATCGGACGCAAATCGCCATCTTTATGTTAAAAAAATAACAAAAAGGTATTTCCTTCGCCTGTAACGGCGCCGGAAATACCTTTTCATTACCTCATTTATGCAACATAGTTCATCACGTATGCTTAGTTACATCTCTATGGATCCTTTATCACTGGCCACAGGGGCTGGCGGTAACGCCAATGTGCCTTCGTCCCTTTGTGGTTTTTTCAGACGGGCAAACAATTTAAGATAGATGATATGGAACAGCGTCAGTGGACGTAACCGAATCGCCCAGACCTCGTGATTATCCGGTGCCATAATGACTCCAAGCTGATGATGCTCCCCTTCGTAGATCGCTCGTTGCATGAACTTGCTTTCTCCCTGATGATTGCGTACTTCAAGCTTGCAAAAAGCCGGATTCATCCGCAAGGCGCGATGCAACTCTTCCGGCGAATGAACCAACTTGCCATTCACCTTGTACAACGTCTCTCCGGCTTCAATTCCCAGATCTGCAGCCGGACTCTCCGGAATAACAGCCAATACTTTCAACCCATGCTGCGGATGGACAAATACCGGACTGCGGTTTTGCTCTTCAAACGCGCTGTACCATATCAGAAACTCATGTCCGATAAATGCAATCAGTGCAGCAACCACCATGAGTGGAGACCACCATGCAGCAAGCAAACTGAACACGAGCAAGGTTGTCCCATATATCATCAACCGTTTGGACGAGATCTGCACCTTCCGTCCAGGAAGCATGCTTTGCGTTATTTCACCAAATCCGAGCATGATGGGCATCGCAAACAGCATATAGCCCTGACCTGCATTCATGAGTGGATTCCATGCCAGCTCAGCGCCACCTCCTGTGACTGGTACAAGAATCAGTAAGGGAATGGCCCAGAACTGTTGCAGTTGATACCCACCAACCAGTTTCCCGCGTTTTCCCTCGAAGAGAAGCGGTGATGCCATCGATACCCCCTGCATACGCACCAACAGGGCTTCACCCATATGTAGAAGTGCCGCCAGGACAAGCAGGGCAGGCATGTCCAAAGCACGTAGCGTCTCCGTAATGCTACCCGTCCAACCCGAGGGCTGCCATCCTGAAGCCAGATTTAAACCAAATTGCAGCACACCCAGTAACCCGGCTGCGTAAGCAAAACACAGATACCGGATACGGAACAAGGATAGAACAATCGTTGCAGCCCATATGCATATCACGCTTCCCAGGGTAAGATGTGCCCCGAGAAATAGGGAGATGATTGAGACGATGGTACCGATGAGTATGCCTCCCAGCACGGCACGAATCGTCTGTGTAATCGAGCTTTGCAAACGAACATGAAACAATTTACGCTCCTGCAGTAACTGACGATGATAGATGAGTGCAATCAGGATCACCGCAATATAATAAAACGGCTGAATAAACAACTGCAACACTGCTTCGCCTAATGTAGTTAACCACGGCCATACCCATTCCATCGTGGTTCTTCACCCCTCTCTTTCAGCCGGTTCAGAAAAAAGAAGGCTGAAAATCAGCCTTCTTTATGGCTTCGACACAGCGGACGAAATATCCTTTGAGACATTTTCGATCGCGCGTTTCAGCTGTGCATCATATTGAGGATTGGCAATACGTTCAATCAGAGCCGCTTCCAGTGATTCAGCGGTTTTCTCATCAATCTGGCCTGTAGCCTGAATGCCTTTTTGCTTCTGGAATGCCTTGACCGCTTCTTCTGTCTTCTGGTCGTAGTATCCGTCCACACGATCCGGTTTGAAATCGAGTCCTCTCAGCATCGTCTGCGCACTTTTCACATCCGTGCTATTGCTGTCATATTTAAGTGGTAACTTCTCTTTGTTTATCGGTGCCACCGAGAAATAATCCGGCTGGTTAACCGCGATATCCGGTTTGATTCCTTTTTCATGAATCCAGTCCCCGTTAGGAGTGAGCCACTTGGCAATGGTGATCTTCAGCAAGTTGCCGTCACCCATCTGTTTGTCATAACTCGTCTGTACGGTTCCTTTACCAAAGGAATTCTCACCAATCAGCTTCGCGCCTGCTGACTGCTGCAATGCACCGGCCAGAATCTCCGACGCACTCGCGCTACCTTTGTTCATCAGGACTGTGACTGGATAAGCTTTGGCTGATCCATTGGATTTGCTTTGTTCCTTTTTGCCGTTCTTATCTTCGACTTGCACAATAACCTTGCCTTTAGGAACGAACTGTTCCGCAATATCAATAACGACTTGCAGGACACCGCCCGGGTCATTCCGCACGTCGATGACAAGACCTTTCATATTCTGCTTCTCAAGCTTCGCCAATTCTTCCTTGAAGCGATCGCCTGTATTCAAAGAGAATTGAGTAATGGCAATAACGCCAATTCCGCCGTCCTCCATGTGAGCATATACGGTCTCCAGATCAATATCATCACGAACAATAACAAATTCAATCAGTTCAGAAGATCCAGCACGTTTTACTTGTACTTTCGCTTCACTGCCTTTAGGACCTCTGATTTTGTTAACAGCCTTGTTCAGTTCCAACCCTTGCAGCGATTCTCCGTTAACAGACATAATCATGTCTTTTGCACGAATACCTGCTTTCTCCGCAGGTGATCCTTTGATGGGAGAAACCACAACGACGTTTCCATCCTGTGAGGATACCTCTGCACCAATACCGGTAAATGAACCTTCGATCGACTCTTCAAACTGAGCAGCCGTTTCCTGCCCCATATAATTGGAGTACGGATCACCAAGGGATTCCATCATGCCATTGATCGCACCATCAATCAATTTGGTCTGATCCACGTCTTTATAATAGTTGCTTGAGATCAAATCCATCGCGGTTTCAATCTTCTTCAAATCATTCTTCTGCTGCGTATTGCCGGTTACACTGGCCAGCAAACCTTCACCCGCTGTGGTCTGACTCCCTATTCCCGGGTAAGTCATCAATACCAGGGTTAGCAAACTACCGCCAAGCAGACCCACAATGACAAGCAGTAGCGCCGATCTTTTTTCATCATCCGTTTGTCACCGCCTTTAGTTTTGAAGCGTGTCCGAATCCATTGTTGCCAGATTCCATTCCCTGAACATGCCAGCTTAGTATATGTCTAGCTTGTACGGAATATGTTTTTTCCATTCGGTCTAAGAATGAAAAAATTACAAATAGTTCATCGGATTTACCGCGGTACCGTTATCTCTCACTTCAAAGTGCAAGTGAGGTCCCGTGGAGTTTCCTGTATTTCCTGACTCAGCAATGGTATCCCCTTTACTTACCGTGTCTCCCTTGCTGACTTTGAATCCACCCTCACGCAAGTGACCATATAAAGTCCATAGTCCGCCGCCATGGTCCACAATAACCGTATACCCATAACCGCTATACCATTCAGCCATGATCACGATTCCGCCAGAGGCAGCGTGAACTGAAGTTCCCTGAGGGACAGCAAAATCGACACCGGCATGCATTTTACCCACTACACCTGTAATAGGATGGGTACGAGGACCGAATCCTGAAGAAATACGTCCTCCAGATACTGGTTTTGCGAAGATACCATTACCCGATGAATAGGTAACCTCACTGCTGCTATCCGAGCTGACTCTGGTTGGTGTCTTGGCTGCTGCTTTCGCACGGGCGGCTGCTGCGGCTTTTGCTTTGGCTGCGGCTGCCGCCTGCTGTTCACGCAATTTATTTTTCTCTTGAAGAAGTGCCGAACGTTTGCTGGCAATCTGCATCAGTACGTCTTCCTGCTCTTGTGTCAACTCTTCTGACTCTTCGATTTTAGCATCATATGAAGCGAGAAGCACTTGCTTTTCCGCTTCTTTTCATTCAATTGCGACTTGCGCTGTTTCTTCTGTGCATACAGGCTTTTGGCTTCCGCATATTGCACATCCAGTTCTGCCTTTTTGTCCACGACCAGTTGCTTGTCCGCTTTGTGCTCATCCAGCAGATGCTGATCCTGATCCACAATCGTTTTGAGTGAATCCGCACGAGTCAGAAAGTCAGTGAAGCTGGTAGAGGACAACAATACATCCAGATAGGATACAGCACCGTCCGTGTACATCAGGCGTACACGTGACTCCAACAATTTTTCCCTTGCAACAATGCGTTCTTCTGCCGCTTGCAGATCTTTCTTCGTTGTACGGAGATCGTCCTCCGTGTTCTCAATCTGCAAAGATACACTGGCGAGTTCATCACTAACGACATTGATCTGTTCCATGACAACCTTCAGATAAGCGTTGGTTTTATTCTTGTAATGCTGCGCTTCCTTCTTGTTGGAAGCCGCTTTTTTTGCTCCTGCTTGGCAGCAGCCGCCTTGCTCTCCAGCTGCTGAATCTGTTGGTCAATATCGCTGATGCTACTCTTGGCATATCCGTCAGAAGGTTGAAGCGTCAAACCGGCCAATAACGTAAAGGCCAGTAGCGAAGCAGTTTTTTTCAAAATGATGATCCCCATCCTATGATTTCACAAGAAAGCAACCTGCACAGGTGGTGAAAAGCATGTTCTTTGCTTTCTTCCATCTTAAAGACTCCGTCTTTCTTACATATCGTCAAACAGCGTCCATTAATGAACCTGCTTTGTCATTCTTTTCGACATATTCTGCAATTTGATCGTTGAAAACAAGATTAAACTTTAAGTGACTTCCGTATGGACAGTGTACTTCCCAAAATACCTACCAGCACACCCAGTCCGATCAACAGGGTTCCAAACAGCAACCAGATTTCGCTGAGCGGAATCAAGTTAAGCATCTGCATGAAGACATCCTGACCAATCGTGGACATCAACTGGCTGTATCCAACGAACAGTACCGCCACCGTAATAACCGAGCCAATAAATCCTATGAGTGCACCTTCAATAAAGAAAGGCCAACGAATAAAGGTATTGGTTGCACCGACCAGTTTCATAATACCGATCTCCCGGCGACGTGCCAGAATCGTTACGCGAATCGTATTCGAGATCAGGAACATGGACATGAGACCCAGTCCCCCAACAAAAATAAACCCGATGTTACGAACAAGTTTCGTAAATTTGAACAATACTTCCACCGTTTCCTTGCCGTAATTCACTTTCATGATCGGCTTCTCCGGGTGTTTTTCGTTCAATGCTTCGATTTTTTGCGCCACAAAAGTGACGGTTTCCGGTTCAATGACCTCAACTTCAATGGTCTCCGGCAATGGATTGTTGTCCACATCGAAACCGCTAAGTACATTATCTGCACTCTCTCCAAGACGCTCACGGAACTCCTTGAGTCCCTCTTCCTTGGAAACAAAACGAATCTCACTTACTTCAGGCATGGCGCTGATCTCTTGCTCCAGTGTGTTACGCAGGTTCTCGTCCACATTCAGTTCGAGGAACGTGCTGATCTCCACCTGACTATCCACCTGATTCGCCATGGAGTTCACATTAAGTACCAGCAGCATAAACACACCAAGAATCAACAGCGACACAATGATGGACATGATGGAGGCTACAGACATCCAGCCGTTGCGGAATACGTTTTTGAATCCCTCCCGCAGATGGCGCAAGAGAGTACTAAAATTCATAACCGTATTCTCCTCTCATCTGATCCCGTACAATCTGTCCACGTTCAATCGCGATTACCCGTTTACGCATTGTATTTACGATATCTTTGTTGTGGGTCGCCATCACGATGGTTGTTCCCCGGAAATTAATCTCATCCAGCAGTTGCATAATGCCCCATGACGTCTCCGGATCAAGGTTCCCTGTAGGCTCATCGGCGATAATAACTGACGGGTTATTGACGATAGCCCGTGCAATGGCAATACGTTGCTGTTCCCGCCTGATAGTTGAGAAGGTTCACGATTCGCCTTGCTGCGCAGTCCCACCAAGTCGAGTACTTCCATCACCCGTTTCTTGATATGACGCTTCGGTGCTTCAATAACTTCCATGGCAAATGCCACATTCTCAAATGCGGTCATCCGTGGCAGCAGACGAAAATCCTGGAACACAACACCGATATTACGACGCACATAAGGAATCTTCCTTGGCTTCAACTTACCAATATTAAATCCGTTAATGGATATTTGTCCTTTGGTCGGAACTTCTTCTCTGTACATCAATTTCATAAATGTCGATTTGCCTGCGCCGGACGGACCGACGATATAGACAAATTCATTGCGGTCGATCTTCACCGACACCCCTTGTAATGCGTGGGTACCATTGGCGTAGGTCTTCCACACGTCCTGCATTTCTATCACATCATCACTTCCTGCTCGCATAGTTAGCCATTATCATTTCGACACAATCCCGGCATTTCCTTTAAAAAGACCTGAATTTCATCAGGAAAAATCCACTTGATCCCTGTTTTGTTGGTGAAGCATGGATTCATATGAAGTTTATTGTAACAAATTTGTTACCTATTGAGTACCCGAAAGTTTTCCTGCATTGGATCATATATATAGAAAGTGTTACAAAGTGCGGAACAACTGAAGTATAAAGGAGCGTATTGTTATGAAAAAAATACATGTGACGGTCATTGTTCTATTCTCCATCCTCTTGATCGGTTCCGCGTCTTATGGATTGCTGTATATGTACGTGAATCAACCTGCCATGCCCAAAAATGTTCATGTTGGCGGCATGCTAGTGGAGGGAAAAAATCGCAAGAACCTGTTGCATGAAGTGCATGAACAGATTCAAAAGCTGGAGGACTGGCCTGTCACCTTGGAAGTGACTGAACCCGACCCCCAGACAATGACGTACACCGCAGCTCAGGTGGGAGTGAAATATAACGTTAACAGGTTGGAATCCGCGATTCAGCAGTTGGAGGAAGGTAACCTGTGGGAACGCGCATATGCACGTTATCATTTTCCGAAAGAGTTCGCTCTCGATATGAGCTACGACTCCCGTTCACTTCAGGAACATCTCAGCCCTGCCTGGGAAAAAGAAACCTTCGGTACACCCGCGGAGGCTGTTCGCCGCATTACCACAACTGACAAAGTCCAGTATATCCCGGAAAAGGGCGTCCGTCGGATTGATTGGGAAACACTTGCAAGTCTCATTCAGACGAAGCTTCACAGGGATTTCAGTGTACTGAGCCCGAATGAGAAACCCGCTCCATTGCTGATTCAGGTACCACTGTATACGCTGAAGCCGGAAGTAACCCTTGATTCGCTACGCCAAGAAGGTATTGACCGAAAGATCATCCAATTCTCCACGGGTTTGGGCAATAGTAGTGAAGGCCGCATACATAATGTCAGCGCAGCAGCGGAAGCGATTAACGGCATGATTCTGCCGCCGGATGCCACCTTTGATTATGAGAAGGTCATCCGTAAAGCGGAGAAGGATTATGGATTTCGTGAGGCTCCGGTCATTGTCAATGGAAGACTAACCCCCGGCATTGGCGGAGGAATCTGCCAGGTATCCAGTACGGTATATAATGCAGCGCTATTGACGGGTCTCGATATTATCGAGCGTCGCAACCACTCCCTGCCGGTCAAATATTTGCCGAAAGGGCTGGATGCCACCTTTGCCTCCGGAGCCATTAACTTTCGTTTCAAGAACAACACCGGAAAATCCTTACTCATTCATGCAGAGGTGAAGAACCACCAATTGATGGTGAAATTTTTCGGCACATTCCCGGAGAATGTCAGCTATGCACTTGAATCTCGTACCATTGAAACATTAAGTGTTCCGGTGAAGTATGTGTCGAGTGCGGTGCTGCCTGATGGTGCCCAACAGGTGCTGCAGGACGGACAGCCTGGATATATTGTCGAGACGGTACGGACGAAGCGTGTAGACGGTAAAGTCGTTGAATCCAAAACAATTACACGGGACACCTACAAAGCCCAGAATCGTCTGATTGCCCGCTCCGGTCATCAGCAGCCTGCCTGATCCACAGGAACCTTCTGTTGTCGAAGACGGGATTAGCGATACGAAACAGCCATAAGAGTATATGTTCGAAGCAACCAAAAGAAAAGACACACTTCCCGGCCCTTTGAGGAAACGCCAGAAGTGTGTCTTTCGTGGTCTAAATAGGATATTGAAGCTTTACTAAACTACGATTAGTTCTAATACCTTAATCATAGTTAGCTGGTATAACGGCTTAATGACCGCCTGTGTACTCGCCTTGCTCTTCGCCTACGACCATCTTCTCTTTTCCCATGAAGAAGGAAGCGATCAATGCGAGTGCAGCCGGGATCACAGCCCAGGCAAATAACTGCACAATGGAAGAAGACAGGGCATGTGTGATCGATTCAAGCACCTGAGGTGAAATCGCCTGTCTGAGCTCTGGTGACAGCAACGCATGTGGGTCGGTCAGATCCATTCCCTGAGGCATACCACCCGCGGAGGCACCCCCTGCTTCTGCAGCTGAACCTGCAAGGGCATCATTCATTTTACGTGTAAATACCTGACTCTGTACGATACCAAAGATTGTAATGCCCATTGTCATGCCAAGGGACCGCAAAAAGTTAAGTGTGGAGCTTGCTGCTCCGCGTCGTTGCGGTTCAAATGCGTTCATGGCTGCATTGCTGAGTACCGAGAACGAAGCACCCACGCCCAGACCCACCATCACCATGTAAATCCGTATCGTCCAAAGGGAAGAACCCTCATCCAGCGTAGTCAGCAATCCAAGTCCAATGACAAGCAAGGCCAACGTAGGGATCATGATATTGCGATACTTGATCTTGGTCATGAGTACCCCGCCCAGGGATGCCGTCACAACGGACCCAGCATCATCGGTAAAAGCACGAGACCGGAGTTGGTCGCTTTACCACCGAGTACACCCTGAATGAAGATCGGAATATACACGGATGCTGTAATGAACGCCGCACCGCTGAACATACCAATAACATTACTGGACCAGTAGACCCGGTTGCGGAACATGCCAAAGGAGATAATGGGTTCCTTGGCTTTTGTCTCTGCAAACAGGAAAAGCAGCGCTAGTGCTACAAATCCGGCAAACAAGCCAAGAATCTGCCATGAACCCCAGGCAAACGTCTTGCCGCCCAGTTCCAGACCGAAGATCAGGCACACAACAGCACCGATCAGCGTTACAGCACCCAGCCAGTCGATCTGCTGGGACTGATGCTGATGAGACTCCTTGTAGAAGAATGCAATAAACACAAATGCAATCAAGCCTAGCGGCAGGTTGATATAAAATACCCATTCCCATGTCGCATACTGAGTAATGTAAGCACCCAGCAGTGGTCCAAAGACGCTGGACAGACCGAAGACCGCTCCAAACAATCCGCCCAGTTTACCACGTGATTCGGGTGCTACGACATCAAACATGATTGTAAAGGCAATCGGCACCAATGCACCCGCACCAATACCCTGAATGGCTCTGTACATCGTCAATTCCACAATAGACGTGGCCGTTCCGCACAGTGCTGAGCCAAGCATAAACACAAGAATACCAAAGACAAAAAACTTCTTCCGTCCATACATGTCGGATAACTTACCGAAGATCGGCATCCCGGCCATCTCAGCCACCATGTACGCGGAGGTCACCCAGACGAACTTGTCGAGCCCGCCCAGCTTCCCGACAATATCCCCATTGCCGTGGCAACGATGGTATTATCCATCGAGGCCATGAGTATGCTGAGCAGTAAGCCTGCCAGCACCAATCCAATACTGTTTTTACGTGCAACCATTGTACTCAATCTCTCCATTCACGCTCTATTCATATGACTGCATTAGTATATCCGAAAGGAAGTCTGCGTTAATCAGTCCAAAGACCGATTGCTTTGCAGCAAAACTTCCGATTGCGGATGAATATGCAGCGATGAACGGTATTCCACTGTGCCAATCCGGCAGCCAGGACCGATTTTTATTTTATCCCCACGGACAATCTCGGCCACCGTATTCTCTAAATCAATGTCGTCACCCTCGATAATCTCTGCCTTGAGAATTGACTTGTTGCCCGTGAACAAGTCATTCAACCGGCCACTCTTCACGGAGATGATGGAACCGCCCATTTCCTTGACCTCGGATGGACCCATGATTTTGAGTGTCATATGTTCGGCGCTAAGCATCCCCGCTATCGTCAATCTCCCGTTCAGCTTGATATTTTCTGCCTGACAATCCCCGGACAGATGAAGTTCACCGACCACTTTGATCTGCTCAGCTTTGGCGTGCAGGCCAGAAGCCTGGATGCCATCCTCACCTTCGTTGCTGGCCGCTCGCTCTGTCAGAGTAAGGGTTCCCGTGATTTTAATATCTGTGGACTCAAGCGATCCGTATACAACCGATGTACCCGTACATTTGAATTGATCACAATATAGATTGTCGTTGAAGGATGCGTCCCCTACGACCTTGACCTTGCCGTACACGCCACCTGCAGAACTGCCATCACCCATGATGCTGATATCCGATTTTTTGTCCATTGAACGCCCATGATTATTATTCATGCCTATCCCTCCCTTTCTCTCCTAATCAAACTTTAAATCCGCTGACTGCTGCCCACCTTGGCATCCTGATCCACCTCGAGTTCACCTGAGTACTCGACCAGCCTGATATTACAGCCACGACCAATATGAATGTTGCTTCCCCGCACAATATCAGCTTCGGTATCTTCCAGCACAATCTCATCACCCTCAATCAAGGATGCCTTAAATGAAGGGGTCCCGCCCAGACCAATACTTTTCCAAAATCCACTCTGTTGTTCCTTGCGACGAATATCGATCCGCTCTCCGCCAATCTCTTTAGCCGAAGAAGAAGTATGCAGCCTGATCTCTACGGTTCCCGCATTCAGAAAGCCACTGATCTTAATATTGCCCTGTACATTCAGGGACTCACATTGCACATCGCCATCTACATCGATTACACCGCCAATATCAATTCGTTCCCCATCCACTCGTCCGCGTACGGTACACTTTCCGTTCACTTCAAGGTCAGGGCTATGGATATCTCCGTTAATCGTCGTCAAGCCATCCACACGAACACGAGAACTGGTCAAAGGGCCGTTCAGCGTACACATGCCGTTAATCGTTGCACTCTCGGAGTTCAAAGCGCCGTGCATCTTCAGTGTTCCATTCACTTCCATAGAGGTGCAATCCAGGTTGCCGTTCACCTTAGCCATGCCATCAATCGATACACGGTGAAAATTCCCGCCTGCCGTTTGACTTATGCCCGCCACATTCAGATCATTCCGCTTATTGCGCTCTTCCATAGATGATTCTCCCCTTATCCCAATTTGAGTTTTAATTCTTCCATAAATGTTCCCATCGACTGCCTAAGAACCACCTTTACACCATTGTCAAAATAAAACTCCGTTCCTGCTGTAACCAGCATGAAAGAAGGAACACCCATCTTGCGAATAAGCATGAGTTCGCTCGGTTTGCCAGTGAAACGATAATAATGTTCGGACATCACATCAATGAGCAACGCACCCTCTTGCCTTGTAATGTCTCCGCTCATTAACAGCTTATCAAGGACGTAGAGCATCATAATCTGCTCCAAAGCATACAGCGGTTGTTCCCGACCTGCCTCTTTTAACAGATCCAGCGATATTTGTGAAACAATGTTTCGCTCTAACAGTTGTTTGGCAGACATCTCCACGTCACCCAATGTAGGCGAGAACACGTCTGCCAGCTCATCCAGCGATAATCCGTCTTTCATATGGAGTATCTTGTCAATGCGAAGTAATATCTGCTGTTTCGGAAAAAAGGTCTCTTGTCCGGTGTAGGACGACTTCCGAATAAACCATTCTTCCGGAATGAGATTTTTCCGCTTCCAGCGGTACAACTGACCGTATGAGATTCCTGTCAGGTCCAGCAATTCTTTTTTGGAGATCAAATCATCCGTCATATACACTCACCCCTCTTAGTGAAAACAGTGTAACATAACATTGTTACGTTGTAAATAACACCGTAACCGTGTTAATCTTTTCTCCATGCCACTCATCTGCTTAGCCTGCTAATACCTTTCAATTCAGAGATACTCCTGCATAGATTTTTTAATGTGCATCTTGTTATTGCATTGCACGAGCAATGCGTATAACCTGTTAAATATGAACACTTAAAAGCTATTAGGGAGCAATCCCGCCTCATCCTCTCAAGTCAAAAACACGTGGTTAACGAACTTATGAAAGGGGTTTCTTTTACTCATGGCACTTATTAAATGTGATTTTTACTCGGATACACTTGGATTAAGCACCAGCATGCATGTCATTCTGCCGCAACAAACCCACAATCAGATCGGTATGGAGAATGTAACCGGCAAAGGACTGCATCCCACCTTGTACCTCTTGCATGGTCTGTCTGATGATGATTCCATTTGGCTGCGCCGGACTTCCATTGAACGTTATGTAGCCAACCTCGGTATCGCTGTCGTTATGCCACAGGTACATCGCAGCTTCTATACGGATATGGTGGAAGGCGGGAAGTACTGGACGTTTATCAGCGAGGAACTGCCAACACTCGCTCGCTCTTTCTTTCCACTATCGCATCAACGTGAGGATAACTATGTCGCCGGTTTATCCATGGGTGGATATGGTGCATTTAAGCTGGCCCTTCGCAAACCGGATCAATACGCGGCAGCTGCAAGTTTGTCGGGAGCACTTGATATGTCTGCACATATGGATAGAAACGCATCCTCAGCATTACAGCAGACGGAGTTACAACGAATTTTTGGACCCGATGTGACAGGTACAGAGAACGATCTGATCCATCTGTTAAAGGAAAACCAATCTGGCGAAAGCCCGCGACCTCTGCTCTACCAATGTTGCGGAACGGAAGATTTCCTGTATGAGGATAATCAAACTTTCCGTCAAGCCTGTGAACAAACGAACTTCGAATTGACATACGAAGAAGGGCCTGGTGAACATGAATGGGGCTACTGGGATGCCAAGATCCAGGATGTATTGAAATGGCTGCCTTTGCCCAAACGTGATTAGTAGCCCATGAATAGCCGCTTCAGACAATGAAGACGGTATTCCGATGACATAATAAACTTTCGTGGCTATGGAGTTGGAATGAACTATATCACATGGCTGTAAAACACAAAAAAGCAGGCCGTGGAGAACAAAGTTCTCTGGCCTGCTTCTTTATTGTATTGTCGTATCTGTACGATACCTATCGTAACTGTGGTATTAACCGCGGTTCGTAATCCATTGCTCGGTAATCTCCAGTACCTTCTCACTGCGTGCAATGGCTTCAGCAACTTGACCCGAAGCTGTTCCACCGTAGACATTACGAGCGTTGACTACCGCTTCCGGTTGAAGCACATCATAGATCCGGTCATCGAATAGTGGTGAGAACTGACGGAATTCATCAATCGTCAGATCAAGCAAATACTTGCTGTTCTGGATGCAGTACAGCACCGTTTTACCAATTACTTCATGCGCCTGACGGAAAGGCAAGCCTTCGCCCACGAGGAAGTCGGCAATATCCGTAGCGTTGGAGAAATCCTGATTGACCGCTTGACGCATCCGATCTTTGTTCACGGTCATTGTTGCGACCATTGGCGCAAACAGTTGCAGTGCACCCTCCAGCGTCGCTACGGTGTCGAACATGCCTTCTTTGTCTTCCTGCATGTCCTTGTTGTATGCCAGTGGAAGAGATTTCAGTACTGTCAGCAAACCGATCAGGTTGCCGTACACACGTCCTGTTTTACCACGAACAAGTTCGGGAACGTCCGGGTTTTTCTTCTGCGGCATAATGCTGCCTGCCTGTGCAGAACGCATCGTCCAGTTCAACGAATCCAAACTCCGTGCTGCTCCACAGGACCAACTCTTCACTCAGACGGGACAAGTGAGTCATGATGAGGGAAGCGGCTGCCAGGAACTCAACGATGAAGTCACGGTCGCTTACTGCGTCCAGACTGTTCTCGTACACGCCATCAAAGCCCAATTGTTCCGCTACAAAATGACGGTCAATCGGGAAGGTTGTGCCCGCGAGCGCACCTGCACCCAGCGGCAGGATGTTAATGCGTTTGTAACTGTCCATCAGACGCTCCGCATCCCGTTGGAACATGGATACATACGCCATCAGGTGATGGGCGAACAGAATCGGCTGTGCCCGCTGAAGATGCGTATAACCTGGTACGATGGTATCGAGGTTATCTTTAGCTTGTCCAATCAACGCTTCCTGCAAGGAATGCAGCATGCCTACAAAGCCAACCACACGCTCACGCAGATACAAGTGCATATCCGTTGCAACCTGGTCGTTCCGGCTACGGCCTGTATGTAATTTGCCGCCTACAGGGCCAATCGTATCAATGAGGTTTTTCTCAATGTTCATGTGGATGTCTTCATCTGATACGGAGAATTCCACTTCGCCCGCACGGATTTTATGCAGAACGGTGATCAGACCTTCTTTGATCGTTTCCACATCTTCCGCCGGAAGAATGCCGCATTTGCCCAGCATCGTTACATGGGCCAGACTCCCCTGAATGTCTTCCTCAGCCAAAGCTTTGTCAAAATTGATTGATGCCGTATATTCCTCAACCAAATGATTGGTTTGTTTCGTAAAACGTCCTCCCCACAGCTTGCTCACAGTGAGTACTCCCCTTTCGCTCATGGACAAAGCCGCTCCTGCCAGATGTGCAAGAACGGCCTGCCTTGTCAATTATATTAATATGGCTCTGGTATGCAGGTTGAAGTTAGTTTTTGTTTTGCTCCACGCCGGAGTTTACTTTCAGACGCAGTGCGTTCAGGCGAATAAAGCCCGTTGCATCCCCTTGATCGTAAGCTTGTGTTGGATCAGCTTCCATCGTAGCGATGTCCGGATTGTAGAGGCTGACAGGACTTTTCACACCTGCGCCGATGATATTGCCTTTGTACAGTTTCACACGAACTGTACCTGTTACGTTCTTCTGGCTCTCAGTTACCAGCGCTTGCAATGCAAGACGCTCTGGTGCGAACCAGAAACCGTTGTATACCAGTGTGCTGTAACGTGTGATCAAGCTATCACGCAGGTTCATCACTTCACGGTCCATCGTGATGGATTCCATTTTGCGATGTGCTGTGAACAAGATTGTTCCGCCTGGTGTTTCGTACACGCCGCGGCTCTTCATACCCACAAAACGGTTCTCAACCATATCTACACGGCCAATACCATGTTTGCCACCCAGCTCGTTCAGTTGCTCCATCACTTGCAGTGGGCTCAGACGCTCACCGTTCAGTGCAACACAGTCGCCTTGTTCGAATTCCAGTTCAACATATTCTGCTTGATCTGGTGCATCTTCAGGTGCACTGCTGAGCAGGAACATGTCCTTGTTCTCATCCGCGCTTGGATCGAACCAAGGATCTTCGAGCACACCGCTCTCATAGCTGATATGCAGCAGGTTACGGTCTGTAGAATACGGTTTAGCCGCAGATGCGGTTACCGGAATGCCATGTTTCTCAGCATATGCGATCATCTCGGCACGTCCCGGGAACTGGTTACGGAATTCTTCCAGACGCCAAGGTGCAATGACGTTAATGTCTGGTGTCAGCGCAGCCGCATTCAGCTCAAAACGAACTTGGTCATTTCCTTTACCTGTAGCGCCGTGAGCAATGGCTGTAGCACCTTCTGCACGAGCGATATCCACCATGCGTTTAGCGATCAGTGGACGAGCGATACTTGTGCCGAGCAGGTATTGTCCTTCATAGAGGGCGCCTGCCTGGAACATAGGATAGATGAAATCTTTGGCGAATTCATCACGCAGATCGTCAATGTATACTTTGGAAGCGCCTGTTGCCAGTGCTTTTTCCTCCAAACCGTTCAATTCATCCTTTTGTCCAATGTCCGCTGTGAATGCAATAATCTCTGCATCATACGTTTCTTTCAACCATTTCAAAATTACAGATGTGTCCAACCCGCCTGAATATGCGAGTACAATTTTTTCCTTAGCCATGTTCGATGGTCCTCCCCAAGATCAGTTAAGTTAAAAAAGAGCCTTCATACACTGAATCCTACAAGCTTCTTGTTTAATTAACTTTTTAAAGTACATTATATTTAATCTATCATCGCGAAATCTGCGCCTAAAATCAACCCATAAAGGCAAACAGCCTCTATTCGCTCATTAACGCAGCCATCAATGCTTTCTGTGCATGCAAACGATTCTCCGCCTGATCAAAGATCAGGGAGTTCGGTCCGTCAATTACTCCAGCGCTCACTTCTTCGCCGCGGTGTGCTGGCAGACAGTGCAAGAACATGTAGTCCGGCTTCGCGCCTTTCATCAGTTCCTCGTCCACTTGATATGCCGCAAATGCCTGCTCCCGAATCTTCTGCTCTTCTTCAAAGCCCATGCTTGCCCATACATCCGTGTACACGATATCTGCATCTTTGGCTGCTTCTTGTGCACTGTAGGTTACAGTCACTTCAGAACCGCTCTCTTGTGCGATAATACGCGCTTGCTCCACAACTGCACGATCCGGCTCATAGCCTTCTGGCGTTGCTACAGCAACATGCATACCCATCTTCGCTGCACCGAGCATCAGGGAGTGCGCCATGTTGTTGCCATCTCCGATGTAAGCCATTTTCAGACCTGCCAGCTTGCCTTTGTGCTCCAGCACCGTTTGGAAGTCTGCCAGTACCTGACAAGGATGCGCTGCATCGCTCAGGCCGTTGATAACCGGAACATCCGCATGCTCTGCCAGTTCAGTTACATTATGGTGTCCAAAGGTACGGATCATGATGCCGTCCAGGTAGCGGGACAATACTTTGGCTGTATCATGTGTGGTTTCCCCACGACCGAGTTGGATATCATTTTTGCTCAGGAAGAGTGCGTGTCCGCCCAATTGGAACATGCCCACTTCAAAGGATACACGGGTACGTGTAGATGATTTTTCAAAAATAAGTCCGATCGTTTTGCCTTTCAACGGTTGAAACGGTACACCGCTTTTTTGCTTGCCTTTAATCTCGATCGCAAGATCAAGCAGATAACGAATCTCCTCTGCCGTGTAGTCCGTGAACTCGATAAAATCCCGGCCTCTCAGATCAATCTTCTGAACCTTTTCCGTCTGTTGTGCTGTCATCTATATGTCCTCCTTATTTCCGGTTCCCTGCACCCGCATGGGCAGAAGAGCGAGCTACGTTGATACGTTGTCTGGGTGCCTCTCAGGTTTATTCATCCTAACCTTCTGCACGTTCACCATGCGGCTACAGGGATTCATCATCTCGTTCTGCTTCGAGGCCGGTAATGGCCCCGAGACAGAAAGATTCTCATTTTTATATTAGGCTTTCGCCGCTACGTGCTCTTCGATCAGTGTCGCTACCAGGGATACTGCCTCGTCGATCTCTTCTTTGCTCACATACAGGTTCGGAAGCAAACGAATTACATTCGGTCCTGCAGAGACGAACAAGATACCGCGTTTTTGTCCAGCAAGTACAATATCACCTACCGGCTCAGCACATTCGATACCAACGAGCAATCCCAAGCCACGAACTTCCTTCACAAATGAATTGCCCGCCAAACGCTCCCGCAGGGAGCTCATCAGGTATTCACCCATTTCCGCTGCACGCTCTGGCAGACGATCTTCCAACATCGTTTCGATGGTTGCAACTACAACAGATGAAGCGAGCGGTGTTCCGCCAAATGTTGTCGCATGGCTACCTGGTGTGAACGCATCCCGCAGGAAACCTTTCCCCAGCATCGCGCCTACAGGGAAGCCACTACCGATACCTTTGGCTACAGTGAACACGTCTGGTTCAATACCATAATGTTCGTGTGCAAACAATGTACCTGTACGTCCCATTCCGGTCTGCACTTCATCCACAATGAGTAACAATCCGTGCTCGTCACACAGTTTCCGTACCTGCTTAACGAATTCCGGTTCAACCGGATGTACCCCACCCTCGGCCTGAACCATCTCCAGCATAATTGCTGCTGTTTTGGGCCCAATGGCCGCTTCAAGTGCAGGAATATCATGCAGAGGTACCGTTACAAATCCGGCTGGCAATGGCAAAAATCCTTCTTTCACCTTATCCTGTCCGGTTGCTGTCAGTGTTGCGAGTGTCCGTCCATGGAAGGACTGGGCAAAGGTGATCACTTCATAACGATCTGTGCCTTTCACCTTCTGGTGATACCGACGGGCTACCTTAATAGCCGCTTCATTCGCTTCTGCACCACTGTTACAGAAGAACACGGCATCAGCGCAGGTATTGGCTGTCAACAATGCTGCTGCTTTCTCCTGGCCCGGAATCTGGAACAGGTTGGACACATGCCACAGCTCATCAATCTGAGCTTTTAGCTTGGCGCCGACTTTCTCCGGTGCATGGCCGAGGCTGGTTACAGCAAGTCCGCACATGAAATCGAGATAACGGTTGCCCTGGTCATCCCACAACCAACTGCCTTTACCTTTGACCAGACTGATTGGATAACGTGCATACGTTTGAAAAAGCGAGCTTTCCGTCTGTGCCGTTGCACCTGTTGCTGCTGCGCCCGCTACCGCTGTGCCAGAACCTGGCTGTTCGTTGCCTTTTGCCATCACCATATCACTCCTATTGGTTGGTGCAACGGCACTAATTATGAGAACACCTTAACTTTACACTTGTCACTTCGATGACAGAACAACCTTCCGATCGCTGTTATCCCCGGATTTTTTGATTGTCCCTTAAAGGGGAAAATCCGGGGATAAAGGCGCACGCTTCGCTTCTTCAGGTTATTTCTGTCCTCTACGTTATTGTGTAATGTTCAATCTTCACATAAAAAGCCGTGCACATATTTTTTTATTTACTATAAGACCATGAAGACCTTAGTGCACTGAGAAAATTATTGCATACGGATGATTTTTGTTCCGATGGTTTCTCCGCCAAGCACACGGCTCAGGATCTGGGGTTCGCTGCCATCTACGATGATGACCTCACGTACTTGACCATGAATACATGCGATTGCTGCACGCACTTTGGGAATCATGCCGCCATAGATTTCTCCGGTCTGGATCATGTCCTCAATCTCTTGTACAGATACGGATGGCAACACTTTTTCTCGCCGCCTACGTTCTTCATGATGCCAGGAACGTCAGTCACGACAATCATTCGACTTACGCCAAGATGAGACGCCACTGCACCCGCAGCTGTATCTGCGTTAATGTTGTAACGTTGTCCGGTTGCATCTACACCAACTGGTGCGATAACGGGCATGTAACCCAAGTTCACGATGCCTTGGATAATCTCTGCGTTCACACCAGTGACATCGCCTACCCAACCGATCTCTGCGTGGTTGGTAACAGGTTTGGCCTGGATCAGACCTCCGTCCACGCCTGATAAGCCTAGTGCACGACCTCCAGCACGTTGGATCAGACGCACGATTTGTTTGTTGATACTGCCTGCAAGCACCATCTCCACTACGTCCAGCACAGGTTCAGTCGTCTTGCGAAGACCATTAACGAATTCGGTTTCGATACCAAGCTTTGTCAGGTTGTCCGAGATCGCAGGACCTCCACCATGCACGATCACTGGCTGTGTACCTTGAGACTGCAAATCACGCAGATCCGCGAAGAATGACTCAGGCAATGCTGCCAGCGTGCTGCCTCCACATTTCATGACAAACATCTGTTTCTCTGTGCTCGCTTCCGTTGCGGTACTCTTGTTTGGCATTGTTGAATTCATGAGGGCAAGCTCCTTTCTTAGTAAAAATCACATTCAATAAAATTCAACACCTTTAAAAGATGACAAAGGCTGCTATGAGTCCATTCCGAATTCGGATTGTTCTTTCGATCGCTGTTGTCTCCAGGTTTTTTGAATTCCTCCTATATGGGAGAAACCCGGAGACAAAGGCGACCGCTCCACTTCTTCAGAATCAATTCCGTCTTCTCCATTACTATCGCTATATATCAAACATTAAAATAACAAGTTTAAATTTCATTGATGATTTTTGAAATATTTCAAACCAGCTTCACAATAGAAGATAGCTGTTTCGTAAACATTTTGTTCCAAAGGCTTATTACGTGCGGTATGCTGCGTTAATTCGGACGTAGTCATACGTCAGGTCACAGCCCCAGGCTGTTGCTGTTCCTTCGCCGTGGTGCAGATCCACCACAATGCGCACCGTATCGGTCTGCAAATACGCCAATGCTGCTTCTTCGTCGAAAACGACTGGACGGGACTGTTCGAGTACCGAGATCTCTCCCAAACGAATATTTACCGTATCCGGGTTCACTGGTTGTCCTGCACGTCCTACGGCTGCAATAATCCGTCCCCAGTTGGCGTCAGCGCCGAACATAGCGGATTTCACCAGACTGGACCCGATAACCGTTTTGGCAATTGCTTGCGCAGATTCATCGCTTACCGCACCTGTAACTTCTACCTCAACCAGCTTGGTTGCCCCTTCACCATCGCGTGCAATGGCTTTGGCCAACACTTGGCATACATAGGTGAAGCCGGCTGCAAAAGCGTCCCAATCCGGATGTTCTGTGGTCAGCTCTTCATTGCCTGCATATCCACTGGACATGGCTACCAGCATGTCGTTCGTACTTGTATCCCCATCAACAGTAATCATGTTGAAAGTATGATTCGTTGCTTGGCGCAGCAGGCGCTGTAACGCTTCTGCACCAATGACCGCGTCAGAGGTCATGAAAGCGAGCATCGTCGCCATATTCGGATGAATCATCCCCAGCCTTTGGCGGCACCCGCAATCGTAACCGTCTTACCGTTAACCGTAACGGAGACGCAGGCTTCCTTTTTCACCAAATCCGTCGTCAGTATCGCTTGTGAAAATTGTTCCGCCTCATTCGACTCCTTGCCCATATGCGCCGGAAGGCCGGTAATGCCTGAATACACAGCATCCATTTTGAGCAATTCCCCAATGACACCCGTGGATGCCACAGCTACGTCCTCTTCTGCCACACCCAACTCACGCGCAGCGGCTGAACGCATCGCATAGGCATCTTCTTCCCCTTGTTGCCCTGTACACGCATTGGCGTTACCGCTATTCACGATGACCGCCTGAAGACGTCCATTGCTCAGGCTTTCACGTGTTACTTTGAGTGGCGCCGCCTGAAACACATTCGTTGTATACACCGCAGCAGCTGTTGCCGGTACATCACAGCGGATCGCTCCGATGTCGTTGCGAGATGTCTTTTTCAATCCGCAGTGAAGTCCACCCGCAGTGAACCCCCCAGGGGTTACAATCGTTCCGTTCTCAATCACGGTAAAACTCTGTTGCTCCACATTCGTTCCCATATCATATCCCCCGTATGCGTTCAGCTATATGCCGATGATCCGCCTGCTTAACCTGACCCAATCTCCCTAAGTGGCTCCTAGAATGCACTTTAATTTTACAACGAATATTCCAGTGCCTTCCGAACTCCAATCCTTATGGATATACCGGTGTCATGTTCAGCCCGAGGTTCTCCTCCCATCCCATCATCAGGTTCATATTTTGAATCGCTTGCCCCGAAGCACCCTTCACCAGGTTGTCGATGACCGAAATAATCGTCAAACGCCCTGTGCGAGGATCCACCGCAAATCCGATATCACAATAGTTGGATCCGTACACTTCTTTGGTAGAAGGCCAGATACCTGGTTCACGTACACGTACGAAAGGTCTGTTCTCATAATATTTGCGATACAAATCCACGATCTCCCGGTTGCTGTGTTCCCCAACGAGTGTTGCATACATCGTACTCATGATTCCACGTGTCATTGGCACCAGATGTGTGGTGAAGGTAACCGTAACAGGCGTTCCCGTTATGTTGCCAAGCACTTGCTCGATCTCGGGAATATGTTGGTGTTTGTTGAGCTTGTAGGCTTTGAAATTCTCATTCATCTCTGCATAATGGTTCGTCAGACTTGTTCCGCGTCCTGCTCCGGATACACCGGATTTGGCATCTATAATAATAGTAGAAGGATCAATCCAGCCTGCCTCTACCGCAGGGATCAGTCCAAGCAGGGTAGCCGTTGGATAACAGCCCGGGTTGGAAATAAAATTCTGTCCCTTCACCTTTTCACCGTACACCTCAGCCATACCGTACACCGCTTGTTCCAGCAAATCAGCTGGAGGCGCCGGATGTTTATACCACTCTTCGTATACTGTTCCATCCTTGAGTCTGAAATCGCCAGACAGATCAATGACCTTAAGCCCTGCTGCCAGCAGGCTTGGTACGAGTTTTGCGCTTACGCCGGACGGGGTCGCTGTGAATACCAGATCCGCACGAACCGCAATCTCAGCCGGATCTACGCCGTCAAGTGGCCTGTGAATCACGTCCGTCAAATGCGGAAATCCATCTGCGATGGACTCACCACTGCTCGATGATGAGATCACCGATGTGATTTCAACCTGCGGATGGTTCTGGAAAAAACGAATCAGTTCCACCCCGCCGTAGCCGGTGGAACCGACGATTGCTACTTTTAATTTGTTATTCACTCTCGCTCCCCCAATCTCGATGTATGCGCTACTTGTGCTATGCCCTTGCATGAAAAAGGCCCGAACATAGCAATTCCGTCGCTTATATGCATATTTGTGTATTATTATACGACTCTGGTTATATAAATACAACACTCTATCATGAATTTCACATGGATTTCCATCCAATCCGAACATATCTTTTTTAACATCCGGGACGAACAGGTATACTTCTGTTAAAATACGTATTAGTAGGAAACATTACAATCAGGGTCTCATTCATAACTAACCTGCTAATCGAGGACATATGAATAGATTCATGATCGTCATTATGAGACGTGGGGACTATAGTGCATATCGAATCCATTTTACTTATTGTACTCCTGGGCCTGAATATTATTTTTGCGGCAGCCGTTGTTTTCTTCGAACGGAAAGATGCCAGCGCTTCCTGGGCTTGGCTGCTCGTCTTGAACTTTATTCCAGTGTTTGGGTTTGTACTTTATCTTCTAACCGGTCAGAATCTGACCCGATATCGGCTTTTCCAGTGGAAGGAACGCAAGAAGCTCGGGCTTGAGGAACGTATTGAAGCCCAGCTCGCACAGTTGCATGATAACCGTACCCCCTTCCGCAACCAGGCAACCGAGAGTAGCCAGGACATGATCTATATGAATCTGAAGCAAAACGGTGCTCTGCTGACAGAGGATAATGCGGTTGAGATCATTACGGACGGTACCGACAAATTCCAGCGGCTCTTGGATGACATCGAAGCGGCCAAGGATCACGTGCACGTGCAATACTACATTTATAGAGGCGACCGTCTGGGCAAAAGAATTCGGGACGCACTCATCCGCAAAGCGCGGGAAGGCATCAAAGTTCGTTTGCTGTATGATGCGCTCGGCTCGCGGCGGGTATCCAAACGCTTTTTCAAAGAATTGCGCGAAGCAGGCGGGTTGGTTGAAGTCTTTTTCCCATCGAAATTCAGTCTGATCAACTTGCGTATGAACTATCGTAATCACCGCAAGATTGTCATCATTGATGGTAATCTTGGGTACACGGGCGGATTTAATGTTGGTGATGAGTATCTAGGCTTGAACTCGAAATTCGGTTACTGGCGCGACACACATCTGCGTATTCAGGGGAATGCCGTTCATGCATTGCAGACCCGTTTCCTCCTGGATTGGAATGAAGCATCCAAACAGCATGATACACCTTATGTTCCGGCACATTTCCCTCATATCGAGGGTACGGGCAACACGGCCATGCAGATTGTGTCCAGTGGACCGGATGCAGAGACTGAGCATATCAAGAACAGTTATCTCAAGATGATTAATGGTGCCAAACATTCGATTATGATCCAAACGCCTTATTTTATCCCGGATGCCAGTGTATTCGAAGCCATTCGTCTCGCGTGTCTGTCCGGTATTGATGTTCGCATTATGATTCCAAATAAACCCGACCATGCTTTCGTGTATTGGGCAACGTTATCTTATATTGGCGAGTTGTTAAAGGTTGGCGCCAAAGTATTCATTTATGACAATGGCTTCATTCATGCCAAAACACTTATCATTGACAGTTTGGTTGCATCCGTGGGAACCGCCAATATTGACTACCGCAGTTTCCGGTTGAACTTTGAGGTGAATGCTTTTATGTACGATGAAACGATTGCGACAGCACTTGTACAAACCTTTGAGCACGACCTGCATGTATCAAGGGAAATGACGCTCGAGGAGTACCAAAAACGCAGTCTGGTTATCCGCTTCAAAGAAGCGATTTCCCGTCTGTTATCTCCGATTCTGTAGTGGTGGCACTCCGATGACAGAACATCCTTCTGATCGCTGTTATCCCCAGATTTTTTTGATTCCCTATTCTAAATGGGAAAATCCCGGGGATAGCATATGCTTCACAAGTAGCTTTCTTTCAGAAAGCTTTTAGGCGAACGTTCCACTTCTTCAGGATATTTCTGTCCTCTCCGTTATGTGAAATGTTAAGTTGAACTTTTAATAAAAGAAAAGCAGGTACTCCATCTCCGTTATGCCAGAGAAGGGCGTACCTGCTTTTTTCTTAAGTTCCCTAACTTATGAGCCTATATGGCTCACTCGCTATTTTTATACCCGTTCACACATGTTCTCCCCGCTTAAAGCCTTCGCCGAGCACTTCGTGTGCATTGCTGATAATGACAAAAGCTCCCGGGTCCACAGACCGGATCAACGCTTTGAGTCTTGGCACCTCATTTTGCCCAACCACGACCATCAGTACCGTTCGTTGATCGTCGGTGTATCCGCCTTTGGCCTCCAGCTTCGTTAAGCCACGATCCAGATCATCCAGAATTACTTTGCTGATCGCTTCCGTCTGGTTGGAGATAATATAAGCCACCTTGGAGAAACCCAATCCCATCTCTACCGCATCGATCACTTTACCGGTAACATACAACCCAATCAACGCATAGAGAGACTGCTCCAAAGATAATACAAATGCAGCCATAATAATAACAGTGGCGTCCATAATTACAACGCATAGAGAGTAACTCAGTCCGCTGTATTTCTGTACGATTCTGGCAAGAATACTCATGCCCCCTGTTGATCCTCTACCTCGATATACAATACCGATTCCCAGACCCACGCCAATCCCGCCATACAGTGAACCAAGAAGTGGATTCGTTGTGGGAATGGCCCAATCCTTCGTCAGATAGACTAACAATGGCAGAACAATACTGCCCAATACGGAGCGAACCCCGTACTGCTTACCAATGAGTAGAAACCCTGCAATCAGGAGTGGTATATTAATTGCCCACTGAGTATAAGCCGGCTCCCAATTGAGCCATTCCTTGCCCAGGATTGATAACCCGGACACCCCGCCGGAAGCGATCTGATTCGGTAATAGGAATAAATTAAAGGCCACTGCGATTAAAAATGAACCTACAATAATGGATAACGTATCCACGACGTTTCTCCATGGCCCGTTTAGGGGGATAAGGCTGGTTAACCTCTTTTTGCGATTATTATGAAATTGTGATCGTTGTTGCATGTTCTCGTGCTCTCCTTTGTTGTGACTGATCAGTTGTTCGTACATTATCTATATCCTATAAAATCATTCAAAAAAAAGCCCCTGTATACACCAGCATACGCCTACACGTATGGGTCCATACAGGAACTTCTATTAATCGGTTTCTACTTTAATCTGGCTGCGCAAATAACCATCGATGAATGCATCGAGGTCGCCGTCCATTACTGCTCCTGTATTTCCAGTCTCTACGCTTGTACGGTGATCCTTTACCATACTATAGGGATGGAACACATAGGAGCGGATCTGGCTACCCCATGAAATATCCGACTCATCTCCTCGGATTTCATCCAGCTGTTGTTTTTGCTCTTCAATTTTACGCTCATACAATTTCGAACGGAGCATCGTCATCGCTCGCTCACGGTTCTTGATCTGTGAACGTTCATTCTGACACGTTACAACTACGCCTGTCGGAAGGTGAGTGATCCGCACGGCAGAGTCGGTGGTATTGATATGCTGTCCACCCGCGCCACTTGCCCGGTACGTATCGATCTTGAGATCCTCTGTGCGGATGTCCACTTCAATCGTATCATCAATCTCCGGTACAACATCACAGGATACGAAGGACGTATGTCTACGGCCCGATGAGTCAAAAGGAGATATCCGTACCAGTCGGTGTACACCCTTCTCGGCTTTTAGATAACCATAAGCGTTATGTCCCTTGATCGACAACGTAACACTCTTGATGCCAGCCTCATCACCTGGCAGATAATCCAGCACCTCGACTTTAAAGCCACGCTTCTCGGACCAACGCGTGTACATCCGGAGCAACATCTGTCCCCAATCCTGGGACTCGGTACCGCCCGCACCCGGGTGAAGCTCCAGAATCGCATTCATCTTGTCGTATGGTTGATTCAGAAGAAGCTGAAGTTCGAACTCTGCAACCTTATTCACGATTGCGGTAATACTGTTACCAATCTCGGTAGCGAGGTCTTCGTCGCCTTCTTCATCCGCCAGCTCGATCATCATCACGGCATCATCATAGTCCTGTTGCAATTTGGTGTATTGATCCACCGATCCCTTCACCGCATTCAGCTCAGCGATGATGGATTGTGCCTTGTCACTATCGTCCCAGAAATCCGGAGCAGACATCTTCACTTCGAAGTTGCCGATCATCTCTTGCTTCAGATCTAAGTCAAAGAGACCCCCTAAGGTTTGTTAGTTTCTTTCCTATTTCACGCAGGTCATGCTTCACGTTTGGATCAATCATGTGCAATTCCTCTTTTCATTAAGATAAGCTCCCCGCATCCAGGGTATTCCTCCAGATCAAGTATTCGATGCACCACCGTGATGTTGAGACAACTGTTATTTCAGTATATCTCTTCTCCATGATCATGGTCACATGTTTATAACTATGCACCATTCCCCGGTTTTGCATCCTTCACTTCATCCTATGGAATACCCGGCTGCAAGGAGCCGTTTATGTCATGTTATATAAAAATCGTTGTACTACTCTTGACCGTGGCAGTGTTTGAACTTCTTGCCACTACCGCATGGGCATGGATCGTTACGTCCGATTTGGTCGGAAACCTTCACTGGACGTTTCTCAGCAGGTTCACCGCTTGTCGAGATCTGACTTTCCTCCACAACCGCTTGACGCTCCTGATTGCTCTCGATCTGTGCTCTCATCACATAAGTCGCAACTTCTTCCTGAATCGAAGCGATCATCTGATGGAACATCTCGAAGCCTTCGAACTGGTACTCACGCAGTGGATCTGTACCGCCGTAAGCACGAAGGTGGATACCTTGACGCAATTGATCCATCGCATCAATATGATCCATCCACTTGCTGTCTACTGCACGGAGCACAACCACTTTCTCGAACTCACGAACCATCTCTTCGCCAATTCGCTCTTCACGGGCATTGTACTTGTTCTGCACTTTCGTAAACAGGTACTCGATAATCTCTTCTGCTTCCTTGCCCCACAGATCATCTTTCGTTACCGAACCATCATCCAGCAATTTGCTGTTCATGTAATCGGCAACTTCCTGCAGCTCCCAGTTTTCCGGAATATCGTCACTACAATGTGCTTCAACGATACGTTCAATGGAAGGTTTGATCATATCCATAACGATCTGTTTGATATTTTCGGACTCCAGTACCTCGCGGCGCTGTTTATAGATAATTTCACGTTGTTGGTTCATGACATCATCATATTGAAGAACGACTTTACGTACGTCAAAGTTGTTACCTTCAACACGCTTCTGCGCCGATTCTACTGCACGGGTAATCATCCGGCTCTCGATCGGTTGGTCTTCTTCAAAACCAAGACGCTCCATCATGTTCAATACATTGTCCGCACCGAAACGTCTCATCAATTCATCACCCAGTGAAAGGTAGAATTGTGTTGAACCCGGGTCACCTTGACGTCCTGCACGACCACGCAGCTGATTATCAATCCGGCGTGATTCGTGACGCTCTGTACCGATGATATGAAGGCCGCCTACTTCAGCTACACCTTCACCCAAGATAATATCTGTACCCCGTCCTGCCATGTTGGTAGCAATCGTTACTGCACCCGCTTGACCAGCTCCTGAGATAATCTCTGCTTCTTCCGCGTGGTACTTGGCGTTCAGCACCTGGTGTTTAACCCCACGGCGCTTAAGCATATCAGATAGGCGTTCAGAGTTTTCGATAGACACTGTACCTACCAGAACCGGCTGATTCTTGCTGTGGCGTTCCACGATTTCTTCCACAACCGCCTTGAACTTGCCATCGATGCTCTTGTACACGACATCTGCCATGTCATCCCGTTTGTTCGGACGGTTGGTTGGAATCTGCAATACTTCGAGACCGTAGATTTTTTTGAACTCTTCTTCCTCGGTTTTCGCTGTACCCGTCATACCCGCAAGTTTACGGTACATCCGGAAATAGTTCTGGAAGGTAATCGTAGCAAGCGTCATGCTCTCGTTTTGTACTTCAATACCTTCTTTGGCTTCAATCGCCTGGTGCAATCCATCACTGTAACGACGTCCAGACATCAAACGACCTGTGAATTCATCGACGATCATAACTTCTTCATCACTAACTACATAATCCACGTCACGACGCATAATTACGTTAGCTTTCAAGCCCTGTACGATGTGATGGTTGAGCGTAACGTTAGCATGATCATACAAGTTCTCAATCCCAAATGCTTTCTCTGCTTTGGCCACACCCGCCTCAGTCAACGCTACGGATTTCACCTTGATGTCTACCGTGAAGTCTCTTCCGGCACCAGACGCTTCACAAAACGATCTGCTGCATAGTACAGATCTGTTGATTTCTGAGCTTGTCCAGAGATAATGAGTGGCGTACGCGCCTCATCGACCAGGATGGAGTCCACTTCATCAATGATACAGAAGAACAATGGACGTTGGACCATTTGCTCTTTGTACAGAACCATGTTGTCACGCAGATAGTCAAAACCAAACTCGTTGTTCGTTCCGTACGTAATATCACATGCATATGCATGCTGTTTCAAAGCATGGTCCATACCGCTCAGGTTAACCCCTACCGTCATGCCCATGAATTCGTAAATTTGTCCCATTTCCTGGCTATCCCGCTGTGCCAGATAGTCATTGACCGTGACCACGTGAACACCTTTGGACATCAACGCGTTCAGATATACCGGAAGTGTTCCTACCAGCGTTTTACCTTCACCCGTTTTCATCTCGGAAATACGGCCTTCATGCAGCGCGATCCCGCCCAGCATCTGTACATCGTAGTGACGTTTGCCCAGTACACGGCGTGATGCCTCACGTACAGTTGCAAATGCCTCTGGAAGAAGCTCATCTGTTGTTTCTCCCTTTTCAATACGAGCACGGTATTCCTCCGTTTTACCTTTCAGTTGTTCATCAGACAACGCCTGAAATTGTGGTTCCAGTTTATTGATCACATCGACCGTCTTCATCAGACGTTTAACATCACGTTCATTCATGTCGCCGAAGATCTTTTTGACAAGTCCTAGCATGGTATACCCCTTTCGTGCAAAACAGAATAGACCCCCTGTTGCCGCCACGCGACACCATCGGATGGATGTTGCTCCACTTGCCCGGGGGTGACAAACAATATAAAAAGTAATATGGATGAATCAACTCCAGGCTTGCCAAGGGTTCCTCATGAAGCTGATTCGGTGTTCTAACGGATTCGGTTATTAAAAACTCGCCGAAGACCAAGTCTTGCGAATCATGTTCATGGTGCTGTGCCTGTCATTGATTATGATTAGCGATCATTCGTTGACAATTCCTCATCAGGACAATGATTCTCTTTGCATAAATTGTAACAGTTTGTAAGGGCCGCCGCAACACGCCACGGCACACTTCTTTGAACTTCTGAGACATATCAAATGGAGTTTTAGTGCAAAAAATCATAGTCGTTAGCGGAAGCGTTCTATTGTCATGTTTTATTTTACAAGGCAGACTGCCCTGCCAACGAATTTTGATGGTAAATTTGGATGATAATCTCAAAATTCAATTGTTGATATTAAGTGTACGAACATTTTCGTAACCATCGGAACCTGGTGGTTAAATTGGACTTATTATTGATTCTTCATACTATCTATTAGACGCAGCAGCATAGGGAATAGTTTCACCATTTTATTTCCACACATCATTTCCCAGTGCCTCTAAGCACAAAAGAGCCCCATCCCTTAAAGGATGGAAGCTCTTGTTAAGTCTAATCCAGGAAACTAAGTCCCTGTGCTCATTATTAAAATTTAGATATTCTTATTCAATTCCGATCCGATGATCCTGTACGTTAAAATTAACCTTGTTCGATCAATCCGTACTTACCATCGTTCCGTTTGTAAACCACGCTAACTTCTTCACTGTCAATGTTGGAGAATACGAAGAAATTGTGACCAACCATGTTCATTTGGAGGATAGCCTCTTCCACGTCCATTGGTTTCAACATAAAGCGTTTGGTCCGTACAACTTCCAAATCATCTTCATCCGTGTCCGCATCCAGTTCAGCTGTAGCTACAGTACCTGTTGGATCTTCAACGAAGAGTGTTTTCAGGCTGCCTTTCCTGGCGGAACTTACGGTTAATTTTTGTTTTGTGTTTGCGGATCTGACGTTCCAGCTTGTCCACCACGGAGTCAATGGATGCGTACATATCGTCGCTCTCATCCTCAGCGCGGAGCACAATGCCTTTCAAAGGGATCGTCACCTCTACCGTATGCAAACCTCTCGTCGTGCTCAATGTAACAGCACCGTCAGAGTTAAGGGGTGCATCGAAATACTTCTCGAGTCTACTCAACTTTTTGTCGACATAATCCTTCAAAGCATCAGTAACCTCGATTTGTTGACCTCGAATACTTAAATTCATAGGGCACTCCTCCTTTTTCCTTTGCCACTTCATTATAACACGAATGTAAGCGCCATGTAAAAACTCCCGGTGACCGAATAATGACATCTGTTGAAGCCACATCTGCCAACATAGACATAACGCCATATTTCGCGATATTTCATCATATTCAGCCATAATCGAATATTTAGTTGGTATGAATTATTAGGCGCTTGATGATGTAATTAACCGTTTTTGAGCCACCTCAATCTAATATGTAAAATGAACTTCACTCGATCTCTTGGATCAACTGCTTTAATCTATTAAACTCACAAAAATACTGTTCCCGGAATGATCTTAATCTCGAATCTATTGAAACAAAAAAAGACCCCGGAACATACCGGAGTCTGATGCTAGCGATAATTCAATTTGGTAACCATCTAACCATATATGTAGGTCGGATTGTCCGGATGATTATAATTTGATTACGTTAGCTGCTTGCGGTCCACGCGCGCCTTCGACGATGTCGAATTCTACGGATTGACCTTCTTCCAAAGTTTTGAATCCTTCGGATTGAATTGCGGAGAAATGTACGAATACGTCGCCGCCATCTTCAGTCTCAATGAAACCGTAACCTTTTTCTGCGTTGAACCATTTTACTTTACCTTGCATGCACTAACATTCCCTTCGTCATCAAATGAAGTGAAGCTTTCGGCCTTAACCTCTGCCCACAATTCAGATGATACCACCCAAAGTTATCCATTGTCAATTGGTAAAGAAAATGTTTTATTGGAATTTTTTGTAGATTAATTGGGGATTGTGTTGAATGGTGGGATAACTTGAATATATCAGGTAATTGGCAGGTTGGTAAGTCTATTTTATTTAGAGAGATATGTTTATGATAGGATTGTATAAGAGTCTATTATTCATATAACGAGAGTTATATATACGTTGCGTAGTGTAAACATTTCAAAATGCCAAAATATTCATATAAGAATATCAAAAAAAACAACAGAAAAAGGATGTAAAATATCCTCCATAGGTATCTTACATCCTTCTATATTATTATTTAATATCTTTTCGTGTCTACAATAATGCTGTCCACTGCGTAGGACGTCTCATATGCATTCTTCTGTACTTTAGCCTGTTTGCGTTGAATGAGCCAGTCTTTAGCTTCGATCTTCAAGCTGTTCATTCTCATCAGAATAGCATGATCATTATCCATGATCTTCTTAAGCCGTGCTTGTTGAGGTATCGAAGCCTCACCCTGACCTTGCTTTAGCATGGAATCAATAATATTCTGACGCTTGTCCACAAATAGTTCCAATTCATCTGAACTCAATTCATCGATCTGAAGCATGATATCTTGCGTTAGTTGCTCTAGCTCCTTAATCAACTCATCCATGAACAGCTCCGAGTTCAGATGAGGTTACCATTTTACTTGCCTGAACCCAGGTCTCTTTCAGCTCTTTCAAATAGCCCAAAGCTTCCTCAGCTGGCTCAGCAGCCTTCTTCGTATTAGCATCAATAAGAAGATAATTAATATATTCGTACAAAGCATTAAGATTCTCTGCAATATCGGAAGAGCGATCCAGCGTAACTGATAACTCGCTAACAATCGTTTGTGCTTTTCCAAGATTCAAACTAACCTTCTGATAATCCTTGGCACCCAATCCATCAATCGCTGTCCGCACAAAACGAATAGCCCCATCATACAACATTATCAACAACTGCCCCGGTGAAGAGGTCTGAACGGACGACTGACGATATTGATCATATGGAGACTTAATCATATTTACACCCTTTCAATCTTTAAGTTAACTTAACTGGAGAAGAAGCTGGATAAGCTTGAAGCCTGACTTTGATACTTGCTCATCGCCGTTTCCATAGCCGTGAATTGTTTGTAGTAACGATTTTCAAGATCTGCGAGGCGTTTTTCAAGCGCTGTGATCTGAGTATTATAACCTTTCAAGGCCTTACCCATAACGCTTTCTTCCTTGTAGAGGCTGTTAACGTCACCGCTAAATTTGGTTGTACCGGCACGTTCTGCAACTTTGGTCATTGCAGTATCCATTTCTTTGTATATTTTTCCAAATATTGAGTTGTCCGCATTAGCACCAGAGCCTTGCAAAAGATCGGAGACTTGTTGCGGATTGTCAATAATCGCTTTTTTGAACTTCTCTTCATCGAGATAAATCTTACCGTTTTCGTAATACTTACCCGCTGTAATCCCTATGTTGCTTAACTCTCCCATTTTCTCGCCCATAATCGTTCTCAGGGTAGAAGTCAGACTAGAGAGAATATCATCATTTTTGAGAAGACCACTCTTGGCTTTTTCCTCCCACAGCTTAATGTCGCTCTCCGACATCGCACTTCGCTGTTCAGAAGTTAGTGGTTGGAAGGTACGGTATTTCTCCTCTCCAACCTTCGTATTCATGAGGTCCAGCATTTTGTTGTAATCCTCAATAAAGGATTTAACCGTACTAAGGGCCTTGTCTGGATCACTCTGAGTATTTATGGTGAATGGTTTGTCGCCAGTTATGACACCATTTGTATCTCTTGTAACAGTCTCCGCCAACAGGTTCATCTGCACACCATTGTAAGTAATGACATTACTCGTTGGAGCTGGATTTAACGTTAATCCGTTAATCTTAACTATTGCATCTTTAGCTGCAACGTCAGTGATCACCGCAGTAGCACCTTGTCCAAAAATATCTAGTAAAGAATTATTTCCGGCATCTGGGGCTGAACATCAAGGATCCCCGTAGTACCAAGATCTTTAGCAGCGACAGTAAACTTCCCTGTTAGATCATCAAAACTGGCTTTGACGTTTAAATCCGTTTTACTATTAATTTTTGCAAGAATGGAAGACACCGTGTCTTGACCCGTAAAGGTCATTTCCACGTCGTTAATCTTAATTTTGTATTCTTTGGTATAGTCACTTGTTCCCAAGCTTGTAGTAGGCTGCCCGAATTTAATACCGTTGGCCAGCTCAGCTAACGATTGTCTTGAACTAAAGCCTTGACCCTTTCCATCAGTTACCTGCATTTTAGCAGTAGCCAATTGTTCAACGGAAACTTCCATTTTAATTCCGTTAGTCTGCCGCACCTGCCTCAGCTTTGACTGCGTCGGTATTACCAGTTACCACTGCTTTTTGTGTATTAAGTGCTGATGACAGTCTATACGTCTGTTGCAGCTTGGTGTTACGGAATTCATACATCTTACTGTTCAGTTCACGATAACTGTCCCTTTGCCACTCAAGCAAGGTTTTCTTCTGGTTTAATTTATCAAGCGGAGCACGTTTGGCTGTCATGAGTTCTTTGACCATACTATCAACATCCATACCGGAAAATCCGTTAATACGCATAAATTCACTCCTTGCTTTTAGGATATATTTAGCACTTTTCTATACCTTCTCGTCGATCAGGATTCCCGCTATTTCCATCATCTTGGCTACCAAATCCAATGTTTTCTCAGGTGGAATTTCCCGAAGCACTTCTCCCGTCTCCTTGTTCAGCACCTTGACCATAATATCATGTGTCTTCTCGTGGATGCTGATGTCCAGCGTTGTCTCCGGACCTTGTAGAGCTTTTACTGCTCGGTCAATATTACGGATCAGCAGTTCTTCTCCCACAGATAAATTAACACCCTGCTTTTCTTTGCTATAGGCTTCTTTCGCTGTCCTGATGTTTACTGTGTCGGTTCCCGCTTGAGAAGCGCCTGCCGGGTGCTGCACCTCTATAGCAGGATTACTTGCAGATGAGGCAGCAGATAAGGAAAATTGAATGTTCACCCTTGAACGACCTCCAACTATTTCGCATTTATAGTATATATCGGCGTATCGCCTGTCCAGCTTTAGGAAATATGTAAAATCTAATAAAAAACCTTGGATCAGAGATCCAAGGTTTAGTATAAAGCAAGTTAAGATTAACGAAGCAATTGCAGAACGCCTTGTGGTTGTTGGTTAGCTTGAGCCAACATTGCTTGAGCTGCTTGAGCCAAGATGTTGTTTTTCGTTTGGCTCATCATTTCTTTCGCCATGTCAACGTCACGGATACGGGATTCAGCAGCTGTCAAGTTCTCGGAAGCCGTTCCCAAGTTGTTGATTGTGTGCTCCAAGCGGTTTTGAACAGCACCCAGTTTAGCGCGCTCGCTGGAAACCAGGGAAGTTGCTTTGTCCAAGATGTCGATTGCTTTGGAAGCATCTTCACGAGTGGAGATGTTCAGAGCAGCTTCAGCTTTGATGTCGTTAGTTCCGTTAGTAACGGAGTTCTCTTTCGTGAAACCAGCTTGTCCTGCGTTACCTGTGATTCCCAGGGCAGCGGAACGAACGTCGTTGATTGTCAAGGACATGGATTGACCAGTGTTAGCACCGATTTGGAACTTCGTTGAGAAGCCTACACCTTGTGCTCCAGCGCCTACAACTTGCTCAACATTTTTAACTGTTTCTGTACCAGCAAAACCAAGTTCTGTTAAAGCTCCACCAGCACCTGCAGCGATACTGATATCTTTACCAGTTTCAGAAAGGAACTGAATTTCATTATCTTTAGACAATGAAGCAGTAACTTTGCTGTCCAGTCCGGCAGATTGCAATGCAGCGTTCAGATCTTTAACCAGATCGTCCATAGCCGCTTTTGCTACGTTAGCATCCGCGTTTTTTGTATCATATACTTTTGCATCTTTGCCAGAATTAAGAACCACTTCTACTTCACTGTCTGTACCAACAGTGAATTTCAACGAAGCATTGGATGCAATGCTAGGATTAGTTGCAACTGCAGTAAGGTCAGTGCCAGCTTGCAGACCGGAACGCTCTACAGTAGCTGGATCTCCTTTAACTTTACCAACAGCATTCGCTGCTGCTTCAGTAGCATATCCCAACAATTGTGCTGCAGCATCATCACCAGTTCCTACTTTAAGCTCAAGCGTACTTGTTGCACCAGCGGATTTAGCAGTGAATTTGAGTGCAGCACCGCTAGAATCAACATCAACGAGGTCGCTCAATTTCACTCCACCAGAGGTTACATTTTTCAAAGCATCGGCAAAGTCTGCTTTTGTAGTTGCAGAGTGGTCTTTATTCAAAAGCTCGGAAAGATCAAAAGTCTTACCATCAACGGTGATAGAAGCTGTTTGACCAGTTGTATCTCCACCAGTAAATGCTTGCGTACCAGCAATAGTAGCTTTAGTAGCTTGAGTCAACTTAGCGTTATCACCTGAACCAATACCACCGTTAAGCAATTTTTGAGTATTGAACTCAGTTGTGTTACCGATACGGTTGATTTCGGAAGTCAGTTGGTTCATTTCGTCTTGCAGAGCTTGACGATCGGAATCAGTGTTTGTTCCGTTCGCGGATTGGTTGGAAAGCTCACGCATACGTTGCAGGATGGAGTGAGTTTCGTTCAATGCACCCTCAGCTGTTTGGATCAAAGAGATACCATCTTGAGCGTTACGGGAAGCCTGGTCCAAACCACGGATTTGACCGCGCATTTTTTCGGAAATTGCCAAGCCTGCAGCATCGTCACCAGCACGGTTGATGCGAAGACCGGAAGACAATTTTTCGATGTTTTTGTTAGTGTTAGCAGTGTTTGCAGACAGTTGACGGTGTGTGTTCAACGCCGCGATATTATGGTTGATAATCATTAGAGTATTTCCTCCCTGAAAATAAATTAGTTCCACATCCATGTGGTAAACGCCGCGACATTAAGGTCGGCCGCCCTGCCGAAGCAGCGTCTAAATTATATATCGACGGAAGGTGAACAACTGTTTATAGCAAATTGGAATATTTTTTAATCTTTTTTTATTCCGTTATTTCTAAGACGTTCCATAAAGGCCTCAACATTGGCCGCAAGCGGTGTTGCAGACTCTCTGTTAGCCTCTTGAATAGATGCATAGATCTCCTGACGAAAGATATCAATATGCTTGGGTGCAGATATCCCTATGCGTACAGTATCTCCTTCAACTGCTAGTACCGTTACTTCGATGTGGTCTTGAATAACTATAGACTCGCCCTTTTTTCGCGATAATACCAGCATGTCAAACCCCACCCTTCACGGATTTAGCTTCTTCGTCTTCTGACCAGATCAGATGACGCGTCTCATAGATCGACTGATGGAGTATAACTTGCTTACCTAGGCGCTTTTCAGGATTGAGCACAACAGGTGCAAGTAGGTTCATTGTGGAATGATTCGTCTGGGAATGAATTGTGACCAGAGAGTATACTGATACTTGCTCTGCAATCTCCAATTCTTGCTTATCCACTTCGCTTAATTCAAAACTATAATCCGTAACAAATGTAAATGGACTTACCAACAAGAAAGACAAGTCCTTTTCTCGAACAGATTGTAAATAACTAAAAGGTGTGTCTTCCCATGGGATCAGCGCAAATTCCGTCTCCTCATCAAATCCAGGTAACCCTTTTGGAAATTGATATATGTCTTTCTCCTGAACCTCTACTTCTCCCCACATGCTTGTCTGAATATGAATAATAAACGCCTCCTTGGCGATGAATTTATACAAAAAGAGCCATAGAGGGCTGTGTCCGAGACCGTCTATAGCTCATTATAACTTATAACTCCATATCTATGGCTGGTGGAGTATATTGCACTGATGCGTACTGTTTTACATAAATGTCCAGTTTGCCTCTCTGATACTCAATCTCCGGCTTATTCACGATGACGTTCATCTCAGAGACCGCCGGATCATAGCTAATATCTGGAGGTCTTGTGTTGATACGAATATCCACATTATCAAAAGAAGCAGGGGTTCTCGTCTCTGGAAAAGGTTGCGGCTTCCAGTCGGTACCCACAATATTAGCAATCGTATTTCCCGGTTTATGAATAGCTGCTAACTGATTACCCTGCTCTACACGTGAAGCTATATTTTGCAGAAAATTCTGTTGGATCCCCGAATAGATACGAGCGTTCATATCAATCATGTTGCCACCGGTATATGCAGAGAATGCCTTACTTTGATCAACGTTCAGCTCAATTGGATGGCTTTGTACAGTCAGTTTCGCAGGTTTGGTATGAAGTTGAACCTCCGCCTTAGGCTGACGAATGGAGTACTGTCCAGGGTCAGCATCGATGTTTAAAATAGATGGCGTAGTTCGAATCTGAACAACAGGAAGAGTGTTCATAACATGGCTCCTCCTTATATTATCTCAGGAAGTCCACCAGAGATGGCGAGATGATTTTGGCACCTGCTGAAAGAGAAGCATTATAGATATTTTCTTGAATTTTAGATTGCAAAGATAGTTCTGCGTAATCCGCATCTTCCACCTTGGATTGCAGATCTGTCAGATTAATACCGAGATCTTCCAAGCGCCCCATCATCAAGTCAACACGGTTAGTCTTTGCTCCAATTTCGGATCGAATTGACAACATTTTACCCATTCTACTATCGATGTTATCCAACTGATCAGATAGCTCTTTCTGATCACCTTCAGTCAAGGCTTGCATAATGGTATTCATAATGACAAAAAGATTATCTTCTTCCGTCTCTGTTCCAAATACTTCATTACCACTCACATTAATAGGCAATTGAACACTTTCCCCTACAATGAAGTTAATTTTTCCTTTATCCGTAACAACAGAGGCAGCATTTGTTGTATCCAACGTACCATCAGGATTTGCAGGGAAATCGTACGGTTTCACATCATATGTCTCACCATTGAAAACATATTTGCCGTTAAGCTTACTATTGGAGATATCAATCAACTGTTCATTAAGTTGTTTTACCTCTTCTTTAATGCTATCCAGAGCAGACTGAGGATTCGTACCTGTTGAAGCTTGTACCGTCAACTCACGCAGACGCTGCACGACATTCCCCGCCTGATTCATAACAGTATCGTTGAACTCAAGCCAGGAAACCGCACTATCTACGTTTTTCTGATACTGCTCATTGGATGAAAGTTCTGCACGATAACGAAGGGAGTATGTTATCCCTACCGGATCATCCGAAGGTTTGTTAATTTTACGGCCTGTTGCCAGTTGAGTCTGCGTATTGTTCATCTGCTGTGCATTCCGGTTCAAGTTCAAAAGCAACTGTGAACTAAGCATGTTATTCGTAATTCTCATAGTTGTTAGGTCACTCCCTTCTATTATCTGCCTACCATGCCGGTAGAGTTAATCAATTTATCGAGAAGTTGATCATATGTGGTCATAAAACGTGCAGAAGCACTATAAGCATGTTGGAACTTGATCATATTGGCCATCTCTTCATCCAAAGATACGCCACTCACGGATTGGCGACGAGTATCCACTTGTTCTACCAGGAACTCCGAGTTGGATGTCTGACGAGCCGCTTCCTGAGATTGTACCCCCAGTTGTCCCACAATGGCACTGAATTGTGCACCAATTGTTGCATTACGTAAACCATCCGCTGATTTCATTGGTGTATCTTTCAGATTCGCAAGCAAGATGGCAAGTGTATTGTTACCTTTGATTACAGTCTCTGTACCAGAAGCATCCGATGTTCGTAGTGAAGTCGCAATTTTATTCGGATCAGCCAAGATCTCTGCGTTCAATGAGATATTGCCGGCTGTAATGGTTGTTCCACCACCCGCTGCTGTAAAGAATGGGACACCTCCCGTGTTCGTACCATCCATGCTGTACCCCAGCTGATGCAGTCCATTCAGACCCTTGACTGTAACCTTCAAGTCTGTTGCAAGTGTACGTGCTGCACCCGTGTATGTAACCCCATCCAGTACAGTATTGTCTGGTAAAACCGAACCTGCCGGAAGAGTTATCTCGATATCTCCATTAGCAAGGGTATTAGCCAAGTCGTCCATTTGTTTTCGGTAATCACTTACCAAGGTATCTCTGGACTTAATCATACCATGAACTTCACCATTGGTGAGTGTACCGGCAGTATATGCATCATTCAGAAAAGCAGGATCTACCGCGACTTGTACTGCTCCGCCTGTAACGAGTGCCTGCCCATTAATCTGAATCTGATATCCTTGCGGGGAATCCGTAACGGTAACATTCATGATTTTGGACAGCTTGTCCGTCATTAGATCGCGTTGGTCACGCAAATCGTTGGCATTGTCGCCAAGTGACTCAATTTTCACAATGGCACTATTGAGGTTCGCAATGTTACCCAGGTAACCCTGGATCTCATTACTTTTCACAGCGATGTTACTATCCAAATCCTGACTGAGTGCATCCAATTGGCGGCTAATCTGATTCATCGCATCTGTCAGAGCGAGTGTGGTTTCCTTAACAATCCGGCGTGCCGTAACGTCCTCAGGGTTTTTGCTCAGATCTGACCATGATTTATAAAAATTATCCATTACGGTCCGAAATCCGGTATCCGATGGTTCGTTTACAATAGCCTCAAGTTTCTCAAGTGTATCTCGTTGAATGGACCAACTCCCGAAGTTGGTGTTTTCATTACGATACTGGTCATCCAGAAATTTCTCGCGCACACGGGTAATGGAGTCGAACTCTACCCCTGTACCGAGTTGCCCTGGTGTTGTACTATGCAGAAATGCGAATGGCTCCATTGGAATGGATGCCTGCATGTTTACCTTTTGACGTGAGTACCCTTCCGTGTTGGCGTTGGCTACGTTATGGCCTGTTGTGCTAAGAGCTGTCGTCTGTGTGAACAAACTGCGTTTAGCCGTTTCGATTGAATGAAATGTAGATGTCACCTGGTTTCCCCCTAATTAATCAGGCACGCGTGTCAAACAGACCGATTCGCCCTGGATTGCCGTTCTTATCAGCAGGATGCTGATATGTGGCATCCTGTTCTGGCCGAGAAGCAAAGATGTCCATTGAAAGATCAATAAACATCAACGATTGCTCGATCAGCTTTTGATTCAGTTGATTGATTTCCTTTAACTCCTGCAGTGTTCCCGCCAGCTTCTTCTGGACTTCGAGCAATCGCTGTTTGTCAGCCGGATCAAATATCAGTTTGGAGATCTCTGTAATATTCAGGTTCAGCATGGACTTGATTCCACGTTCCTGAAGCAATTCGTGAACTGCACTCTGCCTTTCGATCTCCAATGGCTCCTGTTGTTTCATGAAACGGGATTCTTTGTTCAGAACGGCAATGAGTTCATCCACATCGTTTTTGACAATGACCTGTCTCTTGACCTCGCTGAGTGCCAGCATATCGCGGTGACTTTGTTCCATTTGCTGCAAAACTGCAATTAATCTGTCCAGTGCTGCCATTACGTGATCACCTATTCCTTATCAAAAGACTTAAAATACGGCAGCAGCTTGTCAGCAAGCTTGCTACTGTCTACCTGATACGTTCCCGAACTGACTTGTTCTTTCAGTTCCTGTATCCGCTGAATGCGTCCTGCATCTTGTGTACGCCCTTGTTCCTCAAGCATCTTCATCGCCTCCGGAGAAATGGATACTTCGTCCTTACGGCGGCTCTTCTTGGCATCAGCCTGCTGATTGGATTCAACGTTCCTCTGGTATGAATTGATGGCGCCAATTCTACTCGGTTCATTGATTTTCATATGAACTACACTTCCTTCCACGTTAGAATTTTACATTGATATACGTTTTTCTTACTTTATCTTTATGTTATCGAAATGATTAGGATAATAAAAAAAACCGATAATCTTTAATAAGTTTATCGGTACGTTTCAAAACATTTGTTATAGCAAAACATGTATTTGAGCCCTCGCTCCTATTAATCGCGTAGTTTGTCGAGAGCATTGTAGGTTCGTCCGCCTATATTGCCGTTATCCTTCTGACCTACATCGCGAGCTGCACTAGCCAAGTCTTTCGTCAAACGATTACGACAAGAGTCACACATATGACCTTCACGAATCAATGTTCCGCATACTTCACAAGGATACATCATATTCGGGGCATTTTCGATGGAAATCCGTCCCTCACGAATGAACTTGGTAATGGTTTTGATCGAAACTTCTGTTGCATCAGATAGTTCCTGTATATTGGTGCCTTTGTTTTCACGCAAATACTCTACACAGATCTGATATTCCTGTTCCATTTCCTTAATACAATTCGAGCATACATCTCGAAAATTCAACGCATATAATTTACCACAGCGAGGACAATTACCTAGATTCATCGCTAAAACGCCCCTCTCAAACTTCCATTTCCGAATAGATAATAACTATACATTACCTTATTTTCTCTGATGAATCCATAGTCTATTTGCAAAACAAAAGAGGAGAGAAGGATGCACATATACGCAACCCTGCTCCCCAATTTTATATTCCTAATTTAATGTTCTGATACTTAGTACAGAAGACCATACGCTTGTGTTCTGTTCATTAAATGCGCGAATGCGATATTTATGCAAACTGGACGGTAACAGGTCAGAATGAGTAAATGTTGCATCACTGACCGTCGCCACAATTTGCCCATCGGCTTCAATCTCATAAGACGAAGCACCCATAACCTCACCCCATGTCAGAATAACGTTTGTTCTGTCTGAAGTTCCTTTCAGCACAGGTGTAGTTAATTGAGTCATTAACGTAATCATCTCACTCCAAGCTCCTACGCCAGAAGCATTTTTAGCACGAATTCGGAAAGTATGCTCCGTATCTGGGGCAAGTCCGCTCTTCGTATAAGCGACTCCACTCACGGCAACCACCGTACCATCAATCTCCAGATCATACCCGGTAGCTCCGGTTGCAGCAGTCCATCTCAGCGCGATCGCCGCTGTAGTTGCAGAGGTAATACTTAAACCTGAGACACTGGCAGGCAACGTAGTTTGGGACAGTATTGCTGTCCAAGCACTCACATTAGTGTCGGTCAGGGCACGAATACGGTACTTATGCGCTGTCCCACCAAGTAATCCATTGTGGACATATAAGGGATCACTCACCGTAGCAACCACTATGCCATCGGCCTCAATCTCATATTTTGTTGCACCCACAACTTCATTCCATGTCAGCGTAACTGAAGTTTCTTCAGGTACAGCTTTCAGTGATGTTGGTACATTTAATTGAGTCGAAACGGTTACCATCTCACTCCAGCTACTCAAGCCAGCAGCATTCTTTGCACGAATACGGAAGGTATGATCTGTATTAGGTAGAAGACCACTTTTCGTATAAGCAGATCCACTGACAGAAATTACAGCACCGTCAATTTCCATATCATAAGCGGTAGCGCCCGTAACTGGGCTCCATTTCATTGAGATTGCAACAGGTGTAGCGGTATTTAACATAAAACCGTTAACTGCAGCAGGGATGGTACTTTGCGTCAGCACTGCTGTCCATGCACTTGTGTTTTCACCTTTTAAAGCGCGAATTCTATACTTGTGTGCCGTTCCGGGCAATAAACCATCGTGTACATATACTGGCTCACTAACTATTCCAACAATTGTACCATCGGCTTCAACTTCATACGCGGTCATATCTTCTACATCAGCCCATGATAGATTGATTGCTGTTTCTCCCGATGTTGCCTTTAATACAGGTGTATTCAAAAGAGTCATACCACTGATTAGATCGCTCCAACCTCCTACTCCTGCGGCGTTCTTTGAACGAATACGGAAGGTGTGCTCCGTATTCGCAGCAAGACCACTTTTCGTATAGGACACTCCCGTTACTGGGACAACGGTACCATCAATTTCTAAGTCATACCCCGTTGCCCCGGTTACTGCTGTCCATTTTAGAGTGATGCCCACATTCGTAACAGAACTAATATTAAGCCCCGCAACTGAAGCAGGGATCGTACTTTGCGACAGCACAGCAGTCCAAGCACTCGTATTGTTATCGGTTAGAGCACGTATACGATACTTGTGCGCTGTTCCTGGTAACAACCCAATATGTGAATATGCCGGATCACTAACTGTGGCAATCACTGCTCCATCGGCTTCAATTTCATAAGTAGTTGCGTCTGCAACAGCTGCCCAAGTTAGATTAATTGCAGTTTCTTCTGATGCTGCTTTTAATACGGGTGTATTCAGTAGTGTTTTTCCGCTGATTAGATCACTCCAGGTACCTACTCCTGCCGCATTCTTCGAACGAATACGGAAGGTATGGTCTGTGTTGGCTGCAAGACCGCTCTTCGTATAAGCCACTCCCGTTACTGGGACAACCGTCCCGTCGATCTCCAGATCATATCCCGTTGCTCCCGTTACTGCTGTCCATTTCAATGCAATGGCTACATTCGTAGCCGAGCTAACGGTTAATCCTGTAACGGAAGCAGGAATCGTGCTCTGTGTCAGGATTGCTGTCCAGGCACTTGTGTTGGTATCCGTTAGAGCACGCACACGATACTTGTGCGCTGTTCCTGGTAACAATCCAATATGTGAATATGCCGGATCACTAGTTGTTGCAATTACTGCACCATCGGCTTCAATCTCATAAGTGACCGCATCTGCAACAGCTGCCCAAGTTAAGTTAATTGAATCTTCTTCTGATGTTGCTTTTAATACAGGTGTATTCAGTAGTGTTGTTCCGCTAATCAGATCGCTCCAAGCACCTACTCCTGCGGCGTTCTTCGAACGGATACGGAAGGTATGGTCTGTATTTGCTGCAAGACCGCTCTTCGTGTAGGCCGCTCCCGTTGCCGGTACAACGGTACCGTCGATTTCCAGGTCGTACCCCGTCGCTCCAGTTACGGTTGTCCATTTCAAGGAAATGGCCACGTTCGTCGCAGAGCTAATTATCAACCCTGTAACCGAAGCAGGTATCGTGCTTTGCGTCAGCATTGTTGTCCAGGCACTTGCATTGTTTTCTGTCAAAGCACGAATACGATACTTATGTGCCGTTCCCGGCAATAGATCGCTGTGTACAAATGTTAGTTCGCTGGATGTTGTCATAATAGTACCATCGGCTTCAATCTCGTATGTAGTCGCATCTGGTACATCTGCCCAAGTCAGCTTGATACTCGTTTCTGCTGAAGTAGCCTTTAATACAGGTGTATTCAGCAGTGTCGTTGTACTGAGAGGATCACTCCAATCACCCACGCCTGCTGCATTTTTCGAACGAATACGGAAGGTGTGTTCTGTATTTGCTGCAAGGCTACTCTTTGTGTAGGCTACGCCAGTAACAGGTACAACTGCACCGTCAATCTCCAGATCATACCCTGTCGCCCCTGTAACTGCTGTCCATTTCAGACCAATTGCTGCATTAGTAACCGAGTTTATAGTGAAGTTTGAAACAGAATTGGGGAGTGTACTTTGGGAAAAGATTGCAGTCCAGGCACTTGTATTCCTATCATTCAAAGCTCGTACACGATACTTATGAAGTGTCCCTGGTAATAGATCCGTGTGTGTGTAAGCGGGATCTACAACAATTCCTACGTTAACTCCATCAGCCTCCACCTCGTAAGAGCTTGCTCCCTCAATTGCAGGCCATACCACAATCATCTCTTCTTGCGAAGAAATGGCTTTAAGAACAGGTGTACTTAAAAGTGTCGACACCGTTAGCATGTCAGTCCACGTACCTACGCCGCCTGCATTTTTAGATCTCAATCGAAATGTGTGCTCAGTATTGGGTGTAAGAGCCGTCTTGCTGTACGTTGTACCAGAGACCGGAACAACCACCCCATCAACCTCTAGATCATATCCGCTAGAACCTTTAATTGCAGTCCAACTTAGAGAGATTTTATTGGATGTAGCTTCTGTAATTTTCAAACCACTTGCTGAGTCTGGCACAACAAGTTGCGTAGCCGTTCTACTCCAGTTGCTCTCATTATCTGAGGATACTGCTTTTAATGCATAGGTATGACTGGAATTGGCCTCCAAACCAACATGTTCGTAATTCGTTACATTCCCTAGATCAATCGGGGCTTCACCATCAATCTGAAGTTGATAACCATCGGCATGATTAATTGCAGCCCACTCTATTATATTTTTCCCTTGCTCAGAACTTGTGGAGATCACAGGTTCGTTAAGCAGTGTTTTAATAGTAAAGACACTACTCCATTCACTTTTTCCTATCGAATTTACGGCACGTATTTTGTAAGAGTAATTTTGGTTAGGAGTGAGTACGGCATCAACCAAACTCGTACCATAATAAGGCCCCATTAAAATACCATCACGCTCAATTTCATACTGTACAGCTTCCTGTGCATGATCCCAGCGGATATGAGTCGTGTTTTCACTGGAGTTACCCGTTATATTCAAAGGCACAGAGGGTACATTATTAATCGGTAATGGATTTACAACCTGCTTAGTAAAAGAAGCAGGCTCTGCTTTACGTGTATAGTACGGATTAAGTTCAGAGTAAAAATCTACAACTTCTCCCGTATCTGCGTTTACAACCAAACTCAACTGTCTGACATCATAATCATATACATCAATCGGCGTCAGTTGACCTAGCACATTATAGTGTGTGATCTCCCATTGTCCGACCTGGTTATAGGGTTGTCTGTACGTCATCTCGGTAGCAATTTCACGCACTTTGCTCAGATCAATTAAAAAAGCGTTGTCGATCTGTCCAGCATATTTTGAAGTATACGATCCAAAGCTTATGTTGGTAATATCACTTGTGAAACCCAGGATGGACTGCATTCTGGTGAACGAATATCCCGTTGATGAAATATTGTAGGATCTCGCCCAACTCAGTTTAACTGATTTTTGGTTCACCTCTAATTGGCCGTTATTGTTGGTCATTACATATTGATAATCATTGCTTGATGAGACTATCCCGCTTCCTACCGCTGCATGTGCCCGGTTCCCCCGTACATGCCAAACTGTCCGAATACCAGCATGAATACTAGTAGACGGACAGTCCATAAGTAAAATCCGTTTTTTCTTCCTGCGACCACTTTTGTTCTCCCCTTCAAAAGATATGTTGTGCCACTCCCTATGCTGTCACCTTTATGAACGGCAAAACTATCTATTCTGCGCGAGAAAACCAATTCCTCTTTTTTACATGTAAAAAATTTCTTGTTGCGCTTTCATTTATAATTTCATCAAACAATTATATTTCACACGGTATACATGGAAAGGTGATACACACATATGCACCAACGATTAATAAAAGAACATATTTTCCTGTCTACTATTAATCATACAGTATAGATCCCACACCTAAAGTGGCTGAAAGATGCTGGGCAGTCATTCATTATTCGGAGCTCCTTTCTATGATCTTGCCAGTGTTAGTGTGTAAATCTCAACCGGAATTCCCATGGTAAAACCATCATTTAAGATAACCCGCCCACAAGCGTCCAAGGTGCTGCCTGTTGTGTATATATCATCGATCAGCAGGATCTGCATGGGTTCGTCATGTAACATGCCCTTTTTTGCTGTCAGATGAGATCCCCTGTGTAGCTCTTCAATTAAATGCATGCCATCCCGGCTGATGGAGAAAGCATTCTTCATCGTTTCGATACGCTCACCGCGTGATTTGAAGCTTTGTTTGGTGGTGTTGATCTGGCGCTGCAACAGATCAACGATAGGCAGGCGGCAAGCGGTGGCAAGCCCAGTAGCCAGCCGCTCCGCCTGATTGAAGCCGCGCTCGGCCAGGCGCTCGCTGCTCACCGGAACATAGGTGACCGCGTCAGGCCGCCATTGCGGCTTCGTTGGTTGAGCAGGTGTGGCGGAATGAGCCACGGGGGCTGGGGGTTCTTTTGCCAAAGTTGAACTCTGTTCCTCGCTCATCGCTTGAAAGGCTTGAGTCAACAGCGCGGTTAAGAGCGGCGCGTATCGTTCATGGCCTCTGAATTTGTACATAGTGATATGATAGACTCTTTTACAATCAAAATAAAAAAAGCCTGGTTTATCAGGCTTCATTTTGATGAGTAGATTTTCTTAAACTGGATGTACTGCGCGATAAACGCTACATCGTCTTCTTCTATTGGTGGATTTCCTGATCCCACCCAACACAAAGTAGATCATCAACACTTAAGTCATCGTATGAATTTATGCTGATCTCATTTTTTTCTACATTAATACGGAGTCCTTTTTCCCATGCTATCAAAAATACTTCACCTATGGATTCTGCCTTATTAATCATTTCGAATCACACTCCCCATTCTCGTGCAGCATGTTATCTATCTAATGTATTGGAAAGGTAGATATAAGTATTTTTGTTTACCCCAATTTCCCATCGTGCTATAATTTGCCTCGAATCACCCTTATAGATCAAGGAGAATTACAAAAGTGGTCAAAGTCTCCCGTGGGAGATGCCGACTTAAAATACTTCTCAAAGAGCGTCGTATGAAACAATCTGACTTAGTAAAACTGACTGGCTATAGCAGACACCTTATATCTAATTGGGCCAATAATCAGGATAAGATGTCCGCAGATGCTATGCTTACTGTAGCTCATGCCTTAGGTTGCAAAGTTGAAGAGTTATACGATTTGATCTATCATTGAGCCTGGTCGGCTCTCCCCACGGGCATTTGTATGGTTTAGCCATACATTTACTTCGTACATGACTTGTCCCCTCCCTTAAACACACGGATTAGATTATAAGGTATATATATGAAAATAATACCTTTTTCCTACGACATATGGTGTCGCAATGTGTCGAACGTCCTGAAGGTAAAACTTTACATTCATAAACTTCTCGAAACTTTGAATATACTTTATTTAAAAAGTATTCCTAACAATATTGGTAGAACTCACGTTCTGATTATGAACACTATTTTGTCGAATGTATTCTGATCTTAATATAAAAGCTGGATATGCGAGGTAGTATATAGGAAGGTTTTTGGGATGATTTATAGCAATAAAAAATCCGCCTAGTCTGCCCTGACGGATTATAATTATTCTTATATTGAAGCTGAAATAATCTCTTCTATCTTAGGCCAACTGTAATCCTCTTCGCCGCGTACAAGTTTTATTCTCCTGTTTGGCTTATCAATCGCTGTGACAACCCCACGAAGAGTTTCATCATCGAACGGATTGAACACGGTCAACGTGATCGATCTGCATTCCTGGTACGATTCAAAAATCGCATCCTCAATGAGCTGCATTTCTTGTTCATCAAGGATCGGTTTCCCCGGCGCCTTTGAAGTGCTTCTTGAGCCAAGTACGCTTCCCTGTGTTCAGGAAGGATGATCCGCGATCCCTCGTATACGCCGTTCGCCGTCAATTTGCTTGCCATATTGCAAACCTCCTTAATATAGGGTCCTAGTATAGGGTCCAGTAACTTAAATCGTTTGACTGCGCCGGTGGCAGTACCTTGGGAAGCTTAGGCTTTTCCGATTCTCTTTCCCAGCCTTCCAGAATAACAAGATTACTGGTGTCTGACTTGTCTTCCCAATGTATGTACTCAGCGTCAATAAGAGCGTCAAGAGCAGCCATAACATCAGGCGTATGCTTCCCTGTTTTAATTGTAAGTTCATGCACAGTAGGCAGGCGCCTGCGTCCACTATTGTAGTTATATAAGATCCGTAGTACCTTTCGTTGATAATCCGTAAGCATATAATCACCTCGGATTTATTATATGCGAACATATGTTCTTTTATCAATAACAAAAAAAGCCACTCCAGCTTAATGCCAGGAGTGCCTCTTTCACCGATGCTTTCGGTTTATAGTTGTATAGTAACCTCTTTCGACAGTTTTGTAAATTGTTTCAAATAAATCTAGAAACATTTTCCTAGGTCTGATAGACTAATCCTATCAAATACATAGGAGGAAATACCTTGGAAAAGAAACCAATTTATAAGAAGTGGTGGTTTTGGCTAGGTATCATAATCTTTATCGGAGTAATTGGTAATATGGGTGATAAGGAAGCAGAGCCGAGTGCGACTGCATCCGAAATAGCAACTCAGCCTAAAGCTGAAACCGTATCTACAGAACAAACGACAGAGGACAAAGAACAAGCTGAAGCAGAACAAAAAGCTGCTGATGAGCAGAAAGCAAAAGAAGAAGCTGAGGCTGCGGAATTAGCTAAAAAGGAAGCTGAAGCAAATAGTGTTCCTAGGGAACATAAAGCAGCCTTGAAATCGGCACAAACATATGCTGAGATTATGCACATGTCAAAGAAGGGTATTTATGAACAATTAACATCTGAGTACGGAGAGAAGTTCGATAAAGAAGCTGCTCAATATGCTATTGATAACATTCAGGTTGACTGGAAAGAGAACGCACTTAAATCAGCGCAAAATTACGCAGAGAGCATGAATATGTCAGATTCAGGTATCTACGATCAGTTGACATCTGAATACGGCGAGAAATTCACGAAGGAAGAAGCACAATACGCAATTGATAATTTGAAATAACGGAGGTTCATTATGAAATTCGGATTCTGGAAGCCATCGCTTAAGCAGCGATTGTCAGCCAGGACCAGTATAAAGCGTCAAATCATACATCGGTCCGGACTCATAATGCCACATGGATAGGGATGGCTCCGGAACCCGAAGAAAGCAGTATATAACAAGGTGTACCACGAGACTTCATTTGATATATTCAGCGTAATTAAAAAGATTTTCAAATAACTAATAAAGGATTGTGTTAGCATGGTCAAAACAGTCATACGTGAACTTGAAGATAAGGTGTTGGTTCGTTGTAGAATCCCTGACCTTGAGAATGGAATTCCCACTCATGCGCATGAATTTTGGTTTAGTAAAGAGGATTTCGAAAAGGATGAAGCTCAAGAACTTGTTGGACCTGATCAGGAAGGTGACTCAAAATGCAGGTTGATCGTAGGTATGTCAGACGAGGAAGCGATTGATTTCTTTGAATCACTTATACACAATAGCAAATAAAAAAAGGCCCTGCCAGCTAAGTGCTGATAGGGCCTTTTGTATTCCCAAGCGATTGGGATTATTTTTGGGCGATGTTGTTAAGCAAACGATTCAGGACTACCGCCATTTCCTCGCGCGTGATCGGTGCTCCTGGTCTGCTACCATCGAAGTATCCTTTGGAAGTTAAATCAGTCCAGGCCGACTCAGCCCACTTGCTTGGATTGTTAATGTCTCTATCTTGTGTCACTGGCTTTTGTTCCTTCACCTTCTTAATCAGTCCCAGGTGTGTAGCAATACCGAGAACATGACCATTAATGATTGCATCGAGCACACTTGCTTGTTTGAGCCGATCGGCATCCGCAGAAACATCAACAAACAGATTTTCTGTCAATACGGCAGGCATCTTAGATTCACGTACCATGTTCAAGTTTTGAGCCTTAATGCCACGATCAATCCCGCCAATCTCGCCTGTGATGGCTTTGTGTAATGCGTTTTGAAGCTTGATGCTGTTTTGGGATGCCGAACTATACCGGAAGGACTCGAACCCGCCCTTGCCCCCACCAGCGTTGCAATGGATGGATACCAGGATGTCAGCACCCGCAGCATTGGCTTTGCTTGTCCGCTCCTTCAGTTCAAGGAACACATCTGTTGATCTGGAAAGCAGAACCTGAACATTCTCATATTCCGTCTCCAGACGTTGCTTGATCCCGAGAGATACCTTCAGTGTAATATCCTTTTCTTGCAGCCCATTCGCCACAGCTCCTGGGTCCTTACCGCCATGACCTGCGTCAATCCATACTTTAGGCATCTATACCATCTCCTTTGTTTACTTCAGGTAATCCGGCCAAACTGGTAAGCAGACTCGTGATTACCGATAATACAACTGTCCCGCCCACTACACGCCAGTCCACTTCTGCGAATACAGTAGTTGCACCAATAACACCAATAGCGACCTGCGCTCCTGTTTTAATTGCCCGAACGCCTGCCGCTTGCCACCATTTATTTGTCATATTTACATTCCCCCTAATTTAATAGCTGCCCAAACCGCGGCTACAATCCCTGAAGCCGATGCTCCGATGATAACCCCGTAAAATGTACGCTTGAACCACTTCTGGTCATCGGCTTGTATCCGCTGGGTAGCAAGAGCTGCCTCAGCTTTCCGTAACGCATCCTCTGCAATATCCTTAGCCGTATGCAACATGTCCAGCCTGTGGTGTGCCGACTTGGTAGATTGATCTGCACTTCGCGCAATCTCTCGCACTGATTCTAAAGCCGTTGCCAGAGTTGGAACGACTTCCAAAGTTTTCTCAATGCGAGCAAGCTGGATTTGGATATCTGTGAGCAACTTGGAATTCTCATCTGGCACTTCACTCACCCTTTCTTCCAAAATGTATTCCCCCACTTTCTCTCTCTATTTATCTGAAACTGTATCTATTGCCAATCCCGCTAAAGCATCGCCTACCAACTGATCCACTGCCTGTAAAATCTCTTGTTGTCTCTCTGCTGGATGCATCCCAATGAACAATGAAATGATTTCGGAAATTTCTTCAACTGGCCGGGAAATATCAGCTGTTATCACTACTTGATGTGTCGCTCTCAATCGCTCACCTCCTTCCAGGCAAAAGGAAACACCCCCAAGCTTGTCGAATAATGCTCCGACAGAAAGGAGGTGTTTACTTGAAACTAAATCCAGATTTAATAAGGGATATTCTATTGACCGTTGAGGAAAATACCTCACTGACCAAGCAAATGACCTATGAACCAGGATCTAATTTTGAATTACTTAACAATTATTCGCCTGATGAAGTGACCTACCACATCAAACAATGCGAGTTATCTGGCTTCTTCTACAAAGTAAAATGGTTTACTGGATTACATCAGATTCCGATTATTTTCTACCTTACCCCCGCTGGGCATGAATTTCTTTCTAACATAAGGTCGGAACAAAATTGGAGCAAAACGAAAAGCATAGCCCAAAAAGTAGGTTCAGTTTCGTTGGATTCCATAACCAAAATAGCCACTTCAGTGATAGCAAGTGTAATAAGTTCTCAGTTCAAGTAGTCTAATCTCTTACTGTAATCTTTAAAGTTAGCTCTGCCGGCTCTGTGGCGGAGCTTTTCTTCAGTTCGTATTCAGTCACACCTTTTAACTGGAAGCCGTCAAGCAGCAGTTGTCCGTTTTTAATTTCTAATTTAGATAAAGTTTCATTGTCCATAGTGTTTCTACCTCCATTAATTAAAGTGGGCATAAAAAAGAGCCCGTGGGTAACGGACTCATTCATGTGGGTAATATGTTATTTGATTTCTGCCAGCGCAGCTTCGACCTTTTCTAGATCAGCGGTATACTTTTCGATATCAGCGTCATAGAGTGCAATTTGTTTTTTCTTCGCTTCGACAACTTGCTCAGAACCATTTTTCTCAGCATCGGCCAATTCCTTTAACAAAAGCTCTCGTCCGGATTTTGTTGGTTCTAAAATCTTTTCGATTAATACTTTTTTCACACCTTCGAGATCGGCCTTACTTCTGCCGCTGTACTCGTTGCTTGAAGAAGGCGTGGATGGTGAGACGCTCGTCCCTTCCTCACCTTCGTCTGTAGTAATATAGATAGTTTTCCCGGACACAGATACATCAGCTCCTAATGCCTCCGATAATGATCTTGCAGGAACATTTGCCTTGCTATCAATCACAGCGCCCTTATCGGATAAGCTTTTTCCGTTAACCACAACTGAATATTCCCCAGTAACCTTTTTCCCAACCATGCTTTTAACTGAATCAGCGAAGGCTCCCGCCGATGTCGAAAAGACAATTCCGATAATTATCCCGCCTGCAATGTACGCAAATTTGTGAGTAAACTTTTTCACAACTCATCCTCCGTATTGGGTCATTTTTCCTATTATGATACATTACGGAGCTGATGTTGTGAAGGTTCCACCCCAATTCGACGCCCCTGCAATACCATGGTTGTGTGTAGGCAGTGTAACGGAATGGGTGTGACTTGAAGATGCCTTGCTATTTAAAGCTGCCCATATAGAGCTTAATTCAGCTTGGAGTCCCGTTATGTCAGTCATTTCCAATCCCGTAATTGAACCATTGAAAATAACTGAACTGCGAAATTCAGCAGGTCCGGCAACGATTGGTGCCCCTTGCAACCTTATTGGATTCCCTGTATTGTTCGATCCGATAATAAGGTCGTTACTGATTATAGACAAGCCACCGCTATTTTGGTAGGAGTTGATCTCCCCTGCGAATGCACCGCCTGAACCGTACCATGATATAGCTGCAATTTCGTCGTTGGAAGCCGTTGTGATCCTTATCCGGTTTCTGTTGTTATTATCGTATGTTCGAAAACCGTTGATGTCCTGTTCTATTCTCCGGCCACTGGCTGCCGTTCGAATCAAAGCCCCCGTGATCGTTCCGCCCTCGATCTCATTACCGATAATCTTCGATGCTCTAATTACAGAGGTGAGCATCTCAGAATTTTCTATTTCCCCGGTAAGCTTGATAGAACGGGCAACTACATTGCCCTGCATATCCACACGGAATGGCGCTTGGTTGTAATCGTTGTGCCCTGAGCTGATCCCTTGCGTGTTGATCTTAGTAACCAAGTTGCCGCTACCAATGACCATAGACACGAAATCACCCAGAACACCCCGTATAGCCTCAGCCACAACACCGTTAGCTGTAATCGCTACCCTTGGCGTTAACCCTCCGTCTGTAGACAACATAATACCGTCCGATGTTAGAATGACCTGGTTCCGGGCAATCGCCTTGCTCTGAAGCAATATGCCTCTCTGATCGTATATGATCTCTGTTTTGGAATTGTTGATATCAATTACTGCCTGCTTGGCGAATGTCTCAAACACATCCGTCCGGATCTTGCCGCCAGATAGTAAGTCATTCATGATCCGTTTGGACCGTTCCAGATCCGCTATGATATCGTCATAATCCTGAACCTTGAAGTTGGCCAGAACCACTTGTGTATGCTTGTCCATCGAAAACGGATACTCGGTCATTTCCATAACCCGCATTTCAATATTGGGCATTTCCATTTCTGGGTCATAAGCGTATACGATGTCCCCCATGTCAGGCGGCGACTCGATCCGGTCTACCTTATGGATGTCCGCTGCGTTAATGGCAATCTCGATTTCCGGGATCTCTTTCTTACGCAATTCCTCTCGGGTAGCCTTTAGCAACTTCTCGGGATCTTCGATATCCTGGTCAATCATCTCGCCATCATAGAAAACGTTGGTTGTGTTCTGCCAATACTGCGCATAAGGTGATATCAGATAGTTCACAGTGAGTTTTCCGTTTTGAATCGCTCCTGGCACGCCTTGAAGCAGGCTTAGTTCTTCCGACGTCAGATAGTCGGTGGACATGCCTATAAACGTCCGGCCATCTTTCATCTGCGAATACATCCGGGTAACCAGGTTGCTACCTTCATCCTTGAACTGATCCTGAATGATATCTTTGCCTATTCGGTACTGCTTGCCGTTATCCTCGCCTACTTGCTTGCGCATATGGATGGTAAAGTTATCCGCCCGCACCTCGGCCCCATAGGATCTGACGATATGGTTGAATGCCTCCAGCGCCGTTGTACGTCCCCAATCCTTGATGTCCTGCAATTCAAATACATCATCTATCTTAAATGTGTACTTGTTGTTCATGATCGGTGAGAGACGGGCAATCATTTGGCTGATATGAACCCCATACGCCTCTTCAAGATACTGGTCATATGGCACTTTGAATTCATTCATCTTGAACATGATGTGAGTGCAAACAATTCGAGCCGTAAGCTTCTTGCCATCCCGAACACGTTCCCGCGTTTGGATTACATAATACTGGCCGTTCTCGTCCATCACATGGCCCTTGATCTTGATTTTCTCTCGGTAGTCATCCGAAGTCATGGGCACAAAAAAGACAGCTCATAATCTGAATTGAGCCGTCTACGCCGTTCTACTTCATATGCATGGGTTAAGTATCCCTCTGGTTTTAAATCCTTGTCCAGTACCTTCAGGTATTTCATGGACATCCTCCTAATACAAGAACCGGTCCCGGTGCGTGATTCTCAATAGCACCTGACGGTTTGTTTCTGGATCTGTATATGTGATTCGGTTATCGCCTACATTGAGATTGAAAAAATCACCTTCCATGAGGCCAGCCGCATTGATTCCGTTTTGAGTAATCCGGAATGTTTTGGCGTCAATTTCGATTTTGTCGCCTGGCCGGAATGGTCCAGTGAATTCAAGAAACTCCACATGGTACCGACTTCCCTTGGCGACTGCACCAAAACCAACATCCATCACAGCCCGTTTGGTAATTTCTCGAATGAAATCCGCCTTTGTGCCAGCAGTTACATCCATGACAGCCGCAAATGAGATTTCACGAACAAAATCGGCCTGCGCTCCCGCATTGACATTTATAACCGCCGAACCCGTCATTTCCATCGTTGCAGCAGCTACAGCAGATCCTGATATGTCAGCAACTGCCCGGCCAAAGACGAATACGGATATTTGGCGGTTAAAGGCCATGCGGTTAAAAGCCCCTCGGTTAAACATGGCCCTCACCTCTCCATAAAAAATAGCGCTCCGATTTCGGAACGCCTGTTACACGATATTTCCGTTTTGGTCCATTCCTGCTGCTTCCAGAGCTTCAGCCACTTTATCGCGGCTTTGAACTGGTACAGACTCCAACTTGATCAGTCCTTTATGAATCATCATTACGTATACAGCTAACATAGTGTCACCTCCTCTCATTAGCGCTACAGCCCAACGGATTAGCAACCGAGCAAGTTTAACCCTCATCAGGCAACACGCTCAGGACCAGCATGTGCAGTTCCATAAGGGCAAGTTGATTGGCGTTGCTTTCCGCTGCAAGCTGCTCATTACGCGCTTCCGATGCCGTAAGCCGCTGTTCCAGCTCAACGTAATCGGCCGGACGACTGGCCTTTTCTGCTTCATCCTTAAGCGCCTGATCCAGTTGGAATGAACCCTGCCAGCGGTAATAACCTGCATTAACTCCAATGGGCAATAAATCAGATTCAGTTGTTACTTCCGTATACCCATTGTATGGATAGGTGATCACATCACGTATAATGTCTCCATCCAACTGCAAATAAAACTTAGGCATATTGTTTACCTCCAAATTATGATGACGTCTTTAGTATCTCCGGCAGCTCCACTCTCTAAGGCGTATCCTATGCCAGTTTTATACGTTAATAAGTCAACAGCGTTATTATTACTTTTATAAGCTCGGTCATATTTAACATCATAAATTAACAACCGATTTCCTCCCTGATGGGCTATAGCAAGATTAGAACCATCAGGTGTATAAGCAGCGCTATAAACCGTTTGTGGCGGCAAGGTTTGCGGATTAGGAAGCGCGTTAAACGTATCGTTGAATATTTTGTAATTTAACAAAGAGGAATAACAGACTGTAAGGTATTCGCTTGTTGGGTCAAACTTAACACCTCTCGCTTGATCAGCTGGTAATACTAAAGGATTAGGGAGCTTTTCAAAAACATCTCCGTTTCGTTTATATAAGGTTAAAAGGAGCGTTGATATGAGTCAACGCTAAGTATAGTCCATTCGGGCTGAAATCCAATCCAAGTACTGAGCCAGTTGGGAGTACGGAAGGATTGGGCAACCTTTCAAAAACATCACCAGTCCGTTTGTAAATTGCCATGTAAGGTGACCCCAGTGTGTATCCGAGAGCTAGATAAGTATCATCCACCCCAAAAGCAGCACAATATACTTGGGCACCCGCTGGTAGTCCTGTAGTGATCGCGATTCTAGTGAAAGTATCTCCACTTCTTTTGTACAGGTTTAATGCCGAGGTGTTTATGCCCACAACCGCTAAATAAAGACCGTTATTACTGAATGTAACTCCTCGGCTATCATCACTAGGAAGATTGCTTGGATTTGGAAGTTTAGTAAAAGTGTCACCAGATCGTTTGTAAATGGTCACATAAGGTATTGCTGAGTGCCCTAATGCTAAATAAACCCCGTCTGGCGTGAAGGATACGGACCTCGTCACACTCGCTGGTCTCAACGTTGGATCGGGTAGCCTAATATAATTCTCGCCTGACTTTTTATAAATGATTATATAAGGTGAGCTGCCCTGTGCGAAGGCCAAGTACACACCATCGCTGCTGTACGCTACACCTTGACCATCCCCGGTAGGAGCTTCCGCAATTGGAATGGACGTAAAATCTGTTGACGTGTAAATAGGATCATTCGCAGCTATTGTCTCCGCATAAGTGCGTGTTACTTGCTGCTGTCCGTTAATCACCGTTGACGTTTCAATGGTGTCGATCCCGTCTGCAAGCTGCTGAAATGAATGCGGGGAAGTCCCTGCTACCGTTCCCCCTTTGACGATGACGGCGGTTTTGACAATCTCTTTCCCCTCATCGACATGCGTAAAACCTCGTTGAGCGCATCAACCAGGTTGTCTTTATCCGTTGTCTGTAATTCGGCCAGATCCCCAATCTGAGATACAACCAACTGACGAACGGTGTTCACTGCTTTAGGTGTAGCGGCTTCGCCCTCCTCGTCTGATTCGGTAGCGCTGGAGAGTTGTACAATCCCTTTCTGTGTTAGGGATGCATCTTCCGGTGCAGGGATATTGTTCAATCGCTGGTCAAGGTCTGTAATATTGTCTTGGAATGTATCATGATCGTATGCAGTGAAGTACCTCGCCATTTTAGTTCCCGCAACCCAAGATTTAGCCGTTCCCTCAAAGCCTCTGGTTACGCCTGTAATATCGTTTCCGCTCTTTCCGGTGTAAAGTATCGTTTCAGCAGATTCATCCGTCCCTAGCGTCAGTTGGTTCGGTGCAGGAGGTAGAACGGAGCCGTCCAATACTGTAAAGCTGGTTTGTGTGTCATTGATTGCAGCAGCCAATTCGGTTTGCCTGCTATTGGCCGCTGCTGGGTACATGGTTTCAAGCAAAGGTCATTCCTCCTTAGTTCAAACGGATTTCAACTTGGCTTGCCAAGAATTTAAATATGTCATTGCTCAAAATACTGCGCGGCGACTCCAGTTCACCAAAGTAATATAAATTCCCGCCAGTAGCCGCGTCCCTCAAAGCGAAGTGCGTAACGACGCCCCAATTGCCAGAAGCTACATCAAAGGCTACATCTGCTGAAGACTTAATGACCATCTTCTGAATATCGCTCAGGGCCCCAGTTTTAGGGTGGTATTCTCTCACAGTGGCCTGAGTCGGTGCATCAAATAAAATTTCCTTCCGGGCGTATGCGCCCCGCTCACTTCCTGACCCGTGTCATTCCATGTCGGGTTAGATGTATACAGCGCTACATAAAGTTTTTCAGGAAACACAAATTGTTCGCCGCGAGCTGTTACGTTAAGGATTTTCGTTGCTAAAAACTTGCCGATATTCGCCAAGATGTTCACCCCTCTAATAAATATTCATTGGTTAAGCGCAAACGTTGTATGGTTGCCGAACCTGTATTCGTCAGTACCATCTTTGGCGGCGTTGGAACGTCGCCTCTGGATGTGATCCGGATCGTTTCTGTATTCGTTACCGTTGTCTCAAAAACAAAGTTCTCGCTAGACTCAGGGAAAGGGTCATACATCTTGAACGGGAAATTGACCTGGTGATTAACGGATGATTGATCATAATCCACCGCCCCCCGGTATTGAGCCATGTACCTTTTTTCTGGAATGTCGGAAAAGATCAATTCCAGATCCCCGCGTTTGGCATGAAAAATGTTCGCCAGCCGGTTCACAATGCCGTGATACTCGGTCCGGTCACCCAAAACATAGAAACTCAACTCAAGTGGCCGCGTGGCATATGTTGTTCCGAAATCCAGTTCGCCATCTCTCCCAGCAAGCTTGACCGTGTTTTCCTCAGCTTCAGGCAAGGTGGGCAATGTTCGCCCGACCAGTACCGCGCCAATCTCCGAGATCCATTGCCCATTCACTTTTACATCAATGTCATAATTCAATTCCTCACCCCTTCATCCCTAACCGTTGAAGGCTACGCGCCAGACGTTCTTTGCCGTTGCTGTACATATCCATGTCGGCTTTATCCTCCAGGACCACAGTATCCGTGGACAAGTCAATATGGTTGGTTACCTGGGTAGCAGGAACCTGAGCCTGTTCGGGTTTGATAGTGAGTTTCGGAACATCCAGCAATCGGAACAAATTATTGAGCTGATGCCGATTGAATAAAGCTTCCTCACCGTGAACGACCGCCTGCATGGGTTGTCCGGCAGGACCCGGAATCACGCCGCCCACATCAAAGCTTGGAAGCTTACCTGTGTCCTTATCAATCCCGTACAAATCACGTATGGACTGATTTCGCTGAGCCAAACGTTGCATTTCAGTTTTGTTTCCTGCTGCCTTGGCTGCGTCGTAAGCATCCTTATTCGCGTTGTACTCCTGCAAATCTAACGCCTGTTGCGAGTTCCCGGTCAGACTGGATACTGTAGTCATTTTGGATTGATACTGGCTCAGAAAGGCATCCAGGTCAGTCAGGATTTTTGCATTAGCTTCCTTGCTTGCATTGACTCGGAAATCTTGAATAGCACTTTCGATGAGTTTGACGTCTTCGCCGTGATCCTCGAAAACTTGAGCTAGTGCATCATAACGGGATTCCGTTGCAGTTTTTTCATCCTCAAATGCCTGTTCCTGTTCTGATTTCTCGTCCTGGAGCTTGTCCTTCTGATCTTCCAAATCCCTCTTGCGCAAGTCTCGCGAATGCTCAAGCTGCATACGTTCAATCTCAGCTATCAGATCGTTTCGCTCTTTGATTCCTTCCGGACTCACTGCCGTACTGAGAAGATCCACCCTCGCCCGTTTCTTCGCAAGCTCTGTTTCATAATCCGCATCGCTATTGGCTTCCTGCTCTTTCTTGATTAGATCGTCAATCGCCTTAATCTTTTCATTCTGAGCATCTACATACGCCTTTTTGCGCTCGTCAATCGCCGCTAGTTCTGCCTTTTTGGCATCATTAACAGCGGTTTTTTGCTTTTTAAGCAGTGTTTCAGTATCCTTTTGCGTTTGCTGAAGCAATGCTTTTCGCGCTTGATACACTTGTTCGTCGGCTTGCTTGTATAGCTCGGAATCTTTCTTGTACCGATCCCGGACCCGCGTCCAGGCATCCAGCTTCATCTGCAAAATTTCTTGCTCTGTTTTCCCCGAATCCTCCATGCGACGTTCTTCCTTGGTGATCCATTCTGAAGACGCTTGATATTGCTTCTTCTGTTCCGCCTCAAGCTGCCGCGTCAATTCCTTTTTGGATTGGTATACCTGCTCATCAGCCTTTTTGTATTCGTCAGAATCTTTCTTGTATCGGTCGCGAACACGTGTCCAGGCATTGAGCTTGGCTGTTGCCATCTGCACCTCAGACTTCCCGGCCTCTTCCATGCGGCGCTGGTCCTTGTCGATCCACTCCGAAGAGAAGTCATACCGAGCTTTCGTACTGTCCTCTTGAAGTCGTTTGATTTGGAGATTCATTGTGCGTTGGTCTTCTACCGTCTCCTTCAAATGCTGCTTATGCTTAGCGGCAACCTTGTTATATGCCTCAATTTGTTTCTCAGCAGACCAATCATACATATCCGCCTGATAGCGAACCGTAGCAAGATCGGCATCAAATGCTTTCTTACGAGCTTCTGCAGCAAGTTCAGCATCCGACTTCCCTTTCTTCTCTTTCTTCGCTTTGGCTGCCTTGGCTTTCTTCTCCTTCTCGGGTTTTGATAAATCAATTCCGCCGCCGGAGACTGGTTTGAAAGCATCCCCTGAAGTAAGGGAATCTTTGGCCCGTTGTACCTCCAAGAGATTTTGGGCAGCAATATTCTGTTTGTCGTATAGGCCAGTAAGTTGTTCATCCACACCGCCATTAGCGAAATTCTCAAATGTCGGGTTTGCACTCACGCCACCAATCCCGGTTACTTTATTCTTGAACATTGGGTTCGTATTGTTGGCTTTGCTGACAGCGCTCATGGCCCGGGCCAGTGCTTCAAAGTTTTTGATTTGAGCTTCCACAGAAGCCTTATTTGCCTTTGCCATGGCTTCAAGGTGTGACAGATAGGCGTTTGCTGCTTTGGCCGACATATCAATGAAACTGCGTTCTGCGCTGATATGATCATCAATGATTCCGATATTCTTGATCGTGATCCGGCCAGACTCATCTTGAAGTGCATTCAGATCTGGATACTGCCGTTTTAATTGCTCCGTTGTATTGATAAGCTCTTGTTTCTGGGAAGCATCCAGCGTTTGAGCTGAAGCAAGTTCCTTGTATCGGGCAGAAAGCTTTTCCATCGCTTCGACCTTCTGGTACTTGGCTCCCAGGTCTGTGATTTCAGCTTCCTTCATTTTCAGCAGCGCCGGACGGATTCCTCAATGGTGTCTTTCATCTGTTCCAGCTTAATCTGTGCTTGCTCCACGCCGTCATAGCCCATGCTACGGAGTTTGTCGTCCATCTCCGCGAGTTGGTCGTTGATCTCCAGCATTTCCGTTAAGAGTTGTGGTGTGCCCATGTGGTCCGCTTGAAGGGCCTCGATCTCATTCAACCGAGTTTGTAGCGCAGCTCGCTCTTCCAAAACCGTGTTAAGCTGCTCCGTCCTGTCTTGCAGATCCTGCACGTCCTGCACCGTCCGCTGCAAAGGAGACTTGTTCAGCACTTCGTTAACCTCGGCCTGAGCCTGGGCGAACTGTTCAGCCGAAGCCGTTGCTTCATCGGACTTCCCTTTGAAATAAGCGAACCCGCAGCCACAACGCCTACGATGGCGGATATCGCAAGTAAAGGCGGGAAAGATGCCTGCAAGGCAATCAAGGCTATTCGTAGGGTGCGCACAACCAGCGTAACGCCAGTAACCGCAGCTGTAACTGCTACAAAGGTAATGATTGCGTTTTGCGTACCTGCATCCAGCGTTGTAAATGACAAGATCAATTCTGCGATTACGTCTGTAACCGCTCGTACCGTCGGCGCGAATTTGTCACCAACAGTTATTGCCGCAGCCTCCATGGCTGACTTAAATTCCTCGATCGATCCTTTGAGTGTATCCATTTGTGTTTCAGCTAATTTGTCAGCTGCGCCTGCTGAATTCTCCAACTCAGCGGTGAAGCTTTCAAGCTGTGACTGTCCTGTATTAATCAACGTCAAAAAGCCCGAAGCGGCTTCTGTTCCAGCAATGGATGCAGCAACCTGGGCTTGTTGGGATTGATTCAGTTTTTTAAACGCCTGCTCGAACTGCCCGATGATATTTGCAAACGGCAAGATGTTCCCCGCGGCGTCCTTCGTGGTCACGCCGAGCTTGTCCATATAAAACTGCGCTTCCTTGGTCGGTGTGGTTAACCGCAGGAGCATTGCACGGAGCTGTGTACCTGCCATCTCACCTTGGATACCTGCATTGGACAACTCACCCACAGCCGCAGCCGCTTCTTCAATACTCATGCCGAGCGATGCTGCGATAGGAGCCGCATATTTCATGGCGTATCCTAATTGTTCAATGTTTGTATTGCTGGACGTCATTGCTTTAGCCAACACGTCTACAACGCCTGTAGTTTGATCCGCCGACAACCGGAAACCCGTTAGGATGTTGGAAGCAATGTCGGCCGTGCGGGCAATCTCCATCTGTCCCGCAGCCGCAAGCGACAGCACGCCCGGCATGGCTTCCATAATCTCCTTGGTTTTGAAACCAGCCATAGCCAGGAAGGATTGTGCCTCTGCCGCTTGTGTGGAACTGAACACTGTGGTCGCGCCCAGGTCGATAGCTTGTTGCCTGAGGTTCTCGAACTCGCGCGCTGTGGCTCCGCTGATCGCCTTAACTTTTGCCATAGCCTGTTCGAACTGAGCAGATAAGTCCACCGCTTTGGTTAGTGCAGCACCGACAGCAGCCGCATATGCAGCATAAGCGATACCAGCCGTACCAATCTCCTTGCTGAGATTACTTGCCGACTTGGCGTTTTCATCGAATTCAACTTTCATCTTGGAGAGCTTGCCGCTTGTGGAATCCAATGCCGTACCTTGCTCTTGAATCTGCATTTTGACTTTGCCGATTTGTGAGCTGCTCGCCCCAATCGCACGTAACTGAGACTCAACATTCTTCAATTGCTTTTCAAACACTTCCGGTTTTGAAGCAAGAAGCTCGGTTTTAATCTTCCGGATCTCCTTGGAATCTACACCGACATCACGCAGGCTTTTAGAGACAGAGCGAAAATCCTGATTAAACTTCTTGGATTCGTCCGTCATTTTCTTCATGTCCTGCTTGGCTTCCTCTATACCCTTTTTAAAGCCGTCTGCATCTAACCCGAGCTTTGCCTCTATGCCACCAATGTTTTCATTCTCAGCCATCCTTCCTCCCTTCTAGCCGAGCGCGCAGGGACCGCAGTCCGGCGGCGTCAAACTCTTCTTTCTTCTCTTGGCCCTCTTGTAACGGCCAACCCAACATTTCTACCAGTCCTTTGAAACTTTCCTCGGTCATGTTTGGACCCATGACAATATGGAGCTGGGCCAATCGTTCCTCTGCAATCTTTTGTGTTTGCCGGAACAGCAACATAGGCAAATCCAAGATGCAATAATCTTCCCGCAGTTCTCTGGGCGTCACCCCAAGCAGCAGGGACGCTTCCAGTATCCAGTTTTTTAACGTCAGCTCGGCAGGATTGCGCCCTCGATTTTTTTCCATACCGACAGGACTGCGGTGCGGTACTTTTTTGCAGCTTCATCCAGGTTGTTACGCTCGACAGTTAATTTGATAAAATCGTGCAACTGGATCAGATCCGCTTCTCTGACTTCATCTTCTGTAATGTCAGCAAGTACAGCAACGAGCGTTACGATTTCCTCCATAGCCAACCGGACGCCTACATTGACTGTTGGCCAGAACATCTCTGTATCCCGCGCTGCAAACATTGCTACGATATTTTGCGGAAGAGTTTCAATGCGCTCAATCATCGTTTCCCACTTACCTACACTCAGGCGTGGAATTTCTACACGTTTTTCACCAAAATAAACGTGATCTGTTGCCGTCATCGTTTGCTTTCTGAATGGAAACATAGGTCCTCCTTCATGACGAAAAGCGGAGCCTTTGGCCCCGCCCTGTCTGATGTGGTATTAGGCTACGTCTGGATCACCGAATTCGATCAGGTCGCCGTTTTCGTTCGGGAATCCTTTGAATGTGACATTGGTAATCAATTCGTTGTCATAATCGAACGTGTAGTTCAAATTGGCACGTGGAGCCGCCATAGGAAGTGTAATATGATCATCCGGCGTTGTTCCTTCTGCCAATGGAATCAGCGTCATTTTCTTCGCGTATTTCAACAGATCAATAACCTTGGTTGCATTGACCACAACTTTTCTCTTTGTAGGGTCTGTTGCATCTACGGCCAATCGGGAACCCGGCAGGACTGCCAACAACTTATCCAAATCGTATTCACCAAAAGGCACCGCAACACTAGCGTTGCGCCCCGTAATGATCTCTTTCAACGGCGTTGTGCCCGTCTGATCCATCGTCACTTCTCTGGACCCTTCTTCATAGGTGAGCACCACTCCGCCTTTGGTTGTTCCAAATTCAACTTGATCGGCACCTTCGCCGAAGACAACCTTGCATGGTCCTAGCTTGATTTTTTCTGCATTTACTCCTGCCATTAGGATTGACCCTCTTTCGCGGTAGATTTTGTTTCTTTAACTTCCTTGCCGTATCCCAATTCAATCATCTTCGCCGTCGATTCATTAGTCAGTTCGACAGTATCACCAGCTGTTTTGTAATCCGGCTTATCTTTCGTGCCTACATTGACTTGAATGTCTCTTTTCGTCAGCTCCACTTTCCTCATCCCATCACCACCAATGTAAAATTTAGAGAATATAAAAGCCGATCGTTTTCGTCCCTGCCCACATAGAGCGGATTCGATTGATCGGCTGTGCATTCTCGTATTAAGCTATCGCCTGCATAAAACTCCTGGCGTTGATGCATGTGTTCGTACAGTTCATAGGCATGCTGTTCAATTCGGACCGCTTCTTCTCTGGACCACGTACCAGGATCTGCATAGATGGCTTTTTACGTGGCGACCAATCAGACGGAGGATAACCGCCCGTCAGGCGCACCCAAGCCGCAGCGTCTGGCGCGCCTGATGGAAATTCGTTGACGTAATATCTGAAAGGTTTCTCAGCTTGCAGCATGTCAGCGAACTGCTTGGGTTTGATCACTACAAATGCATCTCCTTCCGAACTTCATCAGCAATGATTTTCATGAAACGCCTGGATTTAGCTTTCAATGGACGCTCCAAAAATTTCGGCCGGTTCCCGCTGTGGTCGGATCAAAATCAGCCACCTCATGAAGATACAGAGCGTAATTGAACTGATATCCTGATTTCATGGGATTAATCGCTGAATAGGATACTGTCGCTGTGATCCTCAAACCAGTTTTGGTTTCTACCTCGACCCGCCGGGACTGACGTAATTTCCCTTTTTTCTTTGGCGCAAGCTTGTCCGATTCATTTCCCAATTCCTCAGCTGCTTTCTGCACCCCGCGTTTAGCCGCCTTCAATGCACGTTCATTCAACAAATCCAATTGCTTCAGGAAGGCGCCCGCATTTAATTCCATACTCATAAATGCACCACCGTCATCATGAACTGCCCTTCAAGATTACGCGGAACCTTGTAAGAAATTATTTTCTTGGTCTTTTCGGTTCCGTCCGGTTCCTTGAATGTCACTTCATCGCCATATCCCACCGGGACTATTCCAGGCATGCGAATATGGACAGAACTGGTTACCTCCTGCCCATTGTCACTTATGACCCGCTGAGTTTCGAATGTAACCCGCGCCCGGAACACATCCGGCTGATTTCCTGAAGACCCTCCTGCCCACGGATCACTGTCGTCCGCCTGCCGCGTGATTTTGACAACATCTCGGTACATCATCCCAACCTCCAAACGTGACGGTCACACAGCGCCTGTATGGCTGGTGGCAAGTCGGTTCTCGCTCCGCTGTTTGGAACGTAGCCGTGTATTCGCCGTCAATTCTTTCCGACAACTTACCCCACTGCCCGGTATGCATCATCTTAGCAAGCATCAAACATGCCATTTCCAGCGTGTTTGGGAGTGTGGAAGTGTTAGCGGTAGGGTCGTCACTTGGAAGGTCATAGCCGCCAATATAGGCGGTCAAAAGGTTATATTCTCCTTGCGGCCATCCTTCCTGACGGAACAGTATGCCGTCCTCCAATTCCGTGTACCCCACAACCGGACCATGCGGGCCCGTGATTTCGGTGATTTCATGGATCGGAAAATTTCGCAGGGCCAGATGCTTGGAATTCGTTCCGCTGCGGCGCTCCGTGTATGAACCTTTTCCGAATTCACGGTTACAGTGTCCCTCAATGGCATCAGACGCAGCAGCTAGGACGAACAACAATTCATCGTCCTGGCTGCTGTCTGCGTCAGGGATATAGAGCATCTTTTTTAATCTACTGACGGTTGCCAGCATGACTATTCCTTGTCTGCCTTACTATTGGTTTTGGATTCAGGCTCTGCCGGATCAGGATTTTTATCATCCGGTTTCACCGTCATTTCCTCCTCCAACGGCTTCCCTGAATCCGGTGTGATGGGTTCCGGTTGTTTGGAATCGTCAGTAACAGGTTCGCCAAGATATCCGAATTCTTTGAGATACTCGGCCCGGTCCTGATCATCTGTCTCATACTCCGAACCAACCGGATATTTCCTCTTTGTTTCTTTATCCCGGAAAACCTCTAAAACGGGATATTTCAGAATTTTTGCAGTTGCTTTAGCCATTATTTTCCCTCCAAGAAAAGAATAAAAGGCGGTTATCCCGCCTTAAACGATTGCCGAAACGTCCAGTTGACCGTATACAGCGGCATCTTCGTCCCAAGTTTTGATGTCTTGACGCATGATAGCGCGAAGATCTGTGCTGTCTCGTTTGAATGCATCTCCGCCTTCTTTTGTACTTGCCAATTCATAAAACTTCCGGCTGAACAGGACGGTGGTTTCCTTCGTATCTCCAATGATAAATGGAGCAAGCCCGTTGACTGTGTCCGTCTTCAGCTGTCGATTAGAAACAACTGTAACTGGCTTACCTTTGAAGATTTTCTTTCCTGGCTCAGTAATATCGTCTTGCAGCAAGTAACGTCCATTTCCATCTTTCTGCTCATCCATCCAAGCGTATCCGTGCTGATTCGTAATGATTCTGCTTCGTTCACTGATTGCAGGATCAAGGGTGAGGTTGAGAACGGCTTTAATGGCATCAAGATCTGTTAACGGCTTTTTGGTAAGCGTGTTAAGTTGATTCAACACCAAGAAGTTCCTTGTAGCGACTGCTTTCTTACCAATCCATCCAATGATATAACGAAGGATGTTTTGGTCGCTGTCACTCAAAAGCTCGTTAGTGATCGGGAGAATGCCGCCCCGCTTTTTAACCGCATATGTCAGATTGATAAAGTTGGGAACATCGGTTTCAGGGATATTCTCAAATTCACCGATTTCAGGAAACGGCACAAACTCTGCATCTTTCTCAATAACCCGTGATCCTGAAAGGGTGCTCACTTCTTCGACTGTGACAAATGCTGAGAGGTCAACGAACTGACGTGTAAACTGATTGATTTGAGTTTGAATATCCTGCGGCACGATTAAAGAAGAATCGCCATCCGGTTGGCCAGATACCCCGCCTTCATGCATAACGGCCCGAACTTCTTTTTCGTAAGTCGTAATGAGATTGCGTTCTTCGGACGTAATACGTTGACGGCGAAGACCCTTCATGAAAACTCCACGATACTCGCATTCCAATTCAGCCATCTCGCGCTTTTCCGGATCTCCCAGCGGTTGACCATCGGAGTTATCCAGGCTCCGGTTTTCTTCTTCTTCCAATTTGCGAAGGATTTCTGCTTTGTCCTGCATTTTGCGCAATTCTTCCATTGCGTTTCTAGCTTCGGTGTTCTTGTCTTCGGAAAGCATTGTACGAACTTCGGTCTTTCTCTTTTCGATTGCGTCCAGTAAGGCGCGCAGTTCTTTTGTCAAAATAATCACCTCATCATTTATTTGGGCAAACAAAAAAGCCGACCTCATATTAGTTCCAGCTCCATTTCAAGTAATTCTTTCTCCATACGCATTGATTCGCGCGCCTCTTCAGCCTTGAAATCATCCAAGGACCTCGCTGTAACTTCATTGCTTGGATATGCCGGGAAAGCAACAGGGCTGATCTCAAACAAATCGGCATTTAAGATGCTGCGCTTGTAGACCTTTGTTCCATCATCTCGTTTTTCGCTGGACCATTTATCCTTTGTCACTTTCATTCCAAATGACATCCCGTCCACGTCACCACGTTGAATCAAAGCCCAAGCGTCATTCCCCACGGTTGTATCCGGGATATCCAACTCAAAGCGCAGTTCAGTTGAACCATCGTTCAGACGTAATGTGCCTGACTTGGTATTCCCAAGCACTTGGGAAGTATCATGACTCCACAAGCCAACAACCCCACGATTTTTGATACTGTCCGTGAATGCCCCGGAGGCAATCTGTTCAACGAATGTATCTCCGTACCAATCTCGCATCTCATTGGAATCAGTATCGTATTTGATTGAACCGGTTATGGTCCGTTTGCCGTTTTCTTCATCAGCGCGAATTTCAAGCGCTACCGGGAGAGCTCTTGTCTCCTTTGTCGGCTTTGGCATCGTCTTTTCCAGTTCCTTCACCCCCTTTCTTATACTGAATGCCTGCATTTTCGAGTGGGATCACATTGCCGTTAGCGTACAATCTGTTTCCCCTGGCATCGGTGGCAAGTTTTCTTTTGCCCTCGCTTCATCAGGAGACATAATGCTACCTTTAACAGCTTTGTCCAAAGCGTCCATACGCGTCTTGAAGTCAGCACGCAGCACAGCATCCACATTGAAGCGCACAAAATAACCATCATCGATTTCACTGTCCAAAAATAGCTTCCGTGTAATCTCCTGTTCATATGTGGTCAAGATTGGCAACATGGTATCCGTATAAAATTGCTGTTGTTGTTGCTCGTTATTGCTGTGCGTGGACCGATCCAGATCATTCAGTTGATGCATCTTAATTCCAAATGCCGCAGCCAGCTGCCGAATGGTCAGTTCCGTATTCTCAAGAAATTGGGCATCCGTCATACTCATGCTGATCGGCGTAAATTGATACCCGAATGGCAACAGCGACACCCGATGACTGTTTTTCAAACCTGATGACATGGATTCGAACTGTTCTCGGAACACTTTTTTTGCTGGTTCGTCTAAACTGCCCGTGTATTGAATCAAACCTTTGGTCTGAAGGCCATTTTTGTAGAAGTTATTAATGAATTTCCCGGCTGAAGCCGCGTTCTCTACCGTCCCTTTCAAGTACTCCATGGTTGGTACCCCAACAAGCCCATCCAGGGTGACGTTTCCTAAGAAGTGGAGCATCTCATGTGCTGGGATCTTCCTCAATTCTCCACCCACATTAACTTGGTACCACAATCTGGTCCGAGTGTTCAGCAAACCAATGTCATCAATAATCACGGTCACCTTTTCCCTATCCAAGGGCCACAGGGCAATTACCCTGCCTGTTCGTTGATCAAATTCAATATTGGCATAGGCATTCCCAAAGGCTCGCGAAGCTTCCAGCGCCTTAAAAAAGTTGATGGAAGACATTAACGGGTTAGGTTGCAGCTTAAGAAGCGGATACAGGTAATGCTTCGTGCCTTTTGTAATGTCATTTTCATCCGATTGGTATATCTTTAGTGGCAGTTTTGCCACGGTTTCGGATAATATTTTGATGCATGTGTATACTGTTTCAATCTTCATAGCGCCTTTTCCGCGCACATTAGCCCCAGCTGAATCAATGCCAAGCATCTCCAGAAATTTTCGGTCATTCAGTCCAACTTCTGTCGCCACGCTTCGTTGTTCGAGTACCTTCCTAAAAAACATTTATCAATCACCCCCTGTCCGGCGCGGTGGTAATCTAGCCATAAAAGCCACAAGGACACCCGCAACCAAACAAAATGCTCCTGTGCAGTATAGCCCCGCCGTAACGCTGATCCGATAAGTTGCTAGGTTGATAAGCAGTACACCCAGCAACAACAAATAATCCTCCGCAAAGTCGCGCAGGAACGTTACGATTCTATTCAATTTCCATCACCCCACAGTTGTTTCAACATATCTTCGTTCGCAAACTCAGAAACATCCATTTTCGGTTCCGCGAAAATCGCCGGACGTGCGCATCAATGGTTGCAGCTACCGGATCAATCCGATTGGTGGACTTCGCTTTGTCCAGCAATACGTTTTCCTTTTGGTCAACCTTTAAAACTGCATTACTCATTGCCCAGGTTAACAACTGATCCTTCTCGTGAACAATTTTCTTTTGAAGGACCAATTCCCTGAAGCCTTTGATTGGCTCGGACAACGTTTGTATCCCTTGCCGGATCTCCACAATCTCGTAACCACGCTCAGACATCTGAATAGCAAACTGTGTGGCTTGGTATGGGTCATAGCATATTTCCTTAATCGCGCATGCCCATTCCTCAGACGCTTTAACGATCCAATTTTCAATATATGTTTGATCCACAACGGGTCCAGGAATTACTTCAAGCCATCCCTTTTTGATCCAGAGATCATAAGGAACTTTATCGGTTTTCTTTTTCTTTCCAACGTGTCACCCGGAATGAAAGAACGTTGCCGAACAAGAAAACGCCCATCTGGAAGCTGGAATTCAAAGACTGCGGATGAAAGGTCGGTTTTCATGGACATGTCCACGCCGACATAAGCCTCTATTCCTTGAACATCTTGCATTTCTTCTGTACCGCAAGCAGCCCATGCATCCATTCGCATGTATTTCTTCTCGCCGCCATTGACCCAAATGTTCATGTTCTTGGTCAAGAAATCATTCATTTTCTCAGGCGCATTCAGTGCGTTTTTCAACCTTTTCCGAATGCTTGCCCTACCCACTTCATGGGATGCAGCTATAGGATTGGCTTTTTCCCATACCTTCTCATCTGCAATGTCATCAATCAGATTCCCATCTTCGTCCTTGTCCAACTCATTGACCATCGCAAAATAGTCATCATTCTCTGTACCCTCATCGCTCGGATCCAAAAGACGTGAAACCATTTCATACTCAATACGATAACAAGGGCTATTTAAGTTCTCACCAGCCGTTGTGATGATCATCATCAAAGGCTGAGTCCGTGAGATCATCCCTGAATCAATAACGTCATACATTTCGGTTGTTTCATGAGCGTGATATTCATCCACGATCCCGCATTGAGGGTTGTAACCATCACCCTTTTTCCCATCCTCTTTGCTGAGTGGTTTCATGATCGATTCGCTTTTAAGATGTCGAATCACGCCATATGTGGTTTTGAACTTGGTTCGAAGTTCCGGACACCGTTCGATCATTACTTTAGTTTCGTTCCAAACAATTTTGGCCTGGTCTTTCTTTGTAGCAGCGCAATAAACCTCTGCCATCCCTTCGCCCATAGCGGCTGTTTCATAAGAAGCCACAACGCCCAGACTTTGGGATTTGGCGTTTTTGCGCCCGACCTGCCAATATGCGTATCTGAAACGCCGATAACCTGTGTCCACATTAACCCATCCGTAGATGTTTCCAAAGATGAAATACTGGATATCATGCGGAACAATCCTTTGCCCTTGAAGCGGCCCTTTTGTATGACGGAATAGGTTCATCCATTCGAAAAATCGCATGGCCTTGTCTTCATCGAAAACGTAAGGGAAATCAGGTGTGTTCTCCCGACCGATATCCTTTATGAATCGTATACACGCCCATATGTGTTTCTGACACGCTACGACATGCCCGTCAATTACATCTCGAGAATAGTCGATCAAATATTGCTTGATCACTACACATCCCCGAACCTTTCATCAAACTCTGTCGGCCCCTTTTCCTCTTTCTTCGGCACAACCAGTTTGCACCTCGAAGAAATGGTGAGGCCCAAGTCACTTGCAGCTTGACGGCACTGTTTGAAAAACTTGTCCTGGTTAAGCGTAAGGTCAGCATAAATACTACTGAAAATCTCTACCGTTTTTGTACCTGGAATCAACTCACCGTCCACGCTGTCATCTTCCGATTGTTCATACTGCACAATTGGGCTTTCGATTCAGCAGCTCGTTTGTAACTTGAAGGTAGAGCTTTCGGGAAATCAGATACCTGCATAGGGCATCAACATCCAGATTGGACATGATACCGATCGCAATCAACTCATCCGAAATCTTCTTAAAATCTCGGCGCAAATCTTTTGGCAAATATGATGGTGCTCGTATTTTATCGGATGGTGCTTTTATCTCGGCGGACTTCCGTTCCTCAATTTCTTGCTTGGTCAGATTCTTCTGTCCCTTGTACAGCAATAAGTCAATCGGTTGACGCGGCCTCGCCATGACACCTCCTCCCTTCTGTTTTTCTGGAAGCTAAATCCAACACCGACCCTAATTCCGAAATTTCATTTAGGGAATTTTTTTTACACGAGACGCCCCAGCCGGTTTTTCACCCCGCCGTACGAAATTCCTGATACCCCCTGCCCCTTTGGGGATTCACGCAGTCATTCGCCTTCATTTTTATTAAGGGGCTTAGAAGGCCGTTTCTGACCGTCTGGTGACGTGTGTCTGTTCAACAAAAAAAGCCATTCAATGAATGACTTTAGTTGAGCAGTTTCTTTATATCGAACCGCAATTCGGCTACTCGCGTCACAAACCTTTCTGTCAAAGGGTCGCCGCGCAGTTTTGAAGTGAATTCATGCCACAGCTGAAGCGCATATGTAGCAGCCTGATAATCCTTTCTTTTGCTCTTGTCGTATCTAATGCTGCCCATGTATTCTCTCAGCGGTCGATTGATCTTCACAGAGAACAACACCCATGCATCATAGTCAGGCGTCTTCAGCTGCTTGGCATACTCCTGTTCCAACTCGTCATTATAATCCTTAGGCTTCATGGATTATCACTCCTTTGCTTGGGTTGCCTCACATCATTACCAAACCCACCATCTTGGGTGACTGTCTTGATGTCATGGCATCTCTTACACAGTGCTTGCCAGTTGCTTGAATCCCAGAACAGAGAATCATCACCTTTGTGTGGGATAATGTGGTCTACTACTGTAGCTGCTGTGACTTGGCCTCCTGCATCACACTCGACACATATCGGATGTTTGCGCAGGTATCCTTCCCTGGCCTTTCGCCACTGGCCATTGTAACCACGCTGTGTCGATGTGCCTCGCCTCTGGTCTATCACTTTGGCTCTCTGCTTCTTATGCCGGACGCAGTAAGCTACACATGATATCTCAGGACATCCTGGGTGATTGCATGGGCGCTTAATTTTAATTGACATGTCTTCACTCCCTTCCCCAATAAGGATGGATCTACTTACGTTTATAAAGAATTTTCTCTTCAAAGGGACGACTATATAAAAAAAATAAACCGCAAAGACTTCAACGGTTTATTATCTCATAAACTATTTGGTATCGTTATCAATTACATCTGTGATTTGAGCGATGTATAAGCCAAAACGTATCGCATGACCCATAAGACTGACTGTACCTAACAGAGCATATACAAACACAAAAACTTCCGTTGTAAAGACATACAGTAATACTTTAGGGTCAAAATACACGAAAAGTTTCACACAAATACAGATTAAAGTTGATAACGCCCATGCTCCAGTAAATACCCAGAATGGAAACAAAAATTTTTGGAGTATGTTCTTCTGTAGGAACAGAGATAGTAGCTTACCTTGGGTCAAAGATATTAAGATTGCTAAGCCAGCTATTACTATACCTAATAGTGTAGCCGATATTGAAGCGACTGTTTCTGAAATGTACTCTGTTAAACTTGAGAAATCTGTTACGTCCTTGAAATAATAATAAAACACAACGGCCAAAACAAAAGAAACAAAAAAAACTGGTGTTATAAAAAAGGGTTTAAACGTAGTGATCTTTAGTAAACCCATAAAAGTTGTGGTCTTTCTGGTTATACGCTCATCTCTATGCATCATCTCAACTCGCTTTATAAAAGCATACTTGATATTTTTTTAGCAAACGTCGTGAGTTTAGATACTAATTCATTCTTTTCTATATCTTTTTCTGCGAAAGTCATTTGCACCTCATCTTTAGATCTCACTCGTTGCTGATTTTTCCTAATTCTTTTCCTCTTACCGTATGTTTGAACTCTGGAATAACCAAATGCATTGACGTCACCGTATCCTTTGGATACCATCTCAATTCCACTTTGGATGAATGGACCCTCTTTGTTTAAACCATTCTGATTTTCGAGTGTTGTTTTCAACCGAGTTGCTTGTTCCTTTTTTATGATATCATCTAAATCTTTATACGAATCGTGATGTATTGGGTTTGGATGTATCAAGTCGAATTCAATTTTCGTTAGAACCTCGATATCATCAATCTTTGATTTTATTACACTTTTGAGTGGCACGAGTTGTACTGAGATCTCCCCTATCTCAATGTGCCCTTTATAAATAATACGTTCGAATGCAGACATAAATGACTCTCGATTTATATCTCCAGTCTCTTCAAATACGAGAATTTCCGTTTCTGAATTATAGAGAAAAAAACTCTGACAAGCCACATTTTCAATATCTTGGTAACTCGCTTTTGACCCCTCGTAGATAAGTATCTGGTCGTTTCTTTTCTTTACGAAATTCCCCCATATAACTTTGCGTTCTTTATCGGTTTCCAATTCTCCAAAGCACCAGACCCAAGGTGATCTATTTGAATGGAGTTCCGGATAGGAAAGAATGACTTCTGGAATGAGTCTGATCAAATAATTAACGTCATCACTGAAAATCCCCTCATTAATATTAACTTTTGCCGCTAAAAATTTTCTTTTCAATTATATCACCCGATCAATGTCAGAACAAATGTTCCTGTAATATTTTTTTTGTCCCTTTAATAATCAAGCAATATACCATAATTTTCAACATTTTTTTAAAATTTCTTACTATACCAGTATGGCCTCCCTGATCAAAAGAAGAGTCACCCGGTTAACGCTCTTAGAACAGTCAGGCCACAACATAGCTGAATCCTGCTAGGATAAAAGGTAACAGGGCATCCGCTCAAAATTCCCCTAATTACCACCTCACATATTTGCACCTTCAAATCTTTTCTGATGAGTTATTCATATCTATATATTTGCATAACTGGCATGGATTGAAATTTCTTAGTTGTATCAAGGGTTTATTTCGCTTCCTAAAAAATAAAAAAGACGCTTTGTCAGCGCCTTAACCTGTTCAATATCTTTTCCTTTTCGATTCTATATTTACATTCTCTTAGACTAACTATTACAATATGAAAGCCTAAAGCTGAGGATAATAACATCGCGACCATTGCAGCAAACAAAAAATCATCCCCTTAAATAATGGAGGTTCCTTGATGAAAAAGACTAAAATCCTTTCTGGACAGACAGAGATCCTATCCTCCGGAACACTAATTACATACGACGAGAATCCCCTCAAGTTTATAGTGGAACTCGAGGCAGGATTCAAGTTGAAAGTTAACATGGTCTTTATTGATAACGATGACAGTACAGACTTGGATGCAGAATTCGATGAAGAGGCAGAAGAAATAAATTTGTTTTTTTATAACTTTGATAGCCCTTTCGGAACAGGAAACTCAAAGCCAATCCCAATTGGTACCCTTGATAATAAAAAACTATTTTTTAATTTCAGGTTGAATTCAATTACCGAGTCCAAAAGCAAGATATTCCAATATACTTTCTATAGAAATGTTAAGGAAGGTGAGTGATATGTCCGCTACGCCCCCAAATCGAAAGGCTATTGTTAAAACTCATGCGCGAACAACTAGGCCGATATATGAACCAATGAAACAGAAATTTCAAATTAATCAGGAACTCATTGGCGACAACAGGGTACATAAGAACCTGAATCAAGACATTATTATTACTACTACAGACAAAATCAATTTAGCACTGATAGACCAAGAAAAATACCTTCACTCGAAGCGCGATTGGATTACGCCACTGTCCATACTTCTGGCGGTAATCGCTTCCTTAGTAGCGGCCGATTTCAAAACATTCTTAACCGTTTCCGCAGATTCGTGGAAGGCAGTTTTTATACTGATTGGAATTTCTTCGATTGTATGGCTAATTAAATGCGGTATTCGAGCTTATAAATATAGAAACAAGGGTAGCAATAGAGAGTTTATAGACAGGCTAAAGAAAGACTCTGAAGCCGAAGCGGATCTTTACGATCTATTAAATAAGTAGACCTTCCCAGGAATCGAACCCGGATATCCAATAGGTCACATTAAATGCGGTGATTTTACCCGCTTTCCCCACGTCCATACCGCCACATCTGCAAGATGTCCTGGGACTCTTGCCGGGTCACTCAATATGGTTGAGTCCAAGCGCGATAACGGGCACTGGGCACACCGGAGAGGACTTAACCTCTCTATGTGCCTAGTGTATTGCTGTTTCACCGTCATTCGATTGCCAACATACCGTCAATTTACCGTCACTTTTCGGAGGGCCAAAGCATTCCGCAATCCTTGAGAGTGTTGGCTATGCTCAGTAACCCCTTGCTGATCCGTCTATCAATTGTGCGCTCGCTTAGCCCGCGACCCTGGAATAGTGCAACTGTGTACTTGCGGCGGGTCGATTTGATGTACTGATGCATGATGATATCCCGCGCCTCTTTATCCATGATGACATCTATAGCGGCCTGCACTACATCGACCTGCATTTGATACGTTTCATACTTGGCCTTTTGGTCTGGAGTCAATACAGGCATTTTACTCAAAACTTTCATAGATGCCAACCATTGATGGTAATCATCAGTCAACAGTTTGACCAGTTGGGCAATGTCTCTTTCATCCGCGCTTGGTATCAATTCCATTTGGACCATCACCGCCCCCATGCTCTGCACCTTCCCCGAATCATTTACTAACCTGTCATTCTCCACGAACAATAACGTGCATTTCTTTTGCCAGTATTCAACACTACGACGAAGCGAGTCTATTTCTGCTTGCTGGATCTCCGAATGTTGGGAAAACTCCTTGTCTTGACTATACATAGCCTCTCTGTTGCTATCAGCCAAAGCTTTATACTTGTCCAGCTGGTGAAGCAGAGCACAGAACAATTCATAATCGGATTCTTCGAACCGCTCCCTCGCAAGTGTATCCAACTTCGCTCTTACGTCCTCTAATGTCGGTGCTGTCATTTCCCCACCGCCTCAGACTGCTGCAACTCCTTATACACGCTCTCAGGTATCTGAGTAATGATTTGATCTCGCTGGACACGTTTCTTATCCGCTATATCGGCAATGGCTCGGGCTGGATGGCTACTTTCGAACAACTCAACCAGTTCCCCGCCAACTCACTTTTAAAATATCTGATTCTTGCCATGATGTTCCCCTCCATCACACATTGTTACATGTTCAAAATATAGATCTGAATCGTCCAACTCTTCGTCATCGATGCGGGTTATGGTGAACACCCGGCAACATACCGGGCATTCTACTGTATCCCCTAATTCAAATTCAATAGGGCTCATCTATTTAGCCCATTCAGGCGCATCATCTGGCGTGTAGTCAAGAAATCCGCCCTTGCTCTGTTGGAACCATTTAGCGCCAGCATCAAAACCGATAGCTGAAATATCAATACAATCACCTTCGTCTGTTTTCCACTCATCGATATCTGCATTAGATAGGCCGATTTGCTGTAACACTGCGATTGTCTCAGGTGAGTACTCCACCAAAACAAATTCCAGTTCTCCACCTGAAGCTTCAGTGTCTATGACAGGTAAACTATTCAACAATTCCAGTTTGTTCATGGTTCCCCTCTCCTTCCTGAACCCAAGCCCAAATCCTCTGCTGCCCTTTAGCTGCTTTCGGTTCTTTAAGACGTTGAACACTCGACATTTCCCATGCATACCGACCGGGTGTGAAGTCTCCAAATTCGTATTCTGGAGAGTAAACCAATCTATTGCCCTCCAACTCGTAACCATCCGTCCATGTGTCCACCGATTTTAAGCAGTTGGTTAATCTAGCTGTCGCCACAACCGCGCCTGTAGGCAGATTGTCTACTGTGTATCCATACCGTTCCAGTGCTGCACGGATTTCAGGCTCCTTGCAGGCCTCATTGTCAATCTTCTTCCCGGCATGGATAGCAATATCACCCCTATGCTTGGTAGGCCAGCTGCGCGTTTCATATTGTTTTGCTCCAATGGCGATCAGAGTCGCCCACGGTTGAATTATTGTTATAGCCTTCATGACTGTTCTTCCTCCCCCACTGGTTTGAATTCCCCGATGTCATCCCCACATGACCCCTTATACACTTCACGGTCATGATCCCAACAATTCCTACACATCCGTTTGCCAATTGCGAAGTCATGGAAGTGTGGGTAACTCAATTCAGATGCTATCTCGCCGCACCAGGCACATTCTCCGCCGTTTTGGTACTCTGCCTTGATCTTGGCAACCTGTTCATCCGAAAGTTCCACAACGCCGATTACATCCGCTTCTCCCATTACGTCCAGTTCTATTTTTTCTGGCAGACCTGTGTAACCATCAGCCTTGAATTCCAACACATCATTCACGTTCATATCAATGACCAATCTGTTATCTATCAGAACAAGATTGTATTTCACGTCTATCACCCCTTATAAGGTTCGGTGGGCAGTGGTTTAGTATTTCGAGAGACCCACGCAAACCCCCGTGTACGCCTCCATGAATCCTCTATCAGATATGACACCCCTTTAGGCGTGAAAACGTCAGGTGCCACCCTCAGCATCCCGCAGGCTGTGCGGATCTCCCTGTGATGTGCAATGTCTGTATCAACAGAGACAACAAGTTTGATCCGCTCTACCTCACATCCTGATCTGATCAGGGGGATTAATGCCCGTTCTATCTTCACTACCTCAGCGGGGGATGGGTCCTTTCAGGCCAATTGTTCATCCATTCTTGCTATTAGCTTCTTAACAGCACCCTTGTACTTCTCATGCATGTCCGCATCTGTTTTCTGAACTACATCAAGTGCATTTAACAAATTATCGAATGCATCCCCAAGAGTCTTGAAGCTTGTTTTGAATATAGCTGCTTCTTCCCCTGTACCCTGGGCAACCTTCTTACGTAACTCTTCCAACTCAGCCTCGATCTCTGCCGGAACCTTCTCAATCTCAATAGTGGCAGGAACAACATCAATAGGTTTGGCTTTCAGTTCCTGTTCAAGCTGCTTAATCTGTGCCAATGATGCAGCATGTTGCTGTTGTGCTTCCTCGAGAGCTTCTTGGAGCGCAGCAGCTTGTCCATCATCCTCACCAGATTCAGCCTTAGCCGCAGCTGCTGCCGCTTCCTCTGCTTGGGCTTGGAGCCGTTCAACAATCAACGCATGGTCCGCCTGCTGTGTCTCCAGCTTCTGGCGGATCTTCTGTTCCTTCTCCATTGCCTTCTGAGCTTCTTTAAGTGCTTTCTCTGCTGCCTTCTGAGCTTTTTCGGCATCCTTCCGAGCCTTAACCGCTTCCGCCAGCTCACGAGTCGACATACTATCAACATCATTTTCCTGAACGAATGCTTCCCGTTCCTCAGCAGGGATTCCAAGTAAGGCTACAGCTTGCGTATAGCTCAAACTTCCAAGCGCTTGGGAGTCTGCATTATCTCCAAAGAGCGTGAGTTGGTCGGTGCCGTATTCCTTAAATAATTTCATGAGATTGTTTGCTGTAGATTGGGAATAATCAACTTGGTCAGCAAGCCAATTCATCCACTCACCGTGCGGCATCATTTCCTTTGCTTCGGTCAGACGTCTACCGATCTCAATGGAACCGTGAATCATAATCTTCTTCGTCTGGTCCTTGATGCTGTTAATCTCAATGGCGATTGTCTCGATAGTGCGGATGGCTAATTGGCTCATACTGCTACCCCCTCATGTAATTGTGTAACTTCAACGCGAGTACGCTTTTTATTTAAAAGCTTCTTAGCTATGAATTGATCAACAAATTCATTAACTTCGGTGGTCATAGACTTATTGTTTAACCCTCTACACTGCATGACTTTGTGTTCTCTAACTTCCATGGTGTAAAATGGCTTATCCGGATCGCTGGCCCGTCTGATCACTAGCAATAACATTTCACCTGCTGCATATCTATTTGCGTATCCCCCTACACAATGTTTAAGCGCCTTACCTTCTTCAAACAATTCTTCCGATGATTCAGCTGCGCGGATCAGGAGACCATTGTGATGAAATTCGTATTTTTTCAATTTGGCCAACCTTGATTTGATTTGACGATCAACTTCCTCGTCTCGTTTAATCCTAATTCTTTTGGTGAGCTTCGCATGTTCCCTATGAAGGTCATTAGGTAAGAGATAACGATCCTCTTTCAAACTCATTCCTAACTGTTCACACTGGCCCCGGTAATCTCTCCAGTCATTCAGAACGCTATATAATCCTCGGTATTCAGAAGTATAATGTTCCTTTTGCAACTGCTTTAGAAGATATTTAAGAACAGTAGCTTCAGGCGCAAACTCGCAAGCGGTTTTGTATAGATAATTTTCCTGTCCAACATGTAAATCTCCTAGAAGCTTCGCGTCCTCTAAACTGACAGGTAACCCCTTTGATCTGAAACGTTGGTAAAATCTCAACTGTAAGGCCGTCAAACGAAGGCCGCTCTGACGAAGCTCCTTCAGTTCTGCCTTATCCAAACGCAGAACCTTTTGAAGATTCTTTCCTCTCCAATTCACAGCCCCATAGGTAGCATCTTTGTAGAGTTTCGCCCATACAAGATTATCGAAGCCTGATTTAGTCAAGTACTCAACACAAGGATATCGTGCAGCCATATCGAAAAACTCTGTCATGTCAGTAACATAACGGTGGTTTTTATACTTTGTATATGTCTCCCAAGTTGAATACTGGAAAGGAGTACCTTTAACTGCTCTCCGGATGTTGGCAGTTGACATAAATTTCGGATAATTACCGTAGCCAGAAAAGTATCTATCGAATGCTGAATGGACTGACTTCGCTTGCTTACCATATGTGAAGAACGTGCTGCTTCCTGGCAGAAAAAGATATTGATGCGAGGAACAATACTCGGTTTTCACATCCAGATAGCTCCCGCTGTAGTCTCTTCTCACATCAATAACACGAGCGATAATAGCTTGAGGGTCTATGACCGACTTTTCATACCAGACCAAAACAGCCTTATCAACCATACGACTTCTTCCCAAACCCGCTGCCCTTACCTCACACATAGATTTGCAGTGTGGACACTTTACCTTTTCATCCTGTTTGTGCTTCAGCTTGATATCCGGAAAATGCTGCTTCTGACAATGGGTGCAATATGCCGATTGAATCCCTTTTGCAACTTTTGAAGTTCGAATGAATAGATACCTACTCTGTGCCAAAACCGTATCCGTCACATAACGAACAAGAGCTTTACTGATCATTTCAGGAAAATGGCTTATAAATTTCTCGTATTCCATATTAATCACTCCTCACAAAAGTTCATCAAGCGACACTTCAAATTTACGATCAGGTTGTTTCGCTGCCGGTTCTTGTTTCTCTATCACGACATCGCCCTCTATGCCGAAATACTTCAGTACAATCGTGTAACCTTCCTCGTCCGTCAACAGAGCCATGCCGCCAACCGCCTTTTTCTTGGCTTCTGCCTGCATTGCAAGCAAGCTTTTGGCAATCGTCTTATCAGCAGCCATTACCTGTTCAGCGGAACCAGGGTTCACCTGAATGTGTTTAATCAGGAAATCACCGATCAACTTGATATAGGCGTTCGTCCCTGTTCCATCCATTTCAGCTTTCAACTTGGAAACTGCTTGTTCCATGTTCATATCCCCTCTCAATTCGTAATCCACTTCGATCCGTTTCGATATAGTCAACTGCTCCCCGCCCAACCCGCAGTAGGGGCATGTGTGATGTGAATTAATAAATTTTGTCATGTCCTGGCCGCAGCTCAGACAGATCAGCACGGCCCCCGGCTTGATCACCCGCCGCAACCCATATCCGGCGTATGTCTGCCGCACCTCTATGGATCTCTTTTCAGCGGGGGTTATCTTGTCCAAGTCCAATTCTTCCATGGCTCTGGAGAACAGAGGAACATAACGGTACTGATCCCTGGCGTTCCGTTTGTAACAGTAACCCGCAGGTTGTTCGAAATCCGCAACAGGAGTCCCCAGCGCCGCGCAACGGCTATACGTCAGCAAAATGTCACCGATTGGCCGGGGCATATTCCAGCGTCCGCCCATGATCCATTCACCGTTGATCTCCTCTTCCTTCGGAACAAACACGGGAATGCCGCAATTTTGTGCCTCCTGTCGGTTTAACCATCGATGATTGGACATTAGCGTTCACCCTCCTTTGCGGCCTGCATAGCTGCTGCATTACGCATCATTTCGGCATACTCTTCATCGGACGGTCCTTCATCCTTACCAGATTCATTTGAAACGATTGGAATAACTGGCTTATGAGGCTTGCCGCCGCCCGCCCCCCGGAACCCTTTCCGCCTTTTGCCTTATCCGAGCGCATCTCTAAAACCAAAGTACCGAACTTTTCCCTGAACTTACTGCCAGATAGTACATTTTTCCGCCAAAACACGCTTTTCGGTAGCCAGTCCATCACATCACGAATGAGATTCTTGTCTTCTTGGCCGTCAACTTCGACCAGCAGCCGGAAATCATCTGCCCATGTCTGCATGTTCGAGCGTTTCGTCAAGTGCAAAACACCTTCCGCTTCCGCGAATCCATCAATTTTTTCTTTCAGATAATTCGCCATTTTCAGAAACGTGTTTCCTTCTTCGTAGACCCGCTTTACTTTTTTTCGGGAACCTTTTTCCGGTTTTTCGCCCGTTTGCGAATCCGGCGAGGCCGAGCTTTCGGCGGTCTGTTCGGATTTCGGGTTTTGACCTTGATCTTGGTTTGGATCTGGGTTTGGCTCTTTTTCTTGGTCTGGGGGTATATCTTTTATATCTTTCTTATTCTTAATCTCTTTCTCTATCTCTATCTCTGCATCGGATTTCGTTGAGATGTCCGTTGGACTTCCTTTGGACTTCTTAGGGACAGGGGTAGAGGAAGCTTTTGCTTTCCTCTCCTCTTCTCGCTTATCAGCCTTTCGAGCAGCGTCTTTTTCTTTGTTCTGAATGATCTTTCCGCCTATCTCCATCCAGTTAACAATCCCGCGCCCTGCCTCGGTTTCTTCGATATATCCAGCTTCATTTAGAGCAGAAATTAGCTCCTCCGGGTCTCCTTTGAAATGCATCACATCAGCAATGTCAGCTGCTTCGATTTCGCTTATGTCCCCATCTGGTGCCCAGTCTACCGCCCACCACCAAAACATGTGCAATGCCCCTACCGCAGTCGGCCTATCCATACCTGTACGGCGGCAAAGCTTGCCTGTTTTGGGGTCTCTGTCTGTCGCTACGTAGCTTTTTATCCATAACATTTTTAGATTTCCACCGCCTTCAATCCGACATGGGAAGGACATCCGCACACTGTCCAGTGGATGTCCGTTGGACATCTTGCGGACATCCTAGGCATGTCCTACTTCCAAAATTGCTTGCCGTCTCCTACTGTGTAATAAATGTAAAGTTCAGCCTGCTTGTCCACTTTCCAAGCCCGACCATCAGCCGTTTCATCTGACCAATTATGACAAGTATCAGAAGCATTTTTAGGACCACACAAAACGACAATGTTCCATGGTGCGCGTCCTGTTCCATACTGGCTTGCATTGATCATATGTGCACGTTCAAAGCGGTACCGTGGCACACTGCAACCACAACGTTCACATTTCGTGTATCCCGCCTCACTGGAACGTCTGTATACTTCTTTGTTCACTTTGGCTGTAATAGCCGTGTGCTGTCCCTGAGTAAGCTTACGACGTTTATGCTTAGGCTTAGGAACTGGATTCAAACCAAACTCAGCCATGTACTCCGCCTCCTGTTATATGCATTTCAATCCGCACCCGTAGGCGCAGCTCATAAATCTTTTCCTTCACCGAATTAAGCTCGTTCTTCCAATAAGCCTTTTGCTCCAGCGCATCAGCTTCAATCATGCGGAGTTCAGCAGTTGCACGAGCAGCCGCTACTTCCTTCTCACCGCGCTTGGCTGTCGCTCTGGCCTCAGCATCGACGTTGTCACGCAATACATGAATCTTTGCGTAATCCCCTTCCTTCTGGGCAGAGACTCGTCCCATAAGCGTATGTGCATCTGTGAGCAGACGAATCATCTCAATCATTCCACCAGGAGAATCTTCGTCGTACTCCGTAGCCTCTTTCTGAGCCGCTTAATCTGCTTGACATACTCGTCCATCTGTTCCGCACTCGTACGTGAAGTGTTCAGTTCACGGAGATAATCGTTAATGTCCACCGCTTACCTCCTTGTCTTGTTAAATGAAATTTGTTATGATTGCCGTAATAATTTTTGAAAATTGTTTCACTAATGACTACGCGGACCAGGCGTGGTCATTTTTCGTTAATAAGTGAAATGTATTCTTTATGGTGACGATCGTTACAGAATGTCAGCTTGCCTGCCTGAACATAACTCTCTCCGTATTCGATTTTCCGGAAGCATAGAGGGCAGTTCCCGATATGCCGCTTTAGTTTCTGCTTACTCTTCGCTACAACCGGACCGCCTTCAGCACGCTGTAACTTTTCCTCGATCTTCTTCCGATCCGCCTGCAATTGCTTAAGCTGCTTCTCGTCTGTTGCATCCATAATTTTTCTGCAAAGTTCGTTATGCCGTTTGCGTAGTTCCCGCCGCTGATTATTCAACTCTTCACCTCCCTATCAAAGTTCTATTTCCCACTGTTCCAATACACCGTTGCATTAATGTTCCAGTACAATGTTGCTTGTCTATCGATTTCCTAAAATATGCTAAACTGTTAGTGTCCTATCGTTGTCGTATCAAGGCAGAACCCTCCGGGCGAATGGAGTGTGATGCATGTTTTTCATTTTCTTTTTTTATGATTCTGAGTTCTCCAAGCGGTTGACGGCCGCTATGGAAGAACGAAATTTAGACCATGTCGCTTTAGCTATGATCGCCAACGTATCACCCACCACAGTGAAACGTTGGTTGAACGGGAAGTTTGAACCCAGACACAAGAACCTTGTTCGTCTCACCGATGCTCTTGACGTGTCTGGAGATTACCTCTTAGGCAGAACCTGATTTAATACTTAGCCCGGGGGTTCTGTCTTGATACGACTTCAGGGCGACTACTATCTCCCCTTAATCGGTTACTGTATTGCTTTCCTCGTTGATGAGCTGGCTGAGAGATTCGTCAAACCAACTCGATGTTTCCGGTTCGGTAGCCTGCATCTGTTGCAAGAAACTGATGCGTTGCTTCAATCGTTGATGATCCGTCATGCCTGCTTCACCTCTTCTATTCCAAGATCCGTTTTCAAATCAGATATCTCTTTATCCAACCAATCGTTTCCGGCCTCCAATGTCTGCCCGCTATCACGGAATGCGATAAGACTTTGTAGATGGACCCATGCAAACCAATTCAGGAATAAATTTTCGGACATGTGCATACCTCCTGTAGTTCTTCTTTCCTGTTCCAGTACATTGTTGATTTTAGTAATAGTGCCTTAAAATTAATCAGCCCGTTTCTTCACTCTGTAACGTTAGTAATCGATTTAAATGCATAGCAGATGGTTCTCTTGCTAGTAATCTTGCTTTATGCTTTTCGGCTACTTGAGAAGCATCCAAGTTTGTTATGCTTCCGCGATTTAAAATAACTCCACCTGAATCATTTAGTTTGATGGAAACAGGTCGATCAATTGGATGACGCTTGTGACATTCAGTTACAAACTTAAATGCCCCTCTCACTTGTTCATCACTCATACGTTCATCAATACTTACAACATGAACCAGAATATCTCTTTGCATCGCCAAAATATCTGAGTCAATCGTTTCTGGCGATAAGCCCAACGCCTGCATATCAGTTAGGATGTCTTCGACTCTTCGCATGCCCTCGCCCCCTGTGTGCAAATAATATTAAAAGTCTCCGGCGACAAAATTTCTTTGTACTTAGCTACTGTGAGTTCTCTAAAATCCAAAGATGCTAGCACTGATGCTAAAACTTTGTTTGTCTCATCTGTGGCTGGTGGTTTATGACCTGTACATAAAAGTGAAAGATATGCTCTAGAGAGTTTTTTCCATTTGATTCGCATTTCATCGATATTTGTGAATAAGTCATACCACTGTCAGCAATTGCGTTAGAAAGGATATTGGCATATCTCATATGTGTTCACCTCCTAAAACCACTTGTTAAACAAGTAGTTAAACTTTTGTTGTAGTCTTAGTGTAACACAGCAAAAGTTTACGTCAAGCTATAACAATAATAATTTGTTTACTTATCAGTTAAACACATGTATACTGTTGATATCGAAAAGGAGGCTATTAAGAGGAATGAATTATTTTGAACTTTTGAAAAAAGAATAAAAGAATCTGGTTGTACACTTGAAGAAATAGCTGAAAAAATCGAAAAAGATGGCTTTGGGGTTGGTAAGGGGTACATAAGTAGGCTACAAAACGGAAAAGTAAAAAACCCTGCAACTGATGAGTTGACTCGCGCAATTGCAAAAGCTATAAATACTAATCCTGAGGAACTGCTACTTGCTGCGTTAATGGAAAGAGCTCCACACGAACTCCATAATCAACTAATTAGATTGATTAAAGCTGAAGAGTTAAGAAGAGAATATGAAAGTGCCATTCGAGTAAAAGATGCTCAATCTGGTAGCCTTCCTATAGATCGTATTACACAAATACCTCTACTTGGTTCTATAGCAGCCGGTGAGCCTATTGATCGTATTGAGTTAGCAGAAGATATCGAATACGTTGATAAAGCAATAACTAGAGGTAACAAGGCCTTTGCGCTGAATGTAAAAGGTGACAGCATGATCGGTGACATGATTATGAGTGGGGATATCGTAATTTGCATTTCACAGCAAGAAGTTACTTCTTCTGATATAGCTGTCGTCGCAGTCAATCGAGAGACGGCAACATTGAAACGAGTAAAGTGCCAAGGAGAGATGTGCATTCTTATGCCCTCAAATCCTAAAATGGAACCTTCTCTCGTTCCTGCTGACCAAGTTGAAATCTTAGGTAAGGTAATTGAAGTTAGACGAAGATTTTAGAAAGGATGTTTATAATGATAAATCTTGAAGGGCTACCAGGTTTGCTATATTCAAGAAAATCACGAAAAGATATTGAAGCTGAAAAAGAAGCTGCTGCTAATGGCAAACCATATGATACTTTAGAAAAACATAGGATTGCACTTCTGGAGATGGCAAAGAAGTATAAACTTCATGTTGTAGATCTCTTTGAAGAGCTAGTGAGTGGGGAATTTATTGCCGAGAGACCAAAAATGCAAAAGGCTCTGGAAATGCTTAGAAGTGGTGAAATCAAATGGGTTGGCGTTATGGACGAGGATCGTCTAGGACGTGGCGACAAGATAGATCAAGGTCGAATAGAAAGAGCTTTCAAAGAATCAAATGCTTATATCATAACCCCGTACAAAATTGTCGATTTGCAAGATGAAGCCGATGAGTTGTACATGGATTATAAAGGAATGGGTGCTCGATACGAGTATAAACAGTCAAAACGAAGATTACAGGACGGTAGAAAACGATCTGCCAGCAGAGGAAACTATATTTGGACTCATGCTCCATTTGGGTATATTAAAGGGCTCGATTTCAAAACTAACTATCCACATCTTATTCTGGAGTACGAGAAAACCCCATCTGATATGGCTAATTTAAAATTGTATCCTCATCCTGAACACCACCAAATTGTCCGCAACATTTTTAAATGGTTTGCTGATGGTGAAAAAATGGAGACTATCTTAGATAGATTGACAACCGAAACGGTTTTCCCTTTGAATAGTAGTTCATATAATTATAAAAATGTGCATCGAATGCTCAAGAATCTGGTTTACACAGGAGTATATGTGTCCGGCAAAAAAAAGTATATAAAGCTTGAGGATGGTTCATATAAAATAATTCCGATCCCTAAAGAAGATTGGACGGTCACAAAAGACACCCATATTCCGCTCTGTTCTGAAGACGATTTCATAAAAGTCCAAAGAAGAATTAACGAAAACAATACTGCAAAAAACAAACGGAATACGGTTTTCAGAAATCCGATGGCCACATTGCTTAAATGTCACTATTGTGGAAATATGATGAATTACTCTATTAACTATTCTAAACCAAGAAATAAGCACCAAATTATTTGTCCAGTATTGAACTGTAAAGAAAATCACTCAATAGCCTATATCTATGTAGAAGAACAACTGGTTAAACAGATGAAGGAGTTTATGCCGAAGTAATAGCAGATCCTAACTTCATAACTGCGTCTAAGCAAGACATCATTGAAGATTTGGAGACAAAAGTGAGTAACTTAAATAAGTTGATTGTAAAAGCAAAAAAGCAATTAGCTAATGCACATGATTATTTAGAGCAGGAAATTTATACTCTGGATACATTCCTTGAACGACAATCCACGATTTCCAAGAAGATTGACGAGCTTAACGAACAATTCAAACAAACCAGCGAAGATCTAAATGCTGAAAAAAATAAAGCTGCTAAAAAGAACAATTTTATCCCACGTTTGAAAAACGTAGTTGATACCTTCGAACACCTAGAATCCCCTAAAGATAAAAATGATCTTTTAAAAGAGATTATTGAATGTGTTTATTTCGACAAGCCAGGGCGCGGGTTTAGACGAAACCCCTACTTTAACCTTGATATAACTTGGAAAGACCTGTGATCAAAAAGAGTCTATCATCACACTGTGTGTTTGTACATGCCAATCCATTCTTTCATAAGAGGGTTGTACTGGACGGCGCTGCGGTTGAGGATAAAAGAACGGTTTTGCATGTGTGGACGAGAACAGTCCGGGCATCCTACGCCCCGACCACAACGCAGACAGCGAATGGAACGAATCCATGGAATCTTTCTCACACAACGTGGGCATATACCTGGATAGATTGGAGAAAGAATCGCGCGAGTGCCACATGTCAGACAAGTTGCTCCCGGTGGGGCGAGCAGGTGATGAAGGCGTTGGGTAAGATGCTGCGCGTGATCGGTGATGTTGCTGAGCCAGTTGAACATAATGATGGAAACCTCCTAACTGTTCTGGGGAGTCTAATGGTATGTAGGGATCTATACGCTGTGTGTACTTTGAAATATGGATGTTAGTTCATATATCTAGACAGATAACAATTATGTCTGTGATGGCGGATGCAGGTAGCCTTTGCGACGAGCGATGGTGTTCATTTTCCGTATCTGGGCAACGGCCTTCACCTGGGAGCGTGTCCGACGAGACGATGCAAAAACTACTCTACCCGCCGGGTCGTCCATGGAACGTCCTGCTCTGCCCGCCATCTGAACCAGTGAAGCTTCATCAAAGAGCCCATTGTCTGCATCCAATATAAAGACATCGCTCCGCGGAATGGTCACGCCACGCTCCAGAATCGTTGTCGTTACGAGCAGACGAATGGTACGTTCACGAAAGGCTGTAACTTTGCTGGCGCGATCAGGGTCCTGAGATGAAGTTCCTTCGATATGTATTCCGGGAAAGGTACGGCGCATCAAATTCACAAACGCCTCAATCTGGGCAATACGTGTCACAAACACAAATACCTGGGCATCACGCTGTAATGAGATTTGGATGTTATTTTTAATGACAGCTGGCAGCTGTCGTCTTTGAATGCACTGTGCCACTGTAGCCATCTTGATCAATCTTGGTACAGGCAGCGGATGACGGTGGAAACGTACTGGAACTTTCGCATGAGTGAGTCTGCCCTGTGCCGCCTCCCTTTGCAGCCGAGCTGGCGGTGTAGCAGATAGATATACGAAATTACCGTTCGGTTTACAGGAGGATGCCGCCGCGTGAGCGAGCATGGGATCGTTATGGTACGGAAAAGCATCCAATTCGTCGATAATGACGAGATCAAATCCCTGATAAAAACGCATCAGTTGATGTGTGGTCGCGAGCGTGAGTTGAGCATCTTTCCAACGTTCGTCACTGCCTCCGTAAAGGGTAGCGAGCGAGGTGTTCGGAAACGCCTTCGCCAGACGCGGAGCCAGTTCCAGCACCACATCCCTGCGAGGGGTAGCGACCAGCGCTCGTCCACCACGATCCAATGTATGTTGGAGCAGGGGGAAAATCATTTCTGTCTTGCCGGCCCCGGTCACGGCCCACAGCAAGAACCGCCCCGGCCCATCCCCTGCAGGCGGCCGGGCCAAAACGCGAGCGCCGCGGCTGCTGCCGCGCTCTGCGCTGCGCTAAGCCCCCACCGTGCGAGCCCGCCGCCGGTGGGGGCCAAGGCCGTGCCACGCGGTGCTTCGCCGCGTACTGGCACGGCACCTGGCGCTGCACTGCGTAGCAGCAGCGCACGAGCACGGCTGCGCCCTAGCGCGAGGCAGGCCTCGCAGTAGGCGCACGCCGCCAGGCCGCAGGCAGCGCAGGGCACGCGCTGCCTGGCTTCGCTGCCACAGCGGTGGCAGCGGGGCGCGCTCCGCGCGCGTCCAAGCCACGCGTGCCGACGGCGCGTGGCAGGCCCTTCGAGGGCGGCTGTGATACTCAGCCGCCCGTGCAAGCGCGCGAGCTGCAGCCGCGCGCCACTCCCTTGGCGGCTGGGCGGTATCCGCCAGCAACGCCTCCGCCTCGGCCGCCAGTAATTGGCGGCCGCTGATCCGCTCAGCCAGCAGGGCTGCGTCCCGCTCCAGCTGAGCCCACTGCCCGGCGGGATACGGCTCAGGCATCCCGCCTACCTGAATGCGACGCGCAGCGAAACTCGCCGCTGTGCCCGCTATACCTTTTCTCGCCTCAACTTCCCCTGAGGCCAGCTCATACACATCCAGCTTCCGTACAAGATAACTCTGCCATTCGTGCTGGCCCCACTGATCCATACCTCGTTCCATCTCAAAATGTTCAACCAACCAGGAGGCCTGACTTAACGGCAACGCGTGACCTAACAGCAACCAGCGCAGCACATGTCGCCCACTTGCTCCCTCTAGCCACCAAGTCACATCCACACGAATATCGAGTGATAACACCATGCCCCATCCTTCTCCTAAACGGCACACATATAAGGCAACCTTCATTTACACTCCTCCCCATCATAATTTAATCCGAACGCCAAAAAGCACATGCCAACCCGGCTATTCGCCGGCGCATGTGCTTCATGTCCATATTCCATCTTCTTATGATTAATCTACTTATCACTATAGCAATTGAATCTCCACATCACAAGTTTAGGCACGCATTATACAATTCTTCTAATAACCAGAATCTTTCTATAAAATTGCGAAACTTTTTCCAATCCTGTTCGTCTATACTTTTAAATTAAGAGTTCTGACTTCGAAAATCTTATTTCTGTGATCAGGAACTCCTCAAACCCAGGCAATAACCATAGATTGCATAAAAACCCATTTTTAATTTAAAAGCAGACTTGGCTACAATTACAAAAAAGACTACAGCTTCTGCTGTAATCTTTTCACTGTAAATCTGCGAAATGCTAATCCCATTTCCCGTTCACATGATGATTTAATGCTCTGACTCACGCAAATCAATCAGTCGAAACGTGTGATCGGTCTGTGCTACCCGTTCAATATCAGCTGGGACAGCAGACAGATACGATGTCTCCATGCCTTGCCTTTGCATCAGCTTTTCAATAATCGTAATCGTTTCCGCTTCTGTACGATCCGCAACAACGGTTAATCTGAAGCTCTTTCCACGGTATAACAATTCCCGGCAAAGTGCTCTTACAATGCCCTCGATCCGCCCTGCCTGATTGGAAGGGATGAGCAGGATCTGCTCGAAACCTTCAGGTTCCGGACGGGAAAGATGGCGCTGGTGCATGGCATGAACGGCCATTGCCGCCAGGAAGTATATGAGCAGAATCATAGTCAGATGAGCAACCATGGCAACTGCACCTCCTCGGAAGGTCATGCTCACCCATGGCGAACATCCCTGTATACAGCAGTATATGCCGTACTTCCTGAAGGGTTACACTTGCACTTCCTATCACTCATATTCCACGCTGATCGACACCGGACGAAGAAAGACAGGCCAGGTCATTCATTCACGCCTAAGCTTGAACATATGTTCCGCATAACCTTACGCTTTGCTCATGTGCAGTGATAAAGTCCATTAACCCGCAGACCAATCCAACATTCTGGAAAGGGCGCGAGTGAACACCAATCTATACTACGTCAAGGTTGAATCAACCAATGGACTGACTTACCGTAAGAATCTGCTTTACTCAAAACATAAGGTATTAGAGCGTAACCCAACCATATTTAATCGAATTGATAACCGCTTGTGTACGGTCGTCCACTTCCATCTTCTGCAGAATACTGCTGACATGGTTTTTTACTGTTTTTTCACTGATGAACAGGAATTCACCAATCATTTTGTTGCTCTTGCCTTCTGCCATCAAGCGAAGCACTTCAGCCTCACGACGTGTGAGCGGGTTATTGTCGCCAGCGACAAATTTGACGCCTGCTTCCTTCGAAGCTCCTTCACTCATTGCCCCTGTTTCATTAAGATACGTCATACGACGCAGCTGCATGATCAGTTTGCCCGTTACTTTTGGATGAATGAATGCATGTCCTTCATGCACGGAACGAATCGCATTGATCAGAGACTCGGCCTCCATATCCTTCAGCAAGTATCCGTTAGCCCCTTTACGAAGCGTCTCAAATACATAACTTTCATCATCATGAATGGACAGGATAATGACTTTGACATCAGGGAACAGCTCACGCAATTTCTCCGTTGCTTCAACCCCATTTTCAATCGGCATGTTAATATCCATCAATACGATATCAGGTTTATCCTGATTGCAGAATTCGAGCACTTGAATACCATCGCCACATTCGCCGATGACCTCAATGTCGTCCTCCATGTTTAAAATGCGTTTCAGTCCCTCACGGAACAGCTGATGATCATCAGCCAAAAGAACTTTAATCGATGCTTTACCAGTATCACGGTTTTCCATCATCCTGCTACTCCTTTCCCTTATCCACGTTTGTCGGGATATGAATCACTATTTTGGTTCCTTGATTTTCTCCGGATTCAATCTCTATTCTTCCTTCTAACAGTTCAACCCGTTCTCTCATCCCAATCAGACCGAAGTGGGTATGATCCTTGCTTTTCTTCGCAAGAAGCTCCGGTTTGAACCCAAGCCCATTGTCCTGAACGACAATTTTGACGAGCTGAGCCTGGTATGTAATTTCCACTACAACATACGTGGGATAAGCATGCTTTGCAGCATTTGATAGACCTTCCTGCACAAGGCGATAGATCGCTGCCTCCATTGCGGAAGATAAACGGTGTTCTTTACCTCTTGTTTCAAAAAGCGACCGGATTTTCGTTTTTACCTCAAAATCCTGCACGTACTTCCGAAGCGTTGGAATCAGTCCCAGATCATCCAGTGCCATAGGACGCAGATTGAAAATAACTTTTCTCATTTCTTCAAGACTGGAACGAACCTGGCCTTTCAAATCTACTATTTCGGCCTGGACCATCTTAAAATCCTGCTTAATGAGCATTCTTTCTACAATTTCCGTCCTAAGCACTAGATTGGCAAGCATCTGCGCAGGCCCGTCATGAATCTCACGAGCAATACGTTTCCGCTCTTCTTCCTGGGCCAAAATTATTTTCAAACCAATCATTTGTCGATTCTTGGCAGATTCGATGATCCGGGTCACTTGACCCAGTTCACCTGACAGGTATTCGAGTACAACACCCATCTGCGAACCAATGGTCTCGGCACGCTCTACAGAAGCCTCCACATTTTTGGCACGCTTCTGCAGATCATCCCGACGGGCCTTCAGATACATTTCCTTCTCACGATAAATCATCAGATCCAGCTGCAGCTGTGTTGCTTTCTCGTACGCCTGCTTGATATCATGCTCGGAATAACGGACAAAGTCGCGGCTAACCTCTGTCAGCCGGATCCGGGAACGGCGGTAGTTCAGCTCCAATTGATCTACTTTCTCGATCGTTTCCGCCGTCTCCTTCAGCACCGACTTTAACTCCTCGTTGAGTGTCTTCAGCTCATCGCGAGTTGCGTCCATGATCTCGAACATTTGATATTTGCTGTTTTCCATGACTTGTATGGCGTTTTTAATGACGCGGTCTATGGCATCGGCTTGTAAATCCACGTTTGTTCGACTCCATTTCTATCGTTTCCGGTATATATCATACCATATCACGATGAGATGGTAACGGTCTTCGTTTTCTGTTCCCATTTTACAGTCAGTCCAAGTTGCTCGGAAACGAGTCTAAGCGGGACTAAAGTCCTACCACCCGTTACGTATGGTGCAACAGTTGCGCTCTGTCTTTTACCATTCAGAATGAATTCTTTCTGCCCAACAACCAGATCAATCAGCTTGCTCCCACGTAATACTGTGATCCGCTGATTTTTGCTGTCCCAGCTTGCCTGACCACCAAAAGCATCCAAAACATGCTTGATGGGTACATAGGTCGTACCATTTTTCAAGACTGGTGCTGCATCAATAGCCTTTTTGGTGCCGTTCACCGTCATCGACTTCTGTCCGAGTACAAGCGAAGCTGTCCCTGTAGGCAATCCAACTTCACTGGATTTGGAAGGCATCGTGAATGCGATGTTGTCAAAAGCAACCGTACCTGATTTCGCACGCTCATCCTGGCCCTCTTCCACATTCACCACATAGACCCGCTTCAGCTTCGCCGGGAAGGCAATGTTCAGTCCGTTCAGGTCCACGCTCAGCTTCTTCCAGCCATTCCAGTCAATCGCCTTGGCGAGATCCGCATATACGGTTTTGCCATTGGCATCCGTGAATTCGGCACGCAGCCAGTTCAGGCTCTTATCTCCCATAACATCCATCGACATCGATGTCGCCGCAGCAGATACCTCTCTACCTGTGGAACCATTCAGTTGCGCATAAGCATACATTTTGCCTTTACCCGCAGTCATATCATAACCGAGTTGCAACACGTTGGAGCCGGCTTTCTCACCCGTTCCTGCCGTAACGCTTGCCGAACCGGTCACACCCGCTGCATTCGTTGTAAAGTTGATCGGATAATTCACATTTTCGAAGTTTTCCCAGATTGTTTCGCTTGCAGAAGCCGAGAGCACAACGACTGTGCTGTAACCATCATAACGACCAATCGCATATCCCACTTGTGCACCAGAATTGACGGAGGATACGGTTAATTGGTCAGCCGTCACTTTACCTTTGAACCCGATAAATTCCCATGTCAGCGAATCGGCCGGAACCGTCACACTTTGTCCGCTCTTCGTCGTGGCCGTTACCGGAATGGACATCGTTGTGCCCGCTTTGAGCGAACCCAGGCCCGATCCTGCTGTCAGGGAAGCGAGTTCACTTCCACCCAGTACCGATACTTTGATGGAGGATGAAGCTCCATTGCTGGTTGCCGTCAGCGTTGCTGTACCTGGCTTCACGCCTTTGATCGTGCCGTTGCTGACACTGACGATGCCGTTGTTGCTGGACTTCCAGGACATGCTGATATCGCCTGTTGCGATCGGGTTGTAGTAGGTGTCATATCCTTTGGCTGTGTACTTGCCCTCTTGTCCCACCAGCAACGTTTGGCTGCCACTCACGGCAAAGCCCTTCAGTTTACCTGCTGGAGCCGTAGAGAACACCCCCAGCGTGTTTACGACCTGACGTTGCTCCGTGCCATACTCTGTGTTGAATGTCAGACCGGCGGTTTGCTCACCTAACGGACGTGTAACCATTGTGGTGGAGCCACCACCGTCCAGGTTCATGCCTTTCCAGACACCTACACTGGTCATAAAGGATTGCAGTTCCGTCAGCGACATCCCGCTGCTGTTACTGTTTTTCTCCGCTGCAATGATGTAGACATACCGACCATCCTGAGAGTAACCTACTGCCGTTCTTGCACGAATACCACCAATGCCGGACGCTGCGATATCCCGGGAGAAGGAAGCTGCCTTACCACCGTTCACCAAAATGGTGTGACCACCAATCATCATCTCCAGATTACTTGGATCAACCGATTGCCCGGTTGTTTTGGCTTTCAGCTTGTAATCCGCATCCAAGGTTTGGCCAACGGAGAGATGGCTCATGATCCATGTCGCTGCTGTTCCATGCGCACGCAAAATGTACCCATCCTGCGGCACCGTCATGTTTAACGCTTTTTTATCCGAGATTTGGGTGATGACTCCGTTCTGCACGAGAACCTCTGTCGGCGTTGTGGAAGGGTCATTCGGGCGTTTGGTGGACGTCCAAGCCGGTGTATAAATATACATCGAGTTGGCATGACTATATTTCACCGCGCCCGACTCTACCGTATAATCCTCTTTATTTATCCCACGCAAAGCAAAGGTTGAACCATCCTGGGCCTTCACCGTTCCATCAAAAGAGTACTCGTCGATCATCGGCTTGCCGTCCTTGGTCACTGTGAGGGCATACATGCCCGACAATTCGGAAGGGGTGGAGACCAGTACGCCATCGGAGACCTGTCCACCAATCGGAGCGAGCTCCCCGGATACATTGAAGTAATCGCCATTTACAGCAGCTACTGCACCATTTTCCTTCGCCATGGCACCTGTGCTCTGTTTACTGTTCAGATTACCGCCCTTGCCTGTCATCACGTCCAGCTTCACATACGGGTTCTGCAGATCCACCTGGATCACATCCGCCAATACGTTGACCTTGGAACCGGAACGTGTTGTTGTATATCTGTATTTCATGAGCTTCGCACCCGAAGTCAGAATCTCCTCACTCAACTTGCTTGTATTCGTAGATGCCGCTGCGGCCACCGATTGCCACGAAGTACCTGACCACATCTGTCCGCCCGCACTCATCACCGGTGCAATCCAGATCACACCCGCCAGCGTCACAATTGCCCATTTCTTCACCTTACTGCTCTTAACGTCTTCCAGCTGTTTCCCATGTTTCCCCAGCATGTCTGAAACGTCTCTCCATCTTGTATATCAATCTTAGACATCCCAACACTGCCAAGCAGGCAACTGATCGCGAGATCTCTAGTATACTCTTCTATTAATAGACTGCTTTTTGTGGAAAAAGTTACGCCCACAGCCAAGATTGAGGCATATATTGGTTAATCGACTCACACGTTTCTAGTATGTAGTTCAACTAATCAAAAAAATAGACTTCGTCTGTGCACGAGTCAGCACAACAGAAGTCCATTTATGATTCAACTATGTCCTATTAACTCAAAAGTCTTCTACCACAAATTCAATATCACTATAGTACCTCTGTAATGATAATTGGTTTCGACTTTCTAATACCTTTTTCACCAATTCATGTGGCGATCGTTTAAACTCAGGATTACCAAAAGGAACACCTCAAGAATGAGCTCTTGAAGTGTCCCTATTAATTTATAGATATTCCAGCTTATCCAAAACCCGTTTCAACATCACTGCTGCCTGAGCGCGAGTCGCGTTTCCCTGGGGTTCGAATGTTCTCGCTGTCATGCCTTGAATAATTCCCTCTTGCACTGCTTTGGCAACAGAATCCTTGGACTGAATTTTATTGCTGTCCTTGAACTTGGACAATGTCGACGTAGCAGAGGATTGAAGTGAGACCGTTTTCCCACCGTAGCTCATCGCCCGAACCATCATGAGAGCCATCTGTTCACGCGTGATTTCACTTTCCGGTTTGAATGTACCATCCGTGTTGCCTGTAATAATGCCGGCTTCTGCCGCGGCACCAATGTAGGCACTGGTCAGATCTCCTCCACGAATATCACGGAAACGACGTGCAGCATTCTGATCTCCTTTCAATCCAAGACCTTTGGCTACCAATTCGGCAAACTCGGCACGTGTTATTTTCTGATTAGGTCCGTAATAGGAGCCATTTGTGGCCCCAATGATCCATTTGGATGACAATTCTTTGATGACTGCACCTGCCCAATGGCTGGAGGTATCCTGATAACTCACGGAATGAGTGACAGGCACGATGGTCTGGTTACCGTTCAGTTGTCCTTTAACGACCACTCCTACTGTTGTACTCACAAACGTATGCGGCACATTCGCCAGAATCAGTGTAGTCGGATCAATATACGTAAACCCGGAAGTTGCTGTAGGTGTATTTACAGGCAACTGCATTGCGAGCTGGCTTTTGATATTCTGCTCTACCCGTTGATTCGTATTTCCACTAAATGCAGAGAGGTAGATGTCTGTAACATTACCAAGTTTCTGTGCTCCAGCAACCGCCAGCATTCCGTCGATCGTTCCTGAACTGGAGACAGGAACCGTCTCCACCTGTACATAGAAGTAGGAGGCATCGGTGTTGGTTGTGTTTCCCCTACAGATTGACTCATTGCGGATACATCCAGATTGGATAATGGGACCATCCACAGACGATCACCATATTTGACACCAATTGAACCTGTACGGTTACTTAATGCAACCTGAGCCAATGTGTTAAGCGGGAACCCTACATAAGCGGAAGATTCACTGGCAGGAACTTCAAATACAACAGGTTGTGTTGTTTTGCCAGTCGTTGTTGCGTACTGGAAGGCCTGTAAAAGCTTCGCACCGTCTACATTGAACTGACGAGTAGAGCGATTGTTGCGTGACATCATCGAAGCTGTAGCTGCCGTATCCGTGCTCATCACAAGCAAAGCTTGTCCATAACTTGACGAGTCTTGTTCTGTAAGCCAGGAAGGCCGGCTGTTCGTCTGGTTGCCTGTTGAACTACTGCCATTTTGTTGCAGGGGAAGCGGTCCAAACGCTGTAATGGTATTGTTCAACGCATCTCGCAGCGGAACTGCTCCCGGAGTATAGCTCACCGTACCTGTCTGTCCTGCTGTTGCCGAGTTCGAAAGATTAAGAGTCACGATCGAGCCCGATATGGAAGCATTCAGAACATTCGTTGTTGTCCCTCCAAGCTGCACACTAAACTGTGAAGCTGTTAGAGCCGTTTGAGCCTGAAGTACATCTCTAAAGTTGATATATACTTTGTCCCCTTGAAGAGTTGCCGACAATATTTTCCCGTTACCAAAGGTATATTTTACTGGAGCCAGATTAACATATCCTGCAGGATTGTTGTTTAAGTCGGTTAACCGCAGGGAGCCTGGCACATAAGAAAAGGTTACGTTTTGAGTACTGGCAACGGTGTTGGCTAGCGTCAATGTAATCAAATCATCCTCAATCTCGGAATCATTGACAAATACAGCTTTACCATCTACCAATACGGAATATTGGCTCTTGAGTGGCTTATTCGTACGGCTCAGCGGCTCATTATATCTGATCCACATCGTCGTACCACTCACTTCTGCACTCTTGAACTCAGGTGGTTTCGTATCAATACTGTTCCGTACATAGAACCCGTTGAATCCAGCAAGAGCTTGACCACGACTGTCTTTCACTGGCCATGATCCTGGTGCGTATGATACTTGTACCACTTCCCCATTCTGAATGGAACGACTCAGATTAAGCGTCACCAACGAACTGTTATTGGTGGATATGCTGCTGATGCCCACCGCTGACCCGTCTGCTGTAACACTGAATTGTCTCACCGCATCACTGGAGCTAATATAAACGGTCTCTGGATAATACAGACTGATTGTATTGTAATAAGCTGTACCTTCGCGCGGTTTCGACATAATGGAATCGAGACTGTTCTCTACATCCCTAGCTCCGAATGCAGGAGCCGCATTTAGAGACAAATCCTGAATTTTACGTGTTCCTGTTCCCGGTGCGTAGGCAATGCGGACAACCTGACCTACGGCTACACCAGTATCCAGAACAACATACACACTGTCTCCTGAAACATAGGAAGAACTTACATTCCGGTTCTCTCCGTTAACCGTCACTGTGAAGCTGGAAGCAAACGGATCAATACTGGAGAGCAACTCATCATACGTTAATCGAATGATCGTATTGCTGTACATTTTGGCTGTTTTCAGTACAGGTGGTGTTGTGTCTACGGTCAACGTTCTAAAGGTCCACGATGTGGTTCCATTCAGACCCGTAAACAGATTCCCCGTCTGATCCCGGAACACATTTGCAGGAATATCGACTGTATACGTTGTGTTGCTTGTCAGAGTCGTTTGCGGAATAATGCGCAACTGTCTCGGGTTGGACGTACTAATTAATGTCGTCGTAGCCAGAATCCCACCGTTTGCATTCTTAACCGTAGCTGAACTAGTAAAATTCCGGTCCAGGTCTTTGTTGAATGTCAACGTAAACTCATTCGTGAGTGATACGCCTGTTGCTCCGTTTACAGGAGACAGGCTGGATACGGTTAATGCTGTGGGATCGGATACTACATTGAACCCCCACGTCGTTCGTTGAATGGCTCCCGTATCATTGTTCAGGTCATCACGCAAAAAACCTTCCGGAACTGCTATGTAAATCGTGCTGTTATTCGCCCAATTGTTCACTGGGTCAATCGTTACCGTGGTTCTCGCCGTATTGAAACTAATTCGGGTTGACTTGGCATCAATCTCTTCCAATAATGTACTGCCACGATAGATCTGGAGCTTGCCTGCACCGACCTTCATTGCCCGATCATAAGTTAGTTGAATATTGGCTGAAGGAGATACATTCGCAGCTGCGTTAAGAGGAGACTGCCCAGTTAATTGAGCTGTACTAACTCCTGATGTTCGGAATGTCCACTCTTTATTCAATCCCTCAACCGGTTGACCGTCCCCATATACGAAAGACTGGCTACCAATCGTAACATAGAATGACCCTCCAGGCAGAGCTGCAGGAAGCTGGATTTGCACACGTTTCCCCAGATAAGCATCAGTAGCTGCATCATCTGCAATGACAGTCACAGCTGCATTCGCTACGGAAACATTTGTTACAACCGAGTCATCCTGAACTCGGTAAACAGTAATTTCCTCAGTAGAAGTGTCGATTTTCTTTACTGGCTTAATAAAATCAATTGTCAGTGGTGCTGATCCACTCGCCTGTTGTTCGTTCACAGCAGGTGACGTTGTGCGAATTCCTTTTTCCGTTAACTCATCAGCGGCATATGCGGACTCAACTCCTACCCATCCGGCGAGTATCCCTTGAGTGACTAACATCAAAATCATAAGACTAGCTAATCCCTTACGGGCCATTTTTCTCACAAACACCCAACCTTCCCCCTCATCTCAATTTTCCTAATTGTCTGATCTACAGACCTCTATATTTATGTCGGTCAAAGAGAGATTTTCAATTAATAAAATGGAAATGTATGGTGTTTTGTTTTGTAAAAAGATGCAAAAAGCCCCTGATTCCATATTGGAATAAAGGGCTTCAGTAGAAGATCACTATGCAATTAGCTAATTACAGACCTGCTTGAGTTTTCAAAAGGTCTGCTTTATCCACTTGCTCCCAAGGTACATCCAGGTCTGTACGGCCGAAGTGACCGTATGCTGCTGTTTGTTTGTAGATTGGGCGACGCAAATCCAGCATACGAATAATGCCAGCCGGACGAAGATCGAAGTTGTTGCGCACAAGCTCAACCAATTTCTCTTCGCTGACTTTGCCAGTTCCGTATGTATCCACGTTGATCGATACCGGGTTGGCTACACCAATCGCATACGCGAGCTGGATTTCCACTTTGTCTGCAAGACCTGCAGCTACAAGGTTTTTCGCTACGTAACGAGCCGCATAGGCTGCGGAACGGTCTACTTTTGTCGGATCTTTACCAGAGAACGCACCACCGCCGTGACGTGCATAACCGCCGTAGGTATCTACGATGATTTTACGTCCAGTAAGGCCTGCATCTCCTTGAGGTCCGCCAATAACGAAACGTCCTGTCGGGTTGATGAAATATTTAGTCTGCTCATCCAGCAATTCAGCTGGAACGACAGGCAAGATGACATGTTCTTTGATGTCTTTTTGGATCTGCGCAAGCGTAGTCTCTTCAGCGTGCTGAGTAGACACAACGATGGTATCCACACGTACCGGCTTGTCACCGTCGTATTCAATCGTTACTTGGGTTTTACCATCCGGACGAAGATATTCCAACGTACCGTTCTTACGCACTTCCGCCAGACGGCGTGCGATCCGATGGGACAGTGCGATTGGCAAAGGCATGAGTTCAGGTGTTTCATTCGTTGCAAAACCGAACATCAGACCTTGGTCACCTGCACCAATGTTTTCTGTTTCACGAGCAACTTGTTCCGGGTCACGATTCTCAAGCGCTGCGTTAACACCTTGGGCAATATCAGCAGACTGCTCATTCAGAGAAGTCAGAACTGCACAAGTGTTATAATCAAAACCGAACTTGGCACGTGTGTAGCCAATATCCTTAATTGTATTACGAACGATGGACGGAATGTCCACGTATTCAGAAGCTGAACTGATTTCACCGATGACAAGCACTAAGCCTGTGGCTACGGAAACTTCGCAAGCTACACGAGCATTGGGGTCGTTTGCAAGAAACGCGTCCAATACGGCGTCTGAGATCTGATCGCAGATTTTATCCGGATGTCCTTCAGTTACAGACTCCGATGTAAATAGATGCCGGCCTTTAATAGACATGAAGTTTCAACCTCCCATAACTAGTAGTATGGCGATTGCCCGAACAAAACATGACAGCGATTCGTTCACTGTACCCTCGAAGCTTTTCCGAAATGGAATAAGGACCCAAGGTCCGGAGTTACGAAGATAAGGATTTTTCAGGTAATTGCCTCAAACGAAAATCAACCTTTCCCTAGTGGAAAAGGTTGCATACCTCAAGTGCCATCTTAACGTATTTGTCAAGACGTGTCAAACAAAACGGGGTAAGAAAAATGCCCTATAAGTGCTGCTCTGCCTGACGAATTAGCCTTTTGGTGATCTCTCCACCAACCGATCCATTCTCGCGGGAAGTCAGATGTCCCCACCCTTTATATTGCCCATAAGAGTGATCACTCACTTCACCCAGTTCAGATCCAAATTCTGTATCCGCACCAGCCAATCCTCTGCCACCATACCCCACATTGAGGCCAAACTCTGCAGCAATCTCATACTTCATCTGATCCAGCATTTGACGACTTTCGGGTACCACTTTGCGATTACTTCTAGCCATAGTTCCTGCACCTCCATTAATTAATTATCAACAGTTATAGATTGAGCAGGAACAAGGCTGGCTAGCCGTATTAATGTTTGTTAGAACTGGTTAATCTGAGCAAATGAAATGGATGAAGAATGAATAATTCCTTTAACAGAAGCAAAACCTATTTCAAAGTATATCCACCACGAACCATTACGGTTAGGCTATATTTGTTCCCTTCCAATACAGCAATCCCCGTCCATCCCTTGGAAAAGAGAGCAGGTGATTGGTCGGCGCTGCCTGTCCATTCGTCAGGTCAATCCCGTCCGTCAGATCCGCTACACCATTCGTACCTTCACTGACGATCACAGCCTTGCCGCTACGTACGATGAACTCCGCGCCAGATTTGCCGATCAGCTGTTGACCCGGCTTCACGGTTACGATCTCAACGGCATTAGATGCGCCTGAGACCAGTGGAGGAAGCGAAGTATCTCCACCTGTGCTACCCGTGTTCCCTGTTCCTGTAGAGCCTGAGTTACTACCGGATGAGTTGCCAGAACCCGTGCTAACACCGCCACCCAATGCTTTTTGAATCTGCTGATCTACATAACTCTTCGTTACAACCGGATCGTCTGCTGTCCCTGGCTGGCTTGTCCCTGCACCGATGGCTGTATTGCTGTATACCGACCCAACCCACACGCCAACACCGATCGCTAGCGCCGCAAGGGATACTTTCATATAAGGTTTCATGTGAATCATTTTCCTCCTCTGGTAATCTATTAACTTTAACTATAGAGAAAAAATAGGGATGCGACAAGCAAAACCTCGTTTCCGTTGGGGTGGAAACGAGGTTTTGTGGACAAATCTAACGATTATTTGAATCTATCCATCTATCTTATATCGACGGGTTCTTCCTTCGGAAGTTTGGTCAGGTCATATCCGTAGCTTTGTTCCGCAAGACGAAGACGTTGTCCCTGGAACTGATCATCTACGCTTAAGCGATACGAACCACCGCGAAGCTTCTCGAAGAAGCTGTCTTCTACGCTCCAGCTCAGTGTCTGGTTGGTTCCCAATTTCAGATCGGTTCCCAAAGTTAACTCTTTCTCATATGATTTGCCTGCTTGATCCGTCATTGTAAGGATTAACTTATGCTCGTTCTCACCCATCTCAATCTCTTCATTACGGGATAAGCTGTAATTCATCTCGATCTGTACAGATGAGCTGCCTGCCAGATATGCTCTCACACTGTTGGCAGTCCAAGAGTAAGGATAGAGATCAATATTGGTTAACGAGCCTTGAACACTAATGGAGGTTGGCGGCACTTCGAATGCCAGAGCATTCACATATGCAGTCGCTTCCCCTTCACCCGTTACAAACTTGCTATCTGCAATACCTTCGCCCACAATCAGGCGCAAGTCTGAGAAGGTAGTGGACTTCGGAATCTTAGCCCAGAACGTAACAATCGACTTCTGGCCCGGTCCAGGCAGACGCTCTGCTTGCTTCGCAGTTACTCTGTAATACTGGCCATCCGATGTCTTGAAGTAACCTACAAGTTTGCCAAGCCCACTTTGACGCAGTGATTTGTTCGTCATTTCGAATTCGGTATATACAATGTCCGATGACGTTCCTGGATAACGAATCGTTCTTCGTACACCCATTTCGGTCTCTTTATCCGCCGTACCCGATGTGTATGTCTTGCCGCTTCCAACATAAGATACCGGTGAAATCAGTCCAGACGTATTGAGCGTGATCCACTCATTCGTTTCTTCTTCACTAATTTTCTCGTTTAGACTAAGCTCCAGACGAGAGATACGTAATTCAGAAGGGATCTTGGTCAAAAGGTACGCCTCGGTTGTCATGCCCGCTCCAAGTAGCTTGCCACTTTGTGTGTAAATTAGCTTCTTGTCTCCTTCAATCTCAGCAGAATCAATCATAAACATTGCTTCAAGTTCAGGAAGTTGGACTGTTTTGTTACCTGCGTTACGAATGGTCACTTTTGCCGCAATAATATCACTATCAAGCCAAGGCAACCGCTGTAACGATCCAAAAGACACACCAAATGTACCTTTGTTATTCTTAATGACTGTTTCGGTCGTTAATCCATCTCCGCTGGATACCGATTCAGGGATTGCATAGACACCTACAGGATAAGAGAAAACAAACCCATTAGTTGGAGAAGAAGCTGTTGTTGACTCTGTACTTTCATTTTTGTCCACCGGACTCATTACATAGAGCTTAATCTTTTTGGTATCCCCATCACCCTGAAGGGTTGCATTCAGCTTAATCGTCTTGATATCACCCGGGTTCAACTTCAATGCATCCAAAGCTTTGGTTTCAATCGGATAGACTGTTCCGTCTGTATTCCGTACCTCGAAGGTATATGTCGGCACCTTAATGGCTTTCTTGCCTTCATTCTTGAGCTTCATTTGAAGGTTAAGACTATACTCACCATCGTCGATTCTTACTTTGGCAGATTCAAGCAATGTGGACAGACGTTGTCCTTCAACAGAAATAATGTTTGGTTGATTGGCAGCAACCTCTACATTCGTCTTGCTAGCCTCTGGCAATTGCAGTGCAGCAACGGGCAGAACACTCTTCTCTTCACCCTGCTCTTCTACCAGCAACAACTCAGACTTTTGCAGCTTCACTGACGTAGGAAGAGATGCCATCAGACTGAGAGCCTTATTAGCTTGGGCTTGGATACTGACACTCGTGCTGTCTTTATCCGGGGTTAACGGATAGTTCGTACCACTTGGCGTACGCAAAATCCATTTGATATTCGGGTTTTCAAGCAATTTATAACTGATATTGTTTAAATTCACGCCAATTTTCACATACTGTTTCTTATCTTCACCTGGAAACACTTTAATACCTGATACTTTCACCTTCACAGCAGAATCGCTCAGACGAACTGTCTTCGGTTTGCCTACCGGTGTGGTGATACTATAGGATGCGGGCACGTTAAACTTACCCAGCGTACGTTCATAGTTAGCTTGACTGAAATCCCACTTCACGATGAGGAAGTTCAGATCACTGAGTTTCACCTCGCGACCTACTTTCATAACATAGGTCAACTCAACGGTTGATCCAGGCGCGACGGTTTTCTTTTCCTGATCTTTGGCGATCAGTTTAGGCGAGAACAATGTTCCACCCTTGGTTTTCACCTTGCTCCAGTAATCGAGCATCATCATTGGGGTGCTGTCATTATTCTTGTAAGACAATGTATACGTAACCACATTGCCATCGTCCTGCGCCAAAATATTGACATCTGTTAATCTTACGGAACTTCGTGCTGTCACTTTAACAGCCGACAGGTTACCGAGTGTATGTACAATTTTCTGCGTTGTTGTTTTCTTCGATATACTACTATTTGAACTGGTGGCAGACGTTTTATTGGTTGTGCTCGCTGCCATGGCGATGCCAGCGGTTGAACTGATCAACATTGCACTTGCGAGCAAGCTCACAAACATTTTCTTTTGATTCACTTCCAAACCTCCCATAAGTTGCTTGTTGCTTTATAGTATAAACGTTTGGGAAGGGGAGAAAGTTACGATGTTGTTGTAAAATTCCATTTAAGGTTATCTTAAAAGTCCAAAAACAATATTGATATAAAAAAAAAACAGAGGGCAATGTTTAGCCCTCTGTTACTTTAAAAAATTATTATGGAGTTACTTTTACAGTAGTTTCTCCAGCAGTATCAGGAACTGCATTTCCGCCTGCATCTTTAACATATTGTGCACCTTTAACTTCAACACGATAGTTAGAATCTACAGTTCTTCCTGCAGCGTCTGTCAAAGTAATAACTACTGTGTTATCAACTACAGCAACCGAGTACTCTGTACGAGCATCAAGTGTTTTGTAATCAAATACTCTAATTACTTTAAAGTCAGCAGCATTCAAGTTACCACCAGCATCAACCAGATCTTCAGAATATGCCAGCGTGATTGTTTTAGCTACGTTATCTACTACATAAGAATCAGCAGTAACAAGGTTAGGAGCCAATGAGTCAATCAAGTTAGTCGTGTTAACAGTCAATTCTGGACCAACAGCTGCAGATCCAGCAGTTGTAACCAGTCTAGTTGGGTCAATTTTCAGATCCAAACCAGCTGCATCAGTTTTGAGATCGTTGTTAAATTTAACTGTTACAACTGAAGTTGAGTTAGTTTCAACGCTAGCTACTTGTTCTACACCAGCAACTTCGTAAGAGAATGCACCAGTATAAGCATCAGTGATTCCAGCATTAAGTTTAACTTTAACTGTTCTTGCATCTACAAGCTCCGCATTTTTCGTAGCGTCAGTTTTGTAAGCTGCGAAACCTAATGTTTTAGTTACTCCAGCAACTAGATCAACTTGGTTGCCAGTGCTAGTTGTGAACTCTTTCAGTGGGTTACCAGCTGCATCTTTAACAGCAAGGATTGTCAATGTTTTTACAGAAGCATTAGAGAAGGCAACTGTTTTACCATTGAAAGTTTCTGCAAATTTGATTGCAACTGCAGATCCATCTTGCAGAACAGTAATGTCAGCAATGTTAGAAGTCAGAACACGAGTTGTGCCTTCAACTTCTACCAAATAATTATTGTAGTCAGCCAATGATGCAGGATCCATTTTTTCGCTGAAAGTAATAACTACACGACGATCAGATTGACTAACAACTTCGGAATCAATAGTTGGAGGTGTAGTATCACCTACACTTACTGCACCGCTGTAATCCAACATTGTGTTTTCCAATTTAGTAGCGTCTTTGATGTTTTTAATAACGATATTGTTGTTACCAGCAGACAGATTAGTGTACAAAGATACCAATACAGTTTTGTTGCTGGAATCAGCAGGATCAAGTTTAGCACTTTGAACAGAGATCACTTTACCATCTTTATCAGTTACTGTGTAGTTGCTAGTCACTACTGCAGAAGCAGAAGTTACAGCTTTGTTGAAAGTAACTTTGATAGTTTTTTCATCTGTGGATGTTACTTTAGTTACTTCTGGACGAGTTTGATCAATTGAAGGGGATACAACAACAGTTGTTCCACTTGCAATTTGGTTGCCAGAGTAATCTTTAACTGCATCTACATAAACTACTACAGAACCTGTCGGCAAAGATTTGTCTTGAGTACCGAAGTAGAATTTGTATTTATTGTCAGCCAATGCTTCATAGCTGGATGCTGCTTTTTTGTCGTTACCGGATTTCCAGTAAACGTTAGAAGCCGAAATTGTAGATACGTCTACATCTTCAGAGAAAGTCAGAGTAACACTTTCAAGAGTAGCTTCAGCAGATGCTACTGTTGGAGCTGTAGTATCTTCTACAACTGTAAAGTCTACAGTTTTAGACAAAGATACAAATGCAGCGAAATCTTTAACACCAGATATTGTCAGTTTGTGATCACCAACTGCCAATGAAGAGGTGCTGTATGGAGTCAAGATTACGGAACGGTTGTTAGCACCTACGTCTACTTTACCGAAGTATTCTTTACCATCCAAGTTGAAGTTGGATTGTCTCAAGTCAGTAACTGGCTCAGAGAATACAACTTTAACGGATTTAGTACCCAAAGATTTAACGGATTCAACTTCTGGCAATTGGTTGTCAGAAACGTTGAATTCAACATTGGAAGCACTAACTGTTTTGTCCCCAGCTTTAACATTAGAAACTGTTACTGCTTCTGTTTTGTTGTTAGTAAGGGAACCTTCCAGGTAAAGAGTAGCAGTTTTAGCATCAGCAGAAAGAGCTACGGATTTGATTACTTTACCTGATTTCAAAGAGTAGTTTACTTTATCAGTTGCAGTATCTTCGTCTACTTTACCATCAAAGTTTACAGTAACTTCTTTAAGGTTAGAAGCAGTTACACTTTCAACTTTAGTAGCAGTAGTTACTACATAAGTAACTTTCTCAGTGAACTCTTTATCTTTGTAAGTGAATTTCACTTCAGTTTCTTTGTTAGCTTCAAGAGCTTTATCCAAAGTTACTTTAACAGTTTCGCCGTCGCTGATTTTGAACTCAACTACTTTACCAGCTTCAGTTACTGTGTAAGATTCTACTTTCAAGCTTTGAGCTTGATCGATAGAGTAAGCTGCACCTACCAACAATTCGCGGGAAGCATTGCCAGAGAAGTTAGCGTTAGCGTCGATCAGACCTGCGTTGATCGCTGCTTGAACATAACCTTTAGCCCATGCTGCTGCATTGTTGTTAGTTTCAGTTGGGATTTCAAGATCAAGTGCACGAGTCAAGATTGTAGCCATTTCAGCTACTGTCACTTTACCATTGAAGTCGAAGATTTTTTTCTCTACGTTTTTACCTTCCATGATACCCGCAGCAGTTACTGCTTCGATGTAAGGCACAGCCCAGTTCTTAGCTGTGTAGTTTTTGTCGTTGTAAGAAAGAGTTCCAGTGATCTCTTTCAGACCAAGCAATTTAGTGATAACTTTTGCGAACTCAGCGCGAGTCATCTCTTGTCCAGACCAGCTGTACCATCTGGGTAACCATTGAAGATACCTTTTGCTTTCAATGCATCAAACTGTTGTTGTGGTGTTACTGCTGTGTCACCGAATGCTACAGATGCAAACATTGAGAATGCCATTGCTGTAGACAGTGCTACGGATAAAATTTTCTTCATAACCTTTTTGTCTCCTCCTTGGGCGTTCATAACATTGGAATTTTCTTTAATAGGGTCGCTCGTATTCCTCATTCTATTGTCGCACCCCCTTTCCAGAGTTATGAGCAAGTTAATATAAATGATGTCTGTGAGCATATCACAGAAACTTGTAAACAAGAATAAAAGATAGAATCATACGTAAATAGAGTAGTTTCCTAATCCTACCTTACGTATTATACAATGGGTCTCTCGTGCCGTAAAGCAATTTTTTCTAATAAATAGACAAGATTCTTCACGAGGTCATTCTTGGTAAGTTGCCCAATGTTTTCGACTCTACATCTTAAACGCAGTAGATTTCAAAAAGTTGCGGATTCCTAAAAAAAAGTTTTGAATTTATTTATGTATTGATGCAGTGCGGGTCTTTAACGGATTCAAAACCTTTAGTGAAGTTGAATTCATGACGTATTCTCCGAATCCAGTCTGCGTAAGGATTGATGTGGACGTTTATTTATACCCGTAATTTTCCACAATGAAGCGACAAATTCTACAAAATTGAAAATAAAAAGAGAGCCCTCAGGCCCTCTTCTTAAATAAGTGACTATCTTAGCGGATCTTCATCGCCAACTCAATAATCTGAGCACGCATATTCGGATCACTATTCAATCTCAGATACATATCGTCAATTGGTTGTCTGTTCTCCCGGTATGTCTTCTCATGCTTCATCGTGGTGTGAGACCATTCAATCAATTCATTCTCGGCCAGAACCAGACTGTTATAAGCATCATGGAAGCCGGTGGACTGTACAAGTCCTTCCATAACTTCCTGAGAGATCTCCTCTGTCTTACGTGTATCTTCCAACTTTTTCTCCAGAATGACTGCCTGCTTCTCGAACTGTGTCTTTGCCTTCATGTAGCCCAGCTGGGCTCTCGAATAAATCGGTTTCATTAGCTAACTTCACCCTCTAGATCATTGTGTATTTACCGTTATTGTATCTTAATCTCTAGCAAATTACAAAAATAGTTATTGGTAAAAAACAGATTTCTTCTATTATAAATGAATTCTATATAAGCTTCTCTACAGTGATAAAAAGAACCCACCCCTTTAGTAAAAGGGACAGGTCCTTCCTAAAATTATCTCAACACTGTTAGATTAGCTCAATGTTTTAGGGAATAGTTTCGTGCTCTTCTTAAGTAGTTCTACAGCAATCTTGGCTGCTTCAGCACGTGTCATATTACCTTTTGGATTGAATTGGTATTGCGTTTTGGCTGCACCTGGAATGTTTACAGGGCTTCCTTCCATGATTTTTGCTTTGGTAACCGCCACAATAGCTGGTCGTGCATAGAAATCAATAGAAGTTGAATCCAGGAACGATTTGGCCAACGTAGCCGTCAGCTTACTGTCATTAGCTGCAAGCTTGGCATTCATCGCACGCGCAATCATAACAGCTGCCTGCTCCCGTGTAACCGGCTGGTCTGGTCCAAAGAACCCATCACTAAGTCCTTGAACAATACCTGCGCGTGCTGCTGTTTCAATAGCTTCATAGGTCCAACGATCCGATTTTGTGTTCTCCGAAACGTCGGTGAAGGTTGTTTTGCTTGGTTTAACCAGTTGAATATCCATACCTTTGACAAGCAAAGTGGCAAATTCGCCACGTGTTGTCTGATCATCCGCACCAAATGCATTGGTTCTCAGCGGATTCATAATTCCTTTGGAATACATCGCATTCAGCAAGTTCCGTGCCCACGGATGGTTTGTGATGTCCGGGTAGCTTTGACTTTGCTTCATGACTTTGTAATAACCAAATTCATCAAACGGTACGGTAATGGTGTGACTCTTCGTATCTACTGCACCACCTATGGAAACCCATTTGCCTACATTAGAGTCATCCGAGTAACGATATACGGTAATTGTAGACCCTACATCGTCAACAATGGATGGATCATAACTTAGCGTTAACGTTCCACGCTGGGATGGGGTAAGAATTCGCTCCTGAGCATATCTCGTAAACTCTCCATCAATGGAATACGGCGTAATTCCGTTTGTTCCTGCTTTGTATCCGTTCGTACCACGATCACCCAGTTCACCCAGACCACCGTTAATCCAGTAAATATCAGATACTTGAGTGAAGTTCGCTGTATTGATCACTGAGGCGAAGAAACTCGACAACTCGGTAGGAATACGGATTACGCTGGCACCATTGGTACTTCTGTCATCTGCATTAACTCCTATAACATTACCATAGTCATTCTTACGTTCTACAACGCCATCTTTAGGATCAGCGATACCAAACAACAGTTTGTTGTCTGGATAGAACTTCACCATGCCACTTGTTGTTGTTGATTGCAGTACCGTCCCTTTCGGGAATGAAAGCACCACATTTTTGTTAAACACAGTATATTTGTTGGCTACCTTAGGAGCCATGTACTGTGAATCAATCGCGATCGCACCTGTATAATACACATTAATCGTATCGTTGATCGTGCCGCCCTCGCGTATAATCTGAATCTTGATTGCATTATTCTTGTCTGCTTTGAGTCCTACATAATCCAATACAAAGCGGTTATTCATATCGGTACGTTTCACTGCAGGCTCTTTACCGATCAATACTTGAGATGCTCCCTCAGCTTCAATATCGAAACGAACAAAGTTTTTGTTCACAACAATGTTATTACCTACCGTAGGTTGTGGAGACAAAATGCGGTAAGAAGAAGGTTCGCGTACAATCTCCAAACGTTGTGTCGTTCTTGCACCTGTGCTGTTGATCAGTTCGAGTGTGTATACATGTGTTCCGGGTACATCAAACTTCAGATTCTGAATCCGTGCGATAAACAGGTCACTATTACCTGTAATATCATAGCTTGGCAATCCGGTTGTAGCTGGTTGATTTACTTCAAAAATCGTTGTACTTGTCAGTTCTTTTGTGAAAATTTTATCAGAACCAAAGTAGACGTTCACAATATCAGCACCACCGCCATTAATGACGAGGTCATAATTCTCTTCACTTGTTACATACTTGTCTTCTTTGAAAGCAAATTCAGGTGTAACCGAGAAAATGCGTTTCATCTCGTCATCTTCATATTGCGTAATTGGTTTGTTAATAAACTGCTGACGTGAGTCCTTAGGAATCAGCGTAGGCATGAATGATGTCACTGTTGATTGATTCTGGTCAATGACATTAATCTTCAACGTCGTCGAGATGGTGATTGGAAGTTTGTTCGCATCCTCATCTGTAGCACGAATTAAAATTGTGTTCTCACCATAGACAATCGGTCCTGATTTCAAGACGGGAAGATCTACACTGAACGTTCCATCTGCATTCGGGAACGTTGTTGCCGTTGTATGCTTTTTACCATTCACCAATATTTCAGCCACGAAGTTAGTACCGCCAATGGTTTTGAAACCAATGAAACGACCTTTTAACGTAAGCTTCTGTTCGTTGCTCTTGGAGTTAAATGTATATGTCTGTCCGTTTTGAAGACTTTCCACATAGATCGAACTTGCAGTTACATAAGAAATTTTCACGACCTTAGGCAAATTGGTCGGACTACCATAATAAAAGCGTACTTGTTGATCTCCACCAAGGAAACCCGATATTTTATAGATTTTTTGGTTATCAGGTAATCCCGTTGGCGAAGCTACGTTAGCTACAGTTAGCTTGGTTGTGCCTGTTGGTAAATATTCACCTACAAGCGTCCCTGAAATAGGTTCACTGGATTCTACCAGAATGAAGAACTCATCACTTTGCAGCTTAGTGCCATCGAGCTTCGTTCGGGAATCAATGGCTTCACCCACTTTGTAGTCAGGTAAATAATAAATTTCTGTGATATCCTGTGCTCCTGGGGAGAAGGTATAGCTCGCGTTATATCCCGCACTGAAATTACCGTAAGCGAGACGGAGACGAAGCGTCTGATCCTTCTTCGGAGATGTTCCATCTGCGGCGAGTTCCAAGTTATACGGTGTTGTAACCTTGAATTTTACCAATCGATACTCGATGGTTACACCATCCGATCCCGTGATCAGTACTTCTTCAGTCGGGTCCGTTTCAAACACAAAATTAGTTGGTTGCGTCAGGTTGCCATTAGACAACGTGATCTGACCATTTGTCGGACTAAATGGATTAGGGCTGGCTGAGTAAGGAAGCAGCACTTGTCCAGTCAATGTTGCAGTAGTTTGGCTAGTACCTGTAAAGGTAGGATTGCTACCCAGAATAGACTTGTCCTGTCCACCCAATTGTACTTTCAAATCCGTAAAAGGTTGGTCTTTATCAAAATAGTAAATGGAACGTTCCGTTTCAATGGCATTGGATGCACTTGAAATTTTGAACTTCAAATTATTCAGTCCTGCTTTTAATGCTAACTGTGGCAAGAAGAACGATCCATCTTGCAGCATGGAGGCATTGATCTCGTCCCCGCCGTTCACTTTTACGCTTACAAGTGTAGAGTTCTGTACTTTACCTTGAATAGATACACGTTGGGTATCTACAACCGTGTTGGAACCTTCATTCAAGTTATAGGACTTGTTACCGCCAGTAGCGGAACTGTCTGTAAATACTTGGAAGCTCTCGATAAATGGAGCCTGATCGTACAATACATAGAATGTATCTGAACGTTCAACTGATCCCTGGTTACCCGAGAAAGTAACACGGTTGAATCCTGGGAATAGGTTCAGGTTGTTGGCTGTAAATTTGTTATTACCACTTGGATCAGCAGTAACAGCAGTTGTAATTGATTTAGTGGAGTCCGGTACCCATTTGCTATCGTCACCATCAGTCACTAAGTTTAGTTGTTCAACTTTGACCTTCAAGCTCGTATTGGATACAAATGCATAAGAACCCGAGATTGTAATTGATGAAGTTGAGGTTGTATAGGCGTTCGAACGTGTCAAGAAAGCCTTAGTTGCATCTGGAACTATAGTTAAAGCAGCGGTTTCCCGCAATGTTCTAAGATCTGGTGTAAAGTATGTGGTATAAGCATTAGATCCTACAGGATCACCGTCTGCAGCCGAAGCAACAGCCCCACCGAATAGACCCTGTGGGAACAATGAGAACACCATGGTGACCAACATGATCCAGACCAACGGCCGTTTCTTTTGTTGCATTACGTATCATCTCTCCTCTTTTTAAGTCAGTTACCTTTATATATCGGCAAAAGGTTCCATTTATTTAGTAAAAAGCTCAAAATAAACAAAAAACCTTATCCACGAGGGATAAGGTTGGGTCTGGAATAATATTCAAGAATAGCGATAAGCATTACATTTATCTATTTATGATTTCGAACGAGTCTCTGGGCTCAACTTAACGCGCATGCGCATCAGGAAGTTAATGACCGGTCTTCTCGTTTTGCTAACAAGTCCGATGACTTCTGCTCCCACCTGGAGGAAGAACATCATGATACAGATGACCACAAACGTTACCCAATTTGCTTCGAACATGGCAGCAGACGATTGGATAATTGCCAGAACTCCGAAGAATGCGGCAATTCCATAAATGATCAGTACCGTCTGACGGTGACTGAATCCAAGTTCACGCAAGCAGTGATGCAGGTGACCTTTGTCCGGTGAGAAAATCGGTTTCCGTTGTACCGCACGACGGATGATCGCGAAGAAGGTATCCGAGAGCGGCACACCGATGATAATCAGCGGTGTAATGAAGGACACGACAGCAATTTGTTTGAATCCGAGCATGGACAGCATCGCCAGAGAGAAACCAAGGAAGAGTGATCCGGTATCCCCCATGAAGATCTTGGCCGGGTGGAAGTTGAAGAACAGGAATCCGATGATGCTACCCAGCAAGACAAGACACATCAAGGCGATCATCATGTTGCCCATCAGGAAGGACATCACGGCAATGGTACCAATGGCAATACCAGATACACCGGCTGCCAGACCATCCAGACCATCAATCAGGTTAATCGCATTCGTTACACCAACGATCCATAAGATCGTCAGCGGAATGGATACCCAAGCTTCGAGTGAAGAATAGGAATCCTGAAAAGGAATGTTAACGAAATCTACACGGATGTTAAATCCGAATACAACGACAGAAGCAGCAACGATCTGACCAAGCAGCTTCACTTTGGCTGACAGCTCAAACCGATCATCAAGTGCTCCAATCAGTACGATAATTGTTCCACCAATCAGAAACGCACTGACAAAACTCATATCCCGAGTTGTGAACCATGCCGATACAAACGGAAGCAATGCAGCAACTGTAATAATAAAGGCCAGGAATATGCCCAGACCACCAAGACGCGGCATGATCCGTGTGTGTACTTTACGTGCATTCGGCGTATCCATTGCGCCAATGCGGACTGCGAACTTTTTGACAAGCGGTGTCAGGGCAAGAGCCAGTCCCATTGACACGATAAATCCAATGATAAAGATCGCTACCATTTGAACATTCGACCCCCAATTATAATACCTGTACGAAATTATAAATCCCCTGATCTCTTTTTATATATAAAAATTATTGTTAGTCACTTTTGATGAAAAATGCCATTTGCACCAGAACGGAGAGGGCAGAAATAACCTGTAGAAGCGAAGCGTTCGCCTTTATCACGGGATTTCAACCTTGTAAAGGTTAAAAAAGAAATCCAGGGATAACAGCGATCAAAAGGTTATTCTGACATCGAAGTGGCAACGTGCAACTTAAATTTTCATTTGAGTGGCACACATGTAATCCGGAATGAATTATACGCCGATCCCACCCGAAAAGCTATCCTCAATTTCTAGCATAAACAAGCATTTATCTCTTAATTTCCTGTTTTTAACGGGCTTTTGTCACGTTTTCTTTGTCACACATCACCTTAACAGCGAATTTCGGAAGCGCAAGCATCCGACCAGCCCGGCTTGGTTCACGCAATAAGCGATAGAACCACTCCAGTCTTAACTTTTGGAACAGGACAGGCGCACGTTTTGTTTTACCCGAGATCACATCAAAGCTGCCGCCAACGCCCATGGTTACTGGAACCTGTAGTGCATCTTTGTGCTTGTGAATCCACGGTTCTTGTGTATCAGCCCCACGTGCTACAAACAACAGATCAGGTGCTGCTTCCCGTATGGAAGCGATGACCTGTTCATCCTCAGCCGGACCAAAATAACCGTCGCGATAACCCACAATTCGAATCGCCGGATACTGCTGTTGTAACCGAACTGCCGTTTCTTGAATCACCTCAGGGGTAGAACCCAGCAGATATACGCCCCATCGATAGTTTTCTCCAACACGCAGCAATTCATGTAAAAGCTCAAATCCCGGCACTCGCTCAGCTACAGGATCTCCACAATAGTTTGCAGCCCATACGACACCCGTTCCATCCGGAACAATCATTTCCGCATTTTGCATGACTTCCATGATTGCGGGATCTTCCAATGCGGCCATCACCATAATGGGGTTGGCTGTAATGACTTGATGGGGTGGTTGCTTGGACAGCACAGCTTCCTGGAGAACCTTTACCGTTTCTTTCATTGTCAGTTTGGAAAAAGGAATGCCGTAGATCGAAACGGTAGGTATGGATCCGGTCTGACTCATCTTTATCTCATCCTTTGCGGCCTAAATAGTTAATTATCTGCTGTGCAGGCACTCTGGCTTCCTGCTTCAGTTGGGTGATGCCTTCTTCATGTTCCTTCAGCCATTGTGAGCGTTGATCCAGCAGTCCAACGACAGTTTTGGCGAGTTTGTCACCATCGAGTGTATCCGTGCTGCCTGCTGGCTCACTGTCCAGACGAAGCAGAAATTGGTCTATTTTCGGATCGTACGAGATACCCACCGGAGGCACATACTGCGAAGCTGCATAGATCAGACTGTGCAGACGCATACCGATGACAAGATCACACTTACTGACTTCCTCCAGCATAAGCTGAGGGTCGGTCAGATCCTGTGCGATGCTAATCTCACTTCCTTTGCTGGTCACATCACCGAGCATTTCCATAAGGAATCGTGATGCCTGTTCATCTACTGGCAGATGAAATGGTAGAAAACGCAAGTGTACGGCTCTTTTGGAACACAACTTTTTCAATCCTGCGGCAATAGCCGTTAGCTCTTTACGATCCGACTCCCAGAACCGTACGGATATACCGATCACAGGAAGCTTGGTATGTGCTCCAGATGTAGTTTCCACTCGATTAGCTTGAGTAACAGCATCTGCTGAGACTGCAACTGCACCACTCTCAACTTTTGCTTCAGGTAATGGCAAACCCATTACCGGGTCGGGTACAACATGAATCTGATTCCACTGTAGCCCGAGCCCGCGCAGGTAATCCGCAGATTGTTCATCCCGAACGGATACATAGGTGCAGCCCTTAAAGACTGATTTGATCATCGGGTTAAAAAATTTACGGTTCACAGGGCCAATCCCCTGTGCATAGATAAACGTTGGTTTTTTCAACATCTGAGCCAGCTTGATCACACCCAGATAATAAGGAATGGACTTCAGTCCAGTGGCATCCTGCAATAGACTTCCTCCACCACTGATTAATCCGTCACTCTCCTTGAGCGCTTCACGGACTTCCTTCAGTTTCATGCGATGCACGGCGCGCACACCGTACATGGAGGTGGTCCACTCGGGATCACCCGAGAGAACAATCGGTTCAATCGTAACGTTTGACCTCTGACTTTCCTCTTCCAGCGCTGTCAAAATCGACTTTAGCACTGCTTCGTCTCCGCTATTGTGGAATCCGTAATACCCCGAGATGACTAACTTTTGAGAAGTGGTGACCATTTTTTCCAACATCCTTCCGCTACTTGCCACACACCCACAGCAATGATACCGAAGATTAAGCCAAGTCCCAATCCCATCACTCCACGAATGAGTGACAATACAGCCGGTGTATGGATATGCGCGAACGTATCCACCATGGACAACTGTCCAATCGCTGCAATAATGAGCACAAAGATGACTTTACGATATTTTAAAGCGGCGAACACGCCAACGATAAACAGCGGGTGTCCCAGCATAAATTCTTTGAATCTCGGTCTTACACCGAACGTATCTTCCAGCGTAGTACGCAGGAACATCTCGAATGGTGTAACTGAACCCGAGTTGCCTGTACGGCTCAAGTAATAGTATCCAACAACGGCAGCAACGAGTGCCAAAACAACCATTAACACATTGATTGGCATACGAAGCATTTCTTTAATTTTCTGAATAGAGAACGATCCAGAACCACGATAAAACACAATGTAGATCGCTACCAGTGCCATAGGAGCAAAGTGCAACAGACTGACGCCGCGGAACTGGTTAATGACCAGACTGTACGTAATACTGTTAAGCAACGCGATGACAAAAGGTACTGCCAGGAACGAAATGATTGATGTTCTTACATATAAAACTACAGTTTGTCTCAAACGGCGACCCGCAGATGCGTCGGGTTGACGCTGTTGCTGATAATTTACGGTACGAACGGCCAGCACCATCGCTATGGTCGGCGCCGCTATAGCCACAAGCAAGGCAATTCCTTGCTCAAGCAGCGTTGGTTTCAAGAGGAACAATCCTGCACTGCCCACCAAAGCAACCGCAAATGTGATCAAGGTCAGTAGTGGGATAAAATAAGAAACCATAAGTGCAATCATGGCAATTGCACCAACGAGAGCAACCAGCTTGGCATAACGCTGAATTGATGAATCCTTAACTGTGAATGCTTCAGCTTGTCCAAGTTCAAATCCATGCTTCGCCATGCGTTCTACCGCATGCCCTGGCTCACCCAGGCTGTTAATCAGATTCTCAATCGGATCTGTAATCATGGCCTTGGCTGTATTCCGGCTTGGCGATGCATTCATATAGAGCATACGAATGTTACGGTCTTTGGTTGCCAGAACAAAACGGTCAGCAATCGTATCTACATCCAGATTGGCATCTCCATCACTAAGTGAGTATAGACGCGTAACGTTGTAATCCGTTTTATACGCAAGGATCTGAAATCCAGATTGCGGTTTCTTCAAGTTCTCGATGGCTGCAAGACCAATATTATGCTTGTTCAGCAACTGTGCGAATTGGTCCAAACTGTTCATCTCTGCATTATCATTGTACCCTTTCACAGCATCCCCATCAAACAAGATGCGCTTTACGCCATTCTCTTCGAAGAAGGTAAGCAAGCGCTCCATCGATTCCTGGCTGTATGGCACGCTGTCCGAGATGCGCGGCAAAATGTAGAACCCTTTATCACGCAGCATCTTCACGGCAACCGGATCGGGCTGCAAAGGCTGCATGTTGGCATTCTCTGGAGGCGTCTGCAATATTAAGCCGCTACGACCTTCATACTCCCATGGAACTACCGGGATCTGCCGATCAGCGAACGTTTGTTCAATAATAGGGGTATACGTCTGTGCATTTTCCTCCGATGTAAATAACACATACGTGTAATTTGCGTTAGAAGGAATCACATCTTTGGTCAGGTTCGCGAGATCCTGGCCGCTATATACCATTAGTCGGCGTGTCTTTCTCAGCTCGTCCAATGTACTTTCGAACACAGCCATCGTTGTTACGCCTGCGTCTTTCAGACGAGTCAATTGTTCATTCATGAAATCTTGCGGATGTGCCTGATACGCGGAGATATCCAGCAGTCCTCGATAGTTGAAAACAAGTTCTACCTTGTTGGCAGAAGATTCTGTCTGCACCCGATCACTGATTACAGGGATGGACGCAACCAGACCGATAATAACGACGAGCCACAACCACTTCCGAGAAGCGTTATTCCAATAAAGCCATTTTTGACGCACTACATGTACCTCCTCAAGTGTTGGAACCAAATGCACGTTCAGCTCAAGTAATTCGTTCATTTAACATTTATAAAATAGGTTACAAACAGCTTGTGTCAACAAGCCCTGATATATGCCCGTCTATCTACACTTTTATTTCAAAGAAAAACCCCTCCGCCAACCAACCTTACGGTGCGGAGAGGCCTTCTCATGTTCTTGCTCATTGTTGCATTCGTATTATTGAGCGTCTACACGCGACATTACGGTAGTCACCAGACGCTCGATCCGGCTTTCCGCATCTTCCAAATTCTCTCCACGCACGGCGAAGTATACTTTGATCTTCGGTTCTGTTCCTGAAGGACGTAAGCAGAACCATGAACCGTCTGCCAAAATGAACTTCAGTACGTTCTCCTTCGGAAGACCGTCCAGACCAAGGGAGTAGTCCAGTACATCCTGTACAGCAATTCCCGCTACTTCTTGTGGCGGATTGGAACGCCAGTCCGTCATTTTGGCCTGAATCTGAGCTACGCCGTCTTTACCTTTCAGCGTACGGGACTCCAGCTTCTCCAGGAAATATCCGAATTGGTTGTATAGTTCTTGCAAGACATCATAGAGTGTCTTGCCTTGACTCTTATAATACGCAGCTGCTTCAGCAATCAGCATCGAGGCAAGCACAGCATCCTTGTCACGGGCATAGTTGCCTGAAAGATAGCCATAACTCTCTTCATATCCGAACAAGAAGGTATGACTGCCTGTTGCTTCGAACTGGTTCATTTTTTCACCAATATATTTGAAGCCTGTCAGTGTGTTCATCACTTCTGCACCGTAATGTTCAGCAATGACAGCACCCATCTCACTGGTTACGATCGTCTTGACAACCGCACCATTGCTTGGCAGTGTTCCGGTCTCTTGCAGGCGGCTCAGTAGATAATGTACCATAATGGCACCAGACTGGTTACCCGACAAGACGAAATATTTGCCATCATTGTCTTTCACGACAGCACCCATACGGTCTGCATCCGGATCTGTTCCGATCAGAATGTCAGCACCGACGGATTCTCCCAGCTTCATTGCAAGCGTAAACGCTTCGCGTTCTTCCGGGTTAGGCGATTTCACGGTTGAGAACTCCGCATCCGGCTGTTCCTGTTCCGCTACAATGTGCACCTGCTCGAATCCAATCTGCTCCAGTACACGACGTACAGGGATGTTGCCTGTTCCGTGCAGCGGTGTGTAAACGATTTTGAAATCACGGCCGACGCCGGATTGGATCAGTTCGCGGCTCAGACTGCGGCTTGCCACGGTATCCACGAACGCCTGGTCTTGGTCTTCACCCAGCCAGATCAGGAGCCCTTGAGCTTCTGCTTCTTCTTGCGTCAGCTTCTTCACGTCAGCAAGGGAAGGCACTTCCTGGATGTACTGAATGACTTTTTCCGCTTCATCGGGTACCAATTGACCGCCCTCATGATTGTACACTTTGTATCCGTTGTACTCTGGTGGGTTATGACTCGCTGTTACAACGATTCCTCCAGTCGCCTTCTGATGACGCACTGCGAATGACAACTCCGGAGTTGAACGCAGGGATGGGAACAGCTTGGCTACAATGCCGTTTCCAGCCAGTACAAGCGCAGCATCCAGTGTGAATTCAGGTGAGAAATGACGGGAATCATGAGCAATAACAACAGAAGGTTTGCCTTCCTTGTCACCATGCTGCTCAAGCAAATACCGCGCGAATCCTTGCGTTGCCCGACCTACAGTGTACCGGTTCATCCGGTTGCTTCCGGCACCAATGACTCCACGCAATCCCCCTGTCCCAAACTCCAGGTTTCTGTAAAAACGTTCCTCCAGCTCTTTCGGCTGATCCTGCAAGTCACGAAGCTCCTGTTTCGTTGCTTCATCAATCGAAGCATCCTCCAACCATTGCTGCAACGTCTCTGCTGCTGCTGTGCTTAACTGTTCCATTCCGATAAACCCCTTCCGTCTATATAAATTCAGGTGTTCTGAGTACTTTAGCATTTTGCATCATTCGGTCCAATGAAGTACCTCCATGATGTCCATGCTACGTATGTGATCAGCTTGGGTCAGACAGTGCAAACATAATCTCGCCTTCAGCGACCACTTTGTCGTCTACACGGGCGGTTGCTTTACCTTTACCAATCGAACCCTTCAGACGTGTAATCTCCACTTCCAGGATCAACGTATCTCCGGGCACAACTTGTCCACGGAATCGGAAATTGTCCAGTCCTGCCAAAAAGCCAATTTTGCCTTTGTTGCCTTCCATATTCAGAATGGCTACTGCACCAACTTGAGCCAGCGCTTCTGTAATCAGTACACCCGGCATTACCGGATACTCTGGAAAATGACCAATGAAGAATGGTTCGTTAATGGTTACGTTCTTCAGACCAACGGCACGCTTGCCATCCTCAATCTCTAGAATCTTGTCCACCAGCAAAAACGGGGGACGGTGCGGGATGATTTCTTGAATTTGTTTGATATCGAGCACAGTGTAATCTCCTCTCGGGATGTTTATATGAGCATTCTTCATCACAAAGTTCTCATGTGCGCATAGGTGACCGTTACGGTTACGGATCGTTCTTTCGATCGCTGTTGTTTCCTAATGTTTCTGAACTATCTCAGATGAATAACATTAGGAAACAAAGGCGAACGCTTCGCTTCTTTCGAACGATTCCGTTCCCTCCACTGACTTTAGTGCGGACACGGAAAATCTTTATGATCAAATCGAAGCTCATATAAAATGTTTTAATTTAAATTTTGTATGGAAAGCATAGTTTCGGTTAACACTAGTTATATCCTTCATGACTGCAGTAGTGAAGGTTAAGATAAGGGGTCTCTCTTCGCGATGACGAATGTCTTTCGCAGGGGAGGCCTCTTTTGTGACGTCAAACGTCATCCATCATTATACTGTTTTCAACGTCAAAAAGAAAACTCCTGCCTGCGCAGGAGTTTTCACTTATCTCGTTACATTATGGAGCGAACACCAGATTATATACATGTTCCCATGTACTCCATTGCCATACGGAACCGATATCCTGTTTGCCCAGTACCACATAGCCAGCTACCATTCCGCCAGCAAGGGCAAGAACAAGCAGGACCGGAACCAGGAACCATCTTGCGATGCGCCATCCACTCTTCTTCTTCTTGACTTCCTTCTTCTCCGGCTTACTGTTCTGCTGCTGTGTTTCTGTCATCACATTCACCTTTTACGCTCTCATATTGTTGGCAAGGCCCATCATGGAATCACTTGAAGTTAGCGCCTTGGCCGCCAGTTGATATGTCCGCTGTCCTTGCATAAGCAAAGACATCTCCTGTGTCAGGTCCACATTGGACTGCTCCAGGAAACCCGGACGGATCAAGGCAGCCGCTTGACGTGTAGCCGCGTTGGCACCAAATACATCATCCTCGGTTAATCCCGCATCCAGGCCGAACAGGTTATCCGCATATTGTACCAGACCTTCAGGGCGTTCAATGTCTACCACTTGGAGTTGTGCCCCAATGATTGCGTTCGCCTCATTACCGCGTCGGATTAACAGGTTGCCATTTTCATCAAAAGCAACTTTGCTATTATTCGGTGCCGTAATGCGATTACCTTGACGATCCAGAGCAAAGTGACCTTCACCATTGACCATCACCATCATATCTGGTGCATTTGGATTAGCTTTTGGTCTTGTATCCGGTACAAAATGAAATGCACCCTGACGTGTCCACATTTTCTCCCCGTTCGCTTCAACTGCAAACATGGCATTTCCTTCAATGGCCAGATCAGTCGGAAGGCCGGTCTCGTTCAAGGGGCCTTGAGACATATCCTTCGTCACATCCGCCAAACGAGCACCAAAACCGAGGTTATATCCCATCGGTGTGGAGCGTCCATCCAGTTTGTACTTGTCCGGTTGTTGTTGCACCCGGGTCAGCACATCCTCGAAGGCCGCTTGCTTGCTCTTATAGCCTGCCGTATTCACGTTGGCAATATTATCGGCAATGACATCCAATCGTTGCTGTATGGCAGTCATGGAAACCTTGGCACTAATCATGGAATTATTCATCGGTGGTTACCCTCCCGCTGTGCGGTTATATTTTAACGTCAGCGTTATACACGCCCGACTTCATTGACGGCTTTATCCAAACTGCGGTCGTAGAACTGTACGACCTTCTGATTCGCTTCATACGCACGGTATGCGGCGTTCATATCAACCGTTGCCTGTGAAGCATCCACATTCGAGCCTTCCAGGTACCCCTGACGGATCTGCACATTATCACCTGCAGCCATCATCCGGGCCGTTGCCCCATTCTCATCGCTCAGACTGAAATTGCCATCCCCTTGGCGAACCAGTTGATTCGGCTGGTCAATGACACTAATACCGAGAGTAACCCCTGTAGGTGCACCCGTTGCTGCATCCACCAAACGACCTTGCTCATCCACTTTAAATTGCTCTACGGAACCTGTCAACACGACAGGTTGTCCATTATTATCCAACACTTGTGAACCTGTCGAGCTCAGCAATTGTCCCGTTCCTGTAATCTGGAAATGTCCATCACGTGTATATTTGGTGTTACCGTCTGCATCCTGAACTGTAAAATACGCCTGAGGCTGGTAAGTCACCGTGCCATCGGCCCGTACATATTTGCCGGATGCGTCAAACGGGACAGGTTGTCCAGTCTGCGGATCATTGACAGTCATATTGGATGAAATGGAAAAATCATTTTTCTGCCCAGTCTCCATAATGGTCCCTGCAAATTCATGGACAAACTTTCTTCCGCGAACACCCCCGTGTTCAGCTTGCCCAGCCGCTTTGTCGGGAGATTTGCATCTCCGCCTACCAAGGTAATGAGCATTTCCGGGAAGGAACGGCTTACGCTGTTCACTTGTTTGTATCCCGTGGTGTTCATATTTACGATATTCTGCGTTGCTGTGTCATGGCGGCGTTGTTGCGTAATCATTCCCGCAGTAGCGGTGTACAGACCTCTTAACATGAATTAACCCCTCTCCTCAAGCGCTTGACCTGCCTTGCAGGTTGGCTGCTTGTCCGTTCTGCTTTCCGAGCATGGCGAACCTTTGCTTTTTATATCGGCAGATTAGAACTTTTTCTTAACCACCTGATCCAAATTATTAAGCATTATGCCCGTCCCCTTCACGACACAGTGCATTGGATCTTCCGCAACCCATACCGGTACATGCAATTCATTGGACAAAAGCTCGTCCAGTCCGTTCAGCAATGCACCTCCACCAGTCAAAACAACACCACGGTCGATAATGTCCGCTGACAATTCAGGCGGTGTACGCTCCAATACCGATTTGGCTGCCACAATGATGGATTGCACGGAATCCCACAGGGCTTCCTGTACTTCATTTCCCGATACCGTTACGGTAACAGGCAGACCGGATACCATATCACGTCCGCGAATGTCCATCTCCGTTTGACGTCCACCCGGATGTACGGAACCAATCGCAATTTTGATATCTTCAGCGGTCCGTTCACCGATCATAAGCTTGTACTTGGCTTTGATAAACTTGATAATGGCTTCGTCGAACTTGTCCCCTGCGACTTTAATAGAAGAGGCGGTGACCACGTCGCCCATAGAGAGGACTGCAACGTCAGTCGTACCGCCGCCGATATCCACGACCATATTGCCGCTCGGCTGAAAAATATCCATTCCCGCACCGATCGCTGCTGCTTTCGGCTCTTCTTCCAGAAACACTTCTTTGGCACCGCTACGTTCTGCCGCCTCGCGGATGGCCTTCTGCTCTACAGAAGTAATGTTTGTTGGTGCACAGATCAGAATCCGAGGGTGGCTGTACCAGCTTCTTGCACCCACACGATTAATGAAATGTCTGAGCATTGCTTCCGTAATCTCGAAGTCCGCAATAACGCCGTCACGCAGCGGTCTAATGGCAACAATGTTACCTGGAGTACGCCCCACCATACGACGCGCCTCTTCCCCAACAGCAAGGACACGTTTCGTATCGCTTTCAATGGTCACGACGGAAGGTTCATCGAGGACAACCCCACTTCCTTTCACGTGAATAAGCACGTTGGCCGTGCCAAGATCAATACCAATATCCTTGCTAAACATAAAAGAGCCCCCAAAGTGATATTATTTGGTCAGCGTATCCTGTGAAAAAGAGTCCCTTATCACGTCACCGCTCGTTCGACAAAGTGCAACATATATATGTAAAAATCGGGCTGATAAGATGTCATAATTCGATCCTGTACCAGCTTTTAACATATCATACTTCAGGGGAGGGATTCAATGCATGTGTGAGCTTTTTGGCCTACGTCTTGAAGAAGATGCCTACGATTTAGCGGAAGCCAACACCTCACGTTTCTTGCCACTCGTTTTTTTGTATTTGATTTTGGTCGCTTCCCCGCCCCGCAAATGGCGGATGGACTTGTGATACTCCAAAATGTGTTTTACCTGATCAGCAAGATCAGGGTTGATTTCCGGCAGACGCTCCGTCAGATCCTTATGCACAGTACTCTTTGACACGCCGAATTCTTTGGCTATGGTACGGACCGTATTCCTCGTCTCAACAATGCAGCGACCAATTTTGATGGTCCGTTCCTTGATGTAATCGTGCACGCTCCCGCCTCCCTACTGTGTGGATAGTTTGGTACATTATATGAGGAGCATGCCTATATATTCGCGGTTTAGAGGTGTGACAAGCTTCGAAGGTCCCATTATTTTCTGAAAAGCACAAAAAGAGCAGAGGTTGAACCCTCTGCCCGTCATGTCGCTGCGGTATAAATCATTTATTTTTCCGGAAGATATCCTTGCGGGTTAACCGGCTGTCCGTCTTCGTAAACTTCAAAGTGAAGGTGGTTTCCTAGCGTTTTACCCAATTCATTGACGCCAGCGGATGCAATCGCATCTCCCTGTTTCACTTCGTCGTCCTGTTTCACTTTGACGTCTGCCAGGCTTTGATACACCGTCTTCAGATTATCGCTGTGTGTAATTTCCACAACCTGACCTGTGAGCGGATTTTGCTCAACCCGGGTAACTTTACCGGCAAGTGCTGCTTTGACTTCAAACGTTTTGTTATCCCCACGTGCCAGATCCACACCCGTGTTCGGGATAAATGTATCATTGTACTGCACCATTGCCGCTTCATGTTCCTCGGTCGAAGCTTCGCTATCATAGAAAGGCTTCACTATCGAAATTTCGGACGGTACCGCTACCGGCCATACAAAATTCTCCGACTTCGCAACAACTTCCACACTTTCTTCTTCTCCGCCTACTGCTGTTCCTTCTGTACCCGCCGATGCGCCTGTTTCTACTGCTTCTTTAGCAGAGTCCGGGTTCATAGCTTTGTCGCCTGTTCCCTGATAGACCCACACTAAGGTTAGTATAATGCCTGCTGCTGCGATGTAGGCTGCCGGGAAGACCCAGCGTTTGGACATTGCTCTTTTCCATGAAGAGGGCTGGCTAGCCGGTACTCCTTGAGTTGTTTTAGGAGTTTCTTCTTGGACTGTTTTTTTGTTTTGTTCATTCATCTTGATCACCTCAGTAACAAGTGTTACCGGGTGCAACTCTTTTATACACGCGCGACTCTAATTATTTTCACGGAGGTTTCAAAGAGTGCTATATATGGAGCGTGTGGTAGCTAGTTCCCGTGCCGCTCCGGGGCCAGAAAACCTTTCGACCGGCTGTTATCCCGGATTTCCTAATTATTTCTCCCACGGAAGAAATCCGGTGATAAAGGCGGACGCTTTGCTTCTACAGGCCTTTTCTGCCCCTGCGCTCTCCATACGCTAGCACTCTCCTCATATATAGCCGAATCTCGAAAGCTCCGGAAGGGGGGGGGGGTTGGTAGACTGGTCTAGATTGGCTGCAGAGGTCAATCCTTCTATGAAGTGCACTTATCGGATAAATGCAAAATGATATAGGATGAGACTGGATATTGCAGCTTGAGGCGCCTGGGCTCTTTAAAGCTGGGCTTTAAACTTGATTTCATCGTTCAATCCCGGTTGGCTTGCTTATTGCGAATGAGCATTAAATGAATGACAGCACCTTCAATTTTCCAGACGATTAGATAATAAATATTTCTAACGAACTCAGGCGGCCTTATTGGCGGGGAAATCGCGGTTTAGAAAATCTAACGAACCATAGACACGCTAATTACTCCTTTTGGCGCTATTATTGGATCAATTCGGTGGTATCTCGTGATATAACGCGTCTGAGATTCATTAGAATTTCTATTCGTCGGGATAACGCCTATTAAGATCTCTCAGATTCGTTAGCGCAACAATGGTACCTGGGAAGCCTGATAATCCGTTCCAAACCTGAACTGCTGCATTCATGCTCATACACTTACACACATTCGCACACATTCGTATCCATCTGAAATATTTCGCAGCTATCCAGCCCTGTTCCTCTCTCCTACCTGGATGCCAACATCTTGGATGCCTGTCCGAATGAGATGCCGGTATAGTAGTGTTTGAGAATCTGGGTGGCCGTGTGACCCTCCTGCGCCATGCCGTTTGCTCCCCATTGGCTCATGCCAACCCCATGTCCGTATCCATATGTTGTGATCTGGACCTCATCCCCCGTGGTCTTCCAACTGAACTGGCTGGATCTTAATCCGAGCAGCTTGCGAACCTCTGGGCCGCTGAATGTTTCACCTGCGATTTGCATCTCCTTTATTCGATGTCCTTTGGTTGTAGATAACACTTCCATCCACGATCCACTCTGAGTGGTGGCCGGAATGGCATCCAGGTTTAGCTTCTGCAGAATCTCGTTACGCTTCATCGTAACGGTCTGCTTGTAGCCTGGTGCCAGGCTTTTATCCCAGGGACTGTCTACGCTTTTCAGATACGGTACAGCGTTCCCCATACATCCTCTGCATTTTCGGTATATCCATTACTCGTGGAAAAAAGGATGCGGTGATCGCCTTGCCCTGATAGGTCATCACCGTATCTCGACTTTCGCGTACAGCCTGTTGCAGCTTCTCCCATTCCTTCGCCTTCCCCAGACGAGTCCATTCCGATTTCACCTGATCTGGCGGAATAAACACTTGATGACTGACCGTATCCGTCACATCCGCCGTACCCGATGGAACCCCACTTGTATCACTAGCAGCAAGTCTTCGCACAATAAATGTGCGAGCTGCGATCGCCTGCGCCTTTAAAGCCTCCAGCCTGAATTCCGCCGGCATCTCAGCTGCCACCACCCCGGTAACATAGTCTTCCAGTGGCAGATTCATCGTTGTGCCCGTTGCAGAAAGGTATACACGTACTTCGGGTTCAGTGTAGGTAACCGGAACGGCTGGCGCCGGAGCTGGAGTATTTTTATTGCTGGCATCCGTTGGAGCAGGGATCGGCTTTGGTGATTCGCTTGTTCGCGGCCACACCAGAATTACCGGGATCAGCAGAGCCATTGCCAATAAGGCAGATACAGCAGCAGCAGGTTGCCATCGTGTAGAATTGCGCCCCGCCCCCAGCGGGGTTTTCGCCCAAATGTCCGCATTCGGCGACGCTTCACACGGCGGAATTCATCCAGCTCAATAACAGGGATATGAATATGTTCGGTTGCCTGCCGGTTCAGTTCATCTGTCGACACCCGGCCTGGAGTTGATAATTTTGCAGGTTGTGATGAAACATTCCTCAGTTTTAATGGGGCAGGCTTGTCTTTTCCACTCCAGTAACGGCATTCTCCTCCGGCATTTGCTTACCTGGACGGGGACAAGCGGGACCTTTACCTGTACACGAGCTTCTTTCATTCGACGATAACCCTCCGTTGTCTATGGCCGGTCATGTGCCGGTCGTGTTGTTCAAATCCATAGTTTAGGGTATGAGCTAGCCCGATCTGATAGAACCTGATTTAAGAGAAACGAGTCCCTTTTCATTCCGTTCTGCTTCCCGCTTTCTTTTGCCATGTACGTCCCAGAAACGTTGATCTGTCGCTGAAAAGAAGTATTTATTATGAAACGAACCCTATATAAAGCATGCTCTTTCATTTGGTCCAGAATGGGCACAGAATACGATGGTATGTTATATAAATTAGGACCAGCTATTAATAGAATCAGGTATCAAACCTCAACCCACCCTCTTCAAAAGAAACACAAAAAAAGCCAAGCCTGATGGCTTAGCTTTGAGAGTTCTCAATACTACAGAACAGTATTCTTTTGTTTCAATCCAGTGTTAAGCCAAAGTGGGTTGTACCTTAAACATCGGTACTTCTTTCTCCACTTTTTCACTAGGTGCTTTGGTTGCTTCCAGCTTAGGCTCATCAACCGAGATGCGATAGATGTCAGCGCCAAGTCCGTTTAGCTTCTCAGCGAGGTGTACATAGCCACGGTCGATGTGATGAACACCGCCCACTTCCGTTGTACCTTCAGCAACAAGACCGGCAATAATGAGTGCGGCACCCGCACGCAAATCGGTAGCTGTTACTTTGGCACCCTTCAGTTTGGCATTGCCTGTGATGATGGACGAACGTCCTTCAACTTTGATCTCCGCATTCATCAGTTGGAACTCATCCACATGCATGAATCGGTTTTCAAAAACAGTCTCTGTCACGACACTGGTTCCTTCAGATGCGAGCAAAAGAGCCATCATCTGGGATTGCATATCTGTCGGGAATCCTGGGTATGGTAATGTTTTCACATCCACAGCCTTAAGAGGACGATCTGCGATTACACGCACGCCATTCTCATCTGGCTGGATGGTTACACCCATCTCTTCAAGCTTCGCGATAACGGAGCCTAGGTGATCAGAGATTGCACCTTCAATGTACACGTCACCGCCAGAAATTGCAGCAGCAGCCATATACGTACCCGCTTCTACCCGATCCGGAATAACGGTATGTGTAACGCCTGACAGTTTCTCCACACCTTCAATGCGGATCACGCCAGTACCAGCGCCACGTACAATGGCACCCATTCCATTCAGGAAGTTGGCAAGATCCACAATCTCTGGTTCTTTGGCCGCGTTCTCCAGAACAGTTACACCTTCGGCCAATGTTGCAGCCATCATAATATTTTGAGTGGCACCTACGGAAGCCACATCCAGATAAATTTTCGCACCACGCAACCGTCCCTGGCTACGAGCTTCGATATAACCCTGGCCCAAGCTGATCTCTGCGCCCATGGCTTCAAAGCCTTTCAAATGCTGATCAATAGGCCGTGTACCGATGGCACATCCACCAGGAAGTGAGATTCTTGTATGACCCATTCGCGTCAACAAAGGCCCCATGACCAGGAAAGACGCCCGCATTTTACTAACCCATTCATACGGGGCTTCACAGGAAGTAAGTTTCTCCGCATTTACGGTAATCACTTCGTCCCGGTATGTAACTCCCGCTCCCAGCGATTCCAACACCTTGTTAATCGTCATCACATCGTCTAGAGGAGGCGCGTCAATAATAACGCTTTGTCCTTCTTCCCCTAAGAGAGAGGCAGCGATGATCGGAAGAACAGAATTTTTAGCGCCGCTAACTTTGACACTTCCGGTCAACCTTTTGCCACCGCGGACGATAAATTTGCTCATCATGGTTCCCTCCGCGCTTTTATTCCCTTTCTTCATTCCGGAATACGTAAGCCCCACTGTGTGTAGAAAGGACTGTTGCTGTGTGTGGAATTTCGACATATTCTGGCATATTGCCACAGATGTCTGTTCAGAAAAGAATTGGTTTTTATAATCCATATCAATGATACCATGTGCCGTGCATCGTGCTATTCCGCATGTAAAATCAGTGTCTTACAAGCCAGCAGAGCATCAGAACAGACAAAGTGGGATGGTTATTAGCCGGCATGAACCGGATATCCCGTTTATAACTACAAAATAAGTGAACAATTGTGAATTCCCTAACTTCCATCATAACATTGTTGATTTGTACGATACAAGCATTTTTTACATAAAACATCTCAAATTCATCCAATTTCACGTCACATTTTTTTCTTAATTTCTTTACCGACAACTCATACTCTAATTGTTAACACAATTAATCGATGTTATTCGACAATGAGCTGCTTCAAGGGCCTAACAGATGATTAACCAACCATCTCAACATTAAAACAAATTACGCAACATTTGAGTCCAGGACAAGTAGTCAATGACAAAGCCAGCAACGGCATGCCCCAAAATAATGGCGAGCAACAAATGTAACAGTCTTCCCTGAGCACCTCGTGGCTGTCTGATAATTAAATCCAGTTTGAGATTGGTCAGAGCCCACCAAGACAACGCAATACATAAAAGGGAGACGATGATCGAAACCAAGCCATTGGTGCTTAACGCCTGATTCACCTGATTCGTCAGATCAGTATCCATATATTCTTTACCTCCACATTTGTTGCAGCGTTCAGCATATCATATGCCTGGCACCCATAACTTGTTAGTATACCGGAGTGTTAAGCACAACATGCTGAGCGTACTGTCAGTTTTATTCCTGCCAGGCAGGAATCCCCTGATGCCCAAAGAGCGAGCAGCAACAATCCGAAAGTGCAAGACTATGGAATCTACTACACAGCTTCCTGCTTCTGCTGACTCTATGGAATATAGGCTCTTTCATCATACATTGTCAATTACATTGATTTCCACTTCTAAAATATTTTAATTTTAAACTGCCGGGATTTTGTGACTAAAACGACATAAAAGAGCGCTATTTCGATATCGAATCTGTCATTTCCTCGGAAATAATTTTGTTTTTATTAAAAAAAAATGGTTCTCTTAGTGGTAAATGCGCCCACTACTATAGTCCTACATTCTATTCAAAACCTCAACATTGGTGAATGATTAGCTTGAAAATGCTTCTGTTTACTGAAGAGACATCGTGCAATATATGGCAGACATATTGATATATTTGATTAAACCGTTCTATCAAACAAACTCAAAAAAGCCCGGCAGATTAACCCGCCGGGCTTCCAAGAATCGCTTATTTGCCAAATACATTAATCCGGTTGACCGCTTTTTGCAGTGCAATCTCTGCACGACGGTGATCAAAGTGATCCTGATTGCTTTGGCTTGCAAGCCGACGTTCTGCCCGCTCTTTCGCCGCACGCGCACGATCCACATCAATGTTCTCCGGGAATTCAGCACTCTCTGCAAGTACAACAACCTTATCTTTACGTACTTCGATAAACCCGCCACCGATAGCAACTTGTTTAGTTTCTTTTCCGTTACGAATATAGATTGGTGCAATCTGCAAAGGTGTAACCATAGGAATATGACCAGGCAGAATGCCTAGTTCCCCTTCAATACCACGAGCCGTGATGCTATCCACTTGTTCTGAATACACCAGACGCTCGGGTGTTACGATTTCCAACAAAAAGGTGCTCAATTCCATCCCTCCTGAAACTATCCGAAGGATAGCCCACATAAGGACAATCCTGGATTCAGACTAAACCAGTGTTTTGGCTTTCTCCACTGCCTCTTCAATTGTACCAACAAAGAGGAAAAGCTGCTTCCGGAAGATCATCATACTTACCTTCGAGAATCTCTTTAAAGCTGCGCACCGTTTCTTTAACCGGAACGTATTTACCCGGAATACCGTTAAATGCTTCAGCAACGTGGAAAGGCTGGGACAAGAAACGTTGGATTTTACGAGCACGGTATACAAGCGCTCTGTCTTCCTCACTCAACTCGTCCATACCCAGGATTGCAATGATATCTTGCAACTCATTGTAACGCGCCAAGATACGTTTAACGCCTTGAGCTACGCTGTAGTGTTCTTCACCTACAACTTCAGGGGACAAAATCCGGGAACTGGAAGCCAGCGGATCTACCGCAGGGTAGATACCCATCTCGGAAATTTTACGCTCCAGGTTCGTCGTTGCATCCAAGTGGGCAAACGTCGTTGCAGGAGCCGGGTCAGTATAGTCATCCGCAGGCACGTAGATGGCCTGGATGGATGTTACAGAACCTTTTTTCGTTGAAGTGATACGTTCTTGCAGTTGACCCATTTCTGTTGCCAGCGTAGGCTGGTAACCAACTGCGGAAGGCATACGTCCAAGCAAGGCAGATACTTCTGAACCCGCTTGGGTGAAACGGAAGATGTTATCGATAAAGAGCAACACGTCACGGCCTTCTTCATCACGGAAATATTCCGCCATCGTCAGACCTGTGAGGGCTACACGAAGACGTGCGCCTGGAGGCTCGTTCATTTGTCCGAAGACCATTGCTGTTTTGTTGATAACGCCGGAATCACTCATCTCGTGATACAAGTCATTACCTTCACGTGTACGCTCACCAACACCCGCGAATACGGAGATACCGCCGTGCTCTTGTGCGATGTTGTTGATCAATTCCTGAATCGTTACCGTCTTACCTACACCGGCACCACCGAAGAGGCCAATCTTACCACCTTTAGCGTAAGGAGCAAGCAAGTCGATAACTTTGATTCCTGTCTCCAGCATCTCTGCTTGGGTAGTCAGTTCATCAAATGCAGGTGCTGAACGGTGAATCGGGTTTTTGTGCTCAGAAGCCACGGCACCGCCAGTATCAATTGCTTCCCCGAGTACGTTAAATACACGACCCAGTGTAGCTTCTCCGACAGGTACAGAGATTGGTGCTCCTGTATCTAAAGCTTCCATACCACGAACAAGTCCATCCGTGGAGGACATCGCAATACAACGTACTCGGTTGTCACCCAGATGTTTCGAAGCTTCGAGTGTAAGGTTTACACTAACGCCGCTCTCACTTACTGTAGTGATCGTAATGGCATTGAGGATTTCCGGCAGACCGCCGCGATCAAACTCGACGTCAACAACCGGACCCATGATGCTCACAACGCGTCCTTTGTTCATCTTAACGTTCCCCTCCTACAAGCCTGCTACTTTTGCAAAAATAATGTACCGTTCGTTTATCTTTGCTCTGCAAGCCTTCATTAATAAAAAAACGGTTAGCCTTGTGCTGCGTTGGCACCTGCCACAATTTCCGTAATCTCCTGCGTAATCGCCGCTTGACGGGCACGGTTATAGGTCAATGACAAGTCGTTAATGAGTTTGGATGCATTTTTGGTTGCATTACCCATTGCCGTCATTTTCGCGCCCAGCTCACTTGCCTTACCGTTTAGAAGTGCACCATAGATCAGCGTTTCCGCGTAACGCGGAAGCAAAACCTCCAGTACAGCCTCAGCAGACGGCTCGTATTCGTAGCTCGCCGTTGGTCCTTCCGCAGCAGTTACCTCAGGTGTTTCCATTGGAAGAAGTTTTTCTACCGTAGGAATCTGGGTCAACGCATTCACAAAGCGGTTATAACAAATGTACAATTCATCAAATTTAGCCAGTTCAAACCCATGAACAGCTTCGTGTGCAATGGATTTGATGTCTGCAAATGAAGGCGAATCCGACAGATCCGTTGTTGTGGATGCCATCGCAATTTCACGACGTCTGAAGTAATCGCGTCCTTTACGTCCAATGACGAACAATTCGTAGTCATCCTGGGAGTTGTGGCGCTCTTTGAGCGTCTGATTAACCTGACGCAAAACGTTCGCATTGTATCCACCTGCAAGACCACGGTCCGATGTAATGATCAGGTAAGCTGTCTTTTTGACTGGACGGCTCTCCAGCATCGGATGCTGTATGCCTTGCGTGCTTGATGCAATACTCGCTACAACTTCCTTCAGTTTCTCCGAATAAGGACGGGCTGCTTCCGCTTTTCCTGCGCTTTACGCAGTTTTGCAGCAGCTACCATCTCCATTGCTTTGGTGATCTGCTTGGTGCTTTGTACGCTTTTAATTTGCCGCTTAATTTCGCGCATGCCTTTTGCCATGATTTCACCACCTTAAAGTTTTGACAAAGTCAAAACTACATCGTAAGCATCATCTTTTTTGACAGAGTCAAAGTTTTACATGCAGACATGCGGAATCGGTTAGACAACTCCGCACCTGCAATTATTTATTTAGACAGAGACAGCAAAGCTCTTTCTGAACTTCTCAATTGCACCTTTCAGTGCATTTTCGTTGTCTGCAGTCAATTCTTTTGTATCACGGATGGATGCAAGAATCTCCGGATGGCTGCTCTCCATGAACGCGAGGAACTCACGCTCGAAACGAGTAACATCACCTGTTGGAATCTCATCCAGGAATCCTTTAACCGCAGTGTACAAGCTGACAACCTGTTGTTCTACAGGCAGAGGCTGGTTAACACCTTGCTTCAGGATTTCCATCATGCGCGCACCACGATTCAGGCGGGCCTGAGTCGCTTTATCCAGATCGGAACCGAACTGGGAGAACGCTTGAAGCTCACGATATTGAGCGAGGTCGAGACGCAGGGAACCTGCAACCTTTTTCATCGCTTTAATCTGAGCGGAACCGCCGACACGGGATACGGAAATACCTACGTTGATTGCCGGGCGTTGTCCAGCATTGAACAAGTCAGCTTCCAGGAAGATTTGTCCGTCCGTGATGGAGATTACGTTCGTCGGGATGTATGCAGATACGTCGGAAGCTTGTGTTTCAATAAACGGCAGCGCGGTTAAAGAACCACCACCCAGTTCATCATTCAGCTTCGCAGCACGCTCCAGCAAACGGGAGTGCAGGTAGAAGACGTCACCCGGATAAGCCTCACGGCCCGGTGGACGACGAAGCAACAAGGAAAGCTCACGGTAAGCAGAGGCTTGTTTGGTCAAGTCATCATAGATAACCAGAACGTGCTCGCCTTTGTACATGAAGTACTCACCCATCGAACAACCGGAATACGGTGCGATGTACAAGAGTGGTGATGGATCAGAAGCTGCTGCAGTTACAACAATGGTGTACTCCATTGCGCCTTTACGACGAAGAGTTTCCACAACTTGAGCAACTGTAGACTGTTTTTGACCGATAGCCACATAGATACACTTCATGCCGCTACCTTTTTGGTTCAGAATCGCATCAATCGCGATGGATGTTTTACCTGTTTGACGGTCACCGATGATCAACTCACGTTGTCCACGACCGATTGGAACCATGGCATCAATGGCTTTGATCCCTGTTTGCATTGGCTCATGAACCGATTTACGATCCATTACGCCTGGTGCTTTACCTTCAACCGGACGGAATTCCGTTGTAGCAATTGGCCCTTTGCCATCTACCGGAATACCGAGCGGATTCACAACGCGTCCAATCAATGCTTCGCCTACAGGCACCTGCATGATTTGACCTGTTCGTTTCACTTGGTCACCTTCACGAATATCGTAGTAAGGTCCCAGGATAACGACACCGACATTGCTTTCTTCCACGTTCATGGCGAGTCCCATAACACCGCTTGGGAATTCAACCAACTCGTTGGACATGACGTTCTCAAGTCCGTAAACACGAGCGATACCATCACCAACCTCGATTACCGTTCCGACTTCGACTACATCGATATCGGTCTTGTATTGTTCGATTTGGCTCTTAATTAATGTACTGATTTCTTCTGGTTTGATACTCAAGTGTCCTCACCCCAATCTACTGTACTCGTCTGTTAAAAGACTGCTCAAGACGTTCGAGCTTGCCAGCCAAGCTGCCGTCATAGATCGTATCGCCAATGGCGACTTTCAATCCGCCCAGCAGAGTCGGATCAACAATGTTCTCGATACGGATCTTTTTATTCACACGGCCACCGAAATCACGGGCTACCGCTTCTTTTTCTTCATCATTCAACGCATAAGTCGAGTAGACACGTGCATCAGCGATGCCCAGCGACTCTCCTTGAATCTTCCGATAATCATTCAGCAAGTCTCCCAGCAATTCAACGCGTCCGCGCTCAATCAACAACAAGACTGTACGAAGGACTGAATCGGATACCTTGCCATCAAGACTTGAGTGAATTACATTCTGCTTGGCTTCATCAGAAATATTCGGGGATACGATAAATTTCTCGATATCTGAATCTCCGGTCAATGCACTGACTACTGCAACCAGTTCCTGTTCAACCTCAAGCACCTGCTGTTGCTGAAGAGCAACTTCGAACAATGCTTTCGCATAACGCTTGGCAACAATCGTATCGCGGCTCATTGTCGGCCTCCTACCTCATTGAGGTATTGGTTCACAAGCTCTTCTTGTGCAGGACCGTTCTCAACTTCTTTTTTGATCAACTTGGATGCAATCTGAACGGAAGCTGTACCCAGTTCGCTGCGAAGTGCTGCGACTGCTTTGTTCTTCTCGCTCTCGATTTCGCGTACTGCATCGTCTTTCAGACGATTAGCTTCAGCTTTCGCATCAGCCAAAATCGATTCAGCTTGTTTGCCACCCGTTTGTTTGGACTGTTCAATAATGTCGTAAGCCTCTTGACGCGCTTGCTCCAGAGCTTGTTTTTGCTCCTCCACATAGGCAATGGCCTGTTCCCGAGTCTGTGCAGCCTCATTCATCTGCGTCATCACGAGTTCACGACGTTTTTCCATGATGGAGAACAAAGGCCCGAAGGCATAACGGCTAAGCAGCCAATATAAAATTGCAAATGCAACAATCGCAAGAAGCGTATTTTCCCATATGAAACTCAATCTGTTCACTCCTTCCTGGAGGTATCCTTAAAACGTCATCCGTTGGAACGGACATTACCTAAAAAGAAGGCGCGGATGGCTATGGCCTTCCCCGCCAAACCTTTAAAATTTAATTAAGCCATACCGTAGAACATGAACGCGAGTACCACACCGATGATCGGCAATACCTCGATCAAACCTACACCGATAAACATTGTTGTTTGAAGAGTGGATTTTGCTTCCGGTTGACGGGCAATACCTTCCACCGTTTTGCTGATTACCATACCGTTACCAATACCTGCGCCAAACGCGCCCAGTCCTGCAACAATTGCTGCTGCGATTAATGCCATTGCTCCCATTTGTATATCCTCCTTAAAATGATAAATCGAATTTTTTATTGTTCAGCCTGGTGAAGAATTCTTCGTAGGGCTTGAAACTTAATGCTCGTCGTGCGTCTCGATGCTCTGTGAAATGTACACCATCATCAAGATAACAAACACAAATGCCTGGATCGCGCCGATAAAGATACTGAAGCCTTGCCACACCATCAATAGCGGAATTGCTGCGATAGCACCAAACACTTTGAATGTGGTCAGTTTCAGAATCGTTGCTATTAGTACCTCACCCGCGAAGATATTCGCGAATAGACGCATACCGTGTGTCAACAGCTTGGATGCCGTCTCAATCAAGTTGATTGGCAAGAACAAGGCGAAAGGCTTAAGGTAATGCTGGAGGTACCCTTTGGTGTTGCGGAACAATCCTAGTCCATGAGATACAAGGAACGCTACGAGAGCAAGTCCCATTGTTACAGACAAGTCGGCTGTCGGTGATTTCCACCAAGCCAGTTCAACGTGCGGGTGTGCTTCAGGGTCCTTGGCATGCGCTTCTTCAAACGCCTCCACCGCTGTAACAATCGGTTTACCGAATATCTGTGCCTGATTCACATCTGTTACCTCAGATACAGCTACGAGCGGAAGGCCGAGCATATTCCCTACAAAGATGAACATAATCATGGAAAGAGCGAGAGAGATAAAATGTTTACCTTTCTTCATATCCATTGTGCTGGAAATCAGATTGCGGACGAATTCGACTGCCCACTCCATAAAATTTTGCAGCTTGCCGGGATTTTCAACGGATAATCTCCGTGTTGCCAGTACAGCAAAAATAAAAACAATTGCACCTGTAACGACCAGCATCAACAGAACCGATAGATCCAGTCGAAATCCGCCAAGCATAATAATTGGAGCTTCATGCATATTTTTCTCACCCCTTTCTCGACTTGAAAGCTGCAGCCCTTAACTTCATTCTGCTCTGCGGGAATGGACAATCCCTATAATCAGTAAGGAAAATTGTGCAATGACGAGACCGCCTGCAACCGCATATGTATTGAAGTACTGCGGAAAGCGCATCGATATGAATATACCGAGCACAGCGAGTGCCGCTCTTGTCAAAAATCCCAGGTTCACACGCTTCAAGTTACCTTCTGCCGCATCATCAGACATTTTCCTTACTTTGTAGCCCAAGTAAAATGCATTGATCCAGCTAATTCCTGTACCTAGGGCGAGTCCCAAAGCAATTGTCTCCACACGTGGCATAAAGGCCGCTGCGAGAAAACAAATCATAAGAAAGTACATGATGAAAACAGTCATCGATCTGCGGTATCTGGTTAGTTCACTCATCACTTTCCCCCATGAATTTTTTCGCGATAAAGTAGATGCTTACACCGCCTGCCGCAAGAAAAAGAGAACGCTTACGGCGATCCATATTCCGTTACCTCCGATGGTCTTGTCCAACCAGGAGCCAGCGTAATATCCGGCAACAGCGAGAATGGCAATCTCGATCCCAAAAGCTGTCACGAGTCCCATCGCTTTCCATACATTATCGTCATGGTTACGGGATGAATTTGGTTTGTTCGAATCGGCCATTTTCCACGCCACCCTTGCAATCCCAGTTAATTTTACTGAATGATGAGAGCCTTTGTCAATTGAATGATTTTAGCGTTTTAAAGGGGAAAACGACGGGAATACAGACCCTCAAAGCCCATAAACCCGCGTAAACCGTACAGTTTAACTGTATGCTATGCCCTTTAGAAATCCGTCAGAAAAATTGTATTATTTTTTGAATTTTCTGTGAAATGATTCCGGACGTTCACTATTTACACCGAAATGGTGCAAAATCGCATTGACAATTCTTTCCGAAGCATGTCCATCTCCGTATGGATTGGCAGCCTGACTCATGCTTGCATACAGTGTTTTGTCTGTAAGCAGAGCTTTGGTCCGTTCATATACACGTTCCTCTTCGGTACCTACCAATTCCAGCGTTCCGGCTTCAATGCCTTCCGGGCGCTCTGTTGTGTCGCGCAATACGAGCACAGGCACACCAAAGGAAGGCGCTTCTTCCTGCAAACCGCCTGAATCGGTCAAAATCAAGTGAGTATGCGGGTAAAAGTTATGCAAATCCACCACGTCTAGTGGATCAATTAATTGAATACGGGGATGATTCCCCAAGATCGCGTGAGCCGGCTCCTTCACAGCAGGACTTGGATGCACCGGGTACACGATGGCAATATCTTCGAATTCGTCGGCAATCCGTTTGACGGCCTGGAAAATGTTGCGGTGAGGCTCGCCCTGAGATTCACGGCGATGAGCTGTCATCAGCACAAGGCGTTTGCCTTGGGCCCAATCAAGTACCGGGTGTTTGTAGTCCTCCCGTACTGTATATTGAAACACATCTGTTACCGTGTTGCCTGTGACGTACGTACTAGACTCCGATTTATTTTCTTTGGCAAGATTGGAAGAAGACCAGTCTGTAGGCGCAAAGTGTAGATCAGCCAGTACTCCTGTCAGCTGACGGTTCATCTCTTCGGGATATGGAGACAGCTTGTTCCACGTCCGAAGTCCTGCTTCCACGTGACCTACCTGAATCTGTTGCAAAAATGCTGCATAACTCGCTACAAAGGTAGTCAATGTATCTCCGTGAACCAATACAATATCCGGCTTAGCTTCGGCTAACACTGGCTCCAGGCCGCCAAGTACGCGAATTGTAATCTCATTCAATGTCTGACGGTCTTTCATTACATCCAGATCATAATCGGGATGAATGTCGAAAACTTCAAGTACCTGATCCAACATCTGGCGATGCTGCGCAGTTACGCAAACAATAGATTCAATAGACTCAGGGTGTTTTTGCAATTCCAAAATAAGCGGAGCCATCTTGATGGCTTCTGGACGCACCCCGAAGATCGTCATGACTTTAATTTTCTTGGACATTCGAGCAAAGCCCCTTTTCTATAAGTTCCGATTACAAGCATGCGATATGCTTATTTAGTGCCGTATAGACGGTCTCCTGCATCTCCAAGCCCTGGAACGATATAACCATGATCATCCAGACGGTCGTCCAATGCTGCTACATAGATGTCCACATCGGGATGTGCATCCTGTACCGCCTTTACGCCTTCTGGTGCTGCCACCAGGTTCATCATTTTGATTTGGGTACAGCCGCGTTTCTTCAGCACGTCAATAGCTGCAATTGCCGAACCTCCAGTTGCCAGCATCGGATCGATCACAATCAATTGACGCTCTGTTACGTCTGTAGGCAGTTTGGTGTAGTATTCTACCGGTTGCAGTGTTTCCGGGTCACGGAACAGACCAACATGTCCAACTTTTGCTGCTGGCAACAATTTCACAACGCCATCCAGCATTCCGAGTCCTGCACGCAGAATCGGCACCAGTCCGAGCATACGTCCAGAGATGACTTTACCTTGTGTAGCAGCTACAGGTGTCTGTACATCAATCGTTTCCAGTTCAACATCTCTTGTAATCTCATAAGCCATCAACGTTGCTACTTCATCCACCAATTCACGAAAATCTTTCGTATTCGTACGCATGTCGCGTATAAACGTCAGTTTGTGTTGAATCAAAGGGTGATCACATATTACTAATTTTCCCATCTAATTTGTCCCTCCGGTAAGTTCTTCATGTTCAGCATTTCCAAATATACCTAGCCACCATTCATGGGCTCGATAAATCCTGTATATTATATCATCACCAACAACGAATTACACCATCAAAGGGCACCTAATCATTACAGAATACCGAATCCTATAAAAAACAGGACCGGAAAATGATCCATCCGGTCCTGTTTTGCTCATGCTGTTATGTCATTGAGTGGGAAAAATATGAATACAAGTGATGCTCCGCAAGCAGATTGCACCTTCGATCGCTGTTATTCCCGAATTTTATGAATCACCTTATAAAGGTGTAAATTCGGGAATAAATGCGAACGCTTCGCTTCTACGGCCTCATTCTGTCTGCTTCGTTATTTTGTATTCCATTTTAGAGAAACTCAAATACAAACAGCATGAGCAAAGTTTTTTAGTATTTAAGGTCGGTATAGAGCGGGAATTGGTCTGTCAGTGCAGTCACTTCTGCACGAGCTTCATCCAGCTTCGCTGTATCTTTTGGATTTTTCAGCGTTTTGGCAATGATCTTACCGATCGATACCATCGCTTCTTCATTCATGCCACGGGAAGTTGCTGCAGGTGTACCAATACGAATACCGCTCGTTACAAACGGGCTGGTTGGATCGAATGGAATGGCATTTTTGTTCACGGTAATGCCGATGGAATCAAGCACATGCTCAGCTTCCTTACCTGTGATGTTCACGCTGCGTGTGTCGATCAGCATCAAGTGGTTATCTGTACCACCGGATACGATGTTCAAGCCTTCAGCGATCAGTGTTTCAGCAAGAACCTGTGCGTTTTTCACGACGTTCTGTGCATATGTTTTGAACTCTGGTTGCAAAGCTTCACCGAATGCTACTGCTTTGGAAGCAATCACGTGCATCAGAGGTCCACCTTGGGAACCCGGGAATACCGCTTTATCAATCGCTGCTGCCCATGCTTTGCGGCACAGAATCATACCACCACGAGGTCCGCGCAGCGTTTTGTGTGTTGTTGTTGTTACGAAGTGTGCATGTGGAACCGGGTTTGGATGCAAACCAGCAGCAACCAATCCTGCGATATGAGCCATATCCACCATGAACAAAGCACCTACATCATTGGCGATGGAAGCCAGCTTTTCAAAATCAATGGTACGCGGATATGCACTTGCACCTGCAACGATCAGACGAGGACGGTGTTTGAAAGCCGCTTTGCGCACTTCATCATAATCAATCAGGAATGTATCTTCCTGCACGCCGTATGCTACAAAGTTGTACAGCAAACCGGAAGCGTTAACCGGGCTACCGTGCGTGAGGTGTCCACCATGGGCAAGGTTCATACCAAGTACGGTATCACCAGGTTTCAACGCTGCAAGATATACTGCCATGTTCGCTTGTGCGCCGGAGTGAGGTTGAACATTCACGTGTTCTGCTCCGAACAATTCTTTGGCACGATCACGCGCAATGTCTTCAACAACGTCTACATGCTCACAACCGCCATAGTAACGTTTGCCTGGATATCCTTCAGCGTACTTGTTGGTCAGTACAGATCCCAATGCTTCGATGACTGCTTCGCTTACGATGTTCTCGGATGCAATCAGTTCGATGTTGTTCTGTTGACGTTTCAGTTCAAGATTCATCGCTTCCAGTACTGCCGGGTCATTCTTGCGCAATTGTTCCATGATTAAATTCCTCCCAGTTATAAGTGAAGTTATAAAGTGAAACTAATGTTTACACGAAAACGGCGATTGCAACACCAATCTGAAGAAGCGAAGTGGTCGCCTTTATCACCGGATTTCCCCTTTAATAGGGAATTAAAAAATCTGGGGATAACAGCGATCGGAAGATGGTGATGCAATCAAAGTCAGGAGTGTAACCCAATTAGTCTCGCTTTATATGTTAGTCACAAAATGTTGAATCTGGTTGTTCTTCCATACGATACACCGCGCGTTCGCCGCCAATTAACTTCGGACGGGTCAACGCTGTGGTTACACGTGCATCTCCAACATAACGAAGCGCTGTACGAAAAGGTACGGCTACATGCCGGAGATGCATGCCAATCATCGTCTCCCCAATGTCCAGTCCCGCATGGGCCTGCACATGTTCAGCCAGGCATGGATCGGTCAGCGAACGATATGCTGCGGATGCCATTGAACCTCCGGCCTTGGGCACGGGTACTGCACCAACCTCGGTCAATCCAAGACGCGTCAGCACAGAACGTTCCATGACCAGCGCACGGTTCAGATGCTCACAACATTGGAATACCGTGTCAAAACCGAATTCCTCCTGCACCTCGCGTATGCCCGCAAGAAGCTGTTGCGCCACTTCAATGGCACCACTTGTACCAATCCGTGCCCCTGCAACTTCACTTGTGCTTGTACCGATCACAACGACCTGTCCAGGCCCAAGCTGTCCGGCAAGTGCCAGTTCATGCAGAATGGATGCGGTCTGTTCCTGCAATCCGGGTTGTTCTGAATCCAACTCTATAGTCATCCTATCATCGCCTCCCGATAAAATCATGCCCGCTGTCTCTTGGCTGTCCTTCGTATTCTTGCACGGCATCTCAGGTTCTATTATAGCGAATAATCAGATGAAAGACGAAAAAAGAGCAGTCTGCGGGTATCGCAGAATTGCTCTTTTGCCCAGGCGACCGGCCGTTTGTTCCGGTGCTCCATCGTGGTTATGCCCACTTCGTCGCCAGTTACACCGGATCCCTGTTTTCCCCTTCATCATAAAACAACCCGCGTCTAAAATCAACGGTTAATTTACATCCTGTGTCCTGTTTCAATAACCTGCCCCGCAGGATCGGAATTATCCCAGCTTATCCAAAAGCCGGTCCAATGCGGTCCGAATCTCGGCCGCAGCGATATTGTAATCATCACGACTGCCTCCAAAAGGATCGGAGATATCGAAACTTGGAATGCGTTGTCTGATCTCAATGGCTCGCTCGCGCTCTGATGCCAGGATCTCCTGCCCAAGGGCACGTTTCATCTCCAGCGTTGCAAACAGGCTGTCCAACTCCTGAACATCTCTTAATACCTGCTCGTCATCCTCCACATACTCTTTTAATGTATAGGTTTTGTGGATGGAGTCGGGAAATACCTGCATAACATGCTGCTTGTGACTACGCGTTAAGGTAAGAACCAGATCAGCCCAACCGACCAGGTTGGCGCTAAGCTGCGTGGAATGAGGTGGACCTTCAACGTTATGATCTCTCAGAACCGCTTCCGCATGACGGGAGATCGGCATACCCGGCGTAGCGGCCACACCTGCGGAACGAACCTCAACCTGAATGCCGCGTTCCGACGCCAATTTTCGCAAAAGCCCCTCTGCCATGGGGCTGCGGCACGTATTGCCTGTACATACGAATAAAATATGTTTCATTGTGTTAGCCTCCCCATTTTACATATGATGCGAATGATATGATGTCTCACGTTTTATTTTAAAATATAAACAAAAGTCCAAATGCAAGCAAGATTGCGCCACCGATGGCTTCACCGTAATCCCCGAGATTCTGGCTCACCCGACGGCCTAATAGCAGTCCCATAATCGACATCAATCCGCCACACACACCAAAGGCAAGTACGGTCAAGATCAGATCACTGCTAAACATGCCCAGTGAAACGCCAACGGAAAACGAATCGACACTTACGCTCAGGGAGAACAAAATAACGCCGAGCAGGGAACGGTGGTCCACCAGCTTGGTGTCCCCTTCACGGAAGGCATTCAGAATCATATGACCACCGAGCAGAACAAGCAATCCACCTGCCACGTACGTTGTAATGTCACCAAGCAGGGAGCTGGCGTATTTGCCCATATACATGCCGATGAGCGGCATGATGATATGAAATAGCGCCGTTACTGTACTGATTCGCAATACATCCCTCAGCCGAATGCCCTTCATGCCTATTCCGATTCCGAGCGAGAACGCATCGAGACCCAGCGCCACAGCCATGATCAAAATGGTTACCAACTGCCCTACATGGGCAGACACATCCCACATTCCCATACCCCCAAGTCACGTAAAGGTTCTTGTACACGATATGCGGACAAGGACCCAAACATGACCGATGAAGGGGAAACGGCGACGAATCTACTCGATATCCAATGGTGCATAAAGCTGGATTGACGTGCAAGTGGATATGGTGGTTCATTGATTGTTTTGGAAAAGAGTGCGTAGCTCTCCTGACTGTATGATCAGGAGAGGTTAGGAGAGCTGCTGGTGGCCAACTTGTATGAGTTGGTTCCCCGCAGCCTTGAGCAGCCGATTCATGACGGCTGCTCCCAGTCCTTCGCGTGAGCAGGCTTCAGCCACAATATATGTGGCGCCTTGCTCATCGCAGCTTCGCAGCGCGGCGTATAGCCTGCGCGCTGCTTCCTCCAGCTCGCTGGCGTCGCCCAGCGAGAACACGGCATCGGCGCGGTACTGCTCCGCGTGCTCGGCGAACGCCAGCACCGCGGTGCGCTCTCCGCGCTGCGCCGCCTCTGCGAGGGCGGCGCTGATCCAGGCCGCCACCGTTGCGGGCGGCCCCTCCACCACGCACAGCGCCCCTGCGGGTGCGTAGTGCGTGTACTTCATGCCCGGCGAGCGCGGCGCCGGGCTTCCCACGCCATCGGCCCCCTCCGCGAGTAGCGCGGGGTCCGTGGCGACACGGGCGGCAACGGCGGACAGCTGTTCCGCCGTAATGCCGCCAGGGCGCAGGATGGTGACGGTACCGTCGTCACCGACCTGCACGACCGTGGACTCGACGCCCACCCCGGTGGGGCCGCCGTCCACGATGCCGCCGATGCGGCCATCCAGATCCTCGCGTACATGAGACGCGAGTGTCGGGCTTGGCCGCCCGGAGCGGTTGGCGCTTGGCGCAGCCACAGGGCATGCCGCCGCTGCGATCAACTGCAAGGCCACCGGATGGTCCGGCATGCGCACGGCCACCGTGTCCAGACCGGCGGTGACACGCGGGGACACCGCCCCGGCCTAACCGGCAGCACCAGCGTCAGCGGTCCCGGCCAGAAGGCCGCCATCAGCGCTTCCGCTGTTTCGTTCACTTCCGTGACCAGAGCATCCAACTGGTCACGGTGCGCGATATGCACAATCAGTGGATTGTCGGAAGGTCGGCCTTTGGCGACAAATACAGCCTCCACGGCTGCCGTGCTACGCGCATCAGCTCCCAGGCCATAGACCGTCTCAGTCGGAAAGGCCACCGTCTTACCTTGACGAAGACAGGCTGCCGCAGCCTGCAAGTCGGCGAGCGCCCCTTGATGGGCGCTCCCCTTTTCACATCCGCTAATTCAATATTACCCAGTTCACGATAATGATCAGCGTCCACCAAAACGCGCACATCCCAATTGGCAGTAACCATCTCTGCTGGAGTTCCCTTGTCATGAACCTCCAAGTCATCTCCCATTGCTGAGGTAAATTGCACTTGCTCATTCTCTCTATTCATATATCCATCATTCCTAAACATCATAATAGGTTGCTTGTGCACGTAAGACATAAACTTTGCACTCCATGCACAACTCGTTAACTTCGCTTCAATATCCATGTTCAATATAAGTAATTATAACATACCTGTCCTGCCTCGGATGCCCTTCACACTTCGCTCCACGAATGATTCCCCCTGTAAACCAGGCACCCATTCATATCAAAAGGGCAGCTCCCTGAATCGAAGTCACCCTCATATATAGTATATTTACGTTGTTATGCGAACAATCCTGTTACCCAACTCCACAGTTTCACAGCCATATCCCACAGAAAGAATCTTGCCTCTGGTGTATCTCCCTGCACAGATGCCTCGGCATCTCCGGGTTCAGCAGCTGTTGCGGATACGGTAGAAGGTTTCGCCAGTGCATCCCCAGTCCCTGCATCAATGAAGCACAACGGCGGGAACAACACACACCACCAATTCTGACCCTTGCCCTCGCCCAGCGTAATCCGAACCGCTTCATAGTCTCCCGCAGGATAGACGGTGCCCCCATATAATTTGGTCGGGAACGGAACAGAACCCAGCTCCACCTGATAGTCATAATGCAAGCCACGACTCGTCAGTTCTTCTCCGACTTTATTCTCAATCTCGGACAAATGCTCGCGAATCACCTGACGTGCCTCATCCAGACTTTGCGGATTCTCCAGTTCAGCTACCCAATCGCTCATCTGAGCAACAACGGCATCCCGAATCTCGCGTTTCACCAATTGATCTCCCGGTGCATCCGAGTTTGCTAGAATACGCAAGCGAATGGATTGTTCAGGAATGGCTGTGGCCGCCACAGCTGCATCCGTTTTCTGACCTTCCCACATCATAATAATCATCATAAGACATACGATAATAAGTCCAATTTGCTTCACCATTCGTCTGTTCATTCCGTTCTCCCCCTCGGCTCTCTGATCACGCTACCTGCAACTCTCTCATGTCTATCAGTATGCCCGGGTGAGACGGAAGTAAACCTAGCATTTGCAATAAATTTACTAGAGGTTGTTCCAGAAAAATCTGTTTTTGATTAGGAGGACACCTAGCTGCATCCTCAACGTTGGATATGAAATTCACAGCCGATAAGTATGGGATTACGAAGGTTGTTTCCCTCGGAAACATTGCGGTTGCTCACGAGTTTATCCTACACACCACTACTGCATTTCTTGCTCCGTCTCACCTTCTCGGTACTGAAACAATACTGAAAAACCATTTCTAGGACACGTACTCCTAGAATCTGTGTTTATACTCAGGCAAGTTTATGCGATAACGAATGTCAGCATCTACAAAGCCTTGTAGACTGTACTAGCTAACCCTGACGAATGGCCCTGGCAAATGAATCTCCCGAATGACCAATCGATATTCTAAGGAACCGAGGACGTCTTATTCGGCCTATATCTCTTCTTTTGAAATTGTAAGGAACACGAGACACCTTATTCCCCAAAATCATCTGACCAACACGTTACAAAAGGCTATTTATGCTGATATAACGTGTCTCAGATTCCTTAGCTTTCTCGTAAGACTCCAAATCCCCAAATAAGGTGCTTCAGGTTCGTTGACTCCTAATTTCTAATTCCTAATCCCTAACTCTGGAGCTAGAATAAAAAGTGGACACCCGTTAACGGACGGAAGGATAATAAGATTAACGGAGGTGTCCACATGGGTGAACAGCGGCAACGATATAACGAAGAATTCAAGAAACAAACGGTCAAATTCATTCAAGAGCAGACAAAGACACTTGGAGATTTGGCAGAAGAACTCAACATTCCAAAAAGTACGTTACACCAATGGATGAGTAAGTACCGCGAACTAAAACATGAGCCTGTTGCTAGCGTAGATCGAGTGAAGGAACTGGAAGCAGAGCTTCAAGAGATGCGTCGGTTGCTTCAAGAGAAAGAGCACACGCTTGCGGATACACAAGAAGAACTGGCGATTGTAAAAAAAGCAGTGCACATCTTCAGCAAACCAAAGAGCTAAGATTTCAGTTTGTAGAAGACCATCGCTCCGAGTTTCCTTTGGAGAAGATGTGCAGAACCTTTCAAGTATCACGGAGCGGATATTACAAATGGCGAATGGACCGAACCGGCAAGCGGCAGAACCGCAAAGACGAGGTTATGAAGCGTATTCGTTATCATTTTTACGACCACCAGATGCGGTGTGGAAGCCCCAAAATTACGTATCTGCTCCATTTAGAAGGGTTGCGAATCTCTTCACGTACCGTCAGTATATACATGCGTCAAATGAATCTACGTTCCGTGGTCATGCCCAAATATCGCGTTCAGACGACGGATTCCAAACACGACCATCCCCTTGCGCCGAATACGCTGAATCAGCAATTCAAAACATCCAAACCGAATACCGTATGGGTTACCGACATCACTTACATTCCTTGCCGAGGAGGTCGTCTTTACCTCGCCAGCGTTCTGGATTTGTGCACACGGGAAATTGTAGGCTGGCGTCTATATAACCATATGGAAACCAGTTTGGTGATGGGTGCATTGGAGGAAGCTTATAAGGCCAAACGCCCCGCTCCGGGATTACTCCATCACTCGGATCGCGGCTCTCAGTACACGTCAAAAGAATACGTGGAGCAACTGAAATTATACGGTATGGAATCCAGTATGAGCCGCCGAGGAAACTGTTACGATAACGCCTGTATTGAGTCATGGCACAGTATTTTAAAGAAGGAACTCATTTACTGTAACCCTCGGTTTAAGACGATGGAAGAGGCCTATACCGCTATCTACCAATACATTGAGTTCTACTACAACCGTAAGCGAATGCATAGCTCACTAGGTTATCTTTCCCCTGCTCGTTTTGCGATGAATTTTACGGACAAATCCGCAGCGTAGTGTCTACTTTTTTGACATAGGTCCACTCTTAATCTTAACTCCTAACTCTTAATTCTCAATCCTTAACCCTTAATCCTTACCAATAGACACTTAACTTTAACTTCTAGCAGCTTGCACCTGAAGCTTCAGACCATACCAACACTCTGCTGTCGACCACCCAGATCGCCTCATACATTTTGGGCTATATGCAGGCTTGAAGACACGCTTTAGATCAATCGATTCCAGGATGTACACTTAATCACCAACATGTTAAAAAGGCTGATCTGCTCCTGAATTACAGGGCAAATCAACCTCGTCATCCTTACCAACACCGAACAATAGACAATTACGCTAGTCACTCCACCACTGTGCTTTTCATTACACTAACTCAGCAGTTACACAGCACTTTTCTCTTTCTTGAGCATGTTCCATAAACGTTCCGATAACCGGGGTGACTGCTCCCCCATGAGAAGTTCATCCTCCTCTTCCTGCCCATACAATTTAATGCTCATGACCACCCCAATACAAGCCATATTAATGAGCAAAGAGGTGCCACCATAACTGATGAACGGCAATGTAATGCCTGTGAGCGGCATCAGCCCGAGGAATGCCCCTACATTTTCAAACACCTGATATAACAGCATTCCGATAATACCTACAATGATGACGGGTCCCGCGCGATCTCTGCATGTCAGAGCAATCAGCACCATACGGTGGACCAAAATAAAGTACAACAGAATCAGTACGGATGCACCGACAAAGCCAAACTCCTCTGCGATCACAACAAAAATGGAATCAGAATACGTATAGGGGACTCGTCCGCTCTGAACGGAGGTTCCTTGCAAATAGCCTTTGCCGATAATGCCACCTGAACCAATAGCTAAACCTGCATTTTTCGTATGCCAGGAAGCTTTGGAGGTAGCCTTTTCCGGTACAAGCCAAGGATCAATCCGCTCCGCCCAATGCTCCCGTTTTATCTTTTCAAGAAAAGTAAATACCTCATCATGGTAGAACGCATAGGCTTTAACAAAGCCAAAAAACGCCACTCCCACAATCGTCAGCGTAATCAATACGTGCTTCAGCCTCATATTTCCGATCCAGAATACCACAGCCAGAATCACCACATACCCCAATGCATTTCCCAGGTCATTCTGAGCCATAACCAGGGCAAACGGAACAAACGCCCAGCAGCCAATCGGCACAATATCTCTCCAAAATTGCAGCGTGCCTCGTTGTCTCTTCACAATCAAATGGGCGAGGAACAGAATCAGAATCATCTTGAACAACTCTGCCGGTTGAAACGAAAATTCTCCCAGCTTCAGCCAGCCATTGGCATTATTGATCGAACTGCCCAGAACATTAGCCAGAATCAGCAGTATAATTCCCAATCCATACAAATAAAACGCATATTTCACGTATAACTTGTAATTCACAAGCCCGATCACAAGCACCGCAATGAACCCGGCGACATAGAAATATATGGTTTTGACATGGTGATTCGCCAGGTTCGCATCTGTCTGCGTTCCGCTGTATATTGCAAATACACTAATAATCATAAGCAACAGCATGACGAAGAGAATCACGCCATCCATCTTTTTCAACATTCTCACCATGAATTTGTCCATCCCCCTGAATCTAGCATTCTATCATTTCCAAATAAACACAATATTACCATTGTATATAATTGGATAATAAAATGGAAATCCGGGTCACTTCAGGGTGACTGGTGACTAGGAAATCTTTCAAAGAAATCAATCTATGATCTGTCTCCCGCCGTAAAAAAACAATAAAAACCCCAAAACATTCATCCCCAAGTTCTAGGGCTGATCTGTTTCAGGGTTCTATTGTTCTATATAAGCTGAACTAAAAGATTATTTACACAGACACTACCATGACAGAATAACTTTCCAATCGCTGTTATCCCCAGATGTTTTTGATTCCGAGAACGTTACTGCTCCTGCTGGGATGGCTTTCTTCTCAACACTTTCATCACCAGATCGGTAATACTCGGTTGTTCCGCAGAACCAAGGATATCCTCGTTCTCTTCCGTGTGAACCTTGATACTCATCACAATCCCCATACTGATCATGTTGAGCATAATGGAGGTACCACCCGAACTGATAAATGGCAGACGTAATCCCTGTAAGTGGCATCAGACCAATGAATGGGCCAATGTTAACAAAGATCTGGTAGAGCAGCATCGCTATAATACCTACAATCAGGTACGGGCCCGCACGATCCTTACACTCCAGTGCAATCAGCACCAGCCTGTGAATCAGGATAAAGTACAGCAAAAGCAATACCGAAGCACCGATGAAACCGAACTCCTCACCAATCTGGACAAAGATGGAGTCAGCGTAGGCCAGCGGCACCCGATTCGACTGGATTGTTGTGCCTTCCATATACCCTTTGCCCGTAATACCGCCTGAACCAATCGCAAGCTTAGCATTGTATGTCTGCCAGAGTACATCTCTTGAGGTCAGCTCCGGTACAAGCCAGGGGTCAAAACGATCCGCCCAGTGCGAACGTCCAATGTCATTCAGAAATTTAACAATCTCATCATGATAATGAATATATGCCTGAGTACCGCCGATAAAAGTAGCTACAGCAATAATAAAACCAATGAGGGCATGCGTAAACTTAATGTTGCCGATCCATAATAGGCCCACAAGAATGACAACATAACTTAACGCATTTCCCAAGTCATTTTGAAGCAATACAAGTAGTAACGGCGGCAGGACGCAGAGTGAGATCGGAATAACATCACGTCCGAAATAGAGCGGTCGATTCTTCTTTCGGGCCAAAAAGGCCGACAAAAACACAATCAGACATAGCTTGAACAACTCTGCCGGTTGCAAGCTGACCCCGAAGATGGACAGCCAACCTTTGGCACCATAATACTCTTTACCAAAGAACATGACGAAAATGAGCAGCAGCATACCCACGCCATAGATATATAAATAGTTTTTGATTATGAATTTATAGTTGATCATCGACATTCCAAAAAAGACGATGAACCCCAAAATATAAAAGATCACTGCACTTTTCGGGAGTCCCTCCAGCTTCGGACGACCAAACGTTGTACTGTAAATCGACAGAATACTGATAACCATCAGAATAACAAGTATAAACACGATAGAATAGTCTATCTTTTTAAATTTGTGCAGCATGTAATTATGTTCCCCAAGCATTCAGAAATCTTCGGTATATCTCATTGTAGAGGATTTCACGGTAAAAAGAAAACCCGCGGAACCTTACATTTTCGTCACCTGTTCCGAAGTACGAACACCCAGGACATGCCGCTCGATTCCGGCAAGGTCCGGTACAATGATTATTTCCGGCCAATGTCCCGCCGTTTCAAGCAGAGCCGCGATGTCGCGAGCCTGCCCCTGGCCCAGTTCAAAACCAATAACCTGCGGCGGCGCAGGCAGCAGCGCCAGCTGCTCCAGCATGATCCGGTACGGTGCAAGCCCGTCCGGACCGCCGTCTAGTGCCATGCGCGGCTCATGATCGCGCACCTCTTGCTGCAACCCGGCGATATCTGCCGCCGGGATGTATGGCGGGTTGGACACCAGAATGTCCACCCGTGCCCCGCGAACGGGGCCAGCAGATCGCCTTCACGGAAGTCGATCTGTACGCCGTTCGCAGCCGCGTTCCGCGCGGCCACTTGCAGGCAGCCGCCGAGAGATCTCCGGCGCCGACCTGCCAGCGCGGGCGTAGTGAAGCCATCGTCACCGCGATGGCACCACTGCCCGTGCCAATATCGACGGCGAGTGGAGCGCCGTCGGGAAACACACGGTCGGCTTCGCGCAGCACAGCCTCGACCAACAGCTCCGTCTCCGGCCGCGGAATCAGCACGGCCGGCGTGACCTCGAACGGCAACCCATAGAATTCCTGGCTGCCGATAATGTATTGCGCCGGCTCACCCGCAGCCTTGCGCGTGACGGCGTCCTCCCAGCGGCTGCGATGCTCGCTGGGAAAAGGCTCCGGCTGCATCATGTAATACGCGGCGCCATAGACGCCGAGTACATGCTCCAGCAGCAGCCGGGCATTGTTTTGCGGCTCGTACACGCCGCACTTCTCCAAAAAGAGGAAGCCTCCACGAAGGCTTCCCGACAGCTCTGTTCCGGCGTCATGACAAACTGCGCGCGGGTCACAGATTATTCTCCTCTATCCATCATCTCAGTCTGCTGAGCAATCGTCAGTGCAGACAAAATATCTTCAATCTCTCCGTTCATCACCTGGTCCAGCTTATGCATCGTCAGGCCGATACGGTGATCCGTTACACGGCTTTGCGGGAAGTTGTACGTACGAATCCGCTCACTGCGGTCACCCGTTCCGACTTTGCTCTTCCGCTCAACAGAGATTTTCGCTTCCTCTTCCATACGTTTCATATCGAAGATACGAGTACGCAGAACCTGCAACGCTTTTTCCTTGTTGGAGTTCTGTGATTTTCCATCCTGACACGTCGCTACGATGCCCGTTGGTACGTGTGTTACCCGTACTGCGGATTTCGTCGTATTAACCGATTGTCCACCAGCACCACTGGAACAGAACGTATCCACACGAATGTCTTTGTCATGGATTTCGATATCGAAATCCTCGGCTTCAGGCATAACCGCAACCGTTGAAGTTGACGTATGAATACGTCCGCCCGATTCGGTTGTAGGGATGCGCTGCACACGGTGTGCGCCGCTTTCGTATTTCATTTTGCTGTAAGCGCCACGACCGTTAATCAGGAAAACAACCTCTTTGAATCCACCGAGATCATTCGTATTAACGTCCATCAGCTCTACACGCCAGCCTTGTGCATCTGCATAACGTGTGTACATCCGGTACAGATCTGCTGCAAACAACGCAGCTTCATCTCCACCAGCTGCCCCGCGAATCTCAACAATAACGTTTTTGTCGTCATTCGGATCTTTCGGCAGCATGAGTACACGAATCAATTCGTCCAGTTCTTTCTGGCGAGTGCTCAGCTCTTCAATTTCCATTTTGACCATTTCACGCATCTCGTCATCCAGTTTCTCCCCCTGCATTTCCTTTGCAGCTTCGAGATCCTGAGTTACCTGTTTGTATTCATTGTACGCTTCGTAAGTCGGTTGCAGATCGGATTGTTCTTTGGAGTATTCACGCAACTTTTTGTTGTCACTTGCCACATCCGGGTCACACAAAAGCTCGCTCAATTTATCATAACGGTCGGCTAACGCCTGTAATTTATCCAACATGTATAGTCACCTCACGCATTATTTTGTCCAAGCACAACACATTTTCGATACATATTTCAATTCAACATTCATTACATCTATAATCTATATTCCACAACGCACAGGATTCTCACTGAATCCCCTGACCGCAGCATGTATTCACATTCATGTATGATCGACGTATAACATCGCTACAACGTCATCAAATCCTTTACTTTTAAGTTATATAAAAGAAATCGCATAACCGGTATCACACCCGCTTCAACTCTTTAAGCCGAGCATGAAATTCATCATAGGTATACGACTCTTAATTATAGCATATTCTTATGCTTCTGGATAGCAATAGTTCATCGGACAGAGAACCAATATTTCTTTTATCATAAAAACGAAAAATGATATCATTCCGCTATAATATCTCGTCCTCCAACTGTTCAAGCACAACACTCCACCGCGAATCCTCTTTTGCAACACTCACCGGATCACTATCCGTATAAAACAACCGCAGCTGCTTGAGTGCTTGCTTCCTCGCTTGTGGTGAATTTTTCTGCGCAGGAGGTGTAACTTCACCTCGCCGAAAAGCAGCCAACTTGGCTTGGGCTTGCTCCAGCGTCATCACACTCGGCTCATATGACCGGGAATATTCGTTGACGAATACAGCATACCTTTGCAGGAATGTCAGAAACAAGCTTAAACTGGAGTTTATTACACCATATTCACCGGTATGAACATTCAGCGTGTAGAGCGACCCCGTATGCGCTTCAAGACCCAACAAGGCGGTGGTTTCATCCCATTCGTAACCAATAGGAAACATTGTTTTACGTCCATCTTTCGTGTGAATGAGACCCTGATCCATCTTTGCTTCAAAATGAATGCCCAGGAGAGCTTCCTGATTCATATGGAACTGAGGTAATCCGGACAGAAGTAACAGGTCCTGTGTCTCTTGCGGCAATTGCGCAGCTTCTACAAGCGATCGGTCGTATCGAACTGTATTCTGATTCTCCATCACTCCGCCTCCTTCTGCTTCCTCATTTTTATTATATCCACCGCTGGCAAACAATCCAGCAAAATTACAGTATGCGGAACGATCAGAATATAACAAAAGCCCCGCAGTCTTCACGGGAAGACGACAGGACTTTTGGTTAACATTATATCTATTTGTAGATTAAATATGATTTTAAACGTTGAAACGGAAGTGCATAACGTCGCCGTCATTCACTACGTATTCTTTACCTTCCAGACGCAGTTGACCGCGCTCTTTGGCACCGTTCATGGAACCTGCTGCAACCAGATCGTCATAAGAAACTACCTCAGCACGGATGAATCCGCGTTCGAAGTCTGTGTGGATAACACCCGCTGCGCCAGGCGCTTTGGTTCCTTTACGGATCGTCCACGCGCGAACTTCCTGCACACCAGCTGTGAAGTATGTGTACAGACCGAGCAATTTGTAAGCTGCTTTAATTAACAGGTTCAGACCGGAATCCTCAATACCGAGTTCTTCCAGGAACATTTGTTTATCTTCGCCTTCCAGCTCGGAGATCTCTTCTTCAACCTTCGCGCTAATCGGCACCACTTCTGCATTTTCAGCAGCTGCGAATTCTCTTACTTTTTGCACGTAAGCATTGTTTGCCACGTCGCCGATTTCGTCCTCGGCTACATTCGCTGCGTACAGAACAGGCTTCAGGGTAAGCAAGTGCAGATCACGAATGATCAGACGCTCGTCATCTGTAAGCTCCATGCTGCGTGCCGGCTTGTCTTCGTACAGAACAGCCTTCACTTTCTCCAACACTTCCACTTCCTGAGAGGCAGACTTGTTGCCGCCCTTCATGTTTTTCTTGGAGCGTTCGATTTTCTTCTCAACACTCTCGATATCGGCCAAGATCAGCTCCAGATTGATCGTCTGGATATCACTTACCGGGTCAATTTTGCCATCGACGTGTGTGATGTTCTCATCTACAAAGCAACGTACCACGTGTACAATTGCATCCACTTCACGGATGTGGGCAAGGAACTTGTTGCCCAGACCTTCGCCTTTGCTCGCACCGCGAACCAAACCAGCGATATCTACAAACTCAAACGCGGTTGGTACTGTTTTCTTAGGTACAACGAGTTCTGTCAATTTGTCCAAACGCTCATCGGGTACTTCAACGATCCCCACGTTAGGGTCAATCGTACAGAACGGATAGTTTGCCGATTCGGCACCTGCTTGTGTAATTGCATTAAACAATGTAGATTTACCAACGTTCGGCAAACCCACGATCCCAACAGAGAGAGACATTTATATAACAACCCCTTATGTTTTTTTCTTAATAAGACTATACTACAATACATTACGCAAATAAAAAATGCACTCTTTTATAGAGTGCATTTTCTTGTCCAACTATTAGAATAAGGCCTCATCTACCCCGGATTTATAAGAAAGATACACTACGTCACGAGTATGATTAATAATTAAAGTCTCAAGTTCAAGTAAAAATTCACTGGAAAGATGAGCTTGTTTTGATTTGAGCAGCGTCATTATACTTGAATAACTCTCGCTGTCGTCCAAGATAGATTCGCTTATTGTTTCTGTTCTCTCCTGAATAACTGGTTCCAACCAATCAATTCTCATGCAATGTTATCCCCTCTCCTGTTGCCCTGATCTGGTTTACCATGTAATATTTTGCATGTTATAATTCCGGATGACTTCACTCATTTAAAGGAGACATGCTCTACAGTGAAAATCTCCCGCGGGAGATGTAGGCTTCTTGAACACATTACTGCTGCGGGTTTGACGCAAACCGAATACGCTATTCGGTCTGGAAGATCCCAGCGAATGATTTCCCACTTCTGTAATGACACCCGTGTAATGCTTCCTGAGGATATGTATACTGCCGTGATGATTTTTGGGTGCGAATGGGAAGATCTATATGAGTTTGATATGAAGCGTACATGAGGCGGTTATACCGCACTCCCCGGATGAATTAGAACATTTTGTTCTAAGAAAATAATACCTTTTTCCTAGGACGATTTGTGTCGCAATGTGTCGAACGTCCCAAGGTAAAACTTTACATCCTCAGACTTCACGAAACCTTGCGTTGACTTTGTAGTAAAGATATATTTATCATAATACACGGAACATACGTTCCTGTGAATCGATATTATATTGTCGAATATATTCTATATTTTATATAATCTCCAACGGCGCGAGGTAGTATATAGGGTGGTTTTTCGGCTGATTTAGGACAAAAATAAATCCGCCAAGCTACCTTGACGGATTTCAATCTCATAATGAAGCTGCAGTAATCTCTTCAATCTTGATCCAGCTGTAATCCTCTTCTGCCCTTACTAGCTTGATCCTCCGGTTCGGCTTATCGATCGCCGCCACGACTCCTCTTATATGCTCATCGTCAAATGGATTGAACACGGTCAACGTAACAGATCGACATTCCTGGTATGACTCCAGGATAGCCTCCTCGATCAGCTGCATTTCCTGATCGTCCAATACGGGCTTTCCGCGTCGGCGTTGTATCTCTTCTTGAGCCAAATAGGCTTCCCGATGTTCTGGGAGGATCAGCCTCGATCCTTCAAAAATCCCATTCTCGCTTAATTTACTCGCCATAGATATCATCCTCCTTCATAATTTTAATGCCTCGTGGAATTGACTCAGACCGTTTAATATAACCCTTTTTCTCCAAGCGATCCAGGTATCCATGTGCGGTAGATGAAGAAGACCAGCCCATCATGTCGCTAAGCTCCCTGGTAGTCGGTGGATATTTGTTATCCCAAAAAACTCTTTGATTGCCTGTAACGCATCCTCTTCCCTGCGACTTAATCTCTGCATGGCTGCGAACCTCCTTCAGCTGCTAAACAGGAACAGATACAATGGATTTATTATATGCGATCACACGTTCCCTTATCAACAAAAAAGAACATACGTTCTTGTTAAGAAGCAAAATAACTTGTATGATGAATTTAAAACATTGAAAGGACAGTCACCATGAACCTATACAAGTTTGAAATCACAGTAAACGGATTCTTACTCCGGACGCATTTCAGTTCAGGCGAGGAGAGCGGATTAGGCTGGTGTAAGAGGTATGCTTCCAAGTTTCAGAAAGAGGTAGCTAACCTGGAAATCAAAGTGGCCATACACAAAAGAGAGAAACAGAAGAACAACTGGGAGTATCACGGTAAGCCCTACATATACGATCGTACGATGAAGAAGCCACCACGTAAGCCGAAAGCTGAAGCGTAAAAAAAGCCCTGCCAGAAATCATCTGACAGGGCGAGTAACTAAGGAGTGGGATACCTCAATCATATCCACGTGAACAGTATTATATTCGCAATAAATAGTATTATTTCAAACCTCTGCCGTGTTTATCGTTTATAAATAATTCTGCGAATACATATGACAAAACGACTAGAACATCCATGATGATAAAGATAAAAAACGCAATCCGCACATCTGAAGGAGTAATGCCTATATAAGAAAGAGGTTTCGGTAAGTAAAAAACTGTGAAAAAAGCTATTAACCCTATTAAATTAGCAAGTATCAAAAACCACATGCCTTTAGTTAATTTGGCGTGTTTTACTACTTCTTTCGTTACCTCAACTAAAGGATTCCCGTTTTGAGGTTCGGTTGGAATATTACTCAAACTTAGATTGATCAGCATTCTTTTCTTTCCAACCCTTCCAGTTTAAGATAGCACCAATCGAACCAACTAATGAGAGTAATGAACCCGTAAAAGTGGATAATGGACCTAAGGCACCAACAATACCACAGACTACAAAAACTGCGAGCGCTACCGCGAACATCCAAGCGACAGATGAGTAATATTTATACGCGATAAGTTCTTTGCTCATAGCCATAGTTGCCCTCCTTATTTCGTCTTCAACCGATACTTTTGTTACTTTCATTAATCCATGTTCGTTATTAACCACAACACTGGCTGTCTCCAACGGATTTACGAATTCCGAGAAGTTTGATCTTCTCAAAGATCCTGTGAATATCTCTTCTGGAGTGCCGTCTATATTGCCGCTGTTGATTATACCTAATTTTCCTTGATCTCCACCCAACACTTCTTGTAAGTCTATGCTGGAAGTCCCTAGTCGGTTTCTTGGCATAAATTCGGTATTCAAGGGAATCGACATCTAAGTTCCTCCCAAGGACCAAATTTTATTTTGTTGATCTTCGACATGACTGATTAAACCTTTAACTGCTCCAGCAACTTGATCTGGCTTTTTAGGGACATCCATATACATATCAATATCAAGGGATGGATGAGCTTTGTTGATTGTTATACTTTTAACGTTTCCTTGGCTGTCGGCTACTCCGGATGCTTCTTGATGAGCTCCAACATTTGTTGTCATGTAAATTTCATGGTTCAGTTTCGCGTTAAAACTTAACGTAGGAATAAAAGGCTCGTCAGTTTTATGATTACGTAGAAACTGCACTAAATCTCGGTTAAAAAAATGTTCTGCGATTTTAGAACTCACTCTTTCTACGCCTTCAATCTCATCGGAAATAATGTGAGATCTTACACCAATTCTCTCTGTTTGTTGTACTTGCAGTTTATTTAGTATTTTTTGTATGTAGTGATCGCCCATTAGAACAACTTCGCTAAGTTCTTCAGGGTTATCAATATCGATCACTATGTTTCCTTTAGTAACGACAAGCTTCTTGTTGTGAGTTCCATTTAGGAAATACAGAGCTTTTTGGTTTTCATCATAGCCTTGATGTACAAAATTCGAAGCTAGCATGTTGCTGATGTCGTTTTTAACTCGAGCTTCTTCAAAAAAGAACGAAGATTGGAATCTAATCTCTGTAATTACTCTTGAAAATTGCATTACACTCTTCCTTTTCAGCTAAATTAGTAGTAGTAAATACCTAAGCTAATTTTAACTCAAGGAATACTTTTGTCAATAAATTCTAATTGTTATCATTCGTTATAGATATGTATTCTCCTCCTTCCAATATATGATTTATTTTAGTACGTGAATCGGTTAATGGAGTTGTCATTGGGCAGGAGCGCAGGATGGTTTTCGGATGGTTTTCGGATGGTTTTCGGATGGTTTTCGGATGGTTTTCGGATGGTTTTCGGATGGTTTTCGGATGGTTTTCGAGACGATAATCGAAAAAAAGGGCTCCACCAGCGTTATGCCAGTGGAGCCCTTTTCACCAATGCTTTTGGATTTGAAAGTATAATACCACCATTACCCATTTTGATCAACATGCTTCAAAACCCGTTCAACTACAATAGCCATTTCTTCGCGCGTGATCGGCGCGCCAGGTCTCGTACCATCAAAGAAACCTTTCTTAGTTAAAGCCTCCCACGTTTCTTTAGCCCAACTACTAGGTACGTTGATATCTCGTTCTTGCGCCACTGGCTTGTCCTCCTTCGTTTTGGCCAGCCCCAGATAGGTAGCAATACCTTGGACATGACCATCAATAATTGCATCTATCACACTAGATTGTTTCAACCGATCCGCATCAGCTGCCACATCGACAAAGAGGTTTTCAGTCAATACTGCCGGCATTTTGGATTCGCGGACCATGTGCAGGTTCTTCGCCTTCTGGCCACGATCAATTCCGCCCAACTTGCTCATGATAGCCTTGTGCAAAGCCTCCTGCAGCTTAATGCTATTCTGGGATGCAGATGTGTATCTGAACGTCTCGAAGCCGCCCTTACCACCACCTGCGTTACAGTGAATGGATACCAGGATGTCAGCACCGGCAGCGTTCGCCTTGTTCGTCCGCTCCTTCAGCTCCAGGAATACATCTGTGGATCTCGACAACAATACCTGCACGTCTTCGTAGGCTGCCTCCAGCCGCGCCTTGATGCCAAGCGAAACCTTCAGCGCGATATCCTTTTCAAGAAGTCCGTTGTCTACCGCTCCCGGATCCTTGCCCCCGTGACCTGGATCGATTAATACCTTAAACTTCGCCATCTGCACCAGCTCCTTTGCTTACTTCTGGCAAGCCTGCAAGACTTGTAAGCAGACTTGTGATTACGGATAATACGACTGTCCCGCCCACTACACGCCAATCGACCTCAGAATATAAAGTAGTTGCTCCGATAACACCAATTGCCACCTGAGCCCCTGTTTTAATAGCTCTAACACCTGCAGCTTGCCACCATTTCTTATTCACAATTACATTCCCCTAATTTGATTCCGGCCCATACAGCCGCAATGAGAAGTCCAGTTATTCCAGTTAATGCTGCTCCGTACACAGTACGTTTAAGCCATATTTGATCAGCGTCATGTTTGTCTAATCTTGACAATGCATCTGCTGCATTACGCTTAGCGTCATGAGCAACATCGGTTGTCTTCTTCAATTCAGCTTCAAGCTCAATAATCCGAAGAGTCATTTGCTGGGCCGCCTGTAGGGCTTCTTTTGAAATCTCCCGAACCTCTGCCAAGCCCGGAGCCAAAGCCGCCAGCGGTTTCAATGCTTCCTCGATCCGTGCCAGTTGAACCTTCAAATCCACAATCGTATTTACATCCTGCACCTGCATGTCCTGAACACCTCCTGGTATGGCTTCCATACGCCAATCCCCCATTCTCTCTATATAAGGAAAAGCCCCCTGACCACTCCAGAGGGCATAAAAATAGCGCACCACTTGGGTACGCTGGTTAAGCTACTGTTCCGTTGACCACATCAGTTACGACGATTTTGAGATTAAACAACGTCGGCACCTGGTTAAGCTCATACGATCCAGTCATCACAAGACTGACCCACACTTTAACCAGACCGCTGTCTTTGGTAAATGTCATAGTTACTCACCTCCTCCCATGACTGCTGCCAGAACTAAACTCAATTCGGATACAGCCTGTCTTAGTTCGGCATTCTCTTGGGCAAGCTGGCTTTGTGCCGCTGTAAGCCGTTGTTCCAGCTCTACGTAATCGACTAGGCGGCTTGCCTTGTCCACTTCCTCTTTGAGCCCCTGATCCAGGACCAGCACGCCATCCTGTAAACGGTAATAGCCTGCGTTGATGCCAGCGGGCAGATGCGTTTTATCTAATTCGTATTCCTCATACCCTTCATACGGAAACGTGAGAACATCACGGATAATGCTTCCGTCCAGTTGAAAATAAAATTTCATGGTCATGACCTCCATATCGTCATAATATCTTTGGTTTCTCCGGCAATTCCTGACTCCAGAGCATATCCAATGGAGTTATTGGATAGAGCATCAGTCAGATTGTTGCTTGACTTATATACCCTATCCTTTTGAACTGTGTAAACACGGGCGTATGGGCTTACTCCCCCCTCAGCAGCCAATGTTTTACCGTCTGCGTCAAATGCAATTGAACTCGGTGCTCCAATTGGCGCGACATCGAAGGCATCAGTTTGTATAAATTTGTCTCCCGATCTTTTGAATACGCTTATATAGGGGAGCGCGCTATGTGCGACAATTAGATGTTCCCCGTTTGTAGGGCTAAAACTAATACCCACACCATTACCTAGAGGCAGTGTACCCAAATCTGGTAACTTAGTGAAAATATCTCCATTTCGTTTATATATATATACAGTAGGGGAGCCTGTGAGTGCGATTGCTAGGTAGGCATCATCGGGACTAAAAGCTCCAGCACGACCAGTGCTTGGCAAAGCCAAAGCAGAGTCATTAATTTTTGTAAACGTGTCTCCTGATCTTTTATAAACGATGATATAGGGCGTCCCGGACCCTCCAACATATAAATAAGTGCCGTCTGAGCTAAACGCCAATCCGAGAACACCACTTGAGGGCAGTATAGATGGATTTGAAAGTTTAACAAAGGTATCCCCAGTCCTTTTGTAAATATTTAAATAGGGTCCAGTATTGGCATTTCCAACAACCAGATAAGTACCATCAGGGCTAAATAATGCAATCTGCCCAAAATCAGCTGGTAACACAGATGGGTTTGGGAGTTTTGTAAATATATCTCCAGTCCTTTTGTAAATTGTTATGAAAGGACTGGTGTTGTGCGGCACGGCAAGATACACACCATCAGAGCTGAATGCTAGTGCTTGAGCTGTACCAGTTGGCAAAATAGCAGGGTCAGGTAACTTAGCAAACGTTGACCCATTTCTTTTGAATATTGTGATAAAAGGCGATGTGCCAATAGTGATAGCTAAGTACACACCGTCCGGACTAAGTGTTAAATAATTTGCTGCTGTTAGGTTCTCTGCAAAATTCAAATCGTTAGTATAGGTTGTTTTAGTAAGAACTGGATCATTCGCCGCAATTGTCTCCGCGTAAGTCCGCGTTACTTGCTGCTGACCGTTAATGACTGTAGACGTCTCAATAGCTTCAATGTTCTGAGCGAATGTTTCTTTGGAATCCGATGCAGATGTTGGCACACCCTTGGCAGTGATCGCATCTGCAACGTCACCCTTAAACTCACTGCCAGACTGAAAAACCTCGTTGAGCGCATCAACCAAGTTGCCTTTATCCGTTGTCTTTAGTTCGGCTAGATCCCCGATTTGAGATACCGCCAACTGCCGAACAGTATTCACAGCTTTAGGTGTAGCAGCTTCGCCTTCCTCATCGGATTCGGTAGCGCTGGAGAGCTGCACAATCCCTTTCTGAATCAAGGATGCATCATCAATAACGATTTCCGCAACCTTACCATCCGTGTATTCATTGGCTGCCTGTTCGGTGCGTCTGCCTTGGCCTGCGCTCCCGTCTTGCTCTCCCCATCCTGCCGAACAAACTTGGCATCGGAACCACTCATCAGGCCACTGGAGCCACTAACCACAGCGTCAGGGATGACGTCAGTGCCACCAGTGATATGGGATGATGCATGAGCCCCCGGCGTTGCTTCACCTGTTGCCGTCAGGACAATCCGCTTGCCCTCGGGATCGGTTGTGACTGTAATCCCTGTACCACCCACGAAAACAACTGTATCTGACTTGCTGGAAGCTTCCACATCATTGATAACTGCAAATGCATTTTGGTTGACCTCAGCTCCTGCAGCAATCCCGTTTAGCTTGGTGTGATCCGCTGCCGTAACGTGGATATTCGCATCCGTTGCATGGCTGTCCAGATTGGCTTGTACGGCGTCCGTCTCGGCCTTCCGGGCAATGTCATCCGCTGCCGCTGGGGCTGTCACCTTGGCCCGTCCCGCTGCGTCACGTTGCATAAGTGTACTGGCTGTTGGATCGGCTGTAGCAGCGTTCATTCTGCCTTTGTCGCTGGAACTCATGAAGCCTGCAGCAGCTCCAGTTGCATTGGGATGCTCATCGGCTCCGCGTGCCTTATGAGCTGCCAGGGCTTCCGCTGCGGTAGCAATAGCTGCCGTCTTGGCTGCATCGGCTTTAGCCTGTGCATCTGCTGGCGTACCTTTGGTGTCCATCTCCGCCTGTACACGATCAAAACCGACATTTATCGTTTCAAAGTCTTCACTGATCCGCTTGCTTCCGACCAGGTTCCCGTACCGGTTGGCCATATGCTTCAGCTCCTTCCAACAAATTATCTACGTCCATCTTGATTGTTTTGAGTAAGGCGATCTTCGCCTCACTGTTGGGCATCGTATCAAGCAGAGCCCGCAGCAGATGAGGCAATTCATTAAACATGTCATCCACATCAATGGACAGCTCCAGCATCTTTTTAATTTTCATCGGACACCCCTTTCTGAGCACGAAAAAAAGAGCCCACGGTGGTGGACTCTCATTTATGCGAAATGTATTATTTAGCTGTAGTCAGTGCTTCTTCAATCAGCTTTAAGTCAGCATTTGCTTCAGCCAAAATTTTGTCGTATGAAGCTAGTTGTTTTTCTTTGTCGGCTAAAACAGGAACAGGAATACCCTGAGCTTCTGTCTCTTTAAGAATTGCCATTTCTTTTAGAAGGGCTTCTCTGCCTAGAGTTGCTGGCTTAATAGTATTGTTGATTTTGCTCTCTTTTAGCTCCTCTAAACTCTTCTTGGTACCACCTATATACTTATTTGTTGCTTGTGAAGAGGGGTTACTTACATTTGATCCACCCGCACCTGGACTCGAACTTTCGTCTTGAGAAGTAATCGAAATTGTTCTCCCATCCACTTTAACCTCAGCTCCCAACGCTTCAGACAAGGCGCGTGCCGGTACATTCGCGCGTGAATCTATAACAGCTCCCTTATCTGACAGTTTATTTCCATTTACAACAATTGTGTATTCACCAGTAACCTTCTTCCCAACAAGCGATTTGACTTGATCAGCAAACGCGCCTGTAGATGTCGAAAAAACAATACCAATGATAATACCGCCAGCAATATATGCAACTTTATGTGCAAACTTCTTCATGACTCTACCTCCGTAATTGGTTCAATTTACCTAATATGATACATTACGGGGTCGAAGTCGTAAAGGTTCCGCCGCCAGATGTAGCATTTTGCGGATTACCATGGTTATGGTTCGGTACAGAGACAGTATGAGTATGGTTGTTAAGAGCGAATCTCAAATTATCAATTTGGTTTTGCAAGGATTGTAGTTGTCCAGGTAAACTATCTATCTGATTAATACCCAAATTTAAACCACTCACATTACCCGTAAAATTTACGCTACCTTGTAGAGTTGTAGTCCCTGATGTTGACCCCAGGCGTAAGCCGTTATTACCAAAGACAGCAAGCTCATTGGAGTTCGCATAGATCAATCCCTGGGACTGTCCACTGGCGTTGTAATACGTATGGCCAGAGATCCCTGCAGACTGATTGGTACCCAACGTAACCCGTCGCGCATTACCACTGTCATAGAATACAAATCCACTTGGCGCTAATTCAATTCGATCACCGCTGGCTGCCGTCCGGATCCGAGCACCGAGAATGTCGGCACCCTCAATATAGGAACCGATAATCTCGCCACCCTCTACACGTCCAGCTTTCATGGTTCCAACGAATGTACCGCTGGCCGCTTGAAGTGATCCGCTGAATGTACCATTAACCCCCTGAAGTGTTCCTGTAAATGTTCCTCCTGCAGCTTGTAGGTTTCCACTGAACACCCCATCTACCGCTTCAAGGGTACCGCTGAGCCTATAGCGCCTACTCGGGACGTCGAACCAAATCGCCTTATCGGATCCAGCGTAGAACGTCAGCTCATCTGAGTTGAATATCGCTTTGCTCAGATGATCCTCTCGCTCAATGGTCAGACCCTCGGTACGTGTGAGCGTTGCCCCGTAATAGGACTTACCTTCCTTCACGGCTTCCTTGTTAAGCTTATTGACCGCCGTGGTCAACGTACCGTCTACTTTGAATTCACTCTGCTGCTCGGACACTGACGGCGCTTCCAGCGACATGCTGAGTCCGCCGGCAAAGCGGAACACCTGGTGAAGAATCAGCGACTTGTATCGGACAATACCGTCCCACGGAATGTGCGTGTCTTCCCAAGTCGATACCGTCTCGTCCCAGGACGTTCCTTCCTGCTGTTCGAACGAAATCACGTCACCTTGTTCCAGCTGCGGATACCCCTGAGCCCTCATGGTGAGTGGAAGATAAGAGAATCCGTTCAGCGTGGCCTGCAGGTTATTCACCATGGCCTGCGTCATGAATGGGTTCTCCAAGTACAAGGTATGGTTATCGTCTCCGGTACCGGCTTCGTACTGCAGCTCATCTTCCGTATTGTACGTAACAACAACCCTGGTGTACGTCTTAACCGGATTCGTTTGTCTCACAGATGAATAATCAAAGGTGGTCATCTCAAAGACTGGTTCATCTGAAGCAGTAAATCGTTTGAATTTTACGGTACCGGCTTTATCGATGTAGAGGCTGGCGCTGTTGGCTGCCGCAATGTACTGCAGCACCTGGCGCATGGTATAACCTGCAGGACCTGCCTGGATCTGATATGCCGCATTAATCACCACACTGCTGTCATACGTCCAGCCGAGCCGGTTGCAGATCTCATTGAACACAGCACGTTGCGTGGCTGGGTACGTTAAAGCCGATACGTAAGCCACATCAGCAAATACCAGCTTGTCATAACAAGTGAATGTCCATACATCATTGACACGTTCCCGATCGTCAACATAGAACTCACCGAGCGGTAACCAGTCTGTGCCGGTACCCGTCCAGGAGATGTGCATGTCCTCCCAAGGGTACTGAGCCTGTAGCCAGGTCATACCACGCATTGATAACGACAGATACGGCATGATTCGAGCATTTGCAGGGATGACCTCATTTGTCCGGAGCTTGATGGTCAGCTTTGATGGGATGGCCTTCCCGATCGCGAACCCGTCCGTCAGACTCAGGCTGTTCTCTATGGAGAAATCCACAATTCTCGTATCGTCGTATTCCTCAGACCCCACCACAGCCTTCACGATAAATTCTCGGTCAGGCCGCTTCAGGTAGTCCGCATAGATCGGTGATATTGGAAACACTCAGATCACCTCTCTGTGAGCGTCATTTTAAATCCGCTCCAATAAAGTACGTTATCCTTCTCAAACGGGATGTTTCCTGGTCGATCTCCAACATAAACCTTCTTCGTGATGTAACTCCCCACCATCGGATCCGGATAGGTGAAATCGAAAAAGATATCGCTCATCTGCCGAAGCAAAGGCGATATCTGATCCATTCGAAGCGTATTGAACGTCAGCTCAATCTGACGCTTGACCGCCACTCGGTCCCGATGAAGAGTACCGTCAGCGGTCCGCGTCGTACTCTCTGCATCGTCCAGATCCAGAATGGTGACTTGGATCGCGGATGGCATGGCCGCAATGTCAGCACCATTGATTTTTAGGTACAAGCTGCTCCCTCCTTAAATGCCCAACACGTTTTCACCCGTGCGACGTTGTATATCTCTAATTCCTTTGGCTGCTACTCGGCCGATTTCTGTTCCGCTGACCTGAAGGATTAGATCGCCTTTACTACTCCGGAGAGCCGTCAGGATCTGGCCAAGCAATCCGACCATTTCCCGGTTCCCTGTACTGCTGCTGTTATCCAGGATCCCCTGCAGCTTGGACAGTGGGGCTACGACCTCCGGATCGATGTTCGCACCCTTGTTATCCCCGACCATAGCCATCGTTGGCCCAAAAGCCAATCCGCCTTTCGCCAGACGTGGGATCTTCGGGATCCTTGGCAACCCGATGTTACCACCACCAATTTTTTGCCCAAATACTTCAACCTCAGGAATGCTGACACTGATACTGTTCAAGCCGTCGATCACTTTGTTAATCGCATCGATGATCATATTGAGCGGCGCCTTCACTAAGCCATACAAAGACTGGAACACACCACCAAAGATATCTTTAACCCCGTTCCAGGCTTTGGACCAGTCTCCGGTGAATACCCCAGTAATGAACTTAATGATCCCCGTTAACGTCTTCTTCAGACCCTCGATCACGGTTCCGATTCCATCAAACACGGTTTCAAATGCCGGCTTTAGATTCTTCCAAAGTACATCAATTATCGGAATAATAACCCGTTTCCACAGCTCCGTCATGTAATCGATGACCTTCCGAATAATCGGCAGAACGGTAACGGTCAGAATGTCGTAAAAACCTTTCCACGCTTCGGCTAATACTTCACCGATAGCTTGTGCCAAAGGTACAACGATCTTCTGCCACAGCATCGTCAGCAGCATCAGACAACACCTTGAAGACCGGCTGTAGTACGGTTCCGATAAAGTTAGCCAGAGGTACCAGGACTTGCTGCCAGAGCTGTTTGAATATCGATATGACATTCGGGATGAGAGTCTGCACAAAGAAAGCTACAGCCGGTTTCAGGATCTTGGTCCATGCATCCGTCAGAACCGTTTTGACAAACTCGGCTACAGGCTTCAAGGCTTCCAGCCACGTCTTGCCCAGCTCCTTAACCTGCTTCCGGAATTCCTCACTTTCAGCGTAGAGATCCACGAAGGCAATAATCAATCCTGCGATCAGCCCAACAATTAACGTCACAGGGGAAGACAATGCACTGAGCACTGCTGAGATACCACTTAGCACCGATGAGACAAGTCCACTCGATGCAATCAGCTCACCCAAGGACACTAGCATTGGCGCGACGGCTGCCACAAACTCAGCAGCCTTGAATGCCGCAATGAAGCCTGCTACAACAGCAGCGCCTTTTAAAAACTTCTCCTGATTCCCATCGATCCAACTTGAGAAGTTGTTTAAAGCACCTGCGAGTTGCTGCAAGGATGAGACAATGACTCCCCCGTCCAAGCTGCTACAGGCTTCAAGAAGTTCTCCCATAGCCACGCCCCTACAGGTTTAAACGCATTGATTGCGCTGTTCAGTACGCGAATGGCTCCTGCCAGTACATCAATAAAGGCCGGCAATGCCTTCTCCACAGTCCATTTCGCCAGGGGTACCAGAGCTTCCTTATACAACCAAACCAAGCCCTGCCCAATGTTCTTGGCAAACGGCTTGAGAGCATCCCGTAGCCCTGCAAGAGACTTCTTCAAGGGATCCAGGCTGATCTTACGGAGAGGTTCCAAAGCTTTACGAATAGTGTCGGCAAAGGCTCTTGCTTTTTCGGTTAGGGCATCCATCCCACCTGTTACACCACTGAAGTCTGTTGCACTGAAACCACCTAATCCTCCGCCTCCACCGATCCCAGGAATGTCTCCTAGTCCAGCTCCTTTATCTTTATCATCGCTCGAATCAGATCCAGCACCTTTATCTCCAATCAGGTTAAGCTTATCAAAGCCTGCCACAGCCGCCTTAGCTTCCTTCAGCTGCCTTTTTGCTTTCTTACCAGCATCTTTTATTGCGTTACCCGCCCCAGATGCCTGATCACCTGCAGATTGGTAGGCGCCCCCGAGATCCCCTATGGCGGATGCCTGGTCCTGTGCAGCCTGTACTTGCTGTCCTACTCCGGAGGAACCACCGAACAATGCCGTGGTAAATGCAGCAAGCCACTTCATCGCCAGGGCAAGTGCTTTGGCCATCGCAATCAGCGCCGGCAGAACAGTATTATAGATCGGCAAAAACGCCTGACCGAGATACAGCCGAGCGTTCTTGAGTTGAGCCACGAACATAGCCTGACGTGTCATTGTGTTGGCCTGAAGCGTATTACCATACTTTCGGGCTGCTTGTTCCAGGATGCCGTAATACAGGATTGTCTGCTGCGTCTGGAAACTGAGCTTCGCCCAGCTGCTATCCCCTGCAAACTGCCTGAACGCCTCCGTAGACTCCAGCATGGCCACGTTTACGTTAATTCCCAAGTCCTCGATCGCGTCCGTTTCACCCAACATACCAGACCGGATCCGTTCCATGACATCTTGGATGGATCGCCCTGTTGCACTGGCTACGATTGCAGATGTTTTCAGGAGATCGATGGTGCGCTGTGTGGTCTGTGCCTGATCTTGAGAGAAACCACTAATTAGATTCGCATAAGTGGCACCGTACTGAGTCGCCTCAGATATCCCCATACCAAACGCAGCCGCCTGAGACATGACCCATTCACGGAACACGCCTACACTCTGTCCCATCATCCGGTTGACCTGACCCACGGCAGCCTCAAAGCGCATGGCATCCTTAGTGGCACTAGTAAAGACTTGGCCAAGCTTCAAGAGCGCCAGCGTCGCGGCCAAGGACTGGAATGCGGACTTGATCGCTCCCGTGGATCGGCTAACCTCGCGCTCCGTATTACTCAGCTGTTTCCGGACGTTCGCCAGATCCCGCCGGAGCTGACTGGTCTCGCCCGTTATCAATACTCGTAGTTCCTCTACCGTTATGGCCATGCTGTATCTCACCTCGCTTCCGATGCCGTGCCCCGTAGGATGCCACGCGTTCCTTCATGACCTGCCAATTTTGTTGCTTTTGCTTCTTCTGTGTTTCTTCCGGGAAGATACCAGGGAATGCCTCATGCAGCTCAGGTGGCGCCTTTTTGTTACCCATCACTCTTGATACCAGTTGTCCAATTAACTGGGCCTGGTGCCAACTGAGCAAAGCCTGGTGCTGCAGGTCGACATGCTTGTTAGCCACATAGGCGTTGATAGCTGTCTTAATTTCCAAATAAGTCATATCCCAATAACCCACCGGGTCCACACCAGCCTGAACTGCCGTGGGGTAGGCGTCATTAAACAATTCCGTGAGGGAGCTTACTGGTTCGCCGCCCCGGTCACTTCCCCCGTCTCCGGAGCTTGCTTGAAAAAACCACTAACTTGGAATACCTCGATCAGATGGGGCAGAAGGTCCATATACGTGTTGCCCTCATCCACATATTCGTCATACAGATTTTGAACGTCCACAAAGCTAACTCCGTGTTGAAACTTCAACATGGCGGAATGTAAGATACGGAGCGTGCCTGTCAATGAGGGTAGATTCCCGTCTTCTGCTCCCATTAGAATATCCAGCGGATTACGGCCGCCCAGGTGCTTCTCCAATTGTTCAATATGCGCTGCTCCAAGTCGCAATTTGTAATCCTTGCCATTCATCGTAAGTGTCGTGTATTTCATATTAGTTCCTCCTCAAAGTCAAAAGCGCCCCAATTAGGAGCGCCTTTGCATAGTAGTGGCCAATTAAGCCGGGTCTGTAATCTCAATTTCAGACTGCAGGTAAAATGCAGCAGTAAACGTCAATGCTGCGTTGACAGCCGCCGCATCCATTTTCACACTCACCTGAGCGCTAAAATCATGCGTGGTTCCATCCGGATATTCCACCCGGAACTCCTTCGTATCACCTGACTCCTGAATCCCTTTCAGGATCCGGAAGTTAGCCGTTGGACCAGAGTTATCATACAAGAAAGCAAAGGTCAGATCCCCGAGATCCTTGATGCCTTGAATATATCGACGGGTACCATCCTTCAACGTGGTTACATCTACTTGTTCCGGATCGCCACCAAGCTCAGGAACCTCCATTAACTCACCAATTTCGGTGTACGTGCTCGCTCCGGTTGTTGCCTTATAAGATAAGGTGGTGTCTTTGGTTAATAGTCCAGCCATGCTCTTGTCTCCTTTCTACTGCGACACGCGGCCACTGCGGGAATCCACAACGCCGCGGTATCGCATGGTCTTATGTTTGATGCCTGACGGATCGGGAAGATCTGCTGAAAACTCCCGGCGCAGGCCAATACTGTTCATTCGGGTGTCTACGTCAGCAGCCAGGGCCCCCGTAGACTTGGTATGCCAGACATCTATCTGGACGGCCACAGCCGTTAAAGGTCCCTTTTGGATCCCTAATGGATCCGTGCTGCTTGCTTCATAAAAGCTGATATGAGGAAGCTTGGACCAGTCTTTCGGGTAGGCGTCGGAAACCGTAACGCCCTGAATCTCATCCAGCTGCTTCAGTACGTCCGGCTTAATGTCATACATCAGTTCCCACCTAACCTTCTGAGCTCATTTCTCAGCTCTTCAGCCACGATATGCTTAACAACCTCTCTGTTCTGAGCGGCCGCTGGATACAGGTAAGGCTGAGCCGGCATCCCCTTCCAATCCTGTCGATAACTCAGATCCCCATCATACTTTGGCGGGGCTGGTGAAGCTTGACCGCGTTGTCCGGTACCGAACTCCACATAAGCTGAATACTCCAGATTCGTGGAGATCTCCCGATGATCTTTCCTCGCTCCTCCGTGACCTGTGCCTTGATGCTGTTACGCAACTGACCTGTATCGGAAGGAGCCAGTGCCTTGGCATCGCCCTGAACTTTGATTGCCGCCTTGTGGATGCCCTTCTTCAGCGCTTGCTTATCTGCACCCAGTCTGGCCAACTTTCGCATGAGGCGGTCCATTCCATCTATGGCCATAATCAGATCGCCTCCAAATCAATCACATAGTGCCCGCTCCACGGTCTCACGGCCACCACCTTGTAATCCGGAAGGTCCAGGGTATTCAAACAAGCCCCTCCAGATTCAAGCCGCTTAGGCGGCTTCTGCTCCACGTACATGACTCGCATATAAGCTAAGCGTTCGCCATACATCTCTGCCATGACTCGGCCGCCTGCTGGCTGAACATTCCCCCTCAGCTCAAATGGTTCGCCCCAGCCCTCTGAAGTGGTTCCGTCATCTTCACGCTGCGGTACCCTGGGCTGGAAGATGACGAGCCGCTTATCACGTTCTCTCAGTCTCATGTCCGGCCCACCACCTTCAGCAGCCGGTGATGGCTAATGGTCCGCTGGAGATCCGCAGGCAGATCCACAAAGGATCGACTTACGCCGCCCTCACTGTGGCTGCTCTGCCCCTCGATCCCCACTTTGTTGTACCGCATGATGACCAGCTGCCGAACGGTTGGTTCAAGTCCTGGCGGGATGGTTTGCCGATTCGTCCAGCTCAGCAGATCCGCTTCCGCGTCCTCGATCAGCACAGACAACAAAGGGCCCTGCTCCAATGATGCTGGACCAAGCAGGGCTTGAATCTTATCCAACCGACTAAATGTGGCCATAATCCATCCCTCGCTTACGCCTTAGGTTCAGCGGCTTTGATTTTCTCCAGAATGCCCTCTTTGCTGGTTGCCTTGCCAAGATCGATGTCACGATCAGCAGCGTAGACTCTCAGTTCATCAGGCTCCATGGCTTCCAGCGGATCTGTTACTGTGTCGGCTTCGTCTGCTTCATCCAACACGGTCACGTGGGACTTAATCGTCTCATAAACCACTGTGGGGATAGAAAAAGACGCCCCTTGTTTGTAGAGCATCCCATCATGGCGAATCGGTATGCTGTTTACTTCGACTATCATCGTATATCCCTCCTTTAGATGACTTGACCTTGGAATACGTTATTCGCTTCTGGGAAGCTTGGCAGAGCGGTTGCAACAGCCTTTTTCCACGTGCTCACTGGATCAAGGTTCTCTTCATAGACCATGGCCAGAACGTTACCCACCATCTGCGTCTCAATGCTTGGATCACGGCGCAAGCGTACTTCCTCCGCTGTCGGACCATAGATGGTTTCACCCAGTGGGTTATCTCCAAACAAAGCGATCTTGTTAGCAGGGAAATAACGGTGTGTCGTGAAGGTACCATCAGCATTCTGCTTACGGTACTTGGCATCATATGTCGCCAATGCCGGCAGGCTACGTTCAACCAGGAACGCATTCAGATCCGAACGAGAAGGAACACGCAGTGCGCTTGTTCCATAGAGCGCACCAATCACTTTCGGGTGACGAAGCAACGCACCCATAATCTCTTTGGACGTCAATCCACGAGTTGGCGCAGAATCCAAAGCATCAGCGAAACGTTCCAAGTCTCCGATTGGGTCACTGTCCGGATCAGTCCAACGGCTGGTACCGCTTAGGATCTCCTTGTGTTCTGCTGGTACACCATAGTCAATAGTCGCGCTCAGGTTATTCTCATCCAGCGTAACCGTTCCATTTGCTGTGGCTTCCATCCGCATAGCTTCAACTCGCGCACGAACACCATGGACCAAACGATCCACGTCGTTGTACACTGCTTGCATCAAATACTGCAGCTCTTGAGCGTTTCGCGGGCTTTCCAAAGCAATAATCTCTTTCTCCGTCAGCCCCAGCTTACGCTTGATCAACGCAAGCCCCAGCGCCTGTTTGGCCGCTTCACGCGTGCCGATCTCTGCCTCTGTGTCAAACGCATGAACTGAAGCAATAACCGGAGTGCTGCCAGCCCCCACGATCATGTCAAACTCCAAAGATTCACGCTTGACCTCCGGGAACAGGGTTTCGCCAAGCAAAGGCTTATATTCTCTGTTCTTCAAATAGTTCAGAATCTCACGTTGATTAAATAGTTCCAAAATAGTTGCCATATCTGCTTATCTCCTCTCGACCTGGATTACAGGCTCTGTTTGAATTTAATGTCTGACTTCTCAGCAAGCGCCGTCAGCGCTTCAGCTGTAGGGGTAACCGGTAATCCTTCTTTGAGGATCCAGGCCTCAATCAGCACTGAACCAGGTTGCGGCCCCTCGGTTACATCCGTATCGGTGTACGTGATACCAATCGCCGTGGCGTCATTGGCCGGATACACCGTACCTGCTGGAACGATCTTCCGCCCCTTTGCATTGGCAGTGACTCCTGTATCATTGATCTGATACGTAGCGGCAACAAACTTCGCACTAGCCAGAAAGTTAGGTTGCGACACGCTCTCTTTATTCACAAATGGCATAGTAAATCTCCTTTCTTAGCCCCAAGGATTAAGTGCAGCAGCGGGGGCTTTTCCGCTATCATTTGCTGCTTTTGCGTAATTGGTGCCTGTGCTTGCAGGACTTCCTTTACCGCCTCCGCCTCCTGGCGGATCACCTTTCAGACGATCATTCACGCCAGCCTCAACAGCTTCACGGAATGCCTTTTCCACGGCTTCCAGGCTCTTGTTCGTTGCATCTGCATCTGAGTAGACCAAAACCTCAGCCAGAGACAGCGGCAGCTTCTTCTCACTCAGCTGTTCCAGCGCAGTCGCCCGAAGCTCACGACGGGTGATATCACTCTCTCGATCTGCCAGGGCTTTCTCACGCTTCTGGCGTTCATGCTCTGCCTTCTGCTCGGCGTTCATCTTGGCCAGCTTCTCGGCTTCGGTCTTGGCTGCTTCCAATTTGTCTTGGAGATCCTTATCCCATTTAGATTGAGCCTTATTCAAGCGCTCACCAAGAATCCGGTCTACCTCGGCCTGTTGCTCAGCGGAAAAGGTTACTTTGCTTGCTCCGCCTTTATCCCCGTCGCCAGTCCCGGGATCTCCCGGCGCGCCGCCTCCAGCTGCTCCTGCACCCTCTCCCGTACCGCCACCATCGCCATCGGCAAACAGCTGCAGGTTAAGAGGGAAACGCTTCTTCCTAAATTTCATAATTGAATCCTCCCGTTTACGCCCGTCGGCTATTTTCCATGACAGCTTTTATAGCGTCCTCCGCACGTTCTGGACGAAAATCAAATAGGCCGCCATTAGGCAGCCAGTACGTATTGTCTATACCAATCGTCGTAATTCACATTTGCTGGCACGAGCATGGTCTTCCCGGTCTGTGGATCTCGGGCACGTCGCTGCATACCTGCGATGGCTTCTTCACCAAACCACCCTCGGGTTGTACTCCGACACCAGGGATGCAGTGGAGGCATGTTCTTTCCCGGTTGTGCATCTGCCACGTCATATACCTTCAGATCATGCTTTCTACACTTCTCAGACGTTCGACTATCCAGTGTGGCCATGAACTGGTATTGATCCACGCCAGCCTCTTTGTACGCCGCCATCTCGCCTGCATTGGACATATAGGTGGTTTCAGTCCGGATTAGCCTGGATGCTACAAACAAGCCTGACTGCATCAATTCTGACAGCTTTTGCGCCATCTTGACTGAGCTGAGTCCACTCATGAAGCCCGAGGTAACCACATCCGTTACCTGATCCGCCAGGCGCTCTGTGTTGGACCATACACTGCTGCTGAAATGGCTGCCACTCCAGGGATTCATAAGAATGGCTTCAATATCACCGAACGGGATCCGCACAAAGTTGAACCCGAGTCCGAACCCTTTCTGTATATCGAATATTGATCGATAATAACTCTTCCGGATCGCCTTCACATAACCGTTACGACTGGCAGTCAGCTCCACATCTGCAATCACCTTGCCCTGAAGCGCGATCTGCTCTTTCAACGCCTGCAGACGGGAAATTCTTGCTCGATAGGCCGGTGCATTCATACGAGCCAACAGCCAACGCTTAATCTGGTCGTTCTTCACCCGGGGGTACCACTTCTTGGCAAGCTTCAGCAGCGGGTTCGGGATCTTCTGATTCAAAAACCGGCGAGCCCTCTTCGGATCCATGTCCTTGCCGAACGTCTTGAAGATCTTATCGATCTCTAACTGGATATCCTCCTGGGCCATCTGGTATCCACGGGTCACTGTCCGAATTGTCGTGTCAGCATCACGATGATACTCGGCCATGCGCTGCTGCGCCCGTCGGTCCCAATAGGTGTTACTCCTCTTCTTCATCGTCCGTCACCGGATCCTCATCGTCATTATCGCCCATAGGCATCTTGAAAGCCTCCTGCTGATCCTTCAAGGCCTGAGCCTTCTCGGCCATGACCTTCTCATTCTCAGCAACAGGATCCTTAACGAAGGAGAGCTGGCTGATCAGCGTTTCATTGCTCACATGCCCACTCAGCTGACTGATCAACAATGCCGTATCTGCATCATTACTCGGAACGCTGCGTGTCATGGTGATCTCCACATCGTTGATCTCTACCGCTTGCGCTTTTACCTGGAGAATAGTTGCAAATAGCTTCAACCGTTCACGCAATCCCTGCACAAAGTAACGTTCCTTGGTCTCGGACAGCTTCTCCAAGCCAAACAGCTTGTACTTCATGGCCTCCCCGCTGACATTGCCGGCAAACTTCTCATCAGTCAGGTTGGGTACCATAGAGAACTCATGAATGTCAGACTTGAGCGCATTTCGAAGCACTTCAGTGTCTGCCTCATTTAGTGTTTTCGTTAACCAACTAGCGTCAGCGCCCACATCCGCAGGCAATTCCAGCACCTTGTACTTCTTCAACATCCTGATCGTTCGGCCTGCGTCCTCTTCCGTATCCCCCAGGCTTGCACCAATGAGCTTCAGAATGGAGTCCACGAACTGCTCTTTGTCATTCATACGATCACTGCCCAACGTGTTGTAGGCATCGATGAGTGTCAATTGCTGCTCGAAGTCTCCTTGTTGCTCCTCGTTGTTCCAGAACTCCACCACAGGCACCGACTTGTAATAATGATCCGTGGAATCGATCTGTTCGAAACTATCCCCACCAATATCCTTAATCTGATAGCGGACTTTTTTCGTGGCCGTGTAAACGTTGACGTACCAGCCATCTGCCTTGTTCTCCATATCCCGCTTCTCGTAGTAGTGAACCGCGAACAGGCTCTTATACTCCACGGAATCGTCCACTACCAGGAATATCTGGCGTGGATCGATGCAGCTGACGCGGGGGATCGGGGGATCATCACTGCTCATGTAGTGCAGCTCAAGTGCAACGCCGAACATAGACAGATCCTTGACCATCTCAGAATCATGACTGGCCACATCCGCAGCCTTGTATGCATCCGTGATCGGTTCGATCTGCTTGCCGGCGTACTTGACCGGATCCGCTCCGAAGTAGCCCGAGGCAACGTCCGTGATGTACTTTGCATGGTTGGCCACCAGCTTGTTGTTGGGCAACCCCTTGTCGTCGCCACCCAGATCACGCTTCAGGATCTCGTGCGCACCCTTGTAATAGTCCTCCAGCTTCTGAATCCGCTCTATACCGTCTCGGTGCTCCTTGATGCAGTACTGCAGAAGCTTGGCCGGGATCTCATCCCAGTTATCCAGCAACTCACGACTTCGTACGATTGCCATTGTTATCTCACCCCAATTCTCGCTTTACTACTTACCGTAGCGGCATAGCCTTTCATGTCGGCCACCTCGTAATCATCCAGGGCATACCAAATAGCCGAGAACGTATGGGGGTCGATGTTGAACTGATCTTCAATGATCTCCCCGTTCTTGTCCACGGCATAGGTTAAGTCCTCTAGCTCTGATTTGACGTTAACACAGTTCGACGAACAGACAATCTTCTTGAACCGCTTGACCTTCTTCGTATACTGCAAGCGGGATCCGGCAAACTTCTTCGCAGGCTGCATGTTGAATCCCATCTGCCGGTAATAAGCAATGGTCTTCGGCTCGGCGCTATCTGCCCGGATCAGCTCCCTGGACTCCTTGAACTCCTTAATCTCCAAGGCTGTCCGGTCATCCGTCATCTTGTTCTTGTAATACTCCCAGTGGATATACAGGATCTTCTCCTTGTGGTCCACCGTCAGACGGACCAGGGCGTTGTATGACGACTCAAAACCAAAGTCCATGCCGTTACGCTTGACTGGAGACTTGATCGCTTGGATCGCAGCCATGACTTCCTCGTGCGGTGCTACAACAAACTGCGGCAGCACCCTGGTTCCGTTCACGCCAAAACGCCCACGCCGCGCAATGCGGTGCAGGTCCGGGTCATGCGTCTTCAGATCCTCCAGCTGCTCGATATAGCTCTCAGGCAGAAACAGGTTATCGTCAGCAACTGAGTGGTGATAGTACGTATCATTGATGATCACAACGCGATCACGATACAGGTCCATGTCATCCAGGACGTGAACATTGTTCTTCGGATCCTTGAAAAAATACTTATAGCTCCAGTTCGCCGTGCTGACCGGGTTGGTACTAAGGATCATATGCAGCCTGAGCTTCGGATGCCTCAGCCGTCCGATCAACTCCTTGAAACCTGCATACTTCACTTCGCTGCATTCTTCAATCCACACAATGGATATGTTGTGAATAGACTTCAGCTTAACCGGCTTGTCCATCCCCTTGAATATGATCTTGCTGCCATTCGGGAAACGAATCTGCATCGGGGAACTGATCGGTTTAACCTTGCCCTCTAGATCCAGATCAACAATGATCTCCGAAAGCAGCTCAAAAGTTGAATCCCGAAGAGTATCGTATACTTCCCTGACCACCAAAGCCGTCCTGCGCTCCTCCAGCAGCTTAAGAACCAGCTTTAAGGCAACATGATAGCTCTTGGATGATCCATATCCACCTACGAGAAACTGAAATTTCTGATTCCAGTCGAACAGGAAATCCTCGAAATGGGGGTTCACTTCCTTTTCGGTCATGAGCGCTCACCCTTTCGAACAATCCGGATCTCAATCGGCTTGTCGTCATCCTTGGCCACCTTCTGATCAATCAGGCTGACCTCGCCTTTCAGCTTCTGGAGCCTCAGCTGCTGTTCCTCGTCAGCGTAACCTTGTCGGCACATCTCTTCGTATTGTTTAATCATATTCTGAAGGGTAGCCATGGCCCGGCTCTGAGCATTAAGGAACGTTGCCTGTCGATCCCAGGCAAACTGGAATTCGTATTCCTGCTCAATCGGAATCTGCTTCATCTGCGGCGAATCATCTGCGCTGTCACCTGGAACCTGAACAAGCTCAAATTTCTCTTTCTTCAGCTCCTTGATCATCTCGTTCTTGTCAGTAACGTACATGATTTGCTGGGCTCGGATGATGGCCGCACACTGAATCGAAATCTGATCGCCTAACATATCAAGCGGGGATCTCGTCTCGATCAGCTCCATGATCTCCTTGGCCTCTGCTGGCAGATACTTCGCAAACAGGCCGTGTGTCTTCGCATTGCTATTTCCCCTGGGAGCAGAACCGCCACGATTACCTAATGCGTTCTTATTGCCCTCAGGCGCACCAGTTCGTTTTGTGTGCACACTTTTTGTAGAGGGTGCACCCTTTTCCCTGTTCCACCCATGACGCTGCTTCCAGCTCTTTACCGTGTTCAGGGAGACGTCGTATTTCTCAGCAATCTCTTTGTATTTCATTCCTCGCTTATAATCGGCTTCAGCTTTTCTATGCATCGATCATCCTCACCACCTCCAAGATTGAGTTTGTTTCGTATGTAACAGAAAAAGCACCCCCAAAGGCTGCTTATATCAACCTACTTAATCCATAAGGGGATACTCCCGATGAGTAACGCCACGCTTGCAGATAGAACAATCTTCCACTTGTTTCGTGAAACTAGACCTATGCTTAGAACTAACGTCATGAGAGATAGCGTCACATAAGCGTTTAATAGTTTCGTCAGAAGCTCAATTTCATATATCCGGGCGAACAGAGAGATACCAAACAACGCTATCCAAAATAAAAAAGGATGTTGGCACATTGTAACAGCCGGGTAAAGCAATACCCTTACCGTCATCCTAATTCGTTTATCTCTACCCTTCGTCACTATATCCCTCCTTTTTCTCTAGGCTCAGCCCTCTAGGTAAATTAGTCAAAAGAAAAAGCACCCCGAAGGATGCTCCTCTCAAACTCTATTTAACGTACTTGGTAGTACTGATTACCGCATGTACAAGAATACTCCACCATCAAGCCTTGTAGCGTCTTTCCACACTCACACAACGGATCGCCTCTAAGTGTTAGTTCCAGAGTCACCACTGGACGTTTTTTGTCGGACATCTTAAGATATCTCTTCGTTTTTGTCGTGACCGTGTCCTCCCATAACTATTTATCAATAATCCATTTTACTCCTTAAAGAGAAACGGGTCTACTGGATAGTTAAAGAAGACCTTCAGAGAGTGTGTATAATCAGTTGCTCCAGATATCGACTTTCATCTGGGAACACTTGAAGTACTTAGCCTCAGCTGGGCTTGTCGTCAGCTTCAGGAGGCATTGCAGATTGCCGTGATGGAAGAGTCCTTCACTCAGATTAGCAGCGACACCGCCGTACTGATCATCAGCTCCGAGCCAAACAGATGGTCTTTCGAACCCCGCAGAAAATTGTAAGCCGGTACACAGTAAAACCGTGATGTTCTTCCGGTTCTGAGCCTCGTCTCCCGCTACGCCGTTTGTCGTGAAGAACACCATGTTCTGCTGAAAGTCAGTGTACGTGCCGTCAGCCTTGTAAGCCCTGATCGTTCCATATTTCTGATTGACGTTCTGAAAGAAGGTGATCCCAGCTTTACTGTCTGGAGACTTGATCCCGATCTGAACTGACAATCCAATGTTCCCGTTAAACTGCAGGGCTTCGAAAGTGATCGCAATTGCCGTTACCTTGGAACTGTCGATTAGCTGCTTCATCCGAAGCTCAACAGAAGCTCCTGCTGTTGCCGGTGTTGTAACCGTGATTGTTCCTCGATCTGGCAGAGGTTCAAACGTAGGCGTACCCACGACCTCTACCCACTCCGGTAAGGTTCCGGTAAGGAAATCAGCAACCAGCTGTTTGTGAACCTTTCCAAAGGGCACGATCTGACCTGCTGCATCACGTATAACCATTCTACACCTCCACCGAATAGGCGACGCCCACATTGTTATCTGTGTTGTAATAAACATAGACAATACCGTCCATCACAGAGACCATCATCGATTGCATGTTTGTTGTCTCCCAAGCTAACGGCGGAAAATGTATGTCCATAGGCCGCTCCTTAAGTTGCCGGTAATCATCGGTAATTTTAGCGACTGCCGGCCTGGCTACGGTGGTATTTCCTCCAGAAGCATAAGCAGACATCATGCCGACCCACCACTTATGCCCCTTGTACATGAATACACCGGCGTTGGACCTTGAAAAATTCTCCCCTGCGGATAATGTGGCATCATTGCCGCCCATCATTGGTCTCGGATCAGAAAGCCATAAACGGCCATCATGCGAATGCCAAATGCATTTACGACCGAAGTCTCCTCCGCCCATAATCGAAAATCCAATCCATTTGCCTCCATCTCGGTAACACGAAAAATAACCCGTATGGCCGTCTCCTGGGAAGCCTGGCGGCTTATCCAGAATGAGTCCTACACGAGTCCAGTTGATCATGTCCGGTGAAGTGGCCAATGCTGTCGATTGGTTAATTCCCAGTCCGCTCTGTTGATAATACATGAAAAATAATTTCTCGATCTCATTCCAAATGACGTAAGGCGTCTCTGTGGAATTCCCTTCAACCGTATCGAGAAACACCTGTCCATGTCTGGTCCAGGGTCCTGTGGGGCTGTTCGAATACGCCAGTCCAATACCGCCCACATTGTTATGGTTGGTTGAATAGGTCGCATAGTAATCAGCCTTGGGGTTCGCAATAAGCCCCTTCACCTTAATTGCTCTGAACCAGTAAATCGACTGAATCCCTGCCATGGCGGCGGTATACATTGGGCTTCCTGGTCTTTTCTCGAAACGAGGAATGTATAGATCCCTTGACTCGGCATCGCAATAGTCATAAGGTGCAAGGTTACGTTTGGCTCTATTGGCTTGTGACAGGGCAACAACAGATAGCTCGTCTGCCATTTACTCCACCGTCCCTTGAACCGACAGTGTGCCGGTGCTAGGTGCTGTGTAGTTAATAATCAAGTTAAATCCTGCAGGAACCGTAAATGAGACCGTCTCCCCGATTTTGGCCGAAGCCACTATATCTTTTGGTGCGGTCTGCCGTATCCCTTGATACGTTGATTTTCTGCCACTTGGGCCTTGGATCTCAAAGGTAAATGCCGCTGAAGTGTTAACTGTAGAACCGTAAAATTCAAGCGTAATCGACTTGCTTGTCTCAGCGGCATAGACTGCCGAACCTGCTATAGCTGCCCGATCTACAAGGGAGATATCTTCAGGTATGGTTGTTGTGACTGGAAGTTTATTCTTTTCTGAGACAGTAAGCATCTTATTGGTTTTTCGATGCAACCACTGGATCATCTTACTGCCACCTTTCAAATCAAATGTTCAACAACGACTCCGTGCCACCTGAAGAACCGGCTTTCGGTTCAGAACCTGGTGCTGCATCGGCAAAGCTTTAGGCAGATCCCGTAAGCGAAGTGGCTTCGTCTTCACTGGTTGCTCGTCGTACTGCTCGATTAGCTCCAGCAATTCGACGACTCCCTGACGCTCCTGGAACGCATTGGCGAAATTTGCAAAAGATTCGCTCAAGCGCACAAATGCTTGGCGCATTGTCTCAAACATGTGCTTATGCCGATCATTGATTCGATCCACAGAATCGACCTCCTGCTAGTTTTGTGGAACGCAAAAAGAGCCCTCCGCAATGGAGAGCCCTGTTGTAGACATACTTATGGTGGGTCACTTGTACGACACGTTGTACGACAGTACGTACGACACGATCACAAAAATTCTTTTGAAATCTTGTCCTTAGCCCGTGTCACATACTCCTGAACGGACCGCTTTGATAAACTTAGTTTAGACGAAATCTCTAGAAGCGTCAACCCCTGCGCCATGTGAAGTAGGAAACATGTTCGCTCTCTGTCACTCAACGCCAGCAGGGCATCCACCAGACGCAGCCGTTCAGCGTCGGTGATCTCCTGTCCAGACAACTTGATATAGATTTCCCGCTGCCGATACACGTCGGTAATCTCGACGCCACGGCGACTGCCTGGCCGTCTCCCGCGTTTTAACCACGTCAGGGCATATCTCATGTCCGATAACATTTCAGAGACTTTCTTGGCCTCCTCAGCCTCTTGGGGTTCGTCCAGATCTAGACTCTTCCGGTATTTGTCCAAGGTTCGGGAATCCGTTGAATATTGACTGATCAGTGTCTCAATCCACGTTGCTTTGGTCGTTGTGCTCATAGGCTATTCCCCCGATGCAGACAGCCGGTTCAGAATCCAACGTGCACGAGTCAGATCCTGAATGGCTGAATCCAAACGCTGAACTTCTTTGTCGGGTACCTCATTGACAGGCTTCTGCAGCTCTTCCAGCTCAACAATACGGTCCGTCAGACGGTTATTCTCTGCGATCAGACTGTCACTATTTTCACGTAATGAATTAATAGTTTCCAGATGTTCTGAGATTTTAGCTATTTGATCCTGACCTAGCTTATAGCCACTCTCAAACATTCTCTTGTATTCGTTCTTATCGTCTTCCAGTTCTCTGCACAACGCAGCATACTGATCATTTTTATCTCGAAGCTGTTCAACCTCAGCCCAGGCTTTCGTCGCTTCGTTCTGTGCTGTCACCATTCTTTGATCAAGACGCTGATTCTTTACAGTCAGCCGCTCGATCTCCTTCTCCGCTTTATCCAGCAGCTCAGCTTTAGGATCCGCAGCAGGTGAAACGTCCTTCTCACGAAGAAGCTTCTCCTGTCCAGGCTTCCGGGCATCTGCCCATTTACTGACGTGATTATATACTGTCGCCTCAGTAACGCCCTGTTCTTTGGCGATTAGGGCAATAGACTTTCCGGAAGCACGTTCTGCATTGAACTGATCTTCGGTCAAATTAAATTTAGCTTTGGCCATATCTTTATCCCCCTTGGGTCTGGTTTTTATCTCAATCGGCTTTTTGAAGGCCTTATCTGCCTTTGTTGCTGGATACTTCTGCCGGATATCCTCCAGCTCTGCAGGTGACAATTGCGACGTTATGACTGGCGAATGAACCGCAGCTCGCAATTCATTCTCTCGCTTGGGAATACCATAGTGCCAGTTACTCAAAGAGCTCACCCTCCCTATTTGATCCGCTCAATCCGGGCTTTTAGTGCGTCCAAAAGCTTGTCCTGCGTGGCTGCCTTACCCTCCAAGGCCTTCATCACGTCCTCGTCAGCTCCACCTTGCACCACCAGGTGATGCAGGATAACCTTCTGCTTTTGGCCCTGCCTATGCAGACGGCCGTTCGCTTGCTGGTAAAGCTCCAAGCTCCAGTTCAGGCCGAACCACACCACATGGTTTCCCCCGTCCTGCAAGTTAAGGCCGTACGCTGCACTGGCGGGATGGGCAAGCAGGATATCCACCTTGCCGGCATTCCAGTCCAGCTGATCCTGCGGCGTCTTCAGCTCTCGGATCCGTAAAGGCGTTTTCTCCAGCGCCATCTTGATCCGAGTCAGGTCATGCTGGAAGCTGTAGAACACCAAAGCCGATTTCCCGTTAAGCTGTTCCACCAGCTCCATGAAAGCCTCCACCTTGTTATCGTGGATCTCGAAGACTTGCCGGTTCTCATCGTACAAAGCACCGTTACACAGCTGCAGCAGTTTACCCGATAACGCCGCTGCGCTGGTGACGGATATCTCCGTTCCGTCCTCGATCTCCAGAAGCAGCTGCTTCTCCAGCTGGTTATATTGCTTCTGGGCTTTCGCATCCAGGACAACGGGAATGACGTTCATGATACTATCCGGAAGCTCCAGGTAATCCTCTGCCTTCATGCTGATACATAGATCGGCAATCTGTCGCTGTATCACATCATCTGCACCGGGTTTTGCGGTGTAGCCGTGGCCGTTATAGTTCTTCTCAAAATACTTCACTCGGTACCCGGTGATGTTCTTCTCCAGACGTTTCCCCTGATCCAATAAATTCACCTGAGCCCACAGATCAAGTAGCCCATTGGGTGCGGGGGTACCTGTTAGGCCCACGATCCGCTTGATATGCGGCCGTACCCAAGTCAGCACCTTGAAACGCTGCGCCTTGTGATTCTTGAAGCTGGACAGCTCGTCCAGCACCACCATGTCAAAGGGCCAGGCATTCCGATAATACTCCACAAGCCATGCCACATTTTCCCGGTTAATCACCCAAACGTCTCCTGGTGTATTCAACGCCTTGATTCGCTGCTGTACGGTACCCAGCACTGTAATGATCCGCATATGCTTCAGGTGCTGCCACTTGGCCGCCTCGTTCCCCCAGGTAGCCTCTGCCACCTTCTTGGGGGCAATGACCAAGGTCCGGCTGACTGCGAATCGGTTGTACTTGAGATCGTTTACGGCGGTCAAGGTGATCACGGTTTTCCCTAGACCCAGATCCAGAAACAGTCCAAGGGCATCATCTGTCAAAAGCCGGTTGATGCAATAACGCTGATAGTCATGTGGGACAAACTTCTTCCGCTCAACGCTCAAAGCTCCTGCAGCCATACATCCACCTGCTCTCTACTGTCGATCACCCGTACCTCATGGCCCAAAGCCTGCATCCGCTTATGCTGCACCTCTTGTAGCTTAGTGGGTTTCTTACCTGGGGCCTTCAGTTCCACGAATACGGTTCGACCTTCAGGAAGCAGGACCATCCGGTCAGGCACTCCTGAGTTACCTGGTGATACGAATTTATAGGCAATGCCGCCAAGGGCTTTTATCTTATCTCGTAGATATGACTCAATTTGACTCTCTTTCACACAAGCACCTCCATGACACTTTAAAAATCCCTATACTATATACTCAATTAGGCGTATTAGGCGTTATATATAATCCTCTATTCTCTATATCTATTTATTTCTTTACCTTTAACTATTAAAGTGTCAACAGTAACAACAAAGTATATATAATATAGAGTTTATAAGGGTTTTAAGCGTTGACAGATGGCGTGACACTTAGGGTGACACTCTGAAAACTGTCACGAGTGAAATGATGACACTTTTTGGACTGTCACACCCGAAAATTCAATCTGTCACGCCCCTGTGTCAACATGCTTTCGTTTGAAGCCTCGCTGGAATTCGTAGGGTCCAAACCGGCCTCTATACTCTTCCCAACCTGGCATACTAGATAAAATGCCGTTAATCTCCCTTGTATCTGTCTGCTTCATATACTTAATGTCTGATCGGAAACATTCGCACCAAACCTCAGCGGCACATATCCGGTCCCGGGGCCTCCCCGCCTTCATGGGGCTTCCCGAATTCGCCAGACCAATGAATAAGTCTAGTAGCCAGATCACGCTTAAACCAATCTTCCGGAACTGGCCGATCCACAAATGCCTGGATGATGCCTTCCTTTGCGTTACTTTCCCTGTGAGCCTCCTGGCGCTCTTTGGCTAACTCTTCGATATCTCCTGACAGATACAGGGGCTCACTCAGCTGCCACCTTACAAAAGCTTCCGCATAGATCTGATCCACTTCACCCTTCAGATCCTGGAACACGCTCTTTGTCGGCTTCACGATACCTACATCAATAGGCCAAAACCGCCGATTGCCTGTCCGATCCCGTAGAAACTCGCTGTCATTCGTTGTTCCGAAGAACACGCAGCGCCGTGGATAAGGCATTGTACGCTTGCCATAGGCTTCACGGTAGATATCCTCCGTCCGGCTCAAAAACTGCTTAACGGCGTTGCTCTCGGACTTACTCATCCCTGTCAGCTCCCCCACCTCATTGAGCCATACACCCTGGATCAGCTCCATGGCGTCCTTGCCCTCAAAGGTGGTCAAGCTGTCCGAGTACCAGTCCTTGCCCATGTAACGCAGAAACGTCGATTTACCTAGCCCCTGCGGCCCCGCCAGAATCGGCATATAGTCCCATTTGACGCCAGGCTCCATAGCTCTGGCCACGGCAGCCGTGAAGGACTTCCGAGACACTGCCCGTGTGTACAAGCTGTCCTCTGCACCCAGGTAATCGGTGAACAGCGTGTCCAGTCTCGCTACACCGTCCCACGTCAGCCCCTCCAGGTACCTTCGCACATCGTTGAACCGCTTCTTATGCGTAATCAGGGTTAAGGCATTATTGATCTTGGCATCTACCGCAATGCCGTACACTTTTTCGATATAATGGTATATCCCTGCATCGTCTGAGCTGGCCCATGGCCGCCGTTCTTCTCTGGCATCCCACGGAAGCGACCCAAGTACCAAACCTCGATTGGCGAACTCATCAAACGCAATCTTATCCTTTAAAGCCGGATCATACTCCAGCACGATCAGCACGTTATCCACCGTCTTCAGGTACACACCGTTACTGTTGAACTCCAGTCGCCGCATCCAGTCCATATCCTCTGGCTCTGCTGGCAGAACAGGAGAGTCGGCAAACGCCGCTGTAGCTTTCTGGTGCCGTTCCTGCATCAGCAGTCCGGCCACAGGCTCCTGGCGCATGGCGAAGTCCAGCATGGTTGTGTATGAAGGAAGCTTATTTGTAGGAGTCCCAGGCTTTGCCTCGTCGTCCTGATCGCCGAACTTATGAAGCCGCACCAGGTCAAAACTGTTTACCAGCCGTCCGCCTGTCGGATCTGTAGCATGATGGGAGAATAGAAACTGGCCATCATCATAAACGATCGCACCGCCTGTGGTTGAACCGCCTACGTACGTAAGTCTGCCGCTGCCATCATCCGTGTTCAGATAGACACCTGGTAGAAACGCCTCAATGGCTGCCGGCACGTCGTAGACTTTACAAAAGGCCCCGACCATACCCTGCTTCTCGGTAGGATCTCCCTGCTTGGCAGCCAGACGTACATGGGTCTGTCCGGTACCAGGCACCTGTGGCCACGAAGCCACATTGCGCCAATCCGGATACATGGCCAGAAGACCATCTACCGAAAGAAAAGGCTTATCCCCAAACGTGAACACGAACTGACTGTCTGAGCTGCAGCTTGGCCAGTACATCAGCCGTGAAGCTTCGAACGTGGTCGGATCACACAGCCCAATGCCGATGATCTCCCCGAGCTTTCGGGCAAGAGGTTCATACTCATCCGCTGAGGCCGTCCGATCAAGCGGCGCCACGACCCGAAGCCGTGGCCGGTTCTCCTCATGCTTCCGCGTACTGTACACGGCATAGCCGCAACTCAGGCCATCCAGGCGGCGAAGGATATCCGCCGTCGCGCCTGCTGGGATATTATCAAGGTCAAGCGTAACCAGATCACGGCCAATGACCGCGTTGGCTTTCCGGCGACCGCCTGACAGACTGCCACCGACAAAGCCGCCAACGTCCTTCAGGTCATCCTGTTTGCTCTTAGGCAGCTGCAAGTATTCCGCCAGCGTTTCCGCACCCCTTACAGCAGTCCGTAAACGCTCGACGATCTCCGACCAATAGGCCGTTTGCGTCTGCCAGTTTGTGCTGTGTCTGGTCCCGGCGCTTGATATAGTTAGTTGTCTGTCAAAATGCATGACGCCTGCCTCCTGGTTTAATCAATCTTATTTATAAACCTGCGTGCAAAACGCAGCTGCTGATCAATATACGGATCGGTCTCCTTGCCACCTGAAGCCAGCCAATCTCCAATACGCTTATCAATATCCTGGAGAACGGGCAACGGCAGCTGATCAGTAATTTTGTTTAATTCAACCATTGGGTTCTCAGCCATTAAAGAATCAGCTCCATTTACAAATTAAAAAATCGATTTTGATCTACCCAAAGTTTACCTTCAGGAGTATTAATAAACACGTTCGTTTTCTCAGTATGATTAATGCGCTTCACGTGGCCCAATTTCTGAAGCTTGTTCACATCGACATATCCATAGAATCGGCCCTGTCTATCGTGGATCTCATAGACTCGTTTCGGTCCGATCGTTGCCCAGCAAGCAACCTTCAGATCGAGCAGGGGCTTGCCATCCTCGTCCACTTCGATGCTCCACCCGCACTTACAACTGCGTTTGAAAATATCATCTTCTATGAGTAAGGTACCTTCTCCATCGCTAACCAGTTCATTGCCACAATCAACACACGCAGCGTATTTCCGCATTAACTTAACTGACTTAAATCCGTTCATTGGTTACCCTTCCCCTCTATGAATATCGTTTAATGCACTCCACGTCTGACGTTTGATATCCTCCAGCACTCCAAATACTTCACGTGGAGTAAGCCCATCGTTCTCGATCATTTCAAGCATGCCCGTAACCACAAATGCGTGGGCTCGGTTATTAACATCAAATCGCAATTTGTCTGGCGTACTCAAGACTGATCACCATCCTCATATCTTCGAGTTGGGAATACATCGATATACTGCATGGCGTCATCCCAGATCGCTTTATAGATGACTTCATCTTGTTCTTCTTCCGACTTTCCATCTAATTCCGAGGCTTCAATCTCGACCGTTCCTTCACGCTCCGCGCCAGGGAATCCAATGGTCATTTTCCAATCGACGTTTAACAAATCACTCACCGCTTTCCTAATAGGCCAGTTGAAATAACACCCATTTTGTTTTGCTTCTTCCTTGGCGGTGCTTCTGGAAGAGGCTTGTACACCTCGCCCACCACTTTACCGCTATCGTCTGTGACAATATCCCAAGGGACTTCTGAGTCGTATAGATCCGTGAACATATGCTTACAGCACCTTGCCGCCGTGACGCTGCGGCCGAGTAGCGTTATACGCCATTTTTTCTTGAATGGCCTTTTCCAGATCAATACCATAATGACCGCAAACGTCCAGCACGCGGATCACGATGTCGGCCAGCTCGGAAGGAATACCGCAGGGCTTCCAAGTTGGATCATTTTGAGGAGGCGTAAATCTAGTCCCTTTGTATTCGTACCAGACTTCTGTTGGCTGCTTGCCATTCCGGAAATCCTCCAAAGCTTCAGACGCTTCTGAATGGATCAGAGCAAGGGTTTCGCCAAAGCTTGGGTATTATCCCACCAACCTTTATTCACTGCGTTCTCATGAGCAGCTTGGACCAGCTCTGAGATTGATTTGGTAGATCTCCCGCTAACTGTGGAACCCCAATGACCGTTGCGCTTCATAATCTCAATAACATCACCTGCATAAGGCTCATCTAAGTTGACCACGATGTAGTGGTTATCAGCCTTACCAATTGCTTCGCGTTCCTCGCTGATCCGATTCAATAACCCGTAAAACTTCTGAATGTTTTCCTCATCAAGTAAGGTATCGATGTCCGAAATTTTCGCTACAGCAAATTTATAATCCATGGCTATTAGCCTCCTATTAGTTTTGTCTTTGATTAAGACCTATCAGATCCAGCACGAAGATCCGTGCCTGTGCCTCTTTGATGGTCCGATGCAACACATCTACCTCTGTCCCCTTGACGCCCTCCACCGAATGAACAAGGTCAACGGCTGTGAGCGTGGCCAGATCCTTACGAGTCGGATTCTGCATCTGAGATACTCGCATGGACTGCCTCCGGATGGAGCGCTCCACCTGATTACGCACGGTCCGGGCATTCCCAAAATTAGGCTTGCCTTTCTCGATCCACAACACACTGGCCAATGCATCCAGGTAGGCGTTGTCCGGCTGATACTCCTGATCGATACACATTTGGAAACCGATCTGCACAAGCTCTGGTACAGGGTAATCCGGAAAATGAATGGTGGTCGGAAACCTGGATGCCAGTCCTGGGTTAGCTTTAATGAACTTGGCCATGTCTTCAGGGTACCCGGCTGCAATCACCACAACCTCGTCCCTCATATCTTCAATGCATTGCACCATAGTAGCCAGTACAGTATCGGCCTGGCGGTGAGAAGTCTCTTTACTTGGCGTAAAAGCGTAAGCTTCATCAATGAACAGAACACCGCCGCGTGCCTCATTGAACTTAGCGACTAACGCCCGCTCAGCTTCGCCCACGTGCGGCGCAGCAATCATAGACTGGTGAATCTCAACAAAAGGGATTTCCTTTTTGTCAGCTCTTTTGAGCAGCCCAATCTCTGCGAACGCCTCACCGATCAGACGAGCTGCCGTTGTCTTGCCCGTACCTGGATTGCCTGTGAAAATCATGTGATTCGTCTGTGTCGATGTTTTAAGTCGATGCTTCTTACGCAATGCTGCGATCCGTGAGAAGTGGACCATCTCATCTACCTGTTCCTTGATAGCGTGCATTCCCGGCAGACTTGTCAGACGGTTCAGTGCATCCTTTGCCTTCTCGTTAACTTGATAATCCCCCACGTCCGATCCTCCTTCTTCGTTCGGGTCAACCAGCGTTGCGCTTTGCCAGAAACCTTTCGTGCCCCGTCCTTCTAATTCACGTTGTGCCATCAGAAAGCGATAATGCTCCTCGCCTTGCTTGTTCTTCAGCAGCTGCCGTTCCTTCACGACATCCTGGAGTAGATTTCTCAAGGCCGTCTCCGGGTAATACCAGCGCGCCCAGCCTTCCGGTGTCTTATGCCGGTTAATCTGTTTCCGTCCGACATCCACGTTATAGCGGTATTTATACTGCTTCTTGCCTCTGTGATCTCCGATCCGAATGCTGTTACAAACGCCGTAATCAAGCTTCAGGTAAATGCTGCTTGTCGTCTTGCTGTCATATCGCTGTATAATGAATCCTTCCCGTTGTAAAAGCATGATTAGGTCGGCTGCTATTCGTGCTGTCGGTGTTGTCGCAATCAAAGCCAACTCCTCCTAATCCTTCATGTAAAAGTCTGTAGTGAACCCGGCTGCCTTTAGAGGTAGACCAGGGGCCCACGGTACCGATTCAGCCATCAGATCCAGTACCTTCTCCAGATCCTCCGGATAAGCTGATTCGATTCCGATTTCATCGTGAACGTGTAGCACAGTGTCAAACCCTGCTTGCTCCACTCGAATAAGGGATACGGCCAGACAGTCCCGAGCAATGGCCTGGACAATGTTCTCGACCAGTTTCCCGCCATACGTGCTGATCAGCGACCATTTGCCTGTCTTCTGATCAGGACCCATGTAGTGCAGTGCCTGCTTGCCAAAGTCATTCTGAGCCAGGCGAGGCTCCACATAATAAAGCTTTCTCCCGGAAGGCAGCTGAACCGTAAAGAAGTCCAGCCCGTTACCGTGATGGCTCTCCCGAGCAAAGATGATGCCGCGAACACCCGCGGGTTGTCCCGATTCCATCACACTCAGCGCCGCCTTCTCAAAACTGAACCACAGATCCACAATGCGTCGATTCGCGTTACGCCACCGCGTGACGATCTCTGGCAGCTCGCTTTCTTCAAGTCCCATATCCAAGGCGCCCATAGCAATCAGTGCGCCGGAAGCTCCCTGGTATCCCAAGGCTAGTTCAGACACCTTGCCCCGTTGACGCAGATCCTTGTCCACCTGTTCAAGTGGAATCCCGAACATGGCTGAGGCGGAAGCTTCATAAATCTTGCCGTGGGTAGCGAACACATCCAGCCGCCATTGCTCTCCAGCAAGCCAGGCGATGACCCTTGCCTCAATCGCGCTGAAGTCGGCTATATGAAGCTTCATCCCGATAGGAGCCACAAACGCTGTCCGGATCAATTGACTGAGCGCATCAGGCACATTTCCGTACATCAGTTTCAACAGATTGACTTGCTGGCCGTGAACCAGCTTCCTCGCATATTCGAGAGTGTCCATCTTGTTCTTGGGTAGGTTGTGGACCTGGACCAATCGACCTGCCCAACGTCCTGTCCGGTTCGCACCATAGAACTGCAACAGCCCCCGAACGCGTCCGTCTTCACAAGCTACCGTCTTCATGGCCACATACTTTTTAGTACTGGTCTTGGACAACTCCCTGCGGATCTCCAGGACACGTTTGGCTTTGCCATCTTCCACGTTGTCAATCAGACCGGATACGGTATCTTTCCTGAGATCCTCGACCTCTTCCCCGATTTCCTTGGACAGCCACTTCTTGAGCTGAGATACGGACTTGGGATTGTCCAAGCCACTGAGCTCTATGGCTTCCTGCATAAGCTCTGCTGTGATCAGTTGATCCACGGCTAGTGCTCCGTCCACGAGATCAAGGTCACAAGCGATCCCTCGGGCATTAATCCGTTGATCCAGGAACCAAAGCTCCCACTCCATATCCGGTACCGGGAATACCGATAACCGGCGAAGGATCTCCACCTCTGCCACAACGTCACCCACACAGTACTGTTTGAACAGCTCCCACTTCTCAGGCTCATGATGTGGCAGGGTGCGCTTACGAAAACCAGTTGACTTGGCAGGCTTCTTGATTGGCACGCAGAACGTCCGAATCAGAGAACCACCGACGCCCATTTTCTTCTTGTCCTGGGGAAGTCCTAGCGCTTCGCCTACCTTGCCAAGACCTGCAGGGTACCCACAGTACAAGCCGTGAATCTGCGTGCAGCGCCAATGCTCTATGGGTGATGGCCAGAATTTATTCAGACAGTACCATTCAAAAGCCGCGTTATATGCGTGTTTGATGACTTCTTTATCATTTAAAGCGCGGATAACTTCTTCCGGAATGACTTCCCCCTGGGCCAGATCAATAATTCGCGTCGGGCCACTATTCCAGGAATAAGCGAACAATAGGATTTCAAAATCAGGACTTTGAACGTATCGGTACAATCCTGCTTTCTTGATGTCGATACTGCTGTAGGTCTCGATATCTATACTGAGATGCCACGTCATAATGTTGGTATCCTCCTTTCTGGTAAAGTGAAGGGGTTCCGAAGAACCCCTTTACTGAAATGTCTATGAATTAGATCCCGTAGATCCCGCCGCCAAGAGGCTTGCCGGTGATCGGATCGATCTGTTGTTGAGGTGGTTGCTGCTGGCCGTAGCCTTGTTGCGGAGCTTGTCCGTACTGCGGTTGCTGAGGTGCTTGACCGTAGCCAGGTTGTGCTGGCGGCTGTTGGCCGTATTGCGGTTGTTGTGGTGCTTGGCCATATCCCGGTTGAGTCGGAGGTTGCTGGCCATACTGCGGCTGCTGTGGTGGTTGTTGGCCGTATTGCTGCGGCGGGATTTGATCATAGCCCTGTGGAGCCGGTTGAGGAACATAGCCCACACCGCCACCATTGCCGCCGAAAGCTTGTTCAGCGGAGATCCGCCCACCCAAGGCTTCACCATCACGAAGGATCTGCACCGGACCAAGACCTGCGCCAATCCCTTTGTTGCCACTGTTGCTGTATGCGAAGAAATTAATATTCACACGACCATACACTCCGGAGTAAACACGGGTTTGGTCAATGATCGGACTCATGTCGGGACCCACAACCGCCTGTTGTTGCTTGCTGCTGGCCGTCAGAACCCAATGCCCTTTGCACTCAGGCCCAAACGCTTCACCATTCGGTCGAGCGCCGTCACCATCGTGGATGGGGTTACGCGGCTGCGCTGGGCGAGCGCCACCCCATGCACCGGCTACACCTTTTGAGAAGCAGCTTCAATGGCGGCATTGATGCGCTGCATCGTAGCAAAGTCGGATTTAGGAATCAGAATAGTTGTGCTGTATTTCGGCTCTTGCCCTGGTTGATTAGAACGTGGAGTGAACAAGTTTACAAAGCTCAGTCTTACCTCGTTTGTGGTGATTGCTGTTTCTGTTGTCATATGGATTTATCCCCTTATCATGAATTAGTTTTGTGGTTGTTCTGGTGCAGGGCCGAATACGTCTGCAGGATTAATTTGATTTGTAATGCCGGGCCGCTTGTCGTCGTCAGGGACTAATGTCGGTGCACCTGAACGGCTCACAACATGGCCAGATTCCTCCAGCAACTCGCGGTATTCCTTTTTGCCCAGCGTCTTCTCCAGCTGTGGCGGTGTTAATGGTTTACGATCATACAGGATCACTTCTTCAATGCCTTTTTCCTGCAGGTGCTTAAATGCGGCATCCAAATCTGCATAGTCACGACTGCCCCGACCTTCTACGGCTTTCCAGCCCGGAACGATCCCCCTTTCAATGCCTCAGCCAAAGCCAGCTTCTTCAGATCGGAGTACCAGCCGACAATTCCATCAGCTCGCTTCAGTACCTCTGCAGCTTCCTCCCAACTAAGCAAAGGCGGCTTCATTGGCGCTTTGGTTCCGGCTTCCATGATCTGTTCCACTCTTGCCCTGCAGGTCGCACTCGCACGGCAGAATTTGCAGTGATCGCCAGGAACATACTCACCTTGACCATCAAAGGCTGCCTGAGCAATAGGCTTGATCGACTCACCCCAGGACAACAGCTCTGCTGCAGACAGCGACCACTCAGAAGGCTCATTCCACACTTTGGGTTGAACGATGGCCACATGAACAGACTCTATCGGAAACAGGAGACTGAAAGCCTTGTAAGCACCCAGCGCATACAGCTTCATTTGTGAATTGTTTTCGGCCGATACCGGAACGCCTTGGCCGTTCTTGTAATCGATGACATGGAGCCTTCCGCTACCGATGATGATGCAGTCCGAGGTTCCAAAGCTTTCCGGAACAAAGTCGGTCAGATCCACTCGGCGTTCGATGGCAACAAACGGCGGCGATGGGAATTGATGAACAATGGACTGAATGTAGTCCAGGTATGCATTGGTGTGGTCCTCCATGATTGGCTCATACAGCTCATCCGCTTTGTACTTCTTCAGCGCAGCGTTATACTTGCGAGTCGTCAGACCTGAGAACAGTTTCTGCAGCTTCAGCTCAGCGATCTCATGGGCGAGTGTACCGCGCTTGGCTGCCTCACTCTCACTATCAGGTAACGTGGCTTCGAGCCTGGCACTCGGCGTGCACTGCAACCAGCGGGATGCCCCACTGGCTGACAGCAGCGCGTGTGCCCGCTCTGCATGTGCAATTTCCGCCATTAGATGCGGCCCCCAAGGCTACGGAGGAACGTTGCAAACTCGCCAAACTTACTTGGATCAAGCTGCGTCAGAGCGCCTACTCCTTGTTGCTGCAACCATCCAATCAGCTCCGGACCTTTGCCTGCATCCATAACCGGCTGAGCTGCTACGCCAAGTTGGTCCAGCGTATAACCTGGGGTCGTCGTTGGGACTCCGCCTTGTTGAGGTGGCTGTTGGCCATACTGCTGATCCTGTTGACCGGGTTGACCTTGTACTGGCGGCTGCTGGCCGTATTGCGGTTGTTCTGGTTGTTGGCCATACTGTTGTGGCGGCTGACCGTAGCCTGGCTGTTGACCATACTGAGGCTGCTGGCCATAGCCAGGTTGTTGCCCATATTGTGCCTGCTGTGGCGGTTGTTGCACTGGAGCCTGGGTAGAAGGCTGAGTCGGTGCAGGTTGTGTAGGAACAGTGGAGACTGTGGTTTGTGCCGGCACATCAGCATTAGGCATGCTTCCCAGCGTACCCGCCAGGTCGTGCACCAGGTTTTTAATGTCAGTAGCGTTAACGGCTTGGAATGTGATTTGGATCGGTACGATATTTTGCATGGATGAATCCTCCTAATAGGTTTTAGTTTGATTTAGTAAGCTCTGAAGCTTTATTAATACAAGGTGTGCAGATCTGTTTACCATGGAATAAGTGCAGACTTTCAGTGTTGCCACAGAGGATGCAGCCCGGTTGATATTTACGAATGATGATCTTGTCACCCTCTACGAAGTACTCCAGCGGATCCCCTTCTTCAATAAAGTGAGTACGGCGAAGCTCTTTCGGAATAACGACACGGCCCAGGTCATCGATGCGGCGAACAATACCAGTAGCTTTCATGCTCATACTGAATCTCCTCTCTTCCGTAAACCAGCTTTAAATCGGGCTAGATATTTTAGCGAATGAATACGCGCTTGACGCTTGGCATTCTCGTAAGCAGCAAATTCTAAACAGATCATTCGTTCATCACGAGTGAGGGCAAGCCAAACCTTTCCGGTTACATTCATTGCATAATCCTTTCTATCAGTGGTAAACTGACGGTAGAGTGTTTTAATTAAGTGCAGCTGATAAGGGGTAGGAGCCTTCCAGCTGCATTTTTGCGTGCAGACGGTTACGATACGTGCGGTACTGCTTGTCTGCATGAGTAGCGACTTTGACATGGCCACTGCGACGCATCTGACTTGCAAGAGCCAAGTAAAATGCACATGCTGCTTTGTAATGCTGTTCTGTCATCAAGGGCAAGATTCTCACCTCCTCTCATTCGTCTTCGTCATCTAGCCTTACGCCAACGATGCACTGGTCTAAATTTTTTCGTTTCTCAAGCCGTTTCTTCGCTGTTGGTGAAATCAACCAGTAAATGTAACTGGTAGAAACACCTAACGTCTCAGAGCATTCATCAACGTTACCCATAGCAAGCAACTCTTCTCCTCTATAGACCGCGTATTCATTCCTCTTCGGCCGACTCATCGGTTCTGATCCTCAATCACCTTGAAGAACTCGCTGGCTTTCATTTCTACGAACCCTTCTGGCGGATCTCCCTCAAATGGATCCAGACTGCAATATACGGTACCGTCTATCTCAAACAGTCGACTACGAATCCTTCCGCCTCCAAACCCTCTGAAATAAAATGGTACATAAGGCTTTCTTAGCACTTCTAATCCTGCTTCCTTCAACGCCTTAACCCAAGCCTTACCAATTCGCGAATTAAGTTTAAATTTCCGAGCCCTTCTTCAATTGGTGCGCAGAGAATTGAACCATGAGAGCTAACGTCCTTCTCTGTTGGGACGATGAACAAAGCTTCATCTGTTGCCCAATAAGTTGTGGACTCAATAGCGTATGTTGCGATGAAATCCTTGACCAGTTCGCGAACCGCTTCGGCGTTGACCTGGTATGCGGTGAAATCACGGTAAAGACTACTTGACTTAGTTACTTGAAAATAACGTGCCACTTGACTTCCTCCATTCAACCGAATCGTATTTTTAAAGCTTCATGAACCAGAGCTTTATTTCTGCTGTCCAGGTAATCCATATCAGAGAGATTAACTTTTGCCAGACTTGAACTGAACAAATGTAATGCCAGGTGAAGCATGAACTGTTCTGATCGACTCCAGGGCTTGGATAGCTTCTTCAATGCAGCTGCTTTAACAACTCCGCCATGCAGATCAAAGTACTGTTCAGTGAAACATTGTGATAACCTCGGCTGATACATGAACAGATGCAACATGGATTTCCAGTACTTATCTTGGAACAGTTCTGTTGAGATCTGCATCAGATGATCTCCTTTCAAGAATTTCAATATCATACAAGTCCAGATCCGCTAAAATTCGGCGTCGTTGGTTTCCGGTCAGCTTGTCGAGGTTTGCGGTCAGCCATTCCACTTGTTCTGGAGTTGGCTCGTCCCACATGAAGCAGTGGCAAGCTGAGTCGCCTTCTGGACCAGTCCAAGTGCTACACCCAAACTTGATGAAGTTCGGCACCTTGTTGCTGTCTCCATCAAAGAAAACTTTGTATTGAGCAACCAATTTCATTGCCAGTTCCCGGTGTTTCCCATAGCCACAGTCATAGAACTTACCATCTGGAGCAAGGAACCCTGATACTCCATATTTCGTTTGATCACCTGCTGTGATCGTTACAGCACCGATGGACTTCGCCATGCAGCCGAGCTTGCAGTACAGATCTTTGCCATGACGTACAGCGATCTGGCCATCCACGATCTCAGTGGCACATTCCGGATTAGCGCAGAAATCCATTACTTCTGGCGGTGCCAGGCTTGGTGATTTGTTCAAGCTGTTACCTCCTTATATTCGATCGTATAATCCTGACCAGTTTTCAAGGAGGTGGATAGCTTCAAACATCTGTTTGTGATGATTGGGAATTTACTAGGATCGTCTCCGATCACTTTGCCTTCTCGGTCAACAACCGATTCACTAACAATCCTCAAAGCACGCATCCTCCTTCATGAAACCTGTCTTTTCTTTTTCCTAGACTTCTCAAATCCGGTAAAAACGGATTCTTTACCGAAAAAATATGTTCCTGAGGAACTTTATACAGTTTGAGAAGCGCTACAGATAGATCCCGCGGAATGTTGGTTGAATCCCTCTCGTATCTTTCGATTGTTGCGTATGATTTACCAAGAAGTTCTCCAACTTGTTTAGTGCTATAGCCACAGTTTATTCTCGCTGCTCGCAAGGTCACTTTGTACATGTTTTTCACCTCGTTTCCCTTGGCATATTCATACTATAATCCGGTTTAATCGAATCGTCAATACGTTTTAAATGAATATTTGTAGTTGCAAACAACAAAAAATTAGTTTATAACGGATATATAAGGTTTACCGAGTAACATTTTTAAAGGAGAGGAAAATGCTAAAATGGCACGTCGAAAATATACTGAAGTTGAAGAAAAGTTAATGACTGATATAGCATACAACCTTAAGAAACTACTAGTTAGCAAGAAATGGTTTCAAAAGGATTTAGCTGCAGCAGCCGGGCTATCTACAAGTGTTGTGTCTGATTACCTGAAAGCTAAAACATTAGCCTCTCCTGGAATAATTGAAAAAATGGCTGAGGTACTCGGCGTTGAGAAAAGCGACATTGACCCTACATACGCGAAGTTGTCTGAACGAAAGAATCCTTCACTAATCCCCATGGTCGGAAGCATTTGCGCCGGCAACGGAATTTTTGCTAACTCTAACGTCGAAGATTATGTATGTTACCCCTTCCCTGCAAAGAAGCAACCAGATTTTGCCCTAGAAGTAAAAGGTGACAGTATGATAAATGCAGGGATTGAGAATGGAGATATAGTATATTTTAGAAAAAGTGACTGGGTTGATTACAACGGTCAGATCGCTGCCGTAGTTTTGAACAGTTCGGATGAGGGAGTGCTGAAACGTATAAAATGGACTGAGGGCTCCCCTTTGATGACGCTGAAACCTGAGAATGAGGCTTACGAAGAAAGACAAATTCGCCCAAATGAATTGACTGTATGTGGTGTCTACATGGGTCACTTCAAGCCTTTTCGGGAACTAAATTAAGGGGATTTTAAATTGAGAGTATTTGGATATCTACGTGTAAGTACAGATGAGCAAGCGGAAAAAGGACATTCCTTGAACGAACAACAGGAAAGGATGTCTGCATACTGCCGGGCAATGGGTTGGGATGATCCTATTTTCTTCATTGAGGATGGCTATAGCGCCAAAAACCTAAATAGACCAAAACTTACGGAAATGCTACAGGCAGTTAAAGAGGGTAGTGAACCTGGTATTATCCTAACCACGAAATTGGACCGGTTATCTAGGAAACTTGTAGATATACTTAACCTTAACGAATACTTCAACAAACAAGGGTTTAACTATGTATCTGCTACAGAAGGATTTGACACCTCAACTCCTGCAGGCAGACTTGTGTTACAGATGCTCGGTATGGTTGCTGAGTTTGAAAGAGAACGAATCTCCGAACGCGTTCGGGATAACATGACATCTTTAGTAAGAAATACAAAAAAAGTTGTTTCTAGACCATGTTTTGGGTATGACGTCATTGACAAAGAAATGGTCGTAAATCTTGAAGAATCTTTAATTATCAAAGAGATGGCGGCTTGGATGATTGAGGGTAAGGGTGCTCGGGAAGTCGCTAAGAGACTTAATGCTCGTGGTGTTAAGACAAAAGATGGGAACGAATGGCATGAAAAAGTAATCAGAAATCTCATGCAGAGGGAAACTCTAATAGGAAAATTTGTTTATAACAAGACTTACAAAAACGGAAATAAAGTTGTAACCAGACCTGAATCTGAATGGATAACAATAGCTGATCATCATGATCCGATACTTGACCTTGAGGAATACGAGCAAATTAAGGGTATGTTCGAAGGGCGTAAATCTGTAGGTAGGCATGTAAGTGATGATAGATACTTGTTGTCTGGACTGGTTGTGTGCAAACACTGTGGAGCAAAAATGAACGGCAAAATGAATCGTAGTTTTTCAAAAAGACTTAACCAAGAGAATATACATTATCAATACCTGTGTGATGGGTATCTAAAGAAAGCGAATTGTTTCCATCATTTTGCAAGAAGAGATGAAATCGAGAGCATAGTTATGAATCGAATAGAACAACTTGTAACAGCTGCCCAGGGACACTGAAAATTTATATAGCAAAGAAAACTGATCCGCAAAATGAAGTTGAGCAACTAAAGGTGAGATTAGAAAAGATTGATAAAAAGATGCAGAAGCAGATCGATGCCTACAACGAAGAATTGATAACAGCCCATGACCTAAAGCTTGCTTCAGCAAAAGCTCAACTGGAGAGAGATTCCATAATTAAGTTGTTGGAGCAATCTAAAAGCGGGAGAGATTTGCAAGCCGAAGAGGATTTACAGAGAAGAGCCAAGAAGGCGATTGCGGTAATAAGATCCGGAGATCGAATTAAATCAAAGCAGGCAATCCGTGAGATGATCGACTCAATTACAGTTAGCAATGGTGAGGAGTTACACATAGCCTGGCGCGGATATTGAATCTCTACTGAGGTTGTGCGTAAACCCACGATTCCAGCTTTCAAAGCCATGTATATGACAACTCCTCATTGATTACTTGTTCGGTATGGATAATCCTATACATTATATATGACAAACCTCAAGGCATCAAGGAACTTCGCCAATTCGACCAGAGTCCGATCCGCTATTGGTTTACCCTTTGATCTCCTTGTACATCGTCAGATCCGTTACCTCATATCCCATCTTGCGATACAGGCTGCTCGCCCGCACATTATGTCCAAACACATGCAAACCAATGCGATCCACGCCAAGACTCAAGGCCGTCTGTTCCAGCGCCTCCATCGTCTCTGTGCCGTATCCCTTGCCACGATGCGCTTCTTCAACTACAATATCCAGCAAAAAAGCACCCTTCCCACGGCGATTATCCGTGATATTAAACCAGATATACCCCACATTTCCGTCCACAGGATGCGCCAGATTGTAGAGATACGCTCCGGGTGTATCCAAGCCTTCTGGCAGATAACGTTCATAAGCTTCCTCCGCCAGTTGCTGCGCCTCTTCCTCAGCCCAAGTGCCCGCTTCTACTTTTTCCTGTGCAAAATCCTTAATCGATCGAATGCGGAAACTCGCATAATCTTCCTGATTCATTGGAGAAAGTTTCAACTTATTCCCCTCCTTATGTTGAGTGGTCTTCATTATGTAGGATCTCTGTTCAGTCCTATATGCACTGCTAGTACCCTATTGTATCCTGTTCTCCGTCTTGGCGCATGAAGTTATTTGGACAATTCAAACTTTGATTTTCGTGTTTAACCGTGTTTAACCATGTTTTCTATAACTTTTGGTCTCTTCCCATCGTTTATACCTCATAGGAAAGGAGTGCTTTATATTGCACACACGTCCCCGATTCTCCAAAAAGAAAATGATTATCTTGTTCGCCATCATACTCGTTATAGGCATCATCGCCTTTAAGAGCTTGCTGAATGCAGTCGATCCCTTTCGCCACTTGAGAATCACGATCCATAACCAGTCCGACTATGACCTCACCAATATTCAGGCTAGCTTGGTCCAAGGCGACTCGTATAACACCAACGAGAATGGCTCCACCTACGTATTCAAAAAGGATATTCCCAGCGGAGCAAAAATGAAATTCGCCCCGCAGCTGAAACTTTCCGGAGAGGGTACTGTCTCTTTAGAGTTTACAGACAGCCGCGGTAAAACCTATAACAAAATGGTTTGCGGTTATACGGAATACTTGTCCGGCAACTCCTACGTTACGGTAACCAATGAGAATGTCACCGTGAAAGAGGAATGTATGTAAAGGGGGCTATCAATCATCAAAAAACATGCAATCTTCCTCTTGAGAAGATTGCATGTTAGGGTTTTATTTTATTTCAACATCGTTTGCCACAGTTATAAGCTTGTAAAAAACTTTAACGGGCCTCTACTTCTTGCTATGCAATAGGTTATAGATTATCATTGCAGCCTCCTGTCGGGTTAGCTGCTTTTTAGGCATAAACTTCCGATCGGGATATCCTTTCATAACAGATTCTTGAGATACAAGACCGATACTTTTCTAGCCCAATTGGAAATCATGTGATTATCATCGTAAAGTGTGAATGATGATAATACATAACCTTGTTTCTTCATTACGTTCTCAATCATACTTGATGCTTCTTCTCTTGTAACATGAACATTCGGTCTAAGCGTACCATCATTGAATCCTTTAAGTATACCTTGTTGTAATGCAGGAGTTATCTCCGAATAGTACCACGAGTTAGATTGAACATCGTTAAATTCGTTAATATAAGGAACTACAGAATTATATCCAAGGGTACGTTGTAAGAAGATTGCAAATTCGGCTCTCGTCACTTTTTGATGTCCACCAAACGAACCATCGGAATAGCCTTTGACAATTCCTTTCTGCGCCAAGTATATAATAGCTTCCTTCGCATAACTCTTTTCTATATCTTTAAAAGTAACATTGGTTGGATTTTTCACTTCTCCATTGGAACCCACAACTTGAGTATCAATCGTAATGCTGCCATTCCCGACCCCCGTATTTATACCAGAATCCGAGATATTATTTACATTTTGATAGCCAGGATTAGGATAATTATATCCATATACCGTCGCACCACTTCCATCTGCGGGAGTTGTTACAGCAACCGTTTGCCTGCCAATGACTTCTTCTGATCCATCAGGTCTGACATGAACAGCGATGATATTATACTCATAATATTTACTCCGTTCAACGCCCGTTTCGCTAAATTGTAACTTACCATTCACAGCAGTCACGATACCCTCATCACGCATTTCCCCAGTAGCCGTATTAACATACGTCTTACGGTAAACACCGTTTCCTAGAGGTTCGTACTTCGTTTGTGGATTACGTTCAACGTAATGAACTGCTCCTTCAATAGGTTGATATTCAAAGGCAATCGTTGCGTTCGAGGCATTCATTGGAGCGACATTCATCGATTGAGGTATGCCCGCCGTCTGCACTTCGATTGTACTAGATTCAACCTTCCCGTATTTGTTACTCGCTACAACCCGGTAGGTATATGTTCTTCCCGGCTGGAGGGTGTACGCAATCATCGTATTCGAACGACCTGACCAGACTTTATTAACTTGATCCTGGTAGATCTCATACTGGGTTGCGCCCTCCACCAGATTCCATTGCAGGTCCACTCTATTATCGTACACTCGATTGACTCTTATGTTAATTTGGCCTTTCGGTGCCTCGTTCTCAGTCACGTTAGGAATTTTCACACTTTTAACTGCAGCTGAACCTTCGTTGTCTCCATCCCTGCCAAACACTTTATAGATGTATGTGGTGTCAGGTGTTACATTTACATCCTCGTATAAAGTTGACTTGGTTACCGCCAAAGGCTGATCATTACGGGTGATCACATACTCTACTGCATAGTCTACCTTACTCCACGTAAGTCTAACCTTGGTGGAATCCAGTGCTTCAGCTCGGAAATCTGGTGGATATGATATAAAATTTCTAATTCCGATTGTAAATTTCGCTTCTTCACTGTAAACATCGCCTTTGCGAGCTACTAATGTATAATTAGTGATCGAATTAAAATTCACACCTTCATGCACATATTCTAAAAGCGGACCCTCATATAGAACTTCAGAACCACGCTTGAGAATATATTGTTCTGCACCTTCCACTGCATGCCACTGCAGCCGAATCGCATTATTACCCACAGCACTCGACTGCGAGTATCTAGGACTATCTAGTTTCGTGATCACAGGTTCCCCATCAGCTAGAGTCGGAATAACGTAAGGATCTTCAGGGGTTCCCTGTCCTTTAAATTCACCATTATATTTTAAGAAGGCTTTGTATTTGAAATTCTGTACCGAGCTGCCTGCTGGAACAAAGTTTATATGATTATTTGGGAATGCATCAGATCCAGTAGCTATCTCCGTAAATACAGGCCCCTTATTTCCAGATTTCGCATTTTCATAAGTATAAGGGTTAGCCAAAGCCAGACTGGATATCATCTGGTTCGGACGTTTAAGATCACTTAGAACAATCCCTCTATATTTCTCTAGATCCTCCTTGGTAACGATCCCTACAGGAGATGAATAACCATTAACGTACTCCCCAGTATCAAACGTATTGACATACCACCATTGCGATTGGAAAGGAGATTGCTTGTCTTCTTTTATTTTGTTTAATTCATAGCCCACACTATCTGCGAACTTGGAGGACATGTCTACTCTCCATCTAGCAATATCACCTTGTGTATCAATATATTTAGAAACGGTATTCTGAGAGATTAAGGTTTGATTGTCTACGAGGTACCATTTACCGTATTGCTTAAGATCAACGACTGATCCAAACCCCGCCTTGGAAACTCCTAAAGTATAAGCGTCCTTTGCAGGAGGGGTAACAATAAACTCGACTGAGTCTTGAGTGGAGTATGTAGGATTCGTCCAAGCTAACTTGATCACATTTTTCTCACCTTGTTTCAAATCATTAATGAGAGTACTTGAGCTGGATTGGCTGTTCAGATCAGTATTTTTCACATCATTGACGTACACCTCTGCCTGTATGACTGCATCTAGCTTGTAAAACAGACTGATCGCATTGCCATTCACAAGCCCCCAGTTCACATAAGCGAAGCCACCATTAACAATCTCTAATTCACCTGAAATTTTCCCCGTAAAATCAATTCTACCAGCATCATCGTAGATTGGCGCAGGTCCCTTCAATCTAACGAAGAGTAACTCTTGTTCTCCATATTTTTCCCGTCATATGCGAGAACTCCGATCCTGTATGTTTCATCTGGTGCAACTCTTGTTATTGTGTACGTTCTTATATTTTTATCCATAGCAACTTCTCGATTGACAGTAACAGCATATTTAGTTGCTCCGGGAACTTCATCCCAAGACACCGTTATGGAGTTTTCCGTTGTGGTTACCGTTACGTTAGGTTTCGGCAAATATGACGTAGTATTGGTATCACTTATTGTTTCAATTGATGTAGACATACTAGTAGTCTTGGAATTATACGAGTCTATAAAGTTATCATTCGACTTGGAAGACTCCTTAGTTATCCTATCTGTACGAGGCTCAGAATTGGCATGGGCTAATCCTGTCCCTCCTCCTGTAATCAATAGATTAACCAACAATAAATTAATAACTAGCATGAAAATTAATAATCTCTTGAACTTCATGTTATGTATCACCTCTTAGAATTTGTCGTAAATCCATCCATCCTTCCCTTAGTTATAAGTGGGGCTTTTTGCCTAAAAAATTCATTAAAAACCATTCCTTAAGACTCACCAATCATAATGTGTAATGTATTAACAAACAATAAATATTTTTACTCTGAATTAAATCTTCAGCTTGTTATACATTACAAAAAAGCATGTCGTTAATTATCGTCGACATGCTTAAAGTAATACACCCATATTAATTAATTGACTTGTCGCAGTTCAGAGTTGAAGCGCCCGCCCAGTACGAACCATGAACATTTCTACGTTTCCCTCACAACCTAACGAACCTGAGAGACACTATTCAGCCCTTTTCCTACGTTTTGAAAATCTAACGAACCATAGACTCGTTATTTACTCTTTCTTTGACGTATCCCGCTGTAAATCGCTGTTTTCTAACCTCTTAGCGTGTGTGAGATTCGTTAGATTCCCAACTAACGCCTTAATCGCCAAATAAGATGTTACAGGTTCGTTAGCGGATGTTACTCCGTCAAACCTAGCGCCTACGCCGCTCACAAGTCAGACTGTTCAGCAAGAAGCCATGTCTAGTTTTATCTACCGCCGTTCCACCAGTCGCTCCGTCTGTTTCAATTCCTCAATCCGCCCAGCCCCGATCCCGAACATCACGGTACGCAGCTCGAATTCGACCTGCTCCAACCGCTCATTCAGCGCATCGTCCGAAGCGACCGCGGATTCGAGCAGAGATCGGCCAAAACCAGCCAAGTCCGCGCCGAGCGCGAGGGCTTTGGCTGCATCCACGCCTGTGTACAGTCCACCGCTGCCAATCAGGGCACCAGTAGAATTCAGCGCACGCACTTCCTGAATACACTCCGCTGTGGGAATGCCCCAGTCGGCAAAAGCTTCAGCTGCTGCCGGCGTACCGGGTTGTTGTTACGATACTTCTCCACCTGTACCCAGCTTGTGCCACCTGCTCCGGCTACATCAATGAATGCAACACCCGCTTCATATAGGCGTTGAGCTGTCACGCCATCGATGCCAAAACCTACTTCTTTCACGCCAACAGGCACGTCTAACTCGCGGCACAAGTTTTCAATCCGCTGAAATAAGCCGCTGAAGTTGGTATTGCCTTCCGGCTGGAAGACTTCCTGCAACGTGTTTAGATGAAGCACGAGCATGTCCGCACCCGCAATGTCCACCGCACGTTGGAAATCAGCCGTGGTGAACCCATAGTTCAGCTGCACCGCGCCCAGGTTGGCAATGACCGGGATGTCCGGTGCCCAGCGCCGCACATCGAAGGTACTTGCCAGTTCCGGCTGCTCCACGGCAGCCCGGATTGAACCTACGCCGAGCGCCCAGCCTCTGGCGTTCGCTACGCGGGCGAGGCGCTCATTGATGGCGCCGGTTGTTTTGCTTCCACCCGTCATCGAACTGATTAGCAAGGGTGTACGCACTTTTTTGCCAATAAACGAAGTCTCCAGATGCACCTCTTCAAAATCCAGCTCCGGCAGTGGGTGATGACGAAACGCATACCGCTCCATACCGCTGGTTACCCCTTCTCCTGCCACATTCTCCTCAAGACAGAGGCGCACGTGCTCCAGCTTCCGTTCTCCCGTAGCCACTTCGGGAAGCAGCCGTTCGCCGGCTCGCTCTTGTTCATTCATGATGAGACCTCCTATGTGAGAATCGTGCGGATCGACAGGATAACCTGCCTGTTCCTAGCTTCTATGTATATACCCGCTCAACTCTATCCAGTATAACGTTCCAAACCGCCTATTGAAAGGATGCCCCGACACCAGTGTCTCAGTTAAATCTCGGAGCATCACTATGTTATACCTATTCAAAAGCACGGATTATCATCTGTCGCACCTTCAAAGTTGCTGGTTAGCACGGATGACGCATACGCACATGGTTAAACAGAACACATCTCACTCCATCGTCCTGCACAACGAATCTATCTCAAGATTTCCGATGCCAGTCGCTCACCAACAAGCTGCCCGGACAATGTCACAATCGGGGTTCCGCCGCCTGGATGGGTGGTACCGCCAACGTACCAGAGTCCTTGTACATCTTTGCTTCGGTTGCCCGGACGCATGAAGGTCTGTTTCACCGAGTTGGATGAGATGCCGTAGATCGAACCTTGATGCGCCAAAGTATCCCGTTCGATATCTCGCGGCGTGTATCGGATCAGCACATCGGATTGGTTCAAGCCAGTAATTCCTCGGGCCGCTAACTGTTCCAGCACAAACGCTCCGTACCGTTCCGTCTGCTGCTCCCAATTCCACGAATCCGACAAGTAGGGGGCATTAACCAGAATAAACAGATTACTGCCTCCCGCCGGGGCCATGCCTGCTTCCGAATAACCGGAGTAACAGATGTAGATCGTCGGATCTTCGGGCATTTTACGGTCGCGGAAAATATGGTCGAACTCCGGCTCATACCGTTCCGGGAAAAAGACCGTATGGTGCAGTAGTGCATCATATTGTCTTCGCACACCTGCCAGCGTTACAAATCCTGAAATGGATGGCTCATACTTCCTTATACGGGCATCGCTCATCTCTTTCCGGTGCTCCGGTGCGAGCAGCAGTCGATTCACGCTAAGCACATCTCCATTGGCAACCACCTGATCGGCTTCACGGAAGCCTTGATCTGTATCCACGCCTGCTACTTTGCCATTGCGAACAACAATCTGCCTGACCTCTATGCCGGTAATGATCTGCACGCCTTTTTCCTGTGCCAGCCGAGTCATGCCTTCGATCAGTTGATAGGTTCCGCCTTTAACTCCGTAGATGCCCACCTCTGCTTCCACATGACCCATCATGGCAAAGATCGAAGGTGACTGATACGGAGATGATCCCACATAGGTCGCGTACCGTCCGAACATGGCGAGTGTATGCGGATGTTGGAAATATGAACGCAGCAGCTTATCCAGCCTCACCGTTGGCCGCACGCGGAGCAGACTGCGCAGCATCTGAAGATTGTATTTGTCAGAAGGAGACAGCAGCAACTTACCCAGAAAATGACGATTGGCTTCCGCATACAGTGCAGCAGACTCATTCATAAACGCATCATAACGAGCTGCATCCTCCGGACTGTACGCCGCAATCTGCTCTTTCATCCACCCGCGATTGCCTGACAAATCGACCACTGTGCCATCTGCAAATACATTACGCGTGCGCGGCTCCAACTCATACAGCTGTACGTAATCTTCCATTGCTACACCTGCATGATCGAAGACGGAACGAAAGGTCGATGGCATCGTGATGGTACTTGGCCCCCGGTCAAAATGATACCCGTCCCGCTCAATCTGCTGCAGCTTGCCACCTACATGTTCCTGCCGTTCCAGAATGGTGACCTGCACACCTTGTGAAGCAAGTCGGATCGCACACGATAGACCTCCGAATCCTGCTCCGACAATAATGACGTTACCTCTCATGTGACCCTTCAATTGTACCGCCTACCTTTCCATACATACCCCTTGCCGGAGCGACCTGCCTGCCAGGAAGCAAGTCCGATAGCAATGACACAGGCCATACTGACCGGTTGCAGAAGGGCAAGCCACCAGGGTTGTCCGCCAGCATGATCCGCTACTCTTTTCACAGCCATACCCAGTAATGTTCCTATCACCCCATACAGAATGGACATCGAATTACCTGTCATGAGTCCAACAATCAAGCCCATCGGAGGCACAATATACATGAGTGTATACATCAGCATCGTGCCAAGCAGCAGTACGTCTTTGCGGCCCATACCTTCGTACATGTTTTTTTGTATCCATTCCATACTTCTGCACCGTTCTGATACATGCGGGTATTGGTTACGTCATGCACATCGGTCAGCATCACCGGATGACCTACACGCTTAACCGCTTTGGCAAGACTCATGTCATCTACCAGATGCGCCTGAATGGCCGCATGACCGCCAGATGCTTCATAACTGGAGCGATGAATCAGCAAAAAAGCCCCCGTAGCGGCCACAAACATCGGATTGGATGATCTGCGTATCATGAAAATGGGCAGATGACTGATGATGGTAAAGACCATCATCGGTACGACAAGCTTCTCCATCCACGTCTTCGTTACCTGATAAGGAAAACCGGTTACCAGTCCGCCCCCTTGCTCACAACCAGCAGCAACGGTCTGCCGAATGGCACTTGGCTCCAGACGCACATCCGCATCCACGAACATGTACCATTCTCCCTCAGCCTCCTGAACCAGTCTGTGACACGCATGGGATTTGCCCATCCAGCCCTCGGGTAGATCGACACCATGCAGCAGACGCACACGCTCATCACGATCAACAATCGCCTGAACCATGGCCGCTGTCTCATCTTCGGAGCGATCATCCAGCACCAGAACTTCCATCCGGAATCCCGACGTATCACTCGCGAGCACACTTTCCAGGCATCCTTCGATATGTAGTCTTTCATTCCTGGCCGGGATCAGTACCGAGACCAGCAGGTCTGGTGGTTGTATGTTGTCTGCCCGGAACGAACGCACTTTAGGCAGACAGGAGACGTTCCATAGAGCGAACAGCAGTTGTATTGCCAACATGCTTGTCAGCACAATCCAGAAGATTTCAGATGCACTCATTCTAACGGTTCACCCGCTTTCGCGCAGCCTCGTATTTTTCACTGGTCGAACGTACATGACGAATCAGCGGAAGCGCATCTGGCAAACTTCCCTGCCCCAGCCGTACAAGCTCTGATCTGTGATCGTCCAACTGCCGTTCCAGCACATGGCCAAGTCTGGTGGCAATCTCTTCACTCTTCCAAGTCTTCCAGTCTTCCATTACAGGCGGGCCTGCCAGCATCGAGATTTCCGGTAGATCATGCTGGACCATTCCATGACATAAGGTTACGGGTACGGCGATGGCATTCGGGGAGCGACGAAGCAACAATCCGATGCCTGGGCGGAACCGAATCGGTCTCGCCTCCTGATGCAGAATTTCTCCTTGCGGAAAAATCCAGACCCTTTTGCCCAAGTCCAGCAGTTCACTGGTGTACTGTAGGGAGGTCCGAATACCGGACGCACTCTCCTTATTGATCGAATACGCACCCAATTTACGAAAAAAAGCATATTGCTGAAGCTGCTGCTCCTCCATCATCACATAATGATCTCCCCGCGATGTCTGCCTGGCCGCATGATAGAGCAGCAGACCATCCCACCAGGAGCTGTGGTTCATGAAGTAAACCACCGGACGAGTGGGATCAATCGGCGAGTTGTCCCTGGTGTCCACCTGCGGGTCCAGTGAACCCGTAAGTGTGAAGGCGCGGAAGCGCCGACGCAGCAGGTAATAATGATTGTATAAGGAAAAAATACGATTAAACGGTTTTGATTTTACGGCGCGAATCATAGAGCCAGCTCCCTTCGGCAAGAAGCACGCCAGCAATGGCGATGATAAAGCTGCCCGTAATGCCTTCCTTTAACGCCAGTAGGCCGAACAGAAGAATAAACAGCTGATACAGCCATTTTGCACGCAGTAAGGAGCTGCGGTCATGAGGCATGGCCGGAAGGAAGAGGGACAGGAATGCACCCATGATAAACCAGCTTATGTAATTGGTCCACGGAACACCATAGAATCCACCTGGAGCCTGCCACTCCCAGAATCCCCTTGCGTGTGCAACAGGATCGAGTACCAGATCAAGTACAATCGCCCAGAACCCGGTCTTCACGGCTCGAAGCAATCGGCCCGTCCAGGTTGAACCACCGCCACTTAACAGTGCCGAGTTACCAACTACTGCAATCCAGGCGAAACCGAGTGTAACAGGTACACTGAACAGATGAATCCCGAAGAAGTCGGAGTACGCATATTCGCCAAAGGGCCAGTGAGTATGAACCCCTACCCATTCCACGCCCATGCCTCCCAGCCAGATGATTATGGAAGAAATCCAGAGTCCGGGCTTCATCCAAATGACTGACTGGTCGGACAGACCTGTCCGATTACGTCCCTGATAGATCAGATCCAGCACATAAAATGCATAGAAGATTAAGAATAAACCATTGGAAAAGGACAATACATCCGGTACACCGATCGTCAGCATCAAGGTCGCTCCAATGACATACCAAGCCCAGTAAAGCCACTGGATCATCAGGATACCGCCGTTCGGGAGGCTTGATAGGCCAGCATCGGGTAACGTTTCACAATCGCACCCAGCATCTCCAGTTTCAATTCATCGCTAACATATGCCCGTTTGGTATAGACGTCATAGTCGTTGCGTTCCACCGCGTGTAGGATGGTCGAGTAAAAGGTTGCTGCCAGCTCAATCGAAAACGCACTTTCTGCCGGATAAGTATCCAATCGATCCATGCCAATACGGAACCAGTTTAATGCTGCCGCTTTTAACTCATGAATAATGGCAACAAAGCGTTCGTCCACAACCCCGTCTTCAAAGTCCTGCTCGGAGTAGCCATGCTTTTCCATGATCTCCAGCGGAACATATCGGCGCACTCTGGCCCGATCTTCACCCACATCCCGGATAATGTTGACGATCTGCATTCCCTTACCCAAAGCAATCCCATTCATGGCTACTTCCGCGCCATTATCATCCCGCAGTACAGGCAACAGCATCTCGCCTACCGTTCCAGCCACCAGATAACAATAATGCTCCAGTTCCTGCATCGTTGCATAATGCGTTACTTTAAGATCCGTGAGCTGACCTTCCATCTGACGGAAGAATGGCCCCTTATCCAGATGAGGGAAACTGCTGAACAACCATCTCAGAGCTGGCCAGATAAAGTGTCCTTCCGCGTCATCCAACGTTTCAAACAAATCATGGATTTCGTGAATCGTATAAGGCGAATGTTCCGGCTCGTCTACACTGTCATCAATCATGCGGCAGAAGGCATAAATGACATATACGGCTTCACGGCGTGGACTAGGCAGACCTCTAAAGGCCTGATAAAAAGATGAAGAACCCTTTTGCATCAACTCTTCACACCTGTTTAAAATTGCTTCATTCATGTTCCCATCTCCTTCATGAGTTGATTGACAGCCATACGAGCACTCTGCATCACAATTGGCACCCCGCCTCCAGGATGTACAGATGCTCCTGCGGCATATAACCCCTGTATATTGGGGAATGGTTTGGGCTGTGGTCGATACACACCGGACTGGAACAATACTGGTGCAATTCCGAAGCTTCCGCCTCCATAGAGCCCGTCTCGCTCTGCGTCAGCGGGTGTACGTACCTTTTTCCATTTGATCGCTGCACGAAGTCCCGGGAATCCACGTTGCTCCGCTTCTTCCAGTACTCGTTCTGCCAAAGCTTCGCTCTCCTGATCCCAATCGACACCTGCGGCATCAGGTACCGGAATGAGGAAATATAATACACTCTGTCCTTGGGGCGCTGCTGTCTCATCCAATGCGACCGGATTAAATACGTAAAATGAGGACTTTGCCGGAATGCGTCGCTGATTGAACACTTCCTGTAAACTGCCTTCAAGACTCGGTGGCAGGAAAAACTGGTGCGTCGTAGCATCCTCCCAGGTTTTATCCACGCCCACATAGAGTAATACACATCCGGAAGAGGGACGATACGGTTTTCTTTTGCGCGCTACCTCTGGTGACTGACCAAGCAAACCTGATAGGTGGGGAAATCACCATTGTAGATAACCGCATCCACATTTTCTGCGCCTGTGGCGGTTTCTATACCTTCACACACACCATTTTTAATCGTGAGCCCTGTAACTTCCGAATTCAGCACGACACGTCCACCACGCGATATCAGTTCCTGTTCCAGCATGGCCGGCAGGGCTGCATATCCGCCTTTGACCATCCAGATCCCATATTCATGCTCTGCATAGGGAAGCAGGGAATAGATGCCTGGCGTTCCAAAAGGTGATCCACCGATGTATAGGCTTTGTAACGAGTACGCGTCGAGCAATTCCTCATGCTGGAAATAATCGCCTACCGCTTTGCGGACGCTTTTGTGTGCACGCAATCTGCCCATGAGTGACATGAGAGATGGTGTGAAGAAATCCCTTTTGCGCGGAAAAGCCCTTTCCAGAAACGCTGCCCGCCCTGCGGGAAACAACGTGTCCATATCTTTCATGAATCGCGTGAATCCCCGGCTCTCTCCCGGGAACAAACGTTCAATCTCCGCCGTCTGCTCCTCACGTGCAGTCATCTTGGTCATGACACGACCACTGTGATAATGCACTCTGTATAGCGGATCACAGCGAAGCAGCTCAATCTTCGAACGATCTACGCCCGCTTCCTCCAATATGCCAAGTAACATCTCCGGCAAAAGCACAATGGTTGGTCCCTGATCGATCCGATACTCCCCATCCTGCTCATATCCAATGCGTCCGCCAACGCGGGAACCCCGTTCATACACGGTGACATCCCACCCTTGACGATTCAACAATAATGCCGAAGTAAGTCCACCAATTCCTGCTCCTACAATGGCGGCCCGCTTCATGAATGCCCTCCGGCTTCTGCTGTCTTCACGTAAGCGGATGGCTTGGAACTTGTTCTGGCGTCCTCTTCCTGGATCAGCCTCACGCTGATTCGAGCCGACTCAAAGATCGTTGGCAATCCGCTGCCCGGATGTGTCCCGCCGCCTACCAGCCACACACTTTTCAGTTCTTCAAACTGGTTATGGGGACGCAGGTACATCATCTGACCCAAATTATGTGCCATATTAAATGTTGCTCCGCGATACACATCCAGTTCCGTCTCCCAATCGAGTGGAGTGAACAGCATACATTCTTCGATCCGGCTACGAATGTCGGCCAGTTCAGGAATGCCTTCCATGCGTTTCATCATGGCCTCCTGCACATTCTGCCGTTCTGCCTCCCAATCGATGTCTGCGGTAAGGTTAGGCGTAGGCATGAGAACATAAAGAGCAGATTTTCCTTCTGGTGCCAGCGTCGAATCGAGTCTGGAAGGGTTATGAATATATAGAGATGGATCGGCTGATAACATTTTGTGCTTCGTAATCTCATCAACGTTCAACCGGTAGTCCTCGGGAAAATAGATCGAGTGATGCGGCAGATCCACTTCACCATCCACGCCCAGATACAGCATCGCTGTAGAACAGGAGTACTTTTTGCGTTTCATTTTCTCCGGGGAATATTTCTTCAGTACGCCCGGTTCGAACAGATGGTTCACCGCATGTGCGAAGTCGGCGTTCACAACCACATGATCCGCTTGGATGCGTTCACCGTTCTCCAGCAACACACCTTCTGCGCGACCATTGCGAACGATGACCTGTTTCACCGGGGTGGAAGTATGTATTCGTCCTCCGTATTCTTCCACAACATCAGCCATGGCCTGGAAAACTCGATTCACACCGCCAATGGGGTGGAACAATCCGTAGTGATGCTCGATGAACGATAGTATGGTAAATGTACCGGACAATCCCAGGCAGACATGCCAAGGTATTTGGATTGGAATGTAAATGCCCAGCGTAGACGCTCATCTGTAAAATAGCGGGACAAGATCCCATAGACGGTGTTGTGGACATCCAGCTTGGGTAGAGCGGTTACCGCATCTTTGCGCAGATAGTCCGTCAGCCTGCCAAAAGGACGACGGAGCAAGGGCATCACTTTGCCAAACTTCACTTCTTCTTCCTGCATGAACCGAAGGTAATTGTCCTCATTGCCTGGAAACAATTCCTTAATCTGTGCAGCTGTATCTTCACGATTACGAGAAGGCTTGAACACCTTGTCACCAAAGTTCAGTGCGTACAGCGGGGTCAGCTCTTTCATGTGAACATAGTCGGATAACTTGCGTCCCACCACGTCGAACATCTCTTTAATCAGCTGAGGCATCATCAAAAATGTAGCGCCCCGGTCGAATCGATATTCACCCAGTTCCAATCTGGCAGAACGTCCCCCGATGACTGGCTGTTTCTCATACACATCTACTTCGTACCCCTGACCGGACAATAACATCGCTGCTGCAAGTCCACCCGGACCCGCGCCAATAACAGCTGCACGTTTGCGTTGTTGATTCGGTATCATGCCACTCACCTCTCTATGTAGGGAATTCCTATAGTTCTTTAGCCCCTAACCTATTATTAAACCGCCCGAGAACACTTCAAGCGGGTAACCGCAAAAACATTATACAAATATAATACAAATATTATACGGCCTTGTAAACTAAAAAATGACCGACGGGTCAAATTACTCTGCCAATCTAATTATTTGAATTGAACTAAACATTTACACGAAACGAAGAGGACAGAAAAAACCAGAAGAAGCGGAGCGTTCGCCTTTATCACCGGTTTTCCCCTTAGAAAAGGAATCAAAAAATCCGGGGATAACAGCGATCGGAAGGTTGTTCTGTCATCGGAGTTGTAAGTGTAAATATTCGTTAGTTCCAATCATAAACGCAAAAAACATCCTTTGATCACTTTCGTCAAAGGATGTCCTGTATACAGTAACCTATTCATATCATTTGAGATTATGTTTAATGATTAGCCTGTCCAAAACTCGTACCAGGAGGTCGATCCGAGAGATATTCACGCTCTATCCATGACTGCCAATCTGCTGAATCCTCCGGCATGATCCATTGCGGGTAACGAGCATGTTCTGCACGCTCATACCCCTTCCCGCCCAGCACGAAGCGAATCTGCGGAAACTCGTTTTGTATCCGCTCGATCAGCTGATCACACCGTTCAAGAAGCCCCCGACTTGTGATCGAAAGGCAGACCAACTTGATCTTTTGCTCTCGAATAATCGGGAAAATACCTTCTTCTGGCGTGTTCGCACCGAGATAAAGTACTTCCGCTCCATTTTTACGCATAAAAGAGAGAACAGCAGCAATCCAACCTGATGGTGCTCCCCTTCCGGACACAATGCCAGAACTTTGGGCAGATGCGGATAGATCGGGAACAGATGGAAAAACTGATAAAACCGCTGTGAAATCAGCTGAGTCATGAAGTGTTCCTGAGCCACCGAAGCCCTGCCTTGCTCCCATGCATCTCCAACGCGAATCAGGATGGGCACCAGCACATGATAGAACATCGAGTCGTATCCATACATGGTGAAACCGAAATCAATCAGGCCGTTGGCACGTTCACCCTGAAAGTTGTAGAGCGAGTCATAGATCTGATCTGCCATGCGTGCGTAGGCTTCTTCCATCGTAGGCACCGGAGCCATGATCGGAATAGGCACAGCCTCTTCGGGTGCGTTTAATTTGTTTTGTTTTAACATCCGTACCGCTTCCGAAATGTTGGTCTGATGTACCTCTACTTGTTCTTTCAACCAGCGCAGATCTGCAACATTCTCTTCGGTATACATTCGATAACCCGATTCTGTCCGCTCAGGGGTGACCGCACTGTACCGATTCTCCCAAGCCCGGATGGTTACTGCCCTGATATCGAGCATGGCTGCGACTTGTTTGATGGAATACACCTTATTACCCACTTTCTTTCCTAAATGTCCAGATGTCACAGGTTATATCCCTGGTTCCCGTCCTTGTCAGGCATATGAAAACCCTAACATTCTACAAAAATAATACACTCATTATACACAACGCTCAGACACCTGTCGATTGCATCCTGACAATTTTGCGATATGCATTTTACGGCCACAATCATTATTCTGCCGGGTTATCCTGCGTCAACGTTATCATCCGTGTGGTAATAGAACTCAGCACGTACAGAAGGGGGAGTCCACCGTTGGTCTCATTGCGCCGCCATACATCTGACCGCAAGTCATCACGCGGCAAATTTCCATACATACGAACAGGGCTCGCCCTATTGGCCTTATGGCTTATCGCCGTCATGCTCTATCAGACATACAAACCATTACCACCAGGTATTTCCTATGAAAGTCCCGAGTATCGTGTGGATCAAGTCGATTTCCTGCATGACCTCACGTATCCCTCCTCCGATGGACAGATGCAGCATGAACAGCAGATCTTTCAGCGCATGATGCAAATTGTGGAGGAAGCAGAGCAGTTTGTCCTGGTGGATATGTTCCTGTTCAATAATTATCAGCACAAGGGACAGAACTTCCCACCTGTCAGTTCGGAATTCACGGAAGCTCTGGTCGCCAAAAAAAATCAGCATCCTGATATGGACATCTGGTTCATCACAGATGAAGTAAACACCAACTATAACTCAGCACCCAATCCGTTGCTGGAACAAATGACACAAGCAGGCATTCACGTGGTCATCACGGATGTTGACCCTTTGCGTGATTCAACTCCGGTATACTCTGCGGTCTGGCGGACCTTCTTCCAATGGTTCGGCCAATCCGGAGATGGCTGGATCAAGAACCTGATGGCCACGGATGGTCCGGATGTCACTGTACGTTCCTACCTCAAGCTGCTCAATGTGAAGGCGAATCATCGCAAAGTTGTCGTTAGCGAAAAGAAAGCGATTGTCTCTTCAGGCAATATTCATGATGCGAGTGCCTACCACTCGAATATTGCCTTTGAAGTAACCGGTCCCGTCATTGGCGATATTCTTCAGTCAGAGCAAGCTGTACTGGACATCTCAGGCGGAGGTCAGGTTCCTGCCTACACAGCGCCTTCCACAGATTCCAACACGGGAGACTTGCGAATACGCTATTTAACGGAAGGCAAAGTGAATGACGCTGTACTCCATGAGATTAATCAGGCTGGCAAAGGTGACACCTTATGGATGGGCATGTTCTATGTGGCCTCTCCGAAAGTGTTGGAAGCCCTGCTCGATGCATCGGAACGCGGAACCGAGATCCGGCTTGTACTTGATCCAAATGAAAATGCCTTTGGTCAGGAAAAGATCGGCATCCCGAACCGCCCTGTCGCCGCCGAATTGCATGATAAATCCAACGGGAACATACAGATTCGCTGGTATAACACCACCAAGGAGCAATACCATACCAAGATGATCTATATGGCCAAAGCGACTGGAGATCATATTGTCATTGGCGGTTCAACCAACTTCACACCCCGAAACATGAATGACTACAATCTGGAGAATGATCTATGGGTTGCGGCTCCTGCTAACAATAAGTTCACCCGCGATATCGCGAATTATTTTGAGCGAATTTGGAATAATGATGATGCGGAGTTTACGTTAAACCTGAATGAGTTCCAGGAGAAAACAACGTTTTTGAAAGGTATCGTATATAAGCTGCAGCTGATTCTCGGTTTTACGACCTTTTGATCAGAAACTAAATTCATACCGCTGATATCCGCCTGTACTTTACTGTGCAGGCGGATATTTTCATCTTGACAGACAATGTGAAGTGTGAAAATATAATTACCTAACGACCGTTAGGAAGGTGATCTAATGACTGCACAATCCATTCGGGATGCAGCCCTGTTTCATTTTGCCAAAGATGGCTATGAGGGAGCTTCTCTGAGAGCAATTGCTGATGAAGTCGGGATTAAAAAACCGTCGATATATGCCCATTTCAGTTGCAAGGATGACTTGTTTCTACACACACTGGCCTTTGCATTTCAAGAGGTGCAGCGGCACACCCTGGAGTATTTCCGTGATCATGCGGACATGCCACTGGAGCACAGGCTGAAGGGCTTACTAGCGTGGTTCGAACAAGAGTACAATACCCACGCCTCTGCTCGCTTCATGCTGCGCAATTGTTTTTATCCGCCGCTTTCTCTATATAACGAAGTGATGGATCTGGTGTATCCGTTTATTGACGGCATGGAACGCGTACTGAGCCGCCTGCTGCAAAAGGCAATGCGTGATGGAGATCTGCCACCCATTCCCGCGGAACAGGCTGCCATTGCATTCATGACATTTCTCGATGGCATTACCGTGGAGATTATCTATGGAAGCTCGCGGCGATACAAGAGACGACTCGAAGCAGCCTGGCCAGTCTTCTGGCATGGCATTCATCATCTGAACGAAGAGGCACCCATCGTTGTGCCGGAAGGAGAATCAACATCATGAACCGCAACTGGTTATATGTATTTATCGGTGGAATTATTGAGATTGTCTGGGTAAGCGGGCTGAAACATGCCTCGAATGCCTGGGAGTGGACTCTGACGGGGATCGCCATCGTGATTAGCTTTGGACTGATCATTGCTGCTTCCAAAAAGCTGCCCGTGGGTACGGTGTATGCCGTCTTTACGGGAATTGGAACGGCGGGTACCGTCCTTACGGAAATGGTCCTGTTCGGTGAACCGTTCCGCCTGGCCAAAGTATTGCTCATTGGACTGCTGCTCTGCGGCGTAATCGGACTGAAGCTGGTTACCGATCAGCAAGAAGCCCAAGGAGGTGCAGCATAATGGCTTGGATGGCAATTGTAGGTGCAGGCATATGTGAGATATTTGGCGTGATTGGCATTAATGGTGCTTCTACTCGCAAAGGATGGCCCTATATCGTACTGATGCTGGTATCGTTTGTGTTCAGCTTCTCGCTGTTATCCTACGCCATGACGTCCATTCCCATGGGCACAGCGTATGCCGTGTGGACCGGGATCGGGACCGTCGGCAGTACGTTAACAGGCATGTTCCTCTTCGGTGAACGGAAAGAAGCGAAGCGTATCCTGTTTATCGCGATGATTTTGGTGGCAGCTGTGGGTCTGAAACTGATCACATAATGAAAGTAAAAGTCGGTTCTGCAATCTCCGTTAGCGTGTAATTCTTAGCTTCCATTATGATATCTATTAAATTTAGTAATATAAAAAAGACGACTTCAATCAGGAGGTCGTCTTTTTTGGGATATGATACAGATAGGAAACCTCTCTACACTTTGCTACGTAAGAAAGGAAGTCGTCATGATGAAAAAATTATTTTCACGCATGGGCTCTTATACAGGGTATGCCCTTCTGACCGCCCTGGCCATCTTCTATCTCATCGCTCTAGCCGCCATTATTATACTGGCCTTGTACGCCTTCACTGGAGACAACCAACCACTCTAATATTTCCAATTTACTCCCATTTGAATTCCTTCATCCAGATCGTTTATACTTGGTTTGACCTTAAAGTCAATTTAAGAACTCACAAGTTCCCTGATGAGGTGAATGTATCGTTAATGAACCCTATACATGAGATGAACGAGAAGAAAAAACTCATCATTACTACAGCACTCAAGTTATTCTCATCCAAAGGCAGTGCTGCAACATCCATGCAAGAGATTGCCGAACTATGCGGGATATCCAAAGGCAGCCTTTATATCATGTTCAAATCCAAAGAGGAATTGGAAGCCAGTACGCTGGAGTACTGCATGTACACGCTAATGGACGAGATGACGCAGATTGAGCATGAAACCAGCCTCTCCTCGCGAGAACGCCTGCACAAGCAGATTGAAACACTGCTCATTCATGTAGCCGAATTCAAGGAATTTTTGCGGGTACAATTGCGAAGCATGATGCTGGATGATGAACAGCAACGCAAGGAACAGTGCCACCCACAGCAAAGAGATTTGGAGATTCGTACCTTACATTGGTTCAAGGATAAGCTGGAAGAGCAGTATGGACCAGAGATTGAACCATATACGATTGATCTTATTTTGTTGACACACGGACTGTTCCTCTCCTATGTCAAAATCTGGTTTACAGAGATGCCATCTCTCACTGTTAACAAAATGGCAACAAACTTGCTGCAAATGATGGACTATGCAGCGCATGGATTCCTTAACCAGCGACCTGAGCCTTTGATTCCGTTGGAGGAATGGCCTGCCTGGATTACCGAAATCCATCCAGATTCCACGGTGATGCGACATCCTATCCATATCATCAAACAAATGCAGGATATCGCTGCCTCCGAGTTGCCGCCAGGGCAACCGAAGAATGATGCGCTTGAAACCATTGCCATTCTCAGGCAGGAGATGATGGAATTCACACCGCGGCGTGCCATTATTCTGGGCATGATGCACAATCTGGAGAACGTAACGGCCATTCAAGCTTTGCACTCCGAGCTTCAGCATATATTGGATGCCATGTTTAGCCGGTTCATCCAAGCTGACTCGTCACACACATAAACAGGAGAAACAGAGAGGAGAAGAAACCATCGTATGAAAGGTATTATTAATTTTTCACTGAACAACAAGTTTGCGATTTGGATTCTGACGATTATCATCTCTTTCGCAGGTCTGTACAGCGGATTGACGATGAAACAAGAGACGATCCCGAACATCAACGTACCGTTTCTGAATATCACCGCCATTGATCCGGGGGCTGCACCAGAGGGTATTGTTGAAGATGTCACGAAGCCGCTGGAACAGAAGCTGCGCAATGTCGATGGGGTGAAGACTGTTACCTCCACTTCCATGGAGAATGCAGCATCGATTACACTCGAATTCGATTATGGTACAGATCTGACCAATGCAACAGCAACCGTTCGTGAGGCGCTGAATGAAGTCCAATTGCCTGACAGCGTGCAGAAGCCAACCATCTCCAAGTTCAGCATCAACTCTTTCCCGGTTGTATCTCTGAGCCTGTCCGATAAGGACGGTGGTGACCTGGAACAATTGACACGACTGGTTGAATCGGATATTCAGCCTGCACTCGAAGATATTGATGGTGTAGCTCAGGTTCAAGTGTCCGGTCAATATGTAAAAGAAGTTCAACTGAAGTTCGACCAAGCCAAAATGGCCGAGCTGGGCCTATCTGAAGATACGGTAAACGGCATCGTTCAAGGTTCCTCCATCCGTGTGCCCCTTGGACTGTTCGAACTGGATAAATCCCAGAAAGCCGTTGTCGTAGATGGAAACATCGTCGACATCGATGATCTGAAAAACCTTGCCATTCCCGTTGTACCCGGCGGTGCCGGTGCTGCCACAGGCACTGGTTCAGGTGCAGCTCCACAAGGTGCTGGCGCACCAACTGGTGAATCCTCGGCAGCTGGCGAAGCAGGACAAGGTACCGCTCCTGGTGCTGCACAAGGAACAGACCAGGCCGCAGGTCAAGCTGCTGGCGGTAACGCCAGTGCAGGCAGTCCTTCAGGTGCTGCCAATGCGCCTGGCATTCCAACTGTAAAACTAAGTGAAATTGCCAAGATCGAAGTCATCGGTCAAGCGGAATCCATTTCCCGGACAGACGGCAAGGAATCGATCGGTATCTCCATTGTAAAATCCAACGATGCCAACACGGTTGATGTCGTGAACGCAGTCAAAGACAAGGCAGAAGAATTGCAATCGCAGTTCAAAAATGCTGATTTGACTGTCCTGCTTGACCAAGGTAAGCCGATTCAGGACTCGGTGAACACGATGCTGGGCAAAGCCGTTTTTGGTGCTTTGTTTGCCATCCTGATCATCCTGCTATTCCTGCGTAATATCCGTTCAACCATTATCTCCATCATCTCGATTCCGCTCTCCTTGCTCATGGCATTGACTGCGCTCAATATGATGGACATCACCTTGAACATGATGACGCTGGGTGCCATGACGGTTGCCATCGGACGGGTTGTCGATGACTCCATCGTTGTTATCGAGAACATTTACCGCCGATTAACACTCAAGGGAGAGAGACTGAAAGGCCGTGAACTGGTCCGCGAAGCAACACGCGAGATGTTCATTCCCATTCTTTCTTCCACGATCGTTACCATTGCGGTATTCCTGCCACTGGCATTGGTAAGCGGTATGGTCGGTGAGCTATTCATGCCATTTGCACTGACCATGGTATTTGCCTTGCTGGCATCCCTGCTCGTTGCCATTACCATTGTGCCGATGCTCGCACACACCCTGTTCCGTAAAGGGTTGAAGAACAAGCAGAATCACGAAGAAAAACCAGGCAAAATGGCGGAAGGTTACAAACGCCTGCTGAACTGGACACTTTCTCACAAGCTCATCACGGTCAGTATTGCAGTGATCCTGCTGGTCGGCAGTCTGTTCCTGTACCCGTTCATCGGTGCAAGCTTCCTGCCGGAACAACAGGATAAATATGTGACCATTACGTACAGCCCGCAAACCGGATCTTTGCGTGAGGATGTCGAAAAAGAAGCACTCGTTGCCGAGAAGTGGTTGCTGAAACAACCGGGTCTGGAGAAAATGCAATATTCCATCGGCGGCACGAACCCACTGAGCAGCATGGGTGGCGGTGGTTCCAACTCGGCTCTATTCTATATTGAATATAACGAAGATACGAAGAACTTTACTCAAGTGAAAGAACAGCTTGTCGAAGGTCTGAAGAAGGAAGTTAGCGTAGGAACCTGGAGTGAGCTTGATATGTCCGGGGGTCTGGGTGGCAGCGGTCTGAGCCTGTCCATCTATGGCGATAATGTAGAGCAACTCAAACCTGTATCGGACGAAATTCTGAAGCTGGTTGAAGCGGATAAGGATAATTTTGAAAAAGCAGACACAACACTCGCAGACACCTACGGGCAGTATACGCTCGTAGCAGATCAGGAGAAATTAAGCTCCCTGGGTCTGACTGCAGGTCAGCTGGCTATGGCACTGAGCCCGACACGGGAACGTCCCGTGCTTACGGAAGTCGATATTGATAATAAAACGTACAAAGTATATGTAGAGACAGACGACAAAACATTCAGCAGCATTAATGAGATTGAGGATGAGACTGTCACTTCACCGCTCGGCATCCAAGTTCCAATCAAGGATGTTGCCAAAGTGGAAGAAGGTACGTCCCCGAACTCCATCATGCAGATTGATGGTAAAGTTGTTGTTCAAGTCACAGCCAACATCTTGGCTTCGGATGTACAGAAAGCTTCAAGCAACTTACAGGCTGAGATCGACAAATTGGATCTGCCTGATGGCGTAGAAGTGAAATTTGGCGGTACAACCGAACAGATTAATGATACCTTTACTCAACTTGGTCTCGCCATGCTGGCGGCCATCGCTATTGTATACTTCGTGCTCGTTGTTACATTCGGCGGCGGATTGGCACCATTCGCCATCCTGTTCTCCCTGCCATTTACGGTGATTGGTATTATGGTAGGTTTGTTCATCGCTGGGGGTACGCTTGACGTCTCCGCCATGATGGGTGGACTGATGCTTATCGGGATCGTGGTCACCAACGCCATCGTGTTGATTGACCGTGTTATTCATAAGGAAAAAGAAGGTCTGACTACACGTGAAGCCTTGCTGGAAGCCGGTGCAACTCGTCTGCGTCCAATTCTGATGACTGCTCTCGCAACGATCGGTGCCCTGTTGCCACTCGTTACGGGCCTCGAAGAGAGTGCCGGTATCATCTCCAAAGGACTCGGAATTACCGTAATCGGCGGTCTGATCAGCTCCACGCTGCTCACACTGGTTATCGTACCGATTGTGTATGAGTTCCTGATGAAATTCAAAAGAAAAGAATCGAAGATTAAGAAGTAGAGATTCGTTCTCGCATCACGGTTCGAGTACAACTTAGATACAGACGATACGTTCTAACCTCTCGCCCCTGAGCGCATATTGGAATAAGTATTTCCGATGTGATGCGAAGGGGCTTTTTATGATGTAAATGTACAGGAGATATAAACTGACATCGAAACGATTTATTTTAGTAAAATCACAAAAATAATAGTTCCGATTGTCATTTGAAACAAATGAACGTTAGATTTCAGCCCACCTACTGTAAATCGAATTATAATATGGATTAATTATGCAAGTTGACGGATTCCAGACTCCAGATAGGTCACATGTGATTGGGGAAGGACGGTGGTTGTGTGGGGGAGACAACGCTACATATTCAAGTCAGAGACATGTTAAAACGTCCCGTGTTTCGCAAGGCAGAAGTACTGGCCAGTGATCGTGCGCTGGAGCGGTATGTTCGCTGGGTTCATATCATGGAGGTTCCAGAGGTAGGAGAATTGCTCAATGGCGGAGAATTGGTGCTGACGACAGGCATTGGCTGGCAGGAAGGTGAGCAGCAAGGCCTGTCTTTTCTGCGTCAGTTGATTGCACGCGGGGCTGCCGGGCTCTGCATGGAACTGGGGGATCACACCAGATCGCAACTGGGTGCCATGAAGGAAATTGCAGCCGCAGCGGACTTCCCGTTGATCTGGTTCCACGAACAAGTCCGCTATATTGATATTACGCAAGACCTTCATTTTGCCCTGATTCGCAGCCATCAGCGGATGATTGCCGAACTGGATCATCTCACCACCTCGTTTAACCAACTTCTTTTGAATGGAGATGGCGTACAACCTCTGCTTCGATTATTGTCACGGACAATTGGATATGACGTGGCGTTATACCCACTTGAAGGGGAAGCAAGCAGTGTCCCCTATTGTGCTCCAGAGCAGCTGGAGACTCGTCGGCAGGATTGGTTTTTGCAGCAAAGACATACGGAGGGGGAGGATCGTACAGCATTAAAAGCATACACGGATCATGCATTGCTTGCATTCAGCATGCCTGTTCAGGCGTTGGACTACACCTTTGCCGATCTTGTCCTCATGCATCAAAAAATGCTCGATCACGATTCAAGCACCCCTGTCCAACCTTCGGATGAATTCGTCATTCAGGCAGTGGAACGGTGCGCGGCTGCGATTGCTCAGGACTGGATGCGAACCAAATACATGGAAGAGAAACGCCGCTACAAAGAAGATATGTGGGTCATTGACTGGCTTAACGGACATCACTCCACGAAGGAAATCCATGAATATGTATCCAACGTTAATCCCCTTCTCGCAACGAGCAAAGCCACCATTATCTTATTCGACAGTAACCCTGCATACACAGACAGCCTCAGACTTCAGAAATTATTGATCCAACGTAACATTGTCGCCCGATCCGTGTTCGCTCGGGAGAACTTCACCCTCTACAGCACCGTTCTGAACCACCAGATCATTCTGATCATTCTCGACCCACTCCCTGGATCTCAGCGCAAAAGCAGTCTCTGGCGCTGCATCGAACAACTGCAGCAGCACGAACAGGAACAGACCCACTGCCTCTTCTCGGGCCTGTTGGGTATCGGTCAGAGCTGCACGGACCTCTCCCGTCTCAAGGACAGCCTGGAATCCGCGAAGGAGACACTGCGAATCCAGAAGGACATCGGCGAGATGCAGCAGCCTTTTACAGTAATCTTCATTGTTACCGCATCATCGCCAGTATGAAGCAAAGTGGCAGTCTGGATGATTTCATCGAAGAATATCTGGGGCCGCTCATCCGTTACGATGTGGAGAAAGGAGGTCAGTTGTTACGCACGCTCAAGCAATATCTGGTCCTGTGCTGCTCCAAGCAAGAGACGGCCACCGCGCTATATATCGTCAGACAGACGCTCTATCACCGTTTGGACAAAATCGAAGCCCTTTTGGGAGAGGACTACCTCCTCCCGGAGAAGCGGGTAGCGATCGAATTGGCGATCTATGCGTACGAGTACGTTAATGGCCCCCTAGGGTGAGAGGAACTTTACTCTTGTTCTCTGTCCTCACCTCACAGGGCTGTTCTATGCTATTCCTGCTCCCCGCTGCTCCTGAAGCTGGCGAATCAGGATATGACTGAACCATTTCCGTCCAGACGCCGTGCCCACGTATTGCTCTTGTTTCTCTTCCGGAAGATTCGGGTGCTCCCATATGATGTGAGCACCCTCCAGATGTTCCCGGACCGCATAGATCCGATAACCCTGCGCAACCATTCGCTCGATCGCAATCCTCTCAGTCTCAAAAACATCATGATCCGACATCAGTTCATCCCTCCATTCACTGCCGCGACAGGCTGTTTCATCGGTATGGGTGCACCTGCATCATATTTATTGCGCTTCACATACTGGCCTGCTCCTGCTGTTCCGGCATATTGCCGATCTCGAATGACATATTCCCCTCGGCACAACACCGTCACCGGACAACCCTGTACCTGCATGCCTTCAAATGCACTGTAATCGACATTCATATGATGTGTATCTGCCGAGATCACCCTGTTTACAGAGGGGTCAAAAATAACGATATCCGCATCTGTCCCTACAGCCAGCGTGCCTTTCTGCGGAAATAATCCAAATAATTTACTCGCTCTCGTCGAGCATAGATCGACCCATTGATTGAGCGTAATCCGCCCCTTGACTACACCTTCCGAATACAGAATGCTGAGGCGATCTTCGATGACCGGCCCCCGTTCGGAATTTTGCTAAAATCATCCTTGCCCAGATCCTTCTGCCCTTTGAAGTTAAACGAGCAATGATCGGAGCCAATCGTTTGCAGTTGGCCACTTTTCAGCGCGTTCCATAGTACTTCCTGATGCGCTGGTTCCCGCAGCGGGGGTGACCAGACATACTTTGCACCCTCAAAGTCCGGTTGATCCATGATCGACTGATCCAGCGTCAAATACTGAGGACAGGTCTCCCCCAGATTCGGTAACCCATTTCACGCATACGCGCGATCTGCTCCACAGCCTCCGCACAGGTCACATGCACCACATACAGCTGTGAATCCGCAAGTGCAGCCAACCGGGCGGCCCTGCCTGTTGCTTCGCCCTCCAGCATGGATGGACGAGTCAGCGCATGATGAATCGGCTCCGTGCGCCCTTCGGCGAGCGCCTGTCGAACCAGCAGGTCGATAACATCCCCGTTCTCGGCATGTACCATGACGAGTGCGCCGTACTCTTTTGCCTTTTGCAACGTCTGGAAGAGAATCCCGTCGTCGGCCTGGAACTGGTTTTTGTAAGCCATGAACACCTTGAACGATGACACACCCTCTTCTTCAATGATCTGCGGCAACTCTTCCAGCACTTGATCGTTCATCTCCCCGATCATCAGATGGAAACCGTAGTCGATGGCGGCTTTCCCCTCCGCTTTGGCATGCCACTCCTGGAGGGATTCGATTAATGGACGGCCTTTTTGTGTCAGGCAGAAATCAATGATCGTTGTTGTACCGCCAAGGTTGCCGCTGTCGTTCCCGTCGCAAAATCATCCGCTGTGACCGTTCCGCCGAATGGCATATCCAGATGCGTATGCGGGTCGATCCCGCCGGGAATAACGTAACAGCCTGAAGCGTCCACAACTTCCATATGTTCATCCGGGGTAAGCCCGATGCCAATCTGTGTGATTTTCCCCTTTTCGATCAAAATATCTGCTTCAAAGGTATCCGACGCTGTGACCAACACACCATTACGAATCAATTTGCGGGTACTCATGATATCGCCTCCTTGGTTGATTGATCTCTGACCGATTGCAGCATGGCAATCGCAGACTGACGTTCATTCCAGGTTACTGGTTCCTGCTCTGGCACAAGTTCAACCATCTCAATGGCCCCATCCACCGGGCACACGATCGAACACAGATTGCAGCCCACACAATCCTCCTCCACCACTTCCAGATAGGAACCGGACGGGTCGGTCAACATGTCGATACACTGGTGCGAGGTGTCCTCACAAGCAATATGGCATTTGTTGCAATTGATGCAGACATCGCGGTTGATCCGGGCGACCACTTTGTAATTCAGATCGAGATTGCCCCAATCCGAGTAGCGCGGAACCGTCTGACCTACCAACTCTGCTACGCTGCTCAGGCCCTTCTCATCCAGATAGTCATTCAGCCCATCAATCATGTCCTCCACAATGCGGAATCCATGATGCATCGCTGCGGTACACACCTGCACCCCTGTAGCACCCATTAGCAAAAACTCTGCCGTATCCCGCCAATCGGATATGCCGCCAATCCCCGAGATTGGCACACCCACCTCCGGATTCCGTGCGCACTCGGCAACCATGTTCAGGGCAATCGGCTTCACCGCTGGGCCACAATATCCGCCATGTGCTCCTTTGCCGCCCACATGCGGCACGGTATTCCACGAATCCAGATCCACACCTGCCAGGGAGTTAATCGTATTGATCAGGGAGATCGCATCTGCGCCGCCACGGACAGCCGCCCGGGCTGTCGCCGTAATATCCGTGATATTCGGCGTGAGCTTCACAATCACCGGTGTGGTCGCCACTTCCTTCACCCACATCGTCTGTAGTTCGACCAGGTCAGGTTGCTGACCCGAGGCGGCTCCCATACCACGTTCAGCCATGCCATGCGGGCAGCCAAAGTTCAGTTCCAGGCCATCGACGCCGACGGCTTCCACCTTTTTCACAATCTCATGCCACTTCTCCCGTGTAGGTTCCACCATCAGTGAAGCGACAACCGCGCGATCCGGGAAACGTTTCTTGGTCTCGGCAATCTCCCGCAAGTTCACTTCCAGCGGACGATCAGATATCAATTCGATATTGTTAAACCCCGCCACCCGCTGTCCGCCAAAATGGACCGCCGCGAAACGCGAGGATGTATTGATAATCGGCTCGCCCAGCGTCTTCCACACCGCACCGCCCCAGCCCGCTTCGAACGCACGTTGAACCTGATACCCCGTATTGGTCGGCGGTGCAGAAGCCAGCCAGAATGGATTGGGTGATCGAATACCTGCCAGATTAATGGATAAGTCAGCCATAACGATCCCTCCTTGGTGTTGTTTGAACTTATTAGTTACACTAGACACTCCGATGACAGAACAACCTTCCGATCGCTGTTATCCCCAGATTTTTTGATCCCTTTTATAAAGGGAAAATCCGGGTATAAAGGCGAGCGTAAGCTCCCGATGCCACTTTCTTTCTGAAAGCTTGCAGCTTCGCTTCTTCAGGTTCTTTTTGTCCTCTCCGTTTCGTGTAAATGTTTAGTTCGATCTATATCGTTGTACTGGATATTTGGTCAAGCTCAGGATCTCTGCGGAGTAATTGGTTCTAGATAGTACGCACCTAATTCTAAAGAATCGTATAGCTCTTATTCCGGCCCTGTGGGGCAATTTCAAAATCTAACGAATCGTAGAAAGCTTATTTGGCTACATTCGGCCATTTCGGCTTCATTTCAACGGTTTATCATCAAAATAAGACGTGTGAGATTCGTTAAATTTTTCAATCCTCCATAATTGCCACTATAAGGTGTATAGGGTTCGTTAGCGCGTCAGGGACACGAGGATACAAGGGTTCGATGCACATCAGACCACACCAGACATCTTGCGCAGATCCACACCCCCATCACTCCAGCCGTCCCTTGCGCCCTCCCAACCGCACTCTCCTTGCACACACTCCCACCCGCACTCAGCCCTTGTATCCTTTCATTGCACACTTTCCGTGCTCTTCACATCCCTTTTCCTTCCTCACATCTCATGCCGTCTCTTCCACCTGCCCTGGCAATGCCTTCATCACTGCGGCAGCCGCCAACTTACCTTGCTGCGCAGCCGAGACAACCATCGCCTCTCCCTGGCCCTGACCAAAAATAATATCTCCTGCCGCATAGATCTGAGGGTGAGAGGTACGATACGTATGCGGCTCAATCTCGACGACACCCCAGTGGTGACGCAGCCCAAACGCTTCGATCAATGGTAATAGACGATGTTGCCCAATCGCCCGGATGACCGTATCACATTCAATCATGAACTCCGACCCTTCCACAGGTACAGGCAGTGCCCGACCACCACCAGGCGGAGTAATCAGCTCCATTTTCACACATTCCACAGCCTGAACCCGACCGTTCTCATCTCCAATAATACGCTGCGGCATCGTAAACCAGCGGAACTCCACACCCTCCTGCTTGGCAAACGTATATTCAAAGGCATACGCTGTCATCTGGCTTTCCCCGCGGCGATATAACATCTGCACCCGCTCGGCACCCAGACGTACCGAACAAGTCGCAGCATCTACCGCCGTATTGCCTGCGCCAATCACGGCGACCTTCAGACCATTCAGCGCGGGCGGAACACCCTGCTTGGTAGACTCCACCAGTTCAATCGCGTCATAGACACCTTCCAGTGTCTCCCCTTCAATGCCCAACATAGGTACTGAACCCATGCCGCAGGCCAGAATGACCGCTTCATGCTGCTCAAGCAACTGCGTAGCAGGAATATCTACACCAATGCGCACCCCATAACGGATCTGCACACCCAGTGCTTCTACCTGCTCCACTTCCCATAACGCAACCGATTCGGGCAGACGGAAAGATACGATGCCATACGTGTTCAACCCGCCGCCTTTGGGTTTGGCTTCATAGATCGTCACCTCATACCCTGCACGCCCCAGTTCACGTGCCGCCGACAGTCCCGCTGGTCCCGCTCCCACAATAGCGACATTTCTCCCATTGGCAGGTGCAGCTTGGAATAACGGCTCATTCTTCGTCCGCGCCCAGTCGGTGGCGTAACGCTGCAAGTCACCAATACGAATCGGCTTCGACGATTCGTTCAGCACACATGCGCCTTCACACAACTCTTCTGTGGGGCAGACGCGTGCGCAGCTGGCTCCCACCGGATTCGCATCCATGATGGTGCGGGCCGATCCTTTCAGGTGCCCTGTTGATATTTTGCCAATAAAAGAAGGGATATTAATGTCGGTTGGACAGGCCTTGATACAAGGTGCATCGTAACAGTACAGACAGCGGTTCGACTCCTCCATCGCTTCTTTTCCTGTCATGGCGGGTTTCATCTCGGCAAAACGACTCTCCCACCCATAATCGGATAACGTTGTTCCTGAGCTGTTCATCAATGTCATGCACCTCCTGGAGAATGATCTACGCTAACTAAATAATCTTACGTGCATTACACGTGCCACCCCGCTGACAGAATCACTTACCGTTCACTTGTTTCCGCTCCCTACAGACTAACCAGATGTTCGTACGTTTCCGGTCTGCGATCCCGGTAGAATTGCCATACATTACGCACCTCACGAATCATCTCCGTATCCATCTCGCCAATGACAACCTCATCCTGATCCCGGCTGCCGATCGCTACCATTCTGCCTCGCGGGTCCACCAGATACGACTGCCCATAAAATTCACCCATATTCCACGGCGCTTCCACGCCAACCCGATTGATAGCTGCAACATAATAGCCGTTGGCTACCGCGTGAGCAGGCTGTTCCAGTTTCCACAGATATTCCGATGTACCCGCAACCGTAGCGGACGGATTGAACACAATCTCCGCTCCAGCCAGCCCGAGCAATCGTGCCCCTTCCGGAAAATGGCGGTCATAACAGATGTACACGCCAACTCTGGCGTAAGCCGTATCAAATACCGGAAATCCGAGATTGCCTGGTTTGAAATAATACTTTTCCCAGAACCCGTTCGTACCCTCGCCTGCCTCCACATGAGGGATGTGATGTTTGCGATATTTGCCCAGATATGAACCATCTGCATCAATGACGGCTGCCGTATTGTAATACGAAGCAATGCCCTCCACCTCGTACACAGGCAAAATAATCACCACCGCAAGCTCCTTCGCCAGTTCCTGAAAAAGCTTGGTTGTAGGTCCTTCCGGCACCGGTTCAGCGGATGCATACCATCTGGGATTCTGCTCTGTGCAAAAGTAAGGTCCATAGAATACTTCCTGCAGCCCGATAATCTTCGCACCTCTCGCAGCCGCTTCACGGACCAACCTAATGTGCTTCTGAACCGCAGCTTCTTTGTGAACTTCAACGGGAGCCGAACCTTCAATCTCATGAGAAGCCTGGATTAATCCGATGCTGATTTTGCCCATAATGTCACAACGCCTCCTCAGATAAAATGGTTGGTTGGGTCCCTTCACTGCACATCCTCCGAATGGTGCGATATAACACTTCTGTGCCGAGTCCAATATCCTCCGGGGAGGAATACTCGCTGGGATGATGACTGATGCCGTCCTTGCTGCGGACAAAGATCATGCCATAATCACACACATACGAAAGGGCCAATGCATCATGGAACGGACCACTCATCAGTTCTGGCAAAGGAACCCCGATCTCTTCCGCAGATGAACGAATAACGGACATGATTGGCTCTGCACAATATCGCGGCTCACTGTTCGTATCCTCTGTCAGCGAGTAGGTTAGACCATATCGGGAACTCACATCATTCAAAATGTTCATCAATCGGGCTTCGAGCCGGTTCCTGCGTTCCATCTCCATGTCTCGCAGATCCACCGTGAAGCTGACTTCCTCCGGGATAATGTTCCGCGAATCGGGAAACACCTCAGACTTCCCACCGTACCTACGGTTGGAGCTTCCGGGTCTTCTCGCACCATATCGTCAAAAGCCGCTATGACTTTCGCGCTGCCTGCCAAAGCATCATGCCGCATCCCCATCGGAACGGAGCCAGCATGACCCGCCATCCCTTTCATTGTCACCGTGAGCCATAACGGGCCCGAGATGCCCGTCACCAGCCCCACAGGAGCATTCAATGCTTCCAGCACCGGTCCCTGCTCAATGTGCAGCTCCAGATAACTGCCTATGGAACCTGGCGGATAGATCGCTTCTTCAAAATTCGAAGGAGAACAACCGAAGGCCTCCAGCGCCTCCCGGCGAGTCACTCCGTTTTTATCCTGCCGCTCCAGTTCGCCTTCTTCCAACTGACCGGTTATGCCACGCGAGCCGAACAGGCCTTTGTTAAAACGGGAACCTTCTTCATCGCAAAAAGCAATCACCTCAATCGGCATGCGGGGCTGAATGCCTTGTTCAATGAGGCATTGCACGGCTTCGAGTGCGCCGAGCACACCAATCGCTCCATCATATCGACCGCCATACGGCTGAGAGTCGATATGGGAACCGATCATGAGGATCGGCAAGGCCTCATCCACACCTTCCAGACGACCAATCAGATTGCCAAAGGCATCAAGTCGTGTCGTCAGACCGGCCTGCTCCATCCAAAGACGCACCTGAATGATGCCGTCCATATCTTCCGGGGTCAGGGCAAGTCGGCAGACACCCGTCTCTGCGATGCGGCCAATCTGTGACAACTGCTCAATTCGCTCATTCAGCCGAAGCTGATTAATGAGTTTGCCAGTCGTGGTCTGCATCCTCCCTTACCTCCTTGCGAATAGTTATCACGTCATGTGTTGAAACACTTTATTTTGCTTGCCAACACTTCTGTCGTACTTGTCGTACATGTGTGTTCTCATCCATATCCGGTTACTAACTCGCGTCCAGACTTCGCAACGCAGCGATCAGACTTCCAGCGATCAGATCCAGCTCTTCCTCCGTGGTCACAAAAGGTGGGGAAATCGTCAAAATATTTGCAAACCCCGGGACAGTATCGCCGTTCTTGCCAATCAGAATGCCGTCCCTTTTACAACTGGCGAGTACCTTCATTACTTTATCCGCTTCCGCGGGAGACCCGTCGGCTTCAATCAATTCCACCCCACAGGCGAATCCGAATGAACGGATATCCCCCACAATGGACAGCTCCAGCAGAGGTTCCAGCTTCTCACGAAGCAAGTATCCCAGTTCCTCCGCGCGGCTGACCAGATTCTCCCGTTCCAGAATCTCCAGATTCGCCAGTGCCACCCGGCAGGACACGGGATTTCCACCGAACGTATTCACATGGCGGAAATGGGCATCCGGTCCGGGTTCCCGGAACGTGTCATACAGATCGGCTCGTACGGCCGTTGCTGATAGCGGTGAATACGCACTGGTCATGCCTTTGGCCATCGTCACAATGTCTGGCTGTACACCATAGTTCTGATGACCAAACTTCTGCCCGGAGCGGCCAAAACCACAGATGACCTCATCGACAATGAGTAGCACGCCATAGCGCTGACAGATCTCTTGTACGGTACGCATATAATCCGGCGGCGGAACAATCATGCCGCCCCCGTGATCACCGGCTCCATAATCACTGCGGCAACCGTCTCAGGACCTTCCCAACGAATCACCTCTTCATAGATCGTTGCACACTCGAGTCCGCATCCATCCTTGTTTCGCCCAAACGGACAGCGGTAACAATAGGGTGGAGGAACATGAGAGAAACCTACACCGAGCGGCTCGTATTTGATCTTGCGGGCGGCTTGCCCGGTCGCGCCCAGCGCGCCCATGGAGTTGCCGTGATAGGCACGGTGACGGGAGATGAATTTATGCCGAGTAGGCTCACCATTCTGATGGTGGTACTGGCGGGCTATTTTGAAAGCCACCTCATTGGCATCTGAACCCGAGTTGGAGAAGAAAATTCGATACTCCCCCTCCAGCCATTCATTCAGCTTCTCCGCCAGCAAAATCGCCGGTTCATGACTCTGCGTCATCGGTACATAAGCGAGTGCTTTCATCTGTTCGTAGGCACTCCTCGCAATCTCCTCACGGCCATGCCCCACATTCACACACCACAGTCCAGACATCGCATCCAGATAACGTGTGCCATCCTGATCGGTGATCCAGCTGCCCTCCCCGCTTACCGCAATCATTGGATGATCGTTATGAGGTGAGATGTGATGCCATACGTATTTGCGATCCTTCTCCAGCCATTCTTCCTTCGTACCGCCAAACGGCTGCGGCTGCTGATCTACAGAACTCATTCGTCATCCTCCTCTCTTTAAGCTGGACCTACAGACTTTACACTCGCCAACTCCGATTGCAGTACCATCTTCCGATCGCTGTTATCCCCAGATTTTCTAGATTAATTTTTTTCTTAAGGAAAAATCCGGGGATAAGCATATGCTTCCGATGCAGCTTTCTTTCAGAAAGCTTTTAGGCGTACGCTTCGCTTCTTCAGATTGGTTCTGCACTCTTCGTTTTCGTGTAAATGCTTGTTCCCAGCCTAATTACTTCGTCATATCAATCGCCGCTTCTTCATAGATGCTCTTCTCTAGCGCTTCATCCAGGTTCGCGGCTTTTTTGATCAGGCCATAGTTCAGTGCAATATCCGCAGTTCGGGTAAATGATTCATCCACAAAACTGCCAACTTGCTGCTCCGTAAATCCTTCCGGGCGAATCAGCTTCGCAATCTCTTCCAGCATCGTGACCTGATGTTCACGGGTAGTACTGCCCTCCGTCACATTGTTCATCACGATATCTACCGTCTCATCCTGATTGTCGATGGCGTAATTCCAGCCTTTCAGAATGGCACGGGTTACTTTGACCGCAAGCTCATGATTACTGTCTACCCAATCTTTCTTGGCAATCAGTGTATCCTCCAACATGCCAACACCTGCATCTTCAATGTTGAACACATCCAGATCGGATTCTTTCGTTCCACTTTCCAGCACCACGTGGTATTCGTTATAGATCGTTGCTGTCGCCACATCTACCTGGTCATTGAAAAACTGATCCATCGTGAACCCTTGCTTCACCAGTTCAATGTCTTTCTTCGGGTCCAAGCCGTTCTTCTCCATGAATGCGAGCACCTGAAACTGCTGACTGCCGAACCAGGTACTGACCTTCTTGCCTTTCATCTGAGCGGGATCAGTGATGCCGAGGGACTTCTTGGCAATCAAGCGATAGCTGCTCTTCTGTGAGATCTGGGCGAGCGAGACGAGCGGCAGACCGTTATCCCGGCTGACCAGCAGACTATCCACTCCGGTGATACCCACATCCGCTGCTCCATTGACCACCTGCTGCTCAATCACGATATCCGGGCCACCCGGAATAATCTCGGCATCAATGCCTTCATCTGCAAAAAAACCTTTTTCCTTCGCTGCATAGATTCCGGCAAACTGCGCCTGAGGCACCCATTTCAGTTGAATTTTCACCTTGGTTAAGGGTTGCTCTGCTTCTCCTGTCCCTCCTGAACTCGCAGCAACAGGCTCCGTAGCTGACTCGGACTTCGTAGAACATGCGCTCAGCACCGTAACCACCAACATCACCATGACCAGCAGACCCAACTTCAACGTTTTGTACATGGACAGAACGACCCCCTGTGTATATACGATTTTTCAATCAGGCAGTGTGAGGCTCTACTTCACCAGCTCTATCAATCTATGGTTGCTATCCTGATGTACGTTATGGATCTGTGCGTGCACGATTCCAAGGAATGAGTCGCCTTTCTGCCAGGACAACAGCTTCATACAGCACAATGCCAAGCACAGCGGCGATAACAATGCAGGACCAGGCCAAAGGCATGTTTGCCAGTCGAATCTGATCCGAGAGCAAGTACCCCAGCCCCTGGGAGGCGATAAAAAATTCACCCACAATGGCCCCGATAATACTGGTCGACATGCTGATCTTCAGACCCGCAAAGAGGGAAGGTATGGCGTGAGGCAATCTCAGCTTCCAAAAAAACTGCATCCTGCTCGCGGCGAGGCCACTCAGCAGATCACTGTACTGCGGCTGAATGGAGGTCAGCCCCTTAAACAGGCTAACCGCCATGGCCGCCATCGTAATGACGGTGATGACTGCAATACGCGACCAGATCCCGTCACCGAACCAATTGTTCATAATCGGGGCAAGGGCCACGATTGGAACAGCGTTCAGTGCAGACAGAACGGTAACTGCCGCCTTGCCGCTTGTTGGAAAGAAAGACGCACCTGCAGCCGCCAGAGCGCCTAGCAGGGAACCCAGCAGGAAACCGCCCAGCATTTCCGTTCCGCTGTACATCGCGTAACGAAAGAGCATATTGGCATTGTCCTGAATGGATATCGCAATTGCGGAAGGCACAGGCAGTTGGTAGCTTTCCAACGAGAATATCCAATGAAACAACCTGAGTTGCCAGAGAGCGAGAAACATTACCCCTGCGCCCCAAGGAAGCAGGTTCAGTACAATCGAACGTCCACGAACACGGTTGCCCGGTCTGGCCTTTCCGGCTTGTCCCGGATGTCCATGAATTTCCGTTCCGGGAGCAGAGGTCATCTGTGAACCCGTGAGGGGTGCAGCCGCACCATTGATCGCAGCAATTGCCACACCTTCGTCCCGCTTCCGCTGCATCACTCTACCTTCACTCACGTGGCATCGCCTCCTTTGGCCCTGAATTCAGGCTGCCAGGGGGTCAGCCAACGTTCGGCCAGACTGATGACCAGATACGAGATCAGGCCAATGCCAATGCTAAGCATGATGGTGGCCCAGAACATGCCCACTTGGGCATGGCCGTAATATAACGAACTAACCATCAGGACACCGAGTCCGTCAGGGGCACCCATCAATTCCACAACGATGGAGGATGTCACCGCCAGCGGAGCAGCTATTTTCATACCTGAAAATAATCCCGGCAGTGCTGAGGGCAGCAGGCATTTGATATATCGTGCAGTCAATGAAGCTCCACAGGAACGCATCAGTTCCAGATGCTCCGGTGCTGCGCTTTTCAACCCTTTTAAGGTATGGATGATGATAGGAAAAAAAGTAACATACGCCGCCATAACCATGCGCGCCCATTCTGCATTGTGAATGATGCCGTACACGATGGGTGCAAGACCAATCACCGGAACCATCTGGGAGGAGACAACATATGGCGATAACGTGCGCTCCAGCCAGACAGCCCCACTCATGAGTAACGCTAGGCCCAGACCAAGCATCGTCCCCCTGCAAAACCAATGGCGGCATTGCCAAAGGTCACCGCTCCCTGCTCTGCCAGCGTACCCGAGTAACGAAACAAGGCTGCAAGGACATCGTGCAGATAAGGAAGGCGAGACGCCGCCTGCTGGGGTGACAGGAACAGTTGGAGCATCCAGGCGATTGCTTCCCACAGCACCAATACGGCCACAATCCATATGACAACCCAGGATCGATATCCCGGTCTAAAGAACCGCAGGGACATGAGATTCATCACGCTCCTCGTAAAAGCAATTGCGAATAGTCGTGATCATGTGGTAGAAGGCCTCGGTTTCTCTCAGTTCACCATGACGTTCGGAAGGCAGGTCGACGGAATGAATGGAATGTACTTGCCCCGGATGCGCCGAGAGTACGATGATCCGGTCGGACAGAAATACCGCTTCGGGGATACTGTGTGTGACAAAGAGGAAGGTCTTGCCTGTTGAGCGCTTGATCTCAAGCAGCTCCAATTGAAGTTTTTCTTTGGTGAATTCATCCAGGGCCGAGAAGGGTTCATCCATGAGCAGCAAGGGTGGATCAAGCGCAAGGGCCCGCGCAATGGATACCCGCTGCTGCATGCCTCCACTGAGCTGCCATGGATAATGGTCGGCGAAGCGGGTTAGCCCCACCATTTCAAGCAGTTCAGCGCTAATGCGGCGACACTCCTTCCGGCGGGTACCGAGCAGCTCCAGTGGCAATTCCACATTGTGACGAACGGTGCGCCAATCGAACAGGGCTGGTGTCTGAAAGACGATGCCGAACTGCCGCTGTAGCCGAGCCCGTTCAGGCTCCTGACCTGCAATGCGAACGGTGCCTGAGGTGGGCTGAAGCAGATCACCCACCAGCCGAAGCAAGGTCGACTTGCCACAGCCGGAAGGGCCCAGCAGGGAGACAAACTCATTGGACTGGATCTGAAAGGTAACATCCGACAAGGCAGTGACTTGTTGTGTGCCTGTGCCAAAGACAACGGACACATGATCTACATCAATATGGCAGGCTTCGGGAACTGTGGCTGAGGGTGCGGAGGACATGGGCATTCTCCTTTGTGGAAGTTATTTTCATTGCACACCAAGGCTGAATGGGAGGTTTACATACACGAACGTAACAGGTTTTGCTTGTTAATAATACTATATCGCTTTGGGCGGGGATTACATTATACAGTGTGTTTTGAGTATGGGCCTGTTCATGTTACACAATGTAAAATGAGACCCATTCTCAGCTGCATTGATGTGAGTTTACTTCGTATATATCTAACATGTATTTCACCTAACAACAAGCGCACGATCATTTGTATTTATTGAATAAATATTCGGAAAATATGACATATGCCCTCGTATTCTTGTTCATTTTCTTGTATAAAGATTGAATAGACGTACAAGGACTTCCACTACCTGCCACATGAATCGATTCCCCAGAATGATGAAGGCGGTACCATTGTTCCGGATCAACCACTAGGGAGGACTGGATTCCTCTGTCATATATCGCTTTTAAACCACATAGATAGGTCTATCCAAAGATCAGTAGAACGAAGCTTTCAAAATCCAGAAATTGGGGTGTTCATCATGTTTGATTGGCTGGGATGGAGAAAAGGATTGCCGCTGTGGCGATCGTATCGGTTGAATGCACATATAAAGGAAGATGTGGAACAGATTTTTGAAGGTATTGCCGAAACGCGGCGGCAGCTTATGATGGACTGGGCAGATGAACAATGGAATCACCTGGATCGATTGCTTCAGCAAATACAGTCGGTTCAATTCCAAGATGGATTAGAAGGTTCGCAGCAACAAAACAAGCTAGATGCATGGTTTCAATCCAGTTATAATCGAGCCGTTGATAGTACGGAGCTATTTATGCTAAACGAACAGAATCAGGTGGTATTCTCTACATATAAGGAACATGTTGGACAGGTCTATGAAGATCAGGAAGCATTGATTGGACCAGGATTGAAGTATTCCAGAGCAGATCACCATGGGAAAAAGTGTTTGTATGGGCCTTATTCCGATCCACTGACGTTGGATATTGGTCCACGCTCGTCCGCTTTTCACGATGCTGTCACCTTGCTGTTTATCAACCCCATTCTTCAGGAGGGTCGATATGTTGGTTCATTATGCAGCCGTGTCCCCGGGGATGTCCTAGGTGACCTGATACAGCGGGAATCAGGCCATATCTATCCGGATTCCGGTGACAACTATCTCTTTATGGCTGAGTCGACATTACGGCCCCATCTGAAGCCCGGCACCGCCTTGTCTCGAAGCCGCTTCGAAGATCGTACCTTTACACATGGGGAAAATCTGAAAGATGGCGTCACCACCGATTGGGGCATCGTTTCCGTTAAGGAACATACCGAGCTGGAGCTTATGTTCACCGATCCATCAACGGGAGAGCTGCACCCCGGCGTTGCAGATACCATTCAGAATGGTTCCAATCTGTTCGTAGCGTTTCCCGGCTACTCGGATTATCGCCATATCTCTGTCATCGGTAAAGGCATCACCTTCCAGCTGCCACACTGTCCTGATCGCTGGGGCATGATGTGTGAAGGGGATCTGGAGGAAGTGTATCGGATACGAAGCATCGGCTGGCGCCAGTTCAAGCAGCACAGTTTCTTCACACTCTTGTCAGGCGTTGCAGGAGCTGCTCTTGTCTATGCCCTCACTGGTAGTGGATGGAGTGCGGCGGCAATGGCGGCTTTTAATGTGTTATTCGGATTCTTCACCGCATTGCAGCTACATCGCAGCCAATATCGACGGGTTCATGAGGATTTGCGCCGCATCAGCCGATTTATTCGAATTAACGCCGAAGGCAGGGGGATCTGACCCAGCGCCTGGACACGTCTGCTTTTGCCCAAGACGAATCGGGTGAACTGGCGAAGTGGATCAACAACATGATCGATTCTCTGGAAGGCATTATGCTGAAGGTACAACTTGCCACGGTAGATGTTATGGATAATCAGGTTCAGATGCGAACCTCAACAGAGACGACCCAGGGCACGACGGAGCGTGTGAACTACAAGCTGGGTTCGATGATTCAGGCGATCCGCACGCAACTGGAAGATCTCGATCAGGCCAAGATCGCTGCCGATCACATGCGCATAACGCTGCAACAACTGGAGACCACCGCAACCGAACAGATCGTTGTGGCCCAGCAGGAAGTGGAACGAATCGGCGACAAAATGACCCAAATCTCAGGAGCGGTGTCCGATACCAACCGTACGATCTTGTCCTTCATGGATACGATGAAAGAGATATACCGTGCACTGGCTGTCATTGATGAAATTTCAGCTCAGACCAACCTGCTGGCTCTGAATGCTACCATTGAAGCCGCACGCGTGGGCGAACATGGGCAAGGCTTCTCGGTCGTGGCAGGGGAAATCCGTAAGCTGGCCGATCTATCCCGCTCTTCTACGGAAAACATTCATCAGATTCTGGACCGGATCTCTACGGCAGCTGGAGCTGCATCCCAATTAATCACAGAGGGAGATCAGGTGCTTGCTGAAGGAACAACGCTGGTTCAAGCCGCTTCGCAACTTCTGCAAAATGCTACCGCTGACGAAACCGAGCGGACACAAGTCGTGGATCAGGTGGTCATGCTGATGGAGAATATTGCTGCAATCAGCCATCAAAATCGGGCCACTTCTGCAGAGGTAGAAGCAGAGATGATGGAGCTGATCCGTGATATGCTGCAGGTTCAGCATTCTTCGCATAACGTGGAAGCCATTACGGTCTTCCTCCAGCAACTCGTGGGACAATTCCATCTGAACCACCCTGCCAAAAATGCTGTCATCTGACGTCATCATTGACGCGGATTGGAGAAATAGCTAAAATTTGATGCAACTGTTCCTTTTGAAATTGTCGTATCATTTATAATAGAAGATTTCCAATCTGAACCGATGAAAGGGTGGTCTGCATGGAATTGCTTCAGGATTCATTTGGCCGGATCCATGACTACATCCGTATTTCTGTTACGGACCGCTGTAATTTACGCTGTGTGTATTGCATGCCTGCGGAGGGCATGGAGTTTGCTCCACATGATGAGATTATGAGCTATGAAGAGATCGCACAGGTGCTGAAGGTGCTCGCTCCGATGGGCATGCGCAAAGTTCGGCTCACTGGGGGCGAACCGCTGGTGCGCAAGGATCTGCACAAGCTCGTCGGCATGATCTCGGCGATAGACGGGATTGACGATATTGCACTGACGACCAACGCTCTTCTCCTGGATAAACAAGCCCAGGCATTGAAGGACGCTGGATTGAACCGGATTAACATCAGTCTGGATTCCCTGCGTGCTGATCGTTTCTCCATGATTACCCGCGGCGGGGATGTGAACAAGGTACTGAAAGGTATTGAGGCTGCAACAGCCGTTGGTCTCGCTCCAATCAAGCTGAATGTCGTTCTGATGAAGGGCATTAACGATGATGAGATCAAGGACTTTATTGCCATGACCATTGATCAACCTCTTCATGTGCGTTTTATTGAATATATGCCAATTGGACATGCTTCGGATTCATGGCGCAAATCCTATTTGCCGCTGGAAGCCGTGACAGATGTATGCGCTGAGGCAGGCTGGACGGTAGAAAATACAACAGGCCCTGCGGGCAATGGCCCCTCACGCAATATGAAAATTGTGGGCTCCGAAGGCACATTCGGATTGATTCATCCAGTCAGCGATCACTTCTGTGATAACTGCAACCGCCTGCGGCTGACCGCTGACGGACATATCAAAGCTTGTCTGTACTGGTCGGATGAGTATAATGTTCGCCGCTTCGTGGATGATCCGGCTGCCATGGCGGCACTCTTCCTCAAAGCGCTGGGTACGAAACCGAAGAATCATGAGATGGCCCTCGCCCTGGAACAAAAAATGCAATCTCATACGCCGACTGTACGGCGCATGTCCCAGATTGGCGGATAGATCAGCATTAATAACGTGAAGTGAAGCCTCTCATAAGGAACAAGTAAACAGCCCAAACAGACGAGAACATGATGTTCTCGTCTGTTTTTTGTTATATTTTCATAAATTCCTGAAAAATATTATTTTCCCTGTTTCATATGTTAAAAATATTATTAATAATATACGTTATGCCCTTATCAGGCCTTCAAGATTATCCTCATTATGACGATGTATACAGTACATCTAGATGATATGCACATATATTATAGGAGCTGAACCTTATTGAACATCGTTGAAGCACTCGTTGCCGCAAGTCCGTATTTTAAAATTATGCTGAAAGAACACGATATCATGATTGCAGTAACGGATACCGAGAAGTTCTGGTATTATGTTCCCAGCAACGAGCTCGATCTGGGCATCAAGGCAGGGGACCCCGTTTCCCTCGATGACCCCACGCTCCGCCGTGCACTTATACACGGGGAAACTTCAGCGAATCGAATTGATGCGAAATTCTATGGTACATCCATTAACTCCGCGGCCACCCCTCTTCGGGATGAACAAGGGAATATTGTGGGCACACTCGCCATTGGTTTTTCACTTCAGAATGAGGAGAAACTGGAGTACTTCACTGAACTGATCGGCGGGATCAGTGGAAAATTAACAGATATGGTACAGACGGTAGCTGCCCAATCCGAGCAATTGACGGCATCATCCACACAGATTTTGGATAATACCCGCATGGCTGTGCAGAACTCCGGTGAAGTGAACAAAGTCGCTGCATTTATCCGTGAAATCTCGGAGCAGACCAATCTACTGGGTCTGAATGCGGCTATCGAAGCAGCCCGAGCAGGCCAGGCAGGTGCCGGATTCAGCGTTGTTGCATCGGAAGTACGCAAACTTTCCACGGGTACCAAAGAAGCCACGGTGAACATTGAACGCTCCCTCAAGGATGTGCAGCATTCCATCCAGCAGATGGAGCAGGAGATCACATCAATCTCACAGTCTAGCAACCAACAGGCTGTGATGGTAACCGAGTTCAGCGAGGTCATTGATCAGTTGAACAGCGTAAGCCGTGATCTGAAAGTGTTTATTGAATCCATGCTGCTGAAGGCAGAATAGATTCGTTACGATGCCCTTACTCCAATGGTCGTCCAGATATTGAATAATCCCGATGCTTTATCGAGCACTGCATATACCAGCTCGGATTCAATACTGAATAAACAGGCCATGCTAGTTCATGAAGAGTAGCACTCACATTTAACTGCCCATGCGATTAACGTCATGGGGAGTTTTTTTATTTTAAACCAGAGGAGCCACATCACGGTTCTTCTATGCATCGATGAGCTTCCACAGCATCATACACGCCAGCCCAACCATGACCACAGCGGACAATCGATTGAACACAAGGCTGATGCGTCCCGTTCGATCCGTTCTCCCAATTGCTCTGCCCGCACCTGCAAGTCCCAAGAACCATATCCACGATACAGCTGCGGCTGTCAGGGCAAAATAGATGCGTTCAACCCCATTATACTGAAGTGAACTGGTGCCAATCACGGCAACGGTGTCCAGCAGCGCATGGGGATTAAGCAGAGATACCGATGCAGCGAATGCAATCTGTCTCCCCGCTGACATGACCGTCTGCGAACCTTCCACAGATTCGGACGACCGCCAGATACTCCATGCCATATACAGCAAAAACAAACTTCCTGCGGCATACAACACATTCGCCAGCACCGGCCATTGCAGCAAAATAAGCGACACCCCTCCAACGGTTGCCCGATCAACAACGTATCACTGACCCCTGCCGTTATGACAGCAGGCAGCGCATGTATATAACGTCTCTGGCCCATGCCCTGATTAAAAATAAATACATTCTGCACACCCAGTGGCAAGATCAGGCCAAACGCCAGAATCACTGCGTGAATAACTACCTCCATCGTTCTTCCCCCTTATCTCTGTAATCCATAGTAGGGCACATGAGGGATGACGTAACCAACCACTTGGATGGCATTGTACCCAACCAAATGTTATAGTGTTGGTTACACAGACAAATGGAGGTGATTCTGCCTGTCATGAAACGTTCTGATTCCCGACTACACATGAGCTGGAAGCCGAACCCTTCTTCCGACCTGCCTTTATATCGCCAGATTGAAGCCTATGTCCGCCAGAAAATCACAACAGGTGAATGGTCGGCAGGCTATCGCCTTCCCTCACAACGAACATGGGCTGAGTCCATGGGGGTGAACCGCAGTACATTGGTCACTGCCCTTGATAACCTGGCCGCCGTAGGTCTGCTTGAAGGCAGACATGGCGGGGAACTTATATTTCCGGCTCCGGTTGGCATGGCATGGCTCACGGAGCAGCGACACCCAAATGGAATGAAGCCATAGAGGAGGGGTGGTATTATCCCAACCTGCCCGAGATCCAGCATATCAATCAGGCTGAATTCAGGCCCGGCATCATCCGTCTCGGTACAGGGGAGCTTGCCCCGGAGCTGATGCCTCAGGATGCTTTTAACGATATTCTGTATGCCCTGTCCCTTCGTGCTCGCACACTGAACTACCTGGAACCTCAGGGAAGCCTGGAGCTTCGTCAGGCCATATCCGTCCATTTGCAGACAACGGGCATTCAGGCCTCTCCGGATTCCATACTGATTGTATCCGGGTCTCTTCAGGCACTGCACTTGATCTCGGTTGGACTGCTTCCTCGCGGATCAGCGGTTCTGCTGGAAAAACCGTCGTACCTTTATTCCATTCACGCCTTTCAATCGGCAGAATTGAAAATGAGCGGAATTCCGATGGATGACGATGGATTGCACATTGCACGTCTGGAGGACGCAGCGCAGCATGTAAAAGATCAAGACCACAGCTCGCTTCTCTATACGATCCCGAGCTTTCACAATCCCACTGGCTCTGTGATGAGTGATCAGCGCCGGGAAGAACTGATGACCACCGCTCAAACAAAGGGCATCTCCATACTGGAGGATGCCGCCTATAGTGATCTGTGGCTGGATCAACCTCCTCCGTCATCGCTAAAAGCGCGTGACCAGGAAGGGCGGGTGCTGCATATGGGCACCCTGTCAAAGGCCGTCAGTCCGGGGCTGCGCCTCGGATGGCTGGTTGGGCCAGAGCCGGTCATTCGCCGGCTAGCAGATATCAAGATGCAGACCGATTATGGTACCAGCTCACTCGCACAAGAAGCCGCCGCCTTGTGGTTCGCAGAAGGATATCATGCAGAACATATGGAGCGCCTTCGCCCTGAGTTACGCAGACGCAGAGACATTATGCTGGAGTTGCTTCAACGTCACTTCCAGGGAATTGCGGAATGGAACATACCTGCTGGCGGCTTTTACATCTGGTTGCACTTCACGGTTGAACCCCTCTCTATCCGCAAATTGTTCCATACCTGTCTGGAGCAGGATGTGCTTATCCATCCGGGCTATCTGTATGATCGGCTGGATGCGAGTCATATTCGGCTGTCTTACGCCTATGCTTCTCCTGAGGAGATGGAGCGTGGATTACAATGCCTCGTAGAGGCTGTCCACAAGCTCATGGATTCTGGTTCCTGAATTCGAAGGTGGGTTCCAGATTTCACAACCAAAAAACAGCCTTGACCTGAAAGGACCGAGTCCTTTAGATCAAGGCTATTTGTGTGTTTTACCCTTTTACAGCACCCTCTGCAATCCCCTCCATGATGAACTTCTGGAAGAAAGCATAGATCAGAATAACCGGAATCGCAGTCAGTACCAGAGAGGACAGAATCAACGGCCATTCCTTGTTATATTCACCAAACAACATGTTCGTGGACAGAATCAGCGTATAGCGATTCACATCCGTCAACATGAGCAGTGGCAACAAGAAGTCATTCCAGATCCACAGGAAATCCAGAATCGCAATGGTGACTGTGATCGGAAGCAAGAGCGGGAAGATAATCTGGAAGAACGTCTGGAACTCATTACATCCATCAATCTGAGCCGATTCCTCCAATTCCCGCGGGATGGACTTCACAAACCCGTGATAGAGGAAGATGGCCATATTTACACCAAGCCCGATATAGATCAGGGCCAATCCGTACGTGCTTCCCTGTACACCCATGCCTTTGGCTACCCGGGTCAGCGGAATCATGATGGAATGAAACGGTACCAGCATCGATGCTACAAACAGGAAGAAGATCAGGTTACTCAGTCGACCAGAGGTGCGTGACAGCTTGTATCCCGCCAGTGAGGCACAGAAGACGATCCCACCGATCCCCAGAAAGGATACAATCGCCGAGTTCATCGAACTGCCCAACAGATTGATTTTGTTAAACGCGTCCGAATAATTCTCCCAGTGAAGGGTCGTTGGCAGCGCGATAAAGGATTGGAACATCTCACCTTGGGTTTTAAAAGAGTTCACCACCGCCATGTAGATCGGCAGCATGGCCACGAGAGAACCCAGAATTAGCAGTAGGCGAATCAGATAACTGTTCAGTCGTTGCATCCTCATGCTTCCACCTCTTTCTTCTTCATGACGGTGATCTGGATGAGTGTGAAGATGAGTACAATGATGAACAGCACAACGGATTTGGCACTCGCATAGCCATATCTGAAGTTGTTGGAGAACGCTTCTTCATAGATATTCATCGTGATAACCTGCGTCGCCCGGCCCGGTCCACCACCCGTCAGTCCATATACCACTTCGAACACTTTAAATGCTCCGTTCAGCGTCAGGAAGAAACAGATCGTCACAGCATGAGTAATCATCGGCAACACTACATTACGCAGTACCTGGAATGCATTGGCGCCATCAATGACAGCCGCTTCCTTGAGACTTTTCGGCACACCCTGGAGAGCGGCCAGATAGATGATCATCATATACCCCACACCGTTCCAGAGCGATACGATCAGAATGGAGTAAAATGAAAACTTCGGATCTCCCAGCCATTGCTGGTCGAGGAACGAGATAGCCAGTTTCTGAGCGAGCTGTGGCAGCACCTGAGAGAAGATGAATGTCCACATGAACGCACTAATGATCGTACTGATCATGTTAGGCATGAAGAACAGGGTCCGGAAGAGCCCTTTGCTGCGCGTCCGTGATTCAATCAACACGGCGAGCAGCAAGGCAATCCCATTTTGCAGAATGAGCATAAATATTACATATTTCATTGTGAACCACAGAGAGTTCAGAAAGTCCGGATCTTCTTTGAACAATTCCACGAAGTTACCCAGACCGATAAAGCTGTAATCCCGGTTAAGCCCGTTCCAATCCGTCAGACTGTAGAACATGCCGCTAAACGTAGGGTACAGCAGGAAAATCGCATAGATGACAAAGGCAGGCGCAGTGAACGCGAGCAGTGACAGATACTTCTTGAACACATTCGTAGCCATTGGTTCTCCCCCTTTTCACTCGAAGCGGATGATCGTAAACGAGGGAACGAAGAACGTTCTGCCTGACGTATCATCTGCTTGGAGACTGCGACGAAATAAAGTACCGCCTATTTGTTGACAAAACCCCTAATCCGTTGAGATTTTGTCAACAAAAGCGGGTACTAGATTCCTCGCAACTCCTTACTTGTTGACTTTGTTGTACGATTTCCACGCTTTGTCGAGTGCATCGATAACCTGCTGTTGATTTAATTGCCCAGAGTAGTAACCTTGTAACGCTTTGCCTGACTCGTCTTTCACCGCTTGCGGGATCGATGGGTCCTGATAGGCTTTACCTTCACTCACATATTTCTGGGCATCGTCTACCCACGGGAAGCTCTTGAAGTCATGGATCTTGGCAACCGGATTGAACTTGAGTGCTTCGTAGAATGCACTTGAATCCTTGTCATCAAGAATGTAGTTCACGAAATCGAGTGCCACTTCTTTGTTCTTGCTGGATGATGATACTGCCAGTGAAGTGGAGGTACTCAGATTGATTTTGGTATCATCCGGATTGTCATTGATCGGCATTGGTGCTACACCAAAATTCAAGTCCGGGTTGGACTTCAGAATGGTTTCGGCAAACCATGGTCCCTGAATCCACATCGCCGCATTTCCTGATGCGAAGGCTGCTGAACCATCATCTCCGCCCACTTCCAGCGCTTTGTCCGTTCCATTCGCATTCACCAGATCAAATACATCGAACATTGCTTTCATATCCGAGAAAGAGCCCTGATCCTGATTCATCTTGTCGATGAAGTCTGTGTGCTCCGACTGTGTTAATGCCCCCACAGTGAGTGGCAGGAATAATTGCGGAATCCATGATTCTTTGTAGGACAGTTCGAATGGTGTGATATTGGCTGCTTTCAGTTTCTCCACAACCGCTTTCATTTCCGTTAATGTCGTGGGTACTTCCAGCCCTTGCTCCTCGAAAATATCTTTATTGTACAGATAGCCCCATGATAAGGTTTCCAATGGAACTGCCACGACTTTGCCCCTGCATCCGTTACGGAAGGTTTGACCGAATCCAGCAGCTTATCGACAAAAGGCTGACCCGACAGGTCTTCCAGATAACCCGCTTTGCTAAACGGTGGAATCTCATTGACTGCATGCAGAGCGAACACATCCGGTGCATCATTGGAGGCCAGTCTTGTCTTCAGAATCTGAGGTGCATTGTCCGCTGGCGGCATCTCCAGTTGCACGTTCACCTCAATGTTTTTCTCTGCTTTCTCCTTGGCTTTGAACTGTTCTATATATTTATCGTAATGTTCTTTCAGCCGAGGTTGGGCAACGAAAACTTTGAGTGACACCGTCTTGCCTGATGCCGACTCCTCCTGCCCATTGTCCGTTCCTGCATTGGAGCCACAACCTGCGAGCAGAACACTGACCAGTACCGCACTTGCTACGCTTTTCCATACTTTCATCTCTTATGACCTCCCGGTGTGACTGGTTTGTCTTTCATAGGCTCATTATATATCAGAGAATGAAAGCGCTTCATTGGACAAAATTAGACTCGTGTATTGGATTATTTTAAACCTTAATCCAACCACAAGTGCTCCTTGGAACGACTCCTTCCGTGCTCCTATCTGAATTGCCTCACATACGAGTTTGTCCCTTTCTCATCTCCCCTGGGGAAACTCCGAAATGTTTCTTGAATACCCGATAGAAGTATGACACATCTTCATAACCCGCCATCTCAGCAATATGCTTGAATGGAATCTGTTCGTCCATTACCCACTCTTTCGCTCTCGTCATACGTAATTGGACAACATAGTCGGTCACGTTCACCTCATACTCTTTCTTGAATACCTTGCTCAGATATTCCTTGCTGACAAAAAAGATCTGGGCGAAGCTGCTCCAGCGTAATCATCTCCATACAATGCTGCTCAATGTATTGTTTCACCTCATTCAGGTTCAGCTTGTTCTTGAATTTACGCTGAGCAATGAGCTGCTCCAAAGCCTGGTAGTACGGGGCGGATATCCAATGGATCGTGGATTCAATGGAAGCCAGCGCTGTTGAAGGAGGCAGCGCCGTTGCTTCGGGCCGCTCGTATAACCCATTGGAGACACACAACTCATCCAGCAATGCCTGTAATTCGTAGGCGACCCGTCCAAGTTGCCGGGGACTTTGGATCTCGCATCGTTCCAGCTTCTGCTGCAATTGCTGGAACCATTCACGCAGACTCTGACCGTTCAGATCGTTAAACCGCAAGCGAGCCTGCTGTTGAAACAGGGAGAACTCACTTGCGAACGAAGATGGGTAAGCCTCCCATGATTCAGGTGCAGATTCGACTTCTCCAAATCTCTTGCACATTTGGCCAGCACCGCATTCAGTTCATCCGGATTCACCGGTTTGAGCAGATAGTCAGCAGCCCGATGACGGATTGCATGTTTGGCATAATTGAAGTCATCATACCCGCTTACCACAATCACTTTGATCTGTGGGTACTTTCCGCTCAGCGTCTGTAGCAGTTCCACACCGTCTGTGCCGGGCATGCGCATGTCCGTAATGATAATGTGAGGCTGATGCTGCTTGACCAGTTGTATGGCCTGCTCGCCATCCTCTGCCTCACCAACAACGGTCATGCCTAGTTCATTCCAATCCCCCAGGTTGCGCAATATGTCCCGGTTCCACGGTTCATCGTCCACCAGCAGCACTCTGTACAGTTCCTTGTTCACAAGGCTTCGCCTCCTCTATTGCAGGGAATTCGTACCGTAACGCTTGTCCCTGTCCGTATTCACTTTCCATGCTCATCCCATATTCAGGCCCAAAATGCATTACCATTCGTGAGGCCGCATTGACCAGTCCAATACCTGTACCTGAACTCCATACCCGATCTGCCTGCCGGGTGAGTCGTTCCAGTCTGGACTGCATCTCCGTTAGTTTCTCAGCATCCATACCCACGCCGTTATCCCGAATTCGAATGGTTACCTCTCCAGGTTCACAGACGACCTCAATGCCCAGCTTCCACTCACCCTGTTTCTTCTCCAGACCATGCAAAAATGCATTCTCCACAATCGGTTGCAGAGACAACTTGGGAATGTAACATTCCTGAAGTTCCCCCGTAATCTCCAGTGTATATTCAAGCCTTCCGCCAAAACGCTGCTTCTGAATCAGCATATAATGTTCCAACTGATCGAGTTCAGACTGTAGAGGCACAAGTCCATCCGGCGCTCGTACAATATAACGAAACATCTCGCTCAAGGCTCGAATGACCTTATAACTGTCTGCCGGTTTTTGCGAGTAGACTATGCCGCCAATCATCTGCAGCGTATTTTGCAGGAAATGTGGATGAATCTGGGATTGCAGTGCTTTGAGCTCTGCCGTTTGCTTCTCCAGATTCATCAGGTAATTGTCGCGGATATGTTCCCGAATACGGCTAGCCATTCCATGCAGATTTTTCTCCAGCAGGCCAATCTCATCCACCCGGCCGCTTCGTACCACTTCCCTGTCCTTGATCAACTGGATACCCTTCATGGAATTCGCCAGTCTGACAATGGGCTTCGATGTACGCCAGGCCACGAGCGCAGCGATTGCAATAGAGATGAGGGTTGCCAAGCCACCCACAACAAGTCCGTATTTCATCGTTTCCAAGGCACTCTCATTAACCACATGGGCTGGTACAATCTTGATCACACGCAGTCCTGACGGTTCAATGGAATGAAAGAATACATATTCCTTGGCTGTACGGATGAAGCCCGAACTTTCCTTCGTGCCTGCCAGTTTCTCCAGGGCTTCCGCCGATGGCTGAATCTCCTGATTAGGCTCATAAACCGGATTGCCCGTGCTGTCAGCAATGTATACCCCATAATCTCCCCGGCTATCCAGCAACTCCAGGGTCTGGTTGAACTCAGCCCACTTGACCTCCAGACTGATGGCACCGATCTGCGCCTGGTCCTCGAAGCGGTTCATGCTTCGGGTCATGTGGAACTTTTGCGGATCGTTCGGATCATTGATAATCGTAAAATCTTTATGTTGTGCAAAAAGCTCATGATATCCTTCCGGTATTTCCGATACCGCTTTGATGCGAGAATCCATGGAGTTGAAGGTGAACAAGGTATCCAATTCCTTCAGATACAGTTCAACGCCAAATACATAATTGCCGGCAGAATAGTATACACTGTTCAACATATTGAACATGGCCTTCTGTTCATCGAATCGGCTGGCTGCCGGTGCTTCCTGGTTCAGGGCCAGATATTGATGCAATTCGTCACTGATCTGAATGGAATAGATGATATTATTCATGCGAGCGAACTGTTCACCCAGATAAATGGAGGCCCAGTTCATATTGGCTCGGTTGGTCTCCATAATCTCCTCTTCCATGGAAGAGCGGGTATTCTCAGCTGCCATAGCAGTCATGGCAATCACCGGCAGAACAGCCAGCAGCGTCATGGTAAGAATCAATTTATTGCGAATGCTGCGTTTGAAAGGGTCTGTCAGCTTCCGATAACATTCGGTAAACACAGCGCATCCACTCCTGAGCTAAAATAGACAAACGCCCCAGCATGGAAGCCGAGGGCGCTATGGTCTTGATATTCGTTTTGAGCATTATTATTTCCTATTATTGTTCAATAATCCGTATGCCCCATGGTTCCAGTTCGATCTTCTCTCCCGCTGCAATCGGGGTTCCTGCCAGAAGTTCGGTCCCTTCCCCATATGCATTTACAAAGGATGTCGCCTCATCCGCATAATTGAAATAGTAGCGAATCGTTTTTCCCTGATCGTTCACACCAGTCTTCACAATGATCGGAAAAGCCAGTTCCTGATCGGCTCCCCATACGCCTGCTTCCTTCATCACACGTTCCAGCACCTTACGGATCACCGCAGAGCTGGTGTAACAGCCGACATAGGTTGCTTTGCCTTTTCCATAGGCATTCTGGGTAATTGCCGCATACTCACCCCAATGTGGATGATCATACCAAGCGAGCACTTCCGCCGTTGTTGGCGTAATCAGCTCCATCCAGGTGTGAACCTGGTTCTGCTCTTCACCAACCCCGAACGGATCATCGCGCAGCGACACATGCTTCGGCTCTACAAAAAGATTATAGCCGATCCCGCATGCCTCACTGATCAGGCCGGGTTGGCGGGTAGAGCGTACCTTGATATGCTCATTCGCAAATCCGCTTTTGAACGAGTAGACGATATGTCCGCCACCCTCTACAAATTGATTCAATTTTTCCAACAATGCATCCGACGCAGCATACAGAGCAGGTACAACGAGCACATCATACTCCGCATAACTCTCAACAGACGGGTCAATCAGGTCACAGCCAATATTCATTTTATACAATTCATCGTACATCCAGCGCACCACGTCATTGTAATTCTTGTCACTGGTGAAGTTAAACCCAAACCACTTGATCGATGTCAGCGCCTCATTGCTGAACAGCACAGCCACCCGATTCGTTTCTTCAGATTCACGAGTTTTGGACTGAGACGGGCAAAATCCCTGCCAATGGTCTTCGCTTCGTTATACACCGGATTCGGTTCAAAGTCATGGCTGAGCAATCCTTTCCAGTACGTCTCAAACGAATTGTGCAACGAATGCCAGTGCCAGTAGGCGACCATGTTCGCTCCGGATGCCAGATGACTGAATGCCTGCAAACGCAGTTGTCCGGGATAGGGAACCCAATGCCAGAATGCCTGCGCTTCGGTCTCCAGTACAAGGTAATTCGATTGTTTGGTGGAACGCGCCACATCCCCGCCGAATGAAATCTCAATGCCAGTCAGATCATCCTGAGAAGGATGATAAATGTCCACACTCGTGATGTCAAAAGGTTTCGATGCGGCAAAATGGTCCACATCCCCTTGAATGCCGTAGGAATATCCGCGCCAATCGAAGTCAAAGTTCTGGGTAACAAACTGTCCTTCCTGTTTGTATTCATTCACGATTCCCACTTGCCAAGCCAAAAAGTTGGTTACCAGCTGTCGCTGGAACTTCGCAAACTCCGCGCCCAGACTGCCGTTAATTGTCCCTACGACAGACGGGAAGTCCTCCCAGCTATTGATTCGATTGCTCCAGTAGTCGAGGCCAAATTCCTTGTTCAACTCGTCCAGGGAGCTGAACTTGTTCCGCATATATTTGACGAATTGCAGTTGTACATTATCGCCTGCGGTATTGTAGTGCTTCGTCTCATTATCCGTCTGATAACCGATGACCGCTGGGTGTGTGCTTACCCTGGATATCAACTTGCGGATGATCCGCTCGGCATAGAATAGATAGGTTGGATGTGTAATATCCATGATCTGTCTTGCACCATATTTGCCAGGCCCTTGTGTGGTGGTAGCCAGTACGTCCGGATGTTCCTTGACCATCCATGTAGGAACGGCATACGTTGGTGTGCCAACGATGACCTGAATCCCCGCTTTATGCATGGCATCCAGCACACGATCTACCGAAGAGAAGTCGAATACACCATTCTGCGGTTCATGGGTGCTCCAGGTTGATTCTGCAATACGGACCACGTTAATCCCTGCATCCTTCATCATCTGAATGTCCTTGTCCAATCTCTCGTAAGGCATATATTCATCATAATAGGCTACGCCATATAATAATCTGTCCATGATTCAATCTCCTTTTTGTCGGGAAAATATATTGATCTTGACTTGTGCATGAGTTGACATATTCCAAGATGTAATGGTAGCGTTTACAATATCATCGGTTAAAGAACCGCTATTGTTCAGTGCTCCCTTCAAACACGGATGCGTTCCATGAATGATCCATGCTTGCGTTAAACTGATTATAATGAAGTATACTAAGGGTGCCGATTGTACAAGGCGAGTTGTTTTTACCCTTTTCCGAGGTGAATGTTATGGATATCCGATCACAGCTCCGAGAAATGCCTTACCATACGCTGGCTCACTGGCTGCCTATTATCGACTGTAACATCAAATTCTATGGCGCGCACAGCCAACAAGTTCCATATGGATGGGCGATGCCGGAGGAATCCCATCCGGGCTTTGAGATAATGTTGATCATCCAAGGTACGCAGGAGAGTGTCATTCATGGTTATACCTATACCGTAGAGGAAGGTTCCATTCTTCTCATTCCTCCCGGGTTCAAACATACCAATCAATGTGTATCCACGAAAGGCATGACGTATTTTAGCGCTCATTTTAATGTGGATGATCCGGTATTTACCCTGAAGTTAATGTCTCAGCATAGCCAAATCTACGCAGCCGGTACGGAAGATAACAAGAGGATGCGCGTTGTGCTGGAGAGCTGGATGGGAATGATTAACGTAACGGAAGCCTACACGTCGACTGATAAAATGATCATGCAGGCCCGCATGTTTGAACTGTTTGCCCTGTTGTCTCAGGCCGCTGACAATGAACCGGAGTCCACCACATCCGCTGCTGCCCCACATGCACCAGCTCCAACAGCCATGCATTATGCAGGAGCGATAGCGGAAGCAATCAAGCAGGCATTCCATGCCCAGCTTCGAACCAAGGAAAGCAGTGTATCCACGGTCAAAGTAGAGCAGATCATATCCTCGTTTGGCATCAGCCCGGGATATGGTTTGCAGGTCTTCCGCAAGGTGTATGGGCGATCACCCAGGGCTTACCTGTCCAGCTTGAAGTTGCAGGAAGCCAAGGTTCTGATCGAACAACCAGAATTGTCGCTCGGCGAAATTGCATGGAAGCTCGGCTACACCCACCTGTCCCATTTCAGCAGACAATTCAAACGTTGGACAGGCCAAAGCCCGCTTCAATATCGCAATCAACATGCGGATGCATCTGGCGATCCCGTATCCTACAGATCTGAATCGAGCATCGAATCCTGATTGCGGATACGCTCGTATTCTTCCGGTGTGTTCATATTACTCAATTGCATCGCAACATGATGAACACCCGCTCTCTCAAGCTCTTCCGCTTCGACATAGCAGCATCCCATCTCTTCAAGCCATCGTGTGACTCGAAGATGATCCTGCATCAGGCGCTGCTCCAGATCAGGGAGCACTCGCTTGTGATAAGCCCCTACAAGCGGATGGACACGTCCATCCACACGAGGCACGATAGCAGCATAAGAGTCATTCGACACGGCCAGTTGTTTTATACCCTCCAAAAAGGACATTTGCAGGAGCGGCATATCGCAGGCGCAGACCAGATTCCAGTCTGTGTCCGAAGCTTTCAGTGCCGCGTGAAGGCCCGCGAGTGGTCCCTTTCCCGGATAGTGATCCTGGACGCAGTCGTAGCCCATATCGCTGTAGGTTGTCACGTTGGGTCCACCAGCCACGATGATACAAGATACTGCGGGTCTCATGGCTTCTGTAACATGTTGAAATACGACGGAACCGTCCAGTTCTAGCATGGCCTTGTTGGTCCCCATGCGGCTGGATAATCCCCCTGCCAGTATAATGCCGGTCCATTCCCTCGTGTTCATGATGTCTTGCTCCCTTCTGGTGACGATGTGAGTTTGTTCTATCAATGGATCAACATTTTCTATAGATTGAATCCCCTTTCAACAAATGATACATTGAACAATATGCATTTGAAAGGAATGGCTTAATTGGACAGACCTGTACCTTCAAAAGGTAATCCCTCATTGGGATCTCTGAAACTATATAACTTTTTCATATATGGAGCCATCTCGATTTTTGCCGGATTCCTGCAGCTCTATCTTCAAGAGATTGGCATGACCAAACTGGAGATTGGCAGTCTGATGGCGATTGGACCCTTTGTATCCTTGTTCGCCAACCCGTTCTGGGGCTTCTGGAGCGATAAATCCCGCAATATCCGTATCATTCTGATGATTATGATGGGAGGTACATTTGTGCTCGCCCAGGGTGTGTTCTATGCGCCCAGTTATACGTGGATCTATGTAGCCATGATCTTTTTTATTTTTTTCAAAGTCCATTATTCGCTCAAACCAATAGCCTGATTCTCGGTTATATCGATGGTACAAGCCAGAAATTCGGATCATTCCGGCTCTGGGGTTCACTCGGTTGGGCGCTGACAGCCGTCGCTGCCGGACCGCTCATTGACCGTTTTGGCATTGGCAGTGTATCCATTATATTTGCGTGTATGATCGCAACCGCCTTTGTGTTATCCGTATTTCTGCCCAGACAGCCGATCGCTTCGGATACCCCCGTGGTTACTTTTCGGCGGTTTGGCAAAGTCATGTTTAATCCGTATTTTATGACTTTTATCGGTCTGGGTGTACTCGTGTCGGTCCCTAATGCGATGAACAGTACATTTATGTCGCTATATATTGTAGAGATGGGCGGCGACAAACAGATGGTCGGTTGGGCCATCTTCACCTCATCCATTCTCGAAGTCGGTGTATTCCTGCTGCTCGACCGTTTGCTCAAACGTAAAATGAGCATGCTCCTGGCATCCCTTATCTTGATCAGTCTGCTGTTTGCACTGCGCTGGCAGCTCATGGCACTGGCCAGCAACCCGATGGAGATTGTATTCATTCAGCTGATGCACTCCATTACGTTCGGTGGGTACTTCTATGTGGGTACGCAGCTGACCATGCTGTTCATTCCGAGGCCTTATCGTTCTTCGGGTCAAGCGGTGTATACGATGGCATGGGGCGGTCTCTCCGGGGTTATTGCCGGTCTGTTCGGCGGCTGGCTGTTCCAGAGCTTCGGGGCGGAAGTCATGTACAGTATCGGCGTATTCTTCTCGCTCATCGGCGCTGTTGGATTCGGCATCATGTGGTTGTCGAACCGTCGTAACGGTTATCAGCCGGTTGTGTTGACGGAGATGGGCAATATGGATGAGGACAGATAATCTTTTGTTGCAGGCCATTTCGAACGTTAAAGTTACTACTTAAGCACTCCGATGACAGAACAATCTTTCAATCGCTGTTATCCCCGGATTTTTTGGATTCCCTTTTCAAAGGGTAAAATCCGGGGATAAGCGTATGCTTTCGATGTAGCTTTCTTTCAGAAAGCTTTTAGGCGAACGCTTCGCTTCTTCAGATTATTTCTGTCCTCTCCGTTAGGTTGTAACATCAGCGTTCTAAAAAACTGAAACAACAGATTATGGATAGTAGTAGTAAAGAGAAAGGTGTCTAAGGTTTGTTGCACCTAACGAACCTTAGACGCCTTATTTGCAGCAATTTCACGATATGCTAAAGCTAAGGAATCTCAGCCACTTTATTTCACATAAAAGACCCTAAAAATCTTGAAAAGACAGGCTAAACGAGGAAATAAGGTGTCTACGATTCATTACGTTTCTGAAATGTGCAAATACACTTAAATAGCGTGTCCTCGGTTCGTTAGATTCTTGCCTCACACGCATATCCACGGCTTCTGTTCATGTTCATGTTCATGTTCATGTTCATGTTCATGTTCATGTTCATGTTCATGTTCATGCCGTATTATAGGCTCAGTCTCAAAATTAACCTAACTATATCCCCAATAACAAAAGGGCATCCTTCGCCATGAACATGACGAAAGATGCCCTTTCTATAAACTTATAACTTGGCTGTTTATCGGTACTCTGATGAACAGACCTTAAGTTAATCTATCCACCTTATGCCTTTGGCAGTTGGAACGAGCTTTTCAGAGATACAACCCGGTTAAACACCGGACGGCCTGGCTCGGAATGTTTCGGATCTACACTGAAGTAACCGTGACGGAAGAATTGGAATTTGTCCTGAGCATTCGCTTCCTTCATCTCTTGTTCCACATACCCGTGAACAATCTCAAGGGAGTTCGGGTTCAATTGATCCAGGAACGTTTTCTCCGGTTGCTCTTCCACAACCTCAGTTTCAGCCCCAGCTACAGCCACTTCCACCTCAGCTTCGGGTGCTTCATCCAAAATCAATGGCTCATACAGACGGAATTCAGCAGGTACCGCTTGAGTCGCTTCAACCCAGTGAATCGTACCTTTAACTTTACGGCCTGTGAAGCCACTGCCGCTCTTCGTCTCTACATCATAAGTACAATGAATCTCAGTCACATTGCCTTCTGCATCCTTGATCACATCGTTACATTTGATAAAGTATGCGTGTTTCAGACGAACTTCGTTGCCAGGGAACAAACGGAAGTATTTGTTCGGTGGATTTTCCATGAAATCGTCTTGTTCAATATATATCTCACGAGAGAATGGAATTTGGCGATTGCCCATCTCCGGGTTCTCCACATTGTTCTCGGCTTCAAGCCATTCCACTTGCCCTTCCGGGTAGTTGGTAATAACCACTTTGAGCGGGTGCAGGACAGCCATCGTGCGTGGAGCTTTCAGTTTCAAGTCCTCACGTACAAAGTGCTCCAGCGTTTGCAGATCGATAACCCCTTGGCTCTTCGAAATGCCTGTCTCAAACACGAAATCACGAATGGCTTCCGGTGTATATCCCCGGCGGCGCAGACCGGAAATTGTCGGCATACGCGGATCATCCCAACCATCCACATGGCCTTCGTCCACGAGCAGTTTCAGCTTCCGCTTGCTGGTCACCATCTGGGACAGGTTCAGGCGGCCAAATTCGTATTGACGCGGTTGGCTCTCCATCTCACATTCTGCAATAACCCAATCATAGAATGGGCGTTGATCCTCAAACTCCAGGGAACAGAGGGAATGCGTTACACCTTCAATGGCATCTTCGAGTGGGTGAGCGAAGGCGTACATCGGATAGATGCACCATTTGTCGCCCGTGTTATGGTGGTGTGCATGTGAAATCCGGTAAATCACCGGATCGCGCAGATTGATATTCGGTGCAGACATATCGATCTTGGCACGCAGCACTTTCTCTCCATTCTGGAATTCGCCTGCACGCATACGTGTGAACAGGTCGAGATTCTCTTCCACCGAACGATCACGGTACGGGCTGTTCTTACCCGGCTCCGTCAGCGTTCCACGCATTGCACGGATTTCGTCGGCGCTTTGGTCGTCGATATAGGCTTTTCCTTTTTTAATCAACAAGACAGCACGGTTGTACATCTCATCAAAATAATCCGAGGCAAAACGTTTCTCGTTCCACTCGTATCCGAGCCATTTCACGTCTTCCTGAATTGATTGAACGTATTCCACATCTTCCTTGACCGGGTTCGTGTCATCAAAGCGCAGATTCGTTTTGCCGCCAAATTCGCCGCCCAGCGTAAAGTTGATCCAGATCGCCTTGGCATGACCAATATGCAGATAACCGTTCGGTTCCGGAGGAAAGCGGGTAATAACTTCCTGGACTTTCCCAGACCGGAGATCTTCGGTGATAATATTTTTGATAAAGTTAGGTGGGGTTGTACGATTGTCCACAGGTATCAAACCTTTCATGAATGGATTGGAGCTTTCGGGAATTGCAGCAATTCCGGCTATAATTCCTTGATAACGAAGTCATTTCCTGAAAAAAACTATTTTCTTGGAAAGTTTCGTACGCGTTTCATTTAAATATACCTTTAACGGGGGAGGAGTTCAATAAAGAAGGCACCAAAGTCAGGATCAGTCGTGCATAAATAGGCCCAAAACCATTTTGACGGGTTCGCTCGAATCATGTAGCATGATAGTAAAATATATTAAAGGGAGGGTTTCCCATCACATCAAATTCGCTTAAACTGACCAAAGAACAGCAGGATGAAGCCATTCGCACCATCCAGTCGTATTTCGAAGAGGAACGTGGCGAAGAACTGGGTGATCTGGCCGCTTGGGGTGTACTCGACCTGTTCATGACACAGCTCGCTCCCTACATATATAATCAGGCACTCGGTGACGCACGTACAACCGTTAATCAGCGCATGGCCTCGATGGAAGAAGACCTGTTTGCACTGGAGCAAAAGTTGCCCAAGACCTCCCGTTAATCCTCCAAAATAAATCCACACTATATAAAGAAAGAAGGTTGCATTCATGTTTACCTATTCCTTGGATGAATATACCGAACTCCGGCCACTGGCCATGGAACATACGAAACCGCTGTTCGAACTGACGGATCGCTCGCGAGATCAACTGAGACATTGGCTGCCGTGGGTGGATCATGTGACAGAAGTGGAACACACCTCGAACTTCATTACCAACGCACTAAAACAAGGTGCTGAAAATGGCGGCTTCACCGCCGGGGTGTGGTTAAAGGCGATCTCGCAGGCATTATCGGATTCCACGAGATTAACTGGACCAACCGCTCGGTAAGCATTGGATACTGGCTTGGAAAAGGTTTTGAGGGTCAGGGCTTGATGACAAGCGCTTGTCGCGTTCTGGTCGATTATGCACTGGTGACCCTGGATCTGAATCGCGTCGAGATTCGCTCCGCAACGAACAACAAACGGAGCCGCGCCATCCCGGAGAGACTGGGATTCGTTCTGGAAGGTGTCATTCGTCAGGCAGAGAAGCTGCCTAAAGGTTACGTGAACCATGCAGTATACGGCATGCTGCAGCATGAATGGGAACTTTTACGCTAACTTGCTTACATAATTGAGTTACATCTAACTAAGACCAATTGTATGCCCCTTTCCTGTGAGAATTTCAACCACGGGTGAGGGGCATTCTTGGTTATAGAACCATTTTTTACTGCCCATTAAGGTTCCTCTCAGCCTCCCTTCATTCTTGCTCTCTAATATAGCGTTGTGGGTGCATACCCATACCAACCTACAGAAGAAAGAAGGATGATCCAGGATGAAGAGAACCAAAACAACAAGAACAGTAGTGGTTACCAGCGCAATGGCTATGACGATTGCACTCGGTGGAGGCATGTTTGCACATTCAGTAGCTAATGCAGATCCGGCAGCAAGCCCTTCAGGCCAGAAGGACAACGCTCCTACAATAAATTCACATCAAATAAAACCAGAAGACGGGGTTAGAGGTTTGGGACCCGGGCTGGAGCGCTATTCGGACGAACTTACCTCCGTGCTTGCCGTGTCTGCCGATGAGCTGAAAGAAGCACACAGGTCAGGCAGCACCATTGCCCAGATTGCAGCAACGCAAAATGTGGACATACAGACCGTCATTAATAAACTGGTCACAGCGGAGAAAACAGAACTCCAGCAGCAGCTGACCGACGGCAAAATCACGCAAACCCAATACGATGAGCGTGCAGCTACACTTACACAACGTGTGACTGACCTGGTGAACGGTAATAAGAAGGACGTTGGAGCAGACGGGCCTGGTCGGGTGGATTTGGTGGACCAGGAGCAGAACGTTATGCCAAGGAACTGGCCTCCATCCTCGGGGTTACAACGGAAGAACTGAAGGAAACCCGTGAAGCAGGCAGCACGATTGCCGAGATTGCCGCCAGCAAGAACGTGGACGTGCAGACGGTTATCGATACACTCGTTACTGCCCAGAAAGCAGAGCTGCAACAACAGTTGACCGATGGCAAAATCACACAAAGCCAATTCGATGAGCGTGAGGCAGACATAACTCAACGAGTTACTGACCTCGTCAATGGTAAACAGCCAGAAGGTCCAGCAGGTCACGTCCATGATCATGGAGCAAAACCAGTCGGCGAGGCTAAGACAGTACCGAATCCGAAATCCAGCAAAGTCGACGAGTCAACTAATGACAGCAGCAAAGACTTATCTTAACAAAGGATTAGGTCCGGAACGTTAGGCAAGCTCTGGCTTGTATATACGCCCGGTTTAATGCATGAATTAAGATAAAGCCCCTCCTTCTCCACAACAAGTGGACATTAAGGAGGGGCTTTGTTTGGATATCGCAATCCGTTTCCATATCAATTTGAATCTGTTGATCAAACTTCTCCCTTAGAGGGCTCGTACCATGCCACCGTCCACGATTAATGAGGTGCCGGTAATGTACGTGTTGGCCCCGGATAACAGGAATACCACCGCTTTGGCGAATTCCTCCGGTTGGCCGTAACGACCGAGTGGAATCTCCTTGCGGAACTGCTCAGATACGTCTTCCTCACTGACTCCGTTCTGCTCAGCCCGTGCGGCATCCAGTTCACGAATACGATCTGTTGCAATGCGTCCTGGCGCCACCGTGTTGATCAAAATACCGTATGGAGCCAGCTCCTGAGACAAGGTCTTCGCCAATCCGAAAACGCCGGTGCGGAACGTGTTGGACAGGACCAGACCCGGAATAGGCTGTTTCACGGAAGTTGAAGCGATATTCACAATGTGTCCTCCGCGTTCTTTCATATAAGGGAGTGCACCACGAATCAGCCTTACATAACTGAGTACATTTAATTCAAATGCACGTTCCCAATCCTCATCGGTCAGGGACTCGAATGAACCCGATGGCGGACCGCCCGAATTGTTCACCAGAATATCAATCTGCCCGAACAGCTTTGCTGTCTTATGAATCAGGGCCTCAATATCTTCCTTGCGTGTCACATCCGTTGCACAATATTCCACACGTCCTCCACCACCAAGCGCCAGAAGCTCCTGCTTCACTGCTGCGAGCTTTTCTTCGCTCCGGCTGGCGAGCATGACATCAGCACCTTCTGCTGCCAATTGAGCGGCTACCGCTTTGCCCAGCCCGCGGCTGGAAGCCAGCACCAGTGCTTTTTTACCTTGAAGTCCCATGTCCATCGTTGTTCCTCCTCAGCTACATTTTCTATTTGGTTTGGATAAAATAACCCATAAGAATATCGTCCACATATTTGCCCCCGATATAAAACTCGGACACCAACCTGCCTTCTGTCACAAATCCACACTGGGTATAAAACGTAATCGCTCCCGGATTGCTGGAGAGCACGCGCAGCCTGAGCTTGCGAACACCTTGCTGGGCGGCATGCTGCTTAATGGTATCCATCAACGCTGTAGCAATGCCACAACGCCGATCATGCGGATGAACTGCAATATGAATCTCGTAGACATGACGATTGACCGGCATACCTGTGGCTGGCTGAAAGCCCACATAACCACATACCCGCTCTCCCTGCACCGCAATTAATTGGCTGCCTGGCGGACAATGCTGCAGGTATTGCTGTCTGGAGCGCCACTGCATCGGTGCAGGAGAGGTGTATTTGTCCCATACCAGGGTGTCCAACTCCATGAGTTGTGCTGCATCTTTAATCTCGGATGGACGAATCGTAAATGTATGGCTGGTAAGCATAATGATTCAACCTTTCGTGCTATAGTCGACAACGCTGTACGTTACAACGCCGGGAAGTTAAGCGAGTGATGAGTTAGAAGTTAAAAAACCAGGATTCATTCGCGGCACTGTCTATCTGGCTTTGTTCTATATATTGTAGCATAGCCTCAACGTTGACTAAAATTCCAACCGGGTTTGAACCTTTTCGCATATTGAAATGAAATAAACACTTAACCTTGCCGTAACGTCATCGTTTATACTGATTCGATAAGGAGGGGATGCATGATGAATATCAAAGAGGCAGCAAGCAGGCTTGGTATATCGGCGAGAGCCATTCGTTTTTATGAGGAAAAAGGATTAATTCTACCCGCCAAACAGACCACTAACGGGTATCGCACCTATACCGAGAATGATATTTGGCGGCTTCAGACCATTGCTGCGCTGCGTGAGATTGGCATGTCCCTGCAAGATATTACACACGCGCTCGGAGAGATCGATCAGGGCAACCAGCAGCGGCTGGAGGAATACCTGGAGCTGCAACAGGCCGTCATGTATGCCCAATGGATTGAACTGAAACGTATGATGGATACAACCCAACGCATGATTGACCTGAATCGCCAGGACGGACCGCTGGATGTCAGCCATCTGCACGACCTTGCAGACAGTGCACGTCGCCTGCGTGAAGCACGGCAAAACTGGCATGATCGGTGGAATTATGACACTCAGGCAGCCATCCATGATCAGCGAGTGCAAGTAGAAAGCAAAGTCAATACTGGACAAGGACAAACCAGCTCAGAGGACAGAAATCATTCGGACAATGTCTCTCCCATAAGTAATGAGCATGAAGTTACACATCCATATCATAATGCAGATCATTCCACGCCGAGCGATTCCAATGATACGGTGCAGTCTTCCTTTTATCTGTATCACAACTATGATGAGGGGCTGGAACAGACGGCTCAATGGATCTCGCCCGCCCCAGGCGAGAAGGGACTCGATATCGGTACAGGCACGGGTAATCTCGCAGGAAAACTACTACGTTGCGGCGCAGACATGACTGCAATCGACCAGTCACGGGAGATGCTTCGCAGATGTCGTACCAAATATCCCGAGATGCATGTGAAGCTTGGTAATTTTCTGGCTCTGCCTTTTGCGGATCAATCCTTTGACTTTGTTGTGTCCAGCTTCGCCTTCCATCATCTGAGTCCTGATCAGCAACTACTGGCCTTACAGGAGATGCAGCGAGTTCTAACCTCGCGCGGACGTATTGGTTTAACCGATCTGATGTTTGTCGATGCCGCTCACCGCGAAGCGTATGTCCGTGCAGCTGAGTTATCCGGACACGAAGAACAGTTGCGCGCCTTGCGTGACCGTCACTTTCCTCTGCTGGGTGAGCTATGCGGCTGGCTGGAGCACCAGGGCTACGTAACCAAGCATGTGCGGCATAATGAGCTGTTGCATACGTTGCTGGCGGTTCCTTTGCGATGAACATCGAAACACCAAGAGCTTACAAATGAAATAAATAGATTTACATTAGGACAATGTGTTCTCCCTCACAAAACGCTTCAAAGTACGTCTCCTTCTTATGTATAAAAAAGACTCCACAAAGATGAAAATAGTGGAGTTTTTTTGAGTTTTCCCGCGGTGTCTTCCGAGATTTTTATGCTGAAATAAAATATCGTGGAACAACCTTTCTATGAATACATAGTGTGTTTCTAAAGTGTTATCCTGTAATCACGTAATACTTACCTTTTTAATAGATATTCAGTGGTTTAAACAGAATTCGAATGTAAAACCCGAGTAAAAGATCCATGTATTAACATCAAATAATCATTATACCATTTTTAAAAATCGTAAGATATATACAATCACATAGAAGTTTTTTTGAATGCGACTGTATAATAATGGAAATAATAACGAATTTGTAAAACCTACGTAAATTCTGCGTAAATATTTATTCCTAAATTTATAAGTAAAGGTGGTGTGCTCCTTTAATGACCGAAAATCATCGGAGAATTAAGTTTGAGAAACAGCTGTTATTGAATTTTATAAGAGATGTTAAAAAACAATTTCCTAAAAAAGCATATGGCTACTTTTTATCAACAGAGCCAGATGGTGGACCTTCTGAGTACATAATTATGCAAGAAGATGTACGAGGTTCTTTCTTAGACTATTTCTCGTCCTATGGAAATTACTACAAAGACCATGATGATGCCGGATTTTTAACTTCTCCAGAAGAAACTATTAAGATTGAAAAGTATATTCGAAAGAATAAGTTGTTCAAAGTGGGGGTATTCCACAGTCATCAACGACACCCCGCTATATTAGCAAGGGTAGATGTCGATCTACATCCCTCATCGAGTGTTTGGCATCTTCTAATCTCTTTACGGACATTAGAGTATCCCCAAATTAGAGTTTTTGAAGTAAGCCCTGATAAACAAGTAAAAGAAATTAAAATTGAGTTGGCAGAACTGGAGGATCAAAATGAAGCAAGCTATACATTTTACTGAGATGAGTAAATCTTATAATGAAGATGAGCTTGTCCAATTCCTTAAAACAATCTTCTCTGTTAATCGATTTGGAAAACCAGTAGTAACAAATAATCATGTTCTTTATGAAGCTTACCAATTGCTTAGTGACATACCTTTACACATTAAAGAAGAAATTCTATATACAAGATTTTATAAGGATAATGAAAAACGCTATAAAGAGTTGATAGCTAGATGGATGATTGAATTACCTGGGGGCACATTTAATATGGGGAATCACAAAGAGGCTAAATACTTATATTGTGGAGAAGAGCCTTTACATGAGGTATACCTCTCACCCTATAAAATAATGTCAATTCCAGTTTCAACTAGTTTGTATAAAGAGTTTGATCCTGATTATCAAAGCGCCCCACAAAATTATCCTGCAACTAGTATAACTTGGTACGACAGTTTTATGTTTGCAATTTGGTGTAATACTGATCTACCAACCGAAGCAGAGTGGGAGTATGCAGCAAAAGGAGGGAAAAATCATCACTATCCAATTGACGAACATTCTCTAATTGATTACGCATGGTTTAGTGATAATTCTGGAGGTAAATTGCACGTAATCGGACAAAAGAAGCAGAACAATTATGGCTTATATGATATTAACGGTAATGTATGGGAATGGTGTTTGGACACTTATAACTCTAATTATTATTCAAAAACTGCCTCTCATAACCCCGTAAATATAAATGATGGAGAAAACAGAGTCTGCCGAGGAGGAAGTTTTCATTCGTTCATAGATATGTGCAGAAATAATTTCAGGCATCATGAACCTGCATCATTTCATGCTTATGATCTTGGTTTTAGGTTAGTTAAACATGAAGGAGGACAAATTCAATGATTACAGTAATCTTGCCCCAATTCTTAACATCTTTAGCTAGAAATCAACAAGAAATACAAGTAGAAGTAACTGATTTGGCAGAACTCAAAAATTATTTAGCATCTAGCTTTCCAGCATTAAAGGAAAAGTTATGGGAATCAAATGGCACTACTAAAAGAAATGTATTGTTTGTTTTAAACGATAATTTAATTAAATTTGAAGATTACAAAGTAATTCAGTTTAAGCAAGATGATGAATTAAATATCATTTTACAGTTTGCTGGTGGTTAATATGAGCAATTCAAAAATATTAAATTCGAGAGTTCTTCCTCAAGAATATGTTGAAGAAGCTCTAGGATATGTATGTTATGAGCGAACGTATCACTATCTATTTACACAAGTATATCAATTAGAGAGCTACCCACTTCTTTATTTGGATAGGTTTGTAGGGTGGACTTTTAATACTTCAGGCGAGCCGTTTTTACCTTTGGTTAATGGGCTAGAGGAGTTTCTAAACAAGTATATTAGACAAGTACATTTAGTAGAAGTAACGGAAGTAATAGAACTTCTCTATAAACTATTCGCTCAGAATAACTTTGTATCATTGACTATGGAAATGAAACATCTGGATAATTCCACTTACTATACCACCGTATTCATCGAAGATATTCATGATGAACAAATTGTTTATACTCATATCAACGAAGCTAATCAAACTGCTAGGAAATGTATGAATTTAGAAACTTTCAAAACAAAGCTTTATATTGATAACAACCTAGTAGAACTATCAGCATATGAGTATTCTGAAGTACTGAATAGATTGAAAAATAATAATATAATTGAGAATATAAAGTTTATCTTTCTCAATCTTTATGGGTTGAAGATTAATGAGGAGGGTATAGAAAAAAACTCAATAAGCATTCCATGCTCGCAATCTGGACTACATGATCTAAAAAAATTCATTAAAGAACACACTTCTCGGTTTCTAACTGCATCTATCACAAAAATTGACCAACAAATTTTGAGTAAGCAGATAAAAAGTAAAATTCATCCTCTTGTACAACTGATCAAGTATATATTAAGCTCAAAAATTCATATAACAACAGAAATAAGTAGTACACTTGAATTTCAAGTTTACAAAATCAATGATTGTCTTAATAAACTTCAATTTTTTTCAAGTGTAGTTGTACAAAAGCCCGGCCAAAAATCGCTTGATTTGTACCTTAAGTCCTTAGACAAATTAATTTTGAATATTAGTCATTTACAAGAAACGTTATTAGTGGTCTTAAGAGCATTGATAGAGGGAGATAATTATGAAAAATAATGTGATGAACCTTCTTCACGGGCTTATTCCAGAGGATGTACTGAAAGAAGTTGAGAATAATTTCGAACAGTATATATGTACTCCTCTAAATCAGTTGGGGTTTGATTCTATGTCCACAATATCACTTGTAATGAAACTTGAGGAGCAACTACAAATTGAGTTTGATTACGAGCAATTCGACCCTGTTTCAATTAGTAGTATAGAAGGTCTTTTAAAATTACTAAGAGAGAATGAAAGTAATTTTGTTGGATTCTATGAAATATAATAAACGCCGAAGGGGCCTAGATTTTAAATGACAACAATTAACTCACTTACAGAAGAAGAGAAACTGCGTTATAGAAGACAATTAATTTTGCCGGAAATTGGAGAAGAAGGCCAAAAAATTCTTAAACAATCAAAAGTATTAGTCATTGGAGCAGGAGGTATTGGTTCTCCCTTACTCCTATACTTGGCAGCCGCAGGTATTGGTCACATTAAAGTTTATGATAATGACAATGTTGAACTAACTAATTTGAATAGACAAGTCCTTCATGGGTACACAAATATCAATCAAAACAAGGCAGAATCAGCTAAACAAACGTTGAGTGAACTTAACCCAAATATTTCAATCGATATCTCAAGAGATAGACTTGTAAGAGAAAATGCTCTCCATATTGTCTCAGAATTCGATATTGTTGTTAACGCTGTAGATAATTTAGAAACTAGATATATGTTAAATGATATATGCGTAGAGCATGGGACACCATTAATTGAAGGAAGTATCTTTCATTTCGAAGGACAGATCATGCTCATTGAACCTGGAAAAGGACCTTGTTATCGATGCCTATATCCTGAATCACCCGTTGACGTAAAAAAACAAGAGTTTGGTGTTATCGGCATGACTCCAGGTTTGGTCGGAGTTCTTCAAGCTACAGAAACAATTAAGTATCTACTGAAAATTGGTGAACCTCTTACTAACAAATTGATCTATTTCGATCTATTGTCTACAACAATAAGAAAAATTGATATTAAAAAAAATCCCGATTGTCCTATATGTTCTCATAAATAATACATCAAAGAAAGGAAACTATAAGTGAAAGAAATTCATACCCCAACTACTTCCAATGTTAATCTTTTGTTTCAGGAAACATCAAAAAATAATTCAAATAAATTGGCAATTAAAGATGAAAATAATTTCTTAACTTATAATGATCTTGATAGAACTGTGAATAACCTGGCACATTGGCTAAAAACACAACATCATTTTGAAAAGAATGAAGTGATCGCCATTATTCATGAGCGCTCTGTAGAAACTGTTACTGCAATGCTGGCTATTCTCAGAATTGGTGGGGTCTTTTTACCGATCGACCCTTCTCTTCCAATTGCAAGAATCGAATATATGCTTAAAGACAGTGAAGCAGTGCATATTTTAACATCCCGAAAATTAGAGGTTAATTATAAGAATAGAACAAATAGTTTGATTGTTATTGATGATATATTAAAACTCCCCCAATATAATGATTTATCTTTAGTGGATATCAAAAAATCTGATCCCGCTTATATTATCTATACTTCTGGTTCAACAGGAAAACCTAAGGGGGTAGTAACAAAACATGAAGGTTTAAGTAATTTAACATCTGTATTTACAAATGATTTAGATATACAGCAGCATGATAGAGTACTGCAATTTGCGAGTATATCTTTTGATGCTTCAATCTGGGAGATATTTATGGCTTTTTTTACAGGAGCTAGTCTGCACATTGTCCCACAAAATATTATTATGAACCCTAGACATTTTGAAAATTATCTGAATATCAACAAAATATCCATATTAACCCTTGGACCTGCTTATCTCGCATACCTTAATCCTTCTAACATAGAACACATAAAAACGGTAATTACGGCTGGTTCGCAAATTTCTTCAGACCTAGTAAAAAAATGGTCTAAATTTGGGTACGTGAATGCTTATGGACCTACAGAAACCACGATATGTGCTACTTTATGGAAGAGAACTAATATGGAAGAAATCGAATCCGTACCTATCGGCAAGGCTATACAAAACTGTGAAACTTATGTCATGGATGCAAACCTGAATGAGTTACCAGCTGGGCAGACTGGTGAATTATGTATTGCTGGAATTAACTTAGCGATCGGCTACTTAAATAACGACGAAATGACCAATAAAAAATTTGTATTCTGCGAAGCTTTAGGTAAACGATTGTATAGAACAGGCGATCAGGCCAAGCTAACTAACAACAATGATTTAATCTATTTAGGTAGAATTGATGATCAGATAAAAATTAGAGGTTATCGTATTGAAATAGGTGAAATTGAGTATTATCTAAAAACATATCCTGAAATATTAGATGCGTGTGTAAAAGTAGTTACGGACTCTCAAAACCAAGATCATCTATGCGCTTATTACTTGTCTGATGAAGCCATTAATAATATTCAAATAAAGAAATTTTTAAGCTCATACCTACCCAGTTATATGGTTCCCAATCATCTAATCAGACTTAATAAATTCCCATTAAATTTCAGTGGGAAAGTTGATAAATCTAAATTACACTCACCCTTTTAAAAGGAATCCTTCTGCCTAACCACCACACTATAGTTCCCTGCAGATGCGAACACATTAACATAAAAAGTTTACTAAAAAGGTGGAACGACTTGATGACTTCTATTAAGAAAGGCTTGCTTGATTTAAGAGGATTCCACCCTATGATCTATATACTATTGATTGGTACAGCACTTGCTAGAGCAGCTAATGCTATGAGTATTCCATTTTTAGCTATTTATCTAAGTAAAGAAACCGATTTAAACCCAATTTTGATTGGTCTCATTGTTGGTGCAGGAGCATTATCAAGTGCTTTTGGTGGCTTTTTTGGTGGTGTATTGTCTGATCAGTTTGGACGTAAAAGGATCATGTTACTGGCTCTTTATATATGGGGACTTGTCTTTATTGGTTTTTTCTACACGCATGCTACTTTAATTTTCTTAATCCTAAATATTCTTAATGGACTATGTCGCACTTTTTTTGAGCCGGTGGCTCAAGCGTTGATGTCTGATCTTGCGCCCAGTGAAAAAAGAATTCGTATTTTTTCTATGAGGTATCTCGCTATAAATGTAGGGGTAACAATTGGACCATTATTGGGAGCTTACATCGCTCTTGAGGAAAGTTCAGTAGCGTTCTTATTTACTGGATTTTTTTATATTCTGTATGCCGTTTCATTATCTCTCCTATTACGCTTATTTAATATAAGTGAGATCAATAAGACGAAGAAAGAAATTGTTACGATTGTATCAGCTGCGAAAGTTATAATGAAAGATTCGTATTTTCGCAGATTGTTGATCGGTGGTATTATTGTGACTATTGCTTACTCTCAATTAGATTCAACTCTTCCACAATACTTAAATCAAAGTTTCGTGAATGGTATTGAGTTTTATGCAATCATGCTGAGCCTTAATGCACTATTAGTAGTAATTTTCCAAATACCTTTAACTTCATGGATTGAAAGTAAAGGTTCTCTGTTTGCGATTATTTTAGGTAATATATTCATATCAATCGGATATATTGGCTTTTGCTTTTCCCCTAATTTAGTATTTCTTCTTATATCTATATTTGTATTCACAGTAGGAGAAATCCTATATTTCCCTGCTGCCAGTGCTATGGTAGACAGAATAGCACCAGATCATCTAAGAGGTACATACTACGGTGCTCAATCATTCTTGTATTTCGGAAAATTCATAGGACCAATTCTAGGTGGTTTTTTATTGAATCAGCTTGGTGGATCGGGGCTTTTCGTTACCATGGTTTTTTTAACTTTGATCGGTACTGTATTTTATCGTATTAAATTCGAAAGAAATACAACCAAAATCGAGCACAATAATTCTTTTTGATTACTTTAAGAGGATGGCACTGTATTATAATGCCATCCTTTTAGCTATTATTTTCAAGTGATAGCCACATCTTAAATTATTTCTTGAGAGTACTAATATATCTTAAGCTAATCCACGTGCTACTCTGATGTGTATAAAAAAGTTGCTCTCTGAGATGGCCAGTCTCCAAAATGGTAAAGTGTTTGAAGTGCTCCATTAAATCATCCTCCGTAAAAAAATGAGCATACTTCCCTTTTTTATATTCATATGTACAGGGTTCAATCTGATTTCCTTTTCCATTGTTGCTATCCTCGTCTGAAAATACAGAAAAAAGCTTACTCCATTGTCATTAAGAAGTTCAATACATTTGTTTATGATTAAATCTCGTTCGTTCTGCTTGAATAAATGAAGAAGATTGTAACAGAATATAGCGTCATATCTCTCTTCTAATTCAATATCAAATATGGAAGCATGAATAAAGTTAGATTTAGTATCAAATTTCCGTGCAAGTTTGATGGCAGTTGACGAAATTTCAATTCCATCTACATCAAAAAAGTTAGATAGTTCCTTGGTATTCCGCCCATATCCCGCTCCTAAAACGAGTACTTTTTTTATATTAAACTGCTTATAAAGTGATATTGCCTTAAATGCCATTTCACTAGGTAGTTCTCCCCAAATTCTTCCTCCCATTTCAAATCTATCTTCCCAATAAGACCCCATTAACGCTCCCCCTTGTGATGGAATTTTACAACCATGAACTAAACTGTAATAGATTAATACTAAAATATAATTCTACAAAAAAGAATTGTTTACCTTTGTTATTTAATACAAAATATAAAAAGCACCCCCAGTATCTCATTGGATAAAGAAGAATCCAATGAGCATTCTAAAGGATGCATTTTAAGATAGATCGTATAGGGATAGATCACCTTTACAACTTACATAGTATTACATATAAATATCAACGATTGTGCGCTCAATCGCACTGCGTGCCTGTCTGAACTCATCCAGAGAGATGCTTACTCCGCCCTGACGGTAACGGTTCGCTGTACGCTCGGTGCGAATGTCCTTGCCATTCACCGCTACACGGCTCACAGCACCTTCATTCAAGTGATAGATGAACGTCACCGGCTCACCTGCATACTCGAATTCGAATTGCATGCCGTTCAGCTCAGTCGGCAATACAGGGTCAATGACCAGATCGCCGCCCTCTTGACGAATGCCAAGCGCGTTGGAGATCAGTTGGTTCATGTAGATTCCAGGGCCGCTGGAGTAGATTCTCCATCCGCCTTTCACCTGTACAGTCCCTTTGCGAAGCTGGTCAAAATGTTCCTGTGCCTCGTAACGTGTATTGAACTTGCCGTCCGAACTACTGAAGTACGAGTTCGCTTGGCGAATCTCTGCGTTAGGTACAACCTCGCCGATCCCAACCGGGTTGATCATCGCGAGACCATTCCACACCTGATCTGTTTTACCCAGCTTCGCCATCGCTTCCACGTAACGGATATGAGCGTGCACATATTGCAAACCAATCTCACGTCCGAAGTTGGATGCTTGTTCTGCACGTTTGAAGTGTGTGCTTACGCCGCCAGCATATTGAGCCGGACGATTCATCAGACGCACGCCATCCGGGCACAGGAACTGCTCACGGATCAACGCGTAATGTGATTCTGCTTGCTCCGCATTCAGCAATTCACCGATCATGCTGCGCGTCATTGGCAACAGGCGGTATTGAATGCCTGTCTCTGTGTCCGTTGGATGAAGCATCAGCTTGGCTTGGTCAGCGTCTTCCATGTATACAAAGCCTGGAATCACATCTGTACCCAGCATGTAACGGTTAAAGTCCTCGCGGATGCCTTGAGCCAGCGTGTCCAGCTCCTGTGCAAAGTCCGCATCCTTGAATTTCAACGCTTGTGAGAGTACATTCACGGACTGATACGTCAATGCCACCGTCCAACTGCTCACCATGTATTGCTTGAGCTGTGCATTGGCTGGCTGGAGCGTATCATCCCAGTCGCCATCTCCGTAGGAAGACAGGAATGTATCGTGCAGGAAGTGCGAACGGATATATTCGATTTCTTTTTCGCGTGATCCAGTACCGTTGCCGTTTCTTCCGTAAACCCGAAGCTATGCTTGACGGTATAAGGTACTTTCTCATCCAGAATCGCATAATCGCGAGTCGCTGTCAGGTAATCCGCCAGTACTTTCAGCGGCCATACGATGATGTCACCATGACTCTCTTCCTGTTGAATCGCAAAGTATTTATCGAACATGAACCATTGCGGCCAGTTGCCATCATCTTCGTATTGGTGAGTGTAGACCATTTTGATGATATCGCGAACTTGCTCATATTTTTGAGTTGCCATAAAGTACTCCACCGGACCTTGGCACACATCCCGTGTACCCCAAGCCGCGCCGCCGTACTGCTCCAAACCGTGAGGCACGGAATAGTGTACCAGCATGTTGTGGGTGTACCACCAAGCCAGCGCATTTACTTTGAACAGATCCTCTGCACGCTGACCTTCTCCACGGGACAAACGGAACCCGTTCATCACACCTGCGAAGAACTCGCGATATGCCTGTACTTCCTCTTCAAAAGTCAGACTTGAACCTGCTGCCGCTCCGCTATCCGCCTGACCTTCCAATACCCCTTGTACCTTCAGCGTCCATTCAGCACTGGCTTCCAGAGTAAGTGTAACCAGCGATGCGGAACCACTGCGGATACCACTTGCTAGCAGCGTTTCGTCACCTACATTGACAGTCGCACCATCCACCGACATACGGTATTGCAGATCCGGATACGTTTCCGCACTAATCGCTTGTGGGTCCGCTTTGAAGACCAAAGTATCGCCATCCTGCGTCATATGCAGCGGATACTCGTATTCATTCACATTCATCGTAATCTGGTTCGTTACCAGGTAACGGTATGCCGTGCCACTTGTGGAGCGTACGTTCATGCTTACATCCGTCGTATGCGCACCTGTGTAATTGGTAACGATGATGGTGTCGGATTCGGTTTTGTAAATCCAGCGTGCATAGTTGAAGCCGATCTCGAACAGGGATGGCATCGTCAGCAGACGATATTGTCCGTCCATTTCCACATAGATGCGTTGTCCAGCCGTCTTCGGCACGTTCAAGGCATTGCGGGCATTACTGATCATTTTATTAAAATTGGTGTTCCCAATAACGAGCTGTGAGTTGAAAATACCGTACATATACGATGTCGTTGTAATAACCTGTGCCCCAAGTTGCACGTTGCCACCACTCATCAGAATGTGACCGTGCGGACGCTCCACAAGCAATTCTTTTGCTTTCAGAACGATGTGTTCGTAGCTGCCTGTGAAGAAAGATAACAATTCCTTACCGCTGTGCTCCTCCTGATGACGATCAGGGAACAGATCATGAATCTCATCTTGTGTAAGATCAAGCGTAACCAGAGGTTCACCCAGGAAGGAGGACAGTTTCACCTGTTCCAACGTGTCGCCATGGTCCACAGTCGTAGCCTGTACTTCATTCCATGCTGCAGTAACTTCATCTGCGAATTCCAGTGCAGAGATTCCTTCGGCATGATTAGCCTTCGCCAGTCCATAGAAGATCACCTGAGCTTCACCGTTCAGATTGAGCAGTTCCGATTGCAGCGCCGTGTAGGCAAATTCATACTGATATGTCTCATTCGCCAGCGTTGGGCGATTCAAGCTCTCTGGTTGATTGGTTTCCTTGTATGACAGACCGAAGAATTGGAATCCGTCTGTGGAGTAACCCACTGCTTTGGTCAGAGAACCTTGTTGCATATATGGAAATGCGCCGCCCTGAGGCTGGTTTTGACGGGAACATACCACATAACCTCTCGCTTCATCTTCAAACACCGTGTGGTCAATGTATTGTGACAGATAAGCTTCATTGCTTCGTACCGCCCCTGGATCAGCAAGACCTACATCCTGTCCATATACCACGTCTACGTTCTGTTGTTGTCCTGTAAGCTTCACATCCCAGAACCAGACACCTTGTGGTGTAGCCGTAAATACGACCTGGTAGCCGATGCCTTGTTCACTGCCTTCCACCTGGACTGTGCCCTCCCAGATCAACTGGTTGCCGGACTGTGCTTTGCTTGTAATCACTTTGCTGTTCGAACGTACACCGAGCAATGGAAATGAGCTGATCTTCTCTCCGTCGTGTACACGCAGGTACAGGTTATTCAGAGATCCATCAATCTGGTTGCTGAGCAACTGGTTCAACATCGTTGTACCGGAAGTAGCCTGGTACAGATCTCCACTGTTCAAAAAGGTAAAGGATAACTCCCCGGCACTCAACCGGATCGGTTCATTAATCATCGTTGTCATAAGGTTCACTCCTTGAATTAGTATAAAATCGAAACGTTTCGATTAACTTGAAAAAGAATAGGGGCCTCTTCAGACCGGCCTTATACAGCCCGTCCGGACGATAACCCCATCATTGAACTTTCACTTCTGCATACAGGTAGATCTACAGTTCCAGGTTGATCTAGACCGAACGTACAGAACTGCGTTCGATCATATTAATCGTTAACGTATATGAGGGGTCAACCGCTTCGCCATTGAGCATCTGGAATAACAGATGTCCGGCGAGCGACCCGGCTTCATGCTTCGGCTGGCGTATCGTTGTCAACGGTGGGCGAACATATTCCGATAACTGAATATCGTCAAATCCGATTACGGAGATGTCATTCGGTACCGATACACCGCGCTCTTCCAATGCCTTCAGGCCACCAATCGCCATCTCATCGTTACCGTAAAATACCGCTGAGGGGAGCTCTCCCTGCATGATCATCATTTTGGTTGCACTGTATCCGCCCTCACGCACAAAGTTGCCGTTCAGACGCCATTTGGACTTTTCTTCAAGTCCCGCTTCCCGCATCGCTCGCAGATACCCTTGGTATCGGAGCGCATTGTCATACGAGTTGGATGGGCCACTAATATAAGCAATCTTCTGATGGCCGGACTGGATCAGATATTGTGTAGCGAGATAACCGCCCTGCTCTCCGTCTACCAGCACATTCACCAGATGGTCACTCGACAGTTGACGGTCCATCACAATGATCGGAAAGCGGGGACCGGCAGATTCCACCAGAATATCATCCTGGATGTTATGCGCCAGGACGATGGCTCCGTCCACTCTTTTTCACGTAAAAATCTCACCGCTGTTGAGTCCCGTCCACCCATGGAGCTGCACGCAATCAAGTCATACCCGTTCGCGAGAGCTACATCCTGGACACTACGGATCAACTCCGAGTAATACGGACCCGACAGATCGGTCAGGATCAAAGCGATCGTGTTCGTCCGGCTCCGCTTCAGGTCCATGGCAAAGCCGTTCTTGCGGTAATTCAGTTCTCGTGCTGCCTCAAGCACTTTAGCCTTGGTCTTGGCACTAACCTTGCTATCCCCGCTCAGCGCATAGGAAGCCGTCGAGAGTGCTACACCTGCCAGCTTTGCCACATCCTTAATCGTTGCCATTCCACGTTCGCTCCTTCTAGACTAGAACAAATTCTAAGGTTATCTACATTTTATACGATACATGGTTAGAACAACCACTACATCCTGTATTATCGTTTATTCATCTTGATCCATATCATATCTATGGATATCAATCGAAACGTTTCGAGGTATTTTCAAAAAAAATTCTAGTCTCCATCCTTATGGCACCACGGTTGAATGTGTAACGTTCCAGTCCTTGCCACTAGCGATGGTCATGACACGTCTCTCAATCTGACACTCTATGAGCCGTTTGAGCTTAAACCAATGAAACTGGCAGTAAACGCCAGATTGAAACGTTTCGACATTTTCATTATAGTCGGTGTTGATAGCGATTTCAACCACTTTGTCCATTTTTCACAGAAAAAGTTGATTTGTCCGATCTGTCCATCCACGTCGCTTCATTTATAGTATATACTGCATAATAGTTGAGATCCGAGAATTACGCCAGTATACCAAGGGCATGAGATGAATAATGACCCTGCTGATTAATGTAAGGAGACCGTTATCTAATGAATATTTCCAAGCCCGCGTATTCACCAAAATCGCTGTCCATCCCCATTCCCTTGCAGAAAATTAAGTCCGTACCTGCTGCCGGGTTCAAGCTGTGCCATCTGGTGCAGCTTCATGATCGCGAGTCCTTCTCCCGCATAGATGAATTGTGGAGCACACTTCATGTACTATACGTCGTTACTGCTGGTCAGGCCAGGATATCTAACAGAGAGGGAAAACTGACCTTAAATGCAGGCTCCGCCGTTGTTCGGCAAGCGGAAAACCTGCTTCAGCACGAGAACAAGCGCGGCTCCCTGTCGCCCATACAGGGCATTGCTATTGCGTTTGATTCAGCTGAGAATGAACAGCTGTTCTGGCCTTTTGGGTTACCAACACCGATTGTGAGCCGCCATCTCACGGACAAGGCACTGGAGCTGGTTCAAGTCTGTTCAAAAGGTCAGGATGCCAGCCCCTTTAGGCCACATATGCTTTTCTATGAAATGCTGGACATGTTGCAGGATCATGTGGCTCATTCTGTTCATGAAGATCACTCCTGGCTTGATAACGTGCTTAGACATATCCATCAGACGTATACACAACCGCTGACCCGCGAACAATTGGCACGCGATGCAAATGTGAGTCCCGAGCATTTTTCACGGGAGTTCAAAAAGCATACAGGTCTTACGTTTGTTGAGTATGTGACCCGTCTCAGAATCAGGATGGCTCAGGAACATCTGCTGTTCTCGAATCCTACCCTACAGGAAATTGCACAATTGACTGGCTATAGGGACACGTTCTATCTAAGCCGCAAATTCAAACAGCTGGTTGGCTCTTCACCGACTCACTACCGGAAAATGCCCAAGAAGATTGTATCTCTGACCTACAACTATACAGCGTCTCTTCTGGCTTTGGGCCACACTCCCCACATGGGCGCCGTAGCCAGCTGGATGGAAGATAAATGTGGTGAACATGGTCACGAGGGTCATGAAGCATTCGAGCAGCATTCCGAATATGAGCTGGTTAAACATCCGGAGCTGATTGCGAATGCTCAGCCTGATGTCATTCTCGGGTATGCACCACATCCCACTTCCGATGAACTACGTCTGATCGCTCCGACTATTCTGATGCCCTTCGAGGAACTCGATTGGCAGGAGCAGCTTATTCATTTGGGACGAATTACCGGGCTTGAGTCCAATGCACAGGCGTTATTGAATCGTTATTATCAGCTTGAACAAGAAGCCAATCATGCGTTGGATCAATGGATGGCAGGAACACGAGGTTCTGCCGTTTGCATATTTATGATTGGAGAGGATGGCGCCTATATCTATGGTCATGGCTGGGTAGAGCCTCTCATGTGCTTTATCAATCGCTGGGTTTCACTCCACCGTCACGAATGGAGCAGGACGGACAGTTACTCACGGGTACATTCATGTTCCGTTGTCGGAGATTCACCTATATGCAGCAGATTATATGTTTGTCGCCTTCCCTGAGGAACCTGTCGAACGAGAACGATTGGATGACCTGCTGAATCAGGAATACTGGGGCACCCTACCCGCCGTTCAAGAAGGACGTACATACGAGATCAATGCCGACATGTTCTATGGATTTGATCCCTTGTCCGTTATGGAGCAATTGCAGCATATCATGCGTCACCTGACATCACAATTGTCCATGCCATAGTGATCATAGTTGTCCATGTACAAAACTTACATCTTCCTCTATGTTATTAATGAGAATAATAATCATTATTGATTATACACAGGGGGAACAAAAATATGTTTGCTGCAAAAAAACGATTTGCCGGCTTGCTGCTAATGCTCGCCATCATCATGATTCTGGCTGCTTGCAGCAGCGGAACAGGCTCAACTGCCACTGAACAGACATCGACAGCGGGAACCGAGACGGCAACCGCCTCTTCCGAGACGAACACAGAGACGTCGTCCGGTGGGGATAATTCAGGTGCTACACGAACCTACAAATCATTAAGCGGGGATGTTGAAATTCCGGCTGAACCGAAACGAATCGTTACCGATATGTACGTAAGTGATCTGCTCGCACTGGGTGTGAAGCCCGTTGGTGCTGTTCAATATTATCTCGAAAACCCGTTCTATGCGGATCAGGTGGCTGGCATAGAGAGTATCGGTGATCGGGCAGCGGTATCCATGGAGAAGGTCATTGCCTTGAACCCGGACCTCATCATTACATACTCTGACCAGGCCAGCGAGATTGAGAGTTATCAAAAAATCGCACCTACCGTAGTCATCCCTTATGGCACATTCACGAATGTACACGAAGAAATCCGGGATTCGGAGAGCTGATGAACAAATCCGAAGCAGCCGAAGCTTGGCTGAAAACATACGATGAACGGATTGAAGCTGCTCGTGCCAAGGTGAAAGCCGTCATCAAACCGGAGGAAACCTTCTCCATCCTTGAAGTTTCCGACAAAAGTTATTATGGCTATGGAGACAATTTTGGTCGCGGAGGACAAGCGGTCTATCGTGCTTTGCAACTTGCCCCACTCGAAATCACCAAAAAAGAACTGATGGGTGATACCCAATGGAAAGAGATCTCGCGTGAAGTTGTTGGTGATTATGCAGGGGATCATATCTTCTTGACCGTTGGGGAGAACAATAAAAATTATCAGGGTGACTCCATCTGGCAATCCCTGCCGGCTGTGAAAAACAATCAGGTGTACGAATTGCTGGAAGACCGCTACTGGTACTTCGACCCGATTGCAATTCAAGGTCAGGCTGAAGAATTCGCCGATATGATCGTAGAACGTGCCGAGCAAAACCGCAAATAACATAAGCATGAATACAGGTGTCCGGACAGGCTATTTAGCCTGCTCGGGCATTTATGTCATATTGAGATTGAGGAGGGCTTACATATGCTTCGCCGTTTTATGGCTTATTATCGGCCTTACAAAAGGCTCTTTATATTGGACTTCTCCTGTGCCATCGCCGCCGCGCTGCTGGAGCTGGCCTTTCCACTTGCTGTGAATCGAGTGGTCGATCAGCTGCTTCCGGCTGGCAACTGGTCCATGATCTTGGCAGCATGTGCCGGGTTGCTCGGCATCTACCTGATCAGTTCCTTTTTTCATTATGCCGTTACCTATTGGGGCCACAAGCTTGGCATTAATATTGAATCCGATATGCGGAGAGAACTGTTCACGCGTGTACAGAAGCAGTCCTTCCGCTTCTTCGACAACAATAAGACCGGACATCTGGTCTCCCGCATGACCAACGACCTAATGGATATTGGTGAGATTGCGCATCACGGACCCGAGGACTTATTTATTGCCTTCATGACCCTTGCCGGAGCTTTCGGCATTATGCTGGGAATCAACTGGCAGCTCGCTGTGATGACGTTCATCATTGTGCCGCTGATGATCTACCTGTCGCTGTATTTCAGTCGCAAAATGTCGAAAGCATTCAAGCGCATGTTTGCAGATATCGCCGATTATAATGCACGAGTCGAGAACAATGTCAGCGGCATCCGTGTCGTACAGGCTTTTGCCAATGAAAAGCATGAAGTGGGACGTTTCGTTGAGAACAACGAACGTTTCAGACTCACCAAACTAATCACCTACCGCATCATGGCCTGGAACTCTTCACTCAGTTTCATTCTGATGAAATTTGTATCGCTGTTTGTACTGGTATGTGGAACCTGGTTTGTCATTCAAGGAAGTATGACTTACGGGGAGTTCATTGCTTTTGTAATGCTATCCAATGTATTCCTTGGACCGATTGAGAAGATTAACTCCGTGATCGAGACGTATCCCAAAGGCATCGCCGGCTTCAAACGTTATCTGGAAGCTGCTGGAAGCTGTACCTGATGTAGAAGATACACCACTGGCAAAACCGATTCCGGATGTGAAAGGTGATATCACCTTTCATAACGTTACCTTTTCTTATGAAGAACAAAAACCTACCCTCTCTCAGGTCAATCTGGATATTCAGGCAGGCCAGACGGTTGCTCTGGTTGGACCTTCAGGTGGGGGTAAAACGACGTTATGCAGTCTAATCCCACGTTTCTACGATGTGGATGCGGGGCATATCTCCATCGATGGCATTCCCGTGAAGGACATGACGCTGGAATCACTGCGCTCCCATATCGGGATTGTGCAGCAGGATATTTTCCTGTTTGACGGAACGATTCGTGAAAATATTGCATACGGCAAACTGAATGCTACGGATGATGAAATCTGGCAAGCCATCCGCCGGGCTCAGCTGGAAGAGCTGGTACAATCGCAGCCAGACGGACTGGACACCATGATCGGTGAACGCGGCGTGAAATTATCCGGTGGGCAGAAGCAACGTCTGTCCATCGCAAGAATGATTCTGAAGAACCCGCCAATCCTCATCCTGGATGAAGCCACCTCCGCACTCGACACGGAGACGGAAGCTGCCATTCAGCTGGCCTTGTCCGAGCTGGCTCAGGGACGTACCACATTGGTAATTGCCCACCGACTGGCAACCATCCGACACGCCGATTGCATCGTCGTGGTGGAGAACGGCAGCGTAGCCGAACAAGGCAGCCATGAAGAACTGCTTGCACGTAATGGCTCATACAGCCGACTGCATCAAGCCCAATTTGGTTAAGTAGCATGCCCTAACATAGCAACCATCGAAAAAACCAAATACGGAATAAAACAACCTTCACCTCTATTTCTGAGGGAAGGTTGTTTTATTCATTTCAGATATCCTTTTGATTTCCAGAATCGCTTCGCAAATGATTCAGCAGCGTACGGCGGCTCCCCATTCAGTAAATCCTCATTTGCTTGAATGAGCACTTGGCGTCCACGTTCGAGCAATTGAACGGCATGTAGTAATTGAGAGCCGCCTATGTAATGAAGTTCAAGCAACAACGGTTCTTCTTCCTCATCCTCGTTATTCTGAGCCGAGTATTCGATCAACACACTTTCCGTGCCGTCCTCATGTTGGTGCAGGGTATAATAATATTTTTCCACCTGCGTCTCCCCTTGAGTATCCACATACTCTCTTCCAATACGTAGCATAGCTGGCTGGGGAACACCATCACTCAGCTGACCTGCTTGTCGAAATGCATAATAGAAGTCTCCAATCCACAGCCCGTGCCGGTCGTCATCATAATAATCGTCATATGGCTCCACGATCGGCAAAGCTAATAGATCACGGATCAGTTGGTGTGAAATTAAGGAACGGGCATACTGAACATTCGATACAGATTGCAACAAGGTGCTCCAGCCTTGCTCGCTTAACTGCTGAATATCAGCAGGTGAGTTCTCCGAAAATACGTTCCATTCCGAATTCTTTTTGCCCAGATAACGATATGCACCTGAGATCATCCAGACAGGTTTACCCGGTTGTACGATATCTTTGTCCGGAGAGTTGGAACCTTGATCTGATGGCTCCATCTTAAGCAATAATGCACAGTCGTGGTCATCCTGAAAATAAAGACTGCGGAAATACCCCTCCGTATGCTCATCTCCATAGACCGATACTCGGCAAAATTGCCCGTTCAACCAAAATTCATAGCTGTTGAGTAACTCATCCTCCTCTCTTACAGGCAACAAAGATGGATGAGTAAGACGCTCTATATTCTCAGCGGTAATCCGATGATCTTCGAACCAATCCGGCACATCCGGCTCTGATTGTTCAGCATGAATGTACTTTCGGTTGATTACAGGTTGTCCTTGCTGCAGCCTCCTTAACATTTCTTCTCGCCAAGGAAACGGCTCTGTATCTTCATCAATCACACATTCAGGAACCAATAACGCCAACATGTTAGAGCCCCGCCATGGTCCCAGATCCTCCCATTCTTCAAGCTGACGCTTCACATTGCGTTGTCCTTGAACCTGAATCTTATATTGCTCGGTACTTACCAGCAGTCCACCTTCTACATTCCCTCTCACTGTCAATTCTCCATGGTTATAATCTCCCCAGAACATATCCTCCACATAGAGATTACCTGTAATATATATTTCCTGCCCACCCACGATCATATAGGGCGTTATGAGATTCCCAAGTACAACCAGGTTTGAACTGGCCGCGTCGGAACTTGTATTTCCAATATAACGATCCACTGTCAGATTGCCTTCAACCAAGATCAAAAAAGGCCCTTCATCCAACAACAGTTCACTGATCTGAAGGTCACCCGAATGTAACCATACTTCCTCGGCTTCAAATTCACCGTTGTGCGCTTCATTCTGAGTGTACATCCAACTTTCCTGAGGCAATTTCGTTTTGATATCCGCAAAAGACACCTTGTGACCTATCTGATGTATGGACATGTCCTGACACTCCTCATCCAATGATATATGGATAGAATCTATCTAATCTACAGACAGGACAACTACCCACTTATATTATACTAGAGGAAATATACACCATTCCATAACAATAACCCTCATCCGAGTCAAATGATTGGAGCTGGTCCCTGCAAAAACAAAAAAACTCACCCTGATATAGGGTGAAGGTTAGCCTCTACTATGCAAATGCGGGCTGTATAGGTGACCCCATGCCCGGATCGCTTTATTTTTTTACTGCGTGAATGAAATGTATCGTTTCAAATGCCCTTAGATGATCAATCCGATCCTGGAAAAACTGTTCCTGAATCGCCTCGGGAGTCAGATGCTCATAAATAAGCAGTCCTGCTTCATCAAGCAAGGTCTCCATCTCCACATATGCGTAGCCGGACTGCATCGGCTCACCACCCATTGCAGCCAATTTAATCATATTTTCAACCCGATTAAACATTCCTTTTTCCTCAAAAAGGTGCTCATCTGCATAATCCAGAACTATAGAACTTCCGGTTGGCAGGTTCGCAAACACATGACGAATCACGTTAAACAGATCATTTTTGGGCAAATAATACGAAACACCCAAGAGACTAGCCATCGTCTTCCGTTCCTTCAAACCTCCAAGAGCCAAGCTGGCATTCGAAAGCCCACGCGTAAAATCCATGGGTACGAAGTGAAGATTGTCCGGAATAGTCAGCTTGGCCTGATTCAGCCGTTCCTTCTTGAATTGCTGTGTAGCCGGGTAATCCACTTCAATGATCTCCAGCGTGTCCTCCAATTCCGAATGTCTCAAAGCAAACGTATCCATCCCGGCGCCAAGAATGACTACCTGCTTCAATCCCAACGCAACTTCATGCAAAAGCACTTGCTCACAGTATGCGGCCCGAGCCAAAGTTATTGGAGATAATTGTACCTGCGTAATCCATTTTAGAGCCTTTTCCGGGTCGTCCTTGAACTCGTGAGCCAGATCCGGGTTGAAAAAATGAATGCCTTTTACCATGTTATTGCTAATATCTGAAAACTCTTGAGGAGAAATCAGCAATTTAGCCATATAATCATCAAAAATGAGGGGTGTATCATGTTGGCTGTGATAGGCTCGGCCAAAAGTCGAAATCAATGATGTGATACTGGATTCATTTTGCTTCATACTTATTCCTCCCGTACAAACAAAAATAAGATTCCCCTGGCCAGGAGAATCTTATTATATACGGAATATTTTTATATGTAAATTATAGCATAAATATATTTTTTTGTCAACTATAATTTACGGATGAGCAGACACATTACAGGGGATTTATCGTCCTCTTCAACTCGTTCTTCCTTCCACATCCTGTCCAACCCGATTAGATCTGTCAGACGTCCATCCCATACTCCTTTACTTCACGATTGCGATTCAACACCGCATGCAGCACAAAACCAAGTACCGCAATCGCCGCTGTGCCCGTTGCCAGCCACGCTACAGGAATAAGTCCTTGCTTGTCATACATGACCCCCATCGCATAAGGTCCGATAACCCGGCCAACCGCACCGATCCCACCCGATATCCCAATGTAAAAGGGTGCCGCCCTGCCTGCATGCTCCGATATGAAGGCAGGTGTTGCAGGGGAGATCAGCATCTCCCCAAACGTGGCGAGTACCATGGCAAGGACCATGCCTGGATAGCTGTACATGGTAATCATGACGATATAGGCCATGCCATAGAACACCGCACTCGCGGTCATCTGGGCCGTAGAGGTACGGGCCATGGTCCGTTTCACCCAACTGGTGAAAGGTTGTCCCACAAAGATCAGCACCCCGTTCAGGGTCCAGAGCAGACCGTACATTCTTTTTCCATACCTTCAGAGATAATATACGGCGACACACCTGTGTTCCAGATGGAATTGCCGAATAACAGGAACAGCACGCCCAAGCTCATAAACAGATATAACCGGGTATTGCCCAGCAAGGCCCATACGCCCGGCCCATCGGGAACGGTTTTGCGTTTCGTCAGATGCACTTCCCCCTGATCCGGTTCAACCCGCGACAGATAATACCAGAAGAACAGCGCAAATCCCGCTGAGGTCACTCCGTTCAGTACAAAGCTGAGGTGATAGGAAAAGTCAGCCAGAAAACCACTCAGCGCCGTACCAATTGCTACCCCGATATTGTTCGCGACATAGATAATATTGAATAATTCCCCGCGTCGCTCCGCAAACCGGAAGCCAATAAAGGCCTGAATCGCTGGCAGTGACAATGAACTGAACAGACCAATCCAGCCCATGGCACATATAAATACGACCCAATACGCGCTAATCCAGGGCAACGCAAATAAACCTAACGCATTAAGCGCCAGTGAGCCAATGATCAGCTTCTTCACGCCTACCCGGTGATACAACGCCCCTCCGAGCAGTTGTCCAAAGATCCCACCCAGGGACTGAATGAGGATCACGAAACCCGCATTCGCCATCGTTCGTCCAAGCTCATCAAACACATACATGGTGGTCAGCGGCCACATCAAGGCACTTCCGGTTGCATTAACCAGACTTGCCAGCAAAAATACTCTCACTTCTTTTGGATAGGTATCCAGCCATCTCATCATCTCTAGTTCATTCTCCTTAATACCTCTACACTAACAAATGGCCACAACAAATAGACCTTTGCCCTGACGGTATGACCATAACCAGCCAGAGCGAAGGTTGTATGAAGTGTCACATATATTGCTCTTTAGATCCTGCTCAAGTTCTGTCCTTTGTCCATCTTACCTCAAAAAAGTCATGCTGCAAGCACACTCATTGACGCTTCACTTCGACAGTGGCCGAGAAGAATGTTGCCCCGTTGCCCATGTCCGACAACCGATTGGACGTAAGTGCATTGGCTCGCTGCTTCTTCCCGTCACCATCCCACCATAAACCCTGGCTGATAACGGTCCCTGGCAACATGACATCACTTACCTTGGCGGTAAGCTCAATGCGTCCACGATCATTCCATACGACCACTGCATCTCCATCCTGCACGTTTCTGCGGGCAGCGTCCTCGGGATGCATTTGCAATAAAGGCATCTTTTCCAAACGCTGATGTTTGGCTGAATTGCCAAAAGTAGAGTTCAGGAAATTATGGTTTGGCGGTGACAGGAACATCAAAGGATAGGTATCGGCAGGTCCAGCCGGACTCTCCCCATCATATCCTTCAACCAGAGCGCTATAGGTAGGGAGCGGCGGAAGGCCTCTCTGTTCCATTGTCTCCGAATACAATTCAATTTTGCCAGAAGGGGTGGGCAGCTGATCCAGAAATGCAGCATGTGGCGTCATATCCAGCTTCACGAATCGGTGTTCCTTCAGTCCTTCTAACGTAACTCCATTCATGTACGGATTGCCTGTATTCTGGAGTGCGTCCTTAATCATCTGTTCCGGCGTTTCTCCGAAGATGGCTGGATCGTACCCCATGGCCTGCCCAAGCAGGGAAAATAACTCCACATTGCTCTTGCTCTCCCCAATCGGTGCAATCACCGGCTCTTGCAGATGAACATACTGATGCCAATAGGAGGCATACAGGTCGGTCGCTTCAAATGAAGAGGTGGCCGGCAACAAGATATCTGCATATTTTGCCGTATCCGTCATGAACAGATCATGCACAACCGTGAACAGATCTTCCCTTGCAAAACCTCGTTCCACTCGTTCGGTATCCGGTGCCACCACCAGTGGGTTGCTGCAGTAGACCATCATGGCCCGGATCGGCTGCTCCGCTTCCAGCAGCGCTTCACCAATCCGGTTCATGTTCACCACTCGCGGCTCCGGATTCTGCCGCAGTTCCGGACGTTCCAGCGCGTCGCTATTCGTGCTCGCGTAGCTGTTGGTACGCACGGCACCGCCGCCTTGCTTCAGCCATTGCCCTGTAATGGCAGGCAGACAAGCTACGCTGCGCACGTTCATGCCCCCATTATCATGGTGCTGGAGGCCATTGCCGATGTGAATATGGGCTGCCTGTGCGTTGCCATACCGTTCAGCCAGCTTCACAATGGTCTCCTCCGGCACACCAGTAATGCGCGCAACGCGTTTAGGGGTGTAACTGCGGACATGATCACGTAGTGCCTCGTGTCCTACTGTATACTTTTGCATAAATGCTTCATCCGTCAGTCCCCGTTCAAACAGCACATGCATCAATCCCAGCGCCAGTGCGCTGTCTGTGCCCGGGTACAGTGGAATAAACCAGTCTCCCCATTGAGCGGTACGATTGCGATGAACGTCGATTACGACGATCTGGGCGCCCTTCTTGCGGGCTTTCTCCGCCAAAACGACCTGGTGCATATTCGTACTGACGATATTTCCGCCCCATACCAGAATAAGATCTGCATGTTCCGTATCTTCCGGCACCGTTCCATGGTTGGCACCCATCGTATATTTCCAGCCTGTATTTCCGGCCGCATTACAGATGGTCTGCTCCAGCACACTCGCACCTAGTGCATTGAAGAACCGCCGATCCATGCCGTCTACACCAAGAATGCCCATGTTGCCGTAGAAGCTGTAGGGCAAGATGCTTTCAGGTCCGTAGATCTCGGACAATGCCGTGAACTTGGTCGTAATCTCGCTAATTGCTTCATCCCAACTAATTCGTTCGAACCTGCCTTCACCCTTGGCTCCAACACGTCTCATCGGATATTGCAGACGCTCGGGGTGATACACCCGCTCCGTCATATTTCTAACTTTATTACAGATGGCACCCTTCGTTATCGGATGATTCGGATTGCCTGCCACCTTCACAATTTTGCCGTTCTCTTTATGTAGTAACAGACCACAAGTGTCTGGACAATCGAGCGGGCATACCGCTGCAAATACCCCATTCTCCTGATCGATCATCGTATGGCTCCCCCTCTTCAAAAGCTATCCCTATATCATATCTTCTTCAAGGTTATCACGTAAAGAGAACAGAATATTTTTGCATCAATTTATCCGCTATAGCGACTTTAAAATATTTTTCAAAAAAAGTTTTGCCATTTGATTCAATTTCGGAATACAGGGGTAAATTAAAAATAAGGCATTAGGCTAGTGTTTCCCCACTTCCTCCTCATGCCATATCATGGACCACTCCCGAAATTCGCCATGAACAGGTTTCGTTCCCCCGAACCTTGTCATGGCGAATTTATTTTGCGTTAAAACTCCAACGAGTACACCAAAAAAGACTCCAACCTGCTCCATCACAGCATATTTGCCATGAACCGAGCAAGATCAGAATCCTCTTTACTTCTAAGTGATATGAAGCACGAGTATCGGGTCGTGCATTGTAATGTTATTCCGCTACGCCTGCTTGCTCAACATCACTCTAGCCTCCGTCTCCACAGGTTCGATCGATGTTGCTGCCTCTGGTTTCACTTTCAGCTCAGCTTGGCGCAGGTACACCAACCAATAGGCTGCGGCTACAAACAGAGCACCTCCCGTCAGATTGCCGAGCCACACCGGAATGAAATTCATCACATATTGTCCCCACGAATAATGTCCTTCGAAGATTGCCGCAGGAATGAGGAACATATTGGCCACAACGTGCTGGAATCCAATGGCCACAAACGCCATCGTTGGAAACCAGATGCCCAGTACCTTGCCACTCATCGTATCCGATGCATAAGATAGCCACACGGCCAACGCGACCAGCCAGTTACAGCCGATGCCGGAGATGAAAGCTTGCAGGAAGCCGTCCTGCAACTTGTGACCCGCCATATCCACTACTTTAGCCAAATACACGCCCTCTCCAGTCAGACCAAGCACATGTCCAAACGCGTACGCGACAAAGATTGCTCCAAGAAAATTACCTATCGTTACTAATGATAGATTTTTCACCATGCCTGCCTACCGACAGCTTGCGCGCGATCGTAGCGAGCGGAACAGCCATCATATTGCCTGTCAGCAATTCACCGCCACCGATGAGCACCATAATTAGTCCCACCGGGAACACTGCTGCACCAATCAGATTAACCAAGCTCCCCACTCTGCCGGAACAGATGCAATCACCCGAATATCCAGCAGAAATCCCAGCGCAATAAAAGCCCCTGCCAGGAAACTAAGCACGAGTACAGAAGATACCGGATTTTGAGCCTTCTTCATGCCTGTTTGCGCCGTATATTGTGCAACCTCAAGAGGTGTTTTTGCTGCCATATTGATCCCCTCCCTTTCATGTTTACGCGTTGAATACCCTACCTCAATTGTATATGGGTACTGCTTAAAACTTTGTGCAAATTATCACAATAATATTGATAAAGAGGCTTCTACACTCATTTGTGGACGTTTATGAACACACCAATCCAGTATGTTGCATGTTATTATGTAGGTCCAAATCAGCATCAAAAAAGACTGACGATATCATCGCCAGTCCTTGTAGATTATATGAACTAGATATTTTTATCTGCTTGGATACCCAGTCTTTTATTGAGTCATCTATCCTTGTGCGCACCGTTCTACTTATCATCAACTCTGCTATTTTACACCATTGCTGGTGCTTTTACTTCAATTGGTGACAGTGCTTGCAGACCCGCTGTGTTCAGGAAGTTCCATGGTTTGTTGTAATGCGGCTGGAAGAAGAAGTCGATGAAGGCCAGTTCATCTACGGTCATGTTGTTTTGAATGCAGACCGAGATTGTATTAATCGATTGAGTCAGATCCACCTGAGACATCACCTGTGCTCCAACGATTCGACGAGTAGCCTGTTCATATACCACTTTGAGCAACAGTTTTTCCGCCGTTGGCATGAACTCCGGACGATAGCTGTCTTCCAGTACTACCGACTCCACAATAAGACCTTCGTCAGCAGCAGACGTTTCCGTCATCCCCGTACCCGCGATATTTTGCTCATAAATTTTGATACCCGATGTTCCTTGTGTACCCATGTACGGTGTCGTAGGACGAACCAGATTACGGGCTACGAGTGTACCCATCCGCACGGCATTAGTCGCCAGTGGAATGTAAGATGCTTTGCCTGTCGGGTTGTAATGAATGGCGCAGCTGTCGCCCGCAGCGAAGACGTCTTTTTGACTGGTTTGCATATATTTATCCACCACGATCGCACCGTTTGGCAGCATATCCACTTGGCCTTTGAGCAGCTCGGTATTTGGACGGAAACCAATGCACAGAATAACCAGATCGGTTTCGAACTCTCCTTTGGACGTGATTACTTTGGTTACTTTGCCGTTCTCCCCAGTGAACTTCTGTACCGTTTGACCGAGAGCCAGCTTGATACCGCGTCCGGTCAACGTATCTTCAATCGCATCCGTGAACTCAGGGTCCAGATATTTGTTCAAAATCCGGTCCACACTGTCGATCAGGGTAACTTCCTTGCCGTTCATCTGGAAAGCTTCCACCAGCTCCACGCCGATATATCCTGCACCTACAACGGTAACGCGTTTCGCATCTTTGGCTTTTTCGATGATTGTGTTGGAATGATTGTAGTTTTTGCAAAGTAAGATGTTATCCATCTCAATGCCTTCAAGCTTCGGAACGACAGGCCATGAACCTGTTGTCACGATCAGTTTGTCAAACGTATCTTCAAATTCTTCCCCAGTTTGCAGGTTTTTAGCCTGAAGGGTGTGACCCTTGGCATCAACCGCTGTCACTTCGTGAAGCATCTTGGTCTCAACACCAAGCTCTGCCAACTGGTTAGGCGAAGAATAGAACAAGCCGTCAGGGTCTTTCACAACCCCTCCTACGTAGAGCGCAATGCCACAAGATAGGAAGGAGATATTGTCATTGCGCTCATACACGGTGATGGTAGCATCCGGGTATAATTTGGCGGTGTTTACGATGGCTGCGGTCCCTGCATGTGTACATCCGATAACTGCGATTTTCATTAAAAGTTCCTCCTCGAAATATATAAATGAGTTTGAATATAATGTTATTATAGTTGTGAAATATTTCACTTCCTGTTCGAGACTGTGTATGTGATTTATTTCACTTTATACACTCATTATAATGTGATATTTTTCACATTGCAATAGGTAGAGCAAAAAAAATTTGTCGAAGGAGGTCATTTCCTGTATTTATGCCTTTCTTCCCTTCATTGTATTGATTTCATTGTCCCCGGATTCCAGACGGTTTATGCTATGCAATGGCTTCCGCAATCTCAAGCAGTTAAAGAGGTTCTGCATTGGCGTTGCTCGTATATTTTGAACCGGATGCACGCAGTGTGATCTGGCACCGCTTCCATAATGTAGATGAAGATATGCCTTTCTACGCGGATAAAATAATCAAAGAAGCCCATCCTTGTACATACAAGGACAGGCTTCTTAAACGATCATGGTTTAACCGAGCAATTTCTCGATATCTGCAATCATGGTCTCCGGGGATTCTTTCGGTTCAACACGACCCACCACTTCACCTTCACGGTTAACAAGGAACTTGGTAAAGTTCCATTGGATGTCGCTGGTTTCGCCTACGCCAGGTTGTTGCTCCTTCAGGTATTGGAACAGGGGATGTGTATCCGCACCATTCACATCTACCTTGGCAAACACCGGGAAATTCACACCATAATTAATCTGGCAAAATGACTCGGCTTCCTCACTTGTACCCGGCTCCTGCCCTCCAAACTGGTTACAAGGGAAACCCAGTACAACGAGACCCTGATCGCGATAACGATCATAGAGTTTTTGCAATTCACCATATTGCGGGGTTAGTCCACACTTGCTGGCCGTGTTGGCAATGACCAATACCTTACCTTGATACAGATCCAGTGAGACTTCCTGGTTCGCGGTAGTTACCGCTTGATATGAATATACGGACATGACTGATTCCTCCCATGACAAGTGTTGGTTTGGGCTGCTCCGAGCACGTTCATATAACTAATGAACTTACAGCCTGTCTTATTATTATAAACCTGATCCGATGTGATTACCAAATTCCGGGTCTACCCATGTTTCTTTACTCGCATGAACGCGAAAGAGCCGCGTGCGATAGCGCACAGCGGCTTCATTCGTTCTATAGTGCAGGACCAGCATATGGCCGATTTCGTTAACTTCCTATCGCTTGAACGCGCTGTTCTGTGCGTCCTCCAGCATGAACCATTGCACTGTTCATGAGCTTCGTATCTGGCGTTTTCGATTGCTGGCGTTCACCGGCAAGAGCGTATGGCAAGCAAAGCGGTACACCGGAGCGCGGATCAATCACGATATCTGCTTCAATGTTGAATACTTCACGAAGCACATCCGAGTTCATGACTTCCACAGGTGAACCTTGAGCAATTGCTTTACCTTTCTTGATACCAATCATGTGATGTGCATAACGGGAAGCGTGATTCAAGTCATGTACAACCATAACAATGGTACGGTTCGCTGTGGCATTCAACTGCTCCAGCAGTTGCAGTACTTCAAGCTGGTGAGCCATATCCAGGAACGTTGTAGGCTCGTCCAGGAACAGGATATCCGTCTCTTGAGCAAGTGCCATGGCAATCCAGGCACGTTGACGCTGTCCACCGGACAGTTGGTCAATCGGACGATCATGGAATTCTGTCATGCCTGTCACTTCAATAGCCCATTCAATCATGCGTTTATCTTCCGCACGCATGGAGCCAAATCCTTTTTGATAAGGAAAACGGCCATAAGATACCAGCTCAGTAACGGTAAGTCCTTCTGGGGCTGTTGGATTCTGTGGCAAAATCGCAAGCTGTTTGGCAACTTCACGCGTGGACTGTTTATGGATGGACTTCCCGTCGAGTAATACATTACCTGCTTTTGGTGACATAATGCGTGCCATCGTTTTCAGGATGGTTGACTTCCCTGATCCATTGGCTCCAACAAGTGCTGTAATTTTTCCTTGGGGAATCTGAATATTCAGATCCTCTACAATTAGTCTTTCCTCATAAGCGATATCCAGCTTGGTCGTCTCCAGACGAAACATGCGATCATCCCTCTCTCATTTATCCCGGTTATGTATTCCGGCTATAACAACGAAAACGAAATTGTAATTCTGTATTTCCGACGCAAATATCTTCTACACTAAAGATACTGATAATCATTATCATTTGTCAACATAAAAATGCAAATACACTGCTTGTTCCAAGCTTTATTCGGACCTTTTTAAGCTCATTGGAGCGCTTCTTAACAAATATATATGAGAGCTTTTCTCATTCAGCATGCGCATTTCATCACTTCTGCTCATCTCTCATACTCTTGAATCGCTCATTATGTGTCGAAATTGTGAATGTGTGATTTTTCTCAACCGATTGTTGCCTACGTGCTACGGACTCAAAAAAGATGACCTTGAAATCCACAGTCCAAGGTCATCTCACGTACGCTCGTTTAATAAGGTATGATTTCAGCATTTTTGATGATTCGATCATAAGACACTCAATGAATCTATGCACCATGACCGAATAAAATAACTTACAGCTTCGGCTCCGGCATCAATTGGATTACTGTCATCCCGCCCTGAGTGCTCTGTACACTGACAATACTTGCAGCATCAAGATCTGCTGGAAGTTCGATCTGCAATCCATACGGATAAAGACGATCTGCTTCTTCAATAGACATCTGGGCAGAAGTGATTGCATCCTCTTCATTGGATACAGATGTGTCAGGCGATGTCGCGCCTATATCTGTCGTTGGATCGGAAGCAGGATCTGAATTGGACTCACCGGATGTTGATGGGTCTGCCTGCTGATTGCCATCTTCCGTCTGCTCTGTGTTTCCCGCGTCCCCCGCTGACGACTCTTCCGTACTTTCTTCGGAAGTACTTCCAGAACTACCATCAGAAGGATCTTGAGTATCCGGCTCTTCATTGCGATTAAAGCTCTCCCGCTTGCCTGTGGTATCCAGCTCCTGAGTACTGCCATCTTTCATTGTTAGTTGGAGTGAGCCTTGTTCAAATTCAGTGTTTCCCGTTTCATTCCTAAAACGGATTACCAGCCTGGCAGCGGATTCCGTTCCCTCCTGTTCAGTCGCAGGAATTATATAAGCAATCTGCTCCGCGAGCTGCACCTCAGGTTCTGCCGGAATACCAGGCTCTTCGGTAGATGGTGGGGACGCCGCTGGCGACTCCACAGAATTATTCATCCATGCATATGTACCGCCAGCAATACCCAGTACCAGGAACAAGAGGATTAATCCGAACAGATTCTTCCTTTACCCGTGAGCATCCGTACCAGTGGAGAGGATAATTCGGTCTTCGCACGATCATAGGCGGGTTTCATCGCTTTATTCGCTCTCGCGTAATAGGGTTTGAACGCCGACTTCGACTTGAACGCTTCACGGTCATGGGCCTTGAAATAGGCCACGAGGGCATCCGCATAACCTTTATGTGCATTGGCGCCCCGGACAAACATTCGTTGATCTCCTGACCATTCGAAGAAGGGATACAGACCTTCAGCACGACTTGCATTGATACGAATGAATTCAATCAGTCCGGAATAATCCAACCGATTACTGCCGCTTCCTCCCCGGTAGAAAGCCATCGGCAAGGCCTCGTAGGCCGCAATCCCCGGTTTAGTCTGCAATTCTTCCGCAAGCCAGCGACGCGTCCAGCGTTGAAGTTCATTGCGTTCTGCCAGGGAGAGGGCCTCCAATGCTTCTTCTTCATTCCCCTCGCCACTAAGCCAGGCTCTGGCAGCCAGCATCATGTTCGTTCGAGTCGACACATCGGAGCCCTGACGTGCAGCCCACTCTCGAACTTCATTGCCATGCTGTAAAATATCAATGCTGAGCAGTTGCTCACGGTTAACCCGATCCAGATCCAGATCCTGAATCATAAACAGGTTAACGACATAAGCAAGCTTGTCTGCAAGGCGGGTTAACTCCTCCTGATAAGCCGGATCTTGACTGACAGACGGAGATCCCCCTTTCCGATCAGGGCGTTCTGTAGATCCAGACTGACCAATTCGTGCCGCAATACCTGTATCATACTTACCCTCAGCGGGTACCCGATCCAGTATGCTAACCCGTTGGAGTGCTTCATTCGCAGACTGCACCGGATTCGGTGCAGAACATAACCGTTCTCGCAGCTCACTGGCTGTCCGCTCCAGCAAGAAGCTGTAGTGGATGGCAGATGGATGGGACGTAACCCATCTTTGGATCAATTCCACGACGTTTACTGCCGATTCGGTTCGTTTCAGCTGATTCTCCAGATATGGATCGAACAATAGCTTGGAAAGCGATTGATTGGCCAACACTTTATCAAAGAAAGCCCGATTCAGCTGCGTATCCCGGTCCAGCACAGCATACAATTCCTGCACAGCACGCATGCGTTTCTGGGCGCGGGCATTATTGACACCATAGATGAAATAATCCACAATCCAGGATTTCACCACGGGCGCGGCAACACTGAAGTATTCTCCAATGCGAGCAGCGACCGCTTCTTCGGGTACGTTCTCACGCTTCACGCTGTCCAGCTCCCGGCTGAGCAAGGTCAGGAACAGCTCGTTCAGACGCGAACGCCGCCGTGCTCCACCTTCCGGCTTCAGATAGGTCAACAGGCCGCTGAGAACATGACTTTTGTTGTCCAAATACAGCTCTTCCATGCCTTGTTCCAGACCATAGAACACCGAGAGTTCGCCATAGGCTTCAATGGAAAGTTCCCGCCCAGGCTCCATGCCGGATAACATTTCATCTGCAAACGTGTAGAATGCATCCGCAGCACCAGGTTCCTGCAATAAGGCCCAGGCAAATTCCGCATAAGGCAACTTGGCCACAGATGCATCCGCATGTGTGACTCTGCCGGATACCAGATCAAAAGTGAAATCCTTCTCCGTATTCCGGTCTTTCGGACGTAACGTCCCCCGCTCGACAAACTGGACATGGATGCCCTTTTTGGCCTGTGGCTCCTTGGCAAACGTCATAAATCCCAGCTGTCGCCGGAATGCGTATGGTAACGTGGTATACAGCAAACGTAACAAGCCTTTGGCCCCTGCGGTCACTTCTTCAGCCGGAAGGTCGAGCGCAATGTACACTTTTCTGCGTGTCGCTACAGACTGCATCACCGCGTATAGCAGACGCTTGAACAGCACTTCGTTCATCTTCAGTGCGCTCAGCAACTGGCCTGGCGATGAATCTGCATTCAGACTGCTGCCAGGTTGAGCATCTCTTGGCATGCCCTGTCCGCTTCCAGATGTTATGGGCAATTCAGCAAGTGCAGGCAGTACTGTACCTTGTTCGATGTCATAGGACGTCGCGAACACGGCATCCAGCCAGCCGCCTTGCTTCATCTGTTTTTCCGAGCTTTCGGCAGACAAGACGTAGTTATGCGCAAAAAAGGCACTGCGCAGGCCCGTGAAATCCGCAGACTGGTACACATTTTGCCCAAGAATCGTCTCTCCGCTCTCCAGATGAAGCAGGTGAATGGAAGCCGGAAACTTCGTCTCATCCTTCTCGCTTCGGCCTGTTAGCTCCGCTGGAGCGTCATAGACACAATAGGGGTGAAGCACTTTTTTGATAAAAGAAGGGTCCAGTCCCGGCGATGCCGCAACCGTATCGAACCCCTCTGTTGTGCGAAACACCCCGCGCCGCTCTCGGGTATACAGTTGTTGTTCAATGGGCGGGGTTACGGAAGAACGCATCATCCCACTCTCCCCTCAATGTACTTCAGCTTGTACAACAGCCACAGGAAGGGTTCATCCACGCGGATCGGGCTGACCACTCCCTGCAATTTCATATCCACCGGATTGCTGCCCAGTGCAGATACGGCGAAATAGGCTGTATCCTTGAAGTACACATCCATCGTGCCTTTGAACGGACGGTCCACCTTCTCGATAAAACGGCGGATCTCCCCGTCGATATTCTCGAACTCGGTTAAGTCAAACCAATCGCGATGCACCATGTTGCGGAACACATTGCTGTTGGATTTGATATAATCCCCCTCTTCATCCTTGAGGGAATGCAGCATGTCGCTTTTCGTGAGCACCACGGCTGTTGGAATATTCGTCTTGGCTTTGTCCTGATACGCAATGAAATCTCCAAACATCGTCAGCACCACGTCGCGCGGCTCATCGTATCGCGGTGTCCACTCTCCCGGCTCATTGCCGAGGTTAATGCGGATTTTGTCCCGAATCGAACGAATCTGAAGCGGGTCCACCATGAACAGGATACCTGCCGAATTCTTGATGTGCTGCCCGTGAAGTCCGAGATAATCCTGCTCCACCATACCTTCACCCGCAACGTCAAAGAACACCAGGGTCAGCGGTGCTTTATCTTCATCCTTGAACACAAATTGGAAGATAAACGGCTCTTGCAGCTTCTCCTTCTGCGTGGAATCCAGCAGATCCCCGCGTTCAAACAGCGGTTCTTCATAATCCGCACGGAACCGACGGCTAATCTCCGCATTCAGTGGCATGCAAGCCGCGTCAAAATGATCGGCCGTATAATGCTGCAACGTATGAATCAATGAAGTCATGTAGACGGATTTCCCTACCTGGGATGCACCGATAATGGAAATGATATTGCTCGGAGCCTTACCCGCCGTAACAGGCAGCTCGTTATGACACTGCGGGCACAGCCGGCGACGTGTAACGACACCATAACGATCGTTCAGCCCCATCACGATGTTATCGGAATAAATCCGATGTTCCTCCGGGACATCATGCGGAGCCAATACGGCCTCCATATCAAATACCGTGTCGAGTCCGAAACGTTCGCGATACCGATTCAGCTTCGCATCTTCCCCGAGTGCGTAATCCTCATCATCATCGCGGTGATGGGCGGCGCGGAACACCACCTCTTCCGGGGAAAACTTGCTGAAACAATAAGGGCATACAATATCGTAAAACAGCGGGCGTTCCTCCGGCTGTTGTCTCTTCAAAAACCGACTAAAAAAGCTCATAGCCACTCCCCTCCCTGATCAGTCAGACAAAGATGATTTACACTCCCACTACGATGACAGCTTAACCTTCCAATCGCTGTTATCCCCAGATTTTTTTTGATTCCCTTTTCTAAAGGGAAAATCCGGTGATAAAGGCGAACGCTTCGCTTTTTCAGGTTATTTCTGTCCTCTCCGTTTCTGTGTAAAAAATTAGCCTAACGATCTAGTCTGATATTAATCTATAGGCGGCTCCATACTTCGGTCCGTCCGTGAAGAATAATCGCACATAATCATCCTTGGCGACTTCAACAGGCGGCATCTCATTTCTCCCGGGAGCAAAATCACTCACAAAAGGATACACCGTACCATCTTCCTTATTCAGCGGGACCCCGCCCTGCTTGCGAACATAACAGAGGGCTTCCTTGGGAACAGGCACTTCCGCTGTGACGGTGATCAATACACTTTTTCGTTTCTGAAAAAAACCGCTCTTATAGCGAATGGAAAAGCGGATGTCCGCCTTCCCTGCGCTTGCAATCACCATATTGTCCTCGTCTCGCTGACGGATCAGCACGGGCCCATCTTCCTGCATCTGACACACATACACCGTGTACTTGATGGCCCCAAAACCCGTGATGCGATCCGTGTAACCATTGCTAGCCTTATATTCCTCTCTTGTGTACAGCTTCAGCTTGCCCTGTGCAGGCTCTTCCCCGGTACGATCATCGTTCATCATATCCAGCTCCAGCCGTTCCACATACACAGCTTCAACCCGTTCCGGCCAGAGCCAGCGAAGTGTACAACGCCCTTCGTCCACCGCAAGTGTCAGTTTTCGAATCAAGGGTGTCGAAGGGTCTGCATCCGTAAACCGCATGTCCATTGACCTCCCGACGTTAGAATCCTTTGCTGCGTGAATCTCTTGCTCTCTGACTGAATCCTTCCGCTGAAGAAGTTCCTCCGCCAGCTTCACGGCGTCCCCTGCTCTTCCGCGGCGTGTTCTCCTTAATCGGGACAATCCAGGAGAACAGGGTCAGTACGCCGGATAAGATGAGCATCGCACCAAGTCGTACGAAGGTATCCCCCACGTTCGAACCGTCGAGGCCCCATTCCAGCAAAAGCCCTGCCAGTAGACCCGATACCGCACCGCCAATACCAAAGCTGAGCGCAAGATGACGATTATCGAATACAAGTCCAAGAGATACACCCAGTGCTACGCCAATCAGCAGCACGGCAACGACACGGAAAATCGCCAGATAAACGCTATGCTCCATCATACCCGTGCGCTCCGTCACCAGCGTCCGTTCATCAATCGTATCGTAGATCTGCTGGAATGCCAGATTCAGACCACCTGAGTCCGGTACATCATAGTACATGCCACCCGTTTGCTGGGCAATATTACGCAGCAGATCCGTACCTGATGGGTCCACTAGACTTAAACCGACTGTATTGATCGATATCTGTTCACTCGCATATTGGGACAAAATATCGGCCGTATCCGCTTCACTGAAGCCATCGGATAACAAGATGACAACGGTACCGCGTTTCGGGTCCTGTTTGCCCTGGATTTGTTCCATGCCTTCCCGCAGTACGGCATCAAAATTGGTGCCGCCTGAAGTCGTGACAATGCCATCGATTTTGCTATACACCTCATTCTTGGCCGCATCACTATCCAGCGCAATAAACGGTTGCAACAACTGAGGCTGATCATCAAACGTAATGACAGCTACCTGTTTGTCACTCTCCATTTGGCTGATCAGTGTCTTGGCTGCTTCAAAGCGTCCGTTATCCGGATCTGTCTCACTCATGCTTCCCGAGTTGTCGATCATCAGTATAATATCTTTTACTTGCTTCACACCGCCCGGATTGATCTGATACAGCAATTGCAGCGCGAGTCCAACAACAAACAACAGAGCGAGTGTTGCCGGAACGAGCAATTTCCATGACAGTCCCAGATATCGGAGCTTCCATGAAGCGCCATTCAGCTTGGGTGAGATCATCTCGGCGATCAAACAGAATAATCCAACGCTAAGCGCAAGTACGCCAAAGTATAAACCCATCAGCAACAGACGCGGCATTTCCCCAAGCCATTGACGCAGCATGATTTCCCCTGCCGCAAAGCCTACTGCCCCGCCAATCAGGCTGAACAGGACCAGGAGAAGATTGATTTTTCGCTGCATGTCCACATGCATCCTTTCCATACCAGCCGTAAGCAGGCTGAGTTAATACAACATTGTTGCAGAGTGTCATGACACAGCTAGACGCCTTAACGAACGGGTGACAACTTCTCCGCCAGACCTGCGGGGTGAAGTTCATAGCCATTCTCTGTGTACGAGTCATAATATACCTTGCCGTTCCGATACACCATAAGATCCTCCAGATGGAAACCTCCCATCAGATTCAGCTTCTCCACACCACTGCTGCGTTCTTCGTACACCACACCCAGCTTGTAGATGCGTGACGTCTCTTCGGCATGCGCCGCATAGTCCATGAAAGCACTATGATGGTCACCAAAGAAGTACTTCTCTTCATACCGATGTTCCTGCGTATAATCGAACACCCGTACCCGGACGACCGCCTGATCCTCCAGCGTGTGGTATAACCTGCGGAACAGATCATCGCGGGTCAATACGTCTTTGTCTCCGTAAGCAATCGTTACATTGGCCCGCTGCAGCAGTTCTTCTTCAAATGGCAGTCGCAACGGCTCGGCTGTAAGCAGCAACGAGTGACATACCTCCATCAGACGTTTCAGCAGTCGGTCATCACCTTCCGTTGCAAGCCGGTTCATATCCCCCATGTAACGGTCCTCAAACCATACATCCCGTCCGCGCTTGGCTTCCAGGTCAGTGATCAGCTCTTCCGTCACTTTGCCGTAGTACTCCATCACGTTCTGGCCGATGTATTCATCCGCAGCGGCGATACTTTGGGCGGCTGTGTCTCGCAGTGTGCGTTCCAGCGCTTCAAGGGCTGCTGTGACATGGCGACTATAATGGTGAAGCTCTTCCATCTCCGTATCGTAGATACGCAGTAGATGTAATTCATTTTCCAGTCGCAGCAAGTCTACCTTGGGTACATACACTCGTTCCAGCATGCAGTCAATCAGATTGCGTACATTCTGCTTATCACGGAACAACGCCCGTTTGAACGATTGATCTTCCACTCGCTCTTGCTGACGCTGCTCAAGCAGGGCACGTGCCGATTCAAGCTGCACCGATTTATCCCGGATCAGTCCGAGCAGCGCTTCACGTACACTGCCAGGCTCACCGTCACTCCAGGCTGCCCACTGGAAGTATCCCACCTCTGGATGCTCCGCGCGGGATTGTTCAGCCTGACGACGGAGAGAACCGCCGGAGCTTCGCTCTCGCACACGCTCTTCGACAAGACGGGCGACGTTATCGCGGAAGTACGTTTCAGCGCCTTGCCCAAACAGCGCTCTCTCCGCTTCACGAAGCGAGAGCGGCTTCAGATCGGAGAAACTGACGTTATGCGTCATGATGCCACTCATGCCACTAACCAGATCTTCATTGGGCAACAGACCTTCGACTTTACGCTCTACCGAGGCCGCGTCCAATCCGAAGAAAGCGAGCTTGTCCTTGATGCTCCAATCCGGCTCCTGCCGCATGCGCGCGAGCAGGTACCGATACATGTGGTATAACACCGCCAAGGCAATCGGTTTGTTGGGCCGCCTGATCTCGGCAAAACCCGCGCTTGCATAACCATGCTGATCCGAGGTGGTACGAATATTGTTTTTAAAAGATGTATTGTTGTACGTGTTCGCTCCCGTGCTTGAAACAGTACCCGAGTGATCCGCATCCTGCTTCCTGTTCTTCAGCAGGCAGATCCGGCAGATGATCTCGGAATTTTCGATCCAGCCCCCGGGAACGCCGGTTCCACGCTCATTTTTGTCGGACAACAGATATACCAGATCAAACAATGGTGACGCGTGATGTGTAACCGGAATGGAGATCCCATCCTCCGTCACCAGCAGATTCCCGCTGAACGTGTAGTCCAAGGACTGCATATAATCCAGCTCCCGCAGGAAAGCAAGACCTGCCGCGCTGGCATACCCGAAGGAATCCACCTGTTCCATCTCGCTGACCAATACATGCAGATCAGTCTGCACCGACTTGAAGGCTTGGGACAAAATGATCTCCGTCAGCTTGGTGAGCTCTGGCAATAATACATTCAATGGATCATCGGCTCTGGTTACCACCGTAACGTAAATTCGATCAAATGACGAGTACAGCCGTCCATATTCGGCAATTCGGTTACTAACCCGCCGAAGTGTACGATTCAGGTCAAAGAGAGCCTGATCCGATTCGTGGAAACTGCGATGTACATCTTTACGCCGTGTTTTGGACGGTCGCTCCGTCTGCCCAGCAGACAGAGGCAAGCGATGACGAGTTACCTGACCATCATCGGACGAGCCACTATTGCTCGTTTCACCCGGCGCCGTTTCCTGATCATCTGTCCCGATCTGAATGTAGACCACACCGTCTCCGTTATCCCATTTCAGCCGATTGATCTCCTGTACGGCAGACACGGCGGGAGCAACCAGATCGCCCACAAACAGGAACAGCGCCGGGTAATGGATACTGCTTCGTCCATCACCCAGGCTGCCTTGACGCTCCTGCTCTATTGCATACTGCGCTGCATACTTCTCCAGATCACGCTTCAGGGTATTGTTCGAATTGAACTCCATCCCGGCCGCCACCCTTACTTCAGCCTTCTGCGAATGTCGTTCAGCTTGGACGACATCGTTCTGTAGAACTGATAGATGTCTTCTCCGTTAGCCAGTTCTACCCGCTCGTATTCCAGACGATCACGTGATTCCATGAACAGCGCAGCCAGATCATCCAGCTTCGTTAGCAATGGAGTAATATCTTCTGAAGCCGTCAGATCGTTATCCCGACGTGAGGCTTTGCGCAGCAGTGTACTGCGATCCTTCTCCGCCAGACCGCGGAAGTTGCCAAACACTTCATACTCGGCAAAGTTACGGCTCTTCATCAGGTTCGCAAACGGCTCCCAAGCGTCTTCTTCCGGATCACGGTCATAGACGTAGAGCGCACCTTTTTTGACGATGGTGTCGGTATAGAGCGCTTCGATGAAGCGGTCATACCACTGCTCTTCATCCTGATACTGGGCCAGAATGCCTTCCAGTTCGGCAACTTTGGCCGAGATGGCATTCATCTTCGCCAGTTCCTCACGCACACGTGCGATCAGCTGCGGGGAGCGTACCAGGTTTTCTTTGGCCATATCTTCATTAATACTGCCGAAAATATCCTTAACCCCTACACGCGGCAACCCTTCGGATTGCAGACGTTTCAGCTCCATCACGGCCCGCTTCACTTCGCCGAGCTTCGGCGTGGTGGAGGTCAGTCGCATGTCGTAGGCTGCCAGTTTCGCGGACAAGTCAAATGCTTCTGTTGTCACAATCGCATACCGGTTGCTTGTATTCTTATCAATGGATTTGGCTGTCACGATGTTGTATCCGAGCGCCTGCTCGAATTCGCTGCGCACACGGGCGTTATACTGCTTCACGCGGGCGTTCTCGTACACATCTCCCCAGGATTTTTCCGGAATTGGAGACGGCAGATAGGTCCAGTTGTTTTTCTCCGTTTGCACCAAGTGACGACCAATGCCTTCTTTGTCCAAAATGGTACGCTCATAACTTTCCTCATATACCTTGAGCGGTGTATACACAAAGAGTGGTACCCCGTTTCGGGTATTCAGCCAGAAGATCCGGTTACGCACTTCACTTTCCTTGACGGTAAAATGAGATTTGCCTACGGCATTGTTCTGATAATTGCGAATCCCTTTCAGAATACCTGGCGCCTGCGCCGGTACGGATACAAATCCCCAGGAAGGGAAATGCAGACTGCCTGTACTATTGCTCAGATTGAACACTGGAACGGCCTCATCATCCAGCTTGCCGGCAATGAAACGTTCCACAAATTTCTCAACCGACTCATCCTGACCGTATTTGATCACGAGGAAATCTTCCATGGAACGGGTAATCAGATCACCGAATTTCTCACTCAGGAAGTCGGAGATGGAGCTGACGATATCAATCTCGTTCTCTTTCACCCACTGGCTGGAGTTTTCCAGCAATTCACGCGAGAAGTCCCGGATCAGATCATCCGTATCGCGTTTATCCAACAGCCCGTCCACCACACTGACGATATCCGGTACACTTACGACGTTCCAGTAATATGTCTTGTTGCCTTTGTGATCGGACTGTTCCTCACCGCGTGTCAGCAGATCGCCGTTCTTGGCAAATATCGAGCTAAGGGCGTTCAGCGTTTCGGTAAATACGTTATAAATGCGGCTGTTCTCCTGGTTCAGCAACTCATACAGATCTTCATAGAACTCGATCATCTGATCGTTGCGTTCCACGTCGGCGTGCAGCCAGTACTCATGAATTTTCGCTTCAATATAAGCATTCTTTTTCTTCTCTTTGGAGACAAAAGCACTCTTCGCATCGCCCAGCTTCTCTTCGGACTGCTCCTGAGCTGCTTCGATATCACGCGGAATGCGGAAAGCATTCTCACGCAGGGTTTCGATGTAGGACTGAATCATCTTCAGTACACAGAACCCTTTTTCCGTATAAATAAGACGGGATACATAGAACGGACCTTGTTCGGGATGCAAAAACATACGCCGGATCTGTTCGGTGAACTGACCCGCAATCTCGCCCGGCAGTTGTTTTTTCGCCTTGATATACTCTTCACGGGCACGGGCCAGGAAGTTCTGTTCCAGTTCGGTATCCATATTCACAACCTGTGATTTCACCACGTTGCCATAGGATAAACGCTCGCTGTTCTGATAACCAGGCAGCGGCTCTGGTACGCGCGCTTCAAAGGACTTGACCACACTTTCGAGATCAATGCCCAGCTTGCGGCAAACTTCTCGGTATCCTCCTGGTTCGGTGCTTTGGAGAACATGGTGTTCATTTTGTCGAACATGCGATACGCCAGATACGTGGTCATCTCTTCGATCGGCAGTACAGCCGAAGAGGCACCAATGATGTTGTAATCATAGTTGGCCGGGTACACCTTGTTCATCTGTGCAATGTTCGTGCGAATGTTGCTGATATAGTCATGGATCGCGAACTCCTCACCCGACTGCTTCTCCTCACTTGCCATGAAGTTGGTAATGTTCTCGGCCGTGACGTTCATGCAGTAATCGTAGGCGTTCTCCAGCAGCTTGCCTTCGGTATTCGTCGCAGAGATCAGATGACACAGGTTAAATGGCGGCAGTGGTGAGTTGACGGTTAAAATATTGCCGTACTTCTGCGTAAACCGCTCACCGCGGCTATCCACGTTCATCCAGTAATCCAGCTCTTTGAGTGCCGCATATCCGTTCTTGCGAATGTATTCGCGCGTGTGTTCGCTCAAGCTTTTGTTGGACAGGTTCACGTCTGGCGTGAACAGATATCCAAGCGTATTGACGCGGTCAATCCCGGCAGATCCGTGATCCCGTTCGATGATGCCGCGCACGATATAGGAAATATCGAGGAAACATCCGCTGCCTGTACCTCCAGACAGACCTGTCAGCAGGAACACCATCAGTTTTTTGTTGGTGCCTACGGATAAGGTCTTGATCTTTTTGTCGATGGCCTGCACAACCTGATTAATCTTGGTGAACAACAGCAGACGTCCAGCCTGACGCACACCTGCGGCGCCATTCATGCCGTCCGTGATGCTCAATTCCGGAGACAGCCAGTCCGTAATGTACGGCTCCAGCACGCTGCGGTTCTGTAGCAGTCCGCCAATCTCGGCATTGGAGAGCAATACGAATTCATTGATCGGATCAAGTCCGATCCCTTTATACTTTTTGGCGCGATCCTGTTCGTTCGTCTCAAAAGCCAGAAACTCCACATTGTCCGGCTTGTCCATTTTTTTCTTGGATACCGGGTCCTGTGGCAGCTTGAAACGACGGTTGATCTGATATTTGAGACGCAGCAGTGCGTCAATTCCCGTTCCTCCCAGACCGATAATCAGAATGGGGTTATCAATCGTATCGACCCGGATTTTCTCACTGACAATCCCTCCGCCAAGTGATACATCCAGTTGCTGAATATGTTCTCTAACAATCGGTTTCATTCCATGTCCTCCTTTGATTAACAAAGTTGGAACTACAACTTCATTACACTTGCCACTCCGATGACAGAATAACCTTCCGATTGCTGTTATCCCCAGATTTTTTCGATTCACTTTTACAAAGTGAAAATCCGGGGATAAAGGCGAACGCTTCCGCTTCTTCACGTTATTTCTGTCCTCTGCGTTCTCGTGTAAACAGTTGGTCCCAAATTTTATTGGCATTCCTTTTAAACCAAACAATCAATTTAAATCAAATAATCCTTCACACCAGATACTCAATTAAAATCGTTTTGTCCGTCTGTTGCAGCGGGATGCTCAGTCGGTCACCGTTCTTCAGTTCAACGCCTGAGCTTGCATCGACTGCACGACCGGATTTCTCCAGCGTACCGCCTGCGGTGTTACGGACGATAATTCGATCCCCATTGCTGGGCGTAAATACATATTTTTCGGTTTCCTTCAGCTCAGGGTCCAGTTGCAACAACTGATGCAGATGGAATCGGCCCCGGAAGGATACCAGCTTTTTATATTGTGGATATGACTTGTCGCCCGTGTTCTCATCACGAATCTCAACGATCATCTGACCGACAAATCCCCGGTTTTTGCGTTTCAGCCAGCCCATCAGGAACCAGGCACCAACACCGACCACGATTAGAGCTATTGCACCGAGAATGACAGGTAACCATGGAATCGGTTTGTCCTGTTCACCACCTGATGTTGTCGGTTGAGATCCGCTTCCGGTTGCTCCGCCTGCGTTAATCGTGATTGGCTCACTTTCTCGGTAGAAACTGTCTTCTTCTGCCCGAATGACCAATTCATAGTTATGATTGTCCGGTACTTCAAAGGTTCCGGCAAAACCAGATCCTGTGTTTTCCAGCGGTTGTTCTTCACTTTTGCCTGTATCGACATCTTTCACAACCAGCGTGGCCTTCATATCTGCATACAGATCATTATCCTGAAGCGGCTGACCGCCATTCTCCAGTTTGGCAGCAAGATCTACCTTGTCCCCTTTGGTATAGGACTTGGTCTTAATCGGGTCCACAACGAGTTGAAGATCATAGTTGAACAGCAGGTTGATATCAATGCTGTCTTTGGGAGCCCCTTTTACCCGAAGTTTCCAGTCTCCCTCCTGGGGTTTCAACAGCTTCACGAGCGAATAACTCTTCGATGTCGAGAGCTTGGCTGCATCCGAGTTCAGATCCACGGCTTGTCCCGATGGGTCCGTCAATTGCACTTCCACCGGCTTCGAAGACATGATCGAAATGTTTGCTTCCAGTACACTATCGTTTGGCACGTTCACGGTAACTTCCTGATAACTGCCGTTTCCTGTTACAGAGGGCAGCTTCACCACATTCAGTTTGGCATGATCGGCGAAGATCTCACTCAGAATCTGTGGCAGATCATCCGGCGTATCGGTAATGAATGACTTGCCTCCGGTCTGCTTCGCGAGGTCTGCAAGTGCATCCTTGTTCAGCTTGCCATCCGCGTTCAGTCCAATCGTATACACCGGGATACCCTGATCCTGTGCTTCCTTCACGGATTTCGCCAGATCAGCGTCCGATTGAGCCTGTGTACGGCCTTTGGTTTTGTTAAAATCATTGTTGCCATCCGCCAGCAGCACGATCATTGGCGAATGAGCTGGGTCTGCTCCATGATTCAGTATGTTTATGGCTTCGCCGACACCTACGGAGACATCGGTATATGGCCCACGGCCGAGCTGATCAATAAAATCCTTGAGGCTGCTCTTGTCCGCATCGGACTGAATCGTAAGCATTGCCTTTTCCCGCTCCACCTGATCGGTATAAGCGACAATCCCTACCTTGTCCCCCTGGACGGGCAGCATATCAATAAACATTTTCATGGCTTCATTACTGATCTTGTCACGGTCACTTGTATTCATTGAATTACTTACATCGGCTACAAGTACCGCATCGATTCCGCTTGTCTGTGCCTGAGCCGCTGCAGCTTGTGGCAGCAACGCTTGAGGTAGCAGTAGCGTTAGAATAACCAGCAGAACCATCGTTCCGCTGAGCCAGCGTATTTTGCGTGTCCGCAGCATTAGGTGTACTCCTTCACGTTTGAGATTAAAATGGGAATAGTTTATTATAGGCGTCAAGCCTTAAGGAAATCTTAACAGTCTACTAATAAATTCTGAAAAGCACCCCTATCTTGAGTTACAGTTTTGTAATGACTGACAAAAATCGACGATTTCACGCCTGCAACTGGAACCGAAGTACCAACTATGGAAATATGATATAGTTATTGCCAGCAAACTGCAATATAACAGTGCTTGTTCACCAAGCCCTTAGAAAGGAACGGATTATGGTTACATACGGATGCCTCGCCATATTGTTTCTTTTTGTCATTATAAAGATAATTGCACTCCAGCTTCATCGACGGAAGCCGGTCTCCCGCAAAGACACGGATCGTACCCTCTACACTATTCTGAATGGTGAGCGTGATTGAGCATGAGTACTAAACTAGTCGTATCCATAAGACCATTTCATCGAACGACCTATGCCTATGAAAAGTTGCAAGTCTGCACACGTTGTGGACAGTATACCTGCCTGTGGGAAGAGGAGTGCACGGCCTGTGGCCGGGGTACTCTGCACTCCGTTCAGGCGAAGGCGACTTCCCGAGTGAAACGCCGAATTGCACGCGACCTGTTCATTACGATCTTGTTCGGTGCAGCGGCCACCTATTTTGGTGAAACCATAGATCAGTCCATGGCGGCGGCCAGCGTCTCCCTGTTGCTTCTGGCATTACTGATCTTCATGCAGAAACGTTCGTTCGAAGTAGAGCAGCAGCGTGAGTTGAAGCGCACGTTGCAACAGGATGAGGAGCTCATCCGTCAGGGCATCAACCGAAGCTGGGCTCTGGTCGCCGAGGCTCGCAAGCAGGATGAAGCGCTGGCCTATGAGATGCTCCGCGAGATCGGCTCACTCGTTTACAATGACCGGATTCGACTGCAACAGGTTGCGCTATTACAATCCTTTGTCCTGCGCAGTGATATGGATTTGCAGCTCAAGCCCTTGCTGCTACGCAGCTTCGAACGGCTGCTGGCTGAATATATCGGTGAGATTGCACGACTTAAGCCGGAATTGATCCGGGAAGACGCGATTCGTTATATCGCAACCTATGAAGTGAACATTTTACAGCTCCACAATGGAATTCAGATTCTTACAGCCGTAGCTGCTGCTGCCGTGCGCAAGAGTAAATATATTGAGTTATTCCCTAGTCTTATTACCCGCTACGCCCGCTTTATGCCCAAGGATCGGTTCATGCGGCTCTATCACACGATTGAACGCTATCCAAGCAAGGCACGCGGGGGATTGGCAGAGTCGGTAGGTCGGGTTTATAACGAGAAATATCGGGATCAATACGCAGATGTTCAGCTGTAGGGATAATATATTGAGAAAGAAAAACGTCGTTTAGTGCAAACTCATTCCCTGTATATAGACGAGTGCAATTTCATCCACCCCTGCATGCACTCAGCATCACAGATTCGAGGGATATGATTCTAATGATATAAGAATTCAGCCAAAACACCCCATCCTTAGGTCTAGGATGAGGTGTTTTGCATTTTATGGAAACCAGCCGAGTGTTATCCGCGTTACATGATGAATAGGGCACATTCCAAAATGGCATTTCTTTATATGGAATGAGGGTGGCACGCAAACAGGCACTTGCGGACGACCAAAACAATAAGTGCAAGCGATCATCTGTGCAGTTGAAAAAGGGCCGCGACGTGGTTCCGTCGCGACCCTTGATCTGAGGGTTCGGTACATCTGTACCCGAACCCTCTCCTATATGCCATGCCAAACGCTGTGGCATGGCATCGTGCCTGCGCAAACGCGGCTATATCGCCGCTTGCGCCAAGGCTTTACCGTCCGCGACGAGAATCGCGACGGTCGCCCTTCGCCGGTCCGCGTCCTGCGGATTCCGGACGGCGAGAGCCTTCGCCGCTGCGCCCAGCCCAGCCGTTGCTGCGCTCATCGCCACTGCGGCCTGCACTGCGTCCGCCTTGGCTCGCACCGCGGCTACTGCTGCGGCCACCTTGGCCTGCTGCGCCGCGACTGCTGTCGCTGCTGCGCGCAGAACCACGGCCTGCGCTGCGTTCGTCACCGCTGCGGCCACCGCTACGTCCGCCACTGCGTCCACCTTCGCCGCTGCGGAACCACGACCTCCACGTCCGCCATCTCTGCGGTCGTTACGGCCTGCACCGCGACGGGCACTGCCCGTTCCGGAAGAGCGTCCGCCTCGTTCATCATCCCCGACTGTTGATGGAACGTCTGGCCGCTCCAGTCGAAGCAATTGGACCTTCGCTCGTCCACTGGATACGCGCCAGCTTCTGGTCAATCCCTTGTTCAATACGGGCAAGTTCCGGTCTGTCATGCTCTGTTGCAAACGTTACAGCAAGACCTGTACCGCCTGCACGGCCCGTACGACCAATCCGGTGAATATAACTTTCCGCATCATGCGGCATATCGTAGTTAAAGACATGCGTTACGCCTTCAACATCAAGTCCACGTGCAGCTACATCTGTAGCAACCAGCACTTGCAGCTTGGCATCGCGGAACGCTTTCATTACATTCTCACGCTTGGATTGGGACAGATCCCCATGAAGTTCATCACTTGCATAACCCGCTTCACGCAGGTCTTGGTTCAGCTTGGATGCACGACGCTTGGTCCGGCAGAAAATGATCGCGAGGTATGGGCGATACGTATCAATCAAGCCGCGAAGCGCTTCAAGCTTGCCGCGATCCGTACATTCCAGCACTTGCTGACGAATTTGTTTGATCGGGATCACCGATTGGGAAGATACTTTTACATCTTCCGGATCTTTCATGTAGGTCTTCGCCAGGTTGCGAATGCCCTTTGGCATCGTTGCGGAGAACAGCATTGTTTGGCGTTTGTGTGGCAGCTCGCTAAGAATCGTCTCCACATCGTCCAGGAAGCCCATATGCAGCATTTGGTCGGCTTCATCCAGTACCAGTTTTTTTACATTATTAAGATTCAACGTGCCACGGCGCAGGTGGTCCAAAAGACGACCCGGTGTGCCAATAACGATCTGGGTACCGTTCTGCAATTTGCGCAGTTGCTTGTCCACATCCTGCCCGCCGTATACGGCAAGCACGTGCAGTTTATCGTCGTTTGCCGTGAGCTTCTTCGCTTCTTCCGTGATTTGCAGCGCAAGCTCACGCGTCGGCGCGATAATCAACGCTTGCGGGGAACGGTCAGATACATTAATTTTCTGAATAATCGGCAGCAAAAAAGCCAGCGTTTTCCCTGTGCCTGTCTGTGCCTCGGCGATAATATCGCGTCCGCCCAGCAGTACCGGAATCGAACGCTCCTGTACCGGAGTCGGCACGGCGATGCCCTGATGTTTCAGGATCTCGCACCATTCCGGGCGAATGCCCAGTTGTTCAAAGTTTGCCAATCGTTACACCTCTGTATATTCATTTAGATAAGTCCATTTCATAATGACTTCAGTATCAGTATCTGCCATCAAGACTAGTTTTCCTTCGTTCAATCATGATTATGAAATGAATTTTTTAAAAAGCAATCCACTCGTTGCTCTTCTTCTCCATACCCTGTAGTTTACACGTTAGTCAAGCAAAACAAAAGGGCATACAGCGTTACACCCCTAACTTGTATCACAAAATCCCGAGATCTGTGTAACATGTATCAATCGAGTGTGTTTGAGGAGTGTTGTGAGAGTAACTACAGGAGCCCTCTAAGAATGATGATGAGTGGATTAACTTAAGGTGCCAGCTCAAAATATGACTCGGACTCTGTGGATGGGGTTGGGAATTTGAATGCAAGTTGTCAGGCGGAGGGGATGCAGGTGTACTGTCTAATGGTACTCCCTGAGAAGGATGTATATGGATCGTTATGTTCAGAACCCTAGGATAGCTTAGGGATAGCGTTGAAGTCGCTGCTAGGATCCTATTAAATTGCGTGAAGGTCATCCTAAAACAGATCAAAAGGAAGCGATTCTGCGAAAGTTCAGAATGAAAGGTAGCTGGAATTACGCTGTACATGGGGATCCAAAATTCAGCGGTCCGAAAATACCTCTCACGATGAAAATTTAAAAATTCCATGATGAACCTCCAGCGTGACACTAATTCTAACGAATCCAGGACACTCTATTCCGACAAATAGAGTCGTTTGGATTTTCTAACAAACTCCAGTCACTTTATTACTTGTACATACCCGCGAAAAGGCTTGAATTTCGGCAAAATTGGCATAATAAGATGTCTGAGATTCGTTAGAATAACGAAAACATGAAATACCCCCATATAAGACGTGTCAGGTTCGTTAGATTTGGCACACAGTGAAGGACACAAGCTTAAGCACAAAAACATCAGCTACAACAATAACACCATCTATTAGAAACAGAACATCAACTACACAAACACAAACTAGAATCAGGAACAACATCAATACAACAACAACAACAACTACTACTACTACTACTGGGACCGGGACTACTACACTAACAGACCCTCCTTGTCATGAAGCAGGGCACTGCGTGCTGGGAGCTGCACACGACTACTCTTAGAACTACTATTACTACTGGGAGTACCAAGACCCCTAATAACCAACACTATCTATACTTCTACTAAAACTATCACCACTATAACTACAACTTCCTATACTGCAACAAGAAGAAGAACGACTACCACGACTATCGCTGTACACACTACATTCTCTAATAAAAACAGCGACGCATTCTCCCGACTTTAGAGTGGGGAGAAGTGCGCCGCTGATAAATAACTTTCTATGTTGTCTACTATATAGGGCTATCGCACGGTTACTATATAATGCTCGCACGTCTGCTCACCACGACTTTAGAACAGTAGCCTTCATAACTCCCATTTGCTTGTTCAGATCCTTCATTCCAGATACACTGAACTGTTCATTTTTCACCTTTTTTACCTTGTTCACGTTGCTCACGTATCTACGTTTCAACATCGCATCTTCGTCCAAACAAGTTATGAACCGTGCCCGCCAGCTGTGGCAAATCCACTCCGTTCAAGAATACGAGTACTCTCTTCGTTCAACCCCCGCAGGTGCACGGTTTTGCCAAGCTTCGCGTATTTGAACTTCACTTTGCCAATAGCCACAACCGCGGTATTATCCCAGATATGTGAACCTCCGAAATCAATTGTGATCTCCTTCGGATCAGCTTCTGCATCGAATTCATCCACGAAGCTGGACGAAGATCCAAAGAAGAACGGTCCGTTGACCCGGTATACCTTCTGCCCTTGTTCCTGGCTCGCCTGTACGCGAATCTTGGTCTGTTTCCAGCCAAAATGCAGCACACTGAGCACAACGCCGACCATAACCCCGATCGACAGATCGTGGGTATAGACCACAATCGCCACCGTCACGATCATGACAAAGGCTTCCGCTCGCGGCACGCGAGCAATATTTTTGATGGAACTCCAGTCGAATGTTCCGATACACACCATAAACATCACACCAACGAGCGCCCCCATCGGTACCTGTTTCACCACACCGCTGAACAGCAGCAACAGGATTGCGAGGAACGCACCCGCAGTAAACGTAGATAATCTTCCACGTCCGCCAGACTTCACATTAATGACCGACTGCCCGATCATCGCACAGCCGCCCATGCCGCCAAACAAACCGTTCACGAAATTTGCGATCCCCTGACCACGCACCTCACGGTTCTTGCTGCTCTTGGTTTCGGTCATCTCATCCACAATGGTTGCCGTCAGCAAGGATTCCAGCAAACCGACCAATGCCATGGTGAATGAATAAGGCAGCAGAATCATTAGCATGTCCCAGGTCCACGCAATATTCGGCAAATGGAACATCGGCAGCGTACTCGTTATATTTCCCATGTCACCGACAGTCCTTACGTCGAGATGAAACACCAAGGTAATAATCGTCATCACGATAATTGCAATCAGTGGAGCCGGAATGCCTTTGAAAAACCGTGGCAAAATATAGACAATCGCCAGCGTACCCGCTACCATCGCATACATAATCCAGTTCGCTCCCGTGAAGTGAGTTAACTGCGCCATAAAGATCAGAATCGCCAGTGCATTCACGAATCCGGTTAACACCGAATGAGGCACAAACGTAATAAATCGTCCAACCTTAAATATGCCTAAAATAAATTGAATAATACCCGTCAATATCGTAGCTGCAAAAAGATATTCCACGCCATAATCCTTGACGAGTCCAACCATCAGTACCGCCATGGCCCCTGTTGCCGCCGAGATCATGCCTGGTCTTCCACCTGCAATCGAGATCACAATCGCAATCGTAATCGAAGCATACAACCCGACCATGGGATCGACTCCTGCAATGATGGAGAAAGCAATGGCTTCCGGAATTAACGCCAGCGCTACCGTAATGCCTGCCAGCACATCTCCGCGAATGTTGCCAAACCATTGTTGTTTTAACGTATTCATATGTTCTTTACCGTTCCTCCTATGTGTATTCCTCATAATGGACAATCTTACTGAAGAGTAACGGAAGCCGTTCACGACCAATTAACTGCCCGGGACAGCACAAAATAACGGATTCCCTCTCCGCATCATTCGACTATGCTGTTGCCTGAATTGTGAAGTGCATTATTCCCACCATCCGTATAGCCTTGACGGGTTAATGTGCACTCGCGTCTTTTCCGTTCCAGTGTGTACCGCTGTGTTCCATTACTGCCTTCAGTTGTCTTGCTCGAGCGACATCAGGAGCTGATTCTGATGCCATTAGGTTTTCCCCTCTCAGAAAAACCGGGTCCGTTAATGTACTGACCTATTATTATAGTCACCGGACCGGATATGTACGAACACAGTTAAGCCTTGAAAATAAAACCTTATCTCCTATTATCTTAATATTTCTATGATTTACTCGTCCATTCTCTGTTCACATAAAATAACCCGCAAAGATCCTTTGAAGAAAGTCTCTTTACGGGTATGCCTGTAATTGATGTAATAGCGATGCTAGAATCTTCCCGATTTGAATATCGAATAGAGCAGGAAAGCCACCATCAATATCGCTACCAGGAAACCAATCTCAATAACCGGAATATCCCACAGCATCGTGGACTGATGACTGATCGACGAACCGATAATCAAGCCCACCATGATGATACAGAAGGCGAGCAGTACGATACTAAAGGACAGCCGATTACTAATCTGGTCCATTCTGCGCATGAGTGCATCGAGTTCAGGGACACTGATCTCCAGCCTCAGCTTACCTTTGCTAATAATGGATGATAACTGTCTTAACTGTCCTGGCAGACCAATGACACTCTCGGCCATATCAGCCGCACTGCGGAATAATCGATTTTTGATTCTTCCGGCGCTAAAACGTTCCTTGATCAGCTTTCGGCCAAAAGGTTCGGCCATATCCACAATACTCAGGGAAGGGTCAAGATGTTCAATAACACCTTCCATCGTCAGCAATGATTTACCAAGCAGCAGAATATCGGCCGGCATCACGACCCGGTGCCTCTGAGCTACGCCGAACAGATCGTTCAACGCCTGACCCACACTGATCTTGGAAAAGGGAATATCGTAATATTTGGTGCGCAACTTGTCCAAATCCACATGAAGACCGCGCAGATCCATGTCATCTGGCATCATGCCAAGCTTCTCAATGGCACGGATCATACTGTCCGTATCTTTGCGCATTAACCCGATGATAAGCGAGGCAAGCTGCTGTTTCATCTCATCGCTCAGACTGCCCACCATGCCAAAGTCGATAAAGGCAAGGCGCCCATCCTTCAATACCATCAGATTGCCCGGATGTGGGTCAGCGTGAAAGAAACCATGAATAAAGATCTGATTCAATAAGGAGTCCACCAGCCGCTCAGCAATGTTATTCAGATCATGGCCGCGTCTGACCAGTTCTTCACGATCATTGAGTTTGATACCTTCGATATACTCCATCGTAAGCACACGGGACGATGTCTGATCCCAGTAAATTGTCGGGATTTTGACCTTGTTGTCCTGTTGGTATTGCTGTGCAATCTTTTCCGTATTGCGGCCCTCGACCGTATAATCCAGCTCGGCCATCAATGCCTGAGCGTACTCTTCTACCATTTGTGGAATCTGGTATTGCTTCACCCAGTCCCAGCGCTTCTCTGCCATGGCTGTCAGCTCACGCAAAATATCCAGGTCACGCTGCACAATACGCGATATACCTGGCCGCTGAATCTTGATGGCTACCGATTCTCCACTTCGAAGTTTGCCCAGATGCACCTGTCCAATGCTGGCCGCAGCTACTGGGGTATCCTCGAACCGGGAAAAGATCTCCTCCAGCGGTGTATCCAATTCCTGTTCCAAAATACCCCGTGCCATCTCGGAAGAGAACGGCGGGACCTGATCCTGCAACTTCACCAGCTCGCGAATGACAGACTCAGGCAATAGATCTGCCCTTGTGCTTGCGAGTTGCCCCAGCTTGACGAAAGCTGGCCCCAGCTCCTGCAGCACAAGTCTGATGCGTTCACTCAGCGTTTTGGTCGTGTGTGCTTCACGCGACATCCACCGTCTGGGCAGTGCCAGCAACTGGAACAAACCCAGCTCCTCGACCATATAACCGAAGCCATGACGCACCAGCGCCATGGCAATTTCACGGTATCTGCCGACATGTTTGATTCGCACTGCCATCTACTCGATCTCGTTTCCTTTGAGAGGAGGAGGAACTTCAAGTGGAGCCGGGGATTCATCAGGTTGAAGCTGTGGTGAGTGGCCCAGTTCGGCAAGCTTTTTCTCCAGGACGGCAACACGTTGTTCCAGGCTGGTTACATCACTTTCGGATGCCACACCCGCTTCCTGAAGCACGCGTTTGACCTGTTCCTGAATCACCCGCTTGAACTGGCCTTGCTCTTCATCGCCCCGTTCCATCAGGCGTTCAACCAAAGCTTTGGATTCACCGGGCGCAAGTTCCCCGCGTTTGACCAAATCATCCACGGTTTTCTCAATTTTTTCTTTGCTTACAACAGTAAGACCAAGCCCTAACGAGATCGCCTTTTTGAACAAATCGCTCATTTTGTCATCCTCCTCTTCGTTGATCTCTATATTATACCCCTTAAGCTTCGTATGCAAAATGTCCGTCGGATCAGACGTAACGTGCAGCCCATTTGCCTGCTTGCAGAAGTAACTTACGGTACGTTTCGTGTGCAAAAGACGGCACATGATGACCCGGCATAAGATAAACAATACGTCCAACACCATAACGATGCGCCCAAACCGCAGGCTTCGGTCCTTCTTCGGATTGATATTCCAGCAATACCTTCGTTTCGGCAAAAGAACCAAACTCAAACTGATATGCCTCTTCTTCCATGGTAAACGCTGTAATCCCTTCGGTCACCGGATGGCTTTCGTCCGTTACGGTGAAATCCAGTGATGCATAAGCCGGATGATGCAGGAACTTGGCACCAATCATCTGTTTGAGTTCATAACGATTTTGGAGCGAAATGCCGTTATGTATAATGACCAGTCCACCTCCATTACTTACATAGGACAGCAACCCTGCTGTCTGCTGTGGGGAGACTTTCCCTTTCCAATCGTCCATGTATGAGATACATACATCGAACCCGGTTATATTTTCTTGCAGCAGCATATTCCGGTTCTCACTGCACTGCACAGTCATCGTATCATGGAAAATCCGGCTGATCTCCGCATCTACACCCTGTAGCGGATGCCAATCGGGATGCGTATAATCGCCAAGTAACAATGCTTTTTTACGATGATCCATTTTATCCATCTCCTTTCTCGTTCACCTCACTGTATACAACCAACTACCAGGGAAGTTGCTCTCCCTTGTAGTCCACATAGGCGGGCTGATCTCCTTTAAACTGCTCATGGCGGTCGATAAGTACTGCGATATGCTGTGCAGATTGCTCGGGCGTGAGATCTGCCGAACCATCCAACTCGCCCCGCATATAACTCTGTACCCAACCGGGATGCACAAGCATCACTTGTCCGCCTTCATTCTTCAGACCATTATGCACAAGGCGGGCTTGCATGTTCAAAGCAGCTTTGGACATACAATAGGCATACCAACCATCCCGACTGCATTGCTCAATACTTCCAGCCTCGGAAGAGATATCAACAATCAACTTGGTCTGCCCTTGAAGAAGGAGGGGTAACAGGGAATGAGTCACACGCAGTGTGCCTAAGGTGTTCACATTAAACACTTCAGCCATCTCCGCCATATTCAACGGCCCGCGGATATGATCCGTAATACTCCCTAGTATAGCCGCATTATTGATCAGCATATCCAAACGATTCGTATCCAGCTTCAATGTCTCCGTGAACAGAGCCACCGACAAATCGTCCGAAATATCCAACTCAATGGCGCGCAGATGGTCCGGATATGCTTCTGCAAGCATTCGAATTCCCTCGGAATCCTCCACATCCAGACCCGCCGCATAGACGTGATAGCCTCTCTTCAGCATCTGGGCCGTCAAAGCCAGTCCCAACCCCCGAGCGGCTCCAGTCACACATACGGTTCTCATCACGATATCCCTCCCTTGCATAATGATGCTGTCTTTAACTCATTCCACATATTCATCTGAAAACCTTTAAATTAAAGTGGGGATCGCCAACTTCACGACCTTAGACTCATGAGATAAAAACCAGATTAGAGCCATTTTGCTTATTGAATTCAGGCATCTATTTAAACTGTCTAACCGTTGCTCTCACTGCTGAATATACCGTTCCTTCCGATAAGCCAGACAATGCTCCACCCATCTTCGAGCGGCTTCCGGATAAGAGCCCAGATGAACATGCGTATACCCCGCCACGATGTTGCCTGCCGCATATCCTTCTTGCTTCAAGCCACGTAACCCCTTGGTCTCATATGCATAAGGGATCGTTCCTTCATCACGATAGGTCATCGTGGAATAATGAAATTCATGACCCCGAAGAACCTCACCCTTTTTCAGCAAAAAGGAATCCTGAACGCTACTCGCTTCACGGTAGCCAAGCGCAGCCCGCTTCTTCTGCATCTGCACCTGTGCGGGGATAATGCCCGCCATCTCGAAAGTCACACCTTCCCGGTCGGTCAACGTTTCTCCGAGCACCATGTAGCCCCCACACTCGGCAAATAAGGGCATGTTGGATTGCGCTGCCTGACGAAGCCCTTCCAGAAACCGTTGGTTACCCGCAATATCTGCTGCGAATTCCTCAGGAAAGCCACCGCCCAAATAGATGCCATCCACATCCGTCGGAATACCTTCGCCAGCAAGCGGACTGAAATACTGTAATCGGGCTCCTGCCGATTCGAGCAATTCCAGATTATCGGGATAATAGAAATTAAATGCCGCATCGCGCGCAACGGCAATGACAGGCTGTGCCGAGTGGGATACATGTCGATTCGTATCGTGGAGCACTGAATGGGAATGTGAATCACCAACTGAACCAGATTCAGCACGGGCTGAGTCTGTGTCCACAGTTTTAGCCGGACTCCCTTCTTCTGTATTCAAAGGTGGAGCACTTGCCGCCAGCTCCAGCACAAGATCCAGATCCGTGCCTTCCATCAGCACATCGGCTGCACGTTGGAATAATGGCTCCAGTTCACCGCGCTCAATGGCAGGCACCAGTCCCAGATGTCTCTCCGGGATGGACATGTCCTCGTCCCGCTTCAGCCAGCCAACGACCGGTATGCCGCACATCTGCTCAATGGCTTTTTTCACAATGGTATAATGACCTGCACTTCCACAACGATTGACGATCACTCCGGCAATATTTAATGCAGGCTCCAACTGTTGAAAACCCAGTACAATCGCGGCCGCACTGCGAGCCATGCTGCGTACATCCACAACCAGGATCACAGGGGTCTGTGTCACCAGTGCAATCTCTGCCGTCGAGCCTGTATTGCTGAGCGGATCTTTACCATCGTAGAGGCCCATAACACCCTCGATAATGGAAATATCATGTCCCTCCGATGCCTTCTCAAACGTATCTCTCACATACTCAGGCGATGTCATCCATGCATCCAAATTGCGTGAGGGTCTGCCCGTGAGAGCGGTATGGTATGTTGGATCAATATAATCCGGGCCGCATTTGAACCCTTGTACACTCAAACCTCGTTGGGCGAGTGCTCTCATCAGTCCCAAGGTAACTGTCGTTTTCCCTGCACCACTTCCGGTGCCAGCAATGATCAATCGGGGTCTGGCGTTACGATTTGCAATGGTCATTGTCATTTCCACCTTTACTTGCGAATATCAATCCTTCAGCTCCGCTGAGAACGTATACGTTCTATAATCTAAACAAAACCGCATCACATAGCGATGCGGTTAAGATTAATGCACACTTTTTATTCATTAGGTTGTTCTGTCATCGCAGTGCTATTGCGTAAAGTAGATTCACTTCATGTACATCTCTACTTAAATGAAACGCGAGCTACAGAGATCGTCAGATTACCGCTCTTTTTCTTCTCCAGCAGCCAATGATCCGCTCCAGAGGAGAGCAACGCCGCAGGTTCACTTACACCATAGGCTCCGGTATATTTGAATACCGTCTCGGATGGATTGGCAAGCTTCACTGTATTCAGTTCCGCAGGCGTATAGGTCACCAGTTCCCAGCCGTATTTGGCACAGAGGGCCAATAGGCCTTCTTCATCCTTTTTCAGATCAATCGTGGCAATGTTGCGCACACTCTTCACGGAAAGAGATAACTCCTGCAAGGTAGCGAGGACTTCCTGCTCCAATTCCTCGACAGATGTGCCGCGATTACAGCCCATGCCGAGCACGAGGCTTTTGGGACGATACAATACACCATTGGTGAGATAACGTTCCTCTTCTTCTGCCGAAAGCAGGCGGTCGCTGACGACCAGCGCAGCGTTAAACGGGAAGGATTCCGTTTCCTCCAGGCTGTTGAAGACACGGATATGATCCGGTACGGGTTTGTTATATTTCCACCAGTTGCGCTCCCCCGTCTCCTGAATGAGGGCGACAGGTTCTTCGTTCACCACAGCCGCACTAACAGGTGTCGCCTTGTCGAAGCTGTCTACGATCCAGCCCAGCTCCCGGCCAAACATGTCCACCGGAATGGTGCCCTGCACGTCCGACGCTGTCGTGATGACGGCACGTGCGTCGAGCACTTCCGCCACCTGACGAGTTAACTCGTTCGCACCGCCGAGGTGACCCGAGAGCACGCTGATGACATTTTCGCCGCGGTCATCAATGACCAGGACGGCAGGGTCAACTTTTTTGTCCACCAGAATCGGAGCAATCATACGCACAACGGCCCCCAGGGAGATGAACAGAATGATGCCATTATATCGTTTGAACAAGTCAGGCAAAATCAGCTTCACCGAGCCTTCAAACAGCTCATAACCCAACTGCTCTTCATCGCCACGAGCAAACTTGCTCATATAATACACGTCCGTACCCTGGAACTGCCCTGCCAGATTACGCACCATCTCTACACCATGTTTTGTAATGGCAACGGCTGCAAACGGATTACTCACCAGACTTCACTCCCTTGCGATAGCCATGGGTGAAGGATTTATCGTACAACTTGGAACGGTGGGCATCCCGGTTCACGAGATCCGGGTCAAGCGCCCAGCCTGCCAAGATCATCGCATGCATTGTAATGCCGGCGGCACGCAGATGCCGCTGCCAGATTGGCAAGCGTGGTTCGTACAATCTTCTGATCAGGCCATGTTGCCCGCTGCACAACTGCCACAGGAGTATCTTCACTCCAGCCTGCGGCGAGGAATTCAACCACGACTTTTTTCGCCAAAGTTGCACTCAGGAAGAGCGCCACCGTACAGTGATGGGATGCCAGATCACGCAGCTTCTCCCGTTCAGGCACAGGGGTACGACCTTCTGCACGTGTCAGAATAACGGTCTGCGTCAGTTCTGGTACGGTCAATTCCGCCCCTAGTGCAGCTGCTGAAGCAAAGACCGAACTCACACCCGGAATGATCTCATATTCCACGCCCTGCTGTTTCAGCAGTACCATTTGTTCCAGAATTGCGCCGTACATCGCCGGATCACCCGTATGCACACGAGCTACACTGCGACCCACACGAGTGGCTTCACACATCAGCTCAACCTGACGCTCCAGATCCATGCCAGAGCTTTGCAGCACTTCTGCTTCGGGCTTCGCCGTTGCGATCAGTTCATCGTTCACGAGGGAATCCGTATACAGCACTAGATCTGCACTTCTCAAAATGTTGGAACCTTTTACCGTGATCAAATCCGGATCGCCCGGGCCCGCACCTACAATGTAGACTTTCGCTTCCAATGTCTTCATTTGCTCACCACCATCAGGCTTAGATATTCCAGCTCCTGCCCTTTCAATTCACGGGCATCGCGCCAGACCAGTTCATATGGAGAAGTGACCTTGGTGACAACCGACGCTTTGCCGCCGAGTCCCATCTCGTCCAGCAATTCCAGCATCGGGTCAAGCACCTTTGCCACTTTGATAAATACAATCGTATCGTGATGCTCAATGGCCTGCCGCATCGCTTCTTTATCTGCCGTAGCCGGGATAATGCCTACCTGCTCATCTCCATCTGCCAGATGGATATCCAGCGCTGCCGCTGCACCCAACACGGATGAAATGCCCGGGATCGAACTAATCGGCACTTCAGGATGCAGCTCTCGCATCAGCCGGGCCAGATGAATAAATGTGCTGTAAAGGTTCGGATCTCCCTCGGTTACAAAAGCAACATCCTTGCCTTCCTTGAGCGCCCCCAGCATGCTTCAACGGTCTTGCCCCACTCGCGTTCAAGCACAACCGGGTCCTTGGTCATCGGAAAGATCAGGCCAAGCATCTCTTTCTTCCGGGTTCACATACAGCTCCACAATCTCGTGGGCGTAGGATTTACCGCCTTTACGTTTCTTGGGATATGCAACCACCGGACATTCGCGAATCATCCGGTATGCTTTTACCGTAATCAGCTCCGGGTCTCCCGGCCCAACACCGACGCCATACAATGTACCGATGGCTTGGGGATCGGACGATGTATTTTCCAATGGTTCTGTGGAGGTGCTTCCCCACGCTGTATTTCCTGTTGTGCTTGCAGTTGTTGTGCTAATGCTGCTCTCCCCCTTCTTCGTTCCTTGCCAGACTACTCTGCTCCGTTCGCCGTTTCCGCTTCTTCTGCTGTAATATATTGTCCTGTAATCACGTAGATCGGATTCAATCCGTCAAAACGGGTCATGTTCAGGATCGGCTTGCTGCGCGCCGTCTGCAACAAGGTCACGGAGGCGTCCATGCCTGCTTCGCGCATCGCCTTCATGCTGTCATGCAGCGTCTCGATCGTCGCTGCATTCACGACGAGGCGTCCCTCGGGGCGCAGCCGGGACGCACACAGGGCGATCAGCTGGCCGAGTTCGCCGCCGCTGCCGCCAATGAACACCGCATCCGGATGCGGCAGTTCGTCCAGCCCCGCTGGAGCTTTGGCATGAAGGACGGTGAAGTCTGTCCGGAATTTGATCCGGTTGGCCTCGATGTTCACGAGGTCACCTTCGTTCTTCTCGATGGCGAAGACCTGGCCCCGCGGCGCCAGCCGCGTGCACTCGACCGCCACCGAGCCTGAACCTGCGCCGATATCCCACACGATGCTGTCCTCGCCCAGTTTCAGCTCGGACAAGCTGAACGCGCGGACTTCACGCTTGGTGATGAGGCCTTTTTCGGGTTTGCGCTGATGGAATTCCTCATCTGCAAACCCGAAACCCCGGCGCGGCGCGGGTGCATCCTTGCGGCGCAGCAAAATCACGACGTTCAGCGGGCTACATTCTGCTGCTGCCAGCTCGTCGAGGGTGTAATGGCGGACACGTTCGTCTGCCCCGCCCAGGTTCTCGGCAACGTAGGCATCATACTCCGTCATGCCGAACTGTTGCAGATACGCCCCGATCGCAGCGGGGCTGTTATGCTCGTCCGTGAGCAGCGCCACTTTGGCTTTGCCATCGATGCGCTGGGCGAGGCCTTTGAGCGGGCGACCGTGCACGCTTTCGAGCACGGCATCATGCCAGCTCTCGCCAAGCTGGGCAAATGCCAGCTGCAGCGAACTGAGATTAGGCCGGATCTCCAGTTGATTCGGGCCGATTTGGCGCGCTAAATACCCGGCAATGCCGTAGAACAGCGGGTCACCCGAGGCAAGCACAACGATGTTGTGTGTGGCCTGTAACGCTTTTATTTTCACAACGAGATCGCTTAAACCGCTCTTAATCGCTAACCGTTCACCTGCAAATGCAGGGAAATACTCCAGCTGGCGCTCTCCGCCAACAAGTACATCTGCCTCCTGAATGAGATTCAGGCTATCCGTTGTCAGTCCTGCCGCGCCTTCTTCACCCACGCCGATAATGCGAATTTTACGATTCTTTGCTCCAGTTGCTGTCTTCGAGTTCACTGATTTCCGCCCTCCCCAGTTCCATTCCTTTCATTGTTACCAATACTACTTCCACTGTCACGCCGCCTCCGGCATGTTCCAAACAGTGCCGACAGGCGTATGTACATAACTTTTCAAAATAGGGCAAGTACCCGGCTTCGGTCATCATATCTGCCACCTGAGTGGCCGTGTTGGCTTCCTCGATCGCTTGCGCCAGTTCATCCCCGGCTCCGGTCTCGCGGGCCACGGACGCAAGAAATCCAAAATCCACTGGCGCACTCTTGGAGTGTACCATCATGACGCCTTGGGCCACTTTGGCAAATTTGCCTGGCATCCCGACCAGCGTGATGCGTTTCATGCCCAACCGTTTACCGTGTTTGATCGCAAAGCCGACAAAGTCACCCATCTGGATAAAAGCTTCCTCTGGCAGTTCCGGCATCATCTTCATGGCATATTTCTCACTACTGCCACCCGTCGTCAGCACAATGTGTTCACATTCGGATGCCTGCGCAACGGAGATCGCTTGTACCACACTCGCTCTGTAGGCAGAAGTCGAGAACGGAACAACCACGCCGCGTGTACCTAAAATGGAGATGCCGCCCAGAATGCCGAGCCGGGAATTCAATGTCTTCTTGGCCATCTCTTCGCCGTCCGGCACGCTGATTACCACCCGCACACCTCTGGCTGCGCCGTGTTCTGCGAGCACCTGGGTGACGGCTTCGGTAATCATGCGGCGCGGAACGGGATTGATTGCCGCTTCGCCTACAGGCACGGGCAGTCCAGGCTTCGTAACCCGGCCAACGCCGATGCCCCCATCCAGCTCCATGCCCGGCTCGTCCCGCCACGACACATGTGCGATGATCTTCGCCCGGTGTGTGGCGTCCGGGTCATCCCCGGCGTCTTTGATCGTGGCACAGGTCGCTACGCCATCAGTCAGCTCCTGCTCGATCAGTTCGAACGAGTGGTCAAAGCCCGCGGGCAATGAAACCACGGCCTGCGCAGGAACATGGCCCGTTAACAGGAGCTGCGTCGCTCCTTTGGCAACCGCTGTGGCACATGCGCCTGTGGTGAAGCCGGAACGCATGGGTTTGTCGGGGTCTGGTGTATTGCCGCCTATCATGGGTTTTGAACCTCCCGTCCTTTAATTAGTTAGTTTTAATGAGGTGGCATTACGCTGCGTGCATGGGTGGATTTTGGTGCTTGGGTGGTCGCTACGGGTACGGATCGTTCTTATGATCGCTGTTGTCTCCAGATTTCTTTGATTCCCTTTTCTAAAGGGAGAAATCCGGAGACAGCTTATGCTTCCGAAGTAGCTTTCTTGCAGAAAGCTTTTAGGCGACCGCTCCGCTTCTTCAGAATCGATTCCGTCCCCTTCGCTGCTACCTGCTTATGCATCCACCTGGCACAGTGCATAGTGCCACCTCTTGGGCTAAACAATGCCCTGAGGTTTATTTTGGGTAACTGATCATTCCATGCCGGCAGGAATTGGCCTGGAATGTAGTTACGGGGTTTTGCGGTTGAGCGTGTGCTGTTCTTTTTGCTAGTTGGTGATACTTAGGATTGATTACCTTATGACGGTGAACCGTGCTTACCCGTGCAAACTGTTTCAGTGATGCGTCATGAGTGGGTGCCTTTTGATGACATCTACATTTGTAACGAATCGAGGGGACGCTATTTGGGCCATATTCCACAAACGAAAATTGTAACGAATCGTAGTGACGTTATTTCACTAGAAAGACGTTGTTTCCACCACTTTTTGGCTTATTTCAACGGAATAGCGTTACTCAGATTCGTTAAAATATGAAAAGGACGATAATCCGCAATATAAGGCCTGTGAGGTTCGTTAGAGCTCATAAAGTTCGCTAGAATTCCTTAAAGTCCATTAAGGTTCGTGGTTCGTTAAAGCTCGCTAAGGATCGTTAAAGCTCATTACGTTCGCCAGAATTCCTTAAAGTCCATTAAGGCCTGCGAGGTTCGTTAAAGCTCGCTAAGGATCGTTAAAGCTCATTACGTTCGCTAGAATTCGTTAAAGTTTGTAACGCTTGTTTGTTTGCGTCGCGATTGCCTCTATTCACCTGTGATCGTTACTTAAAATGACTTAGACTTAATACAACTACGCCTTCACGGCCATTAGGGAGATGGCGTTCAGGGCGGCCACGACGATGGTGCTTCCACCTTTGCGGCCGATGTTGGTGATGAATGGGATGTCGAGCTTGCGCAGCTCGTCTTTGGACTCGGCTGCGGATACGAATCCGACGGGCATACCGATGATCAGGCCAGGTTTGGCTTCGCCTTCTTTGACCAGACGGATCAGTTCCAGCAGTGCGGTTGGGGCGTTACCAATGGCGTAAATGCCGCCTTCGTATAATTGGTTCGCTTTACGCGTCGAGATGATTGCGCGAGTGGTGTTCAAGCGTTTGGCTTCCTCCATCACATCGGGATCGGAAATATGTACGTGCACATCTCCGCCAAAACCGCGAATGCGATCCTTGCTTACGCCAGCCTGAATCATCTGTACGTCAGCAATGACGGATTGGCCGGCGCGAAGTGCTGCAATTCCTGCTTGAATGGCATCCGGGTGGAATACCATGCTGCGTCCCAGTTCAAAGTCAGCCGAGGCGTGAATGACACGCTGTACCACGGGATATTGCTCAGCCGTGAACGGATGCTCACCCAGTTCCTCCGTAATCATCTCAAAGCTTTTACCCTCAATCTCCTGTGGCTGTACGGTCAACGGTTTGAATTCCGTTTTGAAATCCATGTGCATTTCACTCCTTCAAGTAGTGGTGTCATTCAAAAATGCATTATTCAAATTAAGACTATCGGGGTGCTCTACTACACCAATACACGCTTCAACTCATCCAGTACACCTTCAAAATGGTCAAACACCGTTCCAAATTCAGCCTCAGGGCGTGAAATCAACACGACATGAATGCCCAGCTCCAGTGCAGATTGGATTTTCTCATCGACGGCTCCGGTCTTGCCGCTCTCCTTGGTAACCATTACAGTCGTCGCATAGTGCTTGTACAAGGCTTCATTCATTTCACGGGAAAAGGGTCCCTGCATCGCAATAATATTGCGCTGTTCAACGCCAAGTTCACCGCATTTCTCCATATTATCGAGACGTGGAAGCATGCGAGCAACGAGGCGAATCTCCGGATCACCGAGCAGGTGCTTGGTGAAGATCTGCAACGTTTTGCTGCCTGTTGTCAGCATAACGGAGCCCTTGAGTTCTTTGGCCTTGAGTGCCGCTTCATCGTAGGAAGACACGACATGTAGCAACGCGTGATCATCGTACGCCAGACCCGTGCGCTCATAACGAATATATGGAATGCCCGCCTGTTTGGCTGCCTCCATCGCATTGGCATGTGCTTCTTCGGCAAACGGATGACTTGCATCCACAATGGCACGGCTACCTTTTTCACGCACAAGCTCCACCATGGCTTCCACAGTCAAACGGCCTGTCCGAACAGGTAATCCAGCCTCCGTCAGGCTATGTGCAGCACTGTCCGTTACGACAGAAGTCAGCACGTCTGCACCTTGCTGCTGGATCTGTAGAGCGAGTTCCCTGGCATCACTCGTACCACACAACATGAAGATCATGGACGATTCACCTGCTCCGAAGTTGCTGCAACCTCTGACTGATCGGGAGAAGCCCCTTCTGGCGCGGTCCCTTCCGCGTCAACCTGGCCGTTGCGATGGACTTCTTGCTCGTGATGCGTATGATGCAACTCCTCATCGTGATCATGATGATAATCGAGTGACGCTTGACGATTGATGGCTGTATGCGCGTGATCCTGACCATGGTCATGCTTATGTGTATGGTCATCATGTGCATGTACCTGCTGGTGGTCATGCTCAACATGATGGTGTGAGTGATCATGGTCGGAATGATCGTGGTTGTGCGCATGGCTGTGTTCATGATGGTGGTCGTGACTATGATCGTGACTGTGCTCATGTCCGTGATCGTGACTGTGCTCATGTCCGTGATCGTGATGATGGTCGTGGTCGTGATCATGGTGATGATCGTGGTCATGCCCATGGTCGTGATCATGATGGTGATGATGGTGTTTGGCTGCTTCCAGTCTGAATTGGCAGTTGTCACAGTTGGCTGTTACACGTCCGTATAACCCCTCATGGGCTCGCTCCAGCACCAGTTCAACCAGCTTCGGGTGGAAACCAAAGTATCCGCCAACCTCAACCTGGATGTCTGGATGTGCCGCTGCAAATTCCGCAGTCATTTCATCAATGCGCTTGATCAGTACACCTGTAAACAGGAAATAAGGCATGATGATGATTTTCTTTGCACCCAGCAAGAGACAGCGCTCCAATCCATCCGGGAATGAGGGCTGTGTCACGCCGATAAAGCTGCTTTCCGTCCACTTGTACGGCAGTTTCTCCCATAACATCCGGGTCATTTTGAAAAAGTCACTGTTGGCATCCGGGTCACTGCTTCCGCGTCCAAGCACCAGGACGGCAGTCTCTTCATCCGTCACCGGAGCAGGTGGAGCTGCTACCGCTGTACCGCCTTGGGATGCGACAAGTACAGGCTGTGCCTCTTGCAGACGGGTCTGCATGATTTGAACGACCTTCTCATGAACACCGATGGGACGACCATATACGAACTCTACCTGCGGATAACGTGCCTTGGCGCGGTCAATGGCGTTAGGAATATCAATCTTGGCATGACCGGCAGCAAACAGAATGATCGGCACCAACACGACACGTGTGGCCCCTCGTTCCACACAAGCGGTAACCCCATCAGCAATGCTTGGTCTCGTTAACTCCAGAAAACAAGTTTCCACCAGCGTATTCTCCGGTGCCTTCGCTGCTACCTCATTGGCAAACTCCTTCAGTTCCCGATTCCCCTCGGGATCACGACTCCCGTGTCCCACCAACAATATTGCATCCATCTTTGTTATTCCTCCCCGTCTGATCCGCAGATCAGACTTTTCATAATCAATCGTCACTCCAGTTCATCCGACAAAAACTACGCCAAACCAATCATTCCATCCATTCACCGCATGAATCGTAAAAATCAATTCATCTATGTCAGCTGAAATTCAGCGAATATTGCAAACGATTCGTTCCGTCATGACAAGTTATATCATCACGTCTCGTCTCCCGATGGAGACAATTCAGTCAGAACTTAATTAATGCTCATTCAAAGCTTAGTCAGGCATCAGTACTGGATTAGTACAGAATTAGTCACCACATATCGGGTTTACTTCCACCGTGACCGGTGCATCCACATGGCGGAAGCCCTGGATTACACCGACTCGTTTGAAGAACTTGTGGAATCGCTCATTCGGATGGCCCTTTTCTTTGTAATCCGCCACAATTCGTTCCACAATGCCACCAATCTGGTCACCCGGAATTCCCTCTGCTACGGGCTGTGCAGGATGAGCATTGCGGCCGAATTTCTTGCCACCGAGGAACAGGTCATATGCCCCTTTGCGATACACGATGCCGATATCCTCCAGCACGGCCCCATAACATGCCATACCGCAGCCATTCAGCGCCACACTCGTTTCTTTCGGTGCACCCAGTCCGCCAATCACAGCCTGCAAATGGTTAGCCATCGGAACAGCATCGTCCTTCTCCATGTTGCAGAAGTCACAGGCCTTCACCTTGATGACATCGCCAATCGGTACAACGATAAAATTCGCTGCACGCAGCTCTTCAACCAGCGAGTCCGGTTCAAATGTCGGCACTCTCAGAATGATCTGGTGCTCCGGCGTGTACTCCAGTTCGCCGTCTTCACTTGCACACTGGGCCAGCAGCGCCGTCTGGGCTGCGGTGAATTTTTTGTTGCCCACGCCGGGCGACACGCCGACTTCGAACAGCGGCGCCTTGCGCCCAGGCTCGGGCGCAGTGCGTACCGCCGTTGCGGTCGCAGCCTGCGGTGCACTTGCCGATCGGCTCGGCGCTGCTGCTGCATCCAGCCAGCGGCTCGCCGATTCACCCACGAGCGCGCCGCCTGCCGCGAGCCGTGTCAGCGCCTCGGCAGCCAGTGCAGCTGCACTGGCGCGTGGCGCTTCTGCGACTCCGCCCGGAGCGGCCTCTGCCGCAACGGGAGCAGGTCGCTCGCCGGCGAGCACGGCGGTGCCAGCGCCGCTCGCCGGGCTTGCCGCAGGCATCGGGCAGCAGCCCCTGCGCCTGCGGGCGGCTGCCCTTGCGGAGCCGTGCCCGCTCCGGCGCTTGCGCCGCGCAGGGCTGGCTCCGCCTGTGGCTGCGCGGCCGATGCATCGCTGGCCGCGCTCTCGCCCGCTGCCTCGCCGGAGGCGGCAGCGCGGGCTTCCCTTGCGCCGAGCGACCATGGCTCGGCTTCCGTGCGCAGTCGCTCATGAGGTCTGAGCGACTGTTCCGCGGTATTCAGCGTATATTTCCGCTGGTACCCGCGCGGGGTGACCATGAGTCCTTCGTACATCATGGTCGAGGAGTTGCCGATAATCACGGTTGTCAGCATGCCGATATCATGATTCAGCATATCCTCCAGTGTGGTCATGACAACGTCCTGACGCTCACGGTATGCACTTTTCACCAGACCTACCGGGGTCTGTGGGTCACGATAACGCAGGATCATCTCCTGTGTCTCCACGATCTGGCGTGTACGCCGTCCACTGCGTGGATTGTACAGGGCGATGACAAAATCAGCGGATGCTGCGGCTTCGACCCGGCGAATAATGGTCTCCCACGGCGTGAGGTGATCACTCAGGCTGATCGTACATGCATCATGCATGACAGGAGCGCCAAGTAGCGAAGCACAAGACTGAATAGCCGATACGCCCGGAATAACTTCGACAGTAACCCCCGTATCCGGCTTCCAGCCTTGCTCCATCAGCACCTCGTACACCAGACCCGCCATCCCATATACGCCTGCGTCACCACTGGAAATGACGGCAACAATTTTGCCCATCTCCGCCTGTCTGACTGCTTCTTGTGCACGGCTTACTTCCTCCGTCATGCCTGTGCGTACAATCGCTTGCCCGTTTAACAGAGGTCGAATCAGATCCACATAGGTGTTGTATCCGATAATAACCTCGCTCTCCTGAAGTGCTTCGAGTGCCCGCTTCGTGATATGTTCCATTGCGCCCGGACCAAACCCGATAATCAGCAGCTTGCCTTGATTTTGCATTGCTCTTCCCCTCCATCACGCTTGTTCAACCGATCTCCAAACAGTGAAAAAGGGCGGCTATGCCAACCTTCTCCCCTACTGTAGTGCTTGTTCAACTCGTCAGCTCTGTTTACTCAAGATGATCGAACCAGGTTCACACACCACCTGTTATGATCCATCTAATCTATTGCTTCACCTGCAATTTCCCGACATAGGTTAGGTATCGCAAAGATATACGTTTATCTAAAAAAACAAAAAAATCCCATCCTTGTAACGGATGGGATACGCATGTACGTACACTCAAGAACACAGTCCAAACTCCCAGAGGGTAGTCCTGTGACTATGTGGCCCAAGGGGGCCAGCCAGGCGAACCGATTGTTCGCCCAATTCCTGATTCTTCGTACACCACTCCTTTCCGCGAAGGGTTCGGTGACACATGCAAGGTAGGTCTCCTGGCTTTGGATCATCAGCTTCCTTTCTGTCTTCCCCGGCTTTTGCGAGTGACTTGAATCAAAAAGGGCTTCACCATTACAGTGGCGGGACCGCTCGGGACTTCACCCGATTCCCTGTTACCTCTTGCTGCACGCAAGAGCACCTTGCTTGTTCTCATTCAATATTGTTTTCATAATAACACCGCTCAGGAAATAATGTCCATGCTTATGATATTTGTCCGTTCTTCAATTTTCAGACAAACCTGAAAAAGGTCCTGATCCAAAAATCGGATCAGAACCGGCTGTACCATTGACATATACGAATCGTTTTAAAATATTCATCTACCTCATGATTGGATACGTTCATAGTCGTTGATAACTATGATTGCAGGCCGCCAATCTTGGCTGCACGTCCCGCTGCAAAGTAACGTCCAAGCTCGACGATGAGCGCCCCCATCTTCTCTTCCTCCGGAATGACCAGCGCCTCAATGCCTTCTTCACGCATCGAGTTTGCTGTAACTCTACCTACAGACGCAGGAATTACACCTTCTCTGAAGGCTGCAAGCATCGGCTCAAGCTTGTCCTGGGCGGCCGCATATTGCGTCAGGAATCGGACCTGTGGTCCGCTTGTGAACGCAACCGCATCTACCTCAAAATTAAGAATTTCATTCAACAGCTGTTCCAGCTCTGCCTCTTCCGGCGGGACATGGCGGTAAGGGAGCACTTGTCTGACGATTGCACCTTGTTCCTCCAGCCATGCAACAAGCTTGGGAGCTGTCTCCCCATGAAGCTGCAAGATGACCTTTTTCCCTGCAAGACCGTGTGGGGCGAATTCTCGAATAAGCCCGTCCGTGCTACCGTCATCATCCCGTACCAGCGGTGTCAACTTGCGCTTTTTGAGCGCGTTCACCGTTTTGTATCCCCTCGCTGCAATGGAGGATTGCGATAATACATCCAACAATTGATCTGCGACTTCCATATCCTCAGCCATATCAAACAATGCATCCAATCCCATACCCGTCGTTAACACCGCCCAGTCTGGCGGGTCTGAGATCCAGGATACCAGCCCATCCCTGATACTCCGATCATCCAGAAACACCGTCCCTTGTGCCGGTCGCACAAGCGGAATTCCACCCATTTTTTCAACCAGTATGGACATTTCCTTTGATTTTCGTGGTCCTGTCAATGCTACACGCACACCTGCCAAATGTTGAGCCATTCATGTTCCCCGTTAGTTCAGCCGAATGTTCATCAGTCTGACTACAGTATACAGGGTACTTCTGCGAAGGGAAACTGCGCTTCCCCTCTTTTGCCCATTTCATCTATAACGATTTTTGATGGGATATATCAGGAAGGCTGGAGTTCTCCACCATGAGCATCCTGCTTTTTTTCTCTCCATTCTTCTCCGAATCAGAGGAGCCTTGCCCCTGTTCATGCTTCTCTTTCTTGGACTGATCTCCCGATTTCTGGTTGGCCGATTCTTTTTATCCTTTTTGCGCGGACGAAGGAAAAGAAACAGCACGATCGGGAACAGGACTTCAAAAACAATGGCGATCCATGTCCATTCCCGGGTAAAACGATACAACTGAATGGCGTTTCTGAAAAACCAGAATGCACAAACAAAGCCTAACAGTGCCACCGGGCCTGTCATGACCTTTCCCGAAACGTTCGGGATTATTCGCTTCAATCCCCAACAGACAAAGTACAGATCAAATGCAATTTTGGTAATCATGGCAGGCAAGGTCGCCGCCGCCAGCGCCAGGTCAAACCGATCCAGAAAATCACTGATTTGCAACTGCCTTGCAAGTTCATACGAAGGGTATACCAGTCTGGACGCAATAGGCACACCAATCGAAGTGATGGTTTCCACAAGAATCAGCATCATCAGCAATCCAGATATGATAATGCCCCATAATACAGGCTTGAAGCGAAAATCACTGCCCTTGACGACAAAAGGCAAGGCAATCATCTCTCCATAAAAAGAAAATATGTACCAGCTCCCTTTGCCTACACCTGCCATATCGACATCAAAATAGGGCATCAGATTATCCACATTCAACTGCTGAATGAGCATGAACGGCACAATGAGGGAATTCAACAGGAACAGCGAAACATACAGTTCCGACATTCCGATCAACGACCCCAGCCCGCCTCTGACGATAAATACCGCCATAATCATGAGCGACAATACCAAAATGGATATCGGTGTAGTCTCCAACAAGGTTATACTTACATAATCACCAATCAATCGGATATCTCTAGCGAATATGAAGAAAAAAACAAAATGTACATTACGCCTGCAAGCCTTCCCATAAAGGGGAACCGATCGGCAAGCGCCTCAAATAGATCCTGGTTCGGGAATCTCCGCTGGATTCGACTTACCATCCACATGGATATCATCATCACAAGAACAACTGGCACATATGAGAGATACGCGTGCTGTTCCGCATAATATATGGCCTGCGCATGGGGTTGAATCAACGTGCCTGTAATACTGAGCAGCATCACAAGCAGTACAATCTGTCGAGAAGTCACACTTTGATTCATGCCATACCTCCTTTCTATCATTAATGGGTATCTCCGCCCCTTTGCTAGTCCGTATCTAGGGTAGCGGCAAGAATTGCTGGATGACATGGCTGATCCATACCGTTACAAAAAAGGTTTTACTTAGATGGGTTACATAGAGCCAAAGGCCTGTTCCTAATGCAATCAGACTGTAGGACAGCCAGCGATTAATAACTGCCGCCTGCTTCAGGTGTCTGAAGTCCATCACAATGACAATGATGACCATCCCCAGATAGGTGAACAAAAGTGGTTTAATCATGTACGATATCCTCCTCCATAACACCAATTGGCTTGTTCACTACCCCTACATTTTCAATGATGACATGAGGAATTACATTCACCTCAACATCAGGATAGATATCATCCCATCGATCTTTCATTTTGTCCCATTCTTTGGGCAAATGTTGATGGATTGACCGACCAATCCCGAGAATATCGGCATGGTATTTTTGCTGTATTAATCGTACTCCCTCAACGATATCCTCTTTTATTTTTTTGTGAATAGCTTCGTTTAATTTCAAAATCTCTTTCTCACGCAGATCACCGTAATTCGATTCGTTATCCACAACCACGCCTTTGGCGTACAATTGAACGGTCATACTAACCTTGCCATTCTTGACACTGGGGTGCAGTGAAGAATTGTTCTCGTTCAGCTTGATGAATATGTCTCCTTCTCCACGTGGAGCTTTGACCATAACTTCTGGTTCATTGGCCTCCCCCATGGCCAGAAGAAGTGCATCCGCGGGTGCCTTGTCAATCATGCCTACCAACTTGTCTTTTTTAAAGATGGCCAATCCATCCAGCTTGATATTTGTTTTGCCGTCCTTCCAATTTTTCGGAACATTGTCCACTTTCGAAGCAACCGGCAGGAAGGGATCTACGCCTTCACTAAGAATGGCATCGGTGAACGTTTTAAGAGAACGTGGATTACGCATATTCAGAAAGCATAACTCTCTCACCATCTCGGATGGAAACTTCTCTATAGGTGCATCCGTATCCATGACTTCATATGCCGCACCTTTCGTAACAACCGGTAATGCAGAGAATCGGTTAAGCGGATATCGCGTAAACAAATCGAGCATCGGAGCCACGCCATCCCTCGCGAGATCCTCTCCAATCAGCATAGTACGACGATGTGCATAATAAATCTTGCGGGACAGCGATTTTTGACCTTCAAGTGTGGTTCCCCGAAGTGTCTTTGCGGTGTTGGACAACATGAACCACGATTTGTCCCCGCTTGTCCCCCGCCACCTCCCGAACTGCCGGTAGTACCGGATTGGCCTGGAAGTGCGATTTGCAGACTGGATCTGTAGTTCTCCTCTTCCTTATCCACCGCTATGCCAATGACAAAGGCAATATCGTTAATCTCCTTACGATCCCAACACCCTGCAATGAAAAGGGTGCACAACAGTAACATCAACGCAACGCGGAATGTACGAATAAGAAACATGTGTTCACCATCCTTCCTCAGCTTCAGGCGAACCATTGATCTTCCGCTTCATTCGTTTCTGGTTATCCTGAACCGTCGAAGGACGATTGATCATTTTCCACCAAGGCACACGAATAAGAATATCTTTGGTATCTGTTTTACTGTACGGACTAAGGCCCGACAGATAAGGCACACCAAACGAAGTCATCTGTGTCAGATGCACCGAGATCAGAACCAAACCAATCACAATGCCATATAGTCCGAGCATACCCGCCAATAACATGATCGGGAATCGCAATAGACGCACGGTAATTGCAAAGTTAAACCGCGGAATCGTAAAGGAAGCGATACCTGTCATGGATACGATAATAACCATTGGTGCGGACACAATCCCGGCCTGAACTGCAGCCTGCCCGATCACGAGCGCACCGAGGATACTCACTGCCTGACCCACTGTTTTCGGTAACCTGACCCCCGCTTCACGGAGGGCTTCGAACGACAGCTCCATGATGAGGGCTTCCACCAAAGCCGGAAAAGGGATGGCTTCCCGTGCACCTGCAATACTCAGAATCAACGTGGTGGGCAACATATCCTGATGAAATGTCGTAATCGAGATATACAGCGCTGGTAGAAATAGAGCAATGGCAACGAATAAGAAACGAATCCAGCGTACCAGATTACTGATGAAGAATCGTTCATAGTAGTCCTCACTGGCCTGCAGCATCTGCCACATCGTGACTGGCGCAATTAACGCAAAGGGAGTGCCGTCTACCAAAATGGCAAATCGCCCCTCCAACAAGTTACCTGCTACTGTATCCGGGCGCTCCGAATAGTGCATCTGTGGGAATGGAGAATACGGGTGGTCTTCAATCAGTTCCTCGATATAACCCGTCTCCAGAATGCCATCGATCTTGATTTTTTCCAGACGTTTCTTCGCGTCCCGAATCAACTTTGGATCAGCAATATCCTCCATATAGGTCAGAACGATATCGGTCTTGGTTTCGGTACCAAGGGTCATACTCACCATCTTGAGAGAGGGGGTTTTCAGCTTGAACCGCAGTAGCGCCGTATTCACACGCAGCGTTTCGGTGAATCCCTCACGCGGTCCTCGAATCACAGATTCAGTCTGCGGTTCCTCCACCCCGCGTCTGACGCCGCCTTTTACATTGAACATCCAGGCTTCGCTGCTTCCATCGACTACCAGAAGTGCGGAGGATGCAAGCACTCCTTCTGTTGCAGCAGCCCAAGTTTTAACCCGCTTCACCTGCGTCAGCTCAACGGTTGTATCATCCAGTGGAACATCGGGCTCATCTGTGCGCTGCTGCACCAGACCACGAATAATCGGACGCAGCATATGCTCCTGGATATCCGCTGAGTTAACAATGCCTTCAATATAAACCAGAAGCCCTTTCACTTCCGGCGTAATCATCACGTTGCGAAATACCACATCCGAGCATTCCGAGAAGATTTCCTTTACCGCTTGAACCTGAGTTTCATGTAATCCACTGATTGGCTGCCGCAGAAAGGCGGGGACGGCAGTCCCAAAGGGATATGTTTTTTCTCTTCTGAAGCTCGTCCCGATTGTCGGGACTTGTCTTTCCCGGATGTGTTGTCCGCCATATGCCGCCCCTCCAATTCTTGTTTTTATACAAGGTAGCTTGTGCCAGACAGGCGGGAATTATGTGGTTTTTTTTTGCAAAATTACGATCAATTTATCTGATTTCAGACAGCAAAAAGGCCTCTGTATTTAACAGAGACCTCCCTGACACCCTACGCATACCTTATTAACTTCACTTTAGTTGATGCTTGCGTCCACTTCTTTAATCATTTCTTGAATGGATTCCAGTCCCCGCCAGACAAGTACCAGTAATTTGGATCCAGATAGACAATATGACCTTCTTTATAAGCTGTTGTATTTTTCACCAAGTCGTTCTCGATGACCTGTTTCGCCGGAGATGCCTCACCATTACCCGCAACCACCGCACTGCGATCAACTACAAAGAGGTAATCCGGATTCTGCTCCATAACATATTCAAACGAAACGCTTTGCCCATGGGTGGATACTTCAATGTTTGCATCGGATGGAGTAAAACCGAACACGTCATGAATAACACCAAAACGGGAACCGGCACCATATGCGCTCAATTTGCCTTCGTTCGTTAGAACGATTAGCGCATTTTTACCTGTAGCCGTTACTTTGTCATGTAGTGCCTTAACGGATGTTTCGATTGATGCAATGGCATCTTCTGCTTCTTTTTCTTTACCAAAGATGTCTCCGAGAGTCTTTACATTACTGGTCAGAGAATTCATGTAATCTGCCGTATCTACCGCCATATATATGGTGGGTGCAATCTCACTCAGTTCTTCATACGAGTCCTGAAGTCGTCCCGAGATGATGATCAGGTCCGGTTTCATCGCATTGACTTTCTCAAAATCAGCTTCTTTCAGGCCACCAACATTGGTGTACTTCGCATCATTGTACTTGTCCAGATAAGGAGGTACGCCTTCCTGCGGAACACCTGCAACTTCTACGCCCAGCTGATCCAGTGAATCCAGTACACCGTAGTCAAAGACAACGACCTTCTCTGGATTTTTCTTTACGGTTGTTTCACCCAGTTTATGTTTGATAACCACTTCTTCACTTGCTTGATCTGCGGGTGCAGCGGCTTCTGATCCTGTGCCACTGCCTGCATCTGTATGATCTGCCGCCTTATTCCCGCCACAAGCTGCCAGGACAACCGACAACACCACAAGTAACGTAAACAACCAACCCTTTTTCATAAATAGACACCTCTCACTCTCTATATTTGACTACCTTTTCAGTCATGCAAAATACACACAAATCTTACGTCCATCGATCCATTGCACAGGGATGTACATGTCATAGACGCTCTGCAATACATCCGTATCGATGATATCTTCCGTCTTGCCTTCTTTCACTACACGTCCATCCTTGAGCGCTACAATGTAGTCGGAGTAACAGGAGGCAAAATTGATGTCGTGAATGACAATGACAATCGTCTTGCCGAGTTCATCCACCATTCTGCGCAGCACCTTCATAATCTGAACAGAATGTTTCATGTCCAGGTTATTCAAAGGTTCATCGAGCAAAATATACTCGGTGTTCTGGGCAATCACCATGGCGATATATGCCCGCTGCCGCTGTCCGCCACTCAGTTCATCCAGATACTTCTTGCAAAATGGGGCCAGTTCCATATAGTCGATGGCCTCCTGAATCCACTGTTGATCCTCAGGTGTGAGTCTTCCTTGTGAATATGGGAACCTTCCAAAAGCTACAAGATCCTCGACAGTCAACCGGATGTTGATGTGATTGGACTGTTTGAGGACTGATATTTTACGTGACAGGTCCTTGTTCTTCCAGCTTTCAATCTCGCGCCCTTCAATCAGGACTTGTCCTGTATCCTTGCTGATTAGCCTGGTCATCATGGACAACAAGGTGCTTTTCCCCGCTCCATTTGGACCAATAAAAGATGTAATCTTGCCTTTGGCAATATTCAGTGATACGTCATCCACTACCCGGACGCCGCCGTATTGTTTTGTAACATTTCTGACTTCTACCACGACTTATTCTCCTTTAGCAGTAAATAGATGAAGTACACCCCGCCTATAAAGTTAATAATGACACTTACTGTAGTTGCAAATGTAAACACCCGCTCTACAATGAGTTGTCCACCAACCAATGCAACGACTGCGATCATGACCGAACCCCAGATCAGCACTTTATGCCGATGTGTCCGGAACACCTGATGGGCCAGATTCACGACCAGCAACCCCAAAAACATAATTGGACCCACCAGCGCGGTGGAGATCGAAACCAGAACCATCACCACCAGCAGCAACCTCTTCACAATGTAATCGTAATCCACCCCGAGATTCACTGCGTGATCTTTGCCGAGGGACAGGACGTCGAGATATTTGGTAAACTTCTGCGCGTACAGCAGAATCAGCACAATTGCAGCGATTGAGATGATCAGCAGATCGGTATTCACATTGTTAAAGCTCGCAAACATCTTGCCCTGAAGCACAAGGAACTCATTGGGGTCGATCAGTACCTCCATGAAGGAAGACATACTCTGGAAGAGCGTACCCAGAATCAGACCCACCAGCAGCAACAGATAAATATTACGCCCCTGTTCCCTGCGGAACATGAACTGATGCAGTAATAGAGCAAACAACGTCATAAGCAGGACAGATATTGCAAAATTAAGGTTTTTGTTCACAAAGCTGATATGTGTACTTCCAAACACAAACACGGCAAACGTCTGAAATAGCATATACAAGGAATCGAGGCCCATGATGCCAGGTGTTAGAATTCGATTATTTGTTATCGTTTGGAAAATGGCCGTAGAGTACGCGATGCAGGCACCTGTCAGTACAATGGCGAAAATCTTTTTTCCTCTTCGCGGCAATATGTAATCCCAGTTCCCTCCCGATTGAATGACCAGAAATACGCCAATCAGCAGCACGGCCGCTGCAATGAACAAGACAAACTTCCATGTATTCGCCGTATATTTCATTCTCATGATCCATAAGCCTTTCTTCGTAGCAGTAAATACAGGAATAATACACTTCCCACAACTCCCACCGTCAGACTGATTGAAAGTTGATAAGGATAAATAATTAATTGTCCCAGAATATCGCAGACCAGAACGAAAATCGCACCAAGCACAGCCGTATGAGGTAACGTATCACGCAAGTTATCCCCTTTGTAGAGTGTTACGATATTGGGCACGACAAGGCCCAGAAAGGGAATTGTACCTACCGTAATAATCACAACCGCTGAAACCATCGCTACCAGAATCAGACCGATATTCACAACTCGTCGATACGCCAATCCAAGGTTGGTTGAAAAATCTTCGCCCATACCTGCAAGTGTGAAACGATTAGCAAACAGGTACACGATAATGAGCAACGGAATACTGATATAGATCAGTTCATAACGCCCTTTCATGATGGTAGAAAAGTCACCCTGCATCCAAGACGAGATGTTCTGGATCAGATCGTTTTTGTAAGCAAAAAATGTTGTGACGGAGCTTACAATGTTACCGAACATAAGACCCAGCAGAGCGATATATATCGTATCCTTGAACTTGACCTTCTCCAGAATTCGCATGAAAATCAGCGTCCCCATCAGAGCAAAGGCAAAAGCGACCAGCATTTTTTGCAGAGGGGATGCACCCGGGAACCACATTAACGTCACAAGAATACCCAATCTGGCTGAGTCCATCGTTCCTGCTGTTGTTGGAGATACAAATCGGTTGCGTGTCAGCTGCTGCATAATCAACCCAATTACACTCATGCTGATCCCGGCGACAAGAATGCTGATCAGGCGAGGAAATCGGCTAACTTGTAATACCTGTAGTTGGACGGAGGACAAATGAAATATATCCAATGGCGAAATGTCTGAATTGCCAATAAATATGTATACGATAGACAATACAGCCAATACGATCAACATATAACCTAACTTCATCTCTCTACTAATCCCCTTACCGATCGCCGTAAAACATTCGTAGTTGCTCTACCTCGCATCATTTGATATTGATACTCATTATCAATTAAGCAAATTATATCGACACTAAATTCATCATGTCAACCTCTGGTTGCTTCTTTTTCTTAAATTTCATGAAACAACCTGAAATACATATACTATAAAATTAACAATATATAAGGCAAAAAGCCTTCCATGTGGAAGGCTTAATCATTATTATAACGTGTAGTTAATCCGCGAAATAGTCTTCAGGCACATAGCGAATCTCGGACTTCGCATAGATGCTTAACGTGTGACTCTCCCTATCATATACCACCCGTTCACCATCTGCGTAGTACCAGTGCTTCAAAAGGGGCTGATCTTTGCGTTGCACGAAACGAAATACGTTCAGTTCCTGTCTAAGCTCCATAATCTGTTCCACCGTCTGTTCGTCCAGACCCGTCACGGTAAATAGGAAACCCGTACCCTCCTGTTGGAATCGATAGGACAGTGAATCTGTTTTGCTATTGGCCAGTCCTCGCCCGGTCACTGCATGTTTGACCATAAACCATTCCTGTTGCGCCATACGTGTATATCCTCCTTCATCTTGGAGTTCATTTCATCAGCCATCTATGGCAAATCAATCATCATATAGAACGTATCTTCGTTTGCTTGCAGCTCAATGGAGTTCTGATGTTCCACACGAGCCGTATCACCTTCATTCAACTGGTACTCTCCATCCAAGCCCAGCTTGCCTTCGATGGAGAAAATGTACATCCGGCGGCCCGTCTCCTGATGGAAGGTTAACGTTTCGTCTTGGGCTAATCGGCCAAGATAGATCGTCATATCCTGATGAATGGACGCAACTCTTGGTCCCCCATCCGGGGATACAATGGGTACGAGTGCTCCTGCCAGTGCCCCTGGATCAAATGATGTGGTCTCATAGGATGGCTCCAACCCTTTCGTATGCGGCATGAACCAGAGCTGAAGCAGACGGACTTCTTCCGTATCGGATGCATTATGCTCGGTATGAATCATGCCACTGCCTGCTGACATTCGCTGTATACCGCCAAAACCTGTAACGGCCACATTGCCCAGATTATCTTCATGTCGCAGCTTGCCCTTGAGTACGATGGATACAATCTCCATATCGCTATGTGGATGTGCCCCAAAACCGCGTCCAGGCGCAATCACATCGTCGTTCGCTACCCGCATCGGTCCAAACGCTGTATTCTCCGGGTCTTGATATTCCCCGAAAGAAAAGCTGTGACTGCCACGAAGCCAGCCTCGATCGAAGCTGGAGCGGGCATCGGATGGAATGACGTTTATCATAAAATGCATCCTCCTTATTTTTTCTTAGTAGCATACTTATTCTCATTGTAACAAACCTTAAGCATGTCGTCCAAGCAAAAAAGCTCTCTACCGATCAGCCCGGTTCGCAAATACAATTCCCGAACCGGCCTGGCCAATAAAGAACCTCATTACAGGACTAATCCTGCACTTCATTATATTTTAGCAAACGTGAATGATTTCAAGCACTCATATTCTGACGAGCGGTCCCTGTCTGGAGAACAGATAATCAACGGCCAGAAAGCGGCTTCCTGTGAAGAGCAGTGTCAGGGAACCCGCCAACAGCAGGTAATCGAACTCGGTACCACTCATAAACGGCTGACCCATTTTGGCTGTAAGCAGAACGCCACCCATTACGATAACAAACAGGGCAGCAAACACACGTGTTCCCAGTCCCAGAATCATCGCTGCACCACCCACCAGCTCAATAATCGCAACAACGGAGGCAAGGAATCCGGGAATACCGATACTTTCGAAAAAGCCTACCGTCCCGCTAATTCCACCTTCGAATTTACTCCAACCGTGCAATACAAAGATCAATCCGATCATAATCCTGGAGAAAAGCAGTCCAATCTCTACACTTTTATTATTCATAATCATCTTCCTTCCTCGTTATATTTCAACTAATTCGACCTCACATTTAGCCAAAAGAATCTATCCGATCGACCAGACAAACAAGACAGACAGCAATAGGAAAACGGTAGCCGACATCAGAACAGCATAACGTGGCAATCTCAGCGTCACGTCCTGTTCCGGGTCAAGCAAACGTGAAATTCGGACATTTACCGACGTATCGGCAAATGAGGATTGAACGGTCAGTTCTTTGGCCCCCCATGGTTCAGGACAAGCACGGAGCAGCTTGAGCAATGCACTGCCAATGCCTGCCGCATTGCCTGTACGTTCAATAGCCTCATTGTCTGCCAGAATTTCTCTAACGATATGATATTGCTTTGAAGTGTGCTTCAAGACGGGAATATACGGCATCATGATTGCAAATACCGACAGTAACGTCGTCTTTAGAGGATCACGGTACCACAGATGGTGTACTTCATGATAGACAACCGCTACCTCCTCTTCCGCATCAAGCATGTCCAATAATCCAGTGGAAAGTACGATATAGGGTCTCCATAGGCCAATCGTAAATGCCACGGGTGAACGCTTGTCCACCACAATGAAACTTGGCTGTCCCAGATCATGATATGTGGACTCCAGCTCACGGGAGAGCGCCCGAATCTCCATCGAACGGAGCTTACGGATCGCTGCCCGTGTTTTCATCATACGAACCGTAAGCAACCAAGCTGTTCCGGCAAATGTCAGCAAGACCAGTGCCAGCAAGAAATGTCCAACAGATAACCAGCCCAGACGACTCATCCAATGATTGCAGAGCCAGAGCAGATTAAACGGGATATCCCAGCCAAAGATTTTGTACATCGCGTACATGAACATCTGCATGAACACGAGTAACGGAATGCCAAACCCGACGGTAAACAAAAGTTTCGAGCGGGTCTTCCACATGTTAATCGCTATCCTTTTTCCATTGTTTGATCTTCTGTTCCAGGCGTTCAATCAGACCTGCATCTGCTTCGTCCAGCGCATCCAGCATATGATTCAATGCCAATGCTCCGAACTCATCCACCAACTCATGCGACAGTTCCTTGGATTGGTCGTTCATAAACTCCTCCTTGCTCTGTACCGGTTGGTACAAAGATGTTCTGCCCTTTTGTGACTTTCCGAGAAGTCCCTTGTCCACAAGCCGATTCATCACGGTCATGACTGTATTAAAATTGACGTCTTTGTCTTGTTCAAGTGCGGCCTGCACTTCACGGATGCTGCTGCCAGGACGAGACCATAAAATGTCCATGATCTTGGCCTCCAGCGGACCAAAAAATCGGTTAAGCCCACGTTCGCCCACTTTGAAATTGTGTATTCTCATGTTCTGACACCCCTCACACTACCCATTGTAGTGCCATCAAATGAGAAGTCAACCTCTATGTCAGGTATTTTATGTAAATGATTAGTAAATTTGTTTTCCATTTCAGCAAAAAAAACGAAAAACCGGGAATGTCCGCACGTTCACGGTTTCCCGGTTCTCACCGAATATCAGTCCATATGATGTTGTGAGAACATCGTTATACTGTGGTTTATTTTCCGTCCTGTGATGGCATATGTGCAGAGATATCCACACCAAGTCCATGAGCCAAACGTCCGCCAAGCTGTCCATCCGCCCGGAAGAAGTGGCACAGGGCACGCATCTGAATATCGACAGATACTCCCTTGAGGTCATTAATCAGATTATCCAGCAAATGCTGCTGCTCTACAGGGGTAAATGAGCGGAAAAGCTCCCCTGCCTGCGTGTAATCATCGGTTTTCTCGATTTTCTCACGCGTGACATGACCTTGCAATGGAGCCTGACTATCCCGGTATGCCGGATCTTCCTGCGGGCTGTTTCCGGCACTGTTCGGTTCATAGTTCACCGGAGATGGGTCCTGATTCACATTCATGAGTCCGTCACGCTGATGATTACGAACAGGTGCGTACGGGCAATTCACCGGGATTTGCAAATAGTTGGGTCCAAGCCGGTGCCGCTGTGTATCTGGATACGAGAATAGGCGTCCTTGCAGCAATTTGTCTTCGGAAGGCTCAATTCCAGGTACAAGCGCACTAGGTGAAAAGGCCGCCTGCTCCACTTCGGCAAAGAAGTTTTGTGGATTCCGATTCAGGGTCATGGTGCCTACCGTATGGAACGGCAGAATATCTTCAGGCCATGTTTTGGTGGGGTCAAGTGGATCAAAAGCAAAATCATCCATCTGCTCCGGCTTCAAGAGCTGAACCTGTAACTTCCACTGCGGAAATTGCCCGTTCTTGATATGTTCATGCAGGTCCCGGGTAGCGTGATTAAAGTCCTGTCCTTGCACCTCGGCAGCTTCCTGACGAGAGAAGCCTCGAACCCCTTGTGCAGACTCCCACTTGTATTTCACATAATGGACCTGCCCCTGTGCATTAATCCATTTGAACGCATGAACGCCGAAACCATCCATCTCCCGATAACTTGCCGGTGTACCCAGATCTGAGAACAACCAGGTCATCATATGTGTTGATTCTGGTGACAGGGTCATGAAGTCCCAATATCGGGCGGGGTCCTGGATGTTCGTATCCGGAGCCGGCTTCAGAGAGTGAACCATATCAGGAAACTTCATCGCATCACGAATGAAGAACACGGGCAGATGGTTACCGACGATATCATAGTTACCTTCCCGGGTATAGAATTTAACGGCAAATCCACGCGGGTCTCTTGCAGTCTCTGGTGATCCTGTGCCGTGAATAACAGTTGAAAAACGAACCAGCACATCGGTCTCCGTACCCGGATCTTGCAGGAAGTCCGCTGTTGTATATTGCTTCATGCTCTGCTCCAGTGTAAATACGCCATGAGCACCTGCACCTCTGGCATGAACCACCCGTTCCGGAATACGCTCGCGGTCAAAGTGGGCAATTTTCTCGATGAGATGGTAATCTTCAAGCAGTGTCGGTCCTCTTCTGCCTGCTGTACGGGAGTTCTGGTTGTCACCTACAGGTGCTCCCTGATTGGTTGTCATACGTTCTGTCATCCTGTCGTCCTCCTCTTATGGGTCTCACGGCTGCTATATCTACTATTAAAATCATATTCGGCTTCGATATAAATATACATTTAGACTTGATCTAACTGTTAAATTGATTCTAACATGTCCAACTCTACTCTTGCATGAGGTTTAGATGAGGTTAAGATGAGGTTCTTAAACCCTTCATGAATGAAGGGTGAAGTGAACGATCCGAACGGGACAAAAAAAGCGGACTAATCCGCCAGGCGGTAGCCCACTCCTCTTACTGTTACGATGTATTGCGGCGAAGACGCGTTATCGCCCAGTTTTTTGCGCAAGCTTTTGATATGAACATCGACCACATTACTTCCACCCGTAAAGTCCGTCTCCCAGATATCGCTGAGCATCTCCTCACGGGAAATGACTGCGCCTTTGGCATCAATCAGCTTGAGTAACAGATCATATTCGGTCTTCGTTAGATGAATCCGGTTATTATCGCGCTGCACACTCATCCGTTCACGATCGAGCCACAGATCCTTGAATCCGACACGCTGTCCTTCCTCAGGCAAAAATCCACGTTTGGGTAGAGCCGGACTGTTGCCAATCATACGCTGCACCCGGTAAAGAGCTTCCTGCGGACGTGCAGGCCACACCAGCAATTCCTCCTGAAGCATCGGTCCACTCGCGCTGCCGATCATCTTCTCACCAACCAGATACAGACAAGGGGTTGTATGTTCAGCCTCACGATTCAAGCGGCTGCTAATGCCGGCAAATGCATCAATCGTTCCGGCAACAGACAGGTCATAGATCAGCAGATCGAAGACAAGACGCTCATGCAGATCCGGTTCCCAACGATGAAAGACCAGTACGTCGAAGCAGCTATCCGTTAAGGCCTTTACCAGTTCATGAACCTGGCCCGGCATCGGGCTGATCAGAATCACACGCCGTGTAACCGGACAATTGTCCACAAGCGGTGCTGCATCGGACAGGGCTGGTTTAACCCTAAGCGGTAAACGGCGGCCAGGAACTTTTATTTTTACTTGATCCGTTTGTTTCTGCATTCCCCGCAGACACCTCCAAAGACCACATGAGCATGATCGATTGCATATCCGGTTTCTTCAGCCACCTGTTTCATCCATTGTGGAGGAACCTCTGTCATCACCTCGTCCACTTTGCCGCACACTTCACACATAATGTGCTGATGATCATCCATACGCGCATCATATCGGCTTGCTGTCTCTCCAAGTTTAAGCTCCCGTATCAATTCTTTGTCCGTCAGATAACGAAGAGAATTATACACCGTACCATAGGCCAGATTATATCCTTGCTCCACAAGTCGATTCATGACATCTGCAGCTGTCGGGTGATCCTCCGAATGACGCACCACATCATATACCGCTTGCCGTTGTATTGTCAGATTTAACGTTCTCACAACCATTTCTCCTTTATTATTGATCCATTTTATATGAAATCAGACACCGATCTTCTACTTATCATGGTTTTCCCAAAAAAGAAGGTATACATTTTGATTTAGATTAAGTATAAATCTTATTGTATATTGAAGTCAATATCTATGCCAACAACCCGGATATGGAATTAAAAACACCTTTCCCAGTAATCCCCTCAATTATTTGGGATAATATGGTTCGCTACAGCACCATTTTTCAGATAAAATGTAGGGATGTGCGTATAAAGGGGGAATATCGGTTGTTAAGCACGTTTTTCATCAATATCTGTGTCATGATTACATTTATGTATGTGTCCGGAATCATGGCCAAGTTCTATAGTATCCGATTGCCTTTTCCCTCATTACGTGTTCAGTTGATCGGCGGCTTATTATTCGGCATATATGGCACAGTTCTCATGAACTATTCCTTCCCCCTGAACGAGACTACAATTGTAGATCTGAGGCATCTGGCCATCGTTACCGCAGCGGTGTATCTGGGAGGAATGGCTTCGGTTGTTACGGGACTTGTGATCTCGGCCCTTCGTATTCTGATGTTCGGCATGTCATCCTCTGCCATTGATGCAGGATTTGTCATGACTCTGATCGGGCTGTCCGGTGTATATTTCGCTTATGCTTCCTGGTCGCGACTGACCAAAATTATTACGATGAATCTGCTCGGCATAACGTTAATCTTTATCATCCTTTTGTTAAATACAGACAGCATGAATTCATTAATGAAGGTATATCCGTTACAAATGACCATTTCCTTCGTCGGTGGAATATTTATCTATATCATTGCAGAATTCATCAATAAATCGAATGAGATGTTATTTCTTTTGGAGAGAAGAGCATCTACCGATCATCTTACCAATCTTAGCAATCGACGACAGTTCGAAAAATCACTTCAACTGGAGCTTCAGCGTGCGCGTGATTACCAACAAAAGCTGTCCTTGCTTGCCATTGATATTGACCGGTTCAAAAAAGTAAACGACACCTATGGTCATTCCGCCGGCGATGCGGTCTTGAAGCAACTTGGACAACTGCTCGTTGAGCATGCACGGTCTGCCGATATTGTGTCACGAAACGGCGGGGAAGAATTCGCCATTCTCTTGCTCGACTGTGGAAACCACCAGGCAATGGCTACTGCTGAATCGATCCGGCAGGCGGTAGAGAAATACCATTTTGCTCTGCCCGACGGCCAGACGACACGTCTGACCATCTCCATTGGTGTTGCCGTGTATCCGGATCATTGTGATGCTCATGACGATGACGACTTCTTCGAACAGGCCGACCGCGCTTTATACGAAGCCAAGAATACAGGGCGTAACCGTGTGTGTGCCTTAAATTTTCGTTCCTTGCCTCGTACCCTATAAAAATGATCCAACCTTTCATTAATCTAACCGTTCAACAATTCAACCACTCAAGGTTATCCAAAAAAGGGATGTCTCATTCGCCTATTCAGGCTAACAGGACATCCCTTGCTTTATGGATTATTGCAGTTCATCTCAGCTGGTGTGCTGACCGAAGATCAAGCAAGGATACTCTCAATCTCCTCGACAATGGCAGCATCCAGCTTCACGCCAGATGCAGCTGCATTCTCTTTGACCTGCTCGGGACGACTTGCCCCTACAAGTGCACTGGATACATTGTTCTGGCGCAGAATCCAGGCCAGGGCCAGTTGGCCAACCTTCAGATCCAGCTTGTCCGCCACTTCAATCAGTTGACGAACTTTCCCGATGCGATCCGCATTGATCTTTCCTTCATCCCATCCCAGCTTAGCCGCACGGCTATTTTCCGGGATATCGGAAACGGATGTATATTTCCCAGTCAATAGACCCTGAGCAAGCGGGGAGTACACGACTTGTCCGATCCCTTTACGTTCACCGAGTGGGATAATCTCATTTTCGATATATCGGTCAAACATGTTGTACACGGGCTGATTGACTACGATACGATCCAGAAGCAGACGGTCTGCTGTACCCAACGCATCTTCCATTTGCGCCGCCGTCCACTGGCTGACGCCTACATATAACACTTTGCCTTGGCGCACCAGATCATCGAGCGCGCGGAGTGTTTCTTCTATTGGTGTTTCAGTATGATAACGATGGCAATAATAGATATCCACATATTCAACGCCCAAGCGCTTCAAGCTGGCTTCACATTGCTCCTTGATATGTTTACGTGACAGCCCCTGGTCATTCGGACCATCTCCCATTTTGCCAAATACTTTGGTTGCTAGTACATAAGAGTCACGGGCATATGCTTTGAGCGTCTGCCCAAGCAATTCTTCTGCTGCACCCCGTTCATATACATTGGCCGTATCAAAAAAGTTAATGCCTTCATCAAATGCAGTCTCAATTGATTTTACCGCATTTTCACGTTCCACATACCCTCCGTACGTCAGCCAGCTTCCCAGGCTGATCTCGCTTACTTTCAGTCCGCTTCCACCCAATCTGCGATAATCCATGGATTGCATATCCTCCTCTGTTGGTTATAAAGATGAAGTTCATCTTCTATTGTAACGTAACCAGCTCGGAAGAAAAGGGTTTTGGCTCAGAAAATGGAAAATACAAAGAAGCGCACCTATAGCCAGTACGCCGAGTAAAGCTTTCTTTCTATTATCTGATCCTGATTTAAGGGAGCGTGATGCTCAATGCATTCAACAGATCCGCCTGTCTGACCGGCTTGGTCAGCACAGCATCAAAGGCTCCTGATTCGTGTAATTCAATCTGCATACCATAAGGAATAAGAACAAGGACAGGCAGATCTTCCAGTCGCTGTTTCAGTTCATGTACAAAGTCGACCGCGCCGCCTTCCAGCAATCCCATATCCACAACGGCTACATCCGGCTTGAGTCCTTCCTCAATCCAATTATGCGCTAACGATAAACCTGAGGTCATGTGTACATCCATATCCCACCTGCGCATCAGGGAAGAGACACCTTGCAGAATGTCAGGGTCCTTGGCAAGCAACACCTTTTTCCCTTTTAAGCGATGTTGAACACTTGCGAGTTGAGGTAACTCCCAGTATTTGCGCAACGGAAGGGAGATGTTGAATTCCGTCTCATTTTCCTCCACACTGCTCACCTGAATACGACCATGCATGAGAATGGCAAGATTCTGGCTTACTGCCAAACCCAGATTACTTCCAACCAGCTTTTGAATATTGGAATTTTCGTCCTGGCTGTTCAAGGTTGGAGGCTTCTTGTCCGATAACATCTGACCCGTGTACTTCACCTTGAGCAGAAGTGTACCTGTCTCCTCAGATTCTTCTCCGTTCACTACTGCCGTGATCAGAACCGACCCTTCACGCGTGGAATCCAGAGCATATTGAATGACATGTGCAAGCAACTGTCCAATCTTGACTTCATCACCAATGAACACTTGGGACACATTCAATTCAAGATTCAATCCAAGCTCAATGTTCTTGCCCGTCGCAATCCCGGCAGAGAGATACACGGTATTCTCAATGGTGCCGACCAGATCGAACGGATCATCATGGATAACCGTTTTACCTGCTTCATTAATATTGAAATTCATCATATTATTCAGCAAGGAGAGCAGAATATTGCCGCTCGTTTCAATCATGTTCACATATTCGGATTGCTCCTCGGACATATCCGGCGTGCGCATCAGATCTGTCAGTCCCAGAATACCGTTCAAGGGATTGCGAATCTCGTGACTCATTAGCTTGAGCATCTGCGCTTTGGTCATGGCCTCCGATTCAGCTCGTTCTTTCTCTGCCTGAAGCTGCTCTTGCAATCGTTCCGAATCACTCAACTTTCGCTCCTGAACATGCAGCGTGCTCTCCAGATCGACAACGTAGCCCAGAAACACAGCCATCGCTTTCAGCGTCTTCATGTCCGTTTCACTAATCACATAATCAGGGTTGTCCATCAGGCAGATGGTACCAAATGTTTCGCCCGATCTTCTCATAATCGGCACGCCCACGAAGAAGCGATTGCCGAGTCCGTTAGTAACATCCATGGATCGTGTCATCGGATGTTCACATGTGTTCTGGATGGTAAGAACACTGCTTGTGTCTCTTAATACCAGGCTGCAATATGATTCGTTAAAAGAAAGCACACTTCCTTTCACAATCAACTCTTCCGTACGGTTAAAGGCCTCCAAAATAACATTGGTCACCCCGTCATTGGTGGCAACAAAGATCGTATTGACCTTCAGTACACCGCTTAATACGTCTACGATATGGGCCGCTGCTTCCGTTATATCTTCATAGAAGCCTGTCGTAATGCCTTCTGCCGTTCCCATGATTCACCCCTCTTATCTTAGCTGCACTTTCGAATCTATTTATCAGAATGTTTAATCACGTACAGGGGTTCACCAAAAATCCGAATAGCTGTCACAATCTATACTTATATGATTAACACCGTAGAAGTAAAAGAGAATCATACTCTCTGCCCATAGGCCATTTTTGGAAAAATGTAGTCTTAAGCTGATGGCTTGCCAACGGAAAATGGTTTGCAAACCGCCTTTTCAGCTTGGTTAACGTCCATCTTGTCTCACTTTAATTATTATCCTTGCAGGATAACTAGAAATTATACGCTTCTGCACAGACTTTGGAAACCTTTATCCCCAGCAATTAAAGGAAAGTGCACTTTGCCCATTACGTGGTGTGATCATTATCACACCCAAAAACCACATATAGTTTATAAATGGATAATACGAATCTACATATAGTGTTTAACGTGAGTTAAATGATATTCATAATCATTATAGGAGGAAAATTATATGAACATGCTTGAGCATGCCACTCCACCGGCATCCGATCTATTATCCGACCTGGGAAGACGCATTATTGGCGCAGAAGACGCTGATACGCTGAGGGAAAATGCAAATCTGAACGGGGATTCCTTCAGCGGAAAAATGAGCAGGCTCGGTTCGGAGACCGCCAAATGGCATGCTCTGCGTCATGTGTTGCCGGAAGAGCTTGCCCAAGCTGTGGAGAACGGGGATCTGTATGTACATGATCTGGATCAGTATGCGCTTGGCACAACCAACTGCATCTTTATCCCGTTTGACCGTCTCCTTGCTGCGGGTTTCAATACAGGCAACGGATCGGTTCGCACACCTCAGACCATCATGTCTGCCATGGCTTTGGTTGCGATCATCTTCCAATCCCAGCAGAACAGTCAGTATGGCGGGGTATCGGCGAATAAAATTGACTGGGATTTGGCCCCTTATGTTCAGCGATCGTTCCGCAAGCATTATCGCAAAGGTCAACGCCTCTTTGGTGAGCATGTCCTGCTTGAAGATGAACAGCTTCATCTGGACAGCATCGAAGCGAAGAATCAGTGTCCGCGGGCATATGCCTTCGCCTACGAAGAGACTGAACTGGAGACAGGACAAGCTGCTGAATCACTGATTCATAACCTGAATACGATGAGCAGTCGGGCGGGTGGACAGATTCCATTCACATCACTGAATTATGGTTTATGTACTTCTGCGGAAGGACGGTTGGTATCGCGTTCATTGCTCGAAGCAACGATTCGTGGCCTGGGCAATGGGGAGACTCCCGTGTTCCCACAGCATATCTTCCAATGTAAACAGGGGGTCAATCAGGCTCAAGGCGAGCCGAACTATGACTTGTTCCGGCTCGCAGTCACCTGTTCATCCCGGCGGATGTATCCTAACTTTGTCAATGTGGATGCCTCCTTCAATCTGCCTTATTATCATCCGGAAGATCCGGATACGATCATTGCAACCATGGGATGCCGCACACGTACACTGGCTGACCGATTCGGCCGCAATCGTCAAAGCGGTAAAGGCAATCTGTCCTTCAACACCATCAATCTGGTCAAGCTCGGCATTCGGTTTGGCATCTGCCAAGGTGCCAGAGCTGTTGCGGATCGGGCTGGATTCTACACTGCTTTGGAATCGGTGATGCATAATGCCGCTTCTGGCCTGCTGCATCGCTATCGTATTCAGACCGCACAGCCTGCCAAGGCTTCGGACTTCATGATGCGGGAAGGTGTATGGGAAGGTGGAGAACAGCTTGCCCCGAACGAGCCCGTTGCCGATCTGTTAAAGCATGGAACGTTATCCCTAGGTTTTATCGGTCTCGCAGAGTGTATGACCGCTCTGTATGGGCGCCATCATGGACAGGACCCTCATGTGCATCGTGAAGCACTGAATATCATTCGGACGATGAGGGAGTTCTGTGACCGGATGAGCGAGCAGCATAACCTGAATATCACCCTGTTTGCCACACCTGCGGAAGGCTTATCGGGCAAATTCACGAAGATCGACAGAGAGCGTTATGGCCTCATTGCCGGAGTTAATGATCGGGAATACTATACGAATTCATTCCATATCCCGGTCTATCATACCCTTCCAGCTTATCGGAAGATTGAGCTGGAGGCCCCGTTTCATACGTTATGTAATGCGGGAGCAATCTCCTATGTGGAGCTGGACGGTAACGTTCGAGCCAACACTGCAGCTTTCCTGCGAATCGTGCAGTATGCACTGGCACAGGATATCGGTTATTTTTCCATTAATCATCCGATTGATCGCTGCCCTGCATGTGGTTATGAAGGGGTCATCGGAGATGTATGCCCAAATTGTGAAGTCCATGAGGACCATGTGCACTTTCAGCGGTTACGCCGTGTAACGGGTTATCTGACTGGTGATTACAAAGTACGCTTCAATGCTGCGAAGCAGGCCGAAGTACGCGATCGGGTGAAACACCGATGAATCTGTATGGATACATCCCGGAATCGGTCAATGAAGGGCCAGGCCTGCGTGCCGTGCTGTTCATCAGCGGGTGTCGACACGCCTGTCCGGGCTGCTTCAGCCCGGATTCATGGAGCTTTCGAGCGGGTGAACCTTTTACGGAGGAGCGACAGCAACAGATTCTGCATGAAGTGACGACCCATCCGTTGCTGGATGGCGTTACGTTATGTGGCGGTGATCCCTTTTTCTCGGCAGCAGAATGTACGTCATGGGTTCAGCAGCTCCGCGCTGCACGTCCTGATCTGACGGTATGGGCTTATACGGGATTCGAATATGAAGAGTTGGTCACCGATCCTGCGAGAGCCGAGCTTGCCCGCTTGTGCGACGTCATTATCGACGGGCGATATGTTGAAGCAGAGCGTGATGTCTCCCTGCCCTTCCGCGGCAGTCGGAATCAACGTTTGATTGATGTGGCTGGCACGATGGCACAGCACACCATTGTGACGCACAGACTCATATGAGGCATAATATTACCCAAACCATGGCGAAGCGAGTACAACTGCTGTAATGAACAGCAGTTGGAGCATCAGACGTGGAAAAACTGGCCATACTGGCTTGCCGCCTATTGTCAACTTCTCACGGGCCGCTTGGACATTAGCCGGAAACATGACAATCAGCATGAGCAATAACCCTGCAGCGGCAATCCATGCAACACCAGGAATGAGCAAACCAACTGCGCCTGCAATCTCCAGGATTCCAGTCCACGTGACCATTTTCTCTTTGTGAACTATTCCATGAGGAACCATCTTAACCATATCGGATCTGCGTTTGCCCCAATGTGCGGATGCGGTCAACAAAAACATGACAATAACCGCACCTTGCAACGCAGGATGCCAATGATCCAACATCGGAACGCCAAGCCAACCGATCCCCCGAAGTATAATAAAAGTTGTGCATAAAGCAATAAGCGGTGACATATCTATTCCTCCTTCATCATGTTTAGTTAAAAAGATTCATGTCAGTCATGTTGCTTAAGCAAAGTAGACATGAAATTGGCTATATCTGTAGAGGTCAAGCGTGACCGTCCACTTGTATGCATTGAGGTCCGTACCCGCAGTCCCATGGAGAGCAGTACAAAAAGTTCACCCATCTGCTCAGCATTAATCGAGCTATCTATCACTCCATGTTTTATTCCCAACTCAATCCATTTCATGGAGTAGCTGACCGACCTATCGTGAAATTGCTGAAGTGCTTCGGATACCTGAGGCTCATCCTCTTTGCCCAGCAAATAGAGCAAGACCTTATTGGTTATTGACCCCGCTTCCTCCAGTCCGACCAAATTCCCAGCGATCATCTGCATCGGACCTTCAAACGTCTTGATATCTGCTTCGGCAATGGTTGACAGAACGGCAGAGTGCACCGTCTCCAGATGCTCCATCAGTATCCAGATAAAGATTTCGTCCTTGCTTCTCACATAATGAAAAATCGCCCCTTTGGATAATCCAGAGAGCTCCATGACCTCTTTTAAGGTAATCGCATGGCAGGCTTTCTCCTGTAATAGTTCCTTGGTAGCCCCCAATAACTGAGCCGTTGTCTGTTTCCGTCTGTCTTCATTCTTCAAGCACGTTTCCTCCCTTGTTTGCACACCACTCTTTATCGATATTTACAAACCGACTGACGGTTTGTAAATAAAATGTCCTATCTAATTGCTCATAGGGCTCTCTCCTGTAATTGAAGCATTCGTGAAGACCTGCCTTAAAGAAATAAGTTTTAACCATTCTATCTATTCCCTTCTCTATTGCATGACGATATATTATATAGGCAGATACTATTTAGCTTTAAAAATTAAACCGTTTACATAAGGTAATTAGGGAGGAATCATCTGTTATATGGATATTGTTCAAGCATTAATTACATGTATGCCTTTCTTTCGAGATACGATTCGTCAGGATGTCACCCTCTCCGTTATTGATCATGAAAAATTTTTATATTTCTCCGCAGGAGAATCGTTAAAGCAACTGAATTATCAACCCGGCGATCCGCTATTGGATGAAAATCGAAATTTTGCAGATTTGAAAGGCGGTACCGTCAAACGATTCGATCACTATCCTAAAGATCTATTCGGTATTCCGTTTGACGTGGCTTTTATTCCTATTAAAAATGAACAAGGTGAAGTCATCGCCCTGTTCAACCTGCTCTACAGTATGGATGACCAGGACCAGCTGCAACAGCTCATGGATGCTACCGAGAATTTGACCAATCAATTAATTGACAGTGTACAGCATGTAGCCGCACACTCCGAGGAACTCAGTGCCACGACCGAAGAGATCCGGAACAACTCCAAACAAGCTGTACAAAAATCAGGAAATGTAACTCAGGTCGCCAGCTTCATTCGTGAAATCTCCGAACAGACCAATCTGCTTGGCTTGAATGCAGCCATTGAAGCTGCTCGTGTCGGTGAAGCAGGTGCAGGTTTTGGCGTTGTTGCCAAAGAGATTCGCAAACTGTCTGTGGATACCAAAGAAGCAACGGCCCGTATTGAAGATTCTCTTCTCTCGGTCCGCCAATCCATACAAGGCATGGAGAATGAACTTGGGGAGATCACGGCGAGTTCTCAAGAGCAGGCTGAGCTGGTTAACAATTTTATGAGTACGATTGAGCAATTGAATGAAACCAACAAGCAATTGAAGCAATTTGTGCAAAAAATGATTTCGTTTGACGGGAAATAAAAAGAAGTGAGATGGCAAGGCATATTGGGGATTTATGCAAAGTGCTCATCACCACACAACAAACAAAAGCCTCCGAATACATTCGGAGGCTTTTTCATGAGCTATTCGCTTAACGAATCTCGAAGTGACTGATACGTACACCTGCGGACAGTAGAATATATACATCCTGTGCACCTGATGCACCCGTGAGTTCAGCCTTAACGGTAGACCACTGCCGGGCCTCACCTTGTGCCAGTTCCACACGTCCTGCGAGTGTTCCATCCGGTGAGCCGAGTCGCACTTCCAACACAGCGCCTGCTTGTTCTGCAGAGACACGAGCTTCCATTGCTGCTGCCCCACTACCCAGATCAGCATCGTTGAAGGCAATCCATCCTTGCTCACCCACTACACGGACAGCACTGCCGCGCTCTTTGCTCTCATCCAGGTCAACACCCAGGTAAGCATCATAATTCTCGGCACGGGTAGCCACGCCCAGATTACGAGCAGGGATCGTCTCTCCTTCTACCGTCAGGTCTGCAACCAATTGTACATCGGAGGATGACTTGGCCACCATAATGGAGTAAGTTCCACTTTCCACGACGTATCGATCACGAGTTACATCCCAGATGGCCAGTTCCTGAACAGGCAAGGTCAAGCTGACTTTAACTGTAGCTCCCGCTTCGATATGAAGACGACGGAATCCTTTTAACGTTTTGAGAGGACGTTTCACCCGGGATTTGCCTGCACGAACGTACAACTGTACAACCTCGTCACTGGCGATTGAACTGGTATTGGTCACATCTACAGTTACCGTAACGTTACCCTCTGTACCCACTTGAGCCGGGCTAAGATGCAAATTACTGTATTTAAACGTTGCATACGTCAGACCATGTCCAAACGGATACAATACATTGCCTTCAAAATATTGATACGTCCGACCCGATTGAATAATATCATAATCCTTGATGTCGGTCAGTTGATCTTCGGATTGTACCCACGTCATGTTCAGACGGCCTGCAGGCGCGTAGTCGCCATACAATACGTCTGCTACTGCGTTACCCAGTTCCTGTCCTGCGTGTGAGGTATATAATACCGCCGGGATATTCTCCTGAACCCAGTTGGACGTGAACGGGTAACTTCCCACGATGACAACTACCGTATTCGGGTTCGCGGCATAGACTGCCTCAACCAGACGTTGCTGGGATTCAGCCAAATCCAGACTTGGACGGTCGATCTCTTCTTTCCCATTGACAAGCGGATTATTACCAACAAAGACAATCGCCGTTTCCGCAGCCTTGGCAGCTGCTACCGCTTCCTCAATTCCGTTCACAACCACATCCTGCTTGAATGTTTCTGTGGCACCGAAAGTCTTCAGTTCTTCTGACACTGCGAATGCATCGTTTCCACCATTAGGTGCAGTCACCGTTTTGCCATTCCATGTAGTCAGACCTATACTGCCATCCTGTTGTGGCAACAGGTGGAATACTTCCTTCACGAACCAGCCATACACTTCATCAGCGGAAGCCGTTACGGTCTCTTCATCAGTCGTTAGATATTTGCCGTTACTTTCGGCCTGCAAAGTATAACTTCCGAAGCCCCAGTCGGACACCATGAACGTCTCCGCTTCTCCCGATGCAATAACAGGTGATTTCTCACCATCCGCCAGTCCAATCTTCTTCCCATTAGCTACGGAAGTTAACGTAATGCGATCATTTCCATCCTTGAACGCCACGTTATCGCTGCCTACTTTGCCACGGATTGCTTCAAGCGGGGTTACGTTATACGGCATGGTACCTGCATACCAGTCACGATAGACGGTTCCGCCCAATTGACCAATGACAGCCACTTTACCTGCTTTCGTCTTGTCCAGCGGCAGTGTGCCTTTGTCGTTTTTGAGCAATACCACTTGTTCTCTCGCAGCTCGAAGCGACAATTCTTTTGCTTTCTCCGTCATCATGGACTCTTCACCAATAGCCGCGTATGGATTACCTTCTTCCGGATCGAACTCGCCCAGACGGAAACGCACACGGAACGTATTAAACAACGCCTTGTCGATGTCATCCATCGTGAGTGTGCCTTGTTCCAACCCTTCATGCAGTGCCTGTTTGGACAGCTCAGCATCATCGGTGATGCTATCAATTCCTGCCTTTACGGACTCTACCGTACCCGGTGTGTGGGAATCATAGTACTGATGATCGTTCTTGATGCCCATTACGTCGCCTGCATCACTGACAATGAAACCATCCATACCCCATTCGCCTTTGACGATCTCGTTCACAAAAGGATGCAACAACGCTGGCGTACCATTAATGGAGTTGTACGCAGTCATCATCGACTGTGCGCCGCCTTCTTTAAATGGCTTCTCGAATGCCTTCAGATAATATTCACGCATGTTGCGGGGATCAATACTGGACGAACCACTTCCACGATCCACTTCATTGTTGTTCGCGAGGAAATGCTTCAACGTAGCAACCGCTTTGTAATACTTCGGATGGTCGCCCTGAATCCCTTTGACCAATGCGGTCGTCAGCTCCGCTGTCAGTTCCGGATCTTCACCATACGCCTCTTCATTCCGTCCCCAGCGCGGGTCACGTTCCATATCTACTGTAGGTGCCCACAGTGTAAGCCCGTTCACTGCCGGATTTCGTTTATAAAAAACACGTGCCTCGTCTCCGAGAACGGAGCCAATCTCCTTCATCAGATCTGCATCCCATGTGCATGCCAGCCCCACCGGCTGTGGGAAAGACGTTGCTTCTCCAAGCCAGGCCAAGCCGTGGGCGGCTTCTGTACCATGTTTGTATGCAGGCACACCCAGGCGGTCTACTGCCGGTTGATATTGCAGCATGGATTCGATTTTTTCATCTTCAGTCAAGCGCGATACAAGGTCCTTCACCCGGGTGTCTAATGCCAGTGCTGTATCTTGAAACGGATATTTCGTTTGGTTGGTCGTCATATGGAATCTCCTTTGGTTATCGGTATTTAACAAAAAAATGATAGCGAATACATATATCAATAAAAAACAGGGGTAAAATTAGACTAAAACGTTCATCTAATGGATCAAATTAATCCTTATATAATCAGTGTTTACAGGTGTTAAACTTTATCTCCTTTTCAAAACCTAAAACGGTTTCGGTAATCTTATCATATAGCATGTTTAGTAAAAAAAACAGATCTGCTCCGCAGGAAATTGTGAACAGTCCTCTATAAAATCTGAACAGTACCGTTTTACCCTGGCATAGTCTGGCAATCATGGATAAGAGTACAACGATGTGCACTGAACGATAAGCGAATCAACCGAAGGAAGATAACCGAGGAGGAATAGAAATGAGCGACAATAAGCACCCCCAGACGGGTCTGCCCCCGTCCCCGAATCATTGTGGCGTGCTACGCATGAATTCAATGCCTATCCTAAACTGACCGAAGATATCACCGCCGATGTAGCGATTATCGGTGCCGGGATTGCAGGGATTACTACCGCTTATCTGCTGGCGCAGACGGGACTGCGTGTGGTCGTACTGGAGGCTGGAAAAGTACTGGATGGCACGACCGGCCATACCACGGCCAAAGTATCTGCACAGCATGGTGTCATATTTGATGAGATTATGCATCACTTCGGACAAGAACAAGCCCGGATGTACTATGAAGGCAATGCCGATGCCGCGAAGTGGATGCGCAATCTGGTGAAGGAAAAACAGATTGATTGCCAATGGGCAGAGGAAGATGCCTACGTCTACATTCAATCGGAGGATAACATCAAGAAACTGGAGATTGAGCTGACCGCCTACGGCAAACTCCATATTCCTGGCGAATGGGTAGACCCACTCCCGATTCCGGTTCCCGCCAGGGCAGGTATTCGCATGCCGGGTCAGGCACGCTTTGATCCGCTGGCCTATCTGCACTACTTGCTGGATTCTGCTGTGAAACAAGGGGTTCAGATCTACGAGCATACGACAGTTACGGATGTGGAGGAAGATGCTTCACTGCATGTGCGAACTTATGGCGATGGACCATCTGTTACAGCGGAACATGTTGTCGTAGCTTCCCATTTTCCCGTCTATGACCCCGGGTTTTATTTCACACGGTTACACGCCGAACGGTCCTACGCCGTATTAGTCGAGCCGGTGAAATCCTACGCTGGCGGCATGTACATTTCGGACGATACACCGTACCGCTCTCTGCGCTCTGTCCTTCATGATGGGAAGGAACTTATTCTCTTCGGCGGTGAAAATCATAAAACCGGACAAGGCATCTGTACCTTCGGTCATTATGAACGTCTCGAGCAGTTCGCAGCAGAAACTTTTGGGATCCGCAACATTCCATATCGCTGGTCAGCTCAGGATCTGATCTCCATCGACAAGGTACCTTACATTGGACCGATTACCGGCAGACATGAACGTGTCTATGTAGCGACCGGGTTTGCCAAATGGGGGATGACGACTGGCACGATGGCAGGACATATTCTTGCGGATCGCATCACTGGACGTGATAATCCACATGCCGCTGTATTCGATCCGGCAAGATTCAAAGCTGACCCTGGCATGAAGCACTTTATTGTGGAAAATGTGAATGTAGCCAAAGAATTAATCTCCGGTAAAGTAGGTATCGTGCATAAAAAGGTCAGTGATATTGGCGAAGATGAAGGAGCCGTCGTTCGTCATAACGGCATAAGGGCTGGCGCGTACAAAGACACCAGCGGCAAGCTGTTTCTGGTGGATACCACCTGCACCCATCTGGGTTGCGAAGTGGAATGGAACGAGGGCGAGCGTTCATGGGATTGCCCGTGCCACGGTTCCCGCTTCGATTATGCAGGCCATGTCATTGAAGGTCCTGCCGTAGAGGACCTTAAAGTTCTCGACGCACAAGACTAACTAACGTGCAGGGATTGTAATGTGAATGTGTAAATCGCAGAACCAAAGTTCATCTCTCAGACCGGATCGGAATCCGCCTCCAGACGGAAGCAACCGATCCGGTTTTTACGTATGCTGAATGATAGCTAAATAAACTATTTCGGCTGCGTCTCCATCCCCACCAAACAAACGTTATAGACGGTAAATCATGATATGGAACTATTTTAAAATCACTACCTTGCATTAAACAGTACTGAGTGCTATGATGAATCCACTACTACTGAACAATACACACTAGCAATTCATGAAGCTATGAAGGAGGAACCTGTGTGAATGTGAACATCCAGTTCAAAAAGGAGTATTGGAGCTGTGCGTCCTGGTATTAATTAACCGCCAGGATCGGTATGGCTACGAACTGGCTCAGGCGGTCTCCAAACATATAGAAGTTGCTGAAGGTGCGCTATATCCCTTGCTTCGACGTCTTGTCAATGACGGGTACTGCACCACCTACTTGCAAGAATCAACTGAAGGACCGCCGCGCAAGTATTACCGACTGTCCGATACAGGTCGTGAATACATGACGGCATTGACGACGGAATGGAATGAATTTGTGCGCAATGTCGCAAATCTGATGGAGGAAGGAACCCCTAATGAATAGACAACAATTTATGAAAGCCATGGAAGTTCATCTCCGGCCGATGGACCCATTCGAACGGGCGGAGCTGCTCGCCGACTATGATCAACATTTTGAGCTTGGACTCCGAGAAGGACGGCGGGAAGAAGAGATCGCTTGGGAACTCGGACAACCGGAAGAGATCGCCAAGGAAGCACTCGGTGATCGTTATGACGCTCATACACCAGGTTCAGATGCATTCTATGCACCGACGTATCAGGAAATGCGGACACCCAGAAACAGCACCAAAGCGACTCGCAACTTCTTCACAGCCATCGGCCTGTTATTCCTGAATCTCATCCTTGGCATCCCTCTCGGTCTAACCCTGTGGTCCGTATGGCTTACGATTGCCAGCTTGTCCTTACTGGTGCTTGCACCTGTCGCAGCGGTTGTGGACTTCGTCTTCCTGGGTCAACTGGATAAGGCTGAGATTTTCGTGGCGATTGGCGCATTCGGTGTCGGCATTTTGTTTGCCCTTGCATCGAAGTCCGTGTATAGAGCCTTCAAAAGCATCACGCTTCAATACATTAACTGGAATAAAAATATGATGAAAGGGGATGTATCCTCATGAGTACCAAGAAATGGCTTGCTTTAGCCGTGATCTGTATCGGAATCGGTTTGCTCGGAACATCCATCTATGGCGTTCAGTTCGGAGATCAACGGGAGAGCTATTCCAAACGATGGGATTTCAAGGCGAATGAATTGCAGAATATTATCATGAATGCCAATTTCAGCGCAGATATTGAATTTGTAGCAAGTCCGGATTCGAACGGATATATCGAAGTGGATGGAAAATTTGACCCGGCCGTAGTCAAGAGCTTCGAACAAGCCACCCTATCCAACGGCACGTTCCAACTGTCCCAGACAGAACGTGAACGATTGCAATTTTTCACCCTGTACTGGAATGATCAAAACTCCACAATAACCGTGGCCCTGCCTGAAGGACATCAATTAAATGAGGTTACGCTGGACTCTTCTTCAAGTGACTGGCATCTGACAGACCTGACTGCCAAACAGCTTGAGCTGAATAACACCTCAGGTTCCATACGTCTGGAAAACATCAAGGTACCTACTATTGAACTTTCGCTAACTTCAGGTGACATTAACGCTTCCTTGATCAATGGAGACATGACCGTGAAACAGACATCAGGTAGCTTCACTGCGGATCAGGTAGCTGGTCATGTAAATAGTAAGATTCAATCAGGAGATATTGAGATTACGGAGTTAAACGGCCCGGCGGATGTTCAATTCACTTCGGGCAGCATTCATATTGAACAGTCCCATTCCGCCCGATTAATGCTTCCGGAACATCAGGCGATATTTTCATTCAAGCTGCACCTGATTTTGACGGAATCTATGATGCTAGAGCTACTTCCGGAGATGTAGATGTACCTGAATCGCCAATGGTAAGCCGGGAAGTGATCAAAGCCCGTACCTCTTCGGGTAGCATCGAGATTACCAAATAGTAATGAAGCAAATTTCCGAACTGTGGGTAATATAGTATAATCAAATGCCAGTCCAATTCTAAGGAGGAATTACCCACATGGAACTTAAAAATAAAACAGCTATTATCACAGGTGCCGGTAAAGGTATTGGCCGTGCCATCGCTGAGGCACTTGCCAAAGAAGGTGTGCACCTCGGTCTTATCGCACGTACCGCTTCGGATCTTCAGGCTCTTCAGCAGTCTCTTAGTGAAGAATACGGTGTGAAAGTGACCAGTGCTGCAGCAGATATCTCGGATCGCACACAGGCGGAAGCCGCTGTAGCAGCCATTGAGATGGAGCTCGGTGCGGTGGATATCCTGATCAATAATGCAGGTATCGCAAGCTTCGGCACATTGCTGGACATGGACCCGGAAGAGTGGGAACGCATTCTGCATGTTAACGTTATGGGTACATATTACGTCACACGCGCTGTCCTTCCAAGCATGATCAAGGAAAGCAGCGGCAGCATCATCAATATCGCCTCCACTGCAGGTGAACGCGGATTCGCTACTGGTTCGGCATACTGTGCATCCAAGTTTGCGCTACTTGGCATGACCGAATCCCTGATGCAGGAGGTACGCAAGTCCAACATTCGTGTAACGGCGCTGACACCAAGTACAGTCAATACGGAGCTTGCGACCAATGCCGGACTGAAAATTGGCGACGAAGATCGCATGATGCAAGCGGAAGATGTAGCTGAACTGGCACTCGCAACACTTAAACTGTCCGATCGTGTCTTCGTTAAAGCCGCAGGCATCTGGACAACCAATCCACAATAGATAGCGTGTTCAAGCCCTTTCTGACGATTCTAACCGTGCTAACCCTTCTAACGAATCTCTAGCACCTTATTGTGCTCTTTTGCAGGAAATGAGAAACGTAACGAATCCCAGCGATGTTATTCCGCCAGAAGGATGTGGAAAATAGCCCAATTAGATGCAGAGTAGTGCAATAAAGCGTCTGAGATTCGTTACATCACAATATCTGCTTAGAATCATCTAATAAGGCTCACTCAGTTCGTTAGAAATATGAAAAGGACGTTTCCCCATTGTACATGTATGCATGTCCGCATGTTCATGCCTGGGGCGACGTCCTTTTTATATGCTATAAATGATCCAGACCTAATTCCTTGGACACCGCGATAAGTACCACCGCAGGCTCCTCCCCGATATTGGTCACTTCATGGGGCACAATCGCATTCCAGGTGAACGAATCCCCCGCTTCAAGAATTTCGACATCTTCGCATTGCTCCGCACGAATCTGGCCCTGCAACACCAGATGGCTCTCCTCCCCGGCATGTTTGCTAATCCCTGTTGATGCGCCTGGGGGCAATTCTACAATGGACATACGCATGGCGCCTTTGGCGGTAAGGTGCTGCACTTTGATCTGACCACTTCCGGCCGTCGTTTCCTTGCGCTCGTTCTTGCGTACCACGTTCATCCGTTGCTCCGGTGACAGCAGCAAGTAGGGAAGTGGCACCTCCAGATAATCCGCAATACTTTCAAGGGTAGCAATGGAAGGTGACGTTTTGTTATTTTCTACGTTGCTGATAAAACCTTTGGACAAACCGGTTCCCTCACACATCTGCATGATTGTAATCTGTTTCTGCTTGCGGATCGTACGAATTGCCAAGCCAATATCCATATGGCGTCCCTCCCCTTCTCTATATAAGACACCAGGCGCACGCTTGTTGTCTTCAGGTTTATCCATTTGCCACGTGTCTCTACAAATATCATCCGATTACACAGCGAAACTCCTTTTAAAACAAACCCATTCAAGGTTTCTTATAAACAACATATATTCATCATACAAAAAAAGTATTGACCCTACAATGAAAGCATGATAAATTTTGTTCATAAATAAGAATATTTATTTCATATTAGTGAACTTTATTGACGAAACGATAGTTGTAACTCAATCCTCATCAGGTGGTGTTTTCAATGAATTCTCCTTATATACATGAAGTCCGATTACCGTCCCATTACAATTCAGATCAGCGTTATCCTGTCATCTTCGCCTTACATGGCATGGGATCCGATGAGCAAGATATGCTTCGTTTAATGGAGCCCCTGCAGTCTGATTTTATTATTGTTGCCATCCGTGGACCTGTCGTTCAGGGTAGTGGTTATGCTTATTTTCAGATCAAAAGCATTGGCAACCCCATCCGTGAATTGTATGATGCCTCCGTGCTGGGACTACAACAATTGATTGTTGATCTGTCCGGCAAATATGCAATTGATCCCACGCGGCGTTATATCGCCGGATTCAGCCAGGGCGCCATTATGGCGATGACCCTATCGCTGGTGATGGGCGATGCCATCAAAGGCATTGTGGCGATGAGTGGGTACATCCCGCAATTTGTGAAAGACGAGTACAAGCTGCAACCCGACCCGGAGCTGTCTGTGTTCATTTCCCATGGGGATCAGGATCATCTATTCCCGCTGCAACTGGGCGAAGACAACGCCGAATTCTTCCGTCAACATACCGATCATGTCACCTATGTTCCTTACAACGGTGGGCATCAGGTGACTCCCGATCTATATCAACGATTCCAACAATGGCTTCGGGTGGATGCCAATCTGACTACCGAAGACCTGAACGAAAATCCTAATGAAGATCTGAAAGGACTGAACTCATAATGATGCCATCCCTGTTTATTGCTCACGGTGCCCCATCACTGGCGCTCGAGGAGAATGCGTATACTGAATTTTTACAGAAACTTGGACAGGAGCTACCGAAACCCAAAGCCATCGTATTGTTCTCTGCTCACTGGGAATCCACAACTCAGCTTGTATCTTCCGTAGCCAATTACGAAACCATTTATGATTTTGGCGGTTTCCAGCCTGAACTATATCAGATTAAATATCCAGCTCAAGGGCAGGCAGAAACCACTGCCGAAGTAGAGCGTTTGTTGGCAGAAGCCGGGATTCCGGTACAAACGGATGATGTTCGTGGCCTGGACCACGGTGCCTGGGTTGTTCTGCGCTTGCTTTACCCGGATGCGGATATTCCCGTAGTTGCCTTGTCTGTGAATCGTTATCTGACAGGTGAGCAGCAATACCAGGTTGGTCAGGCGCTCGCTTCCTTGCGGGAGCAAGACATTCTTGTGATTGGCAGCGGCGGAACCGTTCACAACCTGCGTCGATTGAACTGGGAAAGTAACGGCGTTGATCCGTGGGCATCCGAGTTCGATAACTGGCTGCATGACAAACTGGTGTGTTGGGATACAGAGTCTCTCTTCTCTTATGATACACTGGCGCCTTCAGCGCAAGCCGCCGTGCCTACGCCGGAGCATTTTGTACCGCTTTTGCTCGCCATGGGCGCGGGAGACCAGAATAAGCAGGCATCCCTGCTGTTCAAAGCCTATCAGTATGGCAACCTGAGCTTGTCCTGTTGGAAGTTTGAGTAAAGGGGACGATGTAAAAGGTTAGTTTCATTTATATAGTAGATAGATAAATAAGTAAGCGTGGTTTACATGGGCTGCCCCTGTAAACCATGCTTATTTGTTGTTAGGAGCGACTTTCGTGATGGTTGTACATAATCGATTGGGATGGGGCCAGATGTGCGATTTATGCAACAACCGCCTTTGAATAATGAGACCATTGTCGGATGTAAGCAAGGACTCCGGTTTCTTGTGTGCTTTTGCGGATTATAACTATAATATGAGGTGAAATCAGGCACAGTAGGCTCGCATATCACTCACCATATTATCTGAATAGCTCATACGGAGGGAATGGCATGTCAGAACAACGTATATATGAATTGATGGATGAACTGGATATGTTGCTGGAGGAAAAGGTCCAGGATGAGGAAAACCGGGAGCTTCTGGAGGCATATCGCCAGTTTGAAGGCGTGACGGATGAGCAGCTCGACGCATTCGAGCAGGAACACGGCATTCGTTTCCCTTCTGATTTTCGTGCGTTTTATAAACGTAAAAATGGGAGCGGTTATGCCTTTCACGTCTTGTATCCAAGCCTTGAGAATGGACAGGAATCGGAGCCATTTTATCTGTTGTCCCTGGAAAGGATTCAACAAGGGCAGTCCACGCTGGTGGAGAACCGCATGGATGATTATTTTACCGAAGAAGAAATCAGAGAACTTGATCCCCGAATCAAACCCTACCTTTTTCAGAAAAAATGGGTTACGTTTGGCATGCTCGGAGGTGGATCACTGTATCTGATGTTCGACTTTGATCCGACAGAAGAAGGTTCATACGGGCAAATTATTATGTACGTGCATGATCCGGATTTTGTGTACTACGTGGCTGGAACGTTTACGGAGCTTTTGGAACAATCCAACCGGAACTTACGTGCTTTGGATGCCATTGAATACTGAGACCCCTATGATGATATGACCTTTTTTGCATAATGCTGGGATATGTCAAAGCGGTTATAATAACATTTAGTGGAAATGCACATGCTGTTAGATAAGACTGCCTTTTCTACACCTAATTCATTGATCTGGGAGGAACAACCGAAGTGGCTGAACAACCGAAGTCTGAGAGCTTTATGTCTCTCGTCAAAAAAGGAAACACATCCTCCGCCGTAGCGATGGCAGGCAATGCGGTTCTTGCTCTCTGCAAAGGGGGAGCCTTCCTATTCAGTGGCAGTGGCGCCATGTTCGCTTCGGCGATGCACTCATTGGCCGATGCCATTAACCAAGGATTTGTCTTTGTCGGAAGTGTGTTGTCTGAGAAAAAACCTACACGCCGCTTCCCGACCGGATTCGGACGGGTCATTAACATTTTCTGCATGATCGCCGTGATTGTCGTGACCATTATGGCCTATGAGACCATTCATGAGGGGATTCACCTGCTCCAGCATCCTGCCGGCCATTCCGGGGTCTCTGGATTAACATCGGTGTGCTCGTCTTGAACATTCTGATCGATGGGGCCATTTTGATCAAAGCCATGAAGGAAATTCTAAAAGAAGCCCGCGCACCCAAAGCTTCCGGATTGGCCTTGGTCCCTGCTGCCATCAAAAATGTAGGCCGTGCTGCGCCACCAACCCGTCTCGTATTCTACGAAGATGTTGTTGCTGTACTGGGTGCCACGCTCGCGTTAATCTCTGTCGTGGTTATTGCCTTGACCAACTTTGCATTGCTTGATGGGATCGTGACGACAATTATTGGATGTCTGATGATCGCTGTAGCCTTCCGTGTCGGTTATGATAATATGATCGGATTAATCGGGGTAGCGGCTCCCCAGGATATTGAGGACAAAGTGTCCCAAACCATTCTGGCAGACTCACACGTTGCCGATATTCAGATGATGCGTATCATTCAGGAAGGCCGTTATTATCATGTGGAAGGTCTGATTGAGTTGACCAAAGGACTAAGCCTGGCGGATGCGGATGACATCAAGTTCCGTATTCAGGAGAAACTGATGACGAATCCCGACATCGCCGACGCAGCCATCTCCATCATTGAAGATGACGGTGTGAACAGCTGGGGCAAGAAGCATTCCGATGTGGTGAAATAAGAATTACCGTCTTCTATAAATGAGAAAAGGCCCACTCTTCGCGGAGTGGGCATCTTTACGTAGCTAACGATGTGATATAGCTAAAGCTAACTACATCAGCTGCTGAATGGCTGCGCTAAACTCGTTGGTTGGAATGCACTGACTGGTCGTCATAGGGGTTTATTTCCTCCCCCCTGCTTCACCCCCATTTCCATTAATTTATCCAGCCATTTCTGACGAAACACTTCGGTTGAGTTCCTGATTGGACTAATCTCGGTCACACGTACGGGGATACGCCACAGAATTGAAGAATATTTGTTTTCATAACCCGATGACCTGCATGTCTGTAGATGAATCGATTGTACCAGCGGGGCGTATCCATGGTCACGATGATATGAGCGGACTTCCCTTTCAACAATTTGTCCCACAGCGGCGAGTTGTCCCGATATTTCATCGCGAAGTCGGGCAAAAACACCGATCAATAAACCCTTTCAGAATCGCGGGCATCGTTCCCCACCACGTCGGATAGACAAACACCAAATGATCCGCCCATCGGATCCATTCCTGAGCTTTCACCAAATCAGGCTCCAGTTCCGTCCGCTGACGGTACCCGTACTGAAGATTGGGATTGAACTGAATGTGGCTCAAATCCACCAACTCCACTAAGCTGCCTGATTTCCGGGCTCCTTTTATATAGGCTTCCGTTAGTGCTTTGCAGTAACTTTGCGGATCAGGGTGGCCATTAATCACCAGAATATTTGATTTCATACATCTGTTCCTCCTGTATAATTATGTTCATGAAGGCCGAAGAAGCAGGCATATCACAAGCATAAAGTGATGTTATACATAAACAAATGATCAACGACGCCAAAACATTGCTGATTTGCGCAAAAGGGGGTAGCATGAGTAACCACAATCACGGTGTGTCCATTTCCATGTTGTATCCCATTATGAAGACGCTGGTGAACAAAGGACATGAACCTAATGCGTTTTTTGAGTACGCTGGCTTAGATCCTGCTATGATGCAGAATCCAGAAGCCCGAATTCCGGTTGAAGAATTGGAACGTATTATGCAGTATGCTGCCCAATATGCAGATGATCTGTATTTTGGATTGAACCAGGGACAGCTGCTGGACTTCGCGGATCTGGGACTTCCCGGTTACGTCATGATGCATTCCAAGACGATTGGAGATGCACTCGCTGCTTATCAACGATATAACATCATTCTATATAGCGGATTCAATCTGAGTTGGGACGTAAGCGGAGAGGATTTGATCCTCCAATTGTCTTTGCACAAATCGGAGAAGCAGATGTCCCGTCATTGCGTGGAGGATATGGCCGTCTCCATAGTGTATTTGGTTAGCAAACTGGCGAATCGCCGGGTGGAATTGAAAGAGGTCCGGTTTAGTCATCAAGCACCCGCTGTTTCAGGCGATCTATCTCCTTATGTTGGCATGTTCGGAATAGTGCCTCAATTCGGGGATACCCATACAGTTCTGCGGATGCATAAAGATATTCTGGAGCAGCCGGTATTATATTCAGATGCAAAAATGCTGAGGGTCTTTGAAACCATGGCTCAGGAAAGCAAGGATGAGCTGCATTCCTCTCAACCCTTCTCCGGCAAAGTAAGTCGGTGGATGATGGAGAGCCTTCCAACCTTTTTCCCACATTACAACACACCGCTGAGCATCTGGGCGTGAGTATTCGCACACTACAAAGCCGATTACGTGAAGAAAATACAACGTATAACAAGATTTCCGTTCAGGTACGCATGGAACTGGCACTGCGTTATTTGCAGAAAGGAACCTATTCGCTGGGGGATATTGCCTATGCCCTGCATTTTTCGGAGCAAAGCGCATTTCAGAATGCCTTCAAAAAGTGGACTGGTCAGACGCCTGGGCAATACCGCGCAGACCTGAAGCAGCATATCCAGCCTGCACCGGAGTAAACCGATTACGAACATCTTATAGGTACAGCTTGTAGGATGCCATGCGTGTATACATGAAAAAGTCTATTTCGCACCTAGACTTTGGTCTAGGTTCACTTTAACTCCAAAGACCGAGGATCAACTTTTCCACTTCATGGTATGCTGTGAGTAACAAAAGTAATTGCTCTACATACGACCGTTCGGACATTTGATCTTGTATTGAGAAGGAGAGATATTATGGCTAAACGTACGATCTTTGCGCCTGTTCTCATTTTGCTGGGCGTGTACCTGATTCTGAACCAGGGAGGTTCACTCGGTCCGGGTACAATCTTTGCGACCTTCTGGCCCACGTTATTCGTGATTCCGCTCGGACTGTTCTTCCATTGGCTGTACTTCTCCCTGATTGGCAGAGGGGTTGGACTGCTGGTTCCCGGTGGATTGTTACTCACTGTCGGTATTGTCTGTCAGATCGCCATGCTGTTTAACAACTGGGGTACGATGTGGCCCGGCTTCATTCTGGCTGTAGCTGTTGGTTTGTTCGAATTGTACTGGTTCGGTGGTCGGAACAAATGGTTGCTGATCCCCATCAACATTCTAACGGTTATATCACTGCTGTTCTTCGCCGTGATGTCGATTGGCACGATGCTGAGCAGCTTGAGCTTTATCCAGCCTTTCGTGGCGATTATGCTGATTATGGGTGGGGCATGGATCATGGTAGGTCGCAAAAAACGCATGTAGTGGCATTCATATAAGATAAGTAGGCGGGATCAACTAAGCCACTGCGGTGACAGAACAACTTCTGATCGCTGTTATCCCCGGATTTTTTTGAATCCTATCTAGCAATGGGAAAATCCGGGGATAAAGGCGAGCGCTTCGCTTCTTCAGTTTTTTCTGTCCCCTCCGTTAACGTTTGATCTTAAATGTTCATCTTATATGGCACTTCAAGCGCTTTTGCTCTGAAGTAGGTAACTAAAAAAGGGTAGCTGCTCATCATTCAGAATGAAATGACGAGCAGCTACCCTTTCTGTCTTTTTGAGGATCTAACGAACTGTGTACACGCTATTAGCGGTTATTTACCTGCATTTGAGTTTTAACGAATCAGATGGAGCTAGAATAAAAAGTGGACACCCGTTAACGGACGGAAGGATAATAAGATTAACGGAGGTGTCCACATGGGTGAACAGCGGCAACGATATAACGAAGAATTCAAGAAACAAACGGTCAAATTCATTCAAGAGCAGACAAAGACACTTGGAGATTTGGCAGAAGAACTCAACATTCCAAAAAGTACGTTACACCAATGGATGAGTAAGTACCGCGAACTAAAACATGAGCCTGTTGCTAGCGTAGATCGAGTGAAGGAACTGGAAGCAGAGCTTCAAGAGATGCGTCGGTTGCTTCAAGAGAAAGAGCACACGCTTGCGGATACACAAGAAGAACTGGCGATTGTAAAAAAAGCAGTGCACATCTTCAGCAAACCAAAGAGCTAAGATTTCAGTTTGTAGAAGACCATCGCTCCGAGTTTCCTTTGGAGAAGATGTGCAGAACCTTTCAAGTATCACGGAGCGGATATTACAAATGGCGAATGGACCGAACCGGCAAGCGGCAGAACCGCAAAGACGAGGTTATGAAGCGTATTCGTTATCATTTTTACGACCACCAGATGCGGTGTGGAAGCCCCAAAATTACGTATCTGCTCCATTTAGAAGGGTTGCGAATCTCTTCACGTACCGTCAGTATATACATGCGTCAAATGAATCTACGTTCCGTGGTCATGCCCAAATATCGCGTTCAGACGACGGATTCCAAACACGACCATCCCCTTGCGCCGAATACGCTGAATCAGCAATTCAAAACATCCAAACCGAATACCGTATGGGTTACCGACATCACTTACATTCCTTGCCGAGGAGGTCGTCTTTACCTCGCCAGCGTTCTGGATTTGTGCACACGGGAAATTGTAGGCTGGCGTCTATATAACCATATGGAAACCAGTTTGGTGATGGGTGCATTGGAGGAAGCTTATAAGGCCAAACGCCCCGCTCCGGGATTACTCCATCACTCGGATCGCGGCTCTCAGTACACGTCAAAAGAATACGTGGAGCAACTGAAATTATACGGTATGGAATCCAGTATGAGCCGCCGAGGAAACTGTTACGATAACGCCTGTATTGAGTCATGGCACAGTATTTTAAAGAAGGAACTCATTTACTGTAACCCTCGGTTTAAGACGATGGAAGAGGCCTATACCGCTATCTACCAATACATTGAGTTCTACTACAACCGTAAGCGAATGCATAGCTCACTAGGTTATCTTTCCCCTGCTCGTTTTGCGATGAATTTTACGGACAAATCCGCAGCGTAGTGTCTACTTTTTTGACATAGGTCCAGAGAGACGTTATTCTGTGTGAATAGCGGCATTTTACCGCTTATCACCCACTATATGAACCAATAACGCTGTTGAGATTCGTTAGAATTCGTAATCGAAGTTAATCAGCTCAATAAGGTGCGGTAGATTCGTTAGCAGATCCAACGTACATACAACGTTGAAATTGAAACGCACGTTCATTCCGATACATCATCAGGATGATATATCGGAGTGAACGATGACAGCGTCATGTGTATCGATACACATGCGCAGAAGGCAGCTTAAGAAGCTGCATCCTCCACAGCATTTGCTGAAATCAATCCAGTGAATACCTCTGCAATTGGTCTCATACGATGCGTTCCACTCCGTTGCATTGCAACCATCGCCTCCCCGTTTATTCAGCCAACTTGCCTGACGTCCTTATTTACTATGCATTTTAAACTCCAGGAACAGGTCGTTATAATGCGAGAGCATTTTTTTGCCCAGATTATCGTAGACCTCCAGCTTGCCTGTCAGTGTCTCGTCTGGATAGAAACGCTCATCCTCCGAGATGTCCTCTGGCAGCAGCTTAAGAGCCTCGGCGTTCGGTGTGGAATACCCAACGTACTCCGCATTGCGAGCGGCATGATCCGGGTCCAGCATGAAGTTGATAAACTGGTGCGCCCCTTCAATATTCGTCGCCGTCTTCGGAATAACCATGTTATCAAACCAGAGGTTTGAGCCTTCTTCCGGCACCATATAATCCAGCTTGTCATTCTCATCCATAATCTCCGACGCATCCCCGGACCATACAAGTCCAACTGCCGCTTCCTCGTTCGCAAGCAGCATCTTGATCTCGTCACCCACAATCGCTCTGACGTTCGGTGTCAATGTAGACAACTTCTTCAGCGCTTCTTGCAGATGGTCTTCGTTGGTATCGTTCAAGGAATACCCAAGACTGTTCAATCCCATCCCAATGACTTCACGTGCGCCATCAAGGAGCAGGATTTGATTTTTCAGACGCGGGTCCCACAGGTCATTCCAGCTATCAAATGTCAATCCATCCACCAGTTCGGGATTATATACAATCCCCACCGTGCCCCAGAAATACGGGATGGAGTACTTGTTGCCTTCATCAAAGGACAAGTCCATGAATCGCGGATCAATGTTGTCCAGGTTGGTTAATTTGCTATGATCGAGTGGAACGAGCAGGTCTTCCTCTTTCATTTTGCTAATCGCATATTCGGAAGGAATCGCCACATCAAACGTCGTACCCCCTGCTCAATCTTAGTCAGCATCGCTTCATTGGAGTCAAACGTCTGATAGATCACCTTAATACCTGTCTCATCCTCAAACTCCTTGAGCAGATCGGGGTCGATATAATCGCCCCAGTTATAGATGGTCAGTGTGTTGCCGCCAGAATAACCCTGACTCTTGTTCAGATACGAAGCCAGGATCATAAGAGCAAAGGCGGCCACAAAAACAAGCGCAAATGTCCGTACCAGTTGCTTCATGGACGCAGCCCCTTTCCTCCGGGTGGTATCCGTGTTGCACGGCGGTTAATGAAGTAATATCCGACCACCAGCAGCACCGTAAGCAGGAATAGCAAGGTAGACAACGCATTAATGGACAACGAAACGCCCTGCCTTGCTCTGGAGTATATCTCTACCGAGAGTGTGGAATATCCATTACCCGTGACAAAGAATGTTACTGCAAAATCATCGAGCGAGTACGTCAAGGCCATGAAAAATCCGGCAAAAATACCTGGTTTCACGTATGGCAGCACCACACGCGTCAGAATCTGCCATGATCCAGCACCCAGATCACGCGCTGCATCCATCAGTGTTGGACTCATCTCTTGCAGCTTAGGCAGCACCATGATCACAACAATAGGTACGCTGAATGCGATATGAGATAGCAGAACCGAGGTGAAGCCCAGTTTGATGCCAATCATGGTGAACAGAATCAGGAATGACGCACCAATGATGACATCGGGACTCACGATCAGCACGTTGTTGAGTGACAGCAGCGTATTCTTGGTCTGTTTGCGACGCACATGATAGATCGCCAGTGCTCCTGCTACACCAAGGATTGTCGAGATTGCTGATGACAGGAGTGCAATGATAAATGTATTCAGCACAATGATGAGCAGCCGTGTATCGGCGAACACCTCTCTGTACCATTCAAGCGTGAATCCTTCGAAGCTGCGCATATGGCCGCCGCTGTTGAAGGAGTAGAAGATCAGATACGCAATCGGTGCGTACAGAATGGCGAATACAACGGCCAGATAGACGTTAGACAGCTTTCCGTTTCTTCCCATTACGCACCTCCTTCTTGCCTGATCCGGTCAGGAACATAATAATCGCCATCGCAATAATCAAAAAGACGGCAATCGTTGACCCCATCCCCCAGTCCTGGGTGACGAGAAAATGCTGTTCAATCGCTGTTCCCAGCGTAATTACACGGTTTCCCGCAATCAGGCGGGTAATCATGAACAGGGAGAGCGCAGGAATAAATACAGCCTGACAGCCTGATTTCACCCCGCTAATCGTGAGCGGAAAGATCACCCGGCGGAATGTCAGCCACGATGAAGCACCCAGATCACGCGCCGCGTAGATCAACGATGGATTCATCTCTTCCAGCGCATTGAAGATCGGCAGAATCATGAATGGAATGAAGATGTACACCGAGACAAAGATAAAACTGAAGTCGGTGAACAAAATCTGCTGTGTGCCAATCCCCACAACTTCAAGCAGGGAGTTGGTCAAACCATACGTTCCAAACAGGCCGATGAAGGCGTACGCTTTTAACAGGAGATTGATCCAACTTGGCAGAATGATCAGCAGCAACCACAGCTGCTTGTGCTTCGTCCGGGTCAGCATATACGCCGTTGGATACGAGATCAGCAGCGAGAACGCCGTAATCAGAAATGCATACCAGAACGAACTGAGCGTCATCTGCAAGTACACCGGCGTGAAGAACCGGGCGTAGTTGCCAAACGTGAAGTTGCCCTCCACATCGAAGAATGAATAATAGATGACCAGCAGAACCGGAGCCACAACGAACAACACCATCCATAATACATATGGAATCAGATACGCATTGCGTGTGCTGGCCTTAGTCTGCATGAGCGGCCTCTTGATATGCTTCGAGTCGTTTGTCGAACTCTTCCTCAGTCTCGTTAAAGCGCATGACATGTACAGCTTCCGGGTCAAAATAGAGTCCAATCCGCGCGCCAACAATGGCTTTCTTCGTTGAATGCACAAGCCACTCATTGCCCGCATCATCGTACGTGGATATCTCGTAATGCACCCCGCGGAATAACTGGGAGTCTACATTGACCTTCAGCTTGCCCTGTTCTTCCGTTGTAATCTCCAGATCCTCTGGGCGAATGACAATCTCTACCGGCTCGTCCGGCTGGAGACCCTGGTCGACACACTCGTGCTGTGCGCCAGCAAATTCCACCACGAAGTCCTGCTTCATTTTGCCCGATACAATGTTCGATTCCCCGATAAAGTCCGCCACAAAGCGGTTAATCGGCTCATCATAAATATCATTCGGTGTACCGCTCTGTTGAATCACGCCGCCATTCAGGACAAAGATCTCATCCGACATCGCCAAGGCCTCTTCCTGATCATGCGTAACAAAGATAAACGTGATACCCAGTCGCTGTTGCAGCTCCCGCAATTCATACTGCATTTCGGTCCGCAGCTTCAGATCGAGTGCGGATAAAGGCTCGTCCAGCAACAAAATCTCCGGTTCGTTCACAATTGCGCGTGCAATCGCAACACGCTGCCGTTGCCCACCGGACATCTCGCCAATTTCACGGTTCTCATAACCGGACAGATTGACGAACTTGAGGGCTTCCAATACTTTGCTGCGAATATCAGCCGTTTTCATCTTTTTGATCCGCAGACCAAAAGCTACGTTCTCAAATACATTCAAATGTGGAAATAACGCATAATCCTGAAATACGGTATTCACCTGCCGCTGGTGTGCAGGCACCTTGTTGATGAGCGCACCGTTAAAATAAATACTGCCCTGTGTCGGCTCCGCAAAACCGGCAATCAAGCGCAATATCGTGGTTTTCCCGCAGCCCGATGGGCCAAGAAGCGTATAAAATTTACCCCGCTCAATCTCAAAGCTGACGGCCTTCAATACGGCTTCATCCTGATCGTATTGCTGAGTCACCGCTTCGAAGCGGATAATCGGTTGTTGTTCTGACATGCTTCACATCGCCCCCTTATACTTGAGGTACCTCTTTATTCTGTACACTTTTGTTCATGCATCCTTATAGATAACCCATCTATTATATATGATTCAGGTATAACCGCAATGGTTTTGATGTAAACACCACGTCTCATTTCTTCTTATTTTCATGAATTCTGCATACATTACGGGTATATGTCGATATCTACGCATTCCTTTGGAATTGAAGCCTATTTAGGAGTGCATTTTAGGCGTGAGAGGAGTCTTGACTCTTGAATATTCGTCGTAACCTGCCTTTGCTGATGACCATTTGTTTCCTAAGTCAGATGGGCGGATTCATGATCCTGCCCCTGTTTCCTTTGTTTATCGAGGAATTCGGACTGTCCGGCTGGATGATGGGGGTTATTTTTGCACTCTTTTATGTAGGGAAAGTCATTGGTGGTGTTCCTGCTGCAGCAATCTATAAGAAACTCGGGGGTAAACGCACGCTCATCCTCATGCTGTTACTGCTCGCTGTCTGTATGGGTGGCTTCGCTCTGTCTTCTGCTGCGGTGTTGTTCGGCCTGCTCCGACTGCTGCAAGGACTCGCTTCCACCGGGCTTACCGTGGTCGTGCGTTCTATCATAGGAGATGAAGGCAATGTGGATAATCGCGGACTGTACAATGGGTATATCAGCAGCAGTGAGGGTGGCGGCATGGTGCTCGGTCCGGTCATCAGTGGCTGGCTCGCACTGCATTGGCCCTTGTCCGTTCCTTTTCTGCTTGTTACGTTATGTTGTCTGATGGCTGTAGTCGCTGCGATGGGGATGAAGATGACGGCCCCGCCTTTACCTTCAGCAACATCTGATGCACTGCATACGCAAGGTACGGATATCTCTCAATCCAATCAAGCTCCGGACTCAACAACGATCAGCCCAACTACAGAGCTTACCCAGCGTCAACAGCTTCTCGGCTACGGTACGGTACATTTTCTGGAGATGAGCGCCTATGCGGTGTTTCTCACCTACTTCGCACTGTATGCGGCTCACATCATGCATTGGGACCCCTTTGCCACCAGTCTCGCTTTCACCGTATCCGGCATCTCTACGCTTGCCGCTGCCCCTTTGTCGGTTATCTCTCTGACCGCTTAGGCGATCGTCTGTTGCTTTGTATGCTCGGCATGTTCCTGATTGGCATCGAAGTTGCCGTATTTCTAAGTACGTCCTCCCCTCTATGGGTCTACATTGGCATGCTGATTGGCGGGGTTGGCGGTGCATGTTACATGGATTCGTTCTTTGCTCATATCGGTGATCATATTCCAGACGAGAGTCGAAGCTCTGTCATAGGCAAAATTGTCTCATCTGCCGAGATCGGCTCCATCGTATCTCCATTGGTTGCAGCGCTGCTGATGGAGGTTGGCTCACTCTACTCCGTGTTTGTGTTCAATCTGGTGCTGATTGCGGTAGCCATTGCCGTTCAGGGTGTGATGCGCAGTCGGTACCGATTGAAAGAGGGATAGCCCTGCCTTTTGAAAAAAAGATTACAAAAAATAACCCGCTTGCACAATTTAATGTGCAAACGGGCATTTCATTGGTGCATCTCCGGCCTGTGACTGGGGATGCTCTACCTGTGCATTCTGCTGCTCGCTGCTTCGCAGCTCTGCGGCAGATGCCACGCCATCTTTCAGCGTATACGCCTGATCCTGATGGAAAAAGTTCGGCTTCACAATCTCATTGCGATACGAGCTGTGGAAAATATGCGTTGTCGCCGGGGAGACTGGCGGAATCAGCCACACCCAATCCCCGGTCAGCTCACGTCCAGCCTTCTCTTCCCGCTGTTCAAAGAGCGCGAACTGCGCTGCCGCCGTGTGGTGATCGACAATGCTCACGCCTGCTTTCTTAAACGAATGCAGCACAGCGACATTTAACTCCACCAACGCCCGATCCTTCCACAATGTCGTTTCGCTTGACGTATTCAAACCAAATGCTGCCGCCACCGCAGGCAGCTTGTTGTACCGGAATGTATCTGCCAGATTACGGGCGCCGATCTCCGTACCCATATACCAACCATTGAACGGCGCTGCCGGGTAGGATATACCGCCAATCTCCAGACGCATATCGGCAATCATCGGCACACCATACCAGCGCATACCCAGTTCAGCAATCTCCTTCTGCTCCGGGTGCTCAATCATCACTTCTACAATCTCTTCTTCGGGTATAACATACCACTCTGGCACTTGTCCTTGTGCCTGTATAATGAGCGGTAACACATCATAAGAGCCACCTGCTCCTTGCCAGCCAAGGGATATGGCTACCTTGGTCAGCTCCACGGAAGCAGGATCTCCAATAACGCCTTGCTCTGTCTCATATCCAGCATAACGAATGAGCTGATGATTCCAGACACGTACCGGTGCTCCTTTCGGTCCATCCGGTGGAAGGATCGTAATCATCGGAATGACTTTGCCTCCATTGGATGCCACATGGATATGATTCAGCACAGCATCCGCAGACCTTCCTGCCGTATCGGCATGACGGGCATCCACGATCCGCAATTTATCCCAGAACAGCCGCCCGATACAGCGGTTGCTGTTCCGCCAGGCCATTTTGCAACCTTGCTCCAATTCCTCTGTGGTATGCACATAAGTACCCGTTACTTCAATCTCGCCCTTAACAACAACAAGCCGGGCCTGCGCGTCTTCACGCGAATGGCCCAGCTCTTCATAACATGTATATATAAACCGTTCAGCTTCTTCCTGCAATTGTTCCAGGTCTGACCGCATCATTCATTCCACCATTCTGTACATCTTGGATGCCATCATTATACGGCAAGCGCACCGGATTTGTAAGCGAACGGACACTTTGTTCACGGACTCTACATATCGTTGTCAAGATGAAGGGTAACCTTGCTTATTTGCCCAGAAATGCGCTTAACATCCAGATCTCTTTATCCAGCGCAGCGGTGAAACCAATCAGCATATCTTCCGTTGCGTTATCCTCTGCTTCTCCAGCTTCGTGAATGCCTTGGTGAATCACTTCTACCATTGTACGCAGATCAGCAACCACCGACTCTACCATACGCTCAGCAGACAACTGGCCTTGTGCCTCTTCAATGGGAGACAGACGCAGTTGTTCACCCATCGTAGCCACCGGACGTCCACCAATAGCCAGCAAACGTTCTGCAACCTCGTCCATATTCGCCGTAGCAAGGTTGTACAGTTCTTCGAATTTGGCATGCAGTGTGAAGAAATGAGGTCCTTGGACATACCAGTGGAAGTTATGAAGTTTCGTGTACAACACGGACCAACCTGCGATCTGACGGTTCAGGGTATCTTGAAGTGTTGTGGCATCGTTAGCAAAAGTGTTATTTCTAGTTTGGATTGTGCTCATGGAATTTATCCCCTCTCGAATATAAAAATTGAATGTGAATGATTGTTGTAGCTTTGTCTTGATTCATTATTTTAATTTAGACTTAATCTAAATCTTGTTTTAATTATAACACCGTATTTAAGGTTTGGGAAGGCTTTTGCACGGTCTTCTGAATGAAGATTACATGAAGTGCAGCTTCATAGAAATCAAGGCACAGACAGTTAACAAAGAGAGAATTGTAAACAAATGGTTCCTCAATGATTGGAGCTATGATAGACTCATCAGATTGGGTCTCCATATTTTTTTGGAGTAGGATGATACCATCATAAGGAACGTTGCCATTGTAGGAATTTAACTTAGTCACGATTGCGGAGGTAAATATGAGGATATTTCAATTTAAACAAGAGTCAGGGAAGAAGATTACCAAATTTGATTCCAATTTCGTCATGTCACGTATTACGCAGACCGACAAACCCGCTCATATCGGATGTATGCACTTGGCTGAGGGTGGAGTAATCGGTTATCACCAAGCTGTGGTTCCGCAACTCCTTTTGATCGTTAATGGAGAAGGTTGGGTTAGAGGCGAAGCCAATGAATACATCAAAGTTCATTGTGGCGAAGCGGTACTGTGGGATACACATGAATGGCACGAAACCAAAACAGAAACCGGACTCACCGCCATTGTAATTGAAAGTGAAGAGTTAGACACCTCATTATTAATGCCTTTATAGCAGATATAACGTAAACAATAGAGTCTTTTTTAACACTAAAAAGCAGACCTGCACCTAAAAAGGTAACAGGACTGCTCCTTTAAACATATATCTCCTTAAACTCGGACAACTTCAAAAGTTAGAATACGACTGATCTCCTCATAGCTCGATGCTACAAAATGGGGCTGATGATCAGACTCAGGCAGTGCCTCCCGATGGTTGAACCAAATGACTGTCCATCCCGCATCCACTGCACCTACCACATCATTACGCCATGAATCTCCAATGTAATAGCTGGAATGGGCATCTGTCCCGGTCTGCTTGCTCACATAGTCAAACAACCTGCGATCCGGCTTCGCATAACCGGTCATACCGGAAATGAAGATCAGATGCTCGTCCACGAGACTGAGCACATCCAGTGCTTCAAGCTTGCGCCGCTGATGCTCTCCTTCTCCATTGGTGATTAGTCCAACGGTATGTCCCTCTGCCTGAAGCCTTCTGATCAACTCGTATGCTCCTTCAAAAGGCACAATCTCAAACTGTCTGCTCAGGTACTGAGCTTGCAGTTCTTCAGCCTGTCCCGATTGTAGAGGGAGTCCAAACTCCTCCATCGTCAATTCAAACCTCCGACGGCGCATTCGCTCCACCGCATCCGGCTCCGGCACAGCAGACAGATCTTCTTGTGCAGACAGCCAGTCACTGTAATAACGAAAACGGTGATAGGCATCGGCAAAAGGAAAATCATCCGGCAGGCCGAGAACATCCTGCAACGCCCCACGAAGCGGCTGTAAGTGATCATATAAAGTATCATCCACATCGAAAAATATGGTTTTGGCATTATGTTGTATATTCATAGTAATTACTAATCCTCCTGCTTCTGTCTCAAGCATTCTCTTCTTATTACTATATATGTAATCCGTTTCTTCGTCCAAAAGGGATATGGTAAATGTGGACAATCAATAATTGCCACATCCCAGTTACTGGAATATAATTTATTAAGGATCAAACCCAAAATGATTAAAAGGTGGAATGAACATATGAGTACTACAGTAGAGAAATGTACCGATTGTGGAGGCACGTCTTTCGTACGGGCATCCGACTTCATCAACCTTCGTCCATTGGATAAGAAATTGTCGATTGGTTCAGAAAGAGTATATACCGTGTGTTTGGATTGCGGAGAAGTGGTCTCCGTTAAGGTGAAGAATCCAGAGAAATTATTATAATTTGAACATCAAGCAATTTTTATAAGACATAAAGCACCCCTTTCCACAACATAAATCATTGTGAACTGAGGTGCTCTACATTTTCTAATTCAAATTAAACAATCAAAGATACAACCTTGCCTGCATTCACATCAATCAAGCCATGGTCCGTAATCTTCAGCGCCGGACTTACCGCAAGAGAGTGAGTACTGAGCGACATAATCGGGTTGTAGTGTACATATCCAAGAGACAACATCAGCTGCACGTAATTCCTTCACTTGATGGGACACAACTGCAAGAGGTTCTTCCGTCAAAATGCCACCTACAGGAAGTTCCAGATGGGACAGCACCTTGCCATCTTCCACCACACAGAATCCACCTTGGCTCGAAATTACGGTGTTAGCTGCCAATATCATATCTTCACGATTGCGTCCCACAACCAGCAGGTTATGATTGTCGTGTGAATATGTTGTTGCAATGGCGCCGCGCTTGATGGTGTCTCCACCGATCAGACCATGTGCATGATTGCCGTTCACGCCATAACGTTCAAAGGTTGCGATCTGTGCATATCCGCTTTCTTCCCAGCGCAATTCGCCCTCCGAAGACTGAACCGGTGCAATATGCTCTTCCACAAACGTAGAACCATCCTTGACCATCATCACACGGCATTGATATTCACCTTCCCCAGCGAGATCAACACCTGATCCACTGACTTTCTGGTCTGACAACTGAATTGCAAAGTCTGCTGCACCCAGCTTTTCCAACTGTACGCTCTTATAGAAGTGAGGTGGAAACTGCCCGGTGATTCGTTCCTGCTTATACGGTTCGTAATTGTCATAAGCTTTGCGGCCGTTTTTGTACACCTGATCAATCGTCAGCTCCTCCAGGTTGGATATCAGCACATAGTCGGCCACTTTGCCTGGGGCAATGCGACCGCGGTCGGTCATTTTCATACGGGAAGCAGGGGTAGACGTTGCTGCGTAGATCGCATCTTCCGGACGCATCCCCATCTGAATGGCCTTGCGTACGATATGATCCAGATGACCTCGCTCCACCAGTGAATCCGGCATCACATCATCCGTTACGAAGCAGAAATGCTGTGCCACATCATGTTGAATCAGATACTCCATGACCTCTGGTGTCATCGATTTCTCCTGAATCTCAATGAACATGCCTGCTGCGATCCGCGCCTGCAATCCCTCAATGCTCTGATGGGTATGATCGGAATCAATACCTGCGTAGATCAGTCGATGCAGATCGAGTCCAAGCAGTTTCGGTGTATGTCCTTCGATCACGAGATCAGGATAGTTTTTGCGGATATGCTGTAAAATCTGGTTCGTCTTGCACTCCGGATCACGGATGACATCGACATAGTTCATGATCTCACCCAGACAGATGATCTCGCCAGTGGCGAGCAGCACATCCATATCTTCGATCTCAATCGAACCGCCTGTTGTCTCCATCGGGGTTGCCGGAACGGAGCTTGGGATCGCATAGAACATGTCCACCGTCGTCTCCCGACTCGCGGCCATCATCTCCTGCACCCCTTCGAGCCCGAACACATTCGCCATCTCATGCGGTTCTGCGACAATGGATGTTACCCCGCAGCCAATCAGACCATGGGAAAAGGTTTCCGGTGTCACCATCGTACTTTCGATATGCAGATGAATATCAATCAAGCCGGGAATCAAGTATCTTTCCCGCGCATCGATGACCTCGTCTGCCTGAATCATCTCCGGACCGCCGGGTCCAACATACAGGAATCTGCCGTCGAGCACAGCAACATTGTTCATCTCAAACCGTTTATAATAACTGTTATACACATGTACATTCACAATTAGTTGATCTGCACGCATGGGGCATAATCTCCTTCTTCACAAGCATTTCACCGCGATCCGAACCGGACAATGAACCTGCACTTTAATCTGCTGTACTGCACAGACTGCACACCACTGCCATCACCCGGAATCATCGCATGAAATGCCTTCTTTGCTGCTTTTATTTCGTAAAGCTATTCCCTACATTCACGACTACTCCACCAGCACAAGCTTATCCTGTGGGAAAATCAGGTTAACACGCTGTCCACTAAGGTACGGTGTCTCCATCTCCTGATTGGCTGTAAAGTCACCCAGTTCCGTCTCAATCACATACTGATAGCTGCGCCCAGATAGGTGCTGACTTTGATAATCCCGGGCAAGGCGTTCACCACATCCGCAGAAGTATCTCCACTAACGATCAGATCATCCGGGCGAATCGCGCCTTTACGTGCACCGGGACGTGCTGTTCCGGGATGTGCAGTTGCTGTAAATGTACGTCCACCCGCATGCAAAGTGATAAGTTCACCTGCATCGCTGCGATCCGCAAATTCAATAAAATTATGGAAGCCGATGAATCGTGCGACAAACTCCGTTGCCGGATATTTGAAAATCGTTTCCGGGCGGTCGAGCTGCTCGACTACGCCTTTGTTCATAATCGCGACCTGATCCGAGATCGAGAAGCACTCTTCCTGGTCATGCGAGACATACAGCGTTGTAATGCCCAGCTCTTGCTGAATCCGGCGAATCTCGACCCGCATGTTGAGTCGCAGGTTCGCATCCAGATTACTGAGCGGTTCGTCGAACAAGAGCAGATCAGGCTCGATGACCAACGCGCGGGCAATCGCCACACGCTGACGTTGTCCACCCGACAGTTCTTGTGGAAAACGTTTCTCAAATCCATTCAGGTTAACCACCTCAAGGATTCGCATCACACGGGATGAGATATCCTTGTCTTTCACCTTGCGCATCCGTAGGCCAAAGGCCACGTTGTCATAGACAGACAGATGCGGGAATAACGCATAACTCTGAAATACAAATCCGAAGTTCCGCTTGTTCGCCGGAAGCTTCGTATAATCCTTGCCGCCGAACATAAACTTGCCCTGCGATGCTTCCAGGAATCCGGCGATGAGGCGCAGCGTAGTTGTTTTGCCGCAACCGCTCGGTCCGAGCAGGGAGAGCAGCTTACCTTTTTCCAGATCCAACTGAAAATCCTTCAGGATTGTCTGCTTGTCGTATGCCACGGATACGTGGTCTAATGTCAGCAATGCCATAGCGTTCTGCGCCTCCAATTAACGTTTAGTAAAGTATGAAAATCCGCCCATGATCCGTTCGATCACGAACATTAAGAGTCCGGTCAGTACCATTAACAGCACGGAAATGGCTGCAATCGTCGGGTCAAAGTAATTCTCGACATAGGTCAGCATCTGAATTGGCAATGTGCTTACCCCTGGGCCGGTCATGAACACGGAGATATCCACGTTGTTGAACGACTCCAGGAAGGCAATCAGCACCGCAGCGATAATGCCTGAGCGGATGTTGGGAAGCACAATCGTGAAGAACGTTCTTACCCGTCCCGCCCCAAGACTCAGCGCAGCTTCTTCCACGGCAAAGTCAAAGCTCGACAGACTCGATGCGATAACCCGAATGATGAATGGCAGCATGATAATTGTATGACCGATCAACAATCCGAGATACATCGGCAGATGGTAAATTACGATCAGATATTTCATTAATGTAAAACCAAGCACGATTCCCGGGATCAGTACCGGGGACAGGAACAGTGCGTTCAGCACGGACTTGCCTTTGAAATCGTAACGACTGAGTGCATACGCAGCCGGTACTCCGAGCACCAGTGCCAACAGGTTCCCCAGCAGGGATATGATGATGGACGTCTGGAACGTGCGAAGGAAACCGCCTGTGTTGAAAATATTCTCATACCAGCGGAAGGAGAAACCTTCCGGCGGAAATTTGAGTACCGTTCCCGGTTCAAACGAAGTGACCGATATGATCAGAAGCGGGCCCAGCAGAAAGATAAAGACCAGCAGACTGAACAGGCCCAGCCCGATATGTTTCTCCCGCATATGTCTACCCCTTCGGATTTAAAGTTTTGGCCATTTTGTTCATAACACCAACCACGACGAATGTAATGACAATCATAATCGCGGCAACAACCGAGGCCAGATACCAGTCGTTGAGGGTCATGGCGTTCTGATACAGGAACGTAGCAATCACGCGCTGCTTGCCTCCAAGGAGGGCAGGTGTGGTATACGCCGTCAGGCTTCCGACAAAGACAAGCACAGCTCCGATCACCAGTCCCGGCACAGCCAGCGGGAATACGACCCGGCGGAATGCCGTAATGCGCGATGCCCCCAGACTTTGTGCTGCTTTGAGCAGATCACCGTCAATGTTCTCTAGCACACCCACCAGAGAGATAATCATCAGTGGCAGAAACAGGTGCGTCAGACCGATCATCATCGCTGCTGGCGTATACAGAATATCCAGCGGCTTGTCCACGATGCCCAAGCCAACCAGGGTGTTATTGATCAGCCCTTTGCGTCCAAGGATGATCATCCAGCTAAACGAGCGTACAACCGGGCTTGTCAGCAGTGGGAAGATCGCCAGTGCCAGCAAAATGCCTTTGCGCCGCGGCGCTTTCTGCGAAATATAATAAGCTGTCGGGAATCCGAGCACCACACAGACAATCGTGGTGACCACGCTGACTTGCAGCGTCGTAAGCAATATTTTCAAAAAGTATGGGTCTCTGAAAAAATGCATGTAGCCTTCAAACGTGAAGGAGTTTTCCTGAAAAAACGTCGACCCGATCGTCAGGACAATCGGAATGATCATAAATGCCGCCAAAAACACGAATCCCGGCAGCAGTAGCCAGTAGATTACTGATTTCTTCATCGCGATACTCCTGACTTTTAAAATGGTTTTATTCACACGTTTCACTGGCGCACATTTCAAAAAATATCCACGTTCACCGCATCAGCCGTTCCGGTTACGAATCGTTCTTACGATCGCTGTTATCCTTGGATTTTCTTGATCTCCTTCTTAATAGAAGGAAAAATCCAAGGATAAAGGCGAACGCTTCGCTTCTTCAGAATCGATTTCGTCCCCTACACTACCAGCGCAATACGTAAGGAGTAATTTTCTAATTGAACCCCAATGCCGTGAAGATCATAACTACGCGTTTAAGGCGTTAATAAACAGTTCAAGTAACGCTTCTGCGTCTACGGTTTCGCAGACGAGGGTGTTGGGCGGCTCGCCCAGACGGTTTTGGAAGTCGCATACCATCTGGCCATCGCACAGGCGGCTGGCGGTTTCGACATCGACGTAATACGATTTGCGTCCAACGAGTTCGGGGGCAAGGGCTACGCCCACGGCCAGTGGATCATGCAGGGCACAAGCCCTTACGCCATTCATTTGTTCATACCGGTTGATGTAGATCTCCGTGCTCTGAGCCACGTATGCGCGTAGTGCAGGATCAGTGAGACGTTCAATCGTTGCTTCATTCAGCAGTGTTTGACGCGTCACATCCAGTCCGACTTGCGTAAGTTTCTCGATGCCGGCGTGCAATACGATGCGTGCCGCCTCTGGATCAGCGTATGTGTTGTACTCGGCTGTCGGTGTAATGTTACCATGCCCGCGAACGACACCACCCATGAAGATGACTTCTTTCAATAAAGAAGGCAGTTCAGGACACTTCATCAGCGCGAGTGCCAGATTCGTTAATGGGGCGGTCATAATCAACGTCAGTTCGCCTGGATATAACTTGGCTTGCTCCACGATAAAGTCCGGTGCAAAACCTTCCTCGGCTTGCTTGGACACCGCCGGATCAGGCAGCGCACCGCCCAATCCATCCTGTCCATGTACCCGGTGTTCATAATGCGACTTGCGAGTAAGGGGTCCTGCCGCTCCGGCAATCACCGGAATTTCAGGTGCATCCGCAAGTTCAAGAATTTTGCACGTATTCTCTGTTGCCTGCTGGAGTGATACGTTCCCACAGACTGTGGTGATACCGAGAATGTCCAGCTTCCGGCTTTTGACCGCCAGTAAAATCGCCAGTGCATCGTCAATCCCCGTGTCCACATCCATAATGATGCGATTCAGCGATTCACTCATCCGTTCTCAACTCCTATACGGTGATTGGTTGCTTGCTGCAAATGATATAAGTTCAACATATCGATCAAAGGTAACTTTTAAGAAATTTGATACATGTCTTATTGTGCAATCTCACGGTTCCAGCGATCTGTCCAGCCTTTAACCTGTTGGTTTACGAATTCCATATCCAGCTTGTTGAGCTTCTCAACAACGTCAGCGCCATAGGTTACACCTTCTGCTTCTTCAGCAGTCAGTTCAACCTTGGTGTTTACCGGGGAATCGACTTTGGCTTTAGCGGATTTCGCTTGTACATCCTGGCTAAGCTGCCAGTTGATGAACTCTTCAGCCAGTTCTTTGTTTTTGCTGCCTTTCACGACATTGATCGTGTTCATTACGGCATATGCACCTTCGCTAGGTGTAACAAACTTCGCATTAGGCACGGCTGCTTTCAGATCTTTGAAATACATTTCCATGATCGGTCCGCCTGCAATCTCCTCCTGGGAGAACATGTTCACGAACTCGGACGTTTGGCTGTAGAATTTCACCACATTGCCGCTCAGTTTTTTCAGTTCAGCAAATGCCGCGTCTTCATTAAACGTTTCATTACCAGCTACACGAGAAGCTGCATCCACAACCATCGGTCCGGCTGTTGCCGTAATATTCGGGATAGTCAGATTACCCTCGAACGCCGGGTCCCACAGGTCACTCCATGAAGTCACTTCTTTGGAAACGAGGTCCGGGTTATAAGCGATACCAAGCTGTCCAACCGTGTAAGCCGGGCCATAATCTTCACCAAGCGGTGCTTTGGCAATATCATAGATGTCATTTACATTCGGAATTTTGGAGCGGTCGATTTTCTCAAACAGATCTTCATCGATACCTTGTTGTGCATAGTAGTCAGACAGGTAGATAACATCGACATTCGATGTACCCTGACGGATTTTGTTCAGGCGCTCAGCGTTATTGCCGACTTCAAGCACGATGTCCACATTATGTTCTTTTTCAAAGGGACCAAATACCGATTCATTGAAGAAATCTTCCGAGAATCCCCAAGTGGAGATAACCAATTTGGTAGCTGCCGTTCCTCCATTGCCTGATCCGCCTGTTGCATCTTCTGTGCTGCCACAACCTGCAAGTAATACCGATGTCATTGCCACTGCTGCCAAACCGCTAATCCACTTTTTCATCATGATCCTGATTCCCCCTGATATATGTGATGTGTAAAAAACAAAAGAAAAGCATTCTTGTATAAACAAGAACACTTTTCTTCGTAAACAAAGGAAAGCGACACCCGCTGCCGGTACATCATCGGTTTCTGCTTCAGAATCAATCCAAAGACAGACGCCATCATATGAAATTGTACGGAACCTGATTATGCATCCGGGCCATGACCTTCGTATACATCAACAGGATCAATCCTGCCGATCCATTCTTAGGCCTGTTCCAGAATCACATTCGTAATGGCCCACTGGGTGGACGCATCGTAATCCCGCAATATGGCTTCAATTGGCAAACCCATGTGTTGCTCGAGCTTCTCCCGGAATTTCTTCTTATATAAGACAGACATGCGGAAGTCCACTTCCAGCTTTAAGCCGGGGGCCTCCCCTTCCAGGGCATCAGAGCGCGGTGAACGTCGGTGCTTCGCGTAGAAGGTCACAATATTCTGGTCAATGGTCACTCTCAGGAGAGTGGTGCCAAATCCGAACAGTTCCTTCGAGATTTCGTTATAATACTGGCACATCTTCTTCTTGCTCTCATTGCTGTCCAGTAGTTCCATGAACTCACCCACATCTCTTACTACCGTACATTCGACGTGTTAACACGATTGATTATACATAAATATGCGATCATAGGCAACCCAAAAGATATAGTTAACATGTAAATCACACACAGAAGCGAACGATAAGACATATACACCTATAAACAATTCGTCTTATCTTCATTGTAATTTACAATAATATGTCTGCATGTCAGTCATATACTATTGTTAGTTCTGCACTCCATTTTAATACACAAGATTCGAGTCATCGTTTCAACTCTCCCAATTAGGGTATTTATTCCTGCGAAACATAGACAAACTTCGTCATTAACCGTTAAAATGAGACACAATGTTTACCTGTTTTTATTTTCTAGAAATTGGAGGTTTAACCCATGAAATGTCCAGTATGTAATCATGAAAATGGAGATGCCCATTTTTGCGAGAGGTGTGGCTCTGATCTAACGCAGACAACTTCTTCGCCAACGCCTGTACCGAATCCCGAGTCTGCTGCTCCTGAATCGGAATACACCCGTTGGTCCAGCACACAGGCCGCATCTTCCCAAGCACCAGTTCCAACCAGCACACCGTCCGTCTCTACTCAGAAGCAACAGACTACAGAATCAACAGGCACCAATGAACATGCTTCTGCAGGGGACGCCAGTTCCAATCAGTGGAATAACATTGTACAGAACGAGAAGGTTCAGCAAGCCAAAGAAGTCAGCAAACAGTATCTATCCTATTTCCTCAGTGTATTGGCACGTCCTTATCAGGCGATGAGAACCGTTGGCGACCAGCATTCACTAAACGGATGGCTAACGATGGCACTATTTGCAGTCCTATCTTCTACATACTTCATCATTACCTTTAGTCGCATAGGCATGGACGGCTTGTTCATTAGTGGATTTATCCGGCCGCTGCTGTTCACCGCCATTATCCTGATCGCCTCTATTGCGCTAATGTACGCTATTCTAAAGATCGAGAAAATTACATTCCGTCCAAAATCACTGGTTGCCCAGTTCGGTACATTGCTTGTTCCTGCTGTCGCATCCCTTGTTCTGGCGAATCTGTTTATTATCATCTCGTATTCCATCGCAATCTCCTTGCTTGCTGTCTCGTATATCATTGTCTTTGTCGCTTTGAATTCAGTATTGCTTCAATATCCACTGAATCGCACCAAAGCAGCCATCGACAGCATGTACAGCATGCTGATCGCCAATGCGGTCGTCTTCTTCATTCTGTATCGCTTGCTGGGTGAAGTTATTATTGGACTGATCGGATTGATGATGTCACCGTTTGGCCGTCTGTAAACGCGTTTAATTGGAATAAAGCTGATTTACGCTTGTTACTTCGATGACAGAACAACCTTCCGATCGCTGTTATCTCCAGATTTTTTTATTCACTTTTACAAAGGTGAAAATCTGGAGATAAAGGCGAACGCTTCTGCTTCTTCAGGTTCTTTCTGTCCTCTACGTTTTCGTGTAAATCTTTAGATTCATACTAGGCTTTCCCTGCTCACGCCGGGAAGGTCTTTTTTATGTTTTCTAAGACATCGTTGCGCTGGGCATATTTCATACACTATAATGTGTAGTGCAATAGGTATGTTCTTATTTACGTAACAAACCGATTCAGCAACGCGCGTTTACATCATGAGATCATTTAATATTGCCATCAACACTACGTCATGTAGTGTATTGATCATTCATTTTACGAAGAAAGCAGAGGAACTCTCTATGGACATGACTCATATGAATCATATGCAAATGGAACACGAGGCAGGTACTTCCTACCTGTGGCTCATCGTAGGTGCAATCGTATTACTGTTCTCCATCGCCGCTTATATCTGGGCATCACGCACACAAGGCAAAGTTCTGGGCCACATGAAAAAGAAGGAACGGGCGGACATCCACAGAAAAGTCGATCCCTTCGGCTGGTTGCACATTCATTGATGGCTGTGTCGATTGTTACGCTTGGTCTGTTCTTCCTGCAGGGTGCAGGGACAAAATATAATGTAGCCGATCTGGATGCCGATGCGACCATTGATGTGACGGACGATAAATACTATGGGGCAGAGCATACAGAGGACCCCATCCAGTATGAAATGAAGATCCCAACTTCTGGGCCCCATAATCCGCATGATATCAAGTTTGGATTTTACACCGACTTCCCGGGCTATAATTATCTGGTGCACAATCTGGAGCATGGGGATATCATCATCTATTATCGTGAGAATGCAAGCGAGGACTTGAAGGAGCATCTGAAATACCTCGTCAAATTCCGTGAAGCCGGAGCAGGTATACTGGCCGTGCCCAACAAGGACATTCCCGAAGGCAGTGAAGTCGTCGTGACCGCTTGGACCAAAACGATGAAGCTCGATCAATTCGATGATGCCAAAGTCGGTACTTTTATCAATAGATATATTAATCAGGGACCTGAGAAGATTCCTGCCTCTGTTCGCCAGGGCGGCGGAACGATGTAATGACGTTATACTAAACTGAACCGTATTGAAACGAAACCGGCTCCCGAATCAAATTGACTCGGGGGCTAATTCTTTATTGCCCAGATGCCGATACTTCAAGTAGAAAAGTGTATATCTGATATACCATACATAGGAACCAAAGAAGAACGACAAGCACCACATAAAGAGAGAAAGAGACGATCGATTCAACAGATCAAGGGGGAACACTTTTACCAATGAACAGTTTGTTTATGCGGATCTTTTTATTCTTTTCCTGTCTGATGCTGGCCGCGGGTGCGGTTCTTGGCATTACGATGTACCGTTCATCGGCCCAACTGGTCGAGCAGTCCATGGGCATGCAGGCACAGGCTGTGGCCGAACGGGCAGCAGCATTGATTGATACCTCCCTGTACGCACCACTCAGTACAGGACAGAACGAAACAGCGTATTATGGCACATTGCGTGAGCAGCTCAGCCAGCTGCGGGAGGCCAATGGACTCAAGTATCTGTACACACTCGGTACACGCGAAGTAAATGGGGCAGCTACATATTTCTACGTTGTGGATGGAGCAGCTGCCGATGTGGCAGAAGATGACTTCTCCCCTTACGGTTCCGCAGAAGAGACCCTTTACGAGGGTATGTTACAGGCTTTTGAGCAGAATGAACCTATTCGAGGCGAACTCACCCAGGATGACTATGGAGCTACCATTACAGCGTATGTGCCCATCCATGGGGCTGACGGGAAAGTGCTGGGGTTAGTCGGTGCGGATCTGGACTCCACTGCGGTGTATGAACTGATGTCTCGCAACCGTATGACCATGATCTGGACGGCTTTGGCTATTGTGCTGCTCAGTGTTTTGCTCGTATATGGATTCGCTCACTACTTGACTCGACCGTTGGTGAAGCTGAAAAAGTTAATTGCTGAAGTGGGAAAAGGGGACCTGACCGTCAACGTCGAACTTGGACGAAAGGACGAGGTGGGACAACTTGCTTCGGAGTTTAAACATCTGGTTACAGGTACCCGAGATGTCATGACAGGTATCCGCCAAAGCTCCGATTCTCTGCTACAGGCTGCAGAAGGTGTATCAAAACATTCGCAGACGACCGCCGAAGCGAGTCAGCGTATTGCCGAGCATACCACTCATACGGCCAGTGGAGCTGCCGAACAGGTGGCACGAGCAGGCGAAGTCACCGTAGCCATGGAAGAGATTACGCGCAGCATGCAGCATATTGCGAATTCTTCTTCAATGGTTGCGGATGTTTCTCAGGAAACGACCAATAATGCCGTGCAAGGTCAGGCCAACATTAACACGGCAATGGATAGCATGGACAAAATTCATCAGGCGAACGTGCAGATGGTAGCCTCCACCACTCAGCTAGAGCAGTACTCTGATAAAATTGAGTCGGTGGCACATCTAATGAAGGGGATCGCTTCCCAGACCAATCTGCTCGCACTTAATGCGAGCATCGAAGCGGCTCGTGCAGGAGAATATGGCAGCGGGTTCGCAGTGGTTGCATCAGAGGTTCGCAAACTTGCGGGGGAATCGGAGCAATCGTCCCAGCATGTAACCGAACTGATTGCCGAGATGACACGCCAAACTGCCCTGTTGTCGGAACATATGTCAGCCAGCACATCCGCAGTCCAGTCCGGTCTCACTGTCGTGCAGGAGGCAGGCCGCTCGTTCACTTCCATCCATACCGGAATTGAGACGATCAATGAACGGCTGCACGAAGTATCCGCAGCATCCGAACAGCTGTCTGCCAGTGCTGAAGAAGTATCTGCTTCCGTGGAGGATATGGAACATATCTCGCGTGAATCCTCTTCAAGTATCCAGCAGGTGTCGCATGCTACCGGAAGTCAGCTGCAATCCATGGATGAGATGCACGCATCCGCAGAATCTCTGCGGGTACTGTCCAGTGAGCTGAACGGATTGATAAGTCGATTTAAAATATAGCGGGCAGCTAGATTGTTGATGTCAGCCCACAACAAAAAAGCCGCACGGCAGGGAAGGGATCATGGGGGTTAACCCCATATCCAGATCACTGCCTGCGGCTTTATTTTTGGTATACCTCGAAGGATGGCAGGCCTAACGGCTGCCTGAATTAGTAGCGCTGCGGAGCAGCTTTTTACCCAAATCCGTCATGTACGTAAAGAACGCTTCCGGATCGGTATCATACACCAGTTGTACTGGACGTCCGTCTGCTTGCTCCACCGTGCGGCCCTGGCTAGGACCATCCGGAATGACAATACAGTTGACCGTTTTCTTCTTCACGATGTCCTCGCGTCCAACGGAAGCCGTTGTCAGCACATCCCACAGATAATACGTGGAATTTGTCTCACTGTACACCAGTGGCGGACAACCTGCGTAACAGTTCCCCAGGAAGTCCACGCCTTCGAAGCGACGCTCTGCTGCCCAACGGTTACGAACGGCTGGAGTCAGAGGTACTTTGTTCGTGCTTTCCAGTGCAACCAGATCGATCTGGATGCCACTCTGCCATACACGGTAAGCCGCTTCCGGGTCCCAGAATACGTTCCATTCCGCTGTGCCGTCATGCTCAGGCTCTTCTACATTACCACGCTCGAATGTGCCGCCCATCCATACCAGTTTGTCGATTTTCTCTTCAATGTCTGGTGCTTCGTCCAGTGCACGCGCAAGGTCAGTCAGCGGGCCTGTGAACAGGAGCAACGTTTTGCCTTCGGTATTGCGCACTTTCTCGATCAGATGCTGGTGTGCCGGAATGGCAGAGAGTGGCGCTTCCATTTTGCCGGATTCGTTCAGTACAGGAAGTGCATCTACATAGAAGGAATGCAATCTCCACGCCGGAGGGAATGGATTTTTTCCTCTGGAGTTGGATTTGGATACCTCTACGGAATATGTACCGAAACGATCGATGATTTTACGGCTGGCATCTGTTGCTGGCTCCAGATATCCGTCTGCCGGAATAACCGATACCCCGGTTACATGTACATTGTCCATTTGCAGAAGCATGAACAGCGATACGAGGTCATCTACGCCGCCGTCATGGTTGAAATACACATTAAGTTGGTTCGTCATACTTGCTTTCATCCTTCCCCCTGGTTATCCCATTGATGTTGATTCATCCGTCTGCCCTAAGCCGACGCTATCTCTATTATGTCCCATAACCCTTGGCTACGTAAACCTTCCCTATGCAAAGAAAACAAGGATCACGCCTCATCCTGCGGATATTTTACAGTTCCACCATTCCATCTCAGGAGGACACACTGCTCTACTCTCATGGTTATAAAAATAAGAAATGGACAGCAGGTTTGAAGCCCCGCCGTCCATCTCACCCCATCCATGCATTACATGGACTGGTTTTGTTTCTGGTTCTGTTTCTGTTTTTTCTCATTCTTCTCCGCAATCGGTACATACTTGCCTGGCCAGAAAGCCCATTTGCCTAGCAATGTAGTAATTGCCGGCACCATGAACGGGCGAACCAGGAAGGTATCCAACAGCACACCAACGGCTGTAATAATACCAAACTGCACCAACACCTGAATCGGCAATGTAGCAAGTACGGCAAACGTTCCGGCCAAGATCAGACCTGCAGATGTAATAACCGAACTGGTCTCGCCAACACCTTCTCTGATCGCTTGACGAAGCGGCATCGTTTTGCGTTTTTGCCAGATACTTGAGATCATGAAAATGTTGTAGTCTTCACCCAATGCCACCAGGAATACGAAGGAATACAGCGGAATCGCTCCCTGAATGGCATCTGCGCCAAGTCCATAGTGAATGATGATCCAACCCAGACCCAGTGCAGAGAAATACGAGAGAACAACCGTTGCAATCAGGTACGCTGTGGCTACAACGGAACGCAAGTATAATAGCAGCAACAATGTAATCATGCCGATGACCACTGGAATAATGATCTTGGCATCCCGTTCCCCTGCCATCTCAATATCATATTGCTCAGCCGTCTGACCATCGATCCAGACCTGACTGTCCACATTGGCTACACCAGCATCTTGAAGCGCCTGTTCCGCAGTAACCCGCAGATCCGGAATATGCTGCATCGCCTCCATGGAATATGGATTCAGATTGAACTCCACATCAAAGGCGATAATGTTGGCGTTCTCGGCACCCTGCTGGGCATCGCCTACTTTGCTAATGTAATCCAGCGATTCAAGACGCTGCTTCAGATCCGTTTCTTTGCCTTCAGCATCAACGATCACTTTGACTGGGGCCAGCTCACCTTGAGAGAACTGTTCACCAATGACTGTGAAGCCTTCACGGGAAGGCACATCCTCCGGGAACGAAGATAACAGATCATACGTGAATTTGACCTGAGTCGAGAATGTGGCCAGTCCTCCCAGCAGTATCACGGTGATCGCCAAGATAGTCCATGGTTTGGTTACGACAATGCGACCAATCCAGCTCTCCTTGGTTTTGCGTGGAGCCGGAGCCGATTTTCCTTTTTCTTGGCACGTTCCACTTCCATCTCATGTGTACGGGGTACGAATGGATAGAATGAACCCCGACCGAAGATCGCGAGGAGTGCCGGAACCAGCGTCAGACTTGCAATAAACATAATAAAGATGGACAGACTGAATGGTACGGCAAAACGCTGATAAGCACCGTATTCAGCCAGCAACAGCACCAGCAGTGCTGCAACGACCGTGAATCCACTCATGGCAATGGCGCCGGAAGATCCGGTAATGGCCTGGAAGATGGCTTTCTTTTTGTCCGGCTCATGATAGAGAATTTGGCGGTATCTGGAGATCATGAACAGACAGTAGTCCGTTCCCGCTCCAAACAACAACACGGTCATGATGGAGATGGACTGTGCGTCCACTGTAATCCAGCCCTGATCCGCCATGAAACCGAGAATTGGACTGGTCACCATATACGCGAAGCCAACCGCAATGATTGGGATAATCGCGAGTACTGGCGAGCGATAGATCAACAACAGCAGTACTAATACCAATACAACCGTAGCGATCAACAAGGATACATCGGCGGAAGAGAATAGTCCGCTCGCATCAATGGATATCCCTACTGGCCCTGTTACACGGGCAATCAGTGTATTGGTATCATCTATAGCTACATCGAACGGGTTGGTCCCGAAGATGTCTTGTGTTTTTTGCTCAAGTGCTTCAATACCTTCCTTCAATTTTTCGGAATCAGCACCTTCATTGAAGAACAGTGGCATAACCAGGGTGCTTCCATCTTCCGAAAGCTGGCCCTTCAATGCCTGTGGAGGCAATTGATAGAGTGGCACAACAGACTGCTGTTGTTCTACCGGATCTTGATCCAGTCGTTCTGTTAATGCCTGAATGTTCTGAATCTGCTCATCTGTTAGACCGCCGGCTTGGCGCCATACAATCAGCGCGGGCAATCCCTCACCACCAGGGAATTCCTTCTCGGCAAGTGCAGCTGCCTGCACCGATGGTTTCGATTCACTCAGATCCTGTGCGTTATTGGTTTCACGATCACCTACAGCAGGCCATACCATGCCAAGCACAACGGCGATAATAATCCATACCAACAGTGTAATCCATTTGCTTCGTTTGCCGGCAACCCAGCGACCGTAACCTGAACCTTCCTGCATTGTCTCTTCATCTCCCTATTCTGTTTCTATGAAGCCCTATTTTATGTGATGTTGTAGTAATGAACCACGGGTCATAGTATAATCGAGTTAATTATATATACCGGAAGGTTAATTATGCAATGCTTATTTTTGTGAACACGTCTAACAAGCGATTAAATACGTAAAGAGGTATGTACCCATGAGTAAAAAACAAACATTCCCCGGTCACCGGGCAGACCCAAAACGGGTGCCGATCAGGCATCTGTGCAAACCAACATATTGATGACTGCGTCACGTCTGTTTATGGAATACGGGTATGAACCCGTCTCCCTCCAGCAGATCGCTTCACTATGCAATGTAACCAAAGCATCGATCTATTATCACTTTTCCAGCAAAGCCGAACTGTTCACCGTTGCCATTACCCGCATGATGGCGATGGGCATGCAGCAGACCGCTCTCCGTCTGGATGAGCCGGGTACGTTGCAAGAGCGGCTAATCAAGGTAGCGGAAGCGAAGATGCAGCATTCCCATATTGAAACGGAAACCATGATGCGAGAAGCCGAAAAACATCTGGATACAGAACAACTTGCTCAGATCCGGGAAGCCGAGGTTCGTATCTTCGAAGTGCTTGCCACACACTTCCAGCAGGAGATGGATAATGGTTATTTAAGGGTGGCCAGTCCCATGCTGCTTGCCCATGCGTTTACGTCACTGTTGATGCTGGCCAACCGCGAAGATGTGCGCAATATGAATGGCGGCAGCATCGAGGAACTTGCAAGGGAGCTGGTAGCCCTGTTTCTGGATGGAGCGGTTAAGCGTAACTAAAGATCGCCCCAGACCCTAGCTAGTGCGGCAATTCCCGGTTCGATGCGTTCTGGCTCTATTCCGGCAAAACCGATAATGAACTCTCTTTTGCCGTCTGCTGGTTCGCTCCCGCTTGCCCACAAATATTCCGTTGAACTGATCTGTATCCCTGCTTCTATCGCTTTGGTCACCAATTCTTGAGATGAGTGTGTGGCTACCATTCGCAATATCAGATGGAAGCCTGAATGCTGACCCTTTATTTCAACCCGATCTCCGAAATGTAATTGAATGGCCTGAATAATCAGGTCATGTTTGCGTTTGTAGATATTACGCATCTTACGGATATGCTTACCCAGCTCCCCTTCACGCATGAACATCTCCAACGTTCGCTGATGGAGCCTTGAAGCTGATTGCTCGAATAGCACAGTCTTATACATTTCACGAAAATGATTCATTAATTCATGGGGAAGCACCATGTAATGTATACAAAGAGCAGGTACAAGTACCTGCGAGAAACCACCCGTATAGATCACACGACTTCCATCACGCAGACCCTGCATGGAAGGAATTGGCCTTCCATAATACCTGAACTCCCCATCGTAATCATCCTCGATTAGGTATGCCTTTGTTCGTGCCGCCCAATCCAGCAAAGCCAATCTGCGAGTAATTGGCATCGTCATACCTAGTGGAAATTGGTGAGAGGGTGACACTCCTGCCAATTTTACTCCAGTCTGTTCCAGCTCCGTCAAGTTTATGCCATCATGGTCCAGAGAGATCGGGACAACCTGATAACCATAATTTCGGAATGTGCCTGGTAGCAGTCGGTACCCCGGATTCTCTACACCGATGGAATATTGTGATCCTCCCTTGTGACGCAGGGTCTGTGCCAATAGGGACATCAGCAGATGCTGTTCAGCACCCACAACAATCTGCTCGGGAGAACAGCTGACTCCTCTGAACTGCGCCAGATAGACAGCAATTTCACATCGTAAGCCCCATTCTCCCTGAGGGTCTCCATAGAACAAAAGCTCCTTCGCTTCTTCCCGCCAGACCCGATTAACAATTTGTTGCCACTTGGCCGTAGGAAACAGGCTGAAATCGTTGCGTGACATATGAAAATCATATTGAACTGCTCGTGCAGGACGTATGGCCAGATGATCTGACCAGGTCGTTCGAGCCTTGGGAGATTGTCCAGCTATCTGTGTATCTGATTTCTCGATTTGCATGGCATGATAGCTGTCTACCATGGCACGAACACGGTAACCGCGACGTGGCTGACTGTATACATACCCTTCAGCGATCAATTGTTGATAGGCCCATTCCACCGGAGTGGTGCTAATCCCAAGCATCTCCGCAAGCTTTCGCACCGAAGGCAATCGGCTATGTTCAGCACATTCCCCTTGAATGATTTCCCTTTTGATATGATCCGAGAGCTGTACATAGATTGGCGCGTTATCGTTATCGTCCAGCTTCGGTAATTTGATCATAATGATGCACTACACCTCATCTGTCCTGTAGAATTTATTCAAACTGTATATTTGGAAGTATACAGTATTGGGATATACTCATGTCATCAATATGTAACGTCAATTTTTAAGAAGCAGGGCAATCACAATCTGTCCCACGCTTGAATCCATAGGAGGAACAACCATGTCACAATCAAAACCATCCCCACGCATCCCCCGTCTACTGGAAACGTCGCGCATATATCTGCGTCCTTTCGAGATTACAGATGTGGATACTTACTTCCCTGGGCTGTTTGACGCTGAGATGCGTAGGCTGACGGGAACACAGAACAGCTTCACACGCGCTCAGGTTGAACGTTATGTTGAGAGCGCAGTACAGGATGACTCCAGACTCATGCTGCTGATTGCTTTACAGGAAAATGACCAGATCATCGGAGATGTTGTCCTCATGGACATGCATGCCAAGAATCGCAGTGCACATATTCGTGTTGCCATCGATCAGGCGGAGCATCAGGGAAAAGGCTACGGTAGCGAGGCTTTGCTGCTTATGCTGGACTACGGCTTTGGCATCTGTAACTTGCATCGAATCGAGCTTGAGGTGTATGCCTTCAACGAACGGGCTATTCGCACGTATGAGAAGCTCGGATTCCAGCGTGAGGGTGTGAAGCGGGATGTCTTGTTCTACAACCATCAATATCATGATGCCGTTCAGATGAGCATGCTGGAGGATGAGTTCAGGCAACGTCATATGAATGATCAAGCAGAGAATGATTGAGATGTCGATCGGCCAAAATCAAACCAAAAAACCGGGGACTCAGTACGCCTCCCCGGTTAGAAATTTCAGATGACCCGTCAGTACGGATAGCTCGGCGGGTGTCTTCATATACAATTCGCCATCCATATCGGCTGACATGGGCGTATCTGTCTTCACTTTGAGTGTAGATGCCCTGAAGTATGAAATACTCTCACTCTGAGGTTGCCATTCTCCCTCCGGCTTATGTGACAGAATCTCTCGCAGCAGCGGAATACCTGTCTCATGAATAATGAGCACGTCCAGTTCACCATCCTGCAAGGCATCCGGTGCAAAGGGCAGGGCATTCGTCCCCAGAAAACGGCCGTTGGCTGCATAGATCATTACCGCGTCGCCTTCCATCTCTTTCCCATCCGCCTCCAATTGATAACGAAACGGCTCTGTACGACTAATCGTCTGCAAGGTGCTGATAAAATAACTGAGTTTACCCAGCGCGCCTTTCAGATTCTCGTTAATATTCTGCGATGCATCGCTGATTAAACCAATGCCAAAAAAGTTGGTGAACACCCGATCGTTAGCTCGTCCAACATCAATGGACACCAGCCGACCTACAAGCATTTCTTGTGCCGCAGTCTCTGCATCCGGTGAAATGCCGAGCGAACGCGCAAAGTCATTACAGGTGCCTCCAGGCAGTATACCAATCAACGGCGGATGTTGCAGATCAGCCAGTCCATTCACGCATTCATGCACCGTGCCATCCCCTCCCAGGATAAACACCACATCGAATTGTTCCCCGCGCTCACGACACAACTTCTCTCCCTCACCCGGTTCGTCCGTGCGCACAATAACGAGTTCATGAACAGCGGGAGCCAGCACACCAGCAACAAGACCCACCGTATTCTCACGATTGGCCTTGCCCGAATGATGATGATGAATGAACAACGCTTTGTTAAACTCCATCCTTCGCTTCCTCCATTCCAATGCTTGTTAACCTTTACCCAAGAAGGTTGAATCCATAAACAATTCCTGCGCTAAGCACTCATCATTCCAAATAGGTTCCCCAATCCGATATGCATCCTACTCGTCATTCAATCGTAATAGCTAGATGACCCGTTAATCGAATAAACCAGTTCCTTGTTTAACCAGATCCATGCATGAGAAAAAGGGATTCTCCACACCTTATGTCAAAAGGCTGCAAATTTTGCTGGTGAGAACCCATTCAAATCGAGTCAAAACGGTTATATCTATACCATATACGAATGGAGGGATTCCCTATGATTCCGGCAACGTTGGAACAATTGGAGCAAGTTCGCAAGGAATGCCGTACCATGGTTCGCAAAAGAGCTACCGCGTCCGCCGGCACAACACTCGTTCCGCTGCCCGGTACAGATGTACTGGCTGATGTGGGAATGTTGATGCAGCTGTTGCCTGCCATTAATAATAAATTCGGATTATCCCAAAAACAGCTGGATGGCATGGACCCGAGACCAAATCCATGATCTACGGATTCGTTATGTCCATCGGAAGCAAGGTTATCGGCCGTATGGTGACGAAGGAGCTGGTTGTACAGGTTTTGCAAAGAGTCGGCGTACGCGTAGCTACCAAATCCGTCGCCAAATTTGTCCCTTTTGCTGGACAGGGACTGGCTGCCGCACTCAGCTTCACAGCCATGCGATATGTGGGTAACAAACATGTGGATGACTGTTATGAAGTCGTCAAACGCATGATTGAGCAGCGCGAATTGATCCCGGGTGAACCCGCTCCGTCTGCACTGGAGGAAGCTAAGAATGACGAAAAGAAGCTGGACGTTAAATCGTCTACTCGTAACAGCCCAGATGATGTGGATGAGCCTGAGAAGGAGTCGTCTGACAGTCGCTAAATGGACTGGACTGTTCTGAACTGGCGGCACCACGAGTAGATGTCTCTATTTCTATATCGGGTGAGTACCCAGGTCTCGGAGAAGGTAGTGGGAAGGGTCTAACGAAGCGAGCACACGCTATTTGGTCATTTTCAGCCATTTCGAAAATGTAACGAACTGTAGACACCTTATTTCGTCAATCTGACGTTTATCGCTGCTTATTCGCTACTTTTCAGAGCAATAGAGTGTCTCAAGTTCGTTAGAATCGACAGTGGGTTGCAATCCTCGATATAAGGTGTTTAGGATTCGTTAGATGCCAGATGCAGCTAGACCTACCCAAACTATGCACAACTATCGCGCATCATCCGTTGAATTTAATCCCATTCTTCTACCAAGGTACAGCCACACAACCCAGCTATGTTATCCTCATTCATTAGTTCATCTACTCCATCTTAGAATCCATTCCTCTGGATACATGACAAATAGCCGGGAGAATCCCTGGGGTGCTCCCGGCTATTCCTTTTAGTTACATCTGTAATCAGATCGCCTGCGGTTGCTGCTCCGCAAACTGACTATTGTACAGATCCGCGTAGAAACCTTGACTTGCCATTAATTCATCATGATTACCCTGTTCAATCACGTTACCATGATCCATCACCAGGATCAGATCGGCACCGCGAATGGTGGACAATCGGTGTGCAATGACAAAGCTCGTGCGATCCTTCATCAGATCATTCATCGCTTTTTGGATAAATACTTCGGTCCGTGTATCCACGCTACTCGTCGCTTCATCCAGAATGAGAATGGCCGGGTTCGCCAGAATCGCTCTCGCAATCGTGAGCAACTGTTTCTGCCCTTGTGAGATGTTCGATGCTTCTTCATTCAGCACCGTATCATAACCATCCGGCAGTGTACGAATAAAGTGATCCGCATGGGCCGCAACGGCTGCCTTGATGACATCCTCTTCCGTCGAACCTTCCCGACCATAGGCGATATTGTCCCGAATCGTTCCGTTGAACAACCAGGTATCCTGAAGTACCATGCCGAACAGACTGCGCAGCTTGCCACGCTCCATATCCTTAATGTCGGCACCGTCAATCGTAATCTGACCATCCTGAATTTCGTAGAAACGCATTAACAGGTTGATCAGCGTGGTTTTACCGGCTCCCGTAGGTCCAACAATGGCTACCGTCTGTCCTGGTTTTACATCAATGTTCATGTTCTGAATGAGCAGTTCATTTTCTTTATATCCAAATTGAACACCTTGGAATGCAACTGCACCTTTGGGCTGCTGTAATTGCACGGGTTGTTTGGACTCCGGAACTTCTTCCTCTTCATCCAGCAACTCGAATACACGTTCCGCCGAAGCAATCGTCGATTGAATGATATTGGAGATATTTGCGATCTGGTTAATCGGTTGTGTGAATTGACGGGAGTACTGTGTGAAGGCCAGAATATCCCCGATGGAGATGGAGCCGCGTGTAACGAAGATCCCACCAACCACACAGATCAGTACATAACCCAGATTACCGACAAAGCTCATAAGCGGCATAATAATACCGGAGATAAACTGGGCTTTCCAGCCAGATTCATACAACTCTTCATTGACCTTCTCGAATTGCTGTACCGATTGTTCTTCGCGTCCAAATGCTTTGACAACCTTGTGTCCCGTGTACATCTCTTCGACATGACCATTCAGCTCCCCAAGGGATTTCTGTTGGCCTGCAAAGTGTTTTTGCGAACGGGAAGCGACCAGCATAACAACCACCACACTGAGTGGCAGCGTCAAAATTGTGATTAAGGTCATCCATGGACTAATCGTCAGCATCATGATAATTACGCCGACAATCGTGACGATGGACGTAATGAACTGTGCCAAACTTTGCTGAAGTGTATTACTGATGTTGTCCACGTCATTCGTAGCACGGCTTAGTGTCTCCCCTGTCGTGCGAGAGTCAAAATATTTCAAAGGCAGGCGTCCAACCTTCGCACTGATCTGCTCACGCATGTCATACACAACACGTTGGGCCACACCGGCCATCAGGTATTGCTGAACATACATAAATGCAGCACTGAACAGATAGAGTCCGCCAAGCAGGTATAACACTTTCATCAATGCAGGAAAATCAATCCCGGCTCCCTGTACACCCTGAAGGATGGCAATGGCGCCTTGGCTGAGAATATCCGTTCCCTCTGCCATGATCTTTGGACTGATGATGCTGAATACGGTACTCAGAATGGCTGCGACCAACACACCCAATAGACGATAACTATGAGGCTGGAGATAACGAATCAAACGCCGAAGTGTACCTTTGAAATCTTTGGCTTTCTCGGCGGGAGGTCGCATGCCCATTCCGGGACCTGGACCCGGCCCACCATGGGGACGAGGCGACTTGTGTTTTGTATGTTCGCTCATGCGATCTCCTCCTCTGTCAGCTGGGAGGATACAATCTCGCGATACACTTCATTGTGCTCCAGCAGCTCTTTATGTGTTCCTGAACCGACAATTCGGCCCTCATCCATGACCAGAATGCGATCAGCATCCATTACCGTACTTACGCGCTGGGCAACAATCAGCACAGCCGCTTCTGTCGTTTCGGACTTCAGCGCAGCACGAAGTTTGGCATCCGTTTTGAAATCAAGCGCAGAGAAACTGTCATCAAAGATATAGACTTCCGGGCGGCGAACAAGTGCGCGAGCGATGGACAGACGTTGTTTTTGTCCACCAGACACGTTGTTACCCCCTTGTGCGATAAGGCTGTCATATCCGTCTTTCATTTCGGTAATGAAGTTCTCTGCCTGGGCCGTACGAGCCGCATGAACAACTTCATCCATTGTGGCATCGTCTTTCCCGTGACGGATATTCTCCGCAATTGTACCTGTGAAGAGGACTGCCTTCTGTGGGACAAAGCCAATTTTGGCACGAAGATCTTCCTGCCGAAGTTCACGCACATCCGTACCATTGACCCGAACACGGCCTTCGGTCACATCATAGAATCGTGGAATAAGACTGAGCAATGTCGATTTCCCGGAACCCGTACCCCCAATAATTGCTGTTGTCTCACCTGAGCGAGCTGTGAAGGATATATCGGACAATGCCGGATTCTCGGCGCCCGGATAACGGAAAGTTACATGGTCGAACTCAATCATGCCCTGCATGGATTTCATGCCACTAGGCTGCTCGGGATTGCTAAGATCCGGCTGCATATCAAGCACTTCGTTGATCCGTTCTGCCGATGCTGAGGCTCTTGGGATCATGACAAAGATCATGGAAACCATAATCAGTGAGAACATGATTTGCATCGCATATTGAATGAAGGCAATCAGTGCACCGATGTTCATATTGCCACTGTCGATCCGCATTCCGCCAAAATAAAGAATGGCAATCATCGAAAAGTTCATAACCAGCATCATAACAGGCATGATGGTCGCCATGAGCACATTGACTTTGATCGAAGAATCTCTCAGTTCCGTGTTGGCGCCGTTAAAGCGTACACGCTCATGCTCTCCACGGTTAAAGGAGCGCACGACGCGAATCCCTGTTAACTGCTCACGCAGCACCAGGTTGAGTCGGTCCAGCTTTTTCTGAATGGTTTTGAACAAAGGCAAACCCTTGGCACCAATGAGCGCAATGGCTCCGCCCAGTACAGGCAGTACGACCAGGAAGATCGTAGATAATTTGGCGTCCTGCGATACCGCCATGAAGACCCCCCGATACACATGAGCGGAGCCATAATCATCATGCGCAGCATCATCGTAAGTACGTTCTGCACCTGCGTAATATCATTCGTCGTACGCGTAATCAGTGAGGCTGTACCCATCTTATCGAACTCTTGAAGCGAGAAGTTCTCCACATGACGGAATACTCTGCTGCGAAGTTGTTTGGCAAATCCACCCGCCGTGCGGGAGGAGAGGTAACTGGCGATCACCGAACACGCTGTTCCACCAATCGCGATGACCAACATCCATCCACCAATCTGCCAAATATAAGGGATATCCCCTTTAATGATGCCGAAATTCACGATATCTGCCATTAACGTAGGCAGGTACAATTCAGCAAGCGACTGAAACAGTACCAATACCAGAATGAAGATAATGGGTATGCGGTAAGGCTTCAGCATGCGAAACAGTTTCATCATGGCGTATCATCTCCTTGTGTGGACGTCTCCGTCTGTTGGAAAACCACTGTATCAAAAAAGGTATAAACCTTGGTCAACAACTCCGTCAATTGAATGCTTTCTTCCTCACCCAAATGCTGGACGAGCTGGTTAAACGTCTGCATGCGCTCCTCATGCGCTGCCCGTATAATGTTCCGCCCTGCCTCCGTAATGGTTATACGCACAGCACGGCGATCCGTCGGGTCCATGGTCCGTTCGACAAGCCCTTCATCCTCAAGCCCACGAATAACCGGGGTAATGGTTGGTGATTTCACCCGCAGTAACGCACTGATTTCCGATACTTTTAGCCCTGGGCGACTCTCATTCAGTTCTCTCTCAAAATCTGGCGGATTATCCCGCCAGTCCAGACGTTCTCCTGGATGCGTACCATGCAGCAAACAAGCCAACACCATAATTTCATTGTGATTACGCCCATGAGGTTTATGTTGCCTCCATTTGCCTTTATTAAACTGCATAATGGAGTACAAAAGCTTCTGAGCGACCGGATCTATACCCGTCATAATGGATTCCTCCTTCATTCTTTATCATTTCATAGACATCCAACATCATAGGACATCTATTAAATAGCACTTCAATTAAATAGATGTACAATTAATTAGGTGTACTAAGTATATGCTGGCGAATAGCGAAAGTCAAACAACTAAAAATGACCAATTAATCCTTTAACATAACCCTTTAACCCAGAACCTAAATGCACTTGATTTTGTGACTACTTTCTTTTTGCCTTCTATGACTTTTCTTTGTACCTTCATCGAAGCTTGTTATATTTATTGTGTGCAATGCCGTCCATAAAACCCACAAAAAAGCCCCATTTCATCCTCCGGTTCATGATAACCCGGGGTATGACATGGGAGCTTTATATATAATAAATAAAATGAAAGAAACAAGACGGACTTTCTTATTGCATAAATTGCATGATTAGATGAGCTTGTTATGCATCAAGACTGTGAAGCAGAGACCGTTTTAAGCACGGAGGCAAACGGGAAATATTCTTTTGCATTGTTGTAGGCGATGCCCTGTACGATCTGACCAAGCAGCTCCATATCCTGCGGTGCCTCGCCCTGTTCAGCCCATTCACCAATGAGATTGCAGACCAGACGGCGGAAATACTCATGCCGCGTGTATGACAGGAAGCTGCGAGAATCGGTTAACATGCCGACAAATCGGCTGAGCAGACCCACATTCGCCAGTGCCTTCATCTGAGCGATCATACCATCCTTCGTATCATTGAACCACCATGCTGCACCAAGCTGGATTTTGCCTGGAATACCTCCGCCCTGGAAGCTGCCAATGATTGCAGCAAGAACTTCGTTGTCCCTTGGATTCAAAGAATACAGAATCGTTTTGGGCAACGCCTGTTGCTGCTCCAACGCATCAAGCAATCCGATCATCGCTGACGACAACGGTGTATCATTGACGGCATCGTAACCGGTATCCGGTCCAAGCTTGGCAAACATCCGTGTATTGTTGTTACGAGCTGCATTGATGTGGAACTGCATGACCCAGCCGCGCTCTGCATACAGTTTGCCGAGGAATGTCAGCGTCACAGTCTTATACTTGTCCTCTTCCTCACGCGTTACCTTCTGACCTGCAAGAGCCTTCGCAAAGATCGCAGCCGCCTCTTCGCGAGTAGCCACGCCGTAAGGAACATAATCGAGTGCATGGTCCGAGACTCTGCCGCCAACGGAATGGAAGAATTCCACCCGGGACTCCAATGCAGCAAGGAAGGATTCATAATCGGAAATTGCCTTGCCGGATGCCTGCGACAGCTTGCCCACCCATTCAGTGAACGTATCCCGATTCAATTCCAATCCTTTATCCGGACGGAAGGATGGCAATACGGCGGTATCAAAGCCCTCGATTTCCTGAATCTTCAGATGATACTCCAGCGAATCGGTTGGATCATCGGTTGTGCACACAACAGTGACATTGGATTTGGTAATCAGATCACGTGCACCGAATCCGTCACTGTTCAGTTTGGCATTTACCTTTTCCCAGATGGCGGGTGCACTTGTCTCATTCAATACTTCATAGACACCAAAATAGCGTTGTAATTCCAAGTGAGACCAGGCATACAGCGGATTACCAATCATCATGGGTACCGTTTTGGCGTAAGCCAGGAAACGATCGTAATTGGTCACGCCTTCGCCTCCGGTCACATATTGCTCTTCAATTCCGTTCGCGCGCATGAGCCGCCACTTATAGTGATCACCGTATAACCAGGCTTCTGTAAGGTTGCCGAAGGTTTTGTTCTCGTAGATCTCCTGAGGACTGAGGTGGCAATGATAGTCAATAATCGGCATGTCTTTGGCATAATCCTCATATAACTTGATCGCCGTTTCATTGTGCAGTAGAAATTGTTCATCCAGAAAAGATTTCATTCGCCTCGCACGCTCCCTTTAGGTGAGTTTACGTTCATATGGGTTCACTTCCCATCTTTACGCTACACTGTTTGCCATCAAAGTTCAATATAAAATGATAGCGTTATCAAAAAAGGTTGATTTAGGCATATATTCGGGAACAAGGTATACTGGATTTAACGCAAGAATGCTGATCTGAAGACCACACAAGGAGATGAATTTGCAATGAAAATTACTTTTCTCGGCACAGGAGACATGTTCAGCGTAGAGCAGCACCACAATAGTATGTTGGCTGAATTCGAAGACACGCATCTGGTCATTGATTTTCCGGAATCAAATGCCAAGGCACTCAAGGAATATGGATTCCCCATGACCGCTATTCACAACGTCTTTGTTACCCACCTGCATGAGGATCATATTAACGGTGTACAGATGTTGGGTTATTACGCCCAAATTGTGGGTGACCGCAAACCCCGTCTGTTCATCCACGAACAATTGGTAGACCCGCTCTGGAACATTCTATCCCCCGGCATGCGCTACACAACGGATGGTGAACGGACCATGAGTGATTACTACGACGTCGTTCCCCTGCCAGATGGAGGCACATTCGAGCTGGGCGGCGTGACGTTCGAGACGTTTCGAACGCAGCATGTTCCTGGTATGGTCAGCAATGGCCTACTCGCCAAACCTTACTTCTATTACAGTGCAGACAGTACACTCGATCAGGAACGGATAGAACAGGTCGCTTCTGATGTGCAGCTGGTTTTCCATGAATGCCATATGCATGATCTGGTGATTAAATCTCATACCTCCCTGAAAGATCTGGAGCAGCTGCCTGCGGAAGTAAGACAGAAAACCGTGTTGATGCATTATCATGATGAGTACGCGGATGCGGACAAACGGAAACAGTTCAACCGCGATCATGTTCTGCGGATGGCGGGTACGCTGGAATCCTTTGAACTGGAGTAGGTAAACGGAGAGAGAGTATCGGATATTATCGTATTCGATCTATATTCTAATGGAGGTAATTGTAATCGCTATTGAATATCGATTTGAACAAGGTTACTTTTTGATATATTCTCCTGCAAGAAGCACCAGTAGTGGAGACATCATGGTGGTTAAATTACTGGAAAGACCCTTTAAGGATAGAGTTGAATTCCTTGTTAACAGCAAAAACTATGAGTGCACTACACACCATGAATACTTAAACTTCAAGCCGACTGCTCATCATAAGCCTGAAAAGCCCGGAGCATTTTCAATGGAACGCAGTGAGTTCAATCACATGTGGGATACGATGAATCAATATTTTGAAGAAAAATAGCGTTATCATTTTGAAATAGATGAATCGGCAGCGTCTACTCAGGTTCCTGTTACGGAACTGGAGTGTGCTGCCTTTTTCTATTCTTCTTTTCCCCATAACTTCATGAGCTCAATTGTTCTCAGAGAAGGCTCCGCCTGGATAAGGAAATAATCTTCCGTTCGCTGATCATGAGGTCCATAGGAAATTTTGATATACATATCTGTATAACGCTGGATGATATTGCTGTCGATCTCTACCTTCGGCTTCAAAGTATAACTCCTGCCCAAACCCAATCCAAGCGGTTCCTTATCCGGCTCCAGACTTACCTCGTATGTATTGCTCACATTGGAATGAAATAGCTCTCCAGCATCGATTCGATTCATCATCTCGGGATCGAGGGTGAAGGATTGAATAACATTTACCATAGGCACCCGAACCTCATTTACCAATATTTCATAAGAAATCCGGTCAACTCCGGATACATGACTCACATCCACAGTTGCAGTCAAATTGTACTCCTCTGGCGAATGCTCCTGAAACGATTCCAGTTCCTTTGTAACCCGCCCTTTTAAATCTCTACGCTCCGAATTATATGTATATTTATCCGTTCGCTTCGGTTCGCCCTCTGGTCCCTGGTTTGTTCCCAAACCGCATGCTCCTAGACACAGGGCTATCACTAGACATATGACCAACGGGAAGAAACGGTTCAACTCTCTTTTCGGGCTCATGCCACCCCTCCTTTTCTACAATCCTCTGTAAGAACATCGTTTATTCCATTGTCTCATTTGGTTTTTACATCTGTTTTTCTCATTTGATATTCTAACTCTCCATATTTGGATTATTGTACCACACAGTAAGATATACAACCCCACGGTTTCATTTTCACTTCAAGTTTCATTTCATGTTTTCATTCGGTCTCTTTACTTCATCTTTCTACTCTATGTTCTTACTTCATGTTTTTTACTCCATGTTCATATCTGCAGCAGTGATTCGTTTACCTATGATGAGCATTAACCCAAGTTAAGCTAACGAATCTTAGAAGCCTTAATGCATCGAAATCCTAGGTTTCAGTATTCTAACGAATCTCAAACGCTTTAATCTGTTGATATTGCTCCAATTGGCGCTGTTCGGATCACTTTTGGCTGTAATAAGGTTACTGAGATTCGTTAGGATTACAATAATGCCAATTCGGTGCAAATAAGGTGTGCTGAGTTCGTTAGGCACGCGCTAGGTTCTTTAGGATGGTGTTTCAGTCATATATAGAAAAATGCAAAAAAACCTGAACATCGGAGTGCTTGCTCCCCTGTTCAGGTGGTTTATCGATTGATCTATATACCATTCTCATAACTAACGGCATCTCTATACTTATCCTATCTAGCACATACCGTTACTCCGCGTCTGCACAGTCCTCATTCTGCTCAGCCAGGGCCCATACCGAGACACCTCCACCACATACATGGAAGGTAGCCCAGCCGTCTTCCTCGATGGTAATCTGATCCTCACAACTGTTCGTCAGATCCACCCAGACTTCACCAGCACGATGCTCTCCGATGAACATTCTTTTCTCACCGTCATCCCCGTTGGAGATAACGACTGCACAACCGGAGCCTTCGATTTCCTCTACTCCGCGACGCACCCAGCCGATCGTATTGGCGTGATCGAAGTAATCTTCCTGCTCACCATATGCCTTGTTGCAGCGGGCAGACAGCAGAATGTCCAGAATTTCTTTTTTGCCATCCACCGGTTCAGGTCCACCAATGCCATAATAATCACCGTAGAACACAACCGGATAACCATCGCGACGTAATAACGTCAACGCATAGGCACTCGGCTTAAACCAGTCTCCAATCCATGACTCCAATGCTTCATGAGGTTGGGAGTCGTGATTATCCACGAAGGTTACTGCATGGGTAGGATGGGTCTGTACCAAGGTGTCGTCAAAAATTTTGGAGAGATCAAAGTCTCTGCCCGCAAGCGAAGCCTCATGCAACTTGTAGTGAAGAGACACATCGAACAGATCGATCTGGTAGTCTACCGTATCGAGGAATTCACGACATGCATCCAGGTTCGAGTTCCAGAATTCACCTACGATGTAGAAGTCCTGACCGCGTTTGCGGATCATCTCTGCTGCAAATTCCTTGATGAATTCATGGTTAATGTGCTTGATGGCATCCAGCCGGAACCCACCGCACTGGAGGGTGTCAATCAGCCATCTCCCCCAATCAATCATCTCGCGCCGCACATCCGGGTGATTATAATCTATATTCGCGAACATCAGATAATCGTAGTTGCCGAACTCATCATCGACATTCTGATTCCAGTTCTTGTTCTCACCTGCGATGCGGAATACACCGGTCCGTTCTCCCTTGGCATCATAGTCCGTACCGTTGAAATGTTCAGAGCTCCACTTAAAGGAGGAGTATTGATCACCGCGACCCGGGAATGTGAATTTGGTCCAGCCTTCAATCTCGAAAGGTTCAGAAATTTCCTTCGTTCGATCATTGGGATCAACCTCGATCACTTTGAACACTTCCGTCTCATCAGCTCCGGCCTTGTGATTCATCACCAGATCCACATAGACGGCAATTCCGTTCTTCTGACACTCGGCAATGGCCTCCACCAATTCCTGCTTGGTGCCATATTTGGTCCGTACGGTACCCTTTTGATCAAATTCGCCCAGATCGTACAGATCATATACACCATAGCCTGTATCTTCTGCTGACACTGCCTTGGTTACAGGTGGTACCCATACCGAGTCAATGCCTTTGGCTTTTAGTTCCGGGGCCATTTCAGCCAGTCGCTTCCAATGATCTCCGTCTGCAGCCAGGTGCCATTCAAAAAACTGCATCATGGTATGATTTCTCTTCATTAATAACCGACCTCCTTGATTGCTATCGAAGCGGACCGCGGAACGGATAGGGTAATCGCCGTTGTTCGTTCGTTGCTAACCAAGTTATAACCCTTTCACCCTACCCTTCAATCATGTACAGGAAAAAATCTGAAAAAATATATGCTATATAAGTTGAACTAAAGATTATTTACACTGATACTACGATGACAGAACAACCCTCCAATCGCTGTTATCCCCAGATTTTTTGATTCCCTTTTCCGAAGGGGAAAATCCGGGGATAAAGGCGAACGCTTCGCTTTTTCAGGTTTTTTCTATCCTCTCCGTTATCGTGTAAATGATTAGTTCAACTTATATACATGCATCATTTCATACGTAGTTCATTCATCAGATTCGCTTATAGTCCCGCCACTCTTCGGGCAGCAGGGAACGATACGGTTCTTGGATAAAACGGTCGTCCACCAGCACGAGCACACCCTTGTCCTCTTCCGTTCGAATCAGTCGTCCACCCGCCTGCAACACCTTGTTCATCCCCGGGAAAATATAGGCATAGTTGAATCCGTTGCGTCCAGTCCGGTCATAGTAATCACGTAGTACGTTGTTCTCCAGGCCAATCTGCGGCAGCCCCGCACCTACTACAACCACGCCATTCAAGCGGTCTCCCGGCAGATCGACACCCTCCGAGAATACACCACCCATGACAGCAAACACCAATCGTGTTCGTTCAGGGTTCGGCTGGAATCCTTCCAGGAACTGCTCCCGTTCCAGTTCGTTCATGCCCTGCTTCTGTATGACCGTATCTGCTTCACTTGGAAGCTGTGCATAGGTGTCATAGATCTCGCGCATATAAGGATACGAAGGGAAAAACACCATCAGATTGCTGCGCGGCCATTCACTTACCAGCTGTTGCAGCATCTCCGCAATGGGACGCCGGGATTGCTCCCTGTCTTTATAACGCACGGATAAGGGCATGAGTCTCACATCCAACTGTTCACGCTGGAATGGTGAGGGAATCTGCAATGTATAATCTTCTTCCTCTGCACCCAGCATATCCCGATAATAGCGAAGGGGTGACAATGTAGCTGAGAAATGAATAAGGGAGCGGAATCCTTTGGCTGTCTGACGAAGCAGTACCGAAGGATCGAGGCAGAATAGCTTCACTCGCACTTCACTTCGAACGCACTCTGCATAGGTGATGAAACGTTCATCGTACAGCTTGGCAATACGCAGAAAATTCTGTGCCGTGAAATAGGCATCCAGCAGCAGCTGATCCGTCTCGGCATTCCCTGAACCCCCTTCAACCAGACATTGCTCCGCGACCATGACAAAAGGCTCCAGTCGTTCAATCAGCTCCTCTGGCGCCTCCTGTTGAATGATCTTTCCTTCTTCTCCGCCGTTCTTCCGAAGGGTAATCAGATACTTATCGATGGCTCCAGTATAGTCCACAATGGCTTTGGCAGCAGGCACACTGCTGTCGAGCGTTTGGAACTCCCTTTTCACATCGAGGAACACGGCTTTCTCCAGCTCCGCAGAAAACATCGTTCGACCACGATCGACCAGATTATGTGCCTCGTCCACCAGTAACACCGTCTTGCGCTTCTGTTCTTCCAACATTCGTTTCAGAGAAATACGCGGATCGAAAATATAGTTATAATCGCAGATTACCGCATCGGCTGGATACGCCGCATCCAGTGAGAATTCAAACGGACACACCCGATGTTTGCGCGCATACTGCTCAATGACCGGACGTGTCATCAACGTCTCATGTTCCAGCATGTCCAGCACGGCCCCGTTAATACGGTCATAATATCCTTCGCACATGCCGCACTGTCCCGTATCACAAGCTTCCTCTTCCTTAAAACATATCTTGTCCTTTGCGGTCAGACTGATCACATGCATCTTTAAGCCTTCCGACTGCATCCGGGCAAAAGCTTCTTCTGCCGCCACCCGTGTCGTCGTCCTCGCGGTCAGATAGAACAATCGGTTCGCTTCACCCTCGCCAATGGCTTTGACCGTAGGGAACAGCACGGACATGGTTTTACCAATACCTGTTGGTGCTTTAGCCATCAACCCCTGACCTTCACGGATCGTCTTGTATACGGCTCCTGCCAGCTTTCGTTGTCCTTCCCGATATTTGCGAAAAGGAAACGGCAGCTCTCGCACACTGAGGTCACGCTTTTCTTCATATGCAGCAATCATCTCCGCATACGGCGCATAACCGGCAATCACTTCTGCCGCAAACTGCTCCAGTTCCTCTCGTTCTGCCATTCGGCGAAATCGTCTTTCTTCATGGTTTACGGAATGCACATACGTCAGCTGTACTTGCATACGTGGTTCATCATGCTGAACGGCGTACATATAGGCATACATCATGGCCTGCGCCCAATGTACGGGAAGTCCCTCACCCAGGTCATCCAGATTGCCTGCAGTCGATTTGATCTCATCCACCGTTAACTGACCTTCCAACCGGATCAGGCCGTCACATCGCCCTTCGACCACATAGGTCAGATCCCCATGTTGAATTTCAGTTTCGAGCACAATCTCTTTCAGATCCTCTTCCGTGTACTCCTTCTGTACCCGTTGATGGATTCGAGTCCCCTCCTGCATCGAGGCATTGTTCCGGAACCCTGGACGTATGCTGCCACTGCGGTACACATACTCCACCAAAGGTCTAACCGATATCCGAATTGTTGTTGTCATACGATCACCCGTTCTGTGTGTAGTGACTATACTTTATCATGAAAAGACATGCTCAAACCAGTTGATCCGCCGATTGGACTCGCTGATTTTCATATGCTATCTTGAGATAGAATGTACTTAATAAGGAGGCAGCTTCTATGTATATCTATTTGCTTCCATCACCGATTCCGGATGCACTTGCTGCATACCCGCATCTCACTTTGCGAAGCGAAGAGCATGTGCGTCTCGCGATTGAATCCGCAGAGCGCCTGATGAATATTGAGTCTGATGATAAAGTATCCGCATATGAAGCTTTCGATGCCGCAGGCTCCTGGACTGGCGGAGGTTACGCTGTTCTCAACAATATTCCTGTCACAGAGGATGGCCGTAACGATTTCGAAGAACGGTTTAAAAACCGTGCCCGCAAGGTAGAAGACGAGCCTGGTTTTGTCGGTATTCGTGTGCTTCGTCCTCTGAAGGATGACACCTATGTCGTACTGACACTCTGGCAGTCCGAAGAACATTTCAAAGGCTGGCAGGAATCCCAAGCCTACAGTCACGCTCACCGTAACCGCAGCACAAGCGAAGGCCTGACTGCACAGAAGCCCGCCATGTTCCCCAGACCTTCTTACGTTACAACGTACACGATCGAATAACGGATTGAGCCGCATTTGGCTTTTATCGCAGTAGCCCATGTTTTCTCTAACCTCTTCCTGCGTGGAAGAGGTTTTTTTGTCGTCATTTGCTGAAGGTTATCAGTTTTGACACAGCCATGCCGAGATAGGATAATACTTGTTAAATGAAACTTCGGAAGGGAAGGCGGTACCTTGGCATGCAGTTCACTCACCCGATTTCTAAGCGGACCGTTTATATTCTTTACCATCATCATGATGATCAAAAGCTCATTGGCCTGGATCGTTATCTTCGATGACATCCCCGTCTGGAAACCTCTGCTGACCGAATTGCCGCTCATCTGGATCGGCTTCTGTCTGATTGAGTGGGTTGCCACCAAGCGGCGGATGTGGATGTACCTTACCATGAATTTGCTGCTCTCAGGCATTTTCTTCGCAGCCATCATGTACTACAAATATTATGGCGTTATCGTTAACTATCACGCGCTGGCACAAGTGAATCAGGTGACCTCGGTCAAAAGCAGCATGTTCACGTTGCTGGACCCCTATTATTTGTTTATTTTTGCAGACGTACTAATCATTGGGGGATACTCGTTCGTCGTCGGATCAAGCTGGGGAGTACAGAACGACCGAATCGCATTCCGCTTGAACGACGTGCCCGAAGACGGGTTGCTTCGGTCATTTTGACCCTGTCCATGATTCTGTGCATGCTTAACATCTATCCCAATCGGGCCAGCATGAGTGAGCTTACACAAGCAGAACAGATGGGCATCCTCGGTTACGAGGCGTATACGATTCTGGATCGACCTGATGATCTTGTGCCCATTGCACACATTAATCAGGCTGACATCGACCAACTGAAGCAAACGACCGAACTTCCTGCGATTGTGGAACAGGGTGCAGCGAGCGGACGCAACGTGATTATGCTGCAGATGGAATCGTTTCAGAATTTCCTGATTGGATTAGAGGTAGATGGACAGGAGATCACGCCAAACCTGAATCAATTGGCTGGACAGAGCCTGTATTTTTCGAACTTTTATCAGCAGGTGGGGCAAGGAAATACATCGGATGCGGAATTTGTTGTGAATACATCGTTCTATACCCCGCCGAACGGGGCAGCATCAACTGTATATGCGGATAAAGCACTGCCGAGTCTACCCAAGTTGATGTCAGCAAACGGATATCAGACAGCCACATTCCATACCAATGATGTTCGTTTCTGGAATCGGGATCAGTTGTATCAGGCACTTGGATTCGATCAATATTATGATATCGATTATTTCGGCACACAGGACTCGATCGCCTTTTCGGCCTCCGATGAAGTACTCTATTCCAAAACACTGGATAAGCTGGAGTCCATGCAGACTTCGGGTGATCCCTTTTATGCCCATATCATTTCCATGTCAGCCCACCACCCTTACACTCTGCCTGAAAACAAAGTACAGCTATCGCTCCCAGAGCGTTATAAGGATACGTTGCCGGGGGATTATCTGATATCGCAGCATTATGCGGATCAGGCGGTTGGACAGTTGATTGCGGGATTGAAGGAACGGGGATTATGGGAAAATAGTCTGTTCGTCGTGTATGGTGATCACCTGGGGCTACCCATCTATTCACTGGATCGGGCTGACAAAGTCCTGATGAAAGAGTTGTATGGTCGAGAGTATACATCTGCTGACATGATCAACATTCCACTCATGATCTCGGTCCCGGGCCTTACTCCGGGTGCACAACTGGAACAGATCGGAGGCCAGGTGGACATTCTGCCCACAATTGCCGGACTCACCGGGGTATCACTGGAGGATCAATTGCATTTTGGACAGGATCTGTTGCATGAAGGCGGGAATCTGCTGCCTGAACGATATTACCTTCCTTCCGGGTCCGTGCTGAACGATGCTTCTCTCTTCATACCGGCGAAAGGATATGGGGACGGGACACATTATTCCTTGGCTGATGCGGGCAGGCAGGATGCAGGAAAACAGCAGATGGCTGTTTCTTCTGAAGAGAAGTTGCAGTTCTTGACGGACGCAGAGAAGGTACCCCCAGATTTCTCTACAACCAATAATGGTGAGGTGTCTTCATCGCGGTTTATAACGAAAGAACAATATACTCGCGCATTGGATCTTGTTCACTTGTCCAACAGTTATTTGAGCCAGCTACCGGATCGAAAGCACGCGAAATAAAAACGAAACGTTAATGTACAGCTAATAGACTTCAAGGCTACTAGGCTTCAAGGCTTCATCTAAAATAAACTCATTGTCTACTAATCATCTAGGGTATATCTTCAAACTCATCTAGTAGGCCGTATAAGTAGATATCAGCTTACAGAAAGCAAAGTTTCCCATCTTGAGGTCACATCTTACCTGTTCTGGCGAGAATGGGTTGACGATTTTCTAAGGAACACAGGACGTCTTATTTGACCCATATATCCTCTTTATACATTGTAAAGAACATCAGACACGTTATTCACCAAAATTTATCGATAAAAACGTTAAAAACGACTGTTTATTCCGATATAGCGTGTCTCAGGTTCCTTAGATTTCTTCGGATGTTTCAAATCCCTGAATAAGGCGTCTCAGATTCGTTAGAGCTCGCTTCATGCTTTGCTCAAACCTCTGGATCAGCAATCATTGTACATCTACATCACATAGTAATGAAACCGAAAAACCCATTAAACAGAACCGACCACGGTCTGATTAATGGGCTTTTATTCGTTTTATTGTGACCCAGAAAAGCACGGGACAGGACGGCCCAAGACAGGACGAGCCAGCTACGACGGCATCATCCGATCAGCCTCGCTCCCATCTCTACAACGGCAACAGCGCAACAGATTTGCGAGCAGTCAATTGCTCTACCATGGCAAGCCATTCCTGCGGTTTGTTCGGTAACATCGCATAATACCGATTCAGGAAATCTGCCACCAGACTGGCTGGCAGTTCGCCAAGTGACTCGTCACCTGGCATAAAGCACAGATCCAGTCCGCCAACCGCTTCCCCATCCCCTTGCCAGGATGGGTGAACATACGGGAAGTCCAGACGCTGGTATCCCAGATGGGACAGCACTTCACGACGGACATACGGGTCCATCGGCTTGATTCCGCCAAACTCGTGATCCTGACTCAGATAAGGGTTATAGATTTCGGCAAACATGCCGAACAATTCTTTCCCGTTTGCCGCGGCCAGCTTCTGCAGATCACGCTTGCGGTGATTCGCCAGGAAACTGCCGATGCCCAGACCTTCACGCCCAATAATCGTAAAGTCCGTCATGGCCACGTTCCAATCCTCGTAATAACGGTACTCTGTCGCGCCAACGACCTGTCCTTCATGGACAGCTACGAACACCCGAATACCCGGATCTTCCAGCGGTTCTTCCCACAGGGGGAAGTCCAGTACTTCTTCCCGTGGGAAGATCTCCTGCATCAGCTTGTGCATTTGGGCAAACAATGGATCTTTAATGGATGTAATACGTGTGAATTCCATACATATATGCCTCCTTGTTTTGGATGTGTATCTTAATCATTGGTGTATATACTCGCTCAAAATTCGGTTTTGAGATGTAATTGTAACCTCTATCATTTCTGCGGATTAAAAGCTCATGGGAGCAGCCTTCATCGAAATGGATTTCGCCATTCCATCAGGGCAGCATAGTTGCAGGACTCCTCGTCATCCAGATAGTCCGCGGTTACTCCTACAGGCATGCGGCCACAACGAAGCAGGAATGATATCACCGGGTCACGCTTCTCTCCTGCAGCCACCTGGTCCAGATATTCCTGCGCAGACAGTTGATCTGCAACCAGATGATAACCTGGCATTCTGCCCGCACCCAATAACCGATCCATCCCCTGTGCAATCACCAGATGGTACATCGCCTGCATCATCAACTGCGCCAGTCCCCACTTGCGGTACTTTGGACGAACACAGAGATCAACAATATACAGCGTGTTGCCATCCGGTTGGTGGTTACGAATATAGCCGTCATCTGTGACTTCTGCCCAGGTATGACTCGCCGGATGTGCAGGGTCCCAATGCATTCGCAAGGAAGTCATCGACCCAGCCAATTCTCCATCCACTTCAATACAGATGGCACCCTCCGGGTAATGCTGCACATGACTGGCAAGCTGCTCGTGACTCCAGAGCAGCTCTTCCGGATAAGGAGGAGGGAACTCTCCGCCTGAATGCGAATGAGTTCCTCATAGTCGGATGCAACATAATTGCGGACGACCGCTTTTACCCTTTTACCAGCTCGCTCCGGGTCGGTGATCAGCATTTCTTTGGTATACATGTTGCCGGGTCGCCCCTTTCCACTGATATATGTCTACTCCCAATCGGTATACAGATCAGTACGGCGGTCGCGCCAGGTCGTTACCGATCCACGTTCCCGCACCTCATACAGCAAGTCCAGATCCAGATCGGCGGTCACGATCATATCGTTGTTAATCTCACCCTCGGCCAGAATGCCACGTGGCGGGAACGGGATATCATTCGGCGTAATGATTGCAGCCTGTCCATAATTGGCACGCATGAAGTCAACCGTCGGCAGATTACCCACCGTTCCGGTTAACACAACATACACCTGATTCTCCACCGCGCGGGCATGACTCGTATAACGCACACGGTAGAAACCATGACGATCGTCCGTACAGGAAGGACAGAAAATCACATCAGCACCTTTGGCTTTAGCCATCCGCACAATTTCCGGGAACTCAATATCGTAACAGGTCAGCATGGCAATACGGCCTTTATCGGTGTCGAACACCTCAAGTCCATCTCCGGGGGCCATATTCCACTCCTGTACTTCGGTTGGCGTTATATGAATCTTGTCCTGGCGCGCGATGCGACCATCCGGGTAGAACAGGTGAGCTGTATTATACAGCTTCCCTTCACGGCGAATGACGTGGGTTCCCCCGATGACATGCATACCATACTTGGCTGCAAGTGACGTGAACAGTTTTTCATATTGCTCCGTATAGTTCGGCAGATCCTCAATCGTCAGCGCATTGCCTTGTTCGTCCCCAATGGACATTAATTGTGTTGTAAAAAATTCCGGGAACAGGACAAATTCGGTTCCATATTCGCTCGCTGTCCGTATGTAATGCTCCGCCTGAGCGGCGAACTGCTCAAACGAGCTGATTGTGTGCAATTGATATTGTACAGCGGATACCCGCAGTTTCATGTTCGTACACCTCCACCATCATTATGCTTCCATTGTAACAACGATCCGGGGTCAACAAAAGAGGATTTACACTGGGCACTACAACGACAGAATAACCTTCCGATCGCTCCCTTACTCACCCAGCATCGATTGTGTGAATCCGATCCACTCTCTTGTGGCAAAAGACAGATAACGATCCTTCCGCCAGATCATGCCGAGCTGCCAGGGTATCACCGGCTCCACCACGGGGATAATCCGCACGCGCATATGATCCACTTCACGACAGATCGTTTCCGGCAGTAAGGCTACACCCAGATTGGCGGCAACCATGGCGCTGAGCAGATCCCACTGCGAGCTCTCATACACCACCCTGGGCTGGAACCCCGCATGCTGGCAGGCCAAAATAATCCGATCATGCAACGCAAAATCCTCCCGAAACAGCACAAAGGCGTCGTTCTCCAGTTCATGCAGCGCTACCGATTCTTTACCTGCAAGTGGGTGTGAAGGATGTACCAGCAGATTCAATTTCTCCTTCACAAAAACAAAATGATCCAACAACTCGTCCACGGTTGGCAGTACGGCAACGCCAATATCCAGTGCACCACTAATCACATCGGCCTCCACTTTTTTGGCACCATCCTCGAATAGCTGAATGGTCACCTGCGGATAAGCCTTGTGAAATTCGCCGATGATCATGGGGAAAAAGCTGGACCCCACCATCGGTGGCAAGCCAATGCGCAGATGGCCTTTCTTCAGGTTCATCAGATCGTCCAATTCGGATGACAGACTGCGGAATGATTTTTCAATCTCCAGCGCCTGCCGAAAAAACACATGACCTGCATCGGTCAGTTCAACTTTCTTCCCATAACGGTCAAATAACGTGATACCCAATTCCTCTTCAAGACTCTTGACCGTCTTACTGATGGTGGGCTGGGTAATATACAGCACTTCAGCGGCTTTGGTGAAGCTCTGCTGCCGGGCGACTTCCAGGAAATATTGCAAATGGCGGATATCCATCGCTTTCCTCCCCACCTCTCATAGATAAATGGAATAGTAAACATTCTTAATATGCATTTTACTCATGAAAGAATGCCATGTAAAATTTATGATATCAAGTGAAACATTTTCATAACAACTAAACGGATTACGTTGATGATATAAGGAGGGATCAAAGTGAAAAAGTGGGGCATTGGTATTGCACAGGTTGCGCTCTTAATGGTTTTTTCACTGCTTATGGACCTGCTGGCCCGTACTCTCCATCTTCCTGTACCTGGTTCGATTCTCGGTATGGTCGTACTATTCATTCTGCTTCAGACCCGTGTCGTGAAGCTGCGCTGGATTGAAGTTGGAGCTGCCTGGCTGCTCGGTGAACTATTGTTATTTTTTATCCCGTCGGCCGTTGGCATCATGAATTATATGCCCATGCTGGAGCATGACGGACTACAGATTTTATTCATTGTACTGCTAAGCACATTTCTGGTCATGTCCTGTACGGGACTCGTGGCTACACGAATTGCGAAACGAAAGGAGCGTCACGCCGGATGATTGGATTTCTCTGCCTGCTGTTAACCGTCGGGATCTATGCGGTCGCCAAACGAATGTATCGTAATCTGCCCAAAGTCTATCTGTCTCCATTGCTCATCACGCCGCTGCTTGTCGTCGGCATATTGCTCGCAACGGGAACGGATTATACCACGTATAGCAGTGGTGGCAAGTGGCTGAGTCTGTTGCTTCAACCGGCTACCGTAGCTTTCGCCGTACCGCTCTATACTTTCTTCCATGTACTCAAAAAACATATCTCCGAGATTGTCCTCAGTGTCATGACCGGATCGGTGGTTGCCGTGCTGTCCTCTGCCCTGCTTGCCAAATGGCTGCAACTGGATTCAGGTCTGATCCATAGCTTGATTCCGCGTTCCATTACCACTCCAATTGCGATGAACGTATCTGCAACGATTGGGGAATTCCGGCAATTACCGCGGTTTTTGTTATTATGACCGGTCTGCTTGGGGTAATCATGGGGCCTTCTATTGTTAAAATGCTGCGCATTGACGGTGAGATTGCACGAGGCACACTGTTTGGAACCGGTGCCCATGGCACAGGAACATCCAAGGCGTTTGAACTGAGTTCCCTGACAGGTACCATCTCCAGCATCTCCATGGTGCTCGCCGCATTATTCACTTTAGCCGTTGCACCCATCCTTTCCAAACTTATTTTCCCATAATAGATGGAATTATCCCACTTTTTTGAAATATTATTGTTGTATTAAAGCCCTTTCTTCCTTACAATAAAGACAGGTTTTAATTGTGAATATTGCGGGGGAGATGCGATGAAAAGAACCGGAATGAAGAGATCTCTGGACCGTCTTGGACGAATTGTCCTTCCCAAAGAAATGCGGGATACGATGGAAATCCATATCGGCGATCCGCTTGAGTTTTTCATTGAAGGAAAAGAGTTGATTTTACGCAAGTACAAATCAACATTATGTATTTTTTGCGGTGATGTGGATACGGAAATGTATTTCAAAGAACAATTCATCTGCCGGACATGTGCAATTCAATTAAAACACCGGATGACTCTCCCGACTGGTTCGTACCTCAGAACAAACAGGCTCCTGCACCCGTGGAGCGTCCTGCTTCCAAATCCGCCTCTGTCTCATCTCCCGCTAGGGAAGAAGGGACCACAGCTGACAACCAAGAATACCCGGATTTGCGGCCGAAAACGGCACGCATGCTGCAACAGATGAAAGAAATTGTTGAACAGAATCCCGGTTTGGCTCAACAGCAAATTGCGGAAAAGCTTGGCATCAGCCAAGGACGCGTCTCTCAATTAAAAAAGTTACTATAATCAAATGGCATTCGATCATTTATAGTCAGAAGACCTTCCGATTCAGGAAGTCCCGCTGCAAGAGAACCCGTTGTTTTTCGTGGGTTCTTCTTTTTTATATTTATATCGTAAAAGGAGGGATGCTTATGGATCAAATTCTGTATTTATCACAGTTCGACCTCATGTCCTCCTTGTCCGAGGCAGACCTGATTGAGATGGATGGAATGACTTCCATCACGACCATTCCTAAAAATAAACTGATCCAGACACCCGATACATTTACGGAAGGTTTTTATTTTGTGAAACGAGGAAAGGTACGTTTATATACATTGAACCCGGAGGGCAAGCAGTTCACACTCGATATGTTGACGGAAGGTAATGTATTTGGTGAAATGAACGGAATCTCACTCGGAACACGTGCCGTTTATATTGAAACGATGGAGGCGTGTGATATTTGCCTGATGGACAAGCCCCGTTTCGAGCAGTTTCTGATTGAACATCCCCAATTTATGATGAGACTGATGAACGTACTAAGCGAGCGGATCAAGCGAATGAGCGAATTGACACAGGCACTTGCACTCGGGAACCTGCATGACAAGGTGCTACACAATCTCTTCCGTTTGGCTGAACAGATGGGATGGATCGAGGAGGATGAGTACTGCCGAATTCAACTCGCGCTTACCCATCAGGAGATTGCCTGGATGGCGGGAGCCACACGGGAATCGGTCACCGTCGCCATGCAAGAGTTAGCAAGAGCAGGCCGGATTCGTACCGGATTCAAATCAGTCTCCCTGCATCGTGACGAAATCGCTAAACTTCGCAGCATCACTGCCCAATTGTAAGCTGCCTTACATCCCTGTTCTCCGGCAGGTTGTATTGTATAACGCATGAGTCCATACAACCAAGGAGGAGTATACATTGGATGCTAAATCAGATCTGGTTATGCCTGAAGACATTCTTCTTCGCAAAGGTGCCCGTAAAGCAGCGGAAATCCCGGAGCACATCCGCACTGGGCTACAAGCAGGACAGATTGAATCGGTTAACTTGACCGAATGGCTGGCAGTAGATCATGTTTTTCTTTTTCAGAAGGTTACCCATGAATGGGGCATGGATGCTGAAACGGTAGAAATGATCGAGCAATTAAAACAGATAAGTGAGTCTCGCATTATGAAAATCATTCCGGCCATTGGCATGCAATGGCTTAATCTGTTGAATCGTCTACCCATCAGTGAACGCACGAATCTCTTTCGTTCCATTGCAGAGCATCGTTCAGACAGTGTTCGCTGCTGGGCGGCTTATATCATTGGTCTGGATTCCGGTCTGAACCTGAATGAAAAGTTGGAACATATTCGGCCCTTTGCAGCAGATCCTCACTTTGGTGTACGAGAGATTGCCTGGATGGCTGTACGGGAATCCATCTCTGCCGACTTGTCCGCAGCCTTGCAACATTTAACCTCATGGAGTGTTGACCCTGATCCACTGATCCGCCGGTTTGCCATAGAATGCATCAGACCTCGCGGCGTCTGGGCCAAGCATATTCAGGAGTTAAAAGAAAACCCGGCCATGGCTCTCACCTTGCTTGACGCGGTGAAATCCGACGCCCATAAGTATGTACAGGATTCGGTAAGTAACTGGTTGAACGATGCCAGCAAGACGAATCCCGAGTGGGTGCGGCAGGTCTGTGCCACTTGGAGTCAGCAGTCGAATACCCAACATACACGGCGAATCGTCACACGTGCCACACGAAGCCTTACATAAAAAAGATGACCACCGCTCACGGGCAGTGGTCATCTTCTGTATGGGCATCCGCGTTGACCATTCCTTTTGGCAGGAATACCTTTCCCACGGTGAACAGCCCACAATAACGCGCCCTCTAATCTCTCACTTATGCCTGCATTGTCTCCATCTGGCCTTCTTCTTCCGCTTCCAATCTGCGCATGCTCACAACCAGAACAATAATGTTAGCTACCAACAACACAGCCGGGAACGGAACAGCAGCATATTGTGCATAGATCAGATGACTTCCGACGGCCCCAATCAGAATGAAGGTCAGTATGCCCGAAGCCAGGATACGCGTACGCGGAATCAGCAATAATACTGCACTAAGCAACTCGGCAGCGCCAAGCAGATACATGGTCCACGTTGGATAAGAGAAACTCTCGAAGGTCTGAATCATCATGTCTGCTCCACTGATCTTGTTAAACCCCGTCATGACGAATACACCTGCAAGAATAACCAGGAAAATATAACCCAAAATTTTGTTCATATGTAGATCCCCCTAAGAAATGATATGTTCCTGCTATGTAATGATTATTTTCGCTGCACATGGTAAAAAAGAATCTATGTAAAAGTTCCCAATGGTCACTCTGTTTTCAAGCGTTCAACCCTGTTCCATTTTCAAAATAGTACGCGTTCATATTATACGTATTATTTATCACCAACTTACTTTTATGAAGTTAGTATATTATAATAATATAATTTCATCAAGTAATTTTTCTCTGAATGATGTATAATACATACAAAAGGTATGTTACAGTATATTTTGTAGTAACCCTCATTTATGTGAATGACCTACCATTCCAAGAGCGGCAGAAACTCTGTCCTTTCATATACAACTGCGAAGAAAATGATTATGAATCGAGGTGAATACGTTGAAGCTGAGAAAAGCAAAAGCACCAAGTCCCTGTATGATCACTCAGGCCATAGACATTATAGGTAAGAAATGGGTACTCTTAATCATGTACCAACTGTTATCCGGACCCAAACGGTTTACGGAGCTTGAAGCAGAGATGGCGATCAGTGGACGCCTTTTATCGGAGCGATTAAAGGAAATGGAGACAGAAGGTATTGTAACCCGGCACATGTTTCCCGAGATTCCTCCGCGTGTAGAGTATGAGTTAACACCCAAAGGCAGAGCGATTGAACCTGTCATCGATCAAATCTACAGCTGGTCTTCCGACTGGTTGAAACAGCAGAAATCCGAGTAATTCGAATAGACACTTCGTTCATAATCTTCACTCAACACAACACAAAATAAGCCTGAGTCAGGCTGATCTGCGGATCAGTCCCTGATTCAGGCGTTTTTCGTATTACCTTTAACTATGACGTTCAACTTTTATTAATGAGAGAGATGCTTTGAGGGCTGAAGCTTGACAGGTAGACCGGAATCAGCCGATGCCAACGCCGCCGTCGTAATCTCCTGTGTACGGCAGGCATCCGCATAATCGGACAGGATTCGTGAACGGTCCCCGGTACGCAGGGCATGAATGAACGCTTCATTCTCACGCTCGTATGGATTAGGTCCTGCTGAAATCTCCAGGCCTGCCATTGCATGTGTTGCGGCACTTGGCAGAAGCAACCGTTCCGGCGTCCAATCCCACACACCTGCATCCGTGTAGAACTGGAGTCCTGCGCCGCCCTCTCCGTCTGGCAACAGACATGTATTGGCGATACTTGCAATCGCTCCATTCTCCAGCTTGAGCGTCACATTCGCCACATCGGCTACGCTGACATGCTCATGCTTCTCATGCATAATTCGCTGAGCTGCTACAGCATATACCTCCGTCACTTCTCCTGCACAATACCGAAGCAAGTCTACAATATGTGTAGTCTGCTCAACGAATTGTCCTCCCGAACCTTCCTGACGCCGCCACCAGGCAACCCCTGGCATTCCGCCCATCCAGCGGCCAAGAGCCATGCCAACCGTCTGTTCTTTCATCGCTTGCTGAAGTACCTGCGCGGCCTCCTGATAACGGAAATGGTATCCGACAGAGGTTAACAATCCACTCTTCTGCACCTGATCCAACACCTGACGCGGAACATCCATTCCGGTGCTCAAAGGTTTCTCCACCAGGAATGGAATACCACGGCGAATTAATTCGGACTCAATCGATCCATGAGACATCGGAGGCACACAGATGTACACCGCATCCAGCCTCTCACCATCCAGCATATGTTCAAGTTCCCCGTAACCAACAGCATCATAGACGGAAGCCATAGCCTCTGCCTTTTCCTGCGTTGTTCCACAGATACTCGCGACACGAACACCTTCCATCCGTGCGAGAATATCCGCATGCACCTTACTGAACCAACCTGTTCCAATGATTCCAATCTGTAGTGTCATGGATGTAATCCCCTCTCTATGTTACACGCTTACATGTTCCATTCGACTCTCGACCTTGAAATCCTGCCTCAGATTTTGCCCGATGCTTCCAGCAACAGCTGATCCAGTTCCCGTGTATGCTCGATCGCTTCCTCTTCCGACCAGTTCAAACGACCTGCCATATACGAGATAACCGCTGCCTTATAACGACGGACCTCATCAATCCGGAAAAATAAATCTCCTGTTCTTCGTACCAAAAAGTCAGAAGGGGTTACAGCCATCTCTTCATCAATCGCATACTGTAACATCAGCAGCAGCTCCTGTGGCATGCCATGAAGCTCAGCCTTGGTGCGGGGATCAGGCATTCGCTCATACAGTGCCTTCACATTGGAACCATATGTGCGAACCAGCCGCTCTGCAGCAGGTCGAGATAGCCCTAGGGCGACACCATCCTTGATCTTGCGCTCCGCGTACGATACGAATCCAGCCGAACCCCCTACGTCACCGCCCGAGATGGGCATCTTCTTCGTTACGCATGGGCCTATGGAATATCCACTCTCCTGCTGCATCTGGCGTGCGACCAGATCAACGACCATTTCGGCCATCTTACGGTATCCGGTTAACTTGCCCCCGGCGATCGTAATCAGATTGGAATCAGAGACCCAGACTTCATCTTTACGTGAAATTTCAGAAGGATTCTTGCCTTCCTCATGAATCAGGGGACGCACACCTGCCCATCCGGATTCCACGTCCTCGATACCAATGTGTACATCTGGAAACATGCCATTGACTGCATCAATCACATAATCACGATCCGATTCGGAAATTTGCGGGTGTGCAGGATCATCCTGATATACGGTGTCGGTCGTTCCTACATAGGTTTTGCCATCACGCGGGACAGCAAACACCATGCGACCATCCGGTGTATCGAAATAGACAGCCTGCCTCAATGGAAATCGTTCACCATCAAAGACCAAATGAATGCCTTTGGTCATCTGTAGCGTTTTCCCCGGCGTGAACCATCCAATTCCCGCAGTCCATCCACCCAGGGGCCGGAAGCGTTGATCACCTTGCTTGCTTTCACTGTATAGGTCCGCCCATCGATCTGATCTACGGCGTTAATACCTGTAATCTTACCATTCTCCTTTAGAAAATCGGCCGCCTTGACGTAGTTCACTGCCAGAGCTCCACGATTGACAGCTTCTTTCATCACTTCAATGGTGAGCCTGGCATCGTCAGTCCGGTACTCCACATAGCGTCCACCACCCAACAACCCCTGCTTGCGCAATAAAGGTTCGCTATCTGACACCGCTCCTGCATTCAACATTTGGCGCCGTTCACTGCGCTTCACCCCGGCGAGTCGATCATACACCATCAGCCCAATGGATGTGCTGAATCGGCCGAACGTGCCTCCCATGTAGATCGGTAACAACATCGGTTCCGGTGTGGTCACATGCGGCCCATTCTCATAAACGATAGCCCGCTCCCGTCCTACCTCCGCAACCATCTTCACTTCATATTGCTTCAGATAACGCAATCCGCCATGGACAAGTTTGGTCGAACGACTGGATGTACCCGCTGCAAAATCCTGCATTTCTACAAGCGCTGTCTTCAACCCGCGTGAAGCTGCATCCAATGCAATCCCTGCGCCTGTAATTCCACCACCAATAATTAATACGTCAAAATGTGCATTCGCCATATGTTGCAAATATTCGGTTCGGTGTGCTGACGAGAACGTTTGTGACATCCTAGAACCTCCCATTGTTTCCCTGAATGTTTTCCGTAAAAAGACAAAAAAAGGACCACGTCATTCGCTCAGCAATTGCTGAGCGGCACGTGGTCCCTCCCGATCTCCAGACATCATTTTTTAACTTGTGCCTTTATCCTATCACAGATTTTTGACGGCGTGAAGTCCTGATTTGACACATTATTCAAAAAAAATTCAAAAAGTTGTTCTGCCAAAGGATGGAATTTCAAATGAATCCACTAAACTTGTTTTTTTCCTTATAGTGGGCATATGGTTTTGCTTCCCCAGGAAGAATCCCCCTGTAAATTGTGCATTAATTTCCACCAGTAAATATTATTTATAACATATGTTTAGTTAAAAAGTACAAATACCCACACCGTGAGAATAGCAGCTCTATTTCATTTCTTTTATCCAGCATTTTTCATAATTCAGATCATTTCGATCTATATTTTGCTGATTGGAAGACGCTCAGGTGATTTATGCAAAATGCTTATTTGAAAGCCATCGCTGCATTCACTGCACGCTTCCAGCCTGCATACAGCTCGGTCCGCTGTTCCTCAGCCATAACAGGCTGGAAGACACGCTCCGTATTCTCATGATTGGCCAATTCATCCGCACTCGTCCAATATCCAACCGCAAGTCCTGCCAGATAAGCCGCACCGAGTGCCGTCGTTTCATTCACCGTTGGGCGCTCAACAGAAATACCCAGAATATCACTCTGGAATTGCATCAGAAAATCATTCGCCGCCGCTCCTCCATCCACACGCAGAGCATGCACTGGTATGCCGGAGTCGGTTTCCATGGCCTCCAGTACATCTTTGGTCTGATACGCCAATGCCTCCAGCGTAGCACGGATAAAGTGTTCCTTCGTCGTGCCTCGGGTCAAGCCAAACACTGCACCCTTAACCTCACTATCCCAATACGGACTGCCCAGTCCCACAAATGCCGGTACCATATAAACGCCGTCTGTCGAAAGCACACGTGAAGCGTAATCCTCACTATCTTTGGAAGAGCGAAGCATTCTTAATCCATCACGCAGCCACTGAACTGCTGAACCTGCAACAAAAATGCTGCCTTCGAGCGCATATTCAACCTTGCCATTCATTCCCCAGGCAATCGTCGTAATGAGTCCGTGATCCGATTGTACCGGGTTCTCGCCCGTATTCATGAGCATGAAACAACCGGTACCATATGTATTTTTCATACTGCCCTTGGTGTAACACCCCTGACCAAACATCGCCGCCTGTTGATCTCCTGCTGCTCCCGCAATCGGAATCCGATGACCGAAGAAATGATAATCCGTCGTGTGCGCATACACCTCGGATGAACCTCTCACCTCTGGCAGCATGGCCTTGGGAATGTCCAGAATATCCAGTAATTCCGCATCCCACTGCAGATCATAGATGTTATACATCAAGGTACGTGAGGCATTGGATACATCCGTGACGTGTGTGCCCCCGCTCAGTTTCCAGATCAGCCAGCTATCTATTGTGCCAAACAGCAATTCCCCCTCCTCAGCCCGCTCTCGGGCACAAGGGATATGATCCAGAATCCATTTCACCTTCGTTCCCGAGAAGTAGGGATCGATCAACAATCCTGTTTTGCTGCGGAAAAGGTCCCCCAGTCCCTGTGTCTTTAATTCTTCACAGATGTCTGCCGTCTGTCTGGATTGCCATACCACCGCATTATAGATGGGTCTGCCTGTTTCTTTGTCCCATACCACAACCGTCTCCCGCTGATTCGTTATTCCAATTCCGGCAATCTGAACCGGTTTGATGCCACTCTCTGCCAGACATGAAGCCATCACGGCAAGAATGGAACTCCAGATTTCGTTGGCATTCTGCTCTACCCAGCCCGGTTTGGGGAAATACTGGGGAATTCCTGCTGTGCAATGTGCACAATCTCCCCGCCGCGATTAAACAGAATTGCTCGGGAGCTAGTCGTCCCCTGATCCAGAGCCAATATATACTTTTCCATACAGATAACCTCCTGTTGTGGTTTTTTACGGTGTAAGCGATTTCTCAAAATGTCGGATCAGATCTGCATTGGATGTGGTCACTGCCGTAGCTCCCACGCCAAGCGCAAGTTCAACCTCTTCCGGTGATCGAATCAATCCTCCTGCAATTATAGGGATACCTGTACGTACAGATACTTCCGCAATAATATGCGGAATGACGCCAGGTAATACTTCAATATAATCCGGTTGAGTTTTGGCCAGCAAGAGATAACTTTTCTCCAATGCATGAGTATCCAGCAGAAAAATACGTTGAATCGCTGTAATGCCCTTTTGCTTCGCCTTCTGAATAACACTTGCTCGTGTAGAGATCAGTCCTGCCGGGCGAATGTGCTGACACAGATACTCTGCGGCGTACTCGTCATTTTTCAATCCCTGAACCAGATCTGCATGCAAAAGTATTTTTTTGTCATACCGGCGCGCCTCGTCCATTACACTCTGAAGCTGTGCAATATGAGTTTCCAGCATTACCCCATAGGTATAAGGGCCTTCAATCATCGCTTCAAACTGCTTCATGCTCTTAGCAGCCGGCAATATACGTTGTCCCTCAAATGGCACCTTCGTTCCTCCCGCATTCATCAGATGACTATATTGTATATTCCGTACTGTGAGAACGGCAAGCCGTTCCGTGAATCGTAAAAAGCGGATCGCTAACCTGTCAGCCATACCAAAAAGCCGTTGTAGCACTTCTCCATAACGAAGAGCACAACAACGACTAATCCGCTTGATCGATTGCACCTATTTAAATGTTATGCCTGCGCATGCGGAAGCAGCGTCTCGGCCCCAGCCCATGCATCACTTTCTGCCAAGTGACCTGAACGATTCACTTTTGTTTGCAGATATTTCTCGTTGAAAGCAGAGCGATCCCCCCACAGTGGAACACGTCCGCCCACATTCAGACCCGCTTCCTGCAAGGCAGCCAGCTTCCGTGGATTGTTGGTGATCAATGTAACGGGTGCGGAACGAAGCGCACGTAACACAGCAATCGCATCGTCATAATTACGAGCATCGTCCGTGAATCCGAGCTGCAAGTTTGCATCTACCGTATCCAGACCTTCTTCTTGCAAAATGTACGCCATCGCTTTGCTGAACAGACCGATGCCACGTCCCTCATGGTTCGCAAGATAGAACAGTGCACCTGCTCCATGAGCGGCGATCATTTTCATGGACTGCTCCAATTGAAAACCGCAATCACAGCGTTTGCTGCCAAAAATGTCGCCTGTATGACAGATGCTATGCATCCGGATCAGCGCTTCCTGTGCTTCGGCAAAGTCACCATATACCAGTACACTGGATTGTTGACGCTCTGCCAGTTCAGCGGCAGCCAGGGATTCAATTAACTCGCCGCTCTCCATCGCTTTGTCCGATTTCATCCAACTGTACCATTGGAATGTCTTGGTCTCCCCATCGAGGTTAACCGGAAGCTTAATCGGTCCCACAAGGTATATAAACTCTTTTCCACTCGGAAAAGTCTGGATTTTGGGGCAAGCAGTTGAATAATATGTGAATTGATCATTGTCGTTCCTCCTGTTTAGGCCAACTTGTATGTTGATTGATTCGCATCGAGAGTGAAATTGGATCACTTGGATGTCATATAGTACGCATCTATATTATTCTCATAATCATTAGTTACTTTATGTAAGTTAGTTTAGAATAAAAATTATATTGTGTCAAGTAACTTTTATTTTTAAAGTAACTACCCAATTTATGTTACGCAATCGTCACAAATATGTGTTTCATCTCAGGAATAATGGGTATGAGTTTATAAACTGCTCATAGACTAATGTTGTAGTCCAAAGCACTTCATGCCTCGAACTTAACGATGAGGGGGTTATGCACATGATTCGCCGGAAAAGAACATGCTGGACAGCCATAGTGATGGTCTGCGTCCTGCTTATAAGCGGATGCTCCATCTGGCCCGGACAGGACGATTCAGCGAACAACAAAAAGGTAGCGCTTACATTATGGTACTGGAATCGTTCCATTGATGATAAGCTGATTGCCAGGGCGAAGGAAAAGTTCCCCAACATTGAACTGACAGCTCAGAAAATCGGCGGTGATTTCAAAGCAAAACTTAAAACAACACTCGCTGCACGCTCAGGTGAACCGGACATTGTGGCATTGAACGACTGGATCATGGAGCTATTCCCCAGCGAGGACCGTTTCTATAATCTGTATGATCTTGGCGCAGGAGATATTGAAGACCAGTATCTGCCGTGGAAATGGAAGCAAGGCGTTACCCCGAGCGGGCAGATGATCGGGTTCCCGATGGATACGGGACCAACGGCTCTCTTTTACCGAGAAGATCTGTTCAAGGAAGCCGGATTACCATCTGATGCAGAGGACGTTACACGCCAGATTAACAGCTGGGATGCTTATGCTGCTGCGGGAGAAAAGATCAAGGAGAAATTCGGCGGAAAAGTATTTCTGACCGATAAAATTGGAAGCGTTTACAACCAAGTGTTATCCCAAGGAGCTGAACGTTATTTCCGTCCGGATGGTTCATTCATCGGCATGGATTCTGCTCTGGTACGAACAAGCTGGGATACATCCATTGCTTTCAAGGAGAAGGGCCTGCTTGCCAATGCAGATGGCTGGACTCCGGGCTGGAACGCAGCGATGAATAATGGCGAGATTGCCTCATTCGTGGGCGCTGTCTGGATGAAGCAAGTGCTTCAGGAAGCCGCTCCGGATACATCCGGGAAATGGCGGGTTGCTCGGGCGCCAGGGGAGATGGCAATAACGGGGATCATTCCTGTCCATCCTGAAGTCGAGTGAGCATCCTCAGGAAGCCTTTGAATTGGTTCGCTGGCTGCAAAGTCCCGAAAATCAACTGGAGCAATATCAGACATTGAATCTGTTCCCTTCTGCACCGGGTGTGTTTGATGATCCTGCAATGAAGGAAAAAGAACCTTTCTTCGGCGGACAGGCGACAGGGCCTGTATTTGCCGAATCGGCACAGCATGTGCCGGATGCTTTCTTTGGCGAAAGATACCCGTCCGTACACAACATTATCACCCGGCGGCTGAATGATGTGGCGAAGCAAAATGCCAATCCACAGCAGGTCTGGACAGATACGGTACACCGCGTCGAGCGGGAATTACAGCGTTAACCTGAAGAGCGTGTGGTTTCGTTATCCGCAAAGGAGGAATTCATATGGCTGTAACTGAACCTCGTCTTACGCCCGATCCTGGCAATGCAAGACCTGATCTGGATCGGCAGAAGTCGCTATGGGCGAGAATGTGGGAGCATCGTGCACTCTATGTTGCGATATCGCCGTTTTATATTCTGTTTGCGGTATTTGGGCTGTTCCCAATCGGGTTCTCGCTCTATCTGGCTTTTCATAAATGGGATGGCATTGGTGTCATGACGTTTAATGGACTCAACAATTTCAAATACATGCTGACTGACGCCGAGTTCTGGCAAGCTGTGGGGAACACGTTCATGATCTGGATCTATTCCACGATTCCGATGCTCTTCTTCGCCCTGATTATTGCCTTTCTATTACATGCACCATTTGTGAAGTTCCGCACCCTGTTTCGGGTCGGTTATTTCCTGCCGAACGTCACATCCATCGTAGCGGTGGCCATTATCTTCGGGGCTTTGTTCGCCAGCAACTATGGGTTTCTCAACTATCTGTTGCAGTCGGTCGGGTTACCGGTTGTGGAGTGGCTGAATGCACCATGGGGCATCAAAGTCGCCATCTCCTCCATGGTGGTCTGGCGCTGGACCGGATATAACGCGGTCATCTATCTGGCCGGATTACAGAGTATCCCGCAGACATTATATGAAGCAGCCAAGATTGACGGCGCATCCGCGATACAGTCCTTTTTCCGAATTACGATTCCGATGCTGCGCCCTGTCATCCTGTTTACGGTCATTACATCAACCATTGGCGGTATGCAGCTGTTCACCGAACCGCAAGTACTGGTCGGCAATGATGGTGGCGCAGGTGCAGCAGGCATGACAATTGTCCTGTACCTCTACCGTGAATCCTTCATTAACAATTACTTCGGCTATGGCGCTGCCGTGGGTTGGGGCATGTTCCTCATTATCGCCCTGTTCTCGATTGTGAACTGGAAGCTTGTTCAAGGCAAATCATCCTGATGTGATAAGGGGAGCGCACATGGCGACCAAACACCTCAAATCGCTGGTGTTGTATACCGGTCTTATCGGGGCATGCTCATATCCATGTTCCCGTTCTATTGGCTGATTGTAATGTCTACCCGGACAACGTCCGATATCTACAAGTTCCCACCGCAGCTCTGGTTCGGGGGTGAGCTATGGAATAATATTACGCGGGTATTGCAGCAGATCGATTTCTGGGGCGCTTTTCTGAATACATTGTTTGTGTCGGGCCTCGTGACCATTCTTGTACTGTTTTTTGACTCACTGGCAGGGTTTGCGTTTGCGAAGTTTGAATTTCCCGGCAAAAAATGGCTCTTCATCGTGCTGCTTGCGACCATGATGGTACCTTCTCAACTGTCACTGGTGCCTTCCTTTGTACTCATGGCTACGTTCGGTTGGGTCGGCTCCTTCAAAGCGCTCATTATTCCAGGCATGGTTAACGCCTTCGGCATCTTCTGGATTCGTCAGTACGCGACAGAGTCCATCCCGAATGATCTGCTGGATGCAGGCCGCATCGACGGCTGTAATTTTTTCCGACTCTATTGGAACGTGGCACTGCCGATTCTGCGACCTGCCTTTGCCTTCCTCGGCGCGTTCACCTTTATCGGGGTATGGAATGATTATCTGTGGCCTTTGATCGTCCTGACGGATGAACGCAAATACACGTTGCAGATTGCGTTGTCTCAATTAAACGGACTGTATAACACAGACTATGCGATGGTCATTGCAGGTACGTTGCTTGCTGTCATTCCGCTCATCGTGATGTTCCTGTTCATCAGCCGCCAGTTTATCTCGGATATTGCTGCAGGTGCGGTGAAGGATTGAAGATGTGTAAAAGCGATAGCCTGTTCTGATCCATTTTGATCCATCCCTCAAGTCTGATATTCTTATCATAGATGAAATAACAGATGCCATATAAGTTGGATGAATAGCGCCACGTGTGCGGAGGGGACAGAAAGAGCCTGAAGAAATGGAATGTTCGCATTTATAACCAAATTTCTCCCTTTGAAGAGGGAATCAAGAAATTTGGGGATAACGGCGAGCGGAAGGCTTTCTGTACCCGAAGTGTAAACGTGTAACAGCATTCATTCACTTATATGTTCAAGAAAGAGGGATGACAAAATGGCTTCTTCACCCTATATGATCGGCGTAGATATCGGCACGACCTCCACCAAGGCCGTCTTGTTCGAACAGAACGGAACCATTGTGGCCCAAGGCAGTGCCGATTATCCGCTGCACACCCCCACACCTGCGATTGCGGAGCAGGATGCGGAAGATATTTTCAAAGCAGTCATTACATCAGTTAAACAGGCTACCTCCAAAGCGGGAGTTAAGCCAGAAGACATTCTGTTTGTATCGTTTAGTTCGGCCATGCACAGCATTCTGCCTGTCGATCAACACGGCACACCACTGATGCGAGCGATGACATGGGCAGATAATCGAAGTGCCGAGTGGACCGAAGTACTCAAATCGGAGATGAATGGTCACGAAATCTATCTGAGAACTGGCACGCCGATTCACCCGATGTCCCCACTCACCAAGATCATGTGGCTCACTCGGGATCAACCGGAACTGTTCAAACAAACGCACAAATTCATATCCATGAAAGAATATGTTTTCTATAAATTATTTTCAGAATATGTCATCGACCACTCCATGGCCTCAGCCACCGGACTCATGAATCTGGAAAAGCTCGACTGGGATGCAGAAGCCCTGCATGTGGCAGGCATTACGCCAGAACACCTGTCCCGATTGGTACCGACCACCCATGTGCTCAAACATGGATTGCACCCGGAGTACGCCAAGGAGATGGGCATTGCGTTCACCACACCGTTTGTCATCGGGGCCAGTGATGGCGTGCTGTCCAATCTGGGCGTTAACGCCATTGATCCAGGGGTCGTGGCTGTAACCATTGGCACCAGTGGAGCGATTCGTACGGTCGTGGACAAACCGGTGACCGATCCGAAAGGACGTTTCTTCTGTTACGCACTCACCGAGGATGCATGGGTCATTGGCGGACCAGTGAACAATGGCGGTGTTATTTTCCGCTGGATTCGGGACGAGTTTGCGGCTTCCGAGGTAGAGACCGCGAAACGGCTCGGTATTGATCCGTATGAAGTACTCACTCGTGTTGCGGAGAATGTACCTCCTGGTTCGGAAGGTCTCTTGTTCCATCCGTACATGACAGGTGAGCGGGCTCCGCTCTGGAATCCGAATGCACGTGGCTCGTTCTTCGGTCTGACGCTGCACCATAAGAAGGAACATATGATTCGCGCCGCGCTCGAAGGTGTATTGTTCAACCTGTACACGGTTATGTTGGCGATTGAAGAAAAGATCGGTCGTCCGAAAAAAATCCAGGCCACAGGCGGCTTCGCCCGCTCCGAGTTGTGGCGGCAAATGATGGCTGATATTTTCGACCAGGATGTCATCATCCCCGAAAGTATTGAAAGTTCATGCCTCGGCGCAGCCGTACTGGGCTTGTACGCCCTGGGCCGCATCGATTCCCTGAGTGCCGTCTCCGGCATGATTGGATCAACGCATCGGCACCAGCCGGACCCGGACAGTGTCCGCGTCTACCGTGAACTGCTGCCGATCTTTATCCGCATCTCCCGCAAGTTTGAAGAAGAGTATGCGGATATCGCTGCTTTTCAGAATAAGACGATGCAAGGGTAAGATAGGGCAGACGTGGGATGGCATCAATGTGACCGGAGATTGGGTGGTTTAAGTTTTGAGGGTTGGAGCTTTTAAGGTTTCGGGGGTTGGAGGTTTGAGGGTTTGAGGCTTAAAAGCCTAAATCTTACACGTTGGAGAGTCAAAACGTTGAACATAGAGTGACTAACGAATCGTAGACGTCTTATTTGCAGCTTTTAGCATGTTTTCAAAATCTAACGAATCTGAGACACCTTATATCAGCTTACATGGTCGCAAAACTACGCTAGAACCTAATATGTTGAGCATTAACGTGCCTGTGATTCGTTAGAATTTTGATTTTGCGAAATACCCTCCAATAGCGCGTCTCAGATTCGTTAAAACTGAAAGAACAACATTTCCATGCAGCACGTCTCGGTTCGTTAGAATTGCCAGGCCCTAGCCATCACACAGCGAATCACCATCTCCTTTAGCTACATCCAGCTCAAAGTAACATTCGACTATCAACATTTGACTCTAACGATTCCGTTTTATGCACGTTCATGAGGACCGTCTCGCCATGTTTATGACATGTGAGATGGTCTTTTTCATGTACAGTTTCTCAGCTACATATATTCATGTACAGTGTTTATGCATCCATTTCCCCGTAGAAACTGTGCGATCAGAATGATGAAGCCATCACCCTCAGTGCCTTTCTAATTAACTAAAAGTGCTACAGAAAAAGCCCACAGCATGGAAAACTGTGGACCTCCAGTGTGGCTATCTTTCTAGTAATTCAAATTTCTGGATTTTCACTCATCAAACTGAAATCTCTAGATTTTAATTACTGATTATACTTGCTGAATGCATTCTGATCGGCCTGTACATTCTCCAGGTACACGATTTGCCCCGCCTCATTCACACGTGCGATATCAATGCCTGCCTTGGCATATACCGTTCCGTCTGCCGCTTGTCCGCATACAGCCCAGTTCGTTTGGTAGCTGCCGTCAGGCTGTTGCACCCACCCGTCCCACATATGTTTTACATCCTTATTGTACTCATAGAAAGCCTTCATAAAACCATCGAATCCTGTTCGGCTGGTACCGTTAAGCACAATCTCTGCGTTCGGTGTAAACAGGGACAACAGATCTTCCATGGCGCGCTCGTCTGTACGTGAAGCATCAAATAAACGGAAATAGTTGTTCAACAGTGTAGTGGTAGGTGTAGCACTCATTTATATTCCTCCTAGAATAAAAAGCCGATTTCCAACTTTTCAGTTCGAATATTTTCGAACTAACTGAAAAGAAATGTAACACACTTCTTATACCGCCCGCAAGAAATATTAAGTTGAGACCAACTTCTACACTAAAACGGAGAGTGCAGAACCAATCTGAAGAAGCGAAGCGTTCGCATTTATCACCGGATTTTCCCCTCGGACAGGGGAATTCAAAAAATCTGGGGATAAGAGCGATCGAAAGATGGTACTGCAATCGGAGTAACCAAGTGTAAGAGTTACAGTTCAACTTCTATAGTTCGAATTTTTTCAAACATTGAAAGAGAAAGCCGAATATGCTAACGTCATAGATATGAGAACTCCAACGATACCTATGGCTTCGGAACTGAAGCTGACCACAGTCTGCAACGCACTCGGTGATCCGATTCGCATGAAAATTGCACACTGTCTGGCCAGCTCTGGCGAGAAAACTGTTCCGCCTTCGAAGTAGACCATATTTCCAAATCCACGTTGTCCCATCACATCAAAATTTTACGTGAAGCTGGTGTAATCCAGCCGCGCATTGAAGGTAAACAGCACTTTTATTCCCTGCGAAAGGAAGAACTTAACGCACGTTTCCCAGGCCTCGTCGAAATGATACTGAATACAACCGAGGAATACGCTCATTAAATGAAGCAGGCTCGATATAAAAAATATAATCATCATAATTTTAATTTCCATATTTTAATTTCCATAAGGAGGCTAACCACATGGACAAGAAAGCAGCGAAGATACTGTTGAGCACGTTCTGGGGAGGTGGCGGTTGGAAAACAACTTCTCCACCCTTCTCCGGGGATGAATTTGAGTATGCCAAAAGCAAAGGCGTCATGTTCGACCCACTCACGATCACGCATGACGAGATAGTTCAGCGTCTATACAACTTGCATCAGGATGGCTCGCTCAAGGAGCGGGTAGTTAAGGCCTTTTTACATAGTTTGTCCACCAAAAAAGTCTATTTGCGCAGCGCATTATCCAGCTTTGCTTTAACATCGAACATGCCTTTGCATACCTACGGAGAACGTCCCGCTCTTCATGCCAACACCAGTGCCTGCGGGGATTGCAACTTCCTGCGCCTACAGTCAGACAAGGAATATACCAATGTCGACCTGAACGTCCTGAACTTTGAACGGATCAAGTGGGGCGGCGTGCGTCATGGCTGGTTACTCTACTGCCTGATGGATCTGGAATTACTGCTACAGGACAACGATACAAGCTATGAAGTAACCCCTGAAGATCAGGCTATTCTTGTCAATCTGCTTGAAGCAGCTCAGACAGAAGACCCCAAAGACAGTGCTCGTTCACTCGAGAAAAAGTGGAAGGATATCTTACCATCCAGCAAACAGGAACGGGATGCCCTGCTGGAAATCTGGGCGGCAGCCGGCATACTGGTTCCCGGGGATAAACCAAGGAAAGGCAAAGGCGGTTCTGGCGATTTTATCTTTGCAGCAACCTGGCAAGGGGATGATGGATATCATGCAGAAACTGTAAATCATTATTTCGACTCCTATCTTCCTCAAATGCGATAAAACCTGAACTGTTGCACATCTTTGCGTACGTCTGGTTACAATAATGACATCGACAGATTTCCCGTTTAACTCGTATAATAAGGGGAAATGGGTAGATGGGAGTGAAACAAGCGAGTTTATGGTATACATACTGGCTTTTATAGTGTCTTTTGCTGTCGTGGTTTTGCTTATTCCGCCGCTTGGTCGACTGGCTCACCGGCTCGATTTTGTGGACAAGCCTCGGGAGGATGTGGAGCGTAAGCTGCACAGGCAACCGATCCCACTCACGGCGAGTTACGCGATATTTACTGGATTTTTCCTGACATACATTGCTCTGACCAAAGAAATCACTTGGGAAACAGCGGCTCTGGTCGCTGGTGGTATGCTTCTGCTAACGATTGGTACCGTGGACGACTGGTACAAAACAAAAGGCAAAGATTTTCCCGCTCTGCCCAAGATGCTCGTACAGGTCTCAGCAGCAGTGCTTGTATTTGCTTCTGGCATAGCATTCACCGGATTCGTGAATCCCTTTAACGCGGAATATGTCATGCTTCCGATCTGGCTGCAATTCATTCTTACGATCCTCTGGATCTTCGGGGTGACAACCGTCATCAACTTCTCGGACGGCATGGACGGACTGGCTGGCGGATTATCGGCCATCTCGGCGATTACCTTGTTCATCGTAGCCCTGGCCAAAGGTCAAAGTGATTCCGCACTCATGTCGATCACTCTGGTTGGTGTGACCATCGGTTATCTGAAGTACAACAAAGCTCCTGCCAAGGTATTTATGGGTGATGCCGGTGCCACGTTCCTGGGCTTCATTCTGGCGGTGATCGCTCTGGACGGTGCATTCAAACAGGCAACCATGTTGTCCATCTTCATTCCGATTCTCGCTCTTGGTGTACCGATCTTTGACAACATTTTCGTCGTAATCAAACGCTTCATTCAAGGTAAAGCAATCTACCAGGCTGATGCGAGTCAAGCCCATTATCGACTGCTGCGCGCCGGATTGAATCACAAACAGGTTGTTGCTGTGCTCTATCTGGTCAGCACTTGTCTGTGCCTTTCCTCCATTATTCTGATGCTGGTAGAGCTGTAAGTATTCGCTACGAAAGCGGTCATATCCGAATCGAAAAGAGACGAGTTCAAGATGCCTTGGCTCGTCTCTTTGTTATGCTTATGATTAGGTGCTCATTAGGCATCCTTTGCTAAAATACAAATTCATGTATATCGGTTTAGTTCGATCATCTGGACTGGGAAACACCTGCAGTTATTGGATCTCATGCACTCACTGGCTCTACTTATCTCGAAGCCGCCGGTGGCAACGATTGTTCGTGTTGCTGCCGCCCTGTCCATCCCGGCCGATCAAGTTCAATGAGACGGCGGTATCGCTCTTCCCCAGCCAGCAGTTGTTCGTGAGAACCCTGCATGGCAATCTGTCCATTTTCCATAAAAATAAGTTCGTCCATCTGTTCCGCACCAATCAGGTGATGGGTGACCCAGATCATCGTTTTGCCTTGCAAGCTGTCCAGAATGGTGCGCATCAGTTCACGCTCCGTCACGGGATCAAGCCCCACGGTTGGTTCATCAAATATCACAACAGGTGTCTCCCGAAGCAGTACGCGGGCCAGTGCAATACGTTGTCTTTCCCCGCCGGAGAAACGCAGACCGGTCTCCAGCATCGGCGTATCATATCCCTGCGGCAAAGATTCGATCAGACCGGATAAACCGACTTGAGCAGCTACCTGACGAATCTCCTCATCCGTTGCATGTGGGCGCCCAATCCGCAAGTTATTGGCTACCGTGGTGTCGAACAGGTGAGGACTCTGATTCAGCACCGCGATGACATCAGGCACACTTTCGCCCAGAGTCTGCACAGGCAAATCATTGATTAGAACTTTCCCCGCAGACGGAAGCAAGACCCCCTGAATCAGCTTCAGCAAGGTCGATTTACCGCCGCCGCTTCGTCCAAGGATGGCTAGGCGTTTGCCCTGTGGCAGGTGAAGGGATATATCCTGTACGGCATAAGTATCATCAGATGCATAGCGATAACTGACGCGATTGATTTCGATGTCCGCTCTGAGTTTGGGCGGGATGCGAAGACGAATTCTTCTGTCCGGGATATCATTCACAACGGGCAAGGAATCCGATGTCTGCCTAGCCGCCATGTTGCCGTTTTGTATTGCTGAGATCGAGTCGCCCGTTCCGCCAGCATCATCCACTCCAGTCTGTCCCGGAGGATCCGATTTCCCTTCCAGCTGTTCCAAGCGGTCCAGTGATTCCCGGTACTGTGGAAGATGCTCCACAGCATCCCCTACTGGCAGAAGTGATTCCGTAAGCGGAAATAATACCAGTACAAAAGCAGCAATCATCACGGCAGGCAATTGTCCAACAGAAGCGGCGTTTCCAGCCCACAACGTCACCGATACGACCATCAGGCCAATAACACACTGGGCCAACAGATCACGCCAACGTGTCCAGCGTCGCAACTTGCGACGAACCGCATCGACCTGCTCTTCCGCCTCTTCCTGCTGCTGAACAAATTCTGCGGCTCGTCCACTTGCAAGCCAATCACCCAGTCCAAGTACACCGTCAGTCAGACGGGTATACAACCTGCTGTTTTCCTTTTTCAGCCGCACACGCCATTTCCACGTCACTTTCAGGGAAATCGCAGGTAGTGCGACGACAAGAAATAACATATACAAACCCATCCACAGCGCAAATCCCAGATCCACACTGCCAAAAGCGATCACAGCCCCACCGTACATCACAAGTGCAGTAACAGCAGGAAAGACGGTGCGCAGATAGATATCCTGCAAACGCTCGACATCATCGGCGAGTGCTCCGAGCACATCTCCGGTCTGCATGCGAGAACGCAGGAACAATGCCTGCGGCTCCAGAATGCGATATAGCTTCACACGCTGATCGGCCAACACCCGCAGTACGGCATCATGTCCTGCCAATCGCTCGATATATCGAAAGACAGCGCGGAATATCCCAAATGCACGTACCCCCACAATAGGCACATATACCATTAGAATATTTTCAGGACGCAGCGCAGACTTGGAGATCAGAAATCCGGAGGTAAACAGCAGCAGTACCGCACACAGTGCAGCACAAGTGCCCAGCGCAATGACTGCGGTGAATCTCCAGCGGTACTGTGCCACATACGGAGCAATCCAGCCATTTTTTTCTTTGCCGTTACGGACGGTCTCCATATGTTCATATCCGGAATTCATGTTATATCGCCTCCATCTGAGCCTGAATCATCTGATAATATACACCTTGCCTAGCCAGCAGTTCCTGATGTGTTCCTGTCTCTGCCACCGTGCCGCCATCCATAACAATAATCCGATCCATATGTGGCATCCAGTGCAGACGATGGGTAGCCAAAAATACAAGTTTGCCTTCGAACAGCGGCAGCATCGTCTGTTTAAGTTCATACTCGGTTTCCACATCCAGATGTGCTGTCGGTTCATCGAGCAGCAGGATGTTCCGTTTGCTCAGCAAAGCTCTTGCCAGTGCCACCCGTTGCTCCTGCCCACCACTGAGTTGTCGGCCGCCAGCCCCAATGGGTTCATGCAAGCCACCGGATAATGAGGTCAGAAGCTTGGTTAATCCGGCAGCGCTAACTGCTCTGGCTACTTCTGCATCCGAAGCCTCTGGCATGTAGAAGCGAACGTTATCGGCTAAACTTCCACTAAAGATATATGGATGCTGCGGGATCGCTGCCGTCTGTCTTCGCCAGGATTCAAGCATATCCGGTGTCACAGGCTGCCCATTGGCTAATACCTGGCCTGAAGTAGGAAGCTGAAATCCAGCCAATACATCAATCAACGTGGACTTGCCTGCTCCGCTGGCGCCGATAATACCGATTTTGCCAAGACCTGTGATCTGGAAGGTAACATCCTTTAACGAATAAGGACCTTCATCATCATGCCGTACCTGTACATCGGTTAATGCCAATCTGCTATTCTCATTCCATGAGAAGACCGAGGAATCCAAATCAAGATTAGAAGCAGGATCAAGATCAGGAGTAATAGAACCAGGGTTAGGGTGTCCGGCAGCCATATTTTCGCTCAACACGACACGTATGGTCGAAGCGTTTGCTTTCCTGTTACCCGCAGATATTGATGATACAGATCCGGTTTCGTCCTCTGCCGTAAATGCATGTGCAACAACATGGGTATAGGCTTCTTTCTGTTTCTGTTCAGCGGCTTTCCCCCGTTCGATCACCTGATTGATGGCCGCTCCGGCTTCCTTGCCATCCAAAGTGGCATGATAATCAGCGCCGAGCATACGCACAGGCAGAAAATATTCGGGTGCCAGAATCAGTACTGTCAGCGCAGGACCGAGCAGCATATGACCTTCTGTCAGACGTAATCCCAGACCAACCGCCACGGAAGCAACGGACAGCATGGTGAAGAAGTCGAGTGCAAACGAAGAAAGAAAGGCCATGCGCAGGGTAGACATCGTTGCTTTCCGATACCGCTGACTGACCCGCACAATGGACCCTTCGTGTGTTTTGCTCTGGCCCAATGTCTTTAGCGTCTCCAGCCCCCGCAAAGTATCCACAAAATGGTTCGCGAGCGCTTTGTAGGATCGGAATTGTCCGTCTATCTTCCTCTGAGTTGCAAGACCAATCAGAATCATGAACACGATCAGGATCGGGAGTGTCAGCATCAGAATAACCCCGGACATCAGATCCAGCTTGAACACATACAGCATAATGATGATGGGTGTGAAACCTGTGCCCAGCATGCGAGGAATGAACAGTTCCAGATATGTCTTGTATTGGGCTGTTCCCTCTCGTGCCAGTGTGACCAGATGGCCTGTTCCTTCCGTCTTGGCATAGCGGGGTCCAAGCCTGAACCACTGCTCCACCATCTGTCTGCGCAGATCGGTCCCTGTCCTCTCCGCATATCGCGATGTCACGAGCTGTAACCAGAAGGATAAGGCGTAGCGGGCGGCAAAAGCAGCCAGGAACAGCAGCAGTACCGGGTACTGCTCTGTTACGGATGAACCTTCAAACAATGCCGTGATGGCCTGTGCCAGCCATTTGGCTTGCATAATGATCGTCATCGCCTGTAGCAGTACCAGCGCTGATGCCAGCGCGAGTACAGGCCGGATGCCCGGCAGCTTCATTAGCCCCGTCCCATATCAGTACTCCAGGTGGTGCTGCTCGTTCAGACGTTTGCGGAAGATATAATAACTCCAGATCTGATAACCAAGAACAAATGGCAGCAATGTGCAAGCCACAATCGTCATGACTTTCAATGAATACGCACCAGATGCCGCATTGTATACGGTCAGGTCAAATGCAGAACCAAACGAACTGACCATGACTCTTGGGAACAGACCGATAAATACCGAGGCAAAGGCAATGGCAATCACAGCACCTGTCATACCAAAAGCCCAGCCTTCACGCTTCTGACGAACGAAGTATGCCGCAAGTGCAAGCGAAACTGCGCCAAGTACAACCATGATCCACAGTGCCCAGCCGCGAACGGCGAACACATCGGTCATGAAATACGTCAATATCGCATACACCGCAAGCAGCGCAGCCAGCGGCAACATCAATTTATGCGCTGTGTTCAAGGCACGTTCCCGGAGTTCCCCACTGTTCGTAGTGAGGCAAACAGCAATCCATGAACCAGACACAGCAGCGTTACACTCAAACCACCAATCACGGTGTACGGATTAACGATATCCAAGAATCCTGCACGCAACTGCATCTGCCCATCAATAGGCAGACCCTTCATGAACGTAGCAAAGACTACGCCGAACAGGAAAGGAAGGAGCGCGCTGGATACCACAATGATGATATCCCATGTTTTGCGCCAGCGCTGCTGTTTCATTTTACTGCGGAATTCGAAGGCAACCCCGCGACCAATCAAGGCGAGTAACACGACCACAAGCGGCAGGTAGAAACCACTGAACATCGTGGCATACCAGTGCGGGAAGGCAGCAAACATGGCGCCCCCTGCTGTAATCAGCCATACTTCATTGCCATCCCAGAACGGACCGATCGAGTTGATCAGGGTGCGGCGTTCACGATCCGTTTTGGCAATAATGCCTGTAGACATCCCTACACCAAAATCAAAACCTTCCAAAAAGAAGAAACCGACAAACAATACGGCAATCAGTAAAAACCACAACTCACTTAGTGACAACGGAATAACCTCCATCCACGCCGAACGGATCGGCCGATTCATCGTGATCTTCCGGCTTCTCGACCGCATATGGACCTGCCTTAATCTCACGTACGAACAGGTATACCATCACGATTCCGAGAACCGTATACGCGGCGGTAAAAGCGATGGTTGAGAACAAAATCATGCCTGCGGATACGTTCGGCGAGACCCCGGCTTCAGTGGTCATATAGCCAAATACCGTCCATGGTTGCCTTCCAACCTCGGTCATGATCCAACCTGCTGTATTAGCGATAAACGGCAAGGATATGGCAAATACCATCAGACGCATAAACCACTTTCCAGCGACCTCCAGCTTCTTGCGCATGGCCAGGAACGTTCCGTATAACGCCAGGACAATCATCAGACCACCCGCTGCAATCATGATGCGGAAACTCCAGAACGTTGTCCGTACTGGCGGAATATAGTCCCCGGTCCATACGTCTGTTCATACTCGGCCTGAAGCTCCTTCATGCCTTTGACACTGCCGGAGAATTTACTGTAGGACAGGTAACTGAGCAATCCGGGACTTTGATCTCCCCTGTATTCTCCTGTTTATCCGGATCAATAAAAGCGACCACTGTCCATGGCGCCGGATCTTCCGTCGTTGTCCATGTACCTTCACTGGCTGCCATCTTCATCGGCTGTGTCTCCACCAGATATTGCGCCTGAAAGTGTCCCGAGAAAGCCACACCTAATGAAGAAACGAGTCCAATGATGATCGCAATATTAAACGATTTGCGGAAGATCACCACATCCTGCTTCTTCATCAATTTGTAAGCACTGATTCCGGTGACGACGAAAGCCCCTGTCATTAATGCCCCAAAGATCGTATGTGGGAACTCGACGAGAAGTTGACCATTCGTAATGAGTGCAAAGAAATCATTCATCTCGGCTCGGCCGTTGTTAATCTCAAACCCGACGGGATGCTGCATAAATGAATTGGCTGCCAGAATCCACAGCGCGGACAGGAATGTGCCGACAAACACCAGCCAGATACAGGCCAGATGCACTTTTTTGGACAAACGATCCCATCCGAATATCCACAACCCAATAAATGTAGACTCCATAAAAAACGCAAGTAACGCTTCAACCGCCAGTGGCGCACCGAACACATCCCCCACAAACCGAGAGTACTCAGACCAGTTCATGCCGAACTGGAATTCTTGCAGAATACCTGTGACAACCCCGACGGCAAAGTTAATCAGGAACAGCTTGCCCAGAACTTGGCCATCGTTTTGTAGATTTCCTTACCCTTAACAACGTACAACGTCTCCATGATTGCAACCAGCAGCACAAGACCGATGGATAGCGGGACAAAGAAGAAATGGAAAATCGTTGTAAGTGCATATTGGATACGCGATAACATAATCGGATCCATACCGTTACCCCTTCTTTCTGTTCACTTCGCAGTATGCGTATTTGGCATTGAAGCTGCACCTTCGCTGTCTGTCCGCCAAATACGTTGATGAACGTATTGTGCCAGATTACCTATTTTATACATGTGAGAATTATCACAATCTACGTGTTTAGAGCAAAAAAAAGTGATCCTGGTCACACAAAAGATAAAAATCAGCCTATTTTAGTGCGGAGTCAAACATCTTTTTTCAGTATCGAGAACGTGTAAAGAAGCCGAAAATGGAGGATTGGAGCTTAGAGAAGCTCTATAATGGCTTGCCAACTTCATGTATTGATGGAAGATACTCATGTTTGGGACGGAATGCCCATATGTTAGTCTCAGGCATATCATGCGAAGTGCCGCGAGGGCTTTACATATGAAGTGAAAGCATGAAGTACATGTTGCGAGAATGGCACTCTATATTACAGTCAAGGTGAGGTGAACGATTCATGGAAGAAACTGCGCCGTTACCAGGTGAAGACTCCGAAGCCAGCCCCGATAAGGCCCGTACGGTCCAGCCCCCTGTCCGATATGTGTTATTCCCTCGCAAAGGAGGATGGTCATCCTTCCCCTATCCCGACATTGCTGCACTATTGTCGATCGAAGGCGAGGTCTACTATGTCAGCAGTCTGACGCAAACAGAGGATGTACCTGCCGTTATCAAGGTGATCTCCCTACCTGAAGCCGAGCAGCTGTTACTGGAGCCCCGCACCGTCGCAGTCGTTACCCATCCCTATTGGCTGATGACGGCGGCCTCGATGGAGCCTGAGCTATGTATCGTCTTGCTGCCCGAACCTGCTGGAAACGAAGCAGAATCGCCGCTATGGGAGAGCAGCATTTCCAAACTGGTCGGTATTGCTGATCTGGTAGGTACATCCTCCGAAACACGATATATGAAGCTGTTATTCCAAGGCGTACGCGCCATCTGGCTAGGAGGCGAAGACCCTTCACCCGCAGGTACGATGCAAAAGGATGATATCGAAGTCCCTCTCCGCGACTACGAGCTGTTCTTCCTGCATGCGCTGCGGCAGATCCTCTCAGGGACGCCGGATAGCGTCACCCTGCTTCAATGCAGTGTGCGTGCGGACTTCTATCGCCAGCTTCGCGCCAAAGCAGGCGCACATGAGACCATATCCTTTTTGCTGGCAGCGTATGAGTACTTGCTTGAAGATTCACGAGCTGCCACATCCCTACAGGAGGCCTTCACCCATGCAGTCATAAATGGTCGCAGTGATTGTGTCGTCTCCCATTATCGCTTCCTGTCTGCCATTCATGCGCGGGCCGGCAAGTTGGAGGATGCCCTGCTGGTGTACGGGATTAGTGCATCCGATGAACAGGAACGACATCATTATGAACAGCTATGTCGCTGGCTTGAGGCAGGAGAAGATCAACTTGTACGAGCGGAACTACTGCGTATTAACGATGATTATGGAACCGCACTGCGCATCCTGGACGAACTTGGCGGAGAAACGGCGAGGCATTGGCAATTCCGCATCTATCAGGAGACAGGTCGCGTGGAAGAGGCACTGGCTCTGGTGCATGCAGTCGATATCCAGGATGATGCCAGCCGCCGGGATTATCAGCAATTATCCGGAAGTGTGCTGGCTCTGCGAGGGGACAGACACGGGGCAGTCAGACATTTTCTCGAAACGGCACTGGAGGATGAAGATGCGCTCGCCCGGATCGTCGAGCTGGAGTTGTTGGATCAGGCTGTACAGCAATTGCTTGGGGAGGTGCCATGATGCTGGACCCGAAGAAACGCAGACAACAGTTGAATGGGCCGATGGTGCATAGGGATATCCGAACCGAAACCACCTACACACCAACGGTAACAGTGGATCTGACATATCCAGACGCATCGAGAGATGGCGATCACCCGCCAGATCCTGCACAGCCAGCGCAGAACATCCGAAGCCAAGTGCATCACTGGGGCGGTGCACAAGGTCAGGGTGAACAGGATGCTACTGCTACAGAAGAGGAAATGAGTGTATTCAAAGAGCCCTTCTCCATCCGTCGGGTTCGCAAAAGCAAAGACAACAAACTAACCGCCATGCTCCAGGTTCGCAATGAACGCGGCCGATACCTTGAAGAAGTATTGCATGATCTGAGTGAGTTCGTGGATGAGATTGTGATTGTGGACGATGCCAGCACAGACGGAACCCCGGAAATATGCAAAGCCTACCCGAAGGTGGTCCGTCTGGAGGTATTGGAGAAACCGCTGTTCGCCGAGGAATGGCGACTTCGCAACACCTTATGGCAAGCGGCGGCAGGAACACGTCCCGACTGGTTGCTCTCGGTTGATGCGGATGAGCTGTACAGCACAGAGGCCAAGAAAGCCATACGCACGCTGATTAATCAGGAGTATGCGGACTGGTTTGCATTCCGTTTCTACGATATGTGGGGCGGCCGAACCCACTATCGTGAAGATGAGCTTTGGTGTCTGCACAAGCGGCATACTGCTTCACTTGTACGGTATATGCCTGGATATCCTTATTTTTATCCGCAACAGAATCATCACGTCCCCCGTCTTCCCTTGTCCTGCACCGTATTGCCTGGGATAAGCACCGAACTGAAGGTTCAACATCTCGGCTGGGCAGGCAGTCTGGAGGACCGGGTGCGTAAATATTTGCGTTACAAGCGCATTGATCCTAGCGGTGAGTGGGGCAATCTTGCACACTACGAGTCGATTCTTGATCCGGAACCTCGGCTGATTCCCTGGAAGGAGGGACCGTGAGATGGGCGTGGTGAGTATTCTGACGCATAGCTTCACCGACGGGTACAACCGGGAGTTCGGCCGGGTATTTGGTGGTGGGCTGGAACGATATATTCTGGATCTGTGCAGTGTCATCCGTGGACTGGGACATATTCCCGAGGTTCATCAACTGTCCTATTTTGAAGCATTCCAGACACGGACGGAGCAGATTGACGTATTCGGTTATTCGTACGACATGGATAATGTACCGGAAGCCTTTGACCGGATGGCAGCCGCCGCACGAGGCCCCGTGATCTATGCCAGCTGTCTGTGGCAACCCATCACCTACAAGCCGGGTAGTCTTGGTATCTGTCACGGCATTAACTGGGATCGTCCCGGTCTGCCTCTGGATACCAAACAACAAGTGGCGGAACATATTCAACTGGCTCTGGATGGACTGGTGCGCATTGTATCCGTGGATTCCCATTTCCAGACCTTTTGCCGGGCCGCATGCACCTATACCGATCCAAGGCAGGTCGTCCTGATTCCCAATGCAGTGGATACGTCCTATTTCACACCTGCCCCGCCAACACGGACCCTTGAGCAGGAACAGGAAGACGAATGGCTTGCCGCATGGAAGACCGATCTGGCGAGTCATGAGGAGGATGCCGGTGCAGTTATATCAGGGATGAAAGCTGTGGAAAGCAAGGGTAGACCGAGTGGTGATGGAGCATACATTGGGAAGGCTAACGGAGATGAAGGTGGGAATACAGATAGCGATCAAGAACGAGAGCAGAAGGGAGCGGTAGATCTCCATTTGGAGTTATCGAAACTGGAAAAAGCCGAGGTAGATGGCCCATCGTATAGGGTTGCTCGTCACCACCCAAATGCAACGGATTGGGCTACGGATATTGGAATAACATCAGATGCCGAGTACCCGATTAATGATCCGATTCAGGGACAGGTTGAACAGGAAACGGCGGATTCCCGCATGACCTCTCCTCGTCCAATTCGCATTATATATCCGCGCCGAATCAGCATGGAACGGGGCATTATTCCCATGATGCTGGCAGCAGATAAGCTATTGGGGGCTTTTCCGGATGTGGAGATTGAATTTGCCGGGGAACTGGTCGAGGGCAGTACGGTCGGCAGAGCCTTTCGTTACTGGCATCGTACCCATCCACATGCGGAGCGAATTAACCAGCGCACGTATGATTTTCGGGATATTCGGGAGGCCTACCATCAGGCAGATATCGCGGTTATTCCAACCGTGTTCTCGGAGGGTACCTCCTATGCCTGTCTGGAAGCGATGAGCTGTGGGCTTCCGGTGATTGCCTCCAATGTTGGCGGATTGAATGATCTGATTCAGGATGGTTTTAACGGGATATTGGTGCCTCCTGGCGAGCAGGAGCTAACCGCCGCACTGGTACGTCTCGTACAGGATCGGGCCGAGCGGGAACGACTGGGAATCTATGCGCGCGAGACCGCACTGTCCTATGATCTTGCCAGATGGCGGAGCCGGTGGAGCACGGTGTTGGAATCGTTTTTGGCAGAGACAGGATTAAAGGAGGGAATTCGGGGATGATGGATATGCCCAAGGCAACAGAATTCATGGAATCAAGGTACATTCGGCAAAGTGACCCTAAAACGGACACGTTGGTCTTCCCCTGCATCCGGCATGGTGGAGTCGTCCCTACGAATATGAATGGGCCCGGCGGTTTGCACGTCCAGACGATGTGGTCCTTGATCCGAGCCTGCGGCATCTCCCACCCGTTCAAATTCTGGCTTGCCGAACACTGCCGCGAGGTTCATGCCTGTGACTGGGATGAACGCATTTTGTCTGAAGAGGCGATCAAGTTGGATATTGCTGCGGATTTTGGCGAGCATGCTATTCAGGACCTGCCGGATTCAAGCCTTGTCCGATTGCACCGTGCGCAGGCCAATCTGGCCCAGCTTCCGTACGAGTCTGGCAAGTTTGATCGGGTGTTCTGTATCTCTGTACTGGAGCATCTGGATACGGGCACAATGCTGCGAGCGTTTCGTGAATTCGCCAGGGTGCTGAAGCCAAAAGGACAGTTGATCGCTACCTTCGATGTACCCGAAATGCGCCCTGATCTGCTGGAGACAATCATGGCGGTCACTGGATTAACCATTGAAGATAAGCTGAATGTGGAAGAGCCAGACGATGCCATCTGGTCTGACATGTACGGCACGCCAATCCGCTGTTTTCGAGCGGTGATATGCAAGGGTTGAGGATGAATGGGCTGAGTACAGAGTAAGGAATGAAGGAATGAGAGAGCAAGCTACTGGCAACGGAACCATGCACGGTTCGGGGAAATGCTCCGATGACCGGGAGCTCCGTTGCTTTTGCACTTTCAATTGAGATATAAGATAAATAAATTATAGGTGTACCAGTAACATGTTGCACTGGTTGGTGTATTCATCCCCAGAGGCTGCGCCGAATGCTGTCAGGCGCAGCAGTGTATGCAGGCCCGGCGGAATTGCCGTCGCCGGGCGACCTGTGGCGGCAGGTTGCCGCGCCGTGAGTTGGGCCGATTCGGCCCATTCACGTGCAAGGTTCTGCCGCCCGGCGAGCAGCGCGAGCGTGCCCGCGAGCAGCGCGTGAGCGATGCGCTCCGGGGCGGGCACTTCGTCCGCGTGGGGCTGCTGCGCGCCGTCAGGCGTGCCGCATAGCGCAAGCAGCGCTTCGCGGACGCTCGCGGGTGCGCGCAGCAGCCCGCCGCGTGCCGAAGGCGGAAGCGCTGCGAGCAGCGCCAGCGCGCCGCGGAGCGGCAGGGCTTGCAGCAGGCGCAGCCATGCGGCCCATGCGCCCACGCCGGCGAGCGCTTGCGCAGCTGCGAGCACGCCGCCCGGCGCAGGCGCGGCAGGGCCGCCTGGCGTTGCACCGCCGGGCGGGCTGCGCGCCAGGCCACTGCTGCGGGCCATGGCCCCGCGCTGCAGCAGCGCCTCGGCGGCCTGGGCCGCTGCGGGCAGCGCTGCCTGCCGGCGAGCCGCCGCTCGGGCGTTGCGCCCGCCGGGCGGCTTGTGGCCCAGCGCCCACAGCGCGAGGGCCGCCGCTGGCCCGTGCTGCGCATGTGCCGCCCAGGGCTGCATAGCCGCCCGAGCCGCGGCGTCCTCGCCCAGCTGGGCCAGCGCAAGCCCGGCAGCCAGCGGCTGTGCCCGCAGCGGGCCAGCAAGCGCCGCCGCATGGCGCAGCGGCCATTCCGGCCGATGCGCAGCCAGCGCGGCCGAGATCAGCGCCTGCCATGCCGCAGGCGGCAAGCTTACCCGGGCGGCTGTGCTCGCGATGGCGTGCGGCCGCCCGGTGGCAGCGGCCAGCAACAACAGCCGTTGCCATGCAGGCAAGCTGCTGGGTTGCATGCTTAGCGCCGACGTGTACGCGGCTTCCGCCTCTGCCCATCGGCCGGCCCGCTCATACGCCATGCCTTCCAGCGTCAGGCTGCGATAGGTTCCAGCACCAGAGACGGATGTATACCTGCTGGCTGTGGAAGCAGCCGATTTAGCCTTTTAACCAGCCCAAGGCCATGTCTTCTCTCCCCTGATCCAGTTCAAGTACCGCACCAAGCTCCAACAAATCCGGAAAATCCGCATACACGGGCGCCCATGCTTCCACCACAGCAAGCGCCCGTTCCGGGCTGCCACTCTCTCGCCAGGCGTAAGCCGTTTTCAGCACCAGATCCGAGTGATATCCACACTCCGGCAGAAGCTGCGCCAATAATGGCTGTAACAACCGAAGTACTTCATCATACTTCGCTTGCTGAAACCATTCGGCTGCCAGCGCATATAACAGCTCCGGTTGATCGCCCTCGTGATTCAACGCGGATCGTATCAGCTGCATGTTCCGTACACCTTTATTTTTAGCAGTAATCTCCTGCTCCAGATATCCGTAATGAATGACCTCAAGTCCAGAATGAAGCACACCTTGCGGAGCCAGTGCCAGGATGGAAGTAGCAATCTCTTCATGGATTCTTCCTTGAAAAGCAATTCGGGGATCATTTCGAAACAATCGACATACCGCATCCGTCACACGCTCTTCACCGGACACACCGAGCAGACTTGTGACCTGTATCCAATATCCCCACACGTCGTCCCTGCTTGATGTTAACAACTGTTCGAGTTCTGCCTTCATCTGCGGGGTCTGCACCCATACTTCATCCGCATCAAGTACCAGAATCCAAGATTTCGTCGCAGCCGCGAGCGACAGATTACGAGCCTCACTGAAATCTCCGTTCCACTCCGCACGGATGACAACGGCCCCATGAAGGCGTGCAATCTCAGTTGTGTTGTCTACCGAGCCTGTGTCCACAACGATGATCTCATCCACAACATCCCTGACTGCATTCAGGCACCGTTGGAGTGAGCATGCTTCATCCTTCACGATCATGCACAAGCTAATCCCTGTCGCCACATTCACCACCATCCCTCACTAATGGAGTTCGCCCCCATTCAGAACCCAGCTGTATTACTTTAACCCCTCAACTACCTGCTTTCTCTCAGCTCTCAAACCCGTCCACTCCCGGCAACTCCAGCCGAATATGCTGGACGACAGGCCAACAACGATGCCGTTGTCCATCTGTATACTGAGCCAACACCTCCAGATGACGATCCGCAGCACTAACCAGTCCTTTCACCAGCCAGCTGGTTCCCAGCAGCGTATCCGAAGCCCCGGGGAATGACGCCATGTCACTCACCTTCCCTTGTTCCTTTTCCCCTTCTATCTCATCCCCCTTCCCTTCCATCTCTTTCTCCTTCTCTCCCGCCGCTATCCGTTCTCCCACCAATTGCTGTCGACACATCTGAATCAGGCCATGCAGCTCTTTCCATCTCCCCGACTGTACACATCCTTCCATCATCAGTCCAAGAGCCTGCCAGCCATCATACTCTGCTCCTGCCACCGTTCCGTCCATGTTGGAGTCCATATCCTTTTTCGTGGTCGCTCTCAGATCCACCATTCGCCCGGTCTGTCCAACAAGCTCCTCATTCGTAACCGCACCTGGCTGCGAACTACGCTTCAACCACAATGTCAGTGGATCATCTCCGTTGACTTCCTTCCCCTCGATCCACTCCAAGCGTTCAAGCCATCGGGTAGACAAGATCGCGAGCTGCCCTTTTTCCGCTGTACAGGTTGCAGTTTCTGACGTGCCTTGCTCCATCTCCCTTGCTGGATGTGGAGCATCGCTTCAGCCACGGATAAGCGTTCCCTCATCTCTCCGGTGGGTTGTGAGGATATGCCCGGCAACAATTGCAGAGCTGCATCATAACAACGGGATTGCTCCAGAATGCCCAATACTTTGTGCGCAGCCTCTTCCGAACCGAGGGCAAAACGCTCTCTTACCAGCTCCGGAATCTGATGTTCCTGCCCGGAAACCCGCATCATTCGGAATATCCGATAGAGCGGCGGCAGCAGACTGGATTTGGCGCGCACCGCTTCCACGTAGGCATCCACCGCCCCCTCCAGATCGGCCCTTCCTTCCAGTACTCGCCCTAACGTATACCACGTCTGATAGGTACCCATGCCTTCCTCCGTATGATAGATGGCTGGAGGTGGCCCCATGCGAACAGCTTCACGGAGCGAATCCTCTGCCCGATCTGCATCACCCAGTGCGTCTGCACATATCCCGCGATGGTGCATCAGATCCGTGTACTCTGGAAAGAGTTCAAGCGCAGCATCAATGCGATCCAATGCCTCCTGCCAGCGGTTCAGATGCTGGAGACAACGAACTTCATATTTGAACAGCAGATGCGCGTAACTGGTCACCGCAGGATCAATCCCCATGCGAGCCACACCAAACGTCTCCAATGCCCGCTCCGCTTCCCCACACGCAGATACTCCACTCCCAGATTATAATGATGGAACGGCTGATTAGGGTCTTCCTCCACGGCCTGTTCAAGCAGGCGAACATTGCGGTTCACCTTATCTTTACTTTCCACAATCGCCGTCTGATACCCATAATGATGAATGACCATGTCCGTCACATGAAAAGCAGCCTCTGGATTCTCACGACAGATCGCCGCCGCAATCTGCTCATGAATCCGCCCTTCGAACCGATGACCGGGAGCATTGCGGAATAGACGCAAAACCGGATTCACGGTAGCCCCCTGCTGACCCGTACCTGTATAGTTATGAATGTTTAAAAACAATCCGTCACATCCGCTGACCGCCGTCCAGCTCCTGATCTGCTCCCGCGCAGTCCTGTCGAGCGCCTCGTCCGCATCAAGAAAGAGAATCCAGTCGCCGGAAGCCTGCTCCAGGCCAGTATTACGCGCTGCGGCAAAGTCATCGCACCAGTCAAATGGCACCACCACCGCGCCATGCTGCTGTGCAATCTCCGCGCTACGGTCCGACGAACCGGTGTCCACTACAATTATTTCGTCCACCGCTCCCTGGACACTGGCAAGACACTGAGGCAACAACTCTTCCTCATCCTTCACGATCATGCATAGGGTAATGCGTTCCGCTCGCAAGCTGATTCCTCCTTTCCTTCGCTTGGAATGGCGTACGCCACGGGATGCCTTCGGTCGTACGCAGCCTCTGTTCCAGTGCAGTATGTTGTGCCAGAAGTGACCCTGAAGACGGAGAACGAACCCCTTCCTGCCGTATCGCTTCCACTGCCAATTGCATGTAACATACAGCTGCTCCAGCTCGGGCCTCTCGCATATCTGGCTCTCGCTCCAGAGCTTGCTCGAACAGAGACAGCGCCTGATCATTATGGCCTTTGGCATACAGCGTTTCACCCAGCCAGAATAAACCTTCGGCATCCAGCTCGCTCTCGGTCATGCACTGGATTAGGAGGTTCGCAGCTATCAGGGTATACCCCTGACAATACAGCAGGCCTGCAAACTCCCGTCGTAAAGTTACAGCCGTTCCCCAATGGTCACGCATCATCCGTGCCCGCAACTCATGCAGCTGCTCAGCAAGTGTAAGCTGCCCTGTCTTTACGGCTCGCTGCACAACCTTCTCTGCTACCATTTCTGCCTGTGGGCTCCATTGCATAAGCTTCTGTTCCAATGACGCAGGTTCCATGCTTCGCGGCTCTTTGGTCAACTGAGCCAACAGTCGATCCATGACCTTCCATACGTTCTTTTCCTGTGGAAACGTAGATGAGAGGAACGCCTCGGATAATCGTAATCCATTGGCCCAACAAGCCAGCGCCCAATCCATTCTGTGCTCCACTGGCAGATTGACTTCGTGCACATCATCCATGCTCCAGTGTGCTTCTGCCAGTTGAAGTGCTTCAGAAACCTTATTCGCACACAACATCCAATGGATCTGATCCGCTACATGGATACGAGCAGCACGTGCATCTGTATCCAGCATTTTTAATGCCTGCTCATATGCTCCGCAGCCTGCCAGAACATGTATCACTTGCACCAGATGCTCCTCATTCGTCACCGCATATGAATGGGGCATTTCACCACGAGTCGAATCACCGTCACCCGACTTCTCGTTTCCTTTGTGTCTGGCAAGCAATGCTTCTGCTATGTTCTCATCGGTTTCACCGGATTGTTGCAGTACATCTGCCAACCCAGTCCATGCCGGAGCATAGGTGAACATGCTATCCAGAGCCAGCCCGTACAGATGCGCAGACTCATGAAGGAATCCCCTCTTCTGTGCAAGTCTTGCCATCGCGGTGTAAGCTCTGTAACTATCGGAACCTGCTTCCATGACATATGATGTGTCTACCGAGCTACCGCCATCACTCTGTCCAACACGATCCGTTCCCTTCCGGCAGTCCGTTGCTCGGGCATAGGATTGATATGCACGCTCCTCCAAACCTTGCTGCTCCAACGTCTCCCCATACAACAGTTGCAGATCCGCATAGGATGGATAACGCTGCCTTTCCACAGCCAGAATTGCATGTGCCTCGTCATAACATTCCGATGCTACAAGGGTCTTAGCATAATCTCTGACCAGTGTGGGACGATATGGCGCAAGCAGCTCTGTCAGGTGTAATGATTCACGGAATGCATCAATGGCCTGTTCAATCTGACCAAGCTGGCAATACGTCACTCCCAGATTGTACAGGTGAAAAGGCTGTGCAGGCTCATCTGCGAGTTCCCGTTCGATCAGCTTTAAATTACGTCTTGGTTTATGTTCCTTCGCAATCGTGGAAGCCAGATATCCATCATGAATGAGACATAGCGGGGCAAGCGGTTCAGCCTCAATCATTACACTCTCTTCATCGGTATGGGTCTCACTCTTATTCATATCCGTAACCTCATCCCGGACAAGCCTGCTTGGGCCAAGACGAACCAATTGCTCATGGACGCGGCCCGCATATCGATATCCCTGATGATTACGGAATAGTCTCACTGGCTGGGAGATAACCCGCTCTTCCACCCCTTCACCGTATCTATTTTCTATAGTAATCCGTAATCTTGAGATGCTTTTATGGACTTGGGGCAAATAATTCAGCAGTTCTTCCAGTCCCTGCGTAACGTACTCATCGGCATCCAAACACAGGACCCATTCCGTACTCGCCAGAGGCAGACTGATATTTCGCGCATGGGCAAAATCATCTTGCCAGCGGGCGTGCAACACCGTTGCTCCGTAAGTTCTGGCGATCTCCGGTGTGCGGTCAGTTGACCCCGTATCGGTGATATAACATTCCATGCCGATATGCTTGAAGCTGTCGAGACAGCGGGGAAGGTGATGTTCTTCATTTTGCACAATCATATGAATTCCAAGTAAATGGTTATTCAAAAAACCACCTCCAATACAAAAAAGTACATGAAGTCCACCAAAGGAACTCCATGTACCTATATGACAAATATATGGGTTATGTGCCTTGTCCATTGAAGAACACATCAATCGTGCTTGGCGCGCCAATTAGGCTCGATCGATAGGAAAGACGTGTATATTTGAGAAAACGCTGTGGTACGAGTACATCCACTGATCCGGACAAAATGCCAGTCACCGTAGTCACATCCGTGTACCAGTTCGTTCCGTTGGCACTGATCTCAACCAGTGCATCTACCCGGTTTATACCCGGCCCCCGATTATATACAAAGAAAGAATACGTGCCAAATACACTGGTTGTAACCGCTGGGAGCGCTGTGAAGGTGTTTGCGGTCGGAGTGCTAATGAGTTGGGACTCCTGAAAACTCTTCTGTGAAATGGACGTCACACTGCTGAGCGTCCCCGCGGTAATCGTAGCTCCGAGTACACTGGTGATGGTTCCGTTTAACAAGTTGGTCAATGTTCCGGCCGTAATTGTGGCTCCCAGCACACTCGTGATCGTACCATTCAGCAGGTTCGTCAATGTTCCTGCAGTTACGGTTGCACCAAGGACACTTGTAATCGTTCCGTTCAATAAGTTCGTGAGTGTACCTGCTGTGATCGTCGCCCCAAGTACGCTAGTAATGGTTCCGGCCGTGATGGTTGCTCCCAATACACTGGTGATCGTACCATTCAACAGGTTCGTTAGTGTTCCTGCGGTCACCGTGGCTCCAAGTACATTGGTAATCGTACCATTCAGCAGGTTCGTCAGTGTTCCTGCGGTCACCGTGGCCCCGAGCACACTCGTGATGGTTCCCGCCGTAATCGTAGCTCCAAGTACATTGGTGATCGTACCATTCAGCAGGTTCGTCAGTGTTCCTGCGGTCACCGTGGCTCCGAGCACACTGGTGATGGTTCCTGCTGTAATTGTCGCTCCAAGTACACTTGTGATCGTACCATTCAGCAGGTTCGTCAGTGTTCCCGCGGTCACCGTAGCTCCCAATACACTGGTGATCGTACCATTCAGCAAGTTCGTCAGTGTTCCTGCGGTTACGGTCGCCCCAGCACACTGGTGATGGTTCCCGCCGTAATCGTTGCTCCCAATACACTGGTGATGGTACCGTTCAGCAAGTTCGTTAGGGTACCCGCTGTAACTGTGGCTCCAAGCACACTGTTAATCGTACCTGCCGTGATCGTCGCTCCAAGTACACTCGTGATGGTTCCGTTCAGGATGTTGGTAATGGTTCCGGCGTTAATTGTGACGGTAGTCAGACCCGAGATGTTACTGATCGTTCCGTCCAAAATAATGCCAACCACATTCCCGCTCGTATCGGTTCTGACGGGCTGGGCTGTGCCTGTACTATCCTGACCGAAAATCAACGTTCTCAGATTATCCGGATTCGTATTAAACGTTGTAAAGTTAGGCATATGCCTCGTCCTCCTCCCTGGTCAAATCGGTGTGATCATACTCCCTTACGGCATACGCTGCGCCTGAAAGTAAACATCGAGCCGGGTCGGTTGATCCGGTTCAACGGATTGGATTGCAAGCCGGGTATAATGCAAGAATCGCAATGGCACCAGTGCTTTGGTCTGCCCCCCGCGATCACCTCCTGGCTGTCCACAGCATAGTCCAAGGCATTGGGACTGATCTGGATCTGTACAAGAGCCGGATGTTTCCCCCGATTCACAATGCCATAGGTGTACATGCTGAGTGATGAGGTGTCTTGTGCAGGGAGTGAATACATGCTGCTACTGGTTTCGGCCCCGACATACGTATGCTCTGTAAAACAATGAATAGCACCAGGGAGTTTCGTGCGTGAGGAAGCACCCTGCTTGAACCGGGGACGAGTAATCCGGGAACAAGGGGGTTTCAGCAATTTAGCGCGGCAGGAATGGCGGGAGCGGCGGCGGCTGACATATTTAGTTGGTTGCTTCATTCTCTTCTTGCTTCGCTTCGCTGTTCGACTCATCTCGATTTCCCCTTAAAAAATGTGCTTACGCATCGTATGCCCGGACTGTATATACGGGCACGGCATCTGCCGTTATTTTGGAATTTACAATCCGTTCCCAAACGCTTTCTCCTGTTCTTACATACAATGCAAGTAATGAGGACATGCGAAACAAAAAGGATCATGAAACCATTACAACCTGTCCAGAGGGGGTACAAAATGACAAATTCCAATATTTTCAACCAGTCGAATGGACCCCTGTTTACTCAACTGACCAACACCTATGCAGCCCCGGGTATTGAAGCTTCGGTAGATGCAGGTGCGGCGGCAGCAGGCAGTTTTTTCGCCCTGACGACAAATAATATAGCGATTCCTGCCAGCCAAAACCTTCTGCTTCAGATCCTGAATACAGCTGGCAGTGGCAGAACAGTACGTATTGCCAGCCTGTCGGGAGGTACAACTGCTGCAGCTACACTGGTCGTATATTCCGGCGGTACTGTGACCGTAGGAACTACACCTGTACCCGTCAATACGTTGCTTGGCAACACCAACGCCAGCATCGTGACCACGAGGCAAAATACCGGCACGCTTGGAGGGACGTTCACAAGCGTGCTCAGCATCCCTCTTACTGCGGGAATATATGCTTTGGACTTAAACGGATCTATTGTTGTTCCGCCGGGACAATCATTATCCATTAGTTTGGGAACGGGCAGTCAGACGGCAGCCATTAACCTCTTCTGGTGGGAATTCTAAGCATGATCCTGATAAAAGGAGGTGCACACTGTGCCGAACAATAATGTATTTAATCCATTGAATCTGCCTGTCTACACGTCCAACACCAACACCTATACTTCTCCCGGCATTGTTGCTCCTCCGGAGAATAGTGCAGGCAGTACAGGCAACCTGTACAATGCAGGCTCCACCAACTCCACAACACTGGGGTTGCTGGGAGGAACGGTGATCGCCACGGTACAACTGGCCAATCCAGCAGGGAGTGGGAAAACCCTATATGTATCAAGGCTCTCTGGCGGAATCACGGTTGCGCTGAATCTGTTGTCATCCTTCAGCGGTTCCATGAGTCTGACCGCGAATGGAACACTCAGCTCTCCCAGTACACTACCATCAGTGAACAGCAATCTTTCCAGCAGCAATACCAGCGTAGCCATCGTACGGTTCTCTACTGCTGCGCCTTTAGGAGCGACCTCATTGATGGCTATGCCCCTTCAAGCAGGGCCGTTACTGTCCAATGAAATTGGCCGTTACGTAATTCCGCCAGGTCAAGCCATAAACCTCTCTGTTAGCGGATCACTTTCGGTTGGTGGACTGATGGCCTCTACGGCTTATTTCACTTGGTGGGAAGTATGATTCGTTCAATGATGAACAATAAATGCAACGTGCAAACAACCGCCTTCCGATCAATACGGAAGCGGCTGTTCAATTTTTACTCAGACCGATTCCTGCGGAATGATCTCTTTTGCTTCCGAGATGAGAGGCTGTTTCCCCTCCCATAAGATACGCTGCAGCAGTATGCCAGCAAGACCAATCACCAGCGTAGCCAGACCGATATATTGAAACGTGGGACTCGGTCCTGCAACTCGAATGAGTGCTCCACCTGCAAGTGGAGCTATGACAAGTACAACGCTGGACAGTGAATTTTGAATGCCGAATACGCGTCCCACATAGGCAGCAGGGGTCTCCTTTTGCAACAAATAATTCAGTGTTACCATGAAGAGCCCATTGCCTACCCCAATGCATAACCCCCACAATAAGACCCAAATTTCAGGTGTTTGTGGGCCAATCCACCCTAATGCAGCAATTCCAGCCCCGATGAACAGATATCCTCCACCTAGCCCCACCCATACCCAATTCTCGGCAAACGATTTAACAGCAAAATGATGACTATGGCTCCGGCACCTCCCGATGAACCCAACCAACCTAACAGCGATTCATTCCCCGGCTTGATTTCCCGAAACAGAGTCGTAAATTGATAATCGATCATCAGGATAGCCATGAGTCCAAGACAGCCGAACCAAATCGTACTCAGTACGGTGCGACTGCTCCGTATAAAACGCCAACCCTGCTTCCACTGGGAGAACAAGGATTCCGATTCATCCTTTTCACCAACAGCATTTCCGTCTGATACAGCGGACTCCAACTTCTCCACCAACCGACGCAAGGGCCATAATACCGCACCAGACAACAGGCGGGTACAGGCATTAATGACAATACAGATCTGTGGTGAAAAGAAGGCCAAAATGACTGCACCCAGCAGCGGCCCCGCCACTTTCGAACACTGGTTCACAAAACCATTTAGGGAAGATGCCTGAAATAGATGCTCCTCTGCCACCACCTGGCGGGTTAGCGCCTGCTGGGCGGGCACATGAAACACTCCCATCATGGCTCGCAGGGCAAGAATTGGCAGCAGCCATATCGGGCTTGGTGCGAATAAAATAGCAATGGTTAATCCCACCGTGATTACATCACACAGGAGCATGATTTTCACTTTGTGCAGTCGATCAGCCAGTGCACCTGCAAAAGAGCCCAGCAGTATACCCGGGACAGCCATACATACAGGAATAAGGGCAATAATCAGCGGATCGGCACCCATCGGTAGGCCACCATCACCTGGATGGCGAGTGCATCAAACCAGTCTCCAAACGTAGCCAGCGAGTATGCGATAAACATGCGGACATACCGGAGATTGGTCCATAAGCTTTTGGAAGATTCCGCAGATGAAGCGGGTGATTCGGTGGGTTCATTTGAGGCAGGTTCATTTGAAATGACGGTCATACGTGTACTTCCTCCCTTGATTACAGCCGTGTGTGGTCTGTGTGTTCCTTGACTGTAATCATAAGAGAGTTATATCAGAGGAAGATCAGAGGATGGGGAGATAGGGGATAAAAATTTACGTATTTCATCTACAATTCGTTGTTTATAGGTGGGAACACCATAATTTTTACCGATCTCTGTATACACTTGACGATATTTACTGCGCAGTCTGCCTTCCATTCGATGTTGATCCATGAACAGGAGAATCTGATATGCAGCATTCAGATATAGCGGTGCGTTCAGCGACATTTTCAACACGTCCAGTCCGTCATCCATCCTAAGTTCCGCTTCACGCACTCGTCCTTGCCGAAGCAACCATAAACCTTCCATCACCTGAAAACGCCCGATCTCCCGCAGATAGGGGGCATCCTTCAATCCTGCACGCAGCACTGCCATTTGAGCCTCAACAGCTTCACCGCTACCACCCCACAGTTCCACGTATAACGCTGCAAGGGCTACCGGCAGTCTGAAATTCTTGAGCTCGTCTGTCTCTATCAGACGATACGTCTCCTCCAGTTGCATCCGGGCACGCTCGTATTGACCTACCTCTGCATAGAGTTCAATGATGTTCAAAATGCGGAGTTCTCGAAGCAATTCCGCAGATAATGCCGATGAATTTAATGCTTGCTCATATAAGGGTAAGCTTTCTGATGGTTCAATTAGCGAATGAACAAAAATGAGTAACCAGTATAAACGCTCTTCAAAAGAAATTTCCTTTGTTGTAATTAGCCATTCCAGATCGCCCTGTATAAAATGGATATACAACTGATAATACGGCACAATCTGAATGCCAAGCGCTTCCTGCTGTTGAACCAGGGTCTGTATGGCATTTCCCTGCCCAAACAAGTGATATTTACGAAGTAATCCGTGAATAACTTCCTGCATTTCCGGGTCCTGAGCAGAGGGGCTGGCGGGTAGAGCGGACTTGTTATCATGCACAGCAAGCCGGTATCCATAGCCCCGTACCGTATCCAGACGGATCTCATCCCAACGTTTTAATTTCTTGCGCAGGCGATAGATATGATCGTCCACGGTGCGTTCAACCGGATATTCCAGCGGCCATACCCGATCCAGCAGCTGGCTGCGGGTAAAGGCCTTTTCCTTGTTTTCATACAGAAAATGCAGAAGTGCAAATTCCTTGGCGAGCAGACGAATGGACTCCGTTCGCCGTGTGACTGTATATGTCCCTTCATCCCATTGTAAAGACATGCCTGGTTCCTCCTGCTATGTATAATTCGCTAATCCGAAATAGTATAGATTCATTCCATTTTCTTCAATGTGTTCAACATACCATAAAAACCCTTTGCGAGAACGCAAAAGGTTTTTATCGTCTATATTTATAGATGGCTTAAATTGTAGATGACGCTACGTATATCTGTTCTTCCAACAAGTATTTATCTTGCCTTAACCGAGTACGACTCGGTCATCTGCCATTTTTTTGCCGCTAATCCGTTCGAATTCACCAAGCAACTCAGGTACAGTCAACGTACGTTTACGCTCTTCGCTGACATCCAGAATAATTCGGCCTTTGTCCATCATGATTAGACGGTTACCCAAACGAATGGCCTGCTCCATATTGTGCGTCACCATCAGAGTGGTAAGTCTCATCTCACGCACAAGGGTCTCCGTCAGTTCCGTGATCAGTTCGGCACGTGATGGGTCAAGAGCCGCTGTATGCTCATCCAATAGCAAAATCTGCGGCTGGGTGAACGTAGCCATCAACAGACTGAGTGCCTGCCGCTCCCCGCCTGACAAGAGACCCACTTTGGCATTGGGACGCTTCTCAAGTCCGATACCCAGCTTCTCCAGTTGCGTGTTGAAAATCTCACGTCTGGCACGGGTAACTCCGAAGCCCAATCCGCGTCCTTTGCCGCGTTTGTATGCCATTGCCATATTCTCTTCAATGGACATATGTGGTGCTGTTCCTGCCATCGGGTCTTGAAACACCCGGCCAATCCAGCTGCTGCGTTTATGCTCCGGCAAGTTTTTAATGGAGCGGTCATTGATCAGCACATCCCCCATATCCGGCTTCATTACACCCGAAATGATGTTCATCAGCGTGGATTTACCGGCTCCGTTACTGCCAATGACCGTTACAAAATCTCCCGGATTCATCGTCAGATTCACGCCAACCAACGCGGTCTTCTCATCCGTTGTGCCTGGATTGAACAGCTTGGTGACTTGCGTAATCTCCAGCATGCTCACATACCTCCCTTCGCCTGTTGACCCCCGGATCGCATCAACTCTTCTGTTCGTTTGCGAGCCAGACTTCGCTGCTTCATGGAGCGCTGCATCGTTGGGAATACCAGGGCAATAATGACGATCACCGCAGTGATTAACTTCAGATCAGACGTATCGAACCATTCGACCTGTAGGGCAAGCGCAACCACAATCCGGTAAATAATCGAACCCACGATCGCTGCAAGTGTGGCCCAGAATACCGTTCTTGCACCCAGAATAGCTTCACCGATAATCACCGAAGCCAGTCCAATGACGATCATGCCAATGCCCATCGTGATGTCCGCAAAACCTGATTGCTGTGCAATGAATGCACCAGACAGTGCAACCAATCCATTGGATAAGCTGACACCTACAATCGTTGTCACATCCGTATTCGCACCAAAACTGCGAATCATGCGTTTGTTATCCCCTGTGGCGCGAAGCGCGAGTCCAATATCTGTTTTCATGAACAGATCCAGCATGATTTTGAACACCAGCACCACGATAATAATAAGCACCATGACATGCTCACCCGAGAATGGATTGTCCATACCCATAATGGATTTATTCGGTGCGCCAAGAATACGCATATTAATGGAGTAGAGTGCGATCATCATCAAAATCCCGGACAACAATCCATTGATTTTGCCTTTGGTATGAAGCAGACCTGTACAAGCCCCGGCCACCATGCCGCCAGCCATTGCCGCCAAGCAGGCAAGCCAAGGAGAGAAGTCATTGGAGATCATCACCGCCGCGATTGCGCCTCCTGTTGTAAAACTTCCGTCTACGGTAAGGTCAGGAAAATCGAGTATGCGGAACGTAATATACACACCAAGAGCCATCAGTGCATATAGAAGTCCCAGCTCGATTGCTCCTTCAATTGAATTCCAGCTTATACTCACGGTACTTCCTCCCTGTCTATCGAAAAGAATGAGGCGAACCCGTTGCACGTTCGCCTCGCATCCATACTGCCGAATGATGATCCGGTCAGATTATTGAATCAATCTCATAACTCATTAAATTATTGTTTCTGTAACTAGATATAGACAAATTGAATCGTTTTGATCTATATCTACCCTTGATTGAAGTAGCTAAGGTATTATGAATTGATTCTATTGAATAATGTTGTTTTCCTGGTCTTTTACTTCCGCCTTCATCTCATCCGTAACCGTGATGCCTTGGGCTTCCGCTGCTTTCAGGTTCAGGATCAGATCCAGTTTGTCTGGAACGGTGACTTTCATATCACCCGGTTTTGTACCATTTTTCAGAATGTCCGCAGCCATCTCACCCACCTGATATCCATGGTCATAATATTTGAAACCAACCGTTGCAAAAGCTCCTTTTTCAACGGTATCCCGATCACTGGAGAAGAACGGAATTTTATTGCTGTTCGCCGTTTGGATGATCGTATCCACCGCACTTACGACCGAGTTATCAAGCGTAATGTAGAAGGCATCTACTTTGCCGACCAGAGAATCGGTTGCCTGTTTTACTTCAGATGTATTCGTTACGGGTGCTTTCACCAGCTTGATATTATGGGTTGCGAGTGCTTTTTCTGCGTTATCTGCCATCACCACCGCATTCGGTTCACCTTCATTAATAACCAACCCTACCGTTTTTACATCCGGCAGATTTTTGGCGATAAAGTCAGCCAATTGTACAATGGCTTCTGGATTCGTGTCGGACGCACCTGTAACATTGCCGCCCGGCTTGTCCATATCGGTCACCAGCTTGGCACCCAGCGGGTCTGTCACGGCTGCGAACAGTAATGGCTTGTCCTTCACTTGTTGAGCCAGAGCCAGCGCAGATGGTGTTGCGATTCCGAGTACGAGATCATTTTTGGAATCACCCGAGATTTTCTGTGCAATGGACAGGTTGTTCGTGGAATCACCCTGCGCGTTATTGTAATCAATTTTAAGGTTCTTGTTCTCTTCAATGCCCGCATCCTTCAGGGCTGCAATGAATCCTTCACGTGTAGCATCCAAGGATGGATGTTCAACAATCTGGGAGATGGCAATCTGGTATGATTTTTCCTCGCTGCCTCCACCTGTGGTACTCCCCGATCCTTCAGATTCCGAGCCTGTACCGCTGTTGTTTCCGCAACCTGCCGCAACCATCATTGAAGCAGCCATCATCAGTGACATCCAAAATTTCTTTTTCATGTGTGAGAACCCCTCTCCATCTCATAAAATGTGTTTACCCTTATCGACATTCCATTGGCACGATAGGGCGGGACAAAACGAACGCTTCAACGCATTGTTGCTTTGATCGACAAAAGCAGACAAATAAAGACTTTTCTCATGCGACTGAAGTCCATGACCCGTGTTGATGTTGTATTGTTCCCCTAATATTAAGGTGCGTCCCGATATACGTCAATGGTTGAACCGCTTCCAATTTCCTTTCATCTCATGATTGTGATAGAAAACATTACATAAGATCAAAAAAGGCAACCCACATGTTATGTGAGCAGCCTCATATAGATAGCTTATTTTTCTTCCTGGATTGCTTTCAGCTCAGCTGAGGTTAGTCCCGTCGCTTTGACAATGGTCTCTTGATCAAGGCCCAAGGTGAGCATATTCAGTGCAATTTTCCGCTTGCTCTCAGCTTCACCTTCTTTAATTCCTTCTTCAATTCCTTTTTGGATTCCTTCCTCCATGCCTTTTTTGAGACCCTCTTCTCGTGCGCCCTCAATCATGGAAGCTTCGTCCCATAGAAATTTTTGTCGGTCGATATATCGTTGACGTGCTTGCTCATCCTGGCTCAGAAACTCTAATACACTCATGGCTTTTTTTAAAGCCGGTTCCGGTTCGTGCATCATTAACGCCTCCCAGCTTGATTTAGTCATTCCTTTCAGAAATAACAGCCAACGCACCAATCCATCCCTTATTTGAATATTTTCATCATTTAGCTTTGGTATTTCCATAAAATGAATCTCTATAACATCCGTCAAAGGAATATCGGTATGGTCTTCTCTTAAATGAAATACATTGTGGTACTGGTCATTAGCGAGCATTTTGAAATTAACAATGTTGATCGCAACACATTTTTTGAGTTGACTATATCTCTGTCCTTCAAGTAACTGTCCAGAATATTGTTTACCCCAATAGAACAGAGTCCTCTTCTCTAAATCATACTGATTAAACAACTGCATTTCAACATTAATTAGCTCACCTTGATCTGTTTTGGCTCGTATGTCCAGAATGGACTGTTTATCCCTCGGGGTATCCTTGTCCAGATAAGGATTGATCAATACAATCTCAGTCAGTAAAGATTCACCTGCATTTTGGAAGGTGTGATTCAGAAAAGCCAGAAGAACATCCTTATTCTCTTCACTTCCAAAGATTCGTTTGAACACATAATCGTTCTTGGGATCAAGCAACTCTGTCATCATTACTCACTCCTACGCGCAAATTGAACAGGATATATCTGCTGAAATATCAGCACATATAAGGATGCGAACATGCACTAGATGTAAGCTCTATTATAACACGCATCCCCATACAAAAATAGCGTATATACGTAATTAATTGGCGAAAAAAGAGACCATCTCGACGAATCGCCAAAACAATCTCTCTTGTATTTATACTAATTCCCGACGCTTCGCGAATCTCATATTTGCATCTTTTGCCGCCATCGGCGTAACATTCGGTCCGCTCCACCTCGGCTTGAAGCAACGAGCGGAACAGTTCCAGTTCACAGCGACAAGCCTGCTTGTAGACACTCGCGACTTGTACAATCGGGCAGTTCATTTCTGTAATGACATAGGTTCCATCGTCTTCTCTGGACGCGTCCGCCATATATCCGTTGGCATTCTGGATTCGCGCGAGCTCCTCCACCCGTCCGGCCAGATCCTGGCCCTCCATCTGTGGCATTCCGCTGCGAAGCAGCTTGTCCCGGCGACTCTCGAACAATGCATCCACCACACCGCTCCCGGCAGAGTCAGACAATTCTTCAAGCAGTTCCAGCGTAAGAGACGAATATGATTTTGGAAAAAAGCTGTCCCCGCGTACCGTCAATTGGTACACCGAGGATGGACGCCCCGCCGTAGCCCGGGCCTCCCGAACCTCGATCCAGCCGTCCTGCTCCAGTGCTGTCAGATGACGGCGAATAGCCATGCCGGTCAGACCCAGATCAGCTGTCATTTCCCTCGCGGTCAATGTACCTTGCTGCTTCAGCATGAACAAAATCCGTTCACGCGTCGTTCGTTCCTCTTCGCGCTTCACGATCAGCACCTGCTCTCCTGCTTATGCGTGTACGGTGCTGCCTCCCGGCAGGCATCCGAGCAAAAGCGGTTATGCGTCTCTTCGCAATCCTCACAGCTTACGTGCTGCAGGTTGCAGGTTGGACAATTAATATATCGATCATGTGTCGTTCCACAGTGATAACAGCTGGCAATGACAATATCCTCGTCTGTCCGGTTGATCGGTACAGAGATTCGCTCGTCAAACACGTAACACTTGCCATCGAAAAGACGGCCTTGTACTTCCGGATCTTTACCATACGTGACAATACCGCCGTCCAATTGAGCCACATCCTGGAATCCCTCATTAATCATGAAACCAGTCAGCTTCTCGCAGCGAATGCCGCCCGTGCAGTAAGTGATGATCGTTTTGTCTTTCATGTCGCTCAAGTTCTCGCGAATCCACTCCGGAAACTCACGGAACGACTCCACATCTGGACGAATGGCTCCGCGGAAATGACCAATTTCGTATTCGTAGTCATTGCGGCCATCGATAACGATGACGTCATCACGTTGCAGATGCTCATGGAACTCTTTGGGTGACAGGCGTTTGCCGCTAATCACATTCGGATCCAGATCTTCGTCCACGCGGAACGTAACCAGCTCTGCTTTGTGACGAACAAAGATTTTTTTGAACGCATGCTCTTCCACATCATCAATCTTGAACACCATATCGCTGAACAGCGGATTGGCATGCATGTCTTTCATGTACTGCTCCGTCTGTTCTGGCGTTCCGGATACCGTGCCGTTAATGCCTTCGGATGCGATCAGGATACGTCCTTTCACACCAAGGTCCTTACAATACTGTAGATGCTCTTGTGTAAACGTCTCGGGGTCTTCAATCTTCACGAACTTATAATATAAAAGCACGCGGTACGCGCTATTACACATGCATATCACCTGTTCCTATTCCATGTTGTTATGAGCCGGATCATCCGGCAAGACGACTACGTTGCACCCTTACTTGTAAAAAGAAAAGAAACAGCCGCCCGAAACTTCGTCTCGAACTGCTGCCTGACATTCGACTTTTATTCCTACATTCTAGTTTATCGGAAGCGGAATAGCTTAGTCAATATAAATGTATAGAAAGGGATGAAAGATATGGAACATATCTGTCTGCCACAGTCATCCTATTCCGAGATCGTAATAACCGAGGTCACAAAGTGATAAGACTCATTCTCCAATATGGCCTGCGATAACAGGATCTTATTGCCTTCCGGGCTCCAAGCGAGCGGGTCAGAGACGTTGTCCATATCCGCCGAGATCTGGAACTGTTCTGCCGACTCCGTATTGGAGACGAATAATCCCTTCTCGTTATCATTCTCGGAATTGATCGTATACGCAATCTTGGAATCATCACCCGACCAGCTTGTGCCGAAGATCTGCGTGCCTCTGGCGAGTGTGGCCTTCTCGTTACCTTCCAGATCGGTAAGCACCAGCGCCCGTTTGGTATCCGCCGTTCTTTTCACAATCGCAAGCCTTGTTCCATCATTGGAAGGAATGACCCACTCCACACTTTTCAGCACCTGTTTCACGTCACCCGTCTTCACGTCGTATGCATTCAACTGGCCGTCTTCGCCCGTAATATAATAGATGGTACCATTCGAAACCTTGATGCTTCGCACATTGAAATTGCCTGTCTCCACCAACACCTTCGTTGTTCCGTCCACACTTGCCGAGATGAGATCACCCTTTATATTAGGGAAAACAACATGGTCATTATCCAGCCATGCGCCCTCTTGAATGAAGCCATCCTCCTTACCGGCGGGGGTTGTCTCTCCGTTATGCAGATTCAGAATGTAACCTTTACCCGTACTTTCCTCTGGCTCCCGATAGAACAGGTACTGACCATCCGGTGACACCAGCGGTGCACCAAGATTGGCTTCACTTTCCTTAAGCGGCGTGTCTGTACCTTTGGTTAGATCATACATATATAGATTATGCGGATATCTTTCCTGGCCTTCAACGGTGACGGGTTTTAAGGTCTTGTTCTCCTTGTCGGATACAATCCAGTCGTCACTTAGCCATGCGATTCCGCGCATATTTGGCAATTTATCGATTTTCTCCAGCTTGAAGCTCTGGTACACGGACGTGTTGGTATTATCTTTCACCGTAATATCGGTTCCCGTCTTCCCGCCTTGTGTGCTGCCCCCGGCTCTGTTGTTCCCCGCATGCTGCTGTTGTTAACAGGACAATGGCCCCGAACGTGCCCAAAGCTGCTTGTTTCCAATTCATCATGGTCCCCCCTGGTTTCTCTTGCTATAAGACCAAGCATACATACGGCATACTTCCAAAGTTATTCAGACTTGTTTCGAACTTGTAAACTTGCATCAGCCAAAGGAAATAAGAGTTGGAAGGTCACTCCTTCTCCATTCTGAGACTCGCTCGTACTGCTTGGCAGTAAGGTGATCGTACCGCCCTGCTTTTCAACAAACTGCTTCACGAGAGATAGCCCCAGTCCGGTTCCGCCGGTTTTTCTGGCTCTGTCTTTGTTCACGGTGTAAAAAGGTTCAAATATCTTCTCTCGCGCCTCTGCCGGAATCGGCGTACCCGAGTTATAGATGCGAATGACCGCTTGACGCTCCTGCATCCGCAGTTCACTCTTTACCCGGATCACACCATCCGGAACGTTATATTTGATGGCATTATCCAACATGTTGATGAAAATATGCATCAGACTCTCCTGATCACTGCGGATCACCGCAGGTTCGAGATCCAGTTCCATGTTCAGTGCAAACTTCTCGGCTTTCCCCGCATCCGGCCACAGGCATCCTCCAGCAGAGCACTGACCTCTACATCTTCGGCCTGGTTCTCGAAGTCATACTTCTCCAGAGCAGATAAATGCAGTACTTTCTCCACCATCTCGTACAGCCGCTCCGTTTCTTTGCCAATGTTACTCGTCGCATCATCAAGCAGTTGCGGATCATCCTTATACATGTCGAGCAGCTCCACATAAGCTTTGATCGAGGTTAGCGGAGTTTTAAACTCATGGCTGATGTTACCAATATATTGTTTCTGCTGCTGTTCCAGTGCCTGAAGCTTCTCTATCGCCAGTTGCAGCTTCTGCTGCTCTGCATGCATGGCTGTGATATTTTGCTGAATGGATGTACTCATATAAAAAATGCCCTGCCCCAGCTCTCCCAATTCATCCTTGCGCCTTACAGGAGACTCCGTAATGTAGTTCCCTTCCCGAATGGAATCCGCAGACCTCTTCAGCCGGGTAATCGCAACGGCAAACCGATTATAGAACAGATAACCTAAGATGAAGCTCAGCGCCACCACGGTAATTCCTGCCCATATGAACAGTTGAAGGATGCGAGTATAGAACTCGTGGTAGCTCTGGACCGGATATTGTATCCATACGGCGCCCATCTGTCCATCCGGACCATCCAGCGGTGCGGCATAGAGCAGGGTCTCGCCCTGCTCGTGATAGGCTATTTTATTGTGCAATGCATAGTCTAGCGTTTCCTGAACGAGTTCACTCTCACCGGAGGCGAAGGATGCTCCCACCTGCTGGCCTGTCATGTCATAGAGTGCTATTGGCAATCCGGTAGAGTTGGCCAGTTCCTGTGCCAGCCTGCGCCCATTTCGCTGTAAAAAACGTCCTGCTCCAGATGAACGGACTCTGTGTAGTAGGACTGTCGCACATTCAAATTGACCAGACGCATCTGTTGCGATAAAATCCCCTCGATCTGTGACTGCTGATTGCGTTCAATACCGCGCAGAACCAGGGAACTAAGCACAACTACGGTCAGGATTAGCAGGGCTGCCAGAAAAACACTGAACTTCAGCTTGATGCTGACTCTCATATGGCCCCGCCTGGTTCAGGTGCAGATGCTTTGTAGCCAATCCCATATACCGTCTGCAATTTTTGCTGATCTGTATCTTCGATTTTTTTGCGCAAACGCTGGATGTGAATGTCCACGGTTCGTGTCCCCCTGCGTATTCCATGCCCCACACCCGATCAAGCAGATCATCTCGCGTGTATACTCGTTCGGGATTGGACATGAGAATGGTCAGCAGATCGAACTCTTTCGGTGTCAGATCCAGCTTCTCCTCATTCACGGTCACCGTGCGGTGAGCAACATGAATACGCAGTGTGCCATTCACGATCGCCTGATTCTTCGAATCATCCGGTGGTGGAGTGCTCTTCTCGACACGGCGCAAGAGCGCTTTCACCCTTGCGAGCAGTTCACGGATCTCGAATGGTTTGGTCATGTAATCATCGGCACCCATTTCCAGGCCAACGATCTTATCCACGATATCATTTTTGACGGTCAGCAAAATAATGCCGATATCCTCCCGGTCTTCCAGCCTGCGGCATACGCCATATCCATCGAGCTTGGGCATCATCACATCCAGAATCATGACCTGTGGGTGAAACGATGCGACCTTAACCAAGGCCTCTTCGCCGTCACTCGCAGTCTCTACTTCATATCCTTCGCGCCGCAGCGCATAAGCAATGGCACTGACGATACTTGATTCGTCATCTACCACGAGCACTTTTTTATTCATAAGATTCATCCTCTTATCTATGTCATGAGTTAGTTTATGGGTATATGTTAGCAAGGTCCGTGGGAATTGGCTATGGATGAGTTAGCAATTGGCATGAACAGCTTGCATCCTCTCAGCTTGGACTTGGCTATACTTTCTTTATACCCCAAAGGCAACAAAAAAGTAGTATATCATCCAGTTTGTTTAAGAACATCACTGCAAAATAATTTTAAAAAAAATAGGATTTAGGTTGTTTTTTTATGGGTTCACCTCTCTTTACCTTATTACAAGGCCGCTCTTATCCGGAAAGAACGTTCTTGAAATTCATATTTTAAGGAGAGATTTTAAATGGCAGAATCAGTTTGCACAACATACGGTGCAAGTCACAGAATGTATTTACAGGGGGCGGCTTATGTTGCAGATAGTACAGGTAAACTCTTAACTAGTCAGTTTCCTGGACACAGCGGTTATTTCAAGTGTAAGTGTGGTGATCGATTCATTGCGGAGGGTGCACCTGAATCCGGTGCTGTTATCGGTAACTATGTTACTGAAGGGGGCATCATCGCTGCAGAGTCCAAACAAGGCGTAGCTGCAGTTAAAGTTAATACTAGTATGATCAGAAATACAACAGCACGAACTCTTTCTGGTTTTACATTCTACAACTCTAACCCGAACTAATATATTTTATAAACGCTATAAGGTAGCTCATCTTTCTGATGAGCTACCTTCTTTTAATATTATTACATTTTTATATTTTTTTTCTAAAATAATGATCATCCTCCTTCAAAAAGGTGTATAATATAATAGGAACAAATGTTCTTATTTATACAATAAACTGTTAGGAGGTCGCACATGTATGATCGAAAAGAAAAGAATAACTCCTGAAATCAAAGCTCATCACGAGAGAAAGTTTGTTAGTTATATATCTTCTCTCTTACATTTTAATTCAATAAACTTTGATAAAAAAATCCGCAAACACAATGAAAGAAACCCTTTAATCATGGACGATATTGAAGAAAATCATATCGCTTATGAAGATGATGAGAAGTTATTGGGATTTCATCTACACAGACTGGAGAATCAAATAAGTGATCCAAATTTACACAAGTTTTTCTTAACATTATCTGAACGAGAAAAAGAAATCTTAAACCTTACTTATGCGGAAGAAAAGAAAGATATAGAAATTTCACAGCAATTAGGAGTAAGTCAGCAAAGCATCTCAAAAACAAGGAAAAATGCATTAAGAAAATTACGCCATTTTTTAACAGATGAAACCAGTAGATAGTAAACTTAATTATTCCTAGCTCTCATCTAATAACATCGCCATTACTGTAAGAACTAGATATTAGGAGGAGAACAATTATGAGCAGTCCATACAAGTTATACGACCTTCTATCTGAAGCCAAAAGAGATAACCCAACTGTCATTCTTGAAATAATAAGAAAGTTTGAGCCAAAAATAAAAAAATCTCTTCGTCAAACATCTATTCAAAATCGAGAAGATTTACGACAGGAATTAGTCACAAAGTTTATTGAAGTCCTTTACACGTACGAGAAGAATATTAAAAAATGATACCATCTAGTAAGGGGAGTAAGATTAGCTCCCCGCCCCAGAGTTAATGACTGAATCATTTATAGATTTTTTAGTTCCAGGATGACATACATATCTCCTACTCCTCAAATGACAGATTGAGCGGCTCGTCCGACATTTCGTACTCTGTCTCCATATGTGTCAGCGGCGTGTTCAGATCAACCTCTTCGAAGCGGAAACTGTCGACCCACACTTTACCTTTGCCGTTCAAAATCACCCCGAACGAAATGACCGCGCTGCCCTCAGGCACATCAAGCACAATGTTGTACTGATTCCATGGCTGCGTACCCGTAATTGGCCGATCATGCATGTTATCAAATTGAAGGACATCATGAACGTTATTATCCACACGCATCCATAATCCGCAGAACGCCTCCACGCGCTCGGTCTTCACAAATCCCGATAACTTCATCCGCTTCCCTACATACTTTTCCGCTCTGAACTGTTGCATCATCGTGGCGAACTCGTTAGGCTCCATTGGCGTAACTGCTTTCAAGTAACCTGAAGCTTTCCCCTGATGCACTTCGGCAGGATCAATGCCCATCTCATAATTTTGCGGATGACTTCCGGTTAACATCCAGCCTGTAATCGTTGACGTCTGATTCATCTGTACTTCTCCTCCTCTGGTTCTTCCTTTGAATAATTTCAGATCGAACAATTTGCGAAAACGTCCTGGTGGCATGCCATAACATTTGCGAAATGCACGGGTGAAGGCTTCCTGACTTTCAAATCCACATGCCAGGGAGATGTCCAGAATGCCTGCATCCGTCGATCGCAGGGCTGTGGACGCCAAGCTCATCCGGCGGTTTCGGATATAATCCACCACGGTCATGCCCACCTCATTACGGAAAATCCGGTGGTAGTGATACGGCGACAACAACGCCTCGGACGCTACTTCTTCCAACCCGATCTCCTCATGCAGATGGGTTTCAATATAGAACAAACTTTGCTGAATCATTGCACGGTAACGGCTCAACTGAAGTAAGCCTCCTTCCATATCCTTACTATACGTGAACGATGTAAGTACCGTTTTGATCATTTTTGCTAACTTCACTTCGGTTGCCCTCTGCCGAAAATGCAAAAAAGAGCCAATCACGGATTGGATCTTTTCCGTCATTGACTCTCCTTTTATTTATCCACATATCATATTCGTTGTCAGACAGCCGGTACTGGCTGTGCACCAACCTCTTCGTCATCATGCTCCACCAGTTCATGTTTCTCCCAGGCTCTGCTCTTCCAGCGGAAGTACATAATAACTGCCCGGGTCCACTCATCCGCCGCAATGGCAAGCCACACGCCCGCAAGCCCCAGATGAAGCTGGAATATAAGCAGATACCCCAGTGGCAGACTCATGCAGACCATGGAGATCAGCCCCATGTATACCGGGAATTTTGCATCCCCTGCCGCACGCAGGGAACCTATGATCACAATATTGCAGGTACGCCCGGTTTCGAGCAAAAGACTGAGCAAAATCACCTGAGCCCCCAGCTTAATAATTTCCGGATTATCCGTAAAGATGCTCATCAGCGGTACACGAAAAAAAATGATGATGACATCAATGATAACCGTGGCCAGGAGGGCCCATTTTACACTGTCAAAAACACGTTTGTACGCATCGTCTTTGCGCCTCGCACCCACAAGCCGGCCTACAATGATTGATGTCCCCATACCAATCGCCATGCTGAACAAGTAGATATAGCTGGAGATATTGCCCGCATACTGCTTGGTTGCCATGGCTTCTGCGCCCAGATAGGTCACATACAGCGTGAACACGAGCTGGCAGGAGTGATATACCATCGATTCCATCGCAGACGGAATGCCAATCCGCAGAATTTTGCCAATAAAATGTTTGGACAATTTAATGTAGTATTCGAAATCCACCCGTACCTCGCTCACACGATACAACAACCAGAAGAAGATCAGCAGGCAGATAAACCGACTTCCTACCGTGGAGATGGCTGCACCTTCTACCCCTAGCTTCGGCAGGCCGAAGTGACCGAAGATCAATGCATAGTTACCAACCACGTGAATGACATTCATGAATACAGCAACATACATCGTTTCTTTGGTATAACCATGTGTACGAATCGTCGCAGCCAGCGCATTAATGAGTGCCTGGAGGAAGATTCCGCCACCGACGATATTTATATACGAACGGGCAAAATCATAAATTTCGCCTTGAATATTCAGAAGGGTTAGCAATTGTCCGCCGAACAGAAGGAAAATTCCGCTGAGGACCAGCCCCACAATAAGGTTCAGTGTAATGGCATTACCTGTAACCTGTGCTGCTTCACTTAGCTTTTTCGATCCAATATATTGTGCCACTACAATGGCAGCACCATGTCCAATGACTTCCAGTACAAGGATAGCGATAGAGATAATCTGATTGGCTGCTCCAACGCCGGAGACCGCGTTATCGGATACCGAGCTGAGCATGAGCGTATCCACGCTCCCCATCAACATAAACAAAAAGAGTTCCAGGAATATAGGCCATGTCAATCGAATCAGATTGAGATCCTTGGCATCCGAACGAAGGGACTCTTTGGTTGAGGATATTGCTGTCATTTTCTCACCTTTCCCATGTGGGCTTTAATTCTTAGGGTATGTTAGCACAGGTAGTTTGAAAATGCAGTAGTTTTACGAAAATAGTTGAAAGTTTTTTGTAATTCCATAAATAGGTATTTTCAGCATTTTCATCGAACCCCGGCTCCGCACGCCTACCAGAGGTTTTAGAAAATCAAAAAGGCCCCTCCCAACTCACTTTACGCAAGTAATGGAAGGACCTTAAACCTTACATCTTCGACCTTAAATTTCTAGCCTTTAACCGAACCGGCAGCAATACCCTCTACAATTCGATTACTCAGGATGAGAAAAGCGATCAGGATCGGCATAATGCTGATCATCAGCGTCGCGCCAATGGCTCCCCAATCCGTTGTATATTGTCCGATAAAGTTCTGTACCCCAACGGTCAGGGTCTTGTACGAATCGGTACTAATGAACGTATTCACAAAGATGAACTCATTCCAGTTATAGATCATGTTGATGATCGCCGTTGTGGAAATGACCGAAGACGTCATCGGCAGCACAATTCGGAAGAAAATCCGATGCACGGAGCAGCCATCCATCACGGCCGCTTCCTCCACTTCCCGAGGAAGGGCATAGTAGAACCCGAGCAGAATCATAATGGTAATTGGCATATTAAAGGCAATGTAAGACAAAATGACTGACAACGGATGATCGGTTAGATGAAGCTTCAGGAACAAGCTGAACAGCGGGATCAACGTGGAGTGCACAGGAATCATCAGCCCCACCATGAACAGTCCCAAAACCAGCGAACGACCCTTCCAGCGCATACGTGTGATGGCAAAGGTCACCAGACTGGCAAACAGCACGGTGAACACAACCGCAACCACCGTAATCCATACACTGTTAAAGAAGTATAAGCTGATATTCCCCTCTGTCCATACCTTGACATAGTTTTCCCAACGGGGAGTAGCAGGAAGGGAAAAAGGCGCCATGTCGAATACTTCCTGATTATTTTTAAGCGAGAATAACATTAGCCATACCAAGGGCAAAATCTGCAGCAAAGCGACCAGGGACAAGAGGAAATATAGTAGAACATAGCCGAACCTTCTCAACCATGCCGAACCTCGGTCTGTCCCGGGTAAGTTGGCAATCTAACGGCCGTATCCGTCTTCACCGGGATGGACCTCCTTTCATATGACATGCGTCAGGAATACTGGATCGTATCTTTGGATGCTGTCGCTTTACGAAGCAGCCAGGTAACGAGCAGACAGATCAAGAGCAGGAAGAACCCTACAGCACTGCCGTAACCAAAGTCGAAGCTACGGAACGCCTGACGATACATATAGGAGGCCATCACTTCGCTGGAGCCATTCGGTCCGCCATCGGTCATCACGTAGATAAGATCGAAATACTTGAGCGAGCCCACCACAGCCAGCACCACGGTCACCTTAATGACTTCTGTAATCAGCGGCAGCTTGATTCGAAAGGCGATCTGCCAAGGGCTGGCCCCGTCAATCCGGGCTGCTTCCACCAGGGATTCCGGAATATTTTTGAGCGCCGCATAATAGATCAGAATATAGAAGCCTGCGTACTGCCACAAAATCGGTACGAACAGTGCATACAGCACCAGAGATGGCTCCGCCAGCCAGGCTGGCGGATTGCTGAAGCCGATCGCTTCCAGAAAGGTGTTCAGCACACCATTGCTGGGATGATAGATCTTCAGCCATAACTGGGCGATCGCGACGGAAGACAGCAGCATCGGGATCAAATATATTTTGCGGAACAGATTGGCGCCCTTGATCTTGCCTGACAGTACCAAAGCAATCATCAGATAACCGATCAGACTCAGCGCGGAGAACAAAGCAAGCAAAAAAGTATGACCAGCACTCTGCCAGAATGTTCCGTCCTGAAGCAGTCTGGCGTAATTATCCAATCCAATAAAGGTCATTGCACCGATCCCGTCCCATTGCATCAAACCATAATACCCGGTAAGCACAATCGGGATATAAACCAAGATCAGCAGCAGAAGCAGTGCAGGAAGCACGTACATCGCAGCAACGAGACGGTTGGACATGACTTTGTCCATCACATTATCCTCCCTTCAAGCGTTCAAGCGTGTGTACGTCAATTGCCTTTATCAATGGCAGCCTGATGATTCTTCACAAAGTCCTCCGGGGTCACCGCTTTGCCAAACAACGCCTGAATCATGTCCAGATGAGCCTGAGCGGCTGCCGGTTTCATCTGTACGTCTGCAAAGAGTGTGAGACTGCTGGCCTGATTCAATTCATTCAACAGGTCAATGTAGAGCTGTGGCAGCTGTACTGTAGCCGTATCCACTTTGGTAGCTGGAATGACGCCTGCTTCAGTCACCGAGCTCTCTCCCCATTTTTCCACAAAGTATTGCACGAACTTCTGCGCTTCTTCCTTCACTTTGGAGTTCTGGGCCACGAACAGTCCTACGCCTGGACCACCGACCCAGCTGTTAATGTCGCTCTTGCCGCCTTCCATCGTTGGGAATTTGAAAAATCCAATCTTGTCCTTGAATTCCTGCGGGATATCCGGGTTGGTCGTGAAGTTCGGCAACTCCCACGTGCCCATCAGGTACATGGCAGCTTTTTCGTTCATGAATTCGGATTTGCCCTCATCGTTGGACAACCCGTTGAAGCCTTTGTTAAAGGCATTCATATCCACCAGCTTCTGCACCTCGGCAGCAGCTTGAGTCAGCGCAGGATCATCGAAGTTGCCAGAGCCATTGATGGCCTTTTCCAGTGCATCTCCACCTAACCGATTCGCCAGATACATATACCAGAGCGATCCGGTCCAGCGGTCTTTATTGCCCAGTGCGATGGGGACTTCACCGTTATCTGTCAGTGTCTTCAGCACACTCAGGAATTCATCGTACGTTGCTGGCGGCTGCAAGTTATATTTCGCAAAAATGGCTTTGTTATAATAAATGGGGAGATATTCAACTCAATGGGCAGCGCATATGTTTTGCCATCTATCGCATAAGCTTCGGTTGTTCCAGCGATAAATTTCTCACCCAGCGAGTCGCTGAGCAGATCATCGAGCGGTGCAAACAAATTACCCTTCACATAAGGCTCCAAAAATCCGGCAGCCCAAGTTACACCCACGTCGGGTAGCTCATTGGATGCAGACAGAATTTTCAGCTTATTCTTGTACTGTTCGTTCTCCAGCACTTCCTGCTTGATGGTCACATTCGGATGATCCGTCTGATACTGCTTGATGATATCGTTGACCAGTTTGTTTTGTTGTGCGGAACTGCCCGCTGGCCAGAGGTGCATGAACTTGAGGGTTACTTTCCCGTCCGCGCCGTTGCTGCCCGTTTCACTCTCCTGATCCGAACCTGAACTGTTACATCCGGATAAAATTACGGCGAAAACCAGCGTCCATGACAGAAGCATGGCCATCGTCTTTTTGCTCATTATCCCAACCCCCTTGGTTTTTTTCGGTTAATGTAACCGCTTTAACCAAATTGTAGCACGAGCATTACATCCCCATAAGACTAGGATTATTTGGTAAAACTCCACTATTTTGAGGTTATTCGTTGCCGAGTACAGTTAAGGAATGACGATATTTGCTTGGGCTAAGCCCCTCCAGACTTTTAAATACCGTGATAAAATACTTATCCGTCTGATAACCCACCTGTTCCGCAATTTCCGAGATGGGCATCGTCGTTTGCACAAGCAGCTCCTTCGCGCGCTGAATGCGTTTGCGGGTAAGGTATTCACTAAAATTGATGCCGATCTGTTCCTTGAACAACACACTGAAATAACTGGAGTTCAGATGGAGTAAATCAGCGATTTCACGCATGGTCACATGTTCACCCAGATGCGTATCCACATAGGCCAAAGCTTCACTGATCTGGCTATTGAGCCTCTGCTCCCCGCGCTCCTTAACATCCAGCAACTTGGGGTCCACCAGTTCCTGCATCGTTTGAATACGCCGCTGTTGTTCGCTGAACTTCAAGGCTTTCTCAACGGTCTGCAACAGTTGTTCCTTATCAATCGGTTTCAACATATACTCCACGACTCCCAGCTTGATGGCCTGTTGGGCGTACTGAAAATCGGCATGTCCTGACATAATCAGAACAACTGGTTTGTTCGAAAAATGCTGAATGGCTTCAATCAGAGACAACCCGGAGATTTCCGGCATGCGAATGTCCGTGATCAACAGATCTGCTGGCTGTTTTCTGAGCCACTCCACGGCCTGTGCACCACTTTCCGCAGTCTGGATGTGATTTCGTCCTGCCGACCAACCCTCCAGTGTCTTGCGAATCCCCTCTCTTGTACGTGGCTCATCATCAACAATAAGAATTGTTTTGTCATGAATCATATGCACCCTCCGTTCCCATGGGAATCTCAAAGCAAATGACGGTCCCTTCCCCAACCTTACTTGTTAAGGAGAGCTTGCACCGTTCGCCAAGTTGGCTGCCAAAGTAGAGCTTCAGCCGTCGATGTACGTTGATCAGACCTACGCCTGACCCTTTGTTGGATACAGCGGGACCACCATGTAAAGCATGAATGACCGATTGAAGCCGTAATTCATCCATACCGGGACCATCATCCCGAACCTCAATACGAACCAGATTCTTCTCGGTCGAAGCATTCACATGGATGCTTATCTTTCCCGGTCCCAGTTTACTTTCAATGCCATGGAGAATCGCATTTTCCACCAAGGGCTGTATAAGCAGTTTCGGAATGGGGACCTTACGAACCGTATCGCTCAGCTGAATCTCCCATTGCATGCGATCTCCCAACCGCATCTGCATAATTCGAAGATAACGCTCTGCGTGTTCCAGCTCGTCGGCAATCGTAACCCATTCATCCTGCTGCGAACTGGAGATCGTGTAGCGAAATAATCGGGACATCGCCACAACCATACGTGCCATCTCCTCGTCTCCCTTTTCCTCAAGAGACCAATAGAACGCCTCCAGTGTGTTGAATAGAAAATGGGGATTAATCTGAGACTGCAACGCTTTCAGCTCAGCCCGGGACTGCATGACTTCCTTCTCATGAACCACACGGGTCAATTCGTTCTGCCTGTAGACCATCTGGTTATACACGTTGTTGAGTTCATTGATCTCCATCGTGGAGCTGACCATTAGATTAGGCCTCATTGCTCCTGGCTGTGCACTGCGCATCGCCCGCATCAGGCGTATGAGCGGACGCGTGATCATCGTGGACAGGAAGAAGGACATAATAAGGAACAGAACAACACCAATCATTCCCGAGACGAGCAGCGCCGTCCTTAGAATGGATACACCTTCCGTTGTCTCCCCAGCGGGGTCAGGACAGCAAGTGTCCATCCCGTTAACTCCGATTTTTGCCGAACGACGATATAGGATTCCTCCCCGTTCTGGACGACTGATCCACTGTCCAATATGGCTTTTGGATCAAGGTTAATCTCCAGATCGGAAGTCACCACTTCTCCCGCCCCATCCAAGAGCATGATGGAGTCCTGCGAACCATCTGCCCCATTTGAATCATTGAGTTGAAAGAAACTGCGTTGCATCCGCACCACAATATAGCCTCCATGCTCAAAGGAATGTTCCAGCAGGTTGATGCGTCGAATAGCCAGAAGCACTCCCGGGTCTTCAGGATCATCACCTGCCCACACCAGTCTGCCTTTTCCTTCATCCGCCTTGGTTATCCAGCTGCGTTCCACTCTAAGATCAAGGGATCGGTCATCCATGGGGAAGATGCGATGGTAACCGGTTGTGTAAATCTCCATACTCTGCGCACCATTGATAAAAGACTGATAACTGCCCGCAATCTGCAAGAGGGCCTGACGCTGATTAAAGGTTGCCGGGTTGCCATGCTTTTCATCACTAAGCAGACGCTGCACATATGAATCATCCGCGACCTGGGCGGTCAGCGAATTCACTTGGGCAATGAGTGCATCCAATCTGCCACTGGCTTGGACGGCGGTTTGATGAATATGTTTCTCCGCATTGCTTTTCAGCAAAGCGGCTACCCGATCATAAGCCGATATGCCTGCGAGCAGCAGAACAACGAGCATCACCATAACGAAACCAATGAAGATCTGATTGCGGAGTGAGTTAAAATGTCTCTTTTTCCGTGCAACTTCCCCATTCTCCTCTCATTTTGCATGTAAAATAATCCACCACCCTTACGCCCGTGCTCTTGAGGACTGGGTACAAACGATGCCGGATTTATTTACGTATTCAGTTCTTCTTGTTAAAGCGCTTGCAAAAATAAATCTTAATCTTCTTCTCTTTCAGTCTTTGTTTACCGATTAAACTAACGAATAAAAAATAGCATAGATTGACAGGTTAATCAATCCTCCCAGTGTTCCCAAACATCAAATGACAAGGATCCAAAAAAAGAGAGGGAACGTTTACAGTCCACCTCTCTTTGTTCATATTCCTTCACACCTATTCTTTTCTTTAATCACATCTATTCTATCCTTCAATCATATCTCCAATTATTTCACGGACCCTTGCGTAACCCCGTTGATAATCCACTTCTGTGCGAACAGGTAGATGATAATCATCGGCAGCAACGCGAGCAGGTAGGATGCGAATGCCAGGTTAAACTCGGTATTGAACTGTCCTTGGAAAACATACTGTACCAGCGGCAACGTGTACTGTCCCGGATCACTGATTATGATGAGTGGCAGTAAGAAGTCGTTGTATGTCGACAGACAGGTCAGAATACCAACCGTGGCACTGATTGGGGCCATGAGCGGGAAAATGATTTTCCAGAACGTACCCCAGGTTGTCGCTCCATCCACAAAAGCCGCTTCCTCCAGCGCTACCGGAATGGACCGGATATATCCCACGTACACAAATACGTTGAATGCCAGACCATAGACCGTGTGCAACAGGATCAGACCTACCAGGTTTGTCATCTCCAGCGATGCGGTCAGCTTCACAATCGGCAGCATAATAATGGGGAACGGAATAAACATGGCGCTGACGAAGTAATAATAGAGCCCTTTGAAAAACTTGCGTTTCTCCATATTCCGCGCAATGGCATAGGCCACCATCGAGTTACTGAGCAATGTCAAAAGCACGGTGGATGCGGTCACAATCGCACTGTTACGGAACGATTGGAAGAAGTTCGTCATGTCGATGGCTCTCGCGAAATTCTCCCAGTGAAGCGTTGTCGGAATGGCAAAGACCGATTGGGCCATCTGCTCCGGGTTTTTCAAAGCAATCGTAACGGTCATATACAATGGAAACAGGATAAACAGGGTACCCAGTACAACGAGCAGCATAACGAGCCAATTGATTCGTGTACGGCTTCTCATTACAGATCCATCTCCCTTCTTTGCAGGAACCGGATTTGCAGAATTGAAATCACCGCAATAACGATGAAGTAAATAACCGAGTTCGCAGATTGATATGCATATTCGCCGCCTTCAAATCCTCCGGTGTAGATCAGATGGGAGATGGACTGCGTCGCCCGTCCGGGACCACCGTTGGTCAAGGCTACGATTTGGTCGAAGACCATCAGCGAGTTTTTCATCGCCAGCACCATATTGATGGTGAAGAACGGGGCAATGAGCGGGAATGTAATACTCCAGAATTCACGCCATTTGCCTGCACCGTCGAGGTTGGATGCCTCGTATAGTGTCGTTGGTATCGTTTGCAGACCAGCCAAATACAGAATCGTATTCAGAGCCACGGATTGCCAGACGGCAACAATGACGATACCGATCCAGGCCAGACTCTCGCTACCAAGTATGTTTGTAGATAGTGCGTTGATGCCCAAATTTTGTCCCCAGATCGGGAATACGTTGGAGAACAGGTAGTTAAATATGTAACCTACGATCAGCACACTCAGGATATTGGGCAGGAAGTAGATGCCGCGGAAAAAGTTACGGAACTTGATCTTGGCATTCAGCCCGAGTGCAATGAGCAGGCTCAGAATATTCGTCAGGATCGTCACAACAATCGCGAATTTGAACGTAAACCAGTAGGCATTGCCTACATTGTCATCCTGGAACAAGTTGAAATAGTTTTTGAAGCCAACAAAATCATACTCTTTCCCGAATCCGTTATAATTCGTAAATGAATAATAGATGCCCTGGAGGGCCGGCAGTGTCATAAATACGAAGAACAATACTACCGCCGGAACCGTCATCCAGTAATAGGGTGCGATACGCTTGTTCATATTCCATCCTCCTTCAGACAAGGCTTAGCGCCGATTGGCAACCTTGTCCCATTCTTTGTCGAGTGTATCTAGATAGTTGTCGATGTTTTGGTTCTGCAAAAAGGACTGTACGATGGAATTCAGCTGCACGGCAGCCGGAATATAGTGATCGGCAAAGTCAATAACCTTCCCCTGCTCGATATATGGCATCAATTCCTGTACGGCAGGATCATCCTGCTTCACGTCTTCTACCGCAGAGAACAGCGTCTGTTCGTCAATGTATCTTCCGATATTCTCAGGTTCCAACAGAAACGCAATAAACGTCTCTGCCTGCTCGCGATTAGGCGTGTCCGCAGCAATGGTAAACAGGGAGTCGATCCCGTTCACCAGCTTAATCTTGCTTGCATCGTTGCCCGTGGGGAATGGGAAGAAACCGATGTCCACATTCGGGTTCGCTTTGCGAATCTCCGAGATGGCCCAGGTTCCCTGGATGTACATGAAGGCTTCACCGTTAGCAAAGGCACGGTTACCATCCGAATAGGCCTTACCAAAGTTATCACCGTGGCCGTACTTCATGAGTTCCAGCTGCTTCTCGGCTACCTCGCGGTACGACTCCTTAAACGTCACCTTGTTGTCCCGACGCTCCTGGTAGAAATCAATGCCGACCAGATTGGAGCCGAGTGCATTGAAGGGCAGGCTCGTCTGCCAGTCATCCTTATATGTGAAGTAAAATGGAATCTCACCCGCATCCTTGATCTTTTGGGCGGTCGCCAGGAGTTCATCCCACGTCTTGGGTACGTCCAATCCCATTTCCTTAAACAGCGTTTTGTTGTACATGATGCCGTTTGCATTGGTTGCGTAAGGAATACCTGTTACTTCGTCCATACCAGTAAGATCCTTGAGCATTTGTATGTAGTTCGGATCAATCGTCTTGAGCAGTGAACTGTCCGTCAGATTGGTAAAAATATCACTCTGGGCCAGGATGGAATACGTATCCGTTGCACCCATGGCCATAATATCCGGGATATCATTTTTGACGACACGTGTCTTCAATACCGTCTCCGCATCAGGCGGATTCACCTGTGTCACCTGAATATCGTCATGCTCCGCGTTGAACGTTTTAATTAATTCATCAAAGGTTGTTTTGGCTTCCGGCTTGTTCTGGAAAAATTCAATCTGCACTTTGCCATTCGCACTATCCCCACTGGTACACGAAGATAGAAGTACAGCCATCATTCCACATAGCAGCATGGTCCCGAGAGCCCTGGTAAGCGTTGTTCTCATGTTGTACCTCCCTCAGCTTAATAAATTGAACTAATGTGATTTACACGCTGTCACTCCGATTGCAGTAACATCTTCCGATCGTTGTTATCCCCAGATTTTTTTGATTCCCTTCCTCAAAGGGAAAATCCGGTTTTAGCGTATGCTTTCGAAGCAGCTTTCTTTCAGAAAGCTTTTAGCTTCGCTTCTTCAGATCGGTTCTGCACTCTCCGTGTTCGTGTATATCTTAGTTTGACTTTATATACGTAAAGATTTACCCGCTCAAAAGGTGAAATAACCAATTGGTTAATCCTTCCATACACTCATACCATGAGCGTTGACTATACAGGTCTTTATTATTTCTAAAACGGTTTCGGTAAAATTGAATCAAGACAGTTCTTCCCATGGACTGAAAATGGCATATCAAAAAGGACACTGGATGATATCCAGTGCCCCTCCAAGATTAGACGTATATTCAACCACTATAACGCTTTGATCCGTGTGTCACGAACGTTCAACTTTGGGCAAAGCATTGCGTAAACGCTTGGCCCGATAACTCTTGTATGCCCGAATCAACATGCCGATGATGATCATGATCACACCGATGTTAATTGCGACATCAGCGAGATTCAGGATACCACGTCCGGACGGAAACACGAGAAAATCCGTTACCCGCGCATAGATAAAACGATCGATCGCATTTCCTAAAGCCCCGCCGACCATAAAACCTGCGCCGGCTTGCATCCAGAATCCGCGAATCTCCCCTTTACTCCGGTAGTACAGCATGCCCGCTATGAACACAATGGCAATCACACCGAACAGACGCGCATTTCCCTGAAACATGCTGCCCGCCATTCCACTATTCTCATAATGCTGTAACTGCATGCCTGAGTCACCCAGTCTCATGACGTCGCCAACTTCCATATACATTCTCACTGCGATCTTGGTTCCCTGATCAATCAAAGTCACCAGCAGTGCTACAAAATAAAACAGCATCGTGCTTCTCCTCCTGCCCACTTAGCGATAACTTATTTTAACTTTAAGAGTTTTGAGTATATTAGGTTCCTTCCACTTTAACACAGCCGATATACGGTCTCCAAATGAGCCGTCATCCACCATGCCTGTTACATCCACTAACATCGTCCATTCCGCATGGGGAAGGTACTATACCCAGTCATGTCGAATGTAGATAGCAATCACATATATGTAAAGGGGCTGCCTGTAATTTGAACCTGACCATGACCGAAAGATTAAAGGAAATGCAGCAGGAAGAAAAGGACTTGGTATTCGGCACGTTTGATTCTCAAACAGCACTTAACCTCGGTCTGCATCTGGTTGAAGAAGCGAAGCGTCGTTCCCAAGCCGTAACCATCGATATCACGTTGAAGGGACATCGCCTCTTTTGCATGCCATGGAAGGCACTCATCCCGACAACGAAGACTGGATTCGACGCAAGAACAATGTGGTGAATCACTTCGGCTCCAGCTCTTGGCATACAGCCCTGCGGCTGAGAAGCGAGAATCAGACACTTGAGCACAACTTCAACCTGCCTGCTTCTGATTATGTCCTGGCTGGTGGGGCCTTCCCGCTGATTCTGGCAAATGAGGGACAAGTCGGCACCATAACGGTATCGGGTCTGCCTGATGAAGAAGACCATGATCTGGTTACCACAGGTATCCGTTCATTTTTGTTACAGCAAGGGTAGATTAAACGTTTAAAAGCCCACGTGATCTATATAGGAGATCACGTGGGCTTTACTATCCAAAGCAGCATGCTCAGGAAGGATTTTTGCTTTTCATAATATGGTACACATTGCTAAAGCTGCCGGAGAGAATACCGGTAATCGGAAATATGGCCCAATTGATATCCCACCGTTGATATACAAAGCCTGTGAACAAGAAGATGGCTGTCGCCAGCGGCCATACAATCGCTTCCACGGCTCTCACAACCTTGACTTCCTGCTTCTTCTCTACCGTCAACTGGTACTTCTCCAGCAAGTTCGTGTAAGCCCCCTGAATATTACCGTAATATACAAACAGGAATACTCCTACCCCAGCCATAACCATAAAGGCAGATACACCATAAGAGGCGTAGTTATCATTAATAGAGGAGGCTGCGAAAATAAACACAGGAGACAGAATGCACAGGCAGACACCCGTAATGATGGCTATACGATAAGTCAGAGCGAAGTTCTCCCGACTATGCTGAATACTCATTTTAAGTGTATAAGGAAGTTGGAAGCCCTTCTCCAGATAATTGAAGCGTTCCAGCTTCATACCACTGTATATGAACATGCTTACCGCAATGGCAATCAATACAAACATGCCGATCAGGCCCAGTATAGCGCCCGTTTCCACCGAACGGTTTGCAGCTGAAATGGCATAATTCTCAAATAAGGCACTCATAAAAATTAGAAATGCCACACCTGACGCGCACAATAAAACACCCAGTCCAATCCAAAATCCGGCATTTCTCTTCGCAGTGGTATATGCGTAAATCTCTTCTTCCGTTAACACAGGTACTGTCTCTTCCGGGCTGACTGGCTGAATACCGAGTTCGGCTGTTAACTCCTCGATGTTACCAAATTCCGAGATCACAATGCCGATGGCTTCATTCTCCGACTTGCCTTCTCGCTTCAATTCCAGGTACTTATCTTCCATCCCCGAAAGGAGCTCCTGCTTCAGATGTTCCACCTCAGGTGTCTTCGGCAGACCAACAAACATGTTCTCCAGATAAACCATAATTGTCTCCATGTTCCGTCACAACTCCCTGATAAATAGATTAACAACCTCCTGCGTAACCTTCCATTCCTCACACTTTTCCCTGTAATAGTCGAGGCCGGGCGGCGTAATCCGGTAATAGGTACGACGCTTCCCCAAACTATTCTCATCCAAGTAAAACGATTGAATATAACCATTCTTCTCCAATCGGGTGAAGGCCGAGTATAATGTCGTTTCCTTCATGACGTACTTTTCCTCTGTCAGCTGTCTGATGTTCTTGGAAATCTCGTAGCCGTACGACTCCCCTTCGAGCAGCATGTAGAGGATCAGCGTATCATTGTAGCCACGTATAACGTCACTGCTGATCACAAAAGATAATCCTCCTCGTTACTTCATCTGTCGTAGTAGTTGAAGTATAGCACAACTTACTACGACAGGTGAAGTAGTTATTCCAAAAATGGGCAATAAAAAATCCGCACCTGGGAAAGGTACGGATTCATCAGGAATGCTGTGCTGTTCATTGAAATGCTAAGTCGCTCAATTATTGAATAGCTGAGAGGACATCGAGCAACATGGATTTGAACTTCGGCCGATCAATGGCTTCACAGACACGTACATTCGGCTCTTTGCCAAAACGTCCGTTAATATCAACCACACTGTATCCGCGTGTCAGCTCTCCTGCCGCTTCCACATCCACATAATAGTGACCCGACTTGGTCATGATGGATTCATCTGCCGCTACAGCCATTAACAACGTATCGGGATGAGTGGTGCCATTGAGCTTATGTACCGATTTGTTGAACTGCATCACCACTTTATTGATCGCGGTGAAGAAATCGGCACCCGAGGTCCCCAAAGCCGCAATCTCTGCATGATCGTCATCATCCATCACTGAATATTGCGTGCACATCTCCCAGCCAACCATCGTGATCGGAATGCCCGCATGTAGTACAATTTTCGCTGCTTCCGGGTCTACGTAGAAGTTGTACTCCGCCGCCGGTGTGATATTCCCCAGTGCATTATTCGTTCCGCCCATGATGTACAGGTGAGCAATCTCCGGAACAATCGTGGGGTCTTTCTGGATCGCCATCGCAATATTAGTCAACGGGGCAATTGCCAGAAGCTCCATTTCGCCAGGATGTGCATGCACCTTCTCAATGATAAAATCAACCGCGTGCCCGCTCTCAGGGCGTTGATCCGCCTTCGGAAAATGCGCGCCGCCCATGCCGTCATCGCCATGCACGTCTTCCACTGTACGATGCTGAGCTTTACCGTACGCCATTAGCGGACGCTCACAACCTTTATACACAGGCACCTTGCCGCCATGTCCAGCAACCTGTACCGTGTACAGGGCATTTTCAACCTCCTGGTCGAATTGAACGTTACCGCCCGTAATGGTGATGCCTTCCACCTGAAAATGATGCAATGCCGTCAGGATCGCAATCGTATCGTCTCCTGCTGTATCTGTATCGATGATGACTCTTCTCATGATGCCGCGCTCCTTCTTCCGTTTGATATTCATTTAGAACAAAAATACCACATTACACTTAATAACTCTGCGTACAGAACAATCTTATGATCGCTGTTACCCTCGGATTTTTTTATACCTTCTCAAAGGTAAAAATCCGATGATAAAGGCGAACGCTTCGCTTCCCCAGATTTTTTCTGTCCTCTTCGTTTACGTGTAAACACTATATTCATTCTAAATTATCGTTTATCTCTTGGCTTATTTTACATCAAAAATGTACCGATGACGATGGAAACGCCGATGATAATCGAACGCAGCAGTTGCGCTACCGCCATATTGCCTCGTGCAATTTCGTCACATACCCGCATCTTGGGAATCAGGAAATCAAATATAATATAGACCAGACACAGAATAATGATTCCAAGCGCCGACCACAGCAGCATATCCAACCACGAATGCGTCGAGAAAGACACCATTCCCACAATAATACACAGCCCGAGCAATTTGCTGCCCATATACATGCCTGCCGCCTCGTTACCCTTGGCGATTTCTTCACTATCGTTATACCGGGTCAATTTGCTAAAAGCAAAATATCCACACACCAATACCACCAGCAGAATGCCCACACCCACCGCAACATTCACAAGGTTTAATCCCAGGTTCTCCATTCCTTCTTCTCCTCCTCATCATTCATCCGTTCACGAACCGCAGCCGCGCAATAATACGCCATATCTCCGGTTACTTTCTCCCCGACCCTGGGTAACAGCCCAGCCAAACGCCCACCGATCACAAACACCCCTGTAAGCAGATAACCGCTGTACGCTCCATCTTCCGTCTTAATCACGATCTGTTCCATCGGAACCAGCTGCTGATAGATTTTGGGCTGATTTTCGTAATAAGCTGTAATTTCCGCTTCATCCTCATCTGTTACCCCAGTCTCGTGTGTGAATTGAAGCTCCTCTTTAAGAGGATGTGCTATATTCTGCTGTCCAGAAGCATTATCCGTTCCTCCATCCAGCAAAAGAGTCCCTCTACCCTCGCGTCCCCAATAGCTTTTGGCTACATATGGCATGGCGTTCAACTGGAAGGGTTCAGCTGAAAAATAAGTTGGCAGCAGATATCGGGAAACCACGTCCATTTCTGCTTCATCAAAGAGGGTAAACCCGCAATATTCCGGGGTTTGCTCGTTACGCTCATAGAGCGACCAGATCGCCGCCATGAAGCCTTTGCTCTGCATGAGCACATGCTGTACCGGATTCATCAGGCCCAATCGTGCCTCTCGTACCAGATCAAGCAGCGCAGCGCCAATGTCCACACCGGTTGTCTCATCCCGATCATCGATCAGATATTCCAGCGGATAGAGGCGGTATAACAAGTTAATCTCCCGTCCCTGATGGTACAGCGCCTCCCCGGGAACAATCTCCAGTTCCTCCAGTGGGGCATAGCAAACATCGTATCCCGCTTCCTGACAGCGTTTCATCAAGTATTGCGTATTCGTTCGATCTTCGACATGTTCGCCAAAAGAAGTGAACGTCACCGGACCCTGCAAGCCCTGTTCTGCATAGAATTCCAGCCATATCCTGAAACATTCTCGAATACGTTCATCCATCTCGGCAGATGGCGCTGCTAGCGCAGCATCCTCCGCAAGCCCCACCAGGATACCTTCCAGAGCAGCAGCCTCCGGTATCCCCGTAGGGGTGTCTGTATTATTTTCAATACACTTGGGCCCCGCTTCTCCAATAATCCAGTCCTGGCGCGTAATGCCTCCAGTCACCATTTCCATACGTGCCGTTGGAATAAGCCCCGGATGGATACCCAGCTGATGCTCCAAAAAGGAATCCGGCATGTATTGTTGGATAAATCGCATCACTTTGCAATATATACCGTCTACCGCCTCGGCTGCGACACGCAGCTCTTGTACCTCGGAAGGAGAATAGACCGTTAATGCAGGCACACAATATTGCTTCCCGTACATTCGGTGGTATGGAATCTGTTGTCCGGCTTCACCCTGAAATACCTCTTCGTGACTTAACGGCAGTTGAACCACTTGCCTCATCCGTTTATCCTCCCGAACTGCGGAAGAAGCTACCGAAGCCGCTTGATTTGGACTTGGATTTGCTAATGGAGCTGTTACTGTCCTTGTTGTTTCGATACGACGACCCACCATAGTAATAGTGCCCGCTGCTGGAATCATATTCACATCCGGTATCATACTCCGGATCACACTCATCATTGCTGCTGCCACAACCGGATAACACGGCAGGAACCGCCAGCATCAGGGAGAAAGCAACCAGCTTTGCTTTGGATCCGGGTTTGGATGCTTGCCCCCGCTCTTGGTCACTCATCACAGATCCACCTCTTTCATATAAAACAACACTTTTTTGCGATCCGCATCCAGCACGGAATAGAGGAACTCATACGTCTTGCCATCGCGTACCATGTAATGGTCCAGCAATTGCTCGGCAAGCTCCATCGTATAGGTGGATGACGCTGTGAGTTCCAGCTCCTGAAATGTGCTTCCATTCCACAACATATACTCCGCACTGTACATGGAGGACATTTTGCACATCGCCAGCGCAGCATCCGCAATGGCTGCACCGTACTCGTAAGGCATCTGTTGGTCATACGCCGTCACGTATACTGCATGTTCCCGCCCATCCTGGCATTCATTGGACAGATGTGCCCAGAGTTTGTTTTTCACCAAGGTGGCATCCACCAGTTTGCGCATGAACAGTTCATCCCGCGTGACTGAGGTCTGTTCCAGCACCCCAGTTTCCGCCTGTCGATCATCCGACCAACTCCGATACGTCAATGAATAATAGATACCGATAACCTCCCTTTTTGCAAGCTCTTAGGTGAGCCGTTTCCAATCATACCAACGTATTTAACGCATATGGATGTAAAAAGTTACACGAATCCATTTGCAGTGAATCATGAATTTTGATTGGATTCACCAAGACATGTAAAAAATAAGAACCGGTTGTCGCCAAGCCTTGAATCAACAAAGCTTGAAAAAACAGGCAGACTCCGCATTGGGTACGTTTTAATCCCGCTCCAAAAAGGCCAGAGAAAACTCTCCGACCTCGTTGGTTCCATCTTATGCACATGTCATCCGAACTTATAACTCAGCCCACTGGGCCAATATATCATTATATTTGGCGGATAATTGCTCGCGATCATTCCAGATTTGTTCCAGTTCAGGCGGATTGTTCTGAACCGTTTCCAGTTGTTGATCCAGCGCCTGAATCTGTACCTCCAGACGAGCCAAGGTCTGTTCCAGCTTCTCCGCAGACGGCTGCTTGCCATTGCCACCTCTATGATTCGATGAAGCTGCTGCCGAAAGGGTTAACACCTTGCTTGATCCTGTGGAAATTTCGTGATCAAGACTTCCATTGGTAGCCGCAACGGTGGACCCATTCATTGGTGAGGTTGCTTCTGCCCTTTTCCCTGATCTGGCAGTCCCGCCGGGTGCTGTTGTTATGCCTGATTTCACCTCTGACTTGGCGCTCCCACGAGAAGAAACACCTGCACCTGCTGCAGCCTGATCTGTCGCCGCCGAACGAGCTTGCATATCAAGCTTCTTCTCGCGATACGCTTCATAGTCGCCGAGATAAGCGGTCATCTGTCCGTCCTCCAGTTCCCACACACGGGACGCAAGCCGATTAACGAAGTACCGATCATGCGAGATGGCAAGCACGGTTCCTTCAAAATCAACCAACGACTCTTCCAGCGCTTCTCTGGATGCGATATCCAGATGATTGGTCGGCTCATCGAGCAGCAGGACATTGGGTTTGCGCTGCACCAGCAGCGCCAGCCGCAGACGCGTCCACTCCCCGCCGGATAACTGTCCTACCGCGCGGAATACATCTGCGCCATAGAATAGATATCGTGCCAGAATCCCGCGTGCTTCCCCTTCCTCCACGCCTGCTTCAAGTCGGAAGTATTCGAGTACATTCAGCTTCGGATTCGCAGGTTCCTCCTGTTGAGCCAGATACCCCACATCCACGCGTGCGCCCCACTCCAGCTTGCCCGCATCGGGTTGCTCGTCTCCAAGCAACAGCTTGAACAAGGTCGTCTTGCCGGAACCATTGCGGCCAATGAGTGCAGTTTTGTCGCCATATTCCAGCAGACCCGAGATCCCGCGTAGAATCGCTCGCTCGCCATAACTCTTCTCCACTTGTTCCATCACAACGACCCGTTTGCCCGTGCGGTCTGTAGGACGTACATCAAAGTCTGCGCTGCGACGATCCAGCACAGGACGTTTCACCTGTTCCATCCGTTCCAGCGCCTTGCGCATGGAAGCGGCACGCCGGAAGAACTTTTCATTCCCACCAACTCGGCCCCACTCTTCCAGCTGGCGGATCGTTTCCTTCATTTTTTTGATCACCTTCTGCTGTTCCTTGAACTCCTCGAATTGCTGCAACAGCCGTTGTTCCTTGACTTTCATGTATTCCGTATAACTGCCAGCTGCCGTTTCCGCTTCTCCATCCTCCAGCTCCAGCGTTCGATTCACCACCCGATCCAGAAAATAGCGGTCATGCGAGATCAGGACAATAGTACCGGGATATTCTCGTAGGAATCCTTCCAGCCACTCGACCCGCTCCAGATCAAGATGGTTCGTTGGCTCATCCAGCAATAACAGTTCGGGTCTGACGATTAGCTGTGAAGCCAGCACCACCCGAGTCTGCTCCCCACCGGACAGCGAGCCAAAGCGCCAATCATAATGTGCCTTCGCGATATCCAGACCGTCCGCCACCTGATTGATCCGGGCATCCATTTCGTATCCACCCTCACGCTCGAACTGATCTTGCAGCGTAGCGTAGCGTTTGAGCAGACGCTCCAATTGATCCGGGTCTGCTGCACATGCCGGATCGGACATCTGCTGTTCCATATCCTTCATTTGCGTACGACACATCATAAGCTCCTTGAATCCAAGGCTCAGTACATCCAGTACAGTATGGTCATCCAATCCTTCTGGAACCTGAGCCACATATCCCACCCGTGTATCTTTTTTGATCATCAATTGTCCTTCATCCGGCTTGTTCAGCCTTGCCATGAGGCGCATGAGTGTGGTCTTGCCGCTTCCGTTGCGGCCGATCAGAGCGACCTTGTCGCCTTCCATAATCTCAAACGTAATGCCGTCCAGCACCAGATGTGCTCCGTGGTATTGTATCAGTTGTTGCGCGCTAATCATCATCATAATAAGGTTCCTCCTATAGGTTGGAAGATCCTGACCGCAACACAAAAAGAGCCGCAGGAGGTTAGCTCCGCGGCCCTTCAGAATTCAAGCAATATCGCTTATCGTCCGAATGAGGTCAAGGCAGGCATCTTCTCGCACATGTTAACTTCCGTATATTCAAAATTGGACAGACTTCTCCCGTTGGTCAGAAAAGTATGAACAATGCCAGCCATAGCAATCGGCAGCTGGCTAATACGGTTGTTAAGCATCTCGTGATTCACCTGTCTTCACCTCCCTTGTCATAATTAGTGTCAATATATCACAGACGGATATGTTCCTGCAACCCGCCCATCGGCCATTTCACCTTTATTGTACCAGGTAGATCCTGCTCTGATTAGTTCCCGCCCCGTCGCCGAAGCATTATATCCCTGATCGCTACCGTAATAAGGGTTAACATACCCGAGGTGCCCAGTGATGCGCCGAGCAGGGCATACCCGATGCCGTTCCACCCGCCCATATCGATGCTGATCATGATTACAACGGCACCGCCGAGCAAGGCCAGACATGGCAATATATATTGTACCCACGTCATTCGGCGTCCTTGTAACCGGTAGATCAGCCATTCAATCAGCAGCTGCAACGCCCACATTCCCAATGTCCACAAGATCAGTACTTCCATAAAGTCTCCTCCTACGTGCTGGAAAATGAACTTCCATCCAATGGTCCTGCCTTATTTCAACCTCATTAATTACTGATCCGTCCAACTCCATACCCCGCACGATTATCCTTTACTTCAACCATGCTTTACTTCAACCAATCGGAGAAAAACTGCCGGTACCCTTCTTTCATCTTCGTGCGCGAAAAGGCACCAAACGCATACTCGCGGTTGTCTTCCGACACACGGCGCGGCGCAGCCGCAGCCATGTTCACCAGTTCAAACCAGTTATCCTCGTTGCCTGCAAAGGCATGTGTGGATCGAATGTGCCCGTAGCAGGCATGCTCCGGTTTCACAACCATTTTGCCCATCGCCATCGCTTCGGTCAGCGGCATCGCAAACGTATCAAAGGCAGAACAGTTCCAATATACCTTGGCAGAGTTCATCAACGTAAATATCTCATCCTGTGTGAGCGCAAACTTGAGCTTTACGTTGGCAGGAATATCGTACTTCTTCATGGTTTCCTTATAGCGAACACCGCCGAACACCATGTACACTTCCTTGTCCGGGTTCTGCCGAGCGTACTCCAGAACCAGATCCGGGCGACGGTTTGCTTCATCCCGACCGATCCAGAGCACCCGATTATGCACCACCTGACTCGGGTCATAGTGACGGTTCGCCAGCTCTTCGCTAAAGCCAATCGGGATGACGTTCACGTCATGTACGCCGAAATTGCGGGCCAGTTCTGTTTTCAAAAACTCCGTCTGCACAATCGCTTTGTCCACCATCGTATAGAATGGCTTCATCATCTCATATCCCGTCAGCGCGGGATCGGGAAACTGTGCGGGAACAATACGCTCTTCGGCAAGAACATCTTCAAGAACGTAAACCCGGATACAGTGTAGATGACATGCTCTATATCTTGGCTATGAATCTGGTCCAGAACGATATCGTAGTTCACCAGGTCACCTTTCTCATGCTCATACCCCGGCAACCAGTCGTATCCGCTGACATGACGCTCTGGCGAGATGAACACAATATCCACACCCAGCTCCAGACCAATCTGCTTCAACCGGTCCGCAAATACGCGCGGCCCCTGTGCTTCCGTGAATTGAATTTTACGCATAACAAGTCCGACTTTACGCAAGCTTCTCACCCCTCATTTCTATTCCTCACGCATGTGCTTCATGCACTGTTCCAATGTCGATGCCGTCTCATACCACTGGTTACGTCGCTGCTCCCGTGGCCACACACAATCCTCACTTCTCAGATCGCCATCAATCAGACGCAGCATCCAGAGTGAAAATACAATAGCATAGGCATCGTACCATTCTGCAAAAGAAACCCGTTCAATCTGCACGCCCAGGCTCCCCAGCTTGTCCAGATACACATCTATAACCCGCTCCCGCAATTCAGGCGTAACTGTTCTGGGAAACAGCGGATGCGAGAGATCCACCAGATGGTATACGTCCCACAGTGGGGTATTCAGATGGGCATGCTCCCAGTCCAAGATGACCAGTCTGCCGTCCACTTCAGCCAGATTACCGGGATGCAGGTCTCCATGACACAGGACGGTAGGAAGTTCTTCCTCTGCTGTGAGGATCAACGCGGCCATTTTGTCCCAATCTGATGAAGACAACCGCATATCCAGCCTGGACAACAGATCATCTATAGATTGTCTGTGCATCCGCAACTCATCCAACATGGTGCGAATGGATGGTTTCTGGCCCACACGAGGCAGTTCACTCCAATCCGTAATAGGTAGCGCATGCCAGGCCGCCATATGTGCCGCTGCGCCGAGCATTGTCTCTTCTTGCGAATCATGCACCAGTTGCCCCAGGTCCTCGTAGATCATCCAGCTCTGTGCCGGTGCAATGGTAAGGTCCGACGCTGCAATGAGTTGCGGATAGATCGGGGGTAGACCAGACATCACACGCTCGTACATCCATCGTTCCCGTCCGTGCTGTGCAGAATTCGTCAGCGGTTTGAAAATATAACTCCCACCAGCAGGAACAGTGAACCGCTCCACATATCGTCCGTTCATGCCTTGATACAACTGTTCGCGGCTTGTTATATAGCGATCATTCAGCATTCCTTCGGGCGTCACCCAGCTGTATGCATCCATTTTTTCTGTCACGCTATTCATTCCCCATTTCGTTCTCCTTGCTGCTCCGATGTTGATTTCTATTCATCATACGTTGCCTCTCTCAAGCCTGCAAGCTTTGTTCGTAAGCGCTTATTCCGTGTCTCCATTTAGAGTTTCAAAATTGCTTGTTGCATTTTAGTTAGTAACCACTTACTATACAATCATGAAGAACAAACCTCATGTGGATAGCAAAAAGAAAGATATCTTACAAGCGGCGATGCGCTTGTTCGCAACCAAAGGCGTTGACGGCATTTCCGTCAAAGAGATCGGTGACGCCGCGGGAGTAACCGATGCGGCGATCTACAAACATTTTAAAAACAAAGATGCCGTTGCCCTGGAAGCCTTCACCCAATACTGCGCGGACTATACTTCACTGATTGACGGGTATGTTCGACAGGAAGGTCCCGTGTTGGAACGCTTCAAGCAACTGATTACCGAGGTTCTTCACCTGCACGATGAAGATCCCTATGGACTGCTGTTGATTTCACAGAATCATGAAATATTCATTGAAGCGGGAAGCAGTGAAGATTACCGTCAGCCATTGGATGCGTTAATGGATCTGATCGACCAGGGAATGATGCGGGGCGAACTGCCTCAGCAGGATTCACGGCTCACAGCCGTTCTGGTGATCGGAGCAATTACACGCATGGCCGTCTCCAGTATGCAAGGTGAACTGCCGGAGCTATTGGTACCTTATACCGGAGAAACCGTTCATCGACTTACGTCGATGTTGGGAAATGTACCTCTGGAGTAACGGTGGAGATGGAATAAAGCTAGAAATGGAGTAGCGGAGGGTAGGGAGAACGACGTGAGCAACTGCATTGTTTCCAAAGCAAACAACCTTCGTAAACATCCGCTAATTTCGGCTGAATTCCATACTCCGATGCGGATGATGTCGCTAGGCATGATTCGTAATTCTTAATTTAAAGCGGACTTGCTGAATAACTTCTAAAAGAGAATCGTTAACATCCCATCAGCATATACAGATGGATTATCGGGTCATACGTGACCTTTTCTTTTTGCACATGAGGTTAGTGTTCATTAACTAAAATAGTCAGGAAGTGTCATCTTCAATGAAAAAAATATTAATTATTCAAGGTAATCCCGTCTCACCGAGTTATAACTGCGCAATCGCAGAGGCTTACCGCAAAGGTGCGATGCAAGCTGGTGCCGAAGTTCGCATGATCACCCTAAACGAACTGGAATTCAACATGAATCTGGAGGGAGGTTATCGTAATAAACTGCCACTCGAACCGGATTTGCTGCAAGCCCAAGAAGCGATTAAGTGGGCCGAGCATCTCGTATGGGTATTCCCCATCTGGTGGGGAGGACCGCCAGCCCTGCTGAAAGGTTTCGTCGACCGGATCTTTATGCCAGGTTATGCCTTCAAATATCACAAAGGTAAACCTTTCCCGGATCAGCTGCTCAAAGGCCGTACGGCTCGCATGATCACCACCATGGATGGCCCGTACTGGTACTTCAAATGGTTCCAGGGTGAGCCCGCACACAAAATGATGAAAATCTCCACATTTGCACTCACTGGCATCAAGCCTGTGCGCATAACACCTGTAGATGTGGTGGGAAAACAGTCCGAGGAACAGAAAAAAAAATGGTTGGAGAAGATCGAGTTACTTGGGAGAAAGATGGGGTAACTGATTTCTGCAAGAAAGCCTTCTTGAAGCAGAAGCTTCTATCAGGATGATCACCTTATACGGTAACTCAAAAATCCGGGAATAAGCGTAATTCAAAGGCAGTTCTCTTTTCCCGCGAATGGCTCAAATGTGATTTTAGTTTAACTTATATAAGAAAGCATAAATCTGCCTATTCCCGCTTAAAAAGGGTTGCTCTTATGTCTTAAATAAGACGTAAGAGACAACCTTTTTTGTATTCATTAGGATCTAACGAACCCAAAACACGCTATTAGCCCCATTTAAGGCAAGTCTGCGGTTTAACGAATCGTAGAAGCCTTAATTCATCGATAAGTATAACTTTTGGCACTTTTCTACGGGTTTTCACCACAATAACTTCACTGAGGTTCGTTACATTCTGCATACCAAGCTAAATCGCCAATTAACGCTAACTCAATTCGTTAGCCACTTTCACTTCTCACTTCTCTTTGACCGGAACCTGTCCATACATACACGAAGCAAAGCATATACCTCCAACAGAACCCCACTAGTGCCGGGTTCACAACTAGAAGTTTTGATCATCCTGTGCTTATCCTGGCATGTGGTGTAACATGGGCTACTGCCGCTTTTCACGGATTAGTATGACCTACATCTAAAGGTCCAAAAACGCCTGTAACGTTCGATCAGACAATCCCGGAATGTACTCATGTCCGTACTCGTGATAGACTACCAACTCTTTTTCCGAACGAATCCGGTTGTACGTTGCAAACTGGGTGGATGGCGGGCAGATGGTGTCCGCAAGTCCAGTAACAAACAAAACCTTGGCTTGAATCCGTTCAGCCAGATTGGAGATATCGATGTATCCCAGCTTGTTGAAAATAGCGTCCTCCCGCTCATGATTCGGATCAAATAACCGGAAGTAATACACCAGTTCCTCATAGGCAGAGGTTGAGGCACCCAGTTCCCAGGCTTGTCTGTAATCTGATAAAAAAGGATATACCGGCACCGCCAGCTTCACGCGCGGTTCAAGTGAAGCACACGCCGTGGCTAACGCCCCACCCTGTGAACAGCCGTATACACCCACCCGCTCCGCATCAACGTGTGGCATTGACATCAGAATGCGCACGGTCTGCACCGTATCGAGGAAAACGTTGCGAAAGTATAACTTATTGGGGTCAGGGTCATCGATGCCCCGAATGATATGTCCCCGCAGGGTTGTTCCTTGGACTTGCAAGTTATCCTCGGAAAGGCCTCCCTGTCCACGGCAATCCAGCGCCAGTACCGTGATGCCATGAGCTGCATATGCAATCTTGTCAAACCAGTCGCCACTATCACCGGAGTACCCGTGAAACATGGCCATGGCTACTCCCTTGGCATCCGTAGATGCTGATAAAGGCCGGACCAGCTTACCATGAACGCGTGCGCCTCCCACACCCGTGAAATATAGATGGAAGCATTCTGCAATCGGCGATGTGAAAGCCGCCGGAATCAATTCATATTCAAGCGAATGCGCATCAAGCTCCGCGAGGGCCCGGCTCCAATAGGTATCGAAATCGTCCGGCTTCGGACTGCTTCCGTTGTATTTTTTCAACTGTTCCAATGGCATGTCTCCCATAGATTCACTCCTGTCTGCATGTACACAACATGTCTCTTCGTGAGTCATGTTCATCTCGTATTCTAAATTGATCACAAAAGAGACGCATATGAGGATATCACTACAGATTCATCTTCACATACGCCTTCTTGCTTCTCGTTTAAACTTTTACAGTTATGCTCTCATAGAATTGACGAATAATCTTCTCCGCGGGCTTGCCATACACCCCGTATCCGTCGTCCATCAGCGCATCCTTCTCTGCGTGCAGATGTGCGCTCCAGTCCCATAGACCGAATCCCCGTACCCAGTCACGCTGACTGACATGCCGGAACATGGCTTCATAGAAACGCTCTTGTTCCTCCGCACTCACTTCACCTTCCAGTCCCCAATCATTCGGTACCTGGGCTGATCCGCTGCGACTGGGACAACCGGCTTCTGCGAAGAAAAAGGGTTTGCCATAGGGAGCAATTGCCTGCTCGATTCGATCCAACTGTGCCTCCCAATCTCCGATGGGATAATAGCCACTCGAAGAGATGACGTCCACAGCATCCCACCACTTCACATGACCTTCCTGATATTTGTCCGTGTTGTATGACACCAGTCCAGTGTATACTTCACGCACACCAGCGATCACCTCGCGCCACTCTTGATCCCGACGTTCGGATTGCACCATCTCACAGCCTACGATGAACATCTCACACTTTTCCTGCTCTGCTATAGCTGCATAATGTTTCTGAAATGCCGTGTAACTGCGGAACCAATCCTTCCACTTCGGCTCACACGGCACATCGATATCAAAAAAGTTAATGTGTGCTCGCCATGTGCCATCGGTGCAGTTGACGGTTGGTTTCAGAATGACACGCAGCCCGAGTGCCCTGGCGTAACGAATCATGTCGACCAGTTCATCATCCTCCACCAGATGGTCACCCCGATACTTAACCTCTACCGCCTGCGGATGATCCTGATGTGCCGCCAGTGCAAAAATAACATGAGAACTGCCTGTGCGCTCAGCCATCAGACGCAAGGATTCTTTGGCCTCCGGCTTGCAGAAGTCACCCTTGCCACTCATCCAGCCAAATGTAAATCCTTTGATATACTCCATATGCATTACTCCCCTGTGTTCCATTCACTTCAACTACAGCTTGCCTTCCTCGTGGTCGCCAGCAATGACTTCGTCCGTCTCGATCACATAGTTCACAATCTCTTCGACGGTCGTGTACGCCACGCCCACATATGTGTCGGCAGCCCCGTAATAGATGGCAATGCGTCCAGTCTCGGCATCATGCAGTGTTGCACACGGGAAGATGACATTATCCACGAAACCTTGCTCTTCATACCATTTTTCCGGTGTCAGGACGAAGTTGGAGGAACGATATTTCACTTTGGACGGCTCATCCAGATCCAGAATGACCGCACCCATGCTGTAGACAAACCCATTGCACGTTCCGGTTACGCCATGATAGAACATCAGCCAGCCTTCGGATGTCTCGATCGGGGCAGGTCCGCCGCCAATTTTGACCGATTGCCACCAGCCTTGGCCGCCTTTGCTCATCACATGACGATGTTTGCCCCAATACACGAGATCCGGGCTTTCACTCAGGAAAATGTCTCCGAATGGCGTATGTCCACTATCACTCGGTCTGGACAACATGACATAGTTATCGTTGATTTTGCGCGGGAACAACACACCATTACGGTTGAATGGCAGCATTGGGTTTTCGAGACGGACAAATGTTTTGAAGTCATCGGTCTTCGCCAGTCCCAGTGCTGCTCCGTAAAAATCGGTACACCAGATGATATAATACGTATCTTCCACTTTCACCAGACGCGGATCGTACGCATAGTTCGGCATAAACGGATCGCCATTTTCATCGACAAAGGCAATGCGTTCCTCTTCAATCGTCCACTCTAAACCATCCTCACTCGCTCCCATGTGGAGGTGCGGACGTCCATTAACGGTTTCAGCACGGAAGACACCAATGAATTTCCCTTCATAAGGTACAACGGCACTGTTGAAAATACGGGCAACTCCCTTGACCGGGTTACGCGGAACCACCGGATTCGCCGAATGTCTCCACACCGGGCCTTCCGTTCCCTCCGGTTTCGCCTCCCACGGCATATTCGGCAAAGCATCCCCCACAATGTGTACGTTTTTCGTTTCAGCAACTGACATTTTTCATTTCTCCCTTCGGTTAGGCTTTATGAAATGAATACTAAAATTACACTAGACCACTTCGATGACAGAACAACCTTCCAATCGCCGTTATCCCCAGATTTTTTTGATCCCTTATAAAAGGGGAAAATCCGGTTATAAATGCGAACACTCCGTTTCTCCAGCTTATTTCTGTCCTCTTCGTTCCTGTGCATTCTCAATATGCATTTCATATAGCCTCTCGTTTTTTTATTTAACTGAGCCTTGTGCGAAGCCATTGTAGATGTACTTCTGTAGCAGCAGGAAGATGATCATGGTGGGAATAATGGCGATCATGATGCCGGCGCTGATGACTTCCCACTGTGATCCGAACGGCCCCTTGAATTTGAACAAGGCGGTGGATATGACCTGTAGATCGGTCTTCGGCATGTAGAGAAACGGTGTGTAGAAGTCGTTGTAGATGTTCACACCTTTTACGATAATGACCGTGACAATAGCCGGTTTCAGCAGTGGCAGAATGATTTTCCAGTAGATGGTGAAGTACGATGCACCGTCCAGCATGGCGGATTCATCGAGTGCACTTGAGATGGAGCCCAGGAATTGCAGGAAGATATACACCGCGATGATATCTGTACCCAAGTACATTACGATAGCTGCCCAGCGTGTGTTAAACAGGTCGAGCGCGTTGATGATCTGGAATGTGGCAACCTGCGTTGTAACACTCGGGATCAGGGTAGCGAGCAGGAATGCAGCGACCATGATTTTCTTGCCCTTGAATTTGAATCGATCCAGTACATACGCAATCATGGACCCGTTAGAGTTGCACCGACAATGGAGATGATCAGGATAATAATTGTATTTTTGAAACCGACCAGCATGTTGCCATCCACGAAGGCCTTTGTATAGTTCGCAAAGTTCAGCCAGTTGGCTGGTGGGGCAAGCGGGCTGCTGGCAGCATATTCTGCATTCGTTTTGAGGGATGCGAACAGGATGACCACGATGGGTAACAAGGCGATAAACGCTGCCAGAACCAGGGAAGCATATTTGACCACGCTCGCAAGGGTGTATTTGAATTGTGTCACGTTTACTCCTCCCCTTTCATGGTGACGCGCTGCACAAGCGTAACAAGAATAACAATCAGGAGCAGCACCACAGCCATGGCGGATGCCAGTCCCAGCTTGCCGTATTTAAACGCCAAATGAACCGTCTGAATTACAAATGTCATACTGCTGTTGGAACCATCTGTCATGATATATGGAATATCGAACGCACTAATTGCGCCGCTAATGGCCAAGATCAGGTTAAGTTGCAGGATGCGCGTAATACTCGGCAGAATGATATGGCGGAATTGCTGCCAGCGATTGGCGCCGTCAATATCGGACGCTTCATACACATCCTTCGGAATGGAGGAGATTGCACCCAGGAAAATGATAAAGTTGAAGCCCATGTATCTCCATACCGATGCACCTGCGAGTGACACGTTAATAATGTTCGGATTACCGAGCCAGAAGCTGCGTATATTGTCCAAGCCCTACAGCATGCATGAGCATATCAAGTGTGCCGTCCGGTTTGAAGAAAAAGAGGAAGATAAAACCGATGGCTACCCCATTCAGCAAATAAGGGAAGAACAATATGCCTTTGAAGAAGTTTTTGCCTCGGACTTTGAAACTCAGAATCGTGGCAAAGTAGAGTGCCAAGCCCATCTGTACGAACGTAGCCACAAAGTAGTACAAGCTGACAATGAATACTTTGAAGTATTCGGGATCACTGAAGATGCGCGTATAGTTCTCAAACCCAACATAATCGAACCTTTTGCTGTATCCATTCCAATCGGTGAAACTGTATTTGAACATGTTGATGACCGGTAAGTATGCAAACGTGAACAGCAACGCCAGCGGAATAATTGAGAAGGCACAGATGATAAATATGCGTTGCGCTGAGTAACCCCAATTCGAAACCTTTAAGTACTTCATGCTCTCCACACCTCCAAGCGGTTAACCCGCCTATATATCGAAAGATCCCGTCCAGGAAATTTGGCTGAACAACTGCCGGGGAGGCATCCGGCACCATAACTTCAGACACCATTTGCCCCCATACAACATGGATTTCCATCCATGCTCCCGTAGTCTGTTCACCACCTGACCACTTACGTTAATCCCATTATTTCGTGAGTTCTGCTCGTGCTTTTACCCACTTATCGTTCAGATCTTTCATGATATCGTCATACGATTCCTTGCGGTTACCGATACCTGCTTCGATAATGCGTTTCTTGAAGTCAGGCTGCCAGAGGCCAATTTCACCTTCGTTATCAATCTTGTCAACGAGACCTTCCTGGCCTTCTTTGGCAGGCGTGAGTGTGGAGAATTTAACGTCTTTGTATTGATCCAAAATTGGTGGCAATTCCGCGTTTTTGTCTGCATCCATACCGCCGCCCTGTTCAACTGCGTAGTTCGATTTCACCAGGAACCAATCAATCCAGGCTTTGGCAGCAGGTTTGTTCTCACTGTTCACGTTCATGCCGATGTTATAGTCGGCGGAGAGCGGAACCACAACTTCGCTTGCATTGGTTGGGAATGGTAGGAATCCAATATCGTCTGGTGTATCCGTCATCCCTTGGATCTGTGTAATCGCCCAAGAACCAAGTGCCATTGTAGCGATTTTGCCTTTGGCCAGATCCGCTTTGGAGCTTTCCCAGTCGGTTGTTGTTGGGTCCTTCTCAATCAGACCATTCTTGGCTGCATCATAGAGCACTTTGTACAGTTCATAGTGCGGCTGACCAGGCACAAAGTTATCATCTGTGTTCGGTTGGTCCACGTTCACATAATCTACGCTACCCGCAACGGTCGGCAGGTCTGCTTCCCATTGTGTCAGCGCCCAGCCGGATGCATAGTTGGTGTACAAAGGAATTGCATCGGTGTTGTCTTTCACCAATTGGAGCGCTGCCTGGAATTGCTCAGGCGTCTTAGGCACTTCATTGATGCCGGCATCCTTGAATACCTGTTTGTTATAGATAATTCCCGAGAACGTGATGACCGTAGGGATACCATATACCTGACCATCCACCATACGTTCTTCAATCGCGGTGTATTTGTCTTTCAGTTCATCGTACGTGCCGAGCGGCTCGAAAAGTCCGGGATATCCGCGATCGGAACACTAGTCGGGATCATCAGTACGTCACCATAATCTTTGGTGCTCATACGGATCTTTACTTGCCCTTCATAATCAGCCAGTGCCTGGAAGTTCACTTTAACATCCGGGTATTCCTTATTGAACTCCGCTGCGTAGTCTTTGAACACCGTATCCACAATATCTGTCCGTTGCGTCAGAACAGTAATTTCACCTTTGATATCTGCCGGATCTGTACTGATCTCCTCCCCTGCCTGCGAAGATCCACCTCCGGATGAACATGCAGCAAGTAGTGAAGTGATGAGCAGCATCGTCAGCAACATCATCCAACCTTTGTTTTTTTTCAATTGTTTCGACCCCTCTCTTAATTTAATTAAGTTATCGTTAAGGTTACAAAATGAATTCTATTATGGTAACGCTTACGTGTCAAATTATTTATTTATAACCTAACAAGAAAAATTACGAGGTATTTCGTTGACATCTGTTTTTCAGCGCACTAAAATTAATTTATAAAGTTATCGTTAACTTAAATATATAAATTGATTAAACATTTACACGAAACGGAGAGGACAGAAAAAACCTGAAGAAGCGGAGCGTTCGCCTACAAGCTTTCTGCAAGAAAGCTACATCGGAAGCATACGCTATCCCCGGATTTTCTCCTTATGACAAGGAATTAAAAAATCTGGGGATAACAGCGATCGGAAGGTTATTCTGTCATCGGAGTGGCCAATGTAAATATTCTTTAGTCCGTTTATAATTTAAGATTTATGTAACACGTTGAAGGAGCGCTCACTTATGAATACAACAACATCCCAACTCCAATCTGAAATCAAGGCGCATTGGGAAAAACAGATTTTACCCTTCTGGTCCAACCTTAAAGATACAACCCACGGTGGATTCTACGGCTGGGTTGGCAATGATCTTCAGGTGAATCCGCAGGCACCCAAAGGCGGGATCGCCACGGCACGGCAACTCTGGTCTTTTGCAGCGGCATATCGGGTTACCGGAAACGAAAGATGGCGGGATCACGCGGAGCACGCCTATCGTTTTCTCGCAGATTATATGATGGATACCGAACATGGCGGGATGTACTGGATGGTGGATTACCGAGGGGATGCACTGGACACGAGCAAACATGTGTATACGCAATCCTTCGGCGTGTATTCCCTCAGTGAGTACTATCGTGCGACCGGGGATGTGTCTGCATTGGAACTTGCGAAAACGCTTTTTGCTCTCATTGAGGACAAAGGTCTGGATGCAGAACTGCCTGCATATAAGGAACAATTTGATCGCACATGGAAGGAACAGCCCAACGAGATGCTGAGCGAAAACGGAGTAATTGCGGATTACACCATGAATACGCATATCCATGTGTTAGAGGCCTACACCACACTCTATCGCGTGTGGCCGGATCAACAAGTGAAGGCGGCGCTGGAACGCCTGCTCGGCATTTTATATGAAAGGGTGTATGACCAAGACACCAAGTTCCTCGGGGTATTTTTCAACAAACAGTGGGCGTCCATCATTGACCTGCGTTCGTTCGGACATGACATTGAAGCCAGCTGGCTGATCGACGAAGCACTGAACGTTCTGGGGATGGAGCAACATCCGGAGTATGCGGCAATGGTTACAGATATCGCCTATAACATCTCCAATGTGGCTGTGGATGCCGACGGTTCCCTGCTCAATGAACAAGAAGGTGAACATATCGATGAGAAGCGAATCTGGTGGGTTCAGGCAGAGGCGATGGTTGGCTTCTATAACGCGTATCAGCGTACAGGGGATCCACTATTTCTGGAGAGAGTGGAACGGCTGTGGAGCTATACGAAGGAGAATATTATTGATCAGCGCGCTGGTGGAGAATGGTACTGGTCGGTGGACGGGAACGGAACACCAGATCAGAGCGAAATTGCCGGACCGTGGAAGTGCCCATATCACAATAGCAGATTCTGTATTGAACTAATCGAGAGGATGGGATCAGAATGATACACCCGAAATACAAGGAGTTACTGGAGAAACAGGAGCAGTTGCTTACCCGCCCCAATGAGATCAATTCTTCTTTCTACAACGGCGTATATGATCGGTATCAATACCCGGTCATCACTCGCCATCATATACCGCTGCATTGGAGATTCGATCTGAACGAGACGACCAACCCGCATTTCATGGAACGTCTGGGCATTAATGCGACACTGAATCCGGGAGCCATCTATTTCAATGGCAAATACGTCATGGTCATCCGTACGGAAGGATTGGACCGTAAATCGATCTTTGCGCTCGCCGAGAGCGATAATGGAATTGACGGATTCCGTTTCACCGGTAAACCATTGGTCTGGGATGATATCGATGCGGAGGAAACCAATCAGTATGACATGCGCCTCGTTCAACATGAAGACGGCTGGATCTATGGCATCTATTGCTCTGAACGCAAAGACCCCGAGGCTCCTCCATTTGATACATCCAGTGCAGTTGCACAAGCTGGATTGGTCCGTACACGAGATCTTATAAGCTGGGAACGGTTGCCCAACATCACAACGAATTCTCCTCAACAGCGCAATGTCGTATTGCACCCGGAATTCGTGGATGGAAAATATGCCTTCTACACTCGTCCACAGGACGGATTCATCTCGACGGGCAGCGGCGGCGGTATCGCCTTCGGTCTGTGTGAAGATATCCTGAACCCGGTCATTCATGAAGAGACGGTTATTGATGAACGGCAATATCATACGGTCTACGAAGTCAAAAACGGCCAGGGCCCTGCTCCGCTCAAGACGGATCGCGGCTGGATTCACATTGCTCACGGGGTTCGGAACACCGCAGCAGGGCTGCGTTATGTGTTGTACACTTTCGCAACGGATCTGAATGATCCGACGCGGATGATTGCCAAGCCCGGCGGCCATTTCATTGCCCCTTATGACGACGAACGTGTAGGCGATGTATCCAATGTTATTTTCTGCAACGGTGCCGTGGTCAATGAGAAGGAAGAAGTCTTTATCTATTACGCATCCAGTGATACCCGCTGTCATGTGGCAACTACCACTCTGGAGAAACTGGTTGATTATACGTTCAACACACCGGCCGATCCATATCGTTCCCTGGACTGTGCCAGCCAGCGGGGTCAGCTGATTGAACAGAATGAGAAGCTTCTTCAGAAACAATTAACGTAACATCGGTAGAACGTCCTCTCAGGGAAACCTGCCATGTGCTGAAAATTAGCGAAACAACAGCCAGAATGGCTTTATTCCAAGTGGGTAACGATGTATACTGATATGGATTGTTATTATGTTGGAGGAAAGCACTCATCATAGTGACAGCACATTGTGCCTATACCGGCTTGAAGGAGGCGACCATACTGAAGAACAATATCACCATGCGGGATATCGCCGACAGGCTCGGGGTCAGCAGTGTGACCGTCTCGAAAGCGTTGAATGATAAAGATGGCGTGAGTGGCGAATTAAAAGAAAAAATTAAAGTGCTTGCTATTGAAATGGGCTATCGTTATAATGCCGCTGCCCGTTCGATGAAGGAAGGCTTAACCCATAATATTGGCGTAATTATCCCGGAGCGTTTTACCGGACCTACGCAATCGTTCTATGTACGCGTGTTCCAGCGCATTACGAAACATCTGGAGGAACAGGGCTACTACGGTATTCTGCACATTCTGAATGTGGAGGATGAGGAAGAACTAACACTGCCCAAGCTATACAGCGACAACAAGGTCGATGGTTTCATCGTGCTCGGACAGATCAGCAAAGAGTATATTGAACTGGTGCGATCAATGGAAGTTCCCAAAATGTTTCTCGACTTCTACGATGAACATTCCGACATTGATTCCGTCGTTACCGATAACTTCTACGCTGCCTATGAGCTGACGAATTATCTGGTTCAGCAGGGCCACCGTAACATTGCTTATGTAGGGAACCTGTATTCAACGAGCAGTATCCAGGACCGATTCCTCGGGTATTACAAATCCTTGCTGGAACATCGCTTGCCAATGAATCCGGATCTGGTTCTGAATGATCGGGATGAACGAGGTACGTTTATTGAGATTGATCTGCCTGAGCAGCTACCAACGGCCTTTGTATGCAACTGTGATCAGGTCGCTCATCTGCTCGTTCAAAAACTGACTTCCATGGATATTCAGGTGCCAGGCCAATGTTCTGTTGTTGGTTTTGATAATGATATCTATGCCATGCTCTCCGATCCCAAGCTGACAACCGTCGAAGTGGATGTGGAACAGATGGCGCGCACGGCAGTCCAGTCGATGCTTAAAAAGGTCGACAACCCAAACCGCAGTTTCGGCCGTGTTCATGTAAAAGGCAATATCATCTATCGTGACTCGGTGAGTGCAGTGCCCAATTGATCATTGATGGATAAAAGAGTGCTCCCGGCCATGAAGGCTGCAGGAGCACTCTTTGTTATATCGGAAAGCTAACCCTCTTATCCAGAACCCGGAATCGTTCCGGAAGTACAAACGGTACAGGGTTCTCCCTCTGCCCCAAAACCGAATTACACAGATCCTTAATAACTCGTCTTCAACCAATTATCCTTGGACCACGTCAATTTGCCTGAACCCGCGCCATTGGATGCTGTGAGGCGTGCATTCAACGTGGATGGATCATCCGTGGTATAGCTGTATGGGAGTGTCGAGAAGCCGTTCCAGGAGAATGATTTTACCACGGCCGGGATTGGCGCCAGCGGACTGCCCGATGTATCACTGCTGCCACGGAAGGAGCTTCCATCCAAAGAATACATCGTATCGGTCACTCTGATTTTGCCGGTATAGGTTGGATCTGCCGGGTCAGTCTGATTGTTGCGAACAGGATACAGCACGTCCTTAATGACTGATTTCTCCACCAATACAGCTCCGCTCTCCGTAGAGATTGCCCCATTGCCAATGATATCGAACTTATAACCTTTGGACGCAATTGCTGTTGCCATCGCCGTTGTGATCTTGGCTTTAGCAGCACGTGCCCCTGTTGCATCCATGACGATGTTATACGCATGTGCGTTTCCTCCACGCAGACGTGGCATCCGGTCCTGAATATCTTTGTAGAGATTATGGTGCAGCGTCATGGACAGATTGGCATTAGCCGATTCCAGGCTGGTCGAACCGACCAGATGCCCTTTCTTTTGCGGTCCCGAGATGGCGATAATGTCCGCTTTGCTAAGACCTACGGCACTGCTGCGCAGATAGTTGTACATGGGATAGGAAGCCTTATTCGCTTCCAATTCGTTAATTTGCTGGGTCACCCAGCTGTTCGAGCTGCCGTCATCCCCTTTGAAGAGGGACCAGGAGATGGTCACGCCACTGGTTCCTTTTTTTGAATCAATGACTCCGTCATAGGCTTTATTAAAGGTGCAGTGATCAATCCATACGTTACTGTTCTCCTCCAGGGTGATGTAATCCCAATCATTCTTGTCGTAATCGCCCTTGGTGGATTCATCCCATTCCCATAACTCATCGAATTCCAGGTTGCGGATGATGACGTTGGAGCTTCGTTTCACGCTGATCGCAGCGTGTTTGATTTTGGAGCCGTTGGCGGAGAAAATGGTAAGTCCATTGAAACCGTCAATCGTGAGCTTGCTGACACCTGTCTGTTTCAATACGGGATGCGTCAGCGCGTCATTATGCTTGGCAAACGGCGAAGTCTGCGCTGCACTCGGAATTTCATTCCATCCCAGATTCAGATCGTTCATGATCTCAACGACTTTGACACCCGAGTTCTTTTCAGTGCCAGTGCCAGATCGGTCGCGTTATACACTTTCTTATACGTGGCTGTGTTCGATTCGCTGACGATACCGCCGCCCGCGTTCCCTTGGGAGAAGCCTGTGAGATTGTAGTCTGCGTTGCCCGCTGCCTGCACACTTGCCGGTCCGGACAATAAGGTTAGCCCCAACGTTATCGCCAAGGCTGTGCTGCACCAGCTTCGAAATGTCGTTTTCATTAAATCCATTCCTCCTGATATATAATGAGTACATTCGTCCATCGCTGCCATGACAGATTACGAAGGACATGTTCTCACTGTAGATGTTGGAAGCGATTACAACAATAATCCCTATCTCACATGTAGGCGGAAATGCGGATGTAGCTTGGGATTATACTGGAAGCAACCTTGAATCGTACATAGTTAACTTAAGGAGTAAAGTTTTAGGGATATATCGCGGCAGTAAGAGGATGTCGGATATATTGAAATTAAAAAAGCAGGACTGCATCTGCTGCAGACCTGCTCGATTTTACTTTTTGATGGAACGTGTCCAGAAGCCGCCATGGAACTGTTTGGGCTCCACGGTAATGACAAATGCTTTGGGGTCCAGATCGAGAATCGTCTGATAGAGCAGTTTCTGGTTTTTGCGTTTCGCCAGAATCTCCATCACAAGCCGATCCCCGTCACGTCCACTGCCCACCCACGCAGTAACACCGTACCCTTTATCCCGCAGGGCATTCGCGACATTGCCGCCCATCTGGTTACAGATAACTTTAACGGTAACGTAACCGAGTGCAATCTTCTCTTCAATCCAGGCTCCAAGCAAAACACCGAGTCCGTAACCCACCGCATAAACGATTAAGGCAGAAGGCTGGGTTAGATATTTGAGAACCAGATTCAGACCAAGTACATAGATCACAATCTCACCCATGCTGATCAGTGCAGCGATATATTTCTGTCCTTTGAGTGTCAGAATCATCCGAAGTGTATACGCCGATACGTACACAATCTGGATCAAAAAGATAAATATCAATATTTTAAACAATCGCAATCCCTCTTTCCTGGCCTTCGCAACGGAAATGGCCCTTTGCTGCATCTACTCGACGAGTTCGTTTCATCTGCGTTTCCTGCACGTTCGCTCTATCTCCATCATTGGACGTTATACCCTCATTCTAAACGGTTGGATGTAAATCCGTAGGTATTCTCTGCTCTCTGGCATACTGGAACTGCCATTATAGAACCGTTTGTACCGATTATCAACCCGGCGGAGGTCCCAGGGTCGAAAACCGGTGCCTGTGAATATGCTGTATCATCATAACGCCGAGCACGATCGCACAGAATAACGGGTCAGAACCAGGATGGATGGGTCACAACAAAAGGGGGGAACCATCAGTGCAGCTATGGCAGGAGATGGAGCGGGAAGGCATGGAGGAACTCATTTTTTGCCATGATGCAGATAGCGGATTGAGAGCGATCATTGCCATTCATAACACGTCCCTTGGACCTGCGCTTGGCGGATGCCGCTACTGGACGTATGCGTCCGAGGAAGAGGCTGTTCGGGACGCGGTGAAGCTTGCCAAGGGCATGACGTACAAAAACGCTATCTCCGGACTGCCGTATGGCGGCGGTAAAGTGGTCATATGGGATGTACCTTTTGCAAAGAATACAGCACCGGATGAGGATAGTTATGGGTCTGTTCGTGGTGCTCCGGTCGCTGGAGATTCAGGGGTAGAGCAACGAAAGGCCGCTGGCGGGGAACGGGAAGTTGTCGCCAATGATGTGACACATCATATGGATGGGAGCCCGGATACAGACGTATCCGGGCGAGCGCAGCGCTTTCGCGCACTCGGTCGTTGTCTGGAGCGGCTGAACGGGCGGTACGTGACCGGTCTTGATCTGGGTACCACGGCGACAGACATGGACCAGATCCGAATGGAGACCACACATGTGACGGACACCACCGGTTCGCTTGGGGCGCAGGATGATTTCACTGCCGAGATGACCGCCTACGGCGTACACATCGGCATTGTGACCTCGCTGCGCCAGCAAGGCATTGCATCTTTGCAGGGCATTCCCGTTGCCGTCCAGGGACTGGGCAAGGTCGGGCATGCCCTGTGCCGTTACCTGCATGCAGCCGGGGCACGGCTCATTGTGGCAGACGTTGTACCGGAGCGTGTACAACGTGCCCTTGTGCAGTTCAGCGGCGCCATTTCGGCCGATCCGGCCCATATTCACGCCGCTGACTGCACGGTCTTCGCCCCCTGTGCCCTGGGGGCGTATTGCCCCGGCAACGGTGGAGGAGCTGCGCTGCTCCATCGTTGCCGGGGCGGCCAACAACCAGCTGAGTGAAGGACAGCTGGTTGCAGGCCGCATGCAGGCGCGCGGCATCCTGTACGCGCCTGATTACGTGCTCAACGCAGGCGGAATCATATCCACCGCCTTCGAGCTGGAAGGCGCCGGGCCTGACCTGATCCGCCAAAAGGTGGCGGGGATTGCAGGCACGCTAAGCAAGGTATACGCAGAAGCTGCGCAATCTGCAATCTCCACAGCCGATGCAGCGGATCGGCTGGCAGAAACCATCCTCCGGGCAGGCCGTAAGAGATAAAGCGCCCCACCCTGCACAAAGATACAGATTAAGAACCTTTCCAGTCGTAGACTCCTAAACCGTAAACAACTCTAGAACCGAACCGTGTTAGCTTCCTCGCCTCTACCACCATTCACGCTGCTGACTGTGCACTCATATATACACACTTGGACTAATATTAGCTTCTTGGGCACGGTGCTACTGCTAGTCTTTAATACTACACTGGGTACAGCTTCTATATGCAAATACTCTGCCACACAAGTATATTCATACCGCCAACACTTCCAACGCCATGCTATCACTTTAGAGATATGGCATCTATGAAACTCACTCGTTGTGGACTTCAATGGATTTCGACACTTCGACGTACGGAAAATAGATTCCACTGCTGTACTCCATTCTAACGAATCTGTCACACGTTAATTGACTCTTTCAGCATGGATCTAATATCTAACGAATCTCAGAGTCACTATTGTGCCTATTTTGATCCTTTTTCGAGCTAAATGGCTACTTTTCCGAAGGATAACGTTACTGAGATTCGTTAGAATTTATTGTTCCGATTATTCCCCCAATAAGCTGTCTCAGGTTCGTTAGCGCTGGGGGCTAGTGTTTCTTTGAGGGCTGACCACCCTCGTCATGAAGCAGGCCACTGCGTGTTGGGAGCTACACGCAGTGGCATCCCTATCCACCCTACCTGCAAGCGAGCCTTCCACTGTTTACTCCACTTTAACGAACCTGATACACGTTAATTGCCCCTTTTAGCGTGGATCTAATATCTAACGAATCTCAGAGATGCTATTGTACCTAGTTTGCTCCTTTTTCGAGCTAAATAGCTATTTTTCCGAAGGATAACGTTACTGAGATTCGTTAGAATTTATTGTTCCGATTATCTCCCCAATAGGGTGTCTCAGATTCGTTAGCGCTTGCGGGCGAGGGTTTCTTTGAGGGCTGACCACCCTCGTCATGAAGCAGGGTACTGCGTGCTGGGAGCTGCACACAGTTGCATCCCTATCCAACCTACCTGCAAGAGAGCCACCATCTGCTGTACCCCATTCTAACGAACCTGATACACGTTAATTGCCCCTTTTAGCGTGGATCTAATATCTAACGAATCTCAGAGACGCTATTGTGCCTAGTTTGCTCCGTTTTCGAGCTAAATAGCTACTTTTCCGAAGGATAACGTTACTGAGATTCGTTAGGATTTATTTTTCCGATTATTCCCCCAATAAGCTGTCTCAGGTTCGTTAGCGCTGCAGGCGAGGGTTTCCTTTAGGGTAGCATGCCTACCAAAAAGAGCTAACCCCGACATCCGTGTCCAGGTTAGCTCTTCTTAACTCCTCTTAGCTCTTCTCAGCTCTTCTTAACTCCTCTTAGCTCTTCTCAGCTCTTATCAGTTCGTCCTTCTCATCTCTAATCCCTTGGCTCTTCGGTCTTCTTTCTTGCTTCTTGCCTCTTCTTTCTTTGACTATTGGTTCCTCGGTGTTTAATCCATGCTTCTCTGATACACTGCACTCTCATCTCTTACTTCTCTAGAACGTTGACCCGTAGACTCACCTGATCCAGTCACTCTCTGCAAAAATAGGATGGAGTTTTCCCGGAATTTGCTCCTCTTATTGCATTTGCTCACTTGTTTGTGCCTTCTTTTATTCTTATATTCTCCTGTTCGCGGTTTTTCTGTTCTCCGTTTTTCCGTTCTCTGTTCTTCTATTCTCTTGCTCTATTACTCTATTCTTAAACCGCAACCGACCTCTTCGCTGTCTTCTTCTCCCGAAACAGCAGCGTCCACAACAACACATTCGCCACGATTAATAGTACACCGTAGATCCAGATGCCCCCGACATGGATCGGAAAAAGACATGAATTCCCCAACACATGGCAAGCACAGGGAGGGCAGCGAATACATACCAGCCATCACTTTGTTGCGCCATACTGAACGATTGAGAGAAGGGTGGCTTACGCAGCAACAACTTGCCTGCCAGCGGGACAAGAGCCGTTGCCGTCATTAGGATTATCGCAATATCTGGCAGTATCCGTAATCCAAATGTTAAGGTGAACAGAATGGCATTCGCCAGAAATATAGGCAGGAACATATTGCACAGGAACGCCTTCAGTGCACCTTTATATAATGCGCTATCATTCGCCATCGGTGCAGCACGAAAGGTCCAGAACGCCTTGTATTGTCCTGAGAATTTCAGCATAACCACAACCGTAACAACCAGCATCAGCACGATATAAAAGGTATATACGAACGAACTTTGCCTAAAATCTGCCCAGCTGGAAGATTGCAATTGAGTAAACCAAAATACATAAGGTAAAACAAATGATAAACCAAGCGATGGATACACCTTCAGCTTGAATTCCCGTTCATTACGCATCATGCTGGCTGACAAACGGAAGCAAGCTTGCTCCTCTCTGGAACGACTAACCAGCTTGGAAATCCGGCGATCCCATCTTCCGCGTCTGCGCCCGGAGGACTGGCCCGAATGCGCCATTTTCTCCAAATACAACTCAAAGGAAGGCATAAGCTTCACATATACGATCAGACATACCACCGGAACCAGGACTGCCAGTGCTGTGAAGGTATACATCCATACATTCCCTCCCCCTGCAAATAACCATTCATAGGCAGCCGCATACCATAACGGAGGCAACAACAACTGCCACCAAGCGGGGGTAAATACCATACCAAAATCAATAATGCTAAACGAGCGAATGACCAGCTGATAACCAATTGCGATCCCCACCGAAAGCAGGATTTGCACCATATTGATCATATCCTTCAGCTTCTCCCCATCCAGAAACTTCATCATGAACAGGTAGATCAGGGACGTTGTCACCAGAATCAGCATATTGATCAGAATTAAGTTCAAAAGGAAGATCAGAAAGAATAAGACCCCATGTGTCACCAATGCAGCAATTAACGGTATGCCAGTTAAAGAACCCGTCAGCAATAGCAGATATACACCTGCGTGGATGGCTCGGGCCATACCTACCGTTCGTCCATCAACGGGCTTGGTCATAATGATATTACGATCCCGAATGTCCAGCAGTACGGAGGAAAAATCCGAGATCATGGATGTCATAATCATAAACATTAAGATACCAAACACAAGGCCCATCTGAAGCATGAAATGTCCCGTATCCCAGACGATGAAGGGAACCATCATTAGTCCCATTAATCCATACAACCACAGGGAACGAACAAACTGATTGCCTTCCTTGCGCTCCTTTTTGCCTGAATTGTTGGACAAAATGGTTGGTACTCTGCGTTGATCCATCTGGAATTTCACTCGCAAAATCAGGCGCAGCACATCATAATCCGCTCCTGTTCTAGCGATGAGCGGACGAAAGCGATCCAGAATCTTGAGTGTGCGAAAGTCGGAGGATTCCTCCATTTCAGTACACCTCCTGCACAATCGATACAAAGCGCTCCGCAATGGCTATGTGCTCATTGAAGCCCGTCAATTGATTGAAAACTTCCTCGAGCGTGCCTTCCATGGACTGCTGTTGGAGCTGCTTAAACGTACCGTCTGCCACGACGCGTCCTTCAGCGATGAGTACGATTCGACTGCTGATCTTCTCCACCACATCCATGATGTGGGATGAGTAGAAGATGGTTGTGCCTTTGGCTGACAACTGCGACAATATTTCTTTGACCACCATTACGCTATTGGCATCCAGTCCACTAAGAGGTTCATCCAGGAACAGCAGATCCGGATCATGGAGCAGCGCCGAGATCAGCAATACTTTCTGTCGCATGCCTTTGGAGAAGGAGGCAATGCGGGCATGATATGATTTTTCGAGTCCAAAACAATCCATTAACAGCTTGGCTTTATAATCCGCATCTTCATAGGACATCCCGTACAGCTCACCCGTAAAAGTCAGATACTCCGCAGGCGTTAATTGTTCGTACAATTCCGCCACCTCAGGAACATAGCCGATTCTGCGTTTGTACTCCACATCCCCATCCGCAATATCTTTACCAAAGATTCGCACCGTACCTACATATCCTTCAACCAGCCCGAGTAAAATCTTGACCGTCGTACTTTTGCCAGCCCCGTTGGGACCAATATATCCAATCATCTCACCGCGATTCACTTCCAGATCGATGCCATTCAGCACATAACGTCCGTTGTATCTCATGCGCAAGCTTTCAATGGATAGCACCTGTTGTTCACTCACTTCGTTATCCACTCCTGTCTCTACTTTTTCTACAATTCTACTAGTTTACCACAGTTTGGAATGGTAATGATCGGAAATACATCACGCAGTGAGTCATCATCTGGTTTTCCCTTTCGTGTAAGAGCATCACGTACCAAGCGTGAACACATCACAAAGCCCCTGTCCTACCTTAAAGGCAAGAGACAAGGGCTTTATCTGTAGCTTTACCTGTATTTGGAGCCTTATTTATAATACTCCTACCGTTCTACTGCACCTTCACAATCTGAAAATGCTGATTCGTACCGCCATTATCCGTCCACTGGATGGCAGCAGCACCATCAGCCAAGGATTGACCGGAGATATCCAAGACCTTGCCTGTACTGCGGTTCTTCAGTTTATAATAACCACCACCTACATGAACGAGCTGCCATTGCTGACTGGCCCAACCCCCATCATTCCACTGTTCAATGACGGCCCCATCGGTCGTGGAGCCATTCTCTACACCGATCAGCTTACCGCTGGAACGGTTGATGATTTTGACAAAGCCGCCACCCGCATCGGTAATCTGCCACTGTTGACTCGTTGTTCCTCCATCTGCTCGCTGTTCCAAATCCGCACCGTTGGCGGAAGAACCCCCAATGACATTCAACAATTTGTTACTCTTGCGGCTAATCAGCTGATATGAAGCATTTGGGTCCCATACCTCTGGCATACTAACTCCAGTTACGGTCCCTGTGGCTGTATCAATCGTAATACTGCTGGCCCAGTTCATCGCCAGACTGGTTGCGCTGGGGAATGAAAACGGCAGCCAGACATACTTGGAATCCTGTACAGGCCCGCTCCACGCCCCGGCCCACCGGTCACCCATATAGAGATAGGAGGTCGTCTGCGAACCTTCTACCGGAACAACATAGGTGGATTGGGAACCATATGTTGTGCTGTCTCCAAAGTTGCTAAGGCCGCTCCATGTGCCTGTAATGCTGGAGGCTGTTGCATATTTGGCCTGATTCGGATTCCAGCCGGTGGCACCCGAGGTGATCAGAAAGTAGACGCCGTCTTTTTGAATAAGGCAGGTGCTTCACGATATTGTCCGGGCCACAGTGTGGTGACAAGGGATTCCACCCCCAGGAAATCCGGGGTCAGCTTATATATATTCAGATCTGCATTCACTCGGGTCGCGGAGATCAGATAAGCGGTTCCGTTATCGTTGTACACTGTCATATCTCTGGAATCATAACCAAGTGGACGATAGCTGCCCACATACGTGTAGTTGCCATCAACCGTGTTCGAACTAGCTACAGCTACTCTGGCCTCACCATAATCCAATCCGTTCTCCTTGTGCATCCAAAGCACATATTTGCCAGTCGTACTATTGTAGATAACCTTCGGACGTTCAATGTTGGAGATATTTAACTCGGCTGCCGAGCTGCTGGTGAGCACATCATTGCGATATTCCCAGTTTTTCAGATCCGATGAACGATACACAGATACCGCCTTGAACGTTCCATTCGGGTTGCGATTCTCCCCAAACCAGTAATAATAGCCATTCGCCTTGATCATCCCGCCCCCATGGGCATGAACAACATTGCCATTCGTGTCTTTGAACTGTATCCCGTTCGTTACACTGAGCGGAGCAGCTGAAGCATTGTGTCCAGGTGCGAACAACATGCCTAGTGATTGCAGCGCCAAAACCAACACAAGCAAATAACTCAAGCGGCGGGTAAAGCGGCGTGAATGTGTATTCTTTTTTAACCATCCATCGTTCATAGCCATATCGTAATGCACCTCCATGTTTTTTGTGAAGCGCTTACATAAAATAAAATCGATATGTCTCATCTGCCTCCGATCGATGATGCATTTCAGCATTAAAATTCCTGGCAAGATTGGCTGGGCGTTCACCTCCCTGATTCCGATTGTATCCGCCACGTTGCTGCTCGGATAGTGAACAATCCGGCGCAACATGTAAAATGTCACACTCCGTTCTCTTTATGTAAAGCAAAAAGACGCTTCCCCGAAGCGTCCTCTGCTATACCCGCCCTGCCTCATCATGTAACGATCTCTGGTTGTGTATGGCTGTTCATAGGCAGGTTAATATGATGTTTTATCAGTGTATGCTCGCCCTTATTGCTTAATCTTGGTCGTCAAAATCCTGGTCAAACGATAACACTTTACCTGTGTTGGCATCAATATCTACATCTGCTTCACCTTGCGCAGTTCTCAGTTCGACCTCATACACATAGCGCCCATCATCATGATCCAGTTCAACTTTGGTTACTTTTCCACCCGTAACTTGTTTCAACGCAATGTTTGAAGCTTGGGATGCCGTCAATTTGACCTGCTTGGAAGCAGAGCTGTTAGATGTATTTCCTGTTGCAGCACCTTTATAGTCATCGTCATCATCGTAGTCTTCATCATCCACGACTGCCAGGATTTTGCCGGTGTATGCATCCAGACGAACGACAACATCATTTTTGCCTTTTCGATCGATCTCGATCTCATAGAACGTTTGACCGTTTCTGCGCTCCAGATCCACGTCATCCACCTTACCCTCGGCTGCTTTCAACGCCAACGCTTTCGCCTGGGATGCATTCAGCATTTTGCCCGTGCTGTTCTGGTTCTGTGATACGGATTGTGTGGTTGATGTCGGTGTCGTTTGCACCGATTGTCCGTTCACATTGCCACTCAGCTGCCACAGCTGATCCACCAAGTAATACTGCTGCTGACAAGCTGCCAATCCATAGTTTATGTTTGTTCATCATCATCACTCATCTCCTCGTTTGTTGTTCTCGTTCTCGTCTACATCTATAGAATAACCTGCAGGAATGAGAGATCAGCGAGAGTTAGATTAGAATTTGATGAGAAAATGAGGAGAATGCTCATTTAACTGGTGTTCATGATGTATGTATTCAACAACGCGCAATTGAAAAAAAAAAGATGACTCCACATGAGGAATCATCTGTCCAACGAGTTAAGGTTATATTTAATACGTCCCTTGCAAAAGGTTAATCATCATCCTCATCCCAGGTTACGGAACGAATGGCTCCCGAGATGGCATTCACCTGCACAATAGCCTCCCGGCCATCCTCCAGATCAATTTCAACCAGATAATATGGATTCCCGCTGTTGGTTCCACGCAGTTCAATGTCGTCCACTTCCCCCGGGACCTCCACAAGTGCCTTCTGTTTGGCTTGTTTCTCGTTCAGAAACTGGGGTTTGGGATCATCCTTGGTTGGTTCAGTTGTCGGCGCTGCGATAGTTTTGGAAGATATCGTCTCTCCCGTATATGGATCAATCGTGAGTTCTTCACGGCTGTTATCCTTTGCCTTCACGACCGCTGTGTATACCGGACTGCCTTGTTGTTCCACAAGTTCAAGCGAGACCAATTGCTTATCCGTTTGTTGTTTTAAGAACGCGGTCTTGATCTGCTCCCGGCTCCATAACGTCTTCTCTTCCGCTTGCGGGTTCGACTCCAGTCGTTTGATGGAATTCACAGTAGCCGTAACGGCATCCACTTGCACATCATACAGTCCGGTCTCCGAACGGAGCTGCATGATATACGTCCCGTCTTTCAACGTGGAATTCACAATCTCTCCTGGATATTGATCCAGCACCGATTGGGCTGCCGCATCTGCCGTAAGTACCGTACCAGTTGATTGCCATGGCTTCCACCAAGCAACGGCTGCCACAATCAGCACAATGAGAAGCCCCGAACCCCACCAAAGTGATCTTCGCGATTTCGCCCAACCACTATTCCCCTGCTCATGCCGTTTCATTTCCGGTGGTCGCTGCTCATGCTCTGTCATCCTTCTTCCCCCTATAGCTCTCCCATACCCCGAGTTCATCTGCTGTATTATTGAGTTTAATTCCGATGGATACTAAATAAACTGAACTAATCTTTTACACATTAACGGAGAGGACAGAAATAACCTGAAAAAGCGAAGCTACAAGCTTTCTGCAAGAAAGCTACTTCGAAAGCATACGCTATCCGCGGATTTTCCCCTTTAGAAAAGGGAATCAAAAAATCTGGGGATAACAGCGATTGGAAGGTTGTTCTGTCATCGTAGTTTCAGTGTGAACAATCTTTAGTTCAGTTTATATCAGTATATAAGAGAAGAATGAGAATTTCATGAGAGCGGTCCGTTCTGAACCGATAGTGGCAAAATAATCGAAGCCTCGGTGCCTTCACCCTCGGTACTGGTCAGTTCGATTCGTGCCCCAACTGCACCTGCAAGTTCTTTGGCAAGCGACAATCCCAGACCTGAGCCACTTGCGCCCAAGCTGCGTGTTCTGGCTGGATCAACCCGGTAGAATCGGTCAAACACCTTCTCCAACTCATCCTCCCGCATACCAATCCCGGTATCCACAATGTGAATACGGCACTCTTGTCCCTTGGTTTTCAGCTTCACTTCAATGGCATCTTCACTATACTTCCGGGCATTATCCAGCAAAATAAACAACAACTGCTTCAGCTTGCTCTCATCGCTGATCGCCCAGATTGGACCCGGATCTTCACACCGAACTTCGCGGTGATAGGCTTCGCGAAACGCACGTGTGGATTCGGTTGCCAGTCTCGTAATGTCCACACGCTCCAGTTGTACATTCCACTGCTCTGGCTGCTTCGCAAGCAGCAGCAGCTGCTCGGTCATCTCCCGCATGCGAACCGATTCGGACAGAATCGCTTCCACCGCTTCATCAAATACCTCGGGACGCTCTTTCCCTCGCCGCTGTAGCAGACTGGCATAGCTTTCAATAATGGTCAGCGGTGTTTTGAGCTCATGGGATGCATCGGATACGAATCGCTCCTGTCGTTCAAAGTTGGATTCAAGCAGATCCATCATCCGGTTAAACGTCTGTCCCATCGTTTTCAGTTCATCCTTCGATCCTTCCTCCAGTGGAAGACGCTTGAATTGACCGCTGGACTGAATGTCACTCATCGTGCGTGTCATCTGCTGAATCGGTCTGGTCATCCGGTTCGCCAGAATCCGGCTGGAGATAATCGCTGGAATGAGAGCAATAATCGTGACTGCCACAAGCACGGTACGAAGCACAGCCAAACGATTCTCCGTCTCTGCAATGCTCTCGGTGACCTGCACGTTCACCACCTCACCATCAGGCCAGATGACCGGGACTGAAACCCACACATATCCAATCTGTTCAACTTGGGTATACTCTGATTTCTTCTCACTTTCGTACTTATAGGGCAGCTTGCTTAGCTGCTCGGAAGCTGCTGTTGTCGTCACCGGGGAACTGGTGCCGTCCTCATTGACGATCCGAAGCATGCCGTTCACAGGCGCGTAGGCCCGCAGCAAGTCATCCGGCGGAATGGAGCCGGCAGACTGACGCACTCCTTCGACAATAGACTCCGCTTCCGCTTCCACCCGATTAACCTCGTTATCTATGGACATCCGTTCAAACACGATATAGACGGACAGGTTGACCGCAATTAACAGCACAGCAAACAATACAGACGAATAACCGTAGATTTTACTGCGCAGACTCATGACTGTTCCTTCAGGACGTATCCTACGCCCCGTACGGTATGTATTAAGGGCGGTGTGAATCCGTTATCCACTTTTTTGCGCACATAACGGATGTACACATCCACCACATTGGTATCTCCATAATAATCGTATCCCCACACAGCCTGTACAATCTGGTCACGACTGAGCACCTGACGTTGATTCTGAAGCAGATACACCAGCAGGTCGAACTCACGTGGAGTAAGTTCAATAGACACACCATCTCGCGATACCTCTCGTGTTCCTTCATTCAGTTTCAACCCGGCAGCCGTCAACCAGCCTGCATCAGCTTCATCCTTATGCCCAGACGAGTCATTACCTGTATCAGCAGGTGTAGACGAAGAAACGGAAGGAACAGCAGATGCCACGGCACTAAGCCGCAATGCGGCCCGAACTCGGGCAAGCAGTTCTTCAATCTGGAATGGCTTGGTGATGTAGTCATTGGCTCCGAGATCCAGGCCGGACACTTTGTCTTCTACGGAATCTTTAGCGGTGAGCATAATAATCGGAACTGTAGCATCTTTGGCTCGAATTCGGCGCAACACTTCAATTCCACTCAGACCAGGCAGCATCACATCAAGCAGAATCAGATCCCACTGACCTTCCCCATACTTCTCCAGTCCTTCTGTTCCACTCCCCGCCTTGCCTACCTGATATCCCTCATACTGTAATTCCAGTTCAAGCAGACGTGCTATTTTGGGCTCATCCTCTATGACCAGCACGGCTTCGTTCATGCAGCGCTCCCCCTCATCCCCATCATTTCATTCTCCCGTTATCTTACAATAACATCTACAGTTTGCCCAAGGCATCTTCAACAGGCTGATCCCCTGCAATCAGATCAAAGGCCATCCGGTACGTCTTCTCTTCCTGCAAAGAAGCCACGATAACACGGGCCACATCTTCACGCGGGACGCTTCCCGGTTCCAGATCGGTTCCTACTGCAATGTTGCCCGTACCCGGTTCATTCTTCAGACCACCTGGGCGGATAATCGTGTAATTCAGCTCACTTGCAAACAATGCACGATCCGCATAATGTTTGGCGACGTAATAAGGCTTGATGGACTCTGACCATTTCTCCCGTTGATCTGCGCCATACGCACTGACCAGAATATATCTGGAGATGCCTTGCTGCTCTGCGGCTTCCATCGTTTTCACCGCACCGTCGAGATCAATAAGCAGTGTTTTGTCCTGACCCGTAGATCCGCCAGAACCTGCTGTAAACACAATGGCATTATGATCCTTCATGGCTTCAGCCAAGTCCTTCACACTGCCCTCCAGATCACCGATCACCACATCGGCACCAAGTTCCTTCAGGGCGTCTGCCTGCTCCGGTTTGCGGATCATGGCCGTTACCTTATGCTGGCCTTCCTGTACAAGCTGCTCTACTACCAACTTACCGATCTGTCCATTGGCTCCTATAACTAAAACGTTCATACGTCATTTCTCCTCTCAGTTGAACGGACTGCTGTTGCGAATACCCGTTCCTTATATATACAGATGCTCTTCCTATCATTTAAACGAAAGCCGACGCTTCTAAGCGCCGGCTCCAGGTTCATATCCGTTAAGCACATCTTCGGTACATCATCTGAACATCTATGGGAAATGTATCATTCTGTTGTCCCCTTAATATGCCATGTGCCCTATATAGTTTATACGCGACCTCACATCGCCCACTTCTGTCGCACCCTTTGCACACCTGAATATCTAGGGTCTTTGTTGCATCCATCACAACAGATACAACAGAAAAAGGACGCCCAGAAGGGCGCCCTTAAATGGCACGAAGATTAGTAAGCCAGTGCGAACAAACCGTGGATATGAGCCAGGTAACGGATGTTACTTGCTTCTTTCATCATGGTTGCAGGCAGACCTTTCAGACGAGTCTGGTTGCCACCGATCATGCCGACAGCATCTTTACGACCCAGACTTCCCAGCGTACCGGAGAATACTGGTGTGAAGGATTCCATTGCGCCACCTTTGAACATTACGCCCAGGTTGTGACCAATGGTTTCACCCATTTGCCAAGCCAGTTGTGCTGTTGGAGGGTAAGGGCGAGCACCTTCGCTAGGGAAGACCACTGCGCTGTCACCAGCAACAAACACATCTTTGTGAGAAGTGGATTGCAGAACTTCCGTAACTTTCGCACGGCCGCGATCCACTTCAATTCCGCTGTTAGCAACAACTGCGTTACCTTGAACGCCACCCGTCCATACGAGGGTATTGGTAGGGATGGAGCTGCCGTCTTTCAGCATAACTTCATTTTCTTTCATCTCGGTAATCGCCACGCCAACGATGAAGTTAACGCCACGTTTCTCCAGACTGGATTTCGCACGATCAACCAGCTCTGGCGGGAAACCAGCCAAGATGGAAGGACCTGCTTCAACCGTGTACAGGGAGATATCGTTGAAATCGATACCTTTCTCTTTACATGCAGCTGGAAGAAGATCAACGAATTCGCCGACAAGTTCAATACCTGTCAAGCCGCCGCCACCAATAACAAACGTTGCGTCTGCTTTGTTGCCGGATTTTTTGTATGCATCCAGACGTGCATCAACGTGTGCACGAATGCGGTTTGCATCACTAACCGATTTCAGCGTGAAGCTGTACTCTTGCAGTCCCGGAATTCCGAAGTAAGCTGTTTCGCTACCCAGGGCAACAACGAGTGCATCGTAAGAGTATGTGGAGCCGCTGGTCATCAGAACTTTCTTCTCGTCCGGCTTGATTGTATCCACCGTATCGATTTTCAGGTTCACGTCTTTGCCACGCAGCAATTTTTCGAGCGGAAGAGCCACTGCTTGCTCAGCAATGCTTCCTGCTGCAAGACGGTGCAGTTCCGTGATAATTTGGTGTGTAGGGTAACGGTTCACGACAGTAATTGTCGCTTCTTCCGGAGACAAGTATTGACGTGCAGTCAATGCAGTCAACAGACCGCCGTATCCTCCACCCAAGATCAAAATTTGCTTCGACATATCCATCCTCCGTTCTTCTAAGTCTTAACGTTTCTGTTGTTGACGCTCGTTCAGGATGCTCAAGAAAGATTGAGCAAAACGAAGCGATTGTTGTACGTTTGGATCTTTAAGCATTTTCAGCATAGCGAACAAGCCAACTGAAGTTTGCTCTGTTTGCGCACGGTCATTGGCTTCGATGGCAGCAGAAGCTACACCTTTAGCTTTGTCTACAACAGGTTTAGCGAACTCGCCCATTGCGCTCATTGTGTCGCTGATCAGAACTTTGTCTGTTGCTACACTTTGTGCAAAGTCATAAGCTTTCGTCATAGCAGTTACCATTTCAGCCAGTTTAGGCAGGTTCTCCACCAGAACGGTTAAAGACTCCTGTACCTCAGGCTTCATCAGTTGATCCAGTACATCCAAGGACTGGCGTTGGGAAACGTCGGCACCTTCTGTAACCGGCACCTCTTGTTGAGTAGGCGATTGTGACATAAGAGAAAGTCCTCCTTTACTTTGGGATAGAAGTCCGCGACTTTCATGATGCCTGTCAAGCAGAGCCGAACCACAAAATACATTGAATACAACTAAATGTACCAAATTTCACACAATAGGTTAAGCGTAGCTCAGGGCCACTCTTACATCATGCATTGTATCTTGGATCTATTGCGGACAACATGTGTTGACGCACAAAACGACAAGCAGGCCGAAACCGAACTCTATACCCTTATATTACACCTCTTACACATGAACATGAAAAAGAAATTTTTTACACTTGTGAAGATATTGTGAACATTGTAACAAAATCGATTTTTTTGTCAACCCGTGCAAGCAGGATCAGTCCGCCAATTCCTCTGTCCAAAATCCGTATACCTACCATATGTGGTATGAAGGCAAGATCACATATAACCAGATGTACGATATGTACACGAGAAAGGGTTTATTCATCAAAAATCACAGGAATTGTTTTCCAAATCCAAGAATCTTGCGCAACGAAATTGGTCACTGTCGTTATTATGCAGCGTTGGGCTCCGCCTTATTCCATCATGGAGACATCTTTTCAATTCCAAGTATGAACCTCTTGCAACGCGATTGCAAAAATTGGATTACATGGCTTGCGTTTAGATTACGGGCATCCCGGTTAATAAGGACTACACCAGACAACGAAGGAGATGTTCGATATGAGTAATTCAACTAGCGATAAAATCAAAGCAGGTATCAATAAGGCTAAAGGCGAAGTGAAGGATCAAATCGGTAATGCAACAAATAACAGATCCCTTCAGGCTGAGGGCAAAAAAGACAAAGCCAAAGGTGCTGTACAGGATAAAATTGCCGACGTTAAAAAAGATCACTAGATCCTTGTGACGCAACAGTCACAAAGCACGAAAATTTCGTGCAATAGATCGTTCTAAAATAGCCTGCGTCCGTATTCGAAAGAAAACTGAAGATGAGACGGAGGCGCAAAAAAGCCAAGGAAGGTGTTACTCCATACACCCTTCCCTGGCTTTTTTTGTACATTTTACACAGCTGGAACTGCGTATCTTGCCATATCAATAATAAAACTGCGCGTTTCCCTTGTTCTATGATATTCACGGCTGAACTGTCTTACCCATTCAGGATGTTCCTGGTACCAACGGAAGGTTCTTTCCAATCCTTTTTCCAATGTCATCTGAGGTAACCATCCCAGTTCCCCCGAATTCTACCTGAATGCACGACCAGACTGGACCCTCTGGACTGGGTGGGTTCTTGCTCCCGAATCTCTACAGCAGCTAAGGACCGATCCATGGGTTGCAATAACTCCCCAATCTCTTGCATGGTTGTTCCAAGCCCTGTCGATATGTTGTAAACCTGTCCGTCTTTGCCCTTCAGCATGATCTGTTCAATGGCCCGAAGGGCATCATCTACATACAAGAAATCACGTACTGCTGATCCCTGAATATCCAGAGGCAGTCCGTCCAACATCCGACCGAAGTTTCGAGGAATGATACGGTCTGGCAGTTGCCACGGACCATAGAGGTTGGTCAAACGAAAAAGTTTGACTGGCAGCTCGTAACATTGAGCGTAGGAGTGAGCAAGCATTTCACAGGCGACTTTGGATGCAGAATAAGGAGAGACGGGCGCATACGGATCTGATTCATGATAGACTCTGCCCCAATCGCCGCCATACACTTCAACAGATGATGCCAGCAAGACAGGGATGTCATGTTCGGTAGCATACTGCAGTATAGCCTGTGTACTGAAGGTATTATTGCGGAAGACTTCGCCTGGTTGATGATACGAATAATCCACGTGAGGCATGGCTGCCAGATGAATAATATAATCTGTTCCCGCAGGCAGATGGATCCGGTCTGAGGCAAGATCACAACAGATGAACGGCATGTCATGTAGAGGAGAGACGTGAACAAGCCTGTTACAATAATCATCCCGATCCACAAGGGTAATCCGATGCCCCTTTTGCGCCAAATACTGTGACAGATTAAATCCGACAAATCCAGAAGCCCCTGTAATAACAATGTTCACACACGATTCCCCCTTGCGATTTATACAACGAGTGCATTGAAGAGAGTTTATGTACTGAGTATAACCTTAAAATGATACATTTTGTATCATTTTACAATTGTTTTTTGTTCGTCCTTGACGTTATCGGGTAATTTATAATGAGGTGATATGAGATGAATGAACCGAGAAAGAATATCGAGACGTTATTTCTCCAGGATAACGGTACAATTCCCAATCATCCGACCCTGCCTGTACTTTTGTATAAAAACGTATGGCCGGAAGAGGCCCTTCACGCAGAATCGTTGCTGAACCGTCATGGATGGGGAAATAGCTGGTTGAATGGTGTGTTCAATTATCATCATTATCATAGTAACGCTCATGAGGCTCTTGCGGTGGTGAGTGGATTCGTGGAACTGATTCTAGGCGGAGAAAATGGTCAGAAAGTTTATCTCCAAACAGGCGACGTTGTCGTGCTTCCCGCCGGGACAGGTCATAAACGTCTGGAGTCCAGCACGGACTTCCGTATTGCCGGTGCCTATCCGGGCGGTATGAGTTACAACACACGCACAGGTGAGGAAGGCGATCGAGCCAAAGCTCTTCAGGAAATCCGAGAGGTTCCGATCCCGGATACTGATCCGGTTTACGGGCAGCACGGACCGCTACTGGAAATCTGGAATGGGAAGAAACCATAACAAAATGAAGATCGAAAGACGAGTGGTATTAGACAATGTACAAACGAAGCTGGTTCAGCACTTCACAAGAAACAAATAGACTGTTCCCCGGAAAGGTAAGAGTTACTTCCGATGGAACAGTCTATTTAAGTTTTTAAGTTTAAGTCTGAAATGCTGGTATCGGAGACACTTCGTGACATCTTCCTGTATGAGGATGAGAGCGTTCATGTCTTCCGTCTTATTTCTAACTTGGTAATCTCGTCGCTTGTTTTCTATCTATGTGATTCATGCAAATATATTGTCTTACGTGCCATCGTCACTATTATTAGAGATCAATGATCTGTACACTGATAGTTCATACATTTATGAGGAAATCGATTTTCCATCTGGTTGATTCAGATCTTGTAGATTCTCGCGTTCTGACGATGACCGGGTAAAGTGTCGCTCCAGTTTGCGGCTTGCCCACAGGGATACCGCTATGAAGAGCAATACGCCTATCCAGCGTACAGGATGCTCCAGAAATTGTTCAACATTGGAACCGATATACGTAACAGAGAAGATCATGATTGCTTTGCCACAGCCCACCGCCAGCAGGAAGGATACTAACCGCATTCGCGCGATACCTGCTGCCACATTAATAATGACGAACGGACCTACCGGGAAGATACTTAGCAAAAAAACATAACTGAATGCATTCCTCCGAATCCAGACCATACTGCGTTGCACACGCGGTTTGCGGGCCCACCGTTCCACAAAAGCGGATTTCCCGATCTCCCGTACGATCAGAAAAGTAACGGTGCAACCGAGGACCATGCCGATCCATGAATATAAAAAACCTGCCCACAGACCGTATACCGCACCGTTCACACCTACAATCAACAGCGTTGGCAGTGGCGGCACAAATGATTTCATAAACGTAAGCAAAATTCCCGGTAACGGGCCCAGAGAGCGGAACTTTTCCAGCCAGAAACGAATATTTTCTTCCGTAATATAGGACATAATGTCCAGTGCTGCCGGGGTCATCCGCATCCATCCAATCTATACAGTCTACTATCTGATGTTGTTTATTCCACATGTAACTCCATCATTCAGACGAGTGTTGGAGCTGTTTAGTCTACTTCCTCCCAGTATAACGTACATCTTCGATGAACACCGTTGTCAATTTGAAGAAATTATTGCACAGTGACTGTCTTCCGACTCACCTGAGTAAAAATTACATGCAAAAAGCACACCTCGACCTCTTGTGGTCTTGGTGTGCTCTTCATATTAAAACCCGATTTTATCTTCGGGAATATATCATCCTTCTTCCAGCTGCGCTTCCTGCATTTCCAGTTCAATCAATTCTGCCTGATGGGCAGCATTCCATTCGGGAATACCGGAACGCATAAACTCATCAGCATCCATCGCTGCTTTGGACTGGTTGCACAGATTACAGGCGCAGACACAGTTGAGCGGGGTGGTGTGTCCACCTTTGGCACGCGGCAGCAGATGGTCAATCGTATCTCCATACGATCCACAGAAGTAACAGGTGTGGTGATCCCGAGTCAGAATATACCGCTTGAAATCCTTATTGCTGAACAGTCGGCGAATCGTATATCGATTAACCACTACAGCGGCTTTTTCTTTCACCAGCGTGACGGCAAGCTCCATATCCACTTCCTGGTGCCAACGCCTGCCCTTGTCCGTCTTGCCACGCATCCGCACCATGCCTTGCCGGTTGGTCCGGAGCGAAGCCGGATCTTCCGGGTCAATGGCTACCGGAGCCGCCGGCGTCTGGCGGCGGGGACGGCCATCCGTGCCAGCTCCGTGACTACGGCTGGCATGCGCAGGTCGCTGCCCGGATGTACCGCGGGCAGCATCTTCGCCGTTCGCCTTGGGCGCACGCTCCTTGCGCGCCTGGCGCGGCTTGGACCCTGGCAAGCCAGGCTGGCGCACGGGCGCAGGAGGCCCCGCCTCCGCAGCAGCCTCCGGCGCTTGCCCAGGCTCGCGCCTGGTGGCGTCAGGCTGTGCCTCCGCCGCCGCAGGTGCGGCGACCGTGGTGGCATCGCCACGGTCGCCCAGTGCCGGCGCATGGGCCTCAGCAGCGATGCTGCGGGCCTGCCCTGCGCCGGGCGCCAGCGCGCCAGCACGCTTGCGGCGGCGCTTGCGTTTGCGTTTGGCTGCGGTCGGTTGATCCGCAGCCATTTGCGCTGCTGCCGGGCCTTGCGGCTCAGCAGGCAGCAGCGCTTGGGCCGCCGCAGTCTGTCCGGCGGCCTGCACAGCAGCGGCTGCTCGCACGCCAGCCCGCTGTGCAGTGTCCCTTGCATTCGCAGATGCATGGCCCTGCGAATGTCCCTCGCCACGCCAGCGCTCGCCTGGCTGTGGCTCAGCAGGGTCAGTTACAACCTCACCTGTCAAGCCATCATGCTCCAGACTTGTTTCTTTCTGCTCATTACCTTTCATTCCCTCTATCCGCTTGCTCTTCCTCCGCCTTCTCCTCTTCTTCCGAATACCTGAAGAAGAAGGTGAAGAAGTCACCACGTCAGCATGTTGATCATCATTCGAAGATGACGAGTTCACTGACGGTTGAGACAAGAGACCTCTATCGGACTCAGACACCGTAGCAGATCCCTGCCCCATCCCATCAGAGGTACGATCTGCCTCATATCTCGCAGTTGCAGAGGGCTTGGCAGGAACAGGGCGTGTCACCACGCTTTCCGGTTGAGTCTCCCTCGGTTCGCCTGCTTGCTTAATGGAACGAGTATCCTGAGCAGCCTGTCCACCGAGCTTTCGGCAGCTTCGACAGGCTCCCCGTCTGGCTCCCGGGCCTGCCCGCTTTCCGGTTCTGCGCCGGAATTCAGATATTGGCCGCTGTTGTCCGCAATACATGCATGTTTTGCTCAGTCGCGCTTCTTGTTCCGTCTTTCCTTGCCGGAAAGGGGCTGGACCCGTCTCCATGTTGTCACCTCGGTTCCGTATGAATCCGGTTTCTTTCTATTGTATCACATCTGCTCGTGAACACCCTCATGCCCATAGGCCTGATAATCTTTCGAGTTGTACTCCTGTGTCTGTTCACTGCATTCGTGAAGAATGTGTTCCACATATTCCAATATATCCTGCATCGGTCTCCCGCATTTTTCGCATGTTGTCATGTTATTCACCTTAATCCTGTTATCCATAATGTATTATCGTTCCGCCTTATGATTACCCCTCTACCCTGAAAAAGAAACATTCGTTCCCCATATCATGCATTTCTGTATAGGCAAAAAAAACCGCTCCCTGCTCTCCCCTAAGGTCGACCAAGAAACGGTTTATTATTCCTGTGTTGGAAAACCATCTTAACGAACGTCCAGTTGGCCCGAGTTCTGTTGCGGGGCGAGACGTGGTTTCGGTTTCGGCAGATTGCCAAAGATGACCCATGCATAGGGAACGAACCTTGCCGTCAATCCAACGACGATCCACGATGCGATCAGAGCTACGCCAAATCCTCCGGCATACCAGAGATGCACTAACCAGGAGACTCCTGTCTGCGGCGGATAATTCCGATACACCAGCAGGAAGAATGGATGAATCAGATAGATGCCAAACGAAAGTGCTCCAAGCCGATTCAGCGGCTTAACGATCAATGACGGCCCTTTGCGATAGAGCAAATAGGAAATCTGAATAAGTACCAGTGCGCAAGCGAAGGTATGTACATTCCAGAAGAATTCATACCATAGCGTGTTATACGTCGCGATCTTCAGACGCAGCAGATAATAGATATACACATGGCCAAGTCCAGCAGTGATCCACACCGCCCAGAGCAGAATCCATGAAGCTACGCGTCCTTTGGTAGCATTGGCCCGACTGATGACAAACCATTGTTTGATTTTAGGGAAATACACCCCGATAAAAGCACCCAGCATGAAATAGGAGAAGTACGAGAACGCCCAGCTTCCCTTGTTGGGTACCTGGAATCCATACTTATTGCTTACGATGAATGCCCATTGAATCAATAGTCCAATCGGAACAGACCATTTCACCACGGAAGGATACTTCTTGAGCAACCATAATACCAATGGGAATAACAGATAGAATTGCATGTTGATAAATACAAAGTACAGATGGGTATAAGCCTTACCTGTAAACAATTTTGTGATGAAGCTTACTGCCGATTCGTTGAAAGGTCGGCCCTGATAATGCGTGACATGCAGCAAAATAAAATACATCAAGGAAAACAGGAAGTACGGAAGCAAAATGTACACAAATCTTTTCTTGTAAAAATTACTCACGAGTTTCTTGTCCAGCGGACGGGAATAATAGTTATAGAACAGTACAAAGCTGCTCATAAAAATAAAGGTTGGCGTACCATATTTCATAAAAATATTAATAAAGTTGTACAGCCAGTAGTAGCCTGAGCCCGTCATGTCTACCGTCGCATAAGACGTGGAATGCACGCATAATACGCCGATAATTGCCATGGCACGTACCAGATTCAGCTCTGGAATTCGCTCTCTTTTCAGTGTTTCACTCATGTTCACGTTTCTCCTTCATATGTTCGTCAATATGTCAGATATGACTTATTCCATTTAAGCTCTCTATCTATTAAAAGCCATATTGCTTAAGAAGGGTAGTCCAATTTCTTAATAATTCCTAAATTTTCATCACATTTCACACTATTTTCATGTCTATATATGTAAAAAAGACCGCGACTACGCGGTCTGTAGAACATTCTGCTTTCAACCAATTAATTGTTGGTTCATTCGGATGAGAATGGTAAATAGGGTCAAGAATGAATCTTCCTCTGACCGATTCTACTTCTCACGGCTCGCCAAGATCTGTTTATACACGTCAATCGCCGCCTGTCTCGATGCCTTCAGATCCACAATGGCATCCTTGCGCGGCTGATGGATGTCTTTACTGTGCATATCTTTCAATTCAGGCAACCACTTGCGAATATAGTCACCTTGCGGATCATATTTCTCAGATTGCGTTACCGGATTGTTTACGCGAAAATATGGAGCAGCATTCTCGCCGAGCGAAGCACACCATAGCCAGTTCCCCCGGTTCTGAATGTTATCATAATCACTCAGCTTGCGCCTGAAATAGGCTTCACCCAAGGTGAAGGGGCATTGCAGGTTTTTGGTGAGGAACATCGCCGTGAGAATCCGCAACCGGTTGGGCATATGTCCGGTTTCATTTAGTTCCGTCATGGCTGCATCAATAATCGGAATCCCGGTTTCCGCCTTACACCAGCTTTCGAAGTGACCGTCATGGAGAGGCGAGAGATCATACACCTTTTCATATGTAAAATAGTGACTCTCATAGACCGCCCGATACAGATAGAAGTCGCGGAAACATAGCTGCCTGATCCATTCCCCAGACTCGGCTGTAAGACGCGCAGCATCGTACATCTTGCGGATCGATACAGCTCCCACCGCTACATATGAGCTAAGATGACTCGGCTCGTAAGCCTCATATTCATCCCGATGATCCCCATATTCAGCAATTCGATCCGATAAAAATTGCTGCAACAGCAGATTCGGGTCCTCATCCTTCGAACCACTACTCTCCAGCAGCTCCTGAGGTACCTGCATTGCATCCGGCCAATCCATCTGACGATCACTCACCTTCAAGTCTGCAACCGTTGTTGCCGAAGGAGGGTTGGGATGTTCATTCATGAATTCGACCCACCGCCGATGGAAAGCTGCAAATACTTTATAAGGCTCCGACTTGCCTGTGAAATTGGCAAATCCATTCAGATCCATCAGCAGATGATCCGTCAGTTGTGTGAATGTAACCTCATGTGCCTCGCTGACTTTGCGTATGGCTCTGTCCCGCTCGATTGCATATGGCGTCATGTCCCGATGGACCACAACCTCATTCATCTCGCCTTTGAATTCGTTCAGGATGTAATCAACCACTTCAGCCGGTTTTCCATAAACAACATGCAATTTTTGTTTGGCTTCAAGATACTGCCTGCCTAATGCCGATGCATGCTGCCTAAAATTCACACCGCTGTGTTCCTTCTCTCGTCCTTGACGCAGTAGAAATGGATCATAGATGAGAACATGTACACTCTCATCTTCATGTTGCCGCAAATAATCGAATGCGGCCAGATCATCCGTACGCAGATCTTTGCGGTGTATGAATAGCTTCATGCCTCACCCTCCTGTCTGAGTTTGCGCTTATTTGCCCGTCAGGCTCTGATATAATCGGCTTGTTTCCGGCTCTGGCTGATGTCCCAGATCCTCATTCAGGGTCAATGTAAATGAATGATATAAACGAAGTATGCCTTGCTGATCATCCATGGATGCATACACTTCCATCATGAGTCGGCAGATTTCTTCCGAATAAGGCTCCCGTTCCTGCAATATCGTTAATTGCTCGATCGCTTCCTTGCCACGGCCATGCATCATGTCCCATCTCGCAATATCCATAACCAGCCCTGTATACTTGCGTCTGAGTTCCCTTGCTTTGGCCTGTGCCCAGCGATAATCATGCTCTTCCAGATAATCGCCACGATAAAGTGGAATCATGTGCCTCAAGTCACCGACATTATCTGATGTGATGGTCTTGTAGACCATGGCTTTTTCAAATTGATCCACGTCACTTACCAGATTGCCCGATAACAGACGATAGCGGTTCATATTGTATTCCAGCTTGCCTGTCATCTTCCATTCCTTAAGCAGCTTTCGAATCTGGTATACCGAAGTATGCAGATGGGTTAATCCCTTTTCCTGGGAAACATCGCCCCACAGCTTATCCAGCAGAATCTCTTTGCTTACCCATTCTTCCCTGTGATGAAACAAAAAAGCAAACAATTCCTGCGATTTGGTAGTACGCCACTTATGTTTCTCTGCACCCGGATCCAAGCTTCTGTAGATATCCAGATGTTTGAATGTAACGACCCCGGAACTTCGGTATCCAGCTCCACAGAGACAGGTTCCGATTCCTGCACCTCGGCGGTAGCTGCAATCTGGGAAGTATATGACATGGTGCCCGCAATCCGATCAATCGTTTTGGCCAATCGTGCGGAGCTTACCGGTTTAAGCACATAATCCAGTGCATGCAGCTCAAACGCCTCAACCGCATGGTCCGCATAAGCCGTTACAAAGATGATACGAATGCGCTGATCCAATTGCTGTATATATTCAGCCGCTTCCAGTCCATTCATCTCCGGCATGCCAATGTCCAAAAATACAACATCCACACGTTCCTTTGCCAGAAAATGAAGACCATCACGAGCTGTTGAAAAACATTGCACGGGAGTAATTCGTCCGTCCGTTCGCAGTAGACGCTCCAGATGAAGCTGCGCCGGCTTCTCATCATCGATCACAATGGCTCTCACCGTTCTTCCAGCCTCCTGCCATGAAAGATTCAACAGGATACCGACCTTATCGGCATCCGCTTATTAGTCTGTTAACCATAATTGCTTAACTCGGCACACTATTTGGTATAATCCACCTTTTGCACAGGGATGCGGAATTGAATCTGCGTTCCTTTACCCACATGACTATGAATCTCCAGTCCATGACCATATAGCGACATCAGGCGGCGGTTTATATTTTGCAGCCCCACACCACCTGGACCCTCGGTGCGCCCAGAATTCACCTGAGCCATTCGCTCAGGAGGAATGCCCACACCATCATCCTGAACCTGAACGACCACATGCTCGCTCTCTTTGAAGATCCTAAGATGAACGGTTCCACCGGCTGCCCGCTCCATCACGCCGTGTCGAATGGCATTCTCCACAAGTGGCTGAATACTGAGAGGTGGCAGATATAGAGGCACATCCGATTCCACCTCATACTCAACCACCAGTCTTTCCTCAAATCTGGCCTGTTCCAGATGCACATAAGACTCCACCAATTCCAACTCTTTGGTCAAAGGAACAAGCTGCTCCCTGTTCTGGAAATCAAAGCTTCCGCGCAGGTAATGACTGAGTTCAATCAGCAGATCCGTTGCTTTGTCCGGATTCACTGCACAGGTCGCAATAATGACATTGAGTGCATTATATAGAAAGTGCGGCTTGATCTGGGCCTGCAAAAAGGCCATTTCGGTCCGAATAGCTTCCTGCACAGAACTCCTCATCTCAATCAACGTCCGCACTCTGGCTCGTAATTCACCAGCATCCACCGGTTTGCTCAGAAAGTCATTGGCTCCCGCCTGGAATCCGTGCTTGATATCCTCAGGCAACCCTCGGGCGGTCAGCATCAGAATCGGTAACTCAGACAAGGAACTGTGCTCGCGCAGCTTGCGACATAATTCAAGCCCGGACATTTTGGGCATCATCCAGTCCGTAATAACAAGATCAATGGACGGGAATTCTTCACGAAGCTTCAAGGCAGTGGACCCGCTGTCCGCTGCAAGCACACGATACCGTTCCGTGGATAACAGGTTAAGCAATACCTGTCGATTGACAGGGTCATCGTCTACAATCAGAATGGTGTGCTCCGCTTCTGTAAGATCAGAAGGCTCATCTGACTCTCTTGTCACAAGCTCCTTCGCCCTTGGCGCCTGTGCAGCAACATACCGGGCGGCAACAGGTTTCGATTGAGTTTGCAGCAGCGGCATCTTCATAACTGGCAAGGTGAAATGAAAGGTTGAACCTCGCCCGGCTCCGAATCGACCCAGATCTCTCCTCCCCAAGTTCAACGAGTTTCCGTGTAATACTCAGACCCAATCCGGTTCCATGATTCAATCGCTCGATTGTCCCGTTACTCTGCTCATACGCCTGGAAGATATCCTCCTGTTTGTCCAAGGCAATGCCTACTCCCGTGTCTGCGACAGATACCTTCACCCAATCGCCTTCAACACTGGCATATAACCGAATCTCACCTTGCTCAGTGTACTTATAGGCGTTACCCAGCAAGTTATATAGAACCTGCCTTAGGCGATCTTCATCTGCCTCAACAAGCGGCAATGATTGGGGCCATTGCTGAATTAACAAAACCGGCTTGTCCTCAAACGTGAACCCCGACACTTCAACCACAGTACGAGCAACGGATTCCAAGTCAACCGCTACCCTTTTTAACTCAATCTCACTATTTTTTAATTTGGAAAAATCCAAAATATCGTTAACCAGCAGTGACAGGCGCTTGCCGGTTGAAGTAATCATGGACAGATTTTTGGCTTGCTTGGGCGTGACCGCTCCAGCAGCCCCTTCCAGCATCGATTGTGCAATGTTAATAATGCCGTGCAGGGGAGTTCGCAGCTCATGTGACGTGTTCGCCATGAACTCATCCTTGAGGCTGTCAATGGCAAGCAATCGCTCCGAAAGGGCTTCCACATCACGGAATGATTGTGCGAAACGGATTGCGGTTATAATCATCTGGGCAATGACGAATAATAAAAGTTCAATCAGCGCGAAGAATGCCGTGTCTACGGTAGTGAACGCACCAATCGTGTGTAACACAACCACCATAAGTATGCTCATCATGCTCACCAGTGCAAAATGACTGTCATTGGGACGCCCCTTCAACCAATAGAACATGGCTCGCAGTGAATAGAACATGACAAAAATCGAGATCAGCAGCATGGGAATCTCAAAAGACGAGAAAAGCGTCGGCGGAAGCGTTAAACCCACAATGGTTTGGACAACGATTAACACAACAGCCAATCGAACAAACCACTGATGAACCGCTCCCGGTACACGGGCATCCATGTACCGAAGTAAAAAGTAATACGCTAAAGCTGAGCTAAGGAGCTGAATCCGAAGCATCTCATTATTGGTCAGGAACGGTACAAACGTTCCCAGTAACTTCTCACCGTGGGTCAGAGCATATACTGCACCGGAAAGGCTGAATAATCCGAGGAAACGAAGCTCCTTCTCTGTGCGCCGCAATCTGAACAGAAGCAGAAAAAAGGCGGCAGGCAAGATAAAACCGAATAAGGTCATCAGATCCTTGAGCCAGTCTTGTTGCTGACTTTTCAGAATACTATGCTCGTCCCCAAACAAAATGGGCGCTACAATGCCCCCGGAAGAATAACTATAGTTCGATACCTGAATGATAATATCAGCCGTGTTGCCATCAATGGAGGTGAATCCCGTAAAGGGCAGATTTAATTGTACATCTGTCGCCGGGGTCATCCCTGGCAGGCCTTTGCCACCGATCTCTTTCCCATCGATAAATACCCGGTGTGCCATGCGTATATTCCTCGTGCGTATCCCATAATCGTTTTTCATTGTCCGGGGTGTAAGCTGGACTTGCAAATGATAGGTCCCATACCCATGCGCCTGCCCCAGAGATTGGTTCCATCGTGCCGGAACCTGAGTACCAGACGAAGCTGGCAATGGCTTACGGCCAGATACATTCGCTTCAATATCTGCCGGGCTCAGCAACTGGCCAGGGTAGAAATCCCAGTCTCCCTTTAAAGAAGCTGCACCCATGCGATTAAAGTCCCATTGGGTCAGGTCAATTTTTCCATCCGTAGCCTGGGGGTTACCACGCTCGTTAATTAACGTCTGGGCAATCCAGCCCAGCGGAAAAATGACAATGCATATGAAACTGATGGTCAGCATAATCCAGTGTTTTCTCATCTATGTATTCCTTCCATTTACAATGGCGAGAGACGTCTAACTTTGTCGATTAATTCCCATAATTTCATGTTACACGTTTCTGGTGCTCACGGAAATAGTTTCCGTTCATAATCGGCCAACTTCGTACTAATTTGAAGGTTTTCTATCGGTTTTCACCGGATCGCGGCACACCAATGAACCCCAGACCGATATTCACCCGGATGAACGGGCGAAAATGGTACTGAGGTTGATCAAGGAAGAACCTTATATATAGATTTTTATTTAACCACTTGAGCAAGCTTCTGAACGATTCCGGCCCATCCCTGTTCCATACGTTCGCGTACGATAGCGTGAGCCTGTCCAAATTCAGTTAATTTATCTGCATCCCAACCGCTGTGAATCAGCGTGAAATCCGTACCCTCCGGCTGTTCATTCAGTTGAAACGTCAATGTCCAGTCCTTACCCCAGCGAAATGACAGCTTTTCGAGCGGAAGAACTTCCGTCACCTGACATGGTGATTGACCGAAAGGCCCTGCTTCCAAAATAAACTCGTGACCCTCTACAGGTTCCAGATTACCCGGCATGAACCAGACACCCAATCCTTGCGCTGTCGAGACCATCTCCCACACCTTCTCTACAGGTGCATATAACAATAGTTCCTCCCGGATATCCGGTAATGCACTTGATGATGATTCCAATCGTATCGCCTCCTTGGATATATTTATTCATTGTTTGAGATTTTAAGATGCATGTCAAATGGGTTCAACTAACGACCCAAAAAGGTGTTGACCCCAACTGTGCTCTCACCCCATAATTGGAATATACTAGATATAAGGTGTGTGATTCCTATGATAGTCTGCTCTGAAAAATCCAATTCCAACCGTTGCCGGAAGGGATAATTCTGATTAACTCCCCTTCCATAATCTCAATCATTCTTATGAAATGTGGGGGATACTTACACGATGTCTTTCAGTTATTATGGTCCATTATGCACTGCCGTTTATGATCTAACCAAACCCCCGGGACACTCCTTGGGAGGGGACATCGAATTTTATAGCCAACATCTTCAGGGCTGCAAAGGACGTATTCTTGAAGTCATGTCCGGTTCAGGCCGAATGCTCATTCCATTGCTTGAAGCAGGTCTGAAGGTGGATGGACTTGATTATTCAACCAATATGATTGACTCTTGCCGTTCTCGTTGCACCGAGCGGGGATTGCCCATGCCTGAGCTGTTCGTTGCCAATCTGGAGAAGCTTGACCTGCCATATCGCTACGAAACCATTATCATTCCCGGAGGTTCTTTGCTCCTCATTCAAGACAGGGAAGCTTCGATTGACGCATTGCGGAGTCTATATCAACATTTGCAACCTGGCGGCAGGCTTGTATTTGATCTGTTTCTACCCGATGTGACACAGCCCTCTTCGGTAGAAACATCAACCGTTCCATTACCCGATGGGGACACAATCACCGTAGAAGTGAAAACCATGGAAGTGAACCTGCTACACCAATATAAAGTAAGTCTGATTCGCTACGAACAATGGCATCAGGGTCAACTTGTCGCTACAGAGATGCAACAACTCACGCTGCGTTGGTACGGCATAGAAGAGTTACGCCTGATTCTGGAGCATATTGGTTTCTCTGATATTAAAGTGTACGCCGACTTTAACCCGGACCAGCCACCGACACATCCGAATCAAAAATTCGCCTATGAAGCAACTCGAAGAGTGTAGTAATCAACATTTAGGTATATATGCTTATCATCGTACAGATAAGGCCACAGCATAAGGTTTAACCCATGCTGTGGCCTAATTTTTTTACTATATAGGATTTAGAGCAAATTAATATCCACGAGCATATTGCTCTGCAATGGCAGCTTGATCCTTGCTGACACCCAGTTCCAGAGCCGCATGGTTCGCCCAGTACGGATCGCGCAGCATGCCTCTGCCAACGGCCACCAGATCCGCATCCCCGTTTCCAATCACCGCCTGAGCCAGTGCTGCATCCTCCAGCATACCCACTGCAATGACAGGAACGTTCAGTTCTTCACGGAAGCGACGGGCAAAGGGAACCTGATACCCCGGATAGTTTCCTGGTTTCCGCTGTCCGGAAGGTCCTTCACCACCTGAGCTGATATGGAACATGTCCACGCCTGCCTCTTGGTAGGCACGAGCGATATTAATCGTATGGTCGATGTCGTATCCGCCATCCGCATATTCTACAGCCGAAATCCGCATAATTAGCGGCATATCTGCTGGCATTTCTTTTTGACTGCACGAATGATCTCAACGCCAAAACGAGCCAGATCCTGTCCATATGCATCCTCACGATGATTCATCAGCGGGGAATGGAACTGGTGGATCAGGTATCCATGCGCACCGTGCAGCTCAACAGTATCCACTCCAGCCTGTACGGCGCGGCGAACACCGTCTGCGAACTTCTGCACCATAGCCTCTACTTCTTCCGTACTTAACGCACGCGGTTCCTTGTACTTTTCTCCGGGGAAGGTAACTACCGATGGGGCAACCGGCTGCGGGGCATCCTCTGCTTTTCGTCCCGCATGAGCAATCTGAATGGCTACTTTGGAGCCGTAGGCATGGATTCCATCTACCAGTTTGGTGAAGGCAGGCACATGCTCATCTGACCATATACCCAAGTCATTATCGGTAATACGTCCATCCGGATCGACATCGGTCATCTCGATTACAATCAGTCCTGTTCCTCCAACCGCACGGCTCACATAGTGAACCTGATGCCAATCATTCGGAATGCCATCCTTCGCAGTGACAGAATATTGGCACATCGGTGCCATAACCACACGATTATTTAATTGCAAACTCTTGAATTGATAAGGGGAAAATAGTTGTTCATTCATCGTTGCTGCATCTCCTGTTCCATGATCATGATATATATGAAGCCTTACGTATTGTCTACGTCTGAAAACAGCTTACCATTCTTGCCGTAATTGTCCTTCTCCAAATCCTCAATGAAGATAAAAACTTTGCTCGGATCAACATCCAGTGTCTCACAAGCCACCTGAGTCATGCGTTCAATCAACTGACGCTTCTGCTCGACCGACTTGCCTTCCAGTACCTTAACCGTAATAAATGGCATGTCCAGAACTCATCCTTTCTTCATCATTCATTATGAACCTCAGTTATAGAAATACAAGTACGTACATTTTTGTGACCTAGTACCCTTTTTGATACCTAACCATCCTCATATCTGGTGCTGTCCTATTCTGGAAATGACTGCGAAACATGATATGATACCCATAGAGAACCACAATAATTACTATACCCAATTTACATAAGTTGTGACTAACGGTTACACGATAACGGATAACGGAGAGGGCAAGAGGTTATTCTGACCTCGCAGTGGATCAGTGTAAACAAGTCGCTCAACTTATATACTACTCAAGCCAGGGAGAGATTATAGATGAAAGATATATTAATTCAAAGACTGAGTACTTACGTTCAGATGGACACCCAATCCGATGAAAATAGCGAGACCTGTCCTTCCACACCCGGCCAACTGGCCTTGGGCAAACTGCTCGTTGAAGAGTGCACCTCCATCGGTCTGCAGGAAGTGACGATGGACGAGAACGGTTATGTCATGGCTACCCTGCCATCCAACACGGACAAGGATGTTCCCGTGATCGGTTTCCTGGCTCACCTTGATACAGCGACAGACTTTACCGGGAAAAATGTCAAACCACAGGTTATCGATAACTATGACGGAGCTGACATTGTGCTGAACGCGGAACTGGATGTAGTCCTGTCCAACAAGGATTTCCCGGAACTGCACGAATATAAAGGCCACACCCTGATCACAACCGACGGTACAACGTTGCTTGGCGCAGACAATAAGGCAGGCATTGCCGAGATCATGACCGCGATGGCCTATCTGATTGAGCACCCGGAAGTGAAACACGGCAAGATTCGTGTTGCTTTTACCCCGGATGAAGAGATTGGTCGTGGACCGCACAAGTTTGATGTCGCTGCTTTTGGAGCCAAATATGCTTATACCGTCGACGGCGGACCGCTTGGTGAACTGGAATACGAGAGCTTTAACGCAGCAGCCGCCAAAATCACCGTACGCGGCACCAATGTGCATCCCGGAACAGCGAAGGATAAAATGGTGAACTCTCTGAAAATTGCGATGGAATTGAATCGTCGCCTGCCTGTGGAGGAGGCTCCCGAATTCACCGATGGTTATGATGGTTTCTACCATCTGCTGTCTCTGGAGGGTGACGTTGAGCTGACCAAGATGAGCTACATCATCCGTGATTTTGACCGGAAGAAGTTCGAAGAACGCAAAACAAATCTGCTCCAGATCGCGAACGAACTGAAGACCAAGTATGGTGAGAAAAGCATCACGGTTGAACTAAATGACCAGTACTACAACATGCGTGAGAAAATTGAACCCGTACGCCAGATCGTCGACATTGCTCATGAAGCCATGACCCGATTGGACATTGAACCTGTCATTCGTCCCATCCGGGGAGGAACAGATGGTTCCCAGCTATCCTATATGGGCATGCCAACACCGAATATCTTCACTGGCGGTGAGAACTACCATGGCAAATTCGAATATGTATCGGTAGACAATATGGTGAAGGCAACCCGCGTCATTGTAGAGATCGCCCAATTGTTCGAGCAACGCGGAGATATCTGATCCACTCACTGGTCCACTTGAAGTACAGTGCCAAAAGAGCACCCCTGATCTACTCGGGAGGGTGCTCTTTGTTATGCCATATTGTATTTAATTGTAAATGAGGTCATGTCGTACAGATCTGCTGGCTTGATATTACTTTAGACGTGGTCACTCATATATATTGCCTCCTGCGATAACACGCAGCTGTTCCAGATCACAGATCACAAGCTTTCGCTGCACTTTATGAATAATATTTCGATTACACAGATCCTGGACGACCCGATTAAGATGTCTATAGCTGGTACCCAGCATATCCGCCAGTTCGGTGAGTTTGGAGGTCTTAATCTCTTCCGAAGGGGACTCGTCCTGGCCCATTGTGGACAACAGATAGCTGGCAAATCGACTCTCCACCGGATATAACATATTCAGGCTCGAAAGATTGGAGAAGGTATACAGCTTATGCGTAACTTGACTCAGCATAAAATGAAGAAATTTAGGATTCTCGGCATACGTATTCTGGAGAGAACGATAACTGATACCCAACAGCAGGCTTTTGCTCACAGACTCTACCGTATTCATCGCCTCCTTGCCATTGATCAGTTCCAAATCTCCCACGAGCGCGAGGGGTGTACTGAAACGAAGCAACAGAGACTTCCCGTTAGGCAGAGTGGTATAGATCTTGAGCTTGCCCTGCACGAGAAAATACAAACGCTCAGGTCGTTCACCCTTGGCACAGATTAACTCACCCTTCGCAGACTCCAGTAATCGCAGCTCAGCGAGTGCAGACTCGTCCAGCACCTGATCCAACCCATTCTCACGGACGAGTTGCCGCACCAGTCCAAAATCCATGATTTCTTTCATTCCGACTTCCCCTCCGTGACCCTAAATAACGTACAAAAAGGGACATATGTCCCATAATTGATATACATTCATACAAATATCTTGATATAAAAATAGTTACAACTAGAACTTATATCCAATAAATCATTTTAGATGGGAAATATTTTAAAATTTAATCATAAAATGTTCATTCTTTTAACAGAATGCCGTTCACGAAAAGCCGTTTCTATCCGATGATAGATAGAGTCATTCCATAGATCGTTAAAATAATTTATTTATATATCGAGAGGATGGTCCTAATCCATGAACGTTGTAGATGCCCTGCTTAAAGTCATGCCTTATATCAGTCAGATTCTTCGGGAACCAGCCAGCTTATCCGTCTATGATCACGAAAAGGTATTGGAAGTCATTACCACAGATAAGTTTGACCTTGGTTTTGAAAAAGGAATGGCACTCTTGGAATCGTTCCAGAATTTTGCCGTCTTGAAAAACGGAAAAGAAGCTACACTCTCAACTCTACCCAAAGAGATTTATGGTATTGAGTTGGATACCTTAAATATTCCAATCTTTGATGATAACCAAAACGTAGTTGCTGTTTTCTGTGTATCTTACGACCAATCCAATCAGAACCAACTAGAAGATATTATACAAGAAAATCAAACCATCAATGGCAACCTCGTTGATATGGTGCAGCATGTTGCCGCCCATGCCGAAGAATTGCAAGCAACAAGTGAGCAGATCCTGCAGAACACAAGACTTGCTGTTCAGAACTCATCTCAGATCAATAAAGTCGCCGGATTCATTCGTGAAATCTCGGAACAGACCAACCTGCTTGGCCTGAATGCCGCTATTGAAGCTGCTCGGGTTGGCGAGGCAGGCGCGGGCTTCGGTGTGGTGGCATCCGAAGTACGCAAACTCTCTGTCGATGCCAAACAGGCTACAAGTGATATCGATACCAGTCTGAGAGATGTACAACAGGTTATCAAGCAGATGGAAGTTGAAGTCTCCCAGATTGCAGCCTCTTCACAAGAACAAGCAACGCTTGTAGCATCCTTCACGGACGTGATTGAGCAGCTTAATGAAACCGGCGCACGAATGAAAGCTCTGTCCGAGCAACTCATCAGCTATTCAGTTAAAAAGTAATGCAACAAACAGGACTCGGGTTGCCCATGATGGATAATCTAAGTCCTGTTTTTGTTATGTCCATTGGCATATAACCAACCAGGTCCTAATGAAAGTTTAACTGGCTACATGTACTGATTTATCTCCAATAACTTCCTCTTCCGACTGCCAGCATTCTACCTCACCCGGAATATGAATCCGGTCCCGGGTAAAGACGGGATCACGTCCTTCAGCCTTCTGTCTTTTATAGTCCTTCAATGCTTCGAAAGTCACCTTGGACAGCATCAGAATTGCAATCAGGTTCACCACGACCATGAGCCCCATGAACAGGTCAGCCAAATCCCATACCAGCTGCACTTTGGCTACCGCACCAAACACCACCATCGCGATAACGCAAATACGGTATACCCACAGCCATACTTTGTTGGATTTGATAAACTCAATGTTGGTTTCTCCGTAGTAATAATTTCCGATGAGTGTACTGAAGGCAAACAGGAACACCATAACCGCGAGGAATCCCGATGCCCATGAACCAATATGTACACTTAGTGCAGCCTGAGTCAATTCAATACCACCCAGATCGGAACCCTTGTACACCCCTGATAGCAAAATAATCATGGCTGTGCTTGTACATATCACCAAGGTATCTGTCAGCACGCCAAACGCCTGAATAAGTCCCTGTTTCACCGGATGTGTTGTATCCGCTGTTGCAGCGGCATTCGGGGCACTACCCATACCCGCCTCATTGGAGAACAATCCGCGTTTTACACCGTTCATCAGTGCAGCGCCCAACGTTCCGCCAGCCACCTGTTCGATGCCGAAGGCATTTCTAACGATCAACGCAATCATGGCCGGAAGCTGGGTAATGTTCGCCAGCACGACAGTAGCCGCTACCCCAATGTACAATACCGCAAGCACAACGACGATGTATTCCGATGCTTTCGCAATCCGTTTGACACCGCCCATAATAATTCCTGCAAATACCACGGCCATAATGATCCCAACCGTTAAGCGATCCGTGCCAAATGAGTTCTCAAAGGCAACCGTAATCGTGTTAGACTGGACCGCATTAAAGACCAAACCGAATGAAAGTGTGATGAGAATGGCAAATAAAATCCCCATCCAGCGCTTCCCTAGCCCACGCTCCATATAATACGCCGGACCCCGCGAAATCCGCCCTTATCCTTCACTTTATAGATCTGAGCGAGCGTGCTCTCCACAAAACTGGAGGCAGAACCAATAATCGCAATCACCCACATCCAGAATACAGCTCCGGGTCCCCCAGTGCGATAGCCAGTGCAATACCCGTAATATTCCCTGTACCGACACGGGCCGCCATACTGATACAGAATGCCTGAAACGGTGAAATTTTGCCTGGTTCCTTGCTTTTCCGCTCTAGCAGCACCTTCACCATATCTCCAATCATGCGGAATTGCATGAAACGGGTCTTGGTGGTGAAGTATATCCCACATACTACCAATAGTATAATTAACACTTTGGACCATAGAAAATCATTGAAAATGACGACAATATCTTGTATTGTTTGCTCCATCGGTATGCCCCTTTTATGGTGTATTTCAAGTACAGAGATGGGCCACAAGAAGTTTGTACCATTCTGCACAACACGAACCCCGGACTTCGGGATGTTACTTATACTACAAGGGCATCTACGGAAATCGACAAATACCTACATGCATTTTCAACATTTATTTTAAAAATGGGCTTTGATCGCCCAATCATTGTCATTTAACCTGACATGTCAGGTTCTATGCAAGAAGGAATCACACCATTCGCAGAGAAAGGGAATGACTGACATGCGTTATTTTATTGTGGATGATGATCCTGGCGTTCGTTCCATGTTGATGGATATTATCGAGGATGAAGGCCTCGGCGATATTGCCGGGGAAGCTGAGGACGGAGCACATATTCACGCGGAACTGCTGGAACTGCATAAGGTGGATGTCCTGCTGATTGATCTGCTGATGCCACAACGAGACGGGATTCAGACCGTGCGGGCGCTTGAAGGCAGGTTCGAGGGCAAGATCGTCATGATCTCCCAGATCGAATCGAAAAATATGATTGGAGAAGCCTATTCACTGGGCATTGAATATTATATTACGAAGCCCATTAACCGATTGGAGATTCTATCCGTTCTGCGGCTGGTCAGTGAAAGGCTTCGGATGCAGCAATCCATCGCAGATATTCAGCGGACATTGCAGGGGCTGTCCGGTTTGCATCCTCACGAGCGCACTGCCGCTCCGACACCGGACAAAACCATTACAACAGCAGGACATTTCCTGCTGTCCGAGATGGGCATGATCGGTGAAGCGGGCAGCAGGGATCTGCTGGACATGCTGGAATATCTGGAGCAGGTAGAGACAGATGAGCATAAGCTATCCCCCTATACGTTCCCATCTCTCAAAGACATCTTTCAGAACGTAGCGGTCCGCAAATTGGGGGAGAATGCCTCTCTCGCAGAAGTTAACAAGGAGATCAAGGCTTCGGAACAGCGTGTTCGCAGAGCCATATTCCAGACACTGAGCCATGTGGTATCACTCGGGTTAACGGATTATACACATCCCAAGTTCGAGAACTATGCCTCCAAATTTTTTGATTTTACCGAGATCCGCAAAAAGATGCTGGAGCTGCAAAACAATGTGGAGCCTTCCTTGTCCCAGACCCGCATTAATACGAAAAAATTCGTGCAGGTCCTATATCTGGAATCCAAACGATTGCTGCATTAGACAGATGTTGATTGATATTCGGCAAAACAAACGGGCATGAATATGACGCCGGTAGGAACCCGCCTCTTCAACTGAGGCAGTGCATACCGGCTATATTCATGCCCGTCTGTACAATCAAGTGTTAAACTTATCTATGTGATTCGTTCTGTATATAAAATTAAAATCCCCTCGGATTCAGGCCCGTGAATGGTTTCGGCTAATGCGGTTATACTCATTAATCAATTCGTCCAATGCCATAGACTGCCGAATCACTTCGGGATGCCCAAGACCACCCTTGTTATGCTCTACCAGCATATGAAGGTGATGTCTGGCCTTCTCTATTTTATTTTTCAAATCCAAACTCATAACCATGACCCCTGATACCTCCTTATTCTGTGAACCATTTTAGTTTTTCCTGTCAATCTACAGTTGGATTAACATATGGCATAGGAGACAAGGATGTTTTGTATTCTTCTCCAAATTTTGATAAATATTATTTTATCATACCAGAGGTTATCCGAAAATGGCTGATATGACGCAATTTAGCGGTAATAACGAGGGTTCGATTCCAGCCCCTAGCTTCATCATTGAGGGCCAGAACGGATTGTGTCGTAAATGTGTATATTGAAAAATCATAAAGTCCATGAACTCAAAAGGTAATAAAATCCCTTTCCATAATGGGGTCATTCAGGTACAATAGGGCGATGTGTGTGTCCGGACCCGGCGGATACAAATGATGTAATGTAGAGGACGGCCAACGACGGCCATTGATCCTGATTTGATATTATTGGAGGCTTATCATCACCATGCAGACCGATTCACAGACTAAAGTCAAAATTGTTAACGCCGATCCCAGCGCAATGGGATTATTTGGGTTGGCCATCGTAACCCTGGTCGCTTCTTCCCAGAAGCTTGGCATTACGGATGGACTTAGCTACGCTATTCCTTGGGCAATCTTCCTGGGTGCCTTTGCTCAGTTATTCGCATGCATTCAAGATTCCAAACGCAACAATACCTTTGGCACCACGGCTTTTGGCGCGTACGCATTCTTCTGGTTCGCCATGGCTGCCAACTGGATGATCAAAATGGGCATATTCGGTTCGACACTTGCTGAACAGGCCGATGGCAAGCAGCTCGGATTTGCTTTTGCCGGATACCTTGTATTTACCCTGTTCATGACCATCGGTGCGATTGAAGCGAATAAAGTATTGCTGATCATCTTCATTCTGATTGACTTCCTGTTCCTTGGCTTGACCTTTGACGCTTTCGGCGTAGCTCCTCACATTTTCCACACCATTGCAGCATATGCTGAAATGGCGATCGGAATTGTGTCCCTGTATGGTACAGGTGCTTCGGTATTGAACGCCCACTTCGGCTATGCGTTCTTGCCGATCGGCAAACCGTCCGGCATCTTCAAGCCCAAGGCTTAATATACAGCAGTAAACCGCCAGCGCGCCGGTCCGCGCCTGGCGGTTTTTTGGAGTCTGACTTCATTTGAATATGGATCTGACCGACACCTATACTAGGGATAACAGAACAAAAAAAAGACCCTGCAACATCTGAAATGACATGTCACAGCAGCCATACTCTAAGGAGGAAAAAACATGAGAGAGATACCGAAACCAACGGAGATGGATCAGGTGGAGAAAAAGTATGTACGCGAAACACGTTGTTTCAAGACGGCACGGGTGTTCCCGACCGATGTCAACAATCATAACACCCTGTTCGGCGGGAAGCTGATGTCCTACATCGATGATATCGCATCCATTGCTGCTTCCAAGCTATGTCGGGTCAATACCGTAACCGCATCAACCGACTCGGTTGACTTCCTGTACCCGATTAACCCAACGGACTCGGTTACGCTTGAATCGTTCGCGTCCTGGACAGGACGCAGTTCCATGGAGATTTTTGTGAAGGTGATACGAGAGGATCTGAAGACCGGAGAGAAGAAAATTGCGGCGACTGCATTTCTGACCTTTGTGGCCCTGGACGAAAATAATCGCAAACTGATCGTACCTCGGATTATCCCGGAGACCGAAGAAGAGAAGAAGCTATACGAGACCGCTCCTGATCGGGCGGCCATGCGGAAAATGCGGCGAGAAGAGAGCAAGAAATTCGCTGACTTCCTGACCGTCACTTATCCTTGGGAATAAGGATGCGCCAAAACGCACAAAAGCATGAACCAAGGATTATCTGGACGATGCCGGATAGATGGACACCGCTCTGTGATCCGGCAGTTCGCCCCCATTGAGACACACCACTGTTGATAAGTGCGATACGCTGCACCACTCTCCAGCAACCCCTGACAAGTGTATATGCCCTCTTCGATGGAATTAACACGCCCTGATTCGCACGCCTCCATGACCGGATAGTCTGCCTGACCCTTAATCGAGCAGCATACGCTCGTGAATCGTCCGACCCTTCTGACCTGGTTCAATCAGCAGACGGGTCGGTTTGATGTTAATCAGTGCCGTAAGCTGTTCTCCCATATAATGCGCAGAATACTTGAAGCCTACCTCCGCCCAATGCATAATCACGCCCACCGTAGCAGATACCAGATAACTTAACATGATGTCGTAATTAATGGTCTGCTCGCTATCCTCAGTCACCAGCACAAAATCCTCAGTTAAGTACGTTCTAAACATATTGCACAGCCGGGAACCCATATCGGAATGCATCGTCATTAATGCACGAAAGATATCCTGATGGGCTTCAATATATTCAAACACCGGCATCGTGGATGGCAGCAATGCAGTCATATCCACTTCTGTGAGCTGTGCATATGGTGCTGCATAAGCCTGTCCTATCCCCTGCATGAAATCATCCAGAATGAATTGCAACAACTCCGGTTTGCCGGGAAAATGTAAATAGAAGGTTCCGCGGTTATAATCCGCCCGCTCCGTAATATCCCGAATGGTTAAAGCCTCGGATCCCTTCTCCAGTATCAAAGAAACCGCTGCAGCGATAATGGCATCCTGCGTTCTTCGTGCTCTCCGGTCCTGAGGATGTTCGATAATCAACATTCTCGCCTCCTTTGTTCATTATTGTAGTATAAATGAACACCGCTTACATCACTGTCCGATAGCTGACATATGCGCTGTCAATGATTATTGTCACATGGCTATGTATATCTTAACATTGAGACAGGAAAGATAGACGACAGGTTGAAACTTTTTTTAAGAAATACCTGCCAATAAAGAATAAGGAGCGATTATATCATGAGTACATCGTATACACATACAGCCGTTATTACAGGAGCAGCCGGAGGCATTGGTAAAGAATTGGCACGTCGCCTCGCAGAGCGCAAAATCAATCTGGTACTGGTCGACCTGAATGAAGAAGCCATCCAGCAGACGATTACCGATCTGAACCTCGACAAGGAACACGTCATCGCTGTAAAAGCGAACGTATCCCAGGAAGCAGACGTGAAAAACTATGTGCAAAAAGCACTGGATGCGTTTGGACGAATCGATTATTTTGCCAACAATGCCGGCATTGAAGGCCCAACAGGACTGATCGAAGACCTGAGTGTTGAAGCACTCGACACCGTATATAACGTCAACATTCGTGGCGTATTCCTCGGTCTGCAAAATGTCATTCCCGTTATGAAAAAACAAAAATCCGGTGCGATTCTCAATACCTCTTCCCTTGCGGGTCTGATGGGTGCACCTGCCGTATCTCCGTATATTATGTCCAAACATGCCGTAGTTGGCCTCACACGTACCGCTGCGAATGAACTGGCACCTTACAATATCCGCGTTAACGCTGTATTGCCAGGCACAATCAATACCCGTATGATGCGCCAGATTGAAGCAAATTCCGGTAATGTGGAAGATTATCAATCGGCTACGGTATCTGCCATTCCAATGGGCCGTTACGGTGAACCGGAAGAAGTCGCTGCCGTAATGAACTTCCTGTTGTCCGAAGAAGCATCGTATGTAACAGCTTCCCTCTACACTGTAGACGGCGGCATGATGGGTCAATAAGAAGCTGTAAACTGTAGGAGTTACATCATCAAGTGTTCCCGAAGGGATGCCTGGTCACTACAATCTAAAAAAGGCCTCAACACCACAGTAACGTGGGGTTGAGGTCTTTTTACAGTACGATACTTCGACTTAGCATGCTGAAGGCTGCACATGTGAAATGTTACTTTTGGAACAGTCATATAACTGCCGCCTCGTCGTTGCGCTTGTGATGACTCACGCTAACGAACCCAGAACACCTTATTTCGGCTAAAAGTGCTTATTTCCCGAGATAACGAATCTCAGACACGCTAATTCCGCAGAAATCCTGCAACTGCACTGGAAATTCACACTTACCCGTACAATAACGCGCCTCAGATTCGCTAAAATCTCAATCAAGCGAGAACTACCTGAATAGGGCGCGTCAGGTTCGTTAGATTTCGACTACGCCGAGCTTAATCGACGTACCCCGCGTGACCCTTGTCCATCAAGTAGTCCATCTCAGCATCCAAAATGCTTTCCACCGTCAACTCATCAAGCTTCACATCTTTGCGATTAAGGATGTAGTCAGCCAGATCATCACCATCAATATCCACGTCTTTGCCTTTGGCATTTTCATGTGCCTTGTTGATGTACGCTTGCTCATGCTTCAGCACAAGAGCGATGTTCGCCTGACTTGCCTTTGTTTTATCTGCAATATATTGCATCATTTCTTGTTCATTAATTGCATTTGCTTCTGCCACGTTCCATTCATCTCCTTGATTCATACATACTGTTGCCATTGTAGCATAGGTTAACCCATTACAGGCAGATCTTATGCCTGATGAACGATTATAAAGGTAGCGAGGGTTAGTGTGGGAAACCACAACGCAGGTAAAATACTCTATTCTCATCTAGGGAAAAAATGTTGATGCATCTTAGCCAGTTGAGAGTTGTGATCCCCTCACTCCCGCTCTATGCTCTAAACCTTCATCCGACTCTACGCCAGCGCTTCACGCCAACTCTACGACAACCGCACGTAAAATGTAGCGCCTTCTCCGACCACACTTTTGGCGTATAGGTCTCCTTTGTGCTGATCGACAATGGAGCGAGCAATCGCCAACCCCAGACCATGTCCACCATGTGTGCGGGCTCTGGACGAATCCGTACGATAGAAACGATCGAAGATCCGATCCAGATGTTCCGGTGCAATGCCTTCGCCTGTATTGGATACAGCCAGTATGACATCATTATTCTGTTTCTGAAGCGTAACGTTCACGGACCCTTTGGGACCGGAATACTTCACCGCATTATCGAGCAGGATCAGAATGACCTGTTTGATCTGCTCGCTGTTCCCATGGACCGTAAGATTCGGCTCAATGTTGTAATCGAGGGAAATATTTTTTTCAAAAATCACAGCCTCCATCGGCAAAATAATACTCTCCATTGCATCGCTTATATTAAACTTCGCATGAATCATCGTGGAACGCGAGTCATCCATCTGTGTCAGATAGAGCAGATCATTCGTCAGTCCGGTCATGCGCTCGGTTTCGGACTTGATATAGTGAAGCCATTTGGCCTGGTTCGCTATGGTATCCTCCTGATTTGCAAGCAGCACGTCCGCATTGGTATTGATGATTGCCAGCGGTGTCTTCAGCTCATGTGAAGCATCTCCAATGAATTGTTTTTGCTTCTCGAACGCTTCTCTGACTGGCGCAATGGAGCGATTCGCAAAATAACGGCTCAGGAAGTAGATCACAATGAGCATAACCAGTCCAACAACAGCAAATGTATAGATAAGATTCGTAAGTATGCCTTGTTGTGCCGTCACATCAATGAATACGATCATATGCCCGTCACCGCTCGGATCAACCACATAGGCCCAGTCCGTTCCATCCAGTGCAAATTGTCCCGTCTGCCGTTCCGATTGACCAACGCCCGTTTGATCAACCTTTTGCAATGCCTCATTGTAGAAGGTATCTTCCATATCAAATCGGGACTGCGTATCCGTAATCTTCCACTGGTCATCTGTCTTGATCATGAACGAAACGGAACGTGCTGGTGGTGAGTTGGGATCACCCCACTGTCCTCCATTCGCACCACCCATGGCGTCGGAGGGTAATGAATCCGAATTTGAACCTGTACCAGAGCCCGTCCCCATCCCCCATCTTCTCCACGCGGCATCTTGGAAGAATTATAGGGACCGTGATAGAAATCAGACATCTTGTACAGCTCCATATTAGTCTCCCGTTGCACATTCTGATACGTAATCGTATAGATCGTCGCAAATGCCACCAGCATCATAAAGGAGATGGACACCAGATTGACGATCAGGAATCGATTTCGGAGTTTCTTGAACATCAGGATGTCACCTCAAGTACATAGCCCACACCCCGAATCGTGTTAATGCGGACAGCCGAGTTCAGGAAGGTTAATTTTTTGCGCAAAAACGAGATGTACACCTCCACATTGTTATACTCCACTTCCGAATCGAATCCCCATAACTTCTCAATAATCTGCTCTTTGGACGTAATCGCCTGTTTGCGGGCAATCAACAGCTCCAGCAGTTCATTTTCCTTCAGATTCAGCTTGATCTCCTTACCCTGAACGCTCAGCTTCAACTGGGTTGTGTTCAGCTCCATGTCGCCAAACTTCAGTCCATCCTCCGGAACCACTTCGCCTTTACGGCGTAAGGCTGCACGAATCCGGGCCAGCAATTCCTCTATAGCGAAAGGCTTGGCAATATAATCATCGGCACCATAATCGAGGCCCGTAACTTTGTCCGAGAGTTCGCCCTTGGCCGTAAGCAGAATGACAGGCGTATGATTGCCTTCACTGCGGAGTTTCTTCAGGACGGTGATCCCGTCCATCTCCGGCATCATGATGTCGAGCAGTAACAGGTCATAGATACCGCTTTGCGCATAATCGAGTCCTGACCTGCCGTCGTGGACCATGTCCACGGAGTAATTGTTTTTTTTCAAAATCTGCGATACCGCCTCTGCCAAATGAACCTCATCTTCCGCAATTAATATTCTCATGCTCTATTCATTCCTCTGCTTGAATTATTCGTTTTCATGAACTCTGATTGGTACCACCTATTCTATCAATTAAACCTTGAACCAATCTTAATGCATTTTGTGCACGCGTACTATTATAGGAAGGTAAAAAAATGTTAACGCAATGTAAAATCATTTAAGATTCATTCAAGGTTGGCGCTCTAAGATACAGACATGGAAGCAATACACGATGCCACAAAACATACAACCCACCAACGAAAGGAATGAATCCACATGGCTATTGAAGTATTCAACCGATATGAGAGCAAGTATCTTCTGACGGATGAGCAGTACGCACACTTCTACAATGACCTGCTGAAATACATGGAGCTGGATGCCTACAACAAGAAACATGAGTACTACTCCATCAGCAATCTGTACTTCGACACTCCTCAGGATTCGCTGATTCGCGCCAGTCTCTCCAAACCAAAATACAAGGAGAAGCTGAGACTGCGGGCGTATGGAGTACCTGAAGAAAATGCCAAAGTGTATCTGGAGATCAAAAAGAAAGTCTTTGGCCTGGTGAACAAGCGCAGAACTGCCTTGAAGCTGGATGAAGCGTACGAATTCGTTCGTTCAGGACAGGCACCGGAACTTGCAGACTATATGAACAAACAGGTGGTTGAAGAGATCAAATACTTCCTTCGCCTCTACGATCTTGAACCAAAAGTGTATCTGGCGTATGAACGCAAAGCACTCTTCGACAAGAACAGCCGGGATCTCCGCATTACCTTTGACACCAACATTCGCAGCCGCAGATACGATCTGAAGCTGGAACAGGGCGATTACGGTGAACCGCTCGTGAAGGACGGAAGGTGGCTGATGGAAGTGAAAGCCGAGAAAACCGTTCCGCTGTGGCTGTCGCAACTGCTCTGTGAGCATGGTCTATACCGTACCGGATTCTCGAAATACGGCAACGAGTTCAGACATCTGGTGAGAACGACGAATCTGAATTACCAGTCGGAGCGCATTCTTGTACCAGGCACCGATTACAACCCATCCATAGAACAAGATAAAACAATTATAGAAAGAGAGCGTGTCCTATATGCTTGATTCACTATTCAGTTCAGCCTTAACCGATACCGATCTAACATTCAATAATGCCGTCATTACCATTGGTCTTGCCATCATTCTGGGATTAATCATCAGCCTCACGTACATGAAGACCAACCAAGCCACCTATTCTCAGAGCTTCACCTTAACGATGGTTGTCCTGCCCGTCATTGTCGCCATCATCATCCTGCTGATTGGCAGCAACATCGCACGAGCATTCAGCTTGGCAGGTGCCTTCTCGATCATTCGCTTCCGCAGTGCGCCTGGTGATCCCAAAGACATTGCTTACGTATTGTTCACGATGGCTTCCGGTCTTGCCTGCGGCGTAGGTGCTTTTGGATACGCGATTCTGTTCACCATTATCCTGTGTGTACTGATGTTTGTCCTGAGTCGCTTCAACTTCGGCGGCAAGAAGAGTCAGCTTAAAACGCTGAAAGTCACCATCCCTGAGAACTTGAGCTATGAAGAAGCACTTAATGAAGTGTTCCATACATTCAACGTACCATTTGATCTGAAAAAAATCAGAACGACCGAACTCGGCAGCCTCTATGAGCTGGTATACAGTGTAACCATTCACGAAAGTGTTAGCCAAAAGGAATTCCTCGATGCGATCCGCACACGGAACGGCAACCTGGATATCTCATTAACCATGAGTCCAACAACGGATTATTAATTTGTAATGCGAAGGGAACGATCTAATATGAAGAAAAAGATGATAACAGGCAGCAAACTGTGGTCGATTGCCATGATTACCAGCCTACTTGCAGCATGCAGTTCACCAGCAACGACAAGTTCAACCGCCAATGCCGCAACGTCAACGACAGGAACAACCAAAACAGTATCGGTTAGCGAGCAAACTTCTGTGAAATACGCAGATCTGGTCTCTCTCGATGCGGACGATACCAACATTAGCTGGAGCGAGGCAGATTCCACAACGATTAAACTGAACGGCACCACGGCAACAGTAACCGGTTCGGGCGCCAAAGCAGCGAATGGATCGGTAACGATCTCGGAAGCAGGCACTTATGTACTTAGCGGTGAGCTAACGGATGGCCAGATTGTGGTCAATGTGGCTGACAAGGGCACCGTACATCTCGTATTAAACGGAGCTACCATCCATGATAATGACAGTGCCGCGATCTATATTCAGAAAGCCGGTAAAGCGGTGATTACGCTCGAAAAAGGAACCACGAATACCGTTTCCGATGGTAAAACATATGTATATGCCGACGCTACAACAGACGAGCCGGATGCTGCGATCTTCAGCAAAGCGGATCTTACGTTCAACGGTGCGGGTCAACTGACCGTCACAGGTAACTATAATGAGGGTATCACGAGCAAGGATGATCTGAAGATCATTAGCGGTAACATCAGTGTCAAAGCGGCTGATGACGGCATCAAAGGTAAAGACATGGTTGCTATTCAAGCGGGTACAATCACAATTGATGCAGCAGGTGATGGCATCAAATCCACCAATGATACGGATACCACCAAAGGCTTCGTTGCCATCGCAGGAGGTACCTTCGATATTCAGAGTGGCAATGATGGTATTCAAGCCGAAACCGCACTCGTAACGGATGGCGGCACATACAACATTGTAACTGGTGGCGGTAGTGCCAATGCGCCGGCCAAAGCCGAAGAAGGTCCATTTGGCGGCGGCGGTGGCGGCGGATGGGGTGGCGGAACACCTCCAACCGATATGGGCACACCACCGGATGGCGAACCTCCAGCAGATATGCCGGAAATGCCTGATAACAGCGGGACGAATACAAATACCGATACCAATGCCGATGCGGACACAGCTGCAACAGCAACCGAGTCCACAAGCGCCAAAGCGCTCAAAGCAGGTACGGACCTGACGGTGAATGGCGGTACGTATACCATTGATTCCATGGATGATTCCCTGCACAGCAATAATAACGTGACAGTCAATGACGGAACATTCAACATTGAATCCGGTGATGACGGCATTCATGCCGATCAGGAGCTGACGATTAACGGCGGAACCATCACGATTGCGAAGAGCTATGAAGGACTTGAAGGTGCAATCATTACCTTGAACGATGGGGATGTGGATGTCACAGCTTCCGATGATGGTGTCAATGCTGCTGGTGGCGAGACGGAGACAGCTGCGAATACAGCAGCAAGCACAGATCGTGCTACTACAGCAACCGATGCCGCTGCAACATCCAACATCTCTGTAACTGAAACAACAGGTACAACATCGACTACCGATCAGACATCCCAAGGTACAGATGCTACGCAGCAAGGACGTGGACCGGGCGGTATGGGGCCGCATCGAGCAATAACGAGTTCCACATTAATGGCGGTACACTTACGGTGAACGCAGGTGGCGACGGACTGGATTCCAATGGTTCCATTACCATGACTGGTGGTACGGTTATTGTGAACGGACCAACAGATAACGGCAACGGACCACTCGATTACGATGGTACATTTGAGATGAGCGGCGGATATCTTGTAGCAGTCGGAAGTTCAGGTATGGCACAAGGTACCTCGGACACCTCTACGCAAAATGCTATCGTTATGACATACACTTCCACTCAAAAAGCCGGCACACTGGTCCATGTGGAAGACAATACAGGAAATAACATTCTGACCTTCGCTCCAGTTAAAGATTATCAATCCGTAGTCGTAAGCTCCCCGGATCTGAAGGCAGATGGCTCCTACGTGATCTACTCCGGTGGTACATCTACAGGTAAAGCGGTAGATGGACTCTACACAGACGGTACCTACAGTGGCGGAACTCAAGTAGTTGCGTTCCAATCGACCAGTAATGTAACTTGGGTCAATGAATCTGGTGTCACTACAGCCAATACAGGCATGGGCGGTCCTGGCGGAGGCGGTCGACAAGGCGGCTTCGGAGGCGGACGGAACCGTACCCAATCCGGTACAACCTCCGAGAGCACAAGCACCACCGATTCTGCAAAATAATCAAAATTTGTAGCTAAACGTATATTAAGAAACACTAGGCCCCGAAATCACGATAATAGTGAATTCGGGGCCTAGTGCTTTCTTTTTTCAGGAAGAACATGAGCAAAAAGGTTCATGCATTCTTTTTATTTGTAAGATATACACTGGGGATCAGGATCATTACAAGAATAACGCTGGATATTAGAAATCCCGCATGGTACCCCTTCAACTCATTGATGACCGATGGTTGCAACCCTTGTATGACCGTTGCAACAACCGTTGCGATAATAGCTGAGCCAAAGCTTGAACCAAGATTCTCAATCATATTAATGCCCACACTTGCTTCGGGAAGCTGCGTACCATCAAGCCCAGTGTATGCTTCACTTGTTAACGGCAGACTGATCCCTCCAATACTCGCACCACGAATGAACAATATAACGGAAATCCAGATCATACTTGTTTTATCAGAGATGAAAATAAGCGGAATTGACCCAATGAGAGAAAGAAATAAGCTGACGATCACGACATATTTGGGTCCAATCTTATCAATCATTTTCCCAAGTAAAGGCCGTGTAACAAGCATCCCCACCCCTTGGGGGATAAGCGCAACTGCTGTTTCGATCGCCGTAAAATGGCGAAAGTTTTGAAAAAATAGCGGGAGGATTAACATCGGGCCCATGAGAGCAATATTGGCCATAAACAAGCCGGCGCTTGATGCCGCAAAACTTTTATACGTAAACAAACGCATGGGCAGGACCGTTTGATTCTTGCGCATGCGATTATAAGCCATATATATGACAGCCAAACCCACACCAACCCCCGCCCATAGGATCGTTTCATTATTGTTAAACGTAGCATGTTCCGCAGCTCTCGTGATCCCGTAGATTAAAGCCCCGCTCATGGAAGACAAATTAATAATACCAAACAGATCAAGTTTATTCTCTTTGTTGAAAGGTTCAAAGTCAGGAATGGTTTTCATCATTACTGGCGCAGCGATCAACACAATGAACACGTTAATGAAGAAAATCCATTGCCAGGACGCCCCCTGAACGATGAATCCTCCAAGGACTGGACCCAGAATAGGCCGAAGATCATAGGCGTACTTACGATGGCCATCACTTTTCCCAGGTGTTCTTTCCCTGCCGTTTTCACCAAGAGGGTAAACATGAGGGTCGTAATCACCCCTGCGCTGAACCCTTGAAGTAAACGAAAGAAGATAAAACTCGAAATGTTCCAGCTAATACCTACTAAAATAGAAATCACTCCAAAGAGGATAACAGCACCGATGAAAATCTTCTTGCTATTAAACTTGTTCATAAGCCAACCGGAGATGGGAACTGCCATGGCAAGAGCCAGAACATAGCCTGTAATGGCCCATTGAATAATATTCAAGGTTGTATTGAAATCATGCGTTAATTGATCTATGGCAATATTCACCATGGTAGAGTCAAGCATAGGTGCAATGGCTCCAAGAGCTATAGCCCAGGCTGCAATGAGCACCCCTTTGGGTAATTCAGTCGTTTTGACGTTATCTTTAGTCATATGTGGCTCCTTCTTACATTATTGTTTCCTCGTCAACAAAAATGTAACTCTTTTTAGTTTCCTTGTCAACAAAAATTATGCAAATAAAAAAGCAACCCTCCCTCGATGAGCGTAGGTTGCTTATTGTGTTGCCCTTCATTACATACATTGATCTAAATGCCCAAACCCTGTTTCTTTATCTCAGTGTCCAAATGTTTGCTGTATTGCTCCATAAACCTGAGCATTCCCTCCAATTGTGCTTCGGTTACCTGCTCAAACACAGCCTGATCCCGCTTTTGAAATTCTTGGTGAAGTTCCTCGTGAATACCGAATACAACGGTCCCTTTCTCGGTCAGTCTGAAATAGACTTCTTTCTTGTTCTCCGGCTTCTGGTAGACTTCGATCAGGTTTTTTCGATAAGCTTCTTCGTCAATTTACTAATGGCACCCTTGGTCATATACAGCGACTCTGCAAGCTTTGTCACATTGGGATCGATATTCTTTCCAATATACTCAATGCAATGAACTTCAGAAGACTTATAACCACGAAGACTGGCTTCCATCTTCGACTTGTTAATCCAGACCAGTTTGTTGAATAATTCTCTGAAATGATCAGTCACTTGTTCTTGTTTATTCATGTCTATATACACCCCACGTGAGTTATAACATGCATTGAACGAAAGCAGAAACATCAGGGTATCATCCCTCCGGTTTCTCCTGTGTCCAATCATAAGCTTCTTCATCAAAAAGCATACACATACACCTTGGTACGCAAGGCATCCCGGCATGTAATCGTACGTAGTGGTTCTTTCCCCGGGAGGGCGAAACAGACACTGATCACCCTGGCACCCGGCGGAAGCTCCCGACTGAACTTGTCCAGAAGCCGGGTCATGGCTCCCGGGTACAGATAACAGATCACGCAGTCCGCATGCTCATAGGAACTGGTGTAAATATCCCCGCGCATGAAGCGTAGCCTGCCCTTGAGAGAGGGTTTATTTCCCTTGGCTCGACGTAAGCGAACACGGAGATAGGCAGTCATTTGTGACGACCATAAGGGAATGACTGAATTCTCAATCCCGGTCAGTCTTTTGCCAGGACAATGCCTTACAACATCCAGTCCCAGTGTGCCCCATCCGGAACCAGCTTCAATCACATCCCCGTACCCCGGAATACGGTTCACCTCTTGAATGACCATCTGCCTGACGCGGCCGGATGTGGGCATGGGGAAATACCGTTTCTCCAACTGACCAGTACGATGGATATGACACCTATTAATGTCACCACAGCAACCAGCCATGGAATCAGGTAAATGATGAACATGAACTCATCCCTTTGTGATCACTCATTCATTCCGGCACATGAGACTTCATATATACACCCTTTTTATACACGGACTTGATCGTAAAATGTACACCTAACTTGCGATTCGTCCGATAGATTAAGGAGTTAATCTCGTCGATCCCTACCGCTTCACTCTCCAGCATGCTCCGTTCCGGCCACACCTGAGCCACAATCTGCTCTCGGGTCACAAAATGGTCCAGTTCACTGTACAGCAGCTTGAACAGCTGATACTCCTTCTTGGACAGCGGGATCTCCACTTCACCGATCTGTACGGTTTGCAGGTGATCCTGCAAACGCACACCCTCACCCAGCAGATCCGACACCCGATATTCCCTGGTCTCTCCAAGATCCCCTTCAGCGCGAAGCTGGATCAGGCCGTTGACCAAAGTGAGGCTGTCTCCTTCGCCAAACGGATATTTCTCATAGGGAACGAGGCGCTGCCCGTTCAGTTCGGTTCCATTTTTGCTATCCAGATCCTCAATCCATAACTGTTGCTGTATATCATAGTGAATGCGGCAATGCCGCTTCGATATCATCTGATTATAGATAGACAAGTCCAATTCACTACCGCCCGTGTAACGTCCCACCGTAATGGAGCGACCTTGGCTTACATAAGCGAACGAGCCGTCACTTTCCTGCCCTGGCGTACGAATGACGATTTTTGCCGTCTCCCGCATGTTATTCTCCCACCTTCAATGATCACTCGATCTCTATAAGAGGTTGTTCAAAAAGTCCGTTTTTGAACACGTACTATACACATTTCGTTATTAATACTGATAAATTCATCAGATTTGTTCCATTGTTTGCACCGCTATAGTTCAATATATTGGTATACAGGAACGAATGAAGTTTGGTTCTACTCACTCTACTATACCAGACGTTGTGCTTTTTTTCTCATGACGGCCGGATGTCTACTTTAGCTCATTCAACAAGAGAGGTACCTTCCCATGAACAAAAAAACATTTTCATAACCGTGCTGCTCGCCTTCGCCTTGTCCATGACCGTAACCGTGCTCTCCCGTATGAACGAGGATGGCGGAGAATCGCTGAAAGGCACATCGGGTGCCGAAACCTCATGGTTACAAATGAAAATCCAACCCTAGTCTACTCTATTATAACGTGATCTCTGCGCAAAACGTTTCACGAATGTCATATTAGGCTATGGCACAGAAGATCGTTGCGCCCGACTTCATCAGCATAAAATCAAAAAGCTCACGCTTGCTGATTTACAGCAGCAGATGGGCAATAGGATAGACTGACTTTACAGAAAATCTGTAAAGTCAGTCTTTATGAGGAGGAGCTATATAGATGTTAATTAAAGCATTTAAGGAATGGTCGGACCAAAATGAAGGTCTCATTGAAATCCTTGCTTCTACTGGAAAAACGACTGCTATAAATAAATTCAAACCAGGTGCCTCCGAAGATAAAATTAAAGAGCTCTCGGAGTATTTTTCTACTCCATTACCTCCAGATTACATAAGCTTTTTACGATTATGTAACGGAGCCTCCTTGTTCGAAGACCCCAAATATGGTGGGGAGTACTTCTTATACTCAGCCCAAGATGTTATACATTACAATGAAGCATCAGATAATAAGATTGTAGTCGCCCATATTCTTGATGATCGAATCCTAATTGATTTAGAGCGTTGGAGTTCAGGGGATGAACAATATCTGTTGCTTTGTGAGAGTTTATATTCTGTTGAGCATACAGGTTCTTTTTACAGTAACTTTGAAACATGGTTGGAACGTTTTATAATCTCTCAGGGCGAGAAATTCTGGTACTGGAAGACAGAACGTAGTTTTGAATAATAAAAAGAAAGGATTCGGAGACAGTTGCAGTAACTATAACCCTGACGGGATAGACTACTATGAGCAAGGATATCTTCATAGAAAAGCAAACGGCTTTGAAGTCTTCGAAGAGATTAAGCACACGAAGTAAAGAATTGTGGAAGGCCTCTGGATATGAAACACTCCCAGAGGCTCCAAACCTCCCCAACACATCATGGGGTGGAAGTAGAATCATTATATCAATCTTGTTCATCCTCCGGCATGGTCGGTTCTTCCTCAGGCTTCGCTGTCTCCCTCGACTGTATTTCCTCCATCCGGCTGGACACCTTCTGGTACAGGTAAGAGATCCCAAGCAATAGCACGCCGAAGCTGAAATAGGCAAAGATTTTGCTGCCCGAGGTGAGCATCCCCACATCGTAGAACACCATTTTACCGGTGGCGAACAATGTTAGACCTAGGCCCAGACGCCGAATCATCACATATTTTCTACGGAAACCATACGCAATATAGAGAATCGCCAGCAGCAGATAGATCAGGCTGAACATCAGCCCCACATCACCCCACTGGAACTGGATCGTCAGGAATACGGTGATGACCCTAGCAGATATACCCCTGCGATCACCGGGTACCATTCAATGCTCTTGAACTGCCCGCGGATACCTGCAATCAGCAGATCCCTTCCTGCAAAGAATACTCCTACGTTAAAGATGATTAGCACCAGCAAACCCACAATCTCTGCCGCTGTATGCTGCTGAACTTCCGGTTGAAGCGCTGGCATGGTTAACGTTACAGCCAGTGCAATACAGCAGCCAATAACATGCAGGAAGGTTGTATACATCTGCACGTATCGATCAATTAGCAGCTTCACCTTGCTCAGTCCATACGCCAATGCAATCGTGAGCGCTGCGAACATGAGTAACTTGTAGAACATGTATAACAGGAACGTCTCATCCACAGCTCTAACATACAATTCGTTTGATTCATACAGCACGTATAACCACAGATTCGCAAGTGTCACATACTTGAATCCATTCAGGAAGCCCAGCTCCAGCGGGCTGTAGTTGAATCTCTCCCTGGCAGATGAGCTGCTGTGAACTGCCCAGGCATAATACAGTGTAATAAGCAGCGTTCCCAGCGTAATGCTGGTGTATTTTAACATAAAGTAAGAACGTTCCCCGATGAAGAATAGCGTCAACAGATCATAGTACACGAAAGTGATAAGACATAGGAGCACAATGCCCCATCCGGCACGTTCCACCGACTTGAACCGTTTCAGATGTCCAAGCGTAACCAGCAGAACCCCTTCAATTAACCAGCCCATCGATAACCACTTGGCCCCGAACTGGAATGGAATAATTAGAATGGCAAAGGTCAGGGAAGTGATATAGAAGAGCAGAATGGTCTGTTTCTCCTGAGCCATATGGCGCTGAACGAATCGTGCGAGACCCAGATATACCAGGCAGAAGATTAATGCCAACAAGCCTTGAGCATCATTCCAATCCGCCGCATCAAATAGCACGTATAACATCAGGCAACTGATGGTCGTATTCATAGCGAGCAGAGCGAAATCCCACCAGGTTAACTTCATCCGGTGTTTGAACGGATATGCCAGTGTAATGCCCAGATATAATGCAAACGTCACAATGGAATACAACATGCCGATCTTCTCACTTGGCGACAGCCACAAGAGGATAAGCATGGATGGTGTGTTGAACAGGAAACTGATATAGTGCACTACCGGCCATCGTTTGCCGAAGGATATGAACACAATAATGCCGTTTAAGAGCAGCAGATAGATCATGGCTACATAGACAGCAGTACCCTCAAGCCCGAACGAGAACATATAGGAGAATAGCGGAAGATATCCGCCTACCAGACCCAATGAACAGATGGTTTTCGACTGATATCTTAGGGACAACAATACGGAGATTGCCGATACCAATACAGACAGGGCAAGTCCCGTATATAACCCGATAATATGCAGTAAAAAGTAACTATAGAAGATAGACCCGAACAAGACGGAGATCCCGCCGCCGAGCAGCCCCATTGCAAACGTCTGCTTTTTGCGGCGGAACAGCCACTCTCCTCCAGCGAGCATCAGCGCACCGAGCAGGAAAAAGGCTCCGCTCTTCATCTCGTCATTAAACCAGGTCGAGTACGAGTATCGGAACGCTGCACCAACCCCCAGAATGAGGAGCAGGATGGCTACTTTGTTGATCCAGCTAAGCCCAATCTTCATCTCCATACGATTCTGCTTGATCCGGCGCTGAATGGTCTCTTCGCTCAATCCCTCCTCCGCCATCTGCTCATACCCACGTTCCATGTGCCCACGTAGAGCCTCTTCTCGCTCCAGTACGGCTCGCTTGTGCGATTCAATGCGCTCCTTCACCTCTGCCGCAAGGTAAGCAATCCTCTCCTTCATTTCGTGGGAATCCTCTTGTAACTCCTGTGCTGTCTGGTTGTACAGCGCGTTCAGATTGGACTTCGTTCGATGTTCATGGAAGGCAACTCGATCATTATGTACCGCCGTTTTTCCTTGAAAATACGTCTCCATCTTCTCCCGCGATACCCGGATCAGATTAAACTTCTCATCCAGCATCTGCTCCGATAACGCCATGCGAAGACGTGCATTCTCTTCTTCCATCTTGCGCGAGCGAAGTTCAAGCTGGCCCAGCTTGAGCTTCTGGGCTTCATACTGTTCCTGTAACTGTTCATTCTTAACGATCAGGTCATCGGACTGGTATTCCTGGAGCAAAGCCTGATACTCCTTCGCCAGCTGTTTCTGCTGCTCCTGAACCTGCCCAAGCCGATCCTTAAAGTCCTTCATGAGCTTCCTCCGTTGGTTGATGTCTAGTCTTTTCCCTATATTTTACTATATGTATGCCTTAGAAAGAGGTTTTATTTTCCAGTCACTATTGATTCACTAAAGTCCAGGCAACAAAAAACATCAGCATTTCCGGTTTTTGTAATCAAAAACACAAGAAATGACTGATGTTTTCCAAACTAGATGTTCACTTCTATTTTAAGGGGATTAGTGAATGGCTTTCGGAATTGGTTTTTTCAAAAATACGCCATAAGAGACAGCGCCCATGAGCAGCAGACCCGCTCCCAGCAAGAATACATTGTTGAAGCTGCCCGTTGTATCCAGAATGTATCCGGTTACAATCGGAGCAAGCGCTGCGCCGAGAAATCCGCCAAAGTTCTGGATGGCCCCAAGTGAAGCTACCTGTTCACCCGGTGCAATATCTGCTGCCAGAGTCCAGATGACACCTGATGGCAGTTGGGAGGCGAAGTAACCTACAGATAGAAGCACAATGCTCACCACAGTACTGTCAATGAACGGGATGGGTGCTACCGAAGCAGCTGCCAGAATAGCGCCACCTACGATGGGAACTTTCCGCGCAGTGACCACATTGACTCCTTTTCGAATGAAAAAGTCTGAGATAAATCCGCCTAACAGTACACCGATAATACCGGCTACGAACGGAATGGAGGCAATCCAGCCCGTCTCTTTCAACGTAAAGCCCTGCTCCTTCTCCAGATAACTCGGCAGCCAAGTGAGGTACACCCAGATTGTGAACATGATGCCGAAATTACCGATAATCATAAACCAGGTGCTTTTATGCTTAAACAGCGATCCCCAGTTCGCTTTGGGTGTATCTGCTGCCGCTGTCCGATCTGTGCTTGAGCCCTGTTCTGCAACGACGGCATCCGGTCCTTTAATCATCTGTTTCTCCGCAATAGTCGGATCCCGGTATACCTTGATCCAGATGAGCATGATGATCAGACCAATGACACCGACAAAAATAAACATACCTCGCCACGTCATTGTTAACATCAAAATGGTTAATAGCGGCGGTGCAATCGCGTTGGCAATCTGTGAGCCTGTATTGATAATCGAGGTTGGTAATCCGCGCTCACTTTTGGCAAACCAGCGTTCTGTCACCTTCAAGCCGGAGGTGAAGAAGGGAGACTCGGATACTCCAAGCAGCATCCGCATGGCATATAACAGTGAGTAAGTATTGGTAAATGCACTGAGTATGGTAGCGATGGACCACAGTCCTGACGCCCATCCAAACATCTTTTTGGGACCAAACTTGTCAACCAGCCATCCGGCTGGCAAATTCGCTAACGCATAAGGCCATAGGAAGGCAGACAACAGCAATCCCATCTGTGTGGAAGACAGCCCAAATTCGGCTGCAATGGTTGTATTCGCAATACTCAGGTTGGATCGATCCAGATAGTTAACCACTGCACCCAGCAGCAATAACAGAATAATTCCCCACCTTAATCCCACTTTTGGGGCTTGAGGTACCGAAGCAGGGGACGGTGATGTTTTTAAGGTTGCCATGTAATTCACTCTCCTCAACACATATAAAGATACTAAAAATATATATTATGAATAATTATGGTAATCAGAGGGCGTAGATAAGAAGCGCTGTCCTCTGCTCACAGACAAACTCTGGTTAAGTATGCGTTTTCAAAATGTAATATCCTTTTCCAAATCTCATAGGATACACCCGCTCTGCACCATGTGCGTTCACAACGATAGGCGTGAAGCCTGCCCTTTATCGCTGTGAACTTCACCTGCACGGCAACCCAACCTGGATGGGAAAAATCAGCGTGCCGCAGCTACGGCCTGTAAAAATTCCTCAGCGGCTTTGCTTACTCGTCCATAATCACCAGTATCTTTTGCTGCTTTGGTGATATAGCTGCCAACGCCAACACCTACACAACCGGCATCCAGCCATTCATGTACGTTTTGGGGCGTCACTCCGCCAGTAGGGGCAATGGCTGCCTGTGGCAGAGGGGCCGAGATCGCTTTGATATATTGCGGACCTACAGATTCCGCCGGGAACAGTTTCACAATATCTGCTCCCGCTTCAAGACTCTCCACAATTTCCTTGGCTGTGAACGCACCACTGACAGTAACCGCCTGATAGCGATTAGCTACCTTAATCATATCTGGGTTAAGCTGAGGACTAACCAACATTTCAGCTCCCGCCAATATCGCTGCACGTGCTGTCTCACCATCCAGTATTGTGCCCGCCCCAATCAGAATGCCTTGGGATGCATATTTGCGAGACAACACCTTGATTACATCCAAAGCTCCCGGAACACTCATCGTAATTTCGAGCGCCCGAATACCACCTGCAATTGCCGCTTCTGCGACGGACAACGCTTCTTCTTCACTTTCCGAACGGATAATCAATACAATTCCGGTTTCAGCGATGATTTTCATGTTTTCTAGCTTTCTCCACATCCAAATAACCTCCTGATTCCCGTTGTGCCTATTAATGGGGTTTAATTCAATTCAATTTACTCTTCTGTCCTGGGATACAGTCGATCACCGCTATAACCCAGTTGGCCTGAAAGCTTCCAAGCAGCTTCCTTGACCAGTTGTACAATGTGCTCCTCACGTTCCGGTGTCATATTGGAATACATGCTGGCAACGCTGATTGCGGCAACAGGCTCATTCCACTGATCATAGACAGCAGAGCCAATGCAATACATCTCCAGATGGTCCTCCCGGTCATCAATCGAATAGCCACGTTAATCTAATAGAAATTGTTCACTGATGTGAATATAGTTCACATATACGAACTGGAATATAAGCATATATTGCAAATCCATATCATCTGGATCTACTTTAGAGGGGGTACATCTAATCTATGAAACCTGTCCTTATTTTTTTGATCGGCTCCGCCGGATCGGGCAAGTCTACCATAGGCAAAAAACTGGCTGCTGTGCATCCATTTTGTTATCTGGATAAAGATGTTGTATGTAACACTTTTACGGGGAAGCTTTTGGAAGCACATGGCTATTCGCCTCATGAACGTGATGGTAACACCTATTACCGCGACACCGTTATGGACCTCGAATATGAGACATTGTTAAACGTGGCGAATGACAATCTGCAATTAGGTAGATCCGTCATCTTGGATGCACCATTTGTCGGTTACTTTAGCGAAAGCGATTACATTAACCTTCTGACTGCCAAATATGAGTGGAAATCTGTCATACCTGTAGTGCTGAGGGTGGAAGTAGATGTGGATGTTCTTCAACAACGGCTTCAGAGCCGTGGTTTGGAACGAGACCGGTGGAAGCTGGATCACTGGGATACCTTTGTCCAGGGAATGCAAGCTAACACATGTATGTGGGAGAATATCGAAGTCATTTCTGTAGACAACAGCTCAGATGAATTCGATCTAAGCCATCTGACTGCTCTGTTACCTATGTCAGCCGCCATGTCGTCTTAAAGTCCATATAACGGTCGGTGACTACGGAGGAAACTGGAATTCGGAAGCAAGTTAACGTAGCACCGTTATGCAAAAAAAGTACACGGAAAGCATAGTGCCCTCCGTGTACTTTGTTATATTCCATATCGATGCAGTAACCAGGACATTACATATCTGCTGTTGCCACGCCATTCATATTACTACTCATACTGGCTGCTGCTCCTGTGCAATACTTGTTGATCCTCTACTGTTTCTATTCTAGGTTTTATCTGCTGCGGTTGACTCGGCTGACTCCGGTTCAATAATCTCGGTCGCATCCGGGTCCAGCCAACTGGCGATCATGCCACGCACATATTGCAGATCGTCTTCCGACAGATCATAGTACCACGTGCCACTGCGCGTTGCACCTTCTCCCTTCAGCATATAGTTGCTGATCGTGGGTGCACTGTCTTTCATATATAAGGACTCGGCAAACTTCACGATGAAGTCCGAAGTCATATTGGTTGTAAAATTCGATCCGGCGATCTGGATGACGTCCGGATCTTGGTCAGATTTTTGACCTCCAGCGCACGATTCATGAAGGCACTTAGGAAAATCCGGTGACGCATCGTCCGATTGAAATCGGAATCTTCCCGGTAACGCACATAACCAAGCGCTTCTTCCCCGCTATAGATCGGTTTGTTGGCTTCAACGAACAGTTTCTCATGGCTCTTGAGCTTGTTCTCGATGTTCTTCTTGATCGGCAGTTCAACACCGCCCACTGCATCAACAATGTCCTTGAGCCCGTTGAAGTTAATTGCGGCATAGAAATCCACTTTGTTCCCGAGCAGATTCTCCACCGTATCCATCGCCATCTTGGCCTCACCGTGAGCGTACGCTGAGTTGATCTTCGACTTCACATCCCGCCCGACAATTTCGGTATAGGAATCACGTGGAATGGACAGCAGCAGCACTTTATTGTCTTCCGGACGCACGACGGAATAGATGATCGTATCCGAACGGCTTGGTTCGTTATCTCGTTGGTCAATCCCTAGCAGCAACAACGAGAATGGGTCCGTATGTTGCACGACAGGGGCATCCTTATCGCCAGCTGGTTTGAAGGAGTCATCCAAGGCTTCCTTTATTGGAGCTGAAGCGAACATATTAAAGGCAAACACGACAAGTTGCTTTTGATAAATAAATCCGAGTCCTCCAAGCACAAGCAGCACACTCAGGGTGATGATTAATGGCTTCTTCCATTTCTTCTTCGGTTTCTTCGGCTTCCGTCTTGTTAAATGTGCAGCACTGTTTTCCATCATATCTCCTTTAATAGCGGGTTCTTAGAATCATTTAACTATATTAATAACACGTTTACAATAGATTAGGTTATAATCTGCAATACAACAGAGGTTACAGAAGGAGCGATGAATGATGGAGTATAGACATTTAGGCAACAGTGGTCTGCGTGTGTCGGCATTGGGGCTGGGCACGAATGCGTTTGGCAAACGCGCGGATGAAGCAGCTTCTACCCGCATTATTCATGCAGCGATGGATCAGGGCATCAATTTTATTGATACCGCCAATATCTATGCAGGTACGGAATCGGAACGTATCATTGGACAGGCTCTCACAGGCCGACGGGAAAACGCTGTGCTGGCGACCAAAGCCGGATTGCCCCGGCATGATGGTCCTCATGGGCGGGGTTCCTCCGCTACCATTTGCAACAAGAGCTGGAACATAGCCTGCGGCGTCTGCAAACGGATTATGTGGATCTGTACCAGATCCACACCTTCGATCCGCACACACCGCTGGATGAGACACTGCGCACACTGGACGATATGGTCACTTCCGGTAAAGTTCGTTACATTGGAGCCTCCAACTACGCGGCCTGGGAATTGATGAAGGCGCTGGGCATTAGTGAACAGAAAGGGTATGTGCGCTATATCTCCACCCAAACCAGCTACTCCCTGGCTGACCGTACACCTGAACTGGAACTTGTACCGATGTGTCTCGATCAGGGCGTAGGCATTATCCCGTATTTCCCGCTGGCTGGCGGGATTCTGACAGGTAAATATAACGGACAAGCCAGTGTTCCTTCGGGCTCCAGAGCCGACACCGATCCGTCCTTCAATCGTTTTCTGCTGGAGCATAACATCCAACTGAGTGAACAAGTGAGTGCAAAAGCTGCTGCATATGGATGCTCCCCGAGTGTGCTATCACTTGCATGGTTACTGACACGTCCGGCGGTATCCACAGTAATTGTCGGCGCCACCCGCACCGAGCAACTGGAACATAATCTGGCCAGTCTGGACATGTCACTGCCTGATGAGCTGTTGAGCGAACTGGATCAGATCAGTGACTCCTTCCGTCGCCGCGAGCCTTTTGCCTCCTACCGAATCGATTGAAGCAAGTGAAATAAACCTCCCGACGGCTAAAGTCAGGAGGTTTATTATTTTAGCATGGACATGATCATTATTCGTATTTAGCAAAAATACCAATTCCACTACATTCTGTAGTTTAATAATTTAAAAAATTTTATATGAATAGTTTAGCATTAGCCCTCTGTTTTCTGGCGAAGAAACTCCTGCATAATCTCCATATACTCTTCCTTGCGATCATCCAGCGTTTCGAAGAATGCTTTGTCAGATTCCTCGACCAGATGGATTCCTTCCACAGCCAATCGGGTACCTTCTTCGGTTGTTGTAATAATATTGGCACGCGTATCTGTCTGATGACGAGCCCGGGTCAGTAACCCTCTCTTTTCAAGAGCACGCAGAACCTGTGAAGTCACGTTAACGTCCACTTTGGCAAATTGTGCAATCTGAACCTGAGTGACCCCTTTGCCTTCCTCATCACGTTCATTAAGCCATAAGCAGGCGTGCAACAATACAAACTGAGGTTGTGTCAATTCGAGGGGCTCCAGCACCCTCCGTACTTCCTTTTGCCACAACGCTGTAACTTGCCATAACAGATATCCCGGACTTTCTTGTGCATTTTTATACCGTGAGCTTTTCATCTCATACCTCCATGATGTACGAACTTATGCAACGGATGATGTTCCAACCAGATCAATGAAGCAGATCCATTATTCATATAACGCGGATGGAAATACATCCGTTGCAACTCTGTATGTTCTTTCTCCAACAATGAATTAGCGTGCAGGGATAAACTGCTTCACCCATTGCCCGAATCCTTGCGGATTGCGGCTCTGTATAAGAATGGTTCCTTCTCCGCGGAATCGACATACCAAGCCTTCTCCACTTGTAACACTGGATAACCAGCCCTGTGAAGCTTTCTCAATACGGTAATCTACATAATGAGGCCATGCCACCAAATGGGCGTTATCCACGATTATTTCTTCACCTGCTGCCAGATGAATCGCATGGATTGCACCATAGGAAGACAGAAATACGGTGCCACGCCCGCTGATCTCAATGATGAAGAAACCTTCTCCGGAAAAGAGACCCTTCTTCAGGTTCTGCATTTTGGTATTCACCTGAATACCCTCGGTCCCTGCCAGAAATCCATCTTTCTGCACATAGAGTGAGTAGGAACCGTCCAGTTCAACAGCTTCTACATCGCCCATGCTTGAAGGTGAGAGCAGAATCTCTGCAGACCCGCCGCAGCCGTCAGTTCCTGAAAGAAAAACTTCTCCCCGCTCAGCATTCGACCGAATCCGGCAAACATCCCACCTTCCGCTGAACCCTTCAGTTCAACCGTAGGGGTCATGGATACCATTGCACCGCTTTCCGCCTTGAACCGTTCTCCCCGCTGCAAATGGACCTTGAGCATCGCAAAAGCACCATCATATAGAATCTCATAGTTCACGGTTGCACCAGCTCCCTATTGTCAGAGTTAAAATCATTGAGCCCATTATCCTCCAGCACAGCTGATTTGTCTCCATATTCCTTCACAATATGTTGATCTCCCCAATTACAGAGCGCATTGAGAATCGGTTCAAGACTCCGCCCATAATCACTCAATTCGTATTCTACTTTTGGAGGGACCTGATTGTATACAATGCGGTTTACGATCCCGTCATTTTCGAGCTCTCTCAATTGCTGTGTTAACATTTTCTGTGTAATTGCGGGCATAATACGCTTGAGATCACTGGTTCGTCTTTTGCCATGTGTCAGATGACAGAGAATGACGCATTTCCACTTGCCACCGATCACCTCTAGAGTAGCTTCTACTGAGATGTTATATTTTTTTCTAACCATCACTTGCTTCCTCCCTGATGAATTGGATTACATCCGTCACATGCTGTATAGGCACCAAAAAGTACGTAGGGTACTAAAAAGTACGTACTATTCAATCCATATCGAATAACTCATAATAGCATTTGCCGGTACGTAAATCTACATTCGGGGGAGTTGAACAAGAAATGTTACACGATTCAAAACGCAGCACGTGGGCCCTGTTAGCTCTGGCTATCAGTGCGTTCGCGATCGGTACAACAGAATTTATCAGCGTTGGGCTACTGCCCCTCATTGCAGATGACCTGGGCATTTCCGTAACTACAGCGGGACTGACCGTTACTTTATATGCTTTAGGCGTCACTTTCGGGGCTCCTGTTCTGACCTCACTAACGTCTACCGTATCACGCAAAACGTTGCCTGCTTGCCATCATGATTGTCTTCATTGCAGGTAACACGATGGCTGCACTATCGACGGGCATCACCATGTTGCTCATTGCACGAGTGGTATCCGCTCTGGCACACGGCGTATTCATGTCCATCGGCTCCACAATAGCCGCAGATCTGGTACCTGCGAACCGTAGGGCAAGTGCCATTGCCATCATGTTCTCCGGTCTAACCATTGCCACGGTAACCGGTGTTCCTCTCGGTACACTCATCGGTCAACATATGGGATGGCGCGCTGCTTTTGTTCTGATTGTTGTGGTTGGCATCGTTGCGATGATTGGAAACCTCGTACTCGTGCCATCCACGTTGCAGCGAGGAACACGAACGGCATTTCGGGATCAGCTGAAGCTGGTTACAGGCGGACGCTTGCTGCTTGCTTTTGCCATCACTGCCGTTGGATACGGAGGGACATTTGTTGTCTTTACGTATCTGTCCCCATTGTTGCATGATATCAGTGGATACTCCGAGAAAACAGTCGCGTTCATTCTGTTGCTGTACGGAATCGCCATTGCAGTCGGCAACATCATCGGAGGCAGAGCAGCCAATCGCAACCCGCTCAAGGCGCTCTTCTACATGTTCATCATTCAGACGATCATTCTGGCTGTGATGTACTTCACCGTCCCGTTCAAGTTGGCAGCACTGCTCACCATTATGGGTATGGGACTACTTGCCTTCATGAATGTGCCTGGTCTTCAGATGTATGTAGTAACCTTGGCTGAACGATATGCACCACAGGCCAAGGATGTAGCCTCAGCCTTCAACATCGCCGCATTTAATGCCGGGATCGCGATAGGTGCCTATTTGGGTGGCGTGATCAATGACTCCATTGGTTTGATTCACACGACATGGGTCGGAGCCTTGATGGTTCTCGTAGCTGTAATCCTGACCGCATGGGCCAAAATGCTGGAAAGCAAGGATCAACATGCATCCGTCGAAATGGAGAAAGCTTCGTTCTAGGTTTCATTCTTAGCGGGTTCGCCCTCTGTCATATTGGTTCCAACGTCTGGAGGGAACCGGTTTCATCTCGTTTTTAATTATACTATATACGTTGAACCCAATTTGATCTACTATGATTTGATTTTGTATGATGAAATAACGGCAATACAGCTTGAAATGACTGATTTTTACACATTTGAAGGAGGAAATCTCATGACAACAGCACAAACCGCGCAACATTTACAATCCACAGTACCTCTGCATAACGGTGTTCCTATGCCTTGGTTCGGACTTGGTGTATTTAAGGTAGAAGAAGGATCCGAATTAATTGAAGCCGTGAAAAATGCGATTAAACATGGCTACCGCAGTATCGATACTGCTGCAATATACGGCAATGAAGCTGGTGTTGGCCAGGCAATTGCCGAAGCTCTGCAAGAGAACAACCTGAAGCGCGAAGAACTGTTCGTGACATCCAAAGTATGGAATGCTGACCTCGGATATGAAGAGACGCTTGCTGCCTTTGATACGACATTGAACAAACTGGGGCTGGAATACCTGGACCTGTATCTGATTCACTGGCCTAAGGCAGGCAAATACAAAGCAGCCTGGAAAGCAATCGAGGAGCTGTACGCAGCAGGCCGCATTAAGGCTATTGGCGTAAGCAACTTCCAGATTCACCATCTCGAAGACCTGATGCAGGATGCCAAAGTGAAACCGATGATCAATCAGGTGGAATATCACCCTCGCCTGACCCAGGTTGAGCTTAAGGCTTTCTGCGAAAAGCATGGTATTCAGCTCGAAGCCTGGTCCCCTCTGATGCAAGGCCAGCTGTTGGACAATCCGGTACTCACGGCGATTGCTTCAGCCAAAGGCAAATCGGTTGCACAAGTCATCCTGCGTTGGGATCTGCAAAATGGGGTCATTACCATTCCGAAGTCCACCAAGGAAAACCGGATTATTGAGAATTCCTCCATCTTCGACTTTGAACTTTCCAATGAAGAGATGGATCAGATCAGTGCCCTGAACGAAGATGTACGTGTTGGACCTGACCCGGACAACTTCGATTTCTAATAAACCGCCTTTTGGGAGCCTGCTTTGTTTTGTTAGACATGGCATAACGAGAAAAACACCGGACCAGAAGCCGGTGTTTTTTTGTTATATTCTCTTCCCTATAGCCAAACCTCGCTAAAACTGCACGCTTCAATTCAAAATGTTGTATTGAATATTTTAACTATTGAACCTGCCACAATGCAGGAACATTGGATGGTTCCCATCCAGGCAAGGACGTATGGGCCTGCAAACATTTACACGTCTTGCCGTTATATGTGACCAACTGTCCTACAGTATAGGCTGTATTCGCCTGCCAGGCGGAAACGCCCGGGTTCGTCGTCCCTGCTGCCGTTTTCACAGTCACCGCATTGCTTGCAGCAGAACCATTCCCCGCCGCATCCTTTGCTTTCACCGTAAATGTATACGAGGTGTCCGCAGCAAGCCCACTGATCGTTGCTGTCGTTCCCGTGACAGATGTTGCCAGAGCCGTTCCATTGTACACATCATAACCCGTTACACCCACGTTATCCGTGGATGCCGCCCAGCTCAGCGTTATGCTGGATACCGTTTGCGCTGTCGAGACAAGGTTCGTCGGTGCAGTTGGCGCTTGTGTATCGCCTCCCGGCTGAGTCGAAGTGCTTACGGTTACCGCATTACTGGCCGCAGACAGATTGCCTGCCGCATCTTTTGCTTTGATCGTGAAAGTATAAGAAGTACCTGCGGTAAGTCCACTGATCGTTGCTGTCGTTCCTGTGACGGATGTCGCAAGATTCGCACCATTGTAGACGTTATACCCGGTAACACCCACATTATCTGTTGAAGCATTCCAAGCCAGTGTCACCGAGGTAGCCGTCACACCTGTTGAGCGGGCATTTCCGGGTACGCTTGGCGCCGTCGTATCTGCTGGAGGCACTGTACCTCCGGTAGGCAGGTCGGCTTTCAGTTTATTTTGGAGTGTTTTGTTCCGGTCACCGCTAAGCTCCCAGAACATCGCACCGCCGAGTCCTTTGCTCTTGATATAAGCCGTTTTATATCCAATCGACTCCGCATCGTCATAGCTAATAAATCGCTTGTTGGTCGCATTATAGAGATATGGCACCTTAGCTGTATCATTCCAGTAACGTGTGTACCCGTTTTTGTTAATGTAATTGGTCTCCAGATCATAGAAGTCAAAGGAACCCGCTTCCCATGTTCCAACGGAAGAACCTCCCGTGCAGGTCTGATATTGGCCATTGCCCGCCTGTGCGCATCCATCCCAGCCGCGGCCATAGAATGGAACACCAAGCACAAGTTTGGCGGCCGGCACGCCAGCATTCAAATGTCCTTGTGCTCCGGTAGCCACATTAAATGTATTGGCATCCGGCACCCAGCAGCTGATGCCGCAGGGTCATAGTTTAACGGCGCGTTATGCGCGCTGACTTTTTGCCAAGCCCCGTTAAAATCGTATGTCATAATGTTAATCCAATCGACGATGGAAGCTATGTTGGCAAGCTCTGTATTCGCAGCATAGGTCGTCGATGCACCGCTTGCAATCGTAAGCAGGTACTTCTTGCCGTCCACAGCTCCGGCAGCATCCAGCTTCTCACGGATTTTGCTCAGAAGCAGCGTGTAATTTTGCTTATCCTCTGGACGTTTGCTGTTACCATCAAGTCCGCCTGATACCGGATACTCCCAGTCCAGATCCACCCCGTCAAAATTGTATTTGCGCAGGAAGTCGACGGCAGAGTTCGCAAATACCTCTCGCGTTGCAGCAGTCGCAGCTACATCAGAGAAGCGGTTGGACCACGTCCATCCTCCCACAGAGATGATTGTCTTCAGATTAGGATTGATTTGTTTCAGCTTGTTCAGCTGATTGATATTGCCTGCAATGGGCTGATCCCACGTATCCCCAGCAAATGTCTTGCCGGTATCAATCCATGGATCGCCAAGCACGATTGTTCCATTCGGTACATTGATTGTCTGGCTCTTTTCATTCTGGCACGTCCAGGTCACCGGATTAGGGCCCGAAGGATCGGGATTCCCATGAATTCCGTTCCAGCATATATCGGCAAACGCGTAGTTGATATGCGTGACTTTGGACGGGTCGATATCCGTTACATTATAATTTCTCCCGTACGCAGCCCAGGACGGGTAGTAACCAACAATTTTATAAGAATCCGCTGCTGCTGCTGTAGCGGGTTGGAGCACAAAAGAAGGAATAATGACGGATAAGAGCAGGGACAGACCCAGTAAAAATGTTGCAGTCTTCTTGAAAGCAGTGCGTTTATTAAAATGTATCATCTAATCACAACCTCCTTTGTCGTTTGCGTACTCAGCCCGTTCAGGAACGGACGATGTGCGCTTGAAAACTGGTTATTCGTATATGCGTCCCAGTTGATTGACCAGGTCATAATTCCTTTTATCCCGGTGTAGCCCGCAGGTTGGCGCAAAGTATAGGAACCGCCGTACGACACTCCTTTGATCAGGTAATTCAACGCCTTCTGCAGATCGGCTGGCGTGGTATACCCGCCTCCGGCGGCCTGCTGGGAGGCCGGTACGCCGATGGCAATCTGGTCCGGTCGCAAGGCACTAAAGAAAGGACCGGAGCTGCCGCCTACATGAAAGCCCTGAAGAAGCATCTCAGCCATAGCCACATGGAAATCAGCTGTTCCTTGGGCGTAAGAGCGCCCATCCAGACCCACCATGGAGCCCGTATTATAGTGCTGTACATGAAGCAGAGTTAGATCATTATTCAAAGCATGGATGACTGGCAGGTATGCTCCCCAAGGACCGCCGTAGCTTAGATATCCACCCTGTACATAGGCCGTCTCCGGCGCAGCCGTCAGGATGAAGTTGGCGCCGAAGTGTGACTTAACCGCTTTCACACCTTGGATGAGGTTAACAATTTTCGGTGTAGTTGGACTACGAAAATCGGTATCCCCAGCATTTAGAGACAGGGAGCTTCCCTCCAGATCGATATCCAGACCATTGAAACCGTAGGTGGAAATGATTGATTTTAATGAATCCTCGAACTGCTGTCTCTTGGTCGCGTCGGTGAGCTCAATGGTCCCGTTGGCTCCCCCATGGAAAGCAGTACTTTTTTCCCTTGGCTTTGCAGATAGGCAATATCGGATTTGAATTCGGCTACCGTCGCATTGTATGGCGTAAAAGCAAGCGTCCCACTGCCATGTGAAATCGGTTCGGCAAAGGAGACATTAATGACGTCATAGGCTGTTGATACATTACGAAGTCTGATATTCGTTGAACCATTATCGAAGTTGTGCCAGTAACCGATCAGCCATTTGCTGCCGGTTGGCCCAGGATTAGAAGAACCGTTGGAAGTTGTTACACTGAGGGAAGTGCTCGCAGCAGATATATTGCCTGCGGTATCTTTGGCTTTTACGGTAAATGCATAGGTCGTGCTTGCTGTCAGTCCCGTGACTACAACCGTTGTAGTTGAAGTACTTGTCACAAGAACGCCGTTCCGGTACACCTCGTATCCCGCTACGCCCACATTATCTGTGGATGCATTCCAGGAAAGACTAACGGAGGTGCCCGTGATGGAGGATGAGGTCAGACCCACAGGAACAGAAGGGGGCGACGTATCTGGCGTTGGCGTTACGCCTCCCGAACCTTCGCCGACGTATTTCCACAATGCGGGCACAACAGAGGGTTCCCATCCGGTCAACGCCGTATGGGCTTGAATACACTCATAATCTTTATTTTGATATGTTACGAGGTCTCCCTTCTTGTATGAGGTGCCTGCCTGCCACTGGGCGGCGGCATCGGCTCTCGGTGCAAACCACGAAAGAAGGAGAAGAAACGCCAAAGCAAATGTAATGACCGGGCGGAATCGAACAGCTTGATTCAAGCAAAATCCCTCCTGTATTAAGGATACGTTCACCTTGCAAACAAGGCATCCATCGTTCACCTGTATCTGATCTGTGATCGATTAGAGCAGCCTTATTCAGCCATCTGATGTTGCGTGTCGCTTCACTCCCTTCCCTCGCCAAATTGGACCTTCCCTCTCGTTTTCTCTTTCAGCAGACATCACCAAATTTTACAGGGAATTTACAGATCCTCACCCTGTATTTAATCAGTAAAATGTCTGGGAGATAAGGGATAAAATAGTTCTATTGGGGGCGAAAAATGTAATATGGCACGCCGAAAAGGCTTTCCGCCAAGTCCTCAGGAGACTTGAAAGAAAGCCTTTGATATATATTGTGCAAAGAGGGTAGGGTGAATCTTACCGCTGCTGTTCCCCTTTCCCTCCAAAAGGCTGCCATCCATCCACGCCGGATAGAATCAGAGGTAGAGCATATTCCGCCGCTTCCTGCTCGGTCATTATTTTGGCCCAAGTCACACGATCGGCAGCATGTGCGGCACCAGGCCCAGCACTGTTATACTCCGCATACTGAACGGTCTGCTCTGCATCAGTCTTGTGCCAGTTATGCCAGCCCTCCCGCTTCACATGAGCGCCGATCCAGCAGTTGAGGAAACAGACTTTGGCATGATGACGCCACGGTCTGCCCAGATACACTGACTGCGGCGGAGCATTGCTGGTCAGATCACAGTCCAGAAATACATAGCCGTAACGCACATCCTCCGGCGTAGAGGCTGCGGTAATCCAGCCGTTCACTTGTCCATCGGCAGCCTCCGCTTCAGTCAGGCGATTCTTCGTAAAGATCTCGCAGCCCTTAAATACAACTGTGGCCGAGCCAAAAATAAAATCGATATCACCTTCAATATAACAGTCCTCGAAATACTGCCGCAGTTTGCGCCGCTCGGCACCATCGCGCGGCCCGCCAAAGTAACTGCGATCCATGGGCTGCTCCGGCAGCGGGCCGGTGAAGATCGTATCCTGGTGACCGATCAGGCGACAGCGGCGAAAGGTCGCCCGGTCTCCATCTACGTAAACGGCCAGCGCCTGACCAACCTGCTTACCCGGACCGGCAGCATTAACGAAGGAAATGTCCTCTGCCGTGAAATCGTCGGAACCGATGAAGGCTGTATAGGAATGGAACGTATGATAGGGCGACCCATCAGGGAACTTCTTGAGTGCATAATCATCATACGTAATGATGGTCTGCTCCGCTCCCTCTCCAATCAGATGGATGCCTGGCTTCTCCATGTGCAGCTTCTCATGATACACTCCGGCCTTTACTCGAATCGGAACGTTACCGTGGCCATTCTCAGGCAGGGCATCGACTGCAGCCTGGATCGTCATATAATCCCCGTCCCGTCTGAAGCAACAATCAGACCGGGAACTGAAGATTCCAATGCTGTATTCGGCAATCTCTGCTGCGTCATGGCAATCGCTCCATTTCCAGTGCTGCCAGCAGAAGAGGAGCTACACCCATAAAGGAATCGCTTACAACTGCTTCGCTTACATAATAGCTGTACGAGCCATCCCGGTCCAGACTTAGTCCTGCACCATGACAGATCCCGTTCAACCGAACGCCGTCAGCCGTCTCCTCCACCAATCTGGAGGAAAGTCCCTGCCATCCTTTCTCCGCCGCAGCTCTGAAATTCGGCTCCAGATACCTCAGCCGCACACCTTTCGCAAGTGCATATACAAACATGCTTGACCCGGATGCTTCCAGATAGTTGCCTTTGCGGAAGCCCTGATCCAGTACCTGGAACCATAACCCGCTCTCCTGCTCCTGCACGCGTACCAAAGCGTGGCACATCCGTTCGAAGATACCGATGATGGTTCCGCGCTTTGCATGATTCACAGGGAAATGCTCCACGCTGTCTACAATCGCCATGGCATACCAGCCCATCGCCCGGCTCCAGAAGTGTGGCGAGCAACCTGTCGATGAATCGGCCCAGACCTGCTCCTTCGATTCATCCCAGCCATGATAGAGCAGCCCGGTCCGCGGATCACGGGTCTGGCGTTCGATCAGCAGAATCTGATGTGCCACTTCATCCCATAACTCCGGACAATCGAACTGCTTCGCATATTGAGCCAGAAAAGGTGAAGACATGTACAAGCCGTCAAGCCACATCTGGAATGGGTAGATTTTTTTGTGCCAGAAACCGCCCTCCGACGTTCGAGGTTGCCCTGCGAGCTGTGCAGCCAGGAGATGCGCCGCTTCTGCGTAACGCTGATCTTCTGCACCATCCAGTAATGCAAACAGATTTTTCCCCTGATTAATCTGATCCAGATTATATTCTTCCAACGTATACGTGCCGATAGAGCCGTCGGGCTGGATATACAGGTCCATATGTCTTTTCATGAAATCAACATACTCTTGCTTGCCATAATATTGCCCTGTTCGTGCCATCGCCATCAATGTCATGCCTTCCACGTATGCCCATCGTCCCGAAGGGAACGCATGATAACCGTCCCCGTCACATTGCTGGATGATCGTTGCTGCAATTCGCTCAGACCAGGATAACTGCGTCTGTACCTGCATAAGCAATTCCTCCTTGAATGTTGTACTTAACTAATACATGTATGACTAACGGATAACCGCTTCACTCTTGCTTATTGTCGGCACATTGCCGTTGAATTGCGAAGGTTCAGCTTGGGCTGGATGACTACCGGAAAGTCGACCTGTTCATCACGGATTAACGATACAATCAGCTCGGCTGCCTGCACGGCCAGTTCATCCAGAGACGGGCCAATCGTCGTCAAGGCTACTTCGGCATATTGCATATCCGGCAGATCATCATACCCGATTAAAGAGATATCGCGTGGAACGCTGTAACCTGCCTCAAGCAAAGCCCGAAGTGCACCTCGGGTGACCAGGTTGTTCAGCCCAATAAAAGCTGTCGGCGACTCCGGCCCAAACGCATGATTACGTATGGCAAAATACCCGTCTTCCCAGGAGGAATACGCTGGCAGCACATGATCCTCGTTAAAGGTCAGACCTGTACGCTGCAACGCTTCCCTGTATCCCTCCAACTTGACATGCTGGGAGTTGCCGATGAATCCAATTCGGCTGTGGCCCAACGATTTTAGATGCTCGACTGCTTTGAACAGCCCTTCTTTGCGATCAATCTTGATGTAAGGAGAGTTCGGCGCTTCATCTGTACCCAGCACGAAACATGGCATGTTGAGTGTTGCGAACTTTTTCCAAAATACATCCCGATTGTCCAGCGCATAATCCCACAGAATACATCCATCCACACGCAGCTGGCTGAAGACATCCACGCCATCATCGGCCACCACCAGAATCATCTGATATCCGCGCTTCTTCAGCTCGGTGTGCAGACGGCCGGAGATGTTCGAGAATAACGGATTGCTCAGCTCATCCAGCACAAAGCCGATGATGTTGCTCCTGCCGGTGGAGAGCTGCCGGGCCAGCATGTTTTTCCGATATTGATGTTTCTCCGCGACCGCAAGCACCTTCTGCTTCGTTGCCGGTTTGATTCGGGGATCATCATTCAGCGCCTTCGATACCGTGCTATAGCTCACCCCCGCCAGTTTCGCAATGTCTTTAATGGTTATCAAAATCAATCAACACCTCTCATACGCCTGAAACCTGATTTCCTATTTCTGTGCAGCCTTATAACGGTCATATTGTGCCTGTCTGCCTGCAATAACCTGCTCTATATTCATCTTCTTTAACGTCTCTATATAACTGTCAAACTGATCCAGACTGGCGTCACCGCTAATAAACTTGAAGTTCATCTCTTCCACATATGTGGTAATGTCAGGCATCGCCATGCTCTCCACGCTCGCTTCATCCGGCTGGGCATAGACAAACGGGAACGGTTCGCGGACATACGGCTCCAGTTCCTTATCCATCTTTGCATGCCAAGGGGCTACGACGGAATCGGCAGAATCGGTGGATTGAATGTTTGGCAGATTCACCGGACCGATGCCGAGCTTCTGAATGTATTCATTGTCCTTGCCTTTGTCCGTAAATGTCTTCACGCCGTTCTCTTCCGTATATGTGTCATCCTTGATGCCCCACGTATAATACGTCTGTGCCTCTTCACTTACCGCATAATCCAGGAAACGGAAAGCCAGCTCCGGATTTTTGCTGTCCCGCGTGATGCCGAAGATGCCGCTAACCGGGGTACGACCGATATAGAACTGATCGCCATGTGGTCCTTTCAGTGGCAGAATGCCTTTGATGATCGGCTCTTCCGGATTGTAATCCTTGAACAGCGGACTGTAGACCATCGACATATACCAGCTGAAATTAAACGTTGCGCCGGTGACATCCTGAGAGATGCGCGAAGTGACCTGATCACTCGTGGTACTCGCATAATCCACCCCGAGCAGACCTTCCTTGTACAATCCGTTCAGATAGGTCAGGTATTCCTTGTATGCCGGCTCATAATAGCTGAAATGCACCTTGCCCTGATCGTCTGCATAAAACTGATTGGACAGATCCAGTCCAAATGCCGGGCCAAAGGCCATGGACACAAATTTGGCTTCCATAGAGAGCGGAATCTCATCCGCCTGCCCATTGCCGTTCGGATCTTCTGTCTTGAACTTGCGCAGCATCGCTGTGAATTCGTCCAGCGTCGTCGGCTCGCTTAATCCCAGCTTATCCAGCCAGCGCACATTAACCATAAATACCGGCATGTAGTTGCGGGTGAGCGTCTGCTGCGGGACATAATACATTTTACCAGCTGGCGTCGTTAAACTGGCTTTGACCGAAGGCGACTTTTCATATATTTTTTTCAGATTCACGCCGTATTTCTCCACCAGATCATTAATCGGAATGAATAGACCGCTGTTGATGTACTTCATGAGCTGATCCTGGTCAGGCAGATACACGATATCGGGCAAGCCGGTACCGGCAGCCAACCTCGGATTTACGGCATCTGCATAGTTCTGCGGTGGAATCAGATCCCAGTCCACTGTAACGCCGGCATTGCTCTCAATTTTCTTCACAATGGCGGCGGTAGACAGATCCACATTGGTCGTCCAGGCATTGGTGCCGAGAACAGACAACTTGGCATCCGGCTGATCCGTTACCGGCCCTGCACCGGTGTAATTAAATGCAGGTTCCGAGCTGGTTGGAGTACTTCCCGCATCAGTTCCCGCCCCTGTTCCGCCGCTACATCCCGCCAGGCTGATTGCCAGTATCGCTGCCATTACACTTTTCTTCCTGCCCCTTTAAATCTCATCCATCATTCCTCCTTAGGTTTGAACCATTTTGAACTCCCTTGAATGACATGACACTTAAGTAAGTAAAGCTATCCTTTCACGGCTCCGAGGGTGATGCCCTTAACGAAGTACCGTTGGATAAACGGGTAGATCGTAACAATAGGTAGAATGCTAACTACAATGGATACATAACGGACTTGCAGGGTCGATACCGCCAGCGCCCCCGATGTCATCGTGCCGCCCATCTTCTGCATCACTTCCGGTGATGCCATGATCAGCACCCTTCGCAGGAACATCTGCAAGGGCTGCATATCCTGTTTGCCCAGATATAACAGGGCCGAGAAAAAGTTGTTCCAGTGGAATACCGCATAGTACAGCGTGAGCACAGCCAGTGTCGGCTTGATGATGGGAACCGCCAGACGATAGAGCATCGTCATCTCGTTGGCCCCGTCGATACTGGCACTTTCGAAAATCTCATTCGGAATGCCTTCAAAGGCCGAACGGCAGATCATGACGTTAAACGTAATGACCAGCACGGGCAGCACCATGACCCAGCGGGTATTGTAGAGCCCAAGCGAGGTAATCAGCATGTAGACCGGGATAAGTCCACCCGAGAAATACATGGTGAAAGCAATGAAAAAATTCAGCTTGCGGCGTAAGAAAAACTGCTGCCTGGATAATGGAAACGCGGCAAGACATGTGGCCACAATGTTCAACAATGTACCCACCACGGTGTACCAAAGGGTATTGTAGAATGAAACCCATAACTCTTTGTATTGCAGTACCATTTGGTATCCTGACAGGGTAAACCCGACCGGCCACAATACAACTTTTTGTTTGTCGATGGCATCCACAGAGCTGAATGAAATGCTGATGACGTACAGAAAGGGATACAACGTGACAACAACCGCCAGTATGGTCAGCAGATAGACACATCCGTAGAACAAACGGTCACTTCTCGATTTTTGCATACAGGTCTCCTTTGGTCCGGGTTATAGTCTTACCAGAGTGACATCTTGGTCAGGCGGCGGGTCATGGAATTGGCAGCAAACACAAGCACAAAGGTAATAATGGAGTTAAACAGGCCGACCGCTGTGGCGAAGCCGTAGTTCTGGCCCTCAATCCCCATTCGGTATACATAGGTGGACAGGACATCCGCCGTTTCGTAGGTGGCTCCGTTGTAGAGCAGATATACTTTCTCGAAACCTACACTCATAATGCCGCCAAGCGATAGGAGCAGAAGAATGACAATGGTTGGTTTGATACTGGGAAGGGTCAGGTGCCATAGCTCCTGAAATTTGTTGACGCCGTCGATTTTGCCGGAATCATACATCTCGGGGTCGATCCCCATAATGGCTGCAATGTAGATGATGGAGCTGAAGCCAAAGCTCTGCCAGATGTCGGAACTTGTGAAGATGGTACGGAACCAGCCGGCATCCATCATGAAATTCACTTTTTCGAACCCAAGACTCGCGATGAGGGTGTTCACAATACCGTCTGTTGGTGACAGGAAGTTAATAATCATGCCGGCTACAACGACAGTGGAGATGAAGTGAGGAAGGTAGGTAACCGTCTGGGCAAATCGTTTGAATGTCCGATTCTTGATCTCTACGATGCAGACCGCGAACAGAATGGGGATCGAGAAGCCAAACAGGAGTGGCAGAAATGCGAGCAAGAACGTGTTACGCAGCAGCCGCCAGAAGTAAATGGAATTCACGAACTGTTCGAACCAGCGCAGTCCCACCCACTCCCCACTGAGCATGCCCTGCCCCGGCAGGAAATTGCGAAATGCCAACAGCACGCCAGGCATCGGAAGATACATGAAAATAAGGTAATACAGAAAAATAGGTGAAAACATCAGCAGTAAATACTTATCCCGTCTAATCAGGTTGAACAGCGTGGACATGCGTTTTTTCAACGTGAAGCACTCCCCTTCGCCACAAAATTACAACGTTTGAATTTTTGAATAAAAATGAACAGTCATTTCACTGATGTTTTGCTATTCATCCCATCCACATCTTGTAATGACCTAATTATTCTGCATAAAACGAGATAAATGCTCGAGATATTCCTCCTTACACCGTAGTTCCGTTATATAAATAATTACCAGAACCATAATTACAACGTTGTAATTTTACTCTAAATGTATACGCTTACATAAACTTTTTCCCATCTTAGCAAAGTCTTCAATGTTTGGCAACAACAAAAATCAGTGGCATGCTGAAACGCAACAAAAAACAGTCTCGCACAAGCGAAACTGCCCAATGTATTCTACACCTGATTCCGATATTGCATCGGTGTCATAACATACACTCGCTGAAAAGCTCTATATAACTGGCTGACACTGGAAAATCCCAGATCATAACTGATTTTGGTAACTGAATCTGTTGTAAGGCGGAGCCTCCTGGAAGCTTCTTCTACGCGCAAATTCAGCAAATATTGATACGGCGTTGTTCCCGTAAGAGCCTTGAAGGAACGCATAAAATGATGCCGGCTCTGATGTGCAACCATTGCCATCGAATCAATATCCATTGGGCCAGTGTAGGCACTGTGAATGTAATCCAGCACGCGTTGGAGATGAGGATCCATGAATGTACCGGGAGCTATAGTCCCTTTACCATTTTCCTGCCCCGTCAATGTGCGTCTTAGATACGTCTCGATTGCCAGCTCTGTTTCCTGCACTTGCAGCAAGTCGGGCACGTCTTCCAACAAAATGGAATTCCAGCTTCGAAACAGACTGCTGATCTCAGCAGGATCAAACGTCTGGACAGGTCGAAACTCAGCTCGTCCCCACTTAACCCCGCACCTTCAAGGCCGCCTAATGGCGGTTTGCGGAACTTGATCACAATGACAGCCGAATCCGACCCTATCTCAAAATAATGCTCAGTCTGAGGATGGGCAATAATCCCCATGCCTGCTTGCAGAGGATAATCATACCGTTCCTGCACCAGATAACATTGGCCTCTGACCGGCAGCGTTAGCTGATACCAGTCATCATGCACATGAGGTTCATTCGCGAACCCTCCGGTAGCTTTCCATAATTCCAACCCATTTAGCGTCATGTTTAATTCCATCATTACCTCACCTGCTGACATTATAGCAAATCGTGCTCACTTTCCAAGCACTTTTCACAAAGATATGATCTGCCCCCATCTTTTATCATTGAAAAAAATAATTCGAGGTGATCTCCCATGGCTCAGGCCACTTTAAGCAAAATGCAAATCAACTCCTCCGCCAATTGGGCACTCGCCGGAGTCAGCTTCGCCCATCTGCTGAATGATGCAATGCAGACGGTTGTTCCGTCTGCTTTCCCGCTGTTCCAGCAGACCATGCAGCTCAGTTTCGCCCAGATGGGCTGGATTGCCTTCACCCTGAACATTACGGCATCCGTCCTTCAGCCCCTGGTCGGTTATATGTCGGATCGCAAACCCATGCCGATTCTACTTCCCGGAGGCATGCTGTTCTCCCTGATCGGTGTTCTGGGCTTAGCCTTGTCTTCCGAGTTATGGATGTTGCTTGTATCGGCAGCATGGATTGGCATAGGCTCATCCATCCTCCACCCCGAATCCTCACGTGTAGCCCATATGGCGGCAGGCCGTGGACGCGGAATGGCACAGTCGATCTTCCAGGTGGGAGGCAACACAGGACAGGCCATTGCTCCATTGCTGGTTACCTTCATCCTGCTGCCACACGGGCAGCGTAGTTTTCTGTGGCTGATGGGCTTTGCCCTGATCGGCATCTTTATTCAGTCTGTTGTCAGTCGCTGGTACAGAGACAAGCTTGCCGAGACTCACATTCGCCAGCAACAGCCTCTCAAATCAAGCGGCGCAAAGCCAGTAGCTCGACCTATGAGCAGGGGATTCATCGCTTTTACAATGGGCATTCTTATCCTGCTGCTGTTCTCCAAATTCGTATATATTGCCGGCATGACCGGGTACTACGCCTTCTATTACGCTGATGCGTATCACTTGCCTCTCTCGCAGGCACAGATCTGTCTGTTTATTCTGCAATTTGCAGGCATGGTTGGAACCCTGCTCGGTGGCCCGCTCGCTGACCGCTATGGACGCAAACCGATGATCTGGTTCTCCATTGCAGGCACTGCACCGTTCTCCCTGTTGCTGCCTTATGCAGGACCCGTCTTGTCCATGATGTTGTGCGGAATGATTGGACTAATCCTGATGTCCGGCTTCAGCGTCATCATTGTTTATGCACAGGAGCTGCTTCCTCGTCATATTGGAACGGTATCCGGATTGTTTTTCGGCCTGTCATTCGGCATGGCTGGGCTTGGCTCGGTTGTGTTAGGTTCCTTAATTGACGTGACCAGCGTTGCGTTTGTTATCAAGTTATGTTCATTTTTGCCCCTGCTTGGTGTGTGTGCTGTATTTCTGCGTAAAGATCAACCAAGAACCGCGTGATAACCGTTGAAACCTCACTGATGTTGTGACTACAATACACCTAAGACAATCGAGGATAACAGAAGGAAGGAATAACGCATGATTATTGATGTACAGCATGTCACTTGGCAAAGGGGACCCCTAACCCTGCTGAACGATGTGAGCTGGCAGGTTAAAGACGGTGAACACTGGGCGTTGCTTGGCCTGAATGGCTCTGGAAAAACAACACTCCTGAACATGATCACCGGTTATCTCTGGCCTACCGAAGGCAAGATATGCGTGCTAGGTCATGAATATGGGGATGTGGATCTGAGACAGCTCCGCAAATCCATCGGCTGGGTCAGTTCGTCGCTGCAAGAGAAATTGTACGGCACGGATCGCACGCAGTATGTCGTAATCAGCGGCAAACATGCCACCATTGGCTTGTATGACAAGCTAGCGGATGATGATCTGGATCAGGCACAGGAATTGATGCGAACCCTGGGCTGTCAGCACCTGTGGGATCGTGAATATCGTACCTGTTCTCAAGGCGAGAAACAGAAACTCCTTATTGCCCGAGCACTCATGGCCAATCCGCGCGTACTCATTCTGGATGAGCCTTGCAATGGACTGGATCTGTTCTCAAGAGAGCGATTGCTGGACAGCATTCGTGAATTATCACAGCGTCCAGACACGCCTTCACTCATCTATGTCACCCATCATACCGAGGAAATATTGCCCGTGTTTAGTCATAGCCTCCTGCTTCGACGTGGCGAAATTGTGAATAGCGGACTAACGAACGAGCTGATGAACACCGAAGTGCTGAGCAACTTCTTCGAGGCCTCTGTGGAAGTTGATCGGCACGGGGAACGTGTGTATGTCAGAGCTGCAGCGGATTCCTAATCGCGTGGTTATACACAGCACACGCAGCATAGGTGCAGCAACTTAACAGCAAAAGCCCAAGATCTTATCCACATGTGGATAGATTTTGGGCTTTTCAATACTATATCTAGTGTTATCCACCGTTTTCTGTGTAGAACTTTCTACTTTCTGCGTATAACTCAGCTATTCCATCTGTTTCTTCTTTGCTACTATTTCCGGGCAGCCAGGAACAGAAACAATGGAATACGCTGCCTGCGTAGATAGGTTTCCTCGTTTATGAAATGGGCACGTTGTGGTGCTGACTCGCGTAAATGTTCTACATGAAACCCCGCCCGCTGCAATGCCATATAGTACGATTCAATGGAACGATGCATCTTTTTCACAGCACCGCCCAGCCACTGCTGCTCACGGAATCCTTCCACAAAATATTGATCAACCACCCAATTGGTTCGTGTCCCGGAAGGTTGCAGTGTGGACGTGATCACAGGATGTTCTACGGAGAATACGAATGTCCCGTTCTCTTTCAACGTATCGTATATGTTGCGGAACAGGCTCTCCACATCCTCAATATAGTGAACAGCCAGTCTCGATATCACCAGATCATACGCCTCGGCCGGGTAGGTCCAGTCTTCCATGAATGCTTGTTCAATCCGGGCATTCAATCCTTTTACCGATTCGTTAGCTGCCTGGATCATATTCACCGAACCCTCAATCCCCGTATACGTTGCACCTTCGCGCTCCCTGCTCAGCAATTCTGCGGCGAACCTGGCATCCCCGCAACCGAGGTCCACTATATTCTTGCCAGCCACGTCTCCGATCAACTCCAGTATCACCGGTTTCTCCAATGTATCATTGGCATTCTCCTGCCACTGGCGACGTTCCATATACTTCTCAAAATTCGCCTCATCATCGTAAAAGTCTGATCCTCTGTCCATCTTCCCATGTCCCTCCCTGTCGGATAAGCATGATCCTATTTACAGCCTGTAAGAGTATACAGAATATGGATGTGCCTGGCTATAACAAAAAAGACTGTTGTCTGGCGTTAACCAGCAAACAGCCTTTCTGCCTCACACTTCTACCTTTTTCGCCTTTTAGCCAAAACGTTCTGTTTTGTACCATTTGCTCTCTCGTTTCCGGATTTTGTCCATGATCAAGGAGTAGAATGCCTTGATGGAGATCAGGATGAACAGCTGTGCATACGTGAAGTAGGATACGCAGGCATAGATGAAATTGCGAGTATTGCTCTGTCCAATGTCTGCGGCAAGTGCCAGATTGATCTGTAACACGTAAATAAAGTACATGAGCGCCCAACCAATGACAAGGAAAACATACGCATCCCCGACAAATTGGAACGGTGAAACGACCTCTGGTTTAAATATGGCAATGACCCGATAAACCAAATTCACGAGAAAGATAATATCCGATACAATGATCGCAAGCATAAACCAGAAATAACTGACGGCATAATAGATGACCAGCAACTTATTACGCCAACTGGAGCGGTTAAACAGGTTATGGATGTTATCCAGTACCACCTGGTAGTTCCCCTTGGCCCAGCGTTCGCGCTGCTTCATGTATACACTAAGCTGTTCCGGCTCCTGCTGATAGGCTTCCGCTTGCGGCGCAAGCGCCACAAACTGCCCCCGATTCAATATCTCAAATGATAGTGCCGTATCTTCCGTGATGGCGGTCACATCCCAGCCACCAATCTCCCGGATCAACTCGGTTTTGATAATGTAATTCGTTCCCGGGATGGAACCCAGCTGGAACAATTCCCACAGACCCGTGTGATACACACGCTGGGATGTAATAATCTCCAGATTGATGCATTTGGAGAGGAAATTCTGCCCTCGGTTGCGTGCTTTGTTTCTGCCAAAAACCACGCCATATTGTTCAGGGTTCTCGAGCGATTTTTGCGCCAAAAACATTAATGAATTCCGTTCAGGTGCGGCATCTGCATCGAAGATACAGATCCAGTCGCCCGTGGCTATCTCCAAACCGTCATTTAAAGCCCCGGACTTGCCGCCCGTTCCTTTACGTTCCATAACGGTTACATTCCGATGAGCATAACTGGTCTGACTAAGGAAGGATTCCAGTTTCACTGCGGTGTCATCCGTGCAGTTATCGGCAATCACGATGACCTGAACCTTGTCCTCCGGATAATTGAGGCGCAGAATATGCTCTACCGTCGCGACAATTACCAGACCCTCGTTGTGTGCAGGTACCATAACGGTGACGGTTGGGTAGTGGTCCATATTTTCAGGGATATGAATCCCTTTTTTGTCCTGTTTATTAATAAAACGAATCGCGCCTGCCATAATAACAATGGACTCGAATACGGCAATCCAGATACTGAATATGGATAATATTAATATAAAATCAGCCACTTACCTTCCTCCGATCATACTTGCGAATAACTCTCGATCGAAAACGAAGGGTTGCAATCGTTAACCAAATCGTAAATACCGCAAATATACCACTGACGGCGATACAGATCGGGATGAACCAGGACATATAATCCACTGCGAATCTCTCCTTCCCGTTAGATATATTCTCCGATGAGATCCGTCTCTGTGTTTCGTTCAAGGGCAGCAATAACCGCGTCTATGTCCTCGTACTTGCTGAATTGCTCCTTCTGAAATACCAGAGCACCAGAGCGGATTACCGTCTGCAACTCATTTCCCTTTTTATCGATCATGTGAAGATCCATGATGGCTTTTTTGATCCGCTGTGTCAGATGTGGAAGGTATTCCACATTCACCAGAGGACATATGATGACAAATCGCCCACGATCCACGAAAAATTTATAATCCTCATACCGAATCTGCTTCTGAATCGTACCCGAGATTTCAAGCAGGAACTGAGCGTACCGGACAGAACCGAGGGACTCCATCACCAGCGGCAAAAACTCGATTTTGAACATGGCGATACTAAATCCATATTTTTCGGAGTACCGACGCGCAAGGTTACTATGTTTGATTAACGTATCTGCCAGAGCTCCTTTATTTCCGAGCGAGGTATCCAAATCTATTTCGGGGTTACGATCCTGCATATCCTGGAGACGTTCCACTACACGTGCACTGCGCAGCAGGCTTGCCTTGATGAACGCAGCCACAGCAACGTTGGCAGGGATGAGCAACCACCAGGAGAACACAAGCACATTCGCATCAGCGTAAGTAACCAGCCACACAAAATAAGAGACCAGATATACAAATCCCGTCACGACGGATACGCCAACAGGCAGTAAAAGACCAAAAACTAATGCACCCAGTGACACAATACTAAAAATCATATCCCCTGTAGTGTAGCTCTGATCCATGTACACTTTAAGATAAATCAACAGTTGCTGCATGAGAGCGAGGCCAATTAAAAGGGCATATCCCCATGCAATACGGCGGGTAGGTGCTTTATTCTTCATAGTTCCTTCTTTCCGTTGAATTTTTAGGACTCTTGTACATACTCACTTCTTTATATATTGCAACAATTTATGACATGATTAGACAAAACTATGCTAACACATTGAACAATTCATTAAATGACAAAATCATTACTTTTTAATGCTTTTCTGTAAATTAATTTCTCCCAACAAAGGAAAAAGGTTATCAAACAGATGTGTGTTACCGTCAAATACATATCCACCTGGATAACGAGTATCCTGACCACGCAACGTAATCATATGGTTATACAGCTGTTTGGCCCATTTTGGATCACCTGAACGTACAGCCAGTAAAATGGCGAGGCCGTATACCGATGAAGATTCATAAGATACCGCAGGTGTGCGAGATTCTCTTATATATTGTCCGGGCAGTTGATGCCGGGTATTGAACTCCTTTTTCAAAAAAGCTATGAGCTTGTCCGGTTTGCGGTCGGTCACCGTTAGATGATTCGCTACAATCAACTGGTCGATCAGATTCACCGTATCATCATACGTATATTCTTTACGAACCACATCGAAGGTCTTCGGGTAAAATATTCCATCATTAGGCATCTTCTTCAGCAAAGATTCGTATTTCGCGTAGGTTCCCGGTTCCACCATTTGATGCTTTTCCATCGCTTGCAGTGCACGCAGATCTACATAGACCAGGCTTAATGTATTCGTTGAATGTCCACTCGCAAAATCATGGAAATCCACCAGATATCCTTTCTGCCTAGTCGACTGTGTCAAAGCGCGGGAAAGGGCGGCTGCCGTCATAAGCTTCGACTCCCTGCCTTGCTGCCACTGATCTGCTGCCTGCAAGAGGGCACCGATGATACGAAGATCATCGCCAAGTGCATTTGTCGTTACTTGGGATTCACCCTCGGCGTTCAGCTTCCAGGCTATATAAGGGTCCGGAGGCGTGAGGAAACAGGTCGTCAATTGCTCATAACTCTGCTCAAACAAAGCCTGATCGTCACTCGCTATGGCATACTGCATCCACAGGCCGAGTGACTCCGACAGCGCCTCTCTACCTGCAACAATATCCGCTTCCTTCGAAGCTGCATCCCGTAAATAGGTAGCCAGTGTTCCGTTGGGATTGGTCATATTCTTCTCGATAAAAGATACTGTTGGAGATTCTTCGTTCATCAGGAACCGCTCCCTTATCAACATCACGCTGGCTACGGTAATACTGATCAGCAATAGGACCAGCCATGTTCGTTTTTTCGAAATATGATCTTCACGCCATTCCTCCCGGTGAAATACGACTGTGAACTCCTGAATTTTCTGGTGAGTGACTGAGGCACATCGAGAGTTCGCATTATTCAAGGTTATCCATATAAGGCCGTCGTCCACCCTTTTTGACAAATTTCCAGTCCACCTCAATGTTATGACGCATCCGTCTGAGAAGGTGAATGGCTGTCTCGATCTCTTCCTCGGTCAGACCCTCCAGCGTCACCTGATCCGAATGCACACCCTCTTTACGAATGAATTGCCATGCTTCAAGCCCAGCTTCGGTAGGATATAATACCTTATTCTTTTTATTACCCAATGCTGGCTGTTTAATAATGAATCCATCCGATTCAAGTTTGCTAATGGCTCTGGCTGCAGTTGTGCGATCCACTTTGATCAGTTCAGCAAGCTGATTCGGAATAATACCTGGATTCTCACAGATTCGATACAGATACAGATATTGTCCACGGGACAGGTTTAGATGCTGAAACTCGACATTACTGATGGAATCCAGACAACGGGCAATCATGCCAATTTCGCGCAAAACTTCTTTTTCTCAGTCAATATATTCACGCCCCTATAAAATTGTTGCATTCGCAACATAATTGATGGTATAACTACAGTTGAATTGGTTTCAATTTTAAACATCTAGCTCAAACGTTATACATGGAACCATTTCGTTCCACATTCCTGTTAAGTACCAGTTTATCACGTCAGGATCACATTACGATCACTCAAAGGAGAAACCTTCATGAATACAACCATAGTTGAAGTTACTAATCAGGAATTGCTTGATGCCTGCTTCGCCATTCGCACCGCTATTTTCGTTGAAGAGCAAGGCGTACCCGCATCGGATGAATTCGATGCTTATGATACATTAGATGGAGAGGCGCGCCATATTCTGCTCTATGTAGACGGTGTACCTGCTGCTACCTCCAGACTGCGCATTGTAGATCAGGTCGCCAAATTGGAACGAATCTGCGTCATGCTCAATTACCGTAAACACGGCCTGGGCCGTGTACTGATCGACAAGCTGGAGCAGATGGCTATTGCTGAAGGACTTGAGAAAGCCAAACTGCATGCACAGGTACAAGCTTCCGGGTTCTATGCACGTCTCGGATATGCGCCCGCGTCAGACGTATTTATGGAAGACGGCATTCCCCATCTGCTGATGACCAAAAAACTGAAATAAAGACATTCCAAAAACGCCTCCGTTATCACTTCCCAGTGATATACAGAGGCGTTTTGGTAATCAGGCAACACATTCGTTCGTGACCCAGCAGCATTATATGGCACGCACAGGCACCGATTAGAACAACCAAGTGTCCTAATGACTTGCCAGCTTCGCAGTGTGTCTTATCCCAGTGCCAGACGGTCTGGCTCTGATTCTGCAGTGTTGTTCTTCATTTGTTTGCTACGCAACTGTCCGCAAGCAGCATCGATATCGGTACCATGCTCCATACGTACAGTGGAGTTGATGTTGTTCTTTTTGAGCGTATCATAGAATCCAAGAATCGATTCCTCTGTACTCCGTTGATACTGACTGTGCTCATCCACCGGGTTGTATGGAATCAGATTCACGCTGACCATACTTCTGCGACTGGACAACAGCTCAGCCAGCTCCGCGGCATGCTCACGTTGATCGTTGACATCACGCAGGAGGATATACTCAAACATGATGCGTTTGTTCGTTGTAGCCAGATAATAATCCACCGCATCCATCAATTGCTCAATCGGGAAAGCCCGGTTGATCTTCATGATGTGTGTACGCAGTTCATTATTCGGTGCATGCAGAGAGATCGCCAGATTAACTTGCAGACTGCTGTCTGCAAATTCCTTGATTTTGTCCGGAAGGCCACTCGTGGACACCGTAATCCGTTTGGCGGCAAGGGCCAGTCCTTTGCGATCCTTAATCACTTCGATAAAATCACTCATGTGCTGGAAGTTGTCGAATGGCTCGCCAATTCCCATTACCACCACGTTAGTTACCCGCTCGCCTTGACCTGCTGCATCCAGATGCCGCTGCACGTGCATAATCTGTTCGACAATCTCGCCAGCGGTCAGGTCACGGCTCTTCTTGATCAGACCGCTCGCACAGAAGCTACAGCCAATGTTGCAGCCCACCTGTGTGGTCACACAGACGGTAAGTCCGTATTTTTGCCGCATCAATACGGTCTCAATCAGGTTGCCGTCCTGCATCCGAAGCAGAAACTTCACGGTACCATCTGCCGATTCCTGCTTCACATGTTCGCTCAGCGAGTTCATGGTGAAATGCTCGGAAAGCACATCCAGACATTCCTGACGGACATCCGTCATCGCGGGAAAATCGTGTACACGCTCCTGATACAACCATTCCCAGATCCGGGATGCACGGGATTTCTTCTGCCCATGCTCCGGCAGCCAGGAACGCAATTGCTCTAATGTTAATCCATATATGGATGATTTGTTCATTGTATAATCCTCTTTTCGCAAGAAAGCATATGGCTTATCGGTCCTACCCAAAAAACCTCTACTCCGTATTGTCCCAAAATTGACGAGGGAAAACAAGGGCTTTTGCATTTCTTCCAAGAGGTTTTATCCATGGTAAATCTGCACAACAAACCAACTTTAACCCTATTGTACCTTCACATTTAGAAGTGAATGATACCGGAAGTGTGCAGTAGAACCAGCAGAACCAGAATTGGTGCCACATAACGCAGCATGAACAGCCACACCCGGAACCATCCGGACTGCAGACCGGAAGCTTCAGCAGCCGTCTTCCAGAAGTATCCGGCAAAGATCGTTACAAGCAGTCCACCTACAGGCAGCAAGATGTTGGATGCCATAAAGTCCATCCAATCGAACACACTCTTCGATCCAATCGTCCATTCAGGCAGCAAGCCGAGGGACAATACCGAAGGAAGCCCCACGATGAATACTGCGAGGGATATAACCCATACCGCACGACTGCGGCTCCAGGACAACCGTTCCATGAAATATTTCACGGGCACTTCCAGCAAGGATACTGCTGACGTCAATGCCGCAATAGCCAGCAGGATAAAGAACAGGCCGGCAAACAGGAATCCAAGTGGCATCGCCGAGAATGCAGCTGGCAGTGCAATGAAAATCAAGGACGGACCCTGGTCCGGTGCAATGCCGAACGAGAAGGTTGTCGGGAAGATAATCAGACCTGCAATGAGCGCATAGATCAGATCACCCGCACCAACGGCAACCGTTGCTGCACCGAGGGATTGATTTTTATCTACATACGAACCGTAGGTTACAAGAATACCCATCCCGAGTGACAGGGAGAAGAAGGCATGTCCGAGCGCAACCAGAGCCGATTCGGTTGTCAGCTGTGAGAAGTCAGGGTTCAGGAAAAAGGATACACCCGCACCTGCACCCGGTAATGTCACTGCACGGATCATCAGGATAATAAGAAGCACAAGCATCGCGGGAATCAGTACCTTGTTGAACTTCTCGATTCCATTCGATACCCCTTTGGCCACAATCCAGCCCGTGATGAGAACGGAAACCAGTTGCCACACGATCGGCATATAGCCACCTACGAAGGAACTAAACTGTCCGGCATAATCCGGATTGTTGAACAAGGTTCCACTGAAGGAAGTTACTGCGTATTGCAATGTCCAGCCCGCAATAATGACATAAAAGGACAGAATGATAAACGGCGTCAATACTTGCAGCAATCCGGCTGCGAGCCAACCTTTATGTCCACCTGCTTTGATAAAAGCAGTTGCAGCACTGCCTCTGCCACTGCGACCAATCGCAAGTTCAGCCAAGAGCACCGGCAGACCGATGAGCAGCAAACAGACGATGAAGAGCAGGAAAAATGCAGCTCCTCCGTTCTCCCCCGTAATGTACGGAAATTTCCACATGTTGCCCAGACCAACCGAACTGCCAATGGCTGCCAGGATAAATCCAGCTCGGGAGAAGCGTTCCCCTTTGCCAGCGTTGTCTTGATCCAGATTAGGCTTACTAAAATTCATCGTATCTACTCCATCACTTTAAAGTTTTCCCGTAATTATATACTACTCTACGTGTCAGGTCATTCGAAAATCGAAATTTGTCGAAATGTTATTTATTTACATAATGTATCCTTGGAAAGCTTTCATTGCATAAACTCTCTTAGAAAATAGTATGTGATAAAATCCGGTCATCCAACCGCATCAAGTTACGCACAAAGCCAATCCCTCAGCATTAAAGGTATAAAAAATAAAAAAGGCGTCCCGTTAGACATGTTCATGTCTGTGGAACACCTCGTTCTCTGATTACACTCTTATTTCAAGCAACTCGTACTTGATAACGCCCATCGGAGCGTTGACATGAATGACGCTGCCCACTTCTTTGCCCATCAGTTCTTTGCCCAGTGGACTTTCATAGGAGATTTTATTGTCTGCTACATCAGCCTCAGCAGGACCAACCAATTTATATTCAATCTTCTCGGCGAATTCGATATCATTGAGCAATACGGTTGAACCTACACCCACTTTGGTAGCATCCATGTTGTCGGGCGTGATGACTTTGGCATTCTTCAGCATCTTCTCAACAATCAGAATCCGGGTCTCCATAAAAGCCTGATCATCTTTGGCTGAATGATATTCACTGTTTTCCTTGAGGTCACCGTAGCTGATGGCAAGTTTCAGACGCTCAGCCAGCTCCTTACGCTTCACTGTCTTCAATTCCCTCAGTTCGTCCTCCAGCTTTTCCAAGCCTTCCTGTGTCAAAATCACTTCTTCATTAGCCATTTTTCCATCTCCTAATCCTGCTATCTATCTATATTCTAACCTATATCCACTCCAAAGGGTTAGCATACCCCAGAAAAAGAAATAGCTCATCCACATATTATATTTCAATGTCATCAGAACCATGTTTAATTTTGAAGATCATTCTCATAACCGGTCTATAAATTGTACCGTTACAATCTGCGCAATTGGTGATGTTGTTTTCACCCGTTCACTTCTACAATGAGATCAGGGCAACAGAAGGTTATAAACCATGCCTGTAGCTTACTATATAACATGAGGTGATCTGAATGATTGAACGATTAAATGGCGTTGAAATACAGGCCTATCTGAAACGGATCGGCATTGATGATATAAAGAAACCCACACTGGAATTCTTAGCTGAACTCCAGCGAGCTCATGTGCAATATCTGTCTTGGCAAACCGTCGATATATATGCAGGTCGTCCTGTGGGAATAAGTCTTCCAGAGTCGATCCAACTTATATTACAGGGGCGCAGCGGTTACTGTTTTCATCTCAATGGTGCATTCAGTGTTCTTCTGCGGTCACTGGGTTATACCGTTGAATGGCATCGAGGCGGAGTTCAGCCTCATGGGGAACAACCCCGTGTGAACTCGTTCCATCTCGGTCTGTCTGTTCTTCTGCCGGATGCTGACCCGACAGTTGAGCGCTGGATTGTAGATGTAGGTCTTGGTGGAATGCCCTTCGAACCTCTGCCACTTCGTTACGGAACCTATGGTTCAGCTCCATTCACATACCAATTGATGCCATCATCTGTTGCAGCTGGGGGATGGCGGCTTGAGTATGAACCGAATAGGCCAAGCAAAGGCGTCGACTATGCTCCTGAGGCGGTTCACGATCTGGGGGAGTTCATACCCAAGCATGAATTCTACAGTCTGGCGGCCGAATCACCGTGGCATAATGTATTTTTGCTTCGTCAGCGGGATGAGAACCGCAGTCACGAACTACGAGGCTGTATGCTCCGAACCCATGATATCGAAGGAATCCGCAAAACCGAGATTCAGACCTACACGCAGTGGCGTGACGTATTAACTGAACTATTCCATGAGCCATTGGTGAATTACAGCGAATTGGAATGCCAAGACATGTGGGAGCGAGTACAGGCAGCACATACCGAGTGGAAACAAGCGCAAGAAGCGTAGAGATGAAGATGCATAACCTGAAACCTCAATAGGAGAAGAAAAAAGGGAGAGCAGTCTTGATCAAGCATCCGCGTAGAGCTCGTTAAAAATAGAGAGTACTTGAGGGTTTGTTCCATATAAAGGAAAGTAACTGATTCGCGCCGAATATGTCTTCAGGTGATAAATGATGATAACGATACATGTGCTCCACGTTCCAGAAGTATTGCCCGAGGCGTACTGGAACCATTTTCTGTCGAAAGTCTCTGCTGAGCGTCGTGCCCAGGCTTCTCGTTTTGTGCGTCAGGCCGATGCGTATCGCTCCGTGCTGGGAGAGATACTGTCTCGTGTGACTTTGAGCAAGTTAACTGGACTGAGACCTGCTGATCTTTCTTTACCCGTAATTCCTACGGCAAACCTTCGCTCAGTCACCATTCGGATGTGCCATTCAACGTCTCCCACTCTGGTAATTGGATTGCTCTGATCTCCGGCGGTACGGATGAACTGGGTGTGGATGTTGAAAAAATAGCACCCATTGACATGCAGATTGCAGAGCGCTTCTTCTCTCCAATGGAGAGCCAGTTCTTGGCTGCAGAACCTGACAATCGTCAGCTGGAAACCTTCTACCGTCTATGGACGCTAAAGGAAAGTTATATCAAAGCCGTCGGTATGGGCTTGTCCATACCACTGGACTCCTTCGCCATCCTGCCTGACGAGGTAAGCGCTTGGCATTGCGAGCAGGCTGGGACATATTACTTTCACAGTCAGCGACTGGACGATGGGCATATGCTTGCGGCCTGTTCGGCTGGTGGAAAGCTGCCGAGCCAGCCCGAGATCATCACCTTGGAGGAGCTATATACGGAGCTGGTGTAATGTGCGGCTAGTTGCGGCTTATTTGGGGATCGTGAAGTCTATTTTGGTTTTGGGTTTTGGGTTTTGGGTTTTGGGTTTTGCGGTTAGGGTCGGGGTTTAGGTTAGATTCGAGTCGAGTCCACAACTCTAACGAATCTGAGACACCTTATGGGCTTCAATTACACAGGTCTGGCATTCTAAGGAATCCTATACACCCTATTTCCCCTAATATGTTCTTTTTCACGTTGATATCGCCGAACTTTGCACTAATAAGGTGTCTAAGGTTCGTTAGGTTTCCCTAAACCCTAAAAATCCACTATTAAGAGGTGTGAGGTTCGTTAGAATCTCACACCTCTTCCCTATAATTAAGTGACCATATAATTAAGTGACCAACCAACTACCTAGCCGATCCAAATAAGAGCGAGTCAATCCGGTGACAAATTAATCATGCCCGGTATGACTCGCTCATATTTTATCAACACTCTATCCGGTAGCACCGTCTACTTGACTTTCGTTGCTTCGTTCGCAAACTCAATCCTATCCTTCTTGCTGTGCCACCGTTTCAGAACTCACCGCGGACGAACGTTTCAACTTGCCAAATAACCCTCCAGTAGGTATCTTTCGTATCGTGGCTGCTGCGTCAGCATCCCGGATTTTCAGGGCGAACCACAGCCCGATGAGCAGAAATGCTGCTGCCCCCAACAAAGCCAAACGGTACGCCAGCATATTCGGCTCCATCGTGCCTGTAGCAGTCACCGTTGTTGTACCTACACCGGCCAGAACAGCAGAGAGTAAAGCCATGCCGATGGCTGATCCCAGACGGTTCTGCACCGTGAACCAGGTGGAGGCTCGTCCCATGGATGCAGGTGGGATCTGAGCAAATGCAGCAATCTGTACTGCCCCTACCGTCTGTCCCAGGAAAATTCCCACTCCGAACAATAATGAACGGATGAACCACGGGTTCGTATCCGCTGTGATCTGACTAAGCGTGATGAAAATGACTGCCGTACAGATCAAGCCTATCGAGATCAACCTTCGCGGGCCCAGCCGCGGATAAGTCCAAGGGACAAGCTGAGAAGCAATCATCAGTCCCAGCGCTTCCGGGAATGTGGTTAGTCCGGTTTCCAGCGCAGAGGCCTTTAGCACATTTTGATACATTAGTGGAAACACATACAGCATGCCCAGCAATCCGGCTGCCCCACATACGGATACCAAGCCTGTATAACGGAATAGTCGGTGCTTCAGCAAACGCAGATCAAGCAACGGCTGCTGGCGCGCAGCTCCGCCACGACGAGCAACGTCAGCAGCAAAATTCCCACAAATCCCGCTCCCATAATAAACGGCGAGGTCCATCCCCGCAGTGGTCCCTGACTGAGCGCGTACATTGTCAGTGCCAGTCCCGGCGCAGATAATAACCACCCCGGCAGATCCAATCGACCTGCTCCCTGTTCTCTGTGCTCCTTCAGATACAACATGCCGAAGATCACGGCTGGAATACCAACAGGCAGATTCACATAGAAAATCCAGCGCCATGACAGTTGATCCACAATCAATCCGCTCACAATCGGACCCAAGGCTGGAGCAAGGGCAATGGGTAACACCAACATGCGAGATACCTTGGCACGTTCCTGCGGAGGAAAGGTTCGAAACAACATCGCCATCCCCACAGGTGTAAGCAGACCACCCCCTGCTCCCTGCAAAATGCGGAAAAACGTCAACGTGCCTAGTTGATCAGCTGTGGCACACAGCGCGGAGGATACGGTAAACAGTGTCAGTGCCGACAGGAAAACCCGTTTCGTGCCCCATCGGTCACCAAGCCAGCCGGCAACAGGCAGAAATACAGCCAAACTCACCAAATAACCTACATTTAAGGTACCGGCAGCAGCCGGGGAATACCCAGTTCGTCACTGATGGTTCGCAGCGCCATATTTAAGACCGTTGCATCCATGGCCACCATAAACATCGCCAGAACATAGACAATGCTCACAATTGCCTTTGGATTCAGATGAAACCTCATCTGCCTACCTCATGAATCATGCCCGGCATCCCCGTTTCATCACAGAGACTCAGCGGCTTCAGGTCCGTCCACTGCTCCGCAATGTAATCCAGACATACACGTCGTTTGGCTTTCCCCAGCATCAGGGTCCAACCTGCCGGTACCGCTATGGATGCAGGCCACAGCGAATACTGTCCTTCATCATTCATTAACACCAGATAATTGCTGTCTTCATATTCAAAAGGGTTGCTCATCAGCTTATCCTCCTATTTGTGTTGAATGTTACGCTTCTTGTTCAGCATCTCCAGCCGGACGGACAGGGTACGGCAAATTTCCTCCAATGGACCCGGCTGACACAGGTCTTTGTGACGACAGGCAATATCATGACGTTCCAATCGGCCTCCAATGAATGCATTCCACATCTCGGGTTCAATCGGATCGAACCAGTCGGGAATAATGGTAGAGCGGAAGAAGATCAGGTCACCTTCGAATCGGGATGGCGTGTACGCCCCCAAGATGCGGACGGAATTTTCATAGGTTCTCCGCAGCTTCATGATCGTCTCTTCATCCAAACTTGCAAGCGCACTTCCTTCGCTGCGCAGGATGCGCATTGCTGTCGCCATATTCAGCGGCCCATCCCCAATACTGTCCGGATCATATCCGCCGAGTGCAAGCAATGCCGTTAACGCCTCTTCCTCATCCGGTTCCCCGCGAATAGGTAGATAGTGACTCGGATACGCATCCAACATGGCGAGAAACTCGACTTCCTCCCCTTCGGACTGAAGTTGCACGGCCATAGCCTGAGCCACGTTACCGCCCAGTGACCAGCCGAGCAAACGATACGGGCCTTGCGGCTGCACAGACTGGATGTGACGGATGTAATCCGCCGTCATATCCTCCAGTGTCGACGGGAGTTCCTCGTACTCGGCAATCCCCCTTGCCTGCAATCCGTACAGCGGATACTCCATGCCCAGATGCTTCATCAAGCCGGCATAACACCAACTGAGTCCTCCCGCCGGATGCACACAGAATACAGGCAGATGCTGCCCATGAGTCCTCAGCGGTAACAACACTTGCAGCGAGCTTTTCCCGGAATCGGCACCCATCTCCAATCGCTCGGCCAGACCAGCCACCGTGGCGGTCTCGAACAAAATCCCGATGCCCGGCTCCTTGCCCATCGCTTCACGAATTCGACTCATCAGGCGCACCGCAAGCAGCGAATGACCACCCAGTTCGAAGAAGCTGTCATCAATACTCACACTCCGCAATCCCAATACTTCGGCAAACAGATCACAGAGAATCTGCTCCTGCGGATTGCGCGGTGCTCGGCCATCAACCGAACATTGCATCTCTGGTGCAGGCAACGCTTTGCGATCCAACTTGCCATTTGGCGTAAGTGGCAGGACCTCCATCCAAACAACCGCAGACGGAACCATGTAATCCGGAAGACTCGCTGCCGCATGTCGTCGTAACGCAGCCGTTTCCAGTTCAGCTTCACTGTCTGATGCAGGAACAACATAAGCGACAAGACGTTTATCTCCCGGCTGGTATTCACGAACGATAACAGCAGCCTGAGCCACGCCAGGATGTTTTGCCAGTACAGCCTCAATCTCGCCAAGCTCAATGCGGAACCCGCGAATTTTCACCTGTTGATCGGCTCTTCCCAGATAATCAAGCGAACCGTCGTGCAGACGTTTGGCCAAGTCGCCCGTACGATACATACGCGTGCCCGGTGGTCCATAAGGATCAGCGATGAATCGCTCTGCCGTGAGATCCGGTCGTCCCCAATATCCACGTGCCAGACCGGCTCCCGCCACATACATCTCTCCAGTTACACCTGTCGGCACAGGCTTCAGATCATCATCCAGCACATAGACGCGCAGGTCTGGAATAGCGCATCCAATCCAGCTGCTTGCGCCTTCTGCAGCGCTGCCCGCGTGCAGTTCCTTGTAGCTGACATGAACCGTTGTTTCCGTAATACCATACATATTGATGAGTCTTGGAGCGTCATCCGCATGGCGTTCATACCAGTCATGCAAACGTCCCAGCTCCAGCGCCTCGCCTCCAAAGATCACATAGCGGAGCGCAAGCTGCTGTCCCCAGACCGGATTTTCCCTGTCAGCCTGCATCAGTTGGTAGAATGCAGATGGCGTCTGGTTCAGTACGGTTACCTTCTTTTCGGCGAGCAGTTGCAGGAACGCTCCAGGTGATCGGCTAATCTCATGCGGAACAACAACCAAGCTGCCTCCATACAACAGAGGGCCCCAGATTTCCCACACGGAGAAGTCAAACGCATAGGAATGGAACAACGTCCACACATCGCTCTCGTCAAAATGGAACCAGTGCTGCGTAGCATCCAGTAACCGGATGACATTCGCATGCGGAATCACGACACCTTTGGGTTTCCCTGTTGAACCTGAGGTATAGATCATGTAAGCCGGGCTCAGCGGAGTTACCCGTCCGTTCCGTTCATGGTCTGCCGGGTTTCGCTCATCCATGGATTCCAATTGCCGCTGGGTATGCAGATCGTCCATATTGATACATTCAATATCCGCTATCTGCGGCAGCAAGGCGTATACGTCTGAACTTGTGATCATCACTTTCGGCGCTGCGTCCGTCAGCATATGCGTTAAACGGTCTGCCGGATAATGCGGGTCCAGTGGCAGATAGGCAGCGCCCGTTTTGAGTACAGCAAGAATGGCTACGACCATCTCTACCGATCGAGGTAAGGCTAAAGCGACCATCTGTTCGGGCCCAGCACCTTCTGCGATCAACAGTCTCGCCAATCGATTAGCCCGTGCGTTCAGCTCCCTGTAAGTCATACGGATATCCTCACAATGGAGAGCTACCGAACCGGGGTGAGCAGCTGCCTGCACTTCAAAACGCTCGGCTATGGTCAGCTGTGGACCTTCATCCAGTGTAGACGTCCATTCCTTCTCAAGCTGGGCATGCTCTGAAGGTGTAACCAGGTCAAATCTGCTGATGCGTTCATCCATCTGCTGTACAGCACGCTCAAGCACCTGCATTAACCGAACCACCAGCTCTCCAGCAGTCGATTCACGGTAGAGATCTGTACTATACTCCAATACACCTTCAATTCCGGCTGGAAGTCCGTTCTGCTCCCGTTTCTCCGTCAGTTCAAGTGTGAGATCGAATTTGGCTGAACCCACACCCTGAATGCGAGTCTCGGCTTCAACACCTGGCAGGTCAAGACGAACATCTGGCGTGTTTTGAAGCACCAGCATCACCTGAAAGAGTGGATGTTTGGAACGAGATCGGCGGATTCAGCACTTCGACCAGCCGTTCAAACGGTAAATCCTGATGTTCATAAGCAGCAAGATCTGCATCCCGAACACGGGCCAATAGTTCTCGGAAAGTAGGATCGCCCGAAGTGTCTGTACGCAGAACAAGCGTATTGATGAACATCCCCACGACATCATCCAGCGCATCGTCACTCCGTCCGGCAATCGGTGTACCTATCGCAATATCCGTCCCTGCACCCATTCGAGTCAACAGCACAGATAACGCTGAGTGGAGAAGCATAAACAGACTGACTTTATGCTCACGGGCAACTAGCGCAAGCTGCTCATGCAGATGTTGACTGATGGTAAACGGCACCGATCCGCCTCGGTAACTGGACACAACTGGACGGGCATAGTCTGCCGGGAACGTGATCTGTTCTGGCAATCCTGCTAGCCGATCAGTCCAGAACGCCAACTGCCTCGTGATCAGACTGTCCTGCCGCTTCTCATCCCCAAGCAGGCTCTCCTGCCACACCGCATAATCTGCATACTGAATGCGTAGCGGCTCCCAAGCCGGAGCGGACCCACGCAGACGAGCAGTATAGGCCTCCGACAAGTCCCGGATGAGCCGTGATAAGGACCATCCATCCCCTGCAATGTGATGAATCAGCAACAGCAATGCATGTTCGTCCGCATCCGTATGGAACAATTCCGCGCGTATACCCGGCTCGGTACTAAGCTCGAAGCTGTAATGTGATGCTTCTGCCAGCAGCTCGGGCAGCTTCTCAGATGAAGCCCGGGTGAGCTTCATATTCACCGTCACCTCTGATGCAGGGAGGATATGCTGGCTCGCCGAACCCAGATCTGGCGGATACAATGTGCGCAGCGTCTCGTGACGGGCAACAATATCTTGCAGAGCGTTTCGAAGTGCGTCCGCATCCAGCTTCCCGGTCAACCGTGCAACCAACGGAATATTGTAGGTGGGATTAGCACCCTCCAGGCAATAGAGGAACCATAACCGTCGTTGGGCAAAGGAAAGCGGAATCTCACCCGTACGCGGAACAGGTAGAATAACCGGTCTGACGGACTTCGCCTGATCCAGCTTCCGGGCAAGCCCTGCCGCTGTCGGAGATTCAAACACACTGCCGATGTTCAATTCAGCTCCGAATATATCACGCACTCGGGCTATAATTCGCCCGGCCAGCAGGGAATGTCCACCCAGTTCGAAGAAGTCATCATCAATCCCTACGCGAGCTACACCCAGAATCTCGGCAAACAGACTGCACAGGATCTCCTCCTGCGGTGTACGTGCCTCCCTTCCATTTGCATTAGATGTCAATGCAGGCACAGGAAGGCGTTTGCGATCGATTTTTTTGTTCGGAGTCAGCGGCATCTCCGGAAGCAGCATGAAGGAAGAAGGCACCATATAATCCGGTAACGCATCACCTACGTGTGCTCTGATATCAGCCAGATCCATGTCAGCTTGACGATCTTCCGCGTCAGCTACAATATATGCCGCTAACCGCTGGTTCCCAGGTTGGTCTTCACGTGCCATGACTGTGACCTGTGCTACACCCGGATATCTGGAGATGACTGATTCAATCTCTCCCAGTTCAATGCGAAAACCCCTGATTTTGATCTGATGGTCTGCTCGCCCCAAATAATCGATGGAACCGTCCGGTAACCATCTGGCCAAGTCTCCTGTCCGGTACATTCGACTGCCCGGCTGTCCGAAGGGACTCGCGACAAAACGTTCTGCAGTCAGATCAGGTCTGCCTAAATATCCCCGTGCAAGTCCCTCTCCTGCGATATACAATTCCCCTGCTACACCCGGAGGGACAGGTTGCATACTCTGATCCAGCACATAGAGCTGTGTGTTACGAACCGGACCACCAATAGACGGTTTGCCTGAATGTCCCTTCCCCAGTGACGCAGCTGTAGAATAGATGGTTGTCTCCGTTGGCCCGTACTGATTATTGACCTGACATCCCAACGCCTCCAGCGAAAGCTTCAGTTCCTCGGATAAGGCCTCTCCTCCGGTAATCACCGTTAGTCCGTCGAACCTTCCCGGTCGGCTCGCAACCAGAGACTGCCATAACGTTGGCGTAGCCTGCATAATCGTCGTCTCTTGCTCTCTCATCTTCCTGGCCAGTGCTACCGGATCAAGAATGGTTTCCTTTTGTGCGATATCCAGTCTGGACCCAGTCGTCAGAGGCAGGAAAATTTCCAGTACCGAGATGTCAAAAGCAATCGTGGTCACCGACAGCCAGCGATCCTGCTGACCGACCTGAAGTCTCGTCTTCATATCTTCAAGCAGATTCGCTAATCCAAGATGGGTCACAGCCACACCCTTTGGTTTACCGGTAGAACCTGAGGTATAGATCAGATACGCAGGGTTGAGCAGAGAAGCCGTGCCTGTCAGATCATCATCTTCAGGATTGCTTACCAACCGACCGCTTACTGCCTGTATTCTATCCGGTTCATCCATGACCAGAGTCGGCACACTGGACGTCTGCGGAATGTCAGACACGTTGTTCATCACCGTCACTACACAAGCAGGCTTGGCATCCTCCAACATGTAAATGAGACGCTCTTCGGGATAATCCGGATCAAGTGGCAGATAGGCTGCTCCAGTTTTGTGAACAGCTACAATTGCGATGACCACTTCCAGTGAACGAGGCATGGCAATACCAACCACCTGCTCTGGCCCTGCTCCGTATGTCTCTATCAGTTCATGTGCCAGTTGATTGGCACGTTCGTTCAGCTCTGCGTAGGTCAGCGATGACCCTTCGAATGTTACTGCAGCTGCAAGAGGTGTACGCCGAACCTGCTGTTCGAATAACGCTGCTGAATTGCACTCAGCAACGGCATGTTGTGTCTGATTCCATCCTTCCAGCACTTGTTCGCGTTCGGCAGGGAGCAGAATGTTCATCTGTCCAACCGATATGTCTTCTGCCCCTTCTGACATCATGGATTGCAGAATTCGCACATAGCGAAGCTGATGATTACGCAATTCCGAATCCATATAGATTGAAGGGTTCGCATCAAAAGAAATACTCAGTCCATGACCATGTCCTTGGTCTACAATATGAATCGACAGATCATCCACTGGACCGGTGGACAGATTATGAATCATGCCGCGTGCCCCTCCAAAATTCAACTCATGATGGAAGGGCATTACATTGATCATTGGTCCAAACAGACGCCGATTCTCTCCCAGAAGCTTGAGATCCCGCCGCAGGTCCTGATGTCGGTATCGCTGGTGTTTGCGCACAGACCGAATCTCCTTCACAATCTGTCCCATCAATTCAGACAAGTTCATCTGCGAATCCAGGTACAGACGGAGCGGAAGCACATTCATGACCATGCCCGGAACACGTAGAGATGCAGAACCCAATCGGCACATCACGGGCAAGGCCAGAACAACATCATTGGACCCTGTCATTCGCTGTACATAGACCGCTGTTGCCGCTACACACAGATCCGGCCAAGTCGCACCGAACCTTCCCGCTGCAACTTGCAATTGCTCCCGTTGTGACGGCGTGAGCACCGCACTCTGTCGTAAGAACCCGGTTGATGTACGCGAAGCACGCTCACCCAGACTGACCACATCCGGTGCATCCGCGAATCGGTCGATCCAGAACTGCTGATCCTGCTCACGGTTGGTGGAGGATGAATACGCTTCATCTTCTTCCAGAACAGAAGTCAGTGATCCAAACGCGGCCAGGCCCTGTACCTGTCCCGCGCCCTCTCCCTGAATGCTTGCAGAGTACAAGCTGGCAACCCTGCGTGTGATCAGGGATACGCCATACCCATCAATCGCAATATGGTGAATGCGTTGGTACCAGTAATACCGATCCTTACTCACCCGGAACAGAGCTTCTGTGAAGAGTGGACCAACTGCCAGATCAACAGGCTGTGCCAGATCCTGCTTCATCCAGTCGAGCGCAGCCGTATGAGGATCAGCCTGATCACGAACATCCATGACATGGAATGTCCAATCATTCCTATTGGTGCGCAGACATTGCCACGGGCCTTGCTCATTTTCGCCATATACCATATTCAGCGATTCGGCCTCCATCACGGTCTGGCGTACACTTTCCTCAAAATGTCCACTATGGATCTGACCTTCAATAACCACATACTCGGCCGTGTTGTACATCGGGTTATCCGGATTCAACTGTTGGGCATACCAGAGGCCAAACTGTGCAGAAGATAAAGGCCAGGCTGTGTTCCGACTATGCGACATCTGCACCGCCCCGCTCAAAAGTAGTCTCCGTTCGGCAGCACTTTCGGTTGGGCATGATCCAGGAGTCTTGCCCAAGCGGCCAAGGTAGGCTGCTCCGCCAGATCAACAAAGGTAACCTCTGCTCCTTCCGCGCGAAAACGTTCAGCCAGACTCATCATGCGGATGGAATCCATTCCCCAGTTCTGAATCAGATCATCATGCTCCCCAATGGAATTGGGCTCCTCCTGTAACAGATCACCAATCTGAGCCCGTAATGCTGCCAACCTTGCCTGATCAACGCCTTCTTGTCGTTCAACGACATTCCCAGTCTCCACGGTGGATGCTGATTGCTGCTGCGCCTCAGATGTAGCTGTACCTCCAGTTCTGGTTGCGGCTGATGCATTCAGCAACGCAATCGAACGTTCGGTCGTTAGTGTTACCGCACATCGCTCTGCCGCGTACGTCAGCGCCATACGGTGTTTTTCCGCTGAAAAATCAGCAACCGCATCGGCAACCAGAAACGCCTGAATGTCTCTCATAAATGCCTCACTTGACGTCATCAGACATCCGATATGCGCATATATGCCGCAAACCATCAATTGATCCCGGCCTTGCCGCTCCATCAATTCAAGCAGTTCTGTCTTCTGGAAGGCGCTGTAGCGCCATTTGGTCATAAAGATGTCCTGTGGAGCGGGTGCAAGCGATTCAACAATTTCTTTTTGCACAGGTCCGCCATCGATCCCTGCACCCCAGAAGTCCAGCTGTAATCCGCGCTGCTCCGGTGTCTGTCCACCCGGTTGTGCCGAGTAGACCACGGGAATCCCCAGCTCATGACACGTTGATCGTAGTTGTGCAATATGATCAATCAGTTCCACCACCGGGGATGCTCCCGCCGTAAATGCATTCATGAAATAGTTCTGCATATCGTGGATCAAGAGTACTGCACGCTTCGCATCCGGGGTCCAGGATACCCTGTTGACCGGAAGCTCCGACGCTACAGGCATTGCATATGGTTGAATCACTGGAAGTGCCATGAATATCCCTCTTTTCGGCTTTATTGATCGAAAATTCTTAGTTAGATACAGGTTGCTCGGTGGTCAACATCTCCCGTAGTGCTTTTTTGCTAACCTTGCCCACTTGTGTCTTCGGAAAAGCGTCCACCCACTCAATCCGGTCAGGGATTTTATAACTGGCCAGCCCCCGATTGCGTAGAAACGACTTGATCTCGGCCACCGCCAGAGCTTCACCGCTTGGCACGATAAAGGCGCAAGAGCGTTCGCCCAGATACTCATCGGGCATGGATACCAATGCTGCATCATGCACACCCGGATGGGCCAGTAGGTGATTTTCCACTTCCTCGGCAGCCACTTTATCCCCGCCACGGTTAATCTGGTCTTTCGCCCGCCCTTCCACAACGAGATATCCGTCCGCCGTCAGACTCGCGATATCGCCTGTGCGATAGAAACCGTCGGTCGTAAACGATCTGGCGTTATGTTCCTCCGCTTGGTAATAACCACGTATGGTATAGGGTCCGCGTGTCAGCAGGTGTCCGGCTTGCCCCTGCTCAACCTCAACGTCTTCGTCATCCACAATTCTCAGCTCGTCATAAGGAGACATGGGTTTACCTTGTGTGTGGGTAATGACATACTCGGAATCGTCGAGACGGGTGTAGTTCACCAGCCCTTCGGCCATGCCAAATACCTGCTGCAATGTACAGCCAAGAACCGGTTTGACGCGTGCCGCTACCTCTGCACTGAATTTGGCTCCTCCCACTTGAAGCACCTGGAGCGACGGAAGCTTGATTCCCCGGGCAGCCGCTGCATTTAGCCAGACGAGAGCCAGCGGCGGTACCAAAGCCGTGATCGTTACCTGATGGCGCATGATGAGCGGAAAGGCTCATCCGGGCTTGACCCCCGAGACAACACAATCGTGCCACCTGCGTACAACGTGCCCAGAATGCCGGGTGAGCTCATTGGATAGTTATGTGCTACAGGTAGTGCAGCCAGATAGACACTCTCGGGACTGAGGCCACATACCTCGACACTTCTTCGCAAGCTGTAAATGTAATCATCATGAGTACGTGGGATCATCTTGGATAATCCGGTGCTTCCACCCGACAACTGTAGAAAAGCAACATCGGAGGATATCGGTGCATACGGCAGTGTGACAGGTTCTGCATAGACATCTTCCAGTGCTGTAAACGGCCCGGCTTCTCCCGCCACGAAAATATGCCGAAGTCCCGGCACCGCTGCCTGTACCTCCTCTGCCAGAGTCCGATAGTCAAATCCGCCATCCTGATCCGGGATCAGGTATGCTACGGCCTCAGAGAAACGAGCGAAATAGGTGATTTCGCTCTTTCGATGCAAGGGAAGAGCGAATACAGGCAGTGCGCCGATGCGGAACAAAGCAAAACACGCTTCAACAAACGCCGTAATATTAGGCAGCTGTATAATAACCCGGTCATGCTGCCGTATACCTTTGGCATATAAACCGGATGCCAATCGATCCACCCGTTCATCCAGTTCTGCATAGGTGAGGTGTTGTTCCCCGCTAATAACGGCTACCCGATTGCCATATAGATCAGCACGCTGACGGAGCATCTCTCCAAACGTAATTCCTTCCCAGCATCCCTCCTGCCGATAACGTTCTGCAACTTCCTCAGGCCAACCCTGATATCCTGGCAACATTGTTCATTCCTCCTTCTGAATCGATACAGTCGAATCCAGCCCCATTGCGAGCAGCATTGTTCTGAACTTGGCAGCAGTCTCTGCCAGCTCTGCTTCTGCCGTAGAACCTGCTACAATACCCGCTCCAGCGAACAATTTCACAGCCTTGCCTTCCACTTCGGCACATCGGATGGTTACGGCCCATTCGCCGTCGCCCTCGCTGTCGCACCAACCCACCATTCCCGTAAATAACCCCCGATCGAACGGCTCCTGTTCCTTAATTGTCGCCGCGCAGCCTGTACAGGCGTGCCGCAGATGGCGGGTGTGGGATGAAGAGCCATTGCCAGCTCCAGTGACGTTGTGGCCGCGTCTGCCAGTTCCCCATGTATTTCGGTGGACAAATGCCACATCGTGCGCGTCTGAATCAGGGAAGGTTCTGCTGGAACGGATAGATGGTGGCATAATGGTCGCAGCGCCTCCGCAACGGCCTCAATGACTACGGCATGCTCATGACGATCTTTGGCTGAAGCCAGCAGTGCCTCTGCACGGCGGCGATCTTCTGCTGGATCTTCACTCCGGGGTGCAGAGCCTGCCAGTGGATTGGCGCGTACATTTATTCCTTTGCGAGTAACCAACAGTTCCGGGCTTGCCCCGATGAAGGTGCGACTCGTTTTATTTCCAATTTGTCCGTCTAGTTTGTATTGTCTTTCATTCGTTGTTAGAGTACTTTTCGACTGGGTTTGACCTCTCATTGGTACCGCAAATGTATATCCATGTGTGTTGTCCCTGAACAGATTACGCAGCAATTGATACGTGTCCACGAGGGTCTGTGAAGTTACCTCAAGCGTACGGGATAACACGACCTTGTGGAGATCACGCTGGTTCAGGTCAACCAATACGTTGTCTACACTTTGTTCATACACTTCCCCCACAGGGACCTCAACAACTTCACAGCCTGCGGCTGCGGCAGCTTATGAATTAATGCTCGTGATTCCGAAGGCAACTGTTCAGCCCACTGCACTGTCTCAGGTACATATAGCTCAGCAGCAGCATCCAGCGGATCAAACGGAATGGCGCCAACCACCATCGGGTTCGATTGACCCGCTTGTTTGGCCTTCTCCATAAGCTGTTGAATACCGTCTATGAAAAGATGTATCTCTTCCTTATATTTATGTTCAATATCATCAGCAGAATCGCTGGGATCTGATTGAATTGCGTGCTCCGTATACAGCGGAGACCAACGAACCCGTTCACCTTGTGCGAGCAAGGTATGTTGCGGTGAAGACCAGAAAAAGGACGTCCCCTCCCGATATTGCTCCAGAAGGTGTATGGCGGAAATTGCAGTGACCGTACCCGCTTTTGACATGATTCATCATCTCCTTATCTCTTGATTCAGGCACCAAGTGTGGCGCCTCCATCCACACACAGATCGTGCATCGTTATATGTCTGGCTTGATCTGATACCAGATAGATCACTGCGTCCGCGATATCCTCGGGTAATGCCATCCTGTTCAGCGGTATGCCCAGACGGAAGGTTTGCAGTGAACCTGCAATGACCGCCTCAGCGCCATGTTCATCCTGCCACATGGCTCGCTGCATTGGCGTATCCGTTGAACCTGGAGAGACAATGTTGCAGCGAATATGCCGATCCGCGTATTCCAGAGCCAGACATTTCGTGAAGATGGTCGAAGCGGCTTTGGAAGCAGCGTAGGCAGACATGTACATTCGCGGAACACCAGCAGCATTCGACCCCACGGTAATCACCGTACCCATCCTGCGTTCAGCCATATTTCTTACTACCGCACGCGACATGTAAAATACACCGTGCGTATTCACGTCAAACGTCCTCGTCCATTCCTCATCTGTCAGCTCACTAACTGCCCCTGTGTGCAGTACGCCCGCAGCATTCACCAGAATGCCAATGGGGCCAACGGTCTCTTCGATCTGTTGAACGGTATCCTCAACCGCTTGACGATCCGATATATCAGCAACGTGGGCTGTTGCCCGATGGCCATGGCTGCGCAGATCGGTGATAAGCTGATTCAGTACATTCTCCTGTCGATCCACCAGTGCAACGATCGCACCATTTTGTGCAAGCAACCTCGCCACCGCTTCCCCAATCCCTTGCGCAGCACCAGTGACCAAGGCCACTGTTCCATCGATTCCTGTGTAGCTCACTCGTATACCTCCCTAACTGCCTATAGCCGTGTTCTCCACTAAAAAACTTCCTCATCCCATCCTTCTATCACTCCGGACTACAGGCCAAACGCATCGTACGACTAATCAGAAAAGGCAATACCGAGACATGGTTCTCTTCTTCGAACTCGGTGTAGGCGATATCCAGCCCCGGCTGCTTTAATGCCGATAATCGTTCCGTGAGAGTCGATGCCTTGTCATTGTTACGAGCCGGGTGGGTCTTCTCCTGTTCTCCCATACCAATCCACACCCTGACGTTCACCGGATGCTGTTCCAGCCTTGCGACAAATTCCTGTTCCTCAGCCTGCATAACCTTCTGATTCCAGTGCAGCGAGGGACTGCCCGCAATGTAATATCGAAAAGCCTCTGGCTTCGTGAACAACGTATGGATCACGAACAACCCACCGAGCGAATGACCAAATATAGCCTGTCTATCTCGATCAATTCGAAACTGCTGCTCCATATCCGGTTTTAGTTCTTCTTCAATAAAACGCAAGAATTCATCGGCACCTCCTTGTTCCGGAAGAGGTGTACCATCGGACTTTGTGGTATATTCTGTCGTAGCCTTTGGAGTAAAGTCATAGTATCGGTGAGGGGAAAAGGGGCCCGTGATCGGGTACCCGATGCCCACAACAATTGCTGGGACTGCTCCTGTCTTCTCCGGTCTGCGTCCCTGCACACGAACGGCTTCCACCATTGTGCCGAATACGGAATTGGCATCCAGCAGATAAATCACCGGGTAACCGGACGGAGGCGGAGGTTCGGCAGGCTTGAATACCATAATCTGATAGTCATGATGGCCTGAGCGTGACTTCATGGTCCATTGTTCGGCGTTCGGGATGTGAACGGTACTGCGTGCAATGTGCTCCAGGGAGCCAGAAACGGTTGGGTTGGGCTGAAACGTCATTACGGATGGGTCCTCCTCGTTGTTCTGCTTATATAAGTTAAATACTGAACTACACATACACTACGCCGTCAAAATAACCTTTCGATCGCTGTTATCTCCAGATTTCCTTCATCCCCCTTTACAAGGGAGAAATCCGGAGATAGCGTATGCTTCCGGAGTAGCTTTCTTTCAGAAAGCTTTTAGGCGCACGCTTCGCTTCTTCAGGTTTTTTCTGACTTCTCCGTTTCTGTGTAGTTCATAAATTCAACTTATATTGGTTATGGTTAATTAAATAAATAATCTGTATGTGAGATTGATTCTCATTACCAATTATAAAAGAGTGGATGCGGCTGTCCCATGGACGATATCCAGAAATCATTTTGATTATCTCCATATTTCCATATTTATGTCATATCATGTTCACGTTTCAATTGTAAAAAAACTCCCTCATGGGTACCCGAAACATTGGATTAACATCCGGTTCCCGGCACTCCAAAGGGAGTTATACTTTTCCAATTATTGCGTTAACGCTTTGAGTGTATCATCGATAACATGACCGTATGCGATTAATCCACCCCCCAGCCACGGAGCTGGCTCGACAGCGTACACATGCCCTGCTTTTACCGCAGGCATACTGTTCCATACGTTGGTTTCGGTCATTTCCTTCATACTGCCCGGGCCCTGTTCAACGGTGAAAATAAAGTCGGCATCAATCTCGGGTAATACCTCAGCGGATACAATAGCGCTGTTCTCCGACTCGACTAATGCAGGCTTACCAAGTCCCAGTTGTTCATATACGACGTAACCGCTGAAGTAGTTGCCACCCATCATGCTGATGCCACGCGGGGCAAAACGGATGATGGCTGCTTTTTGCCTTCGGCTACTTTCGCCAGTTCAGCTTTGGCTGACTCAACCTTGGCATGGTAGGTTTCAATGGCTTTTTCGGCTTCAGCCGTTTTGCCCAGCAGATCACCAATGATCTGCAATGACTTCTCTACATCACCCGAAGCGTTCGTAAATACGTAGGTCGGTGCGATCTTGGAATAACTCTCGTATACCCCGTTCTCGGCATATTGGGCCGTATGTAAAATAATAAAGTCCGGTCTATACGACATCAACGCTTCAGGTGAAGGTAACCCACTGGAGAAATCAAGTGTAGGCACATCACTGAGCTGATCCTGGAGATAGACATGTCCTTTCGTACCACTCGCCCATTGGGCTACCGGGCTTTACACCAAGGGTTAACAGGGAATCTTCCAGATATGGCGCAAATACACGTTCAGTCTTGGCTGGAACAATCACATCATGTCCCAAATCGTCTTTTACGGTGCGTTCAGCCGCCGTTTCTTTCGCTTGTTCTTCCTCTACAACCGTCTCGGTAGAAGCCGGGGTTGAAGTCTCCGTTGCGGGCTGCTCCTCTTGGGCTGATCCTGTATTCTCGGATGCTGCGCCACAGGCAGACAACAGTCCTGTCATTAACATAAGTAGAATCAGGGCTGAGAGCCTGGCTCTGCGGAATTTTCGACCAACGGAACGTTGTCCGATGTTTTTGATATAGTAAAACATGTGTGATATCCCCCTTGATAAACATTCTCATTTAGATACAAGGATTATATGTCACGTTGCCCGGGAATCACCATGGACGTTATCCAGATAAATGTTTGGACAATATCCCGTGAAGATCAGTAGCGCTTCATCCAGCATACGCATCACGCCTACAGCCGAATAATCAAACCAAGGGTCGCCTGTGATCAGATGGACCTGATATTGACGAATGGCCTTGAGCTGACGCCATGTAACCGAATGCTGCAAACTGAGCCAATACGCCCGTGAAGCTGCTTCGGGACACACCATAACAAGAATTCGATCCGGGTTCATTGCAGCGAGCTGCTCCAGCGTTAACGGATGATTGGCACTAAGATCAGAGAACGTATCCAGTTGCAGCGCTCCGTATAATACTTCTTCAATACCGGGATTGCTATAGAGGTACAGACTCTGTCCATAGACCCGCACGACGATCACTTTTTCCCGGCCCACTTCCCGCTGTACCGATTCACGCGCTTTTTCTGCTCGCTGGTTGTACATGTATATCCATTGCTCCGCCTGTTCCTCCCGCTCCAGAAATGATCCAATCATGCGCAGCTGTGTCCGCCAATCTGAATGATGTTTGGGGACAAAACAGCAAGGCGCAATCTCGGCCAATTGGGCCTGATCTTGTTCACTAATCTGATCTGTGCCCACGATGGCATCAGGACGAATATGAATCAACCGTTCCACGTTGGCCTCAAACCGCCAACTCGTGTAAGGGTCCGTCAATTTCAGATGGGACTGGATCTCTGTACGATGTGCATTATAATAATACGCCGTCCACTTGGGGTCGATGGGTGCAGCGACGGGAATGACATTGAGTGCCAGAAGCTGTCCAATCACACTGGAAGAGCAGGTGGCAATCCGTTTTCTGGCGTTTTTCGCATAATCCGAAGGAGATACGCCAACTTCCTTTTTAAATTTACGGCTAAAATAGTACTCGTCACTATATCCCACCCTCAGCGCAATATCGCGAAGCTTGTACCGGGATTCCTTCAGATATCGCTTGGCGCGATTAATGCGCAGATCAGTAAGATACTCCATTGCACTCTGTCCATACGTTTTCTTGAACAGATCCACGAAATATTTCGGACTGATTCCCGCTTTCGAGGCAAGATCTGCAATCGATAGGGGCTGGTCGTAATGCTTGTCCATGTATGTTTTAACGTTGGCAAGATCCGTCTTGGGACTGCGGCCGGTAACAGGCTGGTACGCAGCAATCTGCGAATCATTTTCCATTAACATGAGGCCACTCCTTTCGATCTGCTTGATATTTAGCTAGAGAATGATAACGGCAGACAACTTAATAACCTCTAAACGAAAATGATAATCATTATCAATAAAATAACATAACTATTTCCAGATCGTCAATCCAAATATGGTAACATGTACACACCTCACTCTACACCAATGCCCTCCTTCTACTCTCAATGTTGCTTTCAGACTATCTCCAGATAAAACAAAAAAAGCCAACGACGTGAGTATCACGCGTTAGCTTTTAAGCTTTCTACCTTTACATCCTCATTCCAGTTATATCTCTAACGTGTTGAAGCAGGAACTAGTCCCGGCTCCGCAATTTGCCAAGCAGGCGGATGATCTCGATGTACAGCCATACCAGGGTAACCATCAATCCGAATGCACCGTACCATTCCATGTATTTAGGCGCACCACGTTCAGCACCACCCTCGATGAAGTCAAAATCAAGGACCAGATTGAGAGCAGCCACAATGACGATCACGACTGAAATACCGATGCCAATCAAACTGTTATCATGTAGATAAGGAATCGAAATGCCGAAGAAACCAAGGACAAAACTCAGCAGATACATAATCATGATGCCACCGGTTGCAGCCACAACACCCAGCTTGAAGTTCTCCGTAGCTTTGATCAATTTCGTTTTGTATGCCATCAACAGCGCAATGAATACAGCCATCGTCAACAGGGCGGCCTGCAAGGTAATCCCGTTATACAGGGATTCATAGGTTGCAGAGAGTGCCCCGAGGAACAATCCCTCAGCTACCGCATAGATGGGTACAAGATAGGGTGCCGTTACCGGTTTGAACGAAATGACAAGCGCCAGAATGAAACCAACAATTAAACCGCCATACGCGAGCGGCATCACTTGTTGTCCGTCAAAGAACATCATCCAGGTTGCAAAAGCACTAGCCAGCAGGATCACCAGCGTAATAAACGCTTTGTTCACCGTGCCGTTGATCGTCATGTAATTCTGATACCGATCTTCTCCATATCCTCTGTTTTCAAACGTGCTGTCTTTAAGTGTAGGGTTACCGCTACGACCGATCAACACAATCACCTCTTTATATGTATTTGGTATTTCTGTGATACTACATTTGTTTGGGCATGCTACGTTTTCAATTCAACAAACTATTCCCTTGAAAGATCCGGAGTGCACTAGAAGGGATCGGATGCAATCCTTCGATTACATCCTTACCCGCTAGCGCAGCTCTTAGGACATATGTCCCAGACATTGCATATTCAGTTGCTTTTATGCGTATTATTTGTACAACACTTTGTCTACATTGTATTTCGCACGCATGGTGTTAATGATATAGGTCTCGTAAATTTCACGATCTACGGGATCTTCAATCACGCACACTTCAATCTTCGTTACTTCCTCGCGGTGGTTCTTGATTGGGGATACGGTATCTTCAAAATGCTTTTTGATGCGGGGTCTTAATTTTCGTGCTTTCCCGACAAACAACAGCTCTCCAGCGGCATTGTAAAACATGAAAATCCCGCCCAGCTCCCGGGTAATCAGGTGAAAATCAGTGAATCCATAAATGTGGCTAAGCTGTGGATCAACCTGCTTGGTAATGGTTACATCTGGTGTTGGCACGGTAATATTAATCAATAGGCTCACTTCCTCATTATCTATAGGTTTACATCCTATCACATATTATAAAGGGACACCATTTCAATCTATATGAAGTACAATTCACGCAATTTTCGCTATTACGACAAATATTTCAAAAAAAAGGTTAACTTCCCTGATTCAAAGTGGTACTATAGGGGTATGAGGAAGAAATTGGGCACTGAGACATACGTCTTTATATCTACCTCCGTCTATTGTACCCTATGATTGAAACTCTTTTTCATGCTGAATTCTGTTATGTGATCACAACAAGAGTACAGTTAGCAAGAACCTTAGCTTATAGATTGTAGATTCATCATCTAATCGACCCTTGCAGCAAGCAAACGTAGAAAGACCCAGATTCATTGATTCACTGTAGATTTTAAGTATCACCTAGAAAGCCTGCAATTATAGTCGTACTGAAGTTAATAGACACACGTAGAAGGTCAGATAGCTATCGATCCTAGAGAGACTAGTCATGTAATGCAACTGTAGAGTTATAGCAGCAGTACTATAGAAGATGGATCACGTTTCACCACCAGGCCCAGGCATAATGCCAGGGCTTTTTTGCGTTTGCACGAACGACCAACCACACTCGCAAGGAAACAGAGGTATCGTGGTTCTTTCTGCGGGGTTTATAATATGGCAAGATACCAGTAGAGGGAGTGATGGGATGTATTCCGATCTGCAATTGACGGAGGACCGCCCTGTATATATACAAGTCAAAGATTATATGAAGCGATTGATGCTCAAAGGTGGTCTGCAAGCCAAACAAAAGCTGCCCTCGACCCGTGAACTCAGCACCCTCATGAAGGTTAGTCGCAGCACGGTCCTGCTCGCTTATGCCGAGCTTGAGGATGAAGGTCTGATCTATGCCGTCAAAGGCAAAGGCAATTACGTCAGTGCTTCCATTGCAGCACCTGAGGCAACAGCGGCGAGCTGGCGATTGGACTGGACGACCGAGATGAGCGAGTATGCCATTCAGGCAGAGCAGTACGATCTGATGAAGCATGGCTCCGGGGCAGAGCGCGGCGAGATCTCGTTTACCAGCATTGCACCGGATGAGAAGCTGTTCGATCTGCACAATGTGAAGCGGGCTTTTCTGGATCGTATGTCACTTGAAGGCGAAGTACTGCTGAATTACGGCTATGCGCAAGGATACAGACCACTGATGAACTATTTACTGCGTTATATGGAGAACAAAGGGGTTGACCTCCGTGGCAAGGACATTCTGATTACCAACGGATTCACGGAAGGATTCGACCTGGTGCTTGGAGCATTACGCAAAAAAAGCGGAAAAGCGCTCTGTGAGAATCCAACGCACCACACGGCAATCAAAAATCTAAAATTGCACCAGTTTCACCTGACCGGTGTAAACATGGAGCCGGATGGCCTGAACTTGAAGCAGCTCGAACATGAGCTTGAAGCAAGTCCATATGATCTGGCGTACCTCGTGCCCTCCTACCACAATCCAACCGGGATTGTGACTTCACCTGCGAAACGTGCAGAGATCATCCGGTTGATGAACAAGTATCAGGTACCCATCATTGAGGACGGATTCAACGAAGAATTACGCTATTCCGGCTCCCACGTCTCGCCCCTGATTGCCAGTATGGGTAAAGGCAACGGGCTGGTGTATCTGGGCAGCTTCTCCAAAGTGTTGTTCCCGGGACTGCGGGTGGGTTGGGTTATTGCGGATGCAGAGCTGATTGATTATCTGGAGAGTATGAAACGGGCACGCAGCATCCATACCTCCACGCTGGATCAATCGTTATTGTATCAATATCTGAGCAACGGTAATTTCGAGAAGTACCTGAAGCGGGCTCGCACGGAGTATAAGCGAAAATATGAATTGGTTGTGCGTTGCCTGAAGCAGCATCTGCCCATGTGCCGGATCTCCGGTGAGGGGGTCTGCACCTGTTCGTGCAGTTCCCGTCAGAATACAGAACTCGTGAACTGCTGGAGGCTTGTAAAGTGAAAGGTGTAACGTTCACACCAGGGGATACCTTTTATCTGGAACCCGGTCAGGGCGTAAACACAATGCGTCTGGGTTTCTCCAGAGTCAGCGATGAAAATATACGTAAAGGCATTCGCATCATTGGCGAGACAGCAACCCACATGAGATAAGGAGGATTTCACATGAAAGTTGGCGTGATTATGGGCGGTACATCTTCAGAGCGGGCTATATCCCTGCTCACGGGACAGGAGATGATTGCGAATCTGAATAGAGATAGATACGAGGTAGTGCCCATTGAACTGAATACCAAACGCGATCTGATCGACAAGTCGGCGGGGATCGATGTGGCACTGCTTGCCTTGCATGGTAAATACGGCGAAGACGGTACGGTTCAGGGCACACTGGAATCCCTGGGGATTCCCTACACGGGCTGTGGTGTGCTGGCAAGCAGCGTGTGCATGGATAAAGACATGTCCAAACAGCTCATGCAGCAGGCAGGTGTCCTTACCGGAGAATGGCTGCGGGTGAGCCATATGGAGGAACTGTCTTCCATTACGGTTCAACAATTAACGTACCCCGTGGTGGTCAAACCCAATTCAGGCGGTTCCAGCATTGGTACCCAAGTGGTGAAGGAAGCTTCCGCCCTGCCCGCTGCTGTAGAGGCTGCCCTGGCCTGGGATGATACGGTCATGATTGAACAGTATATCGAAGGTGAAGAGATTACCTGTGCCATTCTGGATGGCAAGATGCTGCCGGTGATCTCCATTCGTTCGAACGCTGCATTTTTCGATTATGCGTCCAAATACGATGACCACGGAGCCGATGAGCAGGTAGTGCAATTGCCTGTGGACCTTCACCATCGCGTCGAAGCTGCGGCCCTGGCCTGCTATCAGGTGCTCAAATGCAGCGTCTACGCTCGCGTGGATATGATGATTCGGGAAGGCTTGCCGTATGTGCTTGAAGTGAACACGCTGCCGGGTCTTACCCGTAACAGTCTGCTGCCCAAAAGTGCAGCCGCTGCAGGCATTTCTTTTGCAGAGCTACTGGATTCCATTATTGAACTTTCATTGAAGGAAAGACCCAAGGAGGATACAACATTATGAGCCTGGATGTGACGATTAGACATAGCTCCCCTACCGATCTGCAAGATATGGTCATTCTGATGGATCAGCTCGGTTACCCCACCACGTTCGCCGAGATGGAGGTGCGCTATACGCACATTGCTGCAGACGCAAACTTTACGACACTGGTAGCTGAGGTACGCGGACGCGTAGTTGGACTGATCGGATTACAGACGTCTTATCTGTACGAAAAGAACGGAAGACACTGCCGCATCGTGGCATTGGTTGTACACGACAAGTTCAGAGGCTCAGGCATCGGCCGTCAGCTCATTCTTGAAGCTGAGCAATGGGCAGCCACGCATAACGTGGACTCCCTGTCTCTGAACAGTGCCAATCGCCCGGAACGTGACGCTGCACATCAATTCTATCGTCAGATGGGCTTCACAGCCGGAAGCACCGGTTTTAGCAAAAAGCCGCAGATTCTACAGCACACTTAACCTGCGGATACGTCATCCGGATGATATGAAAAGAACGCCCTACTCAGCACATTGGCCAATTAAGGGCGTTCTTCCGTATAGCTATGGTGAGTCTTTGTACTTCAACGTCTCACTTAAGGACGGTCAATGTAAATCCAGCCTGTTTCTTGTTCCTTATCTACAGTAGCTCCAAGGGATTCAGCCACAAAGCGCAGCGGCACATATGTCTTGCCGTCCTTGCCTACATAGGCAGCTTCCACCATGGTTACTTCTTTACCGGCAACGGTTGCTTTCTTGGAACCTACGGTCAGGACAATCTCATCACCCGTGATGTCGTCAATGACAACGATCTGATTCGAGCCTTTCGTCCATTTCACTTCAGCATCCAATTCCTCAGACACGTAGCGAAGCGGAACGAAGGTTGTATTCTTCACGGTAATTGCTCCAGCGTACTCATCATCCGGGAAGAGCAATACACTTTTACTCGTGATTCCGGCTTCATCTTTGAGCAATCGGTATGCTAGTGAATTGGAATCGAAATTGCGCAGCATCTGTCCAGGCGTAATATCATCCTTCATCACATCCATAACGCCGCCCGATATATCCACTTCATCGACTGCAACCGTTCCACCGATATTCCACTGCTCACTGTTTCCACTCACGGTTACAGCGTTCACTGGCAGATCTTCGGAAGCCGGAAGCGCTACTTTCAGTTCAAAGTTTTGCTTGCGAATATCCAGCTTGCTGTCGAGATAGAAATCCAATTTCAGTTTGGTATCTGTGCCAAATACCGTTTTGAATTCAGGGGTATCATTCAACAGGTTGGTCAGCTCTTGATCATAATTGACCAGCATGCTGTCCAGTCCCACTTTGATCATGGCATACAGTGAAGCCACTGCTTCATCTTTCGATTCAGGAATGATGGAATTCAGCGTTTCATCTTCCCCGCCTTCAACCTCATTCACAGCTTCAAATACAGGGTAGAACACATCGTACAGATCACCAATCAGATCTTTCAGCCCTTGCTCATCCTTCGAAATGCTCGTCAGGAACGGTTTAACCATGGCAAGCATCTCTTCACCACTGATCTCCAGGTGCAGCTTGGAGAGGCTAAGTGCTTCGCCATTCACGGATTCCTGTACCGGTGTTACGGAAATGTTCTGTGGATTGGACAGATGCTTCAGGACAAAAGAGAACAGTTTAGGCGAGATTTCCTCGAGTTGTTTCTCCAGAGCCTTCGTATCTACCATTGGAAGAGCCTGTTCTTCCTGGAACGTATCCAGAGATATGTACAGCGGTTTCTGGGCTCCGTCCAGATCAAGAACCAATTGGGACTCATTCATGGACAGGTGGAAAGGCAACTTCGTTCCCTCCATGCTCAGTGTGCCTTTGATCGATGCTGTCTTCGCATCTTTCATTTTGGCTTGATCAATATCCAGGGATATGGAGTTAATGAGTTCAATTATTTCAAGGTCTTCATCTGTCGCAAATGCCTTAGCCGGTTCTACGTTTATATGCATGGATTGTCTGGATTCACCGGACTTGATACTCGCGCCATTCGCCATGGCTTTGCCAACATCTACTCCACCCACAGCCTGACATCCTGTAAGAATAACCATTAATAATACAAGTGGCACTGCCATCCATTGGACTAACTTCCGATTCGTAATAGGATCTCCTCCTTAGAAAAATATGGTTCATTTCCATTATGAAGGTACAGGTAATTCTTGTAAACGGATACGCAAAAAAATAAACCAAAAGGCCGGAACATGTCCGACCTCTGGTCTATCTATCTTTCAGCATATCGTAAGTTTCGATAAAATATCCTGCTTCATTATGAAAAAGCCTAGAGTGATTCTTGCTCCTGATCTTCTGCACTGTTCTCATCCGTTTGTTCGTCTTGCGGAGTTACGGGAGTCTCGAATTGATCCGGCTCGTCCTCTTGAATCGCTTTGTTCTCTTCGTTCTGATCCTGTGTCATATCGCATTCCCTCTCTTCTACCGGATTGTCATGTCAGCAAGGCCTGAGCCTTGTGTCTATCAATAACCCGAATAGACACAATTCAAACCTTTCGCAGCGTTGTCCAACCATTTTTCATCATCATTTCATGCTCATTTAGAAAACATAAAAGACAATCCCGTTCCCACTATCACCCGTTGCCTGAAATAGGGCCTGGACATCATCCGCAGTCTGAACGATCTCCTGAAATGTCTCTTCCGCATCCCAATCTTCCATGACAGGATAGACGCCTTCCGCGATCATCTGGTCCAGACTATACCGCTGCTTTAATTCTTCTCGTGTGAGCTGCTCCAATGCCATGTAGGCTTCCAACACCTGTTCATTACTGAGCAGGAACAGATCCATGTCCGAGTAGTTTCCCAAGTATTGCTCACCTGCGAGAGGCACTACATAGCCAAGGGGCGGTTCCCCTTCTACCAAATTCCCGTTCAGCGTGAATTGAAGCATCTGCCATGTTTTATCAATATCCAGATCAACTGCACAATCATGCACACTGATCTCACCTGACTTGATGGATTCAATTAACTCCTTCGTGACCACAAGATATCTGCCGGACATCCCCATACCGTTATCCCTCCTGTGTAATTCCTTCTATTGTTCCCCATTAACCGTGCTTGTTGGTTCAGAATCGGGGTAATCCCTATTAAGGGGGGCATATAAATGAAAAAATTTGATTACAGTCTCAATTATGAAGAGCTTGATCTGCGCAAACATCCTGAGCTGTACACCGTAGGGCGGGGTGAGCAGGGTGTGCTGATGGTAGAACCGTACAAAGGCGAAATTCTGCCACACTGGCGATTCAAAACACCCGAGATCGCGACAGAGTCATCGGAGAAGATCTATGAGCTATTTTTGGAGTATAAGAAAAAGGGGGATTTCGTGGGTATGGATATGGCTCGCAAATTTCTCCAGATGGGCTATACACGGGCCAGACGGTATACGAATCACAAAGGCGGACGCAAATATTCGAAGGAGGATGGCTCCATCTTGCCCTATCAGAATGATAAGGTGAAGGCAGAAGCTGCAGCCATATTCAAAGCACAATGGGAGATTGCCAAGACGGACCCAGACTATCTGAAGATGAAGAAGGAGCATCGGGAAAAGCATGAGTCTGAGGAGGCGTAGGAAACCAACATAGTGCCTCTAAGCGGTGTAATACTCGAACTCCTATTAAATCCTAATAAGACGTTACCCGAGCATCATACACCGATAACGTCTTAGGTTTGAATCGTCAAACGTGAATATTTTCTGCCTTACTACCCTTCGAACGTGGACGAAGCATACTTCCTACAATTCGCAACATCAACTTGCGAGGCACAAGGCGGGTGAACTGCGCTGTCCAGTAATTCCTGGCTCCTGGCACAGCATAAGGTTTGCCTGACGCTAGTGCCCTCATGGCTACGTCCACGACATGCTCAGGTGTATCACGTTTGCCCACAGAGGCTTCATCAGCACCCACTACATCAAAGAACGAAGTCTCGGTTGAACCCGGACATAACGCTAAAAATTGAACGCCACGCTTCCTGTTTTCTTCGTACAATGCCTCCGTAAAAGAAAGTACATACGCCTTCGTCGCTCCATACACAGCCATATACGGATCAGGTTGAAAGGCAGCCGTTGACGCGACATTAATGACAGCGCCATTTCGCTTCTGCAACATGCCTGGCAAGAAAAGATGCGACATGTTCGTCAAGGCGAGCACATTTAACATAATCTCTTCCTGTTGCCTTGAACCATCCAGTTGTTCAAAACATCCATGAGTAGCAAATCCAGCATTGTTGATCAGTATATCAACGTGTATCCCCCTATTCCGACATTCCTCATATACGCTCTGAGGTGCATCGATGTGAGACAGATCCGATACGATCACCTCAGCCCTTACTTGATATGTACGCTCTATTCGTTGTGCCAATTGAACCAGTTTGGACTCTGTTCTCGCTACCAGCACGATATTTTTACCCTTGGAAGCCAGTTCAAGTGCAAAAACTTCCCCAATACCTGATGATGCACCTGTAATAAGTGCCCATTGTTGTTGATCCTTTAACATCACTCATCCACCCTCTAAGGTTAATCGAAACACTTGTTTTCATATAGAAACAACGTTTCCTTGTGGAATCATCGTAATCAAAATCCATGATTCTGTCAAATGCATTGGTTAAATTGACGTTATCCGGCGTAAAACAGTAGAATGACCATAAGAAAAAAATCTATAATCTTAAGAAAAAGGAAACGCAGTTTCTGTTTAACAACAATACGGTTATGAGGATGAAATTAATGAAGGATCTTAATTCGGGTTCCATGGAATCTGCACATACGGTAACAACTTTTCAGGAAGCCAGACTCCAGCATTCGGATAATCTGCGGCAAAATATCGTGCATGCTGCGGCGGCTTTACTTCAGGAGCATGGACCAGAAGCCGTCACGGTACGCCGTGTAGCTGAACGCATGGAGTGCTCCACCAAAATCATATATAACCTTTTTGGCAAAAAAGAAGGGCTCGCCAAGCATTTATACCTAGAGGGATGCTCCCTCATGGCTCAGCGATTCGAAGCTATGCCCCGGCAGGCATCGTTCGAACAATATTTCCGTGATCTGGCCTACGTCTATTGGGACTTTGGCATTTCACAATCCAGCTTTTATCAGCTGATGTTTGGAGGATCTTTTTCCGAATTCAAACCGGATGGAGAGACTTTGCAGGGAACAGCGACGGCTCTGAAGCAAGTGTCTGCATTGGTGGAGACCGCCATTGAACAGGGAATGCTTCAGGTGCAAGATCCCCTGCTTGCGGTACGAATGATCTGGGCTCCCTTACACGGTGTTATACATCTGTATCTGGGAGGCCATATTGAGAGCGAAGAAGCTGCCAAGACTCTCTATGATCATACGTTGTCCATGGTTATACACTCCCTTGTTAGTGCATCTGCAAAGGGATAAGCATACCCTTTGTATTGTATAGAAACTTTTAGCAAACAAATGAAAAAGGAGCAGGTCCATTGGCGTTATACGCCGAGGACGTGCTCCTTTATTTGGTTCAATCAGTCTGTGACTGTATCGACTTTCAGCCGATTAACGTACTTCTTGGTTCTCCGCTTCCCAACGTGCAATTTCTTTACGCACGATTGGAGCTACTTCTTTGCCGAGCAGTTCAATTGCTCTCATGACCTCGTTGTGCGGCATGGTGCCGAGTGGGGTGTGCAACATGAAACGTGTAATACCGACTTCTTTGCGCAGATATATAATTTTCTGAGCTACGGTATCCACATCCCCTACATACAGTGCACCTTCCAGACTGCGCGCCGCATCAAATGTCGCACGACTGTAGTGTCCCCACCCACGTTCACGGCCCAGCATGTTCATGACCGCTTGAGCTGGCGGGAAGAATTTCTCCACAGCTTCGTCCGTTGTATCGGCAATGAAGCCGTGAGAGTGAGAAGCAACAGTCAGCTTGGAAGCATCATGTCCCGCATGTGCAGCTGCTTTCTTGTACAGCTCCACCAGTGGTGCGAATTGCACCGGACGACCTCCGATAATGGCAAGCACCAGCGGCAGACCGAGTAGTCCTGCACGAACAACCGATTCCTGATTACCGCCACTGCCAATCCATACCGGAAGTTTTTCCTGTACCGGGCGCGGGTAGATGCCCAGATTATTAAAGGAAGGGCGGTGTTTGCCTTCCCAGGTTACTTTTTCCGAATCACGCAGCTTGAGCAGCAAATCCAGTTTCTCGTCGAAGAGTTCATCATAATCATTCAAATCATAGCCGAACAGTGGGAACGATTCGATAAATGATCCCCGCCCTGCCATAATCTCTGCACGTCCATTCGAAATGCCGTCCAGTGTCGCAAAATCCTGATACACCCGTACCGGATCATGTGATGACAGCACCGTTACCGCGCTCGTCAAGCGAATATTCTTGGTCTGTGAAGCTGCGGCCGCCAGAATGACAGCTGGGGATGAAGCGGCATAGTCTGCACGATGATGTTCCCCACGCCATATACATCCAGTCCCACCTCATCTGCCAAAACAATCTCTTCAACCACATCGCGAATGCGCTGTGCATGACTGATAAGCTCTCCTGTTTTCACATCCGGGTTCGTCTCCACAAATGTACTAATTCCGATTTCCATTGTCTGTTCCTCCTTGGTATGAAGCGATCCGTCGTTCATCTAACCTATTGTAAGTAGATCACCTTTTGTTATGTATCTTAATATTGAACTATTTTGATGAAAACACAAGTACCCCCTGTTTCCAGAGGGCACTTTTATGTTATTTCTTCTTCCCGATGTATAACAGATGCGACGAGATTCCCAATATGGATGGGTCTTTGGCCGCTTCAATCATATATTGAATGAGTTCATCATACTCGCCACGTTCTTTCCAGTGTTGTTGCTGCTCGTCCGTAAGCATGGCCCAAAGACTGGATGAACCAATGAGATCAACGGTTTCAAATCCGTGTTCCTCCATGAATGGCGTAACGTCCTGAATATTAAAATAATATGCCCCCGTAAATCGGCCTTGATCCTGATGATCGAAAATACCTTTTCCACAAAAGAAGAGATGGCTCCCATATGATCATTCGGCTTCCAATGCTGCGGGGATTGCAGCGAATTGATACTCATGCGCATACGGCTTTGCATCGCTACAAATACCACGCCTCCCCGCTTGGTCACCCGGTACAACTCCCGTACAGCAGCCGTCCGCTCCTCCTCTGTCTGCAGATGATATAACGGCCCCAGCATAAGGGAAGCATCATACGTTTCGTCAGCCATACCGGAGAGCGATGTGGCATCGAGAACATGAAACCCATTAAATTGCTTTGTCAAACCGAACTCCTGAGCCTTTTGCCGTGCAGTATCCACCGAGGACGGTGTCAGATCCGATAATGTGACCTGGTACCCCAGCCTCGCCAGTTCCATGGCATACTTCCCCGGTCCTGCGCCATTATCCAGAATATGACCCGTAGCGGGGAGACACGCCTTGATGTAGTGCATGTTAATGATAAACTCAATTGGTTCCCGCTCCAATCTCCCCCACTCATCAAACCCGGAATAATATTCAATAATGTGATCTCTCTTCATCGCTCTGACACCTGCCTTTTTTATATTTAGTCAATCAACCATGTTCAAAAATTAAATTCCAACCAGTATATATCTGCTAAATATTTCCTGTCAACCAAAAAACGTTCAATTCCCATTGAATGCGGAACTGAACGTTTCTCGATCTTATATCTTTTTCACGAACTCGGATTTCAACTTCATCGCACCTAGGCTATCGATTTTGCAGTCGATATCATGATCCCCATCAATCAGACGGATATTCTTCACCTTCGTGCCCTGTTTAACCACAAGCGAGCTACCTTTAACCTTCAGATCTTTAATGACCGTAACGGTATCACCATCATTCAGCACATTTCCGTTGGCATCACGGATGACTTTTGCATCCTCTGCGCTCTCATTGTCTGCTTCCAAAGACCATTCATGTGCACACTCCGGGCATACCAGCAGGTTACCATCCTCGTACGTGTACTCCGAATTGCATTTCGGGCAGTTAGGCAAATTAGACATATGTATTACTCTCCATTCTAGATTGGCTATCCAGCAAGTATACGGGATTTCGGCGGTATGTTCCATATGGTTGATCACTGCATGAATGGATTTAAACCAAATTTAAGGTTCATGCATCCCTCACTTTAAGGGTAACTACATATGATGTAACTATTCGATACGCACTACACCAACACACATATAAACTTTATGTCTCTATGAATGAATACTATATTTTGATACCAAAGGAGTCCCTGCTCATGTCCTCATATGTTTTTCCTGTACAAACGGCTTTTTTCATCTTTGTTGTTGCAGCCATGTTCTTGCTGGTGCCGTGGTTGATCTATGGTTATCGCAAAGACGGCTTCTTTAGCTGGTCGCGGTTTGGCGTCAGCTTTTCCTTTATTTTTTATATTCTGGCTGCCTATTGCCTCGTTATTCTCCCGTTTCCAACGACGCGAAATACCTGTGCGCAGCAAGCCGCTGACACGATCTACTACAATCTGATTCCACTCACATTTGTCAAAGACATCATGAAAGAAACACCCATTGTATGGTCTCAGCCATCCAGCTATCTCAGCATGATTCAGGGCAGAGCCTTTCTGCAAGTTCTATTTAACGTCCTGCTTCTCATGCCGCTGGGTGTTTATATCCGTTATTTTTTTCAAAAGAGAGCCTTCTGGAAGTACGCCCTGCTTGGTGGATTCGGGCTTTCCTTATTTTTCGAGATGACCCAGATCACCGGATTCTACGGGTATTATAATTGTCCTTACCGTCTCTTCGATGTGGATGATCTGTTATTAAATACTTCAGGAACGGTCATTGGATTCTTCACAGCGCCCATCCTGCTTGCCTTATTCCCATCCCGTGCAAGCATTCAGGCGAAGAGCGAACAGATTGTGGAGCAAAATCGCGTATATCCCGTACCACAACTGCTTGCATTGCTTATCGACGGTGCAGTAGTCGTGCTGATTAGCAATGTGTTGTCCATCTTCACCCCGTCCGATGTAATTCAAGGAGCACTGAATACATCCATTGCGATGGTCATCGTGCTGTTCTTCATTCCATGGGTACGGAACGGAACAACACCAGGCTCAGCTATTCTGCGCTTCCGATATGTGAATCGCCAGAGCGGCTCACCGACCATCAAATCATTATTTAAAAGGCTGATTGCACTTTACACGCCTTGGTTCGTGATTACAATCATCCGCTGGGTCCATGATTATGCCTTCACCAGTAATGAGGATGTTATGCTCCGGCCTTATCAAATATTGCTTTCCCTGGGAACAGTCGGTGTCTATATGTTAGTCTACGCCGTGCTCTTTGTTCATGTCTTGATCGTGCTCTTCTCCCGTGGGAAACGTTCCTTCTACTTCGATGAGGTGTCCCACACGCAGGCCTCTCGTAAATAAGGTGTGGAGTTTACCCATGCAATGCATAATGTCTCCCGAATTGGTGCTTACGTTCCACTCACTCTTCAGCCGAATTAATAAAGAGGACGTTCATTCTGAGAATGAACGTCCTCTTTGGTCTGAATTATAAACCCAACAGCTCTCGCTTGGCCGCATCCGGATCATGTACAACCTCAATCTCATGGTTGAAGATTAGTGTCGCACGATCCTGCTCGTATTCAGGCCAGTTCACACCTGCAACTTCAGGTTTGCCGTTCTTGGCAAAGGCAATCCAGGCATCCTGCACCTTGAGGGCAAGTGCCACCGCAGCTTCGTCCGGCTCCGCATTCATGAATTTGAGGACATGCAGAGTATTAAACACAAAGAACATTTCGATGCTGTGAATCGCTCTTTGTAACAGGGGATGTTCCGGCATCACCCAATCAAATCGATACATCCACACCGGAGCATATTTCTGCTGTGCAGCAGCATATTGCAACGCAGACCGCCAGAAGAACATATCGGTCATGACTTGGGCTTGTCCGTCTGCCGTTTTTGGATAACTATCCGCGATGGCTACCCGGTTCTCCAGATCTGGCGTCATAAAGTCTACGCCCTGAACCATATCGATCTCTTTTGAATACGGCACATGCGGCTGGATGAACAGTGCACCCTCGTGCAATGTCGTACCGATGAGCACCGGAATGTCCTGTGCCGAGCCTTCGCTCACCGCCTGAAGCGGCACCTGTGGCAGTGTATGCCCATCCAATACCGGTTGGAACAATAAGGCCATACCTGCCCCGCTCTGCTGTTTGACCGTTTCACCCGCTGCAATAATCTGCTCTACAGGAATTGTATTTAGCTTCTGCAGATTGTCCCGGTCCACCCCAAGAATCTTCAGCATGCCTTCCCGCAACGCTGAGGCTTGCTCTGCCGACATGAACTGGGAAGCACCACTCTCCATAATGGCACGTTGGAAGAGTCCTTTGGCCGATGGCATCGCCATCAGTGCTGCAATACTCATGCTGCCTGCCGATTCGCCGAACACCGTTACTTGATCCGGGTTACCGCCAAAAGCAGAGATATTATCCTTCACCCATTGTAATGCCGCAACCTGATCCAGCAGACCCGCATTGGATACATATGAATCACCTAATGGAGCCATATGAAGGAAACCCAAAGGTCCCAGTCGGTAGTTGATCGTGACAACGATGACGTCGCCCGAACCGCTAACTGTGTACCATCATACATCGGCTGGCTGCCCGAACCGGATACGAAGGAGCCGCCGTGAATCCAAACCATGACCGGTAATTCGGATGCTTCCTTTTCCCAGGAGCCCATATGTTTAGATACAGACTATCTTCTGACTCATTCGGCAGTTCTGTCAGGCCTTCAGGTTGATGATTTCGAGGTTGTATATTCTCAGGCCCAAATTGCGTAGCCTGTTTGATTCCATCCCATGACTCAGGTTGTACCGGAGCCTTGAACCGCAACTCACCTACCGGGGGTTTCGCATAAGAGATGCCCTTCCATACACTTGCACCGTGCAAAAGCTCGCCTTGAACTGTACCATATTTCGTTTGAACCTGAAGTTCTCTCATGCCGCTTCTACTTCCTCTCCGTGAATAGGTTAGACTATTTGATGAATATGTTCATGTGTACTTATTTGAGTATAGTTTGTACACCCACCCATTTACAACTTTACCCAGCTCTATACACTCCTACTACGTTTCACGTGGAACTTTAGGGTCTCGTGGATAAGGAACCGTATACTCAGCACCCTCGATCCATTCGCCCGCGACAAAATCCCGCCCCTTCACAACCACCCGATCCTTATAAATCTCCACATGAAGGCCTTCACTGCCCTCCAGATGCTCATCCTGATCCGTCCAGAGATAACCTACGGACGAAGCATTAAACATAGTTGGCATGTGGCCCGCACCATCGTACATCGTATGCTGTGCTTCCAGTTGCCAATGGGTATGCCCCGAGAAGAGGATTGCTTGCGGGTATTTAGCCAGAACCGCCTTTAGTTCCGCATCCTGATTCACACCATACCAACCCTGCTCTTTCATTGATCCTGCTACCGTATCCATCAGCGGCTGGTGCAAGAACAGAAATATCGGATGATCTGGCGCTGCACGTTCAGACAGTCTCGCATCCAGCCACGCCAACTGTTCATCCGACATATCACAATCCTTCGGGTGAGGTTGCTCAGTGCCCAGGAATATATAATGATACCCATCGATCCAGTGATCGTGGTAAGAGCCCTTCATGCCGGTTCTCGCTTCAAAATCACTCAACCGACGTTGCCATAACCCGGCAACCGTAATGGGGTCGACTCCTGAAGAGATTGGTCGCCCATCCTGACCATCCTGCCCCGAAAGTGCAGCAGACAACGTATAAGTCCCGCCGGATAGTTGCTCAATCAGTGCAGCTGATTCAGCAGCAGTTTGTGTTGTGACCCGTTCCATATCTGCTTCTTGCTCCAACAGCTCGGCTACATCGTCCTCTTTCATCTCAAGCAAAACGATCGGCAGATCTTGCCATATCACGGCTCCAATATCATGATTACCTACCGTGTACCGGATGTCCGGCAAGCTCTCCGCATGTTGCTTCCATATGCGCTGCAACTCACGATATTCGCTCGGCAGCCCCGATCCGTCACATCACCCACATGCATAATTCCGCTGCTCCCTTGACTGAATGTAGCTATGTCGGCGAATGCTTGGTCCAAATGCCGATTATGAATATGGTCTGCCTCATCTCGCACATGTGTGTCCGTAATGACCTGGAAGCTGGCCATAGGTTGCTCCGGTGTATGTTCATTTTTCATCAAGAATCACTCCATTTCAGTCCAATAATGCCAATCAGAATAAAACCGATCCATACCATCGACGTGAGCCGCAGACGTTCACCAAAAAAATAATGCCCCACAACGCCAATAAGCGTAATGCCCACGCCAGACCAGATCGCATAGGCCACAGCCAGCGGCATATACTTCACTGCAAAATTGAGAAAGGTAAAACTTGCGCCATAACAGACAAACATCATCACTGACGGCCATAACCGCGAGAATCCATCCGATACTTTTAGCAAAATGGTAGCGCTCAGCTCTAGACCGATGGCTAGCGCCAACAGTACCCAGCCCAAGTAGCCGTGACTGTTCGTCATCGTTTCAGCCCACCATTCAGCAATTCATGGAAGGATTGAATTGTCCTGTCCGCCAAATGGATTCTTCCCGGTTCTCCAATGCCAATCCTGTACCCCGCACCAGCAGTTCGTGCCATCTCCATGTCTCCGTCCGTATCTCCAATAACCACCGTATGCTGTACAGGTATTCCCAACCGTTCACATGCAAGCAGAAACATATCGGGGAAAGGTTTCCCCCGCTCCACCAAATCCGTACCAATCACCACGTCAAAAAAGGAATCCAGCCCCATCCACTGCAAGTGCTTGACTGCACTAGGTGTATCATCTGCCGTCACGACACCCATAACCACGCCTTCGCTGCGACACTGTTCAAGAAATTCCCGAACTCCCGGTAATGGACGTGCCGGGCGATGCTTCTCCATCTCTTCCTCTGCTTGCGCCAAACACTCCCGAACCATCATCTTGGCTTCCGCCCAGCTGAGACCCGCACGATATCCATGCCATGTTAACACGGCGTACACTTCATCCATAGTTCCCATTGCAAGCGGCCCTCGCACGTCATACCCATTCATTCGGCCTTGGTCATCGTGGAATGTACCCCAGATCTGTGGAAATTCCTCTGTATTGATACACAGTCCTCGGGTAGCCAGCTGATCTCTGAAGCCACCCAACACACAATCAGTCCAGAACCCCCACATGCGCGTAAAATCAAGTAATGTTCCGTCCTTGTCGAACAATATGGCTTCAATCGGAATTGTTAATCCTTCCACATACGTTTCATCTTGCATCGGTTAAACTCCTTGTCTTCGATCTTATATGAACGGAAAGGACGGTACAGCATGTACCGCCCTTTTCGCATGAGTTACTTATAGCAATACTCTCGCTTGTTATTCGAGCAGCTTCACGACCGAAGCTCGTGGAAACCATTCATCGACATCGTTATTTCGTTACACGATCCAGTTCTTTCTGTGCTTTTTCCTTTGCTTCCTTCAGCGCTTGTTCCGCTGGCATATTATTGATCTGTACCTGATCAGCTGCATCTTTCAATGCATCATTGATTTTGCCACCTGTTGGATCCTGGAATGGAGCCGAGGCGTGAGCTGCCTGTTGCAAGGGTACAGTAATCTGTGGGTTCTCCTCACTGAATTTCATGAACTCTGGATCTTGCTGTGCCGATTGACGCACTGCAATATATCCGGTGTTCATGGACCATGAAGCTGTGTTCGTAGTTTCAGAGAAATACGTCAGCCATTGGTATGCTGCCTGTTGTTGCTCTGGACTTGCCGCTGACGGAATACCTGCCGATATGGCACTTGCTACCGGTTTTCCTTCACCCATACCTTCCCAGCCTGGTTGCTGCATGGCAGCGACTACGCTGAAGTCCAAGTCCCCTTGGTCACCACTGGATCCGGTATAACCTGCTGCTTTATTTTTCATCACATCATCAATCGTCTTGTACCAGTACTCCCAACCCTGACCTCCATAATGAATGCCCATAATCTTGTCTTCGTTGATCCATTTACGGAAAAGATCCCATGTCTCGATCCATTCCGGGGAATCAATCATAAGGGTTTTGCCATCGTCGCTAAGAATCTGTCCGCCCTTACCCAGCACGGCATCAATCATGTTGTCGCTACCCCACATCGGTTCCCAACCGTAGAAGGTGGTCTTGCCATTCTCTTGCTTGCTCATCTTCGCAGCTGCCTCAGCCAGCTTCTCCCATGTCGTCAGACTCGCCGGGTCGATTCCGTTCTCCTTGAACGTATCCATGCGGTAATACATGATCTGGGTTGTACCGTACATTGGTAAAAAGTATTGCTTACCATCCACCTGTCCCTGGTTCAGGAATGTCTGAATGAAATCGTCTTTCTTAAAATTCGGATCAGCAGCAATCATCTCATCCATGGGCGCATAATATCCTTTGCGTGCCCAGTCTATATTAGAGCTAAGTACCGCGGCGGGAACCTTCTTGGAAGCAATCGCTGCTTGCAGCTTCTGTTCCGTCTCCGTGTAATCTGCTTGTACAATTCCCTTCACAACGACTTCGTTCTGTGAGGCGTTGAACGCGTCAATCGTCTTTTTCATGTTATCGCCCAGATTACCACCCAAACCATACCAGAACTCGATCTCCACCGGATCTTTGGCCTGAACCTCGGTTCCACTGGCAGCAGCCGTCGTGCCTGATTCTGCGGGTGCTTGTGTTCCACAAGCGGTCAGCAGAGCAAAGCTGGTCGCGAGTACCAGTGACATGCCACCCTTCCAGTTCAACCTCAATCTCTTTTTCCATGTGATGCTTGCTTGACTCCAGTTCATTGTCGTTCCTCCCGTTTTAGGTGAAATGGTAATTCATATCAGTTCTTGTTCACACCTGCCGTGATATTCACGCTCTGCATGATGGTCTTCTGGGTGAACAGGAATAGAATAAGCAGCGGTGCGATGGTGAAGGCACTGGCAGCCAAAATCTGCGGCCAAGCCAGACCATATGCCCCTCCTTCTACAAAGAAGCTGCGCAGACCCGCCGATACCAGCTGCAAGTCAGGGTCTTTGGTGATGAGCATAGGCCAGAAATAGTTGTTGTACTGTTCAATAAACGTAATCAGAACCATCACGGCGAAGCTTGAGCGAACAAGCGGCGTGATAATTGTCCAGAGAATCCGGAAGTGAGACGCACCGTCGAGCTGTCCAGCTTCCACCAATTCGTGAGATACCTGCATGAACGCCTGCCGGATCAGGAAGATTGAGAACACGCTGACACAGTTGGATACAATCAAGCCCGTGTAGGAATCTAGCAGATTAAGTTCGCTAAGCACCAGGTAACTAGGCAGGTACACGGCTGTACTTGGTATCATATAACCCACCAGAATCAGGGAGGTCAGTACACCTTTGAGACGGAATTTCATATGTGTCAGGGCGTACGCCATCATACTGGAGTTGACGATCTGAAATAGACAGATGGCTAAGGCCACCCCGGTACTGTTCAAGATGTAACGGGCAAAGGGTGCCGCATGCCAGGCATCCACATAGTTGCTCCACAGGAACGTCTCCGGCCAGAAGGTCGGCGGGAACTGCCAGATCTCATCATTGGTTTTGAAGCCGCTAATGACCATCCAATAGAAGGGAAAGGCCGTCCCCAGCGCGATAACGGCCAACAGCAGGTAGCGGATCATTTTACTTATTTTAAAATTCGGTTGTGACACGTTCTGCAACTCCTTGCGCCTCATCCGTTTAGACTTTTTGGTAGGCAATGTCATTGTCATTAGTAGTGCACCAGACGTCTGCCAAGCAGGAAGGATACACCCGACAGCAACACGCAGATCAGAATAATTACAACGGCGATGGACGAAGCTTCACCTACATTAAAGGACTCGAATGCCGACTGGTAATACATGTACAGCAACGTTCTCGTTGATCCCGCCGGTCCACCCTGCGTCATGACATTAATCTGGTCATAGGCCTGCAAGGACTGGATAGTAAGAATAATCGAGAGAAAGAATGTTGTTGGTGAGATCAGAGGCAGTGTGATACTTCTGAACTTATCCCAACTGTTTGCCCCATCGATCGAAGCTGCTTCGAGCAGATCGGACGGCAAATTACGTAGTGCAACGAGATAAAATACCATCGCCCACCCAATCGACTTCCAGAGGGTAACGATCAGAACGGCAACCAGTGCCCAGTCCGCGTCACGCAACCAGCCGATTGGAGATACACCAGCCCAACCCAGCATAAGATTAGCGAGTCCCACTTCAGGCTCGAAGATCCAGGACCACGCAATGGACACCGCAACTGTCGGAGTGACCCATGGTGAGAAGAGTAATGTTCGGAAGATGCCGGATGACTTGATCCTGCTATTCATGAGCATCGCAAGTGCCAATCCACCTACAATGGTTGGGATGACACTACCCAGTCCAAATAACAAGGTGACTTTCAGTGATCGATAGAATTCAGAGTTCGTCAGCAGATAACTGTAATTGTCCAACCCGACGAATAGCTTGTCCGGGCTCATGAAGTCCCAATCGGTGAAACTGAGATACACGATATATCCCAAAGGTCCCAGCCAGAAGATCAGCAACGGGATTAGAGCTGGCAGCGTGAATAGTACTGCCTCAGACTCCCTCCATAGTTTTAAACGCAAATCCCCCACTCCTTACTGTCCAATTTTTCTTTAATGATTGGGAATTTATGAGTATAATCAGCTTTATATTTCTTCTGTACAAAATTGATTGTACACTCGTATTGAAAATTCTAATTCCGGCTTATGTTAAAACTGAAGCAAGTCATGTAAAATATGAGGCAGCTAGTGGGAACGCTATCATAAACCAGAGGTGACATTGTGGGAAAAGAAACTGCCGGGAACCCGAATCATTCTTCGTTACCTGATCGGCATGCGCTGAGGGAGAGAGTCATTGAGGCCATCGCCAATACGATGGATCTGTATGGGGTGAATCATACGTTTGGCAAATTATACGGCATTATGTATTTCGAAGATCGACCGATGACACTTGAAGAGATGAAGACCTCGATGAATATGAGCAAGAGCAACATGAGCTATGCGGTTCGGTCACTTACGGAGTCACAGATGATCTACAAACTGGAGGAAAAGAAAGAACGTCAGGATCAATATCTGGCAGAGACGGACTTCTATCGTACATTCCAGAATTTCTTTGGATCGAAGCTCCAACGGGAAGTGGATGTGATGTTAGAAGGCATTCGTGAGGTCATCCCTGACCTGTCCGCCATGATTCTTTCGGAGTATACTTCTTCCGAAGATCGAGATGATGCCCTGCGTGATCTGCACAAACTTCAACACGCTGAGCAATATTACGTCTGGTTACAAGGCTTCGTGGATCAGTTGCGTGACGGTAATTTTTACGAGAACACTGCACACTCCCCCAACAAAGATTAGTTCATTGTGCTGTGCTACCCCTGCACAAGTATCTAAGGCCAGTCTAAGCACTAACGAACTGTACAAGCTTTATTTGGCGGAAATAATCGTGATACTGATTCTAACGAACTCGTGAGAAGCTATTATAGAAGGATAACGTCAAAAACAGCCGAATCTGCTGCTCCATAGTGGAATAACGCCACTGTGATTCGTTAGATATTCAGTTTGTGGAAATTGAGGCGAATAGCGTCTCTTCAGTTCGTTAGGTTGGCAAACATATGAATCAGACCATCAATCTTACGTTCCCTTGTTGTGTCACACTAAACGCAAAAAGAGCTGTCCCCAACCAATGTATGGCTTTTGGAACAGCTCTTTCTTCTATCTATTCGATTCCCCTGCTATCCTGTTAGCTCGTATTCTATCTGTGAACGTAATTACTTCTGCGCGGCAGCTTCGATATCTGCGTATGCCCAGTGTGTTGCTGGTACGTCGCTAAACGTTGGCGTAACTGCACCTGTGAGTGGTGTGCGGTCAAACAATACGTTCAACACTTTCACCGCTTCTGCACGCGTCAGCTTGCTGTCCGGTTTGAATGTACCATCGTTGTAGCCAACCATCAGGCCAGCAGTTTGCACGTATGCAATCGCATCTGCTGCCCACAGGTCTGCGGATACATCTGTGAAGGAAACTTCTGTACCATTCACGGTTGTTGAGGTCGCTTGTTGCTGCATCCATCGATACGCAATCGTCGCCATCTGCGCACGGGTAATCGAGCCTTCCGGTGCAAATTGAGTGTTGCTCATACCGTTCATGATGCCAGCGGATTGCGCTTTTTTGATGTTGCTTGTTGCCCAATGTGTCGCAGATACATCGGCAAAGTTTGTGCTAGCGGAGCCTGTTGCTGCTTCTTCAATTGGAAGATTGCGAGCCAGCATGGCTGCCATCTGTGCACGGGTTACGAATGCATCCGGACGGAAATCTGTACCGAAACCTTGAATGTACGGCTGGTGTTGATCTTGTGAAGCCTTCAGCCCATCCACCACAACGAGGGTGAACGTACTGAATTTGGTTACAGTAAACTCAATGCCTTCGCTGTTATCCGCGAGTTGCACCAGTTTGCCTTGAATCAATTCTTTGGTGCCATCACTGTGCTCAATATAGATCGCCAGGTTGTCCAAAGCCTGCTGACGAGCAGCCGGATCAGTCGGCAGACTATCACGCAGTGGCAAGGTCAGTGTCACTTCGCGGCTCTGCATATTCGTGTCGATCTCTACCGGACGAGCCAGTACGCGCACATTCGTATTCGGAGCCACCTGCTGAATCAATTGCTCTTTCTTCGCACGCTCTTCGACTTCTTTGCGCTCCGATTCTTTTTTCAGTGGAACTACACGGAAGTATAGATCTTGATCGAATCCGGCGATGGAATTCGTCGGAACGGAAATCACTGCGTTCTCTGTAGAGATTTCAAGTTTCAGTGAACCATCACTCAGTTCTTTTACGGCTGCCTTAGGCAGTTCAATCCGTGTCTCGGACACGGAATCTTTCGTGTCTGGAATGACAATGCGTGCAGTATTCATGTTCAATTGCTTCGCTTTTTCTACGGATTCCTTCGCAATCGCTTCGGTCATCTTCACTAAATCTTTAATGGTGCCGTTGGTTTCCGTGGTACGTGTGATCGGTGTCTTGGTCAGGTTGGTGCCGTTCGCTCCATTGACATCAACCACAATCTGTTCTTGTTTCGTTGTTGGTGCAGGTGTAGATGTTACAGGTGTAGTCGTAGATGATCCGTCACCTGTGTTTCCACCCGGGTTAGGGGTTGGCGTATTGGATGTGAACGTAAGTGTTGTCCATTTCCATACCGGTGTGTTGCCTTTGGCTCTTACACGAACCACAATGGTTTGGTTACCCTCAAATCGATCGGTATTGGTAAATTTATTCCAAGTCACCCCATGATCTTTGGAGTATTCCATCGTTTCATCTGCGCCAATAACAACATTGGCTGTGTCATCAGCGGAAACATTGGGCGCTGGGGAGCAAAGAACAAGTCAAATGCTCTTTGAATATCATTAATTTTCTCATATCCTCCAATAGGTCGTTCACTAAACATCCATTCTGCAAGTTTTTGCTGCTGCTCCATATCCTCTGATATGTCATTTAATCGGTTCAGTTGTAGCGGGAATTCTTGAAGCATTACTTCAGGATACTGATTCATATACATTTCTGTCTGCACTTGCATCATGTAGTAAAACGTTAAATGCTGCCATGCTTCATTTGCAGACGCAGCTTGGTTAATTGAAGGCAGCTCTCCAGATATCATAAACAATAAACTGACATCACTATCATTGTTCATCGTGACAGAACTCATCTTCGCAATATAAGCAATCATCCGTTGATCTGCTTCATTAGCTTCCAGATAAAAATCGGCTGCTGCCTTGAAGAGTCCAAAATCTTTTTGTGAGAAGAGACCCGGACCTTCTAACAAAATCTGTTGGTAGAAAGTTTGTAATTCATAAGCCATTTCACGATAATCTAACCGATAGGCTTTGAGTGCCTTGGCACTCGCATCTACAATAAATTGGACCTGATCTCCATTATAGGAATTCGAATCAGGTATCAATTGCACTAATGTAGCAGCAACTGTATTTTGCTCTTCTTCAGTCAAATCACCAAACGAGCCGGACTGAGTCAGCAAATCCGAGTTTCTCAACAGAGATAATATTGCATCCCGATCTTTGGCACGTATAGCTTCGTTTAATTGTGTCAAAGACCCTTTTGCAGGTGTATCAAAGAATTGGTCAAAGTATTTCTGTACCCTGCTATATGTCTCGTAGCCATTACCTGGTTTTTTCAGCAGCATCCAGTCTGCAAGCTTCTCCATTTCAGTCATGTCGGAAGAAATGCTCTGCATTTTACTAAGATTAAGCGGGAATGTACCAACGAGGGTCTCTTTATCTGTACCTTTTAACTCCTCTGCTTGTTGTTGAAGGTTGTATAATTCCTTTAGCGCTTTAACCATCTCACTCTGTGTTGAGGCATTCGTGAACTTGGTAATTTGGCTCAACGCCATAGAAAGATTCATAACGGATTCTTCAAGGGATGAATTATTAGCAATTCGTTGTAACTTAACTTTGAATGCCAGCACATTCTGTTCCAAATCAGAAGCATCGAAATATTGATCTAACATCGGTTTAATCATGTTCACGTATTCAGGACCAATCGACGCTGCATAAGTAAGAGATTTGTCATAATACGCAGTCAATCTTTCTTGCACATCGGACAATTCATCAGCCTTCATTACGGAAATGCCTTGTTGAATATAATCGACCAAAAACTGAACTTCAAGATTACTTTGATGTCCATTAACAGGTTCATTCATATGTCCTGCTAAGGTTACCAGTGCATTCTGTTCTTCCAGGGGTAGAGATTCAAATTCCGGCGTTGTAGTAATAAAATTTTCATTTTTGAACAGTTCAGCTATTTTAGCTGCGTCTAAAATTTTGACCAATGGCGTTATTGAACTCACCCAACGGTGTAGTAAATTTGATGGATTTCATTTGGTACGTAGTTGTGGAACTCGAATCTTGAACAATTACATTAAAAAAGTAGGTTTGGTCTGGTTGCAAAAACGAGACCATAGCAGAAATTATACCATCATTGGACGTTGAACCAGAGATCCGATTTCCGTAGGAATAACCTGTCGATTGACCACCCTCAATATCCTCCATGTCTTCTATATCCGAACTAGTAGACATGTAAATCTGATAACTCAAATCAGAAGCTGGACTGTAATCAGAATAAGCATCCTCCCAACTAAGCTCTACAGAATTGTCGTCAAGATTTTTAACAGTAATTAAGCCGTTATTACCAGGTATTAGCGCTGCACCTGCACTAACCTTTCCTGCTGGTGCCAGCCATGGAGCTACCAACACCAAAATGAGCAACATGCTCATTATTTTTCTGTACTGCATATTTCTCTTTCCTCCCTAATCTCGCTTTATGAAATATAGGCCAATTGTAGTACACAACTCTGAACGGATTCTGAACAATAGAGCAAATAAAAGGTTTTAAATCCATTTTTATATACATAATTCGCGTTAAAAAACATTTTTTTCGTCATTATTCAACATATTAAATTGAAATATATAATATCTAAGACCTATAAAAATGCATCACGTAAGATTAGATTCAATAAACTAGCCTAATGAATTGAACAAATAGATCACCGAAGTACATCTTAGGAATATCCTTTCTTCGAATTTCAGTAGAACAAAGAAGACCACCTATTCGGGTGGTCTTCTTTGTCTATCTTATTAGCTATTCCAAGCTAAAGGCTAAGCTTCCTCAATCCTGCACTAAAATTACTTCTGCGCGGCAGCTTCGATATCTGCATATGCCCAGTGTGTTGCTGGTACGTCGCTAAACGTTGGCGTAACTGAGCCTGTGAGTGGTGTGCGGTTGAACAATACATTCAACACTTTCACCGCTTCTGCACGCGTCAGTTTGCTGTCCGGTTTAAATGTACCGTCGTTGTATCCGACCATCAGGCCAGCAGTTTGCACGTATGCAATCGCATCTGCTGCCCACAGGTCTGCGGATACATCTGTGAAGGAAACTTCTGTACCATTCACGGTTGTTGAGGTCGCTTGTTGCTGCATCCATCGATACGCAATCGTCGCCATCTGTGCACGGGTAATCGAGCCTTCCGGTGCAAATTGAGTGTTGCTCATACCGTTCATGATGCCAGCGGATTGAGCCTTTTGAATCTCACTTGTTGCCCAATGTGTCGCAGATACATCGGCAAAGTTTGTGCTAGCGGTGCCTGTTGCTGCTTCTTCAGTTGGAAGATTGCGAGCCAGCATGGCTGCCATCTGTGCACGGGTTACGAATGCATCCGGGCGGAAATCTGCGCCGAAACCTTGGATGTACGGCTGGTGTTGATCTTGTGAAGCTTTCAACCCATCCACTACAACAAGGGTGAACGTACTGAATTTGGTTACGGTAAACTCAATGCCTTCGCTATTATCCGCGAGTTGCACCAGTTTGCCTTGAATCAATTCTTTAGTGCCATCACTGTGTTCGATGTAGATCGCCAGGTTGTCCAAAGCCTGCTGACGAGCAGCCGGATCAGTCGGCAGACTATCACGCAGCGGCAAGGTCAACGTCACTTCGCGGCTCTGCATATTGGTCTCGATCTCTACCGGACGAGCCAGTACGCGCACATTCGCATTCGGAGTCACCTGCTGAATCAATTGCTCTTTCTTCGCACGTTCTTCGACTTCTTTGCGCTCCGATTCTTTTTCAGTGGAACTACACGGAAGTACAGATCTTGATCGAATCCGGCGATGGAATTCGTTGGAACGGAAATCACCACATTTTCAGTGGAAATTTCGAGTTTCAGTGAACCATCACTCAGTTCTTTTACGGCTGCCTTAGGCAGTTCAATCCGTGTCTCGGACACGGAATCTTTCGTGTCTGGAATGACAATACGTGCAGTGTTCATGTTCAGTTGCTTCGCTTTTTCCACGGATTCCTTTGCAATTGCTTCGGTCAGTTTCACCAAATCTTTAATGGTGCCGTTGGTTTCCGTGGTACGTGTGATCGGTGTCTTGGTCAGGTTGGTGCCGTTCGCTCCATTGACGTCAACCACGATCTGTTCTTGTTTCGTTGTTGGTGCAGGTGTAGATGTTACAGGTGTAGTCGTAGATGATCCGCCACCTGTGCTTCCACCCGGGTTAGGGGTTGAACCATTTCCATTGTCTGTGTTGCTGTCACCGTTCTGTGTAAAGACAATCTTCACGGCGCGGCCTGGCAATTCATCTCTGATTGCTTTGTAACGAACCCATACCGTTTTGTTACCGCTAAGATCAAGCTTCTGAATATTAGCCAAATCCAACCAGTGCAACTTGTTGTCAAAGGAAATCTCCATCGTGTCGTCTAAGCCCGTTAGGGTGTTATTGATGTCATTCCCCTTCACATTGGGAGCTGTAAAGAACCGATCAAATACATACTGTAGATTCTCAACAGTCTCGTAGCTTTCTTGTTCAGTGAGTAACCACTCCGCCAATTCATTTTGGTCTTCAGGACTCAGCTCTGCTCTTTTGGATACATCAAGGGCACCTGTACGATCAAATTTGTATTTATTAAAGAATGCTTCACCTGTAATGTAATCATTCATGGCTGAATCAAGCCATTGATTCATTCGATCAACCTTGGTAGCCTTATCGATTGACTGGTATGGCGTAGTCAATTGCCCCAACACAACCATCGGTTCCACGATATCCCCTTGGAAAATCCCTTCTAACCTCTCGTAGGCTATTGAATACAAGTATCTGTAAGCAAATATACTCTTGTCTACTTCGTTGGTACGTTTCAAGTATTCTTGACCAATACTACGATATTCTTCGCTTTGTTGATCATTAAAGGATGCCGGCAAATTGGCCAGCTTCTGCGAAAGTTTATCCAGCTTGTCTTTAAGAGTAACAAGTTGCTTTTGCTCCCAAACCGATTGTGCGAGGACACCAAGTTCAATCATGTATTGAACCTGTTCTTTGTTTTTGAACTCTTTACTTACATATTGAATCAGGAATCCTGCAATGAAATTTCTAACCTGTGGGGTTAAAGCGCCATAGCCATCCGGTAGAGTAATCCCCAAATCAGGATCTTCCATTGCTGCACGCATAGCTGCTACATCAAAGTTACTCTTTGCCGTATTTAAGACAGTCAATGGATCAGCATCGTTATCATCAGGGAAAAATTTATTAAATGCAGTCTGGATTTCTTCAAAGCTTGCATATCCACCCAGTGGTCTCTCATTAAGCATATGGTCTGCCAGTTGTTCTCGTTCTTCGTTTGTCAGATCATGCACTTTACCTACACTCAAAGGAAAGCTTCCGAGTGGCGTTTCCGGGTTATCTGAGTTGTACGACTCGATTTCTGATTGAATGTCATACATTTTGTACAACGATTCCAACATACTTTCTGTCGTTTCAGCCCTATTTATAAACGGTGTGTCATCCACTGCTGTTTCCATATAAGAAAGAATTTTTCTTATTTCCAGGTTCCCTCTGAGTTTATTCTCAAATAAAAAGACCGTCATACTTCTATCAATCGTATCTGATTGGAGATACAGGTTTATACGTTCATAGTACCTGTCTTGGGCACCAGGATAATCAAAATGCTCTATCCGCTCAGCTAGTTTCTCATAAAACTCATCAAGTATTTCTCTTGGGGCTGCTCCCTCGATTTTGCGAGGAAGTTCAAGTGCTTGAAGAGCCAATTGCACCATATATTGAACCTGTTCCCTATTCTCATACCCTTCACTAGTCGGTGAATCTATACGTAATAAATATTTTATGATGTCCTCCTGATCCTCATCAGACAAAGATTTGAAATTGGGATCAGCTATGAAATTTTTGTTACTCAGTAACTCGATTAATTCGGGGATGAAATCTGTATTCTCCCCCTGATCCTTTCTTTTTTGATATCGTTGAATTGCTCCAACAAGACTGAACTATTGGGTTCGAAAAAGCATCAAACGCAGTTTGAACTTCGGATATTGTTTCATAACCATTTTGCGGCTTATAATCCATCATCCACTGTGCTAATTCTTCTCTCTTTTGACTGTTATTTTCAATATCCTCCATCTTCTCCATCTGGACTGGAAAAGCGACTATACTGGGGTCCATGGCACTAAACATTCTGGTCATTCGATTATGAACCATCATGGAATTGAGCGCTTCGTCCATGCCTGGTACATCATTAGCAGTATTAATGGGTCGATATTCCTCGATTAATGTTTTCATTAAAGTAAGCTGTGAAACATAAGATACAGAAACTTGTGATCTGTTCATGGAAGCTCCAAACATAGCAATATTCTTAAACATTGGCTGATCAGCACCACTCAATATGCTGTAGCCAACACTGGCCTCTACCATGTACTGTGCTTCGTCGAAAGGTAGAAAGTCTTCTGCCTGACTAAACAGACCATAGATCTCATCCAAAAGGTCCTGAGCATTATCTTCATTCATAAACTTAGGGATGTTCAACAAGTTATATAACACTGAGAAGACATACTCAACTTGGCTTTGACTCTCATAATCCGTTTCCCGTGGCAGCAAAAAAATCATTCCTCGTGCCAATTCTTTCTTCTGTTCATCATTCAACAGGTCATAAGTAGTGGAGATATCGGTCATATCTATTAAACTGCCGCTCCCCAACAAGCTTTGAACATCTGAAATAACTACATCGATATCATCATCTGAACTTCTGATTTGGTTAAGTTGGTCCAACGGAGTAACCGGGTCAGCACTTGCAACCCCACCCACACTAACCACCTGTAACAACAGAACGGCAATTAAAAGGCAGCTTATCAGCTTTCTGTAATTCATGTACTTGATCCTCCCGATCTCATGTTTTTTACATATAAATTCATTACCTCTGATACGTAAGGCCTATTGTATTGCACTGCAATAAACAGAATCTAAACAAAAATTGAAAATAAAAGGAAAAAGATCCACCCTGTAGTACAAAACAGGGTGGATCTCAATTTTTTTCGCCATATTTTACCATAATATTTTTAAAAAGCATTCTTACAGACCTATATAACTCAGGCTCTTAAATCAAGGTGTATCCGCCATCCACATACAAGGTGCTGCCAGTCGTGAATGTATTGGTCATCAGATACGTAACTGTATGGGCAATTTCTTCATTGTAGCCAACCCGCTTGAGCAGAGACAGCTTCTCGTAATCTTTAAAATGATTACCACGCGGCGTCCCTTCCTGCTCCTCCCGCCAGATGGTTCCAGGGGATACAACATTCACACGAACCGGTGCCAGTTCCACCGCGAGTGCTTTCCCCAGACTCTCAATTGCTCCGTTACATGCGGCGTAGGAGGCGCCGCCATCCAGTGGTCGCTGGCTGAATCCACCAGACATTAACGTGATCGAACCGGAAGCCGAGAGAGACGGTGCAGCATATTTAGCCGCAAAGTATTGAGGCCAGAACTTGCCTTTGAAACAACTCTCTGCCGTCTCCCGATCCGAAGTCAGCGGGCCTCTGGTGTAGGCTGCTCCTGGCGTGAAGAGATGGTCGAACCTGCCGATTCGGGCGAAAAATGCTTCAAGCTGCTGTTCATTCTGATTATCCAATACATGAACTTCCACCACCGTTCCTTCAGAAGCGCCTTCGCCCACAACCTTCGCAATCTGTTCCCTCGCTTCCTCCAGTCTGGACGCCGATCGGCCTGCAATAATCACATCCGCACCTGCTTCTGCTGCCTGAATTGCCGTAGCCAGTCCGATACCTGAGCTTCCTCCAATAATAACGACCCGTTTATTCTCCAATGTATAATGACTCATCTATGATCATCCTCTCGTCTGCGGTTATGTATGTGCATGTTGGCTCACATTGTGTTCATTATTCATGAAATAAAGAAGGTTGAATAGTACGCATTTACATCGTACCTAGTACGAATATTCGTACTAGGTATACCGAATCACAACGGTTTCTCCCCTCTTTTCACAGAGGTGGTCAAGCAGAGATTGCGAAAATCCGATATGATAGAGATACATATTGTCTTATAAAACGAGGTGATTACTATGGATTTGCATGAACCAAGGTTACAGGGAGTACTGACAACGTTGGAGACCATTAATGGAAAATGGAAACCCCTTATCTTGTTTATTTTATTAAAGGAAGGTACGAAGCGATTTGGTGAGCTGCGACGCATGATTCCTGATGTAGCCCAAGGCACGTTATCGAAACAACTACGCGAGCTGGAGCAGGATCGAATTATTGAGCGCACGCTCTATGGGGATGTTCCACCCAAGGTGGAATACAGCCTATCCGAACACGGTCAGACCATTGTTACGTTATTGGACGGCATGTGTGGTTGGGGCAAAGCACATCTGGACTACCTGAACAGTGCACAAGGCACCATAACGGATAAGGGTAACGTGACCGAATTGACGTGACCGAATTGACCTAACGGACAACTATACATGAAATACCGCCCAACAATTCCATGAACACCTTCAATTCGAACGGACCTGCTTGTGTGTGCCTTACCATTCCTCTATAATTTCGTTCAGATGCACAATATGGTATCGGGCGGAATTCTCATCAGAGAAGAAATACATTTTGCACGATGAGATGGAAGGGGTGGAACTTCGTTGTTGCAGCTTTCGGAGAGACAGGCACAGGATATCGTTGATAAAATGATGCAGGACATTCCATACAACATCAACATCATGAATGAGCACGGCATTATTATTGGGAGTGGTCAGAAGGCGCGTGTGGGCACAGTTCATCAGGGCGCTGTCCGCGCATTGACGACAGGCAGCAGAATTGAAGTCTGGCAGGATGGCATACTTGAGAAAATGGGGACCAATGAACCGATTCTCATCAATCAGCAGCATGTTGGCGTCATTGGCATATCCGGTCATCCGGATGAAGTTCGGCCTTTCTGCAACATCGTGCGCACTACCGTATCGCTCCTGATCGAACAGCGTAATCAATTGGAAAATCTGGCCCATGAAGCGTCACGTAAAAAAGCCTTTATTGAACGACTGCTCAATCAGTCGGGTTCCTACTCACAGAAGGTTAAAAAGGAAGCCCTGCAATACCGCATTGATTTGCAATTACCAACCGTGCTTCTGTATGTCCGTTTCCCTAATAAATTCATGTCCGCTGACACTGAGGTCAACCGAGTATTGCTTCAGGTTCCTTCATTCGCTATGGAAGGGGATGGTCACACACAGCTTATCCTGATCCAGAATGAAGCAGACGTTGATCCGCTGATTCAGCGTTTGAGTGAGATTTCACCCAAAGCATTCATCGCCGTTAGTCAAAAAGAAGCGAACATCGCCACCGGTTATGAACAGGCCCGGTCTGTCATGAACATTCTGTTGGCACTTCAACCAGATTCACCGATCATTCGGTATGAGGATGTGCCTTTTCTGGTACGATTCAGCGCAGCTGATCTAACCCCTCATGCCAATATTATCAGCAAACTTGAGGATACCGCCGATCTGCTGGATACGCTCCGCAGTTTTATCCACCATAACGGCAGTATGAGCACAACAGCGGACCATCTCAATATTCATCGCAATACGCTTCAATATCGGCTCAAGCGCATCCAGTCCCTGACGGGCAAAGACCCACGTAATTTGCTGGAACTCCTTGAGCTCACCCACGGACTACTCGCGTTCTACCAGTAACATCCCGGCTATCTTCGAGAATAGACAAAGACGAGAGACAGACTACCTGGAATCAGGCATATCCGTATCCCGTCTTTTTTACATCGCATCCAATACGGTTACGTAACTCCCCTTACGATTGTGATCTTCAATGGCCTAAGTGAGGAGCCCCAGTCTCAGCACCCTGGCAATATTCTCGGTTGTACGCTCCACATTTTCCGGGCCTTCTCGCAATAGCCGCTCCAGATCTGCTGCCCCAGGCACAATGCCAAATATGGCATCAATGCCTTCCGCGTACAGGGTGTTGATTCCTTCACCTACATAGCCTGCAATGGCAATTACAGGTTTACCCGCTTCCTTGGCTGCCCGAGCAACACCATAGGGTGTCTTGCCAAATTTCGTTTGGAAATCAATTCCGCCCTCCCCCGTAAATACCAAATCCGCAGCATGTAACTTCTCACGCAATCCCGTGTATTCAATGACAATTTCAATTCCTTTACGCAGTACCGCCTGTGTAAAAATCAAAAGTCCCGCACCCAATCCGCCTGCCGCTCCGGCACCCGGGATATCACGTATATCTTTGCTCAACTGGTGTTTCACCACTTCTGCATAATGGGAGAGGTTCGCATCCAGCTGCTCAACCATCTCTGGGGTAGCCCCTTTTGTGGCCCGAATACCCTTGATGCGCCATGCTCCCCACAGAGCGGATTGGTCACGTCACAGGCGACAATGAACTCCACTTCCTGCAAACGCTCATCCAGACCGGATACATCAATCTGAGCCAGTTGATCCAAAGCCCCGCCACCCCGGGCAAGTGGATGACCCTGTGCATCCAGAAACTTCGCACCAAGGGCTTCAGCCATGCCTGCACCACCATCATTCGTCGCACTGCCACCAATGCCGATAATCATTTTACGGATACCCAGATCCAAACATGCCCGAATTAACTCTCCTGTTCCATACGTTGTCGTCCGCAGCGGGTCTCGGGCTTCCTTGGTGACCAGATGTATGCCACTGGCCGATGCCATCTCTATGGCCGCCGTTGTTCCGTCACCCAGAATGCCATACCGGGCAGTCACGGTCTGACCTAATGGTCCGCTCACCTCTTGATGGTGAAGGACACCACCAGAGGCATCTACAAGGGACTGCACCGTGCCTTCCCCACCATCTGCCATGGGCACATGGATGTATCCTGCGGTCGGATATATTTTACGCAACCCTTTTTCCATCGCGATACATACTTCTTTCGCTGTCATGCTTTCTTTGAACGAATCCGGTGCCAGAACAAATGTCTTCTCTCTAGTCACGCCAGTTTCTCTCATCTCTCTCACTCCATCCGTTAGATTAATGAATTACAGAATAAATCCGTATAGTAACGTCGCTACGATCGCCATCGTGCCACCCACAATCGCTTCATATGGGATCACGCCCATCCGCTGCCGAATCGTCATCTTCATGCTGTCAGCGGACACGTGGAAGTAATTGCCCTGTGGCAGGGAGTCAATAACGGTAGCCCCCGTGTGCACCATAACAGCAGCCGCGAGCGGTGCTGTACCCATGTTCAGGATGGCATCACCGAAAGAGCCTGTTGCCAAGATAACCCCTGTTGATGTCGAAGCCGTTGCTGCCGCCATCAGAATACCCGCGATTGGTGCGAGGAAGGTACCGGATATGCCTGACGCTTCAATCAGACCCACTACCTGACCCGATAGGTCTGAAGCAGAGATGAGTCCCGCTATTCCGCCTGCACCCACTAGAATGAGCACAGTTGCAGTCATTTTGTTTAAACCTGAGGTTGTATATTTCACAATATTCCTGCCTTGCCCCATCGCCAGCATACCGATGATGCCTGCAATTGGCAGAATGTACATGGCGTCCACTTTGAAGGTGGTTAATACTTCAATGCCAGCAATGGAGCCAATGGGATTAATCATCAACAGGATGATCGCTACCAACGGAGCAACAATGGCTTTGCCCAGTGGAGGATACTTCGATGTATCTATATCGCCTTGTTCGGCTTCCTGATCGGAGACCATAACCCCTTTATTCTTGAGCATTGAAGCTACGAGAACGGTTACAATTAATCCGCAGATGGCAGGGATAACGCCAGCCAACATGACATTGCTCAGATCCAGATCGAACCCGCGTGCTGCTGCAATGGTATTGGGATTCGGAGAGATAATGTTGCCCGCCTTGCCTCCACCGGATAAAGCCAGTAACAGGGCCAGTTTGGATATGCCCATCTTATTACCTACAGACAATGCAATCGGTGCAACGATCAGCACGGCTACGGGGATAAATACGCCCACTGCGGTAATGATCATCGTAGCCAATGCCAGGGCTAGAATGGCTTTGCTTCCGCCAAATTTGCGTACAATCGCCTGCGCGATCGTCTCCGCCGCTCCCGATTCCATCATGACACCTGCAAGCACCCCGGCCGCTAATACACGGAGTACGGTTCCCATAACACTTTGCGTGCCATTTACCAGTATATTTACGGTCTCATCCAGGTTCGCTCCGCCAATTAAAGCGCCTACAATTGCACCCAGAAATAAAGAATAGACCGGATTCAGTTTCCTCAAAATCAAAACGATGGCTATAGCCAGTCCTGCCAGCGCGCCAATCCAGCTAATTGTTAAAGGTTCCATTGTCAATTGCCCCCCATGCACTTGTTGAACACGCTTTCATTATAGTTGCTGGAGGCGAGAATAAATATTGATGAAAGGACGAAATTCATTGTGCATATGCACAACGCGATTTCCTCCCTTCGAATGTTAAGCTGCTTGGGCGGGCGCGAATCGAACCCATCCACTCACTCGTGGATGGGTTGGGGCAAAAGCTGAATTGGACCGGAGCGCTAAGGAATCTGAGACGTCTTATTAAGCGGTTTGAAGCGCCAGCAAAAATCTAATGAACCTGAGACACGTTATTCCTGAATAAATAGTCGTTTGCAGCGTTTTTATCAAGGGATTGCGGGAAATAACGCATCTGGTGTTCCTTACATTTTCAAAAGAAGGCTGAGAGGCTAAATAAGGCTTCCTGTGTTCCTTAGAAAAACAGCCCACTCATTCGCCCGGGATCAGCCAAGCTTGGGCTTCGAGACTTTTTGCGCGCTTGCTGGGCGAGATTATAGATCGAGTCGCCTAATATCCCCTTATCACTCCTCTTTCCTCCAGTTTCAGGATTCTTTCCTTAACCGAAGGTTGGGACGTGTTCATTTCTGAGGTGATCTGTGCACCATCATCCATATAAAGTACACAAACAGCCTGTTGCCTCGTTATCCGTGGCAGCGGGCTGTGTTATGGTCGGATTTCCTCGGCAAGCATTCGCATCAGCCCAAATACCTGACCTATTCCTGCTCTGCATCTCCACGTGTATACTCGCTCAGCTTTCCTTCATAAACCAACTGCAATCGTTCACTCTGACGAAAATCATCCGGTGTCACGAGCGCCGGCAGCTTGTTCCACAACTTGATCCCCGAGCGTTGCAGAATCTCGGCTACAAATTGGGAGCAGAAGTAGGAGTTGCTGAACTCCACCGGTTCCTTGAGCGTAATGCCGATCACACCCAACAGATTGTACATATATTTCTGGCGGCTGCGGATGAAGATATTCAGCACGCGTTTCATCTTTTCCACTTCACGATCCGTCACCTGAAGCTCATATATGACACATGTGGTGTTGGGATACTTGCTGTATGTACCTGTCTGAATATCTTCCTTCACGAACCCGCCGTTCAGCGGATTGCTCGGATGCTTGCGGCCGAAGCTGTACAGCTCGGTTAATTCCCGGTCAAATGAGATGGATGCGTGATTATATGGCGCTCGGGTATAGCTCTGGATAACCTTGGTAAACAGCGTTCCTGTATTCGTAAGCAGAATATAAATGGAGCGTTCATCTGTCATAGCAAAATTTCCCCTTATCAAGTTGGCACTATTCCTTCATAATAACATAGGTACCCTATAATGGAATCTTACTTTGAATAAGCAGGTGATCGGTTCGTGAGCAGTTCACTTTTTACATTAGCACTCATCTTCACAGCTTTACTTGTGATACATATCGTCTACAAAGTGATTACGAAGCTTCAGCCAAGCAAGGACTACTCAGGTATCGGCCAAAAAATCAAAACTTGGTGGGGCATGCTTGTGATCTTCTGCCTCGCTACTCTTTTCAACCCCATCGTGTCCCTGATCTCCCTCATGGTGCTTGCATTCTTCTCACTCAAAGAATACTTCTCCATGATTCGCAGCACACGCAAAGCCGACCGCAGGCTGTTCCTATGGGCGTATCTGGCGATTCCGGTCCAGTTCTATTGGATCTACATTGGATGGTATGGCATGTTTATCGTGTTTATTCCACTATATGTGTTCCTGGTACTTCCCTTGCCACGCCTGATTAACAAAGGTACGGTCGGGTTCCTGCGCAGTGTCAGCTCCACACAATGGGGACTTATGCTGATGGTCTTCGGGCTGAGCCACCTGGCCTACTTCCCGTTCGCCACACCGGAGTATGGGTCCAAGCTGGTACTGTTCCTGGTTGTGTTAACACAGCTTAACGATGTGGTGCATTATCTGGTCTCTCTCATCTGGGCAAACGAAAAGTAGTGCCTACCGCCAATCCGTTTGTCACCTGGGAAGGGTTCGCGTGTGCGTTCATCGTAACGACAGCCACGTCTTATTTTATCCATCCCTACCTGACACCATTTGATTGGAAATTCTCGCTGTTCATCGGAGTGCTGATCAGTTTGGCTGGATTCTTCGGCAGTCTGACGGTGTCTGTGCTCAAGCGCGATCTGTTAATCGGGGATGACAACAAGTCCGATTCGCTCAAAAAAGCTACCTGAGCCGGGTCGACAGCCTGACTTACACCTCCCCGGTAATGTTCCACGTGGTCCGCTATTTCTTTGACTTTATGTAGCAACCAACCATGACAGAACAACCCTCAGATCGCTGATCTTGTATTCATGGATATCAAAAAAGCAGCCCAAGTGGCTGCTTTTCCTGTTCAACAGGCTCCTGTCTGAGCCATATTGATCTGCCTGACCTGACATTACTTCAACGTAATTTCTTTCTCCGACATGATTTCGTCGCCTTCATCATTGGTAAATACAAACGTGGCTTTCCCGCGCTCGCCCTTCATCTCATCCGAATAGATAAACCCGGAGATCTGTCCATTACCGCTAAAATAAAATCCCTCTTCGCCATTCGCACCATGCTCAATGGCTTCCTGTAGCGAATTCACAATCGTCACCGTGTTGGAGGTCCATCGCATCTCCGTCAGCGCATAACCCTTCGGAACCTGCTTAATGCCAAAATCAAAGCTGTTGCCCTCCATCGGTTTCTCCGACTGGTCAATGACGATATCAATCTGCTCAGACGGGTCAGTGGATTCCGATTGAGCCGTCGGCTTGCCCTCCTCACCACTCGCACTACCTTGATCATTGTTATTCTTTGCATCCGCATTCGGAACAGAGCTTTCTCCAGCTTCTTCTACGGGTTGCTTCGATTGCGGATAGGCATGCTCCTGAACGGATTCATTGTTATTTTTGGCACCACACGCACTAACGACCAGCGAAATACAGAGCACAGACATGCAAAGTACAGATTTCTTTATATTCATGATCATCATCTCATTCTCCCTTCATTTATCTACAGCACATACACCACTTATTAATCACTACACCATATCGTCCCTCGTGAAGCTCCATTATATGTAAATGATTAATAAATTCAGGTTGTCACTGCACCTCAATGAATAAAGGAAGAGCTCTGCTCACGACATCATACACCGTATATTTTATCGATCAAACCCAGGCAGAGCCAACACTTGTCCAATCCGAATCGCGTTATGCTCCAGTTCATTTACTTTTTTGATTGCTTCCACGTAGACACGAGTATCCATCTGCTGAGGTTTATGTGCCAGTGAAATACTCCACAGCGTATCTCCCTGAGATACAACGATCTGGTCCCCCGATAACAATTGCTCATCCCCGGCAAACGCAGTGAATACAGCACTGCACCCTATGATTATAATTAGAGTTATGGTGACGATCTTCAATAGCCGGTTTGGCGTCTTCACACGCTGCATGAATTGCTCTTTAACATGCAAGATGCGAGACTCGGACGTTTTGGTATACACGGATTCATAAATACTTTTGTACGTTGAATATCTCATTCTATTCGACCTCCAGAATTTCATTCGGCTAATCTTGAATTTCATGTCTACCTATGTATTTTTCCTATAACAATGAGACATCAATAATCCCATTTTTCTACATCTAGGTATCTTTGCCTAAGTCGTTTCACACTGATAGGTCTATACTACCAGTTCACTCTAAACAAATTCTGAACAATCGAACGCCATGGTATTTCCGAAGCAATCTTTCCAATATTCATGCCTGATTTTCGGCGATGCTTGCTGCAACGTTTTTCTATAATAGGTTATAGATAAAGATTCCAATGAGGTAAGGACGTGCCCCCATGATTTCTGCTGATCTGAAGGAACAATATTACGAGGCGCTCGTGGCCAAGAATTCCGAATACGAGGGTTTATTCTACGTCGGGGTCCGAACCACAGGTGTGTTCTGTCGCCCCACATGTCCAGCGCGAAAACCCAAATTCGAAAACTGCGAATTCTATGAGACGGCTCAGCAAGCCCTTCTGGCCTCTTATCGCCCTTGCCAGCGCTGTCGCCCGCTCTCTCACCCCAACCAGGTATCCGATGTCGTTCGCATATTAGTGGAAGCTGTGGAGAAAATCCGGAGAAACGTTGGAAAGGACAGGACTTCAAGGCACTCTCCATCGATGAATCCACGGCTCGCCGTCAGTTTAAGAAGCGGTTTGGTATGACATTTGTCGAGTATGCCCGTGCCCGCCGTATGGGACTTGCACTGAAGAATATTCGCTCCGGTCGCACCGTGATTGATAGCCAATTATCTACGGGTTATGAGTCAAGCAGTGGCTTCCGTGATGCCTTTTCACGGATCATGGGTGCGGCTCCTACCCAAGTGCATGAAGGGCAGATTCTAAAAGCGTCCTGGATTGACACCCGCCTTGGTCCGATGATGGCTATAGCGGATGACGAGGCTCTATATTTACTGGAATTTGTGGATCGTAGAGGTCTGGAACGCGAGGTTGAGCGCCTGCGCAAACGAACCAAATCCGCTATTGTACCTGGCACTACGGCTCCCATTCAGTCCATTGAGTCTGAGCTAAACGAGTACTTTCAGGGAAAACGGACAGCATTCGACACACCGTTGTTCTGTTTAGGAACACTATTTCAAAAACGTGTGTGGGAACAGTTAATGGCCATTCCGGCTGGTGAAACGAGGTCATATCAGGAGATTGCAAATGCACTGGGCAAACCAACGGCGTGTCGAGCCGTGGCACAGGCAAATGGGGCCAATCAGCTTGCGATTGTGATTCCATGTCACCGTGTGATCAATGCCAGTGGTGAACTCGGTGGTTACGGCGGGGATTAACTCGCAAGAACTGGCTTTTGACTCACGAGAAACAGGGACAGGCGCCGGATCGCAGCGAATAACGGAATCAAGTAACACAGTACGCATCCAATATCCAAAGGAATACATGATATAACAAAGGAGGGTCATCATACTATGAGTACATTAGAAGAGAAAGCAGTGTTGTTCCAACAATATCATGTAAAAGGCAAACCACTTGTTCTGGTCAATGTGTGGGATGCCGGAAGTGCACAAGCCATTCAATCCGCAGGCGCAACAGCCATCGCTACCGGAAGCTGGTCCGTTGCTGCGGCCCACGGTGAGCAAGATGGCGAAGCCATGCCATTCCATCTGGTGCTTGCCAATCTCGCACGGATCACAGCGAGCGTGGATCTGCCTGTAACGATCGATATAGAGGGAGGGTATGGGAGGTTGGTGTCAGAAGTGAAGCAAAATATCCTGCAAGTCATTGATCATGGTGCTGTAGGCGTCAACATGGAAGATCAACTTCCCACTGGCTTGGGATTGTACACCGTGGAGGAGCAATGCCTGAGACTGTCCGCCGCCCGGGAAGCAGCGGAGCAGGCAGGAATCCCGTTGTTCATTAACGCCCGCACAGATATTTTCCTGCAACATGCACCTGAACACCATAACCATTCCCTCCTGGAGGAAGCACTTATACGTTCGAACCGTTATGCAGATGCAGGAGCCAGCGGTCTGTTTGTACCCGGTCTGCAGGATCACGAACTGATTCAGGAATTGTGTGAGCGTTCACCGCTGCCCATTAACGTTATGGTTACGTCTCCTGAGCCTTCCCCCAAACAACTTGCCGCACTGGGCGTAGCGCGTGTAAGCTATGGGCCTTATCCCTACCTGCAAGCGATGGAACACCTGAAAGAGCTGGGACAAAGCATTTTGATGCGTAGTTCCGAATCGTCATAAGCGATCACCTATGGTATAATCACCCCTACCCGACATTAACTAGGAGGCAATTATGCTTAACGTGGAACAAAAGCTTGAAGTGTTACAATCGTATCCCCAACTGCAACGCAAGGACGTTCTCTCGGCCGTGTGAATTTCCACTACGAGGAAAGTGCGTATGATAAAAAAATTGTTGCTCTCCATATTCACCCGAACGGTAACGGTTATATCTATGCAGGGCTACTGCCCAACGTTGAGACCGATGCAAAAGGATTCGTCAATATTCGGGATTACTCCGAAGCTGATCTGCGCACCTTGTTGGATGAAACGATCCAAGCGATGTCACACAATCCCAACGCAGTTGAATTCGAAGAGCCAGAACAAGTAAAAGTTGCTCCTGCATTGGCTCCAACCTCTACAGGCGGCGGAACATGGGTCGATGAAGAGGGACATACGCTGACTTTAAAATATGAAGATGACATGTGGTATGTGTATTCTGGCGATAATCTGGATATGGCCTTCGAAACACGCAGCGAAGCTGGCGAATATCTCCATGACGAAGGATTCAAGCCGCAAGCTCAGGCATAACGTACACACATTTCAATTTGAAATAGGTAGATTCAGTGATCAAAATGATATGCAAAAACACGAGGCATTTCGCACTCGTGTTTTTGGTATTACAGGAATTTTCGTATCGTTTCATTAGCTCCAGTTCATTCATGTAGCAATATGTTGTCAGTCTTTTTGGGATTTCATGGTTAGCGGCGCATTCTTCATCATCGGGTACGTAGAGAGAAGTAGCGCACCACCTATGAACCCAAGAGCGGTGAACAATGTCATGCGATTAATTCCAGCAATCCACAACATCAACTCACCAAGATCGCCCAATGTTATGATCAGCGTAATGACCAAGCCTACCCCAAAGAACATAATGAAGAAGTTACGCAACCCCAATCGCATCCAACAAACTGTCGGGAAGACCGAGATTCCCAGTACGAAATAGCCACACATCAGATCAATCCACAGGTAGGATAAGAATTGATATTCGTTTGAATACAACATGCCTGGTTGATAGAGGGTAACGTCAACAATCCCCCTTTCCTGAAGCAAATGGATGAGGAAATACACTACATGTAGAATGACCATGGTACCTGCAACCATCCATACCGAATTCATATAGAAGGATTTCATGAATTGAATTCGCGTACTACCCATACCGATCGCAACCGGGAACAATGTAATGATCCCCCGATTGCAAACGTACATATCCCCCGTACATGGGGCCAAACAATTGTGTGGTGTACGAGACATCAAAGATGAGCCCGATAGCCAAATATACAACAGTGAGCATTAGCGAAATGGATGTGAATATGATCAAATACAATCGCATATCATCCCGAATCAGTCGATTGGTGCCTTGTACTGCATTCATGGTTTAACCCCCTCTTGTTTACGGGTCCTGTTAACCAAATAATCCTGTAAGGCTGCTTTCTCAATGGAAAGTCCCTGTGTCTGAGCGATATCCTTCCACATTTTCGAATAGGGCTCATCAATCATCACTTTTACAGTCGATCCCATCCGGGAAGACTCTATAACTTTAACATCTGCTGTCACCCGATTAACATCTTCCATTCTCCCTGTTAGAAGAACTCCTTTTTCGCGCATCTCTTCCATAGGCTGATTGAACAACACCTCGCCGGCTTGCAAAACGATAAGGGACTCACACAAAGGCTGAATCTCCTCAATATGATGGCTGGAGATCAGGATCAGACGCGGGTTATCTTCATAACTTTCCAGTAACGCATTGTAGAAGAATTTACGCTTCTCGGCATCGAGTCCATTGGTGGGTTCATCCAGAATGGTGATCTTGGCATTACTGGCCAGACCCAATGTAATTTGAGCCGCAGTCTTCATGCCTTTCGAAAATTTAACGATCTTCTTCTTCGCTGGTAGCTCAAACATATCAATTAAACGCTCCGCCAATTCCTGATTCCACTGTGGATGAAAGTATCTCCCCATGGTGACCATGTCATTAACCGTCCAGTTCTTCCCCAGGGGATGATTCTCCTGGATATAGCAGAGATGCTCTTGGGCAGCCAGATTATTATAGGGATCTTGACCCATGATCTGCACGGTTCCACGATCCGGGCGGTTATGTCCTGCGAGCAAACTCATCAATGTTGTTTTGCCCGCTCCATTTCTTCCCCAGATGGCACTAATGATGGGCTCACTCTCGTGCAGCGTAACCTGCTTCAGAACGGGTGTCTCTTGATAACTGTAGTTGACCTGCTCCATATGAATCATAATTCACTCTCCTTATCCTTCTTGCCGCGAATCAGATCAATGATCATATCTTCATTCATGTGAATCCGTCTGGCTTCTTCAAGTAAAGGCTTGATGTATTCTTCATAAAAATCCTGCTTCCGTTCAATGAGCAAGGCTTCTCTTGCTCCCTTCGCCACAAACATCCCAACACCTCGCTGTTTGTATATAATCCCTTTGTCCACAAGCTCCTGCAGTCCTTTGCGGGCTGTAGCCGGATTGATATTGTAGAAGCGTGACAGTTCATTGGTTGAGGGAACCTGTTCTTCCACCTTCAATCTGCCTTCCACAATATCGTCCATAATCATCGTGGCAATCTGATGAAAAATGGGCTGAGATTCATCCAAAGTCGATTTCATGTGCCTCCAACTTTCATACGTATTCATTGGTTAGTTAGTCGGTTAGTTACTCATGTAACTAACTATAGTATACAAAAACGCAAATGTAAATAGGCGAACTTAATTGAGCGTCTTTCCTACGTTGACTTTGTTGTATTGATTAATAAGACCGTCCAGGACTACGGATTGCTGGATTACTTCAGGATGAAGCAGACTGCCGTATTCCATATGCATGCGATATAACAACTGTCTGGCATCTTCGATTCGTAACATCAAATCCAGGCGCTCCATAATACCCCTCCTTTTTGTCATATTTTAGTGTATTATGCCAATCAAAAGCGCATGTGAGATACGACATACTTATTCTTCCACTTTGATACATAAAAAGAACGCTTCTGAAATGATTCAGAAGCGTCCGTTTACCATTTTATTAAGTTCCAAATCCATGATCAGCAGGTCTCAAAATTTCGGGGTTCGGGATTTTCTCGTCTGGGACAGGTTCCGTAGCAGGAGCTACGATGAATACAACGAAACTACAGGTAACTATCAGCAAAGCCAACTTTCTCTTCATTGAGTTTCTGCACCTCACTAATTATCTTTTTGTATTGCTGTTTCGCCGTCTCAGATGCAAACTCCCGGTATTGCTCAAACAGTCCGACACCTCTAAGCATACCTCGCCCACTGCTAATTTCAATAGAAAATCTTAAACTATCCAGAACAAATTCTATCCCTAAATGAAACTCGTCCTTCTTTAAATAGTATGCACCCAAATCTGCTAAAAGTCTTAAATATCGGTCATCTGTAACCTGTCTGCTCACTTTGCCAATTCGGTTACTCTGCTCCTGATAAGTGAAGTAGGATTCATACTGTTTGAGTACATGATCAATATCCTTATCATAGCGATTAGCCGCCGTTACAATATCACATAGCGCTGGGAATATCTCATTTTCCTTTGTTGAAATATACGCCAGATAATCAGGTAATACCTCAAATTGACCACCCATTAAGTGATATATATAACGATTGGCTTCAGCCCATTCCTGAAACTGATTCATCACGACCATTTCATCTTGATCCGGGTCCCTCACCCAGCCGTTATCTGAATATAAAGAAACATATTTAAGCGCCCCAGTGTAGTCCTTCAAATGATAACAGGCACTTCCTGCGGCTAGATAAGAATAAAGTATATAAAACACAATGGGTCTTTTCGTCTCTTCTTGCTTCCGTCGACCATTCATCTCGTAATGGATGGACGCTTTTACTTTCAATTTATCAGCTAACTCCTGAACCTTGTTCCATCTATGCAATGCTCCAAAAGCATTAATCAGCTCGTTCAGCGCATCCAACTGGTAGCGTTCATCCAGCCGATCCACATAGTATTCAAACCGGGCTGCAATAATCAGATTCCGCTGCTGATCATTGGTTAACCCCAATCGGAACAGTCGATACTGACAGAGTGCAAGCCGCTCGGAATGCTGCATTTTCTCGCTTTCAGCGATGTTCTCATATAAAAGAATGGCCGGTTTGAATTTACCCGCTTGGTAGAATTCTTCAGCCACATCAAATAACAAAGGAATATAGGACAGATTATCCATCATCAGACGAATAACCTCTTCAATACAGTCCAGCTTGTCCAACTCGGCACAGCGATGAAGAAAAGGTCCCAGTCTTCGCCAGTCCGGTGTTGCATGCACAAAACACTCATCTATGTATAACTCATAGAAGTAGCCTTCCTCCAATCGCATGGCGGAAGTAATGCGGTCCAGCTGCTGCATGGCAATAGGCCGATTTTTATTCAAAATGTTGCTCAGCGTACCTGAATTAATCCCCGACGTCTCCGAAAAATGACTAATGGACATCTGTTCACGCTTCAAATAACTCTCTAAATGATCGCGTATCGTGGTTGTTGGCTCCAAACAAACACCACCCTCCAAAATAAAAAAACATAAACAGGATTATCGGTATGCAAAAGTAATTATATGTAATTAGAAAGTAGCGGTCAATATAATAAATTCAACTAATTTGTATAAAAACCATTTTAATCCTTTTATAAAATCAAAAAACGTCTATCCATATTTTATATCGGAAATGCGCTTGGCATCAAACCTTGAAAACAGACAAAAACACGAGCCAACTATCGGCTCGTGTTCTCAACTGACTCATTAGTCAGTATGCTCATTATATCTTGGAATTAAGGCAGGATATTGCCTGCGGCACGGTAAATTTCATACCACTCCGGACGAGTAAGATGAACATCTCCTGCTTTCACACAGTCTTGCAGACGTTCAATATTCATCGTGCCCGTCACAGGCTGCATCTGCGCAGGATGACGAAGCAACCATGCAATTGCAATCGTTGTATTGCTCACGTCATACTTCGCAGCAATCTCATCGATTTTCGCATTCAATTCCGGGAACTTGTCGCTGCCCAGGAATACACCTTCGAAGAATCCGTACTGGAACGGAGACCACGGCTGAATGGTGATATCATGCAGACGACAGTAATCCAGGATGCTACCGTCACGGTTAACCGCGGCATCGTTCTCCATGTTCACGTTGATTCCACTGTCAATCATCGTAGTGTTGGTAATACTCATCTGCAACTGGTTGGCTACCAGCGGCTGTTTCACGTATTTTTGCAACAATTCGATCTGGTTTGGATTCTGGTTCGACACCCCAAAGTGACGCACTTTGCCTTCGCGCTCCAGTTGATCAAAGGCTTCAGCCACTTCCTCCGGCTCAACCAAAGCATCTGGACGATGCAGCAGCAGAACGTCAAGATATTCCGTTTTCAGACGTTGCAGGATGCCATCGACCGAATTCAGAATGTGCTCTTTGGAGAAATCAAACATGCCTTTGCGGATACCGCATTTGGATTGAAGAATCATATTTTCACGAACCTGGGGATTCATCTGCACCGCTTCAGCGAAGATCTCCTCACATGTTCCTGTACCATATATGTCTGCATGGTCGAAGAAATTCGCGCCGACCTCCATGGCAGAACGAACAAAATGTTCAGCTTCCTTACCGTCCAGTGAATTAATCCGCATGCAACCCACAGCGACTACAGGTACTTCCAGTGTGCTGCTGCCCAATTTAATGGTTCTCAAGATGTTTTCCCTCCATATTCGAATATTATCGTGTATCTTATCTATGATTGTGACACACATCTGCAATCGGTTTCAATAGATTTATCCTATATTCATATGGAGAAATGATAGGTTCTGAGTCTTAACCTGTAATTACGCAGGAATGAATTATATATCTTCAGGCACGATGACCTCAATATGTCTTGGCAGGACACGGATGTGAATAGGCAAGGCAGGACCTTGCTCACCATCCACATTCGTGCGAATGGCTTCATCTGAGCGGACATGAACTTCTTTGGCCGTAAAATAGTCCACATCCTTATGGTCCTTCAGATTGCCAAAGAACAGGGAAGTACCCAGTGTCAGGCTGTTGAACACACTAATGTTGCGAACAACAAAACAGTGTATCAGACCATCATCCACCTCAGCATCCGGGGACAACTTCTGGAATCCTCCAACCGAATTGGTCAGCGCCGCCAGAAAAAGAGGAGATTCTCCCTCCCAGATTTGGCCGTCATATTCAATGGTCAGTTGATTGGCTGGTGTATTCACCAGGTCTTTCAAACCTTCCTTTAGATATGCAAATGAGCCCAGCTTCGACTTCTCTTCCGAGGATACGGAGAATAGCGCTTCTGCCAAAGAACCTGCTGCCACCACGTTGGCAAACAGGCGATCATTGATTTTGCCGATATCCACGATATGGGTCTGATCCGAACGTAATTGCCGAATGGCCTCCTCGGGGTCAAGCGAGATATTCAGCGCACGCGCGAAATCATTCACCGTACCTAGCGGTACAACGCCCAGTCGGGGACGATGCTTCTGATCCATCATGCCATTGATCGTCTCATGCAGAGTGCCATCGCCTCCGATGGAAATAACCAGATCACAACCTTCCTTGCAGGCGTTCAGGCAAAAGTCCGTCGCATCACCTTCCCCGGCCGTCTCGTTAACCGCCACCTCGTACTGCTGTGACTCCAGAATTTCTCTGACTTGGGACACATACTGTTCGGCCTCTTCCTTACCTGATGACGGATTGCTAATGATCATGGCTTGGCGCATACTCACATCTTCCCCTCCAAATTGGCATATTTACTTCATCTATACCCGTTTGAAGGGTAGATTGAATAGGCCTAGCGGGAGATGTTCTATTTTTTTTGATAAACATGTCTCTGAAGAGTGCAGGGCAGGGTTTGTTTCATATAGAATAGAAGTATAGAATACCCTTACGAAATTTCTTGTTCCTTTTTCCTGTTGACGGGTTAATAACTATAGATGTGCTTTTAGCCGAAACTGTATATGTTAAACTGTTCAATTTACACTGAAGCTTCGTAGACAGAACAACCTTCCGTTATCGTGTAAATAGGATACTTATCTCACTCAATCTGTTCGGATGATTATATAACTCTAAAAATCGGAGGGAATGCATGCAATGAGAAGAATGACGCTTTTATTTTTAATATTCATCCTGAGTCTCGGGGCATCGGGGCAAGCCATGGCTTACGCAACTACAGACTCGGGCGAGGGCATCATTGAAGATCCCCTGCTTGAAGACGGATTGAAGCTGATCCTTAACAAACCTCTGGATGTTCCACTGACTCCATCAGATCTGGAACAGCTTGAGGTGGTAGATCTGAGCAATGCAGGTATTCAAAGCCTGTCCGGTCTGGAATACGCCACCAACTTGACTCACCTCCGATTATATGGGAATGAGATTGAGGATCTCACACCGCTGGAGCACCTGACCCAGCTTCGCGAGATCGATGTTCGCAACAATTACATTACATCCATACACGCACTTGCTGAATTAAAAAACCTGGGGCGGCTGTATATCAGCAACAATTCCATATCTTCCATAGAGGTTGTACGTGGGTTCAACCGATTACATACGTTCCACGCCAGCGGTAACCAGATTGACAGTCTTGCGGCCCTCTCGGATGCGGATGCACTGAAGTGGCTTGAGATCTCGAATAACAGGATTAGCGATCTGACACCGCTCATGGGTAAACGCAGCTTCAACAACTCAATATAGCTAACAACCAGATTCAGTCGCTGGACGTACTCGCTGAACTGCCAAATACACTGCGAAATCTGAATGTAGCAGGCAACCAGATTACGGATCTGACACCACTGGAGCACATGACACGCCTTCGGACACTTGATATCTCCAATAACCAAGTACAACACCTCAAGGGGCTTGAGGGACTGACTGGGCTGAAGGAACTGAATGCAGAATCCAATCAGATCTATGATCTGGAACCTCTTCGGCAACAATCCAGCCTGGACGTTTTAAAATTATCCAACAACCGGGTGTGGGACCTGTCACCGATTGCAGGTTTTACGTTTACCCGTGATCAGTCAGCGACAAACGTCATTCAGGATATCTCGGCGTCCACTTCGTTATCTTCCGGTATGCAGACATCTACCTCAGAGATTGAGCCTGCCGGACTCACGGTGCAGAACAATTATCTGGATGTCGCAAGCGGCAGTCAGACGATGCAGCTTCTGAATCGGATGAATGTGCGGGAGCAGAAAAGAACGCCGCAGGGCAGCTTCCAGCGTCTGATTGAAGGGTCTACCACTGCCTATGTAGGTGATCGCGCTTATGCACTGGATGCTGCACCTTTTATCGATGAAGGCCGGACCTATGTGCCTCTGCGCTTTGTCTCGGAGCAGTTGAAGGCCAGTGTGAACTGGAACAGTGGTACACGGGAAGCGGTGATCACACAGAATGACAAGACGATTCGCTGGAGCGTGGGCAACAAACAGGTTGTCGTGAACGATGAGCTTGCGATCAATGATGCTCCTCTATTGATGAGAAATGGCAAAGCTTTTGTTCCGGTACGTTTCATTTCAGAGCAATTTAATACGACGGTTGCATATATCGGAAACAGCAAAACAACATTGATCTTCGAAAATAAACAACCTGCTGAGCGTATTGAGCCTTGATGTTGTATCCCAAGTTCATTTACAGCGGCAAGAGAAACATAGCGAAAATCCCCGCCGAAACTATCGGTGGGGATTTTTGTTATACTACGATGTTGGATAATGGTATATGGATAGCTCCAATTAGGCAACCAATACATGATGTCGTCTGATATACAGACACACACAGGTGGATACCAAACCTTGGATTAGGGTAAATTTTACACGGTTTAGTCTATCTTCTTCTGCCACGAGAGTTGTTATACTGAGTGCAATATAGATGATAGCTGAAGTTTAGGTGAGGAGGAAATGCATATGACATTCACGTTCACGGGTTATTCCACAACCCAAGGTAGCCCATGGAAAGAGTTATCTTTTTTGTCGACAAATGAAAGCGCTAACTTTAAACTCACAGGTGTAGAGCACCAGCTTGTGGAAGGGTTCGGCGGATGTTTTAACGAGCTTGGTTATATCGCTCTGTCCCACTTAAATAAGGAGCAGCGCCATGAGGTATTTCATTCCCTCTTCCATCCAGAGGGTGAACACAAGTTCAATATCTGTCGCCTGCCGATCGGCGCAAGTGATTATGCAGAGCAGTGGTACAGCCACAACGAGGTGGACGGCGACGTGGCCATGGAACATTTTTCGATCGAACGTGATTTCAAATATCTGATTCCTTACATCAAGGAAGCTCTGACGTATAACCCGAACCTGCAATTCTTCGCCTCGCCTTGGAGCCCCCCAACGTGGATGAAATCGCCGAAAGCCTATAACTATGGCACGCTCCGTTGGGAGAAAGATATTCTGGAGGCTTACGCCCTGTATTTCGTCAAATTTGTACAGGCTTACCGCGAAGCAGGCATTACGATTCATCAGGTGCACGTGCAGAACGAAGTGATTGCGGATCAGAAATTCCCTTCTTGCATGTGGACAGGCGAGCAGCTTCGTGAGTTTATCGCGGATTATATGGGTCCGGCTTTTGACAAACACGGTCTGGATACGGAAATCTGGCTGGGACGATCAACGCCCCTGATCCATGGGAAGAACTGATCAAGAAAAAGACCAATGACTTCGATGAGTACGCCGGACTTGTCCTGAGTGATCCGAAGGCCTATTCCTATATCAAGGGTGTTGGGTATCAATGGGCAGGCAAAAATGCCATCCAACGTACCGCAGCAAGTTACCCGGAGCTGCGTTATATGCAGACCGAGAACGAATGCGGTGATGGCAACAACTCTTGGAACTATGCCAAATATGTATATAATCTCTACCAGCATTACTTTAGCAACGGTGTGAACGCCTACATCTACTGGAATATGGTTCTGGAACCCAAAGGCCGCAGCACATGGGGCTGGGAGCAGAACTCCATGATCACCGTAGATCCCGGCAACAAGGAGGTTACTCGGAATCCCGAGTATTATGTGATGAAACACTTCGCACATCATGTTGTCCCTGGTGCTCGAAGAGTCGGCCTGTCTGGCGCGTGGAGCGGGAAATCCGTCGCTTTCCGCAACCCGGATAACAGTCTGGTCATTGTCATCAATAATCCATTCCACGACCGTCGTGACCTGTATCTAACCCTTGAAGAAGGGCAGACCCTTCATATAGAGCTGGAAGCTGATTCTTTCAACAGCATGGTTATTGAACCGAAATAACAAACTCAACCCATGGTTAAAAACGTACACACCAAAAAGCGCCGTGTTCCCATGTTCATCATGTGGAACAGGCGCTTTTTGATATGCTATCATTACCGAATTTACAAGAGATACTCAGAGCCTCATCAAAGAAGCAAACTTATGGATTATTCGCCAGATAATTTCTCAGCCATTGCAGAGCTGGACGCTCTGTACCATTGCTATTGACCAGATGGGAGCCGCTCACCCAGGTTTGGTTCTGGTTATAACCCCACAGTGTTACACCTTTAACGGCAGAATGCTTCCAAAGAACAGGGAATTTCTGCTGATAACGCTGCAATTGCGTATTATCATCGCCAGTCATATCCAGCTCGGATACATAGACTGGCAGACCTGTCGCAGCCAGCTTGTTGAGTACCGTGTTCATCGTGCTCACAGAGACGTTGTCCATATTAAAGTAATGGGCCTGGATACCAATACCATCAACCAAACCTCTGTTTTTCAGAAGGTTGATAATCTGGATATATTGGTCCGCTTTAGCCGGATCACCGATAATTCCGTATTCATTGATCAACAATTTGGCGTTCGGGAAGGCTTGTCTCGCCTGCTGGAATGACCAGATAACCCAATCCCAGCCAGTGGCTCCATCTCCACCAATCGCGTTGCGATAAGAAGGCTTGGCATGCAGCGGCTCATTGACGACATCTACAAATGCTGCCTTTGGATACCGCTGTCCTGCGGCGTTAATCCATTGTGTCACTTCAGCCTTCTGATCAGCGGCGGAGAGACTGTTAATCCAATTCGGCTGCTGACTTCCCCATACGAGGGTATGGAATTTGAACGGAAAATTGTTGTTGACTGCATAGTTGTAGGCCATATCTGCCTGACCCCAGTTCATCACGTTGCGTGTACCTTCCACAGCATCCCACTTGGTGGAGTTCTCTGGAGTTACCTGGTTCCAATAGGGGCTAAAATTCGAAGGAACCTGGCTAGCGATAATATTGCCCAGAAATTTGCTACCTTTTGCCAAACCAGCGCTCACACTACCAACTGCAACCGAAGCAGCGAGAACGCCTACCAATGCTAGTGAACCAACCGTCTTGAACCACTTGGACTTGAACAATGAAATTCCTCCTTAATCATTATTTAGAATTGTTAAGCGCTTACAAAAACCATTTTACTGGATAATTTTGGTCTTTAACACCTGCAAATTATATTATCTTCAAAAATCGTAAATTAATAGTCAGCTATATTTATAGATTCCTCCCTTAAATCCAACATAACGCTTACATTGGAGTTTACATTTCCCACATGTTTATCTAGTATGAAATGATACATATCTTTACATACACTAGATAACAAGGGAGATTACAACATGCGCAAAATTTCAACGAAACGTTTCGCCGGATGGCCTTTATCGTTCCTCTTATGTGCCTCCATTTTGTTTGCCCCTTTTGCTACCACACCAGCTCAGGCTGCTGAGGCAGATAAGGAAACCAAGATCACGTTGCTGGGTACATCGGATATTCATGGCCGATTTATGCCATGGGACTATGCGCTGGACGGTCCAAACCCAACCGGAAGCATGACACAACTCTACACCATCGTGAAAAAAGTCCGCGCAGAGAATCCCAATACGATCCTGCTGGACGCAGGAGACATGATTCAGGATAACTCGGCTGAGTTGTTTAACGATCAACCCCAATCTCCCATGATGGTTGCAATGAACGAAATGAAATATGACGCATGGGTTATGGGTAACCATGAGTTTAACTTTGGGCTGGATGTACTGGAGAAGATCTCTTCCCAATTCAATGGACAGCCTCTCGTGGGTAACATTTTCAAAGAAAATGGCGACCGCTACATGCCTGCCTATACAATTATTGAGAAAGACGGCATCAAAGTGGGTGTCATCGGAATGAACACACCGATGATTACCGAGTTCGAGAAAGGTACGGATCACCTGGATGGGATCATCGTCAAAGATCCTGTCGAAGAGACCAAGAAGGCCATTGCCGAGCTGAAAGGCAAAGTCGATGTCATGGTTGGACTTATGCATATGGGACTGGATAACGAGAACGGAAATCCGGGAACCGGAGTGACGGATATCGCCAATGCCAACCCGGAGCTGGCTGCCATTTTTGCCGGACACATGCATACCCTGATTGAATCCCAAACGGTTAACGGTGTATTGATCTCCGAACCGAATAAATATGGCTCACATATCTCACGAATCGATCTGACATTTGCTAAAGACGGCGACAAAGTTGTGCTCAAAAGCAAAGAAGCTCAAGCACTCGCTGTCAAAGCAGCAGACGGAACCTATGAAGTCTCCGATCCTGCGCTGGAAGAGACCTTGCATCCATTCCACGAGTTCGCTCGTGCCGATGCCAATATTGAAGTGGCTGAACTGAAAGGAACGAACCTGGTCCCTGCCGATGAGATTAAGGGTATCCCTGCGGTGCAGATCCAGGAAACCCCGTTGTCTGACTTTTTCACCGAAGTGATGTTGCATTACAGTGATGCCGATGTGGTCGCGCACCAGATTGATAACGACAAGGCCAAGCTGGATGTAGGCCCGATCAAGAAAAAGGATATTGCGTTCAACTACCAATACACCTTCGGTGAAGTGACCGTATATGAAGTAACCGGACGCGATCTGATGGATTATATGGAATGGTCTGCGGGTTATTTTAACTCCACACGTCCTGGTGATGTGACCATTAGTTTTGATCCGAAACGACGTGCTTCCAAATACAGTACCGATGATTTCTTCGGCGGCGTAACGTATGAGATTGACCTGACGAAGCCATATGGCAGTCGGATTACGAATCTCAAGTACAGCAACGGTAAGGCCGTAAAAGAAGACGATACATTGAAGCTCGGCATGAATGCCTATCGGATGGAAGCCCTGATTGCCAAAGGCGGCGCCATGGAAGGGCGTAAGTTCAAGCAGCTCTGGTCCTCCAAGGACGCCTCAGCATTTGGTGAGATCCAAGGCACGATTCGCAACTTGTCCATCGCCTATCTGAAAGATGTTATGAAAGGTGTCTACGAACCGAAGATTCAACACAACTGGAAAATCACCGGCGTAGACCTGACTGCACCAGAGCGTGCGGATGTGGTGGAGCTGGTTAATGATGGCATCATGTCTGTGCCAACAACGGAAGATGGCAAGTACACCAACATTGCCTCCATTAACATTTTGGATACGGTGACTCAGGAAGAGATTGATGCCCTATCTGCCAAAGCCGATGTGAGTGCAGCACAGTTCGCAGGCGTGAAAACCAAGGGAGCGTTCTATCAACAGCTGAACCAAGCTCGCAAAGCGGCAGGTAGTGTTGAGGAAGAAACTACGCCTGAGAAACCTACGACACCAGTAGTACCCAAACCAACACCGAATCCAGGCACGACGAAACCTGGCAAACCATCAACGCCAAACACCGGTAAACCGGGCACCGTCACCAAAGGCAAACAAGCCAAGGTTACTGCGGCTTACCTGAACGTACGTGCTGGCGCTTCATCCAAAGCCAAAGTTATTGCTGCCGTACGGAAAGGCACCGTGCTTGAGGTGATCAGTACAGACAAGTATGGTTGGGTCAAAGTGAAGCTGGATGGACGTGTAGCCTTCGTATACGGGAAATATGTGAGTATTTTAAAATAAGTACCATCGTTACGCACCACACTTAACGAAAATGAAAGGGCGAATCTCCCATGGAACTCATGGTGAGAATCGCCCTTTGTTAGGTTAACGAATGGTTATACGTGTTGCTGTACTCTGCTGCTCTACGGGAATGGAGTCGTTTAGCTTTGTGGGAGGTTCTTGATTTTATCCATAAAAGCGTCCAGCTGGATGCCATTCGTTTCTTCAGTGAAACCACGTAATTCCTCAGATTCTCCCTCATAGGCGGCAAGTACGTAGTTAACATCAACAATATAGTATGTGCCATAGCGGGTGAACGAATATCCTCCCAGCTGTTCTCCGGTCGTCCCCTTTTGACTACAGCGATAATCTTCATACCTGGTTTAAGTTCTGGCTCCATACCTGCAAAGTCAGCATTGTAGAACAAAAAAGTGTCCTCAGCTACATGATCCCCTGTTACCACTTCATGTACCTTCACCTGATAGGAGATGAATTCAGGTTGGTAGGGTGTGACTCCGTTAGCCCTATCCTTATCAGCCATCTTTCGCTCCGGCGTACCCGGATCAGTAGTTAACTCCACACGAAAGTTTGGTAAAACCTTCATTACCTCTGCCACAACAACGCCATCCCCATATGTCATGACCTCTCTGAAGCTTACTTCTCTCATGGATATCGTCGCTGGGGTGTTCGTAGATAGTGGATATTCCTCGCGTAGTTCCTTTATACGCTCTTGGGGAAGCAGGTTCCCTACACCATCATCTGAATTGACACACAGAGTTGTACATCCTGTTAAACTAAACAGCAGTGCAATACCTGTTAGCCAACATATCCTTCGGATTCTTGCCACCTACTCACCCCTCTTCACTTCCCAGTTCGCAAGCATGCCTCTCGCCATCTCCATGTCCGACTCCTTGCCCGTAATTAGCGCAAACTTGGCAACAATCGCAGGATAGGCTGCCCATTGTTCCCGAATATGCTCCAGCATCCGGGGCCATGTTCTTCCCCTGCCTTCTCATAACGATTCAAAAGCTCACGCAGTCCATCCTCCTGAAAAAGTGCATAGTAGATGACGAAGTCCTTACCCGGATCTGCAATCTCCGCTTCCGTCCAATCAATAAGTCCGGTTACTCGCTGGGCATCATCAACAATTATATGCGGCGGATGCAGATCACCATGGATGAACGCCGAATGCTGAGGCCAATAGCTATTCATAGAAAGCCATACCGTCCAGCGTTCAACCAGCTCCGTTGGCACTGTAAAGTTCCGCTTGATCTCCTCTATATTGGCTGCAAATTCTTTGCGGGCCTCCATCGGAGTCTTGACCCTCACTCCGCCTTCCTTTGCCTTGTCGGGATCAATATTATGCAGTGCAACGAGAGTCGTAGCCAGTGAATCCAGGAACACATCAGACAAGTTTTCCTGAGGGAATCGCCACACATACCCTCCCCCGCGGGATCCACAATTGCGATCGGATCACCCTCAAGTAAAGGATAAGCAATCAACTCTGGCGTGCAGATTCGCCAATCCGGTACCTGTGCAGGTAGTTTTCCTCGGACCACATTCAGCACCTTTTGCTCATTCTCGGCACGCTCCCAGACGTCTTGCCGTCGCGGCTGGCGCAGAACCCATCTGCGGCCTTCTTCATCCATGGCGAATGCTACACGAAAATCCATACCCGACTCGTTGATGTCCAAGGATTCCTCAAGGATAAGAAGTCCATTCTGTTTCGCTAAAGTTAATAGTTCCTTTTCAATTGCATGATGCTCATTCAATTTCGATTTTGTCATATCAGGTACTCCCCTTTTCCTGGATAAAATAAAAAAACACAGACAAAGTTCGTCTGTGCAGCTCATTTCGGAAGTTGGCATACCTGAATGCTCACAAAAAAATAGTAGTACACCAAAGAACCACTTTAGAGAGTGATTCTTTCATGACTAGCGGCATACGTGTACCATGGCAAACCAATCCCGATGAACTGCACACAGGCAGAAAACAGCAAGCGTAAACAAACGTTTCGCCACACTATCTCAATCGGGAAAAATTTAGCACACGTATCCCTCCGTTCAGTAAGTTACCCCTATGCTAACATATTCCATATCCCAGTTCCAGACTGAATGGAATGATTTTGACTCTTTTTAATGATAAACGGGAACATCGTCGTCCCAAGTAACGTCCATAGGTATAGATGTATTCAAAAGGATGAGAGGTGAGCAACCGATGTCCATTGTACGAGGGTTATCCATATTACCAGTGATCTTGCTTCTGCTAACGCTTGGATGCGGAGAGCAATCCGAGGAACAAGAGAAAGAAAAGCCACATGTACGAGGAATGATTACGGATTTTGAGGAAGAAAGAGGTCATTCATTAACACCAAGCAAAATACGCCGATACATTTCGTTTCACGTGGAACGTTATGATACACCTACGCACAGCAACGGGCGGTTGCTCCTAATATCGGAGTGGATGAAAACTATTTAACCACTTAATGCATTTACTCCGTTAGCCTGTCTGCATATAGAGTATAATGAAGAGGTATACGAAAAATGTACGGTGCAATAATTGTACAAAAACTAACGCAAAAGAGGTAAACGATGAGCAAGCAACAATTTAAAGATTACGGACTTGGTGAAGAGATCGTAAAAGCACTGGACAGTCTGGGCTATGAGACACCAACCGAAGTTCAAACGAAAGTTATTCCGGTAGCACTGGAGAACCAGGATCTTGTGGTCAAATCCCAGACAGGCAGTGGTAAAACAGCCGCCTACGGCATTCCGCTCTGTGAGCTGGTGGATTGGAATGAGAATAAGCCGCAGGCTCTGATTCTTACACCAACCCGGGAACTGGCTTTGCAGGTTAACGAAGATATTACGAATATCGGCCGCTTTAAGCGTATTAAAGCAACCGCACTATACGGACAGTCCCCTTTTCATATCCAAAAAGCCGAGTTAAAACAAAGAACTCATGTCGCTGTTGGTACGCCAGGTCGGGTACTGGATCATATCGAACGCGGCACGCTGCCACTCGAACGAATCGCCTATCTCGTTATTGACGAGGCCGATGAGATGCTGAATATGGGCTTTATCGAGACGGTACAAGCGATCATTCAGAAACTGCCGCAGGAGCGAGTGACGATGCTGTTCTCCGCAACATTCCCTGAAGATGTAGCCAAGCTGTCGCGCAAATACATGAACAAACCGGTGGAGATCGAGATCAAGGCAAGTGGACTGACAACAGCCACCATTGAACATGCTGTGATTCATGTGCCAGAGGTGAACAAAACTGCGTTGCTTCAGGACTTGTTCATTACGGAAAATCCGGATAGCTGCATCGTGTTCTGCCGTACGCAAGAGAATGTAGATAAGCTGTTCCGGGTTATGGCAGACCTTGATTATCCAGCAGATCGTATCCATGGCGGCATGGAGCAGGATGAGCGGATCGAAGTGATGAATGCATTCCGACGGGGCCAATTCCGTTATCTGATCGCGACGGATGTAGCTGCACGTGGTATTGATATCACGAATATCACCCATGTCATCAACTACGATATTCCTTTGGAAAAAGAGGGATATGTTCACCGTACAGGCCGTACGGGTCGCGCAGGCAAAACGGGTAAAGCCATCACGTTGGTTACACCGAAAGACGGCCGACGTCTAGCCGAGATTGAATCCTATATCGGATTCGAAATCCCTGTGATGAAGGCACCCTCCGAGGAAGCTGTAGATCGCCGCAGAGAAGATTTTGAGAAGCGATTGAAGATCGTGCCTGAGCGTAAAAAGGATAAGCGTGAACAGTTGAATCAGCAGATCATGAAGCTGAACTTCAACGGTGGCAAGAAGAAGAAACTTCGTGCCGTAGACTTTGTCGGTACCATCGCCAAGCTTGAGGGCGTTACGGCGGACGACATCGGGATTATTACCATTCAGGACAATGTAACGGATGTGGAGATCCTGAACGGCAAAGGCCCAATCGTACTGGAGCTCATGCAGAATACAACGATCAAAAAGATGCAGCTCAAGGTTCGCAAAGGTCACAAATAGTTTGGTTAACACAGACAAGTAAATAGGAATTCAACCAGGGATAGTGGACTCTTTTCTAAGTCTGCCATCCCTTTTTTCATTCTTTTTCGTTGCATGTCTCTAATATTCCAGAACTCTCTTACTTTTCGATCAACCTCTTCTGTTTCCGCACTGTACTGCCTTCCACCGTGTACCGATACAAAGCATCTTCCGCGCCCCCGATATCATCCGTAACTTGAAACGTCGCTACGTCCCCCGACTTGTATACACTCCCCGTTACAAAGCTGAACACCACAAGGTCATCTTTGCCCCAATATTCGTTCAGCATGACAAATGTACTACCGTTTACACCCTTTACCGTACGCTTGCCATTGGCATTATACAGACCATTCTGATCCATAGCCCAACTCTGGGGATCAGCATCGAATAGATGTGTAAAGCTGGCACGATCAATATGTTTATTTGGTTTACCCCATAGATATACCCGATTGGCATCCACCGCCCAGCTTCCAGAAGGGGTTATTAACTCAAACGTCGCTGCATCAGCCCCTTTAACGATCTGAAGCACATCGTCTGGATGACCGAAAGGCTGACTTGTCCGCACAACCTCTGCACGATATACATGTTGCTGACCCTTGGAAAGTCCGAGATGCCCCGTCCCGGCAAACACTTCAAAATGCCGAACATCTGCCTTATCGACACGGTATCCGTTGTAATACACATGATTGCGGTCACGTCCAAAAGGTCCACCTAGTGGTTGGAATGTGTCGGGGTCTGCTCCTTTTACAGTGCGCCACTGAAAATAAACACGCTCCCGGTCCCGTGCAAACTGTTCATCCAATGGTTCATAGGTAGGTCTGTCCGCCCCTCGAACAAGGTTGAACACAGCTTTTGCTTCTCGATGCGGGGTACCGCCCCATTCGGTTCTATAAAAAATAGACGATGCAGTCTCAAACCAATTGCCTGTGATCTGCACAGCTCCATCAGCACTGTGGGCATAATCCGTTTGCCACCAGCCAGGTACGTCGGGATGATGTTCACGCAACCATGCCCTCACCTCATCCTTTTCCCCATTCGCATAGCGAAGAGAGCTGGACAGATGGAATAAGTGATCCTTGTCGGTGCAGTAGTGGTGGTAAGCAATCACAGCATTCGTATCGATATCCTCAAATAGATGAAAATGCTGGCTGCTCTTCACATATAAATAACGTTGGTCCTGTGCAAAGTAGGGCGTATCCGGTAACAGCCGAAAGCTGTTCGGGTCAGAGCCAGGCACAGCCTGATCTTCCAGATAGACGTATTCGGAATCGCAGCAGTAATCTTCATCGACTATACGAAAAGCTTCCGTATCCCGGCTGAACAAACTCGCCTTGTTCTTACGGGCATTGAACCACCATATGCCTTGACGATCACGGAGATACGCGAAGGTCAGCCATCCCCTTGCATATGTAGAGATGACTTCAAAATCCTGAGTGGTAATGCCTCCTGTTATCGTCGTTCTCTCTCCATTATCATTCACATGTACGATCACCTGAAGGTCTTCATCCGCAATAAATGTGTCCATAACGCATTCACTCCCAACCATATAGGATCATATTCATCATAGGTTACCTGAACGTTGCAACGCACGCAAAATCTGATCCTGATGGGTCACTTTAATTGTGAACGCCGGCGTGTAAGACTGCTGGATTAATTCATGGGCAGCTCCTCACCCGGTGTAGGCAGCAGCTGAAACAACTGATAGAAATATAAGCCACCTTCTTCATCTGATCCCTCATACTTGTAAGGTGCCTGATAGATAAGATAGGGAAGCTGCTCCGGATGGAGCTCTGCATTATAATCCATGCCAATCAACAGATTATCCCTGTTCAGGCAGGCATCTGTTGGAACGGAGACCATTCCCGTGATGTCCTTCATATCTTTTTGAGCAAATCCATACACAACCCCCTCTTCTTCCTGCCCGTGTTGATCCGATCGGGAAATACACGCATAATACAGGGCACGTAACGGAGAGCGCGTTAACTCCAGCAAGTTGGTAGGCAATCCTTCATGATGGCACCATGCCAGCGTGTATTCACGTTCCCAAGCTCCTGCATCACTCGCCAGATCGTGGATATAGCCGTTCACGGTCTCTTCGCAATAAGCAGGATTATCCCGCAACAATCGGGCGAACTGGGGACGTAACAAGGATGAACTTAACGAGGGATACCTGCGATTCTCTCCACGAAAATAATACTGCCCCTCTGTAAGCTGTAGCTCCTCCATAAGGAATAGATACTCATCCAGTGATTGAACCTCATAGCACATCGTATTACGCACGCTCTTCAACTCCTCTGGCATCTCATTTCTACTTTAACGATCCGCTCTCTTAACCCGCTCCCACCGCTAGAACAGGTAAAAAAACCTCTTAGTTCAGAAATGCATGGATTGTTCACTTGTCAAATAGTGTAGCCGAACTAGAATATATATGAAAGCGTTATATTCTGTTTTTTATCTTCTGGGAGGTGTATGCAATGGGTAAGAGGAAAGTGGTCTGGATTATGGTCTTCGCACTCACGTTCACCCTGTTTGGACTTCATCCTGAACGAACAAGCGCAGCAAGTGTCACGATCACCAACGGCACCGACTGGCTCGACACCGCGGGCAATCCCATCCATGCGAATAGCGGCAACATTCTGCAGGTCGGCTCAACGTACTATCTCTATGGTGAACATGCGGTGAGTGGCAAGTTCGACAGTGTGAACGTCTACACCTCCACCGATCTGAAGAACTGGACTTTCAGCAATGCCATCCTGACGAAAGATTCCGCAACCGAGCTAGCCTCCAGCAAGATCGAACGCCCCAAGGTCATCTATAACGCATCAACCAACCAGTATGTGCTCTGGGCACACTATGAGAATGGCACAGACTACAACCTCGGGCGTGTAGCGGTGGCAACGAGCAATACCCCAAATGGCAAATTCACCTATGAGGGCAGCTTCCGCCCACTCAATTATGAATCCCGGGACATGACCGTCTTTGTGGATACCGATGGTACAGGTTATCTGGTTACCGCTTCCCGCAAGAATGGCGGTGCCAATGATACGATGGCTATTTTCAAAATGAATGCAAGCTACACCGGAATACAGTCCTTCGAAGGCTGGCTGTTCGAGAACGCCTATCGTGAGGCACCTGCCGTGGTAAAAAAGGGAACCGTTACTACCTCTTCACCTCCCAAGCCGCTGGCTGGTATCCGAATCAGGGGGCATACGCTACAGCGACTTCCATGACGGGCCCATGGACTGCGCTTACGCCATATGGCAATCCATCTGCCTTCGGTTCGCAGATTCATGATATTGCCACGATTACAGGCAGCAACACCACATCCTACATCTACATGGGGGATCGCTGGAATCCAATGAACCTTGGGGAGCACAAACATATCTGGCTGCCGCTAACCCTGAATGATTCCAACGGAACCGCATCACTGGAGTGGTATACCACGTGGAATATTGATGCAGCAACAGGAGCGGTAACACCTCCTGCTCTCGTCAACCATGCACAAGGCAAAACGGCTACCGCCAGCTCCACAGCCTCCGGCTCGTCTGCATCCAACGTCAATGATGGCAACTACCAGACATCGTGGGTGGCTTCATCCAATAGTTGGCCCGCGTGGTGGCAAGTGGACTTCGGTGCACCAAAGACGATTACGGAGATTGACACTTCCTGGTTTATGTATAAAGGTTCTGAGGGCTATTACAAATATAAAATCGAGATTAGCAACGATGGTGTCAATTACTCCACGTTGGATCGCACCAACAATCTGACCTATGGTTTCACCACGGATGCCGTACATTTCACCGCTCGTTATGTACGGATTAATATGGTGAATGCCGTCTTGTGGAATAATCCAGGGAACTGGTACACCCCAACCCTGCACGAGGTCAAAATGTTGGGGCCTGCCACACCGGAAGCCACGGGGTATAGTCGATTCAATTCACATAATGTTCCGGATCGATACATCCGTCATGCCAACTACATCGCACGCATTGATGCCAATGTCTCTCCTGCTCTGGACTCCCAGTTCCGCGTTGTACCGGGTCTGGCAAGTTCTACAGGCATATCCCTGGAGTCCATCAACTATCCAGGCTACTTTCTGAAGCGCAACGCCAGCAACAAAATTGTACTTGAAGCCTACGCCGACAGCGCTGCCTACAAGGGAGATGCCACGTTCCTGAGCGGCCCTGGTTGGGCGGATAGCACCAAAGTATCCCTTCAATCGTACAGCCAGCCCGGATATTACATCCGGCATTATGATTATGTATTGCAGCTCGCTGCTGTCAATGCAGCCAGCAGCGCAACAGTGAAGGCTGATGCCACGTTCGGGCGGACTAATTACTAATTTGGTGTCATCTGCGTCATAGATTATGTTATAGTCATCGGGAAGTGAACCAACTCTCGAGGGATAGCGCCTGCGGGTCCAATAACTGCGCGTTTCCTTCAACAATGAAGGTGTGAAAGCTATGTCCATTTATCAAGTCATTCCCATGGTCTATGACTCCAAGGAACAGATTGATGCTATTATTTTACTCGAACAACAATGTAAACAGCTCGATTCCGTGCATCTAAAGGCAGACCTTGACCATATCAGCCAAAAAGACGGAGACCATGCGCTCCTCTGTTATCGTGACGGTGATTTGGCAGGACTCCTCAGTTGGTATGCTTCTGACGGTGTAACCGGGAATATTAATGCCATCGTACATCCGCATTATCGTCGCCAAGGTGTGTTCACCCGCCTGCTGAAACAAGCCATCCTGGACATGAAACCACAGGGGATTAACCAGCTCAGTTATCGCGTTCCTCAGGGCTTATCCCCGGGTGTTTTTACTGCGCAGTCCCTAGGGGCCATATATGATCGTGCGGAGTATTCAATGCAACTTGTGAATCAAGTCGTTGAGGTTGTGGAAACGCCTGAACTAATGTTGTCCGTAGCAGAAGCCAAGGATATGGAGTTTATAGTCACTTGCTCATCCCAGGCCTTTGGAGAATCGGAGGACTGGACACGCGATTACTTTATGCAAACGAATGAACCCAGTCGAGTCACCTATGTTGCATGGCAGGATCAACAGCCGGTTGGGCTGATACGGGTCAACTCCATTAATGCAACGACCGCCTTTATTCATAACTTCTGCATCTTACCTGCGTATCAGGGACAGAGAATAGGACGCACCGTGCTTCATATTCTGGTGAATCTCCTAAGGAAACAACATTATACAGATATTCGCCTATCCGTTGTTACCGAGAACGAACGCGCTTTGAATCTGTACCGCAGTGTAGGTTTTGAAGTGAATTCAGAGTATCACTATTTCAGCGGTAATCTATAGGAGAAGGTACAGCGAGGGAGACGTTTTCCGCAAAGGAAGACGTTCTCTCTCTTTACGTGATATAGATCCGTACATTTATTTTTCAGAGATGATTGGAAAATTGGAAAATTAATTTATAGCCATCGAACGTATGCCCGTACATTTCCCGATAGTTCCCTTCGGTATAATTAGCCACCGTTTTCCGCCAGAAAGATTGGCCGATCTTATTGTTCTCCGATGGATTGGTGAACAACTCCCAACTTCCTCTAAACATTCCAAAGATCGTCGACGCTGCCTGTTCAGCCACGCCTCGCCCTCGAAACGGCCGCATCAGAAAGAATTCATGTACGAAGAAGTCTATTCCTTGTGAGCAATGAGGCGGCGTGGCTACGAATGCAAACCCAGCTGGAATGCCATCTACAATCATCAGAAACGGATAAAGACACTCCGGTTTTTCCCACCAGACGCTCTGCACATCATACTGATCCTGTAACGTTTTATAATCAGGACTTGGTTCGAAAATGCCGTGTTCATTCGGGGTATGCTCTCCACCCAGACCGTAATGACCGGATAGATCATGAAGATATAGCGGGTACATATTTTTAATCACATACGCCTCGTCCTTGTTTGTTAACTTCACTTCTATATTCATATTCACCAACCTCCAGATGATCGAAAAAGATCTAGTTAAAGAATGCTCTTCGCGCATCCTTTGTCCGTCATACGAATTGTACGCTCAGCTATAGCAATCGAATATGTAATAAATCTTTATTAATCATTCTCTACATACGAAAAGCCACATTCGATGGTTCGAACGCGGCTTCTACAGTTCATCCCTTTTTGCCATATACAATTTTCTTGATGCTATCCACGGATAAACAGTATTGCTCTGCAAGCTGATCAATGGTTGTCCCTGCGGTGAATAGCTGGCGAATCTCGTGGTTCCGTTCCTGCACAAGTATTCTGCCACCCGAGTTCTCGCCCCACTTCTTATGGGCATCCTTGGGCCTCGGAATATAGATTAAGTCACCAGGGATATGACGCTGTATTTCTCTAAGCAATTCTTCCGGGAAGATTGTATCCGCATTAATATATTTCACGTTGCTCCACTCCTTAAATTTAAAATCTTTAAGGCAGCAGAGTCTTACGATGAACACATTGAATATGCACTACAATGGATGGCGGAAATGAATTTCAGGCTCTATGCAAACAACCGCCGTTGTTCATCACATGGACTCTGCATAGAGCGGGTCGTGAAACTTCTTATGAATCGAATCATGGTAGCCCCCATTCAATCATTCATATTTACCCTAAAGTATTTTCAACTATCTATACCATAATAAGGAATATTTCTCTGAATGGCAAAATCTACGCGTCAAATTGGTAATACACTCCTGTTAATTCTTCTGAAACGCTCCACAGCTTGCCTGAAATGTGAGCATCATATAATTTTTCGATAATCTTGGTACTCTTAGGATAGCCCCTGGTGCCGCCAATACCGCCAGGAGCAATATACTCTCCTCCCTTAATCGTTGGATCTGTTGCAGCATACAAGGTAGGTAATGCTCCCATATGCGCAGGTTGACTTATGATTTTCAGAAGACTGCGCATGAATATACTAGCCTGTTTCCCCGAACCGAAGGAAAATAGATTGGTATGCGAGATTCCTGGATGAACGGCGATACTCATCGAATCAATGTGAGCAGCATTAAACTTATTCTGCAGTTCTCTCGCAAACATCAGATTGGCCAGCTTGCTTTGACTGTAAAACTTCATGGGAGCATACCCTTTGGACCCATCCAAATTATTAAAATCAATGGCGCCATTACCCGCTGCCAAACTGCTTACAGTAACTACCCTCGATTTCGGAGTAGAAATCAATCGCGGCAATAACAGGCCCGTAAGCGCAAAATGGCCCAGATGATTACTGCCAAACTGCAATTCAAAGCCATCCTTCGTCAACTGGAATGGAGGATTCATGATTCCTGCATTGTTAACGAGAATGGACAAGGAATCGTACTGCTCAAGGAAAGCAGCTGCAAACTTGCGGATACTAGCCAAATCACTAAGGTCAAGCTGCATAACGTTAACTTCTCCAGCGACATGGGCAGACGACTTGATCTGCTGAGCTGCCTTTCACCTTTTTCCAAATTACGAACGGCAAGGATAACTTTCGCGCCTTTTTCTGCTAACGCCAATGCCGTTTCATACCCTAGCCCACCGTTCGAACCTGTCACAATCACTACTTTATTGGATATCGTCGGAATGATGTCTTTCGTCCACACTGTGCTCATGTCTCTACACACCCCTCTTGTCTTTTTCTTAATACCCAAATATCGAGTGTATGCAGCCTTTATCCCCTGTCATACTGGCTTATGCTCCGTTCGAGCAGCTCTCTAACCTGCTGTATTAATTCAGGGGGCGAGATTACTTTCACTTCGGGGCCATAGGAGAGTAACTTTCGCGCTGTAAAAGAAAACTCCTCGGGCGGAACCAAACCGCGCCACTCGTTGCCTTGAACCGATTGGAACAACACATCTGACGCGGCCATCCTTGCTCCAAACTCCGTGAATTGCAGCACCGCTTCTACGCTTGCTCTGCTTTCTTTGGCATCCAGCCACGCCTTCAGGCTTGGAACAGATTCATCAACGGATTCCAAAACAACCAACTGACGCATGCGATCCACCCGATACAACAACACGCGATCCTTATTTCGTGCCGGCATGTACCAACGCCCCTGCTCATAGTAGATGCCATAGGGGAAGACCCGAACTTTTTTATGACCATTGCGGGCATGATACATAAACTGAATTTCTCTCTTTCTACCGCTGCATCCAATATCCCGGTTGTTAAAGGCTCCGCATGCTCACCAGGATGCTGGACAAAGGTGATATGTTCTCTCATTCGCATTATTCGATCCTGTACATCCGCAGGCAAAGTGGAAAAGTACTGTTCGGCCAGATGCTCACGCATGGAACCGTGTGGAAGATCCGGGACTTGTTGTAGATATTCCAGCATCATAAATAGTCCTAACGCCTCCTGCTGCGTCAATTGAAGAGGTGGCAAAATGCGATTGGGCAACACCCGATATCCCCCGTTTACCCCAACTTCGGTATACAACGGAAAGCCCAGTGTCTGCAATGCATCCAGATCTCGCTGAATCGTTCGAACCGATACATCAAACCACTCTGCCAACTCCCGGGCTGTAAACTTCTGTCTGGAATCCATCAGACGCATGATGGCCAGCTTCCGATTATTCATAATTCAACACCCAAACTACGTCAACTTTTGTCATAGTTAGAGTGTATCATACATTGTAGAAGGGAGCGATGAATATGAAAGATAACAAAACCATTTTGTACATTGCAATGAGTCTGGATGGATATATTGCTAGGCTGGACGGTTCTGTAGATTGGTTGTTTGATGTGGAGGGTGATGGTGGAGACAACGGGTATGCAGCATTTTATCAAACGATCGGCAGCGTTGTTATGGGACGTAATACGTATGAAGAGGTACTCACACTTTCTGAGGAATTCCCCTATGCGGATCGCCCAACGTATGTGCTGTCCCGCTCGGAACAGCCGCCCGCTCCACATGTACAGTTTACAACTGAGACGGTAGATACGCTCATCCCCCGATTAAAGCAGAATTCTGATGGAGACGTATGGATTGTGGGTGGCGGCATACTGGTTGAAGCTGTGTTGGCCCAGAAATTACTGGATGAGATTGAAGTCGCCATCATTCCGAAAGTTCTTGGTGAAGGCATCCCCTTATTCCCGAGAGGCACTGTGCCAAGTCAGTTCAAAATGGTCCGAACGCAGACGCTCGGACAGATCATCTCGATTCGTTATAAGGTACAGAACAGCGCTACAGAGGACACACCCTTGAATATCTAGATCATGCGGAAAAGGAACAGACCACTCTTATGATGAACGGCCCCCCATACAGTGAGACGCATCACATATCCAACCACTGGGATACCGTTCTTGTGAGAGTGGTCTTTCCATTACCCTATTTCGGGCTATCCTAACATGCCTCGTACATATTCCGACAACACCTCTGCTGTTCCACGGTGGGATAATTCGCCTGGATGGGTGCGTGCGCCTACCGTCTCTTCGGTTGTATCAGGAAGCTGGATAATGGTAACCCTGCGATCTCCTGCCTTTTTCGTATACGCATCAACCGCACGGTAGATGGCAGGCATCATGGGGAAACCAAGCATGCCATACGCCCATACGAGATGTGCCGCCGGATTGTTTTTTCGAAGTTTGAACAGGAACTGCTCCACCGCTTTCTCAAAAGCAGCCAGATCCTCTTCATGATACGTACCATCTTCGTTCAGCCGCTGCTTGTACACCTTGCCCGTGTCGGGGTCTGTCCACTCAGGTGACTGAAATGCACCCCCATCATTGCTGCCCAGATTCACAACCACCACATCCGGCTGCCACGAACTAAAATCATGGGGATCTCCTGCGCCGAGCGCTTTGTTACGTTCACCGGCAAGCAAGCCGCAGACCTGTTCGTAATATTCAGGGATATTCCCCTTCGGATTGTTATCCCAGCTTGTCAGCACACCCCAGCCACTTTGCGAGATGACCCGATATTCTGCATTCAGTGCTTCTGCTGTCATATACGTATAATTATGTATGGCGCTGAACCACATCGGAATCCAATCCTCCTCCGCTTTGGCTCCAATCGCACCTTCGCCAGATGTAATGCTGTCACCAATGAACTCGATCTTGTACGGTTTTTCCTGCACAGGCAGGAACGCTCCATCCGATTTCACCGCATGAATCTGTAGAGAGCACCCCGAGTCACCACTCATCGCTTGAACATCTTTAACGATCCGTACATTCTTCACCACTTCCGCATTCATCCCCCAAATACACAGACCCAGTACCTTCCCGCCAGCAACATCTGCCTGCTCACCGGCACACCGTTGATCAGAATACTGATCCATGACTCATACATATCGTATTCAGACTCTAACTCAACCCATAGTTCGGAGCCTTGTACATGGAGTTCAACTGCACTTCCCGTCCAAAATAACGTCAGCGGCGCAAGCTCACCAGTTGTTCTGCCATGCACTTTGAGATAAGGCAGTTCCGTTAACTCATAGATCTTTAAATCGGTATTCGCTTGTACATTCATCCTTTATTCCCCTCAACGCTTCATAAACGTAGGTATTAAGCGCTTTCTTTTATATCGATAATGTGTCCGTTACTGAAAATCAGCACGGAATGGTGCATGCCCTGTCTCTGTATGAAGAAGCTCTGTTGGTTTGCGTAAGCGCAGGCTGCAAGCCAGTTTGAACACCCCCTCATTCCGCACTACCTCTACCAGTGAAACATCAATCCAAAGGGGTACCAACGGTAAACGCCAGCATAGAAGATCTACAGCCTCATCTACAGTGAACCTCCGGTTCCTCACATTGTCTTCTGTCAGCACCACAAGTCGCATTATCTCATCTGCACCATTCAAGGATTTATCGGACTCGAAGACAGGTTCAATTACCAAGGAGACATCCTCATATTTCAGGTGATCCCGAATTTTGATCTCATCCAGTGTGGACAACAAATGCACTCGAAATATCGTTCTGTCCATATGAGTTGTTCTCCGCATAAGCGATATCCTCCTTGGTTCATGTTTGTCGTGATGAATCTATCCTATTATGTATTACGCACAGCACCAAAAATCCCCTGCAAGCAAGCCATGTCCATCATATCAGATGTGCTGGAGCGATTGTTTGCCCATAGGGGATTTTTTTCATTCTTTTATCTGTTCCATCAGGCTTATAAAACCTTACCCAGAAACGCCTTGGTCCGCTCATGCCGGGTATTCTGAAAGAGTTCTTCAGGCGTGCCTTCCTCTACAATATATCCGCCGTCCATAAAGATCACCCGGTCCGCCACCTCACGGGCGAAGCCCATCTCATGCGTAACAACAATCATCGTAATCCCCTCATGAGCGAGGTCCTTCATGACTTGCAGTACTTCTCCGACCATTTCCGGGTCCAATGCAGAGGTAGGTTCATCGAACAACATCACACTGGGGTTCATGGCGAGTGCACGCGCGATGGCTACACGCTGTTGTTGGCCACCTGACAACTGCTCGGGATAAGCATCTCTCTTCTGAGACAGTCCAACCTTACCGAGCAGTTCCATTGACTTTTTCTCATTCTCGGCCTTATTCAGTTTCTTGATATGCTTCGGCGCGAGCATGATATTCTCCAGCACGGTCAGATGCGGGAACAGGTTGAACTGCTGGAACACCATGCCCACATTGGTTCGCAGCTGATCGATATCCGTCTTGGGCGATGTCACCTCGATACCGCCGATGGTCACCTTCCCAGACGTCACACCCTCCAGCAGATTGAGACAGCGCAAGAACGTGCTTTTACCAGAACCGGAAGGTCCGATGACACATACGACTTCTTTCTCCTGAATCGTTGTGGAGATATCCTTCAATACCTCATTGGCACCAAACTGCTTTTTCAGATTCTCTACGGTAATCATCGGATTGCATACCTCCTCTCAATGAACCGGGAAGCCCGGGACAATAGCACAATGATGATCAGATAGAATATACCCACCACACCCCAGATTTCGAAAGCCCGGAAGTTGGAGGAGATAATAATCTCCCCGCTCTGCGTTAATTCGGCGATACCGATCGCGGACAATAGCGATGTATCCTTAATCGTAATAATGAACTGGTTCACAAAGGTAGGGATCATGCGCCGCGTTGCCTGAGGCAACACGACCAGTCTCATCGTCTGAAAACGAGATAAGCCCAGGGATCGTGCCGCCTCATGCTGCCCGTTGCTAATGGAATTGATACCCGCTCGGAAAATCTCCGAGATGTAGGCTCCGGCATTCAGACTAATCGCAATAATGCCTGCGGTCATTGCCGGAATGCGCATATCCAGGAACACCGGCAGCCCGAAGTAGATGAAATATACCTGCACCAGAAGGGGTGTACCACGGATGATATCCACGTAAAGTGTGGCTACCAGCCGCAACAATCGATTCAAGGAAGTACTCATCAGACCTGAGATCAATCCGATTACCATCGCAATGATGAGCGAGATCACGACCAGTTTCAACGTCACAACTGTACCCTCTAACAGTAGAGGCAGTGCGTCTATGATGACTTGCAAGGAGGAGTCCATCCGTACCACATTCCCTTCTATTTAGCCGCTTCTCCCAGATACTTGCTGACAATCTCGTCGTACTTTCCGTTTTCCTGCAATTTCTTCAATCCATCATTAATCTTCTTCTGCAACTCGGCATCACCTTTGGCAACAGCAATACCATAGAAGTCACCGTTCAATCGATCTCCAACAATTTTGAGCTTGGCGTTAGGATCAATGGCAATCTTGTAGGAGATGACCGGGAAATCCTCCAGCGTAGCATCTGCGTTTTTGTTCGCGACTTCCTGATACATCGATGGACTGTCATCAAAATATTTCACGGTTGCCCCATAGGTTTTTGCATATTCATCTGCAAGATTGGCACCTGAGGTTCCTTTTTTAATCGCAATCGTTTTTCCTTTTAAATCTTGAGGACTTTGGATGTCCGTGTTATCTTCATGTACAATTAAGGACAGACCGGCCTGATAATACGGGTCCGAGAAGTCCACCACTTTTTTCCGTTCGTCAGTAATGCTAATGCCTGCAATGGCTCCGTCCAGTTGATTCGCCGTAATGGCAGGAATGATGCCTTTGAAGTCCATCGGTTTGATCTCTACTTCGAAGCCCTCTTCTTCCGCAATCGCGTTCATGAGGTCAATATCGATCCCTACATATTTGCCGTCCTTCTGGAACTCAAAAGGGGGATACGTTGCATCGGTACCGAACGTGTATTTCTCAACAGCTGAACCACTTGCCGACTGGGCACTATTCTCTTCACCCGATTTCGCTGCACCGCAGGCACTAAGTGTTAGAGCAAGAACGGACGCCATTACAATGGATGCTACCTTTTTCATAGAAAAACCCCTTTTCCGAATTAGATTGGGATCGACCGAATCGACCATTTGTATTTATGTACGTATTGTAGTTCGCTCCCTACGCCAACTTACATGATCCTACACAAAATAATTACAATGTATGAAAATTAAATTAACATGTAATAATTTTAAATCAATAAAAGCACAAAAAGTGCTAATAAATCACTCAATATCAATAATAAATGTTAGGTTATATAACAATTAAGGCGGCCGAAATAAAAAAACCGAACACCCATGAAGTCTTACTTCCGGGAATTCGGCTTTTGTTAAGAAATACAATATCTCCATGATTCAGTTATTCATCTTTTCAATCGTCTCCATATAGAACACATGCAGGAACTTTTTGATATTCACCTTGCCTTTGTCGCCTGCCTGATCCTCTTCCATCGCTCTCATCTTCATTCGAACATCCTGGAAGTCGAAATAGAGGGGAGCATAATGCTCAAACTTGTGGTTGCTATAGTCGGTGAGTCCAATCGAGGCCATGTTCGTTAACGCGGCGATGACCGTTCTACGGATGCGTTGTTCCATCGCCTTGCTCTCTTCTCCACGTCCTTGGGCGTAGACTTGTATGTTCGGGCCACTGCTTCATACGACTCCTTCAATGGCGGCCACTCTCCGGCCCGCTTCTGATCAATTGCATATTCCATAAGGGCCACAATATCCTTGCTGCCACTTTCCCCGATAATCCCCAGATCCATCAGAATGCTTCTCGCCGCATCCCGCACCGTACGAGCTTGGACAGGGGCTGGGGCTTCTACCAGATTCAACCGGGCCATCGACTGCTTGATCTCCAGGACGTAGCGTTCATACTTCCACTGTTCATTCACTTTGCTAAGCACATGCTCCACTTCCACCCGATTAATCGGTTTATGAATGAAGAATTCAATTCCGTTCTGGTCAGCGACCCCTACCATTTCTTTGTTCTCCACCTGAGAGATCATAATGAATTTGCCGGTATACCCGCTGTGCTTCAGCTTCGCAACCGTCTCGATTCCGTCCTGATCCGGCATCAGCAGATCAATCAGCACCACATCGGGACGCAGATCCATGATCATCCGCGCTCCTTCTATGCCACCCTCTGCCATGCCTGCAACCTCGCCGATTCCACAGGATTCAATGATATCATGCAGCATGCTTCGGCTTACCACATCATCATCCACGATCATGATAGAAAGTGTCATCGACATCGCCCCCTTGATTAGATTCATTTTGGGAATAGTTATACGGAATGTAGTCCCACTCGCTCCCGGTGGCGCCGATTCAACCTTGATGCTTCCTTCTAACGACTGAACGATATCACGCACATGGGACAGACCAATGCCTGTTGCGGCAATACCGACTTCATTAAACTTCGTTGTATAGCCCGGTTCGAAAATAACATCCCGTTTGGCTTCAGGTATGCCTTTCCCAGTATCCATCACGACCATATGCACATCATCTTCTTGCTCATACACACGAATTTGGACCGTCCCATCATGCTCAATCGCCTCTACCGCATTGGCAATCAGGTTATTCATTACCGTTAGCAGAGGAATATAATACGGAGACTCACAATCATACTGTTGCTCAATATCGATCTCGACCTGCTTGTGCAACATCTGGCTGTATTTTCGGTTTGCTTTGCTGGCAAAGTTCAATACTTCAGACAAGCTCATGTTGACCGCTTTTTCGTTATCGTACAATTTCAGCAGACCCGCGAGAATGCGCTGTGAATCCTTCTTCACTTCATGAATCTGCTGAGCAATACCCAGCGTACGCTGACTGTATTGGTTCATCTCCTGCTCCCGGAGATCCCGATATAGATCATAGCTGTCTGCCGTAATGCCTTCAATCGTATTCATTGCTTTCTTCAAGTAAAAGACTTCACCATACAGACCCGAGTTTACACTCAGCATCTGCTCCATCCGTTTCTCCTGCTCTGCATGCAAAAGTCGCATCTGCCTCACCGCAAAGCTGTTGTAGAGCCCAATGACAAAATAACTTCGCAGACCGCCCACCACAAGCAGATACAACCATTCCTTCATATAAAAGATATTGGTCCCGCTTAACATGCCGCGAAGCAGCAGCTCAACCAGATTGGAGGAAAAATCGATACAGGTAATCAGCCCGCCGAGCAGAAGAGGCTGCATTTCGTGGAATCGATGCCTGAACTTGCTAAGCCCATAGGCAAAGACTACATAATACATGCCTGCCCCAGATTGTCCCGCATGCTTTCCAGAATAGATACGGTCTGTACGTGATTCATGAGATCTGCCGACTGAAACAGGAGATTTGCAATGCCTGTCAGGATTCCTGTCTTCACATAAGATAAATGTGGCATAATCATAAGCAAAAATAAAAGAATGCTAACCCCCAGCCCGATTCGGAAGTAATCTTCACGGAACGGATTTATCTTGAATTGCGCCCCTACCGCTGTGGCAAAGGCAATGGCCGTCATCTGCACATTCTCATTTTTAACCCAATTGCGCATCGATCTCTTCACCCACTATAACAACGTTTAGCGCTCAATGCCGGAACCTGCGCTTCTAATGTTAAATATACTAACATATGAAAGATGCATTAGAAATAATTAAAATTAGGGAATGAACACCCAAGCAGCACAAAAAGGCCGGAAGTCTTCACTTCAGCGGCCTTTTCCTTATATCTCGTCCGGAATATCAAATGATACCATCGTGCCCTCACCCGGCTCACTTACGATGGATAATCCCTGACCATACCGTTGCAACAATCTGCGGTTCGTATTCACAATGCCTATTCCGCCTTTTCCACCTGGCGTAGCTTGTAGCAGCTCTGCAACCTTTTCCGGTTCCATGCCTTTGCCATTATCCTTCACTTCAATACGGGTATAACCCTCATGGCGAGCGATGGAGAGGCATACTGTCCCACCTACATTTCGGCTTAATAACCCGTGTCTTACGGCATTTTCGATCAAGGGCTGAATCGACAGCGGCGGGAGAAGTAACGGAAGGTCCGGCTCTACGTTTAATACCACCGACAAGCGATCTTCAAATCGCGTTTTCTCAATAAAAAGATAGGCTTCCACGAGTTCCAGCTCGTATGATAATTTCACCAGTTCCCCTGTATTAAGATAGTTGAAGCTGATCCGTAGATAGGACGAGAAAGCTTCACCAAGCTTGCGCATATGCTCTGTATCAATATCACTTAGAACCATAAGCGAATTCAGCGTATTGAACAGGAAGTGGGGCTGGATCTGAGCCTGCAAATAAGCGGCCTCCATGCGTAACCGCTCTTGGATGGACTGATTTAACATGGTCAATGCACGTATCCGATATTTTAGCTCCAACGCATCTACAGGTTTCGTGACATAATCATTGGCCCCCGAAGCAAAACCGGTATATATATCCGGTGGCTGGCTTCGCGCAGTCAACAATAACACCGGAAGATCTGACATGGAGAATTGTTCCGCACCTTCTGGGTTAACTCGTACCCGGACATATGGGGCATCATCACATCCGTAATAAGCAGATCCCACTGGCGTGTGCCCAGCAGTTCTATCGCTTCCTGGCCCGACCGGGCCGTTGTTATGGTGTAGGGTTCATTCGAAAGAATGCTGACCAGCACATCCAGATTCACCGGATCATCATCTACAGCCAGAATGTTTGCTTTCCCCTCTTTAACAAGGGAGCCATCTCTGCTGTCGCCAGGGCTTCCGCGTCCCCCATGCCTGGGCGAGGTAACAGGAATCCACTAGGCGCATCCTCCATCATCTCCGCAGCCTGTTCCCAGATCAGGGGAAGTTGTGGCTGAACCTGATGCGTGGTTTCGTTCGCGAGCGGCAGATCGAAGGTGAACACCGAGCCCTTTCCGAGTTCCGAGTGAACCGTTAGCGCCCCGCCGTGCAATTCTACGAGTTCTTTGCAGATGTTCAGTCCAAGCCCGATGCCTTGTCCATCACTGATTCCATATGACCCTTGTTCATACGGAAGGAAAATGCGCATCCGCGTGTCCTCATCCATGCCGATGCCTGTATCCGTCACATGAATCAGAGCATGTCCTTCACGAATGTCGGCACTCACGGATATCGTCCCTTCCTCGGTATGTTTAAGCGCGTTATGAAGCAGATTATACAAAATCTGAACGAGTCTTTCTTCATCAGCCATGACTGATGGGAACGATTCCGGAATCTCCATATGAAGGCGGACCGGTTTGCGTTCTGCCATGAATTGCAGCATGGCGATAATGCCAGGCACAACCGACTGTATGGAAAGAGGGACCTGACGTAACACAATGCGGTGTTCCTTCAACCGGACTACATCCAGCAGATCACCCAGGAGATGGGACATTCGTCGACCGATTGTAATCAGCAACTCCATATCCTCCAGGCTCCGTTCATCCAATCTGTTCTTCTCTCGGGTGACCACGTTGTGAGCAATGTTAATAATCCCGTGCAGCGGGGTTCGCAGTTCATGCGATGTATTCGCCAAGAATTGATCCTTAATTTTGTCACCCTTCTGCAGTTCCGAATTCAGCTTCATATTCTCCCTGGCATTCCTGAAGTACTTCTTGAACCAGTAGGCGGAGAAGCCGGTAATGGCAAAGATGATATCAATGGGATAATAGACGGTTGTCACATCTTTTGATGTCTCACCTGTACTCCACAACATATTGGATATGATACCTCCAGCTGTCAGGAGCAGAAAGACCATATCCCGATCAGCCTGTTTCCTGAAGAGCATGACACCTACAATGTACAGGAACCAGAGAGAAGAGACGAGAAAGTATAAGTCGATAAAAGAGTAATGAACCATGGCATAAACAACGCGAATGGGCACCGCCAGAATAACAGCAATATAAGCTATTGTTGTGACAATACCTAATTGAAGGATCTTTGTTCGTATATGTACCGCGGTCAATCTCTGGAACAACAGTAGAATACACGCATTTTGCAGCAGCAGAGAGATCAGACGAAGCTTGATTCCCCACGTATAGTTAATAGGGAGCCATAACATCAGAATGTTATCATGACCCAGCATAACAACCATGCCCACAGATAAGGTTAATATGGCTGCGACGAGTAAGGCCCGCTCCTGGGGATTAAATACAAACAGAATACAGGCATACATGCCATGAAGGAGTAAAACGAGAAAAATAGCCAGTTGAAAACCAATGGAATACCAACGTGCGTAATCAACCGCCGCCTGGGAACCGGAGCGAACGGGTTTACCGATCCCTCCGATGAACGGGCTATCATAATTAGCTACACGAATGAGTAATTCAATCTCTGTAGCGCCTTCATCTTCGTAGGTTGTTGTATAAGAGGTACTTCGCGGTTCATAGGTATCCGCATCCACCGACACCTTCCCCATGCCGCCCATGATATTCCCATTGAGTTCAATCTCGGATGAACTTCTTATGTTTCTGAACCAGAAGGTCACAGGTTGCTTGAGCGGATCAGTCAACACACGCAATCGATATGTGGCATATCCAAGTGAACTCTCATGATCCCGGTTCTCGGCATTTTTCCAATCTCCCGGAACCTGAACCACATCCGGCGCCTGCATTCCTCCCCTATCCTCCGTATCCTTGCTAGTCAGTAATTCATTCGAATATAGTTCCCATTCTCCGTTCAGATACATGACCGGGACTTGCTCCAGATCGACACCTCGCAAATCAACTACACCATTCACAGCATGATAATTGTCCAAGGTAGGGAAGAACTGCGACCAGACCCAGCGCATGCCGAACAATGCCGCTAAAATGATCGACAGGATCAGCACATATTTGAAACGACTCACGGGATTTGCCTGTCGTAGATTCATTGGTTACGATGTCCTGACTTGATCAACCCGAGCTTCCAGTCCCTGTACCATTCTCGAACCTCTTCACTAATCGGTATCTCCAAATCTTGCTCCATTCTGGTGGTTAAGAGACGATACTGCTCCTCCACACCGAGATCGTTGTGCATTTCATCATATAACTTCATTAGAATAAAATAACTTTCTTCTTCATCCGGAAGCATGTGCTGTATACGCTGTGTACTCTCAATCACTTTCTCCGCGAGCCCATGCCGCTGGTAATACAGACTCAGTTGCCTCATATGATACAGCCACAGATAACGTAATCTTTCGCGCTCAGGTTCAGCCCACATATATTCATAATTGCCAAGATAGGTACCCTTATATTGATAAAGCGCTTGCTCATAGGCATGAACGTTACTTGCGTCTATAACTTTCCATTGCCTGATTTCCCGTTCCCACTGCTCACTATCCAACTGAGCCTCACCCAATTCAAGTCGATATCCTGCCTCCAGATGTCCACTTTGAATCGTGATCATATCCATATTGCAAGTTTTCAAGGTTTGTCGGACATGATACATCGTAGTGTAGAGTTGGTGTGCTGTCTTCTCTTCTTCCATGTCCGGCCACAGAAGTTCCAGCAACGTACTGCGATGAATGACCTGGTTCCGATGGTGGAGCAAGTATGCAAACAGCTCCTGTGCTTTGCTTGTGCGCCATTTGGCAACCTGGATTTCCTTCCCTGGAAGCTTGAACTGAATCTTATTAAAACAGCAAATTAAAGGTACGTTTGTATCCTTTGACCGCTGCTCACGTTTTACGTTCAGTTTCTCTCTTACACGAATCACGGTCTGCTTCAATCGATCTTTTTGGATAGGCTTCATTACGTAGTCCAGAGCCTGCAGTTCAAAAGCATGCACCGCATATTGATCGTAACTGGTCACAAATATAATCTCAGTGCCCGGTGTCGCCGCTTGAATCTGTCTTCCCAGATCCATACCATCCATCTCTGGCATATGGATATCCAGAAATACAACATCAGGTCGATGCTCCACAATCCCTGCCATCGCCTCTGTTGGATTCATATATGTAGCAATAATTTCAATGCCACTTACTTCTTTTTCTAGTGATTTTTGAAGGCCTATCAACGCTAGACGTTCGTCGTCAACCAATATCACTTTCACAGGAGCTTCCTCCTTGACCCTGAGGCCTCGAGATTTATTTTCACTATTATATCATAGGCGTTTTACGATTTAGGTCCTTGTTTCCGAATTTCAGTTTTTAGCAATTTAATTGTATAATAATTAATAGAAGACAAGTTAATAGATCAGGTCTTGAAAGAGAGGAAGGTACCCTATGTCAGATGCAAATCATAGCTTTGGGCAAGCCCTTGTCAAATCATTAGTGGGGGAACGCGGTCATATCCGCATTGCTCATGCTCTACCCGATATCGATGTCACACTTGCTGCTCGTACACACGAGGCCATGCCATATACGATCTATCAGTTGGTGAAGCATATGCATTATTGGCAGCAATTCATGCTCGAACACTTGGAAGGACGCAAGCCACAGCTCCCTGCCAACGTGAGCGAGAGCTGGCCTGGAGAGAAAGGTCCACAGGACGAAGCTGCGTGGAAGGCAGATATTCAGGCATTCCTGGATGGGATTGATCAAGCCGTAGCCATTGCAGAAACAGCGCAATTAGATGAGTCACTCCTTTATTTCCCCGGGGAAACCAAAGCAGGCCTTCTGCGCAATATCGCCTCCCATAACTCGTACCATCTGGGCGAAATTGTTCTGCTTCGTCGCTTCTACGGCGCATGGCCACCACCAGGAGGCGGGTACCCGGCGTAATCCTGTTTACATCAGGTCGATTGGATGAATATACAGACACATCTAAGCTGTGAAAGGACGATTGCTCCTTTTGCAGCTTCTTGTGGTTATAGGCCAAGTATCATCTCAAGTAACTTCCAGTGAAATGCTGATTCTAACGCTCATATCCTGCTCTAGGCTCATATATTACTTCAAAGTGCGTATATGACTTTGAGGTGCGTACTTCTCATCTTTCTTTTTCTGAACCACAATATGTACAGAAGAAGAGAGGAGCATGTCCATTGAAAACCGAAGAATTGGTTACCCGTTATACCGCGCTTGTCATCGGCGCTGGAGGTGTTATTGGAAGAAACCTTATAGATTATCTGACGACACTTCCCGAGTGGAATGTCATTGGTGTATCCCGCCGAGGAGGGGAGGATGCCCCTAGGTTACATTATATATCCGCTGATCTATTGAACGAAGCAGATACACAGGATAAACTGAGTCATTTGACGACCGTTACACATATTTTCTACGCCGCGTATCAGGATCGGCCAACCTGGGCCGAATTGGTACAGCCCAACCTGGCCATGCTCGTCAATGTGGTGAATACCATCGAACCGATCGCTCCAGATCTCCAGCATATTAGCCTAATGCAAGGTTATAAAGTGTACGGTGCACATCTGGGTCCATTTAAAACACCTGCCAAAGAAACGGACGCATATCACATGCCCCTGAATTCAATGTCGACCAGCAACAGTTTCTCGAGGAGCGGCAACCCGGAAGTAGCTGGACTTGGTCAGCCCTGCGCCCGTCTGTTGTATGTGGATTTGCTCTGGGTAATCCCATGAACCTTGCCATGGTTATTGGCGTATATGCGGCTATTTCCAAGGAGCTTGGCTTGCCACTTCGATTCCCTGGAAAAACAGGAGCGTATCATTCGCTTCTTGAGATGACGGATGCCACATTGCTGGCTCATGCAACCGTATGGGCGGCAACCGAACCTCGCTGCGCCAATCAGGCATTCAATATCACCAATGGTGATCTGTTTCGCTGGAACGAACTATGGCCCCGAATCGCTGCATTTTTCGAATTAGAAACTGCACCTCCACTGCCTCTCTCACTTGCAACTGTGATGGCAGATAAAGAAGATCTATGGAAGTCCATGATTGAAAAGTACGGATTGGTCAATACCTCTTATGATGATGTCTCTTCCTGGGCATTTGGTGATTTTGTCTTCTCGTGGGATTATGACTTCTTCGCAGATGGTTCCAAAGCTCGCCGCTTCGGATTTCATGATTTCATTGACACTGAAGCTATGTTTATGGATATTTTCAGAAATCTGCGTGATCGCAAGATCCTCCCGTAAAGTCAATAAAATGCAGAATAAGCCGATTCCTGAATTCCAGAATCGGCTTATATAAGTCCCTCAACAGTCCGTAGCAGTCGGCGGCTTAAACAGAATTTTTCCTCGCTCACCATAAACATTGTCCACATGTATATCGCCCCACCTGCACATCAGATGAAGGATTTCTTTAAGCGTCCACCCATACGCTGTTAATTCATACTCCACTTTTGGCGGGACCTGGTGATGGGAGATTCGGACGATGACCCCCGCCTCCGTCAGTTCACCAAGTTGCTGAGTCAACACTTTCTGGGTGATCGCAGGGATCAGTTTCATGAGCTCACCATTACGTTTCTTGCCAAACGTAAGATGGAATAGAATAACAGGCTTCCACTTTCCACCGATCACTTCAAGAAAGGCTTCAACTGCGGTGTTATATACTTTGAGCGGTTCCTCCATATCACCTTCGGTCTCCCTTCCATTCATTGCTCAATCTTCCCGATTCATCTTCTCAAAAATACGAACCAATTGCGCGCGATCCTCTTCGTTTAATTTCTGGAATAAACTCTTACGCAGCTTCTGACCCTCCAATATGGCTCTTTCGAGGACTTCGGCTCCTTTATCCGTAATGTTCAGATAAATAATGCGACGGTCCGCTTCGTCTACCATTCGAACGACTAATTCCTTGGCTACCATCTTGTCGGATAGATAACTGAGGGTAGGCGGAGTGAATCCTAATAATTTTGCAATATCCGAAGGTCGGCTTTTTCCATGTTGATGAAGATGGCTGAGGACAAGCACATGAGAGACTCCAAGGTCCTCATTAAATGCTTTGTTCCACTGTATGATCAATTTATTGGTGAAATTATCCATGTTGTGTATAAGCTCAAATATATTCTGTTCTTCCATTAGATCCTCCTTGAAAAATAAAACAACAGCCCTCATTAACTTAAGGGCTGTCATCATTTTACACGCTATTGGGCTGAGTAGCCACCATCGATCACCAGTTCAGATCCGGTAATGTACGAAGAATCATCCGACGCCAGGAACAACGCGGCTTTGGCAATATCGATAGCCTGACCGAGACGCTGCAAAGGCGTAGCCTGAATTAATCGTTCAAGCAGTTCCTTCGATGTGTTCAAGGATTGGGTCATTGGTGTTTCGATGATCCCGGGGAAAAGAGCATTCACCCGAATACCTTGACGACCGAAGGTGGTCGCAGCGGCTTTGGATAATGCACGTACCGCACCTTTGGATGCCGAGTAATGGTTAAAGCCTTGTCCAATCATGGCAGTGTAGGATGAGATATTGACGATGGAGCCTTTCTTCTGGGCTGCCATATAAGGAGTGACATGTTTCATGCCTGCGAATGGGCCGTAACCATTAATGGAGAGCATTTTCTCCCAATCCTGTGCATTGATTTCCTCAAATGGCTTCTCTGATGAAATACCTGCATTGTTGACCAGAATATCAATTTTGCCAAATCGTTCATTCACGACTTTCGCCAGTGCCTGCCAATCTTCATCCGAAGATACATTCAACTTCATTCCGTACACATTCTCTTTTTGGCTTACTCTCTCCAGTGATTCTTCATTAATGTCTGCAGCAATGACGATGGCGCCTTCCTGCGCAAAAAGATCTACCATGCCCTCTCCGATTCCAGAGGCTCCGCCAGTAATAATGGCTACTTTATGATCTAATTTTCCCATGTGGATCGCTCCTAACGTATTGGTCTTCTATTTAGACTTATAATATTTAGATGTCTAACTATTTAATACCTAAATATTATCAGAGTCAATTCCTTTATGCAACGAGCATACCCGTATATCCTTATTTTGGATTTTTAAGCCAGACTAACACAATAATAAAGAGCCGATGTTGGATGGCATCATTTTTGGCTTCCCCGCATAACCAGGCAGCAAAAAAACTGCATCCGTCATGACGGATGCAGCCTTTTCAACTTTTTATATAAAGAGAAGCTCCCACTCTGATTACAGTGAACCTTGAAGGTTTGCAGGTTGATGTTCCTCATTCAACAGACCTTGGATAAAGGTTTCAAAATTGGGCGCAAGCCAAGTGATCTTGTAGTTTTCATTTTTATCCACATGAACAACCTCGGGCTCACCTGCATTGCCGGATTCACGATAATCCAGCATCACCACCTCCGAATCGGAAGAGCACTCACATACAACAACACCGATTTCGGGGTAACCCCCCTGCTCAATAATAAATCGGCTGCCCGCTTCACCACCCAATGAATGCGCCTTCTCCCGTCCAATACCCAGTATTGCCGCGATCTCAACGCGGACCTTCTTGGCAGTCTCCGCTTGGCTAACAGGATAATATCGATAGTGGGGAACACCACCATTATGTAATTTCATCATGTTAATGTAGGAAGTCGGCAGACTTGAACACCAATTGCTCTTCTACAGACTCGATCTGTCCATCGGTAGGCGGGGCCAGCACATATTGGTCCACGGCTTCAGCACTGTCATTCCAGAAACCCGTTGGTTCCAGATGGCTAACACTAAAAGGTGCGGTTGAGATCTCGGAGACAGATGGGTGGGTGCTCACCGACTCATCTACGGATTCCTCTACCGATTCCGCTGAGGATTCCTCCTCCATTTTGCTTCGAATCCATTCCAGAAACTCCAGCGTATCTTCATCCTCAGGGTCCAATTCATCCGCTCTTTCGAATGCTTGCAGCGCATGCGCATATTGCTCCAGATAGTAATAAGCCAGTCCAATGCGGTAATGCCAGAGTGGGTCGCCTGTGCCCTCTTTGGCAACCGTCAGGAATTGTTCAACCGCTTCATCATACCGTTCCAGGTTATTCAGCGCTCGTCCCAGATGGTTAACCAGCTCATAATCCCTTTCCTCCACAGGAATCGCTTGAATTGCATCTACAATTTCCTGAAATTCATCTTCTTCATGCCACTCTTGCAATTGAACCAACAGATCGTCTCTCATTCCTTTGGCCTCCCCGTTCATTCACTCATGATTACGTATTGAAAATTATACCACTATTGAGATCACCATCTCCACCAAAGCAAGCTAAAAAAGGTAACCTGAACCCGGTTAAGAAAACCCGGCAGATTACCTCCTTTATTCTTTCCACTAGATTACATGTTTAACTCAATTCAGCAACTCAACACAATCGTAGACCCAACCTGCACTTAACCAGTTCCCCAAATCACTGGAACCGCTGATCGGTGTGATCGTGATTGTGTTGGAACCATTGACGAAGTAAGATGCCGGAACATTCCAGCTGAAGGTTGTGTTGTTGCCACGATACGTACCAATGGTGAAGCTGCGAGAATTGGGCTGTGAAGACGCGGCTGGGTTAGACAATGCATGTCCATTAACCGTTACACTCGGTCTACCATTATTGTAGGCTGCGGTAATCCCGATGTTGAGCGTATGAGCAGATGCCGCTTGAGATGCGTTCAAGTTAAACGTTATTGTGGTTGGTGAATTCTGTCCACGGAACTGGATGGCCGGGAATCGATTGGTCGCGCTGCCGGTAGCATATGTGACAGGCCCCCAGCTTGGATTGCGACTATCGGACGGGTGACGGATCGGAATGGTCTGTCCATTCAGGAACTCCCGTGGTGTACCGTCCCAGTTACCAATTCGCCAGATGCTGGAGGCTTTACTCGGATCATTGTTGATCGTACGTGTATTCAGTGTCGTCGTTTGGCCTGCCGTGACATTAACCGTTTCTGAATATACCGCCAGTTCTCCCTTATAGGCTGTCATGGTGTATGTTCCTGGGATCATGCTGTATTTGGCAGCTGCCCCACTTGAAGAAGTACCTACCCAATACTGGGCATTGCTATTGGCGTACCCAATGGTATATGCATAACCGGTATCCATTCCGGAGAGACCATTAAGCACCACGTTCCCTCGGCTGGATACCCAACCCTGCAGGTTCAGACCAGACATCCAGCTGAAGTCGGGTACACTTGGCGTACCACCTGTGGTGAAGATCAAAGCGTACGGCCCATGCAGACCCAGGCGCCAATTCTCCGTCTGCGCATGTCCCGAGTTCATATAATTATATACTTCTGTCTCCGTTCCACTTTGGAACTGAATATCACGGAAGAATGGACCGCCGGAGCTTTTCTCCCGATTGCCGTAGGCCATAAATACACCGACGCCATTACCCGTAACTCCACGAACGGATAAATCTTTGGCCTGATCATTACCATAATATTTGGAGGCCGACTGTCCATTGGCAAACCCGAACACATCCTGACTTTCAATCGCTCCAGTGTTACCGCGGTTGTTGGAATTCGCCGGAACACCTGTCAGGACACTGCCATTACCGCGGAAAATATAGCGTAACTCTCCGATCGAAGGTTGAGCGGTGATATGCGTTGCCATGTATATGATGTTCTCACCACCACGCGAAGCATAATAGTGAGTTAGCGTGCTTGTAGATACCGTGATTAACACGGTTGATCCAGAAGGAGAAGTATTCCAAGTCACGTTGGCGGATGAACCCAACCCTGAACCGATATGCGACCCTCGGTTGCTGTTCAGCTCCGTACCGTTCATTTTGGCCGAAATGATATCCCCATTGGTTTTGTTCACCACATAGACTAACCCTGAACCGGTATTCACTTCAATTCTGGAGCCGTTGTCGGTAACATATATCGTTGCTGCGTGTCCGGTAGATGCAGGGTATACAGCAGCTGTTGCGATCATAACGACCATTAAAAACAGGCCAAATGCCTTTCTTAAACTACGTTGGGTCATAAGTAAATCCCTCCTTGGAATCCATTTTATAAAGCGCTTACATTATAATGTATAACAACTGACACTTCCGTCTCACATCGCTATCTCTGCTATGCGGGCATGTCCATCATCCATGAAATGTTATGTCTGCGTGCATATAGAGTAGAGTCATCACTTCATATAAACCCGATCTCGCCCCCTTCTTAAATCACTCTTCTATATACAAGAATTCTTACAATTCCAATAAAATAATACCATTATATTACATATATTTGCAATGAAAATGGCACTCTCACTCTCCATTTTGCAGATATGCCGTTCCTCTTATTTTCCGCTTACATAATTTATAGAGAACTAGTTTTGATCCTAACAGATAAGGGGTGCAATGGAGATGGGAGGTAAGCCACAAGGCGCTATCCAAAAGCAGGGAGTTTCTATTATTGCCTGCACAAAACGCCAAAGCTATATAAGAAATTTGTTCAATAACTACAGTCGACAGATCCATGCCAGGAAGGAACTTATTATTATTGTCAATAACAATAACGTTCCCCTCACTCCATATCTAAGTCTTGCCAAAAAACTTCTAAACGTACAGGTTTATCGTCTTCCAGAACGCACTTCCCTCGGCGCCTGTCTAAATTATGCTATCAAGAAGACAAAATACAACTATATTGCCAAGTTTGACGATGATGATTATTATGCTCCTTATTATTTGAAGGAAAGTATGCTGACCTTTCAAAGAACCAATGCTGATGTCATTGGCAAGAAGGCTCATTACATGTATTTACGCGGATCTAAGACGTTTATCCTTCGTTCTCCTCATGATGAACATCGAACGGTAACCCTAATCCCTGGCGCAACGCTTGTTTTTAAACGCAAGGTAGCAAAACACGTACCATTCCCAAATCAAAGCGTCGGTGAGGACGATCTATTTTGCATTAGAAGCAAGCGAAAGGGTTATCGCGTATATTCTGCTGGAAAAAATAATTTTGTTGCGCTCCGCAGGCGGAACTCATCCAACCATACTTGGATCATTAGCGATAAAGAACTCCTATCTCAAAGCAGAAGAATACCTTCTGTTACGAATTACAAGAAATATGTACAGAAGAAACCAAAAAGCTGACCCCGTTAATAACCAATTGAATCTCAAAAAAAGAGCAGCATTCCGCTGCTCTCTCTATTCCCGACCCGATATTCACATGCACTTGGACTCAGGCAAGATATTCCGCCATAATCTGCTCGATATCATACGGCGTCACGCCTTCATCAACCGCATAGATGGTATCGGCCTGATCCTTAGTGTCCACCAACTCACCTCTTGCTTTGGCGTGCAGCATGAATAAGTCATACAGGGCAGGTTTACGTAATGTGGTCATTGCTTTGCCCATCAGTACAATGCCCTTCTGATTGCCCTCGACGTTATTGTGGTAGTCGGGATATCTGGTTAGCGCCAGATCCGTCCAGATGATCGTTCGCTCGACCAAATCGAGAATAACCGGAATGGCAATCTGGGTGTCGGCAGTAATATCGATCTTGTCCTCCACCGTGGATGGCTCATAGATTTCGCCTGATCCGGGCTTCTTACGCATCATCCAGCCTGCAAAACATTCCGGCAAATTACAGTACGGATGGCTCGTGAAGGAGTGCAGTGTCGTCACCACATATCGTCCGCCATAATTCACAATTGAGGGGATATGCAGATCGATAAATTCACTTGCACCATAAGGTGCTGTCACAATATCCCCGCTATGGGCCGCTTTGTATTTGACTGATCGCAGGTTGGTGTAGGAGATATGTTCAACGTAATTCCAATTCTCATCATACATGACCGCTGACAGGTCAATATCCACACGCCCTGTAGGTGTACCATCCACCTCGCCCTCCTTCCACCAGCTAAAGAAACGTATCGTATTTCCTTCACCCATCGGGATGCGGCTTCCACGCACAATGGTTCGTAGAGTTTTGCTCGCGGACCGTTGTGAAAAAGGAACCAGATAATGCTGGAGACGTTCATCTATATACGTTTTTCCGAGTGCTGGGAATTCAGCGAACCGTGTAATCAAGGCCTGCTCGCACAATTGCACGACTTCCTGACACGTGGCTTCATGGATCACTGGCAGCTCATGTGGGATGCCAAAAGCCTTCGCTACATTACCTTTCGGAAAAAGACCCGCAAATCCATTCCTTCATTCCGCTGTGCAAAATGCTGTCTCACCTGTAATAACACGGGCGTGGATACCTGTGCAGCTACTTCACCAAAGGCCAGCAGGACGTACGCTTCATCTTCAGTCATACGCAGCATGTGATCCAGTCTTCTTGCAAATTCACCTGGACGCTGCGACAACAGATCGATCAGACTCCAGATATTCCGATATTGGAAGGCAAGTTCCACACTTCCGTTGAAGGTCGAATAAGGCTTATTATTACGCAAAATATCAAAGGCTTCTTCGCATCGTGGATACCGAAGCTTATATTCCGAAGGATGCAGAATTTCGCCAAGGCGAATCCAGCGATCCTTATATCGCAGCATATCCTCCGTAATGGAGCCACATTGCTCCAGTAATCCAAGCAAAAGTCGTCTCTCCCGCCGTTTGAATTTCCGGAAAGGAGAAGCCGCAGCGAGACTGACATCCCCATCCGACCAGGCAACAGCCAGACGCAGAACATCACTTGCCGTTTTGAAATACCGACCGATCCGGTCGATATTCGCCTTTTCATGCTTCAACAGCGAGGAGACCACGAAGCCTACATTTTCTTTGAACGGAATCTCGGCGGGTAGAATCGCATCCACTTCTTCTGGGTCTGCATGCTTTAACACGGTATCGATATCTTTCTTGTCCGTATCAGAGATGGAACCTTTCGCTTCAATGATCTGACGGATGAGTGTCTGGAATGCTTCTTTGTTTCCCAAACCAATGAGTTTTAAGTCCGTCTTCTCCAGCAAAGGCATTCTCTCCACAGATGGTTGATCCGTATAGACCACATTCAGGTTGGTCAGATAATGAATCATTGCATTAAGGTATAACTCCGCTTCATCTGCCTGCATCACTTGCATCGGGAATCCTGCATACATCGGTGTGTACTGCACATGCGCGCCGACCATAACTCTCAGATCAGCCACAAGTTGATGATATACTGCTTCGAATTGTTCCTTGGACAGCTGCAACATCGCCTGCATTAACTCATCTGAGAAGGTGTATCCAAGTGCTTCTATATTTTTGAGGGCAGTCGCCAGGTGTGTCTTTGGTAACTGTTGCTTCCCTTCGTTGGGTTCAATGATGAGTTTGTTCGCTCTGCGCAAATAGATTGTATTGTTCATGATAAAAGAGTCCAGGAAAGCCACATCCCTATATAACATGAAAGGTTAGGGTTAGAAGGAAGGAATGTGATAGCCTGGACACCTCCTCTCTGATAATGAGATCTTCAGGAGAGCTGCGACCCTATGATATCTCCAATGATTGTAGAAGGAAGGATCGCAATAGCCTGAAGGCCAGCGGTTCGAAGTTCGTCATCCGAACCTCTGGTGAACCCATCATCTCAGATTCCACGATCTACCAACAGGGCGAAAGTATTACGACATAAATAGCATGAGTTTAATGAAATAGAAAAAGCCTTTGCCGACCCCCAATGTCAGCAAAGGCTTTTCCTTATCGATGTGTTTACTTATCAATCAAGTTGGTTACTTTCAACATTCTTGCAATCAATGCAGTAACCTCAGCACGGGTCATCGTGGTCTTCGGACTCAGAACCTCTGGTCCATTCCCTTGGATGATCCCCGCGGCGATCAACTGGGATACATCTTCTTTGCCCAATTCGATACATCCGCAGCGTCGCTGTAACGTTCCAGTTCAGCGTTCATCTGATCCGGGCTGATTGCCGCATCCGGTTCAATCAGACGATAGGCACGAGCAACCCTGGCAAACCCTTGCTCACGTGTGATTTCCTGATTGCCGTAGAAGTTCCCATTATCGTATCCGCGAACGATACCGAATTCATTCGCAAGAGCTACCGCATTGCGGAACCACGCCGAATCGTTAACGTCAGGGAATAGATTCTGTGGTGCGTCCTGACGCATTAAGCCCAGTCCAAGTACAACAATCTCGGCAAATTCGGAACGAGTAACCTGACGGTTCGGGGAGAACGTGTTATCTCCGTTACCTTTCAGATCTAATCTCGCAGCGATGTTGTTCACATCCATTTTGCCCCAATGGGATCTGGCATCTTCGAAATCTTGCGGATTCCAGATAACTGAATAACTTCCGCTGCTACGCAAGTCATTAATGAGCGCGTAGTAACGGCTATCGACTTTGGTAACAACCGTCGGTACATGGAATATACTGCCGTCCGGGTTGATGATCACGCCTGTCGTAATCCGGTTCGGATCGATCCCTTCCGGCAATGCAATATACTTCGGTGCATAGCCGTTCAGTTGACCGGATCGAACCGTTTGTCCATCTTTTGAGAAGGTGAGGTCCAGATCAACCGGTGTGACAAGTAGCTCGTATCCTTGGGAAGCGGCTCTTGTTTCGGCGCTGTCAATCAACGTATCCGATGAACGTGCAATATCGATATGAACATCAATATCATTCAATGCTGCATTATCCAGCTGCCTGGAGACACCGTTTAAGTCCATTTTGCCACCGGGTACCGGATAGATCGCCAGCGGATTGCTAATGTTTAGTTTGGAACCTTGATTTACTAATTGTTTCAGTGTTTCAAGGGTTAAACCATCCACCTTCATATCCCCATCATTGGGCGAATGAATGGCGAACTGTTGACCTGTGCCTTGAGACATGGCATCGTTCAGCTTGACTGGATCAACTTGAACCATGGTTTCTTTGTTGTCAGATGGTTTGGATGTAGCAAATGGTTGATGACTGCCATCCCGGGTTGTTTCCAGATTATCCTTCACGGGTGCCGGAGTTGGCGTTGGTACTGGCGCAGGTGTAGGTGATGGCGTACTTCCACTGTTGCCGCCCGTATTTCCATTGCCGCCATTGTTGCCTCCACCATTGTTACCATTATCACTGGATGCTCTGTTTACGTTGATTTTGTACTCCGTAACATGGCCAAGTGAATCTGTGACTTTAACAACAATGGTATTTCCGCCAACTTGAAGCGGTAAATTCTCACTGGCACTACCACTTGTAACCTCGTTCCATTCTCCATCTCCAACCGCTATTTCAATCTTCGCAAGTGGATCAAGTGCCGTTGGCGTTAATTGAAATTGATATACGCTATTCGGCACGGAGATGGTGTACGTGTCTCTAGCCGGATCAAAGGGCGGGGACAAGCTTCCTGTAGACGGGATCAACGTTTGCAGCGTTGATGTGTCAGTACCCGAACCAGGCTTTTTGGTGAGACCTTCTTGGGCATCTACCAAATCCTGATACGCTTGTTCCACTTGTTCCAGTGTTGCATTTTCGTCATCGAACACAGATTGAGCAACTTCTAACGCGGTTTGCAGCGTTTGCCATGATTCTGGCGTGTACTCCTCTGTGTCCAGTTCGCCTGTTTCGATCTTACCGTTAATCTCATCGATTTTGGCTTTCAACTTCGCTTTGTCAATAATAACAACATAACTTTTCCCATCTGATGCTTCTGAGTCTGCATATGCTGGATTGTTCGTCTTCGCTGTGACTGTCACCGTGTAGGCGCCAGCTTTCAGCGGTGGTTCCAATTGCGACAGGTTAAGTACCGTTCCAGGCACCTCCACTGTACGCTTCGTACCATTTTCCATTTCAATCGTTACTTCATATTTATCTGCATGCTCAACCGTTTCCCATTGTAATTCATCATCGGTCAGTGTGACGTCTGGTGCTGTCAAAGGAGTGACAGCAGTTGCAATGGTAAAGTACGAATCCGGACCAAAATTTGAGGTGTTAAGCGTTACTTGGCCGTTTTGAATTAAATGTAACGAGTTTGGATTAGCAAATTGAGCATCATCGCTGATCACAAGATACTGAGTCAGACGCCGAGGTACCTCCGGTGTCGTCTAATTGAAGTGTAATCTGTGATTCAGTCCAGTTTGCTTTCTGTACTTTGTAGATGCGCTCCATCCCAAGCAGTTTTTCTTGATCTTTCGTCATAGGTGTCTTGAACTCAGTACTTGCTCCATTATCACCAAACGTAAAGAAGAAGAATCGTTTGAAAAATTATTTTGATTCGCAGAATTGGTATCCTCGATACTATTGCCCAATGCAATTGTTAACATGGACCCCAATTCCTGCGCCTTGGCTTGTTTCTGCAGCAAGTTGCTCTGATCATCTCGACCGATGCTTGTAACGCGATGGGTATAGGCTGCATTCACATTCGAATCCCAGATCATAGCCCTGTTTGAATCGACATATGAATTGGCTGTTGACTGATCCAGCGTATAGCCATATTTGATCGCCAGATATGTGCTCACTTTTTGGCGTTCCTCGTCCGTCAGCGCATGATCGTATACGATAATTTCTTCAATCGTTCCCTGCCAATGTTCAACACTCGCAGTTGCTGGAATAAGCTTACCGATTACTGCTCCGCCAGAGTTACCCGTATCCCATAGCTTAACATTATCTTTTCCCCAGTCATTTAGTTGCTGTACCTGCTTCATTTTACTGTACAATCTGGCTTGGTTTATACCCGTATCTCCGCCTGTCCAAGTAACAAATTGCTCATTGGGGAATGTCGTTCCCATAAATCCTTCGGCAGTGTATAATGTCTGGTTCTTATCACTGTTAAATGTGGTCAAGCCGCCTCTTGTACCATTTTGAAGCATCCCTATACCCGTATAACCACTCGTTTGGGCTCCCCAGGAAATGATATACTTGATGCCTCCAGTTCTACTGGTTTTGCTAACCGTAATAATTGATCTGGCAGTCTTCCCTTGTGGAAGCTTATTTACATCCAGATTCATAAAAGTTTTCGTTCCGTCATATTCCAATACCGGATTAAAGTTAATATTATGATTCTTGTCATTCCAATACGTCGGTTGGTTATCGACCTCATCTTGTATTGCGTTGTTTACTTTAGTACCTTGATCTTCCCAGGTACCCACCTTCTGGCCGCTGGTAACTTCCGTGCCCAGATCAGATCGAAGCCATAGTGAAGGAGAACCCACTCCACCTGGACCCGCTGTGCTTCCACCATTCACCAGGGTAAGCCCTGTCCGTGCATTTGTTAGTTCCTGAAGCGCGTTGTTGACTTGCTCTTGGGTTACATTTGGTTCACTTAGCACTTGTTCTGCTGTATTCAGCGCATCATGAAGTGCAGTCCAACTGTCTGATGTATATTTTGATTCTTCCAGGTTCTCACCTGTAATTTCGTCATAATTGCCTTGCAGAACTGACTTGTCTACTACAGTAATATCCCTGCGCACAGGTTCAGCAGAGATTCCGTTATTCGTTGCTGTAACCCGCAATGTATATTCTCCAGGTGACAATGCAGAGGAAGGTGTGAACTCCCATGTTCCGTCTGGGTTGACTGCAGCTTCCCCAACAACGTTCTTAGCTGGGTCCAATTTGTTTACCATTGTAATGGTTACCACAGCACCAGATGTAACGGAACCTTTCATTGTGGGTCTGGCACTCACAGTAGAAAGATCCAAAGGAGTATCCAGTTCCAGATGTACCGGCATACGATATGTCAGAATAACCTTATTTGCTTGATTATCATATGCAATCGCTGCCGTTGTATTGATATCAGATACAAAGAATGTCTGGTCTTCTTGTACTGCTTGATACGGGGATCTGCCTATCGCAATGTCGACCACCGGATTCGTACTTTCATCAGGCATAATCTTGGCATACACGCCAACCTTTGATCCCGATTGCATCGGACCAACCAAGGTCAGATAAGCACTACCGGTCGCCGCTGTATTCTTCAGGTACACATTACGTTGATTCCCATCGGTATTAAAATTATCGTAAACGTAGGCTGTGCCACCAAAGTCGAATCGAGCCTGGCTCGCATTCCCACGCATAAAAACAGCCACATTCCCTATGGTTTCACCTTCACTTAGCTCCGTTCCCAACAGCTTGTTGCCTGTTATCTTGCCTCCGGTCATTCTGAAGTTAGGACTTTGATATAGCCCTACTCCAATAATGACTCCATTTCCATCTGAAATTTCATTATCTGTAATCAGACCATCCTCAATAACCAGAGAGCCTCCTGAACCGGCACCCAGTACTGAAGAGGGATTCTCTTTTACATTGCCCGAAACCTTGTTACCATGAATTAGGGTTCCCTCCTGGATGACAATCATTGAATTGCCGCCGCTAGTGGAAATAACCGTTGCAGGCTGACTAGCACTTGCTTTCACATAGTGATTTCTAATCTCAGCCTCTTTAAAATTCACTGTACCGCCCGCATTACTAATCCCATATATCTGGCCGTTTGTATTTACATGATTGCCGTCTATGATGATTTTCTCAAACGTTACACTATTCGATCTGCTTCCACCACTGATCTGAATCAGGTTTCCATTAACAAAACTCTCACCACGTATAATGGAGTATGCATTTCCCTCTGCAGAGGTTATTGTGATATTCTTCCCAGCAGAAGAGATTGCCAAGGTGGACTCCTGGATAATGTTACTTTGCAGGATTATAGACCCTGTAGCATCAACCAATTCAAGTGCCTTTTCTATTGTTGCCACTGGCGCTTCTGCTGTACCCGTGCCACTGGTATCACTTCCCGTCGATGATACGTAGACATTGCCATCGGCCGCACTTGCTATCGGAGCAAACAACGATGAAATGGATGACAATAAGACCACAAAAGCCAAAAACGATATTTTCATCGCCTTAAATACTTTCAAATTAATTCAACCTCCTATGTGATTCGAATGTTTCGGTCATTGACTGGGACAATCATTAACGCATAAACCCTGCTTCATCTAAGCCCAGTGGCTATCTGACACATATTGTTTTTATTCTACACAAAGCCTCTTACCAAACTCTTACCAAACCTTTCACGAGCACATACAACCAAAAAAACAGCCTTGCACATGAAGCTGCAAGGCTGTTTCAATTACATATTGGATTGTTTCCATTGCTGGTACCACAACTCCACTTCCAAACCAGGACGTATGCCCGCTTCTTGCTCTAACGCAGTAACTAACTGATTATATTGAGCGATTACAGGATCTTTATTGCCTAATCGATCATAGGTTTTCATTAACGCCAGTCCAACTTGCTCCAATGATGGCTCGAATTGCTGAACCCGATGATATAATGTGAGTGCTTCCGTGTGTTGTCCCAGTTCAATATAGTACTCTGCAAGCTGCATGGCGTGGTTACGCCAAAGTGCATGCAAGCGCTGACGCTCCAGCTCGGCCCATGCGTAATCATCCTCGCCATAATATTTACCTTCATATTGATCTGAATTCTGCCGATGTTCAGCTATTGTAGACGAAGATAGTAGAGACAATCGGTTAAGACGACTCTCCCATTCTTCCGCGTCAATCCTGAATTCTCCCGTTTCCAATAGATAACCAAACTGCTGATAGCGAATGAACATCTTGTCTTCGCCCATGAATTCATTCATCATGCTGCGTAAGCGATGGATGCCACTATGCAGATTGGATATGCCTCTCCGCTCATCCAACTCTGGCCACAACAGTTCAAGTAGCGTGTCCCGCTTAATCGGTTTGTTCCGATGGTGGAGCAGATAGGCGAATAACTCTCTAATTTTGGTTGTTCTGAACTTCATATGTTTTGGCGGCTCATTCGGGTGCAGTTGGACTTGAAGCATTCCCAGACAGCGAATGACCATAGATGGCCCTTCTGTTATATTCAGATTTGCTGGCACCGTTCGGCGTTGATACATCTTCATCGTTTTTTCCAGACGGTCACGCGTTACAGGCTTCATAATATAATCCAGCACTTCGAGCCCATAGGCCGTCAATGCATGTTCGTTATAGGCTGTTGTAAAAATAACCTCTGTTCCAGGGGAAACCTCATGAATCCGTTCGGTCGCCTCGATCCCGTTCATCCCCGGCATCTGTACGTCCATGAAGACGATTTCCGGCAGATGAAGTTCGATCTGATCGATGGCTTCTTGTGCCGTCAGAAAAGAGCCGATAACTTCACAATCCTCTCTCTCTTCCAACAGTTTGTTCAACCTGCTCAGAGCGAGATATTCATCATCAACCAAAATCACTCTCATATGCACAACTCCTCTGGCTCACTGATCATCCTTTAATCTATAATTTTACCATAAATCCTGATGTGGTACCGCTATCATTTGAACAAAGAATCCATGTTCCCGTATCGAAAAATGTTCTTCATTACCATACAGCTTGCAGGAATTTGGATTAAACTGTCGAAAACTAAAGTCTGCCATGAAACCATTAACCTATAAAAAAATACCCCGATATGTATTGTTGTCGATTCTATTTCTGACTATTTTACTTGGTTTTCGTTGGATATGGTCTGAGTCTTTCGCTATACCCAATCATCCTGAACCCGCTAAAGGCGTGCTGGACCTTCGAGGTTGGGACCTCGCCAACGCTTCACCCATATCCCTGGATGGAGAATGGGAATTTTACCCTCATGCATTAATCTCTAATTATGACGTTAAAACAGTGGACACCCCATCCACACGCATTCAAGTTCCCGGTGACTGGAGAGCAGCGTTACCCCAACCCTCATCATCATTCGGATATGGAACGTACCGTCTTCGCATCCTTTTAGACCCAACTGTGAAAGAGGTCTCTCTGGGCTCAGAAAATCCAGACATCATCGATCATTGAGATGAACGGAACCATTGTTGCCGAATTCGGCCAACCTGCCACCCATGCCGAAGCCTATCGACCAGAAAGGACTGCATTTACGACTTCCTATGCGCTTGATGGTTCCACCGAACTGGACCTTTTAGTGCAGACAGCCAATTATGACGATCCTTACAGTGGCGGGATCACGCGCGCGCTCTATTTTGGTTCTCCAGAAGCTATTGGAAGTGAACGTGGATTATCCATCGATTTGCAAAAAATTACGTTCGCCATTCTGCTGCTGCACAGCCTGTATGCCTTTGTCATGTTTCTGTTTATCCGGAAGGAACGAGCTCTGCTGACATTCTCGATGTTAACGCTGGCAGCTGCCTTAACAGTCGCCTCCGACCACGACAACCTTTTATTGAACTGGATTCCACTCAACTTCACTTGGATCGTTAAGGCTAAAGCGTTGTCCTATCCATTATTCGCATTCTTTCTTTTACAGATGGCTAGAAGCTTCTCCCATAGCCTACAAGGACGTAGATTATTCCGAGCCTATGCCAGCGTGCTTGGTATCTACCTTGTATTTCTATTGATTGCACCGGTGACCCTTGTCTACCATGTGCTTGAGACAGGATTTTCTAATTTCCTATACCTATTTGCCATCGGCTGGTCTGTGTACCTGTTCCTCCGGATGGCTGCCGAGAAGCAAAGGGACGCCAGCTTTTTATTATTTGCGGCAACCAGCAGCTTATCCAGCGTACTATGGGGAATTGTGAACTCACATAGTGAAATTACCAATGTGTATTATCCGATAGATGTTATTGCGGCCATATTCGGCTTTGCCGCGTACTGGTTCAGGAAATACTTCCGTAATTCAAGTGAGATTGAGAAGTTGTACGAGCAGCTCAAAGAGGAGGATCGCCAGAAGGATCAGTTTCTGGTGAATACAGCCCATGAGCTTCGCACACCGCTGCATGGCATCATCAATATTGCCGAGAGCCTCGCGGTTCGTGAACGACGTACATCAGGTGGTCAGCAGCAGGCAGAAGACATGAAACTGTTAGTTACCATCGGCCGACGCATGTCCCAACTCGTTGATGATCTCCTTGACGTGATTCGCCTTAAGGAAAAACGCATCAAGCTTCAGAAGAAACCATTATCTCTTGCATCTGTCATTCCAGGTGTAATGGGTATGTTCCGATTCATGGCAGAGGGTAAGCCGATCCAGATGCAGGTGAATATCCCGGATGCATTACCGCTTATTCAGGCCGATGAGAGAAGACTTGTTCAGGTTCTCTACAACCTGTTGCATAATGCGCTTAAATTCACCGTTGAGGGTTCGATTACCGTCTCTGTTCATGAACATGGAGATAGCGTCTTAATTGAAGTCTCAGATACAGGTGTTGGCATAAGTGAGGAGATACAACAGCGAATATTCGAGGCGTATGAACAGGGAACGCCAGAGGCTCGCTTAAGCGGAGGAATCGGCCTCGGTCTCAATATCAGCAGACAGCTCATTGAACTCCATGGGGGCCAGCTCACCGTGCAATCTGTACCTGGGCAAGGATCGATCTTCCAGATTTCGCTTCCGCGGGAAGATACCACATCGCTATCGGATCAGACTGAGCAAGGATGGGCCGCTCACAGCTTCGATGAGATTGCGATTGCAGAGCCACAGCAGCAGACCCTATCTCAGGACAAGACTGCCGCCCGTATTCTTGCTGTCGATGATGATCCTGTCAATCTGCGAGTACTGATCTCCATGCTTGCGAGTGAACCGTATCATATTCAACCTGCGGCCTCGGCGCTTGAAGCACTTCAATTGCTGGATCAGGAGCCTTGGGACTTACTGATTGCCGATGTCATGATGCCCCATATGTCCGGTTATGAACTGACAGAGAACGTACGCAAGCGTTATTCGGTATCAGAGCTTCCCATCCTGTTGTTGACGGCTCGTAACGAACCAGCGGATGTTTACGCCGGATTCATGGCCGGTGCAACGGACTATGTTACCAAACCCGTTGATGCCGTGGAGTTAAGGCATCGCATCGGATCACTAATCGTGCTGAAACAATCCATCGATGAGCGACTGCGTATGGAAGCTGCCTACTTACAGGCACAGATTCAGCCCCATTTTCTTTTTAATACGCTCAATTCCATTATGGTGCTTAGTGAGATAGACACGGAGCGAATGCAGAGACTGGGTGATACGTTTATCGAATATCTTCAGACCAGCTTTCATTTTGTCAATTCGGAGAAAATGGTTGAGGTCACGCATGAGTTGGATCTCTCCCGTGCCTATCTCTACATTGAGAAAGAACGTTTCATGGATCGGCTGAATGTCATCTGGGATATTCCAGATGATCTTGATCTTTCGCTGCCGCCACTCACCATTCAACCGCTCATTGAAAATGCAGTGCGACATGGCGTTCTAAGCAAAGTGGAGGGTGGAACCGTGCATATCCGGATCATCAACCAAACAGCGTCCACCCTGATTGAGATTGAGGATGATGGTGTGGGGATGCAGCCTGAGCAGATTGAACGCGCACTGGCGTGGCCTCAAAAAGGATCTGGGGAATCGGAGGGATCGGATTAATCAATACGCATCGCCGGTTGACTCAAATGTACGGACAGGGCTTAAGCATCGTCAGTTCACCGGGCCAAGGTACGAAGGTATCCTTTGTCATCCCTATGGACCGCAGCACAGGAGTCTGAGTGATAAGATCGTTCTATAAAATATCAAATAAAACGAAAGAAGAGCTAAGCACGGGCTTCATCCGGCTTAGCTCTTCTTTTAGTTGATCATGATCTAACACGATTAGATTAATCGCTATACGTGAAGGACATGTTTTTCATCCGATAACCCCAGCGCTTTGGCTGTTGAAGAATGAACCTCTTTGAGAAGATCCAGGTTCTCCACAAGGGATATGCCATAGGATGGTATCATTTCCTTGATCTTCGGCTCCCATGCCTCCATATGCTGCGGGAAGCAACGCTGGAGGATCTCAAGCATGACCTGAACCGCGGTGGATGCACCCGGTGATGCACCCAGCAAAGCCGCGATTGTTCCATCTGCAGATGTAACTACTTCCGTACCGAATTGGAGCGTACCCTTGCCACCTTGGACGGTATCCTTGATGACCTGCACACGCTGCCCTGCCAGAACCATATCCCAATCCTCGCTCTTCGCACCCGGAACAAAGTCACGCAATTCTGCCATACGTTGTTCTTTGGATAACATCAGTTGTTGGATCAGGTACTTGGTCAAAGAGATTTCTTTGACACCTGCTGCGAGCATTGTAAGCAGATTATGCATCTTAACAGACGTAATTAAGTCGGCATTGGAACCCGTCTTCAGGAACTTCGGCGAGAATCCGGCAAACGGCCCGAATAGCAGCGACTTCTTATTGTCGATAAAACGGGTGTCCAGATGCGGAACGGACATGGGCGGAGCCCCTACCGAAGCCTTGCCATAGACTTTGGCGTGATGCTGTTCAACGACTTTTGGATTTTTGCACACCATAAAGATGCCACTGACCGGGAATCCGCCGATATGTTTACCTTCCGGAATGCCCGTCTTCTGGAGCAAATGCAGACTTCCGCCGCCCGCGCCGATAAAGACGAATTTTGCCTTATGGCGTTCGACTGCACCACTCTTCAGATTTTTCACGGATAATTCCCATTGTCCATCGCTGGTACGTTTCATATTCTTCACACTATGCTGGTAGTGGATTGCCACGTTCTGTTCTTTCAAATGTCCAATCAACATACGCGTTAAAGCACCAAAGTTAACGTCCGTACCGGAGTCAATTTTGGTCGCCGCAACAGGTTCATTACTTGTACGATCTTTCATCATCAGCGGCATCCATTTCGCCAGCTCTTTCTTGTCCTCCGAGAATTCCATGCCTGCAAACAGCGGGTGATTCGATAAGGAGTCATAACGTCTTTTCAAAAACTGGACATTGCTCTCTCCGTGAACATAACTCAAATGAGGAATCGGCATAATGAAATCCCGCGGATTACGAATCAGACGGCTATTGACGAGATAGGACCAAAATTGCTTTGAGATCTGAAATTGTTCATTCACTTTAATCGCTTTGCTAATATCTACGGTTCCGTCTGGTCGTTCAACGGTATAGTTAAGTTCGCACAATGCAGCATGCCCGGTTCCGGCATTATTCCATTCGTTGGAGCTTTCCTCTCCTGCAGTGGCTAGCTTTTCGAAAACCTTAATATTCCAGTCTGGTGCCAATTCTTTTAGCAAAGTTCCCAAAGTTGCACTCATAATTCCGGCACCAATCAAGATAACATCTGTACTCGTTTGTCCCTGGCTCATGTCTACCGTCCTTATATCCTATATTTGCCAAAAGGATGTAAGCGTTATCGATTTGGCATTTGCAGCAAACCCATTCTTGAACGGGATCGCACCTTCTCTGAATGAATATAACCTGGATCTAGTGTATCAATAATATAGAGCAATTTAAATATGCAATTTCAAGATATTTGCTATTCCATCAGTATACGCTAGTTTACATCGGAACGTTAGCCCGGTTATAGGCCTGAAAGATATATTTGTTCAAAACAAAGAAAGGAGCCCGGTTTTAGTGGGACTTGGCATATCAAATGTTGTATAGCCTTACTTAACTCGTGAAAATGGATGCACCAAAAGCCGCTTACGAATCGCTTCGCATGGCGGCTTTATATTTAAGATTAACCCTTACCACCCCCGGCGTTTCCGGGAGTACTCAGAAAATAGAAATTAGTTCCTTTGTATATGGATGGCGTTCTTCAGCGAACAACGCATCTGAGCCAAAGCGATCAACAATCTGACCTTCCCGCATGACGATGATGCGCTGGCTCATGCGATGTACCGCAGCCAGATCATGCGAGATGAACACGTATGACAGACCAAGCGATATCCGCAGATCGGTGAGCAACTGCAGAACGGCACCTTGCGAGATTACGTCCAGGCTGGCCGTCGGTTCATCCAGAACGACAACGTCCGGTTCAATCCCGATGGCACGCGCAATCGTTACACGCTGACGCTGTCCACCACTTAGTTCATGGGGGTAGCGTCCCGCTATATCGCTTGGAAGCTCGACCGCTTCAAGCAACTTTTGGACGTAAGCATCCTTGGACGTATAGGTAAAGTGGGACAGCTCGGCGTTCCGTCCAAGCTGTTCATACGGATCAATTAGTGAATCGGCAATCTTGAGCTTCGGATTCAGTGCAGCCATCGGATTCTGGAATACAATCTGCATCTTCCGCCGATGAAATCGCAACCGTCGGCCGCTCAGCCGCACGATATCCTGTCCCCCAGTGAAATTGAGCCTGTATCTGCATCTTCAATCCGCAGCAGACAGCGGGCGAGCGTACTCTTGCCGCAGCCGCTCTCGCCAACCAGACCAAGGCACTCGCCGCGGTTAAGGGTGAATGAAATATCATTCACAGCTGGACGGTCTGCACCTGCATACGTTCGGCTGAGATGTTCCACCTGAAGCACTGGTTGATTTAGGATGCTGGGCGAGGAAGTAGTTTTTGCAACGGCGGTATCTATAACGCTATGTGTATCCGCATGATCTGTATCTGTATCTGTAGCATGAATGACAGCCCGATCTGTACTTGCAGTATCTATGACCACATTGTTTCTGTCTGCATGGTCTATCTCTGCATGGTTTACGTCCTTAGTAAAGTTGGGGCTTCGCACACCAGACTCTTCGGACTGTACGAGTCCATGGTGTTCTTCATATGCAGTCGTCTTCATTCTGTTCCCACCTCCTTCAATCCCGACTTCAGCGAGCGACTCAGAACGGGAGCCGCGTCGATCAGTTGCCGTGTGTATTCATGCTGGGGATGGTCAAGAATGCGATGCTTGCCGCCCGATTCGACAATCTGACCTTCCTTCATAACAGCCAAGCGGCTGGCATAGCGGCGTACATGGCGCCAGTCGTGCGTGATAAACAGAATCGCACAGCCCGTCTCCGCTTGTTTGCGTGCCAGCAGCTCCAACACGCGATGCCCGGACACACTGTCCAGTGCCGTTGTCGCTTCGTCAGCGATCAGCAGACGAGGAGACAGCATCAGCGAGGTAGCAATGGAGGCCCGCTGAAGCTGTCCACCGCTCAATTGAAACGGATATCGGCGTAATAATTCCGCACCAAGTCCAACCGATTCCAGCGCTTCCTCCGCTCGTTTCTTGCGGATGGCAGAAGACTTCTCCCCATGAACCTTCTGGTATTCATCGAAGTGCCCACCAATGCTGCGAAACGGCGTAAACGCTCCCTGATAGTCTTGAAAAATATATGAGATGCGGCTTCCCCGCAGGGCTCGCATCTCCTTTGGCTTCCGTTCAAGTAGGTTGCTGCCCTCGAACATGACTCGCCCCGACGCATGCAGGTTGGGCGGCAGGCAGACGACCAATGGCTTGCGAGAGCAAGCTTTTGCCACTACCGCTCTGTCCAACGAGTGCCATGAACTCACCTTCGCGAACAGCCAGAGAGACTCGATCTACAATAGTCCGATCCCGGCTAGAGATGCTCAGTTCCTCAATGGAGAGAATCATGGCTGCACCTCCTTTTTCACATCAAAGCGGTCTCGCAGATAGTCGCCCAGCATGTTGGCAAGCAGGACCACCGAGACAATAGCGAGACCCGGGTAGATCATCAGCTCCGGCCGAGACTGGAAGTAAGGCCGTGAGTCATTCAGCATCGCTCCCCATTCAGGTGTTGGCGGTTGTGCGCCAAGGCCGATGTAGGATAATGATGAGATGAGCAGGATGATTTTGCCCAGATCAAGACTGGCAAGCACGAGCACATGCCCTGCGATATGTGGAAGCAGATGTTTTCTCATGATGCGACCGTCGGATAGTCCGTTGGTCCGGGCGATGCGAATGTAATCCTTTTGGGACTCCGATAGGACGGTGCTCCGAACGAGCCGCGCATAGCTAACCCATTTTACAATCACAATCGCCAATACCAGATTGCCGATTCCAGCGCCAAGCAGGCCACTGAGAACAATGGCGACAATGGTATCCGGAAAAGCAAGAAAGGCATCCGCGATCCGCATGAACAGCTTATCAACCCAGCCACGTTTGTATCCTGCGATCAGTCCAAATGGAATGCCAATCAGCAGGGCAGCACCGAGTGCCAACAAACTATAACCCAGCGTATGACCACCCCCAAGCAGGAGACGTGTCAGCACATCGCGGCCCAGATGATCGGTACCCAACGGATGGAGAGCACTTGCGCCCTGCAATCGTCCACGCAAGTCGGTTAACGTATGATCATGCTTCAAGTATAAAAAGGCATATAAGGAGGCCGCGATGACCAGCAGTGCAAACAGCAGACCAATGATCGCCTGCCAGCTATGTTTTTTAGATTTTGTCGTCGGAATGGGCAGGGGTATGGTTTTCATCGGTGGGCCTCCTTTTCCTTCAGTTTCATTTCAGGATTCAAATAACGATAAGATAGATCAACCGCCGTATTCACGAGGAATACCACGATAGCCATGATCAGGATGTAACCCTGAATCAGTGGATAATCACGCTGGCGGATGGCATCAACGACAAGCTTGCCGATCCCCGGATAAGCGAACAATACTTCAATCACGACAACTCCGCCAATCAGGCTGCCGAGACTTACGCCAAATACCGTAATGACAGGAGGCAGACTATGGCGAAACGCATGAAGCATGAAGATCCGGCCTTCGGATAACCCTCTTGCTCGAGCGGACCGAACGAACTCCTGACTGAGTGAATCCAACAAACTGGAACGCAAAAGACGCACATAAACGCTGGAGATGGCAAGTCCCAGCGTCAGAGATGGCAGAATAAGTGAGGTGAATCCATCCCGGCCCATGGTCGGCAGATTGCCGAAGCGAACGCCGAACATGTCGATCAGAATCAGACCCAGCCAGAAGCTCGGCACCGCCGCACCCACTATGGATAGCATCCGACTTCCACGGTCAATCCAACTGCCACGATGAAGCGCTGATAGCGAGCCGAGCGGGATCGCGATCACGAGCATGACCAACAGTGCACCAATCGTCAGCTCAGCCGTGGCGGGCAGCGCACGCATCAGGGTCTGCATGACGGGCTGGCCAGTCGAATACGATACACCGAAGTCGAGCCGAACGAAATCGAGCAACCAGTTGCCAAACTGCACAGGAAGCGAATCGTTGAAGCCCATCTCCTCGCGTACAGCTTCAACCTGCTCCTGACTGACAGACAGTTCGTCTACATTCAATATCGTCAGCACCGGGTCGCCCGGAGCCAGACGAATGAACAGGAAACTCACAAACATAATGAACAGCAGAAAGATAAATACCTCCAGGAACTTTCGAAGCAAAATGCGAAACATTACATCACGTCCAGCTTATTGGTAATCATGTAATATTCACTGCGGGTGGTAACCCAATTTTTGATCTTCTTGCCGTTGTAGGCCACGATCGTGCCCGGATGCAGCACGAATGAATTCAGCACATTGTCATGCACGTAGTTGGCTGCCTTCTCGGCAAGCTCTGCGCGTTTCTCCGGTGCAACCGTGAGATTAAGTTCGTCGATGATCTTGGTCAGCTCCGGATCTTCCGATCCACTGAAATTAAGCGCACCCTTCGGATGGTACGTCGCATTCAGGTAATAACCGGCATCCCCACGAGGCGCTGTCAAATTACTGTACGTTGCAATATCCCAGTCGCGGTTGGACGCCATGTAATCTTCCGGTGTGTCGATCTGGCGAATCTGCACGTCGATCCCGATCTTCTTCGCATCCGATTGGAACACTTGGGCAATCAATGGCAGATCGGCACGAGCCGAATACGTCAGCAGCGTCAACTGCAACGGTTTGCCATCCTTGGTCATCACGCCGTTTTGCTGCGTGTACCCTGCTTCACCAAGATATTTTACAGCCACATCAGCTCCAGATTCCGTTGTTGTATCTGTATAGGTTGGTGCGAACGGCAACGATGGCAGGAACGGGCCGATGGCTGCTTCACCGTAACCAAGCAGGATTGTGTCCACGATACCCTGACGGTCAATCAGCGCATCCAGCGCACGACGAACATTGAGGTCCTTCATGCTTTCCCGCTGCATATTCATGGTCAGCTGATGCACGCGGAACGTCGATGTAGACTCCACCTTCATGCCGTCTATCGCTTTGAGCGATTCGAGACTCTCGACCTCTGGACGGTATACGATATCGACCTGCCCAGATTTGAGCGCTAGTGTGCGAGCGTTGGCATCTTCATTAAATGAGAACGTGATGGAATCCAGTGGCGATGCCCCGTCCCAGTATTCATCATATCGATCCAATTCCAGCTTGCTGCCTGGGGTAAAAGAAGTCAGCTTGAACGGGCCCGTACCAATAGGCTTGTTCACAACGTCCGGCACACTCACGTCGATAATCGCCGTGTTGGGGTTCACCAGTTCTGAAGCGAATTCCGGGAACGGCTGCGTTGTGGTGATCTCCAGCTTGTCGCCCTCGGCTTCAATTGTATCGATCTTCAGTGCGTTCTGGATGGCTACATTCTCTTCCAGCGCCCGCTCAAGCGATGCCTTAACGGATTCACCTGTCATCGGCTTGCCGTTCTGGAAGGTCACATCATCTCGCAGATCGATCGTCCAATGCTGTCCGTCTTCACTCTCCCAGCTCTCGGCGAGCCATGGAGCAACCGTCAGATTCTCTTCATCGAGACGCACCAAAGTCTCTGTAATGCCCGCGCGCAGCGGTACATAGCTTGAATCCACATGCGGATCTAGCGAGCTGGTGGAGAAGTTGTATAGGAAGTGAACATTTTTATTATCGGTGGATGGTTGCGCAGCGGGACTGGATTCAGATGATCCGCAGGCGCTCAACAGTCCAGCGCTCAAGGCCAAGGAGACCAGCGCTAGCAGTGGCGTCTTTTTATTCAAGGTAATGCCCCTCTCTCTTAATCGTAATTATTATGATCTAAACAATGAGTATTATCATATCGTAATGATTACGTTTTGACAAGAGTTATGTTGGTAGTGAAACGAGAAAAATCCGACTCTCGGATGAGAGCGGATTCTGCATGTTTTTTGTTACATATGAGGACTTTATTATGGTTTATTTCCTTTGCGATCCGGGACTGTTTACAGGTGATACCATGCAAGATTTTCTCGAAGAGTTACAACCCAGTTTCGTAGTCTTCCAGCATATGTGACCAGTAAGCTTCGACATTATTCATTGCTATCGGATCAATCTTCTCAAAATAACCACGAAGTGCTCTAGCATACTCATCTGAGGTATATGTACCTTCCAGTCTCATTTTAGTTGCCAGTTCATTTCTAATTAGATGAAACAAAAAGAAGGTTCCCAAATTCTTATTGAGTATATATACGTTGGATTTATCCAATGATGATGTTGTGAAAAACATATCGCTCCCTTGTTTTAGATAGAGACCATACGAGTCACGCATACCATAACTTGCAAAGTGACCAATCTGAATATATTCCTCTCCTTCAATAACTTTCACTTGGAAAGCTTCAGATTCATAAAAGAAAAAATCATCATACTGTTCTGGGACTCCTATGTCGATTAAAAAATGAGCATTCTCTTCAGTTACTCCCCAAGCTTTTAGTTTAGTATAGTCATAATTAAACATTTCCGTGTCATAGTAGTCCTTTATTTCTACGATATCAAAATTCATGCTCTCACTCCTCTAACCTTTTTAATGCTTGAGCTAGAGCTATACGACTTATCTAAGAAATCACTGGTGCGACCAGGCCTCCAGTCCCTCATCACTTATATCAATTGGTGCCTGTTTAGACATGTATTCGGCATTTGCTAGAGGAAAAGCATAACCACCTGTAATAATCTCACCATGCTTTCTTCTAATGGTTCCTCCCCTTTCGATTAAAAGAATCAAAGGTTCATACAAATCATGAAACTCCAGCGCAATTTCATTCCCGGAATCAACTAATAACAGCCATTCCAAATATGATTCACACATTCCTTTTAGGAAATTGTTTTTCAATTCCTTTAACTGAGGACATTTTTCAGTTATATCCAGATCAACCTCATATCCGAACGCACGGGAAGCGTTGAAGAAGGGATACGATGTTTTCAAATGGTATGTAGTGGTCAAGATTGCTGCTCTTCTAATATACTCCTGTAATAATGCCATGTTTGAGGGCTCATCTGTTCCACCGGAAGTACTCCAATTGATGCTGTTTATCCTTTCTATACCTTTATATAATTGATTCATTAATACCTCCCCCTATAGAGACAACTACTCAATTCTAATAAATTCCCACATCAAGCTATCACCCTCAGAACATATACAGAATTGTACTTTCACTAATAAATGCGCTAGGCAATATATCTAGTAAATTTTCAATTCTACCTGTCATATAATCTAACTCACTCCCGTTTAAATGTTCCTTTGCCCACTCACTTAATCGTTTTAACTCAACCACAGCAGCTTCTAATTGGTGAAAATATATTTTAGATCCATCCCGAATCAGGATTATTCCTAATTCATGTATTGCTGCCTCCCAGTACTCATCATAAAATTTCTGAGTAGCAATATTCTCACTGAGTGTAAGCTCACTATTCCGGTCTTCTATATCACCGTTATATCTATATAGACCTACGGACAATATTCTCCCCCTTTGATCAACATGATCCTATTCGATGTCGCTAATATCTTGCACTGAAATGTTTAAATGTCTCCAATACTTAAGAGGATAAGCTGAACTACCTACAACCATTTCACCTTGTCTTATGATGAAACTCCAACCTCGTTCAAAGAGTTTTAGCATTGGTTCGTAGAGGTCGAGGTATTGAATTGCTTCGTCCACTCCCTGATCTGCTAATTCGGAGACTTCTAAATAACCGCAGCAAATTACCTTCACATAGGGGTTTTGTATTGTGTCCAGTTTGGAACAGGCTCGATATACTTTTTCATCAATGTCTTTTCCAAGAATTTTAGCAAAACTAAATAGGGGATATTGATCTATTGAAATATCCATCTCATTTAATAATTGATTAACGCGTCTAAGATATTCTTCAACCAGAACATGAGACGATTCTAGTGAACTATTTTCGGTATTCTCAAATGAAATAGATGACAAACGTTCAATAGCTGTGGTTAGTAGATGCCCCATGTTTTTCTCCCCTCTCGATCGATTATTAAATCTACTCAAAGTTCCTTAAAAGGTAACGACTAAATAACGCAGCCCTATCAGCTGCGTTATCGTTTGAATTTATGTTCCATGATCTCAATCAGTCGTATTCAATATACGCGCTACTACCGTTCGTTTTGGCTAATTCTAAAAATGTTGATATCTGATGTGCTACTTCTGGGAGAGTAGGAACAATATTCTTAACGTTCTCTATTTGCTCACCAGTTACTTTACTTACATTGAAGGATTTAAATAAATGAATAGCTGAATCTAGGTCCTGTATTTCCCATGGACTTTCCTCATACCAACCTTCATGGGCATAGTATTCTTGTAGAATACCATTGTCAGTAGACTCATACTGGCACATAAAATCCAATAATGTCTCAAAATATCCATTCCACATTTTTAGAATATTTTTCTCCGTAGAGTTTTCAAATAAAATTAGTATTTCCGGTTGTCCCTCGTATCCCACATAATAAACGTCATTAACTTTTTCTTCTTTCATCGTATTACTCCTTCCAATGTCCTTGATCTAAAATCCGGACTTGTTCCGGTGTGGCAGTACCTGTTTTTCTTGCAGCAATTGCATCATACCACTTGTATCCCTCAACCCACTCGTTCTCTCCAATCTTGTAAAAAGACTGTGGCTTACTACCTCCACTACCTGGAATTGTCCTTTGAATTACCCAGGTGTTTCCTTGATCAATAGGAGCACCAGATGTCCTAGTGTGCCACCTAACCTCATACTTATATGTCCCATCATTCCATTTGTATGTTATCTGTTCGTAACCATCATTCATTGATTTAGCTTTCATATTCGCACTTTCAGGAATCTCTATTGGAGCAGTTTGTGCATATCTTTTCGAAATAGCTAATTGTTCATCTGAATTCATATCAGAGAATTTCTTATTAGTTTCACTTTTTCCATTAGAAGTTCCGACATGGCTTTTACCTGATTTAGCCTTAGCAGCCTCAATATGCTGCTTAATCTTCACCACAGCAGGATTAGAAGCAGGCAATCGAAACGGACCTTTACTGCCCGGCATACTCCCGCGAACCATTTGAATCGCCATGAATATCTGACTAAACTTCAGAGAGGTCACCATCATCTGAGCATACTTATCTGATACAGGCTCGCCCGTCGTAGGATGAATCCCCATCTCAAATGCCTTGATCTGTAACGCAAAAATATCTTCCCCAGGCGGTTCAACGTTCACAGCTTGCATACGATTAAAATCCAGATGTCCCTGATCCCTCTCATAAGCCTGAAGGGCAGCCTGATCCGTAACACCTTTCTCGTTCACAGGCATCATTTTACCAAGCATCGCGTTATAAGCCATCCGATAGCCCTTGTCACCCGAACCGGAATCACCTGATGATTTGGTCATCATAGCTGCGGCACCGACTGCTCCAAACGCACCACCCAGACTTCCCTTCTGAGCATCTGCATCTTGGAATCGCGTGGCGATATCCTTCAATTCCTTCGATGTATTGACCATACTCTCCAACGCTTTATCCAGTATAGGTCGTGACTGCTCGAACTCATAGTAAAATCGCTCCTGCGTCGCGCCCATCCACATCGCCTGAACGAACATGATCTGTCTCGTCAGATCACTTCGAATATTCTCCAACTGTTGTCTGGCTTGATCCACCTGATTCGATACGTGATGTAGTTGTTCAGGGGTAACTTTGATTGTACTCATAACGTTTCTCCGCTCATTCGAAATAGGATTATCCTATGTTAGCAGAAGTGTAATATGTAAACTATCCGGCTAACATCCTGATTTCACCAAGTTAAAAACACAAGCTGTGCTCCTCATCGGTGCTATGGTCCTATATGCATATACCCACTTCAAGGCATATCCTACCAGTTTCAGTAAATACCTTTCTTACTTCACTTCCTCCAACATCACCCGATACCGCCCAATCTGCTCCTCTGTAGCCTCTTCCCGCAATGATTCCAACAATGCTATGCACCTTATAACATACCGATCCATCCCTAGCTTATGCGCTAACCTGATTGCCTTTAAAATGAACTCCACGGCCCCCTGTGGTCTTCCCATCCACTGTTCGTACAAAGCTCGCTGATAAACGTAATGGTACACATCACCGTTGTTTGAAGAATCCATTTCTCTGACATCGCCCTGTATCTGATCCTCAAACATATGTAAAACCCGATCAATCTGCCATCTATGCCGCACTGCCGCTTCCGTAATCACTTTCAGACCCACCAACCATTCCTCCGGATGCTCAAGCAAAAAGTTCACAAACTCCTCCAGCAGTTGCACCTGCCCGGCTTCAATCTCCAGAGCATACCGATTCACCCGTGCCTTATGCCTGAACTCCTGTACTACCTGCATATCTACCTCATCCAGATCCTCTATCCATCCCAGTTCTGCATATAGATCGATACATGCCCTCGCCTGATCTACCTGTCCCATCTTCTGGTGAGCCATACCCCGCATTAGGTGACTGAACCCGTAATAGTAGACCAAGGGCCGCTCGATGTGTATATGTGGCGCAGGCACTCCCTTTGACCGATACTCCTGCCTCTCTTCATGGATGGACTGCACACATTGATATAACATGTCCGCCCTCTCCATCAACTTATTCCAATTTTCAAAAGCCACAGCCATGTCCAACATTTCAACAATGATGTCCGGTTTGAGTGACTTTAGGATAGATTTTTGCAAAGAGAAGATCCTCCCTCTATATAGGTTACGTTAGGCTATTAAACCAAGTCATTTATGCCTTGCATAAAGTATCCTATTTATTTTCTTTTAGAAACTACAAAGAAGTAGTACAATAATTCTAATATAGTACTTAATCGCAGTTTTTTCAATATGTTTTACTGCCTTTAAAACCCTGCTAATTACTTCAATACTCTCCTAACCTTTAGGAGAGGTGGTTAATATGACAACATTACGAAATTCGGTAGGAGAACGGATTAGAGCAATTCGTAAGGCGAAGGGTTTAACACAACAGCAACTTGCAGAACTCTCAGGACTGGATGATGCATATGTTGGTTCTGTAGAACGCGGCGAAAGGAATTTTTCCATTGATACTTTGGAAAAGATTCTAACTGGTTTGAATGTCCCTAGTTATTCTTTATTCTATAACTCCAATAATGATTCTGATTCGCTAAACTTGCAATTTATAGACAACTACAGATCGATAATTAATGATTTAAATCCTAAACAAGTTCAGAACTTGAACAACATCATAAAAGAATTTAGAGATGCTTTTAGATAGTGATTTATTAAGAAAATTACTTATTATCTTTAGTTGGAGATAATAACAATCTGCTGTTCCATTTTCCAGTCTATCTAGCAGCTTTAATATGCTAGAATAAAGTATTATCGTGCATACTTCTAACTTTTTGGAAACCATGTGTCTTGTTGAATATAAAAAGACATATTTACTATTAGCAGACACTTTACAGTGTTAGTGAATATGGGGGCGTTCCAGAGGGGAAACTGTATTAAACTTAATGTACACAATCTGTTACGTTTGATGACTATATTTAAATAATGATACTTATCTAACATTAAAAATAATGTCTAAATCAAACTTTATTAAATCTAAGGAGGTGAGAATTTGGCAAGGTCAGATTTAATCATAAAACTTGTTGAATCAGGAATACAAGGAAATGAAGAACTCTTTAAAACATCTGTAGAGGCTTTAATTGTAGATGAAAAAAGTAAAAACCATACTATATTAGCAGATAGACTTGAAAAAGCTCTACAAAAAAATACAAAAAAAAGACTAGATGGTAGTATAAATACTTTGAATTTTCACAGAAATCAGAATTTGTATTACGAAAAAACTCCTACTTTTACGCTTGATTCTTTGATACTAGATCAGAATGTTAGACAAAACCTTCATGATTTGATTCAGGAACATTTTAGAGTCGACCTACTAAGAACTTATAATTTAGAACCAAGAAATAGAATAATGCTTGCAGGCCCTCCTGGAAACGGGAAAACATCCATTGCAGAAGCACTAGCTACCGAATTGATGGTCCCTCTAATAACTGTAAGATATGAGGGCCTAGTAGATAGTTACTTAGGAGAGACAGCAAATAAGTTAAACGAACTCTTTAATTTCGCTAAAACTAAACGATGTGTTCTTTTTTTCGATGAGTTCGATACAGTAGGTAAAGAGCGAGGGGATTCTCAAGAAACGGGAGAGATTAAACGAGTGGTAAGCTCATTACTACTACAAATTGATAATCTCCCTAGTCATGTAGTTGTAGTAACAGCAACAAATCATCCAGAACTTTTAGACAGAGCAGTATGGAGACGGTTTCAATTAAAGCTGGACATTAAACTTCCTACAAAAAACCAAATTGAGCAGTGGATAGAAAGGTACAAAAGTGAGAACAAATTTAATCTTGGACATTCTAAAAACACCTTATTAAAGAGCTTAGAGGGGTTAAGTTACTCGGAGTTAAATGAATTTGGACTAGATATAAAGAGGAAGTATATTATGTCAATTCCAAATTCCGATATAAAAAGCATCGTAAGAAAATCACTAGAAAGTATAAAATTCCAATATTCCAATATAGAGTCAGGGGCTGAAAAAGGTGAATGATAAACCAATGTTAATATTCCCAAAACCAGTTGAAGTTGACAGATCAAAAAAACCACCAGGAAGAGGAGGAAACATAAGATACCCTGATCATGCTAACCAAATAGGTCGTGTACTGCCTAAATTGAGACAACTTGAGGATGCTTTTGCTAATCACCGAGGTACAGTTACACCTAATACAGTGGGAGTTACTCCAGAATATGCAGTAGTCTTCGAGACTGTAGGAAGTATAGAAAACTTCACAAATGCAGTAAAAGATATCAATGGCTTAGAGTGGTTAGCTGAAATAGATGAGTTTATTGATCCTGATGAAGATTTCTATATGTCATCACAAGACGACGAAATTGTTGATAAAAAATTAGGAGCTCGCTTATTTCTTGTAATGTCTAATCAAACTGCAATGAGCGAGCTAAAGAGTCTATGGGAAAAATATCGAAATCAAGAAAGCTTTGAACGCGGCACAACTAAATGGAGGGATTTATTTGCTCAACTTAAAGATCTTAGATTATGGTCAATACAAGACCGCTTTTATAACACAGGTTTAAAGGAAGCTTTAGAAGAGAAGATTGAGTTTGGCCAGACTCTAATAAGATTTGAAATTGAATTATGGTATAGGAAAAATAACGGCAAAAGAATAGAAGCATCTACTCAAATCAAACAGTTAATAAAAGAGGCAAATGGAGAAGTCTTAGCTGAAAGTATTATAGAGGAGATATCCTATCATGCTTTGCTAGTAGAAGCACCAATTACTATCTTTCAAAGTTTAAATAATGATTCAAATGTTCAATTAATAAAAGCTGATTCTATAATGTACTTTCGACCAGTTGGTCAGTCAGCAGTAATAGCACCATCAGAACTTATAGTTGAAGAAGCACCTACATCATCTGAAAATTCAGTTTTATCAGAAAAACCTCCAGTAATAGCTTTATTTGATGGATTACCTTTACAAAATCACACTCTGCTGAGAGATCGGATAATTATAGATGATCCAGATGAGTTTGAGATAAATTATGAAGCTAGTAAGAGATTTCACGGTACAACTATGGCGTCTTTAATAATACATGGAGAATTAGACTCGCAAACATTGCCTTTAAATAGAAAAATTTATGTTCGGCCTATCTTAAAACCTAACCCTAATGATTTTATGAACAATTCAGAACATATCCCAGATAATCTACTTCCAGTCGACCTTATACATAGAGCAGTTAAAAGATTATTTGAAGGCGATGGTGAAGAAGTTGCATCTGCGCCAAATATTAAAATAATAAACTTATCAATTGGTGACCCCGCAAGGCCTTTTGACCTTCAATTAAGTCCATGGGCAAAGTTAATAGATTATTTATCTGTAAAGTATAAAGTGTTATTTTTGATTAGTGCTGGGAATTATCCTAAATCTATATTGTTAGACGTTCCTAGAGACGAATTTTCGGGCATTAAAAACGATCCTATAATTGCTGAAAAAGTTGTGAAATCTATTGCCGAAAATGTAATAGAAAGAAGAATATTATCCCCTTCCGAATCTATTAATTCATTATGTATAGGCGCTAGTCACAAAGATAGCTCTATAATAAAAAATATGGGAACCAGAATTGATGTTTTTAGTAGTGAAGAAGTGATGAGTCCTTATAGTCGTGTTGGTCTAGGATTTAGAAATTCTATTAAGCCTGATATATTGCTATCTGGCGGCAAACAACTTTTTACAGAAAATATCCTAGGAAGTAATGGATTTGCCCTATTGGATGTTAATAGTTCATCTCTTGCACCAGGACATAAAGTGGCATACCCTGGTGATTCAGGTAATACGAACGAAGTTATATATACACGCGGTACTAGTAATGCTACGGCTTTAGCTACGAGATTTGCTGGTGAGATATATGAAGTACTAGAAGATCTATTAAGTAGCTTACCTGATAAAGAAGAGATTTTAACTGAATTTGGAGCATTATTTATTAAGACATTGCTAGTTCATGGAGCTCAATGGAATAATGCGTATCAATTTTACAAAAATATTTTACAACTACCTAGAGAAACAAAATTCAGAGATAAAAAATTACCACGGTATGTAGGTTATGGTTTTGTTAATCAGTATAAGATATTAAATGCATCTGACCAAAAAGTTACACTCTTAGGGTATAGTAAAATAAAAAAGGAAAATGGGCAATTATTTGAAATACCTTTACCTCCTTCTCTTAGTAGAAGAGTGGATAAAGGAGATTAACTGTTACGTTAAGCTGGTTCAGTCCAATAAGTAATACTAATCAAAAATATAGACAAGCCCATCTTTGGTTCGATTCTGAACATGAATTACTACAATTAAATAGGTTTGAAGCAGATGCAAAAGCTGTACAAAGAGGAACAGTACAGCACGAAATTTTTGAAGGAGAACGAGCTGCAGCATTTATAGACGGTGATGTATTAACGATTAAAGTTAATTGTAAGCAAGATGCTACAGGACTGAGTACAAGAAATGAAATATCATACACCATTGCTGTAACACTCGAAGTTGCTGAAGGCACTAATATTTCTATTTATAACGAAGTACGGGATAGAGTTCGCGCAGCAGCAATAAGAACAAGAATCCAATAAAAAGATCACCATCTAGGATGCTAAGAAAAGATTCTGAATGAATTATCTATCTTGTTAGACAAACCTTTCAAGATAGATAATTCATTTGTATTTTGTTTGCGTATATCTAGATATCTTCTTTCTGCTCCTCCTCAATATTCGTCAACCTATTTCCCTCAAATAACTCCCCGCCCAAACACCCCAAACTCCACCCGATTACGCCCATTCTGCTTTGCCTGATACAAGGCCTTATCCACCGCTGCAAACAGTTGAGTCAAATACCCCTCCGGATTGTCCGGCACATGCACAACCTCAAAGTCCTCAAAGGATAGAATCCCAATACTAATCGTAATGGATACCTGCATAATCTCGTGATCCACCATAATGCGGTTGGACTCCACAGCGGTTCTCACGCGCTCCGCGATCTGGTTCGCCAGATCATGCTCCGTGTGCGGAAGGTAGATCATGAACTCTTCCCCGCCATAACGCGTCAGAATATCCGTACTGCGAATGGATTGTTTAACAGCCTCCGCTGTGCGGACGAGCACTTCGTCCCCGATGACATGTCCGTAGCGATCATTGATCGCTTTGAAGTAGTCGATATCGAGCAGGAGGAGTGAAAATGGCGTTTTGTATTGAATATTGGTAATGACCTCATGATTCAGGTGTTGGGTCAGATAACGGCGGTTGTAACAGTTGGTTAAACTGTCCGTCAGCGCGAGTTCCTCCAGTTTGCGATTGGCCTCGGATAACTCCTGACGGATCAAGTCTAGCGCCTGATTACGCTCCTGAAGCGTCTCGTTCTGGCGATTCATCTCTTTTACATAGAAGCGCTCCTGTGAGACATCTTGGAACGTAAGGATATGACCGATCGGCACAAGAGCCGAATCCACAATCGGAGACGATTGCAGGATATAGTGCCGGATATTGTTGTCCCGCTCCACGATCACTTCAACCTGAGAGAGGGTATTTTCTTTTTTCTTATAATGATTCACGAACTCCCAACAGCTGCCCACAACTTGAACAGACTCCAGAAATACCTCCATATCAAAAGAATCCCCTACATGTAGATCCATAAAGGATCGTGAGGCTTTGTTCGCTTCAACAATGACTTCATTCTCATCCAGTACCAGGATGCCATATGGAATCGTATTGATTACGTCCTCATGCGCGATGGAGACCAGATCGAACACATTGTATCTTTTGATCACATAGACGAAGAACAGGTCCGACAGAAAGATCCCCAGCGAAGTCATGCCAGGAATGATTGGCAACCAGCGGGCTAGAACCACATTCAGGATCGCATCAATTGTTGCAAAGACAGCCAAGACCAGGATGCCCCACAGGGTGATTCTCACCTGTCTTTTGATCATGGCAGACGTCTGCGATGAATACACCGCCCGGAACAGGACGACGAGGGACACCAAGAAATAGCTCACCAGAATAACCATCACAACCCAGAACCAAGGGCCGTAAGCCCGCTCGATGTACCCGCCCTCCAGGGGAATGACGAACTCGTTCCATGGATTGGCGACCACACCTATAGCCCCAATCACCGCAGGGAGAAATAGCAGGAACGTTCCTTTGGCACTCAACCGCTCCGCGTAACCGGTAATAAAGATCGTCAGTAGAAGCCACCCACTCCCAAGCAGGGAGACGGCGACGAAAGACAACGTAACATAGAACAACTGCAAGCCAGAATCATCCGTGAGCGTACTCGCAAATTGACAGAAAGGCCAGAGCATCATCAACCCATGAAACAAAAAGTACACCTTATGTAAATTCGTAATTCTAACCGTAGTAAACACATATACACCTACACCGAACAATAGGACAAATAAAAAGAGATCATACCATACTAATGGGTTCACGAATCTTCTCCTTCTTAGATGCTACAATGACAACGTGGTTGTTCATGATTCTATGTGATACTTATATAAAACTTCAATAAACACCTATACTATACCGCTACGCAATTTTATTGGTTAATTTACCCATATCTTATCACACCGCCCTAAGGGTGAGTAGCCCATACACTGGAAGTCTGACCAACCTCTGATCGAAATGCTGATCTATTTTGCGTTTTTGTGAAGGAATCTGACTGTTCCACAAAAAAACCGCCCATATCCAACGGAGCGGCCAGCCAGCAATTGGTTTAATTCAAATGACCCATATCATTGGCAGAGTTTATCTCTCCGGCAGTGGTACTTAACCTTCTGATCAGGAACATCTACTCTTCTCGTATATTGGCTATGACTTGCTCATGATCAAGTCAACGTTCGCCTTCAACGACCTGCTTATCAGCGATCAACAGCTCCAATTGTTGCTTGTAACGTGCCTCGTTTCTGAGATATGCTTCATGGCTCATTCCGACCATATCAGCTTCATATTTATGGGAATCAAAGGGTTCGTTGTCCGAGAACAAGTCCGGATTATCCATCAGCAACTCCGTAATTACCTCTGACGTCTTAGCCGCATCACACACTCTTACGACTGCATCCCCGAGTTTTCCTTTACGCATCGCACCTTCGCGAACCAATACCTCGTCTACTTTCCAGAAATGCTCCGACCACGGCAACCCACTATGTCTGCGGGACTGTACTGAAATCTGGCTTCCATCCGGTAAAACCGTATACAGCATCTCATGCTCGTCCGTCATTCTGCCAGGGATGTCCACCCACTCTTCGACGCCATGGATAAATGTATTCCGCTTCAAGTCAACGCCTACTAACAAGATTGTCGCTTTCCGATCGAGCAGTTTCCCCCATGCTGAGCCTCTCGCACACGGTGTATCGAAGAGATGATCATCCTTCGTAAATACCTCTGCGTCCCTTCCCAGTGCTGCTACCGAGTGTGTAGGATGCCACGAACGAACCACGCCCGGACGTTTACGGAAAAGCTCAGGCAGAATGCCTACGCAGCATACAGAATTTTCCACGTGGAACATTGGGTTATCCGCATTAATGGTAGACCACGTATGAGTGGGAAGCACCAACAATCCGTCTTCCATGTAATCGCTAACGGCATCCAACACCGTATCTGCTCCACCTTCAACCTCGCCCAAACTCTTCATTGAAGAGTGCATAAGCAACGTACCTTGGCGATCCAAACCAAGCTGCTCCAGTTGCTGCATCAAGCTTTCTTTTGTGTACATATCCTTTCCTTACCTCCTTCATTTCTTATCCCTTTTCGATGGAAAATTAAACACATGTTCAGCTCATTATCATGCTTCTCAGCATAACAAACAAAGGGCCGAGGGTTAACCCCCGGCCACAGAGAAAAAATTGTATAAGTTCAGGGCAGTAGCTGCCAATCCACTTTTACTTAATAATAACGTACTCCAGATTCACCAGCTTCGCATATGTCACGATCTGATCTGTCGTCAGGTTCAAGGATACAACCGTATGGTGACCGCCACCATTTTCGATCCATGCTTTAACGCCATCCTGGAAGTTCGGCTTCACGCTCCACAATACACGCGCTACCGGCAGGTTAGGTGCTGGAACGGTAGGCTCGAATGCAGATACTTCATTGATCAGCAGTTTGTAGTGGGTACCGAAGTCTGCCATGGATACCACGACCCCTTCGCCTGCTTTGCCGTCGAACACAAGACGTGCCGGATCTTCGCGATCGCCAATCCCCAGTGGGGACACGATGATTCTCGGTTTCGTGCTGGCAAGTGTCGGATCGACTTCAAGCATGTGCGATTGCAGGATCGCTTCCTGTCCAGCAGCCATCTCGTAGGTGTAATCTTCCATGAAGCCCGTGTTCTCGTTATGGGCCATGATTTTCAGCAAACGATCCAGTGCAGCTGTTTTCCAGTCACCCTCACCGGCAAATCCATACCCTTGCGCCATCAGGCGTTGCACTGCCAGACCCGGAAGCTGTTTCATGCCATGCAGATCTTCGAAGTTCGTCGTGAAGGCACTGTAACCACCTTCGTCCAGGAAACGTTTGATCGCAATCTCATAGCTTGCTTGCACACGTACACTGGCTTCCCAAGCTTCCTTGCTGTTCGTACCATAATCGAATTCGTAGAGGTCTTTATACTGAGCAATCAGATCGTCGATTTCCTGCTCCGTTACAGCGTTCACGTATTGCACGAGGTCGCCAATGCCGAAGTAATCAACCGTCCATCCGAATTGGATCTGTGCTTCCACTTTATCGCCTTCTGTCACGCCAACGTTGCGCATGTTATCTCCGAAGCGAGCGACTTTGAGGTTAAAGCCTTCGTTAAAGGCAACCGCTACGTCCATCCAGTCTGCAACCTGCTGTTGCACTTCCGGGCGCTCCCAGTAGCCAACAACGATTTTGTTTTGTTTTTTCAAACGAGCATTGATGAAGCCATATTCGCGGTCACCATGTGCCGCTTGGTTCAGGTTCATGAAGTCCATATCGATGGTTGCCCACGGAATGCTTTCGTTGAATTGAGTCGCCAAGTGCAGCAAAGGTTTTTGCAGCAATTTTGTACCACGAATCCACATTTTCGCCGGGGAGAAGGTATGCATCCATGTGATGACACCTGCTACTTCGTCGCGATAGTTGACTTCTTTCATGATGCTCGTGATTTTATCTGCGGTTACCGCCAGATCCTGCAATACAAGCGGGTACGGCAGTACGCCGCTGGCATTAAGGGCATCCGTAATTTTCTGTGCGTTAGCTTTTACTTCGCCCAGCGCTTCTTCTCCGTACAAGTGCTGTGAACCGACGACAAACCAGAATTCTTTTGCTGCTGACATATAATCATCCTCATTTCATATTTTTATAGTTGAACAATATGGGTTTACACTTTGCCACTCCGATTGCAGTACCATCTTCCGATCGCTGGTTATCCCCGGATTTTTTGATTCCCTTTTGGCAAAGGGAAAATCCTGTGATAAACGCGAGCGCTCCGCTTCTTCAGATTGGTTCTGCACTCTCCGTTAACGTGTAAAAAGTATAGTTGAACAGTATGGGTTTACACTAGAACACTGCGCAGCCAGAATAATCTTCCGATCACTGTTATCCCCAGATTTTTTTGATTCCCTTTTCTAAAGGGAAAATCAGGGGATAAAGGTGAACGCTCCGCTTCTCCAGCTTTCTTCTGTCTTCTCCGTTATCGTGTAAAAGTTTTATACAACTTCGTTGGCAGTAGTAGCACACGACCTATTCGATTGGATTAGTGTCAACCGATTGATACACAAACTAATTACTTTTGTCCGTAATACGCGTCTTTTCCGTGTTTACGCAGATAGTGTTTATCCAGGATGCCTTGTGGCAGTTCCTTCGCGAAGTTATTCAATTGCCGCGCGTACAGGTTCATTTTGCACACTTCCTCCAGCACGACACTGTTCACCACCGCTGACTTGGCATCTTTTCCCCACGTAAATGGTGCGTGACCATGGAGCAACACAGCCGGAACCGCCATAACATCAATTCCACGCTGTTCAAACGTCTCGATAATGACGCGTCCTGTCTCCGCTTCGTATCCGCGATCCACCTCGTCCTGATTCAGGAAACGTGCACAAGGCACCGCTCCATAGAACGTGTCCGCATGTGTCGTTCCCATCACGGGTACGTCCAGTCCGGCTTGCGCCCAGATGGTCGCCCATGTGGAGTGTGTATGCACGATGCCACCAATCTCCGAGTAATGCTTATATAGTACGGCATGTGTTGCAGTGTCCGAGGAAGGTCTCATCTCACCCTCCACCACGTTACCGTCCAGATCAACCACAACCATGTCGCTTGCTTTCATCACATCGTAGCTAACGCCACTTGGTTTAATGACGAACAGGCCACTTTCCCGATCAATTGCACTGACGTTACCCCATGTGAATTTCACAAGTCCGTGCTTGGGCAGTTCCAGGTTCGCCTGGAATACCTCTTCTTTCAGTTGTTCTAACATGTTATTCCCTCCCGTTCTCTAATAGTTCGTGTTCAAAAAGTCGGTTTTCAGTACCGAGAAGATGGGATGAAGCTAGAAATGGAGTAGCGGAGCGTAGATTGAGCTACGTGAGCAACGGACATTTCGGCTGAATTCCATATTCGACGTTGATGATGCCACTAGGCATCCTTCGTAATCAAAAGCGGTCTTTTTGAACAACCTCTACCAGATGATCTACAGCTGATTGCTCAATCGCGAGCCCACTCCGGTAGCGTTCGATAAATGCTTCAAATCCTTTCACATCCGATGCATCCGGCGCCACTTCGATCCTCCACATTGTTGAAGACCTTCTGCTCCAGGAACACATCCAGGCTCTCCTCCTGATCCTTGTTGATCATGTACGAAGCCAGAAGTGCCATGCCCCATGCGCCGCCTTCACCAGCGGTAGACATTACTGACACCGGTACGTTCATTGCAGCAGCTACAATTCGTTGTCCGACGACAGGGGTCTTGAACAGACCACCGTGTGCCAAAATACTATCAATGGCTACATTCTCTTCCTCCGTCAGGATGTCCATACCCAGCTTAAGTGCACCGAAGGCACTAAACAGATGTGTCCGCATGAAGTTCGCCAGATTGAAGTTGCTTTCCGGGGAGCGCACGAACAATGGACGCCCTTTCTCAAGTCCTGTAATGTTCTCACCTGAGTAGTAACCGTAGCTGAGCAAGCCACCCCCATCTGGGTCTGCCTCCAAAGCCTTGTTAAACAACACGCTGAACAACTTGCCGTTATCCACTTCATATCCCATCGCTTGAGAAACTCACGGAACAGTCCCACCCAGGCGTTGATATCACTGGAACAGTTGTTGGCATGCACCATCCCTACTGGGCTACCATCCGGTGTGGTGACCATATCGATCTCCGGATACACTTTGGATAGTTCCTTCTCCAGTACGATCATGGCAAATACTGATGTTCCCACTGAGATGTTCCCCGTACGTTTCCTTACGCTATTCGTTGCGACCATACCCGTTCCGGCATCACCTTCAGGCGGACAGAGTGGAATGCCTGCTTGCAGATCTTGCGAAGGGTCGAGCAACTTGGCTCCCGCTTCCGTCAATGCACCTGCATGCTCACCTGCGAGATATACCTTCGGAAGAAGGTCCTCGACCTTCCACGGATAACCTTTGCCTGCGACCTGTTCGTCGAACTGTTGGATCATGGATGGGTGATAATTATGTGTAGACTCGTCAATTGGGAAAATACCTGAAGCATCGCCGATGCCAATCGCCTTATTGCCCGTCAGCAGCCAGTGGATGTATCCAGCCAGAGTGGTCAGGTGATCGATCCGTGGCACATGTGCTTCTTCATTTAAGATGGCTTGGTACAGATGAGCGATGCTCCAGCGTTCAGGAATATTGAATTGCAGAAGTTCGGTTAGCTCCCTTGCAGCTGCTCCCGTCGTCGCGTTACGCCAGGTGCGGAAAGGCACCAGCAGTTCGCCCGCGCTATCCAATGCCACATATCCGTGCATCATGGCCGAGAATCCGATCGAACCGACTGTTCGCAGCGTAATTCCATATTTCTGTTCCACATCTTGCTTCATCTCACGATAAGCCGTTTGCAGACCTGTGATGATATCCTCCTGGTTGTAAGTCCAATATCCATCTTTCAGAAGGTTCTCCCATTCATAACTGCCTGACGCGATGGTCTCAAAACGCTCGTCAATCAACACCGCCTTAATCCGCGTTGATCCAAATTCAATTCCGAGCGAAGTAGCACCATTAGTAATGGCTTCTTTCAAGTCCAATTGACTCATAATCACGTGTATCCCCTCTCCGGTTGTGATTCAACATCCCTAAGGATGCATATATAAGGTGAAGCTTCTACTTATGCAGTAACTAATCATGAATTTTGTATAAGAGGTTGTTCAAAAATCTGTGTTCTCAAAGAATGCGCTTTCCTTTTCTGACAGCCTTAGTATATTTTTTGTACGTACATTTGTCAATAATATATCATAGTTATACTTACAAAGGACATGCATTGTACTCTTTTTGACCAATTAAAGGCCTAGTATAGCTATAAAATGGCTATGCTGTAAGGTACACCTCTCTGCAAAAAAGCTGAATATGTACGGTTTATTTCGATAAATGTTCGGTTTTATTTGCTTCGCACCTAAATCATGCTAGAATATGTACGTACAACTATTGGTACAACAACGTTGATATCGATGAGTAACGATGAAAGAAGTGGACTACGTGAAGCCAAAATACCAGGTCATCATTGATGATATAAAAAGTCATATCCTTTCGGGACATATAGCATAGGCGAACAGATTCCAACCGAGTTGGCATTACAGGAAAGCTACACCGTAAGTCGCCAGACGGTACGGAAGGCTATTTTGGAGTTATCGAACGAAGGATTTTTACGAAGCGAAAAGGGTTCAGGAACCTACGTCAGCAATCAGTATCGATCACGATCAGGCGGTAATACGTCCAAGAAAACGATTGGCGTGATCACGACATACATCTCGGATTACATCTTTCCGTCCATTATCCGCGGTATTGAGAGTCGTCTGAATGAGGACAACTACTCATTGCTGCTGGCCAGTACCAATAATGATGTGGCACAGGAGAAAAAAGCACTCGAAATGATGCTCTCCTACGGCGTGGATGGCTTGATCGTCGAACCGACCAAGAGTAATCTGTACAATCCCAATATTGCATACTACCTGTCATTCAAGGAGCAGGATGTACCGTTTACGATGATTAATGCGTTCTATGAAGAGTTGGAGGTTCCGTTCTTCTGCCTGGATGACGTGCAATCCAGTTATCTTGCTACACGGGAATTGATCGCCAAAGGTCATACCCAGATCGGCATTATTGCGAAAATGGATGATCTGCAAGGAAAGTACCGAATGAAGGGGTACATCAAGGCGCTGGGTGATGCGAAATTAAGGTTCCATCCGGAGCAAGTGCTTTCCTTTGATACCGCATCGAAGCCAGAGTTATCCTCCAATGTAACAGCGTATCTGGACGAAAACAGGGATTCACTCACCGCAATCGTATGTTACAACGACGAGGTGGGACTGGAGGTCGTGCACGCTTGCAGAAAATTGGGTATCTCGATCCCGGATGAGTTATCCATCATTGGACAGGACAATTCATACATCGCCAAGAACGCCAACATCCGGCTTACCACGCTAACCCACCCCCAAGAGCAAATGGGGCGCGATGCTGCCGATTGGGTCATCAAGAATCTGCAAGGCAAAAAGGATCTGCCGACGAATACCTACTATCAGCCGGTGCTGGTTGAGGGAGAGACGGTGAAGGAGATCGAAGTGGAATAATATTGCTGTGTGTGGCACGGGCGTTAAGTTGTTACCAAGCGTTTCTATTCAACACACCTAAAGAAAGAAGGCCGTCAGAATGATCTGCGGCCTTCTTTGTTTTTGTTTCATATAATGAGGGATTAACCTTTTCCGATATAAATAATTTAATCTGCTTTAGCCAAAACAGACACCACTTACTTCGCCTGATTCGCATCTTCGCTTACCAAACTTACAACGACGCCTTTCTTCTCCAGATTCTCTACTACCTGTTCAGCACGATCATTCAACGGATTGTTCGCCAAATATACCTCTGTTAGATGTGGGATGGTCTCGAGCACTGCAATATCCTCAATGAGGTTACCTTCTACATATAGATACTCCAAGGTCGGATGATTTTTTAAAGGTGTCAGATCCTGAATTTTATTATCATTCATAATGATCCATTCCAGCTTTAATTTCCGAAGAGGACTTAGATCAGTCACCTGATTACCACTGGCGAGTAGACTTCTCAGCTTAGGCATATTTTTTAATGGAGCCAGGCTTTTGATTTTGTTATCGTCCATAAGCAAATTTTGCAGATTAGTGAGGCCTGAAAGCGGTGAGATATCGGTAATCTGGTTGCCTTCAACCGCTAAGAACGTCAACTTCTTTAACTTGTTGAGTGGTTTAATATTTTTTATATTTTGACCAGGCAAGAATAGATCCGTCATATTAACCGCGTGTTCAAGACCTTGCAAGCTGGATATCCTGCTTTTCGTATCCATAGCGTATATGGATTTTAGTTTTTTCAAATCGCCAGCCTTTATTTCCTTCTTAACCGATAGCTTCAACTCTGCTCGAATCACTTTGGCCAAGACCGGGTCCTTAATAAGCGATGACGCAGCCAGCACACTCGTTGTTGGTAATAGCACAAAAACCATACATAAAACGATCAACCTTTTGATGAATTGATTATCCATATAGAATCTCCCTACATCATGTAATATTAGAAATATACCATGATCTGGAATGAATTACATGAATAATATCTTCATCTCTCTTTTCATAGAAACCCCACGGCTCTCATCCTCTAAATGTTCCGTTAAGAACGGGTAATAAACTACTTTCCCAAGGAATGTAACTCTAATTTAATATGGGTGTTTACAATTTTTATATTGACACTGCCTTTAATAAAAAGATATATTAATTGATGTTGATAATCATTATCAAATGTATAAAACGTTTTATATACATATTTTTATACATAGCAATGGATGTAACGATTCAACCCGGATGTTAAGAACTACCCAATACATTTTAGGATTCAGGAAGGGGAAACACATGAATACAAAGAGAACGTTTCCATTAACAGCATTATTGATCTCACTGGTCTTTATCCTGGCGCTAGTTGGTTGTGGTAATAAGACTGAAGAACCAGCAGCAACTCCTGCTGCAAGTGACTCGGCAGCTACCGAAACACCAACAGCTACAGATGAGAATGCCGGATATCCAATTACAATCAAGCATGCCCTGGGCGAAACCGTTATTGAGAAAAAGCCTGAGCGTGTAGCTACCGTACAATGGGCAAACCAAGATGTCGTTCTGGCGCTTGGACAAGTTCCTGTAGGCTTCTCGGCAGCCAACTTTGGTGTTCAGGATGACAGCGGACTGCTGCCTTGGACTGCGAAAAAACTGGATGAACTCGGTGTAACCGACCCGAACGTTTTCCAAGATACCGACGGACTTGATTTTGAAGCCATTTCCGATTCCAATCCGGATGTCATTCTTGCAGCATACTCCGGGATCACGCAGGAAGACTATGACCTTCTTAGTGAAATTGCTCCAGTTGTAGCTTATCCTACAGCTCCATGGGCAACAACATGGCGTGAGCAGGTTACTTTCAATGCAAAGGGTATGGGTATGGAAGCAGAAGGTGAACAGCTCATCAAAGATACAGAAGCTATGGTCAATGAGAAACTAGCCGCATATCCTCAGATCAAAGACAAAAAAGTGGTGTGGGTTAACTTCTCCGCTGAAGACATGTCCAAACTGCATATCTATACACCTGTAGATTCCCGTGTGGCTTTCCTGGGTGAGCTCGGATTGGTTATTCCAGAAAGTATCACTAGCCAAATCACAGACCCTAACAGCTACTCCCTAAGCTTAAGTGCAGAGAATGCTGAAGCCCTGAATGATGCAGATATTCTGGTTGGTTACGGTAGTGCCGAGTTGCTGAAAGCCATTCAGGCTGATCCATTGCTGGGTAAGATCCCTGCGGTTAAACGTGGTTCTGTCGCATTCATTGAAGCAGATACACCATTGGTTGCTGCCGGAACGCCAAACCCACTGTCCATTTCCTATACGATTGATGACTACCTGAAATTAATTAGTGGAGCAATCGACAAAATCAATGAATAGTACATCGCTTTCGAATGAAAATCGAATACGAGCACATGTCCCCAAGAACTTCATCTTGGTGTTAGTCATTTGTTTCATTCTGCTCGTTGCAACTCTGATTGCCTCACTGGTTTTTGGCTCTAGACCCGTGAGGTTTCATGAGTTAATCGACGGATTGTTTCACCCGGAAGTAGAATCATACGGGGCTAACATCGTGCGCAAACGAATCTCCCGAACCGTCTTTAGCTTGTTATGCGGGGTAGCACTCGGCGTATCAGGAGCACTTATGCAAGCCGTTACCCGGAACCCACTTGCCGACCCAAGCATATTGGGTGTCAACACAGGGGCCTCCCTGTTTGTGGTGATTGGTATTGCCTTCCTGAACATCAACAGCGCCAATCAGTATATCTGGCTGGCACTGGCCGGAGCTGCAATAACGGCTGTGTTCGTATTCGGAATCGGCTCAATGGGGCGTGGCGGAGCCACGCCCATTAAGCTTGTGTTGGCCGGAGCGGCCATCAGCGCCGCGCTCTCCTCCCTCGTCACTGCCATCATGATCCCTCGCTCTTATGTCATGGACCAGTTCAGGTTCTGGCAAGTGGGCAGCGTAGGGTCGGCAACCTGGAATGGAATCAGTACATTCATCCCGTTCCTGCTCATCGGTATACTTATTGCATTTCTTACGGCCCCGGCACTGAATGCCTTGGCTCTGGGTGACGATGTTGCAACAGGACTCGGTGTGCGCACAGGGACACTTCGATTCATTGCGGCTCTTGCAGGGGTTCTATTGTGCGGAGCAGCGACTGCCCTCGCTGGACCTATTGGTTTCATTGGATTGTTATCCACTCACGTCATACGCCTTATACTAGGACCCGATTTACGTTTTGTCATACCGATGTCAGCCATAGCTGGAGCAATCATTCTAACGATATCCGATGTCGGCGGCAGACTGATCAGCAACCCCGGAGAGCTTGAAGTCGGTGTCGTTACCGCATTTATAGGTGCTCCAATATTAATCATCCTTGCGATGCGATCGAAAGTGCGTTCATTATGAGAGATCAATCGATTGAATTTATTATGGCGGGCAGACGTCATCGACGTCGCCGCTGGATACTTGTCACCAGTCTTCTTGCCATACTTGCATGTGCTCTTTGCTGCGCCATGCTTTTACTCGGCAATACCATCTATCCGGTTAAAGATGTCATCAGCTCCCTTTCGGGAGAGAAGATTAAAGGTGTTTCTTTTGCCGTAAACACGATACGTCTACCGAGAATGCTCACAGGTCTCTTTGCCGGATTTGCCTTCGGTATTGCAGGTTATACCTTCCAGACCATGTTGAGGAACCCACTGGCGAATCCGAATGTCATTGGGATCACGTCAGGTTCAAGCGCCGCCGCTGTGTTCTGTATCGTTGTACTTCATGCAAGCGGAGCGATTGTTTCTTTGGCTTCAGTGATTGCAGGTCTGGCTACCGTGTTGTTCATCTATATACTCTCCAGAGGAAAAGTGTTTTCCATCGGAAGGTTAATACTTATCGGGATAGGTATTCAAGCCATGCTCGATGCGGTCATCTCCTATCTCTTACTGGTTAGTTCGGAAAAGGATATTCCTGCTGCCATCCGCTGGCTCACAGGCAGTCTGAATGGTTCTCAGATGAGTGCGCTGCCGCCTCTGGTGATTACCGTGCTCATCTGCTCACCCATCATCATGATGCTCGGCAAACACCTCTCCATACTGGAACTTGGAGAGCAATCGGCATTTTCACTAGGTGTAGATACGGACAAGACCAGAATTGCGCTTATTGTGAGCTCCGTCTGCATGATCGCCATTGCTACCGCAACTACAGGGCCGATCGCCTTTGTCTCCTTCCTTGCGGGACCTATCGCGAAGAGGCTCGTAGGTGTTGGATCCTCGAACATTATCCCGGCGGGTCTGGTTGGCGTTAATCTGGTTCTAGCCTCAGATCTCATCGGACAGTTTGCTTTTGAGTACAGATTACCCGTAGGCGTCATTACCGGATTACTCGGAGCACCGTATCTGATCTTCCTGTTAATCCGAATGAATCGTAAGGGGGAGTTATAATGAAACCGACACATATATTTGAAGCAAAACAACTCGTTGCTGGATATGAAAATAAAACCATTATCCATGGAGTGGACATCGTTATACCAAGCAACCAAATAAGTGTCATTATTGGCTCTAACGGTTGCGGTAAGTCCACCCTTTTGAAAACGATGGCCAGACTCATTAAGCCTACATCAGGCAGTGTTACGCTGGACGGCAAAGCCATTAGCAAGATCCCGCCCAAACAATTGGCTCGCGTAATCGGATTGCTCCCGCAGTCTCCCATTGTTCCAGAGGGGATCTCGGTAGCTGATCTGGTGGGTCGTGGAAGGTTTCCACACCAATCCTTATTCAGTGGATGGACCAAGAAGGATTATGAGGCTGTGGCCGAAGCCATGACCATCATGAACATCACCGAGTTTGCCAATCACAATATTGACGAGCTTTCAGGCGGGCAACGTCAGCGTGTGTGGATTGCCATGGCGCTTGCGCAACAGACGGATATCCTCTTTCTCGATGAGCCGACGACCTTCCTGGACATCACGTATCAAGTCGAGATTCTGGACTTGCTTACCGAGCTGAATCGCAAACACGGAACGACCATTGTAATGGTACTGCACGATATCAACTTATCAGCGCGTTATGCGGATCATATCTTTGCGCTTCACACTGGGAAGCTTGTGGCTGAGGGTAGGCCCGCAGAGGTCATAACAGCCCCGCAGGTCCGAGACATTTTTGGATTGGATTGTACCGTGATTGAAGACCCCGTTTCGGGGTCACCGATGGTGGTGCCCAAGGGGCGATATCACACGCGATAGACGAATAGCAGCAGCGGAGACAAAGATGCCTTTGTCCCCACTGCCGCTATCTTATTATTAAGCCTAGTCCATTTTAGCTAAAAAGCGAATAGTTACCGAGGTACCCCGACCCTTTGCGCTCTGGTATTCAATCGTTCCCTCATACTTTTCCACGATATTGTAACAGATCATTAAACCCAGTCCCGTTCCATTGGTCTTCAATGAATAGAACGGAGTCCCCAGCGACTTCACTTCTTCGTCTGTCATGCCGCTTCCCTGATCCGTTATTCGCATCTCCACCCACTGCTTCAATCGCTTGGCGGATACGTTGACGGTTGTCCCTGTATCCGAGGCTTCCAGTGCATTTTTGATAAGATTGATCAGTAACTGCTTGAACTCAATGGTATTAATGCGAATCATGCAGTCCTCTTCCGCCTGTACCTCTATATGTTTATTCGATAACATTGCATAGGAGCTGAGCAGACCCGTCACACCTTCAAGAACCTCCTTAACATCGACCTTCTCTGGCCTTAGTTCTCTATTGGGTTTGGCAAGAGTCAGGAATTGGGAGGTTACCTGCTCGACGGTATTCAGCTCATCAATCATTAAAGCAAACTTATTCCTCACCGGTTGCTCAAAAGTTGTATCTTCTCGATATAACTGCAAGAAACCTCTTACAACCGTCACCGGATTTCGAATTTCATGTGCGACAGCAGCAGTTAAATTGGCGATCATTTTCAAACGCTCCGATTGCTGTAGTTGCTCCAAATACAGTTGTTGCTTCCTCATCCGGGAAATGGTCAGGTGGAAAATAAGAAAGAGAATGACCTGGCTCGCCATAATATTAATAAAATTGCCTACCACATCCGTATGTAAATACGCGTACTCGTTTCCTTGGTTATACAGAAGATTGTAACCAAACGTTAAGAGAAGCAAAATCCCGTTAAGAATCAATGAGCAATAGAATAATTTCAGATCATAGAACAGGATGGCGAGGGCTGGAAGAAGACAGATGAGAATATAGTTGGTCCATGACTGGGGATATAAAAAAGCAAGTGTGTAGAAGTAAGCGAATCCAATCAGAATAATGCTTAATCGAAAGGGAAACGTCTCTACCTTTGGATACATCAATAAACATACGGATAGCACGGTAACACATAGACAATGGATCACATACCCCGCCGTAATCCCCTTCAATTCGGTCGTGGACAGGACTAATCCAGATAACATCAGAGCAATGATGGTTAGCATGGAAATGTAATACGTTTTCCTATTAATCGGGTTGTGCAGTTCCTTCATGAGTTCACCACTTTGAGATGGATTTAGACGTGTGAATGCGGCCCCATCATAATTTCATGGAAGCCTCTCTTCAATGCGGCTTTCCGCTATCTACAAGTATCATTGTATCTTATTTGACGAGCACTAAAAAGCCATACGGATGATGTCCGTACAGCTTTTAGTTGTTGTTTTGCACATTCCCCGAATATGGAGCTTATCCCGTCCGACGATCCGAAAATAGAACATCATCATCCTAACTCAAGTCAACGTAAGCATGATCTGATCCCCGGAACGGGTGATTTTGTAGATACCCTCTTGCATGTCAATGCCATAGTGTTTTTTCAACAAATACTTGGCGTTGAGATCCGTCTCGACGACCACCAGATAATCGTAGCCGCTCAGAAGGTTGTCCATATTGTCCTCATAGAACAATACGATCCCGTCCACATGTGGAGCATACAAGAAATACTTCCCTACATATTGCATGTAATAGTTCGTGACCTGCTGGTCCTTGTCTGAGGCGTAGAAGAGATATCTGTTGTTATCCTCCTGCCCACCTGGGTACCACCGATCACCGGTAACCGCATGAATCTTGTAAGGGAGCGTTGTATCATAACTTTTGGCGATAGACAAGATACCATTGTATTCCGACAAAAGAATGGTGGCCGCAACCGCCATACACCCGATAATGCCTTTTTGATAATGACCCTTCGTCTTAACCGTCTTAAAAGATTGATAATCAGGCACTTCACCGATCCGGTAGTGGAATGAACGCTCCAGATCAATCGCAGCACACAACACCAGTCCACCGGCGAACAGGACCACGATACTGGATGCATAACGCTCAAATCCTGCCAGGACAATGGCCTCATCGACAGGCATGGAGAAGAGATACAACGCCAGGATGCCTGCATAGTAAAGTAACACTACAACGTCCAACGCAATTAATGCTTTCCATAAGTTCCACTTCTTCTTGAGCACAACAACGGCAAATATCGAAGCACCGATCGCGACAAGCTGGAAGAGTACAATACCGAGCACAGGCCTGGACGTGATATCCATGCTTGATTTCAGGAAGAGCGTCAGAATCTCCCATTTCTGCTCTCCCGTCTTGCCCGCTTTGATCACCGCGGCTGTTCCCTCGAACTTGTTCTCAATCCCTTGGAATACCGTCGCCATTCGCCAGCTCCAGCCGAAATACGGAAGGAACGAGCCGCCAAGAGTACCCAGCACCGCCAGTCCGACTTTCCAGTTCGAGCGCTGCCCATTTCTCAACCATGTATACACCAGGAAGATCAGGCCGATTGCGGCGAAAATAATCCCTGTGCTTTTGATGATCGTCAGCAATCCCGCAAGCGGAAGAACAACTATACATGCCTTCATGATCTCATTCCGATATTGGTAAATCGCCGCCAGGATCGCTAGCGCGTAGATCGGAAGCAAGAAATCCACGAGCAGGTTGGTAATCCGAATCGTAAGGTTGAAAAAAGAAAGCGTAGATAACCCGAGTCCGAGAAACGCGTACAGAAGAAATCGCTTCTTCTCTGAAACGATGCCAAACATGGCATAAAAACAGGAAAAGATAAGCAACCCCTGTGCCAAAAGCATCACGGACTGGGAATGCCCCATGAAGCGGCAGACATAATATATAAATGACGAAGTCCCCAGCGGATAGTTTTTAAAATCAATCAGGCTGGAGTCTGGTGTCGGAAAGGCATTCGTACTCAACAACTGCTTCAACACAATGGCCCAGTGCGAAAAGTTATCGTAGTGTGTCAATTCATTTTGGAACAGAATCAGCAAAAAGATAAACGTTCCACCCAGAAAAGAAATCTGAAATAACGAGAACAATACATTCGGTTTGGTTTTGGTCCCTTGTCGGACAGCTCGAACCAGCGTACCTCTAACCAACACCAAGCCTAGTATCAACACAATAATACTTCCAATAAAGAGCTGACCTGCCAAGCCAGCGAAATATACGATGCAGGCAATCGAGGAAAACACAAATACAGGGATAAACTCCCACCGCAGTGCAAGTGTCCTCCGAACAAACTGCATATAACCAACAAAGGAGATTATCAATAAAACTCCCATCACAAAATGAAGCACAATGAGCATTGTTATCTCCCCTAACCTTCTCTGGTGGAACGATTAGAATGTGGCTCAATCAGATCCGTCAGCAATTGGTCGATCAGACCCTTCTCCACCATATCATCGATATTCTCTACCGAAAGAAGTACTTCGTGCTCACGGGCTGTCGTTTTCCCCGTATGTTTCAAAATGACTTCAATATTACTCTGCGTATAAAAAGTAACGACCGATCCCTCTGTAATATCACCATGGAATCCCTTCGCCGAGAAGAAACGATAATTGAAGCTGCGCAGCGTACAGCTTGCACCGTTGGTGAAATGAACTGGAAGCTGAAGGGAAAGCCGCGGCATTTTCCGCTGATCCGATCTGGGTTGTACAATCCGTTTTTTCACATTACGTAACATATCGTCATAAGCCGTATCCCACATGTTCATCTGCTCTGGCAATGAGTGTTTACGGTCATAGATGATCTGCATGTATTGACGGTTATCATGCTCATCGACCGGCTGAACCGTTGCGGAGTAACGCCAGCCCTCTCCATCCTGTTTTACATACACGATAACTGCATCGAGGCTCGCTTCATATCGCTCGGTTTTGACAACCAGAGAGATGACCTTCTGCTCAGCCAAATAAATGGGATAAGGGACATAAAAGGCAATCCCTTGTTCGGATACATCCACCGTCTTGGCCTGATATCGCAGATTGTTGGCTTGATCGTAAATCGTAACATCTTCCTGCGCCCGAATCCGTTCTGTCTCCCGATACGCACGACGGCCAATCATGAAGAACAGGGCGTAACATAGCGCGATCATGTTATGAACCAGCCAGAAAATAATGATACTGCTGAAGAACAGCGCGATCCCGTACTTGCCGTTGACATACCGAATTATAGCTGCAATGGAGAGCAACAACAGCAAGATATGCGGAAGTGCATATAACAGAGAAGACATCCATTGTCGACCGTTCGCTCTGCTTTTGTTGGTAACCTTGAATTTTTTCTCGCGAATGCCCACCGTTTCCAGGATAACAGGCCAGATCAGATAAGGCATAAATATCGTGTCGATAACCTGACTCCATCGCTGATTCCGAATATTGCTGGACAGATATCGCATGGATACACTGTAGAAGAAATAGGATGGAAGCCAGAATATTAAGATTTGCCAGAAGGTTGTATTTACAATCTGGAAGTCGAACAATGCAAATAAAATAGGGGACAAAATGAAGATCAAGCGGTTAAAGAAGGACCACCAGTATAAGAAACTGCTTAAGTAGGTCACTCTCGTCCAAAAAGGAAGCTTCCCGGATATAGGTGCACGCGTATTCTGCAGGCTCTGAATAATGCCCCTTGCCCAGCGAATCCGTTGCTTGATCATGCTCTTGACTGTGGTTGTCGTCTGCCCGGCAGCCTGAACCTCTTGCGTCGCATAGGTAATGTAACCTTCCTGCTGCAAGCGGATGCTTGTCTCAAAGTCCTCGGTGATCGTATTGAGCGGAAAACCTCCGATGTCTTCCATACCTTGACGGGAAATGATCGTATTACTGCCTGTATAGGCTACCGCATTGGAGGCATTACGCAGGATGTTCACTTCCCTGGAGAAGAAATCCTGTTCATTCGGAATGCCTTGCTCTGCATACAGATTAAACTGAAATAGATCCGGATTGTAGAAGCTCTGCGGCGTCTGTACCAGCCCGAGCTTGAATGTGGGGTCCATCTCATCCTCGCGGCGAAGACGCCATTCCTCATTCTCCTTAATAAAGGTGGAGAGCATAAAATAGGGGACGGTTTTCATCAAAAAGGTGTGCTGTGGAATCATATCGGCATCAAACGTTGCAATGAGCGGAGAGGAGCTTTTGCTCAGGGCGTTATTTAGATTACCAGACTTGGCATCCTTGTTACCGGGGAACCCCAGATATCCTACACCAAACTGTCTGGCAAGCTCCTCCACCTCAGGTCTTGCTCCATCGTCACAGATATATATATGAACCTTCTGCTTGTCGGGGTAATCCATGAACGTACAGGCATTAACGGTTTTATATAACAGATCAACGGGTTCATTATGGGTAGCGATAAATACATCCACATCCGGATAATATTCCGGCGGGACGATTGGAAAGTCGAGCTGTGTACGTTCTTTTTGCATCTTCTGAAAGAATAATTCAAAGGTGGTCAGTACGGTGACCGCTTCAGCCACAATCAGCAGCATACCAAAGATAACGTTCAGCACGCCTTCACCCCAAGGCAATGTAAAGAACGTACGCCATATCAGATATATCGACATCAAAATCATCGTGATGATAAAAAGATATTCTGCCTTTTTTCGTTTTGCACTACAGCTGCTTCCTCCTTGCTGCAAATACCCATCTTCGCTGCAATTGGAAACTGAGCAGGAACAGCAAGGCATCACAGACGAATTTCGCCAATTTCTCATCTACGAAGAGAACGGTATGGAATAGATATACGCCGGTACTGGAAAGCAGAATCACCACTCCGCATAACGTTAGATAGCGCCATAGACTTCCCTGGCTATCTTCCTTGCGGAATACAAAATGTCTGTTCAGTACATAGTTGACGACAATAGAAATAATTCTCGCTATCACGGTTGCGAGCAGAATTCTTAGATAATGCTGCTCACCCAACACGGGCCGCAACGCGTCGATCAGAAACCAGGCAATGCCCAGATCAACAACAGAACTCGCCACTGACGATGATATGAAACGCAGGAAATTGGAGAACAACACCCCATGACTCGAGCACTATCCTGAATTGCTTTAAAATGAGTTCCCGCATTGCCATTTTCATAAATGACTTGGATGGGCATGGTATGAATCGGTATGCCGGATTGAATGCACGAGATGAGCATCTGAAGCTCATATTCAAACCGAATACCGCGTACATCCTGCATAAACGCAAGCAGCCCTGGGCCGAAGGCACGAAGCCCGGTCTGGGTATCTGACAATTTTCTACCATACAACATAGCAAAAATAAAGGAGGTCATTCGATTGCCGAACAAAGACTTTGGCGGTATGTCCCCCTCACTAAAGTTCCTTACACCAAGCACCAACGAGTCTGGATGAAGCCTGGCTTCTTGGGCTATACGATATACATCTTCCGCTGCATGCTGCCCGTCCGAATCGGCAGTAACTACAAAAGAAGCCGCTCCATATTGTTGTGCAATATAACGGAAGCCTGTCTTGAGTGCAGCACCTTTTCCCTGATTGTCTGCATGTCTCAGCAGCGCGCATCCGTTCTCTCCGAGTTCCTCGAAGATGTGCTGATATGCCTCTCCCGATCCGTCGTCTACTATGACAATATGGATAAATCCATAGTCTCTCAATTGACGGACATAGAATAGAAGTCTCTCATCTGGTTCCAGCGATGGAATAAGGATGATTGGTCCGTCCTTTTGTTCAGTTGTAATCATCCTAATTAAGCCTCAATTCGACATATTTTATCAAAAATCTGGTTTGAATATTGTGAGTATACCATCGTAAGGTTGGACAGTAAACGAACAAGTTTGCAATCTTGAATATCCATGAAAGTTGTAAAACATGCAGTGATTCGCACTTTTCCGCTCCAATTTAGACGAATGACAGCTTATATGGATAACTTATATAAATTAGAATTACTATAGACCCTTAAAAAGGCAGTGATTCGATGTTATTCCAACGAGACAAATGGTTGCAGTATCGCATGCTCCACAGTGTGCCTTTACTCGCCGAGCGGTTACCCGAGACACAGCTTCTAGAGAAGGAATCCTTAACAAACATGCTGCAACACTACCCAGGCTTAGTCCTGAAACCTTGCAATGGAAGTTATGGAAGGGATATCGTGTTCATTGAACGTCAGCGTTCCAATACCTATCGAATTCAGAATGAGAATCAGACCATTACCCTGCTTAATACAGATCAGTTGCTTGAATGGCTCGACAAATCCTATAAAGATCGCACCTACATTGTTCAACAACGCCTGCACTTGGCTCGAATTCGCAACAAACCGTTTGATCTTCGAATCATGGTTCAGCGCAAAAAGGAAGCGCCATCGAAGTGGAAAGTAACTGGCGCTTATGCCAAGGTCGCATCACGAGGATATCTGGTCACGAATGTGGCCAGCCGTACCATGCCTGCACTTAAGGCACTGCAACTCGCACGTGTGGGAGGTCGAACTTTGTTGGTCCAGGCAGAACGAACTGCCCTCCTCGCTGCCAAACAACTGGCAGAACACAACCCCGATCTTAGACAAGTCGGCTTTGACATTGGAATCGACCAGAAAGCCCGGATCTGGATTATTGAAGGTAATTATCGCCCCGACTTGCGCCCTTTCCGCCGCATGAAAGATTCCTCCATGTATCGCCGCATATTGTGGTATCAGAAGCATTGATTCGCCATGTCATGATAAGGAAACGACTCGCCCTTAGTAGATGGGGCGAGTCGTTGCTTTGTATTGAATGGGGACTACTACTCTGATTACGTTCGTATCCTGCATTCTTACTTCCGGCAGCCTCGTCTCGGTGTACTTACTACACGAGTAACCTGGAAACGGTTTGGTCCTACCTGTATGATGGCAAATTGGCTGTAGGACGTGCCCGAGGACGTATATGGTTCAGCTTCGATGTTGCCACTCGGTGTTCTAACCGTCGCGGTGATTCTAGTTACCAGGCACGCTCCACGTGAAGAAGCCTGCCAAGTCTCCTCACGCTGTACCGCATAGTTGTCATCGCTGCAAAAGAGAGAGGCATACTCTACCCTTCCTGTGGCAGTAAAAGATGTGGAATTGTAAATTCGAACCGGGGGATAACTCCGAACTCCTCTATTTCCCATTCTCAAAACCTCCTTTATTTTGATAGTTTATTAAATGCAATAGATTGGAATTTGGTCAGGGATAGAAGTGGACAAGGCTGAAAAAGTGTATATGTCCGATGGTTAAGAGGGAACTGGTAGCTTGATGTCGTTTTTAAACACGAAAAAGAACCACCCTTTACCGTACAAAGGTGGTTCGAGAATGATAGACCTAAACTCCCTATCATTGTAATGAGCTAATTAAGTCATATTGAATATCGTATATGTGGTAGTTCCCGATATGGTTGCTTCTATTCTGGCGGCAGCGGCAAGCTCTATGGCCAGTGTCTCTGTTTCTTGTATTGGTTCAATGATTAGAGTTCTCTCCTCCTAGTTGCCATGTATCACAAGTCCATATTTATTAAAAATCCAGGATTGGCTCAAATCGCGCGTTGCATCATGACTTATACGCATAGAAGGCTTCTGTTCCTTCATCGCATCGGCATCATGGGCTGAGAAGCGAAAGGGTTTTGTCATTTTTTTGATAAAATCCCTAATCTCATCGAAAAACGCATAGGTCAGCGGCATATGATCCCGGATATCCTCATATATATAGTGTTTTCCTTTTTCGTCTTCCAAATTAACTTGAACGCCTTTCGGAAATGAAAGCATGATGTACGGCAGTTCATCCTCTGCCCATTGTCCGTGATATGGGAAAGATAGACCTTCATTTCTCACAAAAAATCCTGAACTTTCTTGATTGAACGCAGCCGAAATGGAGTATACAAAGAAGGGATGAACATCGTTCCTCTTTTCTCCTGTCACATAATACTGATAGAACGTCTGATACGCCTCATACACCTGACGATAATCATGCTCTGTCCGGGCAGCATTGGTATGATGGAATTGCACCTGTCTCTGCTCGAAAAGCTGTAAAAGACCTTTCAACTCTTCAGGAGTTATGAAGAACTTCAGTTTATAGAATCCGCTGTTCTTTAATTTGTCCATTTCTTTTCGCCCACCGCCCTCTACATGTATCTTATTTCCATTATAGTGGTCACCTGTCCTGAGTCTACCTCCTTTACACCTGAATTTGGCGAATGAAAGCACAAATTAACCGTACAGATTATTATCTGTACGGCTAATTTTGACTTATCTAATAGTTCATACTCGGTATCGTTAAGGTTTAACTACAGAGAGAAGAGACTCATTTCCCTCAGAGATCACTGTTACATCTGAAGCAAACGTTGCATCACGTACATGAAGCGTTTCTCCAAGTTCCATCGTACTAATGTCAAATTCAATCGACGTTGGCAAGTGTCTCGGCAAGGCCTCCACTTCAATAGAAGCTAATTGAACTTGCACGACTCCGCCCTGTTTTGTGCCAATCGGTGTGCCGTTGAACTTGACGGGAATTTTAGTGCGCATGATCTCATTCGTTTGCACCTGTTGAAAATCCACATGAAGCAAATCCCGGGTAACCGGATCACGTTGGAGGTCTTCCAACAGTACGGTCAATGCGTCTTTGTCTTCAAACTGCAATTCAATAAAACCAGATGCTCCTTGCTTCAACCATTTTTGAAATTCTATCGTTGGAATATGAATCATCTGATTGTCCGTCTTTCTGCCAAAGACAACGCCTGGCAAACGCCCGGATTTACGTAGATCCCTAAGTCGGGAAGAATTTAATGGAATGCGGTTCTCCGCTTGAAAAGTAGTAGTCATGCTATGTTCGCTCCTCTTTATTCAATGATATTTTCACATTTTTTATACTCATCCAACCATCCCCTGTTGGGGCTAAAGAGAGAAACATAGCATCACCACCTCCATAACCGTTCCAATTGAATTTAAAATACATTTAATGTAAGCTCCCATAATATACATGAAGGCACTCTACTCCGAAGAGTAGAATGCCTATGGGATGCCTCCACCCTATCATAGAAACATCATTTTGTCGATTTAACCTCATCATATGATCAAAAATGTCTGCTTCCTTATTTAAAAAAACACATCCTGCATGGGGATATAGCATACTCCCAATTGGATGTGTTTTTCTGTTCTACTATTCACCCCATGGCCATGTAAAGAACGTACGCCATAGCAGATATATCGTAAACTTCAGATGATGACCTTCTGATTCTTATGAGCTGCTCTCTCCTGATACTTGACGACCCACTTATATACAAAGGTGAGAATAAATCCGGACAACCCCAGAATGGCTGCAATGACAAAGGCTCTTTGATAACTCCCGTCTGCACTGAATACATTTCTCATAATCGAAGGCCCGAAATATCCTGCTATTGCGAATCCAATAAACATAATTCCATAATTCACACTATTATTTTTGGCTCCAAACTGATCGGCTGTAAATCCGGGAATACTCCCATCAGGGAGCCAAAGCTCAATCCAATGGCAGAGATACCGATATAAAATGTCACAACATTGCTGCCGCCTGATAAATACAGCAAGACGAGTCCTGCTACCGATAAAAGCGAAGCGACGGCCAGCGTATTGATTCGACCAATTTTATCGGAAATATATCCCGCAAGGATGCGTCCTCCCGTGTTAAACAGAGCCAAGACAGAAACAACGGTTGTCGCAGCAGCGGCAGAAAGACCTACCATTTTCTGAGCTATAGGTGATGCTTGCGATGTACACATCAGACCAGCAAAAGCTCCGCTTATTAAGATCAGAATCATGACGTAAAACAGCGGGCTTGCTAGCATCCCCTTCCAGTTCTTATCTGCTTTTAAAGATGAATTAACGTTGACTGTCTTAGGTGTCCAGCCTGACGGAACAAAATCGGATGGGCATTTCTCAATAAAGAAAGATGCGGCACATACAATGACAAGAAATGAAGTACCCGTAATAAAGAATGCGGAGGTTACCCCAGAATTACTGATAAAAGCATTGGCAATCGGAGGAATAATAACAGAACTTAATCCATACGCAGCCGTTGTTACACCGCCGACCAGTCCGCGTTTATCCGGGAAAAACTTGATTGAGTTACTAATGGTGCACCCATAAACCATCCCTGTTCCCAAGCCGAGTACGATCCCATAAGCAAACACCAGAAATCCTACAGACGTTGCAAATCCGGACAGAATCATGCCGCCCCCAAACAACAAGCCTCCAATCAAAATGACTTTCTTCGGTCCAAACCTGTCATTAATCCATCCACCGGAAATCATCGTAATTGGCCCTACAGAATTGCAGATTGTAAAGGCAATAGCCAAATCCCCCGGAGTTAAAAGACGTCCTGTAATGCCGCTCAAATACTCTGCCATTGGTGCAGCAAATACACTCCATGCGTAAATAGAGCCGATACACAGATTGATAAAACAGCTTGCAATCAGAATAATCCATCTCTTTTTGTCAGTTCCACTGAGATCTTTTCTCCCTCATGTTTATATTGTGAATTAATTCACTATCTTTCGAGTTAAATAGTACCACAGGCAAAAAATCATATCAATGAAAACATGTACATACTTATATGAATTGATTAACGTGTTAGTTTAAATCTGTATCTATATTAAGGTTCACTTGCTGGTTATGTTATAATTACAAGATTCATACGTATTTATCTAGAGAAGGTGAGCCTTATGAGAACTTTAAAATATGCAATATTAGGTTTGTTGTCTAAGGAACCCATGACTGGTTACGATATAGGCAAAGAGTTTAGTAAGGATTTGGGTGAATTTTGGACTGCAAAGCACAGTCAGATATATCCTGAGTTGAAAAAATTGTTGAGCGAGGAACTGATTGTATACGAGATTCAAATTAGTGGAGAAATTCTGGAGAAAAAGCTGTATTCCATTACGGAAAAAGGCAAGCTTGATTTTGTTCAATGGTTGAAAAAAGAAGAGCCTATTGAACCCACGCCCAAAGACGTATTTCGGCTTCGAATGTATTTCTCTCATCATCTTGATGCTGCAACCCGATTACAGCTGGTGGATCATCAACTGATTCAGCATCAGGAACGACTAACACATCTTCAACACAAAAAAGAAAGATATAGTCAAATTCCTTCTGCGGACAGTGAGCATTTCGGAGATTATCTGGTGTTGGATTATGCAATTCAACGCGAGATGTTAATCATTCAATGGCTGGAAAAAATCATAACTTATTCTCACAAATAAACTTAAAAACGACGAGGTCCCTTCTCCTTCATCTAAGGGACCTCGTCGTTTATTTAATTGATAATTATTATGAATACATGAAGTTCAACATTATGAAGCTTTAGCTGCAACTACCTTTTCAATTAAAGCTTTGGCATCTTTCGTAGTAAGACCTTGTTTAGGTTGAAGCGACTTTTTGTCTGTTCCACCCAGAATACCTTTGTCAATCAATTTTGCCATAGGCTTAATTGCGTAAGCAGACACGGATTTACCATCTTCAAAAGCAGCAATAATCGTTGCCGCATTCGCTTCAGATGCCGGGCTGTTCACCAATTTTGCCAAAATCGTCGCTGCTTCTTCCAAAGTAATATCACGTTCCGGGTAGAAGTTGCCGCCGTAACCTTGAATGAATCCAGCTTGCGTAGCTTCAGCAATCGCATCAGCATATGCAGCATTAGCAGCAACATCCTTGAATGCAGGTGCTGTCGTTACTTTGTTCAGTTTCAACAGGTCTACCAGCGCAATTACAAATTCAGCACGAGAGATGACCTCTGTAGATACAGGTGTTTCTGATGGCTCGGTAGATGCAGCCAGGTTTGTGATACGGGCTTCTTTCTTAGCTTCGATGCTGCCACCTTTATACGTTTCTACGATGTATTGGTAGAATACATCCAGATCAATAGGGCCCGCCAAGGATGATTTAGCATCCAGCAGCACTTTATAGTTATCTCCACCTGCAGCCATAAAGTTGTTGACGACAGCTGTATATGTTTTTGCAGGATCAATCGTTGTTCCATCTTCAAGACTAAGAGCCGTAATGCGCTCTGCGACTGGCTTATTGAAATCCGCTGTATATTTCAAACCAGAGATTTGAAGTGTTTTGGTATTAGGTGTACCATCAGCATTGGTTCCCCATTGCTGCTGCAACAAGGTTTTAACCTGTTCGCCATTCAGCTCCAGTTTCACCAATGTATTGCCAAACGGTTGGATTTTCGCAAGATCAGCAAAGGTTACATCGCCTTCTGGCAGATCCGCACGAATACCACCTGGATTCATAAATGCAAAGTCAGCAGCGCTTGCTTGATCACCAAAGTCTGCTTGACGCATCGCATCGGCAATCAGATTTCCCAGAGGGGCTTCATTATTATAAGCATCTGTACGAGTGACAGAACCATCTGTTGTACCTACTGGCTTCGTTAGCTCAGGATGCTTGTCCAATGATTTTTTGATAATAGCCAACGTCTCAGGGTCTTCTTTTACACCCTCTTGGAAAGTCGTTGTAACCGTAGCTGATTTTTCAGTTACATCGCCCGTAGCAGGGTCAATCATCAATTTGATATCTTCAAAAGCCGTACCATAGGAATAGGCTTGAACAATCAACTTTCCATTCACTTCACCGTTAGCCAAAGCGTGATTGTCGCCTGCAACGATAACGTCAACCGGGGAATCTGCAGGTAGAGCTTTCGCCAAATCAGCCGCTTCTCCAGTAGTCACGCCTTCTTTGGTCGTTGCCGGATCATGTGCCAACACGATGATCGTTTCTACACCTTTATCTTGCAACTCTTTCGCATATTTATTAACGGCCTCGACTTCTTCTTCTACGCTTAAGAAACGCACACCAGCGGTACCCGATGGGGATACTTTGGCAGGTGTAGACTTCGTTACTAATCCGATGAATCCAATTTTGACGCCGCCTACTTCTTTAATCACATATGGCTGGATCAATGTTTTGCCAGTAGCGGTATCAATGACGTTAGCATTGACGTAATCAAATTTTGCACCAGCATGAGTTACTTTACCTTCTTTTGGATCAAGGCCACCAAAGATCTGTGCTTTCAAAGCAGCGATACCTTGGTCGAATTCATGATTACCCAGAGACCCTACATCAAATCCCATCATGTTCATCCATTCCATCGTAGGCTCGTCACGATCCATAGATGAGACTGGAGCTGATGCACCAACAGAGTCTCCATTATGGAAGAGTAGGGAGTGTTCATATTTGGCTTGAGCTTCTTTGAGATAGGTTGCTAGAATTGGAGCCGATCCTGCCTTCTTATCACCCACAATGGATGTCGTATCCAACTGACCGTGGAAATCATTGATTCCAATCAAGTGTACTTCTACATCGTTGCCTGCGGCAGAGACGGAGCCTGCTGCGCCCAATAGCTGGGTGAGTAATAGTGCAGCAGTAGCTACACGCAATGTGCTTTTCCCCAAAACTTTTTTCCAAGACATGAATGAAAAAACCCCTCTCCAATTTTAGATCCTGAGATATTTTACCATAGTTCAATTCATAAAAGTCGTAGAATAGATAAAATAGATGTAAAAAAGTCGGGAGATTGATAGAACACTTAATTTATCCAACTACTGCACAAACGCAGTATGAAATTACGCGTGAGGAATGGAAGGAATGGTTTATGACAAATTTTAGCGAGGAGTATCGTTTATCAGTCAACACAAATTAGCCCTTACGCTTCCTAATACAGGAGGACATAAGGGCTTGATTTTTGTGCGTAATCTTTCTCAAATCCAACTGGTGTTTTCTACTTCTCTTATAGTTGTCTATTGACTTTTTTGTTCATTTGTAGTAATTCATCATTTTTATCCGCGAAGCGATCATTATGGGAGGAAACACCCGCCATCTTCGATTCTGTAGGGTCGATGTGCAGTTTGGCACTATTTACAGCAAGTACCGCATCATTAAAAGCACCTGCGATAAGTCTTACTTTCCCATCATTCGTTACAATGTCCCCGGCACCAAATATACCAGGCATGCTCGTACACATTTTGGGTGTGACAGAAATTCCCCACTCTTCCGAAGCCAGGCCCCACTCCAATATGGCTCCGCCAAAATGCCGTTCAAATCCATGATTGACGAGTACCTCGTCTACTTCAATGGATGCCGTCTCTTGGGATTCCACGTGTTCTACAGTGACTGACTCAATCTTGTTTCCATTGCCGTTTAAGCGGGCTACTGTGTAAGGCACAAGCGTTTTGGCTACAGCCTTCATTCGGGTTACAGAGGATTCAAAGGCGCTAAAGTCATCTCGCCGATGAACGACATATATTTCCTTGGCCAAATGAGCAATTTCAATCGCCCAGTCAACCGCCGAATCACCTCCGCCAGAGATTAATACCCGTTTACCCTCAAACCTGCTTAGATTCGTTACCGTATAGTGAAGGTTGTTCAGCTCGTAACGATTGGCGCCTTCAACGCTTAATTTCTGAATGTGAGTAATACCCCGCCCTGTAGCTAAAATAATCGTTTTGCAATAATGGATTTCACCTGTCTTAGCTGTAAGGGTGAAGATCCCTTCATCATCCTTTTCCATCCCAATCACTTCTTGTCCATATACGATGGTGGGGTCAAAGGTTTTGGCTTGCGTTATCAATGATTGAATAATACTCTCGCAGCGAACAGGCTCAATTCCACCTACATCCCAAACGAGCTTCTCCGGGTATGTACGCATAAATCCACCCAGTTCATGTTTTGCCTCAATAATCTTGGTTTTCATTTCACGCATTCCGCTATAAAAAGCAGCATACATGCCAGCAGGGCCCCCGCCGATGATAATGACATCATAGATATCTCGCTTCATCTATTTCACCAGCTTCTCTATTAAGTAATCCATGAATAACGGCGTCCCTACCAGACCTTCACCGACAACAAAATCTGCTGTTTAAGCGGATATACATGTCCTTTTTTTACAGCATCCATTCCCTTCCATAGAGGGCTATTCTCTAGATCTTTCATGGACTGGTCGCTACTGTAATTTTGCATTTGGCGTTGTTCCACAAATATATGATCTGCATCCAGCTCAGGTAAAATCTCTAAGGACATCGGTGTGAACCAATCCTTATTATCTGCTAGGACCGTTGGTATCTTTAATCCAAGTTTGTGGTAAAGCATATCACTGCCTGGGCTGCCCTTTTCCGTGCCTAATACACGATATTGCTTCTGTTCTACCCGTATGACGAGGATTTTTTCGTCACCTATCGCATTTTGGATTTTTTCTTTTGTTGCTTCTACTTTGTCGCTGTACTCCTGAAGCGCCGCTTCGGCCTCTTTCTCTTTATTAAAAAGCTTTCCAAGTACAGGCACGTACTCTTCGATGGCAACGCCAGCCTCAACAGCAACCGTAGGCGCGATTTTACTGAGTGCTTCATACTTCTTAGCATCCACTGCCCCACCTTCAGCGATAATTAGATCTGGTGCTTCCTCAAGAATGAGTTCAAAATTATCCTCATATTGCTCTACTGGAATCATTTTAACCTGATGATCAGTGAATAGTTTCGGACGATATTCAGGCTCTATTTCTTCGACAAGCGTAACTGCACTCGGTATTACGCCGAGTTCAATTAAGTTTTCGGCATAATTGGAACTGAGAACCAGCAAATTTTTAGGCTCGATAGGTATCGTTACATCTCCAAAAACATCTTGGACAACACGTGTGGTAGGCTCATTACCGGTTGCCTCGGCTGTCACCTTTACTTCATTTCCGTCACCTTGATTGGTCGTCGAGCAAGCAGCCAAGGTTAACACCACTAGTGTGAAAATGATATACAGCATGGTTTTTCTCATTACATTATAACCCCTTTTGTTTATTTGATAATGATTATCAATATCAAATTATAAAGAATAATGAGTAAACCTACTATAGCGGAAAGTGTCGTAAAAAGTAGATTATTGTGACCTTCGCTACACTCCATGGAGCACAGCCTGCTCAATCTGTTGTATGATTTTCCTTTTCCCAAAGGCACTGCAATTGTTAATCCATAAGCCTGTATCCACATAGAAGACCCGCTGGTTTTTTACCGCATCCAGGTTAGCCCATTGCTGACTGGCTTGGAGCTTAGATAGACTTAGGTCTGCACTGTAGTAATCCATAATCCGTTTCTCAACAAATAGGTATGTCGGATTGGCTTCTTCCAACTGTTCCAATGAACACGTATTGAAGCCTCTCTCGTTGGTGCGGAATATCTCCGGCATCTGTAGTCCTAATTCATTGTATAGAAGGGACGCAGATTCACTAGAAGATTTACCCACATACCGGTAACCGGACTCTTCTACCCGCAAATGGAGTACAGTAGAGTCGCTCTCAATATGCTTCTGGATGTTGTTCTTTAACGCATCTACTTGTTCAGTCAGGTCTTGAACAAGCTGTCTTGCTTGACCTCTTTTGTTAAACCATTCACCGAAGGCTTGAATGACCGTATTCAAGTCCTGAGGCAGTCTGGTTATAACGGAGGCAGTGGTTCGAAGCTGTTGTTTCATATCCTCCGTTAGCTGATCACCGATAATCAAATCAGGTTGTTGTTGGACAATCATGTCTTTTTGCAGGACGTACTGAGGTATTTCTAACAGGGTTACACGATGTTGTTGAAACAGATCTTGCTGGTATTGCGGCATTAAGGATTTGACAACGGTCACACTATGGGGGATGACCCCTAAGGCGATGGCAATCTCGGCATGGGCAGATGAGAGAAAACACATCCGGTAATCGGATATGAACTGTTTGAATTGCTTGGGCGGCCTGCCAACAATCCGTTTAAACTGGCGATTGAAGTATTGCGCATCATCGAAGCCTACTTTTTTGGCAATATTTTTGGATAAATCCCCGGTTGCTAGCAGCATTTCTTGAGCACGAAAGATACGATAACGAATTAAATAATCGATTGGTGTTCTTTGATATAGCCGGTTAAATTGCCTTGAATAATACGCTGGGCTGTATCCGGCTATCGCTGCGAGCTTCTCCCTTGTAATCATATGAGCATACTTTTGCTGCATGTAAATAACCGTACGCTCTAACCGTTGTTCCAGGGTGTAGTCCTCGGATGGTCTTTCTTGTTTCAGCTCTTTGAGCAGGTTGTATAAAATGAATTGCTTCATCGTTACATTCGGCTGTTCCATAACTTCAGCGATTGCGATTCGCGTATCCGCTACGACGATCTCAGGTACTTTCTGAACATTGTAGCCCGCCCACGTATCTACACTGTAATCAGATAGTGTTTGCATTGATGTATCATATATATGGAAACCGATAATATAACCTGAAAAATCAGGATGATATGTATTGGAGAGCTGGATGTTAGAGCCCTTCTTCACCATCATGACATGACCAAATATAATGTGCTCTTCATGTCCATTCATAAATAACGTCATATGACCATCCGTCACCAAAATGAGAGAAGTGTACTCCAACTGCAGACTGGATTGTTCAGATAATACTTTGGCCAAATCTATGATTGTTGTGCAATGTGCCAGCCGATTGGAATTAGAATCAAGCATGATGTACTCCTTATCGTCGTTGTTGTTTATTCAATCATATCACTGATGGATTGTTTGGGGGATAGCCTATCTATACGCTATACTAAAGAATGCCGTACACATTCGCATGTATGCAGATTATACGTCAAACATATGGAGAAAGGATCGCGATGAATAGCTCCCTGAAGCAACGAATGAAACCATTATTAGCACCCCCATTTCTCGGTGGAATCATAACCATTCTGATATTTTATCTGGATTATTTTCAATTCGAGCTTGTTGAGAAATTTCTGCTTTTTGCGGCTTTCGTCATTGTGCCTCTTGTGATTTTACTTTTGAACCATGACGCAAAGAATACATATCAACGCATCATTTATGTCGCTGCGAAATGGCTTCAATTTCCCGCTGCGCTTCTTACTCTAGCTTCGGTGATGAGTAATAGGATGTGGGGGTTAGAAGGTACGGAAATCCCAGGAATTCTGTCCCTTGGGTGGCTACTGTTCACAATGCTGCTTGGCCTCTATGGCTTGACTACGATTGTGATCTCTAAAGGAAAAGCAGCCGAAATAGCGATTGGCGCGGGGCTCTTTTATTTTTTTATCGGAGGCATCTGGTTTACCTTATATCAATATCAAATAAACCTCTTTCAGGCGAATCCTGCAACGCATGCCTTAAGCTCGGTTCACTTTCATTTTTCATCTGCGATCGTTCCCATTTTTATTGGTGCACTGGGACGCATCATGACGAAGAAAAGTTGGTATCCCTGGGTCGTTGCCATTGATATCATCGGACCGATACTGATTGCGATTGGTATGATTTTCTCCAAGCCGATTGAATATGTCGGTGTCACTTTGTTCGCCTGCAATATTGTGGTTTACACCGCTTATCTCCTTACTTACTTGAGGAAAAACGCTTTGGATATTAAGGCAGCCTTCTTCTTAGGCCTTTCTTGCCTAGCCTTTTACACGGTGATTGTCATTTCCATCTTCTATCCGTTACTGAAAAATATGTACTCCTTAACCATACTCGATTTCATTCCCATTTACGGATCTCTGTATGCGTTTGGCTTTGTTTTATGTGGACTGATTGGTTGGGTGTATATGGTTGGCTTCATTAAGGAGTCGGCTTCATAGGAGTAGTTTAGTCAGGTTCGTGCTATAATAGTGATCACATAAATAACATTCATCATTCTGCCGAGATGGCGATGATTAAGGAGATTGAATTTTGACGAACAACCATGATATTGGAGCAGTTAACGAACTACCGGAGAACCTTGAAGAGCTCAAACGAGCGGCTAATCGGACGTCAAGCTGGAGAGACAGACTGAATGCGGTGAACGAATTGGGGAACTGGAATACAGAACCTACCATTAAGTTGCTGCAGCATGTTTTGAAAAATGATCAAGTGTTCCAGGTGCGTGAAGCCGCATATCTCAAGCTGAAACAGTTGGATGAAGATGTACAAATGCCTGCCAAAAACAAAGGTGAGCTGTTTAAAGGGACTAACAAAATTTTGCTGCGAATCAAAAAAAGCCTTCCTGAAGGTCATACATTTGAGGAATTTAAGGAAAAACTGCAAAAGACACGTCTGGATCTCTATGATACCTACGAGGGCGACAAAGATGCTGAGTTCGACGCCTGGCTCCATGGAATTTGGGAGACACTAGGCAGAAGATAACCGCCGTTCACCGTATTATAGCTGAATACTAAGCCACTCCAAAACATGGAGTGGCTTCTTTATTTCTTATACTTTTGATTTCCACCAGAGCTTAGTTAGAGCCTACATTCCATTTCACATGTACTATCCCTGTACGATGCGAACTGTTGTGATATAGGATTTATTCTGGTATATAAGGAAGATCCAGTGTATTGGGAACATTGATCACATGCTTTTCCGTATACGTGCGGATACCCTCCGCGCCGTATTCACGGCCAATACCTGATTGCTTGAAGCCACCGAAAGGAAAACGAACATCAAGCCCCTGTACAGCAGCGGTATTGATCATGGTCGTTCCAGCTTCGAGATGACGTGCGACGGAGATCGCATCCTCTTCTTTGCCCCAAACAGAACTCGTCAATCCATATATGCTCTCATTGTGTAGATGAATAACCTGCTCTTCATCGTCATATGGCAGAATCGGAACCGTCGGACCAAACTGTTCCTCCACGACAATCGGATCATGAACATCGCAACCCAAAACAAGCGTAGGTTGTAAGTAGTAACCCTGGTCAAACAGCTTCTGATCCATAATTTTCCCGAGAGGGATGACCTTAGCCCCGCGCTTTTGCGCATCTTCTATCAAACCAAGCACGTAGTTTTTCTGCTTTAGGTTATTCACCGGGCCTACCGTTGTATGTGAATCAAAGGGATCACCAATTCGAATCCAGCGATTAGCCGCTTCTATATATTTTTCCACAAACTCATCATAAATAGAACGGTGCACATACACGCGTTTGGCAATCATACAGATCTGTCCTGTTGTTAAGAAATTAGAAATGACAATCCGGCGCATCGCTCGCTCATCATGAACATCAAAGCTTTCCAAGAAGATCGCCGCATCATTGCCACCAAGCTCAAGCGTCATATCCTTAATCGTTTCCGAAGCTGCTTTGATAATATGCTTAGCGGTCGCGGTTCCACCTGTAAAGGCGATCTTCGTAACATGAGGATTCGTAGTCAGTTCAACGCCCACATCCGCATCACCATGAACGACATTGATTACACCAGCCGGGAACTCACTCGCAATAATCTCTGCCACCTTCGCTGCCGCCAGCGGGGCATATGGACTGGGTTTAAGCACAATCGTGTTGCCCGCAAGTAAGGCAGGAGCAATCTTAATCGTAGACAACGCAATGGGATAGTTCCATGGACTAATCGCTGCTACAACACCAATGGGATCATAGGAAAGAATCGTTTTACCATTCTCATGCTCTTTGATCTCTTCCTGTAGAGCCGATGTAACTTCATTACAAGCAAACTCCATCCACATTAACGAAACATATATCTCACCGTGTGCATCATACAGGGGCTTGCCATGCTCTCTGGACAGCAAATGTACGATTTCATTCTCTGCTGCTCTAATCTTTTCGATCGCCTTGCGCATCATGATAATGCGTTCATCAATGGAGGTCTGCTTCCATGTTTTAAAAGCCCCTGCTGCCGCTTCAATTGCGGTGGCCGCTTGTTCTCTCGTAGTGACAGGGAAATAACCTACGATCTCGGTTGGGTTGGCCGGATTTTCTTTTGGTAACTGCGAAAGGGATTTTATATTTTGACCATTAATGAACGCTTCAACGATAACTGTCTCTTGGTCTGCTTGGATCGTCATTTTAGATCCCCTCCGTTATTTAGATGGATTCATTCCAAACTTCTTCTGCAATTTCCTTCACATATCGAAGTTTACGCCATTGTTGTTCTTCCGTTAGAATGTTGCCTTCTTCTGTAGACGAAAAACCACATTGTGGGCTCAAACAAAGTTGCTCAAGAGGAACATAAGTTGCCGCCTCTGCAATCCGAGCTTTAATCTGTTCTTTATCCTCCAACTCGCCTGTTTTCGATGTGAGTAAACCAAGCACTATTTTCAAATCTGTTCGATTCACATATTGTAATGGCTCAAAACCACCCGAGCGCTCATCATCAAATTCTAAGAATAATCCATCTACGTTTAAGCCTCCAAAGATAACTTCAGAAGCGTACTCGTAGCCACCCGTTGAGAAATAATTTGATTTATAGTTACCGCGACAAATATGCATCGTCACAACTAAATCTGCCGGTTTATGAGCCAAAGTCTCGTTAATCATTCGCTGCATCGTTTTCAACTCTTCCGCCGGCTCCAGACCTTTGGCACGCAGCTTATCGTGACCAGCTTCTGAGAATAGATCTGCCCAAGCGGTATCATCTAATTGCAGGTATCGACATCCCGCATCATAGAAAGCTTGAATGGCTTTTTGATACGCCGCAATCGTATCCTGAAGGAATTGCTCCCGGTCCGTATAGATATTGGCGCCATTCTCCAATCGATATAGAAGCATGTTGGGACTTGGAATGGTCTGTTTCGCGACAGCGTCACCTGCATGCTTTTTCAAAAACTCAAAATCCTTAACAAATGGATGAGTCGAGAAATCTACTTTACCCACAACACGAATCCCGCCCTTGCGAGTCTGCATGTTATGGAACTGAGGTCCATCAATTTCCTCATACAGCTCTACACCGTCCAAGCCGCCCAGAAAATCAAAATGCCACCAGCTTCTGCGGAATTCACCATCTGTAACGGCAGATACACCATTCTCCTTCTGCTTTTCAATAATTCGAATAATCTCTTGATCTTCCACAGCTCTTAATTCTTCATATGTGATGTTGCCTGATTTATATTGTTCACGTGCCTGACTTAAATGTGCAGGGCGTAGAAAGCTGCCTACATGATCATTACGAAATGGTATCATAGTTATTTCTCCTTCTAACTTTTTGTTCTAATGAGTATAGCATGGTCGAAAGGAATGCTTGTTATATGAAAAAAACATGGCTGGTTATAGCTTTTAATAATAGCTAAAGTGTCAAGAAGCAAAAAACACAACCTCATAGGGAAGTGGATGTAGTTTACCTTAAATTCAATATCCATTCAGGCTAACATGTACCTTCCTATCTCTCCCAATATATTTATTTTCTAGTATAATAACGGGATATAGCAAACATTTTAAAATAGAAGGAGAGTTGTTATGGAATATCATGTATCCAACCATGGGAATGATCAAGGAAAAGGAACAGCAGATCAACCCCTTCGTACCATATCACGCGCTGCGGCTCATGCCATGGCTGGTGATACCGTTATTGTTCATGTGGGAGTTTACAGGGAATGGGTCAATCCGGCGAATGGAGGAACAGCAGAGCATCGAATCGTATATCGATCCGCAGGAGACGGAGAAGTTGTGATTACAGGAGCTGAGCGGATTACCAACTGGCAGTCTGAAGGAGACAATGTTTGGAGCACAGAAGTGCTCAATTCCATCTTTTCCGTACGTAATCCCTTTGAAGTGGAGCTCAGTGGAGACTGGTTGTTTGACGGGCCTTTCCCGGTTCATCTCGGCGATGTCTATCTGGATGGCAAGTCATTATATGAGTGCAATAGTATTGAAAGCGTTAACAATCCTGAGGTTTGGCCCGAAGCCAAGTATCCCGCGGATTCACTGTTAAAATGGTATGCGGAAGTGGGTTCTACGACAACCAAAATCTGGGCCAATTTTGGCGGAAAAGATCCTCGTACGGAAAATGTAGAAATTAATGTACGTCCTTATTGCTTCTGGCCTGAGAAACCGGGACTGAACTATATCACCGTGAGTGGGTTCACCCTTCGTCAAGCTTCTCCTCAATGGGCGCCGCCTACCGACTACCAGGAAGGTTTGATTGGACCTCACTGGAGCAAGGGCTGGATTATTGAAGACAATATCATCAGTGAATCCAAATGCGTTGGGATTAGCTTGGGTACCGAGATCGGCACAGGTCACAGCAAGTCTATAGAGAAGCGTAATAAAGGCGGGACTCAACGAGAGCAGGAGGTTATTTTACGAGCATTACGCTCCGGATGGCATAAAGATCGCGTCGGCAGTCACATCGTGCGAGGCAATGTAATTCATGATTGTGAACAGGCAGGTATTGTGGGTCATATGGGAAGTTGCCTTCAGCCGCATTTACCAGAACCGTATCTATAATATTCACCACAAACGACTCAGACATGGTGCCGAAGTCGCGGGAATTAAACTGCATGCTTCACTGGATACTCAAATTAGCGAAAATACCATGTATAGCTGCTACCGTGCGCTTTGGCTAGACTGGCAGGCACAGGGCACTCGCATCAGCCGTAATGTATTTTTTGACAACATTTCGGAAGACCTCTTCGTTGAGGTGTGCCATGGTCCATATATGGTCGATCATAATCTATTCCTCTCACCCATGAATTTAAGAAATATGGCTCAAGGCGGAGCATTTGCTCATAATTTATTTGCAGGCCAATTCGTTGTTCGTTCCGAGATTACGCGTATTACGCCATATCACTTCCCTCACGAGACCGCCATGGCCGGATACTCCAATATCACTGGAGGCGATGACAGGTACTATAATAATATTTTCTTGGGTGATAACGATGTGAATAAAGAGCCTGTTCCGATTACCTTCTTTGAGCATCTTCCCCTTAAACCAAGGGATGCAGTTGGAGAGGACGGAAAGACGGTCATGGACGGGGTTCCGGACAATTCCATTTGTTATCTGCATGCTGTGGGACTTGGCGGCTATGATCAACATCCGGATGTGAAAGATAAGAAATGGTGGGAATACACCAAAGAGGAGCTTATGGAGCTTGGCGATGCCGCAAAGGATTTCTTTATAGGCAATGCCGTTCTTCCAGTAGCGATGGGTGGAAATGTATTTCTTAACCATGCGGTTCCAAGTACTCATGAATCCAACGCAAAAATAGTTACTCAGAAGGGCGTAAACGTTGAGATTGATTCCGCGCAAGGTAAGGTGCACATTCAGGTCCATGAGCCCGAATTGCTTCGGGGAGCCTCTGCCCTGTTGATTACCACGGATCTGCTTGGAAAGACGTATCACGCCGATATGAAGTTCGAGGAGCCAGACAGCAGTCCATATCGCTTTGACTCCGACTTTTTCGGAACAAAGAGACCCGATGCAGATGTCACACCAGGTCCGTTTGAGTTAAGCGAAAAGGGTAGTGTTGAGTTTGAGATTTAAGTTTATGATTGAAGATCCAGTCATTTTAGGTGTTTGGGCCAAAATATAAAAACAAAGCCACTCCTTACGTGGAGTGGTTTCTTTGCTTTGCATAGGGCTACTCTACTATAGAATATCGAATAATGGATACCAGTAAGGTTGTCTTATACCCCACACTCGTTCCATATCTTTCTCAAATGGCTAGAAACCTCAACTCGATTGATTACTTTTGGCAAGAGAACCCTTCCTTCATGCTACTTCTGAATGGCTCCTCTAGAGTCATAACGAAGATTGAAACAGAGAAACAGAAAAACTTACTGCATTCGTTCATCAGTAAAATAACCGTGAATACTGGCAACTATCCAGCCTTTTTCTTTGACGCTTTCCTTAACGATGAGTTTGTGCTTACTTGTGGTACGGTTCATTCCGATTTATCTTCACCGCGCGATAAATCTGCTCCACCAGCACCAGCCGCATAAGCTGATGCGGCAGGGTCATGCGCCCGAAGCTCAAGCGCTGCTTCGCGCGGCGCAACACCTCATCGGAGAGCCCGTGGCTTCCTCCGATGACAAACACGACATGGCTCGTCCCATACGTGCCGAGCTTGTCGATCTCCAATGCCAGCTCCTCGGAACTCCAGAGCTGGCCATCCAATGCGAGCGCGACAACATGCGCCTCGCTCTTCACATGCGCGAGGATGCGTTCGCCCTCGCGCTCTTTTACCGCCCGAACCTCAGCTTCGCTCAGGGTATCGGGCGCCTTTTCGTCTGCGACCTCGATCATCTGAAACTTGATGTACGGGGCGAGCCGCTTGGCATATTCCTGAATGCCCAGCGTGAGATATTTTTCCTTCAGTTTGCCTACGCCAATAATCTGAATAAACATAAAACCCATTCCTCCTAAATTATCTTGCTTGCACAATATTCTTTCTATAAGTAAGATGCCTCACAGCATCGTTCGTTCCAACTGTATTATACCTATGCTACACATTTCTCCAAATTCTAACGAACCCCACACACCTTATTCAGCCTCATTTCGGCTCTTTTAAAATCTAACGAATCTGAAACACGCTATTCCAGTCAAAACGAGCCTTCCCCGCCTCTTTCGAGACCATCCCAGCAATATAACGTGTCTACGATTCGTTAGATTTCAACCAGGCGGTATTTGCCACGAATAAGGTCTGTCAGGTTCCTTAGAGTACTCCGACCATCCAGCCACGCCACCGTCCCTACCGACATCGCTTTCACCCAACGTCACTTTCACCCATGCCCAGACTTCCCTTCTATTACCTACACCCCTTGCACGTTTGCTACAACCTGACTCTCCCCAACTCGAAACAGAATCTACCCACCATAATCTTTCTCCCACTCTCCCTACTCCACCGTCAACTCCTACAACCCTCGCCCAACTCCAAGCTGCCTACCAACATCCCACCAATTCCCCCACAAAGACAAAAAGAGCGCTCATCACGCTCTCCTTGGCTTCTTGCTGTGATGTTCATACCGGATGGAAAGTCAGCCAGAGGCGCCACTTTAAGTCACGCCTACAGCCGTCTAAGTCCTACAGTACGCTAAACGACGAGGAATTCCGCGTGCTTTTCGCACTCGGCGCACTTCGCAGGCGGGTCCCAATCGGCAAATTCCGTCTCCTTCAGATCAACGATATCTGGAGCGTCCTCATACTCATCGACAAACATGTCAATGGCAATGTCCACGTGTTCTTTGCATACAACGTACATCCGTTAAGCATCCTTTCTGTAACCAGCTATGTTCCCGATTCACAACCGCGTATCCCATTACAGGATAGCCACTTCTCAGTTCTATCACACCTGCCGACGAAAAGAAACCCCCAGCCCTAATTTATCGTGCCTAACCTCCACCAAACTTCTCCATTCGCCGTAAAAGGACACAAAAAGCATCCTTCCCGATACCTCCACGGTACCTCGAAAAGAATGCTCCTGTAACAGTAACCACCACTCAACATAATGAACGAAATCTGCGCCTACGCCTAAATTGAGAAAACAGAGTATCGTATCCCCCTATTTTGTTCCATGCCATTCTATGAATTGCATCTATCTCTAACTCGTTTTACTTCAATCCCGATTGCGCCTTCGTCAACAGCTTGCCACTTTGAAAAGCAATAACTGCATTGGCTCCATTGCCAGCAGTACCTTTATAGTTGTACACCACCATATTCTCCGCTTCACTCAATGCTTCACCTTCGCCGCCAAGGATCTCGATGACCTCTTCCACCGTCATGCCAACCTCAAGCTTCTCGTACTGGTCAAACGTAATCAGCACCCCGTCACCTTTCCCGGCTGATCCATTGTTACCCGATGCTGCTGGCGTTTGACCACCAGTCCCACCTACCGCAATCACACTTGAACTCAGCTCATTCAACTTGGTTTCAAGTGCTGCGATCTTTTGCTCCTGCTCAACGCTCTTGGCTCCCTGCTCCACCAATTTTTTCTCCAGCCCGGCAATCTTCTCTTGCAGAGCGCTTGTATCTACTGAAGATTCTGTCGTAGCTACCTCAGATCCACAGGCAGACAACATCAACAGGGACAGCATCAAGCTTGTTCCCCAAGTATCTTTTTTTCAATCGTTCCATTAGAAATACCCCTTCCATTTTGAAATAAAAATAAGATCGACAAAGAGATGTTATTTGCATCAGCGACCGTTTGAACATATAGACAACAGTTTACCACAGCCCAAGTCTGATGTATCTGCTACTTTGGCTCCGGGTCTAACTGATCATGAGAGCATACAGTTGGTTGATATACTCATTTACTGTCGAACGAACACGTCCAATCGCAAGTACAGACCGTGTTACTTAGCTGCCTTGACTTATGTAGTCACGAGCCGAGCCACTCCACCTGGTACAAACAAACATTGTACCTACTGCTGAACCAACAACTAAAAAAGAGTGGTCAGTTGATCTGATCACTCTTCTAGCTTTCCCTAATGGCCAATTATTTCAATCCACGCAAAGTATAAGCTCCGTTCGAAACTTCCCTTACTCCGGTTTATCCGTCAGCTTCACCGATACTTTCTCCACTTTGCCATCCCGGTAGAAGGTCACTTCAATCGTATCTCCAATCTTCTTCTGATCGTACAGATATTTCCTCAGATCCAGCGTGGAGGTAATTTTTTGCCCGTCAAATTCCGTAATGACATCATTCAGCTTCATGCCTGCATCAGATGCCGGACCCGATGCCTCCAGCACAACTACACCACTGTCCACATGAGATGGCAGCTTCAGATCCTTGCGCTGTTCGTCATCCAGGGGTGCATATGGGTTACTCAGATCCACCGTGTACACGCCCAGGTATGGACGAGATACTTTGCCGTTCACGAGCAGGGAATCTACGGTTTTCATCACTTCGTTCATGGGAATGGCGAAGCCGAGACCCTCCACACCCGTATCCGAGATTTTCATCGTGTTGATGCCGACCACTTTCCCGTTCAGATCGACGAGTGCACCGCCACTATTCCCCTCATTAATCGCCGCATCCGTCTGGATCACGTTTTGCTCCCAGTCGTACACCCCGTCCTGATTAATGGATACAGGCAGAATACGATCGGTGTAACTGACAATACCGGATGTCAGCGTACCGCCCAGACCGAGTGGATTTCCAATCGCCAGCACCGTTTGACCGCGCTGAAGTTTGCTGGAATCACCAATCTCCGCTGCTGCACCCAGTCCTTTATCTTCTGCGGACAATACAGCAATGTCGCTCACGCGGTCCTTACCGACCAGCTTCGCCTTGTGTGTCTCCCCATCCACAGTCACAATCTCCAGATCACTCGCACCCTCCACGACGTGGTGGTTGGTCATAATGTAGGCCTTGCCATCTTCCTTCTTGAAAATGACCCCTGAGCCCAGTGCCGAGTCTTCCATCGACAGACTGCTACCCGTTTTATGATTCACAATGCTCACCACCGAAGGACGAACGTGGGCTGCTGCCTGGATAATTCGATCGTATGGATCCGCTGTCTGCGCTGCCTGTGCACCGCCCCCGCTACCATTACCTGTAGCATTCGCCAGCGGTAACGAAGCAGGCTGTGTGATGAAGCTAAACAGCATGACGGTCACGATGGAGCTGATCACCGAGCTAATTACAGCTACCTTCACTGTGGAACTGATACCCGTACGCGATCTGCGCGGATTGCTCCAGCGGTCACGTCCACGTCCCCTGCCTCCAGGGCGGATGATCAGAAGTTTGCCTTTCTGTTCAGGTTCGGCGCGTCTTGATACTTTGGTTGAATAAAAATCGTCTCCAAACAATCCCATCGTGATCCTCTCCCCTTCGTTGTCACGCATCAAGACCCTGACTGCCGCCTAAGTTGTCGCATGGATTAACGATGGTGTTCTCACATACAGTACTCCGCCAACAGACGAACCTTCCGATCGCTGTTACTCACAAATTTTTTTGATTCCCTTTTCCTAGGTAAAATTTGTTCAAAGCGTATGCTTCCGAAGTAGCTTTCTTTCAGAAAGCTTTCAGGCGAACGCCACGCTTCTCCAGCCTCGTTCTGTGTCTTCCGTTACGCGCGTACCGTAAATAACCTCTCGTTTTCCCATGCTTTTTTGCATTTTATAAAATGGTCTTTCATATCGCCGCATCACGGCTTCCAATGGAATCGAGATACAGCGTCTATGTACAACAGAACGGACGCTCCATTCTGTCAGTGACTCTATCAATCATGCTCTCGCATTCTATGACATGCCATTTCACACGCAAAACAGCCAAAATCACAATGCTCCTTATATACTAAACACGCCAAATCCCAAAAAGTTGCATAATTACGAAAATTACCGCACATTTCTGCTATAACACGCTTAACAATAAAGGTCCATAGTATCTATCACCACAAAATCCGGTTCGCTAAGCGCCGTTTTGGCCATTTTGAAGAACTTTTTCATCCCTGCATGGTCACAGGTTCAGCATACACGCCTTATCACTGAAATGTTAGCGGCAAAAAGAGGAATGTTTTCCACCCAGCCTGACTACAATAATAGTAAAAGACAATTCGAAGCTTCATAGAGGAGGAAGTATACATGGATCGCACGCGTACACTCACAGCCATGGACGAAGTTCATATGGCGGCCAAGCTGGCCGATCTCAAGGAAGAACACTATCGCAATACCCTTGCACTGAGTACCATCATCGAACTGCTTATTGATAAAGGTATTCTGACCCGTGAGGAAGTCGAACGCAAAGCCGCCGAACTGGACAGCTTTATGGCTCACCCACCCTATCCCATGGCGTAGGCCGATCGTAATACGTATCACAGAGTTTGAACTCATGATCCCGATAGAAGCATCCACGGCTCTCCATCGCGTCACGCACCGACATTTTCGCCAAGTCCATCATATTATGATCCCGGCTAAGATGTGCCAGATACGTGCGCTTGATGCGTCCGTTCATCAGTTCACTAAGCGCTGCCCCTGCTGCTTCGTTCGACAAATGCCCAATGTCGCTCAAAATCCGGCGCTTGGTGTTCCACGGATAACGACCCATACGCAGCAATTCGACATCATGATTCGCCTCGAGCACCAGCACGTCTGAATCGGAGATTGCATCGCGAACCTTGTCGCTCATGTACCCAAGATCCGTTGCAACAGACAGCTTCTCACTGCCATCATCGAACGTATAACCGACTGGCTCAGCCGCATCATGTGAGATCCCGAAGGATTCCACGCGCAGTGACCCAAAATCATGCTTTGCACCCGTCTCAAACACCCTCCGGTTTTCCTCTGGAATCGCCCCAACCGACTTCTCCAGTGCCGCCCACGTGTTCAGATTCGCATAGATTGGTAAATTATATTTCCGAGACATCGCGCCTAGTCCTTTAATGTGATCGGAATGTTCATGTGTAACCAGAATCCCGTCCAGTTCTGCCCCAGAAATCTCCCTTTCCTGAAACAGCGCATCCAATCGCTTCGCACTGAGACCCGCGTCTATCATGAGAGAGGTGCCCCCATGTTGTATGACCGTGGCATTACCTGTCGAACCGCTGGATAACACGGTAAAATATATCCCCATAACGCATTACTCCCCTGGTTTGTCTGTCTTGGGACTGAATACATCCCCACTGATGCCCTGCACGTACAACACTTCGCCACTTTCCAGCACGAACCGCCATGCCGGCATCGCTACCTGTATATCTGAATTGAACAACTGGCCGTAATAGCCCAGCTGAACATCTTTCACAATCGCATCATTTGGCAAAAAGTTCTCGATCAGCGTTCCCAGCGCCTTCGACGCCGGAAGCACCTGCTGATCGCTCTCCTCTGCGGTCGTAATCCGCACCGGAGTTTGACGGTAACCCGTTATTTTCTGGTCGCTGTAGAATAGCTCCAGACTCACATTGAAGAGCGGCCATTTGCCATCCACCAGTGGGTGAAGTACAAAAGCCCCGTCCTCGGCCATCAGCTGATCCAGCCGGTATGTGCCAATTTGTGGAATCTCTCGCTGCAAAGCATCTTCCAGCTCACTCTGCGAGAAGATCAGCTTGCTATCAACAGGCTGTTCCAGCTCCATATCTACGCCAGCCTTGTCCTCTTCAGTGAACTCATAGGACAACTTCGGCAGCTTGGGCGTTTCATTTGAAATGGGAGCCAGTACCTGGATTCCCTTCTCTTCCATCGCCTGCTGTGTATTATCTGCCAGTGAGGTGAAGTCCAGATTGGCTCCGGCCGTCTCCCGCGCATCCATCCAGATCTGGTATCCCAGCACCAGATTGAGCAGCAGAAAAGCATAGATCAACACATTTTTTGCGCGTCCCCAATCCAAAACATTCACCTCCTTCGGTTAACTGGCTGAAATACATTACTTTTAACCACTCTTGGAAAATGGATCTATCTCCGCTTGCAGCACTGAAATGCGCTCCTCTGCTCGCTAACGAACTGCACGCGGCTTATTAGCTCCATTTCCCGCAAGTTTGTAATCTAACGAATCGAAGAGAAGTTATTAATAGCATTTATAGGTTTTCTAACGGTTTGCACCTGTTTTCAGCCGGAATAACGTCGCTGAGGTTCGTTAGATTCTGCGTTATCGATTTATCATGCATATAAGACGTGTCAGATTCGTTAGCCGTTAGCCGTTAGCCGTTAGCCGTTAGACCTCTGCCCGAGGTAAAGTATCATCTCATCTCCCTTGGGCAGTTCACATCTATTGATCAGGAGCTTATTCTGCACGCGTAGTGATAAAGTACAGCTACTCTTTGGTTCAAAGACTATAACCTATCAAGATACGGTAGTCTCTTCACCATTACCAAAGCGAATAACCCACACCGGGATCAGCTTAAGTCCATCCTCGATCGTAGAAGGGCGATACGCCGGATACACATCCACGACCTGACGATTCTCACCAGCTACCTTTTTAATCAGAGCCTTCAGCTTTTCCCCGCCAGGTAATTTAACCGATTTCTTCGTCTCAGCGCCTTCGTTCAGGTATTCCAGCGATCGTTCATAACTGGATACCGTCTCCTGCTGTATCTCCATACTGATCGTGCCAAAGCGGAACTGCATGGAATCCATAATTGGATAGCTGCCGTAATACTGCTGGAATTCAAGCCGTGTCTTGCTGTCCGCGGTCCCCAGCATCATGCGCGATCGGCCTTTCCAGCCACCATGCTGATTCACAAAATCAACCGCTGACAACGCATCCTTCGCAGGATCAATCTGTCCCGCTGGCGGTGCTGCCGGATCAGTATAACTGATCCAGCGCTGTTCCTGTTTTACCTGCAGACTGCGTTTACTGTCCGTGTAGATCTCCGATCCATCTTTTTCCCGAATGTTCCGGGTCATGCTTGGATCGAAGAACAGACTGCGCTGCATCTGCTCAACAGTGAATTGCCCTGTCGGCACATCCGCCTCAATCGTCTCCAGAGCTTCCGCCGGGATATAATACCCGCCCTCCATCAACGTATAAGGCGTCCAATTCGTTCCGAAGTCAACATGCTGCTGCACGTCTTGTACGGTCAGGTCTGCCTGCGTTGCTTCGTATACCACGTCTCCCTTGGCGCTGAAGAACAGCGCATGGGCCTTCGTTTCATTTTTGGCTGTATAGATCGAGATGCGGTTAATCGTCTCCCCTTGGAACAAGGAATCCGTGCCGAGCCTCATCACGCGCTGCAATAATGCCACGGGAATACCTTCTTTGAACGATAACTCGAACCCCGGGTTCTCCTTGCGAATCTGATCCCAGTTCACCGATTGCACGCTGCGGCGCTGAAAATCATCGAACGTACGCCCCTGTAACCTTGAATAGATCAACTGATAGAACGTATTGCCAGGGTAAAACACCGTATGTTTATCCTCACCCAGATGAATAATCATCTGATCGGGAAAGATCAATTCTTCAATATTGCGTTCCTGACCCATATTTTCCGTCTTCACATAGTTCGTCTCTGACGTCACAATGGAATCCCCGCCTCCAGGCAAACGGTAGATCAGAAAATAACTCTGAACCAGACTGGCTACAACAAGGGCAGCAAGCACCAGGGATTTAATCCGTTCCTTCACGGTGCTCCCCCTTCCTCACGCATCGGCAGCGTGAACGTTACTGTTGTGCCCACGTCTACTTCAGACTCCAGAGAGATGCTGCCATCATGTGCCTTCACAATTTCCCGGGCAATGGACAGTCCAAGCCCTGTACCTCCCATACTGCGGGAACGAGCCTTGTCCACCCGATAAAATCGCTCAAAAATGCGATCCAGATCACGCTGTGGAATCCCCATACCGGTATCCGATACCGAGATGGCAAGTGTGTGTTCATCACTGCGTCTAGCCGCAATCGTAATGGTGCCGCCTTCCAACGTATATTTCAGCGCATTGGAAACGACATTATCCAGCACCTGATCAATCTGATCACGATCCAGTGGAACAGCCGGAATATCATTCTCCACAGACAGCACAGGCTGAATATCCTTCTGATGCATCTGGAACGAGAATCGATCCGTCACTTCCTCCAGCATTTCCAGAATGTCGGTTGGCTGTTTCCGCAGCAAAGCCTCTTTGGAATCAAGCCGCGACAAGTGTAGCAAGTCCGTAACGAGCCTGATCATTCGCTCCGTCTCGTTCTGAATAACACCAACGAAACGACCAGCAAGCTGCGGGTCTTCCAGTGCACCGTCATCCAGCGCTTCCGCGTAACTCTTGATCGTAGTCAGTGGTGTACGCAGTTCGTGGGATACATTCGCGACGAATTCACGCCGGGATGCCTCAAGCTCTTCCTGCTCGGTAACGTCCTGAAGTACGGCAATGGTTCCCGTAATCCCCCGTTCACGCCGATGAACCGGCGTGAATGTCATCCGGATGACCACAGGTTCTTCTTGTCCTGCGGGTGCAATCTGCAGCAACGTTGAACCTGTGAACCCACTCGCAAGGGCTTCCGCATCCTCCGGATCAATGCCGAGTAATATGGCAAAGTGTCTTCCTTCAATATCCGTTGGATGCATACCCAGAATGCTGCTGGCACGGCGGTTTACAAGAATGACTTTACCGTACTCATCCGTAGCCACCACACCATCACTCATATTGGTCAGAATGGAGGTCAGTTTCTCCTTCTCCTCTTCATTCTGCGAGAGTGCATCGCGAAGCCGGCTGGTCATGTAATTAAAAGCCCGACTGAGCTGACCAATCTCATCCGTGCCGAATACAGGGGTCTGTTGATCAAAGTTACCTTCTGCGACCGCTGTCGCTCTCCGGGTGACTTCTTTAATCGGTTGCGTAATCGTATGAGACAGGATCACGCCAAGCACCGCCGTTAACACCAAGGCAATCAGGATACCGGAGATGAAGATTTTGTTGATTCCCTCCATCGTGGAATACAGCTCATTCATGGATGCCGCGATGTAGACCGCGCCAATGATCTTGCCGCCAGACAGCACCGGCTTGGCGACGACTTTTTTGCGAACATTATCCTCGTCCACGATATATTCCTCATTGTCCCGGATGCCTTGCAGCGCACGGCTGACGACGGTTTGGGTGTTTTTGCGCCCCACATAATCCGAATGAGAACTTAGCGAGGTCGTGAGAACCTTGCCGCTGGCATCCAGCACTTGAATCTCGGCACCGTTAATGTTGAACAGGTTGTTCACCAGCACACGCAGATTTTCCGTTTTGTCCTCGCCAGCCTCTGCTTCTCCGCCCGCCATCGTCTCGCCCACGAGAACCGACAGCATCTCCGCACGGGCTTGCAAATCTTCCGTAAAGTTGCTCGTCAACGAGTTCTTCATCGCGCTCACAAAATAAACACCGATCAATTGCATCGCAATCAGAATCAGCAGTACATAGATAATGATCAATTTCGCCTGAATCGTTCGGAAGAACGAGAACCGCGCGAATCGTCCCATTATATCCCCACGCTTTTGGCACTGCGCACGAGATAACCGAGCCCGCGGCGTGTCAGAATCGTTTCCGGTTTGCTCGGGTTCTCCTCAATCTTCTCACGCAGACGACGAATCGTAACATCGACGGTACGTACATCGCCGAAATATTCATATCCCCATACCGCTTGCAGCAGATGCTCCCGTGTCATAACCTTGCCGGAGTGCTTCGCCATATAATAGAGAAGTTCGTACTCACGGTGGGTCAGATCGAGCGGTTCCCCGCCTTTGTAAGCCGTATACATGTCCATGTCAAACGCCAGATCAAATAATCGCATAACCTGTTTTTCCTCGTCTTCCGGCGCTTCTGCCGTAATCGCAAGCTTTTGCCGTCTGCGCATCTGTGCCTTCACCCGTGCAAGCAGCTCACGTGTACTGAATGGCTTCGTCACGTAATCATCCGCACCCAGCTCCAGCCCGAGCACCTTGTCGATCTCGCCATCCTTGGCGGTAAGCATAATGATGGGCATCTCCAGATGAGCTCGCACCTCACGACATACATCCATACCGTCCTTGCCCGGGAGCATCAGATCCAGCAGCATCAGATCCGGCTTCTCGGATAATGCCAGTTCAACCGCACGAATGCCATCAAATGCACAGATGACCTCGTACCCCTCTTTTCCAAATTAAACTTCAGAATGTCCGCGATGGGCTGTTCATCGTCCACCACCAAAATCTTCCCCTGCATCGGCTGAATTCACCCCTATATCCTGCTTAATTCGCATTAGCCTCTATATCTCTTCTATGTTCAGCTTGTACCAAAGCCTCGTTGATTGATTCCTCTAGCTTGTTGTCTATATTCTCTAGTTTAACATACCTGAAGCACTGTCACATCCCGATCAGAGGCTTGGAAGGTCTTACATTTGAAAATTTTTTACAGCAGCAAAAAACAAGGCCGGCATCATAGCCAACCTTGCTTTCCTTAAGCTCTATTAGTTCAGATACGTTAACGGATTTTCTACCGTTCCATTCTTAATAATCTCAAAATGCAGATGTGTTCCGGTCGAACGACCCGTATTGCCCATAACGCCGATACTTTCACCTTTTTCAACCACTTGTCCAACCTTAACGCCAATGCTGTTCAAATGTCCGTAGAGTGTTTCGTATCCGTTACGGTGGTTAATAATGATGACATTACCATAACCGCTTTTCTGTCCTGCAAAAGTAATTACACCCTCGTCAGACGCTTTCACATCGCGGTTACCTACCAGATCGACACCTTTGTGCTGGCGACCCCAACGTTGTCCAAAGCTGCTGCTCATCGTTGCATTGGATACCGGCCAAGCAAATTCACCTGTACCCTCACCTACAACTTTGGTTCCGCTAAGGACCACTTCAGTTACAGCTGCTTTAATCACTTCCTGACCAAGCCACTCTTCCTGAATCACTTCACCATTTTCTTTGGTAATACGATATTGCATGCTTTTCAACCCGCTCTGTCCCGGGCGCACGACTTTTGTGGTACCTGCTTTCAACTCCGCACTTTTGCGCACTTCCACTTGCGGTTTGATCTCAATCTGCTCAACAACCTGCTCCACCGATTTAACGGTTATCGCCGGTTTCGGAACGGTCAGTGTCAGTTCGTCTCCGATTTGAAGCGACGTTTCCTTGATGCCCGGATTATGCTGGCGAATCTCACTTTGTGTAATTTCATACTTGGCAGCGATCGAAGAGATTGTATCTCCTTCGCGAACCACATAAGTTACAGGCGCGTCTTTACCAACGGTTAATGCTTTAACCGCCTCGGACACATCCCATATTTTGTTTGGATCAGCCTTCACCACATCCGTCGCTACATCTTCCTTGATGCCTACCGACTTCAGGGTTGTACTTGGTCCCTCGTCTTTCTTCGAGGAATTAGCCGATACCGACTTCGTCTTCAGCGAACTTCGCACAGTCGATGCCGATATGTATTTGCTTTGCACTTGTTCCAGGATTGCATCAGCTGTTGCCTGATCCTTCACAATACCAATGACTTCACCGTCTACCTTGAGCTCTACCCCTTTGGCGTAGGCTGTCAGCATGTCACCCAGTTTGTCCAGCGTCTCGTCACTGTTCACTTCAGGTTTGTACGCTCTTACCGTTTCGGTTGTGATGCCATCCGTATTCAGCACCATTTCTGCATCCGGATATTTATTTTGATATTCCTCGGTTTTGTCTGTAAATAGTTGTTGTAATTGTGCTTCATCTGCAATGGTACCAATCTCGCTACCTTTAACCATTACTTTATAATACGGCACCGTGTTTGCAGCAACATACTGTTTGCCTGCGAACCCGAGCGATGCTGCGATGAATACACCACATGCTGCGGTAATGATCCATTTGCGCGAGGCCAGAACGCGCTTCTTATTCACACTGAAGGTGGACATGCTCATGTTGTTTTTGTCTTCGGCCGTCCGGTGTTCCCCGGATTGTTCGTGTACCCGGTCTTTGCCCGGTTGGCGTATGCCTCTGAAACCTTTCATGATTCTCTCCTTTCAGCACTTCTCAGTTCGCATTTCTGTCAAGACATCACCCATCGTGTCTGTCCCATGCTCGTTGATACTTGTATTGGGTGTCCGCAAAATCAGGACTTTAGCTGCGCTCGTAAAAGTGTCAAAATTTTAACCTTTTATCACACCCGTATACTTTAACACAGGTTTTACACTCATTTCAACTCTACACGTCACAGCGCAAAGCCACGCCACGCTTGGTTTTCCTTAATTATCCATGAGGTGGTGCGACTGTTCCATCACCCATTATGCCTCAATAACCGCGATATGATGTATGTTTATTTGTCATTTAAGACTAGGTTCTAAGACCCAGTGAAATATGCTTTGTTTTTCATAAAAATACAAATAAAATCCCTTACCAGATCAACTCTGATAAGGGATTACGTAAAAGAAATCATAAGGAACCTTGGATCATCTCCAACAGTTTATAAGCACGCCAGCTTTACCTTCAAATTTATTCTGTTTGCAGTACTTCCATGAGGTTGTCGTACTCTTCACTGGTCAGGTACTTCGAGATGACCTGTTCAATCTCACGCAGTTCCTGTTCCGTCAGGCCACCTTCCATGGCGCCTGAGATCTGCTGCATTTCTTTCTGCGGCAGTTTATTCATAAGAAGGCTGAAGATTTTTTCCTTTTCCTCTGCGGGCAGCTTGTCCTTTGCGCCTGTAATGTCATCTGGTGATACGATAATGGCATCATTGCCTGAAGAAGCAACGCCGCCAGTCGCTCCGGCTCCATTTCCTGAAGCTGAGCCACTCCCCTCTGCTGTTACTGAACCGTTCTGTGTGCCTGAATTCGTCCCATTGCCTGCGCCGCCAGAGTTTGATCCTCCAGCTGAATCTGTTCCTGAGCCCTCTTCCGTACCTCCATCCGAGCCGCCCCTTGGGACGCATCGTTACCTGTATCTACACCAGATTCACTGCCCTCCGCCCCATTGCCCATAACTGAAACAGCATCTTCCGGAACCTGCTCTTCGTCCGCTCCAGTCGGCTGATCTGTGGTGCCATTTCCCGGTTTATTCCCTTCACTGGTTTTACCACCCAAGGCACCCTGGAACATGGCGGTTAACCCCATGGGTTGACCTTCCCACTGAATATTGAAACTTGCGAGCAGCGACTTCGCATAGGACTGTACAATTAATCCGGTCGTAAGCAGTGTCAGTGAACTGACCAGCAATACGGTTAGTACGATTTTGACAAACCACATCAGCAACTTCATTCCGTTCTCTCCCTCCGATTATCCACCCGTCTAACATGCGCATGTCGGGGCCTGTGACTCTACTGTTAACCAGTATTGACGGAAATCTCGGGATTATATCCGAAATACATACAAAAAACCTCCAGTCATCGCTATAAAAGCAACAACGGGAGGTTGTACTGCCTGAGTCGGCAAAGTATCCTATTTATAATTCAAGAACAAACAATCTCTCTATTTTTCACTTACTCGTAGATTGGAAGAACTTGATTCGTTTGCTCACGGTTACGACCAACGGAGAAGATGGCAATTGGAATGCCTGTCAGTTCGGAAACACGTTTTACATAATTTTGCGTGTTCACTGGCAGGTCTTCAAGCTTCTTCGCTCCAGTGATATCTTCACTCCAGCCTGGCATCTCTTCGTATACCGCTTCACATTCAGCCAGCATTTTGAGGCTTGCCGGATAGTGCGTGATGATCTCGCCGCGGAATTTGTATCCTGTGCAGATTTTTACAGTTTCCAGACCTGTCATTACATCCAGAGAATTCAGGGAAAGACCTGTAATTCCGCTGACCCGACGTGCGTGGCGAACCACAACACTATCAAACCAACCGACACGACGTGGACGTCCAGTTACCGTACCGTACTCATGTCCCGTCTCACGAATCTGGTCGCCGATCGCATCATGCAATTCCGTAGGGAATGGGCCATCTCCGACACGAGTTGTGTAGGCTTTGGCTACCCCAATAACTTGCTGGATCCGAGCCGGGCCTACGCCAGAACCGATACATACGCCACCAGCGGACGGATTGGATGATGTAACAAATGGATAAGTTCCTTGATCAAGATCCAACATAACGCCTTGTGCACCTTCAAACAGCACTTTTTTGTCTTCATCAATATAATCATTAAGAACAACGGATGTATCACGTACGTAAGGACGCAGAATCTCCGCATATCCGAGGTAATCCCGCAGAATCTCTTCAACATCAACAGGCTGGCCACCGTACACTTGCTCGATAACACGGTTTTTTTCTTTCACCAGATGACGCAATTTCAGTTCGAACTCTTCTGCATCCAGAAGGTCCACCATCCGAATACCAATACGAGCTGATTTGTCCATGTAACAAGGGCCAATTCCTTTACCTGTCGTACCAATTTTGTTCGGGCCTTTGCTCTCTTCTTCCAGTGCATCCAGTACCATGTGATATGGCAGGATGATATGTGCACGCTCACTGATGGACAGGTTCTTTGTTGTAAAATCATTGTCATGAATATAATTAATTTCTTCGATGAGTGCCTTAGGATTGATAACCATTCCGTTACCAATAACACACGCTTTATCCGTGTAGAAAATCCCTGATGGAATCATCGTCAGTTTATATTTTTTGTTATCAATCAGAATCGTATGACCCGCATTGTTACCACCTTGATAACGAGCCACCACATCAGCGCTCTCCGCCAAATAATCCGTAATTTTACCTTTTCCTTCGTCTCCCCATTGCGTTCCCACTACAACTACCGTTGACATAGTTAACATTCCTCCGTGGGTGCCTTGCGCACCTTTGTATTGGTCTGTCCGTCCTCTATCCCGGCAGGCATGTTACGCAATAAACCGACTGAGAAGCGTGCTAACGGACAGTAAAAATGTCCTTCCGTTACATTCAAGGGAAGGTTTGCGCTGCTTTAACGCAGCAATATTAGTGTACCAGTACCCTTTTTCAAAGTCAAATCAAATGGCGAACAATTAAATATAGTACAACTGTAATGTTCGGAATTTGACCATTATTTCGACACAAAAAACCGGAGACTTCAGTCCAATCTTGCTTGACTGCTATCACCGGTTCAAGGATACCCATTTCAAAGTGGATCTATATCTGGTATTTATATGACAAATTGAGTTCAGTGGCGCTAATGCTTGATCTTCGGGACAGGCCATTCAGCTTCCAGATTGAAGCCGTCAGCACCTGCCCGCTACATCGCGAAGGCGTCATTATGTGCCCTCTCGTAATTGACGAACTTATTAAAGTTTTTCAGGAAGACCAGCTCTACCGTACCTACCGGACCGTTACGCTGTTTGGCGATAATGATCTCGATAATATTTTTCTTCTCGGTCTCCTGGTTGTAGTAGTCATCCCGGTACAGGAACGCTACGATGTCGGCATCTTGCTCAATCGAACCCGATTCCCGCAAGTCACTCATCATCGGGCGTTTATCCTGACGTTGCTCTACACCCCGGCTCAGCTGGGACAAGGCAATTACCGGAACTTCCAGTTCCCGGCCAATCTGTTTCAGTGTACGTGAGATCTCGGATACCTCTTGTTGACGGTTCTCCCCGGCTTTACCACGTCCACTGATCAATTGGAGGTAGTCAATCAGGATCATACCCAGACCTTTCTCCTTCTTCAAACGACGGCATTTGGCACGAATATCGGCTACCGTAATACCAGGTGTATCATCGATATAGATATTGGCTTCGTTGAGAGCTGCGATCCCCATCGTCAGCTTCTGCCAATCTTCATCCCCTTTGAATTCCCCTGTACGAAGTACGCCGGCGTCCAGGTTGGCTTCCGCACAGATCATCCGTTGTACGAGCTGTGCAGCCGACATCTCCAGACTGAAGATAGCTACCGTTTCTTGCGCCCGGATACCTACATTCTGAGCGATATTCAAGGCGAAGGCCGTCTTTCCTACGGATGGACGCGCCGCTACAATGATCAAGTCACTACGTTGGAATCCGGCAGTCATCTTGTCCAAATCGATGAAGCCGGAAGGGATGCCGGTTGTCGTTCCCCGGTTCTGATGCAGTGTTTCAACTTTATCGAATACTTCCATCAATACGTCCTGAATGGCTATAAACCCACTACTGGAGCGACGATTGGAAATCTCCAGAATGCGACGTTCAGCTTCTCCAAGCATCGCTGCAACATCTTCGCCGCCTGTATATCCTTCGCTTACGATCTGTGTTGCCGTACGAATCAGACGACGCAGCATCGATTTCTCTTCAATAATCTGAGCGTAGTAGTCTACGTTCGCGGCTGTAGGTACACCATGGGCCAGCTTAGCCAGATAACTAACGCCGCCGATATCCTCCAGCTCACCTTTATCCTTCAGAAGCGAAGTCAGGGTTACAAGGTCAATCGGTTGATTTCCCTCACCCAGCTGAATCATCGCTTCGAAAATTAATTGATGGGGCTTATCGTAGAAATCCTCGGTTTGCACCCGTTCCATCGCTGTAATCAGGGCCTCGCCCTGCAACAGGATTGCACCCAGCACGGCCTGTTCGGCTTCCAGGTTCTGCGGGGGAATCCGGTCGAATAACATTTCGCCGCCCATCTTACTCTTCCGTTACCTGTACCTTCAAGGTTGCCTTCACTTCAGGGTGAACCTTGACAGTTACTTGTGTTACGCCGAGTGTACGAATAGGCTCGTCCAGCTCAATTTTGCGTTTGTCTACTTTCAGACCCTTTTTGGACAACGCTTCTGCAATCTGTTTGCTGGTAATGGCACCGAACAGACGACCACCTTCGCCGGACTTGGCTTTCAGTTCAGTCACTTCTGCTTCCAGCTTCTTCGCGAGAGCTTCCGCTTCTGCTTTCTCTTCCTGTTTGAGTCTTTCTTCTGCCGCCTTCTGGTTGTCCAGTGTCTTCATGTTGCCGTCTGTTGCCAGACGTGCGATTCCCCGTGGCAGCAGGAAGTTCTGTGCGTAGCCCTCAGATACTTCCTTCACTTGCCCTTTCTTGCCTTGACCCTTCATATCTTTTATAAAAATGACTTTCATTCGAACAGCCCCTCTTCCTTTTCGATTTCAGCCAGTACGTTCGTCAGCCGTTTTTCTGCCTCTCCAAGCGTTCCTTCAAGCTGCACGGCAGCATTCGTCAGATGTCCGCCACCGCCCAGTCGTTCCATGACAACCTGAACATTCATGCGCCCCAGCGATCTCGCGCTGATGCCAATCAGTCCATCCGGACGCTCACTAATCACAAATGAAGCGACCACGTCAGTCATGTTCAGCAATGTGTCCGCCACTTGGGCGATCATCATCTGTGAAATCTTGCTGCCAGGGTCTGTGACCGCCAGCGCAATGTTCCCGTATACCATTTTAGCATGCTTTATGATTTCTGCCTTAGCAATATATTCTGACAGATCCTCTTTCATCAACCGCTGGACCATAATGGTGTCCGCACCACTACGACGCAGGAAGCCTGCCGCTTCGAACGTTCTGGAACCAGTGTGCAATGCAAAGTGCTTTGTATCCATCGTGATTCCGGCAAGTAAAGCCGTAGCTTCAAGCGGTGTGAACTGTACCTTGTCATGAATGTATTGCAAGAGCTCCGTTACCAGTTCCGCAGCCGAAGAAGCGTAAGGTTCCAGATAGATCAACACAGCATCATTGATGAACTCCTCGCCCCGACGATGGTGATCCACAACGACAACACGAGTTGCAGACTGCACCAGTTTCGGCTCCATGGTCATGGAGGCTTTATGTGTATCCACCACAACCAGCAGCGTGTGCTCTGTCATCATCTGGGTTGCTAGCTCAGGCGATACAAATGCCTTGGACAACTTCTCGTCCTTGTTCACTTGCTCCATCATCCGTTCAATCGCTGGATTAATCCCATCCAGAACAATGCGTGCTTCTACATTGTACAGACTAGCCGCTTTCCATACCCCGATGGATGCACCGATTGCGTCCATGTCCGGGATTTTGTGCCCCATGATGAGAACCCGATCGCTTTCCTGCATCAGATCACGCAGCGCGTGCGCAATAACACGTGCTCTGACCCGTGTCCGTTTCTCCACGGCGTTGGACTTGCCACCATAGAAAGACAGACGTTGCCCCGATTTCACAGCGGCCTGGTCGCCACCGCGTCCAAGTGCCATGTCCAGACTGGACTGAGCCAGTTCTCCCATCTCGCTGATGCTATCCGAACCAAACGCCAGTCCTACACTGAGTGTCATTGGCACTTTGAGATCAGCGGTCATCTCCCGAACCTCATCCAAAATGACAAATCGGCTCTGCTCCAGTTCCTGCAAAGACTTATGATTCAGCATCAACAGATAACGATCCGAAGACAGCCGGCGCAGGTACACTTCATACTGCTTGGCCCAAGACGTAATCTCGCTAGTCACACGTGCGATCAGCGCTGTACGTTGCTGGTCATCCATGCCCTGGGCAGCCTCGTCCAGATTATCCAGAACGAGAATACCCAAGGCAAGACGTTCATTTTCATATTTATCACGAAGAATGGCTAGCTCCGTAATCTCGTATACATACACATACCGCTCCTGCGGGTTATGAATAACTCCATAATGCCGATCATCCAATTGGAATTCGTCATGGAACTCCCTGGATGAAGGTTCCTTCGTTCCATCCTTCTTCTCTTTAGGCTGAGGAAGTTTGGGAAACAAATTAAGTAGCGGATTTCCCACCATTGTCTTCTCCTGGAACATCTCCGCAACGAAGCGATTATGCCACTCTACCGTACGATCTTCGCTGTACAGCACAATTCCGAATGGAAGCATGCTGACCGCTTCCCCCTCCATCCGTTTGATTCGAATGGACAGGCCATTAATGTAGTCATTAAGCTCACGGCGGAACGCGAGCTCCGCCTTAATCATGACGATTCCCAGCGCCGAAGCCAGTATCAGACTAATCAAACCAAGCGTCCAGTTATAAATGGTAACGAACATAACGAGCAACAGCAGCAGTATGAACGCCCATACGGTATAGTAGCCGTGCCAGCGTTTCTTCAGAAATTTAGGCAAGACTCATCACCCTATCGTTTTGATTTCGATATTGCCTCACGAAGCGGGAACGCCAGATCGATAATCCCGATAATCCGAAGCGGACCAATGAAGAAGACCGCTGCCGCCAGGAAATAAGGTATAACCGGATTCCATTTCTTAGTATGTGAGAGAAAGAAGAAGAAGCCGATCGCTTGAATCATGAAGCCCAGATTGATCAACGGGGACAGATTCATGGCAATCATGGTCCAGTATGTTCCATCACTTTGTCTGGAGATCACTTCGATCAACAGTGCAAGGAAATAATACCAGATTAGCGCACGCGGCATACGCCACTCTCTCGCTGGTGGAAGCTTCGATACCACCACACCCATCACATTCAGAATCGGACGCGCAATGGCGTGCGTAATGAAGGCCATGACCATCGATGTGACAACGAGAGCAAACGGAATCATAAGCTGCGTTTGTTTGGCGACATCCTCAGTCATCTCGGGTGTCCATGCAAACCCGTTGATCATCTGATTCGATGAATTCGTCAACGGTTCAATGGTCAATTTGACGACATCTTCAATATAACTGGACAGGTCGAATTGGAAAATGACACTGCCGACCAAGAGCAACAACAAGTATTCTGCCAACATCATGCCACTTCCCGCCATCAGCGCAAACAGGGCCGATTTGCGTGTTTTATACGCGTGACCCATAACGATCGCAGGCAGGGTAAAGATGAGCAGTAGCAACAGATAAATGGGGTGGAATACGACCAAAATTACAGCTACAGGCACGAGATGCCATATAAATGATTTTAAAGACAATGAAGCATACAAAATAACTCCCGGAATCATCATAAAAAATATGGCAAGTACCGATAAAGGAGTTAACAGCGAAAGTAGCAAGAGCAGATAGACTGCGCTCCAAACAGCTGATTTAAAGCTAAATTTCAACAAATTCACCTCTTACGCATATGATCTTCTAGCGCGGAAATATCCTGGTACCAGTCTTCAAGCTGGTGACCTTCCTGTTTATGCTTTTTCAACTTCTCCACTAGCAGTGCATCCAGATCCTTGAAAGGAATACCGAGCCTGCGGCCCAATATGTAACTACTCATAATCAAACTGGCAAGACTGTCCCCGATTCGAGTTGTACTGCCTTCCCATAACGCCTTGAATAATCGGGATACCTGATCAAGCACTTCGGTTTTCAGCCATTCAATCACTTTAGCGCGTTTGGCTACATCCAGTTCTTTAGGCATATTGGCGAAAGTCACTCCCCCGAAAAAGCTTTATTCTCGATTATAGCATAAAAAAGGGCCCGCAAAATTACCCAAAAAGCGGAGAAGTTCTCCGAAACTGATGCCAGGTACTTATGCGGAGTCCTCCGTACATCCTATTGAACTTTATATTTTGTAAAAAGCTTCGAATGCGCCCTCGATCCAGAACTTCTTAAGTTTAACATGATACCGGGCGGCTGTGATTATCCCTAATGACACAATAATGTTTAAATTCGGTACAGCATTACTTGGCCTTGATTGATTCTTTGGCTACAATGCCTTCGCAGTACTCTATAATCTGACTACGTCTGACAATACCAATGAAACGCTCCATGTCATCGACCACGGGAACAAAGTTCTGAACTTTGGCCAGATTAATCAGGTCTTCCATGTTGGCATCAATGGATACGGGTTTAATATCCAAGCGGAGTGGAACGTCTTTGAGCAAGAACTTTGAAGCGTTTTCAAATGTAATCTTTCCCTCGGCATTCTTCATATACCACAGTAAGTCGCCTTCGGTTACCGTACCAATATATTTGCCCTCTTTATTCAAAATCAGCACCGCCGTAAAACGATGATATTCCATCCGTTCCAACGTTTGCCGCAGCGTAGAATCCGACGTCACACACGTAACTTCTTGTTTGGGTAGCAGAAAAAATGCGATGTTCATACCCTTGTGTATCCTCCTTGTGAATTTCTTCGTTCAACTTATCTCGCTCAACTTATATTATACGAATCAGAACGCAGGATGTTCCAAAAGGATCTTATTTCTCGCTACAAAGAAAAAACAGCAGCCCGCGAATAAACGTACTGCTGATTGTGGTCTACAACACATCATCGGTATGGAATTGGTTATTCAATCTTTTGCCGGTCAGGAATCATTACTTGACTGGCTGGGGTGGATTGATCCATCCAGTTGTTAATCAGCTCTTTGGCATATTGGACATCTTTCTCATCGGCCTGACCATAATAGATACCATCTTTTTCATCCCCTCACCAAGAATGGTGAAACTTGAAATCTGCGGTTTCTCCTGAGTAAGCACCTGTTTAGCCAGATCAATAATGAAAGAAGCTCGCATATCCGTCTGGAAGCTGTCTCCCATAATTTGAATCAATTCCGGAATCTTGGCGATCTGATTCAGATTCAGCATCTCGTTCGCCATCGCGTTGAGGAAGATCTGCTGCCGCTTGGTACGATTAAAGTCGCTGTCCTCACGGTATCTTACATAATACAAAGCGTCCTGCCCGTCATAGATCGGCTTACCGCCCTCAATCGTGAATTGTACATGATTCGGATTCTTGTTCACAATGTCCTCATCAATGGGCAGTTTGACACCACCAAGCGCATCAACCACTTTTTTGATTCCGTCGAAGTTGATCGTTGCATAGTAACCTACATCAGCATCAAGGAATTTCTCCACCGTATTGATGGACATATTCTCCCACCAAAAGCATAGGCATGCGCCAGCTTATCATAATCATCTACGCCGTCCTTGTTAGCATCGCGTCCCACAATCTGCACATACGTATCACGTGGAATGGATACCAGAAGTACACGGGATTCCTTGGGACGTACTACAGCATAGATGACGGTATCCGAACGTCCACGCGTCTTCTCATAGGCGCGTTTGTCCGAACCCAGCAGTAACACGGAGAAAGGTTCCTTACGATACACCGTTGGATCCGGCGTATTGTTGCCTTCTTGCGGTACATAAGAGCGGGATAACTGCTCTTCTACCGAACCGGCGAGAAACAGATCAAATGCCGCTACAGCCAGCTGTTGACGGAACAAATAACCTCCGATTAACAAAACAACAAGTGAAACGAGCGTTATATATAGGCCTTTTCTTCTTTTCTTCTTCTTATCTTTAGTTCTGCTTTTCATCCATCGATTCCTTCTTCACTATGAAAATGATACTACCTGGCTATATAAGTTTCATCTAATATTTACACGAATAACGGAGAGGTCAGAAAAAACCTGAAGAAGCGTAGCTAAAAGCTTTCTGAAAGAAAGCTGCATCGAAAGCATACGCTTCGCCTTTATCACCGGATTTTAACCTTTTGAAAAGAGAATCAAAAAATCTGGGGATAACAGCGATCGGAAGGTTATTCTGAACTCGCAGTGATGCAGTGTAACGATTCGTTGAACTTATATAATACCAATTAAACGCCTGGGATGCCTTGTGACTCGGTGTTCTCTGAAGTTTTCTCTCTTTGGAATCGAGACACCGCTTACGCTCGTTCTATTGTAATCATTGCAGGAGCAAGAAAAGTTACAATCCGGTTAAATTGAAAAGAACAGCGAAGCCTTTTTGAATTAAAAAAGGTACACTGTTCTTTTCATTTTCACACGATAACTAATCAATTCGAGGATATACTTTCCACTTGGTGACTCTTCTCTTTATGACGTAGACGTCCCGTTATAAGCGCAGCCAACAGCGTAAGTACACTGAATATAACCGCGGACCAGAAAAGCCCGTTGTACCCCTCACCTGTCGTTTGATGCAGTGCCTGAAGCAACACATCACGGATACCTTCATCAGGGATCTGGGACAGGCCCTGGGTCAGACTGGAGACATCACTACCTGATGCCCCGCCTGACGCATATTGTTGCAGCATTTCAGGCGGCACCTGAATTCCTTTATTAGCGAATCCTGCCTGAATGTTGGACCCAGATTAGTGAAAGAACGTGCCAGGAATCCGGCGAAAATGGTAGGTGCAATAGCCATTGCCATCTGCCGGAATAACGAGCTGGTCGCTACCGCGATACCTTTGTTATTCTCCCCGCCTGTTCGGTGACAAGTACGTTAACTGGCGCACCAAGCATCATGCCAAAACCGATACCTACGAGCGTACTCGCGATGACAAATTGCCAGATATGCTCCACCCACAGCGGGAACAGCAGGAATCCAATGGCAGATAATAACCCCGCAACCGATAACGTCCAGATTGGCCCTTTGCGGTCAACAAGGTAGCCACCTCCGCCCGCCCCAATACCGGATGCCAGCGCGAGTGGAGTAAACCAATACCCGGAAGCCGTATTGGATACGCCAAGATACTGTTCAACGAAACCGGGAATAAAGATCACCGAGGCCAGAATGGCTCCCGAGAAAAAGGCAATCAACAGCGTCCAACGAAAGGACGCAATGCCCAGAAGCTGTGTTGATACAACAGGTTCACGTTCAGATCCTTCCAGTCTTTTTCCATGAAGTAAAAGAGCACCAGAATGATTACACCTGCCAAGAAAAAGCCGAAGAACATTGGTGATCCCAAGCTTTGAATCATGTTCACACCGTCCAGATTGCTGAAGCTATACATTAGACTGAGTACACCCAGCGTCAGGACAGCAATACCGCTCCAGTCCACTGCTGCACGATTAAGCTCCTGCTCTTCATGAATAAATCGGATACCTGCAATGAATAGCAGGATGGCAATAGGTACGTTGATCAGGAATAACCAATGCCAGTTGCCCGTAATGTCCAGTATAAAAGCACCGATATTCGGCCCCAAAATGGCCGCAACACCATTCATACCCCCTAGCAGACCCAAGGCTGTACCTTGACGCTCCGCTGGGAACTTACTTAGCACGTAGGAGCTGGCAATGATAAATATCCCCCACCGCCCAAAGCTTGAATGACACGAGCGATCAGGAAGAACGTAAATGATGTGCTTAGCGCAACCAGCAGGGACCCGATCCCAAACAGCGCCACTTCTATCAAAAACAGTTTCTTGCGACCATAACGGTCAGACAGTTTGCCTGCAATCGGAACACTCACCGCAAGCCCAAGTGTGTAGAGCGTAATCGTCCATGCTCCCCACGTTGGTGACACACCAAATGATGCATTTAAGGTGGTCAGTGAAGAGGTGATGATTCCGTTATCCAGTGCAGCCATAAATACCCCTATGGCAAACAGGACCAGCGGCCATTTCATTTGTTTTTGCATCACATGTTACCTCCCGATCAGATCTTGATTTAAGTATCGTACAGTGGGTCTGGTACATATATATTAAACCGAATTGAATATTAATGACTCACTGGTCATTTTAAAACAAAAGAAATCCATATGTCAATTTAATAATAAGGTTACATGGTTCATTTTGCCTCTGCTCCGATAAAAAAGCTGCCCACAGGTTTGATAAAACCTGCGGGACAGCCCTCATGCCTAACGTATTATGGCTGCATCAGGTGACGATTCAGGAATTTCTCAATCGCACGGTACAGATCAAGCTGATTCTCCACATTTGCGAAGCCATGACCTTCATTGGTCTTTAACATATAGGGTACATCGACTCCACGCTTGCGTAATGCTTCAACAATCTGGTCTGACTCGGCTTGTTTGACACGTGGATCATTAGCGCCCTGAACCACGAATAATGGAGCCTTCATCTGGTCGATGTGGAAGAGAGGTGAAATCGCTGTTAACAGCTCCTTGTCTTTTACGGGATCTCCTACACGTTCATAGAACATACTACGCTCAGACTCCCAATAAGGTGGAAGTGAATCCAGAAGGGTGAAGATGTTGGAAGGTCCCACATAACTAATTCCCGCAGCATAGACCTCCGGTGTGAAGGCAAGTCCTGCCAGAGCGGCATATCCACCGTAAGATCCTCCGTATATGGCTACGCGTTTTGGATCAACCGTTCCCTCTTCAACCAGCCAATTTACACCGTCTGTGAGATCGTTCTGCATGGCTTTGCCCCACTCTTTATTACCCGCATCCAGGAATTCCTTGCCGTATCCCGTGGAACCACGGAAATTCACCTGTAGAACGGCATAGCCGCGACTTGCAAGGAATTGATTCTCAGGATTAAAGCCCCATGAATCACGAGCCCAAGGCCCCCCATGTGGAACGACAACCAATGGCAAGTCGGAAGCCTCTGCTCCAGCTCCTTGAGGCAGCGTCAGATAACCATGAAGAGTTAAACCATCGCGTGACTTATACGTAATGGGTTTCATATCCGCCATTTGATTTTCATCAATCCAAGGTGCGGCATCAGCCAGTTTATCGAGTTTGCCTGTTTTGGAATCGTAGAAATAATACGTGCCCATCGCTTTGTCACTATACGCTACGAACAACACCTGGCCTTCTTCGCTTGTATTGCTGATGCTAACTTCCTTGCCAGGCACTTTCGCTTTGATATCCTGCATTAACGTTTTGAACTCTTGATCAAAAAATTCATAGTTCACTTTATCTGTCTCATACACAGCAGCAAGAATGGTACCCTTTTCTTTAGATGGAATGAAGTTGCTTACATCCACATCCTTATTTTCATAGATCGTTTTGGTTACCTTCTTGTTGCTTGGGCTGTACTCGACAATCGCCGTTTTGTCTCGCTCCAGGTTGGATATCGCATAGATATTTTTGTTATCATACGTGAACATGACTGGCGCAAAAGTCTCTCCAAGCTTCGTTGTCAAAAGCGGCTCGAATTCTTTATCCTCTGAGTCACGATACAGTAACGAAGACACATTGCCATCACTCGACACAGCAACACGAATTTTACCTTCGTGATCCGTCAGCCAGCCCGTAATATTACCCGGGTTCTCTGCGGCAAGCACAGCCTCCCCTGTCTTGATGTTAATCCGATACACATCGAAAATGCGTGGATCACGCTTGTTTAAGCCCACCAGAATCTCATCCGGTATATTCTCAAGTGGATCTACCAGGATGGCTCTTGTGTTAGGATACGGCGTCAGATCCTTGCTATTTTTACCATCGATATCCGTAACATATATATGGTAATTCTCATCGCCTGCCTGATCTTGTACATAGAGCAGCTTTTCATTGGTAGCCCAAGCAAATCCTGCAATATTACGTTCAGTTTCACTCGTAATTCGTACAGGCTTGTCCTGACCGTTTGCAGTAACTACGATATTCATGCGGTTGTTCCATGGCTCCATATAAGCAAGATGCTTACCGTCCGGAGACATCTGGAACCCTGCTTGAGCAGGCTGTTTGAAGAAGTCCTCCAGAGGCGTAAGACCATCCGATTTCACATCGAGTCCAAGCGCCAGATACAGTGCATCAGCGAATTCCCCATGGGTCACTAAGTGTTTGGCGTTAAATGCGCTACCTTCAATAATAAAATGCTGTTTCACTCGCGCAGCGTCATTTGCATGCACAGCTGGAATCTGATCGGCATCACTGTATACGACCTGGATTCCATTATCCTTCAGTTCAAATGCACGTGTGAACAACGATGCCATCTGTGCACGTGTAAGTGGAGCATCGGGGGCATAGCCTTTGGCTTTCCCTTGAATAAAGCCGCCTTGCTTTAATGCGTAGATGGCAGGCGCTGCTTCATTCTCAGGCAGAACATCTGCAAAACCTGTAAGTGATGCAGGCGCATCCAGTTGAAGTACACGTTGCAGAATGATTGCTGCCTCCGCGCGAGTGATTGGCGTCGTTAATTGCGTCATGCCATCTGTAATGCCATCTATGTATCCCAGTTGTTGCAGTGTTTGTGTAGCCTTGGAAGTAATGGCCTCAGAGACTGAGGCTGTAGGTTTTGCGGCTTCAGCCGCCTGTACAGCTGGTTGAATCAGTGCGATGGACATAGCCATGGTAAGTGTGAGAGCGTATACCTTTTTACTTATTGCGTTCAAACAATCTCCCCCTTTAAAGTGAATTACATAATAATATGGAATTATACGTAAGTCATTCTACCATGATTAACCATAAGTTAACAGCGAGATGGGTTTCCTTGAAGATGCTCATGTCCGATCTTTATTTTGAGCCCGAAAATCCATAGTTGAACAACTTCCGCGTCTCCACAAAGCGCCCTTCACGAGTATCCGTCCCAAATACCACTGAAATCAGTCTTTTGCCATCACGTTCAGCTGTCCCCACAAAATGATATCCGGAATCTTCATCATACCCGGTCTTCAATCCGTCATTTCCATCATAAGCATAAGGCCCGCCAATAGAAGACAACATCCAGTTCGTGTTGCTCATATACATCCCCTTTTGATGCATCGATACTTGCATTTGACTGGAGATTCTTAGAATCTCGGGATGGTTATTCAGCAGATATCGCGCAAGCTTGCATGCATCGATAGCTGTCATCAAGGTCTGCCCGTGTATTTCAGTCGGACGATTAGGACCCAGCAGCTTTTCACTGAGGCCTGTTGAATTCATGAATTTTGTATCCTCAGACAGCCCAATCTGAGTTGCTTTCTGATTCATCTGTTGCACAAAACTCTGCTCAGTACCACTGATATGTTCAGCCAGAGCAACTGCTGCATCATTCGCTGAATATACAGCTACCACCTGGAACAACTCCTGAACAGTGAACTGTTCTCCCTGTTTCAAAGTCAATTGACTGCCACCCACGGAACTGGCATATAGACTCACGTTCACGAGATCGTCCCAATGGATATCCCCATTGATCACAGCTTCCATCACTAACAATTCTGTCATCAACTTACTGACGCCTGCTGGGGCAATCTCTTGTGAGCCGTTATAATCCATTAAGATCTGTTCGGAGTTCATATCCATTAATACTGCAGATTCAGCCTTAATTCCCGGTTTGCCTACCAGCATGTCCGGTTTTACACCTAAATATATAATGAGCAGCAGAGCCAGCAGCATACCTGCCCGTTTCCACCATTTTTTCATAAGATCATCACCTCTTACCTATATAGACGAAGTGAAAAGGCATTTTGTCTGCACTTTTTTGAAAAAAAGTTAAATTTTTTTTATTTTTTGGTTACAAAAAAACATGAACCCCATACACCCATGCCAGAGTGTACAGAATCCATGTTTTGAAAGACACTTTAGTTCCAATTTCCCAGGAGAATTCTTCATTATAGTCTAGCAACCGACTTCTTAAAGGACCCCAATCCTTACAGCTGCTAATGGAAGAAAGGATTACTCAGCTACAACTGCTTTGTCTGCATTAACTTGCAGATCGCTCAGGTAAACGCCTGTGCCATCACCAATCGCATAGTTCATTACACGTTTGTTAACTGGTGCTACAACTGCACGATACAGTGTAGGGAATACAGGAACTTCATCTACCATGTATTGCTGCCATTGATTGTAGATCTCTTTACGTTTGTCTACATCAAATGCTTCAGCAGAGATACCTTGTGCCAACAATTTGTCATTCTCTTCGCTGGAGAATCTGGAGAAGTTATAGAGTGCATCACGGCCATACAAGCCAGATGGATCTACGTCAATACCCACGCCCCATGCCGCTTGATACACATCAATGTTCGGATCATCTTTACCTGAGTTACCTACACGGTCATAGAAGCTGTTGAACTCAACCATTTCCAGGTTTACTTTCAGACCAATAGCAGCCCATGATTGAACATAGTAACGTGCCAATGGTTCAGCTGTGTCGCCACCCGTCATGGATACAAAGTTGATTTCGAGTGGTGTTCCATCCGGATTGGTACGGAATTCACCATCCAGTTTGTAACCAGCTTCGTCGAGCAACGCTTTTGCTGCTTCCGGATCATACGTTACACCCGGATTGCTGGAATCATGGAATTCTGGGTGAGATGGTGGAATTAGGGTTGTTGCATTCCAACGCAGACCGTTATAGAAACGTTTACCAACTTGATCGTTATCTACAGCCAGCCACATTGCTTTACGCAAGTTTTTGTCGCCCATTTTTGCTTCGGCATTGCTTACAACTTTTCCGTTCTCTTCATCCCACGTACCCAGTTTGAAACCGATATACGTATACGCACGATCAATTGCGCCCAGGAATTCTACGTTGGACAGGTTAGCATTGTCTTTATATTGATCTGTCGGGAATGCATCCACGAGGTCTACCCCGCCAGATTTCAGTTCTTGAACAACCGTTGTCGGGTTGATAACTTTCAGAGTCACTTTGTCCAGTTTAGGGGCTCCACGCCAGTAGTCTTCGTTCTTAACATAAGTTACAGACTCACCCGGAGTGATGACATCCACTTTAAATGGACCAAAACCAATTGGTTTTTCACGTACTTCTTTGGAAGAAGACATTTTTGCTACATCCATATCACCGAAGATATGTTTAGCCAGTGGATACGTCCATACGCCACCTGTGAGCAGGGACGGAGTAGATTCTTTATAGGTGATGCTGATTTGTTTGTCGCTCAGCACTTTAATACCAGAGATTGTTTTTGCTTTTCCAGCATGAAACTCGTCCATACCTACTACACTAGTGAAGTTAGAGTCGTAACGTGGACCATCGTACGCTTTATTACCGATCACTTCATAAGCAAACTGCAGATCTTCAGCTGTTACCGGCTTACCATCATGCCAGTTTACATTGTCACGAATGGTCAGTGTGAACGTTTTGCCATCTTCAGATGTCTCATACGTTGCTGCACCGTCATTGGTGTACACATAGTCTTTGTCCCATGTAAGTAATGGCTCATCGAACCATTGAAGAACCTGTACATCCGGGTTACCGGAATAGAAATTGTAGTTCAGTGTACCTTCAAAAGCAGTATCCGATACAAGTCCGAATGTAATCGATCCACCCTCGATCGCAGTACCTTCATTCGTTTTGACATTGTTGAAGTCTTCAATGGAGTAAACGCCCTCTTCATTAGCAGGTTTTTCCTCCGTTTTTCCCTCTTCTGTGTTGTTGGTAGCAGGAGCTGGCGTAGCTGCTTCTTTCTCAGAGCACGCTGCAAGCACCAATACAAAGACCAACATCATCGTGAAAAATAGTCCCCGTGAAAATAATCCCTTTTTCATGAACCTTTCCTCCCTTTTTTAACCTCTTCTTTGTCTTGCATCAGTCGCACGCTTTAGGGCTTGACCGACATTATTTATACTCAACATCAATACCAGAATCAGTACCGATGCGGGTAGCCATATCCACCATCTGGATTCCAGGGTTTGCGGATTACGTGCATAACTTACGAGTGTTCCAAGACTAGGCGTACTTTCGGGAAAACCAAACCCGAGGAAAGATAGCCCGGATTCGAGGCCAATGTTGGCAGCGAGATTCAATGTCATCGTTACGATAATAATGGAGCTCAGATTCGGAAGAACCTGTGAGAGCATGATCTTCAGATGAGAAGAACCCAATGTTTTTGAAGCTTTTACATAGTCCAGTTCCCGTTCCTGTAATGCTTTGGAGCGAATTAGTCTGGCAATACCCATCCAGAGAAACGCCGTCATGATGAGAGAGAACGAGATGATATTGTATTTCGGTACTGCCGTAACAAACGCGATAACAATCATCAACATCGGCAGGATCATGAAGAAGTCAACAATACGCATAAACACGTTGTCTATCATTCCTCCGAAATAACCGGATAAAAGGCCAATTAAGATACCTATGAAGCCAGTCATTAACGTAACGATAATACCAATGGTCAGGGAGTTACGTGTACCGATGACCAGTTGGCCAAACACATCACGACCTCCATAATCTGTTCCCAGCCAGTATTTCGCGGATGGCGGTTCATATAAGGCAAATAGATCCACGCGTACGATATCATCCTGATTCAGAATGAGGGACGTGCCATATACCAGCAACATGACCAAGCCCAAGAAAATGAGCGAGATTAGTGCCACCTTATCTCTGACAAGCTCCCTCCATAAAATACTCAAACTGGAGGGGCTTTTATCAACCTTTTGTGAAGTTACAACTACCTCGTTGGCCTTGCTCATCTTGTTTTCACCCCGAAATCTTCAAGTTCTTACTTGATCCGTATACGTGGATCTACAATTCCCAGAATTATGTCAGACAGCAATGCCCCGAGAATGGAAGCTACGCCATATAACAATACGAGTGCAGTCACAACGCTGAAGTCACGCAATGAGATGGAATTCAGGAACAACTGCCCCATACCTGGATAACTGAATATGCTTTCGATAAATACGGTACCTCCAATAAGCCCTGTAATCTCATATCCGAAGAAGGCAGCAATAGGTAATAGTGAGTTCCTCAAAATATGTCTGTTATAGATTCGGGACTCCGAGGCACCTTTGGCTCTCGCAGTAATAACGAATTCCTTATGCTTGATATCAATGATTTCACTACGCAAATATTGAACCGTAGATACCGTTGTAATCAATGCCATGGATAGTGCCGGTAATAATAGATGATAGAACTTACTCATCACGTAGCTGAATGTACCTGGTGTAAGTCCTGGCGCAACACTTCCTCCCGTCGGGAACCAGCCGAAGTGGAATCCGAAGACCCATACCATCACCAGCGCGAAGATGAACAAAGGTGCGGCAAAACCCAGGTACGTATATCCGGTGATCAACCGATCAGACCAGGTATCGTTGTAACGACCACTGATGATTCCCAGTGGAATAGCAATCAGGTAAGTCAGTACAAGTGTTGCCAGTGCCAGCCAGAATGTGTTTGCCACACGCTGACCAATCAGGTCTGTAACCGGCATTTTGAATCGGAAGGATTGTCCAAAATCACCTTGAATGGCGTTTTTGATCCAGTCCCAATATTGCACATACCAGGGATTATTCAATCCCAGTCTTTCTCGCTGTTCTTCCAATGCTTTGGGATCAACACTTGGATCAAGCAATCCCGTCAGTGCATCACCCGGCATGGCCTTGGCCATCAGAAAGACCAAAAGACTTAGTAAAAAGATCTGAGGGATCATTATGATAATTCTGCGTACTATCGTTTTCCACATATGGCCTTCAACCTTTCTGAGGTAGAGCTACTCGGTGAGTATCGGAAATGGATTGGAGCGAGTATGCAAGCCCTTCCTCATCAAAGAAATTTCGGTATGAATGTTCATACTCGGATTTGACCTGTTGACGGAAGGCTACCATTTCCTCTCGTTTGGTTGGGTCCATATCCGGAATGGCTGCAATCAGACGTTTGGTATAGATGTGTTGCGGATTCTCAAATATATCATTCGTTGTGCCCTGTTCCACATATCGACCTTTATACATAATTCCGATCTGATCACACATATGACGGATGATGCCCAGATCGTGACTGATGAACAGATACGTCAGATTTAATTCTTTTTGAATTTCCTGCATGAAGTTGAGTACTTGAGCCTGTACCGATACATCGAGTGCAGATACTGGTTCATCAGCGATAATGAGCTTCGGCTTCAGTGCAATAGCCCTTGCAATGCCGATCCGTTGACGCTGCCCCCTGAGAATTCATGCGGATACTTGTAGATGGACTCCGGACTCAAACCAACCTTTTCAAGCAATTCTCTTACTTGTCTTTTCTCCTCAGTCGCTGTCAGACGTTCATAGTTACGAAACGGCTCTGCGATGATATCGATAACCCGCTTCTTTGGATTCAGTGATGAGTATGGATCTTGGAAAATCATTTGTACATCCCGCTGGAGCTGCCTGTTCTTACGTCGCTCTGTAGCCAGATTTTTACCGTTAAACAGAATCTTTCCGTCCGTGACATGGTTCAGCCCAATAATGGCTCTGCCAGTTGTTGTCTTACCTGAACCGGATTCACCAACCAGACCATAGGTCTGTCCTTGTTCAATGGAGAAGCTAACATCATCAACAGCTTTTACACTGCCAATTTCCCGTTTAAGCAATCCACCGCGAATCGGAAAGTGTATCTTGAGTCCTTCTACTTCGAGTAATGCCATTATGTTATTCCTCCTCAGCTTTGGTCAGGGAAATGAAAGTGCTGGTAACAGGTACAACGTACATAGTGACCTGGTGCAATTTCATGCATCTGTGGGTTTTCTTCATGAGCCGATTCACTAATCCATGGAATTCGGGCTTTGAATCTGCACCCTTTGCGAGGAAGATTTTTGAGCGATGGAACAATGCCTTGGATAACATGCAATTTGGACTTTTCTTCAGACAGGGTGGGAATAGAGTTCAACAATGAGCGGGTATATGGATGCTTCGCATCATTCATCAATGTGTAGATATCTGCGATTTCAACAATCTCGCCTGCATACATAACTGCAACGCGATCAGCCATCTCAGCTACGACACCCAAATCATGTGTAATCAGAATAATGCCTGCGTTAATTTCATTCTTCAGATCACGGATTAGCTCTAGAATCTGTAGTTGAATCGTAACGTCAAGCGCCGTCGTTGGTTCATCGGCTATAAGTAGTTCCGGTTTGTTGGCAATCGCAATGGCGATGACAATTCTCTGTCTCATACCACCCGATAATTCGTGGGGATACTGCTTGTATATTTGTTCGGGACGTGGAATCCCTACCTGATTCAATAAGTGAATGACCTTTTCTCTCTCTCTCTGGAAGACAGCTTGGACTGATGAAGTGTAAGAATCTCTTCAATCTGTTCACCGATAATCATTAGAGGATTTAGTGCGGATAATGGGTCCTGAAATATCATACCCATTTCTTTACCGCGTAGCTTGTTCAACTTGTTTGGGGAGATGTTGGCAATATCTTGTCCTTTATAGAGAATCTGGCCTTCGATTTTTGCTTTGTTATGCAAACCCATAAGAGAAAATGCAAAAGCACTTTTACCTGACCCGGATTCACCTACGATCGCCAACACTTCATTTTTCTTCACCTTAAGGTTAACGTGATCCACTGCTGCATAATAGTCATCTTCAATTCTGAATGATGTTGTTAGATTTCTGACTTCCAATAGCTCTGTATTCAAATCAATCACCCTAACCCCATAATTTCCGTAGATCGTATTCGTTGTGCAGAGGAATGCATCTACTGTATATTTCCAAGTTCTTGAAGATAACGAACAATAGCTTATACAAAATACCAAATCATTAGGAGAAACAAGTTTAAGAGACTTATATTTAGACCATTGGTCAATTAATGTTGATAATTCCTAGCGGAATTAAATAGCAAAATAATTAATGTAATCATACGTGTAATTTTAGCTAACGTCAATGCTTATTTTGAGATTTTTGGTATAAATGTTTTTTATACCACAGAATTGGATATTAGTAATATTATAAAGGCATATCGCAAGGTGTTTGGGAGGTATTATCCTGTTTTTGGCTGTGAGGTGTTTATAGGAAATAAGTCAATTTAACATATACGTAACATAGTAGTTACATATTACGTACGTTTATGTTGAAATTAGAGCAGATAATTTGAATATTGCGTGAGGTAAATGTTACGTTTATATGCGTTAAATAGTTCAACAACTATAGCTAAAATGTATTCCATTGGAGCTGTCATGCTTTTACTTAAGCCATATGTGTCATAAAAGTAAAAAATCTAGTTATTATAGTATAGTTTTATTTATTTGCTAATGTAAAGACCAAATTGTCATCTTTTATCATTTATTTTACAAAAGAAAGAAAAAAGCCCTGCAAAATGCAGAGCTTGTCTAATAATTATTCATTTAATTGTATATATAATATCATTTTCACTTCAATTCAGGAGGTCTTTTGCCCCGTTTTAACTCATTGATATTCAAGCCAAAATCCATCTGTAAATGGGGATAGTCCGGAAAGTTTGCCCAATCTCCACCCCAGGTGAAACCCAACTCCTTGGCGAGATCTACAACTTCCATCCAGTCTGCCTTGCCATTCCCGTTATCATCACGCTCCATATCCCACACCACATTACCCTCAGGCGTCCTCAGTGCAAAATCAATAGCTAACCCATAGTTGTGATATGACTCACCACCACGCGCATTTGTAACGATATTGCCTGGACTAGAGCGTCCTTGATTAAATAATGCATCTTGCTCCTCCGAGCTTCGGTAACCGTGGGTGATCACAATCTCTATTCCACGTCTCGCAGCCTTGCGTACCAGTAAATTCTCATTCTCTGCTACCACAGGATGAAGGCCGGTGATCGGTACAGCCTCTTGGATCGCTGTCCCGGGCCACATCTGATCTATATCACCTTTTTGCTGTAACCATACATATATAATGGAAAGTAAAAGAGTAGCTATAATCCAGCTTTTTAGACTTCTCTTTTTTCTGTGTTTGCCTTTACGTTTTGATGTATTCATATCCACTCCTGATGATTATTCTGAATATAGCGATTCCTGCTAAACGCGGCCTTTTCAGTAGATTAGACTCTATTATAATTCATTTGGGCCTTGAATGCTTCTCTCACCATAGTATTGGATTCTCTAATGAGAGTGAACATGTAATTTCACGCTAAATATACAAAAAGCAGCCGGCTATAAGCCGACTGCTTCGTATGCAAGCTGAGTATAAACTACTCAGTTGTGTATGGCAATAATGCGATTTGACGGGAGCGTTTGATTGCAATCGTCAGCATGCGTTGATATTTAGCGCTAGTACCTGTTACACGGCGTGGCAAAATTTTTCCACGTTCGCTGATAAATTTACGAAGCAAGTCCGTATCTTTATAATCGATGTGAGTAATTTTGTTAGCTGTGAAGAAGCACACTTTACGACGTTTATTACGGCCGCCACGACGTGCCGGTCTTTTATCGTTGTCTCCGCCTTCTCTTTGCTTGAAGCCCATGCTTTTCAGTCCTTTCCTATCATGTAACCCATATCTCCTAAGAGTATCAGTTCATGTTAAAATGGCAAATCATCATCCGATATATCAATCGGTTTTCCGTCATCGGAAAAAGGATCCTGATTGTTGCTACGCGAATTATTGTTATTGTTCGCGCGTCCGCCGCCTCCATAAGAAGGCTCTTCACGCATTGGTTGCCCACCGCCACCACCGTTATTATCACGGTTAGCTGACTCCAAGAAACGAACATTATCGGCAATGACTTCGGTCACGTATACACGTTTTCCTTCGTTATTCTCGTAGTTCCGTACTTGAATGCGTCCTTCGACTGCAGCCAGGCGTCCTTTGCGCAAGTAGTTTGCACAAGTCTCGGCAAGCTGTCTCCAGGTTACGACCGGAATGAAATCCGCTTCCCTTTCTCCCCCTTGGCTTGTAAACGGTCTGTCCACTGCCAAAGTAAATTGCGTAACGGCTACTCCTGCTGGAGTGTAACGCAACTCAGGATCCCGGGTTAACCGGCCGATCAGAATGACACGGTTCAACAATGTAATCCCCTCCTTCAGAGCGTATTGGTGCGTTAATCACGAGTTGTCTTAAGCAGACTTAACGTCGTTGGTAATGAGATAACGAATTACTTCGTCAGAAATTTTCATGAGACGCTCAAGTTCAGTTACAACTGCTGGTTCAGCAGTGAAATGTACCAGAACATAAAAACCATCACGGAATTTCTTGATCTCATACGCAAGACGGCGTTTACCCATAACGTCGTGAGCTGTAACTTCACCACCGCCGTTGGAGATGATGCCTTGGAATTTATCGACTGTAGCTTGAACAACTTCTTGCTCAATGTCAGGACGAATAATGTACATCACTTCATATTTGCGCATAATTTTCACCTCCTTATGGACTCTGGCCCTCAATCCAGGTTGAGAGCAAGGAACGAGCACAAACTCGAACTATATTAATATAACAAATACCGAGTCAAAGTGCAAGCAAACGTTCCCTGTACATATTGGCACATGATCAGATCGGCAATGGTGCACACTACAGAAGCAACAAAGTAACATAATCTGCAGAGGAGGTTTTGTCATGGGTGAAAAAACCGAGTTTGAACCAGGAGACAAAGCACCAAACGATGGAGAGTACACGGAGATTGGGGAAGAAGCTTTGTCACGGAAATTCAGAACCCAAAGCGGGTAACGCTGCAAAAAGGTGAAGCTTTTCCAGAAACAAGCAATCATAATCGCAAGTGGAAGAAGCTGACCAAAGCCCGCGTTCATTGACCGGGAGTAGAAATACTTTTTTACGATCCATGTATATAAAACTGAATAATGCACATAATACATGTAGGCGGTGCACGAGAGAGGTGTGGTTCCGTTGGACAACGAAGCCGATCATTCGCTGTTGGAGATTCATCACGTAATTTATGAAGCAAGTGGTTATGTGTTGTAAGGCCCTTCGTCTGAAGCACGCGTATTGCTACGTGCAGTACACCAGGTTTCTGATTGTTACGACCGATTGTTTCCTAACAAACAAATGCACCGCCGGATAAAGAGCCCTTTGGGGCTCTTTATTTTTGTTTTTAATCATGCATGATGCATCTGGTATGCACATGAGTTCAATACATACTTATTGATATAACGTTATATAAAAAAGACTTTCCTAATGGAAAGCCTTCTTATCGATCTTTTATTGAACTCAAGCATTATGAGTAAATGGTAAATGAAGTGGCGGAAAGGGTGGGATTCGAACCCACGCACGCTGTGACACGCCTAACTGATTTCGAGTCAGCCCCCTTGGGCCTCTTGGGTACCTTTCCGCAGCAATATTGATTATAGCATGATCATTTACAGAACGCAATACTCCTACGGAGCCTGCATGTAAACGTTATTACGCGTACTGCATCCCCTGTCACTGCAAGCTCAAGATTCAGCAGAATCCTCGGCTGAACGCAGTACCTTCTTCATGTTTTTCTCGAATTTTGCTCTAGGAATCAACACACTATGTTTACATCCGACACACTTGATCCGAATATCCATACCCATCCGAATGATCTCCATCTCATTACTGCCACAGGGATGTTGCTTCTTCATCTGCACGATATCCCCAAGCTGGAAACTTTTACGCTCCACCTGTGCCATCCCCCTCATCTTTCTCCAAAGCTGCTGCATGTTCCAATGCTGCTTGATGACTCATCTCACGATACTCCAGCGTTTTTTCACATCGCCCTGAATCTGACGCTCCACAGAAGCACGGGAGTTGGGCATACATTCAGCTACAATCCGCACCACATACTCTGATGTGGACATCGACTGTATACCGAGCACATCCGGCACCTTCACAATATTTAAGTCACGCTCTTCAATTCCTACCAAAGACTTCTTCACCAGGTTTACCGACTCATCGAGAGTTAAGTCTGCCTTCATCGGAATATCCACTACAGCCAGCGAATTCGACATGGAGTAGTTCGTTACACTTGCAATTGCTCCGTTCGGGATAATGTGTACTTCACCTTGCCAGCTGACGAGTTTGGTTGTTCTAAGCCCAATCACCTCAACCGTTCCCTTATAGGTTCCCGTCTGAATAACATCCCCCACAGCGAACTGGTCCTCCAATATAATGAAGAAACCCGTAATCACATCCTTGACCAGACCCTGTGCACCGAAACCAATGGCAAGCCCCAGCACACCGGCACTCGCGAGTAATGGTCCAACTTGGATATTGATCTCAGATAACAGTAGCAGAATCATAATAAAATTACATGTTATGGAGGTCGCATTTTTCAAAAGTTCCCCTACAGTTACGAATCTGCGCGGATTCACGCGAATCTTGCCTTCCTGCTTGCGTTCCATGGAACGATCTATAATGCGATATACCACCTTAATGACAATACGGGTGATGATAAAAATAATGATGATCCGGATTGAACTGAACATAATGTTAAGCCACATATCGGGATCTGCAATTTTGTTCCAGACTTTATCCGTCCAACGAAGGGCTTCATCAACAACGGCCGCGGTACCGCCACCATCATTCCCTTCAGCAAATTGAAATGGCAACATCCATCCTGCCTCCTCTACATCGGTATGTTATCATAGCTGTCTTCTGTTTTGAAATAGAGGCCTCGAATCTCAACGAACTCGTTACGAATGATCTTTTGCACTCGCTCCAGATCCTCTTTGGGAAACTGAATACATAGCGCACACCCTGCTGTAATTTCTTTTGGCGTAGGGAACAAATCAATCTCTATCTCGGCAAACTCCAGCAGCATTTCAGCACGCAGTGCCTGCTGGGTTGAATCAAATGCAATCAGCATCCAATCATTAATCCATTCGTCCATGTCCGGCTCCTTTCACCATACGTCCAACCCCAGAGAAAAAGCTTGTCCCCATGAAGTATAAAACGATCTACCTTTCCATATACTGTTACTACTATTCCAAGGGAAAGGATAGATCCTATGAATCCTACTTCGCGTTCCTTTTCATCACAAGACATGACCAGTTTGAAAATCCCCCATACCGATCCAGGCATTCACTCGGCCATTACCCATCGTTTAATGTTCCATCTCTATAAAGCCCATTCTCTGCAAAATGTAGTGATCGTCTGCATCGGCACAGATCGCTCGACAGGCGACTGCCTTGGTCCTCTGGTCGGATCAGCCCTTTCCAAGTGGGACAGCCCTTTATTCCATCTCTATGGTACCTTGGATGAACCCGTCCATGCGATGAACCTACAGGATACACTTCACAATATACAGAAAACACACCATAACCCGTATGTGATTGGCATTGATGCCTGTCTTGGACAATCATCCAGTGTAGGATGCATTCAAGTCGTCAATGGTCCACTCAAACCGGGTGCGGGAGTAAATAAAGAATTACCGCCGGTCGGCGATATCCATCTGACAGGTATCGTTAACGTCGGCGGCTTTATGGAATACTTTGTTCTACAGAACACACGGCTCAGTCTTGTTATGCGCATGTCGGAGATTATATCCAGCAGTCTGTACTCGGCCATCCGGGAATGGCATACCCGTTCTACTCTGCTTGCTGTGCCAGAGTAATAGCTTCCTTTTCCTCTGGGGACAGAGTGTAAGTGGACTCTCCCCCTTTAAGAGGTTTTGCATATACATAAGAACCGTCGCGGTTATAGATTCCTGTAAGGATCATGCCGTCCTGGCTATCGTTAATCATGGCCATGGAGAAACTCAGATCACTGCCATGCTCTCCATAGGCATTGTATCTCTTCACGCCAATTTTACCTTGAATGCGGGTCAGCTTTTGCATGACAACTTGAAGCTGATTCGTTTGCAGTTTGTGTTCATCCTCAATGCTGTCCATCTGGATTTTCAGATTAATCAGCAAGGATTCCAGGTCCTCCACTCCACTGCCAGCCATCATGGCTTCATATTTACGTTTAAACTTTCGTAACTTTGCCCCTTGAGCAATACTCACAATCAGCAAGATCACCGTAAGTAATGCCATTCCGCCAATAATCCATAACAGCTGTTCCAGAATCAGCTCATTTAATTCAGCCATGTAAGTGCAACTACCCCTCTATATTTTTGATCAGAATACGTCTGTCTGTAATATTATCATTTATTATTAATCAACCCGATATCCATATGCTTAATCAAGCAGAACTGTAACATATGAATTCATCATTTCAACTCCAATTAATCTGCCCCGTCAATTCCAACACTGCCTTAACGAGTGCGTCCACATGATCTCGAGTTGAGTTGTATCCCACACTTGCCCTTACTGCTCCGGTAGCGGTTGTACCCGCAGATTCATGCGCAAGCGGTGTGCAATGAAAGCCGGAACGAACGGCAATCCCATAATTCCGATCTAATCTGAATGCGAGTTGTGCTGAATCATACCCTTCCACAGTAAAGGATACTAGTCCGGTGCGTGGCTGTCCAATCGCTGGACCGAGCAGTCGAATGCCCTTGACGGATGACAAACCATCCATCATATGTTGGGTCAGTTCCCACTCATGCTGATAGATGCACGCTGGAGTCATCTCCAGTACATGCTTTACACCCGCATTCAACCCAGCGATCCCGACCGTATTGGGTGTCCCCGCTTCATACCGATCAGGACGCACCTTGGGCTGCTCCAGCGCCTCGGACTGACTTCCTGTTCCACCATGAAGTATAGGCTCTATATCAAGCTCAGAAGCGATGTACAAGCCTCCTGTACCCTGAGGACCAAGTAGTCCTTTATGACCTGGAAAAGCCAACATGTCGATTCCCAAGTGTTGCACATTCACCGGCATAACCCCAGCACTTTGAGCCGCATCTACCAATAAGATCGCCGAATGTTTACGACACAGGAGCGAAATTTCTTCGATAGGAAGAATACTGCCAAGGAGGTTGGAGCTATGTGTACATACCACCAATCTAGTATTAGAACGAAACATACGTTCCATTTGCATCAGATCAATGGCTCCTGAAGCATCAACAGGTACATAATCAATCTCCACATTTCGGAGTCTGCGCATGTACTCCAGTGGACGTCTAACTGAGTTATGTTCAGCCATGGTGGCAATCACATGATCGCCTTCCTGGAGCGAACCTTGAATAGCCAGATTCAAGGCTTCTGTCGTATTTGATCCGAAGGCAATATCATTCGCATTTTTGATTCCAAAAATATCAGATACGGATTTTCTCGCCTCGAACAGTACACGACTTGCCTGAACAGCCATTCGGTGACTTCCTCTGCCCGGATTAGCCCCTGCAATCTCCAGCGCATTCAGCATTGCATCACCGACAGCAGGTGGTTTGGGCCAAGATGTTGCTGCATGATCCAGATAGATAATTCCCTCCACCTCACAACCACCTCTGTCCCCATAAATTAATAACTCGCCTACACGTAATATGCATATGACTCTGTAAACAAAGAATGACATATCGTTTCTCCATGGTACAGAGGCGATATGTCATGACATGAGTAAGCCCCGCATGTTGTTATGAATCATAGACCGACTGTTATTGTAACAATTCCAATAGCCGTTCCAGATCCTGTTGACTGTAGTAGTTGAGCTCAATTTTACCTTTATCTTTATTATGCTTGATTTTTACTGTTGTTTTGAAACGCTCACGCAGAGATTCTTCCAACGTATCAATGAATGGATCTTTCTTTTTCAATTTGGATTTGGCTTTAGTTTCACCTGTTTTGGAACGATCCAGTTGTTGAACAGCTTCCTCCAGCTCACGTACACTCCATTGTTGATCAATGGTTTGTTTGGCAAGCTGCTTCACTACAGCCTCGTCTTTAATGCCCACGATGGCACGCGCATGTCCCATGGACAATGTTCCACGTGAAACATAGTCTTTTACTTCTTCGGGCAACGATAACAGACGCAAGAAGTTAGCAATGTGAGAACGTGATTTACCTACTTTTACAGACAACTCTTCCTGAGTCAACGCGAATTGATCCATTAACCCCTGATAAGCAACTGCAACTTCCATGGCATTCAGATTCTCCCGTTGCAGGTTCTCGATCAGCGCAATCTCCATTACCTGCTGGTCACTGAAATTGCGGACTACGGCCGGTACAGTGGCATTGCCACAATATTGGGATGCTCTGAACCGTCGCTCTCCGGCAATAATCTCATAACCTCTTAAAACAGGACGAACTATAATAGGTTGTATGACACCATGCTGACGAATGGATTCAGCCAGTTCATGGATCGCGCCCTCATCAAATACTTTACGTGGTTGATAGGGGTTAGCCCGCAGTTGACTAATCGGGATTTCTACGACTTTATCATCGTCATTAATTGAAAGCGAAGGAATGAGGGCATCAAGACCTTTTCCAAGCCGCTTACTCATAAGAAATCACTTCCTTTGCGAGCTCTAAATACACTTCCGCCCCTCTTGATCGAGGGTCATACGTAATGATCGATTGACCATGAGATGGTGCTTCACTAAGTCGTACATTACGCGGAATAATTGTTTGATATACTTTTTGCTGAAAATACTTTTTCACTTCTTCAATAACCTGTATCCCCAGATTGGTTCGTGCATCAAACATCGTTAGCAATACCCCTTCAATTTGCAGGGATGTATTCAGATGTTTTTGTACCAGACGAACCGTATTAAGCAATTGGCTTAATCCTTCAAGAGCATAATACTCACACTGAATCGGAATGATCACCGAATCGGAAGCAGTCAACGAGTTGATCGTTAACATACCAAGGGATGGTGGACAATCGATCAGTATGTAATCATAGTTTTTTTCACCATGGCGAGTGATTTTTTCAGGCGAACTTCCCGTGATATCGTGGACACCAATTCAATCTCGGCTCCGGCAAGCTGAATCGTTGCAGGTATGATATGAAGTCCTTCAATCTGAGTCTCCACAATCGCTTCTTGAGGAGGAACCTCATTAATAATGACATCATATATACAATTAGCCACATCTGCTTTATTGATTCCGACTCCGCTGGTTGTATTCCCCTGAGGGTCAATATCGACAAGCAATACTCTTTTCCCGAGTGAAGCCAGTCCTGCACCCAAGTTAACAGATGTCGTCGTTTTCCCCACACCGCCCTTTTGATTTGCTACGGCCATAATCTTAGACAATTACTTCACCTCAAATAAAATAGGAGTCTTTTCTTGTAGGTTGTGAGATATTGTTAACACAAAGCAGGCGACTATCGTCCACACAAACAACAACTACCGTTCCATCAATATACCGTTCTTTACACATGTCAGACCTAGCTTGCTTTATAGACATAAAAAGCGGCTCATTGCCGCCATAAGCTTCAATTATTTACGTTTTGGAATATGAATAACGATCTCATAATGATCCTCATGGTCTGCTTCTTTTGTTTTAATGTCCAGACCTGAGCCGGTTACCATATCAATGGATTGACGAATCGTATTAAGTGCAAGTCTTACGTCCTTGGTAAAGGAAACACGTTTGGATTTTTTGATCTTGGAAGCTTCCTTGTAGAAGGCAACACGTGCTTCTGTCTGTTTCACGTTTAATTCTTTTTCGATAATCTCACCAAGCAGCTTCATCTGTAGTTCTTCCGTATCGAGAGAAAGCAATGCTCTTGCATGCCGTTCAGAAATCTTGCGCTCCATCAACGCGGCCTTAATGCCATCCGGGAGCTGCAACAGCCGGATTTTGTTGGCGATCGTTGACTGACTTTTGCCAAGTCGTTGTGCAAGGCTTTCCTGTGTCAATTGATGCAAGTCAATTAGCTTCTGATAAGCGACAGCCTCTTCAATCGAGGTCAACCCTTCACGCTGAAGGTTCTCAATCAGTGCTATGGATGCGGCCTGAGAATCGTTGAATTCACGTACAATAGCCGGAATCGTATCCAAACCCAGTTTTCGAACTGCACGCCAGCGACGTTCCCCGGCAATAATCTCATATGATCCATTACGCACGCGAACGACAATGGGCTGAATGACGCCATGTGTTTTGATCGTCTGCAACAACTCATCAATTTTATCATCATCAAAAATAGTACGGGGTTGATATGGGCTGCGCACAATTTCATTAACCGGAATCTGTTTGATCTCATCTCCGTTATTGCGCTCCGCCAAACCAAACAACTTCGAAAATTGTTCTTTCATTCCGCAGATTACCACCTAGTTTCGTAATAGCTCCCACAGTCATTGCAGGTGCTTCTTATTCAATAAGCGACCCTTCACATGCATCGTTCTTGGAATAAGTTTTGCCTTTCGTAACACCTTCTGTCATACAACATCGAACGCATATTCATCTATGCTATACATATAATCTATGATCACTGTGACCAAGGATCGGATACTTCTATTCTATCATCTTTTCTATCATAATCCTATGGTTACCTATTCTTTAAACCAGGCTTATTTTCCTGCTTTTTCTTTGTGAATATTGGAAATATGACGACTTGTGTACGTTCAATTAATGAAATTGTTCATGCGCTGCTGTGCGTGAAATTCATTATTATAGAATCTTTAAGAAATGTGTAATACGGAGTATCTGTGTTATAAAAACTAGCCCTTCCTTCAGAAAACAAAAAAGACGATGTTTCACGTGAAACATCGTCTTTATGTGTATCTACAATCCATTTTGTTTTGAATAATTAGCACGGCATCACACAACTACACCAGTGGTGTCTTCATTGGAGTGCCTGGTTTGCGCGGATACTTATGTGGTGTCTTATCAAATTTCTGAATGAGGATGATATGACGCTCTGATTCTTCAACCGGTAGCTGGAATGGATGAACGGCCTTAACCCTTCCTTTCAGCTGATTGAAGCTGAACTCCGCCTCCTTCATTTCCTCACGTGGATCTCCACCCTTCATCGCAGCGAATATTCCACTTTTACGAACAAAAGGAAGACAGAATTCATTCAGCACAGCGAGCTTGGCTACTGCACGCGCCGTAACGAGATCGTAACTGTCACGGTACCCTTCTTTGCGTCCAATCTCTTCCGCACGTCCATGGACCAACTCCACGTCTGTCAGACCAAGGATATCTACCACATGTTGTAGAAAGCCAATCCGTTTATTCAATGAATCAATGATCGTAAGCTTCATGTGCGGGAAACAGATTTTCAGTGGCAATCCAGGAAAACCTGCTCCCGAACCAATATCAGCCAGCTTATTCACTTTGTTCATGTCTGTATAAAAAGCCAGCGATACCGAATCATAGAAATGCTTGGTATACACTTGCTCCCGATCCGTAATTCCGGTCAGATTCATCTTTTCGTTCCAGGATACCAGCTCCTGATAATACAGCTCGAATTGCTCCAATTGAAGTTCTCCCAGCTCCAACCCATGTTCCTTCAAGCGCAGCTGAAGCTGCCGTTGAATATCGTCCATTATTGTCCCCTTGCTGCGGTTACACGGTTATAATGCTCCAGGTAGACCAGCAGAATGGAGATGTCGGCAGGAGTAACTCCAGCAATACGAGAAGCCTGACCAATCGAGATTGGACGAATCGTAGCGAGCTTCTGCTTGGCTTCCATTGCAAGGCCGTGAATCTCATCATATACGATCGTGTCCGGAATTTTCTTTTTCTCCATCTTTTGCAAACGTTCCACGTGGATCAATTGTTTCTCAATATAACCCGCATATTTAATTTGTATTTCAACTTGTTCTTTCATATCTGCTGTCAGCTCTACCTCGGATGGAGAGATCTGTTCAATCAGTTCATACCCCAGCTCTGGGCGACGCAGCAAGGTAAGCAACGTACTGCCATCCTGAATAGGGGTAGATCCGTACTCCTCCAGCTTCGCGTTCACTTCAACCGGGCGAGCTTTAGCCACTTTCAGACGCGCGACTTCCTGCTCGACTTTCGCCTTTTTATCCAGGAATTTCGCATAACGATCATCTGGGATCAGACCAATGTCATGTCCGATTTCCGTCAAGCGCATATCGGCATTATCATGACGAAGAAGCAGACGATACTCAGCGCGTGAAGTCAGCAGACGATATGGTTCATTCGTACCCTTCGTTACCAGATCATCAATCAGTACACCAATATAACCTTGGGAGCGATCAAGCACAATCGGCTCTTTCCCTTGTACTTTGCGTGCTGCATTAATGCCGGCCATAACGCCTTGACCAGCCGCTTCTTCATAACCGGAAGTCCCATTAATCTGACCTGCTGTGAACAGACCCGGCAGACGTTTGGTTTCAAGGGATGGCCACAATTGGGTAGGCACCATTGCATCATATTCAATCGCATATCCGTTACGCATCATTTCGACTTTTTCCATACCAGGAATAGAGCGCAGAACCGCAAGTTGAACATCTTCGGGCAGACTCGTAGATAGTCCCTGTACATAATACTCGGATGTATTTTTGCCTTCCGGCTCCAGGAAAATCTGATGTTTAGGCTTGTCGCTAAACCGAACAATCTTATCTTCAATGGATGGGCAATAACGCGGTCCGGTTCCTTCAATTACACCCGAAAACATCGGCGCACGATGCAGATTGTCATTAATAATCTGGTGAGTCTCCACAGAGGTATACGTCAACCAGCAAGGCAACTGCTCATTATCGGAAGATTCTGTTTCATAGGAAAAGAACTTCGGCTCATCATCGCCAGGCTGAATTTCGGTTTTGCTAAAATCAATCGTATCCTTATGCACACGTGGTGGTGTACCTGTTTTGAAACGAACCAGATCAAAGCCCAGTTCACGCAGATGCTCTGACAATTTAAGAGAGGGTTGTTGATTGTTTGGTCCACTCTCATACATCAACTCACCCATAATTACTTTGCCGCGCAAGTATGTGCCTGTTGTCAGAACGACCGCTTTGGCCCGATACTCTGTTCCAGTCTGAGTCACGACACCTACACATTTTCCGTCTTCAACGAGCAGGCGATCAACCATACCTTGGCGCATCGTCAAGTTACGTTCATTTTCCATCGTTTCCTTCATTTTATGCTGGTAGGAGAATTTGTCTGCCTGAGCACGAAGGGCGTGAACAGCAGGTCCTTTACCCGTGTTAAGCATCCGCATCTGAATAAAGGTTTTATCAATATTCCGTCCCATTTCTCCACCAAGTGCATCAATCTCACGTACAACATGTCCTTTGGCCGGTCCCCCAATAGATGGGTTACAAGGCATAAAGGCTACCATATCCAGATTGATCGTAATCATCAGTGTTTTGGACCCCATTCGGGCTGCGGCCAGCGCGGATTCCACACCAGCATGTCCTGCACCAACGACGATTACATCATAACTGCCGCCATCAAAAGCCATTCCCGTTTACCTCCTTATAATGAAAACAAAATACTTCTAACCGTTCATCGGAACTTGCATTCCTATCTATATGAAACCAACACGTAATGGCTACAATATCATTCCATCCTTTGACAACAGGCAGAAATTGTACCTCTCCATCATACACTACGATTTAAGTCAATCGGCAGTATATTATTTTTACTTTCCTAGACAGAACTGGGAGAAAATCTGATCAATTAATGCATCATGGGCTGTATCTCCCACAATTTCGCCTAAGTGCTCCCACGCCAAACGAACATCAATCTGAATCATGTCGATTGGAATGAACTGATCTGCTGCTTCATATGCATCCACCAAGGACTGCTTTGCTTTTTTCAGCAACGCAATATGGCGCACATTGCTGACATAGGTCAGATCTGCGGACTCCAGTTTACCACTGAAAAATAGCGTAGAGATCGCCTCTTCCAGTCGATCCACACCCAGATCATCTTTTACCGACATCGGCACAAGCCGTTCTTCCGGAATATACCGAAGCAGCACGTCACGTTCTACCTGTGGCGTTAAGTCCATTTTATTCATAATGATTATCGATTGTCTACCGCGGATTTGTTCCAACAATTCAATCTCATCCGGATGAAGTGGCTCTGCAGCATTCACAACCATCAAGATCAGATCAGCTTCACTTACCGCAGAACGAGAGCGTTCTACCCCGATCTTTTCGACAACGTCCATCGTTTCCCGTATTCCGGCCGTATCCAGCAACTTCAGCGGGATATTATTAATCGTAATAAACTCTTCAATGACATCACGAGTTGTCCCTGGAATGTCTGTAACGATAGCCCGATTGTCTTGCGCCAGTGTATTCATCAATGAGGATTTACCTACATTAGGTCGTCCAACAATAGCGGTCGTGATGCCTTCTCGCAGAATCTTTCCTTGCTCTGCTGTAGTCAGCAATTTATCGATCTCAGTCATAACCTGACTGGACTTTTCTTTAATAAAATCAGACGTTAACGATTCCACATCATGCTCGGGATAATCGATATTTACTTCAATATGAGCCAATGTTTCCACCAAAGTATATCGTAGGTCACGCAGTTTGGAGGACAATTTACCCTCAACCTGTTTCAATGCAACCGAGAAAGCACGGTCCGATTTTGAACGAATAAGGTCCATGACACCTTCAGCCTGAGACAGGTCAATCCGCCCGTTAAGGAAAGCACGCTTCGTGAACTCACCAGGTTCAGCCAGGCGAATATCGAGCTGCAACAACAGGTCCATGACCCGTTTTACCGACACTACACCGCCATGGGCACTGATCTCCACGACATCTTCTGTTGTGAACGACCGAGGTGCGCGCATCACTGTTACCAGCACTTCCTCGATCTTCTCGCCGCTCACCGGATCTATGATATGACCATAATGCACCGTATGAGATGCTGCCTGAGTTAGAGGCGTTTTGCTGCGGAAAATCTTTTCCGTCTCCGACACTGCTTCCGGGCCGCTGACCCGGATCACGGCAATACCCGCCTCTCCTACAGCCGTTGATATCGCTGTGATCGTATCACTGATCATGGTTATCTCTCCTTGCTCTATTTTAAAATTGCCGTCCCACCAGGGACGCCATATCCATTTTCAAATCCATTAATGCTATAACATGTGACATGCCACTTCTCGCCTTAAGCTCACTCTTTACATGTGCTACGCACCTTGCCAAATTACTTCTGTACGAAAAAAGCAATGGCTTCTGCACCGGGCAGGAAGCCATTGCGTCTTCAATTTCGTGTTATTTCGTCGTAATAACCACACGCCGATTAGGCTCTTCGCCCTTACTCAGGGTCTTAATCTGCGGGTGATTTTGCAGTTTTGCGTGAATGACTTTTCGTTCGAGCGGAGGCATGGGCTCCAGTACAACTTCCTTGCCGGTACGGATGGCTTGTCCAGCCAATCGTTCAGCCAGATCCTCCAGCGTCTTCCGCCGACGTTGACGGAAATTCTCCGCGTCGAGCACAATTCGAACGAAGCTTTCCGAGTATCGGTTCGCTACAATGTTCGTCAGATACTGAAGCGCATCCAGCGTCTGTCCACGTCTGCCAATAATCATGCCCAGATCGTCGCCGGCAATATTGAAGATATGTCCATCCCGCTGTTTCTTGATATGCACTTCAACATCCAGTCCCATACCTGCTGCGACCTCTTTCAAGAAAGCAGCCGCTTCTTCATAGGGATTTTTAGCTGCAACACCCTCAAGTAATGCATCTACTTCAGGTTCATATGCAGCTGGCTTGATCGGCTGTGGAACAGCTTCCGGTACAGGCAATAATTTCACTTCAACTTTGGCCGCCCTCACCCCGATCAAACCCAGGAATCCTTTTGACGGCTGCTCTAACACTTGTATCTCGACCTTGTCCCGACTTACGCCAAGCTGGGTCAATCCTTGGTTTACAGCATCTTCAACGGTTTTTCCTGACGTAATGACTGTGGTCATTTCGATTTTTTGGCCCCTTTCGACCCTTTTCCAGAGACGGTCGCTTTGCCACCGTTTTTGCGTTTAGCTCCATTTTTGGAAGAGCTATTCTGCTTCACGTTGACCTCAGCCACGATTTTATCATTATTCCGGTAAAGGAAATAGTTTTGCACGATCGTGTAGATGTTACTGTAGAACCAGTACAGCGGAAGTGCTGACGGGAACTGGTAGGACATCACGAAGATCAAGATAGGGTAAACCCATAACATGAACTGCATCGGTCCCACTTGCTGTGCAGGGTTCATACGCATCATCATCCATGTTTGAATGAATGTAGTGATCGCAGCCAGCACTGGCAAAATAAACAGGTGATCCGGTTCACCGAGCTGGAGCCACAAGAAATCATGGGTTCTCAGACTGGAGTTTCCGTAAATTGAGTTATAAAGTGCGATGTAAATCGGCATCTGAATGATAAGCGGCAGACAACCCGCCATCGGATTAACTTTGTTCTCCTGAAACAACTTCATTGTTTCTTGCTGAACTTTCTCAGGTGTATCTTTATACTTGGCTTGAATCTCCTTCAGCTGCGGCTGAATCGCCTGCATAGCTTTGGAGCTACGGACTTGTTTCATTGTTAATGGTAAAATCAATGTCCGTACAATAAGCACCATCACGAGGACGGCCAGTCCATATTCACCTTGGAACCAGTTGGCGAATGTATCCAACGCCAGTGAGAACCAGTACACAACATTGGCTTGCCAAAAAGAATCACTATTCTTCAGATCTTCCGTAGTAACCCCGGCTCCCTGTGGAGTACATCCGGCGAGTACAGTGACCATTGCAATGACTGCAATGAGGAGAATCCACTTCCCCTTTGATGTCTTCAATCGCGACACTTCATAACCCCTCTCTTAACCATTCCATTCCACCGTAAATCATACCATAATTAGGAGGACAAATAAACCGAAGCTTACCGCTTGCTCGACTTCAAAAGTGAGCCCTTGCGCATCGCATGTAGCAGGCTTTTTTCCATTTCCTTATAGGGCATGTCCAGTGCACCTTTTCTGACGATAAAAATCAGATCCATTTGCGTGACAATCTCATGCTCATGATGACGAACAATTTCCTTAATCATGCGTCTCATCCGGTTACGTACGACAGCGTTTCCGATTTTCTTGCTGCATGATACGCCCACCCGGAATTGTTCCGTATCTTTACGTCGGCAGCCATACACCACGAATTGATGATTGGCAAACGATTTTCCATACCGGTATACGCGGCTAAAGTCCGCCCGGTTTCGTAGACGCAGTCTTTTATACACGGCGCTTCTCCTTGCTGTTCTCCATCATTGTTGTTGACGGAGGCCTCATTACTGTTTTAGTATAGGCTTTCTTGAATGACGGTAAACCGTCATCCTTATATAAAGGTAAGTTTTCGACAAATGGAAAACTCACTCCACATACATCGTGTCTGTTCAGCACATTTTCGCAAACCATTCAGACCTGATCTGTAGCAGCATCCAGTCTGAATTGAGCTAATTAAGAAAAAAAGACCACCTCGGTGGTCTTCAATGCATTAAGCACTCAGGTTTTTACGGCCTTTAAGGCGACGTGCGGCCAAAACTTTACGGCCGTTGCTCGTGCTCATTCTTTTCCGGAAACCATGAACTTTTTTACGTTTGCTAACGTTCGGTTTGAATGTAGGTCTCAATGTACTGCACCTCCTTACAAGGAAATACTTATGTGATGAATCATTTTCATCTTCACAGAAAACACCTTTATATATTTAACCATGATCACCTGGAAAAGTCAACTGTAAGGCGCAAGGCTTCTCCCTCTTTATCTACACTTTCCATCCCACCCAAAGTACTGACCTACAGCCCGTTCATTTTATTAGGATTATTAATCCCGAAGAGAACTTCAGAAAGTTATCCCCAGACCCTGATCTGATCACCCTATTTCAGCATTTACAGTTATCCACACCCTCCAATCACCGCAATTATCATTAATGCATCCTGTTTGAAGTTATTCACATGTGGATAATGATTATAACCATCAATATTGTCGAATTCTAGTCAGGTTGTATCCGCTTTAATTATGGTTTACAAGCTTTTGAGAAAGGTGTAGGATAAACATCACATCTTGTATACAAGTAGCCCTTTGAAAAAAATAAGCCATCAGTTTGTAACCACAGACTATGGATTGAACTGAAATGTCCAGTTCGCAAAATAGTTATGCTATGATCAGTAATGAACTGATTATTATTAATAGGAGCGTTAGCCATATGCTATTTCCTTCTTCCTGGCTTCAAGGGGCTTCCCGTGGTGAAGCCATTGCCTGCGAATTAAGGCTGCGGATCATCAGCGGTACTCTTCGACCTGGAGAGATTTTGTCGGAAAATCGAATTGCGGCTGATTTTGACAGCAGTCGTTCACCTGTCCGTGAAGCGTTGCGTACTTTGTCCAATGAAGGACTTATTCGACTTGAACGTATGGGTGTAGTTGTCATTGGACTCCGAATCAAGGATGTCGAAGAATTGTATGATGTCCGTTTTTTGATTGAAAGTTTTGTGCAGCAACGACTTGCAGGTGATGTTCCAGCGTCATTAGTCACCCAGCTGCGTAACGTGATCGACAAAATGCAACTTGCTGGACGACATCAGGACGCTGTCGAATTTGCCTATCAGGATCTCGTTTTCCACGAAACGATTATTGAAGCCGCTCAGCATGCCCGTATTTCACATCTATGGAAGAGTATTCGATATGTTGTGATGACCGTTATGCTGCTCACGACGCGCAGAGTATTCGTTCAAGGCGAAGAGAAAGTAAGCGCTGTAATTGAGAAACACCGTTTGCTCGTTGAAGCACTTGAATCCGGTGACAAAATGCTCATTCAGGCTGGAGTCCGCACGTATTTTCAGGATTCAGGCAAAACCCTGCACGAGAGCTTTGATTCCTGAAAAGAGCAAAGCGTTCGCAATCATATCCGTTGTGAGTGATTGCGGCTTAACTTGTCGACAAGTATACAAAATGCGATTTTGTTTCACATTGGGGCATGATAACACTACATTTCACGAATATCTCTAACTGCAAGCACTGACATCGCTACACTTGATAACGTTAATCTCCCTTGTAAGCGTTCTATATCAGAAATAAAGGAGCACATAACATCATGAGCACTCTTTTTGGATTATCCCACAACGCAACATTATTGATTTGGACGTTAATTGCGATCGTTTTTCTGATCGTGTTGATCTCCAAGTATAAATGGAATCCTTTCATTACCCTGCTGTTGTCCGCATTAATGCTCGGTTTGCTTACAGGCATGAAACCTGCCGATGTGATCTCTTCCATTACCGGTGGACTCGGCGGCACACTTGGAACCATTGCCATTGTTATAGCTCTCGGTACAATGCTTGGTAAGATGATGGCCGAATCGGGCGGTGCCGAGCGCATTGCAACGACATTGGTCGATCGGTTTGGTGTGAAACGTGTGCACTGGGCCATGATGATTGTTGGATTTATCGTTGGTATTCCTGTTTTCTTCGAAGTCGGCGTAATTTTGATGATTCCGATCATTTTCACCGTGGCACGTAAAACCAACATGTCTCTGCTGCAGATTGGTATTCCCATTTTGGCCGGTCTTTCGACTGTACACGGTTTGGTTCCTCCCCATCCAGCGCCAATGATTGCAATTGAGGCCTATAGCGCAGATTTGGGTAAAACCATTCTGTACTCCCTTATTGTTGGTATCCCTACAGCAATTATTGCGGGTCCCTTGTTTGGTAAATTTATTGGCAAAAGAGTACACACCGAACCGCCAGCAGAACTGGCTGAACAATTCGCAACCAAAACAAACAGCAACATGCCCGGGTTTGGTATTACCCTGTTTACCATATTGCTGCCGGTTATTTTGATGCTGATTGGTTCCATAGCCAGCATCATTGACCCTAATGCCACAAGCGGACTCACTGTTTTCAGTGAATTTATCGGCCATGAGATCATTGCTTTATTGATTTCAGTTGTATTTGCCCTCTTTTCACTCGGCTTTGCACGTGGATTCACCAAACACGATATCTCTCGCTTCACCAGTGAATGTCTGGCGCCTACAGCAACCATCATTCTCATTATTGGCGGAGGCGGTGCCTTCAAACAGGTGTTGATTAACAGTGGTGTAGGTAACGCCATTGCTGAAGTGGCCACCCATGCCAACATTAACGTGATCTTCTTCGCCTGGCTTGTCGCTGCACTTATTCGTGTAGCTACCGGTTCAGCAACCGTTGCCATGACCACAGCTGCCGGCATCGTTGCTCCGGTGCTTGCACTCACACCAGGGACCAATATTGAGCTGGTTGTACTCGCCACAGGCGCGGGTTCACTCATCTTGTCTCATGTAAATGATGCCGGATTCTGGATGATCAAAGAATTCTTTAATATGAGCGTTGCCCAGACATTGAAAACGTGGACCGTAATGGAAACACTATTATCCGTGGTTGGACTGATCTTTATTTTGCTCCTGAGTACAGTGGTATAAATGGAGTCCCTATAACGAGAAAGAAATTAAAATCTCATCGCTTTCTGGAGAAAGAAGGATTATATATATGAACAACTATATGATTGGGATCGATATTGGTACCACCAGTACCAAATCGGTGTTATTTACGGAGCAAGGCTCTGTCGTCAGTACCTCAACACAGGAATATCCGTTGTATACCCCTGCACCCGATGTGGCTGAGCAGAACCCTGAAGAGATTGTACAAGCGGCCCTGCGCTCTGTCCGGGGAGTCATGGATCAGAGTGGCGTTGCTGCCGAGCAAATCCTGTTTGTATCCTGCAGCTCGGCCATGCATAGTGTCATTGCCATGGGACAGGATAACCAACCCTTAACCCGCTGCATCACGTGGGCGGATAATCGAAGTGCAGCATGGTCTGCCCAGCTTCAAGAGAATGGAGTAGGACATCGCATCTATCTGCGTACAGGTACACCCATTCATCCGATGTCACCTCTAACCAAATTGATGTGGCTGCGCCATGATGAGCCTGAAATTTTTGAGCGTACAGTGAAATTTATTTCTATTAAAGAATATCTGTTCTTCCGTCTATTCGGGCAATATGTTATTGATCATTCCATCGCTTCCTGTACCGGCTTGCTCAATCTGGAACAGCTGGACTGGGACGCAGAGGCCCTTGAAGTAGCAGGCATTACACCGGACCATCTTTCAAAGCTCGTACCCACAACACATATATTAGAAGGAATAAATACCGAACCCGCTGAAAAAATGGCGCTCTCCCCCTCCACACCCTTCGTGATTGGTGCAAGTGACGGGGTTTTATCCAATCTCGGCGTGAACGCCATTGAACCTGGTGTTGTCGCAGCAACCATCGGAACCAGCGGGGCCATTCGTACCGTCGTGGACCGACCAGTGACGGACCCAAAGGTCGAACGTTCTGTTACGCACTGACAGAGAACCTTTGGGTTATAGGTGGACCTGTGAATAACGGCGGCATGCTGTTTCGCTGGGTGCGGGATGAATTCGCCGCCTCTGAAGTGGAGACAGCGAAGCGACTCGGCATCAATTCCTATGATGTCCTGACCAAGATTGCCGAACGTGTCCGCCCAGGATCGGAAGGGCTTCTGTTCCATCCGTACCTGTCGGGCGAACGCGCCCCATTGTGGAATCCGGATGCCCGTGGCTCCTTTTTGGCTTAACACTCCATCATCAGAAAGAGCATATGATCCGTGCTGTTCTGGAAGGGGTTATTTTTAACCTATACACAGTACTGCTTGCCATGGAAGAACAGATTGGGCAGCCTACCTCCATTCAAGCTACCGGTGGGTTTGCGCGCTCTCCTCTCTGGCGCCAGATGATGTCTGATATCTTCAATCAGGAGGTCGTTGTACCCGAGAGCTTCGAAAGTTCCTGTCTGGGTGCCGTCGTACTTGGTTTATACGCCACTGGGCGGATCCCATCGCTTCATGCTGTCTCTTCCATGGTGGGTACAACGCATCGACATACCCCTGTCAGAGAGAATGCTGTACTCTACCAGGAACTGCTGCCCATCTATATTCGAATCTCTCGCAAACTGGAAGAGGAATACGCAGATATCGCCCAGTTCCAGCGTAAGATGTCTCTTCCGCGTCTCTAAATGATCAATCCATACTTCATCTCTTCATACAAAAAAGAGGGTGTGCCTAAAACCAAAAAACGGTTTTAGGCACACCCTCTTTTGCTATACACGCATAATTTATCCTTCAGAATCATAGGATACATTCATATCATTCTGCCTCCATTTTGAGATTACTTCCCTCTTCATATTCAGATAATTCACATGTCAGATGTCTCAATATGAAATCCTTGGGTCCATCTTTCTCCTACATCGCCGATCACAGAATGGCCATTGGTTCAGATTATACACCACTGATCTTGTTCAATTAAGAGCATAAGTTACTTCCCTCTCCGTCTCCATCCTGATACCGAATTCGTAACTTCCACCATTGCTCCATTGCCAAGAACAATACGAGGTTGAGAGGTAACTCTTTTTCCGATCTCGATCATGCTTCATTTTTTACTTCACGGTTATCCACAGACAGGTTATTCACAAACAAAGAATGCTTTTACACACAATTTGGCATCATTTGACGGATAACCTGTGTATAAAACATTTTTTGATTTTGGGTCTTTCTGTCGAAAATTAAACAGTTTATAAACAATATATTGTGTTGTGATTAAAAATTATACACAAGTTATTGAATTTGTGGATAAAATCACGCGATACGTTGAAATGCGGGGTTTCTTTTGCTATGATTGTATTACTTTTGGATGTGAATATGTGATCTGACCCATAATATTATCAACAGCCTGTGGATAAAGTTGTGAACAATTTTCCGTTGTTCATACTTTTTTTGTTTTCGACCTGCGGGGGTTTGGGGATAAATTCAACAATATATCTCTTATTTCGACACTGCATCATGGCTTAAGCCACACTTGGAACATGTAAAAGGAGTGACAGTCTGTGGACAGCCATACTTCTGATTTATGGCAGCAAATTTTATCAATCATACAAAACAAACTCAGCAAACCCAGCTTTGACACCTGGTTCAAAGCCACCAAAGCCACCAAGCTGAATGACCGCTCCATCGTCATTTCCGCACCAACCACGTTTGCCGTCGAATGGCTGGAGAGCCGTTACACCAAATTGGTTGGATCGACGGTATACGAGCTGCTTGGCAAGCAAGTCGATGTGAAATTTGTCATTGAGGAGAACAAGCCTGCTGAACCGGACCCGCAACTGCCGGCACCAACGCCTACCGTTGTGCAGGAAGAAGCGGTGCTCAGCATGCTGAATCCGAAATATACATTCGATACATTTGTCATTGGGCCGGGCAACCGTTTTGCCCATGCCGCATCGCTGGCGGTCGCTGAAGCGCCCGCCAAAGCTTACAACCCTCTCTTTCTGTATGGAGGCGTAGGTCTCGGTAAAACTCACTTGATGCATGCGATCGGACATTACGTTCTGGAGCATGATCCGGGCAGCAAAGTCGTTTATTTGTCGTCTGAGAAATTCACGAACGAATTCATTAACTCGATCCGTGACAATCGCGGGAGAGCTTCCGTAACAAATACCGGAGCGTCGACATATTGCTCATTGATGATATTCAGTTCTTGGCGGGAAAAGAATCAACACAAGAGGAATTTTTCCATACGTTTAATGCGCTGCATGAGGAACGGAAGCAGATCATCATCTCCAGCGACAGACCACCGAAGGAAATTCCGACACTGGAAGAACGGCTTCGTTCTCGCTTTGAATGGGGGTTAATCACGGATATCCAACCTCCAGATTTGGAGACAAGGATCGCGATTTTGCGGAAAAAGGCACGTGCGGAAAACCTGGATATCCCGAATGAAGCGATGATGTACATTGCCAACCAGATTGACACCAACATACGTGAACTGGAGGGCGCCCTGATTCGGGTCGTTGCTTATTCTTCACTGACTAATCAAGATGTAACCACTCATCTGGCAGCTGAAGCACTGAAGGACATTATTCCTTCCAGTCGTCCCAAAATGATCACTATTCATGACATCCAACAAAAGGTCGGCGAGTACTATAGCCTTAAGCTTGAAGATTTCAAAGCACGGAAACGGACCAAGGCAGTTGCTTTCCCAAGACAGATTGCCATGTATCTCTCTCGTGAACTGACAGACTTTTCTCTGCCCAAAATCGGGGAAGCATTCGGAGGACGAGATCACACCACTGTCATACATGCTCACGAAAAAATCTCCCAAGCGATTAAAAACGATCAGGATCTCTATAAAGTTATCAACAACTTAACCGAAAAAATCAAGAATCCAACCTGAACAAGTCCCAAGCCTATGCACAACGTATACACATGTGGATAGGCTTGGGTGTACGGGTTTATACCCACTTATCCACATATTCAGTGCCCCTATTACTATTATTACTAAAAAGATCTTAAAGATATCATCTCCAAAATAGCCATTTCGGAGCTTAGCCTTCGGCCTTTGAAAAACACCTTTCAACACCCAAACACCCAAAAAATCAGCTAGGAGTGAAACCATGAAAATCAGCATAATGAAAAACTACTTAAACGATTCCATACAGCAAGTATCCAAAGCGATCTCGAGCCGTACAACAATTCCGATTCTGAGCGGTATCAAATTCGACGTGAATCATCAAGGTGTAACATTGACAGCAAGTGACACCGATATATCCATTCAATCCTTCATCCCGCTTGAAGATGGAGACAAAAGCGTAGTTCAGGTAGATCAACCCGGCAGTGTTGTTTTGCCAGCCAAGTTTTTCGTCGAGATCATCAAGAAGCTGCCATCGCAGGAAGTTCACATGGAAGTCAAAGAGAACTTCAACACCTTTATCTCTGCAGGGGCTACTGAAATTCAACTGGTAGGTCTTGATCCGGAAGAATTCCCGGTACTGCCAAGCATCGAAGAAAACCAAACGGTCTCCATTCCTGGAGATTTGCTGAAAAATATGATCAAACAAACCGTCTTCTCCATCTCCACACATGAGACTACTCCAATCCTCACAGGTGTACTCTGGAGTTTGGGTGACAATGAATTGAAATTTGTGGCAACAGACCGTCACCGTCTTGCTACTCGATCCGCAATGCTGGATAATGCAGAAGGTATCCGCTTCAACAATGTGGTCATCTCCGGTAAAACGCTGAACGAGCTCAGCAAAATTGTGCCGGATCAAAATACCCTTGTGGATATCGTTGTTGCAGATAACCAGGTCCTGTTCAAAATCGACCGTGTATTGTTCTACTCCCGTATTTTGGACGGAACATATCCGGATACTTCTAGAATTATTCCAACGTCATACAAAACAGAACTTGTTTTAGATACAAAAAAATTAAGTGAATCCATTGACCGGGCTTATTTGCTGTCGCGTGAAGAGAAAACCAACATCGTGCGCATGCAAACGATGGATTCGGGATCCGTTGAAATTTCTTCAAGCTCTTCCGAGCTAGGTAAAGTAAGAGAAGAGATCGAACCTGCCGAGTTTACAGGAGATCCGTTAAAAATCTCGTTCAACTCCAAATACATGCTGGATGTACTGAAAGTCGTTGAAAGTGAGCAGCTGATGATCGCTTTTACAGGAGTCATGAGTCCAATCATCTTGAAGCCGCTGGATGACAGTCATAGCCTTTATGTGATATTGCCATATCGGACGACCAACTAACGAAAGGAAGATCACGGTGAACCAAGTTACAATTCGTACGGAATATATTAAGCTTGATCAATTTTTGAAACTGGCTGATTGCATCCCAACGGGAGGTATGGCCAAAGCTTTGCTTCAGGAAGGACTTGTACGTGTGAATAAAGAGCCTGAGGAACGTCGCGGACGCAAGTTATACCCTGGGGATATCGTTGAGGTAGACGGAGAAGGCACATTCGAAGTTACTGCAGAATAAGAAGACCAGTTCGATCCTGCTGCCTCCTGACGGACGGGATAAAGGGAGGTTACCGCGTGTTTGTGAACAGCATTGATCTGCAGAATTTCCGCAATTATGAACATCTGAGATTGGACTCTTTTGGTCCCGTAAACTTGTTGATCGGTCAAAATGCCCAAGGCAAAACGAATCTTGCAGAGGCCATTTTTGTACTTGCACTCACCAAGAGCCACCGTACCTCCCGTGACAAGGAGCTGATTCGTTTCGGTGAGGACCGTGCCAGACTTGCAGCAGAGGTCGACAAAAAGTACGGATCGGTCAAGCTTGAGCTATCGTTGTCGCAACAAGGCAAAAAAGCAAAGATTAACGGCCTGGAGCAGCGCAAGTTAAGTGATTTTGTCGGAGCGCTCAATGTTGTGATGTTTGCACCCGAGGATCTGGAGATTGTCAAAGGCACACCGGGGGTCCGCCGCCGGTTTCTTGACATGGAGATCGGACAGGTTGCACCAGGTTATCTGTACCACTTGCAGCAATATCAAAAAGTGCTTGTCCAACGAAACAATTTGCTTAAGCAGCTTTGGGGACAAGGGGCATCCGCCCAGACCATGCTTGAGGTGTGGAACGAACAACTGGTCGAGCATGGTGTTAAAATCGTCAAAAAAAGGAAACAATTCATAAAGAAACTGCAAAAGTGGGCCGAAACGATTCATCAGGGGATCACCGGAGGCGGAGAAGTCCTGCGGCTGGCCTACCTTCCTTCCTTCAGCGAAGCCGCTGAGGAAGATGAAGCTGTCTTAATGGACCAATTTATGATAAAATTATCACAAATGAAAGAGCAGGAGATTCGCCGAGGCACAACCCTTAGTGGGCCACATCGGGATGACCTGTCCTTTTTCATTAACGATCGGGAAGTACAAACATATGGCTCGCAGGGGCAGCGACGCACAACAGCGTTGTCCCTTAAACTTGCGGAAATTGAACTGATTCATGAAGAAATCGGAGAATATCCAGTTCTGTTGCTGGATGATGTTCTCTCCGAGCTGGACCCTTTTCGCCAGACGCAGCTGATCGAAACGTTCCAGAGCAAGGTGCAAACCTTTATTACGGCTACGGGGATTGAGAGCCTGAACGTTGACAAGCTCAAAGATGCCAGTATTTATCACGTTCATGCCGGACAGGTTGAACGCTAAGGAGTGAGGGCTTATGTACATTCATCTGGGCGGTGAGAAGATCATCCGTTCTTCCGAATTGGTCGCTATTTTTGATATATCGATTGAAAAATCCTCCAAGATCTCCAAGCAGTATGTCACACATGCCGAGCAGGAAAAAACAGTCGAACACATCGGCGAAGAGGAAGCCAAGTCCATTGTGGTGACCAAAAACATTGTGTACTACTCGCCTATTTCCTCAGCCACATTGAAGAAACGGGCTCACATTTTCCCTGATCTCTAGCGTTAATGTGACATAAAGGGTGCATACTGTGCTACTTGTCCTTATGTGGACAGCTGGCTGAAATGAAGGACGTTGCCTATTTCAGCAAACATTCTTAGTTAACGCATATTTACGATATTGAATCTATAGAAGTAGGTGAAAGGCATATGTCTATGAATCAACCGTCATATGATGCGAATGAAATTCAGGTCCTTGAAGGATTGGAAGCCGTACGGAAGCGTCCGGGGATGTATATCGGTTCCACCAGTTCCAAGGGCCTGCATCATCTGGTCTGGGAAGTAGTGGACAACAGTATTGACGAAGCTCTCGCAGGTTACTGTGACCACATTGAGGTCAGTATCCATGAAGACAACAGCGTGACTGTAGTCGATAACGGACGGGTATTCCTGTCGGCGAACACGCCAAAATGAAACGTCCTGCACTTGAGGTCGTTATGACTGTCCTCCACGCAGGGGGAAATTTGGCGGCGGCGGATATAAAGTATCCGGTGGTTTGCATGGTGTCGGCGTGTCTGTTGTGAATGCTCTCTCTGAAAAAGTGGTTGTAACCGTTAAACGGGAGGGACATATCTATCAACAGGAATATCGCCGCGGTGCTCCGCAATATGACCTGAAAGTGATTGGTACAACCGAAGAAACGGGAACAACGGTTAGGTTCCATCCAGACCCTGAAATTTTCACGGAAACGAGAGTTTACGATTATGATATTTTGCTTACCCGTATTCGTGAGCTGGCGTTCCTGAACAAGGGCATTGGCCTGACACTGACGGATGAGCGTACTGGTGCAACCAATTCATTCCTGTACGAAGGCGGCATTATCGAGTACGTCTCCTTCCTCAACCAGAAGCGTGAAGTACTGCATGAAAATCCAATTTACGTTGAAGGTGCCAGAGATAACATCCAGGTGGAAGTTGCCTTGCAATACAATGACAACTACACCGAGAATATCTACTCCTTCGCAAACAATATCAACACGCATGAGGGCGGAACGCATGAATCAGGTTTCAAGAGTGCACTTACGCGGATTATCAATGACTACGCCCGTAAGGCGGGAGTAATCAAGGACAGCACGGGTAACCTTTCCGGGGACGACGTGCGTGAAGGCTTGACAGCCATTATTTCGGTCAAGATTCCGGAACCGCAATTTGAAGGACAGACCAAGACCAAGCTGGGTAACAGCGAAGTTCGCGGGATTGTCGAATCCCTGTTTGCCGAGAAGCTGCAGGAGTTCCTGGAAGAGAATCCTTCCGTATCCCGTCGCATTTTGGAAAAAGGACTGCAAGCAGCCCGTGCGCGTGAAGCTGCCCGTAAAGCCCGGGAACTGACACGTCGTAAAGGGGCATTGGAAGTAAGCTCCCTTCCAGGTAAACTGGCAGATTGCTCATCCAAGGATGCTTCAATCAGCGAATTGTACATCGTCGAAGGTGACTCTGCCGGCGGATCAGCGAAGCAAGGCCGAGATCGTCATTTCCAGGCAATCTTGCCGCTGCGTGGTAAGATTTTGAACGTGGAAAAAGCGCGTCTCGACCGGATCTTGGGTAATGCGGAGATTAGAGCAATTATTACGGCGATGGGTACAGGTATTGGGGATGACTTCGATATTTCCAAAGCCCGCTATCACAAAATTATTTTGATGACCGATGCCGACGTCGATGGTGCCCATATTCGAACACTGTTGCTGACATTCCTGTATCGGTACATGCGCAAAATCATCGAGGCAGGTTATGTATATATTGCTCAACCGCCATTGTTTAAGATTGAGCGTAATAAAGTAATTCGTTATGCCGGTTCCGAGAAAGAGCGCGATGAAATTATTGCAACACTCGGTGAAAATGCGAAATTCAACGTTCAGCGTTACAAAGGTCTTGGCGAGATGAATGCCGGACAATTGTGGGAAACGACGATGGACCCGGAGAGTCGGACCATGATGCAAGTATCGATTAATGATGCCATACTTGCTGATGCCATGTTTGACACCTTGATGGGGGATAACGTTGAACCGCGTCGTGATTTTATTCAAGAGAATGCGAAATACGTGAAAAACCTCGACATTTAACATATTCGAAGAGGCGCCTGTGAGGGCGCCTTTTTATATTATTGGAAACACGCTATAGAAAGCAGCAGACTCCCGTTTCATAGTTAGCGGCGTACACGTTTTTTGGCAGATGAGGCCAGCGCCTTAGCGGATGGACGAGAGCTCTTACCCTTTTTCGAGGGTAAACGACCGTACGCAATGGCATAGCGTCTGATCTTCCGATATTTCTCCTTGTCCGGTAATAGGCCAAACGCATAAATGCCCGGCAGTGTGTTGACTTCAAGAATCCAGGGACGCCCTGCTTCGTCTAGCGCAATATCAATACCAATCTCTTTGAGTCTGGGAAAAGATGTTTGCAATTGCACAGCGGTATGAATACCTAAGCGGTACAGCTCATTGCGAAGTTTTTTGAAGCCCTCCTGCTCCAGATGGGGGAGTACGAGTTCTTCAAACGTGGCCAGTCGCCCACCACCATGAATGTTGGTGATAATTTTGCCCGGTGCAGCAACACGTCCCAATACACCGGTTGTTTCCCAATTGTGTTGCAGATTTTTCTGAGTTAACACACGCAAGTCAAAAGGCAAATCTTCATGCTTCATCAGAGAGATTCCCTGTTGAATGATATAATCACGATCCTGAATGCGATCATTCAGTGCTCCTTCGAGTTCATCCAGGGAGTGAAAAGTTCGCTCCTCTGTACCGTAATGGAGTTGATATGTTGTTGTGAGATAGGTAGCTGTGGACATAACTGTACTTGCTTCCGGTTCAGCGATTAGTTGTGGATCGTTGGATTCTTCCGAAACTTCTTCATCGGTGTTGGAATTTTCAGCATTAATAACAGGCTGATATAAACGGTTGGTTTTCACGCGCATAACGCCATTACCGTAAGTACCGCGGTCTGGTTTGATATAGTTGGACTCAAATAACTCAGTCATTCGTTCCAGTGTCTGACGACTATATTTTCGGGTCACTGGGATATATTCATTCACAATGCGACTGCGTTGTAACACAGCTGTTTTGGCCCATTTGCTGGAGACACGTTGGATACCCAAGGTGGATCAGTCCTTTCATGTTTTACTTGGTTCTAAAGAGGGAAAGACACAGAGAAATCAAAGGACAAGAGACGATTTCAGTGGTATAATAGAGAAATATGGCGTTTTGTGCGATGAGCTGCACAATTTGCAGTTTGAGCGTAGGATGGGAACAGCTCTAGCCTCGGTGGGCACAGTACATATGCCGCTTTTCTAGCATTGTATGTGCAATTGGGGAGGAAGGCAGGGCGTATCCCCAGACACGCAGAAGTTCCCGGAAGAAAGGCTATTGCCCAGCGGACGTTTAATTGTGTAACTTTTGTGAAAGTAATATAATAAAGAGTAGCGTTCTTGCGCGGTTTTAGCCTTGTTAGGCTTTTCACATATAATCAATTTTTTTGCATGACGGAATGGAACGTTTGTTGAAGGACAAGAAGGAGGTCCAGCATGGCGGAAGAAATGAACTCTCAGATTACAGATCGGGATATAGGCGTCGAGATGCGTGAATCGTTTATGGATTATGCGATGAGCATCATCGTTAGCCGTGCCTTGCCTGACGTACGTGATGGATTGAAGCCAGTTCACCGGCGGATTCTGTACGCAATGTCAGAGCTCGGCATGACACCCGATAAACCACATAAAAAATCGGCCAGAATCGTCGGCGAAGTTATCGGTAAGTATCACCCACACGGTGACTCTGCTGTATACGAGACGATGGTACGGATGGCACAGGATTTCTCCCTGCGCTATATGCATGTAGATGGGCATGGTAACTTTGGATCGGTCGATGGTGATATGGCAGCAGCCATGCGGTATACCGAAGCTCGTTTGTCCAAGATTGCTATGGAAATGCTTCGAGATATCAACAAGGATACGATTGATTTCCAGCCGAACTATGATGGTGAGGAACATGAACCAATCGTTCTGCCTGCTCGTTTTCCTAACTTGCTTGTCAATGGGGTCGGCGGGATCGCGGTAGGTATGGCCACCAATATTCCTCCTCATAATCTGGGTGAGGTCATTGATGGTGTACAGGCCATGATTCAAAATCCGGACATTACATCCATGGAACTCATGGATTACATTCAGGGACCAGACTTCCCTACATCCGGCTATATTTTGGGACGCTCAGGCATTCGCCAGGCGTATCAGACCGGACGTGGTTCTGTAACGATGCGGGCGAAAACCAACATTGAAGAGAACAACAACAAAGCACGAATTATCGTTACGGAGTTACCTTATCAGGTAAACAAGGCGAGACTCGTTGAGAAAATCGCCGAGTTGGTACGTGATAAAAAGATCGATGGCATTACTGACCTTCGTGATGAGTCTGACCGTAATGGTATGCGGATAGTAATTGAGCTTCGCAGAGACGTGAATCCGGGAGTTGTTCTGAACAACCTGTACAAACACACATCGATGCAATCCACTTTCGGGATTAACATGCTTGCGATTGTTAATAAAGAACCTAAAATTCTGAACTTGCGTGAAGTGTTGTATCACTACCTGCAGCATCAGATTGAGGTTATTCGCAGACGTACGCAGTTTGAACTGAAGAAGGCCGAAGCTCGTGCACATATTCTGGAAGGCTTGCGCATTGCGCTGGATCATATCGATGAGATTATTACATTGATTCGTTCATCCAGTAATACAGATGCAGCCAGAGAAGGTTTGATTGAGCGTTTTTCACTCAGCCATGATCAGGCTCAAGCTATTCTCGATATGCGTTTGCAACGCCTCACAGGTCTGGAACGCGAACGTATTGAAAATGAATATAACGAACTGATGGTCAAAATCAGAGAGTATCGCGAGATTCTGGCCAATGAGCATCTGGTGCTTGAGATTATCAGCACAGAGCTGCAAGAGATCCGCGATCGTTTTAGTGATGATCGTCGTACGGAGATCACTGTGGGTGAAGAGAGTATTCTGGATGAGGACCTGATTCCACGTGAAGAGGTTATCATTACGATTACTCATACAGGCTACGTGAAACGTCTGCCGGTATCCACATACCGCAGCCAGAAACGTGGTGGACGTGGGGTCGTGGGTATGGATACGAAAGATACCGACTTTGTTGAGCATCTGTTCGTGACGAACTCTCACAATTACCTCATGTTCTTTACGGATAAAGGTAAAGTGTATCGTCTCAAAGCCTACGAGATTCCAGAGCTTGGACGTACCGCACGGGGAACGCCGATTATCAACCTGATCCAGATTGAGCAAGGTGAATCGGTTAATGCCGTAATTCCAGTTCAGGAATTTGAAAGTGACAGATACTTGTTCTTTGCTACCCGCCAAGGGGTTGTAAAGAAAACGCCACTTGAGGATTACACCAATATCCGCAAAGGCGGCTTGATCGGTATTTCCTTGCGTGATGATGACGTTCTGATCGATGTTAAGCTGACTGATGGACAGCAAGAGATCATTATGGGTACAGCTCACGGAATGTCGATTCGATTCTCCGAAGGCAATGTACGTTCCATGGGACGCAGTGCCACCGGGGTTAAAGGGATCACATTGGATGAACAGGATGCCGTTATCGGCATGGATGTCGTTGATAAAGATCTGGATGTTCTGATCGTTACAGCCAAAGGTTACGGTAAACGTACACCTGTCAGTGACTATCGAATGCAGACTCGTGGCGGTAAAGGGATCAAGACGATTAATGTCACAGAGAAGAACGGCGCAGTAGTCAGCCTCAAAATGGTTAAAACCGAAGAGGATCTGATGATCATCACATCTAGCGGTACGTTGATCCGGATGAGCATGGAAGGCATATCCACTATGGGTCGATACACGCAGGGTGTGAAGCTGATTCATATTCGTGACGAGGATTCAGTCGCTACGGTTAGCCGTATTGACAAAAATGAAGAAGAACCAGACGATGAGTCACTTGAAGGTGTGGAAGGCGGGGAAACCCAAGCTCCGGCAGTAAGCCTGGAAGAAGGAACCGTTTCTGACGCGGACGCTGATGCTGACGCTGAAATTGAGGGTGACGATTCCGGTTCGGAAACATAAACATATTGTTATCAAACCAATCTCTTGGAGATTGGAAGTAGCTTCGAGGGCTCCCATTGGGAGCCCTTTTGTTATACATAGGGTATCTCTCCATTTATTCTTCCGAATCCGGGATGTACAGCCTGATACCTGAGTAATATAATGGGAAATATCACGAAAAACCGGGACTATGGTCTTGTTTGCTATTAACATAGAAGAACGATGAGTGAGGGGAATATACATGGGACTAATCACCCTGTCAGAAGTCAAACCAGGACTCAAACTTGGGAGTGATGTACAAACGCTTCGTGGCAATGTCTTGCTTCAGAAGGGCAAAGTCATTCTACCCAAGGATATGGAAGTGCTGAGAGCCTTTATGATTCACCAGGTGGATATTGAGCAAGAGAGACTGGGGTCGAGTAGTACAGGAACCAAAGGTGCATCTGTGTCCGCAGGCAGTACAGCAAACGAGAAGAATGGTGAACGGACAGGGAAGACAGGGAACGTCACTACAGCCCCTGTAGCAACGTCTCTACAGGATGAATATGAGAAGATGGTCGGACTAACTAAAAATGCATTCTTGTCCTCTCTGGCTGCTGAATTGCCCATATATGAGTTGCGTACACAGTTAGAGGCTGTGTTTGCGCATCTCAAACAATATAATGTGCTTACCTTCAGCCCACGCGTAATGCAAGAACATGATTATGTCTATCACCATGCTGTACTGAGTGCAATTACATCCTATCAATTGGCACAGTGGATAGATCTTCCCTCTAAGGATTGGATGCAAGTTGCGTTTGCAGGCTTGTTCCATGATATCGGCAATAATAAAGTAGATCCGCAAATTCTCCATAAGCCTTCTACATTGACGTTTACAGAGCAGCAGGAGATCCGGCAGCATACTAAATATGGTTATCAGATTCTGAAACAGGCTAAAGCCATTAATGAAGGAGCCAGACTTGCAGCTTTGCAGCATCATGAAAAAGTTGACGGATCAGGCTATCCATTGCAGCTTAGTGGGACGCAGATTCATATATATGCCAAGATTGTAGCCATCGCTGATATTTTCCACGCCATGACGCTGGAGAAAATTTATCGTAAGGCACAATCACCGTATCTAGTTTTAGAACAGATCCAGAGTGAGGCATTTGGCAAATTGGATCCTGCAATTGTAAGAGTATTTGTTCAACGGTCTACCCAGATTCATAATGGCATCCGAGTAAAGCTCAGCAATAACCAAATTGGAGAGATCGTATTCTCTGATCGAGATCATCCTACGCGGCCTATGGTATCGGTGGAAGGAACCATCATTAACTTAATGCAGCAACGGCGACTACACATACAAGAGGTTATCAGTTAACTATAGCTATTAGAGCAAATTTAGCAGAGAGCCTTTCTTTTATAGATAGGCTTTTTTGTTTAGTACGTCATTACTCAAAAAAAGACTTGCAATCAAAATCTGTACATGGTATATTCTAATTCCGGCCAAGAAAACACAGTTTACACGGTGCGGCAAGCAAATCAAATAAGCTTCGAAAGAAGCTTGAAAAAAAGAGCTTGCAAAGTTGGTTCGGATGTGGTAAGATATAAAAGTTGCTGAGGAGAACAAGACTCGGTAACAAAACAAGTTTGATCTTTGAAAACTGAACAACGAGTGAGTAAACATTCTGCTTGCAGAATGAACGCAAAAGTTGGAAACAAGCCTTGGCTTGAGTCGACTGGAGCACAAATGAGATTTTAATCTCGTCAGATTCAAAATGAGCTTATCGCTCTTTTCAATACTTTATTGGAGAGTTTGATCCTGGCTCAGGACGAACGCTGGCGGCATGCCTAATACATGCAAGTCGAGCGGACTTGAAGAGAAGCTTGCTTCTCTGATGGTTAGCGGCGGACGGGTGAGTAACACGTAGGCAACCTGCCCTCAAGTTTGGGACAACTACCGGAAACGGTAGCTAATACCGAATAGTTGTTTTCTTCGCCTGAAGGAAACTGGAAAGACGGAGCAATCTGTCACTTGGGGATGGGCCTGCGGCGCATTAGCTAGTTGGTGGGGTAACGGCTCACCAAGGCGACGATGCGTAGCCGACCTGAGAGGGTGATCGGCCACACTGGGACTGAGACACGGCCCAGACTCCTACGGGAGGCAGCAGTAGGGAATCTTCCGCAATGGGCGAAAGCCTGACGGAGCAATGCCGCGTGAGTGATGAAGGTTTTCGGATCGTAAAGCTCTGTTGCCAGGGAAGAACGCTTGGGAGAGTAACTGCTCTCAAGGTGACGGTACCTGAGAAGAAAGCCCCGGCTAACTACGTGCCAGCAGCCGCGGTAATACGTAGGGGCAAGCGTTGTCCGGAATTATTGGGCGTAAAGCGCGCGCAGGCGGTCATTTAAGTCTGGTGTTTAATCCCGGGGCTCAACCCCGGATCGCACTGGAAACTGGATGACTTGAGTGCAGAAGAGGAGAGTGGAATTCCACGTGTAGCGGTGAAATGCGTAGATATGTGGAGGAACACCAGTGGCGAAGGCGACTCTCTGGGCTGTAACTGACGCTGAGGCGCGAAAGCGTGGGGAGCAAACAGGATTAGATACCCTGGTAGTCCACGCCGTAAACGATGAGTGCTAGGTGTTAGGGGTTTCGATACCCTTGGTGCCGAAGTTAACACATTAAGCACTCCGCCTGGGGAGTACGGTCGCAAGACTGAAACTCAAAGGAATTGACGGGGACCCGCACAAGCAGTGGAGTATGTGGTTTAATTCGAAGCAACGCGAAGAACCTTACCAGGTCTTGACATCCCTCTGACCGGTACAGAGATGTACCTTTCCTTCGGGACAGAGGAGACAGGTGGTGCATGGTTGTCGTCAGCTCGTGTCGTGAGATGTTGGGTTAAGTCCCGCAACGAGCGCAACCCTTGATCTTAGTTGCCAGCATTTCGGATGGGCACTCTAAGGTGACTGCCGGTGACAAACCGGAGGAAGGTGGGGATGACGTCAAATCATCATGCCCCTTATGACCTGGGCTACACACGTACTACAATGGCCGGTACAACGGGCAGTGAAGCCGCGAGGTGGAACCAATCCTAAAAAGCCGGTCTCAGTTCGGATTGCAGGCTGCAACTCGCCTGCATGAAGTCGGAATTGCTAGTAATCGCGGATCAGCATGCCGCGGTGAATACGTTCCCGGGTCTTGTACACACCGCCCGTCACACCACGAGAGTTTATAACACCCGAAGTCGGTGGGGTAACCGCAAGGAGCCAGCCGCCGAAGGTGGGATAGATGATTGGGGTGAAGTCGTAACAAGGTAGCCGTATCGGAAGGTGCGGCTGGATCACCTCCTTTCTATGGAGAATCGTTTCCCGCGCGGAAACATTCAAATATGCAGCTCAGCTGCAAACCACTCACTCGTTGCTCAGTTTTGAGAGCTCAAACTCTCAAACAGCTTGCTTTTGCATGGAGCTTGTTCTTTGAAAACTAGATATCGAAACGAAAGTAAAATGCGAATTAGAACATTTCTTTTTAGCTGAACTTGTGTTAAACAAGTTTCAATAAAAACGGTAGTTAAATTGCTGTTGCGAGGGTATCGAATGGGAGCGACTTTTGGCTTTGGACGCAGTCCAAAACAAGGGAAGCGAGCAATCGAAACCGGAGCAATTTGGTTAAGCTACTAAGAGCACACGGAGGATGCCTAGGCGCTAGGAGCCGATGAAGGACGTGGCGAACAACGAAACTGCCTCGGGGAGCTGTAAGCAAGCTTTGATCCGGGGATGTCCGAATGGGGAAACCCAGCTGGGGTAATGTCCAGTTACTCATAACTGAATACATAGGTTATGTAGAGGCATACCAGGGGAACTGAAACATCTAAGTACCCTGAGGAAGAGAAAACAATAGTGATTCCGTCAGTAGCGGCGAGCGAACGCGGAGAAGCCCAAACCAGAGAGCTTGCTCTTTGGGGTTGTGGGACGTCTCACATGGAGTTACAAAGGAACCGGTTAAGCGAAGAGGTCTGGAAAGGCCCGCCAAAGAAGGTAAAAGCCCTGTAGTTGAAAATCTGTTCCCTCCGAGACGGATCCCGAGTAGTGCGGGGCACGTGAAACCCCGTATGAATCCGGCAGGACCATCTGCCAAGGCTAAATACTTCCTAGCGACCGATAGTGAAGCAGTACCGTGAGGGAAAGGTGAAAAGCACCCCGGAAGGGGAGTGAAATAGAACCTGAAACCGTGTGCTTACAAAAAGTCAGAGCCCGTTTTAGGGGTGATGGCGTGCCTTTTGTAGAATGAACCGGCGAGTTACGTTCCCGTGCAAGGTTAAGGTGAGAAGCCGGAGCCGCAGCGAAAGCGAGTCTGAATAGGGCGATGTAGTACGTGGACGTAGACCCGAAACCGGGTGATCTACCCCGTCCAGGGTGAAGGTGCGGTAACACGCACTGGAGGCCCGAACCCACGCACGTTGAAAAGTGCGGGGATGAGGTGGGGGTAGCGGAGAAATTCCAATCGAACTCGGAGATAGCTGGTTCTCCCCGAAATAGCTTTAGGGCTAGCCTCGGAAAACAGAGTCGTGGAGGTAGAGCACTGATTGGGTGCGGGGCCCGCAAGGGTTACCAAGCTCAGTCAAACTCCGAATGCCATAGACTTACTTCCGGGAGTCAGACAGTGAGTGCTAAGATCCATTGTCAAAAGGGAAACAGCCCAGACCATCAGCTAAGGTCCCCAAGTGTGTGTTAAGTGGGAAAGGATGTGGAGTTGCACAGACAACCAGGATGTTGGCTTAGAAGCAGCCACCATTGAAAGAGTGCGTAATAGCTCACTGGTCGAGTGACTCTGCGCCGAAAATGTAACGGGGCTAAACACACCACCGAAGCTATGGCTTGATGCTTGCATCAGGGGTAGGGGAGCGTTGTATAAGGGTTGAAGGTGTACCGTAAGGAGCGCTGGACATTATACAAGTGAGAATGCCGGTATGAGTAACGAAAAGATCAGTGAGAATCTGATCCGCCGAAAGCCTAAGGGTTCCTGAGGAAGGCTCGTCCGCTCAGGGTAAGTCGGGACCTAAGGCGAGGCCGAAAGGCGTAGTCGAAGGACAACAGGTCGAAATTCCTGTACCACCATAAACCGTTATGAGCAATGGGGGACGCAGTAGGGTAGTGACGCGGACTGATGGATGTCCGTCTAAGCAGTGAGGCTGATGTGTAGGCAAATCCGCACATTGTAAGGCTGAGCTGTGATGGGGAGCGAAAATTATAGTAGCGAAGGTCATGATCTCACACTGCCAAGAAAAGCCTCTAGCCAGGTGAAGGTGCCCGTACCGCAAACCGACACAGGTAGGCGAGAAGAGTATTCTAAGGCGCGCGGAAGAACTCTCGTTAAGGAACTCGGCAAAATGACCCCGTAACTTCGGGAGAAGGGGTGCCCCGGTAGTGTGAATAGCACGAGGGGGCCGCAGTGAAAAGGCCCAAGCGACTGTTTAGCAAAAACACAGGTCTGTGCGAAGCCGTAAGGCGAAGTATACGGGCTGACGCCTGCCCGGTGCTGGAAGGTTAAGGGGAGTGGTTAGGAGCAATCCGAAGCTGTGAACCGAAGCCCCAGTAAACGGCGGCCGTAACTATAACGGTCCTAAGGTAGCGAAATTCCTTGTCAGGTAAATTCTGACCCGCACGAATGGCGTAACGACTTGGGCGCTGTCTCAACGAGAGATCCGGTGAAATTTTAATACCTGTGAAGATGCAGGTTACCCGCGACAAGACGGAAAGACCCCATGGAGCTTTACTGCAGCTTGATATTGAATTTGGGTACGATCTGTACAGGATAGGTGGGAGCCTTTGAAGTGTGAGCGCCAGCTTGCATGGAGGCAACGTTGGGATACCACCCTGATCGTATCTAGGTTCTAACCTGGTACCGTAATCCGGTGCGGGGACAGTGTCAGGTGGGCAGTTTGACTGGGGCGGTCGCCTCCTAAAGAGTAACGGAGGCGCCCAAAGGTTCCCTCAGAATGGTTGGAAATCATTCGAAGAGTGCAAAGGCATAAGGGAGCTTGACTGCGAGACCTACAAGTCGAGCAGGGACGAAAGTCGGGCTTAGTGATCCGGTGGTACCGCATGGAAGGGCCATCGCTCAACGGATAAAAGCTACCCTGGGGATAACAGGCTTATCTCCCCCAAGAGTCCACATCGACGGGGAGGTTTGGCACCTCGATGTCGGCTCATCGCATCCTGGGGCTGAAGTAGGTCCCAAGGGTTGGGCTGTTCGCCCATTAAAGCGGTACGCGAGCTGGGTTCAGAACGTCGTGAGACAGTTCGGTCCCTATCTGTCGTGGGCGTAGGAAATTTGAGAGGAGCTGTCCTTAGTACGAGAGGACCGGGATGGACGTACCGCTGGTGTACCAGTTGTTCCGCCAGGAGCACCGCTGGGTAGCTATGTACGGACGGGATAAACGCTGAAAGCATCTAAGCGTGAAGCCCCCCTCAAGATGAGATTTCCCAGTATGTAAGACCCCTTGAAGACGACGAGGTAGATAGGCTGGGGGTGGAAGTGCAGCAATGCATGGAGCTGACCAGTACTAATCGGTCGAGGGCTTATCCAATAGCAAGTGATAGTTCGCAGACTTTCGTTTCGAATCTAGTTTTCAGAGAATGATCTCTGAATATGCGCTGAACCATTCATCCACACAGCAGTGTCGGACCGAATGGAACGCGAACGCATTTGTTACACAAATGCTCGTTTGGTGGCGATGGCGGAGGGGTTCCACACGTACCCATCCCGAACACGACCGTTAAGCCCTCTAGCGCCGATGGTACTTGGACCGCAGGGTCCTGGGAGAGTAGGATGCCGCCAAGCAAAGAACCACTGCCGATGTTATTCGGTGGTGGTTTTTATTTGTTTATAGGATTAAAGAGGATGCGCAGAGGCTCTAACATGATCGTCAAATGAAGGTAACATTTTTGTTACGGATAACAGCGGCAAAACCAGTATAATAGGACTATGTTAAATATGCTAAAAGTACCTGACCACAGAGCTGGAATGTGCAGCTGTGAAAAGGAGGGTGTGTGTGTTAAGTTGGCGGAGACTTGGACTACAATCAATTCTGTTGCTTTGTTTGACCGTTGTTCTGGCAGGATGCGGTGAAGCTTCAGGTTCTGTATGGACTTCATATGAAGGTGCGGTGAACGAGAAGAGTTTTCCGGTGCCTAAAGTAGCGAATAAATCTGACCAGTCCGAGAATAATTCGGATATGGATTATGTTCGATATACGCTGTCTGGTATTAGTGAGAGCACTAGCTTGCCTGAGGTATATCTAGACGAGATTAAAAGCTGGGGTTGGACAGAGAGGCAAGCCAAGGGTACATCCAATGAATCCAGTACCTTGCGTGTATTTGCAAAGGAAGGACATACTGTGCATTTAGCAGTACATGATGGTTCCTTTACATTAATGGTTCCTAGAAATGATGTTACTCAAACGACAGTTAAATCTTTGGCTGAAGACGATTGAGCTATTGCGTGTAAGTGCGGATATGAAAATTAACGCTGTGATGTTCCCGATATAGTAAAGCTCCCATGTACTTGATCGGGGGCTTTTTGTTATTTATGAAGTAGAGTCTAGAGAGACAGGAGTATCTAGGCTGTAATGCAGGAAAGGCTATAAAGGGTACAGTGCAGATTGATGGCTGATGAAGGGCAAGGTAAGAAGCGAGATAGGGTTAAGACTGGGCGCGAGATCATTCAAAGGTGTAGATCTACGAGGTATCTGGGGTTATGAGATATGGAACAGCAGGCGATAAGAAACAGTTGAATGGAGTGCCTCGTGGGGATAACTCATTTAACTATACCCACGCTGTGGATAAGGAGAATGAAGGTGAAGAACAATAAAGGTTATCCACAGTGGATAACCTTTATTGGAGCTTGTGAGACTGAGTTGAATAGACGATAAACAAATTGAATGGATGAAAGGGCAATAATTATTGCAGATAGTATGATACATCTTGTTCATTTAATTTGATGAGTCCATCTTTGCGCTCGCGGGAGAGTACCATTACCACATATAAGCGAGGGCCCAGCAACCATAAATGCCAGAAGATCAGCGAGAGGGTGAAGGACAATGGCGACCATATTAAACACACTGTAATGATACATAGTCCAATCCAACTCATGTTAAGGTGTACCCGGACAAACATACGGAAGCTGAAATGCTGATCAGGGATATAACCCAACCAGGGCATACGCAGATTCCAGCGCCACCGTTTGGCATATGAGGTACGTACCAGAAGTAATATCGTTCTGGCGATGACATAATGAATCCAGATGGTGATTGGGCCTGCCAGTACAAAAAGAAGAGGCCCGTCCAGGAGAATGCAAGCAGATTGAATAAGAGCATGATGACCGGCAGGCACAGATAACTATAGATGACGCTGCGGGCGATAGCCTTTTTTTTCAAGAGCCGGTACTGATAAAATGTTGCTTTATTCTCCGGTTCGGCGATCATACGATTATATATCCTCCTTCAAATTCACGTTTGTGCGGGATAGGTATTCGTTTGGTTTCTTACACGTGTAAATGGGAATGAATCCTGTATGTATATATGAACCTTGTATATCACCTAACGATTGTAAAAGATATTGAGATTCAACTGAGCTTATCTCAGTATACTCTCGAATGCACGGACTGTCAGGCTATGATATCGTTATCATGTATTATATATCGGCTGAGATTCCAAGTTTTTTTAAGAAATTTGAATATAAGTTTTGAGCCAGGCTACGGTATACGCGATTTATAGGAAAATGCGATGGATGCAGGATACCTGTGTAGATTTGAGCAGAGAGAAGGCTTTTTATAAGAAGCATGAATGTATTTTTCGGTACAGACACCCCGGAGGGGGTGGGCGAATATATATATTTTATAGAAAGAAAGCACTATGAAAATGTATAAAATAATAGAAACTGTGCAATACTGATAGTAAACGTAAAACAAGGTGGGATGGTTCATGGAAGAACATGCCGAACACACATGTATTATTTGCGAGCAAAGAAAAAAAGAAGGCATTTTTATTGTATCTGAATTCATATGTGATGCTTGTGAAGCAGAGATGGTTCATACCGATGCGCAGGATGCCAAGTACAATTATTTTATTCATCAAATGAAGCAAATCTGGGTACAAAAAAACGCATAATGATTATTGCCAATAAAAGTAGAAGCGAAACATCACATTGTAAAATGCTGATGTGCATAGAGGCCCGATGGGCCTTTTTCTGTTTTTATGAGAGAGAGTCTTGTCTGCCATATTAGGAAGGCGTATGCTGATATTATGATATAGACAATTAGCAGTGAGCGCGTATGGAGTTGGGAAAAAGGTGTTCTTAGGAATAGAAGCATTCAAGAGCGCATCGAACGCACATTATATATGTACAGGATGGTTATTTCATGGATCATAACACTAAATCAAGTAGAGCCCCTTTATATGAAGCGTTGCTTGCGTATCGTGATTCAAAGCAGCGTTCTTTTCATGTGCCTGGGCATAAAAATGGACAAGCTTACCGACAGTTGGTGGAAGAAGCAGAATCGGAACAATCTTCTGTTACGAATATGAAGGATATGTTTAATGCGGAATCCCCGCTTAACACAGAGACTGGGAACGGTGAAGGAAAAAGGATAACCAGAGGGTAGAGCTTCGCAGATCGGTAGATGAATATGGTGCTGACCCGGAGAGTGGGAAAACTTATGACAATGAAGGAGGCCGCTCCGAAATAGAGCTGGTACCGGTTCGTTCATTCCTGGAGATGATGGAGATGGATGTTACGGAGATTACGGGCACCGATGATTTGCATCATGCGGAAGGTGTGATTCAGGAAGCGCAGGAGCTTGCGGCAGATTGTTTTGGAGCCGAGGAGAGTTTCTTCCTTGTGGGAGGCAGTACGGCTGGTAATCTGTCCTTACTGCTCACCGTGTGTGATGAGCCGAACAGTATTGTGCTCGTACAACGGAATGTACACAAATCCGTTATTCACGGGTTAATGCTGGCCGGCGCAAGAGCTGTATTTCTGGAGCCGTGGGTTGATCCTGCGTCTGGACTTGCGGTCATGCCGTCGGTGGAGACGGTTCAGGCAGCTGTCCAGTCCTATACTGAGGCAAAGGGCGTACTCGTCACGTTGCCCAATTATTACGGCATGGGCGCTGATCTGACGCCCATCGCCGAGGTGTGCCACGCTGCTGGCATGCCATTGCTCGTGGATGAAGCGCATGGCGCGCATTATGGGCAGCATCCGGAGCTGCCTGTCTCAGCACTGTCGTGCGGAGCAGACGGTGTTGTGCAGTCGACGCATAAGATGCTGACGGCCTTCACCATGGGTGCCATGCTGCACATTCAGGGACCCCGGTTAAACCGGTCCCTGTTAAGGCAGCGCCTGGCCATGGTGCAAAGCTCAAGCCCATCATACCCGGTGATGGCTTCGCTTGATCTGGCGCGTCGGCTGCTGCATATGCAGGGCGCGAACACATTCACGGCGGGGCTCGCCGCCGTGAACGCTTTTAAGTGCGGCCTCGCGGAGTCTGCCGCGCTTTCAATTGCTGCAGCCTGCACAGCCGCTGCAGCCGGAACCGCCAGCCGGAACAGCGAAGCCGGCTGGCCTGTCCCTGTCCGTGTCCGCTGCGCAGCAGACACGGGATGGCCTGACCGCGGCGGCGATGCCATCCGCCGCGGGGTATACCGCTCAGGACCCATTCAAGGCCGTCATCTATGACGGCGCAGGGGTGCTGAGCGGTTATGGGCTACAGCAGCAGCTGGAAGCATGCGGCTGTGTGCCCGAGATGAGCGACGAACGATACGTCGTCTTGCTCTTCAGCCTGGGCTCAACGGTGCAAGATGCTCAGCACCTGTTGCAGGCTCTACACCAGATCAGCTCTGCCGATGGACATGAGCAGGATCAATCCAATGCAGAGTCGTCACATCAGCTTGCGAAAGGTTCGGCGAATTATATTTCCACGTGGAACAATTTACAAGAACACACGCCCTACTCGGAACCGATCTCCTTTACACTTCAACCGATTGTGGATACCGATACAATTAATATCCCGATAGAAGAAAGCGCAGGCTGTCGATCAGCTGAGATGGTCATTCCATACCCTCCAGGGATTCCGCTTGTATATCCCGGTGAACGCATAAGTCCATCGATGGTGGCACGTATGCAACTCCTGCGCGATGAAGGAGCAAAGTTTCATGGGGTATCAGATGCATCGCTAAAGGTATTAAAGGTCATGCAGGATTGAAGGAAAGATGAAAAACTGAATTGCATTAGGTAGTCTATATGATCAATACCAATACTTGACCCTACACATGTGAGGGTCTCTTGGTCATTAATCTAGTTGCCAGGTGTATCTTCAAACTCAGGCATGCAATACGTTGAAGGATGTCAGGGTCAACATCTTGAAGTCAAGGATTGCTGATCCTGGCGAATAGTCCAGACCATTTTCTAAGGAACCGAGGACGTCTTATTTAGCCTTCGAGTCCTCCTTTTGTTTTGTAAGGAACCTGAGACACGTTATTAATCAAAGTCACCTAACAAATGCGCTCTAAACAGCTGGTTATTTCAATATAGCTTGTCTCAGATTCCCTCAATTGCTGTGGGTGCATCAAATCGCTGAATAAGACGTCACAGGGTCGTTATCGCTCCCGCTCCATGGTCTGCTCCAGACACGTTCAATTGCGTTCCGGCTTCGGCAGATTTGAAGACACGCTCTATTTCAACGTAAAGAGATAGACATAAGAAAGAAGGGAACACTTTGGGTATTCCGCTAAAAAAATATACAGGAATAGTCCTGCAGGTTTTGTTGATGTACGGTTTCTATTGGATTGGAAACTTGATTCAATCTGTATTGCATCTGCCGTTAACAGGCAGTATTGTCGGCATGCTGGTGTTGTTTATCACCATTCAACTGGGTTGGGTCAAAATGAGTTGGGGAGAGGAAGGCTCGACATGGCTTCAATCTCATCTGCAATTGTTGTTCATCCCGCCAACGGTAGGCATTATTAATCATTTTGATTTCTTTAGAGCAAACACCTTGTTACTCGTTCTTGGTTTGATCGTTAGCACATTAATCACATGTCTGGTATCTGCCAAATTAAGTGAGTGGCTCATGTCATGGAGATTGTCTCATTCAGGTAAAAAGGAGGCGATCACGTGTCAGCATTCATCCTCGGAATTGGAATGATCGCGCTAACCATCGCTGTATATATTCCAGCCACTCGTCTATATAAAAGGCTGAAATGGCCGATACTTATGCCTGTACTCACAACGACTGCCATACTAATCCTAATCCTAGTAATTTCCGGTATAAAGCTGGACACATATATGTTGGGTGGCAAATGGATACAGGAACTCTTGGGCCCAGCAGTTGTATCTCTCGCTTTTCCCTTGTCCAGACATCTGCATGTGCTGAAACAAAACATCATTCCAATTATTGGAGGAACGATTGGAGGAAGTATTACAGGTGTGTCTACAGGTGCTTTGATCGCCATTCTGCTTGGCTATCCTCAAGAGATGGTCATCGCTTTATTGCCGAAATCCGTGACAACGCCTGTTGCTATTCAACTTGCTAATCAAGTTGGCGGGAATGCCTCATTTACATCATTATTTGTGATGATTGCAGGTTTCTCAGGAATATTACTGGGGCCGATGCTCTTAAAATGGGCCAAAGTCCGCAGTAAAAATGCCTATGGTATTGGACTGGGCTCCGCATCTCATGCCCTCGGCATGGCAAGGTCTTTTGAATATGGAGAGAATGCAGTAGCCCTCAGTTCAGTATCCATGATTGTCAGTGCCATTGCCGGATCAATTATGCTTCCATTATGGGTATGGATGATCTACGGTTGAACGTTTTACTTTGTTGTTCATGTTGAAGTTATAGTATTATAGAAAGAAAACAAGCTTGTATGACCTTGGTGTCATGAATACGTACCGATATGGCTGTAGCTATACACCTCTGGGCGGGGATATCATATCCTGTAGCAAGAGGGTCTAGGCATATTTATTACAGCAGCAATAGATGCAATTATCGACATAGAAAGCAGGGAAGCATATGCAGGGCAGAGGTAAATTCATTACGCTGGAAGGGGGAGAGGGTTCCGGTAAAACAACGATGATTGGTAGAATAGGTTCTTATTTTGAAGAACGGGGTATACCTTACGTAGTTACGCGAGAGCCTGGTGGCATTGAGATTGCGGAGAAAATACGTTCCATTATTCTGGACCCTCTTCATACGGCAATGGATGCTCGCACCGAAGCGCTATTGTATGCAGCTGCACGCAGCCAGCATCTGGCGGAGAAGGTAGAACCTGCGCTGAGAGCCGGAAAAACAGTCATCTGTGATCGATTTGTCGATAGTAGTCTGGTCTACCAAGGATACGCCCGTGGACTTGGGATCGAGAATGTATGGGCCATTAATCGCTTTGCGATCGGTGATCTTATGCCGGATGTGACCTTATATCTGGACATTGAGCCTGAAGTGGGGCTTGCCCGGATCGACGCTCATGATGGCCGCGAAGTGAACCGTCTGGATCTGGAGAATCTGGAGTTTCACCGTAAAGTGCGAGAGGGTTACTTCCTATTAAAAGAGCAGTTCCCGGAACGATTCAGAGTTATTGATGCTTCCATGAAGCAGGAGGAAGTCCTGGCGGCGATGATTTTGTCGCTTGAGACAGGGATTTTGAAGGATTTTGACGAGTAATTGTCTAATATATAGACAGGGCATTTAATCAAGGTGCTTATTCTGAAGGAGGTTATGCAGGATGAAACTGATTGTTGCGATTATACAGGATAAAGACAGCAACCGATTATCCAGCGCATTGGTCAAAGCAAACTTTCGGGCAACCAAGTTGGCCAGTACGGGTGGATTTTTGAAGGCAGGCAACACGACGTTTATGATCGGTGTCGATGATGGTCAAGTCGAGTCCGTAATGAACGTCATTCGCAGCAGCTGTAAGGTTCGTGAACAGCTCGTGACTCCGGTCACACCGATGAGTGGAACAACCGACTCTTACCTGCCGCTACCTGTTGAAGTTCAAGTAGGTGGAGCTACTGTATTTGTTCTCCCGGTAGATCGCTTCGAACATTTCTAATTTAAACTTTTTGCATGAAACATCCCATGAGGGTCTTTCATGATGAATAGCATGTTGGAAACGATGGATGCAAAAAGATTGCAATGGAGTTCGTGCGTACCACGTATGGAACAGCCTTTCTTGATCAGAAGAATGGGCACACTCTTTCGGATGAGCATCTCCTAGCAGGGAATGCCCATCCGGAAAGAGGCTGACTACAAACAACAAGTCCTTGATGGTGATGTATATCTACCATTATATATAGAGTGTGATCAGCATATATAAAAGCCTCATCCTCACGCACAGGCGCAACGCGCACTGTGCTGATGGGCGATTGGCTAACTATGATAGAAAGCGGGCGTATCCATGAAAATCAATCCTGGATTCAGACCGATTCAGAGCGGGATCAGTTCTACTGATTCAGGTTCCAAACCGGTTCAATCCAAAAATTTCTCTGATATGATGAACCACCAGGGGGAACGGGCCTCACAAGCTGAACTGAATCGCCGGTTTAGTGAAATCCAGCTTCAGGGCGATCGTCTGGCACGTTCCATGACGATTCGTGAACTGAAGGCGTATAAGCAACTTGTTAAAAGGTTCCTGGAAGAGACCGTTCGTCGCGGTGTATCCATGAAAGAGACAAGGGGTTGGGATCGTCGTGGCAGAGGCAAGCGTTATAAGCTGATTGATGAAATTGACTCCGCTCTGTTATCCATGGCTGACGAATTGCTGGATACAGAAGAAGGAAAAATCTCTCTATTGCAACAAGTAGGCGAAATTCGGGGGATGCTTATTAATTTAAGCTTCTGAGGAGGAAGTATGTCCTTTCAACAGATTATGGGTCAACAAGCGGCCAAGCAAATGTTACAAAGCAGTTTGAGGCGTCATGCAATAAGCCACGCGTATTTGTTTAGCGGTCCAGCTGGTAGCGGGCAGCGTAAGACAGCAATTACCTTTGCCAAGGCTATCTTCTGTACAGAGCTTGAAGATGACGCCTGCGGGCAGTGCCTTGAATGTCGTAAGGTGGATCATGGTAACCATCCGGATCTAACCTTGCTTGCACCAGATGGAAACAACATTAAAATAGATCAAATCCGGGATCTGCAGCGTATTTTTTCATACCGATCAGAAGCGGGCCATCCCAAAGTATATATTATAGAACAAGCCGAGAAAATGACGGTGCAGGCAGCAAACAGTCTGTTGAAATTTCTGGAGGAACCACAGGTACCGGCAGTCGGCATTCTGATTACAGATAATGGACAGGCCATGTTGCCTACGATTCGTTCACGTTCCCAATTGGTGCCGTTCAGCGCACTGAATCCGGAAGAGATGCTGCAATCACTCATAGAGGAAGGGCACCCTGCCAATCTGGCTCGCTCTGCCGTCCATTTAGCGTCAGGATTGGAAGCATGTAGAGAAATTCTCCAGCAGAATTGGTTTGCAGAAATTAGAAACGTAATGTTACAATTAGGGAAGGAGTCCCTGGGTAGAGGAAGTACATCATTAATCTCTGCACAGCAGAAGCTTTTTAAAACCGGACTCTCTGAACATCTGGACATGTTACTTAGTTTGTTCCATCTATGGTTTAGGGACATGCTGTATGTTCAGTACGGTAGGCATGAACATATCGTTTTTATAGATCAGTTAGACATGCTGTCTCAGTTGGCACATACCCGCAGCACAGAGCAGTGGGTCTCCTATATGGATCTGGCCGCAGCATGCAGAAAAAAATTGCGTTTCAACGTCAATGGCCAGCTTTGTCTGGAGCAATTTTTGATCGGTTTGGCATAAGACTGGGAGAGGGATACGTTAGTTCCAATCATATGCAAACGGTTATAACTTCGACCGTTCCCCTAAGAAGACGGGGCTTCAGACGAAGTGGGGTTGGCTTACAAGGGGGTTAATTTTTTGTACAGTGTAGTGGGTGTCCGTTTCAAAAAAGCGGGCAAAATTTATTACTTCGATCCCCTGGACCTTCCCATTGAGAAAGAAAACTGCGTTATCGTGGAGACAGCGCGGGGGTAGAGTACGGTAAGGTTGTTGTTGGTAAGAAGGAAGTGGGCGAGTCCGATGTGGTGCTGCCGCTGAAGAAAGTCATCCGAGTTGCGGGCGAGACCGATGCTCGTGTGGTTGATGAGAACAAGCGTGCAGCGAAGGAAGCATTCGGTACTTGTTTAAATAAAATCAAAGACCATGGCCTCAAAATGAAGCTGGTCGATGTGGAATTTACGTTTGATCGCAATAAAATCATATTTTATTTTACAGCTGAAGGAAGAGTCGACTTCCGGGAGCTGGTCAAGGATCTGGCAAGCATATTCCGGACACGAATCGAGCTGAGACAGATTGGTGTACGTGATGAAGCGAAGATGCTTGGCGGAATCGGACCTTGCGGCCGTGTGTTGTGTTGTTCCTCCTGGCTGGGAGACTTTGAGCCGGTATCAATCAAGATGGCTAAAGATCAGAGCCTGTCACTGAATCCGACGAAAATTTCAGGGTTGTGCGGAAGACTCATGTGCTGTCTGAAATTTGAGCATGATAACTATGAAAGTGTGAGAGAAGAACTGCCAGCTGTAGGCAAATTGGTCGTCACCTCGTTGGGTGAAGGAAAAGTTGTCGGAATTAATGCCGGTAGCCGCACAGTCCATGTTCAATTGTTCGACATCAGTAAAGTCAAAGAACTTCCGCTGGATGACGTCGTTATCAAGTAAACCATAAAGGTTGCTTCGGGGTGGAAACTTGGAAAAGAAAAATCTGTTTACGCACATTCATGAAATGGAAACCCAACTGGGTCAGTTGCACGGTGATTTAGGAGAGTTAAAAATGATTGTGAAGGAGCTGCTTGAGGATAATCAGCGGCTTACCATCGAGAATGAGCAGTTACGCAAACTGCTCAAACGTGAGGCTCCGGCAGATCTGCCGATCTCCTCAGCACTCGCTCCCGCAGCAAGACCAGCAGGTCCAGCTACAGGTGAAGATGTTGTGGGTGAAGGTTATGATAATCTGGCCCGGTTGTATCACGAAGGCTTCCATATCTGCAACGTCTATTATGGACATCTGCGGACGGAAGGCGATTGTCTGTTCTGCCTGTCTTTTTTGAATAAATGATGTGACCGTAGGGATCCCCTACGGTTTTTTTTCAAGGTTACAAACCTAAAAATAACAAACATGTGATATAGAATACCGGAGGATGAGCGTAACATATGAAAGCAAATGAAGTCGCGTTACAGGAGTCAGAGCGGATTGATGATCTGCTCTCTCATGATCTGAGAATTATTCAAAGTGATGAAGTGTTCAGTTTTTCGATGGATGCGGTATTGTTAGCCCGGTTTGCTTCCGTACCTAAACGGGGTCGCGTACTTGATTTGTGTACGGGTAATGGGGTCGTTCCCATTTTGCTTACAACGCGTACACAGGCTAGTCTGGAGGGGATCGAAATTCAGCCTCGTTTGGCTGATATGGCGCGTCGCAGTGTGCAATTAAATGAACTGGATGACTCCATTATGATTCGTGAAGGTGATTTGCGAGAACTGGTGAAAGAAACAGGACATGCGGTATTTGATGCAATAACGGTAAATCCTCCATACATGCCTCTGAATGGAAGTGACCTCAAAATGAACACACATCAGGCAATGGCACGTCATGAGATTGGATGTACCCTGGAAGAAGTAATCCAGGCTTGTAGTCGCCTTGTACGAAATGGCGGCAAAGTATCGATGGTTCATCGTCCGCAGCGTCTTGGCGAGATTATCTCACTCATGCGTGAATATAAGCTGGAGCCGAAACGGATTCGGATGGTACATCCCCGTGCTCACCTGGAAGCCAACATGATATTAATTGAAGGCATGAAAGATGGCAAACCGGAAGTAAGGATGCTTCCTCCACTCATTGTCTACAATGAAGAAGGGAAATACTGCGAAGAGATTATGGATATTTACTATGGCCAGCAACATGCTGAGCGTACTACGACGAAAGGAGGACTGTAGATGACTTTGCATATTCAGAAAAGCTATGCGGAGCAGCTTGAAGGATCGGGCAAGCTATATCTGGTTGGAACACCCATTGGTAATCTGGAGGATATGACCTTCCGAGCCATCAAGACATTGCAGAGTTGTGACATCATTGCAGCAGAAGACACACGCCAGACCCAAAAGCTGCTTACCCATTTTGAAATTACACCTTCAATGCTGTTTAGTTATCATGAGCATAACAAGGGGGCGAGTGGACCTGAACTGATACGCTATATAATAGAAGGAAAAAATCTGGCACTTGTCAGTGATGCCGGTCTGCCGGCCATTTCGGACCCTGGTTCCGACCTTGTACAGCTTGCGCTGGAAGCTGGAATAACGGTCATTCCCATCCCTGGACCCAATGCTGCTTTGTCTGCTCTGATCGTGTCCGGATTACCGACGGAGCGTTTCACATTCGGCGGTTTTTTGCCGCGGGAGAAAAAGGACATGCGAAAAGTGCTGGAGGCTTTTGACGAATCCAATGGGACTTTGTTATTTTATGAATCACCTCACCGTATACGAAAAACATTAGTCCAGCTCGAAGAGATTCTGGGTGATCGCTCGATTGTCCTGGCTCGTGAACTAACCAAGCGTCATGAGGAATTCGCAAGGGGCACGGTGAAGGAATGCATAGACTGGCTTGATGAGCATCCACCTCTTGGCGAGTACTGTTTGCTGGTAGAAGGCATTAAGGAAGAGGAGCGTAAAGCTGAGCGCGAAGCTTGGTGGCAGCTGATGTCGCTCGCGGATCATGTCAGTCATTATGAGGGTGAAGGACATAACCGCAAAGATGCGATGAAAAAAACGGCGACCGATCGTGGTCTCACAAAGCGGGATGTATATAATGCGTTAATTGAGTAGCCAATCCAGGTATATATGTTCTGTTATGGGAACACAACCTGAAAAGAACGTTATATGCAACCTTAACGGAATGTTAAAAAAAGCAGAACGATTTAAAAAAATTTAAAACCAATGCATCGTTTTGCCTCCCCTCGCATGTGACAGGATCATTTTGGGTAATGGAATCCATAACAGGACAAAAAAATACCTTCCACGGTGGGGTTCACACCGGGAAGGCTATTAAGGAATATTAAAAAGGTTAGAAATAACAATTTGGATAAGTTCAGTATACCTGGTTTTTCTTATTTTGTCACAGGTGCAGGGATTTCGGAAATACATTCGTTACAAACAATTTTACCTTTGAAATAAGTAACGTTCTCTGCATTGCCACAGAAGATACAAGCAGGCTCATATTTTTTCAACATGATGCGCTCGCCATCAACGTAGATTTCCAGAGCATCTTTTTCACCAATACCGAGCGTACGGCGCAATTCGATTGGAATAACTACCCGTCCCAGTTCGTCCACTTTTCTTACAATACCTGTTGATTTCATCATTATAATCAGTGCTCCTCTCAGCTAACTATCATTGTCATTATTCGACATTATTTTATGTTTTATGATACCCATCATACCAACGATTCCCAAAACAGTCAACCTTAAAATTAGCTTAAAATTAAGGCTGTTTTTCACAAGGTTACTGGTGGTAAGGGATTGGTAGCCATTTTTCACATTTAAACATCAATGCCAGCTTTGTCGATTTGGAAAACGACAAAACTACTACATTCGACAAAGTTCGTCATAACGTGTCGAATCTTAGATGAATCGCAGAGCTCAAAGCGTTAATATAAAAGAAATTAAAGGAGTGAGTCGACATGGAACAACGTTTAACGGAAGAGAAAGTGTTTAAAGATCCGGTACATAATTATATCCACGTGCAAGATCCGGTTATATGGCAGTTAATTAACACCCCGGAATTTCAGCGTTTACGCCGGATCCGTCAACTGGGTACTTCTTACCTCACCTTTCACGGAGCAGAGCATAGTCGGTTCTCACATTCACTAGGTGTTTATGAGATTACACGCAAGATTATCTCTCAATTTGAAAGAAGTCATTATTCGGATTGGCCGAAGGAAGAAAAAATTGTGGCTCTGTGCGCAGCTCTACTTCATGATCTCGGGCATGGGCCGTTCTCTCACTCCATCGAGGAAGCTTTTGACATGAATCACGAGGATTGGACTTGTCGCATTATTACAGGGGATACCGAAGTAGGGGCGATCTTAAGACGGTATGCTCCTGATTTTCCTGAGAAAGTCGCGTCTGTCATTCAGAAAACGTACGAAAAACCGATTGTGGTGAACTTGGTGACCAGCCCGCTTGATGCAGACCGCATGGACTATTTGCTCAGGGATGCTTATTTCACAGGTGTAAATTACGGCACGATTGACCTTGATCGAATCCTTCGGATGCTGCGTCCCTATCATGGACGGATTGTAGTCAAGGAGTCAGGCATGCATGCTGTGGAGGACTACCTCATGTCTCGGTATCAGATGTATTGGCAGATTTACTTCCATCCGGTAACTCGCAGTTCTGAGATTATATTGCGGCAAATATTCAAGCGAGCAAAGATGCTCATACAGCATGGCTTTCAATTTCGCTTCATGATTGATCCACTCCCTCAATTATTTGGAGGGGACTTATCGGTAGATGAATATTTGCAGTTGGATGAAGCATTAATTCAAACGGCATTTGCGCAGTGGCGCAAGGAGGACGATACTGTTCTGAGTGAGTTGTGCGAACGTTTTATGGATCGCAAGTTATATAAGTATGTAGAGCTTGAACAGGTCGACTTGAACATGATGGAAGAGATTCGGGAAGCTTTTGTACAGGCGGGCCTCGATCCCGAATATGATCTTGAAATTGATTTTCCATCGGATAATCCGTATGATGTGTTTCGTCCGGATGAATCCACGGATAAGCAGATTCTTCTTCTGGATCGACAGGACAAGTTACGTGAGTTGTCAGAAGTATCTGACATTGTCCGTTCCATCAGCGGGCTTCACCGAGGGAAACACCATTTGTATTACCCGCAAAACAAGGTGGATGCGATTATACATGAATTGCCGTCACACATACGCCCCTATTTCTTGTAATCCTGTGGGTATAATCCAATGAAGAATTTCGGGATCAAAAGACTTTCTAAAAGAGCTATTTTTCATGATACAGTAATCTGCTTTAATGGGGCGTATATGTAGATCGACATAATTTTGTAAATATAAGCAGGCCAAATGGGTACAATCAGCAATATATAGATCCGAATATCCGTCTTTCTTCTATATATTGTAGTTGTGAAGAAACAAACGGAATGAGGTAATAAACAGATTACCCAAAATGTTTTATGTAGGAGTCCATGAATTATTGAATTTTACAAATTGAATTTTCAACAGAAGATAGTCGTTATTTCGACATGAAGGGAGATACAAACATGATGCTGTTCGACACACATACACATCTGGATGCACCACAATTCGACGAGGACCGTGAGGACATGATTCAGCGTGCTGTGGATGCAGGGGTTGGTCGCATGATCAACATTGGCTTTAACCGGGAGACGATTCCAACGACAATGAAACTTGCTGAGACATATGACTTTATTTATGCAGCTGTAGGGTGGCATCCCGTCGATGCGATTACAATGCAGGAGGGCGATCTGGAGTGGATTGCATCTTTATGCAAGCATGAAAAAGTGGTTGCTATCGGTGAGATTGGATTGGATTATCACTGGGATACTTCACCGAAGGAAATACAGCATCGCGTATTACGACAACAAATTGCTTTGGCACGTGAAGTGAACATGCCGATTGTCATCCATAATCGGGATGCACATGAGGATATCGTAAAAATTTTGCGTGAAGAGAAGGCGAGTGAAGTTGGTGGTGTGATGCATTCGTTCTCGGGCAGCTGGGAAACAGCGAAAAGTTGTCTAGATATGGGCTTCCATCTCTCCTTCGGAGGACCGATTACATTCAAAACGCAAAGCAACCCAAAGAGGTGCTGGCGAAGGTTCCTATGGACCGATTTTTCATCGAAACCGATGCTCCGTATTTGACACCTCACCCTTATCGCGGGAAACGAAATGAGACAGCGCATGTACGTCTGGTTGCAGAGGCAGCTGCGGAAATTAAAGGCATTTCGGTGGAGGAAATTGCTGCAATAACCACCAAAAATGCCATGGAACGATTTGGAATTCGTTAAAAAAACGAGTAAATGGGGTGAAAAAGGCAGGTAAGCGGAGTTAATTTGCCCTTTGATCCAAATAAATCAAGAATATTACAATATTTTAACCAAATATTCAGAAAAACGTACTTGATCAACGCTTTACAACATGCATCAAAACAGGATATCATCTTTTCAGTGAATTGTTGTGCGGAAAATTGGACAGATGTTCGGGGATGAACAAAGGGACACTTTCCGATGAAACAACATTACTTTCATGAATCAGTCTCGCTGAGTCTCCGTTAACGGAGAGCGGGGGAACCAATAGGGCTTAAACATCGGTGTATTTGGCCGATGCGCAACGTTCGCTGACCCAAAAGCAGCTGAGGGAACTGCGAAGCCGTATTTGATTTCTTCTTTGGGTCTCGGGGTGAATTCAAGGGCGTCCGCCATGAGCGGGTGACCCAAGATAGGGCGGCTCTCTTTCGCCCGAACCCGACAGCTAACCTCGCAAGCGGAAAAGAGAGGCAACCTCGTGCATGAATTTCCGATATTCAAAATCATTCGGAAGCCACGAAAGAGTTCCTCTTACACTCTTTCTTTGGCTTTTTTGTTTTTGAATAAAAGAAATGTTGTCATCATACGGTAGGTATTCAGGAGGATGACATCATGTTGCGAAGATTGATTCATGGTGCAGAACCGGATTATGTTGGTCCGATCTGTGTTCTGTAGAAAATTTGGTATAGTCACGTCAAAGACATCATGCATTATTACTTTAGACGGCGAGGCTATGAAGGAGGACGGAGAAGTGGGCACATTCCAACCAGAAGAGACCCATGAGTCACGATCATCCAGTAAGTCTTTCGCGTTGCGGTGGAAGCATGAGAACATGCGTCAAATGGCATTGATCGCGATTTTCTCAATTGCGCTTACAATCATGATCTTGTTAGTCGTTTACGGTCAGGCCGGGAAACAAATTTCGCTGGTTATTGATGGCAAAGCTCAGGTGGTAGAGACTCGTACAGGAATGCTTCAGGAAATGCTGGAGGAGCAGTCGATCACAGTCAGCCCTCACGACAAGGTATCCATGTCCATGAATGGGGCGATTACAGATGGAGACCGAATCGTTATTGAGCGGGCCGTTCCAGTCAACATTACGGCAGACGGAGACACCAAGACTCTGTATACAACGGATTCATCGGTAGAAGATGCAATTCAAAAATCAGGTATTCAAGTTGAGAACAATGATAAAGTGTATCCGGCGCTTGGAACTGCGATCAAAGCGGATATGAAGATCCGTGTAGTGCGTGTAACAAAGCGTACAGTGGATGTAGAACAACCGATCGCTTACAAAGTAATTAAAACGGCTGACCCTAGCTTGTACAAAGGGGATAACCGTGTCGTTGTGAACGGCAAAGAAGGTACACTTGTACAGCACATCGAAAAGGTATTTCAGGATGGAGAATTGGTCTCCAAAAAAATGGTCGGCAAATCTGTCGCGAATAATCGTGTAGATAAAGTGATCGCTGTCGGCACCAAAGCAAAACCGGTCGTGAAAAAACCTGAGATTCAGACCGTATCGGCTCAAACTTCAACAACCAAAAAGGCTACAACAACGAACTCGAAGAAAACATCTGCCTCGGGCAGCAAAGTGATTACCGTATCCGGGACTTCTTTTAAATACTCCAAAGTACTTAAAAATGTATCCATGACTGCCTACTCTTCCGAAGAGCCTGGCATTGGCACGAAAACAGCTTCCGGTACTCGTGTAACGGAAGGGCGCACCATCGCGGTTGATCCCAAAGTCATTCCAATTGGCTGGTGGGTATATATCGAAGGTCTGGGCTTCCGACGTGCGGAAGATACAGGCGGTGCCATTAAAGGCAATAAAATTGATGTTTATTATGACAGTGTGAAGCATGCCCTGAATTTTGGACGCAAGAAAGGCAAGACGGTCTACGTAATCGGTCCGGTAAAGCCGGAAGCGAACTAAAATCGTTTTACTTTGAAATGGGAATGCTATAAAATAGTTGCATGAATGATTCATGCGGAATATGCGGCGGAGGGGTCTGATTTCAGTCTCCCCGCCGTTTGGCAGAGAAGAGGATATTCCTCTTCTTTTTGCGTTAGAAAGGAAGAAATGGAACATGATAAAAGAAGTCATTGTGGTGGAAGGCCGTGATGATACGGTAGCCATCCGTCGGGCCGTGGAGGCCGATACAATAGAAACCGGTGGATCAGCCATCAACCAACGTATTCTGAAGCGGATAGCGCTTGCTCAGGAGAGACGGGGAGTCATTGTACTGACAGATCCGGATCATGCCGGCGAACGCATTCGTAAAATCATTGCGAATAAGGTGCCTGGCTGCAAGCATGCCTTCATTCCGGAGGCCGATGCGACGCGCAAAGGGGACATTGGGGTGGAGAATGCCTCACCGGAGGCAATCCGTCATGCGCTGGCACGCGTACATACTTCATACGAAGGTGCACCGAGCCTGATCGATTGGGAAGATCTGATTGCGGCAGGACTGATCGTGCATCCGCAGGCTGCGGCACGTCGCATGGAGATGGGCAATCTGCTGGGCATCGGGTATTGTAACGGGAAGCAGTTCCACAAACGTCTCAGTGTATTTCAGATTACACGGGAAGAGTTCTCTACAGCATTAGCGCAAATTGAACGTGAAGGATTGTGAGCATATGAAGGACATGGAAGAGACGATAGAGATTGCAACGCCCAAGCGAACCAAAGAGATTATTCAAAGACACGGATTTTCATTCAAGAAAAGCTTAGGTCAGAACTTTCTGATCGATCAAAATATACTGAACAAAATCGTGAATGCGGCCGACCTGGACGAGTCCAAGGGCGCGTTGGAGATCGGGCCGGGCATTGGGGCTCTTACGGAAAGACTCGCTCGGGTAGCTGGTCCTGTCACAGCCGTAGAGATTGATCAGCGCTTGATCCCCATCCTCGGAGAAGTGATGCAGCCTTATTCCAATGTACGTGTTCATCATGGGGATGTGTTGAAGCTTGATCTGGCGGAGTTGTTTAATACGGATTTTGCATCCGTGGACAAAGTCAGTGTCGTGGCGAATCTGCCCTATTACGTAACGACTCCAATTATGATGAAACTGCTGGAAGAGAAGTTGCCAGTGGATAGCATTGTGGTCATGATCCAAAAAGAAGTGGCTGAACGCATGGCTGGCACCGGGATCAAAAGACTACGGCAGTCTGAGCATCGCAGTTCAGTACTACAGTATGCCGGAGCTTGTGTGTATTGTGCCACCTACGGTCTTCATTCCGCAACCTAATGTGGAGTCAGCTGTCATTAAGCTGAAAGTGCGGGAACAACCACCCGTGGAGATCCCGGATGAAGCACACTACTTCGAAGTGGTACAGGCTTCTTTTGCCCAGCGGAGAAAAACCATCTCAAATAACCTGAAGGCACGCTTCTTCACGAAGGAGAACCGGGAACAGGCAGACATTCTGCTGGAGCAGGCAGGTATCCAACCATCCCGACGTGGAGAGACGTTAAGTCTGCAAGAGTATGCTACACTCAGCACCGTCATGTGGGAAGCAGGGGTACGTGCAGCGTTGTAAAATTTGAATGAACCAAACCGGGTCTCTGCCCATACGATGGGGTAGAGGTGATTACGTTGATGAATATCGGAGACTTGGTCGTTCGGAAGTCATACGGCGGCGATGTGACTTTTCGGGTGGAAGGCCTCCAGTTGGATGCTGCGGTCATTAAAGGGACTGAGTTCCAGCTCTTGCCGATTCCCCGGTGGACGACTTGATACAGGTTCCCTACGAACCACAAAGCGCGAAGACAAGGCAGGCGCATATTAAAGCTCATCAGACCCTGTCCCGTCTGCAGCAGAATCGTATGGAACAGGCTGAGCGGAATCGTGAAGGTCTGGCACAGGATTGGTCTGCTCAGCAGGAACCGGCTTATTTTGAAATGCCTGGAAAGGTGCTTCATCTGGATGGTGATCCGAACTATTTGAAAAAAAGTATGGATCTCTATGAGCAACTTCGTGTGCCAGCAGAGGGACAATATGTCCATGAATCGGCAATGGCGGATACCTTATACCGTTTATTACCCAAAGTGCGTCCGGATATCGTGGTCATTACGGGTCATGATGGGGTGCTAAAGACACGTCAGCCTTATGACTTATATAGTCTTGGTAGTTATAAGAACTCGCAAAATTTTGTGGCCGCCATTCAGGTGGCTAGGCAATATGAACGTCATCTGGACGCACTCACTATTGTGGCAGGTGCCTGTCAGTCCCATTTTGAGGCACTGCTGCGCGCTGGAGCGAATTTTGCCAGCTCTCCAGGCCGAATTCTCATTCATGCACTTGATCCGGTCTATGTGGCAGCCAAGGCTTCCTTCACATCTGTGCGGGATACGGTTAACATGAGTGATGTCCTGCACAATACCATCAGTGGCAGCCAAGGTGTGGGTGGTGTCGAGACACGGGGGAGTTACCGGGTAGGTCTGCCAGGGCTGAATGATTTATCTACGCTAAAAGTGAACCCGTCGGCAGTGTGATGTAGGCCATTTAAAGTCCCAATTTGGGGCTTTTTTTGTTTGCAAAAAAATTCATTGACAACAACTTTTTGATGCTGATATAATAATTAGTTTTGATTTGACAATGACTGTAAAATCCGGTATAATGGACAAGAAAAGAGGTGGTCGTCGACAATGGCTAAAAACACGCTGTTGGATATCAAACGCAATCTCGATGCACATATTGGTCAGAAAATTATGCTGCGGGCTAATGGTGGCCGCCGTAAGACCATTGAGCGTACTGGTGTATTGGAAGAAACGTACCCTTCTGTTTTTATTGTTAAGCTTGATGAAGAACAAGAAACCTTCAAGCGAGTATCTTATAGTTATGCGGATATACTTACGGAGTCTGTGGAAGTCATGGTTTTTGACCCGGGCAGCCAGACACATAGCTCCTACATGGAGACGTAAGTATCGTTTTACAGGCGATTCGCCCCTCAAGGCGGATCGCTTTTTGTTATTTTACAACATCAACAAATCTTCCTTTGAGGTTAACCATACTTCGTCAGGAATGAGCGAGTAACGGTCGCGGCATACTAATTGAACAGGCGAAGGGGCAGTTTCTTAAGCATTAGGCAGAAAAACTGAACTCTACCTGGGACATGTTGTCTAAAACGTGAACGGACTCATCACATCATGACGGATACGAGGAGGAGGATGGTTCATGAGTCGCAGAAGAAGAAGTGTCATGTCAGAGGATCTGAAGAATGAGCTGGCGAAAGACCTGGGTTTCTATGATACGGTCCAACAGGAAGGATGGGGCGGAATTAAAGCCAAGGATGCAGGAAACATGGTGAAACGTGCAATTCAACTTGCTGAGCAGGCTGCGCGCAAATCCTAATCCGGTTCAAGCAGACTGAAGAGCGGGGAAATCCTTCAGGGACACCCCCGCTTTTCCCCTTAGATGCGGAATAGAAATGACTTGACAGCCCCATTTTGATATAATATGTTAAGTTGTCTTAGGGAAAAGGTGAGGACGGGTGAACGTCTTGAAAATTTACGAAAAAGCGCCTGCTAAAATTAATTTGATGCTGGACGTTTTACATAAAAGAAGCGATGGATTCCATGAAGTTGAAATGATCATGACCATGGTTGATCTGGCTGATCGGCTGGAAATGTCGGAGCTGCCGCGCGATACCATTTTCATCTCCAGTCAGGCGGGTTATATCCCGCTGGATGAGAAGAATCTGGCTTTCCAGGCAGCCAGACTGATTAAGGAGCGCTATAACGTGCGTACGGGCGTCCATATTCATCTGGATAAAAAGATTCCAGTTGCAGCCGGACTTGCCGGAGGCAGCGGTGATGCAGCAGCCGCTCTGCGCGGATTGAATCGTCTGTGGCGACTTGATATACCGGATCACGAACTGCAGGAGCTTGGAGCTGAACTCGGTTCGGATGTTCCATTCTGTATCACAGGAGGGACTGCACTCGCTACAGGTCGTGGTGAGAAGTTGGCCCCTATGCCTAATCCGCCGCAATGCTGGGTAATTCTGGCCAAGCCTCCAATCAATGTGTCTACAGCCGATGTGTACGGACGTTTCCGCAGTGATAAGATTGTTCGTCATCCAAGTGCGGCTAAAATGGAGCAGGCGATTCGCAACCAATCCTTTACGGAAGTGTGTAACCAGATGGGCAATGTACTTGAAGATGTAACGTTGAAGCTGTATCCGGAAGTTCAGCATTTGAAGGATGCCATGATTCGGTTGGGTGCAGACGGCGTGTTGATGTCCGGCAGCGGTCCAACGGTGTTTGGACTGGTCTCCAAGGAATCCAAGGTTGCCCGGATATATAATGGTCTGCGTGGTTTCTGCAAAGAAGTGTATGCTGTACGTATGTTGACGTAAAATTCGCTTTTATAATGTACAAACACGTATAAAGGTGGTATATTTTTAAATAATTATTCGGATTTGGATGTTTCCGTGATCGTGAGGATGGATCTCTGTGAAGAAGTTAAAACGAAGCGCAAGGCTGGTTGAAATGACGCAATACTTATTGTCCAGACCGCATACGGTTATTCCGCTCACCACATTTGCCGAACGCTATGGAGCCGCAAAGTCTTCAATTAGTGAAGATTTGGCGATTATTAAGGAAGTGTTCGAAGAAGGTGGGTCAGGAGAACTGCATACTCTGGCTGGAGCAGCCGGGGGAGTAAGATGGATTCCGAAGGTATCCCGAGAACTGGCACTTGCATTTGCGGAGCGGCTCTCGACCCAGCTCGCGCAACCGGATCGGATCTTGCCTGGAGAATACCTGTACATGTCCGACTTGCTTGGTCAGCCCGCATTGATGAATGAAGCCGGCAAGATCTTTGCAACGGCCTTTGGCAATATGAATATTGATGTGGTTATGACGGTAGAGACCAAAGGAATTCCACTGGCTTATGCGACCGGTGCCCAGCTCAACCTGCCTGTCGTGCTCGTACGCAGGGACCATCAGGCTACAGAAGGATCGGCCGTAAGTATCAATTATGTATCCGGGTCCCATAAAAGTCTGCATACCATGTCCCTCTCTCGTAGGGCGATGCGTGAGCATTCCAGAGTACTTATTGTGGATGACTTCATGAAGGCTGGGGGTACGGTGCAAGGAATGATCGATCTTTTGGCCGAGTTTAATGCTACAGTTGCCGGGGTAGGGGTACTGGTGGAATCTGGTTCTGTAGATTCAGAGGAACGTCTGCTGACTGATTACGTATCTCTGGCGAAGCTGACAGCGGTTGATGCCAAGAGCAGACAGATTTCCGTCAAGCCTGGCAACTATTTCGACCTGTAGAAAGATGACGAATGTGATGTCGGTAAAAGGTCTTTTCCATCGACCTGGCACTAACGTTGTCGAATTGTGTATTAAATAAAAAAATTCCTGAAATTAGGAAGTTTTTATGGTTATAAAAAGAAGGAGTTCGTATATGCTGTGTGGAATTATACACCAAGTTCTGATGGAAAAAGGTGGTGAACACACACATGCAAATTACGGATGTCAGACTCCGCCGTGTTAACTCGGAGGGGAGAATGAAGGCTATCGCATCCATTACCATCGATAACGAATTCGTCGTTCATGACATTCGTGTCATTGATGGTAACAACGGAATGTTTGTTGCTATGCCGAGCAAACGTACTCCTGATGGAGAGTTCCGTGATATCGCCCACCCGATCTCTTCCGGTACGCGTGAGAAGATTCAGGCAGCAGTTTTGACTGAATACGATCGTGCGGCAACTGAGGAAGAAGTCATTGAAGAAGGTGCCTGAGAACATTATTGGGGTTCGAAGGAAAAGAGAGCCATGTCTTATGGCTCTCTTTTCTTTTTGATCGGAATAAGATATATTCAGTATTGAGTTTATTTAGCAGAAAACAAAAGCGCATCGTGCGCTTGGTGGCAGGGCGGCATCTTAGGAATCATTGGGATTCGGTTAAGCTCGCAGGTACACGGCGTATACATATAGGTCACGATTTGTTGGTGTCCGCGTTGTTACGTGTGATTACAGAGACAGCAAGCGATGAACAAGACCGGCTTGAAGCCGGCTGAACGATACTCATTGGATATCAACAAGCTATGAAATTCAATGGGATTTTCAGAACAGGAGGTCGTAAATTTTGAAACGAATGGCGATCGTGCTTGCCGCAGGGCAAGGGAAACGAATGAAATCAAAATTGTACAAAGTACTGCATCCCGTATGCGGTAAACCTATGGTTGGACATGTGCTGGATGCAGCACTCAGCGCAGGCGTTGAACGCAGTGTAGTTGTCGTCGGTCATGGTGCCGAAGCGGTGCAGTCCTTTTTGGGTTCCAGAGCGGAGTACGCACTTCAGGCGGAACAATTGGGTACAGGTCATGCAGTGAAGCAGGTTAAATCCTTGCTTGGCGGAGAGACTGGTTCTACAATTGTGGTCTGTGGAGATACACCGCTTGTAACCAGTGAGACGTTGGAAGGTCTGATGAAGCTCCATGAGAGTAGCGGAGCAGCAGCGACAGTTCTTACGGCTCAGTTGGATAATCCCAAAGGTTATGGTCGCGTGATTCGCGGAGAAGATGGATCTGTGCAACGGATTGTGGAACAAAAGGATTGCACGGAGCAGGAAGATGCTGTGAATGAGATTAACACAGGCACTTACTGTTTTGATAATGCAAAATTGTTCGCTGCTCTGGAAAAAGTGACGAATGAGAACGCGCAGGGAGAGTATTATCTCACAGACGTCGTTGGCATTTTCCGCAAGGATGGAGAAGTGGTTGAAGCCTACATGTCAGATGACATTTCAGAATCCATCGGAGTTAATGACCGACTCGCTCTTTCGCAAGCAGAAGCCTTCATGCGTGAACGTCTGGCTGTACGCCATATGTTGAACGGTGTTACAATCATTGATCCGTCATCGACATATATCGGTGCGGATGTTACGATTGGATCAGATACAGTACTGTATCCAGGGACCATTCTCAAAGGCACGACGTCGATCGGTGAAGCATGTCATATTGGTCCTCATGCAGATGTGGAAGACAGCGTTATTCAGGACGGAGTTACAATCAAACATTCGGTGTTGTCCAATGCCGAAGTGGGTTCTGATGCAACGGTGGGTCCATTTGCCAATTTGCGTCCAGGGACTAAACTCGGTCGTAACGTAAAAATTGGTGACTTTGTTGAAGTGAAAAATGCTACAATTGACGAAGGTTCCAAAGTATCTCATCTCAGCTATATTGGAGATGCCAAAGTAGGGAAAAACGTAAATGTTGGATGCGGGGCAATAACTGTCAATTATGATGGTTATAATAAAGCTGTGACGACGATTGAAGATGACGCTTTTGTAGGCAGCAACGTCAATCTGATTGCACCGATTACGGTAGGAAAAGGCGCTTATGTGGTTGCTGGCTCCACCGTTACCCATTCCATTCCCGAGAATGATCTGGCCATTGCTCGTCCACGTCAGGAGAACAAACCTGGTTATGCGGAGAAGATTCGCGGACGTGCCAAAGCCAAGAAACAAAATGCAAAACCCCAATAAGGGGTTTAGATAACAAGATTGCCTCCCGAAGATCCGGGAGGTGCCGACATGTCGCAGACGCTTATAGATTCCAATGAACCAGCACGGAGGGTTTTTATTTTATGACTTATTTTGATTCGAAATTAAAAATATTTACTTGCAATTCTAACCCCAAGCTTGCCCATCAAATTGCTGATTATATCGGGATCCCTATGGGTGAATCTCACACAACCAGCTTCAGTGATGGCGAGATTCAAGTGAAACTCTCCGAGAGTGTTCGGGGCTGTCACGTTTACATCGTGCAGTCCACTTGCTTGCCGGTTAATGATAACCTGATGGAAATGCTCGTTATGATTGATGCACTCAAACGGGCATCTGCCAAGACGATTAACGTCGTTATTCCTTACTATGGCTATGCAAGACAGGATCGCAAGGCACGTTCGCGTGACCCGATTACAGCGAAACTGGTTGCCAACCTGATTGAAAAAGCGGGTGCAACCCGTGTCATCGCAATGGATTTGCATGCTATGCAGATCCAGGGATTCTTCGACATTCCGGTCGACCATTTGCTTGGCGTGCCAATTCTGGCTCAATATTTCCGGTCGAAACAGATCGAAAATCCGGTTGTTGTGTCGCCTGACCACGGTGGCGTAGTGCGCGCACGTAAACTGGCTGATTTCCTGAATGCACCTCTGGCGATTATCGATAAACGTCGTCCTGAGCCAAATGTGAGTGAAGTGATGAACATCATCGGTAACATCGAGGGTAAAACAGCCATTCTGATCGATGACATTATTGACACAGCGGGAACGATTGTACTGGGAGCGAATGCTCTGATGGAAGGCGGCGTGAAAGAAGTATACGCATGCTGTACTCACCCGGTATTGTCCGGACCTGCGATGGAACGTTTGGAGAATGCACCATTGAAGGAAGTCATCGTAACGGATACCATTCCAATTACGCATGCGAATCCGACAAGCAAACTCAAAGTGTTGTCTGTAGCGCCTTTGCTCGGAGAAGCGATTATCCGTGTTCATGAGGAATTGTCAATCAGCAAGCTGTTTGAAATTGAATAAGGATGTCTGCATAAAGTAGTAGAGGGGTTACGTTTTCCGGTTCAATGGAAAATGTAACCCCTGTCGGCGTGCCGTTTTATAAAAAAGTGAAACAGCCGCTGATCAGTCCATACAAGTTGAACTACTCATATACACCAGAAGATGTTTCTGCACACGCAGTGATCCAATGTAAAATGGTTCGTTCACCTTATTTGGTTAATACCCTGGGCGGGAGATAAATCGGAAACGACGCCGATGGAAAAGCGTGTCGGCAATTTCGACGAATTGATTATCGAAACGTGTGATTAGACCAATCTCAATATGGGTGTCGCGGTCGTATACCTGTACAGGTACGTGGTATTCTAAATGATAGATAAAATCGCTATGTTGAGTCAGTTGTCCGTTGTCTTCGCGCAAAACCCGCTCACCTTCCTGGGTCAATAAAATATTTACTGTAGATACTACAGTAAAATCGATCTTTACTTTCCTGATATTATATGAAATATAACATTCGAAGTCTATGCCTCACCTCAGGCTAATCCGAAGGAGGGAACAAGATGAAGTGGATTGTCGGACTTGGTAATCCAGGCTCGAATTATGCCAAAACACGTCATAATATCGGTTTTATGGCACTGGACCGATTGGCGGATCGCCATAATATCTCCATCACACAGAGTAAATGTAAGGCGCTGATTGGAGAAGGCAACATTGGCGGTGTGAAGACCGTGCTGATCAAACCAATGACCTATATGAATTTGTCGGGTGAATCGGTTCGAGCATATATGGATTTTTATAAAGTTAGCCTTGAAGATCTGATTGTTGTGTACGATGACATGGATACAGAGATTGGCAAGGTCAGATTGCGTTACCAGGGAAGTGCAGGCGGACATAATGGAATCAAGTCCATTATTAAGCACACCGGTACACAGCAGTTTAACCGGGTACGCATGGGAATATCCCGCCCTGATCCAGGACATGCCATTGTCGATTATGTACTGTCGACATTCATGAAGAAAGAAAAGGAAGCCCTTGAGCAGACCATTGAGCAAACATGTGATGCTCTGGAGCATAGCTTGACTCATACGTTTGAACAAACCATGGCGAAGTTTAACGGTTAATTCTGTAAGATAACCTGGTAAAATGATCATAAGAAGACGGGTTCAATTCAGCCATACTGGACATACTGGACGTATAAACCATGTTCAGGAGGCATAAACATGTCAGTGAATTACGTATGTAGGCATTGCCGTACATTTATTGGACGAATTGATTCTGCCCGAATAACGGAAGCAGAGCTTGGCTTTCATTTCTTGACCCCGACGAGCGGAGGGATATAATAGCGTATAATTCCGGTGGTGACATTACCGTTCGGATTACATGTGATTACTGTAAAGAAGCCCTGGAGCACAATCCGGAGCTTAGCCTGCTCGCGAGTCCGCTTCAGTAGACATCGCCCGTACAGGATCAAATGACAGTTGAGGGCGGTTGCGTTATAACGCTCCACCTTTTTATAGCCTTGGCAGCCTGCTGAGGCTTCTTTTCAGTTGGCATGAAAGCCATGACTAGCTCAAAATTAGGCTTAGCCGCATCAACAGATGTGGCAATGTTGCGAGTAATCCGATATGATGAAACAGGACAAAAAGGAATTTGTATCCATTTTAATAGTGATGCTACGCGTATGCGTGAGATAATCAAGTAAGTTATAAGAGAGGTGCCCCTTTTGTTACAAGCACTTATACAGGCTTTTTCCAAAGATCCGGACTTCGGATCCATTACAGCCGGAATCAAGTCCGGCATGAAGGAACAATTGGTTTCGGGTCTATCCGGCTCGGCGCGTCAGATTATGCTGGCTGCTCTGCATCAGGAAATGAACCGACCATTGCTCGTAGTAACGCACAATATGTTTTCAGCTCAAAAAATTGCAGAAGATTTACAGGAAGCGCTTTCACCTGATCAGGTATTGATCTATCCTGCCAACGAACTTGTTGCTGCTGAAGCCGCTGTTTCCAGCCCGGAAACCTTGGGTCAGCGCATCGAGGTGTTGGTCCGCTGCGCCCAAGGATTCAGGGGCGTTGTTGTTATTCCTTTTTCCGGGGTAAGACGTTATGTTCCGCTTCCGGAAGTGATGGCCAATGCTCGTATTTTGATTAAACAAGGCAACACACTTCAACTGGACGCCTTCCTGCTGGAGATGGTAAAGCTCGGATATGAGCGAGTGGAGCGTGTGGAATCTCGTGGTGAGTTGAGTGTACGCGGAGGGATCATCGACTTCTATCCGGTTACTTCATCGATTGCGTATCGGGTGGAGTTATTTGATGATGAGATCGACTCCATTCGGACATTCGACCCAGCCGATCAGCGTTCAATTGAACGAATTGAAGAGATTACCGTTTTGCCATGCAAGGAATTAATTGCAGACCGCGAGCGAATGGAAAAGGCTGCTGACGCGGCTGCTCTTTTGCTCGAACAACAGCTGGAGAAAATGACGGACCGGCAGGCGAAGCTGCGTCTTCGTGAAGAAATTCACCGGGAGATTGAGCTTTTGCGGGAGCACGTGTATTTCTCCGAAATGTACAAATATATTTCTCCGCTCTATCCGGAGAATAAAACGATTTACGACTATATGCCCGAAGATACCCTGCTTGTCCTAGATGAGCCTGCCAGACTTTCGGAGACATCGAAACAGCTGGACCGTGATGAATCGGAGTGGAATCTGCACTTGATGCAAAACGGAAAAACACTTCCGGATCTTCCATTATCCGCAGACGGTGATGAACTGTTGTATGAGCGTCCATTCCAGACGCTGTTCATGTCGATCTTTTTGCGGCAGGTTCCACACACCCAACCACAGAACATTCTGAACTTCATCAGTCGTGGCATGCAGGATTTCCATGGGCAGATGAATGTACTGAAGGCAGAGATGGAACGCTGGCAGAAGGCTGGAGTTCAAGTGCTCATGCTGGCGAACGGTGAGGAGCGACTCGAGCGGATGCGCCGGGTACTGATGGACTATGATATTCCAGAGCCAGAGATGATGATCGGTAACCTGCAAACGGGTTTTGAAATGCCGTCCATTCATTTGGCTGTCGTGACCGAGGGCGAGATGTTCTCGCAAAAACAGCGTAAAGTACGCAAACCGATTCGAAATGTAGACAATGCGGAACGGATCAAATCCTATAGTGAGCTAAAAGTGGGCGATTATGTCGTTCACCAGAACCACGGGATTGGTAAGTACCTTGGGATCGGTACCCTCGAAGTTGGCGGCATTCATAAAGACTATATGCATATTCTCTATGCGGGTGGAGACAAACTGTCTGTACCTATTGAGCAGATCGATCTGATTCAGAAATATGTTGGTTCCGAAGAGAAAGAACCGAAAATATACAAGCTGGGCGGCAATGAGTGGACACGGGTTAAAAATAAGGTCCGCACATCCGTACAGGATATTGCTGATGATCTGATCAAGCTGTATGCAGAACGTCAGACCTCCAAAGGGTTTGGATTCGACAAGGATTCTGCAGAGCAGCAGGAGTTTGAGGACATGTTCCCTTACGATGAGACTCGTGATCAGGTACGTGCCATCGAAGAAATCAAGAAGGACATGGAACAAAACCGTCCAATGGACCGTTTATTGTGTGGGGATGTGGGTTACGGCAAAACAGAGGTAGCTATTCGGGCTGCATTTAAAGCGGCTATTGAAGGCAAACAGGTGGCTGTCCTCGTTCCAACAACGATTTTGGCACAGCAGCATTTTGAGACGTTCCGTGAGCGGTTCTCCGGTTATCCCTTCAACATTCATGTGCTTAGCCGGTTCCGCTCCCGTAAAGAGCAGAATGAAACAGCCAAAGGCATCAAGGCAGGCACAGTGGATATCGTCATCGGGACGCATCGATTGCTGTCGCAGGATCTGGTGTTCAAGGACCTGGGACTGCTCATTGTTGATGAAGAACAGCGCTTTGGAGTCACCCATAAGGAGAAACTGAAGAAGCTGAAAACCAATGTGGACGTGCTGACGCTGACGGCAACGCCGATTCCGCGTACACTTCATATGTCCATGCTGGGTGTGCGTGATCTGTCCGTTATTGAGACTCCGCCAGAGAATCGTTTCCCGGTACAGACCTATGTCGTTGAACACAGCCAGGCGCTTGTCCGTGAAGCCATTGAGCGTGAGCTTGCTCGCGGTGGGCAAGTGTATTACCTCTACAACCGTGTTCAGGGAATTCAGGAGATGGCTGCTGAGATTTCTGACCTTGTGCCTGAAGCCAAGGTTGGTGTGGGACATGGCCAGATGTCGGAAACAGAGCTGGAGAAGACGATTCTGGACTTCCTGGATGGTGAATATGACGTGCTTGTGAGCACAAGTATCATCGAGACCGGGGTAGATATTCCGAATGTAAATACACTGATCGTACATGATGCGGATAAAATGGGGCTCTCCCAGCTGTATCAGCTGCGCGGGCGTGTGGGTCGTTCCAATCGTATTGCGTATGCCTATTTTACGTACCAACGGGACAAAGTACTTACGGAAGTTGCAGAGAAGCGCCTGCAATCCATCAAAGAATTTACCGAACTGGGTTCGGGATTCAAGATCGCCATGCGCGACTTGTCGATTCGTGGTGCGGGAAATCTGCTGGGGGCAGAGCAGCATGGCTTCATCGCTTCTGTCGGGTTCGACCTGTATTCCCAGATGCTTGCGGAGGAGATCAACAAACGCAAAGTTACGATGCTTGGCGAAGAACCGGTACCTTCCGACCAGTGGAACACAACCCTGGATCTCAGTATCGATGCCTACTTGCCGTCCGATTATATCTATGACAGTATTCAGAAGATCGAGATCTACAAAAAAGTGGCGGTCATTGCATCCTTCGACGATGCGATGGAGCTGGAAGACGAATTGGTTGACCGATTCGGTGATCTTCCGGAGGCCGTTATCAACTTGCTGGCTGTTGCGCGGATGAAAGTATACGGCAAAATCTACGGTATTGAATCCATTTCCCAACGTGGTGAGGACATTACCGTGAAGTTCTATGAAGGCCGTGAACATGCCTTTGAACTCTCGAAAATCGCGCACATTGGAAATCAGTTCGAAAGACGTGTACAATTTGAACAAGGACCCCATATGCTGATTCACGCTAAAGGCAAGGGGCTTGGGGATAAGCAACTGATGGAGCTGGTAGAGAAAATTCTGGAGTCCATGAAGACTGCTTTTAAATCAAAGGGGGAACTAAAAGATGTTAGCAAAGTATAAAAAAGTAGGAAAGGTACTATCAGTAAGTATGGTTGCAGTACTTTCCTTATCACTGCTTGCTGCTTGTGGCAAGAAGGAAGAAGCAAAAACACCTGAATCGACGGATACGAGTGCTGTAGTCGCTACGTATGAAGGTGGTACCATTACAGCCAATGAATTCGACATGGAGCAACGTGTCATGAAATTCCTCTATCCGGAGTATGCACAAATGATGGATATGGACGATTTCAAAGAATATCTGGTGAAACAGGAAGTTGCCTATGAATATTTGAGTGGCAAAGCAAGTGAAGAAGCCAAAACAGCGGGTGCCAAAGCGGCAACCGAGCAATTCGATAAAATGAAAGCTTCTGTTCAGGCAGATCAATGGACGGAAATGCTCAAAGCTCAGAATTTGACAGACGATAACATTAAAGACTATATGACTCGAATCATGACAGTGATTAAAGACAAAGAAACAGGCGTTACAGAAGATGCAGTCAAAGCTGAGTTTGAGAAAAACAAAGATCAGTTCACAACAGCTTCCGTTCGCCACGTGTTGATTAACTTCACAGATCCAAAAACGCAAAAAGAGCGTAAAAAAGAAGATGCACTGAAAATTGCAAAAGAAGTAAAAGCCAAGTTGGATGGTGGAGCTGATTTTGCTGAAATTGCAAAAGAATATTCCGAAGATCCAGGTTCTGCTGAAAAGGGTGGACTGTATGAAGAAACACCTGTAGGCAGCTGGGTAGAGGCATTCAAGGAAGCTGCCAAAACATTGCCGCTGAACAAAATCAGTGATCCAGTTGAAACGGAGTACGGATACCACATTATGAAAGTGGAAGCTCGTACAGAAGCAGACTTCACCAAACTGACGGCTGAGCAAAAAGAAAGCCTGAAGAGCCAATTGGCCGCTGCTGAGATCGATACGTTCATGCAAAATGAATTGGACAAAATCGTAAAAGAAGTGAAACTGCCGAAAACAGAAAAAGCTGAAGAAGGCACAACGGAAGGTACGACTGAGGGTACAACGGGTACAGGAACCGAAGGAGAGAAAACAACCGAACCAACAACGGATGACTCCAAAGGTACAGATACCAAGACGGACCAAGGTACGACTGGCACAGATAAAGATGCAAAGACAGATGAAGGTACAAGCAGTAAATAAGCGAGAAAACATGGCTGTTTAGCACACGTTCAGGGTTAATTTGCCCGAATCAATGCCTTGTACTACGTATATATGGACAACCATACAGAGAAGCAAGGGGAGGACTTAGGACCTCCTTCTTGCTTCTTCCTGTCTATATACAAGGCGTATGGGTATATGGTCGCCTTCTTCGAAAGTTACACAACTATATTCTCCGAAGCATGTATAAGGAAATGGGAACAGATGAATACTATGGTCAAGATATCACACTAAACGTTCTGGGACTTTCCTCTACCCATTAAGGAACAGTAGTTGAAAAATCTTCTCGAGAAAGTGGGGCAACATGTGAAATGAAAGCTACTGGTATTGTCCGCCGTATAGATGACCTTGGTCGTGTGGTCATTCCAAAAGAAATCCGCCGTACGTTACGTATTCGTGAAGGTGATCCACTGGAAATTTTCGTGGACCGTGATGGAGAAGTTATTCTTAAAAAATATTCGCCAATTGGCGAGCTTGGTGATTTTGCCAAGGAATATGCAGAATCCCTGTATGAGAGTACAGGTCACGTAACCATGATCTCCGACCGGGATACCATTATCACGGTGGCAGGGGGCTCCAAGAAAGAGTACCTGGACAAGCAGGTAGGTCAACTGTTGGAAGGCTGTATGGAAAACAGAAAGACCATTTTGGAAACAAACAACGGTTCATATGAGCTTAGCAAAGATCATGACGAGACGTTATCCTCTTTTGTTATTGCGCCGATTATTTCAGGTGGTGACCCCATCGGAACAGTGATCCTGTTCAATAAGGATGAATCCGTGAAGATGTCTCAGATGGAAGTGAAAATGTCCGAGACCGCTGCCGGTTTCCTTGGCAAGCAAATGGAACAATAGATAGCAGATCAACTCCTGGTGCCTTGATTTGGGCATACGGGAGTTTTTGCTTTTTATAATCGTTTGATTGTTGATCCAGGAATTCGTCTCTGTGTCTTCTGGCAGGTATAATAACAAAAGAATGCTTTGTGCTTCTTTTTGAATGCCAGGATACATATGGGAGGAACTTATGAAACAGCCGTCTACAGGCTCAAGGCTGCTACAGGGTGCATTTGTGCTTGGGCTTGCCGCCATTATCTCCAAAATCATTGGTGCTTTTCAGAAGATTCCGTTGCAGAATCTGGGGGAGACGGTGTTTTTGGCATTTACAATACGGTGTACCCGTTATATATGCTCATGGTTACGCTTGCTGCTGCCGGACTGCCTCTGGCCGTATCCAAATTCGTAGCGGAACAGAATGCACTTGGAAGACCGAACGAGAGCAGAAGGATTATCCGGTTATCTTCCATGCTGCTTGGTGGGATTGGGTTCATTATGGGAATCTTGATGTATGCAGGTGCGCCGCTGATCGCTGACATCATTGGCAATCGCCATGTGGTTCCATCCATTCGTGCAGCTTCGTGGGCTTTGTTGTTCGTTCCGGTGATGACAGGACTGCGTGGATATTTTCAGGGCTTGCAGCAGATGGTGCCAACAGCAGTATCGCAAGTGGTGGAGCAGACGATACGTGTTACCGTCATGATTGTTCTGCTTCTGTGGTTGATGAGACGGGAAGCTTCGCTTGAAACGATTGCCGCTGGAGCCATGATGGGCTCCGTTGCCGGTGGATTGGTTGGGCTGTTACCATGTTAGGATACTTGGTCCGTCACCGGCGGAAAGGCAAGGAAGTGGGAACGGGACGTTTGGATTCAGCATGGAGCAGTGAAGGCGGGGAGACTAGAACAGATGGGCATAATCATCATCAACATGGGTCGATTACGCCGCAGTTGAAAACGGTGAGGGCTAATAACCCCGCTCTGGCAGAACGAACACGATCCAACGGTGAGTGGATCAGGACGCTTCTCATGTACGCCATTCCCGTCTGTCTTGGGTCGCTGGCCGTACCGCTGATGAATCTGGTGGACACCTTCACTGTTCCACGGCTTCTGCGGGGAGAAGGACTGGATGAACTCCAGTCCATGGTTTCCTTCGGCATCTACAACCGTGGCTTGCCGCTGGTTCAACTGGTGACGATGCTGGCCACGTCACTGTCCGTGTTGTTTATTCCGGCGATGGCGGAAGCCCGGTTAAAAGGCGGGCCAGAAGCCGTCCGGCAGCAGGCAGGCCTCGCGCTGCGCTGGTTCTGGTTGATCGGCCTGGCGGCATCCGCGGGTCTCGCGGTGCTGGCGGAGCCGATTAACCGCATGCTGTACGGAGATGCCGCAGGCACCGAAGCACTGCGGTACATGGCGCTGACGGCTCGGGCAGCACCGTCAGCATTATTGCGGCGGCGCTGCTGCAAGGCCTCGGCGCCGTGCGCGCACCCGCGTTTAGCATGCTGGCCGCCGCAGGCGTCAAGGCGCTGCTAAACGTTATGCTTGTGCCGGCGCTGGGCATCAGCGGCGCGGCCCTGGCAGGCGCAGCCGCCTACATGCTGGCGGCTGGCCTGAATGTGGCGCTGCTGGCGCGACTTGTCGCCCTGCGCCCTGCCCCTGGCGCCGTCCTGGCGAAGCCGGCGCTGGTGATCGCCGCCATGAGTCTGGCGGCGTTAGGCACTGCCTGGGCCGCCGAAGCCGTACTCGGCGGCATGGGGGTCGCGGCCGATGGCAGGCTGGCCGCGATGGGCGTGAGCCTGCTGGGCATTGCCGCAGGCTCAGCCGTGTTATTGCTGGCGGCGGCCCGGACAGGGCTGCCGACCGCCGCGGAACTGACGGCTGTGCCCAAGTCTGGGGCCTCGCCTGGCCAAGCTGCTGCGCAGACTGCGTGTGCTGCGCTAATTTCATGCTCACGGAGCTTCTGCATGAAGCACAGCCCATATGCAATTATAGGATATCGAATGATTCTGGTATAATACGTGTAATTATAGAGTGCCATCCTAGACAGGCACGATGAATCAATGAACTTGAACAGGATGATTCGGATGGAGGTTTTACGTAATGAGTGCAGCTTTAACCATAGTGGGTCTGGGATCTGGCGATGCAGACCAGCTGACCGTAGGTATTATCAAAAAAATGAAACATGCAGCTACGCTGTATGTGCGTACGCTGGATCATCCCGTATTGAATGATCTGAAGCAAGAGGGATTGGAGATGACCTCATTTGATGCCATCTATGAGGCGAAGTCCTCCTTCCCCGAGGTGTATGATGAGATCGCGAACCAACTGATCGAGGCCGCTCGCAAAGGTGAGGCCGGAACCGAGATCGTGTATGCCGTACCCGGTCATCCGATGGTGGCAGAAGCAAGTGTACGCCTGCTCAAAGAACGTTGTCCGCAGATGGGCATTTCCCTGCGTGTTATGGGCGGAGAGAGCTTCCTGGACGAAGCCTTTATCCGGCTTGGCTTTGACCCAATTGAAGGCTTTCAACTCCTGGATGCCAGCAGCCTGAACACAGAACTGGTACAACCACAGCTACATACGTTGATCGGACAAGTCTACGACGTGTTCACGGCTTCGGACGTGAAACTCTGCCTGATGGAGGTTTACCCGGATGATTATCCCGTATTTGTTGGACATGCGCTAGGTGTGCAGGGCCAGGAGGTCATTCACAAGATTCCGCTACACGAACTGGACCGGATCGAAGGATATGGCAATCTGTCCCTGATTTATGTACCGAAGAACACGGATGATGCCTTGCGTCGTCGTTCCTTTGCGCGTTTGCATGAGATCGTGAACATTCTCCGCAGTCCGGGTGGCTGTCCGTGGGATCAGGAGCAGACCCATCAGTCCATCCGCAAAAACCTGATTGAAGAGACGTATGAGGTCATTGAAACGATCGATGAGGATGACCCTGACCATATGAAAGAAGAGCTGGGCGATCTGTTGCTGCAGATTTTATTGCATTCCCAGATGGAAGAAGAAGTGGGCACATTTAATGTGTATGATGTCATCGAAGGTCTGAATGATAAGCTGATCTTCCGTCATCCCCATGTTTTTGGCGAACATCAGGCAGAAGATGCGAATGAAGCTCTTCAGAACTGGGAACAGATGAAAGCAGAGGAGAAGAAGCGCAAGGGCCAGGATCAGCAGAAGGTGTCCGTTCTGGATGGCATACCTCGTGACCTGCCTGCATTGATGAAAGGATACAAGTTACAGAAGAAAGCAGCCAAAGTGGGCTTTGACTGGGATGATGTTGAAGGTGTGTTTGCCAAGATCGAGGAAGAACTGGCGGAATTGAAAGAAGCGGTGCAACAAGGCCAATCAGCGGAAGAACGGAAGCTTGAACTGGGTGATTTGTTATTCGCGGCAGCGAACGTTGCGAGATTCATCGATACGGACCCGGAAGAGGCGCTTGCTGCGACCAACCGCAAGTTCGTCGGGCGGTTCCAGTACATCGAGGAGCGTTTGCGTGAACAGGGAAGAACACCAGCAGATAGCAATGTAGAGGAAATGGAGCAATTCTGGCAGGATGCGAAGAAGGCTGGATTGTAACGGGTTCAATTTTCTGGAAAATAGCAACAAACCTTATTCCATCATGCTATGCAGTATGTTATGATAATACGAACATGTGTTCAACTGTAATGACTGGATTAGTGTTTAGTCATGGATGGTTTCGGGTACTGGTCTTAGACCGTTCCCTGCGGATCATCGACAAAAAAGCTAAAAAAGTCGTGGACCGAGGCAGGATTTCAGATGCCAAGCCAGAATACTTGTGTAGTGACCTAACGCGAATCAGCGGCAATCGATGTATTGTCAGGGATCGCAGATACTTTTTTTTCAATTTGGGAGGCTTTTAAAAATGAACAAAACAGATCTGATTAACAACATTTCAACCAAAAGTGGTTTGACTAAAAAAGACGTTGAGTCCGTATTGAACGGCTTTTTGGGAGAAATTACAGATGCACTTGCCAGCGGAGACAAAGTACAATTGATCGGCTTTGGCACTTTTGAGACCCGCAAGCGTTCCGGTCGTACCGGACGTAACCCACAAACAGGGAATGAAATCGTGATTCCTGAGTCCACTGTTCCTGCATTCAAAGCAGGCAACAAACTTAAAGAAGCCGTAAAATAATGCGTCTTGATAAATTCCTGAAGGTCTCCCGGCTAATCAAACGCCGCACTGTGGCCAAGGACGTCTCTGAACAGGGACGTGTTCTGGTGAACGGACGTGAAGCGAAGCCCAGCGCCAATGTCAAAGTAGGCGATGAGCTGACGGTTCAGTTCGGTCAGAAACTGGTTACCGTGAAGGTGGAGCGAATTGCCGAGAGTACCAAAAGGATGAGGCGAGCAGCCTCTACACCTTGGTGAAGGAAGAGCCGATCGCCAAGGATAACGGGATGAACTGGTAACAGTACATCCGGTATTGAACATACATCCAATGCAAGTTGAATCGAAACGTCCTCCTGTAACAGGGAAGGGCGTTTTTGTTTTACTGGATGCCGAGCTATTTGTTCAACAACACTGGTTCTATTCCAACCTCCCCATCCATAAGCTAGGTGTAAGAAGGAGGGGTACATGCCATGGTTGAGCACGGTAAGGCCAAACAGCATCATCTGAGCATGCAGAATCGGAAACTGCTGGATCTGACGGGTGTCTCCAACGTGGAGAGCTTCGACAGTGAGGAATTTTTGCTGCAGACTGAACTTGGGCATCTGACCATCCGGGGGCACAATTTACATATCAAAAACCTGAGCCTGGAGGAAGGTCTGTTATCCATTGAAGGTACAGTGAGTTCGCTCCAATATCTGGACCCCGGTTCCCAGTCCAAAAATGGTAAAGGCCTGTTTGGCAAGATGTTCCGATGAGTCCGGATACTCAATGGATCACATTGATGTGGATGCTTACTTCGGGGGTCGTGATGGGGATGGCCTACGACAGTTACCGGGTACTGTCCGGACAGCTGCGATTTCCGAGGTGGAGTATTCATACACTCGATCTGTTGTACTGGGTTGCTTCCGCGCTGTTCGTTTTTCGGATGCTATACGCCGGAAACCACGGACAGTTGCGGTTTTATGTCTTTTTGGGGCTGATTATAGGGGTTTGCTTCTATTTTTGGCTTTTAAGTGTTACAACCCAGCGTTTTGTGGTAATGTTAATTAAACTCGCAAGAACGCTGATTCATTGGTGTGGACATATCCTTAACATCCTGATCGTTATGCCGGCTAAAGGAATATATAAGTTAATTCGCGTATTATTCGGTTTTGTAATTGCGATACTATTATTCTTGGGCAGGCTGGTGCTGCAATGTTTGGTACCTTTCGGCAAGTTGTTCCGCTGGATGTTTAGGCCGCTCCTGAAACATTGGGTAACGCCACGCTTCATGATCCGTGTGGGTACAAGAATTGCAGCGATATGGAAACGCTGGTTTTAAGGAGGTCCGTAATGGGTAAAACACCTGTGGGCAGAGCAAAGGCTCCAACTAACCAAGGAAAATCTGCCGGTGCAAAAAGGCGCCTCATGCTTTGGATGACGTTTATGATTGTATTTGTAATATGGGCAGGATATACATTCCTTGTGCAAACTGCACAAATTTCGGACAAGAGTTCTCATCTGGCCACTCAGCAAGCTTCAAAGGAAGATACGTTGAAGAAGCTGGAACAGTTGAAGTACGAAGTCAGCCGGTTGAATGACCCTGAATACATAGGACAGCTGGCACGGAAAAAAGGATATTATCTTCCTGAGGAAACACCGATCCAGGTTGAAGAGTCAGGGAACTGATGGAATTCGGTCCATTACCGAGCTAGGTTTGTTATCCGTGTGTCTGAAGCCGTTAAACCGGAAAAAATAGGCTCTCTGATGGGGTAGTGTTCAGTTGACCTTGGTTTACGGCATAAGGTATAATTACATTAGCGCAGCATTGATTTTGGCATTCAAAAATCGGGTTGTATATTTTTAAGGGAGGATCATTTTATTCTATGGCAATTGAAGTGGGCACCAAGTTAGAGGGCAAGGTGACAGGAATCACGCATTTTGGAGCATTTGTGGATCTGTCAGGAGGTGTCACGGGTCTCGTTCACATCTCGGAAATCGCCGACAATTACGTCAAGGATGTCAACGACCACCTGAAGCTGAATGACCTCGTTACAGTGAAGGTTATCAACGTTGACAAGGATGGCAAGATCGGACTTTCCATTAAGCAAGCTGTTGACAAACCGGTTGAGCAACAAACACAATCCAGACCCCCAAGAGCTCCTAGACCGGAACGCAGTGGAGGAGATCGCGAACGATTCAGCGGCGGAGGCCCAAGTGGTGGCCAAGGTCGTGGTGGCGGCGGCGGTGGATTTAACCGCGGAGACCGTGGAGGCCGTTCTTTCAAGCCCGCAGCAGGCAAACCTTCATTTGAGGATAAAATGTCACGCTTCCTGAAAGATAGTGAAGAGCGGATTTCTTCGCTTAAGAAGAACACAGAAGGCAAACGCGGAGGCCGTGGAGCCAAGCGTGTGTAATCTGTCACAACCTGATCTGAACATATAAGTAAAACCGTTAGCCTACAGGCTAACGGTTTTTTTGCGTTTCTTTCACTTGGAGTAAGTGAATAGCTTTTTTGTAAGGTGAAGCTCCATATCCTTAGTTTTTCTGCACGGCAAAATGGAACCATAAGAACATTTGTCGTCTACCATTTTTTACCGACAGGTTTCCGTGGCATTCCACAGTTATCCTGCTCAAATGATGGCGAGACCACACCAGCTCCGATTCAAAATCAGACATTCCGATTGTCGGAATCAGGTAGGGGAATGAATGAAACCACAATAGGGCCGGGGGTTTCGCTCCACCGCGCCAGGCTTGTTTCTTTTGTCGTAAACTTTTTGAACCCTGCCCACCTATTCTGACAAACTACGTCTTCTAATCTATCTATAATCAGAACCATCGAGAACGAAACACGAAAATTCAAATTAATCGAATGGGGTGCCTTGAGGATGATGGAAAAGTGGAATGTCATTCAATTTCCGGGAATGAAAGCAGGTAAAGGAGGTACGGAAGCTCGGGAGGAGCTGTCGGTACGTCTGAAACAGTGGCTGGGCTCCCGCAAGGCTGTCCAAATGGTTGCTTCCCGCAAATGGGTACTGCTGCTTACGTTTATGGGATTTCTGCTCGGAAAGGCAATGATCCTGAATGAGTTATCTCCCTTTGCCATTGCATACTTTGCCGTAATTGCCTTCATGCGCAGGGATTACATCATTCCGGTAGGCGCCGCTCTGCTCGCAGGCAGTCTCTTTGCACCATTTCCCGTACCACTCATTGTTGCATCGGAGATCGCCATCTTTTATCTGCTCTTCCGTGGACTGGAGTCGTATGATCGTGCTGAATTATCTTATGCGCCAACGATGGTGTTTACGACTACATTTATGGTCAAATTATTCGCCGTTGTGATCGGGCCATCCTTCAGCTGGTATGCCATGCTGATGCTCACGATGGATTCGGTACTCAGCTTCGTGCTCACCCTTGTTTTCATACAAGCCATACCGATCTTCACCTACCGCAAAAAGAAATTCAGCCTAAAGAACGAGGAGATCCTCTGCCTAATCATATTACTCGCTTCCGTGATGACGGGAGCTGTTGGATGGACCATTCAGTCCTTGTCCGTCGAGCATATGCTCTCCCGTTACCTCATATTAATCTTTGCGCTGGTGGGCGGAGCCCCCTTGGAGCCTCGGTTGGTGTCATTACCGGCTTGATTCTGAGTCTGGCTGACATGTCAGCGGTGTATCAGATGAGCCTGCTTGCTTTTGCCGGGATGCTGGCGGGTATGCTTCGAGAGGGCAAACGTGCGGCGGTTGCACTGGGCATGCTGCTGGGTTCGTCCATTCTATCCATATATCTGGGAGGACCAGGCGATGTTATGAACTCATTATGGGAGACGTGTGCTGCTATTGTATTATTCATGTTGACCCCCAAGAGCTTGATGACGGCGATATCCAAATATGTACCAGGTACGCAGGATCATACGAAATCCCAGCATGAGTATGCCAAACGGATAAGGGATATCACGGCAGAACGGGTGACCCGGTTCTCACAGGTATTCCGTCAATTGTCACGCAGCTTCGATCAGATGTCCGGTGCGGGAGAACCGATCCAGAAAGAAGGCGGGATGGATCATTTCATGAATGCGGTTGCCGAGGGCACGTGTGCAAGCTGCTTCAAGCGTACGCAATGCTGGGATGCGAAGTTTATTCAAACCTACAAATATATGACCGACGTGATGAGCACCATTGAAGGGAACCCGGAGATCTCAGGCAAGCAGATTCCCGTGGAATGGAACAGGGTGTGTGCAAAACCGGAAGAGGTCCTTGAGGTCATGCGTGCCCAGTATGGGTTACATCAACATAATATGCAGTGGAAACGCCAGATTATCGATAGCCGGCAGCTGGTTGCAGAGCAATTGTCCGGTGTATCTCAGGTCATGGAGGACCTGGCCAAAGAAATTCAGCGGGAAAGTGAGGAGATGGTGCAGCAGGAGGAGCAGATTCGGGATGCATTGGAGTCACTGGGCTTGTCCATCCACTCGATTGAGATAATCAATCTGGAAGCGGGCAATGTGGAGATCGAGATTGTACATGCATACACACGTGGATTCGATGAGTGCCGGAAAATGATTGCTCCGCTGATATCGGATGTATTGGACGAACATATCGCCGTCCTGCATGAGACCATGACGGACCCTCGTCAGGGACTGGCAACCGTTACGTTTGGTTCAGCCAAAACGTTCGAGGTGACCACGGGTGTTGCTGCCGCCGCAAAAGGGGGAGATGTGATGTCAGGCGACAGCTTCAGTACAGTGGAGTTAGGCAATGGTACTTTCGCGGTGGCGCTCAGTGATGGAATGGGCAATGGAGAACGGGCACGCATGGAGAGCAGCGCGGCGCTGAACATACTGGAACAGTTGTTGCAGTCCGGCATGGACGAGAAACTGGCGATCAAATCCGTGAACTCCGTTCTGATGCTCCGCTCTCCTGAAGAGATGTATGCCACCGTGGATATGGCGCTGATTGATGAATATACGGCAGAGACCACTTTTATGAAAATCGGATCGACGCCAAGCTTTATCAAACGAGGACAGGAGGTTATTCAAGTCTCAGCCAGCAATTTGCCAATTGGTATTATCAAAGATATTGAAGTCGATCTGGTGACGGTACAGCTACAACCAGGTGATATCCTCATTATGATGACGGATGGCATCTATGATGCACCGGGGTATGCCGTGAACAAAGAGCTATGGATGAAACGGCTCATTCAAGAGATTGATACAGATGATCCGCAAGATTTGGCTGATTGCCTGCTTGAGAGTGTCATTAGATATCAGCAGCATGAAATTTTGGATGATATGACCGTTGTCGTTGGAAAAGTAGAGCATTTCCGTCCTGAATGGGCCACACTGCGTGTGCCTGGCATCAACCGGATGGAGCGTCCACGGACCGTCAGCTGATTGCATATTCTTCTGTTTGAAGTCTCTTCATTCTGGCAATGCTAGTCATAGAGTTGGAGAGTAACGAATAACGGAGGGATATCGGATGAAGCAAATCTTGTTGATCACCGACGGTTGTTCCAATGTAGGACCAAGTCCGGTGCTGGCAGCGGCCGAAGCACAGGAAGAGGGGATTACGGTTAATGTGGTTGGTGTGATTGATTATGGCACCATTGGTCAGTTGGGCAGTCAAGAGATTGAGGATATTGCCAGAGCCGGAGGTGGCATCAGTCAAATTGTTGGTACACGGCAGCTTGCCCATACCATGCAGATGATGACAAGAAAAACGGTGGTTCAGACGATTCAGCAGGCGGTTAATAGAGAGTTAACACAAATTTTGGGAGAGAAGGAGCCCAAAACGGTAACCGATCTGGAACCTGCACAACGTGCCCGGGTCGTGGAAGTGATGGATGATATGGCTGAAACTGCAGCGTTACAGGTGATATTGCTAATAGACGTCAGTGCCAGCATGAAGCCCAAACTGGCTGCGGTAGAAGAAGGAATTCGCGATTTAATGTTAAGTTTGCAGGCGCGTGTGGGTCAGAGCAAGCTTTCCGTATTTCATTTCCCGGGACGACACAGTGGAGAAGATGCGGTAATGGATATTGACTGGACAACGGATCCAGGCCGTGTTCGGTCCCTGTTTGGAAGGTTGCAGATGAAGGGTGCAACGCCCACAGGTCCTGCAATTCAGAAGGTGATTGATTTTTACCGTTATGGTACACTGGAGGAACAGCAGGAAATAGAAGGGAACTATCGCATTGAAAGAGAAGGGATGCTCGGTGACAACGTTGTCTGACGCCTCTTTCCCGCCAGGAACAGTGGTCACAGGGAAATGGAATCGCAGTCGTTATACGATTCGGAAGCTACTGGGCAAAGGAGCCAATGGCATCGTTTTTCTTGTCCAACGGGGTGAAAATGGCAAACACTATGCGCTAAAAATGGGATTTGATCCGGTAGATCTGCAATCGGAAGTCAATGTGCTCAAATCTTTCCAACTACAGCGTAATCATGAAGCCCTTCGGCAGAGCGGCATTCCTTCCTATCTTAAAGATGTGGATGATTATGCCGTTCGTGGCCGGGATATTCCCTTTTATGTGATGCGTTACGTTAGGGGTGAGGCTCTTCATCACTTCATTCGGCGTCAGGGGACGGACTGGACACTTCTGGTGGGCCTTAGACTCTTGCAGAAGCTGGCACAATTGCATCAGGCGGGATGGGTGTTTGGTGATCTCAAACCTCAGAATGTGCTGGTGTCCGATTATGGGCAGGTGGAATTGATCGACTACGGCGGAGTTACGTCTATTGGTCGAAGTGTCAAGCAGTTCACCGAATGGTATGATCGCGGCTTCTGGAATGCAGGCAGCCGAACAGCAGATGGTACCTATGATGTGTTTGCTTTTGCACTATTGTTAATTCATGTACTTGAAGCCGATGCGCTCAAGGCACTGGCAGCCGAAGGGTTGCCGCAACTGCGAAGTGTGAATCAGCTTGTAGCACTGGTGGAGCGCAGTGAACGACTGGGTCCTTTTCGCAAATGGACGATTCAGGCATTACGAGGTCAGTTTCGTGATGCAGGTCATGCGGCACAAGGATGGAAGGAAATGATGGCACGCCCCACGCCTCTTCGCCGTCGTTCCAAAAGTACAACCCCGCGCTGGCTTAAGAACGCATTTGCTGTATCTGTGATATTACTTATTGGGGTGCTCATCTATGCACTACGTTTCTGATCTGTGAGAGTGCATATACATAACGCAAGGAATGAGGAACAGGTATGGAGGCTTTACGCTGGAACATGCTGGTGAATAACGTGCTGGATGCAGCGGAAGAGCATCAGTTATGGGTTCCCGGGGATCGGATTGTCGTCGCAGTATCGGGCGGACCGGACTCGGTGGCTTTTTTGCATATCATGCATGAGATCAGCAAGCGGCATGTCCCGCTTGAATTGATCTGTGCCCATGTGCATCATGGATTCCGGACTGAATCGGATGATGAAGCGGATAAAATGATGGAACTGGCACAACAGCTTGAAATTCCATTTGAATGGACAAAGGCCGATGTTCCTTCATATATGGATCTGACGGGTCAAGGACCACAGGAGGCGGCCCGCAACAAGCGATATGCCTTTCTGCATGAAGTAGCTTCCAAATATAATGCGGCAAGCATCGCTTTGGCACATCATGCCGATGATCAGGCGGAGACGGTCATGCTTCATTTGCTTCGTGGAACCGGCTTGTCGGGACTCTCAGGAATGAAGTTTAAAAGGCGAGAAAAAAATGTGGAACTTATTCGTCCATGCCTTCGTATAAACAAGACAGACCTTGTAGAAGCTTGTAATACCCAGGGTTTTACGTATTTCAATGATGAGAGCAATGCCCTGCGTAAATATCGGCGTAATGCCATTCGCTTGGATGTACTTCCTTTTTTGGGGCAGTATAATGGACAACTCACGCCGTCATTGAATCGGCTTGCCGAAATTGTGGGTGATGAAGACGATTTCATGGAGCAGAGTGCATATGACACATACAGGTGTCTAGTGCAGGTGAACGGCGGAAGGCAAACCTTTGAGGTGCCTTCCTTCTTGAAGTTACATGTCGCTTTACAACGAAGGTTGATTAAACTAATATTGAATTATCTGCCTTTGGACAGTGATTTTGTCGACTTTACCCGTATAGAAACCATTCGTCGCAAGGTCATGGAGACCCATGTGACGACCTGGAGCCTGGATATAGGACAGACACTCGCCTGCACTCGGGAGTATAATCTGATTTCTTTTGGCATACGGACGGACGTACAGGATCAATCTTACGAGTATCGTCTTGCGCAATGGAGTGGAACTTATGAGCTTTCACTCACCCCAATTAACCGGTATATTCGGTTGATGACGGTGAGTCCCGAGGACTATCATGTACCGGAATCGGCGGATCAAGCCGCATTTGATGCGGATCAACTGCTTTTGCCGCTGGTTGTGCGTTCACGGTTACCTGGAGATACCATGAAAGTTATGGGATTAAACGGAAGCAAAAAGGTGAAAAATATTTTCATCGATGAGAAAATCCCCCATCTGTCCGTCCACGTATTCCTGTGGTATGTAATGGAGCAGGTCATATCATCTGGTTACCGGGTGTTCGACGGTCCAGTGTGGCTCCTGTCAGGGAGGACACTTCCGCAATCCTGTACATGACTGTAGGCGATTCAGCGATTCAGGGGTAGTGGTTATGGTTCAGGTAAGGCTTTCATAGTATAACTTAGGAGGTTCGCACAGTTGCAGAACGACATTCAGGAAGTATTGATCAGTGAAGAAGAAATTCAGAGTAAAGTCAAGGAATTAGGCGCAACACTAAGTGCCGAATATGCAGACCGCAATCCTTTGGTCATTTGCGTGCTCAAGGGTGCGTTTATATTTATGGCTGATTTGGTTAAAAACATAACGGTACCTGTTGAAATGGATTTTATGGCGGTATCCAGTTACGGGGCTTCCACCAAATCATCAGGTGTTGTCAAAATTATTAAGGATCTGGATGTATCCGTTGAAGGACGGGAAGTTCTGATTGTCGAAGATATTATCGACAGCGGACTTACACTCAGCTATCTGATTGAACTGCTGGAGAACCGCGGTGCCGAATCGGTGCGTGTGGTTACGTTGTTCGACAAGCCTTCAGGTCGTAAAGTTGAGCTGGAAGCTCATTACACAGGCTTTGACATTCCTGACGCGTTCATCGTTGGTTACGGTTTGGATTTTGCGGAGAAGTACCGGAACCTGCCCTATATCGGGATTTTGAAGCCGGAAGTCTATAGCAGCTAATATCCTGCCCGACCCAAGCCTTGAGCTGTTCTTGGCTTCTGTTGAGAAGCCATGTCGGGCTATGTTAAAATAATTAAAGTGTCTCGAGAGGAGGTAGGGGATGAATCGGTTCATCCGGAATTCTGGTTTTTATTTGATTCTTTTTTAGTTGTGGTGGGGATAGTCCAGTTCGTCAGCAATGGCGGCGAAGCCACCGATAATCCTAGATACGATCAGTTGCGTGCAGCGATCAAAGCCAACAATGTCTCTGAATTGACGGTTCAATTCAACGGTCAAACGTATCTCGTGACCGGTCAATACAAGAAGGCACCCGATGGCGCCAAATCAGAAAATTTCTCAACGTATATTCCTCCTACGGATGAGGCAATCAGTGAGCTTGTAGCTGCAAGTGAAACTAACAATTTCCAATATCATCAGGAGCCAATGAAAGGTGACAGCATCTGGTTGACGTTGCTGACTTCCTTTATTCCTTTGATCATTATGTTCCTGCTGTTCTTCTTCCTGTTCAATCAGGCTCAAGGCGGCGGCGGTAAAGTAATGAACTTTGGTAAAAGCCGTGCTCGTCTCTATAACGAGGAGAAGAAGCGGGTTACATTTGAAGATGTTGCGGGTGCTGACGAAGAGAAACAGGAACTTGTTGAGGTTGTAGACTTCCTCAAGGACCCACGTAAATTCGCAGCAGTAGGTGCACGGATTCCTAAGGGTGTATTGCTCGTAGGTCCTCCAGGTACCGGTAAAACGTTGCTCGCTCGTGCCGTAGCCGGTGAAGCGGGTGTACCATTCTTCAGTATTTCAGGTTCCGACTTCGTAGAAATGTTTGTCGGTGTCGGTGCATCACGTGTACGTGATTTGTTTGAAAATGCGAAGAAAAATGCGCCATGTATCATCTTTATCGATGAGATTGATGCTGTAGGACGTCAGCGTGGTGCTGGTCTTGGTGGTGGTCACGATGAACGTGAGCAAACACTCAACCAGTTGCTCGTTGAGATGGACGGTTTCGGAGCGAACGAAGGTATTATCATCGTAGCTGCAACGAACCGTGCAGATATTCTGGACCCTGCCTTGCTGCGTCCGGGACGTTTTGACCGTCAAATTACGGTTGACCGCCCTGATGTAAAAGGTCGTGAAGCTGTCCTGAAGGTACATTCCCGGAATAAACCACTGACCAAAGATGTGAAGATGGATATTATCGCGAAGCGTACAACAGGCTTCTCTGGTGCGGATTTGGAGAACCTCTTGAACGAAGCGGCATTGCTGGCAGCACGTCGTAATCGTAAAGATATTTCCATGAAAGAAGTTGACGAAGCGATCGACCGCGTCATCGTTGGTACGGAGAAGAAAAGCCGTGTCATCAGTGATCGTGAGAAACGAATCGTTGCTTATCACGAAGCAGGCCATACCATTGTAGGATACTTCCTCGAACATGCTGATATGGTACATAAAGTGACCATTATTCCGCGCGGACGTGCGGGTGGATATGTAATCATGTTGCCAAAAGAAGACCGTATGCTGGTTACCAAGCAGGAACTGTTGGATAAAGTAACCGGACTTCTTGGAGGTCGTGTAGCTGAAGAATTGTTCATCGGAGAGATCGGTACTGGTGCATACAGTGACTTCCAGCAAGCGACAGGTATTGTTCGCAGCATGGTTATGGAATACGGTATGAGTGAGAAATTGGGACCTATGCAATTCGGAAGTTCACAAGGACAGGTATTCCTTGGTCGGGATATTGGTCATGAACAGAATTACTCAGATTCCATTGCGTATGAGATTGATCAGGAAATGCAACGCTTTATTAATGAATGTTATGAGAAATGTAAAGACTTGCTTGTTAAACATTCAAAAGAGATGCATTTGATTGCTCAAACTTTGCTTGAGGTAGAGACGTTGGAAATGGATCAGATCAAGCAATTGATCGAAACAGGTTCCTTGACTCCAAAAGCAGAGAACGACAATGATGGTGAAGGCACACCAACTGAAGGCGGAGAGCCGATCATCGACAACATCGGTGATGTGCGTGTTCGTATTCAAGGTAAAGATGAAACGCCTGAACCACCAGCCGGAGATATTCCAAACGAGTCTCCGAATCTGGAAAAGGTAATACCAATAACCCGGATGATGGCGGAACGAAGCCAACGTCTTAATGCATAATACATCTGGCTATGCCAGCAGGTGAAATCAGGAGAGCCCTCGGGCTCTCTTTTTGTCCATTATTTGAAAGGGGGATAGATAAAGATAAACGGGGGTTAGATGGCGAACCAGTTAGCAAACGGGTGGTTACAGCGTGGTTCTGGACCTTTTTCATTTATTGACAGAGTCGTGAACGTTGTGTAGATTAGTTGTTAAACCGCTTGTGATTCGTTTCTCAAGCGAAATTAACGACTTAGGATGGCCCTACGAAACAGCGTATGACGCTGTCCCGATAAAGGAGAGGATCACAGGTGGAAGCTCTGGCTTTAGAGCGCAAGGCTGAGATGAACCGCGAGTTGCGTGAGCGGCTGATGGAACTGAAGAAGGAACGTAATGCTATTATTCTTGCCCATTATTACCAACGTGACGAGGTACAGGAGGTTGCTGACTTCCGCGGAGATTCATTTCTGTTAGCCCAGAAGGCAGCACAAACCGATGCGGATGTGATCGTTTTCTGTGGTGTTCATTTTATGGGTGAAAGCGCTAAAATTCTGGCACCCAATAAAACAGTTATCATCCCGGATGAGCGAGCAGGATGCCCAATGGCAGATATGGTGAATGTGGATGGATTACGCAGATTGAAAGCACAACACCCTAATGCCAAGGTGGTTACGTATATCAATTCCTCGGCTGAGATCAAAGCAGAGACGGACATCTGTTGTACATCTGCCAATGCAGTACGGGTTATTCAATCGGTGGATTCCGACGAAATTATCTGGGTACCTGATAAAAACCTGGGACATTATGTGCAGCAGCATACAGACAAGAAAATGATTATCTGGGAAGGGTACTGCAACACGCATGATATGCTCACAGTCAAAGATGTGGTGGAGATGAGAGCCAAGCATCCAAACGCAGAGTTTGTTGTCCATCCAGAGTGCCGCCCTGAGGTTGTAGAAATGGGTGATTTTGTAGGCAGTACAACAGCTATTCTGGAATACTGCAAAAATTCATCAGCGAAGGAATTTATCGTAGGTACCGAGGATGGTACAGGATATCAGCTTCGTCTGGATAGTCCGGATAAACAATTCCATTTTGCTACCAAATTCCTCGTATGTCCCAACATGAAGGTGAACAATTTGAAGAAACTGGTGAAATGCCTGGAAACGATGAAGCCGCAGATCTACGTGCCACCGGCTGTTGCCGACAAAGCCAGAGAATCACTAGAGCGCATGTTGTTGGTAAAATAGGATGCGCTACTCTTGCTCCAAGACAGGTGAATGACATGATACCGCAATATTTAGTTGATTTTGATCTGTCTGCGCTACCCATGGTAGAGACGGATGTACTGGTTATAGGCTCAGGAATTGCCGGTTTGTTTACTGCCATTAAGGCAAGTCAACAACAACGTGTATTAATGATCACGAAGAAGTCATTGCTTGAAAGCAACACCAGATATGCGCAGGGAGGAATCGCTGCGGTTATTGCTGAGGATGATTCACCTGCTTACCACTTGCAGGACACACTTGTTGCAGGAGCGGGCCTATGCCGCTCCGAAGCGGTAGAGGTATTGGTGAATGAGGGTCCAGACGGCGTGAAGGAACTGATTCGTTTGGGTACTTTGTTCGATCTGGAGAACGGCGAGTTGGCATTGACGCAGGAAGGTGCGCATAGCCACCGCCGTATTTTGCATGCCAACGGGGACGCAACGGGATATGAGATTGTACGTGCGCTTGCTGTCGAAGTGAATGAGCATCCAGGGATTGAAGTATGGGATGAGCACTTTGTTGTTGATCTGATTACAGATCGAAATCGAGGGGAATGCATTGGCGCTTTGGTTCAGAAGGATGACGGATCACAAGTGTTCGTAAAGGCACAGGCAACCGTTCTATGCTCCGGCGGGGCAGGACAATTGTACCGATATACGACGAATCCGGATGTAGCTACTGCCGATGGTGTAGCCATGGCTTATCGAGCAGGGGCGATTGTTCGTGATATGGAATTTATTCAATTCCACCCCACCTCGCTATGTTACCCGGGTGCCCCACGTTTTCTTGTGTCAGAAGCCGTACGCGGTGAAGGAGCATACTTGCGCAATGTGAAGGGTGAACGCTTCATGGATCGTTACCATGACCAGCTTGAGCTGGCCCCGCGCGATATCGTGGCACGAGCGATTGTTAGTGAGATGGAGTCCACCAACAGCACCTTTGTGTATCTGGATATTACACATGAACAGCCAGAGATGATCAAGCATCGCTTCCCTACCATATATGAGACTTGCATGCGATATGGATTGGATATGACAACCGACTGGATTCCCGTTGCGCCTGCTGCCCATTACATGATGGGTGGTGTGAAAACGGATTTAAGTGGAGAGAGCAGCATCTCCCGATTATTTGCTTGTGGGGAGGTGTCCTCTACAGGAGTGCATGGAGCTAACCGTCTGGCGAGCAACTCCTTATCTGAAGCCATTGTATTTGGCCGGAGGATTGTTGATCGTATTCAATCTCTTGCTCCGCTTGATTCGTTACAAGCAAGAGGGGTTGCGCCTTCATCTGTAGACATGAATAGCAAGATCAACAAGATCAAGGAAGAGCAGAAGCCGGTATCGGAAAGACGCTTACGATTACAGAAAATGATGGTTCGTCAGGTAGGCTTGCGCCGGAATGGTGCGGACCTGCAGAAGGCCATGGACAAACTGCAACAGGAAATGCAATATTTTGATCAGACACTCACGCATAAGGAAGAGCTGGAGTATGCCAATCTTCTGACCTGTGCCTGGTTAGTTACCAGCGGTGCACTACACCGCGAGGAGAGTCGGGGAGCTCACTATCGTGAGGATTTCCCGTCACGTGATGATATCGTGTGGCAGAAACATAGTCTGCAGCAGCGAGAACAAGCCATTGTGGAGGAATTGATGTCATGATACTGAACGGATATAATGAAGGGCTTATCGAATCAATCAAGAACTGGCTTCGTGAAGATGTTGGTGCAGGTGACGTTACAACGAGTGTGACGATCCCGGCAGGCAACCAATCCAAGGCCATTATACATGCCAAAGATAATGGGATTATTGCGGGTATGGCTGTAGCTGAGCTTGTATTTCAGGTCGTTGATCCGGGTCTTGTATTTACACCAAAGGTAATCGACGGAGACAAGGTTACCCATGGCACGATTTTGGCTGAGGTAGAGGGAAGTACACATTCACTGCTTACAGGAGAACGGTTGGCACTCAACTTGCTGCAACGGATGTCCGGAATAGCTACGCGTACGCGTGCCTACGTGGATGTGCTGGATGGTCTTGAGACCAGATTGGTGGATACACGCAAGACAACGCCGGGTCACCGCTTAGTTGAGAAATACGCAGTGCGCGTGGGTGGCGGAGCAAATCATCGATTTGGACTCTACGATGCCGTTATGATTAAGGATAATCACATCAAGGGTGCAGGCGGAATCACCGAGGCGGTACAGCGTGCGCGAACCGTTATTCCACATACGATGACGATTGAAGTGGAGACTGAAAATCTGGAGCAGGTGAGAGAAGCCTTGCAAGCCGGCGCAGATATCATTATGCTGGATAACATGCATCCCGAGCAGATGCGTGAAGCAGTTGACCTCATTCATGAACAGGCTCCGCATGTGAAGATTGAAGCATCTGGTAACGTATCCCTCCAGACCATTCGTGGTATTGCAGAGAGTGGTGTGGATGTAATTTCGGTTGGCAGGTTAACCTATTCTTTTGAGAGCCTGGATATCAGCCTGGATTTAAATGAAAAGAAAGAGGGGTGAACCTCTTTGATTCTAGTTGTAGACGTGGGGAACAGCAATATGGTGCTCGGTGTATATCAAGGCCGGGAATTGCTGCACCACTTTCGTCTGAGTACATCACGTCAGTCAACAGTGGATGAATACGGCGTATTGATTTATAATTTATTTCATATGTCCGGCATCCGGGCTAGTGACATCGAAGGTGTCATTATCTCATCTGTGGTTCCACCACTGGTGAATGTCATCGAAGCGATGTGTGAGAAATATGTAGGCAAAAAAGCTTTGCTCGTTGGGCCAGGGATCAAAACTGGCTTGAATCTGCGATACGAGAACCCTCGTGAAGTGGGTGCGGATCGTATTGTGAATGCAGTGGCAGCCGTTGAGAAGTATGGCGGCCCTCTCGTCGTGGTTGATTTCGGTACCGCAACGACCTTTGACTGTATTGACGAGAAAGGTCACTACCTGGGGGGCGCTATTGTACCCGGCATTCAGATTGCCACTGAAGCGCTCTATGAGCGGGCATCCAAGCTGCCTCGTATAGAGCTGGAGAAACCCAAAAAGGTCATTGGCCGTAATACTATTCATGCCATGCAAGCAGGTATTATATTTGGCTATGCAGGACAGGTCGATGGTATTGTAGAGCGTATTCGGGAGGAAATGGGAGTACAGCCCCGAGTTATCGCGACGGGTGGTCTCGCTACACTTATCGCAGAAGAAACCCGTAGTATAGAGGAAGTTGATCCGCTGCTTACGCTTGAAGGGCTGCGTATTATATATGAGCGGAACCGGGAAAGGTGAGCATAGAGACGGCATACAGCGGGCTGAGATTACAGCTTAAGTGTTGTGCCGTTTTTCTGTGTTACGACGATTATGGCGATACGCCAAAGGAGGCTGAATGACTTGGAAAACAACAACAAGCATGACCGATTAATTCGTGGTACAGCATTGAATGGAAAGGTAAGAGCCTTTGCTATCCAGACTACGGAACTGGTTGAGGAACTACGCAGAAGACACGACACGTTTCCCACGGCTACAGCTGCCATGGGGCGTACGGTTACAACCGCAGCCATTATGGGTGCAATGCTCAAAGGTGAAGAGAAGTTAACGGTACAAGTCAACGGTGATGGGCCAATTGGACAGATTGTAGCTGATGCCAATGCCAAAGGCGAAGTAAGAGGGTATGTTTCCAATCCGCATGTACATCTGCCAAGTAACAGTGTGGGGAAACTGGACGTTGCAGGCGCAGTTGGCACCGAAGGATTCATCAATATAACGAAGGATTTGGGACTGAAAGAGCCATATCGTGGCAGTGTGCCTATTATTTCAGGAGAACTGGGTGAAGACTTCACGTACTACTTTGCTCAATCGGAGCAAACACCTTCTGCTGTAGGCGTGGGTGTGCTCGTTGATACGGATAATTCCGTTATAGTTGCAGGCGGATTCATCATTCAGCTGTTGCCGGGATTGACAGATCAAGAGATCACGGCGATTGAAAATGCCATTGGCACGTTGCCGCCAGTGACGACGTTATTGGAGCAAGGGCTTGAATTGGAAGAGTTGCTCCGCCGATTGTTGCCAGATGTACAAGTGATGGAAGGGTTGGATATTCATTTTAGCTGTGAGTGTTCACGTGAGCGGGTAGAGAAGACACTAATCAGTCTGGGTCAAACGGAGATGGAGCAATTAATTGAAGAAGAGGGCCAAGCTGAAGTCGTTTGCCAGTTCTGTAATGAAGCCTATGACTTTAACAAAGAACAACTTGAGACCATCCTAGAGCAAGCCAAGAACTGACCTATGCGGGGACGGGATGCGGAATGACAAGACAGGAAAAAGGGTTGTGGACGGCTGTAATTGTCTTGACGCTGGGCATGTTAGTTATGGGTACGGTGATGGCTATGCATGGTCTCAGACAGGGCAAAGATGAGGCTGATGCCTCCCATGATGCCAACACGGAAGAAGGAAGCACTGTAGCGACGATCAACGGAGAAGTGATCACGGATAAAGAGTGGACCGATGCGCTAAAACGGCGTTACGGTAGTGAGTTGTTGCTCCAGATGTTAAACCGTAAAGCGGTATATGCCGAAGCAATAGAACGCAAGCTGATCGTTACTCCCCAAGAGATTGCAAAAGAACTTGCTGCCGCAATGGAGGGGTACGATTCAGAAAAATCGTATTTTGACGAAATGAAATCCCAGTTGGGCCTGACCAAACAGGAACTTGAATTGGAGGCCGGCTACAGGCTGCTGCTTGAGAAAATTGCAACGATTGGCATACAGGTCAAGGATGCAGATATTGAGCAATACTGGACCGAACACCGTGAGGATTACGTTTCCCCGAGAAATATGACTTGTCCATCATCGTAGTGAAGGAAGAAGAGAAAGCCGATTCCTTATTGGATGCATTGGAGAAGGGGGAAGACTTTGAAGAAGTTGCTCGCAGTCAATCGACAGACAGCTTCTCTCGTGATGCTGGTGGAAGGCTGGGATGGATTGAGCGAAACGATCCGTTCCAGTCAGAGGAGATCCTTCAACTCGCCGCTGGGCTGGATGTAGGCGATATCGCCGGTCCGGTTCAAGTGAAAGAGGGCTATGTTATTATCAGACTCAATGATAAAGAAGAGCAACAGGTTCAGTCGGTTGACGAGGTTCGGGATGAGATTCGAATGCAGCTGGCGCTGAGTCAGGCTGACCCGTTACCTCAAGTAGAGCAAATGTTGCGTAACAAGTATGAAGCTGTGATCCTGTCCGAGATTCCTGCCTCCTGAACGCAATGAAAAAATTGTCTTGTACTGCTGCATCTTGATAAAAATACGCCGTCTGCGGTCTTAGAGCCGAAGGCAGCGTATTTTTTTTGAGTACTCATATTGACAATAAGAGTTATCGTTGATAAGATGAAAATAATAAATACCTACTCGTTTACTCGGATATAAAAGATTTACTTCTGAACAAAGAAACTTTCGGAAACCTTCACCCTGTCTGGAAATCTTAGCAGTATGGGATGGGATCAACGGGATTTCCGCAGTTCTTCTATAACATCCAGAGGCTATCGGCCGCACAGTATAAGTTAACAGGAACCAAGTTTCATTCATCCACTAAGGAGGGCATTCATATGGCTAAAGTAGTTAATAACGTAACAGAACTCATCGGAGGTACTCCGCTTGTTCGTCTGAACCGTATCGTACCTGAAGGCAGTGCTGAAATATTCGTGAAGCTGGAGTACCAGAATCCAGGTTCAAGCGTCAAAGACCGTATTGCAATTAGCATTGTGGAAGAAGCGGAAAAAGAAGGCAAGCTGAAACCAGGTGATACCATTATCGAAGCAACAAGTGGTAACACGGGAATTGGACTCGCGATGGTGGCTGCAGCCAAAGGCTACAAGTCAGTTATTGTAATGCCTGAGACGATGAGCTTGGAGCGTCGCAACCTGCTTCGTGCGTATGGTGCTGAGCTGGTGCTTACACCTGGAGCTGAAGGCATGAATGGTGCTGTTAAAAAAGCCGAAGAACTGCTGAAAGAAAACCCATCCTATTTCATGGCTGAGCAATTTAAAAATAAAGCCAATGTGAAGATCCACCGTGAAACGACTGGCCCTGAGATTGTTGACGCAATCCAGTCTGTGGGCGGTACGTTGGATGCTTTCATTGCCGGTATTGGTACAGGCGGAACCATCACAGGTACAGGCGAAGTGCTGAAAGAAGCTTTCCCTGGTATTAAAATTGTTGCAGTTGAGCCAGCAGCTTCGCCAATTCTGGCAGGCGGCAAACCTGGACCTCATAAAATCCAGGGGATCGGTGCCAACTTTATCCCTGAGATTCTGGATCAGGAAATTTATGATGAGATCATTCACATTGAGAATGATGATGCATTCGAGACGGCTCGCCAGGTAGCGAAGGAAGAGGGCATCCTGTCCGGTATTTCTTCCGGTGCAGCGATCCGTGCAGGTCTTCAGGTTGCAAAACAATTGGGTGCTGGCAAACGCGTTGTTGTAATCGTGCCAAGTAATGGCGAACGTTACCTCAGCACACCGTTGTACAACTTCGAAGCGTAAACTTACAAATGACTAAATTAATCCTCCTTGCCCGCATGACGGGTATGGAGGATTTTTGGCGTAATGCTTTTAAAAGGAGCGACGCTTTAGTATACTATCAGACAATAGAACTAGCGACAGATGGAGGGCGGTACACCGCAATGACACACCTGATGACAACATACGCCGACTGGACGGAGTGGGCTGGACAAGGCTGGACCATGATGCCCTATATCACGAAGTCGGATGAGGGGCCGTATCATGGCGGTTTACCGTTATCGTGGGAGGCTGCCTGGGAGCAGGCGTCACCATACGCAATGGTATTGGAGAATGGCAAAGGCGGGAGATATACATTTCTGGGACTAGATCCCGTATCCGTTATTTCCGGGAAGGGTCAAGAAGCGGTTATTCGTGATGTTTCAGAAGGAACCACCTCGACGGACAACGGTAAGCCGCTGGATGTATTGAAGAGATGGACTGCTCCTTATCGTGCACCTAAGGTTAATGGGGCTCCAGACTTTGGGGGTGGATATGCAGGTTATCTCAGTTATGATATAGCCAGATCATTGGAGAAGCTGCCAACCCTGGCCGAAGATAATCCCGCTTTGCCGGATTATTGGTGGATGCGTTTTGAAGAATTATGGGCTTACGACCATCAGCAGCAGGCCCTATTCTGCATGATTCATCTGGCTATAGAGCCTGATCAGAACGAAGCCGATATCCGTAGCCTATATGCCATAGCCGAAGCACGAGCGACAGCGATGAAGCAACGATGGCTTCATATTATGGGGGCTGCACAGGCCGAGGAACAACAACAGGCACTGGAACGCCGCAACAAGCAGGTCAATCGTACACCACAGCCGGAAGATGCGGAAAGGGAATCCGAAGGGTGGGAGACCTCTTTCCCACAGGAGGACTTTGAACAGGCTGTACGCACGGTACAGGAATATATCAGGCAGGGCGATGTGTTTCAGGTGAATCTGTCCTTGAGACAGGAAAAGCGGCTTCGTTCGAGCGCTGAGCATATTTATGAATGGCTGCGACTCGTGAATCCATCACCGTATATGGGTATGCTGCGTAGTCCGGACTTTCAGCTGGTAAGCGGATCTCCTGAACTTCTGGTCAAAGTGGAGAATGGTAAAGTCAGCGCACGTCCCATCGCAGGGACTCGAAGAAGGGGCCGTGATGAGGCAGAAGATAAGGCGATGGCGGATGAACTGCTGGGCAGTGAGAAGGAGCGGGCGGAGCATATTATGCTTGTCGATCTGGAACGTAATGATATCGGACGGATTGCAGCCTACGGTTCGGTTCATGTGCCTGAATTGATGACCATCGAGAAGTATTCCCATGTCATGCATCTCGTCTCCCAGGTGGAAGGCAGACTGGCAGAAGGGTTATCCGTATTTGATGTGATTGCTGCGACGTTCCCGGGTGGGACGATTACCGGAGCGCCCAAAGTCCGCACCATGGAGATCATCGAGGAGCTTGAGCCTGTGCGTCGTGGACCTTATACGGGTTCGATCGGGTGGATGGATTACAGTGGGAACATGGAATTGAACATTGTCATTCGTACGCTTGCCATTAAGGATGGTACTGGTTATGTCCAGGCCGGTGCAGGGATTGTTATTGATTCCGATCCATATCGGGAATACAAGGAATGCCGCAACAAGGCAAGAGCGATGATGAGAGCTGTGAATTACAGCGAGGAATCAGAAGCAAGCAGAGTTATTGAACAAGAACAAGCGAAACGAGCGGAAGCTGTTAAACTAAAATAAAACGAAGCAACCGTCATTTGCATTGACGGAAGATGAGGAGGAGAAGGCATATGATACTGGTTATCGATAATTACGATTCCTTCACGTACAACCTGGTTCAATATCTGGGTGAATTGGGTGAGACGGTGGAAGTTCGCCGCAACGATGAGATTGATTTGGCAGGCATTGAAGCACTGGCACCTGATCATATTCTGATCTCTCCGGGACCGTGTACACCCAATGAAGCGGGCATCAGCCTGGCAGTCATCGATCATTTCAAGGGAAGCATTCCGATCTTTGGGGTGTGTCTGGGACATCAGTCCATTGGACAGGCGTTTGGGGGCAATGTCATTCGTGCAGAGCGCATGATGCACGGCAAAACATCCGAGATGCACCATAATGGAACATCCGTATTTGCCGGATTGCCATCCCCGTTTACAGCTACCCGTTATCACTCCCTCATTGTAGAGCGCAGCAGTCTGCCGGACTGCCTGGAGATTACAGCGGAGACAGCTGAAGGTGAAATCATGGGTTTGCGTCACAAAGAATATGCGATTGAAGGGGTTCAATTCCACCCGGAATCCATTATTACAGACCATGGGCATCAGATGCTTCGCAACTTCCTGTCCCAACAGGTGAAGGTATAATATGCAATATGCCGCGAAAAACGGAGAGTTGGTCAATATGGCGGCAGCCGTGGTTCCTGTAACGGATCACGGCTTTTTGTACGGACTTGGATTGTTCGAGACGTTTCGGACCTATCGAGGCATCCCTTTTCTGCTGGAACGGCATTTGGAGCGGATGGCTTCGGGGTGTGAAGAACTGGGCATTCCTTTTACAACGACCGCGGCAGAGGTGACAGATTGGATTCAACATTTGATGCAGGCGAATGGACTTCAGGATGCATACGTGCGTTATACGGTATCCGCGGGTGAAGCGCCGTTAGGTCTACCTTCGGGTGACTACTCGAAGCCCAATCATATTGTGTTGGCAAAAGCATTACCTGAACCCTCTCCCTCTTTATATGAGAGCGGCAAAATGCTGCAACGGTTGTCTACGCCACGTAACACACCCGAAGGTGAGGTCCGGTTCAAGTCGCTGCATTATATGAACAGCATTCTGGCGAAGCGGGAGTTGAACGGGTATGGGCAGGCTGCGCAGGGTGCAGAAGGGCTGCAATTCACCCGTGATGGGTATGTCGCTGAGGGTATTGTCAGCAATGTATTTTGGGTACGGGAAAATGTGCTCCACACGCCAGCGCTCTCAACCGGCATTCTGCCGGGCATTACACGAGCTGTGGTAATGGAGATCGCTAAGCGGCAAGGAGTGCCTTGCATAGAAACGTTAGCTGCCTGGGAGGACCTTCTGCAAGCAGATGAATTATTTCTAACCGGCTCGGTGGCCGAACTGGTTCCGGTTACGACTCTTCGGGATCAGAATGGAGACCAAACCATAATAAGCAACGGATATATAGGCCCGGTTACAGCTGACCTTCTGGGTATGTATCGGCAGAAAGCGGGGTATACTTCATGACACTTACACCAGTCATTTATGAACGGAACTATGCTTGGGGGCCAGCTGAGTTGAAGCTGGGTGCAAGAACACAGATTATGGGCATTCTTAACGTCACGCCTGACTCATTCTCGGATGGTGGACGTTATACCAACGTGGAACGGGCGGTTGCTCATGCCAAGCAGATGATGGAGGAAGGAGCAGACCTGATTGATATCGGCGGGGAGTCCACCCGACCAGGTTCAGATGTCGTGGGCGCCGATGAAGAGCTGAGCCGGATCATTCCGGTTATTGAAGCATTGCATCAGCAGGCCCCACACATTCCGATATCGGTAGATACGTACAAGGCCGATGTTGCAAGGCAAGCCATTCGGGCCGGTGCCCATATCATTAATGATGTGTGGGGTGCCAAGGCAGATCCGGATATGGCCCGCACGGCAGCAGAACTGGGGTGTCCCATCATTCTGATGCATAATCGGCAGGAGCGGAACTATACCGATTATCTGAGTGATGTCGTGAGCGACTTGCAGGAGAGCATTCAACTTGCACTGGGAGCCGGCGTAAAAGCAGATCAGATTATTTTGGATCCGGGCATTGGTTTTGTGAAGGATCTCGCAGAAAATCTGAAGCTCATGTCATCGCTCGGTTTGCTCAATAAGATGGGTTATCCGGTGCTGCTAGCCACTTCACGCAAAAGATTCATCCAGAACACCTTAAACGTTGGTGCGGATGATGCGCTGGAAGGAACCGCTGCGACCGTTGCCTTCGGCATTGCCCAAGGCTGCCAGATGGTTCGGGTTCATGATGTGAAGCCGATTCGGCGGACGGCAGACATGTGTGATGGCATGTTATATGCTTCTCCGGGTATACGGAGGAAATAAGGCTGGCGGGTCCGAATGGCCCGTCCAGTTGAAGTGCAGCGTTTTTCAAAATTTCAATATATATAGAGGGCAGGCGGATCGTATGGATAGAATGGTTATGCATCGAATGGAGTATTACGGATATCACGGTGTATTTGCCGAGGAGCGGAAGCTAGGGGCACGTTATTATATTGATCTTGAGATAGATATGGACCTGAGTGAGGCTGGACGTCATGATGATCTGACCAAAACGATCAATTATGCGGAGATCCATGAGCTGGTCAAACAGATCGTTGAAAATAAATCATTCCAGTTAATTGAAGCTTTGGGCGAACATATTGCATCTTCTTTACTAGACACTTATACTATTATCAATGCATTGACAGTCAAGGTGACGAAGCCACATCCGCCATTTGATATTCATTTTGGGGGCGTAACGGTAGAGCTTCGCCGCACAAGAAAGTGAGAACCGATCATGATTGCACATTCGACCTCTGAATCTTCAGAGGCTTATATTGCTTTAGGGGCCAATTTGGGTGACCGGGAACAGACGCTGTTTGAAGCATTGTCTCTGCTGGATGAACACCCTCATATATTCGTTCTGCGTTGTTCTGCACTATATGAGACGGAGCCTGTAGGATATGTAGATCAGCCTGCGTTTCTGAATATGGCAGTCGCCGTACAGGTGAGGCTGACACCGGAGAAGTTGCTTACGGAACTACTGGATATCGAGAATCGGCTTGGACGTGTTCGTGATATTCGCTGGGGACCGCGTACCGTTGATCTGGATCTGCTCTGGATGCATGGTGAGACGCGTGATACCGAATTGCTTCAATTGCCACATCCCCGTATGGGTGAACGGGCTTTTGTCTTGGTGCCGCTGTCAGATATCGTACCGGAGGGCGAGGTTTCAGGTCTGTATACCTTTGTACACTCATCGTTGTCTGTACTGGATGGAAAGGATGGAATACAGCTTTGGAAAACATGCAATTGGCCAATCGAATCCGGGCATTCCGGAAGCTGAAGGGTTTAACACAACATGAACTTGCTGCCGAGACCGGCATCTCTCTGGCCATTCTGGGAACCATTGAGCGGGGGAACCGCAAGGTATCCCAGCAAGAGCTGGATCGAATTTCGGATGTGCTGGCAATCAGTACCGAGGAGTTGCAGGGCAAGTAGGCCCGTTTCGGTTTCGGCATGTTATAACAACCAACACATGGATCGAATTGTATATCGTTGATTTATACAGAATCAAAAAAGAGGAGTGAAACGACTACCGTGCTTAACATTGGTGGCATTGAAATGAAAAACCAGGTCGTCCTTGCGCCGATGGCTGGCGTATGTAATCCGGCTTTTCGTTTGATCGCAAAAGAATTCGGAACAGGCCTCGTATGCGCGGAGATGGTGAGCGGCAAAGCCATTGTGCACGGCAACCAGCGTACACGTGAGATGTTGTTTGTGGATGAACGTGAGAAACCGCTGAGCCTTCAGATTTTTGGGGAGATCGGGATTCCCTCATAGAAGCAGCCAAAATTGTGGACAAGAAACCAATGCCGATATCATCGACATTAACATGGGGTGCCCTGTGCCAAAGGTAACCAAGTGTGATGCAGGTGCGCGTTGGTTGCTTGATCCCAACAAGATCTATGAGATGGTATCTGCTGTAGTAGATGCGGTGGAGAAGCCGGTGACGGTGAAGATGCGGATCGGCTGGGATAACGAGCACATTTTCGCGGTGGAGAATGCACTCGCGGTTGAGCGTGCGGGTGGACAGGCGGTAAGTGTGCATGGCCGTACCCGGGAGCAACTCTATACAGGAACAGCAGACTGGTCACACATCAAAGATGTCAAAGAGGCGGTCTCTATTCCGGTGATTGGCAATGGTGATGTCCATACACCTGAGGATGCACGCCGTATGCTGGATGAAACGGGTTGTGATGGCGTGATGATCGGTCGTGCTGCCCTGGGTAACCCCTGGATGCTGTATCGTACCATTCAATACTTAAGCACGGGCGAATTGCTTCCTGATCCGAATGGCGAAGAGAAGATCCGCGTTGCCATTTTGCATATGGATCGCCTGATCGCATTGAAGAATGAGACGGTTGCCGTGCGCGAGATGCGTAAACATCTGGCTTGGTATTTGAAAGGCTTGAAAGGATCTGCCCGTATTAAGGACGTTATTATGGAAGGAACCAAACGGGATGAGATGGTACAGATACTGGAGAACTTTGTGGGTCAGCTGAAAAGCGAAGGTAATCTGGAGTCAGAACCGGTTATTGCCGGAAATGCATCTTAATTATAAAGGCAGCTATAAAACGTTTACAGCTATAGGGGGCGTAACATTGACTTTTCGAGATCGTTCCCCTATAATTTCACAGTATAAATTCGCCATGTGCGTTAATTAAAGGCTAGTCATCAGGAGGAATATTCTATTTCTCTGGAGAACTTCATATAGTTTTGAAGATGTATGCGGGCGGAGCTCTGTAATCAGCACTGATTCCGTTGCCGTACAATCAAATTATTCCCATGACAGGAGAATCGGTTGAGATGAGCGACAAGGAAGTTATCCTTACACCAGAGGGACTTAAGAAGCTGGAAGAAGAACTGGAAACATTGAAATCAGTGAAGCGCCGCGAAGTGGCTGAACGGATTAAGGTAGCCATCGGTTATGGAGATATCAGTGAGAACTCGGAGTACGAAGATGCAAAGAACGAACAGGCCTTCATTGAAGGTCGTATTATTACTTTGGAGAAAATGCTTCGGAACGCACGCATCATTAACAGTGACGAGATTGATACGGATGTTGTAAGTGTAGGTGCCACAGTTACTGTAGAAGATTTGGAATTCGGTGACATCACAGAATATACCATTGTAGGATCTGCTGAGTCTAACCCGCTTCAGAACAAGATCTCTAACGAAAGTCCTGTCGGTAAAGCGATTCTGGGCAAGAAAAACGGTACAGTTGTTGATGTAAGTGTACCTGCTGGCGTAATTCAATATAAAATTGTAGATATTAAAAAGCTATAGCAACGAAGCAGTTGGTCGCGGTAAACAAAAGCTTCCTTAGGGAAGCTTTTTCAACATTTGAGGAAGAAGAGTGTCCTCACGTGATGCCTGCAATGTAAATAAGGAGATGAATACAGATCATGACGGATGAAGTCTTGAATCAGGAAACCGAACTTAGCGAGCTTTTACAAATTCGCCGTGACAAATTGGACGAGCTCCGCAAATTGGGAATCGACCCTTTTGGCCAAAAATACGTACGTACCGAAGAAGCCGGCTCCATTCTGAAGAAGTATGAAGAACTGACCAAGGAAGAGCTGGAAGAGAAGCACATCGAAGTCAGTATTGCCGGACGGATTATGGCGAAGCGGGGAATGGGTAAAGCTAGCTTTGCACATATTCAGGACCTGAGCGGCAGAATCCAGATCTATGTTCGTCAGGATAGCGTACCTGAAGACAAGTATGCGGCATTCAGCCTGCTGGACCTTGGTGATATCGTTGGGGTAACCGGCGTAATCTTTAAGACCAAAACAGGTGAAACTTCTGTCAAAGTCAAAGACCTTGAAGTGCTGTCCAAATCGCTCTATCCGCTTCCGGACAAATTCCATGGTCTCACCGACGTAGAGCTGCGTTACCGCCAGCGTTATGTGGACCTGATTATGAGCCCGGACGTACAACAGACCTTTATCGCACGTTCCAAAATCATTCAATCGATGCGTCGTTACCTGGATTCCCTTGGATATCTGGAAGTGGAAACCCCTACGTTGCATACCATCGCAGGAGGAGCAGCAGCACGTCCGTTTATCACGCATCACAATGCGCTGGACATGGAACTGTATATGCGGATTGCGATTGAGCTTCACCTGAAACGTCTGATCGTTGGCGGATTGGAGAAGGTATATGAGATCGGCCGTGTATATCGGAATGAAGGGATGTCCACACGTCACAATCCGGAGTTCACAATGATTGAATTGTATGAGGCATATGCCGACTACAAGGATATTATGCAATTGACGGAGAATCTGGTAGCTCATATTGCACAGGAAGTACTGGGTACGCAAGTAATCCAGTATGGAGACTATGAAGTAGACCTTACGCCGCAGTGGCGCCGTGTGTCGATGGTGGATGCAGTTAAGGAAGTTGTAGGCGTAGACTTCTCTGTTCACATGACCGATGAGGAAGCGCATAGCTTGGCGAAGGAACATAAGGTTCCGGTTGAAAAACATATGACATTTGGTCATATTCTGAACGCTTTCTTTGAAGAATTTGTAGAAGAGACGTTGATTCAACCGACATTTATTACCGGACATCCTCTCGAGATCTCACCGCTGGCGAAGAAAAATGATGTAGACCCGCGCTTCACGGATCGCTTCGAATTGTTCATCGTTGGACGCGAGCATGCAAATGCATTTACAGAGCTGAATGATCCAATCGATCAACGTCAGCGCTTTGAAGCACAGATGCTGGAGAAGGAACATGGGAACGACGAAGCTCATGAGATGGATGATGACTTCATTCGTGCGCTTGAATATGGTATGCCACCGACAGGCGGATTGGGAATCGGGGTTGATCGATTGATCATGCTGTTGACCAACTCCCCTTCGATTCGTGACGTACTGCTCTTCCCACACATGCGTCCTCGTACGCAAGACTAAATAAGGAACGTAGGATACGTTCATAATAGAAGAGGAACCTGCCGTTCAGTAAGATGCTGGGGCAAGTTCCTCTTTAGGTTTACATAGGTGCTATTAATGAAATCTGTCAGAACGCCCTGTTTCCAGCGCGTCATTATGGTGGTACTGCGTTTTGAATTTCATTTTAATCAACCTGTTCGCATTTTGTTAAAAGAGGTGCCCTTCATGAAGTTCAGGCTTCACTTTGCCCAATTTTTATCGCCCCCGTTAATCCTGGTCGGTGGTTTTCTGCTGATCATTGCGATTGGAACGTTGCTGCTCATGTTGCCAATCTCCAATCAAAGCGGTGTGCATTTGGCGTTTATTGACGCGCTCTTTACATCAACCTCTGCCGCATGTGTGACTGGCCTTGTCGTTGTGGATGTAGGGACGACGTTTAATTTGTTTGGTCAGATCGTCATTATGGTGTTAATGCAGCTCGGTGGACTCGGTTTCATGACCATGGCTACCCTTTTTGCGCTGGTATTGGGCAAACGAATCTCACTCAAGGACAGGCTATTACTTAAAGAGGCCATTAATGCAGACAGTATGGAGGGGATCGTACGTATTATCCGCAAGGTGTTGATTTTCTCCTTTACCATTGAAGGGGTAGCTGCTGTCATACTGGCGCTGCGCTGGGCAACGGAGATGCCTTTTGTCCAGGCGGTGTACTATGGGATCTTTCATTCCGTTTCACTGTTTAATAATGGCGGCTTCGATCTGTTCGGCAATAGCTTTCAATACTACACCGGAGATTGGATATTCAACCTCACTGCTTCTATTCTCGTTGTCTCTGGTGGATTGGGCTTCGTTGTGTTAAATGATCTGTTCGAGTATCGCAAACGCAGACGCCTATCCCTCCAGTCCAAACTGGTGCTGTCTGTCTCGGGAGCACTGATCGGCATAGGAGCGATTGTGTTGTTTGTTTTCGAATTTACCAATGGACATACACTGGCTTCACTCACCTGGAGCGAGAAGATCTATGCATCCTTCTTCCAGTCTGTTTCTACACGTTCGTCGGGAACGAGTACAATCGATATCACAGAGATGAGGCAGGCCACCCAATTCTTCTTCATTCTGCTGATGTTTATCGGGGCTTCCCCTGGATCGACCGGGGGTGGGATCAAAACGACTACATTCCTGATCATGATTGGTGCGGTTTATGCGATGATTCGGGGAAACAAGGATATCGTATTTTTCCGCCAGCGTGTTCCGAAGGAACTATTAATGCGGGCATTGACCATTATTATGGTTTCTCTGATTATATTCATGATCGTGGTGATGCTTCTCCTTACGACCGAGGATGCGCCATTCCTTTCATTGATGTTTGAAGCTGCATCCGCAATCGGTACTGTGGGTCTTTCTGTGGGAGTGACACATGAGTTGACCAATTGGGGAAAAATTATTATTACCTTTACGATGTTTGTAGGCCGGATTGGGCCATTAACCATTGCTTATGCCCTTCGTCCTCGCAAAGAGAAGAAACTGTATCGTCATCCGGAGGGTCGGATCATTATCGGATAAAAAGAAAAACCGTCAGACATTCACTGCTAACGCCTGTTATCTCAGTAGGCATTAGTCATAATGAATGTACTGCGGTTTTTTTGTTTAGCGGCACAAGGAAACAAGGTGCACATTAAGAATATCATCCATAAGTTTGGCGTTCATCTGGTCGGGTCTAAGAACGGTATGGATACCCAAGCCATCCACCAGTGCATACAATCTTTCGATCTCAAGTTCAATATCAAGATCGGGTCTGGTGAGATTATGCTCGATCAGATGAGTGATAACATGGCTAACTGCTCGTCTGAGTTCGTCATAGACGGTATCGGCAAGTTCTTTGAGCTTAGAATCGGTTTTGGATCTGGCTGTAAAAGCGTACCACACCTCCATTTCGACCAGTTTTTCATCTGTGTTTGGTACTAACTCGAGTAACAAACATTTCATATTATCCAAGGGAGAACCGGTAAAAGACATTTGTGCGATTCGTTTGGATACTCGTTCGGATACCAGATTCATGGCATATCGTAACAGTTCGGACTGAGTGGAAAAATAGTGACGCATCGAACCGACCGAAATTCCTGCTTCTTCCGCAATATTACGAACAGAGGCTTGTTCCATGCCATCTTTTCGTATAATACGCCAAGCTGCCTCGGCCACGAGCACACGCTGTTTATTATGATCAACAATTTTAGGCATAAGAGTATTATATCATTGTTGATTATTATGATACAAACGTGCTAAATTATATTTAATACAGCTGTATTATAATAATATGGGGGCTATGAGATGATTGGTTATTTCATTATAGGGTGTGAGATTGCCTTTTGGTTGTTTGTGTTTGCGGGCCTAAGTGTCAAGTATCTTCTTGGCATGAAAAGGTTAGGCATCGGGTTATTGATGGCAACACCGATCGTGGATCTGTTATTGCTGGTGGCCACTGTGATGGATCTTCAGCGTGGAGCTACAGCGGGCATGATTCATGGTATCGCTGCGGTGTACATCGGAGTAAGCATTGCCTATGGTCATCAGATGATCGCTTGGGCAGATCGATACTTCCTATATTGGTTCAAAGGCGGAGAGAATCCTCGTAACAACAAGTTATATGGCAGAGAGCATGCGAGCCGTGAGCGTAGTGGGTGGTACAGACATCTTTTGGCTTGGGTTATAGGCAGTACGTTTCTATTCGCCATGATCTGGTGGATTGGTGATGCTGAACGTACAGCCGCTTTCTATAATCTGATTAAAGTGTGGGGAATCATACTTGGGATCGATTTTCTGATAAGCTTTAGCTACAGTCTGTGGCCAAGAAAAGTTCCTGTTATGAATGTTAAACCCTAAAAATCATATGGACGTGCATATAAATCAGTTATAATGGAAGAATAGCTTATGTACGTTCAGAACGTAGCATATGAATAGTTATTATTAATTGAGAAAAAAACTTGCAATCAAAATCTGTACATGGTATATTCTAATTCCGGCCAAGAAAACACAGTTTACACGGTGCGGCAAGCAAATCAAATAAGCTTCGAAAGAAACTTAAAAAAAAGAGCTTGCAAAGTTGGTTCGGAAGTGTTATGATATAAAAGTTACTGAGGAGAACAACACTCGGTAACGAAACAAGTTTGATCTTTGAAAACTGAACAACGAGTGAGTAAACATTCTGCTTGCAGAATGAACGCGAAAGTTAGAAACAAGCCTTGGCTTGAATCGACTGGAGCACAAATGAGATTTTAATCTCGTCAGATTCAAAATGAGCTTATCGCTCTTTTCAATACTTTATTGGAGAGTTTGATCCTGGCTCAGGACGAACGCTGGCGGCATGCCTAATACATGCAAGTCGAGCGGACTTGATGAGAAGCTTGCTTCTCTGATGGTTAGCGGCGGACGGGTGAGTAACACGTAGGCAACCTGCCCTCAAGTTTGGGACAACTACCGGAAACGGTAGCTAATACCGAATAGTTGTTTTCTTCGCCTGAAGGAAACTGGAAAGACGGAGCAATCTGTCACTTGGGGATGGGCCTGCGGCGCATTAGCTAGTTGGTGGGGTAACGGCTCACCAAGGCGACGATGCGTAGCCGACCTGAGAGGGTGATCGGCCACACTGGGACTGAGACACGGCCCAGACTCCTACGGGAGGCAGCAGTAGGGAATCTTCCGCAATGGGCGAAAGCCTGACGGAGCAATGCCGCGTGAGTGATGAAGGTTTTCGGATCGTAAAGCTCTGTTGCTAGGGAAGAACGCTTGGGAGAGTAACTGCTCTCAAGGTGACGGTACCTGAGAAGAAAGCCCCGGCTAACTACGTGCCAGCAGCCGCGGTAATACGTAGGGGCAAGCGTTGTCCGGAATTATTGGGCGTAAAGCGCGCGCAGGCGGTCATTTAAGTCTGGTGTTTAATCCCGGGGCTCAACCCCGGATCGCACTGGAAACTGGATGACTTGAGTGCAGAAGAGGAGAGTGGAATTCCACGTGTAGCGGTGAAATGCGTAGATATGTGGAGGAACACCAGTGGCGAAGGCGACTCTCTGGGCTGTAACTGACGCTGAGGCGCGAAAGCGTGGGGAGCAAACAGGATTAGATACCCTGGTAGTCCACGCCGTAAACGATGAGTGCTAGGTGTTAGGGGTTTCGATACCCTTGGTGCCGAAGTTAACACATTAAGCACTCCGCCTGGGGAGTACGGTCGCAAGACTGAAACTCAAAGGAATTGACGGGGACCCGCACAAGCAGTGGAGTATGTGGTTTAATTCGAAGCAACGCGAAGAACCTTACCAGGTCTTGACATCCCTCTGACCGGTACAGAGATGTACCTTTCCTTCGGGACAGAGGAGACAGGTGGTGCATGGTTGTCGTCAGCTCGTGTCGTGAGATGTTGGGTTAAGTCCCGCAACGAGCGCAACCCTTGATCTTAGTTGCCAGCATTTCGGATGGGCACTCTAAGGTGACTGCCGGTGACAAACCGGAGGAAGGTGGGGATGACGTCAAATCATCATGCCCCTTATGACCTGGGCTACACACGTACTACAATGGCCGGTACAACGGGCAGTGAAGCCGCGAGGTGGAACCAATCCTAAAAAGCCGGTCTCAGTTCGGATTGCAGGCTGCAACTCGCCTGCATGAAGTCGGAATTGCTAGTAATCGCGGATCAGCATGCCGCGGTGAATACGTTCCCGGGTCTTGTACACACCGCCCGTCACACCACGAGAGTTTATAACACCCGAAGTCGGTGGGGTAACCGCAAGGAGCCAGCCGCCGAAGGTGGGATAGATGATTGGGGTGAAGTCGTAACAAGGTAGCCGTATCGGAAGGTGCGGCTGGATCACCTCCTTTCTATGGAGAATCGTTTCCCGCAGCGGAAACATTCAAATATGCAGCTCAGCTGCAAACTTACTCACTCGTTGCTCAGTTTTGAGAGCTCAAACTCTCAAACAGCTTGCTTTTGCATGGAGCTTGTTCTTTGAAAACTAGATATCGAAACGAAAGTAAAATGCGAATTAGAACATTCCTTTTTAGCTGAACTTGTGCAAACAAGTTTCAATAAAAACGGTAGTTAATTGCTGTTGCGATGGTATTGAGTGGGAGCGAATTTTGGATTTGCGTAAGCAAAACAAGGGAAGCGAGCAGTCAAAACCGGAGCAATTTGGTTAAGCTACTAAGAGCACACGGAGGATGCCTAGGCGCTAGGAGCCGATGAAGGACGTGGCGAACAACGAAACTGCCTCGGGGAGCTGTAAGCAAGCTTTGATCCGGGGATGTCCGAATGGGGAAACCCAGCTGGGGTAATATCCAGTTACTCACAACTGAATACATAGGTTGTGTAGAGGCATACCAGGGGAACTGAAACATCTAAGTACCCTGAGGAAGAGAAAACAATAGTGATTCCGTCAGTAGCGGCGAGCGAACGCGGAGAAGCCCAAACCAAGGAGCTTGCTCTTTGGGGTTGTGGGACGTCTCACATGGAGTTACAAAGGAACCGGTTAAGCGAAGAGGTCTGGAAAGGCCCGCCAAAGAAGGTAAAAGCCCTGTAGTTGAAAGTCTGTTCCCTCCGAGACGGATCCCGAGTAGTGCGGGGCACGTGAAACCCCGTATGAATCCGGCAGGACCATCTGCCAAGGCTAAATACTTCCTAGCGACCGATAGTGAAGCAGTACCGTGAGGGAAAGGTGAAAAGCACCCCGGAAGGGGAGTGAAATAGAACCTGAAACCGTGTGCTTACAAAAAGTCAGAGCCCGTTTTAGGGGTGATGGCGTGCCTTTTGTAGAATGAACCGGCGAGTTACGTTCCCGTGCAAGGTTAAGGTGAGAAGCCGGAGCCGCAGCGAAAGCGAGTCTGAATAGGGCGCCATAGTACGTGGACGTAGACCCGAAACCGGGTGATCTACCCCTGTCCAGGGTGAAGGTGCGGTAACACGCACTGGAGGCCCGAACCCACGCACGTTGAAAAGTGCGGGGATGAGGTGGGGGTAGCGGAGAAATTCCAATCGAACTCGGAGATAGCTGGTTCTCCCCGAAATAGCTTTAGGGCTAGCCTCGGAAAACAGAGTCGTGGAGGTAGAGCACTGATTGGGTGCGGGGCCCGCAAGGGTTACCAAGCTCAGTCAAACTCCGAATGCCATAGACTTACTTCCGGGAGTCAGACAGTGAGTGCTAAGATCCATTGTCAAAAGGGAAACAGCCCAGACCATCAGCTAAGGTCCCCAAGTGTGTGTTAAGTGGGAAAGGATGTGGAGTTGCACAGACAACCAGGATGTTGGCTTAGAAGCAGCCACCATTGAAAGAGTGCGTAATAGCTCACTGGTCGAGTGACTCTGCGCCGAAAATGTAACGGGGCTAAACACACCACCGAAGCTATGGCTTGATGCTTGCATCAGGGGTAGGGGAGCGTTGTATAAGGGTTGAAGGTGTACCGTAAGGAGCGCTGGACATTATACAAGTGAGAATGCCGGTATGAGTAACGAAAAGATCAGTGAGAATCTGATCCGCCGAAAGCCTAAGGGTTCCTGAGGAAGGCTCGTCCGCTCAGGGTAAGTCGGGACCTAAGGCGAGGCCGAAAGGCGTAGTCGAAGGACAACAGGTCGAAATTCCTGTACCACCATAAACCGTTATGAGCAATGGGGGACGCAGTAGGGTAGTGACGCGGACTGATGGATGTCCGTCTAAGCAGTGAGGCTGATGTGTAGGCAAATCCGCACATTGTAAGGCTGAGCTGTGATGGGGAGCGAAAATTATAGTAGCGAAGGTCATGATCTCACACTGCCAAGAAAAGCCTCTAGCCAGGTGAAGGTGCCCGTACCGCAAACCGACACAGGTAGGCGAGAAGAGTATTCTAAGGCGCGCGGAAGAACTCTCGTTAAGGAACTCGGCAAAATGACCCCGTAACTTCGGGAGAAGGGGTGCCCCGGTAGTGTGAATAGCACGAGGGGGCCGCAGTGAAAAGGCCCAAGCGACTGTTTAGCAAAAACACAGGTCTGTGCGAAGCCGTAAGGCGAAGTATACGGGCTGACGCCTGCCCGGTGCTGGAAGGTTAAGGGGAGTGGTTAGGAGCAATCCGAAGCTGTGAACCGAAGCCCCAGTAAACGGCGGCCGTAACTATAACGGTCCTAAGGTAGCGAAATTCCTTGTCAGGTAAATTCTGACCCGCACGAATGGCGTAACGACTTGGGCGCTGTCTCAACGAGAGATCCGGTGAAATTTTAATACCTGTGAAGATGCAGGTTACCCGCGACAAGACGGAAAGACCCCATGGAGCTTTACTGCAGCTTGATATTGAATTTGGGTACGATCTGTACAGGATAGGTGGGAGCCTGAGAGACATGAGCGCCAGCTTGTGTGGAGGCAACGTTGGGATACCACCCTGATCGTATCTAGGTTCTAACCTGGTACCGTAATCCGGTGCGGGGACAGTGTCAGGTGGGCAGTTTGACTGGGGCGGTCGCCTCCTAAAGAGTAACGGAGGCGCCCAAAGGTTCCCTCAGAATGGTTGGAAATCATTCGAAGAGTGCAAAGGCATAAGGGAGCTTGACTGCGAGACCTACAAGTCGAGCAGGGACGAAAGTCGGGCTTAGTGATCCGGTGGTACCGCATGGAAGGGCCATCGCTCAACGGATAAAAGCTACCCTGGGGATAACAGGCTTATCTCCCCCAAGAGTCCACATCGACGGGGAGGTTTGGCACCTCGATGTCGGCTCATCGCATCCTGGGGCTGAAGTAGGTCCCAAGGGTTGGGCTGTTCGCCCATTAAAGCGGTACGCGAGCTGGGTTCAGAACGTCGTGAGACAGTTCGGTCCCTATCTGTCGTGGGCGTAGGAAATTTGAGAGGAGCTGTCCTTAGTACGAGAGGACCGGGATGGACGTACCGCTGGTGTACCAGTTGTTCCGCCAGGAGCACCGCTGGGTAGCTATGTACGGACGGGATAAACGCTGAAAGCATCTAAGCGTGAAGCCCCCCTCAAGATGAGATTTCCCAGTATGTAAGACCCCTTGAAGACGACGAGGTAGATAGGCTGGGGGTGGAAGTGCAGCAATGCATGGAGCTGACCAGTACTAATCGGTCGAGGGCTTATCCAATAGCAAGTGATAGTTCGCAGACTTTCGTTTCGAATCTAGTTTTCAGAGAACGATCTCTGAAAGGTAAGCACCACGTTTGGTGGCGATGGCGGAGGGGTTCCACACGTACCCATCCCGAACACGACCGTTAAGCCCTCTAGCGCCGATGGTACTTGGACCGCAGGGTCCTGGGAGAGTAGGATGCCGCCAAGCAAAGAACCACTGCCGATGTTATTCGGTGGTGGTTTTTATTTATATATAAACGAATAGTTAAGGTATAAAAGTAGCTTGAGAACAGCTAATGAATAGCCTGTGTGACTCAGCAAAAACAAACGTCAGTTGATATAATCAGATTTTATATATTGTATTGATTACACTTGTCCTCACGAGAAAAACACTTGTATTCATGAGACAACACACCTTATATAACCAAGTACTTTTCCTTGACAGTCTAAATATCGCTTTGCTAAGATGGCAATAATAAATTTTTCAGAAAACGTATTTTCGGCGTAAAATACAGCCTGGAATCTTCGGGTTTTGGACCGTAAAGCTGAGCAAACATAAGGAGGAACACTTGCGTGTGGGAAGATAAATTTGGTAAGGAAGGCCTCACCTTTGATGATGTATTGCTAGTGCCACGGAAATCCGAGACACTGCCTAAAGAAGTAGATGTATCTATTCGCTTGAGCGATAGTGTGAAGTTAAACATTCCTTTGATCAGTGCAGGTATGGATACGGTAACTGAAGCGACATTGGCGATTGCCATTGCTCGTGAGGGCGGTATCGGTATTATCCATAAAAATATGTCTGTTGAACAACAGGCTGAAGAAGTAGACCGTGTTAAGCGTTCCGAGAGCGGTGTTATTACAAATCCATTCTCACTGACAGCAGATCACCTGGTGTCTGACGCAGAAGAAGTGATGGCGAAATATCGAATCTCTGGTGTACCTATTATTGAAGGAGATCAGAAGCTGGTAGGTATTTTGACTAACCGTGACTTGCGTTTCATTCATGATTATGGCATCAAAATCAGCGAAGTCATGACTCGTGAGAATCTGGTTACTGCTCCTGTAGGCACTACTCTGCAAGAAGCTGAAGGTATCCTTCAGAAGCACAAAATTGAGAAACTTCCATTAGTTGATGAGACGAACACGTTGAAAGGTCTTATCACCATTAAAGATATTGAGAAAGCCATTCAATTCCCTCATGCAGCTAAAGATGCTCAAGGACGTTTGCTGGTTGGTGCAGCGATTGGTATTTCCAAAGATACATTTGAACGTGCTGATGCTCTGGTACAAGCGGGTGTGGACCTGATTACGGTAGACTCGGCTCACGGACACCACATTAATATCATTGAAGCTGTACGTCAGCTTCGTGAACGTTTCCCTAGCTTGACCATCGTTGCAGGTAACGTCGCTACTGGTGAAGCCACTCGTGACCTGATTGAAGCAGGAGCTTCGGTAGTCAAAGTAGGTATTGGTCCAGGTTCAATCTGTACAACACGCGTTATCGCTGGTATTGGTGTACCACAAGTAACTGCAGTGTACGATTGTGCAACCGTGGCTCGCGAATACGGGGTGCCGATTATCGCAGACGGCGGAATTAAATATTCCGGTGAAATTACGAAGGCACTGGCTGCAGGTGCACACGCGGTAATGCTGGGAAGTTTATTTGCTGGCACAGCGGAAAGCCCAGGGAGACGGAGATCTTCCAAGGACGTAGCTATAAAGTATATCGTGGTATGGGTTCAATGGCTGCAATGAAACAAGGTAGTAAAGACCGCTACTTCCAGGATGATGACAAGAAACTGGTTCCAGAAGGAATTGAGGGCCGTGTCGCATACAAAGGTCCATTGTCTGATACCATTCACCAACTGATTGGTGGTCTGCGTTCCGGTATGGGTTACTGCGGTACAAGCAACCTGGAGCAACTTCGGAACGATACTGGCTTTATTCGCATTACAGGTGCAGGTCTGCGTGAAAGTCATCCGCATGATGTACAGATCACAAAAGAAGCACCTAACTACTCGTTGTAATCGGAAGAGAGTTAATCATTTCCAGGACAGGCTCGGTGATTTTCACCGGGTCTGTCTTTTTTGCTGATACCCCTGTGATAGAATAGAACAAGCGGTGACGATCCCAGGTTGGATTAAGGCGTTACGGCGGCTATTTGACGTGAATCTATGAATATGGTTTTGAAAAGCAAATGAAATGCCAGAAAGACTGGCAGCTACACAGAAGCGCGGACGTCCTTTTACATATGCATTCGCAAAATGCGGACTAAGTGACAATCGATAACGAACTTTAGGAGCAATATTATTGCTCGTTCGATATAGCGCATATACACACATCTCACACATCACTGCACAGGTTAGGGAACAAGAAAATCGCAGCATAAGCTGCACTGAAGCAAACAACATTGCTTTGGAACGAAGGGAGTATTCATCATTGAAAGCCAAACACATGAATAAGAAGAAACGCCAAATGCTCAAAAAGAGCGTAGCCTCGGTAATGCTCATTAACATGCTTTGCATGTCTGCGGTAATGCCGGTCATGGCTGCTGCGAATAACTCCGGTCAGGTTCTGACTGCTGCAGCAACAACAACGAAGACCGAGAAAGCGGTACAGGTTCCTGGGGTAGACTCACTTGGGCTTGAAGTTAGATCAGCGGTACTCATGGAAGCATCAACGGGTCAGATTCTGCTCAATGTTGATGCAGATAAAGCCATGCCACCTGCGAGTATGACCAAAATGATGACAGAGTACATTGTCGCGGAACAAGTCAAACAAGGCAAACTCAGCTGGGACGATATTGTAACGGTTAAAAAGAATGCTGCACAAAGTATCGGATCACGTATCTTCCTGGCAGAAGGAGACCAGCACACCGTTAAGGATCTCTATATCGCTATGGCTGTTGGCTCTGCCAATGATGCTACGGTTGCTTTGGCTGAACATGTTGCAGGTTCGGAAGAAGCTTTCGTGAAAATGATGAATGATGAAGCGAAGCGTATGGGCATGAAGGATACGTTCTTCATCAACGCTTCCGGTCTGGATCGAGCAGATATGCCTGCTGACTTCCGTCCAGCTGAAGACAAAGAAACAGTGATGTCCGCTCTGGATGCTGCGATTCTGTGCAGATATATCATCATGGATCACCCGGACTACAAAGATTTTACAACGATTCAATCTTATAAGTTCCGTCCCAATGATAAAGCCCCAATTATCAACTACAACTGGATGCTGGAAGCGAATAAAAATATAACCAATTTCAAAAGCTATGCCTATGAAGGTCTGGATGGAATGAAAACAGGCCATACCACGAACGCAGGCAATAACTTTACCGGTACAGCGGAACGTAACGGTATGCGATTAATTAGTGTTGTTATGGGCACAGATTCGGAATCCGCACGTTTCAGAGAAACTAAAAAGGTATTGGACTTTGGATTTAACAACTTTGAAGTGAAGCAGGCTGTCGCAGGCAAGACCAAAGTGACAGGGTGGGAAGCTGTACCTTTGAAAAAAGGTAAAGAAACAACCGTTCCTGTCGTAACCGATAATGCGGTAAGTTTCGTTGTACCCAAAGGTACTCAGAACCTGGATGTGACGTTCAAAGCCAACGTAACTGAGGCTGACAAGTTGGTAGCACCCATTAAGGCAGGTACAAAGGTTGGTACAGTAACGTACACGTACAAAGCAGATGGAATTGAGCCTCAGGAAAAAACAGTGAACTTGATCACGGCGGAAGAAGCCGATAAAGGCGGATGGTTCCGTCTGTTCTTCCGTGCTGTCAAGGATTTCTTCGTGGATCTCTTTGACGGGATCAAAAACCTGTTTTAGAAGATAGCGGCCTTCTTGAAAAAGACCATGATCATGAATATGATGCATATGTGGTCATATCATTGACAAAATGCAAGTTATCCGACCGGATGGATTGTATATTTACACTTTTTCCGGTAAAATATCAAGTTAGAATTCACGTATAATGAAGCAAAAAACTCCAATGAACGACACATACATTACGGGCCGAAGTGTCCAAGATTTTGGAGCACCGATGAAGGGCATAGAGATATCCAAACTTGCACCTTCCGAGCGTATGAAAGATCGCGGCTGGTAAGAGAAGGGGAATGTGCAAATGAAGATCGGCGTTTTAGCACTTCAAGGGGCTGTCACAGAGCATATACGGAGTATTGAACGCGCTGGAGCAGAGGGCGTGGCTATCAAACAGGTTCAGCAATTGGATGATCTGGATGGTCTTATCCTTCCTGGCGGGGAAAGTACAACGATTGGCAAATTGATGCGTAAGTATGGGTTTATGGATGCTATCCGGGCGTTTGCTGCTGAGGGCAAACCGGTATTTGGTACCTGTGCTGGCTTAATCGTTATGGCTAAGCATATTACAGGACAGGAAGAAGCTCATTTGGAGCTAATGGATATGACTGTATCCCGAAATGCATTTGGACGGCAGAGAGAAAGTTTTGAAACAGACTTGCCGGTCAAAGGTATTGAGGAAACGGTGAGAGCCGTGTTTATCCGGGCTCCCTTGATTGAGAGTGTAGGGGACGAGGTGGAGGTTCTCTCACGTACAAGGATGAGATTGTGACAGCTCGGCAGGGACATTTGCTGGCTTGCTCGTATCATCCGGAGTTGACGGACGACTATCGTCTGCATGCTTATTTTGTAGACATGGCCAAGTCATACAAACACACGGTAGACCTTAAATAGTGTATGATGTACAACCTATGATCTCCCGGTCATCGGATCACTTCCCCAGCTGCCTTGTAAGGCCGCTGATTGGCAGTTGCATCTGAACGGATGCCTTATGTTGCCTGTATCTGCTTCACAGCGGGAATCGCAGCTGAGGGTCACACGGGGGACGTAGGTTGTTTTTGTGGTTACAGATTCCGATAAGTATATAGTAGGGTTATACACAGTAGAGTTTGGAGATTCGATTTAACATAAGGCTTCACTATGTGGGGTTATTTAGGAGGGGTATATCGTGCTTGATGTGAAAATATTGCGGAATGAGTATGCACGTGTAGAAGAAGCATTAACTAAACGTGGCAAATCGCTTGATCTTATCGCTGGATTTACCGAAATGGATGCCAAGCGTCGGGAATTGCTTCAAGAGAGTGAAACGCTGAAGAGCCGCCGGAATACGGTCTCTGCGGAAGTTGCCAGACTGAAGAAGAACCGTGAGAATGCGGATGATCTGATTGTGGAGATGCGCGAAGTGTCTGATCGTATCAAAGCCATGGACGAAGAAGTTCGGGAACTGGAAGTGAAGATCAATGATCTCACCATGGCGATTCCGAACATTCCTAACGAAAGTGTACCTGTTGGAGCTTCTGAAGACGACAATGTTGAGATTCGTCGTTGGGAAGAGCCCAAGTCATTTACTTTTGCACCAAAAGCTCACTGGGAAATTGCCCAGGATCTCGATATCCTTGATTTTGAAGCTGCTGCCAAAGTAACAGGATCACGTTTTACCTTTTATAAAGGATTGGGTGCTCGTCTGGAACGTGCATTGATCAACTTCATGATGGATCTGCACAGCGATCAACATGGATATGAAGAGATTCTGCCTCCATACATCGTTAATCGGGATAGCTTGTTTGGGACAGGTCAACTGCCTAAGTTCGAAGAAGACCTGTTCAAGTTGAAAGATACCGAATATTATCTGATTCCTACTGCTGAAGTTCCGGTAACGAACTATCATCGCGAAGAGATTCTGAATGTAGATCAATTGCCTAAGCACTTTGTGGCATACAGCTCTTGTTTCCGGTCTGAAGCCGGTTCGGCTGGACGGGATACACGCGGATTGATTCGTCAGCATCAATTTAACAAAGTGGAGCTGCTCAAGCTCTCTACTCCGGAAACTTCGTATGAAGAGCTGGAGCAAATGACTCAAAATGCGGAGCGTGTGCTTCAATTATTGGGATTGCCGTATCGCGTTCTGACATTGTGTACTGCAGATATGGGCTTCACTTCAGCTAAAACGTATGATATCGAAGTATGGTTGCCTGAGAGCAACACCTATCGTGAGATTTCTTCCTGCTCTAACTGTGAGGACTTCCAGGCACGCCGTGCCAATATCCGTTTCCGCAGGGAGCCAAAAGCCAAACCGGAATTTGTGCACACGTTGAACGGGTCAGGATTGGCCGTTGGACGGACGGTAGCAGCTATCCTGGAGAACTATCAACAGGAAGATGGTACAGTTGTTATTCCTGAAGCATTGCGTCCTTATATGGGCGGCACAAGTGTGATTGCACGTCGCGCTTAAGAGTTAATTAACCATAATCCTCATCAAGAGGAATACAGATTCCATCCGTCATTTCACAGTGGCGGATTGGAGTTTTTAGTATGACTGGTGGATCACTGGTGCAGTTGTACGATACGATTATCAATTTTATTATAAAAAAGGTTGCATTATGATGTCGAGATGTGGTATGATAATTTTCGTGGCAAGTTTATAAAAGTTAATTCCCTGGAGAGGTACCGAAGCGGTCATAACGGGGCGGTCTTGAAAACCGTTAGGGGGCAACTCCACGTGGGTTCGAATCCCACCCTCTCCGCCATACTACACTTATAACAAGGATTCGAGCGATTTCGCTCGGTCCTTTTTTGCGTTGTGAGTTTGTCTAACGGAACGGAATGTATACACAGGTTGGTGCCGAGTATACATTGCACAGTATAACGTTGTATTTTCATAACGCTGAAATGTATAAAAACATCTTCATCGCCGCACTTTATAGGAGTGGAGGTGGTAAGATGAACCGCGAGTTAAATATCGATCAGACAGAGCTTGTAGGGGCTTGGCAAGAGCGTTTGCCTCAAGTCTTGAATGTTGGCGATCAGGCTCAAGTAATGGCCGATGAAGCCGATCAGCAGGCCATTCGGATACACATTGCGACAGCAGGTCACGAAATGTATTCTTTTGATTTCAAATGTGCATATGTCGATTCCCGTGAAGTCAGCGTACAGTTGATCGATGTGGAACGGGATGGGCGAACGACAGATGAGCGTACAGAACCGATTCAGGAGCTGGCTCACGATTATACACGGCACATTCACGAATGCGCCCAGTCGTTACAATCCCAGACGAGACAATAGCCTGAAATCTGAAGGAGTGAACCCAATTGACTAAAGCCAAAGCGGGGGTAGACAAAAACCTGCAAAATGTAGTCGATGATCTGGAGCAACCAGCCGTAAACAGTCATCATGCTCAGCAAATTCAGCAAGATATTAATGATCGCCGTCATCAGGATGCACTGAATCATGACAAAACGGAAGATAGGGACCCATCCCATTCCTAACAATGATGAGGGGGCAATACTATGAGCAAACCAAAAACAATACCCGTACCGGAAGCGCAAGCATCCGAACAGCATCGTCATTCATCCAAACGCTCTTCCATGCAGGAACCGTTATCCGGCTCCAAAAAAGTGAAAAATCAAAATCATGTGGATCATCTGAATCCCCAAGGTTAATACAGAAGAAACCGAATCACGCAAAGTCCCTTGTTACCTAACAGGGGGCTTTTGCGTATTCATACATATATAAAGGCAGACACAGTTGTTATTCCCAAAGCTGAGATAGGTCTTTGTAGCCATTTTAAAGAGGAAAGATCACAATTTTCCCAAATTAGGTTTCGGTATCGGGGAATATGGTATATCATTGATATTGAATTACTTTTTTTGGGGTTATCACGAGAGGAGAGAAACAAATGACTAAACGTATGGGGGCGCTTCTTCTTACGTTGCTGTTAACCGTATCTATGGCCTTGACAGCATGTAGTAGCAAGCAGGAGCCAAAAGAGGCATTGAAGACGGCTGCGGCCAATGCTTCCAAACTGACTTCGTATGAAATGAGTTCCAACTTTACAATTAATGAATTGAGCTATAAACCTGGGGATGCGTCACAAACTGATCCGAGTATGACTCAGTTTATGAGCATGTTGAAGGATGCTCAGTTGAATGTAACTGGTGTATACCAAAGTGAGCCAATGCAGACAGAGATGACTCTTGGTATTGAACTGAAAGGCGACATGGGAATGACCTTTACCATTCCAATGGTGATGACGGCAGAGAAACTTTATGTGAAAGTGCCGAATATTCCTTTCTTCCCGATTCCGGAGAATGTTGTTGGCAAGTTCCTGGAGCTGGATCTGAAAGAACTGGCTGAGCAAGAGGGTACGGAATGGAACCCGAATGCTATGGACGCAGCCAAAACCCAAAAGCTGAGCAACGAAGTTATGGACGCGGTGCTGAGTGAGTACGACCAAGCTAAATTCTTCAAAAACCTGGATACCAAAGATGTACAACTTCCTGAAGGTGTGGATGCGAAGCAGGTTGTACAATTTACAGTCAATAATGACAATGTAAAAGAAGCAGTTACTGTCCTGGTAACAAAAGCTATGCCTAAAGTATTGGATATTCTGTCCAAAGAGGAATATCGTGAAATGCTGCAAATGGATCAGGCTGATATCGACAAAGCTAAAGAAGATTTGAAAATCACTGAGGCAGATCAGGCTGAAATGGCTAAAGACTTGGATAAATTGAAAGATGTTCTGACAATTAACCAATTCAACATTGATTTCGCATTGGACAAAAACGACTTCCCGGTATATCAAAAAATGGTCGCTGATGTGCTGATCAAGCCAGAAGATACGAAAGACGAAGTGAAATTGGCATTTACGGGTTCCAACACGTACACCAAGATTAACGAAAAAGCAGCATTCAAAATCAACATCCCGACTGGCGATGACGTAATTACCATGCAAGAGTTCGAAGAACTGATGAACGCTTCGTACGGATACTAATCTCGCTGTTCAAACCGTCTGTGATTCAAGTGAAGGATAAGTTCCTTCCGCTTGGGTACAGGCGGTTTTTTTGTTACACGCGTAATAAGGATATCTACATAATGATGGTGGTGCTTAGATATTGAATCGGTGCTGGTGATTCATAGAAATAAAACCGCACTCTCCTACATTACTAGGAAAGTGCGGTTTAAACATTAAATTGTATATGGTTGAAGGGAATATGGACAGCTAAGTGTGGAACACCTAATTTAATTAATTCGCAAGTTCATCCAAGTCGTCAGCAAGTACAGCATAGATCTGATGATCCTGATATTTGCCGTTAATCTTGAGGTATTTGTGGGCAGTACCTTCAAACTGGAATCCGTTCTTCTCCAATACGCGCTGTGAACCTTTGTTGGTGGGTAATACGGCAGCCTGAACCCGATTCAACTTCAGCGCACGGAAGCCATAAGCTACGGCCAGTTTAACTGCGGCTGTCATTCGTCCGCCGCCCTGATAATCCGGATGAATAAAGTAACCCATATCAGCATAATTGGCAACGCCCAATACGACATTGTTAAGACTTACCTGTCCAATCAACAGGCTGTCTTTAATGGTATAGATTCCGAATTGATATCCTGTACCTTCTTCTGCTGCCTTCACCCGATCCTCGATCCGTCGAGTCTGAGCACTTAATGTATAGAATTCATCATCTCGCACGGGTTCTACTGCCTGATATGGGACACGTGTAATCTGAATCAGGTCCAGATAGGACTGTGTATCCTGAGGTGTGAGCAACCTTAGGCTTATGCCACTCGCTGTATCATAGAGTGTTAATGCCATTACAGCACACTTCCTTTCCAATTGGGATGTTTGTAGTGCTATATGAATTGAACTAAGAATATTACACTTGCCACTCCGATGACAGAATAACCTTCCGATCGCTGTTATCTCCCGATTTTTCGGTTCTATTTTATAGAGGTGAAAATCTGGGGATAAAGGCGAACGCGTTGCTTCTTCAGGTCATTTCTGTCCTCTACGTTCTCGTGTAAATGTTTAGTTTCAATTTATATAGTTTATTTTTGACGCAGACGTCTGAAAAATTGAGTTAGCATTGTGGAGCATTCGGGCTGAAGGATATCCGGGATTACCTCGGTGCGGTGATTAAAACGAGGCTCCTGTAGCAGGTTCATCAACGTCCCTGCACAGCCTGCCTTGGGGTCAGCCGTACCAAAGATGACACGGGGAACCCTGGATTGTACAATTGCACCTGCACACATCGGACAAGGTTCCAGTGTGACGTACAGAGAACAATCCAACAAACGCCAAGCTCCAATAGTCTCGCTGGCCTGACGAATAGCTACCATCTCTGCATGGGCAGTGGAATCCAGCGTAGTCTCACGCAGATTGTATCCTCGGCCGATAATTTGGTTATTTTGTACAATTACAGCTCCAATAGGTACTTCTCCAAGAGCTTCAGCCTTGTGAGCTTCGGCAATGGCTTCCCGCATCCAGTGCTCATGTTGAGCCTCCTCAGATAAATTCTCAAGCTCGGGCTGGAGAAAATGATCATTCATTACAATATAACTCCTTCCAAAAAGCATTTATTCAGCGAACAGGCATTCGGGTTGTTAACATGTTGTGTATAGAATTGTGGATAAACATAGAGTTGCTCACATAGTTATAAACAAACTATCCACAAGCCTGTGGGTATGTGGACAAATGTAGTGATTAATCTCATTGTAGAATTCGAAAATGCAAAAAACAACGAGTTTCGAGCTTTTCAGACATTCGGTAACTTTTGGACAGAGGTCAATTATCCTTTTCAAAAAGACATACAAGCGTTATGATGGATATAGGTTTTGCCATATATCGCCAGAGGGTACAAGCCGAGAGGTGAACAAAAAAACTTGTCTATTAAAACGAAATTATCCATGATTATGTCGTGCTCGGTGCTCGTTATTTTAGTGTTGAATATCGCACTGAGTTATTATACTACAGAAGAGAATCTGAGGCAGGACAGTGAAACCAAGATGGTGCTCACTGCTAAGCAGATTGCAATTGCTGTCGAACAGAATCAATACAGTTCGGATTATGTAAAAAGACAGATTGGCAACAATCTGTGGCTTGCTGCTGTCATGGCAGCGGAAGAATTGGACCGGATATTAATAATATCACAAATGAAGAACTTGTTCGCTTGAGTCAGAAAGTCGGCGTCTCACATATTTCGTTGATGGAGCAGACGGATGATGACATTGTGGTTAGCCGTTCTTCCGATCCGAGAGAGATCGGGTTATCCACCAAATCCATGACGTATTGGTATGAGGCTTTTAAGCAGCTGTTTGAAAAACAACAGGTAACGATCCCCCAGGGGCAGAAGTTGGAGCATTTCTGGTCAGATGGATTCGAGTATTCGACATCCAGTCCTTCGGATGTTGATATCTGGGGTTACTACCATGATGGAAAGAGAAACTACATAATCAATCCCTTCTATAATAATACGGAAGTTGATGACTATGTGAAAATCTCTAGTCCGGATGAGATTTTGAATAAAATTCGTGAGGTCAATCCCTCCATTCTGGAGATTACAGGCATCAATCCGCTAACTTTCGGCAGCCCGAACATGGGAGATGACGGAAGAGATTCGAACTTTAGCAAATTGAATAACAGACCGATTCGTTTCGGCACTTACCAGTATGGCTCTAAGGATGAGGATCATCGCGCTGTGGTGCGAGCCATTCGAACAGGGCAGAATGTATCTTTTGTCAGTGAAACGCATGAACAGAAGGTCTTGAAGAGCTTTATTCCCATATTCACACCCAATCAGTCTTCTTATGTGATCAGTATTGTCATGGACTATAAGCAAATATCATCCATGGTATCGGAGCAGCTGGTGAGCCACGCATCAATATCTCTGGTTTTGTTGGAGATTGTGATCTTTGGCAGTTACTTGCTCGCTGGTTACATTACACGCCCGATTCAATCCATATTGGGCAAAGTGAATGATGTAGCAGATGGACACTTCGACTTTCGTCTGAAAGTACGGAGGAAGGATGAGCTTGGCCAGCTGGCCAATCGAATTAATGCCATGATTCGTAATCTGGGCCATTATACGAGCCGTCTGAAACAGATGTATGAAGAGAATCGAGCGGTGAAAGAGCATCTGGAGTCCATTATCAATCAGACGGCGGATGCCATTCACATTACGGATCTTGAAGGGAAAGTGTTGCGGGTTAACCGGGCGTTTGAACAATTATATGGTTTTCGAAGTCGTGAGGTGGAAGGTCGTAATCTGAAGATCATCCCGCCAGAGGCAGAAGAAGAAATGAAACGTCAACATGCCCAACTCGTTGAGGGGATGTCCATTACGTCGAACGAAACGACCTGGATGAAGAAAGACGGGACGCGGGTAGAGGTTAGCGTCAGTACCGCTCCGGTACGAGACGAGGCTGGAGAGATTACTGCGCTTATAAGTGTCTCCAGGGACATTACCAGCCGTAATCGGATGGAAGAGCTGCTCAGACGCTCTGAGAAGCTGACAACCGTGGGCCAGCTTGCAGCAGGTGTAGCGCATGAGATTCGTAATCCACTGACTACGCTGCGCGGATTCCTGCAGTTACAGCAAGAGAGCAATAAGCTGAATCATCGTCATCTGGATCTGATGTTATCAGAGCTGGATCGTATCAACCTTATTGTGGGTGAGTTTCTGATTCTGGCGAAACCGCAGGCGGTTCATTTTCAGAATCGGGATATTCGTTTTATTCTCGGCGATGTCATCTCATTACTGGATAGCCAGGCACATCTGCATGGTGTAGAATTTGTACTGCGTGCCTCAACCGATTCGGCTATGGTACACTGTGAAGAGAACCAGTTGAAGCAGGTATTCATCAATTTGCTGAAAAACGGTATGGAGGCCATGCCAAATGGAGGAAGCATCCATATCAAGCTCAAGCATGACGAGCAGTCGAAACGCGTCAGAATTGAGATCAGGGATGAAGGGATCGGTATCCCCGAAGAGATGATGCCCAAGCTTGGAGAGCCTTTCTTTACGAATAAGGAGTCTGGGACAGGGCTTGGTCTGATGGTCAGTCAGCGAATTATTCAATCACATAAGGGCATGATGGATATTAAAAGCGTCATGAACAAGGGAACAACGGTTATCATTGAGCTGCCTGCATCCGAGCAACAGCCGGAGGATAGTGAAGCAGATCAGATAACGGATGAATCCATTACAGATGAAGAGAACTAGATGAGGTGAGATTACCTTTTGCGTATTAATAAATTTATTAGTGAAACCGGGTATTGCTCCCGGCGTGAAGCCGACAAGTTGGTGGATAGTGGTCAAGTAACCATTAATGGAGTGAAGGCTGAACTGGGCAGTCAGGCTGAAGAAGGCGACGATGTACGCATCAATGGCAAGCCGATTAAGGAAAAGAGAAAACACGTATATATTGCGCTGAATAAACCGATTGGGATCACGAGCACAACGGAGCAGCATATTCAGGGCAATATCGTTGATTTTGTCGGACATGATGAACGTATCTTCCCAATTGGGCGTCTGGATAAGGACTCGGAAGGTTTGATTCTGATGACCAATGACGGAGATATCGTTAACCGGATTCTTAGAGCGGAAGGACGCCATGAGAAAGAGTATATCGTCACGGTTGATCGAACTGTCACGCCGAGCTTCCTTCGAGGCATGAGCACCGGAGTTAAGATTTTGGGTGAAATGACATTGCCCTGTACCGTGACCCGGATGACGGATCGTGTATTCCGTATTATCCTGACCGAAGGAAAGAATCGTCAAATTCGGCGGATGTGCAGTGCCTTTGGCTACGAGGTTCGCAAGCTGAAGCGGATTCGGATCATGAATATTCATCTTGGGGAAATGGCTACCGGTTCTTGGAGAGAGCTTACCGCCGCTGAAAAAGCGGAGCTGGGCGGTCTGCTGGACTATTCACTGGAATAGTCGATTCGACTTGGGCGGAGGTAAACGATGCAGAGATAGAATGTAAAGATAAACCAATCATAAAAATTAATACACGAAAAGACCGTTCTCCTGTATCTGGAGAACGGTCTTTTGTTTAATGCATCGCAGCAGGCTTCTAGTTTCCTTGGCCAACGGATTTAACATTGGTATTGTTGCTTTGATACTTCCGAATGATAGACACCTCTACACGGCGATTCTGTGCCCGTCCGACGTTAGTATCGTTGCTGGCAATTGGGTGATACTCTCCATAACCACTAGGCGTGAATTTGGAAGGATCCAATTGTGTGTTCAGCAACAGGATTTTCAGGAAGTTGAGCGCACGATCGGCACTCAGATCCCAGTTATCCTTATATTGGTTGTTCGAAATGGGAATATTATCGGTATGACCGGATACGACCACTTCATATTCAGGGAATTCCTGCAGCATGCTTGAAATGGCTTTGGCCAGGGATCGTGATTCAGGCTTCACATCTGCTCGGCCTGAGGAGAACAGGGCGTTATCACTGATGGTGATCTTCAATTCAGACTGGTTCAGCTTGGTGTTCAGCTGGTCTGAAAGCCCGTTCTTCGAAATATACTGGTCGAGCCGCTTCTTTAGCTTCTCCAGATCTTCCTGTTCTTTTTGAGCCATCTGTGCATCTGTAATCTGAGCTGGTGTTTTCTTGGTGATTTCTGTAGGTTCCTGTTTGTTCTTGCCCAGATCGACACCTGGCGTATCCGGATTCATGGACGTATGGTCCAGAATACCGGAGCCCCCATTCAATGCACTGCTGAGTGCGGAAGCCATCTGTTCGAACTTGGCTGCATCAAGTGAACTCATGGAGAACAACGTGATAAACAGGGCAAGCAACAAAGTCATTAAGTCGGAATAGGGGAGCAACCAGCTCTCGTCTATATGTTCTTCATGTGGTTCGTGTTGTTTAGCCTTTTTCACCTGATGATCCCTCCTTCTCTTCCAGTTGTTTACGTTCGGAAGGTGTCAGGAATACGGATAACTTTTGGTTAATGGCAATGGTGGAGACGCCGGATTGTATGGATAACAAACCTTCAACCATCATCAGCTTGATTTCCATTTCTTTCTTGGACATCCGCTTCAGCTTGTTAGACATCGGGTGCCATAACACGTAACCACTAAATATACCAAGGAGTGTTGCGATAAATGCTGCCGCAATCGCATGGGAGAGTTTCTCCATGTCACTGAGATCGGCAAGGGCTGCGATGAGACCTACAACGGCCCCGAGAACCCCGAGTGTTGGTGCATACATCCCTGCTTGAGCAAAGATCAAGGCACCGCCACGGTGGCGCTCCTCTGTAGCATGAATATCTTCCATAAGTACATCACTTACAAACTCCTGATCGTTGCCGTCGATAATCATACGCATACCGCCACGAAGGAACTGATCATCAATCTCTTCTACTTTTGATTCCAGTGCAAGCAAACCTTCACGACGGGTAGTGGAAGCCCATTCCATAAATGTGCCGATCAGTGATACACGGTCAATAAGTACTTGCTTTTTGAAAAGAATCCCGAAAAGCTTAGGAATCTTCTTAACTTCAGACATCGGAAACGCCATAAAGATGGTTCCTGCCGTACCAACAAAGATAATAACGTAAGCTGCCGGATTGTTAACCAGGTTGACCAGGGGCGCACCCTTCAGGAACATACCCAATACGAGGGAGACCAGACCCAAAACTAGTCCAATAATCGTTGAAATTTCCATCATACACCTCATCCATGAGATAAAATTGAATCCTTTCAAGCGGCTGTATTCGGGCTTCCAGACGAACGTTACGCCGCAATCCGTTAAACGTAAGGCATCCCTTTCGGTTGCAAAAACAGTTAAAACGGTCATGTATAGTATTTATCGACCAGAAGGCCTTTTTTTTTAAGGGTTATTTTCAGGTATAATAAGATCAAATCCGCTCCTTAGGGGCCGAATAGGAGTGAAAAGCCAATGGGCGTAAAGCATGGACGGGATTATGAAGGAATTTTGACAGATTTGACAACAGCACTTGGACGCATCCCGGATCGATATGTTTTCTTTGAAATGGACGCGGAAGAGTGGGAGAGACTGGGGGCGCCTGAGCAACTTGAAGTAGACGAGGCGTTGGCGGAGGATCTATTCTATGCGTTGGGTGAGGAATCGATCATTCCGGTTGGAAGTGCAGTGGTCATCCATGATAAGGAACAGCACCGCATTCATATTTTGATCGGGGAAGAAGAGTTGACGTTTGTACCTTTAATTTAGTGTGTATACATGTATTTTTAGAGGGATGAATGGAACTGGAATTTTCCTCAAAGCCTTATGGGTATTGGTTCTATGCGTTTAAGTTGATTGGATTTTGAAGCTTGTCCGTGGTAAGATGTTAGTCGTGAAATGGCCAACCGCATGGCGGCGAGCCTGGCCTTTGAGGTTGCTGACAATAGGGCCGAAGGTGTTGGTGGTTATACGGACAGACGTCTGTAATGTACCATCCTATGGGGAGGAAGATAACGCATGGTTTTTTCGCAAGAGGAAGTCGAAGCTCATCTGGGAAGGCTGGAAGGCTGGGAACTGGAAGAGGGACGGTGGATTGTACGCAAATTCGTGTTTTCCAACTACATGAAAGGGATTGCATTTGTGGATGAGGTCGCTGCGATCTCGGAAGCATTCAATCATCATCCTTTTATTACGATTGACTATACAACGGTTACGCTGCGTCTCACGTCATGGGATGCGGGAGGTATCACATCGGTAGATATCAAGGAAGCCGGGCAATATAACGAAGCTTATGACAAAATGAGGTCGGAATAACGAAAACGGTTATTATCGAGCGGCCAGAAGTGAGTGAACCATACATGTCAGACTATAATCAGAAACACCCTCTTATTGCTGTCGTAGGCAGTCTCAATATGGATCTCGTGGTGAAGACAGATACGATTCCGGAAGAGGGAGAGACGGTAAGCGGTGAGGAGCTGCATTATCTTGCTGGTGGTAAAGGAGCGAACCAGGCTGTTGCCGCTGCGCGTTTGGGTGGACAGACAACGATGATTGGTGCGGTGGGATCGGATGGTTTTGGCGAACGTCTGCTGCACAGTCTGACGGAAAGTGGTGCGGAGGTCTCGCAGGTTCGCAGATTGGAAGATACGGTTACAGGGACAGCTTCCATATGGCTCTCTCGGGGAGACAACCGGATTATCGTTATTCCAGGTGCGAATGGGCAAGTTGTGCCAGAGATGCTGGAAGAGGCGGATACGGTAAAAAGCCTGACTGCAGCCGCAGCGGTGCTGCTGCAGCTGGAGATCCCGCTGCCAGCGGTTACCCGCGCCGCCCAACTGGCGGCTGAAGGCAGCGCACTGGTGGTGCTCAACCCGGCTCCCGCGGTGCCGGGTCTGCCCCAGGAGCTCCTGCGGTGCGTCGACGTTGTCACGCCGAACCGCAGTGAGCTTGCCGTGCTTACCGGCCGGGATCACCTCCGGCCCGAAGACCTGGATGCGGCGGTCGCAGAGCTCGCCGCATCCCTCGGGGCCGCTGTCGTCACGACGCTCGGCCCCGAGGGGGCTGTGTACGCGGCGGCGCCTGGTGGCCGCGTACAGGCAGGGCGTGCCGGCGCATGCCGTGCGCCTGGCTACGCCGTAAGCGCCGTCGATACGACCGGCGCTGGCGATTGCTTCAACGGCGCGTTGGCGGTAGCCCTCGCGCGCGGTGAGACGTTGGACGCGGCCGTAGGCTTCGCCATGGGGGCGGCCGCGTTATCCGTCACGAAGCTCGGCGCCCAGTCCGGGATGCCGTCCGCACGTGAAGTGGAGGCCTTTCTGACTGAGCATGCAGCAGAGGCCTGATAAATGGCGTAATAAAGAGGCTCTTATTCTCCCAAAAGGGGATTAAGAGCCTCTTTATTATGCGTGTGCAGAGATTATTTTTTCTCTGATAGCCACATGGCGATATTGGCAATCTCTTCATCCTGCAGTTTGCCCTTGAAGGAAGGCATGCCGCCACCTTTACCTTTGACAATCGTAGTGTAGATCTTCTCCAGATCATCCTGGCTGCCGATGTTTGCTAGAGCAGGTCCTACACCACCCTGAAGCTGATCCCCGTGACAGGAGATACAATTGGCTTTGACCAGTGCTTCAGCCTGTCCGGCATCCAATGTGACTTCCGGCATGGTTGGCTTGGCTTCCTCAGCCACTTCTTCTTTCCCTGGAAGCGTAAACATTAAAACAATAGCTAAAGCGCATGCTGCAAAGAATACTCCGCTCATGATCCATTTGTGCATCCCTTATGTCCCCTCCAGAATGAAAGATCATCTAACCTGAAACTATCCATATCATTATAACGGAACCTGTACTCACATCATAGCATTTTGTGGGAATTTTTTGAACTAATCACATAACAAGGGGTGAAATTTGGTTGTTTTAGGATAGATTCTAACCACGAGGCCCTTCGTAGACCATGCAGTGAAAGGGCATCAAGCCGCTTGGGGTCTGTCGTTCGTATGTATCCTGCGTGACAAATCCACTCTTCAGATAGACTTGAATGGCACGCGTATTCCAGGTGAGCACTTCCAGATCAATCTCATTTGTGGGATTTCGGCGAATCGCTTCCTGTACAATGGCTGTGACAAAAGCGGTCCCTTGACCCTGACCGCACAACTCTGGATGCATGCCAAGGCCAATCCGGGTTACCCCTTGAAGTGGGAAGTATTGAGCAAATCCACATATACGATCATTCTGATCCAGGACGATAGCATATTGCTCCTGCCGCAGCTGTGCATCTCCGAATTCCACTTCCAGCGCTTTCATCTGCTCCCAGGGGAGCCAGCTGTAGATATTGTAAGGCGGATCATACTGCCAACTGCAGATGAGCTCCGCATGTTCTTCTTGCATCGGTACAACGTGAAACGTCACAGGGGTTTCCTTCATACACCTGCATGCTCCTTTCCTTGAAACATCATTCTCTGTCCACTCTACAAAAGAGATATTGATTTAGCAAGTCTGCCTTACCAGAAAAAATATGAAACAAAAGTTCCGGTAATTCCGTTTATATTATAACAGGATGGGTAAAAACATCATAAGGGCACGGACAAACGAACGCAAAATGAACCTGATGATGTCGCAGGATATGCACGGAGTGTAACTTGCCACATGAAACAGGATGGAAGCACAAAAAACCGCCGGATACATTCCTGCGGAGAATGTACCGGGCGGTTCTGTTATGCTTCTTGCTTCGTTCCAGTATAGTTCATGGTTACAGCATCATGTTGCTCAGCTTGTCCCTAGTCAAGGGCCAGTGATTCATATGCGTCCGTGCTCATAATCCGTTTAGCGCCAACATAACGATTGGCCCAGTAGTTCTCACTCAATGCACTGATCGTAACACCTTTGGAAGAAGAAGAGTGTGCGAACTTGCCATCCCCTACAAAGATTCCTACATGTGATACGCCTTTACCTGTTGTATTAAAGAATACCAGATCGCCAGGTCTCATTTCCATGCGGGATACAGAATCACCCATGTCGAATTGGGAACTGGATTGGCGTGCCAAATCAATACCCAATTTGTCGAATACATACCGTGTAAATCCGGAGCAGTCAAAGCCGTTAAGCGTTGTTCCCCCACTTTTGTATGTAGTTCCCATTGCTGAATCAATTACTTTATCCATTTTTGAATCTGCGAATGCGCTACCTGCACCAAGCGATAATGCGAATGTGAGGCTAAGTACAGCTGCGGTTAATTTCTTCTTGAACAAGAGATATTCCCCTTCCAACGCCTGCGAGGTTAGCTTAAGGATTCGGTTGAAGGTCCCCTATGATCCCTCTGTAGCAAGATCAATTCACCCATAACTGGTTCCCCGCTTCCCAGGTGCCAGGAATTTGGCTATGCTAGTTGTGCACCTGCGAAATCAAGAAATGACGATTTAATTTTAAGTAGTTACAAATATGAATGTAAAGATTACAAAGTTGTTACTAAAAACTCACTGCGATTATTGTAACAGAGGAGTAAGGCTTTGGCAACGTTTAGCAACAAATTTAGCAAAAAAAACCTCGACCTTTGACGGGGAAAGGTTGAGGTTTGCCTATTTATAAGTACATATTAGGCCATGCGTTTAACATGTGATGGTAACAATTTTTAAACTATCTGCTCTCACCTTTAGCTATTTTGGACTGCCATAATCGGAAATGGCTGCATATTTTCCACAGACTCAACAGACATCTGGCAAGTGGATACGTCTGTTGTAGTATAAGTCCGGTAAGTCCAGTTAATAACCATGAGGCTGAAGTGAATGCCCCGAAGACGAGCAGATGAACTCCGCCCAGCAGGAGTGCAATGCCGATTACAGCGAAGAGATGACGCAGTGCAATCCAGAGTGCCATGAGCGTACCATGAGCCCCGCCTTCTCCTTCGGGTGCCGAGATACCGAACTGCATGTAGAGTAGGGCGTGGTGGATGATCCAACCGTATGCAATCCAGGCAGCAACATAAGGTATGCCAGGCAAAAGTAATTGAAGGGAATGAAATCCGTCCATAAGAATCGAATAGAGCTTCGGTATGAGCCAGTAGGCGGGCAGAAGTATCAATAATGTACGTATGGTGTGCAGCAGCAGCATCGGTTTCCACAGCATTTTGATTCCGCGGACGAATGGGATACGCTCTTCTGTAGAATTAAAGTGCTGAAGGGAGTAGAGCAGTCCCGCCTGAATGAGGGGGCTGATCAACATGCGAACCAGCAGCATGCCCCCTAGAATCCATAGATACCGATGAACCTCCGGATGGGTAGACAGGTTGAGTTGGCTTTCCATTTTGAACAAAAGTGTACTCAGCTCGCCGGCATCAGGATCCGGATAGCGCAGGAGGAGCGGAATAACCGCCGATTGTACCATTCGATAGAAAAAATATCCCCAAATGAGTTGATAAAGAAATAAGAGTGCCGCAATGAACATATGCTGACGGACGAGAAACCAGCCTTCACGTATTTTCGCTTTCACCGTTTCCACCTCACCATGACAGACCTCCGAATATGGCTTCTATTAGTTTGGTTACACTCATGCTCCAGCGGGACTTCACCTGCTCATCCAGTCCGGATTTCAGGAAATTGTTCATATGACGGTTCTCCAGCACGATCGTGTACAGGGGATCGGTCATGGCCCAGGATACGGGGGATGTGTGCGTTAATTTATACGTAATGCGATCTTCTTTGCCATCCCATTGCTTGGTGAGGGTATGTCCGTCTTCAAAAGCAATGCGAACAGGAACGGCGCTGTAATCACTGCCTTTTTTTGCAATCGTCACGGATGACTCGTACCATGTTTGACCGTCTTTCTGTATGGGTGTAACACGAATCTTCTCTACAGCAAAGTCAGCCATCCCGTTACCATAGACGTATTGATCAAAATAATCAGACCAGGACGTGCGGGTCACTTGTTCCACAACCTTCTGAAAATCAGCCGAAGTGGGGTGTTTGAAGCGGTACTTTTTCACATAGGTAGAGAGAATGCGTTCCATCATTTTGGCACCGACTTGATGTTCAATACCAAGCAAGACAAGCTTCCCACGAGTGTACACATTGGCTGCATACTCATTCTGTGAATCGAACTTCCAGGATTCCTGTGTCAAGGACGAAGGGGACGTAATCAGGCCCGATTGTACCGGCAGATTCGGAATCAATCCGTACTCCTGCTCCATCAGTTTGTCTTCTGCATAAGAGGTGAACCCCTCATCGAGCCAGGCTTCCTCGAATTCGTTGCTGGCAACCATGCCATAGAAGTACTGATGTCCGATCTCGTGGACTACGGTACGTTCCAGGTCATAACCTGGCGTGGTATCATCGGCTCCAAAGGCCGTAACCAGCGTAGGGTATTCCATACCTCCGGCACCGTTCCCCGTTTTGGGTGGAACAACGATGGATAAGGTAGCGTAAGGATAAGGGCCAAACCATTTGCTATAATTGGCTAGTGCGGCTTTAGCGGCGTAGAAATAACGTTCTTTCAAATCCTGATGAGCAGGGTCGAGATACAACTTGATTCGTACACCGGGCACATTGGGTGCAGAAAAGGGTTCCTCGGCGTAGACAAAATCCGGTGAAGCTGCCCAGGCGAAATCATGCACATCATCGGCATAGAATTGATAGACCTTTTCTCCGTTCTTCACCACAGCTTGTTGTGTCGGAAATCCGGTAGCAGCAACTTTGTATGTTTCGGGCACCCGGATACGCACACTATATATGCCGAAGTCGGCGTAAAACTCTGAATTACCGTGGTATTGATGCAGATTCCAACCTTCCGTTGTCCGTCCGCGTCTGCCCACAGGTTCATATGCACTTAATTTGGGAAACCATTGACCAGCCATGACAAAATCCTCAGCGGTTCCCATCCGGGCGAAGATTTTCGGCAAATTCACCACAAATCGGGTATGGATCGTAATGCTTTCCCCGCCTTTGACGGGTTTGGGCAAGCGTACTTTAATGAGTGTGGTGTCCTTGATATTTCCGTCATCTGGTTGCACATACTGCATCCGGTGCAGCAGAGAGAGCCCGTCCTCCGTTTTCATTTCGGTAATGTTCATCGAGCCGTAACCATTGGTAGGCATGACATCACCCCGAAGTTTTCCACCGGATTCCTTCATAAAGGTGGTATCAGCGGAAGAGAACGCGTTGGGATACATATGAAGGTAAAGCTCGTTGACGGTTTTTTTACCTGGATGTGTCCAGGTAATCGTCTGAGTTCCTTCCAGTACGTTCCCTTCGACCAGTTTTACATCCATGTGATATTCCACAACACGGTTGCTGTACACTTCGGCAGTGGGGGTCTGTACACTTTCTGGAGGTGCTGGCGTTGGGGCTTTTGCCTTGGGCTTGCCCGATTCCGGGGCAAGTGTTGGCAATTCGGAATGAGTTGAATGAGTATAACCCAGAGTGATCCATATCCCTCCGGCCAGCACACACAGGGCCAGGGATGCGGTGAGCCAGCTCTTGGCGCGTCGTGGAATCATCGATAAATACCTCCCGTTGACAAGCATCTACAGCATGTATATGTTTGCAATGGGCCAATTATTAGTTAAAATATTTGTATCAACCCTTGGAGGCTATAAACATGGACCAAAACGAGCAAAACGGCAAAAAACAGATTGCCTTGAATATCGTTAGTGCAAAAAGCAAACATAAAGGCTTCGGTGCAGGCTCCATTGATCTGAATAACCTTTCTCCGGTCATTATTGATAATGGCGAAGCCAAAATTGATATTGGTGCAATGCATGCGAAGAGTAAAGTGGAGCGCAATATCAAGTTCTCGACGAATCGTGAGGATGTACCCAACGGACGCCAGGTATGGCTGGTGTGGGTAGCTGTAGATCGCACGGAGCAGGGGCAGCTGTATGGTGGAGCAACGGCATGTGAGATGTGGATCGATACAGAAGCGAGACGTGGATGGAAACTGCTGGCTGAACATGTGAATCGCATGGATTATGCCATGAAACGCCGTTTCATGCTGGATGAGCTGGGGCCGGAAGATAAAGCCGCACTCAAGACGCTGCTGATCTCGCATAACGAAGAATGGTGGAATGCTTCTCCAGATGAATTGAAAGAAGCGCTTGCCTAAGTCAGAGCATTCACAAAGTATAAAGAAAAAAAGCAAAAGGCCCCATGACCGGAAAGTTCGGTTTGGGGGTCTTTTGCTTGTGCATTAATCCTATTCATTGATATGAATAATTATGAGATTTCATCTGCAGCGAATTTCCAAATGCCCAATATAAGCAGTGGTCATAAGGTGACGCAATTAAGTCATCGCGCATTTGCGTCATTCTACCCACCAACGTTTGAAATCACCCCACCAGGAATGTTTCTCTTCCTGTATGCCTTGTTGATTCTCTACCTGACGGGCCTTCTCATCTTCTCCAGCATCCGAATCATCCGTTGTACCATGACATACCTCTGTTGGTTCAGTGCCATCAATAAAAACTTCCAGTCGTCTCTCTTCACAACCGTTGCCTGCCAGCTTGCCGGATTCCGGGTCGATATAGACACTTACGACATGATCAGGCACGGTGAAGATTTTGGGTGGTACACTCGCAAGTGCTTGCTCTGTGAACTGGGCAAAGATTGGCGCAGCCCGGCGGCCATCCGAAGTTGAGATGGCTTTGCCTTGGTCATAACCAACCCATACGGCGGTGGAGAGCTCCGGTGTGAATCCAACGAGCCAGGCATCCGTATTGGTCGTGCCTGTTTTTCCGGCAACCGGACGTTTGATCGCGGCAGATACCCGGTTACCCGTTCCCCCATTTTCGAACACACTTTCCATCAAACGAGTTAGTACATAAGCTGCCGCAGGTTCCACCACGGTCTCAGCCTTGGTTTGAGGCGATTCATAGAGTACACGTCCTGCTGCATCTGTCACTTGCAGAATGGCAACAGGTGGTGTCCGTTGTCCGCCAGCAGCAATGACGGAAAAGGCTGACGCCATCTCCAGTGGACTGACAGGTGAGGTTCCCAGTGCAAGAGAGGGCACGGCGCTCAGGTTGCTTGTAATACCGAGGTTTTTCGCCATGCTTACCACTTGCTCAGGACCGATCTGCATAATGGTGTTTACCGCATAGATGTTGTCTGAAGCGGCGATCGCCTGCCTAAGATCAATTTCACCCAGATACTTGTCTCCGAAATTGCCAGGTTTATAGGTTTTGCGATCATTATCATAATGAAACAGGGTAGGTTCACTGTTGAACATGGATGCACTGGTAAGCTGCTTGGACTCCAAGGCTGCCAGATACATAATGGGTTTGAACGCCGAACCTGGCTGGCGTGTTGTCGCCAGCACATGGTTAATCTGATTGGTGCGGTAATTCTTGCCGCCCACCATAGCTTTAATGTAGCCTGTCCGAGGATCGATGGACACCAGAGCCGTCTCCAGCTCACTTTTGGCATCCATACCCTTCGCTATGGCGTCTTCAGCTGCTTTTTGTACACGCAGATCCAGGGTGGTGTAGATGTTCAATCCCCCATGATCCAGCATCGCTTCACTGATTCCCAGTTCTTTGATGGCCAGATTACGGATATAGTCGCGGAAATACGGGGCACTTTCCACCGTTTTGCGTTCACTTTCCGGTTTGAAGGCGAGCATTTTCTCATAGGCTTTATCCGCCTCGGCCTGGGTAATCTTGCCGATATCAGCCATGGCATTCAGCACAATCTTCTGCCGGTCTTTGGCGTTTTTCATATGGTTATAGGGTGAATAGTAGGTCGGTCCCTTCGGGATTCCGGCCAGCATGGCGCTCTCTGCGAGATCCAGCTGTTTGGCTGATTTGCCAAAATACATTCGCGAAGCTGCCTCGATTCCGTACGCACCATGCCCATAATAGATTTCATTCAGATACATCTGCAAAATTTCATCCTTGCTGTATTTCATCTCCAATTGCGCCGTGTACATGGCTTCTTTTGCTTTGCGAGTCCATGTTTTCTCATGGGATAGATATAGGTTACGCGCCAGTTGTTGGGTCAATGTACTCGCGCCTTGCGACATCTGCATATGTTCGAGGTTAACGAGCACGGCCCGTCCCATTCCTTGAACGTCGAACCCGTAGTGACTATAGAACTTGCGATCCTCTACAGCCAGAGTGGCATTAACGAGATACGGAGCGATATCCTCCAGTTGAACGGGAACAGAATCTTTACCACCTGCGGAGAAGGTAGCGATCACTTCACCTTGACTGTCCAGCAACCGTGAATTCCGATCAGAGTCTGCGAGGGGCAGGCTTGTTGCGTATAGGTAGACCAATCCTGCAGCGGTGGCAAGCATAGCGAGCACGGCGAGCAGAGACAGGTTTTTAATGAATTTGTGTACACGGAACCCGCGTTTGCGGGTCTTTTGATTTGGCTTGGTCATGGAACGGGCTCCTCTCTTTCTTCCAGTATGGGATTTCATTGGCAGGGATATTCAATCAGGTGCATAAGCAAACAAAATGTAGCATTTTCGCCTTGAAAACCGTTTTGCAGTATAAACGTCAATCGCGTATAATGCAAAAGGGTAATGAAAAGGTAAGATTCGGCACAAGATACTATCTATATAATGAAATGAACCGCGGACCTTTCCCGCAGGCCGGCAATCATAACGCGATATGGCGCCGAACGCTGGACGTGCTTGGGCGAACCGATTATAGTGCACGGCGCTTGGTCGGGTATGGCTGATCATTAACTTTACGGAAAGAAGGTAGAGATTATGGAAATGTGGTTTACGGAGAAACAGACCCCGGTATTCGGGATCACCGCGAAGATTAAGCAGACCTATGTTACAGAGAATACCGATTTTCAAGATTTGGCCATGGTAGAGACCGAAGAGTTCGGTAACATGTTGCTTCTTGATGGCATGGTGATGACGACCGTAAAAGACGAATTCGTATATCACGAAATGGCGGCACATCCTGCGCTGAACACTCACCCGAATCCGAAAAAAGTTCTGGTTGTCGGCGGCGGCGATGGCGGAGTCATTCGTGAAGTGATCAAGCATGCTGCTGTGGAAAAAGCAGTTCTCGTCGAGATCGACGGTAAAGTCATTGAATACTCCAAAAAATATTTGCCTGAAATCGCCGGCAAGTTGGACGAGCCTAACGTTGAAGTGCTCGTTAACGACGGCTACATGCATATTATTGAACATAAAAATGAATACGATGTGATCATCGTAGACTCTACAGAGCCTGTAGGCCCGGCTGCTCCATTGTTTGAGCGCGGTTTCTATCAAGGCATCTATGAAGCGTTAAAAGAAGACGGAATCTTCGTTGCCCAAACGGACAACCCGTGGTTCAAGGCGGATCTGATCCAGAAGGTGAACAAAGACGTCAAAGAAATCTTCCCGATCGTACATGTGTACGGCTGTAATATTCCAACCTATCCAAGTGGTTTGTGGACATTCACCATGGGTAGCAAGAAACATGACCCGCTCGAAGTGGATGAGACCCAAATCCCGGAGATGGATACCAAGTATTACTCTCCGCGTCTGCACAAAGCAGCATTTGTACTTCCTAAATTCGTGGAAGATTTAACGAAATAAAGGGGAAATCATTAATGAAACTGGATCAAGCTTATTCAGGAAACGTATTTATTTGCAGCTCTGAGGATTATGAGAACTCGAAAGCAGTTATCTATGGTATGCCCATGGATTATACTGTCAGCTTCCGTCCGGGTTCACGTTTTGGCCCATCTCATATCCGTCAAGCATCGGTTGGACTCGAAGAGTACAGCCCATATCTCGACAAAAGCATCGTAGACATGACGTACTTTGACGCTGGAGACTTGCTACTGCCTTTCGGTAACGCGGGACGCAGCCTTGATGTAATTCATGAATACATCGGCAGTCTGCTTGCTGATGACAAGTTCCCAGTTGGTCTCGGTGGCGAGCATCTGGTGACTTGGCCAGTCATCCAACAAATGTACAAGAAATACCCGGATCTTATCCTGATTCATATTGATGCACACGCAGACCTTCGTGAAAATTATGAAGGCGAGCCATTGTCTCACTCCACGCCAGTGCGTAAAGCAGCTGAGTTGATGGGTGGCCAAAACATCTATCAGTTCGGTATCCGTTCTGGTTCCCGTGAGGAGTTCCAGTATGGTCGCGAGAACATCAACTTCTACCCATTTGAAGTGGCAGCTCCGATGAAGGAAGCTCTTCCGAAGATGGGCAATCGCCCGGTGTATGTGACCATCGACATTGATGTGCTTGATCCGTCAGCCGCACCAGGAACAGGTACAGCAGAAGCGGGCGGCATTACGTCCAAGGAATTGCTGGAAGCCATCCACATGATCGCGGGATCTGATGTGAATGTAGTTGGTTGTGACTTGGTTGAAGTGGCACCAATCTATGATCCGACACAACAGACACAGATTGTAGCTGCGAAGCTGATCCGTGAAATGCTGCTTGGATTCGTAAAGTAATCACAGAATATTGATAGATATCACGCTCTCTGTCTGCGCCGTTCGAATATGCGCAGGGGAGGGCGTTTTTTATCATTCATGTTATTCCCTGCCCCCAACTATTCCAGCTTAATGAACGGACTGGACGATTGAGCTGAAACGATTCTGCCAAATGATATAACGAAGTTAATTTAACTTTTGTACAGAGCTGTGCTATACTGACCATATAAGCTTGCAGTAGTATATTAATTGATATATTACATTCGTGAAGTATATGGTGATCGGGTTCGGCCATATACTAAAAAGAGCCTTTACCGTTGGAGCGGCAAAGACTCTTAGGACCCGAAAGGCTGTGGACTGCCACGGCGTGCATGAATTAAATACTGTTATTCAAGCGAAACCCACCGTCAGGCTGTCAACCTTATGAGGTGGGTTTTCGCTTGCTACGAAACTTTGTGCGTAACCAACGGTAAAGCTTTCGCCCACTCAGTACAATACTGAGGATCGCAGCAATCCATCGGATCACATCAAGCAACGCCACAAGTTTGACCATCGACGTCACCCCCTTTCGGGAAGCTGCGCCGTGGTCTGAAAACATCCACCGTTATTCAAAAGTCCATAACATCAATTATAGCACGTATGTTCCTGTTACTCTACCATTTATTACTTTCTTAGTATAGGCTTGCATATGCAGATATTCTGCCTTGGCACAACTTTATCTTAATATCTATGCCTTTTCTTAAGTATCAGTTTTGTTATCATTGGTATAAGGACATTTCCCATGTAACTTAGAGCACACAACGTTTGTTATCAACTACCTCTTGCCCGCATGCTACCAATCATGGGTAAAGGTGGTTTTTTCTTGCGAAATTGTCATCGTCGCGCACCAGATTGTTACGTTATCACCATCCAATTTGGGTAAAACCATAGAAGGAGGTGTTACGATGACAACCAAGAGTATAAAGACATGGAAACGGATTGGTACACTCGCATTATCGTTAACGCTGGCTTGGGGGATGGGACCGGTACATACGCTATCAGGCGCTAACGCAGCATCCTCGCAGATATGTGGAAAGGGAGATCATGGACTCTCTGCTACCCTGAAAAAGGGTAGTGGTGTGGAAGATCAACGATTGCAATTTACGGACATTGATTTTCTTAATGATACGACTGGTCGAGCCGGGGGTGAAGGCTTCCTGATCGGCACCTCGAATGCAGGATGCACGTGGCAGTCCATATATACCGGGCAGTGGCAATTTACACAGCTTGATTTTCCGAATAATGTGAATGGATATGCGTTGGCACAAGTGAAAAATTCACCTGCAACCTATCTGATTCGTACCCATGATGGGGGATCGCACTGGACACGACTCGATACGCCTGGCATTCAATTCAAGCGAATCGATTTTCGCAATAAAGATGTAGGATATGGTTACACCTATAATGGTGCATATCAGACGAAGGATGGCGGGGTAACCTGGAGCAAAATAAATACGCCTGCCAACACACGTGCAGCTGCTTTTGCGACAGAGAAGCAGGGGTATGCTGTCGTGGTTGTACCTGGATCGGGATATCATCTGAAGCAAACGAGTGATGGCGGCAAGAACTGGACAACCTCTCTTCGAGTTGTCTCAGACACATGGAGCGGAGCGGATCTGTATGCACACGGTCAGCAAGTGTGGGCCCTTCTGTATGGTGATGCAGGCATGTCCCAACAATCGTACTCCCTCTATGCGAGCGGTAACCAAGGCAAGAACTGGACCCAAGTATTTGCGCAATCTACAGCAGGAGGAGGTCCTGCACCCGGTACAAACCATACGGGCAAAGGAACCGGACCTGCCAACCCGGGTGGTCATCCCGGCAACATGGCGTTGATTGGCAATCAGACGGCTTATCTGTCTGCAGGTTCACCAGCAGCGGGCAAAGTGGGGATTGGACGTTCTTATGATGCAGGTTCCACGTGGAAAAACGTAGACCTGAAAGATCCGGGATACAGTTCCCGTATCTCGTTCCCATCTGCCAAGACAGGTTGGCTCGTCGTAACAAGTGATAACTCCCCTGCGATCTATCGAACTACAGATGGTGGAACAACATGGACACAAAAAATGTTGTTGCCTTCAGAGCAGGATTAAATAGTCTGTTCATCTGGAATAATAACGGAGCAAATCCAAATTAGAAATGAATCATCATCCATTTGGCATGTCTCTGCATGAATAGCTGCAATGAACAAGCCTCTTCCTGGCTAATGATGCGGGAAGGGGCTTATTTGTGTGGAAATAAAAACGGTTGAAACCTGTTTTAAAACAAGTTATTGTAAGCGATAACAATACATTATATGGAGGTTGAAATCATGGTTGATGTTATTCTAAAGGCAGATTCAGACCAAGGATTAATAAATCGCAATATATATGGTCACTTCTCCGAACACTTGGGACGTTGTATATATGAGGGACTGTGGGTAGGAGAAGATTCACCTATTCCGAATACGGATGGCATTCGAAATGATGTATTGACGGCCTTGCAGAAGCTAAATATTCCAGTGCTTCGCTGGCCAGGCGGTTGTTTTGCGGATGAATATCACTGGAAAGATGGTGTGGGTCCGAAGAGTGAACGTGCTCGTATGATCAATACACACTGGGGTGGTGTGGAAGAGAACAATCACTTTGGTACGCATGAATTCATGAGATTATGTGAACTGCTCGGTACGGAGCCGTATATCAGTGGCAACCTGGGCAGTGGTACCGTGCAGGAAATGCAGGAATGGGTGGAGTACATCACATTTGACGGTGAATCCCCGATGGCGAACTGGCGGAAAAAGAATGGCCGGGAAGAGCCGTGGAAGCTGAAATATTTTGGTGTAGGAAATGAGAACTGGGGATGCGGCGGAAATATGCGTCCTGAATATTATGCGGATGAATATCGCCGATATGCTACATACGTGCGTAACTACTCAGGAAACGAGATTTATAAAATTGCATGTGGCCCGAACGACAGTAACTATGAGTGGATGGAAGTGTTGATGCGGGAAGCTGCCCGTTTCATGGATGGCATCAGTCTTCATTATTACACGATTCCGACAGGTGTGTGGGAAGACAAAGGGAACGCTACCGGTTTTGGAGAAGCCGAATGGTTTACCACGTTGAAGAAAACGCTGTTTATGGATGAATTGCTTGTGAAGCACTCCGAAATTATGGACAAATATGATCCAGAGGGTCGGGTTGGTATCATTGTAGACGAGTGGGGAACGTGGTATAACGTGGAGCCGGGAACCAATCCGGGCTTCCTCTACCAGCAAAATACGATGCGGGATGCAGTTCTTGCAGCGGTGAACCTTAACATTTTCAATCAGCATAACAAACGGGTACAGATGGCCAATTTGGCTCAGATCGTGAACGTGCTGCAATCCCTTGTGCTCACGGAAGGGGACAAAATGCTCCTGACACCTACGTATCATGTGTTTGATATGTATCAGGTGCATATGGATGCGCAGCGACTGGATTTGAATTATGAAAGCCCGGGGTATACTTTCGGAGAAGACACCATTCCTCAGCTCAGCTTATCAGCCTCCCGTAACAAGGATGGAGTCATTCATGTGACAGCTTGTAATCTGAGCCATACGGATGAATTGGAAGTCGTGTGTCAGCTCGATGCAGCACAAGTGATTAAAGTGTCCGGTCAGATTCTGCACCATACTGACTTTGGTGCATTCAATACCTTTGAACAGCCGAATCATGTTCAGCCTGTGGCGTGGGAGGGACTCACACTGGAAAATAACACGTTGCGTTTTGTTCTTCCTCCAGCATCCGTTGGAGTTATCGCTGTAGAGGGTTAATGATGAAAAGGCAGGAGCCTTGCAAAGGTTGCAATGATCAGTATGATGTGAAGATTAGCGATGCCAAAATGGCCAGGCTTGTCGAGATTGCTTCACGCTCGCGTCCGACGGTACAGGATGAGGAATATGAGCGGCGGCTATCCATCTGCTCTGCCTGTCCGGACTTGCAATATGGCACAACTTGTCGGCACTGTGGCTGTCTCGTGCAGGTGCGAGCGAAGCTGAGTGAGTCGACTTGTCCTTTTCCTTATGAATCGCAATGGGCCTAATCAGATGAATGAAATTTATTATAATGAAGCAAAAGGGAGTTGCACTTTACAGGTGTAACTCTTCTTTTTGGCTTGATGAGGGAAAAACTCTGAATTTGGATTTGAATTGAGCGAGGGAACTGGATATAGTTATACAGTAGAGTGTAGGATAGCGAGCTATCCGGGAATATGAGCGCGTATAGCGACACAACAATACGGGAAGGGCTGTTCTCACCGGCCGTGCCTGATTTTGCGTCGCCTCGAATATAATGGAGGTTAACATTCATGTCGAACATGCGACCGGTACACATCCGGCTGCACAGCCGTTATGAAGGTGAAGATGTGCTGCAGGAAATGCAGGGTGAAGCCGTGTTGAAAGGGTCCGTTCTTTATGTTCGTTATGAAGAACCGCAGGTTGGACCCGAGGGAGGCACAACTCGTACCACATTGAAGCTGGGCGGAGAATCCATCAAGATTATACGTCATGGTGAAGTGGAATCGGAGCAGACTTTTGAACTGAATCGGAAGCTTCCTGGTTTCTACCGATCACCATACATGTCGTTTGCCCTGTCCACGCATACACAGAAGCTGGAACTTTCCATTCAGGGATTGAGCGCACGCGCAGCGTGGAGCTACGACTTTTACCGCTTTGATGAAGAATCCGGACATTTCGCGATTAGTTTGCATATACAGGAGGAACCAATTTCATGACACGTAATCCACTAGATACGATTAACGAACGGGTAAGCACGGCCATCGGCAACGCCATTGTGGCGGCCGGAATTGTTACGCAGGAAGAATTGCCAGCCATCACACTGGAAGTGCCGCGTGAGAAGACACACGGAGATCTGGCTACCAATGCTGCCATGCAGCTGACCAAGATTGCCAAGCGCAATCCACGTCAGATTGCTGAAGAGATCATTGCCAACCTGAATCTGGCTGAAGCAGGCATTGAGAAGGCTGAGATTGCGGGACCAGGATTCATTAACTTCAAATTGGACAAGAGTTACCTTTATCCAATACTTGCGCTTGTGCAGGAGCAAGGTAAAGACTACGGAAGAATTAGCATCGGAGAAGGACGCAAAGTCGAGATGGAGTTCGTCAGTGCCAACCCGACAGGCAGTCTGCATCTGGGTCATGCCCGTGGAGCAGCTGTAGGTGATGCTCTATGTAACATCCTTGACTACGCTGGGTACGAAGTAACCCGTGAGTACTACATCAATGATGCAGGTAATCAGGTATTTAATCTGGCTCGTTCCATTGAAGCTCGTTATCTGCAAGAGCTGGGTCAGGATGCTGAGATGCCTGAGGATGGTTATCACGGTGAAGATATTAAAGGATTTGCGAAGCAACTCGTTGCTGAAAAGGGTGATGAATTGCTGTCCATGCATCCGGGTGATCGAGCGGCTTATTTCCGTGACTTTGGACTGGAGAAGGAACTGGACAAGATCAAACGCGACTTGAATCGCTTCCGTGTTAACTTTGATATCTGGTTCAGCGAAACCTCCCTGTATGACAACGGAGAAGTTTTGCGAGTACTTGATGAATTGCGTGACCGCAATGAGATCTATGAGCAAGATGGAGCAACTTGGCTGAAAACGATGCAGTATGGTGATGACAAAGAACGTGTCTTGATCAAGAACGATGGCACGTATACTTACCTGACGCCAGACATTGCGTATCACCGTGATAAATATGCTCGTGGATACGACACAATGATCAACATCTGGGGTGCGGATCACCACGGATATATTCCGCGGATGAAAGCTGCGATGCAAGCACTGGGTAATGACCCTGAGAAACTGGTGGTCTTGATTGCACAGATGGTGAGCTTGTTCCAGAACGGCGAGAAAGTGAAAATGTCCAAGCGTACGGGTAAAGCGGTAACGATGGAAGATCTGATGGATGAAGTGGGTATTGATGCGATCCGTTATTTCTTCACGATGCGCAGCATGGACTCCCATCTGGACTTTGACATGGACCTTGCGATTTCGACATCCAATGAGAATCCGGTATTCTACGTACAATACGCACATGCGCGCGTGTGCAGTGTGTATCGTCAGGCTGAAGAACAAGGTATTGAACTGCTGCCACTGGCGCAGATCGACTTGTCCAAGCTGACCACAGAGCACGAATATGACCTTCTTCGCAAAATGGGAGAGCTACCTGAGGAAATCGCGGCAGCGGCAACAGGGTATGCGCCTCATCGTATCATCCGTTATGTATACGAGCTGGCATCCCTGTTCCATAGCTACTACCGTGCAGAACGTGTCATTACGGAAGATGCGCAGCAGACTCAGGCACGTCTGGCGCTGATCGGTGCTGTGCGTACCGTTATCGCAACGGCGCTTCGTCTGGTAGGCGTAACCGCTCCGGACAAAATGTAAATTCAAGGCTCGCGGCATATCGCCGCTCTGCCCAAAGTAAAAAGTCTCCATGCCCACGTTGCGTCATCAACGTGGGATATGGAGACTTTTTGTTGTGTCCCCGGTGCTGAGGAAACCAGGCTGCACAAGGCCTGCACTATCCTGACTACAGCGAGGTTGAACCGAATGGCATCTTATTCCCCGCCCTCCTGCATTAGCTTCAGGGCGTCAATCTCCCCACCGCGCACCTTGCTTTTTGCGGTAGTGGTCTTGCGGGCACGCAAAGGAATTGTTGCACGTTTCACGAGTGTCTTGATTTCGCCGGGGGATAACCCTGGATGTTTTGCAAGCAACAAAGCGATAGCACCACTCACATGGGAAGTCGCCATGGAGGTACCGCTCATCTCGTGATGCTTGCCTTGTACCCAGGAGGAGACGATCTTATCGCCTGGCGCATAGACATCCACGTATGCGCCGCGATTGCTGAAGGATGCTATACGTCTATTTTTGTCGGTTGCTCCAACGGATATGGTTTGGGGATAACGTGCGGGATAATCAATACTGCGGCGTTTGCCATCATTTCCAGACGAAGCAACGATCACGATTCCTGCATGGTACGCACGATTGACAACGTCAAGAAGCGCCTTGCTGCGTGTTTTCATGCCAAAGCTCATATTGATGATATCGACCTTGTTGCGTACACACCAGTCGATGCCAAGTACAATATCGGATACATAAGCCGATCCGTTATGGTCAAATGCCTTCACCGGATAGATCAGGGCGCGTGGAGCTACACCAATCATGCCGGCGGTGCTATTGGCTGCGGCGATCGTTCCCGCAATGTGGGTGCCGTGACCGTTATCATCATGCGGTAGCAGGTCTGCGGTTTAACAGATTGATGCCGCGTGCCAGAGAATATCGAAGATCAGGATGATGGTAATCAGCACCTGTATCAATTACTCCAATTTTAATCCGGTGTCCGGTAGACACAGACCATACTTTGGGTGCCCGGATCTGCTTCACTCCCCAAGGTATGCCTTGTGCATTGCTTGGTTTGCTGTGGAGTGCGGTGGCATGTAGGGAGATAGGTATGTCTTCTTCAATCGAAATCTCATCGCCATAGCGGTACAGATCCTCCGGGCGTTGAACTGTTGCGATAATGGAACGAGCTAATCGTGAGGAGCGGACGGCCCCAAGGTCGGTGTATTCATTTCGCATCCGTGATAATTCCACGAGACAGGCTTCGTACTGCTGCGGTTTGGCAAATCGGATCAAATATCGCCCTCCCTGCTCTGGTTCAGGGCGGCGCACTCCGTCAATCAATTGATGCAATAAACCAGTATAGTCCATAATGGGCAGCCCCCTTCGGGATGAACATGCTGAGGTATTCTATGAATGCGCTCATCCCGCCGCATGGGGAACTTGCCCTTTTTTTATAAAAACACATTCTCTTCGTGTCAAAACGGGCGCAGGGACATATGATGGATGGAGAGCTAGAGGGCTCTTGCGGGGAACCTGGTGAGGAGCAATCCTTCAAGGGTATACAGTCAGAAGGCGGAGGGGACTCCGTCTTTTTAATATGGAGATGTCTCTTTGGCAATGAAGGATACGTATGAGTTTAATGTCACATCACGTTGAATATATTGGACGGAGTGGAGTTGCCCTCCGCATTTGCGTCACATCCGTACATAAAAACTTGCTTTTTAACGCTAAATAGGTTTTACTTAGGTTTGTTAATGGATATGTTATACGTAACAGTCCTGTTCGTAGGGGTTAAAAAGTGAATTTTGTGTGAGAGGAAGTGTCTGCAGTGAGTACCTCGCTCAATTTGAAAATTGATAAAGAAAAGGTAAGAGAGATCCCTTTGGTGGACCTTGCCTTTATGGTGCTGAAAGCGGCTAATACGCCGTATTACTATCGTGACTTGATGAATGAGGTAGCGAAGCAGCGCGGAATGACTGATGAAGAAATCAACGAGTTTATCGCCCAGCTATATACCGAGATTAATATCGATGGTCGTTTTGCTTGCGTCGGTACAAGTCTGTGGGGCTTGAAGCGCTGGTATCCGGTAGCCGGAACGGAAGATTCCATGACGGGTGCGAAGCGTCCGCGTATCATCAACGATGAAGATGATGATCTGGAAGATGAAGACTTCGGTGAAGAAGAAGATAGCTATAACAGCGATGAAGACTTCGACAGCACGGATAAAGACGAGGATGAAGACGAAGAAGATGAAGACGAAGACGACATCTTTGATGAAGAAGACAGCGAAGAAGAAGTGCTGGTCGAAGATGACGATCTGGAAGATGAAGACCTCGACGAAGACGAAGAAGAGTCCGAAAACGAGGATGAATTTGACGACGATTCTGATAATCGGTAGTCATTTTTGACGTCTATAATTTACCCGTTTCCCCGGAATAGTCAGCCTTGACAGCAGACGGGGTAACGGGTAAACTATTGCATGGGCTTATGAATGAGCGACAATATATTTATGTTTTTTATAGAAGGTGCCCCGTCCTGCGGGAGTACTTTTTTTTGTATTTTTAGAGGCATAATTTTGCAAAATGATTGTTTTCCGTATGCTCCCGGCCAACATTTCGTGGCTCGTTTTTGTATATCAAAAACACGAAATGAAATGAATGCTCCCGGAATATTTGCACCATTTTTGCTGTGGAACAACGTGTATTCAAACCGTCTTCGCTGAAAGAGCAGTTCGCAGATGCAGGGAATTTCTGCCATTGCTCTTTTTAACGATGATTACCTGGGAAACAGGTTACGATAACACCATATATCGCCTGAATTTCTGTACTTATATTAGGAGGGTAATAACAGTGACAAAGTATATTTTCGTGACAGGCGGAGTTGTGTCCTCCCTGGGCAAAGGGATTACGGCTGCTTCGCTGGGCAGATTGCTGAAAAACAGAGGGCTTAAAGTAACGATCCAAAAATTTGATCCATATATCAACATCGACCCGGGGACGATGAGTCCGTATCAGCACGGCGAGGTTTTTGTAACGGATGATGGCGCGGAAACGGATCTGGACCTTGGCCACTATGAACGTTTTATTGATATCAACCTCTCCAAAAACAGCAACGTCACGACTGGTAAAGTATACTCTTCCGTCATCAGCAAAGAGCGACGTGGGGAATATCTGGGCGGAACGGTACAAGTTATTCCACACATTACGAACGAGATCAAAGAGCGTGTATTCCGCGCTGGACGTGAAGCGGGTTCGGATGTGGTTATTACGGAAATTGGCGGAACAGTGGGCGACATCGAGAGCTTGCCTTTCTTGGAAGCCATCCGTCAAATCAAGAGTGATGTAGGTCGCGACAATGTGATGTACATCCACGTAACACTTATTCCTTATATCAAAGCAGCGGGTGAAGTGAAAACTAAGCCAACGCAGCATAGTGTTAAGGAACTGCGCAGCATCGGTATTCAACCGAATGTCATTGTATGCCGTACGGAGTATGAATTGTCTGACGACATGAAAGCCAAGATCGCTCTTTTCTGCGACATTGATGAGAACGCCGTTGTTGAGTGTCGCGATGCAGACACCTTGTATCAAGTACCTTTGAACCTGCGTGAAGAAGGCTTGGATGAGATCGTGGTAAATCACCTGAAACTGACTACTCCTGCACCGGATATGAGCGAGTGGGAAGGACTGGTTGATCGCATCAACAAGCTGGAGCATACCGTTGAGATCGCTATTGTTGGTAAATATGTAGCGCTGCATGATGCATACCTGAGTGTTGTTGAGTCGTTGTCTCATGCAGGATTTGCATCCAATGCCGATGTGAAAATTCGCTGGGTTCCTTCGGAAGATATTACCGATGAAAATGTAGGCGACCTGTTACATGGTATTGGCGGTATCCTCGTTCCTGGCGGCTTCGGAGATCGTGGTATCGAAGGTAAAGTATCAGCAATCCGTTATGCTCGTGAGAAACAAATTCCGTTCTTCGGTATTTGCCTGGGTATGCAGGTTTCTGTGATTGAATATGCTCGTTCCATCGTTGGTTTGAATGGTGCGAACAGCTCCGAGATTAATCCGGCTACCGAATTCCCGGTGATCGATCTTTTGCCTGAGCAAAAAGATATCGAAAATCTGGGTGGTACGATGCGTCTGGGTCTGTATCCTTGTAAGCTTCAGGAAGGTTCCTTGGCAATGGCTTGTTATGATGACGAGCTGGTGTATGAGAGACACCGTCACCGGTATGAGTTCAACAACGAATACCGTGAAACGATCGAAAAAGCAGGACTGGTTATCTCGGGTACATCCCCGGATGGACGTCTGGTTGAGATCGTGGAACTTCCAGGACATCCATGGTTCCTGGCGGTACAATTCCATCCGGAATTCACGTCCCGTCCGAACCGTCCGCAACCATTGTTCCGTGAATTCGTGAAAGCTTCATTGGAGAATGCAAAAAAATAATTATGTTCTAGTGTTAATGTAATAGATATTGGGATGTTCATGGCAACCTTAGCGGATGCCTGAACGTCCCTTTTTTTGCGTAAAAGCAGGTGGAAATGCTTTTTGTCATTTTGTAAGGGTAGCAGGATTTTAATGGAAGAGGTAGAATACTTATCATGACGACTATGGGATAGTTATCCAGATTCGAAGACGTACATGCTTTCCTAATTCTAGGAGGTTACAGAGTGGAAGATAAAAAAGTTTTGATTGTTGATGACCAGAATGGAATTCGAATCCTGTTAATGGAAGTGTTCAGCAGTGAAGGGTACAACACGTTTCAAGCACCCAACGGCAAGGTTGCTCTGGAGATTGTAAATAATGACAAGCCTGATCTGGTATTGCTCGATATGAAGATTCCTGGAATGGACGGTCTGGAAATTCTAAAGCATATTAAAGAAATTGATCCGGATATCAAAGTGATCATGATGACTGCTTATGGTGAACTGGACATGATTAAGGAAGCCACGGATCTCGGGGCGCTCATGCACTTTACGAAACCGTTTGATATCGACGAGATGCGAGTGGCTGTGAATATGCAACTTCGCAATGGTACTGCCAATAAATGCAGCTGAATCCTGTTGATACAGGATTTTTTTGCGTGTGGAGAACATAGAAGGTACTTGGTGGGATAACGGGGTATTTCACTCCTTCATCCGGGGAATATTGGAAATGAGGAAGTTATAAAGCGGTGTCTATGAAAACTGTGCTGCAAAGCACAGCATTTTTGCAAATGCTTGTTTAGTATTTGACATGGGATGTGGTATAATAAGCCCGTATGTGATTTCGGCTAAAAACCATAGACACAACCCAAACCCCTAGGAGGATTGAAACCATGCCATTAGTATCTATGACAGACATGTTGAACAAAGCACTTGAAGGAAAATATGCAGTTGGTCAATACAACATCAATAACCTTGAGTGGACTCAAGCGATTCTTGGTGCTGCTGAAGAAGAAAAATCCCCAGTAATCCTGGGCGTATCCGAAGGCGCAGCGCGTCACATGGGCGGCTTCTACACTGTAGTTAAAATGGTAGAAGGACTCGTTCACGACATGAAAATCTCCGTACCAGTTGCTATTCACCTGGACCACGGTTCAAGCTTCGACAAGTGTAAAGAAGCGATCGATGCTGGATTTACATCCGTTATGATCGACGGTTCCCACCACTCTATCGATGAAAACATCGAAATGACTAAAAAAGTTGTAGAATATGCACACGCTAAAGGCGTTTCTGTAGAAGCTGAAGTAGGTACAGTAGGCGGACAAGAAGACGACGTTATCGGCGGAATCATGTACGCTGACCTGAACGAGTGTATCCGTATCGTTAAAGAAACAGGTATCGACACATTGGCACCTGCTCTTGGTTCTGTACACGGTCCTTACCATGGCGAGCCTAACCTGGGCTTCAAAGAAATGGAAGAAGTTCGTGACGCGGTACAAGTTCCACTCGTATTGCACGGTGGTACAGGTATTCCTAAACACGACATCGACAAAGCCATTTCCCTGGGTACATCGAAAATCAACGTAAACACAGAGAACCAAATTGCGTTCTCCAAAGTGGTTCGTGAAGTGCTTGCAGCTAAACCAGATGCTTACGATCCACGTACGTTCATCGTACCAGGCCGTGATGCAATCAAAGAAACCGTTAAAGGTAAAATCCGCGAGTTTGGTTCCAACAACAAAGCGTAATTTATCTTTACCAGTTCCATACTGTGAAATGGAAAAACACCGCCTAGCCGGTGTCTTTCCATTTTCACACCTTATTTCTACATCGGAAGCCATCAGCACGTATTGCCGTTCATCGGCTGCAAAACACGTAGGGGGACATTAAGCTTTATGGAAAAATTAATGATTAGTGGCGGACGTCCGTTACAGGGAACTGTAACTATAAGCGGCGCCAAGAACAGCGCCATTGCGCTTATTCCTGCAGCATTGCTTGCCGAGTCAGAAGTCGTGTTGGACAACCTGCCGCTTTTGAGTGATGTGGCGGTTTATGCAGAAATTTTGGAGGAACTCGGAGCACGTGTGACTTGGGAAGGCAGTCAGATGAAGATAGACCCTTCTGATATCAAATCCATTCCTATGCCGAATGGTCCCGTGAAGAAGCTTCGCGCTTCATATTATATGATGGGTGCATTGCTAGGACGCTTCAAAGAAGCGACCATAGGTTTACCAGGGGGCTGTAATTTTGAGCCTCGTCCAATTGATCAACATATCAAAGGATTTGAAGCGCTTGGCGCAACCGTAACAAACGAACATGGCTCCATTCATTTGCATGCCAAAGAGCTGCGCGGAGCAAAGATCTATCTTGATGTAAGTAGTGTCGGCGCAACCATTAATATCATGCTGGCGGCTACTCGTGCCAAAGGCTCTACAATTATCGAAAACGCGGCTAAAGAGCCTGAGATTATAGATGTAGCAACACTTTTGAATTCCATGGGTGCCAGCATCAAGGGTGCAGGTACCGAAACGATCCGTATTGAAGGGGTCGCGGAGCTGAAAGGTTGCCGTTATTCCATCATTCCAGACCGTATCCAAGCAGGTACGTATATGATCGCTGCAGCGGCGACGCGCGGAGATGTTCTGATTGACAATGTGATTCCCAAACACCTGGAAGCTTTAACGGCAAAGCTGTTGGAGATGGGTGTTGGCATTGAAGAATTGGATGAAAGTATACGTGTTATTGGCAAACCGAACTATAATCATGTTGATGTGAAGGCACTGGTGTATCCTGGTTTTCCAACCGATCTACAGTCACCAATGACGAGTGTTTTAACACAGGCAACCGGTGTGAGTGTCCTGAGCGACTTTGTATATAGCAATCGGTTTAAGCATGTGCCTGAGTTGGTACGGATGGGCGCAAAGATTCGAGTCGAAGGACGGTCGGCGATTATCGAAGGCAGTGCATTAAATGCGGCCAAAGTAAAAGCATCCGATCTTCGCGCTGGAGCAGCGCTGGTGATAGCGGGTCTTACCGTCAGTGAAGGTGTGACTGAAGTAACTGGTGTCGAATATATTGACCGTGGTTATGATCATCTGGTTACTAATCTGCGCCTGCTCGGTGCAGATGTATGGCGGGAAACGGATTAACAGGAAGCGTGTGCAGAATTCGGGTACACACTGGTTTATTTTAACTGAACTGCATATCTTTCTGATGTTTAGGCAAACCTGTTTTAATAGAGTTCTCAGTCTCTCCGGCATAAAACGAAATGTTCCTGTTTCCTTTACCGGAGGGTCTTTTTTTGAATTAAACTTCATATGGCTGTAAGAACATCATTTCTCATCCCCAACCCCCGGTTTTGTTTGAACTGCGCTCCATAGCCGGTCTATCCGGATTGATCGCCTCAATGCATCGTTCACTCAATAGCGGATCTCGCCGAATGTTGGCTATCCCACCCGGAAACTTACACTCAAAGACAAGTATTTGCATTATAACGGTTACATTCCGTACAATGGACAGAAGAGATTGTGGCAGATGCCGCAATCTATAGCCGGAACATCTAGCGAAACTATCCATCACACGGACTTATTAATTGAATAGGTGGTTATTATATGGATCTACAAATTTCCGATTTGGAAGAAATGAAACTAACGGACCTTTACAAACTGGCCAAAAAATATCAGATACCTTACTATGGTACGTTAAAAAAGAAAGAATTAATCTTTGCCATACTACGTGCACAAGCGGAACAGAGTGGCCTGATGTTCATGCAAGGTGTACTCGAGATTTTACCTGAAGGTTACGGTTTTCTACGGCCGATTAACTACTTGCCAAGTACGGAAGACATCTACATCTCAGCTTCTCAGATACGCAAGTTTGACCTAAGAACAGGTGACCTCGTATCAGGTAAGTGTAGAACGCCTAAGGAAAACGAGAGATACTTCGGTTTGTTGCAAGTCAATGCTGTAAACGGTGAGAATCCATCGGCGGCTGCAGAGCGGCTTCACTTCCCGGCATTAACCCCACTGTATCCGCAGAAAAAACTGGTTCTCGAAACATCCCCCAACCATTTGTCCACACGAATTATGGATGTGCTCGCCCCGGTAGGATTGGGACAGCGCGGATTGATCGTAGCACCTCCCAAAGCGGGTAAAACACTTCTCCTCAAAGAAATTGCCAACAGCATCTCAACTAACAATCCTGAAATTGAACTGTTTGTCCTGTTGATTGATGAACGTCCAGAGGAAGTAACGGATATGTCGCGTTCTGTAAAAGGGGAAGTTGTGGCTTCGACATTTGATGAACTGCCTGAGAATCATATCAAGGTGGCGGAATTGGTACTTGAGCGTGCGCTTCGTCTCGTTGAAGCCAAAAAGATGTTGTTATCCTGCTGGATAGCATTACGCGTCTTGCCCGTGCATATAACCTGGTTATTCCACCATCCGGTCGTACACTTAGTGGTGGTATTGATCCAGCCGCATTCCATCGTCCGAAACGTTTCTTTGGTTCAGCGCGGAATGTGGAAGAAGGCGGAAGCTTGACGATCCTGGCAACGGCATTAATTGACACGGGATCACGTATGGATGATGTCATTTATGAGGAGTTTAAAGGTACAGGAAACATGGAGCTTCATTTGGATCGCAAACTGGCAGAACGTCGTATTTTCCCTGCGATCGACATTCGTCGCTCCGGTACGCGTCGTGAAGAAGTACTGCTCAGCAAAGAAGAACTGGATACAATTTGGGCGATTCGCAAGAATATGAATGACTCCCATGACTTTGTTGAAGGTTTCCTGAAAAAACTTCGTAACAGCAAAACGAATGCCGAGTTCCTGGCTGCTTTTGATAACGCGGGTAACAGTCCGACAAGCAATTCGGGAACAACAACAACCCGTCGCACACCTAGGCAGACAGCTACATCAGGTACATCAAACTAAGTGGCGTTCGACTAATCAATTTCTTTTTTTGCAGCATTGCTGTGAATGGTACAATACACTCGTCGTTAGGTTTAACCCAATAGATGTGAGGAGAACATCATGTATTTAGTATACGCAGATGAAAAAGGTAATGTATTTGATCACCCATCCCTGTACGGGCTTGCCCGCAGTGGAGATATGATCGTTGAGATTATGGAAGATGAGTTAATTCCCTTGCCAGAGGGCGCAACATTGGTTGGCCTCCCTAGCACCCGGCCTATTGGTATGGACCCGGATACCGGTGAGATGCTGCCAATGCCAACGGATACACAGGCTGTAGGTGCTTTGCTTCCCCAAGGATTCACGCGTTTGTGTCTCCCTGGTTATGTGAAGACAGATAAGGAGTATAAGTTGCCGTTGTTCGGCTACTCCGCAGTAGTCTGGAAAGATGGCGGTTTCTATGTCACAGCTGCGAAATCGGATAGTCCTGACCAATGGAATCCGCTCAACTGTGATCGTGACGATGTGCGTTCCGGGGTTAAACGGTTGACAGAGCAATACCCGGAGAACCGCCTATACACCCATCTATCCAACTGTGCACTTGGATATGAATGTCTAACATCATCGAACACGTTCCTGAATCGTTGGGAAGGTGGAGTGCCGGTATCCTATTCCTGCAATGCAGGTTGTTTCGGGTGCATCTCTGAGCAACCGGATGATAGCGGCTTTGTCTCCCCGCAGACACGTATGAACTTCCGGCCACGTGTGGATGAGATTGTGGAGGTTATGCTGGAGCACCTGAAGACACCGGAATCCATCATTAGCTTTGGACAAGGTTGTGAAGGGGAGCCTTCCACGCAGGCCAAACTGATTATTGAAGCCATTCGCGAAGTGCGTTCCATAACGGACATGGGGTATATCAACATTAATACCAATGCCGGTCTGAATGATCACATTAGAGGTATTGTGGATGCTGGATTGGATCTGATGCGTGTAAGTACAATTAGTGCTCTGGATGACCACTATAATGCATACTATAAACCGCGTGGTTATACCTTGGCCAATGTTGAAAAGTCAATGAAATACGCAGCGCAGCAGGGTGTATACACCTCCATTAACTATTTGATCTTCCCTGGCGTAACAGATCGTGAGGAAGAGATTGAGGCGATGATTGAGTTTGCGAGAAGAACCGATCTGCGCTTGATTCAGATGCGTAATCTCAACATCGACCCGGAGAGCTATCTGGAATTAATCCCGCCGGCTCAAGGTGATATCTTGGGTATGAAGCAGATGATTGAGATCTTTGAAGACGAGTTGCCAGATGTTGTGATCGGATCATATACCCATGTTCCACCAGCAGGAATGGCACGTCCAAAACGGTTAATTACCTCTTAATAATTATGGATTGCAACAGGCACGAGGCCATGTTATAATCTCAGAGTTATGCCATTTACTCTGGGTCCGCTTGAGGCTCAGGGCGGAAAGAGGTGAAAGGTAATGAAAGAAGCAATTCATCCTAAATACACGATTGGTCAGGTATCTTGCGCTTGCGGGAATACTTTTGAGACAGGTTCGGTTAAAGACGGACTTCGTGTAGAGATTTGCTCCGCGTGCCACCCGTTCTTCACAGGTAAACAGAAGTTTATCGATGCCGGCGGCCGTGTTGATCGTTTCAAGAAGAAATACGGAATATAATAGGACAATTCCTGGAAGTTGTCTGCTAATTGCATCCAACACACCCCTGCTGATCTGGCAGGGGTTTTTATATGTTTTATGTCATCACAATTGTCTCCACGTTCCTTCTGGTTGCAATTTGGATAACCTTACGTTATACTATTTCTTACCGTGCTAGATGGGGAGGTAGCGGTGTCCTGTAACTCGCAATCCGCTATAGCGAGGTTGAATTCCTGCTAGAGGTTTTGTCGATGTGAGGTTTGGTCCCTAAACGTGGTGTTGACGGTTGGGTCCTCCGCAATGAGTACTCATGAACCTGGTCAGGTCCGGAAGGAAGCAGCCATAAGTGAGATCACTCTTGTGCCGGAGGGTTGCCTAGCCCGAGCTATTGTTTAGGGGTGCCACTTGGATCGCGAATATCGATAGCAGGTGCACGGCTTACCATTTAAATGTAGAGACCTTTGCAGTTGTATGTATGCAGAGGTCTTTTTGATATGTCTTAAAAAACCACGCATGAATGAGTCAGATAAAGTTTGGATTCACCCTGGAATATAGTATAATGGGGGAACGACAAAGGACTCGAATGCGAAGTGGAAGGAAGGTAACGCATCATGGAGCATATCGCGTTATACCGGGCTTGGCGTCCCCAGTCGTTTCAAGATATGGTGGGGCAACAGCATATTATTCAGACCTTGCAGAACGCGATTCGTGAACAGCGGACTTCCCATGCCTACTTATTTAGCGGGCCCAGAGGAACGGGGAAGACAAGTGCTGCCAAGATTTTGGCCAAAGCTGTAAACTGCGAACGTGGGCCTGCGCCTGAACCTTGTAACGAGTGTGAAGCTTGCCGGAGAATTACGACCGGCGCTGTGATGGATGTGCAGGAGATTGATGCTGCATCCAACCGGGGCGTTGAAGAGATCCGTGATCTTCGGGAAAAGGTTAAATATGCGCCAACCGAAGTCCGGCAGAAAGTCTATATTATTGATGAAGTGCACATGCTGACGACGGAGGCATTCAATGCTTTACTCAAAACATTGGAGGAGCCGCCGCCACATGTGATGTTTATTTTGGCAACAACGGAACCGCATCGCCTTCCGGCTACGATTATATCGCGCTGTCAGCGATTTGATTTTCGCCGGGTTTCCCTGGAAGAGCAGACAGCAAGACTTACATTGATCTGTGAACAGGAAGGCATGGAAGCTGACCAGGATGCGCTTCAATACATTGCCCGTTTATCGGACGGTGGAATGAGGGATGCACTTAGTGTGCTGGATCAGATCTCTTCATTTACGGATGGTCGAGTAACGTACCAGCAGGTCATGGACATGACGGGTGGGATTGCTTCAGAGCAATTTGCCAGTCTGGCTGCTTCGCTGCTCAAGGGTGATGTTGGTCATATTCTGCAGATGATTGAAGGTTTCATGCATGAAGGAAAGAGTGCAGACAAGTGCATGGAGAATCTGCTGTATTATTTCCGTGATTTGCTTATGATTAAGATGGTGCCTGATGCAGATAAGCTGACGGACCGGGTGCTTAATCCAGAATCTTTTCGTGATATGGCGGAATCATTCACCAGGGAGCAACTATTCCACATGATTGACACCCTTAATCGGTACCAGAGTGAAATGAAATATGCAGTTCAGCCACAGACATTATTTGAAGTTGCGTTGCTTAAACTGTGCAGTATTCCAGCTCAAGGTGAGGCTTCTGTTCAGGCAGGGTCTTCAGCTCAAGCAGCATCTGCTGATGGGGGAGAGATCAACCGCCTGAAGCAGCAACTTGCTGAATTGGAGAAGAAGTTGGATCGTGCACTCAAGAGTGGATTGTCTGGCGGGGAAGGTGCATCAAACGCTCCATCACGTCCGGCAACACGAGCCCCTGTATCGAGAGGCAACTCGCCTGCGAAGCTTCCCGCACAGTTGGATCAGTATGTTGCGCGCAAGGGAGCTCCTGAGTTCGCAGAGATCAGCAAAAAATGGAGTCAGATTCTGCAACGAGTGAAAGAAGAAAGGGTTACCGTTCACGCCTGGTTTGTGGATGGTGAGCCTGTATCCTTGTTAGAAGACAATGTGCTGGTTGCCTTTAAAAACAACATTCACCGTGAAACAACGGAGAAGCAGGCGAACCGCGAAGTCATTGAGCGGGTGTTGTCCGAACAGCTTGGGCGTCCGGCACGATTGGTGACGATGATGCTCAAAGACTGGACCGGAGCAATGGAGGGAGCTTCTGATGCGCCAAAGGAGGATTTTAAGCTTGAACCTGAGCATGAAGACGGCGGTTCAGGCGACAAGCAGCCTTGGATTGATGAAGCTATCCAGCTCTTTGGCGAGGACCTTGTAGTGATCAAAGAATAATGCGCATAGCGCGATAACCATAACAAAGGAGATGAACAAATTATGAATAACATGAACCAAATGATGAAACAAGTGAAGAAAATGCAGGAGCAGATGCTGAAGGCTCAAGAGGAACTGGCGGACAAAACAGTCCAAGGAACATCTGGTGGCGGTGTAGTGACGGCTGAAGTTAACGGACACAAGAAATTGCTTGCGATCACGATCAAACCTGAAGCGGTAGATCCGGAAGATGTTGAGATGCTGCAGGATCTTGTTATGACAGCTGTTAATGATGCAATGGCCAAAGCTGATGAGATTGCCAACAAGGATATGGGCAAGTTCACAGGTGGCATGAATATTCCGGGATTATTTTAATTAAAAATTGATCCTGTCAAAGGAGACGCAATCGATTGTATTATCCCGAACCAATAGCCAAGCTGATTGATGCCTTCACCCGGTTGCCGGGTGTAGGTCCCAAGACGGCAGCGCGTTTAGCTTTTCATGTGCTTAACATGAAGGAAGATGACGTCATTGATTTTGCCAAAGCACTCGTAAGTGTGAAGCGTAATCTTCATTACTGTTCTGTATGTTGTAACATCACCGATACGGACCCGTGTCGCATCTGTCAGGATAAGTCCAGGGATGGCTCTGTCATCTGTGTAGTTCAGGATTCGAAGGATCTGGTGGCCATGGAGCGCACCAAGGAGTTCGATGGATACTATCACGTGTTACAGGGTGCGATTTCACCTATGGAGGGAATTGGCCCAGACGATATTCGATTGAAGGAACTCCTGATTCGATTAAGTGATGAACGTATAAAAGAAATCATCTTAGCGACGAACCCCAATATCGAGGGTGAGGCTACAGCAATGTATATCTCCCGTTTGGTGCGTCCGTTTGAGATCAGTGTGACCCGGATAGCGCATGGATTGCCTGTAGGCGGCGATCTTGAGTATGCGGATGAAGTTACCCTTTCCAAAGCGTTGGAAGGGCGCAGGGAGATGCGTTAGTGTAGTTAATTTGTATTACGCAGTATACTTCCTTGGTAACTTCGAATGCTAAATACGTTTCGATGTGCAAAGAGAGCCCTTGGGCTCTCTTTTTTTGTGAATAAAATGAATGTCCGAGTTCTAAGTTTGTCCTTTCCCTGATAAGTATGAGAATATGCCGTGCCATTTAGGAGGGGGAGAATTTATGTTTTTGTGGCGAAATATACGAAGCGCGATAGAGAAACACAACAGAATGTTGAAGGAGCTTGAGGAGGGACAGATCTATGCAGATATTCAGATGGCCAAGCAGGAGTGGGAACGGGCTATGAGGCAGTTTGAGGATGCACAGGGACAGGATGAGATTGATTATGCCATTTATGTGTTGGAGGCAGCTGAGCGAAAATACCAGATCCATTTAAGAAGAGCGAAGCGAGCCGTAGCTAATAATGATGATGTTGCATCACAGCGAGGGGTTGGAATGTAGAGTCAGGTATACATTAAATATGGAGGTGAACGTTATGAAGAGTATTATACTGGGCAGTGTGTTGGTTGTATCGTTATTGGCACTTATCGTTGTTTTATTCAGAAAGCGGATGGGGCTGTCGTTTTTCACGTCATTCGGAATACATCTGGTGCTTGCTGCAGTAGGGATATACATCGTGAATTACTCCGGCTGGATTACAGGGACCTACATCCCATTGAACCCTGCAACAATAGGGACTGTAACTGTTTTGGGATTGCCGGGTGTGGGGCTCTTATTGGGGTTGAAAATTTCTTTGTTTGGATAGTTGACTCCCAGGATCTTTATATGGTACATTATATCTCGTTGCTTTGCTTGCTTGGTTAAATGCTTTAGATGAAATGAAGAAGTTCATTACGAGCTTCGAAAAAGAATTTCAAAAAAACACTTGACCAAAACAAACGAAGTATGATATATTATAAAAGTCGCCGCTGAGAGAAAATGGTGACGAAAAAACAAGTTTGATCTTTGAAAACTGAACAACGAGTGAGTAAACATTCTGCTTGCAGAATGAACGCGAAAGTTGAAACAAGCCTTGGCTTGAATCGACCGGAGCACAAAATGAGATTTTAATCTCGTCAGATTCAAAATGAGCTTATCGCTCTTTTCAATACTTTATTGGAGAGTTTGATCCTGGCTCAGGACGAACGCTGGCGGCATGCCTAATACATGCAAGTCGAGCGGACTTGATGAGAAGCTTGCTTCTCTGATGGTTAGCGGCGGACGGGTGAGTAACACGTAGGCAACCTGCCCTCAAGTTTGGGACAACTACCGGAAACGGTAGCTAATACCGAATAGTTGTTTTCTTCGCCTGAAGGAAACTGGAAAGACGGAGCAATCTGTCACTTGGGGATGGGCCTGCGGCGCATTAGCTAGTTGGTGGGGTAACGGCTCACCAAGGCGACGATGCGTAGCCGACCTGAGAGGGTGATCGGCCACACTGGGACTGAGACACGGCCCAGACTCCTACGGGAGGCAGCAGTAGGGAATCTTCCGCAATGGGCGAAAGCCTGACGGAGCAATGCCGCGTGAGTGATGAAGGTTTTCGGATCGTAAAGCTCTGTTGCCAGGGAAGAACGCTTGGGAGAGTAACTGCTCTCAAGGTGACGGTACCTGAGAAGAAAGCCCCGGCTAACTACGTGCCAGCAGCCGCGGTAATACGTAGGGGCAAGCGTTGTCCGGAATTATTGGGCGTAAAGCGCGCGCAGGCGGTCATTTAAGTCTGGTGTTTAATCCCGGGGCTCAACCCCGGATCGCACTGGAAACTGGGTGACTTGAGTGCAGAAGAGGAGAGTGGAATTCCACGTGTAGCGGTGAAATGCGTAGATATGTGGAGGAACACCAGTGGCGAAGGCGACTCTCTGGGCTGTAACTGACGCTGAGGCGCGAAAGCGTGGGGAGCAAACAGGATTAGATACCCTGGTAGTCCACGCCGTAAACGATGAGTGCTAGGTGTTAGGGGTTTCGATACCCTTGGTGCCGAAGTTAACACATTAAGCACTCCGCCTGGGGAGTACGGTCGCAAGACTGAAACTCAAAGGAATTGACGGGGACCCGCACAAGCAGTGGAGTATGTGGTTTAATTCGAAGCAACGCGAAGAACCTTACCAGGTCTTGACATCAGCATGACCGGGCTAGAGATAGTCCTTTCCTTCGGGACATGCTAGACAGGTGGTGCATGGTTGTCGTCAGCTCGTGTCGTGAGATGTTGGGTTAAGTCCCGCAACGAGCGCAACCCTTGATCTTAGTTGCCAGCATTTCGGATGGGCACTCTAAGGTGACTGCCGGTGACAAACCGGAGGAAGGTGGGGATGACGTCAAATCATCATGCCCCTTATGACCTGGGCTACACACGTACTACAATGGCCGGTACAACGGGCAGTGAAGCCGCGAGGTGGAACCAATCCTAAAAAGCCGGTCTCAGTTCGGATTGCAGGCTGCAACTCGCCTGCATGAAGTCGGAATTGCTAGTAATCGCGGATCAGCATGCCGCGGTGAATACGTTCCCGGGTCTTGTACACACCGCCCGTCACACCACGAGAGTTTATAACACCCGAAGTCGGTGGGGTAACCGCAAGGAGCCAGCCGCCGAAGGTGGGATAGATGATTGGGGTGAAGTCGTAACAAGGTAGCCGTATCGGAAGGTGCGGCTGGATCACCTCCTTTCTATGGAGAATCGTTTCCCGCAGCGGAAACATTCAAATACAAAATCTAGCCAGGTCGGCTAGTGACTCACTCGTTGCTCAGTTTTGAGAGCTCAAACTCTCAAACGTTTGGTGGCGATAGCGAAGGGGTTCCACACGTTCCCATCCCGAACACGACCGTTAAGCCCTTCAGCGTCAATGGTACTTGGACCGCAGGGTCCTGGGAGAGTAGAACGCCGCCAAGCGTAACCCATTCTGGGTTCAAAAAAGTATATATAATGTGGGCCCTTAGCTCAGTTGGTTAGAGCGCACCTCTGATAAGGGTGAGGCCGGTGGTTCGAGTCCACCAGGGCCCACCATCTATACCTTTTAATTTCATATGGGGCCATAGCTCAGCTGGGAGAGCGCCTGCCTTGCAAGCAGGAGGTCAGCGGTTCGATCCCGCTTGGCTCCACCAAAAATGTTTTACAAGTTTGTTCTTTGAAAACTAGATATCGAAACGAAAGTAAAATGCGAATTAGAACATTCCTTTTTAGCTGAACTTGTGTTAAACAAGTTTCAATAAAAACGGTAGTTAATTGCTGTTGCGATGGGTTCGAGTGGGAGCGACTTTTGGCTTTGGACGCAGTCCAAAACAAGGGAAGCGAGCGGTCGAAACCGGAGCAATTTGGTTAAGCTACTAAGAGCACACGGAGGATGCCTAGGCGCTAGGAGCCGATGAAGGACGTGGCGAACAACGAAACTGCCTCGGGGAGCTGTAAGCAAGCTTTGATCCGGGGATGTCCGAATGGGGAAACCCAGCTGGGGTAATATCCAGTTACTCACAACTGAATACATAGGTTGTGTAGAGGCATACCAGGGGAACTGAAACATCTAAGTACCCTGAGGAAGAGAAAACAATAGTGATTCCGTCAGTAGCGGCGAGCGAACGCGGAGAAGCCCAAACCAAGGAGCTTGCTCTTTGGGGTTGTGGGACGTCTCACATGGAGTTACAAAGGAACCGGTTAAGCGAAGAGGTCTGGAAAGGCCCGCCAAAGAAGGTAAAAGCCCTGTAATTGAAAGTTGGTTCCCTCCGAGACGGATCCCGAGTAGTGCGGGGCACGTGAAACCCCGTATGAATCCGGCAGGACCATCTGCCAAGGCTAAATACTTCCTAGCGACCGATAGTGAAGCAGTACCGTGAGGGAAAGGTGAAAAGCACCCCGGAAGGGGAGTGAAATAGAACCTGAAACCGTGTGCTTACAAAAAGTCAGAGCCCGTTTTAGGGGTGATGGCGTGCCTTTTGTAGAATGAACCGGCGAGTTACGTTCCCGTGCAAGGTTAAGGTGAGAAGCCGGAGCCGCAGCGAAAGCGAGTCTGAATAGGGCGCCATAGTACGTGGACGTAGACCCGAAACCGGGTGATCTACCCCTGTCCAGGGTGAAGGTGCGGTAACACGCACTGGAGGCCCGAACCCACGCACGTTGAAAAGTGCGGGGATGAGGTGGGGGTAGCGGAGAAATTCCAATCGAACTCGGAGATAGCTGGTTCTCCCCGAAATAGCTTTAGGGCTAGCCTCGGAAAACAGAGTCGTGGAGGTAGAGCACTGATTGGGTGCGGGGCCCGCAAGGGTTACCAAGCTCAGTCAAACTCCGAATGCCATAGACTTACTTCCGGGAGTCAGACAGTGAGTGCTAAGATCCATTGTCAAAAGGGAAACAGCCCAGACCATCAGCTAAGGTCCCCAAGTGTGTGTTAAGTGGGAAAGGATGTGGAGTTGCACAGACAACCAGGATGTTGGCTTAGAAGCAGCCACCATTGAAAGAGTGCGTAATAGCTCACTGGTCGAGTGACTCTGCGCCGAAAATGTAACGGGGCTAAACACACCACCGAAGCTATGGCTTGATGCTTGCATCAGGGGTAGGGGAGCGTTGTATAAGGGTTGAAGGTGTACCGTAAGGAGCGCTGGACATTATACAAGTGAGAATGCCGGTATGAGTAACGAAAAGATCAGTGAGAATCTGATCCGCCGAAAGCCTAAGGGTTCCTGAGGAAGGCTCGTCCGCTCAGGGTAAGTCGGGACCTAAGGCGAGGCCGAAAGGCGTAGTCGAAGGACAACAGGTCGAAATTCCTGTACCACCATAAACCGTTATGAGCAATGGGGGACGCAGTAGGGTAGTGACGCGGACTGATGGATGTCCGTCTAAGCAGTGAGGCTGATGTGTAGGCAAATCCGCACATTGTAAGGCTGAGCTGTGATGGGGAGCGAAAATTATAGTAGCGAAGGTCATGATCTCACACTGCCAAGAAAAGCCTCTAGCCAGGTGAAGGTGCCCGTACCGCAAACCGACACAGGTAGGCGAGAAGAGTATTCTAAGGCGCGCGGAAGAACTCTCGTTAAGGAACTCGGCAAAATGACCCCGTAACTTCGGGAGAAGGGGTGCCCCGGTAGTGTGAATAGCACGAGGGGGCCGCAGTGAAAAGGCCCAAGCGACTGTTTAGCAAAAACACAGGTCTGTGCGAAGCCGTAAGGCGAAGTATACGGGCTGACGCCTGCCCGGTGCTGGAAGGTTAAGGGGAGTGGTTAGGAGCAATCCGAAGCTGTGAACCGAAGCCCCAGTAAACGGCGGCCGTAACTATAACGGTCCTAAGGTAGCGAAATTCCTTGTCAGGTAAATTCTGACCCGCACGAATGGCGTAACGACTTGGGCGCTGTCTCAACGAGAGATCCGGTGAAATTTTAATACCTGTGAAGATGCAGGTTACCCGCGACAAGACGGAAAGACCCCATGGAGCTTTACTGCAGCTTGATATTGAATTTGGGTACGATCTGTACAGGATAGGTGGGAGCCTTTGAAGTGTGAGCGCCAGCTTGCATGGAGGCAACGTTGGGATACCACCCTGATCGTATCTAGGTTCTAACCTGGTACCGTAATCCGGTGCGGGACAGTGTCAGGTGGGCAGTTTGACTGGGGCGGTCGCCTCCTAAAGAGTAACGGAGGCGCCCAAAGGTTCCCTCAGAATGGTTGGAAATCATTCGAAGAGTGCAAAGGCATAAGGGAGCTTGACTGCGAGACCTACAAGTCGAGCAGGGACGAAAGTCGGGCTTAGTGATCCGGTGGTACCGCATGGAAGGGCCATCGCTCAACGGATAAAAGCTACCCTGGGGATAACAGGCTTATCTCCCCCAAGAGTCCACATCGACGGGGAGGTTTGGCACCTCGATGTCGGCTCATCGCATCCTGGGGCTGAAGTAGGTCCCAAGGGTTGGGCTGTTCGCCCATTAAAGCGGTACGCGAGCTGGGTTCAGAACGTCGTGAGACAGTTCGGTCCCTATCTGTCGTGGGCGTAGGAAATTTGAGAGGAGCTGTCCTTAGTACGAGAGGACCGGGATGGACGTACCGCTGGTGTACCAGTTGTTCCGCCAGGAGCACCGCTGGGTAGCTATGTACGGACGGGATAAACGCTGAAAGCATCTAAGCGTGAAGCCCCCCTCAAGATGAGATTTCCCAGTATGTAAGACCCCTTGAAGACGACGAGGTAGATAGGCTGGGGGTGGAAGTGCAGCAATGCATGGAGCTGACCAGTACTAATCGGTCGAGGGCTTATCCAATAGCAAGTAATTCGCAGACTTTCGTTTCGAATCTAGTTTTCAGGGAGCAATCCTTGAATAATGTTGAAGATTGTTATTTGGAGAGATACCCAAGTGGCTATAAGGGGACCCTCTGCTAAGGGGTTAGACTGCGTAAGCGGTGCGAGGGTTCGAATCCCTCTCTCTCCGCCATCTTTACCTAAAGATGGACAAGCAATCAAGACACAATTAATATGGCGGTGTAGCTCAGCTGGCTAGAGCGTACGGTTCATACCCGTAAGGTCGGGGGTTCGATCCCCTCCGCCGCTACCATATTACCCAGGAGGCTTAGCTCAGCTGGGAGAGCATCTGCCTTACAAGCAGAGGGTCGGGGGTTCGATCCCCTCAGCCTCCACCATATATGCCGGTGTAGCTCAACTGGTAGAGCAACTGACTTGTAATCAGTAGGTTGGGGGTTCAAGTCCTCTCGCCGGCACCATTAATGCCTGGAACCGTGGTGTAGTTGGCCTAACATGCCTGCCTGTCACGCAGGAGATCGCGGGTTCGAATCCCGTCGGTTCCGCCATTAATCCTAAAATTAAATATGGCTCGGTAGCTCAGTCGGTAGAGCAGAGGACTGAAAATCCTCGTGTCGGCGGTTCGATTCCGTCCCGAGCCACCTTTAATCCCTGGAGGATTAGCGAAGTGGCCAAACGCATCAGACTGTAAATCTGCTCCCGTACGGGTTCGGTGGTTCGAATCCATCATCCTCCACCAGTTTTATGAGTCATTAGCTCAGTTGGTAGAGCACCTGACTTTTAATCAGGGTGTCGAAGGTTCGAGCCCTTCATGACTCATCTTTTGAAAAAGAGTGATTAATCATTAATTTGATTAGTCGCTCTTTTTTGTTATGTAATTTTAACGGAATATGGATATTTATTAATGCTGTGCAAGATATGATAAACTAATAGAAAACTTGCAGAGTGGTGACGTTCATTATATGAAGCTCATACCTGATCTAAAACAGCAAATTGAAGTCATTATAGGCACAACTTTGGACGAATATGAAATTACTATAGAAGAATGGACGCAGTCCGTTGCGAATCTGACGGGTGTTCATGAGAATTCAGATCCCTTTGGTGATGAAAAAAGCGTGGGGAAGTGTCTGAACAATCTACATCTCCAAGTTCATCCGATGTGATCAGTTTGAATTCGGGGGAGCGGATATTTTTTAAGGTTCGGATGAATGAGAGAGAAGAGACCGTGACATGTTGGGGATGCACTGCAAGATATATCACTGTGGAGAGACGAAGATTTATTGAGCTTCTAATCCGTACTAACATGGAACTACGCGATGAGACACAGCCTGTTGTATATGAGAATGATAGGGAGCAATATTTGACTGAACTGGGTCACTGGCTTAAAGAGCAGATTGAGAAACAAACCAATAAGGAATATGAAACGGTCCCGGATCGCTTTGTGGAGCCTGCAGGATTGAATGCTGAGAAGATTCTGTTCTTGTTGCAAGGGGATACGCCGGATGCACATCGTTTACGGTCGAAGGAACTCAACAAATTGCTTGAGAGTTATTTTGGCGAGGAGATTGTCTTAATTCCTTTAGGGGAGCAAGAGTGGATTTTCATGGGTGACAAAGAGATTGTTACAGAAGAAGCCGAGGAAGACACAACGGAAGCTAAAAAAGATTCCCTCAATGCTTTTTGTTTGGGGTTGCATGAATTGGTTGCCAGTGAGTGGGCGGGGGTATTCCATCTGTCTGCTTCGCTGCCATGTATTCCCGTACAACAACTCGTATCGGTCACCGATCTACTTAAAGAAAGTATTCACTTGGGGAGAGCCTTCCATGTTACGCAGCATATTCATCTCCCATGGGATCTACATTTGGAACGGTTGGTAGCGAGTATTCCAGATGCACAACGAATACGGTTTATACAGGAAACAGGCAAAGACACGTTAATCTTCAATGACAGTGAGACCCTAGCTACACTAGAGACCTTTTTAGCCTGGACTGTAATGTAAGCGAGACAGCCAAACGACTTTTCATTCATCGTAATACGTTGGTTTATCGTCTGGACAAGATCAAACAGGAGATTGGTTACGATGTAAGGCACTTCGAAAGTGCTGTTCTAGTGCAGTTTTTGCTGCTGATGTACAAAGTGACGAAAAAGCCCTGATATTTTTGTGCAGTTTGCGAATAGTCAAACCTCACGCAGATAGGGTAATATAAAAATACAAATTGTATTCGATTACAAAATGATCTCTGAGGAGGCAACAATCATGGCTGGAGTACGTTTAGAGCATATTTTCAAAAAATACCCGGGTTCTGATAAAGCAACTGTAGTTGACATTAACCTGGACATTAAAGATAAAGAATTTCTGGTATTGGTAGGTCCGTCCGGTTGTGGTAAATCAACAACACTGCGTATGATCGCAGGCCTTGAGGAAATTTCTGAAGGTAAACTCTATATCGGTGACCGTGTCGTTAATGATGTTGCACCTAAAGACCGCGATATCGCGATGGTATTCCAATCCTATGCCTTGTATCCGCATATGAGCGTATATCAAAACATGGCGTTTGGTTTGAAATTGCGTAAGGTTAAAAAAGATGAGATCGACAAACGTGTACGTGAAGCAGCTAAAATCCTGGATATCGAGCATTTGCTTGAGCGTAAACCTAAGGCACTGTCCGGTGGTCAACGTCAGCGTGTCGCTCTAGGACGTGCGATTGTCCGTGATCCACAAGTCTTCTTGATGGATGAGCCTCTCTCCAACTTGGATGCTAAACTTCGTGGTCAGATGCGTGCGGAAATCACTAAACTGGCTAAACGTTTGGAAACAACAGTTATCTACGTAACGCATGACCAGATCGAAGCAATGACGATGGGTGACCGGATCGTAGTTATGAAGGATGGTATCATCCAACAAGCTGCATCACCAGAAGAGCTTTACAACCATCCGTCTAACCTGTTTGTAGCTGGTTTCATCGGTTCCCCGACAATGAACTTTATCTCGGGTAAATTGGCTGAGCAAGGTGCAAACCTTCACTTTGTAGCCCCTGGCGTGGACGTTGAAATCCCGCAAGGTAAAGCACAAGTGTTGAAATCTAGAGGATACGTTGGCAAAGAAGTTATCCTGGGTGTTCGTCCAGAGGACATTCACGAAGAGCCAGTATTCCTGGAAGCATCCCCGAACTCTGTATTCTCTACTCACGTAGACGTAACAGAGAACCTGGGTCACGAAATGCTCCTCTACTTGAGCGGTGTAGGTAACGATACTACAATCGCACGTGTAGACGGACGTTCTAACACTCGTGATGGTTCCACAGTTAAAATGGCTATCGACATGAACAAAGTTCATATCTTTGACAAAGAGACTGAAGTAAACGTACTTCTTCAAGACTAATATTACTGGGATTCCTCGGTAACGATGGAACCTGACAGTTAATGCAATTATACATTGTAATGAGAGCCCCTTCCGTTAATGCTGGAAGGGGCTTTTTTAAGACTTTTGTTACTGATGGTTGTCGGAGGCTGCGATTGCATTCATCCCGGAATTCATTTAAGATTATTTGAAGGTCTGTCTTCATAAATTTGAGAGGATAGAATGCCGAAAGGGTATGTATCTGTACCCCATGTTGTGAATGCGCTAATAATGGAAAGAACTGATACACGATCTGATGTACATAGAGGCACAGCGAATGCTGAAAGGAAGAGACAAATGGCGAAAAAAGTGAAAGTATCCGAATTGGTGCAGCAGTTTCAGTTGGAGGTTGTTTCTGGATCTCACGGACTGAAAAGAGTCATTACAGTAGATGATCTAAACCGTCCTGGTCTGGAAATGGCCGGTTATTTTGAATACCATCCACAAGAACGCGTACAGTTGCTTGGAAGAACGGAGCTTGCCTTTTTTGCAATGCTACCGGAGCAAGAACGCCGTGATCGCATGCAACGTCTATGTACGGAAGAGACGCCTTGTATTGTTGTAACGCGCGGACTTGAAGTGCCGCAAGAGCTGATTGATATTAGTGAAGAACGGGATTTGGCTGTACTTCGCAGTAATATGGCAACAACCATTTTATCCAGCCGGATCACCGGGTTTTTGGAGGGAAAACTAGCACCAACAGCGACCATTCACGGTGTACTTTGTGATGTCTATGGCGTAGGTATGCTGATCACAGGTAGTAGCGGTATTGGTAAGAGTGAAACAGCACTTGAACTCGTTAAACGCGGACACCGACTGATTGCCGATGATGCGGTAGAGATCCGCCAAACGTCAGATTTTCAGCTGCATGGTACTGCACCTGAATTGATCCGCCATTTGCTCGAAATTCGAGGTGTCGGTATTATCAACGTCATGACATTATTCGGAGCCGGTGCGGTTCGGAATAATAAACGGATTACCCTGGTTGTTCGCCTGGAAGCATGGCAGCAGGATAAACAATATGATCGTCTGGGTCTGGATGAAGAGACTACACGCATCATTGATACGGACGTGCCACTTGTTACCATTCCTGTTCGTCCGGGACGGAACTTGGCGGTTATTATTGAAGTAGCCGGCATGAACTATCGTCTGAAACAGATGGGTCTTAATGCTGCACTGCAATTCACGAACAAGCTGACAGCAACCATCTCGGAAGATATGGAAGACATGGACTAAGAAAGATTTTATACAAGAAAATGAAGATAAATGGTTGACATGTACTGCTTCTCTTAAGGCGCAGGGCATGCCAACCATTCGCATGTGTGCGATCGATCGAATAAATAGGAGTGTGAATGAATGGATACATTATTACTGTTGAACCCGATTGCGTTCTCTATTGGAGCGTTGAAGGTTCACTGGTACGGGCTTATTCTTGGTGCCGCGGCACTTATAGGACTCCTGCTCGTGATCCGGGAGGGCAAACGCTACAATATCCCACAGGAAGTGTTCATGGACATGGTCCTGCTGGGTGTGCCTTCTGCCATCATTGGTGCCCGTATCTACTATGTCGCATTTAAGTGGGAAGATTATAAGGATAACTTCTGGGATGTCTTTAAAATATGGAATGGCGGTATTGCCATCTATGGTGCTCTATTGGTGCAATCATCTGTGCAGTTATTTTCTTCCGTCGTAAAGGGTATAACTTCTGGCGTATGGCCGATATCTGTGCGCCTGGACTAATCGTTGGACAGATGATCGGGCGTTGGGGGAACTTTGTGAATCAGGAAGCCTACGGCGGTCCTGTGGAAGAATCATTTTTGAGAGACAAGCTTCATTTGCCGGACTTTATCGTGAATCAAATGAATGTAGAAGGTGTATTCCATCATCCTGCTTTTTTGTATGAATCGGTATGGAGTCTAGCGGGTCTAATCCTGCTGCTGGTTCTGCGTCGTCAGAAGTTTCTGCGTTCAGGTGAACTGTTCATGTCATATTTCATCTGGTATTCTATCGGTCGTTTCTTCATTGAAGCTTTGCGTACGGACAGTCTGGGCTTCCAGGCTCCGCAATGGGTTGCTTCATTAGTGAACGGGCTGTGGTCTCCAATGACTGCGCTGGGCTTCGAACAAGGATATCTTGATCCTGCTTATGGCAACGTAAGAATCTCGCAACTGCTCGCTATTGGCATCATTATTGTTGCTGTTGTATTCATTGTGGTGAGAAGAGTGACAGGTAAAGCGGATGTTCGTTACAGTGATCCGATTGTATCGTCCAAAGTTACCTCAGATGATATGGAGCATACGGGAACCGTTGCTGGCAAAGAGAGCAAGATAACACCTCCAGCCAAAGATGATCCGAAGCAAGTTGATGATAAAAAGGAGTAATGCAACATGATTGACACGGTATTGTTCGATCTGGACGGAACTATCATTGATACCAATGAGCTGATTATCCGCTCATTCCAGCATGTCATGGGGGATGGGAGCACTCAGCTCCATGGACACGGGAACAGATCATTCCGCATATGGGTGGCACACTGGAGCAGCAAATGCGAACCTTTTCTGGCCAGGAGGACGTCTCCGAGTACGTGAAAGGTTATCGCGCCTATAATGATATCCATCATGAAGAGATGGTTAGACCTTTTCCACATGTTATTGAGGTGGTAGAGGCGCTGCATCAGGCTGGCATTGTGATGGGTGTGGTGACAACCAAAATACGTCCATCTACATTAAAGGTACTGGAGCGTTTTGACCTACTGAAGTATATGAAGACAATTGTAACTGTGACCGATGTGACGAATCCGAAGCCACACGCTGAGCCTGTACTGAAAGCCATGGGAGAACTGGGTTCAGATCCGGCTAAAACACTGATGGTAGGTGATAGTCCAGTGGATATCCAGTCGGCACAGAATGCGGGCGCGCTGTCGGCAGGTGTTGCCTGGTCTCTCAAAGGAGAAACGATCCTAAGTGGATATGGGCCAAATCACATGCTGCATGATATGAGAGACTTGTTAAAACTCATTGGTGTTGAAACGGGACGTTCATGAGAAAAGTAACCCGCTATCCGGTAGAGGACCAGAATGCACTTTGGCATATCTACAAGACAGTGAGTCCGTGGAAGGGCGTTCGTAATTTTATCTGGATCCAGTTGTCACGCTATTGTCCGATCCTATCAGTGAAGAATTGGATTTACCGCCGGATGCTTGGTATGAAGGTGGGAAAACACACGGCCTTTGGCCTGATGGTGATGGTGGATGTGTTTTTTCCGGAGAAAATAACGGTCGGCGAAAACTCGGTCATCGGTTACAACACAACGATTCTCGCTCATGAGTATCTGATTAAGGAGTACAGGCTCGGTGAGGTGATTATCGGGGAAAATGTACTGATCGGTGCCAATACAACAATTCTGCCTGGGGTAACCATAGGGGATGGAGCGGTTGTGGCTGCTGGAGCTGTCGTACATAAGGATGTTGCACCAGGAGCTTTCGTTGGAGGCAATCCACTGCGTGATTTATCCCGTGCGGCGGCTTCTACGGAAGAAACTGTCTTTAACACGGATGATTCTTCTCAGGGCAGTGTGCATTAAGTCCATAACGTGATAAATCAAGATGAATCAATGAAGATGTGTCGAAATAAAAAGCTGCTGATGGCAGCTTTTTTCGTATATAAATACCGATTGGTGCAGGTACCGTTGTGTATACAAAGCGATATGACTATCCTAGGGCTATGAAGCTTCGGTATTGTTGACGGTAGTGCGGATTTCATGTTATCATATCCCATATCCTTTAGTTTGTTAGCACTTTACCATGTGAAAGTATCGATGAAGAAATTAAACGTGATAAAGGTGAACTAAATCAATAGTTGAAGGCTTTTTGAAGCAATATGGGGATTCAGGGTTACAAGATAGGATGGGGATTTACACTACATAAATCCTGTTGAAATAGAACGAGCACCACTCTTAAATTACTGACTCGGGGTGAATAATACCAATGTCCAAACCAAAAGGATTTGAAAAACCGACCGGATTTCGCGACTATACACCACATGTGGTATCCAAGCTACGGACGATTGAGCGGAATGTATTGGAATGCATGGAACGCTGGGGTTACCGTCAGATTATCACACCAACGATTGAATATTACGACACGGTGGGTGTAGCAAGCTCTACATCAGATCGCAAACTGTTTAAATTACTGAACAGCCGGGGGACCACACTGGTACTTCGATCGGATCTAACGGCTCCCATTGCACGTGTTGTTTCTTCCATGCTCAAAGATGAACAGTTGCCACTGCGTCTGTCCTATCATGCGAATGTATTTCGTTCCATTGAAGAGGAAGCTGGACGTGAAGCTGAATTTTTCCAGACGGGTGTGGAGCTGGTTGGAGACGATTCGCCTGAAGCGGATGCCGAAGTTGTTGCGCTTGCGATTGCCTCTTTGCAGGCAGCGGGTGTGTCTTCTTTTAAAATAGCGATGGGTCATATGGGATTCCTGAACGGATTATTGGAAGAGGTCATTCCAGGTCAAACTGCGGAGCAGGAGCAATTGAAGGAAGGGTTGCTTGGACGTGATTATGTCGGCTATCGCCAGTCGATTGAAGCATTAAATCTGGAGCCTAAGTTAAAAGAACAGCTTGAAGCGATTCTGCGTCTGCGTGGTGGCAAGGAAGTCTGCACCCATGCGGTAGAGCTAAGTTCAAGCGCTGAAGCAGCAAAATCAATTGCACATCTGTGTGCGGTATTCGAAGTGTTGGAAGCTTACGGTGTATCCGAACATGTGCTGATTGATCTGACGATGATCGGTGATTTCTCCTATTATACGGGAATGACGTTTGAAGGATATGCAGCAGAACTGGGATCTCCGGTATGCAGCGGTGGGAGATATGACAACCTGTTACAACAATTCGGGCGTTCGTTGCCAGCTACAGGGTTTGCACTGAAAACAAACCGGATTATTGATGGCGTTCACGGCATTACCATTAAAGAGAAAAAACCGGTACTTATCCGATATAGCCCGAAACGTCGAGCCGAGGCTCTTACGGAAGCGGCAAGATTACGCAGTATGGGACAAAATGTAGTGACACTGCTTCTTCCTGAAGACGGGGCTGGGGCAAGTGCTGTATCTGCTGGAGCAACAACCGTTCAAGCTGAACAGGTTATTACTTACGGATCTGATGAAGGAGGACGCTGAGATGTCGGATATTCTGAAGGTGGCCATGCCGAAGGGCCGAATCTATAAAAAAGCCTCCAAATTGTTCCGTGAAGCGGGGCTGGATATTCCAGAAGATGTGGACGATACTCGCAGATTGGTCATTCAGGTACCGGAAGCGGGAATGGAATTCATTATGGCGAAGCCAGTAGATGTTCCAACGTACGTCGAGTATGGTGTTGCCGATATCGGAATTGTTGGTAAAGACGTGCTGCTGGAGGAAAATCGGGACGTGTACGAACTGTTGAATCTGGGAATTGCTCAGTGCCGCATGTCTGTGATTGGGCTTCCCGACTGGAAGCCAGGCATTCAGCAACGTGTTGCAACGAAATACCCAAGGATTGCTTCACAGTACTTCCGGGAGCAGGGACAACAGGTCGAGGTGATCAAGCTGAACGGTTCCATTGAACTTGCGCCTCTGATTGGCCTGGCAGACCGGATTGTCGATCTGGTAGAGACAGGTCAGACGCTGCGTGAGAACGGACTCGTGGAGATGACTGGCATTCTGGATATCACTAGCCGTCTTATCGCCAATCGGGTAAGTTATCGGATGAAAAATGCAAGAATTCAAGCTTTGTGTGATGCACTTCAGCAGGTTATACCGGCATCCAACGAGATATCGGCGGGAAGCCTTCGGGGATAAATTATAGATAAGCAAGGATTGCAAGTTAGCAAGGAACGGAAAATATACAAACCGAATAACAAAAGAATGAAACGATAGAAGAAAGAAACGATAGAAGAAAGAAACGAGAAAAACAGAATCGAATCGGTCTTATAGCGGCAGACATGACAGGGGATAAGGAGGTTGTACACATGAAAATTGTACCTGCACGGGAGTTTGATCTGAAGCGGGAAGTGGAGTATGGCACGCCGGAGCAAAATGAAACGGTACGGCGCATTGTCAGCGACATACGACGTGAGGGTGATGCGGCACTGCTGCGTTACACGGAGCAGCTGGATCGCACGAAGTTGACGGCAGCGGAGCTACGCGTGCCGCAGGAAGAGCTGCAGGCGGCTCATGCAGCCGTGGAGCCATCCTTTGTGACGGCGATTCGGCAAGCCGCCGCCAACATTCGTGCGTTTCACGAGAAGCAGAAACGCAACTCGTGGATGGATTGGCAGCCGGACGGCAGCCTGCTGGGCCAGGTCATCCGACCGCTAAAGCGGGTCGGGGTCTATGTACCTGGCGGCAAAGCAGCGTATCCATCGTCTGTGCTGATGAATGTGATTCCGGCACAGGTAGCAGGCGTGCCGGAGATCGTTCTCGTGACGCCGCCGTCTACGAACGGCGGCGAAGGCATTAACCCGTACATTCTCGTTGCTGCTGCGGAAGCAGGCGTGAGCGAGATGTACCGGGTTGGCGGCGCTCAAGCTATCGCCGCCCTCGCTTACGGCACGGAGAGCATTGCCCCGGTCGACAAGATCTGTGGACCGGGCAATATTTACGTGGCGCTCGCGAAGCGCGAAGTGTACGGTGCAGTCGATATCGATAGTATCGCCGGGCCGAGTGAGATTGTGGTGCTCGCCGATGATACGGCGAATCCGGTGTATGTCGCCGCCGACCTGTTGTCGCAGGCGGAACATGACGAGATGGCATCGGCCATTCTCGTTACGAATTCGGCCACGCTGGCGGAAGCCGTGCAGGGCGAAGTGCAGCGGCAGCTTGAATTGCTGCCGCGACGTGATATCGCTGCTGCTTCGGTAGAGCAGTATGGCGCAATAATAGTGGTCGATTCCATCGATGAGGGGATTGATGTGGTGAACCGGCTCGCACCGGAGCATCTGGAAATCATGGTGCAGGAGCCAATGGCTTACGCTGGCCGGATCGAGAATGCCGGTGCGATCTTCCTCGGCCCGTACAGCTCGGAGCCGGTAGGGGATTATTTTGCCGGACCCAATCACATTATACCGACCAATGGAACGGCGCGATTCAGTTCGCCAGTGGACGTGGATGATTTTATCAAGAAGTCGAGTCTGATCTACTATAGTAAGGAAGCGCTGCTGCAGAATGGAGCGGCTATCATAGAATTGGCCCGCCATGAGGGGCTTGAAGGGCATGCCCGTGCAATTGCTGTACGGTTAGAACAGGAAGGAAAGGCGGAATCGGACAATGGATAAGCAAAATAATGGTGTGGAACTTGAAAACAAAGGTGCAGTGCGCCAAGCAGAGGTAGATCGCAAAACGAACGAGACCAATATCCAATTGGCCTTTAATGTTGACGGAACAGGACAATCCACGATTGAAACGGATGTGCCCTTCCTGAACCATATGCTCGATCTATTCACGAAGCATGGACAATTCGACCTGAACGTGCAGGCTCGTGGAGATATTGATATTGACGATCACCACACGGTTGAAGACATCGGAATCTGTCTCGGACAGACGCTGCGGGAAGCGTTGGGTGACAAACGCGGGATTAAGCGTTACGCCAGTGTTTTTGTCCCGATGGACGAGGCACTCGCTCAGGTTATTATTGATGTGAGTAACCGGCCTCACTTTGAATACCGTGCAGAATACCCTTCCCAACAGGTAGGCAGTTTCTCCACGGAGCTGGTACATGAATTCCTATGGAAATTGGCGTTGGAAGCTCGGATTACGTTGCATGTCATTGTGCACTATGGTCAGAACACCCACCACATGATTGAAGCGATCTTTAAGGCATTGGGACGTGCACTGGATGAAGCAACGTTGATTGATCCACGTGTAACGGGTGTGCCTTCCACGAAGGGAGTGCTGTAGACGATGGCGATTGCAATTGTCGATTACGGTATGGGTAACCTGCACAGCGTCGGCAAAGCGGTCGAACGTCTTGGCTACGAGGCGCTGGTCACGGGTGACCGGGAAGAGATTCTTGGCGCAGATGGTGTGATTCTGCCAGGCGTAGGTGCTTTTGGTGATGCAATGGTTCATCTGCGGGAGAGTGGACTGGATACGGTGGTGAAGGAAGCCGCTGCGGGTCCAAGCCACTGCTCGGGATCTGTCTGGGGATGCAGTTGTTGTTCAGCTCAAGTGAAGAGCATGGGGAATATGAGGGACTGGATATTTTGCCAGGTAAAGTAGTGCGCTTCGCACCAGGAGAACTGAAGGTTCCTCATATGGGATGGAACCGTCTGGAATTCCTGCACGCGGAAAATCCATTATTTGCGGGGCTTGAGGCAGGACACGTCTATTTTGTTCATTCCTATCATGCACTTACGGACAACAGGGACGATCTGCTGGCGGTAACGGATTACGGACATCCGGTGACAGCCATTGTAGGCAGAGAGTCCAACTTCGGTATGCAATTCCACCCGGAGAAAAGCGGAGAGCTTGGCATGAAGCTGCTCGGCAACTTTCTGGCTCTGACAGGAGCGCCTGTACAAAGGTAAATGTCTTTGTGAAACTTGGCTCATCTCTTTATCACATCATCAGTAATAAGCGTACAAATCTAATTCATATTCAGGAGGCCTTGTATGTCATCTTTTATTATATATCCGGCGATTGATATCCGGGACGGCAAATGTGTAAGACTGGTGCAGGGAGATTATAATCAGGAGACCGTGTATAACGATGACCCGGTTCAAGTGGCTCTATCCTGGGAGAAGCAAGGCGGTACATATGTGCATCTGGTGGATCTGGATGGTGCCAAAGCAGGTCATCCTGTTAACGATGAGCTGATCGGTCGCATTGCCTCCGCTGTAAACGTACCTGTTCAGGTAGGCGGCGGACTTCGTACAGTAGCGGATGTAGAGCGTTTGCTGGGCCTTGGTGTTAGCCGGCTGATTATTGGAACAGCGCCATTGAGGATCGTGCTTTTACAGAGGAAGTCCTGGGACGTTACGGCGACAAAGTGGCAATCGGTATCGACGCTCGTAATGGTTACGTGGCAACCCGCGGATGGCTTGAAACATCAGAAGTACAGGCAGAGGTACTCGCGAAGGAATTGGCGGCGTATGGGGCAGAGACGTTTATCTTTACGGATATTTCCCGTGATGGCATGATGCAGGGTCCTAATGTGGAAGCGATTGTGTCTCTAGCCAAGGCAAGCGGACGGACGGTTATTGCTTCCGGCGGTGTAAGTGTAATGGATGATCTGCTTCGTCTGAGTCGTCATGCGGATGATGGTGTTGGTGGAGCCATCGTAGGTAAAGCACTGTACACTGGAAGCATTGATCTGTCTGAAGCAGTACGTTCGGTAAACAAGTAAGGCATATTCGGATAGAGAGGATGAGGTAGCATGCTGGCAAAAAGAATCATTCCCTGTCTGGACGTGAAGGACGGCCGGGTCGTCAAAGGCGTCAACTTCGTCAATCTCCGCGATGCGGGTGATCCGGTAGAGCTGGCGGCACTATATGACCGCGAGGGCGCGGACGAACTGGTATTTCTCGATATTTCCGCTTCGGTAGAAGGTCGTGAAACGATGGAAGAAGTCGTGCGGCAGACCGCTGGCGAGATCGCTATTCCTTTTACGGTAGGCGGTGGCATCTCAAAAGTAGAGGATATGAAGCGGATTCTCCGTGCAGGAGCGGATAAAATTGCAGTGAATACAGCCGCGGTACTTAATCCGCAGTTGATTGCAGATGGTGCACGTCGCTTTGGCTCGCAGTGTATTGTGGTAGCGATCGATGCCAAGTATAACGAAGCTTGGGGCGAGTGGGAGGTCTATACACATGGTGGACGGAAACCTTCCGGCATCAAGGCGCTGGAATGGGTTAAACAGGCTGAGAGCTTGGGCGCGGGAGAGATTCTGCTAACCAGTATGGACGCGGACGGAACAAAAGACGGTTTCGATCTGAAGCTGACAGCAGCAGTATCCGAGTCTGTGCGTATTCCGGTCATCGCATCGGGCGGTGCGGGCAAGGAATCCCATTTTTATGATGTATTCACCACAGGCAAAGCGGATGCAGGTCTTGCCGCAACGATTTTCCATTACAAAGAAATCGCCGTACCGGCGTTAAAACAACATTTGAGAGAACAAGGGGTGGAGATCCGTGACTAAAGTGAGCGATGAAATCAAGGAACAGTTATCCTTGGAACAGGTTGTGGAACACATTCGTTGGAGTGACGGTTTGGTTCCTGCCATCGTGCAGGATGTGGATACTCGGAAAGTCTTAATGATGGCTTATATGAATCGAGAATCTCTGAAGTTGTCGCTGGAATCCGGTGAAACCTGGTTCTGGTCACGGTCCCGTCAAGAGCTGTGGCATAAAGGAGCAACATCTGGCAACGTGCAGACGATTACTTCCCTAAAATATGATTGTGATGGAGATACCTTGTTGGTTGAGGTCAAACCGAACGGCCCTGCTTGCCATACAGGTGCGGTAACTTGTTTCCATAATGAGATCATTGGTTTGCCAGAAAAATCAGCAGACAAGGCTTCGGATGAAGCGAGTGCAGCATCTGCTCCGGCAAGTTCAGGTTCCGAAAGCCGTTTCGAGGTATTGGCCGAACTGGAATCCGTTATTGCAGAGCGTGAACGTGAGCGTCCAGAGGGTGCATACACAACGTATTTGTTTGATAAAGGTGTAGACAAAATATTGAAAAAAATCGGTGAAGAAGCATCCGAAACGATCATCGCCGCCAAAAATAAAGATAATGACGAGCTGCGTCTGGAAGTCAGCGACTTGATGTATCACCTGCTCGTCCTGCTAGAAGAGCGCAAGTCGCCGCTGGACGACATCATGTCAGAGCTGAGCCGCCGTCATGAACGGCCTCGCCGCGATTAGGAGGCGAGCTTCGTGCGAATAGATTATCATACACACCATGAGCGGTGTGGACATGCCGTTGGCAAACTGGAAGAGTACGTGCAGCGTGGTGTGGAGATCGGACTATCCCAGATTGGATTGTCTGATCACATGCCTTTGTTGCATGTTGATCCGGCTCAATATTATCCGGAAATGGCGATGCCTATGGATGAACTACCGCGTTATGTGGAGGAATGTTTCTCCCTGAAAGAACGTTACCGTGGACAGATTGACGTACGTGTCGGTCTGGAAGGTGACTACATTGAAGGCTGGGAAACAGAGATCCGAGCGATTATTGAGCGTTACCCATGGGATTATGTGATCGGCTCCGTTCATTTCCTGGGAGAATGGGACATTACGGATTTCCGCCAGACCCATCACTGGGAGGGCAAAGACATTCTTGAAGTATATCGTCAGTACTATGATGCTGTAAGCAAGGCAGCTGCGACGGGCCTATACGATATTATGGGCCATACGGATGTCATTAAACGGTTCGGCTATGTTCCTTCGACGGAGCAAACAGAAGAACGTATCTCACTGGAGAATGCAGCGCTGCAGGCTATTGCAAAAAGTGGCTGCGCCATGGAGCTGAATGCTTCCGGGTTATCGAAGCCTTGTGCCGAGATGTTTCCCAGTCGCAGAATGCTGACAGAAGCTATTCGCTTGGGTATTCCACTAACCATGGGCTCTGATGCACATGATCCATTGAAGCTGGGCGATTATTTGCCTGAAGCTGAAGCGCTTTTACATGAATTGGGCTGTACGGAAGTTGCTGTTTTTGAAGGCCGTCATCGCTCGTTCATTCCTTTAAATGTATAAGCGAGTAGAGTATAATGAGGGTAGGAAATAACCTTTTAGAGGTAGTTCAAAAAGTCCGCCTTTGATTACGAAGGATGCCTAATGGCATCTTCAGCATCGAAGCTGGAATTCAGCCGAAATGTCCGTTGCTCACGTAGTTTTGCTACGCTCTGCTACTCCATTTCTAGCTTTATCCCATCTTCTCGGTACTGAAAACCGGTCTTTTTGAACATTTACTTTTAGATAAGGGATTATATAGGGGCTTCAACCCTCGGGAGGGCATTATGCAGCATTCGTTACGTATTTTTTCCGGTTCATCGAACCCTAAGCTGGCAGAACAGGTATGTGACAAGCTGGGAGTACAACTGGGCAAGATCAAGCTGTCCCGGTTCAAGAGCGGAGAAATATACGTTCATTATGAAGAAACAATCCGTAATTGTGATGTGTTTCTGGTACAGTCGTTGTCTCATCCGATCAATGAGCTGTTTGTTGAGCTGCTTGTGATGATTGATGCCGCGAAAAGGGCTTCTGCGCGCACGGTGAACATTATTGTTCCGTATTATGGGTATGCGCGTCAGGAGCGTAAATCCGCTCCACGGGAGCCCATCTCGGCCAAGATGGTAGCAGATGTATTAACTACGGCTGGTGCCAATCGGGTGGTAACGATCGACCTGCACGCAGCGGCCATCCAGGGCTTCTTCAATATTCCGGTTGATCATATGACATCACTGGACCTGATCAGTGATTATCTGTTAAGCAAAGGGATTGAGAACCCTGTTGTAGTCTCCCCGGATGCGGGGCGAGCGTCGATGGCAGAGAAGCTGGCGAACCGCCTGGATTCTCCATTCGCCATTATGATTAAGAAACGTCCAAGCCATAATGAATCGGTGATTACCCATGTCATTGGTGATGTAGAAGGGCGAACACCTATTATCATTGAGGATCTGATCGACACCGGAACAACCATTCTGAATGTTGTGGAAGGGTTGAAGGAGCGTGGGTCCAAAAATGTATATGTATGTGCAACACACGGATTGTTCTCGGATGGGGCAGTAAGTAAATTGAATCACCCTTCTATTGAAGAAGTGGTGGTTACGGACTCAATCGCGCTGCCAGATGACCACCCTGAATGTTTCAAAGTGTTACCTGTTGCACCAATGCTGGCCCGCGCCGTGCGCATTATTGTGGATGGTGGCTCCATGGCCACGTTGTTTAAGGATTCTGGTATTTAGGGCATCAAGGATATAACGATGTGCTGCCAGGTGAGTTGTTCCGTGTCTGAGTTGTTGTCTGCTCAGCACGGTTTTTTTGTTTTGGCTCGACGAATTCAATTCTTGCTTTGCTGCTCCGAGGCTTGTGCTATAATAACATAAAATCAGTTATGATAGCGTTATCATGTAGTGTTCGTTCCTTAAGGTGGGACGGATACTGAACAGTAGAACCACGGCTGAGAACATTGGCATCGTGGAGTGAGGAGTGGGGTCTATTGTCTCGTAATTGGTACTACCGGTTATTGTTCTCATACTTCCCGATTTTTTTTCTTACAGTGAGCATACTTATCTTCATCGCGTTTGTTTTCATCAATGATATTTCTAAAGAGGAAACAAAAAAGCTGACCGAATCTCCTCCAGCTATATGATAGATACGGTGGATCGCACAATCAGGGATATTGAACTGTCCATCCTGGAAACGGTACAGAGTCAGCAGGCATACAGACTCTATTTTAATAACACAACCCAGACCAGCTCGGACACCGTGTATGCAATCGCACAGAGTTTACGGGAGCTTACCAACTCGTCCTCATGGATTCAATCCATCTATCTATACGACAAGCGAAATAAACATGTTGTGACCGTAAGTGGTTCCAGAGAAGCGGAAAGTTTCTTGGATAAGGCATGGATTGACAAGATGGGTACCGGTTCTATCGGTTCAGGCTGGAGCTGGTCCGGGAATTCGATACGGAGTCTGTTCAACGTACTCCTATTCGCGTATTAACCGTGAACAAGGACATGCCTTTGCCTTTTGGTTCTCAGGGCACACTGGTTATTAATATCAAGATGAGCAGCATTGAACAGAGTGTGGATAGTATGGTTAATGGTCAGCTCTCATTCCTGACGATTACGGATCGGGACGGTAAGGTTGTGTACAATGCACACTCGGACCAGGAGGGCTCGATAGACGGTCAGGAACTGAATAGGCTGTCGCTAGAAAGACTGGGCTGGACCATATCCAGTGGAATTAAGGCCGGCAACTTATTTGGATGGGTATCTGTCGTGTCTTATGTATGGGTAATCATTGCTATTGTGACTGTCATCTGTGCGATTGTGTATATCGTGTATATTACTCGGCGTAACTATAAACCCATTCAGATCATCATGAACCGGATTGAGTCTCATCAAATTCGAGCGTTTGAATCCTCGGGTGCTCGGACGGATGAGATGAAGATGATTGACGGTGTGCTTGAGAATCTGATTAACCATATGATGGATTATGACAAGAAAAGCAGGGAAAATGTACTCATGCAGCGCAGCAAGTTGTTCAATGCCCTGTTGCATGGGGAACATATCGAAAATGCAGAAGAACAATTAAAAGAGCTCTCTCCACTAAATGACGTTCATGAATCATCTCACTTTGTCGTTGTTGTTGGAGATATTAATCGTTATGAGAAGGGATTTCAGGAGAGGTACACGAGAGGTGAACAAAATACGCTGAAGTTTGCCTTGATGAACGTTTTACAAGAGCTGTCACGTAATACGGGAGTACAATGCTGGACGGAATGGATCAGTGTAGATCGAATTGCAATCCTTTTTGTGTTCAAGGAACAGAATGAGAGCAACTTGGACATGTCCGGGCAGATTCGTGTTGTAGCTGAGGAATGCAAATCTTGGGTAGAACAAAATCTACGCATCTCCTTAAGCTTTGGCATTGGACCCATGGCTCAGGGAATTGGTTCAATACGAGATTCCTATGCGGCCGCAGAAGCGGTAATGCAACGGAAACTGTTGATGAATGGAGATGTCGGCCAAGCCGACTGCGGCGAACCACAGCATCCTTTGCTGGATACCTATACCTATCTGCAGATGATTGCGGATTTTGTTAAGCGGTTCCGGATGTCGAGTGGACAGTGGCGGGAACAGTTGGAGGAGATCTTTACAGCCTTTGAACAGAACAAACTGCCGGATGACGAGATTCGTTCTCTGATTCAAGCCATGTTGCAGATGCTCAGCCGAGAGGTGGCCATGATGTCGGAAGGGCTTCAGGAAGAGTTGTCCGAAGAAAACATCAACAGATGGTTAAGTGCTGTGGAAGAGGCAGATACGCTTACCGATGTGAAAAGTCTTTTATTCGATGGTCTGACAGACTTGTTCAGAACGTATGTGGCCGTAACGGAAACCAAGAGCTACAAAGCCATGGTGAACGAAATGAAAAATTATATCGAAGAACAGTTTGCCAATCCGGATCTTTCATTGAAACATCTGAGCGACCGATTCCAGATTACGGGCAAACATGCCAGTTATTTGTTCAAGACAGAATTCAACATGAAGTTTGTTGATTTTGTAACAGAGCTTCGCATGAAGGAGACAGAGCAGCTTCTGCTCAAAACGGATTACTCTTTGCAGGATATTGCCATGAAGGTCGGGTATGCGAATGGAATTACCTTAGGACGTGTATTTAAACGGGTAACGGGTATTACACCAGGAGATTATCGTCGTATGAAACGTGAACATCGAGAACCCGAAGAGTAACACAATGATGAACATATTCTGAGATCTGTACATCAGGATAACACAGGGTGAATTTCATGCAGTCACTTTCCACTAGGAGAGCAGACTTGCAGAGGTTCGCCCTGTTTTCGTTGAACACTTCTCTGCTGCCCGAGATCCGATGCGACTGTTTTCGCAGGATCATTAAGCTAATATTCCAGTTTTTTTCAGTTTGCGAATATAGGCAGTGTGTGAAAATAGTTTATCCAAATGTGGACAGGCAGTTCCGAGTTGTGAAGCCTTGAGAGCCATCAAAGCTTAGGGCAGCGCGGCTTTGGGAATATAATCAGTCTGCGAAAATAGGCGTAGCATACAAACCATAATCCGTCTGTAAGCGCTTCCGAAAGTGGTTTATTGCAGGGGAGCGGAAAAATGTGAAATACTCTGGGCAAGCTTTAAACATTCACGCAAAGCCAAAGGGGATGACAAAATGACAAGAAAAGCAACCAAGGGGAGTCTGAAGAAATGGATGGGTTTGGCGCTTACGATGGTAATGGGCGTTTCTTTACTTGCGGGATGCTCATCAGGATCAGATGAATCAGCTGAAGGCGGAACATCAGGCAATGGCGAGCGCGTTACCTTAAAGGTGGAGATCTTCGACCGTGGTAACAGCCCTTCACCGTACACAATTACGAACAACTATCTATCTAAAATGATTCAAGAGAAGTTCGGTGACCCCAACAATATTGATGTACAGTTTGTACCCGTTCAGCGTTCTGAGGAAGTTACCAAGTTGAACGTCCTGATGGCTAGTAATACAGATGTCCCTGATATTGTCTTTGTTTATGACTCAAGCGTGTTTTATCGGTATGCCCAACAAGGTGGATTGACTGATGTTGGAGATTTGATTGATCAGTACGGTCCGAACCTGAAGAAGTTCCTGGGCGAAGATACGTTGAAGTTCGGGCAAGTGGAAGGACAACAGTTTGCTGTTCCGGGTAAACGTGCTATCACAGGCCGATATAGCTCTTACATTCGTCAGGATTGGCTCGATAAGCTGGGGTTGCCAGCACCGAAGACCACAGATGAATTATATACAACTTTGAAAGCGTTCAAGGATAAAGATCCTGGCGGTCTTGGAAGCAAAAACATCCCAATGGGTATGGCTCTTGCACCGGCTCAATTCGAAACGCTCATCTACTCATTCATCAAGCCAGTTAGTGGCGACCTGACTTATGGTCAACGCTATGAATTGCCGCTGCATGAAGGATTCAAAGAATCGATGCAGTTCCTGAATAAACTGTACAACGAAGGTTTGATCAGCAAAGATTTCAGTTTGGATGAAGACAAAACGCAGTTAGGTAAAGACATTCAAAACGGTAACGTAGGTTACTGGTCTGAAGATGTGGATGCCATGTTCTACGGGGATGGTACACTGGATAATTTGCGTAAAAATGTGAGTGGCAGCGAAGTGTTGCCGGTTGATGTATACACTAATCCAAATGCAGACAACAAACACATCAAGTCACGCTACGGAACAAATGGTATGTACATTATGATTCCGAAGAGCAGCAAACGTTCTGTCGAAGCGATCAAATATCTCGACTGGATGGCATCTGACAACAATCTGATTGATATCTACAGTGGTGTGGAAGGCGAGAACTATGATCTGGTAGACGGCATTCCGGTTGTGAAGGAAGATGCATCCCAAGAAGCGCAGGATCGCCTGTTCAATGCAGGGGATACAGCAATTATCTCCAATGGTAAAAACATTGGTGATCAGGCAACGAATGAAAAAGCATGGATTCTGGGCTTCCCGCAGAATAACCAGGAGCTCCTGAAACAATCCATTGATATCGCCAACACCGATACAGTAGGACCGATTATCTTTGATAAACCGATTGAAGCAGAGATGAAATACAGCACAGCGCTCAAAGATAAATTGAACGTCATTATTGTAAAAACAGCAATGGCTAAGCCAGCAGAATTTGATGCGGTGTATGAGAAAGAAATGGCTGATTTCATGTCACTTGGTGGTACAGAACTGAAAAAAGAACTTGAAGAAGCAGTTCAGGCACTTCCTGCAAACTAAGTAGTTCTACACTTCAAGATCAAAGACAGATATGCAAGTTACCGTATAACTTTGGAAGGGACGTGTGCCGCCGGCTTGGCGGCACAGCCGTTTCTTAGTTGATAGGAGGAAACCGACTTGACCACCACATACTTGAAGAGATATTGGCAATTGTACGCGCTAATTTCACTGCCCATTATCTACTTTTTAATCTTTCGTTATGGACCGATGTACGGTGTACAGATCGCCTTTAAGGACTTTAACCTGTTTCAGGGAATCAGTGGCAGTGAGTGGATCGGTTTTGATGCGTTTCGTGAAGTGTTTGGAATGCGGGACTTCTACACCACATTGCGCAACACCTTTATGCTGAATTTTCTGGATTTGGTCGTTTCATTTCCAGCTCCTATTATTCTGGCGATCATGCTCTATGAAGTTCGATTCAAATGGTTTAAAAAAATATCTCAGACGATTCTGTACATTCCTCACTTTATCTCATGGGTAATCATCGGGGGAATTGTATACCAATTGTTCGGTAATCAATCCGGTATGGTTAACGGTGTACTGGAGAGCATGGGCTTAAACTCAATACCATTTTTGACAGAAAAGAATCCATGGCTTGTAACGTATCTGTTCACAGGTGTCTGGCAAAGTGCAGGATGGGGAACCATTCTATATCTGGCCGCATTAACCGGCGTCAACAAGGAATTATTTGAAGCAGCTGAGATCGATGGAGCATCGCGGCTGAAGAGAATCTGGCATATTACGTTGCCGAGTATTAAACCAACCATTGTCACCCTGCTTATTCTTAATCTTGGACATATGGTCAGCATCGGTTTTGATCGGCCTTATATCATTGGTAATACGGCTGTACGTGAATATTCCGATGTACTCAGTACCTTTGTATACAGAGTTGGTCTTGAATCAGGACAATACACGCTGGCAACTGTCGTTGGACTGTTCCAGGCTGTAGTAGGACTTGTATTCGTACTAGGCTCCAACTATATTTCGAAGAAAACAACCGGGGAAGGTATTTTGTAGGTTGTGGTAAACGGAAGAGACGCCAATCGGCTTGTTTGTATAGACCATCAGTAAAGGAGTTGTGCGCATATGAGTGAACGCACCTCAAACCGGATTTTCGATATCGTTAATATCTCCTTTATCACTTTGTTTGTTATATTCTGTCTGGCTCCATTTCTGCATACGATCGCGATATCATTCAGCTCTAACCGTGCGATTACGTCAGGTGAAGTAACCATATTCCCTAAAGAATTCAATTGGGATGCGTATATTCAGGTGTTCTCTGATCAGTCAATGATCTATTCCCTGGGTTACACAACGGTTCTGACCATTGCTACAACTGTCCTGTGTATGATGTTCACACTGGCAGCTGCATACCCGTTAACGAAGAAAAAATTGAAAGGGCGCAAGCTCTTCATGTATGTCATCATCATTACGATGTTCTTCAGTGGCGGGATCATTCCAGAGTACTTGCTCATTCGTGACCTGAACTTGCTTAACTCCGTGTGGGCACTGATCTTGCCTGGACTGGTTAGTCCGTTTAACCTGATTATCCTGATCTCCTTCTTCAGAGGCATTCCTGAAAGTCTGGAAGAATCAGCAGAAATTGACGGCAGCTCACATGTACACACGTTATTCAAAATCATACTGCCATTATCCATGCCAGTACTGGCTACATTAGCGCTATTCTATGCGGTTGGACGCTGGAATGGGTTCCAGGATTCCCTGATGTATATTAATGATCCGAAGCTGTACCCGCTTCAACTGAAGTTATTCCAAATGGTACAGAACAATATGGTCAGTGAGCTTACTCAGATGGAGGGTGCTAACCGTACGCCATTGACTCCCGAGAGTCTCAAGGCTGCGACCGTTATTTTTGCAACCGTTCCGATTCTACTCGTCTACCCGTGGCTGCAAAAGTATTTTGTCAGCGGTGCGATGCTTGGCGCAGTAAAAGGTTGAGTTAAGGCTGATGTAAAAAGTCTAGCCAGAGGAAGGAGAAGGAAAACAGATGCAGCACATAGATAAGGGGATATATTCGTTCTCCACATGCTGGAATATTCGAAAACATGATGTCGGGGAAAATATGATCCGTGAGATTGCGGACCTCGGTTTTCGGCGGGTGGAGCTAAATTATAATGTAACGAAAGAAATGCTCAAAACGATTGAGCCGATGATCGAGCGCGGGGAGATTGGGGTGTCCAGTGTGCATAACACCTTCCCTCATGACCCTGATCCCGATTATGGAACGGATTCCATCTTGCTCGGCTTCGAAGATGAAGTGAAACGCAAGCGGGCGATCGAATTATTGGTAGAGTCGGCTGAATATGCTCAGCGTTATGGGGGAGAAGCTGTTGTTGTTCACCCGGGAGAGGTACCTTTTCCTGAAGATATCAGCAAAGACCTTGGAAAGATCTACAACGAGGAAGGTCCGGATTCACCGAAGTATCGCAGCAAATGGGCTGAATTGATGGAGCGGCGGGAAGCCCTCAGTTCGAGGTATGTGGAGAAAATTATCGCCAGTCTGGATGAAGTATGCAATCGGGCGGCAGCCGAAAGGTCTGGATGTCCGTTTTGGCATCGAGACGCGATCCAGACCACAACAGATTCCTACCCTTGCCGAAGCCAAGACCATCATTACAGCCCTCAAAGGGGCTCCGGTCGGTATCTGGTACGATACGGGTCATGCCATCATGATGGATCGAATGGGCCTATATGACAGTGTGGGGAAATGCAGGGACTGATGGATGATATCGTAGGGGTGCATATTCATGAGACCCTCGGTCTCTCGGATCACTGGTGCCCGTATGTGCACAGTAAGGATATGAACTTCTATGATGCCTATCTGCCGATGATTCGCCGGGCACAGGTGAAGGTATATGAGTTGAAGTCTGCCTGTAAGGCAGAAGAAATCCACGAGAGTCATGACTTGCTTATGAAGAAGCTTGGAGTGACAGAGTAGGCACGGTCACGTGAGAAACAGCCGGGTTTTTACAGCATGTGTTCAACGATTGTTTCCTCAGTGGCGAAGATCCATGGATATGTAGTTAAACAAGCACGTATTTTCTAGCGACTTTTGTCGGTATATGGTATATACTGACGAGAAAAATGAACTCACCTACAGGCGGTATGAGTAAGCTTCCGTTCTGAATTGAAGGCGCTGAAGCAACATACTCCGCACATCGGGAGAATGCATTGGTATGGAGGGGACTGCACATGTACAAACAACTGGTGGACAGTAATGACAGAGCGGTAGAAAGAGGCATATCCCGGCAGATGCTTGACCCGGAAAGCCGTTACTATGGAGGAACCATCGATCCCTATACAGGTGTTGCCTGGGTCAACCATACAACTGGGACGCCTACGGATATGTGTTACTGGGGAGCTGCGATCTCCAATCCCGACTCCATCTATTACCGGGATGAGGCGTTGTTAAATCGACTGCTGTTAGCTACGGAATATGTACTTCGCTTCCAGCATGAAGATGGTTCAATATCGCCAGGCTGGACCAATTACCATTCCCCTCCCGATACCGCATTTGTCGTTGTGGGGTACTCACAGTTGTATCAGCTTCTTCTGCAGCAACAATGGGAGCCACTGCAACCTGTATTGAACAATATGAGGCTATTTCTGGAACGGACAATCCCAACCATGCTTACAGGAGGCTGTCATACGCCTAATCATCGCTGGGTGCTATGCGCGGCGCTCGGTTTCTTGCATGACATTTTTGGTGTGGAGGAAGCTGTGCAGCGCGCAGAGCAGTGGCTGGCGGAAGGCATGGACATTACACCCGATGGGGAGTGGACCGAACGAAGCAACGGAATCTATAATGCGGTAAGCGACATTATGCTCATTCATGCGGCACGTCTGCTCAAGCGTCCAGAGCTGCTGGAGCCGGTGCGTCTAAATCTGCGTATGATGGTGTATCTGGTGCATCCTACGGGTGAGATTGTTACGGATTATTCTGGTCGGCAGGATCTGGGGAGTATCCATGACTTGTCGTCGTATTATCTCCCCTATGCGATCTTGGCGAAGATTGATGGGGACTCCATTTTTGCGGGCATGGCAACATGGGCAGATAGTACATTAACGGACCCGGGCGTATGCTCGGTCAACGCTCTCGTTAGATTGTTGCTGGAACCTGATCTTCAACAAACTACAGGTACGAAGGATTCGCTCCCGGAACATTATGAGCTGATGCTGAATGAACACTTTGTACGCGAGCAATATGTGGGGCAGATGGAGTCGGCAGGACATCATGGACGAATCTCTCACAGTCGGATGCACACGGACTTTGGTGCTCCTGTGGCCCGAATTCGTAAGGGTGAGACAAGCGTAACCGTCATGACAGAAGTGCCGCCTTTCTTTGCACTCCGACATGGTCAGGTGCGTCTGCTTGCTGTGCAACTGGCTTCTTATTTTAATCCAGGATATATACCCATGCAAAACATGACCAAGCTGCACGAGGGATATCACCTGACAGGTGAACAGAAGAAAGGGTACTACGGCCCGATTCCTACGGAACTTCTGCCGAAATCTGCTGCATCAGCGATAAGTCCGTGGTACTTGTTACCGCATCAGAGTCGTCAACTTACTCATGAGCAGACATTCCGTGTAGGGGCAGAAGTGCTGCATACGGAAAATGGCTGGACGATGCATCTCACGGGGAATGAACCGGAGGATACGATGATGCAATTGTCCTTTGTGTTTGGAAGCGAGGGTGAGCTTACCTGTGAGGATGCGATTGAAACGAGTGAGGGTCACTTCTTGTGGAAAAGCGGCATCTTACGTTATACCTGCGGAGAAGACTGGCTGGAGATCACCGGGGGCGAACTCGGACATCTGGCGCCAACGGTTCGTGAGGCAAAACTGCCGGACAAGTGCAAGGTTGTGCTGGTCAATTTCATGACACCGTTTGATAAAACCATTCATATTACACTTTCGCCTTCGATGGCGCCGAAGAACTAAATCCATTCAATACTTTTATGCCATAACCGTTAAAAGACCGAACCCTTGGGCTCGGTCTTCTTTTATTCCAGATGCCCTAACGCAGTTTCGATCGGTATAGTGAACAGAGGATTATCTTTGGTTTTGCTCCAGTAAACGATAAGAACATTACCTTTCTCATATAGAAAAGGGAACGTTGTGAATTGGGCACGTTCTATGTGCTTATTGAATTCCGAGGTCCCGTGAATGCGATCCTTATCAGAATTGAAAATATAAAAATGTATAAATTCAGGGTTATACGGACCTTCTGCTTCTGACGCTTCAATTGAGTACACCTCAGGTACAACATCATTTAATTTCAAAGGATACCCGGTAATACCAAAGGAGACTAAATCCAGTTCCTGAGACTTGAGCACTCTCAGTACATCATCTAATGTGTAAATATGTTCTTTGTGTTCTATATCTTTGGAACATCCATTTAAAGCAAACAGGCATATGAAGATGATTACAATTGGTTTTATTATTTTCGAGATCATCCATATAACAACTCCTTAGATTAATAATAATGTCCCTAGGACAAAGAGGATAATAATCCCATATTTTACACTCATCTTATCATAACCGGACCGAAATCGGTGAGAGTATCCCGTAATCGATAAGAACGAACTAATGTCATCCTGCAAAGAGAACCTGTAGCAAATGAGCGCAGGGTTTTCTTTTGCATTTTTTTCATAAACGACATGAAACTACATGTTGAGAAGTGGGCCTTAAGATGTGGTATACTGAAGAGTATGAATGAAATGCAAAGAGGAGGTGCCTTGGAGATGAAGGGCAAGCTAGTGCGGGCTGAGGGACACCTTGCCAATATTATACCGATTCACTTGGATGCTTCTTTCTTTTTTGAAAGAGCTGTCCGCTCGCTGGACCGTAATCATGTCGACAAGGCATTAAAATATTTTCGCAAAGCTGTTGAATACGAACCGGAAAATCCGGTGAATCATTGTAATATGGCGGGTATATTATCGGAGAAGGGGGATTACGAAGCCTCCAATGCCATTCTGGCTAACGTGCTGGAAGTGGTTGATCCGTCGATGACGGAATGTTATTTCTATATGGCGAACAATTATGCAAATATGGATCGGTTTGAGGAAGCCGAGCAAGCACTTGTTACCTATCTGGAGGAGGACACCCAGGGTCAGTTCATGACGGAGGCCGAAGAGATGATGGAGCTTCTGTATTATGAGCTGGATCGTCCGACCAAATTGAATCGAATCAAATCACGCAAAGGTGTAGTGGAGCACGATCAGGCACGGGAACTGCTGGAAGAAGGGAAATTTGCACAGGCTGCTGAATTGCTCGAAGGCATGTCTTCTGATTATCCTGATTACTTGGCTGCCCGTAACAATCTGGCACTCGCCTACTATTATATGGGTCTGTTTTCCAAAGCAAAAGAGACCATTGCCGAAGTACTGGAACAGGAACCAGGTAATTTGCATGCACTCTGTAATCTGGCCATTTTCCATCAAAATGAGAACCGGGCTGATCAAGTGCTGCTTCTGATCAAAAAATTGCGGGTCATCGTGCCGTTCCAGCAAGAACAAGTCTACAAACTGGCTACAACGATGGGAATTCTGGGCCAACACGATACGGCTTATGTTCACTTCCGGCGTTTGCTCAAGGATGAAGAGACAGCTGCTGATCCGGCACTTGCTCATTATGCAGCAGTGGCGGCTTATAATACAGAACGTTATGATGTTGCTGAACGCCTGTGGCATCATGTGTCCAAGCTTGATCCGGGCTCCGAAGTCTCCAGGTACTATCTGTCAGGCCTTGAGGCTGTTAAGCAAGGCGAGCAAGAGCCAGAGAAGCTAAGCTATCACTATCATCTGCCATTCGACGAGCAGTTCAGACAGTGGGAGAACTATGGTAACGGCATACCTGAAGAAATGAAGGATGATCCGCTGATTCGTTCATCGTTCTTCTGGGCACTGCGGCATGGTGATCGGGCAACAAAGCTGCAGGTTATTCATGCGCTTGGAATGATCGGTGATTATGAGGTGCAGCAGGCTCTGCAATCCTTCATTGAAGAGCCGGGAGAAGAACAGGATCTGGTTGAGGCCGCACAAGATGTACTGAACGGATTGAAATCGGCTAAAGATGAGGATACGAATACCGAGGTGGTACGCCCCTTTTCTCCTGTTGCCTTGAAGTCCATTGGGAAGGTTCAATCCACATCAGAGCAATCGGACACGGGATCAACCTCCCATTGGCAAGCTGTTGTTGATCGTGCGTTACAGATGTCTGAAGCGAAGGCGGAGTTGCAGCAAGAGATGGAACGGCTCTGGACGGATTATGTATCCCGGGTACATCCGGAGGTTCCGAGTACGAAACAGATTGAAGGTTGGGCTGCGGACTTGAATATCTGGCGGCGAAGAATCACAGTCGGCCTGTTACCTATCAAAGCATTGCTGAGCGGTATGGGATATCGGCATCGACGGTTAGCAAGTATGCTAAACAGATTTATTCCGTCTGTAACAGCAATCCACCACTTATATAGAAAATTGGCCCTCACTTGTTTTCAGAAAGACATCATGAGGTGAAGGATACAATAACCGGGAAAACGGGTAAACTTAACGAATGGGCCTTGTAAATGCCTGTAGGATATCATCTTGGCAAGTTCATCGCTAGTACAACACTTTCTCACCTTAATTAAGGAGGCTGTATCTATATGTCTAAATACAGAACGATTGTGATCGGAACGGGACCTGCGGGTCTGACAGCAGCGATATATCTGGCTCGTGCTAATCTAAAACCACTGGTTATCGAAGGTCTTCAGCCGGGTGGTCAATTGACGACGACAACGGAAGTTGAGAATTTCCCCGGTTTCCCGCAAGGTATCATGGGTCCTGAACTGATGGACAACATGCGTAAGCAAGCTGAACGGTTTGGAGCCGAATTCAAAAATGGTTGGGTAGAGGAAGTTGATTTCAGCAAACCGCCCTTCAAGGTCAAAGTTGGAGGAATCGGTGAACTGGAAGCAGAATCGATTATCATCTCCACAGGTGCATCCGCTCGTTATCTCGGTATTCCGGGTGAGCAGGAAAATGTGGGACGCGGTGTAAGCACATGCGCGACATGTGACGGTTTCTTCTTCCGAGGCAAAAAAATCGTGGTCGTGGGCGGTGGAGACTCTGCGATGGAGGAAGCGAGCTTCTTGACTCGTTTTGCAACAGATGTCACATTGGTTCACCGTCGGGATGAATTGCGTGCATCCAAGATTATGCAGGATCGGGCTCGCAGCAATGAGAAGGTGAAATGGGCGCTGAACCGTACTCCACTCGAGGTCGTACCGGAAGCTCTGGGTGTCAAAGGACTGAAGGTGCGCAACAACGAGACGGGGCAGGAAGAGTTGCTTGAGGCAGATGGCGTGTTCGTTGCCATTGGTCACACACCAAATACCGGTTTCCTGGGTAATGCAATCACGCTGGACAAACATGGCTATGTTGTGGTTAAACCGGGAACAACGGAGACCAATATACCAGGCGTATTCGCCTGTGGTGATGTTCAGGATACAAAGTATCGTCAAGCCATTACGGCTGCAGGATCCGGATGTATGGCCGCCATGGATTGTGAGAAGTTCCTTGAAGGAAGCATTGTCCATGATTGGAGCGAAACGTTGGATAAATAAGCATGACATGCATATGGTTAGGCATAAGCTAGCAATAAGAGACAACGGGAAGTCTCATAAAATGAGAGAAGCCGGAAGGCTTCTCTTTTTTGAAACTACAGTGGGCATGAATTCGTATACATATGGGGCATATTAGCTGTGAGGTGAAGATTTTGGGGGAAATGATAAAAGATTGGTTACAGAATACGACAGTGAGACGATTTTTGATCCTGCTCTTGTTCTGTTTGGTTTTGTTCAGTATGGGGAGTATGCTGCACATGATTCTGTTGCTGTTCCTGGTGACGTATGTCATGAACAGGTTACAGCACTTCATTACAGGTGGCCTGAATCGTTTGTTTCCGATCAATTATAAAGTTGTGGTCATCCTGCTCTATATCATCGTTATTGCTGTAATTGTACTCGGTATCTCCAGATATTCACCACGAATCGTGGATCAGGTTGTTCAGTTAACGAACGAAATCATGAAATTTCTGGATAGTGCAGATGGTGATAATTTTGCATCCAAAATTGCGGGTTATCTTCAATCCTTCGATATTAAAAATTACACCAATGATGCATTGAAATATATTTTCGCTTTGAGCAAATGGCTGGAATTTATTCTGCTTGTTATCATTCTGAGTCTGTTCTTCCTGCTGCAGAAGCAAGAGATATACAAGTTCACGTCCAAGTTCAAAACAAGTAAAATTGGATGGTTCTATAATGAAGTGGCTTATCTGGGAGACAAATTCGTGTCTTCTTTTGGTAAAGTCATTGAGGCACAGCTTCTTATTGCGGTGTTTAATACAGTGCTGACGATCCTGGGCTTATGGATTCTGGGTTTCCCATATCTGTTCGCGCTGACCATTCTGGTGTTCCTGCTCAGTCTGGTGCCCGTGGCGGGGGTGATCATCTCACTGGTACCGCTCTGTCTGATTGGGTACCAGATGGGTGGACTGAAATTAAGCATTATTGTGATCATCATGATTATTGTGATTCATGCCTTGGAGACGTACTTCCTGAATCCAAAACTGATGGCACACAAGACCAAATTGCCGATGTTCTACACCTTTATCGTACTGATTCTGTCGCAACACTTCCTGGGAATCTGGGGACTGATTATTGGTATTCCAATCTTTGTCTTCCTGCTTGATATTCTGGATGTGAACAAGATGGAGAAGACAGAAGAGCCGGTACGTGTGGAATCGAAGCTGTGAAGTTGTGACGTATAGCTGAAGAATGGCTGAGTTCAATCCAATTGAACAACTTCAGATATTTTGTAAAAAGTCAGGCGCCTTCCATCTGTGGAAGGCGCTTTTGTGTTGGTTGTGCCGTCATTCGATGGTTCTCTACGTGAGAATGACTGGTGGTTAGTGGAGTGAGATGGGACACCACGTTGAGGTGAAGATTGATCATCTTTTATGAATGGAACGAGGGGAGATGCAATATCATGAGTTGAGGCTTCCTCTGTTATGGAGGAAGGAATAATGCGTGCGTTCATCAATGAAGGCAATGAGATTGTATACGTATTCATAAATGGTGTGTGATGTGGTTCACAACCCTGTCAAAGCATGATGTATCAGAGGTCTTATCGTCTTGACCCAGGCGTATCCTTCAATTATAGTTGGTACGTAGGACTTAAACTATTTTAGATAGATAAAGGTGGCTTGCAGCATGTCTGAGAAAATCTACGTTGGGGTCGATCTCGGCGGAACAGCAATCAAAGTCGGTATATGCGATGAACAAGGTCAGCTAATGCATACGTATGAAGGACCGACTGAAGTGGATAAGGGCGTAGACACGGTCATCGCCAACATCGAGAAGTATGTCCGACATATCGTAGCCGAATCACCTTACAGTTGGGAACAGCTTGAGGGTGTAGGCGCTGGAGTGGCCGGTTTCACGAATGTACGCGAGGGAATTATCGTTCATGCCCCTAACATCGGATTTCGGAATGTAGCCATTCGTTCGATTCTGGAAGAACGTCTGGGCAAGCCAATCAAAATAGATAACGATGCGAACGTGGCTGCACTGGGTGAAGTATGGGCAGGTGCTGGTAAAGGCGTGGACAATTGTGTATGTTATACACTCGGTACAGGCGTTGGCGGAGGTTTGATCTTGAACGGGAAAATCTATCAAGGCTTCTCCGGCATGGCGGGAGAACTGGGTCACATCAGTGTTGTACCTGATCTGGAGGCCATCAAGTGCGGCTGTGGTAAAATGGGATGTGTGGAAACGGTATCGTCTGCAACGGGGATTATCCGTATGGCGAAGGATGCAGTTGAACGCGGTGATCATACATCACTGGCACTCGTCGACAAGATTGCAGCTAAAGAAGTATTTGATGCTGCCAAGGCAGGCGATGAAGTGGCCCAGCGTATTGTCAACCGTGCAGCCTTCTACCTGGGCAAGTCCATGGCGACTGTAGCTGCTGTTATTAACCCGGAGATGTTCATCATTGGTGGCGGCGTATCCAAAGCGGGCAATTTCCTGTTCGATGAAATACGTACCGTATTTGCTAAGTTGACACCGGAACCGCTGCAAGAAGGGGTTCAGATTCTGGAAGCTACACTTGGTAATAATGCAGGTATTGTGGGTGCAGCAGGTCTTCTCTTGCGTTCCTAGTAACCTCGTAACAATATATGAAGACAGCAATATGATAAGGAGGGGACATTTATGCTTGAAGGTGAAGACTTACCAGGCACAGGCGCCACGCTCATTATCATTACGGGCATGTCCGGGGCTGGCAAAACCATTGCAGTACAAAGCCTGGAGGATCTGGGTTTCTTCTGTGTGGATAATCTGCCACCGGTATTGATTCCAAAATTTGCGGAACTGATTGAACAGTCTAACGGTAAGATTGGTAAGGTTGCATTGGTTATCGATCTGCGCGGGCGTGAATTCTTTACGGCTCTGTCCGAGTCGTTGAACTATATTAAAGATCATTTTACCATTCATTGCGAAATTTTATTCCTGGACGCTACAGATTCTGTACTTGTTCAGCGTTACAAAGAAAGCAGGCGCAGACATCCTCTGGCTCCTGAGGGCATGCCGCTGGATGGAATCCGACTGGAACGCAAGATGTTGGAGGAACTCAAAAACTCCGCAACTCAGGTACTGAATACAAGTACAATGAAACCTGCCCAACTGAAAGAACGCATCATATCCCGCTTTTCTCATCTGGAAAGCCAGATGCTGTCGGTGAACATTACGTCGTTCGGATTCAAATATGGTATTCCGATTGATGCTGATCTGGTGTTTGATGTACGTTTTTTACCGAATCCGCATTATATTGATCATTTGCGACCGAATACGGGACAGAATAGTGATGTGTATGAATATGTTATGAAGTGGCCAGAGACACAGGCGTTTCTGACCAAGCTGCTGGATATGCTGCATTTCCTGATTCCGCAATACCGGAAGGAAGGCAAAAGCCAGGTTATTATTGGAATCGGCTGTACCGGAGGCAAGCATCGTTCGGTAGCAATATCGGAATATTTGGGCAAGATGTTGGGAAGCAGCGAGACAGAAGCTGTCACCGTGAGCCATCGCGACGCTGACCGGGACCGTCATTGAAGAGGGTGAAGGGATGAAAGAGGCCGGACCACGAAGAGAACGTCCGAGAATAGTTGTTATGGGCGGCGGAACCGGATTATCCGTGATGTTACGCGGTTTGAAAGAGAAGCCGCTGGATATCACGGCCATCGTCACGGTTGCAGATGACGGTGGAAGTTCAGGCATCCTGCGCAACGAGCTACAGATGCCGCCTCCGGGCGACATTCGCAACGTGCTAACGGCACTGGCTGATGTAGAACCATTGCTTTCAGATATGTTGAAGTACCGTTTCAATACAGGCGCGGGGCTTGCAGGCCACAGCCTGGGAATTTGATTTTGGCTGCAATGACGGATATATCGGGCGACTTTGTAACCGCAGTGCGGGAACTTAGCCGCGTGTTTGCCGTTCGAGGTGAGGTATTGCCAGCCGCAGGTCAGGCCGTTGTGTTGCATGCCGAGATGGAAGATGGGACAATTATAACAGGTGAGTCCAAGATTCCTGAGGCAGGCGGGCGCATCAAACGTGTTTTCCTTGAACCGGATCACGTGGAGCCGTTGCCAGAGGCAGTAGAGGCCATTCGGCAAGCTGACGCCATTCTGATTGGGCCAGGCAGCTTATACACAAGCATCCTTCCCAATCTGCTCGTACCTAAGCTTGCAGAAGCTGTGGTAGAGGCTGATGCCGTGAAGATGTTTATCTGTAATGTTATGACACAGCCGGGAGAAACGGATAACTATACGGTAAGTGACCACCTTAAGGCGGTACATGAGCATATAGGTCATCAGCTCTTCGACTATGTTATCGTAAATAATGGGGATATTCCGCTGCAAGTGCAGAATAAGTATGCGGAAAAAGGAGCAAAACCAGTTGTACTGGATATGAATGTACTCGAAAGTGCCGGCTATCAGGTGGTTGCAGATACCCTTGTTCTGTTTAAGACCTATCTGCGTCATGATGCCGACAAGTTAAGTCATCACATCTACCAGCTGGTACAAAATTGGATGTTACGGAAGAGGTGAAGTCCCATGTCGTTTGCAGCACAGACCAAAAAAGAGTTAACCATGATTGAGAGCGAACCGTGCTGCGAAAAGGCGGAACTTTCAGCCCTCATCCGTATGCTTGGTGCGGTGCAGTTATCGAATAAAAAGGTCATCTTGGATATTTCGACGGAGAATGCCGCCATTGCAAGACGGGCATACTCTCTGCTTAAAAAGCATTTTCAAGTGCATACGGAATTACTGGTCCGCAAAAAAATGCGGCTGAAAAAGAACAATGTATATATTGTTCGTATTCCAAGCATGGTACAGGAGATTCTCAATAATCTTCACATTGTATCCGAAGGTTTTCTGTTTACGCCAGGCATTAATACGGAGCTGTTCCAGCAGAACTGCTGTAAACGGGCCTATCTTCGCGGTGCATTTCTGGCCGGTGGATCGGTTAATAATCCGGAAGGGTCCTCGTACCATCTGGAGATTGCATCCATGTATGAGGAGCACTGTCAGGCACTGGTTGATCTGGCGAATGAATTTCATCTAAATGCCCGGTGTATAGAACGCAAAAAAGGATTCATCCTATACATTAAGGAAGGCGAGAAAATCATTGAGCTGCTCAGTATCATTGGTGCTCATCAGGCCTTGTTCAAATTTGAAGATGTACGGATTATGCGTGACATGCGTAACTCCGTTAACCGGATCGTCAATTGTGAGACTGCCAACCTGAATAAAACGATTGGTGCCGCAGTAAGACAAATTGATAATATCCGTTTGCTGCAAAAGGAAGTTGGTCTGGAATCACTGCCTGAGAAACTCCGCGAGGTGGCGGAGGTTCGACTGGCTCATCCGGATATCAATCTGAAGGAAGTGGGCGAGCTCCTTAAAGGTACCGTTAGCAAGTCGGGAGTGAACCATCGGCTTCGCAAAATTGATGAGCTGGCTGAGAAAGTGCGTACAGAACGTTATGGTTAAGACGGAGTAGGGTAAATTAACAAGATCGGCTGCTTCTGATGAACAGAAAAGGTCGAGAAAATCTGTGTTAAGGATCTGGAAGACTTTACTTAGGCCTTTGATTTTGCTCTGTAAAGATGAAATTGGGCAAGATAGTGTCCCTCAAAGCACCCTGAGTTTTTTCTTCTAGTGTCCTGCACGGGTTAATGGTATAATGTTGTATAAATATAATTGTGTATTTAATGTCCAGATTTCATAATAGGGGGTAAGTTTCCATGACAAAGCACCCGGTAGTTGTCCGTTTGAAAACGGGTCTCCATGCCAGACCTGCGGCACTGTTCGTTCAAGAAGCGAATAAGTACTCGTCTGAAGTGTTCGTCGAGAAGGACGACAAAAAAGTTAATGCAAAAAGTATCATGGGGATCATGAGCCTTGCGATTAGCACAGGTACGGAAATCCAGATTAGTGCAGAAGGCGCGGATGCCGAACAGGCTGTAAACGCTTTAGTTAGTCTGGTAAGCAAGGAAGAGCTTGAAAACCAATAAGATATGATTCTATTCCATGAAGAAGTCCCGAAAGGGGCTTTTTTGCGTTATTGAGGTTTTTGCTATCGTCAAGTGCAACATTATGGAATTTGTCCCGTCTGTTAAGGTATCAAATCGATTAAAGTTTGAGATGTTAACACACAAGGAGGCTATCGTGATGGGTAAACAATGGATGAAACCGTTTGGTGCGGTGCTGGTGGCAAGTACGTTGCTTGTTGGAGGAACGGCGTGGGTTGCACCAGGTAACTATGCTTACGCTGCAGAGGTTCAGGGCGTACAACAGAATGTGATTAATGTTGTGGGTAAAGGTGAGATTCAGGTGAAGCCTGATATTGCTTATCTGTCCATTGGTGTGAACAGTACTGCAGAGACAGCTGCATCTGCTCAAAAAGCGAATGCTGCCAAAGTTCAAAAGGTATCCAACTTGCTGAAGAATACGTGGAAGATCAGTGCAGACGACATTCAAACGAGTCAGTTCTCTGTACAACCCAACTATACGTATAGCGAAAAAGACGGACAACAAATTAAAGGATACACCGCGCATCATACGCTGACGGTCACATATCGTGAGATGGACAAGATTGGCGAGTTGCTCGATGCTGCTTCAGGGGCAGGTGCCAACAATATTGAGAACGTGCGCTTTACTGTAGAAAATCCGGAAAGTTATGAGTCCCAAGTGATCGAGAAAGCAGTTGCGAATGCAGATGTAAAAGCTGGAGCCATTGCAAAAGCAGTTAAACGTCAGCTCGGTGCTGTTCTTTCCGTGACCCAAGGTGACGCGAATGTACCTGTGTTCTATGCAAGTGAGTCTTTGATGTCCAAAGCAGCAGATACAGCAGGTGGCACTGAGATTGAAACAGGCCAGGTTAAAGTAAGCACAATCCTGAATATTACGTATGAAATGAAATAAATATCATTGAACGAAATAATGACAAAGACTTTGTCCTGTGGACAGAGTCTTTTTTGTTGGCAAAGCAAACTTTGAAGAAGTTGGACAGGAGGGTAACTTTTTAAAGCGAAGAGAACTGTGGTCTATTGGTATCTTTTTTGTATAGTTGTTCGTGACAAAAAGGTCATATCCCATGATATTTTTCGCCGGATATTCATCAACATTGTAACTGCAGCTGTAAACCTTTCCGAAATTGGGTTAATTATAATGAAGAGGTGAGCGTATGAGATATGCGATCAGATCAGGATTACATACGCAATGATACCTAATTGTGAATTCAGAGAGGAGTTTTATATATGACATCATGGAAAAAATGGACAAGTGCGTTGCTTGCAGCAGGAATTATTGTGGGGAGCGGTGCAGTGTGGCAGGATAGTTCGGTACAAGCGGCTTCTGTATCCTCGAAAGTGACAACCCCGGCGGAGGTAACGTTGAAATCGGGTGGAAAAACACTGACTCAAAAAGGACTTCTGCAAGGTGGCTCAACTTGGGTATCGCTTACGGCAGTTAAAGACGTGGCAGGCGGAACCCTGAAATATGATGCGAAGACCAAGTCGTATACGGTAACAGCAGCCAACAATGCGATGACCGTTAGCCTGATGGATGGACAGCCAAACGTCTATATTAACGGGTATTACCCTCAGGTGGAAGCGAAATTGATTCAGGGTCGATTGTACATCCCGTTCTCTGCGATGAGAGATTATCTGGGTGTACAGGGCAGCTGGGATGCCAAAACAAAAACGCTAACCCTAAGCAAAGTGAAGCAGAATAATGTGCAGGTTAAATCGACAAAAGTAAACGTGACAGTTAAAAATGCGGAGGTTGATGTACAATATCCGCAAGTGAGTGGTCTGGCGAGCAAAGAGGCCGAAGCGGCGATTAACAAAGTGCTGAAAGATGAAGTGGACACGGCTGTTGCTGCTTTCAAAAAACAAACGTCTGAATTCGGCGGAGCAACCGCAAAACGTCCATATGCTTTGGAAACTTCGTATGTCGTGACCTACAATGAGAACGGCGTGCTGGGTTTGATCACTCAACGTTATGAGGACTATGCAGGGGCACATGGCATGACTTACCGCACGGGTCACACGTTTGCACTCGACACAGGCAAGGAGCTTACATTAGATGATGTCCTGCAAAACAATAAAACCATGCGTGAGACGTTGGGTAAAAAAGTGGGCGAGCAACTGAAAGCCCGCGGTGGATACCTCGATGGATATAAAGGGTTGAATAAAGACCAGGATTTCTACGTGACGCCAACAGGTGCAGTTGTATTCTTCCAGTTGTATGAGTACACAGCGTACGCCGAGGGTTTCCCAGAGGTGAAGTTCACTTACAAGGAAATTCTGCCTAAAGGCACGGAGCCGTTTAGCAACGTAACATCAGACAAGTAAGTTCGCGTAGGGTAACCTTTAAGCAAGAGCACTTATATCACATTCTTCTCATGAAAAATAAATAAACAAGAAGCCCCCGTCAAAAGTAAAATGACGGGGCTCTTGTTTATGCAGGCAACACACCCCACTGACGGGTGTGTTGCCTGTTTGGTTGAATATAGCACAGGGCAGGCTCACCCATATATCGGTGAAGCCCGCCCTGTGAAGTTACCGCTAGCCTTCAGGCAGCAGTTTAGATGCCTTGGGAACCTACGTTTTCAATAACTTTATCAATGATACCGTAATCGGCAGCTTCAGCAGCACTCATGAAGTAGTCACGATCTGTATCTTTCTCGATCCGCTCCAGCGGTTGACCTGAACGCTCAGAGATGATGCGGTTCAAGGTATCACGCATTTTCAGGATGCGGCGAGCACGAATTTCGATGTCTGAAGCTTGGCCTTGAGCACCACCAAGCGGTTGGTGAATCATGATCTCACTGTTAGGCAACGCAAAACGTTTCCCTTTCGCACCGGCATTCAGCAAGAATGCACCCATGGAAGCGGCCATACCTACACAGATGGTAGATACATCCGGTTTGATGAATTGCATTGTATCGTAAATGGCCATACCGGCTGTAATCGATCCGCCTGGGCTGTTGATGTATAAGTGAATGTCTTTCTCCGGATCTTCCGCAGCCAGGAACAACATCTGTGCCATAATTGCATTAGCCACAACATCATTAACATCGCTACCAAGGAAAATAATACGATCCTTCAGCAATCTGGAATAGATGTCATAGGCGCGCTCACCCCGGTTGCTCTGTTCAACGACCATAGGAATAAAACTCACGTGAAAAACCTCCTCGGAAATGTAAATGTTATTGGTGTTTATACTTAAACTGTTACCGTATTACCCACATAATAAACAATTCCAAACAAAAAGTCAAAGAAAGTCAAACTAACTTGCAAAAAAAGAAACCTTTCCGGTTTCATTGGTTAAAAGGGTTATGAGCTGTTAAATAAAAATGGCGCGCCCGCCAAGAATCGAACTTGGATCTCAGGCTTCGGAGGCCTACGTCATATCCATTGGACCACGGGCGCACATTTATGTGACAGCAATAATGATTATAGCTCATGAAATATTTATTTGCAAGCAGTTCATTGTGGATGTAGTTTGGATTAAGCCAAAAATGATCATGATGAAGAAGAGTGGATAAAGAGTGCATTTAAGTAAATGCTATTAGAGGTTTTGGACATGCTGTAAGAAATGTGATTCTAGGCGATATGTAGATCAAATTTAATTGTTTCTTCTATATATGGTATGCATGAGCTAGTCCTTGATCACAGAAGTCCAGGATTGTGAAAATAGGCGCGTACAAACGCTGAATACGAGTCGAAATTACACGTCGAAACACTTGCATGTCACGTCAGTTTTAGGTAGAATAGACGTGGGACTTAAAAAGTTAACCCGGGACGTTTTAGGGCCACGAAAGAGAGCTTGGAACGAGAACTTGCGGGAGTGGAAAGCATGCGAACGATTTTAGAAGTACAAAAGCAGCTTCTGCCTGATCTCATGGATGTCTTGAAAAAGAGGTATACGATTCTGCAACAGATCATGTTATCGGATGTGATCGGACGGAGAACGTTAGCTAATTCCATGCAGATGACCGAGCGGGTTCTGAGGGCTGAGACCGATCTGTTAAAGGCTCAGGGACTTATTGAAATTGACAGTGCAGGAATGAAGATCAGCGAGGCAGGGTATGATTTGCTGCAGCAGTTAGAGCCCGTAGCCAAAGAGTTGTTCGGATTATCCGAGCTGGAAGAGCGCATCAAGCAAGCCTACGGTCTGCAAAAGGTAGTTGTGGTTCCTGGTGATTCGGACGTTTCTCCATTTGCCAAAAGGGAACTGGGCAGAGCCGGAGCGAAGGCTCTCGGCAATATCATGAGTGACAACGACGTTGTCGCCGTTACTGGCGGATCAACAACGGCCGAAGTCGCAGAGCAACTTAATCCGCCAACATCGCTCAAAGGTGTCTGGTTCGTACCGGCACGCGGTGGACTTGGAGAAAGCCTTGAAATTCAGGCAAATACGATTGCATCCACAATGGCAAAACGGGTAGGAGCGCAATACAAACTCCTGCATGTACCGGATTTGCTAAGTGATCATGCCTATGAATCATTAATCCAGGACCCCAGTGTTCAGGAGATTCTGCAGCTGATTCGGCAATCGCGCATTGTTATTCATGGCATTGGTGATGCCGTGGAGATGGCGACAAGACGTAAACTTGCGACGGAGATCATAGATGAACTTCAGGAGCAAGGAGCCGTATCTGAATCTTTCGGTTATTACTTTAACGATCAGGGTAAGGTGGTACATACCATGCTTACACTGGGCATGCGACTTCAGGATATTGAACGAACCGATGTCGTGATTGGAATTGCAGGTGGCAAAAGCAAAGCTGCTGCTATACATTCCGTGTTGCGATTTGGTCAGGAAGATATTCTGATTATTGATGAGGCTGCGGCCGAAGTCATCGTTGCCGAAATGGAATAAAGGTTTACTTTGCAATACAACGATTGTTGTCTTGACGGACTTTACCGTCTGTCTTGAATATATAAGTTTCATAAAAATTAATCAAAACTTGGGAGGAACTTACTCATGATTAAAGTAGGTATTAACGGTTTTGGACGTATTGGACGCTTGGCATTCCGCCGTATTCAAAATGTAGAGGGCATTGAAGTAGTAGCAATCAACGACTTGACTGACGCTAAAATGCTGGCTCATTTGCTCAAATATGATACAACTCAAGGTCGCTTCGATGGCGATGTTGAAGTACACGATGGCTTCTTCAAAGTGAACGGCAAAGAAGTTAAAGTATTGGCTAACCGTAACCCGGAAGAACTTCCTTGGGGCGACCTGGGCGTAGATATCGTTCTGGAATGTACTGGTTTCTTCACTACTAAAGAAGCAGCTGAGAAACACTTGAAAGGTGGAGCTAAGAAAGTTGTTATCTCCGCACCAGCTACTGGCGACATGAAAACCATCGTTTACAACGTAAACCATGAAATCCTCGACGGTACTGAAACTGTAATCTCCGGCGCATCTTGCACAACGAACTGCCTGGCACCTATGGCCAAAACACTGCAAGACAAATTCGGAATCGTTCAAGGTTTGATGACTACAATTCACGCTTACACTGGCGACCAAAACACATTGGATGCTCCACACCCTAAAGGTGACTTCCGTCGTGCTCGCGCAGCAGCTGAAAACATCATCCCTAACACAACTGGTGCTGCTAAAGCAATCGGTCTGGTAATTCCAGAACTGCAAGGTAAATTGGATGGTGCAGCTCAACGTGTACCAGTAGCTACTGGTTCCCTGACTGAGCTCGTAACAGTTCTGGGTAAAAAAGTTACTGCTGAAGAAGTTAACGCAGTAATGAAAGAAGCTTCCGATCCACAAACTTTCGGATACACTGAAGACGAAATCGTATCTTCCGACATCCAAGGTATCACTTTCGGTTCCCTGTTTGATGCAACTCAAACTAAAGTTCTGACTGTTGGCGACCAACAATTGGTTAAAACTGTAGCTTGGTATGACAATGAAATGTCCTACACTGCACAATTGGTTCGCACTTTGGAGCACTTTGCAAAAATGATTAAGTAATATCTGCAATAACATAGAGCGGAAACAGATGCTATATTGTTTCCGCTCTTTATATATCAATATTTTGCAAATTTCTCAAAAACACCAGGATTGACAAGGGATTTCAGCCCTTGATTGGTCCAACAAATACATGGGTGCGGAGGAAATACAGATGAACAAAAAAAGTGTACGCGATATCGAATTGACAGGAAAACGGGCTTTTGTCCGTGTAGATTTCAATGTGCCGCTCGAAGATGGTAAAATTACAGATGACAAACGTATTCGTGCAACGCTTCCTACAATCAACTACTTGATTGAAAAAGGCGCTAAAGTCATTTTGGCAAGCCATATGGGTCGTCCTAACGGCGAAGTGGTTGAATCCTTGCGTTTGACTCCAGCAGCTGAGCGTTTGTCTGAATTGTTGGGTAAAACAGTTGCTAAAGCTGACGATTCTGTTGGTGAAGCTGTTAAAGCTCAAGTGGCTGAACTGAACGATGGCGACGTATTGTTGCTTGAGAACGTTCGTTTCCACGCAGGCGAAGAGAAAAATGATCCGGAACTGGCAAAACAATTTGCTGAACTGGCTGACGTTTTCGTAAACGATGCGTTTGGCGCGGCTCACAGAGCACACGCTTCGACTGAAGGAATCGCTCACTTGCTTCCAGCAGTGTCCGGTTTGCTGATGGAAAAAGAACTTGAAGTGTTGGGTAAAGCGATCTCCAACCCTGAGCGTCCTTTCACAGCAATCATCGGCGGATCCAAAGTTAAGGACAAAATCGATGTAATTGACAACCTGCTGAACATTGCAGACAACGTAATCATCGGTGGCGGTCTGACTTACACGTTCTTCAAAGCACAAGGACATGAAATTGGACAATCCTTGTTGGATGAATCCAAACTTGATGTTGCGCTTGGTTTCATCGAAAAAGCGAAAAAATTGGGCAAAAACTTCTACCTGCCGGTAGATATCGTTGTGTCTGATGATTTCAGTGCAAAAGCCAACACACAAATCGTTGACATCGACGGCATTCCAGCAGACTGGGAAGGCATTGACATCGGTCCTAAAACACGTGAGATCTATGCTGACGTAATCAAAAACTCCAAATTGGTTGTATGGAACGGACCAATGGGCGTATTTGAAATCGAGCCATTCTCCCACGGTACTCGTGCAGTAGCGGAAGCTTGCGCTGAGACAGAAGCTTACACTGTAATTGGTGGCGGTGACTCCGCAGCAGCAGCTGAGAAGTTCAAATTGGCTGACAAGATGAACCACATCTCTACAGGTGGCGGTGCATCGCTCGAGTTCATGGAAGGTAAAGTACTTCCAGGCGTAGTGGCATTGAACGACAAGTAAGTTTTAGTCTATAGCATGAAGGAGTTGAAACCCATGAGAACACCGATTATCGCAGGTAACTGGAAAATGTTCAAAACGGTTTCCGAATCCAATGACTTCATTCAGGAAGTTAAAGGAAAAGCGGAAGTTGAAGGCGTGGAGACTGTAATCTGCGCACCGTTTACGAATCTGCCATCCCTGGTAGAAGCCGTTAAAGGCACAAACATCAAAATTGGTGCACAAAATCTTCACTTCGAAGACAATGGTGCATTCACAGGTGAAATCAGCGGTGTAATGCTGAAAGACCTGGGTGTGGATTATGTCATTATTGGTCACTCGGAGCGCCGTCAATATTTTGGGGAAACCGATGAGACTGTCAATAAAAAGTTGCATGCAGCATTCCGTCACGGATTGACTCCAATCTTCTGCCTTGGTGAGACGCTTGAAGAGCGCGAAGCAAACCAAACAAAAGACGTATGTAAAGTGCAAACGGTCGCTGCTTTTGAAGGTCTGTCCGCAGAGCAAGCGGCACAAGTCGTTATCGCTTATGAGCCAATCTGGGCGATTGGTACAGGCAAATCCTCCACTTCCCAAGATGCGAATGAAGTTATTGCTTACATCCGTACTCTGGTGAAGGATCTGTACAACGAAACGGTTGCGAATGCAGTTCGTATTCAATACGGCGGCAGTGTTAAACCGGAGAACGTAACAGAATACCTCGGACAAAGCGACATCGACGGCGCTCTTGTTGGCGGTGCCAGCTTGCAGCCGGCTTCGTTCATCGCGCTTGTTGAGGGGGCGAAGTAAGATGACAGCTCCAAAACCTGTAGCACTGATCATCATGGATGGCTTTGGTCTGCGTAACACGGTGGAAGGCAATGCGGTAGCCCAAGCCAAGAAACCGAACTATGACCGTCTCATGAGCCAATTCCCACATACAACCCTGACTGCTTGCGGTGAAGCTGTAGGTTTGCCAGAAGGTCAAATGGGAAATTCCGAGGTAGGTCACCTGAACATTGGTGCCGGCCGGATCGTATACCAGGATTTGACCCGTATCTCCAAATCGATTCGTGACGGCGAGTTCTACGACAATGAAACACTTGTCAAAGCTGTTCGCGAAGCGAAACAAAGCGGTAAAAAGCTTCATCTCTACGGTTTGTTGTCCGATGGCGGCGTACATAGTCACATCGACCACCTGTTTGCCATGCTGGATCTGGCCAAAAAAGAAGGAATGAACGATGTATATATTCATGCCTTCATGGATGGCCGTGATGTTATGCCAGACAGTGGTAAAGACTTCATGCAGAAGCTGATCGCCAAGATTGAAGAAGTTGGTGTAGGACAGATCGCTACGGTACAAGGTCGCTATTACGCGATGGACCGTGACAAACGTTGGGAACGGGTTGAGAAATCATACCGCGCCATCGTTTATGGAGATGGACCGAAATACACTGACCCACTCAAAGCGGTTGAAGAATCGTATGAGAAATCCGTATTTGACGAATTCGTTGAACCAACGGTTATCGTTAAAGCGGATGGTGAACCGGTAGGTCTGGTTGAGAGCGGTGATTCCGTAATCTTCCTTAACTTCCGTCCTGACCGTGCAATCCAGTTGTCGCAAGTGTTCACGAACTCCGATTTCCGCGGTTTTGATCGTGGTCCGAAGTTCCCTGTGGGCTTGCACTTTGTATGCCTGACGTTGTTCAGCGAGACGGTTGAGGGTTATGTGGCTTATGAGCCGAAGAACCTTGACAATACGCTGGGTGAAGTACTGGTACAGAACAATAAAAAACAACTGCGTATTGCAGAAACTGAGAAATACCCGCACGTTACCTTCTTCTTCAGCGGCGGTCGTGATGTGGAGCTTCCGGGCGAAACTCGTGTACTGATCAACTCACCAAAAGTTGCAACGTATGACCTGCAACCAGAGATGAGCGCATACGAAGTAGCAGATGCAGCAGTCCGTGAGATTGAAGCAGATAAGCACGATGCGATTATCCTGAACTTCGCTAACCCTGACATGGTTGGACACTCCGGTATGCTGGAGCCTACCATCAAAGCGGTTGAAGTAACGGATGAGTGCATGGGCCGTGTTGTAGACGCGGTACTTGCCAAAGGCGGCGTAGTGCTGATTACTGCGGATCATGGTAATGCGGATATGGTGTTCGATGAGCAAGGACGTCCGTTCACAGCTCATACAACGAACCCGGTTCCATTCATCGTTACAGATGCCAATGTAACATTGCGTGAAGGCGGAATACTGGCGGATATCGCGCCAACAATCCTCGACCTGATGCAGTTGCCTAAACCGGAAGAAATGACAGGAACATCTGTTATTGCTACTCGTAAATAAGTTACACAGCCAACATATATGAAATTGGGAAGTTTGGCGTTTACCTCTGAACGGAGGCAGCAGAAATGGTCTGAAGAAGCGAAGCGTTCGCCTTTATCACAGGATTCCAACTTATGAGAATAAGTTCAAAGGAATCCGGGGATAACAGCGATCGGAAGACGATTCTGCTGACGAAGTGGATAAGGGGAAACACAAGGAGTCCTAATTTTCAATAAATTCAAATTTAAAGGAGATTATCACAAATGACTATTATTTCTGACGTGTACGCTCGCGAAGTCCTCGACTCCCGCGGTAACCCTACAGTAGAAGTTGAAGTATACCTGGAGTCCGGCGCAATCGGACGCGCAATTGTTCCATCCGGTGCATCCACTGGTGCCCACGAAGCAGTTGAGCTTCGCGATGGCGACAAATCCCGTTACCTCGGTAAAGGCGTTCTGCAAGCTGTTAAGAACGTAAACGAAACAATCGCTCCAGAAGTTATCGGTATGGATGCATTGGATCAACTGGGTATCGACAAATTGATGATCACTTTGGATGGTACGCCAAACAAAGGTAAATTGGGTGCTAACGCAATCCTGGCTGTATCCATGGCAGTAGCTCGCGCAGCTGCTGACGCTCTGGACCTGCCATTGTACGTATACCTGGGCGGATTCAACGCTAAAGCTCTTCCAGTACCAATGATGAACATCATCAACGGTGGTGAGCATGCGGACAACAACATCGACGTTCAAGAGTTCATGGTTCTTCCTGTTGGAGCACCAAGCTTCAAAGAAGCTCTTCGCGTAGGCGCTGAAATCTTCCACAACCTGAAGTCCGTATTGAGCTCCAAAGGCTTGAACACAGCTGTAGGTGACGAAGGTGGTTTCGCACCGAACCTTGGTTCAAACGAAGAAGCAATCACTACAATCATCGAAGCGATTGAAAAAGCGGGTTACAAACCAGGTGTTGACGTATTCCTGGGTATGGACGTAGCTTCCACTGAGTTCTACAAAGATGGTAAATACACATTGGCTGGCGAAGGTAAATCTTACACTTCCGCTGAGTATGTTGACCTCTTGGCTTCATGGGTTGAGAAATACCCAATCATCACAATTGAAGACGGTATGTCCGAAGATGACTGGGATGGTTGGAAATTGCTCACTGAGAAATTGGGAGACAAAGTACAACTCGTTGGTGATGACCTGTTCGTAACAAACACTGAGCGTCTGGGCAGAGGTATCGAAGAAGGTATCGGTAACTCCATCCTGATCAAAGTTAACCAAATTGGTACATTGACTGAAACATTCGATGCAATCGAAATGGCTAAACGTGCAGGATACACAGCTGTAATCTCCCACCGTTCCGGTGAGTCCGAAGACAGCACAATCGCTGATATCGCTGTTGCAACAAACGCTGGTCAAATCAAAACGGGTGCTCCTTCCCGTACAGACCGTATCGCGAAGTACAACCAATTGCTCCGCATTGAGGATCAACTGGGTGAACTGGCTCAATACAATGGTCTCAAAGGATTCTACAACCTTAAAAAATAAGCTGGTATCCAGCTTTTACGGGCAAGCCGGGTAACCGGCTTGTCTTTTTTAATTGAACGGAGTATGGGTACAACGCATAAATTCACGTAGATGGTGAAATTTAGGGCATCGTATGAAGTGTACTACTTGTAGTACAACCATAGCTATGCTACAATTAAAGTAACTGTTTTTATGGTCAGATGTTATGCCCACATGGGTAGGAGGTGGAAAGAATGGATATTGCTTTGAAATTGCTGCTCGTTGTCTTTTCGATCGGTCTAATCACTGTAGTATTGCTGCAGCACGGGAAAAGCGCTGGTTTGGCGGGTGCCATCTCCGGTGGTGCGGAACATCTTTTCGGTAAAACGAAAGCGCGCGGATTGGATCTCTTCCTGCAACGTGCAACGGTGGTACTGGGTGCAGGATTTATGATTTTGTCTATTATTGTTACGGTGGTTTCCAAGTAACGTTGGAACTGCAGGGCAATGAATAGTTTAAGCTAATGGCTTAATTGATGAACCTTCGTTTCGTGGAGAAACGGGGATTTTTAATAAATTTTTACGCGTCCAAACTTTTCCAATGATTTGATCTATAGACTCCATGATTTTCGGTTTTCTTCTCTGTCGGTTTTCCTTCTTAATATGCAACACCACCCCCTATCATGTATGGATATGTCCCTCGCTTGTCCGTTACGCGCGAACTCACTCCCTATAATAAATGTCATGTACAGAAAATTTTCGGATGTGGTCCTTTTCCAGATGCGTACAGCATGTGTATCGCATAAAATGTCTGTAGAGATATGTGAAAGCGTGATTTTCGAGAAGCGCCCGGCAGCTGTGGTTTTTTTGCGAGGTACGGATGGGCTGGATTGAATTCGTGTATACTAGGGTATGAGATAGTATGGATGCACGATATACCTTCACAACAGTGATATGGTATTGCATGAAAAGGGCAAGAATTCCGATACATAAACAGATGAGAACCGATTACACTTTTATGTTTCCCGAGGTGAATATATTAATGATAACAGAACAACAATTGCTCGACTTCATGCGGGAAACCGCTTATAAACCGATGACTTATCAGGAGTTGGAACAGCACTTCGCCATCGAAGACGCAGCTGATTTCAAAGCCTTTTTGATTATGCTTAATTCGCTGGAGGAATCCGGCAAAGTTTTGCTGACCCGCAACAATCGCTATGGCATGCCAGAGCGCATGGATTTGGTTCGCGGACGTTTACAGGCTCACGCCAAAGGCTTTGCTTTCCTCATTCCTGAGGATCGGGAGCACCCGGATGTGTACATTCACGCCAATGATATGAAGAGTGCGATGAATGGTGACACGGTATTGGTTAAAGTCACGTCCCAAGGCCCTTCTGGGGGTCGCCTGGAAGGTGAGATCGTCCGTATTGTTACTCGTGCAGTGACACAAGTTGTCGGTGTGTTCCAAAGCCATGAGGTGTACGGCTTCGTCATTCCGGATGACAAACGGATTAATCGCGATATTTTCATTCCGCGTACCAACTTTGCAGGGGCGGTTGATGGGCAGAAGGTTGTGGCAAAGATCGTCAGCTATCCAGAAGGCCGTGCGGCAGCAGAGGGTGAAGTGATTGAAATTCTCGGTCATAAGGATGAGCCGGGTATTGACATATTGTCCGTGATCCGCAAGCATCAGCTACCTGAAGCTTTCCCGGATGAAGTCGTAGAAGAAGCGGAGAAAGCACCCGACTCCATCACGGATGAAGAGATTGTACAACAGGGTCGCCGTGATCTGCGCGGACTTAACATTGTCACGATTGATGGTGAAGATGCCAAGGATCTGGACGATGCTGTAAATGTAGAGAAACTGCCTAACGGGAATTACCGTCTGGGTGTTCATATCGCCGATGTTGGATATTATGTACAGGAGAATTCCAAGCTGGATCAGGAAGCCTACAACCGTGGATGCAGTGTGTATCTGGTGGACCGGGTTATTCCGATGCTGCCACAGCGTCTGTCCAACGGGATCTGTAGTTTGAACCCGCAGGTGGATCGTCTAACCCTGTCTTGTGAGATGGAGTTTAACGACCAGATGAAGGTTGTAAAACATGACATTTTCACAAGTGTAATCAAAACCAAAGAGCGGATGACGTATTCCAACGTCCGTAAAATCCTTGAAGGTGAAGAGCCTGAATTGCTCGAGCGTTATAAGGATCTGGTCGATGATTTCCATCTGATGAAAGAAATTGCGTTGAAGCTGCGAGCGATGCGTATGCGTCGTGGAGCGGTTGACTTTGACTTTGAAGAATCCAAAATTATTGTGGATGCAGAGTGCAAACCGATCGATATCGTAAAACGGGAGCGCTCGATTGCAGAGCAAATCATTGAGGAATTCATGTTGGCGGCGAACGAAACCGTGGCAGAGCATTTCCACTGGTTGAAGGTTCCGTTCATTTATCGTGTGCACGAAGACCCGGATCAGGAAAAACTGCAGAATTTCCTCGCCTTTGCGGCGAATTTTGGACATCAGGTCAAAGGACGTGGCAATGCGATTCATCCACGGGCGCTCCAATCGCTGCTTGAGGATATCAAAGAAACCAAAGAACAAACCGTGATCAGCACAATGATGCTTCGTTCCATGAAACAGGCGAAGTATGATTCTGAAATGTCAGGTCACTTTGGCCTCGCGGCAGAATTCTATAGTCACTTTACATCTCCAATTCGTCGTTACCCCGATCTCGTCATTCACCGGGTGATTCGCGAAGTGATTGAAAATAATGGTGCTTTGCCAGAGAATCGTCAGGAGTATTTGGCAGCCCGCATGGCCGATATTGCACAGCAGTCTTCGGAACGTGAACGTGTGGCGGTTGAAGCTGAGCGAGATACAGAGAAAATGAAAAAAGCCGAGTACATGCTTGATAAAGTTGGCGAAGAGTTCGAAGGCATGATCAGCAGTGTGACCAGCTTCGGTATGTTCATTGAACTGGAGAACACGGTTGAAGGTCTGATTCGCCTGAGTGCGCTCACGGACGACTATTACCATTTTGACGATCAGCATATGGCTCTGATTGGTGAACGTACCTCAAAAGTCTTCCGTATCGGGGATGAAGTGAAGATCCGTGTGGCACGTGTCAGCATGGAAGAGTATACGATTGATTTTGAAATGGTGGATATGAAACCTCGCGCTGAACGTCCTGGCGGCTTCGGTGGCGGACGTGGCGGCAAAGGTGGACGTCCTGGTAACGGCGGCGGACGCGGTGGTGCCAAGGGTGGATTCAGCGGATCACGTGGCGGCAAAGGCGGCTCAGCTGGCGCTGGGGGCAACCGTGGTGGCAGATCACCGGAAGAGAGCAGCAAAGGCAAAGGTGGACGTGGCGGTCGCGGCGGAGCAGCGAGTGCAGGTGCGGGAGCAGGCTCATCCGGTGGCTACGGAGGTAAAGGCGGCGGCAAACCGAAAGGTGAGCGTCGTGCGGGTGATGCTGGCGAATCGACTAGTCGGGGCAAAGGCGCGGTAAGTTTTGGTTTTGGCTCTGGTAAAGGTGGTTATAGCTCTACTACATCAAGTGGTTCGGATAGTCGTTCAACCAGTGGACAAGGAAGTGGCCCTAGCGGCGGCAGTACTCGCGGTGAAGGAAGCTTTAAGTCCGGCAAGGGCGGCGGTAAAGGTGGCAAAGGTGGAAGTGGACGTAAAAAAACTTCGCCGAGCGGCGTATTTATCGGAGAAGCTGCAACACCGGGCGGCACTCAGGAAGGCGGAGCACCACGACGCAAGCGGAAGAAGAGCAAAGGTGGAGCTGGTAACGGTACAGCAGCTTTTGTACGGAAAAAGAAAAAGTAAAGCTAACGTAACTTGGAGATATGGGTTACCATCCGTTCCTTCAGGGTAAGCGTTGGGAGATAGTCACTTTCCGCGGTGTATTGTTTCGCACAGTCTGGAAGTGGTGTAATGAGGAGGGGCGGCAGAGGCCGCCTCTTTCTTGATTTTAACAGCCGTACTTGCTACAATTAAGGTCTGGCACGTGGTACCTTGGTGCAACAATGGGTGCGCTGCTATAGAGCATGGTACCGGCTTATTTTACGGAGAAGGAGTGAGGACATGGGCAAGAATGATGGACAGAGTAAAGTGCTCGCACAGAATAAAAAGGCTTCCCATGACTACTTCATTGAAGATACGTATGAAGCGGGCATGGTGCTTACCGGAACGGAGATCAAATCTCTTCGTAACGGCCGTGCGAATATTGGTGATGCCTTTGCCACGATTCGTAACGGTGAGATTCATATTCACAATATGCATATTAGTCCTTTTGAACAAGGGAACCGAAATAATCCGCTCGATCCGACACGTACGCGCAAGTTGTTGATGCACAAAGTGCAGATTCACAAGCTGCTCGGGTTGTCGAAACAGGATGGGTACAGCATTGTGCCGCTGAAAATCTATATCCGGAACGGTTACGCTAAGCTGTTGCTTGGACTGGGTAAAGGTAAGAAACAGTTTGATAAGCGTGAGACTGCAGCCAAGCGGGATGCACAACGTGATATTCAACGGGCAATGCGCGAGAAGCAGAAGGTTGCACGTTAAGTGAAGCGATGAGTGTGAGAGTTTTACTTTAGGTGCATAAGTTAGTTTCTCGTGATGGAGTTAGGAAAGTTGATGTACGAGTTAAGGGAGTCTCAGTGTTTGCCCGGTAATGGGCAAGATTGGGGCTTTTTTATTTGTATTAGCGAAGGTAATTAGATGTGAATTGTTGAATTGTGCTGCGAACTGATTTTTGTGATATGTAGAGATGGATAAGTAGGAGCGTGGAACATGCTGCGCTGATGAATCGAAATGATTAGATTTTGCGTAGTTTGCCTGAATCGTGGGTAAAATATTTAGGTGCCGTTGTTCGTGATCGATCTGGGTAAACTTTACTTCCGATGGGTGACGCGGTATAATATGTAGACGATTGGGCCTGTTGTATTGGATAACTTTGTACACGTGCTCAGCCTGCTGGAATGTCTTCCAGCAATCTGTACTATTTCGGTGCTGTGTCCTATGTTATGATTACTCATGTAGCAGACAGGAATGCCGAGTTTGAAAGAAGCATCTTTTTACCTTGGAGGAAAAAGATGTGCAGCACCTTTGCTCCGTATTCACGGATTAATCCTGGAGCCCTTCTTATATGAGGGGGCGTTTATGGATTCGACGGGGATAGTTCGAGCATGGGTAGCGGGTAGTGGGGACGCGTCCGCTTTATCAACGCTAAAGCCTATTAAACGGCAAACAACAAACAAACTACGCTTTCGCAGCCTAAGAAACTGTGTGCGTGCTTCTAACCTGCATCGCCCATGTGACAGGATTAGGGGCTAACAAGTAGTGGGATACGCTGTCACATCTCCGCCTGGGGTGTGCTGAAGAAGACAATCAGGCTGACCCAACGTATAGCCGGTTACGGGGCGATACTCGGGTGACATCAAAACTGTGACTACACCCGTAGAAGCTTATGTGTCGTTATCTTCGGACAGGGGTTCGACTCCCCTCGCCTCCATTAGAGTCATGAAACCACCAACCAGCGTTCTGGTTGGTGGTTTTTCTGTTTATGATATAATAAGCATAAATTTAGATTGGGGGACTCAGGATGTTGGAAAATCGAGAACAGCTCCAAGAAATTTTGAACAAAGCAAGTCAACATGCACGGAAACAAGCTAAAGAATCAGGTGCATCAATTTATTATATAAAAAACAACAAACGCGTTCGTGAGGATGCTGCGGGTAATAAATTCGAGATTATATTTGATGCCACTGGGAAACGCCAGGAGTTTGAGTATCATGAGTGAAATCAGACCAGTCATGACTGTGTTTGCTGGAACCAATGGAGCAGGGAAAAGTACACTCAGCTTGCAAATGAGAGAGTGGCTTGGTGAACTGGTTGATCCAGATCAAATTGCAAGAGAGTTGAAACCAGAGAATCCGCGTAGTGCTGATCTGTCTGCTGGCAGGGAAGCCGTGAAAAGAATCCGATCTCTCATTAAAAGTGGTACAAACTTTGCTATTGAAACGACATTGTCCGGATCATTTGTTTTAAAACATATGGAAATAGCAAAAGAAAACAATTATGAAATTGTCGTTTACTATATCGGTCTTGAGGATGTTCAAATGCATATAGATCGTGTAGCCTCTCGTGTTGAACAAGGTGGACATTGGATTGCAGAAGAAGACATTCGTTATCGATATGGTGAGTCATTGAAGAACCTTAAACCTGCTCTAGCCATTGCAGATCGGGTTACTATTATTGATAATACATATGAGCCTTTAATTGTTGCGGAAATCATGCAGAGTGATTTGATCTATTGTGTTGAGTCCATACCTGCGTGGGCTAATCCTGTTCTTGTGGGTTACTGTTACTCGGGTAACATCTAAACTGTGACTACACCTGTAGAAGCTTATGTGCCGATATCTTCGGACAGGGGTTCGACTCCCCTCGCTCCATTAGAGAGTCATAGCCATCAACCCGATTTGGTTGGTGGTTTTTTGGTTTATGCTATAATCTTTGTAAAATAAGTTGATGCAAGCCTAATTTACGCCTTAATCTCCCAAAGGAGGCAAAAAAACATGAGCCAAACGCAGCAAGAGATCCGCGAGTTTGTTGCAGGGATACAAGCATATGTGTCACCAGTAAATGTGATTAATCCTTGGCGAGATTATGTGACGGGTTATGATATCGGCCCCGAAGCGGTGAAGATTCGGTCGGAACAATTGGTCAGGTATTTCGAACCAAGAATGTGCAAGGCTCGGTACATATTTATTGCGGAAGCCGTGGGATATCAAGGGGCGAGGTTCTCTGGTGTACCCTTGACGTCTGAGCGAATGGTTATCGGGAATCACTCGTTGGTGAATACCCAGATGATTTTCCCAGGTGAGCCGGGTGTGCGAACAAGTCTGCCCAATATCGCCAAACCTAACCGGAGTCAGGCACTTTATGGATTCGCAGAACCGACAGCATCCATCATATGGGGCGAAGTATTATCCAGTTCAAGGTGGAGACCAACGGACTTTATATTTTGGAACATCTATCCTTTTCATCCTTATCAATCTCCTGAAAAAAGGATGACGAATCGAACGCCGACTTTGGCAGAGTTGGAGGATGGTGTGTTATTCGCCAGACAGCTTATGCAACTGAATCCTGATGCTCAGATTGTAGCGATTGGCAGGAAGTCAGCAGACACGTTAAGCGCCCATCTCATTAAACATCACCATGTTCCCCATCCTGCAAACGGGAGAGCAGTACAATTTCAAAAAGCAGTAAGGTCAATAATCTAGCCCAGTTTGAAACTGGAGAGATGTAAGCCTGACATATGCACCTTATCGTTCAAGTGACCACACATAATGTAATGCTCTATCCTATAAAGATTGGTTGGTGAAGCTAAATGAGTGAAAAATACTGGCTTGTGGTGCAGTATCCACTGAAGAGTGCGCAGGGCAGCAAACGAGATCATTGGTTGAAGGAAAAGGTGATGGAATATCTGGAAACCGTTCTGACCCAGGCAGAGTTGGGAGAGGTGGATGGATGTGATCTGGGTAGCCGTGTGGCTGATCCGAAGGAATATGTAATGAACATTTTCTGTGTGGTAATGGACGAGGATCGGAGCGTAGCGCTAATTAAAAAGGTGCTCAGAGAGAGTCGACTGGATTACACCCGTATCCAAATCGCTACGATGCCATATGGGACAAAAGGAAGCTACACACTGAAATATGCCTCCAAAAAAGGAGTTACCGAATTCTCGCTTTGATCACGATTCGCTATTTCTTACAATAACGAACGGTAATGTTCCTGCCCGGGGGCGGTTTGCCTCCGACAATTGCCCCGCTTAAATTCATTATACGAGAAAACGATGATAGGACTCCCCAAACTTAACCACTCGATCAACACACTGTCAGTTGCAAGAATTATGCTCGTACATATCATGATTTTGCTCAAAAGTATGCGCATATCAAGCTAGCTGTTTATCAGCATCTTTTGTGTATTAAGATCCTTCGCGTATCCCCCTGCACTCTCCATCCGGTACAAACCACAAATTTTTATCTCTACCTACAACATTTTATAAAGCAGTGCTCCTTGCGGCTGCAACTACAGTGTCCCCTACATGCATCATTCACCCAGCATTCATAACAATCAACTCCCAAATCTCAATCTACTTCACTCAATCTAGCTATCCTCAAGCAATAAAAAAGAATTGAGTCTCTTCCGCACACCGTCCTATAATATACAATTGTATAAAATCCGAGAAAATGGGTGGATAACACAACAGGTCATCCGATCCCAACCGTTAAACCCATCACACCTCGGAACCAAAGGAGGGTCACAGTGCAAAACAGAGCAAAGGATGCAACAACAGAGCAAAGGATGCAACAACAGAGGCAGAAGAAGCAGTAGAAAAAGATGCAACAATTGAAGCGAAAGCAACAGCAAGAGCAACATCAACAGCAACAGTCCAATCAGATGCCGAGACCAATGCCGAAGCAAACGAAAATATGAAAGCAAACACGAGAGCAAACACAAAAGCAACCTCCAGTGCAATGAAGAAGACGTGGACTCCCCGTTTCAAAGAGTTCATTCAACGCAAGCCCAAGACGCTGGCTTTTAAAATTCCGTTTGCCTACTTTGTCATTATTCTGCTAACGGTGGCGTTCAGTGCGTTGGTTCTGAATCGAATCTCGGAAAATGACGCACGGCGAAAGATCAATGAAGCATCACTACAGACGATTACATCCATTGAGACCAACGTTAATCTGATGATCGAGAACGTGAACAATTATTCGAAAATGATCTTCTCCGATCCCAACTTGCAGAACCTGCTGCGGCAGGGCAATGTGTACTCCAATCTACAGACACAGTCCAAGCTAAGCGCGTATCTGACCAATCTTATGCAAGCGGTTCCAATTATCGATTCAGTCTATATTTACGATAATTCGGGGCACCGCTTCTCGGTTGGCACACAGGAATGGCCTGCGTTTATGGAGGCGAGTGTGAAGGAAGCACCATGGTACGAACAGGCACTGGAGCACAACGGAAGATATCTGCTCAGGTTGAATGGTGGCAACAACGACAGCGGAGTCTCGGCAACGGGGGAGAAAGATGGGCAAGAGGTGGTCTCGTTTATACGACTCATTCGGGATCTGGATGATACATCTCCGCTTGGATTTCTTGTCATGAACATTAAGGGGAAATCCATCGCTCAGGCCTATGCCAATTTGTCTGCTCCTGATTCATTTCAGGTGGCCATTCTGGATGAGCATCAGCGGGTGATAGCAACCAACGCAGCAACCAATGTAAAGAAGGCCGTACCTTCTGTATCCAACGCATCCATGTCTGCGGCTTCTGGACAGGGAGGCATGCATGAGATGTTAAAGGCCAATCAGGCCAAGTTAAAACAAGCATTTCAAGAGCATCCCTCCGGATTTATTACTTTACATGCACATAGTCAGGAATATGCGGTGACCTATCGATCAGCTGGTGATGATCAGTGGAAGTTCATCAGTATGAGCCCATACCGGGCTACGGATACCCGTAATAAGTCGATGGTACTACTTGCACTGATCTTACTGGCAGTGAATGGAACTGTTTTTTTCGTCAGTTCGTTTATCATCTCGCGCAGTGTTATTAAACCCATTCACAAGCTGCTTCGTTCCATGCAGAAGGCGCCCACCGGCAACTTCCGCAAAGTGACAGTTGAGCTGAACAGCTACGAGTTCGCACAGCTATATGGAGGATACAACCAGATGATTGAGCAGATTGACCAGATGCTGAAACGCATCATTCAGGAGCAGCAGACGATCCGCCGTGCAGAGCTGAATACACTTCAGGCGCAGATCAAGCCCCATTTTCTATACAACACACTGGATTCCATCACCTCCCTGGCCCTGTCGGGCATGAACGATAAGGTATGTGAGCTGTTAGAAGCGCTTGGAAGTTACTATCGCCTGAGCGTCAGCAAAGGCCGTGAACTGGTTACACTGCACGAGGAGGTTGAGATTGTACGCAATTATCTGACGATCCAGCAGGTGCGCTACCCCGGCGTATTTGAGGTGCAGTACGATATCGATTCAGACTGTGAGCGAGTGATGATTCCCAAGCTCGTGCTCCAGCCATTGGTGGAAAATTCGTTGTATCATGGTATCCGTCCCAAAGGCAGCCCAGGCACGATACGCATTCAAGCTCATCGATCCAAGGAAGGGGTACTTCTAACGATTACTGACGACGGAGTCGGCATGTCCGAGGTAGAAGTGCAGCAGATTCAACGCAAAGAAATGAACAGTCCTAACCGTTTTGACTCAACTAACTCAATTAACTCAACGAACTTATCTAACCCCTCTAGTTTATCTGAACTTTCTAATTCATCTAATCCTACTCATCATTCTAAACACAATCCAAGCTTTGGCTTATGGGGCACGATGGAGCGGCTCCGCATTTTCTACGAAGGAGAGGATGGACTCAAGCTGGAGAGCGAGGTTGGAAAAGGAACCACCATTATCATAACGATCCCGAAGGGAGCCGATGAATCATGGGATTAACTGTGGAACCGTTAAAGGTATTGATTGTGGATGACGAGTACCTCATCCGAAATCTGCTGCGCATGCGTATCGATTGGGAGCAGCAAGGCATGACGATTATTGGCGAGGCCTCGGATGCTGAAGAGGCTTTGGACCAGGTGGACCTGTTGCGTCCAGATATCGTGTTCACGGATATATACATGCCGAAGATGGACGGTATTGAACTGAGCGGCATCCTCATGGAGCGTTACCCAAACTTAAAAATCGTGGTAGTAACGGGACATGATGAATTTGAATATGCTCGTCAGAGTGTGAAGCTGGGCATATCCGATTTTATTTTGAAACCCATTCGTGCTTCGGAGTTATTACAGGTTACGGCGAAGCTGCGAGCGGTAATCGAGCAGGAAATTGGGCGCGAGTATGAGCTGATGAAGCTGCGGGAGGAAATGAAGCAGAGCTTGCCATATCTAAGGGAGCGATTTGTGAATCAATGGTTGAGTGATGTGATCCCTGAGGATGAACTCCAAGAAAAGGCGCGATTCTTCGGCATTCCTATCTCGTCTGGTGAACCAGGATTACGTATCGCAGTCATGGAGGTGCAGGTTGCTGTCCCGCAAGCGAAGATAACTGCACCAGAGGAAAGTCAGCAACTGTGCGAGACATCTCATCAAGCATATCAAGCACAACGAGCACATCAAGCCCACCAACTCAGCCAAGTTCAACGAGAGCCTCAACACGACGATCAAACCCAAACCCATTTAAGCAGGCATCAGACAGAAGCCCATCCACAACCGGCTGAGGAAATACATATTCTGCTGCGAATGGCAGGCATGAAGCAGGCACAGGCTTTTTATCCGCATGATTCGCAAACCATTATCGTCATGGACCCCTATAACCGGATCGTTGTGCTCTCACTTGGGGCGAATACGGAATTTGCCAATCAGGTACAGCAACTTCAGGGAGAACTTCAACATACGCTTAAGCTCGAAGGATGCGAAGTGGATGTGACCGTAGGGATTGGGCAATGGCAATCAGGATGGGGGAAGGCCTGTGCGGGATACCGGGAAGCTTGTCGTGCACTCGACTATCAGGCGTTTGTGGGGAAAAATCAGGTCATTTGCTTCGAGGATCTGATCATCGAAGGCGGGAAAAGGCCCTATCACTCGGATGCACATCTGCTCCAACAACTGCAATTTTACGTCAGTATTGGCGCGGGGAAGAAGCTGTATTGTTGCTGGAGCGTATGCTGTCTGTGCCATTCTCGGAAGTTTCACAGTTTCGGATGGCAGCCATGGATGTGGTTACGGAGTGCCAGCGTGCTGCCATAGAGCAGCAGCTTGATGGAGAGCACGCATTGAACAAAGAGGCCGTTGCGGCCATTTTCACAGCAGATCATCTGCCTGAACTAAAAAGCATGCTAAAGCAGCATGTCCGCACCGTATCGGATGTCATACAAGCCAAGCGACAGGCCAAGGAGGGCAATCTGATTGACCGGGTGATGGCTTATCTCGAAGAGAACATGAGCATTGCGGAAGTGGGGCTATCCAGCACCGCGGCTGCTTTTACGTAAGTTCGGGCCATCTGGGGCGGCTGATGAAAAAGAAACCGGGCAGACATTTGTGGAATATCTGACGCAACTCCGCATGAAGAAGGCTGAAATGCTGCTGAAACAGACGGATTTGAAAGGATATGAGATTGGGGAGCAGGTAGGCATCCCGGATCCACACTATTTCAGCGTCTTGTTCAAAAAACATTTCGGCCGATCCATGAATGAATATCGGAATGTAAAAACCTGAAAACGAGAACGCATAAATTAGGAGTGTGGAGAGTGCAGAGAAGGTGTTAGCATACACCCACTTCCAGTTTCAATTCCAGATATGTTCGAATATTACAAATCGATGCCTGTTTTCTAAATGGAGAACAAAGCACAGTTTGCCTAAAATATGGGCTAGAACCAACGAAAACATATAGGGAGGTCTATAGATATGAAAGCGCTATTAAAAAAATCGGCAAGTCTACTTCTGACTCTGGGCATTGTAAGCAGTCTGGTAGCATGTTCAACCGATTCGTCCGGCGGTGCACAGGGGGAAAGTAACGGCAAAATCAAGCTGACGCTGTGGGATCAGTCGGTCGGCAATACCGATCCTTCGGCCAAGCTGCTGCCCGAGATTGTGGAGAAATGGAACAGCGAGCATCCGGACATTCAGGTTGAACGTACGGGCACGACAGGAGAACAGTACAAAACCAAAGTCAAAACATCGATTGCAGCGGGTGAAGCGCCGGACCTGTTCTATGGTATGGGTGGTGGCAGCTTCATCCAGCCGTACATCAAATCCGGCAATGTGCTGGAAATCTCAAGTTACCTGACAGACGATATCAAGGAACGAATGGGTCCGGGAATGGCTGAGGCCATCAATATGGACGGCAAAATCTACACCTTGCCCGTGTACACCCATATCGCTAACCTTTACGTGAATACGGAACTGTTCGAGCAGGCGGGTGCCAAGATTCCGACCACCTATAACGAACTGCTGGATGCAATCGAGAAGCTGAAAGCGGCAGGAATCACTCCGGCTGTGATTGGGGAAAAGGACCGCTGGCCGGGCATGTACTGGTACGACATCATTGCTATGCGCCAGGCAGGCAATGCTGCGGTGATGGAAGCTTTTAAAGATCCGTCAAAGTGGGATTCACCCGACTTTGTTGCCGCCGCGACCAAGATCCAGCAGCTTGCGCAAGCAGGAGCGTTCAACAGCAGCATGTTCAGCATGAGCTATGACGAGATGCTTGGGGCATTCAATGCAGGCAACGGGGCGATGATGTTCCAGGCCAACTGGGTGAATGCAGGAATTGAGGACCCGTCCTCCGCAGTCAAGGGCAAAGTGAAAGTGATTCCGTTCCCGGTGTTTGAGGATGGCAAAGGCACCAATACCGAAATCTTCGGCGGAGCCGTGGATGGTTTCTACATCAACCAGAATACGAAACATCCGAAGGAAGCTGTAGAATTCCTGATGTATCTGAGCGAGCAGCTGGGTACGCAAGGTTTCCTGGCTGGAGCCGGTCTGCCAAGCTGGAAAACCGATGCACTCGACACGTCCAGCCTGTCCTCCCTTGATCTGTCTGCGGCGGATATTATGAAAACGGCGACCTCATTCATCGCGTGGTGGGATAACATTCTGCCAGCGGAGTCTGCCGAAGCGCACAAAAACCTGATCGCCCAGTTGCTGGCTGGTGATGTAACACCGGAGGAGTTCTGCAAACAGATGGCACAGCTCAAACCAACGGAGCTAAGCCTGTAGGTTAAACAGCCAAAACCCAAACAAGGCGTGGTCCGGCATATACCCGGTCACGCCTTTGAGAGGAGAACAACGATGAACTCTGTATTTTCCAATAAAGGCACCATAGCTGTCTTCGTACTGCCCACACTGATTCTGTTCTGCGGAATTGTGCTTATTCCAATCTTTGTCTCCAGTTATTACAGTCTACTGGACTGGAACGGCGTAGGCAGGGGGACATTTATCGGCCTGGACAACTATGTAGAGATGTTTAAGGACACCCGGGTACTGAATTCGATCAAAAACTCTTTGTTATTTGCGGGAGCTTCGGTGTTCATTCAACTGCCGATCTCGCTGGTGCTTGCACTGATTCTGGCGTCCAACGTCAAGGGGGAGGGCTTCTACCGGACCGTGTATTTCATCCCGGTGTTGATCTCAACGGTGGTTATTGCCCAGTTGTGGTCGAAAATCTACAATGCGGATTACGGTCTGCTGAATGTGCTGCTGCAAAATATCGGCTTAGCCCACTGGGCGCAAGATTGGCTCGGTCAGAAGCATACGGCACTTGCAGCTTCTTTTATCCCAACCCTCTGGCAGTACGTGGGTTATCACATGCTGCTGATGTATGCAGGAGCGAAGTCCGTGTCTCAGGATGTGCTGGAAGCAGCTCGAATGGATGGTGCTTCGCGTATTCGCACGGCATGGTCCATCATGATCCCGTTGATGAAGCCGATTCTGAAGGTAAGCCTTGTATTTTCAGTCATCGGTGCATTCAAGGTGTTTGACCTGATCTATGTACTAACGGGCGGCGGGCCGTTCTACACGACTGAAGTGCCGAGCACGCTGATGTACGCCACCATTTTTGATACGTTCCGGTACGGATATGGCAGTGCAATCTCGGTCTTTATCATTGTGGAGTGTCTGGTGTGTACGATCCTGATTAATTCATTGTTCAAAACGGAGTAGAGGGAGGCAAAAGGCATGAGTACCGTAGAAGTCATGTTGCAAAAAAAGCCCAAGCCGAGGTCCATCTCCGGACCGATCGGGAAAGTGTTCCTGCAAGCGTTTCTGATCCTCGTTGCGATTGTGCAGATCTACCCGCTCATCTGGCTGGCACTGTTCTCGCTGAAGGATAACAGTGAAATCTTCAGCGGTGATGTGGCTGGATTGCCCAAATCGTTTTTGTGGAGCAACTACACCAAAGCCATGTCCGACGGCCATGTACTGACCTATTTTATGAATAGTGTGCTGGTTACTGCGGCCTCCATTGTCTTGGTACTGATCTTGTCCTCCATGACGGGATACGCAATCACGAGGATGAACTGGAAGCTTAGCGGGTTCACGATGACGCTCATTTTGCTGGGTATGATGGTGCCGATTCATGCGGCGCTGCTGCCATTATTTATTATTTTGAAAAATCTGAGCCTGCTCAACAGCTACTGGTCTCTGATCATTCCCTATGTGGCATTTGGCATTCCGATGGCGGTATTCATTCTGGGCAGTTTTTTCAAAGGTATCCCGAGAGAGATGGAGGAGTCGGCGGTGATCGACGGCTGCGGCATATACCGGACGTTTTTCTCTATTATTCTGCCTCTGGTAACACCGGCTATATCAACGGTAGCGATCTTCACATTTCTGTCCTGCTGGAATGAGCTGATGTTTGCGGTCACGTTCATTAATAACACGGCTTATCAGACGTTGACGGTGGGCATGATGTCGATGGTGGGGACGTACATTACGCAATGGGGTATCATTGGTGCGGGACTGATGATTACGACCGTGCCAACGGTAGTCATCTATCTGCTGTTGAACAAACAGGTGCAGAAGAGCATGATTGCAGGTGCGATCAAAGGTTAGATACAGGCTGGACTGGGGGGCGTGGAAGTAAAAGGTCTTACTACTAGCGTGCTCGTTCGCTGTATTCACTTTCTGGTAGATATCAGCTTGATCTGGAGTTCGCAAGGTGTGATCTCTGGACTAGACCGGATTCTGTGGACATGGAATAATAAGGGAGTATGTAACAGGTAGTCGCAGAGAGGGGTCATTAAGTATGGTCAATATCGCAATGGTAGAGCAGGAGTCTGTTCGGGAAAAGGTTGTGGCGTTCACGTTTGATGATGGGCCGCATCCGGTATATACACCTCAATTGCTTGAGATTTTCCGCGGTGCCGGTGGCGGGCGACATTTTTCATGATTGGCCAAGAGATGGAGGCTCACCCGCAGATTGCGGCGGAGGTGCACCGTGAGGGGCATGAAATCGCCAACCATACGTATACTCATCCTGACCTGACCAAGCTGACGCTGGAGGAAGCCGGGAAGGAGCTGCAACGCGCAGAAAATCTTGTTCAAGAAGTTACAGGGCAATCTGCCCGCTGCTTCCGACCACCGTATTTTGGCGTAAACGATGATATACTGACTCTGGCGGCGGAGCGCGGTTATCGCACGATTGGTGCAGTCAACGGTGATGCGAGAGATTGGGACAATCCCGGCGTTGAGCATATTCTGGAGCATACCCGATCTGCGGTGCAACCCGGCAGTGTGCTCATATTCCATGACGGATACGGGGATCGTTCCCAGTCGGTGGAGGCGGTTCGTGTGCTGGTGGAGGAACTGGTCGCAGAAGGGTACCGTTTGGTGACGGTGAGTGAGTTATTGGAACTTAGTTCATATAACCTGTTGGCATAGTAAAAGGCAAAAAGCTCCCCACGAACAGAGCAGGTCAGCCCAGGAGGACTGTTCTGTTCGTAGGGAGCGTATTTATGTCATACCTGGTCAGCCGAATGCTTCTTACTCTATTTAAGAATCCACGAGTGTCAGCAGCTTCCGATACGGCTGTTCGTGGTCGTGGACGACGAACCTTCGACTTGTCGAAATAGCCCATATGAAGCGTGCCAACGATCTTTTGCCCTGGCTTCACACCCACGCTCTCCCGAAAAACAGGGCTCCAGTTGTAATCATTGGTCTTCCAGACTACCCCGATATCTCGTTCCCAGGCCAACAGCTGGAGATTCTGAATCAAAGCACTTGCCGCCGAAAAGGCTTCTTCCCATTCCTTCCACCGCGGCTCTTCGTCAATCAACACAATGAGGTGGACTGGAACCTCGGAGCAATAGGCTTGCTCGACTCGCTCACCATATTGTTCACGCTTGTCCGCTGGATAAGTAGCCAGAACTGCGTCCGAGAAACGCTTGCGTCCCTCTCCAACAAACATCAGGAATTGCCAAGGCTCCTTGCGGGAGTGAAATGGTGCCCATACAGCGGCATCCAGAAGCTCCATGATCAGCGGTACAGGTATATCTTCTCCCGTAAATTGATTAATGGTACGTCTTTCGCGAATGGTTTGCTCAATCGTTTGATAGGTTTCCATGCTCTGTTCCCTCCTGAGTAGACATATCTCTAGCACATACTATTGTGATTTGACCAGTGCTTGCAGCACATCATCAACCTTTTGGTTATAGGCTAGCGGCCCGAAAGTCATCCAGTGATCCATACTTACCTCATAGACACGATTATTCTTCACTGCCGGAAGGGATTTCCAGACGCTGCTATTGAGCAACTCCTGAGCCAGTTCCTTACCTCCTTCATCATAAGTAATGAACAGATGATCTGCCTGAATCTCTGGAATAACCTCCAACGAGATGACAGCCATGCTGGAATCTTCGCCCCAAGCCAAGTCTTTGGTGATCTGCGGCGGATTTAACCCTAGATCGGTATAGAGGACATTGCCTACATATCCTCCAGGTCCGCCATACAATCGGATCTCCTTGTTACTGCGCACACGCACAAATCCTACCGTTTCCTCCCCGATAGCGGCTTTGAGTGTGGCTTTGGCGTCTTTTACCTTATCCGCGTAGTCATTCAGGATGTTCTCCGCTTCAGTCTGCTTGCCCGTCAGCTTACCAATCATTCGCAGTGCTTCTCTCCACTGATCTGGAGCATCGGGTCCGAAAACGTAAGTAGGTGCGATACTGGAAAACTTGTCGTAATTTCCATCGTTCGCATAGTTAGGGAAAGCGAGCAGGATGAGATCGGGTCTCGCGGAGAGCATGGCTTCAAAATCAATTGCACTAGTATCCACTTTAGGCAGGTCCCCGATATATGTCTGCAGATATTGCAGTGAGAATGAGCCGATAACCGTCTGTGTTACCGGTTTAATTCCCAGGGCTGCAAGGTAGTCTTCAAGATATAAACCCGCAATCCGCTCGGGATGAGCAGGGACTTCAATGCTTCCGAAATCATGTTTGAACGAGTTCACCTGGGCTTCACCTTGCTGGCTGGCTGTGGCCGACGAAGAGTTTCCATCAGACGAAGCCGCAACGGTTTTTGTTTCATCTGAAGGGCTATCCTGAGCAGGGCTAGCTAAATTCGTGTTACCACAAGCCGTAAGCACCACCACCATAAATACTGCAAAGCACAGCATCAGCTGGTTGCGTATGTTCCTCATGTTGTATCCTCCTATATGATAAAGATTATCATTATCATATAGATATTATCATGGGTATGGGAACTGTCACCATACAGGAATGTTTGATTTTATTTATGAGATTGTCCGTTTATGCTTTTGGGTTTTGGTTACCGTAAGAATGACCCCTGTGGCTGCGGAGTGACTCCAGCACATGCTGGATCTTTCGTTCATGAGCAATCATTCCGAATGTCATCCATATATCCGTTGTTCCCATATACACCTGATTGTTTCGCACTGCATCCAGCTCATTCCATAACGAGCTCTGGCGCAACGTTCGTGCCTGCTCAATCTGGGCATCATCCACAATGACGAACAAATGATCGGCTTCCAGCTGGCGTAGAGTCTCCGGCTTGATCGGGATGACCGCTCTTGCACCGCTATGGGCCCATTCCTGAAGAAGCGAAGGCATCTTCAAGCCCAAGTCATCATAAAGGACAGAGCTGGAATAACCGCCTGAACCACCATAGAGACATAGCCCTTCCCTGAAATGAAAGCGGAGCAGTGCCACGGTCTCACCTTGAAGCATTTCAGCCAATTCCTGGCGTGCCTGTCTTGTCTGTTCGTCGTAGCGCTTTATGGCTTGCCGGGCTTTCTCTTCCCGTTGAAGAAGACTGGCAATACTCGTAAGAGTTGATCTCCAGTCACTTCCTGCTTTCTGAAATACATAGGTAGGAGCGATCTCAGCAAACTGCTCATATCGCCCGTCGGCGGCAAAATCGGCAAACCCGAGTAAAATCATATCCGGGCGCATTCGCCGTAAAAGACCAAAATCCATATGGCTAACATCCAGCTTCTGCACTCCATCCAGAGAGCTTGACAAGTATCTCTGGTAATAACCGGAACGCGCATACTGTACAATCGGTTTAATGCCCAATACGGTTAAATGATCTTCCAAAAGAGACTGACAAATCGCTGTGGCTCTTCTGCCTCGCGTTCCCTTAACGAAAATGAGGAGCGCAGATAAGAAGTGTATTGCAGTGAGCTGGCAATGCCTTGTTCATGATTGCGCTGCACATATGCTGTAGGCGACAGGCCGACCGCCTGTTTAAAGCGTGTACTGAAATAGTACTGATTGCTGAATCCGACCAATTGGGCAATATCACGTATAGAGCTGCCTGAGGTGACCAGCATTTGCTTTGCATGCCTGATCCGAATTTCGGCCAGCATGTCCATCGGGCTTTTGCTCGTTTCCTTACGAAACATGGAAGAATAATACCCCGGGCTCATATCGGCTACCTGGGCAAGTTGTTCTCTCGTCAGCTCCTGATCGTATTGTTGCTCCATGTAGTGAATGGATCGCTGAATAGCCGGGTTTATGCTGGGGGCCGCCTTCCCCGTATCCCCAAGCTGCTCCCAGATATGATCCAGAAGATCAAGGAAAAGCCGCTGCCGCCGCAACTCCTGACGCTCATCGGTCTGACCACGTCCCGCATGCAACCGATTTAACATTTCCCTGATTTTGGGCTGCTCAAACCAGTAGATTTCTCCTTCATACGGAAAGCTTGCTGGTACACGTCGGAGCTGCCCTTTAGCATGATGAGCATCCAGCATACGTATCCCGTCAAACATGACTTCATACCCATGTACTGCTTGACCATTTTCCAGTAAGAAACGGTATGAAGTTCCTGGAGCAAGCAGGAAGCAGCTTCCTGGACGCACGGGGCAGGGTGGATTCTCATTCCAATCAAGCTTCGCCTGCCCCGAAGTGATGTAGATTAGTGTATGGCTATCTGAATGTTGCTTATTTCCTTCCTGTCCATCTATATGTCTTATATTTAAGAGCACAAAGGTTAGAGATGATGTGACGCTTGGCCCGTATGATTTCATATTAATATCACTCCTTTCCATGGCGGATGACAAAGCGATCTTACCTCGTCCTGTCAATGGTGTAAAGGGATTACGCCCATAGCCTACTCAAATGAAAAGAATACTGGACGTGTGATCTGCACATGCAGTTAATGGCGAGGAGGTGTCTTTTTCCTGATGGATGGTGTGACGTAATCGTTCAGATGGGATAAGGGATCATGTTATTTTTTGGAGACCTGTGAAATTTTACTTCAATATGGAATCTGCTCTATAATGATAAGTTCATACTTTGCGTTGGGAGGTAACCATGGACTTTATCCGAAATCAACTAGAAGAAGTTGGCATGAATGAACCCGCTATTGGATATCTGGCGAATGTTATCATGATTGTTTTTATCGCACTAATCTCGGTAATGGCGAATGTTATTGCCAAGCGAGTGGTACTGAAGACGGTGCATCGTATCGTAAGTAACAATCGTTTCAAGTGGGGCCACATCGTGGTTCAGAAAAATTTATTTCAGAAGCTGTCACATCTCGTACCAGCGATTATTATCTATTATTCTGCTTATATATTCCCGTCCTATCAGGCTTTGATTGAAAAAGCAGCAATGACCTACATGATTGTCATCATGATTACGGTTCTGAGTGCTCTGCTTAATGTCTTCGATGATATCTATCGTACCTATGAGGTGTCGAAGATTCGCCCAATCAAGAGCTACATTCAGGTAGCCAAGATTGTCCTGTTCATAATCGGAGGCATTATCGTCATCTCCAGCCTGATTGGACAGAACCCGCTCATTATCCTCAGTGGACTTGGCGCGTTATCGGCGGTATTAATGCTCGTATTCAAAGACTCGATCCTTGGTCTCGTGGCCGGGGTACAGCTATCGTCGAACGATATGGTACGCGTGGGTGACTGGATCGAGATGCCAAAGTATAATGCGGACGGTGACGTCATCGACATTACACTGAACACAGTCAAAGTGATGAATTTTGATAAAACCATTACGATGATTCCAAGCTATGCCCTCATCTCGGATTCGTTCCGTAACTGGAGAGGCATGCAGGTGTCTGGCGGCAGAAGGATTAAGCGGAGTATCTATATTGATATCAGCAGTATCCGTTTTTGTACGGAAGAGATGGTAGCCGAGTTTGAGAAAATCCACTACCTTACGGATTATGTCACGGCAAAATTGAAGGAAATTCAAGCGTACAACATGGAGCACCAGGTGAATACCGAAAGCAATGTGAACGGCAGACAGCTGACCAACGTCGGTGTATTCCGGGAATATATCCATCAATATTTGAGAAATCATCCGAAGATCAACAAAGATATGACGATGATTGTCAGACAATTGGCACCGGAAGATCGCGGACTACCTCTGGAAATCTATGCATTCAGCAATGATATCAACTGGGGTGTATATGAGAATGTGCAAGCGGATATCTTTGACCACATTTTTGCGGTTGCGCAAACCTTTGGACTTCGTGCCTTCCAGAATCCAACCGGACATGACATTGTGCAGCTGAAAGAAGATAAGCAACTTGTACGAGAGTACTAGGATTTCATCGAAGAGTGATGCGATAAAACTATTTCATAGTCATTAATCATGATAGATATGAACTCATACTAGCTCTACCTTTTCAAAAAATACTATTCATGCATAAGCCATTAATCGTCCAGGTTGATGGCTTTTTGTCTGTGATATAATAGGCATATTTTAAGAACGTAGAAGTAGGAGGGAACGTGTATGGATTGGGAAGCTCATATCGAACACTGGAGCCGAACGGCCGTTAGATTACTGGATATTCGGTATTATCGTGCGGAGCATGGCACGGTTCCTGATCACAATGCGGCGCATAACAGCTTTTTCATAATTACTTTGCATGGAGAGGCTAGGATTAACATATCAGGCGAGGTCTATCAGACCCGTTCACCTTACATATTGCATGGAGGAGCAGATGCTGAGCTGAGTATTATGCCGTTGAATCCGGATTTTTCCTGTTATTTGCTTCTATATACAGCTGAGTGTACATCGACGGAAGATCAGAAGAGCTTCCAGGTGACGTATGGATTTGCTCCGTATGCGTTACTTCCTATTCAGGAAAAGTGTGAAGCCATGAGTCGCCTGTGGCAAGAGCCTGCTCCCCTAGACAAGCTACAGGCACAATCCGCCTTTCTCCCATTGGTATACGAGATCATGCGGCAACAGATTCAGATATCGGCCAAAAAGGAAAGCAGCAGACCCAATATTGTTACGGAGGCAATCCACTACATTCACGATCACTATAGTGAACCAATTACAGCCGAAGACTTGGCCCAGAGATACCATTGCAGCGCCAGCTATCTGTCCCGTTTGTTCAAGCACCAGATTGGATTGGGACCCATCGAATATCTCATTCACGTGCGCGTTCACAGATCGAAGCAGTACCTTCTCAAGTCCGAAGCCCGTATCCAGGAAATCGCGAGCAACGTGGGGTATGCGGATATGTATTATTTCAGTCGTTTGTTCAAAAAGCATACCGGTTTATCGCCGCTTCAATTTCGTACGCAATATCGGCAACCGGTTCAGGTTCAGTATAATCCATTACGCTGGTTAGAATCGTCTATTGTAACCCCTAACTCCGGTTCTCATAATGAGAATGAGACTTATTATCAACGGATTGCGGAAGGGGACACATCCATGTTCAGATTTTCAAGACCAGCCTTTGGGGCGATGATGTTATTATGTACATCCTTGCTTCTAAGTGCATGCCAGACCAGCAGTACTCCAGGAGCAACGGCTTCCCAGCCAGCTTCATCGGATTCGACTACTGCTGTAGCTACAGACAGCGCAGCTTCGGAAACGCGGATATATCAACATTTGAAAGGTGAAACCGAGATTCCTGTGAATCCACAGCGAGTTGTCAGCTTCTATCACTTGGGTGAGTTGATGGCGCTTGGAGTGAAGCCGGTTGGCACAACGACATATATTTTAGAAAATCCACATATTAGCGACAAAACAGGGATTACCGATGTTGGCGTACCGCCGGATGCGGAGAAGATTTTGTCCCTGCAACCCGACTTGATTGTAACGACGCCTACATTTGCCGAGCTCACGGAGGGTGGATATGAAGCGTTGAGTAAGATTGCGCCAACGATTGTGATCGAGCAGAACAATGAACCCATCAAAGATATAGAGATGTTTGGGATATTCTCGGAAAACAGGAAGAAGCGAAGCAGTGGAATGAGAAGTTTGCAGCCAAAATCGCAGCGTACAAAGCGAAAATCAGCCCTTATGTTCGTGCGGACGAAACGTTCTCTATATTAAACGTACGTCCAGATGCTCTTTTTGTATACGGAGATGGCAATATGGGGGCAACATTATTTATAAATATCTTGGACTGAAGCCGGCAGCGAAGGTAGAGTCGGACGTCATTCATGGCGAAACGTGGGAAGTGTCGACTGAGGTGATTCCCGAATTTATCGGTGACCGTCTGTTCCTGGCCGTGAATGAGGGTGCTGAGGACAAGCTCAAGGATGTGCAAAAGTTGATCGATGCCTCACCAGCCGGGAAAGCGGGTCACGTGTACTCCATTAACTTTGATCAATTCCTGCCAAGTGACCCTATTGCGGTAGAGAAACAGTTAGACATCATCACAGATTTAATTATTGGAGATGGCAAATAGGTGTATATGTCTGTGATAGGTCCACCGAGTTGAAGTCATTGGACAGCGTAGATGTAAAGGGAATCACATTGATTCAAGCCGGCGTGAAGGGGTAGAATAACGAGAGGAAGAACAATCTCTAACAGTTGAATCTCGGAACGATAATCTAACCTTTTGGCAAAGGAGAGTTCTCGAATGAATCATATCCCGGAATACACGTTGAATGATGGATTGAAAGTGCCTGCAATTGGATTTGGTACCTATAGTTTAAAAGGTGAAGCAGGCGTTAAATCGATTGCGTCTGCCATGGATGCAGGTTATCGATTGATTGATACGGCATATAACTATGAGAATGAGGCAACGGTGGGCAGAGCAATCAAGCAAAGCTCCATCGCCAGAGAAGAATTACTCATTTCCTCGAAGCTGCCGGGACGTTATCACGCTCAGGATAAAGCACTCGTGGCGATTCAGGAATCCCTGTACAGAGCGGACCTGGATTATTACGACCTGTATCTGATTCACTGGCCCAATCCGAAGAAGGACATGTATGTCGAGGCATGGCAAGCGCTGATCGAAGCCAAAAAACGCGGATATATCCGCTCTATCGGCGTCAGCAACTTCCTGCCCGAGCATAATGAACGCCTGATCAAGGAAACGGGGGTCGCGCCGAGCTTGAATCAGATAGAGCTGCATCCGTTCTTTGACCAAGCTGGTCAGCGGGAACAGGACGCTAAGCATGGCATTGTGAACGAGTCCTGGAGTCCGATTGGCCGTGGCAATGATGCCGTACAGGATATTCTAAAGGATGAGAACATTCTTCGAATCGCGGAAACCCACGGCAAAACGCCGACTCAGATCATTCTGCGCTGGCATGTTCAGCTGGGTTCCATCCCCATTCCAAAGGCCGGTTCATTGCAGCATCAGCAGGAAAATATCGATATATTCGATTTCGAGCTTAGCACAGAAGAGATGCAGGTCATCTCGGCATTTAATCGTCCAGATGGACGGCTGTGGGATCAGGACCCGAGTGAATACGAAGAATTTTAAGGACAATATAAACATTGGCTAAGTTGGTTGCTATATAATCTATCATCTGTAATCATAAACCCCTGTGAATAGACATGGTAAAGCCTCTGGCTCTACCGATGATATTCCAGGGGTGTTTTGTATATTCAGGGATAGAAGATATATTAAAGAAGAAAAAGAGTGCCCTTGTCAGTAATGACAATAAGCACCCCTTGAAATCAAAGACTACAGCTATACATTTACACTTTAATGTGTCCTTATGCTTTCGGAATACGGAAAGTCAGAATCTCATACGGCTTGATATCAAAAGAAATCCGCCCATTCTCCACGATGCATTCCGCTTCGTTATTTTCCAAGAGATCACAGGCATATGCCGTGGCACCAGTTCCCTCAGGCAATTGAAGGGAAGCCCTACTGCGGCGGCCATGTGCTTCGTAAACCCGGATGATCATATCATCGTTGTTCTCGGCTTTTTTGATAACCTCCAGCACCACATTATCCTGATCCACCGATGCGAGCGACCATGTTCCCGGCAACGTACCAGTTTGCGATGCAATCTCACGGGCTACCAAAGGTCGGTTGAGATCATAAGCGGCTTGGATGACACGTCCTTCACGGAAGTCGTCCTGATGCGGATAGAGCGCGTAGGTGAATACATGCTGCTCTTTGTCGGCATTTTCATTCGGGTAAGTTGCGCTCTTGATCAGTGACAGTCGCATCACCGAGTTATGAATATCATATCCGTATTTGCAATCGTTCAGCAGAGCAGCACCGTACCCGCTCTCTGCCAGATCGGCCCACTTCTGTCCACATACTTCAAATCGCGCCTGATCCCAGCTTGTATTCCGGTGGGTGGCACGCTCAACGTTGCCATACTGAATTTCGTAGACTGCTTTTTCACTCCAGATATCCAGCGGGAAGGCGGCTTTCAGTAGTAAATGCTCCTGCTGCCAGTCCACAAACGTGCGGAAATCAATCCGGCGTGTATGCGCGTAGAAGATGATCGTTTGCTCAATGACAGAGTCCAGGAACTGTCGCTTCACTTGCAATACGGAACGCACCGGCCCACTTTCGACCCACTCCAACGACTGCAGGTCGCTAATCTCCCACATATGCTGTTCATAATAATCGTCAATGTTCCATGCCTCGTATTCCGCAGGTCGATCCTCGAACACTTGCAACACGTTACCGCGCTTGCCGGACTGAATCAGCTCACGGCCCTCCAGCTTGTCCCATACGGATGTGAATTCGGCACTTTCATTCAGGTGAATATCGTACCAAGGTGTATGGATGTGGCGCTGATCGGCTTCCCACTGTGCAACCGATACGCCCGCGACAAGTTCGTCTGTCAGATCGGGTGTAATTCGGAAGGATTTATATCCAGATGCGGGTATATTTTCAGCAAGGAACACAAGTCCGCCTTCGGGAGTACACTGGCTTGGTACAGGGCGATCTCCATCGTAGACGGTCACTTTTCTCGCAAAAGCAGGCAGTTCAACCACGTCCGTCCGACCGAATCCGGTGGTATTGAATACGACAATGGCTTCGCCATCAGATGTAATGCGGCTGGCAATGCCGTTCAGTGCGCTGTCTTTCAGTTCATCCGTGACACGCAGCACCTCTTCATATTGCTCTTTGGAATCCACGTACACCTGCTCAATGGAGCTGCCCGGGAGAATATCATGGAACTGGTTCAGCATCGTTAGCTTCCATGCATGCTCCAGTGCATCGGTTGGATAGGCCGCTTGGGCATTCGCCTGACGATGAATCATGGCATATAGCTCGGCATCGGCCAGTGCAAATTCACTATGACGGTTGTACCGTTTGTTGCGAGCCATGGACGTGTAGGTGCCCCGGTGATACTCCAGATACAGCTCGCCCGACCAGCGGGGAACGGAAGGAACATCGGCCAGATTTTGCTCCAGCTTCTCGAAAAACTCGCGTACAAACGTACGTTTCACCGCGGGTACACCTGGCAATCCGACCTCAAGCCGTCTGCCATGCTCCAGCATCTCTTCGGTTGGTCCGCCGCCGCCATCTCCGAATCCGAAACATTGCAGGACATCTGCATTGATGTTTTTGTTCTGGTATCGCTGCCACGTGCCTTTTACCTGTGAAGCATTAAATCGTCCGTTATAAGTCGTTTCGAATCGACGCTGCCTGAAATCAGGATGCTTGTCATAGTCTGTTGCTGTGATGAAATGTGTTAAAACCTCTGATCCGTCGATGCCTCTCCAGTACATCGTGTCGTTCGGAATCTGGTTTGTATCGTTCCAGGCAATTTTGGTTGTCATAAAATAATCAATACCGCTCTTGCGCATGATCTGCGGCATCGCTGCACTGTAACCAAATACATCCGGCAACCAGAGCACACGGTTCTCCACGCCGAATTCTTCCTTGAAGAAACGTTTGCCGTAGATAATCTGACGGATCATGGATTCGCCCGAAATCAGGTTACAATCGGCTTCCAGCCACATGGAACCTTCTGCTTCCCAGCGGCCCTCGGCCACCTTTTCCTTGATTTTCTCATAGAGGGAAGGGTAGTCTGCTTTCAGATACGCATACAGCTGGGGCTGAGAGGACATGAACGTGTATTCTGGAAACTTGTCCATGAGATACAGTACACTTGCGAAGCTGCGAATGACCTTCTCCCGAGTCTGATCCAATGTCCATAGCCAGGCCACATCGATATGCGTGTGTCCGATACAATGCACGGTAGGGATGTGATCACTCGCAGGGCGAGTTTCAGCATAGACATGGTCTTGCAGATATCGACGCGCTTCCAACACCGAAGCATGGAATGCTGCACTGTTCTCCTGACGCAAATCCAGCAGGTTCACGGCTTTATTCAGATGTTCCACCAACTTCAGCCGCTCCAGATCATCCTCACGCAGCAGATCTGCAGCATCCAGCGCAGCTTTAAGATCGTAATACAAATCAGAGACTTGCTGATGATGTTCAGCGATATATACATTCAGAAATACATCCGCTGCCGAAGTACTACAGTAGGCATAGAGTGCCAGTTCGAATTCTTCGCCTTTGACCGCAGCGGGTGTTAGGTCGATCTCCGTATGGTTAACGTCCAGACCGCAGATGAGTTCCCCATTGAGGAATGCCAGAAATTGCGGATTATCATAGTTCCAGATATCATCAGCACCCGTCACGATGGCACAGATGACCTTTTTTCCTTCCAGGTGATCCGGGATTCGAATGCGGGTTTTGAAGCAGCTGTGTACGTCTTTGCCGCCCCAGCCATCCCCCTTACGGAATACGTTCCAGGAGGAAGGGTCTTCATGCACCAGTTCCCAGGAGTGGTAACCACTTTCTTTATGATAAAGCTCAGGAATATATGTCTTTGAGGTCAGTCGCGCACGTTCCAAGTGTTTAACAATGGTATGGATTCGAGTATACAAGGAATTCATTTTCATGTCGGTTTCCCACCTTGGTTTGTAGTAAGTACAGGCTGTAGTCTTTAATGTAGCAAAAAAATGCAAGCGCTAACATATCAACTCTATCATACCAAAGGAGAAATGCGCGAAACTACGTATTATATGCTGAAAAGAACGTCTTTTTATTGCATTTCATGCTAAAATAAACACATTAGAATCGGGATGGGGGACATGTCCATGACACAATCGGTTTTGACATACGAGCAGGGATATGCGATCCATGTGAACCAGCCTGGAGATTCGCTTTTTTATCATCTGGATTATGACGAGCGTTCTCATGATCTGAATATGGAGTTTCAGCATTTCCATGATTTCTATGAGATCTGTATTCTTCTGGATCGCACGGCTGCACATCATTGAGGGCAGTTTGTACGAGATTCTACCTTATGATATCGTTCTGCTGCGGCCTTCATTGCTGCACAAGACGCAATATCCGAAGGGGACCCCGCCGAAACGGTTGATAATTTCCTTTGCCATGCCACGCAATACACCTGGTCTTGAGAACGATTACACGAAGCTGTTTTCGATTTTTGACGAACCAATCCCGATATTCCGATTTACTGAAGAACAGCGCAAGGAAGTCCTCGCGCCCATTAACGATATTTTCGCCCAATTCAAACAGCCCTCTGCGCTCCAGTCGGTTGTGATTCATCATCGATTTGTAGAATTTCTGTGTGCCATTCATCGTTACGCGGCAGAGAACGGGTATGTGCGAGAAGAGACAGGATCATCGATGTCCCGACGCATGTATGCCATTGCCTCCTATATTCACAGCCATTATCAGCAGGATTTATCTTTGGACGAGGTGTCCAGGCGGTTTTATGTAAGTGCCCATCACTTGTCCCGCCAATTCAACAGGGTCACTGGTTTTACCTTCACGGAGTATGTGCAGATGACCCGTATTCGGAATGCCCAGCAAATGCTGCTGAATTCGAGTGAGAAAATCACAGATATTGCTGCACAGTGCGGGTTCACAAGCTTCTCCCAGTTCAATCGCATCTTCAACAAACAGAACGGAATGTCACCAAGTGCATATCGTCGAAGCAGACATGCGCAGAGCGAGCGGGAAGTAGTATCCTTGGGTAGGTCCACGCGCTGACTGAAAACAGAGATGATCTGGAGATATCCTACGTGGAGCGGAGTTGCATGAATGGCAACAGCCACGGATATAGGAAGATGTACAAAAGTGAAGATATACAAAAGGCAAACCCTCAGGCTACAAAGGGTTTGCCTTTTTCCTTCTATAAAAAGATACGTCTAGTTGGGGAGAATTCTCCTGTCCAGACTTAGGCTCTTGCTCATGTGTCCATTTAACGGCTACTCTTAAACGTGGTCCTTTGGTGCCAGCTCAATGGCAGAGCGGATGGCAGCCAGCATGCTTTTATCATCGGCAATGTTTTTGCCGGCGATATCGAAGGCTGTACCGTGGTCGACAGACGTACGGATGATGCCGCCTTTCAGACCAACGGTGATGTTCACGCCTTCCTCGATGCCCATTACCTTAATCGGTGCATGGCCTTGGTCGTGGTAGCAAGCTACCACGATATCGAAGTCGCCACGGCCAGCGCGGAAGAGAGTGTGTCCGCCGGGAGTGGACCAACGACGTTAATGCCTTCCTGCTGCGCACGCTCAATGCCGGGCTGCAGCTTCTCTCTTCTTCTCCGTTACCGAACAAGCCGTTCTCTCCGGCATGAGGATTGATTCCGCATACGGCTACGCGCGGATTCTTAAAGCCTGCTTTTTTCAACGTATCATGAGCAAGCTTCACAACGGTATAGGTTCTTTCCGGGTTGATACTTGCAATGGCATCGATCAGACCCATGTGTGTAGTCAGGTGAATAACGCGCAGATTCGGCGTCGTCAGCATCATCGAGAAGTCCTGCGTATCCGTCAGGTCTGCCAGAATCTCAGTATGCCCCGGATACAGGTGTCCGCCTTGGTGCAGAGCTTCTTTGTTCAAAGGTGCTGTGCAGATGGAGTGAATCTGGTGTTTTTTGGCCAGATCAATGGCTTTGGCGAGAAACTGGAATGCGGCATCCCCAGCCACGGCAGATACTTTACCGTATTCCAGATCCCCTGGAACCAAATTCAGATCAATCACATCCACCGTACCGAATTCATACTTGGCTTCGGAAGGCTCTCGAATCGCGTTAACGTTTAGCGTTGATCCGATAACCGGCAGCACACGCTCCAGAATCTTCGCATCACCAATCACGAGTGGATTGCACTGATCATACATCTCCTGATGACCCAATGCTTTCATAATAATCTCCGGTCCTATACCTGCTGCGTCGCCCATCGTAATTCCGATTGTAGGTTTCATACGAGAATACCCCCTTTTAATTTTTGAATCGCATGGATAAAGACATCGGGTTGACCGAATCCGCCTGCTTTGGTAATCACATGCAGATCATCAATACCTATAAACTTGGAGATCGGCACGCCGATTTCAAGCTCATCCAGCAGCTCGAAGCCGCTAATGTTCCATTTAAGACAGATCTGTTTGCCGTATCGCCGCCCGTCATGGATACCCCTTTGAAAAGTCCCTCTTCCAGCAGTCTGGCACAGATCTCACCCATTGCGAGTACAATTTCATTGCTGACTTCCGTGTGATTGAGACCGCGAATTTCGCCGGTTGCACGGGCCAGTTCGATATCAATCTGTTCAGCGGTGGAGTAGAGGACAACATCTTGTCCTTCCAGCGCTTTGTCTCGAACCTCGTTATAGACACGTTCCATCTCTTCCGCGCGGTCTGCGACTGCGGATACCGCTTTGAAGGAATGGAAGGAGACGGAAGCCACGCGGGATTTGCGCATCAAGCGATGCAGCTGCTCACGGGAGTTTTTGTTCACGCTGCCTACCACCGTGAGGATGGGACCCGAATTCTCCGGAATATCAAGTGAAGCAGCTCTGGATTCCAACGCGTAATGCGCGGGAAGGTAATTGGCAATGCCCGCCGAACCTGCCCAAGCAAAGGTATAATTTATCTCGCGGGTCATCTGCAGAATCAATTCCAGATGGCGTTCTTCGGTGGAGTCCACCATGACATACGGAATGTTATTTGTTTTCAACTGCTCCAGCTTGGTGCGAATATGATTCTGCCCGGCTTCCAAATCTGCGACAGTGATCTCGCCAACTTCGTATTTGGTCTGTTGTTTCAACAAGTCCGGAAGATAGGAAATCGTAACAGGTGTCTTCGGATCATGAGCAATTTCAGTCTCTGCCAGCGGAACGCCGTTCAGGTAATGAATTCCTTCCAGTATCGTCCGATTATTTTTGGGATAACCCGGGGCAATCATCATAAAGTCCGGCTTCACGACATCATATACAGCATCAATCTCGATGCCGATATTGCCGCGCATGGTGGAGTCCATTTTTTTGAAAATCGTCTCAAATCCATTGTTCGTCAGCAGCTCAGCAGCCCGATATACACGGTCATACGCTTCCTGCGGGGATATGGAACGACTATCTGTATCAAAGACGACAGCATCGTAATGGGTAAGAGGTTCTTCATTCATATTAAAAAGAACACTGGTCTTGAGGCCATGACGGGCAAGCTGCACCCCGCTGTCATTGGCACCGGTCAAATCATCTGCAATAATAGCTAATTTCATGCAGTCATCCCTCCTTGTAAACAAAATTTCATAAACAGTCCGTCAGATCATGCATTAGTAAAGATTAAGAATACCGGATCAGGTGATAACCATTTATGTGGTCGGTCGTTGATTGTATTTCTCGACGCCACCTGATTTCTCCAGTCGTTTGGAGAGGAACCCGATGAAGATCGGTAACAGGATAGCTGTCGTTACAACACTCGCCGCAATTTGCACAGTAGCAATCTCGGCAATCGGGCCAAATGAAGCGTTGGCAGCCACGATGGCAGCAGGTGTACCTACCGCATTGCCGGCTGTTGAACCTTCGGAAGCACCAACGATCGGGTTCCAGCCAATGGCTTTGAACAAGAAGTATCCGATTCCGCCAGTGAGAAGCACGGTCAGAACACCAAGCAGAATGCCACCAAGTCCGCCTTGGATGATGGATGAGAAATTGATTCCCATACCCAGGGAGAAGGCGAAGAACGGAACGAGTTTGTCACTGCCTTTGTACAGCCAATCCCCTAGATTACGGTCCAGATTACCAATAATGACACCAACGATGAGTGGAAGCAATACAGCTACGAATGCCATTGGGGAGAACATGCCGTTTGCAAAGCCCATTGCACCAAAGATCGAGAGCGCTACCATGGTCAGGAACGGACCATCACTGAGCGCGAGAAACGGGTAAGCGGCCTTGTCATCTTCTTTACCGTATTGACCAGCGAGTGCGATGTAGAGACCACCGTTGGAGTTGGTCATCGCAGCGATAATGGCAAGTGGGGCCAGACCCAGGAATAAACCGCTTGAATCCGCTAACAAAATAGCGATAAAACCAAGGCCTGCACCAATCACCCATTTGAACGTAAGCAAGGTTAAACCTTTGCCGACAGATGAACCTGCCGTTTTGAACGTAATCTGTGTACCCGCAATTAACAGGAACAGCGCAATCAATGTACTGGCACTGTTAACGAAAAGAGCTTCCGTGAATCCGCCAATGCGCAGGGCATTCGGGAAGAATGTATTAATGGTTGCACCAATTAACAGGGGAACGACCATCATACCGCCAGGGATGCGATCTAAAGTTGCTTTAATGTTCATAGTAGTAGCTCCTTATGAAGTAATCGTTTTTATGAAGCGCTTGCAGGGACTATGTTATCCCATATCGTTTAATATAGCAACAATTAATTATTGTAAATTTTAAGTAACTGCCGAATTGTTTAAAAATGCAACACATAAAGGCGATAAAAAGACGCAAACTTAAAGTTAATCTTTAAGTTTACGCCATAATGTGGCACGGTTAATCCCCAGACGCTCAGCCGCCTTCGATTGATTGTTGTTTTCCTCCTGAAGCACGATCTGAATAACTTCCTTCTCGATCTCCTTCAGCGTACCGTTCAACTTCATTGGGCTTGAAGAAGGTTGCTGATCGAGCAAGCGGGATAAGGTAGCCGTGGTGATTACATATTCCTGTTCATTAAGTGCAGCCTGCTTGATCAGATGCTTCAACTGGTTGACATTCATATGTGTGATCTGTTCTTGGATCAGCTGTAGTGCATCTTCTTTTATTCTCACTGCAGTCGTTCCGTATTTGTGATAGTACCCCGTAAGGAAATGCTGCATCAGTGGAGCCAGATCCTCTGGTCTGTCCGCAAGATTAGGCATCATGATCGTATTAAGCTCCAGGTCGGTTGACCAATGGGGGTTCAATGTCTGCTCACCGAGGATAAACACCCCAATTCGGCTTTGAAGGCAGCTTTGGATAAAGGAGAGCAGCTTCCGGATCTTCCATGCGTGTTTCCAGGTGATTAATTTCTACATTTTTAACCTTGGTGAGTGGTATCTTGTGCAAATGACCGGAAGGCACTTGTGAGAGATCTATCTCTAATAAAAGTCCACCACCGGAGTACATCTGGTGAATATGTTTGACCAGAAAAGATTTACCGGAATCCGCTTCACCGAGCAGATAGATCGGTTCATGATTCTCATACAGGGCTCGAATGTTCTTCAATACCATCTGCATGGCAGGAGACTCGGCAACGATGGGCTCCATCGATGCGTCCGTGAACGTGGTTATGCCGAATTGTGCAAAGGCATAGGGTTGTCCTTTTCCAGCATATATACCTTGTAATTCTTGTTGTCCAGAGTCGTTTCATAGGCGTTGACCGTAAGCTGATAGTCGTCCACCATGAACACATTTTGAATCTGGGATTGATGGAATTCCAGACTCGTGTTGGTCAGATATATGTGATTATCGGTCAGCGGATTGTTCTCAAAGTCGGTCAGGTTCTCGAATACGACTTCATTCCGTTCATTTAGAATAAGCAAATTCGGATGTTCCCGTGTGACCAGGTCATTCAGTATGATCGATATCGCATGATTTTTGCTCAAATAACGGTAGACCAACTGCGCATCCTCCATCGCTCTAAGGATGGATTCCTGACCGGATTGGATTAACAATCCCTCCAGACCATAAGTCTTCGCCGTGTTGACGGTGATCACATCTCCGACAATCTGGCGGTACCCGGAAGCTTTCAACTCCAGGAGCAATCGCGCCACATCTTCCGAGCTATGTATGGTATAGACCTTGAGGGGCAGATCCATCAGATCAATAATCGATTGTGCACCCGAGGTGATATTGGAGAAGCCAACGATGGCCGTTTGGCCGTTAAACTGGCTTGCCAGGGTAAGGGAGCGAATCATATCATAACCCGATAGCTGCACATCAATGACGGGAATGGTTACTGCCTTTTTAATCAATTGGGCGGTTCCGCCGCGGCTGATGATAATCTCTGCACCGTTTTTCTCAGCTTGTGTTGCTAATTCCACACCGTTCGCCAAGTCGCCCACGTCCGTCTGAATGGCTAACTGGGGAAAGCGGGGAATACACTCTTGTATAATAGGAATCATCGATTCGTAGGGAGCAATAAAGTGAACTCGTGTACGCATATTTTTCCTGCCTTTATAGAAAACTTTGATCCCCTTATTATAGCCAACTTGCGAAGGAATGGCACCCTGGGTGGACAGGTCACTGTTATGTGTACGAAATAGCTGTGTGGTAAGCCGCCATAACTCTCGCGTGAACTGTGATGAAGTGCACTGAATCGGATACTTAACTATTTCAAAATTAATGGATCACTGCACACATCAAGTATAGAGAAATGAGGAGTTGAATATGGGAGACATTCACAAAATAGCTGAGCCAGATCACATCATTAAGGATGTTGTCGGAAAGTTCCCGTGCAGGGTCCTGTGGAGTGAGGGCCGTCCATGTCTGGAGTATCAGCGGCAAGAAGAGTTAGCCGAGATCGAAGAATACGTCCGCATGACGTATCACGTTGAGCTATTGGATGTGTTCTTCACAGCGGTGGAGAGCCTTCCGGTTGAACCCTAGCGTAGGGAGGGAGTTGGAGAATGCGGTCAGAGGAATAGTAGTTGTGTTTATACAGGGTCATAAGGCGACACTATAGGTGTTCGTCTTTTCTTTTTTTGCTCCATTACTAGCTGACTTTGGAACAGAGAGACTCCACTTGTAATCGTGAAATGTGAAACGTATGTCGCCTTATTCATGTATTATAGTATACATATGAACTTTTCGGAGGAGGAACACGTAATGGGAATCTTATCGAGGTTTAGAGACGTGATGAAGGCCAATGTGAACCACATGTTGTCTCGGCGGAAGACCCGGAGAAGAGTGTAAATGAGTATATGCGCAGCCTGAGCAGTGATCTGGGGCAGGTAAAAGCGGAGACGACGGCGGTGTTGTCAGATGAGAGCCGGGCGAAGCGGGCACTGGATGAGTGCAGCGCCGAGCTTAAGAAGTTACAGCGGTACGCGGAGAAATCGGCGGAGTCGGGAGACGAAGACAAAGCACGTGGTTTTCTGGAGAAGAAAGTGAAGCTGGCTGACAAATTGAACGAATTACAAGCTGCCTATGAACGGGCTTCTGCCAAAGCCAAGATGATGAAGCATATGAATGATAAGCTCGTTGCCGATCTGGGGCAATTGGAAGCACGGCATGCAGAACTGAAAGGTCGCATGGCAGATGCGAAGGCACAGCAACAGGCCAACGAACGGAATGCATCTGCGGGTAGAGCTGAATCCGCATTGAAGGCGATGGAAGATAAGGCGAACCAGGCGTTGAACGAAGCAGAAGCTTTGGCAGAACTGCGTGCTGGAGCACAGGAAGATGATCTGGATGAATTAATTGCCCAGCTCGAGAGGGACATGAACGCCGATACGGGTAATAAGGAACATGCGTCGCCAAGTGCGGAGGAAGAACTCGCAGCAATTCAGGAGAAGCTGAAGAAGTGAGTGTAACGTGTACATTACAACGTAGAGGATAGAAAAAGAATCATATATCGTTAACATTGAGGTGAGCAGATGCCGGTTATTGAATATAAGTGTCCCAACTGCGGCAGTGGCATGATCTTTGACAGTGTGTCAGGTGCATTATCCTGTCCCAGCTGTGGCCGCCAGGACAACATAGAGCAGATCCCCGATCCCTTGAAGAGACAAGTGTTCACGGAGAATGAGGTCAAGGAATACCACTGTAACAGCTGCGGAGCTGACATTGTGACCGAGCCGGAGACCAGTGCGACGACATGCAGCTTCTGCGGTGCGGCGGTTGTACTCAGTGATCGGCTGACGGGCAATCTGGCCCCCGCGATGGTGATTCCCTTTTCGATCAACAAGGATCAAGCCCAACAGGCTTTCAAAAAGTGGTGCAAAAACGGCCTGTTAACGCCAAGTGGCTTCATGTCCGCCGATCGGATTCAGAGCATTACGGGTATGTACGTGCCGTTCTGGTTGTACGAGTTACATAACAAGATCGAAGTGCATGGTCGTGGCACCAAGGTCAGATCCTACACTCAGGGCGACTACCATTACACCGAAACACAGCATTTCGATATATACCGCCGGATTCGGCTGAATTACGTGAACCTGCCCATCGATGCCTCGGAGAAAATGAAGGATGAATTGATGGATAAACTGGAGCCTTTTCCATATAATCAGCTGAAATCGTTCAAGACCCCGTATCTGGCGGGGTACATTGCGGAAAAATATAGCTATACGGACGAGGAACTTTTCCCACGTGCCAAAGATAAGACGAGATCGTATATTGATTCTTATATTGCTTCAACTGTATCCGGATATAACAGCGTGAGTTACACGGATAAACAGATCGATACTACGCTCAAACATGCAGACTATGTGCTGCTCCCGGTGTGGATGGTCAACTATGACTACAATCGGGCACAATATACCTTTGCCATGAATGGTCAGACAGGAAAAGTGGTCGGCAAACCGCCGATCAGCAAAGCCAAAGTGGCCGGATGGTTCGCAGGGGTATCCGCGGTCTCATTGTTGTCCCTGAAGCTGGTTTCCTGGATGATGGGAGGTGGATTCTTATGAGAAAAAGAACCCCTCTGGCCGTGATGTCTACGCTCATTTTACTTATAATCACCCTGGCTGCTCCGTTGATCCCCATCTCATCGGCATCCGCAGCGGAGAGCAAAAATCTCATCTACGATGAAGCCAATCTGCTGAGTGAGCAGGAAAAAAGTGAACTGAACCTACTCGCGAATCAGTATGGTGCGGAACGGCAGACGGACTTTGTTATATATACCTCCAATAACGAAGAGCATAAAAGTGAAATACTGCTTACCGAGGATTTTTATGACGAGCAGGGATTTGGCTTCGATAAAAAGCATGGAAACGCAGTTATTCTTACAATAGACATGTACAATCGGAAGATGTATCTGGCTGGTTTTTACAAAGGGGAAGAGTATATCGACAATGGTAGAGCCGATAAAATTACGGCCAAAATTGCCGCAGATGTATCGGATGGAAATTATAGATTGGCCTTTGAAAAATATTTGGAGCTCTCGTACGAATATATGGATCTTAAACCCGGGGTTAATCCGGATAATATCCTCTTCAATACGTGGTTTCAACTTGCTGTATCCGTGGCAATCGGAGGAATTGTAGTTGGTGTAATGACCTATCGTTCTGGTGGGCGAGTCACTGTCAATCGTGCAACGTATGAGGATTCCAGTAATTCCAGTGTAATTGATCGACAGGATCGGTACATTCGTACAACTGTCACCAAACGCAAGATTGAGAAAAACAATAACAACGGTGGCGGTGGAGGCGGCGGAGGCACCACCCGAGGTGGTCATTCCCATAGCGGTAGCAGCCGATCTTTCTAGCATCACGGACATTAGCAATAACTTAACGCAGGTATGTTGATACACAATGCTTACTAATAGAAGGGATGGAAACGAATATGGGATTTTTCAGAAATCAATTTTCGAATGTGGTGGAATGGGAAGAGTTCAGAGATGACATGATATTTTGGAAGTGGAGCAACCGGGAGATCAAGAAGGGCAGTAAACTCATTATCCGTTCGGGGCAGGACGCCATCTTCCTGAATAACGGTAAAGTGGAAGGGATTTTCGAGGACGAGGGATCATTTAATATTGATTCCGAGATCATTCCGTTTCTTTCTACCTTAAAAGGATTCAAATTCGGGTTCAACAGCGGCATGCGGGTCGAAGTATTGTTTGTAAATACCAAAGAGTTCACCGTGCGTTGGGGCACGCAAAGTCCGGTATTGATTCCGACACCACAACTCCCGGGAGGGATGCCAATCCGGGCCAACGGAACATTTAACTTCAAAGTAAGTGACTATGTGACCCTGATTGATAAGATTGCAGGCATCAAGCAGAGTTATCTGGTGGAGGATGTCAAAATCCGAATTACTTCCGTGCTGGATCAGCTTTTAATGAAGTGGATTAGCCGTGAAGGGAAGGATATGTTCAACCTGCAGGCCAATGCATCGGATATTGCCAAAGGGATTCAGGAAGATCTGGATATGCAGATGATGGACATCGGCATTGGGATTACCGGTTTCCAGGTGATGAGCTTCAATTATCCGAAAGAGATTCAGGATATGATTACGAAGACCGCTTCGCATGAGATGATTGGTAATCTGCAAAAGTATCAGCAGGTCAGCATGACCGATGGTATCGCATCCGGTAAAGTTCAAGGCGGCGGCGCTGCTTCCGATATGGCGGGCATGATGATGGGCATGAACATGGCCAATGAAATGATGAAGAACATGAATCAGAACCAAAATCAGAACAACAACAATGCCAATTCGTCTCAGAATCAGAACGCTGACCAGAAGCCAGCGGGAAATAACAACGGTAGTTCAGGTAACTCTTCATCATCAGAGGGCAACAAGAAACCTAACTTCTGTCCAAACTGTGGAGCCAAGAATGAAGGAGCCAACTTCTGTCCGAACTGTGGTCAAAAGCTGGGCTAATGAACTGTATACATGTAGGGTTAGTTTCGTAGTAAGTGAAATACTGCGGAGCTAGCCCTTTTTGTTTGGATTCATAGTTATAAAAAGGGGGTGAGGGGTGGCAACCCAGTTCATTTATTTTAGTTTAGATAAAACAGTTGACAACTAATCACAAATCATTTATCTTTAACTTAAGATATTTAATTTGAATATAAATAACAACCACAAACAAATATCTTTAATCCATGACATGAGGAGCGATCAAGATGATGATCCCAACATTGACCAGAATAAACGAACTTTCCAGAAAAGCCAAAGAGGGCGGATTGACGGAGATGGAGAAAGAGGAACAGGCTCGTCTTCGCCAGGAATATCTGCAAACTTTTCGTGGTTCGGTCAACGACATTCTGCTGAATGCAACCATCTATGATCCGAACGGCGATGACGTGACTCCTGATAAATTGAAACAAGAACAGGCTTCTCAAAATAATAAATAGGCTTCAAACGATTATATATCTTAATTTAAAGATAATACAAACGTACTATAAACATGCTCACCAAACCAAGGAGGAATTAATCATGACTATTCAAACAGCAGGTATTCACCACATTACAGCTTTCGCAGGCGATCCACAGGCCAACGTTGATTTTTATGCCGGCGTTCTGGGACTTCGTCTCGTGAAAAAAACAATTAACTTCGATGCACCGGATGTGTATCATCTGTATTTTGGAGACGAACACGGAAGCCCAGGTACCATTATTACCTTCTTCCCATCAGCTGGATCACCACGGGGCAAAATTGGCGGAGGTCAGGTCGGCATCACTTCCTATGTCATTCCTCCTGGGTCGATTGGCTTCTGGCAGAACCGGCTGGAACAGTATAACATTGAGGTAACCAAAACAAGTCGCTTCAATGAAGAGCTGCTTCAATTCGAAGATAGCGAAGGCCTGCGGCTTGAGCTTGTGGAACGGGAAGAGGGAGCAGCTAGCACTTGGGCACACGAAGGGATTCCAACAGATCAAGCGATCAAAGGCTTCGGTGGTGCTGTCCTGTTCAGTGTTAATCCGCAAAGAACGATGGATGCTCTTGAGAAAATTTTAGGATTCGTCAGAGTGAGTGAAAATGAAGAGTATGTGCGTTTCCGGTCCAGTGGGGATATCGGTAATGTCGTAGATGTTCCGGTGACCCGCATGGCTTTGGGTATGGGCGGCGCAGGAACAGTGCACCATATTGCATGGCGTGCCAAAGACGATGAGGAGCATGCACTGTGGAGTGAAGCTGTACGCGATTACGGGTACCAACCGACGCCAGTTCGGGATCGTCAGTACTTTAACGCAATCTACTTCAGAGAAGCGGGTGGCATTTTGTTCGAAATTGCTACAGATCCTCCGGGCTTCGCCAAAGATGAGCCTGCTGATTCGCTCGGACAAAAACTGATGCTGCCAGAGTGGTTCGAGAAATACCGCCCTCAAATCGAGGACAATCTGCAACCGATCGTAGTAAGAACGCTCGTACCTGCTACAACTGCGAAATAATAAGAGTGCTATTACTATAAAATCAAAGGAGCATCGAAGGATGATGGAGAAAAAGGTTACCTGGCTGGAGCTGTTCTACGATCTGCTCTTCGTAGCAGCGGTCTCCAAAGCGGGTCATGTCTTGTTACATGCTGAACACGGAGTAATTACGTTTGAATACTTAATGAAGTTTGTGCTTATTTTCATCCCTGTTTGGTGGGCATGGGTTGGTCAGACCTTGTTTATTAACCGCTATGGTCAAGACATCCTGATCCATAGAATATTTCTCATCCTTCAGCTCCTGTCCATTATGGTCATGACGGCGAGTCTCTCTACCCATTTTGACCAATACTACCTTTCCTTCTTCGTGGGCTATATTGGTTCACGGGCGTTTACGGCCATTCAATATTTGACGGTTCATAAGTCAAAAAGCGAGCATCAGCAGAAAGCCGCCAAGTACTTGGGCATCTGTTTCCTTATTGGAATATTGATCTCATCAGGTTCCCTGTTTTTCGACTCCTGGGTGCGTTATGCCATTTTGTATGCGGGAATTGCCGTGGACATCGTGCTGCCGTTGATCGGACGCAAAAATCTGGTGAAAGTACCGGTTCAGACCCATCACTTGTTGGAACGTTTCGCGCTCTTTACACTCATCCTGCTGGGTGAATCGGTCGTAAGCATTATCGCTGTGCTGCAAGCCGATCATTGGGATATGAAATCCATCCTGTTTGCCGCATTTACGTCCATCTTTGTCATTGCGATGTGGTGGCAGTACTTCGATAACGTGGAGAAAAAGGTCAGCAAAGAGATTCAGACTGCCGGGCAAGCGATCATATACGGCCATTTGTTTATCTACATCTCCATGAGTATGATCGCCGCATCCATTCAGCTGTTATATCAGAATCAGCTAAATTATGTGTTTATGATCGGGTTTGTGTTTGGATCCGTACTGCTATACTTCCTGTCGACCTCCCTTGTGTTCCATCGTTACAGACTTGCACATCTACGACTCCGGCCACGTCATCTGGCGGCCATGGTAGGGTTGCTGGTGGCATTTGTCCTTGTGGATCTGGTCTACCGGGTTCCGGGTTACGTCATCATGGGTGAAGACATGTTATTCTTCCTGGTGTATGCGAAACTTACGACTTGATATAGTGTTCCAAAATGAAGAAAGTTACGGACAACAAGTGTCCGTGGCTTTTTGTTATGCCTTTCATCGTGGGCAAGCCTTAATAATATAAATGATGTACAAATCTAGTTTAATTTCTGCGATAGAATCTGTTAATATGTGACTATGTACAAGTGAATCTACCAGATCACAGAATAGTCTATCATTCGTAGATATGGGGATGACAATCAGGAGGGAAATCATTGAGCACACATCAAATCGGAGTTCCATTGGAAGGGTTTGCAGAGTTTAGTCGTACGGTTGCCGCAGAAGGAGCCGTTTTACTCAGAAATGAAGGGCAAGTGCTTCCGCTTCGCGAAAACGAAAACGTTTCAGTTTTTGGTCGAATTCAAGTCAATTATTATCGCAGTGGTACGGGTTCAGGCGGTAGTGTTCATGTAGCCTACACAACGAATCTGCTAGATGGTCTGCGCAGCAAAAAGAATATTACCGTGAATGAAGAGCTGGCAGCGGTCTATGAGAAGTGGATTGGGGAAAATCCATTTGATGATGGCGGAAAAGTATGGGCTGCCGAGCCATGGAACCAGAAAGAAATGCCTTTGACGGATGAACTGGTTGCACGGGCCAGAAGCAAATCGAGCAAAGCCATTATCGTAATTGGACGTACAGCCGGGGAAGACCAGGATAATGCGGATGCGCCAGGAAGTTACCAACTGACCGAAGATGAGAAAGCGATGCTGAAGCAAGTTACTTCGCAGTTTGAACACACGATCGTTGTGCTGAATGTTTCGAACATTATTGATATGAGCTGGTTAAACGAAACGTATCTACATCCGATTCAAGGTGTAATTTACTCCTGGCATGGGGGCATGGAGGGTGGAAACGCGATTGCTGATGTGCTGGCGGGCGACGTTACACCAAGCGGTAAACTGACAGATACGATTGCATATTCCATTGAAGATTATCCTTCAACCAGCAACTACGGTAATGAGTTCAAGAACCTGTATCAGGAAGATATTTATGTAGGTTATCGATATTTCGAAACGTTTCGACCTGAGCGTGTCCAGTTTGAATTCGGTTACGGCCTGTCTTATACGACGTTCTTGGCCCAGCATGAGGAAGCAAAATCAGTGTCCAAAGATGGCAAAACCTACATTGAAGTCCGTGTCAATGTGACCAACTCGGGTACAACCTATGCAGGCAAAGAAGTTGTACAGGTCTATTATGAAGCACCACAAGGCAAACTGGGACAACCGGTGAAGGCATTGGTGGCTTTCGGCAAAACAGGATTGTTGCAGCCGGGCGAGTCTGAACTTCTGACGATCAGCTTCCCGATCCATGACATGGCATCCTACGATGATGCGGGTGTTACAGGTCATGCTTCCGCATACGTTCTGGAAGAAGGCACATACCGACTGCATGTAGGAACCAGTGTAAAACAAGTGCAGCATGTCAGCATAGATGGTCAGGATGGATATGTGATTGAATCGCTTCAATTGGTGGAGCAGCTGCAAGAAGCGATGGCGCCAACTGAAGATTTTACACTGATGAAACCAGGTGCGCGCAAGGAAGACGGATCATATGAACTGACGTATGCCGAAGTACCGAAGCGTAAAGTATCCATGGCGAAACGAATTGAAGAGAATCTCCCGAAAACACTGGAGCAGACGGGCAACCAAGGCTACAAGCTGAGTGACGTTAAAGCTGGCAAAGTAAGTCTGGACACCTTCATCGCTCAACTGAGCGATCAGGATCTGGCGGCAATTATCCGTGGCGAAGGCATGAGCAGTCCACTGGTTACTTCGGGAACGGCATCTGCATTTGGTGGTGTCAGCGACAGCCTGTTCAACTACGGTATTCCGGTAGCGTGTACGGCAGATGGCCCGTCCGGTATTCGTATGGATAGTGGAGAGAAAGCAACACAGGTATCCATTGGTACGTTGCTTGCCGCGACATGGAACCAAGATCTCGTTGAAGAGTTGTATGTGATGGAAGGACAGGAACTGTTGAGAAATCAGGTAGATACCCTGCTCGGACCTGGACTAAATATCCGCCGGAGCCCGCTTAATGGCCGGAACTTTGAATACTTCTCTGAAGATCCGCTGATCTCGGGTGTATTTGCGGCAGCATGTACGAAAGGTATTATGAAGGGTGGTTCGAATGCCACACTGAAACACTTTTCCTGCAACAACCAGGAGAAATACCGTAGCAAAGTAGATGCGGTTGTCTCGGAGCGTGCACTCCGTGAAATTTACCTGAAAGGGTTCGAAATCGCTGTAAAAGAAGGCGGAGCGAACTCCATCATGACCTCCTACAATCCGATTAATGGACACTGGGCAGCATCCAATTACGACCTGAACACCACAATTCTGCGCGGTGAATGGAATTTCGAGGGTATCGTAATGACCGACTGGTGGGCGATTATGAACGATGTGACCGAAGGTGGAGAGGCGGATCGCAAGTACACGAACTGGATGATTCGTGCGCAGAATGATCTCTACATGGTTGTACCGAACTACGGCGCAGAGATCAATGGCTGGGACGATAACACGATTGAATCTTTGGAAAATGGAACATTGACGCGTGGAGAGCTGCAACGCTCTGCGATTAATATCTGCAAGTTCATCATGAACGCACCGGTATCCGGCAGAAAACACGAGATCGTGGAGAATATCGCTTCATTCCAGGCGAATGCCTCTCTATCTGCTGCACAAGCCCAATCGTTGGTTGAGAACGCACAGGTGAAACCTGCCGTAGCTGAACCTGTCTACATGAAAGTGGACGAGGCAGGCCATTACCGGATTATCGTACAGATCATGTCCCCTGAGCCGGAACTGGCGCAAAGTGCATGTAACCTGCTCCTGAATGACCAGTTGGTGACCACCATTCAAACGAACGGTACGGAAGGCAAATGGATCAGACAGAAGCTTGTCAAAGTAGACCTTGAAGCAGGACTGTATGAATTGAAACTGGACTTCACGAAACCAGGTCTTCAGGTTGACTGGATCGAATTCAAGCAGGTGTAGAAGATCGTCGGAAATATCAGGTGATAAGAGCAATCGAAAGGTTGTTCTGTCATCCAAAGCAGAATAGGTTGGTATATGGCAAAGGACACTGCTCGCGGTGTCCTTTGTTGTAACACGGAATAGCTACTGTTATGATAGTGTTAGGAAATTCGAAGTTCTGAACAATGGGGTCAGGGGTGTTGCGAAGAATGAGAAATTATAATTTTTTGAGTCCAATCCTGCTGATTGTGGTGGCGCTAATTGTGAGAGGTTTGGTGACTAACCTGGGCGTTCTGTTCGGCCTATCACAAGAAGTGGCGAGTAATGTGGCCATGATTGCGATGATCATTGCTGCACTAATCATGTTTAATCGAATGACGAAGGCTCGGCGTAGAAAATAGAAAAGCTCGGATAACCAGAAGGTTATCCAAGACATGAAGACACCCTCAGGGTGTCTTTTTTGTATTGACGTTCTGATCCTAACGTTTTAGACTATTGCTAATAAATAATAACGATATAGATAACAAAAATAACGACATTTATCGAACGATGACAAGATAACCGTTGCACGCTCTATTTGCTGACCCATTCCCGTTCCCCAAAGGAGAATCCATTCATGAAGATCATTGCCGACAAACAATCTATCTTTCAGGAAGGTCATCCTATTCGGAATGCGTTCTGGAAGTTGACCGTAGCCCATAATAATGAAGAAGGACCGCAGGAGCGCTGATGAAGCGTTCAGTCGGTCCTTTATGTCATGGATCAGGCTGTGTGCAGTTCGAATGATGAGTATTGATACGACTTAACGGTGCTGGAATAATCTACGATGAAGTGAAGGGAGCAATCCTTATGGAAAGACAGCCTGTATTGGAAGTCATTGCTGTGGATGTGGAAGATGCCAAGGCAGCTGAGGAAGGAGGGGCCGATCGAATTGAGCTGGTGTCTGCGATGTCCGAGGGTGGACTTACCCCCAGTTATGGTGTCATGGAACAAGTGGTATCCCAAGTCTCCATTCCAGTGTATGTCATGATTCGTCCACATAGCCGCTCGTTTCGCTATAGCACAGATGACATCCAAGTCATGAGCCGGGATATCCGCGTGGCGAAGGAACTTGGAGCCGCTGGCATCGTGATTGGTGCTCTTACAGAAGAAGGTGAGGTGGACCTTCTATCCGTGCAATCCTGCATGGCCGAAGCTGAAGGGTTGGGCGTTACATTTCATCGGGCGATTGATGTGAGTGCAAGCCTGACTGAGGCGCTCAAGGTCATCAACACATGGGGCAACGTGGAGCGTGTGCTTACATCGGGAGGGAGACGGACGGCGCCTGAAGCCATACTGGAACTAAAACGGCTTCAGGAACTGGGGCAAACCTTGAACATCGCTGTCATGGCAGGGTCGGGGATAACCGTAGATGGCATTCAGGCCCTCGTCCAAAAAACAAATATCACAGAGATACATATGGGATCAGGCGTGCGGTATGAAGGCAGCTTTAATTGTCCCATCGATCCACATTTGGTTGAAGAAGCCAAGCAACAGTTATGGCTTGCATCAACAGCAATTCACGGACAGGAGTGTAATGAGTAGCGGTCCAAGCGATGGTGGTCCAGTGACATAGAAACGCAACGAAATAAAAGGAGTGATATGCCATGAATCATGGACTGGAGCCAGCCGAATGGATCAAATCCGCAGCAGAGGTTAGCCCATCCGAACGCCAGTTGAGATGGCAGGAGATGGAGTTTTACGCGTTTATTCATTTTACGGTAAATACATTCACGGATCGGGAATGGGGCACTGGGCAGGAAGACCTGTTGATCTTCAATCCTTCTGAACTGAGCGCAGCGCAATGGGTGCAGGCATGCAAGGCTGCCGGGATGAAGGGGCTGATTTTGACGTGTAAGCATCATGATGGATTTTGTTTGTGGCCAAGCGAGTTTACAGCGCACACGGTCGCAGCCAGTCCGTGGAGGAATGGAGCGGGGGATTTGGTTCAGGAAGTCGCGGATGCCTGCCGTGAGGGTGGATTAAAGTTTGGCGTGTACCTGTCTCCTTGGGATCGGCATGAAGAATCCTACGGGGATTCCGAGAGGTATAACCAGTTTTTCCTCCATCAGTTACGAGAGCTGCTCACGAATTACGGGGACATCTTCTGTGTGTGGTTTGACGGCGCGTGTGGTGAGGGTCCGAATGGCAAAAGGCAGGTCTATGACTGGGACGCCTATTATGCGCTCATTCGTGAACTCCAGCCCGAAGCTGTCATCTCGGTATGTGGACCGGATGTTCGCTGGTGTGGCAATGAAGCTGGGCATACGCGAGAATCAGAATGGAGCGTTGTGCCAGCACATATGCAGGATAATGAGAAGATTCAGGAGCAATCGCAGCAGGTGGATGATGGTGAGTTTGCCTCAAGGATCAATACGCAGGACAGTGACTTGGGAAGCCGAGAGGTCATTCGTTCCCAAGGTAAGCATCTGATCTGGTATCCTGCCGAGGTGAATACCTCCATTCGCCCGGGATGGTTCTATCATGCAAGTGAAGATGATCAGGTCAAAACATTGGAAGAATTGCTCGCTGTCTATTACGGCGCAGTGGGGGGCAATGCCACCTTTTTGCTCAATCTGCCACCGGATACGCGTGGTCTCATTCACGAACGGGATGTGGAGCGACTACAGGAATTGGGAGATTCGCTTCGTGCCATTTTTCAGGAAAATTTGGCCTTGCAGGCGCTGGTAAACGCATCGGAGACGATGGATGAACAACATGCCGCATCAGAGGTGCTGACGAAGCAACGGGATACGTATTGGTGTCCGCATGAAGGAACGGAGCAGGCTTGGATTGAGCTGGATTTGCAGGAGGAACGTTCATTTGACCGGGTGGTGCTGATGGAACATATCCATACAGGCCAACGAATTGAACGTTTTACACTGGAATCACAGAGGGCAGATGGTGGGTGGGAAGCGTTCTACACAGGAACGGTGGTGGGATATAAACGAATTTGCTGTTTTCCACAGGTCACATTGAGAAATATGCGAGTAACCATTCATGAATCCAGATGGTACCCTACGTTGTCCGGAATAGGCATATATCTGAGCGATCGGGGAGGGATGTCCAATGGCGTTGCTAACGTATAAAGGGTCACAATTCATGTATGATGGCAAGCCCATTCGGATTTTGTCGGGTGCCATCCATTATTTTAGAGTGGTCCCCGAATATTGGGAGGATCGACTACTCAAGCTGAAAGCCTGCGGTTTCAATACAGTGGAAACGTATGTGCCGTGGAATGTTCATGAGCCGCAGCCGGGGCAATATTGTTTTGAAGGCATGGCAGATCTGGAACGGTTTATTCGCATGGCGGGAGATGTGGATCTTCATGTGATTGTTCGCCCAAGTCCTTACATATGTGCCGAGTGGGAGTTTGGCGGATTGCCTTCCTGGCTGCTGGCTGATGATGAGATTCGTCTGCGGTGTAATGATGCAAAATTCCTGGCGAATGTGGATCGATATTATGATGTGCTTTTACCAAAACTGAAACCCCTTCTTAGCACCTATGGTGGGCCCGTTATCGCGATGCAGATTGAAAATGAGTACGGCAGCTTCGGGAACGACGCGAGTTACCTGCGATATTTACGTGATGGCATGGTAGAGCGCGGAATGGATGTGTTGTTATTTACCTCTGACGGACCGACAGACCACATGCTGCAAGCGGGGTCGGTGCCAGGGCATCTGGCTACGGTCAATTTTGGATCAGGAACAGAGGGATCGTTCGCCAAGCTGCGTGAATATCAGGCGGACGAACCGTTGATGTGCATGGAATATTGGAACGGCTGGTTCGACCATTGGGGAGAGTCGCATCATACCCGCGAAGCCGCTGATGTGGCTGGAGTGTTTGAGGAGATGCTGCGGGCAGGGGCTTCGGTTAACTTCTATATGTTCCACGGGGGAACGAACTTTGGATTTTACAACGGGGCGAACTGTCAGCTGAAGGATCAATACGAACCCACCATTACAAGTTACGATTACGATTCACTGCTTAGTGAATCTGGGGAGCCGACAGCGAAATTCCATGCGGTGCGTGATCTTATTGCGCAGTATAGCGACAGCGGTCTGGATGAGCTCGAGTTGCCTGAATCGAAGGGGACATTCGCCTATGGTCGAGTGGAGTTAAACCAGCAGGCGGCATTACTGGCGCAGTTGGACCGGATATCCGTCCCGTTACAGCGCACGAATCCGGAACCAATGGAGAAGCTGGGGCAGGATTATGGCTTTATTTGTTATCAAACCCGGATATCCGGGCCCAGAGAGCGACAGGAACTGGCGGTTCAGGAGGTGCGTGATCGTGCGCTTGTGTTTGTTAATGGGCAATTTCAGGGTGTGCTGGAACGCGGCAATACAGCATTTTCGATTTCGTTTGAAGTACCGCCGGAGGGTGCAGATCTACTGATCCTTGTTGAAAATATGGGGCGAATTAACTATGGTCCGTACCTGAGAGATCCAAAGGGGATTACCGAGGGAGTGCGACATGGCTTTCAATTTCTATATGATTGGACGATTCATTGTCTGCCACTAACCGATCTGTCGGGTCTGCAATTTAGTGAGCAATCTTCGGCAGAGGGCGAAGAAGGAGAGAGAGCGGGGAAGGGCCAGCCTTTTACCGGGGAAGTTTTCCAGTGAAGGGGGTAAGAGATACTTTTCTGCGTCTCGACAACTGGACCAAAGGTGTTGTGTTTGTAAACGGATTCAATCTGGGTCGCTACTGGAATAAAGGACCACAAAAAACGTTATACGTACCTGCCCCGCTTCTTCACGAAGGTGAGAATGAAGTGATTGTATTTGAACTCCACCAAACGGCAGATCTGGTCGTAACGTTCGTGGATACACCGGATTTGGGCTAGGAAAAGGAAAATAGGTGAGCCAAACGATTATTGGCAATTGTCGTGCTCGCCCGAAAAAGGTATACGTTGGGTATGGACATTGATTACAGGAGAGGATGAGGGAAAATGAAAGTTGGACTCAGTACCTACAGTCTGCAACAAGCACTGGATCGCAAAGAATTAACCGTGCCGGATGCCATTCGCTGGATCGCCGATCAGGGCGGGAACATGTGGAGATTGTGCCCATGGGATTCAGTTTGATCGAACATCCGGAGTTGATTGATGAGATTAAAGCTGTAGCAAACGAGGTCGGGATCGATATTTCCAACTATGCCATCGGCGCTAACTTTGCTGTACAGGAGGACGCTGAAGCGTTGGAGCAAGAGATTCAGAATGTGATGCGACATGTGGATGTGGCTGCAGCGCTTGGTGTGAAGCTGATGCGTCATGACGTGGCTTTCCGCCCTGCTCCAGAGGGAACTGTAGCCCAGTTCGAGATTGATCTGCCGATACTGGTGAAGGCCTGTCAGCGGATAGCTGATTATGCAGCCGGTTTTGGGATTACAACAAGCGTCGAGAATCATGGGTATTATGTGCAGTCGAGTGAGCGAATTCAGCGTTTGTTACACGAAACGGCGCGGGAGAACTTTAGAACGACGCTGGATGTCGGCAATTTCCTCTGTGTGGATGAAGATCCGGTGAGCGCGGTGAAAAATAACATTCCGTACGCGTCGATCGTGCACGCCAAAGACTTCTACTGGAGACCTTCCTACCGGAACCCCGGTGAAGGCTGGTTCCAAACCTCGCATGGCAATTACTTGCGTGGTGCCATTGTGGGCCATGGCGATATTAATATGCCCAAGGTCTTCCGGGTGTTGAAACAATCCGGGTATAACGGATATATCTCGGTTGAATTTGAAGGCATGGAGGATTGCAAAACCGCCTCACGCATTGCCATGGATAACGTCCGCCGCCTATGGGAAGAGGCATAGGGCTGAGTACTTTTTTTAAAATGAAATATGACTTGTTACGTATGGTTCAAACAGAAGGGTAGTTCAGTCAGAAAAAGTAGTGTAGGGGCGAAATCGATTCTGAAGAAATGAAATGTTCGCCTTTATCACCGGATTTCCCCTTGCAGAAAAGGGGATTGAAGAAATCTGGGGATAAGAGCGATCGGAAGAACGATTCGCAACCGGAACGTCTATCTGCTGGGCGTCAATTATTTTATTTATGGAGGGAATCAGCTCTATGTCCAAATTGAAAGTTGCCGTCATCGGTGCCGGATCCATATCCGATTGCCATTTGCAAGCCTATGCCAGTAACCCTGACGTTGAAATATACGCCATCTGCGACCTGAATGCAGAACGTGCCGCAGAAGTGGCGAAGCAATATGACGCACCACATGTGTTTACCGATTACAAGGAACTGCTCGCCCTGCCCGAGATTCATTCTGTCAGCATCTGTACGTGGAACGACTCCCATGCCGAGATTAGCATTGCTGCGCTGGATGCGGGCAAAACGTACTATGTGAGAAACCGCTCTGCCAAACGGTGGAGGATGCGCTCGAAGTAGAGAAGGCTGTTCATCGCAGCGGCAAGCTGCTGCAAGTTGGTTTTGTTCGCCGCTATAGCGACAACGCACAGATTCTGAAGAGGTTCATCGACGAAGGTGAACTGGGTGAGATCTATTATGCGAAAGCCTCCAGTCTGCGTCGTCTGGGCAATCCGGGTGGGTGGTTCTCGGATATCAACCGCTCTGGCGGGGGCCACTGATCGATATCGGGGTGCATGTGATCGACATTTGCTGGTATCTGATGGGCAGACCGAAGGTGAAATCCGTCTCCGCTAACGTATCCAATCGATTAGGAAACCGCTCGAATATTAACAATCTGTCGTTCTACAAAGCAGCGGACTATGACGCGCAGCAGAACACTGTGGAGGATATGGCGAATGCCCTAATTCGTTTTGAAAACGGTGCGAGCCTGCTCGTGGATGTCAGCTTTACGCTTCACGCCAAAGCGGATGAGACTTCGGTCAAGCTGTATGGTGACAAAGGCGGTGCCGAGCTGGAGCCGGAAATTTCGATTATTGGCGAGAAATTTAACACCATTTTGAACATGACCCCACAGGTGGATTTCAAATCATTCGACTTTATGGGCTCGTTCCGCAATGAAATTAACCATTTTATCGATAGTACGCAGGGCCGCAAAGAAACACTTAGCCCAGTAGAAGACGGCGTCGAAGTAATGAAGATGCTCTGTGCCATCTACGAATCAGCCCGTCTGGGACGTGAAATTACGTTGTAGGTGTGAGCATTGTATGGCGCGGGTGTGGGTGCTCCAAGTTGGCTACTTCACGTTGATACTTAACGACTCCCGCGGCATTGGTATTAAGATGATGAACACTTTGCTACCTTCTCAATGAAAGCTCCACTCCGTGCTAGATTCGGGGTCGTCCTCTTTGCTTGCTGCTGGAATTAAGCGTGGGAGCGAGCACTAACGAATCTGAGGCGTCTTATTTAAGGATATGGAGTGCTATCAGAAATCTAAGGAACCTGACACACGCTATTACAGACTAAACAGCAGTTTATGGCCTTTTTATCAGCCAATTTCGTGAAATAACGTGTCTGAAGTTCCTTACGATTTAAAAAGAGGATCAAAAGGCTAAATAAGACGCCCTGTGTTCCTTAGAAAAGCGTCTACCCATTCGCCAGGATCAGCCAGTTTACATTTCTCTAAAGAAATGAGGGGAATCCGGGTTTCATAGGATTTGGAGCCGACACCGCAATCGGACCGGTGAATCGATTACGCCCTCTATATGTTGACCTTTCGAACGTACCGTTTACGCCAAAACGGAGAGTGCAGAACCAATCTGAAGAAGCGAAGCGCTCGCCTTTATCCCCGGATTTTCCCTCTAGGAAAATTATCAAAAAATCTGGGGATAACAGCGATCGAAAGATGGTACTGCACTCGGAGTGACCAGGCGTAACAAGCAAGGTTTATCTTTTATTCTAATCCAAAGGAGATGAATCAGAATGAGCGAAACCAAAGAAACCGTACTGGAGCAGGAAGAGCAGATCGTCGAAGCTGGTGTGCACAATTTTAGCAAAGAGGACGAATGGATCAAACCAGAGAATCCGCTGCTGAATGAGCGGTTGGAGTGGTTCAAGGACCAGAAGCTGGGGCTGATGATGCACTGGGGGCCGTATTCCCAGCTTGGCCTCGTGGAGTCCTGGGCGCTGAGCGACGATGACGGTGATTGGTCACGCGATGACATTGACTGGACGGATGACATGGAAGACTTCAAGCGAGAATATTTCGATCTGAACAAAACCTTCAATCCGATTCGCTTCCAGCCCGAGGAATGGGCACAGATGGCGGCAGATAACGGGTTCAAATATTTCCTGTTCACCACCAAACACCATGACGGCTTCTGCATGTGGGATACCAAGACGACGGATTACCGGATTACGGGCAAGGATACCCCCTTTCATACCCATAAGTATGCGGACATCTGTCGATCATTATTTGACGCTTTTCGAGCCAAAGGACTTGGCATTTCAGCGTACTTCTCCAAAGCGGACTGGCATACCCCGTATTACTGGGCACCGGGCATGGAGCGTGGACGTCATATGTGGCGCGGTCCCTCGTATGATCCCCATAAGTATCCGTGGCTATGGGAGAAATTCGTGGAGTTCACACATGAGCAGATCATGGAGTTGCTGACGAATTACGGGCGGATCGAGTGTCTGTGGCTGGATGCAGGCTGGGTACGCGAAGGCCGCCATGGTCAGGATATCAGGCTCGGAGAAGTTGTGGAACGGGCGCGTCAGACCACACAACCGTGGCTCCTGTCCGCAGATCGCACCGTCGGTGGGCCGTATGAGAATATCGTTACCCCTGAGCAGACCATCCCGGAACATCCGATGAACATTCCATGGGAGAGCTGTATTACGGTGGGGAACTCCTTTGCCTTCGGATTCGATGATCAGTATAAAACGGGAAGACAGCTCGCACATATCCTACTCGAAGTCGTGTCCAAGGGCGGTAACCTGGCGCTGAATGTAGGGCCGCAACCGGATGGGCGCCTGCCCAAAGGGGCCATTCGAGGCATCAAGGGACTCGGAGAATGGTTGGGCACTCACGGAGAAGGTGTATATGGAACCCGCATCTGTGCGCCATATTTTACGAAGGACTGGGCTTTTACGCAGAAGGAAGAGATCAACACCGTATATGCCTTCCGTTTATATCGAAACGAGAATGAGATCGTACAACCACAGGTAATCATTCCTTATCTGGAAAAGGTAGAGCGGATCGAACTCGTTGGTAGCGATGACGTACTTTCGTATCAGCATACGGAAGACGGACTTCTCGTGGAACTGCCACAATTGATTGCAAACAGTGCAGCACCCATCACACATACATTCAAATTGATCACAAGCGCATAGAAATCCATGTCAATTCCGGGGGAGGTATAACCACCTCCGGAATTTTTATATTCATACATAATAAACATAAATCCCGCTAGAAACAGCTCTCAATCCCTTGTCATATAAGGATTTATGGAATAAAGAGAAGTCGGAGAAAATTGCAAATTGATAAAAGTTTACCGTGCGATGTACTATCAAATCAAGAAAGCGCTACCTGATATGAATGTTTACATGGTTTATCTTTAAGAAGGAAAAGAGAACTGAAAAAAGGATGTTTAAGGGATGCAAATGTAATGTATTATTACACTTGAGGTGTAGAAGGAGTGACGCAAATGAGTCGAGCAACGGAAAGCATACCCGCCAAGTTGGAACTCCAACAGAGGAAACATGTGGAGCCCAAGCGGCAGCATCCATTCATCAGAAGCCTCAAGAAGCACTGGGAGCTCTACCTGCTCGTGCTACCCCCGGTGTTGTATCTGTTGATCTTCAAGTACATCCCTATGGTGGGTGTCCAGATCGCCTTCAAGGACTTCAGTGTAGTCAAAGGAATCTGGGGAAGCCCGTGGGTCGGATTCAAACACTTTGAAGCCTTCTTCCAATCTCCAAACTTCTGGCTGTTAATCAAAAACACGATAGGCATCAGCTTCTATTCCTTAATTGCCGGTTTCCCCATTCCGATCCTGCTGGCTCTGGCGTTGAATGAGATTCGAACGGGTTACTTCAAAAAGACCGTTCAGATGGTCACGTACGCTCCGCATTTTATCTCCACCGTTGTCATGGTATCCATTATCATTCTGATGCTCTCCCCTCATGTGGGCGTGGTAGACAAGCTGTTCACACTGCTCGGCTTTCCGATGACCAACTTCATGGGGATTCCTGAATACTTCAAATCGATATATGTCTGGTCAGGTGTCTGGCAGGGCATGGGGTATTCATCGATTATATATATTGCCGCTCTTGCTGGTGTTGATCCATCGCTCTATGAAGCAGCGAAGATGGACGGTGCATCAAGACTTCGAAAAATCTGGCATATCGACCTGCCATCCCTCGTTCCAGTCACCGTCATCATGCTGATTCTGAGTCTGGGCAGTATTATGGGCGTGGGCTTCGAGAAAATATACCTGATGCAGAATCCGCTCAACACAAGCGCTTCGGAGGTCATCTCCACGTATGTGTACAAGGTGGGTCTGATCGGGGCGAATTTCAGCTTCTCCTCGGCAGTAGGATTCTTTAACTCCATCATCAACCTGATCCTGCTGGTTATCGTCAACGGCATATCCCGCAAAGTATCCCAGAACAGCTTGTGGTAAAGGAGGAGCTCATCCATGTTCAACCTGATTAATCGTAACCGGATCAAGGACCCGCTCGGTGACCGCATTTTCATGACATTCAACTATATCTTTCTGTTCGCCATACTGCTAACGGTGTTTTACCCGCTCTTGTATATCATCAGTTCTTCGTTCAGCTCTTCACGGGCTGTGACATCCGGTCAGGTGTGGCTGTTCCCGGTCGACTTTAACATCAAGGCGTACATCTCCATTTTCAAAAGCCAACAGTTGATGCTCGGTTTCTATAACACGATCATCTACACCGTGGTGGGTACGTTCATTAACGTCATGTTGACCGTCATGCTGGCGTATCCCTTGTCACGCAAATCGTTCTATGGACGGGAGCCATTATCATTTTCATGATGATCACCATGTTCTTTGATGGCGGTCTGATCCCCACCTATCTTCTGATGAAGGACCTGCACCTGCTGGATACACGTTGGGCGATGTGGTTGCCTGGGGCGCTCGCGGTGTTCCAAGTCATTGTAGCGAGAACCTTCTTCCAGTCTTCCATCCCGGAAGAGCTTGGCGAGGCCGCAGAAATGGATGGTTGCCGGGATATCCGGTATCTGATCAGCGTGGTTCTTCCTTTATCGAAGCCGATTCTGGCGGTCATGACACTCATGTATGCCGTAGGTCACTGGAATGCGTATTTTGATGCACTGATCTACCTGCGTTCCGAGAAATTGTTTCCTCTGCAATACGTGCTTCGCAATCTGCTCATCCTGAACGCGGCTGATCCGGCGATGCTTGCCAATACCAGCCAACAGATGCGAGATCAAGGGTTCGAGCAGGTGTTGAAATATGCACTGATCGTTGTCGCGAGTATTCCAATTCTGATCATGTATCCATTTGTACAGAAGCATTTTGTTAAAGGGGTCATGGTTGGTTCCCTGAAAGGTTAATCCACGTGGATTAAGCCCGGTTGCCTCTTGAGAGGAGGTGGAAGGAACACGCCGGCTTCCGGGATCGATTCGATATACGTGCACTAGAGCTCAATAATTTGCCGTTATGAACAAAAAGGAGGAGTCAGATTGAGAAAATCTTGGATTTCGATGTTGTTTCTGGTCTTTGCTTCGATGGCTTTGTTGTCCGCATGCAGTTCATCCGAGGAGTCGGGTGGCAGTAGCGACGGTAGCGGGGAGAGCGGCGGTCCTGTAACCATGACCTTCTTTGCTCCGCAAGGCAAAGCGTCAATGGAAGAGAATGAATTCACCCAATTTATCGAAAACAAGTTCGACGTTACCCTGAAATGGGATCTGGCCCCAACGGACGCCTTGCAGGATCGCAGACAATTACTGCTGGCTAGTGGTGATTATCCCGAAGTGTTTCTTCACGGCAAGTTCACTACCTCAGACCTTCAAACCTATGGAAAACAGGGCGTGTTCCTTCCGCTACAGGATCTGATTCAGGAGTATGGTCCGAACCTGACCAAGATTATGGAGGAGAAGCCATACTTCAAAGAAGCCATCACGGCACCGGATGGCAACATCTATGCTTTGCCAATCTTCAATGAGTGTTACCACTGTACGTACGCTCAGAAATACTGGATCAACACGGAGTGGCTCGATAATCTGGGTCTGAAAATGCCAACCACAACAGAGGAACTGTATACCGTTCTGAAGGCGTTTAAGACACAAGATCCGAATGGTAACGGGAAAGCCGACGAGATTCCACTCACGGGCGCACCGAACAAGTATGTATGGAATGGCAACATTGATGCCTACCTGATGAATAGTTTTATCTACAATGATAACGACAAGTATCTGATCGTGAACGATGGCAAGGTGAGTTTTGCCGCCAATCAGGAAGGCTGGAAGAAAGGGCTCGAATACATGAACAAGCTGTATGCAGATGGCCTGATTGATCCGGCTTCCTTTACACAGAACGACCAGGCTATCGGACAACTGGGGAACAAGGAAGGCGATGAAGTGGTCGGCTCCATTACAACGGCGCTGGTCAGTTATCTCGTGAATACGTATGACAAAGACATCACTCGTCACCAGCACTGGGAGATTGTCCCTCCATTGAAAGGACCGGATGGCGTGCAGACGACAGGCGCCACACAGAGCGTAGGGGAGTTTGAGTTCGCCATCACGAACAAAGCGACAGAAGCACAGCAGATTGCGGCCATCAAAATTGTCGATTACATGTTCAGTGAAGAAGGAGCGCTATACGCGGAGTATGGTCCAACCGAAGGCAAGGGCTGGAAGAAGGCAGATGCTGATGAGAAAAATATCAATGGCGAGCCGGCCAAATACAGCTACTACAACCTGCCTGAGCGTGATCCGAACGTTGTGGTGAACGAGAGCTGGTCACAGATCGGAGCACATGACTTGTCCAACACGTTCCGTAATCTGTTTGCCGAAGGACAGGATCCATTGGAAGCAGAGGGGTACGGCACACGTCTGGCTCAAGCAACCAATGTGTATGAACCTTATGCACCGAAAGAGGTGTACCCTGCGAACGTATTTATTCGTCCGGAGGATACGGAATCAGCTGCACAACTGACTACCGCCATCAAGGATTATGTGCAGACAAATATGGCACAGTTCATTATTGGCAGCAAGAGCATTGATAAGGAATGGGATTCCTATGTCAAAGGCTTCGATGGTCTCGGACTGAGTAATTACCTTGAGATCTATCAGCGTGCCATTGAGAAGAATCAATAATTACTGAAGGAATCCATATAGAGGCTGTCCCGTCTGTCACCCGTGACCGGGACGGTCTTCTCCTATGACAACCCCACGTCATCCGATATAATGTACTGAATATTTATGGAAAATTAGCGATCAGCTCTAATGTATGTCGTCATTCAGCATGAACAGTAATGGTGGGGGATCTCGGAGATGAACAACAATTGGTTTAGACGTTTGCTGTTATCATATCTGCCTGTTTTCTTTATTGTGACGACCATTTTATTCTTTATTTTCTTCCAGGTGTTCAATGAACAGAACCGTAGAGAAGCGCTCAAGGCTAATGAGTTCCTGGCCTCACAGGTCACGCAATATCTGGATAACTCCCTGCGTTCCATCGACTTCAAGGTACTGCGTGAAATTTTGACCAACCCGAACTTGAAGAATTATTTCTCGGCATTTGGCAGCGAGGATGTGTATGCCGGCATTCAGGCGGTCCAGGTGGTCGATGAATTGAAAATAGAGTATCCGCTGATTGATTCAATTTATCTTGTCAGGTACGGAGATGGCACCGTCTTCAGTAACGGGAAGGCGGTCCCGATTGAAGAGTTTCCGGATGCAGACTTTATTGCAGATAGCCGGTCAAGGGATGAACAGAAGTGGGCAGGAGCACGTGCGTTCCGGGCTTTTCCTTCACAACCGACGGAGCAGGTCATTACGATTGTGCGAAGTGTAGGAAATGGCAAAGGGCTTGTGGTTACAAACGTGGACCTGAGTACCTTAAGGAAATCGATCATGCAGATGTATGACCCGGAATTTACGTTTGTGAACATCTTTAATCGTTCTGGCGGCAATCTGTGGGACAGCACCATGCCGGAAGGGGTTACAGCTTCGGCTTCCACGAAAAACACGTCGGGAGAAGTCTTCTCCGAATTTACGTCGAGCTATAGCGGTTGGAAAGTGCAGACAGGTCTTAATAATGGCAAAATCGTCAAATTGGCGCTGCAATTTTATAATATCTGGTTTGCCTTTGCGGTAGTGGTTGTGTTGATCGGGGTGGTGTGGGTGATCTATGTGACCCGTAGAAACTATAAGCCAATTCAGCAGATTGTCACATTAATTCAGACGGTCTCTTCGCAGAAGCAATCGGGGCTGAACTATGGCAAGGAGAATGAGTTTCGATTTATCCATACGACGCTTGAGCGCATGATTGATCAGACGAGGCAGTACCAGGAGGAGCATGAAGAGAATCTGATTTTGCAGAAAAAAATGTTCTTTCAGGAGCTGCTGGAAGGTACACGAGACTTTACAAGCACGGAGCTGACCACGGAGATGAAGAAGTTCAAACTGCCTGAGCTGGAGCATCGTTGGGCCGTCATGGTAGTGGAAATGGATCGATATGATGCATTTGTAACGGAGTATCATCACCAGGACCAATCCCTTCTGAAATTCGTGTTATCCAGCATTCTGCAGGAGAGTGCACGTCATGAAGGTACGGAAGTATGGGCTGAGTGGGTCTCTGATCAGCGTCTGTACGCCATCCTCTGGATTCCGGACATGGAACAGGCCGAGGAGACGGAGCATCGCTTGCTCGCTGGTTATCTGGACAGAATCGATCAGTATCTGAACTTTACTGTGACCATCGGTGTTGGTCGGGTTGCTGTCGATATTCGGGGATTGAGAGCTTCATTGAAAGAAGCCGTGCACGCGCTGGAGTACAAGGCTGTATTGGGGATGAATCGCATCATTCCGTGTGGTGATGTGCCGAATTCGACCAATGATGTGTATGAGTTCCTGAAGACCATCTCACTGCTGGTGCAGGCGATGCGTTTATCGGACGATGTGTGGGAAAAGCATTTTGAAAGACTGTTTGAACAAATCAGTGAGTCCGTCCTGTCCCGGCAGGAGATTATGAATACGATCCAATTGTTATTCCAACATTACAATCGGGAATTTGCCGAACTTCCACGGGAGTATCAGGATTCGTGGGCTGCGATATTTACCCCGCTTCTCCCAAGGCTTGAGGGCTGGGAGACGTTAGACGATCTGCGTGAACTATGCTGGGAAGGGTTCCGGGAACTGGCACTGCAGATGCAGACGCTGCACTGTTCCCGAAAACACCGATCACATATTCTGGAGATTCGCAAATATATCGAAGAGCATTACAACAATCCCGATCTGTCGCTGAACTACCTTAGTGATCTATTCGATATTAATCCGAAGTATCTGAGCAAGCTTTTCAAGGATGAGATTGGGGAGAAGTTCGTGGATCTGCTCATTAGTCATCGCATCGAAAAAGCCAAATTGCTCATGCAAGAGACGGATAAGGCCATTCAGGAGATCAGTGAAGAAGTGGGATACACGAACTATAATTCCTTCAACCGGGCTTTCAAGAACGTGGTGGGTATGGCACCGAGTGACTACCGGAAAGCCATGTGACGCTCGCAAGTACACGCGCCTAACTAATTCCGAACGCATAAGGAGAATGTGCATATGGACTATAAAGATGCTTCGCTTCCCATCCAGGAGCGGGTTCAGGATCTGATCGGACGGATGACAACGGCAGAGAAGATTGGACAACTCATTCAGCCGATGGGCTGGAAGACGTATGTGAAGGCAGCAGATGGTACAGTACAGGTGACGGAAGAGTTCAAAGTGGACATGGAACAGGGCGGTGTCGGCTCTCTGTATGGTGTGCTTCGGGCCGATCCATGGACTGAAGTAACGCTGGAAACGGGGTTGACTCCACGGCAGGGAGCCGTTGCCACGAATGTCATTCAACAGTATGCCATGGAGCATTCGCGGCTGGGTATTCCCATTTTGTTCGGGGAAGAGTGTTCCCACGGACATATGGCCATTGGAGCGACCGTGTTTCCCGTACCGTTAACGGTGGGCAGCACGTGGAATATGGCGTTATACCGCAAGATGTGTGAAGCCATCGCTGTAGAGACCCGGAGCCAGGGGGAGCGGCAACGTATTCCCCGGTGCTGGATGTGGTGCGTGACCCGAGATGGGGACGGACGGAGGAATGTTTTGCCGAGGATCCCTACCTGATCGGTGAATTTGCAGTAGAAGCCATGAAGGGACTACAGGGTGACCGCCTTGATTGCAACCAGACGATTGTGGCGACACTCAAGCATTTTGCGGCTTATGGCAGCTCGGAGGGTGGACGTAATGCAGCACCTGTGCACATGGGATTACGTGAATTGCATGAAATCGATCTGTTGCCGTTCCAAAAGGCAGTGGAAGCCGGGGCTTGTTCCGTGATGACCGCGTATAACGAGATTGATGGCGTGCCTTGTACGTCCAGTACGTATCTGCTGAATGACCTTCTGCGCGAGCAGTGGGGGTTTGATGGGTTGGTCATTACTGATTTTGGTGCCATTCAGATGCTGGTCCATGGACATAACACCGCCGAGAACGGGGAGCAGGCCGTTGCGCAGTCCCTTCAGGCAGGAGTAGACATGGAGATGTCCGGGTACATGTACCGCAAACATCTCGTTCAGGCGTTGGAGCAGGGATTGATCGAAGAGAAGGATCTGGACTTGGCTGTGCGGCGGGTGTTGGAGATGAAATTCAGACTCGGATTATTTGAACAGCCTTTCGTAAATCCTGACTTTGCAGAGCAGGTCATTGGATGTGAGGATCATATTCAGTTGGCGAGGGAAGTCGCGCAAGAAGGGATTGTTTTACTGAAAAATGAAGGGAATACATTGCCACTATCCAAAACTGGCACGAAGCTGGCTGTCATTGGCCCGAACGCGAACCATATCTATAACCAGCTTGGGGACTATACCTCGCCACAGCCGAGAGAACAGATCGTTACGGTGCTGGATGGCATTACGCGCAAACTTGGCGCGGATTCAGGTCAGGTGTTGTACGCACCTGGTTGCCGGATTAAAGGCGATTCCAGAGAGGGTTTTGCACAAGCGCTCGCCTGTGCGGAACAGGCCGATGTCATCGTGATGGTGATGGGTGGTTCCAGCGCCCGCGATTTTGGTGAAGGCACGATCGACTTGCGGACAGGAGCGTCCGTGGTAACGGATGATCCATGGAATGATATGGAGTGTGGCGAAGGTATTGACCGGGCGTCGCTGAATCTCATGGGTGTCCAATTGGAGCTGATGCAGGAGGTACATAAGCTGGGAAAACCGGTAATTGTGGTGTATATTAACGGCCGTCCCATTGCTGAACCTTGGATTGATGAGCATGTTCACGCCATTGTGGAAGCATGGTACCCAGGACAGGAAGGGGGTAACGCGATTGCAGATATTCTGTTTGGCGACGTGAATCCATCTGGCCGTCTTACGGTTTCCATTCCCAAGCATGTCGGGCAACTTCCGGTCTATTATCATGCCAAACGCACGCGCGGCAAGCGGTATCTGGAGATGGATCTGGCGCCGCAGTATCCGTTCGGATATGGACTGAGCTACACTGAATTCCAATACGAGAATGTTAGGGTAGTGCCCGAAGTGATTGGTCCGGAAGATGAAGCACAGGTGATGGTTGAAGTCACGAATACCGGAGCGGTTGCCGGAAATGAGGTTGTACAGTTGTATATCACCGATGTATCGGCTTCGGTCACGCGGGCTGAAATGTCATTGAAAGGATTCCGCAAAATCCATCTGGAGCCAGGAGAGACCCAGACCGTTACGTTCCCTGTGCAAAAAGAACATCTCGCACTGGTCGACTCTCGTCTTCAGTCTGTCGTGGAACCAGGCGAATTCAAGCTTATGGTTGGTCGCAATTCCACAGACTGGATCGCTTGCAGTCTGCATATCCAGAAGGTGGGGGTGGAGGTATGATTCGAATTCAGCGATTCATCGAAGATTTGAAGCAGCGGCAATGGCTGGATACGATTGAGTTCCCAGAATGGCATATGCAGAAGGCCAGGTACATTCGGCCAGGGGAATACGAGTATGAGCAGGGATATGAACCTAAAGATGAGCGCCCAGACCAGGCTATGCAGAGCTTGAATCCGCTGAACAGCGTACACGGAACGACGTATTTTCTGAGTAAACGTGTGGAGATTCCGGACAGTTGGCAGGATCAGGCTGTTGGATTGATCTTTGAGGCTGGAGGAGAAGGGCTGCTGAAGGTGAATGGCTTACCTTATCACGGACTGGATCGGAATCACGGATTCGTACCTCTTCCGAGAAGTCGAGTAGGCAATACACCGCAGTTGGAGATTGAACTCTACGATCCGATCCCGGAGCCACAAGATCCACTCAATCGACAAGCTGTGATTCAGCCGCCTATTCAGGGCATTCGCACAGCATTGGTTCATATCAATCAGCCATTGCAGAGCTTGATGTACAGTGTGACGGTACTCGCCGAGTCACTCCGGGCATATAACGAGAAGGAGCCCAAGCGGATGGCCCTTGTTCAAGCCATTCATCAGGTGATGGATGAGATGTACAATGATCCGGACCGCTGGACGGATGCAGCGTGGATACAGAACTTTGAACAAGGCTTATTACAGTCGGTACAGCAGGAAGACCCGGAGGAATATCGAAGTGGGTTCATGCATCTGGTTGGACAATCCCATATTGATATTGCCTGGCTGTGGCCTGTACGTGAGACAGTTCGCAAGTCCAGTCGCACATTCTCCACCATGTGTACGTTAATGGATACGTACCCGGACTTTGTGTATTCCCAGAGCCAGCCGCAGCTGTATGCCTTCGTCAAGGAGCATTACCCGGAGTTGTACGAGCGAGTGAAAGCCCGCATTGCCGAAGGCCGCTGGGAATTGGTTGGAGGCATGTGGGTGGAGCCGGATCTGAATATTCCGAGTGGTGAGTCGTTGGTTCGGCAGATGCTGTATGGACAGAACTTCTACCAGGCGGAGTTTGGCAAACGCTCCAACATTGAGTGGCTGCCGGATACCTTTGGCTACTGTGCTTCCTTGCCGCAGATGCTGAAGCTGGCGAATATTCCTTATTTTATGACGACCAAGCTGAATTGGAATGACACCAATGCGTTTCCTTATGACCTATTCGATTGGGTAGGTATTGATGGTACTTCGGTACTCGCTTATCTGAATCACGGGGTGAATGAGCATACGCGGCCCAAAGATGTGCATGAACATTGGCAATCGTACAAGCAGAAGGATGTGCATCCCGAGCAGATGTTGCTCTATGGACATGGCGATGGTGGCGGCGGTGTGACGAATGAGATGGTGGAATTTGCGGAACGATCCCACTTGATGGTGGGCAGCCAATCAGCAAATTCAGTACGGCAGGCGCTTTTTTTGAAGACATATCGTTAAATCACCCAACGTTGCCGAAGTGGCACGGAGACTTGTACCTTGAACTGCATCGCGGAACCTACACGACCCATGCGAGGAACAAACGCAGCAATCGAAAGGCAGAGGTCTTGTATCGGGAAGCGGAGATCTGGGGGCAATTTGCCGGTGCTCGCGCTGCACACACGAAGAATGATCTGGATGAAGGCTGGAAGCTGATCATGCTCAACCAATTCCATGATATTATTCCGGGAACGTCGATTCCTGAAGTATACGTAACGTCCACCGAGGAGTACATGAAGGTATTTGCTTTAGGTACTTCCGCACTGCGGGAAACGCTGGATACTCTTGCGGAGAACATTGCAACCGATGAAGTACAGGGGCATCCCTACATTTTATTTAACAGTCTCGGCTGGGAACGTGGAGAAAATATCACCATTACAGGCGATGAACACCTCGCCGGGATGGCTGCATTTGATCGTCAAGGAAACCGTCTGACCTGTGATCTGGAGCAAAAGGAAGAGAAGTATACGCTGCTCGTGCATGTTCCATCGATACCTGCCTTTGGATATACAACCATATGGCTGCGCGAGGCACCGGATGTTATCCTTTCAGTGAGGGAAGAAGAACCCCTCCCTTCCACATGGGAAACCGACTTTTACATCCTTGAGTTCAATGACTGGGGAGAGATTACTAGGTGGTATGACAAAACGGCAGGACGCGACTGGCTGAAGCCCGGTGATCGGGCGAATGAGTGGCAGTTTTTCCATGACAAACCGACATACTGGGATGCCTGGGATATCGATCCACGGTTTGAATCGCAGCGAGCAGGTGTGGTGCAGTTAATCTCCAGAGAGGTTGTACAGCACGGTGCTACGCGGGATGTACTACGTTTGGTGTGGAAGCTGAATCAATCGGAGATCAGCCAGGATATCATTTTGCATCGCCACCAGCGGCGTGTTGATTTCCATACGAAAGTGAGCTGGCATGAGAGCCATAAGCTGCTTAAGGTGGCATTTCCGGTGGATCTCGTGGCAGCCAAGGCAGCCTATGAGATTCCGTTTGGAGCGTTGGAACGTCCAACCCATAACAACACCAGTTGGGAGCAGGCACAGTTCGAGGTCTGCGGGCATCGCTGGGCGGATATCTCGGAGGGCAATAGTGGCGTGAGTTTGCTGAATGATTGCAAGTACGGATATGACATCAAGGATCGGACGATTCGCCTGTCCCTGCTTCGTGCTCCGAAGTGGCCGGATGAACATGCGGATCAAGGTGATCATGAATTCACCTATTCGTTCCTGCCACATCAGGGAGATTGGCGACAAGCTGCTGTCGTTCGCCGGGCGATGGAGCTTAATCATCCGGTAGAGGTTGTGACAGCAAGTCCATCTTCGGGTCACTTGCCAGCTGAACACGCTTGGGTTCAGTTCCACAGTGAGCATGTCATTCTGGATGCAATCAAACCCGCGGAAGATGGCTTGGGAACCGTACTGCGTTTCTACGAATCATCCGGAGGTCGGGAAACGGTGCATGTTCAGTGGGCTGAGAAGGAAATGAAGGCATCCATCATTAATCTGTTAGAGGATGAGGTCCATCCATTGGCTTGTTCGAACGGAGCATTCGAACTGACATTCAGACCGTATGAGATTAAGTCGGTGAAGCTTGTTCCAGTGAATCCAAATACGTAATCTTCAGGAGGTATGACATGAAATTAACGAATAAGATCGGTGTCATCGTGGATAGCTTTGGCGTAGGTGTACGGGAAGGGCTGAACAAGGCCAAAGACGTAGGTGCGGAAGGTGTGCAGATCTATGCCGTCAAGGGAGAGATGGACCCTGAAAATTTGTCACCTGCGGCGCGCAAGGAGTTGAAGAGTTATATCGATTCTCTTGGTCTCGACATTTCAGCACTGGTTGGTGATCTGGGCGGACATGGGTTTCAGGTCAAGGAAGATAATCCGTGGAAAGTTGAAAAGTCGAAGCGGATCGTGGATCTGGCCCTCGATCTGGGCACCAACATCGTCACAACACATATTGGCATTGTTCCACATGATCCTTTATCGGAAGTGTACGCTACGCTGCACGCTGCTTGTGAAGAGTTGGGCCAATACGCCAAAAGCGTTGGTGCATACTTTGCCATTGAGACAGGACCGGAAACGGCTGCTGATCTGAAAGGCTTCCTGGATACGTTGTCGACCAACGGAGTGTCGGTGAATTTTGACCCGGCGAATATGGTGATGGTGACTGGTGATGATCCTGCTCGGGGCGTTCATCTGCTCAAGGATTACATCGTACATACCCATGTGAAGGATGGGGTGCGGCTGAAAGAAGTGGACCCACGAGATGTATACGGTGCAGTCGGTTATGCGCCTATGGATCACGATAAGATCGCTGAGATGGTCTCATCCGGGACATTCTTCCGTGAGGTTCCACTGGGCGAGGGTGGGGTTGATTTTGACGCATACTTTGCAGCGCTTCAGGAGATTGGCTACACCGGTTATCTGACGATCGAACGCGAGGTTGGTCATCAGCCGGAGGAGGATATTCGCAAGGCGGTTCGATTCATCCAACAATATCGATAGGGAGCTGAGCAGATGAAAGTGGGCCTGAGCACGTATAGTTTGTTGAACGATTTGAATTCCGGTGAGATGACGGTGCTGGATGTGATCGACTGGATTGCGGCAAACGGCGGCGAGCATATGGAGATGGTGCCTTACGGTTATACCGTGGAGGATAATCCTGATCTGGCGGATGCGATTCGGGAACGGGCAGCGTCAGCGGGAATTGAACTGTCCAACTATTCGATGCCAGCCAATTTCGTGCAGGAGACGGAAGAGGCGTTTGCAGAAGAGATGGCTCGGGTCAAAAGGCATGTGGATGTCGTACACCGGATGGGTGTAAAACATATGCGTCATGATGTCACGGCGTTTACCCTGCCGAAAGAGAAGATGACCATTGCCTGGTTCGAGGAGCATCTGCCTTTGATGGTGAGGGGAAGCCAGATCATTGCGGACTATGCCGAGCAGTTTGGAATCACGACAACCATTGAGAATCACGGCTTCAGTGTACAGGCCAGTGACCGGGTGCAGCGAGTGCTGCATGCTGTGAACCGTCCGAACTTCAAAACAACACTCGATATTGGCAACTTCATGTGTGTGGACGAGAATCCAATCATTGGTGTCATGAAAAATCTGCCGTACGCTTCCCTGGTCCACTTCAAAGATTTCTACTTCCGTCCTTATGATGAGCATCCGGGTGAAGGGGAATGGTTCACGACAGCTTACGGCAACTTCTTGCGTGGGGCCATCGTTGGGCAAGGGGATATTCCAATCCGCAAAATTGTAAAGCTGATCAAAGACTCCGGTTATGATGGCCACATTACAGTGGAATTCGAGGGCATGGAGGAATGCAAATCTGCATCCAAAATTGCCATGGACAACCTGCGTCGCTTCTGGGAAGAGGCGTAACGAACATCATAGAGAGATAATCCAAGGGCCACGTTCAGACGTGGCTCTTTTGTCATGCTACTGCAAGGAAATAAGCCTATCAGAATATGGATCTGCGCAAGGATTAAGTTATGAGCATCACAAGTGTGGTATACTGAATATATTCAGCCTGATAATAACTGGCTATGGATAGGAGAGGTCACTGATCTATGCAGGTATTCGAGGACTGGAATCAGAAAGTAAAGAAGACGTTTAATGCTACGAACCCAGAGGTAGTATTGACGGTATCGGAAGCTGGAAGTTTGCTTGGTTTGACCAAAGACCAGATGAAACTGTACGTGGACAAAAACAAACTTACAAAGGTCCCGATCATGAGAAGTGTTCACCGATACCTCTTATTGAAAAGTGAAATAGATAACATCGTTCAAGCACGATAACTTCATAGGATGGAACACAACCATTTGACCGACAGGATCGGGAGAGTGGTCTTTTTTTTGTCGGAAAGGAGAGTTGCTCTACTATATACGCCAGCGCAAGAAGTAGTCTAGAGAGGGATGGATTATGAATATGTTGGTAACCCCAATCGGGTAACGGCCACAGAGATGAGTGCAGAAATATAAGCTTGTCAAAGGACAACCTGTTCCGATATACTCTTGTCGCAAGTGGCGTGAGTTAGATAATTACATGAGCTCAAGGAGATGAAGAATGCATGTCGATCAGCTTGAATGTGTATCTGGTAACAGACGGTAATGGACGCGAAGCGGTAGATTTTTATCAAAAGGCATTTGGAGCGGAAGTGCTCGCACTTCAAACATTTGGTGACGGTCCATCTGACCCTAATCATCCGATCCCGTCCGAAGCGAAAGACCGTATAATGCATGCTTCGTTGCAGATTGGGAGCTCGGTATTAATGTTGTCAGACACGTTTCCAGGAATGCCGCACACTGTAGGTAATCATGTCACGGTTACGGTGAACACGGATACGGCGGATGAAGCCAAAGCGATCTTCAACCAACTGCAAGATGGCGGCGAAGTGAAAATGCCGATACAAGAGACGTTCTGGAGTCCAGCCTATGGTTCGGTTGTCGACAAGTTCGGCGTACAATTTCAGATCAGTGCTATGCCTGGACAAGCTTAAGAGTGTACTATTCGCTAATATAGCCAACAAAATGGCAAAAACCTCCGTGAACTGCTTTAGCAGTCTTGGAGGTTTTTTTGTGCTGATTTTTGGAATGGCCCGAAAGGTTCTTCCTTGATCAGCCTTCCTTCTGAATCTTGGAAGGGTTGTTGATTTTATAAGGAACCGGGTTACGAGTCAGTTTTTTCTTAATTATTTTCGCCTCAAACGTAAGGATATCCCCGACTTCAAGCTCGTGTTTTTCATGGTGGCACTGTGGCTCGACCAGGCTTCTCCGACATCGATGACGTCTGGTTCCATGATGGTAACAGCTTCATAGATGATGACTTCATCATCATTGTCCGAAAAGTGATTCGGTACGGTGGTGAATTCTTTGACAACGGCACTCATCTTCACTTTGCCTTCCGGCAGATCAATCTTAACCGCCTTTACCTTGCTTGCTGTTTTGGCTTTGGGTTTGGTTTCACTGGATGCCCCAGTTTGAGGTCCAACATACTCTTCCACCAGTCCATCCGGATCGCCCTTCAGCCCAGAGGATAACTCGTCTGTGTCTGTGTCGTCCGCATCCTCCAGATCCGCCGGAATTTCATCCCGATTAGCCAGTGCATCGGGAGTTGGCGTAATATCAGCAGGGGCAGCTGGTGCGACTGCATCCGAAGTTATTGATTCTGTGCTGCGATCTGACCCGGCATTACTTATGCTTCTGGCGCTGTAACTGGACGCTTGCATTTCCTTCAGATATGACGGGTGGATGCAATGCTTTTGTCCATTATCGAGTTGAATGACGGCTGCCATGTGATCGACATATCCAATGATGGTGCACGGCATGTTCAGACCGTTTCCTTTGTAATAGAACGTTTTGAGTTTGGTTGCTTTACCGGAAAGCAGGCCCCACTCCTGACATTTCTCAATCAGTTCATCTTCGTTATCCAGCGCAATAAAATCCTGCGGTTCAATCATAAATGCGTATGTCATATGGAATTTCCGCCCTTCCAATCCATTCTTCATGTTCATCGTTTCCAAATTACAACCAGTGTATCACAAATGAGCATTTTGCATAAATCCAAGCGCTAAAATCTGTCCATGGGGATGAAGATTATCGAAGTCTGCTCACAGAGGGCTATGCTATAATTTGATCAGAATAATAAGGTGGGAAAGTATAGCTTGGATATACATATTCAAGAAGGGAAGATCTGTATGGAGAAAAAGGTGAATCATCAAGCCGTATGGCTGGCTATCGGTCTTGCCATGGGAGTTAGTATTGGTACGGCTACGCAGCAGCTTGGACTCGGGATTGCTTTTGGCTTGGCACTCGGCATTGTCATTGGTTCGGTGGTTAGCAAACGCGCGGGGTCAGACTCGGAGGATATGCTCAGTGAGCATGTCCAGGAATTGCACAAACGTGATGATTGGAAAGAGGCAATTCATCGCTCGCAGGACCATCCGATGCTTATCTTGAAACACAGCACAACGTGTCCGGTCAGCGCGCGAGCGTACAGAGAATTTATGGCGTTTGTGGGCACCAATGCATCAGATCCCAAACAACCGATGGATTACCGCATCGTCAAAGTGATTGAAAATCGCTCCTTATCCCGTCATATTGCAGAAGAGACAGAGGTTCACCATGAGTCACCCCAGATACTTCTGCTCGATCAGGGACAAGTCGTCAAACATGCTTCCCACGGCAAAATCACGAAAAAGAGATTATTGCAGTGGGCTCAGGAATCCGTTGGATGAATAATACACCTTCATAGACTCGTTCTTTTCAGCCCTAGCTGAGGAGAGCGGGTCTTTTTTACGCTTTTTTTACACCTGTTGAGGCATTTCTTTACCCCTTTTTTACAGCGTTTCGTATTACGATTTTACATGTAGCAGGTGCAGAGAACGGTAGAGAGAGGGAGGAAGGGCGCATGGTGAATGATGCCACGATGATTGGATTGGTTGTGCTGCTGTTTGCGGTATTCTGGGGATTCGTGAAATTCTGCGAGAAGGCTTGAGGGTCGGGAGGAGGAAGCCAGATGATCGTTATTGGCATGATTGTGCTCGCACTGTTGATTTATCTCGGTTATGTGCTGGTGAAGCCGGAGAAATTCTGATGCGGACGATGTGCGTAATGTGGGAACAAGGGAATGTCGAATAGGGAGGAAATGCGGATATGGGTATCGGTGTAGTGCAAGTAGCGGTGACGTTACTGATCATCCTGCTGCTGGTGAAACCGGTGGGAAAATATGTAGTGAACGTGTTCAATGGACAGCGAACGGGACTGGATCGGGTTTTTGGCGGACCGGAGCGACTGCTCTATCGCGTGATGGGGGTACGCGAGAATGAGTCCTTGGGGTGGAAAAAGTACCTCACGGCCGTTCTCCTCTCCAACGTCGTAATGTTGATATTGATGTTTCTGGTGCTGCGACTGCAAAAATACTTACCGCTCAACCCGGATGGGATTGACAATATGCCAGCGGCGCAGGCATTTAATACGGCCGTTTCGTTCATGACCAACACGAACTGGCAGTCGTATACGGGCGAGAACTCCCTGTCGTACCTGTCACAGATGCTGGCAGTGACATTCCCGATGTTTACGTCGGCAGCGACGGGATTCGCGGTAGCCATTGCATTTATTCGCGGGCTGGTAGGCCGCCGGGATGAACTGGGGAACTTTTACGTCGACCTTGTACGGTCGATTACACGTATTTTTTTACCGCTGAGCTTCATCGTGGCCCTGTTCCTCGTGTTCCAGGGTGTGCCTCAGACGCTCGCGGGAGCGGTGAACGCAACAACGCTTGAAGGCGCGCAGCAGACCATTACACGTGGACTGGTCGCCTCACTGGAGTCGATCAAACACATCGGCACCAACGGTGGTGGCTGGTTTGGGACCAATGCTGCACATCCATTCGAGAATCCGACGGCCTTGAGCAATCTGGTGCATATCGTCTGTATGATGCTGTTGCCAACTGCGTTAGTCTACGCCTTCGGCTTGATGGTCAATAACCGGAAGCAGGGTTGGGCCTTGTTCGGGGCGATGAGTTTTCTGTTCCTTGTGATGTTAACCACCGTATTGGTCTCCGAATATCGCGGTGTGCCCGCGCTGGATGCCGCAGGCCTTCAAGGCAACATGGAGGGGAAAGAGGTCAGGTTCGGCATACCCGAGTCGGCTTTATTTACAGCGGTCACGACAGCGGCTACTACAGGTTCAGTCAATAATATGCATGAATCGCTTACCCCGCTTGGAGGTCTGGTGTCACTCGCCCAGATGATGCTCAATAATGTATTTGGCGGCAAAGGAGTAGGGCTGATCAATGGACTATTGTACGTAATTCTGGCTGTGTTTATCTGTGGATTGATGGTGGGACGAACACCGGAGTTCCTGGGCAAAAAAATCGAGGGCAAAGAAGTGAAGCTCGCATCCATCGCCTTGCTCATTCATCCTTTGATTATTCTTGCGCCAACGGCAATCGTGCTTATGCGGCCTGAAGCCATTGCGTCCATCTCGAACGGGGGCATGCATGGCCTGACCGAGGTTCTTTATGCTTTTGCCTCGGGTGCAGCCAATAATGGGTCGGCCTTTGCCGGACTGAATGCCAATACAGACTTTTACAACATTGCGATTGGTATCGTTATGCTGCTGGGAAGGTACGTTTCGATGATTGCCATGCTGGCCATTGCGGGTTCGCTTGCTACCAAACGGGTTGTACCGATAACCACGGGCACATTGCGGACACACACACCTCTATTTGCGGGCATTCTGGTAATGATGATCGTTGTTGTCGGCGCACTTACGTTCTTCCCGTCGCTTGCTCTTGGACCGATTGCAGAGCATCTGGCGATGATCCAATGAGGGATATGACAGGGGGATTACAGCGGAATTGGTGTAAGGACGTAACGTATGGAGGTGGCAGTGCACGATGAATGCAGTCGAACGAAAGAAGGAGCAGAAGATGCAACACATGGATACAGAAATGTTCAGAACGAAGGCCAACGAACCGGATAACAATCGCGGTCATATTCAACGTGATCCCGGATTGAAACGGTCGCTGAGCAAGGATATGATACTTCAGGCTTCACTGGATGCGTTCAAGAAACTCAATCCGGTGGTCATGATCAAAAACCCGGTCATGTTTATTGTGGAGGTTGGCACGTTCATTACGCTCTTATTGTGCATCAATCCAGATCTCTTCACCGCATCCGAAGCGGGGCGCGGGTACAACATCACCGTATTTTTCATATTGCTGTTCACGCTGCTGTTCGCTAACTTCGCGGAGGCACTTGCTGAAGGTAGAGGCAAGGCGCAGGCGGATACGTTACGCAAGACGAAGTCGGACACCATGGCCAATCTGGTGCAGAAGGATGGAACCATCCGGCAAGTGTCTTCGACCCAGTTGAAAAAAGGCGATATGGTCCGCGTGGAAGTCGGTGAACTGATTCCGACGGACGGTGAGATTATGGAGGGCTTGGCTTCCATTGATGAATCAGCCATTACGGGAGAATCTGCCCCGGTCATCAAAGAAGCAGGAGGCGATTTTTCCTCCGTTACCGGAGGTACCCGGGTTGTATCGGATTACATTGTTATGCGTGTACAGACCGATCCGGGGGAGTCATTTCTTGACCGGATGATCTCCCTGGTCGAGGGTGCTCAGCGTCAGAAAACACCCAATGAAATCGCGCTGACAACCCTGCTCGCCGTATTAACTCTGATCTTCCTGATCGTCATTTTGACGATGGTTCCGATGGCGAATTACCTGGGTATTCGACTGGATCTGGCGACTCTGATCGCATTGCTCGTCTGCTTGATCCCAACCACAATTGGTGGGTTGCTATCCGCCATTGGTATTGCCGGGATGGACCGTGTTACGCAGTTCAATGTACTCGCTATGTCAGGTAAAGCGGTGGAAGCAGCTGGAGATATCGATACGTTGATTCTGGACAAAACAGGAACGATCACATACGGAAACCGCATGGCATCTGAGTTTATTCCCGTTCAGGGCACGAATTCGTCAGAGATGACGCAAGCTGCTTTACAGGCTTCTGTGCGAGACGAGACACCGGAAGGGCGTTCAGTTGTAGAACTGGCAGGCAAACAAGGTCAGCGCTGGGCTGAGTCGGAGTATGCGAATGCGGACAATGTAGAATTCACGGCAGAGACCCGGATGTCCGGTCTGAATCTGAGTAACGGAATGAAGATCCGCAAAGGTGCCGTGGATGCCATCAAAAGATATATTGCTTCCGAAGGAGGTCGCATCCCGGGTGATCTGGATGAGATTGCTAATCGTATTGCGAAGGCCGGAGGTACACCCCTTGCGGTAGCCATCGATGAACGAATCTACGGTGTGATCTATCTGAAAGACACTGTGAAGCCAGGGCTGAAAGAAAAGTTCGCTGAGATGCGCGCCATGGGCATCAAGACCATTATGTGTACAGGCGACAATCCGCTCACCGCGGCGACCATCGCGCTGGAAGCGGGCGTGGATGATTTTATTGCCGAAGCGAAGCCCGAGGATAAGATTGCGGCGATCAAAAAAGAGCAGCAGGAGGGCAAACTCGTCGCCATGACGGGCGACGGTACGAACGATGCTCCTGCTCTGGCGCAGGCCGATGTGGGCCTGGCGATGAATTCGGGTACCATGGCGGCCAAGGAAGCGGCCAACATGATTGACTTGGACTCTGACCCGACCAAGCTATTGTCGGTCGTCTCCATCGGCAAGCAGCTGCTGATTACACGCGGCGCGCTGACCACCTTTTCGATATCCAATGATATCGCGAAATATTTTGCCATCATTCCAGCCATGTTCATTCTCGCCATGCCGCAGCTTCAAGCGTTAAATATTATGAATCTGGCTTCACCGCAGTCTGCAATCCTGTCGGCGCTGATCTTCAACGCGATTATTATTCCGCTGCTTATTCCCATCGCGATGAAAGGCGTCAAGTATCGGGCGATGTCAGCCGAGAGGCTGCTTGGCCGCAATGTGCTCATCTATGGCGTAGGTGGAGTGATTGTACCTTTTATCGGAATTAAGCTGATTGATATGGTTCTTTCGGGGATTCTTTGAGCAAAACGATGTGATCTTGAAACCCTGAACTAAAGCGTGATAGACTGCAACGTTTAGCGAAATTGTCCTTTTATCCTAATGAATTCAGGAAGTGATCTGTATGAACATGTTCTTACCGGCCGTACGGCTATCCGTCGTGCTGATGTTGATCTGCGGTCTAATCTACCCGCTTGTAACAACTGGCGTAGCCCAACTTCTCTTTCCCTCGCAGGCGAATGGCAGTCTGATTACGCAAAATGGGAAAATTATCGGCTCGTCCCTGTTGGCGCAGGAAATCCAATCGCCGGGGCTGTTCCAGCCCCGGGCATCCAATGCCGGTTATGACCCAACGGCTTCAGCCGGTTCGAATCGCGCTGTGGCATCGGAGGAGTACATCAGCGAGATGAAGGAAAAGATGGCTCAGCTCCGGCAGGCAAACCCGGGATTGAAGCAGATCCCTGCCGATCTCGTGACGGGTTCAGGCTCTGGACTTGACCCGGATCTCTCTCCCGAAGCCGCTGAGGCGCAGATCCCACGCATTAGTGAAGCTACGGGGCTTAGCGAACAGCGGCTTGTGCAACTTGTAAATGAGCATACGGAAGGTCGTCAGATGGGTATATTCGGGGAACCGCGTGTGAATGTAACGGCTCTTAATCTGGCGCTGACAGCCGAACTGAACTAACAAATGAACATATCAGCCTTCTCACGATAAATCGGGAGGGGCTTTCTCCATTTTTCTCATCATATTTTAAAGGGAAGGGGAAGAGAGTCGGATGGAAGACAGCTTCAAGCGCAAGTCACCGGAAGAGATGCTGAAGATGATTACGAAGCTGCAGCAGGGTACGCTCAAAATCTACATCGGCCCCGTCAGTGGATCGGGCAAAACGTATCACATGCTACGTGAAGGAAATGCGTTGCGCGAGCAGGGCGTTGATGTGGTCATCTGTGCCGTATCGACGATGCGCAGACCGGAAACGGTAGAACAGCTTGGCGCACTCGAACGAATTCCAAGCATTCACTGGTTGCGCCAGAGTGATGATGCAGAGATGAAGGATCTGAACTTGGATGCACTGCTCGCGCGTAATCCTGAGGTTGTGCTGGTAGATGGTTTGGCACATCACAACCGGGAAGGCGCCCGACATGCTACCCGGCTGGAGGACATTCAATTCTTGCTCCGACACAATATCAGTGTCATGACAACGGTGAATGTGTATGAGTTGGAGGGTTATACCGAGCTGGCACGGCAGCTCACAGGTATCGCAGCAGAACATACCGTACCCGCGGATACACTGGAACTTGCGGATGAGGTCAAGCTGATTGACGTCACGCCGGAAACGATACTGAGCCGTCTGGCAGAAGGTCACTTGAAGGGGCGTGAGGGAGAAGCTGTATTTCGTCAAGGCAATCTGGGTATTCTGCGCGAATTGGCCCTGAGATTGGTTGCAGAAGGGGTGAATGAATCCCTGCGTGAGCATCGGGAGGAGATGGGAATTACCGTGACAACAGGCATCGCGGAACGGATTCTGGTGTCCACGCAATATCATTGGAACGGCTCGATCTATATCCGGCGTGGACAACAGATTGCCAAACGTTTGAATGGTGATCTGTGCGCCGTGGTTTTTCGCAATAAGAAGCAGCCGTTAACCAAAGAGGCAATCGTATTTCGGCGGAATATGATTAAGCTGGTGGAGAAGTTTGGTGGCCATATGGAGGAACTGTCGATACTACACCGTCGCAACATCCCGTCGACGCTTGCGCGTTACGCCATGGAGCACCAGATTACCCGGATTGTGATGGGACATTCCCGGCGTACGCGCTGGCAGGAACTGTGGCAAGGCTCTGTTGTTAACTCGCTGCTACGCAGATTACGTGGTGTGGACCTCTTTCTGGTTGCTGATCGAGCTGCCCGGGAGGGTGAACATGTGGTTCAGGCCAAGGTAAACGAAGTGGAGTCGCTGACATACCGCAGACTAAGTGAGCAGGAAATGAAGCAACAGATTGGCGAGATCCAGCGCGGCACATTCAAAATATATATTGGAGCCGCACCAGGTGTAGGCAAAACCTACATGATGCTGCGGGAAGGCAATGATTTGCTCCGTAAGGGCATCGATGTACAGATTGGTTTGCTGGAGACCCATGGGCGAGCGGAAACCGTGAAGCAGATAGGTCATTTATCTGTAATCCCTCGTGTGAAGCGTGTGTACCAGGAGGCTCGGCTTGAAGAGATGGACACGGAGGGGATTCTGCGTCTTTGTCCGGAAGTGGTGCTTGTGGATGAACTGGCGCATACGAATGTGCCGGAAGTGTCCGGCAAAAGCGTTATGAAGATGTCCTGATCCTGCTGAATGCAGGCATCTCGGTGATTACCACCATGAATGTACAGCATCTTGAAAGTCTGAATGATGCCGTTGAGCATATTACCGGTGTTCGTGTCCGCGAGACCGTACCCGATCGGATCATTCAGATGGCGGATGAGGTGCAGCTGATTGATGTGGCACCCCAGGCCTTGCGGCAGCGCATGAGGGAGGGTAAAATCTATGCAACTGCCAAGGTCGAGCAAGCCCTTGCGAATTTCTTCAAAATAGGCAATCTGATTGCCCTCCGTGAACTTGCCTTGCGCGAACTGGCGGACGACGTGGATGAACGGCTTGAAGCACAACAGGCCAAAATCACACTTCGAGGGCCTTGGCGCAGACAGGAAGCGGTCTTGGTATGTGTAAGCAGTGATCGTCATGCCGAGCGGCTGATCCGGCGTGGATTCCGTATGGCTTATCGACTAAAGGCCATCTGGCATGTACATCATATCCACATCGGTGAGTCCATGAGTGCCGAAGTGAAGTGTCATCTGGAAGCCTTGGAGCAGCTGACGGTCCGGCTTGGCGGTCAATTCCACATCCACCACAGTCCAAGACTGCGGGATGTACCTGAGATACTGGCAAGAAAGGCATCGGAGGCGAGAGCAACTCAATTGGTGGTGGGGCAGCAGGCAAGGCAGACGTGGTGGCTGAACGGCTACCGCGGCTCAGGTTCGGTGGTCAACCGACTTGTACGCTTATCACGGCATCTGGATGTATTGATCGTTGCAGATTAGGATGAGGAACGGAGCGGGATGTGAATAGATGTTGTCTGAACGAATAAAAAAGAAACGCGGGCATCCCATGGGAAACGGGTTCCGGCATATGTATGGGTGACCCTCGGGGTGACACTGCTAACCTTGCTTCTTCATGCCATCGGCTTGAGTGGTGATCTGGTTAATGTAGCGCTTGTATACCTGTTTCCCGTTCTGGTGAGTGCTGTGTATTGGGGAATGGGGCCCGCTGTATATGCCGCGAGTTTTAGCGTTATTATGTTTGACTTCTTTTTGTACCGCCATATCTGAGCTTCACGGTAGAGGATTTGAGATATCTGATCTCCTTTGTTGTCTATCTTGCAGTGGCGATCCTGACAGCGAGTCTTGCAGGTCGGTTGCGACAACAATTGGAGATGGTAAAAGCACGTGAAGCCACGACTAACTCCCTGTACGCATTGAGTCGTCAGATGACAGCCATTACCGATCTGAATACGTTGCAGGTTAATATTGCAACCCAAGTATCACTTACCTTGGGTAAGCCGGCTGCTGTGTATCTTCCGGATGAACAAGGGGATCTGCTGGTTACGAGCTCTTCCATATCTGCATCAGAAGGGGAGGATGATTGGGGGATGGGGAATCGGAGATTGCCATCGCCAAATGGGTGTATCATCACGGACAGATCGCAGGTAAGGGATCATCCACTTTGCGAGAATCTCCCGGACTTTACGTGCCGCTACGCACAGAGGAGCAGATTCATGGTGTGCTCGCCGTGAGTATGGAAGCTGTTGAGGTTCATGAGCAGCAAGAACAGCTTCTTTTGTTGGAGGCATGCGGTGGGCTGGCCGCAGGTGCCATTGCTCGAGTGAAGCTGGCGGAAGAGGCGCGATTGGCGCAGATCACTGCTGAATCAGAGCGTATACGCACAGCGCTGCTGGACTCAGTCTCCCATGAATTACGAACGCCCCTAACTGCCATTATCGGCTCGGCTACGGGATTGTTGGAGAATGATACTCTTTTACACCCGAGGATCGGAGAGAATTGACAGGAAATATTCGGGATGGGGCCTTGCGCATGAATCGTCTCGTCACGAATCTGTTGGGCATGGTTCGGCTGGAGAGCGGCATGTTGCAGCTGAACCGGAAATGGTGTGACGTGGGAGACATCATTAGCGTTGTACTGACACAGGTTCGGGAATTCAGTCCGCATCGCACCATTCAAGTTGAGCTGCCTGATGAGGCGTCCTTCATTTATGGAGATGAAGTTTTGCTGGAGCAGGTGCTGGTCAATATCGTCAGCAACGCGATCAAATATTCCCCGATAAGAGCCAAATTGTCATCACTGTGACGAGTGATAAGAGTTCGGGTCAATTGACGATCTGGGTCGCTGATCAAGGCATTGGTATTCCCGCAGCGGAAAGGACACGTATATTTGATAAGTTCTATCGCTCAGAGTCGACTCGGCATGTCACAGGAACGGGGCTTGGTCTGGCGATCTGCAAGGGCATTGTGGAAGTCCACGGAGGTACCATTGTGGCAGAGCCGAATCCGGGCGGGGGACGAGAATACAAATAGATATCCCCATGGGGGCTCAAGAATCACAGTTCCCCTTTATAGAACAAGGAGAGGTTGGAGAATAACATGAACGCACCACTAGGGGCTCGTATACTGGTGATCGATGATGAGCCGCAGATTCGCAAATTGCTCAAGGTCACTCTTCAGGCACATCAATTCGAACTCCACGAGTGTGGAGAGGGTGAAGAGGGTGTTATTCAGGCGAGTATTGTACATCCGGATCTGATCATCCTTGATCTGGGTTTGCCAGGCATGTCGGGTATGGAGGTACTTCGCCGCATTCGCGAATGGTCACAAGTGCCCATTATCGTGCTGACAGCGAAGGATCAGGAGGGAGATAAAATCGCTGCGTTGGATGGTGGTGCAGATGATTATGTGACCAAACCATTCGGGATGGGTGAGTTGGTCGCCCGTATTCGGGTGGCGCTGCGTCATGTAGCCAAAACGACGGATGAGCCGATACTGCGCTTCGGATCACTCACAATTGATCTGGCCCAAAGGCAAGTCGAACTGGAGGGGACTTTGGTCAAATTAACCCCAACGGAATATGAGATGCTGAAGGTGCTCGCCTCGAATGCGGGGAAGATCATCACCCAGCGTCAGCTTTTGCAGCAAGTATGGGGAGGGCATCATCATGAGTCCGACAGCCATTATCTTCGGGTATATGTGGGACATCTGCGCAAGAAATTAAATGAAGATCCAACCAATCCGCGATATATTCAGACGGAGCCTGGTATTGGTTATCGCTTTTTGCTCCCTGCCGAGTAAGGTATAAGGGAGCGAGACATTCTTAACAATGATGTAATGTGATGCGCGTTTCAGCTGGTAGGCTCTATGGAACGAACAAAGCACCGTCCCCTTTAGCTGCAAAGGAAACGGTGCTTTTATAATTATGAGGTATATTTCGGCAACCAGTCGCCGTGAGCTTCAATCAACTCATCACACATCGCTACGATGTCGTCAATAGACAGTTCGGCAGCCGTGTGTGGATCAAGCATGGCGGCGTGATAGATATGCTCTTTTTTGCCAGTGATGGCTGCTTCAATGGTCAACAATTGAGTGTTGATATTTGTCCTATTCAAAGCCGCGAGTTGTGGAGGCAGATCCCCAATGTAGGTAGGGCTGATTCCTGATCCATCGACCAGACAAGGTACCTCGACACATGCCTCACGCGGGAGGTTCGTAATCAGTCCGTTGTTCATGACGTTGCCGCCAATCTTGTACGGGTTATTCGTCTCCATCGCTTCGATAATATGCGATGCGTATTCACGGCTGCGTGTATGTTCTATATTTTCGCTGGCAAACAGCTTGGTACGCATTTCTTTCCAGCCTTCAATCTGGTTCACGCAGCGACGTGGGTACTCATCCAGTGGAATGTTGAAGCGTTCAATCAGCTCCGGGTAATTCCGCTTGATGAAATAAGGGTGGTACTCGGCATTGTGTTCGGAGGATTCCGTTACATAATAGCCAAAGCGCTGCATCAGTTCATAACGAACCATGTCGTCATGCTGTTCTTTCTGTTTTTCCTTCGCCAGACGTTTAATCTCGGGGTACAGATCCTGTCCGTCTTTGGTAACTTCAAGCAACCACGCCATGTGGTTGATGCCTGCAATTTTAGCGACAACACCTGTCTGATCGATCCCCAGTGCATCAAACAGATGGGGAACACATACCTGCACACTATGACACAAACCTACGGTTTTGATCCCGCCATGCACATTCATGACGTTCGTAAGCACAGCCATCGGGTTGGTGTAATTCAGGAACCAGGCATCCGGACAGACTTCCTGCATATCCCGGGCAAAATCCAGCATGACCGGAATCGTCCGCAAGTTACGGAAAATTCCGCCTATTCCGAGTGTGTCTGCAATCGTTTGACGCAGTCCGTATTTCTTCGGAATTTCGAAGTCCGTAATGGTACATGGATCATATCCTCCGACTTGAATGGCGTTGATGACATATTTGGCTCCGCGCAGCGCTTCCTTACGGTCATGATATACGTTCACGACGCAACGACTTCCGAGTGAACGGGCCAGACTGGTCAGCAAACGCTCGGAATCGCTCAAACGTTCAGCATCGATATCAAACAATGCCAATTCAAAATCCTGCAGTGCTTCGGTCATCATGACATCACCCAATACATTTTTGACAAAGACGGTGCTTCCCGCACCGAGAAACGTGATTTTGTTCATTTGAAGTTAAGCCTCCCTGATAAATGTTGTACCCCAACTATAGGCCGATTCGGCACATATAACTATGGCTCAACCCCTTTCAAACATGGCATAATCCCATTTTTGTTTCCGCTTTCTATTCAAAATTCTGCACTTCAGCTGTTATAATTTACGAGACACGTAAGAGAGCAAACAGCAGATGGTACGGAAGGAGGCAGAGTATGAGCCGAAAAGTGGAGATGAATGTTGTTCCTGTTGGATGGACACAGATGGAGCTGGTCCTGTTGTTTTTTGGCTGGGAGGCGTGTGATCCTGCGCATTATTGGGGGCCTGGCGTACGGGATTCCTACATTGTGCATTACATTCATGAAGGCCGGGGCACCGTGTATATGGAAGGTCAGGAATATCACCTGACTCAGGGGCAAGGGTTCGTGATTTTACCGGACACGGTTATTCATTATGAAGCTGATTCGCAGGACCCCTGGACCTATTCATGGTTTGGTTTCAAAGGTGTTCAGGCAAAGGCTTTTCTGCAGCGTGCACAATTAAACGCAGAGTACCCGGTATTTAATGCCCATGATCCAGACATAATGGCCCACTTATATGACGATATGGTACAGGCTACAACGCGCTTGCGTCCGGGAGGCGATGTACTCTATCAAAGCCTGCTGTACCGTTTAATCGCTGAATTGATCTCATCCTCGCCTGAACTGGAACAAGAGAGCCAGCTCCTCTCTGGCAAAGAGGCGTACATTCGGCAGGCGGTTCAGTTTATGGAGACTCGTTACAGTCAGCGGACATCCATTCTGGACATTGCCCGGGCTGTGGGGCTGGATCGAACGTATCTGTCTGGACTGTTCAAGGAGCGATATGGTAAGTCGCTGCAATCCTTTTTTCTGGAATATCGCATGAACCGGGCTGCAGAATTGCTTCGTAATCCCGCTCTTTCCGTGAGCGAAGTAGCCCATTCCGTAGGCTACACGGATCCGCTGTTATTTTCCAAGATGTTCAAACGGGTAACGGGTGTGTCACCAAAGGGTTCGCGAATGCGAGATTAGATGTAGTGATGATTGCAATTTGAAAAGAAAAGTTTTGATCATTATCTGTCGTCCCGCTATACTGATACAGAAGTGATATGAAATGCAGTTAGTTCAATTGAATATGTGGAACTTGGTGCTTCGCCCGTCAGGGTGAAAGCTTAATAGGGAAGTCCGGTGTAATACCGGCGCGGTCCCGCCACTGTAACAGAGGAGTCAGGTAGCGATAGTCCACTGGTTTAGACCGGGAAGGAGCTGCTAGTGACGATGATTCTGGAGCCAGGAGACCTGCCAGGTTTAACAAACACAGCAGTACCCTACGGGAGATAGGAAGGTGTTTAGAGAGCATGATTTTTTCTGAAAATCTGTTTATTTAAGGCGTCCTCATCCAGTAACACGGAGAGGGACGCCTTTTTTGTTATGGACGGAGAACCTCAGGGCACATACATAAAGTTATGGGGAAGGGCGTTGGAACACTTGAGCAGATATATCGTTAAACGATTATTACAACTGGTAGTCGTGTTGTTCGGCATCACGTTCCTGACGTTCCTGCTAACCTACCTGTCTCCGGGAGATCCAGCCAGACTTATGCTTATGTCCACAGGGGTAACGCCATCCGATGAGCTGGTCAGGCAGGTGAGGTCGGAACTCGGATTGGACGAGCCCTTTCTCTACCGATATGGGACGTGGCTGGGTCATGTGGTGACTGGAGACTTCGGTACATCATATAAATACAATCGTCCAGTACTGGACGTGCTGATGGCACGGCTCCCGGCAACGCTTTGGCTAACAGGAAGCGCCATGTTTCTGGTTATCCTGGTTTCCTTTCCATTGGGGATGCTGTCGGCTGTCTATCGTAACCAATGGCTGGATCACGTCATTCGTCTGTTCTCTTATGCCGGATTATCCATGCCAAGCTTCTGGTTGGGGATGCTGCTCATGCTGGTCTTCGGTGTGCAACTGAGGTTGCTGCCGGTGATGGGCGATTCCGGATGGTACAGCCTGATTCTGCCTGCATGTACACTCGCGATTCCACTTGTTGCCCAGTACAGCAGACAGATTCGTGCGGTCCTGCTGGAGGAGACAAGCCAGAACTATGTGATTGGAGCAAGATCCAGAGGTGTGAAGGAGTCGATCATTATTTTCCGTCATATTCTCCCCAATGCCCTGCTGCCGATCGTTACCCTTATGGGTATGACCACCGGTGCATTGCTGGGCGGTGCAGCAATTGTGGAAAGTTTATTTGTGTGGCCGGGTGTTGGACAGATGGCTGTAGATGCGATTTTCACAAGGGATTATCCGCTGATTCAGGGCTATGTCATCTGGATGGCGATCATATATGTCACCCTGAACCTGATCGTGGATGTATGGACTCATCTTCGTGATCCCCGGATCCGACTGGATGTGGATGTATAGATGAGAGCCTTCAGACATGTATTCATGCAAAATCGTTGGTTCGCATTCCTGCTTTCTTTGACCGCCTTCTGGATTATTCTTGCCATGGTTGCACCGTCCTTGCACCACACGATCCACTTGCCACGAACTTTGCCAAAGTATTGCAGCCATCCAGCACGGAATATCCACTTGGAACCGATCAGCTGGGTCGCTGTGTATTATCTCGTCTTCTGTACGGTGCTCGGACCTCGCTGCTGCTCACCTTTATGATGATTGGCATTGTGTTCGTACTGGGTGTAGCGATTGGAGTCATCGCCGGTTTCGCTCGGGGTGTGACGGATATAGTGCTCATGCGCCTGTCTGATACCTTAATGGCATTTCCGGGCCTGATTTTTGCGATCGCTGTGGTGGGGATGCTTGGGCCGGGACTGTTCAATACGGTGCTGGCATTGTCGGTCGTCTGGTGGGCGAAGTATGCACGGATGGCGAGAAGCCTGGTGATTTCTCTTCAGCAAAAGGAATATGTCGCTGCCGCTGCTTTCAGCGGAGCACGCAAGATACAGATCATTGGCAGGACGATCCTGCCCAATATGATGTCTCCGCTCATCGTCATGGCGATGATGGATGTGGGTGGTATGATGCTGTCCATCTCTGGCTTGTCCTTTCTCGGGCTCGGTGCGCAGCCACCGAATCCCGAGTGGGGGCCATGTTAAATGAAGGCAGAAGATATCTCCAGACTGCACCATGGTTGTTGATCTATCCGGGTCTGGCGATATTTAGCACGGTTATTATTTTTAATTTACTGGGAGACAGTCTGCGAGATGTGCTTGATCCCAAGAAAAATACAGCTTAACTGGAGGAACCGGAATGAAGAGCAATGTTTCAAAATCAGTCCTGCTTACCATCGTATCCATGTTCGTTGTGTTCTTGCTTGCAGCTTGTGGCAACGCCAATAATCCATCGACCTCGTCGGGTGCAACGGAGAAGCCGGCATCTACGGACAAGGATAATTCAAGTGCTCCAACACATCTGAATGTGGCCCTGTTCTGGCTTGGCAGCAACCTGGACCCGGCAGAAGAATGGAACGGCTGGACACTTACACGTGCAGCGATAGGTGAGACACTGATTCAGTTTGACGAGAATATGAAGCTGGTCCCCAAAATTGCAGATACTTGGGAACGTGTTGATGACACGACTTGGCATTTTCATATTCGGGAGGGTGTAACCTTCCATAACGGTAATAAAGTAACCGCAGATGCGGTGAAAAAATCGATTGAACGTTCCATTGAGTTAAATGAAAGAGGACAAGCAACTGTACCCGTGGCCTCGATGACAGCTGAAGGACAAGATCTGACGATTACAACGACAGAGCCTTATGCGTCCCTGCTTGGCAATATCGCCGAGCCACTGTTTATCATTGTGGATACGAGCGCAGATACATCGAAATTCAAGAGCGAGCCGATTGCTACAGGGCCATTTATGGTGACAGGTTATACGCCGGATCAGGAGATCCAGGTGAAAAAGTATGACGGGTATTGGGGCGGCGCGGCAGCTGTCGACACAATGACGTTGAAGTATATCAAGGATGACAGTACACGTGCACTTGCCTTGCAATCTGGAGAGATCGATGTTGCTAGTAACGTGGGACGCAGCAGTTTGGCGTTATTCCAGGACAAGAGTCAATACACCATTGATGAGATTCCCAGCTTGCGTACCCAGTTCGTGTGGTTTAATACGACCAATCCGCTGCTGAGCGATCCGGAGGTTCGCCGGGCGATCTCTTATGGTATTGACCGCGAGATGTATGCCAATACGCTGGTGGGCGGACAGGCGGCCAAAGGACCATTCACATCAGCTCTGCCTTTTGGCTATGACAAGATTACAGGATATGATTACGAACCGGAGAAAGCCCAACAGTTGCTGGACGAGGCTGGCTTCAAGGATACCGATGGCGATGGCATTCGTGAGAAAGATGGCAAGAAGCTATCGCTGCAGCTGATTCTCAACTCTGCTTACGAGTCTGATTCGATTGTGGCTGCTGCAATGCAGTCCCAGCTGAAGGAGATCGGCGTTCAATTGGAGATGACCTCTTACGAGGATCTGACTGATCATCAGAAGAGTGGAAATTACGACCTCGCTTTGACAAGTATTAATACAGGCATTACGGGTGACCCGCAGTATATTCTGGATTTCTACTTCATGACTGGCGCGGAATGGAATGTGGGCGGTTATAGCAATCCGAAGCTGGATGAGGTCATCAATCGTCTTCACTCCGAGTTTGATGTGGAGAAAAGATATGCTCTCGCGGCAGAGGCCCAGCAGGTGATTCTGGATGATGCAGCCTATATGTTTTTGACCTATACCCCGATTAATATCGTGAGTAAAAGTAAAGTGCAAGGCGCAACGATGTATCCAATCGACTTCTACCTGCTGGATCGTAATATCAAGGTTGGGCAGTAATGAATCCCTTGCTGAGTGTCCATCATCTGTCCGTATCTTACAAGGGAGATTCTCAGGGTCTAAGGGACGTATCCTTCTCCATGAATAAGGGTGAGATTATCGGGATTGTTGGTGAAAGTGGCAGCGGGAAATCAACCCTGATTCGGGCTTTGCTTGGCCTGCTTCCAGAAGGTGGGCGATACGTCGGGGAGAGATCCTTTTTCAGGAAAAAGGGTTATTACGTGATTCGCGTTTGGATTGGGCCGGCGTGCGGGGAAGCGAATTGCCATGGTGTTTCAGGACAGCGGTTCCTATCTTAATCCAATTCGCAGTATCGGCAGTCAGTATATTGAAGCGATTCGAACGTATTTCACCGTTTCCCGAAAAGCTGCTCAAATCATGGCCCTGAATATGCTCTCGGACATGGGATTGCAGGATCCCGAACGAATTATGCGTTCCTACCCTTCGCAGCTCAGTGGAGGCATGAAACAGCGAACTGCGATTGCCATGGCGGTTACGATGGAACCAGAGCTTCTGCTGGCGGATGAGCCGACGAGTTCGCTGGATGTGACGACGCAGAATGAAGTGATCAACCGATTAAGTGAGCTTCGTGCCCTTCAGGGGACAGGCATGATTATTGTAACGCACAATATTGCTGTTGCAGCTCATATGGCTGACCGAATTGGTGTAATGCACGATGGTGCTTTGGTCGAGATGGGGATACTCTCCGCGTCATATCCGACCCTCGGCATGAATACACTCGCAAGCTGTTGAGTGCTGTACCTGAATTGGAGGGGAATGTTCATGGCTTATGAGCGGTTACCGATTCTGGAACTGAAAAATCTGTGCAAAACCTATGAGTTAAAGGGACATAGGGCGGTTGATGCACTGAAAGCTGTTCATTTGGAACTGTATCCCGGGGAATGTCTGGGGATTGTCGGAGAGAGTGGTAGCGGGAAGAGCACACTGGCCAGATGTGTGACCCATCTGGAGCGAGCGACTTCAGGACAGATTCATTATCGTCAGCAGGATATTACCCGATTGAATGGGAGGGCGTTACGCCAGCAACGGAAGCAGATCCAGATGGTCTTTCAAGAGCCTTCGGCTATCTTTAATCCGCGAATGAAGGTTGGAGCATTTATTCGGGAACCACTCATCAATTATAAAATAATGAAGGGCCAACAAGCGGAGCAGGAAGTGCTCAGGCTGTTGGAACAGGTAGGATTGTCTGCCGCTACGGCGGATAAATATCCGCATGAACTGAGTGGAGGGGAGCAGCAGAGAGCAGTCATTGCCCGCGCGATTGGAGTGGAGCCGGACATCATCCTGTTCGATGAAGCTACTTCTGCTCTGGATGTTTCCATTCAACAGCAGATCCTGGATCTGTTGGTGGAGTTGAGAAAGGAAACAGGTATCTCATCTATTTTCATATCGCATGATCTTGCAGTGGTCCAGCAGGTGAGCGACCGAATTGCCGTCATGTACCAGGGTGAGGTGGTCGAAGTCGTGAAGAGTTCGCAGCTAACCAGCTCAGCGAATCATCCCTATACCCGGAGCCTGATGTCCTCCGTATTGTCTGTGAGAGAAATGAAACATAAGATGCAGAAGCAGAACGAGGAACAAGAACAAGATGAAGATCAAGAGCAGGTGGAGGTTCTTCTCCAGGAAAGTTTGTCAGGATGAAAACGATGGCGGTTTTTCGTTATGGGCTGATTAGACTATACCAACAGAATGATGCGAAAAGGGTTACCCCGGAAGTCCACAGATGACTTTTAGGGTAACCCTTTTGTTGTATAACAGGAACGTGTTGTGTAGTTGGGACTTGCTCGTTTTTTATGGGGTGATCCCGAACTAGTGCGGTACTTGAGATTGAAAATCGTTCCGGCTGGACTGATCGGCATGGTAAAAGACAATATCGCCATCCTTCAGAGGCCAAGTTCTGCCTTGGCTGTCTGTAGGCATCTTGTTGAAACCTTCCATCTGCCATTGATTCATCAGTGGTGCATGAATATATTGCAGATGGGGGCATCCGTATTTCCATTCCGAAGACTCTCCATATTGAAGTTGACCACGATGTAACCATTCTTTAGAAAAATATTCGATTTCTCATCCAGCTGATTTTGTCGGGCGAGGGGCTCCAGATCCGTCCCTTTGGGTACGGCATATACATCGGCAGGCAAGCTGTACTCCCCGTACCAGCGCTGGATTGCAGCATTGGCCCGGTCCACATTAACCCCGGAAGGAATGTCTGTTTTGGGCCCAATGAGTGTCCGAATCGGAGCAGACAGGATCATCCAGTCATAACGACCCACCCAGGTTTTTTGATGGGAAGTCTGATCGGCCAGTTGAACCATATATTCCGCCAACGTACGCTGGTTGCGTTCTTCTGCGGATAGTTCATAAGTATACTGATAACGTGCGGTATCGCCTAACTCTGTGCCCGGTACATTTCGGAGACGTGAGTTCAGAACAACAAAGCGTTTCTCCAGATCCTGAGCGGATCCGATCCGGATTAGGCGTTCCTGGCCCCGATGATAATATAGGTCCACTTCTTGCCGGGACGAACCATCTTTGCTTACAAAAGCAAAAGTGGGCGTTATTCGAACACCATCCTGCTTGCCAAACATATTGCCCTTGGTCTTCAGATCGAACTTGAAATGGTAGCCTGTCTTCACAGTTGCGTTAGCAAATCCCTGTACCGGATGGCTTCCTGGTCGAATGGGTAACACAAATGGAGCCAGGTTGCCTCTCGGATCACCATCAATGCTATTCATCCCTGACCAGTAGCTAAGGTTCGTCGGGTCGGGACTGCCCAATCGCTTGCGAAATACATTTTCCCAGTTGTAATCGGAGATATCAGTGACGTGAAAATCATATAACCTTCCGATGACATCCACTGGTACCGTGTCTGATGCGACATGATGGGCCAAATTGGTATTGGCATCCTGTTGCTCGGTAAAGTTTGCAGGTGCATTCTCTGCAATATTGCGGAATACAATGTCATATTTGCCTTCGTCTACCCATACAGGGAGATAAAATGTGGTGTCCAGTTGATTGACCGGAATATCGACCCATGTCTTGGCGGGGATAAACTGACTCCGGTCTGCATTGTAGACATCAAACGGAAATTGTACCTGTTTGATGCGATAATATTTGGCATAATCACGATTCCCATATCCAGGATAACTCGCTGTGTCCAAGTGCTGTCCTGATGTCGGAATTCGCACAATGAACGGACGTTCCAGAATGAGTGCAGCGCTGGTTGGGTCGGGTATGGTTTTCTGATTATGCGGCTGATCATCCGATACCCAGGCATAGTTGACGACAGGGGTATGTACGGTGACGGTGTTGATGCCGTTAATCGGTAATACTTTATTGGCACCACCGTTCACGTTACCGGGTAGCAAATCATAATAGATCTCGCCCGAACTAGTTGTGTTGGCTTTATTCAACAGGGAATTGCTGATCATGTTGCCCGGTTTGTACAACACATCGCGACCGATTGTTGTTGGATTGGGAATGTTGGATGGCGTTGGGCCATCTTTGGTTGTTTCCACATCATTCATGATGGTTGCGTTGTTGAATTTCACTAGATCATTATTCACTTTACTTTGAGGTGTGTTGGTTTCAGCCATCCCTTTTAACCGTGATGTATCATCAGGCACAGTGGGTGGTTGGTTCAAACCACCTGTTAATTTGGTTGGAGTATATGAAATTGAAGTGGTTTGCCCTGGTCGTACATGGCTTTCCACAGATTCATCATGTTTAGACTCCAGTGTTGGTGGTGTGTATCCTGTTGGGTTCATCGTAACGGTCTCTCCGGGTAAAGCGTAATTACTCATGGTTGCTTTAGCGAGCTTGTATACTTCCAGATTATTAATTTTCCAGTAGGAGTAGTCTCTTGTGATCTGAAAATTGTATGGCTTGGGTACCGTGTCGTTCGCTGGTACAGGTGGTCCTGGTGTACAACCATCATCATCACAAACTTCTGGTCCAGGTACGGTCCATTCTCTGGCGTACGAGATGGTGACATTACAGTCATATGTAACTTTACCGCTCATTTTCGCCCAAGCTTGTTTAAACAAATAATTGTCAGCAAAGGCATTCGTGTAGAGTGACTCGGAAGTAGGGATTCCTTTTAATACATTGAATGTCTCATTATCTCTGTTATCTGACTTAATAACACCGTTGACATTTGGATCGAGATCATTCATGCTCATGATGGTTCCAGCAGAAGGTGGTCCAATCGTTGGTGTGCAACCTCCGCCCCCGCCTCCATTACCGTCCTCACCACCAGGACCCGGATTTTCTTCAACGCCAATGTTGGTTGTGGTTGTTAAGGTGAAATCGTCTTTTTCCCACAATACGGTGATGGTTGTTGTTCCTCTGCTGACGGCTTGCACTAATCCGGAGTTACTAACGGTAGCGACACCAGGATTGGATGATTCCCATGTCGTTGTACCACCGCTGCCGGTGTTCACATTGGTCTCTGCTCCAAAGTTCCCATCTCCATTTTTGGTTTTGACGGTTGCATTCAATTGTTTGGACTGGTTTAAGCTAAGTTGACCTCCAGCTGAGAGGTTGATCTCTTTGGTTATTTCAGCTATAGCACTCCAGTATATATCGGTATTAAATACATAGTCAGCAGAATATTTAGGTGGATTATAGGGTCTGTGACCTATTGGTTCAATAGCACCTCCGATTTGAGTTGTGAATTTTACCGTATCACCGTCAAATGATTCCACACTAACCAAGATTGGTTTGCCTGGTGAGTAATATTGCGTGTTATCCATATACATGGGCTTTAACGATATGGAAGTTAATTCACTTCTAGAATATCTCTGACCTGAACGATCAAAGTACTCAGAGGGTTTGTAGCTTGGTGCATCTAGCGGAAGGTTTACGCAAACTAATGATGAGTTTGGTTTGTTGGTATCGGGGTTATTGCTCAATGTTTGGCCGTTGCATTCTCCATCTACACTCCATCTTAAATTATCCAGCTGGTAAACATAAACACCGATATTAGACATTCCACTACCCTCAACGGGTATTACTTTTTCTGTGACTTTGCAGGTGATGAAGGTACTATATGTGAGGCTTCTAAAATAGGTTTCGTTCCAGGCCCCCTCCAGCCAGAACTACTGAAGGGGTTGGGAACATTAAGCATAGTATTGTATATCCTATCAATAACTTCTTTGATAATTTATAGGAACGCACATTGGAACACCCTTTTCATAGTTTAATTTGGAACTACAGTATAGATTGTTCCATCTTTGAGCGTCAGGCGTACTCCAGGATTTAGTGACTTGTCAAAATGTAAGAGACCATCAGCCCAATAGACAGGTTTTTTTTCGATAAACACGCCTTTGGGTCCGAGTAAGTCATTTATATGTTTGAGTCCATACTCTTTAAAACCTTTGGTGCTTGGAGAAGTTAGGGCATTAATACTTGGGGAATTGATAAGACTCCCAGCTTGCAGTTGGTTCATAGAATTTTTAATACTAATATCAAACTCTGTAAAAGAATAATAAGCGCCTCTGAGTAATCTATCTTTTTCATCAACAAAAACAGGATAATAGATACTTCTCTCAGTTTCTTTCACATATGGATTCACGATGATCCAGTTCTTGATCTTTAGATCTGCATAATTCGTTACTGTAACTAATTCTTGATTACGAACTTTTGCAAAATCGCCAGTAACTTTGCTGTAATCATACGATTCGGAAAATTTTCCTGGTCCTGCTTTCTGATACTTAGGCGCAATAATACTCAGATTCGTTCCCGTCAAACCCACCGCTCGCAGTTCATTCAGACCCTGGAAATCGGCAGGCTTTGTCTTGGCGACTGCGGCATAACGGGCAATTAACACAGCAACCTCCGCCCGAGTGGTTGTACGATCAACGCCAAATGTTTTATCGTTGGCTACACTCATCAGTCCTGTTCCCAGAGCAACGGCAACTGCATTTTTTTGAGCGCTTGCGAGTTTGCCTGTGAAATATTCCTTTGCAGGCACAACGGTATTGGTCACATCAGAGAGTGCTTGCTTGTACTCAGGATCAACCACCGTTAGCCCTTGTGTCAGCCAAGTCGCCATCTCGCCTCGTTGAAGAGCGCCCTGTGCATCCAGTTTTCCCTTGTAACTGGAAGGGGTGATGAAGCCTTTCGCGATAGCCGTAGAGACGCCGCTTTTGCCCACTCGGGTATGTCTGTGAAATTGTTTGATTCTTGTGTCGATGCATTGGGCTGATCGGATAAACGTCCCAGGATACTTGCCATCTCAGCTTTGGTAACGGGTGAACTTGGCTTAAATGTACCGTCAGCATACCCCTTGAAATAACCTTGTTCTACGGCCGAATTAATTGCTGAGGACGCCCAGTGTGTTGCCTGTACATCTTTAAATGTAGTTGTAGCTTGTGCGGCTTCTGCAGAACTCCCAACGCCTCCAAAACCTACGATACCCCCTGTTAATAAAGCCAATGCGGTTGCGCCGGAAATCATCATTTTTTTCATGAATTTTACTCCTCTTCACTGTAGTTTTGGTCTTTGGTATGTACGAGTTAGGCTACTAGATACTAAATTTGTAATAATAATCAATATTCTACCATGTAAAACTAGGCTGTTGGTATGATTTATCAATATATTTCTCCTCTCCACAGAAACCTAACTAATTCTCCAGACCTATTTTTTCTCAAAAAAATACAAAAAAAGGCCACGAATCCGCAGATTCATAGCCTTATGCTTTAAGGTCTCTACCATATGTAGTTCCATCAATAGTCAATTCAATGATCAATAAATCAAGAATACTCGATTTCCAAACATTTGAAAAGCCCATATTCTTCTTATTCCAAAAAAAGTCAGGCTATCGGTGTTCCATTAGGCAATGGACTGTCCGGTGTAAGTAAGACAACATCTCCTTCACCAGGCACGCCGCCCAGCACGAGTACTTCAGAGACAAAACCGGCAATTCGCCGAGGTGGAAAATTAACTACAGCAATGACCTGTTTACCAATGATCATGTCAGGCGTGTATCTCTGGGTGATCTGAGCGCTGGAACGTTTAAGACCAAGTGGTCCAAAATCGATCGTCATTTTGATAGCGGGTATGCGAGCCTTGGGGAAGGGTTCGGCTTCCACCACTGTTCCCACCCGGAGGTCATGCTGCATAAACTCTTCGAAAGTTGCCATAGAGGGAGATCTCCTTTCAATTATGGGAATTATTATACATGAAAAAACAACAAAGAATCCAGATTACGCGGTATCGTAACCTGGATTTTTGTTGTGTTGCTTTGCAACAAATTAAGCGCCGTTCCAATTTTCCCCGGTGAGATATTTCTCGGTGAGGATGGATAACATCTGAATACCTACTTCATTATGTCCGCCTTCTGGAATAATGATATCGGCATACTTTTTGGATGGCTCGATAAAAGCATCATGCATCGGTTTTACCGTTTCGAGATATTGTTTGTACACGGATTGAATCGTGCGTCCGCGTTCCTCAATGTCCCGCAGCACTCGTCGCAGAATCCGCACATCGGAGTCGGTATCAACGAATACTTTGATGTCCATTAGACTGCGAAGATGTTCGTCAATCAGCACATGCAATCCTTCTACAATGACAATATGGTTCGGTGCCAGTTCAACCGTCTCATTGGCAGCACGGTTATCTATGGTGAAGTCATATACGGGAGCATACGCCGCTTGGCCTTTTTTCAACAAGGTGAGATGCTCAATCAACAGATCATTATCGAATGCAAACGGGTGATCGTAATTGGTGAGTCGGCGTTGCTCAGGTGTGAGCTGCGACTGGTCTTTGTAATAATTGTCTTGGGATATAAATGTGACTTTACCTGATCCCAGACGGTCTATGACGGAGCGAGCTACCGTCGTTTTACCGGAGCCAGTTCCTCCGGCGATACCAATAATGAGCATGGTTGTTCCATAAGCCTCCCTAGAATGGCAGCATAATCATGGACAAAGAGTACTGATTCAGAATCGACTCAGCACCTCTACCCACAAGTCTGTCTGTGAATACACAATTCCTTCATTGTACCACAGCGCTTTGCTTTTTTCATCTGCTTAACAGAGGGATGTATTCCCTAAGGATTGCATGATTGACTTTTTCGAAAACAGCACTATAATAAACTTATATTCATAACACGGACTGTTACTGGGGAAACCAGGCATGACCGAATTCGATTGCTTTACTGTAATCGCTTTCGGTCTTTTTTTATTTTTGTTGGGGGGTGAGAACATTGAAGGTTATCAAGAAAGTAAACAATAACGTGGCCATTGCTATTAATGAACATAACGAAGAGGTCTTTGTCGTAGGCAAAGGTGTAGGATTTTTGAAAACACCCTATGAGCTGACGGAGACGGACTTGGTGGAGAAAATATTCGTAGCTCCGAAGAACATTCGGATGTATGACCTGCTGAACAGTATTCCGATTGAGGATATTTATCTCGCGGAGGAAGTGATCAAGCTGGGCAGTCAGATCCTGAATAAAACATTTAACCCGAATCTGCTTCTCACCCTGTCCGACCATATCAGTTTTGCATTAACCCGAACCAAAGAAGGCATCCGTATCAAAAACCCACTGGAATGGGAAGTGCGGACACTCTATCCGGACGAGACTCGGGTGGGGGAGGCTGCGCTGAAGCTGATTCAGGAAAAAACGGATATCGCGCTGCCGACAGCCGAAACAACACTGATCGCTCTGCACTTTGTCAATGCACAGGTGGGCTCTGGAGAGATGAGTGATACGACAAAGATAACAACCGTGACGGGCGAGATCCTGTCGGTGATCAAGTATGCGCTCAAAATTGACTTTCAGGAGGATTCCATCCATTTCATGCGTTTTGCCACACATATCCGGTACTTCATTCTGAGACAGATGAGTGGTAAATCACTCAAAGACGAGAATGAATCGCTGTTTTTAATGGTAAAAGAGAAGTTTCCGAAGGAACTGGCTTGTGTGGAGAAGATTGCCGATTTCCTGAAAAATAATTATGGCTGGACCTGTTCTGATGATGAAAAGTTATATCTGATTCTGCATATCCAGCGATTAATCTCGAACGAACCAACGGAATGAACTTGGTGAAGGAACTAACCGAATAATCCATATTGGACTGTTACTGATTCGATCAGGCATGACCAAGCGTAGGGAATGACGATTCCCCGGCTTGGTCATTTTTTATATATCCAATTTATTCATGTAGAGGAGAAGGGTCATGAACAACAAAGACTTGGCTAAAAACGTACTTGATCTTGTTGGTGGCGAGCAAAATATATCGGGTCTGACGCACTGTGCAACCCGTTTGAGATTCGTATTGAAGGATGACAACAAAGCAGATCTCAAAGCGCTGGATCAGCTTGAAGGCGTACTTAAGGCACAAAATTCCGGGGACAGATTCAGGTTGTCATCGGCGCTAAGGTAGACGCAGTCTACAGTGAATTGAAAAATTTGACCTCAGACCATATTGGAGAAATTACAGATTCTACAGACCGTGGACCGAAAAGAGACGAAACCCCGTCAATGTCGTGCTTGAAACCATCGCAGGTATATTCACGCCTGTTCTGCCAGCACTCGTTGGTTGCGGGATGATTAAATGTTTGGCTACCGTTATAACCGCCATGGGGTATTTGGAAGGCTCCGGATTCCTAACGATCATTAACATGATAGGGGACTGTATTTTCTATTTCATGCCGTTCTTCCTGGCTGTTAGTGCAGCCAACCGTTTCAAAACCAATCCCTATTTGGCCGTAGCTCTTGCTGCGGGATTAATGCATCCAACCATTTTGAACGCTGCGGCTCAGGTTGCCGAGACGGGTGTAAACAGCATTGATTTTCTCGGCTTGCCAATTCTGTTGATGAAATATTCCTCTTCCGTCATTCCAATCATCTTGGCGGTATGGATTATGAGTTATGTGTATCCGGTGGTCAATCGAGTGATTCCCAAGTTTCTGCAGGTCCTGCTTACCCCAATGATTGTTCTGTTTATTATGATTCCAGTGGAATTGGTTGTACTTGGTCCAGTAGGATCATATATCGGTGACTGGTTGACGAATGGTATTAACTCATTATTCTCCACTGCAGGTGTTCTTGCAGGTGCGATTCTTGGATTTTTCAAACCAATCATGGTCATGTTCGGCATGCACTATGCCATCATGCCGATTCAGGTTCAACAAGTGGCTACGCTTGGCGCAACCGTGTTGTTACCAACGGCATTAGCGGCGAATTTGGCCCAGGCTGGAGCAGCTTTCGGTGTGTTTGTACTGACGAAGAGTAAAACGATGAAATCAGCGGCTGCTTCGAGTGGGTTCACCGCGTTGTTCGGAATCACCGAGCCGGCGATCTATGGTGTAACGCTCAAATATAAACGTCCCTTTTTCGCAGGTTGTCTTGCAGGCGGATTAGTTGGTGGATTCTACAGCTTGGTGCACACAACAGCGAATGCAATTTCGCTTCCAGGTGTATTGGCAATCGGTACGTATTCATCTGATCGTTACATGTATGTCGTTATTGGCTGTATTGCAGCAGTTGTACTCGGTTTTGTCTTTACGCTGTTGGCAGGCATCAAGGAAGATACAGATGGAAGTAAAGCGAAGCAACAAGTTACGAATAAAGTTAACGAAAATCCAACAACCGCTGCCTCAGAAGTAACTTCAGAGTCAGCAGCATCACTGACATCCACATCTGCTGACATGCTGATCGTTAGCCCGATGACAGGGGAGATCAAACCGATCTCTGAAGTGGAAGATCAGGCGTTTGCTCAAGAGTTGATGGGTAAAGGCATTGCAATTGTTCCAACAGAAGGCAAGGTATATGCTCCATTTGACGGAGTAGTCGAAGCCCTTTATCGCACGAAACACGCTATCGGATTGAAAGCTGAGAATGGTGTTGAGATCCTGATTCATATCGGTGTCGATACCGTTAGCTTGAAAGGGAAATATTTTAACGCTCACATCGGACAGGGACAGACGATCAAGGCTGGCGATTTATTAGTGGAATTTGATCCAGAAGGCATTACGTCAGCAGGATATAACACTATTACATCCATTGTCGTTACCAACATGCAGCAGTTCGGAGATGTACTGACCACAGCGACCAACGGCCCAATTCGGGAGAGCGAAGCAATGATCAAGTTAATTCCCTAAGAATTGCTCATCTTTTAATTGATTAAGCTACGAACGACGAGCTATTTCGACTTAAATTTAGACCTTAATAACAGGTAATAACAGGAGGAAACCAAAATGACGAATACCCATTTTCCAAAGGATTTTTTATGGGGCGGTGCGCTATCCGCCTGTCAGGCAGAGGGAGCTTATAATGTGGATGGCAAGAGTCTCACCATTCCCGAAGTGATGAAGTTTAACGAGAAGAACGACCGCAAGGTGACCAAGCAGATCAGAGTGAATTGGGAGATGATTGAAGAGGCCCGGAATGACCCGGATACCGTAAAATATCCGAAGCGCCGGGGATTGATTTCTATCATAACTTCCGTGAGGATATCGCCTTGTTCGCCGAGATGGGTTTCAAAGTATTCCGTTATTCCATTTCATGGGCCAGGGTATTTCCAGGTGGCGACGATGCCGCTCCGAATGAAAAGGCACTGGAGTTCTATGATCAGGTTATTGATGAATGTCTGAAACAGGGCATGGAGCCCCTGATCACCATCAGCCATTTTGACACACCAATTGTACTGATGGACAAGTTTGGTGGATGGTATAACCGCAAGCTCATTGATCTGTACGTGAACTATTGTGATGTGCTGTTCAATCGTTACAAGGACAAAGTGAAATATTGGGTGACGTTCAACGAGATCAACATGAGCGTGAAAGCATCGGCCAAGACGCTCGGAATTATTGATTATGATGCTCCAAATTATGAGGAAATGTTATTCCAGGGATTGCATCATCAATTTGTAGCTGCGTCCAGAGCAACCAAGATGGCCCATGAGATTGATCCAAATAACCAGATCGGAAGCATGGTGGCATATTTTACAACGTATCCATACACATGCAAGCCGGAAGATGCGCTCCAGATGCAGCAGGATGATCAGATGAAAAATCAATTCTACCTGGATGTGCTCAATAAAGGCGAGTACCCTTATTATAGTAAAACGTATTTCAAAAATAAGCAGATCCAGTTGAACATCGAGGATGGCGATCTGGATAGCATTCGCGCACATACGGCTGATTTTGTCGGAATGTCGTATTACAACTCCATGATATCCAGCAGTGATACCGAACAACTTGAATTAACGGCAGGAAACGTACACAGCGTTTATAAAAACCCGCATTTGCCTGCAAACGAGTGGGGTTGGCAGATTGATCCGATTGGCCTGCGGTATACGCTGAATCTCGTCTATGATCGGTATCAAAAACCGGTCTTCATTCTGGAGAACAGCTCAGGCTTCTACGACAAGCTGAATGAGGACGGAACGATCAACGATCCCTACCGGATTGATTTCCTGAGCAAACATATTGAACAGATGGGACTTGCCATTGCCGATGGGGTCGAGGTATTGGGATATACGATGTGGGGACCCATCGACATGGTTAGTTCAGGGACTTCCGAGATGAGCAAACGTTACGGATTTATCTACGTCGATCAGGATGACTATGGTAATGGAACGCTCAAAAGATATCGGAAAGATTCGTTCTTCTGGTATCAGAATGTGATTCGTACCAACGGAGCAGAACTGTAACAGCACATGAATATTCTGGGTCGTATCAAAAAAATTCCCGGCGGCTTGCTCATTGTTCCCATGTTGCTCGCCGCTGTCATCAACACAGTGTTTCCATCGTTTTTTCAGATGGGAGATCCCACGACAGCGCTATTCACATCCAAAGGTACCATGGTGCTAATCGGCATGATTTTACTGATATCAGGAACACAGTTGAATTTGTCACAGCTTCTGGTGACCTTGAAGAGAGCAGGGGTGCTCTGTATCTCTCGTATCCTCATCAGCTGCCTGTTTGGCTGGGTGTTTGTACACTTTTTTGGCATTAGTGGGGTCGGGGGAGTTTCGGCGGTAGCTTTCATTGCTGTACTGACCAGTTGTAATCCGGGATTATATCTGGCCTTGATGAATACGTACGGAGATGATGTGGATCGTGCCGCGTTTGGCATTCTGAATCTGATTGCCGTACCGGTTATTCCGGTCATGATATTGAATTCGGCAAGTGGCGTCGGTATTGATTACCTCAGTGTCCTTGCAACGCTGGTGCCTTTCTTCATCGGCATAGTGCTTGGCAATCTGGACAGCAACATTCAGAAGATGTTTGCTCCAGGCACACTGATTCTGCTGCCTTTCCTCGGCACAAGTTTTGGCTCCAATATTGATCTGCGTATCGCATTTCAGTCCAGTCTGTCCGGTTTGCTGGTCACGGTATTATTTTTGCTGATTTGCATGCTGCCGCTCATTGGAATCGATCGTACGATATTAAGGCGGCCCGGTTATGCAGCGGCTGCGACATGTTCGGTTGCTGGACTCTCCATGGTCGTACCATCGATGGCTGCTGGGTTCAATCCGGCATATGCGCCCTATGTGGAGACAGCCATCGCTCAGATTGCGTTTGCCGTGATCCTGACATCGGTGACCGTGCCTTATATCGTGAAGCGACTGGCTAGAGGAACAGCAGCGGAAGCTTCAATACAAGTAAATCCTTAAAAAACAGCACGTGTTCTGTCAGGTTATGACGGATCACGTGTTGTTTTGAAATAAGAGCTGAATGCAGCAGCTTTATTGTATTGTGCAACGCGTTCTCTTAGTGCATCTTCCAACAGGAAAGGAACATACTTGGTTTGGCTGAGCATCTTGATGCGCCAAACTCATTGAGCCAGTGCTTCCTCTTCATTCGTGAAGCCGGATACCGTTTTGTCGTTGATCAAAAGCAGGCCGTTGGACAGCTTCACGTTCAGCAGGGCTGTAACCACGTATAACCCGTGGCACACGCCGGATACAACGCCACTTTTTCATAGATTTCACGAGAAAGCTCTTGCAGTTCGGCATTGTCCGGGGAATCCCACATGGTACCGTGACTGCCTGTGAAATAGATTGCATCATAGTCGCTCGCGTTTACTTCACCAGGTTTCAACGTGTCTTTCAATCGATCCATAAACGTCAATCTCTAACATCGTATACCCAATTTATTTACTCAAATTGTAAGCAGAGGTAGGCGTGTGTAAGGGTTTTCGAAATTATTTCAAATTTGAAATGAATTTGATTGAACAACTAGTACTTTTGATTTAGAATGGCGGAAGATGCCAACTTAAAAACTGGTACATATTACATATGGACTCGGAGGAACAGTCATGAAACGTTCAGGTAAATTTTTCGCTTCAACCGTAGTTGCTACAGTTGCTGCAGTGTCCATTGTTTCTTCAGCCTCTGCAAGCCCAATCTCGAACATCTCTAGCTTAACATCGATCGACATCAGCAGCATGGATATCGAAACGGCTCTGATGATGGTTCAGAGCGAGCGTACTAAATTGTTGGATGCTCAACTGCAAACGCAAATTCAGGAGGTACAGAACCGCAATCAGCTGATCGCGGAACTGAACTCTCAATTGCAGGCAGCTCAGCAAAACGGAGATGAAGCAGCTATTCAGAAGCTGAAAGGCCAGATTGATGCTGCGAGCAACTCTCAACAGATGGACATGCTTCGTCTGCAGTCCCTGTCCAACAAGCGCAATGAAGCATTTGATGTCATGACGAACTTTGTCAAAAAAATGCAGGAATCAAGATCATCCATCATCGGTAACATGCGTTAAGAACAGATGATTATCTGCAACAATACAAAAAGAGCGAAGCCGGAATTCAAATTCCGAAACTTCGCTTTTTTGTATTGTTTATTCATTTTATTTCTCTGAAATCCGGGTTTGGCCTGTACTGTAAATCTTCAACCGATGTTAGCCCGACCAGTCACGACGCCGAGTGAACAGATCCTTCAGCTCGTCCGTCGACAGTTCCGTAATCCAGTTCTCGGAGCTAGTGATGATGTTATCGCTAAGCTGCTGTTTGCTCTCCAACATCTCGTCGATCCGCTCCTCCAGTGTACCGAGAGAGATGAACTTATGCACCTGTACATCCTTGGTCTGACCCATCCGGTAAGCCCGGTCGGTGGCCTGATTTTCAACAGCCGGGTTCCACCAGCGGTCAAAGTGGAAGACATGGTTGGCTGCGGTCAGATTCAACCCCACACCGCCTGCCTTGATAGACAGAATGAAGACGGATGGTTGCTTGTCCTCAGGCAATGTACGGGATTGGAATTCCTCAATCATGCGATCCCGGGCCGTTTTGGAGGTGCCCCCATGCAGGTACAGCACAGGTTCCTGCAACTCCTGACGCAGCACCTGTTGCAGCATCTGACCCATACCGATGTATTGGGTGAAAATCAGGCATCGCTCACCCTCATCCCGCAATTCACGGACAAGCTCCATCAGTCGTTCCAGCTTCGCGGAGCGGCTGATCAGCATCGCCATATCCTGCGGGCTGTACACGTCATAAGCAGATGTTAATGTGCCGTCCTCTGGCAGTTCCTCCGGCAAAGCCTCTTTGGTCAGCAGCAGAGGGTGGTCACACAATTGTTTAAGCTGAGTTAGTGCCGACAGAATCGCACCTTTGCGTTTGATCCCTTCCAGCTCTTTCATTTTGTCCATCAGCGCCTGCACGGACTGGTCATACAATGCACTTTGCTCACCCGTAAGGTGAATGTAAGTCTTCATCTCGTTTTTGTCCGGCAGATCAAGCTGGATATTCGGATCTTTTTTCTTGCGGCGCAGCATGAACGGTTTCACGAGCTGTTGAAGATCTTGCATCCGCTGCTCATCCTTATCTTTCTCGATGGCACTGATAAAGCGAGTCTGAAATGCCCGTGCACTGCCCAGATATCCTGGATTGGTAAAATCATAGATTGACCACAGCTCGGCCAACCGATTCTCGATTGGTGTACCTGTCATGGCAATGCGGTGTTTCGCCGGGAAACTGCGAACAGCCAGAGACTGTTTGGTCTGGGCATTCTTGATATTCTGCGCTTCATCCAGACAGATGCATGACCACGTATACGTCTGCAACATTTCCTGATCCAGTGTAGCGGTAGCAAAGGACGTGATGATGATGTCTACTTGCTCTGTCTGCTCCCGGAATGCATCCCCGCTTAATCGGCGTGCTCCGTAATGCAGGCTGACATGAATGGAGGGCGCGAAGCGGCTAATCTCTTTTGCCAGTTGCCCAATACGGAAGTTGGACAGATCAGAAGTGCCGGAGCCTGTCCCGGCTTACGTGGTTCATGTTCTTTGATGTGTAATAGATACGTAATGAACTGAATGGTTTTCCCGAGACCCATATCATCAGCAAGACAGGCTCCAAGACCGAATCTGCGCAGGAAACCAAGCCATGCAAATCCTTCCTTCTGATACGACCGCAGCTCGGCATGGAGCCCTGTAGGAATGGGCAGGGAAGGTGCACCACCTTGTCCGCCTCCCAGTTGTGCAATAACCCGGTTCAGGTGGTCGTTAAGCTCAACCTCCAGTCGAATGTTCTCATTAGCCTGCGGTTGCTCTTCCTCCTCGGCTTGTTGTCCTTCCTTCCATTTCTGGTTGCGATATTCCCGCTGTTCATTGTGCAACAGATGCAGGTGCAGAATATCCTGGAATGAGAGTCCCTGTTCCCGATCTACACCGCCCATGGCACGACGTATCTGTTCCAGCAGATCGGGGTCGAGAGGAACCCATTCTCCGCGGAAGCGAACCAATCGTTCATTACGGGCAACAAGGTCGGCGAATTCCTCCTCGCTGAGATCCGTGTCACCAATTGCAATACGCCAGTCAAAATGAATAATCGAGTCCAGTCCGAAGAACGATTGTCCCCGTTCACTGCCTTCCTCCGGCTTCACCTTTGCACGCAGTTTCGGTTTTTCTTGCGGGCTGCTTCCCACCAACCCGGGAGCAGGACTTGCCAACCCGCTGCGAGCAACCTGCCGCTATCCTGCGTCAGGAAATGCCAGGCTTCCTGATCTCCCAGCGGGTCGCTCAGCACATCACGTCTGCCGCTAATGGAGCTGCCAAGACGCGGCAAATGTGCGCGAAGCTGATCCAGCCATCCGGCGGACCGATCCAGAATGAACGGTGTCCATACCTCTGGCCATTCGCCTTCAAGCCTGCCGCGTGAATCCAGCATGACGGGCACCAAGATGGCGGCATCCAGCTTGTTCTGCAACACCAGTCGCAGCCGCCAAGATGGCTCATCCTCGTCAGGCTCCTGCAATTGCAGCATGGGTCTGAACGGAGCGGCATCGGCTTTCCAACCAATGGATACGAGCCAGGACTGCGCGTCCATCCCAGCTGTTTTGGGCAGAGTGCCGCGCTCGGGGAACAACTGCGGGAATTCACGCCGCAGATCGGTTGCAGCTTCCTCCGAACTATACCAGCGCTGGAATACAAAGGCGGAGTAGGCCGCCCCGAGCCCTTCTGCGTAGCTCTCGTCTGTCTGTTGAATCGCTTTGGTAAGCGATGCCCGCTCCTGCTTTTTCAAGCTGTCCGGGTCCCAGGTCCATTGAAGTTGTCCTGCGCGGTGGGCCTCGAAGCTGGGTACGTATTTGCGTTTCTCGATGGATGCTGCGAGCGCTGGAGCGAGTCGAATCAGATGTTCCGCTTGTTCGTCCCACTTCCATTCAATATGAAGCAGCGTATGCATCTCGGCAAAGAAGGGAATGACTTCTTCCGCAGGCAGAACAACCAGCTCAATCTCTTCGATCTGCCGGACTTCCAGTTCGGTACCGTAGAAGGAAGGCACATGCCAGGCGAACAATCGCTGCTTAAGCGACTGTCCCGAGACAAAGTGGTGTGTATTGAGTGCTCCGTAAAACAAGGCATCGCCATATCCGGTTAAAGCGACGTGAACCTCAATCGTTTCAGTGTATGGATGAATTAAGCTCATGAGATCAGTTTACCTTTCCGAAGCTCTTCCTGCAGGGCGCGCAGCCGACTGTTACGAACAGCGAGTGTGGTGATAAACTGTTCCCAGTGTGCTTCTTGCTTCAACTTTTTATAGATTTTGGATAGACGTTTCAGCAGCTTCACCGCCGCCTTGTATCCGTCCCTGTTCTTATGTCCGATATAACGCTCCACCGCCTGATGATAGAAGGGGAGCAGCAGCTCAGGTGCATCTTTTTCAATCGGTTGCAGCACCGCTACGCGGAATTCGAGTGGCTCCGTCCCTGTACTTAGCTGAAAATCAATCCACCTGCGCCATTGACCACGAGAATGCATGGCATCCTCGTAAGCTGGGCGGGAGTGGGGAAGCATGCTGACCAAGGTGTCCCACATTCGATTTTCCGCATCGGGGAGATGTTGAATAGCTGTATCCCATAGATGCATGTAATCACTCAAAGGTGTGTTACGCCGATTCGACAGCAGGGGGCCAAGTTGGACCAACCAATCCCCAAGCCGCTTCCATTCAGCCGAATCTGCGAGCACATGGAGAAAATGCAACAGATGTTCTGGCGGAATGCCAAAAGCTGAGCTTCCATGCACGAGTCGTTGCCACGCCTGATCATCCTGCCCCAGATGGAAGTGCGTCCAACTCTGTGCGAGCACCAGAGGTAAGGGCAGTGTTACGGCTCTACCTGGTCTATTACTACTACCTGTATTACCTGGAGTGCCAACCAAGACACTTTCACCTGATTGGGATGGTGCGGAAGCGGCAATTATACCGCGCTCTATATCATTTAAGATGGCCTGTTCCGAGTGCAGCATGTCCTGAGACCCCTGAAGCTCAGGCACGATCCAGTTCAACCACAGTTGTCGATAGATCGGAGTGAAGAACATCATGCTGGCTGTTTCAGGCATCATCTGTTTACGTAAATAAGCAGAGGTTTCAGTCAGCCTGTTCCAATGCTGTGCAAGCTTGTTTCCCTTTAGACCGGACAAGTCCAGCGGATGATTAAAGATCCGTTCAATGTCTTTCAGAAGTGCATCCACCGCAAGCTGGGCAGGGTAGCTCAAGTACACAGGGGTATGCGTAATTGAGTTACGAGCCGATGGTACGCAGAATCGCATAAGGTGCAGCTGCACATGCAGTTCAAAAAGTTGGTCCATCGCCGCGGTCAGCCTTGGCTTAATAGCATATAGCTCGTCCGTTGCTTCCTGCACGTAGGTTGTACTTGCTGTGCCGGTACCCAGCCGTCTCAGACAGGAGTGGAACAGCTCATGCCATTCCGAGATTTCGAGATCGGCAAGTTCTGTTGCACGCTCCTTGATCTGACTGTATTGGTTGTCGGGTATATCCATATCCTGTGGTTCATCGGCATCTGCGTAGCTGGATCGTCCTGCGGACATGGCCCCGACGGGTTTGGTTGTTTGTTTGAGCGCAGTACTGGAGTGTGCATTCACAATCGCATGTACAGGTCGCTCCAGTTGCTCGGCATAACTCATTAGTACGGCTGTCATATGTTTGCATACGGAATTCACCGGGCAGGTACAATGACTTGTAGACAGGGATTGCAGGCTCAGGGTGACCTCATATTCTTCCGATCCTTGTACGAAGGCCGAGATTCCTTGTTGTTCGGAATAGGTTAATGGTCCGACACGTTTCTGTTTATAATATTGGAATCCGCGCATGATCGTCAGGTTGTTAAAATGTTCCGCAACCTGCCTGATCAACTGTTGCCACTGCGCATCATCCATCCTCATGTTATTCGGTATGTTCATCATTCCATCTCCTGGGGTAAACATAGGTTCAAGTAATCACCACGTCTATGACGTGATGTTGTAAATTCATTGTATCCATCATATCAGTTATGAGCCGCTACGTGCATCGGTTATAAGAATATGAAATTCTTTTTGCAGTATCATGAATCAAGATGAATACGCAGGTGCCTTGAGCGAGTGGCATGCATGATTGCCGCATATTGTGTATGCTTATCGTATGTATTCCTTTCAGGAACGATGCAGGCCGGGGAAACGGTCATATTACAAACAACAGGAGAGAGCATATGAAAATACTCACGTTAAACACACACGCTTGGGCGGAAGAGGATCAACTGAACAAGATCAGTCAGCTGGCTGATTTTATTAATACACATCAATTTGATGTAATCTCCATGCAGGAGGTTAACCAGTCCATGCAGGAAGCTGCGCTTTCTGAAGAAGAACTGGGGACGTATGTTGCGACTGAATCGGATGCTGTGATTAAAAAAGACAACTACGCCTACGTCTTGCTCCAGCAGCTGACAGAGCAATATTACTGGACGTGGATTCCCGCGCATGTCGGGTTTCAGAAATACGATGAAGGACTGGCGATCCTTAGCCGGACGCCGATTACACAGGCTTTTGGAGAATATGTGTCCCACATGCGAGATTATAACAATTACCGTACACGCAAGATTGTGGGAATTCAGACGGTCGTCCAAGGTGAAGCAACCTGGTTTGTGAACGGTCACTACAACTGGTGGGATGATGCGCAGGAACCGTTCAAGGGACAGTGGGAGTTGACGGAGAGCAAGCTTGCCCCCTACATGGATCAGCCGTTATATATAATGGGTGATTTCAACAATGTGGCGGAAGTGCGCGGAGAAGGCTATGATTATATGATGAGCAAAGGCTGGAACGACCTGTACACCACAGCATTGCAAAAGGATGAAGGAGCAACCGTGGTGAAGGCCATTGCCGGGTGGGCAGACAACAAACGCGATCTTCGGATCGACTATATTTTCTCCAATCGTCCCATTCAGGCCAAGTCTTCCACTGTGGTTTTGAACGGTAAGAACGGGCCGGTGGTCTCCGACCATTTTGGCGTTGCTGTAGAGATCTGACAGTCATGCGACTATAGAGGGGATATCCCCTCAATTAAAGAAACAAAGCCTCCGCTGATTTCCTGTAAGGGAAGTGCAGCCGGAGGCTTTTTACATGCTATATCATTTTCTATGTAACTTTCATCTCGTTCGTTCTTTCTGTTGTGGAATCTATGGAACGGGTTGTTACTCGAGCGCCAGCATCTCATGTACGAACTTTTTCAGATTTGCGCTTGTCTCGCTAAGTTGTTCGATACTTTCCATGAACTCGCTAACGAGTTTGGCCTGATCGACGGTTGCGGTGGTAATCTGACCGATCTCCTGCTCCATATGTTTCATGGAATCCTGTACACTACCGAGGGATGTTTCGATATCGGCCGCTGCTTGCTTCGTATGATCGGACAGTTTGCGTACTTCGCTGGCAACCACACCGAATCCGGCTCCCTGATCACCCACACGGGCCGCCTCGATCATGGCGTTCAGTCCAAGCAGATTGGTTTGTTCAGATACTTCACGGATGACGGTGGTTACTTTAGACACACTAACGGAGTTCTCTGAAGCTTTTTTGGAGTTGCGCAGAATCTCTTCCGAGGTCGCAGAGAGTTCTTCCGAATGTGCTGCAATCTGCTGAATGCCGCCGATGAGTGCATGAATGGTTGTTTCATTTTCACGGATCAGCGTCTCCAGTGTCATATGACTATCCAGTGCGTAGTTCACACCCAATATGCCCACGACCTGATCGTTCTCCTTAATGGGAATAAGGATGGCGTCGAAAGGTCTGCCTTGCAGATCACCAGGCATACGTGCCACGGTACGCGTGTCCTTGTTGGTGAGCATTTTGAAATTTTTATAATCATCATGCAGCTCATCTCCAACCTTCACGCCAATCTCCAGACTTTTTGCTTCGGAAAAATACAAAACTTTCTCATGATCATTAATGGATATGGATATGTCGTCACGGAACATTTGGCTAACAAAAGGCATAGCATTTACCAGAGATTCAAGAGTATTCAATGTGCATCTTTCCTTCCCGATACAAAAAGTGGAATTTTTTAGCCTACTATCTATATCGGTAACGGTTTCTGTTTTTGTAAACAATGTTCAAATATAAGCTCAACGGGCGAGCCCTATAGTAGGACTTCGAATTTATTTGTAAGCGCAAACAAAAATCTGTAGCCACCATAGAACATGTCAGGTATACTGGGATTATTCATTGGTGTATGAGTAAACCAGAGGGTATCTACGTTCAGGGCAAGGGAATACTCTACGGAGGTTAAGCGCTATATCTCCGAGGGTTGTGTCAGCAGAAATACGGGTCTTAGCTCCCCAGACGAACGTTTTAATTCAGATAAGATTGTATTTCAACTTGAGAGGGATGTGTGCCATCGATGACGACCTATTTCAGTGAACCGCAGAGCATGTATTACCGGTTTGGAGAAGATCAGGATCAGGTGCTGAAGGTGCTGGCCGAGAGATATATTGGGGCCAATGCACAGGCTGATTTTGTATATCGCGTATTCCAGAAGTCTGGTATTTTGCAAAATGAAAAAGGGCTTTATGATCTGAATTTGGGTAAACGCTTTCCTGATGCACCTAAAGACCATATGTCACATGCAGCTGCGCTGGTCTGGGGGGATGAGGACCGGAATCTGGATGTGCTGGTTCGCTGTTATGGACCTGTTCGCTTCTATTTTAATGAGCAGTTGGTCTATCGCTCTACCGTAATGGATGAGATTACTCCTGATGCAACGGTGAAGCTCAGCATCGACATCAAGCCTGGCTGGAACACCATTTGGCTGGAAATGAAAAATACCCCTGCCGGATTTGGCTGCCAGTTTGGTTCAGATGAAGGTAAAGTGCGTATTCTGAACGTTTTTGCGCCGTTTCAGGAGAGACAGGGACAAGCGGGGTGGGTGTTCTCCCAACCGAACCTGGTCGCGAGTAAACAACCAGACCTGCTTGGAACAGAAGCAGAATACAGTTTGAAGTGGCTGCCTGAGACAGGCTGGTCTGATGAAGATCTAACCAAGCCAGCTCTTGAACGAATATACGGGCATCTTCCTGGACGGCATGTGTATGCTTGGACCCATCTGAACAATACCGATTCATCCGGAAATCAGGTTCAGTTGTCAGGTCAATCTTCCGGTTCTCTAAGTATATGGATTAGCGGCAAGCCTGTGGCGCAGATAAAGGAGGCTGGTCCGTTCGAGGTCGATGTACCAGCTTCTTTTGGGCGGAGTGACTTGCTTGTCCGAATTGAATGCAACACTACAGCGGGACCATGGCATTTTAATTTGAACGCAACCGTTTCGGGTAAGCCACTTCTACTTGAACTTCCTCAGCGTGTGCACGGTGCTTCCGGAGAGTCATGGTTATATGTCGGACCTTTTGAGTCAGAGGTTGAACCGGATATGCAGGATCTTACCCGAACCGACCGGGTGTACCAAACGGGGCAAGAACAGACGTATTGGCGCTTGGATCGACCGGATGCCTGGATCAGACCATATTATGAAAACGCCATGTTAAGCAACAAATGGACTGTGGGCAGTGTGACCAATTATGGTCGCTGGGATTATCCATTGGGTGTCACTGTATATGGTCTGTTACGGACGGGACGTTATTTGCAGAGACCGGACATTACACGTTATGCGGCTGAGCATGTGCAAGCCTGTACCCAGATGTATGAGTACTCATTATGGGATCGGCAGCAGTATGGTTTCCCGGCAGTCAATCAACAATTGGTCATGCTGAAAATGCTGGATAACTGCGGTTCTTTTGGCTCGGCCATGCTGGAAGCGTATTCAGAGTGTCATGAACCAACGTTTCTTCCGATTGCTGAACGGATTGCTGATTTCATGCTTTCCCGCCTGGAACGGCAGGAAGATGGGGCGTTTTATCGCACATGTGCTGGGGAGTATGCCGAGAATACCATGTGGGCAGATGATCTTTATATGAGCACGCCGTTTCTCGTTCGTTATGCACGGGTGACAGGCAACTCCGCTGCATTGGATGAAGCCGCCAGACAATTCTCACTATATCGGAAGTATCTCTTCATGCCTGAGTTCAAGATCATGTCCCATGTGTATGATTTCAAATACGGACAGGCAACGCAGATTCCATGGGGACGGGGGAATGGCTGGACACTGTTTTCCCTGACGGAAGTATTGGAAGCTTTGCCAGCAGAGCATCCCGAGCGCCCGACTCTGATTGATTTCTTCAACGAGCTGTGTGAAGGGTACGCGGCACTTCAAGGGGAAAGCGGGTTGTGGCATCAGGTGTTGAATGTTCCGCAAACCTATGAAGAAGCCTCCTGCACGGCGATGTTTGCCTACGGTTTTGCGAGAGGTGTACGCTTTGGCTGGTTCAAAGACCCTGAAGTTTACGTCATGGCCGCCGAGCGGGCTTGGAAGGGACTCATCTGCAAAGCCATTGATCGTCAAGGGAATGTTCATGGCGTGTGCAGTGGATCACGATATGCGTTTACGGCAGAGTATTATGATCAGGACTTGCGTACCGTCACCAATGACAATCACGGTATAGGCATTATGATGCTGGCAGGAACCGAAGTGGCACAAATGAAGAAACATCTGTCTGAGCACAAGGTGTCTTCACCTGCTGTCTCGCATTCCTGACAGACCATATCTATCCGAGACAGGAACGTTACCGCCGGGAATGATATTCCCGGTGGTTTTTGATTCCTTCAACTCCTTACTTTTTTGACAGGAAAGCTTACTTTTGTTTATGTCATGTACAGCATTGGACCGATACAATAGGTTTTGTAAGCGATTCCATAGTTATATAAAGGGGAGGAAATTCATTTATGATGATCACGAAAAAGTGGGTAACCCTGTTCTGCCTGTCCCTGTTATTGTTCGCTGCAGCCTGTTCTGGAGGGGCCACTGATACACCATCTTCTTCTGGGGAAGCAAGTGGAAGTGAAGGAGATTCATCAGGTAAGGTTGAACTGCGCATGACCTGGTGGGGATCACAGACCCGACATGATCTGACGACCAAAGTCATCCAATTGTTCGAAGAGAAACATCCGGGGATTACCATCAAACCTGAATACTCCGGTTGGGACGGTTATTTTGACAAGTTGACTACACAGGTAGCCGGTTCGAATGCACCGGATATCATCCAGATGGATTACGCCTTTCTGACTGACTTTGCCCGGCGCGGCGCCTTGCTTGACCTGACCCCGTTTGCAGAGAGCAAAGAGCTGCGGACCGAGGACCACGATCAGAGCATGATTACAGCCGGATCCATTGACGATAAATTATATGCGATTACCCTCGGAGTAAACGCACCAGGTGTCATTTATGATGCCACCGTATTTCAGGAATTAGGTATTGAAGAACCGCAAGAGAGCTGGACATGGAAGGATTTTGGGGATATTGCGACCAAGATTGCCGCAGCCAAAGGTGAGGGATTCTATGGATCTGCAGACATTTCCGGTACAACGAACATGTTTGAAGTGTTTATCCGGCAATCCGGGAAAGGGTTGTTCGACGGTGGCACAATGACCGCTACCAGCGAGGAGCTTCAGCAATGGTTCGATATGTGGGGCGCACTGCGCGAGAATGGTGGAGTGACCACGGCGGAGATAACGGCATCCACAACCAATGCGCTGGAGACCCGCCCGATCTCCCTGGGTACAGCTGCCATGGATTTTGCATGGTCCAATCAATTGCTGACATTCCAGCAGGTGAACAAAAACCAGGATCATAAGCTTGGAATACAAGTACTCCCGCATGGTGTTAACGAGCAGCAAATTGGCGAATACCTGAAACCAGGCCAGTTCCTCTCCGGTTATGGCAAAACGAAACATCCGAAGGAAGTTGCCATGTTCATTGATTTCATGGTCAATGATCCAGAAGCAACCGCTATTCTTGGTTCTGAACGTGGTGTGCCGGTTAACTCAAGCATTCGTGCGCAGATGCAGCCAACGCTGCCGGAAGCGGAGCAAGCCATTTTCCAATTCATCGATACCGTATCGAAGCATTCCAGTGAGATTGACCCACCATACCCGCAAGGTTTTGCTGAAGTGGACACAAGTTTCAAGAGCGCAAGCGAGCAGATCGCCTTCGGACAAGGCAGTACTCCCGATGTGATTGCCCAGTTTATTGAAGGAGCGAAGGCTACGCTTGGATCGAGTCAATAAATCATTGAAACCGTTCCAGACTACTAATTCTGCGGGGAGGTTGCGAAGATGACGACATCACAGGTCAGTCAAGCCCGAGTTGAAAGTGTGGCTAACCGCCGGGTCAAACGGAGATATGCGCATAATGGAGCCGCGCTTCTGTTCCTCGCCCCATGGCTTGTCGGATTGTTATTGCTCACCTTGGGTCCAATGTTGGTATCGTTATACATCTCATTCACCGATTACAGTATCCTGGCCGCCCCTTCCTGGGTCGGTCTGGATAACTACACTACGATGTTTACATCGGATAAACTGTTTACCCAGTCGCTCAAGGTCACTTTCACGTATGTCGCTGTTTCGGTACCGGTCAAGTTGATCTTCGCACTGCTGGTAGCCATGTTGCTCAATAAAGGGATTCGAGGGCTCGGTATTTACCGGACAGTGTATTACATCCCGACATTGCTTGGGGCAGCGTGGCGATTGCCATGTTGTGGCGTAAGATGCTGGGTGGGGATGGGCTGCGAATAGTGTGCTTGCGATGGTAGGTATTAAGGCGCCCGATTGGGTTGCCAATCCGAAGTATGCCCTGTATTCCATCGTATTGTTATCGGTATGGCAGTTTGGATCTTCCATGATTATTTTCCTGGCTGGCTTGAAGCAGATTCCACCCGAATACGACGAAGCCTCGGCGGTAGATGGGGCAGGTCCTTTGCGGAGATTCTTCTATATAACGTTACCGATATTGTCACCCGTCATCTTTTTTAATCTCGTGATGCAGCTGATTACGTCCTTCCAATCGTTCACTCAAGCTTTTGTTATCAGTAACGGTAGCGGGGGACCGGTGAACTCAACCTTAATGTACTCTCTGTATCTATACAAAAAAGGATTCTCATTCTTTCAGATGGGCTATGCTTCCGCGATGGCCTGGGTGCTGGTTATCCTGATTGGCGTATTTACATTGCTCGTATTCCGCAGCAGCAAGCTGTGGGTGCACTATGAGGATGGTGGGAAATCATGATTGGACAACGGAACTCTACAGCATGGGTCGTCAGCAAGCATGTACTGATTTCAGGCATCGCCTTTGTCATGCTCTATCCGATTCTCTGGATGCTGGGCAGCTCATTCAAACCGGGACATATGATCTTTACAGAGACCTGGTTCTGGCCACAGGAATGGAATTGGAAAAATTACATGAATGGATGGGCGGGTATACAGGGCAATCCCTTCTCCCGCTTCCTCACCAACTCTGTCATCCTATCACTTGGAGCTGTGCTGGGTAATGTCATCTCCTGCTCCATGGCAGCGTATGCGTTCGCCCGATTGAATTTTCGTTTCAAAGCTATCTGCTTCGGCCTGATGCTCATGACGATCATGCTGCCCCATCATGTGACACTGATTCCGCAGTATATTCTCTTCAACCATCTGGAGTGGGTGAATACGTATCTGCCGCTTGTCGTACCCAAATGGCTCGCGACCGATGCCTTCTTCATTTTCCTCATGGTACAGTTCTTCCGGGATTGCCCAAAGAGTTGGATGAGGCGGCTACCATTGATGGTTGCGGTCCTGTGAAAATTTACACCAAAATCATCATTCCACTTGCGTTTCCAGCACTGGTTACCACGATGATCTTTACGTTCTTGTGGACATGGGACGACTTCTTCAGTCAGTTGATCTACTTGAGTGACGTGAGCAAATACACGGTACCGCTGGGTCTGCGTCTGTTCCTTGATTCCAGTTCTCAATCCGATTGGGGTCCGATGTTTGCCATGTCGGTGTTGTCATTGGTGCCATGTTTCATTGTATTTATCGTGTGTCAAAAGTACTTCGTGGAAGGAATCGCGACCTCTGGGCTCAAAGGGTAATTCCAAGACGAAACGAGTTGATTTTTCCATGAGGAAAGGCAGATGGTCTTCATTCATTAATCAAAAGCTGCAACAAAGCAAGCTCTCCACGTTGATGGTGACTTGCTTTATTGCGTTTAACCTGTTGCTCGTCTCCGTTGTTGTCTGGCTGGCATATCAGTCTTTCTCCGCGGTCACATTTGCCGAGATAAGCAAAGCACGTCTGGCTCTTCTGAATGAAAGCACACGTCGGGGATTTGATTTCATTACAGGGGTAACAGGAACCGCCTACGGTTTGGCAAGCAATCGGGAACTGTCCCATCTGCTCGAAACGGCCAATACGGGCAGACTTGCACAGATTCACCAACGGAGAGAGGTCTCTCGAATCCTAGATCATACCATGGTCGTGAGTGAAGGCATTACTTCCATTGAACTGTATACGGATGTCTTTAATGAAGTGACAGTGACGATGGCTGATCGCATATTTCCGGTCGATACCATCGCACACGACTCTTGGTTTGCAACGCTGGAAAAGGCTGATGCGGCTTGGGTTCCGCTGCGTGAGAACGAATCGGGCCAATCCCTGGTTGGATACGCCCAACGGATTTTTGATAGTCGAGGCGGAACAGTTGCCTATGTGCTTATTCGACTGAGCAGATCGGACATCGTACGCAGATTTGCTGATGTACCCATGGTGCTTGATGGAAAAGTGCTGTTGGTCGATACGGCTGGTAATGTCGTCATGCAGATGGGGAAAGTTGATCCAGCAGGGGAGAATGTACAATACGATCATGCTGAAGGTGATGCATTGGACGAACAGGACCGATTGAATAGGAGTAATGAAGTAAGTACATCTCCAGAAACGGGTGATGCCGTAAACTCATCTTCTTCTATTATAGATAGTGCATGGATTCAGGAACATGTCCAGCCTGGCGCAGACGGATACGAAGTGGTTTCCGGCCAACCCGGTGGTGCTCAATTGGTACTGTACTCCAAGCCAGCCATGCTTCAGTGGCGCCTCGTACAGACTATTCCGGTATATACGTTGTTATCTCCGCTCAGACAGGCAGGCTGGCAGATCCTCGGCATCGCCATACTGGGACTGTTATGTTCCGCTGTGCTTGCGTACCTGTTTGTAAGGCAGATCATCCGCCCTCTGCGACAATTGATCAAGCGAATGAGACAACTGGAAAAGGGGACTTCGATACCCGGGTACAGCTTTCGTTTACGGAGGAATACGCCCACTTGGCTTATGGCTTTAATCACATGGCTTCACAACTCACAACGCTGATGGAACAGGTGAAGGAAGAGAGCCGGGCCAAGCGTGAAGCCCAGACGGGCTTGCTTGAGGCCCAGATCAAACCCCATTTTCTGTACAACACCCTCGATATGATCCACTGGCGCGCGCTCGATTACGAAGCCAAGGATATCAGCCGCATGATTGTGCAGCTCAGTAAGCTGTTACGGATTGGGTTGAGTGGAGGAAGATTATTTATTCGGGTTCGAGATGAGTTAGAACATGCCCGTTGCTACGTTAACATACAGTCAGAGCGGTTGCCGTTCTCCATTCATTATCAGGAACAGATCGATCCACGTATTCGCGGTTGTTACATTCCAAAGATCATTTTGCAGCCCTTTATCGAAAATGCCGTTATGCACGGGCACCCTGAAGAAGGTACACTTCGAATTCAGGTCCATATACACGAAGAGATTGGCCCGCATGAGGACATCGTTATTCGTATCATGGATAATGGGCGGGGTTTGCCGGAGGGATGGACACTGGAAGAGACGTGCGGTATCGGTGTACGGAATGTACATCAGCGTATTCAGCTTTATTGTGGGAAGAGGTATGGTGTTCAACTGAGCAATAGAGAGTCTGGTGGTGTGGAAGTGACCATTACGCTGCCGCGTATTGAGACCGACGAGCAATTAAATCTATGGTTGGACGGTGAAAAATGATGAAGACCATCATGCTTGTTGATGACGATCCTCATATTGTAAAGGCATTAACAGATCATATCGATTGGCCCTCTCTGGGTCTCAGCATTGCAGGTACTGCTTCCAATGGCTTGGAGGCGCTGGACCTGTTTCACCGCATGCACCCGGATGTCGTTATGACTGACGTCTATCTACCTGGGATGACCGGGCTTGAGATCACACAGACGTTGCGACGTGATCATCCCCACCTGCCGATCATCATTCTTAGCGGATATGACGAGTTCGAGAACGCCCGGGCAGCCATGCGCTGGGGGGTAAATCACTTTTTGCTGAAGCCGGCAGAGGTTGAGGAGATTGAGTCTGTGCTGCGGGAGGTACTGTTGGAACAAGATGTGCGAGAGCGGCATGAGCGGCTGGAGCGGACGTACAAGCAGGAGGTTGGACGGGTGCTTCCGTATTTGCGCAAACAATTTCTTCACGAGCTGTTGACCACGCGATATCGGGCAGACGAACTTCCGAAAGAACGCATGGACTATATAGGTATTCCTATGTCCTCACATACACGCGCCATTAGTCTGCAACTGAATCGCCCCGTATTTTTGACACGCATGAAAGAACGGGATTGGCAGCTTCTCCGCTACGGGGCGGCCGATATTATTCAGGAGACGGTGAAGGAGCAAGCGGCGCGCATGAATGGTCAGGTAGAAATTGTTGATTATTCGGATCAGGTATTTGTGTTGCTTTTATTAGGAGATACAGATCATCTGGGGGAATGCCTGCCACTCGTAGAGCGGATGATTGATCAGATCTTTACGTATCTGAAAATTGAAGTGAGTGCTGGAATCGGGAGATCCAAGATTCACCCATGTGAAGTGATAGATTCTTATCTTGAGAGCAGGGAGGCGCTGGAAACAGCAGAGTTTCAAGGTGGGAGCCGTATCTACCACTATGAAGCATCAAAGGATACAGAGCCAAGTGTGACGGATTATTCCTTATTGCTTCGTCAATGGAATGAGGCTTGGGCGGATATTCGGCCTGATCAGGCAGAAGAGGTATGGCAACATATTTGCCTTTTGCTGAAGAGGGGAACTGTGTTGGGATACAGGATGTACAGGTTGTGGCCGTCAGTCTGTTTGATACGTTAATTCATAGTTGGAACCGACTTCATCCCATGTTAACGCCACCGCTGGCGATGAGTGATTTTTTGCGTGAAATTCAATCGAAGTATGCGTTGCATGATCTGGTAAGCTGGATGGACCGTATTATCTGCAACTGGCTGGAACAGATACGCAAGGAGATGGGCGAGAAGAAAAGCAATAAACTGATCGAACAGGTGAAACAGTATGTGGAGCTGCATTACGCCGAAGAGATTAGTTTTGAAGCCATAGCCAAGGGATTATTCGTACATCCGAAGTATCTGAGTCAACTGTTCAAAAGGGTGACCGGTGAGAATTTCGTGAGTTATTTGAACGGGTACCGAATTCAGAGAGCGCTGGAACTGTTGCAGTCGGGACATTACATGGTATATGAGGTGAGCGAGATGACGGGGTTCCGTAATGCAACGTATTTCAGCCAGGTATTCAAAATGCTTACGGGCAAGAGTCCGTCTGAGGTGGGGTAAGCAATAAGGGTAAAGTATTTTAACAAAGTGAAGAGGCGGAATGGTTCTTATGATTATCGATCAACAGGAATATTACATTAAAGGCTTATCTTACTCAATTCGATCCGCAGAGGAAACAGATGCTGAGGCCTTGTCTTCACTTCGTGTACAACTGGACGGGGAAACCGAGAACATGGATCGGGAAGAGGGCGAAGCGTATATCGACGCAGCCGGGTTTAGGCGGATCATCCATTTGGATACTGATAAGTCACGGAATCTATTCCTTGTTGCTGTAGTTGGGGGCGAAATTGTGGGTATTCCCGATGTGAAGGTAGGGAGTTGAAGCGCTTTTGGCATAAGGTTGAGTTCGGCGTGTGTGTAGCCAGAGAGTTCTGGGGGCATAGAATTGGCAAGAACTTGTTGGCGCGGTCAATAGAATGGGCAGATCAGACGGGTGTAGAGAAGATGGTGTTGAACGTACTGGCATCCAATAAAAAAGCAATCGAGTTATATCAGAAGAGTGGCTTCGAGATCGAAGGTATCCTGAAAAAGGATCGGCGACACGCGGACGGACAGTATTATGACACGATAGTGATGGGTAGGTTCAAAGACGAATAGTAAAAAGTGAAGAGCACAATCTTATCATGCTCACAAGTTCTTTGTAGTTCGATTATTAGATTCGGTAACCACGTAATAGAAAGCAGTGTTATTGAATAGAGCTTTGTGTTTCATATTTTATAGAACGAATGTAATGATGCTGGTTGATTAGTTCACAACCTATATTGAAAGAGATTCGACCGGTGAGTGTATATAGGATATAGTAAGAGGATATTGCCATCGGAAAAAGAGATGAAGAAAAGATTGAGTCAAGTTTAACCATACAATTGCTGATGGGATATTTTACAAGTAGTATTTGTGTTGTGTATATGATATATTCTATTTCCGGCCAAAAAAAACACGAGAAACAAAGTGCCGCAGGCAAAACAAATAAGCTTCGAAAGAAACTAAAAAAAGAGCTTGCTAAGTTGGTTCGGATGTGGTAAGATATAAAAGTTGCTGAGGAGAACAACACTCGGTAACAAAACAAGTTTGATCTTTGAAAACTGAACAACGAGTGAGTAAACATTCTGCTTGCAAAATGAACGCGAAAGTTGGAAACAAGCCTTGGCTTGAATCGACTGGAGCACAAATGAGATGTTTAATCTCGTCAGATTCAAAATGAGCTTATCGCTCTTTTCAATACTTTATTGGAGAGTTTGATCCTGGCTCAGGACGAACGCTGGCGGCATGCCTAATACATGCAAGTCGAGCGGACTTGAAGAGAAGCTTGCTTCTCTGATGGTTAGCGGCGGACGGGTGAGTAACACGTAGGCAACCTGCCCTCAAGTTTGGGACAACTACCGGAAACGGTAGCTAATACCGAATAGTTGTTTTCTTCGCCTGAAGAGAACTGGAAAGACGGAGCAATCTGTCACTTGGGGATGGGCCTGCGGCGCATTAGCTAGTTGGTGGGGTAACGGCTCACCAAGGCGACGATGCGTAGCCGACCTGAGAGGGTGATCGGCCACACTGGGACTGAGACACGGCCCAGACTCCTACGGGAGGCAGCAGTAGGGAATCTTCCGCAATGGGCGAAAGCCTGACGGAGCAATGCCGCGTGAGTGATGAAGGTTTTCGGATCGTAAAGCTCTGTTGCCAGGGAAGAACGCTTGGGAGAGTAACTGCTCTCAAGGTGACGGTACCTGAGAAGAAAGCCCCGGCTAACTACGTGCCAGCAGCCGCGGTAATACGTAGGGGCAAGCGTTGTCCGGAATTATTGGGCGTAAAGCGCGCGCAGGCGGTCATTTAAGTCTGGTGTTTAATCCCGGGGCTCAACCCCGGATCGCACTGGAAACTGGGTGACTTGAGTGCAGAAGAGGAGAGTGGAATTCCACGTGTAGCGGTGAAATGCGTAGATATGTGGAGGAACACCAGTGGCGAAGGCGACTCTCTGGGCTGTAACTGACGCTGAGGCGCGAAAGCGTGGGGAGCAAACAGGATTAGATACCCTGGTAGTCCACGCCGTAAACGATGAGTGCTAGGTGTTAGGGGTTTCGATACCCTTGGTGCCGAAGTTAACACATTAAGCACTCCGCCTGGGGAGTACGGTCGCAAGACTGAAACTCAAAGGAATTGACGGGGACCCGCACAAGCAGTGGAGTATGTGGTTTAATTCGAAGCAACGCGAAGAACCTTACCAGGTCTTGACATCCCTCTGACCGGTACAGAGATGTACCTTTCCTTCGGGACAGAGGAGACAGGTGGTGCATGGTTGTCGTCAGCTCGTGTCGTGAGATGTTGGGTTAAGTCCCGCAACGAGCGCAACCCTTGATCTTAGTTGCCAGCACTTCGGGTGGGCACTCTAAGGTGACTGCCGGTGACAAACCGGAGGAAGGTGGGGATGACGTCAAATCATCATGCCCCTTATGACCTGGGCTACACACGTACTACAATGGCCGGTACAACGGGCAGTGAAGCCGCGAGGTGGAACCAATCCTAAAAAGCCGGTCTCAGTTCGGATTGCAGGCTGCAACTCGCCTGCATGAAGTCGGAATTGCTAGTAATCGCGGATCAGCATGCCGCGGTGAATACGTTCCCGGGTCTTGTACACACCGCCCGTCACACCACGAGAGTTTATAACACCCGAAGTCGGTGGGGTAACCGCAAGGAGCCAGCCGCCGAAGGTGGGATAGATGATTGGGGTGAAGTCGTAACAAGGTAGCCGTATCGGAAGGTGCGGCTGGATCACCTCCTTTCTATGGAGAATCGTTTCCCGTAGCGGAAACATTCAAATATGCAGCTCAGCTGCAAACCACTCACTCGTTGCTCAGTTTTGAGAGCTCAAACTCTCAAACAGCTTGCTTTTGCATGGAGCTTGTTCTTTGAAAACTAGATATCGAAACGAAAGTGAAATGCGAATTAGAACATTCCTTTTTAGCTGAACTTGTGTTAAACAAGTTTCAATAAAAACGGTAGATTGCTGGAGCGAGTGATCGAAATGGAGCGACTTTTGGATTTGCGCAAGCAAACCAAGCGGAGCGACAGCTCGAACACGAGCGCAATGGTTAAGCTACTAAGAGCACACGGAGGATGCCTAGGCGCTAGGAGCCGATGAAGGACGTGGCGAACAACGAAACTGCCTCGGGGAGCTGTAAGCAAGCTTTGATCCGGGGGTGTCCGAATGGGGAAACCCAGCTGGGGTAATGTCCAGTTACTCACAACTGAATACATAGGTTGTGTAGAGGCATACCAGGGGAACTGAAACATCTAAGTACCCTGAGGAAGAGAAAACAATAGTGATTCCGTCAGTAGCGGCGAGCGAACGCGGAGAAGCCCAAACCAAGGAGCTTGCTCTTTGGGGTTGTGGGACGTCTCACATGGAGTTACAAAGGAACCGGTTAAGCGAAGAGGTCTGGAAAGGCCCGCCAAAGAAGGTAAAAGCCCTGTAGTTGAAAATCTGTTCCCTCCGAGACGGATCCCGAGTAGTGCGGGGCACGTGAAACCCCGTATGAATCCGGCAGGACCATCTGCCAAGGCTAAATACTTCCTAGCGACCGATAGTGAAGCAGTACCGTGAGGGAAAGGTGAAAAGCACCCGGAAGGGGAGTGAAATAGAACCTGAAACCGTGTGCTTACAAAAAGTCAGAGCCCGTTTAGGGGTGATGGCGTGCCTTTTGTAGAATGAACCGGCGAGTTACGTTCCCGTGCAAGGTTAAGGTGAGAAGCCGGAGCCGCAGCGAAAGCGAGTCTGAATAGGGCGATGTAGTACGTGGACGTAGACCCGAAACCGGGTGATCTACCCCTGTCCAGGGTGAAGGTGCGGTAACACGCACTGGAGGCCCGAACCCACGCACGTTGAAAAGTGCGGGGATGAGGTGGGGGTAGCGGAGAAATTCCAATCGAACTCGGAGATAGCTGGTTCTCCCCGAAATAGCTTTAGGGCTAGCCTCGGAAAACAGAGTCGTGGAGGTAGAGCACTGATTGGGTGCGGGGCCCGCAAGGGTTACCAAGCTCAGTCAAACTCCGAATGCCATAGACTTACTTCCGGGAGTCAGACAGTGAGTGCTAAGATCCATTGTCAAAAGGGAAACAGCCCAGACCATCAGCTAAGGTCCCCAAGTGTGTGTTAAGTGGAAAAGGATGTGGAGTTGCACAGACAACCAGGATGTTGGCTTAGAAGCAGCCACCATTGAAAGAGTGCGTAATAGCTCACTGGTCGAGTGACTCTGCGCCGAAAATGTAACGGGGCTAAACACACCACCGAAGCTATGGCTTGATGCTTGCATCAGGGGTAGGGGAGCGTTGTATAAGGGTTGAAGGTGTACCGTAAGGAGCGCTGGACATTATACAAGTGAGAATGCCGGTATGAGTAACGAAAAGATCAGTGAGAATCTGATCCGCCGAAAGCCTAAGGGTTCCTGAGGAAGGCTCGTCCGCTCAGGGTAAGTCGGGACCTAAGGCGAGGCCGAAAGGCGTAGTCGAAGGACAACAGGTCGAAATTCCTGTACCACCATAAACCGTTATGAGCAATGGGGGGACGCAGTAGGGTAGTGACGCGGACTGATGGATGTCCGTCTAAGCAGTGAGGCTGATGTGTAGGCAAATCCGCACATTGTAAGGCTGAGCTGTGATGGGGAGCGAAAATTACAGTAGCGAAGGTCATGATCTCACACTGCCAAGAAAAGCCTCTAGCCAGGTGAAGGTGCCCGTACCGCAAACCGACACAGGTAGGCGAGAAGAGTATTCTAAGGCGCGCGGAAGAACTCTCGTTAAGGAACTCGGCAAAATGACCCCGTAACTTCGGGAGAAGGGGTGCCCCGGTAGTGTGAATAGCACGAGGGGGCCGCAGTGAAAAGGCCCAAGCGACTGTTTAGCAAAAACACAGGTCTGTGCGAAGCCGTAAGGCGAAGTATACGGGCTGACGCCTGCCCGGTGCTGGAAGGTTAAGGGGAGTGGTTAGGAGCAATCCGAAGCTGTGAACCGAAGCCCCAGTAAACGGCGGCCGTAACTATAACGGTCCTAAGGTAGCGAAATTCCTTGTCAGGTAAATTCTGACCCGCACGAATGGCGTAACGACTTGGGCGCTGTCTCAACGAGAGATCCGGTGAAATTTTAATACCTGTGAAGATGCAGGTTACCCGCGACAAGACGGAAAGACCCCATGGAGCTTTACTGCAGCTTGATATTGAATTTGGGTACGATCTGTACAGGATAGGTGGGAGCCTTTGAAGTGTGAGCGCCAGCTTGCATGGAGGCAACGTTGGGATACCACCCTGATCGTATCTAGGTTCTAACCTGGTACCGTAATCCGGTGCGGGGACAGTGTCAGGTGGGCAGTTTGACTGGGGCGGTCGCCTCCTAAAGAGTAACGGAGGCGCCCAAAGGTTCCCTCAGAATGGTTGGAAATCATTCGAAGAGTGCAAAGGCATAAGGGAGCTTGACTGCGAGACCTACAAGTCGAGCAGGGACGAAAGTCGGGCTTAGTGATCCGGTGGTACCGCATGGAAGGGCCATCGCTCAACGGATAAAAGCTACCCTGGGGATAACAGGCTTATCTCCCCCAAGAGTCCACATCGACGGGGAGGTTTGGCACCTCGATGTCGGCTCATCGCATCCTGGGGCTGAAGTAGGTCCCAAGGGTTGGGCTGTTCGCCCATTAAAGCGGTACGCGAGCTGGGTTCAGAACGTCGTGAGACAGTTCGGTCCCTATCTGTCGTGGGCGTAGGAAATTTGAGAGGAGCTGTCCTTAGTACGAGAGGACCGGGATGGACGTACCGCTGGTGTACCAGTTGTTCCGCCAGGAGCACCGCTGGGTAGCTATGTACGGACGGGATAAACGCTGAAAGCATCTAAGCGTGAAGCCCCCCTCAAGATGAGATTTCCCAGTATGTAAGACCCCTTGAAGACGACGAGGTAGATAGGCTGGGGGTGGAAGTGCAGCAATGCATGGAGCTGACCAGTACTAATCGGTCGAGGGCTTATCCAATAGCAAGAACATTCGCAGACTTTCGTTTCGAATCTAGTTTTCAGAGAATGATCTCTGAAAGGTAAGCACCACGTTTGGTGGCGATGGCGGAGGGGTTCCACACGTACCCATCCCGAACACGACCGTTAAGCCCTCTAGCGCCGATGGTACTTGGACCGAAGGGTCCTGGGAGAGTAGGACGCCGCCAAGCGAAACCCCACTGGGGTATTTTTTTTCGAAATTGATAAGGGCCCTTAGCTCAGTTGGTTAGAGCGCACCTCTGATAAGGGTGAGGCCGGTGGTTCGAGTCCACCAGGGCCCATAGTAAGACCACAACAAGAAATAAACCAGAGTATGGGGCCATAGCTCAGCTGGGAGAGCGCCTGCCTTGCAAGCAGGAGGTCAGCGGTTCGATCCCGCTTGGCTCCACCATTCCCTGATAGCTCAGTTGGTAGAGCACTCGACTGTTAATCGAGTTGTCACAGGTTCGAGTCCTGTTCGGGGAGCCATTAAGGCCCGTTGGTCAAGGGGTTAAGACACCTCCCTTTCACGGAGGTAACAGGGGTTCGAATCCCTACGGGTCATAGCAATACCTATTGCTTCAACAAGGGATGAGAATCCCAAAGGTTCGTCGGAGGATGTACTTCGTTAGCAACTGCTTCGCAGTCTCGAACGAAGAGAGAGTATCCCCTACGGGTCATCATATGGAGGCTTAGCTCAGCTGGGAGAGCATCTGCCTTACAAGCAGAGGGTCGGGGGTTCGATCCCCTCAGCCTCCACCATATTATCTTTATAACGACGCGGGGTGGAGCAGCCCGGTAGCTCGTCGGGCTCATAACCCGAAGGCCGCAGGTTCAAATCCTGCCCCCGCAATTAAGCTTTCTTTTGTGAAAGTGATCTGGAACCGTGGTGTAGTTGGCCTAACATGCCTGCCTGTCACGCAGGAGATCGCGGGTTCGAATCCCGTCGGTTCCGCCATCTTGTATATGCTTCAGGGATGAGAATCCGTCTTTGGGTTCGTCGGAGCATTCACTTCGAGAGCATAAGCTTCGCAGTCTCGAACGAAGTGAGAGTATCCCGTCGGTTCCGCCATTTAGTAAGGCTCGGTAGCTCAGTCGGTAGAGCAGAGGACTGAAAATCCTCGTGTCGGCGGTTCGATTCCGTCCCGAGCCACCATTTTCAAAACAATTTAATATGCCGGTGTAGCTCAACTGGTAGAGCAACTGACTTGTAATCAGTAGGTTGGGGGTTCAAGTCCTCTCGCCGGCACCATGTAATCCTGGAGGATTAGCGAAGTGGCCAAACGCATCAGACTGTAAATCTGCTCCCGTACGGGTTCGGTGGTTCGAATCCATCATCCTCCACCAGTTTTCTATGAGTCATTAGCTCAGTTGGTAGAGCACCTGACTTTTAATCAGGGTGTCGAAGGTTCGAGCCCTTCATGACTCACCATTATATGCGCGTGTGGCGGAATTGGCAGACGCACTAGACTTAGGATCTAGCGTCTTTGACGTGGGGGTTCAAGTCCCTCCACGCGCATCCTTTATTTGCGGAAGTGGCTCAGCGGTAGAGCATCGCCTTGCCAAGGCGAGGGTCGCGGGTTCGATTCCCGTCTTCCGCTCCAATATTTTGCGCCCTTAGCTCAGCTGGATAGAGCGTTTGACTACGAATCAAAAGGCCGGGAGTTCGAATCTCTCAGGGCGCGCCATTATAACTTCATACTTTGCCGGCGTGGCGGAATGGCAGACGCGCTCGACTCAAAATCGAGTGGGAAACCGTGGAGGTTCGAGTCCTCTCGCCGGTATAGATAACGGGATGTAGCTCAGCTTGGTAGAGCACCTGGTTTGGGACCAGGGGGTCGCATGTTCAAATCGTGTCATCCCGATTGTTGTTATGCGGGTGTAGTTCAATGGTAGAACTTTAGCCTTCCAAGCTAATAGCGTGGGTTCGATTCCCATCACCCGCTTATATATTGAAAAGAAAGAGACGGTCTTCACCGTCTCTTTTTTGCATTCAGAGGCATATAGATCAACAGAGATCAAAGATGATATGGTTAACTCGCACGTAGAGCATGAATCCCATCCTCGCAATGTATTCCCCTCTTTTGAATTGGAGATTTCTAATTGTGGAAGTGTTCAACTGCAGAAGGTCTCGTGCATCTCCAAACACATAATATCTTTTCTGTATCACATTTTATAAAAACGCTTACAAAAATAGCTTGCGTAAATCAGCAACCTGTAATACCATATCAATTAAGCGCTTAACCTTTAGGGGTAAGGCGCTTAAACTTAACGTAGATTAAGCGCTTAACCCGTAAAGGAAAGGACGGCGATCAAACTCATGAATACAATTCGACTAACGATGGCTCAGGCACTGCTCCGATATCTGGATCAGCAATATATTTCGGTTGACGGGGTGGAAACCAAGTTTGTGAAGGGAATCATCGGCATTTTTGGACATGGCAACGTAACAGGCATTGGAGAAGCGCTGGAGCGCAGTCCGGGAAGCCTGACGTATATGCAAGGCAAGAACGAACAAGGTATGGTGCATACGGCAACGGCCTATGCCAAGCAGAAGAACCGCAGACAGATCTATGCATGTACAACATCCATTGGACCTGGTGCTTTGAATATGATTACAGCGGCAGCCACAGCAACGGTGAACCGGATTCCGGTTTTATTGCTTCCTGGAGACAACTTTGCTACACGGGAACCGGACCGGTGCTTCAGCAGTTGGAAGTGAGCAGTGATTATACAATCTCAGCCACGGATCCATTCAAAGCCGTCAGTAAGTACTGGGATCGTATTGTTCGTCCCGAACAGTTGATGATTGCTGCTACACAGGCCATGCGTGTACTAACGGATCCAGCAGAGACAGGAGCAGTAACGCTGGCACTGCCGCAGGACGTGCAGGCAGAAGCGTTCGATTACCCGGAATCGTTCTTTGCCCGCAAAGTACATTATCTGGACCGACGTCCCCGGTGCAAGCACCATTGAACGGGCAACAGAGCAGATTGCTCATGGCAGCAAGCCGCTACTCGTTGCAGGCGGCGGTGTGTTGTACTCCGAGGCGTCCGTTCAACTGGTGGAGTTCGCCGAGGCATTTGGTATTCCGATCGCCGAGACGCAGGCGGGCAAGAGCGCAGTGTCATGGGACCACCCACTGAATGTGGGGGCCATCGGGGTTACCGGCTCTCTGGCAGCCAACAGGCTGGCTAAAGAAGCGGATGTAGTGATCGGCGTCGGTACTCGGTTCTCGGACTTTACGACGGCGTCCCGCTCTGCTTTTCAGCATCCGGAAGCTTCATTCATTAACATCAACCTGAACGGTATGGATGCCGCCAAGTTAGGCGGAGAAGCCATTCTGGCAGATGCACGCGAAGGATTGCAGGCTTTGCAGAAGGCATTGCAGCAGAGGCAATACCGCAGTGCGTATGGTGCATCCGAAATTGCTGATCTCCGAACTGAGTGGAATGCAGAAGTGGATCGGCTGTATGGAGCACAACATGAAGCAGGGCTGGCACAGACCACGGCAGTCGGTGTGGTTAACCGGACTATTGATCCATCTTCCGTCATCGTATGTGCGGCAGGCAGTCTGCCAGGCGATCTGCATCGTCTGTGGCGTGCGGCTGAACCAAAAACATACCACATGGAGTATGGGTTCTCCTGTATGGGTTACGAGGTTAGCGGAGCGTTCGGAGCAGCACTTGCCGAGCCGGATCGTGAGGTGTACGCCATGGTAGGAGATGGCAGTTATCTGATGCTGCATTCAGAGTTTGTGACCAGTTTGCAGGAACAGAAGAAGATGACCATTTTACTATTCAACAATAACGGGTTCCAGTGTATTCATAATTTGCAGAGGGAACATGGTAGCGACGGGTTCGGCAATGAGTTCCGTTATCGGGAAGCCGAGAGTGGACGACTAACCGGGGATTACATGCCAATAGACTTTGCTGCACATGCCCGAAGCATGGGGGCCAAATCCTATAGAGCCGAGACAGCAGAACAGCTGGAACAGGCAATCCGAGATGCGAAGAACGAAACGGTGAGTACGTTGATTGAGATTCCGGTCGTGCCTGGAACCAACGCAGGTGGATACGAGTCATGGTGGAATGTAGGTGTGCCCGAAGTATCTGCCGAGGAAAAGGTAGTTCATGCGCATCACACCATGCAAGCCAACCGTGCCAAGGCAAGACCTATCTAGTCCGGTTTATTAGCGTATTCCTTCTAAAAGAGAGCCTGAAGAAGTGGAGCCAAAAGCTTTCTAAAAGCAAGCTGCATCGGAAGGTTGTTCTGACATCGGAGTGTGCCGTGTAAATATTCTTTAGTCCATTTATATAAGAGTCTACATTCCAAGTGAAGCATAATGTTGAACAACAAAGGAGACGTGGAGCAATGAGCAAGCTGCCATTCCAGCTTGGGATCCATCCGATCAATTGGGTCGGTGAAGATGTGAAGGAGCATGGTGATGCGACAACGTGTGCAGAGATACTGGATGACATTCAGCGTCTCGGGCTGACGGGTACAGAGATGGGGCGTAAGTATCCAACTGATCCGGCCATATTGCGTGAGGAATTGAGTCAAAGGAATATCAAACTGGTCTCTCAGTGGAAATCCGTACTTTCTCCGATCCGGCGTATCGTCAGTCGGAGTTGGACAGTTATCGCAGACATGCGGAATTTTTGCAATCCATGGGCAGTAAGGTGATTAGTACAGCGGAGGTAGGTGGGTCACTTCATTTTGATCCAAGACGAACACCGAATGAAAAAGAAGTGCTCAGGCTCAGCGAAGCTGAATGGCATATTCTTGCTGAAGGGTTGAATGAAGCAGGAGCCATTGCGCGTGAACACGGGTTGAAGCTCACGTACCATCATCATGGAGGCACAGTGGTAGAGCAACCGGATGAGATTGATCGACTAATGGAGTTGACGGACCCTTCTCTCGTGTATCTGCTCTATGACACAGGTCATGCCTACTATGGCGGAGCCAATCCGTTGGAACTGCTGCGCAAACACTATGATCGGATCGCTTATATCCATCTGAAAGATATCCGTCCTCATGTGCTGGATGAAGCACGTGCGGAGCAATCCGACTTTGTCGGTTGTATTCGTAGAGGCGTGTTCACCGTACCAGGAGATGGATGCATTGATTTTGCACCAATTCTGCAAGAACTGATCACACGAGGATACGATGGCTGGGCGATGCTTGAAGGAGAGCAGGACCCTGCGATTCATAACCCGTATGAGTATGCCAAACGTTCTTTGAACTACATGGAGTCCTTATACCAACAGAGCTAGATGCAGACATAGAGATCGGGAGAGGACCATACCCATGAAGTGAAAACAAGAAGGTTAGCAAAACTATAACGTTACGATTGCAAAATAAAATTGACCTTTTCTAGCCGTTTATTATTCTTCGCGCTGGAATGAGTAACTGGTCTAGATATCCATATACAACATGCAACTTGTAAAATCTCAACATAGAAAGGGGCTCACATGCAATGACTTATGTATCCTTTCCAGAATCCAGGAAGAAGGATTTCACCGCGATTGGTCGCTTGTGCATCGACTTGAACGCCAATGAGATCAATCGCCCGATGGAAGAGACGATGACGTTTACGAAATATGTGGGTGGCTCGCCGGCCAATATTACGATAGGCATGTCCAGACTGGGTATGGAGACGGCTTTTATCGGTAAGATCGCGAATGACCAGATGGGTCAATTCATCCATAGCTATCTGGAGAAGAACGGCATCGACACATCGAATGTGGTGACAGATGACACCGGAGCGGTGACAGGGCTTGCTTTTACCGAGATCAAAAGCCCAACCGATTGCAGTATCCTGATGTACCGGGACAATGTGGCCGATCTGTTATTACGGGCACAAGAGGTACAGGAGCAGTTGATTGCTGACTCCAAAGTGCTGCTGATCTCAGGCACGGCCCTCGCGCAGAGTCCATCTCGTGAAGCCGTATTACAGGCACTAACGTATGCGAAAAAACATGGCACCGTCATTGTGTTTGATCTGGACTATCGCCCATATACATGGACATCAGATGAAGAGACAGCGGTCTATTACAACCTCGCAGCCGAGAAATGCGACATTATCCTGGGCACACGTGAAGAGTTCGACATGATGGAGACATTCGACCACAATCCCGATCATAGCGATCAGGTGACTGCACAGAAATGGTTTGATTTTTCAGCCAACATTGTTGTAATCAAACACGGGAAGGAAGGCTCCATTGCTTATACGCGTGAAGGGCTTTCCCACCGTGCGGACAGCTATCCGGCCAAAGTGGTCAAAACGTTCGGTGCAGGCGACTCTTACGCGGCAGGTTTCCTGTATGGATTGATGCAGGGCTGGACGATTGAGCGCAGTATGGCGTACGGCAGTGGGGCAGCAAGTATCGTCATTTCCAGCCACAGCTGTTCGGATGCGATGCCAACGGTGGAACAGGTGAATGATTACATCGAACGTTGCAATCGGGGCGAGATCACCGTGTCCTGAAGCAGATTGCAATACTTTGAATAACACGCTCATACAGATCAACATCCATGATATACGTTGAACATAAGAAACCACACATAAGCGAAGGGAGACAGGGCTATGGGAAAAGGAATATCTGAAGCGTCTGCAACAGCGACAACGGTACAAAACTGGATCGGAGGTGCCTGGGTAACCCCAGCGGCAACTCGTACGGAGCCGGTTGTAAACCCGGCTACAGAAGAGGTGATTGCACACGTGCCACTGTCTGAACAAGCGGACGTGGATCTGGCCGTACAGACGGCACGGGAAGCGTTCAAGTCCTGGAGCGGCACGCCGGTTCCACGCCGTGCACGTATTCTGTTCCGCTTCCAGCAGCTGCTGGTGGAGCATTGGGAAGAGCTCGCCCGCCTGGTAACGCTGGAGAACGGCAAAAGCTACGCTGAAGCGTATGGTGAGGTATTGCGTGGCATTGAGTGTGTCGAGTTTGCGGCAGGTGCCCCGAATCTAATGATGGGCAAACAGCTGCCTGATATCGCGACAGGACTGGAGTCTGGCATGTATCGTTACCCAATCGGAGTTATTGGGGGAATTACCCCGTTCAACTTCCCGATGATGGTGCCGTGCTGGATGTTCCCGCTGGCTATCGCATGCGGTAACACCTTTGTTCTGAAGCCGTCCGAGCGTACACCGCTCCTGGCAGGCCGCCTGGCAGAGCTGTTTAAGGAAGCAGGGCTTCCGGACGGAGTGCTCAACATCGTACATGGTGCACATGATGTCGTGAATGGCCTGCTGGAACATAAGGATGTTCAAGCAATCTCCTTTGTCGGATCACAACCTGTGGCTGAATACGTCTACACCACTGCATCCAAGCATGGCAAACGGGTACAGGCACTCGCAGGCGCCAAAAACCACTCCATCGTTATGCCAGACGCTGATCTCGACCTAGCCGTGAAAGAGATTACCAGTGCAGCCTTTGGCTCAGCAGGGGAGCGCTGCATGGCATGTTCGGTTGTCGTGGCTGTCGGTGATGTGGCTGATGAACTGGTGCAAAAGCTGGTGGAAGCAGCAGATCGCATTACCATCGGTAATGGTATGGATGAGGGCGTGTTCCTTGGTCCTGTTATCCGTGGACCACATAAAGAGCGTACACTCCATTACATTGAGTCCGGAGAGCAGGAAGGCGCGGCCTTGATTCGGGATGGACGCAAAGATCAGGAAACAGATGGTTCGGGTTATTTTGTAGGACCAACGGTATTCGACCAGGTGCAGAGCAATATGAAAATCTGGCAGGATGAGATCTTTGCCCCAGTACTCTCGGTGGCAAGAGTGTCTACGCTGGAGGAAGCCATTGAGCTTGCGAACCGTTCCGACTTCGCGAATGGTGCGTGTCTGTTCACCCGTAGCGGTGCAAGTATGCGTCAATTCCGGGAGACAATTGATGCGGGCATGTTGGGGATTAACCTGGGTGTACCTGCACCAATGGCATTTTTCCCGTTTTCCGGTTGGAAGAAGTCCTTCTATGGTGATCTGCATGCCAACGGCACGGATGGTGTTGAATTCTACACTCGCAAGAAGATGGTAACGGCACGCTGGTAACAACCAGAGCATAACTCGGGCTAAGGGGAACGCCCAGCCCATATGGACGCACATAGGGAGGATAACGGAATGGGCAAGGACAAAGTGAGAATTGGCATCATCGGTGCTGGACGGATCGGCAAAATACATGCAGACAATCTCCTGCGCAACCCGCATGCCGAAATTGTAGGAATCAGTGACTTGTTCGCAGGTCCTGAATTGGAGGCTTGGGCCTCCAGACGTGGCATCCCTGTTGTAACGACGGACAGCAGCCAGTTAATCTCGATGCCTAATGTAGACGCGGTGCTGATCTGTTCTTCAACAGATACACATGTGCCGCTGATCGAACAGGCTGCTCAGGCGGGCAAACACATCTTCTGCGAGAAGCCGGTTAGCATGGATCTGGCGCAGACCCAAGCGGCTGTAGCAGCAGTGCAGAAGGCTGGTGTGAAGCTGCAAATCGGGTTTAACCGCCGTTTCGATCACAACTTCAGACGGGTACGTGCCCATGTGCAGGATGGTACGATTGGTGATCCGCATATTATCAAAATTACGTCTCGCGACCCGTCTCCACCGCCTGCGGAGTATATCCGGGTGTCTGGCGGGATTTTCATGGACATGATGATTCACGATTTTGATATGGCTCGGTATCTGTCGGGCAGTGAAGTGGAAGAAGTATACGCTCAGGGCAACGTGCTGATCAATCCGGTCTTTGCGGAACATGGTGACGTGGATACGGCGATTGTAACGATGACGTTTGCGAACGGGGCAATTGGTGTTATTGATAACAGCCGTCAGGCTGTATACGGATACGATCAGCGTGTTGAAGTATTTGGTTCAATGGGCAGCGCCGCAGCGGCGAATGATCATCCCAATACGGCTGAGATCAGTACAGCGAACGGGCTTATGCGCGACAAACCGTTACACTTTTCCTGGAACGCTACAATGAAGCATATGTGCAGGAGACAGCCCTCTTCATCGATGCGATCATCCATGAAACACCTGTTATCGTAGATGGCCACGATGCAGTACAGGCAGAACGAATTGCGCTGGCAGCAAAAATCTCCATGGAGCAGGGAAGACCAGTGAAGCTGAGTGAAGTTTCTGGTGTACTCGTGGAATCGCAAACGGCAACGCCCCAGTAAGTGAACGAATACAGAAAGGAGTGGATGGCAAGATGTTAGAACGTATTGTGAAACCCGTGGTCAACCCGGAAGGGGACGGCACGCTGATCAACGTAACACCGGAGACAGCTGGGTGGGAATATGTGGGCTTTCAGGTAGCGAAACTGGCGGAGGGGGAGACCTTAACCCGTGAGAGTGGTGATCAAGAACTCTGTGTCGTGCTTCTCAGTGGTTTCGCCAATGTAAGCACCCGGGAGCATACATGGGATAATATCGGGAAACGAATGAGTGTTTTCGAGAAAATCCCGCCGTATTCGGTCTACGTCTCAACTTCCGATCAAGTGCAGATCACAGCACGTACTGCATTGGAAATTGCTATATGTGTTGCACCTGGTAAAGGCACGTACCCGGCTCGTCTCATTGCACCCGAAGATGTAGGAGTAGAGGCAAGAGGGTATGGCAATCTGGAACGCCAGATTCACAACATTTTGCCGGAACAGAAGGAAGCAGACAGCTTGCTTGTTGTTGAGGTATTCACACCCGATGGGCATTGGTCCAGTTACCCGCCACATAAGCATGATCGGGACGCGCTCCCGGATGAATCTTTGCTTGAAGAAACGTATTATTTCCGTGTGCAGCCTGAGCAAGGGTTTGCCATTCAGCGCATATATACGGATGATCGTTCTGTGGATGAGACGTTAGCAGTGAAGAACGGGGAAGTGGTGCTTGTTCCGGACGGATATCATCCGGTAGGTGCTCCTCCGGGGTATGAGGTTTACTATCTGAACGTGATGGCTGGCCCGACGCGGACATGGAAATTCCATAACGATCCTGACCATGAGTGGTTGATGAAAAAGTAAAACAACTCATGCTACGCAGATTGTGCTCACTTCAAGTTGCGTATGCGGACTTCCCCTGCATAATGAGAAGAGAACAACGATCTATGCGTATCAATTTCATAACTCACTATAAATGGATTTCTGTAACTTAGGCTTGATTGAAGCAGCCAAAGGTATTATGAAATGGATTCATGTATAACGCAATTTATATATAGCATAAATGGGGAAAAAACGATGAAAGCAACCATATACGATATAGCACGTGAGGCGGGTGTATCCATTGCAACCGTCTCGCAGGTCATTAATGGCAAAGGCAAGATCAGTGAGAAGCGCCGTGCCGAGATTATGGAGATCATGGAACGCCTCCACTATCAACCCAGTGCGATCGCAGCTGCACTTACAGGCAAGCAGACGTACACATTGGGGCTGCTCGTACCGGACATTTCGAACCCGTATTTCGCAGAACTGGCCAGAGCGGTAGAGGATCGAAGCCGGCAATTGGGCTACAGCGTGGTCATCTGCAGTACGGATAATAAGGACGAGCGGGTAGAGCGTTACTTGAATCTGCTCCAGCAAAAAAGGGTCGATGGCATGATGATCGGAACCGGGATCGATAATGCCGAGATTTTGTCACCCCTTCTGCAACAGTCGATACCTGTTGCTCTGATTGCCCGTCATATGCCTTCGCTGTCGGTACATACGGTCACCATCGACGACATGCTCGGCGGAGCACTTGCAGCGGAGCATCTGCTTGAACTTGGGCACACCCGTGTAGCGGTATTGTCTGAACCGTCCAAAGTCAGCAGCAGTCAAGAACGTGTACGCGGATTCCGTGAAACGCTGAATAAGGCAGGTTATACGCTGGAAGCAGATCAGATCCGAGAATCTGCAGCTGACCTGAGCTCGGCCAAAAAAGAGGCGCTACTGCTGCTCGGTGAGAACGATCATCCCACAGGTTTGTTCTGTTGTAATGACATACAGGCCATCGGTGCGCTTCAGGCAGCCAAAGAGCTAGGGTTACGCGTGCCAGAGGATGTGTCGATTATCGGATTCGATAATACCATTCTTGCTTCGGTAACCAGTCCACCGCTTACAACCGTTGCCCAGCCAATTGAAGAACTGGGACATCGCGCCGTAGATCTGTTGATCGAAGAGTTGAAGGATGAACAAAAAGAGCCACAGAAGATTGTGTTGAAGCCCGAATTGGTTATCCGAGAATCCGCAGGTCATGTATTGAGCTGAAAACAACGAGGTTCCCAGCATACGCTGAGAAAAGCCGTGAGACCAAGCTGTCCAAGCATACTTGGGTCATATTCTTGTATCAGGATCGGCTGGCTCCAACTCATATTCTGATTCACTTAACGTATCAACATAACTAACAAGGGCAAGGGGTTGTCTCAAAAAGGAATTCCGCCTTGCTCTGAGTGCTAACGAACCTGCTGCACCTTAAAAGGCAGAACATCAACGGTTGCAAGATTTAACGAACCTCAGTAGCGCTATTTCGTCATAAAAGGGCTTCAACTCCAAAGAAATCCAGTGAATCATCGAAATAATGTCTCTGTGATTCGTTAGATCCCAGATCTGGGCAAATGGGAGCGAATAGCGTGTGTCAGGTTCATTAAAACACAATAACACAGCAAAGAGGATGTCCCGTCATATTCATGACTTATGGGACATCCTCTTCTAATTTATATCTTGAACCTTTTCACTTCTTCAGCGAGCGTATTCGCTTGTTGAGCCAGTTCATTGGAACGCTCTGAGATACTCGTGATGTAATTGAACTGCTCCTGCGTAGAAGAAGCAACTTCCTCCGTGGAAGCGGCACTCTGTTCCGACATGGCCGCAACACTGGAGATCACTTCAGCAATCTTGCCAGAGCTGTTATCCAATTCGGTTGTGGCAGACGATACCTGCTGGAGCTGGTTATCGATGCCTTCAATGGATTGTTTGATTCGCATAAACGAATTGCGCATCTCATGCACGGCAGCGACCTGCTGCTCAATGCCATGTTCGGCAGAATCAACCTCGCTCACACTTTGGCGGCTAGCTGCCTGGATTTCATTCAGCAATACGATGATATCCTGAGCAGAGCCTGCGGATTGTTCAGCCAATTTGCGCACTTCCTCGGCAACCACCGCGAATCCCCGTCCATGTTCACCCGCTCTGGCCGCTTCAATGGAAGCGTTCAGGGCAAGCAGGTTGGTCTGGGAGGCAATAGCCTGAATCATGCTGACGATGCCTTCAATTTTCTGTGATTTGTCTGCGAGCAGGGAGATTGATTCACCGACACGATCAATCGATTGGCGGTTGCCATCCGAAAGTTCCACCTGGTGATCCACTGCCTGTAAACCAGCCAGCATGGCTTCGCCTGCTTCACGCATCATCGTTACGGACTGTTCTACACTGCGATTAATGCCGCCGACACTATCACTCATCTCCGACAGACGACTTGAGCCATCATACACGGACTCGGCCTGTGTACTGGAGCCTTGAGCGAGTTCATCCGTAGCAATGGAGATCTGCTCAGCGATGCGCTTGGTGTTATCCGTATGCTCCTGCATCTCACCCGAAATACGTTGTACGCGGTCAGCAGAAGCTGTTACTTGTCTGAACAGTGAGCTAAGCTGATCGGACATCTGATTGAATGCCATACCAAGCTCTGCGAACTCATCTCTGCCTTTGATCTGCACCCGTCCTGTAAAATCACCACTGGACATCTGGCGGGACGTTCCATGCAGACTTCTCAGCGGTTTGATGAAGAGTGTTGCAATCCAATAGGCACCTGCCAGCACAACCAGCAACGTAATAGCGATAATCAGAATGTAGTTATTGCGCAATTTATAATATTCAGCGTAGGCCAACTTCTCGGAGATGATGGAGCCTACAACCCAGCCAGTACTTGGAATCTGATGATAGAACAACAGATACCCCTCACCATTATTTTGGAAAGGCTTCTGACCGGATGCATTCGCCTGCATATCTGCCAGCAGCGGGTTTAACTCCGCATTATCAGTGACTGAAGTGTTAACGAGTTTATCATCAGGGTGAGCCAGAAGCAGTCCGTTTTTATCGATTAAAAAGGTGTAGCCTAATCCGTCCAGATTTATTTTTGCCACTGTATCGGTAAGTGTAGAGAGCAACAAGTCGCCTGCGACAACCCCTTGCAATGCGCCTTCTTTATTTTGGACCGGCATGGCAATCGACACCGCATATTGCTTCGACATCATATCGAGATAGGGGTCAGAGAATGTTAACTGATTGGCCTGCTTTGCTTCCTGGTACCAAGGACGTTGTCTTGGATCATAATCAGCATCGGGAGACCAGTCTGACCCGTTCATGAAACTGCCGTCTTGTTCTGAACCGTAATACAGATCCGACAGACTCTCTTTGTTACTGCCCAGCTTCATAATGTTAAAGTATTCTTCTGTGAGTTCGCCCTCAGGTACGCCCTCCTGGATGACAAAAGCTAATGTTTCGATCACTTTGGCATTACTGCTGATCCAGCCATCCAACTGATTTGCCGAAGAAGCCATTAAGCCATTCAATTTGGAGTCAACATTACGCATGGCTTGTCTTTCCGTTTGTACCAAGCCTAGTGAAGCCAGTGGAATTGCGGTGATCAACACAGCTACAAGAAACATGATCATTAATTTTGGTTTGAGCTTCATTCCAATTCCCCCTAGCGTTGTACAATTACACGCCTTTACTTCTTTAAAGAACATATTATCGTGTGTGACAAGCACTGCTGCTTCAAGCTTTTTGTGGATCATGTACACTTGTTGTATCCGTCCGAATATAGCCTCGGAGTGTCAAGGATATGTAAGAACGAATAAAGCTTATGAAGTATATCGTCATTTATAGTTTAAATTTTAGTAAATCTAACAAGTTAGTTAGCAAGCATAGATTTATATTTTAGTGACTGGAATTGAAAACGAAATCATGCTCCAGATGTCTTGTATACGCCGATTACATGCCTTTTTCGCTCCCGTTCAAGCTTTATCCATAATTCTAGTTTAGACAAAAACGTTATCGGTATTGGGGGAATGGTGATAAGAATTAACTTTGGAACAGAAGCAGTGAGATGATATACTGAAAAGTATCATTATTTACCATTTTATATATGTTTTGTGGTAGGTGGAGGAGAGAGGCATGATTAAAAAAATTAAAATCATTATGGGTGTTGCTGCAATTATTGTTGTTGCAGCTATTGCGGTGCGTATGTACACCACTGGTCAGTATGCGATGTATATCCCCAGCAAACATACGACGTTTCGAGCAGAGGTTACAGATCATATGACGATGCTGGATACATTGGATCGACTGACCATCAGAAAGGTTTCAATTCATGAACCTTATAACGAAGATGATGAAGTGACCATTACAGATTCCAACGAGATTAGAGACATGCTGAAGCTGTTAAAGGATGTTGAACTTAAAAAGGTTGGGGAATTGGATGCTTCCGATCGGAATCCGTATTACTATGAGTGGCGAGTTACCATTAACAAAGAAGGTCGCTTTACCGATCGATTCGGACTGACGTTCTATAATGAACATTCCCTCTCAATCTACAGCGAGGCGAAAACGAGAGATAATCTGGAGGACTACGAGATTACCAATGAGTTTAGTCTGAATGAGATGGAACGCCTATTTGAAAAAATGAAGGAGGAGCAAACATGACCAACTATCATGTTCGTCCGATTAAGGAAGAAGATATCCCGTTTCTGTGGGAGATGTTATACGCATCCTTGCATACACGAGAAGGTGACGAACCTCTCCCAATCGAAAGTGTTCATACTCCTGAACTGTCCAAATACGTTGAAGACTGGGGAAGAGAAGGAGACTTCGGGTATATTGCGGTTGACCAACATGACCAAAGATTAGGTTCAATAACATTACGATTCTATACGGATCAGAATGCGGGATATGGTTATGTGGATGCAGATACGCCAGAGATGGGGATGGCTGTGACGGAAGATGCACGTGGAAAAGGAATTGGTACCTTACTGCTTCAGACCGCATTAGATGAGGTTGAACGGCGGGGAATTGAAGCAGTCTCCCTCAGTGTTGATCCGGATAACCGAGCGATTCACTTGTATAGTCGGTTAGGATTTGTGGAGAAGGGTCTCTGTGGGACGTCGGTAACGATGGTACGAGTGAGTGCTTCGGAATCATGAATGATAAGCGATCGTTCTACAAAGCAAGAAAACAAGGCTAAGCAAAGTATACTGCATAAAAAGAGGCGCTTCCTTATGGGAAACACCTCTTTTGTACCACATCACGTGACGTGTAGCACATACACGTTCTCTTTGAACTCAAGCTCCGATACCTTAATTTATTTCAATAAAAATGCCAAAGCCTCTTCATACGTTTCCCATTGGAATTCAGTCTGGTGCGCCGATTCCTTGGAAATCCGATTCAATTGCATTTTGGCGATCGCACCACCTACGGCTACACTAGCCCGCTTCATACCCCACTCTAGCAGTAATTTCTGATGCTCCACAATTTTTTCTTTGGTATTCTGAGGAAATGCTTTCATCGTTCTCATGTCCACGAGCACATCAAACGAATTTTCCAATTGGGTCGCTATTCTCTGAATATCTTTATTCGTTTGTTCGACATGTTCAGGGGTGACGATCCCTTCCCAGACAATTTCAATAATAGGTTTGGTTGAATCCAAACGTCTAACAGACATGTAGGCAACTCCTCGATTAACAATTATTATGTAATAGTTGAGACTATAAGCCTATTAATTATACCGTTTTATAATGATGATGAAAACTATATTCCTAATATAGTGGTCCTTATGAACTATTTCCTCCTAGTGGAGTTAAATTCAGGGATTGTTATCATAGCGTTATCGGGAGGGAAGGTTAAAAAACTAAAAGCCACCCAGAGCATAAACTCCAGATGGCTTCAATCTTTGTAATATGATAACTTGAAAATCCTGCGTCAGTTAGAATCCAATCTTCAAACTGTTACCTTCCGTTGCTACACCTTTGGAAAGGGAAATGCTTAGCTTTTGTTCTGCCGAGAAACCGAGTGTTTCTCCGTCATGCAGTGTGACGTCGTTTTCAACCACATACGTTGTGGTCATGAACATCATCTCAAATACATCGCTCAAGGATTCAGACGAGTGTATAATCTCCATCTCTTCTTTTCCAAAGTTACGTAATCCGTAAGTATAAGCTGAAGCGCCTTCGGCATTCTGGAATAATCCGATGAAAATCCAGAGCGAGACGGGCAACTCGTCATGCTTGATCCCGCGGCTGGTTTCGACATACTGACTGGCTTCAACGACAAGGGGGGCCATGTATATTGCCAGCGCGTGATCCAACTGCAACAAGGCACTCGCTGTTTGAGTGAAGAGAACATGTCCCTCAATGGCATGGGTTGCGTTCAGAACCGACACAATAATCTGAGATTGGTGCCGTGAGGTAACCTGCTGCGCTTCTCGCCAAAGGATATTTAGCCGGGCATTCTCCTCGACTTCACGGTCAGGTACAGGCGCGGCAATATGAGCACATACCACCTGCATTCCATTTACTTCGAAAAGAGATTGCCCTCCTCCGGGCGTTCCTCAATCTCAATATTCCATTCGTTCCTCATATTTCTGATGAAGAGGTCAAAATCACAATCGTCACGCTCCAGCAGGACAAAACCCACGATGGTTTCGCTGTAATTGGTGGATTCAACAGCACCACTTGCAGGTATCTTTTCCTTTTTGCGCCGCCGAAGCTTATCAAACAATCCCATGACATATTCTCCTTCCGATCCCAGACTGATTCTGGTCATTGTACACTGCTACCTATTCACTACCTTACCATAACGGAGTTAGGATGAATCGAAGCAATGCACTTATCGACAGGAAATTACAGGAACAGGACCAGCAGCAATGCAATGATCGCAGGCAAACCTTGTTTGATAATGATCGACCGCGAAGAAGTTGCTCCTCCATACAGAGCAGCGATAATCACACAAGCCAGGAAGAAAATCTGAATGTGCTGTCCAACGGCAGCATCCGGATATAGAAGTCCCAGATCAGACCTGCTGCAAGAAATCCATTGTACAGACCTTGATTGGCAGCGAGGGATTTGGTAGATTTGGCGAATTCCGGCGTGAGATTGAAGGTTTTCATTGTACGTGGACGGGTCCACATGAACATCTCCATCACCATGATATAGAAGTGTTCGAGTGCTACAAGAGCTACAAAAATGATACTAATCAATAGAAACACCTTACTTTCTAATATGTAATTTAGTTAGTTACCCATCCTAGTATAAATGTTTGCAACAAGAACGGAAAGAGCAAACTTAATTTGTAACAATTGAATTGTGTGTTATTTAAAATGTGTACCATTTTCCAATGGAGTTATAATGTTAAAAGTAAAAAATCGTATAAAGGTAAGCATACGCCGATTGTCGACAATCCATTCATTGGGTAATAATGAATAATAGAGAAGTGATAATACTCAGGAACAGGAGGAGATGACTATGGGAACGGTTCAATTTGTCTTGCTGGCTGATGATCCATCCACATTTGTGACCCGGGTTGTACCTTTTATCGACATTGAGCTTGCAGGAATTCCAGGTGACCGTCATTATGGTCTGCTTCGTCCAGCGGACTCGCGTCAGAAAATCTACAAGCGCGGTACGCCCATTGCGAATCGCCGCCAGATCAGTATTGTGTCCGAGGAAGAATGTGCTCTTATTGCTGAGAAAATGAACATTCCGGAAGTTCGTCCAGAGTGGTTGGGTGCCAATCTGCTGGTGCGTGGCATTGATCGTTTGACTGAACTGCCTGCTGGAACGCGGCTTTTATTTCCGAATGGTACAGGGTTAATATGCGAAGGAGAGAACCTTCCCTGCGTGCATCCGGGGAAAATGATTGAACAATTCTACGAACAGGACGGTTTGCGTAAAAAATTCGTGCCTGCGGCTCGCAAAAAACGTGGGATTGTGTGCTCGGTTGAACGGGAAGGTGTAATCCATACGGGGGATTCCATCGAAGTCATTCGCCTGTCCTGATGTTCAGGACAGGTTTTTAATTCATCAGTCCACGATGCTCACCATTCGGATGTCTGGCGTGTATGTACTCCTCTGGGGTACTGCCAATAATAGACTTGAAATCTCGGATAAAATGGGATTGATCATGATATCCAAGGTCCTGAGATAACTTAATCAGGTCACAGTGAAGACCGCGGTCCATCCATTCTGCAGCATTTTGCAGACGATACAACTTAATAACGGTCTTCGGGCCGATGCCCACATACTGATTGAACAGACGCTGGAGCTTTCGGGTATGCATATTCCAATAGGAAGATAGATCGTCTACTCTCAACATCTCCCGGTTCCGTTCAATCTGTTGCACAATATCGTTAACCATTCTCGCTTGAGCATCTTCAGCAGGAAGATGTCCACATAATAGCTGGTCGATGTAACTGATTTTATCCGCATCATCCCCCGCCCCAGAAGCCGGTCTTCCAAGGAAGCCGCTGTGACGTCAAGAATATTGGATACATTCATCGGCTGTCCGTACAAGGATGAGACAGGAGCTCGCAGGAAGGGATAGAACCCTCCTGGTTTGAACTTCACGCCAAACACCCTACCTTTTTCACTCACGAGATAGGAGAATTTACGTCCTGATGGTCCGAAGAAAAACGTGTGGTTCCGTTCCACAACCAGATTGACACAGGGGTTGGGCACGACATGTTGGGGATACGGTTCAAGTCCAGTCAGATCCCACGATACGATCCAGTAATGTTTAACGAAAGGGTGAAGTGCTTCGGTAGGAGCATGGCGTGTCAGTTGATACTTATGATCACCTTCATTCAGATTGAGCAGGCCCATACTTGGTCTGTCTCCTTGTTCTGCCTGTTTCATCCGAATCATTCCTCCTGTTATTTCATTCCAGTTTAGTATATCTGATCTTCTGTGAAAGCACTATATGGGCGCAATTCGTTTGAATTAGGGCATAACATTGCTGAAAACATAAAGAGCTTATATTTTACCTGTTGTCGCGTTTTTACAATACGGCCTTTGGGGTATAACGATAGGATAGGAGTGCGAGGTTGGTACATCGCGTGTCTAATACATAAAGGGAGTGAGTCCATGGAACTGAAATATGAATTCTATATCAATGCAGGACTGGAAGAGGTATGGAATGCTCTAATATCACCAGACGGCACACGGAACAGCTTTTTCGGTAGTGAACTCCGCACCAATTTTCAACCAGGTCAGCCATTTGCATATGTAGGGCCGGGTAATGATGGTGCGGAGACTGTACATGTGTATGGAGACATTTTGGAATTTGAACCGTTGTCCAGACTTAGTTATCAGGAGCATCCCGGACCGTCATACCATGCGAATCATGCCGAGCTTCAATCCAGAGTTGTCTTCCAGTTGGAGACTGTGGGGGAGTGTACGAAGCTAACACTGATTAATGATCAATTTACAGAAAACCATCCTTCCTTTGCGAATGCACAGAGCAGCTGGTGGATGATTCTAAGCAGCATCAAAACATGGGTGGAAACGGGGAAAACATTGAATTTTGGCTGGTAGTTGGTAAGAGGCAGTCATTTAAGGTTTATCATTATAGAAAAAACAAAGAGTATACGAAACAAGAACCCATGCTGATTCAGCACGGGTTCTTGTTTTTTGCGAAGTAAGACTATTGCTCTACATTTAATGTCTGATAATGTCGAAATATATATCATATGACCTAAGAGGAGAAATGAACATGTTTCGTAAACGTACTGAATCTACCAAGCACATTCGTATAAATGCGCATCAGAATTTACTGGAGTATAGTCGTAAACTGGTAGCCAATGCGGAAAAGGGCGATTATGACGCATGGATTGAAGATGGCATTGAATTTCTGGACACCGATGAAATAGCTAGCAACATCAAAAAAGCAGTACATATGATGAAAGCACAAAACGAAGCCGTGGAAATGCGTCTTAAAATGCTGAATCAAGCAATGAATGTGGGATTATGGGAATCTGAAATTATTGCCGGTGATCCGCTGGATAGCAATAATAAAGTCTCATTTTCCAATGAATTCCGCCAATTGTTAGGATTCCATAATGCCAAGGAGTATCCCGATACATTTGCAAGCTGGGCCAAATCGGTATATCCGGATGACAGACCTCAGCTGGTGCAAGAGATCATGAATCATGTGAATGATACTGGAGCAACGACTGCGTATAATGTTATCAGTCGTATGGTTACAAAAAGCGGAGAAATTCGCTGGTTCCGATGCCTTGGACATGTCATCCGAAATCAGGCTGGAGTTCCGATCAAGCTTCTGGGCATCATGTTCGATATTCATGAGGAGAAGAGCAAGTCGGATGAGCTGGAAGCACTCGTCACCCGATATGATCTGGTTAACCGCGCTTTGGTGGAGGCACCGTGGGATATGACCGTTGTGGCTGGAGATGTGGTAAATCCGAATAACGAATTTTGGTGGTCACCCCAGTTCCGTAGAGAATTAGGGTTTAAAGACGAGCAGGACTTCCCGAATGTGTTCAGCAGCTGGAGCAGCCGACTTCATCCGGAGGACCATGATCGGACGATCAACGAATTCGCCAGACATATGAACGATTACAGCGGTCGCACACCGTACGATCTGGATTATCGGCTGCAACGCAAAGACGGGGAGTATCGCTGGTATCACGCGGGTGGGGAGACCATTCGGGATCAGGATGGAGTGCCGCTCCGTGTAGCTGGAACCATTCGAGATGTAACGCATCAGAAGAATAAGGAACAGATCGTGGAAGCCATGAATCTGAAAACAAAACAATTATCAGAGTCCATTGGCGAGATGGTACGTGGAATCAACTCAATCACCGATCAGGCACAGGATCTGGTTACTGCACAGGAGTTGTCTGCCGATGCAGCCATTCAAGTGAAGAGCAGTGCAGATGATACACAGAATATCACTGTGTTTATTCGAGAGATTGCCAGTCAGACGAATCTGCTGGGCTTGAATGCAGCCATTGAAGCTGCAAGAGCGGGAGATCTGGGACTGGGATTTGGCGTTGTTGCAGGTGAAGTTCGAAAACTGGCTGATCACAGTTCAGAGGCCACCGTAAATATCGAAGATAGCATGCAAAAGATGAAAGCACTGATTGATCAGATTCTTGAACATATCGGTAATATGTCCACGTTAACGCAAAATCAGGCTGCCCTGACACAACAGGTGAATGCTTCGATGGATGAGATCAACACCATGTCCCAGGATCTGGTCGATTATTCGCGGAATCTATAATTTCGAATTCTTTTGTTGTAACATCATGATCATTGGCACACATCATCAACACAAAAATCCACCGGGATGCATGTCTGCTCTCGATGGATTTTGCTGTTTCTATATATAGCCAAGATGTGTAGCTTCAATTTCAGCTATTGAATTAGACTTGTTGAACTTTGATCAGGTTGGTATTACCGGATTGACCGATTGGAACACCAGCGGACAATACAATGATGTCGCCTTTTTCGATGTAACCAGTTTTGATTGCGTTACGTGTAGCGGACTCGAACATTTCATCCGTAGTGGTTACTTTGTCTCCCATAACCGGAATGACACCGGAGAGCAGACAGATTTTCGCCAATACTTCTTCATGCTGTGTAACTGCGATGATTGGTGCTTTCGGACGATACTTGGAGATCATGCGTGCTGTAAATCCACTCTCAGTCGAAGTGATGATTGCTTTTGCATTCAGTACGAGGGAAGAACTTACCGCGCCCTGACTGATAACTTCAGTAATATCAGCGACTTGTTGAGCCGATTTTTGTGTGAACTGCTCTTTGTAATCGATCATTGTTTCAGCACGGCGAGCAACAGCTGCCATCGTACGTACGGATTGTACCGGATATTTACCAGCAGCCGATTCACCAGACAACATCACAACGTCAGCACCTTGAAGTACAGCGTTAGCTACGTCACTTACCTCGGAACGAGTAGGACGCGGGTTCACTTGCATGGACTCCAGCATGTGTGTAGCTACGATAACCGGTTTACCAGCGCGGTTACATTTATCGATCATTTCTTTTTGCATCATGGGCACGTCTTCGATAGGCACTTCAACCCCGAGATCTCCACGAGCTACCATGATACCGTCAGATGCTTCAATAATATCGTCCAGGTTGGTCATACCTTCCTGGTTTTCGATTTTGGAGATGATTTGTACGTGTTCTACACCGCGTTCTTTCAAAATGCTGCGGATTTCACGGATGTCGTCACCTTTACGAACAAAGGATGCTGCGATAATTTCGATATCGTTTTCAATCCCGAATCCGATGTGCATAACGTCACGCTCGGTTACACCTGGCAATGTCGTTTTGATTCCTGGCAAGTTAACCCCTTTGCGTGGTTTCAGAATGCCGCCACTGATGATTTTACAATGGATATCAGATCCTTCCACAGACAGCACAGTCAGATCCACAAGTCCATCATCGATGAGGATACGATCGCCAGGTTTCACAACTAGGTTCAATTCGGGATAGTTTACCGAGATACGTTCAGCATCACCAAGAATTTCTTCGGTGGTCAGGATCAGCTCTTTACCCGCTTGCAGGTGGCAGGATGCTTCTTTCAGTTTGCCGATACGCACTTCCGGCCCTTTGATGTCCATCATGATCGGTACATAGGTGTTCAGCTCGGAAGCTGCTTTGCGAATATTGTTGATTCGAGTAACGTGATCTTCCAGTTCGCCATGAGCCATGTTCAGACGGGCAACGGTCATACCTTCCTGAATCATTACTTTTAACAATTCGACTGAGTCACAAGCAGGTCCCATGGTACAAATAATTTTTGTTTTTAACATGCTAATTTCCTCCTCATATTTAAGCTTATATGTGTATTGTAGCGTTTTCTGTCGAATCAGGGTATGAACTATAGTACAATGATTAGAGTATAGTCTGATAATGAGGTGTGTTATGGTCACTCCACTTGAAGTACGACATATTAATGGTGTTGGTTGGTTCGAGGAAGCTGTGCAATCTCAAGAAACCTGGCGGCTTAGTTTGGTTACTTATGGAAAATGTGTATATTGGGTGAACGGTGACAAACAGATCATGGAAAAGGGTGAATTACTCCTCATACCAGGTGGTGTTTCCTTTATGGCAAGAGTATTCCCACAGTAACGCACACACAGATTGTCATTCAATTGCAACGCGACCATATGGAAACTCTGCCTGCACTGGAACGGTATGAGGCTTTACGGCATAAACCTGGATGTTACGAACTGATCCATCAACGCATGAGCGCCATTTATCAACAATGGCAGGAGCGTCCGTCTTATTATGTCATGATGAGCCAAGCCTTATTGATGGAAGTGTTGATTTATATGAACAGGGAGCTTGATCGTGGAGTCATCCCACCGGAGAGGCATACTTATGTTGAACGGATGAAGCGATATATTGAGCGGCATTATCGGGAGAAAGTGACGAAGGAAGAACTGGGGACGAGATCAATAAAACGCCCAATTATGCTGCTGCATTATTCAAAAGCATGACGAATCAGACCATCAGTCAATATGTCCACGATCAACGGATGAAACGAGCCATCTATCTGCTCACCGAGTCACAACTCTCCATCCAGGAAATTGCCGAATTTCTCGGCTACCGGGACCTGTCTTATTTTTACCGCATATTTAAACGTATCACGGGAAGTCCGCCATCGGATCTGCTCCATGAACGGCCGCCAATAGTATGAAACGCGTAGTCCACTCCAATAACTTCTTCTATATAAGTAGGTTTAATTCAATGAGTACAAAAAAAGAGGGCTTAGGCCCTCTTATGCTGTGTACAGGATTATCATCCCACCAGTTACATCTTTATATGCTGTTATATATGACTGCTTGAGTTAGATGCTGTGAGTGATTGCTTGCCTTTTTTTCGTGTCTGCCCAAGACGTAGAGCAAAGACATGTACAGTCCAATATGCGGCCTCTGCAAACAAAATGCCTCCGGCAACGTCCAGCAAAGAATGCTGTTTTACAAACACCGTCGATGCAATAATCAACCATAGCCAAACTGACCACGAAATCCGTGCCAATGGTTTAAAGTTCAAGTGTCTGTTAATCACAATAAACAGCAGGTAGCTGGTCAGAACATGAACACTTGGGAAACAGTTGAAGGGCGCATCATTCGTATAGATAAACTGTACTAACACGCTGCTCAGATCAGTTCCGCCGATCTCTGGGCGTGGCACATGGGTAGGGAACACCGCAAAACAGACATTGGCAGCCATCACACCAATATTATAGGTAATCAACGTACGCCAGAATAGCGACTTGTTCGTCAGACCCAAATAGAGAAATCCGAGATACAGAATGGGCATCCAGCTGATGTACGGATAAATAAATTCTTTGATAAAAGGAATCTGTGTGTCAATCCAAGCATAATTGTAGAACACATCACTTCCGGTGTTGCTGCCCAAAAAAACGTAAATGGAGCCTTGGAGCGGTATGCACAGAATAGCCAGTAAATGCCCCCAGCGCTGAAAGAATGCTTTCATAATATCCCCCTGATTTCATTATGCAATGTGAAACTATCGGTTAATGAATGCTTTATAGATATATGACGTTGAAGAGTCGCCGCACCCCTGCAGCTTTGAACTCTTGTAATACTATAATGCACAGATTCAGGTGTAAGCCATACCTGATTTTAGGGGAAAACGGGTTAGGATAAGTCTCTTTTTTGTTACTTTTATATTTTTATCCATAGTAGGAATAAAAGTATATTGGTGATGAGGTACAACTGTATTGGCATATAAGCATAAGCTCATATGATAACAAAAAAATAAATGAAATGAGGCGGGTAAATGTATGATCCAATCACAATCGAAGCCAAAACATTCCTTTTCTGAGCGTAAACCTGTACTCACCGTTGTAATTATTGAGCTACTTCTCCTGCTAGCCGTATTTGCTGCGGGGGCCATTGCGACGATAAAACAACTGAATTACACTTCCCCTGTACTCATCTCCTTCACACCGATTGCAATTGTGCTGATCATCTATTTGACGTTCAGACGCAAGTGGGGAGAGACCGGATTCCGATCTTTGCGGAGTATCCCGGCTGACCATGCAAAGTATTATATTCCACTACTCCTTGTACTGGGTACACTTGCCTTGAAAGGGTTTGAGGAGCTGAGTTTTTCTCGGGTGGGCTTCTTTATCTACTTTACTTTGCTCGTGGCTTTTGTGGAGGAGACGATCTATCGAGGGCTTATTTTCAAAACATTGCTTCGAAAAAGTGCACTGGCCGCAGTTGTGACCTCCAGCATCTTGTTTTCCATTACCCATCTCCTGAATGCATTGTCTGGTCAGAATCTGACTGATACGATCATGCAATTGGTCTATGCACTGCTTCTCGGAGCGGCACTGGCATTATTAATGCTGAAGAACGGAAATATCGTACCGCTTATTTTGTTTCATTTCATACATAATCTGATCCAATTCCTCGGGAATGACCTGGAGGACACAGGAACACTTCCCTATGATCTGTTTATACTTGCAGTACTGATTGCATATAGTGCCTGGTTAGTATGGAGCAATCGAACCCATTCGACGATTCCTTCCAATACAAGTGAGCAGGACAATACGGTTGTTCATTAAAGGTATTGCTTGGAAGTAGTATCCTAACGTTTCCCGTCAGCAGTGGGATCATGGTATACTTCAATCTGGCGGGAAGACAGTTATGTTCGTGATACGAGGTCTGCCTATCCGTACATTAGATTCAAACAGTAGGTGATATAGTGGAGAAGACAGCACAAGGCGTGGCCGAATGGATGGTACAGGAGATTAAGTTCACAGGAACACTTCATCAGGAAGCGGCCATAGAATATGTGAGAACCCATTTTGGCGAAGAGTTTGTTTTTGTGAATGAGAACGGCAATACATCCTTATCCAAGGAAGTGAAGAAAGCTTTCCGAAAGCTTCATCGTGGACAGATTGCCTGGGATCGCGATGCGTTTATGTGGGCATGGACATAATGTGTTACATGGTAATGAGATGATTCATTGGTTGTGTTGGATATGCATGTCAGAATATTATATAAAAAATGTATAAGTTGGGTTAGATCTGCATATCCTTTCATAAGACCGCACACAAGCGAATGGGCACAGAAGCATGATAAACCCTGTATCCGCGCGAGTTAATAACATGTATTTCCAAAGCTGTTTGAAAAGAAAATACAAAGATTTGCTTTTTGGCTGAATTGGAGTTATAATAAAAACAAGTTGTAGAGAGTGGAAAACCTAATTCATATATTGTAAAGGGCGATCACTTATAGGTTTATGACTGGTACCTTTTTCAATGTGTGAATTTTTATTTGCTTGCTGCAAAGAACAAAGGAACATGTTAATCTTTATTTGGAGGTGTAATTCACATGCAAAACGGAACAGTAAAATGGTTCAACGCTGATAAAGGCTTCGGTTTCATCGAAGTTGAAGGCGGAGAAGATGTATTCGTACACTTCAGCGCTATTACAGGCGAAGGCTTCAAAACGCTGGACGAAGGTCAACGCGTGCAATTTAAAATTGTACAAGGAAACCGTGGTCCTCAAGCAGAAGAAGTTGTAAAACTGTAATTAAAGCATAGCTGCCTTTAACATGTTATAATGGTAAAGGCAGCTTCTTTTTTGATTAGTTATACAAAAGTCGGCCCAATAGTTGTCGAGGCAGGAGTTCCGCGGGACGTTAAACTTCCGCTAAGTGTAGGCTTCTGTGAAATAACGTCGGTTAGATGTTTTTCCATAACAAAGGGGGTAGAAGTCATGTATAATCGCAAAAAACCGTTGGAAGAGATTCCACAAGCTGATGCGGCAATCTGGGAATGTACGAGTGATACGTGCAAAGGATGGATGCGGGACAATTTTGCGTTTGATAACGTACCTACTTGTCCGATATGTGCTTCTGAGATGGTCAGCACGACTAGGATGCTACCATTGCTTGAGAATTCGAATAGCAATCTGAAAACGATGCCTAAAGGAAATCGGATTTAACATAGCTTACCCGCCTCTAACGAGGTGTTTTTTTTAGACCAAACAGACGCCCTGTGCCAAGGTAAGGGTATTAAATATGAAGTTCCCGGCATTCGTTATAGCGAATGCCTTTTTTATCTCTTTTTACATACAGAAGGCATACTGGATTTGATGGGAATTGTATAAGAAAGACGAAGACAAAGACCCTTTTCGCGATAAGCAGAAAGGGCCTTTGTTATGACTACAGATTTACCATCATCCGATTTGAGTTTAGATGAACAGGAATGGCAGCAGGAACAATGTTGCGACCAGAGCCAGATCGATTCCTGCTCCGTAGCCGTAACCCCCGCCGTATCCTCCATATCCATATGGACCGTAGGCCGAAGATTTAACTTTTTTTGATGCAACAACGTTTTTCTTGCTGGCTTTTACCAGCTGCTGTTTGGACTTGATTGAACATAACCGTGGTCCCTCAAAACATCCGTTCAAATAAATTTTGCCATCACGACATTGGCTAAGTGTACCATACATATGCTTACCGTCTTTCATAACAAGACAAACGGAACGTCCAACGTGCGGAGAAACCGTTTCTTCACATAACCGATTAATTCTGTACATGCAAATCCTCCTCATTAGATACGGTTGCCGCTTGAATTCAACGGTTTGTATATCATAGTAAATAAAAGAGGATTTGGTATGGACGAGTACCCGGTAAATCGAATAGGGAGGAGCCGTTTTTGATTCTACTCCATACACTGGGAGGAGGGGGAGGGGATGTTGCGTGGATTATCATGACATGCTGGCTCGGCTAGGGGAGGGGAGTGCCCATCCCGGAGGATTTTTGGCAACGCTGAAGTTGCTGGAGAGTTTATCTCTGCCTGTGGATAGTCATATCCTTGAGATAGGATGTGGTACTGGGAGGACTGCATGTTACCTGGCGAAAAGGGGTTATCGAGTAACGGCCATTGATCTTAATCGCCAGATGCTGGATAAGGCCGTTCGGCGAGCAAGACGAGAGCGGGTAGATGTCCGATTTGTTCAGGCTGATGTAGCATCATTGCCTTTCCCCGAACATCATTTCGATATGGTATTCGTGGAGTCGGTTACCATCTTCACCCCATGGCGGAGTGCACTTACTGAGTATAGAAGGGTGCTGAAGCCCGGTGGACTTATGGTGGATCGGGAGATGGTTCTATCAGGACAGATGACCGAATTGATGTGTCGGAGATTAAAGCAATTTTACGGTATACGAACCCTGGTAACGGTGACAGCGTGGAGAAAACGCCTAAAACAGTGTGGTTTCACCAAGGTAGAGGTCAAGGAACAGTCGCGATCTATGGGGAAATGGAGCGTTGATCATGATCCGCATCGCGAAATCGACATGAATTGGTTTGAGGATGAACGTATGCAGCGAATGAGTCAAACCAATGATCGGTTGCTCGCGAAATACGGCAAAAAGTTGGGGTATGCTGTTTTTGAAGCAAGGGCACCGTTGGAGGGCAATGAGGAAAAATAGGAAAAAGGCAACCTACCTACACTATAGGTGGGTTGCCTTGGTTTGTTTTGTTTTGATAAAACGTACTACAGCATATCGTTGTCGATAATCCGCCAGTGGTGTTTGAGCAGGGCTTCCAGTTGATTCTTATCCTTGGCTCGAAAAGCGCTTAAAATTTGACGGTGCTCTTCATTTACTTCAAGCAGTACCTCGGATAGCTTTGGCTTGTTATCACTAACATACGACTGCCGGATGAAGCTGTTCTTTAGTGTGTTTAACATCTCAATTACTGTGGCGTTACCACATCGCTGAATGTACAGATTATGGAACTGGTATTGGTTCTTGTTGTAGGCAGCGAGGTCAAGTTGGCTGATATCTTCGTCCATTCGTACAACGAGAGTTTCCATCTCCAAAAGTTCAGATGGTCTGAGATGGTCTGCTGCAAGTGTGGCAGCAAGTGCCTCCAGCACACCGATCGCTTGGGAGAACTCCAGTTTTTTGCCTGCATCAAAAGGAGTGACAATAAATCCCCTGCGTGGGATGTATTGCAGCAGATTGTCAGAAGCCAGTTGGAAAAGGGCCTCGCGGGTAGGCGTGCGACTGATGTCCAGCTTTTTGCATATTTCGGCTTCATTGATCTTCTGGTTGGGAAGCAGCGTCCCATCCTGAATCTTCTGGGCAATGTAATCGTATACGTGATCTTTCAAGGACCGGTATCTGGGTACCTCCATACCGAATCCTCCTTTCTATGTATAGTGAATAATTAGATGGGTGTGAGGCTGTGCTGTGCGCGCCGTTCAGGAGTTTCAAGTTTTTATCATCTTAACACCGAGGGGGAAGTTGGGCAAGCAATCTTCATGTTTCAGACGATGTAAGTGCCATGTTATGTATAGCACATTTTATGGAATTAGAGCGTATAAATGTTTAAATAATGATTGTGATAAATCAAACTTCCTGTTAGTATTACTTACATATAAGTCCATATATTGTCTTATGTATATTGTATACAAATTATGATGCCACCCAGACCAAAAAAGAATAGGGGGATGTTTGTGAGAAAACTATTGTTGCCAATGATGCTGCTGTTAGTGGTAGTAATCCTGTCCGCATGTGGTCAGGAAAAAACAACAGGGACCGGATCAGACGCTAGTTCATCTTCGGGAAGTAGTTCTGCGGAAAAGGAAGTCATTGTACTTGGGACCAGTGCGGACTATGCGCCCTACGAATTTCATAAGAAAATCGATGGCAAAGATACTATTGTAGGTTTTGACATTGAGATTGCCAAAGCCATTGCGGCCGATCTGGGCGCTGAGCTGAAGATTGAGGACATGGACTTTGACGGCCTTCTTATGGCCCTCGGTACAGATAAGGTTGATTTTGTAATATCGGGCCTGACGCCTACGGAGGAACGAAAGAGGAACGTTGATTTTACAGATATCTACTATTATGCAGAACAGGCAGTTCTCGTTAGAGAAGGCGATGATGCAGCAGTCAAGTCTATGGATGATCTCTCTGGCAAGGCGGTTGGCGTACAAAAGAGTTCCATTCAGGAAGGGATTGCTCAGGAAATAGAGGGAGCAAAGCTCACTTCTCTGGCTAAAATCCCTGAACTGATTCTGGAACTACAGACCGGGCGTGTGGACGCGCTCATTCTGGAGAAGCCGGTGGCTGAACAGTATGTGAAGAATCAGGAGGGGCTTACCGTTGCGGGTGTAGAGATTGAGCAGGCAGAAGACGAGGGCGGTTCGGCCATCGCGGTAAAGAAAGGCAATCAGAAGTTGCTGGATCAGATCAATACTACATTAGAAAAGCTCAAAACAAGTGGAGATATTGAACGGTTCGTCGTTGAAGCGAATGAGATGCTCGGCGAATAAACCGGACGAGTGAGGGATATGCCGTGAATTTAGATTTTTCCTTTCTATTAGAGCATTGGCAGGATTATGCGCAAAGTGCGTGGGTTACGCTTGAACTTTCCTTCTTCGGTGTTTTGTTTGGGACATTACTTGGGGTATTCATGGCTTTAATGCGAATATCCCGAATTTGGCCCATTAAGTTTCTGGCTTCGGCGTATATTGAACTCATTCGAGGAACGCCAATGCTGGTACAGATTCTTATTATTCATTATGGTCTGACGGTTGTAGGTGTGAACTTGCCGGCATTTATGTCGGGGGTAGTTGCTCTGACAATGAATAGCTCGGCTTATATGGCGGAGGTGTTCAGGGCCGGGATTCAAGCGATTGATAAAGGGCAGACAGAGGCTTCGCGCTCCCTTGGCATGACGCATGGTATGACACTTCGCTATATTATACTGCCACAAGCCTTTCGTAACATGCTTCCGGCTATCGGCAATGAATTCATTATTATCATTAAAGACTCTTCACTTGTCTCCATGATCGGCATAGCCGAGATTATATACACAGCCAGAACGATTCAGGGTGTTACATTTCAGCCGCTTGCTCCGCTACTTGTTGCCGCCGGCCTCTACTTTATAATCACATTTACACTGGCCAACTTGCTCTCTTGGTTGGAACGTAAACTGTCCACTTCTCGATAACGATTGATATGGGGTTCTTCAAAAGGCTGGAGTAGGCTTCTGTGGAAATAGCGGAATACAGTCGTAAATGGCGGTGGTATCGCATACATTGATATTGTATTTTGTATACAATATTTTGGAAAGGTGTTGGGTGTGTATGTCAGATTCCAAAATGTTAATGGATTGGTCGGAGCGTTATGCTGCACCTAATTATCATCCACTCCCTATCGTTATTGAACAGGCGGAAGGGGTATGGGTGGAAGACCCTGAAGGCCGCCGTTATATGGATATGTTAAGTGCATACTCTGCATTGAATCATGGGCACAGACATCCTGTAATCATCCAGGCGCTCAAGGATCAGGCAGATCAGGTTACACTGACATCGCGGGCATTCCACAGCAGCTCAGCTTCTCTTTTTATCAGAAACTTTCACAATTCACGGGCAAATCGAAGATTCTTGCCATGAATACAGGAGCTGAAGCGGTGGAGACTGCCGTAAAGGCGGTACGTAGATGGGCTTATCGTTGCAAAGGTGTACCGGAGAATCAAGCCGAAATTATCGTATGCTCTGGTAACTTTCATGGAAGAACGCTAACGGTTACGTCCTTTTCTTCTTCTGCGGAGTATAAAAAGATTTTGGACCCTTCACACCTGGATTCCGGATTATTCCCTATGGAGATATTGAAGCGCTGAAAAAGGCCATTACACCTAATACGGCCGGTTTTCTTGTAGAGCCTATACAGGGCGAAGCTGGTATCGTTATCCCGCCTGATGGACATTTGGCTCAAGCCTTTGCTCTGTGTAAGAGCCAGCGGGTATTAACTGTAGCTGATGAGATTCAGACCGGATTCGGAAGAACGGGCCGCCGTTTTGCCTCGGACTGGGAAGGGGCTGAACCGGACATCTGGATTATGGGCAAAGCACTGGGGGAGGGGTCATGCCAATCTCGGCTGTCGCTGCTGATGCGGAGATAATGGATTTGTTTGAGCCTGGGTCCCATGGTTCTACGTTCGGGGGAACCCGCTCGCCTGTGCGGTGGCTATAGCGGCTCTAAAAGTTCTTGAAGATGAGAAACTCGCGGAGCGATCGGAGCGTCTGGGGAATTATTTTATGAAAAGACTTCGGGATATTCGCAGTTCAGCCATACGGGATATTCGGGGGAAGGGCTTATTTATTGGTGTTGAATTGCATGAAGCAGCCCGTCCTTATTGTGAGCGTCTGATGTCTGCTGGATTGCTGTGCAAAGAAACCCACGAGACGACTATTCGATTTGCTCCACCACTGACGATTGAAGAGTCTGAGATTGACTGGGCATTGGAGAGAATAGAGCAGGTTTTGACTAACATTAAGGGAGCTGACCCACATGAAAAATGATGATGCTATCCATGATGGGATAGAAGATACTACTATTAATACAAGTCAAACATCTGTGCAGCGTAATGTTGCCATCATTAAGGTACCTTTCGGACTCGGTGGAGCTAGAGGTGGTGCAGAGTTGGGGCCGGATGAATTGATTACGGCTGGACTGAAGCGGGAGATCGCGAGTCTGGGGCTAATCCTCTCCAAAGAAGTGCGGCTAGATTGTCCCTCTGAACCATCTGCCCCCATTGAGCGTAATCGTGTAAAACACCTAAATGAGGTGCGTCAGGTCAGTGAGATGGTATGTCATGAGGTATCGGCTGCGGTAGAAGAGGGGACTTTCCGCTTGTGCTCGGGGGAGATCATAGTGTAGCCATTGGTACGTTTGCCGGGTTAACTGCGCATTATTCCAACATGGGTGTGATCTGGTTCGATGCGCATGCAGACTTGAATACGGAAGAACGCAGCTTATCTGGCAATATGCATGGGATGAGTGTGGCTGCTTCCTTGGGGCATACTGCATTTAATCTATCTCACATTGCTGGAGCAGGCGCATTTATTGATCCGTCCAAATTAGTTTATATTGGTTTGCGCGATCTGGATGAGTATGAGAAAGAGCAGATCAAGGCTCTGGGAATCCGAGCATTTACGATGCATGATATTGATCGAATGGGAATACAGCAAGTTATTGAACAAGCGATAGTCACAGCGGGAAAAGGGGCAGATGGCATTCACGTCAGTTTTGACATGGATTGTCTGGATCCAAGAGAGGCTCCCGGTGTAGGCACTCCGGTACCGGGTGGTTTGAATTACCGAGAGGCGCATTACGCTTTGGAGATCCTTGCTTCCACTAATCAAGTTACTTCGATGGAACTGGTTGAGGTGAACCCATTGTTTGACCATAATAGACATACGGCAAGACTTGGTGTGGAACTGATCGCTTCTCTGCTTGGTAAGCGTATATTGTAAATTCGGAGAAGTGAACCGAAAAGTGTAAGATGTGTTGCCTAAGGAATGACGTTCTTATTTATATAGAAGAGAAGATATGTAGACCGGCGACAACCAGGCTTAGCCACGATCCATTGTTCAGCGTAATCATAGTGGTAGTGGCTTTCCTGGTTATGTTTAGTATATAAGTATATTGAGAAGCGGCCTAATGAAGATAATGAGAGTCATGCTGTGTAGAGGGGGGGCCGATTACATATGGTGTCGAAGATGGGTGTGTTTATCCTTTTTCAAAAAAAGACTTGCAATCAAAATCTGTACATGGTATATTCTAATTCCGGCCAAGAAAACACAGTTTACACGGTGCGGCAAGCATTTCAAATAAGCTTCGAAAGAAACTTGAAAAAAAGAGCTTGCAAAGTTGGTTCGGATGTGGTAAGATATAAAAGTTGCTGAGGAGAACAACACTTGGTAACAAAACAAGTTTGATCTTTGAAAACTGAACAACGAGTGAGTAAACATTCTGCTTGCAGAATGAACGCGAAAGTTTGAGACAAGCCTTGGTTTGAATCGACTGGAGCACAAATGAGATTTTAATCTCGTCAGATTCAAAATGAGCTTATCGCTCTTTTCAATACTTTATTGGAGAGTTTGATCCTGGCTCAGGACGAACGCTGGCGGCATGCCTAATACATGCAAGTCGAGCGGACTTGAAGAGAAGCTTGCTTCTCTGATGGTTAGCGGCGGACGGGTGAGTAACACGTAGGCAACCTGCCCTCAAGTTTGGGACAACTACCGGAAACGGTAGCTAATACCGAATAGTTGTTTTCTTCGCCTGAAGGAAACTGGAAAGACGGAGCAATCTGTCACTTGAGGATGGGCCTGCGGCGCATTAGCTAGTTGGTGGGGTAACGGCTCACCAAGGCGACGATGCGTAGCCGACCTGAGAGGGTGATCGGCCACACTGGGACTGAGACACGGCCCAGACTCCTACGGGAGGCAGCAGTAGGGAATCTTCCGCAATGGGCGAAAGCCTGACGGAGCAATGCCGCGTGAGTGATGAAGGTTTTCGGATCGTAAAGCTCTGTTGCCAGGGAAGAACGCTTGGGAGAGTAACTGCTCTCAAGGTGACGGTACCTGAGAAGAAAGCCCCGGCTAACTACGTGCCAGCAGCCGCGGTAATACGTAGGGGCAAGCGTTGTCCGGAATTATTGGGCGTAAAGCGCGCGCAGGCGGTCATTTAAGTCTGGTGTTTAATCCCGGGGCTCAACCCCGGATCGCACTGGAAACTGGGTGACTTGAGTGCAGAAGAGGAGAGTGGAATTCCACGTGTAGCGGTGAAATGCGTAGATATGTGGAGGAACACCAGTGGCGAAGGCGACTCTCTGGGCTGTAACTGACGCTGAGGCGCGAAAGCGTGGGGAGCGAACAGGATTAGATACCCTGGTAGTCCACGCCGTAAACGATGAGTGCTAGGTGTTAGGGGTTTCGATACCCTTGGTGCCGAAGTTAACACATTAAGCACTCCGCCTGGGGAGTACGGTCGCAAGACTGAAACTCAAAGGAATTGACGGGGACCCGCACAAGCAGTGGAGTATGTGGTTTAATTCGAAGCAACGCGAAGAACCTTACCAGGTCTTGACATCCCTCTGACCGGTACAGAGATGTATCTTTCCTTCGGGACAGAGGAGACAGGTGGTGCATGGTTGTCGTCAGCTCGTGTCGTGAGATGTTGGGTTAAGTCCCGCAACGAGCGCAACCCTTGATCTTAGTTGCCAGCACTTCGGGTGGGCACTCTAAGGTGACTGCCGGTGACAAACCGGAGGAAGGTGGGGATGACGTCAAATCATCATGCCCCTTATGACCTGGGCTACACACGTACTACAATGGCCGGTACAACGGGCAGTGAAGCCGCGAGGTGGAACCAATCCTAAAAAGCCGGTCTCAGTTCGGATTGCAGGCTGCAACTCGCCTGCATGAAGTCGGAATTGCTAGTAATCGCGGATCAGCATGCCGCGGTGAATACGTTCCCGGGTCTTGTACACACCGCCCGTCACACCACGAGAGTTTATAACACCCGAAGTCGGTGGGGTAACCGCAAGGAGCCAGCCGCCGAAGGTGGGATAGATGATTGGGGTGAAGTCGTAACAAGGTAGCCGTATCGGAAGGTGCGGCTGGATCACCTCCTTTCTATGGAGAATCGTTTCCCGTAGCGGAAACATTCAAATATGCAGCTTAGCTGCAAACGTACTCACTCGTTGCTCAGTTTTGAGAGCTCAAACTCTCAAACAGCTTGCTTTTGCATGGAGCTTGTTCTTTGAAAACTAGATATCGAAACGAAAGTAAAATGCGAATTAGAACATTCCTTTTTAGCTGAACTTGTGTTAAACAAGTTTCAATAAAAACGGTAGTTAATTGCTGTTGCGATGGGTATCGAATGGGAGCGACTTTTGGCTTTGGACGCAGTCCAAAACAAGGGAAGCGAGCGGTCGGAAACCGGAGCAATTTGGTTAAGCTACTAAGAGCACACGGAGGATGCCTAGGCGCTAGGAGCCGATGAAGGACGTGGCGAACAACGAAACTGCCTCGGGGAGCTGTAAGCAAGCTTTGATCCGGGGATGTCCGAATGGGGAAACCCAGCTGGGGTAATGTCCAGTTACTCACAACTGAATACATAGGTTGTGTAGAGGCATACCAGGGGAACTGAAACATCTAAGTACCCTGAGGAAGAGAAAACAATAGTGATTCCGTCAGTAGCGGCGAGCGAACGCGGAGAAGCCCAAACCAGAGAGCTTGCTCTTTGGGGTTGTGGGACGTCTCACATGGAGTTACAAAGGAACCGGTTAAGCGAAGAGGTCTGGAAAGGCCCGCCAAAGAAGGTAAAAGCCCTGTAGTTGAAAGCCGGTTCCCTCCGAGACGGATCCCGAGTAGTGCGGGGCACGTGAAACCCCGTATGAATCCGGCAGGACCATCTGCCAAGGCTAAATACTTCCTAGCGACCGATAGTGAAGCAGTACCGTGAGGGAAAGGTGAAAAGCACCCGGAAGGGGAGTGAAATAGAACCTGAAACCGTGTGCTTACAAAAAGTCAGAGCCCGTTTTAGGGGTGATGGCGTGCCTTTTGTAGAATGAACCGGCGAGTTACGTTCCCGTGCAAGGTTAAGGTGAGAAGCCGGAGCCGCAGCGAAAGCGAGTCTGAATAGGGCGATGTAGTACGTGGACGTAGACCCGAAACCGGGTGATCTACCCCTGTCCAGGGTGAAGGTGCGGTAACACGCACTGGAGGCCCGAACCCACGCACGTTGAAAAGTGCGGGGATGAGGTGGGGGTAGCGGAGAAATTCCAATCGAACTCGGAGATAGCTGGTTCTCCCCGAAATAGCTTTAGGGCTAGCCTCGGAAAACAGAGTCGTGGAGGTAGAGCACTGATTGGGTGCGGGGCCCGCAAGGGTTACCAAGCTCAGTCAAACTCCGAATGCCATAGACTTACTTCCGGGAGTCAGACAGTGAGTGCTAAGATCCATTGTCAAAAGGGAAACAGCCCAGACCATCAGCTAAGGTCCCCAAGTGTGTGTTAAGTGGGAAAGGATGTGGAGTTGCACAGACAACCAGGATGTTGGCTTAGAAGCAGCCACCATTGAAAGAGTGCGTAATAGCTCACTGGTCGAGTGACTCTGCGCCGAAAATGTAACGGGGCTAAACACACCACCGAAGCTATGGCTTGATGCTTGCATCAGGGGTAGGGGAGCGTTGTATAAGGGTTGAAGGTGTACCGTAAGGAGCGCTGGACATTATACAAGTGAGAATGCCGGTATGAGTAACGAAAAGATCAGTGAGAATCTGATCCGCCGAAAGCCTAAGGGTTCCTGAGGAAGGCTCGTCCGCTCAGGGTAAGTCGGGACCTAAGGCGAGGCCGAAAGGCGTAGTCGAAGGACAACAGGTCGAAATTCCTGTACCACCATAAACCGTTATGAGCAATGGGGGACGCAGTAGGGTAGTGACGCGGACTGATGGATGTCCGTCTAAGCAGTGAGGCTGATGTGTAGGCAAATCCGCACATTGTAAGGCTGAGCTGTGATGGGGAGCGAAAATTGTAGTAGCGAAGGTCATGATCTCACACTGCCAAGAAAAGCCTCTAGCCAGGTGAAGGTGCCCGTACCGCAAACCGACACAGGTAGGCGAGAAGAGTATTCTAAGGCGCGCGGAAGAACTCTCGTTAAGGAACTCGGCAAAATGACCCCGTAACTTCGGAGAAGGGGTGCCCCGGTAGTGTGAATAGCACGAGGGGGCCGCAGTGAAAAGGCCCAAGCGACTGTTTAGCAAAAACACAGGTCTGTGCGAAGCCGTAAGGCGAAGTATACGGGCTGACGCCTGCCCGGTGCTGGAAGGTTAAGGGGAGTGGTTAGGGAGCAATCCCGAAGCTGTGAACCGAAGCCCCAGTAAACGGCGGCCGTAACTATAACGGTCCTAAGGTAGCGAAATTCCTTGTCAGGTAAATTCTGACCCGCACGAATGGCGTAACGACTTGGGCGCTGTCTCAACGAGAGATCCGGTGAAATTTTAATACCTGTGAAGATGCAGGTTACCCGCGACAAGACGGAAAGACCCCATGGAGCTTTACTGCAGCTTGATATTGAATTTGGGTACGATCTGTACAGGATAGGTGGGAGCCTTTGAAACGTGAGCGCCAGCTTGCGTGGAGGCAACGTTGGGATACCACCCTGATCGTATCTAGGTTCTAACCTGGTACCGTAATCCGGTGCGGGGACAGTGTCAGGTGGGCAGTTTGACTGGGGCGGTCGCCTCCTAAAGAGTAACGGAGGCGCCCAAAGGTTCCCTCAGAATGGTTGGAAATCATTCGAAGAGTGCAAAGGCATAAGGGAGCTTGACTGCGAGACCTACAAGTCGAGCAGGGACGAAAGTCGGGCTTAGTGATCCGGTGGTACCGCATGGAAGGGCCATCGCTCAACGGATAAAAGCTACCCTGGGGATAACAGGCTTATCTCCCCCAAGAGTCCACATCGACGGGGAGGTTTGGCACCTCGATGTCGGCTCATCGCATCCTGGGGCTGAAGTAGGTCCCAAGGGTTGGGCTGTTCGCCCATTAAAGCGGTACGCGAGCTGGGTTCAGAACGTCGTGAGACAGTTCGGTCCCTATCTGTCGTGGGCGTAGGAAATTTGAGAGGAGCTGTCCTTAGTACGAGAGGACCGGGATGGACGTACCGCTGGTGTACCAGTTGTTCCGCCAGGAGCACCGCTGGGTAGCTATGTACGGACGGGATAAACGCTGAAAGCATCTAAGCGTGAAGCCCCCCTCAAGATGAGATTTCCCAGTATGTAAGACCCCTTGAAGACGACGAGGTAGATAGGCTGGGGGTGGAAGTGCAGCAATGCATGGAGCTGACCAGTACTAATCGGTCGAGGGCTTATCCAATAGCAAGTTCAATTCGCATCTTTCGTTTCGAATCTAGTTTTCAGAGAATGATCTCTGAAAGGTAAGCACCACGTTTGGTGGCGATGGCGGAGGGGTTCCACACGTACCCATCCCGAACACGACCGTTAAGCCCTCTAGCGCCGATGGTACTTGGACCGCAGGGTCCTGGGAGAGTAGGACGCCGCCAAGCGATTTCCCTTTGGGGTATTTTTTTTGCCCCCTTGCCAAGGAATAAGGGATATATATTAGGGCCCTTAGCTCAGTTGGTTAGAGCGCACCTCTGATAAGGGTGAGGCCGGTGGTTCGAGTCCACCAGGGCCCATAGCAAGACCACAACAAGAAATAAACCAGAGTATGGGGCCATAGCTCAGCTGGGAGAGCGCCTGCCTTGCAAGCAGGAGGTCAGCGGTTCGATCCCGCTTGGCTCCACCATTCCCTGATAGCTCAGTTGGTAGAGCACTCGACTGTTAATCGAGTTGTCACAGGTTCGAGCCCTGTTCGGGGAGCCATATGGAGAGGTGTCCGAGCTGGCCGAAGGAGCACGATTGGAAATCGTGTAGGCGTCACAAGCGTCTCGAGGGTTCGAATCCCTCTCTCTCCGCCAGATAATTTTTAGCAAGGCCCGTTGGTCAAGGGGTTAAGACACCTCCCTTTCACGGAGGTAACAGGGGTTCGAATCCCCTACGGGTCATATTATGGAGGCTTAGCTCAGCTGGGAGAGCATCTGCCTTACAAGCAGAGGGTCGGGGGTTCGATCCCCTCAGCCTCCACCATATTATCTTTATAACGACGCGGGGTGGAGCAGCCCGGTAGCTCGTCGGGCTCATAACCCGAAGGCCGCAGGTTCAAATCCTGCCCCCGCAATTAAACTTTCCTTTGAGAAAGTACTATGGAACCGTGGTGTAGTTGGCCTAACATGCCTGCCTGTCACGCAGGAGATCGCGGGTTCGAATCCCGTCGGTTCCGCCATTTTAATTAAATATACACCGTGCCGGTGTAGCTCAACTGGTAGAGCAACTGACTTGTAATCAGTAGGTTGGGGGTTCAAGTCCTCTCGCCGGCACCATTTTTAGTATTTACATCTGATTTTGTAATAGAATGTATATTATAGATGAAGTTGCTAATACTAAGATACTCTTAGTGGATGAATGGCTTACTCTATGGCGATCGTGGCGAAGTGGTTAACGCACCGGTTTGTGGATCCGGCATTCGGGGGTTCAATTCCCCTCGATCGCCCCATGATTTTTTAATGGGGATTAGCCAAGCGGTAAGGCAACGGACTTTGACTCCGTCATGCATAGGTTCAAATCCTATATCCCCAGCCATTTCATTATGAGTCATTAGCTCAGTTGGTAGAGCACCTGACTTTTAATCAGGGTGTCGAAGGTTCGAGCCCTTCATGACTCACCATTATATTTTGCGGTCGTGGCGGAATTGGCAGACGCGCACGGTTCAGGTCCGTGTGGGCTAACCCCCGTGGAGGTTCGAGTCCTCTCGACCGCACCATATGTTTTGCGGAAGTGGCTCAGCGGTAGAGCATCGCCTTGCCAAGGCGAGGGTCGCGGGTTCGATTCCCGTCTTCCGCTCCATATTTGCGCCCTTAGCTCAGCTGGATAGAGCGTTTGACTACGAATCAAAAGGCCGGGAGTTCGAATCTCTCAGGGCGCGCCATTATTTTCATAAGTATCGGGATGTAGCTCAGCTTGGTAGAGCACCTGGTTTGGGACCAGGGGGTCGCATGTTCAAATCGTGTCATCCCGATTTTTTTATTTTGCGGGTGTAGTTCAATGGTAGAACTTTAGCCTTCCAAGCTAATAGCGTGGGTTCGATTCCCATCACCCGCTTCCGAGTAACATACAGAAAAGCCTTTGCTTATAGCAAGGGCTTTTTTTGCATTTAAAAAGAATAATTATATTTCTACTAAATTAGGGTCGAGTGTCATTTGATTAAGGATGAAATCTTTGTTTAAATAAATAGAATAAATCGTATCTGATTAACTGCCTTTATGAAGGAGGACAAACCGTAATGAAAAGAGCTCTAGTCATTGGCGGAAATGGAACACTAGGTCAAGCTGTTGTTGCGAAGCTGAGAGATCATGCCGTTGAGGTTATTACAGCAGGGAGACAATCCGGGGATGTGCAGGTGGATATGACGTCGACAGAGAGTATTACTTCGCTCTTTGAAACGGTGAGTAACATTGATTACGTTATCGTGGCAGCTGGCCAGACCCATTATGCGAAACTGGAAGAACTGACACCTGAGAATAATATGATTAGTGTGCAGGGAAAACTGCTTGGACAGGTTAATGTCGTATTGATTGGTCAGCACTATATTAACGACAAGGGGAGTTTCACACTGGTCAGTGGCATTATACAAGATCATCCTATTGAGAAGGGCGCATCAAGCGCTATGGTCAATGGGGCTATTGATGCGTTTGCCAAAGCGGCAGCGTTTGAGTTGCCAAGAGGCATTCGTTTGAATTCGGTTAGTCCTAATCTGTTTGTAGAGTCGGCGGAGAAATATAAGGATTTCTTTATTGGATTTAATCCCGTCCCTGTGGAAAAAGTAGCTAATACGTTTATTCAGAGTGCACTTGGGATCGAAACTGCCCAGACCTTTAAGATCTATTAATTATTGACAGGGAATATGATCTAAAGTGAAGCACTGATGCTTTTTAGACTAGTACTCGGTGACTTCCTCCAAGTTAATAGTAGTTAGGTTTAGGTAACACCCAAAGAAAAGCTCCTCTCCTACGATGTACGCAGGAAGAGGAGCTTTTTCTAGCTAGAGCTAGCGATTAATATCTTTCCAGAATGGTCTGTGTCTTCAAGCCATCGGCAGGAATCAGCCAGTTGTTGTTCTCCAGCAATTGCAGCAGTTGGGTACGCAGTCCGGATACGGCTACAGCATCCTCGGTTTTGAAAGAGACCTCTACGATATTCTCAGTACCTGTACCTGCAGCATTACGGATCGGCCATACTTCGAGTGTAAGCTCTTGACCATTCCATGTACCTTCATATCGTTGGAATGTGATTGGGCCATATGCACGGGATTGCGTCAGTTGCTGCTTGCCCCAGTTGGAGGCAGACCAGTTTTTCAATTTGCCAGGAAGCTTGTCCAGTAACATGCTCAAGGCTTCTTGCTCTGAAGGAAGCTGAACACCGGTTGCGTTGGTATCGACCTTTTTCGTGTTGGAGAAGCTTAGTGTTTGTTTGCCATATCCCCAATCGATCTCCGCCTCGTAATTATCATCCGATTTATCGAACCCTTCTTGGTTAGCCAGTGTCAGCGCTGCGTTGATATCACCATTAATGACAGGGTACCGTTTTTTATAGGTCAGCTCATAGTTGTTTTTATCATCCTTCTTGCGAAAACGAACATTCCAACCTTGCTCATCCAGTCCGAGCGCATTGGTATCAAAGTACTCTACGTTAATGTTTCTTGGCGTGGAACTCAGGCCGAGGGTCTGAATTACTTCACTGCGTGGTGTCCCATCTGTATTGAGCACGAGTTCCGGCTTGATCAGAAACTTTACTTCATAAGCAGGAACGGCATTGGCAGCAGCTGAAGCCTGAGGCGCTCCCAGAAACGTCAGTCCACTTCCCAATGTTACAATGCTCAGCATGAATGAGGCGGTTACCTTTTTCCACTTTTTCAAAACCAATCACTCTCCTAATCTGGATTAACGTACAGCTCCCACTTTATCGTCCGAGTATCTGAAGGCGATTAACGGGGAAGGCACATTGCGTTAACCCTGCATAGATTTGATGAATGGCAAACGATAGTTTATAGAGGATCAAGGCAATCCATCATAGATAGGGGGAGTCTTGACTCACCTCTCGCAGCACTTCTTTGAAGCGGTTAACCTGAACTGAAGGGTGGCGGTCTTTGTTATGTACGGTGTATATATGGCGCGGCGCCTGCTCTCCGGGAATGGGAAGAACCTGAATGAGCCCATGCTTCTCCTCCCATCGTACCGCCATCCGAGACATGAACGAGATATGCCCTCCGATTAACACGAGCTGTTTGATGGCTTCCAGGGAATCCATCTCCACCGTACTCCGCAAACGAATGTCATGCTGCGCGAGCCATTGATTGGTTAGCCGCCGAGTACTGGATTCGTCGCCATGTAAGGCAAAAGGGATCTGTTCAATATGGTCAGGTGTCAATACATCCTTCTGGGCCAAGTCATGCTGCGGAGAGCAGATTAATACCAAGTCATCCTCACATAACGTCTCAGCTTGCAACGCGGGTCCGACAAATGGCTCGGAAGAGATCACTCCCAGATCAATCTGATGCCGAATTAACATCTCGCGAATAACGGGTGAGGGTTTGACAGATAAGACGATACGAATGCCCGGAAATTCCTGAGAAAAGGTGTTGAGTATGCTGGGCATCAGATATGTAGCCGGTACATAGCTTGCCCCAATGTGCAGGGTGCCCCGATAGAGACTGTCATATTCTTTCACTACCCGCCTTGCTTCTTGGGTCAGAGCATTGATTTTGACGGAATAGTGGAGCAGGGCTTGTCCGGCCTCCGTTAGAAAGGTCTTTCCACTGCGTGATTCGAATAATCGCACGCCCATCTCTTCCTCCAATGACTTCATATGGAATGTAACGGTGGGTTGTTTGATCCCCAGTAATTCGGCCACGCTTGTCATATGATGATGTTTATCGATCAGCTCAACAATTTGCAATTTGATCAGATTCAAAGTCCCAACACTCCTCCCACTTCTATTAACCCCAATGTATAAGATGATCTAATGTTTTTCATAAAGACGGAGAGTACAGAACCAATCTGAAGAAGCGAAGCCAAAAGCTTTCTGGAAGAAAGCTACTCCGGAAGCCTATGCTTCGCCTTTATCCCCGTATTTCTCCCTTTATAAAGAGAGTATAAGAAATCTGGGGATAACAGCGATCGGAAGATGGTGCTGTAATCGAAGCGGCAACATGAAAACCAATTTAGTTCATCTACTATAGATTTAATCTATGAACATCAACAGAATTCATCTAAAAAGTTAATTTCAATTTTACAAACAAGACATACAACTCGCGAAAGCGGACGTTAGACTGAGAACAGTGCAAGAGATGAAGTATCACAAGACAAGAGATCAAGTAACAAAAGACAGGCAGGGATGCTTATGAAATTAGAGATAACGGGAATTCAAAAATCATTTAATCAAACCCCCGCACTTTTGCCGACAGATCTGACGCTTGAACACGGAAAGTTCACGACACTGCTCGGCCCATCCGGCTGTGGCAAAACAACACTGCTCCGCATGTTGGCCGGGCTGGAACAGCCGGATGCGGGGGAGATTCGTGCAGATGGTCAGTGTATCTACTCTGCGGCGAAGCGGATTGATATACCGACGCACAAGCGTAATCTGGGCATGGTGTTTCAGGATTTTGCATTATGGCCGCATATGACCGTATATGAAAATGTAGCGTTTGGCCTGAAGGCCGGAAAACAGAAATCCGATCTGCGGCAAAAGGTGAATGAAGCCCTTGGCATGGTTCGCCTGCAAGGCATGGAAGATCGTTATCCGCATCAGCTGTCTGGTGGACAGCAGCAACGGGTTGCTTTTGCCAGAGCCGTAGCGGTCAGACCTGGGGTGATCCTGTTCGATGAGCCACTGAGTGCACTGGATGCTGTACTGCGGGAAGAGATGCGGATTGAGATGATGTCGCTGGTTCGGGACATGGGGCTGACTGCGCTGTACGTCACACATGATCAGATTGAAGCGATGTCGATGTCGGATGAAATTGTGGTGATGCAGAAGGGACGGATATTGCAAAAGGGTAGCCCGGAAACGATCTACTCCGCGCCAAGTGATCCCTATGTCGCTTCGTTTATCGGAAAGTCCAACTGGCTCACGCCTAATCAATCGATGGTGCGTCCAGAGCATGTCACCTGGAACAAAACAGGTCATGATGATCTGTGTTATCCAGGAACTGTACTCAGCGTCAGCTATGTAGGTGAACGCTACGAAGTGCGAGTGCAGATGGAAGGGCTCGGAGTATGGACAGCCTATATTAACCAAAGAGTACGCGTAGGGGAGAAGGTTCAGCTCCATGTTGCTCCCGAGCGGATATGCCGCATGGATGGACAGGCTGGCGAAACTGTGAAGCAGCGAGAAGTGATCGCAGCAGCTAATTAGCACGGAATAGATGTATGCACTCAATCAAGAACAGTACAGGTTGAACTACTTAATGAGAAACCAGGGGAGATGGATGAACATGTTGGGGATGAAAACACGGAAAAGAGCGCAATGCTGTTATTAACGGCGGTTATGAGTATTAGTTTGTTCGGATGCAGTACCGGGAACTCGACCAATGGCAATGCGGCGCAACCTGCAAGTGAAGGAAATACGGCAGCAGCGGCAGACACAACGAAGCCGGCTGGCGGCAAGCTGGTATTGTACAGTGCTGGCCCACAGAAGCTGGCCGACAACATTGTGAGCGGATTTACAGACAAAACTGGGATCGAAGTCGAGATGTTCCAGGGAACAACAGGCAAAATTCTGGCTCGTATGGAAGCTGAGAAATCCAATCCGGTGGCAGACGTTGTAATACTGGCCTCTTTACCTTCAGCACAGGCTTTGAAAGCCGATGGACTGACGATGCCTTACCCGGAAGCAGCTAATGCAGACAAGCTGAACAAGGATTGGTCGGATGCGGAGGGCAACTATTTCAGCAGCAGTGCTTCCGCACTGGGTATTGTGTATAACACCAAACTGGTACCTACACCACCAACAAGTTGGGCAGATCTTGCTACGCCGGCTTGGAAAGACGCAGTGAATATTCCTGACCCTACCTTATCAGGTTCAGCACTCGACTTCATCACAGGATACCTGAGTGCGAATGGTGAAAAAGGATGGGATCTGATGAGTGCCTACAAAGCCAATGGAGTAGCAATGGCCGGAGCCAATCAGGAAGCTCTTGATCCGGTGATTACAGGTGCGAAAAGCATTGTTGCCGCAGGTGTGGATTACATGGCGTATTCCTCCAAGGCAAAGGGTGAACCACTGGATATCGTGTACCCTGAGGAAGGCACGGTCATCAGCCCAAGACCGGCAGCGATTCTGAAATCCAGTCCGAATGTAGAGAATGCCAAAGCGTTCATTGACTATCTGTTGTCTGATGAAGCACAGAAGCTTGTTACAGATGCTTATCTGATCCCTGGCCGCGAAGATATTGAAGCAACTAACCGTGCCAATGTGAAGGATATTCCACAGCTTAAAGTGGATTGGAACTGGATGAGCGAACATGGCGAAGAGACAGCGGCTCGTTTCTCCGAGACGTTTAAATAAGTACTTCTGCATAAATCCAAAGAGCGTCTTTCAATAAGCAAGGTATGGATCGAAATACTTCGTTCTATTCGTCTGGATCATACCTGCTGTCTGTGGAAAGTCATGTGAGGTGAACGTAGTGAAACTTATTGGAATGGACAACAACCGAATTTTTCGGAGAGTGGGCGTGATTCTGGCCCTCTTTCTGCTGACCATAAGCATTGGCGTACCGCTCTTACTGATCTTCTGGCAAAGTGTATATCCGGACGGACAATGGGATTGGATGGCCCCGATTCGCACGATTACGGGTCATCATCTATCAGGTGTGTTGCTGAACTCCGTCTGGCTTGGCATCTGCGTTGTAGCGGCAACCACGCTGCTGGCGCTGCCACTGGCCTGGATGATGGCAAAGACCCGGATGGGCGAGCATCGCTGGGTCGATGTCATCCTGATGATTCCGTTCATGACCCCGCCGTATATCGGCTCGATGGGCTGGATTCTGTTTATGCAAAAAGGGGGTATCTCCAGCAGTGGGTACCCTCATCTGTAGGCTGGAGTGAGCTGTTCTTCAGCTTCTGGGGCATGGTGCTCATCATGAGCCTGCACCTGTTCCCATTCCTGTATCTGCTGCTTCGGGATGCATTGATCCGCATCGGCGGCAATCTGGAAGAAGCGGGCGCTGTGCACGGTGCACGTGCAGGGTACCGTTTCAGACGCATTATTTTACCCTTACTGTTGTCGTCCTACGGCATGGGGATCATGCTGGTATTTGTCAAAACGATTGCGGAATTCGGCACACCGGCAACCTTCGGGCGTAAAATTGGCTATTATGTCATGACCTCCGAAATTCATAAGTACATCTCCAGTTGGCCGATTGATTTCGGCAAAGCGACTTCACTGGCATCGGTGCTGCTGTCCGTCTGTCTGGTGATGTGGTATATGCAGTCTTCCATGAGTCGGAAATTTACGTATCGTCTGGTTGGTGGCAAAGGGCAACGTTTGAAGCGATATTCCCTTCGTGGCGGAGCAGGATGGTTGTGCGGGGTGTATCTTGCGATTCTGTTGATCCTGTCGGTGGGTATCCCGTATTTCTCCATTATCGCAGCTTCGACGATGAAGCTTAGGGGATCGGGACTCGCTTTTGATAATCTGACCTTGGATCATTACAAAGAGTTGTTATCTTGGGGATCGGTCAGTATGAAGGCCATCGGGAACAGTCTGGGATTATCCCTGGCGGCTTCAACTGTTGCGGTGATTATCGGTACGGGATTTGCGCTCGCGATCGGCAGATCATCTTCATTCATGCAGCGTGTGATTGACTTGTTCAGTCTGTTGCCTAATACGGTCCCAGGTATCGTGATGGTCGTGGGTCTGATTCTCTTCTGGAACTCACCCTGGATGCCAGTCTCGTTGTATAACACCTATGGCATGGTTGTACTCACGTACGTTGTTCTCTTCTTGCCTTACACCGTGCAGTATGTAAAATCAAGCTTTACCCAGATTGACGGAACCCTGTTCCAGGCTGGGCAAGTCTTTGGCGGGAAGCCGCTGTATATTCTGCGGCGAATCCTGATTCCACTGATCCTGCCCGGCATGCTGGCCGGTTGGATGATGACCTTTACGATTGCTACCCGGGAGCTGGTAGGTTCGTTATTGATTCTTCCGCCGTCCATGCAGACGTCGGCGACGTATATTTTTGCCCAGTTCGAACAAGGTCAGGTGTCACTGGGAATGGCGATGGCCGTTGTGACCGTAGGCATGACGGTGCTCATGCTGCTCGGAATCGAAATGCTGAATTCAAAGAGAAAGTGGAATGCATCATGATTAAACTGAATGTATGGGGCGGGGCAGGGGAACATGGACGTTCTGCCTATCTCCTGAGCGGGAGCAAGTTTCGCCTTTTACTGGATTGTGGTGTCAAAAAGAAGGTTCGGGCCAGTATCCGCTGATTGACCCGGAGATTGTCCCGCAACTGGATGCAGTCCTGTTGTCCCACGCCCATGAGGATCATTCGGTCGCCATCCCTTTGCTGTATAAGATGGGTTACCAGGGTGAAGTGTGGACGACAAGGGAGACGAAGGAACAGTTAGGTACGTATTTTCGGGCATGGCGCAGCAATATGGAACGAGCAGGATATGTAATACCATATGATACAACGGACGAGCAGCGTATTCGATACAGGTTCCTGGAGAACGAAGCCGATCGAGGCCATTGGTTTGAAATTATACCTGGGGTGGCAGCAGTCTGGGGCGTAGCGGGCATCTGGCTGGCTCGGTCTGGTTCGGTCTTGAGATGGAGGGCAAGCGGGTTCTGTACTCTGGTGATTATACGTCGGAGTCCATGCTTCTACAGGATGATGATGTGGCTGATGGATTTCGGCGGGCAGATCTGAATCGCCATAGCCGTATCCCGGCTGTTTCTGATCCAATGAAAAGCCCCCAGATCATGTCCAGCGCACCCCATGACAAAACTAATGTGAGCAGCGAACAGGCCATCGAGTTGGTACTGGGTCAAGCTATGGGACAGACGCTGGTTGATCAAGCCGCATATGCTCAGGCCCGTGCTGCTACCGGATCAACCGGATCAGAGACAGCACCAAGCTCATCTGCTGGGATACACAGCCCAATCCTAACCGAGCCAATGCACATGAGGGAGCGAATAGGAGCCATGGCATCCATGTCTGACTCATCCCAGATTAAGCTTGATCTGGCAATCGTGGATGCTGCCTATGGTACGGATCAGGATACGCAGGCGGATAAACTGCAACAACTGGAGAGCGCAATCAGCAGTACGATTGCTCGGGGTGGCAAGGTGTTACTACCCATGCCTGCAGTGGGTCGCGGTCAGGAGATGATCCTATGGGCACGGCAATATTTTCAGGGCATTCCCATGATTGTGGAACAGAAACTGGTGGATGGGATGACACAGTTACAGCGTGCTCCCTATTGGCTCAGGACGGAAGAGTGGATTGGGGAAGTTTCGCCTCCGGATAGCATCAATCATTTTCTGAGCGGAGAAGGTTGGGATAAGACATCTACCGAGGAAGAACGTCTGCAGTTGCTGGAACAATATCATGCTTCCCTATGGTTTGTCCCGGATGGCATGATGCAGTCCTCACTGGCACAATGGTACTACGAGAAATGGGCATCGGATGAAAAAAATCTGATTCTGCTCACCGGGCATGCTGCTGCCGGAACATTTGCCGATGAGTTGTTGAAACATCCGGAGGCGCATGGAAAGTGTGAAGTAAGGAAATTACGTTACAAAGTTCATCAGGGTTGGAAGGATGTTGAGCAGATGCTGGGCCGGATTTCTGCTCGACATACGGTACTTGTGCATACCGATCTTGCGGAGACGGAACGTTTGAGACAGGGTCTGCTTGATGAAAGTTCATCTGTGGAAGCTGATATCTATGCGTTGTCTCCCGGAGATGAGTTATCCTTTTAGAAGGGTCACATAGTGATGAATGAACAGGTTTTCGCTGAGGGCGAGAGCCTGTTTTGGCGTACCTTTTTTGCCTTCCAATCGGAAAGAGCAGGAAAAGATACAAAGAAATCCGATAATGTATACGGAGTGTAATTTAATTTTACATAAAGTTTGACTTGTGAAATTTTATATCATATACTGGGTAAAATGTTGGCAGATGACGTGGTCATCGGGTCTTGCAGGAGGTTGGAAGTGGATGGATACAGGCAGCTATCCGATGTGGGAGAAGTATCGTTTGAAGCAGGAGCATCTGGTCATTGGACTGATGTCAGGGACATCTCTGGACGGAACGGATGCGGCACTGGTATGTATTCAAACCGATATGAGCGGGGCATTACAGCAGATCGAGCTGGTTGATTTCGTCTGTGTGCCGTATTCGAATGAATTGAGAGACGTATTGATCCGGTTATGTTCACCGGGGACGGCACGTGTTGACGAACTGACAGCCGCACATTTTGGTGTATCGGAGTGGTATGCGCATAGTGTTACGGAGCTGCTGCGTTCTGCCGGTATCTCAACACAGCAGGTGGATATGATTAGCATGCATGGACAGACGGTATGGCATGCTCCTGTCGCATCTGCATTTCCAGGTCCAACGGGAGCAAGTATGGATGTGGTATCGACATTGCAGATCGGTGAATGTGCTGTCGTCCGAGAACGGACAGGGCTGCCAGTGATCGGCAACCTGCGAGCAAGGGATATGGCCGCTGGTGGGAAGGTGCCCCGCTTACGCCTTATGCGGATGCTTTGATGTTCGGCAGCCCGACGGAAGGGCGGCTGGTGCAGAATATCGGCGGTATTGGCAATGTGACGGTGCTGCCATCCGAGTCATCTACCGAAGGTATATCGGCTTTTGATACGGGACCAGGCAATATGGTGATGGACGCCATTGTGCGGCAGGCCACGGATGGGCGGCAGCATTATGATCCGAGTGGAAGCATCGCCGCACAGGGGACGATTGATCAGGGTCTCGTAGACCTGTGTTTGGAAGATGAGTACTTCAAAAGACTTCCGCCAAAAAGTACAGGGCGGGAAGTATATGGCGCCGCGTATGCAGTGAGAATGATGGAGATGGCCGCAGCGCGTTCCTTAACGCTGGAAGATACGTTGGCTACTGCCACCTGTCTGACCGCGGAGACCATCGTGCATGCAGTGAAGGATTTTATCCTGCCCAAGGTGCACATATCGGCCATGCTCGCCTGCGGTGGGGGCACTTCCAATGCCACGCTGATGCAAATGATTCGTCAGAGACTCCCGGAAGGCATCCGTTTGGAACGAACAGCAGATTATGGTATACCGGATGATGCTCGGGAAGCCATTGGATTTGCTTTACTTGGCCATGAGGCACTTATGGGCAGAACCAATACGCTCCCGGCAGTAACGGGTGCGAGACACGCCGTCATCTCGGGCAACCTGACACTCTAGTGAGACCTGACTTTGAAGGGATTTCAGTTAGGGAAGGGGTCGCAATTGAATTAGACGCGATTGAAATTATAAGATAAAATGCTTGTACATGAATGCAGTATGGAAAGGAGGAGCGGATGGAGAGCATGAAAGGTGGACTTGTACGTTTACGCGCATTAATGGATGACCTGACCCCATCGGAACGGAAGATCGGAGCTTATATTCTCGATCACCCGCAAGAAACCGTTCAGTCCTCGGTGGCACAGTTGTCCGAACGCAGCGGGGCAGCCCGGCGGCGATTATTCGTCTCTGCAAATCGCTTGGGGTAGCGGGTTTTCAGGAACTGAAGCTCAAGATTGCGGGAGATTTGCAGACCGATGAGCAATATAATTATACGGAGATTCGTCCCCAGGACTCCATGGAGAGCATTATTCAGCATGTATCCGCAAACAATATTCAGTCGGTGAAAGATACGGTTCATATTCTGGACCCACGTCTGGTGGAAAAGGCAGTGGACGTGCTTCATCGGGCAAACCGGATTTTCTTCTATGGGGTAGGGGCCTCAAACCTGATTGCGCTGGATGCACATTACAAGTTCATGCGAATCAATCGCACAAGCTTTTCGTTCGCCGATCCGCATATGCAGATTTCGTCTGCGACGACGCTTCGTGAAGATGATGCGGTGGTATGTATCTCGTATTCAGGGGAGACCTCCAACGTGATCTCTTGTCTCAAGCATGCTCACGAAGGCGGTGCAGCGACAATCAGCATTACCAAGTGGGGCAGCAATACACTCAGCAGTATGGCGGATGTGCCACTGATGATTACTTCTACCGAAAGTGATATTCGGAGCGGAGCAACTTCATCACGGATTGCACAGTTGAACGTGATCGATATCCTGTATCTGGCCATTGCCAGTCGGGATTACAACCAGTCGGTGGAATATCTGGAGAAGAGCCGACAGGCTATACTGGAACATAAATGAGACCTACCCATATTGATCTTTTTTGATTGTAGAGGATATTGAAAGTTATGAGGCTGTCACTAATATGTCTGTAGTCTTTTCTGAGGCTAAAGATAAGTAATAGAGGCCAAGCTTCGTGCTTCATTTAGGAGCAACATTTGCATCAAGCAATGAAGTTAAGAGGGGAAACATAATATTCCATATTAGAGTATGCTTATGCTAGACACATTGTGCACTTGCTCAAGATTCTCCAATGCGAGCTATATGATTGTCGTAGTCCATGGCGGACTTTAAGATTCAATAAAAAGGCTGAACCTGGAGTGAAAATAACATTCCGGGTTCAGCCTGGCCGATAAAGCTACTCAATGAAGAAAAAAACTTCACGATGAGAAGCATTGCACCAACTTAGGTATTGACTAGACATTCCGTTCTGGTTTTTAGAGTTTGAATTAACTGCCTGGTATATACTATATTAACCCAGACCTAATCCATTTTCTTATTCTGTAGAAACCAAATAAGATGACCGCTAACATTAGGAATGATAATAGTAAAAAAGCCATGTTACTTACCATACCTAACTCACTCCAATTTAAAACAGTGTAAATTATTATAGAAATATCAAGAATTACTAAAAATATAAGAGGAATAATCCAAGCGAGACGGAGTTTGTAATTTTTCAAGATTCTATCCCTCCCGACATTATATATTACTTCTTAGTATCCATTTACAATTGAAAAACTGGAGTTAGGCCAATACTTCCCTCCTCTAACGTTCATTTCCATTGCGTTGTTTTGATATTGAGCTGCTGTTCTACTTAAATCCATTCTTGATTTTGTTGCATATGCTGAAGAAGTTAATCCCGCAAAAGTTGTTAGAGCACCTACATAGTTTGAAACAATTGCAACCCAGCCAGCAGGGCCAGAGGCAAATCCGACTACCATTATAACAAGACCTGCTAATGCAGAAATCCAACCTACTGTTTCTGGCCAAAGTGCTGTGTCCATATATTGTATTACATACTTCTCATAATTGTTGATATAACCTTTGTAGAGTACCAGTGAACTTGCCTGTGTAGAATTATTTTTGGTTGTGCCCGTGTACTTCAAATATTTATTTGGTGCACCGGGGCTTAATGATTGTACAACAAATGCACCAGTATCTAGTGTATGGTTGTAATAGTTATCGTATGCACCAGCCCGTTCAGTTGTTGAAGCGAGGGCCATGGCTTCTTCAACTTCTGACAAATATGATTTCAGTTCTGTTATTTGTGCTTTAGTGATACCTTGAGAGCTGGTAGGTGTAGCGTTAGAAGATAAATTCGACGTTAAACTCTCCACTTTTTTTCTAACATTTACCTCTTCCTTAGCAGTTAAACTCTCCTGAATGAATTGGGTTTTTTCTTGAGGATCAGAATTAAGTTTAAACTGCACAGCTCTAGTTTCCACCAGTGGAGTTAAAAATGTTTCAGTTTGTTTTAACTCAGTAGCTTCTCCAGTGTTCCAATTGTTTTTGAATTCTTCGTATACAACACTAGATTCTTTATAAGTAGCGTTAGTATCATAATAGTCTTCAATTACACTTAATTTAGTTTCAATTTCTAGGCCATTATCTGTGATTTCAGTTATTGCATTTACATTTTTATAACCTGTTGGTTCATAAAAACCCTCTTCATTTTGGGTGTCTGACAAAGTTTCAATCGTATAAGATTCTACGTTCACTACAGTATTATCAGAAGTTTTCGCGTGGGAAGCAGGAGCTGTTAAAGATACAAAAAGTAAAGTTGCCGCAAGAAAAGTACTTAGAGTCTTTTTAATCAACATTACAACCTCCAATATTCTTTTTTTAAAATAGACAGACAACTAAAAAACCATATCAATGCGAACGAATCCAATTTATAACCAATAATTACCTTTTTCTACCATATATAAAAGAATTTTACCATAATTTATAATAAATATATAGATTTATATCGTTCATATTCTATTTCATTTGAATAAAGATATAGATGATTTGGGAAAAGACGGGCAAAAACCAGATTTATTGGGTGGGGATTTTTTTAATGGATTGAACACGCTTGCTCGACATAAAAAAACAAAAAAGGGCCCAGACCAATGTCGGGCTCCTTCGTGTTTAACCATAGCTACCTGCGTTATTTACCGGATATAGCATTGCGGACAAATCCGTCAGCCAGATCAAGCTTGCGCCGGGCTTCCGTTGCGCCTACGTCTGCCATCAGCATAACGATTGCCGTTTTGACATGTCCATCTGCCGCGATAAATACCTGTTCAATATCCGCTTCACTTGCGCCTGTTGCCAGCTGGATCATTCGTTTGGCGCGATGGACAAGCTTCTCGTTCGAAGGGTTCAGATCCACCATGAGATTGCGGTAGACCTTGCCCAGCCGAATCATGGCGGTTGTGGTGAGCATGTTCAGAATCATCTTCTGCGCACTGCCGGCCTTCATCCGTGTTGACCCATGACAACCTCCGGTCCTACAACAGCCTCAATACTTACATCAGCAAGTTGGGCCATCGGTGTGCCCGCATTATTACTCAGGCTGATCACCGTAGCTCCGATCTCCTTGGCGTGTCGCATCGCACCCAGCACATATGGTGTTCGACCACTGGCGGCAATGCCAACCACGACATCGTTCTCGTCAAAGCCATGTTCATCTAGATCCGCAGCTTCCCGATTCCTCACGATCTTCAGCACCTTCCACCGGGTCCTTCACTGCCCGGAACCCACCTGCAATAATACCCTGTACCATGGAGGGAGGGGTGCCGTAGGTAGGGGGCACTCCGAAGCGTCCAGAATCCCCAATCGTCCACTGGTACCTGCACCCACATAGAACAGTCTGCCACCTGACTGAAAGCTGTCTACAATCCGGTCGGCAGCCTGTGCGATGACAGGAATGAGCGGTTGAATTAACTGCGCAATTCGTTGGTCTTCGCTATTAATCAGTTCCATAATTTCTGCCGAGGGAAGTTCATCTATATGATCTGTCAGTGGATTCGGCTGTTCGGTTATCAATGAGTTAAGCATGTGATTCATCCGTATGGCCTCCTTATCTCTTTCAAAATGATCCATTCTGGGAACAGCGCTGCCTTGCCAACTGAGCCGCACCGACTGCCGGAGAAGGAGCATCCTCCGGGTAAACAAATCTCAGCTCTCCGCCATATTCCGAAAGCCTCTGAATAAATGTCTCTCGGAACAATTCAGAGTAACGAAATAGTGATCCGGACAGGACAACCTGTGCGGATGCGAACACATGATGGGTGGCAATCAGTGCCTTAGCCGTGTTGGCCAACTGCCCGGCTTCATCCATGATCAGCATCCGGGCAACCTCATCGCCTGATTTGGCTGCTTCTATCGTAAGACGGGCGATGGACGCCGTTTCAGTTTTGCCCCAATCCGTCTGGTACACCCGTACTTTTAACTCCAATACATGCTGAAGGTTCAGCTTCTCTATAAGAAGCGGGGTTAGCCGAGTTGGAGGAAGAATGCCGTCATGACTCTGCATGATGGCTTGAAGCGTCCGTTGTCCAATTCGATAGCCGCTTCCTTCATCTCCAAGCAGATGACCCCAGCCTCCTGTGCGGTACTGTTTTCCTTCTGGGGTGAAGCCGTAGACGATGGACCCTGTTCCAGAGATGCACAATACACCGTGAGTGTGGCCAAGGGCGGCCATCAGCGCAATTTCACCTTCCGATACAACCCAGACTGAACAGGCTCCTGATCCTTCCGAATGTCGATTCTTCATATAGTCATGTACTGCATCAACAATCATTTGGCGTTCTTGAATCGTGTCTATACCTGACATCCCCAGACATATACCTTCACATTTTGTCGATAAATCATTTCTTAGGTTAAAGAGATGATCCAGCACCCGATATAGTTCGGCAATGGCTTGTTTGGGCGGTACACTATGAGGATTGGTGGGTCCGCCACGGAAACGGGCGAGCACTTCCCCAGAATCAGAAATGATTGCTGCGTCAGTATTGGTACCGCCTCCATCAATACCTGCATACAATTGCAAACTCGTTCACCTCGCTTGCTTGGGTTTTCTTTTTACATAGTATAGTGGCATGAAATGAAAAAGTAAAATTAAATTTTATAATAAAAAATAATGTTGAATTTTTATTTTACAACTCATATAATGAACTCAATCTATAATTTTGGAAGGAATTAATACTGTTAATGTTAACTAAGTTAACGTTAATATTGCATTTAAGAGATTTAGCCTGGTGTAAATAGCAGGCCCAATCTACAGGGGAGGTGCTTTTCCTTACTGCCGCGAGTATCGGTGGATGGCGTTCGAAGGCTGAATGATCACAAAGGGCTAGCATGGTTAGGCAAATGAAAGAATCGGATGACGACATGCGAAGGAGATGAAGGGATGAAAAAGAAGGGTCTGGTATGGACAATGTTGTTGATGATGGTCTTGGTTACTGCCTGTGGGAATAGCGGTGGGGCTGCTTCGGATGACCCAAATGCTGACGATACGGTAACGGTATGGACCTATCCTGTACATGGCACATATGAAGATGAACTGAAGGATCTAATCTCTGATTTCAACAAAGAACACCCGAACATTACCGTGAAGACGGAAATGCTCTCCTGGGCGGAAGGCCCCAAAAAATTCGATGTCGCTCTGAATGCCGGGAACCCGCCGGATCTGTATTTCCACAGTGTAGATGGTACGTATGTGAACACGGGGCTCGGGCTTGAACTGGATAGCTACCTGACACCTGAGATCAAGGACGACTATCTGCCAGGTACGCTGGAATTAGGCCAGATTCAGGGGAAACAGTATGGACTGCCTCTATATCAATTCCAATGGGCTTGGGGTGGCAACAAACGCATTCTGGAGGAAGCAGGTATCGACTGGAAATCCATTCAGCAAAATGGCTGGACCTGGTCCGAATTCAACGATGCCGCGGCCAAGTTGACCCAAACGCTCGATGGCGGGAAGAAGCAGTATGCGTTGGTTACGGATGGTACATCGCTCGACTTCATTGAAATGCTATCCCGAAACAACGGGATGATTGATGTTCTTGATACAGATGGCACGTTCCAATGGAATGATGGTCGCATTCTGGACACTCTTTCTTTTATCAAAAATCTGATGGATCAAGGATATATGCCGAAGGAAACGGCGGCTCTCGCTCCAGCGAAAAGGACGGATATGTTCTACGCAGGGGAAACGGCGATCATCTCCAAAGCGATTCCTTATTATGATGTGATGATCCAGAACCGCAATAAGGACATTGATGATGGCAAGGTGCAGGGAGAGAAGATTGATTTTATCCTGTTGCCTGTACCGCATAATGATGATCAATCTGCGGCTACAACGATGGGTGGCGAAGGGTATGTCGCCTTCAAACAGAAGAAGGACAAGGGTGAACAGCATGCCAAAAATACGTTCTTGGTGATGGAGGCGCTTAGTGGTGCCAAAGCAGGGAACTCAGCCAATGAACTGGCGCTTCCATTCGTAAGACAGTCCCAAGTGGATCTGTTTAAAGGAAAAGAGCTTGGTCAACCGGATAATCTGGCTGCTGCGAAAGTCATGGCAGAGAATATCGCTATGCCGGTAGTGCTTGAACTGGATATCGACAAGGCGTCTCAGCAAAAACAATTCAAGGAACAAGTTGTGAAGCCAAACATTCAGGCGCTGTTCTCAGGTGAGAAAACACCGGAACAGATCGCAGAAGACTTCAAGAACAAAGGGCAGCAGATGTTTGGACAATAACTCGGACAATAGACATAACGCAAAACCACACTGATTAGGAGAGGAGGAATCGCCGTGCAGACCGCCCTTGCGCCAAAACCGTCCGTGCCCCGGACATCCCGGGTTGCCCGGTTTTGGCGGGACTACGGGTGGGCGTATTTGTTTATATTGGCGCCTGTCCTGCTGTTTCTCATTTTTACACTGTATCCGGTACTTACGGCTCTTGTGATGAGCTTCCAGAAGTACAACATTATGAATTCCACCTGGGTCGGGTTGGACAACTATGAACGACTGGTGAAGGATGAGACGTTCTGGAAGTCGATTAAAAATACGGTGATCTTCACCGTAGGCACAGTCCCGGTCAATATTCTCATTACATTTGTACTGTCCTATTTCATCTATCAGATGAAAAGCAAATGGCAGACTTTCTTCAAAGCTACCATGTATCTACCTGCGGTAGCCTCCGGGGTCACTATCTCCATTGTATGGCTGGCGATCTTTGACCCGACGGATTCGGGGCTGCTCAACCGTTTTCTAGGCTTGTTTGGCCTTGATCCGGTGATCTGGCTCGGCCAATCGGGTACGGCACTCTTTTCCCTCATTCTCATGAACTGGCTCGGATCGCACGGAGCGGGCATTATTCTGTACCTGGCAGCCATGGGCGGTATTCCAAAATCGCTGTACGAGGCGGCGGATATTGATCATGCCAGCGGCTGGACCCAGTTCAGCAAGATTACATGGCCGCTACTCAAACCAACGACACTGTATCTGCTCGTCACGGGTGTTATTACATCCTTCCAGGTGTTCATCTCGGTATATCTGATGACACAGGGTGGACCGAACTTTGCGACAACAACGATCGCCTATCTGATCTACGAGACAGCATTCAAGTTCTACGAATTCGGATTGGCTTCGGCACAGTCGTTCGTATTGGCGATTATCATCATAGTTATCTCCGTCATTCAGTTCAAATATTTCTCCAGCGATATTGAGTATTAGAGGTAGTTCAACTGAAATCCGCTCTTTTTAAACACGTATTAGAGGGAGTTCCATTAAGCATCCGGGGGTGAATAAAATTCATGAAATCAACACAGAAAAAGATACTGCTGGTGGTTGCATCCATTCTGCTGGTGGTCTGGGCGCTGGTAACGGTCATCCCGATGTATTGGATGCTTGTCGGATCGGTGCAGGATAGCGCGATGTCGGCTTCGTTTAAACCACAGATGATACCGGAGCAGTTGTCGTTATCACCATATGAGCGCTTTTTTGCCAAAACGGATGCCTGGCGCTGGCTGTATAATTCGCTGCTCATCTCGATCATTCTGACCGTAACCAATGTATTTTTCGCCTCCCTGGCGGGATATGCCTTTGCCAAACTGAAGTTTCCGGGTAGTCAGGCGGTGTTCTGGACCCTGCTCGGGACCATGATGATTCCGGCACAGGTGACGTTGATTCCTCTGTATATTCTGATGGTCAATGTATTCGATCTGGGGGACACCTATACAGCCATTATTTTGCCTGCTGCCGTCAGCGTAGGAAACATATTTCTGATGAAACAGTTCATGTCCACACTGCCCACATCGCTGATCCATGCGGCGCGTATCGATGCATGCAGCGAGTTCGGCATCTTCTGGAAAGTCATTCTGCCGATGGCGAAGCCCGGAATTGCCGTGCTGGCGATTTTCACGTTTGTCGCTTCGTGGAATGAATTCTTCTGGCCGTTTCTGATTACCAATTCCAACGAGATGCGTACCATTCAGGTGGGGCTGGCCTCGTTTGTATTTGCCGAATCAACCGATTTCGGTGCGATGATGGCGGGAGCAACAATAGGTGCGCTGCCCATGATCATTCTGTTTTTCTCGCTGCAACGTTATTTCCTGCAGGGCATTACGATCGGTGCAGTTAAAGGTTAACTGTTAGTTCAGGACATGCGACAACGTAAAGGGGGATCTACCTATGGCACGCGTGGAGTTTCGCCAAGTGCGCAAAGAATTCAAAGACGATCATAAAGGAACGTTCACGGCTGTGGCCGGTTCGGACTTTGTTATAGAAGATAAGGAATTCGTAGTGTTTGTGGGTCCTTCGGGCTGTGGCAAAACAACGTCACTGCGGATGATTGCCGGACTTGAGAAGCAAACGAGCGGTGATATTGTGATCGGTGACCGGCTTGTTAATGATCTGCATCCGAAGGATCGGGATATCGCGATGGTGTTTCAGGATTATGCACTCTATCCGCATATGACCATTCGAGAGAATCTTTCCTTTGGCCTGAAAAATCTGAAAAAGCCAAAGTCCTATATTGATGAACAGGTGCAGAATGCGGCCTCCATTCTGGGACTGGAAGCGATGCTGGAGCGCAAACCACGTGAGTTGTCTGGTGGTCAGCGCCAGCGTGTTGCGGTGGGGCGGGCGATTGTCCGTGATCCGCAGGTGTTTTTATTCGACGAACCATTGTCCAATCTGGATGCCAAGCTGCGGGTGCAGATGCGAGTGGAGTTGGGAGAACTGCATAAACGTCTTGGTGCGACAATTGTGTACGTGACACATGATCAGGTGGAGGCTATGACACTTGGGGAGCGTATCGTGGTCATGAATCATGGAGATATTCAGCAGGTGGCCTCACCGAAAGAATTGTATGCAAGTCCGCGGAATATGTTCGTTGCCGGATTCATTGGCTCCCCGGCGATGAACTTCATTGATGCACGGATTGAAGGCACGCAGGTGGTTATTGAGGGAGCATCATTCACGTTGCCAGCCGATGTACTTGCTCGCCTTCAGAATTATCAAGGTAAGCCGGTAATTATGGGGCTGCGCCCAGAGCATATTTTTGGTGATGATGTCGCTCCGAATATTCCGACAGACCATATGCTGCAGGCGCGAGTTCAGGTTGTAGAGCATCTGGGCTCCGAGAATTTGGTGTATTTCCAATCGGGTGCCCGTACGGTTACGGCCAAGGTTCACCCGGAAACATATGCTTATGTAGGCATGGACAAACATTTTGTGCTGGACTTGCGTAAGGCACACTTTTCGATCCGGAGACAGAACTTGCGATTGGACGGGAGTAGGCGGGTTCTCCTAAAAGCAATGAGCGTCAAATATGTATTATTCTATGCTCGTTATAATTTTGTCATAAGGAACCTTACACACGCTATTCGCTCCCATTTGCACCAGTTTGGAATGTAACGAATCACAGACACGTTATTTACTCGAAGAGGTTGGTTTTTAGGCTCTGACGCCTTGTTTGTACCGAAATAACGGCACTGAAGTTCGTTAAAATTGGCAGGCCTCGAAAACCCGTCGTTTAAGATGCGGTAGATTCGTTAGCGTTGAAAGTTTGGTACGACATACTAACCGGCGATGTAGCCAATCCAACCGAAATGGGAAGCCCTTTAAGACAGTTCCTATGGGCGAACGCATCGCTTCTCCAGATTTGTTCTGTATTCTCCGTTATCTTGTAAATGGTAGTCCAACTTATATAGAAAGGGGAGAACAAAAAAATGCGTAAACTGAGTGAAGTGTTGGTCAAGTCGGGCGCAGAAATCTATCGGGACATTATCCCGGTGGCTTTGTACAGTGTCGTTAGCTCCATCGTCTTGGTTCCCATTCTGATGTTTGCTCCGCTGCCGATCGCGGTGCTGCTTCTGGCCATAATATATATGCCCATTCTGTTCGGCGTCTGTTATGCCATGCATCACAGGCTGGAGCGTAAGGAACGGCGTAATGGACTTAAGGATATCTGGATCGGAGCAGTGAAGGGAATTTTCCCAGGGGGAGCGGTAGGTATACTTTTTGCGGTGCTTGGTTTCATTCTATGGTCAACCTGGTGGTATTACGGTGCACAGGGTGGAATTACAGGTACAGCGGTAGGCGTATTCCAGACGTTTTTTGTTCTCATGGCGATGATGTCACAGTTCTATACCTGGCAGCTTGTTTTACAAAAAACATGGGCATCCTTCAGGCGATGGGGGAAAGTGTGAAGCTGTTCTTCCGTCACCCGGGGTATACGATGAGCGCTTGTTTTCAGGCCATGTGCCTGACGGCTTTGCTGATGCTGACTGTTGTTGGTTTCGGAGCGCTGTTTGGAGGTATGTTTGCCATCTATCAGCATAAGGTGGCTCAAAATGTGCTGGAGCCTGAAGAGGAACCTGTCGTAGCAGGCGGTAATGATCACCAGCATACAGGGTGGATCAGCCAGGGGAATGTGTGATGGGCCGGTTGAATGGAACCGAGCAGTTGCCGGCAGTACAAACGGGAGCTGATCTTCTGTCCGGAGGGTTATCCCATCCATGGATTACGGGTAATCGAATCGGTCTAATGACCAATCCGACGGGGATTACAGCGGATTTTGTATCGACAATAGATGTGTGCGCCGGAATGAGTACTGCCGAGCTTACAGCGCTTTATGCCTGTGAGCACGGACTGGAAGGAGAGCTTCAGGCAGGAGTCAGATTCGGAGATATGCTTCATCCGCGTCTGGACATTCCGGTGTTCAGTCTGTATGGAGATCACAAGAAACCTACACCTGCAATGCTGGCTGGAGTCGATACGGTCCTGTTCGACATACAGGATGTGGGTGTCCGTTATTACACGTATGCCTCAACCTTGTTCCATATGATGGAGGCCTGTGCTGGAGCAGGCAAACGCATGCTGATTCTGGACCGTCCCAATCCGCTGGGCGGAAACGTTGTGGAAGGCGGTGTGCTGAACGCGGGGTATGAATCCCTCGTTGGTGCTTGGCGTATACCTGTGCGTACGGGATTGACGGTAGGTGAACTCGCCCTGATGGTCAACGGCGAGATGGATGTACCTTGCGAATTGGACGTGGTTGCCATGGAAGGATGGCAGCGCGCCATGGAGTTTGCAGATTGTGGGCTTCCCTGGATGCTACCCTCTCCCAATATGCCCACGCTGGACAGTGTGCGAGTATATGCGGGTACGTGCCTGTTCGAAGGCACGAATGTATCGGAGGGCAGGGGCACGACCCGCCCATTCGAGTGGATTGGAGCACCCTGGGTGGAGGGGGAGCGTTTGGCGGAACGATTTCGGGAATACAAGCTGGAAGGCGTGCATGTGCATCCAGTGTACATGTCTCCCACATTCTCCAAACATGCAGGTGAGCTGTGTGGTGGTGTAAGGATTTTTGTAACGGACACTAGGAAATTCCGGGCGGTCGAGACAGGGCTAGTGCTTTTGCATGAACTGGTGACCCTTTATCCCGAGCAATTCTGCTGGTTGGAGCCACCATTGCCGGGTTCGAGGTACTTTATTGATCTGCTGGCAGGGGGAAGGCCGTCAGGGAAACCATTCATGACCGGAAGGAATTCGTTCGTTTAATGGAAGCATGGAATGTACAGGCAGCGGAATGGAAAGAGCGGCGAAAGCCATTTTTGTTATATTCATGAATGGATGTTTGTCATCGGAGGGAGGTATGAAATGAGTGGGCAAAACGAGTTATACCAGTCTCATCTGAAACAGATGACCTTGCGCGAGAAAGTTGGGCAAATGCTGCTTTGCGGTTTCCATGGCACTGAAGCTGCTGGCGATGTTGAGACCTTTCTACGAAAGTATCCCATTGGTGGGGTGATCTATTTTGCACGCAACGTGGAGTCGCCAGAGCAGGTGGAGCGGTTATCTTCAGGGCTGCAACAAATCGCCAAAAGCAGTGGCAATGTGCCGCTCTGGATATCCATTGATCAGGAGGGCGGCATGGTTGCCCGAGTTACCGAAGGAATGGCTCTGATGCCTGGACCAATGGCCATTGCGGCTGCTGGCTCCATAGACGATGCGTATCAGGCGGCATATATCAGTGGGGTGGAACTGAAGTCCATGGGCATTAACATGAACTTTGCTCCGGTACTGGATGTGAACAATAACGCGGCGAATCCGGTCATCGGAGTACGATCATTCGGCGAATCTCCACAATCTGTTGCAGAATATGGGGCGAGAACCATTGCGGGGATACAGGATGCTGGGATTGCAGCGACAGCCAAGCATTTCCCGGGACATGGGGATACGGATACCGATTCTCATCTGGACCTCCCGATCATTACTCATGATCGGGAGCGGGTAGAGCGCCTGGAGTTGATTCCATTTCGAGCCGCCATCGCCGAAGGGGTCGATGCCATGATGTCGGCGCATATTTATTTCCCTGCACTGGAGCCAGAACGTCTGCCCGTAACGCTATCGCATACTGTATTAAGCGGTCTGCTTCGCGAGGAACTGGGTTATGAGGGCATGATCGTGACCGATTGCATGGAGATGGATGCCATTGCGGTGAACTATGGCACGGTCGATGCAGCTGTGATGGCGGTGGAGGCCGGAGCGGATCTGGTCTTAATTAGCCATACGGCCAAACTTCAGGCAGAGGCATTTGAAGCGTTGCTGGCAGCTGTGGCGAGCGGACGAATTAGCGAGAGTCGTATCGATGAATCAGTAACCCGATTGCTGATGTACAAGGCGAAACATGGTTTGCTGGAGAATGGAATGCACGTTGCAGGAGATGATGAGGTGAATAGCATATTCTCCAATATGTCCTCCCCAGAGACATCAAGGGATTACTCATATTCCAGCCGGTCTCAGCGCAACAGTTCATTACACCAAGAGGTTGCCCGCCGTATTAGCGAGAATAGTATCACACGGGTACGCGATCAGCTGAATATGTTGCCGTTGAAGCAGGAACGCACGCTGGTGATAACGGTTGCCACGTCTGTGACGACCATTGCCGATGAACAGCTGAACCACACGTTCACCTTGGGCTCAGCCTTATCCAATTATGGTCTGGATGTTGTTGATCTGACGGTCACGCCCGAGGAAGTCGCCATTCGTTCTGCACGTCTGCTTCAGGCAGCAGAAGAGGCTGACATTCGGCAGATCGTGGTAGGGACCTATAATGCGGGAAGCCCCTCGGGCGATCCGCAGTGCAGGCTGATTGGTTGGATACAGCAATTGGGCAAACCGCTGGCTGTTGTAGCACTGCGAAGCCCCTATGATCTGCTCGCGATTCCAGATGTCCAAGTCTATGTAGCGGCTTACGAGAGCCGGCCACTTGCCATGGATAGCGTCGCTAAGGCGCTGATGGGGCGCATTCCCTTTGCGGGGAAACTTCCTGTGACAATGTAGACGGATGATGAAAGAACGGACGGTTGCCAGGCAGTGATGTGAATATGCATTACTCTGCCTTTTGCAGAATGCATAAGAGATCGGTTGAGTGAAGTGGAAGTATGCGTCGTTAAAATAAAAATGCAAAGGGGCTGTCTCAAAAGGAACTCTGCTTCGCTCCAAGCGCTAATGAACCTGCCGCACCTTAAAAGGCAGATCATCAAAGGTTGCAAGATTTAACGAACCTCAGTAACGCTATTACGTCATAAAAGGGCTTCAAAACCTAAAAATCAACTAAATCGACGAAATAACGTCTCTGAGATTCGTTAGTTCTCAGATCTGGGCAAATGGGAGCGAATAGCGTGTGTCAGGTTCATTAAAACACAATAACACTAAAAGAGGATGTCCCCGTCATATTTATGACTTATGGGACATCCTCTTTGTTCTGTATATACGATAATTATTGCAATGCTTGGGCTGTCTTGGCCTCCACTTCATCCAAAAGTGAAGTCATATCCATACCTGCGTGGTTGCCGAGCAGGATAATGGTGATATCATCAGACAGATTACGTGAAAAGGCTGTGGCGAACCCGCCACCACTACCGTTGTGGAAGACGGTACGGTTGGTACCCTTCTCTTTGAGAATCCAGGCGTAACCATAGTTTTTATCGGAGTAGGGCTCATACATCTGTTCAATCGTATCCTGGCTTAGAATCTTGTCCGTATACAGTGCACGATCCCATTTCAGCATGTCGTCTACCGTGGAATAGATGGTGCCTGATCCGGATTGGGATACATAATAAGGGGCAGTTACCCAAGCGTTATCTTTCTGAACAAAACCACTAATCGTATGCACTTTACGGGAAGCCTCTCCTGAATTTTTCATGCCAAGTGGCTTCAGTATCGCCTGCTGCACATAATCGGCATAACTCATGCCGGATACCTGTTCAACGACGTAGGCAAGTAAAACATACCCGCTGTTGCTGTATAGGTACGCACTCCCCGGTTCAAACTTCAGCGTTTTGTGGCGAATCTCTTCCACAGTCTCTTCCATGGAAGTTCCTTCACCCCGGCCAAATGCGGATGGCAGACCTGAAGTCTGGGATAACAGCATATGCAGTGTAATCTGATCTCCCTTCGGTATACCCGAGATATACTTGGAGATGGGATCTTGCACCTGAATCTTACCATCCTCCACGAGACTCAGAATGGAAGCGGCCGTGAAGGATTTGCTCAGTGATGCGATTCGGGTCTTCTGATCCGGGCGATTCAGCGTCTGTTCATCGGCAAGTCCGTAGCCTTGTCTTAGCAGAACCTCACCATCGCGGGCAATCAGCGCCATACCTGGATAGTTGATCTCGCGCAAATACGCATCTACGCTGGCAACTTCGCTGTTCAGCAGACTGACCTGATCCGTGACCATATTCACGCTCATCTGTCCTGTAATCGTACGTTGGACCTTGATGTCGGCCTTGATTGCATTAGCCATGGCCCGAACAGGTACCATCAATGTACCGTTAACAGTCCGTGAGTTCACACCTGTAGCCAGATCCACTTGGTTTACCTTAATGGAATTGCTGCCAGCCTGATGGACCAGCTTGTCTCTGCCAACGGTAATGGTCGCCGTCTTGGTGCGATTATCCCATTTCAACGTGCCTTTAACGGATGTGACTACATCCCGCAGTGGAACAAACGTTGAACCTTTGATGATAAGTGGTGCGTTCTTCCAGGACTGCTGCTCACCATTCACTTCAATGTGAACTGCTTGCGTTGCCTGTGCTGCGGATGCCGTGATACCTGCTTGTCCCATAATCGGGCCTGCACACAGGATGAACGCTAACAGGATACGGAATAAGGATGAATATACCCTCGAAACAGGTTGCTGCACGTGTGACTTACGTAAGATGTGAATCCTCTCCTTCCAATCGTTTCATGAATAGACAACTTATGAGCATTGTAAACGATCTCGCTTGGAGGGTCAAAACGATTAGGAGATATAATCCATATTACCTGATCGGAGCATTCGTATTAAATTTGTACCATTTTAGTATTTATACATAATATTTTTACAGCGATTGTCCGATAAAAGGATGGGTGAAGATTATGATGGGGGATAGTTAAATGAAGAAAAGGATTCGAAACTGGTTTACTTTAACCGTAAAAAAACGCCTGATCGCTGCATTACTCCTGTTCCTGATTGTACCGAGCATTACCGTCGGTTGGTTGTCTTATCAAAAGGCTGCTGATCAGGTTGAGCAGGAAATAATTCGTTCCGCACAGGCCAAAACAGAGATGCTCAGTTTACAGATAAATGAAATGCTTGAAATGGAGAAGGACAACGCGGCACAGATGGCTGCGGGATGACTTCAAACGATATTATTAACAAATCCCCTGCGCTGCAAAGGCAGATGGATCGGATGTCTCAGAATCATAAGGAACTGGGTGTGCTCACCGCAGGTGCGGAAGATGGCAGCTGGATGAAATCCCCGCAATCCGAAGAACAGAATTATGATCCTCGTGAACGTTCATGGTATAAGATGGGCATGTCTCAGGATGAACCAGTAATCTCGGATACGTTCCAGTCGGCTTCAACGGGCGAATGGGTTGTGACCGCAGCAGTCAAGCTGGCTGACGGCAAAGGGGTATTCGGAGCCAATGTCAGTCTCAACCATCTGAAAGAATCCGTTGATCAGATTCGCATTGGTAAAGAGGGAAAACTGTACATGCTGGATAACGGGGGTAAATTCCTGTTCCACTACAATATTGAATCCGGAACACAATCGGATGAAAGCTACATTAATGAGATGTACACGCAGGAAAGTGGTACCGTGAAGTATACCTATGATGGTCATGAAGTGGAAGCAGTGTATTACACCAATCCGGCGACAGGTTGGAAAATTGTTGGTGAGATGGTTCCTTCGGAAGCCACTGAAGCCGTCATGCCTATTCTAATCCGTGCAATTACGATCGTGGCATCTGCTATGGTGATTGGATTGATTCTGCTTGTTTTCATTATCCGCAGCATTCATCGGCCATTACTGCAATTAACACAGGCAGCATCCCAAGTTAGTGCAGGTGATCTAACCGTGCGTGTAGGCTTGCAGCGCAAGGATGAGTTCGGACAGCTTGGCGAAAGCTTCGATATGATGACGACTTCACTGCGCAGTGTGCTTGGAGAGGTGCATGATACTTCAAGCCAGCTGGCAGCATCTTCGGAAGAGCTGATGGCAAGTTCCGAGCAGACATCCAAAGCTACAGAGCAGGTGGCCGAACTGATGCAGGATGCAGCTGCAGGAACAACTTTGCAGAATAATAGTCTCGCTGCTACAGGCCAACTCGTGGGCGAAATGTCCATTGGCGTCAAAGAGATCTCATCCAGTGCTGAAGACACCGCTCGTATCGCTCTTGATGCTTCCACCAAGTCGGAAGCGGGTATGGTTACCGTGGAAGAAGCGGTTACACATATTCAGCAGGTGAATGACGAGAGCAAGGCCATGTCTGTGGTCATTGAGGATCTGCGCGCAAAAAATGAAGAGATTCTGGTGATCGTGGCCGAGATTACGGCCATTGCCAAGCAGACAAACATCCTCGCATTGAATGCGTCCATTGAAGCTTCCAGAGCTGGTGAACAGGGGCGTGGATTCGCTGTTGTAGCCAACGAAGTGAAGTCACTGGCTAATAGTTCAGGGACTTCAGCAGAACGCATTAATGAGCTTATGCATGAGATGCAGGAGAAAACCAATGCGGTACGATCGACCTTTGCCCGTACGGGAGAAGGTATGGTCAAGAGTTCGCAGATGGTTACCGAAGCGGGCGAAGCATTCCAGAACATTCGTACTGCGGTACAGTTGGTGGCTGCACAAGCTGGAGAAGTATCCGCGGCTTCCCGTCAGATTGATGGCGGCATGAGTCATATCAACAAGGCAGTAAGTGATACAATGGTTCTGTCAGACAGAATTGCCTCTGGAACGGAAGATGGATCGGCGGCGGCTCAAGAGCAACTGGCCACCATGGAAGAGGTCGCAGCATCTTCGGCAGCATTGTCACGTATGGCTGAAGATCTGCAAAGCATGATTGAACGGTTTAAGTTGTAATCGTGATTGTAGTGGGACCATAAGTGAAGATACATGTGTAAGAAGGAGCTGAGATGCCCTTTCTGCGATGAGACTGCAGGGTTGCGACCCTGCGGTCTTTTTTGTTGAATAGGGGCAGTTGTTGTGTCCTCAAACACAGCTTTCTTTACAGTTGCGTTGACATATTATAAACAAAATTATAAAATGTCTATAAATAAACAAACATATTTTGTGAAAGTTAATTAGCATTCGGTTGAAATGACCATAACAATAAAAGGAGCTTTACCATGAAATCATCGGAAAGCTGGCTGCAAACCGCTTCATTGGAAGAGATCAAGCGTGGTTATCTGGAGGAAGGTCCCGCCTATGTATGCGTCTGCTGTGGATACAGGACGGAAGCGGGGATTATCTACCCTGAAGAAGGGGTGCTCTATGAGGCAGCCCGTTATATGCGTGTGCATATTGAAAAGGTACATGGGTCAGTATTTGAGTACTTGCTGGAGCTGGATAAAAGCGTAACCGGATTGTCTGATGTCCAGCGTGGCTTGTTGGCCCAGTTTCATGAAGGGAAGAAGGATGCTGAAGTACAGAAAGCTCTTGGTATTGGGAGTGCCTCCACAATCCGGAATCATCGGTTTGTATTGAAGGAGAAAGAACGGCAGGCCAAGATATTCCTGGCATTAATGGAGCTCCTCAAGAGTAAGGATACCCAGGCTCCAGCGGAATGGGTGCCACCTGTGACAAGACATGGGCATACGATCCATCCTGGCTCATTTGATATTACAGAACAGGATCGGCAGAAGGTGCTGAATAAATATTTTCCGGAGGGTACTGGCGGTCCACTGACGACGTTTCATATGCAGCAAAAGCATAAATATATCGTGCTCACCGAGATAGCCAAACGATTCGACGCAGAGCGCCAATATTCCGAAAAACAGGTCAATGACCTGCTGAAGGAAGTTAATGAGGATTACGTGGAAATACGGAGGTATCTCATCGACTATGGTCTGCTCGAACGTGAGCCAGACGGCAGTCAGTATTGGCGGGGAGGGCGTGCAGATCAACAGAGCGTCACAGATGGAAAACAGGAACGCAAAGAAAAGGGGGAGCAGGAGAAGATGAATCGTCGCAAAGAATTGCAGGAACAGGCGAAGGAAGTCAAAACGGAAGCAGGCGTCTATCAAATTCGGAATGAACGTAATAACAAAGTCTATATCGACAGCACGCTTAACTTGAAAACCATTAACGGACAACGGTTTATGTTACAGATGGGCAGCCATCTGAATCGGAGATTGCAGGCTGAATGGAATGAATATGGGGAGAATGCCTTCGTAATTGAAGTGCTGGAGACATTGAAGCCTGATGATAATCCGTATTACGATCCCAAAGATGCACTCGCCAAATGTCTGAACCGCTGGTTTGAACAGTTAGAGCCCTATGGAGATCAAGGGTACCACGGAGATAAAAAGCCATCTGCTGAATAAGCGGGACATGCTTCTCTCTGAAATGCCTGACCTATTATAACCCAAAGCCCCTTTGCCAATAGGATGGCAAAGGGGCTTTGGGTGTTACAGACTACTTATTATTATATAAGTTGAACTAATCTTTTACACGATAACGGAGAGGACAGAAAAAACCTGAAAAAGCGAAGCGTTCGCCTTTATCCCCGGATTTTCCCCTTTAGAAAGGGAATCAAAAAATCTGGGGATAACAGCGATTGAAAGGTTATTCTGTCATCGTAGTGATCGTGTAAACCATCTTTAGTGCAACGATTACAGCTTGAATTGCTCCACCAGCTTCTGCAGCTTGTGAGCCAGATGGGCAAGGGAATCAGCAGAGGAAGATATCTCCTGCATGGAAGCCACCTGCTCCTCCGTAGCAGCGGAGATGTTCTCTGTTCCATCGGCATTCGTTTCCGATATCGTGTGGATCTGATCAATGGATTGCACGACTTCTGCTGTACTTGCAGACATCTGCTGCGAGGCGGCTGCAATGTTCTCTAGCTGATGATTGACGACCCCGACAGCCTGACTAATCTGGGCAAAAGCTTCATCTGCAAACTGAACGGCGCGAATGCCGTTGCTTACATCCTGTTGCCCGATCTGTACATTGTGATTAGCCATTGCAATCTCCTGTTGAATCGCTCCGACCATCTCTACGATCTTCTGACCGGACAGGCTGGATTGTTCCGCAAGCTTGCGGACTTCGCTGGCCACAACGGAGAAGCCACGTCCATGCTCACCTGCACGAGCTGCTTCAATCGAAGCATTAAGCGCAAGCAGATTGGTCTGTGCAGCGATGTCTGTAATAACCGAAACCATCTCGCCAATGGATGTGGAATGCTGTTCAAGTCGTCCAGCAGTATCGGCCATACCTTGCACGAAGCGACTGACGGAATCCATCTCGGATACGGCCGTCTGTATGGTGGCATTTCCTTTATCTGCAAGCTCACTGGCTTGCATGGCAGCTTCAGATACTTGCTGGGTGCTATTCGTTACCTGTCCTACACCTCCAGCAAGCTCATTCATCTGCTGTGCCGTATGCTTCAGGCTGCTGGTTTGTTTCTCAAGTCCAGCTGCAGATTCTTCCGTGATCAGGGCAACTTGCTCTGTTGCTTTGGTTGTCTCGGATGAATTGACTGCCAACTGTGTGGAAGAGGTGGTTAACTCGTCAGCCGTGTGTCGCACGTCCTGAATAACGGTTCGCAAGGATTCACTCATTTTATTGAAGCTGGTGCTCAGCTTGCCGAATTCATCCTGTCCCAATACAGCAACCTCGATGGTCAGATTACCATTACTAATTTCGTCAGATGCCTTCACCAAACGGTTCAGCGGTTTGGTGATGGAGCGTACAATCCAGAAAATGATGATGGAGCTTACAGCGATCGCAATCGCAATAACAATAAGTGTGGTGTACAGGATAGGCCGGACAGATGCCGTTACTTCACCACTATCAATGACACCGACCACGGTCCAGCCTGTCGTTTCATTGGTGGCGAAAAAGGCATGTTCCTGGTTTCCATTTAGCGTATAAGTCAGACTTCCATTCTTCTGTGCAAAAATATCTTTATAGGGTTCCATGGTTCCTTCGGTTCCCGGTTTTTCGGTAGGATGTACAATGATTTTGTTCGCATTATCAATGATATAGACATAACCCTTCTCACCAATCTTTGTGGAATTAACCGTCTGGGAGAGGGCCTCAAGCGAAAGACTTACAGAGACAACACCATGTCCATCTGCCGAGGTCTGTGCTACCGAAGCAACAACATTGCCGGTATTGCTTGATATGTAGGGAGTGATTACGGTAGGGACATCTTTGTTCTGCGTAGCAGCCTGATACCACGGGCGTTCGCGCGGGTCGTATCCTTCTTTGTTCACAGCCGTTACAGGGGAGTTAATATACACGCCTTGATCCGTGCCGATGGAGGCAAGTTCCACGTCATCATGGGTTTCCTTATACGCGTCAAGCAAGGTACGAATGGTATCCGTCTCATCACCTTGGTTCGGTCCAACATTGCCTGCATCCAGCTGACTTGCCAGGAAATCCACATTCTTGCGTGTTGCGCCAATGATCTGATCAATGGTCTGATTGAGCACAGTAACATTGCTGATGGCGTTCTCATACATTTTCTCTTCGACCTTGGCCTCGGCTGTTTGGAACGAGATAATGCCCAGACTGATTGTGGGAATGAGTAGAACAATGGCAAATGACAGAATCAGTTTCTCTCTCATCTGCAGCGTTCTCCTGGCCCTTTGTTTATTCATCTTCTTCATACACATTCCCCCTCCATGTAAACCCATCCCTATGTCTGGTGGACAAGTCAATCTGGTAAAAGATAGTTCATTCCATCATTTCCAGATGTTTCTGGTGCTATCGTATGACAAAATTCGAGTTTATTCAACATAAATTATGCGTTTCACGAAAATATTTTTGGGCTTTGTAGGTATTTAGGATCACATCTGGTCTATAAAAAGTAATCTGTCTCACTCTTAGTGCACATCTTGTGGTATATTTCTGAATTAATGTGAAATAAATTTTGCAATAAATATGGCATGTGCCTGGTCATGTTAAATACACGAAGAAGTTGTTTTCATGGAGAGTGGATCTGGATGGATCTACATCCATAATATATCGGTTGATGGAGACCAAAATTGGAGAGGGGTTGCACCGCATTTGGACCAAAGTACACTACAACTATCTGGACAGGAGAACACAGAAGAGACTCAGGATCAGGCTACATTCATGCAGGGGGTCAAAGATTGTATCCCAACCCTGCTTGGTTATTTGAGTATTGGCTTTGCAGCGGGTGTCATTGAAATGACCGCAGGTCTGAGTCTGGTGGAAACGGCTCTGCTCAGCCTGATTTTATATGCAGGATCGGCTCAGTTCATTGCAGCAGGCATGCTTGCATCGAATGGATCAGCACTAGCCATCATGTTCACCATATTTTTTGTGAATCTTCGTCATTTGCTGCTCAGTGCAGCTGTATCACCGTATTTTCGTCACCTGACCCCGCTTAAGAATATGTGGATTGGTTCATTACTTACGGATGAGTCTTTCGGCGTAGCGATGACACGTGCGATTGGCAAGGAAAGACTCAGTGAACGGTGGATGCACGGTCTGAATATTACTGCATATCTGAACTGGTTCGCGGCTAATATGGCGGGAGCGTACTTTGGACGCTGGATCACCAATCCGGAACGACTGGGTCTGGATTATGCCCTGCCTGCGATGTTTATTGGCCTGGTCGTACTCCAGTTGGTACATCGGAAAAACAAAAAAATACACATTCATGTGGCGATTATCGCTGTTGTCTGTGTAATCTTCGCCAGCATGGCTTCACTTGGCAGCATGAGTGTCATTGTGGCTGCGGTCATTGCGGCAACGATGGGAGTGTTCTTGGAACGATGGAAGTAAGATGGGATGTATTCTGGATTATTATGGGGTCGGCGCTGTTGACATTTATTCCGCGTGTACTGCCACTGATGCTGTTCAGCAAAATACAGATCCCCATGTGGTTGTTGCGTTGGCTGGAGTATGTACCGGTAGCGGTCATGGCAGCAATGATTGGTCAGGAGCTGTTCATGTCGGACAATCAGTTGGTGCCGATCACGCATAATGCAGCTCTGTGGGCCTCCCTGCCGACGATTGCAGTAGCGATCTGGACACGCAGTCTGCTTGGAACCGTACTGGTCGGTATTGTGGCTATGATGATTTTGCGATATTGGATGGGATAGTTAAACTAAAGATATAATGATGAAAACGCTATTTTCTAATGTAACCGAAAGGGATAAAATGGAGACTGAGGTGTTCAGTGTTTCCATTTTGCACAAGAGGAAGGAACGATTTCAATCATGAGTACAAGTCCATCCGTTATATTATTTCAGGGAGACTCGATTACAGATGGGGAAGATCACGCAATGATGATCCGAATCATTTTCTCGGACACGGATACGCGTATCTGATCTCCAGCAAACTGGGTATGGAACTGGCGGGCAAGCATAAGACGTTCTATAACAGAGGCATCAGCGGGGATCGGGCATCCGATCTGTACGCACGTTGGAATGAGGATACCATTAGTCTGAAACCTGATCTGATCAGCATTCTAATCGGGGTTAACGATGCATGGCGCACAATGAATAATGAACCTAGCGGGGTAACGGATCGTTTCGCACGAGCGTATCGCCATTTGCTTGAAGAAACACGGGAAGTGATGCCGGATACGGGGCTGGTTTTGATGGAACCGTTTATCCTGAATACCGGGGCGACTGCGGACAAATGGGAAGCCTGGGAAGCGTATATCGGTCAATATCAGAAACTGGCTCAAGGTCTTGCTGAAGAATTCGGAGCGGTGTGGGTGCCATTGCAGCAGACGTTTAATGACGCTCTGAAACAGGCGGATGCAGCGTACTGGTTATGGGATGGCGTACATCCAACTGCAGCAGGTCATGAGCTGATTGCACGCCAATGGTTGTCCGTTGTACAGAATTCTCCGCTTGCGCTTGTGTAATAACAACAGCGGACAGTTGCGATATGGGCAGCAGCATTAAAGGTGTTCAGGATTAGTTGAGGATATAAGATACTTAAGAATATGAGATAGCCATACAAAGCCTGTGGTGACAGGCAGGATGCAACGGAGGACCTGACAAAGGTTCTTCGTTTTTTTGGTTGGGAAGGAGAAGGACGTAAAGTGGTGGAAAAGGTTCTAATGGATAATTCTTCAAAAGTACGATCCTATCCGGTAAAATGAAATCGATTACATGATAATATGATGATGACAATCCATTAACGAAGAGTGGTGAATCCAGTGGAAGATTCCATTCACAAAGTCGGACATGAACATATAAACCAACGTGATAATGAGAGCAAAGCAGCGAGTTCCCTAAGCGCTGATAAACTCTTAGAGAAGTTGCTCCGGCCTGAATTGGCTACGTTATACACGGATTTGAAGGCTTATGCTGAACGCGCCTTGGAGGAACCCCTGCCTTCCTTATCGTTCCGTCTGTATCGCCAGTTCAGTGATACGGGTGAGCGGCAAGCCTACGAGCAGGCTTATTTCGATCGAAGGGGCAGGCTGGCTGCTGTAGCGATGCTCGCATTGGACACGGCGAGGCTGGATGCACTGCAAACGCTGGAAGAAATGTTGTGGGAGGTGTGTGGTGAGTATACGTGGTGTTTGCCTGCACATCTGGGTACAGGTGAGGTCAACCAGGTGAAAGGCAACATTGATCTGTTCGCCGCAGAGACGGTACATATGCTGGCTGAGATTGTGACGATTCACGCCGAGCGGCTGGACTACCTGGTCATAGAGCGAATCAGGTTCGAAGCAGAGCGGCGAATCTTCACCCCGCTTTACCGGGATCAGCGGAAGTTCCACTGGCAGACAGCGGATCATAACTGGTCAGCCGTCTGCGGGGCTGCTGTGGTATGGCCGCATTGTTGCTGCTTCAGGATGAATCCACACTACGGGAATCAATCTCCCATACGGTCAACTGCATGAATGCATTCCTGAGCGGATATGGCGAGGATGGCGGTTGTGCCGAAGGCATTGGATATTGGGTATATGGCTTCGGTTATTTCACCTATTATGCCGAATTGCTCCGCGAGTATAGTGAGGGCGAACTGGATCTGTTGACAGGTTCCAAAATAGCAACCATCGCAGCCTTCCCGCTGCGGGTTCATCTGTCGGGCGGTACCTATGTGAATTATTCGGACAGTGCCGAGCAGGAAGAGATTCCTTCCGGATTATTTTCTCGACTGGCTTCCCGAATTGGGATGCAGGTGGAGCTGCCGCTTCACATTCCACGGTTCACCGATGATCCCTGTCATCGCTGGGCTCATCTGTTGCGGAACGTGATGTGGAGTGATCCGGCAGTCTATGGGGATGACGGTGCCTATGCAGGGGCTGAGCGAGGATTTATTTTTCAAAATCTGGGCTGGATGATTGCAAAGGGAGTGCTCGATTCTCCCAATAAAAACCATACGAATGGAACACCTCTTCATGTGGCGGTTTCCGTTAAAGGCGGGCATAACGATGAACCTCACAATCATAATGATCTGGGTCAGTTCATTATTCATTGCGGTGGCGAGAATATTTTGTGTGATCCAGGAGCAGGGTTGTATACCCAAGCGTATTTTGCACCAGGCAGGGAGCAGTTGTTCCACATCTCATCATCCGGGCATAGCGTTCCGCTTATTGAGGGCCAGGAGCAAAGCTCAGGCCGGCAAGCGCAAGCCCATGTGTTGGAGGCAAAGCTGGCAGAGGATGGCGGTGAACTGGATACAACTTTGGATCTATCTTCGGCATATCCTGTTGCTTCACTGGCTCGTTATACACGTCAATTCCATTGGGAAATGGCTCCTGACGGTAGTAGAGATAGAGCAGAATTACGACTGATTGACCGTTTTCGATGGAAACGCAGGCTGGTGTCTTCGGCAGAACCATTTTCTCCGGTGGATGATTCAGATGCAGGCTATTCAAGCGTTGTGGAGCGATGGATGAGCAGAGTGCGGCCTGAGGTGGTGAAAAGCGGTAATCTTCGCTGGCAAGGTGTACATGGAACGGTGCATATGGCGTATGATGCGGACCATTGGCAAGTCTTTACGGAGGCAGTGGACACAGTGGATCATGACAATAACCCAGTCACATTCTATCGGACATCACTATCCTGGACAGGTGTAATCGATGAGAGGGATGTTCGGAATGAACACCCGGAGACGCTTGAAACGGTATGTGAGGTACGCTTCATCATTGAGCCGAAAATGGGAGAAATCGAGGTGAGCCAGTGTGAATAAGTATATATCTGCGTCCACATATCCATGGAAAGATGAACTTGACCGTTACCGTACGTTGGCAGAACAAGCAGGCCCCGCTCCGGCAGACGGCTGGAATCAGGATCGCAAGCTGGCACTCGTCGAGCGTATTGTGCGCGCTTACACATCCTATCAGGACAGCAATGGTGCAATTATTGATCCGTTCTCGGGTGTGGAGAGATATTATTCTACCCCAGCCTATGCGATGGCTGCGTCAGTTCTGGTTGACGCGGGGCGTACGGATCTGCTGGATTCTGCCGCGGCGGCCCTGTCACAGAGCATTGATGCCGTGGTCAAACGTAGCGCACCTGACAATCACCCTGATTTTTATCCGGTACTCATGATGAGAGCTTACATGTTGTTGAAGTCACATCTGCCTGAACAAGCGAAGATCTGGGCTGAAGCACTCAAAACGATTGATCCTGAACAAGATTATGTATTTACGATGAGCAACATGAACAATCCCAATCGCATGATTAACTGGAACGCCATTATGATCTCTGGCGAATATCTGCGGTGGCGTGAACAGCTGGCGAGTGAGGATACAGCGTGGATGGATCGTTATCTGGAGGCCTATCAGATCCCCCGATTCACGGCGCTCGGATTGTATCAGGATGGACCGCTGGACCGTCCGAATTGTCCATTTTCCTATGATATTGCCACCCGTTATCATCTTGGGGTGATGCTTGAAGCGGGTTACGAGGGAGCCGCTGCCGACAGGTTACGTGAGCAGCTGCGCCATGGTGCCTACAGCTCGCTACTGACGCTATCACCGCTAGGGGAGATTCCACCGCGGGGTCGCAGCTCTCAGCACCAGTGGAATGAAGCGGCCGCCGCTTATGTATGTTCTACACATGCAACGCAGGCTCTGGAGGCGGGAGATCCGGTGATGGCGGGTGCTTTTGCACGTGCGGCTAATCAATGTTTTGCTGCTGTGGAGCGCTGGAAAATGGAGGATGGGCGCCTGAAAATCGTGCGTAACGAATATGCGCCAGAAGATCGGCACGGGTACGAGATCTATACCAATCATACCTGTTACAACCTGTGGACGGCAGCTGCCCTTGCCCATGCCTGTCTCAGTGATCCGGGAGAAGATGTGAGCCAAGTGTACCTTCCTTCCGAGGTGGGTGGTCGAGTTCTGCAGACCGATGGGTGGTTCGAAACGGTGGTTGCTTCCGTACCAGGTCAACAGCTGGTATTGCATACGGCGATGAATGATCCATATACAATCCCTGGTTTGGTGCGGATTCAGCAGACGGAGTTGCCTGGGCTGATCGGTCCTTCCGCTGCCAGTCATGTGCAGGCCGGGTTCACGGAATTCGCCGAAGGGATGGTCCGTCCACTCAGCTACTGTCCTGCCTGGAAGACCCCAGATGGAGTATGGCATAGCCTTGCAGAAGGAATTCCATCCGGTGGTGCATATGATCGGGATGTTGGATTAGACCCTGCCCAGGGAGGTGGGTCCATCGTGTATGAGAAAGTGGATCATGATACGCGGAATCAAGTGGAGAAGCATCTTGCGGAAAGGGTCGCAGAAGATGGCGAAAATGCCGTGGAGAACGCTTTTGCCGTGACATGGGTTGGTCCCTTGCCTGGAATTAGTGCTTTGCGTACCCATTATGTGCAACAGGCAGACTTGCTGACCATAACGTATGAATTCGAAGGTGAGATTGCGGCGGCAGGTGCACTCATTCCGATAATGTTCCATGATGGTCGTGAACAGGCGGTGATTACCCATACGGATCATAGTGTACGAACGGAGTATCGGGGGCGTATGTAGAGTCTACAGCAATGGATCAGGAGGCTACTATTCATCTGGAGGAACAGGCCGTGGCTTCCCGTAATGGGTTGCTGAAAGAAGCACGGATTGAAATTGGTGGTGCCCGTCGTCTGTCCTTTACGATCCGATTGGGCAAGGTCACCGAAGAGAGCGTTTAGCTTGAACTGGAGCATCTATATAAGTTGAATTAATCATTTGCACGATAACGGAGAGGACAGAAAAAACCTGAAAAAGCGAAGCGGTCGCCTAAAAGCTTTCTGAAAGAAAGCTGCATCGGAAGCATACGCTATCACCGGATTTTCCCTTTAGGAAAAGGGAATCAAAAAAATCTGGGGATAACAGCGATTGGAAGGTTATTCTGTCATCGTAGTGTCAGTGTAAATAATCGTTAGCTCAACTTATATAGCAAAGGTCTCTGGTATTGAATCGAGGAGGGATAATGTTCATGGATACATCAACATCGGTAAAATGGTTGGAGGAAGCGTGGCAACAAGGCGCTGCCAAAACCATTCGGAATGCCAAGCGGATCAAGGATACATTTCCACACATTGCCCCGCAAGGGATGTATGACCGGAATGATCCGGAATGGTGGACAGCAGGTTTCTGGCCAGGATTGTTATGGCTGGTCTATGGGAATGCGCCGGAAAGTGAAGCGGTCGCTCCGCTGCATCGCATTGCCGAAAGCTGTGAGCGGCAACTGGAAGGTTGTCTGCGTGATCCCGAATCGGTGGATCACGATCTGGGGTTCATCTGGCTGCTTAGTGGCGTAGCCAACTACCGCCAGACGGGCAGCACGGATGGACGGCGGCGCGGCATGCTCGCCGCCAACCTGCTCGCTGCCCGGTTCCATGTGCGCGGTGAGTTCATCCGCGCCTGGAACTTCAGCTCGTCAGCAATGGATACGCGCGGCGTAGCCATCATTGACAGCATGATGAACCTGCCGCTGCTCTACTGGGCATCCGAGCAGAGCGGCGATCCTCGCTTCCGCTGGCTGGCGGAAGCGCATGCGGACACCGTAGCGCGCGAATTCATCCGCGCGGACGGGTCCATCTGCCACGTGGTGGAGTTCGATCCACACACGGGGCAGAAGGTGCGAGAGCATGGCGGACAGGGCCATGCTCCAGGTTCCGCCTGGGCGCGGGGCACCGCCTGGGCGTTGCACGGGTTTGCGCTGTCTTTCCGGTATACGGGCGAAGCCCGATATCTGGAGACAGCGGAGCGTGCGGCCGATTTCTTCCTCGCCATGCTTGGCGAAGAGATCGTGCCGGTGTGGGATTTCCGCGCACCTGCGGAGCATCAGGTGGCGTGGGACTCATCCGCTGCGGCGATTGCCGCGAGCGGGTTGCTGGAGCTGGCGAAGCTGTCGCCACGCGGGGAAACCTATGCCGCCGCGGGAGAACGCATCGTCCGCGGCTTGCATGAGAACTATAGCTCCGGCGACTCGGCAGCGGAAGAAGGGCTGATTATGCAGGGAACGGTGCATTACCCGGAAGGGCGAGGGTTGAATGTGCCGATTATATACGGCGATTATTTCTATATGGAAGCGTTGGCGAAGCTGCGTGGACATGCGGGGTTATTTTAAAAATAACAAACCATCATCACCTGTCCGCTTCACGTTGTATCCAATAAGAGGAACGCATGATATCGGCCGCGGACAGGCAGATGATGTGTTAGATGTTCATATGGAGAAGAATTCGTCTCACTTGGCAGGTGTGCGTCTCAGAATAACAAAGTCGGCAGAAGACTGATCCGGGTATCGCTGCGGAATAATCTCATGCACTTTGAAATCAGGGTAATCGAAGAGATAATCGAACAGATTACGGTCCTGGATTGTATCGATCCCCGGGTTGCCGTTCCCTTTCAGACGCGTGTAAAGCACTACCCATGCTGTTGAAGCGTGCAGAACATCATGGAGGGTATTGCGAAAATCGGTTTCATCCGTAATGTGATATAACACATCCAGACAGACCGTCAGATCGGCTTGCAGGAAACCTTGGTTAATCCACAGGCCTGGTGTGTATAACATAAAGCTCTTGGACGGATCTTTGGTAAACTGGGAAGCACAGCGTTTTATCGAAGAAGCAGCGACGTCAACGCCCAGGTAGTCCTCATAATTCATATATTGCAACTGGTTGCCATCCCCACATCCAAACTCAATGACACGATGAATACCTTCACGTTGAATCAGTCCATTCACGACTTCGGCCTTGAATTCAGCCAATACCCCGTATGAACCCCTCCCGGAAGTTTTACCTGAACGATATGTTTTCTCCCAATATCCGATGTAATCAAAAGGCTGACGCATAGGTTTCCTCCAATTCTGTTAAAAGAAATTCAAGGCAGTCAATATACATAGGATATGCGCGTTATTCGCAGGTATGAATGGATGAGACAGGAATGGATGATAAATTAATTTTCCATAGAATCCCTGAAAATTTCCTGAAAGTCTAAACATCTGGAAAGGACTTGCCGACATTAAACATAAGGAAAAAAAATGATGATAATCGGGGGAAATGATGTTAAAGCCAAGATTGACCAAGTACATGGTGATGATGCTGGTGTTGATACTGAGTATATCCAACGTAGGCTTGGCCGCTGCGGCAGACAAAGAACTGTCCAAAATTGTGGTTTCCAAGAATGAAATGTCGCTCGAAGTTGGTGATTCCAGTTCTGTTACGGTTACAGGGGTATACTCTGATAATACGTCGGCAAATGTAACAATCAGCTCATCCTGGAGTACCAGTGATACTTCGATAGCAACTGTATATAATGGTTCAATTACAGCCAAAAAGAAGGTACAGCTACGATTACCGCAGCTTACCAGGGTCAAAGTCAGACCGTACAAGTGAAAGTAACGAAGAAGGTCAAAGCCCTCTCAAAAAACGTACAGAGTCTGGACTTGCGTACGGGAGACACAAAAGAAATTATTTTGACAGCAACGTATAGTGACAATGAAACAAACAGCGCAGCAGCAAGTACCGCAGAATGGTCTACCAGTGATGAAAAGGTTGCTACCGTTGTGAACGGTAAAGTAACTGGACAAAGCGCGGGTACAGCTGTGATCACAGCCAAAGTCGGCAGCCAAAGTGTGACGGTGGATGTTAACGTTGAAGTGGTTAAGCGTGTAGATGTAAATAAACAACAAGTTAACTTGCTGTTGAACAAAAGTGAAAATGTAAAAGTAACAGCTACGTATCCAGATGGTACAACCAAAGATGTAACCGATCTGGCGGAGTGGACTTCCAGCAATGAAAAAGTTGCAGATGTTCTCAAAGGCGAAATTACAGGATACTCGGCAGGTTCTGCCAAGATCACAGCCAAATATGGTACGAAATCCGTATCCATTGACGTGGATGTAGATCTGACTAGCAAACTGAGTGTGGTAAATCAAAGTATTTTCTTCCGTTTGAGCGAGACAACCAAAACGGCTAATATCGTTCTTACGGCTTCATATCCAAATAGCAGCGACGTGAATGTAACGGATCAAGCGACTTGGACATCGAGCAATGAGAAGGTGGCTACGGTATTCAAGGGACAAGTTACAGCCATTAGCGCAGGTTCAACAACGATCAAGGCAACCTATAGTGGTAAAACGGTAGAAGTTGCTGTGGATGTAGATACAGCAAGATATCTGGATATCAAAGATGTAAATGATAAGCTCGCCATGAGTGTTACGGGTGATAACAAGTCCAAAACATTGGTAGCCAATGCAGAGTATATTGATGGAAGCACTGAAGTTGTAACTTCCAAAGCAACATGGACTTCAAGCAATGCAGATGTTGTCTATGTATCAAACGGCGATCTGATCGCATACAAATCCGGTACAGCAACGATCACTGTAGCTTATGGCGGTAAAACAGCCAAGTTCACCGTAAATGTTGACGTTCCGGACAAGTATGAGATGGACAAAAAGAAAGCATCCGTAGCTGTTGGTGGAACGACTTCTGCCAAAGTACTGGCGTTGTATGGTGAAACATCCAAAGATGTATCGGAAGATGCAACCTGGAGCAGCAGCAGCGATAAAATCGCTGAGGTAGATAGCAAAGGGGTTATCACAGGTGTTGCCACAGGTAAAGTAACGATTACTGCGAAAATTGAGGGCAAAACGCTGACTCTGCCTGTTGAGGTTGGCATGGCTAGTGGTCTGGAAGCCGATGTGAACTTCGTTGTATTGTCTGCCAAAGAAACACAGACCATCCTTCTAACAGGTACGGATGAGGACGGCAATACACTGGATGTTACATCCGAAGCAACCTGGAAATCCAGCAATGCGCGTGTAGCAGATGTGAAAAAGGCGTGATCACAGGTAACAGCAGTGGTAAAGCCAACATCACAGCAGAATACGGCTCCAAAAAAGTGACGATCCAGGTTGAAGTGGATGTTATCTCACGGATTGAAGCTTCCGAGCCGGCTCTTTCCCTGAAATCAGGTGATACAGCTGATCTGACGGTAACTGCTTTCTTAAGTGATGGTAGCGAGCGTGATGTAACGGACAAAGCAGAGTGGAAAACGAACAAGTACACGGTTGCTCAAGTAACCAAAGGCAAAGTGAAGGCAGCAGGTAGTGGTAAAGCCAAAATTACTGCCAAGTACGGCAGTAAATCTGTCACGATTGCGGTCGATGTGGATACACTGAAGTATTTGCAGACGGATAAAGTAACGTTGACCATGAAACCTGGCGATAAGGCAACTGTAGTGGCTACTGCAACGTATGCTGATGGCAGTGAAGCCAATGTATCCAAACCGGCTCTCTGGAAATCTTCCCGTATTGCAACAGCATCGGTGAAAGATGGCGTGATCCAGGCGAACGGCAAAGGTAAAGCAACGATTACGGTGACATTTGCGGGTGTGAAAACCAAAGTAACCGTAGTGGTTGAAGCGAAGTAATTTCTTTTCCCAATGTGTGAGCGTGAAACGCACTAGTATAATAAAACGGAAACGGTGATCCCAGCTTAATAGCTGGAATCACCGTTTTTTCTGTATATAAACTGGAGCGCTTCTTCAATGTCGCTAAAAGCTGGAGCAGACCTGTTTGAACGTATTCTGAGCAGGCGTGTGCGCTATATCCTAAAATATGCGAGTAAAGCGAAGAGAGTCTCCGAAGATGGATATGCCATAACAGAGTGTTTCCCTTTACACTAGGATTTGATCGACTCCAGCATGATCCAGTGTGTCGTCATATCGTGTACGATTGAAACAGGGGATGTCTGCGTTAACGAATCTGAAACGTCTTATTCAAGAAGTTGGAGCATTTCTAGAAATCTAAGGAATCTGAGACACGCTATATCGGCAAGTACAGTCTTTTATAGCGCTTTTCTCAGGAGATTTGGGTATATAACGTGTCTGATGTTCCTTACATTTTAAAAAGAGGGCTTTAAGGGCAAATAAGACGTCCTCAGTTCCTTAGAAAAATGAAAAATGAAAGTGAAAATAGTTTAGTCTAGCCATTAGCCAAAGTTACCCATTACCCATTACCCATTATGAATCTCAAGAATTTTCTTTCTATACACTACCATCCATCCTCGTACAGCTTGTCCTCGTTCGTTGGAAGACAGACCCTAATATAAAAAAACGCCCAGAACCCCTGCATACACCCTTTGCAGATGTATAAGCAAGAGATTCTATGACGTTCCCTATATATTTCTATAACTACATCGTATGAGACAGCACCAGTGCACCATAGGCAAAAGCGATCACGATCAGAATGGCTGGATGCAGCTTCGTCTTGGTCATGACCCAGAGCGAGATGCCGGCAATGATCAATGTCTGCCAGATGCCGATGGAGTCGGTGGATAGCTGCCCGAATTCCCATGTGAGCAGAATCATGAGCACAGCGATAACAGGCTGCACGAGTAAGGTCATGCCTTTGACTTTCGGTGACGTGCGATGTTTGTTCAATAGACGAAGTAATAAAATCAATGCGGCTGCCGAAGGCACGATTGTGGCAAAAGTTGCGATAAACGCCCCAAACCAGCCTGCCACATGATACCCGACGAACGCAGCAATTTTGGTTGCAATCGGGCCGGGAAGGGCGTTGCCGATCGCCAGGACATCGCCGAATTGCTCTGTGGTCATCCATTGGTAATGGTTCACAATCTCTTCCTGCATTAGCGGAATGGATGCCGGGCCGCCCCCATATCCCAAGATGTTAGCTACGAAAAATCCCCAAAATAATTCCCACCATGTCTGGAGCATCCTTAGGACACCCCCTTATCGGACTTGCCTTTGGACTTGAAGCGCTGGACCAGATCCAGATGGAAGACACCATATCCCAGGAAAACCGCAATCACAATCCCCGGATGAATATTGAGCAATTGTAACAGTACAAAGGCAATGACGCCGAACAGAGCGGCAAAAACTTTGCCAAGTCCCTTCCAGGCTTTCATGGCGAATTCATATGCCATCATGCCCAGCATGACAAAAATGACCGGCCGCACGGCGGCTACCATGCCTGCGACGACCTTCGATTCGCGCAGCGCGTACATGGAACCGAGCAGCGCAATAATGGCAATGCTTGTCGGCAAAATATGAGCGAGTACGGACACAATCGCGCCCAATACACCTTTGGTTTTATATCCAAGATAGGCGGCCATCTTGGTTGCGATCGGACCCGGCAGGGCGTTGGCGATAGCCAAAATCTCGCCGAACTCCTCATCACTGACCCATTTGTAACGTGTAACGGCTTCATAACGGATCAGCGGAATAACCGAAGGGCCACCGCCATATCCGAGAATTCCGGTTCGTACCATTCCGATGACGAGACCGCTGTGTTCTTTCCAACCCATGTTGATTTCCTCCTAGAGTCTCATGCCCATCCGGCTTTTATAACGTTTCAACAACAGCTGTGATTCCACTTTGACGATGCCTGGCATCTTATAGAGCTTCTCCAGCAAGAACTGCTCCATCTCTTCCATATCTGCAAAAATACCGTGCATATGCAGGGTACTCGGGCCTGTCATATGATAAAGGCTGGTAACGGCAGGCTCTTCGTCCAGTTTCTCAGCGACTTCATCCAGGAAGGGCGGTTCGACATCGACATTGAAAAAGGCTGAGACCTGAAGTCCAACCTTGCCAGGATTGATCACCACGGTGAAGCGTTCGATGATGCCTTTTTCGGATAACGCATTAATGCGCGCCTGGACAGCGACACGTGACAACCCGATCTGTGTACCCAGATCCGTATAGGATATCCGGCTGTTCTTGTGAAGTGCGGCGATGATTTTGCGATCCATCTCGTCGAGATTGTACATTTGTGGAATTTCTCCTCCCTTGGAGGAGCGTTTCTCTGACATGTTGACCATCCTTTTCTCTCGCTATATGAAATGAACAATGAAATTTTACTAAACATACAATGTGTATGTGGCATTCATAGTTTAATGACGAATCGTAACTGGCGTCAATCTATTTGTCGTAATTATTGAATTTAACTGATTTCGATCCTTCATTTTGTCATTTCGACCAATCAAAAGAAAAAGGCCACTCGCACAGTCCAATCGCGAGCAGCCGGTGAATAGATAGAGGTGAAGTAATACGCATGGCACGGCATGAAGAGATCCGATTATGCTTCAACTGTCTTGGGCAGTAAAAGGGTAACCGTAGTGCCTTCGCCAGGCTCGGAAGACATTCTTAACATTCCTCCTGCACCACGCGCACGCTCTTCCATGCTGAACAATCCAACACCATTGCCAGCAGTTGCTTTGCTGAATCCGGCACCATGGTCTTCAATGATAACCATCGTCATGTCCTCAGCGTCTTCTATCGTAACACGGGCCTCGGCAACATCGGCATATTTCGCAACATTGGTTAAGGCTTCCTGAATAATCCGGTAGATGGCGATCTCCCGGTTCATCTCCAGTCGTTGGCGCAGATTACATTCCAGATCAACTTCAATTCCATAATGACGAGTGTAATTCTCAATATACGTACGAATCGCTGGAACAACACCCAGGTCATCCAGAACGGATGGTCTCAGTTCCCATGCCATACCGCGCACATCTTCCATAATACCCGTGACCTGCTTGCGAAGGGCTTCAACTCCGGGGTGAGGCTGGTCTGCCAACAGTCGGTCCATCTGAATCACCAGAGAGAAGAGACTTTGCCCAATTCCGTCATGCAGTTCACGTGAGATCCGGCGTCGTTCCTCTTCCTGAATATTCATCACCTGGGACATCATCTTCTGCAATTCACCTTCGACGGATTTCAGCTTGGTGACCTCACTACGTACAGCCAGATATTGATATGGCTCGCCGTCGTTATCAAGGAAAGGAACGATGGTGGTGTTGACCCAATAATAACTGCCATCTCTGGCGCGATCGCGAATTTCCCCGTTCCATACCTTGCCTGAGGATATCGTGTCCCACAGATTTTTCATAAAGCTTTTGCCATGGTATCCGGAATTAATGATCCGATGATCCTTGCCGATCAGTTCCTCGCGCTCATACTGCGAGATCTCACAGAATTTATCATTCACATACTGGATTTTCCCCTTGCGGTCCGTTAAGGCTACAATGGAGGACTCATCCAGAGCAAATTTCAGATCACTCAGTTGATGCAGGGAACCCTTCAACCTGCTGCGAAATTCATTATCCGTAATGTGATTATCGATTTCGTTCAGCAGGGAACGTACGGGCTGGTCTGCGAGTCCACTTAATCTGTTCTTGCGAGCACTACTCAAAGTTCAGCAACCCCTTTTTCATGGCGAACTTCACCAGTTCCGGTCGTGTACGCAGGCCCAGTTTCTCCATCAGATTACTTTTGTGGGATTCGACCGTTTTGACACTGATAATTAGATGTTCGGCAATTTCCTTGTTGGCGTAACCTTTGGCAATCCAGGACAGAATCTCTTTCTCCCGCTCGGATAACGTGTCATATGGTCCGGCGTTTTCCTGTTTGGCTTTGTCGAGGTACTCACTCATCAGCCGTTTGGTCGCACTGGGATACAGATAGGCGCTGCCCTCTGCTACGGAACGGATTGCGGCAAGCAATTCCTCATGCGGCGCACTTTTGAGAATATAACCGGATGCTCCCGCGTGAATGGCACGGAACAGATATTCTTCATCGTCATGCATGGTCAGTATCAAAATGGAGACATCTGGCATCAATTTCTTCAATTCAGCGGTAGCGGTCAGACCGTCTTTGCCTGGTGGCATGCTGAAATCCATCAAGACCACGTCCGGTTTTAATGCTTGAGCTTTGGCGATGGCTTCATCGCCATCTGCGGCATCCCCAACGATATGTATGTCATTCTTTCCTTCAAGTAAAGCAATCAGCCCGGATCGCACGACAACATGGTCGTCTACAACTAATAGTTGAATCACATGATTTCCCCTGTCCGCTTCCTCAGTTCTATCTATATCATAACAAAAAAGAAGCCATTCAGAGCTTTAATCTCCGAATAGCTTCTCTCATTCTTGCGTTCAAACCTTGGTTCCAAACACCTTCGGCTGAAGATGCAGAGCGACCTGCTCGGTCTGTAGGACCATGTTCGGTGAAAAGGTGCAGGGCAGTCTGCTGCCAACGAGCAGTACGGCGCCAGGCACGCTTCCTTCCTGGAATACAGGTACTGCTATGGCACTTACCAGCCGCTCAGCAAGCATTAGCGGGCAACGACCGGGTATATGATCTCCGGTGAATTGTGCATCAGATCGGGCTGTGCGTCCAGTCCGCAGGGCTGTGCCTACCAGATCTTGTCCGGGCGCATTTCCATGCGTTTCACCCGTTCATTACTGGCCCCAGAGGTATACTTCCAGCGCAGCATTGTCCCGTTCAGACAGGCGAGTCCACAGAAGTCACTGGATGTGCTCAGGCGCAGGCCGTCGATCATCTCCTGAATGCCGGATGGCAGTTCATCATGCATGAGAGGCCACTTCCTTTTTGTCGGAATATAACGTACATAACGTTGAGATTATTATCATTAACCTTCGAACAGGATCATCTTAAAGTAAGGGTATTACGATGGTAGTTCTATTGTAGACCCTTTATCGGTCATTGTAATTCAGGGAAAACCCCTATTTCCGTTCTAGAATTTACTGAACCTGGGCAGGGAAGGTCTTCTGAATCAGGTACACCAAGGAATTGAAGGGATGCGATGGATGAGGCACATCCGTGAAATGTGACTTTTCTCACAGCAAATTCAGGGAGTTTCTCGTCAAGGATCAGGTAATCCCCCGATAACCCTGAAGCCACTTTCGCGATATGATGTATACATAAGGAATCACCGAGGGGACGAAGGTTATGGGTACAGTATTTGTAGAAAGAACAACCCAGAGAACAGAGCAGAAACAAACGGAGGCGGGCAAAATGACACGGGAAACAGGCGGAATCCTTTCGTTCGTTACACCTGAGCAATGGGACCTGATTGAAGCTAGAATGCAACCCAAACGGGTGAAGTCGGGATATAGTCTCTTTCTCGAAGGCGATGAAGCCGGATATCTGTACTACATTCGTTCGGGACGAGTGAAAATGACCAAGTCGACGGAGGATGGTAAGGAAATTATTTTATCCATCCAGCAAAGCGGCGATCTCATCGGTGAATTCGGCGGCATTGGTGGACTGAATCATAGCTACAGTGCAGAGATGGCGGAAAAAGGGGAACTGGCGATTATCTCGCTTGGCGATCTGGAAAGTATACTCAGCAAACATGGCGACCTTGCCTTGAAATTCTTGCAATGGATGGCATTGTCGCAGCGGATCACCCAGTCGAGATTCCGTGATTTGCTGCTCTATGGCAAGGCGGGTGCGCTCGCTTCGACACTGATCCGTGCCAGCAATTCGTATGGCAAGGCTACACCGGATGGCATTGTGCTGGACATGAAGCTGAACCATACCGAGCTCGCCGAGATGATTGGAGCTACCCGGGAGAGCGTAACGCGGATGCTGGGGGCATGGAAGGAACAAGGGACGCTGGATATGATGGACGGCAAATTGATGATTCGGGATCTGGCAGCGTTGCGCTACATGTGTGGATGTCCGACATTCCCAAGCTGTCCCGCAGAGCTGTGCCGATTGTAACGGAGATTGATCCAAAGCTTTACCTCCATTGGCGATTGGGGTCGTTACGGAGAATAACAAAAAGGGCTGACATCCGTATCATCGGTGTCAGCCTTTTGGTGTATTACGGATATGGTGAATACGGAAAATGATATATGTATCATTCGGTCTTCATGGGCTGGGGCCCATATTCCCTGGCCAGAATCGAATAGAGCAAGGAGTCATGAAAGCAACCTTTGTAGAACCAGTGCTCTCGCAAAAGCCCTTCACGCTGCATACCGATTTTCTTCATAACCTTCTCCGAAGCCGTGTTGTGTGGGCGACACTTGGCGTAAATCCGGTGAATGCCGAGTTCATTGAAACCAAAACCTAACAGAGCGCTGGCTGCTTCGGCGGCATAACCTTTGCCTTGGTAGGCGGGATTAAGGACGTAACCAATCTCTGCATTGGTTTTCTCCGTCAAGTGAATGCCTACTCCGCCAAGCAGAGTCCCGTCACTTTTCAAACATATCGCCAGTTCATAGCCTTCTCGTGGTTGTGTCTGCTGCATGTCCAACACAAACTGTACATATTCTCGTGTATCCTCTTCGGTATTCGGCCCCCATGCGGTATGTTGTGTAACTTCCGGCATGGAAGTGTAGGCGTGAATCCTCTCCCAATCGGTCTCCCGAATCTCCCGGATCATCAGTCTCTCCGTCTCCAGTTGCATCGTTTTTCCCCCTATATAAATTGAACTAAAGAATATTTCTCGTGTAAATGTTTAGATCCATTATATTGTACAACAAAAATAGCCCGTAACAGATTCAACGAATGAATCGGTCATGAGCCATAATGTAGTCTATGATATATATGGAATGCTATTGTGGTTGTTTACATTGAACTGCGGGATAAGTATAAGCCAGCTTGCGGATAATTTCCTTTTGCCATCTCATATCACCCAGATTGGTTGCCAGGTTCAGAAGATCCAAATAATCGTCAAGCTGCAGATCAGCCTTTTGCAGAGTTGTATTCATTCGATGTTCGTTCCCCTTTATCTATAAAATCGGTTAATCATATGCAGTAGCAAGCTACATAGAGACAAGTTCAAGAATGATAATCATTATCACGTTTATATACTCATTATGCAATGAACGCTGGCAAAATGCAATCCCAAGTCCGCAACGAATTTAACTTTTTTCTAAAAATAGGCTTCTCCACATCGCATAGGGAATGTATACGCCGAGATATGCAGACGGATACAGGAACCAGCCATTCAGCAGGAAATGGTGAATCTCGGTGGTGAACGTGGTCATATGAGCATTCGTCGCATACACATCACCAGCGATGACGGTTGCGGCACTGTAGAAGCAGATCAGCGCAAGGATATGAAACAGTCGTGTAACCAGCCTTGAACGAAGTGCAATATAAACCATAACTAGCGGAACAATCAGCAAGAGTATCAAAAACACCAATTTCATCATTGTTTTACTCCTTCGGAAAATGGAATTCTAATGTAATCAGTATGGGCAGATGGATCGCATCTCAAAACTTTTTTCTCAATTTTACAAAAAGAAAGAGGAATTCATCATATGAACAATTAAAATAAAGGAGGATAACCCATTATCAGGTAATTTGGAGGAGGAGAAAGGGAATATGAAGAAGGCGTTATGGCAGCACTGGATCGGGGCATTCCTGGTCTTTATCATGATGGCAACCGCACTGCTGGGGCCGGGTTCGCAAAGTCCGGTACAAGCTGCAGCACCCCTTACGGTATCTCAGGCCATCGCTGCCCAGAGCGGTGGAGGAACAGCGACGGTTGAAGGAATCATTGTTGGACATGCTACCGGGTCACTTACCGCAAAGTTTACATCTCCGTATGCCAATGATTTTAATGTTCTGATTGCCGATTCAGCGTCAGAGCGAACCAATGCCAGATTATTGGATGTGCAGATTCCCGCCTCTTTACGTTCGCAATATGGACTGGCTACCAATCCCGGTCTGGTAGGCAAAAAGATCATCGTAACCGGAACCCTCGGTGCCTACAACAGCTACGCAGGAGTCAAAAACCCAACGTCCATTACATTTTCCTCCGGAACAACGAACCCTGATCCAGAACCGAACCCAGGCACAACATTACCGGATGGTACCGGCAAAAAAGTATTGTTTGATAATACCCATGCCCAGACAGCAGGTGCTGCGGACTGGATTATTGACGGAGCATTTTCGGATTTTGCCAATGGTTTGCGCAACGCAGGCTTTGTCGTGAATCAGCTGGAACGCAGTATTCCGTATACATTCGGTGAGCAAGCCATCACCTATAATAAATTGAAAGATTACGACGTCTTTGTCATTGGCGAAGCCAACGTGCCGTTCAAAGCGACAGAGCAGGCTGCGCTGGTGCAGTACGTGCAGAACGGAGGCAGTGTCTTTTTCATCTCCGACCACTATAATGCAGACCGTAACAAAAACCGCTGGGATTCCTCCGAAGTATTCAACGGATATCGCCGCGGTGCCTTCCTGAATCCGGCCAAAGGCATGTCTTCGGCTGAAGCTGAATCACCAGCGATGCAGAGTGTGACGAGTTCAGACTGGCTGGCAACGAACTTTGGTGTTCGTTTCCGTTATAATGCCCTTGGAGATGTCAATGCATCGGATATCGTTGCACCTGCACAATCCTTCGGCATTACGGCTGGTGTTAATGCTGTAGCGATGCATGCGGGATCGACTATTGCGATTATAGATCCTAACAAGGCCAAAGGCTTGGTGTATGTACCAAGTGGTGTGTCCAAGTGGGGCAATGCTGTCGATCAGGGCGTATATAACGGTGGTGGACGAGCCGAAGGGGCTTACGCCGCCATTGCCAAGGTTGGTGCGGGCAAAGCCGCATTTATCGGAGATTCATCACCCGTGGAAGACGCTACTCCGAAGTATTTGCGTGAAGAGACCGGTGCGACCAAGAAGACTTACGATGGATTCAAAGAAGTGGACGATGCAACGTTCCTTGTGAATACCGTGAAATGGCTCGCGGTCAAAGAGAGTTATACGAGTCTGGCACAAGTGCCAGGACTGACATTGGATACAGCTACAAGCCTGCTTCCCATGGAAGCTCCGGCTGCATCAACGGAGCCGCAACTTGAGCCATGGGGCTGCACCTGCGGCGGGATACAAATGGTATGATCCGACTACATTTAAGGCAGGTTCATACGGAAAAGCACAATAAGTGAAATAGACTTTATATCATCATGCGAATAGGGTCTGACCGTGGAAGTTCGTTCGCGGACAGACTCTTTTTGCTTGCATATATACACGCGCCTGAGGGGAAGGTATGGGTATTCAGGATATGTGCGAGGCGATACTCAAACCAAAGGAGGAGGCGGCGTATGATGAACCGGCAAGCAGACTGTGACAGTTCCTCGATGAGGCAGAGGCTTAAGGCAGACCTCCATCGTGTAGCAGAACGTATGAATCTGACGTTATCCCGGTTTGACAATGATAGTGCCTGTCTGCTGGGGCAATTTGCAGAGATTCGAGCGGAGATCAAGCAGATCGAGGTGCTCGCCTCTTCGTTTTATCTGGATTGTTATCTGTCGCCCTTTACGGAGAAGTTTGCCGAATTAACGTTGAGCGTACAGCATCTGTCTGACCGGAGATACGGGGCGTTGATCGTGATTGAACGGGAGATTTCATTGGATTCGATTATTCATTCAGGCGTGGCGGTGGATGCCAGCGTGACACATGCGCTGCTGGAATCCCTGTTCATTCCCGGTGCACCATTGCATGACGGGGCTGTGTTGATTCGTGGCAATCAGATTGTATCGGCAGGGAATGTGCTGCCGTTATCGCAAGCGGAAGTGCATGAACGAAAAATAGGCACTCGTCATCGGGCTGCACTGGGACTCAGTGAGTTGACGGATGCGGTTGTGTTGGTCGTTTCCGAGGAGACGGGACAGGCGTCATTCGCCGTTGGGGGCGATCTGCATCCAATTAATGTGGTCGAAACGCTCTCTTAATGTGAGTCATACATGCAATGCCTCCAGGCAATGATACGGATGCTTCTCTAACATTGCGATGTGATTTTGCACAAACTGGGTATTCATGGGTACAATAGAGGATGGTCATTGAGTAGAGAACAATGCGAATGGATCGCAAAAATGGTTGGAGGAGACGGTTAACACATGAGTTGGTTTGAAGCAATGGAGCATCACGATTATGAGGAACTGGTTCTGTGCCAGGATCGAAATTCAGGGTTAAAAGCAATCATCGCCATACATGACACAACACTCGGCCCCGCGCTGGGAGGCACTCGGATGTGGACTTATGCTTCAGAAGAAGCAGCCATTGAGGATGCCCTGCGCCTTGCCCGCGGTATGACATATAAGAATGCGATCTCCGGCCTGAATCTGGGCGGTGGCAAAACCGTTATTATCGGTGATCCGCGGCGTGACAAGAACGAAGCGATGTTTCGGGCATTTGGACGATATATTCAAGGATTGAACGGACGTTACATCACAGCCGAAGATGTGGGAACAACGGAAGAGGATATGAACCTGATCTATCAGGAAACGGATTATGTGACAGGCATCTCGGCAAGCTATGGTTCATCCGGTAACCCATCACCCGCAACCGCTTGGGGTGTATATCGGGGGATTAAGGCAGCAGCCAAAGAAGCATTTGGTACCGATCTGCTGGAAGGGAAAACGATAGCGGTCCAAGGTGTCGGCAATGTGGCGATGCATCTGTGCAAATATCTGTATGAGGAAGGTGCACATCTGATTGTTACGGATATCCATAAGGATTCGGTGAAACAAGCTGTGGATCGCTTCGGCGCGACAGCTGTTGATCCCGCAGACATTACGAGTGTGGATTGCGATATCTATGCACCATGTGCACTGGGCGGCACGATTAATGACGATACGCTCAAGACGCTCAAGGCGAAGGTTGTAGCGGGCTGTGCCAATAATCAGCTGCTGGAGACCCGTCATGGGGATCAGCTGTATGATATGGGTATCGTATACGCGCCTGACTATGTCATCAACGCAGGTGGCGTAATTAACATTGCGGATGAGCTTAACGGATATAATGCGGATCGGGCGTGGAGCAAGATTGGAGATATCTATTCCACGTTGGAGAACATTTTTGAAAGCTCACGTACCGAGGGCATCGCTACTTATGTTGCCGCAGATCGTCTGGCTGAGCGACGGATTGAACAGATGAAGAATACACGCAGTACATTTCTGCAAAATGGCCACCATGCACTGAGTTCCCGGAGATTACGCAAGTAAAACGTCATTGAATCATATTATATATTAGGTCTGTAAACGGTCTGTCAGGTAACGGCAACATCCATTCCAACGATGGATAGTGTCGATTTAACAGGCCGTTTTGTTATGTTGTTATCAGAAATAAAAATGAAAAACAGTGGCAATATCTCCCTAATCGATCAATTCAACCATGTCTTCTTCCGATAATGTATATACATCGTACAGATGGAGATGGTCCAGGAAATGGGGAGAATTGAAAATGGGGAAAGAAAAGGGGTAGGGCATAGGATCAAACATATGTCCCTTAAAATCAAGCTGCCGTTCATGATCAGTGTATTGGTTGTTCTGGTGCTGCTTGGTGCAACGACCACAAGTTATATGATTTCATCTGATGTTGTGGTCAGGAAAAGTAAGGATGAGATTAATGTAATGGCTGACCGCCTTGGGGAAGGGCTCTGGACAGCGATGCAGCTTCAGCAACAGATGAGTCATGCGATGTCTGTACATAGTACTTTTAAAGAACTCTTGAAGTTGCGTGATACGAATGAAATGACAGATGAGACTTTTTCACAGATGAGAATCCATATTTCAACAGAGCAAATACCGTTCTCGCCGAGAGTATATCCGACACGATAGGTACCAAGCCGGACCTGTTCGTGTTTGACAAGGAAGGAACCATGGTGGCGGGAACCATGCCGGAAGTAATCGGACAGCCACGGGGAGACCGTGAATATTTCAAGGAGTCCATACAGGGGAAATCCTTCATCAGTGATGCGATCGTCTCAAAGAATAGCAAGAAGCTCATTATAGTATTCTCGGAGCCCATCATGGATGAAGAGGGCAATGTTCTGGGGGTGTTCGCCATGTCGGTGGACAGCAGCTTTTCCTGGGCCAACTCGGAGACATCCAGATTAATGGTCAAGGCAGAGCTGAAGTAGTGAGCCGGAGCGGCATCATTATGTATGATTCATTGGACCCTTTCATCGTGGGGCAAACATTGGAAGAGGACAAGGAAGCGATGGAACTTATCGAGGCCAGAGCCACCGACAAAGTGAAGATCACTTCGATGGATCGAGATGATATCTACTATCGGATCAATCAGATCCCAGGTGCAGATCTTTCCGTGGTCATTATTGACGATTATGATGATATCAAACGTCCAATAGAGGATATACAGCGCCAGATGCTTATCGTGACCTTGATCGGAGTTGCTCTGGCGATTGGCGTGGGATGGCTGATTTCTCGCAGTATTACGAGACCCATCATTCGTCTGATCGGGCTGTTCCAACAGCTTGCTCAAGGCAATCTGACCATTAAGGCCAATGGCAGATATAACAGTGAATTCAAGGATCTGGCGGAGAGCTTCAATGGCATGGTGGAGCAGAACCGGAACCTGATTACAGATATGAATAGTTCGATCCATGTCCTCCAGGCCAGCACTCAGGAATTGGAGGAGACCTCCAAACAGACGGCCAGATCGATTGATGAAACATCAGCGACGTCCATGGGCATTGCGAAGGCGATGGAGGCTCAATCCGAAGATACCGAGCAGATTGCAGGCAAATTCAACAGCTTTGGTGATAAAGTGGCTGCCATGAACAGCAGTGCACAGGATGTGAAGGCAAAAGCGGATGAGATCGAATCGGTATTCCACAATGGGAGTGAAGTTGTTAATGAACTGATGCGTATCAATGAGGTGAACGAGCGGGAAGTGGAAAAAATCTCGGAGATTACCGTCAAACTTCACACCAGTTCGGGCAGTATTAGTCAGATCACGGAAGCCATCAGCCAGATTGCGAAGCAGACCAATCTGCTTGCATTGAATGCTTCAATTGAAGCATCGCGGGCTGGAGAGCATGGCCGAGGATTTGCGGTTGTGGCCGAAGAGATTCGTAATCTGGCAGAGCAGAGTTCCCGCCAGTCCAAGGAAATCTCCAGCATTATCGAGCAGAATCTGGCTGATGTCGCCGAGAACAACCAAAGTGTTGCCGAAATTCACACCATCTCGTCCAGGCAGGATGAGCTTGTCATTCAGACTCGTCAGGCATTTGATATGATATTGGAGAAGGTGACGGTCATCAACCAGCAGATCGCCACGATGGCAGGACAGATGCAAGAGATGTTGCAGAACAAGGATGACGTACTGGAGTCAGCCCATAGCTTGTCGGCTTCAGGAGAACAGGTATCTGCTTCGGTTGAGGAAGTAACAGCAACCATGATGGAGCAGTCTTCGACGGTGCAGCAGTTGGCGAACATGGTCGATACGATCGATGAATTGACGCAAAAGCTGGCCGAATCGGCTGCAAGATTCAAGGTAGAGTAAGCGTTAATTGAGAATGGTTTAGAGAGAAAAAGTAACGACGAGGATGTCCCATAAGTCATGAATATGACGAGGGACATCCTCATTAAGTTTGATTTTTGTTTTAATGAACCTGACACACGCTATTCGCTCCCATTTGCCCAGATCTGAGAACTAACGAATCACAGAGACGCTATTTCGTCGATTCACTGGTTTGTTTAGGTTTGAAAGCCCTATTATGACGAAATAGCGTTAGTGAGATTCGTTAAATCTTGCAACCGTTGATGATCCGCCTTTTAAGGTGCGGCAGGTTCGTTAGCACGTGGAGCGAGGCGGTATTCCTTCTGAGATAGCCCCTTTGCACCCAGCGCTATTGTCCCTATCCAAGTAATGCCTGAATAAGCCAATGTTCCGTGTGATGCGGTGTTGTGATGTTGTGGCATAGTCGGCATCTTTAAAAAGTAATACTTTTCTGGTTCAGCAGCTTCATGAATTGATCCAGCGCACTGCTGACATAACGATCCTCACCGCGAACAAAGGTTGTCGTGGTATGAGTATAACGATCTGCGAGATCAAATACGGAGAAATCAGTTGGTTTTTTGTGAACAACACTGCAAGGCATAATGGTAAAAGCAATTCCAGACTCCACACAGCTAAGCAGGTTCTCCATCGTACTCACTTCGATCATATTGCGAGCGGATAGTCCTTCTTCCTGCAAAAATTGTTCGGTCATCTCACGATACGGACAGCCTTCGGGGAAAACGACCCACGATACCTGGCACAGGCTCTCAGGTGGTGCGTCTGTCTTTTTGGAGATGATATGAACCGTGTCCTGCATCTCGTATTCCACCTTCAGACCTTCCTTCACACAAGCCCCGCTGATAAAAGCACCGTCAATCTCATAATCCTGTATTTTCTTGCGCAGTACTTTGGGGGAAGTGGCGTTAACGAGTGAGATGGATACCTTCGGGTAGGTTATCTGATATTCATTCAGAATCTCCATAAAGCGGCTGGATGCCGCCGTTTCCACAATGCCGATTTTTAGCGTGCCGGAAGGCTCACCGGGATCTGTCATATCCATTTTCAAATCGTGCAAAAGGTTGTGAATGCGTGAGGCGTATTCAACAAACTGTTCTCCTTTGGAGGTCAGCACAACCCCTTTGGGAAATCGGTTGAACAATTGGATCTGATATTCCTGCTCCAATTTTTTGATGCGCGTCGTGACATTGGATTGTGCGTAATTCAGTTCTTTGGCAGCCTGTGAGATTTTGCCTGAACGGGCCACCGCGAGAATAATATCGATATCGGAAAGTTCCATGCGGTATCCTCCTGAACCTGGATTAGGTTATATTGCTTCCGCAGATAGTGATGTCAGGTATCTCTCTTAGAGATATAACTATATATTTCAATCATTTTACGATATATCGGGATCGCCTTACAATATCCTTACTGACGAAGAGAGTAGGGATAGAACATGGATAACATGAATACACGTTCAACATTATTAAGCCCGGTGACGATTCATCAATGGCAGTTAAGAAACCGAATTGTCATGGCTCCAATGACCCGGGGATTTGCGGATGATCAGAAGGGCACGGTGACAGATGAGATAGTGGCGTATTATGAGCAGCGTGCACGAGATGGCGTGGGCCTGATCATCACTGAGGGCATTAACCCCAACCTGGCAGGCAAAGGCACTTATGGCATTCCCGGCTTATATACAGATGAACAGACGACGTCTTGGAAAAGGGTAACGGATGCTGTGCACAGACATGGCGGCACCATTATTGCTCAGCTGTGGCATGTCGGCAGATTGTCCCATTCTGATCTGATCGGAACCGCTCCACTGGCACCTTCCAGCCTTGCGGCAGAGGGAAGAGTGCATAAGCTGCATAAGCCATATCAGGTTCCCCAAACGATGAGCGCACAGGATATAGCGGATACGATTCAGCATTTTCAGACGGCAGCCCGCCATGCGGTTCTGGCAGGGTTTGACGGGATCGAACTTCATGCTGCGCATGGGTATCTGATCGACCAGTTTATCAATGAGAAGACCAACCATAGAACAGACGAATACGGAGGAGATATGGCGGGCAGATTGCGGTTCCTGCGGGATATTATTGTGGCTGTGAAAAAGAGATCTGTGCAGATCGCATATCGATACGATTCTCCGAAAAAAAGGATGATGATGCATCCTATGCATGGACAGACAAAGCTGCAATGATCGATGCATATCTGAACTTGTTCCGCGAGACGGGCATTACGATCCTGCATCCCTCGACAGATCATTATGCAAAAGCATGGGATGGTGGGCAATCCTTTCACGAGCGGATTCGAAGTCAGTGGGATGGCATCATCATTGGTGTGGGGAATCTGGATGTTCAGACCGCAGAGCACGCGATTGGCAAGGGAAGCATAGATCTGGCGGCGTTCGGCAGACCGTTTATCTCCAACCCCGATCTGGTGCGTAGATTGCATACTGGTGAGCAATTGGCCGAGTATGATGCAGCAACGCATCTGCCCGTGTTGGTATAAAGAGAAAACCGAGTAAGAGAAAAAATTGAAAAAAGGAAAGAACACTACTGACATACTGTTGGCAAGAGCGGGCTTGTATGATCAAGATATAAACAATCCCATATACAAAGGAGAACATTATATTATGTCAGTAATCGGACCGGATTTCATTTCACTTCAAGTCAGCAATCTTGAAAGCTCTGCCGAATTTTATCAGAATTATCTTGGACTGGTACGCTCACAGGCGGGGCCACCTCATGCGGTGGTCTTTGATACCAAGCCTATTGCATTTGCTCTACGTGACCTATTGCCAGGAACCGAACTCGGTTCAGGTGCTCAGCCGGGGCTTGGTATCGCCCTGTGGCTTCATGCACCGGATACGCAAGATATTCACGACAAGCTTGTGGCAGCAGGCGTTAAGATTACATCTGCACCGATAGATGGACCATTCGGAAGAACTTTTACATTTGCCGACCCGGACGGGTACCAGGTTACGCTTCACAGTAAAGCTTAATATAAGAAGAATGTATCCATCTTAATATTAGGAATAACTTTCGCTGTCACAGAGAGCCAAGTGACAATGACAACAATAAGGGCAGAGCTAATCTTGATGATTAGCTTTGCCCTTATTCCGTCGTTTGGATTCAAAGACAGATCAATCTATTTGTTGCTGACGACTACCGCTTTCTTTTCCGTAAAGTAATACACCAAAGCAAGCAGCGGCATGATCAGGCCAATCAGTGTAGTGAGACTCCAACCTCCGTTAGCATAAGACCAGCTTCCAAGAGAGGAACCGATCGCACCGCCGACAAAAAAGATCGACATGAATATGCCGTTTACCCGTCCTCTCGCATCATTTCCTAAGGAGTAAATGATGCGTTGACCCAGCACCAGATTACCCGAGACAGCCATATCCAGTGTAATTGCCACGATCACAAGCAGGATCAGTGCAAACGTGGAGTGGCTCTGGAACGCATAAGCCAAACCAAATGAAGCCGCAGCGATGATCATGGCAGCCCCCGTGAGTATACGGGTTAGTCCGCGATCGGCCAATCTCCCGGCAATGGGAGCGGCTATGGCACCTCCGACACCAGCCAGTGCAAACCAGGCAATGCCTTGCTGTGACATGCCAAAATCGTTAGCGAGCCTGAGCGGAACCGTGGTCCAGAACAAGCTGAAGGCACCAAACAGACTGGCCTGATAGAACGCCCGGCGGCGCAGCAGCGGCATTGTTCTGAACAGTGTGCCCAACGACACGATTAATTGCCCGTATTTCAAGGTGGGATCAGGCTGGCGAGCAGGCAGAGCACGGGATAGAAGCAGCATCAGAAGAGCGATGACAACAGCCGAGATTACAAATACCGTCTGCCATCCGAAGAGACTGGTGATGAAGCTTGCGACAGGACGAGCGAGCATAATGCCCAACAACAGACCGCTCATGACATTACCGACAACCTGCCCGCGCTGCTCTTCGGAAGTTAGATATGTTGCATAGGGTACGAGAATTTGCGCGACAACAGAACCTATACCGATGAATAGGGAGGCAGTCAGAAATACAATAGCCGTGGGCGAGAAAGCCGCAGCAATCAGGGCGCCGACCAGTACAATCAGGAAAAGCACGACGAGGCGCCGATTTTCCGTAATATCACTGAGCGGTACGATAAACAGCAAACCAATGACATAGCCAATCTGTGTCAACGTTACAATTAATCCGGCAGCAGCCGAAGACAGTCCTGTTGTCATGCTGATCGGTCCGATAACGGTCTGAGCATAATACAGGTTTGCCACAATTAAGCCACAAGCGGAAGCCAGTAAAAAAATAATCCAGGTGGGTACAGGAGCCTTCTTCACTTGTTGTGTCGTTTCCATCTTCATCATCCTCCACAGTTCTAAATGTTATTCGCAATAAAGAGTTCATATTAAAAATTGTCAATTACTAAACGCTGTGTTCACTAATATACACATATAATAAACTAAACGTTTAGTATTGTAAATAGGCATTGGAGATTTTTGTGGAGATGAAAAGGCGAGCGAAGGATGGAATTGTGTGTAGTCATTGCATTTTAGTATAATGAACGTATCGTTTTTATGAAGATCATGGAAGATTGCGATATATACGATTTCAACTAGGGGGTGTGCAGATGACTGCCAAAAGAGGACGTCCGCGTAACATGGAAACCCAGAATGCCATTCTTACAGCATCCTATGAGTTGTTGTTGGAGCAAGGATTCGGGACGGTTACGATTGAGAAGATTGCTGAACGTGCACAGGTGAGCAAAGCGACCATCTACAAATGGTGGCCGAACAAGGGCGCTGTCATCATGGACGGATATATGTCTGCCGCAACGGCAAGATTACCTGTACCGGATACAGGTTCGGTATTGGAAGATATACGCATACATGCGAGTAATCTGGTTCGTTTTTTGACCAGTCGGGAAGGAAAAGTGATTACGCAGATTATCGGAGAAGGGCAATCGGATGAAGGGCTTGCCGAAGAATACCGTACAAGATACATCCAACCACGTCGGCGTGAAGCTTGGGGCATTCTGGAGAAGGGTGTGGAGCGCGGCGAATTGAAGAGTGGGATGGACATTGGACTGTACATTGATCTGATCTATGGACCGGTATTCTATCGCATGTTGGTGACTGGTGAAGCGATGGATGATACGTTTATAGATGTACTGCTCCGTTCATTGTTTGAAGGCATTCAGTCCAATAAGTAGAAGGAGAGAGGCGCTACAACTGGGCGGAAGCGGAGAATGAGGGAAGAGGGCGATTCATAGGAATCACCCTGGAGAGAAGACGTGTGGCATATTGTGCGTGGAAGAACACTTATACCTGGAATATGGGTGAGATGGCTGTGGGCCATGTATCTGTAGCATTAGAGGACAGGAAGGAGGATTGCTGGGTTAACACCGGGGGTTCATTCCATACTGAACTTGGCAGTTCACGGCGTAATACAGGGGCTACTTCCTTGGCAAAACGCTCCACTTGCTCCAACTGCTCGCTATGCGTCAATCCATCTACGCTGATACTCAGCACCTGATGTCCGTAAGCGGCATGATAGTCCAGAATTTTCTCAATCACTTGTTCCGGACTGCCTATTAACGCAGGGCCACGTGCAATGTTATCCTCCAGATCGGTGAAGGGCGACTGGTTATGCTGTGCGGCGGCGGTGGCATGGAACGCTTCATAATAGGGCTTATAGCGACGAATGGCTTCTTCACCCGTATTGGCAAGATACAGACTGCCGGCACCAGAGCCAATCAATGCTTGCTGCGGATCATGACCATAATAATCGAGACGCTCCCGATAATGATCGATTAACGCTTTGTATTTGGCCTGAGGGTGAAAAGAATTCGACGTGAAGAGCGGCTCGCCATATTTGGCAGCGAGTTCGGTTGAGACCGTGCTGGACGCGCTACCATGCCAGATGGGGATGGACTGCTGAAGCGGTCTGGGCCACGTGGTCACGCCCTCAAGCGGAGGGCGATACGTTCCCTGCCAGGTGACATTCTCTTCAGACCACAACCGTCTTAGCAAATGATACCGTTCATCGAGTGAGTCCCATTGTTCCTCTTCGCTTATGCCAAACAGCGGATAATGTCGAGGGTCATTGCCTTTCCCGATGATCATCTCCAGCCGTCCACCTGATAATTGATCGAGCGTGGCATAATCCTCGGCAACCCGGACTGGATCAAGTATACTGAGAACAGTGACGGTGGTTAGTAACCGAATGCGTGTGGTTGCTGCGGCTATTGCGGTTAATACGACAGGTGGCGATGAAGATAGAAAAGGTGCACCGTGTCGTTCACCGATCCCATAGGCATCGAATCCCAGTCGTTCAGCCAGCTTCGCCTGCTCTAATATATTGTGGAATTTCTGCTGAGTCGTCAGAGCTTCCCCGGTTACGGCATTAGGGAGATTCATCATGAGACTAAACAAGGCAAATTTCATCTGACCTTCTCCTTGAACTGAGTTATTCGTATCTGTGTCGTATAATCCTATTGAAATAGTAGGATATGTAAGTTGAATTAACTGTATCACGTTCTTGGAGATTCTTCTAATGGATTTTTTCTATAAGCAAAAATTCGATTCAGGCTTCCTTGCACAGATCTGAAGGAAATTGCCACGATTTTTATTGACCGCTGTAAAATTTAGGATTAAAATTGTGCTTATCATATAAATTCAAAATTTTGGATTTTCATTGTGGAGGTGGGATACATGGAACCTACAACTACGATACGCTCATATATTGAGGACTACATCAGGAAACAGGGATATACCCTGCAGTATTTTGCCGATATATCGGGAGTTAACGCCGGAACGCTTAGTGCAATTATTAAGGGGACTCGGCCCATCGCTATGGCGCAACTGGATCTGATTACCCAGGGCATGAAGCTGGAAGAGGGATACTTCTACGAGATCTATGGGGCAGAATGTTTCGTGGAATCGGCACCCCATTGGAGGAGACTGGAACCATTTCTCCAGCGCTGTGCTGAATTGGACAAGCTGGAATGTATTCAGAAGATTATTCAGGAAGTGACCGATGATCGCTCGTATATCTCGGAATTGTTCGAGATGGCCGAAGGCATGCTGGAACGTGGACAGACGAAGGCTGCACGGATGTTGTACGAATGTGTGGCAGAGTGTGAGAAGTATCAACACTCGGAACGTCTCGCTCTGTGCCAGTATCGCATCTTCACGTTATCTCTCGGTCAGGACCAACACGAGAATCTCCGGGCCGCCGTGCACTTCGAGCCGTATATTAATCGGCTGGATGAAGAGAGGCAACTGGATGCGATAAGGGAGCTAGCTAATATATATGCAAGCTTAAATTACTGGGATAAAGTATTCCAACTAGCTGAGGAATTGTTGCAACGAGTTAAATTTTTGGAACAATATAAGAAAAAGGGAATAGATAATAATCGTATTTCCAAACACCCATTATTTACTTATAAATATTATGCTTATTTGATTATGGCTACGGTGTGGAGTGAACGTAAAGAGTATGAGAAGGCACTAGAGTATATTTCTCTTTATTCAAATATAGTTATTGAAGAACCTACTTTAGAAGATCAATCTTTTATAAAGCGATTCAAAGATTGGGCTGAAGTGAATACCTACTCGTGCAAGTTAATGATGGGTGACATTGACGCACTTAATTCCTATCTTGATTTTATAGAAACTAATGAAAACGAAACTCTACTTGGTCTTGTTAAAGTTATAGAAGCAGCAAATTTGTATCACATTAATATTGATCACGCTCTTCGAAGATTTGATCTGTTTATTCACAAACTACTTAATGAACTTAACTATCAAAGTAGTTATAGTACAGTGATAAAGAACAAGCAACACACCAAGTTTTGGGGAATCTAGCCCTGTACCAACTTTCTAAAGGGAGGTACCAGGAAGGATTTAGAAACTTGCTTATTTGTTTAACGATTGCCCATAAGATCAAGGATGACTCTACTATAATATATTGTGTCAGTTTATTTGAAGAGTACAGAAGTCAGGCTTCTGAATCAATAGAGTCCCAATATAAAAGTGTTATCAAGGAGGTCTATGGTCGATATGAAAAAAAAAGTAGCATTGGTATTAATGCTGTTTAGTTCTTTTATTCTATTGCAAAGTTCTAATGATAGTATAGATATTTTTATAAGGTTACTTTCTGATCACGGATTAGGTGGATACTAACAAGGACAGAGAATATATTGCTGATAAGCGTGCTATTTCCTATTTGGAAGTAGGACGCTTTTTTATTTGCTTAGATTGACCGATGTAAAATACAGGATTAAAATAACATTTATTATATGTAATTGAATTATAAGAGATTTTGTGGCGGAGGTGAGATCGTGGAATCGCTACCTACGATAAGAGTACATATTGAAAGATACATGAGAGAACAAAATCTCAAGTTGCAGCAATTTTCCAATATTACTGGAATTAACGTTGGGACATTTAGCGCTATTCTTAAAGGCAACAGGCCTATGTCTATGAACCAACTGAATCAGATCACTTCTGCAATGGGATTAGAAAAGGGTTATTTTCATGAAACTTACGGAGTAGAGTCTTTCATTGAATCTACGCCCCACTGGAGACGTTTGGAACCATATCTATACGAGTGTGCTGAACTTGGTAAGCTGGATTGTATACAACAAGTTATTACTCATGTGACTGACGATCGATCCTATATAGAAGAATTATACGGGGTTGCAGAGATTCTCTATGGTAAAGGAATGAATGAGGCAGCTCTTATCTTATACAGATGTGTTGCAGACAGTGAAAAATATCAGCACTCCGAGCGGTTGGCCTTATGCCAGTACCGCATCTTCCTGCTTCATAAAACACTGAATAAATTTAATAACTTGAATGCCGCAATAAAGTTTGAACCCTTTATCGACAAATTGAATGAAGAAGTACAGCTGGATGCGATTAAAGATTTAGCTAATTTGTATGGCGCGATAAATCTATGGGATAAGGTTTTTGAGCTGGCTAATGAATTGATTCGAAGAGTTGAATTTCAAGTTCAACTTCAATCTATGAGACGGAAAAGAAAACCAAGAGTAGCCTCTTATCCTCTATTTACTTACAAAGCGTATGCTAATCTGCTCATGGCAAATGTATCTGAAGAACGTAAGCAATATAAACAAGCTTTGAAGTATACAGATGTTTATGAGGATATTGTGGATGGAATTGAAAACCCGACAGAGGAAGAACAAGAATTGATAGAGCGATTCAAGGGCTGGGCTGAGGGGAATCGATATTTATACAAAATACTATCTGGTGATTTCGAATTTTTAAATCGTTATTTGGATTACCTAGATATTAATCATGCTGAAATTTTAACAGCACTCACGTATATTATTCAGGCGGCAAATCAGCATTCTTATAATATTGACTATACATTGAATAGATTCCGAAATCACCTTGATCAAATTAAAGCGGAAAGCCATGTACAAGGAGTATATAACGAACAGGCAACAAATTTTAGATATATACGCTTGTTCTACGAACTAGCAAAATACAGATTGAAACAGAACGAAATTGAAAAGGGAATAGAACATCTAATTACTAGTTTAGAACGTTCTTCTTCATGTAATGAAGATTTTATGTGTATCAAATGCATAGACTTATACGGAAAGTATAGAAATCACGCCAGTAAGACCCAAGAAGAGGAGTATACAAAACTAATAGATAAATTAAGTGTACCAACTTTTCAATAGTGAAATATATGGGGAAGGACGATGAAGATGATGCCCAAAATACGTTTCTATATTGAAAATCACTTAAAGGATAAGGGATATAAACTACAGCAATTTTCAGAAAACGCTGACATTAATGTGGGTACATTAAGTGCGATTATCAAAGGAACCAGGCTTATTTCGATGAACCAACTCGATCAGATTACATCTGCAATGGGATTGGATCAGGGATATTTTTACAATATGTACGGTGTGGAGTGTTTTATCGAATCTGCACCCCATTGGAGGCGATTAGAACCGTTTATATATCGTTGTGCTGAACTTGGTAAGCTGGATATTATACAACAAGTCATTACTCATGTGACTGATGATCAATCCTATATTGATGAGTTATTTGATGTGGCAGAGAGTCTCTTTAATAAAAACATGAATGAAGCGGCACTCATTTTATATGAATGTGTAGCTGACAGTGAGAAGTATCAACACTCGGAGCGGTTGGCTCTTTGCCAGTACCGCATTTTCTTGCTTCAGAAAACACTGAGTAAATATGATAATCTCAATGCAGCAGTAAAGTTCGAACCGTATATTGATAAATTAAATGAAGAAGTGCAATTGGATGCAATTAAAGACTTGGCAAACGTATATAATACGATACATTTGTGAGACAAGGTCGATGTATGGGCACGGGAACTGGAACGGAAAGCAGAATTCCAATTAAAGTTTCAATCTCGTAGGCGAAAAAGTAAAAGAAGGCTAACAGCCTATCCTCTTTTACATATGTAGCCTATGCAAACTTATTAATATCAAGCGTTTATGATGCTCGTAAGGAATATGAAAATGTCCTAAAGTATATAGAAAAATACTTGGAAATAGTTGAGGTTGAGAATCCTACACAAGAGGATCAACAAATAATAGATTTGTTCCAAATATGGGGAGAAGGAAATCAATATGCTTCCCAATTAATGCTTGGTCAAGAAAATGTAATCAATTCTTATTTGGATTATATCGAAAACAACCCGTCAGAAATATTAGCTGGATTCATTAATATTTTGGAAGCAGCTAAACAGTATTCTTTTAACATTGACTATGCTTTAGACAGATTTAAAGATCAGATCAATTTATTTAATACTGACATGTATATTAAAGGTAGTTATAACGATCAAATGTTAAACCACGCGTATCAAGATTTTTACTATGAATTGGCAAGTTATCAAATGAAACAACGTAATTATTCAATTGGAATGGATGCCTTACTTATGTGTTTGGATCTCTCTTCTTCAAGTAAAGATGACCTGATGTGTATTAAATGTGTGGATTTGTACGGGGAGTATAGGAGCGAGGCCAATGAAACACAGATCAGAAAGTATAAAAATGTAATAGAAAAGTTAAGTTTACCGACTTTTTGATAATGAAATATCTGAGAAGGGATGGTGAAGAAGATGCACAATATACGTTCTATATATGTTGTTTAATTATGAACTTGTAAAGTATAAATGCAGACTAAAAGTTTATTAAACCGGTATAGATACTTAATACACTCACCTCTTTCAACTTTTAACCATAACGTTCATATGACAGTAAAATGTTTAGATTTATACGGGGCTTAGAAACAACACGCTAACTTGTCTCAGCACGAGACGTAATTTCAAGTATTTAAGTCGATAATTATATAATAAAGCAAAACAGCCTACTGCTTCTGAGTTAGGCTGTTTTATATTTTGAGAAAGGACTATGCAAAGCAGAAGGTCTTTTCTAAAGAATTATTTTTACAAAATTATGCAAAATACATTATGTTCTAAAAAGTACTTATGGTCATTAGCGAAACTACTAGCTTACTCATATTAAATGTTTTTCCAGAATGTCCTAGAGGGGTACATGCTATGAGAGAACGGAGTATCTTGAAAGACCAGATCGAGCAAGGTCGGCAAGAGTTAAGTCGCTTGGTAGATCAATATGGAATTCCTAGTGTTAAAGTGCTTGAACAGTCGATGGCGTTGGATGAGCTAATTAATGAATATAATCGATATACCTCAGGAATTAATGTGAAAAAGTAAAATGGCATGTTATCCAAACTTATTTAATAGATTTTTTTTTGTTTTCTAAATGATTTAATTAGCTAATCTGAACGGTGAGGATTAATATTTGATACTTTATAGGTATTTTATTCATAAAAAGAGTATTATGATATATTTTGCAAAATATTATAATGTTTATTCAAGCCGATTATAGTAATATTTCAGTTTTTATGAAAAGCTTAAAGTTTGCTTCAAAACGGAGGTGATCATATTCTGTAGGATACAGATATATTTAATTAATGATTTTAAAAAATTCTAGTTTCAAAGATATCATACTTCTTATAGTTGTAAATGATTATATAATTACAGATTTATATTACAAACTACATGGAGGTCGTACAATGAAGAAAATTAAAGGTTTTATTTCGACATTACTAATAGTTGTTCTTTTGATTCCATCACTAACTGTATCCGCTTCTGCAAATGAAAATAAGATCAAAGAAGTCGAACCAGGTGTATTTATTGGTGAGCTTTCTGATGATCAAGTAATAGAAACTTATAATAAATTCAATATTGATATCCCAGAAAAAATAAATACTGAATATCTTGGGAATATCGTTGATGATATGACTTTATACAAAACTGAAGAAGAAATTGGCTCTGATGGGACCCGATATATCTATGATTACTACAAGCTCAGTTACAAAAATACGAATGATGCAAATTTCTTGAAAAAACAAATTGCAAACTTAAAAAAATCTGGGAACGATACTGTCACTCCTTTTGCAGAAAGAAATGATGAAGGAGACGTACGAATTGTCACATCTTTTGAACCTATAGTCGAACAAACGAAATTTGATTCGGTTAAAAAAAATCTACGCTCTAATCTAGCAGCTAAGTCTTATGAAAAGTATTTTTCACTGTTATCAGGAAAACTTATTTCTAATTACGTTGTTGGTTTTTTTGTAGGGGAATTACAAAATGATTTGCTTAAAGGTTTAGAAGGTAGTGGTGATGCGACTGGCTATTTTAGATTGGCAAAGAAAACGGGTCAGGTTTACCGCAACGGCTCTTTTAAAAGTTATTTTGAAACCTACCAACAAGAATGGTACTGGAAACATGAAGCAGTAACATACAATAGCAATGGTAGTATTAAAAATGCTGCTACCACTTACTATCTTCCCGACGCCTTTGGTTACCTTCCTATAAATTGGGTTTATTCAACATATTTCTATAGTAATAAAGATATTATTGAGATCGCACAACATCAATATAGAGTTGAACCTAATCGTTCAACTCCTGCTAAAGACATATTTAAATCAGAAGGTTATAGAAATGATTGGAAGGCTAAAGGAAAAATGTCTTATTAATATACTCAAAAACAATTTAAGCTTAACACAGACAATATTATCTGTGTTAAGCTTTTTATACATAATTATTTCCATTAAAGTGTGGTTTTTTAAAATGAAATATTTAACATTAGATATATCTTTTATCAAACCACACATACAAATAAATATACTAATTTTATACTTTAGGAGGAAGCCATATGGTCAGAAAAAAAACGATTATTCTATTAGCTCTTTTACTGGTTACTATAATCGGAGGGATTGGAGGAGTATATGTATTCAAATCACCCGAGCGAGTGATAGAAAATGATCTGTCCCATTTTTTCAAGAATGAGAGCACGTCTTACACCTATTCTGATTCTGTGATTCAATTCCTGAATTATCATGCTATTAACAATCTCCAAAGACCTAGTGTCACTTATAAAACAACTCATAGTAATTCGAATTCGAAGGAAGTGCTTGCCAGTTTCGAGATCATTATTTATGACGACATAAATCAAATCACAGATATCAAATCGGGCGCTCTAATTTTTAAAATGACTCGCAGTAACATCACGTGGAAAATAGTATCTGCTGAGGTTATACGTAATATGGAATAAAATAAATGATTGAGATGATATTTAATAAAGTGATAAAACTTTAGTTCTTAAATTCTTCGGCCAAACTTACATGATCACGATATGTAGACATGCTCTCAATATCTTTTCACCACATATTGTAGTGATGAGTGGTTTTTATATCTCTATGCAAAATGCTTGATGTTGAAAGTATCTCTATGGAAATAAGCATTTTACCTTGCAAAGGAATATAATGTTAATTTTTTGGCAATGTATCCTAAAATATTTAAAAAAGAGGGGGTGCATGCTGTGAGTGAACCGAAGCAGATCAGAGACCAAATCGAACGGAACAGGCATGAATTGAGTCGTTTGGCGGAGAATCATGGCATGCAAGACAACAAAGTCCTCCGACAATCCATGGTGCTGGACGAGCTGATTAATGAATATAATCGATTCAAATATAAAAGCCATCTCGGTAACAGACAACCGATTGCATAATGCAGTCGGTTTTTTGGTCTAATTCAACCGAATTGTTTTGCTAGATTAACGCAGCGAATGTGTTCTATAGAAATACCTTAGTCGACTGTAGCGATACAGTTGGCTTTTTTTGCGTTCAACCTAAAACCTATGCCGATAACTTGAAATTCCGTACCCATTCCAGGATTGGCAGGATAGCGAATGATCTTAAAACTGGATATGATGACCCCAGTTATATCCAGATTGATCTGTGAAAGGGGCTCATACAATGATCGGGAGAGGGAGGGATGTACGGCGATGATGGACAAGGTACGAGGCTATTTTAGGAAAAGTGTAAACCTGCGCACCAAGTTGCTCCTGTTGTTTCTGGGGCTGACGTTACTGCCGCTAAGCTTGCAGGGAGTGATGAACTACAGGCATTTCTCGCAGACGATGGATCGCAAGACCGAGCAGTTCACCATTGAACTGGTTCGCCAGATTAACGCCAATCTGAACCGGCTGCTGAAGGACTATGAGCGGTTGTCGCTCTTGCCGCTATACGATCAGATGGTGCTTGGCATTCTGGATAAATACAACGCGTCAATGGGGTCGGGCGCATGGGCGAGGTCTGAGGATTATCTGAAAATGAAGCTGTATACCTCTGGTCAAGCATATGACCGACCTGAAATTCGGGGAATTCATCTGATCAGCAACAGCGGCATCCTGTTCTCCAATCTCGATTCACTGGCGGTCAAGCCGCTATGGGACAGCAGGCAGGATGAGTGGTTTGCAGAGCTCGAAGACTCGGAAGGCACATGGCGCCTGCTTCCTCCGCATGAACCCGGCTATTACACGGGCGGACAGAAAGAGTCATATATATCGGTGGGCAGAGTGCTTCGTGATCCGGGTACGCTCCGGCGATTGGGGTACATCCTGATTGACATCCGTCTGGAAGCTTTCGGCCAACTGTTATCCAATCTGAATGTTGAGCAAGAGGCAAGCCTGATGATTGTAGACAGCAAGCAGCGTCTGTTGTTCGAGCGGGTCTCAACCGGAGGGATGTCTGCGTACGATCAGCTGCTAAAGCATGGACAGCTTCCAAGCTATGCAGGAAACCAAAAAGTTGTTCTGGATGGGCAGTCCTATCTCTACGTACAACACCATTCCAGCTATTCCGGGCTTACGGTGATCAGCCTTACACCTATTGCCGTGATTCAAAAGGAGTCAGGCGAGACACTCACCTTCACAATAGGGTTCGCTGTGTTGTGTATGGTGGCTATATCGCTTCTGGCGGTTCTGTTATCCTATCGTATCACCCGGCCACTGATTCGCCTGAAGCACCACATGATTCAAGTAGAGCAGGGTGATTTCAGCCAGCGGGCAGCACACATCAGCAGTGATGAATTCGGGCAGATGAGCCGGGGCTTTAACCGCATGATGGAAGAGATTCATCGACTGTTTAATGAGGTGTTTCTGCTGGGCATTCAAGAGCGGGAGGCAGAGTTGTCGGCGTTGCAAAGCCAGATGAATCCCCATTTTATATACAACACGCTGGAATCCATTAACATGATGGCCATTCGCCAGAAGCATGCTGAGGTGTCGGACATGGTGACGGCGCTCGGCAAGCTGCTGCGCTATACGATTGATAAGGTGGACCGGATGGTTCCGCTTGGGGAAGAACTGGCTTTTGTACAGTCCTATGTACGCATTCAGCAGGTACGTTACAACGGTAAGCTGGAGGTTAACTATGACATCGAAGAAGAGATAACGGAATGTGCGATTCCGAAGCTGATCCTGCAGCCGTTGGTGGAAAATGCAGTCTACCATGGCATTGAAGGGCAGGAAAATGGAGGAGTAATCTGGATATCTGCCTTGAGATTCGACCATGAGCTGCTGATTAGCGTCCGAGACAACGGTAAAGGGATGACTCAAACTAAGATTGACGAGTTAAACGAGTCCATAGCGATACAGCCTTCCATTCAGGCATTACGTTGCCATGCCGGAAACAGCCTGGGGCTTAACAATATTGCCCAGAGGCTTCGCCTCATCTATGGAGAAGGCGGCAGCCTAAGCATTGATGGAAGTCCCGGGCAGGGCCTGGTGGTCACAATATCCATTCAACTTCTACCGAAAGGAGATTGAAGCGCATGTATAAAGTATTGCTTGTAGAAGATGAGACGGTCATCCGTCAAGGACTGAGAGAGCTGATCGTACAAGTGTCTTCCCAGTTTCAGGTAACGGGTGAAGCGTCGAGCGGTACCGAGGCACTGGATTTTCTGAGATGTGAGGTGCCGGATGTGTTAATCACGGATATCCGCATGCGTGGAATGGACGGAATAACTCTGGTAAGCAAAGCAAGAGACATGTACCCTGAATTGCTCATGCTCATCATTAGCGGCTATGGCGAGTTTGAGTATGCACGCAGAGCGATGGAATTCGGGGTGCTGAACTACCTGCTGAAGCCAATCGATCGCTATGAACTGGCATTATGCATACAGAAGATTCAATTGCTGCTGGATCGCAGATACGGTATTTCAACCCTTTCAATCCCCGAGCCAGCTGGAAAAGCAGAACACACTGGTGGAGATACACGGAAGATTATCCGAGATGTGAAGGAGCACATCAAGCAGCATCCGGATGGAGATCTGCGACTTCAGACGATCGCAGATCTCGTTAACTTGAATCCCACGTATTTAAGCCAGTTGTTCAAGAACGAAATAGGGATCAATTATTCCGAATACATCACGGAGGTGCGTATGGAGCGGGCCAAGTGGTTGCTGATTAACACGGGTCTCAAAATCTATGATGTGGCACGGTTATCCGGGCACCAGAGCCCCAAACACTTCATGCTGGTGTTCAAGCAGCAGGTGGGATGGACTGCGGGGAATATCGAGACCGATTCAGTATCTCTTGAAAAACCATACCATTTCTGAAGTTGACGTGATTTATGAGGGAACGACGCTTTCGTTATACTTTGGTTGCACATGTATACCACGACGTCCATAAGGGGGATTTTCATGAAAAAAGTAGGACTGATACTGGTGCTAGTACTCATGATGATGGCTTCAATCGCGTGCACAAGCTCCAATTCTGGCAGTGAACCTGGCAGTGCAGGCGGGGAGAATGGAGAGGTGGAGCTGAAGTTCATGATGTGGGGCAATCAGGCGCATATGGATGTATACAACAAACTGATCGCTGACTTCACGCAGGAAAATCCAGGCATCAAGGTCACGATGGAATCCGTACCTTTCGCAGAATACCAGCAAAAAATTTCGGTGCTTGCCGCCGGAGGCTCTCTTCCCGATCTCGCCTGGGTATCGGAGCGAATGGTGCCACAATTCAAGTCGAATCACATTCTGGCCGATGTTTCCGAGTTCAAGGATGATGCACAGTTTAAGCTGGATGATTACATTCCAAGTACGCTTGATCTGTTCCGTGATGGTGATCAAATGCTGGGGCTACCTTTTTCTACACCTCCGGTGGTCATGTTTTACAATAAAACGCTGTTCGACAAGGCTGGTCTGACCGATCCAAACACACTTGCTACCCAAGGACAATGGACGTGGAAACAGTTCGAAGCGTCCGCCAAAGCCATTACCAGCAAGGATGCGAGCAACCGGGTCTATGGTGCCAATTTTTTTCGTGACTGGAAGACCTGGGCGGTCCTCTCTTCTTACTCATGGTCCAATGGAAGTGGTCCATTCGACGAAGGCATGACAACGTTCACCTGGAACGATGCCTATGGTGTGCAGACCTTTGAATTGCTGGAGCGCATGATGTTCACCGATGAATCACACCCGAAGGCGGGCGAGCAGGTCAGCTTTGATGCGGGGAATGTGGGCATGTTCTTCGATAATTACAGCTACGTTTCCAAAGCAAGGGAGATTACCGATTTTGAATGGAGCATCGCTCCCATGCCTTCCGGTTCACAAGGCAGTGTACCGATGCTGGGGCAGGCTGGATATGCCATGTTCAACGACAGCAAACATCCAGAGGAAACGAAGAAGCTGTTGAAGTATTTTGCCAGTGAGCAGGGGATTCAGGCGACAGCCACCTACTTTGTGCCTCCGCGTACCTCTGTTCTGAATTCAGACGCATTCATTCTTCAGCCGAATAACCCGAGCAAAGAGCATATTGTACAGGCGGTTATTGATGAAATGCCGAAAGCGCGCTTAATCCCCGGCCATATCCGTTGGCAGGATATCGACAATGCGGTATTGCAGGGATTTGACCGACTGTTTGCCCGGACAGCGACAGCTCAGGATAACCTGAAACAAATGCAGGAAGAGATTCAAAATGTGCTGCAACCCTGAATCATTGGATTAGAACCGGAGGTGAGCATGATGGGCAAATTCAAAGAATTACTTGAGCGGACACCACTATCACTGGTGGTCAGTCTGCCTGAGAATGATCTTGCTTTGGCTCGGCAGCCATGGAAGAGGGCGCTGATGCACTGAAGGTGCATTATAATGTCGGTCATCGCGCGAGCGGGAATCATTTTGGTCCATTGGACAGGTATGCCGAGGTGTTTCGGGCGATTCGCAGTAAGTTTGGCGGCCCGCTTGGGGTCGTACCTTCTGGCAGCATAGATGGAGCACGAAGGGAGCATGTAGAGCGGCTGTCAGGGATGGGTTTTGACTTCTATTCCATCTATGCACATCACTTGCCTTCCTTCATGCTGAGTGACTTGGGGCTGGACCCAACGTTTGCGATCAATGAAGAATATGATGCTTCCCTCGTAACATCCGCAGCTCACTTCGGCTTCACTGCTCTGGAGGCATCCATTGTACCTGGAAAAGAATATGGTGCACCGCTCAGCTTCGCGGATGTGCTCAAGTATCGCCGTCTGGTCTTGCAGGCCCATGTCCCGGTATTGGTTCCTTCCCAGCGTAAGCTGGTACCGGAGGATGTTCGGGTGCTGCGCGACAGCGGGGTCAAAGCGATCATGCTTGGAGCGGTTGTGACAGGCAACACGGAGGAACAGCTGCGAAGGGCTGTGAACGGGTTCCGCAATGCGGTGGACAGTCTGAACCGTCCGGGCTAATCAGGGAAAGTCACGTGTATCATGGGGGACACCCTATGTTAGCTCCAGTCGTTCTAACGAATCGAGCACATGTTATTTGCGTCTATTTGTACGTATCTGAAATTTAAGGAATCAGAGAGACGTTATTTCGTCCATTTGGTCGATTTTCAAGGTTCTGGCGACATTTTATAGAGAAATAACATGACTGAGATTCGTTACCCGGTGCATTCTTTAAAAATCTGCCTTATAAGATGCAGTAGATTCGTTAGCGCTTGGAGCGAGGGAGATCATACCTTTTGAGACAACACCTTATATAGAATCGTCACAGAGTTCAGCTTCGGAGGAAATTTGATGATAAAGGGGTGGCTAATTGTGACCCATCCACACAAGCGTAAAAGAAGGGGCCCGCTCGCGAGAGAGGCCCAGATCGCGGGGTGGCTGTTTGTATCACCGATGGTGCTTGGGTTTACCCTGCTGCTACTATTTCCGATGGGTCTCGCGTTATACATGAGCCTGACCGATTGGCCGCTGCTGGGGGATCATCATTTTATTGGACTGGATAATTACCGGGATATTATGACAGACGCCATGTTCTGGAAAGTGCTTGCCAATACGGTTTATTTCACAGCGGGGTTGGTACCGCTTAACATTGTGCTCGCCCTGCTGCTTGCGTTGCTGCTATCCAGAAATCTGCGGGGATCGGCATTTTCCGAACAGCGATCTTTGTTCCGGTCATGACTTCGTTGATCGTGTGGGCTATCGTGTGGAAGCTGATGTATGCAACAGAGTCAGGATTGATTAATCAGCTTCTGTTGATGGCGGGCATCAAGGGTCCGGCCTGGCTATACAATGAAGATTTGGCAATGCCTGCGGTGATTGTGACCAGTGTGCTGAAAAATGTAGGTCTGAATATGGTGCTGTTCATTGCAGCCATTCAGCAGGTACCGCGTTCCCTGTACGAAGCGGCAACCTTGGATGGTGCGGGCAGAAGAGGAACTTTCTTTCACGTTACCCTGCCGATGATTACACCAACGGTGTTCTTGACTGTGGTGATGACCGTGATTGGTTCACTCAAAGTATTTGGGCAGATCTATGTGATGACACAGGGCGGGCCGAGTAACAGCACCAAGGTGCTCGTTTATTATATCTGGGAAAAAGCATTCAAATTATTTCAGTTCGGCTATGCCTCTGCTCTCGCATATGTGCTGTTCTTCATCGTATTGATCCTGACGCTGCTGCAATGGCAGCTCCGAAAGAGGTGGGTGTTCAATGAAGGCGATGCCTAATTCTTCGGGGAGCAAGATAGGAAGTACATTGGGGACGTATTTGTTGCTGACGCTGATATCCCTCATTATGATTGTGCCATTTATCTGGATGATATCGACATCATTGAAGGAGCCCCAGAGCATATTCACCTATCCACCGCAGTGGATACCGGATACGTTTCAATTCCAGAACTACATCGATGTCTTTCGACTGATTCCATTTCATCGTTTTTATTGGAACAGTATCTACATTTCTGCGTTGGTTGTACTGGGAACGGTGTTTTTTGCTTCTCTCGCCGGTTATGCATTCGCCAAAATTCCGTTTAAGGGACGTAATGTGGTATTTCTCATCCTGCTGAGTGCCATGATGATTCCCCATGAGGTGACTGCGATTCCGATGTTTCTGTTCATGCGGCAGCTGGGGTGGATTGATACCCACCTTCCGTTGATATTGTTGCCGATCTTTGGCGCGGGCGGTGTATTTGGCATCTTTGTGATGCGGCAGTTCTTCATTACGGTGCCAACCGAACTGGAGGAAGCAGCGATGATAGACGGCTGCAACCGATTTCGAATATACGCGCGAATTATGCTGCCCATTGCCAAGCCGGGCATGGCTACGCTGACGATCTTCACGTTTGTGACAATCTGGAATGAGTTCTTCGATCCGTTGATCTTCATTAACTCGCGTGATCTAATGACGCTGCCGCTTGGATTATCCCTGTTTACAGATGAAGTGGGTACAGCCTGGCAATATCTGATGAGTGCCACTGTCATGGCGACTATGCCACTGTTGATTGTTTTTTTCCTGGCACAACGGCGCTTCATTGAGGGGGTTGCCATGACGGGGCTGAAAGAGTGAGCCATGAAATATGTGCAAAGGCGAGCAATACGTGCAATACGTGCAATAGAACGGAAGGAGGGACAACATTTGAGTGAACGGATGAGCATGGAAAAGGAAGATGCAGATGTCGTTATCGTGGGAGGGGGCCCTGCGGGTATAGGGCAGCCATTGCGTCTGCACGACAGGGGGTCCGCACAGTGCTGGTGGAGCGATATGGATTTGTCGGTGGGATGTCTACTGCCGCTATGGTCTATCCCTGGATGACTTTCCATACGGAGCGTGGGGAGCAGGTCATTCAAGGCATTGCGCAGGAGATCGTTGAACGATTGCAGGCACGTGGCGGCTCCCCCGGGCATTTGCGCGATACGGTTGGATTTGTGCATACCGTCACGCCGTACCATCCAGCGATCTTTCAGGTGGTTGCGGCAGAGATGTTGCAGGAGGCTGGTGTCCGGCTGTTATTGCACAGCTTCGTGGATGAAGTGGTCATTGGGGATGATCGGGTGGAAGCGGTGCGAGTGACCAACAAGTCTGGACGGAAGGAGTTCCGAGCGAACGTATTCGTGGATGCAAGCGGTGATGCGGATCTGGCTTATCTTGCGGGTGCTTCGGTGGCAAAGGGGAGAGATGGCGATAACCAGTCTCAGCCAATGACCATGAAATTCCGCATGCGTGGTGTGGATCTTGGACTAGTGAAGCAATACATGCAGGAGCACCCGGAGGATTTTTATGTGAAAACGCCTTTTGCAGAACTGGACAGCATTCCGTTAACCGGGGTGAGCGGCTTCTATTCCCAGTGGAAAAAAGCGGGGGTAGCGATTAATCGCGATCAGGTGTTGTTTTTTACCGGACCTGCCGACGATGAAGTGCTGATTAATTGTACCCGGGTGCAGGGACTCGATGCGACAGATGCCGAGGATCTGACCTCTGCTGAACAGGAAGGGCGGAAGCAGGTGCTCATGATCGCTGAATTTTTGCAGCGTGATGTCCCAGGGTTCGAAGGGGCTTCGATCTCGGCGGTAGCACCGCAGATTGGGATTCGTGAATCTAGGCGAATTATCGGACATTATGCCTTGACTCAGGCAGACGTGGTTGCGGGACGAAAGTTTGACGATGTGATCGCCAGAAGCGGTTATCCGATTGATATCCATGACCCTTCGGGTCAAGGTGTGGTGGCTGCCTTTATAAAGGGAGACGGGGCGTATGATATTCCGTATCGCTGTCTGATCTCTCGCAATATCCGTAATCTGCTGGCGGCAGGACGCTGCATCTCCACCACACATGAAGCGCATGCAACGACAAGGCTGACGCCAAGCTGCATGGCTACCGGGGAGGCGGCAGGGACAGCGGCGGCACTAACCGTGAAGATGAAGCTGGACCCGGTAGAACTACCGATTGAGCTGCTACAGGCGGAATTACGTCGCAACGGAGCGGCGATCTAGCGGATGAGCTGATTGTGGGCGCGAAATTGGGCGGATTGCACGAAGAATTAGTGTGGGAGCGAGATGAATCAGTAATAGTCGAAGCAATAGTAATAGTGGGAGTGGGAGTTTATTTCATTCGCGGTGGTGTAAGTTTTAACGAACCTGAGACGTCTAATATGGGGGCTATAAGCTGAGATGAAAAATGTAACGAATCTCAGTGAAGCTATTTTACTCAAAACCCTGAAATAGTGGGTACACGAGAGGGGAATCGGAAGAATAGAGCGGCTACGATTCGTTAGAATAAAAAATGTCCCCAAAATGGCTGAATAAGCTCCCCTCAGTTCGTTAGAAATGGGTGGGGAGTTTGTACATTTATAGGCATAACTTTAAGCCCCAAAGACTCCAATTCCACTGCATGGGTGGGTTTGGAGTCTTTGGGCACTCTTATTCTTTTCATCCATTAGGTTCTTTCCTTCATATCTTCCTTCGTATCTATTCCTTCCTATCTAATCTATCACGAAGTTTCTGCAAGGGCGATCGAGATAATGGGTAGTATACGTCTCGGTTTCGTCATGCTCCTTCATGTTTCGTATGTTTCCATGTCTTACTCTCCGCGCTTCGTTTATTCAGTCATTCAATTCATGCGTGCCTCAAGTCGCCTTGCAACAATGGACAGCGTGTAATTGATGACAAAATACAATACGGCTGCGAGCAATAGAGCCGGGATGATGTAATCGAAACTTTGACCGCCAAGAATCTGCACGTTGTGCATCAGCTCCGGCAGGGAGATGATGATCGCCAGTGAAGTATCCTTCAGGAGGGAGATGAACTGGCTGACCATTGGCGGGGACATGCGGCGTAGCGCCTGTGGCATGATAATGCCACCAAGGGTCTGCATGTAGCTTAGGCCCGAGGAGCGGGCGGCCTCTACTTGACCGCGCTCAACCGACTTCAGACCGCTACGGACGATCTCCGCGATCATCGCACCTTCGAACAGACTCAGTCCAACGACGGTGGACCAGAAGACGGACATTTTAATTCCGAGCTGCGGAAGTACGATGTGGATGAAGAAAATGATAAGCAGCAGTGGCAGATTGCGAATGGTATCCACGATCACCGCGACGATCTGTGACAGAACAGGGATACGGGTAAACCGTAACGTACCCAGCACGGTGCCAAGCACAAAGCTGAATACAATAGATAGCCCTGCGACCTGTAGTGTAATCAGGAATCCTTGAAGCAGGTAACGGAGGTTGGGCCAAGCATAGGCCCCGGTAAAGTCCATATATCATCGGCCTCCTTCTGTATGCGGTAATAGGATAGTGAAGCTCCAAGAGATGGACCATGGACTGTGTATAAAGCAATTCAAGCACCCTAGCAGTGAATTCAATATGCACTTTGACATGATCACTAATACCAGTAAAGCACAGACGATCCAGTACTCATTTAAACCACCTGGACAAGCCAATCTATCTTCCTGAAAATCTGCGCAAGTACAGGTCAATCTGTTACATAGTAACCTGACCTGCCGGTTTGTTCTTCTTCGGTTTGCCCTTGGTGCTGCGCGCCTCTGCATCGCTCTGTCCGAACCTGCGCTCCATATAATGCACCAGGAAGCTGAGGGGGAGCGTTAACACCAGATAGAACAGGGCAACAATGGTGTACACACTGAGCGGCTGGAACGTATCCGAGTTAACGAGGTCTGCAAAATACATGAGATCCATACCGGCTACGACGGCCAGAATGGATGAGTTTTAACCAGGTTGATGAACTGGTTGCCGATGGACGGCAACACAATCTTGATGGCCTGGGGCAGAATGATCAGGTTCATGGCCTGTACATAGGACAACCCGGAGGATCTTGCTGCTTCCAATTGTCCCCGTGGCACCGTCTGAATGCCCGCTCGGATCGCTTCGGCAATGAAAGCGGCGGTGTAGATGGTCAGACCCAGCGTACCGGAGACAAATCCGTCCAGCGAAATGCCGAGTGCTGGCAATCCAAGATAGAAGAAAAACACAACCAGCAGCAAAGGGATGTTGCGGATAAATTCCACAAAAGCCGTGCCGATCCAATTCAGCGGTTTCACAGGGGATATCCGAAAGATGGCGAGGATCGCGCCAAGGATAAAGCTGCCGATCAGAGCCATAATGCTCACTTGAATCGTGTTCAGGAATCCTTCCAGAAAACGATCCGAGTGTCGCATCAGTACGTTGAAATCCAATGTGCCCATATAAGCGAAGCCTCCGTTCTCCAGATGGTAAAACGGCGATTACGCCTGCTCATGCATCGCATTCAACAGACGAAACCACCGCTACTCATCATTAATCGGGATTACTCGGGCTTGGAGCCGAGCCATTTCTCATGTAATGTGTCATATTCGCCGCTGTCTTTCATGCTTTTGAGCAGGGTGTTGACTTCCTCCACGAAGGCAGTATCGCCTTTGCGAATAGCCATGCCATAAGGTTCACTTGTGAAATTGCCGCCAACCAATTGGAAGCTGTTATCCGTCTGTTGCATGCCGATGAGGATGATGTTATCTGTGGTCAGCGCTTCGCCTTTACCTGCTTTGAGAGCAGTGAACGCATCCTGATAGTTATCGAATTCAAGCACCTCGGCGTCCGGGGCTTTCTCACGAATATTCTGAGCGGATGTGGAGCCCTTCACCGCGAGCACTTTCACCCCGCTGAGGCTTTCCAGGCCGGTGATCGGACTGCCGTTTTTCACCAGCAGGGATTGGCCTGCCTCGAAGTAAACATCACTGAAATCCACCTGTTCCTTACGCTCATCCGTAATCGTCATCGTGGCGATGATGATGTCGATGTCTCCATTTTGCAGCATGGGAATACGTGTCTTGGAAGTGACTTCTTTCAGTTCGACCTTGGTCTCATCTCCAAGGATCTGTTTGGCGAGTGCCTTGGCGATATCAATATCGAATCCTTCAACGTTGCCGCTTGCGGGATCTTTCAATCCGAACAGCTTCGTATCATATTTCACCCCGGCAATAAGTTTGCCGCGCTCCTTAATCTGTTCGATGGTTCCTTTGGCTTCAGCATCCCCGCCACCACCACTCGCCGAAGGTGTATCTGTACCTGTGCTACAACCTGACAATACCAGCGAGAGAATGAGGACAAGCATAAATGATGGCCATACCAATAATTTTTTCATGAATAAAGACCCCTTTCAAAATGGAATAGTGGATTATTCTCAATGATGAATCAGACGGCTCAGGAATTGCTGCGCCCGTTCTTCTCTGGGGTTGTCAAAAAATTCAGCAGCGGTGGCCTCTTCTACAATTCGGCCTTCGTCCATGAAGATGACCCGGTCCGCAACTTCGCGGGCGAATCCCATCTCATGGGTAACGACGACCATGGTCATGCCATTATGGGCAAGGGAGCGCATAACATCGAGCACTTCCCCGATCATCTCGGGATCGAGTGCAGAGGTAGGTTCGTCAAACAGCATGATTTTGGGCTCCATGGCCAGCCCTCTGGCGATGGCTACCCGTTGTCGTTGTCCACCGGACAACTGGGAGGGATAACTGTCTGCTTTGTCGGCAATGCCCACCCGGGTCAGATACTTCATTGCCGTTGCGGCTGCCTGTTCTTTGGGTTGTTTGCGCACCTTCATGGGTGCAAGGGTAATGTTATCGATGACTTTTTTGTGAGGATAGAGATTGAAGTGTTGAAATACCATGCCAATGTCACGGCGGAAGAGGTTGATGTCCACCTTTTTTGATGCAGAGGAATCCCACTGACGACAAGTTCACCTTCGGTAATGGTCTCCAGGCGATTAATACAGCGGAGTAACGTGCTTTTGCCGGAGCCGGAAGGCCCGATAATGACGACGACCTCTCCTTCTTCGATGTGAAGATGGATATCTTTGAGGACATGAAAATGACCGAAATGCTTCTGGACACCCCTAAATTCAATCAAGAGTACACCCCATCCTTTCTGCAACGTCTGTTTGGAAAAGGAATAATAAGGAATAAATTGAAACTAGTTATTTAATCATACATAGTCATCCTGCTTATGGCAATTGGTTTGTGATAAAACATGACATAAGTAATGGGTTTTATAGGGCTATAGCCAGTAAATGTGTTATATATCTGTCATGTTATTAAATGTCTTGTGACGAATCCTGACAGAAAAATGAATCTATTCTCCTAGGTATTTTCCAGCCTTTGGAATAGTTGTATAGAGTATACTGAAATTGATGACTGATTTATGGCTTCGATTATAAAAACAAATAGCATCAAGTTCCACGTGTACATGGCAAAAATGCTTAACCTTGCACTTCTTGCCATTGATATGATGGAGCTTACAACAATTCCATTACAGGTAGAGAGGATGATTCTGCACGATGAATACATATCACTCCCCATTATCCACAGGAGCAAGTGCCCATTCCGATATTCGAGCTTATGAAGCCGATTTGCCTGTCATTCCTGCTCAGGATTTTCAGCTTACAGACTATGGAGCTGTTGGAGATGGCGTAACGGATAACACAGAGATGTTTCGGCTTGCCATTGCGGCATGTGCCGAAGCGGGCGGTGGCCGAATTGTGATCCCTGCGGGAGTATGGCTCACAGGTCCGATTGTATTGCGAAGCCGGATCGAACTGCATGTGGAAGCAGAGGCACTGGTGACGTTTAGCCGGGATTTTGATCAGTACCCCCTGATTGCATCAAGCTTCGAAGGCTGGCAGGTGGTTCGTTGCCAATCCCCAATTGATGGTGATCAACTGGAGGATATTGCGATTACCGGTGAGGGAATATGGGATGGAGGCGGTGAAGCCTGGCGTCCGGTGAAACGCTCCAAAATGACCACTTCACAATGGAATCGATTGATCGCTTCAGGTGGTGTTGTCGAGCAATCCGGTGGGGATGAAGAAATCTGGTGGCCTTCCACAGCTGCACTTGAAGGCGGTCTGATTGCAAATCGTCTGCATCAGGAGCAAGTGCGAGATGTCGCTGCCTATGAAGAAGTTAGAGACTTTTTACGTCCCAACATGGTCAGCTTGCGCAGATGTAAACGGGTACTGTTGGACGGTCCGACGTTCCAGAACTCGCCTGCATGGAATCTGCATCCCTGGGCTTCCGAGCATGTTACCATTCGTAACGTGAGTGTGCGGAATCCGTGGTTCTCACAGAACGGAGATGGGCTGGACATTGAATCCTGCCGTCATGTGGTGGTGGAGAAGAGTGTATTCGATGTCGGTGATGATGCGATCTGTCTGAAATCAGGCAAAGATGCCGAAGGTCGTGAACTGGGTCTTCCATCGGAGTACATCACCATTCGGGATTGCACGGTGTATCACGGTCACGGCGGGTTCGTCATTGGCAGTGAAATGTCCGGTGGTGTACGGCATGTACGAGTGTCGGATTGTACGTTTATCGGTACGGACATTGGGCTTCGGTTCAAAAGCGCACGTGGACGCGGCGGGGTGGTTGAAGATATTCAGATTGAGCGCATATATATGAAAGATATCATGATGGAAGCGATCTCGTTTTCCTTTTTCTATGCCAATCAGGAAGGGTCTGCCCGGGGCAGTGACCTGTCTCAGGAGATTAGTGAGGAGACCCCGGTGTTTCGGGATATTCGAATCTCGGATGTGGTCTGTGCCGGTGCGGACACTGCGTTGCTCGTGAGTGGGTTGCCAGAGATGCCTTTGGATGGCGTTAGAATCGAGCATTACAACGTGCAGGCCCGCAGTGGGATTCAATGTGCTCATGCGAAGCATCTGCATATCGCTGAATTGCAGGCACAGATTACCGAAGGCCCGCTGGTTCATTTGCACCAATGCAAAGGAGCGGAGTTAGAGAGCATTCAGGGCATAGGTGCAGATGGCCGACTTCTGATGGTGACTGGACACGCGTCCGCAGGCATTGTATGTCGTGAAAGTGATGCCGACACAGACGGTCGTCAGATCTCGGTTGGTCCTGAAGTACGAAGTGGTGTGATTATTCGCAGGTAAAAGGTGTATAACAGGTAAACGGTATGTAATAAGGTTTATACAAGTTGGTCAATTTCAGCCGCAGTGGCGTAGCCATCGATCCAGTAATCGTGATGCCTTTCGTTATGATATAAGAATGCGCAATCTCTGGAGCAAAGCTACCCCACTCGGCTTTTAATCTGATATGTCTTGGGATCTTCTACCGGTGTTCCTTGCGATAGCGCAGGGGTGTTGTACCGGTGACCTGCTTGAATGTTTTGTTAAAATGAGCCGTATGCTCAAATCCGACTTTCTCTGCGATCATCTGTACACGCTCTTGTGTGGACAGCAGTCTCCGCTGTGCCTCGCGTACTCGGACAACACGCAGATATTCGCTGAATCGAAATCCGGTAAATCGGCTGAACATTCGGCTCAGATAGGACGGGCTGATATAGAAGCGATTAGCTGTTCCTTCCAATGTCAGTGGTTCCGTATAGTTGCTATTGACATACGTGACAATTTCACTGATTTTATCCTGCATCGGATGTAGGGGACCTGGGCATGACTGCCGAATGATCTCCTCTACCCGATGAATACGGATCAATAGTTGCGCAAGCAGACTTCTTACGGCGATCTCATAGTGAGGGCGGCGTTCTTTGCATTCTTGCAGCATTTGCCACAATATACGCTCCATCTCGGGCTGTTCCGCCTCAGGCAGACGAAGGAGTCTGGAGCAATTAAAAGGCAGCAGACCGCATATGCCGAGCTCCATCCCCGTTGCAAAAGCAGGCGAAAAACCGATTAGGATTCGTTCGAAGCCCGGAATGCTTCCTTTGGAAGTGGTATGTACATCATGTGGATTGATTAGAATGAAATCACCCTTGCGAGCAGACAGAATCTGACCATTCATGGAATAGACGCGTTCTCCCTCGAGCAGATAATACAATTCGTAAAATGGATGAGCGTGAGGCTGAGGCATGCCATTCCCGTCTTGTCTGCGCATATGTTCAATGGTGAAAGCATGTTCACCGATTCGATATTTGGGTCCAATCCGATCCTCTATGAGACTCATGATACAGCTCCTCTCTGCTTCACGGATTAACAGTGATATCCATATCATAACGGAAAATCCATCTTTTTGTAAACGCTATCATGGGTAGGTGAATGTTTCTTTATTCTCTTGCATGAATACCGGGTGAAGCATTCTGGCATGGGCCATGTGTGCTGTCAAGGTGACAAAACTTGCATGATGTTTTAGAGTAAGGGGAGAGAGGCGAAACTCTGGTGAAGGAGTGTCTCCAATATGATTTGGAAGGAAGGAATCAGGTTATGACGACACATGAATTATCGCCATTGGTTGCTGCGCTCAATATCGCAGCCTCACGTTGAAGGCGGTTGGTATAAGGAAGAATGGAAGGCATCGTATCAGATTCCACAGTCTGTGCTGCCGGATACGTATTCCGGTCCACGATTCTCGGCAAGCTCCACATATTTCCTGCTGCATGCACATGAAATCTCCGAGTGGCATACCGTTCTGTCCGATGAGCTTTGGCTGTGGCATAGTGGTAGTCCGGTTGAACTGAAGCTGGGCGGCAATGGAGAGAACCCGGAGAACGAGGAAGTTCTTGTTCTGGGAATGGATATTGCTGCGGGGCAATCACCACAGGTGCTCGTTCCTGCCGGCGTATGGCAGACAGCACGCCCGCTTGGCGATGAGCCTGTCCTAGTAACTTGCGTAGTAGCGCCAGGTTTCCACTTTGATGATTTCAAGCTTGTATCCAAAAGCGAATAGAACCTGATATACGAAATAAGGAATAAGAAAAAAATCCCGATCCAGGTGCATAAGCATCCGAATCGGGATTCTTTGGCATGATTTGAATGAAGTCATTAAAAATTAAAGTTGTCTGGGTCGGAACCAAAGCGTTTGTTCTCGTTCAGGCCGTTAATCTGCTCTATTTCTTCCGAAGTTAACTCAAAATCGTAGAGATCGGCATTCGCGCGAATACGCTCAGGCGTAACGGATTTCGGTATCGTTACAATGCCGTTCTGCAGATCCCAGCGTAGAATGACTTGTGCGGGGGACTTGCTGTATTTGGCGGCGATGTCCTGAAGCCACGGATGATCCATCAGATGACCTTGTCCGAGTGGAGACCAGGCTTCGATCTGAATCTGGTGTTTGTTGCAATACTCCCGAAGCTCCGTTTGAATCAAAAGCGGATGAAGTTCCACCTGATTGACGGCAGGTTTGACCGTGGCATCAATCATGAGGTCTTCCAAGTGATGAATCTGGAAATTGCTCACGCCAATTGCGCGGATGCGTCCTTCCTTGTGGAGCTTCTCCAGTGCTCTCCATGTATCTTTGTACTTGCCTTTGACCGGCCAGTGGATGAGATAGAGATCCAGATAATCCAGTTCGAGTCGTTCCATGCTGGCTTCGAAGGCGGCCAGTGTGGATTCATATCCCTGATCGCTATTCCATACTTTGGTGGTAATGAACAGATCCTCACGAGCTATTCCAGATTCACGAATACCCTGAGCGACACCTGTTTCATTGTTATACGCTTTGGCTGTATCGATGCTGCGATACCCGGCCTGAATGGCCGTTTTGACAGCATGAACGACTTCGTCTCCGTCTTTAACTTTGAATACCCCAAAACCCAGCCATGGCATTTTGACTCCGTTATAGAGCGTGGTTGTGTCCTGCACGTGTTTCATGGTCCGAAATTCCTCCTCTGATTGGTTCATTCTTTCATTATGTAATTACCCTGCTGCTCAGCAGCCAATCGATATCATTGAAGGGCTGTCATGATTGATTATACTAAAATCTCCCTGGTATTGGAAAAGGGGTGGTCCATTTTACGGAGTAAACACCACAAATGTCCATTTTCGCCAAGCAGAGGTTTGGTTTTGACGCTTGTGGGTGATAAGATGAAGTATACGAAATATGGAAGTTATGACTTCGCTAGTGGAGAGTTTACATAAATCGAACTATGCAAGATGCCGACATAAGAAACGATGGAGTGCGGAATCCGGTACAGGCCGGGCCGTGTGATTAAAGATAAAGGAGCAAGAATACGATGGCTAAACCTAAACAAACCAAAAAAGCAGCAGCCTGGTCTCTCGTAGTGATGGGCGCGGGATTTGCAGCATCCTTGCCGTTCCAGGGCGTTCCCGTGGGCAAGTTGCTGGTAGGATCATTTGAAGCAGGACTTGTAGGGGACTTGCGGACTGGTTCGCAGTGACCGCCCTGTTCCGTCACCCGCTGGGCATTCCCATTCCGCATACGGCATTGTTACCGAAGAATCGGGATAAAATGACGGAAGGTCTGGTCTCCGCGGTAGAGAACAACCTTCTCAATAAAGACAGCATTACCGAAAAAATTGCAGATTTCAAAGCAGCAGAGACGGTGCTGGATACGTTGACGCGTGAGCTTCACAATGACGGGATCAAGACCATGATTGATACGCTCTGCAAACGAATTCTGGCGGGACTGCCGTTAGAGCAGATTGCTCCACTCGTAGCGGGTGAGATCAAGTCTCAGGCGGGTGCCTTTGACCTGGGTCCGATCCTGGAGCGGGCTGCCCATCAGATGACAGAGCGGGGTTACGATGCCAAAGCACTGGACTATGGACTGAAGCAAGCCGAAGAGTGGCTGGTTAAACCCGAGAATGTGATGTTTTTGGGTGAAAGCGGAATGAGAGCGATCAGCGGCATTCAAATGAACGGATTGATGCAGTTTGCGCTGAATGCGTTCTTGGGTTACATGAACGAGGAGCGTCTGGGTGGCATTTTGCAAGGATATCTCTTCGATCGGGTAGAGGATATGAAACGTGAAGGCAGTGCGCTAAGGTACAAAGTGCTTGATATGTTACGTACCCAGGCAGTGCGGTTAGCCATGAGCGAGGCTATGCAAGATGGTATCAACGGCTGGAAGAACAACATGCTGGAGGGCTGGAACGCAGAGGAAACGGTGCTGAACAAACTCACCGAACTGAGAGACCGGGCGCTCGCTGCGATGGAAGATGGACAATACGTAGATACGTATGCACTGCCTGCCATTGAGCGGGTATTGGTTGACCTGCGGGCAGATCACGAGTTGATGACAAGCATGAATGCCAAGATTGTAGATGGGGTCACAACTCTGCTGGAGAAAAATCATTCCAAAATCGGTAACCTCGTGCGCGAAAATGTAGATAAAATGGACAACGCCTCCTTGATCTCGATGATTGAGGATAAGGTGGGGCAGGATCTGCAGTGGATTCGGATCAACGGAGCGGTTACCGGATTTATTATCGGGATTGCGCTGACCGCTCTGCGGATGGTGCTTGAATAGAACAGTTAAGTATGGCAAATAGGAGGGCCGCTCTAAGCAAGAGCAGGCTCTTTTTGTCGTGGATGGGAAAATTATCTTGTATCTGTTGCAAGAATTAGGAAACGGGGTAATGTACACCAAAGTACCCTGAATGAATCATATAGGAAGAAAGTTACATGAAAACGATCCTGTTAGCCGATATGGCTCATGTTGATTTTGTACTATGATGCAGGTAACAGATGAATAGGGTGTGCTTCACATATGGTGAACACCCTGATTCTACCCAGAGGAGGAATCCGTATTAAACGTGCAGGATGGTTGAAGGGTTTATTCACACTGATGATGGTGTTTACTATATTTCTGGGAGGTTGTCAGAACATGAATGCAAGTGAGAAGGAAGCTCTATACCAGGAGGCTGAAGCAACCGTAATTCAACACTTCAAGCAGAAGTTCGAGCTGGATGTTGTGATTACAAGCAAAGAGTTGTTGCCGGAAATGGCAGTGTCCCAGATTGGGCTGAAAGGACATGTGAAAGATCATGAAGATCAGAGCTTTGGCATTTCGTATGACTACAAAAAGAAGGTAACCAAGAACCTGGTCATTAGCCCTGAGATTGAAGAAGTGATGATGGCCAAGGGACACGATCCATACGCTAAATAAAGGGAGGTGCAGTTATTGAGTAACGGGTCCAATATTGATGATGAAACGTACAAAACGATGTCTGATCTAGCCTATCAGGATCAAAAGGCTGGAGACAAATTAACGGAGCTTCCCGGATGGCAGGTCCTGGAGGGCACAGAGAGCAACAAGTTTTCCGGTTTTGATGCGGTAACATTCTATAATCCCGAGACCAAGGAAGCGGTCATTGCTTATCGAGGTACAGAAGGAAGTGCGTCCTTGGATCGCTCTGTACCTGACTTCGTCATGGATGGTCGTATTGGTGGCGGAGAATTGATTCGTAAGGGCCAGCAGGAGGCCGGGAATTTTGTTGATAATCTTACGCCGGATTGGCTTGACAAAGGGGTCCAAGGTGTCAAGGATTTTACGGGCATATCCACTGTGGAGAATTGGGCTGGTGACAGGGTAAGAGACGTGGAGAACTGGACGGGTGATCGCGTAAAAGATATTGAGAAAACCGTATCCCCTACAGGCTGGGCCAATCAGATGTATCAAGCTGAAGACTACGCAAGTCAAATGCAGAACAAGCATAAGGATCTGAATTTCTCGATGACCGGGCATTCCTTGGGCGGCGGCAATGCACAGTATGCCTCTGCTTATACCGGGATTCCAGCCGTGACGTTTAGTGCACCCTCGGTAATGGGCAATTTGACGCCAGAGATGCGGCGCCGGGCTGAAGCGGGGGAGTTTGACGGGCAGGTTGTGAACTATGCCAATCCCAGTGATCTGGTAGCCAGCGGAACGTTGGGCGGATATGACCGACATGTGGGATCGACGTACTACATTAATTCCAATTACGAGGATGCAAACGATGGAGTGGGCATTATCGATAAAGCCAAGAACTCATTTGGCGGGGAGAACTATCACAGTCTGGATCAATATAATTTTAAAAATGGATACATATCCAATGATCTGTATGATCCGATTACGGGAGAGAGAATCGGCTACTCACCGCGCTTTATGGATCAAATGGGGCCGTTCAGCAAGAACTTCGGTCCGTTAGGTTCCAAGTCTGGCGGTGGTATGGCTGCAGCGGCAGGTGCTTCCGGCTTGATTCAGGTAACGCCCGAAGAACTGAAAAGTGTCGCCTCCCGGTGGAAGCAAAATGCACAGCAATGCAACGCCGAGCTGAATCAGGTACGAAGCCGCATGGCTCAATACCTGCATACAAGCCGCAGTCGCAGGCTGGAGCCAATTGTCACCCAACTGGACGCGTCGATTCAAGAACTTGGCACATGGCATATGAAACATACCAGCCAGTTCCTGAACTTTATCGATGAGAAAGCAGATGCCTTCCGGCAGGCGGACGAGAGTCCGGTTCATTTTAATTAGGAACCAGGTTGGTTAATGTCGATATCACGTACATGGGGGAGGGGAACGCAAGTGGGTGGACAATTGCTGGTGGAATTGAATGATCTTCGAATTGCGGAAAAAGAACTGACACAGCTGCTTGCCCGTCTGCAAGCCGATGAACAGGAAGCGAGGGCGCTATACAGTCGCCTGAACGATTGGAAAGGGCAGTCTGCTGATTATACACGCCAGCAGATTGAAGAGTTTTTTGCGGGCCTGTCCAAACGTATTCAATCCATCGAGATGCAGAAGAAAAGCTTGCTGCAATATATCGAGATTATGATCCAGACGGATCAGGAACGCTAAAGAGCAGTGTGGCTGATGCCATATTGCGGATGGCAATCAGCATGGATAGACAAAAAGAAGCCTATGGTACATCGGGGTTGATCCCGTATGCCATAGGTTTCTTTGTGATTGCCACATATATTGTCTGCTGCAAATTGTTCTTAGCGTTTTTTGCGACGTGTCGCCAGAGCGATTCCCAGGAAGGAGAGGATCAGAGCCAGAATGGATACAATCAATGTTGCCTGTTGAAGCTTCAATGTACCCGGGTCTGTATCGGTGTTATTCGGCTCACCTGTAACCGTGTCATTAAGTGCATCGCCCAGCGTGGTGTCATCATTTGCTTTGTTATCGTCGTTAGCCGCGTTATCACCAGTACCCGCTTCTGTACCTGTACTATCATGTTCTTCATCGGCAGTACCAGTGCTGTGATGATCTCCACCTGCCGCAGCATTATCTGTAGCAGCAGGATCTTCACTGATGGTTGTAATACTATGCGGGTTGCTGTCACTCGGTTGGCCTGTCCATTCTACGATGCTGCCATCGCTGTAATATTGGAACGCATCCCAAGCAACTTCAGCTTCCGCTTTAGGGTTCTGTACAACGAAGTTGAACTGCTGGAATTGTCCTGCCAGAATACCTTCGTTATCGCCGTCGATTTCCCATGTGATCGATGTGACTTCATTGGAATCGTTTTTCTCCGTGGTGATTTTCCAGCCTGCCAGTGGTTGATATTGCTTGAATGACACACCTTCTGGAACTTTCATCGTGATTTTGGTTGTCGGTAATTCTTTCTCGGAAGGAATCTTAATTGTGTACGTCTGCCATGCGCTTGTCTGTGCAACGGATGGGCTAACGGTAACGTGGGCGCTAGCGAATCCAGCGAATAACATAAATGCTGCCGTACCAGTTGCGATAGTGGATGTCAGTTTGGAAATCCATGATGTTTTCTTCAAAATAAATAACCCCTCTCAGTTCTTATCATATATGATGCGGCCCATTTTCTTAAGTGAGTGTCTACGCTCTGCAAAGGCACCGTTCGGTTACGAACGGTTCTTTCGATCACCGTTATTCCCGGATTTTTTATGCAACTTATAAATTAAACTAAATACGATTTACACATACACTCCGATGACAGAATAACCTTCCAATCGCTGTTATCCCCAGATTTTTTTGATTCCCTTTTTCAAGGGTATAATCTGGTGATAAAGGCGCACGCTTCGCTTTTTCAGGTTTTTTCTGTCCTCTCCGTTTCAGTGTAATTATTAGTTCAAATTTATATTAAGTAGGATGAAATCCGGGGATAAAGGCGAACGCTTCGCTTCTCCAGAATCACTTTCGTTCCCTTCACTACATTTGCAGTTTGTAGAAACACTAATTTTAGATTGGGTCACTTCTCAATATTAACGTTGTGTAACTATGGCTTGGCAGTGTCGATCTCGAATTCGGCATCCAATGCATCCAGCGATTTGGTTAGCAGATGAACCTTGATATTCCAACGTCCAGGCATGGAGATGTAATCTTCAGCCTTGTATACACCGGTGTCGTTCTTCGGAATGGTGATCTCATAGATTCCCATATCCATGTCCAGATGTGTGAGCGACAGTGTGATCTGTTCCAGATCATTAACAATACTGCCATCTGCACGTTTCACATCAACCTCGAATTGGTTCTCTCCCGTCACATTGGGACTCACCTGAAGTGTGATCGACGAGCCATCTTCTGTAGTCTTTGTCTCCTGATACGGCCCGACTGCTGCGGGTTGCCCCGGTGACAGATGTGTCAATACGGCGGCCAAAGCGAGAATCACAGCACCAGTAGCAAGCTCGGCTTTCAGGCTGCCGGACAATCTGCTCCCCGTTGCTGCTTTTGCTAATCTGGCGTGACGCCATGCCAAGAGCACCATCACAATCAGCAGTACGATCTTGCCGATCAGGACAAGGCCATAAGCTGTCGTGAACAAGGAGGTCAGCACAGGTGCTGGAAGAATGATCAGACTGCTGTATATTCCTGTAGCGACCAGAGCGGCTACGGCGCCAATCCCCCAAGCGGTAAACCTGCGAATGGCAGTCCAGTAGACTTCTCCTCGCACCTTCGAAGGCAGCTTGTCCGCGAGTGGGGGCAGACATATCGCCATCGCTGTCAATGCACCAATCCAGAAAGCGGCACCGATCAGATGCACGAAGTCCATAACAATGGCGAGAGCACGTTGATCCGCCGCAGCCGGATGTCCCGTCATCGCATGAGTGAACAGCCATCCAAGCACAAGCACAAGTGAACCGTAAGAAGACCAGATGCGAGCACGGATGGATCGATCGCGATCATATCCGGAGAGAATCGTGACGGCCAGTAGCATGACAATGAGGATCTGTAACATCCAGATCTGGCCAAAAGAAGTCAGTTTAAGCGCACTCCCGATCAGTGCCCAGCTTAGTTCGCTCAACGCCACACCAGATTCGTATAACGTATTCAGTGGCAGGCTGACCAGCGCGGCAAAGGAAGCAGCAGCATAGCTGATCCACAACAGTCTGTAGCTGCCTGGAACGTCCATAGGCTCTCTTGTCATGGATGTCGGTGCGATTCGCAGCAACAAGAATGCGAGTGTCCCCAGAATGACAGACAATCCGAGATACTGAATCCAGTCTGTCAGGGATACGATCCATTTCAGCGGCCCACCTGTTGAACCGGAACCGGATGTAAGGTCACTTAGTCCAGCAGGAGAACCGGACGGTTCACCGATATGGAAAACATAGGCTCCTTGAATCGGATGTCCATCGGCAGAGACAGCTTTCCAGTTCACGGCATAAGTCCCGTTCCCGAGTCCGGCCCGCAGGCCAGTCTCCAGAATATGAGGACGATCCGCATCAATCTGTACATTTCCATCGTCTGCCTGATTTCCGTCAGGGCCGGTAACTTTGATATCATAAAAGGCCGTCTGCAAGGACTCGTTGAACTCCATGGTCAGCCGATCCGGAGCAGTGACGAGAATTTCATTTTCTCCTGGCGAAGCCTTAACAATATAAGCATGGGCAGATGCCCACTGTGGCATAACAAGGCAGCACACGAGCAACAGGCTGGTGACCAATGCCCAGTGCCGTTTGCCCCATTTCAGGGTAAAGCTTGTCAAAATCAAAAAATCATCACCCTCAGGTTATAGATTTGTATTCATTCCTGGCCCTTTATACACAATCTATCCCATTATAACTTTGTCCAAAATGACTGCGTATGACTACATTGGGCTATAAAAAAACGATTTGGTCTTCATAATTGTGACAAAAGCATGAATGTGTACGGTGCAGAGTACCCATCTCGTCATATGTTACAAATCTCATATTGGTGTGAGATACATTCGTGCTACCATTCACATATTGTTACGAAGCTACGCTATTTGCGAAGCTTACGTCCCGCAAGCCCGCTCTCCAGCGCGTAGCGGGTGAGTTGTACCCGGTTTTCCAGCTGGAGCTTCTGCAAAATGTTCTTTAGATGATTCTTCACCGTCTGGTCTGAAATACCGAGCTGATCAGCGATCTCCCGATTGGTATATCCAGCCGATACCCATTGCAGAATCTCAAGCTCCCGCGTCGTTAGCGGGTTATCTTGCACATCTTCACTGCGTGGTGCGGGGAACTCCTGCAAAATCCGGTAGGCCAGTTCCTTGCTAAGCGGTGCATCGTCGCTGACGATGGCGCGAAGGTATTCAAGCCACGTAGAAGGTGTTAGATTTTTGAGCAAGTAGCCTTGAGCACCTTGTTTCAGTGCCTCGAACAGAAAGGTCACATCATCCGATACAGTGACCATAACGACAATAACATAGGGGAATCGCAGCTTGATCTGCCGAGTGGCTTCCAGCCCGTCCATGCCCGGCATCTGCACATCCATCAGGATCAGGTCGGGCATCCATTGTCCGGTGAGCTCCAACGCTTCCTGTCCATTCGAAGCGGTGCCAATCACTTCAAACAGGCTGTCTTCGGATAAAATGCTACAGATCGCTTCACGCGCATGCGCATGATCATCAACAACCAATACACGTACATGTTCCATATCAGACATGCTCCTTTCCAATCGTCATTCGTGTATGCCCCGGTCTGGAATCAAGGGTAAAAGACCAACCCATCTCGGCAGCACGTTCCTTCGTAATTCGCAGTCCGTACCGATCCTTCAGCTGAAGAGGATCTTCACTTAGCCCATTCCCATTATCCTGAATATAAATGAACCAGGCCATCGGGTTACCCTCGGCGTGAACCTGAACGCGGGTAGCCTGCGCATGTTTACGTACATTCAGTAAACCCTCGCGGATACAGGCGAGTAGTTCCACTTGCTCCTTGGCAGAGAAGGTTACACCCCTTAGATCCCAATGAATCTGTGCACCAGGTACGGTTTCCTTGACGAGCACTTCGACCTGCGCATGCAGTGAGATAATCTCGGGTGCCTTGGTAGAAGAGGGAACATAACGCAACTGGGCAATGGCTTGCCTGACATATGTATTGACTTCATGCACGGTTTTTTGAATCTCCTGGATCTCATGCTCATGTCCGGTTCCTGCCAGACTGCGGCCTGCCTTATCCGTTTTTACCGATAGCAGGAAAGAGACTGGGATATGCCATCGTGAAGTTCCCGGGCCAATTGGTCACGAGCTTCGAGGGCTGCTTTTGCTGCACGTTCCTGCTCCAGAGCAGCCCTGGCACCTTCGAGCATGTGGAACAGTCGGCTGAGCAGTGTCACGCTGACGAGATAAACGATGACCGGTGTTAACCAGTTCCCGGCATCCATCGAAAGGTACGGCATCAGAAACTGATGGCGAATATATTCCCAGATGCCAACCGTAAATGTGGGGATCAGCAGAATCATCCATTTAATTTGTTTATAGGACATGAATTCAGGACTCCTTTGATCTAGGATTAGCTTAATTAAGGACTTTATTTATACAGGGATGGGACCATTATAACGCAAGCTTGTCCAAGACCCTAGTCTGTGTCTGTGGAGAAAGTTGGGGAGGATCATGGAGTATTTAGAAGGATATCTAAGAACAACAAGGGGTGAAATGTTGTCACGCTAGGTGAGGGTTGGTGTAACCACCTGAGGAAGGCTGAGTCCGTTTTCCCTATCGGCGATGGTCCTCTATACTTAATACAGAACGTGAATTCATTACAAAACATGTTAAGGAGTGACGCAACAACATGAGTCAAGAAGTATTGGAACGTCGCAGTGAATTGCTCAAAAAGAACATTCACCAGATGCTTGTTCAAGACAATCAGCACGGTATCAGTCGCCAAGACAACATGTTTTTGCAGCAGATGATTAAAGAGCTGCATCAGACCTCACATGAACTGAATACCAAATCTTAATGTAGAATCTGCACGAGAATGAAGTTGTCTGGTGTACGATTCATTCCATGATGAAAATGAAAATGGCGCTATCTCCGATCAGACCGGGGATAGCGCTTTTGATTTCTCTGAGGAGATAGAAGAAGCCTCACTCATCTTACAGCAACTGTTGCTGAGCGGTTCTTTTCTCAATATATCGAATGAATAACTCGGCAAGCTCCGGATCGAACTGTGAGCCCGAACATGCGCGCAGCTCCTGAATGGCTTCTTCCACATTCTTGGTCTCCTGATACGGCCGCTCTGTCGTCATGGCATCAAAGGAGTCGATGACGGTCAGCATCCGGCAGAGCCGGGGAATCTCGTTGCCCTTCAGGCCGTAAGGATAGCCTTTGCCATCATAGCGCTCGTGGTGAAGTTCAATGTACGGAATCAGATCGGCGAAGCGATCGTTCGTGATCACCATTTTTTTGCCCCAGGTGACATGTCCTTTGATCGTTTCCCATTCCTCTGCGGTAAGCTTGTCCTTCTTGTTCAGAATGGACCAGGGAATCTCCAGTTTGCCAATGTCATGAATCAGTGCTCCCAGCACGAAACGACGTTTCTCCACATTGTCCAGTGTGAGCAACTCACTGATATCCAATGCGTATTTGTAGACCCGTTTGGAATGTTTAAACGTATCCATATCCTTGTATCGGAACAGATTAAGCTGTTGCTCGATGTCACGAACATCCTGTACCAGATCAATCTCCTGTTCCATGCCATCATTGCTTCCGTGGCGGTGCACGTTGTTCTTGCCCTGTTTCTTCGCATAATAGAGTGCTTTATCTGCCTGATCCACAAGCTGGGATTTGTTATACATATCCACCTGATAGGGGGCGACGCCACCCGAGAAGGAGAGACACCCATGCGGAAACACTTCAACGCCTTCAAATGGCGTGTCGTTCAGTTGTTTGCGCAGCCTATTCATATATTTGTAGGATTCGTCCAAGTCCATGCCTGGCATGAGCAGCGTAAACTCTTCCCCTCCATAACGAAAGGCGGTAACCGATGTACCTTCCGTCTTGCGCATCAGAAAATCCCCCAGCAGGGCCAGCAGACTGTCACCTTGGAGGTGGCCAAACCGATCGTTATACTTTTTGAAATCATCGATATCAATAAGTCCCAGACAGAGTGGTGTTCCCTGCGTACGAGCGGTAGTCAGTTCATTTTCCAACATGCTTTCAAAATAACTGTGGTTGAACAGACCTGTGCGCTGATCCGTGTTAGCCTTCTCTTCAATGCTCTGATACATGACAAACAACTGCTTGAATGCATGGGAGAGCAGAATGCTGAGACTGAGGTACAACAACAGACCGAGTACGCCATTATGCACAACCAGAATCGTCAGGACAAGCGCCAGAATCAGCGTACATAGATAAACCAGCAGGGATTCGGTAACAAATGCCCGCTTCATCTGCTGTAATGCATCCTTCGTTGAAAAATGAAAGAATAAGCCAAGTGTGATTGTGTTGATGATGAAGTAGGCTGCGAGCGCTGCAAAATAAGGAAGCAGATTATAACCGTCCAGCGTTCCCGATTGCCCGCCAGTCCATTCAAACACGGCAGCTGCACCCGTAATCATGAGACTGTAGATGCTGAAATTAACAATATGTTTCCACCAGGTGAGCTTGCGGTCTTTAATTAACAGGATGATGGAGACAGGAAGCAGTACAGACAGACTGAAAGCTCCGCCAAACATGAATATGCAGGCAAGGTATACCGATGAATCCATGGATTGCTGATTGCCTTTGGGAGGAATCTGGAACGTGAAATAATCCAGAATTAACGCCGCGCCCAGCATGGTGTAGACCATGACCCAATCCGCCGTGGTTAGATGAAGGTAAGACCACTTGTTCATGTACAGAAAAACACCGATCCCGGTACAACTAAGCAAAATAACATACAGACTGCTTCGATCTGCCTTATGGATAAGGTTACGAATAAAGTTCATAAAAAATCTCCTGCTTGGTTTAGTCTACTCTTGATGTGTATATAAATTGTGCTGATGGGTATTAACACTTACACTTCGATGACAGAACAACCTTCCGATCGCTGTTATCCCCAGATTTTTTAATTTCTTTTCCTAAAGGGAAAATCCCGGGATAAAGGCGAACACTTCGCTTCTTCAGGTTATTTCTGTCCTCTCCGTTCTCGTGTAAATGTTCAGTTCAATATATAATTGGTGTTCTTGTATAGGGTTATACTATATAGATGTATAACATACCAAGTTGCCTGGCAAAAATCCAGAAAGAAAAAACAGGCCGCTGGCAGCCTGTTTGTCTTGTTTGGCGGTATGGATACTAGCCGCCCAGCTTGTATCCCGAAGTTAGTGCTACAACGACAGAAGCCACGATGATTGCGTTGATGACAATACGGGAATATTTCACACCCTCAAATTTTTTCATGGAGAAGACCTCCCTTCCTTGGAGTCTGCCCTGATTCTCATCAAGCCTGATGAGTTTTGGCAGGTTGCACAGCCTTTTTGTCCCGATTCACCATCATGTACTGGATAAAAAGGAATATGCCGACGTTCATGACCACATCACCGATGCTGATGACTTGAGTCCGTGGATAAGGGCTGGAGAGTGGGATGATATCACCGAGAAAGGGCAAACGTGTAGACGCATCCATCATAAAATGCTTCGATACGGCGCCGCCTTCCCGGAGCATGTCTACATAGTAGGGCCCCAACACAGCAGAAGCTTCAACAGAAACAGGCATGCGCCCACCATTGACAGCCATTACAGCAAAATTGAGAAATACACCAATCCAGATGAGCATGAAACCGGTATGGTGTCTGTTGAGCCACAGAAAAGCAAGCCCTGTAATGTAGACAGCAGCAAAGAGATATCCATTAATGGATGCCACCCATTCGAATCGTTCCTGCAGATAGAAAATAAAGAACTGGAATAGCAGCAATACAGGAAAAATCCAGCCGCTTCTCAACTTGAGTGTTGCAAACTGGTTGAGGCCATGCCGCAACCCGCCCCGAAAAAATCCAACGATTAAGCCGAGAAGAATACCGTCGTATACCATGATTAACTCCTGTTCGTGCGGAGATGTGCAAATAGGATTGCGTGTTTGTGTACATAAAGGATTCGACCTGATATTGGTAATTCCTGCATGAGAAAAATGATTTTTTAGAAGAAATTTGCAAAATGCTGCACAAAAAACCGTCTTTACGAACCAAGGGGTCGAAATCCCTGTGAAATTCGGTAAAGACGGTTGTTTATCATGACAAAATATAAGCTTTAATTCCGTTGAAGATGGAACTTATTTTATTCGGAACCACCGTTCAGATAGTTGAAGAAAGGCTGGTCCACCCAGAAGTCATATGTTGTAATGTCCGCATCAGGAGCGAGTTTCAGGAAACCTTCCCGAATAGCTTTGGCATTTTCTTTGAGAGAGAAGGACTGGGCATAATAATTGCCAAGTGCGATCTTATTATTGGAAATGACCGGATAGTTGGCCAATGCCGTTGGTGAGTAATACAGCGGTTGCCACCAGGAACTGAGAATCAATGGCGAAGTACTGTCACTGTTCTTCTTGGCATATTTGAGAACAATATCATTGAAGCGAACTTTGTCTGCCACATTGTTGAACTCGAACTGAATATCATACTCCTTCGCAGAAGCAATGTAGTTGCCGTTCTCGATCTGTGTCACTTTATAGTCTGGCGTTTCCTTCGGCTCGCCCCATTCCTTCAAATAAATGAAGGCAGATGTCTTCGGCTGGAATTGTACATCGGCGTCAATGCCCTCGCTACGCAGTAAACCAACCAGCTGTACAGCATGTTGGATATTATCGTGGCCGTAGGTAAGTGTCAGTTCATCGATAAAGTTGGAGTCGAAGCGGCTATCCTTCAGATTGTAACCTGTGACAAGATCATCTCGCAGAGCCTGATCCACAATTTTTTTCAGCTCAGGTGATTCAATCAGATCCGCTGTGCGATATGCAGCATACAGTTTGGAATAGATGTCCGCATCGCCGGAACGCCCAATCTCATGTTTGTATTTCCCTTGACTGACCAGCACCCGTCCGAGCAAAGTGTTCGCAAATTCTTTACTTGCTACGCCACCCTTAAGGAGAGCGGGGTACAAGCTTTCGGGAATCAGGCCTGTATCAATCGCTGCAGCCAGTTCCTGTGCGGCTTGTCCCTGAACACGGTTCGGGCTAATGCCAACCTTGGCAAGTGCTTTGGCCGTTTTCTCTGCGGGATATGTATAAGCAAGCTCCTTGAATCCGGCTGCTTTTACTGCGATGAAGACGGCAGGCATAAGTGCTCAGCTGATCCTTGGCACGTACTTCTGTGCCCGTAAGCACTCCATTATGATATAAGGATACCGCAGCATCATATGAAGAATCACCAGAGGACAGATCAGTAAAGGCAGGAGCTTTGGTTTCACTGTCACCTGCTTGAGATGCCTCCGTGATGGCTGCAATGGCTTGAATAAAATCACCTTTGGTAATCTGTTGCGGCAATTGAATGTTGTATTTCGCTTGCAAGAATTGAGCAAAATCCGCTGCGCTTTCCGTATAAGCAACTGGAGCCTGAGCTATCGGTCCTTTGACACTTTGTGAAGTGGTTGGTTTGGCTGGCGTTGCAGATGCAGCAGAAGCAGAAACGGGCAAGCTTAGGCTGCCAAGTGTTACCGGAGCGGCGAGCAGGGCCGCCAACGTGATCTGGGTGATTTTTTTCAAATGAATAGCCTCCTTAAAATGGGTTGGAAAATGATCAGCTTTCGGTTATAATTCTGACAAATCCTATCAGAATAGAATAATTGGATTGACTTTAGCACGGAGACGCGCTGGATGTCAACGAAAAAAGCTTGATACAGAGCGGTTTCCAAAGCTTGGTAGAAAGCAATTTGTCAAATATATTCTATTTGAGTGTATACGCTCAAAGATTTATTGACAAGGATCGACAGTATCCGCTAGGATAAGAAAAAGAATGTTGAAAAGGGGTATTTTCAAAATGAAAAGAGGTTTATCGTTCGTCTTATCGATCATCATGTTGGCTATTTTGTTGGCAGCTTGTGGGAATTCGGCTTCCAAAGACGAACAATCCGCCCAAGGCAGTGATTCGGAGAAATCTCTTCGGATGGCCCTCGTACTTCCCGAAAAAATAGGGGTTAACCCTTTCTTTGTACAGATGGATGAAGGCTTCAAAAAAGCAGGCGAAGAATTCAAAGTAGATACCAAGACAATTGAATCGACAGATCCGGCAGCATTTGAACAAAATCTGCGTGCTGCGGTTGCCGAGAATTATGATCTGATTATTACAGCCACTTTCCAGGCAGAAGATGCATTGAAGAAAGTCGCAGCAGAAAATCCGGACAAGTCCTTTGCGATTGTGGATACAACCGTGGATCTGCCTAACGTTCGTAGCGTTGGTTTCCGTGAATATGAAGGGGCGTACCTGCTTGGTGCAGCTGCTGGATTGTCCACGAAAACAGACAAAGTCGGCATGATCGCAGCAATGGATGTACCATTGATCAAGAAATATACTGAAGGTTTCAAAGCGGGATTGGAATCCGTGAATCCGGATGCAGAATTCCTCGTGAACTATGTAGGTGGATTTAATGACCCGGCCAAAGCGAAAGAATTGGCATTGGTACAATTCGGCAAAGGTGCGGACTTCATCGCTGGCGCATCCGCTGTAGGTGATCTTGGCGTGTTCGAAGCAGCGAAAGAAAAGGCTTCTACACTTCAGGTCAGGATACGGACCGTACGGTTGAAGACCCGGAACATATCGTATTGTCTCAATTGAAATCAACCGATACGGTTGCTTATGAGACTGTGAAAGATTTTGTAGAAGGCAACTTCAAAGCAGGTGCAGTGAACTACGGCTTGAAAGAAGACGGTGTGGGCCTGACTTACGTTACACGTGATAGCGAATCACCGTTGAATGCTTTTGTTGGACAAGAAGTAATCGACAAAGTTAAAGCCATCAAAGATGATATCGTATCCGGCAAAATTGTAGTCAAAGATCCATTGCAACAATAGTTTTGAATGTTCTTTTCAACGAATGAGTGATGGAAATGATCAGCCGGCTGCCCATCAGGCAGCCGGTTTTGCTGCTATTAAATGACCAGTATATGTTCAACTTATCGTTTACACGATAACGAAGAGGGCAGAAATAACCTGAAGAAGCTAAGCTAAAAGCTTTCTGAAAGAAAGCTACTTCGGAAGCATACACCTCGCCTTTATCCCCGGATTTTCCCCTTGATAAAAGGGAATCAAAAAATCTGGGGATAACAGCGATCGGAAGGTTGTTCTGTCATCGTAGTGGCGAGTGTAACCATTTAAGTTGAACTGAGAGGAGCGAACGCGAGTTATGCTGTTGGAGATGGAGCACATTACGAAGAAATACGGCGGCTTCACCGCTAACCGTGACATCCGTTTTAATCTGCGTGAGGGAGAGATTCATGCTCTTGTAGGTGAGAACGGAGCCGGTAAAACAACCTTGATGCGTATGCTGTACGGTATGGAACAGCCTACGTCAGGCACAATTAAAGTCCGTGGACGCGAGGTTAGCTTCGCTACGCCGTCCCAGGCGATGGCAAGTGGCATCGGTATGGTGCATCAGCATTTCATGCTGTTCCCTTCCTTTACGGTGGCGGAGAACATCGTGATCGGGCGCGAACCGGCTAGAGCAGGTACATTTGACCGCAAAAGGAGCCGCCCAGGTGAACGAGCTTGGCAGACAATATGGCATGCCGGTGGACCCGTGGAAAAAAGTGTCCGAGTGCCCACTGGGCATGCAGCAGCGTGTTGAAATACTCAAGGTGCTGCATCAGGGCGCAGACATCATTATCTTGGATGAACCTTCGGCGGTACTCACACCGCTCGAAGTAAAAGAACTGCTCGCGAACATGAAATCACTCGCGAAGCTGGGCAAAACCTTCGTACTAATCACCCATAAGCTGCAAGAAGTCATGGATGTCGCTGACCGAATCACGGTGCTTCGGGATGGTCAGGTGACAGGCACGCTCGAAGCCAAGGATACACATGTGGAGGAATTGTCCCGTCTCATGGTTGGTCGTGAACTTGTGCGTATGGACAAGCAACCATCGGTTCCAGCTGAAGCCGTACTTCAGGTGGAAGGGGTTAATCTGTCCGGGGCCAAGGATCGTTCGGCGCTCAAGGAGATCCACATGGAGGTACGTAAAGGCGAGGTTGTTGGCATAGCCGGTATCTCGGGTAACGGCCAGTCTGAATTAATTCAAGTGATTGCGGGACTTCGTAAGGCGGACAGTGGCCGGGTTGTGCTCTCCGGGCAGGATACAACCAATTGGCCTGTACGGCGCATAAGGGAACATGGACTTGCCCATATCCCGGAAGATCGTTACATGTGGGGAGCGGCCAAGGATGCGAGTGTTCGGGAGAACGGACTGATGGGACATCATCATCGCTTGCAGTCGCGCGGCATTATCAAAGCGAAAGCAGCAAGAACAATGGTAGAGAGCTGGATCAAACAGTTCAGCATCAAGACAGGTTCTGCGGAAACCAAGGCACAGTTTTTGTCCGGAGGAAACTTGCAGAAGCTGATTGCAGCCCGTGAATTTGCACAGGATACACCGTTTCTGATTGCAGCCGAACCTACTCGTGGTGTGGATATCGGAGCGATGGAGACGATTCATGCGGAATTGCTGCGCAAACGTAGTGAGGGTGCGGGTATTCTGCTCATTTCATCAGAGTTGTCGGAGATTTTGCAATTATCGGATCGCATTATTGTCATGTATGAAGGCGAAATTGCCGGAGAACTGAGAGCAGAGGAAGCGACGGAGGAACAGATCAGTTTGTTAATGGCAGGAGGGAAAGAGCGGATATGAATCGGGTAAAAGAAACACTTCGCGGACTCGTACAGCCGCTGCTTGCCGTATTCATCGGTCTGATTGCAGGGGCTGTGGCGATTCTGATCGTTGGCGGTAATGTGGTGGACACGTATGCGGAGATGTGGAAAGGAGCCTTCGGCAACTTCTACTTCTTCACCAATACGCTGGCTCGTTCCACACCAATCATCTTGGCGGGACTTGGTGTAGCATTGGCATTCCGTGCCGGATTTTTCAATATGGGAGCGGAAGGCCAGATGATTCTTGGCGGGCTCAGCGCCGCGCTCACGGCGCTTTATCTGCCAGGCCCAGGCTGGTTTGTATGTATTGCTGCCATAGTAGCAGGTATTGTAGCCGGGGAATCTGGTCTCTGTTTGCAGGTTGGCTGGATGCTCGTTTCGGCATGAACTTGTTGATTACAACCTTACTACTTAACTATATCGCTATTTATTTTGGCGGATACATGGTCTCCTATCCATTCAAGGATCGGACTGGATCTGCAGCGATGGCTCAGACACCCATGATTGATCAGAGTATCTGGTTGCCGAAGTTGTTCCAGGGCATGGGACTGCATGCAGGATTCATTATTGCCATTGTAGCGGCTATTCTGATCTACTGGTTCACACATAAAACGGTGACCGGTTACGAGATTCGCATGCTCGGCAGCAATCCGTCCTTTGCAACCTACGGCGGTGTTCGCCGCATTCGCATGATGATGCTGTCCATGGTCATCAGTGGCGGACTTGCTGGACTGGCAGGTGCGGGGAAGTACTCGGTACACAGTACCGTTTCCTTGATGGCTCATTGTCATCGGCAAGTTACGCCTGGAGCGGCATTATGGCCACGCTGCTTGCCCGCTCGCATCCACTCGGTACAGCTGTAGCAGCCATTTTGCTGGCTGCGTTACAGACAGGTGCCATGGGGATGGAACGGAATACGGATGTGCCGCTCGAAGTCGGCAGTGTCATCCAGGCGGTATTGACGTTATTTGTATCAGCTCAGATCGGTTATTCATTCCTGAAGCGGAGAAAGGAGAAAAAGTCCAATGCAACAACTGTTTGATGCAGCCATGTTTGGCTCAACCTTGCGGATCATGACTCCAATCCTGCTTGCAGCGCTCGGTGGGGCTTTATGTTCCCGTGTCGGTCTGTTCAACGTGGGTCTGGAAGGACTGGTTTTGATTGGTGCGTTCTCCGCCATTGTAGGTAATTATCTGTTTGGCAATGTGCTGTTGGCTGTACTCTTTTCCATTATTATTGTCATGTTGTTCTCGGCGCTATTTGCCTTTATAAGTATTAATCTCAAGGCCAACGCCATCGTGGTCGGGATCTCGCTCAACTTCCTGGCTGCGGGGTGACGACCTTTGCACTGCGTGCGATTTTTGATGTAAAAGGTGCATACTACGACAAAGACATGGTTGGACTTCCCAAGTGGGATATTCCGCTGATCAAAGACATTCCATGGGTGGGCGATGTATTATCGGGACATAGTCCCCTGGTCTACCTCGGCATTGTGCTCGTGATTGGACTGCAATTTTATCTGTTCAAAAGTGTATCTGGCTTCCGCCTGCGCTCCGTCGGGGAGAACCCGATTGCAGCACAGAGCATCGGAATCAAGGTACGAGGCATCCAGTATGGTGCCGTTCTGATGTGCGGTGTGTTGTGTGCTCTGGCTGGCGCTCAGTTGTCGCTCGGTCAGGTGACGATGTTCACCGAAGGAATGACCGCTGGTCGTGGTTTTATCGCACTGGTTGCAACGATGCTGGGACAAGCAAATCCGCTGGGCGTCATGGGCTCCAGTGTGCTGTTCGGCTTCATGGAAGCCTTGAGTATTCGTCTGCAAGGCTTCTCCTTACCAACGCATTTCACGTTGATGCTGCCGTATATTGTGACGCTGGTCGCCATGTTCTTTTTCAAAGACCGTACCTATGCACAGGATGCACTGAAAGCGGGCGGAAGCTCGCGTTAATTCCTGAATGCCGATGTAGAGGCAGCAAAAGAAGGAGGAATTCCACTTGCATAACAAGGCTGAACGTTTGAAAAAGGAAAAGCCCCGGCACCCAAAGCGGGCAATGATCATGGAGATCGCTTGCCGCCGGGACAGATGCTGACGGAGAAATTCCCGATTCTGCATGAAGGGGAAGTGCCGGAATATGACCTGTCCACCTGGGACCTGAAAGTATTCGGCGAAGTGGAAGAGGAGAAAGTGTTCTCCCTGGCCGAGTTGCAGGCGATGCCACAGGTGAACACGGTGAGTGATATTCACTGTGTTACCCGTTGGTCGAAATTCGATACGCCATGGGAAGGTATTCGCTTCTCCGATTTTGTGAAGCTTCTCGGGGTTAAGCCTGAAGCGAAATACGTCATGATCCATGCGGATCATGATTATGAGACAAATGTACCGCTCGAAGAACTGATGCATGATGATGTATTGCTTGCATTCAAATATAACGGAGAACCACTAACGCCCAAGCATGGTTTTCCGCTGCGGATGGTTGTGCCACAACTCTACTTCTGGAAGAGTGCAAAGTGGGTGCGTGGGCTGGAATTTATGACCGAAGATCGGAACGGCTTCTGGGAAATGAATGGGTTCCACCATTTTGCCGATCCGTTCAAGGAGCAGCGCTTCTCGGGTGAAGATCTGCCGATCCCGGAGGATGAGTGGACGAAGAAGGAGTTTGATTGATATGTTGATGCCTATTTTGCAGATTCATTCGGAAGACATGCCGGCATATGCCATTGTCTGTGGTGATCCGGCACGTGCGGAGAAGATTTCCCGTAAGCTGGAGCAGGCGAGAGAACTGGCGTTCAGTCGGGAGTATCGCACGTTTGTTGGTTTGTATGATGGGGTACAACTCGCTGTGGTCAGCCATGGTGTAGGTTCACCTGGAGCGGCCGTCTGCTTCGAGGAATTGATTCGAGCGGGTGTGACAACTCTGATTCGTGTAGGTACAGCGGGATCATATACAGCTGATTATCCGGCAGGCAGTGTAATTGTGAGTACAGCAGCCGTTCGTACGGATGGGTTGACTCGTCAACTGGTGCCGGATGGTTTCCCGGCGGTAGCGGACATTGGGGTGACGCAAGCGTTGCTCGAAGCTGCTCGTGAGCAGGGGAACGCAGCAAATGCCGAATCTGCGACTGCGGCGGGTAAAGTTGGTGTGGGTATCACCGTAACGCTGGATGCGTTCTTTGCAGGCGTGGAAGAGATCCCGCATCGCAAGTACAAGCAGGCTGGAGCACTTGCGGCCGAGATGGAGATTGCGGCACTCTACATCGTCAGCACCTTGCGTGGCGCTCGTGCCGGAGCCATTGTTGCGATCGATGGATTCGCGGACAGTGATCTGGCTGCCGAGTATGATCCGCATACGGATGCAGTTGGACAAGCGGTGGAGCGCGAGATTAATGCAGCGCTACGTGCGCTAGTCGCGCTTGCGCGCAAGGATCAGGCATAGGCTGGCTAAGGCGAGAATGAATTTGTGTTTCAAGGATAAGTTTTCGCTAGTGTTACAAAGACAAATAGTAGATTTTGTCCATGTGAGGTGGACAATTAAAGAGGGCGTCCCGAAAGGTCATATATATGACCCAGCGGGATGCCTTTTTTTGACCGTCAAAGTGAATGGAACGTTAAAGACATTCTAACGAACTCAGCACGTCTTATTCGTGAGGATATCGCAAGTATGAAAATCTAACGAATCGTGGGCACGCTAATGCCGGAATTAATGCCTGTTTTGAGTCGATTTCGATGAATAACCGTCAAATAACGTGTGTGAGATTCTTTAGATTTTCCGTCCTCCTATAATTGCCCTAATAGGGTGTGTGCGATTCGTTAGCTCTGATCTCTTTCCTTCGCTGAGAATGATAATGCAGAAATTGGGTAAGTTATATAAAGGAACATCACCATGAACATGAATACGAAAAAGGGAGGACTCTACGATGACACAGAACAATCAACCTCAGGACGAGGCAGAAATTCGCAACAAGCTGGATGAAGACGGGGATTCCTTGATGGAGAAAAAGAAGATTTTAAGCGGAGTGGATATTGAGCCGCAGGCGGATGAATGGGCCGCGAAGCCATCCCCTGTTGCTTTTAATGAAGGCAATGATTCTTCGAAAAAGTAACAACATGCGCATACCATTTGCTTTGTGGAATAAAAACCAAATGAGTAAGGCAGGTACCCTGATGGTATCTGCTTTTTCGTTGTATAATAATGTGAAATTCAGCAGACGAAAGAGTGATGGAAATGAGTACAGGAACGATAAATATCAGAAAGGCAGAATTGCGGGACTACTCGGGCGTGTCATTGTTGATGGATGGGCTACACCAGATGCATGTCGAGGCACGACCCGATCTATATAGAGCGTTAGAGACCAGAATGGAGGAAAAGGAGTTCATCGAACTACTGGAAACGGACAAGCGTTATCTGTATGTTGCCGAGGCTTCGGAAACGGGCTTGCTTCTGGGTTACGGGAGTGCGCAGTTAAGTATTATTCAAGATAACTCGTTGATGGTGGATCGCAAGATGCTGTACATCCATGAACTTGTAGTGGATGCCAAGCATCGGGGCCAAGGAACGGGCAAACAACTCATACAGGTATTCATCGAGCTAGGCAGAGAGCTTCAGGCAGACAGCCTGGAATTATCCGTGTCGACGTTCAACGCTGGCGCGCAGGCCTTCTATGAACAGATGGGGCTGGTCGTTCGCAGCAGCAGGATGGAGTATACCTTGTAAGGTGCGTCAATCTATTCCATTCGAAACGAGAAATCATCCATTTTTAACAAAATATCAGAATACGCTTGAATACCCCCGTGGGGTATGCTAATCTTAGAAAAGAACGAAAGAAAAGGGGTGTTCATGATGGATCATCAGAGCCATCCCGAGGAACCTTTGCAATCCTCCAAGTCCGATTCAACGGAAGCTTTGGCTACAGTTCAAGAAGCGGTATCCTGTCATGCCGAGGGCAGTGATGGGAAGCATGTGCGCAAGAGTCACCATTCACAGGAGATGAAGAGTAACCTGGTTTCTCGTTTGAACCGTGTGGAAGGTCAGATTCGCGGGATTAAGGGATTGATCGAGAAGGATACGTACTGTGATGATGTGCTGACGCAGATTGCGGCGGCTCAGTCTGCTCTTAATTCGGTAGGCAAGCTTCTGCTTGAAGGCCATATGAAGAGTTGTATTGTGGAACGCATTCAAGCGGGTGAACATGAGGTTGTGGATGAACTGCTGGTAACGATGCGGAAGTTAATGAAGTAAGCAGAATCAATTCACCTAATTAATTTTATCATTTTAATATACCCCAAGGAGGAATTTAGAATGTCTAATGTTACGTTGAACGTTACGGGAATGTCCTGCAATCACTGTGTGAAGTCGGTTGAAGAGGCTGTGAAGAATGCTGGGGCGAGTGGTCACGTGGATCTCGCAGCGGGTACGGTAGCTGTGGAATATGATGAGCAGACGGTGAACGTGGATCAGATCAAGGCTGCCATTGAAGATCAAGGATACGACGTAGTCTAACGGGATTACACATAGGCTTAAACCGAACATGCTCGTTGTTAAAAGAGGTCAGTGACCTTTTTCCACGAGTCAGGTTTAAGCCTCATTTTCTGTCTGATATATACCCCTATGGGGTATGATGAATGCAACATACAAGAGATTGAATCGCCATGAAAGGAGCTGACATGATGGATAACTCAACCACTAAACCATCAGATGGATCATCACAACCAACACCCGCATCAATGCCACCTATGGCAGACGCGCCCGGACTAAAAACAACACTGCACATCACGGGCATGACCTGTGCCGCGTGTTCGACACGAGTGGAGAAGGGATTGTCCCGCATGGAAGGGGTGCATGAGGCCAATGTGAACCTTGCCATCGAACAGGCAACCGTTTCGTATGATCCGAAGACAACCAACGTGAATGCGTTGCGGGATAAAGTAGAAGCGCTTGGCTATGGTACGGTATCCGAATCGGTGGATCTGAACATTACGGGTATGACGTGTGCAGCCTGTTCTGCCCGGATTGAAAAAGGTCTTTCCCGACTACCCGGGGTATCTCAGGCGAATGTGAATCTGGCGCTGGAAACAGGGCACATCGAGTATGCCGCTGGTGCATTGAAACCATCGGATATTACCGCCAAGATCAAGCAGATAGGCTACGGTGCTGAGCTGCAATTGACGCAGGAAGAGACCACATCGGTTCGTGAACGTGAGCTGCAACGCAAAAAGTGGAAATGGATGATATCGGCTTTGTTATCGATTCCGTTGCTGTGGGCCATGGTCGGGCATTTCTCGTTCACATCCGGAATCTATGTCCCCGAGCTGTTCATGAACCCGTGGTTCCAACTGCTGCTGGCAACGCCGGTACAGTTCGTGATTGGCTGGCAGTTCTATGTAGGAGCATACAAAGCATTGCGTAATGGTAGCGCGAATATGGATGTTCTCGTCGCACTGGGTACCAGCGCAGCGTTTTTCTACAGTCTGTATCTGACGTTATCCAGGGGGTACTTGCCTTCTGCAGCGATGGATCATGGGGCAATGGGAACGGGCACAGCGCCATGCCTCCGGTAGAACTTTATTATGAGACAAGTGCGATATTAATTACGTTAATTTTACTGGGAAAATGGTTCGAAGCTGTAGCGAAAGGCCGCTCTTCACAGGCAATCAAAAGCTTGATTGAACTGGCTCCACGTGAAGCTCGTGTCATTCGTGACGGACAGGAAGTGTTGGTTCCTGCCGCATATGTTGCGGTGGGCGAACTGATTCTGGTGAAGCCGGGGACAGTATCCCGGTGGACGGCATCGTTGAAGAAGGGCAATCCTCCGTCGATGAATCCATGTTAAGTGGAGAGAGCCTTCCCGTGGATAAAAAACCGGGAGATGCTGTTACAGGTGCTACGTTGAACAAAAACGGGGTATTACGACTGCGTGCGACCCGGGTGGGATCGGACACGGCTTTGTCCCAGATCATCAAAGTGGTAGAGCAAGCTCAGGGCTCCAAAGCACCGATTCAGCGGATCGCAGATGTCATATCAGGCATATTTGTTCCCATTGTCGTGGGTATCGCCGCACTGACATTCCTGATCTGGTATCTGTTTGCAAGTCCGGGTGACTTTGCGGGTTCCCTTGAAAAAGCGATTGCCGTGCTCGTCATTGCCTGTCCATGTGCACTGGGGCTGGCAACGCCAACTTCAGTCATGGCTGGATCAGGACGTGCGGCTGAATATGGCATTCTGTTCAAGGGCGGCGAACATCTGGAGTCGGCACAACAGATTCAGACCGTAGTACTAGACAAAACAGGTACAGTAACCCAAGGTAAACCGGTGCTCACGGATGTCGTCATGGCTCCGAATTGGGCGGAATCCGATCTGCTGGCGCGTGTGGGATCAGCCGAACAGAGCTCCGAGCATCCGCTGGCAGAGGCGATTGTTGCAGGGATTCGTGCCAAGGGCCTGGAACTGGCTTCATCTGAGACGTTTGAGAACATACCGGGATACGGCGTGCGAGCTTCAGTACAAGGGCAGGAGATTCTGGTTGGCACACGGCGGTTGCTTGCGGACGCACAGGTGAATGTCTCTGAGGAAACCATTCAGCAGATGAACCGTCTGGAGGAGCAGGGTCGTACTGCGATGCTGGTAGCGGTGGATGGTCAGTGGGCAGGGATCGTGGCGGTGGCTGACACCATCAAGGATACCTCTCGTGAAGCCATTGGTCGTCTTCAGGCGATGGGGATTGATGTCATCATGATTACGGGAGATAATGAGCGGACGGCTCGCGCTGTAGCAGAACAGGCGGGCATCGGTAAAGTGCTGGCTGAGGTGCTGCCGGAGGGCAAAGCTGCGGAGGTGAAGAAACTCCAGGAGAGTGGCCTGAAAGTCGCCATGGTGGGTGACGGCATTAATGATGCTCCGGCACTCGCTACAGCGGATATTGGGATGGCCATCGGAACAGGAACGGATGTAGCGATGGAAGCGGCGGATATTACCTTGATGCGTGGTGATCTGAACAGCATTGCAGATGCCATTGAGATGAGCCGGCGCACGATGGGTAACATCAAGCAAAACCTGTTCTGGGCACTTGGATACAACGTTATCGGTATTCCGATTGCGGCTGTTGGCTTCTTGGCTCCATGGCTGGCAGGGGCAGCGATGGCGTTCAGCTCCGTGTCGGTTGTCCTGAATGCGCTGCGTCTGCAACGCATGAAGCTGAAACGAAGTGCCTGATCGACCTTTGTTCGGAGGTATATTCAACGCCTTATTGCAATAAAGTGAGGATTTAAGATGCGCGGTTCGCTGCGGCGGGCCGTGTTTTTTGTTGAGAAAAAACAGTTTGAATCGCCAGAGAGGTACGCCCTGAATTGTTGGCCTAGATGTTCTTTTCTATGGAGAAAAGTTAGCACTATGCTCTTTTGTGAAAATGAATTAATTGCATTCATGAATGAAGCTTATATTTTCTGAATTTTTCAAAAAATGAGTTGACAATATGGACATATTCACATAAAATTTAAACGATCGTTTGATTCAAACAATTGTTTAAATCAAATTAGAACTATTTGAGTAATGGAGGACACCTTTTATGTTGCAGGCTTTACGTACATTGTTCAAAAAACCGCCAGTGATTGTAGGGATCGTAACAGCACTTATGTTCCAAGTGATCTTTAGCGTGATCTGGATGACTGCATATTCCGGAGTAAATGACCGTACCAAAGAATTGACGGTTGCGATTGTGAACGAGGACGGCGAAATGTCCAAAGGAATCGCAGAATCACTCGCAGGAACGCTACCTTTTCATACCGTATCCAATCTGAGTGCAGCGGAAGCGCTGGATCAGTTGAATCATCACAAAGTACACATGGTGTTGGATATCCCGGCTGGATTTAACGAATTGCTTCAAACGGCCGGCTCCACCGCCGAGATTAAATACACCATTAATGAAGCGAACCCGGTTACGATCAAAAGCATGATGCAAGGTGTATCACAAAGTGTGACAAACACAATTAACAAACAAGCTACAGCACAAGGGGTACAGACGGTATTAACCGCTTCAGGTGCGCCTGCCGAGCAGGCTGCTGAAGCCGCTACAAACCTGACCACCCGAGTGGAAGGAACAACAACATCGATCAACCCGGTTAACGGGATGAATAATCAGATGGTGCCGATGATGATGGTATTGGCTTCCTATGTAGGTGCCATGATCATGGGGATGAATCTCCAGACAGCGATGGGTATGCTCTCATCTACCTATTCCCGATTGACGTTGTTTGGCGCAAGAGTAGTCATCAACGTGGGTTCTGCATTGGTCGTTTCCTTGCTGGGATCATCGCTGATCGTGGCACTGGGCGGACAGATTGCGCAAGGATTTGTCGCGTTCTGGTTGTTCCAGGCACTCTTCCTGTGCACGTTCATGTTCTTCTCCCAGTTCTTCCTGATCTGCTTCGGACCCGCAGGAAGTCTGTTCAACATCATCTCACTGTCCCTGCAACTGGTATCCTCCGGTGCAATGGTACCGCGTGAATTGCTGAACAGCTTCTATAGCGGCATTGGACAGTACCTGCCTGCAACATACGCCGTTCAGGGTATTCTGAGCGTGCAGTTGGGAGGCCCAGGAGTTCAATCTGCTGCGGGCTCCATCGTGATTGTGCTGTTGGTTGCGGTTGCTTTGTCCCTGGTGGTGACGTTGTTGAAAAAACAACGCATGCCAGCTGGCGCACCAAGCCCGGCACGCGCCAACTAATATAGCAGAAGCATTGTAATTGCTTCATAGGATAGACAAGCACCCGATGATTTTCATCGGGGTGCTTGGTGTAATATAATAGACAGATAGAGTACATGACTGCAGCCCTTGAGCTGGAGCGAACGAAATGAACGGACAAGAGGGAGCGGGACGGAATGATGGAACCGGAGTTGGATATCAAAACGAGGATACTGCTTGCAGCCAAGAAGCTTTTTGCACAGCAGGGGTATGACGGGACGAGTGTTCGTCAAATCTGTGATGAGGCGGGTGCGAATGTGTCGCTGGTCTCTATCATTTTGGCGGCAAAGAAAAGGTGTTCGAAGCGTTATTTGAGCATTTTTTCCCTGGGCATATGATGAACTCGTTGGCGGAAGAGTCCATGTCCTCGCCTGTGGAAGGTATCCGACGAATTATTGGTGAAGTTGTGAAGTTCACGATGACGGACCGGGAGATGAGCGATATTGTTCAGCTGGAGATTACACTGCGTACACATCGGACAGCTACCGTATTTCGTTTTCTGGACCCTGTCTGGACCCGAGTGAGGGAACTGCTGCAAGAAGGAAAAGACCAGGGGTTGTTCCAGATCGAGTCCGTATCATATGCGATGCTTCAGGTTATGGGTGTGGCGTTGGCGCACAAACGGGCCAAGCATTCACGATTTGGCTTTGAATATCAGGATATGAATACAGACGAACTTGCTGATCAGACGATTGAGTTCGTACTTCGAGGATTGGGAGTGAACATTCATGAATGAAACCATTGAATTGATGATGAAACACCGCTCTGTACGCAAATTCAAGCCAGACCCGGTGAGTGAAGAGCAGCTTGCAGCCATTGTATCGGCAGGGCAGATGGCTTCCTCTTCAAGTAGTGTGCAGGCCTATACTGTGATTGCTGTGAGAGACATAGAGCAGAAAGCCAAGCTGGCTGAACTGGCAGGCAATCAGGCCTACGTCAATGAATGTCCCGTGTTTCTCGTATGGTGTGCTGATCTGTATCGACTGAGTGATGCTGCAAAGCGTCATCTTCCTGAGAAGGAATCGTATGCCGATTCGACCGAGAATTTCATGGTAGCTACGATTGATGCCGCACTGGCTTCGCAGAATGCAGCTCTTGCAGCAGAGTCACTTGGTTTCGGAATCGTATATATCGGTGGGCTTCGTACCCGGATTGAAGAAGTGGCTGAACTATTGGGATTGCCGGAGGGTGTATATCCAGTGTACGGCATGTGCATTGGTGTTGCAGATCAGGAAACGGGAATTCGACCGCGTCTGCCACTGGATGCAGTTCTGCATCATCATCGTTATAACGCCGAGCAGAGCCTCAAAGGTGTTGAGCATTATGATGAGACAACGACGGCGTATATGAAAGAGCGGACCAACGGTGAACGCACGACTCCATGGTCCGAGCTGATGGCGAAGCGCCTGACTGAGCCGGCACGCTTGCAGGTGAGACCGTTCCTGGAAAGCAAAGGATTCTTGAAACGTTAAGTTGAACTAAAGGTAGTTACACCTGCTACTCCGATGACAGAACAACCCTCCGATCGCTGTTATCCCCAGATTTTTCAATCCACTTTTAAAAAGGTGAAAATCTGGTTATAAAGGCGAACGCTCTGCTTCCTCAGGTTATTTCTGTCCTCTACATTCTTGTGTAAAAATTTTGTTCCACTTATATATGTGTAGATTAGAAGTCAGTCGAGGAAAAGTCGACTGGCTTCTTTGTGTTGTGCTGGCAGGGCAAGCGAGTGAAGCTTGCTTCTACTAGACTGTAATCAAGTTAAGCCGTAGAAACGCTTCGTGTTCTGATAAAGAGGCGGGTGGCCCGCTCGGTTCCCATGCCGGTGATCTCACTCCATGCCTGAATGACTTGTCTGGTCATGGCAGGGTGTGTCATTCTTCCCTCAAACGGTCCTTCGAAGGGCCAAGGTCCGTCGGTCTCGGCCATAACCTGTTCTACTGGATATTGCCGGGCGAGTTCACGAATCTCTTCTTCATACTGTATATCCGGTGTGAAGGAGATAAAATAACCGTTGTCCGCCATGCGCCTTACGGTTTCGCGGGAACCCTTGAACCAGTGGAAATGAGCACGTCGGAAATGGTATTGCTCCAGCAGATCACAGACGATATCCGCATCCTCATATACGGCATGAAGGACAAGCGGTTTGTTGTACTTCTTCGCGAGTTGGATGAAATGTTCAAGCAGCTCGATATATCCGCTCTGATCGAAGTGCTGCCCTGCCTGCTCCGCTTCCAGACGGTTGTAATAGGGAAGACCGACTTCTCCTATAGCTGTAGCTTGTCCCATATGCTTCTCGATCCATTGGAAGAACAGGTCCAGCTCTGCACGGGAAGGCAGTTCCTGTTCCGGATGGAAACCGAAGGCCGGATAGACGGTGCGTGGATATTGCTTAGCAAGCTCCAGGTTGGCCTGGGCAGAAGCAAGATTCATGGACACGGCAATGACTGCTTCCACCTGCTGAGTCGGGAAGGATAACAGCATCTCACGTTGTTCGTCAGGGGTATACTGATCCAAGTGAATATGAGCATCAATCAATGGTGCAAAAACTTGAGAATGCACGAGGGAATTCCTCCTTGTGTTTCTATATATTTTAACTATGTTACGCAAAATCCCTTGTGGCGGATCACCCATTTAAGGAAAATAATAACTTTAAAACCCGCGCTATCAAGATAGGCGGGCTTTCTGCTGTTCTTCTCTCATCCACTGTGAAATCTGCCGTTTACGCTCCAAAAAGGCGGCTTCCTCCGTAATTTCTTCTCGTCTGGGGCGATCAAAAGGAACATGTACCTCATGCAACACTGTTGCAGGCCGGTTGGATAACACATAGACCCGATCCGCAAGTAGCAATGCTTCTTCGATATTATGGGTGATGAACAGCACCGAGCGGCGGTTCTGTTCCCAGATATCGAGCAGCCAGCGCTGCATGTCGCTGCGTGTCAGTGCATCCAGTGCGCTGAAGGGTTCGTCCAGCAGCATGAGTTCCTGCGGACTGAGCAGGGCACGCAAAAATGCAGCACGCTGCTGCATTCCGCCCGACAGCATATGAGGATATGCCTGCTCGAACCCGGCCAGACCCACGCTGCTTAACCACTTTCGAGCCTCTGCAAGTGCTTCCGCCCGAGGGGGAGCGCTTGAAGCTACTTCACCGGCAAGCAGTACATTGTCTTCAATGGTACGCCAAGGGAAAAGGGCAGGCTGTTGTGGCATATAACTGATCTTGCCACGTTGGCCCGTCACATCATGACCGTTCATGTGCACTTGCCCTTCCTGTGGCTTCAGCAGACCGCCAATGATATGGAACAGGGTGCTTTTGCCACAGCCGGACGGCCCAACGATAGCGACAAACTCACCTTGCTTCACGGTCAGGGACAGGCCGTTCAGCACGGGTAACCTGCTCCGCCGTTCACGGAATGATGCATGAACATCAACAACGTCCAGTGCAGGTGGAATGGGAGCAAGCTTGTTATTTGCTGGTCGATCAGGGGTAGCCGAGTGAAGCTTATCACCGGGCTTTGGCTCCATTGCACGTGCTTCTCGTCCGGGCTGGACTTGTTCGTCCTGTTGCCGATTCATATGATCATCACTTCCTAATATATAGACTTACATGCGTTGTTAACGCTTCTGTGGACGCCAGCGCACGAGCAGCTTCTCCAGCAGTGCGATGAGCAGGAAGAGCAGCAAGCTGAGCGCCACAATAATCATGATGGCGACGAATAGGCGATCTGTGCGATAAGCTGACTTTTGCAGCATCATATAATAACCAATACCCTTGTCTGCACCAATCCATTCGGCAATGATGGCACCCATCACGCTATAGGTAGCGGCGATTTTGACACCGGAGAACACGGATGGCAGGGCATGGGGGAGCTCCAGCTTCCAGAAGATCTGATGACGTTTCGCACCAGCCATTCGCATGTAGTTCATCATGGCCGCATCGGTACGGGTCAAGCCGTCCATCGCGGCCACCGCAACGGGGAAGAAGCAGACCAGGATGATGGTAATCAGCTTGGGCAGCAGCCCGAATCCGAACCAGATTAACAGGAGCGGCGCGAGCGCGATGGTCGGAATATTTTGACTAAGAATAAGTAATGGATACAGGGCTGACTTGAGAAAAGGAACCAAATGCAGCACCATCGCGATCAGTAATCCAACCGCTGTGCCGGCGGCGAATCCGATCAGCGTTAACTGAGTAGTAGCGGAGGCGTGCATGCCAAGTCGCTCGGCCTGGGTTGCCGCTTCGCGGGCGATGTCGGACGGTGCAGGCAGCATCCATTTCTCGATATGGAACAGGGAGACGGCTCCCTGCCATAGGGCGATAAAGAGAATAACCGCCACAAAGGGCGGCCATACACTTTTGAAATAGGCATTCATTAGCGATACTTCTCCGTCAGGGTGTCCATGCTGAAGCCAGTAGGGCTATGGGCGATTTTGATCTGGGAGATGATGCTTGGGCTGCCAGCCTCCACAAGTACCTCGTGCATCTTGCGGACAACCTCCAGCAGTTCCTCCAATTCCCCCTCCATCGTGGTGTCGAGCGCGTTCACCTGATACTTCAAACCAGATTGCTGAATAACTTCAATGGCGCGATCTACATAAGAGTAAGAGTTCTCGCCATTTGGCGTTTTTGGAATAACCTGAATGCTAAGCAGTGTGCTTGCCATGAGAAATCACGGCTCCTTTCGTGATAAATTGCATGAATTGAACAAGGTTTACACTTATCACTCCGATTGCAGTACCCTCTTCCGATCACTGTTATCCCCGGATTTCTTTAATGAAATTTAAAATGGAGGAAATCCGGGGATAAAGGTGAGCGCTTCGCTTCTTCAGATGGGTTCTGCACTCTCCGTCCTTGTGTAAAAAAGTTAAACTTAAGCAAATTTTATTGGGGTAAAAACTCGTTCGTATATGCTTTGCTCACATCGATCTGTTCATCAAGCAGTTTTTTGCTAAACATCCAGTCGGTGTAGTTCTGCCATACTTCCTGTTTCTGTTCTCCCCAGCGCGGGGCATCATCCGTGTATTTTGGACTCAGCCATTTCTGGCTTGCCAGTACCAATTCCTTGTCCAGATCCGGTACAGCCTTGATCAGGATGTTCGCTGCTTCTTCTGGATGATCAATTGCGTATTGATACCCTTCGGAAGTGGCTTTCAGGAATGCTTTCACCAGTTCAGGGTCGTTCTGGATCGTCTGCTCGTTCGTTACGAGGACAGGAGTGTAATAATCCAGTGCATCTGAGTAATCCTTCACATATAACATGTCGATCGGTTCCCCGCGCAGTTCGGCTTCAATCCCCGTCCAGGCGTAGAAAATCCACGCAAAATCAATGTCCCGTTTCACTGCGGTGAAAAAGTCGGCGTCACCCATGTTGATGTTTTTCACTTTGGATACATCGGCGCCTTCGCCTTCCATAATGGATTGCATCACAGCTTCTTCCACAGGGGAACCCCAGCCGCCATAGGTTTTGCCTTCAAAATCCTTCGGTGACTTGATATTCCGATCCGCCGGAGCAGCGAACCCGGATGTATTATGCTGAATAACTGCTGCAATGGAGACGAGTGGAACGCCCTGTGTGCGGGCTTGCGTTACACTCTCCTGATAACTTACGCCAAAAGGCACTTCATTCGATGCAACCATCGTATCTGCGCCACCGGCACCTGGTTGTACAATCTCCACGTTCAAGCCTTCGGCCTTGTAAAAACCTTGATCCACGGCCGCATACAGGCCGGTATGATTCGTATTCGGTGTCCAGTCGAGCACCACTTTAATATCTTTCAGGGCGGCAGTGTCGCCTTCGTTGCTGCTTTCCGTATTCGTGTTGCCGTTCTGTTCAGCGGGGGCTGCTTCTTTGCCGCCACATGCGGCTACCGTCACCAGCAGTACGCATAAGAGCAACAATCCCATGGTTTTAAGCCATTTCATCTGTAGTTCTCTCCTTCGGTATGTCCGGCCGAGTGGCACGGGGTACTCCTTGGCTTCATATCCAATCATCTTGCATAAATCAACAGATTTATACCAGTTGAGATCTGGATGACGTTATTTTTGAACGTAAACACAACGTCCATTGATGTCATTCAAGGAAGCCAGACCGCGTTTCGCGGAAGTTTTTCTCTTGCCACATCAGGAAAGTGAAGCTTTGAGTCGCACACTTTCTGATCGTAACAAAAAAGCGTCCCTTAATCGGGACGCGTGCAGGCGTTAGAGAGGTGGCGTTCAGCCATAGGGCTGTGCCATTTCGATATACTCCGATTCCTACGCTGGCATGATCCAGATCAGGTCTAAGGGTTAGTATCTTGGTGGGATACACTCTCAGCCGGCCAATTCCGACTCCCCTGGGAAACTATGAAGTTACGGGCATTACTAGGTGTATTATAGGCCAGCGGGTGGAACGTGTCCAGTCAGGAACTGGATAGCATGCGGATGGAGTGTACTTAACGCTGGAAGAATTCGATCCATTCTTTCTCCGGACCATAGATGAAGAAATAACGGTAACCGTTAGGCAGTGTAATCATCTCTCCATCAATAAACTCAGCCTCTGTGGCTTGGATACGTTTGTACTCCGAATCAAGATCATGCACGTGGATGGCAAAATGGTGCACGGTTCCTTCGGCAGGCAGCTTGTCGCTGTACCCTTGAATTAACTCAATCTCAGTCTCGTTACTTCCATTGAAGCCGAGAAAGGCGAGCTGAATGACGCCGTTGGTATGCGTCACCCGGTCTTTCAGTTCCAATCCAACAACCTCCGTATAGAAACGGAGTGTGGTCTCCAGATCACGAACGGCAATGCCGACGTGGTCGATGCGCTTTTGAAAACTCATCGTAATAATCCCCCTTATGATCCGTGAATGTATCCGGCGAATATTTCCCTTACATATTAAGGAGTATGATAGATTCCTAAAACCTAGTTGTCAAGTAGGAATTGGGGAGATATGCGTGAATTCATCAAGGACAAGAAGACCTTCGTGTCTCTAAAATGAATAAGGAATGCTGGTATTCTCTGGTGCTCAGCATGTCTTACATTTGAGAAAGTATTTCCTGGGTAATCTTGTGCAATTAAATAGATGTATTTTCATATTTTATGAAAGGTGTTCATAGGCAAAGATAGGCCCTTTCCAAAATAGTTATAGCGCTAACGAATCGAGGACACCTTATTAGGCTGGTTCTTAGGGAATGAAAAATTTAACGAATCTCAGCGGCGTTATTATGCCGAAAAACTGCAACGAGACCTTGATTTGAGGCTAATTATCTCCAATAACGTCTCTAGGATTCGTTAGATTTCAAACATACAGAAATGGAGGGGATTAGCGTGTGCTAGGTTCGTTAGAACAGACTAACGCTACAAAAAAAATGTCCACCGTCAAGTCATGACAGTAGACATCTCGATTTCTTTAATAAGTAATTCTAATTCTCAGTTCTGGACTACATCGACACATAACTATTAAGTTGCTGGGTCGCCTATATGCTTGTTCTGCCATTGATATGTGATCACGCTAATGACAAGCAACCCAACCGCAAAGATGGCAAGCATCCATGCAGACTGATTAACCGCCAGATGATCAAGACTCCATCCCGTGACCAAAGGCAGAATGGCACCGCCCACCCCGCCTGAGGCGATCAAAATGCTGGGTGTGGATTCTTCGGTTCCGGGCAGCAGTTTACTGGCGAAGACAAGGGCAATGGAGAAGATGCCTGACATCGCAAGTCCAAGTAGTAAGATGATGAGAAAAGCAGACCAGATTTGGTTTGTAAATGGGAACACCATTAATAGTAAGACAGACGCGAGACAACTATACAGGACATAAACGCGGTATTGGAATTTCTCCGCGATATACCCGGCGAAGAGTCGTCCTACAGACATGGCAATCCAGAAACAGGTGACACTAAGCGCTGCGCCAGCTTCCCTCATGTTCATTTTCTCAATCAGGATCGCTGGCATGAAGTTCGCAAGACTCATCTCGGTGCCAACATAAAGGAAGAAGAACAGGACGAATAGAACCATAAGAGTCAGGTTGCGTCCGCGATAGGTTGGACCTGATGTATGGGTGGCCGCGGATTGCAATTCACCTGATGCACCACCAGTGTGAGAGTGTCTCGAAGAATCCACTGGCTTCCGTCGATCCAGCACCTGATCCAGCTCACCAAATGATCCTTTGACCCAGAAAACAAAGGTCAGCGCTGCGCAGATTGCAACAACGAGAAAGGACAGACGCCAGTATCCGGCAGCAATCAGACCGCTGGCCACGAGCGGCATGACCATCGCCCCGATCCCGAATAATACTTCCAGTCGGCTCATGGCAATGGCGGTATTGTCTTTGATTGCAGCGATGATAATGGTACCAATGACCGCTTCAACCATTCCGAATCCGAAGCCGGCAGCGGTGCGATGACGAACATCCAGCCCCATGGTGGCAGCAGCATGTAGGATAATTCTGCAATACAGAGCAACGCTGTGGCGATTAACAGGCCTCCCCTTTACCGAAGCGTCGGTTCAGCCATGGAGATAACAATACACCGCCCAGGAATCCGGCAAATTGAGCAAAGATCAATGTCCCGCCCTGGCTATAATCTTTGCCGTAATGTTCTAGTGCAACGGGCAGAATGGAACCGAGCACAACGTGGGCAAGTCCAATCAGGAAATAGGAGAAACACCCGATCCAAAGTAATTTTTTCATAAAGAACTCCTTCTAGATATATACATAAGTTGAGGATTACGATAAAGCGTAATCATGAAGACAACGTCTATCATAACAGGACAGGTTACGTTGTGCCATGAATTCCTGATCGATACAAAAGGTTGCAATTACGTCTATCGTTCGTATATACTGAGACACAACAATTACAGATCGGACCATGCCGTTGAAGAGCATCCAACTCGGAGGCGTTTTCGCCAGGGGAGCGATATTTCCCAAGTTAACCGGAACCGCCCGTTATCGCGGACCAAGAGGCTGGAAGCAGGATATCCTGATTCAGCAAGTTGGGTGGCACCGCGAGCAGAGCGCTCCTCGTCCCAAGGGATGAGGGCGCTCTTTGCATTTTTACAGCCAAAGGAGACGGTGACCATGTTGGAAATGAAGTGGATTCGGGCACATGCGGAAGAGGTTCAGGCGGCAGCGGACGGAAAAAAATCAAGATCAGCGTTCGCACATTGTTGGAACGGGACGAGGAACGTAGAGCACTTTTGCAGGAATCGGAAGAAGGGCGCAGATTGCGGAATACGTTATCCGCAGACATTGGCAAACTCATGCAAGCCGGGAATCGGGAACAGGCCGAGGATTTGCGGGCTCAGGTGAAGCAGATCAATGAACAGTTGGAACAGGTGGAAGCGAAGCTCGCCCCTGTGCAGGAGGAAGTAACCAGGCTGCAATGGCTGGTACCTAATATCGTGTCCCGGATACCCCGAAAGGCACATCGGATGAGGATAATGTGGAGCTGCGACGTGTGGGAGAGGTGCCGACGTTCGAGTATACGACCAAAGATCACGTGGAACTCGGGGAGTTGCATGATCTGATCGATATTCCACGTGGCGTTAAAATTGGCGGTACACGAAGCTATGTATTGAAAGGCGCTGGTCTGTTATTACATCGGGCAGTACAGCAATTGGCGCTGGATCTGTTGCTGAAGCATGGGTTTACGCCAATGGAGGTACCGCTGATGGTCAGGGAGGAAGCGCTGGTGAACACCGGATTCTTCCCAACAGGTCGAGATCAGGTCTACGAACTCGAAGGGGAGAACAAGTGGCTGGTGGGAACTTCGGAAGTGCCGCTCGTCTCGTATTATGCGGATGAGATTGTCGATGTGAAGGAGCCAGTGAAGCTCGCCGCGGTATCGACATGTTTCCGCAGTGAGGTTGGCTCAGGCGGACGTGATGTGCGCGGATTGTATCGTGTGCATCAGTTTGCCAAAGTCGAGCAGGTCATCCTCTGTGCCCCTGATGCGGCAGAATCGGAGCGCATGTTGCAAGAGATTACGGGACACGCCGAGGAATTGCTGCAATTACTTGAACTGCCGTATCGTGTTGTGGCCGTGTGTACCGGGGATATGTCGCAGAAAACGTACAAACAGTATGACATCGAGACGTGGATGCCGAGCCGCGCTGCCTATGGAGAAACTCATTCGTCGTCGAATCTGCTTGATTTTCAGGCTCGACGTTCGAATATTCGTTGCCTGGATGCCGAAGGCAAGTTGGCCTACTGTCACACGCTGAATAATACCGCGGTGGCGTCGCCGCGTATCCTGATTCCTTTGCTTGAGAATCATCAGCAGGAGGATGGAAGCATTCGTATTCCGGTAGCTCTGCGGCCTTATATGGGCGGCGCGGAGAGCTTGATTATGCCAGAGCAGGATGAAGTGAATTAGAGAGGTTAGGTAACGCTTTAGGCACTAGAAGAGGGGATGTTCCACACGTCTTGTAAAATGACGAGGGACATCCCCTTTTGAACGGTAACGCAATTTATTTAATCGATCTCCTAATACTTTGTGCCAAATTTACCAATCTGGTTTGTGCTCGGACTTAAGGTACAACTTACTTCCTTGATCATTTATTTCTTCGTTTATGTAAGTAAATAAAATTATTTTTAAATGCTAACGCAGCTTCCATTCACGCTCGTTAATGATTTCAATTTGTCCAGATTCAAGGGCTTTTTGGAAACGATTGCGGGCTGTTTTCATCAATAGAACCATTTCGTCTTCAGGACGAATCTTGGTGGATGTGGAAGTGACGATAGCTTTCATACGTTTACGATTATTTCTGGGTGAAACCATATCAAGCAATTCTTTTCGATCATACATATCCCACCCCCCCATCTTTTAGGTTTATTAAAACAGTATTACGCGGCCTTCCCATATTATACAATGAAAATCATGAATTGTTCCAAGACTCCCACTTACGTCATTCAACTTTATGCCATTCGTATCCGATATAATATAATAGAAGTAAAATATTGGATTATGGGAGATGGAGATAGAAATGAGTAGAATCAAACTGGCGATTCGAGGCACACTTGCCCTTATTATGGTATTAACATTACTTGTCCCTTCGTTGGCCTTGGCAGCCACGGGTGACGTGACATCGATTGAAATAACCAATACCAGTCCGCAGAAGATGAGTGTTGCTGAAACAGCTTCGCTACAGGTAATGGCGACGGTAGAAGGTTTTGATAACAAGCAGGATGTTACCGAAGGTGTGACTTGGTCCACCAGTAATGCAGCAGTTGCGACAATGGTGAAAGGCAAAGTCAAGGCTGTGGCCGCAGGCGAAGCAACCATTTTTGCAGAGGTAGACGGGGCCAAAGCCCAGTTGGTTGTGCAGGTGCAGGAGAAGATCAAAAGCATCAAAGCTTCACCGAACTCCTATAATTTCGTTAAAGGCAGTGAAAGCACTCTACCGAAAGTAAGTATTACCCGTGCGAATGGCAAGGAAGAAGATGTGACGTCTGAGATTGTATGGTCGGTATCGAGTAGCTCGGCTGTGCTGGAAAACGGTAAAATCAAAGGTGTTACGCCTGGCAGAGTATTGCTTCAAGGCAAATACGGAACAACGATCGTGAAAGTCCCGGTTGCCGTGACGGATGAGATTACCAAAGTTGAGGTTACCCCTGCTACCATGCAGCTGAACATTAAGAAGTCCAAGGCGTTGAAGGTCATCGGGACCTACGCAAACGGTAAAACGATCAACCTTTCAAAACAAGTGATATGGACCTCTTCCAATACGAATGTAGCTATCGTGAAAAATGGAGCCGTCAAAACGTTGACCGAAGGACAAGCCACCTTGACAGGAACTTATCAAAATCAGACAATAAAGGCAGAGGTTACCGTTGTACCTTTGCTCAAAAAGCTGATTACAGGCCAGAAAAAACTGGTCTTGTCTCCGCAGGGAAGTACAACACTGACTGTGATGGCCCAGTATGATACGGGCAAGACCACGGTTGTAACCAACAGTGCAGTGTGGAGTAGCACGAAGCCGGGCGTAGCAACAGTTACGAATGGCAAGATCGTGGCTGTAGGCAAAGGCAAAACGTCCATAACAGCCAAGTGGGGCAACAAAAAAGTGACCATACCTGTTACGGTAAAATAAATCTTCATATTAATGAAGCGTTTTGCATAAATCCAAAGAATTAATTGAATACATCATCACGTTAAATATCATCAATGTGATTAAGGGTATCAGACAATCGGGGGCGTAGACATACGCTCCTTTTTGGATATATAGAAATATGTATAAATTGAACTAAACATTTACACAAAACGGAGAGGACAGAAAGGACCTGAAGAAGCGGAGCGTTCGCCTACAAGCTTTCTGCAAGAAAGCTACATCGGAAGGATACGCTATCCCCGGATTTCCCCTTTATAAAAGGAATCAAAAAAATCTGGGGATAACAGCGATCGGAAGGTTGTTCTGTCATCGGAGTTTGCATTGTAAATATTCTTTAGTTTAATTTATATCGCGAGATCAAGGAGGAAGCTTGTTAATGACAGATCCGTTGCAACCGGAGAATTGGCCTGCCTGGGCGACAGAGCCGGTAGAGATTGCTCCAGCCAACCCCAATTGGGATGCACAGGCTCAGGAGGAGATTCGGCAACTCAAAAACCTTTTAGAGCAGTTTAATATCCATTCATTCGAACATATCGGCAGCACGTCCATTCCGGGATTACCCGCCAAACCGATTATTGATCTGATGGCACAGGTACAGTCATGGGATGACATGGATCGGATTGCCGATCAGTTGAATCCGGTGGGCTGGAATTACGTTCCGCCTGAACTGGATGGTCGGAATTATAGACGATTCTGGGTCAGGGTCAAGGATGGGAGGAGATCTGTACACCTTCATCTGATGCGCCCGGGAGAGGAGCGTTGGGATCGCCAAATCCGCTTTCGGAATGTGCTGAGAAAACGCCCAGATCTGGTGGAAGCCTATGCTGCCTTGAAGGCGAAGCTGGCTGATGAGAATAAGGAAGACAGGGAATCGTATACCGCTGCCAAAACGCAGTTTATTTTAGAAGTGCTTGATAAAGGCGTGTGATGGATTGAAAAGCGTATTTATGAAAGACAGGCTGATCTATTTCTTCGCAGTCATGATGACCATGGCCGCAGGACTCGCATCCAGACACTTTGGTGATCAATTGCCGAATTGGGTGCATGAACATTCAGGGGATGCATTATGGGCGGGCATGATCTATTTTGGAGTTCGCATGTTGTGGCCTCGTCGCAGCATGGTATGGGCCGTGTCTTTTAGCTGCATATTCAGCTGGTTGATTGAGTTCTCGCAGTTGATTCAGACGCCTTGGCTGATCGAGATACGCTCAACCATATGGGGTGCGCTTATTTTGGGACATGGTTTTCTGGTGATAGATCTGATTCGATATACGGTCGGTATTCTATGCATGGTGATCATAGATCGTTATTTCCTGAGAAATAAGATGGCTTGATGATGTACTCAATTTAATCATGGAGGTGCTCTGAGTGAATGTAGAGAAACTTTTTGCCGAATCGCCCGAATTCGAAACACAGCGGCTGAAGCTGAGACGCCTTACGATGGATGATCTCGATGAATATTATGCGTTTGCCTCTGATCCACGAGTGAGTCAGCAAAGCCTGTGGAACTGCCATGAGACGGTGGAGGACTCCTTTCAATACATTCAGCGGGTACTGGATAATTATGAACGGAGAACGGTCCATATCTGGGCTTTTATCCTGAAGGAAACAGGGACGCTGATCGGGAGAGGTGGCATTTTTCATCTCAACGAAGCCATGCAAAGTGCTGAACTGGGATACGCAATAGCCAGTAATCAATGGGGTAAGGGTCTCGCGGCAGAAGCGATGCAACCCATCGTGGATTATTGCTTTCGGGAACTTGACTTCAATCGGCTGGAAGGGAAATGTAATGCAGGCAACATAGGCTCTGCACGTGTCATGGAGAAGCTGGGCATGTCGTACGAAGGTTTGCTGCGCAAACAGTTGAAGATCAAAGGGGTATTCACCGATCAAAAAGTATACTCCCGTATCCGGGATGATCTATAATATTTCCAATGACACATAGGGTACATCGCAGAAATTGAAGGAGGCGGAACCATGATCTATAGTATTATTTCCCGTTCATTGTGGGAGCAAGTGTCGAAGGGGAGTGAGTACGCACCCGATAGCCTGGAGACGGACGGATTCATTCATTGTTCCACAAAGGAGCAGATTCCATGGGTAGCCGGGCAATACTATGCAGGCCGCACGGATCTGTTATTGCTTAGCATTGATGAGAAGGCATTGAAGCCGGAACTGGTGTATGAGGACCTGTACGAATTGAATGAACTATTTCCACATATCTATGGAGAACTTAATCTGGATGCGGTTCGTAAAGTCATTCCATTTGCACCGAATGCAGACGGCACATTCTCATTTCCTGAATAAAGTAACATGTGGCGGATCTGTCTGAACGTGTTCAGGGAACAACATACTTTTCCAAAGGGTGGTTAACGGATGGATATGAATCAGGTTTTTCTGGAGACAGCGGAGAAGCAATTCCTGTATTACAAGCAGCTCGGGGAAAAAGCGATGGCGCAACTGGAGACGGAGCAATTGTTTCAATCCTGGAATGAAGATGCGAACAGCATTGCCGTGATCGTAAAACATCTATGGGGCAACATGCTGTCCCGTTGGACGGATGTACTGACAACAGATGGTGAGAAACCGTGGCGTGAACGCGATGCCGAATTCGTGAATGATATTGCTTCCCGGGAAGAGTTGCTCTCCAAATGGGAGGAAGGCTGGAATTGTCTGCTTGAAGCCATTCGTTCGTTTACACCGGAGCAATTGTCTCACATCATCTACATTCGCAATGAAGGACACACCGTCATGGAGGCAATTATCCGGCAATTGGCGCATTATCCGTATCATGTCGGGCAGATTGTATTTGCCGCAAAAATGCTTAAAGAAACAGCCTGGGACAGTCTCTCCATTCCGAGAAACGGTTCAGATCAATATAATGGCGGCAAATTTGCCAAGCCGAAGGCACGTAAACATTTTACAGAAGATGAACTTCATATAGAAAAAGGTGAGGACCAACAATGACTCAAATTGCATTGATTCGTCATGGAAGTACCGCGTGGAATAAGGAAAAACGTTCGCAGGGACAGACGGATAATCCGCTGGATCAGGAAGGAAGGCAGCAGGCTGTTTTACTTGCCGCCAGACTGGCCGAGGAATCATGGGATGCCATCTATGCCAGTGACTTGGAGCGTGCAAGTGAGACGGCTCGCATCATTGGTGATCGATTGGGCATTCAGGAGATCCATCTGGACCCCAGACTTCGCGAGATGGGCGGAGGACAGGTCGAAGGAACGACGGAAGAGGAACGGTTAGCCAAGTGGGGAGCAGACTGGAGTACCCTGGATCTGGGACGGGAGCTTGCAGATGCCGGGACTGTTCGAGGCAGTGCGGTGCTTGAGTATATTGTACAGCAGCACCCCAATGGAAGAGTGATTGTTGTCAGTCACGGAGCCGTCCTGCGGAATACACTGCGAGGTCTGGTGCCTGAGCTTGATGTTAGCGTGAAGCTGTCCAACACATCCATTACCCGGATTACCAAGAACGATGATACATGGCAATGTGAACTGTACAATTGCAGTGTTCATTTGAATTCATCCCGGGAGTCACAATAGATGGATGCTCTGATGTTAAAGCAAAAATTGCAGCATATCCGGTCGGCTAACCATTCCATCGATCTCGTGGAACAGCCTTACGAATTGGCACTGCATATGATGCAGCATATTGGTAGTCCTGACCCTGTTTTGCGAGATGAATTGATCTATATTACGTTGGCAACCTGGATTGGACAGGGTGTATTTATGGAAGACGAACTGAGGCATGTGTTGCAGTTGGCTCTGGACGATCAGCACCTCTTTATGGCATCGGAGAGCAGGGAACGGACAGTGTGTTTACACGGACGTTCTCCGTGTTGTTAATACCCCCAATTCTGAATGTGGATCGCCAGCGGTCTTTCCTGAACAAGGAGGATATTACAGGGATTCAGCATCGGTTAACTACATATCTGGAATGCGAAAAAGATGTTCGCGGCTATGTCGATGAAAGGGGCTGGGCGCATGCCCCCGCACATGCGGCGGATGCGGTTGAAGACCTGGCTCAGTCGCCATATCTGGAGCGAACGGATCTGCTGGAACTTCTGCATGCAATCAGTCGGAAAATAACCGAATCAAGTGAAGTTTACCTCCATGATGAAGATCAGCGAATAGCGCATGCTGTAGTGACCATTCTTCGACGCAATCTGCTGGAGCCAAAAGATATTACGTTGTGGATCGATTCCCTTCATCAAGGAGATAACGCGGTAAACAGATCACTTCTGGACACCAGTCATAGGAACCTGAATGTGCGTCTGTTTTTGCAGACACTGTATCTTGCGATACGTACAGAAGAAGAAAAGCCGTTTCCGGCGGTTCGTTCACTCGTATTACAGGCATTGGAGAGAGAGAAATAACGATACGTTAAACGTGTGGAAAAAGGGGAGATGGCGCATGAGCGAATTACCGTATGCTTGGACAGAGGAGGTCTTGGCTCCGCTGGGAGAGACAGCCGTGATCATTGATTGCGGGGATCGCCTGTCTGACGAAGTGCAGCGCAGAGTGATGTCTGTATGTACTTTACTGGAAAAAAGCAATCTGCCAGCCCTGATTGAATGGGTCCCCTCATACACGTCCGTTACGATATTTTATGATCCGTTTATCTCCCCTTACCCTGAGTTATGTCGCACTCTGCTTCATCTGTTGAACCAGATGAAGGAATCTGTACAGGACAAGTCCAGAACGGTCACGATTCCCGTATGTTACGGTGGCGAATGGGGCCTGATCTGGACTATGTTGCCAGTGAGCATGGAATGACCTCAGAGGACGTTATTGCAATTCACACGTCTGGGGATTATCTCGTACATATGATTGGATTCGCGCCAGGTTTTCCGTATCTGGGCGGGTTATCGGAACGAATTGCTACGCCCAGACGGGCGACGCCAAGGCTTCGGGTAGAGGCGGGTACGGTAGGTATCGGTGGCAAACAGACGGGTATCTATCCGGTGGACACACCCGGAGGATGGCAATGTATTGGACGAACGCCACTCCGGTTGTTTCGGCCAGGAGAGAACGTACCGAGTTTGCTGGCAGCAGGTGATCGGGTTCGATTTGAACAGATTACGATGCAGGACTATCTGGCGTTGAAGCGGATGGAGGACGAGCGATGAGTATTGAAGTGATTCGCCCGGGTCTGTTATCTACCGTTCAGGATGAAGGCAGAACCGGCTATCGTCGGTATGGCATTCATCCTGGCGGGATCATGGACACCTTTGCAGCCAGGGCAGCCAATATGCTTGTGGGCAACTCCCGTCATGCGGCAGTGCTGGAGATGACGATGAAGGGGCCGGAACTTCGATTTCAGGAGAGCCAGCTAGTCTCCTTATGTGGGGCCGATCTATCCGCAACCGTGGATCATTTGCCTGTACCGTTGTGGCGTCCTGTGTTGGTGCGGGCTGGAAGTGTAATGAAGTTTGGCCCATGCCGTCAGGGCTTGCGCGGTTATCTGGCGTTTGCCGGAGGTATAGCTGTGCCTGAAGTGATGGGCAGCCGAAGTACAGACCTCAAGACAGGTCTTGGCGGTTTGGAAGGAAGAGCTCTGCGTGTGTCAGATCTGATATCTACAGGTGAACCTTCTGATGAAGCGCGAGTATGGATGCAGCGTATGGAGCAGGTAGAGAGAAGTGGTCGAGACTATCGAATATTGGCGCCTGCGTGGTTCTTATCTGACCGTGAAAGACCTGACTATTATGGAAGATCAGTTATTCGTGTGATGGAGAGCCAGGATAGTTCACTGTTCAGGGAGGCAAGTCATGGACAATTTTATGGCGAAAAATACGTAATATCTCCGCAATCCGATCGGATGGGCTATCGCTTGCAAGGTTCCAGACTGGAGCTGGATCAGCCGCTGGATCGGTTATCCGAAGCGGTTACCTATGGCACGGTGCAGGTGCCACCTGATGGTCAGCCAATCATCCTGATGGCAGACCATCAGACCATCGGAGGCTATCCTGTCATAGCACAGGTAGCTCAGGTGGATATGCCAATCCTGGCTCAGGCAAGGCCGGGAACCCGAATTTCGTTTGCACAGATTACGCATGATCAAGCCCGGCAGTTGTACATGGAACAGGAGATCAATATGCAGCTCATGGATAAACTGATACGCAGAAGAATGGTAGAAATGGAGGGCGCTCAATGAGAACCTCAAAAACCTTGGATATCAATTGTGATCTGGGCGAAAGTTATGGTATATATCGCACGTTATCGGACAAAGCCATTCTGCCCTTCATTACGTCAGCCAATATTGCCTGCGGGTTTCATGCAGGGGACCCGGCTACGATGCGGATAACGGTGGAGAAGGCATTGGAGCATCAAGTGGCAATTGGCGCCCACCCCGGATTGCCGGATTTGCAGGGGTTTGGCAGAAGACGTATGGACATTACACCACGGGAAGCTTATGACATGGTAGTGTATCAGATCGGTGCGCTGGATGCTTTTGTCCGTGCAAGTGGGGGGCGAATGCATCACGTGAAACCGCACGGTGCTTTATACAATATGGCGGCTGAAGATACGAAGCTTGCTGAAGCTATTGTCGAGGCGATCTATCAAGTGCAGCCTGATCTGTATTTGTATGGTTTGGCGGGCAGTGAACTGATTCACACTGCAGATCGTATCGGTCTGCGCAGTGTGAGCGAGGTGTTTGCGGACCGAACCTATGGGGCGGATGGGAAATTAACGCCTCGCAGCCAAGCGGGAGCTGTCATTGAAGAGCCGGGGCAAGCGATTGCTCAAGTGCTCCAGATGGTGAGAGACGGCGTGGTTGTATCCACGGATGGTACGCGGGTTTCCATGAAGGCAGAGACGGTCTGTATCCACGGTGACGGAGCGAACGCTCTCGCATTTGCCCAAGAAATTCGTCATGTGCTGGAATTGGAGGGCATAACGTTATCCGCGCCATAATTAAAGAATAACAAGGAGTGAGTGAACCGAATGAAACCCATACGCAACTCGGCGAAGGCCGTCATTGTGCAGGATGGCCGATTGCTGGTTATCCGGCTGGAAGACCAATATGGTACCGCTTATGTGTTCCCGGGTGGAGGACAGGAGAAAGGTGAAGAACTCAAGGATGCGGTCGCGCGTGAATGTCTGGAGGAGATTGGTCAGGCTGTGAATGTGGGAGAGCTGTTACATATCCGGGAGTATATCGGGAAAAATCATGAGTTCGCCGAGTGGGATGCTGATATCCACCAGGTTGAATTTTATTTTGCGTGCAGCCTGATCGACCCGGAGGCAACTATTTTTGAAGGCTCCAATCCAGACGATCACCAAGTCGCCGTGGAATGGATTGCACTTGAAGAGCTGTCTCAGATTCGTTTATATCCCAAAACCATAGGTGAGTTACTGCTTCAATCAGGCACATCTTCTATTTATCTTGGAGATTTGAATTAAATCAGATATGAAGAAAATGACGCGCTAATCCCTGTATGTAAACATTGTTATAAAGGACTTTTCCAATTTTGTCACGTTTGCAAACAGGTTCATGGGATTCACCATAGGTGAGGTGGGTACACTATAAGTACAGGCTTATTACACCTAACGTAAGTTGACTGTACTTATACACAACGACGGAGCGGATAGGACCTAAAGAAGCGGAACCTGCAAAGTTAAGTGCAGGTGTCTCTTGAACTTTAGCCTATCCAATCCTCAAATTTGGGAGAACAGTAGACGTAGTGGAGGGGACGGAATCGATTCTGAGGAAGCGAAGCGTTCGCATCTTGAATTTTTATTCATATATCCTTTGGAATTAAGCATTCACACGATAACGGAGAGGACAGAAGAAACCTGAAAAAGCGAAGCGCTCGCCTTTATCCCCGGATTTTCCCTTTAGAAAAAGGAAATCAAAAAAATCTGGGGATAACAGCGATTGGAAGGTTGTTCTGTCATCGTAGTGCCAGTGTGAATCGGTTTTAATCCAATGTATATGAGGAAGAGATCAGGATCATCGTGGGATAACAGCGATCCAAAGAACGATCCGTCCCCGGAACGGCCTTCTACATGGTTCTCCTAATATCCCCCAAACCGAAAGGAGCACTTCCCATGAACCAGACTGAATTGGAACAAAACATTGTGAAAGCTTTGGAGAACAACCCTTTTTGCAGCTTCTCGACTGTGGAGAACGGTAAACCGAAATCCCGCTATATGGCGCTTTTTAACGATGGACTGAACATTCATCTGGCAACGAACCGCCGTACACACAAAGTAGAGGAACTGGAGAATAATCCGAATGTTAGCCTGCTGCTTGGTTATGAGGCTGGTGGTTCCAAGGAAGTCGTTGAGATTGAAGGAACCTGTGAAGTGACAAAGAACGAAGGTTTGCGTGAGCAAGTATGGAACGACGAACTGAAGGCATGGTTCGATGGACCTAATGATCCGAACTATGTCATTTTGGACATCACCCCGAGTCGTATTGAATACACCGGGAAAGATCATGAACATCATGTGTGGGAACAATAATCCGAATATGAACATAACCTCTGCCAAGTAGCGTCCCTATGCGAAATATGCGCAGAGTTCAAAATCAACCGTGAAAGCCATTAAGCTTTCACGGTTTTTGGTATGGATGCGTAACGCTAAATCGGCTGTTGTATGTGAGACACATGTAATATACGTATTTTGAAGATAATAAGTACAATATACCTACTAAAATGTTGAAAAAAATGTCGAAATCACGCATGATAATGTAAACTTGCCTAGGTATGTGCGGGTAATGTAAAAAATAATGCTTTTCAATGGCTGAACATTGCGTTATGATTTGGGAATGTAAACGACAAGCACAGACATAAATAGATGTTCATGTGAGATAAACTTACCTGAAATTCCGATGCATGTCATCCGAGCGTCAGTACGCACAACCCATGAAATCTATCTTTTTCTGCGCTCTTCGTTTGCCCATTAATGCATGATTCAATGTACATAACCGGGAGGGGTTATTTTGAAAACGAGTAAAAAAGTATTATCAAGCCTGACTGCCGCTTTCGTTGCATTAAACGTGCTTGCGGTGTTTCCGGTGCCTGTATCGGCTGCGGATGCTGCCAAAGTTAAACTGAGAATCATGGAGACAACGGACATTCATGACAATCTCATTAACTATGACTACTATTCCGACAAAGAGACAGACCAGTATGGACTTGCCAAAACAGCTACACTGATCAAGAAAGCACGGGATGAAGCCAAGAACAGCTTGCTGTTCGACAATGGTGATCTGATTCAGGGTAACCCGCTGGGTGACTATGTGGCGAAGATTGATCCACTGAAAAAGGGTGAGACTCACCCTGTATATAAAGCGATGAATCTGCTCGATTATGATGCAGGTAACATCGGTAACCATGAGTTCAACTATGGTCTGGACTTCCTGGACATGACGCTGGAGGGTGCGAACTTCCCTTACATTAATGCCAATGTCTATGTAGATGATGGTGATGATGATGAGACGAATGACAAGAATTACTTCACGCCGTATGAGATTTTGGACAAAAAAGTAACGGATGAGACTGGCAAGGAGCATACGATCAAAGTGGGTGTGATCGGATTTGTGCCGCCACAAATCATGCAGTGGGACAGCGCTAACCTTGAAGGCAAAGTCATCGCCAAGGATATTATCGCTACCGCGAAGAAATTCATTCCGCAGATGAAGGCCGAAGGTGCCGACATTATCGTAGCCATTCCTCACTCCGGATTTGAGGATATCCCGCAAACGGATCTGATGGAGAACTCCGTTTTGTACCTGAGCCAGGTAGAGGGCATTAATGCCATTCTGTTTGGACATGCTCACAAAGTATTCCCTAGTGCCGATTTTGCCGGCAAAAAGGGGTAGACCTTGAGAAAGGTACAATCAATGGCGTTCCTGCTGTAGAGCCAGGTTTCTGGGGTGATCATCTGGGTATCATCGATCTGGACCTGGAGCTGGTTGATGGCAAATGGAAAGTGGTGGATTCCAAAACGGAAGCACGCCCAATTTACGATACAGCCAACAAAAAGCCTCTGGTAGATGCGGATCAAGACATCATTGATGCAGTTCATGAAGAGCATGAAGGTACATTGGAGTATGTTCGTGGTCCGGTGGGCGAAACGACGGCACCAATCAACAGCTTCTTCGCATTGGTTCAGGATGATCCATCCATTCAGATCGTAACAAATGCACAGAAATGGTATGTCGAAAAACATATGCAAGGTACGGAATATGAGAACATTCCTGTATTGTCCGCAGGAGCACCATTCAAAGCCGGTGGACGTTCAGGTGCATCGTATTACACGAATATTCCCAAAGGCACCATTGCGATCAAAAACGTTGCTGACCTGTACGTATATCCAAATACGGTACATGCTGTAATGGTTAACGGCGCAGAACTGAAAGAATGGCTGGAATGGTCTGCAGGCCAGTTCAACCAGATCGACCCGGCCAAAGGCGGTCAACAACAACTGATCAACAATGACTTCCCAACGTACAACTTCGATGTTATCGATGGTGTAACGTATCAGATTGATGTGACTCAACCAGCCAAATACGATAGCAAAGCTGCGATCGTTAATGCATCCGCAAGCCGGATCAAGGATCTGAGCTTTAACGGCAAACCGATTGACCCGGCTCAAAAATTCATTGTAGCGACGAATAACTACCGTGCTTCTTCATCCAAGCTGGCTAACCCGGACGGCAAACGGATCGTTCTGGCTGCACCGGATGAGAACCGTCAAGTGATCATCGACTACATCCGTGAGAATAAAACGATTAACCCGGCAGCGGACGGCAACTGGTCCCTGGCACCAATCAAACCATCTGCGGGTGTAACTGCTGCAGCGTTGAATGATCTTGAAGTGGTGTTTGCTTCTTCCCCGGATGCAAAAGATCTGGTTGAAGCGAATCCTGCCATGTCGTTCATCGGTACGAACCAGGAAGGTTTTGCAGAGTACGGTTTGAAACTGACAGGTGAAGCAACAACAACACCTGAAACAGGTACAAAGCCAGCTCCGACGCCTAAACCAACACCAGCACCAACGCCTAAGCCACAACCTGAGAAACCGGCAACCAACAACAAGGTTGTATATGTGGTGAAAAAGGGGACAACCTGTACCGCATCGGTCTGAAATATGGTGTGGACTGGCGCAAATTGGCAACAGCTAACAAAATCTCAAATGTGCATAACCTGAAAGTTGGACAAAAAATCGTGATTCCTGCTTCTTAAAGGTTAATAAGCGGTGAGGAGGAGACCGACAGTCATCAGACTGACGGTCTTTTTTTCTGCCATTTTGAATATATTTGTTTCAATAGCCGTCATATACGAAGTCATCAAAACAGTAGAGATTAATTTTAAGACCCATGATATAATATTTACAAACTTTGGGTATATACAAGTGAACATTAATGGACATGGAATCATAAATTGCCAAGGGGGTCCTACATGAATTGCAGTGGCTGCAGTCCAATCTATCCTATAGAGGGCCAAGGTACTTTGTACCTGCGTCCCATTTCCCCCGCTTTGCTGGAAGCGCTGCAAACGCCGGGAAGACTTATCGAGACGTCGGATGACATGATGTGGATGCACTATTCGAATCCTGAGGCGGTTCAGAGCTTCATTGAAGAGATCGGCGAGATAAATCCAACATTACGTGATTCCCTAACCGTTCAGATCATGCCTTTATACGAACAGGCGAATGAAGAGAGCTGGATTAGTCTTACCATGCAGGAGTCCCGTTTCAAGCATGCAGAGCTTGTTTCCATTATTCTGGAGCACCAATTCACCAGTCATATGCAGCCGATCGTGGATGCATCGGAGCAGATTATCGGATATGAGTTTTTGCTTCGTCCTGCCGAGAATGGAAGATCCTTCAGTTCCTATGAATTATTTGAAGTTGCGCGTGAGACCGGACTACATTCTTTTCTGGATCGAATGGCGCGCATTACTGCTATTGAGACCAGTGCCGTTTTTCTGCCGCAAGGTGTCAAACGCTTCGTAAATTTCCTGCCTTCCTCCATATATAATCCCGAATATTGTCTGACACATACGTTTGAAGCGATTGAACGTCTTGCGCTTGACCCTAAAGATTTTGTGTTTGAAGTCGTGGAAACAGAACAGATTCAGCATATGCCCATCTTGCAGCAGATATTTGAGGTATATCGTTCCCGTGGAATGTCGGTTGCACTGGATGATGTCGGTTCCGGATACTCGACAATAGAGTTGATGAACCGGTTAGAACCTGATTTTGTCAAGATAGATCGAAGTCTTATTGACCGCTGTGATCAGGATTCGGCCAAACAACAGAAAATTCTTCATATTGTTGAGATGTCGAGTCGATTTGGAGGTCAAGTCCTTGCCGAAGGAATCGAACGAATGGAGGAGTTTGATTTCTGTCGTTCCATAGGTATTGAGCTTGCACAGGGTTACTATTTTGGTAAACCATCGGCACAACCTCCAGGTGATCCATACTCCAACACTTCGTCTAATTCATGGAATAATTAGGAATACGTACCCTGTACAAGTCACTTCTGATCAGAGGTGGCTTGTTTGGCGTGCCTGTACATTTTTCTCTCAAATAAATCCCCTCATTTAGCCGATATATATAGATAAGCCTTATAGATTGTTACATACATAAAAAGAAAGAGGCATTTTTACAATTAGAGGGGGATAAAGAGATGAGTGAAACTCAGGATAACAAAGTAATGAAAGCAACGAAACCAGCCAAACCCAAACATAATCAGAATAAAAAGAAGAAGAAAAAGAAAGGTTTCGTCTGGAACATAAGGAACAAACTATTGGTCTCCTTCCTGGCCGTTCTGCTCCTGCCAAGCTTGGCAATCGGCTTAATCACACTAACGATGGCTGAAGGTGGCGTACAAGGACAATTGGTGGATAGTGCGAAGCAAAGTGTGAACACTGCCAATACTATTGTAGAAAGCCAGGTAAATTACAAGATTCATGATATTAATTATTTTGCGGATGCGCTTGATCCGACCCTGATTAAAGGGGAAAACGATAGTACAGAGATTCAAATGAAACTGGAGCAGTATCTGGGATTACATCCGGATGCCATGAACATTTTTGTGGGAACAACCGACGGAGTCATGGTTCGAGGCAAACCCACAGCGAGCAGCACACGGGGAGATGCATATGATCCCAGGGAGCGGGAGTGGTATACACTTGCGATGCAGAAACCAGGTACCGCTGTCGTATCAGCTGTATCCGTGAATACGGATGGCGTTGCCGTTGTATTTATCTCCAAAACATTAAAAGACCAATCGGGTGTTGTTGGTTTGTCTCTGGATCTGACAGATCTGCAAGAGCAGGCATCCATTAAGGTGGGTAAAGAAGGCTACGTGATTATTTTGGATGCAAACAAAAATTATGTGGTATCCCCTGTCGTAGAGCCAGGTACACAGGAAACAAGCGGATCGCTGGATGAAATGTACGAGAGTCAGGAAGGACAATTCGATTACGTGTTCAATGAGCAACCGAAAATGATGATTTTTAATACAAATGAAGCAACAGGTTGGAAAATAGCCGGAACGATGTTCAAAAGTGAGATAACCAATGCGAGTAAGGATATTCGCATGATTACCTTGATCGTGATTCTGGCGGCCACGTTCCTTACGCTCATCTTTATTATCTGGTTCACACGATCCATGCTTCGTCCGATTAAACGACTTCAGGAATCGGCCAGAGCGGTGAGTAAAGGCGACTTGACCGTGAAAATGGAAACAGGCCGTAAAGATGAAGTTGGTGATCTGGCGAAGTATTTCGAGCGCATGGTGGATAACCTGCGGATGATGATTCTTGGTGTACAGGAAACGACAGAGCAGGTATCTGCTTCTTCTCAAGAATTGTCTGCCAGTGCAGAGCAAACGACCAAAGCGATTGAACATTCAACATTGGCTATTCAGGAGCTGGCCGAAGGTGCGGAGCAGCAAGTGAACAGCGTAAAAGACGGATCTGGACAGATGAGCCGAATGGCCGAAGATGTTCGCATGATGTCAGAGCGTGTGCAATCAATCACGGCCAATATGCGGAATACATCTGGTGCTGCTTCTTCTGGTAATGGCGAGCCGGACAGGCTGTGGAGCAGATGAACAGCATCCAGGAAACGGTGGAGCAGCTGGGAGCGGTGGTTCAGTCTCTGAATGCCCGTTCGGTAGAGATCGGCAGCATGGTTGATGTCATTGCCTCCATCTCGAAACAAACCAACATGCTTGCATTGAATGCTTCCATTGAAGCGGCTAGAGCGGGGGATGCCGGTCGTGGTTTTGCCGTCGTAGCGGGAGAAGTACGTAAACTGGCAGAAGAATCCGGAAGCTCGGCAGCGCAGATCGGTGAGGTGGTTCACAATATCCGTCAAGATATGGATGCCGCTCTAATCGCCATGAATGCCGCCCAGACTCGGGTGGGAGAAGGGATTCAGGCCGTGAACACGTCAGGACAATCATTTGCCCAGATTCGGGAGGCGGTGGAAGATGCCGTGCATACCTTGGATGACTTGTCCGAAACAACGAAGCAGCTGGAGAACGGTGCATCCCGCGTTGCGAAGGCAATGAACGATATCTCGAACGTGACCCAGGAGTCGGCTGCAAATACGGAATCCGTATCTGCATCTTCGCAAGAACAACTGGCATCAGTAGAGGAGATTGCATCATCGTCTGCACATCTGAACAGTATGGCAGAACAATTGCAGGGATTGCTTGGCATGTTCAAGATGGTGGAGGATACACCGAAGGATAAGGAAAATGATAAATCCTAAGACGCAGACCACCATGATTTACCACGCTTTTTTGAATAGAAGAAAATAAAGATAGACATTGCTCCTGCGGCCCTGTATAAATATATCGTCTGGTTCTTCCGCGCATCATGCGGTGTAATCTTACAATATAATGATGAAGTGAACGATAGAGTATATCGAGACAGGGTACAGCAGGAGGCACTATGGTATACGTAGCAATATTAATTTTTGTAGTAACGATCACCTTGGTGATCTGGCAACCTCGTGGATTGGGCATCGGTTGGACTGCCTCGGGTGGTGCGTTGCTTGCCCTATTGTGCGGGGTTGTGAGCTTGAACGATGCTTCGGATGTGGCATCCATTGTATGGAATGCAACGCTGGCCTTTGTGGGCATCATTATGATTTCTCTAATTCTGGACGAGACGGGATTCTTCGAATGGGCAGCTCTCCATATGGCGAGGCTGGCCGGAGGGGACGGTCGCAGACTGTTTTTTACTCCATTTTGCTAGGGGCTGCGGTGTCTGCTTTGTTCGCAAATGATGGTGCAGCGCTCATTCTGACGCCAATTGTGCTCGCAATGGTGCGTGCGTTGAAGTTCGATGAGCGCATGGTGCTGGCTTTTGTGATGGCGAGTGGATTTATCGCGGATACCACATCGTTGCCGCTGGTCGTCAGCAATCTGGTCAACATTGTGTCTGCTGATTTCTTTGGAATTACATTTGTGGAATATGCGGTGCGCATGGTTGTGCCGAATCTGTTCTCGATCGCAGCGAGTACGGGAATGCTGTTTTTGTTCTATTGCAAAAGCATACCCCGTCGCTACGATATCTCCGCGGCACGCGATCCGAAGGAAGCAATACGTGATCCACGGATGTTCCGGATCGCCTGGTACATGCTGGGGCTGTTACTGGTAGCATACGCATCCAGTGAGTTTCTCCCGATTCCCGTATCGGTTATCGTTGGCTCCGTGGCGTTGCTGTTCGCTGTGCTGGCGCGCAAGAGCGAGGCTGTTGATCTCAAACGGGTAATCAAGGAAGCACCGTGGTCGATTGTAGTGTTCTCGGTGGGCATGTATATCGTCGTATATGGACTGCGTAATGCAGGATTGACAGATCATCTGAGTCGCTGGCTGGATGCCATAGCAGAGCATGGTCTGCTGGCTGCTTCGCTCGGCATGGGAATCATCGCGGCAGTATTGTCATCCGTGATGAACAACCTGCCGACCGTTTTGATTAACCTATTAGCCATCCAGGGTGCGCACACCGAAGGGCTTATTCAAGAAGCATTGATCTATGCCAATGTCATTGGTTCTGATCTGGGTCCCAAAATGACTCCGATTGGGTCGCTTGCCACACTGCTGTGGCTGCATGTGTTATCCCGCAAAGGTGTGAAGATTACATGGGGGTATTATTTCAAGGCTGGCATCATTCTGACCATTCCCACCTTGTTCATTACCCTAGCCGGGTTGGCGTTATGGTTATGGATTCTGGGTTAGTAAAATTAGTTTTTACAATAGGAACATCTAATAATCATTCAATGTATTATAAAAGGCTGCTCTCCAGCTGGTGCTAAGCACTGGCAGCGAGGCAGTTTTTTTGTTCCTCTTCTGTTTCTTCTATAGAAGGAATGAAAATTCTCGATTTCTATTATGCACCTAACCAATTACATAAAGGGCTGTCTCAAAAGGAATTCTGCTTCGCTCCAAGCGCTAATGAACCTATCGCACCTTAAAAGGCGGATCATCAACGGTTGCGAGATTTAACGAACCTCAGTAACGCTATTTCGTCATAAAAGGACTTCTAAACCTAAAAAATCAACTAAATGGACGAAATAACGTGTCTGAGATTCCTTAGTTTTCAGATCTGGGCAAATGGGAGCGAATAGCGTGTGTCAGGTTCATTACAATAACACGAAATGAGGATGTCCCCGTCATATTCATGACGTATGGGACATCCTCTTTTTGCATACTAGCCAGGCAGATCATTGATATGCCTGAGATACATCGAGCGCTGACGTAGCGCAGGGAACGGAACGATTGTGGAAAAGCGAAGCGTTCGCCTTATCCCCGGATGTATTCCTTTGAAAAATTAAATCATATAAATCCGGGGATAACAGCGATTGAAACAACGTCCGTTCCCGAAGCGGCCACTTCAGCGCAACTTGTCTCAGATAAATTTCAATATCCAGCCGATATTTTTAACATTGCGTTTACAAAACACTGATTTTAAGATGACATACCGAAACTACAATGATTAAAGAGTTGATGGTGAACAAACAAATTCACAAAACGCCATCACTACATTGGGGGAGGAAAACAAAACATGTTTAAAAAGTTGCCGTTTATTTTGATGACCTTAACGTTCGTACTGGTACTCGCAGCATGCGGATCGAAAAATGACGCTGGTACAGAGGGTGCCGCAAGCAATGGATCAGGAGAAGCTGCTACTGAGCTTAGCGGTAACATTCTGGCAGTCGGATCGACTGCATTGCTACCTCTGGTAGAACAAGCTGGACAGAAATTTATGGCAGTTGATGAATATAAGAACGTAACGGTTCAAGTTCAAGGTGGCGGTAGTGGTACTGGTTTGACACAAGTATCTGACGGACAAGCTACAATCGGTAACTCTGATGTATTTGCAGAAGAGAAGCTGGAGGACGAAGCCAAAGTAAAAGAACTGGTTGACCATCAGGTAGCTGTAGTCGCTATGGCGCCAGTGAGCAACAAAGATGCAGGTGTAGAAGGTTTGACGAAGCAACAACTGGTCGACATTTTCTCCGGTAAAGTAACGAACTGGAAAGACGTTGGTGGCGCGGATCAAGCAATCGTTATTGTAAACCGTCCGAGCAGCTCCGGTACTCGTGCAACGTTCGAGAAATATGCATTGGGTGCAAAAATGGACGATATCCAAGGTTCGATTCAAGAAGATTCTTCTGGTAACGTTAAAAAATTGGTAGCTGAAACGCCAGGTGCTATTGGTTACCTTGCCCTGTCTTACTTGGATGACAGCTTGCAAGTGTTGAAATACGAAGGTGTCGAAGCAACTGTGGAGAACGTAGAAGCAGGAACTTATCCAGTGTGGGCTTACGAGCATATGTACACCAAAGGTGAGCCGGATGCAGCAACAAAAGCATTCCTGGACTACATCCTGAGTGACGAAGTTCAACAAAATGACGTGACTGAGCTTGGATACATTCCAATGTCAGGTATGAAAGTAAAACGCGATGCAGCAGGTAATGTGGTTGAGTAATCTTTGAACTTGCGCATACAGCGAAAGAGGCGGACTTAGGTCCCGCCTCTTTACGCGGTTTGCTCTGAAATAATCCCATATTTTGCATTAATTCTACTATAGAAGGATGGTTGTTATGGAACAGACCGAAGGGGGAACGGTAATGAATAACAAGTTGAAACCGCGCCGGCCCTTAAAAGAGAAACATTATTGGGAAGAGTGGACGGGACGGATCTATACGTCGATTTGTGTCGTTTTCCTGATCGTTGTCATGTTTTCCATTGTTTATTTTGTAGCGTCCAAGGGACTATCAACATTTTTCACAAATGGAATAAGCATAAGTGAATTTCTGGGTGGAAAAACGTGGAATCCAACGGGAGAACCTGCTTTCTACGGGGCATTGCCGTTCATCACCGGTTCTTTCATTACAACCTTGCTTGCAGCATTGATCGCGAGCCCGCTTGGCTTGTGTGCAGCACTCTTCATGACAGAGATTGTCCCCGGTAAAGGGAAAAGATATTGCAGCCTGCAATTGAACTCTTGTCCGGAATCCCGTCCGTTGTGTACGGATTTATCGGTCTGAGTGTCATCGTACCGTTGCTGCGCAGTATCTTTGGTGGAACAGGCGTCGGGATTGCAGCCGGATGTCTTGTTCTCGCGGTCATGATTCTTCCTACGGTAACAAGTATCATGGCAGATGCGTTGTCCGCGTTGCCCAAAGGATTGCGTGAATCTTCCTACGCACTGGGTGCCACGCGTTGGCAAACCATCTACCGTGTCATTATTCCAACGACTTTACCAGCGTTGTTGACAGGTGTCGTTCTCGGTATGGCTCGTGCTTTTGGTGAAGCACTTGCTGTACAGATGGTTATCGGTAATGCACCGCATGTGCCAACATCCTTGCTCGAATCAGCTTCAACATTAACAAGTGTAATTACGCTCAGCATGGGTAACACCACGATGGGTTCCGTTCATAACAATGCACTGTGGAGTATGGCGCTTGTCCTGTTGGTGATGACATTTGTCTTCGTCATTCTGGTTCGCCTGCTTGAAAGGAGAAACCGGGTATGAAAATGAAGGCAAAGACGGTAGATAAAATTGCTACATCCGTTATCGTTGTACTGGCCCTGTTCATTGTTATGTTATTGCTCGGCCTGCTTGGTTTCATCATGTATAGAGGTATTGGCCATATCAGCTGGAACTTCCTGACGAGCGCACCACAGTTGCTCAAGGGCGGCGGCGGAATTGGTCCACAGCTCTTTAACTCGGTATTCTTGCTTATTCTGACATTGATCGTTACCATTCCACTCGGATGGGGCGGCGGAATATATATGGCGGAATACGCCAAACCAGGCAAGATTACCAGCTTCATTCGTCTGGTTGTTGAAGTGTTGTCCTCATTCCCGTCCATCGTTATCGGTTTGTTTGGTCTATTGTTGCTGGTCAATCAATTTGGTCTTGGTTTCTCCCTGATCTCGGGTGCCTTGGCTCTGGCAATCTTTAACCTGCCACTGATGGTGCGGACAACCGAGCAGGCGTTCCGGGCTGTTCCGAAGGAACAGAAGGAAGCCGGTCTGGCACTTGGACTGTCCAAGTGGAAGATTATCACTTCCATTCTGCTGCCTGTGGCATTGCCGAGCTTGATTACGGGTACGATTCTGGCATCGGGCCGGATCTTCGGTGAAGCAGCCGCGCTGATGTTCACCGCAGGTATGAGTAGTCCGCCACTGGACTTTACAGACTGGAATCCGACGAGTCCGAGATCACCGCTTAATCCTTTCCGTCCGGCAGAGACACTTGCCGTTCATATCTGGAAGGTCAATAGTGAAGGCATTGGGCCAGATTCCAAGGAAGTGGCAGCAGGGGCATCCGCCGTGCTTGTCATTCTCGTGCTGGCGTTCAATCTAAGTGCACGCTGGATCGGTCGGGTTGTATTCCGCCGCATGACAGCTTCGAAATAAGGAGGAACCAACATGGCCATACCTTTTGGTACGGAACAATTAAGCATATATTATGGACATTTCCAGGCGGTCAAACAGATCAGTCTGACGTTTCCTGAAGCAAGCGTAACGGCGCTTATTGGGCCGTCGGGTTGCGGTAAATCCACGTTCCTTCGGTCACTTAACCGGATGAACGACGAGATTGCCGGTTCCCGTACAGAGGGACATATCTGGATGGACGGTAATGATCTGAATGAGCCTGGAACCGATGTGATCAAGCTTCGCCAGAAGATTGGCATGGTGTGGCAGAAGCCGAACCCTTTTCATAAGTCCATCTACAACAATATCGCGTTTGGCCCCCGCTATCGTGGTACGAAGAGTAAGAAGGCACTGGATGAAATTGTGGAAAAAGCTTGCGTCGTGCTGCGCTCTGGGACGAAGTGAAAGACAGGCTGAACGAGTCAGCCCTGTCTCTCTCAGGTGGACAACAGCAGCGTCTATGTATCGCCCGCGCCCTATCTGTTGATCCGCAGATTCTGCTGCTCGACGAGCCTGCATCTGCACTTGACCCGGTATCTACGGGGAAAGTTGAAGAGTTGATTACCGAGCTCAAGAAGGAGCTGCGGATTGTTATTGTTACCCATAACATGCAGCAGGCAGCACGTATCTCGGATTATACCGCTTATTTCTATCTGGGAAGCATGATCGAGCACGGGGATACAGAGCATATTTTCACGAACCCGGACAATCGTCTGACCCAAGAATACATTATGGGCCGTTTTGGTTAATTGGATCATGGAGTATCATATAGAGCAACAGACAGAGAGATGAAGAGCTAAATAGAGACATAAGAAAGCGCAATGCCTGGACGGTTGTTCGGGGGTTGTGCTTTTTTAGATTAATGTGGAAAGAGTTTGCTGCGTGTAAAGCAATTATGCTACGATATTTGCTATAAAGATAGCGTTTACATAACTCCGAAGGAGATGTTGACAATCACTACGGATCAGAGGTCTTATGACCATATGGCGGCTCAGATCATAAAGAACTATCCTATCGAAAATCCTGTCGTTTCCTATATTCGCCACAATGAGAATCTGACATATTATGTCGTTGATGAAGCATGTGGGCAGAAATATTTGCTGCGTATCCATCAAGCCGCATATGCAAGTATGACGGGCATTCAGCATACGCCTCCTGCGCTGGAGGCAGAGATGAACCTGCTTCATGAGTTAAATGCAACGACAGCATTACGCGTACAGCATCCGGTACGCAATGTATCAGGAGATTGGGTCACGGTGTGGACAAGTGAAGCAGGTAAAGAAATCTGCTGTACAGTACTGGAGTGGATTGAGGGCAGGGACATCCAGCAGGGAGAACGTCTGACAACAGAGCAGATATATGATCTTGGTGTTCAACTACAGACGCTTCATCAATATGGGCGTGTACAGAATCAGACAGATCGAACAGAGGTACGGCCGGCATATGGCAATATCCATGAGAACTTGGTCATGCTAGGGCAGCTTGAGGAAGGTGTCCGTCTGGGAATTTTTACAACAGAAGACTTTGATCTGCTTCGTGAGACATTTGAGAACATTAATAAGCAGCTACAGCGTACCCGCAGCACGCGGAGACATGGGGATCATTCATGGGGATATTACGCGCAACAATCTGCTGATCTCGGATCAGGGGATTTCCATGATTGATTTTTGTCTGCATGGTTATGGTTATTATCTTTTCGATGCCGGAGGGCAGCGCTGATGTTCAATCGGGAGGAACGTGACATATTCTTATCTGGATATACCAAACAGACTGCACCGCTAACGGAGCGTGATATCCGGCTAATGGAAGGGTTCATGTTGATCTTTACACTGGGTTATTATGCCTTTCAGATGGCGAACGAGTCGAGACACGAATGGATGAAAGATCGCATGCCGAAGCTATGCAGCAAGTATTGCAGACCCTATGTACAGAACGAAAGCATCTTCTACGAACTGTGAATTGTAATTCAGATGTGCCGATCAGGAAGGGCTATGAACAGGGGGTTCAAAGATTATGGTTGCCTGAATACCCGAACAGTTTCGTGGACAATATCATAAATAGTAGTAAGCGCTCTATGAATTGAAGGGAAATGAAATAAGCTGTTTGGTATTATCCCCTCAAGGTAGACAGTGAAAAAGAGATCATGTTAAAATGAACTCAACACTGAAAACCGGAGGGGATTTTTGTTATGACAGCGAAAAAAGGCCAAACTTTTAATCAATATAGTGAAGAAACGAAGAAAGAAGCTGTTCGTCTGCGATTGGAAGAGGGTTGGACTTACAGTCGGATCATGGAGAAGTTTGGTATTAAAAGTGAGAGCCAGATTATTACTTGGGTACGGAAAAGCCAAAATGGAGAGAGTTTTGAGGATTACCGGGGACGTTGGACGAAGAAGCATTTTAACAGTGCAGAAGAAGAAAATGCTTATCTGAAAGCGCAGGTAGAATATCTAAAAAAGCTCAATCCGAATTTGCACGGAGAGGGAAGCTGGATTTCGAAGCCCGGTGCCAGTCCGTTCGAGAAATAAGTAAGTGGGCACCTGTGGTTTGGTTGTGTAAAATTGCTGAAATTTCTCGTGCGGGTTACTACAAATGGAAGAAGAATATCGTCCTCAGAGAGAAACGAGCAGATCGGGATGCGGATCTAAAAGCACATATTTTAGGCATTCATCGGCTTCGTCCTTATTTCGGTTACAAACGTATGCGAACCGCGTTAGGAAAAGAAGGCCTCGTGGTGAATCACAAAAAGGTACGCCGCTTAATGAGAGAACTCCAGATTCGTTCCGTGATTCGCAAGAAACGTCCATTTGCTGGCCGGAAACCGTCCGTTCTATTCCGTAATGTCTTAAATCGGGAATTCTCGGCGGCAGCTCCTGTGCAGAAACTCGTGACGGATATTACGTATGTCCGGATCGGGCATGATTTTGCTTATCTCTCGGTTGTGATGGATCTATATAACAACGAGATTGTAGCTTGGGAACTCTCCGAGCGTAATGACTTAAAACTCGTTATGGAAACGGTGAAGAAACTGAAATGTGGACCTGCCTTAATCCATTCCGACCAGGGGTTCCAGTACACAACACACAGCTATGCGAAGTTGCTTGAAGAGAAAAAGCTAACAGGAAGCCATTCTCGGCGTGGGAACTGCTATGACAATGCATGTATTGAATCGTTCTTCTCTCACTTAAAGACGGAGAAGTTATATTTGGAGAAGCCTCAGAATCTGGAGCAAGCAAGGAACCAAATTACAGAGTATATTTTGTTTTACAACAAGGATCGTTTCCAAAACAAACTCGGCGACCTCTCCCGATTGAATTCCGGGAAAAAGTCGCCGCTTAATGGAATTTCTCTTTTTTATTGTCTACTTGACGGGGCTATGACCAGTTTACAAGTTCTTTTCATCGTATTAATGTGATGAAAGTTGACAAAATATTCTGGTTTTCATCGATTCAAGCGCAAATGAAGGAAATACACCCAAAGAAATCGTTAAGTTTGTTGACACTGATCTTTCGGTCGATTAATCTTAAGGATGAAGAAATGAACGATTTCCATTGCTGTTCTGACATACACTCAGAATGGTTCCATACAGCGGATGATAACGAGCGGGAGAGACCTGGGTTAGCCAAGCAAATGGCTAGTGTTCAGGCACCGAAGGAGCGAGCCTGCGCACCCGGCCCAGTGGTTAATCTCTCAGGTAAATGTACCATCGTTGGACGCAACTCTGGAGAGTGCGCGAACTGCGCCACCCAAGGGGTATATGATCAGTCAGTCCGGTGACTTGTCTGCAATCGCAGGCCATGCACCCTGTCGTGAGACACTGCTGGTTGTGAAACTCTCAGGTATCGAGGACAGAGAGAGGGCCTGGGGCCTTCTTCTGTCCTTTTTTGATGTCATCATTCAGGAAGATAAGGAACATGATGGGTTGGGATCTGGATGGAAATGACGAATACAATTGGAGGGTTACAAGGTGCGATTTAAGGATGTTTTCTCAATTATCGGCCCGTCGATGACGGGGCCTTCAAGTTCACATACAGCTGGAGCAGCAAGGTTAGGGCGAATAGCGCGTCAGTGGCTAGGTTGTACGCCTGAACGTGCCCGGCTGACGCTCTATGGTTCATTCGCTGATACGTATCAGGGACACGGCACGGATCTGGCACTGATCGGAGGTCTGCTGGATTATGTTACAGACGATCCGCGTATTCCGGATGCAGAGCAATACGCAGAAGAAGCGGGCATGGAGGTTGAGTTTTATACAAGCGGCCTGCCTGCTCCTCATCCAAATACCGTCAAAATCGAACTGTGGCATGGAGAACGTGCCTGCTCGTTGATTGGGGCTTCCATTGGTGGAGGAAGCGTATCGGTGCATGCGATGAATGATTTTCGTGTTCAGATTAGTGGTGAGTTTCCGACACTCGTTCTGCGACATGCAGACAAGGCAGGGGTGCTTGCGTCAGTAACGTCCACGATCAGTTCATCCGGGGTTAACATTGGGTATATGCAGAGTGGATCGGAAAGCACGTGATGGCGAAGCGCTGACCGCGATGGAGATGGATGGGGCGCCTGATCCGGAGATGCTCCAACGTCTAAAGGAGCTGGACCATGTGCTGGACATTCGGGTTATCGATTTGAAGAGAGGGGTTGATTCGGATGCGATTTAAACATTTACACGAGCTGAATACGATCTGCACAGCGGAATCCAAAACCATTGCTCAGCTGATGATTGAGGAGCAGGTTCAGGAGACCAATACACCGGAAGCGGATGTCGTGAAGCAGATGTCTGAATATTATCAGGTGATGAAGGAAGCGGTACGCAAAGGGTTAACGGAAGACACCACATCACGCAGTGGATTAACGGGTGGAGACGGTAAAAAAATGGCCGAGTACATTCGCAAGGGTGAGACTTGCTCAGGAGATGCTTCCGCACTTGCCATGGCATATGCCCTGTGTGTATCTGAAGTGAACGCCTCCATGGGCCGCATCGTTGCAACGCCAACAGCCGGTTCCTGCGGCATTATCCCCGGTGTGTTTATTAGCTCACAGGAGCGATTTGGCTGGACGGACGAACATCTGGTGAACGGATTGTTCTGTGCGGGCGCGATTGGTTATGTGATTGCGAACAATTCATTTATCTCCGGGGCCGAGGGTGGATGTCAGGCGGAAGTGGGTTCCGCGATTGGCATGGCTGCGGTGCCATGGTTGAACTGCGTGGAGGCGCACCGGAACAGGTCGTGCATGCCGTAGGTTTGGCGTTAAAAAATACACTCGGTCTCATCTGCGATCCGGTCGCAGGCCTCGTTGAAATTCCATGCATCGTCCGAAACGGACTGGGTGCAGTGACGGCGCTGGCTGCGGCTGATATGGCGCTGGCCGGAGTGCGTAGTGCCATTCCGTCAGATGAAGTTATCGACGTCATGCTGGAAGTAGGCAGTGCGATGCCGAGCCGCCACCGGGAGACAGCCCAAGGCGGACTGGCCCAGACACCAACTGGCCGTAAAATGATGCAAAAGCTGGCTAAACCAAAGGCAAAGCGAGCAGAGCCCGAGCAGGAGTCGAAGCCAGCGGATGCTGACACAACTGCAAGTGGGGCAGATGCTCAAGTGCACACGGACCCTCAGGTTTAATCTGAATGGGAACACTGAGATCATCGGTGACATCATGATGTATAACGGCAATACCAAAACAAGCGTCCGCAAACCCGAATCCGGGTTCTGCAGGACGCTTGTTTTACATAGCCAACTGATGCGAAGATGGACTCGCATATATATAACTTCAGGTATATCTATATTATGAATCTAGTCCTGGCTCACAGCCGTACTCAATACGGCATATCCATAGGCGGGCAATTCAATGGCAAGCACGCCATCTTCCTTGGCGGTACGATGGTTCTCACCGAACAACTCGGCCCACTCTCCGTCACCAGCCTCCAGCTCAACAATAGCCGTCTCTTCCGAGCGATTGAACAGAATCAGAACGCGTTCCTCTTCATTCTGCCGCTCAAATACCAGTTGGCTTCCATTGGCACGAGCCTGAAGGAAACGAACGGTGCCTTCTGCACGCAGGGCAGGATGAGCATGACGCAGGGAGATCAGTCTCTGATAAAAGTCGAACAGCTCCCGGTCCTGCTTCGCTTCATCCCATTCCATGCATTTACGGCACCCGGATCATGCTCGCCGTCCAAGCCAATCTCGTCTCCGTAATAGATGCACGGAGCGCCCATGTAACTGAACTGGAATAACGCAGCCAGCTTCATCTTGCGCTGGTCGCCTTCACACAGCGTGAGCAGCCGCGGGGTATCGTGGCTGTCCAGCAGATTGAATGCTACTTCGCTGGCCTGAAGTGGATAACGGGACAACTGTCGCCCGATGGAGTTCGCGAACTGTTCGGCGTGCATTGTATTTTTCACAAAGAAAGCATTCACGGCATCGGTAAAGGGATAGTTCATGGACGCATCGAACTGGTCACCTTGCAGCCAGGCGGAAGACTCGTTCCATACTTCGCCCAGGATGTAGGCTTCCGGATTGGCAGCCTTGACTACACGGCGGAAATCGCGCCAGAAGGCATCATCCACCTCGTCTGCGACATCCAGTCGCCATCCGTCCGCACCCACTTCCTTGATCCAGTACTCGGCGACCTTCAACAGATAGTCCTTAACCTCGGCATTCTCCGTATTCAGCTTTGGCATGTGCGCTTCGAATCCGAAGGTCTCATATGTAGGAATGCCATCCTTCACGTCCAGCGGGAATTCATGTACATGGAACCAGTCCTTGTATTTGGATTGTTCTCCGTTCTTCTGCACATCCACAAACGGCGCAAAGGTCTTCCCGGAATGGTTGAACACCGCATCCAGCAATACGCGAATTCCACGTGCATGGCACAGCTCGACCAGTCGTTTCACGGTATCTGCGTCACCAAAATGCCGATCTACCCGCAGGTAGTCTTCGGTATCGTATTTGTGGTTGGTGGTGGCTTCGAAGATGGGTGTGAAGTAGATCGCATTAATGCCAAGATCACTGATATAATCCAGATGGTCAATCACGCCTTGAAGATCACCGCCGAAGAAATTGAAAGGGGTTGGCTCGCCACCCCACGGTTCCACCTTTTCCGGACTAATATCGGGATTGCCATTCGCGAATCGTTCAGGGAAAATCTGATAAAACACGGCATCCTTAACCCATGCAGGAGGTGTGAATACAGCTCCAGCATGAATATAAGGGAACTGGAACATACGACCCGGATCGTCCGGTTCTTCTTCCTGGAAGTCTGTCTCGGTCATCCATAGCTGTTGATCTCCACTTTTGAGCAAAAAAGAGTACTTCAACCGATGGTAGGGAGGTTTCACTTCGCCTTCGTAGTAATCAAACATGGAGTCGGAGGTGAACTTCGTTAAGGGAACCAGCGCTTTGGTGGCATCCCACGCATATTTGTCCCGGTCAGGGCATGTACCTCTGTCAAATCATTCTTTTTGGCGCGCAGGCGCAGATGGATTGTATCTTGATCATAGGCGTAGGCCCAATTTCGTTTTGGTTGATGATAGATGGCTTCCAGCAGCATAATGAAATTCCTCCCGTCAGGTGTAGAACTGATATGTACTTGATAGACTGATCTGATATCACATTCCCTACGTTAATGGATAAGCTATAATTAGAATGTGTGGTACCGTTTTTATGATGATGCTCAGATATATCATTAACCCAATGGGAGCGGAAAGGAAACGAATATTCGGATGAAAACCAAACTGTTATACATTGAAGATGATACGGAAATTGCAACATGGGTCAGAGCTGATCTGGAGGAGCGCGGTTATGAGGTGGTATGGTTCGGCAGTGGTGAAGGTGCATCCGAGGCTGCTGTTGGCTGCTCACTCATTATTCTGGATGTCATGCTGCCCGGGCTGGATGGATTTACGGTGGGCAGCGATTGAAAAAGAACATCCCGCTGTGCCCATTGTCATGCTTTCGGCCAGAACGTCCATTGACGATAAATTGCACGGTCTCGATTTTGCCGATGACTATGTGACCAAACCATTTCACCCCGATGAACTGGCTGCCCGAATTGAGGTCCAACTGCGTAAGGCAGGGACAGCGGCATCCTCCGATACTGCCCTGAAGCTGGATCATCTCTCCATCTATGAGAAGGACAACCGGATCGTGAATGAGGAGACGGGGGATGAGATTATTTATCGGGAAAACAGTTCCATATCTTCGCCTACCTGCTGCGACATATGGGCATGATTCGAACCAAAGAGCAGATCTATGAAGCTGTCTGGAACGAGCCTTATCTGGATGGGGACAAAACTTTGATGGTACATATTCGACATCTGCGCGAAAAGCTGGAGCTTGATCCGGCCAATCCGGTCGTTATTCAGACGGTCCGCGGTGTGGGATATCGTGTGAAGAAGCCATGATCCGACGGTTCAGAGCACGGAAGACGATGAATGGAGAATGGAAAGGAGAACCGCGCATGGACCCTGAGCATAAGCAAACCAGGCAGGGCAAGCTACGCTTTGGGCGGTCCTTGATGTCCAGATATATCATCCTGATTCTGGCGGCCGTATTATTCGTGCCCGTCGTTCTGCCGATCATATCCATCATATATGTTGTCGTAGTGAACAACACCAATACGAATCAAGCGGCGCCTTACGGTGACGTTACCCGGATCAGTAACCTGTGGTCGCGTGAAGCAGAGAACCTGAATGGTGCTTCAGATGAGGAGATTAAGGCCCGTTTGGAGCAATTACATGCATCGTATCCCAAGTCTTCCATGTATCGTGTGAATGCAAGCGGTGAGACCCTCTTTATTCTCGGTGGTGAAGATGTAACGCTTCTGAATTCCACATCGCCGGATGGCGGGACAGACACGACATTGAGATGGTCACTGGATTCAGGGAAAAAGGCAGAGACTCGAATTCCGGCCATATGGAATGTGAGCAATACGGTGCAATTCATGAAAGAAGCTTCCTTTCGCGATCCGTTAACCGTCGTTTCATACATCGGTGGAGGTGAAAAGGACAAGGGACAGGGCTTCATGATCATTGAAGTGCCGCGATCACTTCTGCAAATGACACAGAGCAACTGGCCAATGGAGCTCCTGTATCTTGGCATTGTGATGACGATCATCTTCATGATTTTCATCATCATGTCGATTCTCTTCTTCGCACGTATTCGCAAACGACTTATTCGTTTACAGACGGCGATGATGACACCGGGCAAGGAAGGCATTCCGCTTCCGGTTGATATTCGGCGGTCAGATGAGATTGGTCAGCTGGAGGAGTCATTTAACCAGATGGTGTATCAACTGTCCGACAGCCGCCAGCGTGAGCGTGAGGAAGAACAATTGCGCAAACGTCTGATTGCGGGGCTTTCCCACGATCTGCGCACCCCACTAACGGTGATTCGTGGACATATGCATGCTTTGCATAAGGAAGCGCTAAGCGAGCAAGGGGACCGTTCATTACATCGCATGGAAGCGAAGATGGAGGACCTCGGCGGGCTCATTGACAACATGTTATCCTATAATTTGCTCACAAGCGGTAAATATACGCTGAAGCTGGAAGAGAAAGATATGCTGCGGATGGTCAGGGAAACGGCGGCGGCCTGGTATCCGGTCTGGGAGAAAGAGCAATTCGAAATTGATATTGACCTGCCGGAGGAACCGCTGATTTGGCTTATGGATGAACAGGGTATGCGTCGTATTCTGGATAACCTGTTCCAAAACGTGATACGTCATGCCGCCAGCGGGAAATATATTGGCATCTCAACCCGGGAGATTCAGGGGCAGACGGCCATCGTTATTCAGGATCGCGGTCCGGGAATGCAACAGGATCCCGACACCAAAGGCACAGGTCTGGGTTTATCCATTGTAGACCTGTTAATTCGTGAGATGGGACTGCGCAAGCGGGTGGACAGTTCCGATACGGGCGTTCGGACATACATTTACAGTGGTAAGGGAAGTAAGGACACAACGAACCCTTAAGATCTCTTTTTAAACTAAACTTAAACTGGAGACTACCTTGGCTTTAACCTTGGAAGGTTACGATAGTTCCGAGGTGATCATACAGTGAGTGAAAATATTATTCAAACGGCGAATCTGTGGAAAACATACCGGGACCGTGCAGCGGTCCGTGAACTTGATCTGCATATTAAAAAGGGAGATATCTACGGCTTCCTCGGTCCCAACGGTGCCGGCAAAACAACAACGATTCGCATGCTTCTCGGCTTGATTAAACCAACCAAAGGCGTAATCCGTGTCTTTGACAAGGATATCCGCAAGGAGCGTATGGACATTCTGCGCCGTGTGGGCTCCCTGGTGGAATACCCTTCGTATTACGGACATCTGAATGCGGTAGAGAATCTGGAGACCTTGCGCCGCATCCTCAATGTCCCGAAATCAAGAATAGCTGAAGTGCTATCCATTGTAGATCTGACCAAGGATGCCAAACGTTCAGTGAAGGGGTACTCCCTTGGCATGAAGCAGCGTCTGGGTATTGCCAGCGCTTTGCTGGGTGAGCCGGAGCTTCTGATTCTGGACGAGCCAACGAACGGACTTGATCCGGCCGGTATTCAGGAGATTCGGGAGCTGATCAAACGCATGCCTCTGGAACATGGCATTACTGTTCTGGTTTCCAGCCACTTGCTGAGTGAAGTCGAGCAGATGGCAAGTCGTGTTGGTATTATCCGTGAAGGCAAGATGGTGCTTCAGGATACCATCGCGAGTCTGCACAGTCAGACGGGTAGTTCTATCCGGTTAACGGTTTCCGAGCCGGAAGAGGCCATGAAACTGGCGAGAGAGCAAGGGCAATTCGGTCAGCGACAAGGTTCTGCATTAACGTTCCCTTATATGGATAACCCTTCGGTTGCATTGCTTGTCCGCCGATTGATTGAACAGGATCATGATGTGTATCGTGTTGAGGAACAGCGTCAGTCGCTGGAAGATCTGTTCATGCGGGTCATTGGCGAGGGGGCTTCCCTATGACCGGACGTGCATTATCGTCGGACTGGCTCAAGATTCGGGGCAAGGGAATCTGGTTTCTCGTGTTTCTGGCTCCGCTTGGATTGACAGCGATGCAGGCGCTTAATTTTGGCTTACGGTTGGACTATCTGAAAGAGCAGTATGCGGATAATCTGTGGGGCGGATTGTTGGGCAATGTGGTTGTTTTTGTACCGTTGTCTCTGATGTTGGGAGCAACCATTCTAAGCTCCATGATCGCGAGTGTCGAGCATGAACAGGGATCGTGGAAACAGTTGCTGGCGATGCCGATTTCAAGACCGGCCGTGTATCTGGCCAAGTTCCTGCTGGCTTGTCTGCTGCTGGTGATCTCCTGCCTGCTATTAACCGCAGGAATTGTAGGTCTGGGTCTGGTCCTCGGATTCCATGCCAGTGAGATCCCTTGGACGCATGCCATCAAGCTCGGACTGATGCCTTTGGCTGGGGCGCTTCCCGTGTTGTCTTTGGAGTTATGGCTCACGATGGTAAACAAGAATCAGGCGCTTCCCGTCACCCTGGGGATTGTTCTCGCGATAACAGGCATGTTCGCGCTCAGTATCTCACCCCACTTTCCACTTGCTTGGGCACAGATGGCCTGGAATGGACCTAATCCATATCTGTATGCAGGCATGGGTGCAGGTCTGGGGCTCTTGATCCTGTTGCTGGGTATGGTTCATTTTAGCCGGAAGGATGTGGCCTGATATGAGCTTTGCGACAACGTATTTTCGAATTTTGTCTGCTGAACGGTTGAAGATGGGCAAGTCACCCATATGGCTCCTGATTCTGTTAAGTCCACTTATTGCACTGCTCATCGGACTGTTGTCCACTCCATCGGGGAATTGGCAGGTACTGATGGGCACCATGGTCTTCTTGCACGGATTACTCCTGTTGCCGATGCTGACTGGCGTGTTTACGTCCTTTGTCTGCCGTTTCGAACATGCAGGAGGAGGGTGGAAGCAGATGCTGGTTCTGCCGCTCACACGTTCAGGTGTATACGCAGGCAAACTGACGATTGTACTCATGCTTCTGGCGGGTACACAAGTGTTGTTGCTGCTGTCCATTCTGCTGGCAGGCACGATTCATGGCATTACAATGCAGATACCCTGGGGATTCCTGGTGGGCAAAATGCTGCTTGGGTTATTGGCTTGTGTACCTCTTGCCGCCCTGCAGATGTTCGTTTCCCTGGTATGGAGCAGTTTTGCCGCACCGCTTGCACTGAATTTTGCTCTAACTGTACCGAATATTCTCATCGTGAACTCGGCGACGTTTGGACCGTATTATCCCTGGGCACAACCGATGATTCTGATGACACCCGTGGACGGCGGAGGTTTCGGAGCCTACAATGTTCCGCTGATGACGATGCTGGCGGTCGTCGGAGGCAGTGCTGTCATTTTCATTGGAATCGGCATGATGTATTTTGCCAAAAAAGAAATTTGAATAATTAGATATATGCCTGGTTATTGTAAGCTCAAGATCCTCTTTAAGCCAAAACATGCAAAGTTCTGTTGTATGTAAGCTTAAGGGGATTTTTTCTAATGTCTGACCCAACCGTCATGAATGGTCAGCTCGCGAATGATCTTGGCTGGCGCGCCGGCTACAAGTGTATTCTCGGGTACATCTTTGGTCACCGTGCTTCCTGCTGCCACGACTGCATTCCTGCCAATCGTCACTCCGGGCAGAATGAGCGCGCCTGTACCAATCCAGGCATTGTCCTGAATGACAATTCGCTTGGCAGTCTGGCTCCCGTCATCCAGTGAATCAATCCGGTGATAAGCACTATCGAATATGCTTGTTCGAGGACCAATCATGACGTTATTGCCGATGGTCACCTCTACGTTAGCGGCAATCCCCACACCGGCATTAATCATGACGTCATCGCCAATCGTTAGTCGTGCCCCTTTGACCACGGTTAGCTGGGTTCCCCAGGGTTTACCTATGATGTTAAGCCGCTTTCCCACCTGCAAGTCACCACGCTTATTTAGATATACTTTGCCCCTGATCCGTGGCAACAGGCCCATGGAGGGCTGTATTTTACCAAAAATGGTCAAGCCTCTTAGTTTGCCATAGGCAATTTTAACTCTGTTGGGCAGCATGATTCATTCATCCTCTCCGTCGTTGAAAAACATTTTTTTAAAGATTATATCCTTTTTGATACAAAATGTATCGTTAATTTTACGCAGAGGCATCTTACAGAGCGCTAACGAATCTAAGACTTAATTTCCAACTATTACATCACACATCATGTGATTTGAATCATAGATTATAAGCAAAATGAGACAAGAATCTGGTAAAATAAAAAAAGCTGTTTCTAGGCTGGCTTACATGGTTATTCGAGGGTAGGCCCATTTCTATAGGGAATGACTAATTCCTGTTGTTAGATGAAGATATTGGCTGAGAAAGAGGGGTAAGCCTTGGATATTAATAAAACGGAAACCCTGAAGCGCATTATTTCTGAGGGAAGCTCTTACCGGTCATTGTTTTTTAATCATCCAGATGCCATTTATGTGATGGACATTGCTGGAAACCATATGGACGCCAACCCGTCTTTTGAGCGGTTATCTGGATATAAAATTGAAGAACTTATGGGTATGAGCCGGGATCGGATCAGCCCGCCGGAAAGTGAGAATTTACGAAAACAATTCATTACAGAGGTACTGGCTGGACGTTCAGTCAGTGAATCCATGGCATTCTATCATAAGGATGGTTCACTAAAGCACGCCCAAGTTACCTATATACCAATTACAGCCGACAGTGAAGTCGTTGGAATCTACGGCATAGCCAAGGATGTTACCGATATTGTAAAAGTTGAACGTGAGCTTCAGGAGACGCAGGAGAAGTATCAGGTCCTTGCTGAACATGCGCAAGATCTGATTACGACTTGTTCTGCGGATGGAGAGTTGTTATATGTTTCACCTTCCGTGTACACCTTGCTGGGTTATAAGCCGGAGGAAGTCATGGGCAAGTCGTTCAAGGATTATTGTTATCCGGGAGATTACCCGGACCCGATGGATCTTTCCAAGATCACCAATGGCTGCAAGATGCGTGTGTTGCACAAGAAGGGACACTATATCTGGATGGAGACATTGGCGAAGCCTGTAGCCGGAGAACGGGGCAAGAGTGTCCAGATCGTAAGCATCAGCAGGGATATTACCCATCACAAGGATGCGGACAGACGTCTTCGAGAAAGTCGTCAGCGGTACAGATCACTGTTCGAACATAACCCGGCAGCTGTGTATTCATTGAATCTGGAAGGCAAGTATAGTGCGGTGAACAGCAAACTTGTGCAAATGCTGGATATTCCACGTAATAAGCTGATAGGCAAATCGTTTCTATCTAACCTGGATCCATGTGATGTGCAATACGGCGAACACTATTTTGATATGGTGAAGCAAGGTGAACCGCAATATTATGAGACCCGAATCGTCAATTCAAAAGGTCGGAAGGTTGATGTGTCCGTTACGAATGTGCCCATCATTGTGGATAAGGAGATGGTAGGCGTCTATGGCATCGTGTCCGATATTACCGAGCGTAAGGAATACACGGAGCGTATCCAGGAGCTAAGCAAGCAACATGAGCTGATCCTTAATACGGTGACGGAAGGAATATATGGTTTGGATGCGGATGGAATCACCATGTTTATGAACCCGGCAGCAGCTTCGATGTTCGGTTATGAGGCGAAAGAGTTCATTGGTAAGAACTCACATCCCATTATCCATCACACCCGTGCAGACGGAAGTCATTTTCCAAAAGAAGAGTGCCCGATTCAAATGACTGTGTTGGATGGACAGAGACGTTCAATCAAAGAGGATGTGTTCTGGCGTAAAGATGGCAGCAGCTTTTTGGTGCAGTATCAGGTGACGCCAATTATTGAACAGGGACAGATTCAGGGTGCAGTGGTCGTGTTTAATGACGTGACTGGCGAACGTGAAATTGTACGTGCCAAAGAGACGGCTGAGCTGGCAGCTCAGGCCAAGTCGGAATTTCTGTCGATGGTTAGCCATGAAATTCGGACACCAATGAACGGGATCGTGGGCATGACAGAGTTGTTGATCGGTACCGATTTATCGGAAGAACAGCGTGAATATGCCGAGATTATTCAAGACAGCGGAGATGCGCTGCTGAATATTCTCAATGATATTCTGGACTTTAGTAAGCTGGAGTCCGGGAAAATGGCACTGGCATATGAACCATTTGCATTACGTAATATGCTGGAGCAGGTTGCCGAACTGTTTAAACCCCGTGCAGATGAGAAACATCTGGAGATCAGATATCGTCTTAATCCAAGCATCCCTGAGTTCATGGTCGGTGACGCCATACGTATCCGGCAGATTCTGGTGAACTTGGTTGGCAATGCGCTCAAGTTCACGGATCAGGGAAGCATTGATGTTAACGTGGATATTATCAAGGGCAGAAAGCCAGAAGATAGCGTTCTTGATTTCGCTGTGCAGGATACGGGAATTGGCATCCCTGCCGATAAGCTGGATCAATTGTTCCAGTCCTTCTCTCAACTGCATCCGGTCATTAACCGCAAATATGGTGGAACAGGATTGGGGCTGGTGATCTCCAAACGACTTGTCGAAATCATGGGAGGCAGCATCAGTGTCGAAAGTATAGAAGGGGAAGGTTCAACTTTCCGTTTTGCAGTTCCTGCGGCGAGTGTAGATGCTTCGGCAGAGCAGACGGCAAGTCAGTTCCATCATGATCGTACACGTCAGAGTGACAAGGTCGCCATGCGTATTCTCGTGGCTGAGGATCATCCGGTAAATCGGAAAATTCTGCGAGAATACCTGGAGAAGCTGGGCTACCAGGCAGATGTGTGCACCAATGGCGTAGAAGCGATTGATGCCATCTCTCAGAATGCTTATGACATTGTGTTGATGGATATTCATATGCCTGTGATGGATGGACTGAAGGCGACCGACCTGTTGCACCGCCTGATTCCACGAGATCGCATACCTCCAATCATTGCAGTTACAGGCAATGCCAAACGTGAAGACAAGGAAGCTTGTCTGGAGATTGGTATGCGTGACTTTATTAGCAAACCGGTTATGCTGAGTGAGTTGAAGCGGGTGATACAGCAATGGGGACCAAGGGACGAACCGCAACTTGCGCCAAATTAAATAACGACCTGTTAACGATAACGATGTAGCTGTGATAAATAAATGCAAAGAAGCCAATAATTCTCCTCAGATGGAGTGTTATTGGCTTCTTTGCGTTGACAGGGGCTCGAAGTTGAGCCGAAGTACACGAAATAGAGTTGGATATGGAACGCGTTATGCCAAAGTCAGACGATTGATATTACCGGATAGAATCTCACAGGAGTTATTGAACTTCTGGCGTTCCGCCTCATCCAGATGCAATTCGATAATCTCCTGAATGCCGCCTCCACCGATAATGGCAGGAACACCGACGCAGACGTTGTGCTGCTCATACTCTCCATCGAGAATAGCCGATACAGCGATGATCTTGTGTTCATCATTGAGAATTGAACGGGTAATATGCGCGAGGGCATTGCCGATTCCGAATTGAGTGGAGCCTTTGCGGGTAAAGATTTCCCAGCCGGCATCTTTCGTTTTGCGTGCAATATCGTCCAGATCCAGATGTTTGAAGCGCTCCTTGTGCTGATCCAAAATGTGCAGAATCGGTTTGCCGCCGATGGTCACATGTGACCAGGCTACGAACTGGGATTCTCCATGCTCCCCGAGAGCATAACCATGCACACTGCGCGGATCGATGGAGAAGACTTCAGACAGCAGCGTTTTGAGCCGTGAAGAGTCAATGGACGTTCCTGTGCCGATAACATGCTCACGCGGAAGACCGGATAATTTCCATACCATATAAGTTACTATGTCAACCGGATTCGCAGCGACGACAAAAATCCCGTTAAATCCACTGTTCATGATCGGAACCACAATATCTTTGGCGATGGATTCCGCTTCCTCCAGAATATCCAGCCGTGTCTGTCCTGGCTTGGGATTGGCCCCGGCAGTCAGAATGATGACATCCATATTACCGCAATCCGCGTACGTGCCTGCATATACTTTGGTGCGGTTATGTGTGAAGTCCATACAATGGGAAAAATCCAGTGCCTGGGCTACGGCACGGTCATACGTCCGGTCGACCATCATAATTTCCCTGCATATGGATTGATTAATCATGGAATACGCACAACTTGAACCGACAAGACCCGCACCGATCACCGCTACTTTACCTGATTTGCCTAACACTGCCGTTCAGCCCCCAATTAGATTGATATTTTCCGCCGCGTTCTATGTTAAGTATAGTCCTTTATTTTATGCTGGAATGCACTTCTACGTTACATAAGATAACACATGGAAAAGCTGTACAGCAATGATATCCGCTATCGCGGGAGCGTATTGGAGTAAAGGAGTTAACAAAATTGACATGAATAATTCATAATCATAGGATTTGACGGCATTTGCACCTGTGTCATTCGACATGACAGCATTCATGCCTGTTGTCGGATTGGGGGTTATTTGTGCGGATCATATACCTGACAAAACTTCTTAGGAATCCGCAGAAACAGAACAAAACCGTCAAAGGGATCTGCCGAGAAGCCGACGAATACATACGGACAAGCAAAAGATAAGCATACTTGATCCATGAGACAGGTCGCCCCGATCCGATGACAGTTCCAAAAAGGAACGCTGAAGCCAAGATGTTTTTATCCAAGAATCAATTTCATAAACTCACTAAGGTATGATGGAATTGGTTCCCAAAAGACTTCATTCCGGGAGGGAATTAATGATGATTGAAGAAGCAGGAGCAACGACGGAAACGGCCAAGAGCCTGGGCATAGGTGCCAGTACTCTTCGTAAATATGCGGCGGCACTGGAAGAGCAGGGATACCGGTTCGAACGTTCCGCCAACAAATCCAGACTGTTCAAGTCAGATGACATCGAGTGCATTGAACGTCTGATGACCGAACTCAGAGAGCATAATCTGCCCCTGGCTGATGCTGTGGTGACTGTATTGGCTCCAGAAGTACCTGTAGTGGTAAGTGAAGTGGATGTATCGGTGCTGGGGATTGAAGCTCTGGCGGAACCGGAATGTGCAGCGACAGTCATGCCATCAGCCTATCCTGAGGGCACGGAATCCATTGGGAATCTAAGATCCTATGAGGGTCTGGGGCAACTGGTAAGTGAGGTAACATACGGTGCTGTAGAACAGCAACAGGACGATCGGGTACAGCTGCTGCAACAGCGGGTTGATGAACTGGAGTTGACACTTCAACACCTAGCAGAGACACATATGGCTCTTCAGGAACAGATGGAGAAACAACGCCAGTGGATGAATGAGAAGCTGGAGGAAGAGCGAGATCGCGAACTTGTGACCAATCTGCGAAGCTTTCAGGGAGAAAACGCAAACCCAAAGGAACATCGCTGCGCATGTTGTTTGGACTGCTGCCGAAGAAACATAAGGAGGCTTGAGCAACAGAGCATTGCCCGTCGTGATTTTGCATGATCGGCCTGATATAATAAGCTCCATACAACATGAAGACTGGCGATGAACTGCTCGGTATGGAACCGGACCGGGATGAGATCGGAAAGCCGGCATGGGAGGATCTGTGGAGCTGCGACGAAGTTGGCAAAGATTGCTCGGACTGTGGATGGACCGTCCTCGGCGTGAGGGGACGACCCTTGCTGAGCGTTACACAATACAGAAATTGCTGGGCATGGGGAGCTATGGGCTGACATACCTGTGTATAGATGAGCAGAGCGGCAGGGAAGTGGCGTTGAAGGAGTCCAAGCCAAGCAAGGGAAGACTCGCGGTGAACCTGCTGGAGCGGGAGGCGGACGTGATGAAACATCTGCGTCATCCAGCGATTCCTGATCTATTGAATGTGTTCACATCCGGTAGACGAAGTTACATCGTTACCGAGTATATTCGTGGACAGACCATTGAAGATTGCATATTTGAGCAGGGTCTTCGATATACGGAGCAGGAATGTCTGGAATTGGCAGGTCAACTGCTGGCTCCGGTGGCTTATGTGCATGAGCAGGGATATATTCATGGCGATGTACGGATTCCTAATGTTATTTTACGTGAAGGGATGGTGCATCTGATTGACTTTGGCCTGGCGAGACGCTTGGGGGAGCCGTTGTTGCCGGAGCTGAAGCGACGTATGCGTGAAGTGCCTGAGCCTGAGGATGAACCGGCTACACCGGATCATGATCTCCAGGATATCGGTCACTTGCTTCTATTTATGCTGTATTCCGCCTATGAGCCAGAGAAGGGCCGAGAACCCGCCAGCTGGCAGGAGGAATTGAAGCTAACGCCGGAATTGCACCAGATGCTGGAACGACTTCTTGGACTTCGTCCGGGTTATGAAGGCGGAGCGATGGAGTTAGTGGCAGAGATGGAGCGTGTGTTGTTGAAGGTAAGATGAAATAAAGGGGTGTTCTGTTAGCCGTGTGTAGGCTAGCGAACACCCCTTTGTTTTTGTTACATCATTGATATATGGTCGCGTACACTGAACTGGCCGATAAGTACTCTTTAATAGCAGGAGGAGCGAAAGTTGCTTAGCTGGAGCTGTATTTTCTGTTTTTGTAATATCCCGAACCACTGCGGCTATCCCGGTATTTCACATCCGAAGAAGAATAGCGCTTGTAGGAACGCTTGCCGGAGGAACTGCTGTGACGTTTATATGAGCGCCTGTCCGAGGAGCTGTAACGTTTCCGGTGAGACGAAGATTTGGAATCGAGTAGTTTGCCGATCATTTTTTTGAACATGAGCTTTCACCCTTTCGACTTCAACTGTTTTAACCATATACGTGGCCAGATCCGAAGGGGTTTCGAGTTTTTCATGGATATTTGTATTCATTGGACAAGCGCTTGGCGTATAATAGGACGTTGCTGATTGCACGGAATTTTTTATTTTGCGCGTTTAGCGTTACAATAGAGGACAGGATAAGATTTTAACGGACAGGAGTAGTTGTTATGATTACATTGAAGACCAAGGAACAGATTGAATATATGAAAAAAGCCGGAGAAATTCTCGCCGCATGCCATAGAGAAATTGCCAAGATGATTCGTCCAGGCATTACGACACAGGAGATTGACCAGTTTGCAGAGGCTTTTATGAAGAAAAATGGCGCTACGCCGGAACAAAAGGGGTACAACGGATACCAATATGCGACATGTGCGTCGGTTAATGATGTGATCTGTCACGGATTTCCGGGAAAATATGCACTTAAAGACGGCGATATCGTGACCATCGACATGGTGGTTAATCTGAATGGCTGGTTGGCCGATTCGGCCTGGTCGTATGCCGTAGGTGAAGTGACTCCAGAAGCACAGCATCTGCTGGATGTAACCAAGAACTCTCTGTACAAAGGCATTGAACTTGCCGTAGTAGGCAACCGAATCGGAGATATCTCCAATGCCATTCAAGTCTATGCAGAGGGTGAGGGTCTGTCGGTTGTACGTGAGTTTATCGGACACGGCATTGGCGAGAAGATGCATGAGGAACCGCAAGTCCCTCACTATGGTCCGCCACATCGGGGTCCACGTCTCAAGGAAGGCATGGTTATTACGATTGAACCGATGCTGAACATCGGTACGTATCGCAGCAAGCTGGATTCGGATGGATGGACTGCGCGTACCATGGATGGAAGTCTGTCTGCACAGTATGAACATACGATTGCGATCACGGCAGACGGTCCTGTGATTTTGACAGCACAATAATAGCTAACGACAGCTACAATGTGACGATATTAGCATATTTCAAGGCGGTCCACGTTTGTGATCCGCCTGTTTCGGTTTAAACTAATAAGAAGTGATAACACAGAGCCAGTGGTGAGTGATCTCAGCTGACAAGGGTTAACCTTGCGTCCACTTGGCAACAAGGAGGTAATTTGTGTGTCTGTAAATAAACAGATCGTACTTGCGTCTCGTCCCGAAGGTGCCCCATCCAGAGAGAATTTCAACTTCATTGATGCACCTCTTCCTGAACCGGAAGCTGGGCAAGTCCTGGTACGTACATTATATTTGTCGGTCGATCCGTACATGCGGGGCCGCATGAAAGATACAAAATCCTATGCTGCACCGTACGCGTTGAATGAAGTCATTAAGGGTGGAACCATTGGGCAGGTAGTGGAATCCTCGGAACCCAATCTGCGCAAAGGAGATCTCGTATCCGGCATGTGGGGCTGGCAGCAATATGCTGCGGTGAATACGGCGGATCTTTCGCTGATTGATACCGAAGAGGCACCAATCACGGCTTACCTGGGTGCGTTGGGACTGACGGGTCTGACGGCTTATTTTGGTATGGAGGACATCGGCAAACCGAAGGACGGCGAAACGGTCGTTGTATCGGGAGCAGCCGGAGCGGTAGGCATGATTGCAGGTCAGATTGGCAAAATTGTGGGAGCACGCGTGGTGGGTATTGCAGGCTCTGATGAGAAATGCGCATATCTGAAAGAAAAGCTGGGCTTCGACGTCGTGTTGAACTACAAGAAAGAGCAGGATATGTCAGCGGCCATTGAACGGGCTTGCCCGGATGGTGTGGACGTCTATTTCGACAATGTGGGCGGCGACATCTCGGATGCAGTCTTGCGCCACATCAATCGGAATGCCCGGATTCCGTTATGCGGTCAGATCTCGTCTTATAACCTGGAGAAGCCGGATATCGGGATGCGTCCACAGACGTTGCTGTTAACGAATACAGCATTAATGAAAGGGTTTCTGTTGGGTGACTACACCAAGTCCTTCAAGGAAGGCCGCGCCAAGTTGGCGAAATGGATCAAGGAAGGCCACATCCAGTACGAAGAGAACATTGTGGACGGGTTCGAACGGACACCGGAAGCATTCATGGGTCTGTTCTCGGGAGATAACCTGGGCAAGCAGCTGGTTAAGGTTGCAGATCCTGAATAGATATTGAATGTTTTACTTTTATATAAAGGGATAAAAAGAAAAGACACGTTCTTCACACCGATGGTGTAGCAGAACGTGTCTTTTTATCTGTGGATCTGTGCGTGGGCTGCTTATGATAACTAGTGTTCAGCAACCAGCACTTCTTTGTAGTGTTTGTACATATATACACGCCAGCGTACAATCATGCCGAAGGCCAACAGGAAGAATAGTCCGCCTGTTTGCGGAATGCTTACATATCGCTGAATGACTTCATGCAGAATTAAGCGTACGGCCAGCAATCCAAGCAGAATGAAAGCAAAGCTGCGGGAGCGCGTGGCGAAAATCTCTTCCCCTACTCGTTCAAACCGTGTGCTGCGAATAAGGGGATACGAGAAAAGGAACCAGCCCACCAGAAACGCAATGAATGCCCAGAGTAGAGGTACATGTGTTGCCGGAACAACAAACATAAGAAATCCTGTACTCATGCCGAGCGGAGGAATAAGGATTTTGCGAATGGTTACCGGTCTGTGACTGGCTTTCATACGAATGAAGATGGCAAGCAGTGCCATGACGAGCATGCCCACGGTTGCTCCGATTTGCAGGTAGTACGGACTGATCTGAGCCACGTAGAACTCCCTCTTTCTGGAATAATATGTTATCCGGAGATCCGGAATTCACTATGAATTGCCGGAATTTTCAGTTCCTATTATATCACAAACGCAGAAAGCCGATAGAAAGCTTAGTGTATCATATATCCAATATGTATTCACAGGTTGTAATTGAAAATTTTGTATTATTGTGCCCGTTGTAAGGCTGTTTATTCGATTAAGGAGAAATCATCAATGATTGGACAACAATGGATGTACATCGAGCTCATCGGTTCAAATCATACAGGATGGCTTGCAAGTAATACGGATTGGCTGGTACATGTGGTTAGCCTCATATGTGCAAGTGTACTGATTCTTTTGCTAATATTCTACAGTTATATCTTATGGTTGAAATATGACGGCAGACGCAGGGATACCGTGAAGACAACACGGATGCAGGAATTACAGGCAGAAGGTTCATTTCTACAACGTTACCTGGACCATGGGGAAATTGGCGTAGACATACTAAATATGAGCAGAGATCAACAGAGCGTTTTGCAGGATGTGTTATTACAGCGGCTCGCTCAAGGTCCGTTAGAGCAGGAGACTCTGCGCATTCGTCTGTTATCCTGGCAAGTCTTTGGAAACTCATACCGGACGCTTCTGAAGACTGGAAAGTGGAGCGAACGAGTTAACACATTGTTATATATTGAACAGTTTCATATGGTGGAGCTGCTGCCCAAGTTAGAGGGTATGCTACGGGTTAACTCCTGTACGCCGCTTGAACGCTTCATCATTTTGCGCATATATGCCAGAACCGGCTATTTCAGAATCGTGAAGGAATTGATGCGTGAGCAATGTGTATGGTCCAATTCGCAGGTTCTGCAGATTCTGCTGTTGCTTACCGATTCATCCTGGACTCGTCTGAAGGATCATTTCAAGGATGCACCTGATCAGGTCCAGTCTAACGTTGTGCATGCCATTCGTATTCGGGATGACCAGACAGATGGCGCTATTGTTCTATTGGAGAAGCTGATACTCGGAGAGGATGCGCTGCTGCGGACCCATGCTTATCAGGCACTGGCGCATGTAGGCAGGGAGAATGAAGACCTGTTGAGAGAGCTATTGCTGGTGTGGAATGAACACGGTGAAGAAAGGCAGCGCTCTGAACGATTGACCGTGGCCCAGCTAATGGGCAACGTTTATGCGGATGCTTTTATTCCTCGCCTGAAAGCAATGATGGGTGATCCTGCATTTCAGATCAGACAGGAAGCGGCAAATTCCCTGGCCCGGTACACGCAGGGATTGGAAGAACTACGGGATACGGCTGTGAATCACCCGGATAAATATGCAAGGCAGATAGCGGAAGAAACGCTGGAAAGGATGCAGTATGGACGAAAGATGGATTGAGATGCTGCGGAGCTTTATTTTGGCATGTTACGAAGGGATATTTATCTATCTGGTGCTGGCGATTGTGATGTGCGGTGTTCTGATCATTGCTGCCGCTCGAACATTGATGCGCCGGAGGGACCTGGACCCGTTGCAATATCATGAGATGTTGGATGAAGAATTGGCTCCGGCGGTGTCCTTGCTAGTTCCGGTGCGTAATGACGAGCATACTATCGTACAGCGAATTAGCTGTCTGCTGGAGATTCAGTATGCACGATATGAGGTCATTATCATTAATGATGGATCAGAGGATGGAACGATGCCGCGGTTAATGGAAACCTATGATTTGATGCCTCTCCGGAGTAAAATTCATTATTCGGGACTTGGTCAAGAGACGGCTCAGATTAAAAGCATCTACCAATCCAGGCTGTATCATCGTCTGATTGTGATCGACAAGGCGTACGGAGGACGAATGGACTCTCTAAATGCAGGACTGAATATCTCGCAATATCCTTATATCGCCTCTGTGGGACCCCGGACATTTCTGGAACGGGATGCATTGCTGAAAATTATGAAACCCATCATGAATGCTCTCCCAGGAGAAGAGGTCGTGGCTTGTAGCGGACGAGTGGATCTTATGGCCCCCAGAAACCAGGCTCATCTGGAATTGACGGATACTAACACCAGACGGACGGGGAGTATCTTGTATGTCATGCAGACCATTGAATACGTGCGTGCTTTTTTGATTGGTGGTGTGGGACTCGTTCGCTACAATATTAATGTGCTTTTATTTACGGCCCAAGCATTCGGTGTATTCAAAAAGAACCGGGTCATGGAAGTTGGTGGTTACAAACGTGATGACCAGGCCGCTCACATGGAACTGGTGATGCGGTTACAGAAACATATGAAGCTGAGCGGGGAACATGGCCGTATTATATATATTCCTGATTCGATCTGTGGGGTCGAAGTACCCTGTACATGGCGTCAGCTGTTCAGACAGCGTACCGGTTGGCACAGGCAGCTTGCGAGCAGTCTATGGGCCCAGCGGAGCATGATATTCAATCCCTCCTATGGCTGGATGGGGGTGGTATCCATCCCGTATTTTATTTTAATCGAATTGTTGGGGCCTGTGCTGGAACTGGGAGCGATCGTGTTGTTCATTGCAGGAATCGGGCTTCAGCTGGTGGATATTAACCTATGCATCATTCTCGCGCTGTTGCTGACACTTTACGGTTCCCTGTTGTCCGCGGGTGCGGTAATGCTTGAGATATGGTGTTCACGCAAAGCCTACACTTCCAGAGAGGTGACGCATCTGCTATTGTATGCATGTACAGAGACATTTTGGTTCAGGCCACTGAACAATGTATACCGTATGTTTGGCCTTTTGCAGGCTATGGGATTGAAGAAGGAAGAAGAGAAGAGCATTAGGAATGGATTGGGGTAATCTACTGGGAAGCCTGTGTATACCTTGGAACAGAGCAAGGAGGAAGACGCTTCATGAAAAAAAGTTACAGGCCAGCTACGATGTGGACGCTGGCTTGTTTTACAGTGGTATCGGTGGTGTTGGTTGTCCCCTGGATTATGTGGCAATCCCAGGCCCCTGTTGCGATGAACATTATGATAATCGACAAGAGCAAACCGGACTTGTCCTATCAGGGGCATAAGGGACTGGTCTGGCTTCTGAATCAGCAGAAGATTGTACAGCACACAGGGAATATTACTCGTATGAAGAGGATTATTACGGCTATGACATTCAGAACGGACTTCCACGGTTGAAGCAACTGCTGCCGGATGAGGTGACAGATACAGATCTGATCTATCTGACGGCGAATCGGAGCAGTCTGTCTGCACAGAAGAAAGAACGGAAACAAGACGCAATCTATGAAGGATTAACGATATATGATGTACAGAAGATTGACGAAGCTGCGTCTAAAGGGGTAACGATTGTCGCCGAATACACTGCATTGGCCAATACGGCCTCGAAGATGACCAGGGAGCAGCTGTATCCCATCTTGGGAGTGAGCAGCAGTGGATGGCAAGGGAAATATGTATCTCATCTGCAAAACATGGAAGAAGTCCCCGGTGGGTTCGGACCAATTATGAGCAGCAGGAGAAGAAGAAATGGCCTTATGCCGGAGCTGGTATTCTGCTGGTTCATGTAGATGGGCGTGTCATTGTGCTGGAAAAAGGCTCGGATGTAAAGACAGGCAATGTACAGATTGCCTTCACAGAGGAAGGCAGGGATTGGTGCGGCATAACCACGGATATTCATTACAGTGGCTGGTTCGATATCATTTTGCCGCAACAGCAGGCTTCCATCTTGGCTTGGTATAAGACGGATCTGACGAAGACAGGTGAGCAGAAGCTGGAGAATGCCGGAATACCGCCGAAGTTTGCTGCACTTGTCCGCTATGACGATTATAATCGCTCGTATTACATGGCAGGGTCATTCGGAGAGATGAAGCATTATTCCTTCTGGCGCCGAATTCGGGGATGGGAGATCGTCCGGTCCAAGCTTACGCCAGATCAGAAAGACATTCCTGACATGTTCTACTGGAAGGTGTACGTGCCAGTTATGAAGCATATTTTGGAGGAAGTGCAGGATAGTCGGCAGCAGTGGCCTTAGGGTGGTTGTAAAGGAAACGTCGGATGGGGAGCAGACAGCGCAAGGCCGTTCTACCTGACTCAGGAACGGGAGATGTACATATTAGAGAAGTGCGTAGATGTAAGAGGCAAACGTGTGGTTGGGGCGAGATGTATATCAGGCAGAATCTTGATTGCTATGTTCGATGCGATTGGGTAGCTTGAGTACGTCTGGACCCTTACCACCATGAAGAAGGGGAGTTGTAACTGGATCGATAAGAACAATTATCCCACTGCCGGCGGCGAGGTGTGAATATGACATCTGTAGTGTGGTCTGTAATATGTTTCGTGTATTAAAACCTGTGCTAGTGTGTGTGATGGGCAGAGTAAGCTCTGTATCGAGAATCGCTCCAAGATGTGCAATGAGTTGTGGAGTGAGAGCTATAGCAGGAATGGTATTAAAGTGGTACTCTTGTGTGCTTACGAACGGAGTAAGCTACATATCGAGAATCGTCCCAATGTGTTGGAATAAACTGTAGCGTGGGTTAACACCGGAAGGGTATTAAAACCTGTGCTAGTGTGTGTGATGGGCAGAGTAAGCTCTGTATCGAGAATCGCTCCAAGATGTGCAATGAGTTGTGGAGTGAGAGCTATAGCAGGGATGGTATTAAAAGTGGTACTACTGTGTGCATTATGATCAGCAGTACCTTACGCATACGTAGCACATTCCTAACGAACCCAGCACATCTTATTCGGCCCAATTTGGTACGTTGGTAAATGTAACGAACCACAGACACGTTAAATGACTGAATATGCTCATTTTGCCTGTTCAACTGCCAGTTTTCTGCGAAATAAGACGTGTGGAGTTCGTTAGATATTGTTAATCACTCTAATTGCCGTTATAGAGTGTCCTCGGTTCGTTAGATTTCAGTCAGTGGGCCGGTCAGAGGCGCCAATCATGGTATCTCGCAACCGAAACGCCCTTTTTCTCGTACAAACAAAAATGGTAAGAACACAATGCGATGAAAGTCGAGTTCCAAGTGGGTGTCGAATGCATGGGATGTACCCGTATACGGCAATGCAAAAAAAGGACTGCAGCGAATCTGCAGTCCTTTTTCATGATGAAACGTGTGATTTACTTGTCCTGGTGAAGATGCCGGAGTCCTTGCAGAAAGGCAGATACGGTCAGACGCAGACTTTCGTCTGGGTCAAAGTCCATGCCGAAGCCGCCTTGTGCCTCAATGGAGGCAAATCCATGGCAGAGGCTCCGCAAACCACGAACGGCATGCAATGCTTCCGCTTCGGTCAGCGGATAGGGCTGCAAGCTGTGCAGCAGCAACTCCAGCGTGGCTGTGTTGGCTGCGGCGAGCTGTGGCTCCTCGCGGTCCGGCGCATGAAATGAGGCTTCGTAGAGCCCGGGGTGCTCGCGGACGAAGCCAATGTATGCCGCAGCGATGGCCTGAATGGCATCATCGCCAGTGCGGTCAGTGACAGCCGTGGTTACTGCGCGGCTGAGCTGTTGTACAGACATCAGCGCCATTTCCTGGCGAAGCCCGGGAAGTCCGCTGATGTGGTTGTAGAGCGACGGCGAGCGCACATCCAGCCGCTGGGCGAGTGCGGCCAGTGTCAGCGCCTGAAAGCCGTCGCTGTCAGCAAGCTGGGCGGCGGCGCTGAGCAGAGCGTCGCGATCCAGCCCTTGCCGGGGGCTCATAGTCGCCCCCGGCAAGACCGAACCGCTGCTGTGCATCAGCGGTTGCCGCGCGCATGGCGGCCGCGGGCTGGCGCAGCATCCGTCCGTGGCCTACAGCCAGCACGGACGGTTCCAGCTCCGCCAGGCGCTTCGCGCTGGTCAGAGCCGCTTCGCGGTTCCACGTCGCCAGCGCGGGGAACGGGAAGAGCGGGCGAATGCGGCCAGATACGGCAAGGCCGCCGTGCAGCTGGTACGCATCGCCAGCGATCGGCACGCGGCTGCGTGTATCCATGAAGGACATATGCCCCGGCGTATGGCCCGGTGAGGCAATGGCAACCAGCGAACCAATCGGGTCACCGTCATCCAGCAAATGGTCCGGCTGGGTGCGCACCGCTTTGGGTTTGGGCACGCCGCCTCGTACGGGAGTCTGTGGCTCATCTGGAAGAAGAGCGGTATCTCCTGCCAATAGCCGGGCATCTCGTCTGGAGATGAAGACTTCAGCTTGAGGCAGTGCCTCCTTGAGATGATCCAATGCTCCGATATGGTCGCTATGCGCGTGAGTCAGAATAATCTTGGTGATTGGCTTCCCAAGGGACTGGGCAGATGCCAAAATCCCTTTAAGACTGAAGGGGATTCCGGCATCAATCAGGGTTAATGCATCTTCCTCTTCAACTAGGTATACGTTCACAGGGAAGAGTCTTGGAAAAAACGTAACTTGAACGACATCAAATTCACGGGTAATGCGCATCGATAAACCCTCCTTAAAACTAATGATATTAGTATAATAACTAATGGAATTAGTTTTAGCAATACCCCATTTTTATTTTGTTCCAATAAAAAAATTTAAATAATCATGCACTTTACAAAAAAAGCGTTTTCAAATTGAAGATTACCGATTATAATAATCACGTAAGCCCTTTCATATGTCTATCTTATTGGAGCCCTTCGCGTAGCGAAAGGCTCACTTTTTGTTCTATTTCAGATTAAAATGCGGACAGGATGTTAATCTTAACTTGATCGTGTTGATGAGCTGTAAGTATTGGTATAACAGGAAAAATCACATGTGACCCCCATCCTGGGTGAAAGTTGACAAACATAACTGTTATTCCTATAATGACAGTTATACTTACCTTGGGTGAAGTTCATCGGTGTTGCAAGCCGGGAAGGGAGTAAGTAATGAACAGCGAATTTACCATAGCGGTGCATTGTCTTGTTTTTCTGTCGATGAGAGATGAGTGTATGGCCAATAGTGAAGATTTGTCCCAGAGTGTGGGTACACACCCGGCCAGAGTCCGTAAGGTACTAAGTGTTCTGCGCAAGCATGGTTACCTGACGACCAAGGAAGGTGCTCATGGTGGTTACTTGCTTAGCCGTCCAAGTGAAGAGATTAAGCTTGGCGAATTGTACAGACTGGTAGCCGGCGGTTCACTTGGTCCAAGCTGGTGTTCAGGGGAAACCGGTTCATCGTGCGTAGTATCTTCCAATATGCAGGATGTGATGGGGAACATTTATAACGGAGGCGAAGAGGCGCTCAGCGCTTATTTTGATTGTATATCCATCCAGGATGTGAAAGAACGTATAGGTCGTGGAGATGCATGTGAGTTATCGCTAGATGGATTGCCTGTTAGAGAGAAGTCCTGACAGATTCCAACATCAAAGCTCATTCGAGATCTGGCCTTGGTTGGTTTAGGCGTGATAGTAAGGTTCATGTGGTCGACTGGTTAGGGTGTGGGCTTATGCTCCGGTGAAAGATCCATCGATGTTTTAAAGCGATTCCGGGCATAACGTGAACACAGATGAGAAGAGATCGTCTGCGCTGATGTTATTTTCGGAAGGCAAATACTTGGTAGAGTAGACTTCAAAATCCTTTGCGAAAGTAAAAGAAGAACAAAAACAAAAATAGATTCTGGGGAGTGGAACACATGTCAGGCATTGAAAAAAATGAAACACTTCGCGTCATTAGCGAACGCCATGCTGTCAAAAAGTACGAAAAAGGGTTTGAATTGCCTGAAGCTGATCTCAATGCGATTTTGACAGCAGCTGCGGAAGCACCATCTTCATGGAACCTGCAACACTGGAGATTCCTCGTCATTGAATCGGAAGCAGACAAAGCGAAATTGCTGCCAATTGCTTACGGTCAAAACCAGATCGTGGAAAGTTCAGTTACAATTGCTGTTCTCGGAGATTTGGAAGCGAACCGTAACACTGTAATCTACGATCAAGCTGTTGAAGCAGGCGCACTAACTGCTGAGGTTCGTGACGCATTGGTTGGACAGATCAACGGTGCTTACCAAAACCCGCAAATCGCACGCGATGAAGCGATCCGTAATGCATCCTTTGCTTCCCAAAATATTATGCTTGCTGCACGCTCCCTGGGTTACGATACTTGTCCAATGGGTGGATATAATCCACAAAAATTGATCGAGACCTTCAACATTCCTGCACGATTTGTGCCAACGTTGCTGATCACTGTAGGTAAAGCAGCAGAACCAGCTCGCCCGTCAGGACGTTTACCGTTGTCTGAGGTTGTTGTTAAAGGTTCTTTCTAAGTTAGAACTTTTTAAGTTAAAACTGCATCTGATGATTGCATCAGTGATATGCATCAGTGATATAGGTATAATACAAACAGCCGTGCTTTCCTGCTGAGGGAAGGTGCGGCTGTTTGTATTATGGAGGTTGTGTGGCAAAGTCCACTCACTGGCGCTCCAATCGAGTGAATTCACCACTCAAGTGAGTTCGCAGTTTCCACCATGAGATGATTACTTCTCAGGGGTTTCGGGGATTTGTGGTGCATGGAACGATTCCATGTACTCGATTGCGTTATACATCATAACAGCTGCTTCGGCACGGGTAATCGTTTGTTTGGGATTGAAGTTTCCTTTAGCATCCAGTTCATTGATCTTGAGAACGAGGGAACGTTGGATAGCACCTTGATACTCTGGCGTAAGTTCCTGTTCGTCCGTAATGTCCACAGGTTTGATATTAATCATCGGCAGACCGCCTTTGGCCTCGATACCTTGCATCAGGAATAATGTGAATTGTTCACGAGTGAGCGGTTTGGACGGATCGAGATCCTGTGACATCTGAATGCCATTATATTGGGCGCGGATAAATGCATCACTGTACCATACGCCATCTTTTACATTGGAGAAGAAGTCACTTGGCACTGGCATTTTGATAAAACGAATGGTGTCCAGATTCAGATTCAATCCATCTGCAATCAGTTGAATACCCTGAGCGGTATTTAACTCCAATTCGGGTTTGAACAAGCTGTCGCTCACACCTTTGATGAATCCATCCTGATGGAGAGATTCGATTTTGTCCGCTCCTGCGATACCTTGAATATCTGTGAATTGGGCCTGCGCTGCGTTAATCGGGCCTGCACTTAGAGAGAGCGCGAGCAGGGCTCCCGCAGTTAATGTCGCAACTATATTTTTGTTCATGATAGTTCGCCTCACTTTTCCAGGGATGATCCCTTTTTATAAAAGTTATTTGCCCCTATAGACGACCCTTCTGTTCAAAAGGTTGCTGTATTTTCCCAATAGAGTTGAAGACAACTCTTATCTAAGATGCAAGTGAAGCACCGTGAATGCAAAGCTCTATCCTTTGGATTTATTTCGATAATCTGTGGGTGAACGACCCATCATTTTGCTGAACAGACGGGAAAAGTAATAGGGGTCCTTGAATCCAAGCTCAGAACTGATCTGCTTCACGGTCCAATCGGTAAAATCCAGATAGCGGCAGGAATGCTGGATCTTGAGCCGCAGGAAATAATCGATGGGTGAATGCCCGGTAGCTTGCTTGAACAACTGAGAATAATGGGGGCAGACAGCCGCGCATGTGCCGCGAGTTCCTTGAGGGTGATTCCGTTCTCCAGGTGCTCCAGCATATATTGAACGGATTGTTCAGCCGCACGCTTGCTGCTCACGATCCCGCCGTCCGTTCCTGTCGTCTCCGGTCCATAAACGAGCATACCAAGCATATAACCGATGATTTGGGAGGCATATGTCATCGTCTGCATGGAGTAACCCGTCTCAAGTGCCCCGTAACATTCATGGAACAGCTCAAGCCATTTCTGTGCCTTGGCCGGTGGCATGGTCGTAATATGATGGGTTAGCAGTAGCTCTATGTAGGTTAAAGCGTGTTCCCCGCGCAGATGAATCCAGAAGATGCTCCATGGTTCAGCTGCATTGGCACCATATACATGGGGAGTATGTGCAGGCAATATGACGAGATTTCCCGGACTGACATCATATGTCTTGCTGCCATCCATCGTATACCAGCCTGTGCCTTGGGCACAGTACATCAGAATGTGTGATTCACAACCCTCGGGACGGTCACGGTAATGATGTTCCGCTTCGTGAAAGTAACCAATATCGGTAACATATAACCCGGACGTGACTGGATAAGCTGAAGCTTCTTGCAGCAGCGGGTCCGGAAGCACGATGAGTTTTTGCATACGAAATCCGTCCGATTTACGCTGTAGGGGTGGTCTGTTGTTAGGTCTCATACTTTGTATTATGGTGAGAGGGGTTAAGGGAGTCAATAACGGATATGAGAGCGCTCACCAGGGGTGTACTCGATTTAGAAAGCCAAGTTACAGGAAGTGAAGCAGTTGCCCGTGAATTGGGTAAGTACATATCAGTGGGTAGAATCAGAATAGTGAATATATAGGATAAGGGAGAGATTTAGTTATGGAACCAGTCACAACGCAGGAAACACTTTTCTATACAGGTACGTATGCGTCAGCGGAAGAGCCAGGAATATTCTTGTGTGCGTTGAATGCGGATACAGGAGAGATGCGGATCGTCAATCATACGGAGGGTGCGAGCAATCCTTCTTACCTGGCGCTAAGCCCGGATGGAGACAGTTTGTATGTGGCGAGTGAGACGGATGAGGGAGAGGTGCTGGTTTATCGGAGAGATGCGGCAACGAGTGAACTGCACCTGATGGATCGAAAGCAGACCCGAGGGGCTTCCCCGTGTTATGTGTCGGTCTCCAAGGATGGTCAGTGGGTGTTCTCATCCAACTATAGCAGTGGCAGTGTTAATGTGTTTCCAGTAGGCGACCAGGGTACGCTTGGTGAGATGAGTGCATGGGTGGAGCACACGGGAAGTGGAATCAACGAAGAACGCCAAGAAGGGCCACATGCTCACTCCATTCAGCCAGATCCATCCGGACAGTATGCTGTTGTATGTGACCTCGGTCTGGATCAGATTATTGTGTATCGGTTGGAAGAGGGACGTCTGGTTACCCATCGCGAGATGGATCAGCCACCAGGCGCAGGGCCAAGGCATCTTGTGTTCCATCCCAACTCGAAGTGGGCATATGTCATCAATGAGTTGAACAACACGGTTACGGCATTCCTTTACGATGAGCGCAGAGGGGAATTCACCACGGTGCAGCACATCTCCACACTTCCAGAAGGACATAAAGGCGAGGGTACCGCAGCGGACATCCGTGTATCTCCATGTGGACGTTTCCTGTATGCATCCAATCGGGGAGATGACAGCATCGTACTCTACCATATTGACCAGGAGAGTGGTGAGTTGGAAGCCGTAGAGTGGACGTCCACGATTGGGCAGACACCGCGTAACTTTAATATTTTGCCAGGTGGAATTCTGGTTGTGGCGAATCAGGACAGCAATAACCTCGTAGGTTTCCAGATGAGCGAAGAAGACGGACGTCTGACGCACAACGGGTTCAAGCTGGAACTGCCTCGTCCGGTATGTATTGCACCTGTGGTTTAAGTTGTAATTCGGTGAAGTGATAGATAAGTGCGAGTACATTATTACATCTAAAAAGAGGTCTACAAGCTGAGAAATCATGCGGAAACACATGATTTCTCAGCTTTTTTGGTTTTATATGCGATATGAGGAGCTAATACGTTATCTCTATCGTTCAATGTCTGGCAAAGTGGATGTCATTCCCGAATTATGTAGACTATATTGCTGGGCATAAAAACGAAATTTTCATTGCTATACTCAAGTAAAAAAATTACGTTCTATTCAACCGTATGTGCATAATTTTTACGATATGGGTTATTATAAAGAATAGAGGAGTGGTACATATGTTAAGCAAAATAACCATTAATAATTTTCGCTCATTTAAAAATTTAACTACTATAGATCTCGGTGCGACTGGGTACAAAGTGTTGTCAGACACAAATGTATATCATAATAATTTAAAAGGACTTTTTTTCGTAGGAGCAAATGCATCCGGGAAAACTAACGCAATACGTGCTCTAAAATTGTTATTAGATCTTTTGTTCGCTGAAAGAAAGGTAGACATCATAGTGGAGAGATGCTTATTCTCACCTGAAAAATCGATGAGCCTGGAATATGAATTTGATATTTCTGGAACTCCAATTAAATATTATATTGAGCATATTGCAGACAAACAAAGTTTAATAGAAGTTCTAACTATTGCAGATCAAGTAGTCTTGAATCGGATTGGAAAAAATGCCAAATCGGAGATAACAGAGAATAAGTTTTATGAAGATATAGATGATAACACTTTGGTTTTAAGAGAGATATATTTTAATACACGATTCAGAACCCAAAGCATATTAAAAGAATGGTTTGATTTTCTTATGAATTCGGTATACCTAGATGGGTATAAAGAAACCATTTTTTCACCGGGAAAAATTAATCTAAATATTGAAGAGTATCTTGAAAATCAAGGTGTAGACGAAATTAATACATTTTTTAATAAATTTAACTTTAATCAACGGATCGAATATGCCAACTCTAGTTCCGGTAGCATTACAAGGATATCTTCTGAGGAAAAAGATATATTCTTCAAACGTGAAGGTGTTGGAGAACCTATCCCGTTTCCTTGGGAGTCATTAGGTAATCAGAAGTTGTTGCGACTGTTACCCGCGTTCTTTCATACTGTCAAAAATGGAGGTATGCTAATTGTAGATGAGTTTAGTAGTGGATTACACAACTTTTTGGAGGAATTACTTATTAGATACTTTATGAATAATTCAAAGAACTCACAACTGTTCATTGTATCCCATTCAACTAATTTGCTGTCAAACTCACTTCTTAGACCGGATCAGATTTATGCTGTGGATTTTAATGGCGCTGAAGGAAGTGTACTAAAAAGATTTTCTAGTGAGCAGCCTCGTGTTGCACAAAATTTAGAGAAAATGTACACCAGCGGTGTTTTTGGAGGGATCCCAGAATATAAGGATGATACAATTTGATCAAAATCAATAAAGACAAAAACATAGGAAAAGTGCTGCTTATTGTTGAGGGAGAAAGTACCGAATTTTACTTGTTGCATAAAATATTCACTCGAATTTTCAGCTATCAATATGAAAAGATGGATCGGATGATGAAGTATAAAAAGTACAATGAACAGGATGGGATTACTTCGTCCATATTCGTTATAAATGCTAGGGAATCCGCTATATCCACAATTGTAAGTCAGGATGAGTTTTTAGATGAGATGTTCGAAAAATTAATTGTTGAATATAAATTCCCAGTAGATCGAGCTGCCATTTTTTATGTTTTTGATAGAGATGTCAAATCAAATACGGATCCGGTCCTGATTCGTAATTTATTACGCTCTTTAAGTAGCTCCAGAGATAGTAATGATTTTGATCGTCAAGGTCTATTGTTGTTGAGTTATCCTTGTATCGAAAGTTTTGTTGCATCCAATTTTATTGAAGATACAATTCAATTATCTTTTGAAACGGGAAAGGAACTGAAACAACATTTAGATTCTTTAAAGATTAATCAAAGTAAAATAACAGAAGAATCCTTACTAAAAGCCATATCTGAGATGATGGGTGCAATGGAACATGTAGGCGTGACTGAATACAGTTTGGATCATTTCTCAGATACCAATTTATTTATTTTTAATCAGCAGGAAGAACACTACTTAATGAATCAAGGGTACAAACTTATGAGTTTGTTATGCATTATATTGCTTGACTTGGGATTAGTTGATATTGATGAAATTATAATATAAGTCGAAGGAGAAATCCTTCGGCTTTTTTATGTACATATCAACGAATTACTAAATTAGACCTATAGATGGAAGTATATGTTTAATTTAAACTAAATGTATTAAAGCGCTTACATATAAAATGGCGCTACAAGGGCAGCGGGCTTACCACTACAATTGGGGAGGCAATTGTTTATGGGAAATCGATCATCACTGTGGAAGCGCACATTACGTACAGCTGGAGTATCGTTGTTGAGTTCCGCGTTACTGATCACTTCGTTTGGATTGGATAACACGCCGGTAACACATCCAGCCGGTGCAAGGCAGATGGAATATCTGGATCGCGGTGTGGTGGCGGTAAAGACCGGGACAGGTGTGATTGTCAGTTGGCGGCTATTGGGTACGGAAGGTTCGAATGTATCGTTTAATGTCTATCGGGATGGAACCAAGGTGAACGCTACCCCCATAACGAATAGCACCAACCTTCAGGATGCAAGCGGGACAAGCAGTTCCAAATATACGGTTCGCGCTGTCGTCAGTGGAACGGAGCAGGCTGCTTCAACAGCAGCGAGCGTATGGGGCAACAACTATCTGTCCGTACCGCTCAGTGTACCCGCAGGTGGAACAACGCCCGATGGGGTTGCCTACACTTACAGTGCCAACGATGCCAGTGCTGGTGATCTGGACGGTGATGGGGAGTATGAATTGATTGTGAAGTGGGACCCTTCCAACTCCAAAGATAACTCCCAAAGCGGTTATACCGGGGAAGTGTTTATCGATGCCTACAAATTGAACGGAACACGCCTGTGGCGAATTAGTCTCGGCAAGAATATCCGCGCGGGTGCGCACTACACCCAGTTCATGGTCTACGATCTTGATGGTGACGGCAAAGCCGAGGTCGCGATGAAAACAGCCGATGGCTCCAAGGATGGCACTGGTGTGGTCATCGGTGATGCAAGCAAGGATTATCGTAATTCCAGCGGTTATGTATTATCTGGTCCTGAATTCCTGACGGTATTCAATGGGCAGACGGGCAAAGCGCTATCCACGGTGAATTACGAACCGACGCGTGGCAATGTATCCGATTGGGGAGACAACTATGGCAATCGGGTGGACCGATTCCTTGCTGCCATTGCCTATCTGGATGGGGAGCGCCCAAGTCTGGTTATGGCGCGTGGATACTACACTCGCACAGTACTGGTGGCATATAACTGGCGGAATGGGCAGCTAACCAAGCAATGGACATTTGATTCCAACACATCGGGCAACTCGGGTTATGCCGGGCAGGGCAATCACAATCTGAGTGTGGCGGACGTGGACGGAGACGGGAAAGACGAGATTGTCTATGGTGCCATGGCGGTGGATGACAACGGCAAAGGATTGTATACGACAGGTCTTCATCATGGCGATGCCATGCATTTGAGCGACCTCGACCCGGATCGCCCTGGGCTTGAGGTGTTTCAGGTTCATGAGACACCGTCCAATGCCGGAGTGGAATTCCGTGATGCAGGTACAGGCCAGTTAATCTGGGGAGTCAAAACAACGAAGGATATTGGACGCGGCATGGCGGCAGATATCGATCCTAGATATAAAGGCGCCGAGGTATGGGCAGACGGCAGTCTGTACACAGCCAAAGGACAGAAACTCGGAACAACCCTGCCTTCCTCCACGAATTTTGGAATCTGGTGGGATGGTGATCTGCTCCGTGAACTGCTGGACAGCAACCGAATCGACAAGTGGAATTATGCCAACAGCACAACGGTGAACCTGCTCACCGCATCCGGCGTTTCTTCCAATAATGGAACCAAGTCTACACCGAGTCTGCAGGCAGATCTGTTCGGGGACTGGAGAGAGGAAGTTGTGTGGCGAACCAATGACAGCTCAGCGCTGCGGATCTATACCACAACAGCAGTTACCGACAAACGCATCTACACGCTGATGCATGATCCGGTGTACCGTCTTGGCGTCGCTTGGCAAAATGTAGCCTACAATCAACCGCCGCACACCGGATTTTATCTGGGAGAAGGCATGAACACACCACCGATACCGAATATCCGGTATGCGGGCAGATGAGGAATGGACAGGCATGGCAGTCCCATTCCATTCCAGTTTACAATAGATAGCGAAGCATGGGATTCGCTGAAGGGAACAACGGACTTTGGTTCGTTGTTCCTCTTTTTTGCAAATGGTGCAGAAATCCGGTAAAAATCGGAAAAAACGTTTGACAGGTATATAGACTACCTTTATTATACGTATATAACTTACTAAACAGGTAGGAATAATAAAAATGAATTGGTTTCCTTTGTGAAAGCAGTCATTTGACAGACAGATGTAACCATGCAACCTGAACAGAATAACGTTCTCACCGTATAGACGGAGGAACACCGCAGCGCATCCTTTCCGGATGAAAGCATACACGGCCTAGGGCCGGCATGACTTTATGGGGAGAAGTGCGCGGGGGTTCCTCCGTCTTCTTTTTTACGGGCGTTCGATCCTGTTCAGCCGGCCTGAGGTAGTCATGCAGATCTATATCGGGGGAGTGTTATTTAATGAAAAGAGAATTCACAAGGGTATTCTGGTTGGTCTTGCACTGGTGTTAACAGGAGTATTGGCAGCTTGCGGATCGGACAGCGGCGGGTCTAATGCAACGGGAACAGCGGGGGAACGGAAGGCGGCAAGGAAGGGGCAAAGGCCATCGAGCTGCTGAATGTTTCCTATGATCCAACACGGGAACTCTATGAGCAATATAACAAAGCGTTTGCGGCGCATTGGTTGAAAGAGAAGGGCCAGGAAGTGACGATCAAGCAATCCCATGGGGGATCAGGCAAACAGAGCCGTTCGGTTATTGACGGACTGGATGCGGACGTGGTGACACTGGCATTGGGATACGATATTGATGCGATTGAAGATAAAGGTCTGATTAATGAAGGTTGGCAGGACAAATACGAGCATAACAGCTCTCCGTATACCTCTACGATTGTATTCCTTGTACGTAAAGGCAATCCCAAAGGCATCAAGGACTGGGATGATCTGATTAAAGGGGATACCCAAGTCATCACCCCGAATCCCAAAACGTCCGGCGGAGCGCGCTGGAACTACCTGGCAGCATGGGGATATGCCCTCAAACAAAATAACAATGATGAAGAGAAAGCGAAGGAATTCGTTGGCGAATTGTTCAAACATGCGCCTGTGCTGGATTCGGGTGCCCGTGGGTCTACGACGACATTTGTTGAACGTGGCATTGGGGATGTGCTGCTTGCCTGGGAGAATGAAGCTTTCCTGTCGGTAAAAGAGCTGGGCCCGGATAAATTCGATATTGTGGTGCCATCGGTTAGTATCTTGGCTGAACCACCTGTTGCGATTGTGGACAAAAATGCAGACAAAAAAGGAAGCCGCGATGTGGCGGATGCCTACCTGAAATATTTGTACAGTGAAGAAGGGCAGACCATTGCCGCCGAAAATTATTACCGTCCAACGCTGGACAGCGTGAAGGAAAAATTCAAAGATCAGTTCCCGGCGCTTGAACTGTTCACGTTGAACGATGTATTTGGTACATGGCGGGATACTCAAGCCAAACATTTCAATGATGGTGGTATCTTCGACCAGATCTATGTTCCGGGCAGCTAAGGCTGTTCTGTTCAATGACCACCCGATCAATCGCGCTGTAAGCGGCCAACCAGCCTTACCGGCTGAAGGCAGAGAGGATGAACGTGCATGAGCAAGGTGACGGTGACGCAAAGACGCACATTACCGGGGTTCGGATTAACGATGGGTTACAGTGTGCTCTACCTGAGCCTGGTTGTACTTATTCCATTGGCGGCGCTGTTGTTTAACTCAACAGGGCTGACGTGGGCAACCATGATTGAGGTTGCGACCAATCCCAGGGTGCTGGCTTCCTTCCAGGTCAGCTTTCTGACGGCAGGTGCAGCGGCCCTGATTGATCTCGTGCTGGGGCTACTCCTGGCATGGGTGCTTGTTCGGTATGAGTTTCCTGGCAAAAGGCTGTTTGATGCGGTCATTGATCTGCCCTTTGCCTTGCCGACAGCGGTAGCAGGGGTTGCCCTTACGGCGATCTATGCCGGTAATGGCTGGATCGGGCAGTTTGTAGAGCCTTTGGGCATCAAGCTTGCCTATTCACAGGCCGGGATTACGCTGGCGCTGATGTTTATCGGTATTCCATTCGTGGTTCGTACGGTACAACCGGTGTTGGAGGAGCTGGAGGCTGAGGTGGAAGAAGCGGCTGCCACACTGGGCGCAGGAAGATGGCGGATATTCCGTACCATTCTGCTGCCGGATCTGATTCCGCCACTGCTGACAGGGTTCGCTCTGGCATTTGCCCGAGGCATTGGTGAATACGGCTCCGTTGTATTTATCTCAGGTAATATGCCGATGAAAACAGAGATTGCCCCCTTGCTGATCATGGCCAAGCTGGAGCAGTTCGATTATGCAGGAGCTACAGCTGTAGCTTTGCTGCTGCTTCTGGTTTCTTTCATCCTGCTGCTGATCATCAATTCCTTGCAACGCTGGAGTCGGAAGGCGGGCAGGGCATGACGACGAAGCATGATGGAATAAAGTTATTTAAAAACGTCACTCACCCAAACCAAAGGAGGTGCAGCATATGGCGGGTTCTGTCCCACTAAGCCCTGTTCCACCCGTACGAGCTGGACGTGGAACCAACCGTGCAACAACGGAAGCTCCATGGGTCAAATGGTTGTTGATTGGACTGGCGAGCCTGGTACTCCTATGGCTGCTTATATTGCCACTGGCCATTGTGCTCATGGAGGCGTTGAAGCAGGGCTGGGGTGTATACATCGCGGCTCTTACCGAGCCGGATGCCATGTCTGCACTGAAACTCACGTTATTGGTTGCGGCGATTACCGTGCCGCTGAATACAATATTTGGTGTGGCCGCAGCCTGGGTCATTACCAAGTTCCAGTTCAAAGGCAAGGGACTCATGATTACCCTGATTGATCTTCCCTTTTCGATCTCGCCTGTGGTGGGCGGGTTGATCTTTGTGTTGGTGTTTGGTTCGAATGGGTGGTTTGGGCCATGGCTGTCCGAACATGATATCAAAATCATTTTTGCGCTGCCAGGCATCGTCATTGCGACGCTGTTTATTACGTTCCCCTTTGTAGCCAGGGAGTTGATTCCACTCATGGAGGACCAGGGAACCCGGGAAGAGGAAGCGGCGGTTACGCTGGGTGCTTCCGGGTGGCGAATCTTCTGGAGTGTAACTTTGCCCAACATCAAATGGGGGCTGTTATACGGTATTATCCTGTGTAATGCCCGAGCGATGGGCGAGTTCGGAGCGGTATCTGTGGTATCCGGACATATCCGCGGAGAGACCAACACGCTGCCGCTGCATGTGGAAATTTTGTACAACGAGTATCAATTCTCGGCTTCTTTTGCCGTGGCTTCCCTGCTCCTGATTCTGGCTCTCGCGACGTTGCTGCTCAAGAGCTGGCTTGGTCACAAAGCCGTTTCGGAAAAGTGATACAAAGCAGATCAATTTCATATTATGGGAAGAAGAAAATACAGATTGACAGCTACTGGAAGCCCTGCTAATGTATAAACCAAGTATATAGGTTGGATAAGAATGATTTATAAATCTGTTGGATGGCAATGCATTTAGGAATATGGCGGGCAGTAGCCCGAGAAGAGGAGGCGGCTCTAATGGCTAAGCCGTTAAAAGTGGATGAGGTATGGTTGGACCGAATTGCCGGACAGCTGAATGACATGGAGTTTGGTTCTTTGCATATCGTCGTGCACGAAGGTCAGATTGTGCAGATGGAGCGGACCGAACGAAAGCGTTTTGAGAACACACCCTCAGGCAGCGCCTCCAAATCCGGAAGCACGGCACGAAGTAGTTCAGCCCGTTCACTGCGCGGATCGAATGCGAGTGCAAAGGGATAGAGAGTGACGTGGCGTCAGGGAAGCAAGGAGGGGCGCATCGAAATACACATGTATATTCCGGAAACGGATAGCAGAGGTATGATTCAAAACGACCCTGCCTATTGCGCGTGACTGGTTTCCTGATACGCTATATACCACTCATTTGCTTCAAGCAGCACCTGTTGCCCACCTGCATCCTTAAATTCTTCCACAAAAGTATCGAAATATCCCACAGGTTGATCCCCGGTGATGATGGAGATGTACGCTCTGTCTCTCATGCGAATCAATTCAGATGAATATTGAATCAGGGCAGGGGTTGCAACCTCCAGGCGGTTATAGATTCCATTCTCCGTCAACCCGGAAGATGCAGCCCATTGTTCACGTTTGTCGGATGGTGCACCTGGAACCGTCATGCCAATACTTGAGCCGATCATGTTCATATAATTCTCCATTCGGTTATATGGAGGAAGTAAGTGAAATGATGTTGAAGCTTTAGCGTTCCAATCCCAGTGTTTTCCTGGAAGGCCATACTCCATTTTGATCTGCTCCGCCGGATCGGGGTTGGCACTTACATAATCGAGTATCTGCAAAATTTTCTCCAGTTTACCCGGCTCCTTCGCAGCCTCAGCACCTATAGCAATAAAATTCATCAGCAGATTGTTCCCCTTTGAACCGCTACGTCCATCCGGACCAATAACAGGAGAACCAAATACAACCTCTGCGGTTGCGTTCTTCTGGAGCAGCTCACTGACATTGAACGAGGGTTCCACTGGGGTCTCTTGGCCATTTTCATCGAGGACACTGTAATCCCCCGCTTGATTCCAATGATAATAGTTACCCATCGAGGTCATCCCAATTTTTCCATTAATAAAAGCATGAGATAGATGTTTATAGCCGCCTTTGTTTTCACCGGTTATGAACTCAGGGTCGATAATCCCGTCCCGATACCATTTTTGCATATAAGTCAGGGCTTTTTTCATCTCAGGCTCCAAAGCGCCAATTACGAGTTGGTTGTTTTTGTCGTTAAAATACAGCTGCTCGGTGAAAACGGACTGTCCAAAAGCGCCAAAAACCACATTTAAACCCTCTCTGGATAGGCCATATGTATCCGGTTTGCCGTTCCCGTCCGGGTCATCCTTGGCAAAAGCATACATGACCGTTTCAAATTCATCCAATGTCTTTGGAACGTCCAGCCCTAACTTCTTAAGCCAATCCTCTCGGTATACGACAGGAGTTCGATAGATGTTGGTCTCATTGATAGCCGGTATTCCATATAAGGAACCGTTTATTTTTCCGTACGCCAAGTAGCGTGAATCATAATCGCGAATTCGCTGTACGATATTAGGGGCATATTGTTCAAGTACTTCCGGGGAAATTTCCGCCAAGACCCCTTGCATTTGATATTTAAGCAGATCATGCGGTTGTCTGATTCGAAACAGATCGGGTATTTTCCCTTGAGCAAGCTTCAGATCCAGCAGTTCCTCGTACCGCTTGTTTTCAAGGTTCCATACCTCCAGATCAACATCAAACCGATCCTCAATATAGGCAATCATCTCCGCGTCCTCAGGAACAGGGATATTTTGATGCATGGTCCAGGATATCGTATACGCTGGAGCTTCCTTCTCAGGGTTTGTCAGATGGTCCTGCTGCTGCCCTTGTGCCGTTTCTGTGTTTAGAATGGTACAACCGCTCATCAATCCTATAAGAATAGATGTAGCAATCAATAGACATAACTTTCTTGAAAGGTTAAGGTTCATCAGCAGCTCCTTTATTAATTTAAAATTCTATATAGGTTCAATTTAACATTTACACAATAACGGAGAGGACAGAAAGAACCTGAAGAATCGAAGCTAAAAGCTTTCTGAAAGAAAGCTGCATCGTAAGCATACGCCTCGCCTTTATTCACGGATTTCCCCCTTAGAAGAGGAATTGAAAGAAATCTGGGAATAACAGCGATCGGAAGGTTGCTCTGTCATCGGAGTGTCCGTGTAAATATTCCTAATTGAACCTATATAGATCCCTGTTCCATTAGACTGCGCATGAAGTTTTTGGGTGTCCAGCCGTGAATTTCTTTGAACTTCTTAATGAAATAGGCAGGGGTACGGTAACCGACTGTATTTGCGACCTGCTCAACCGTAATTTCGCGTTGCGTCATCAGCTCTCGTGCGCGTTCCATCCTCTGGTTCGTAACATACTCCGAATAGACAATCCCGGTTTCTTCCTTGAAGAGTTTACTGAGATATTTAGGGCTGATGAATACTTGCTCTGAGACATGATCGAGCGTGAGATCACCTGATAAGTTCTCTTGAATATAGGTTTTGACAGCCGAGATGGTATCCACGCTTCGTACCTCGCTTCGCTTCTCCATATGCATCACAAATTCGGTCACGAGGTGAATCATCCACTCTGAATAGCGGTTGATATTGTAGAACAATGAAAATTGCTTGTACAGACTCAATGTGCTGGCCTCGGTGGGCTGCCAACGTACCTGATGAATACATTCAGAGTATATGGAGACCGTCTTGAGTAATATGATCCGACTGTATTCGGCTGAATACATACCTGCTTTAATCTGAGTGACCAACTCTTGAATAGCCTGGACTGTGCCGTGTATATCCCGAGTCTGCAATTTCTTCTCAAAATTCACGAGGTATGAGTCCGGAATTTCCAAGCTGCTCGTTTCCCTGTTCAGCAGATCCAGATCCTGAATGGCAGACTGATCGGGAAAGAAATAGCTGTATCGAATCAAGGCATTCGCCTGATGATAGCTTGTGTGAATCTCTGTGAAATGCTCTACCCATCCACCCAGTGATAGCACAAAATCCAGACCGAATCTCGTTCTTGCCTCCGTGTGAATGAAGTCCACAATGTGATCAGAGAGAGGTTCTTCGGATTGGTTGGTACAGATAATCACTGCTATTTTGTGATCCTGCAATTCCTCTGCCAGCAGTTGAGTTCCTTCCATCTCTGCCAGCTCCAGTTGCTGGATCATCGTGTACAACGTATGCTGCAACTGTCGTGGCTGCAGATCCTTCCACTTCTCATTGACCGGGTCAATGACGATGCAGCGGAAGCGAGTATACGCCATTGAAATATGAACAGATTGCAGTTGTTCCGTAAGCTCCTCTGGGGTGAATCGATTATTTAACATGTTCAGCATGATACTATGCTTAATCATCTTATGATTGGCCTGGAGCGTTTCTTCAAGGCTATCGACTTTATTGGACAGACGGTTAATGGTTGTATCGATAAATCGGTATTCGTCCTGTTTTGAGCTGGTAGGGCTGTCCATCCGGCTCTTGATGTTGTTCAGAATTCGTTTGAGAGGACTATAGTTGGCCCTGGTGAAGATGGACGACATCGCGATCCCAACCGCAACAGCCAATAAGCCGAGAAGAACCGAAATCTCCTTCAAGCTATCCAGCTTATAGTAGAAGCTTTTATTGGGCGTGGTCGTGTAGATTCTCCATGCGTTTCCTTTAAATTGATCTTGGGTTACGACATGAGAGTCATAGTTAAATACAGGCGTGAAGCTCTCATCTGAAGAAGGATAGGAAAGGAGTGACTGCGTCAGATTTTCCTCCGTGAAGGTGCCGATCAACGTTTTGTCTGCGGCTGAGATGACGGTTCCATCCTGATCGATGATTAATGTATTGGCATAGTCAGCAGGGAGCATGTTTTTAATGATCTGACTGATTGCTGATTCTTTGATATCAATCGCAATCAAGGCTTTGCTGTCTTGTCCAGACGATTGAAACGGATAACTGTGGACATAGGAAATGAGAGGACTCATGTTGTTCTGTTCCCGTGATTTGATATAAGCATCCTGAGGCACCATGCGAGTCTTCATCCATAAGGAACTTTCTGGAGTCTCTTTCATCGCAGCAATCCAATCCGTTGTATGATCCACACGCGAAGGTGTGTCCTCATCGAGCAATAGTCCATATACAGATGAGACGATGAAGTGGTTCTTCGTATCGTACACATGAATGGCTTCAATGAGATCGGAATAATTTTGCACCATATTTTTGAGGGACTGTTCAATGTCCAGAATTTTGCTGTGATTTCCTTTTAAGCTATCCAAATTGATATTTGCAGCGTTACCGAGTGCCAGGGACAGATAGACCTGATTCACCTTCTGGATCACGGAGCTCTCAATGGTATTGACCGTGCTTTTCAGCGACAATTGATTATTGATTCGGATCTCTTTGCTGTATTGATGGGAGAAGAAGAGATAGAAAATAGAGCCGAAAAGAAGCGCAATGACAAGAACAACAGCGAGGTAGGAAAGAACCATTTTGGATCTCACAGACTGAAATGGCATACGCATTCTTTATCTCCCTTCATTCCTTATTTCTAAACAACTTCATCATTATATAGCAGGCCAAGGACAAGAAAATCATGTTGACCGAAATTTAACAAACTCCCCCTTTACATTTTACATGCATTTAATAAAGCGTTTACATAAAAAAATATCATATTTAACGAAAGTAGGTTCTACTCTAGTTTTTTAGGGCAGAAATCATCAAAACGTACGATATTGATATAAAACGGAATATGTTCTATAGATGCGAAACGTTCTCTAATGCTACAGTAACGGCAGATCAGACATCTGTATAGAGACTTTCTTACTCATTTGCAGATGGAGGAGCAAAAAATAATTTACCATAATGGGAGCGTGTATTTGCAAGCCATGAGAAAACCACTTAAAAAGTCACTGGCATTACTTCTGATGTTGTCTATGGTAGGTCCGACATTTGCAGAGAAGAGTTTTGCAGCTGATCAGAAGATTCAGTTCTCTGATATCAAGGGACACTGGGCGGAAGCGAATATTCAAGCATGGGGTGATGAAGGATTAATTCGAGGCTACCTGGATCGTTCATTCAAACCGAACACGTACATTACCAGAGCCGAATTTATGAATTTGGTAAACGGTGCTTTTGGATATACCGGACAAGCTCAAATTACCTTCAACGATGTGTCTGAGAGTGCATGGTATTATGAAGCCATTTCTATTGCAAATGCGAATGGATATATAGATGGATACACCGATGGCACGATGAAGCCGCAAGATCCGATCACCCGTCAGGAAGCAGCTAAAGTGATCGCCGGCATTTTGAATCTGGAGTCCAATGAAACAGCTGCGAATATCTTTAGCGATTCATCGTCTATTGCGGCGTGGAGCAAGGCGGCAGTAGGTGGAGCGGCTGCAGCGAAAATTATCTCTGGATATGCGGATGGAAGCTTCAAACCGCTTCGTTCCATTACGCGTGCCGAAGCCGTGTCTGCGCTCGTTAAGGCAGTAGAAACAGATGTGACTACAGCTGCCAAACCAGCTAAGCCAAAAGGAACAGCAGCCGTACTGAATGTGAATCCTCCAGCAGACGAAGCGCGCTTGTCCGCCGTGAAGGACGGAGCCAATGCTGGAGACGACACGTTGAAAAATATTGCGGCAACGAATCCGTTTATTGATATTTTGGATGGTTTTGATCAAGTGTGGTCCATGAACCAGGCGGATTGGAGAGATGGGACAGCGGCAACCCAAATTGGAGCTGACGGAAAGAATGCCAAGTATGGAGACGGACCGTCCCCTATTATGATGGCTTTAAGAATGATCCAACCGTACCCGTCGCTGATCAGAAAACATATGCAAATGAAGAGATCCGAAACAAAGCGACTTGGGAAGCCAATATCAGATATGTAGAAAAGGTCACGCAAAATCGCACGGCTGAAGAGACATTGGCAGCCTATTATGATGACCAAAGAGATAAGATCTATAGCGTGATGGAGGGCTTGGGTCCGTTGGCTAACACATATGTAGATATCATCAAGCCAAAGACAAACGTTGAACGAACGGTAGACGAGATGAATGTGGTTCTGACCGAAGAAACTGTGGAAGATGAAAGCCAGGGTATTGGAGATTGGGAAGCACAAACGGAGCTTTCAGACTTGGTGCATCTGATTGATCTGGTTCGATTCAAAATTCCTGCCTCATCCAATCCCTCTAAATATTTCTACTCATCCCCTAGACCGTGGAGAATGAATTCCAATGGAGAAGTGAAAGAAGTTGTTGACAGCAAAGGACTGCCGGTATGGGAAACCTTGGGCGAAGGTGAGAAAAAGAAGTACCTCTGGCTTCAGGAGGCATCAAATCAACAGGAGAAAGACAATACCAGCAATACGAAACCAACGTTAAGCTTATCCCTGCGTTAACCTATGTCAAACGAATCGCTGAGGATGGGAGAGGAAAAGATGGCGGATTTCCGAGCGGACATACCAGTGCAGCTTACTTATCCGTATATCCTTTGGCATACGCTACGCCAGAACGTTTCTCTGAATTGTTAACGAGAGCAGCTCAATTGGGCGAGAATCGAGTCGTAACGGGCATGCACTCACCACTTGATGTTATAGGAGGAAGAATACAATCCACAGCCATGGCGGCATATGCACTTAATAAGGCTGAGAACAAAGAAGTGTTAGCGAAAGGCTATGAGAATGCAGGAGAAGTATTTGGAGCTGCAGCCAAGGAACAAAACATGAGTCTGTATGAGTATGCACACACCGTAACCGAAGATTACACGTTCAAGAGTGCTTACGATGAACACAAATGGGAAGATCATGATGCCAACAAAGCCTTCTATAGAGAGAAGATGACTTACGGTCTGCCGCAAACAGGAACCAAAGGTTTGGCTCCCGTTGTACCGCAAGGAGCAGAAGCTCTGTTGGAAACGCGTCAACCATATTTAACCGATGAGCAGCGCAGACAGGTATTGTATACAACATCCATTGACTCTGGATATCCTGTACTGGATGAATCCAAGGGCTGGGGTAGAATTGATCTGGTTACGGCTGCGGATGGATACGGTGCATTCTTGAACAATGTAACTGTGGATATGGATGCTTCCAAAGGACGGTTTAATGCAGAAGACTGGTGGAGAAATGATATCACTGGCAGTGGAATGCTCACGAAAAAGGGAACAGGAACCCTTACACTGACCGGGAAAAATAGCTACACAGGCGGAACCTTGCTGCAAGCAGGAACGCTGGTAGCCGAATCCGCAACGGCTTTTGGTACAGGTGATCTGTACGTGGAAGATGGAACCGTTGTTGTGAATGTCGATGGCGCATTAACCTTGAATAGAAACTTCACCATGGATAAGGGTACCCTGGAATTGGTTGTGGATGGTGACAACAGTCAACTGAATGTTGGCAGAAAGCTCTACATTGATGGAGGAAGTCTCAAGCTCGACTTGTCCAACCATAAGATTGAAGGCTCCAAAGATATAACGTTAATCACCGCTAATGGGATTACAGGTGAATTCGACAGTGTAACCGCAGATGGTTATGACGTTACGGTCACTTATGAAAAAGGTCGGATCATCGCCCATGCTGTAGCCAAATAAATGAAGTAATTAAAGTAATGATCTATTATTTAAAGTGAACTAGAGCATGTTACACATGCCACTTCGATGACAGAATAAGCTTCTAATCACTGTTATCCCCAGATTTTTTGATTACCTTGTTCAAAGGAAAAATCCGGGGATAGCGTATGGTGCCGAAGTAGCTTTCTGGCGAAAGCTTCTAGGCGTAGCGTATGCTTTCGAAGTAGAGAAAACTTGTAGCTTCGCTTCTTCACGTTATTTCTGCCCACTCCGTTTTGGTATAATTAGTAAAGTTAGTTCGTTTTATAGGGTTCAATTCTTCACAAGTCATATTCGTAATATGGAAAAGGGCTGAAGCTACTAATGTAGTTTCAGCCCTTTTTTTGCATATAGTCTTGCATGACTTAGAGTGTGTCTCCAACCGACTGACAGCCGAGGTGTGCATGAAACGAGCCCAGCGTAAGGAACGTGCTTCATACTGCGTAACGCATGTATGGACAAGCGTTACGCAGTACGTTGCAAAGGGAGCATCCTGTTTTCCTACTACTAATAAAAATTCTCGCTTCGTATGGTAAGGACCTGATGTGGTTCGCTCACTCGCACTTGGAACAGGGCATGAGCATGGAGTGCGCGCTAACGAATCTGAGGCATCTTATTCAAGGGTTTGAAATGTTCGTAGAAATCTAAGGAATCTGAGACACGTTATATTGGAGTGTACGGCGTTTTACAGCATTTTTGTAGAGCGATTTTAGAAAATAACGTGTCTGATGTTCTTTACAATGTTGAAAGAGGACATAGAGGTCAAATAAGCCGTCCTGAGTTCCTTAGAAAATGGTCCGGTTATTCAATAGGATCAGCCAGACGGACCTCAAGACTCTTTGCATGCTGACAATGATCATCGTATAGCTTCGTTTGAAGACACGCCTCGTACCCCCTGATCGGTGAAAATCCAGTCGAGGGGGACGAGTCTCGTATTATCGAGGTGGATATTTAAGATCCATGCTGTGGAAGGAACCAATGCGTAACTTATTCGTCGTTGTTGGTACCAGACGTACGACGTGTATTCCCTTCTAACTTCGTAGAAACCGGCTTCGTTGGTTCCAACTCCGTATGTCCTGCGTAGGGGCGATCACTGCGAGAGCGTGTCCCATTCAATGCGAAACCCGATGTGAATATAATCAACTGTAATCCCAGGGCATAGGGGGCGGCAACAAGTCCAATCAGATGGAGCAAGGAGCATAGCGCGATCAGCAAGGAGAGCATTTTGTTTACTGGTCGTGGCCTGTCCCGACGCGGGCTGGCCCAGAGCAGGTAACCATATATGATAGTGATCATAAGGGAAGCCGCACGAATCCATGGCAGGATATTGTCCCATGAGTTTACAGGAACGTCCAGTATTTGCTGACGAACTACCACATCTATAACCAGCAATCCTGTGGCTGCCAATGCTGCGGGTTCGGCTAAGGGTCGGAGGATGGTCCAGACTGCTGTGCCCCAATGATCTGCATGTGTACTCCGGTTGAGTTCATCCGATAATACGGTGCATTCCCGCTCCAGTGCTCTGTGCATCAAAGCGAGTCTGGCAGGGTCATGTTCCTTAATACAGTCACGGATTTGGTCCTGTAGCTGAGGGGAAAGGAAGGATGCGGCTTTGCAGGCCAACATTGCCGTGATCAGATCGTTATGTTCTTGTTCCGAACGTTCATCATTCCGTTTTTCCTGGATGGTAAGTTGTCCCAAGAGGGCTGTACTTATGTATAATGTATCTCGTATCCTTCGCATTCGCCTTTCGTGGCTCCGGCGAACTTCAGTGGCAGACCATATGTATATCCCCAGAAGCAGAGCCGTGACTCCAAGCACCACAGCCATAGCACCTGGGCGCCATGTTAGATCTTCAATCCAACTTTGCAACACACTTGTTCCTCCTTTGCAGCAACTTCACGTATCATGAAACACGTTTCACGTAAGCTTTCTCTCACTATTACACAGGAAGTAGATGAATTCAAGCAGAAAGGGGCACAATTCATGGATCAAGTGAATATTGAACACACACCACCCGCAGCGGTGGAATATCTGGCTCTGCGGCAGATCGCGGGTCTTAGTCCAATGAGCAGGGAAGGGGCGGAGATTGGACTGCCGAATAGTCTGTTTGCGGTAAGTCTGCGTGAGCAAGATATGCTGGTAGGCATGGGGCGGGTGATTGGAGATGGAGGTTGTTTCTTTCAGGTCGTCGATATTGCTGTACACCCGGATCTTCAGGGAATGGGTTATGGAAAGCTGATCATGAGCGAGATTATGAATTATCTGCGTGACGTTGTACCTGCCCGCGGTTTGGTTAGTCTGCTGGCGGATGTTCCGGCTGATCGTCTGTATGCTCAATTTGGATTTGAGTACACCAGTCCGAAATCGGAGGGCATGTGGTGGAGGCAGGGAGAAGAAGGGCCGACTACCTAGCGGAATGAAAATTGAATTGGTATGAGACTACACTTTATATGATGATGAAATTATCTCCGTATAGCCGCATTAGCGGCTTTTTTTCATGAACCGCACTGATTGATGGGGGAGAGGGGATGCTTGCGATTGGCTCTGTTTCCTTCGATACTGCAGTGAAGGTTGTTTTTCTACATATAAGCTGTAAGAGACAGGTTTACAAGTGCTCACATCCGGTTTAAGATGGCGTGAGCCGTTTAAGGTATATAACAATAGGATTAAGTATTAAAATAACGGTAAGTTAATGAAATAATATCTACAGAAAAGAGGGAATTCATATGAAAGTAGCCATTTTTGGAGCAACGGGAGCGATTGGCAAAACGATACTGTGGGAGCTGATGGATCGTGGGCATGAAGTGACTGCGGTGGTGCGTGATCCGTCGAAGATCGAGATGGTGCATGAGCGTTTGCGTGTAGAACAGGGGGATCTGCTTAACCCGGATCAGGTGGCTGATTTTGCAGCGGGTCAGGAAGCGGTTGTGAGTGCATATGGGCCGAAGTTTGGCGGAGAAGAAGAGATGCTGGAAGTGACACGTTCGTTGATCGAGGGTGTGCGCCGGGCAAAAGCAGGACGTCTGGTTGTGGTTGGTGGAGCAGGAAGTTTGCTCACGGATTCCGGTGATATGCTGATGGATACGCCGGGATTCCCGGAAGAAGTTAAACCACTGGCGAAAGCCCACGCAGAAGCGTATGACCTGATTGAAGCATCGGGTATTCATTGGACGTACATGAGTCCTGCTGCAACGATCACAACAGGTCGTCGGACAGGACAGTTTCGGGTTGGCATGAATCGTGTGATCACGGATGATATCGGGGAAAGCTCGATTTCCGTTGGTGATTTTGCAGCGGCTTTGGTAGACGAACTGGACGATCCGCAGTTTATTCAAGCACGATTTACGGTAGGCTATTAAGCGTAGATGGGCTTGGGGTGGATGAATCTGAAGGTCTTGTATCTGTAGTTCCTGTACACGGGATTCGGGATCGATGGAGTCTCCAATGATGTATTGCTTGGATTGTGGTAACTGGAAAAGGTACATGTAAAGGCAAAGGCAAAAGCAGCCATACCGATATAGGATTACCGTTCAGGTGCGGCGTTGTTGCTTTTAAGTATGAAATAAGCTTGTCACGGGGAGGGATGAACGTTGTTTATCGTAACCGCTGAGCAGATGAGGGCTGTGGACGATTATACCATTCATAAGTTGGGTATTCCTGCTGCCAGTCTGATGGAGAATGCAGGTCGCGCCATAGCCGAGGAAGTCATCAAGCTGTGTCGGGAAGAACAGGCAGAAAGCTCGCATGCAATTTCGGGGAAGTTTGGCTATAGCGGCAAGGGCTATAGTGGTATGGGAGATGCGAGGCGGGCACACACCGGGCCCGGCGATCGGCAAGGTTATGGTGGCGACATCATCGCCGATCCGGCGCTGGTGATGGAGCGCCCGGGAGATCAGCAGTGGTACATGCTGATCGGCAAGGGCAATAATGGCGGCGATGGCCTGGTGGCAGCGCGCCATTTGGTTGAAGCAGGGCTTGGCGTGACATTGGTCTACGCCGATGCCCCTGATGCACTGCGTGGCGAAGCCGCAGTGCAACGGGATGCCGCTGCGCAGCTCGGCATCCCTGCCTTTGTCCACGGGCGCGAAGCCGTGGACTTCAGCTGGTGCACAGGCATCGTGGATGCGCTGCTGGGCACCGGGTCGCGGGGGCGCCGCGAGGAGCTTACGCGGCGCTGATTGAGGCGGCGAACGACAGCGGCAAGCCGGTCGTGTCTGCCGATGTGCCAAGCGGGCTGGACGCCGACACCGGAGAGGTGTACGAGCCCTGCATTCAGGCACGGGTGACCGTATGTCTCGCGCTGCTTAAGCGCGGGCTGGTGCAGTACCCGGGCGCTTCTGCCGCGGGGCGCATTGTGGTGCGCGCCATCGGCATTCCCGCGCGGCTTGCGCCAGAGCATGGCCCCTCGGTCCGTCTGCTGACGGACGAGGTGCTGCGTGGTGCGCTGCGCGTGGACACTGGCCGCCTCCGGGCACCGGACGGCCACAAGGGCACCTACGGCCACGTATTGCTGGCCGCAGGAAGTCTGCCGATGAGCGGCGCAGGCATGCTCTCGGCCAAGGCCGCGCTGCGCGCAGGCTGCGGGCTCGCCACATGGGCGCTGCCCGCGGCACTGCTGCCGCATGTCATCGGCACCGTGCCCGAGCTCATGCTCGCTGCCGCCGCTGATGGCGACAGCGGCGAATGGAACGCGGCTTCCGCCGACGCTTTGCTGCGTCTTGCGGAGAGCCGCGACGTGCTAGTGACCGGCCCTGGCCTCGGCCGCTTCAAGGGCGACACAGACTGGCTGCGCCGTCTGTGGCAACATACGGATCGTCCGCTTGTCATCGACGCGGACGCCCTCAACATGCTGGCAGACGCTGGCCCACATGGGCCTCGCGACTGGGGCCAGCGAAGTGCGGCGACAATCCTGACGCCGCACCCTGGCGAGATCGGGTCGACTGCTGGGCATGTCGACCCAGGAAGTGCAGCGTGACCGCATTGGACACGCTGCACGATACGCCCGCGAGCAGGGCGTGACCCTTGTGCTCAAAGGAGCACGAACAGTCATCGCAACGCCATCCGGCGAGGCGTACATCAACACCACCGGGCACGCCGGCATGGCGACTGGCGGTGCCGGAGACGTATTGACCGGCATGATCGCCGGTCTGCTTGCCCAAGGGCTAAGCGCGGAGCAAGCCGCCGCGTTCGGCGTATATCTCCACGGACAGGCCGCCGAACGAGCAGCACTGCTGCGCGGTGACCCATCGTCCCTGCTAGCCGGAGATATCATCGACGCACTGTGAAAATGGGGTCGTGCGGGGCAAACTCGCGATTTTGGATAACTGACGGTCTATGACGCTTCAGCTCCAAACCGCAAGTGACCCAACGAGACAGCATTCCAGCACACTAAAAGTAGACGAGTGCACATTGCTCATTGTCCATTGCGGAGTACTGAGTATTTAGCACTCAATACTCGGTACTCAATCTCAATGCTTAATGCTCAATGCTCAATGCGTCAATTCTTAAATGCACAACATCCAACACAAATGCACAACGCCCAATGCTCAAGATCCAAAATAAAAGATCAGTGCCCAGGGTCATAACGAACCTGAGACACCTTATATCACGGTTTACATGGAGGAGCAAAAGCTAACGAATCCTATCCACGTTATTTCTGTATATTTCAGAGAAAACACTAGATAAACCGGGCTAAACTAAGAAATAGAATGCCTGAGATTCGTTAGATTTCATAATCCCCAAGTAATCGCCTAATAAGGTTTGCTCGGTTCGTTAGACATTTGGCTCTGTAACGTTGATGTCTTGTTATCTTGGTAAATTGAACTAACAGAATATTTACACTGGACATTCCGATGACAGAGCAACCATCCGACCGCTAATACCCCAGATTTGATAAGGGGAAATCGGGGAAAGCAAATGCATCCGAAGCAGCTTTCTTTCAGAAAGCTCTAGGATAGCAAATGCATCCGAAGCAGCTTCTTTCAGAAAGCTCTAGGGATTGCGAATGCTCCCGAAGCAGCTTTCTTTCAGAAGGCTCTAGGGTAGCGAATGCATCCGAAGCAGCTTTCTTTCAGAAAGCTTTAGGGGAAAGCGAATGCATCCGAAGCGGCTTTCTTTCAAAAAGCTTTAGGGGAAAGCGAATGCATCCGAAGCGGCTTTCTTTCAGAAAGCTCTAGGGGTAGCGAATGCATCCGAAGCGGCTTTCTTTCAGAAAGCTTAGGGGTAACGAATGCATCCGAAGCGGCTTTCTTTCAGAAAGCTCCAGGGATTGCGAATGCTCCCGAAGCAGCTTCTTTCAGAAAGCTCTAGGGATTGCGAATGCATCCGAAGCAACTTTCTTTCAGAAAGCTCTAGGCGCAGCCTATGCTCCTGAAGCAGCTTTTTTCAGAAAGCTCGTTGGGCCCGCGTACGTTTCCGATCAAGTTTTCTTACAGAAAACGTGCAACTCCGCTTCTTTAGAGTTTTTCTGTTCTCTCGGTTTCGTATATATGTTTAGTTCAATTTATTCTTTCGTATCGCTGATACGAAATGAATTCATAGATGAAACGACGATTAACCAATATAAAGGGAGCCCTGTCATATTCATGACGGGGGCTCCCTTTATGGTTTGTATGTTCACACTGCCTGATCTAGCTCGCATCTAACCTACCTATAACCTGCCTATAGCATGCATCAACCTACCTATAATCTGCATCTAACCTGCCTATAATCTCATCTAGCATGCATTAACCTGCACCTAAACTACATCCAACCTAAGCCTGCCTGGACCAAATTCTCCCGACATCCTGCCTACAGCCGGAAACGCTGCAGTTCCTGATGCATCTCCGCACTGATATCACGCAATGACTTCACCTTGATACTTGCATCTGCAAAGGAACGTTGTTGCTCCGCTGTGGAGGCGGTAATCTCCTCACTGCTGGCAGCCGACTGCTCGGTGATGGCGCTGATATTTTCGATGGCCTGTTGCACCTGTGTGCTGAGCTCGTTCGAATGCTGCATGTCCTCTGCAAGCTGGCGGATGCCCGTGCTAATACGCTCCACACTTTCCCGAATGGCGGAGAAGGATTCCCGGGTCTGGCCAGTGGCTTGTTCCTGTTCGCCAAATAGCTGCATGCTCTGTGCCACAGAGTTCTTCACCTTGTCCATGGAGGTTGTGATCTCGCCCACAGCCGCATAGATATGCTTGACGGATTGCGCGGATTGTTCCGCGAGTTTATTCACCTCGCCTGCAACAACAGCGAAGCCCCGCCCAGCTTCTCCGGCACGAGCAGCTTCAATGGAGGCATTTAACGAGAGCATGGTCGTCTGTTCGCAATCTCCGACACATAAGCAGTCATCGTAGTGATTCGAACCGCGCTTTCTTCCAGTTCCTGCACCGTTTGTTCCACCTCGGACATCGCCAGACGATTCACTTCAGCCAGACGGAGTTGTTCTACGACGGCTTTATTACCTTCTTCAACGGTAGTTAATACTTCTCGACCATCGATTACGGATTGGGATGTAGCCTTCAGATTACTATTGAAGGTAGACTGCATCTTGTCCACAACGATGACCGTTTCACTCAGATCCTCTGCGATCTTCTGACTGCCAACCGCCAGTTCCTCGGTTGTACGGGATACTTGTTGTACAATGGCTTGTGATGTATCATTTCCACGGTCGATGTCCTGCGCCATCAGATCAACACGATGACCAGCTGCACCAATGGATTGAACAATGCCGCGAATATTAAGGGTCATGATGCGGAAAGAGCGGCTCAGGTCATCCAGTTCGTCTTTGCCCCGAGCTTCCGGTAATTGCAGGGTAAGGTCACCGTCCGCAATCTGCCCCGCAGCGTCTTTGAGCGTACGAATACGCCGGGCGATCTGACGTGAAGTATACATATTGAACAACATGATGGCGACGAGCAATAGGATGGCTCCACCGAGAGCGATTTGCCACGTTTGCTGAATGTCACGCTCCAAATCCACGGTGTATTGATCGTATCGATCTCGCGTAATTTCATCCAACGAATAAATATCGTTCTGTATACCCCGAACCCGCGTGCTGTAACGCTTGGCTTCTGGACTGTTCATCTCGGTCATTGCTTCGGTAGCTCCCTGATTCAGAGCTTCTAATTTGGTCTGGATGGACTGAATAAGTTGCAATTGCTGATCCGTTTCCAGTAATCCGTCCGTAAGCTCCTGAATCATCTTCTGACCTTCATCCAGCAAGCGGAGCACGGCGTCTTGGTTACCTGCTGTCATGGAGAAGGAATAGACATCCAGCGCCTGCTGGGTCTGAATCTGATTGGCATTCAGTTCACTAACCTTAAGCATGGCCGGGACCAGATTTTGATTTTTGGCATTCATCCCGAGCAATTCCATAATGATAAAGGCTACCAGCGCAAGGCATAGAAGGAGCGAGATTAGAGCATTCAGTATCAGTTTTCCCTGTAGTTTCATGTGCGTACCTCCTTGTATCCGATGGGTTATTGATCAAGCGTAATTTTGATTTGACCGGACGAGATCTGTGCTTTCAGATCTTCGAAGGTTTGCTGTTGTTCATCACTGAGCGTGATATTATGTAGAGCAGTCAGACCCACCGCATTCTCCGCCAAACCTTCCACGATTTCTTTTTGAGGGAAGGTATGGTTGTTTTGAATAAACGTGTTCACGGCATTATAGATGGAGACATCCACATTTTTCAGCATAGACGTCAGAATGGCTTTTTCGGCCAAAAAGAATTGATCGGTATCTACACCAATGGCGTATTTCCCTAATGTTTGAATCTCCGTCAGTGCGCCCACGCCTGTGAGACCGGCAGCCACATAGATTACGTCAACGCCCTTGTCCTGAATCATCTCTGCAGCCAGTTGTTCACCCAGATCGGCATTACCGAAGTCCCCAGCGTAGACAGCATCAACGGTTGCATCAGGCTTGACAGCGAGAACACCTTGCTTAAATCCCTGCTCGAAGTTACGGAGGACGGGTATCTCCATTCCACCAAGGAAGCCAACATGATTTTCGGTTGTGGCCATAGCGGCAATTACACCTGCCAGATAACTTCCTTCTTCCGCCCGGAAGGAGATGGAGGCAATGTTAGGCAATTCGGACTGACTGTCAATCAACAGAAATTGCTGATCCGGATACTTGGCAGCGATCTTCTCCATGTCGGGCTGTACCGTATCACTCAGACCAATAATCAGATCGAATTTGGCAGCCGCCAATTCCTCGAATGCAGCTTCAAAAGATCCATTCTCACCCGGTTCACGATAGTCAAAGACAATGCGTTTCTCGTCTCTGGCCTGAACCAGCCCATCAAAAGCAGCATCATTAAAAGAACGATCACCCAGACCCACTTCCGTAAGCACGATCCCGACCTTCGTTCTTGTATCTGTTGACGTTGTTGTATTGTTGGCTGAACATGCCCCCAGGATCAGTACCGTCAGGATTATCATTATGGTGAGACCTAGACCTGCGCGTCTGCTCTTGTGTGTATTCATGTGTAGTACCCCTCATTTCTATAGTCGCTTTTTGCTCATTTCCCTTTATCTATATCGGACAGAGGGGCATTGTGATTTATGGTATGTAGTGAAAATTTACGTAAATCTAAAAACATTTCATAAATTATACATTTGTTTTACATTTCTCTGGTTAAAAGGGGGCTTGAATAACTACAGTCTGTTGTTTACTGATGTTTAAAATCCAAAACAAAAAGACACAACAGAGATCCAATGAATCATCTCTATGGTGTCTTCCAAATGAACTAGCAGATATGAGAAGCTGATCGTAATATCCGTCCTTGTCGATATAATTGAAATCTCATGAGTTTACCAAGCCGCGATTGAGCCATCCGCTCGGGTTTCCGTACCTCCGCACAATACGCCAGTGTCCGGGTTGCGCCAGATGATCTGACCGCGTCCAAACTGGGATGGATCAAGCGCCACCTGAATATCATGTCCCTTGCGGGCGAGTGCCTGTGCAATGTGCTGCGGGAAACCCGCTTCCACGAGAATCGTTTTGCCCTTCGTCCACTGCCAGCGCGGAGAATCCAGGGCAGCCTGCGGGTTCAGGTGATAATCGATCGTATTCATGACCACCTGCACATGACCCTGCGGTTGCATGAAACCACCCATGACACCGAATGGCCCAACCGCTTCGCTGCCGCGGGTGAGGAACCCTGGAATAATCGTATGATAGGTTCGTTTACCTGGCTCCAGGGCGTTTGCATGATTCGGGTCCAGTGAGAAATTATGGCCGCGATTCTGCAAGGCAATGCCTGTCCCCGGAACGACCAGTCCAGATCCGAAGCCCATGTAGTTACTCTGGATAAAGGAAACCATGTTGCCTTCACCATCCGCGGTAGCCAGATAGACCGTTCCACTTGCTCGTGGATCACCTGCCTCGGGTGCACGTGCGGTATCACCAATGAGTTTGCGCCGTTCTTCTGCATAAGCCTCAGACAGCAGTTCCTCTACCGATACGCCCATTTTGCGTTCTTCCGTAATGTATTTCTCCCCATCGGCAAATGCCAGCTTCATGGCTTCGAGCTGCTGATGATACCCCAGAACGGATTCTTTTTCGTCGAATTCGTAACCTTTCAGCAGATTAAGCGCCGCCAGAGCAATCAAGCCTTGTCCATTCGGCGGAATCTCCCATACATCGTATCCACGGTAGGAGACCGAGATCGGATCAACCCATTCGGGCTGGAATGCCGCCAGATCTTCGCGAGTCAGATAACCGCCGTGCTCTGCGATAAAGGAATGAATGCGTTCGGCCAGTTCTCCTTCGTAAAAGTCTCGCGCTTCGCTCTCGCCAATCTGGCGCAACGTCGCCGCATGATCCGGCGAGCGCCACATCTCTCCAGCGGCGGGAACACGCCCGCCCGGAGCAAATGTCTCAAACCACGCCCGCCCTGCTTCCGCATCGCCCTGGCGTGCATAGATCTCGGCTGCCCTTGCCCAGTGGCGGGCCAGCCCAGGCGCAAGCGGATAACCTTCCTCCGCATAGCGGATGGCCGGTTCCAGCGCTTCCGCCAGCGTGAGCCGCCCGAAACGGCGGCTCAGCTCAGCCCAACCCGCCGGTGCGCCAGGCACCGTCACCGGCACAACCCCAAGCTTCGGCATCTCCGTATGGCCTGCCGCTTGAAGCGCCTCAATGGATATGCCCTGAGGCGCAGGGCCGCTGGCATTCAGGCCATGCAGTTTGCCCTCGGTCCAGACGAGGGCAAAAGCATCGCCTCCAATGCCATTGGACGTGGGCTCCAGCACGGTGAGTGCTGCCGCAGTTGCAATGGCGGCATCAATGGCATTGCCGCCTTTTTCAATACATCCAGACCGGCTTGTGCAGCCAGTGGCTGTGATGTGGCGACCATGCCTTGTTTCGCATACACAGGCACGCGGTAAGAGGGGTACGGTTGGTAGAGTGGATCGAAGTTCATCAGGTTGTTCAGCTCCTTGTCGCAAGATGTCAGGCTCCGGTATAACCGGATTATACTCCTAACCCTCTTCGCAACCGGACAAGCGATATCCTGCCACACCTGCCAAATCCAACCTGACATGAGCAGTACATCGTACAGAAATGCGTTCCAACCCGACCTGGATGGCTAACCATCCACATGTTTTAATTTTACCAAGTGGAGTGACATCAGTTAACGATATCACCCACATTCCACACAAGCCTATGTCGTTACCATATCGCCGCCATTGACATGAATGCACTCACCTGTGACGTAGGATGAATCGCGGGAGGCGAGATAGACGTAAGTTGCCGCCAGTTCATATGGCTGACCAGCCCGACCCATAGGTGTCTCCGTTCCAAATACCTGTACATCCTCCGCGGAGAAGCTGGCAGGAATGAGCGGTGTCCAGATGGGACCAGGGGCAACGGAATTCACACGAATCCCTTGTGAAGCGAGCGATTGGGAGAGTACCCGAGTCAGTGACACGACAGCTCCTTTGGTGGAGGAATAATCGATTAACTGGATATTGCCTTTGTATGCCGTAATGGAAGCCGTATTGATGATGGAGGCACCTTTGCACAGATGGGGGAGGGCGGCCTGGATCAGAAAGAAATAAGCGAACACGTTCGTCTGAAAGGTATGGTATAGCTGCTCTTCCGTAATATCAACAATGCTTGGTTGCACATACTGCACACCATGGTTGTTGACCAGAATGTCGATCTTCCCATAGGTCTCCATCGTCGAGCGGATGACGGCTTCACAGTTTTTCTTTAGGCGCAGATCAATCTCGATTAAGAGACAGCGTTGTCCCAATTCTTCGATCCGTTCACGAGTCCTTTCTGCATCTGTCCGTTCATATAGATAAGCGATGACGATATCCGCACCTTCCTTGGCAAAAGCGATGGCTGCTGCCCGGCCGATGCCGCTATCACCACCCGTAATAATGGCTACTTTGCCTTCGAGTTTGCAGCTGCCGATATAAGCGGGATCTTCACTAATCGGTTCGGGCACCATCAGGGTTTCCAGACCGGGTTGCTGGTCCTGATGCTGCGGTGGAAATGCCAGCTTTTGCTCCTTGCACACTGTTTTCTCTCCATAAAAAGGATAGACAGGATTCATTCGCTTTACATCCTCCTCGAACGTTCATTGATACGGATAACCTATGCATCCGCCCAGAAGAAGGTGCGAGAGGAGCCAGTCAGCCTGTTGTTTTTTGTACAGAATATACCATAATAAGGATAGGTCCTTAAATTGATGGAGGTGTCAGGAGCCACATGAATATTCAGGGAATTAATCATTTGTGCTTTTCCGTGTCCAATCTGGAGCGGGCCATTACCTTTTATGAACAGGCTCTCGGTGCCCGGATTCAGGTGAAAGGACGCAAACTGGCATATTTCGAACTTGCCGGTCTGTGGATCGCTCTGAATCAGGAGGATGTTATTCGCAACTATACGGAACGAACCTATACCCATATTGCATTTACCGTTACAGAAGAGGAGTTCGACGCGTCTGTGCAGCAGCTGCGAGAAGCTGGTGCAGACATTCTTCCCGGAAGGCCAAGAGATCCGCGGGATGCATTATCTGTATATTTTACCGATCCGGACGGTCATCTGTTTGAACTGCATACAGGTACGATGAAACAACGACTGGATTATTATCGCGAAGACAAAGTGCACATGACCTTTTACACGTAAGTTTCATGCGCAAATGGAGGTAAATGGTAATTAACGTATTTAAAGTCATTGCAATTATCCGTAGAATACGTCTTAGGTTGCCACGAACTGATGGTGGATGATGCTACCCAATGATGAACCTGAGGAGAGATGAGCATGGAGAGTAAAGGAAGCAAACTCGTTATAACGGCAAGTGAACTCTGCATGATTACCATCATGCTCCTGCCTTTTATTACAGGACAGCTTCATGTATCGGAGGCATATGCAGGATCGACTAAGTCTGGTGGTCAGCAGGGACAAGAATATGCCGGATCTACGGAAACGTTGCTGGATCTGAATGACCCTGTACCTGGTCGATGAGAGGTTGATTCTGTGCGCTTACACCGCGGATTCCCGGAAGTGGGGGTCCCTGTTCAGAGACCCTAGGATCCATCCGTTCATATCTCTGCGTACTCAGTTGTTAGATGAAGAAGTTCACCGCTTTTATTTGATAAAAGATTTATAATCCTCATAGTTCATTTTACGATCCTGAAGGCTTAGCAGAAGAAGTTGCTGGCTGATGTCAGCCTCGCGGTTTGCATAGATGCGTTTAAGCAGATCGTGACTCATTCTTAGAAAATAATATCCCTCATTGGCATTGTTTTTCTCATGAAATACAATGCCAAGCAAGCGATACAGTTTGGCACGAAGCATCCCTTCATCTTGCTGATCCAGGAGTTGAAGGGCTTCTTTGATGATGGCCTCTGCCTGTTCTGGCTCGCCCTGCTCCAAATAAATTTTACTGATTTCCTCCAATATGGAAGCCTTCTTGTGGGGAAGATTGCGTTGGTCGTAAATTCGTGCGCATTCATCCAGCAAGGGGAGGGCTTCTTTTTTTGCCCCATATGAAGCTGGATCACGGCCAGGTTGTGAAGTGCCAGAACATAGGATTCGCTTCTCGCCTGTTTATAGGCCTGTACGGATCTCTTGGTCCAGTCATAACTTAACGACATGTGTCCGTCCTGCTCGGAGATATAATATGCCTTGCCCAGACCCAGCGTAATATCGCCATACAATTCCGGTTGCCCCGCCATCTGGGCTTCCTTCTCCGCTTTGAGATAGTAGTTCAGCCCCTCATTCACATTGCCCAGCCTCAAATGGGTTGTGCCCAGAAAGGTCAGCGACTGGATGTGTTCTTCCTGTAGATGTTTGAGTCTGCTGCTGTACGTATACGCCTGTTCATAATGCTTCCGGGCAGCATGAAAAGCTCTGCATGAAAAGCCGCTCTCCCCATTTCAAGATAATATTCAACAATGCGCTCCCTGTCACCCGTTCGAATGACTGTAAATGCTGCGTTCTCCCCTTCATCCAGGGCTTGTCGGTAATCCCCCAGTCTGTTGTAACTTCGCAAAATAAGCAGGTAGGCTTCCGACTGGTCCGAGATATCCTCCGTCAGTGTCAGCGCTTTATGGGCAATGCGGATGCAGGCAGTATCATTCTGCTCGGCATAATAGGATCTGGCCTTTTCCAGTACAGCTTCCCCAATATCCGTATCTGTCGATGCACTTCCTCCCAGAAAAAACTCCATGGGTGTATTAAGTCTTCTGGCGATGATTTTTAACATGCGTTGCGAGGGAACGGCCCTGCCTTTTTCAATAAGGCTGATGTAAGAACGCGTCATATCCTCACCTGCCAGTTGCTTCTGAGACAGTCCAAGCTGCTCCTGGATTTGCCGGATTTTAGGTCCGAGCATGATCGTTCACCGTCCCTTGAATAGATTGAATGGAATGGAGATGTGATTGGTATGTTGGGTTCATCGCATGTGTAGAAGCAGAGGTAAGGAGAGTGAGAGGTTCATTTACCTCCATTTACAGTTTAAATCCAATTTGGGAGATTATAGAATCAGAGTATCTAAGATGAAAGGAGGAGATATGAATGGTCATTAAAGCGACTCCCATTACACTGGAGCAACTGAAACGCAAAGAAATTGAAGCAGCACATGTGGAAACGAGTGAACTGGGCGAGGCACGTGAAGTCAGTGCACGCGCGGCTTCCGCTCGCGCAGTTGAAGCCCGTGCTGTAGCGGCTCGTGCAGTTGAAGCTCGTGCTGTCGAAGCCCGTGCAGCGGCGGCCCGTGCCTGATTTTTCCTACTTACTTAAAGTATTACGCTAGATTCATAGATGGGAGCTTCTGCGGAAGCTCTTTATCTCCCTATAATTGCAGTGAGATTCGTACGTTAGTGATAACGAGGTGTCTGAAGCCGATGCATATCAAGCAAATATGGTCTTACATTCCGGAGCACATTGTGCCAATCAGGGAACTGAACGAGGTGCTGGGACTTAATCATGCCCAGACAAAAGTGCTGGAAAAAATTCACGGGTTGAAACAGGTTCGGCAGGACAGGGATGGAGATCTGGCTTCGTTGCTTGGGCGCGTATTAACCCAGGTGGTAAATACTCCCGAGATCGTTCCCAACTCGATTAAGTATATCATTTATTGCCACACAATTCAGGAAAATTTCCCCTTTCCTATGAAAGTTTTGCAAGCCTTGAAACAGGCTTACGGATTGCAGCATACCATCGCGTTTTCGCTTACGCAGCAGAACTGTGCATCAGGCTTAATTGCCCTGAATGTTGCCGAGACATTGCTGCCTTCATTGGAAGCGGATGATCATATTTTAATTTTGACAGGTGAAAAAACATTTAGTCCCGTTGTGCAATTGATCCCCAATACTACCGTGATGGGAGAGGCATCAGCCGCCGTGCTGGTAGGCAACCAGGGTAACGGAAGCCGTGTCGTTGGACTCACGAGTGTCACACTGGGCCAATTCTGTAATGTATTAACGGGAACCCCGCAGATTCTTAGGGAGTTTCAGGAAATATACACGCCTCGGTTATGTGAAGCCATAGTTGCAGCCGTGGAGCAGGCGGGTCTGACGTTGCAGGATATCCGATACATCGTGCCGCATAATGTGAATCTGTCCTCGTGGAAGAAGGTGGCGATCCGTTTATCCTATCCCCTTGAACGCATATATACGTCCAACATACAGGAGATCGGACATTGTTTCTGTTCGGATCCCTTTATTAATCTCCAAGCCATTCTGGAGCAGAAACGGTTGCAGCCAGAGGAGTATTATCTGCTTGTTACCGTCGGACTTGGAGTCACATTCAGCGTAGCAGTAATGCAATATGCAGGAACAGGAGGGGATGGCCGTGACCACCGTATTGACGGATTTTTCGAGCAGGCTCAAGTGGGCGTTAACGGGCCGGTATGATGTTACATTTGTCTATCTGAATAATTTTGAAGTGGAGGAATATTGGAGCGAAACGGATATTCTCAAGCTACCCTCATTAAGCATAGGCTCGGCTGCGGATGTTGTTAACCGGATGGAGGAATTGGGTGTTTTCCTCGCTGAAGAGAACGATATCATCCTGCTCAAGGCTCCGCCGGATCAGGGATTTCTGGCAGATGCACAGGCTCTTGGCTTTGGCCGCTCCCAATGCATAACGGTGGAGCACAATGATCCGGCGATGAATATTACCGCTAATCTTCTGAATTGTCCAAGAACGATGGACAAGCTGCGGGAATTGTCACAAGCTGCTGGAACGAATGCTTATCTGGTTCCCTTCGGCACCTCGAATCAGGAAGAGGAATTCTCGACAGACCGGAATTCCACTGGCTGTTCCATCCTCGGATATCTTCCGCAAGGTGAATGACAAGGGCTATTCCCGCCGTCTCAACGCAGAGCTGGGCATTCGCCAGATTCCTGGCGTGGAGTGTACGTCTCTGGATGAACTGGTGTCCGGTTTCGATCAGCTAAAGTCTGTGCTAGAGCAGGGTGGACGGCTTGTGCTCAAGGATTCCATGGGTGTATCGGGCAAGGGAATTACCGTCATCACCGATGAAGCCAGGTTTCACAAATGTATGAGCATGCTGGAGAAACAGGCAAGTAAGAAGGGAATTCGGCAGATTAACTACGTGCTTGAACAATGGATTGATAAAATCTGTGACCTGAATTACCAGATTCTCATTGATCGATCCGGCGGAGTAGAGTTTCTTGGCGTGAAGGAATCGCTGGTGGAGCAAGGTGTGCACCAGGGGCATCTCATGCCTTCACGGCTCAACGATGTTCAGCTTGGGGTCATTCACGAAGCGGCCATGCGAATTGGAGCAGCCCTGTATCGGGATGGATATTATGGCATTGCCGGCGTGGACGCCATTCTGGACGAGGACGGTACAATCTGGCCCAACCTTGAGATTAATGCCCGGTTTAATATGTCTACCTATCAGACCAACATTCAACATCAATGGCTGCCCGAGAATAAATGTGGATTGGCGAAAAAATATACGCTTAAGCTCAATCATCTGCTGGAATACTGGGTACTTCGTTCCAGGCTGGGTGAGCTGATGTTTGAACCGAAGCGTGGTGAAGGATTGCTGATCAATAATTTTGCCACAGTCAATGCCGCATTCAGAAGTGAGGGGACCTTGTTCTCCGGACGTCTGTATGGCGTGATTATTGCTTCCTCTCCTGAACGGCTGGGAGTAATCGATGAAGCGATCGAAGCCGTCCTATCTTCCATGAACGAGGTGATGTGATTGTCTACGGAATATCAGATTCAGCAGATGCCTGTTTCGGACATCGCCGAGAGATTCGGGACCCCGCTGTATATATATGACGGGAATGTGTTGCAACAGGTGTATCAAGAGCTCAGGGGATTGCTTACGCCTCAAGTGGAGCTGTTCTATTCATTGAAAGCGAATCCCAATATCTCGATCGTTAACATGCTGCGGGAGATGGGAGCACAGGCAGAGGTGTGTTCTCTGGCCGAATTGCATACGGCTGTGCAGGCCGGAGTAGCGCCAGAAAACATTATTTTTCTCGGACCAGGTAAAAGTGATGAAGAGATAACGGCATGCATACGTCTGGGCATATATGCGATCGTATGTGAATCGTTCCAGGAGCTGGAGCGCATTGAGAGCATCGCTGCAAGTGAGGGGCGAATCGTGCCGGTAGCGCTGCGAGTGAACCCGTCTTTTTCTGTTAAAGGCTCCAGGTTGACCATGGGTGGCAAACCACGTCAGTTTGGTATGGATGAACAAAGTGTGCTCCAGGGGAAAGGTCAGTTCGAGAGCTTCTCCCATGTGGAGATCATGGGACTTCACGTGTACATGGGAACCCGCATGTTGGATGTAGAACCGATCGTTCAGAATACCCGTCATATTCTGGAACTGGCTGATCGAATTGAGAACGAGCTGGATATCACGCTGCGTATGGTGGATGTAGGTGGGGACTGGGTGTGCCCTACCATGAAGGTGAGCAGTTTCTATCCATCGCCACACTGACAGAAGAGTTGAATCCAATGTTCGAATCGTTTCGGAATAGCCATATCAACACCCGGCTGTTTATGGAGCTTGGGCGATATCTGGTAGGCACCTGCGGTATGCTGGTCAGTCGAGCCTTATACGTCAAGCAGTCGTATGGAGAGCAATTCGTAGTAACCGATGGTGGAACGAACTGCCATATGGCGGCGGTGGGCACCGGTTCTTACGTGAAGCGTAACTTTCCGATTGCCTCTCTGACGCGTTATGGCGAGTCCCCTGTAGCCGAATACAATATTACGGGTCCTTTATGTACGCCCAACGATGTTGTTGGGAAGCGGGTCCTGCTTCCACCTGTTGAACAAGGCGATCTGATTGGTGTTTTTCATTCGGGAGCCTACGGACCAACGGCTTCTCCCACACACTTTTTGAGTCACGGAAGTCCGGCGGAAGTTCTGATTGTCGCTGGGGAGGCTCATTTGATCCGTGAGCGGGATACTCCGCAGGATCTATTGTCCAAGCAACGCTTGATTCAAATATCCCATACGGCAATAACCAATTGATGAGGAGAGATGATAATCATGACAACTGCAGTATTGCTTGAAGAGATCAAGGGTGCCCTTGCTGAAGTGTTGAATACGGAAGCCAGACAGGATATTCAATTAAGCACATCTTTGTTTGACGAGCTGTATCTGGATTCGACCTCGGTTCTGGAACTGCTGATGACGCTGGAAGACCGGATTGAAGGTCTGGAGATTGACCCGGATGATCTGGAGCCCGATGTATTCGATACGGTAGGCTCCCTGGCTGCTTATATTGAGAAGCAGCTCATTGCAGCCTGATGGCTTCGCCTGTTGCTATACGGGAGATGGGAGTCAGATTGTTCTCGGAGAAGAAGCCACCGTTCGATCATCCGGAACTGCTGAGATTTCATCAGGACATGCTCGCAGGTACTCCGATCAAGTACGACGTTCAGCTTTTACAGGGTCGTAACAACAATGCCTATCACGAGATGAGTGTGGAACTGCTGGAGGAAACGGGACTTGATCGGGTCATGCAGGATGTGGATGTATTGCTGCTGGCCTACAATTTTCCGAATACCCGCCCGGACATATCGATTGTGAATTATTTGATGGATCGTTATCAGGCTCGTTTTATCAGTTTTGCTGTAAATGATCTGGGTTTTGGTGCTCCTTTTGCGGCGCTCCATATGCTTCAGCACTATTTGGGCAGAGAAGGTTACAGGAAAGGCATGCTGCTGGTCATGGACCAGACGGCCCTCCCCTATGAAACGAGGGAACTTCATTCACAGGCTGGGCCGGACACGGCAGCAGCGATATACCTTGAGCGAATGACAGGCGTTGGACCCTCCCTGCTTGGTGTGGAGATGCGACATGCCGAGAGTTCCATAGTCGATACTGCGGAGTTGGTACTGGATCGATTATGTGCCCAGGCATCCGTTCACCTGAATCAGATTAACCTGCTTATCCATCCTGATCTGGAGCAGCAGTGCAATCAGGCTGCATGGTACAGCCAATGTGGACTGAAGCGTTATTATGATCCATCGCGCTGGAGTGCAGCGCCATTCTTCGCATTACAGGAGCTGCTGGAGGAGAAGGACGGGGGCGAGTACATATGTCTTATGCATCTGGAGCAGACGGATTCGTTCATTCACGCTTTGCTGATCCGGACTTGTGAATGGAACATGAAGGAGCATTAATCGCAGAAGGAGGGAGATCATTGGGGTTTGGTATTGTGGATATTGGCGTCTATTTGCCTGAACAGATTCAGTCACCGGAAGAGGTACTGGCTGCCCTGGAGCTTGGGAAAGGCGAGCTTCAGTTTCTGCGCAAGTACCACCGCCTGAAAGGGGTGCCTGTCATGGAACCGGGGCAGATGCTTGACGATACGATCGTGCAGGCTGTGGAACGGCTTCAGACCAAACCGTCCTTTTCAGGGATCGACCTTGTTCTCTATGTCCATTCCTTCCAGGTGCAGACGCCGGGCGATTACAGGCTTGTGCAGCGTGTCCTCCGGCGCTTCGGGCTGGAACATGTACCGTTCTATGGCATATCCCAAATGAACTGTGCATCGTCGATAGCAGCTCTTCAATGGCTTGAACGAATCTCGCAAACACAACCCCACATTCGGAATGTGCTGTTGATCTGTGCAGATCAATTCAATTTTTTACCTCCCGAATGGCGTTATCTGCGTAAATCGGCCATTCTGGGTGATTCTGCGGTAGCTGTTCTATTGAGCAGAGAGAGCTGTCAGCATGTCATTCAGGCGACGCATATGCTGCGAGATACCCGGTTTCACACCGGCTATCATGCAACTGCCGATGAGATTTCGGCATTTAACCGTTTGTACGTGGACCATATCATTCAAGGGATGGAAGAGCTGCTGTCAACGCAAGGTTTGAGTTTCGAAGATGTGGATCATATTTTGCCTCATAATGTGAACTGGACCACCTGGAAAGAATTCTCGCGACGTACACGGGTTGGACTTGAACGGATATATACGGATAACATTCAGCGAATCGGACACACCTTCTCCACTGATCCGTTTATCAACCTGAGATCGGGGTTGGAGCAGGACTGGGTATGCAGGAAGGGACACTCCATCATGGTCAGTATCGGGCTTGGCAGTTTTTTTGGTTTTGCACTGTTGGAGCATGCAAGATGCCAATAAGAATGAACAGGAGGAATGGCAATGCACGTTATTGAATTCCAGGGCGCAGATGCGAAGCCCGTCGGATCAAAGGCAGGAGGCAACCCCGTTGCTCCGATCTCGGAGATGTTGGAGAAGAAAACCTTGCTACTGAGCGATAAGCCAGTGCTTCTGGCAGCAGGGCCTTACGTGCTCGCAACCGCTCATCTCATCGAACGGGATCCTTTGCTTTGGCATGAGGAATCAGCCGGGCTGTATCGTTGGAACCAGCTAAATGCTGATCCAGTACAGGATCGGATGCTGGAACCCTCCGGGCTGCTGTTATACAAGGTAGAGCCGAACGAGGGGGAGAAGATTGAGACATCAGGCGAGGGAGTAACCTCGAATGAGCTAAGAACACGTCTGCTTGAGTTCCGCGCAGATCTGTGCAAGGCTGGCCTGGAGCAGGTTCGCAGGCATTTGTCAGTTCGAATATCGGGCGGGCAATCCACGTTTCAGCACCAGCTCGTGAAAGGCATGGTCGCGGACATCCTGACAACGCTCTATATGGCGGAAACGTTGCCTGAGGACCGTTTCCTCTAGCCAATCCAGGTCTTCCATCAGTTCGGGTCCATGCGTGGATACATCAGGAATTGGATGAGGCCTTCCGACAAATTCAACGTCTTGGCGGCGGTTTCGGTTTTTTGAGACATGGCATATCTGCGTATACCTATGCAGGTCAACTGGTGAAAAATATGCTGTTGCCCGCTAAGGAGGAATATTGATGATTACGCCATCAACGATTGCGATTTTCGAGCAAGTGATGAAGCAGTATGCTGTGGAGCTTCGCCAGATCGGTCAGATTATCGACCGGGAGCCAGACCGGCTGACCGAGTTTTTGCACACGTCAGCCCTGCAAGCCATCAATCATATGATGATCCCCCCGGAGTATGGCGGTCAGCCGATTGTTACCATAGGTCAGGATCGATATTATGGACTCTCTTCGCTGGAAAGAGTCATTACGATTGAGCAGCTGTCCGCAGGAGATGCGGGCGTTTTTCTGGGAGGACCTGGTCCTTCCATGTCCAGCATTGTCATGATTGACCTGGGCGATCAGGAGCAGAAGGAGCGCTTTTACAGCCACTTTCTGAAAGGGCCGGCTTGGGCTGTTTTTGCTCTGTCAGAGCCGGAGAAGGGTTCGGATGCAACCGAGATCAGCACGCGGATTACGCGGCATCCGGATGGGCGGATGGAGCTAACCGGACATAAATTTTACATTGGGAACGGACACCGGGCGAGTATTGGACTGGTATTTGCCCAGACCAATCGTACGCCTTTGGGTATTCAGGTCGCTATAGTTGATCCTTCCCTGCCGGGTTTCACAGCAACCCCGCTGGATACGATGGGGCTTCGCGGTTTGCAGCTCAGCCACCTGCAATTCGAGTCCCTCCAACTGGAAGAGAAAGATATTCTGGGTCGTCATTTAAGCCCAACCAAGCGTGGGCTGTGGGGGGCACTGCGTACATTCCACCGGATGCGTCCTAGCGTGGCGGCATTGGCGCTTGGTGTCGCACAGGCTGCGTATGATTATGTTGTGGAGCACAGAATGATCTATACAGAACGCGAAAAGACGGAACTGGAGCGACTGGAGATGCGTCTGCATGCACTGCGCAGCATGATTCGGAATGCAGCAGCAGAGATTGACCATGATGCGAATAAGGGATATCTGGCTTCCCTTAGTAAAATACGGGCTGCGTCCGTTGCCGAGGAAGCGACGGAATGGGCACTGGAGATGATGGGGCCTGGTTCCATGCTGGAGCATCCTCTATTGAACAAATGGTATCGCGATGCAAGGGCGTTTGAGTTCATGGAAGGCACAACGTCCATTCAGAAGATTAACGTTTTTCAGGCGTATGCCAACGGGAAGATGCAGCATGTCTGATTCACTTCAGGGTGACATTGGCGCGCCCATCTATGTGGAACAGATTAGCTGGCTTACTGCGGAGGATCATCTGTACACGCTGGATTGGCCAACACCGGATGATTATGTTTACGTATCGCCCCACATATACATGGAGGATCACTATTATGGTCGCGTGGGAACGCTGACTCGCTCCCTTATGGTGGACGGGAGAAGGGTAACAGCTGGTGATCTTGCGCTTATGGTGCTGGAGTGCTTGGGTATTAATGCGCACTGGGATTGGTTAATCCTTGCTCAGACCTGCCCGGAACGTCATGCACTGAATGCTCCGCTTGCTCGAATGCTTGAAACGGCACCGTGGCAAGTTGATCATCCCATAGGGATTACCCATATGGGTGCGCTCGCAGGAACCGAGGCCATTCAGGTCGCTCTTTGGAGCATGCTTCCTAACGAGCGGACGGCAATTGTGCTGGTGGAGCAGCGGATTCTCCATGACGATGGACAGATTGGATATGGTCGACCGTCCAAACCTGAGGTTGATCAGGGTGACATGGCTGTAGCGCTTGAGGCAGGACTCGGTCAAGGAGCGTTGCAGGTACACTATGCCGGAAAACGAATTATCAGATCGGATGAAGCCACGGCTTTTGCATCCGAGGCACGAGCCATGATCCGCGAATGGATGGAAGGTTATGCAGCTGAGCACATCATTCTTCAGTCGAGACTGGGATTACGACTCTATGGCAGTGCAGCGCGAGCCGACTATCAGAGCGGGGATGTATGGATACAGCTTGCAGATAAGCTAGAGCGGGGATCATCAGGCCAGATGATCGGGTCATGCTGATCTCATGGGATGATGATCGGATGATATCTGCATGTTGCGTGCATGTGATACGTCTGCCGATACTCAGCAGGCTTGCAATGAATCAAGCAATCAAGACTTCATGAATTGTGGAGGTGAACCCCATGCAGGGGATCGATTATACGGCCGGCTCGATCCATCGTTTGTTATTGCGTACGGCCGTTCCGATGCTGCTCGCTTCTCTGGTTAACGTGATTACACAACTGGCCAATGTATTTTTCCTAGGTCATACGAGTCAAAGTGTATTATATGTGCTCTCATTGTATATTCCCGTCTCATTCGTCATGATTGCCATCATCGAAGCGATGCAGCTGTCAGTTCAGGTCGCGGCAGCGCGCAGTCGTTCCGGGGGCTCTCGTGCATTTACCCAGCTATTCGTGCACATGATGGGCAGTGCATTGCTGCTTGCCATTCTGACCGGGGAATGGTCATGCTACTGACCCCTCTGCTCTCATGGTTTTATCGTGTGCCTGCCGACATTGGGCCCATGTTTACGCTGTATGTAGGGGGCATGATGGCAGTGAGCATCCCGGCTGTCCTGGCGGCAGTGACCAGTGCCGCGTTACGAGGGCTGGGCCGTGCACAGGCAGCGTCGTGGAATGCGGTTGGGATGGCGATGCTGAACATTGCTCTCGTGTACACCTTTGTGTCGGTCTTCGGTCTGGATCTGAAGGGCATCATCTATGCCAACCTGATCACTTCTGTCCTGTCCTTGACCATCTCTCTGCTAATTCTGTTCATTCGTCGAGAGATGATCTTTGAACGCTTTGCTTTTGCACAAAAACATCTGATAGCCCTCAGGCATGTCGGTATTCCTGTGTTTATCTCGTACTGCATGATTTTTCTGAGTACATTTTTTTTCAATAAAATTGTCAGTCACTTTGGTGAAGGGGCAGTTGCCGGTTTTGGCGTGGGTTATCGAATCCAGACGATGGCGATCCTCCCGGGTATCGTCATTGGCTCGGCCATCGGCATTATCATCAACCATAATTTGCAATCACCACACCGGCCAAGGGCCTATGCAAGTTATCGCCAAGGTCTGCTGCAATCCTTTGTTCTGTACGTAATCATTGCCGTTGCCGTCTGGATCTGGCGAGATCCGCTAATCGCATTCCTGATCGAAGACGCGGCAACCCGAGCCGAAGCAGCGCGGTATCTGTCCATCGTGGCTCTTTCTTATGTTGGCATGGGTCCCATGATGACAACCTTGCTGACGATGGAACAGAGCGGGCGTGGATACCAGGCCATACTCCTGAATGCGGTGTATTTTCTGATTATTATCGCACTTGGCTGGGGACTGACTCGGGCCTTCAATGAAGTTACTTACTTCTATGCGGTGATTGCGGGCATGAATGTTGTCGGCATGTCGTCGTTTCTCCTGCCTTTCATGCGAATGCTGAGGCGGGAATACATGGAGCCTTCTGCGGATAAGGACATTAGTTCAGAAGGTGAAGCGACGTTGTCGAATAACAGCTATTCCACACAGACTTGACTCTAACTATGTACAGGAGGCCTTTGCATGAAAACATCTGAACCTGCCTATCTCGTGCGTCGCATTGCAGATACGTGGATTGCTGCGGATGAAACGTTCAGCCAGTTTTATGAGCTGGAACCTGCGAAAGAGCTGGAGCCACAACTTCCCCCGGATCTGCCGGGGGTGGAACCCGCGGAAGCGCCTTTTTTTTGTATGAACCCCTCATCGGTCAACAGGCTCCCCAACTGGGTATAATGGGTATTCCGTATTCGGGCGGGACAAGCATGGTCAATTCCAGCGTTGCCGGACTCGCGCATGCGTTACGAGTAGAATCATGGAAAAAGGTCATCTATCCATCGTTGCAAGAGTCCGGGAATTCAAGCTTGTTCGATATCGGAAGTGGGAGACGATTGCTCGAGCATGTTGCCATGCAGGATTGGGGTACTTGCCTTATGGATGAAGCGGAGGCGCATACAGCAGTTCCTTATCAAAAAGGGCTGGCCGCCGCACTGGATCATGCGCTGGATCAACAGGCGCTATTGTGCTGCATTGGCGGCGACCATTCCATTACATATGCAGTGCTTCAGATGATGGCAAAGGCTTTGGGCAGTCGAAGGATGCTGGTACAATTCGATGCCCATCATGATTGCGGTATTGATGCCATTCATCAGGAGAATCCCAGTCACTCCAATTTTGTAAGACATCTGCTTGAGCAGGGTACGGTTGCTGCTGTTGTACAGATTGGCCTGCGTGGTCTTCGCTCGGCAGATCAGATGTACAGCCATCCCGGCTTGATTCAGATATCAGCAGAGCATATGACACCCGAGAGGGTGAGCCATGTTCTGAACGAGGTAAGGCAGAAGTACGACGTCGACTCGGCTTATCTAACGTTTGATCTGGATTCCCTCGATCCGGGAAGCTTCCCCTTTGTTGATTTTCCAATTGCAGCAGGGCCGACGTGGCAGAACATTCGAGACTGCGTTACGGCAGCACTGGAAGTACCGATAGCTTATCAAGGGATGGATCTGGTAGAAGGACAGGGCGTGCAATCAGATCGGCCTATTCCCGGACAATATGAGCTGGCGCTTCGGATGCTGGCTTATATGGTGGATGGCATTGACCGGAATCGTCGACGGTTTGAAAAGTCTTCCCGTATTCGTATAGCCAGAGATGAGATGCTGTCGGGAGCGGGAGTATCCATGAATAAGGGCTTAAAGGAGGAGTGAGTATGGAAGATTTTCATTCATTGTATACGTTACATCGGGAACAGGTCAGGGAGGAGTTGTATCAGGAGAAGACAGACGGAATTAAACTGGGATTCTTCTATGCCCTAATGAATATTGTTAAGGAGCTTTCGCCTCTTCAGCCGGAATCGTCCCGGAGTCGATCTGGATGGATTATCTGGCTTTTTTGCGGACGGTTGATGAGCATAAAAAAGCCCGTACTCCTTTATGGACTGGGATGAAGTCGAAGGACTTGAACATCTGCAAGCGACGTTGCAGGAAGGTGGGGCCTTGTTGACCTGGCATTACGGATTCGTCCGGCATAACATGATCACCATCGGACAGGAGATTCGCGCAGGACACATGAAATCCGGATTGCCCTTCTATCTGGTGGCTGAACAAGGCACCGTAGAGCAGGAACAGAAGCTGTCGTCCTGGAACACCCTGCGGCAGTTTGCAGGTGCTGAACTGCTGAATGCCGAGGATGAGATGATTGGCATACGATTATACTCTCATCTGCGGAAGGGAGGTTCATTCAACCTTTTCGTAGATGGACAGACCGGATATAACACGGATAATCGCGCATTGGAGCTTCCTTTCCTGAGTTCACGCATCCGGACGAGGAGCGGTATTTTTCGAATTTTGGCCAAGGCACGCAAGCCTGTATGTCCCTATTTCATGACATTGACTGAAGATTTTCGTTCCAAAATTATCTTCTTGCCGCCTTTTACATTAGAAGGGGATATTCAGGAATCGGCAGGTCGTGTATATGAGCCGTTTCGCAATCAACTGCTGAAGCAGCCTGCATTATGGAGATTCTGGGATCGCCATCATCAGCAAGTGATTCATTGGAAAGAGGACGAAGATGCCCTTCATTCAGCTGAGGGTGAGAGTCAGGTGGACTGGTTCTCCAAGCCGCTGGAGGGATTTGGTCAGCTGGGACTGAACACCGCGAGTGGCATGATCTACAATTTGGGTTGACCGCCAGATAAGGGGGAGGGAAGGATGCAGTCTTTCATTACAGAGCAATACAATCGTCTATCCGTTCATGTGATGCCAACAAGCCAATATGCCAACGCTTATCTCCATCTGAGTATCATGAATGAACAGGGAAGAATTCCATCAGCGGTGTTTGCTTTCATTGTGCGGCTGCTTTTCAGGCAGGATTCGCTTGGTAAAAGAAAGCTGCAGCGGCAATTATGGTCCATGTATACCGATGAGTTGAGATGTGACTTGCAGCAGAAGGGGGAGACTCAGCTTGCATCCATCCGATTGCGTATCCCCGCAGGGGTGCTGCCTGGAACCGAGGCACGGACGCTGGATGCGCTAAAGCTGCTCGCAGATATGCTGTTCGAACCGAGTCGTAAGGGCGGATTTGATTTTGATGAAGCGCAGATCCAGGAGGAACTTGCCTGGGCAGAACATCATGCTGGCTATGATGTTTCCGACTGGGACAAGGTGGTACGTGGGCGCAGTCTGGAGTGGCTTGGGTATGCGGGACGAAGCAGCAATACCGAGTTGAATCAACTGCAACATTGTGTGCATGATGGTGAATTGCAAGAATGGTACCAGGAAGTGCTTTGCAGCCCACTACATATTCATGTGATTGGTGATTTCCAATCGGATGTGATGATAGCTCAGGTCATGGAGACCTTTTTGCCTTCGGTTATGGAGGCTGAGAGGGGAGTAACTCCATCTGTGATCGGGCATGGTCATCAGCCTACTGAGAGCCGGGAGGAAGGCGAGATCATGCTTGAACTGATGGATGTTCAGCAATGCAAGATGAATGTGGCCTTCACTACCGGGGTGACGTATGGATCGCCGGACTATCCTGCCCTGTTTCTTTTTCATTCCCTGTTCGGCGCTAGCCCTGCTTCCAGGCTGCAATTCGAGCTTCGTGAAGTAAAGCAATGGGTGTATCAGATCTACAGCACGCTGGATGATCATCGGGGAACACTTCATGTGACAACGGGAACCAGCAGTGGATATGTGACAGAGGTACTTGAAGCGATAGACGCTGAATGGCTGAGGATATGCAGGGGAGATATTCAGGAAGTGCAGCTGAATAGAGCGATTCAGAATGTGATGCATTATGTGCAAGTGGGTTACGATCTGCCTGAGCAGGTGGTCGACCTTCATATCGATCGAGTGCTCAACCGGGTCCAGATGACCACACCGCAATTCCTGGAAGCCATATCTTGCGTTACTTCTGAACAAGTGGCTGAGGTAGCCGCCGGCATGAAGAAGGCTGTCACCTGGATTTTCTATCCTGAGAGCGAATATTCCGCACCCGTACAGGAGGTGAGTTATGAATAGTATTGTAAATATTGCACCGGTTCGCAGGCGCTTGTCCAACGGTCTGTCAGTACACATCTTCCCCGAGCCGCATTTCCACCATACTTTTGTTTCGTGGTCGGTGTCCTATGGTTCAATCCATGATGCAACCCTTCCTGGCAGAGCCCATTTCCTTGAGCATATGATGTTCTACAATTCGGATCAAAGGCCCGTCAAGCCGCTATTTCATGCTCTGGGAGCTTCAACATCTGCATTGACGCGTTACGATGTAACGACCTATCAAATGGCCTGCACAGGTGACTTGAAACGAAGCCTGGAGTTGTTCACGGGCATGCTCGCTAATCCCTATTTCACCCCGATGCATATGGAACAGGAACGAGCTGCCATTCATCAGGAGCTGTCCATGTATGCAGACCGGCCCTCCTGGCGAGCTTTGCAGCAGCTGACCCAGATGATGTATGGCAGCAATCACCCCATCACGATGGATGTTGCAGGTACACCGGATAGTCTGTATCAAATGACAACGGATGAGTTGAATCATGCCTACAATACTCGCTATGCCGCAGAGAGAATGGCAGTAGCGGTAGCCGGTCCGGTTGAAGCGCAGTTCATTGTGGATATGCTGGAACAATTCCCTGCAAAGGAATCACTGCATGCTTCATTCCTGCCAGAAGTTACAATCAACTATTTGGGTGAAGATTCCAATATACATTATCGGGAAATTGAATCCGGATTGTCCTTGCCGCTTGTTAGATATGGGTTTCGTGCCGAGGAGCGGATGCAGTTAAAAGAGCAGGTTGCTTGCATGATCGGCATTGAAGCATTACTGGGTGTAACCTCCGATTTCTACGCCGAATGTATAGAGTGGGGTCTGCTTCATAAGGGTGCAGAATGGGACCACTATTATCGCAAGGAATTCGCCTTTTCGAACGCTTGTGGGTATTCGGCAGATCCCGTTTCTTTATATCACCGGGTTAAGGAGATGTGTGGACATATTCAGAACGGAACCTTGTCCTTATCCAATTTGAACGATGCACGGATGAATTGGTTAAGCAAGTATTATGCGGGCATGGATTCGTTAAAACAGCGATGCATGCACATCTCCGAATATGAGGTGATTGGATTGGATTATATGCAACTCGGAACGTATGCACTTGAATTGACAGAAGAGGAGGTTATGAGTGGCCTCAGAACGATTGCGACGTCTGCTCGTCTGCGGATGGTTGTTATACGATAGCATGCAGGAAACTCCGCATAGGGAGGAGGGTTTTATGGATTCCCGAACCAGAACAATGAACAGCTTTCTAGGAATAAGGGCAACAGGGAATGATGCTTTTGCGTCAGATGTAGAGGAGCCGGAGGTCCATATTTGGATACAGGCCTTGCCCAGAAGGGAGGATGAGCTACAGACAGCAGATGCCATGGACTCCGGTGCACTAACTATAGACGAACATGAACGTATGACCAACATCAGCAGAAGATCACGGCTAAAGGCTCATTGCTGGATGATTTCAAGAACTTTTCTGCGAAGCGTGTTGGCACAGTACATGCAGCTTCAGGCACGAGATATTCGATTTGAATACAGTACCGCGGGAAAACCTTATCTCGTGGGAGGTCCACAATTCAGCCTTTCGCATACGAACGGGCTGTGTGTATTAGCGATTGCATCCAGTAATAACGCAATTGGCATAGATGTCGAATGGGTACGTCCGCTGATACGAGAGCAGGCCATTATCCAACGTTTCCTGACGGAAGAGGAGCGGGATGATGTGCTGGAAGCCATGTGTTCCGGGAAAGATGCTTCGTTCCTGCTGTGGGAGGTTCTCACAGGCAAGGAGGCGTGGATCAAGGCTTCCGGTCAGTCTTTATGTGGGCAGTGGAGGAATCTAAATACGGCACAAGCTATTCATCATCATGAACATTTGCTGGAATGGGGCGGGCAGAAGTATGTGTTGCAGTCTCTGAAAATGGGCAGGGGATACTCAGCATCATTATGCGTGAAAGGGAGCCGGATACCACGTATACGCTGGATGAATATGGATTATAGTATACAAAGCGATGAAGGGAATTTGTAATTAAATCTTACATATCTATTGTCTAAACATTGGCATTACCTATAATATGGACAAATGGTACCTTAATTTACCAATGTTAGATTCATTGGTTCAATTTCAAGGAGGTTTGTCATGATTCAGTTCCCTAAACCGGATGTCGAGCAATATTTTCAGACGTACCGCATTTCGCATTTTGCCGTATCGGCAGACGAGAAACGTTTGTTCATGGACAGCAATCTGAATGGTCAGCCGAATATTTGGGCGATGAATTTGCCTGGAGGATACCCATATCCTTTAACGTACTTGAATCAGAGCAGTCAATTTATCAAAGCAGACCCGCAAGGACGCCATCTTCTTACCGCGTTTGATCGGGATGGTGACGAGAACTACCATCTATATGCCCTCAAACCGGAAGGCGGCGTTCCACTGCCTATTGTATCGGCCGAGCCGAATGATCGTTGTTATTTCTCAGAGTTGTCCGAAGATGGACAGCGCCTCTATTACGTCACCAGCGCGGGTAATCCGAACTATCTGAATTCACGCCGCATCGATCTGGAGACTGGTGAAGACGAACTGTTATACAGTGGAGAAGAGGTTACGAGCAGCGTGTTTGCTGTAAGTCCAGACGAGAAGAGTTATGTCATTCTCAAAATGTACTCGAATACGTATCAGACGGCGCATCTGTATCGTGACGGTAAGGAACAGGTGATCCTGCCAGCCTCCGATCGCCATAGTCAGGTTTCCGATCTGATGTTTGCAGATGATTATCGCCTTCTGTTCATCACCAATGATGACTCGGCATATTCCTATGTGGCTGAATATCGTATTGATACCCGTGAATTCCAGCTAGTGTGCCAAATTGAAGGGGAAGACGTGGAGTTCATCCGCTGGCATAAGGCTTCCGAGACTTTATATTTCTGGACCCTTACAGGGCCAGAGAATCGTATGTACGTGTTGGGCAAAAATGCCGATGAGCCTCGGCGCGTAGATATGCCACTGGATACGATAGAGCAGGTCAACGTTACGAAGGCTGGTAATGTGTATATCCTCGGACGTGGAGCGATCCAACCGCATAACATTTATCGCCAGATCGCAGGTGCGGATTCTTGGGAGCCGCTGACCGCCAATCGGGTAACGGGACTTGACCCAAATGATCTCGTGTATCCTGACGTTATTCGGTATGACTCCTACGACGGATTGGAGATCGAAGCGCTCTTGTTCAAAGCAAAACCGGAGCAGGCCAATGGTTACACGGTATTTTGGCCTCATGGTGGGCCGCAGGCCTCGGAAGCGAAGTTTTTCCGGCCGATGTTCCAGATGATGCTCGCTCAGGGCTATCATATCTTTGCACCGAATTTCCGGGGCAGTACCGGATATGGTGCGGAGTTCGTCAAATTGGTTGAGCGAGATTGGGGCGAAGGGCCACGGCTGGATTGTGTTGCCGGGATCAACTGGCTGTTTGATCAGGGTATAACCTCGCCAGAGCGGTTGTTTGTGGTAGGTGGAAGCTATGGGGATATATGACCCTGTTATTGGCAGGTCGCCATCCGGAGCTGTTCCGGGCTGCGGTCGATATTTTTGGGCCGAGCAATCTGTTCACATTCCTGGAATCCGTCCCGGAAGACTGGAAGCCAATGATGGATAACTGGCTGGGTGATCCGGTCCGAGACCGTGAACGCTTAACGAAGGATTCACCGATTACGTATCTTGATCAGATGGTTAACCCGATGCTGGTCATTCAGGGTGCCAATGATCCGAGGGTCGTGAAGGCCGAATCCGATCAGATCGTCGCTGCGCTCCAGTCGAAGGGAATTGATGTGGAATACATCGTTCTGGATGATGAGGGACATGGTTTCTCCAGAAAGACTAACGAGATTCTCGTATATCGCAGGATGCTGGAGTTTTTGCAGAAACATCAGGAGTCACCCGTCGCAAAAGCTTAAGTTGAGGGATTGCATGGTTGATTGAAAAATAGTGATACAAAAACCGCCAGAGATCATTCTTGATCTTTGGCGGTTATATCCGTGCGTCCAGATATTGGTGGACATCTATGGAGTGATTCATACGTTAGTTTGGAAGGCCGCTATCCTTGAGCGACCTGTCCAATTCTACTCATCCAGCAATGCGAGAATTGAATCGATGGATTGCTGAGCCCACTGTGCAAAAGGCAGGTCGGCGGCCCACGTCACTTGTCCTGTCGCTTTGGCTTCGCCCCACCACAAGATACGTTGATAGAGCAGATGCATGCTGAGACGTGTACGGAAGTGCCGGCATTTCTCCTCATCTGCTGCACAGATCAGATCCCGGTAGCAGCGAAGGAACTGCGCAGCCAGCTCGGGTTGACCCTCACGTACATACCTGGTGGATATTTTGGTTAGGTCGGCTGTGCCGTCTCCGAAATAGGCCGTTGTAAAATCAAACAGGCCACTAATCTGCCACCCAGAGGAACGGTCGTCCACATGTTGAATCAGAATATTCTCGACCTTGAAGTCTCCCATGACAAAACTCGGAACAGCTTTGGAACGAAATGCCGGTTCAGCATTCTTGAATTGCTCGTCTACCCACTGAACATCTTCATCCGTAATCACTGAGTATTGCTCCGCGTCATGTAACCAGTGGCGAATGGTGCCGTACAACCAGTCCAGATAATCGCCTGCAAAGGAAACAATCTGCTGCGCTACAGGATCATATTCCCCGGCATCAGGCACCTTCCAGCGGTGCAGCTCAGCCAAAGTACGGGCAAGCATACAGGCGATCTCTTCCTGATCCTGCTGTGACAGTGAAGCCTGGAATACCGGATCATACAGGTGATTCCCAGGCAGGCGCGGCATGATGGCATAACTCCAGCCCAGAAGTTCGGTATCTTCCTGTAATAAATAGGGATCAGGGACAGGAATGGACGTGTGTTTCGCCAGTTGTTCTACAAAGAACTTTTCTTCCTGTAGCTGTCCTGCATATAAAGGATTGCCTTTCAGAATATACTCTCCACGGGAAGTGCGAATGAGCAAGGTCTGCCCCATAACCCCTTTATCCGTTCGTTGATAGTTTTCAAGGGTTCCCAGATCAAGCTTATTCAGCGCATCCTGCAATGAAAGTGCAGCCACTTCGCCAAGTTGATTGGAACCAAAATAGATACGGGTTGTCATATGGCCGGAACCTCCTGAGGTTTAGTCCTCATTCTCTTCGTCAGACAGGTCATGCCAATCCTCATCGACCAATCCACGGATAAAAACTTCAAAATTCGGCGCAAGATATGTAATCTCATAATCATTTTCCTGATCCACATGAACGACACAGGGTTCGCCTTCAGGACCACAGAAGCGATAATCCAGCATAACGACATCATGGCCAGCGGATGGACAATCACAGATCACAATCCCCAGGTCTGGGTATCCCCAATCTTCGATCATGAACCGACTCCCAAACTCTCCTCCAAGGGAATACATCTTGTCCCGGCCGATCCCCAAAATACTTGAAATCTCAATATGGTCCACAGCCCAGGAGGTTGCTTCTTCGGTTGGGAACACCGTTCGTGTAGGGATTCCGCCATTTTGGGTATGCATAAGCTGAATATAGGAGGCAGGGAGCTTGTAACCCAATTCGTGTTCAAGCGATACAATAATGTCTTCGTCAAAGGGGGCCGACACATGGTTATCCCGTGCATAATCACTCTGCTTCCAGAATGTCGCTGGGTCGTACGTTCCTGAAGCAGCACGCAGATGGTTCAACGTGCCACCCTGCTCCCATGCTGTCACTTGTTCTTCATGGCGTTGTCGATCCCGTCGCATCTTCTCGACTAAAGGCCGAATCTGACTTAGAAATTCAAGGGTAGATTCATCATGCGGCTGAAGTTCGTTAGCTCTCTCAAACGCCAATAGTGCTTGTTCATAGTTGGCCATATAACAGTACGCGTACCCTAGGCGATAATGCCACAGCGGGTCGTTAACTCCTTGCTCCTCGACAGACAACAGTTGTTGAATGGCTTCCCGGTAACGTGCGTCATTGTTATAGGCTCTGGCGAGTTGACCAATCAGTTCATAATCCCGTTCTGAGACGGGGATACGCTCGATACGTTCAATAATGAGACTGAATAGATCCTGCTCATGCCACACATTGATTTGTTCCAGCAGTTCTCTTTCCACAAATAGGCCTCATTTCGTTAGGAGGGATGTGAGTCTCTTACATTATATAATAAGTATATGTTTGTTGGAGAATGTATAAATCAAGCCCTTCGTATCATACTGTTTAAGTATACTTTAAGTTTTGTTTGTAAAGTTTAAGTTATGTTTAACTTTATTTAAGTATAATGTTGAAAGTTAAACTTTACTATCCTATACTAGGAGTGTGAGGTGAGATGGATATGGGAATCACAAGAGTTGAAAAGAATATATTTCGTCAGAACACGGATGAGATTGCTTCTGAGTTAGTTCAGAGCTTGAGCAATACGGATAATAGCATTCTACTGTTCAAGGTGCTGGCACTTGCAGTCAAAAATAATGCTGAATTTGTTCGTGGCCTGGATGAATCTATCTTTGAAGATACTGATATCTTTAGAGAAAAGTATGTTACGCTTCTCAAACATGCGTTAAGTCAAGCAGTGGATGTACCGACAGGTATTACAGACAGTGGTGTTCCTTCCACTGAACCTGTACATTCGTATACTCCTAAAGAATTATCTGTTTTCTTTGGAGTAAGTATTACAACGATTTTCAACTGGATGGATCAAGGCCGTTTTATCGGGATTCAGCGAGCCGGGTCCAACAAACATAATCTCATCCCAGATGATACCACATATGTGTATGGATCAGGCAAGAGAACGACGATTAAAGAGATCGTGTCGATGTGGGAAAAGGAAGACGCAGAACACCAATCAACTTTAGAAGTCAGTGACCTGGATTACCACACGGGGCAAATTGCCTTATATGAAGATAAATACAAAGGGGAATTCCAACATACACTCGGAACTAAATTGAACTTAACACCTGAAGAAGAAACCGATGCACAAGTTTGGAAACACCATTTGGGGAGGCAGCGTCTTGGCTTTAAAGATACCGAAAAGTAATTTTCGTTTTATTGAGAATGATTTTTCAGATATTATTATGGAGATTCGAGATGGGGCCCAGGGTCTTCCAAACAGCGCTAGAACTATTCGTAAAACAATTGTCTTTACTGATTTATCGAAGATGTATTGTATAGAGGAGATTGATCGAAACGGGGGATTCATCGAGTTATATTGGTATGATTGGTATGATGCTCAAAAAGAGGTGGTTATGAAATTCCATGCTCATTATCATCCTGATGAAACACCCGCCAATATAACGATGTATGACCCGTTTCATATTCATACCACAGGTGAAAGAAGATTGAGAAATGAAAAATTTCAAGAATTATATACGATTCTTGAATTTATTAGATTAAGAAATATCTCTATTAAAATATAATGCTTCCACTGATATGATGTTGTACATACGAATTAAACAACACACCCTGAACTTAGGCTTAATAGCTAATGTTCCAAGGTGTGTTGTTTTTATTTATATTCTATTCGTCATTACAAATCGTCAAATCCGTTATCGTCCCCAACTTTACCGTAGTTACGGGATTTGGCTTCGAAGAAGTCGGTTTTGGTTGCATTCAGTGCTTCATCGGAGAATGGTTTGATCCAAGGCATGCAGTTTACATCCACACCTTCATATGCTTTGTCCATACCCATCAGACGCAGACGTTTGTTGGCGATGTACTTGATGTAATCTTCCAATTCGTTCAGGTCAATGCCGCGTACGTTGCTGAGTGTGTAATGTGCCCAGTTGGTTTCGAGCTCAACCGCACGATTGATTGTTGTGTATACATACTCCATGTTCTCAGGTGTGTTCAGTTCAGGGAAGTCTACCAGCAACTGTTTGAACACTTCGGCGAAGAAGTAACAGTGTTGGTTCTCATCCCGCTGGATATACGAGATCATCTGGCTGGTTGCCATCATTTTCTGGTCACGGGCCAGATTGTAGAAGAAGGCAAACGTACTATAGAAGAAGATCCCTTCAAGCACCAGATCGGCTACCATCGCCTGGAAGAACGTCTGTGGAGATGGCTCGTCACGGAAGTTCTGATAGATATCAGCGATGAAACGGTTGCGGTCAAGCAGGACCGGATCATGTTTCCAGTATTCAAAAATTTCTTTCTGCTCCCGATCCGATACGATGGAAGACAGGACGTAAGAGTAGGATTGGTTATGAACAACTTCCTGTTGTCCAATAATGGCCGAGATCGCCTCAAGTGAAGAATCGGTAAAGTAACGTTTTACGTCACCCACAAACATCGTCTGCATGGAATCAAGTACCGCGAGCAGCGAGATATTGATTTTGAATGTACGTTGCTCTTCCTCGTCCAGTTGAGCAAACTGGGAAGCATCCTTGGACATAGGAATCTCGTCTGCGATCCAGTGGTTGAGCAGCAGTACTTTGTACAATTTGTACATATGAGGCATGCGAATGTCGTTCCAGTTCAGGATACCGGAGCATTCACCTTCAATAATACGGGTTGATTGGTTAGGGGCTTCGGTGTTGAAAATTTTCTGTACTTGCATCGTCCGTTCACTCCTTGAATGAATTTACACTGTATAACTACGATGACAGAACAACCTTACGATCGCTGTTATCCCCTGATTTTTTTGATTCCCTCTTTCAAAGGGAAAAATCCGGTGATAAAGGCGAGCGCTCCGCTTCTTCAGCTTTGTTCTGTCCTCTTCGTTATCGTGTAATCATTAATTCTTTTATATATTAGGGTTGTATAATGTGGCATCTATATCAACATCTTGCGATGCTGTAATCGTGTTTTAGGCAAAAAAGAACCAGGGCAACGCCATTTTGCAATCAAAACAGGATGCCCTGGTGGTCATCGTGAATCTGGTCAGCTTTCTCTATCACGGATAAAACTTAGCTTGCGCAAGAATCGCATTCTTCAATGGTTAATGCCCGGCTACGAACGTAATACGTCGATTTCATGCCGGCTCTCCAGGCGTGCAAGTGCAGTTCCAGGAATTCCGTTGCTTTGATATCCGGACGAACATACAGGTTGAAGCTCTGTCCCTGATCGACGTGGCGCTGACGCGCAGCAGCCATATTGATGGAAGCATGTTGATCAACCATGAATGCTGTTTTGTAATACCAGATTGTTTTTTCGGACAGGTCCGGTGCCGGATTGGCAATCTTGTATGTTGTTTTCTCTTCATAAGATAACAGCTCATAGAGCGGGTCAATGCTGGCCGTAGAGCCGGCAATGATGGACGTGGAACCGTTTGGTGCAATGGCGAACATCCAAGCATTACGGACACCGTTTTGCTGTACTTGGGTTTGCAGTTCTTTCCACTGTTCTGTTGTCACGAACTCGCCTACGCGCTCACCTGACGTGTATTCGCGTTGGTCGAAGTAGTGACCACTTTCCCAATCGGAACCTTTGAATTTCGGATAATGACCTTTTTCCTTGGACAGCTCCATGCTGGCTTTTACAAGGAGATAGTTAATTTTTTCGTACAGATTATCGTTATATGTGACTGCTTCTTCCGATTCCCAGCGAATGCCTTCGAGAGCAAGCAAGTGGTGAAGTCCGAATGTTCCCAGACCGACTGCACGATATTGGCTGTTGGTGTATTGGGCTTGCAGCACTTCAATGTTGTTGATATCGATAACGTTGTCCAGCATACGAACCTGAATCGGTACCAGACGTTCCAATACATCATGAGGTACAGCACGTGCCAAGTGAATCGAGTTCAGGTTGCAGACTACGAAATCGCCAGGTACTTTGGAAATCACGATGCGGGTTTGTCCATCCTTGGTTACGAGCTCTTCCTTTTCAACTACAGTCGCAGATTGGTTCTGCATGATTTCGGTACAAAGGTTGGAAGAGTATACCATGCCGTGTGCACTGTTCGGGTTCGAACGGTTAACGGTATCCCGGTAGAACATGTACGGCGTACCTGTTTCCAGTTGGGATTTCATCACACGTTTCATGATATCAATCGCCTGAACCGTGATACGGGACAACAGCGGGTGGTTGACCGCTTCTTCGTATTTTTCACGGAATGTACCTTGACCGAAGGACTCATCGTAGAAATCTTCCAGTCCGAGCGGACGACCATTCTCGTCTTTCCAGCCCATCACTTTCTTCGTTTCATGCGGACAGAACAAGCTCCATTCACCGCGGCTGGATACGCGCTCCATGAACAAGTCAGGCAGACAGATCCCGTGGAATACGTCATGTGCACGCATCCGCTCGTCACCGTTGTTCAGCTTCAGATCCAGGAAGGCCAGAATGTCTTTGTGGAAAACATCCAGGTATACGGCGATGGCACCTTTACGTGTACCGAGCTGGTCTACGCTGACCGCTGTATTGTTGAGTTGGCGAATCCAAGGGATTACACCGGAACTTGTGTTTTTGTGTCCACGGATGTCCGATCCACGTGCTCTGACTTTGCCGAGGTACACGCCAATGCCGCCGCCCATTTTGCTCAGACGTGCTACATCCGTGTTGGAATCGAAGATACCCTCAAGTGAGTCGTCTACAGTATCAATGAAGCAACTGGAGAGTTGTCCAGCCACTTTTTTACCCGCATTGGACATCGTAGGTGTAGCTGCTGTCATATACATGTTGCTCATCGCCCAGTAAGCTTCCTTGACGAGTTCCATACGTTTCTCGGCAGGCTCCTGATGCATCAGGTACATGGCAATAACCATGTAACGCTCTTGCGGCAACTCCATGACTTTTCCATCAAAATCGTGAGCGAGGTAACGTTCAGCCAATGTGAGCAAGCCGATGTAATCGAAAGAGCAGATCGTTGCGGTAGTCAATGCACTCTGCAAGTTCGTCGATCTGTTCTTTGGTGTAACATTCCAGCAATTCTTCGCGGTAGATGCCTTTTTTCACGAGGTCTACAAGAAGAGGATGGAATGCGCCATAAGGCTCGTCCGGGTAAGACTTGTATCTGCGGTTGGTAGCCGCTTTTTTGTACAGGGAAGTGAGCAGGGAACGTGCCGCTGCAAATTTCCAGTTAGGCTCCTCTTTGGTTACCAGTTCCAGTGCGCTCATCATAAAAGCGTTGCTGATTTCGTCTCCGGTAACTTCATCACGGCGGAGCTTGCTGTTTACCCCCCGTACCAGACGTTCCTTGTCGAGCATGTCCAGTCCTTCCAGAATACGGTCGGCATATACCGAGATACGCATATCATCAAAGGCAAGCTGGCGGTTGTTCGGCTTGGTCACAACTTGTGGCATGAATATTCCTCGCTTTCGCATGTTTAAGAGATAAATTGGAGAAATTCTTTATATAAAGAATTGAGTGTCTTTCTTGCGGTGAGAAAAAGAAATAGGTTACGTTTTGCGGACTGAAACGGCGGTGACAAGTTCGTGTCTATAATCGCTCAACTTGAGGAGCACAAAGCAGCACAAATGCAGAACATGCTCATATAAAAAGCATTCTCCCGCCTCTCGGCTGAAAATGCCCATGGATGCTCTGGCTTCCTTACTGTCCTAGGTTTCGGAATATCGACAGAGAAGGGTGCTTATGTAAGCTTTTGTCTATATGCAGATGTGCCTGTAGTTTGAGGATACCGGATGCAGTCCAAACAGCCCCGTTAACCTCCGTGTCAACCCTGTTTCGAGAAAGCGATTTACACCTACAGGGACGTGCCTTTGGAGGTGATTTCATCCTGATTTTCGCGAGAAAGCAGAAGGTGACTATTAGAAGCGGAGAAATCTAGCGTTACTACATTTTGTAGCTGTCAACATACTGTAACCCAACATATTGTGTTTGTAAAGTGGGCAGAACCAGTAAAACGTAATTCCGAGTATACCATCTAAGCCAGGAATCCGCAAAGGAAAAGGACTGGAAGATTTGAAGATTTATCAAAAAAAATTTTTGAACATTTTGAATGACGTGTTCACGTCAGTTTGAATTGTTACGCATTCAACTGGTAGAATAAAAATAGTCAAAAATCGACTAAAATTAGCGGCAGCGGTTGTTCACGGGGCCCAGAGGAGGCGGAGCAAAATGGCAATAGCAGAAGTGACGGTCATTCCAATCGGAACGGGTACAACGAGTCTAAGCAGTTATGTGGCGGACATGCAACAAGTATTGGAACATCAACGGGGCATTACATATCAGTTAACTTCCATGAGCACCATTATCGAGGGACCGCTTAACGAGATCTTCACAGCAATTGCTGCTCTGCATGAAGCACCGTTTCTGTCGGGAGCTCAGCGTGTGTCGACATCAGTCAAGATCGACGACCGTCGTGATAAGCCGGATGCCTCAAGCATACAGAAGTTACAATCGGTTCAGGATAAACTGACATCGCTTCATGTAAAACCAAATTGAAATTTATTCAATAATTTTAAAAGAGAAGAAACTCTTCATATTAATGTAAATGTAATATTACTTCTTTGGCGAAAAGAACAACAAAACAATCCTCGTGAATTTTTTCTAGCGAGGATTGTTTTGTTTAAGTAAAAATTAGATAAGACCAGCTCTTTTTAAATCTTCACGATTCAACACTAAGGACCCCATTAATTTTTTGTAACGGATCGTTTTACCAGATGTATCCGTTACAACTTTTTCTTCGTTTTCCTTAAGACCATTGGCATTGACACTAAGAATGTTTTTTTGATTTTTAGTGATGTTGTAAATATCAAGCGAATCTTCTTTAAGTGCAACTTGATAACCGTTAGATGCAGAGAAATCAATTAGATTGATCCAATTGGCTTGATTTTGACTCTTTGCAGTAAAATCAATGGAACGGGAGGCACTTGTGTATTTTACTTCATAGCCAAGAATCTTGGCAGCTTCACGAAGTTGTAGATACGTGTTGCCCTTATAGAGTAATTGATCCGACGTGACAGTTTTGGACTGACCATTAACGATAACTTTAAAGTTTGCCAAAGTTGCTTGGACTTTTTGTGAGGTAGCAGCCACAGCCATTGAAGAAGAACCAACCAACATCCCTATGGATAAAGCAACAATAACCTTTTTCATTTTCACCTTGATCATCAACTCCTATGTAAATGTGTTATACCTGAGAATAATACCCTAAATAGGAAGCGTTGACACGGGCGAAAACTATTATTTTTTTGCTTCTTACGAATCAAAATTGTGCTGATACAAAGAAAGTTATGAACAATTAATATGAAATTATATTGAAGTTGCAAAATTAGACGCACTCAACGAAATCTTAGCACCGTTTCTGTCGGGAGCTCAGCGTGTGTCGACATCAGTCAAGATCGACGACCGTCGTGATAAGCCGGATGCCTCAAGCATACAGAAGTTACAATCGGTTCAGGATAAACTGACATCGCTTCATGTAAAACCAAATTAACAGAGCATGGTGTCTGCGAACAAAATAGTCTGATATCACTAATGCAGGTCCTGTATGGGGCTTGCATTTTTTCGTTTTTTCGTCTTGTTTTTTTCGGTTTATTGTACTTTTCGAAATTTTGTCGATTCTCTAAAGAATTCTCTTAAACCATAGTATATTCTGCCGTGTCTTTTATGAGGCATTTACATATTTTACAGTATACTGTCAGGCTTTGTCGGCGGCGGTATAGAGGAAAGGAGGAATTTACGATGCCTTATAGTACGGGTCTTCTCTATAACTCTCCAACGGGAGGGGATCGTGCCACACAATTAATTGTGACCTGTTTGAACGATTCTCTCAATATTCCATCCAACGTCGAGCTTCAGGTCTTTCGCTGGGATACTTCCCAGACGGCACGGATACCTATCGGTCATGACCTGTTCCAGTTAGGTCCCCAAGTGTCCAAAACCTTGCTGTATACGCTGAACACAGCGGATTATTTTGAGGTACAGAGTGACTTTTATAGTGCAACCAGCACACTTATCCAGGCTTATAGTCTGGATTCCGTGGGCAATGTTACACAGCGTGTGCTGCAATCGGAGATGGTATGGATCGACCGATTTACCAATATTCCATGATGTCAACAGATGGAGGTGAATGCAGATGCCGGTTGTAAATATTACTGGGGCATTGGGAGGCAACCAGTTTGAACCGTCGATTGCGGTGAACGAATTACTGCCCAATATCATGTGTGTTGTTGCCGTCGATACAAGTAGTGGACCAACCAGAACGGGATTTTACCGTTCCATTGATGGAGGGCAGACCTGGTCAACCACGACCCTGCCGCAGCCGCCCGGATACGAGGGTGCGGAAGCGCCAACGATAGATTATACCTTTCCAAGCACATTCATTGTGACGGTGCATGTATTCAATGGGGATAACGACGGAACCATTATCAGTTATACGTCTCTAGATGATGGGGTCAATTGGACTCCGCCCGTATTTGTTAACAGAGGGTATGGACTAATCGTTCACAATGACGAACCGCTTGTTGCTTGTGATCGTACACCAGGCAGCCCGTACCGTGGGAATGTTTATGTAGGGTATACCCCGCTGGCAACAGCGGCATCTTCAATCTTCATACAACGATCTGTCGATGTGGCATCAACCTGGCAGATTCCCAACCGGATCTCCAACCCCAGAGGCTTTCATGATCGGGCGACCATCGGGATTGGATTCACAGGGGAAGTCTATGCCGGCTACATCCTCACGGGTCCGGGCAGCGCGTATGCGTTACTTCGGACATCTTATGATGGAGGCGTTACATTCCAGCCGCCTATAAGTAATCAGTCCACACTTATTGCCTCCGTTGTGCCATCGCCGCAGGTTCTGCCTGTGCCCAATTATGCATTTCGTGTTCAGACCAACCTGAACCTGGCCGCAGATATATCCAACAGTATCTACAGTGGTAGAGTTTACGCGGTATGGAACGATGCGCGAAACGGGTATACAGATGTATTTATGTGCAGCTCACCGGATGGTTTGCTCTGGAGTGAGCCGGTGAGTATCACTGGGGCACCTGCGGGATCGCAGAATTTCTTTCCTTCCATTACGGTATCTCCACTTACGGGTACAATACGGGTCATCTATTATACCAACCAGGTCAATGGATTTTTGCTGGATGTCTATGTGGCGGAGTCATTTGACGGGGGGCAACCTTCACCAATAGAAGACTCACCACGACTTCATTTAATCCAAACGGAAACTCGCCGACCCCGACGGTCCTCATCGGTGACTATATCACGGCTTACACCCAGGCACCTGATAATCTTGCTGCGGTATGGATGGCAACAACCCAACCTACAGGCAAGTTGGATGTCTACTTTGGTTCATAAGATTAATGTTGTGTAGACCAACACCTGCCCATTTTTGACCTGAGCCCGGTCCCATGTGTGATTGGTGCATATAGTGAACTGTACCTCAAATCAAAGGAGGGGTTTACATGAGTGGAGTAGTAGGTGGATACGGCGGCGCATGGACATCGACTGGCGCGATCTTGGTTCTCTTTATCCTGTTGGTCATCATCTCTAAAGCATTCTTGATCTAATACACCGCTTGGACCCTAATATATTCGTAAAGGAGGGTTCTGCATGAGCAACGTAGTTGAAGGCGTAGGATACGGCGGCTGGACATCAACTGGAGCAATCCTGGTTCTGTTCATCCTTCTCGTAATCATCACTAAATCATTCTGGGTATAATATGGCGAGCTCTGCCGGGCAACCGGTGGGGTTTTTTTTCTAGAGGACAAGCGTGATGGGGAGTCAGGGGAAGAGATCACTTACGGTGAACGGAAGAATTGGTGGATTTCCAGAACTGAAGGCCGGAAAGTATTTCGTAAAAAAGGGAAGGGGACTTAACGGCTAAACGCCCATTTTGTCAAAATGAGGGCAATAGCCCGGTCCAGAGGTAGGCTGAATACATAGCTTAGGGGTGTAGGCAAATGTTAAGGAGGAATGAACAATGAGCGAAGTAAAACCGAATTCACCGAACGGACAGGGGCATGTATACGGACATATGGGAGGTTATGAGCATATGCAAGGATACCAATACACAGGTCATGAAATGCATGGGTATGGATATGGTTGTGGAACAATGCCAATGGGATATTGCTATGGATACGGACACCATGCCAATCAGGCTCCAATGATGCACGGTTATCAACAGGGTTGTGGAGTATCCTATGGGCATGGCGGCGGAAGTTGGGGTTCCATGGGTACGATCCTTGTACTGTTCATCTTGCTGGTTATTATCTCCAAAACGATGTTTATCTAATTTGTGAATACAATGCAAGGAGGTTTTGCTGATCGTGGCGCGTTACGATAAGGGTTGATACAAGTAGCTCTAAATTAAAACCCTGAGTTCCATGATGAAGCATAACGTACCTATGATTCAGAACGGGACAGCGTAGGAAATAGTCCTGCGGTGTCCCTTTGTTATTTCATGAATCATTTTTAACGAACTCCACAGGCTCTATTCCATGAATTTTCGCCATTTCAAAAGTCTAACGAATCGTAGGCATCTTATAAGCTGAATTTGGGTATGTTTGGAGCTTATTATCATGAAGTGACATGGATTAACGGGGCTGAGATTCGTTAGATTTTACATAACACAGAAATCCTCAATATAAGGTGTCCAGGATTCGTTAGCGTCTGGTGAGCATTAACATTTGCATTAGAAGCCGGTATTTTTTCATAATTTAGGAAGTGAGGAAGTGAGGAAGTGAGGAAGTGAGGAAGTGAGGAAGTGAGGAAGTGAGGAAGTGAGGAAGTGAGGAAGTGAGGAAGTGAGGAAGTGAGGAAGTGAGGAAGTAAGGAAGTAAGGAAGTAAGGAAGTAAGAGTGGGAGCACTGAGGAGTTTAAAAAGCTTGAGCTTAAACTTATCTGGTTAGGCCCGCCCGATAAACGGAAGGTGAATGTTCTTCTGTGGGACGATACCCGATAGTATGTAGACGGTGCTGAAGTGTATATGTAGACATGGATAAATACCGGAACCCAATTCCGGGTGCTTTGTGTATGTTTTCAATCTTCTCAAGAATAAGTGATATCCAAAACAACAAAAGCCCTACCTCTCTTTTGTCCTTGCGGCTCCGATGACCGCGCCAGTGTGAATGGGAACATCTTGTGAAACTCTGTACTACCGGGTTATTGTGATTCAGGTTCTTCAATCTTCATAGGTTGATTGTGCTTAATTCGCTGCGGTCGCAGCATGAAGAAAATATTCCGGGGTTTAAAGAAGACAGAAATCATATGAGGTTGTTTGATACAACCCTTATAGTATACCACAGGCTGTAATATTTTGCAATAAAAAGGAAAGCGTAAGCAGTTCAACTTTTTTTTTTTGATGATTTTTTAGGTAGAGGATGAAAAACTAATCTGAAAAGATAAAGAAAATTTTTCAAACTATTTCTTCATAGAGGTAATCCTCTTCAAAAGATTCTGCGTAGGTTATAATAAGAGGGAAGAAACAGAAAGGGGCCCTCGCATGACTGAATCGATGGAGGACAGCAGGTTAATGCGGCAGATTGCGGAACGTGATGCCTCCGCACTGGAGCTTTTATATGACCGTTATGAGCGGGCGGTGTATTCTTTTGCCTATCGGATCGTTGGCGATCCCATGACGGCAGAAGAGACCGTTCAAGAGCTATTTATGCGGGTCTGGAATAATGCCGAACGATACGATGCCTCACAGGGGAAGCTGACCACATGGATGTTTGCGATTACGCGTAACATTGCAGTGGACATGCTGAGGCGAAAATCGAAAGGGGCAGCGGCTACTTCAGTTGAACACGAGACACTGGCGGCCTATGCCGATGAGCATACGAATACGGAAGAAGAAGTGCAGCGTAAATGGGAAGGCACCCGAATCAAAGAGGCGCTGTCCCAACTGAATGGTGATCAGCAACAAGTGATAGAATCGATATATTATGCGGGATTAACCCAGCAAGAAGTATCCAGCCGATTCGGGATTCCGTTGGGTACAGTAAAGAGCCGTGTCAGGCTTGCCATGCGACAGCTCCAAAAGTTGCTGGCCGATGCTGAATTGCATCCGGACGCGGGAAGGGAGGGCATACATCCATGATAGAACGACATGAGGAGTGGTCTGATCTGGCACCGATGTATGTGCTGGGCGGACTGGAAGCAGAGGAAGTGGCGGCGTTTGAAGCGCATATGGCGAATTGCGAAGCATGTCGCCAGGAGGTGAGGGAATTGCAGGAAGTGACTGGCTTCCTGCCACTTGCGGCGGAACCTGTGGCACCGCCGCCAGGCATGCGAGCACGTGTGCTGGGCAACGTGCTCGGACATGTGCAGGAGAGCGCCGAGGCGAAGCCAGCGGCTGCCCTGCACAGCCTGAAGCACCCGTGGTGCTTCAGGAGGATCTTGCGCCGCAGCACGCACGTGCGGCGCAGCCCGGGCCAGGCTTGCCGCCGGTAACGGCTGTGCCTGCGGCCCGGGCGGAAGAGGCTGCCCAGGCACAGCCATGGCAGCCTCAAGGGCGCGCGCGTGCGCGCAGCAGCCGCGCCTGGCGCATTGCCAGTGCTGGCTTTGCGGCAGCAGCGCTGGTGCTTGGCGTGTACGCGGCGCAGCTGCAGAGCCAGATCGACTCGCTGACGCAGCAAGCAGCGGGCTCGTCGGCTACGCAAGAGCAATTGGTGCAGGCACAGGCGCAGAATGCACAGCTGCAAGAGCAGCTGGCATCAGCGTTGGAACCTGCACAGGGCATGCAGACAGGCGAGGCAGTGAAGCTGAATCCTGCAACGCAGGATATTGTCGCTCAGGGACTCGCAACCATCGTAATTGACAGCAAAGGCACTCACCTGGTTGTGCAGGCAGAGAACCTGCCGAATCTGGAAGGCAACGAAGCATTTCAGGTCTGGTTAATCAAGGGTGATACCCCTCAGAATGCAGGGACTTTCCTGAGCCGTGACGGCACGGGTGCGGTATACTACACATTGGATTCGGCCAACGACTATGATACGGTCGCCATCACACTTGAACCGGATGCCATGGGAGAAGAGCCGCGCGGTACGATGATTCTGGCTGCCAAGATCAAAGGTTGAATATATAAAACAGGACATATCACAAGAGGCTGCTCCTTCGCGGAGCGGCTTTTTTGTGGTTTCCAGAGTGTGACAAGGGGATGGGAAGCGGGGCGGATGTTTTGAAACGATTCGATAGCTGGAGTTCCGGTGTCTGAACATGGGATCTTATTAATTTTTTTAGTTGGAACAACCGATAAACAAATAGAAGGCAATACCCTTAATCTCCCCGCGTCTTAAGGGAGATCGGGTTGCACATAGAGAGTGAGGGGTTCAGTTGGAAGTATACCGTTCATTTATCTTTCGCCTGATACGCAATTATCTGATCGGTACAATGGCAGCTGTTTTTGTTGTCGGTACAATGGCTATGGTATCTACCTTACAAATACCCAATATTCAATTTGTCCGACTCATCTTCATTGTATTGATATCGCTCCTGTTCATGCTGGTCGCAGAATTAATCACACTTTGGATACAACTAGGTCCCATCAGGCAATTTTTTGCTTCGGAGCATCATGAGAAAGATGATTTGAACCGCATGTATGAGAGCGTTCATCGTTTCCCCGGACAGACCATAGCCCGGATTATGGGTCCGCACATGCTTGGTTTTTCCATTCCGGCAGCCGGATTAACCACATGGATGATATCTATAGGATGGCTCGAGTTCCCTTACGGGTATGTTGTTGTGGCAGCTGCGTGTGCAGTTCTGATCGCCGTCATGCATGCGCTGATGGAGTATTACTTGACAGTGCGGGCGATTAGACCCCTGTTACTTGAGATTCGCCATCGAGGTAAAGTGCAATACGGGATGGAGCCTTCCCTGGGAGGTCGCATTCTGGTATCAATCCAGCGTAAATTTCAGTTGAGTACGGCACTGATTGGTCTGTTTCCTTTGTTTTTATTTTTCTTGGCTACCTATATTCGGCTTCAGTATATGGACAAAGAATTTGCGAAAGAATACATCCTGTGGGGCATTCTCATTGTCATTCTGGGCGCGGGATTTGCGCTGGTGGGCAGCTGGCTGTTGATTCGGGATGTTCGTGATCCGGTTGCTGAACTGACACACGAGATGAACCGTATTCAGGAGGGGGATCTTGGCAGAAGAGCTCCGGACCTGTATGCGGATGAATTCTCCGCATTGATCTCCGGGTTCAATATGATGATCAATCGGCTCGAGATGAGACAGGAACGCAATCGACAGCTGCTGCAAAGTTATTTTTCTACACTGGCGGCTGCATTGGACGCCCGGGATAAATATACGGCAGGCCATTCCATGCGTGTGGCAGAGTATTCGCTGATGATCGGCAAGCTGAGCGGAATGGACGAGGAACAGGCAGATTTGTTGTACAAATCAGCCCTGCTTCATGATATCGGGAAAATCGGCATACCCGATGAGGTGCTGCTGAAGGATGGAAAACTAAGCGATGAGGAATTCGCGATTATTCAGACACATCCTGTACAGGGAGAGAGCATTCTGCTCCAGATCGAACCCGTTGATGCCATGGCTGATTTTCTGCCAGGTGTACGATCTCACCATGAAAGATACGATGGCAAAGGATATCCGGATGGGATGGTTGGTGAGGAAATTCCCCTTTTTGGCCGCATCATTGCGGTAGCGGATGCCTTTGATGCCATGACGTCGGATCGACCCTATCGGAATGGAATGAGTCACGAGAGAGCGCTAACGATTTTGGAAGAAGGAAAAGGGACCCAATGGGATCCCTATTTTGCAGGTTTGTTTATTGATGAATGGAGACGTCAACAGCATCTTCAGAAGCCATCGAAGGGAGGGGTCAGTTGATCCCCTCTGTCCACTTCGATTCTTTTCTGCGTCTCCGGTGTAGAGCGAGGCCTGTTATGATGGTGAGAACACATTCGCCGAGTATGATTGCACCCAAGGCGTCATAGATCACATGTTGTTTGATCATTAGCGTGGATACGATAATGGTTGCGGCACCGGCAGCCACCAGAATCTTGATGGGTTTACGGATACTTGGAACCGAGAGAACGGCACGCATAACGAGATAAGAGTGAAGAGAATGAATACTTGGAAAACAATTATAAGGACGGTCCTGGCTGTAAAGCCATCCGAGAATAGATGCGCCAAGGCCTGTACCCGTTAGTTCCGGCGCGGTACCATGGTCTGAAAGTTGAAGTAGATCAGATAACAGATCCAGACACAGATATTCATGGATAACAAAACGCGGTAATACGTCAGGCGATCCTTGGCACACAGGTAGGCGAGCACACCGAATACAAACGGGTACCAACCCAAATATGGGATGGACATGGCGGGTACATAGGGAATGATCCGGTCAAGCGAGGAATCAAGGATGACGAACCCACGTTCCGGACTATTGAGAATATCATAGAATAGCCCCATGACAGCCAAGGACAACATCAAACTCAATGACAGCCAATAGGATTTACTTTTTAACAAATGCACAACAGCGTTTCTCCTTTCAACCATGTTCAACAGGAACATGATCCGAGCGATTAACTAATTAAAATTTAAACAACAATATATTCTACTACGTTCAGCGCACAAATTGAATCCTGATTTGTGTATTTTTGTGTATTTTTTTGCCGAAGAAGGAATGCCGAAGTTTCAATGGGCATGATATGATAGACACACATACGGACGAAGCTAATTTGGCCAGTAAAGTCGGACAACAGGAGTGAGTGAATGCAGTTTTCAAAAATGTTCGTATTAAATATGGGAATGCTTATCACGATTGCCTATCTCGCTAGTGTGTTCTATAAATATATCGTCATACGTACCTCATCCCGGGTGAAACAGATCGGTTCAGTGTTTCTCCTTATTTTTGCAGGTTGGATTAGTACGGTTCTTGGCTTTCAACTCACGGATGAAGTTGTCTTTGATCTTCGTTATGTCCCTTTAATTGTTGCCGTTCTGTCATACAGACAACCCTATAGCGTGATCATCGTGGGTGTTGGCATAGGGTTATCCAGGCTGAGCTTTGGTATCACGGATGCTACTGTGGCAGCGGTAATTAATATGTCTATTCTCGGTGTGATCTGTGCGGGATTGAATATATGGATGAGACGCAGCAACTTCAGTCTGATTAGTAAAGGCATCATTGTTATACTCATCGTCAATGTTGCCAATAGTGTAGGTATCGCTTTCCTGGGCGTCATCCCGGCTGCATACTTCTTCTCACATATTATGCCTTATACACTTCCTTCAGGCATTTTGTTAAGTTTGATGTTTGCATTTATTTTACGTGATTTTCAGAATGAACAGAATCGAATTTTGTTGATCCAGAGTACAAACAGGCTATTGTCCGTGCAAAAGGAAGAATTACAGAAAGCCCAGATTGTACTGGAGGATCGTGCAAAACAGTTGATGATTGCCTCACAATACAAATCCGAATTTCTCGCCAATATGTCACATGAATTGCGTACACCGCTCAATAGTGTCATTAACTTTGCCCAGATGATCAGTGAGAATGCTGATACGATGGATCAGGAGGACATTGTACGTTTCGCCACCATGATCGACCACTCCGGGCAGGAACTGCTCACGCTCATTAGCGATATTCTGGATCTGTCCAAAGTGGAAGCAGGTCGGCTGGATATTGTACTGGAGGATATCAGTGTGGCGCAACTTACAGAAGATGCGATGAATCATTTTCAATTGGTTGCCGAGAAAAAAGGTATTCAGTTGCACATGGATAAGAAACCGGGACTGCCGGAGACGCTCTGGTCTGATCCACAGCGGGTTCAACAGATATTGCGTAATCTGATGTCGAATGCCATCAAGTTCACTCATCGGGGGAAAGTTACGCTGACGGTCAGCACCAAGCAGATCAAGAAAGCAGGTATACAGACGCGATGGCTCGTTTTCTCCGTTGAGGACACAGGTATTGGGATTGCGGAGGACAAGCATCATTCCATATTCGAAGCATTTCAACAGGCTGACGGGTCGATTAGTCGAAAGTTTGGGGGACCGGACTTGGCCTGTCGATCAGTCGGGATCTGGCAAGATTACTGGGAGGATCAATTGAACTTGAGAGCATGGAAGGCAAGGGAAGCACCTTCCATCTCTATCTTCCGTTGACCCGTGAAAAAATGAGTTGACAACCTACGTACCGTGAGTAGAATTTGGGATGACAACTAGCATCGACCGGCTTTCAAGACCCGGTCTAAGGAGTGTATCCCCATACAGAAGACGGTCAACGTTAACCCTCCCCCGTTAGCAAGCAAACCACGGCGCAAGGGTTCGACACAACGCACGAATTTATCGATTGCAACATGGGAGGGTGTACCGGCAATTATTTTACAGACCTTGCTGGGAGGCCCGTTTTTAACCGGATTTCTACTGTACCTTGGGGCCGGGTCGAGACATATCGGCTTTGTGCTCGCGATTACAACGTTTGTAAACATCGCCCAGATCGGAGCAGCTTACTGGATGCAGCGTATTCGCAGCCGAAAACGCATGCTGCTGTTATTTGTGGGCACACATCGTATCTTGTGGAGTGCGACGGGACTGATCCCGTTTATATTTCCCAAAGAGTGGTGGGTAAGCGTATATATTGTTGTGTATACGGTTGCTTTTATATCGAATACCATCGGCGGCATGATCTGGACCTCACTGATTGGCGACATCGTACCTGCCAAGGTGAGAGGGCGTTATTTTGGAATTCGAAATACGATTCTGAATGCGCTTGGAAGCGTATGCTTATTCGCAGGTGGTATGGTTTTGGACCGATACCCTGGGGAAATGGGCTTTCTGATCCTGTTTATTCCGGTCTGGATCTGTGCCATTGCTAACACAGTCATCTATTTCTTCTATCCGGATGTTCCATTTGAACGTTCTACCGAAAAGGTTTTCTGGCGCATGTTTATCAAGCCGTTCCAGGATCGTTCTTTCCTGAAAGCAACCCTATTCCTGGCGGTCTGGTTATTGATCCAGACCTTGATTGTGCCGCTCTATTCCTATGTTATGTTGGATCTATTGAACATTAATTATCAGACGGTATCCCTGATCACCGTAGTTCAGACACTGGTTATGATGGCGGGTTTCTATGTTTGGGCAATCTGAATGCCAGATTCAGCAACAAAACCCTCCTATTCTGGACTTTGCCTGTCATTGCACTCTCTTGTCTGTCGTGGGGGTTAATGTCGTTCATGCCCGTATTGATCGCGCTATTTCTATCTCATATCTTCCTTGGGATCGGTGTCGGTGGGTTCAATCAGCTGGCCTTTAACTTTACCATCGGAGACACACCTAAAAGTGAAAGACCGATGTTTGTTGCCGTGTATTCGGCTCTGACTGGCGTCACCTCTTTCTTGGGCCGCTGCTGGGCGGCTGGTTGTATGAAACGATGGAGACCTGGTCCGATGCACTGGCCTGGATCTCTGCCTACGGATTTCAGGTTGGAGTTGGTGTCGTGATGCTGATTCTTACATTTACCCTTGGACGCCGTGTGCTGTTAAAATAGATATTAGATATTACAAAGGCACTTCGATGACAGAACAACCTTCCGATCGCTGTTATCCCCAGATTTTTATTGATCCCTTTTAGAAAAGGGAAAATCCGGGGATAGCGTATGCTTCCGAAGTAGCTTTCTTCCAGAAAGCTTTTAGGCGAAGTTTATGCTTTCGAAGTAGCTTTCTTGCAGAAAGCTCGTAGCTTCGCTTCTTCAGGTTATTTCTGTCCTCTCCGTTATCGTGTAAATGATTGGGTTTCATATATTCTGGTAAGACATCAAAAAAACTTGGCGAAGTGGAGGGATGTATATGAATCGTCTCGAACGGAAAGCCATGGTGATTGGAGCCACGGGGCTTGTAGGCGAACTACTGGTTCATAAACTGCTGGAGCACCCGGCGTACAGCCTGGTCCGCGTTCTGGTTAGACGTCCGCTTGCACTGCAACATTCCAAACTGGAACAGCATGTGGTGGATTGGGAACAGCTGGAGAGCCAAGGCCAGTTATTCGACGGCATCGATGACCTGTACTGTTGTTTGGGTACCACGATCAAAAAAGCAGGCAGTCAGGAGAGTTTCCGTCAGGTCGATTACCATTATCCGGTTCATGCAGCTACGCTTGCCAAGCAGCATGGGGTAGCGCAGATGCTGGTGATCTCCTCCATGGGTGCGAGCGCAGGTTCCCGGGTCTTCTACAGTCGGACCAAAGGGGAGATGGAGGATGCATTGTCCGATATCGATTTTCAATCATTGCATATCTTCCGCCCCTCCTTAATTCTGGGAGATCGAAACGAGAAGCGGTTCGGTGAACAGATGGCAGCTCATGCCATGAAGTTTTTGGATCGCTGGATGAAAGGCAGAGCGGACAAATACCGGGCGGTTCACGCCGCAACCATTGCACAGGCCATGACGAATATTGCGCTGGTACAGGCCAAGGGAAACCATGTATACCCGAATGATGTCATTCATGCCTTGGGCACGGACGGGGATTAAGAACCTTTGTGTGAGCCGTTTACTTCATATGGCTAGTGAGGAGCGTTTCTCGCTGGAGGTAGATCGTGGTATAATAGGCAACAAAAATTGAGTTCGAACCCTGACTCCTTGCGGTAGCAGGATAACGAACATGAAGGAGAACTCGTCCATGAAAAAACCAATCTCTACCGATCAGGCGCCAGGCGCCATTGGTCCATACAGTCAAGCCGTTGATGCAGGCGATTTCATCTACACTTCCGGACAGCTTGGTCTGAATCCTCAAACGGGAGAATTCGGTGCAGATGTACAGGAGCAGACACGTCTGTCCCTGAGCAATGTGAAGGCGATCCTTGAGGCAGCAGGCACAAGTATGGATAAAATCGTGAAAACGACAGTGTTCCTGAAGGACATGAACGATTTTGTCCCTGTGAATGAAGTGTATAGCACATTCTTCGAACAGCCGTATCCTGCACGCAGTGCAGTGGAAGTTGCCCGTTTGCCCAAAGATGCACTGGTGGAGATTGAAGTTATTGCCCTGAAATAGGACAACCATCATTCACTATGTTATACATAAAAGCCGATCTCAGGTCGAATGAAAATGACCCGAATCGGCTTTTTGCTTTTTCGCTATGTTTTTGCAATTTCAATGAAGGAAATCGATCAATCACGATCCTGATTACGGGCGAAGAACAGCCATACCGCGTAGATTGCCAGAACGATCGCAATGATGATTCCCGTATAATATACGGAAGGCACATCCTTTTGTTTAAGTGCGATGGCGATGTACGCCCATGTGAATACCAGTGGATATACACTGTCCCGGTAACGGAAGCTAACGAGTACAGCCAGCACCATACCCACAATCAGCATAATGATGGTCCAGGTCGGTTCGCTGAGACCGAAACCATCCCAACCGATTTTATATAACAGCACAGCAGCATTAACGATCGTTGCCACGCTAACCCATCCCAGATAGATGCTGAATGGCAGCTTCACAAACCAGATCTCAGCAGTGGTTGGAACAGTAATGGTACGTGTTTTTACATAGAGCATGATCAAAGTCAAAAGAAGCAGTACAATAATCAGTAGCGCAAGACCCGTCTGCAAGTTTTGAAAAGCAAAAATCCAGGCTACATTGAAGGCACAGCTTGCCAGGAACCAATACCCGAGCCGGGTAATTGAATCTCTTTTCCAGGAAGAAGGCATGAACTGATAGATCACAAAGCCTGCAAGCAGCAAGTAGATCAAACCCCATATAGAGAAGGCATAGCCAGAAGGTGTAAGTAGTACAGGGTACATATCTGATACTTCCTTGTTGGTTCTGCCCCCGATTGGCAGAGCGTTGGAAAGGTAGTTCACGATAATTACAGCGATAAATCCAATGGCGTTTAACCACTTGTACGGATTGTTACGTGACATTGTGTTTCCTCCTTGGTTTAACGAAATGAATGAACCACGGGTCAGTCTACAATGAATATACCCAGTTCTTGCCCATTCTAATAACCGCCGCAGAAAATTCACAAATTGATCTTTCAGACCTTGTGCTCTGCCGCTACGATGGAACGGTACTCTGTCCCAATGTACGCGAAGCGAAGCAGAAATATGTCCATGCCCACGATGTCCCACTGGAAGAGGAGGAAGAGAATGTTCACAAGAGAAACGATGGAGACACACCAAACCTGGTTCTATGTCGTCGCACTATTTTTAGGAGCGGTAATAGGGCTGAGTAATCCAACATGGGGAAATGTTCTACACTACACCGTGTCTCCGGTACTTGCCTTTTTGTTATATAGCATGTTCGTACAGATTCCCTTTCTACAGTTAAAAGAGTCCTGGTCCAACCTGCGATTCATGGGTGCATTATTGGTGGCTAATTTTATCGTTTTACCTGTAGTCGTGTGGTTGCTTACACTGATCTTTCCACAATCACCAGGCGTTCTGGTCGGAGTCTATCTGGTACTGTTAACGCCCTGCATTGATTACGTCATAGTGTTCACACAGCTCGGCAGGGGCAATGAGAAACTGATGCTCGCCGCAACCCCTCTTCTCTTTGTAGTACAAATGATTCTGTTGCCGTTTTATTTATGGCTGTTGATGGGTCCTGAGGTGGCGCAGGTCATGCAGGTGGGGCCGTTTGTGGAGGCTTTTCTATTCCTGATCGTTATTCCACTGCTGCTTGCTCTCGTTACACAAGTTCTCTCTAGAGGTAGAGCGAGCGGTGAGCGATTCATGAATGCAACGGCATGGTTGCCGGTTCCGATGATGGCACTCGCGCTGATCGTGGTCGTCGCTTCCCAGATTGGCAAAGTCTACAATGATATGGCGATCATCCTGAACGTAATCCCGATCTACGTTGCTTTTCTGATCATTATGCCCTGGATATCCCGGCTCATTGCTGCTTGGTTTGGATTGAATGCAGGCGATGGGCGGGCGCTGATTTTTAGTTCAGCCACACGGAATTCACTGGTCGTTCTGCCATTGGCGCTGGCACTTCCGCCAGAATGGGCCACCATAGCAGCGGCTGTTATCGTTACACAGACGATGGTGGAGCTTGCAGGGGAGCTCATCTACATTCGACTTGTACCTGCGGTGATTTTGCGGGATCGGCGAATGTACTAGGGCTAATCTATGTTATGATATACTTTATAATTAATACATCCATTTTTGGTAAATAAAAGGGAGGTGAGTATCCCTATTTATCGGAAGATCATGTTCTACTTGGATATTACCCTGTTATGGTTCAGCCTCATCTATTTCCCCATAGTAGCCCATAAGACAGAGAATAATATGGCTTATGGATTTATGGTTGTGATTTTAATAGGTACAATCTCTCGGATCATATCCTATCTTAGAAAAGAAAGAGCCAAAAAGTCGTCATGATATAGACTATTCTCTGTGAAAGTAAGCTCTGTAAAAGTAAAATTTAAAAAGAGTACTCCCGATGGTCCATACCGGGAGTACTCTCTTTCATATGGAGCTGACAATTATTACATACCAGCCTCCAATAGTGTTTTACGATATTCCGCTGGCGTGATACCCTCCATTTTTTTGAACACTTTGCTGAAATACTTTTCATCCTGGAATCCAACCATCTCCGAGATCTTGGCGACTCGCAGGGAAGGGTTCTGCAGCAGCAGCTTGGCGTTATTGATCCGCAATTTGCCCAGATATTCCGACCAGTTCAGGCCAAATTGCTGTTTGAATTTACGGGAAATATACTCCCGGCTCAGGTAGAAACGCGCAGCAATCTGCTGTAAGGACAAGTCTTCCTGATAATGGGCGTCCATATAACGGGCAATCTCACTCATGGGATCAGGATTGGCAGGATGATGAGCGGTGAGTGCCTTTCCTGCGGCAAGTAATCGTTGTTCCAATAATGAACGAAGCAGGGGAAGGATAACAGTCCCTCAGCGTCAAAAGGTAACTCGGCAAAAGGAATAGACTGTTCCTCCGTCACTTCCTCTTCTTTGAATGACGAACCTGCCGTATCATCAAGCCAGCGGCTCAGCATCCATTCCAGCTCATCGATCCATTGCTCGATCTGCTCAGCGCTGACAACTACAAGATCAGTAATCGGGTCAAGCCATTCGGCGACTGCAGCAGATATACTGGAAGCCCTGCAGCTCATGGCTGCCATACGCAGGGGTTCTTCATGGGCGGTTAAACGCCTGATTTTATTCCCATTGGATGATTCCACGGATGCATGGATTCGCTGTTTGGTTTGCACAGCATTACGTCTCCATAGCCTTGAACTTGCTTCCATATAGGCTGCTGAGATTCCGCCAGGGTAAGACTCACAGGTGGAGATGCCGAAATGAAGGCGGCGCTGAATCGTCTGCTCCAATCCATGATTAACCTTGTCCAGAATATGTTCCAATGAGTTGGATGGACCCCAATGCAGCAGAACAATCTCGTCCGGCTGGTCCAACTGACGAAACATTACACCTTCGTCTGGTGAGGATAACATTTCGGCACAGATATTGAGTACCGAGAACACAAGCAGGTCGGGTTGACTGCGATATTTTGCCAGGCAATCTGCATCCAGATGGGACAGGCTGGTGACAGCGACACGACAGATAGGGATTAGAGAGGGAGATTCAACTCATCCTGCAATCGCTGCATGTGTGATGGGCTGCTGCCTCTGCCGACAGCAAGTTCGGTGAGCAGACGATCCTGATAGTGCGGGAGCATTCGATTAACGACAATGGATTGTCGGGTAGATTGTATTCGAATGGCGTCCTCTTCCACCCAAGCTGTAACGGCCTTTAATAGAGATGCATTCAGCTCATCTGCTTCCACAGGTTTCAGCAGGTAGTCCATGCCACCATGCCGGATGGCATGCCTCACCAGTTCAAAATCATCATAGCCGCTGATAACCAGCACCTTGCTGTGGGGGGCATGAGCCGATATCCATTCAAGTAATGCCACCCCGTCCTTGCCCGGCATACGCATGTCACTAAGAATGATCTGAGGCTGGTGTGCGGTGATGAAGGCGATGGCTTCATCTCCGTCTGCTGCTTCAAGTAACGTATCAATACCAAAGTCTTCCCAATGACCAAGCAACCTTATGGCATCGCGGACATGTTTTTCATCATCTACAAGCAGTGCCTTCATGTTGTTCACTCTCCCGCGTATAGTTTAACCCTGATCTTCACACCATTCGGTTCCCGATTGCTGATCTCAAGTCTGGCTGAGTAACCGGGATGTGAGTTCAATTGAAGTCGGCGTATTACATTTCGTAGACCGATGGACTCGGACTCATCGGATTCTTGCGTGGCTAACCCGGTGGAGGTGTGATTGGGATGGAGCCATCTCCGAATCTCCAGTAATTTGTCATCAGGAATGGAAGGTCCGTTATTATTCAGTTCGATTTCAATCCAATCATTATTGATCCGACGGCTGGATAGGGAGATGTGACCTTTGCCTGGCTGAATATCTGCCCCGTGTTTGAAATAATTCTCAATTAAAGGTTGTAACGTCATTCTTGGCATTTCAACAGACAGGGTATCTTCGGCAAAATTCAATTCCACCTCAAGGCGGTCGCCGAACCGCTCCTGTTGCAGTTCCAGATACAACCGGGCATGCTCCGCCTCTTCGCGTAAAGTCACACAGGTCTGATCCCGCATGCTGTAACGCAGCATTTTCGATAGGGAAGAGAGCAGGGTATACGCCCGCTGTCCTTGCTGTTGAAGGGCAAGTGTACCGATGGATTGCAATGTATTATACAGAAAATGCGGATGAATCTGCGCTTGCAGCGCTTTGAGTTGATTCGTCTTATTGGCGATTTCAAGTCGATATTCCCGCAAAATAAGATTATTTACCGTATCCATCATATCCCGGAAATGACGTGCGAGCACCCCGAATTCATCTCGGCTGGATAGGTGGATATCCACGTGCAGACGCCCAGCTTGGATCTGGTTCATATACCGCATGAGTTGCTTGAGCGGACCAGTGATTCGGATGGAGATGAACAAGGTTGCCACAATGACCAATATAAGAGCTGCGATGGCAATCATCGCGTTATTCCACGTGAGTGTGTTCGCTCTGGCGTATAACGTCTCATTCGGAATCTGTTTGACGATGGTCCAGTCCGCGTACGTGCTGCCAAGCTGCTGGTATACATACATGGAACGATCCTGTTCAAAATGTCCTACGGCATTCTGGGCCGTACCCGCGCCAGATCGTGCGCTGTCCAATTCACTGGCCGTTTCCTCTCGCAGCGCATCCGTATGATTGACCTCGGAGCGCCCCTGGTAGATGATCTGATTCTGACCATCCACAATATAGATCTGTTCCTTAGCCGGATCATACAGCCTGCCGCAGATGGCTGCAATGGTATTCATATTCAGATCAATGGCGAGTACACCCAGACGCTCGGTGGATGGAATATCCTTAATCACCCGATGCAGGGTAATGACCGTTCTTGCCGGATCATCGGGAGGCGACCTTGAATCCGTACGTGTGACTCATATGAGCGGATTCTACCCAAATATCCGGGCTGTCACCGCCTGTTTTTCCATGAAGCGAGCCAGAATAGGCCTGTGTGCGTTCCTCCCGCTTCGGGAAGGGATTGGTAATCAGGGTAGATTGATTGGCGGCAAAAGAGTGCAAATACAGCTGAAAAACATCCGGCACAGCAGCCCGGATGGTCTGCAAGGTAGTGTACACCTCGGCCACCGCACGATAATCCCCAGGAATCTTCGCCAAGTTACGCAGGAAGTTCGGGTCGTTATACACAGCAAGCGACGCTCTGGCCACGTTATCCACATAGTTATTGAGATTCGTGGACGCTTGGTAGATCAGGCGTTTGTTCTCCTCAACAGCTTGTTCCCGCAGGGCCGTCTTGGTCTGGATAAACGTCATGCTGATCGACGCTAGCAGTGGAAGTGTGGTGGCGATGAGCATAAAGGCAATCAATTTGGTGCGTATACTGTAGTACTTGGACATCGGGACACCCCTTCTGGTTGCAGGTTAAGATAGGACAATATTTTACCCCCAACTGTTCACAAGGGTCGGTGTTTCCCTCGGCGATATTGGAGTTTAATAGAAAAGAGACCAATTTCATCCATCTATAGAAGGGGAGAACGATATGAAGCATCGCAAATCTTCACAGCTGTTACAGCAGCTTGTGTTCGTGGGTCCCTCCATCGTGTTTTTTATTCTCATCATCGTGGTCCCTTTCCTGCTTGGCATGGTGTATTCCTTTACGGATTGGAACGGGGTATCCGAGAACATTAATTGGGTAGGGTTCGATAACTTCGTGCATGTTTTTGCGAATGATCCAAAGTTCCAAACGGCGTTTTGGTTTACGGTGCGCTTCACCGTGGTAGGTGTGATACTGACCAATGTGATTGGCTTCTTCCTGGCCTATTTCCTGACCAAACCGCTTAAGACGAGAAACATTCTGCGTACGATCTTTTTATGCCTAACGTGATCGGTGGGTTGTTGCTCGGCTTTATCTGGCAGTTCATATTTGTGAAAGGGTTTTCAGCAGTAGGCGACGTAACCGGATGGTCCTTCTTCAACCTTCCTTGGTTGGGAGATGAACCGACCGCCTTCTGGGGAATCGTGATTGTGTTTGTATGGCAGACCGCAGGTTATCTGATGGTCATCTACATCTCATCTCTGACGAATGTATCCCCGGATCTGCTGGAAGCTGCCGAGATTGATGGCGCAAGTCGCTGGCAGGTACTGCGGAGCATCATTCTTCCGCTCATTATGCCGGGTGTAACGATCTGTCTGTTCCTGGCGATCTCCTGGTCGTTCAAAATGTTCGATCTCAATCTGTCGCTAACCAAAGGTGGACCATTCGGATCTACAGAGTCGGTTGCACTGAATATTTACAACGAAGCCTTTGTGAATAACAGATATGGCATCGGAACCGCCAAAGCGCTCGTGTTCTTCGTAATCGTTGCCATCATCACCATGATTCAGGTACGTCTGACGAAGAGCAAGGAGGTAGAGGCCTAATGGAGACAACGAAAAATTACCGCTTCAGTACCATTTTAACCGAGATTGTCATGGTGCTCATTGGACTTTTATTCCTGGTTCCGTTTTACTTCCTGTTCGTCAATTCAGTCAAAACCTTTGGTGACCTGCTCACCAATTCGGCTGCATGGCCGGAAGTATTCCAGTGGGGCAACTATGCGAATGCCTGGGAGAAAATTAACTTCCCGTCCGCGCTGATGAACTCGCTTATCGTTACGGTCGTCAGCAATCTGTTGCTTGTGCTGATCAGTTCCATGGCCGCGTACCGGATGGTTCGCAGCGATACCCGGTTCAACCGGATTTTGTTCGGCATGTTCATTGCCGCGATGGTGATTCCGTTTCAGTCTATCATGATTCCACTCGTTACTGTAACCAGTAATCTGGGATTTATCGACAGCCTTGGCGGCCTCATTATCTGTTATCTCGGTTTCGGGGCACCGATGTCTGTCTTCCTGTTTCACGGATTCGTAAAATCCGTCCCGCTGGAGATTGAGGAAGCGGCCCGGGTAGATGGAAGCTCTGCCTACGGTGTGTTCTTCCGAATCGTATTTCCACTGATGAAACCGATGTATGTAACCGTCATCATTTTGAATACACTCTGGATCTGGAATGATTATCTGCTGCCATCCCTGATCCTGCAAAGCTCCAACCTGCGTACGATCCCGATTGCCACCTTTGCGCTCTTCGGACAATATACGAAGCAATGGGATCTGGCCTTGCCGGCACTTGTGCTGGGCATCATGCCAATCATTATCTTCTTCCTGCTGATGCAGAAGTATATCATTCAAGGGATTACCGCTGGATCAGTAAAAGGGTGAGTGTTGCGAGGGCAGGGTCGCGGCGGGATCAAGTAGGGAGTGTGAGGGCAGGGTCGCTGAGGGCTCAAGTTGCGCTTTCGGTCGCTGTTGCACCTCGGTGGCCTGAATGTATTAGGACAAGGAAGCCACCGAGTGTCAAAGGCGAACGCTTCGCTCCTGCAACGCATTCTTGATCCCTTTGCTCCCACCTCGCATGGAGGTGTGCAAAGGGGAGTCATGCCCGCATAACTTGGCCATGACTCCAGGGAAGAGAGAGCAATCAAGAGAAAGGCCAAGAAAGAAAAGATTTAAAGCTAAATCCGGTAAGGCAGAGAAGGGGGCGAGATCAAGCTGGAGTGCGTGGCAAAAAGGTCGTTGTCGGACTCAAGTGGGGGTACGAGATCGTGGTCGCTTCGGGCTCAAGCGGGAAGTGTGAGGGAAGGGTCGCTGAGGGCTCAAGTTGCGCTTTCGGTCGCTGTTGCTCCTCGGTGGCCTGAATGGATTAGCCCTAACGAATCCACCGCATCTTAATAGGCAGGTAATGAAGGAATACAAATTTTAACGAATCTCAGCAACGTTATTCAGGTGAAAAACGGCATCAGAGCCTCCAAAACTGACCAAATCGACGAAATAACGTCGCTATGATTCGTTACATTGCAAATCTGTGCAAATAGGGGTGAATAGCGTGTGCTCGGTTCGTTAGCATGAAATCACGCTTCAAAGGCAAGTTTCTCGCCACACATCAACGGTTTGTTATACTGAAACTACTATAGGGAGAGTGTATGTATGAAAAGAATGACGAAGTTGACGTTGCTTATGCTGATTGCTTTTTCGGTAATGCTCGCAGGTTGTGGCAATGGGGACAAGAGTGGCAGTCCGGTCAACACGGATGCTCAAAGTGGTGGCGAGGCTGCTGCGGGAGATAAAACCATTAAAATCTTCCAATTCAAAGTCGAAATTGCAGAAGCGCTCAATCGTCTCAAAGCGGAGTATGAATCGTCCCATCCAGGCATCAAACTGGACATTCAGACTGTAGGTGGCGGCAGTGACTACGGTGCTGCATTGAAAGCCAAGTTTGCCGCTGGCGAACAACCGGATATTTTCAACGTAGGTGGTTATCGTGAGCTGGATACATGGCTTGAATATCTGGAGGATCTGTCTGGAGAATCATGGGCCAAGGATGCGCTCGAAGTAGCCAAAGAGCCAATGACCAAAGACGGCAAGTTATATGGACAGCCGCTGGCGCTGGAGGGGTATGGTTTCATTTATAACAAGGACCTCTTCCAAAAGGCGGGGATTACCGAAATTCCAACGACACTGGAACAATTGGATCAAGCTGCACAGAAACTCCAGGCCGCAGGCATTACCCCATTCTCGAACGGATATCAGGAGTGGTGGGTGCTGGGCAATCATAACGTAAACGTGGCATTTGCAAATCAGGCAGATCCGGTAAAATTCATCCAGGGATTGAATGAAGGCACGGAGAAATCCCTGGCAATCAGGTGTTTAATGACTGGATTAACTTGCTCGACTTAACGCTGAAATACAGCAACAAAAACCCGCTGACCACCGACTACAACACTCAAGTTACGTTGTTTGCAAGTGGAGAAGCCGCGATGATGCAGCAAGGTAACTGGACTCAAGTACAGATCGATGGAATCGATCCCGATCTGAATCTGGGTATCCTGCCAATGCCAATTAACAATGAACCCAATGACAAATTGTTTGTCGGCGTACCGAACTACTGGGTTGTGAACAAGAACTCTCAAGTGAAAACGGAAGCAAAAGAGTTTTTGGAGTGGCTCGTAACTTCAGATATCGGGAAACAATACATGACCAAAGAATTCAAATTCATCCCGGCGTTCAGTTCCATCACGGCATCTGAGGAGGATCTGGGTGACCTCGCCACAGAGATCATGAAGTATAGCCAGGCGAACAAAACACTGAGCTGGAATTTCAACCGTTTCCCAGAAGGGGTTCCACAGGAGTATGGCAGCACGATTCAGGCCTACGTTGCAGGCAAATCCGATAAAGCCGGATTGCTCGATGCGTTGCAGCAGAACTGGGATAGTCTGAAAAAATAACGCTTCCCCTTCAATGAATGATGGTGTGGATAAGTAAAAACATATAAAGGTGACTCCGGATTAATCGGAGTCACCTTTTTAATGAGAAAATTTCCAGTTAAAAAGTGCAAATATGAACCAGAAGTTTGACTAATACAGATGATAGAGGTGTTTGTATAGTGTCTACAACCTGTTGTTAGTACACATTGTGGCAACAAATAGCCAAACTTTAAATATTTGTAATTTTTAGATTGACAGTTCCATGTTATATCCATATTATAGAAAAATATAGCAGAAAGCTAAGAAATTTGAATTGGAGGTGAAAGTTCTTTATGAAGGATATCGTCTTCCTGTGTGACAAGCGGATTAACACCAAAACCGGGTTTCTCGATGCCTTGTCCAAAATCTCGGATACAACCAACATTTTGCTGGTGGAACAGGGTTATGAACAATTTGCTGCATTGCCAGAAGGGCTGTTCAGTGCCGTGTTCGAAGTGGGTGATATTACTCGGATTGACCAGGTGGAAGAGGTTTTTGAGCGCATTCTGGATGAGTATGATGTGGAGCGCATCATTGCCCCGACTGAAAATGTGGTGGAGACAGGAGGATACCTCAGAACACGATTTGGTATTCAAGGTATTCAGAAGAATCAGGCTGAGACGGTACGTAACAAATGGATCATGAAGGAGACATTGCGGCAGGCGGGAATCCATACGTCACAGACACGTATTGCGTCCAATGCAGTTCAGATCAGAAAGATTGTCGCAGGCATTGGTTATCCCATCATTATCAAGCCGATTAGTGGGTGGGCGACGATCATGACGTACAAGCTCAGTAATCAAGAGGAACTTGAGCAGTATATCAGCAATTCCTGGAATCGGGAATCAGTGCTCATTGAGGAATTTATTACGGGCAGGGAGTTTCATATTGACTCCATCGTTTCCGAAGGGGAGCTTGTATTTTCCTCCGTCTCTGAATACTTGTTTAACTGTCTCGAGATTGTGCAAAATGATCGCCCTTCCGGTACGATCTGTTATCCCGCTAATGCACAATATGAATATGTAGAGCGGATGCAGTCATTCAATGAAGAGATCATACGGACGCTGGGAATACGTAACAGTGTGTTCCATGCAGAGGTATTCCTTCTGCCCAATGGGGAGATCTGTTTTGGAGAGATTGGAGCACGTATTGGAGGGATTGTCATCATTCCGCCAATGGTGTTGAATTCCCATCAGGTTAACCTGTTTGATGCAGCCATTCAAACCGAACTTGGAATCTATGAAGCTCCAGCCTCGGTTAATACAGGCAAGTACACCGGTGCGGTTAATTTTCCATCTGCTGTAGGCAAGATCGAAAGCATCTCATCCGCAGAAGATTTCAAATCAATGGAAGGACTCATTGATATTCGAATTAACTACACATCAGGCCAGTCCATTTCAGGTGGTCGAGATACGATGTCCAGATCCGGATTTGCCATTGTGGAAGGCCCGGATATTGAATTCGTTAGAAAACAACTTCTAGAATTACATGACAAGTTTGTCCTGGTTCACCATTAAACCATTCTAGGAGGGCTTTGGGTTGTTGCTAGATAACGCTGATGTGAAGAGATTGGATAGTCAGGATTGGAGAAAGCAGGAATTTGAGCATTTTGAAAAGGATATGACCGGTGACAGCCCGCGGTTTCCCTGCATTTTCGGTTCCATGGGGCTTACCCGCAATGAGCTGCGGTTCTCCTTTTATGATGATGTAGAAGACCATTCCATAGAAGAACTTGCAAAGGCATTGAGAGAATATGTGGAACAGGCAAGGAGCTTTGGAAACTACACCTCCATGGTTACATTTTTTAATATTGATAAGGATCTATCCATCCATGAATATCAGCATACGTTTTGGTCCATCCTGACCCGGCTGCACACCATCGACTTGAAAGAATGGCCAGAATTCATACCGAATGAAGAGAATGATCCTATGTGGGAATTTTGCTTTCATGGGGAACCCATTTTTGTCGTTTGTAATACACCAGCACATGAGGTGAGAAGGAGCAGACATGCCAATACATACATGATTACCTTTCAACCACGATGGGTCTTTGAATCGATTGGCTTGGGAACACCAAAAGGAGATAAATCCAAGGATTTGGTGCGAAGCTTGCTACGGCAGTACGATGCCATTGATCCATTCCCGCATCTGGGGATCTATGGCGATCCGAATAATCGAGAATGGCTGCAATATTTTATTCCAGATACCAACGAAGTTTCTGCTACAGCGCAATGCCCATTTCATCATATGAGGAGGAATAGTATGAGTTCAGTTCAATATATCAAAGGGTCTGACATCACACTTGAAGAAGCTGTAATGCAGTTGCTGCCTGTAACCGGTTCGGTCGAGGTTCAAAGGGACACACCGTTCAGGGAGCACAAATCCCATACCCATCCTACAGACGAGACACTTTTGATTATCAATGGCGATATTACATTCTTCACAGAAGAAGGAGAACTGCATTGCACCCCAGGTGACCGCATTTTGCTTCCGGCTAATACGGTGCACTCCTCCAAAGCTGGAGAGAATGGAACGTTGTATATTATCGCTTTGGAGTTTGTGGAGCAGCCGAAAGAAGAGGTTCTGGCATGACCCGTTCCTCCGTTGGTTTGCTCATGAGAAAAGGCTTATCCCTGCACGGGGATCATATTGAAGCTTTGGGAAGAATTTTCGAAGAGGTCCATTTATGGACCTCTGTTTCTGGATTTGAACAAGACCCGCGCTTTCGTTCTGTTCAGCATATTCCCAAGCATGAGAATGTGGAAGAAATGATCACGCAGGCAAGACAAATAGGCGTTCCGTTTTTCATTACCTGGCAGGAGACAGATATTGTACTGAATGCGAGATTAAATGAAGGGTTGGGAAGGCAGGATATTCCTCTCCAAGCGGCCGAAATTGCCAGAGACAAGTCCAGACAGCGTCAGTTCCTGAAGCAGGAGGACGTAGCCTGTCCAGAATTTTATGCTGTAAATACACTGGATGAAGCTGTCTCAGCGGCAACAAGCATAGGTTATCCGGTGATCATCAAACCCACACTGGCCGCATCCAGCAGCCATGTTGCGCTCGTTCACTCGCTTGCCGAATTGAAGAGGGCCTTCGATAGCATATCGCAACTTGCCATTTCGCAATCCGGGTTATATTTTGACGAGGAATTTCCTGCAATTGCGTTGATTGAAGAGTTCTTGCCCGGGGAAGAGATTACGCTGGATGGCGTAGTGGTGAATGGACGGTTTTATCTGGGAGGAGTACATAACAAGCTCAGAATGCCAGGTCCTTACTTTGAAGAGGACGAATATACGCTACCTTTTCAGGGAGAGTCGAATGTGGAACAAGAACTTTGCGAGATGGCTCAGCAAATATGCACAGGTCTGAAACTTGAAAATGGGCTGTTTAACGTTGAAGCCAGACAAAACGCAAACGATGAGTATAAAGTGGTGGAGTTCAGCTGTCGTATCAGTGGTGGGCATGTCTATCGCAATATTCGCGATGTGTACGGAATTGATCTGGTGACCGCCCATGCTTATGGTCTTCAGGGGGAGGAGACGCTGGCTGCCCATTTTGCGAAAAGAACGGCTCCCAAGTGTGCTACCTGTATCAAATTTGTATACCGTGATGGCAAGGTGTTGAGTAATGCCAGCGGTGAGGCCGCAGATGATGTGAGGTACCGGGCGTATTATCCCGTGGCAGCCAAAGGAAGAGTGGTCCAGTCTGCTCCGAACGGATTCGATATTACGGGGCTGCTGTCTGTGCGTACCCAATATGAGGGTCCCGAGGACATCGAATCTGTAAAACAAGCCGCAAGATCGCTGGAACAAAAGCTGGATTTGCAAGTTGCTGAGGTGAGACAGCTTCAATGATACAGACTATTTTGTTCATCCTCTTCCTGTCCATTACCTTATGTGGAGATACCATTCTGAATATTACGCTGATTTGGTCTGTACTGGAGCAGGGCGGGTCTATTACGCATCTGAGTATCATTATTACGATCATGAGTTTGGTACCTATTTTATTGCAAAAGTATAGTTTTTTTCTCAAAACAGCACTGAAAGAACGACCTTTGCTGATTTTTAGTTTAGCCCGCATCCTGGGCATTGTATTTCTGCTTGTCTTTTTAATTCAATTTTCCGGCAATACCAATGTGTATGGCTTATATCTGATCGGTGGCGTATTCTCCGTGATTCTGTTTTTGACCAATCAGAGCCTGGAAATCTACATGTCCCAGATGGTGTTGGATGGGAAAATTAAATCACACAAGGCCTCGCATGACTTGCAGACTGCGATTCAGATTGGTGCCTTTGGAGGAAGCGCAATAACCGGAGTTCTACTCAGTATAGGCGGATTGCCAATGATCTCGACCGTACTTATGGTGACGCTGGCTGTCGGTATGATGGCTCCATGGCTCATTCCGATTCTGTCCGATCCGGTCAGGCTGAGCAGAACGTACCGAAAGAAACAACGGAGGCTCCGCAGATTACGTACTCCGATGCTGTCCGAAAAAGATACTGAACATGACCATATTGGCGGTAGTTGTATTAACTGTGCAATTGGGAGCCATCAATTTTATCGTGCCGATTCTGTTCCATGATATCTACAATTGGGATTCCTCCCGTTATGGGGCCATCGGAGCAGCGATGGGACTGGGTGCATTTCTTGCCACGCTGATTCGTAAGTGGGAACACCGAATCCCGATGTATCTGTTTGTACTGATCGGCGTAATCGATATCATTATTGGCACGGTACAGGTGTTTGCGGTATCGTTAATCTGTGGATTCATGCTTGGGTTTGTATTTAACCGGACTCGGATTACGCAAAGGTCTGTCATGTTTGATAATTTGCGAAGCCGCGAAGAGACCATGAAGTGGTCGGGAAGATCAACGTTTGCCACGCAGTTCACAAGATCGGTTGTCCCGCTGGTACTGGCACTTCCGCTTTCCTTGGTGGGGCAGGAGAACACAGGCGTGCTGCTGGGAACAATCGGTGTTACGGTGACGATCATTCTGTTTGTTGCTATCCGACTGGAGACCAGATTGCCGCTTCAAGGCACGGAAACGGTTATTGCCGGGACAGTAAACCTTCGATTTGAAGCAGGGGAACAACTGTAGTGGTTGGAAAATGAATTGTACGAAAGATGTACGAAAGGTCAGCCAGATACGTTCTGGTTGGCCTTTTTTGTTGAAGCTAGGGGAAATTATGTGGATAACTTTGAAACGAGTTAACGATCTCATGACGTATTTAACACGTCGTTAATACTATATGTGGATATCTATGTGTATAACGATCTATATGTGGACAAGTATGGATTCGTTTAAGCGGAAGATGATCTTTTATGAACAAAAAGCTTGTTTTCAACTAAGTAGTACTGTATAGTTCTAAATATGATAAATCGAAAAATGAACCCGGGACCTGCCAAATCCAAGAGTTCCAGTCCAGTGAACCGGACCAAGGCAGTTGAAGTGGCTGCACAATTATTTCTGCGTCAGGGGTACAGCTACGTCAGTATGGATGAGGTCGTGCGAGTGAGTGGGGTATCCAAGTCCAATATTTATTATCACTTTAAAAACAAGGAGGAATTGCTTCAGGCCGTGGTACAATACTGGATTGCCCAGTATGAATCGGAGTTGTACCTGCTGCTAAGCCAGCGGGAGCGAGGGGTGGAGGAACGTATCTACTCCTTTATGGCATTGCTGTCGGCAGGCATTGAGGGCCGGAATTACGAAGGAAGCTGCCCATTTGTCACGTTATATATGCAGACACCTGACAGTGCACCCCAAGTGAAGGAAAGCATATCCAGATTCTTTCATGAGCTTAGACCGATGGTGGAGAAGCTGTTTCAGCAAGGTTTGGATCGCGGAGAATTTCGCAAGGGAATTGAACCGGGACCGGCTGCGTTGTTATTTATTGCAGCATTGGAAGGTTCACTGATCCTTGCGGGAACTGCGCGTGATGTAGGGATTATAGAACAATCAGCACGTACGTTTTGTCAGATGCTTCGGTAAACGAAGCTCTTTTTTTGAAAATAATTAGTACTATATAGTACTACGAGGAGCGATAACGTAATGAACGTACATAAGATCCAAGTAGCCAATGCCAATGGAGAAAATATAGAATTTAAATCAACTGGAGAAAATACAGTATCCAAATCAACGAACAACAATCAGGTGAGCAGATCTGATATGAAGCCGACCGTCATTTTCATGACAGGCAGCACCGGTTTTATCGGCAAAGAAACGGTCAAACAACTCGCGCAGGGAGACGATCAATTGCTCTTGTTGGTTCGATCGGAACAGCGCGCCAGAACGGTGCTGAAGGCTTACGGAGTGAAGGATTTTGACCGAATAACCTTTATTACAGGTGATCTGTCCATCTCGGGTCTTGGACTTGCCGCAGCAGATCGGGAGCGTGTTGTTGAAGCGGATGTGATCATTCATGCCGGAGGAACGATGGACGTTACCCTGGAACGCAAGGTAGCTGAACAGATATTCATGAACGGAGCCAGAGAAGTGGCCCAAATTGCACAAGAAATTCATCATACCCGCGGACTGAGACACTTTATCCACGTGGTTGGTTTCATGAGTCCCTATGGGCAGCGTAACGAGCAGGGGAGTTATCTTCAGGGCGGTCATGTTGGCGATCAGGAAAGTGCGTATGAAGAGATGAAATTTCATGCCGATTTACTTATTCGTGAACATGCGGAAGAGCACAACTATCCCTTATCTGTTGTGAATCCGAGCACCGTGGTTGGGCCGCGTCCCACCGGGGAAACAGAGCAAACGGGTGGGATTGGGCTGCTCATTCAGGCAGTTCAGAAAGGACTTATGTCGGTCGTACCGGGAGGGGCGTCCTACTGGTTACCCCTTGTTGAGAATGATGTTGTCGCACAGACACTTGTTTTCCTATCCGGGGAATCAGCTCCAGCCGGAGGAACCTATCCACTGTTGGCGCGGAAGGAAGACAGCCCTAATATGAAGGAACTGCTGCATCTTCTGGCAGAGCAACTGGATGTACCGAAGCCCAAAGGGGCTGTGCCCCTGCCGTGGATTCAATGGATCATGAAATCAGGTGGAACACGCATTAGTGGTGTTCCGGCAGAGTCGGTTGCTTTTATTACCAACAGATCATTCCCGGTCGAAGAGACCGAGGCACTGTTCACACGCATGGGGCAATCCTGGCCGGACATCCGGGAACAGCTTCCGCTGGTTACAGCCGATCTGGATTATCGCCTTCGTTATACGCCGCTGCCTGAGAATTTTAAGGCAGATTATATTCGGTCACGGAGCGGAAATATGGCTATGCTTGGTTGGGAGGGGGAGGGAGAACCTTGGATTATTGTACATGGTCTGCTCCAATCTGCTGATGAGATGTTACCTTTGGGACAACAGCTTAGGGAACAGACCGGGAATCCGGTATGGTTAATCGATCTCGCTGGATTCGGCCGTTCCCCTGTACATCAGGGAGATGAGGCATTCGAAGGTCAGGTGGATGCACTACTCAAGGCGCTTGGGGAGTTTGAAGGTCCCGTGAAGCTGGTGGGTCATTCAATAGGGGCTGCTATCGCAGCTGCGGCACAGATGCGTAGCAGCCGGACAGACATTCGGTTGGGTTTGCTTCAGCCAGTTGCCAACAATTCGAATCCGAATGTGCTAAAATGGGTTTCCCGTTTGCCAAGAGGTGTGATGCGGACTCTGCTTCGTCTCCGATCGGAGGCGAATTGGAATCAAATGTTCAGTGCATATAGCGGTGCAGGCGACAGCAGTTCTACGACCCATACGATCGCCAAAAGAATACGCTCCAGTCTTCAATCCCCTCGAATTGCGGGTGCGAATGCGGATTTGTTGCGGTGGATTCACTCCGGCAAGCAGGGAAGCGTCCATTCATTTTCCTGGATGAAAGAGTGGGCTGATGACCACGCTAACCATACTTTAGTTGTATGGGGCACGGAAGATCAGGAATATCACTATCCCCGGGGTATGAACTCACAGGTCAAACGCATCGATGTACCCTACGGACATTACTTTCCGACATTTCAGTATAAGGAAACAGCTTCAATTCTCGCTGAATGGGCCGCTACCTGGAGCTAAGTTCAGATTTGGACATGCAGGAATCCCCAGTCAATTGTCGAAAGGGTCAAGTCGAGTTGTGAAGAGCTGAAACCAAGACAGGAGAGATGAATGCATGAGCAAGCAACGTGTAGAAATCAGTAAAAATGTGCTAACCGAATGTCTCGGACTGCGCAGTGGAGAAAATCTGGTGGTTGTCGCAGACGACATGAAACGGGATTTGGCCGAGTCCATCTATGAGGCAGGAAAAGCACTGGGTGCGGAGTCGGTCCTGCTAACCATGGAGGAACGAAGCAGATCCGGAGAAGAGCCGCCTGCACCGATTGCAGAGGCCATGATTCGGGCCGATGTAGCGGTGTGTGTAACTCGATATTCATTAACGCATACCCAGGCACGCAAACAAGCCGCCGCATCAGGGACCCGAGTGGCAACGATGCCCGGAATAACAGAGGATATGTTTGTGAATGGCGCCATTACAGCTGAGTATTTGCAAGTAAAAGCGTTGACCGAGAAGGTAACGGCTCTATTAACTGCAGGTCGTCATGTGCGCATAGAGAAGCAGGGACATCGTCTTTCCTTTTCCATAGAGAATCGTAATGGTGTACCAAGTACAGGCCTGTATCTGAATCCTGGTGAATCAGGCAACTTGCCGTCAGGAGAAGCTTATATCGCTCCCGTAGAGGGCAATGGCGAAGGCAGTATTCTGGTAGATGGTTCTGTTGCCGGAATCGGGGCCCTCCGTGAACCGATGTTATTAACCGTCAAGGAAGGACGGTTGGTTTCAGCTGAAGGACCGGATGGGGCTGAGTTACTGGAAACGCTTGGTGATGGCGATGGTCGCTTTCTCGGTGAATTCGGCATTGGTACCAATAACAAGGCACGCATTACGGGTGTAGTGCTGGAGGATGAGAAGGTATACGGCACGATCCATGTCGCCTTTGGCAGCAATAACACATTCGGTGGAACGATTGCGGCGGGTGTACATATCGATGCTGTTGTGCAAAAACCGGATGTGTACATCGATGACAAGCTGATCATGCGTCAGGGTGAATTGGTGGAATAGAAGGGAAGCGGGCATGTCCACAACGTGTCCACAGTAATGGATAATTGGCATGGGATATTCAGATTTAACGTCAGATTTACAAACAAATACACAACATGTCCACATTAAAATAATGAATATCCACATAAAAAGCTAAACATATCCACAACATGTGTGCAATATGTGCACAACTTATCCACAAATTAGGTATAACTCATGTTTTCTTTTGATAAAACAGTTGTTTTGGAGTGAGAAAACAAGTTATCCACAGGAATAACTCGTTTTTGTTCCAAGTATTTGAAAACATAGAAACCGATCCATAACATATGGGGATAAAAAAGAGACCAAAGATCAGCTTATTGCCGATGTTTGGTCCTTTTTGAATATAACATGATGGACCGAATGTCAGGTTACTTACGCTCATTTTTAAAACAAGTGTCGAAGTTGGCAAAATTGATCTGAAGCCTAAACATTTGAGCGAAAAAAACCGATACACCAAAGTAACATCTAATGAGACGAAAGTAGTCTGATTATACGGAATGAGAGGGTATGGGGATAACTATGGATGAGGGAATGCAATATATTAATTTTTCGGTAGGAGACCAGATCTTTGCACTACGAATTGATGAAGTTCATGAGATCATCAGAATGGTGCAGGTGACAACGGTCCCGTTTGGAAGTCCGGAGATCAGAGGTTTCGCTTCGTTATACGGTAAGGTTGTTTCGGTGGTGAGTCTACGTGTACTGTTAGGCATGCCGGATCAGGAGGACACCTCTTCCACACGTATTATTGTGGTGCCATACAAAGGAGGATTCGTACCTCTGATCGTCGATATGGTTGATTCTGTCGTCAGTTACGATCGTTTCGAGGAACCTGCTGAGGAACATCGCCGTTTCATGCTTGGCATTTTTGACAAGATCGGGTTCTGTGAAGATCATCGTGCAGGCATCTTGAACCTGGATGTATTGCTGGCAGCTTAATCAGATCATCGTAAGGTAACGATCCGTAATTCTTTCAATATTCAGTAGTATCCTTGGATTGACCCAAATGTTCCTCATCCGCTTTTCGGGAGAAGGGACATTTTTTTGTCTTGTTAAACAACGAAATAACCACTTTTTGTGGGCAAAGGTTTTTAAATCCGGTCATTTTCGTATATGATGGAGAGTAACAATGCGAAGGGATGACGGGAGACTTTAATGATGCAATCGCTGTATGGAGTATGGCTTGGTGACGTATTTTTTGTTTTTCCGGTGAAACATCGGAACCGCGTGTGGATGCATGGAGCCACGTGGTAAGACGGTTGAATTTTGGCGACGGGGGTCGTCTGTTCAGCCTGCCGCTCTGCGTCTTGCGGAGCTGCGCTGGCCGAATCCGCTGAGGAACACGGCTGAAGCCAAGAACACGAAGCGGCGTCAACTGCTGGGACGTACATTGGAGGGATTGGCCGTCTCGCCCAAGGATGCCTTCAGGTTGCTGCTGCAATGGGATGACCGTTTGTTCAATGCAGCCGGAATTCAGGTTGGAGAAGAGATGCGTTACTGGATCAAAGCGGCGCAGTTCACACAGGAGCTGCTGTTGCGGGAGCCATTGCTCCATCAGCTGAATTCGCAGCAAAGACCGGAGCAAGGCGACGGACCGGGCAAGAAACATTGACAGGTGTATGGCGGCCACGCTTGCAGCAGGAGGAGGACATTGAACGCTTCCGCGATCTTGCTGAAGCGATGCCTCCGATCGGACTTTCTGCGCCTGGAGCTTATGCTTCATTGGAGCCGGAAACGCGTGAAGAAGCAGGGGCTGCGGTATTATTTTCATTCATGAGTGGCATGATTCATGCTGTAGTGACGAGTGAACTGGAAAGTATGGACAGTGAACTGTCCCGTTACCGCACGCCATATCGACGCGGATCTTCGCCAGTAGCCGAACTTTGGTGGAACAGTCTGATCTCGATGTTCCGTCCTGTGACGGTGCAGGGACCAACAGATGATATGACAGCGTTTATTCATACACTGCAAGAAGTGGGTGGAACGTCAATGCCGATCGTGGGAGCAGAAGAGATGGCGCCTGCTGAAGGCCAATTGAAGCTGGTGCTCCGCCTGGAGCCTCCACTCGGCGAACATGAAACGATCTGGGGCATCGATTTTTGGGTGGATAGCGAGCAGGAACCAAGTCTGGCAGGCTGCCTGCGCGGACTATCTGGGCGCATCCGGAGCGAGATCTGGACCGAGGGAAAGTGTTGTATGCCTCGGCGGCAGAGCAATTGTTGATGGCGCTCGGGCAAGCAGCAGAACTGGCGCCTGAACTGGAGACGGCGCTGCTATCCGCTCGTCCAGAGGGAATCAAGCTGGAGCAGCAGGGTTTCTTTGAATTTCTCACGCATGCCGTTCCACGTTTGCAGAAAACGGGGATAACCGTTCTTATGCCTTCAAGGTGGAGTCGGGCCGGGAAACGTCGGGCTGGCCTCCGTCTGCAGATGTTGAATCGGGGAACGGAGCGATTGCCTGGAGCCACATCGGCGCTTGGCATGGAACAATTGGTTGCTTTCAAAGCAGAGCCCATGCTGGACGGTAAACCAGTCACGGCAGAGGAACTGGCAGCACTGGCTGAATCCACAGTTCCTTATGTCATGTTCCGCGGTGAATGGATTGAAGTGGATACGAAGGAGATTCGGCAAGTTCTGCGTTATATGAAAAAGAAGAAGAACAATATATGCCTCTCTCCGAATGGCTGCATCTGGCTGCGGATGAAGGGAGGATTCCGCATGGAAGGGCCTCTCCGTCTTTGGTGCCGAATCCGATGGGATGCTTGCTTTCCTGCTCGATGGACAGGTGCTTCGTAGCATTGAGCCCCGTCAGGTTCCGGCAGAATTGCATGGTGAACTAAGACCTTATCAGGAACGCGGTTACCAATGGTTATCCGCGATGCGTGAGTTGGGCTTTGGCGTATGTCTTGCGGACGATATGGGACTGGGGAAAACCATTCAGGTTATTACCTGCCTGCTTGACAGCAAACATGAGGAACGCCAGGCGGCGGAAGAGGAAGCGCGTGAGAATGAGGTGTGGAATGGATCGGATGGTTCGTTCGCGGCCGATCAGCACACAAATGAGCAGCCTGCTCATCTGCCTGCACTAATCGTGTGTCCTACCTCGCTGCTTGGAAACTGGCAACGTGAGTTGAAGCGGTTTGCCCGGATCTGTCGTTGTACATTCATCATGGCGGACAACGGTTGCACGGGAATGATTTTCAGGCAGAGGCGCAGACGCATGACATTGTACTGACAACCTATCATCTGGCAGGCAGAGATGGCCCGGATCTGGCTTCATTGCACTGGTCCACCGTGGTGCTGGATGAGGCACAATATATTAAGAACTACCGTACCAAGCAAGCGCAAAGCGTGATGCGTTTGTCTACACTTCATCGCATTGCGATGACGGGAACGCCTGTAGAGAACCGATTGAGCGAACTCTGGTCGATTTTCCAGTTTCTCAATCCGGGGTATCTGGGTACAGCTTCATCGTTCCGCCAGCGGTATACGGGACTGGGGCCATCCGAAGAAAATGCAGCATCCTTGCGTGAGCTTCATCGATTGGTATCTCCATTCATGCTGCGCAGGCTGAAAAGTGATCCGGATATTCGCAAGGATCTGCCCGAGAAGCTTGAACTGAAATCCTATTGTTCCCTGACGCCGGAGCAGACGGTGTTGTACCAGCGTGTGGTGGATGATCTGATGGGCGGGCTGGACGGCAGGAATGGCATTGCCCGGAAGGGGATTGTCCTGTCCTCCCTGACCAAGCTCAAGCAGATCTGTGATCATCCGGTGCTGGCGGACAGCAATCGGAAAGACCACGGCAAGGCTGAGGCATCCGGTAAGATGGAACGATTGCTTGAACTGCTCGATGCCATCCGGGATAACGGGGAATCGGCCCTGATCTTCACGCAGTATGTTGCGATGGGGGAACTGTTGGTATCAAGGTTGAAACAGCGATACGAGGAAGAGCCATATTTCCTGCATGGTGGCGTGTCGAAGGCGCAAAGGGATGAGATGGTGGAGACTTTCCAAAAAGGAGAGGGACCGTCCCTGTTTGTGTTGTCTCTTCGTGCCGGAGGTGTAGGGCTGAATCTGACACGGGCGAGTCACGTTGTTCACTATGATCGGTGGTGGAATCCCGCGGTTGAGAATCAGGCGACGGATCGTGTATTCCGAATCGGGCAGAATCGCAACGTGCAGGTGCATAAGCTGATCTGTCAGGGAACGCTGGAGGAACGGATTGATGAGCTGATTGAGAGCAAGAAGGCACTCTCCGAGCAGGTTGTTGGTTCAGGCGAGAATTGGCTTACCGAGATGTCGGATGATGAGCTGCGTGGCCTGATTTCTCTTCAGGGCGAGACGTGGCTGTGACCTTGCACAATCAGGGGAATATAGATGTTGAGAAAGGGGGATTGTTGTGAGCGAAAAATGGAAGATCGAGCTGCATATGTCCCCCGGTGGATGGACAGCAGAAGTAAATACAGCAGCGGATGCGGCGGGTCAGGAAGCGAACAGTTCTGCTGACGCAGGTAAGACGGGAACTGCCGTTGCAGGCGTGTTCACGGTCACGGGAACGTCGGCGCGACTGAGCGAAGCCCAGCGCGAAGCTGTACTGGCGCAGCTGCGCAAGCGCCCGCTGACGCTGTACGCCCTGCTGCGCGGCGGCCCGGCGCCTGAGGAGCTTGCCGCGCTGCCTGCCGGCTGCGCAAGCGCCGGCCAGCGCGGCCGTAGCGTGCACCTGCGGCCGCCCGGGCTGCGCGCATGCCGCGGCCGCTGAGCGCGCCGTAGCCGCGCGCCTCGCGGCCGAGCCGCTGCTGCAGCTGGAGCACGCCGGCCTGCCGCGCGAAGCGCTGCTCGCCGGCGTGCTCGGGGCATGGGCGGAGGAACTCGCCCATGATCCCAGCGGCCCCGGCCGCGCAGCGGAAACGGCTGGCCGCCCGCAAGTGAGGGGCGGCGAAGGCGGCGCGGCCGTCGGCGAGTGGATCGCCGAGGCAGCCGCGGACGGCGCCATGCACCAGCCGGGGCCGGGCTTTGGCGCCGTTGAGGTGCGCCTTGCGCAGCCGGGTAAGCCGCCGGCCTTGCCAGAGCTGACGGCGCTGCTGCCGGGCGTGCCGGCCACCGCAGGGCTGGATTTGATCCGCGAGCGTGTAGCCGCGCGGATGTGGCAGGCTGTCCAGAAGAAGACGGACAGCCCGGCAACCAAATGATGCACCCATCAGAGCGGGGAGATCTCAGATCACCTCTGCTTGTTTGTATTGCAGCATATTGCATGATTCAATTCATCTCATTTTCGCGGGAATGCTGCTCTAAAAGTCCAAAAAACGATCATACAGGCTGTACAACCCGTATATGTTCATGAAGATCTCTTCTAAAGGAGGTCTTTACCGGTGGAGCTTCGCTCCCAATTAAGGTATACTGTCGCAGGGAACATTACACGCACACAACTAGACAACAACATTTATATTATTGCGATAGGAGTTTTTACATGAAAGCACGTACAGGAAGACAGCGCCGCATCGTGGTTATGCTGTCATCATTGATGATATGCGGAGCATTGCTTGCCGCGTGCCAGAACGGTTCGGGCACAGAGGAGAGTCAGAACCCGAATGGAACAGGTAACACACAACAGGAATCGGACGGCACTACCGTTCACTTTACGGAAGATAAGGGGTCGGACGGTGACAATGCTGGCGGTGATGACACATCATCTTCGGGCAACAGCGGTGAAGGTACAGATAGCGAGTCCGGGAATGCTTCGGCTGGCGAACAGGGTTCTTCAGACGATGGCAATGGAGCCTCAGCGGAAGATCCTTTGATGGAGAAACGCAGCATCAGTGCACTGCAAACGACGATTGATGCAGAATCCGTAGTGACCAATGCCCAGTCCATGACCGTCATTGTGAACAAGCAACGCAGTCTGCCTGAAGGGTATGAGCCGGACGATCTGGTGGAGCCGAATGTGCCGTTCTCCTTCGACGGACCTCACGAGAAGCGACACATGCGCAAGGAAGCTGCCGAGGCACTGGAGAAGTTGTTTGCAGGTGCCAAGGCGGACGGCATTGAGCTTCGTGCGGTGTCAGGCTATCGTTCATATCAGCGTCAGGTATCCATCTACAACAACAATGTCAAAACCAAAGGTCAGGAATACACGGATCGTGTAAGCTCTGTTCCAGGCCGAAGCGAACATCAGACCGGGCTTGCCATTGATGTATCCAGTCCGAGTGTGGGCAATGTGCTGGAAGAGGTATTTGGCACCTCGAAGGAAGGCCAGTGGCTCGCTGAACACGCTGCGGAATATGGATACGTCATCCGTTATCTGCAAGGTGAAGAAGATATAACCGGTTACGTCTATGAGCCTTGGCATATTCGGTACATCGGTACCGATTTGGCACCGGATGTGGCGAAGAGTGGGTTAACCCTGGAAGAATACTTCGATGAGGCGAATATCAAGTTGTAATCTGGATGCTTCGTCCTTAAAAAACGCTAATTTTCCTGAAATCCCCGAATAAACCGCTCTTGATCCAAACAATGAGCAGTCATTCAGGGGATTTTTTCTGTGTGAAAAATGTTATTGGCTGACCAACCTGTCATGAAGCAGGGCACCGTGTGCTGAAGCTGCAATGAGACAGGATTATAATCTGTTCTATTGTCTGAGATGATAGTGGACTGATATAATTCATGCTTAATCAGATGAGATACATACAACCAAAGCAAAGCGAGGGACGAGAAAAATGAGTAGACAGCAGGTATTTACCGGTTCCCCATGGGAACCGTTGGTGGGATATTGCCGTGCCATCCGTGTAGGGAATCGAATCGAAGTGGCGGGTACAACCGCGATGCAAGATGGTGTAGTCGTTGGGGCAGGTGATCCGTATGCACAGACGAGGTTCGTTTTGCAGACGATCGAGAATGCACTGAAAGAGTTGGGGGCTGACATGTCGCATGTGGTGAGAACCCGAATGTTTGTGACGGATATCTCCAGGTGGGAGGAAGTTGGCAAGGCGCACGGTGAATTTTTTGGACAGATTCAGCCTGTAGCCACCATGGTTGAAGTTAGCGCACTCATTGATCCCTTGTTGATGGTTGAGATTGAAGTAGAAGCGATTGTTGAAGATGAAGTCCAAGTTGGTTGATTCAGCGAATCCCGCATATCGTGAGATTTTCTAAGGAACTCAGGACGTCTTATTCGGCCCTCAAGTCCTCTTCTGAAAATGTAAGGAACATCAGACACGTTATTTCTCGAATTTTTCTGATAAAAATGCTATAAACAGCTATTTATTCACATATAGCGTGTCTGGGATTCCTTAGGTTTTTACAGGTGCTTCAAATCCCTGAATAAGATGCCTCGGATTCGTTAGCGCTACGACCGCTTGCTCATGCATTCCGTATGCAAGCGTATCGTATGCAACGCGTATCGTATGCAAGCGTATCGTATGCAACGCGTATCGCGTATGCAGCGCATGTCGTATACAGTGCACGTCGTATGCAACGCACGTTGCACATGCCTGTTCCGGACAAGTTCAGGTGTGCTTCGCTTGGAAGCAAGTTTGAAGGCACGCTCCGCAAAACTTAAAGCCAAACCCCAAACCCCAAACCCCAAACCCCAAACCCCAAACCCCAAACCCCAAACCCCAAACCCCAAACCCCAAACCCCAAACCCCAAACCCCAAACCCCAAACCCCAAACCCCCAAAGATCCCTAAAACCTAAAACCAAAAAAACCTTATCCGTGCTTGTCAGGAGACAAGCGGATAAGGTCTTTTTTGAATTGATTTCGCCGCCTAACCGCACGGCTGAGCTCTTTTATGCGGCCAAACTCATGACAAGCGCGCGAGGACATACACGCGGATGACTGGTCATTATGCTACTCCATACTCATGACACCGCGCTAAGAGATATACGCGGTCGTCCGCAATAACATAGAACATGAGCCTAAGCTCAACAAGTCGCGTCTAACCGTATTATTTCGCTTCCAGCACGGTTTCAGGTGCTTCAACAACCACTTTCCAAGCTGTTCCGATTGGAGGCAGGCTACGTGTCAGCACAGGGCTGTAGAACCCAATGACTTTGGTTCCTTTCGTCAGTTCTTCAGCTTTCACCGTCTCACCTTCGTGATTTACGAGCAGTGTATCTTTATTGATATTTAGGATCACATGGTCAGGACCCGTCTCTGTTAACCGTGTACCTGTGATCTCAATCTGTGAGATCAGGCCTTCTGCAGTTCTTACATCTTCAATTGTACCTGCTGTACCCAGCACCTCTTCAGGTTGTGCCTCAGATGCTGTAGCTGCATCCAGTACAGTAACTTTATAAGTCGGCGTTTGTGGCGGCAGACTGCGGGTAGTGATCAGGGAATGCTCAGCTTCCACGTTCATGCCGATGGCCAGATCCGTCAGTGCAATCTCTTTCCCCTCAACGGAGATGAATTTCGTCTCATCGCTCAGGTTGAGCACGATGCCATCCAACCCTGCACCGCCAATCTGGATGGACTTATATTTATCCTGGTTCGAGATGCTGGTAATTACACCACGTTCAGTAACCGTCTTCACGTCCTCCTCACTAGAGATCGTCACCTGATTTCCTGTTGTGTTCACTTGTCCATGCAGTGCTTTTTCGGCAAAAGCAGCCGGTACATACAGTTTTCCGCCTGTGATTTCAGGCGCTGTGCCCAACGTGAGCAGCATTTTATTCACGGAATACTGATCCTTGCCTGTGATGACCTGTGTCCATAGAGCGCCACGAGTCAGCTCTGCCGTTTTGGTTTCTTTATTCCATTCCAGTTCAATACCCAATGCTTCGGTAAGATCACGCAGTGGGATCATGGCTACCTTGCCATCCTTGTTCCAATAACCATCGGAGATGGATGCGCCATTCACGGATACCTTTACGGCAGCAGCTGCGTTACTATCGGCTGAAACGGATGTTTGATGGACTGGTTGTGTGTTGTCCAATGTTGCTGCATAAGCGGCTCCGCCGCCCAATGCCATGGATAGGGCCATCACGGCACTTACTTTTTTCATGTTGTTATTCATCAATATTCATCCCTTCTAATCTTGGTAATCTCGCGGTAAAATCTTCCTTAAAGCCACGCTTCAAGTTAATAGACGGGACAGATCGTCTCAGTGTTGCAGTTGGCATGCAATGAATGTAAGCGGTAGGTTAGTTTAGATTTGAAATATCGCTTGTATTGCAGGTTATCCGCAGCAGAATTAGGTTAATTTCAGGTAGTGGCCAAGTCTTTCCCCTATTTCACATTCAGGTATGAGGAGGAACGCATTAAATGAGTGATATGTTGGTTGCGCTCTATCGTTTGCCAGAACAAGAGAGTGGCCTGAGAACGCTGGAGGAATCCTCCATTGTGATTCGAAGAGCCATTGCCCCAGAGAAGCAGCTTGTACTGGATTGGGTGAGGTCACATTTTAGCCAGGCTTGGGTAGATGAATGTGAGGTTGCTTTTGCACGTCAGCCCGTGTCCTGTTACATTGCGGTTGAGCATGGGAAAATGATTGGTTTTGCCTGTTACGAAGCGACATGCCGCAACTTCTTCGGCCCGACAGGCGTGAGCCAGGATGCACGGGGCAAAGGTGTAGGTACAGCCCTGTTATTGGCTTGTATGCATGCGATGAAGGCGGATGGTTACGGTTATGCCATTATCGGATCAGCGGGTCCTGTGGATTTCTATGCCCGAACGCTGGGTGCTGTGAAGATTGAAAATTCAACGCCGGGTATTTACGAAGGCATGCTGCGGGCAGACTAGACGATAGTGATGTTGTGGACGTTGTGGAAAAGGAAGGGAGGACGAAGATGAGCACGAGACAAATGCTGCACATTGGAATGATCGGTACAGGATCCATTTCGGATCTTCATATGAGATGTTATGCCAAGAACGAGGATGCGGTCATCTATGCCATCTGTGATCTGAATGAGGAGCGGGCCAAAGCTGCAGCGCAGAAGTATGATGCCCAATCCGTGTACACCGATTATCGGGAGATGCTGGAGGACCCGCATGTGGATGCTGTCAGTATCTGTACCTGGAACAATACACACGCGGAATTCGCCATTGCTGCACTGGAGGCAGGCAAGCATGTGCTACTGGAGAAACCGGTGGCAACCAATGTGGAAGATGCGCTGCGGATTGAAGAAGCGGTGAAGAAGAGCGGACGTACCTTTATCGTTGGATTTGTGCGGCGGTATGACAACAATATGCAGATGATGCGCAGATTCATTGATGCCGGGGAATTTGGTGAACTGTATTATGCCAAAGCTTCCATTCTGCGGCGCCACGGTAATCCAGGCGGTTGGTTTGCTGACAAAAGCCGTTCCGGCGGAGGTCCTCTGATTGACCTAGGCGTACATATCATTGACCAGTGCTGGTATCTGATGGGTCGCCCGAAGCCTGTTTCGGTCAGTGGAAATACGTATCGGAAGCTGGGCAATCGTGCCCATATCGAACATCTTTCTTTTTACAAAGCAGCCGACTACAGCGCAGCTGTGAATGACGTTGAAGATATGGCGAATGCACTTATTCGGTTTGAGAACGGGGCTTCGCTGGCGGTGGATGTGAGCTTTACCTTACATGCACGCGGAGATGAATCATCCGTGAAATTATATGGCGAGCGCGGTGGATTTGAACTGGAGCCGGAGACATTGATCGTCACGGAGAAAAATAACACCATCCTGAATATTGAACCCCAGACGGACAATACGGGTCTTCATATTCATAGTGCATTCCAGAACCAGATCGACCACTTTGTGGATTGCTGCCTGAACGGGACAGAGCCGATCAGTCCAATTGCGGATGGTGTGGCTTCCACACGCATGCTGTGCGGAATCTACGAATCCGCCGAGAAAGGCCAGGAGATTCGTCTGGATTGAGCACGTTTCACGTCACAGTTGTCCCTCATATATAACAAAAGCATGCGTCATCCGCGTGATCTGCGGCTACGCATGCTTTTTGGCATTCTGTCCAGTCATTTATTGAGTGGTGAATTCTCGTATCCTGGGTCATCGTAATCCGTATCCTGCAGCCTCGGAAGTACGTTCATGCTCTCAATGGCCTGCCGGGAATCAGGCGTGCCATGGTCATACAGAAAGGTATACAGCAAGGTCATACCATCCGAAAATTGCTCTGTCGCCTCATCATGATCTGCCGATTTGTAGGGCACCGGAGCCCGTTGCAACGTATAGGCATCGTCATCTTCCAGCACCTTCATCAGATCCTTCAATCGGCCCAACTGTTCGTCATCCACCAACACCTCAAAGGGTGTAGATTCGTTCTTGGTTCGTTCAATCAGGTTATGAGTTACCGATACATACAGATGTTGTTTGCCGTCCTGCATAATCCAACCCCCATTCTGAAATGGAAAAAGACGCTTCTACTGTTAATAAACAGCAAAAAGCGCCCTGAAACGAGCTATTACGCTCGTGTTATTTTATTTCCCAAATCTCCCCGTGACGGGAACCTGACGGGTACTCGCCTCCATCGATCCTGAACACAGGGGACAGGTGGGTGGACCGGCTGAAGCCTTCTTGGTCTTTTTTGCAGAAGGCACAGCCGGTTTCTGTCTTAGCCACGCTTTACAGGTGGGCGAACTGCATTTCCAGACTGCAACGGTCTCCGTACGTTCCGCTTGACCTGAGCCCGAAGTGTGCGGCTTTGAAATGGAGGAACTTGCAGCGGTCGAACGTATACCAGTGGTGCTGAACGCCTTATGGTTGCGAATCTCACCACTGCCACGCCGTTCACCGAAGCGATCCTCGTCACGTTCGTTGTGGACCTCGAAGTCACGACGATCGCTATGGCTAATTGCGCGGCGTTGTGCCATATCCCGACCTTCGGAACGAGTACCTGAGCCTGAGCGGGCATACGGTGCATTTCCTTTTCCATATGAGGATTGGTTGTTCGTCCGGCCCTCCTCACGCGGTTTGCGTTTGTCCAGAACCTCCATGCCGAAGGCTTCAAGCAGGAAACGAGACACATCCGCTGGTTTTCCATGATGGCTCGCTGGCGAAGTCACATACAAGTACTGCTTGGCCCGTGTGATGGCAACGTAGGCGAGCCGGCGTTCTTCCTCCAGTGCCATGTCCAGCTCCGCATCTGTCTGCTGCACGGCAAGCGCAGCTTTCTGATCTTCGGGGATATCCTGGCGAAGTGCTGTGCTGTGAGGCACAATGCCTTCACTGGCTCCAATCCAATACACGCAAGGGAACTCCAGTCCTTTGGCCCGGTGAATGGTCATCAGTTGGACGGCATCACTGTCCTGTGCGCGGCGCAGCGATTCCATCTCACGGTGTCTGCGGGAGAGCTCATCCGCGAATTGAATGAACTCTTCCACCGTTTCGAATTTTTTGACGGCAGCTTCGAATTCATCCAGGGTTTCCAGCATCGTTTCCTTATAATGGGTGAAGATGCTGGGGTCACCACTTTCCATATATTTGTCGTAGAACTGCCTGCGCATCTCCTGAATGGCGATGATGGGTTTGAGTTTGTGCAGTGATTTGATTAGCTTGATGCGTTCCTTGACCTGTTCCTGCTGGAACGGCTTCAGCTTGTCCCATTTCACCAGATGGATGAGTGGATATTTCTTCGCCTGTTGTTGTTCACAGCGCTGAATCCACTCCAGCCCGGCATCCCTTGACACATAGAGCGGTCCCAGTGCACTGGGAAGAGCATCCATGGCGCGTGGATCAAGGGACAGACGCAGATGATCCATCAGGGGTCTGATGAGAGACTGGTCATAGAAGACCGGGGAAGCCCCATGCTGTACAAAAGGCACATCTTTCAACACAAGCTGCTCAAATACAGCCCGGCTGCTGCTGGCAGTCCGATGAAGAATGGCAATATCCCGATAGGTGTGCTGCCCTTCTTCAACCTGCTGGCACAGCTGGTTCACGACCCAGGCCGCTTCTTCCTCCGCATTGGAAGGGGTGGCAAAGCGCGGCGCGTCTCCGCGGTTTCCGGCGGCACGCAGCCGTTTGTCACGTCTGCGTTTATTGCGGGCGACCAGTTCACTGCCGAGTCCCAGAATGCGTGCATCACTTCGATAATTGATATCCAGCGTCACAATGCGTGCGCCGGGGTATACTTTATCGAATTCCAAAATCGATTCCTGGCGTGCGCCATTAAAGGTATAGATCGTCTGGTCATCGTCTCCGACAACCATCAGGTTGCGGTGGGCGGAAGCCAGTTTTTGCACAATTTCATATTGCAGATGGTTGGTATCCTGGAACTCGTCCACCATAATATACTGAAACCGCTTCTGAAGCGGCCCCAGCACAGCAGGATCACGAAGCAGGGCGGCAGCACGCAGCAAAATATCATCAAAATCCATTTTGCCCCGCTCCTGTTTCCAGGCTTCGTAACCCAGAAGAACACGCTTGGCATCGCGTTCTTCCTGTGATTTTTCAGGCAGGTCGGTTGTTTCCGATCCTTGCATCTTCCATGCAGACAGCATGGCCAGCAAGCTTTCCGGCTGGAAGGCTTCACTCATGCCGTTTTGGCGCAAAAGCATTTTCAGCACCGTGTGCTGGGCTCGGGACTCGCCAAAGATCTCTTCCTGCACACCATAATGACGCAGCAATGTCAGCGCAAAAGAGTGGAACGTGCGAGCCTGCACGGCTCTCGCGGCAGCCGGGCGTATGCCTGGCAATGCGGCGATGCGGTCCTTCATCTCGGTGGCAGCCTTGTTGGTGAACGTCACCAGCAGGATACTGCCTGCGTGTACGCCGCTGACCTCTATAAGGTAGCCTGCTCTTGCAGCCAGCACCGTTGTTTTGCCGCATCCCGCTCCGGCGAGCGTTAGAATGGGCCCTCTGCCGTGACGGACTGCCGAGATTTGTGGTGCGTTTAACTTGATGCCTGCCTCTTCCAGAGAACGAAAATAAAAGGCATCCTGTTGCTCATTGCCCACGAGTTGCCGACTGGTCTCCAGCGGAGCAGACGGGACTGGGGCAGGGACGCCGCCGGGGTAACCCCGAGCGGACGGGGGTAGAACGTTGAGTTCGGACTTAACATGTTTCATCCACCTCTGTATGCATTCAGGGATAGGACTATCCCGGCTAAAAGTAAACCATTTGCCCTTTTCACAATCACATTGTAAATTGGTATGATAGAGTTAGTCGCCTAATCAGGCGGTTAAGTATGGTCAAAGCTTCATTATACCCGAACGTATGGTCTTGACGAAAGCCCCCGATTTCATCCAGTATCGGTATTAAACGGGCAACAGCACGAGATTACGCAACTTTTTGGCATGATATCGTATAAGTTATATGCCAGAGCATTTTGCATGAAAGATGTAATATGTGCTCTACTAAACTTCTAAAATGATAATATTGGTTTTGACGGGACAGAGGAGGAATGGTCATGAAACTGCTTCAACGCATCAAAGACGGAGCGAACAAAGCAACAGAGCGTGCCCAGCACGCCGTTGAGATTGGGAAACTGAACAACCAGATTGTGGGCTTGCAACAGGAGCAGGAAGTCCATTTTACAGATATGGGTCGCATCTTCTATGAGGGTTATCGGGCACAGGATATGACCCGTGCGGAAAAAGAAATGGTGGATCTGTCGCAGCTCTGCGACGAATTGCAGGACGAGATTGATGGTTTGCGCAACAAGATTGCACAGCTCAAGAACGAACGGTTGTGCGAGTGTGGACACGTCGCTTCCCTGGATGCCAACTTCTGCCCGAAATGTGGGCGCAAGCTGGGTGAATTCAAGACACCAGCACCTACAGTCGGTGCTGCTGGCGTTGCAAAAGCGACCACAGCTGCGAGACAGGAGGCAGCTGTAGCGCAGACTCAGACCCATAGTCCGGAGCCGGACTTCTACGATGCGCCACCTGAACTGGAACTGGAGGCAGATGAGCCGTATCACACGGTCATTCCATCCATCGCCGATCTGGAGACGGAATCGGAGTATAACAGTACCGAGTTTACCCAGGAAGAGAAGGAAGCGTTCGATGCGGAGTGGGAACGTCGCAGGGATGAAGAGATGCAACGGGAACGCGAGCGTCAGCAGGAGCTGGACGAACGCATCCGCTATTGGAAAGAGAATAATCCGGTCGTGAACACGGTGGACGTACAGACCGAAGTATCACGCGAAATGGTGAATTGTCAGATTTGTGCAGCCGAGCTGCCCAAAGGTTCGAAATGGTGCCCGCGCTGCGGTGCTGAACAGATCTGATGCAGTAGAAGCTCTGCCGCATCAGTGTGAGGCAGTGCAGGTTGCTGACAGCATGGGGGACGGAGATATGGACCAACTGCTGCATCATTTGCGTCATCTTGGGTTTACCGAGATGGAATCTAAAATTATGGTGGAACTCGCCCGCCAGGGATCAGCCTCGGGATATGAGGTTGCGAAGCGTCTGGGCGTGTCCCGTTCCAATGTATATGCGACCCTGCAACGGCTGGAACAGCGTGGATTTTTGCGCTGTAGTCCGGGAGAGCCCGCGAAGTACAGTGTGCTGAAGCCTGAAGAGATGACACGCATGATCTCCGATCAGATGCGTACCTCTCTGGATTACGTCCAGAGCAGCATGCCCAAGAGCGAACCGGAGAAGCCTGTTTCTATAACATGGAGGGTGACAAAAATGTGTTTGAGAATCTGAGCCGTGAATTGGCCGAGGCTCAGCATGAGATTGTCGTAGATGTTTGGCGTGAAGAGGCAGAATTACTTCGTCATGACTTACAACAGGCTGAGGCTCGCGGTGTGCGGCTGTTATGGTCTTGTGATGGCGGCGAGGGTATGCTCGATCAGCCGCTTCCTTTGCCGGGATTGCCTTTGTATGGCACAGGTAACGGTCGGAAATTCTCTCTGGTGGTGGATCGGCGCTGGTGCATGCTGGGCATGCGCGGTGAATCATGTGCCACACAGGCAGTGGTGACGGAGCATCCGGTCATGACTGGACTGCTGCTGAATCATTTTGCACAAGAGCTGGTGTTGTATGAACTGGAGCAGGATATGGGTGAGGAACTGGAGTCTCGCTATGGGCACCGATACGCAGAACTTTCTAAGCGTTACTGGTCCTCCCCTGCAGGAGAAGGCGACAGGAGCTAGGCAGTTTGGCTCTGGGCTAACCCACTTCTGTTGAAGTGAGCACGTCGGTATATGATCCCTTTTTTTATAAAACGAATACTGTGTATATCAAACAGGCACTGCCCCGAGGCAGACGCCTGTTTGTGTTGTTTGAGACATGACAGTGATGTTCGTCACAGCATCTGTTTCCAGTCAAGTCGATAGTAAAGGTATGAAGTTATGCTATTTTTGAGAAAATGAAGCTATGAACATTCGATTGAACGGGATCGGGTTGAACAGGACTGGACATGATCCGTCTTTGGGGCACTCAGTCTTTGGGCACGTGATACAGGGCCTCCAGCACGTCCATATAATAAGCTGTGCCATGAGGCACAAATTCCGTTGCCCGAATCTCGCGAACGATACGCTCCGGTTCATAAGCTGCATGATCGTTTGACGGGTGCGTCTGGATTCCGGTAGCTTGAATGACGTCGATCTCACTACGGAATAAGGCGAGCAGATCATCCAGTGGCACCTCATACAGGCTATCCACCTCGCTGGGCTGAAGAACGTAGGCTTCAAGCGGCTGGTTCAGACATAATCCATAGACCGCGCTGAATTCCCGATCGACGAATGGGACACCACGGACCTCTCCTTGGAGCTGCTGTGTAGCCGTGAATAGATAGGTGAGTGCATCGAAAGATACATGTACACCCAATTCTTCCTCCAGCTCACGACTAGCGTCTTGCAGTTGTTCACCTGCGGTGAGATGACCTGCTGCTGTAATGTCGTAACATCCGGGGAAGGTATCCTTGATATCGCGCCGCCGCTGAAAAAGAACCTGTCGCTGCTCGCCTTCGTCACGCACGATCCAGCAGTGGAATGAACGGTGCCAGTATCCTTTGGCATGGACCTCACTGCGTAGCGCTGTACCGATCCAATGTTGATTATCGTCATAAATGTCGAAACGTTCTGGGGTCATGAAACGTATCTCCTTATATAGCAGTTTTTAAAGTTCAAAATTTCACAAAGTATGTTTTAAACGAAAGGGGAACGATCGTATGGAATGCATTGTACACTTTCAGGTGATTTATCCGCAACCGCAGGAGCGTAAAAGTCTTAGAGGACTTATATTTGTAGGGCAAGGTCAGGAACCCGCTAACAATCAGTTAACCACCATGTTTAAGGATATGGGATTCAACGTACGCTTGGAAGATGAGGCCCAATTGCTGTTCAAACCATTGGATGCTTCGGCCAACTTTGAATATATTCGTGTAACGGAGCTGGATACCGGGGAAGAAGTCTACAAAGAAGATAAGGATCTGAAGTCGATCCTGGAGCATTTGCTGCCACGCCGTTTCTAGTTTCATGAGCATGGCTGTGAATGATATTCATGGGGAAGACGTGTAACACATGTATGTTAGGCTAAAAAAAGGCCCCACCTTACGGTGGAACCTTCTAACCTTATAAGCTACGCAATGATATTGTTAATGAAGCCCATATAGCCGGCTTTTCATACATAAACGCTAACAAGTAAGAGGTTGTCCCCTGCATCAGAACTTATATTAACCATTCAACTCGGTTAGTCTCTAATTGCTGATTTTGGTTAAGCCGTTGCGCCGCTTCCTTCTGCTTCAAGCTCTGAAGTACAGTGCGAGCAGCGGGTAGCCGCAGCTGGAATTTCAGATAGGCAATACTTGCAAGCCTTGGTCGTTTTTTGCGGCTCGGGCTTTTTGTGTTCTTTGCTTTTGAGATAGTTGATGCCTTTCACAAGCATGAAGATACAGAATGCAACGATCAGAAAATCAATCATGACGTTGATGAACTGTCCATAAGCAATCACGGTAGCCCCGGCTTCGTTGGCTTGAGCTAGAGTGGTGATGTCCTGTCCGTTTGCTGTTTTGATATCCCCATCCAGATTGATGATTTTCTGACTGAAGTCAATTCCGCCCAGCAGTTTCCCTACCGGAGGCATGATGATATCATTCACAAGGGATGTGACGATTTTACCAAAAGCAGCCCCAATAATGACACCGACCGCCAGATCGATGACGTTGCCGCGAACGGCAAATTCCTTGAATTCTTTAAGTACGCCTTTCATGTCTGCATATCTCCTTTGATCATTTAATTGAAAATGTAGGCCGCGGTTCCATCCATTCTCCGTTCGGTTCCGCGCTTCCGTTCTCATATTGTACATAAAAAATACATTCCAATCACCCCCTGTTTGCAAATTAAAACAAGTTTCCGCAACTTCCATGAAAATACTTCTTTATTTCACGCCGCCGATTCGGTATACTTCTAACATTGTCAGTTATGTATAACCTTTTACATTCAGGTTCGCGATCATACATTGTAACGAATCATGGAGCCAAAAATTTAATATGCCGTTACTCGTATATGTGCAGGAATAGGCCTGCATGTCTCTACCCGATCACCGGAATGATCGGACTACGGGAAAGATGCTGCAACATTATGATAGGGCTGGCATGAGACCATTCTCAGACAGTTTGCTTGAAAAGCAGATTCAGGTACCTTCACATCCGATCCTGGATAGCTGTTTGGCGTTTGACGTGTCAGGAGTGAACTCCTGCTCGAATATCCCTCCAGTACATTTGCAGCATCCATACGGCTTGTCCATATGTACAAGTCCGTCTTTCCCGCCTCCGGTTATTCCGCAGCGTGTGAAAAGGCGGGCTTTTTGTTTTTTACCCATCGATTGAAAGAGCGTGTAAGCTTCTGTACGGAGGGCATTCAGGGGAAGAATTGTAATGCAATTGTTAAAAGACAAGGTAAGACAGGAAGGTATTGTCCTGTCCGAGCAAGTACTCAAGGTGGATTCATTCCTGAACCACCAGATGGACCCGGTTTTGATGAAGGAAGTAGGCAAGGAATTCATTCGCCGTTTTGAAAGTGAGAATATCACACGTGTGCTGACGATTGAGTCGTCCGGGATTGCCCAGGCATCATGACCGCGTTGGAGCTGAACGTACCGCTGATCTTTGCACGGAAGCAGAAGTCGCTCACACTGACGGAAGACATTCTGGTGGAGAAGGTTTACTCCTTCACGAAGCAGGAAACCAATGAAATTACGGTTGCCAAGAAATTTATGAAGCCTGGGGATCGTGTATTGATTATTGATGATTTTCTCGCAAACGGTGAAGCGGCATTTGGTCTGGCTCGCATTGTGGAGCAGGTTGGAGCTGAAGTGGTTGGTATTGGTATCGTTATTGAAAAAGCATTCCAACCGGGAGGCCGCTTGCTGAAAGAAGCGGGATACCGTGTAGAATCGCTGGTTCGCATCGGGGCACTGTCGGATGGACAGGTTACATTTGCGGACGAGGAGGGCACGAACTAATATGGCACGCGAACGTATTTTTCAGCGGCACCGGCATCCAATCAAAACCTTCTCGCTCGGACTTCAACATGTGCTTGCCATGTATGCAGGAGCCGTTGTCGTTCCGCTGATCGTGAGTAAAGCACTGGGCTTTACACAGGAACAATTAACCTATCTCATTGCCATTGACCTGCTCGCCTGTGGTGTGGCTACACTGCTTCAGGTATGGGGAAATAAATATTTCGGTGTAGGGCTACCAGTCATGCTTGGTTGTGCATTCCAGGCCGTGTCTCCGATGATTCTGATTGGGATGAACAGTGGTGTATCTGCCATTTACGGGGCGATTATCGCTTCAGGGTTGTTCGTATTGATCTTCTCTGGTCTCTTTGGGAAGCTGATCAGGCTATTCCCTCCTGTCGTGACAGGTTCCGTTGTGACCATTATTGGTCTGACGCTGATCCCGGTTGCTTTCCATGATCTGGGTGGCGGTCAGGGCCAGCCGGACTTTGGTAGTGGAACGAACCTGTTGCTTGGTTTCGGTGTACTGGTCTTTATCATCCTGATGACTCGTTTCACAACCGGATTCATTCGTTCCATCTCGGTCCTGATTGGTTTGCTCGTTGGTACGGTGGCAGCAGGATTGATGGGCGAGGTTAATTTTGCACCTATTCGCGACGCAAGCTGGTTCCATGTTGTGCAGCCGTTCTACTTCGGCAGACCAACCTTTGAGATTGTACCGATTCTTACGATGATCCTGGTGGCGATTGTCAGCGTGGCCGAATCCACGGGCGTATTTATGGCTTTGGGCAAAATTCTGGACAAGGACCTGTCCTCCAAGGATCTGGCCCGTGGTTATCGTGCGGAGGGTCTGGCCATTGTCCTAGGCGGTATTTTTAACTCATTCCCGTATACAACGTACTCGCAAAATGTAGGGCTGGTACAGATGACACGTGTGAAGACACGTGATGTCATTGTGGTGGCTGGTGGACTCCTGGTGGTCATCGGATTTGTACCGAAGATTGCGGCGCTGGCACAGCTTGTTCCAACTGCAGTGCTTGGCGGAGCCATGGTGGCCTTGTTCGGCATGGTCGTATCATCCGGTATCCGGATTATCGGCAGTCAGGTCGATCTGAACCGACATGAGAATCTGTTTGTCATCGCTTGTTCAGTAGGCATGGGACTGGGGGTTACCGTTGTACCTGAGTTGTTCGCTGGTGCACCGGACTGGGCTCAGATTATGCTCGGCAACGGTATCATCGCAGGCAGCTTCACGGCGATCTTCATGAATCTGCTGTTCAACGGTTTGGGTACTCAGGAAACAGCTGCCAAGATGGCTGAACAACAGGCGGATGCCATTCTTGGAGAGACAGGCAAGTCGGCTTAACAGCCCGATTGGGCCTATCGCCCAGCATGATTGTTATGTTAACTGTTTAGAAGGTACCCTTAACAAGATGAACAGTTAAGCAGGTTAATGCATGGTGATATACAGCATGAATGGTTTATAACATACATCATTTATGTTGTGAATGTTCAATCACATGAACAAGTCACCTTTACATGCGAAACATCGAAGAACAGTTGAGGCTTGAAATATCTTTTTAAAAACAAGCAAAAGACGATCCACACCCCGTTTGAAAGGGGATGGATCGTCTTTTTATGCTCATGTTTTTTGAAATTACAGATGACGCATCTGTTTTTCTGCAAAATCGCCAACCCACGGCAGCTTTAGCCATTTCCCTTGCAGGCTTGTGATCACCATGATGAGCCAGACCACCACACCGAGCAGGGATAACAAGGATGCCACCAGTGGCCCAAATAACGGAAGAAAAGTCGATAATACATGTCCAACCATAATGATGCCAAAGACGGTTACGGATTGCAGCGCATGAAATAACACAAACCGACTCCGCTTCTCTACCGCAAGAAAGACAATGCCACCTATAAAGGTAAATAGATAACACAGCATACCGGCAATATTTTCATCCAGACCGCTAGACGATTTCATGGGTGACATCCGGTCCAGCCTCCTTTAACCTTTTTTACTAGGCTATGTAGGAGGTGGACAGAACTGAACCGGTGAATTGATCTGACGACCAAAACAATCGATATTATCTTCCGCCTTCGATCTGTCTGCGAGGGTTGGTGATCTTGCCCATTTTATCCGTATCGTTTTCTTTGGGAACCAATCGTTCATCGGTACGTCCATCATGGTGATTGTCAAAAGCATACTCCGTCAGCTTCCATTCTGACTTGCCGAGAACGGGATCTGCCGGAAAGTGTTGTCCTCTGTGCAGATGTTCCTCACGTCCAGCTTCGTTGATATATACTCCGTCTACTTCCACCTTTTCATGTGAAAGGGGCAGGCATATCCTGTTCTTTGCGTTCCATGAAACGGCGCCTCCTTTGGATACCAGTAATTTAACTGTATGGGTTGTCCGTGATAATATCCCCCGAATAGTTCAGTGTTATGCTGGATATATTAATCCGTATAGAATGGCGGCATTCATAACATATGATTCGGAATTAAACTTTTTGGGCATGAAAACCGTTATATTTAATTAGAGGAAATCGTCAAGTCGTAAGATACTTCCGAATATGCTACAATAAGATTATGATTCAATTCGAATCATATCGGGTATTTATAGTGTCAGGTACTTGCTTTCTAGCGAGGTTCCCGACCTAAAGCTTGCTTTAAGCCGCGCACACAACTTCATGGATGGCATTTAAGACTTATTCGGCATTCTCTAAACGGAGCATTCACTTTCAACGTTTTGGGAGGGAATTACAATGGCAACGAAAGGTCACAATGAGGTCAAAGAAAGTTTGAGGGAAATGACTCGGATTTTCCGTCCTAAAGATCCAAAAAAATTCGTGAAGGAGTACGTGAGAAAATACCGGATTACGGGTGGATACGAGGAAGAGTTGACTTCTGTGGTTGAGCATGAGCTTGTCAAGATGGATTCTTCCGTGTCCTGAAACAACACACAACTCTGATTATACTGTTCCGATAATGAATAGAACCGTCTCTCGGGCGATAAGCTCCGGCAGGCGGTTTTTTTGCGTTCCTGCTGCATATATATGGAAGTACACCTACAGCGGGAAGGATGAATGCATGTGGACCCTATTTTGAAAACCAAAGAAGAGATTGGCTACATGCGCGAAGCTGGACGAATATTGCGAAGTTGTCACCAGCATATTGAGCAGTGGATGATACCCGGGATCACAACAGCGGAGATCAACGAGCGGGTGGAAGAGTTTCTGGCAGTACATGGGGCTACACCGGAGCAAAAAGGGTATAAAGGATATCCGTACGCGACGTGTGCCTCTGTCAATGATGTGGTCTGCCACGGATTTCCGGGAGCTGAGGAGCTGACGAGTGGAGATGTCGTGACCATTGATATGGTGGTAAACAAAGATGGCTGGCTTGCTGACTCCGCCTGGACATATGGCATTGGTGAAACGGGCAGATCCATTCGCAAGCTGATGAGACGCACGGAGAAGGCACTTGAGCGGGCGATTGCCCAAGCCGTACCGGGGAATACCCTCGGAGATATTGGAAGTGCCATTGAACGGACAGCCAGGCTATATCGTTATGGAATTGTGAAACCCCTCATCGGTCATGGCATTGGCCAATATATTCATGAACCGCCCAATGTGCTGCCATACGGCAAGCGCAGAACAGGCACGATGCTTACCGAGGGAATGGTCATTACCATAGAACCCATCTTTACAAAGGGCAGTTCCGGGGCTGTTGTTTGGGATGAAGACGGCTGGACGGTAAGGACGGTAGATGGCAGCTGGGGAGTACAGTATGAGCATACGGTTGCGATTACTGGAGATGGCCCCCTGATTCTGACCAATGGCACATGAGAAGCAGTCAGTGAATAAGAGGACATGAATTTAACGCTCGAAGGAATGCTCCATGCTGTATTGAGGCTGAAAGTAGCGGTATGGAGCGATAGGCTTGTTTTTCTGAATCGGTATGGAAGAGGTTTTCCATAAAATCGGCTCTTTCTTTTGCATAATAGCGCATGTTTCGAATGTGAGAAAAATCACCAATAAATCGAGTTTTATCACCGAAATTTGGCAAAAATTTTCAAATGTAGAGTGTAATACTTTTAACTGAAATCGTTTGCAAATCAAGTTGTAGAGCGGTTTTTTACATAAAGTGAACAATTTGTGAACATGTGTCCAAAGATTGACAAAATCATACCCTCAACTTATATTTAATAAGTGATTGAAGCATATAGAATGAATTGGAAGAATGCGCAGACATGCCCTGAGCAGGAAATCACGGGAGTACTGGAAGCGTTATTTTTGTAAGCATTCTGTATGATGAAGAGGATTATGCGTATCGTGCTGAAACGTACCTTTTGTTGCCTTTCTACCGAACGACAACGGTAATCTACGAAAACGTAAAAAAGTGGGGTAGATCAATGATGAAACAGTGGCAGGTTGCAAAGCGAATTCTCCCCTTGCTGGCGGTGTTCTCTTTGCTGCTATCCGCGTGCGGGCGGGAAGACTTGTCGGTAATGAAACCTCAGGGTCCTGTGGCACAAGGCCAATATGATCTGATGAAGTTATCCATCACGATAATGATCGTGGTGCTCATCATTGTATTTGCCATAGCGGCCTATGTTCTGATCCGGTTTCGTAGACGAGCCGGGCAGACTGAGATGCCCGAACAGGTTGAAGGTAATTTCAAGCTGGAAGTAATATGGACAGCCATTCCGTTATTGCTGGTTATTGTACTGGCAGTACCGACGGTCCAAACGATTTTTGCCCAAGGCGAAGATCTGTCCAATGACAAAAATGCACTTAAGGTCCAAGTCACCTCGCATCAGTACTGGTGGGAATTTACTTATCCTCAATATGACATAACCACCGCTCAAGATCTCATCATCCCGACCGGAACGAAAATCGCATTCGAATTAAAAACCGCTGACGTGCTTCACTCCTTCTGGGTGCCGTCACTTGCGGGCAAAATGGACACAAACCCGGATGGAACCCTTAACAAGTTCAGTTTTTCAGCACCGAATGAAGGCGTTTACCGCGGTAAATGTGCCGAATTATGCGGCAGATCGCATGCCTTCATGGAGTTCAAGGTAAAAGCCGTGAGCCAGGAATCCTTTGACAGATGGGTGAATCAGATGAAAGCACCTGCCGTCCTTCCTGAAGACACTCAATTGGCCGAGAAATTCAAAACAAACTGCCTTTCTTGCCACGCTGTTGGTGATCAAGGTGGACCGGTAGCACCTAATCTAACGGGAATTGGCGGCAAGGAATCTGTCGCTGGCATTCTGCTGAATTCCCGTGAGGGACAGGAAGAAGGCAGCCCGGTACTGGATAACATGAAAGAATGGCTCCATGATCCACAATCCGTGAAGCCGGGCAATACCATGCCGAATCCCAAGGATCTTGGGTTGACGGATGAAGAAATCGACGGAATTGCCGAATATCTGGCCAACTACAAATTGGACTATGAATAGAACAGCAAGGACGAAGAAGGGGGTACACAACCTTGGCTCATGCGCATAGCGTCAAGAGGTACAGGGGCTTGATGGATTGGATCACCACCGTCGATCACAAAAAAATTGCCATTCTCTATTTGGTTGCAGGTGGACTTTTCTTTGGGATCGGCGGCATTGAAGCCATTTTGATTCGGATTCAACTGATGAAGCCTATGAATGATTTTGTATCGGCACAGGTTTTCAACGAATTGATTACAATGCATGGAACAACGATGATTTTCCTTGGTGTCATGCCACTTATTTTTGCCATTATGAATGCTGTCGTGCCTTTGCAGATCGGGGCACGGGACGTTGCTTTTCCTTTTCTGAATGCACTTGGTTTCTGGACGTTCCTTTTTGGTGGACTGCTGCTGAACCTGAGCTGGGTTATGGGAGGAGCACCGGATGCGGGCTGGACTTCATATACGCCACTCTCGGGCAGTGAATACAGTGGAACGCACGGTGTCGACTTTTACACCATCGGCCTTCAGATCGCGGGTCTGGGAACGCTCATCGGGGGCATTAACTTTCTGGCAACCATTATTACCATGCGTGCTCCAGGCATGTCCTACATGCGGATGCCGATGTTTACATGGACGACATTTATTACATCTGCCATTATCCTTTTTGCTTTTCCTGCCATCACGGTAGGGCTTGTACTTTTAACGTTTGATCGTATACTGGGAGCGAATTTCTTCGATGTTGCAGGTGGCGGTAACCCCGTACTCTGGCAGCACATCTTCTGGATCTTCGGGCACCCGGAAGTATACATTCTGATTTTGCCGGCATTTGGTATCATCTCGGAGGTTATTCCGACCTTCTCACGTAAACGGTTGTTCGGATACAGCTCCATGGTATTTGCCACCATCCTGATTGCCTTCCTGGGCTTCATGGTATGGGCGCATCACATGTTTACAACAGGTCTGGGTAACGTAGCCAACGCGCTTTTCTCCATCTCCACGATGTTGATTGCCGTACCTACCGGGATCAAAATCTTTAACTGGCTCTTTACGATGTGGGGTGGACAGATCCGTTTTACAGCAGCGAACCTGTTTGCTGTTGGATTCGTTCCAACCTTTGTTATGGGCGGTGTTACCGGTGTCATGCTGGCATCTGCTCCAGCGGATTTTCAGTTCCATGATACGTACTTTGTTGTAGCCCACTTTCACTACGTTATTGTAGGGGACTGGTGCTAGGCTTGTTCTCGGGACTGCATTACTGGTGGCCGAAGATGTTCGGACGTATTCTGAGTGAAACACTTGGGAAATGGACATTCTGGACATTTATGATCGGTTTCCAATTAACGTTCTTTGTACAGCATTTCCTCGGTCTGATGGGAATGCAGCGCCGGATCGTTACATATTTGCCGAATCAGGACTTTGATCTGCTCAATCTGGTCAGCTCCGTCGGTGCATTTCTGATGGGTGTGGGGGTAATTATATTCCTCGTGAACATCGTGATCACCATGAGAAAACCGGCTGGTGCGCCAAACGATCCGTGGGAAGACGGTCGTACCCTGGAATGGTCCATTCCTTCGCCGCCACCGGAATATAATTTCAAGCAGACTCCACTGGTACGTGGAATTGATGCGTACTGGAAGGAAAAGAGGGCTGGACACACAGAGATGACACCAGCAGAACCTGTAGGTTCGATTCATATGCCTTCAGCAACGCCGTTGCCGTTTGTAATGTCCGTAGGTATCTTTATTGCCGGACTTGGCTTGATGTTCAGCAAGGATGACTTCGGAAATGCGTTTATGAATGCTATTTTCAACAATTATATTGTCGTTGTCATCGGTCTTCTGATTACATTTGGATCAATGGCACTGCGTTCACTTTATGATGATCATGGCTGGCATATTGAACCGGAGGATCAGGATGAGAAGGGGGCTAGAACATGACAACCTCACATGCCGAACCGGTGAATGACAAATTGCCGCATGAACCGGAGAAAGCAACACTGGAAGGACGTAACAAGCTCATCGCCTTCTGGTTGTTCCTTGGCGGCGAGACGGTACTGTTCGGTACACTCTTTGCTACCTTCCTGGCTCTTCGTGGCCAAACCAATGATGGACCTACGGCGAATGAACTGTTCCACCTGCCACTTGTGGCTGCTGCAACGTTCATTCTCCTGGTCAGCAGTTTGACAAGTGTATTTGCCATTCAGGCCATGCATAAGGGCAAGCGGGATGCGCTGGCATTGTGGCTAGGCATCACGGTGGTACTGGGTATGGGATTTCTCGCGCTGGAAATATACGAGTTCTACGAGTATGTGAAACATAAAGAGTTCGGCATGACTACAAGTGCCTTCAGTTCCGCATTCTATACACTGGTCGGGTTCCACGGAGCCCACGTTGCGTTCGGTATTGTGTGGATCGGAATCATTATCGGACAGCTGTTCAAAAAAGGACTGACGGTCGTAACTGCACCTAAAGTATACGTCTCCGCAATGTACTGGCACTTTATTGACGTGGTCTGGGTGTTCATCTTTACGGTCGTGTACCTGCTCGGAAAGGTGGGCTGACACATGTCGGCACAGGATAAGACAGATCAACAGCCTGTGAAACACCGTCACCGGACGGAAGGGCCGCAGAAACACGTCGTGGTGTTTGTGTTCTCCATTATTCTCACGCTGATTGCGTTTGCGGCTGCTTCTGCCGGAGGGGTTAACACAACCTTTACGATTATTATTTTGCTCGTCATGGCTATTCTTCAGGTATTCGTTCAATTGGGTTACTGGATGCACATGAAGGACAAAGGGCATTTGATGCCGATCCTGTTCATGGCCTTTGGCTTCTTCGTAGCCTTTACGTGCATCATAATGGCACTCTATTGGGTCTGGTGGTAAAGAGATGGCGGCGGCGCAATGCCGCCGTCTTTTCCCCTTTTTGGCGAAAGAATCTTTACCAGGAAATGAAGGCAACAACCAAATTAGGTCACGGGGAGGTTTCCCGTATGCTCGGGTTGCAGTATTTTAGCTTCAACGACTTATGGAGTCCGCTTATAATGGCTTTATTTCTGATCATTGCTGCGGCGTATTTGGTGCTTGTGGGACCGTTAAGCGAGCAAATCAAGGGTGCAGAGCCTGCGACTGCCGGGCAGAAAATCATGTTTATTACAGGGCTGTTTGTCCTGTATCTGGCTCAAGCTGGGCCATTCAATCTGCTTGGTCATGTTATGTTTAGCTTCCATATGGTTAGCATGGCGCTCTCCTATCTGGTAGCTCCGCCGCTGATGATGAAAGGCCTGCCGATCTGGGTATGGCGCAGAATCGTGCGCTGGTTGCCAACACGCCAGCTATCGTTCCTGGCTCATCCGATCGTTGCAGCAGTGCTCTTTAACGGGTTGTTCTCACTCTATCACCTGCCGATTGTACATGATTACGTCATGCTGAATTTTACCGTTCACCGGTTGTATTATATTGCACTGTTCATCACTTCGATGCTCATGTGGTGGACATTGCTGAATCCGTTGCCAGAGGGTAGACAAGCGTCGGGGTTATCCAAGATTGGTTTTATTTTTCTGAATATGGTACTGCTTACGCCTGCATGTGGATTGATTATTTTTGCGTCCGAGCCGTTGTATCAGACGTACAGCAACCCGGCAGTATGGGCTGAAGCAATGCGATATTGTGTGTCTGGAGATTCTACGGCGTTACTTCGCTCATTCGGTGGGCCTGCGTTCTTCAACTTTCTGTCTTCCGCGAAGGAAGATCAGCAGGTCGGCGGCATTGTAATGAAGTTTATTCAGGAAGGAATCTTCGCCTCCATGTTAGCCTATGTCTTTTTCCAATGGTATCGGAAAGAGAAGCAGGAAGATGATGATGATTCGTATCCTGCTGGGGGCGCAGAGGGGCCACTCAATCCGGCTGCAAAATAATTAAGTCAATGTTCTGACAAGAGGGGAACACACGATGGATATGTATTTTTGGCTACCAACGATCAGTACTTCTTTCATTGTGATTAGTGCAGTACTGGTGGGAATCGGATGGGTACTGATTATTCAGGGCAAACGCGAGGCTCATCAGTCCGCCATGGTAGCAGGTGCGATTGCAGCTCTGATCTTCTTCATAATCTATATGTCTCGTACAGTGTTCGTAGGTAATACGGCTTGGGGAGGGGACCGGATCTGGAGATCTTTTATCGGATATTTCTGATCTTTCATATCATCCTGGCTACCGTGGCGGCAATTTTCGGCATCTCCACACTGGTGCTTGGGTTCAAAAAGAAGTTCGGAAAACATCGCCGCTGGGGCAAGTTCACGTCCATGATCTGGTTCGGGTCAGCGCTAACAGGTGTTGTCGTGTATGTTCTTCTATATATCTTATATCCTGGTGGTCATACACGTCCGGTATGGGAAGCTATTCTTGGTGTGTGAAAGAAGGATATCAGCTCAATCTTCTGTGGTGTGCGTTACCATAATCTTCTGAAAATATGAAAATGGACGAATCTAGCAGATGATTCGTCCACGCTACCTCTCTCATTCATTCATAGAATGAGTTCGAGAGGGGGAACAAAATGAAAAAAACAGTTAGTGTCAGTCAAACGTATCCACGCCTTACCGTGTATTCAGAAGAGAACTACAGAGGTAGAAGCCGCATCTACCGTGGCAACACAGGTCTTCGTAACCTGGACAATATTTTGGACGGGTAGAGAGCCTGCGCTTTTCTCAACAAGTTCCAATGCAACACTCGTTGTGTTTACACGGCCGAACTTTCAGGGTGGATTCCGTGTTTTCCGTGGCAACACCAACTTGAGAGATTTGGATGATCTCATCCGTGGCAATGATGTGGAATCCCTGATCTCTACGAATGAGCGTCTGACCTTGGAAGAGATTCGTGCGATCCGCGCCAACCGCAGTCTGCCTAATGGTTATAACCTCGTTTAATTGCAAGTCCTCTTCTTCTAACAGGTGCTAGAGAACGGCAAAGGGCTGTACCCGAATTGTGTTTACACAATTCCGGGTACAGCCCTTCTTTTGTGATTGGAGGATTACGTGTAATTGTTTAATCACCGCCACCACCACTGTCTCCGCCGCTACTATCTCCTCCAGAGTCGCTGCTACTGCTGTCACTGTTGTGATGGTGAGAGCCTGAAGAAGAATCGGTTTCCGAATGTCTGTGATCAAAGCTGTGATCAAACCTATGTCTGGAATTTCGCTCATGAGAGTCATCCCCTATCATGACCGGGGACCCTAAGGTAGAGTCGGTGTAACTGTTACTACGCCGGATGGGGTGTCTGCCTTGGTGACGCTGACGGTCACTTCGGATGAGCAACCAGATCACACCAATGATGATAAGGAAGACTATTCCGGGCTCTATCAGCCAAGTCATATGAATAACCTCCCTTTTGCTTAGTTCAGTGCTGTGTTTATTGTAACGCAATTCAGAACGGTGGCCCAACTCTTCTTCCTGATTCAGGAAAATTAGGGGTTGACGGGATGATAATTTGGTCTGTATACTGTGTATATTGATATATACAGTAAACACAGTGATCACAGTAAGCAAGATGAGTGAATGACAGGTGAAAGGCAGGCATGCATATGAACGAATGGAAGCAGGCGTGGTGGTTGACCCGCAACCAGATGAGTAAGGATAAGCTCCAATGGCTATGGTCTGCAATATTCATGATATACACTGGCAGCATGTGCGGTGTGATGTTAGTGGGACAACAACAGACAGATTACATTAATCCAGTAGTGGATTCCTTCTTTTTGATCATGTTGCCATTTCAAGGGTTCATGTTCTGCAGGCGCTCCTTCCGTTACATACACGAGGATTCCTATACGCAGATGCTGGCCTACTATCGCAGAATCCCGATCCCGGAACAAACGGTGATGTGGTCAAGGTTACAGCAATCCGTGATGGCGTTTGCGTACAATGGTATTTTTTTCTACGGATCGCTATACGTGGTTAACCTTCATACCGAAGGATTCCGATGGGATCAATATCTGGCCTTCGGCTTGACCTGTACAGGTTATGGACTTTTGGTAACAGGATTCTATATATATGGAGAGTTTCTGAATAGTGGCAAAAAATATTTGCTCCTCAGCACGCTTTTTGTACCCATTGCCGTAGGCATATCCTTATTGATTCGAATGTCAGGCAGTTACGGTTTTCGAATGGTGTTGGATGAAAGTAAATCAGGTGGGTTGTTGTCCCCGATGATGTGGATTTCTCTGGTGGCTGGCGTAGCGGTATTGTGGCTATGTAGTCGCTTGACGCTGAAGAAGCTGGTTCATCGGGATTTGAATTAAATGAGAATTGAACTTATGTACGAATACAGGATGAAACCGGCACGGTCAGGTAACAGACTGGAGTGTACCGGAGGGCGAGGTGCGAGATGTGAAAATACCCATTCAAATTAATGAAAATAGCGCTGAACCTTTATACCACCAAATTGAAAATCAGTTAAGATCGTTAATTATTACAGGTCAGTTGGGGGAGGGAACACATTTGCCGTCCATTCGTGAGTTCGCCGGAGCACTGAATTGCAGCGTGATTACGGTTAGACGAGTCTATCAGGATCTGGAGAATGAAGGCCTGCTTCGTACGAAGCAGGGGACAGGTACATTTGTGGCCCAGGTAGAAGCCGGCGACAGAGAAAATTATAGATTAAAGGCCGCACAGGAAGCCATGCACGCAGCTGTGCAGTCTGGAAAATCGGTCGGATGCACGAAAGAAGAGATGGAGAGCCTGTTCCGGGAAGTCCTGAAGGCTATTTACGCGAAGTAAGGGAGTGATTCATATGGAACCCATAGCAGTTCAGTTGAACGGCGTATCCAAAATGCGAAAACGCAGAGTTATTGGCCCGATTGATCTCACCATCCCGGAAGGGTATGTCGTGGCTATTCTTGGTCACAACGGTTCAGGCAAAAGCACACTACTTAACATGCTGCAACAAGTGGTGCTGCCAGACGCTGGGCAGATTAGTTGGTTTGGTCAGGAACATGATGGGCCTCTTCCCATCGAACTGAGACAACAGATTGGTTTTGTGGCAGATAACGCTGGCTCGGAAGAAAATCGGATAACAGCACAGGAAGCAGCCCATTTCCGGGCGTACTGGTACCCACGTTGGGATATGAAGTTATTTGACCAACTGATTCATGATATGGAAGTACCTGTTGATGTGAAGTTGAACAAGATGTCCAAGGGAGAACGGCGCAAATTTGAGATTGCAGCTGCGCTGGCAGCTCGCCCAAGACTATTGCTTTTGGATGAACCCTCCTCAGGACTTGACCCCTTTGCCTGGAAAGTGATGGTGGAGCAGTTCCGTACCTACATGGCGGGGGGAGACACCACGATTCTGATTGCCACACATATTGCAGACGAAGTCAAAAGGCTTGCGGATTACATCGTATTGATGCACCGTGGTCAGTCGCTGGGGATGGCCGAGAAAGATATCGTGCTCGATCAGTGGAAAGAAGTCTGGTATGAAGGGGATTTAAGGCCTGAGAGTATCCCCGGTCTTGTGGAATCTGCGTTGGAAGAGGGGGGACTGGTTCGCGTCATTACAACCCGGGTCAGTGAAGCGCAGGAGAGGCTGGAGCTATCGAATAACCGAGTATTGAAAATTCGCAACCTGGAATTGGATGAAGTGCTGGCGTTCTGGATTGCCGGGTATGCACCCGTACAGTGGAAATAACCGAAGGGAGACGATAAATGATGAACCGATTGGAATTGAAGCAAGTCGTCAAGCAATATGCAGACAAAACAGCCGTTAATGGAGTCACGCTCAATGTAAAAGAGGGGGAGATTTACGGACTGCTGGGAGCCAATGGTGCAGGTAAAACAACAACAATGCGTATGGTGCTTGGACTGATTCACCCTGACGGAGGCAATATCCTGTACAACGGCAAGCCCTACAATACAGAACTGCAACAGATTATGGGTTATCTTCCGGAAGAGCGTGGATTGTACCCGAAGGTGAAGGTCAGCGAACAGATTAATTACCTTGCACGGCTTCGTGGCATGAATGGCAAGGATGCAGACCAGAGCCTCAAGTACTGGCTGAACCGGTTTGAAGTACCTGAGTATTACGATAAGAAGATTGAGGAGTTATCCAAAGGCAATCAGCAGAAAATGGGCTTTATCGCAGCTGTAGTGCATAGACCGCAGATTCTTATTCTGGATGAAGCGTTCAGCGGACTGGATCCTGTGAATGTGGAATTACTCAAGTCCACAGTCAAGGAATTGCGAGATGAAGGCACGGCCATCCTATTCTCGACACACCGCATGGAGCACGTTGAAGAGTTGTGTCGTCAGATCACCATTCTGCATCGTTCCAACACGGTGGTACAAGGAGAGATCAAGGAGATCAAGAGCCGGTATCCGCGTGAACAGGTATTCCTGAGTACAATTGGAAGTGTGGAAGGGCTCGAACAATTGTCGGGTGTGAAGAAAGTCGAGCGGAATGAGCGCGGGTACCTGATACATATTAGTCAGGTGGAAGCGGCTCAGGAGATTCTGAGAACAGCCATGACCCAGACGACAGTGGAACACTTTGAACTGAAGGAACCAACGCTTAACCAAATCTTTATTCGTGAGGTAGGTGAGTCTAATGAATAAAATGGGAACGATTACGGGGTTTACATTCAAAAACAAAGTTAAAACGAAATCATTCATGGTTACGACCATTGTACTTGCACTTTTAATCTCTATCGGACTCAATGTTCCATATTTCATTACCTTATTCAATGGAGGTTCCATTGGCGGAGCTTCAAGCAGTAATCCTGTAAATATCGGTCTTCTGAGCGCAGGGCAGACTGAAGTTTCCGAGAAACTGGAGAGCTTCTCTGCAGCCCAAGGAGATCAGGCCTATCGCTTCATTGCGAGTGGAGACAAAGATGAGGCGGCTCTTGCAGCAGATGCGGAAGCAGGACTTATCGATGGCTATCTGAAGTTCGAAGCTGTTGCTGGACAGGAGTTCCCTCAGCCTATTCTCTATTCAGCAGAAGACGTGTCCCCTCAGATCATTGCATCCATTGAAGCTGCTTTGCAAAGTGTGAAGCTGGATGTCGTCGTAAAGGATGTGCTCACAGCGGAACAGAAGGAACTGATTACAACACCTGTGAAGCTCACCGAGCAGAGCTTGAGTACAGATAAAAGTGATGCCGGTGCTGTGTCAGAAGGTTCGATGAGCCCGATTAACTATATTGTGGTGTACTTGCTGATCATATTGCTGTTCACCTCTACGATGATGACAGGCAACATGATTGCCTCTGAGATCACAGCGGAGAAGAGCTCGCGTATTATGGAGATTCTGATTACGAGTGTATCCCCGCTCAGTCAGATGTTCGGTAAAATCATCGGTATTTTCATGGTGGGCATGCTGCAGATCGGGATCTTCGGAGCGGTGGTTGCCGGAAATATCCTGCTGCCGCATAACCGTGCAGTGTTAGGTGATTTGAATATGAGTCTGAGTGATGTGAATATTGCGGTTATTGTGTACGGACTCATATTCTACATTCTGGGTTACTTCCTGTATGCCGTGTTGTTCGCTGCCATTGGTTCAATGGTAAGTCGTACGGAAGAACTGGGTCAGGCTGTCCTGCCGATTACGATGTTGTCGCTGGTATCCTTCTATATTGCTATCTTCAGTATTTCTACGCCGAACATTCTGTTGTTGAAAATCGCAAGCTTCATTCCATTCACGTCGCCGACCGCGATTCTGGTACGGATCGGTGCGGGAGTTGCACCGACTTGGGAGATTCTAACGTCCTTAGCGATTCTCATCGTATCCATTGTCATCTTCGGATGGCTTGCAGCCAAAATCTATCGCACAGGTGTGTTGATGTATGGTAAACGCCCAACATTTAAAGAGTTATTCAAGGCCATGAAGGCATACAAGATCTAAGTCGAGTTCAGAAGAAAATAATAAATGATGAAAATGATGATGATTAGTTTAGCTAATTAGAGCATCGATGGGAAAGGTGCTGCTCCATTTGGGAGTGGCACCAATTTCCAACTCTATCCGTAGTATCTGAAGATATCTATTCTATTGAATGAGGTTGGCAAATAAATTTACTAAAGGAGAGTACATATTATGAAGAATTGGAAACGCACGCTATTATCTCTTACAATCTCGGTGGGTCTGCTCGCATCTGCGGTACCGGCAATGGCATCTCCACAGGGGACTTCCGTAAAGGTCAATGATCAAGCGGTGAAATATGCTACAGGAGCACCCATCCTGGAAAAAGGTACAACATTGGTTCCGCTGCGCACTACGCTGGATGCCTTGGATGTGAAGCTAACAACTGCGACAGATGATACGATCACGGCTGTGGTAGATGGTAAAACAATTACTCTCAAAAGCAAACTTACGCGCATCAACGGTGTAACGTATGCACCGATTCGCATCGTCGGTGATGCAGCGGGTTATGAAGTGCGCTGGGATGCTGCAACACGCACCGTGCTGTTGGTATCCAAAGATACAGCAACGGAAACTGCCCAAACCGGTGGACGCGGCTTCATGTGGGAAGTGGAGAGCAATGGAAACACGGTCTATCTGGTAGGGTCCATGCATATTGCCGATGAGAGCTTCTATCCATTACGTCCGGAGTTTGAAGAAGCATTTGCAGAAGCTGACTATCTCGGGGTAGAGATAGATATTAGCAAAGCCGCTGACGAAGAGCAACAAAAGCTGGTTCTAAGTCTGGGTTCGTATCAGGATGGGACAACATTGAAAGATCATATTTCCAGTGAGACGTATACGAAGCTGGGGGATGTATTGAAGAAAAATGGTCTGGAACCTAATGCTTTGGATACATTTAAGCCTTGGGTAGTAGAGAGTACTCTTGCAAGCTTGAAGTCGACAACGGCAGGATATGAAGCATCAGCAGGAGTGGATCTGTATTTCATCCAGAAAGCGATCGAGCGCAAACTTCCAGTAATTGAGCTGGAGAGTTATCAATCTCAACTTGGCATGTTTAACGACTTTTCCAAAGAAACACAAGAGGAAACACTGAAAGCGACAATCGAGAACTTCGACGTGCTGGATAACAGTGTGAAACAAATGGCGGAGATGTGGAAAACGGGTAATGACGAGCAGTTGCTTGAATTGACAAACAGCTTCTCCACTAACGAGGAGTACAACAAAGCGATGCTGGTTGATCGTAACATTGGCATGGCGGATAAGATTGATGGTTACTTGAAAAGCGGCAAAGGCGAAGAGTATTTCATTGTTGTTGGCGCAGCACACTACCTGGGCGATCACGGCATCGTGAAACTGCTTGAGGATAAAGGGTATATAGTAGAACGTAAGTAAATATAGATAAGTATAGAAGGTAACCTTTTCATCTCGTATATGAGAGTTGAGAGGGTTATCTTCTTATATATAGAAGAAAAAGCGATTAGATCGAGAGGATTAGCAGCAGGATAATACATTCGTACGTAACATTCCAGTGTGGATTCGCGATACTTAATATGGTTAAATTGCGGAATTCATATTTTTAGAAATTAACTCTTTACAAGTGCCTATGCTGCATGGTATATTCTATTTCCGGCCAAAAAAACACGAGATACACAGTGTGGCAAGCGAATGAAATAAGCTTCGAAAGAAACTTGAAAAAAGAGCTTGCAAAGTTGGTTCGGACATGATATTATATAAGAGTTGCTGATGAGAACAACACTCGGTAACAAAACAAGTTTGATCTTTGAAAACTGAACAACGAGTGAGTAAACATTCTGCTTGCAGAATGAACGCGAAAGTTTGAAACAAGCCTTGGCTTGAATCGACTGGAGCACAAATGAGATGTTTAATCTCGTCAGATTCAAAATGAGCTTATCGCTCTTTTCAATACTTTATTGGAGAGTTTGATCCTGGCTCAGGACGAACGCTGGCGGCATGCCTAATACATGCAAGTCGAGCGGACTTGATGAGAAGCTTGCTTCTCTGATGGTTAGCGGCGGACGGGTGAGTAACACGTAGGCAACCTGCCCTCAAGTTTGGGACAACTACCGGAAACGGTAGCTAATACCGAATAGTTGTTTTCTTCGCCTGAAGAGAACTGGAAAGACGGAGCAATCTGTCACTTGGGGATGGGCCTGCGGCGCATTAGCTAGTTGGTGGGGTAACGGCTCACCAAGGCGACGATGCGTAGCCGACCTGAGAGGGTGATCGGCCACACTGGGACTGAGACACGGCCCAGACTCCTACGGGAGGCAGCAGTAGGGAATCTTCCGCAATGGGCGAAAGCCTGACGGAGCAATGCCGCGTGAGTGATGAAGGTTTTCGGATCGTAAAGCTCTGTTGCCAGGGAAGAACGCTTGAGAGAGTAACTGCTCTCAAGGTGACGGTACCTGAGAAGAAAGCCCCGGCTAACTACGTGCCAGCAGCCGCGGTAATACGTAGGGGCAAGCGTTGTCCGGAATTATTGGGCGTAAAGCGCGCGCAGGCGGTCATTTAAGTCTGGTGTTTAATCCCGGGGCTCAACCCCGGATCGCACTGGAAACTGGGTGACTTGAGTGCAGAAGAGGAGAGTGGAATTCCACGTGTAGCGGTGAAATGCGTAGATATGTGGAGGAACACCAGTGGCGAAGGCGACTCTCTGGGCTGTAACTGACGCTGAGGCGCGAAAGCGTGGGGAGCAAACAGGATTAGATACCCTGGTAGTCCACGCCGTAAACGATGAGTGCTAGGTGTTAGGGGTTTCGATACCCTTGGTGCCGAAGTTAACACATTAAGCACTCCGCCTGGGGAGTACGGTCGCAAGACTGAAACTCAAAGGAATTGACGGGGACCCGCACAAGCAGTGGAGTATGTGGTTTAATTCGAAGCAACGCGAAGAACCTTACCAGGTCTTGACATCCCTCTGACCGGTACAGAGATGTACCTTTCCTTCGGGACAGAGGAGACAGGTGGTGCATGGTTGTCGTCAGCTCGTGTCGTGAGATGTTGGGTTAAGTCCCGCAACGAGCGCAACCCTTGATCTTAGTTGCCAGCACTTCGGGTGGGCACTCTAAGGTGACTGCCGGTGACAAACCGGAGGAAGGTGGGGATGACGTCAAATCATCATGCCCCTTATGACCTGGGCTACACACGTACTACAATGGCCGGTACAACGGGCAGTGAAGCCGCGAGGTGGAACCAATCCTAAAAAGCCGGTCTCAGTTCGGATTGCAGGCTGCAACTCGCCTGCATGAAGTCGGAATTGCTAGTAATCGCGGATCAGCATGCCGCGGTGAATACGTTCCCGGGTCTTGTACACACCGCCCGTCACACCACGAGAGTTTATAACACCCGAAGTCGGTGGGGTAACCGCAAGGAGCCAGCCGCCGAAGGTGGGATAGATGATTGGGGTGAAGTCGTAACAAGGTAGCCGTATCGGAAGGTGCGGCTGGATCACCTCCTTTCTATGGAGAATCGTTTCCCGTAGCGGAAACATTCAAATATGCAGCTTAGCTGCAAACTTACTCACTCGTTGCTCAGTTTTGAGAGCTCAAACTCTCAAACAGCTTGCTTTTGCATGAAGCTTGTTCTTTGAAAACTAGATATCGAAACGAAAGTAAAATGCGAATTAGAACATTCCTTTTTAGCTGAACTTGTGTTAAACAAGTTTCAATAAAAACGGTAGTTAATTGCTGTTGCGATGGGTATCGAATGGGAGCGACTTTTGGCTTTGGACGCAGTCCAAAACAAGGGAAGCGAGCAGTCGAAACCGGAGCAATTTGGTTAAGCTACTAAGAGCACACGGAGGATGCCTAGGCGCTAGGAGCCGATGAAGGACGTGGCGAACAACGAAACTGCCTCGGGGAGCTGTAAGCAAGCTTTGATCCGGGGATGTCCGAATGGGGAAACCCAGCTGGGGTAATGTCCAGTTACTCACAACTAAATACATAGGTTGTGTAGAGGCATACCAGGGGAACTGAAACATCTAAGTACCCTGAGGAAGAGAAAACAATAGTGATTCCGTCAGTAGCGGCGAGCGAACGCGGAGAAGCCCAAACCAGAGAGCTTGCTCTTTGGGGTTGTGGGACGTCTCACATGGAGTTACAAAGGAACCGGTTAAGCGAAGAGGTCTGGAAAGGCCCGCCAAAGAAGGTAAAAGCCCTGTAGTTGAAAATCTGTTCCCTCCGAGACGGATCCCGAGTAGTGCGGGGCACGTGAAACCCCGTATGAATCCGGCAGGACCATCTGCCAAGGCTAAATACTTCCTAGCGACCGATAGTGAAGCAGTACCGTGAGGGAAAGGTGAAAAGCACCCCGGAAGGGGAGTGAAATAGAACCTGAAACCGTGTGCTTACAAAAAGTCAGAGCCCGTTTTAGGGGTGATGGCGTGCCTTTTGTAGAATGAACCGGCGAGTTACGTTCCCGTGCAAGGTTAAGGTGAGAAGCCGGAGCCGCAGCGAAAGCGAGTCTGAATAGGGCGATGTAGTACGTGGACGTAGACCCGAAACCGGGTGATCTACCCCTGTCCAGGGTGAAGGTGCGGTAACACGCACTGGAGGCCCGAACCCACGCACGTTGAAAAGTGCGGGGATGAGGTGGGGGTAGCGGAGAAATTCCAATCGAACTCGGAGATAGCTGGTTCTCCCCGAAATAGCTTTAGGGCTAGCCTCGGAAAACAGAGTCGTGGAGGTAGAGCACTGATTGGGTGCGGGGCCCGCAAGGGTTACCAAGCTCAGTCAAACTCCGAATGCCATAGACTTACTTCCGGGAGTCAGACAGTGAGTGCTAAGATCCATTGTCAAAAGGGAAACAGCCCAGACCATCAGCTAAGGTCCCCAAGTGTGTGTTAAGTGGGAAAGGATGTGGAGTTGCACAGACAACCAGGATGTTGGCTTAGAAGCAGCCACCATTGAAAGAGTGCGTAATAGCTCACTGGTCGAGTGACTCTGCGCCGAAAATGTAACGGGGCTAAACACACCACCGAAGCTATGGCTTGGATCGACTTCACTGCTTCTTTGAGGCGGTGTTTACCACAAGGACATTTTTGTCTGACAAGAGACTCTATCTTGGATGACCAAATGTTTCTCAGGGGATAAACACAGGACTTCGAAGCTGGAGTGAAGTCGATCCAGGGGTAGGGGAGCGTTGTATAAGGGTTGAAGGTGTACCGTAAGGAGCGCTGGACATTATACAAGTGAGAATGCCGGTATGAGTAACGAAAAGATCAGTGAGAATCTGATCCGCCGAAAGCCTAAGGGTTCCTGAGGAAGGCTCGTCCGCTCAGGGTAAGTCGGGACCTAAGGCGAGGCCGAAAGGCGTAGTCGAAGGACAACAGGTCGAAATTCCTGTACCACCATAAACCGTTACGAGCAATGGGGGGACGCAGTAGGGTAGTGACGCGGACTGATGGATGTCCGTCTAAGCAGTGAGGCTGATGTGTAGGCAAATCCGCACATCGTAAGGCTGAGCTGTGATGGGAAGCGAAAATTGTAGTAGCGAAGGTCATGATCTCACACTGCCAAGAAAAGCCTCTAGCCAGGTGAAGGTGCCCGTACCGCAAACCGACACAGGTAGGCGAGAAGAGTATTCTAAGGCGCGCGGAAGAACTCTCGTTAAGGAACTCGGCAAAATGACCCCGTAACTTCGGGAGAAGGGGTGCCCGGTAGTGTGAATAGCACGAGGGGGCCGCAGTGAAAAGGCCCAAGCGACTGTTTAGCAAAAACACAGGTCTGTGCGAAGCCGTAAGGCGAAGTATACGGGCTGACGCCTGCCCGGTGCTGGAAGGTTAAGGGGAGTGGTTAGGAGCAATCCGAAGCTGTGAACCGAAGCCCCAGTAAACGGCGGCCGTAACTATAACGGTCCTAAGGTAGCGAAATTCCTTGTCAGGTAAATTCTGACCCGCACGAATGGCGTAACGACTTGGGCGCTGTCTCAACGAGAGATCCGGTGAAATTTTAATACCTGTGAAGATGCAGGTTACCCGCGACAAGACGGAAAGACCCCATGGAGCTTTACTGCAGCTTGATATTGAATTTGGGTACGATCTGTACAGGATAGGTGGGAGCCTTTGAAGTGTGAGCGCCAGCTTGCATGGAGGCAACGTTGGGATACCACCCTGATCGTATCTAGGTTCTAACCTGGTACCGTAATCCGGTGCGGGGACAGTGTCAGGTGGGCAGTTTGACTGGGGCGGTCGCCTCCTAAAGAGTAACGGAGGCGCCCAAAGGTTCCCTCAGAATGGTTGGAAATCATTCGAAGAGTGCAAAGGCATAAGGGAGCTTGACTGCGAGACCTACAAGTCGAGCAGGGACGAAAGTCGGGCTTAGTGATCCGGTGGTACCGCATGGAAGGGCCATCGCTCAACGGATAAAAGCTACCCTGGGGATAACAGGCTTATCTCCCCCAAGAGTCCACATCGACGGGGAGGTTTGGCACCTCGATGTCGGCTCATCGCATCCTGGGGCTGAAGTAGGTCCCAAGGGTTGGGCTGTTCGCCCATTAAAGCGGTACGCGAGCTGGGTTCAGAACGTCGTGAGACAGTTCGGTCCCTATCTGTCGTGGGCGTAGGAAATTTGAGAGGAGCTGTCCTTAGTACGAGAGGACCGGGATGGACGTACCGCTGGTGTACCAGTTGTTCCGCCAGGAGCACCGCTGGGTAGCTATGTACGGACGGGATAAACGCTGAAAGCATCTAAGCGTGAAGCCCCCCTCAAGATGAGATTTCCCAGTATGTAAGACCCCTTGAAGACGACGAGGTAGATAGGCTGGGGGTGGAAGTGCAGCAATGCATGGAGCTGACCAGTACTAATCGGTCGAGGGCTTATCCAATAGCAAGTGATAGTTCGCAGACTTTCGTTTCGAATCTAGTTTTCAGAGAATGATCTCTGAATATGCGCTGAACCATTCATCCACACAGCAGTGTCGGACCGAATGGAACGCAAACGCATTTGTTACACAAATGCTTGTTTGGTGGCGATGGCGGAGGGGTTCCACACGTACCCATCCCGAACACGACCGTTAAGCCCTCTAGCGCCGATGGTACTTGGACCGCAGGGTCCTGGGAGAGTAGGACGCCGCCAAGCAATTGAAAGACACACTTGATCTTATCGAGTGTGTCTTTTTGTGTTACCATTTTAGATCGAGAAAAACTAGCTATATAGATCTGACAGCATCAAAATTTCACTTATATGAAGACAATCAGTATGAATAATAGTAATTGGACTACGAAATGGTTCTGATCGGCTTACTTCTACATGATTGACCTCTTGATGCTCGGCTCGCTCAGCAACCTTTCAGTTGAATTTAACGTAGACTTCATTGGGATAGGGTATAGTGAAGCCAAGGAAAGAGGAGGGAACCATAATGAATATATCTTCAACAGCCAGCTCCACAACATCATACATATCGACATCTTCGAGTTCGGACAATGCAAGTAGCTTGGAGAAACAAAAGGCGAAGCTGGAGGCTCAACTGGAGAAAGTACAATCCAGCAAGGACGATGAGAAGACGAAGGAAACAAAGACCAAACAGCTTGAACAGCAGATCAAACAGATCGAAGCACAAATTGCACAGCAAAGCTCTCAGGGATCCGGTACAACCGTTGCTAAGGAGGCGCCACCTGCCCAACCTTCATCCAATGTAAAGGGCGTAGCTACCCCTAAAGAAATTGCGAATGCAACAACAGATAGCAATGGTCGATTTGATATACGAATTTAAATACATCTATCTGAATACATCTAATGTAGGCTAAGACAAAGCCCTGACCGATCTATATTGATCGTGCAGGGCTTATTTATTTGTATACTAGATCAGTTATGAGGTCTAGCGACATTCTATCTACGTTTCATTTATTTTCTGCTAGTGCGCTGTATGATCGGTTAACGTTACTCAGCCTGTAACGCGTGTATTCGATCCGTAAGGGATCGTTTTCTATAATACACGGCTATGGTTGTGAGGACCAGCAATTCGGACAGCGGTACGGCAAGCCATACACCCGTGACACCCAAGAATGAAGGCAGGATTGCAATCAACGCAATCATGATGATCATCTCACGCGCAGCGGTAATCCAGATGGCCATTTTGGCATTACCTACAGATTGGAAATAGGTGCTCATGACAAAGTTAACACCCATGAACACATAGGCCAATGTAAATATGCGTAATCCGTATACGGCATTATCCGTTACGCCGCTACTGAAGTTTCCAAAGATTTGCACGAAATAAGGTGCCCCGATTTGAACAATAAGTAATAATAGCAGGCCGCATGCCAGAGCTGTTTTGGTGGCTAAACGTATCGTTTGTTGTACCCGTTTAATCTGATTGGCACCGTGATAATAGCTTACGAGAGGTTGGGCAGCGGATGCCAGACCCAGGAAAGCCAACAATACAACACCATGAATATAGTTCAACACGGTAAAGGATGCTACGCCATCTGTACCCGCAATGCGGTCCATCGAGATGTTATGGGAAACAGAGAAGACCGACATGCCGAGTTCAGCCAGAAAGCTGGGGAAGCCAATGAGCAGCAGAGAGGCCAGCAGTTTGTTGTTCCATTTGAACCGGATGAATGTGAGATTATTTGTTTTTTTGAAAAAGTGAGTGAACAGGACAAGCAGCGCAAGAGACGCCGATACAATTGTACCGATCGCCACACCGCGTACACCCCATTCGAGTACATACAATGTTACATAATTAATGATGATATTGGCCACGGCAAACGTAATCTGAGCGTACATGGATGTGTTGGGATTCCCGTCGTTCCGTACAAAAACAGAGAGAGCATTCTCAATGGTGAAGACAAATCCGAACAACAACATGATATTCATGTAGTCCGAAGCAAACGGGAAGGTCTCGGGGTTAGCTCCGAGGGAGTATACCAGTTTGTCTTTGAACGTATATGCAGTATATCCAATGGCCATCGTAACGAGCATAATGAGCATAATGGATTTGGTGAAAATTTGTTTAGCTGATGTAATATCTTTTCTACCCATAGCGTTGGAGTATAAGGTTGCCCCGCCCATACCAATCCACAGCGACATGGCAACAAAAAGGGTGTAGACCGGAGAGGCAATGCCAATCCCGGCCATTGCGGTAGAACCCAGTTTGTGTCCAACCATAATACCGTCGATAATAAAATTAAAAGCAACCACCAGCATCCCCAATACGGAAGGCACAAGGTAGCTAATAAAAGCTTTGCCTACAGATTGCCCTTCCAATGGATGCGTCCAATTCGTATTCATAATGACCTCCGTTAGTAAACTGAATGTTCATTCTGTATTTAATAATACTGAACGTTCGTTCTGTATGATAACACGCAATGAATTCACTTAGCAACTTTTACGTATAAATATCGTTTATGAGGTAGTGTAGGTTGATATTTAAGTGGCGGGAGGAATCTCTTGATGAAACAAAATAAATACGATGAAGTTGAGTTTTTCAATAACTACAGTAAGATGGCTCGATCCGTACAAGGGCTGGATGCAGCAGGGGAGTGGCATGAATTGCAGACTCTTTTACCTGATCTGAAGGACAAGCGTGTGCTGGATTTGGGATGTGGTTTCGGTTGGCACTGCAGGTATGCGCGAGAGCAGCAAGCGAGTTCAGTAATTGGTGTAGATCTGTCTGAGAATATGCTCCAGCGTGCTCGTGAGATGACGGACGATCCACAGATCCAGTACGAGCAGCTGGCGATTGAGGACATTGATTTTGCACCCGGACAGTTCGATGTTGTGATCAGTTCGCTTGCTTTGCATTATATTGAACGGTTAGACAGGGTGTATGCCAAAATCAATGACTGTCTTGTTCAGGGTGGCACGTTTGTCCTTTCCACTGAACATCCCATTTTCACCGCTCGGCCTGAGCAGGATTGGTACTACGGACCCAAAGGTGAGATTCTGCACTGGCCCGTGGATCATTACCATGAAGAAGGGAAGCGTGTGGCGAACTTTCTGAATCAGGATGTGGTCAAATATCATCGCACACTGGCTAGCCACCTCAATGAACTGATCAAGGCGGGGTTTACTATTGGGCGGGTGGCTGAATCCAAACCATCACTGGAGATGATTGAACAGGTTCCTGGCATGCGAGACGAGAACAGGAGACCCATGTTTCTGATGGTTTCTGCGGTTAAAGTTTGAAGGAATAAGGAGGTAGTTAAGGGTAATAGCGATTATAAAGTTGATCGGTCATTCGAATGATCGGGGAAATGCTTTAAGAGATCAGCGTGTTCAGCGGCATTGAACATGCTGTTTTTTATTTTGATACAATAATAAGAAATAATGTACAAATTAGGGAACCGAACCGCAGTAAATTCAGTCATATTAAGTGAGGTGAACAACAGTTGGATTATGAATTTCTGGCACAGGCTCAGACCATAGACAATTACACACTTAGCAGCATGATGGATGATTACGGAAATGACGTATGGAATTACGCTTATTTTCTGACCAAAAGTGCCGAACAGGCAGATGACTTGTCACAGGAAGTGTTTATTCGGGCATACTCTGGGATCGCTCATTATCGCGGAGAGTGCTCACTGAAAACATGGCTGTTGACGATTACTAGAAACACCACTTTTACATATCGAAAATCCAGATTTTTTCGTAGTAGCCTGTGGGGAGAGACGTTACCCATTGAGACAGAGCGTGGGGATTCGAGCCAAAGCGTCATGATTGCAGAGCAGCCTGCACATCCTTCAGCCGAGATGGAAGTGATACGTAAGGAGCATGTCCATGAAATCTGGGATATTGTTCTGGCGTTGCCGAAGAAGTTCCGGGAGATTCTTTTGCTGAATCTGAAATATGAGCTTACGACGAGTGAGATTGCTGAGATGTTGAAAATCAGTTCAGGCACAGTAAAATCCAGAATTTCTCGAGGTAAGGATAAGGTACGGAAACAATGGGAGGAGCGAAGCCAATGACACATAAGGATGAGCAATGGGAAAAGGAAATCCGGAAGGGACCGTTTGCGTCTTCTCCTTTTACAGCGGATCATAAACGAAATGTGCTTCAACAGGTGGAGTTGATGAAGAAGTCGGAAGAAGCGAACAAGAGATATAGGTCAGAGGACAGTTCCAGGTCGCCTAGGCCGTTTAGAGCGCTAGTAGGCAATGCTTCACACCAACGTCGCACTAGAAGAGGGCCTCTTGTTGCTGGCACGGGTGCGTTGGTTATTGCTGCTGGATTGTTCCTATGGGTCTGGGATGATGGACAGCTGGTGAAACCCGTGATTGAGCAGGTCTATCCGACAGCAGCGTTGCAGTTATCTGATAATCTGAGCATGGATCTGTTGACGGACAAAATGAAAAGGAATGTTGCGATCACGATGAGGGATGATTTGGGTAAGCAGCTGCGGATCACCAAAGTGGAAGACTTGCCTGTGTCCGGAAGAGTATATGTAGAGGCTGGACATGAAGGTGAGAAGGAGTATGCGCAGATATGGCTCGATGCGACTACAGGCAATCTTCGTGAAGTCCAGATGAGAGCCGAGATGCAGCCAAGCGAGTTGGAACACCGTTATCTGCGCCAGGTTCCATCACTATTGCAAAGTATAGGTGCTGCACCAACGCTTAAACCTGCAGCAGTCCAACGTTATGTGAGTATGAAGCAAGGTGAGTCGGAGCCTGTATCGCATACGACATTAGCGTTAGAGAATGAGACTGGCTATGGAGAGATTGTATGGCGACAGGACAAAGCTGTCTCGATCACAGGCGAACTGAGACCTGATCAAATATCCCAGGCGGCGCTGGCGGATGCCAAAAAAGCGATAGAGGCTCTGTCTGGTAAAGCCAATCTTGATTTGGTAAGAACAAGCCGAAGCAAAGATGATGAGCTTGGTAAGGATACAGTCTTTTTTTCCTTTCAAGATAATTACTTTGTACAGATGACCGAAGGAAAAGAGGGCTTGGGTTATACTGTAGGGGATGCTAATTATTATGAGCAACAAGAAATAGGCAACAGTGAAGAGATGGAGGCTTATCATGAGAAATTATATAATATTGATGAGTCTCTTCTTAGACAAAATGTGGAGCCAATAGTTAAGAAGATTTTTAACATTAATTTTGACGCCTACAAACTTCACAGAAATGCTGAGCAATTGGGGGTCGTCACATTTGAACTGGAGTCGAGCAAGGATGTTTTCCAGATTGAATACAGGGAAGATGGACGGATCAAAATGATCACCAGAGGCGAGCTATAAGGCTGTCCCGATGCGAATATTCCTTGTCAGAATACATTACTTACTTTCAGAAACTGAGAAACAATAATGTGCGTACTTTTCATTTTCGGATATAGATTCTAAACTAATACTTAAGCAAATCCGAAACTGGAGACCGAAGATTCAACATCAAAATATATAAAAAAGGACGTGGAGTTTCATGGGAGTTACAACAAATTCAAAGAAAAAAGAAGACATTATAAAGGCTTATCAATTCCGGCATGCAACGAAGATTTTTGATGATACCCGCAAAATCTCGGATGAGGATTTCCAATTTATATTGGAAACGGGCAGATTATCTCCAAGTTCCATAGGACTTGAACCGTGGAAGTTTCTGATTGTACAGAATCCGAACCTGCGCAAGCGCCTGTCCGAAGTCTCCTCCGGCGCTCAAAAGCAATTGGCAACAGCAAGCCATTTTGTTGTTATCCTGGCACGGTCAGATGCCAGTTATAATTCTCCCTATGCAGAGTACATGCTGAAGGAAACAAAAGGAATGCCGGATGATGTATATAAGTTAACTAGTGAGGCTTATGGGAAATTCCAAAATAACCAGAGAATTCTGGATAATCCAAGATCATTGTTCGATTGGGCATCCAAGCAGACGTATATTGCACTCGGCAACATGATGACGGCGGCAGCTCAAATCGAGATTGATTCCTGTCCGATTGAAGGTTTCAGCCGTGACGATGTCCATCGAATTTTGGAAGAAGAGGGTTTGCTGGAGGATGGTGCATGGGACGTCTCGGTGATGGCAACCTTCGGTTATCGGGTAGAGGAGCCCGCGCGTGAGAAGTCTCGACAATCCGTTGAGAAAATCACCCAATGGATTAACTGAATTCAGCAAGAATTCAACATGAATCCAGGAACGATGATCTAAGATCAAGGTTTAAGATCAAGACCTAACATTATAGGACACAGGATAAAAAAACAAAACAGGATCAAAACAGCCCGATATTTTCCACAGGTACAAGGATGGAAAGGGCTGTTTTTCTTTTTTATAAAAAGCACTTGAAAATACATAGACATCTATATATAATGAGGTCATGCCAAAATACAACGCCATTGCACTGATTGCACGAATCAGGGATCATGTTAACAAACGGATTGTTCACGAATTGGAACAGCACGAAGTAACAGGCATTGTACCTTCTCATGGGGATGTATTAATGTTTTTATACCGTGAAGAGACGCTATCAATCAAGATGTTGGCTGAACGTGTTCAGCGCACGCAACCAACGGTAACGGTACTGGTCAACAAGCTGGAGAAGCTTGGCTACGTTGAACGTAGCAAGAGTGCCGAAGATAGCCGGGTGACGATGATTCGCCTTACTGAACAAGGGAAGCGACTCGAGCCTATCTTCCATCAGGTATCCGAGCAGATTAATGACATGATCTATAGTGACCTGTCGGATGAACAGTCGGAGCAGTTGGAGAGCTTGCTGTCCATTATTGTCCGAAAGTTATAATGGTTGAACTCTTCTGTCTGCAACCTCCTCCCTGATATGATTGAGCGGGATGGAGACAGAGGAGAACAAATATTTTTTTAACCATATACATAGATATCTATGCATGTGGGAGGTATCAATGTAACCCCGTTTTCGCAACCTAACTCAAACCAATCTGGAGGGATTAATACTATGAAACATCTAATCGTATATGCTCACCCACACACAGACAGCCTGAATAACGCCATCCTTAATACTGCTGTAGAAGCTCTTGAAGCTCAAGGCCATGAAGTCGTTGTTCGTGACTTGTACAAGCTTGGATTCCAACCCGTACTGACAGAAGCCGATACAGCTTCCATGCGTGCAGGACAGACGCCACAGGATATCGCGACTGAGCAAAAGTATGTGGCGGATGCAGAAGCCATTACATTCATCTATCCGATCTGGTGGACAGGTCTTCCTGCCATTATGAAAGGATATGTTGACCGTGTATTCGCCTATGGTTTTGCATATGCAGCTGGTGAAGCGGGAATTGAGAAATTGCTGACAGGCAAAAAAGGACTCATCATCAATACACATGGTACACCGAGTGAAATTTATAATCAGATTGGCATGACTGCTGGATTGAAAATAACTTCAGACGTAGGTATCTTCGATTTTGTAGGCATTGAAGCAGTAGATCATCTGCTCTTCGGCAGTATTGGATATCTGGATGCACCCGCATATCAAGCCATGCTGGATCAGGTTAAACAAACCGTTACAACCCAATTCTAATATGAATGCGGAATCCCTATAGGTACTCTATATGTATTCCATATGATTCCAGACCGACTCGATCATGAGTCGGTTTGTTTGTCTCATGTGTTTGCAAAATGGATGAAAGGGGGTATAATCGTACCCATGGAACCTATACTCATATTCAAAGCTTTATCGAACGAGACACGTAGACAAATCTTGTTGTGGCTCAAAAACCCGGAGCAACACTTTCCGCCGCTGGAACTATCTCAGCATCCGGATGGTGGCAAGAACGGTATCTGCGTTGGCACAATTCAACTGAAGGCTGGACTGGCTCAGTCGGTTATCTCCAGTTATCTGCTGACGATGCTTAAGGCAGGGTTGTTGCTCTCCGAGCGCAGAGGACAATGGACGTATTATCGGCGGAACGAAGAGACGATCCGTCAATTTGCCGAGTACGTGCAGAACGAGTTATAAGCCGGATGCCGGAACGGAAGCTAGGATGCACATGCAGGCAGGGATTCCGTCCGGATGTAAACGGCTCGTTTATCATCACATCACCATATCCAGTTGCGATCTAATTAATCTATATATCTGGATATACAAAAATATAATCATTGAGGAGAATAAACGATAATGACCACAGAAAATACGGCTTCATCCCATAAAGAACATATTCAAGACGTTAAGCTTTCCATCCTGGATCTGGCTCCCGTCGTTGTAGGTGCAACACCAGCTGATGCTTTGCGCAACAGTCTGGATCTGGCGCAGCATGCTGAGCGTTGGGGATACCACCGTTACTGGGTAGCAGAACATCACAACATGCCAGGTATTGCTTCTTCCGCAACTTCGGTCGTTATTGGATATCTGGCTGGTGGAACCAACACGATTCGTCTGGGTTCAGGAGGCATCATCGTTGCCTAACCATGCACCGCTTGTCATTGCTGAGCAGTTCGGTACATTGGAATCCCTGTATCCTGGCAGAATTGACCTGGGTCTGGGTCGTGCACCAGGCAGTGACCGCCGTACATCGCTGGCGCTACGCAAAGATCTGAACAGCGGGGAAGATTTCCCGGAACTTCTGGCAGAGCTTAGAGCATACTTTGATGCTTCGGCGACATCTTATCATGCACCTGTTCGCGCAGTTCCTGGAGAAGGATTGAATATTCCCATCTATCTGCTGGGGTCCAGTGATTTCAGCGCACGTCTGGCAGGTCAGCTGGGATTGCCGTTTGCTTTTGCCAGCCACTTCTCGCCCGATTACACACGCATTGCACTGGAGACGTATCGAAACAATTTTCAACCATCTGACAGCTTGAAGGAGCCACATGTAATTGTTGGGGTTAATGCTGTTGTTGCGGATACAGATGAGGAAGCAGCATGGCTGGGTACAACGATGCAGCAGCAGTTCCTGAACATTATTCGCGGCACAACAGGATTGGTACAGCCTCCGGCAGAGATGGAAGGCAAATGGACGGATCGCGAAAAGGCCGGTGTGGAGCAGACGCTGAAGGCCGCCGTGAATGGTTCCCCGGAAACCGTACGTGGACAGCTGGAGTCCTTCATTCGGCAGACACAGGCAGATGAGCTGATTATTACGTCGATGATATATGATCATAAGGCACGTCTGCATTCCTATGAGTTAATCGCACAGTTGGCGGGCAAAGCATAATCCTAATTTTCAGCATAAAAGCAGGCTCAATGGTAAGTTATAGCTCCAAATTTAAGGTTCGTCCTCCCAGTGAGGCGAGCCTTTTTTATAGGGAAAATTTGCAAATGTTTCGTGTGGGGCAGAAGACTCATTTTGGGGTAAAATGACTTTACCGGTTTAATTTGAAACGGTTAAACAGCACCATACGTATAAATCCAAAGTGTTATACATATGTTGGCTTGTACAAGGTATTTTTTTATTCGTGAGTAAGGGGAGTTTAGCTAGATTTACAGTTTGATTACTAAATTAAGGATACATAAGAGAGGACGACACGCCTATGGAGCAACCTGAGCAACCCCGCGTATGGCCGGAGCGGTTCAAGCGATTTTTTCTTAACAACAAGTTTGTCCTGTTTCTGCTAATTTTGCTATTGGTGGGACTGAACATCATGGTTCTGACCAAAGTATCCTTTGTTCTTCATCCGCTTGCTGTACTCATCAAAACCATTGTGTTACCTATTATTCTGTCAGGCATACTCTACTATCTGCTGAATCCGATTGTGGATGTGATGGAGCGCTGGAAAATCAAGCGCGGCTGGTCCATTCTGATTCTGTATCTTGCGATCGGAGGCATTCTGACCGTCGTTGTGCTGGCAGTCATTCCGGTTGTGCGGAACCAGATTATGGGGTTGATCGAGAATTTCCCAACATACAGCGAGACGGTAAAACAACAGTTTGAGGAACTCACGGGCAGCCAACTGTTCAGTCAATTGCAGGAGACGGTGAACCTGAATTCACAGGACTGGTGGGGAACCATCTCCCAGAAGGCTACTGAAATTCTGAACTCGACCTGGACCAAGTTGGGCGGATTCCTCGGGGCTTTCACGGAGACCGTACTTTCCATCGTAACGGTTCCGTTTATTCTGTTCTATCTGCTGAAAGACGGCAAGAAGCTGCCGGCCAAAATTCTGTCCTTCCTGCCGATCAAGAGCCGTACGGGCGCCATGCATGTGCTGGAAGATATCAATCACCAGATCAGTTCATTCATTCGTGGACAGATTATTGTCAGCTTCTGCATCGGTATTCTGCTCTACATCGGTTATATGGTTATTGGTCTGGACTATGCGCTGATCCTTGCCATTATCGCATCATTCACGAGTGTTGTTCCGTATCTGGGACCTGCGATTGCGATTACACCTGCGTTAATCGTGGCTCTGGTTACTTCGCCGGTGATGCTGCTGAAAATGGTTGCCGTGTGGACGATCGTGCAGTTAATTGAAGGTAAATTCATCTCTCCACAGATCATGGGCAAAACGCTGAAGATTCATCCCATCACGATTATCTTTGTCATTCTGACGTCGGGTAATCTGTTTGGAGTCGTGGGCATACTGCTCGCTGTTCCAGGGTACGCGGTGCTAAAAGTATGTGTATCGCATATCTTCAACTGGTTCAAGGACAGATCCGGCCTGTACGATCCGAACAAGAACAATCTGTTGTAGCCGAACTGACAAGCTGCAATGGATGGGGAATTAGAAGAAATCGTCACGTTGTATCTTGTATAAACGGTACCCTTACCAAGAAGAACCCCGTCCATCGGCCATATAGCCGAGAGGCGAGGGTTCTTCTTCATGAACTAGCTTGGCTGCTGTCTAGCTGTGTTTAATATGCTGGAGCGTTTGCAGGAAAATCTGCTCAATATGAGCATCATCCAGAGAGTAGTAAACGGTCTTGCCTTCCTTGCGCCGCTTGACAATCCGCATGTTGCGGAGTGAACGCAGCTGGTGTGAAATGGCCGACTGTCCCATGTCGAGCAGAACCGTCAGGTCATGCACACATAATTCCTTCTGTAACAGCGCATCAATAATACGTAGACGTGTTGGGTCGCTGAATGCCTTGAACCAATCTGCCATCTCGGAAGAGGTCTCCCGATCTATGAGTGAAGTGCGAATCGTCTGCACGTCCGCTTCAGTACCTGAGCAGGCTGCATCACATTCGCTTGGTGCTTTAACCGGTTGTTCCATTTCCTATCACCGCCTATGTTAACAACTATAGCTCTATTATATCCAAAAACGGCCTAAAGCGAAATGATTACTATTAGCATAATCTGTATGAAAAATCAACAACGATTGTTGACACTCATGTTTAGGCGTGCATATAATAGGGTTAACCAAACATATGAATGAGTGCTCATATATTGAATGAAGTTGAATGATAACATTGTTTTTGTACTGCAAAGGGGAGAATTCACATGGGAACCGGACAGGAACAGGTGAAAAGGGAACTGCTGCTTGACGGGTTGGACTGCGCGAACTGCGCATTAAAGATCGAGAACGGTGTCAAAAAAATTAAGGGCATTAACGAATGCTCCGTCAATTTTGTTACCAAAACATTATCGCTGCACACCACCTCTGATATGGATGAACAGGTAGTCGAAGAAGCGAAGCGCAAAGTGCTTCGGTTGGAGCCGCATATTCGAATCTCGGAAAAAGGAAAACAGATGAACGGGCATGTGCACGCCCATACAGGGAGTGCGGCTGGTTCACACGACCACGGTCATGACCATGCCGGACATGATCATGGACATTCACATTCACATGGAAATCACTCGCATACGCATGATCATGGAGATTCGCAGGTTCACGCACATGAGCACGGAAGTCATGCCGGACATAATCATGATCATAGCCATACTCATGATCACGATGCCCATGCAGGCCATTCGCATGAACATGGTGCAGGCCAGACCAAAGTATTGCTTGCTCGTCTTGCTGCCGGTTCTGTGTTGCTCGCAGCTGCAATCTGGTCGCCGCTGGAAGGATGGGCACAGTTTACTCTCTATGCGCTCGCGTATCTGATTGCCGGGGAGACATCGTGCTCCAGGCATCCAAAAACATCATCCGCGGTCAGGTGTTCGATGAATACTTCCTGATGACCGTCGCTACCTTGGGTGCATTTGCCATTGGTGAGTATCCTGAAGGGGTAGCGGTCATGCTCTTTATCAGCTCGGGGAGCTGTTTCAGGGCATGGCGGTTAACCGGTCACGCAAGTCGATTCAGTCCCTGATGGACATTCGCCCGGACTACGCGAATATCCTGACGGGATCAGGTGACGAGACACAGCGTGTATCTCCGGAAGCCGTACGAATCGGTGACCGTATAGTCGTGAAAGCAGGAGAGCGAGTACCGCTGGATGGGATCGTTAAAACTGGGCGTTCCATGGTGGACACTTCTGCCCTGACAGGTGAGTCAGTACCTCGTGAGCTGGAACCCGGAAGTGATGCACTTAGTGGATTTGTAAACAAAAACGGGATGTTGAAGATTGAAGTAACCAAAACGTTTGGTGAATCAACGGTATCCAAAATTTTGGATTTGGTGCAAAACGCGAGTAGCCGGAAGGCGAAAACAGAGCATTTTATTAGTAAATTTGCCCGTTATTACACACCGGTTGTGGTTATCCTTGCAGCCCTGATTGCCTTTGTTCCGCCGTTGATCCTTAGTGGTGCAACATTTGCCGATTGGATCTATCGTGCCTTGGTCTTCCTGGTGATCTCATGCCCTTGTGCGCTGGTGGTCTCTATTCCACTTGGATTCTTCGGTGGCATTGGAGCAGCTTCACGTAACGGGATTCTTGTCAAAGGCAGTAATTATCTTGAAGCATTGAACGATGTGAAAGTTGTTGTTTTTGATAAAACGGGTACACTAACCAAAGGTGTATTCAAAGTAACTGCCATTCGTCCCGAAGGGGGACGCACCGAAGAAGAACTGATGAAGCTTGCAGCTGTTGCTGAAGCCAACTCCAATCATCCGATAGCCGAATCCATTCGCGCAGCTTGGGCCAAAGCCATTCCCACACAAGGTGTGGAAGGTTATGATGAAGTTGCCGGACACGGGATCAAGGTGAGCGTGGATGGTCGGGAAGTGCTGGCAGGCAACGCCAAATTAATGGAGCAGGCAGGGATATCCTATACCACACCGGAAATGGCCGGCACGATCGTGCATGTTGCTGAAGCTGGCGTGTATGTGGGTCATCTGGTCATTGCCGATGAAGTGAAGGATGATTCAGCAGCTGCCATTCAGGCACTGAAGAAGCTTGGCATCCGCCAAACGGTCATGCTGACAGGCGATTCCAAAGCCGTGGGTGAAGCAGTAGGTCGCGAGCTGGGTGTGGATGAGGTCTATGCTGAATTGCTGCCACAGGACAAAGTCGAGCGGCTGGAGCAACTGGAAGCTGCCAAATCTCCGAAGGAGAAAATGGTGTTTGTCGGTGATGGCATTAACGATACACCTGTACTGGCACGTGCCGACGTGGGTGTAGCGATGGGTGGCCTGGGTTCGGATGCTGCGATTGAAGCAGCGGATGTGGTCATTATGACCGATGAACCGTCCAAACTTGCGAGTGCAATCCGCATTGCCAAGCGTACACGCATGATTGTATGGCAGAATATCGCATTTGCTCTGGGCGTTAAGGCGATCTTCCTGCTACTCGGTGTGTTCGGCATAGCTACCATGTGGGAAGCGGTATTTTCCGATGTGGGTGTCACAGTGCTTGCTGTCCTGAACGCTATGCGCGTACTTCGTGTGAAGGATATTTAAGTTTACGAAACGATTCAGGCGGCTCTTCGTATATACGTAGAGCCGTTTTTATATTTTTCAGGGCATTCTGCATCGGAGTGTCAGTGTAGGCGTAAGCAGGTCTATGGAAGACAACAGTGAAGGGGAGAACGTTTTGACAGGAGCAGTAGTAGGGATCATTATTGGCGTGTGTTATTTCATTTTGGGTTTAATGGTGTTCAAAAAACCACCGAAAATGATTAACGGAATATATGGATATCGCACCCCTCGGGCAATGAGTAATCCCGAGTTGTGGAACGAAGCGCAGAGTTATAGCGCCAATCTGATGATGCAATTTGGTGTGATTATTACGATATTCGGCATTATCGGTTTCTGGCTGACAGATGTACGAGCTTTGGTACTGAGTCTGGTGGCTACCGGGTTCTATACGTTCAGATTGTTTACCAGAGTTGAAGGTCGATTGAAGCAAATGCAGCGTGCTCAACAGCAACAGAATGAGCAGAACGATTAAGGTGAAATGGATAAATCGTGTAGAGGGGAAGACTCGCGTGTGAAGCGGGTCTTTTTTTGTTGAAGATAGAGAAGCGAAGAGGCTGTTAAACTCGCTAAGACTACAAAGGTTAAATCTAACGTTGACGTTAACGTTAATATTATATATAATTATATACATAACATTACAGACATATGAGAGAGGTGAGGGAAATGAGTTTATATAAAATCGATGACGTAGCCAAGGAATGCGGTTTGACCAAGCGAACCATTCGTTATTATGAAGAGATTGGTGTCATGCCTTCACCTCTGCGAACAGATGGCGGGACGCGGTTGTACACTCGGGAGGATATCGATTATCTGAAGAAGGTAGTTCGTGCCAAAGAGGTACTTGGATTCTCTCTTCAGGAGCTACATACTTATGTGGCAACAGCAGATGCACTGAACGAACAACGTTTTGACTACCAGCAGACGACCGAAGTGAAAGAGCGGGTTGAGAAGCTCACCACGATGGAAACAACACTGGATGGTCAGCTGCAACTGATCGAGCAGAAACTTCAGAGCATACATGCCGTACAGACTGAACTGGAAGAGCTGCGTGAACGCGTTCGGAGCGGTATTCAGAAGTTACAGGCACATGATCCGCAGAGTGATGAAGACGGCTAACCGTATTAGCATCTAATGTTTAATAAACAGAACAGTATACACATCATCGCTACATGGAGTGAGCACCATAATTTTTTGTGGCGATCCTGTACAAACACCGGATATTCCGGTGTCATTTGTGCCGTTTTGTTACCTCTAATTATGAAAGTGTATAGAGGCTTTTCATTATTTCATGTCATTTTCAAATAAAAAGTTTCACCACATAAATTATTCACAGGAGGAATTACGTATGAAAAGAGAGCCATCGTTACCGGACGAATTGCCGTCATCTCGTGGGGGCTTGCTGTCTCAACCGAGAGCGGTATGGGCGGTCGCCTTTGCATGTATCATATCTTTTATGGGTCTGGGTCTGGTTGACCCGATCCTGCCGGCAATTGCAGATCAGCTGCATGCTTCCAAAAGCCAGGTGTCGCTGCTATTTACCAGCTATAACGCTGTAACCGGGGTAGCGATGCTGATCACGGGTGTCGTATCCAGCCGCATCGGTGTGAAATGGACGCTGCTTAGCGGCATATTGTTGATTATTATCTTCTCCTTCCTCGGCGGTACCTCGGATACCGTAGGCGCTCTGGTCGGATACCGTGGCGGTTGGGGACTAGGCAATGCCTTGTTCATCGCAACGGCGTTATCTGCCATTGTGGGACTGTCCACGTCGGGGACAGCCAAGGCCATTATTTTGTACGAAGCAGCACTTGGTCTCGGGATTGCGGTGGGTCCGCTGCTCGGTGGTGAGCTGGGTTCCATCTCTTGGCGTGGCCCGTTCTATGGGGTGGCTGTTCTGATGGCAATAGCATTTATCAGCATTACATTTATGCTGCCCAAAATGGCGAAACCGAAAACACGCAGTTCTTTGTCCGATCCGTTCAAAGCCTTAAGTTATCCTTCATTGAAAACATTGGCAATTACCGCCTTCCTGTATAACTTTGGATTCTTTACTTTGATGGCTTATTCACCTTATGTGATGAATCTGGATGAGCACGGCCTGGGATATGTATTCTTTGGTTGGGGATTGATGCTGGCCATTACGTCAGTATTTGTGGCACCTAGACTACAACGCCGATTCGGATCGGTTCCATCCATGAGTGTCATGCTCACATTGTTTGCGATTGATCTGGTTGTTATGGCCTTGGGTACGGTAATGGGTTCACCCACTACTGTTATTGTGGCAGTCATTGTAGCAGGGATTTTCCTTGGGATTAACAACACATTGATTACAACAGCGGTTATGGAAGCTGCACCTGTGGAGCGTTCGGTCGCTTCTGCTGCATACAGCTTCGTTCGTTTCCTGGGTGGTGCACTTGCGCCATGGCTTGCAGGTAAATTATCTGAATGGTTCCTGCCGGAAACGCCGTTTTATTTTGGCGCACTCATGGTTCTGATTGGTGTCGTGGTATTGCTGGTACGCCGTCGTCACCTGCGGGATATTGATTCCGCCATTACATCGCATTAATTCAGAGGAGGAATTGCAATGCTGAAACGTATATTGGTTGCTGTTGATGGTTCGGATCATGCGCATAAGGCTTTGGAACAAGCTCTTACATTGGCTGAAAGTGTGAAACAACCCGCAAGTCTGATCATCGTGCATGTTAATCCTGCCATTTCCATTAATGAACCTGCACTGGGAGTTGATCTGGAGGCTCGGATTGCCGAAGAAGGGCAACATATTATTGAACCGGTGACCAGACAGTTGTCTGGACGCGATGTAGCATATGAAACACTGCTAATTGCAGGTGATCCCGTTCATGAGATCTGCCGTGTGGCGCGTGAACGAGAGTGTGGAATGATCGTGATGGGTACAGGCGGGAAGGGTGTGCTTGCAGAGATGATCATGGGTAGTGTAAGCCATGGCGTGTTAAAACATGCAGAGTGCCCCGTCCTGACGGTGAAGTAGGTGAGTGGGTTGATGGCACGGAAATAGTGTATAAATAGATATAGTGTATAAATAGATAAGGTAATATACTGTCATATTCTTGTAGTCATTATTGGATGGAGGATGCAGCATATGAAAAAACAACATCTGTTTATCGGTGGCAAGCCAACCGAATCCGTAGATTATATAGCCCTTCAAGCCCCATACTCCGGGGAAACGCTGGCAGAAGTCTCGTCGGCTTCAGCCGAGGAAGCGGAGGCTGCTGTTGCAGCTGCAGTTCAAGCTGGGAAGGCAATGCGCCAGATGCCTGCACATCAGCGTGCAGATATCCTGTACAAGTTGTCCTCCATGCTTGAAGAACGCAAGGAAGAAGCAGCGCGAATCATTGCGCTTGAAGCAGCGAAGCCGATTACCGCAGCATTGGCCGAGGTTGACCGTACGGTGGAAACGTATCGTTTTGCCGCCGAGGAAGCCAAGCGGCTGACCGGTGAGACGGTTCCGATGGATGCAGCCAAAGGTGGAGAAGGACGTATCGGCTATACGATGCGGCAACCTTTAGGCGTCATCGGTGCGATTACGCCGTTCAATTTTCCAATGAATCTGGTCGCCCACAAGGTAGGCCCGGCGCTGGCAGCAGGCAATACGATTGTTCTCAAACCAGCGGAGCAGACACCCCTGTCCTCCTATTACATCGCTAATCTGCTTCAGGAAGCCGGATTGCCGGATGGTGCACTGAACGTGGTGAGTGGTGACGGCAAAACCATTGGTGACATGCTTGTCGAGCACCCCCGTGTTGCTCACATTACGTTTACAGGCAGTCCAGCAGTAGGTACGAGCATTCGCAGCAAAGCAGGGCTCAAACGCGTGACATTGGAGCTAGGGTCTAATGCAGCGGTGATTGTGGATAAGGACGCCGATCTGGACAAAGTAGTTCCGCGTTGTGTGACGGGTGCTTTTACGTACCAGGGTCAGGTATGTATTTCCCTACAGCGCATTTACGTACATCGTGATATCTCGGAAGAATTCATCCGGCGTTTCGCTGAAGCGGCTAAACAAGTGGTGGTTGGAGACCCGCTGAGTCCGGATACGGTAGTCTCTGCGCTGATTACGTCCAAGGATGTAGAGCGTACACTCGACTGGATTGATGAAGCCAAACAGGCCGGGGCTGAAGTGGCAGCAGGCGGACAAGCTGAAGGAGGCGTTCTGCGACCAACGGTGCTGGTGAACGTTCCTCGTGATGCCAAGGTATCCTGTCAGGAAGTGTTTGCACCGATCGTAGTTATCAATACGGTTGATTCCGTTGAAGAAGGTATTGAACATGTTAACGATTCGATATACGGACTTCAGGCAGGTGTATTTACAAACGATATTCATACCGCCCTCCATGCTGTCGATCAGATCGAAGCTGGTGGAGTGATGATTAATGATATTCCCACATTCCGAGTGGATCACATGCCTTATGGTGGGGTGAAACAAAGTGGGATTGGACGTGAAGGTGTCAAATATGCGGTAGAAGAAATGACGGAATTGAAGTTTGTCATGTTTAATAAAGGGTGATTCGTTTCCATTCTTCTGCTTAATATACAATGCTAATAGAAACATAACCACAAGCGCCTGTGCCGGAATAATGGCACAGGTTTTTTAAGATGAAGATCAAGGAAGAAGTTTGAAAAATACATAAAAATTCTTCACTGACTGCGGGTTCACATCTGATGAGACGGGTATAACATAGTTAACATACCGCAACATCACTGACCAAATGCCGCTCATATCACCGAAGCATGATGTACCCATCCAGAGCACGAGCGGAATGAAGTGGTACAGGACTGCCGAAAGTCTTATATTCTCTCATTATTCAAATAAAATGCAGTATGAAATAAGCCTGAACTCTGGGGTTGCAGGACGGGCAGGAGGTGTATTCAAATGGCATATTCCATGGTTGACGTATCGGGAATGTCAGGCGTAAGTCTGAACAAACTGAGCCAGTATGCGCAGACAGGTCTTCTAAATCCGGCCTTTGGGGATGCGGATGACGATATCTATTATGAAAAGCAGGAGTTACTGAGACTCCAGCAAATCCTTTTTTATAAGGAAGTAGGCATGGAGGAGAATGAGATTGGCCCTATGCTAAAGGATGATCCTCAGGATGTCATACGCATCATGAAGCAACATCGGATTGATATTCTGGAGAAGGCACTCCGTCTGCATGGATTGATTCAGACACTGGACAAAACGATTTCTTATTTGCAAGGTGAACAGGAACTTGATGAACATGAGTTTTATACGGGTTTTATGGATAAGGGGCGTCACCAGTTGCTGAATGAATCAGGTTCTAACCCTGTAGTCAGTAATGATGTGAAGCGAATGCAGAAAGAGGACGTTCAGAAGTCCAACCAGGAGATAAAATCGAAAGAGGATTATCTGGATTCCCAGGCGAAAATTGATCAGGTTCATCTTGATTTGCAACAGGCCATTGAGGATGGATTGGAACCCGGAAGTGCGAAAGTACAACGGATTATTGACAGGCATCTTGAATGGATCAAAGGTTATTATACACCTACCGCTGAGATCTATCGGGATTTGGCGAATCTGTATGTAGAGCATAAAAATTTCCGCCAGATGTATGATGGATACCACCCGAGGCTGGCGGAATTCCTGCGGGATGGGATGATGATTAAAGCGGAACACGATTTATCCTAGATGCATAGAGTAACATGGGCGAGCAAGAACATGGGTGTGAAACATAATGGATAACAAAGAGCGCAGACCTCAAGGGAGGACTGCGCTCTTTGCTATTGCGGGTTCTTCATCATCGTGTATGATGAGGACTCCGATCACCGTATTCATCATTTCCTAAAGGGATACGGTGGCTTCCAACTGCTCTGTGAGCAGACTTACGGCCTTCTCCAGGAAGACGCGGTCTTCGTCGTCAAAACGGTTTTTGATCGGGCTGTCGATATCCAGCACCCCGTACAGTTCGCCGTTTTTGATAATAGGTACGACAATCTCACTGTTCGATGCTGCGTCACAGGCAATATGGCCTGGAAAGGCATGAACATCGTCAACGACCAGGGTACGTTTTTCCGCAGCAGATGTGCCGCATACACCACGTCCCAGTGGAATTCGGATACAGGCAGGCAGTCCTTGGAATGGTCCGAGGACCAGTTCTTTTCCATCATACAGATAGAAGCCGACCCAATTGGTGTCGGTCATAAATACATTGAGCAGCGCAGCAGCGTTTGCCAGATTGGCAATCGCACTGGGTTCATCGCGGATCAGAGCACTTAACTGTCCCAGGACGGCGGTGTGCTGCTCACTTCGTGTTCCTTCATAGGAAACAGCTTGAAACATGTAAATCACCCTCCCGAGCAAAATGGTACTTATTTTCAAGATAGTGCAGAGGATGCGGTTAGTCAAGCGGAGGATTTCGGAAAGGCAAGGGAATACCAGAAGAATCCTCCTGTTTCTCAGCTTCTCGCGTGGGGTAATTACTTAGCAACCACGGAGGGCTACAACCCGGGAAGGAGCTTAGCTTATGCATGCAGAGGTACAGAATCTATTTGTACGGATTCATCTATTATATTTTGCCCAAAATCAGGATCTGAACGTTAGCGAGGCACTGCCCCTATTGGAAGAACGGGGATATCGCGTTGGAGAGCGGGAGATCAAGCAAGAGCTTGAACACCTGACACAGGAGAACTTCCTGACCGCCCACGGGGACCAATGGAGCCTAACCGGGACTGGTATCGAAGAATTCAAGGAAATCACCGCCGTACTTGGCCGGGTTAGTGATGAATTGCTGGCGAAGGACAAGAAAACGTCCAAAGCTTAACATTCATTCGGACAAGCATGATGATGTGATTGATCCCAACTTGAATGGAACCATACGGACAACAAGACCGGGAGCGACATTGGCCCGGTTTTTTCGACGTGTGTCCATGACTGAACAGTTGCCATTCGGCGCAGGTTATGATTAGATGACTAGTGAATCTTATGGTCTGCGGAGATAGATCGGATCGGAGTGTCTTATATGTATAAATGCAAAGGAAGAATTCCCGAGATGGAGACTGCGCGGCTTCGTCTGCGTAAAATGCGTCGCCGGGATGCGGCCCAGATGTTCGCATGCTGGTCAGATCGTGAGGTGACCCGTTACATGAATCTTGCACCCATGATTGGGACAAGCGAAGCGGCGGACATGATTGGACTTCTTAACCAAATGGCAGGAGAAGAGGACGCAATCCGCTGGGGGATCGAATTGAAGGAAACAGGCAGGCTCATCGGAAGCTGTGGATTTAACACATGGCAGCTTGAAGGCGCATTCCGAGGAGAGATCGGTTATGAGCTGGGACGTGACTACTGGCGTCACGGTTATATGACCGAGGCTTTCTCGGCATTGTTGCCATTCGGATATGAGACCATGGGCCTTAATCGGATCGAAGCGCTGGTTGATCCGCGTAATGTGGCTTCCGGCGAGTTTCTGACGAACCGCGGCTTCACACGAGAAGGGCTGCTGCGTCAGGTGCAACATACATCTACCGGATACAAGGACATGGTGATGTATTCGATGCTGTATGATGAGTTTCTTCGTAAAAAAGGTAAGTAAAGAGACAATATATAATTGTTTTTTTAATTTACACGCAAACGGAGAAACAGAACAAAGCTGGAGAAGCGAAGCGTTCGCCTTTAAGCTTTCTGAAAGAAAGCTACATCGGAAGCATACGCTATCACCGGATTTCTCTTATAGAGAGGAATAGAAAAAATCTGGGGATAACAGCGATCGGAAGCTTGTTCTGGTTCGTAGTAGATGTGTAAATTAACGTAGCAATTATATAGAGAACAAAGAGAGAAGGGTTTGTGTGAATGCAACTGGAGGTTTGAAGCGCAGTTTCATCCTGACGGGTCTGTTGCTCGCGACATTTCTGTCAGCGATTGAAGGTACCGTTATTGGTCCAGCAGGACCGACCATTGTCAGTGAGCTGGGGAGTGTACAGCTGCTGAGCTGGATTTTCACCGCATATCTGCTGACGATGGCAGTGAGTACGCCCATTTTCGGTAAAATCAGTGATTTGTATGGACGAAAGCCTGTATTTCTGATTGGCTGTGCCTTATTTTTATTGGGTTCACTCTTGTGCTGTCTGTCACAGAATATGGAGCAATTGATTATTTTTCGTGCTATTCAGGGGATTGGTGCGGGTGCGGTAGTTCCTGTCACATTTACGATTATTGGGGACATCTACTCTATTGAAGAACGTGGCAAAGTCCAGGGCTGGATTAGCTCCGTGTGGGGCATTTCCTCTCTGGTAGGACCGCTGCTTGGCGGTTATTTTGTAGACAATCTTGGCTGGCAGTGGATCTTTGGTTTTAATGTGCCGTTTGGTCTGCTCGCGATGTGGTTTGTATTTCGTTATCTGAAAGAAGATATCTCTCCACGTACAGCCAAAATTGACTATGTCGGTGCGCTGACCTTCACGGTGGGCATTACCGCATTGTTATTTGTCCTGTCGGCGGGTGGGCAGTATTATGCATGGAGTTCTCCGTTGATTGTAGGACTGAGTGTGGTTGCCGCTCTGTTTATCATTTTATTTTTTGTGGTGGAAAAAGAGCTCAGGCCCCTATGGTTCCACTACATCTGTTCCGAATTCGGGACATCCGTGTGGCGAATATCGCCGGACTGTTAACCAGTACCCTGATGATCGGCCTAACCAGTTATTTGCCGCTCTGGGTGCAGGGCGTTCGGGGAGGAAATGCGACGGAATCCGGATTGCTACTCGCGCCGATGTCAGTCGGTTGGCTTATTGGTAGTGTGCTCGCAGGTCGCCTGCTGATGAAAATTGGATCACGGTTAACCGCATTGATTGGTTTAACAGGCATTGCGATCGGTTCGGGCGGACTCTTTCTGGTGGGGGGGACATCCCCGCAGGCTGTGTTATTTATATTGACCTTTATCTATGGTCTTGGCTTTGGATTTGCGTTTACGATATTCACCATTATTGCGCAGTCTTCCGTAGGATATCAGGAACGTGGTTCCTCAACAGCACTGCATACGTTTATGCGTACATTGGGACAGACGATTGGTGCAGCGGCTTTTGGGACATGGTTGAATTATCGGATCTCCACGTTATCGAGTGAGCAAAATCTGGCGGAGGCCGGAATATCGGAGAGTGATCTGAATGAACTGCTCGCACCACATACGGATGCAGCGCTATCCGATGACAAGTGGGCGCTACTGAGAAGCGTGCTGGAAGGAAGTTTACACTCCCTGTTTGTCATTATGTTTGTCATTGCTCTGGTCTCATGGGTAACGACGCTTGCTCTACGCAAACGTTTGATTGTCCCCGAAGATGCAGATGCTCCAGCGCAGCCACAAGGCTCAAAATAAAAATGGAAGTATACGAAAAACCGGATTCGCCGATGTCAGGCAAGTCCGGTTTTTTGATTGATGGTACGTGTGCAGTGAACGGGAGTGTATCTTCTAACTCAGACATGGGATTCGTAGGTGGATGTCCGAGTCAAAAGCATGTTTTGAAGTACATGCTGACTGCTCCTGGTGAATCGTGCAGACGAAAATTCTAAGGAACTGAGGACAGCTTACTTCACCTTCTGCTGGTCTTTTTAATTTTTAAGAAACATGAGACACGTTATTTCCGGAGATTACCTGAAAAACACGTTGTACACGGCTGTTTATTCAAAGATAGCGTGCGTCAGATTCCTTAAAATGCTGCGAGACCTTCAAACCTCTGAAAAAGACGTCACAGGTTCGTTAGCGCTCCCGCTCCATATCTGCTCCAGAACATTCAGTTACGCTCCAGCTTTCGGCAGGTTTGAAAATACGTTCTAGCTGTTGGCTGATAGACGATCTGCAGAATGTGCAAGCCTTCCCAAGAGTTCGGACAACAAATCCTTGTCTTCCTCACTGAGTCCACTTACCGCGCGATCGATCTTTAATGCATAGCCTGGATAGATGTCATCCATCGTACGCTTTCCTTCTTCAGTCAGTTCCACAAAGATGATACGTCTGTCTTGCGGGCAATGTTTGCGGTGTAACAATCTTTTTTGCTCCAGCTTATCAATCACATAGGTCACATTACCACTTTGCAGCAGAAGCTGTGCACCAACCTGTTGAATCGGCTGTGCTCCTTTCATATATAACACTTCGAGCACCCCGTATGCGGTGGGGTTGAAGCCATGCACTTTGCTTCCGGATACAGCGTGTTCATTCACGCTCTTGAATGTCTGGGCCAAGGTGCGGTACAGATGAAGTGAACGTTCGGTTCCGATTTCTTCTAATTCCAGCATGCTGATCCCGCCTTTTCAGATTAATTTTATAAGTTGAAATGATGAAGAGTGTTCCTCTCCGTTATGCTGTTCATGTAAAAGATAATTTCAACTTATATGAGTTGGGTTGTTAGGTTTGACGATTCAGGTTGTCGCCATGGTTTAATTGTAAACCTCTATTTCTACGAAAAACATGCGATATGTCACAAGATTTGCATTTTTAGCATTTAAAATTTGATCATTCGTCTTGGGGAAAAATCATCCTTCAGATGCCGCTTCTTCTCCGTCTCTGGCAGGAGGTTGAGTCAAGCCTTGCTCCCTTATAATGAGTTCATCTTATGAACTCGGAAGACAATGGAGGAGAAGCAGGATGACAAGTGATTTAACGTTTGAAGGACATCGACCGCTGAAGAATAACCGATCTTTTGTAACATTGATGGTGGCACAGGCCATTTCCAATCTGGGAGATTGGCTGCATCTGCTCGCAATCCTGACCCTCGTGGGTATCCGCTGGAATGCAACGCCATGGGAGATTACATTTGTCACACTATCCGCCGCACTACCCATTCTGTTGACAGGGCCATTCGCAGGCACACTAGCAGATCGCCTGAACCGAAAATGGTTGATGATAGTAGCCGATGGTGCACGGATTCTCATCGTGGGTGCATTGATTTTTGCCGATCAGATCTGGCACGTCTACATACTGCTTATCCTCAAATCTCTGTTCGATGTCATTTTTTCACCTGCCAAAAACGGAAAGCTCAAAGAAATTGTACCGCACGAACAGCTTGCGCAAGCGGTATCCATCAGTTCTATCATTGAACAGTTGTCCAAAATTATCGGTCCAGCGCTTGGTGGACTGCTGGTAGCCGCTTTTGGCATCACCTGGTGTTTTGTTCTCGATTCTGCGTCTTTTCTAATCTCTGGCATCATTTTATTGTGGATTCCGGGAACTCGGGTGATCCAATCTGCAATTCATAACGTAACAGAGGTAGAGGAAGAGACAGCTGAGGGCCTTCGCAACCGCCCCAAAAGCTCTTTTTGGAAGGAAACACAGGAGGGCATCCGCATGCTCGCATCTCTCCCTTATGTAGGAACGTCTCTGATTTTGCTAGCTTCAGCTATACTTTTTCTGCAATTTGCCGATTCACAGACCGTGGTGTTATTCAGACAGCTTCCCGGAATTTCAAGTGATCTGCTGGGATGGTGCGTGGCTGCCAGTGGTGTAGGTACATTAATTGCAGCGATGAGTGTGCGGAAGTGGAAGCATGCAGGGCATGTTTTGAAAATGGGTCTGGGTACCATGCTCATGGGTCTGGTGATCGGCGGAGCCGGATTAATTGTGGGGATCTGGCCGCATGCCGGACTAGGTGCCAATCTGCTGTTAGTATCCCTCTTTGCCCTGGCTGGTGTCGGAATTGGGTTTGCGATTGTACCTTTTCAAATCCTGCTACAGGAACAGACACCTGAGGCGATGACAGGCAGGGTCTTTAGAACGGTAGGCAGCGTGATGACAGCCAGTAATATTATGGGCCCGGTGGTAGGTGGATTCATGGCCACTTCATTCGGAGTAGTGCCGGCTTTTGTCTGTTCAGGCATTCTGCTGACCTTGCTTGGTTTGATTTATTTGATGAAACGCAACAGGGAAAAAGCCGATCTGAATGGCTCCATTGCAGCCAAGACCATGATTGCAGGTGACTAAAAATATGCCGGGCCTGTTCAGGTTTGAACATTTGAAATGAAGGTTTGAATTTACTTCAAATTTTAAGTTTTTGATTAAAAAGCGTTTGAGTAAACGCCTTCACGTTTAATGAGGAACAGGCAGAAATCCCTGTATTCTAATTATTCCTAGGGGAAAACTCATATGCCTTGTCCCACCAACGCATTAGCGGAAAGGGGGTGAAGCAACTTGAATGTAAAGTTACCAAAATCCATCGTACGTCTTGGAAGCATACCACTGGCAATACTTGCCGGGACTTTGATGCTGGGGGTTGGATCGTCGCATGTATATGCAGATGATGCTCAGATATCTTCTGAAAAACCGTCCAGCGGATTGTCGCTAAATCTGCTTTCACGTGATTCGGATGGCGGTTTGAACCTGACTCCGTCGGTATCGGTGTCCACACCATTATTGGATGTTGAAGTTCCGTCGATCAAAGCGAATGAATCGACAGGTAAGCTGAGTGTATCTGAGCTGAAAGTAGATACACCGCTTGGATCGGCAGGAACATCAGAGATTGCAATTGATGCGAAGAAGGGAACCGTCGAACTGCCGTCCGTTAAGGCGGATACACCGGTAATCCAAGCCGATGTATCAAGCAGTCAGGTGAACCTGAACGAAGGTACAGCATCCTTGCCTGGCGTTACCGCAGAGGTACCCAAGGTCATCAAGGCAGAGACGTCTGCTGTGAAAACGGACCTTCGGCAGGGCAAGGTTGAATTACCTTCCGTGAGGGTGGATGTGCCTGAAGTTACTTCCGTCCATATCTCTTCATCCCAAGTGGATCTGAGTAAGGGAAATGTCCAGCTTCCTTCTGTGAGAGCAGAAGTTCCAGTTGTAGACGTAACCGCTGAACTCAATCCTGATCAGGAACAGGTGGAGATTCCAAGTGTGAGGCCGGAACGGCCTGTAGTCACTCCGGAACAACCTGCGGTCGTCAAAACACCGAATGTTGAAACTTCCAATACGAGTGAACTCGCAGCTCCAGTTTCACCACAGAACAACGAGGAAGGACAGGACGCAGTACGTCCAGAACAACCTGTTGTCCCGCAGGCATTGCCTGTGGAAGGAGCTGATCGGACGCAGGATTCCAATGTTAATGCAGGTATGCCCGATAACGAGTTATTCCTCGCAGATCAGCCGTCTGCTAAACCATCTGTCACTGAACAAGTGCAGAGTAAGCAGGAAGCCAATCTGAAACAAGACGATGCTGATGCAGCATTTCCATTACAGCCTCGCACCGAACGACCAACAAGTTGGTCTGTTGCAGCAACTTCTCCTGGAGCAGCTAATGCTTCCGCAGGGACAAGCTCCGGTGCGTCAGGTGTAACTGGAGGTGGAGCAACCGCTCCAGCCGCTGCACTTCCGGGAGCAACAACAGGTCTGGTTACGCCGGATTATCATTTTGCTTTCCGACTGGAACGGCCGGATGGGTTCAGTCAATGGTCACAGGCACCACCGGGACGGCCGCCGCAATATACCTCTTTCTCATAGACAACATTGGCGTTAATTCAACCAAAATTGAGAAGGAGTGTATATAATCATGAAAAAAGTGAATCGTTGGGTAAAATTGTCGGTATTGTCGGGTACGTTGGTGGCTGGATTGCTGGGAGCTTCGCAGGCAACTTACGCAGATAGCTATAGCAATAACAGCAGTGGTAATCTGGATCTGAATGCAGGTTTGCGTCTGGAACTGGGATCGCTTCTGTCAGGACAACGTGACACTGGTTACGGTAACCATGGTAGCCATGGAGGTTCTTCCAGTGCAAGCGGAGCATTGAATCTGGATCTTGGACTTAATGCCGGCTTATCCTCAGAGAGCACGAACCGATACAATGATCGTTCTGCCGACCATACTGCTGAGCGTAGCAGTACTGGCAAGCTGGGCCTTGGTCTGAATGCCAATGTGTCGGGAGAAGGTACAACGATGAGCGACTATTCAAGAGGCGGCGATGATCGTAACGTGAACCAGCAGCTACGCGAGCGAAAGCCGCGGCGCCCTGGATCTGGGTCTGAACGTGAAAGCCGAAGGAGAGAGTGCAACATGGGCTCAATCTGAACGCAACAACAGCGTGAAAGACAGCGAGCGTAACGTGAGCAAAAACGTTGCGAGCGAAAGCCGTGGCGCCCTGGATCTGGGTCTGAACGCGAAAGCCGAAGGAGAGAGTGCAACATGGGCTCAATCTGAACGCAACAACAGCGTGAAAAACAGCGAGCGTAACGTGAGCAAAAACGTTGCGAGCGAAAGCCGTGGCGCCCTGGATCTGGGTCTGAACGCAAAAGCCGAAGGAGAGAGTGCAACATGGGCTCAATCTGAACGCAACAACAGCGTGAAAGACAGCGAGCGTAACGTGAGCAAAAACGTTGCGAGTGAAAGCCGTGGAGCCCTGGATCTGGGTCTGAACGCAAAAGCCGAAGGAGAGAGTGCAACATGGGCTCAATCTGAACGCAACAACAGCGTGAAAGACAGCGAGCGTAACGTGAGCAAAAACGTTGCGAGCGAAAGCCGTGGAGCCCTGGATCTGGGTCTGAACGCAAAAGCCGAAGGAGAGAGTGCAACATGGGCTCAATCTGAACGCAACAACAGTGTGAAAGACAGCGAACGTAACGTGAACAGCAGCTATGCGAGCGAAAGCCGTGGCGCCCTGGATCTGGGTCTGAACGTGAAAGCGAAAGGAGAGAGTGCAACATGGGCTCAATCTGAACGCAACAACAGCGTGAAAAACAGCGAGCGTAACGTGAGCAAAAACGTTGCGAGCGAAAGCCGTGGCGCCCTGGATCTGGGTCTGAACGCGAAAGCCGAAGGAGAGAGTGCAACATGGGCTCAATCTGAACGCAACAACAGCGTGAAAAACAGCGAACGTAACGTGAGCAAAAACGTTGCGAGCGAAAGCCGTGGCGCCCTGGATCTGGGTTTGAACGCAAAAGCCGAAGGAGAGGGTGCAACATGGGCTCAATCTGAACGCACGAACAGCGTGAAAGACAGCGAACGTAACGTGAACAAAAACGTTGCGAGCGAAAGCCGTGGAGCCCTGGATCTAGGTCTGAACGTGGATGCAGATGCTGAGAGCGAAACTACATCTGTGGTGGAGACAAATCGCTAATATGGGATTTTCACTGTAATATGAAGAAGCAGGGGCTCCGGAACCCCTGCTTCTTTTTCTTTATAAGATATATGAACTAGCGTTCTTCTGAATGTTCTTCTAATAAAGGAACTATTTTTTCAAATGTATACTCGCCTTCGGCAATCTTGACCATAAATTCTACGGCATATTTACGTTCCATCTGTAGATGGTAGCCATTCATTCGCAGAAAGGACTTGGTTACAAGATAAGCTGTACGTTTATTTCCGTTATAGAAACAGTGGTTTTTAACCAATGACTCTAATAAGGCAGTAGCTTTATCAAATATGGAGGGGCAGGCATCCTCTCCAAACAAACTCTGGAGGGGTCTATTTATGGCAAAATCCAACAAAGCAAGATCCTTAATCCCAGCTTGTGCCGTATGAATCATCTTTTTCATCATAAAATGGTGAGCGGCTACTACTTCTTCAATGGAAAGGAATATAGTCATTTTAACGATCCCTTAAATCATTTAAGATATCCTTATCTTCTTCAAAAACGTCGTAGAAAGCTTCCAGTACTTCGGGTCTTACATTTTCGGGTATTTTCAATTGTTTAACCTTTTTTAATATGATTTCTCCCTGACTGTTTTCAATAAATTCAATCTCATCACCCTGAGAGACATGAAGCTTATCGATCAAAACTTTGGGTAAGCTAATGCCCAAGCTGTTTCCCATTTTTACTATTTTGCGAGAAAGAATTTTTCTTTTGGAATGCTCTTTTTTCATCTGAGCCCCACCATTCATGATATATTCCTCCTATATAGTATGATCCAACTTATGAAAGTAATACATCAGTATGTATTAATGTTAGTATGTAAGAACATTAATACATGATTTATTCTTTGAAATGCTTAAAATGATCAAACATACAACCTGCAACCCGATTACAATAAAACCTAAAGAACGAGTGAAACACCTGATCAGAACAGGGAGTGAATGATATGGGAACGGAATATAAAAGCACCGAAATACAGGAGTCCATATTGGACGTACATATTACAGAGGCCGGATATGAGCCAGGGCAAACAACCATACGCAATATTCGAATGAATGTGGCGCGAGGAGAGCTGGTGGGCATTATCGGACCAAATGGTGCAGGCAAAAGTACCACGATCAAAACACTGCTTGGTCTGCTGGAACATGCGAACTATGAAGTGACGATTGGGGGAGAGGGCCGCTATGCCTATATCCCGGAGCAACCGGTTTTTTACGAATATATGACCTTGTGGGAACATCTCGATCTGGCCGCCGCGGCGTATGAAATGGAGGAAGAGTTCTTTATCGTCAGAGCAGAGGAACTGTTGATTCGTTTCGGCATGGATCACGTTCGGAATGATCTTCCAGCCAGTTTTTCGAAGGGCATGCGGCAGAAAATGATGCTGATGATCGGATTTCTGTCTTCGCCGGATATCTATATCGTGGACGAGCCGTTCATCGGACTGGACCCTCGCGCAACCAAGGATTTTCTGCAATTACTGGATGATGAACGTCGCCGCGGTGCGGGTGTGCTCATGTCTACGCATGTACTGGATACCGCTGAACGAATCTGCGACCGATATGTTCTGATTGCTTCGGGCAGATCTGCTGCCGAAGGAACATTGGATGAGATCCGTGAAGCGGCAGGATTGCCAGAAGCCTCTTTGTTTGACTGTTTCGATATACTGACGTCTTAGATAGAGAGAAGGTGAGAGAAGATGAAGACTTCCCAGCGTTATACACCAATTCGTTTATACAGGCGAAGACGCAAAGAGCACGTCAGGGAACAGATGAAAAATCTCAGACTTGTCGTGGATTGGACGGTGTGGGTATACCTGCTTGTTCCGGGTCTGCTCTATCTGATTGGGTGGTACACGAGTCTGTGGACCAAACCGCTGCCGGTATGGGCGACAGGATTACCACTCCCGGTGCTGACTGGGCTGATTGATGTGGTTATGCTTACCGGTGGTGTGTTGATATTTGTGGAGGAAGCGGATGTATTGTTTTTGAAATCAAGACAGCTATGGATGCGCACGTTAATGAGGCATGGGCTCTATCGGTCTTGTCTGCAACATCTGGGCAAAATGATCTTGGTTACAGCACTGACTGCTCCTCTGTGGTCCCGTGTCTATGAGATGTCGAATCTCCAGATAGCACTTATGGCTGTCTGGTTCGGTGCAGTAGCTTCACTGCAAGCCATAACACTGCATATGACGAAGGTTCGACATACAGGATGGCGGCGCTGGATTCGGATGATCCCTCTCGTCATTGCTATAGGTTATATGACCATTCATGCAACATCATGGATGCATGGGCAGACGTGGAAAATCAGTTTTGGAATCGGGGTGATCATGCTTCTTCTGATGACCGTTGGACAGATGAGGCTATTGATGAAGGGAACGTTCGAAGGGGATGTGCGAGAGGATCTGCGGAGCAGACTTCAGCTTACGGCTCTAATGTTAAGTCGGGCGGTGAGCAAGCCGAAAGCTCCGCGAACACGTTCTATTATCTTCCGCAAACCGCGTAAACTGTTACGTCATCGGTCCATTGCAAATCGGACAGCGGAGATTGCGTTTAAAGCCTTTTTCGAAACTCGGCCACGATGAAATTGTATTTGCAGCTTGGAGGACTATCCATCGCAGCCGTTGCATTACCCCCTTTTCCGGTCAATGTTATTGTGTGTGCGTTATTAATCATCATGTTGACGGTGATGTTTTATCGTTCCTGGGATGTTTTTGCCACGTCGGATTATGTTCAGCTTATTACGTATGACTCGGAGGCGCTTCATCTTGCAGGTTCAATGATGGTTCGGATGTTGTTCATCCCGATTGGGATTGTTATGGGATTCACGCTGGGATTGGCCTGGCTCGGCTGGATTGTGGGTATTCTGACAGCTGCAGGTGCGGCGGCCTTCGGACTCTGTGTGTTATCTATTGCAGGATGGGTTCGTCTTACACGTGCCTAAAGGAATTCCTTTCTAAGTCTGAGCATATCACGCGCTGTAACTGACCATGCTATAGAAGAAGAATCTCATCTATGGATGATGAGAGATTAACTGTAGCAAGGAGGAAGAGATGATGATGGATAATAGCGAACTACAGGTACACTTCTCAGACGGTTCAGCGTTGAATGCCGCCAAAGCAACCTTGGAGGAATTGGGATATAAGCCATATCAGTCCGGCCCGTTGGAATTGTATATCCCCACAGATCGCCAAGATCCTCAGTCTGCCGTAGAGATTGTTCAATCTCATGGAGGAAGTGCCGTTTTTGCCTCGCAAACGGAAGAACTGGATCAGTTTCAGAATATATCGATTCCGGCGCATCTCGTGAATGAGGACTGGAATGAGGGGTATGCGAACGGAAGTCAGGGAATCCAAACGGAACAAGGCAGGCATAACCATAGCGAGGACCCGGCATACGATGATTCGGCTGATGGATTCTCCGGCAGTGTCAAAGCATAGAAGAAGGGAAAGATCACAAGCTAAAAATGGTTCGTTCCGCCTTTCTAAAAAGGGATAATGCCCAAAAACCCCGATAATCCACAGATCGTGGATATCGGGGTTTTTGGCATCTAAAGTAATTCATCGTCCACATATAGTGGGCATATCTATTATTGAACAACCTCTATTAAAAAGTAACGTGTTTATATTCAGCCGCATGCATGCCAGCCGTATATCCCGTGGAGAATGCAGCGGTGATATTATACCCCCGGTGTAGCCGTGAATGTCCAGAACTTCACCGCAAAAGAATAGTCCAGGCAACAGCTTGGATTCCATTGTTTTTGGGTATATCTCTTTTAAGTGAATTCCGCCCCCGGTGACGAAGGCTTCTTTGAGCGATCTCGTTCCGTCTGCACGGAAGGTAAAAGCTTTCATTAGCCCGCACAAGTTGCTTAACATACCTTTGGGAAAATGGTGAAAAGTGAGGTCTTCGCTGATCTCTGCCCGTTTCATCATTAATGGAATCATGCGCTCTGGAATCCATGTTTTCAGTATGTTTTTGACAGCCTTGCGGGACTCTTGTTCCAATACCTGGTGAACCTGTGCTTCCAGTGCGCCTGCAGATAACTCCGGGAACAGATCAATGCTCATGATGACCTGTGTGTTTCCAGACTTCATCTGCACTTTGCGGATAAATTGGCTGCAACGCAGTGCAACCGGTCCAGACACTCCAAAATGCGTAAAGAGCATATCCCCGCGATGAGAGATGACCGTTTTACCTTTGGCGTCCAAAACAGATAAACCGATATCCCTCAAAGACAAACCTTGCAGTTCTTTGGATTGAATCCAACTCTCCCCAGACACAATAGGCACTTCGGTTGGATACAACTCCGTAATCGTGTGACCCGCAGCTTCAGCCCAGGGATAACCGTCTCCGGTTGATCCGGTTTGGGGTACGGATTTGCCACCAGTAGCGATAATGACAGAGCGTCCAAGGATCGTTTTACCTGACTGCAATTTAACACCCTGTACTTGCTGACCGTTCTGAATGAGTTCCTTCACCGGTTCTTTGGTACGAATCTCGACACCGAGGGAGACAATTTTGCCTACCAGTGCATCCACAACGGTTTTCGCTTTATCGGTTACAGGGAACATTCTGCCGTTGTCTTCTTCTTTCAGGGCAATTCCGAGATTCTCGAAGAAACGCATGATTCCCTGATTGTCCAAATTCTGAAACGAACTATATAAAAAGCGCCCGTTACCCGGAATATGCCGAATGAGTTCATCCGTTTCCTTGGCATTGGTTACATTGCATCGACCTCCGCCAGAGATGCCGAGTTTACGACCCAGTTGATCTCCTTTATCCAGCAGAAGCACGGAGGCTCCATGCTCGGCGGCAGCAACGCAAGCCATCAGGCCCGCAGATCCACCACCAATTACAATGACATCATACATATGTTATTACCCTCTTTTTCATTGATTTTGTCTGGTTTACGTAAAATGTGTCTACTCCTGGCTTTTTCTGAAATATAATGGAGTTATGAGTAGTTCTATTGTGCAGCCTTAAGGGATATATTGTAATAAACTGTCGCCTATGTTTTAATCAGAAATACATGAGGGAATGCAGGCAGAGGAGGAGATGGCATTGTGGTTGCGTTAAAGGACATGCTTTTACAAGTACTGCTGGCAGGGTCGGCGGTATTTCTGATTCCCTTATTCCGTCTGGTACTCTCCAAACGGGATATTGCCAGAATGGAACATGCCGGAACCGTTTATACCAGTTTTGCCGTGACAAGTATCGCGAGCATGTTGTTGTGTCTGCTGTTTGCGCTCCATGCAAGTCCGGCAGCCGCACCCATATCATTAAGCATCGTACCTGTGATACTTGTTATATTGTATTGTAAGTCCGCTATAGGCGTAACGCTGTCCGTTCTACATATTCTCTTCTATTTTCTGTTTGCGCATCCCTATGAACTGTACGGATTTCTCCTTCATACGGGTATTCTTCTCTATCCTATTGTATGGTTGTCTGCCAAACGATTCAAGCATAATACACCTTCGCGCAAAATGGCGATCCTTATCATCCTGATTACAATGGAACTGGTTGTAACGAGTCTGCTATGGATCGTATCCCTCCAGAATGAATCCACATACTCTGCGACCTACATGATACTTACAGCATTTGGATACACCGCTGGAGCCATTATTACGGGCAGTCTGAGTCTGCTATGGCTGGAACGGATGAAACACTATCGCGGGCTGGAGCAGCATCTCTCGGAAGTTCACCACCGATACATAGCCGAGACGGAGAAACTTCATCAGATTCTGAACGCAGTGCCGCTTGCCATTGCTACCGTGGATAAACAAGGCACAGTGATGTTTGTCAATGAAATGATGGAGCAAACCGCAAGAGAGCAGCTTCCCTGTACCACCACGCCTGATCTCATTGGACAGCCTGCCAGTCAGTTTGTTGAACAAGGTCAGGCGGACAAGATGGACAAAAGCATTCGTAAAGCTGTTGTTCATGGTGAGATTAGTGGATTGACCGTTCGTTACGGTGCGCACGTATTTCAGTCCCGAACCGTACCGATCTATGCCTTTCCAACAGAGACTTCTAGAGAAGTTACAGGTGCCATGCTGATCATTCAGGATATCACGGAGCTTGAGATGCTGCGAAGTGAACTGGATAATGTGGATCGCCTCAGTCTGGTGGGTCAGATGGCCGCAAGCATCACGCATGAGGTGCGCAATCCAATGGCGGTTGTAAGGGGCTTTCTTCAACTTATGCAGGAAAAGAGTCCCGACTCCCTGGATCATTATTACCGGATCGTTCTGGAAGAGTTGGACCGGGCCAACAGTATCATTAATGATTTCTTGTCCCTGGCTCAGAATCGCATTGCCGAGAAAGAGGAATCCCAGCTGCACGATATCATCCATGAACTCAGTCCATTGTTATGGGCGGATGCGAACCTGCGTGGTCAGAGTATTGAACTCATGCTTGACCATAATGTGCCGAAGCTGCATCTCAATTCAAAGGAAATCAAACAGGTGGTGTTGAACCTTGCCCGTAACGGGATGGAAGCCATGAATGAGAAGGGTGTGCTTACGCTGGAGACGCGGATCGTGGATGATAAGGTGGAATTGTGTGTACGTGATACAGGACCGGGTATACCGAGAGTGAAAAAGGAAAAGCTGTTTGAACCGTTTTACACGACAAAAGCCAAGGGAACCGGACTTGGATTGTCCATGTGCCTGAGTATTGTGGAACGACATAACGGAACCATTACTGTGGAATCGGAGGAAGGCCGGGTACCACCTTCAAAGTGGCATTTGAACGTTAGCCATATCAGCATATTTTGCCAGACCTTGAGACATAATATTATGGAAGAAGCCTTTCCGCAGGCGGTTTCTGAACCTTGCTTTCATTGCTTATGGATGTATAATAGGAATAGCACATCATTACATCCATAATGTTCGATATGAATGTAACGTTGTTTTGGAAGTTATTTGCCTTTAAATTCGATCAAGATCATAGAACAACCATTTATAAGGAGTGAAACCGAATGTCGATGTCATTTGATCAATACATGAAAGATATGGTTCAACCCATGCGGGATGAGTTAACTCGTCTAGGAATCCAGGAGTTGCGTACTCCTGAAGAAGTGGAAGCAAGTCTGCCGGATGCAAAAGGAACAGCACTGGTTGTCATTAACTCTGTGTGCGGATGTGCCGCAGGTCAATGCCGTCCGGGTGTGTCCCAAGCCCTTCAGCACGATATTACACCGGATCACCTGTACACCGTATTTGCTGGTCAGGACAAGGAAGCAACTGCAAAAGCTCGTGAATTCTTTGCACCGTATCCGCCATCTTCACCGTCCATTGCTCTGATGAAAGACGGAGAACTCGTTCACTTTATCGAGCGTCATCAAGTGGAAGACCGTTCTGCAGAGGAAATTGCGGCTGATCTGACCAATGCATTTGAACGTTATTGCCGTTAATTCGCTCCATAGAACGCCCCGCCCTTCGGATCACCGATGCCGGGGCGTTTCATTTTGGATAGATAAGGTTATTGAACCATTCGGACCTTTCAAGATGGACATCAACTTTCATTAATTTAGAAACGGGGTGTGTGAACGATGAGTTTGCAACAACAGATCATCGCTGAATTGAAGGTTAAACCAAGCATTAATGAAGAAGAGGAAGTACGCAAGCGTGTTGATTTTCTGAAAACGTATGTGAAAAATGCAGGTGCCAAGGGCTTGCTGATTGCGATCAGCGGCGGTATTGACAGTGCAGTGGCTACGGCGCTTTGCAAAAAAGCGACGGACGAGCTCACACAAGAAAACAACCAGGAGTACAAAACACTGGGGGTATTCCAACCTTACGGTGAACAATCCGATATCGACCATAGCTATGCTGTAGCAAAAGCATACGACCTGAAGCATGTTGTGGAGACGAATATTGAAGATGCGGTGAATGAAATTGCACTGGAAGTGGAGCAAGGTTTCAAATCCTTGGCAGCCCACGCCATATGACTCACCAAGGCAAAGGTAACGTTAAGGCGAGAACTCGTATGGTAATGCAATATGCGCTTTCGTTTGAAGAAAACCTGCTTGTTGTAGGTACGGATCATGCATCCGAAGCCATCACGGGCTTCTACACCAAATGGGGCGATGGCGCTGTGGATATCACGCCACTGAGCACGCTGAACAAACGTCAGGTACGCCAGCTGGCAGCATATCTGAATGTGCCACAGGCTATTTTGGACAAGGCACCATCTGCAGGGCTATGGGAAGGTCAGACGGACGAAGATGAGCTGGGAATTTCGTATGAAGCGAACAGCGACTATCTCGAAGGCAAACAGATTGACCCAGCTGCACAAGAGCGCCTCGAAGCGTTCTATACGCGTACACATCACAAACGTAATGCCATTCCGGGTATCTAATACGGATGAATGAGCCTATTTGTTATATTAGGGAATGCAAAAAGAGTCACTGCTCGGGCAGTGACTCTTTTTGTTATGTGGAATGGGAAAATCCGAAATTCTGGGCACTCCTAGTGGCAAAGATGAGTTAGTTACTCCAGTCTTTGATCTGTTGCAGGGTCTGGGTGATGGCTTGTTCCAGTTGCGGAGTGGTTTCCTCAAATGGGTGAACGGTGTTGAAGGTGTGGTTACCCTCATTAATCTGGTGCCACGGGATATCAGGGCGTGCTTGCACAAGTGCGGCAGAACCGTCCCGCAGACGCTGGGGATCTTCTGTTCCCTGAATGAGTGCGACTCGCAAAGTTGAAGAAGCCAAGCGGTCAATAATAGCGTAACGTTCGCTATGCTTGTCCAAGTCCTCGAGTATAGACACGTCCAGTGGCATCTGCTGACCTGTACGTCCGTTAACGACATGGCTGCGGCCATGGGTACGCATCTCTTCTTTTTGCTCCGCAGTGAAGAGATCCAGATTGGTTACGCCATTCCAGGAGATGACACCTGCCACCTGTTCGGGATGATCCAGTGCATAGACGAGACTGACGCCCGCACCGCGGCTATGACCAACCAGGTATACAGGAAGTCCGGTGAATTCAGGCTGTGTAGCCACATGTTCCAGTACCAGAGCCAGATCGGCAAGCTCCCGACTGTACGTATTCACTGCGAACTTTTCAAGTTCAGAGAATTGCTCCGGATATTCGCCAATACCGTTGTGAGAGAAATTAAAGGTCAATACATGATGCGTCTGGCTTAGCTGTGAAGCTGCATAGGGGAACATGCCCCAGTCTTTGAAGCCTTTGTATCCGTGGGACAGAATGATGACGCCTTGAGCGGGTTGTTGTGCAGGGAAAAAGTCCCGCGAATGATAGCTTCTACGTCAGTGGGCAATTCAAAAGTTATGGGCATGATCTAGACCTCCTCAGAATTTCAGACGATTCCTAATTCATATTTTAGCATATATGGTAATGCGGATAGGTACTCGCTTCTGTGCGCCCCTCCTGCTACAATAGAATACGTGTTCGGATTCGTTGCCGATCATGTGATTGAATGGAGATCTTATACAATGCATGTTCAAAAAGAGCGGTTTTCAGTACGAGAAGATGGTTAGTCATCCTTCGTAATCAAAAGCGGACTTTTTTTGAACTACCTTTACAGTATAAAAGATTAAGCGGGTGAAGCGTTGATGATATATGGCATTGGCAATGATGTGCTGGAGATTGGACGTATGCGGAAGCTACTGTCCGGTCGCCATGCGGAAGCTTTTCTGAAACGCATTTTAACGCCAGCAGAGCAGGAGATTGCGTTTCAACGCGGGAAGCGGATGACGGAGTTTGTGTCCGGCCGATTTGCTGCAAAAGAGGCGGTATCCAAGGCATTTGGCTGCGGGATTGGTGGTGTCATGGGCTTCAATGACATTGAAGTGCTTCCAGATGGGACAGGCCGCCCAGTGGCTTCGCTGTCCAGTCAAGCCTGGGAACGTCTGCAGCTGCCATACGATAAGCAATATGATATTCATTTGAGTATTACGCATCAGACCGAATTGGCAGCGGCCTTTGCGATTGTGGAACAGATGGAAAAAGTAGCTAGCTTGGCAATAGGAGAGGAAGGGCTTATGGGTTTACAGGAACAGAAACAACATTTCAGCGTGAATTTGCTGGACTGGTATATGATCAACCGACGGGATTTGCCGTGGCGTCGCCACAACAATCCATATTTCACCTGGGTTTCGGAAATTATGCTTCAGCAGACCCGGGTGGATACGGTCATTCCGTATTTCAATCGTTTTATTGGGAATTTCCCGACCGTGAGAGCACTTGCGGAAGCACCGGAGGAGGATGTTCTAAAAAATTGGGAGGGACTCGGCTATTACTCCCGTGCACGTAATCTTCAGGCAGCCGCGAGACAAGTTATGGAGCTGCACGGAGGCGAGATGCCTCAGGACAAGCAGGCTGTCTTTGCATTAAAAGGGGTCGGCCCGTACACTGCCGGGGCCATTCTCAGCATTGCCTTCAACCAGCCGCAGCCTGCGGTAGATGGCAATGTCATGCGGGTCCTGTCCCGATACTTCCTCATCGATGAGGACATTATGAAGGGCAGCACCCGGGTGTTGATGGAAGAGCTCGCAGGAGAGCTCATTCCGGAAGGGCGAGCGCGTGATTTCAATCAGGCGCTGATGGAGCTTGGTGCGCTGGTGTGTACACCCAAAGCGCCGCACTGCCTGACTTGCCCGGTCATGGAGCAATGTTCCGGCCGCATCGCCGGAAGAGAGCTTACGCTGCCGGTCAAGACCAAGGCGAAGCCGCCGCGTCCTGAGCAGCGGCTGGTCGCGATTGTGGAGGGCCGCGGTGAGCATCGCGGCCAAGTGCTTGTGCGCCAGCGCCCAGAGACGGGCCTGCTTGCCCGGATGTGGGAGCTGCCGCATGTGCTGGCGGCGCCCGCCGCAGCCAGCAAGAAGGCGGCGCCGCTGGCGGATGAGCCGGCCATGGCATTGCTGGCCGGCAGTCTGTGGGCGGAAGGCTTCGCTGCCCGCCCGGAAGGGCTGGCTACCCATGCGGAGCATGTATTCAGCCACATTGTCTGGAGCCTGCAGGTGTACAAGTGTACCGAGCAGGACCAGAGCAGTGAGCTTCCGCTGATCGCAGCGGAAGCCAGAGCCGCCTACGAGGCACAGGCTGCAACAGGGAAGGCCACAGCCTCATCATCCGCTGTGTCACCTGAGTCAGAGACAACACATTCATCGCAGCCAGGCACGCCTGATGCGCAGAACATCATCTCAACATCGCTTAACGATGGAGAGATGTTGGCACCATCTGATGGGAGTGACCTAGCGCTGAGCACTCCGATATTGACAGGTAAAGGCGATGGCTTGACCTACCGCTGGATCGGTCCTGAAGACATGGACAAGATGGCATTCCCGAACATATTCCTGAAGCTGATCAGCAGTTATTTTGCCGGTGCGTATGATCAAGTGAATGATTAAATGGGGGAGCTAACGAACTCCAGAGGTCTTATCATGTGGTTAAAACTACAGTTATAAATTCTAAAGAACTTGAGTGACGTTATCATAGCCGGATTAACCCAAAAGTGCGCATCAAAGCCCTTAGATTGGGAAATAGCGGCTCTGAGATTCGTTAGGTTCGGAATACGATGAAATATGGAGCAATAGCGTGTCCTTGGTTCGTTAGAAAAAACATCCATTATCTATAACCATAACCATAACCATAACCATAACCATAACAATAACAATAACGATAACAATAACAATAACAATAACTATAGCTACACCGATTGCGATAGCAAAAGAGAGCCTGATCACGGTCATGATGACCGAATCAGGCTCTCTTTTATGTTAACTGTTGCATGCAAACAGTCTTATTTTGCAGAAGCGTAACGTTTGTTCACTTCATCCCAGTTGATTACATTCCAGAAAGCTCCGATGTAATCAGGACGTTTGTTTTGATATTTCAGGTAGTAAGCGTGCTCCCATACATCCAGACCCAGAACCGGAGTCAGACCTTCGAAGAGCGGGCTGTCTTGGTTAGGTGTGCTAGTGATGGACAACTTGCCATCTTTGCCAACTACGAGCCAAGCCCAGCCGGAACCGAAGCGAGTTGTAGCTGCTTTAGCGAAATCTTCTTTGAATTTATCAAAGCCACCCAGTTCGCTATCGATTGCTGCTGCGATGTCGCCTGTAGGAGCGCCGCCGCCATTAGGTCCGATGATTTCCCAGAACAAGCTGTGGTTAGCATGTCCACCACCATTGTTGCGAACCGCTGTGCGGATGCTTTCAGGTACGCTGTCAAGGTTAGCAATCAGATCTTCCAAACTTTTTTCTTGCAGTTCAGGAGCGCTTTCCAGAGCTGCGTTTCAAGTTAGTTACATAAGTATTGTGATGGCGATCGTGGTGAATTTCCATCGTTTGTGCATCGATATGTGGTTCCAATGCGTCGTTAGCGTAAGGAAGTGCCGGTAATTGAAAAGCCATAATGAAATACCTCCTGAGATTTTAGGTTTTTTTAGAAACAGGTACATATGTAATAATACCCTTGCCACTAATATTAAACCGCATTCGGGCTAATTAAGCAACATTTTTGTTTATTAAGTCCCCGAAACGTTGATCTAATGATGGGCCAGAGATAACAAACATATTTTACCCTTTATGCAACTATTTATGTGTTTTCAGGCGTTTAAACAGCGACAAAGTTTAATATTCGTATGTAAACGGTTACAATTAAGCGCTTTCAAAAGAAAATGCGTGTTTTATGGAGAAAAGTATGGTTTAATTGACGAAGAAGCGGTATTTTCTCGTTTTTTGTCATTATATGAACATTGGGTTTTTGGTAAAAAGGAATTCCTTTTTGTAAAAACCTCATCTAAGCTAACGAAAAGGGAGATTTAAGACATGCACGTTCGTTCCTTTCAGTTGAGTGATGCAAGCCAGATGACGGAGCTTCTCCAGGTTGCACTATCGGAAGAGTGTTATGAGAACACGATGGGCCCGTTTGCCCGTCAATTGTCATGGGATTCTGACCTGATCATGGTTGCGGAAGAAGAGGGAGACCTCGTCGGCGCTTTGATCGGTACGATTGATCAAAACCAGGGTTGCATCTACCGTATTGCGGTTCATCCAGACTATCGTCGCCGTGGAGTCGGCAAAACACTTGTCGAGGCTATGGAACAAAGGTTCCAGCAGCGTAAAGTCAGCCAGGTATGGGTGGCGGGTGATGAGCACAACAAAGTAGCCATGCCTCTATATGAAGCTATGGGTTACGGTGCCAATCAGATTATGAGCGCTTTCCAAAATCTTAGTATTTTGTCTAAAGCTTAGTTTGCATGTTTAAAAAGAAATAAAAAAGATGTTCATTTCATATTAGGCATATCTCTTTAACGTGTAAGAACGTGAGGGATATGCCTTTCTATTTGTATGAAACGACCTTTACGTAATATTCCTCTGATTTTCTCATTCTCTGAACACGCTTCGGCTTCTCCCAATTCAATTAGACCATTGCGCCTATCCCGGCTGTATTCCTAACATCCAAGGTATTGGTGCTCATAACCAATTGTTTCACTCTCACAAATGAAGTAGACTGAAAGGGAGTATGGTCACTGCGTTACAGGTTTAATTCAATTAATTCATAAAATGAGGTGTCCCTTTGAATTCCAATCATCATTCAATGGAACATATGGCTTCCGAGGAACGTAATCAACCAGCCATGCCTGAACAACCGGGGAAATCCTGGGTTGTCGAGCTGTGGGACTGGGTCAAAACGATAGTGGTTGCTTTTGTAATCATGATGCTGCTGAACCTGTTTGTGTTTAACCTGTCGATGGTCAAAGGACAGTCCATGCAGCCGACACTGGTTGAGCGGGATCGCCTTTTTGTCAACAAAATCGTATATCATCTGGGTGCGCCTTCCCGATCCGATGTGATTGTACTTCGTGATCCAAGCGAAGGTGTGGAGAAGAAGGATTTTCTGGTGAAACGGATCGTCGGACTTCCGGGAGATACCATTGAGGTCAAGGATCACCATCTGTATGTGAACGGCGAGCGGCAAGCGGAGACGTACACCGATATTGAAGTGCAAGACCCGGATTTTGGCCCAATTACACTTGCGCCGGATCATTTCTTCGTGATGGGGGATAATCGTCATGAAGGCAAAAGTAAGGATAGCCGAGTGTTTGGCAGTATTACATCTGACCAGATTGTGGGCAAGGCTGAATTTATTTTCTGGCCGTTTTCTGAATTGAAGAAATTGTAAAATGCTGACAGGACAACAACTTCAGACTGCATTTTGCGTTAAACCATATAGACTCGATCCGTTTTGAATGCAAATAAGCAAGGCATATATAGAAATTAACGCCTGTCCTCTTACCGTGAGGCGGGCGTTCACTATTTACGGAATACGTGTCGGAAGAAGAGAGGGAAGAGAAATGACGAGCGTACAGACCGGGCAGCACAGGAAGCCTCCGTATGGGAGAAGTTAAAACAGGAGATCAAGGCAGCTGGCCCCGGACTGGGCATTGATGATATCGGATTTGCTTCTGCCGATCCCTTTGTTTCCCTGAAGTCACTGCTGGAGCAGTCACGGGATAAGGGATATGCTTCAGGTTTTGAAGAGCCGGATATTGAAAAAAGGGTACACCCTTCATTGAAGGAGGGCGAACCAGCGTCGCTTATTGCGATAGCAGTAGCGTATCAGTCCAAGATGGTGAATCCACCGAAATCGGAGCCAGGAGCCTACCGGGGCATATTTGCCGTTCTGCATGGGGCCAGGATTATCACCAGGTTCTGCGTACAGCGATGGACAAGCTGGTGAATTTCATACGGGAGCGCGTACCTGATGCGATGATCGAAAGCATGGTAGACACCGGAGCACTGGTGGATCGTGCAGTGTCCCAGCGTGCGGGAATTGGTTTTAGCGCCAAGAACTGTGCCATTATATCACCCAAATTCGGATCATGGATTTTTCTAGGGGAACTGGTGACCAATATTCCATTTCAACCGGACACCCCTGTGACCGAAGACTGTGGTGAATGTACGAAATGTATTGATGCCTGTCCGACAGGAGCATTGGTGGGGCCGGGTCAGTTGAATTCACAGCGTTGTATTTCTTTTGTAACCCAGACGAAAGGGTTCGTGGATGAAGAATTTATGCTGAAAATAGGCAACCGTCTGTACGGTTGTGATACGTGTCAGATCGTCTGTCCGAAGAACAGGGGCAAGAACTGGGATCATCATCCCGAGTTTCACCCCGATCCGGAGATTGTGAAGCCGCTTCTGCTGCCGCTACTGGACATCGGTAACCGGGAATTCAAAGAACGTTTCGGTCAGAGTTCCGCCGCCTGGCGGGGCAAGAAGCCAATTCAACGCAACGCCGTTATTGCCTTGGGCAATTTCAAAGACAAAAGTGCTGTACCCAAACTTACAGAAGTATTAAAACGTGATCCGCGCCCCGAGTTGCGGGGAACCGCAGCCTGGGCGTTAAGCAGAATTGGAGGAGAAGACGCCATGAGAGCAATTGGGGAAGCTGCCGCTAACGAACAAGATGGGAACGTACTAAGCATGCTGCAGAAGGCTGAGGAGCGACTGCGTTCGTCCGAGACCTTACCCAAACAGCCAGAGGCTGGGCAAGTGAGTGAGAAGCAGCCAGAGCAACAGAAAGAGCTTGATGCATTACGTGGGTTACAACAGGATTTGAAAATGGAAGCCGGGAGTGAACCTGAGCAACCTGCACATCCTGCCAAACCGGAAGCCGCAGCGTGGAGGCCTTCAGCAGTGACAGGTCTTCATGGCAAGCCCGTCTACTATGATGAAGTACTGACACCGATCGGTACACTTACGTTATGCGCTACAGATGAAGGACTGTGTCACATTGATTTTGGCGCCTTTCACGTACGCGAAGCTCACCTGCAACAATGGGCGCGTACCTGGATTGGCGAGTATCGATATGAGAAGAATGAAGAGAAGCTCAGCGAAGCTGCACAGCAGGTCCGGCAGTATTTTGCAGGGGAGAGAAAAACGTTCGACTTGCAGCTTGATCGGCTTGGAACACCATTCCAGCTACAAGTATGGCAAGTTCTGTCCGATATACCTTATGGAGAGGCCTCATCACACCAACAGGTTGCGGAAACCATCGGCAGACCCAAGGCTGTTCGTGCAGTTCTGGACGCCATTAGCAAGAATCCGATTCCGATTATTATTCCCTGTCACCGCATCAGCGGTAAAGACGGCACCCTGGTGGGTTATGTAGGCGGTCTGCAAACCAAGGAGCAATTGCTCGCATTGGAGCAGCAATCGTAAGGGCGGGGGACGTTCATGAAGTATGTAAACGTGGAGAGCGTGGAAGCGGGGGAGCTTCTGGGCAAGACGGTATATTCCAGTAACGGCACGGTACTGCTGTCTTCCGGAGTCCAGCTCACCGTATACATGGTCAATACGCTGAAGCGTATTGGCGTGACCATGCTATACATCCAGGATGAAGCGTACAAAGATGTGGATACAGAAGACATTCTGGATGAAACCACGAAACGGGCAATAATTAACGAGATGAGTGTTACACTCGAATCCATTCGCTCGGGGAAAGATTGGAGTCCCAGGAAGGTTGCCCTCAGTATAGAAAAGTTGCTGAACGATGTACTGAACGGGCGTGAACTGCTGGTACAGCTCACCGATATCCGTACCAAAGACAATGCACAGTATGTTCATGCGATGAATGTATGTTTGTTGTCTTCGGTCATCGGACTAAATATGGGACTCAATTATAATCAACTGAAGGACCTTGCTGTGGGGGCATTATTGCATGATATTGGCAAAGTGGGGGAACCTCCTGGCAGTGGCTCTGCTGCGAATTCTTCGTTGCACCATACATGGCGTGGATTCGAAGTAATTAAAAACAAACGGGAGTTCAGTCTGTTGGTTGCCCATACAGCTCTGCAACATCATGAGCATGTAGATGGCACAGGCATGCCGAGAGGGATCAAGGGCAGTGACATCCATCTGTTCGCGAGAATTGTTAGTGTGGCTAATATCTATGATAATCTCATTAATGGGTTATCCAAGGATAGTTTGTTGCCACATGAGGCCTGTGAAGAGATGATGGCGTTGTCGGGTACGAAGCTGGATCGGGACATTCTAATTGAGTTTAACAAGAGTGTATCCGTGTATCCCAACGGTACAGCGGTACGACTGTCTACCAAAGAGACTGGAGTCATCGTGCGTCAACATCGGGGATTGCCCGGCAGACCTGTGATCAGGGTGGCGCGCGGTAGTACGCGTTATTCTCTGGATGTGGTTGAAATCGATCTGGCGCAGCATACAACCGTTTTCATTGAAGCTGTCATGACATAGCTTGTGGGCAATTCAACTGGAAAATCCGTTTGCTCAAGGCGTGCGGAAATGCTATGATACTTTCAGGAAATCCGGTCTGTGTCAGGTTTGCAGCATAGGTGTCGAACATCATGAAGTGACACGGATTATCAGGCTTTTTAGAATGCATACAGAGGTGTCTAAGAGATGGATATTGTTATACCGATTATCACATTGATTGTTGGTCTGGTCGGGGATTTTTCATCGGGGTGTTCTACTTGCGTAAACAACTCGAGAAAATGCAAAGCAATCCGGACATGCTTCAGAAAATGGCGAAGCAAATGGGCTACAACTTGAATGGCAAGCAAATGCAGCGTGCCCAGCAGATGATGAAGAATCAGCAGCCAGGAGCGAAAATGCCTCAGCCGCAACAGCATCCTGCGCGTAAAAGTTCGGGCCGCCGAAAATAATAGCAGTGAATGGCTGCTTACAGTAGTGGTTCGAAAGGAGGCGTTCGGCAGTGGCTGGCGTTAAAGATTATATGAATTCAAAAGTATCCGACAATCGGGAAAAGATCGAGTATCATGTAGAGCAGATCCTGAAATTGATCGGAGAAGATAGTACACGTGAAGGTCTGCTTGAAACGCCTGCACGTGTGACCCGTATGTACGAAGAAATCTTTGGCGGATATGAAGTAAACCCGCGCGATGTGCTCGGTGTCACGTTTGACGAGAATCATGAAGAACTGGTTATCGTCAAGGATATCGTCTACTACAGTCAGTGTGAGCACCATATGGCGCCGTTCTTCGGCAAGGTGCACATTGGGTATGTACCAAGCGGCAAGATTGTTGGTTTGAGCAAAATGGCTCGTCTGGTCGAAGCGGTAACACGTCGCCTGCAAGTTCAGGAACGTATTACTTCACAGATCGCTGACATTCTGACAGAAGCTGTCGAGCCTCACGGCGTTATGGTCGTGGTGGAAGGCGAGCACTTGTGCATGTGTTCCCGCGGCGTGAAGAAACCGGGAAGCAAGACGGTAACGTCTGCTGTACGTGGTTCTTTCCGTGAGAATCCGGCACAACGTGCAGAGTTCCTGTCTTTGGTAAAAGATTAAAATTCGGTACGTCCACTTCATGGACAAGCCGGATGAGTAGGTCCTTGTGGTTTTGGAAGCAGCAGCTTCTGAAGCCGCAGGATATGATAAGCCGTGTTCCCAGGGGAACCGGCTTATTTATATATGGCGTTATCATTTCTATATATACTGAATACATACGAATTCGTTAAGCCGGAGGTAATGGAACGATGAGTACACCTTCCCATTCAGAACATCCGATTCAGTCGGACAAGAGTCTACAAGCGGAGAAACATGCTACATTGCGTCTGCAAATCTGGGAGACACCACTTAAGCGACAAGGCAGTAGTGTACTCGACGCTTTTGCATGGGAAGAAGTCATGTGCAGGCGAGTTGGGGCAGGGCATCTGCCTGTTGCACATATATGGCGACATCCAGATGCCTTTGTAGCGGGTTTGCGTGACCGCAGGTTGCCACAGGCTGTAGAAGCGATGGAACGGATAAGGAGCCAAGGGACAGCGGTCTGTGTTCGACCTTCCGGTGGAGCAGCCGTACCCCTCAATCCAGGGGTAGTTAATGTGTCACTGATTCTGCCTAATCCCGGACATGCCATCAATATCCATGATGATTTCCGGGAGATGGCATCGATTATTGCCGACTCGCTAACGCCATGGTCGAATCAGGCGCAAACGGGTGAGGTTCAGGGTGCTTTTTGCCCGGGAGATTATGATGTCAGTGTAGGTGGGTTGAAATTCTGTGGGATTGCCCAGCGTAGACAGGCAAAGGCATATATTATTACTGCTTTTATCATCGTGGAAGGACAGGGAGATCAACTGGCAGCGAACGTGCGTCAATTTTACCAGCATGCAGCAGGTGGGGCGAGTGAAGGATATCCTGATGTTCAGCCAGGCACGATGGCAAGTCTGAAGGAGTTGGCAGGTGTTCCTTCTGCGGCAGCATATACCGCCTCTCTGGTTCGAACTCTGCGTAATCGCTATCCGCAGGCGGAAGCCAGCAGGGTGCTTAGCGTTGGCGCTGAAGAAGTACGTTTGACGGCTGAGCAGATGAAGCTGCGCTATGATTGATTTCTTGATAATCGGACTTGGAATTGGGTAATAGAGATGATATGATGTGATTTCGGAAGGAGAGTGCTAGGATGGAGACGTTGAGATATACGTACTTATATGAGGTTGTATCCACAGGCGAAAAGTCTGAGTTCAGCCAAATGGCAACAAGCAAGGAAGAGGCGGCTGCACTGATCGTTGCTCGTATTGCAGATCTGGAGTTTACAGATGAGGCAGACATCAAGCTGGGCGATCTGATCGCTATTAGCAAACAGGTTGGCGACAACTATGTGGCGTGCGAGGGCTGTGCTTCTTAAATGAGCATGAGCATGTTGAAATAGCTGGACTACCAAAATATAAGCAAGTCTCTTATATAGGAGGCTTGCTTTTTTCTCTACACCAAAAGAGATATCGTTCAGTCATTCGGCTGGAGATATCTCTTTCTCTAATTCATTGAACCTTACGCTTAATAAGGCGGCCACAACAGCTTGCGTGCTGTTTCGTATCTCTCAGCCACAGCCGGCCAGTAGATCACATTCCACCAGTCTTCAATATACTTTTTGCGTTCATTTTGATGCTTTAGATAGTAGGCATGTTCCCACACATCCAGAGGCAGGAGCGGCACGATATCGGACTGGGACAGGTTCTGGTGTTTTTCCGCCTGCAAAATCTCCAAACGGTGTGCTCTCGGACTCCAGACAAGCATCGCCCAGCCGCTGCCTTCCACTTTGTTCGCAGCTTCCGTGAATTGATTCTTGAACGCTTCATAGCTTCCGAAATCCCGCTTGATCTGCTCTGCGAGCAAACCGGAAGGTTTACCGCCGCCAGCAGGATTCATAATTGTCCAGAAGATCGTATGCAGGTAGTGGCCTGCCCCGTTAAAGGCGAGTTCACGTTCCCAATGCTTGATGAGTTCAAAGTTATTCTTTTTCGCGATTCCGCCAGCTTCTTCTCTGCTACATTCAGTCCGTCCACATAAGATTGATGGTGTTTGTCATGATGGATACGCATCGTCAGTTCATCAATATGCGGCTCCAGCGCATTATACGCATAGGGGAGGGGGGCAGCGTATGTCCTCCAATGGGAACCGGCTTTTCTTTTACAGGAGGTGTTGGGGAGCTGGGCGCGGCTTGTGTTGTTCCGGTAGAAGGCGGTTGAACGGTTGCGGATTGGATCTGCGCTGAAGTGGCAGGTGCGTTTACATTCTCCTCTGGCGAAGTTGGAGCTTCTGAGGCTTGGCGATGGGTGGTCTCTGACCCTGACGTATGCAGTGCATTTTCCAGAAAAAGTGACGGCTTCGAATCCGTTTCTCGCAAGATACCAGGTTGGCCAAGCGTATCCAATACGCCCAGGAAATACTCTGATTCGCGGATAAAATGCAGGACAAGAACTTTGGCAAGCGGCACAGCTTGCACCGCAGCACTTTGCTCCAGCAAAACATACAGCTGTTTGATGAACTCCCTCGATTGCTGCCGAGCCGCCGACACCAGTTGATCGATACAACGAACGATGTAGGGGCAGGAGGATGGGTTGCGGGCAGCAGTTGTTTTAAAAGCTGATTGGCTACTCGCTCACTGTTCGCAAAGGTAGCCTCCCATTCTTCCAGCAGCTTGACGTACGGGGGCTCCAGATCAGGAACCAGGGCACGAATGACGAGGGTGTGTTCTTTCTCTTGCTCCTTCCAAAAGCGTATTTCCTCCAATATCCTCAGAGGCAGCAGGTGACCATAATCATACCAGTTCATCTATGTTGAACCTCCTTCAGATGAATTCATTGCATGCAGATGTCTATTCATGCGTCCCAAGAGTATATTCGGCGAGCCTGTTGTCCTATGAGTGCAAAAAAAAGAGCCCCTGAGGGGCTCTAGAATCAACGGATGATTCGTTAAGTGAAACGGTTATTCTCCACTATTCGTGTTCTGCACATCGTCACTGCTTGTCTTCGTTACATGACTCAGGAAGGTGGAGACACGGCGCAGATATTCTTTTGGATGCTCCCGGAAGATCAACTCATGGTGTGCATCCTGAACGATCCATACATCCGAGTAGGGATTGGTCTGGTTGGCAGCGAGCTGCTCTGCAATCGGGTAAGGCGCTTTCTCATCTTCCGTACCATGAATGAAGAAAATCGGGAACGGATAATCTTCCTTCTTCACTTCCTGATATGGGATCTGTTGCAATCCCGTACCGTTCAGAACAGGGAACAACAGCTTCATAATCTCCAGTGTAGGCTGACGCGGGAGATTGATCTGGTTATGAATGTTGTGGTACAGCGTATCCGGCTCAAGCAGGAACGTACTGTCCAGAATCATTGCATCCACTTCCTTTGTAATCAGTCCAGTTTGAAGCGCCGTACCGGCACCCATGGAGAAACCCCAGACAACCAGTTCCTGCGCACCACGCTGCTTGGCGAACTGGATCGCACCCAGCAATTGCTGTGACTCCGCTTTGCCACCTGTGGCTACAGCTTTGTTCACCTGTGAGGCGAAGCCATAATCGAACATGACCACGTTAAAACCAAGTTGATGGGCGTAGTGTGCAAGATCATACATGGGTACCCATGTTTCTTCCCGATTGGCACCATAGCCGTGACTGAAAATAATGGTTTTGCTTGCGGCATCGTCAGCAGGTATATACCATCCCTGCATCGTCCGGCTGCCATCTGCTGCGGGGAACGTGATGTCTTCGTACTTCATATTCTTGGCCTGCATCGGGTTGGAAAAGACAGGCGCTACCGTTGGATTGGATAGTACCCATGCGATATACCCATGCAGTGCAATAAAACAAAATAGCAGGAAAAATACAACGGAGAGCAGCAACGCTACGATAATATGTTTGAACCGAATCAGCCTCGGTGACAGCGAAGAGGGCAGATCGGACACCTTTGTATGCAGCGGGGCTTCGCTCTGGGATGTTGGATACATGAATGCCCCTCCTTTGAAGTTCAGTTGAAGATAACAACGACATGGAAAGAGAATTGCGTTTATTTCAGAGCCTGCTTCAGAGCGATATCTTAATGTAATATATCTTTATCGTATGTTCCAATATAGTCAAAGTCAATTGATTGAGGGCATTTGTTACGCAATTGTTATATAGTTCTTAAGATATATGGGTAACATTACCTTAGTGTGCAAATTACAGGGGATTATGTCTTATAAAAAGGAAAAAATTATACGTTGGCCCATATCATTTTTGGCTCTTTTTGGTTTACAGATGAGACCGTTTCTCATATAATTTATGTAACCAAGTTTCATGTGATGAAACATGAGGAGGGCATTATGCCATGGAAGATCGCAAGTTAACCGTCCGGGCTGTAGAACGGGCGCTGGATATATTATTATGTTTTACCACACGCAGTGATCTGGGACTCACCGAAATTGCCAGCCACATCGGCTTGCACAAAAGTACAGTACACCGTTTGATGGCGACGCTGGAGGATCGAGGGTTCGTGATCCGTGATGCAGCAACAGAGAAGTACCGACTTGGCATCCGAATCTGGGAACTGTCGGCTCATATGTCCCGCAGTGATGATCCGGCGATTCTGTTGCTGCCTGCGATGGAGCGATTGAGAGATCGATTGGGGAGACCGTGAGTCTGTACCTGCGTGATGGCAGTGAACGGATACGGATTCAGGCTGTGCAGAGTGATCAGGCAATCCGCCGAGTCGCTCCTGTCGGTGTCAGACTCCCGTTATCCGTGGGCGCGTCCAGCAAAGTCCTGATGGCGTTTGCCACGGATGAGGATCGTGAAGAACTGATGAACGGGCCGGAATGGCCGATGTTTATTGACCCTGCGGTGTATTTGGCGCAAATGGGAGATATCCGGGACAACGGATATGCGACGAGTTATGAGGAACGTGAGCCGGGGAGTTGCCGCGGTATCTGTACCCATTATGGATCGCCGAGGCAATATCGCAGCTGCCCTTTCGGTCTCAGGTCCCGTCAGCCGACTCTCGCAGGAGACTTTGCACGAATACGCACCTGTCCTAAAGGATGCTGCTACGCAGATGGGGCTCATGCTATCCTGATGTTGACGTAAGGTCTGTCACCAATGAAGTTGGTGTTCTGGAATATAAAGGTTGTTTTTATGTTCCGGTTGCGCTACTCTGTAATGGACGGCCCAGCCGGGTCAGCTTCATTTAATATGAACGGCGGCTGATGTATGCCGCAACTTGTTAACGTTACTGGGGGAGTCCGAATTGTCCGGACTGAGACGGAATCGCATGAGATTCCGGACCCTTTGCACCTGATCTGGATCATACCAGCGTAGGGAAGTAATCGGCGATATGACCACAACCACCACATGTGACTCTTGAAGGCCTCCGTTAAGGGGGCTGTAGACAGGAGCATTATTGGTGATGGACATGAAAGTCGGTTCCTTCGGGGCCGGCTTTTTTTATATACAGTGAACGGGCGGTATAACACACACTCCATGGATTGCTTTTGCGATACCTGCGAAAGTGGGCTTGGATGAAGTGAGAACCTGGCGTAGATCCATGATATGTGCTAACTTCGGGTCTGCTGTGAACTGTACATGAATAATGTCCCCGCTGGTCTGCTGTAGGATCGCTCTTCTTCTCTGCGCTCTGCATGATATGGGATCGGTGCGTAAGCGAGCAATGATGCTACCAACCAAACCAAGCGAACGAACACGGAGGAGGAGACGAGAGAACATGAGTACAGGAAATCAAACGGGACAACAAGCGATGGAACAGAAACATAACGATCAGCTGGTGGAAAAGGAAACAGGAACGGCCGGACGGGTTCAGCCCTTTCCGGGCAGCCGCAAAGTCTACATTCAGGGCTCACGGCCGGACATAGCTGTACCGGAGCGTGAGATAGCCCTTCATGACACGAATACTCCCCAAGGGGTGGAGCATAACGAACCGCTGCGTGTCTACGATACGAGCGGCCCCATGACGGATCCCGAATTCCAGATGGATATTCGGATGGGATTACCTGCGCTCCGAAATCACTGGATTATGGAACGTGGTGACGTTGAAGCGTATGAGGGCAGAGCTGTTCAACCCGAGGATAACGGATTAAAGCCTGGAGGGCGGAGAGCCGGGGCAGAGGAGTACCCTGGATTTCGAGGACATCCGCTGCGTGCTCAGGCTGGGCGCTGTGTGACTCAGATGCACTACGCGAGGCAGGGAGTCATTACGCCTGAGATGGAGTTCGCCGCCGTTCGCGAGGGCGTGGAGCCGGAGTTTGTGCGGCAGGAGCTGGCGAGTGGACGGGCTATTCTTCCCTCCAACATCAATCACCCGGAGAGTGAGCCGATGTTGATTGGTCGTCATTTTCACGTGAAGATCAATGCCAACATAGGTAACTCTGCCGTATCTTCCTCCATCGAGGAAGAAGTCGAGAAGATGACCTGGGCGGTACGATGGGGATCGGATACGGTGATGGATCTCTCGACAGGCAAAAACATTCATACGACCCGGGAATGGATCATCCGTAACTCCCCAGTGCCGATTGGTACGGTGCCGCTGTATCAGGCGCTGGAGAAGGTGAATGGTGAAGCGGAAGCGCTGACCTGGGAGTTGTACCGTGATACGCTCATAGAGCAGGCAGAGCAGGGCGTGGACTACTTTACGATTCATGCAGGCGTGCTGCTGCGTTATATCCCCATGACCGCCAAGCGGATGACAGGCATTGTGTCCCGGGGCGGTTCCATTATGGCGGCATGGTGCCTGGCGCATCATCAGGAGAATTTTTTGTACACCCATTTTGAAGAAATCTGCGAAATTATGAAAAGGTATGATGTGGCTTTCTCTCTGGGGATGGACTGCGCCCAGGAAGCATCTACGATGCCAATGACGAAGCCCAGATGGCGGAACTGGCAACGCTTGGGGAACTGACGCAGATCGCGTGGAAGCATGATGTGCAGGTGATGATCGAAGGCCCGGGTCATGTGCCTATGCACAAGATCAAGGAGAATGTGGACTTGCAGATGGAGATATGCCAGGAAGCACCGTTCTATACGCTGGGGCCCCTGACGACCGACATTGCACCGGGATACGACCACATTACGTCCGCGATTGGGGCGGCCATGATTGGCTGGTTTGGTACATCCATGCTCTGTTACGTTACGCCGAAGGAGCATCTGGGGCTTCCCAACAAGGACGACGTACGCGAAGGGGTTATTGCCTACAAGATCGCAGCTCATGCTGCTGATCTCGCGAAAGGTCATCCACGCGCCCAGCGTCGGGATGACGCATTGTCCAAGGCACGCTTCGAGTTCCGCTGGCGGGATCAGTTTAACCTGTCACTCGACCCGGAACGGGCGCTGTCCTACCACGATGAGACGCTGCCGGCAGAAGGGGCCAAAGAAGCGCATTTCTGCTCCATGTGTGGACCAAAGTTCTGCAGCATGCGCATTACGCAGGACATTCGTGCTTTTGCGGCGGATAAAGGATTATCCGAGAATGAGGCTGTAGCATCCGGTATGCAGGCAAAGGCTGAGGAGTATCGGACACGGTCGTAGTTGGTATGCGTACAGGGTGCTGCGAAGTGAAGCAGACGGCTCTTTCGAGTTATTAAAAAGTGACCTAGACTCAAGGTGTAAGCCTGCGTCTAGGTCACTTTTTACGTCTCAGTATATGGGAGAGGTGCGTAACAATGTCCGAATACACTAAGGGATGTAAGAGCCAACCGGAACACTATAAAAGAATCTGTAGATTCTATAAAATGTAATGGCAGTGTGCTCTAACGATCTCCACAAAGCTTATTTTAGCGTTTTGGCCGTAGATAAAATGTCTAACGATCCTCAGCGACTCTATTTCACCGAAATTAGCTGAAAAAGGGGTGATTTGCTGCTGAAAACCTAAAATAGGGTTTCTCAGGAACGTTAGAATTTAAAGGGGCTGAAATGGGACAAATAGCGCTCTCTCAGATCGTTAGCGGTTAAGTAAGAATGGGCTAGTGATTATCCTGCGATCATCCTTTTGATTGTATGCATTGTTGATAATCGTAGCATTTGTCCATTCATGTAACCATAAAAATGATCCGTATCTTGGTTACTCGTAATATCCTTTGGTATAGACAGCCGCCGTCGAGAAGCGGAGGTGTTTCATTTCATCTTGCTGATTTTCGGGCGGCATCTCCAGGAACCATGGCTCCTTCATATCCTCTCGGGTCATAGGTACCGGACGCCACAGAATCAGACCGATCGGATCGAACTGGTAACTGCAACCAAGCTCAGGATCTTCGCGGTCATATGGCGCAATGACATCCAACTGCGGAATAAGAACGTCAGCTTCGGTGCCCAGCAGATCGAGTTCTCCAAGCATACATTTAAACTCATCACTTTCATAAAACTCAATAAAATTCGCTTTGCCTTCAGTATCATACTCCACATTGGGATCAAAGCTGAATGCATCCGTCTGTTCGACTTCATTCTGTGTCATGCCCAACCTGATATCCCCAATAGATTGACCTGGCTCTACAGCAAGATTTTTCATCGTTTCATTCCCTCCGAGATCATCGTAGTTACCTTTGTACTTTTGGTGCAATGAAAAAGAGCATAGGTTACTTCATGGTGAACGATATAACGAAAGAGCTAGATAAGTTAGCTGTGTGTGCAAAATGATAGGGATGCGTGCAGTATTAAGTTACCTATATCTTCTTCGTGATGCCGATATCCCGCTCCAGACTCGCGCCCAATAATGAAAGCGGAGTATAAATGGTCACACCTGCATTGGCAGATGCCTGCTTGGCGGCAGGGGCCATGGAGAGCTGAGCAGCCACAAGACATGTATCCTTGCGTTCAAGAACAAGCTGCTGTAATGCTTCATTTAATGCTGTGACGTAGCCTTCTTGGTCGCCTCGCATGACCATGTCGAATAGACCGGGGAGTAACACAGACTCTAACTCCGTCTTGTCCTTTCCTGCCAAGTGTTGATCCACATACTCATGATATCGAGCCATCGTTGGCTCTACCGTAGCGGGGTTGGTAAACGCGAGTAAATACCGCTTCGGATGCTTTACCATCATCGCGAGCAGTGAATCGTCAATACCCGTTACCGGAATCGGTAACGGTTGAATTTGTTCCAGCACGGCTGCGAACAAGGTGCATGTCACAAGAATAGCGTCAGCGTGACAACGGCTCATCCATTGCAGTGTCTGAGATAATTTTTCCTGAACAAGGGCACTATTGAAATCCTCATCATGCTTGAGCCGATCAAGACCGGGGTCTACATAGTGAACCAGTTCGAGATTATAGGAAGTCAGTGCTTGTTCAATTACACTAATATTGGAGTAATGCGCGTGGAAACAGGCAATAGTGCTCATAGGTAATCCCCTTTATGTAGAGGTGAGCATAGGGCGCGACCAGATCTTACAATGAGCGCGATACATCGGTAAGCAACCTCACGCCTGAAATGTCACCTTTTACAGGTAGTATAGGGAGTGACCGCAGAGATGTAAAGCGTTATCTCAGGTTCATGGATACGTTTTTCTTCGCCATTTTTTGCTGTAAAATTTCATGGAAGGATAGGCCTTGAGTGTTCTCATTTTCCTTTTTGGGCGCATTGGTCGCCGTGTTGCGCGGATATTGGTGGTGATACGGGATCATTTGCTGAATAGGCATGCGGATCATCTTGGTTCCTCCTTATGTGCATGATGGACATGCATCGGTTATTTATATGTATTTTCAACAGTAGTTTTGTGGGTCGAAATAAAATAAATTCACCCAGTACGCTTATAGGTACTATGACTGGTTACATGAAAAAGCGGGAATTGAATCGCAATTCCGACTCGGATGTAGTGATTTTACCCGGTATGGAGAGGATGTAAACGGTTTTAGGGAAATTCAGGAACAAAGAACCTGATATGAAAGTCGGGTTATGGGAGCATGGTATCGGTTGTTATGTGAATGGTCCTAATTTTAGGGAAGTCAATGGTGCTCGCTTCTGAGGCATATGTCCAAGTGACTAGGTATGATATATGCTAACTAACTTGGTCCTATGGTCGGGGTATATTTCTCATAAAATGTCAAAAAACTGCCAAGAGCTCTTGGCAGTCACTGTTTTCCTCATTCAATTCTCTCATTAAATTCCGTTTTTGAAGAGGGGCATCCGTTAGTATAACTTCTGTTACCTGCGTTCTTTTACCGCAATATATACATCCACCTGTGTGTGCTCCGGGTCTAAACTCCGCTCATCGTAATACTCAAAATCTCCCGCAAATGTGCGGTCAGCTCTGATGGCTCCACGCCCACACGGCTTCCCACACTTCGCTGACCACTTCAACCATCGGTCCGGTTCTCGAAGTAAACACTGCATAAGTAGCAGGAGGTAGCTGCACCTCATCAAATTCTTCAGGCAGCAGTTCACTCTCACCGACCTCATGTCCGATCAAAATGGTATATTCACCGACAATACCATCCGCATAATCCGTGTAACAGCCGTACCGTGCAGCTTCAGCAGCCGGAATATGTTCGGAGGCAAAATAACGACTCCACAACGCACCGATGCTGCCTTGACCGCTCATCTCCATCGCGTTGGTCGTACGTGCGGACAGTCCGGCTAGGCGTTTGCCCGGAAGGGTGACGTAGCGAACGGGTTGCCCGGCATGAATAGGTGCATTGGCGACAGTTGCTGCCCCGTCCTGAGCGTTTCCTGCATTTCCTTCAATACGCCAACGTTTCAAAAAGGGCAGTTGGTTGCGTAACATCGAGCGAGCGGATTCCTCATCCATACCCTCTTCCTTCAGAATGGTGGTGCACATCTCCGTCATGCCTTCAAGTGTAATTCCTGGCTGTGCAAACTTCCCATCCTTGTAACAATAGATACAGTACTCACGGGTTGTGCCTCCATCTGCTTCCGTTCCGAATTGGGCAGGTGTTGTGAGCGGCATACCGCAGCTTTGACATACCGTAACGTTCATCTTTCATTCCTCCTTATTATATATGCAACTTCAACCTGAGCATATTTGAAGTATACGGGGAGGAACTGGACAACAGTCTGTCAGGTTTGAGCGGAGGTTTTATAATTCTGAACAATTTGTTCGGCTATGCGACACACATTATCCCGAATATGCAAGGGTTCCAGCACCTCAACATCCGCCCCGAAGCCCAAGATGAAGCCGTACAGCCAGTTATCTTCTGGAAAAGCGACCTGGCTGATATAATAGCCGTCCCCGTCAGGCAATACATTCTCAATACCGAACCATTCCTCCGCAAGATGACGCATACGGGCATGGAATCTCAGGGTAATCCCAATCTGGTTGTCTGGTCGGCTCCATTCCTGCTGCCACGGCCGGTCTTGAAGGTTGATGGATTTTCGTTCAAAGTGTTCTGCAGCAAGAGAGACCTCTTTCATACGAACCAGCTTGAACATGCGGAATTCAACTCGTTCATGGCAAAAAGCATACAGATACCACGCGTGCCTCTTCAGCACAAGCGTGTGGGGTTCAACCGTGCGATAGGTCTGTGCACCTTCGGCGCTGCAATAGGCGAAATGAATGCATTGAAGCTGATCGATTCCCTGATCAATGACTTTTAATTTCTGTTGCAGCGCCTCAGGGTGCGTCCACGTGGAATGATCCACGATGAATCGGTGCGTGCTGGCCTGAAAATCTTCATTTTTGGCTTCTGGAACGATACTGCTTAGCTTCTCCACGAGCAGTTCACGTGCAGTATTTGTATGTGAGGTGGATATGCTGCGCAGGGCGGTGACGATGGAAACAAGATCCTTGTCGGTTAACAGATTGCGATCCAGACGATACCCCTCGGCTAGCCCGATGCCTCCGCTTGCTCCCTGATAGGTCACGACCGGAATTCCGGCTTGTCCCAATGTGTCGATATCCCGATAGATCGTACGGATGGAAACTTCAAACATATCGGCCAGGTCTTTTGCCTGTAATCGCCCCCGGTTGATAAGCAGTACAACGATGGCTAACAAACGCTCGAGTTTCATAGTTTTTATGTCCTTTCCTTTACGGGTCTATATAAATTGGACAACATTTACACTGAACACTACGATGACAGAATAACCTTCCAATCGCTGTTATCCCCAGATTTTTTGATTCCCTTTTGAAAAGGGAAAATCCGGTGATAAAGGCGAACGCTTCGCTTTTTCAGGTTTTTTCTGTCCTCTCCGTTAAAGTGTAAAAGAAAAGTCCAACGTATATAACATTGCTTTCAATTGTTTATCTGTTACTTATCTGTTAGATTCATAGGTATTATAATGCCCAGCATCACACATAGGAGTGGAATAAGCAATGAAGCGAATTACAATTCTGATCGCAGACGATGAAGTTGAGATCGCTGATCTGGTAGCTTTACATTTACAAAAAGAGGGATACCACACCATTAAAGCCTTCGACGGAAAGGCGGCGGTTCAAGCTGTTCAGAATCAAGCCATAGATTTGGCGATCCTGGATATCATGATGCCTGGCATGGACGGTTACGAAGTAACCCGCAAAATTCGGGAACAACACCATATGCCAATCATTTTCCTGAGTGCCAAGACGTCAGATATGGACAAAATCACAGGGCTTGTGATGGGCGCGGACGATTATATGACCAAACCGTTCAATCCAATGGAGCTTGTTGCCCGGGTCAACTCTCAGCTGCGTCGTTCCCTGCAATTCAGCCAGTCTGTGCCTGTTCAAAGGCCCATTCTGGAGAAAGGCGGGCTCATCATCACGCCAGAACAACACAGCGTTACACTCTACGGCAAATCAGTAGAACTAACACCGAAGGAGTTCGATATTCTGTATTTGCTCGCGAGCCATCCCAAGCAGGTGTTCAGTGCAGAAAGTATTTTTGAACAGGTATGGGGAGAAGCCTATTACGAGAGCGGGAATACCGTGATGGTCCATATTCGTACCCTGCGCAAAAAGCTGGGAGAAGATGTAAACAAGAACAAGTTTATCAAAACCATCTGGGGCGTGGGGTACACGTTCAATGACTAAACGCAGAAGCTTTCGCACAACGATGATTATGCTGCTCGGTCTGAGCATGCTGTCTTCTGGCGCCGTAACATTTATCGTGTACAGGCTGTTGCAGATGTATTATGCAGGGGTCAGGAGAGAGATCCGCTGGCGGAATATCGTAATATCATGAGAAGTATTGGTGACATATATGTCTTTATGCTGCTCTTCATCCCGCTTGCGATTTTATTTTTCTACTTGTTTACGAGACCCTATGTCACGTATTTCAAAGAGATTTCCGCAGGCATTAATCATTTGGCGAATGGAGACTTTCAGCATCGTGTTCAGATCTCGTCCAAGGACGAGTTGGGTTCGATTGCGGAGAGTGTGAATATGGCAAGTCAGAAGCTGCGGGAGGCGATGAAACGAGGGGATTTTGCTGAAAATAGTAAGGACCAGCTTGTTGTCAATCTGGCGCATGACCTGCGAACCCCGCTGACCTCAGTGCTTGGTTATCTGGATCTCCTCATGAAGGACGATCAGCTGACGGAGGAGCAGGTGCGACATTTTACATCGATTGCCTTCACCAAATCTCAGCGTCTGGAGAAGCTGATTGATGATTTGTTCGAAATTACGCGCATGAATTATGGCATGTTGCCTATAAACAAAACACGGCTGGATCTTAGCGAACTGCTGAAGCAGATGAACGAAGAGCTCTATCCTGTATTTGAAAAGAACCAGCTGGTCACTCGGTTGAAAATAGACACGGATCTTACCATCTCCGGTGATGGTGAGTTGCTGGCCCGTGTGTTCGAGAATCTGCTGATTAACGCTGCTCGGCACGGCAAGGATGGCATGTACGTAGATATTAACGGATATCGCGATGCAGACCGAATCGTTATTCAGGTGATTAACTATGGTGGACATATTCGCCCAGAGGAATTGCCGCATATCTTCGATATGTATTACACCGGAGATCGTGCCCGGACCCCGCAAGAGGGCGGGACAGGTCTCGGCTTATTTATCGCACGCAATATCGTGGAACAGCATGATGGTACGATCTCGGCCCAGAGTGATGTGGTGCGGACGTTATTTGAAGTTCGTTTGCCCATACTTCAATGAGGTTCGACCCCAAATTTAAGAAAAACTTTAAAAATGCCCTGCTTTTTCTTTAACTTGTTTTGTCTATCCTTGATGTATGAGGTAAAAGGAGGAACAAGCATGAAGAAGTGGGTTTTTTTAATATGTATCGTTGTGATCGGATATATTGTTACACAATCACCAGGGTGGCTTCAGCAGAAGGATGATGTACCCATCGAGATTCAGAATACGCGTGAAAAACCCGCAGGTTACAAGGTATCTGTTACGGGAAATATTCAGGATCAGGTACATAAGGGCAACCTGTTACTGGTTAATAAGCAATACCCCGTTCACGAGGAGGGGGTTAGATCCGATATTGTATATGTGGCGGATGAGGATGATCTGCTTCGTGGATATGGAATAATGGATCGGAATATCATGTTATCCCGACTGGTGGCACAGGAGTTTGGGAGGATGGTTGAAGCAGCAGGGAAAGAGGGCGTCCGATATTTCCTTGTCAGCAGCGGGTACAGGGACTTTGCGAAGCAGGACGAGCTGTATCAGGAAAAAGGTGGCGACTACGCACTGCCTGCCGGTCACAGTGAGCACAATCTCGGGTTATCCCTGGATGTTGGTTCCACATTGGCTGCCATGAATGAAGCACCAGAAGGAGCCTGGCTGGAGAAGAATGCATGGAAATACGGATTTGTTCTGCGTTATCCGAAGGATAAGGTCCACATCACGGGTATACAGTATGAACCATGGCACTTTCGATATGTAGGGCTGCCGCATAGTGCTGTCATGTATAGGAATAATCTGGTGCTGGAAGAGTATCTGGATATGCTAAAAGAGAAAGAGGACATCAATGTGGAGGTAGAGGGTGAGGTGTATCATATCCGCTACTATAGGGCCACCCAGGATACGACCATTTACATACCTGAGCAAGGACAAACTGAAATATCAGGTGATAACATGGAGGGTGTCATCGTCACCGTAAAGAAATAATAGGGCAACGCAAGGGAGGCTAAACAACATGGAGCAGAACAACCAGAAGAAAAGCAAACATTACATCCTTTGGATTGCCGTGTTCGTGATCTATGTATATGTGCTGACAAAGCTGATCCTGTTCAAAGGAAGTCCGATCGACTTTGGCATCGTGAAGGTTCGACTTATGGCATTCTTGCAACAACCGGGTTTGATCCATACAAGAACCGTTAACCTAACGCCATTTCAGGAAATCTCACGAGACTGGAACAGCCTGTCATTACATCGCCCGGGCACCGCAATCCATCTGGTAGGCAATGTAATAGCTTTTATCCCGCTCGGCATCTTTATCCCTGTGTTGACGGGCAAACGTGACACCGAAGAAGTATAATTCCAGGGAGAGTCATGTGTAGGGAGGAATGACGTTGATTATGATGGCGGTACTGTTCATTAGCGCAGGGCTGATGTTTCTCGTGTATCCGCGCAGTATAACGGATGCTACGGAGAAACAGATTACAGAGCGAGTGATCATGTCGAGATGGCTCGGCGGTTCGCTGATTGTTCTGTCGTGTTTGTTCCTGATCATGGGCACAGTCCAACTGTTGGATCAAGCCTCACATCATATTGGGCATTAACAGACAGTTGGTTTAAAGTTTAAGCAACCGTGAGCATGTTCATAGATAACAAAAGCTCCCCGTCACGTGCTGATTGCACGTAATGGGGAGCTTTTTGGTATAACTTCATCACATTAATGATTCAAGTCATTAAGCTTTCTTCATCATTTGACGCAATACGGTTTGCAGGATACCGCCGTTATGGTAGTAGTCCACGTCAACCATGCTGTCTAGACGAGCGATGACAGGGAATTCGAACTGTGTACCGTCCTCACGAGTTACGGTAACTTTCAACTCTTGTCCTGGCTTCACATCATTGCTGAGCCCAGTAATGTCATACGTTTCACGTCCGTTCAGACCAAGGCTGGACCAGCCGTGACCTTCCTGGAATTGCAATGGCATTACACCCATGCCCACCAGGTTACTGCGGTGAATCCGCTCGAAGCTTTCCGCGATAACGGCTTTGACGCCGAGCAGGAATGTTCCTTTTGCCGCCCAGTCACGGGAACTTCCTGTACCATACTCTTTACCTGCGATAACGATCAGATTCTGTCCTTCATCCTGATACTTCATGGAAGCATCGTAGATGGACATTTCTTCGTCTGTCGGCAGGTACTTCGTAATACCACCCTCGGTGCCCGGAGCCACCTGGTTACGAATACGAATGTTGGCAAACGTACCACGCATCATCACTTCATGGTTACCACGGCGTGAACCGTAGGAGTTGAAGTCTTTACGCTCTACGCCATGTTCTTTCAGGTACAGTCCAGCCGGGCTGGATACGGCAATATTACCAGCTGGCGAGATATGATCCGTTGTTACGGAATCCGCAAGCAATGCCATGACACGTGCAGAACGGATATCTGCGATATCGTTCAACTTGTCGCCAAGCTCCTGGAAGAACGGAGGATTCTGAATGTATGTGGAATTCGGATCCCACTCGTACAATTCGCCTTCCGGTACCGAAATTGCATTCCAACGCTCATTGGCTGTAAATACATTCTCGTACTTGTTGCGGAACATCTGAGCGTTCAGGGAACTTGCAATGGTATCCTTGATTTCCTCGGAGCTAGGCCAGAGGTCTTTCAGGAATACAGGCTCATTGTTCGTATCATAACCGATTGGATCGGTTTCAAAGTCAATATTTACAGTACCTGCAAGTGCATATGCCACAACGAGTGGTGGAGATGCCAGGTAGTTGGCTTTAACTTGTGCGTGCACACGGCCTTCGAAGTTACGGTTACCGGACAATACAGCCGCTACGGTCATATCATTCTCAGCAATCGCTTCGCTCACTTCGTCCGGTAGTGGACCGGAGTTACCAATGCAAGTCGCACAGCCGTAGCCGGCAACGTTGAATCCGAGTTGGTCCAGATACGGAATCAGGCCTGCTTTTTCCAGGTACTCGGTAACGACAAGGGAACCTGGTGTCAGACTGCTTTTCACATACCCTGGCTTGGTCAGGCCGCGTTCAACTGCTTTTTTCGCCAGCAGTCCCGCTCCAACCATAACACTTGGATTCGAAGTGTTCGTACAACTTGTGATCGCGGCGATCACCACAGCGCCTGCTTTCAGTTCACTGGTGGAACCGTTAGGGTGCTTCACAGGTACCGTTTGCTCCATTTTCTCATCGCTCAGCCCGTAACCACCTTTATCTACAGGTGTGCGGATGATGCTGTTGAAGCTTTCTTTCATTTGTGTCAGCTCGATGCGATCCTGTGGACGTTTTGGTCCTGCAAGACTTGGTACAACAGAGCCGAGATCCAGTTCAATCACATCTGTGAATTCTGGGTCAACGGTGCTGGAAGTACGGAACATGCCTTGAGCTTTGTAGTAAGCTTCAACCAATTCAACCTGTTCGTCAGGACGACCTGTGCTGCGCAGGTAGTTCAACGTTTCACTATCGACAGGGAAGAAACCGATGGTAGCGCCGTACTCTGGTGCCATGTTGGCTACTGTTGCACGGTCAGCCAGACCGATGTTCGCAAGACCTGGTCCGTAGAACTCTACGAATTTACCAACAACGCCTTTTTTACGAAGCAATTGGGTAACGGTCAGTGCCAGATCCGTTGCTGTTGCGCCTTCACTCAGGCTGCCTGTCAGTTTGAAACCGATCACGTCCGGTGTTACAAAGTAGAGCGGTTGGCCCAGCATACCTGCTTCGGCCTCGATTCCACCAACACCCCAACCAACAACGCCAAGCCCGTTGATCATGGTGGTGTGGGAGTCAGTACCTACGAGGGAATCCGGGAATACCACGGTCTCGCCGTCAACGGTTTTCGTTGCTGCCACGGAAGCGAGATACTCCAGGTTAACCTGGTGAACAATCCCTGTGGATGGCGGAACCGCACGGAAGTTGTTGAATGCCGTTTGTGCCCAGCGCAGGAAGCGGTAACGTTCTTCATTACGCTCAAACTCAACCTGGATATTGTAATCCAGCGCATCGTTGGTACCAAAAGCATCAACCATGACGGAGTGGTCGATAACGAGATCGACGGGTACAAGCGGGTTGATCTGTTTTGGATCGCCGCCTGCTTTTTTACAGTATCACGCATTGCAGCGAGGTCTACGACAACCGGTACACCGGTGAAATCCTGCAGAACGATACGTGCAGGGATGAACGGAATTTCCTTGTTATTATCACGGCCATCTGCCCAGCCGGTCAGTTGTTTTACGTGTTCTTCGGTGATGGCACGTCCGTCGAATTGACGAATTGCTGCTTCAAGCAACACTTTAATGGAGAAAGGAAGCCTGGAAAGATCGCCGTGGCCGTTTTCCTGAAGAGCATCGAGACTGTAGTAGCGGTAAGACTTGCCTCCAACCTCAAGACTGCGAGCGGCGGAGAAATGATTCTTTGCTGACATACATGTACCTCCTTGGGATGTGTCGGTGAGATGAAGAAAACGTTCATTTAGGTGAAGAACAGGCCTTCATCGTTCCGTGTTCTTGTTCGTTAGTTTCATCAGATGAAACGTAATTTCATAATCATAACTTTAGTTTTAAGTATACCGTTTTCACCTCCGTACGTAAAGGTCTTTTTGCCTGATCAAGCAAGCTTTTGAACCGATGTTTTGAACCGATGAAGGCGTTTTCGTGAAGTGAGCAGGAATAAGATATCTGGTGTACCTGTATTTGCCGAATTTTGGGTCTCCCTCCCGAGCCGTGTACATACAACCGAAGACCCTCTCATATGAATAGTAGGAGCTTAATATTACGCAATGAAATATTCCAGACAGTACTCATGCCAAAGGGGGACACAGGCTTGGAACGGGAATGGAAGAGTGCCTTGTATACTTACGTGAACCAGTACAATCGCTGTGAGATCGACTATCGTCCACAGACCAGCGAGCGGATCGTTACCGATCCTGACTTCGTGGTGGAACGGGGAGAGCGTATGGCAAGGCTGGACGAATGGTATCGTAAGCGGCGCGCCGTGCCTCTTCGCAGTGAGACCAGCGCCAAGCTTGTGCGCACGCTTATGGATGGGCAGGAAGAAGCGGTGGTGGATGTACAATTGTACAGCAGACTGTTCTACGAGAAGAGCGGGATTACCCACCGGGAGGACCGGATTGAGCGGGAGCGGTTAACCTTTCTGCGGCAGAGTGGTGTATGGAGCATTGGACGGGTCGAGCGAGAAGTGCCGGAGCGTCGCCCTGCTGGGGAAGGGCGTCCGTTTCAACAAGCTGATTTTGTACAGGCGATGAATCGGCCGTTGCTGAATCGGGAAGTGCTCGGTCAAGGAAGAAGCTCTCGGCAACAGTTATATCGCAGAGATCTGGCGGTTGCCTATGCAGATCGATGGTGGAATGCGGGGAATCCGGCATTTGAGGAATTTGATGTGGATTGCACCAATTACGTGTCCCAATGTCTCTTTGCAGGGGGCGCACCCATCCACTATACTGGTAGAAGAGAAGCTGGCTGGTGGTATAAAGGGTATGTGGGTGGCTCGGAAATGTGGAGTTACAGCTGGGCAGTCTCCAATAGTCTGGAGCGTTATTTGTCAGGCAGCAGCTGGGGTCTGACTGCGATAGAAGTGGAACGTCCTGAGCAATTGATGCTCGGTGATGTTATTCTCTATGATTGGGATGGAGATGGACGGTTCCAGCACAGCACCGTTGTAACGGCGTTTGATGCGGGGGGAATGCCGCTGGTTAACGCACATACGGTTAGCAGCCGTCACCGATTTTGGGATTACCGGGATTCTTACGCTTGGACGGAGCGGACGGTATACCGGCTTTTTCATATTGCAGATGAGTTTTGATGACGAAAGATTTTCGGGATGCGGTGACGCAGACATCCAGTTCCGTGTAAAATAAGACCAGATAACGCAAGCAGAAAAACAAGGGTGCTGAGCAGCAAGCATGACAGCATCAGGGACAGATAATCGGAGGGTACACATGAGTATGGATAAATTAAAAGTAGGCGTCGTGTACGGCGGAAAATCAGGCGAGCATGAGGTGTCGCTGCAAACGGCGTTTGCTGTAACAAACGCATTTGATTACGAGAAGTATGAACTGGTTCCTTTTTATATCTCCAAGCAGGGGACGTGGAAAAAAGGACCTGTCATGCATGCGCCGTTCGCGCAGATTGAAGATTTGAAGCTGGAGCAATCCGCGGGTGGAACGCAGGATGCGCTGAACGCACTGTTTGGCCGTTTGTATGGCGGAGCGGAAGCGCTGGACGTGATGTTCCCTCTGCTGCATGGTACGTTTGGTGAGGATGGCACCATTCAGGGCATGTTCGAGATGGCGGATATGCCATATGTAGGAGCAGGAGTACTGGCTTCGGCTGGCGGCATGGACAAAGTGGTCATGAAAAAGCTGTTCGCGCAGGCGGGCATTGACCAATGTGCCTTCACGTATTTTAACGCCACACAATGGAAGCAGACAGAGCACGAGATGATCGTACAGGTCGAAGATCAGCTAGGGTATCCATGTTTTATCAAACCGGCTAATCTGGGCTCCAGTGTAGGCATCTCCAAAGCGCGTAACCGCGATGAGCTGAAGACAGCTGTCGAGTTCGCCCTGCGGTATGATACGAAGGTTGTTATTGAGGAGTTCGTTGAAGCACGTGAAGTAGAGGTCAGCGTGCTCGGCAATGACGAACCAATGGCTTCGATTCCAGGTGAGATCGTATCCTCCGGTGAGTATTATGACTACGCAGCCAAGTATATTGATGGTCAATCACAGATGCTGATCCCCGCTCCACTGGACCCAGAGGCCGCAGATCGCATTCGCGAGGCAGCTCTGCAGGCGTTCCGTGCGATTGAGGGCAACGGTATTTCACGCGCAGACTTCTTCATTCGTAAAAATGACGGCGCATTGCTTATTAATGAAGTTAACACCATGCCTGGTTTCACACCATATAGCATGTATCCACTTCTTTGGCGTGAGACCGGTGTATCGTATGCGGAGCTGCTGGATCGCATGATTGAGCTGGCATTGGAACGTTATAACCGCAAGCAGGCTCTGAATTACGAGAACGGTGTACAGGCGTAGACGAAGACGACAAGAATCAGGAGGGGTATGCATGGGATTTCAGACTGAATTCAATTCCGTATGCAAATTCAAGAGTGAGCAGGAGCTGTTCGAACTGCTTGAATACGGTCGCGGCAAAATGGTCAAACAGGGCTTCCGGGTATTTCCTACCGGCCAGAAAGTGATTGCATACACACCGGATAACGTGGCTGTAGCCATCGTCAAGATCGTGGTTTCCATTGCAGAGATCAACTTCCAGGGGCAAGAGGTAACGGAGGTGGAGATGCAGCTCGTCCGCAAGTTGACGGAGGAAGAATCACGCATCCAGACTGCCCTTGCGGATGAGATGTTCTTTGGAGAGCAAGCACAGGAATAGTTGCTGACTGTCAATGAGAATCGAATGGACTGATTTGTGAGAATACGATTATGGTCACTCTTTTAGGGTAAAACTTGGTTATATACAGTGACGGTACATCCTGACGGCAGAATATGCCCCGGGGTTCTCCGCCCTAACAGAGAGGAAGAAATCCATGCTCGTACGCTTTGGTTACGTGGCCATGTCCGTGCTTATAGAGAACGCCTCACCTTCCCGGACGATGACCATGTCGAGTTTTAACAAAATCGATGACAGGGAGGCAGCGATCCGCAAGCTCGAACGGATTGCAGCCGAGAACCTGCACAATACATTACGTTTGCTCAGGCACAATAAGGGCAGCCATATTCATGTATATCGCTTCTCTTCCAAATTGATTCCACTGGCAACACACGAGGACCTGATTGACTGGGACCCGTTTCCGGCATTGAAGCAGGACTTTGCGGCCATTGGTGATTTTGTGAAGGAAAATCATATGCGTGTGTCCTTTCATCCGGATCATTTTACCGTACTTAGTACACCTCGCGAGCAAGTTCTGCACAACTCGATTCGCGACCTTCGCCATCATGTCCGGATGCTGGATGCCATGGGGCTGAATGCCACTGCCAAGAACAATATACATATTGGTGGTGCATATGGAGACAAGCCTTCGGCGGCACTCCGTTTTGAAGAGAACTTTTTGAAGCTGGATCGGGACATCCAGGAGCGATTGACACTCGAAAATGATGACAAAACGTTCAATGCGCCCGAGACACTGGCCGTATGCCAGCGCCTGGGATTGCCTATGGTACTGGATATCCATCACCAGTGGGTGAACAACGAAGGAGAACAACCCTGGGATCTGTGGCCTGATATTCTGAAGACCTGGCAGTCACCGCTTGCCCAGGCAGATTCACCGGCTGATCAGCCATTGCCGCCCAAAATCCATGTCTCCAGTCCGAAGAGTGAAAAGGATGTGCGAGGCCATGCGGATGGCGTGGAGGTAGAGCCTGTGCTCGACTTTCTGCGTCATATCGCAGCAGACACCCCAAGGCTTGACGTGATGATTGAGGCCAAACGCAAGGATGAGGCTCTTGTGCAATTGATGCAGAAGCTGGCATTCTATCACGAAGAGGGCGTGGAGTGGGTGGACGAGTCTACCGTCATTATTCATCCGTAGAGCCAAAAGGGGCTTGGGCAACGAGAAACTTTACGACTTGCGGGGCGTATACTTTTAACAAGTATTTCAACTTTTCGTAGATTGATATAGAAAGTAGAGTGAACGCTTTGAATGAGAAGGAAAAGATACCTTATGTCGTGACAAGCAAAAGCTATACTGCCGTTGCTATTAATGCAGCTTCCAAAGCTGGCGAATGGATCAAAAGCCGTCTTGGGACGGTAACCGAACCAGGCACCAAATATTCACCGCAGGATCTGGTAACCGAAGTGGATAAAGGAGCGGAGCAGATGATTCGCCGCCTGATTCTCACGCATTTCCCTCACCATGCCATTCTGGGTGAAGAAGGCGTTGAGCCGGGACCGGAAGCTTCAGCAAAAGCACTGAAAGAGGCGGAGGAAGAAGAGTTCCTCTGGATTGTTGATCCGGTGGATGGAACGACGAACTTCGTACATGGATTCCCTTTTATTCCGTGTCCATCGCATTGGCTCACAATGGTGAAATCATTGTTGGCGCAATTTACGACCCTTCCCGTGATGAGATGTTTGTTGCGGAAAAAGGTAAAGGAGCTTACGTCCACGGCAACCGGATGCAAGTATCTGGTGAACAGAAACTGGCCCAGAGCCTGATTGCGGTTGGATTCCCGGCAGATACAACCTTTGCGTTGCCCTTGAATATGGCCGCTGTACAGGCGCTGGCTCCGCAAGTTCGTAATTTGCGTGCAGGCGGATCTGCCGCTCTCCATCTGGCGTATGTTGCCGCAGGACGTCTCAGCGCCTACACCGAAGTTGGCCTGAAGCCGTGGGATATAGCGGCAGGTGCGCTGCTGGTTGCAGAATCCGGCGGCAAGGTGACCGATACCATCGGAACGCCATACCAACTCTCTGTGAATCATGTCGTTGCCAGTAATGGCAAAATCCATGATGCACTGACGGATGTGCTGAAGGAAGCGAAGGCTACTGGTCTGGAGTGAGTTTATTCAACTCATCCATGATTTAATAAACTGTAATTGTACATTAACGGAGGGGACAGAAAGCATCTGAAGAAACGAAGTGCTCGCCTTATCCCCAGATTTCTCCCTTGGAAAAGGGAATCAAAGAAATCTGGGGATAACAGCGATCGGAAGATGGTTCTGTACACGAAGTGAAAATACAATATTACAGTTAATTCAAGTATGACTTTAATTAAAGGAGCGAGAACAATGGATGAATCCAAAGAACTGGAACGACGGCTCAGTGATATGCTGACGGAAGGGGACATGGAAGAGTCCGGCGACACCGATCAGCGTGAACGCCAGCTGATTCCTCCCAAATATGAAGTGCGAATTCAGACAGAACATGATCCAATTGTCGAGGAAACGTTAAAGTTCCGAAAGATGGCACGCGAATTGGATGAGCGTTATGATCGATATCTGGAGCGAGCTGCCGGGAATAAACCAGAGAGCGACAAGGGGCATTCGAATTCTGAGGACTCGGATAAACCGCAATCTTAATGAATCACTGAACGTCAACATTGTGCTTCACCAATAACAGGCTCCCGATCAGGGAGTCTGTTATTTCATGCGCGCTTCAGCAGAGAAGACAGCGCCTACTTTAAAATGATAGAATAGAGTAACACGAATAGATGTCATTCCAATGACCGATCTACTATATATTAGTGAGGTTGTTCAAAAAGTCCGCTTTTGATTACCAAGGATGCCTAATAGGCATCATCAGCATCGAATATGGAATTCAGCCGAAATAAGCGGGAGGCTTACGAAGTATGTTTCCTTCGGAAACATTGTAGTTGCTCACGTAGCACTATCTACGCTCCGCTACTCCATTTCTAGCTTCATCCCATCTTCTCGGTACTGAAAACCGTCCTTTTTGAATACTTACAATAAGTGTAATTATAGATTCTCGAAAAGGAGTGTTAACCCGAATGAAGCGTAAACGTATATGGGAAAATACGGCTGCCGGTTTAACGGTGAGCATGTTGGCAGGAATGCTGCTCTTCACATCTTCTGCATTGCCCGCACACGCTGCTGACACCAAAACAAGTGTATTGCCAGCGGGTACGAATGAGGCTTCGCTGACTGCGAAGAAAGATGCAGTAGCTGTAACCAAGGAGTTCCGCATCGTCACATTGGGAGATTCCATAACAGTAGGTTATGAGCCCAACACGAAAGAGTTGCCTTATGGTTATGTAGAACGTCTGCAGGAGCAAGGTTTGTTGCATGGACGTACACAGGTGGACAACTACGGGATTGCCGGATTGAAAACCAGTGGCCTGAAAAACTTCACTACTGCAATGAAGGATGGCAAAACGCTGACTTCTGATGCCATTCAACCAAGCCTTCCTGATCCAAGAGCGGGACAGATCGGAGCCAACACTGCCGCAATCCGGGAGAGTGTAGCACAGGCTAATCTGGTTGCAATTACCATTGGGGGAAATGATGTATCGGAGCTCCTCGGTACAGCAGACAAACTGAGTGATCAGGAGTTGCAAGGAAAGTTAAAAGAATTACTTGCAACATATACAGACAATGTTACTGCAACGATTAATACGATCCATGAAATTAATCCGACAGCTACAATAGTCATCGCAGACCAGTATAACCCGATGCCAGAAGTAGCAGGCAAGGCACTCTATGCGAAACTGATGGAGGCTTCCCAAGGCTTCACACAGACGATTGATGGAATCGCAGCGAAATTCTCTGCTCAAGGTACTAATGTCAAAGTCGCACACGTGGCCAAAGAGTTTGTTGGCGGTGAAGGCACGATGACTCATATGATCAAAGATCGTGATTTCCACCCGAATCAATTCGGATATGCGGCCATTGCCGAAGTATTTGCCAAAACGATCTGGGGAGATTACACCAAGCTGACTGCACCTGCCACAGGTGAACCAATGAATATTATCGTGAGTGGCAAAACCTTGAATACACCGTACAAACCAATTATCCGTAACGGCAAAAACTTTGTGGCGATCCAAGATATCGTGAATGCTGTCGGTGCTACAACGGTATGGGATAACAAGACTTCAACCGCAACCATTACATATGGAGACCGCAAGGTTGCTGTGAAGATTGGTGCCAACGCTGTGAAGGTAAATGGAGCATCGGTTACCGTGGATACACCTGCATTTTTGAATAAGGTAGGCAAAGAGTCTAAAACCTATGTACCCCTTGCCATGGTGGCAGAAGGTCTTGGCTTTGATGTGCAATATGTAGCGAAACTGAGAACTGTATTTGTTAATCCGTAAGGTCATTTCATGCCATAGCATGATGTGATTTAACAGCCGGAATGCCTTGATCTGTTCAAGGTATTCTGGCTGTTTTGTGTTCTTTTTGACTTGCTGACACAGATGTATACCATCTCTGATGACCTGAAATGTTGCATAAATATATCTTGTCAGATGACCAATGGATGTGTAAATATGAAAATAACTTACAATACAACCACTAATGCATAATATGACAGCACCCTTCGCAAGCCAAAGGAGCGCTTAGAATGAGCAAAATTAAAAACGCTTTCACTACATTGCCGATCCATCACAAAACGATTCTTCTCATCGGACTTTTGATGTTGATCAGCTTTACGTTTTATGCGTCCGTACTCCGATATGTATTCAGTATCTACGACCGTCAGATTTACGAAAAATCCTCTCAAGTCCTCAATATGTCTTCCGTAGGCATTGAGAATCAACTGCGTGAGATTTCCAACCTCTCCTTCAAGGTCATGTCGGATGAGCCGCTTCAGCAATATCTGCTCCAATTGAAAAAGGTCGAAACGGGTTATGAGAAAAATGGATTGCGTAAAAAGATTACCAACAGGTTAGTCGCTTACGCAGGTTCCGAAAAATACGTCTATTCCATGTTATTTATAGATAATGATAATAACGTTATGGCCGCAGGCAATCGGGAGGGCATTTCAGAGTCGAAGCAAAAGGAACTGGTTGCACTGGGACAGCAATACTCTGGCTCCAATGCCTGGCATACCAGTGGGGATAAACAGTCCCGACTCTTGTCGGTCCGACAGGTGAAATCCTTTATTGGCGGAGCATTTACGTTGGAGGACCTGGGCACACTGATCATCCGTGTACGGCTGGACCGAATTGTACAGGATCAGATGCAAGAACCGGCTGAGGACTCCCAACTACTGATTACCGATGGAAAAGAAGTGATCTATCCTACAGAATCAGCCGTCAGCGAAGCGGAGATTGAGTCAGAACTGAAACGCACCCAGCCCTATGGAATTGCCATGCTGGAGCAGGGGAGACACTTTGTAGCGCGTGCTCACTCTTCCTATACGGATTGGACCTATTTGTACACCACCCCCTATGACCAGATGTTTAAACAGATCCAGTTTGTCAAACAGTTGGTTACGGTGATCTTCATCATGATTTTTCTGGCAGCACTGATCATTGGAGCGAGATTCTCTCGCAGTATTACCCATCCGATTGCGCAGTTGATCAAAAAAATGCGTAATATCGAAAAAGGTGATCTGGATAAACTGGAGGAGGCTGCTCTCGGCAATGTTCCGATATCGCCCCAGAATGAGGTTGGGCTGCTGCATCGAACATTCAAGATGATGCTTCAACGAATACGCGAGTTGATTGATGAGAATTATGCCAAGCAACTGGTGATTCGTGAGACTGAATTGAAAGCGCTTCAGGCGCAGATTAATCCACATTTTCTATACAACACGCTGGAATCGATTAACTGGCTCGCTAAAGTACAGAAGCAACGACAGATCTCGGAAATGGTCGAGGCTCTCGGATTTCTGCTGCGCAGCTCTGTGAATATGTCCGAGAAGTGGATCACACTGGAAAGAGAGCTGGACATTGTCCGCAGTTACGTGACCATTCAGCGCACCCGTTTTGAGGAAAGACTGGATTTCGACATGGAGATTGCCCCAGAGGTGGGAACGGCTCGGATTCCCAAGTTAACATTACAGCCTTTGGTGGAGAACGCCATACATTATGCACTCGAACCAAGCATTGACCCTTGCCGTATCCGTATTCGGGCGAGAGCAGATGGAGATAAGGTGATGATTGAAGTCGAGGACGATGGCCCGGGAATGACACCGGAATTCCTGGAACAACTGCATGAAGGACGTATTCAGACAAGAGGACAGGGCATTGGGTTATCTAACATTCAGGAACGAATCAGACTGACCTTCGGCGATGAAGGTGGAATGGTGATGAGCAGCAAGCCCGGATCAGGAACTGTAGTATCGATCAGCATACCTTGGATCAGAGAGGACGATGACGATGTACAAAGTGATGCTCGTAGATGATGAACGTGTCATTCTGGAAGGGATTTCCCAAGTGGTCGATTGGGCCGCGGCAGGTACGGAATTGGTGGGAACGGCGAGGAACGGGATCGAGGCATTGGACAAAATTGGACAGTCGAGACCGGATATTATCATCACGGATATTTCCATGCCAGGTCTGGATGGTCTCGGACTCATAGAGAAGGCATCTGAAGCCTACCCGGGAGTTCGTTTCATCATGTTATCTGGCTACAAGGAGTTCGAATACGCCCGCAGAGCGATGCAATACGGTGTGAAGCATTATTTGCTCAAACCCTGCAATGAGAATCAGATCCATGATGCGTTAACTGAATTGTTGCAGGAACATCAGGATGCTCAGGTGAAGGAGCATGTTGCCGGTGAGATGAAACAGCGATTGCAGCGTGTCCTTCCGCATGTGAAGGAGCAATTTCTGCTGGAGTTCATGACCAACCGCACCTATGGGCCGGTTGATCTGGAGTATTATCAGAAGCTGTTCGATCTGGAGCTTGAAGAGAATACAGTGCGGCTGCTGCTGTTCCGAATCGTGGATGAACATGATTACAGTCACTTATTTGCGATCAAAAACATTGCCAGTGACCTGCTCCCACATGTCCTGTTAAGCACAACCATTGAAGGCAAACTCCTGATTCTGCTTGCAGATTCAGCTGACCCGACTGAACTGAAAGAAAGCATTGAAGAGGTTCGGGCCGCATTTACCAGACTATACAAATTGGAAGTGACCGCTGCGCTGAGTGAGCCAGATCGAATGATCGAGTCCCGGCGGTTGTTTCGTGAGGCATTGCAGTACCTGAACCATCGCTTTTTTATCGGTGAAGGCAAGCTGATTACGAAGAACGATCTGGTTCTGGCCGGAGAATGCGACGGCGTGCATGTAGAACAGGATGCGGAGCAACTGTGTCTGTTGATCAAATCGGGCAATACCGAGGAGACAGCGGTCGAGGTGGATCGTCTGTTTGATCTATTATCACGCCAGCAGCTGGAGATTGAGGTGACTCGCTCTTATGTAGTGCAGCTCTACTCGGCAATGGTTCATGTCTGTCCGCCCGAGGAGGCAACGGAATTCACCCAACGCATGGCAGAACTGCCTCATATCGATACGTTGTCTGGTTTGAAGTCTTTCGTTGCAAGCAGTGCAGCCCGGCTAACTTCCGGTTATTACAAAAACCATATCAGTCGCCAGTCTTCCGCCGTGGAGAAGATGATGGATATCGTGGATCGTCATTATGGAGAGGCGGATCTCTCTCTGAATGGAGTCGCTCATCAGATGTTGTATATGAATCCGGATTACCTGGGCAAGATTTTCAAAAAAGTCACAGGAGAGAATTTCTCCAACTACGTAAATCGTCTGCGCATTGAACGCGCATGTGACCATATTCGCAGAGGCGGAGATGTGAAAGTATTCGAGCTTGCTGAATTGTTCGGTTTCGGGGGCAACTCGCAGTATTTCAGCCAGGTGTTCAAAAAGTGGACCGGTATGACACCTACGGAATTCCGCAGGTTTGGCATATAACAATGGACTACCAATCATGAGAGTCATGACTGGGGAGGACGGACAGCGCCGAGAGGAGCCTGTTGTCCTCCTCTGTTTTTTGAACCAACAAGACGGTTTTGTGTATTCAACTCTGGTCGTACATTTGCGAAAATGACATTAACAAGTTTGTGAAAGCGTTATCACGAATAAAAAGGATAACTCGTTCACACAACCATATCAACATAAAAGGGGAGATTGGCATGGTGAAAAAGGCAATATTCCTGATGATGGCTGCATTGCTCGTTTTTACGGCGGCGTGTAGTTCAGGTGGAGGCAGTGAACAGGGATCATCGGATGGATCGGTTACCCTGCGGATCGCTTGGTGGGGCTCGGATACACGGCATGAATATACACAGAAGGTCATCGACCTTTACAAATCGAAAAACCCGAATGTCAAAATCGATGTGGAATATGCTTCATTTGATGACTACTGGAAAAAACTCGCACCACAAGCAGCGGCAAATCAGTTGCCTGACATCGTTCAGATGGATATTTCCTACATCAGCCAATATGCACAGAATGGTCAGCTTGAGGATCTCGCACCTTATCTGGGCAACCAGATCAAAGTGGATGATGTGTCCGAAAATGTCATTAGCACAGGTGTCATAAACGGCAAACAATACGGTGTACCTGCCGGTGTTAACGTTCTGGGCTTCCAATATGATCCGGCGTTGCTTAAAAAGGCAGGCGTGGATGCCATCCCTGACAATATGACCTGGGAATCGTACGAAGCATTGGGTAAACAAACCGCAGAAAAAGGACTGTATCTGGATGGAGGAGTAGCTCCGGATATCTTCTTCCATTACTTCCTGCGTACCAAAGGATTGTCGCTGTACAATGCGGAAGGAACAGGTCTTGGTTATGATGATGACCAATTGTTTGTGGAGTTCTTCGGACTTATGCGCCGTATGATTGAACAGGGCGCAGCACCTACACCGGATGTAGCCAACCAAACCAAAGGCATTATTGAGGAATCAGATCTCGTGAAGGAAAAAGGAATTGGCGTCTGGCAATGGTCCAACCAGTTTGTAGCCTTGCAACAGGTAGCGAACCGTCCGCTCGCAATCGCTCCAATGCCAGGACCGGATATGGAAAAAGGCCTTTATATGCAACCAAGTATGTACTGGGGTGTAACGTCCAACTCCAAAGTGAAGGAAGAAGCGGCTAAGTTCATTGATTTCTGGGTGAATGACGTGGAAGCCAACAAACTGATCAAAGGGGAGCGCGGTGTGCCTATCTCAGGAGCCATCAAAGAAGCCATCGCACCTGAGCTGAGTGACGCAACAAAACAGGTCTTTGAATTCGTAGCAGCCATGGAGCCTAAGGCTTCACCAATGAGTCCTCCGCCACCGGTTGGTTCACCTGAAGTAATCTCTGCGCTGGCAGATGTAGTTGAAGAGTTGAACTTTGGCAAAATCACACCTGAACAGGCAGCAGAAACATTCCGCAAGAACGCCGAATCTGTTCTAGCGAACAATAAATAACAGTTGAATGATGACTTGCTCGTCCCACTGCAGGGATGGTCGGGAATGGGGCTACTCGCAAATGCGAGGGCCTTTCCCCGTCCAGATGACCGAAGCAAGGATGAGAAAGCAAGCTGATCCATGAAGGAGGTTCGTTCCATTGAGGCAGTATTCGTCGTTACGTAGAAACTTAACCGGATATGCGTTCATAAGCCCGTTTATTATTGGATTCCTGGGCTTCACACTCATCCCCATGTTTGTTTCCTTATATATGTCGTTCACGAGTTATAACCTGTTCACTTCTCCACGGTGGATTGGGCTCGATAACTACACCAAAATGTTTTTTGATGATCCAAAATATTGGAACTCAGTCAAAGTGACGTTCTTGTATGTATTCATTGGGGTACCGTTAAGATTGATCTTTGCCCTCTTCGTAGCGATGGTCCTGAACACTGGCTCTCGTATGATTGGAACGTACCGGACGTTGTATTACCTGCCCTCCATTATCGGTGGTAGTGTGGCTGTATCCATTATGTGGCGTAACCTCTTCAGTAATGAGGGTGTCATCAATAGTGCTCTAACGGCAATTGGGATCGGGCCTATCAGCTGGTTCGGTGACCCGAATGCGTCCCTGGTTATGCTAATATCCCTGTCTGTGTGGCAGTTTGGTTCTTCCATGCTGATCTTCCTGGCGGGTCTCAAAAATATCTCCCCTGAGATGTATGAGGCCGCAGGCGTGGATGGTGCGAATCCTGTACGGAAATTTTTCAGCATCACCTTGCCGCTCCTTAGCCCAATCGTCCTGTTCAATATGATTATGCAGACGATTGGAGCATTCATGACCTTCGTACCTGCTTACATTATCTCCAAAGGCGAAGGCGGTCCAATGGATGGTACTATGCTGTACTCCCTGTATCTGTTCCGTCAGGCCTTTATGTTTAACAACATGGGTTATGCTTCGGCAATGGCCTGGATCATGCTCATTATGATTGGTATGCTCACGGTAGCTGTGTTCCTGACATCCAAGTACTGGGTATTCTACGAATCTGAAGGAGGGAAGTAACGATGGTTTGGAGAAATGTGAAATGGCCCATTTATCACCTGTTCGTTGCAGCTCTTGCCCTCCTGATGCTCTATCCTGTACTTTGGATGCTCTTCAGTTCCTTCAAGGAAAGCCGTACGATCTTTGTCACTGCAGATTCCCTGTTTCCTACCAAGTGGATCTGGAGTAACTATGTGGACGGTTGGAAAGGCACAGCAGGCAGACCGTTCATGGATTACATTACCAACTCCCTTGTAATCGTAGTTATATCTACTATCGGTGCAGTGATATCGTCATCGCTGATCGCTTTTGGTTTTGCCAGACTTAGCTTCAAAGGTCGTAGCTTCTGGTTCTCCATTATGATGTTGACGCTGATGCTGCCACATGACGTGGTATTGGTTCCGCAATACATTATCTTCACGAAGCTGGGTTGGCTGAATACGATTCTTCCAATCGTCGTACCTACATTCTTCGGAATGCCATTCTTCATCTTCCTGATGGTACAGTTCATTCGAACGATTCCGAAGGAATTGGATGAGGCTGCAACTATCGATGGCTGTAACAAATTCAGACTGTATATCCAGATTATTATGCCGCTCATCAAGTCTTCTTTGGCAACAGCAGCGATTTTCTCCTTCTACTGGAGATGGGAAGACCTGCTCGGTCCGGTATTGTACCTGAACTCGCCTGAGAAATATACCGTGTCGATGGCGCTGAAAATGTTCCTGGATAGTGAATCTGCTTCCAACTGGGGTGCAATGTTCGCGATGTCCATTGTCAGTCTGGTACCGGTTGTAGCGGTGTTCTTCATTTTCCAGAAACAGATTGTTCAAGGGATGAGCACGAGTGGATTAAAAGGATAAGCAGGATTCATTCGCTGTATCTTCGGATCTTTGTATCGTCGCCCAAATGAACGTTGTACGAAAGTTAACCAAGGAGGTTATCACTTTTGAATAAAGCTCAGGGTAGTCAGGCCGTTGCCATGGAGGCAGCGGCAGAGGGCCAGGCAGTGTCCGTGACCAGCTGGAAGTTTAACTTTGGACCGGACTCGGGAGGAGCAGATGAGACAGGGGATTATCTGCAAGTAACTGCAACAACCGCATATGAGGAACGAGGAGCATACGGGTTCGAAGCGGGTTCTCTGGTGTATGAGAAACAACGCATCGGAGATGACGATGTGCCGAATTCCACGAAACAACATCATAATAATTCGGGGCAGACATCCATGTCTGCCCGATTGCGTTCCGGCTTCTGTATTCCGCTCAAAGCATCCTTCGTCGTGGATGTCCCCGATGGTACCTATCAGGTTTTGCTTGTTGCAGGGGATGAATTGGCTGAGACCGTAACTCGTGTTAAAGCTGGTGAAGGCAGACTAGTACTGCCAACCATTCGTACACTTCCTGGGCAATTTGCAGAGGTGCGATTCTCGGTTGTTGTTCGCGGCGGCAGACTTCGCCTGTCATTCTCCGGTGCTGCGCCAAGAATTAATGTTATGGAGATTACCCTTGCGAATCAGACGATGACCGTATTTCTTGCCGGGGATTCAACCGTTACAGATCAGCCGGAAAGTGGATATCCGTATTGCGGTTGGGGTCAGCTCCTGCCAGCACAGTTTAAACATGATGTGGCAGTGGATAATCATGCCCAGTCAGGGCGAAGTTCCCGCAGTTTTATTAACGAAGGCAGACTCAGCGCCATTATGGAGCGAATCAAGCCCGAAGATTTTCTGTTTATTCAATTTGGACATAACGATGAGAAGCCGGACCCTGAACGTGGAACCGACCCATTCACAACATATAAGGAATATTTGAAAAAGTATATCGATGCTGCCCGTGAAGCCAAGGCGCGTCCGGTGCTCATAACCCCGGTGCATCGTCGCTATTTCACGGATGATGGCACATTGACCGATACGCATGGCGATTATATCATCGCCGTACGTGAACTGGCGGAAGAGGAGGATGTCCCGCTGATCGATCTGGCAGAGCGCAGCCGTCTTCTGTTCGAAGAGGCGGGCGTTGAGGGCACCAAGGACGACTTCATGTGGGTGCTGCCAGGCGAGTATGTGAACTTCCCCTCAGGCGTGGAGGATAACACGCATTTTCAGGAACGCGGTGCCCGCCGTCTTGCCCAGCAGGTGGCAGAAGCCATCTGCGAGTTGAAATTGCAACCGTTGCAGATGTATCTGCGGTAGGTGAGTAATTGTCGAAGTTATAGAGGACTTGTTTTTACTACTCTAGGAGATAAAATACCGCAGGATTTCAAGTCCTGTGCGTCTGTATTTAAGCGAAGCGAGTTAAACGAAGTAACGAGCGAGCCAAAAGTTGCCCAGCGAAGAGCGAAGCCAATAATATTTTTAAATCAGTTCGGCGAGCGTAGCAGCGGAGGAGGACGGAATCGGGTAGAGGGAGCGAAGCGTCCGCCTTTGGAGCGGGATTTCCCCTGCTGAGGGGGAATGAATAGAAATCCCGAGCCAACAGCGGCCCATAGCCCGATCCGTCCACCGAAGCGCCAGCTCAGCGAGTATTCAGGGTTTAAGAACGGTAGCGAGTTAAACGAAGTAATGAGCCAACAAAAAGGTTGCCCAGCGAAGAGCGAGGGCAATAATTTTTTAAAATCAGTTCGGCGAGCGTCAGCGGAGGAGGACGGAATCGGGAAGAGGGAGCGAAGCGTCCGCCTTTGGAGCGGGATTTCCCCTGCTGAGGGGGAATGAATAGAAATCCCGAGCCAACAGCGGCCCATAGCCCGATCCGTCCGCCGGAGCGACTGCCGTGCGAGCCCACCGATTTTAAGAATTTTTCCCCGCGAATGAGCCGAAGAGCCAACAGCGGCCCACAGCCCGATCCGTCCACCGGAGCGACTGCCGTGCGAGCCCACTCGATTTTAACTTAATTATTGAGGAGGATATATTTCAATGACATTGGACTCGACCAACCCAGGCGGATCAACCCATAAGAACGATCCGACCGCCACAGGTCATACCTACTGGGTTATCCCTGATGGCTACATCCCACCGGAGAGCAGCGGCACACTGGAGAGTCACGAAAGCATCTGTGTATTAAACACAGGTGCAACGGATGCGGAGCTGAATATCACAATCTATTTTGAAGACAGGGAACCGCTTGAAAATATTGTGGCAGAGGTGCCTGCGAGAAGAACAAAACATATTCGTACTGTATCGCTGCAATCTGGAGAGCAGTCTATCCCGTCAGGCGTACCTTATGCGATTACGGTTTCAAGCAACATACCTGTCATTATCCAGTACAGCCGTTTGGACACGACCCAGCCGGAATTGGCTCTGATGAGTGTCATGGCGTATCCATTAGAATAGAATTACGACTTGGCATGGAATTCAACCCAAAAGAAGACCGATAACTTTGCATGTAATGCAGGTCACCGGTCTTATTTAGTTACTGTATCTATACGTGCTCGCATTCAGAATATCCACATGGACCTCTACTTTGCCAAGCTTGAAACGTTCGAGGGGATCATCTCGTTTGGCGAATTCCTGCCATAAGGGTAAATTGTTGCGATAGAGATGTTCCACAAGACCGTATGAATCAATCTTGCGTGCCTTGGTTTTTTCGAACGTATCTCGGATTTGGGATTTGATCTGTTTTTCGGCTTCCAGCTCCATGGCATGAGGCGTGCGTGGGGCTCCATGGTCTTCGATGATGGAACTTTTGACTGTGGTAACCAGATTGAATGTGACGCCGTCTCCTTGTTTCTTCGCCTTAATTCTAGTCTTGGGATTCCGAAGCATTAAGGTTAGATCAGGAGTCTTCCTACCATTCCCATACACGTACAATGGATAGTGATGAACGCGTTCATAATTTACGTATCGTGTACCGTCTGCATCTGCTCCCGCAACTCTACCCTGACTTTTGCCTTGGGAAATGACATAAAATCCATCCATTCTAACAAGGGGTGGGTTTTTATCGCCATTGAACCACGTTTCATTCCTGGTTGAGACCGATGGTAAGAGAATGACGGAAGCTGGTTCCCGTAATCCATCAAGAAGATGATGGAGCCGGATCGGTTCGTAACTGGAATGCTGTTTGTATAACCTCATGGGCTCAAATAACTCAATGGTCTGGGCGGATTGGTTTAGCAGCGCTGAAGGGGATAGCACTTCCGGAATGTCCTGCTCCGTCGCGTAAATCCAGGGTGTATATCTCAGTTGACCGGAATGCAGCAACGTATTAAATATATCCTCCAACTTTCCGTCCAGAGCATTTTTCGATAAAACAATCGCTTTAACATGAGTCCAGAGCGTTTGCTGCTGTGACGTTTCATACAGGTCGTTAATAGCCATACTCAGAGTTGTACCCTCGCCTCGTCCAATCCACATGTCCCTTGTTTCCCGGGAAGTTGGCGTTTCCTGTTTTGCAATACTGGAAAAATCAATTAACTGGGCATACGCAATATATTGGTTGTCCACGTAGTCTATTCCAATGGCCGTGATGAAGTTAATACTTTGCACCTCTTTGGAATCCCAGCATCCCGTTAGCAGGATCAAGCACCCGGCGAGTAGGCCACTCATAGAGGTCCATCTGATCATGGCCGCTTTCTCCGGCGAGTGGAATCTTGAGTGTGAAGTGCTTCCGGACGCTTATTTTTTTTCATGGAAGGTGGCATGGATACGGCCTGCGTGAAATCTCCTGGTATGTAGGGAGAGACGGGGGTCAGATAAGAAACCCCATAACATTCTAAGGATACGAGATGTACCAAGAGGGCGAATAGTCCAATCATGAATCCGAATAATCCAAGAATGGAAGAGATGAGAAGCATCCCGATCCGGACCTGGGCAGTAGCTCCGCTCAGCACGGTGTTCACGAGAATATAGCTGGAGATAACTGAAATTGCTACCGTAACGATGATGGTGGGAGACGTAATCCCCGCGCGAATAGCGGCATCCCCAATGATAAGCCCGCCGACCACGCTGACGGTCTGGCCCAATGCACGTGGTAATCTGCGGCCAGCTTCATTGAATAGCTCGAACATAAAAATCATGAGAAATGCTTCCAGCGTCACAGGCATGGGCAGGCCCATCCGTGTACCCGCAATGGTAGCCAAGAGAGGCAGCGGGATCTGTTCCACATTGAAACTGGTCAGGCCGATGTAGAAGGCTGGGAAGAAACAGGCAATCAGCAGTCCGGAGATGCGCAAGATTCGTTCAAAGGTAACGATGAAAAAGGGTGTGCTCCTATCTTCAGGAGATTTCAATTGATTGAAAAGTGTAGTTGGTGCGATGACGGCTACAGGCGAGCCTTCAATAAGAACGGCAAAACGTCCATTTAACAGGGAATCGACAACAAAATCAGGACGTTCAGTGTTATCCGTGAGCGGAAAGATGCTCCGTACCCCTCCCATGACAGCTCGCTCCATGATGGAGCTACCTATAATGCCGTCAATCTCAATCTGATCCAGATTGTGTCGTGCTTCTTTTAGAATGTCTGGATTAATAATATCTTTTACATACAGTAGTCCAATGGCGGTTTGAGTACGACCGCCTTTGACATATTTCTCGTAACACATTGAAGATGTTTTCATTCGTTTGCGAATAAGGGCGACGTTGGTCGTGAGTTCTTCGGTGAATCCATCGCGCGGGCCTTTAACTGAGGTCTCAATAGCTGACTCTTCTGGAGTGCGTCCCGGAATATCAGCAATATCCAGACTGCAGGCTTGAACACCGTTATCAAAGATGATTAATAGCTGTCCACTAAAAATCAGCAGATTAAGTTTCTTGAAATTGGTGATATCCTCAATCGGATTTAAGGTTAATCCCAGCTCTTTGGGATGTGATTCCTCAATGATTAGAGCGTGCTGCTCCAGACGTGGGATAATAAATTGATTAATTTGTTTACCGTCCACAAGCCCTTCGCAGTACAGTAAGATCACCGGCTGATCGGATTCATCTTTGACAGGAAAAGTCTGAATAACAACATCTGCGCATGGATTGAACTGCTCTTTCAAAGAGGCAAGCAGTGTTTCATGGGACGTGGTGTCAATCACTGGATGCTCCATGATGTTTCCTCCTCTGATGGCGTGAGTGGATAAAGGCAACCGTCGTTGCTATAATCGCAAGTCCGCTCAGATACATGAGATTGAACGGGAATATGTATTCGACCAGAAGATTTTCGAAAGTCATATCATCCATAGGGTACAACATGGTTAGAATAAAAAAGATACCTAATGAGATGCAACTAATGAGCCTTCTGGTAGAATTCTTAATATTCCATATTTCTATTACAATATACATAGCCAGACTAATGCGGGTGAACGCCCCTGCGAGCCACTGGTAGATGGAAAAGAAATCAGTCTGGGCAATGTATTTGCCCAAAGAGGCAATTCGCCATTCTTCAAAGGCGGGATATCTCATTTTGGCAGCTTCAAAAGGATCGAATTCCACAATGGCCCCAATGAGTGGGCCGACGGTCAATCCCACAAGAATGAGTGCGAGCATTAGATACTGCCATACGCGTATACGTTTGGTGAGATGAGGCTGGATGTACCAGATGAACAGCAGTTCAAACATGCCTGCAAGACTGTAGACCATGCCTTTAAGAATAGGATGCCAGCCATGTTCAAGAACAGGCAACAGACGACTGTAGTCCTTGTATTGGGTATTTACGATAGCAACATAGAAGCCTAACAAGACAACTAGTGGCAGGACTAAACCTGCGGTAAAGGCCAGCGAGCGAATACCTTTATAGGCAGCGTAGGCACAGAGAGACATCAGGGCAATACTGGTTACCAACACGGGCGTTTCGGTCAGATAGTTTGTTTTGGCCCAAGCCGTGGTATCGTGCAGGGTGAAGTAGATGACGCTGAGAAAAAGAGACTGTTCCCAACTCGAAACAACATGCCAATGGGCTTGCCTAGACGGGATGTTAACCAATCATGCAGGGTTTGATGCTGAAGAAAACGAGAGACATAAGCGAGCATTAGCGCAAATATTAGAAATGGTCCGGCCGATAACAGGACGGAAATCCAAGAATCCCTTTTGGCGGCAGCCGAAAGGGCAGGAATAATCAGAACATGGCTGATCAAGCCAACGGACAACATGATTAACATCATAGCTTGTAAAAAGAAGGCTGTGTTCGTTTCATGCAGAGGGGTCTCCTTTTCCCAGTAGACTGTCCTCAGCAGTGTTAACGTGATTGGAGCGCTTCATACCGTCAGTTGAAATAGCGCTTTTTCACCGGATCTGTATCATGCTTTAGTCTCAATGACCAGTCCATGTTTACGGCCACTCATATTGGTGCCAAGCACACCGGCGATGATCAGTAATGCTCCAACATAGTGGTAGCCACCAACGGGTTCATGCAGTATCCATGCACCGCCTACAATCGAGATGAGCGTGGACAGATTGCTGAATACACTCATTTGGGAAGCCTCCAGATGGGTCAAGGCATAGCTCGCGAGCAGGGTGGAGATCATGGTGGAGAGAATCGCCAGATAAGCGAGTGCACCCAGATAGGATGCTTCACCAAAGGGTTTGATGTAATCCAGCATGGAGCCGCTGGAAGCATGGCGGATCAGGGAAGCGGCGTTAAACACAACACAACCAACCATCAGAGTGACCCATGTTAATTCCATGGGTTTATATTTCTGGGTTAATGGTCTGGCAAGCACGCCATAACCTGCAAAACAGACCGTGGATAGCAGCAATAATGCAATGCCCTTCAGGTTGCCTATAGACATGCCGCTTCCCTGCATGATGAAAATAAAGACTACTCCAGCAACAGACAGCAGCAGGAACAGCTTCTGCATTGCGGATGTGCGTTCTTTCAGGAAGACTGAAGCGAGAACGAGTGTGAATACAGGGGCCATAGCCTGAATAATACCTGCTTCCGATGAGTTGGACGAGACGAGACCAAAGGCTTGAAAGGCAAAAAATAAGACGGGAGATAACAGCCCCAGTGGGATGATTCTCGACAGATCACGAAGGCTGAGTCGGATTTTGATCCAACCCAAAATGACAGGAATGCTGACAACGATCAGCGATAGTGCGAAGCGATGGGCAAGCACATCAATCGGATGTGCAACAGTGACCGTCATTTTAACAAATAAAAAAGATAGACCGATAATAGCGGCGTACAATACAGCTGCGATATAAGCGTATCCCCTAGTGTGTGCTGTGTTCATAATGCTCCTCCAATACATTAGTCATACCGTATGACCTTTCATTATCCAGCAACATGTCAGGTTCGAATACGTGCTGGCCTTATTCAATATACTGCCAGGTGCTTCGTGCTACAATAGATAAAAGGCTAAACTGTAACGGTACAGTTGGGGAGGGATGGGTGCAGTGAGAAAATACGAAGTGATTGCGGAAGCATTAAAGCAGTGGATTCAGGAACAGATGCAGCAGCAGGATCGGCGCCAGTGGACAGATAAGGGCATTCGAATGCCAGCCGTTCGAGTTGTAGCGGAACAGTATCAATGCAGTGTAAGCACAGCAATTCGTGCATATGAGTGGTTGGAACAGAGGCATTTGGTGTACGCCATACCTCAATCCGGCTATTATGCCGTACAGAATGGGACAGGCGCACAGGATATGGACTGGCAGGGATCGTTGGATTTCGCTTCGGCTGCCCCTGATCCACGGGTGTTCCCTTATGCAGATTTTCGTCATTGTGTGGATCAGGCGATGGAGAAGAAGCAGGCAGAGTTATTCATGTATGGAACGGAGCAGGGATTACCCTCGCTCATTTTGCTGTTGCAGAAGCAGTTTTCGGATTATCAGGTGTTTGCGAGAACAGAGCAGTTCTTTATCACAGCAGGTGTGCAACAGGCGCTGGCTGTACTTGCATTAATGTCTTTTCCCAACGGAAAGAGAAAAGTAATGCTTGAACTGCCGACCTATCACAATATGCCCTCCCTGCTGAGTGGATTGAACGTGCCTATTGCCGGTGTAAGACGTACCCCAACTGGGCTGGACTGGGCATCACTTGAACGTCAGTTCGCTGAGGAAGAGTTCAAGTTTTTCTATGTCATGCCGCGCTTCCACAATCCGATTGGCACGTCGTTAACGGTCGCTGAGAAAAAGAGACTGATCCGGCTTGCACAGCGGTACGATGTGTATCTGGTGGAGGATGATTATCTGGCTGATCTGGAGGACAATACGAAACAGGACCCGCTATGGTCCTATGATACGGAAGGCCGGGTCATCTACCTCAAGAGTTATTCCAAAATTCTGTTTCCAGGCCTGCGCATCGGTGTAGCTGTTCTGCCCTCACCTCTCATTGAATCGTTTGGTGCATACAAAAAAATACTCGATATCGACACGTCCGTCCTGTCTCAAGCTGCTTTGGAGATATATGTGCACAGCGGGATGTTTGCCCATCATAGAAAAGTGATTCGTAACCGTTATGCTGCCCGAATGCACACGGTGCATGAACAACTGGACCTGTATCCAGACTTTGCTCCATTTATGGACGCTCCTCGAACAGGAGCGGAGCATACGGTGTTACCTTTGGCGGGTGATATGCCACTTCGTGTTCTGCTGTCCCGGCTCCAAAAGCGCGGAGTTATCGTTGATACAACTGAACGGTATTATCCGGAGGGGACATATCAGGTGCATGAGGATCAGATGCTGCGATTGAACATCTCCAATGTGCCGAAGCAGCGAATCGAAGAAGGGATGCAGGTGATCCGGGAGGAAATTCTGAAATTGCAGATCAGGCAGAGATAATTTTCAACAACTGTATCCAAAAAACACCAAAAGCGTCCGTACAAGTTGATCACTTGTCGGACGCTTTTTGAGGTGAATGGAATGAATCTATTTATTCCTGAGCCATTGCTTTGAAGGATGCTTCTGCTGCTTCCAATGTGGCTTGAATATCCTCGTCTGTATGAGCCGTGGTCAGGAACCAAGCTTCGTACTTGGACGGAGCCAGGTTAATGCCGCGGTCCAGCATGTGACGGAAGAAGGAAGCGAACCGTTCTCCATCCGTGTCTTGAGCATGATCATAGTTCGTAACCGGGTGGTCACAGAAATGGGTGGAGAATGCCCCGCGAATCCGGTTGATCGTCAGTGCAATCCCGTGACGGTCAGCAGAAGCCTGCAGACCTGCTGTCAGGTCGATAGCAAGGCGTTCCATCTTCTCGTATACACCCGCGCCTTGAAGGACTTCCAGACATGCGATACCCGCCGAGATGGATGCAGGGTTACCAGCCATCGTTCCTGCCTGATAAGCAGGTCCGAGCGGAGCAACCTGCTCCATGACATGTTTGCGTCCGCCATACGCACCAATGGGCAGGCCGCCCCCAATAATTTTACCAAGAGCCGTCAGATCCGGTTCAATTTCTGCATGATTATCGAGTCCGGCGTACGTCTGTGTAGAACCGTAATGGAAACGGAAAGCTGTAATAACCTCGTCATAGATAACCAGTGAGCCGTTGGCACGTGTCATGGCACAGAGACCCTCCAGGAAGCCGGGCTCCGGCATAACCATACCGAAGTTACCCACAATCGGCTCAATCATGACCGCGGCAACATCATCACCCCAGCGCTCCAGTGCAGCTTTCAGGCTATCCAGATCATTGTAAGGCACCGTGATGACCTCATGCGCAATACTGGTTGGAATGCCTGCACTATCCGGGATACCGAGCGTGGACGGACCAGAACCGGCAGCCACAAGCACCAGATCCGAGTGACCGTGGTAACATCCGGCGAATTTTACGATCTTGTTGCGTTTGGTGTAGGCACGAGCGACCCGAATCGTGGTCATGACCGCCTCTGTACCGGAGTTCACAAAACGCACTTTATCCATGGAAGGAATAGCTTCCTTCAACATTTTGGCAAGTTTGATCTCAAGCTCTGTTGGGGTACCGTACAGTACGCCATTGGCTGCTGCTTCCGTAATGGCCTGCGTAATATGAGGATGGGCATGTCCTGTAACAATCGGACCGTAAGCGGCCAGATAATCAATATAACGGTTGTCATCGACATCCCAGAAGTGGGCGCCCTGGGCTTTTTTCATAAATACAGGTGCACCGCCACCAACGGCTTTGAATGAGCGTGAAGGGCTGTTAACACCTCCTACAATATGTTCAAGTGCTTCTGCATATAAAAGTTCGGAACGGGAACGTGATGGTTTCATTAGATAACTTCCTTTCGTAATTCAAAATAGGATAAAGCTATGCGTGACAGAAAGATATGATAATTCTCTCATACCAGTATCACAGGGCACAACGAGAGGGCAGCGAAATGGCTGCCCTCTGCATGTATACATTACTGAGCCGGTTGCTCTGACTTTTGATCGTCACCACTGGCTGTTTTATCTTCGGTGCTGGTTGTACTGTCATCCGTTGTAGCAGGTGGATGAATAATATCCTGAATATGCTGCTTCAATTTTTCTTCATTTGTCACCGTCAATACTTGGGCGCCGCCTGCTGTGCGTTCTTCTTTCAACAGGTTCATTGGTGGAATCTGCTCACTGCCGTTCATGCTGCTCTGGTATCCGAGTCCACCAAGCTTCCACATATCGGAGAGTGTCAGATTTGTATCCACGTAAGGATTCACCTGTTCCAGAATGGCAGGCAGTTTGGCAATCGTTGTCGTTGACTGCATTTTCGCGGTTACAGCTTTCAGCAATTCACGCTGACGCTCGGAACGGGCGAAATCCGACATCGCATCATGACGGAAACGAACGTACATGAGGGCCGTCTCGCCGTCCAGATGCTGGTATCCTTTTTTGAGATCAATATCGTATTCGTTATTGTCTGCTTTGCTTGTATAGTGCATGTCTTTCTCCACATCAAAATCGACACCGCCAACGGCATCCACCAATTTGATGAATCCCTGGAAATCCGTATACACATAATACTGTACAGGAATGCCGAGCAGGTCGCCGGCAGCTTTCATGGCTGCGTTAGGACCATGGGTAATGGCGGTGTTGATCCGCTCCTTGCCAAACCCTTCAATATCGACGTATGTGTCGCGAAGAATGGAGAACAGATTAATTTTTTTGGTTAGAGGGTCAAGCGATACGACCATCATGCTGTCGGAGCGGGGAACTTCACCTTTTTTCAATCCTCGCGCATCAACACCCATAACGAGAATATTTACCGTTTCTGTGCCTTCCCATTTGGGAGGGTCAGGCGTATTTACTTTCTCCACATTCTCGATACCGGCGAATGGGGATTCGTCACCGTCTTTTGCCAAACCGTCCAACTGATTGAGAATAGAACCGAAATAGTATGCCGCAGCTCCTCCGATAATCAACACGAAGGCGGCAAGAGAAATCCAAATGGTTCTCTTCGTCTTTCTGGTCATGCTAGCTCTCCTTTGTATTTGAGATGAAATAAAAAATGAGTTCAGGTATTGCTGAATTTTGACTGATACTATTATAATTTCTTTTTGGGCTACAAGCAATTTCAACAAAATCCAAGTGAGGTATAATCATGCTGGCGATTGATGTCAAAGATTTGCGCAAGTCGTTTAGCGTCCAGAAAAGCCGAGGTGGGCTGAAGGGCGCGTTCCAGGACCTGTTTGCACGTCAATACCAGGAGGTATTGGCTGTAAATGATATTTCATTTCAGATTCCGCAGGGCGAAATATGCGGATATATTGGGGAGAACGGTGCCGGTAAATCAACAACGATCAAGATGTTGACCGGCATTTTGGTGCCTACTTCAGGGCATATATCGGTTGGTGGATATGTTCCGTATCAGGAACGGGAGAAGTTTGTACAGAATATTGGTGTTGTTTTTGGTCAGCGCAGTCAATTGTGGTGGGATATTGGCGTTATCGAATCCTTCCATTTATTGCGCAAAGTATATCGTGTAGGAGAGGTCGATTTCCGCAAACGGCTCGATGAATTGGTGGAACGATTGCAGCTTCAGGATCTGCTAAGCCGCCCGGTACGGAAGCTCAGTCTCGGTCAGCGCATGCGCTGTGAGTTGGTGGCAGCATTGTTGCACAACCCGAGTATTGTTTTTCTGGACGAGCCAACCATTGGTTTGGATATTGTCGTGAAGTCGGAGATTCGCGAGTTTCTGAAAGACATGAATCAAGAGCATGGAACGACGATTCTGCTCACCACCCACGATTTGCAGGACATTGAGGCCCTGTGTTCCCGGGTGATTATGCTGGATGCCGGCAACATCATCTATGATGGTGGTCTGGATCATCTGAAATCCCAGTGGGGCAAGGAAAGAGAAATCCGCTTCAAGTTTGGTTCAGGTCATAACATCAGTCAGATGCAGGAATGGACTGCTGCCTTGCCTGTGCGTTGGACCGTTGAGAATGAGTTGTCCGCATCCGTATGGATTCCGCTCGAATTGAATGTTTCGGATGTACTCGGACGTGTCGTTGGACAAGCCGATATTACCGATATCCAGATTATCGAGATCAACACGGATGAGATCGTGCGGAGTATCTACCAGTCCGGTTCCGCCGAGCGTCCCGAGATTGTGGGATCAGGGAAAGAAGCGGTGGGTGTATCCTGAGATGAATAGTGCATTTATTGATTTTATGCGCATCCGTTTTCTAACGATGCTGGCATACCGGGTGAATTATTACTCCGGCATTTTGATATATACGCTGAATATCGGCGTGTATTACTTTACCTGGCAAGCCATTTACGGCAGCAGTGGTGAACTTGGCGGCTTTACGGCAGCACAGATGACAACTTACATTGCTGTATCCTGGATGGCACGTGCTTTTTACTTCAACAACCTGGACCGGGAGATTGCCGCAGACATACGAGATGGCTCCATTGCAATTCAATTCATCCGGCCGATCAATTACGTTATGGTCAAAATGATGCAGGGGCTGGGTGAAGGCATTTTCCGCTTCCTGCTTCTCATGATTCCGGGGATGATCATTGCCATTCTGCTGTTCCCGGTTGAGCTGCCTACGGCTCCGTCGGCATGGATTGGCTTTCTCGTCATGCTGTTCTTCAGTTTCCTCATTAATTCCCAGATTAATGTGATCACGGGACTGGCAGCATTCTTTGTGGAAAACAATGAAGGCATGATGCGCATGAAACGCGTCGTGGTTGATTTGTTCTCCGGTCTCATCATCCCGATTAGCCTGTATCCAGGCTGGATGTCCGCGGTGATGAAGGTATTGCCTTTTCAGGCCATTACGTATCTGCCCGGTTCGGTTTTCACGGGAAGAGTGGAAGGTACCGGCATCTGGAATGTACTCGGCATTCAGGTGTTTTGGTTTGCCGTGTTGCTGCTTCCGATGGTGCTGATCTGGCGTAAGGCGCGCAAGCGTCTGTTTGTGCAAGGGGGATAACGGAATGTACTATATGGGTCTGATCTGGGAATATTTGAAGAACTACATGAAAACACGACTCACGTACCGTGCTGATTTCTGGGTGGAGATTCTGTCGGATCTGCTGTTCCAGGCAACCAACCTGATCTTTATCTTTGTGGTCTTTCGCCATACGGATAACCTGGGCGGCTGGAGCGAGAGTGAGGTACTCTTTGTTTATGGATATTTCATGGTGCCTTACGGCATCTTCAGTTGTTTTATCAATCTGTGGGGATTCAGTGAGCGGTATATCGTCAAAGGCGAGATGGATCGTATCCTGACACGCCCTGCACATAATTTGTTCCAGATCTTGCTTGAAAATGTGGACCCGCCTGCACTCGTGGGCTCGTTTATCGGCTTGATCATCATGATCTTCAGCGGAGCAGAGATTGGTCTGGTGCTGGAATGGTGGCATATCCCTGCCTTGATTATTTTGGCACTCAGCTCAGTCATGATCTATGCAGGCATCTATACCACGCTGACCTCGTTGTCCTTTTATTCGGACGCACCAACGGGTATTCTGCCATTGATGTACAACATTCAGGGGTATGGGCGTTATCCGGTAACGATCTATAACCGTGCCATTCAGGTGCTGCTAACCTGGATCATTCCGTTTGCCTTCGTGGGCATCTATCCAGCGGCACTGTTCCTGGAAAGGTCTGAGATGCATCGCATGGCACTGCTGACACCTGTGATGGGATTGGTGTTTGGTTCCGTGGGTTTGCTTTTGTGGAATTATGGCGTGAAACGGTATCGCGGAGCAGGATCATAATAAATGCCCTCAACGCAATGTTCATGGGCGAAATTAGGGAGGAACTGATATGACGTTAACTGTAGGCGAATTGGCACCAGATTTTGAGCTTCCGTCCAGTACGGGGAACCGGTGAAGCTGTCGGATTACCGTGGCCAGCGGGTATTGCTTTATTTTTATCCCAAGGATATGACCTCGTCCTGTACGCAGCAGGCTTGTGATTTCCGGGATCGACATGCTGAATTTGAGGGGCTGAACACCGTCATTCTCGGGATCAGTACCGATCCGATGAAACAGCATGACAAGTTTATCGCCAAGTATGGACTGCCGTTCACCTTGTTATCGGATGAAGAGCATGTTGTAGCCGAGCAATACGGTGTATGGCAGCTGAAGAAGATGTATGGCAAGGAATATATGGGTATGGTTCGCTCAACTTTTCTGATTGATGAAGAGGGAAAATTGATCAAGGATTGGTCCAAGGTTCGGGTTAAAGGACATATTGAGGCTGCCCTTGAAGCAGTGAAAGCCATATAGACCTGCCTGACAGAATGTTCAACAAACCATCAAAGGCTGTGTTCACGGTAAGTTCCGGGAGCACAGCCTTTTTGTTGTCGTATTGCAGCATTTAATCGGCCACTTATGTTTAAGGAGTTATACGATCCGAGGAGATCGTTTTGCGGTTGCGGAAACGAATGCGATAAACCAGTAAGAGGAAGAGGGGGATAATGAAGCTGACGGTAATATCCCAATCCACCCAAGCGGGCATGATTGTATCCGTATAGAAAATGACATTCGGAGCAATCAGGATACCAAGTGCAAATAATAACAACGACGAGGGCAGAATCAGAGGTTTGTATGTCTTTAATCGAAATAATTGTGCTGTTCCCAATACAAAAGCAAATAGATACAGCAAACTTTTAAAATAAGTAGAGATTAACCACGCAATAGCCATGACGGCTTCAATTCGCTCAAAAAAATTGCCGATGTTAATCTTCTGTGAAAGTACATATGAGATGTAAATGCTGTGTTGGGTCAAGGTTGCTCCCATAACCATGATGGAGAGCAGTAACAGGAAACTTAGCAATAAACCTCCAAAGAAGGTAGCCAGCAAAAAGTCTCGTTTGAAATGGGAACCGGGTTTCACATATGGGAGAAATACGGATAGAACAATGAGTTCACCGAAGGAAGTAAATGCTCCTCGGATCGTGGACTCAATGATGCGGACCAAGGGCATATCAAAGTATGGTTGAAGATTACTGCTTTTGGTTTGAGGAATTAGCCCCAAAAAGAGAAAAGCTATAAATATGACAACGATGGGGGTTAACAGTTCTGAGGTTAATCCTATCGTGCGAAAACCATGTAATAGTCCCCAGACCAAGGTACAGACGATCATCAGAATCATGACCCGGATGGGGGTCTGAAGATAGATCTGGGTGGTCATGAAATCACCGACCTCACGAACACATATGGCTGCACCTATGGCGAAATAAAACAGATAGGCAGCCGAAAGCACGGAACCGACCCAGGTGCCAAGTAACTTGGTACAGATTTCAAAGAGAGATAATTGGGGATATGTACGGTGGAGCTTATACAGAACCCACATAATCCCAAGTCCAATGGGCTGACCAAGCAGCGAACAGAACCATGCGTCTTGCTTGCCTATTGCCGTAACGAGTGAAGGGTAGATCAGAATCATGTCTCCAACCATGACCAGGAAAGTGAGCAGTGTGAACTGCCGTATAGTGAGTCTTTCTTGTATCAACATGTTCTTCTGCTCCTTTCCATGAATGAATGTTCAAATTATCCTCCGAGTTATCCTTCCGTTGTTGGTTGGGATATTGAATTGGATTTTCTGCGGGACTTTACTAATGCTATCAAAAACAGGATGCCGGGAAGAATGATACCTAATGTTGTGTCCCAATCTACCCAGTATGGAACGATGGTGATGATGATAAACGTCAGACTCGGCGCAACGAGATTGGCCATTCCATATACGAGCAAGGCCGACGGGAGAATGAGCATCTTGAACTGCTTTAGCTTGAAAAGTTCTGCGCATCCAACGATGAAAGCATATAAGTAGATTATCGCTTTGAAGTAGGTAGAGATGAGCCAGGAACTAGCCATAATCACCTCGATTCGTTCAAAAAATCCGCCAATGCTAATCTTCTGAGATAAAATAAACGAAGCGTATATATTATGTTGGGTAAGGAAGGGGCCGAGTACGAGCATGGATATCGTAACTAAAATAGCAAGAAGCAGGTTTCCGAGCCCTGCTGAAATAATCATGTCACGCATCAGATGACGGCTTCTTGCAACATAGGGCAAGATCATCAAAATTGGAACAGTCTCACCAATGGGATAGATGATGCTAACCAGAATACCTTGCGCTATGGGAACAACGCCCGTATCTGATACGGGCTTCAGATTACTGGTGTCCACCTGTGGAAGAAGGCAGAAAGCCAGTATCACAATGAACAATATAGCAATAGGCATGAGCAGTTCACTCGTTCTCGCGATAGTCTCCAAGCCATGGTACACAGCCCAGCCGATGGCAATAACAAATATGAGTATGATGACACGAATAGGGGTGTACTGAAAGATCTGGGAAGTCATGAAATCCCCAACTTCCCGGGTATGTGTAGCTGTGCCAATCAAAAAGAAGAACAGGTAGAAGCAGGAAAACAGGGTGCCAGGCCAAAAACCCAATGTACTTCGAGCAAGTTGTACCAGATTTTTCTCCGGATGCATACTGCCTAATTTTATAATCAGAGCCATAAGCGCCATTCCCAGCGGAACGCCAATAAGAGCGCATATCCAGGCGTCTTGCTTCGCATAGGATGTGATAACGGAAGGGTAGATCAGCATCATATCTCCAACGACTAACAAAAATGTAAGGGTGGATAATTGTCTTGTCCCGATCCGTCCCTTTCTAGCATGATGTACCCTCCCTCATCTCCTAAGTTCCAGTCAAACGAGCTAATAAATGGTTCACGGGATCATAAATCCACATAATGATGTAGAGGGGACTAGGAAATTCCCACAGATTGGATGCTATGACACCGAAGACTGTAGCCGCAAGAAGCATTACACTGTATACGGCTGTTTCTCTCCACTCCTTCTGGCGAATGAGTTTAGGCAGGTCGATCCAGCCGATGACCACTGCTACAACAATAACTGAGAGTGTAAGCAACACACTTGGGTCACTCCTTCAATTGATTTTTAAATGAGTCATCCAGTGTACCCACGCGTTTAATCTGTACATTGGCTTTATATTTGACATCCAGTTCTTCAAAATGTTTGTCCCAGTCATTTTCCATCTTTTTGAACAATTTGGGGTCTGCATGATACACTTCCTGTCCAAAACCAAATATATCAACATGGTATTTGCGTTTTACCGAATTGACAGAGTTCTGCATCAGTTCAATCAGCCGCTCTTCACTATCTGATTCCAGTTCTTTGAGTACTTTCATCGAACCAATCTGGATTCCGCATTCAACCGCACCGATGGATGAGACATGTTTGACAGCAATACTGATTACAGGCTTGCCGTTGACCACTTTAGCTTTTCTTTTTGTGGATGTGCGGAGTGCCTTAAACGTCACATTGCCCTTCTCTCGACAAGGCAGGTGGCTGATGGTTGATTTTACATTGTCTCGGATATAATTGTAGCCTTTGGATTCATCCTCCGTTAACCAACCGATCAGTTTATCCTTCCTGAATACACTCAGTCCCGTCGTATTGAGGCGAGCTGGTGAGCGAATTGTAGATATGTTCTCTTTGCTGCCACTTCGTTTGTTATCCCCTATAATTTCCACACCTGTAATGACGGGCTGGATACCAGGGGATATCATGAACTCCATTAACTCATCCCCGGTTACCGTAGTCGTGGGAGACCAGGTTTTGGAAGAGATATCAAGAGAGTTAAACATTTTTTCAGCAGGAATATTGTCCAAAGGTGTGAGAACATCAAGCAGTTTGGAGGCAGTGGTATTTTTGGCAACCATAACGTAATAATCGGGTCTTACTGTAGGTTCACGCATCAACGCCTCGATCACATCATATATTCCTTCTTTGCGGGCATATTCTTCGCCAAATACCAGCACGCGGATATGCGCCATGAATATGCGGCGTGGACTGGTCTCCGTTAATTTCTGAATGGCTTCAAACAAGGTTGTGGCCGATGCTTCATACTGTGTAACCGGTGTACCTTTCCCTCCCCCAGCCTTGGAAGATACTTCGTTTGGTACAACCACCTGAGCACTGACTTTAATCATATCTCCATCTTTGTCCACGCCGAGACCCAGCATAATGCCGAGTTCATTCAGTTCCTGGCGATCCCAGCATCCGGTAAGGAGAGGGAGCAGAATGACACAGGACAAAATTAAGCATAAGCATCTCTTCATGGTGTGCACTCCTTACCAAATTACCGCTTCGTTTTTTGGTGGCTTGTCTAACTTCGTTTGTAGCACTCGTAGAAAGCGGACGAGTTTTCATATGGGACCAAGGTACACGAAAGATCGTGTCTTTCAGGTCTTTCTGAATAAAAGGTGCAAAAGGAGACATGTAGGACACCCCGAAAGAACGTAAGCTGCAGAGGTGGGTCACGGTAATTAAGAGCACAATCAGAATGCCATAGAATCCAAAGGCAGCGGCCAGGATCATTAGAACGAACCGTAATATGCGCACGGAGATGGAGAGCCCATTTTCCGGGATTACATAGCTGGATATCGCAGTGATGGATACGATAATGACCATTGCAGCAGATACAACTCCCGCATCAACCGCAGCTTGACCAATAACAAGCGTCCCTACAATGGATACGGCCTGACCAACGGTTTTCGGTATCCGAATGCCCGCTTCTCGCAGAATCTCGTAAGTCAGCTCCATCAGGAGGGCTTCAATAAAAGCAGGAAAAGGTACGCCCTCTCGCTGAGCCGCCAAACTGATCAGCAGGTTGATACGCAGCATCTCCTGATGGAACGTGGTAATGGCAATATAAAAGGAGGGTGCAAGCAGCGCAATAAAAAAGGCCAGATATCGGATCATTCGGATCAGTGTACTGATATCTGCTCGCTGATAATAATCCTCTGGAGACTGGAAGAAATGAACGAACAAAGCGGGAACAAGTAATACAAAGGGTGTCCCATCCACAATGATTGCAACTCGCCCTTCAAGCAAAGCGGCAGACACGGTATCCGGTCTTTCACTGTTGTAGACTGTAGGGAAAATCGTGCCTGTCTTGTCCTGTACCAGTTCCTCGATATAGCCACTCTCCAGGATGCTGTCAATGTCGATCTCATCGAGTCGTTGACGAAGTTCCTGCACGATTTCCTGATCCACAATGTGTTCCAGATAGAGCACAGCTACCCGGGTCTTGGTCACTCGACCGATCTCTCTTTCTTCGATCCAGAGATGAGGGTCACGAATGCGTTTGCGTATTAATGAGGTGTTGGTTCGCAAGTTTTCATTAAAGCCCTCCATCGGTCCACGAACGACGGTTTGAGAGACAGGTTCTCCCACAGATCGATCTTCCCAGCCTGCTGCGCCAATTTTCAATCCTTTTACTGACCCTTCAAGCAATAAAATGGCCGATCCCGAAAGAAGTGCATTCAGCACATCCTCGATATCATCCACCAGCATTACATTACTGGCGATCAGAATATCATTCTGAAGGTAACGGAGATGTTCATCGTCTGCGGAGAATTCAGGGAGATCCTGTTTTTGCAATAATGATTCCATGATGGAATGATTCAGAATCTGGATATCCACCAATCCATCGATATATAACATGACGGCAGGCCATTTATGTAGACACTGAAGAGAGCGCATCATCAAGTCGTTGCTGTTCCCCATCACGCGCTTGCAGTATTCCATATTTTCGCGAAGATCCGGAGAGATTGGTCTGTGATCGTGATGATCCCGTTTCGATTCGTGCATACCTTCACCTCCTTATACACCCTATATTTGCAAGTTAGTATGACCTGGATGAATTCGTATTATCACAAAAACCAAAAAAGAATGAATCGTCCATGCACTGTTTCAGAAAAATGCAAAAAAGGAGCCGCGACTATTCGCGACTCCTTGATTTCTTATTATAGCTGGACGGTTGTCCGCATTTACTTTTGTCTTTGTCGAACAGGGGTTGGCTTGGATACGGTGGACCTTGATGCCCATGCTTTGCGATAACGGTAAAGCACTGCTGCGATGAGCAATAGGCCGATTCCTCCCGCGATATATGCTGCATATTGATGAGCCAGATGGAATACGGCATTCCACTGGGGGCCGAATATTTTGCCGATGCCCAGAAAAAGTACAACCCAGAACAGTGCGCCTGAATAGGCGTAGAGAGCGAATTTGCGAAACGGAACAGCCGCTATGCCTGCGAAATATCCGGTGAAATGTCTTACACCCGGGATGAAATAACCGATGAAGATCAAGGCATTCCCATACTTGGCGAACCACTTTTGCGTTTTATCGAGCTTGTCCTGCTTTAGCAGAAACCATTTTCCATACCGTGTTATAAAAGGCAGTCCTGCTTTGGCTCCAATAAAATAAGTGATGGTCATGCCAATCGTCGTTCCCAGAAAAGCCAGTATGGTGAGGATTCCGAAGTCAAGATGACCCTTGTAAGAGAGAAACCCTGCGTAAGCCATCGTTGTTTCACCAGGAAAGGGAAGTGCGATGAATTCAAGCAACAAGCCAAAAAACAATACGCTGTATCCGTAGGATCCAAACAGATGCTGGATCTTCTCAAGCAATTCCAATAGTTTCACTCTCCTGAAGACGGGGTAGGAGCATGAATCCTCTCCAAGGTGTTTCCATATTTGAATACGTTTTGCCTGTTCATTATGCTACCTAATCTGAAGCAAAGAATCAATCACGCACCATGCCCAATTGTGAAAAATTATTAAACAAAATCGCGTCTTTTTCAAGGATGCCTCCATATAATTCTAACAAATCTGCTGAAGTCTATCAGCAAATTACTAGAGACGGTGGAGGTCGATTCGTAAATGGTACAGAGAATGGAATGGAGCATCAAGGAAAAGGGGAAATCTCCGTAACATCCATACATAGGTTTTTATCAGGACAATATGCTGTCATTCTAGTGCGAATTGCGATATTGCTGTCTGCATTTGCTGTATATGCTGCATTTTCTGCGTACGCAGGCATAGCTGAAGCATCTTCTGCTCAAGACAAGGTAGTCTATCTGAGTTTTGACGACGGACCGGGTAACCATACCCGTGAAGTATTGGATATTTTACGAAAGGCGCAGGTTCCGGCTACATTCTTTGTGCTGGGTGAACAGGCCGAGCGTTATCCTGAGCTAATCCGGACGATAGTGGAGGATGGACATGCTTTGGGCAATCATACGTTCAATCATCAATACGAACAGCTGTATAGTGATTTTAAAGTATTCTGGAAACAGATCAAGCAGACAGAAGACGTGCTGGAGCGGATCACGGGCTTCCGTCCGAATCTGGTGCGAGCACCAGGCGGTACCTATGGACATTTTGACCAGAGTTATTTTGACTTGCTGCAACGGGGTGGATACACCGTCATGGACTGGAACGTCGATAGCGGGGATTCCAGACGTAAAGGGGTTCCGGCCAAAGAAATCCTCAGCAACTCCACCAAAGTCCCTGCCGGAGCACAATCGGTCATTGTCCTGATGCATGACGGTGGTGCACATGCTGAAACGGTAAAAGCACTTCCCGGAATTATCAAATTTTATCGTGATCACGGATATCGTTTTGACACCATCAAGAGCACGGATCAACCGGTTCAATTCCGTGTACATCCAGATGGGAAGTATAAATCCCGCAAGGCGCCTGGAAAGGCGTGGATCGCAGAACATGTAGAAGCCAATGCGACGTTGTGGCTTGCAACCAAAAAGCTGAAGGTAGAGGTGGGATTAGCCGCGGCTACATTGCAACCGGGTGAGTTTCGTATGGAAGGTCAGCGAATCATGGTGCCTTTGCGTACATTCATGAAAAAATTCAGGGCAGCACTCGCTGGGACCCGGAGACAAGGACTGCCACAGCAGTATGGAAGGAAAGAACGATTCATGCAGACAGTGTGAGCGGAACACTGACTTCGACAGGGGGAATTGAAACAGGGGCAGTACAGAGTCAGGGGGAACCATCTGGGTTCCGTTACGAGAGTTGCTGGAGCAGATGGGATTAAGAGTGAATTCCTTAACCAGTAATGAAGCAGAGTGGTCGGTGAAGGCAGACGCTTCCAGATCCATTTCGGCAATGAACAGCATATTTACGTATAAAATGATCTGAAGAAAGTCATTCTTGCAGGACTATTCTCTCTACTTCCGGGCAACACTGAATCATAGATTACTATGGCTCAGAATGCCAATGGATGGAAGGAGATCAGGAGAAATGTCTTATATCCGAATGGAACATGAACATGCGGTTGAATTGTTGAACAGGGTCATGAAACGTGTTGAGAGTGTGATTATTGGCAAAAAACAAGAGATTCGTTATGTGCTCACTGCAATGCTCAGTGGGGGTCATGTACTTCTGGAAGATGTGCCGGGCACCGGGAAAACCATGCTGGTTCGCGCCGTGGCTTCTGCGCTGGACTGCTCCATGGGCCGGATTCAATTCACGTCCGATGTCATGCCCGCAGATGTTACGGGCACTTCAATCTATCATCCGCATACCGCTGAATTCAAGTTTCGGCCCGGACCCGTCATGTCCAACGTTGTCTTGGCTGATGAAATAAATCGCGCTTCACCACGCACGCAGTCTGCCCTGCTGGAGGCCATGGAGGAACGACGTATTACGGTTGATGGCACAACCTATGCCTTGCCACGCCCGTTTTCTATTGGCGACACAGAATCCATTACAGTTCGAGGGTACGTACCGTCTGCCTGAAGCGCAGCTGGATCGATTTATCATGAGGATTGGACTGGGGTATCCCGATCCGGAACAGGAATTGGAGTTGCTGGGCCGCATGCAAGGTCGAGAAGCACTGGATGAACTTCGCCCTGTCCTGCTTGCTGAAGAAGTCGTTGCCATGCAGCGTGAAGTCAAGCAGGTACATGTTGATCCGGTCGTCAAACAGTATCTGGTGGCCGTTGCTGTAGCCTCTCGCAGCCTTCCTGCGGTCAGACTGGGCATCAGCCCGCGTGGAACACTGGCCTGGATGGCTGCGGCGCAGTCATTGGCCTATCTTCAGGGACGCAGTTATGTCATTCCGGATGATGTGAAAGAAGTGGCTGTGCCTGTCTTATCCCATCGTATTCAATTGAAGGCTCAGAACAGAGCAGAGGTATGGGGGCAAGTTCAAGTCATTGAAGAAGCGTTATCATCGGTTCCGGTTCCCGTACAAATGGCATCACAGGGAAGGGGACGGAGATAATGACTGCGCTGGGACAACAGATGGTGAGTGCTGTCTTGGTGGTTGCTTTTGCTTCCTTGTATCAGTGGCATGGGGGCAAAGCGGCGTTGTTTTTATCCATTATGGCTTTCCTGATGTTCACGGGGGACTGCTTCTCCATTGGTTCAGACCACGGCATATTCACATCCGTCGGAAAATACATGCAGCCCGAATTGAGGCAGGTGAGCGTGTACGGGTTATGGTCGATCTGGAATTCGATTGCCGCATTCCATTGTTATGGATCGTTCTGTGTGAGAACACCCCTGTAGGTGTTCATCGCAAATTGATTTTTCCGGGAACACGGCGACAATTTACCTATCAATATGAATGTTCTGGTATACGCAGAGGAGTCTACAGATGGGATACGGGCAGATTATACTGGGGTGATATGTTTGGCTGGAATACGCTCTCCGCAGAGATCGCAGGAGGTACACCCTTGATTGTTGTTCCTCAGGCATCGGCTTGGGGGAAGGGAGATTCGGTAGAATTCACAGCAATGATTGAAGGGACTCTGTCGGAACGAAGAAATAGCCAGGGAAACCGTAGCCCCGAGTTCCGCGAATATCAGCAGGGTGACCCGATGGGACGTGTTCATTGGAAAAGTACAGCTAAAACGGGAAAACTTCAGACCTTTCTGCCCGATACCACGGATCTCGCTTCGCTGGGCATCCTTGTGTATGAAGGCGCGTCGGGTTACGACGTAAAACAGCTGGAGCATATGGATGAACCTGCTTTTGAACGAGTGGTTCGTGCAGCCGCCCGCTGGATTTATACTGCCGAGCTGCATGATATTCCATATCACCTGTGGATGGAAGGCGGAGATAAGAGCTGGGATGCACCAGATCCATGGCAATACGAGCCATTCCATGCAGATGCGGAGAATCATGGAATGGACAGACTAGCGGGGGCACGCATATCCAAGGCACAATCTGTTGCTGTTTCTCTTCGGACGGAGATGCTGGATCGACTGGCAAGTGGTTCGCGAATTGTGGTTCTCACAGGTAAACTGGACCAGCCTCTGGCGGAATGGATCATGTCTGCAATCGGGTTGGGTTACCGCATAGAGGTGCATCTGACGGAGGTGTCCCAGTCAGGGTCAACGGATCGATCGGTGAGTGCATTGGGATATGACAGCTTGCGTATGGAGCAGCTTCGTCACAGTGGGGTGCCGATCCATTTGGTTACAGACCTTGCGTTATCTTCATTGGGAAAGGTGGAGGTAACAGATGTGGGTGCATAATGGTGAGCAGCCATCGAATTCCGCTGTATCTGCCAAAGAGTCAACAACCCGTCTGGGAAAAGATTCGGACCATGCTGTACATAAAGCGATGAACCAGAATGCTCTGACGGACTTAAAGGATGAGGGATATGGTACAGTTCCTGTCCTGTACAGAATTTTCATATCGGCCATTTTACTCATACTGTCTCTGGAGTGGATCTATCCTGTTACGTCATCAGATCAGCAGGGCAGTGAACGATTCTTGTTCGTTATGGCGGGGTTAACGGGTGCATTGCTGCTGACGGGAATATTTCGTACAGGATGGATCATCGGAGTTCTGATCCGATTATTCATCGCACTTGCTGCGTTATGTCTGATGTACGGAGGAAGTGATCCTGCCCGATGGGCGATTGCATACCCGGGAATACTTTCATCCGATCTGGACACCTTTATCAATAACTGGCGATTCCACTCGATTAGTACAGAAACGAGAGGTTTGTTCATGATGTGTGGCTGGAGCATGCTCATGGCTTCTGTGCAATCCCTCGTATTGTTGCGTCGAAGCGTTATGCTGTTTGGCAGTGCAACGCTGCTTTATTTGCTTTTGCTTGAATCCTTTGCGGGGCTTGACGTGTATGCATCTGTAATACGGTCTGTGTTATGGACTTTTTTTATTCAGGCTCTGCTTCAGTTATTACGTCTCAATGGAGGAGTGACTACGCCTAGTTATCGGGGAAGTCCCTATGGCCGTTGGAGTGCAGTAACTATTGTGGCTTCCGCAGGTATGGTGCTTCTCTCTGCGTTACCAGGTCAGTTTGCGTCCGTCCCTCAACCAGAACGCATATCTCTGGAACAGATGGGGGAACGCATTGCTCGCTGGGCAGGTTACACACAGCACAATAGTATCCCAGCTGCAACGGCAGTCACGGGATATAGCACAGCGGACGCACCTATGGGAGCACCGTTGGTGCAGGGGAATGCCATCTTTTTTACGGCGAGGAGTCCGGAAGTGACGTATTGGCGAGGGGAGACTCGTTCATATTATAACGGGAGTACCTGGAGCGATCCTGAGCAAAGCTTTGAAACGGCCAGTCCGTCCGGCATGCTGCGTGCAGATGGTTGGGAGAGTCAAATCTACTGGAAGCGTATCCGCCAGACGGTTACGATGAGGCGGGAATGGAAAGGCCCAAATCCGTTGTTTACCGGGGGATACCGCTCGAAGTATCATTCCAAGACAAGAACAGCGAGAATGAGGAGAATATGCTTTCTTTGTTATCTAATCGGGATTCTGCAACGTTGTGGGTCGCGGGCTCCGGGGATGAGAAGTTGGTTAAAAATTATACAGCAGACATCATGGTTCCTGTGGCATCGCCGGAACAGCTACGTCTGCTAGAGAAGACAGGTAAAGGGAACGATCCTGCATCTATTCGCAGGACTTATCTTCAACTGCCCACATCACTCCCGGGTCGAGTGCAGACGCTCGCCAAGGAAATTGTTCAAGGGAGTGAGACTCGGTATGATGCTGTGCAAGCCGTCAAGACTTATCTGGCTGCCCATGCCGAATACTCGCTGGATACCCGCATGCCGCCACGAGGAACCGATTTTGTGGACGATTTTCTATTCGTCACACGGGAGGGATACTGCAATCATTTCTCTACAGCCATGATTGTATTGCTTCGTGCAGAGGGAATACCCGCACGCTGGGTCAAAGGCTTTGGGCCTGGAGTAGCTGACCCGAATATACCCGGTCAGTACATCATTTCCCAAGGAGATGCACACTCCTGGGTAGAGGTGTATTTTCCAGGTGCAGGCTGGATGCCGTTTGAGGCTACGCCGGGCTTCACCATGGCGCAAGGCGCGGGCGAAGATGTGGCAGCGCTCGCCGGGCCGCAGGCAGGTGAGCTCAATCCGCCGAATGCGATCGGCGGATGGGCTGACGCTGCGGGCGCATGGCTGATCGCCCGCGCACGGGCCATTGCCGCGGAGCCATGGCTCGCGGCAGCCCTTGTCGGCAGCGGCCCTGCTGGGCGCCGCTGCTGTGATCCGCATGCGGCGGCTACGCCCCGCGCTGCGGATCAGGCTGCTGCTGGCATGGCCGCGCAGCAGCTTTCCAGACCGCGAGCGGCTGCTGGGCGCCGCCGCTCCGGTCTGGTCCGCGCTCGCGCGCCGGTACGGCCCGCGGCCGCCGGGGATGACGCTGCGTGAATATGCGAGCGTCACCGGCATTGGCCGCAGGCGCGGACGGCGCGGACATCGCGCGGTTTGCAGCCGACTGGGAACGGCTGCTGTACGGGCCAGACCGTCCGCTGCGCGCGGACAGTCTGGCGTTCCTGCGCCGGGCACTTCGTCTGGCCCGGCGATTGCAGGCGTTGTAACACAGGGATGTTACAACAAGGGCGCCACACAACCTGCCTTAGTGTAACTCTCGCTATCGCATTCCGATCCAGTGTGGCAGGTTGTTGCAGAAGATGATCGCCATTGGCGCATCCATTCTATTGTGCATCGGTTGTCCATCGTTGCATGTTACACATATGACGCCTTTCGCATTGCGCTGCGAACAAGGCGTCTTTCCACGATCATACACTTGAACCAGCTTCTTGCTGCCATGTTTTCTGATCGGAATTTCATATTTAGAGGCATTTGGTAATCCGGTTTGGATATGTCGAAAAAAGGAGTTTCGCCTTTCCTTGACGGTATGTTTTGTCGTTGCGTATAATTAGTTTCATTGAATTGAGGGAGGCACGGTTATGAATAAGCAGAATGAGATTGTGGTTGTCCTTGACTTTGGGGGCCAATACAACCAGTTAATCGCCAGAAGAATCCGGGATCTTGGCGTATACAGCGAGCTTTTGCCGTATAATACACCGGCGGAGAAGATCGCAGAATTGGCACCAAAAGGGATCGTATTTTCAGGTGGTCCGTCCAGCGTATACGCTGAGAATGCTCCACACGTGGACCCGGGTGTCTATGACCTGGGCTTGCCAATCTTCGGTATCTGTTACGGTATCCGAGCTTATGGCGCAACAGCTTGAAGGTAAAGTGGAACGTTCCGAGAAGCGTGAGTACGGTAAAGCAGACCTTGAGTTTGCAGCTGGATCTACACTGGCAAAAGGCATTGAAGGCGAACATACGGTATGGATGAGTCACGGTGATCACGTGGTGACACTTCCTCCAGGTTTCAAACTGGATGCAGGCACGGAAAGTGCGCCAATCGCTGCCATGAGCAACGATGAGCGTAAATTGTATGCTGTTCAGTTCCACCCGGAGGTACGTCACTCTGTTCGCGGTAACGACATGATTCGTAATTTCCTGTTCGAGATCTGTGGTTGCGAAGGCAACTGGACGATGGAGACATTCATCGATGACACGATCAAAGACATTCGTGAAAAAGTGGGAGACAGTAAAGTACTGTGTGCACTCAGCGGCGGCGTAGATTCTTCCGTTGTAGCTGCATTGCTTCACAAAGCCATTGGGGATCAACTGACATGTATGTTTATTGACCACGGTCTGCTGCGTAAAGGTGAAGCTGAAAGTGTAATGGAGACGTTTGTGGGCAAATTCGACATGAAAGTTGTCAAAATTGATGCACAGGAACGCTTCATGTCCAAGCTGGCTGGCGTGGATGATCCGGAACAAAAACGTAAAATTATCGGTAACGAGTTTATTTACGTATTTGACGAAGAGTCCAAGCAGTTCGATGATTTCGAATTCCTGGCGCAAGGAACACTGTACACGGACATCGTGGAAAGTGGTACAGCGACTGCACAGACCATCAAATCCCACCACAACGTCGGCGGTCTGCCTGAGGACATGAACTTCAAACTGATCGAGCCACTGAGCACGTTGTTCAAGGATGAAGTACGTAAAGTCGGTACCGAGTGTGGCCTGCCGGACGAAATTGTACACCGTCAGCCATTCCCTGGTCCGGGTCTTGCGATCCGTGTTCTGGGTGAGGTTACTGAAGAGAAACTCAAAATTGTTCGTGATTCGGACTACATCCTGCGCGAAGAGATTGCCAAAGCCGGTCTCGACCGCGAAATCTGGCAGTACTTCACAGCTCTGCCGAACATGAAGAGTGTAGGCGTTATGGGTGATGCTCGTACGTATTCCTACACTGTAGGTATCCGTGCCGTAACATCCATCGACGGTATGACTGCGGACTGGGCACGTATCCCTTGGGATGTGCTGGAGAAAATCTCCGTACGGATCGTTAACGAAGTCGATAACGTCAACCGTATCGTGTATGACGTAACTTCCAAACCACCTGCAACGATCGAGTGGGAATAGGGTATACTCCTGAACAATAGAGTGAAAAATGACTCTCTTTTATCTGCGTTGTTTAGCAAATAGAAGGGAGTTTTTTATTGCGTATCGTATAATCCAACATTTCTAAGGCATTATTCTTCTATGATAAACTCAAAAATTTCATCCCATTTTAAAGTTCAATTCATGATTCTTTCAGGTCCGGCCTGTACAATAAGGATATACTAAGAGCTATATGGCTACTGAAAGGAGAATGAATGTATGCGTAAAACCGACTATATGAGCAAATGGAAGATGGGCATTGGAAGTGCGTTTCTAATGGTGATGCTGGCAGGATGCGGTTCAGGTATGCAAGACCTGGCTTCCGGTTCGGGTGACTATCCATTTGTGAACTTAGAGGCAGCGGATGCTTCTTCCAATCAGACCAGCAACGAGGAGTTATCCTCTGACGTAACAATAAACACGAATCAGGAACAACAAGAGATCCAGGATGCTCCGCAGACAGAGATATAATTGACATAGGACTGATCCGGTAAAAAGTAGCTCCGGAACATGTCGCCAATTGCTCCATATACCTAATGAGTATACGCCTTCGGAATACGAGACATCGTTTATTCCTGATTCATCATTCATCTGATTGCTTTAAACGCATCAGACAACATAAGCTAGCCTGATTAGAGCGCTTTTTGCCCTCTGATTAGGCTAGCTTTTTTATATTAAACTGCTGAACTTTCAGTCTGACAGAATGAACATATTCCCTAGAGAATTCACCGAAAAAAGCGCATACAATTGGGTTGTAAACCGCTGAACTGGTTCAATCTGTTAAATAATACGAACGATATTGTAGGAGATTGATATTAACATTCGTTTTTATCATTGACAAAAACATACTGCCCTCCTAAAATAGTGATGGGAAACAAACAAATAGCGCATACTAATTCGTATAATCTCGGGAATTGGCCGGGAGTCTCTACGAGATCACCCTAATGATCTGGCTACGAAGAGGAGAAGGCTGAGCACAGGAATTCTACATGATTGCGGGACATCACGCACATTAGAATTTTTTTTGTTCTTAGCAGAGGCATCGTGCTACTCCTTGTCAGCTGAACCCTGGGTGAAGAATCTTCATCAGGGTCATTTGTCGTTTTTCAATATGGCTTCAACATCTCTAAGGGGGAGTTAGTGAATTATGGATCGTTTCTTTAAATTAAAAGAAAACGGAACAAACGTTAGAACGGAGATTGTTGCGGGTCTTACTACCTTTATGACAATGGCTTACATTCTTTTTGTGAATACGTTGTTCTTGGGTCAGGCCGGGGCGGGGATGTCGGATAATGCAGTATTCTTTGCAACAGCCGTCGGCGCCGGATTGATGACCATTATTATGGGATTGTTCGTGAATATTCCGATTGCGCTCGCACCAGGTATGGGATTGAATGCATACTTCATGACGGTCGTTCTAAGCTCGAACGGGGCGATTACATGGCAGGCTGCTCTCGGAGCAGTATTCCTTTCGGGTATCGTGTTCATTATTTTGACCGTGACAAAGATTCGGCAAATGCTGCTTGTTGCAGTTCCGCAGTCGATCAAAATGGCCATTACGGTGGGTATCGGTCTCTTTATTACCATCATCGGTTTCAAACTTGCTAATCTCGTGGCTGTAACCGTTAATGTTGCACCAGACGCTGATCTGAGTCAGCCGATTCCAGGTAGCAGTTTTAACTTGTCATTGGGCAACTTTGTAACACATCACGATGCATTGCTGGCTCTGATTGGTTTGCTTCTTATTGCTATACTGATGGTTATGCGCGTCAAAGGCGCTCTGCTGATCGGGATCGTAGTCACAACGCTGATTGGTATTCCAATGGGTGTTACGAATCTGAGTGGTCTTTCAGGCGCAAGCTGGTTGCCTAACTTCAGCGATCTGGCAGTCGGACAACTGGATTTGAAAGGTGCCATCAGTCTCGGATTGTTCGAGATCATCTTCATCTTTACCTTTGTTGAATTGTTCGACACGTTCGGTACGATGGTAGGTACGGCAACACGTATGGGCATTATGAAGGATAAGAAAAAAGGCGAGAAAACGATCGGTAAAGCGATGCTCGTAGATGCAGTGGGTGTCAGCGCAGGTGCTGCACTGGGTACAAGTACCATTACAGCATACGTTGAGAGTGCTTCAGGTGTTGAGGCAGGTGGACGTACAGGACTGACTTCGGTAACGACAGGTTTGTTGTTCATCTTGGCTCTGTTTATTGCTCCTCTTGCGCTGGTTGTTCCATCCGCTGCGACAGCTCCGGCATTGATCATCGTGGGTGTGCTTATGATGAGTCAAGTACGTAGCATCGAGTGGGATGATTTCCTGCAAGCTTTCCCAGCCTTCCTTACGATTGTATTGATGCCTTTCACAGGCGGAATCGCGAACGGGATCTCCGCAGGTATCGTATCTTATGTCATTCTGGCGGTGTTCAGTAACTTGGTTACAGAGCGTAAAGTGAAAATTCACTGGCTCATGTGGATCTTGGCGATCATTGTAGTCTGCCGATACGTATTTATTGGCGGAGAGTAAACCTACAATAGTTGTGTTGAAAAGAATACTGCATTAAGGATGTAGCCTTTTATATGAAAGAAGCGGAAGCCACGGGATCTAAACCCGGAGCTTTCGCTTTTTTGTTTTCCTTCTATATATAGAAGGAATGAATGTTATGTTCTATGATGTGTTAGTTGTTTATCCAAAGAAAACAACGGTTTATTTAGTTTTTATAACATGAAGTATCTATACTGTTCTTTCTTTTTTCTTTCTTTTCAAAAGGCGCATAGTTAATTAAGTGAGCTTTTCATAATATGAAGGTAATTAGCAGAGTTAGTAGGGGAGTATGCAAAATGAGTTTCTCTATAATTTGAATAGAGATCATATGTTGAGTCTTGTGCAGATGTATTGTAGGGCTGGCATACTTCTTAAAAGGGATATAGGATAATTTCTTTGGAAAGCATTAAGGTTTTTTGAAAAAAAGACTTGCGTTCCACAACTGTACATGGTATATTCTATTTCCGGCCAAAAAAAAACGAGATACACGGTGCGGCAAGCGAATGAAATGAGCTTCGAAAGAAACTTGAAAAAAGAGCTTGCAAAGTTGGTTAGGACATGATATTATATAAGAGTTGCTGATGAGAACAACATTCGGTAACAAAACAAGTTTGATCTTTGAAAACTGAACAACGAGTGAGTAAACATTCTGCTTGCAGAATGAACGCGAAAGTTGGAAACAAGCCTTGGCTTGAATCGACTGGAGCACAAATGAGATGTTAAATCTCGTCAGATTCAAAATGAGCTTATCGCTCTTTTCAATACTTTATTGGAGAGTTTGATCCTGGCTCAGGACGAACGCTGGCGGCATGCCTAATACATGCAAGTCGAGCGGACTTGAAGAGAAGCTTGCTTCTCTGATGGTTAGCGGCGGACGGGTGAGTAACACGTAGGCAACCTGCCCTCAAGTTTGGGACAACTACCGGAAACGGTAGCTAATACCGAATAGTTGTTTTCTTCGCCTGAAGAGAACTGGAAAGACGGAGCAATCTGTCACTTGGGGATGGGCCTGCGGCGCATTAGCTAGTTGGTGGGGTAACGGCTCACCAAGGCGACGATGCGTAGCCGACCTGAGAGGGTGATCGGCCACACTGGGACTGAGACACGGCCCAGACTCCTACGGGAGGCAGCGGTAGGGAATCTTCCGCAATGGGCGAAAGCCTGACGGAGCAATGCCGCGTGAGTGATGAAGGTTTTCGGATCGTAAAGCTCTGTTGCCAGGGAAGAACGCTTGAGAGAGTAACTGCTCTCAAGGTGACGGTACCTGAGAAGAAAGCCCCGGCTAACTACGTGCCAGCAGCCGCGGTAATACGTAGGGGCAAGCGTTGTCCGGAATTATTGGGCGTAAAGCGCGCGCAGGCGGTCATTTAAGTCTGGTGTTTAATCCCGGGGCTCAACCCCGGATCGCACTGGAAACTGGGTGACTTGAGTGCAGAAGAGGAGAGTGGAATTCCACGTGTAGCGGTGAAATGCGTAGATATGTGGAGGAACACCAGTGGCGAAGGCGACTCTCTGGGCTGTAACTGACGCTGAGGCGCGAAAGCGTGGGGAGCAAACAGGATTAGATACCCTGGTAGTCCACGCCGTAAACGATGAGTGCTAGGTGTTAGGGGTTTCGATACCCTTGGTGCCGAAGTTAACACATTAAGCACTCCGCCTGGGGAGTACGGTCGCAAGACTGAAACTCAAAGGAATTGACGGGGACCCGCACAAGCAGTGGAGTATGTGGTTTAATTCGAAGCAACGCGAAGAACCTTACCAGGTCTTGACATCCCTCTGACCGGTACAGAGATGTATCTTTCCTTCGGGACAGAGGAGACAGGTGGTGCATGGTTGTCGTCAGCTCGTGTCGTGAGATGTTGGGTTAAGTCCCGCAACGAGCGCAACCCTTGATCTTAGTTGCCAGCACTTCGGGTGGGCACTCTAAGGTGACTGCCGGTGACAAACCGGAGGAAGGTGGGGATGACGTCAAATCATCATGCCCCTTATGACCTGGGCTACACACGTACTACAATGGCCGGTACAACGGGCAGTGAAGCCGCGAGGTGGAACCAATCCTAAAAAGCCGGTCTCAGTTCGGATTGCAGGCTGCAACTCGCCTGCATGAAGTCGGAATTGCTAGTAATCGCGGATCAGCATGCCGCGGTGAATACGTTCCCGGGTCTTGTACACACCGCCCGTCACACCACGAGAGTTTATAACACCCGAAGTCGGTGGGGTAACCGCAAGGAGCCAGCCGCCGAAGGTGGGATAGATGATTGGGGTGAAGTCGTAACAAGGTAGCCGTATCGGAAGGTGCGGCTGGATCACCTCCTTTCTATGGAGAATCGTTTCCCGTAGCGGAAACATTCAAATATGCAGCTTAGCTGCAAACTTACTCACTCGTTGCTCAGTTTTGAGAGCTCAAACTCTCAAACAGCTTGCTTTTGCATGAAGCTTGTTCTTTGAAAACTAGATATCGAAACGAAAGTAAAATGCGAATTAGAACATTCCTTTTTAGCTGAACTTGTGTTAAACAAGTTTCAATAAAAACGGTAGTTAAATGCTGTTGCGAGGGTATCGAATGGGAGCGACTTTTGGCTTTGCGTAAGCAAAACAAGGGAAGCGAGCAATCGAAACCGGAGCAATTTGGTTAAGCTACTAAGAGCACACGGAGGATGCCTAGGCGCTAGGAGCCGATGAAGGACGTGGCGAACAACGAAACTGCCTCGGGGAGCTGTAAGCAAGCTTTGATCCGGGGGTGTCCGAATGGGGAAACTCAGCTGGGGTAATGTCCAGTTACTCATAACTGAATACATAGGTTGTGTAGAGGCATACCAGGGGAACTGAAACATCTAAGTACCCTGAGGAAGAGAAAACAATAGTGATTCCGTCAGTAGCGGCGAGCGAACGCGGAGAAGCCCAAACCAGAGAGCTTGCTCTTTGGGGTTGTGGGACGTCTCACATGGAGTTACAAAGGAACCGGTTAAGCGAAGAGGTCTGGAAAGGCCCGCCAAAGAAGGTAAAAGCCCTGTAGTTGAAAGCCGGTTCCCTCCGAGACGGATCCCGAGTAGTGCGGGGCACGTGAAACCCCGTATGAATCCGGCAGGACCATCTGCCAAGGCTAAATACTTCCTAGCGACCGATAGTGAAGCAGTACCGTGAGGGAAAGGTGAAAAGCACCCCGGAAGGGGAGTGAAATAGAACCTGAAACCGTGTGCTTACAAAAAGTCAGAGCCCGTTTTAGGGGTGATGGCGTGCCTTTTGTAGAATGAACCGGCGAGTTACGTTCCCGTGCAAGGTTAAGGTGAGAAGCCGGAGCCGCAGCGAAAGCGAGTCTGAATAGGGCGATGTAGTACGTGGACGTAGACCCGAAACCGGGTGATCTACCCCTGTCCAGGGTGAAGGTGCGGTAACACGCACTGGAGGCCCGAACCCACGCACGTTGAAAAGTGCGGGGATGAGGTGGGGGTAGCGGAGAAATTCCAATCGAACTCGGAGATAGCTGGTTCTCCCCGAAATAGCTTTAGGGCTAGCCTCGGAAAACAGAGTCGTGGAGGTAGAGCACTGATTGGGTGCGGGGCCCGCAAGGGTTACCAAGCTCAGTCAAACTCCGAATGCCATAGACTTACTTCCGGGAGTCAGACAGTGAGTGCTAAGATCCATTGTCAAAAGGGAAACAGCCCAGACCATCAGCTAAGGTCCCCAAGTGTGTGTTAAGTGGGAAAGGATGTGGAGTTGCACAGACAACCAGGATGTTGGCTTAGAAGCAGCCACCATTGAAAGAGTGCGTAATAGCTCACTGGTCGAGTGACTCTGCGCCGAAAATGTAACGGGGCTAAACACACCACCGAAGCTATGGCTTGATGCTTGCATCAGGGGTAGGGGAGCGTTGTATAAGGGTTGAAGGTGTACCGTAAGGAGCGCTGGACATTATACAAGTGAGAATGCCGGTATGAGTAACGAAAAGATCAGTGAGAATCTGATCCGCCGAAAGCCTAAGGGTTCCTGAGGAAGGCTCGTCCGCTCAGGGTAAGTCGGGACCTAAGGCGAGGCCGAAAGGCGTAGTCGAAGGACAACAGGTCGAAATTCCTGTACCACCATAAACCGTTACGAGCAATGGGGGACGCAGTAGGGTAGTGACGCGGACTGATGGATGTCCGTCTAAGCAGTGAGGCTGATGTGTAGGCAAATCCGCACATTGTAAGGCTGAGCTGTGATGGGGAGCGAAAATTATAGTAGCGAAGGTCATGATCTCACACTGCCAAGAAAAGCCTCTAGCCAGGTGAAGGTGCCCGTACCGCAAACCGACACAGGTAGGCGAGAAGAGTATTCTAAGGCGCGCGGAAGAACTCTCGTTAAGGAACTCGGCAAAATGACCCCGTAACTTCGGGAGAAGGGGTGCCCCGGTAGTGTGAATAGCACGAGGGGGCCGCAGTGAAAAGGCCCAAGCGACTGTTTAGCAAAAACACAGGTCTGTGCGAAGCCGTAAGGCGAAGTATACGGGCTGACGCCTGCCCGGTGCTGGAAGGTTAAGGGGAGTGGTTAGGAGCAATCCGAAGCTGTGAACCGAAGCCCCAGTAAACGGCGGCCGTAACTATAACGGTCCTAAGGTAGCGAAATTCCTTGTCAGGTAAATTCTGACCCGCACGAATGGCGTAACGACTTGGGCGCTGTCTCAACGAGAGATCCGGTGAAATTTTAATACCTGTGAAGATGCAGGTTACCCGCGACAAGACGGAAAGACCCCATGGAGCTTTACTGCAGCTTGATATTGAATTTGGGTACGATCTGTACAGGATAGGTGGGAGCCTGAGAGACATGAGCGCCAGCTTGTGTGGAGGCAACGTTGGGATACCACCCTGATCGTATCTAGGTTCTAACCTGGTACCGTAATCCGGTGCGGGGACAGTGTCAGGTGGGCAGTTTGACTGGGGCGGTCGCCTCCTAAAGAGTAACGGAGGCGCCCAAAGGTTCCCTCAGAATGGTTGGAAATCATTCGAAGAGTGCAAAGGCATAAGGGAGCTTGACTGCGAGACCTACAAGTCGAGCAGGGACGAAAGTCGGGCTTAGTGATCCGGTGGTACCGCATGGAAGGGCCATCGCTCAACGGATAAAAGCTACCCTGGGGATAACAGGCTTATCTCCCCCAAGAGTCCACATCGACGGGGAGGTTTGGCACCTCGATGTCGGCTCATCGCATCCTGGGGCTGAAGTAGGTCCCAAGGGTTGGGCTGTTCGCCCATTAAAGCGGTACGCGAGCTGGGTTCAGAACGTCGTGAGACAGTTCGGTCCCTATCTGTCGTGGGCGTAGGAAATTTGAGAGGAGCTGTCCTTAGTACGAGAGGACCGGGATGGACGTACCGCTGGTGTACCAGTTGTTCCGCCAGGAGCACCGCTGGGTAGCTATGTACGGACGGGATAAACGCTGAAAGCATCTAAGCGTGAAGCCCCCCTCAAGATGAGATTTCCCAGTATGTAAGACCCCTTGAAGACGACGAGGTAGATAGGCTGGGGGTGGAAGTGCAGCAATGCATGGAGCTGACCAGTACTAATCGGTCGAGGGCTTATCCAATAGCAAGTTGAATTCGCAGGCTTTCGTTTCGAATCTAGTTTTCAGAGAACGATCTCTGAATATGCGCTGAACCATTTATCCACACAGCAGTGTCGGACCGAATGGAACGCGAACGCATTTGTACCACAAATGCTCGTTTGGTGGCGATGGCGGAGGGGTTCCACACGTACCCATCCCGAACACGACCGTTAAGCCCTCTAGCGCCGATGGTACTTGGACCGCAGGGTCCTGGGAGAGTAGGACGCCGCCAAGCAATTGAAAGACACACTTGATCTTATCGAGTGTGTCTTTTTATTTGTTTGGATCGTTAATTTATAATATATGTGTAAGTTTAAAACAACCTGGGTTCATTAGAGGTTGTTTTTTGATATCCCCAAAATAATAAACATTGATTTTATTTTAGATTATCACGTCGACTACCAGGTTTAAGCATCTCCGCATAACTCCATGCTAAAGTTCGCATGATTAAGGGTAATCATGATCATAATAAATATTTTATAATTAGTACCAAGTACTAAGACTTAGTGCTATAATGGTAAAAAACCAAATGAGGTGAATGCCGATATGAATCATCAATCAAAGGCAACAATCACGGCAATGGGGGCATATGTACCGGATCGGATATTAACGAATGCTGATCTGGAGAAATTGGTCGAGACAAGTGACGAATGGATTGTGCAACGTACAGGCATGAGAGAGCGGCGAATTGCAGCTGAAGATCAATTTGTATCTGACTTGGCTACGAAGGCTGTAGAAGATATGATAGCTCGTTATGGAGTAAGTGTTGAAGATGTGGATATGATTCTTGTGGCTACCAGCACACCTGAATATGCTTTCCCAAGTACAGCATCCAGAGTGCAGGCTAATCTTAAGATCCCACACACAGGTGTACTTGATTTAAATGCTGCATGCGCAGGTTTTTCCTACGGGCTTCAGCTTGCTGACAGTCTGGTGACCAGTGGCATGTACCGCAAAGTGCTGGTTATCGGAGCAGAGACGTTATCCAAAATTACGGACTACACCGACCGCACGACTTGTGTTCTGTTTGGGGACGGAGCTGGAGCCTTCCTAGTGGAGAGATCAGCGTCTGGAGAAGGTGACTTTATGGCAGCCATATCCGGTACGCACGGAGAAGGCGGTATGCATCTCTATAAGGCTGGTCTGTCTTCAGAGATGGATGGAGTGCCTTTGCAGGGCGGAGGTTGTTTGGTTCAGAATGGACGAGAGGTTTATAAGTGGGCTGTACGGACGATTCCGGAGCAATTGGGTAAGCTTATCGAAAAAGCCGGGTTAAGAGATGAACAGATTGACTGGTTTGTCCGCATAGTGCCAACATGAGAATGATTGAGGCTGTTTGCGAGCGTGGTCCGGTTCCTTTGGAACGTACGTTAACCAGTGTCGAGTATCGCGGGAATACATCTGCTGCTTCCATTCCGCTTGCTTTACAGCTTGCAGTGGATGAAGGGAAATTGAAAGAAGGACAGACTGTAGCTCTCTTTGGTTTTGGCGGTGGTCTGACTTACGCGGGTCTGGTACTGAAGTGGGGCGTGCCCGACAAAGTTTAGAAATAGATAACATAGAGAGTATGCCATACCGAAATAAATAGAGGAAATAAAAGAGACCACCCAGACTTCATGCAGTCATGAAAGGTGGTCTCTTTAGTACGTTAACTCAATTAAATAGAGTGATACGAGTGAAGATATGTTACTTTGTGCTAAAAGGGATTATTCGTTCCGTAAATATTTTATGGTGTAAGTTTTGGGGCTTGACGGTGGTGAGTACCTTGCTCGTAGCTGTAAGCCAGCTTGATCAAGTTTCCTTCATCAAAGGCACGACCCAGGAACTCAATACCTACTGGCAGACCATCGGTTGTGAAACCAGCAGGAACCGTAATCGCCGGGAAGCCGGAGAATGGACTCAAACGGTTGTTACCACCGGAGTTTTGTCCTTCGCCGATCACGCCAGCGGCTTGTGTGGACGTAGGATAGATGAAGGCATCCAGATTATTATCTGCCATTACTTTCAGCAAGGATTCACGTGTAACTTGGGTACGTTTCAGTACGATGTCCTTATATTCGGTAGTCTCCAGGGTTTGGCGTGCATCCCGAGTCTTCATGGATTGTTCTTGGGACTTATCGAACTCTCCGGAAGCGATGATCTCGGACAGACTGTGATATGGAGCATCTGCACCCAATGATTCCAGATAATCATTCAATTGGAACTTGAATTCATATCCGCTGAGGCTTGGATACTTGTTGATCTCCGTCAAGTTGGGAATAGAAATGGGAACTGCGGTAGCGCCAAGTGACTTCAGTTCTTCCACAGCTGTGTTGATTACGTCAGCAACGGCTTTTTCTTCAGCTTTGGTACTTGGAATGAGTTCTGTGGCCACACCGATACGTGCACCTTTCAGTCCATTTACATCCAAGAAATCAGTGTAGCTGGAAGGGATTTTTCCAACCGCGTAAGCTGTAGCAACATCCTTTTTATCATAGCCGGCTGTAGCATCCAGCATGATTGCGGCATCACTTACGGTACGAGCCATGGGTCCGCCAACGTCCTGTGTCAAAGCCAATGGGATAATGCCTTCACGGCTGGACAGTCCAATCGTTGGGCGGATACCTACAAGGCTGTTGAAGCTGGAAGGGATTCGGATTGAACCGCCAGTGTCCGTACCCATGCCGGCTGCGGCAAAGTTAGATGCAATGGCAGCGCCTGTTCCACCGCTTGAGCCACCTGGATAGTGATCCAGGGCGTAAGGGTTCAATGTTTGTCCACCCAATGAGCTGGACGTTGTAATGCCAAATGCGAATTCATGCAGGTTTGTTTTGCCCAAAATAATGGCGCCAGCTGCTTTGAGTTTCTTCACTTGTTCAGCATCGTGAGCAGGAATGGAATCTTTCAGACAGATACAGCCTGCAGTTGTCGGCATGTCATTGGTATCGAAATTGTCCTTTACCAGAATCGGAACGCCATGCAGAGGTCCACGAGCACCTTGAGCTGCACGTTCTTCATCCAATTGCTCCGCAATTTGGAGCGCATCCGGGTTCAGGGTTAATACGGCGTTGATGCTTACACCTTGATCATCGTATTTTTCAATGCGGTCCAGATATTTCTGAACCAGTTCTTTTGATGTCAGTTTTCCTTGCGTCATTGCAGCCTGGAGCTCCATGATGGTCGCTTCTTCCAGGATAAACGGCTTTATGTAGTTATAGATGCGTTCTTTCAGTACGGAGAGATCATTCTCGGTAAGTATAGCGTTAGGAAGGAAGAGGGTATCGGTATAACCCTTCATTAGTCCTGCGGTATTCAATGCACCAACAGCACCGGCGAAAGTGGCTTCATCCGGAACATCCTTGAATGATTCGGTAGTCGAATCCAGCTTGAGCCATTGTTGCAACGCAACCGCTGCGTCTTTACGTTGTACGGTGGTGCCGGAGAGCTTGTCCATGGTAAAAGGAACACCTGCAAGTGTAGCCGCTTCTTCCATGGCCTGAACAAATGCTGCCGGAGTAGCAGGCGCTTTTCCTTTGGATACAGCTGCTGACGGTTGTTTTACTCGTAGGCGTTGCTGTTGCGGCTGATGCCGAAGGCACCGTTCCTCCCCATGTTGTGGCAACAACAGCTCCTGCCAGTAACAAAGCCCCGCTTTTTTCAATACAGATCCATGATAAGTCATGCATCCACGCTCCCTTCCGTGTCTCATTGATGTGTGTGCAGCGATTCTGTTTCTATGCTTTTGACACATTGTATAGTTATGTCAGGTAATCTAACAATGTTTATATTTATCCAAAAAACGTATACATCATTGCTTTGCAGTACTAATGCTTATTTATTCTTCTGATTCCGTTAGCTCAGAAATTTTACTAATTTTTTTATGTGAGTAAATATGACATTGAATTGGTATGTTGTTTGAATATACGGATATAGAGTGCGAGCAAATGAGGAAGCGGATATGACAGAGCATACCTTTCGTGTGAAATGATATAATGAAAAGATAGGAATAAAAGATAGAGATAAAGAAGACATAACGTTCTGCCAGAGAGGAAGAGATATGAAGTGAAAACATTGGTACTCGCAGAAAAACCATCTGTGGCACGTGAGATCGCCAGAGTTATGGGTGCGCGTGATAAACATAAAAGTTATATGGAAGGCCCGAAATATATCGTGACCTGGGCGCTGGGTCATCTGGTTGGATTGGCTGAACCGGAGGATTACGACAAGAAGTATGCAACATGGAATCTGGAGGACCTGCCCATTCTGCCAGAGCGTACGAAACTGAAGGTACTCAAAGAGACCAACCATCAATACAAAGCCGTGCAGCAGTTAATGAAGCGTCAGGATGTGGGTGAGCTGGTCATTGCGACGGATGCAGCGCGTGAGGGAGAATTGCTGGCTCGTTGGATTATGCAGATGGCAGGTTGGAAAAAATCATTCAAACGTCTATGGATTTCATCTCAGACAGATAAGGCGATCAAAGACGGATTTGCTTCGCTAAAGCCAGGCAGTCAGTTCGACCGTCTCTATGAATCTGCACGTTGCCGTGCGGAGGCCGATTGGATGATTGGACTTAACGTGACGCGTGCGTTAACCGTTCGTTTCAATGCGCAGTTGTCTGCTGGACGCGTACAGACCCCGACCTTAGGCATGATTATGGATAGGGAAAATGAAATTAATGGTTTCCGCTCGCAGGAGTATGAGACGTTAACGGCAGATTTGGGCGGTTTTCAGGCTGTGTGGCGGGCAGCTGGGGAGATTCGAGAATTTTCGATCCTCAAGAAACGCAAGAATTGAAGAAACGGGTAGACGGGCGCAAGGGCACGATTGCCCAGGTGAAGAAAAGCGAGAAAGTAGAGCCACATCCACTGGCATATGACCTGACGGAACTGCAACGGGATGCCAACCGGAAATATGGTTTCTCTGCAAAGCAAACATCGAATGTCCTGCAACGTCTGTATGAACAGCACAAACTCGTGACGTACCCACGTACGGATAGCCGGTACCTGACTTCCGATATGACTGCAACCTTGAAAGAACGTCTGGACAGTGTAGCCATTGGACCTTACGCGTCTTTGGCACGTCCTTTGCTGCGCAAAAATCTGAATATTACCAAACGTATTGTGGATGACAGCAAAGTGACTGATCACCATGCCATTATCCCTACAGAGCAAACGGTGCTTCTCAATCAATTGAATCCGGAGGAACGCAAATTGTACGATCTGATCGTACGTCGTTTTATCAGCCTGTTCTATCCGTCAGCGAAGTACGATTCGGTTGCGATCACGGTTCAAGTGGGGAATGATTCCTTCCATGTCAAAGGTACAACGGTGAAAGAAAGTGGATGGCGTGAAGTATACGGCGGCGATTACAGCGATGATGACGATGACCGTGCTGACGATGCAGCAGACCACGAGCGTGCGCTTTTGCCAGATGTGCAGCAAGGGCAATCCGTGACGGTTCAGCGTTGCCATATTAAAAGTGGACGGACGATGCCGCCCAAACGGTATACCGAAGCCGCTTTGCTTTCCCAGATGGAAAAGCATGGACTTGGCACTCCCGCTACACGAGCGGATATTATTGAGAAGCTGGTCAGTTCCGATACAATTGATCGCCAGGGCAACAGCATGCACCCAACCGGCAAAGGGAAGCAGTTAATTGAATTGGCTGCTCCGCAGCTCCGTACACCGGATCTGACTGCCCGCTGGGAGGCTGAGTTGGAGCGGATTGCCCGTGGGCAAGGGAAACCGGGACCGTTCCTGGATGGTATTCGTTCAATGGCCAAAGAGCTGGTGTCTACGGTGAAGGGCAGCAAAGCAGAGTACAAGCCACATAATGTGTCGAATAGCCATTGTCCGGACTGTAACGCACGGCTGCTGGAGAAGAAGGGCAAGCGCGGCAAGTTCCTGGTATGTCCTACGGAGGACTGTGGGTATCGCCGTTCGGCAGAAAAAGGTTATCCAACCGTCGTTGTGCCCAGTGTCACAAAAAGATGGAAATCAAAGAGGGCAAAGCGGGGCTATACGTGCAATGTTTGCCTTGTGGTATTACAGAAACATTAAATAAGGATAAACAGCATGTGAACAAACGCGATCAGCAAAAGCTCGTGAAACAGTATGCGAAGCAGGAGTCCATCGGCTCCAACCTTGGAGAAGCTGCTGAAGGCGGCTATGGAGAAAAAGGGAGAGTAGAGCAAGCTCTGGGTTAGGGCATATTGCATCCACCATATAACGCTGGTTGCGAATAACTGGCGTTATGGAGGGCGACTGCTGCGTATATACCTAATCAACCATGTGGTGGGGTATAAGATCCTCTGTTTTCAGGCAACGTAAGCCAAGGAGGTGATGCCCATATGCCACACAACAAACCCGAAAAGATCCATAACCAGCAAAACAAAGACAGCATTAGGGAAGAAAACATCGATGTTCGTCCAGCCAAAGCAGCCAAAAGAGTACCCAGTCTGAACGGTATTCCCAAGCAGGAGTCCTAAAATTATCTAAACTGTCGATCTAACGCGTGCCTCGCAAAATACTGCGGTTCCCCACCGGTGCGTTGAACATGTCTCTAATGAGGATTATAATGGAGACAGGGAGATGTCCCGGGACAGGGGGATCGCTAGAATTATATGCAGACCGGACTTATATTGTGGTTTTTATTTATTAATGTAGTTGGTTATCTGGTGATGTCGGATGATAAGAGGCGTGCACAGCAGCGTCGTGACCGTACACCCGAACGCACGTTATTTTTGCTTGCATTTATTGGCGGTGCTTTGGGAGTCTGGATCGCGATGTATCGGAAAAGGCATAAGACTAAACATCCCAGCTTCACCATTGGCATTCCGTTGTTGTTGTTCCTGAATGCGGTAATGTATGGTTACTTTATTCAATGAAATTATGCAACCCGCGCTTAACCGTTCATGGAATGATTTCATATGTAAATTCTTTCGTATAAATGGTTCATGGTTGTTCCGGAACGTTTAAGGATTTATATGGTTCTGTTAGGTTACTAAATGTCAGACCGAAGCTTGCTTCGCATGCTCTACATATAAAGGAAGGGACGGGATTCACATGTTATTTTCCAAAATTTTAGTGGCTTATGATGGTTCCAAAGCTTCAAATAAAGCACTTGATCGTGCAATTGAGCTAGCCAAAGTGTCCCCGAATGCAGTATTGGACGTCATTCATGCTTTTGATTTCCCGCGTGTATTCATCGGTGAGGGACTGGCTCCACTGCCACCTTCCCTTAATAATGATTACTATAATCTGGCGGTGCAGACAACAGATGAAGCGAAAGAACGACTTCAAACTGCGGGTGTAACGGCTAATGTGGATCTGATTCAAGGGGCGGCTGCGGAAGTGTTGCTTGATTTTGCCAAAGAAAATGATTCGGATATCATTATTATTGGTAGCCGTGGACTTGGCGGAATCCGTGAATTTGTTCTGGGTAGTGTCAGCCACAATGTGGTGCAGCATGCTCAGGTTCCAGTACTGATCGTAAAATAAGGATGAAGTGTGCGCGCACTGAAAAGCAGGAAGCCGGTTGCCTTCGAGAGATTGAAGAGGAGCCGGCTTTCTTTTATGGGATGAAATGGATAGCTAACCGAAATTAATGAAGCAATTCCCGAACATTATATTTGTCAATATGTTAAATGTTCGTCTTTAAGTTGACATTAGCTGTAGGGGATTGTTAGAATGTTAGATGTGTCGATCAGGTAAGAATAAGGTCGAGTAGGAACGAAATGTGTAATACTAGATTACCAAAATGAACGAACATAGTTTGATAGATATTTGCTCGTATAACGCCGGGAATAGGGCCCGGAAGTATCTACCCGGGAACCGTAAATTTCCGGACTACGAGGAGATACGGCTGAGAGTCGCATGCAACCAGATGCGGACAGCAAGCCCCCTTTTGGCATGCCCAAATGAGGGATACGTATTTCTTGGAGTCCGGTGTCCGAAGAAAATGTGATGTTTTCGCGGGTAGCGGATTTTTTCATTTCACACGAAATAAGAGTTCCTTCATATCACATGTAATCAAAAAAGCTCAGACGGGAGTTGGATGTAATCATGTCACTGCAAGTCGCTGTAATTATGGGCAGCAAGTCAGATTGGGAAACGATGAAGCATGCGTGCGAGGTGCTGGATGAACTGGAAATCGGATATGAGAAAAAGGTGGTCTCGGCCCATCGTACACCGGATCTGATGTTCGAATACGCAGAGCAAGCCATTAATCGGGGATTCAAGGTGATCATTGCAGGCGCAGGCGGGGCAGCACATCTACCCGGTATGGTCGCTTCCAAAACGATGCTTCCGGTCATTGGCGTTCCCGTTCAATCCAAAGCATTGAATGGTCTCGATTCCTTGTTGTCCATTGTTCAGATGCCTGGTGGTATTCCCGTCGCAACGGTGGCGATTGGCAAGGCAGGAGCAACGAATGCAGGATTGCTGGCAGCTCAAATGATCGGTGCTTTTGACCCGGAGGTCCAACGTCGTTCTGAAGCTCGCAGGGAGCGCATTAAACAAGAAGTACTCGAAAGCAGTGATGAACTATGAGTAGTGCAGGGAATTCATCCGGTACGGCAGGCGGAATACAACAAGTCTTGCTACCTGGCAAAACAACTATCGGTATTCTTGGAGGCGGACAACTCGGACGGATGATGACGCTCGCAGGAACGGCAATGGGGTACCGATTCGTGACTCTTGATCCCGCCTCAGATGCACCTTGTGGTCAAGTGGCTCGTCAGATTGAAGCGGGATATGACGATGCCAAAGCTGCGCTTGAACTGGCTCGGCAATGTGATGTCATTACGTACGAATTCGAAAATGTGGATGCAGAAGTCGCTGGCCTGCTGGAGCGTGAGTCGTACGTTCCGCAAGGAAGTGCGTTATTGTACACCACACAACATCGGTTGCGAGAAAAGCGTGCGATTGAAGCCGCTGGTGTGAGGGTCGCGCCTTATCGCGAGATCACGAGTGCGGATACGATGCTTGCTGCTGTAAGCGAACTTGGCGTGCCATGTGTACTCAAGACGGTGACTGGAGGCTACGATGGCAAAGGCCAGCGTGTAATTCGGAAAGCGGATGAGGCTATGGCTGCGTACGAAGACCTTGCAGCTACAGGTGCGGAACTGGTGCTGGAACAATTCATCAAGTTTGAATGCGAGATCTCGGTCGTCGTCGCGCGCAGTACAAATGGGGAGATCAAGACGTTCCCGCCAGCGGAGAACATTCATGTAAATAACATTTTGCATGCTTCCATTGTACCGGCTAGAGTTGCCAGTGACATCCAGATTGAAGCCCAAAAGCTGGCAGCAGCGGTGGCAGAATCAATGAAGGCTGTCGGGTTGCTTGCTGTGGAATTGTTTGTAGCGGCGGATGGAAGACTGTATGTCAACGAACTGGCGCCAAGACCGCATAATTCCGGTCACTATACGATGGAAGCTTGTGCGACTTCTCAGTTCGAACAACATATCCGTGCGATCTGCGGATTACCACTTGGAGACACTTCATTATTGAGCCCAGTCGTCATGGTCAATGTGCTTGGAGAACATCTGGAAGGCATTATCGCCAGAACAGGGCAACCTGATGCAGAAGCGATCGAACTCGGTGTGATTCCCAAGCTTCACATATATGGTAAAACCGAAGCGAAAACAGGACGTAAGATGGGGCATGTGAATCTGCTTTGTCAGGATGTTGAAGAAGGATTGCAATGGATTGAACAAACTAACCTCTGGAGGAATACAAATTCATGATTGAACGTTATAGCAGACCTGAAATGAGAGCCATCTGGACCGAAGAGAACAAATTCCAATCGTGGCTGGAAGTTGAAATCTGTGCATGTGAGGCATGGGCTGAACTGGGTGTAATCCCTAAGGAAGAAGCAGCATTGCTTCGTCAGAACGCATCTTTTGACATCGACCGCATCTATGAGATTGAACAGGAAACACGTCATGACGTTATCGCATTTACACGTACGGTATCTGAAAGTCTGGGTGCAGAGCGGAAATGGGTACACTACGGACTGACTTCCACAGATGTCGTGGATACGGCCCTGGGATATGTACTTCGTCAAGCGAATGAGATTCTGGAAAAGGATATTGTGAATTTCATTGAAATTCTTCGTGAAAAAGCTTTGGCTTATCAGCACACCCCAATGATGGGACGTACGCACGGGTACATGCAGAGCCAACAACTTTTGGACTGAAAATGGCGTTGTGGCATGAAGAGATGAAACGGAACCTGGAGCGTTTCCGTCATGCAGCAGACAATGTACAATACGGCAAAATCTCAGGTGCAGTAGGAACGTACGCGAACATCGATCCGTTTGTCGAAGAGTTTGTCTGCGAGAAGCTGGGCACGAAACCTGCACCAATCTCAACTCAAACATTGCAACGTGACCGTCACGCGGAGTATATGGCTACACTGGCGTTGATCGCAACGTCCCTGGACAAGTTCGCTACAGAGGTACGTGCACTGCAGAAGAGTGAATTCCGTGAAGTGGAAGAAGCTTTTGCTAAAGGTCAAAAAGGATCTTCCGCAATGCCGCACAAGCGTAACCCGATCGGCAGTGAAAACATCTCCGGCCTGTCCCGCGTCATTCGCGGACATATGGTATCGGCATACGAGAACGTAACGCTCTGGCACGAACGCGACATCTCGCACTCTTCTGTAGAACGTATCATTCTGCCGGATGCAACGATGCTGCTGAACTACATGCTCAACCGTTTTGGTAACATCGTCAAGAACCTGACCGTATTCCCTGAAAATATGAAACGAAACATGGAGCGCACCTACGGAGTACCATTCTCCGGTCGCATCATGACCAAGCTGATTGACAAAGGCTTCAGCCGCGAGCAAGCGTACGATACCGTTCAACCACGTGCGATGCAAGCATGGGAAGAACAACGTCAGTTCCAGGATATCGTGAAATCCACTTCGGAAATTACGGAAGTACTGAATGAAGAAGAAATCGCAGATGCGTTCAACCCGTCATGGCACCTGAAGCATGTCGATACCATCTTCAAAAAGCTCGGCTTGAACGACTAATATATAACTCCCATAAGGCTATAGCACAGAACGATGGACCAGCAGGGAACGAAGAGGACAGAAATAAGCTTAAGAAGCCAAGCTAAAAGCTTTCTGAAAGAAAGCTACTTCGGAAGCATACGCTGCGTCTTTATCAAGCTTGGAACAAGTTTTTCTCTTAAAGTATAGGTTGATTATGTGTTCACGCTGGAACGGAGAAGGCAGAAAAAACCTGGAGAAACGAAGTGTTCGCCTTTATTCCCGGATTTTAACCCTTTGAAAGTAAGGAAAAAAATCCGGGAATAACAGCGATCGAAAGGTTGTTCTGCATTCGGAGTGGCCCGCGTGATGAGGGGAATTGAACTTATATTTTACATCTCCTGAAAGAAGGTGAACCCATGGCACTGTCCACTGCGGCAGATCTCGTTAAAGCACCTCTGTTATATAAAGGAAAAGTACGTGAATTGTACGATCTGGGTGAACATTTTCTGATCGTGGTTACCGACCGAATCTCGGCATTTGATTACGTGCTGGACCCGGCGGTTCCCGAGAAAGGAAACGTACTGAATAAACTCAGCAGTTTCTGGTTTGAACTGACAGGTAGCATGATGGAGAATCATGTCGTTCATACCGATGTGAATCAACTGGGCGACCTCATCACAGACCCAGAATTGCTCAAAGACCGCATCATGGTAACCCGCAAAGCAGAACGCATTGATATTGAGTGTGTCGTGCGTGGATACATCACTGGTGGTGGATGGAGACAGTATGAGACAAGCGGTGAAGTGAATGGTATTAAACTGCCTGATGGACTTCGCAAAAATGCCAAGCTCGAGGTTCCCATTTTCACACCGGCAGCCAAAAACGATGTAGGGCACGACGAGGACATTTCGATGGATCGCATGAAAGAACTGGTTGGAGACGGACTTGCATTGGAGCTTCAGGAAAAAAGCTTGCGCTTGTACGAATTCGCCCGTGATTACTGTGATCAGCGTGGCATCATTCTGGCAGACTGCAAATTCGAGTTCGGCATCGTGGATGGCAAGGTGATCCTGATTGACGAAATCTTCACCCCAGATGCTTCACGCTTCTGGGCCAAAGAGAATTATGAACTCGATATCGAGATCGACAGCATGGATAAAGAACCAGTGCGCACCTATCTCGCCGGAACGGATTGGGACAAGAACAGCAAACCTGATCCACTCCCACAAGCCGTAGTTGAAGCAACAACCGCCAGATACGTCGATATTTATAACCGTCTAACGAAATAATAACGTTTGAGTGAGCTACGGGAAAGTTTGAGAAAGCTAACGTTTGAGAGAGAAGCTATGGGAAAGTTTGGCTTTTGATCGCTGTTGCCCCGGAATGTTTGGATCGAATCCTTTTTTCAAAAGGAAACATTCCGGTTGCAAAGGCGAGCACTTCGTTTCTCTAGCTCAAATCTTTCCCTCCGCCAGTGTTCAAACTGGTGGGGGAGGCAATGAAGAGCGATGGCTTCCCACAGGTAGGGAAGCCGGAAAGAATTAAAAGTATTAAATTCCTAATCACTAAAGTTGCTCAAAGACCATTCATTGTTTTCACATAATGGTCAGTCTCGACCATTACACACCGTGCAACGTAAAAGGTTTAGGCCTTTAAAAAACATCGTATGGACTAGCGGAGGGGCGGAATTGTTCTTAAAGGAGCGAAGCGTTCGCCTTTGTCCCCGGGTTTTGACCGCACCGCGGGCCAAAACAATCCAAAAAACCTGGGGACAACAAGCGACCGGAAGAACAATCCGCTTCGGAGCAAGCACCAACGCCCCACCTTTTAACAGCATAAAGCATTTATCCCGTTCATTACTGAGGAGGAACATAAGGATCATGATCAAAGCAACCGTATATGTCACTATTAAGCAAAGCGTACTCGACCCGCAAGGCGTAGCCGTTCAAGGAGCCCTGCATTCCATGGGATTCAACGAAGTGGAAAGTGTACGGATCGGTAAAGTCATGGAACTGAACCTGGATACAACAGATCGTGCGGAAGCGGAGAAACGTTTGAAAGTCATGTGTGAAAAGCTGCTGGCCAACACCGTTGTTGAAGATTACCGCTACGAATTGGAGGGTTAATCTCATGAAATTTGCAGTTCTTGTGTTCCCTGGCTCCAACTGCGACATCGACTGTTACAAGGCAGTGGAAGATGCGATTGGACAAGAGGTTGATTATGTATGGCACACGGCTACAGATCTATCGGCTTATGATTGTATTCTGGTTCCGGGTGGTTTCTCTTACGGAGACTATCTGCGCTGCGGAGCGATTTCCCGCTTTGCACCGGTAATGAACGAGGTAGCGAAAGCTGCTGAACAAGGTAAATATATTTTGGGTATTTGCAACGGATTCCAAATCCTGACGGAAGCGGGGTTGCTTCCAGGTGCGTTGATCCGTAACACATCCCTGAAATTCCGTTGTCACGATACGGTATTGAAAGTAGCAAATGCGGATACACCATTTACACGTGATTATGCACCGGGCGAAGAGATTATTATCCCGATTGCTCACGGTGAAGGCAACTATTATTGCGACGAGGAGACGCTCGCGAGTCTGCAAGCGAACAACCAGATCGTATTTACGTATGGTACGAACCCGAATGGTTCCCTGGGTGATATCGCGGGAATCTGCAACGAGGGTGGAAATGTGGTTGGCATGATGCCGCATCCAGAGCGTGCAGTGGATTCACTGCTAGGTTCGGAAGACGGCAAACGTATGTTTACATCTATTTTGAAAGCATGGAGGGATCGGCATGACGCAGCAGCTATCCGCTAAGGAGCCAACAGCAGAACAGGTCGCAGAACATAAACTTTACGCACAGATGGGCGTGTCTGACAGCGAGTATGAGCTGATCTGTGAGTTCATGGGCCGCAAGCCAAATTACACGGAAATCGGTGTATTCAGCGTCATGTGGTCAGAGCACTGTGCATACAAAAACTCCAAGCCGCTCTTGCGTCGTTTCCCGACAAGCGGCCCTCGTGTCCTGATGGGACCTGGTGAAGGTGCCGGAATCGTAGATATCGGTGACAACCAGGCCGTTGTTTTCAAAATTGAAAGCCATAACCACCCTTCCGCGGTAGAACCTTATCAAGGGCAGCAACAGGTGTGGGCGGTATTATCCGTGATATTTTCTCCATGGGTGCCAGACCGGTAGCGCTTCTGAACTCTCTTCGTTTCGGTAAGCTGGAGAGCGATCGTGTTAAATATTTGTTCGAGCACGTCGTAGCCGGCATTGCGGGATATGGTAACTGTATCGGTATTCCTACCGTTGCAGGTGAAGTGATGTTTGATGAGAGCTATGAAGGCAATCCGCTCGTTAACGCGATGTGTGTCGGTCTGATTGATCATGACAAGATTCAGCGCGGTGTAGCCAAAGGTGTAGGTAACCCGGTGTATTACGTGGGCCCACCAACAGGTCGTGACGGTATCCACGGTGCAACGTTTGCATCCGTTGAGCTGACAGAAGAATCCGAGTCCCAGCGTACAGCCGTTCAGGTTGGTGATCCGTTCATGGAGAAACTGGTCATGGAATCCTGTCTGGAATTGATCGACACGGGCATCGTGCTGGGTATTCAGGATATGGGTGCTGCTGGTCTGACATGTTCGAGTGCGGAGATGGCAAGTAAAGCGGGCAACGGTCTGGAATTGTATCTGGATCAAGTGCCACAGCGTGAAGAAGGCATGACACCTTACGAGATGATGCTGTCCGAGTCTCAGGAGCGTATGTTGTTCGTCGTTGAGCCGAAGGATGAGGCGCAGGCGATGGAAATCTTTGAACGTTGGGGCGTAATCTGTGCCAAAGTCGGTAAAGTTACGGATGACGGTCGTCTGAAATTGATCCATCACGGCGAAGTGGTTGGCGATATGCCAGTTACGGCACTGGTTGACGAATGTCCGGTGTATGACAAGCCATCTTCTGTACCTGCATACTATGAAGCGAGTGCTTCCATCGACACGCTTCGTTACGACGAAGTGTCGGATCTCGGCGGAGCGCTGAAACAAGTGCTGGCTTCACCAACGGTAGCGAGTAAAAAGTGGGTGTATGATCAATACGACTACATGGTGCGTACCAGCACGGCCGTACGTCCAGGTTCGGATGCAGCCGTTGTAACGATTCGTGGAACACGCAAAGGTCTTGCGATGACAACGGACTGTAACGGACGTTATGTGTACCTTGATCCTGAAGTTGGCGGACGGATTGCCGTGAGTGAAGCTGCGCGTAACATTGTATGTTCCGGTGCAGAGCCGCTGGCAATTACGGACAACCTGAACTTCGGTAACCCGGAGAAGCCGGATATTTTCTGGCAGATGGAAAAGGCAGTAGACGGTATGGCAGAAGCTTGCCGTGTGCTGGATACACCGGTTATCGGTGGTAACGTAAGTCTGTACAATGAAAACGCCAAAGGCTCCATCTATCCAACGCCAGTGGTCGGTATGGTAGGTCTCGTTCATGATACGGATCATATCACGACACAGGCTTTCAAATCCGAAGGTGATGTGATCATTCTTCTCGGTGAAACCAAAGCTGAACTCGGCGGCAGCGAGTTGCAATACGCGGTTCATGGTCAGACGGAAGGTCGTCCGCCAGAACTGAATTTGCAAACGGAAAAAGCGTTGCTCAGCACGGTACTGGAAGCCATTCAATCCGGTCTCGTTCGCTCGGCGCATGACTTGTCCGAAGGTGGCTTGGCTGTAGCACTTGCAGAATCCTGTATCAGCGGTAACTTAGGCGCACAGGTGAATGTGGAGACTGCACTGCGTGCAGATCACGCCCTGTTCAGTGAGAGCCAATCCCGTATCTTGTTGTCGGCTACGCCAGAGCAAGCGGGTAAACTTGAAGCATTTGTACGTGAGCGCGGTGTACCTGTAGCTGTGATTGGCCGTGTAGAAGGAAGTAACCTGACGATTGAATTGAACGGAACATCAGCCGTGAGCGAACCTGTAGGAGGCTTGGCTCAGGTCTGGGAGGATGCGATTCCATGTCTCATGAACTGACGACAGGACAATTGTGGACAGGCGATTATTATAATGAAGGGTCCGGCAAGGAAGGACTCGACAAATTGAAGGAAGAATGCGGCGTGTTCGGGGTGTTTAGACACCCTGACGCAGCTTCTCTTTCTTATTATGGACTGCATGCGCTGCAACATCGGGGCGAAGAAAGTGCAGGCATGTGTGTGAGTGATGGCAGTCAATTTAACTATCACCGCGGCATGGGTCTGGTGAAGGAAGTATTCACCAAAGACCTGATGCAGACGTTAACCGGCGATATTTCGATTGGACATGTCCGGTATTCCACAAGTGGTGACAGCAAACTGACGAACGCACAGCCATTGGTATTCAAATACCGTGACGGTGATTTGGCAGTAGCGACCAACGGAAACATTGTGAATGCACCAACGATCCGGCGTGAGCTGGAGCAGAGCGGTTCCATTTTCCAAACAACAAGTGATACCGAGGTTATTGCGCATCTGATTGCACGATCCTCCAAAGGGCTTGTGGAAGCGGCAAAAGAGGCATTCCAGCGCATTGTGGGCGGTTATGCATTCCTGATCATGACCAACGACAAGCTGCTCGTGGCTTCCGATCCTCACGGACTTCGTCCGCTGACGATGGGTAAGCTGGGCGATGCGTATCTGTTTGCATCCGAGACTTGTGCACTGGAAACAATCGGCGCAGAGTTAATTCGTGATATTGAACCGGGTGAACTGCTCGTGTTGGATGCGGATGGTCTACATGAAGATCGCTTCGATCATCACAAACACCGCAAGGCTTTATGCGCGATGGAATATATATATTTTGCTCGTCCAGATAGTGATATGAATGGTGCGAATCAGCATGCTGCCCGTAAACGGATGGGAAGCCGGATGGCGATTGAGTCGTTTGTGGATGCGGACTTGGTTACGGGGGTACCAGATTCCAGTATCTCGGCGGCCATTGGGTATGCGGAGCAAACGGGGATTCCGTATGAGATGGGTATGATCAAGAACAAATACACCGGACGTACGTTTATCCAGCCAAGTCAGGAATTGCGGGAGCAGGGCGTGAAGATGAAGCTTAGCGCCGTGCGACGCGTTGTGGAAGGCAAACGTGTGGTCATGATTGACGACTCCATTGTACGGGGAACGACCTCCCGCCGGATCGTGAACATGCTGCGTGATGCAGGGGCTACCGAAGTTCATGTGCGCATTACATCACCACCATTCAAAAACCCGTGCTTCTATGGCATCGATACGCCTGATAGCCGCGAATTGATTGCTTCTCAGCTGTCAGTGGAAGAGATCTGCCGCGAAATTAATGCGGATTCCCTGTCATTCCTCAGTCCGGATGGACTGATCGCATCAATTCAGGGAGACAATCAGAATGATCCCAAAGGCGGGCTGTGCCTCGCATGTTTTGATAATGACTACCCAACCCGCCTCGACTTTGGCGGCGAAGAAAAATTCGGTTGCAGCTGTTAATCCATGCGGATGAGAAAGAGCTATAACGAAGGTGATATCTTTCTGATTCCGATGAAGGATGGCCGATTTGCAGTATGTCAGGTGGTATGCGCACTTAAAGACCGTTTCAAAAAGGCATTTTCCTTCGGCGTGATGAGCATTCAGCGTGACGAAACTGTAAGTCTGGAAGACGGCGCATTCCTTGTCTATTCTTATGGTAAACGTAAGAGCAACGTGATCTTCACGTCACCCAAGCTGCTGAAAGATGGCACATGGAACATTGTTGGTAACATCCCGCTGACTCCGGCGAAAAAAGAACTGCAAGTATTCCAGTGTGCCGGACATTTATACTGCGGCGATGAGTACATTCGTAACCTCCAGATTAAGGAGTATAGCCAGTTTAATACGCTCGGCGTAGCTGGATTTGAATTGGTACAGAATCATCTGTTAGAGATGAGTAGCAATATATGAGTTGGATTTTTCATTTACACAAAAACGGAGAGGACAGAAAAAACTGAAGAAGCGAAGCTAAAAGCTTTCTGCAAGAAAGCTGCTTCGAAAGCATATGCTGGGCCTTTATCACCGGATTTTCCCTTTGAAGAAAGGGAATCAAAAAAATCTGGGGATAACAGCGATTGGAAGGTTATTCTGTCATCGGAGTGTACGGTGTAAAAATTTTCAGCTCGATTTATACAAGATACGAAGGGTGTGAGGGTTGTGTCTGAAGCATATAAAAAGGCCGGCGTCGATATCGCGGCAGGTAATGAAGCGGTTGAACGGATGAAAAAACACGTGAAGCGTACCTTCCGTCCGGAAGTGATGACAGATCTGGGTGGATTCGGTGCCCTGTTCGGTTTAAACAAAGATAAATACGATGAGCCAGTGCTTGTCTCGGGAACGGATGGCGTAGGCACCAAGCTGAAAATTGCATTTGCGATGGATCGTCATGACACGATCGGTATCGACGCGGTAGCCATGTGTGTGAACGACATTGTGGTACAGGGTGCAGAACCACTCTTCTTCCTTGACTATCTGGCTTGTGACAAAGTTATCCCTGAGAAGATTGAAGCTATTGTTGCAGGTATCGCTGAGGGCTGTCATCAATCGGGATGTGCGCTGATCGGTGGGGAGACGGCAGAGATGCCGGGCATGTACAGTGAAGGTGAATACGATATTGCCGGATTCACGGTAGGCATCGTGGACAAAGCGAAGATCATCAACGGTACAACCATCGCCCCTGGCGACACAGTAATTGGATTGGCTTCTAGCGGTGTGCACAGTAACGGATTCTCGCTGGTGCGCAGACTTTTGTTGGAAGATGCGGGACTTGATCTGCATGATGAAGTAGCGGAGCTGGGTGGTAAGCTGGGGGATTCCCTGCTGGAGCCTACGAAGATCTATGTTAAACCTCTGTTGTCCCTGCTGGAAAAGGTAAAAGTAAAAGGCATGGCACATATTACAGGTGGCGGCTTCATCGAGAATATTCCACGTATGTTGCCAAGCAACGTGAATGTGGATATTAATTACGGCTCTTGGCCGATCCTGCCGATCTTCAACCTGTTGCAGGAAAAGGGATCTGTCTCGAACCGTGACATGTTCACCACATTTAACATGGGTGTTGGACTTGTACTGGTTGTTAATGAAGCAGATGCAGCCGAAGCTCTGCAACAACTGAAAGCATTTGGTGAAGAAGCGTACATCATTGGACGTGTTACTGAAGGAGATGCGCGAGTAACCTTCACGGGAGCGGATGTTTAATGGCGAACTACCGCATAGCTGTATTTGCCTCGGGTGAAGGGACTAACTTTCAGTCATTGGTCGATGCAGTACGGAACGGTGGGCTGGATGCATCCGTAGATCTGCTCGTATGTGACAAACCATCTGCACGTGTTGTGCAGCGGGCACAGGACGCAGGCGTGGATTGTCATCTGTTTACTCCGAAAAATTATGCTTCCCGTGAAGCCTATGAGGCCGAGATCGTGGAAGTGCTTGAATCCAAAAAAATCGACCTGGTCGTTCTTGCGGGATATATGAGATTGCTGACTTCGGTTGTGGTGGATCGTTATGCAGGGCGCTTGATTAACATTCACCCGTCCTTGTTGCCGGCATTTGCAGGCAAAGATGCGATTGGACAGGCACTGGAGTATGGCGTGAAAGTGACGGGTGTGACTGTGCATTTTGTGGACGGAGGCATGGATACCGGACCGATTATTGCCCAGCATCCGGTTCCCATTCTGCCAGAGGATACACCAGAGTCAATCAGCCGTTCCATTCATGCAGCCGAACAGCAGCTATATCCTGAGGTTGTTTCCTGGTTCGCTCATGGTCTGGTTCATTTAGATGGACGTCACGTCACGGTTAACAAACCGGTTTGATATAAGTTGAGAATTTTTTAAACGTTAACGGAGAGGGCAGAAATAAGCTGGAGAAGCGGAGCTCTCGCCTAAAAGCTTTCTGAAAGAAAGCTGCTTCGAAAGCATAGGCTATTAATGGATTTTTACCATTGAGAAATTGTTCAAATAAATCTAGGAATAACAGCGATCGAAAGATTGTTCTGAACTCGTAGTGTTTTAGTGTGAAAGTCCATTTATCAACTATATAACAGAAGTCGAATATTGGTACGCATTTTGTGATATTTCTCGGGAAATAAATCGGCTGTGTTTCGTCAGGAAACGCGAAGCTATGGGACATTAAAGGAGGAGCATATTGTGAGTATCAAAAGAGCGCTGGTCAGCGTATCGGATAAAACAGGCATCGTGGACTTTTGCCGCGAGCTGTCGCAAATGGGTGTGGAGATTATTTCGACAGGAGGTACAAGCAGCCTGTTGTCGAAGGAAGGCGTACCTGTCATCGGAATTTCGGATGTGACCGGATTCCCGGAAATTATGGACGGACGTGTTAAAACATTGCATCCGGCAGTTCATAGTGGATTGTTGGCTGTGCGTGACAACGAAGAGCACACACGCCAGATGGAAGAACTCGGTCTCGGCTATATTGATCTGGTTGTCGTGAACTTGTATCCATTCCAAGAGACTATTGCGAAACCTGACGTAGCGTACGAAGATGCCATCGAGAACATCGATATCGGTGGTCCAACGATGCTTCGTTCGGCAGCCAAAAACCATGCTTTTGTCAGTGTCGTTGTAGACGCATCTGATTATAGCCAAGTGTTGGAGGAAGTACGCAACGGTGGCGATACCACTCTCGAAACTCGCAAACGGCTTGCGGCAAAAGTGTTCCGTCATACGGCGGCTTACGATGCACTCATATCCGACTACCTGTCCAACGTAAATGGTGATCCGCTACCAGAGCGTCTGACGGTTACTTACGAAAAACTCCAGGATTTGCGTTATGGCGAGAATCCACACCAGCAGGCGGCATTCTACCGCAAACCGCTGGCGGCTCAAGATACGTTGACAACAGCCGAGCAATTGCATGGCAAGGAGTTGTCTTACAATAACATCAACGATGCGAACGCAGCATTGCAGGTTGTCAAAGAATTTGAAGAACCGGCGGTTGTTGCGGTTAAACATATGAACCCATGCGGTGTGGGCATTGGCGCAAGTATCTATGAAGCTTACAGTAAGGCATATGCTGCAGATCCAACGTCTATCTTTGGTGGTATTGTGGCAGCAAACCGCATTATCGACAGCGATACAGCGGGCAAATTGAGCGAGATTTTCCTGGAAATCGTCCTTGCTCCTGACTTTACACAAGAGGCTCTCGATATCCTGACGAAGAAGAAAAACATTCGTTTGCTCAAAACGGGTGAGCTGAATGCTGCTCGTAATCGGGAAAGCCAATTTGTGGTGACGTCCATCGACGGTGGCATGATCGTGCAACAGTCGGATGTACACTCCATCGAAGCGAGCGAACTGAACGTAGTAACAGATCGTGCACCATCCGAAGAAGAACTGAAACAGTTGTTATTTGGCTGGAAAGTAGTTAAACACGTGAAATCCAACGCGATTGTCCTGGCTGCCAATGACATGACGGTGGGTGTGGGCGCAGGACAAATGAATCGTGTGGGTGCAGCCAAGATTGCGATTGAGCAAGCGGGCGAGCAAGCAAAAGGAGCTATTCTGGCTTCCGATGCGTTCTTCCCCATGGGTGATACGCTGGAACTGGCAGCAAAAGCCGGCATTACAGCGGTAATTCAACCTGGTGGTTCAATCAAAGATGAAGAGTCCATCAAAGTAGCCAATGAATACGGAATTGCCATGGTCTTCACAGGCGTTCGTCACTTCAAACACTAGAGCGTAAAAGGTTCAATAAGGGGTGTCGCCAGTCCAGTCATGCTTATGACTTATGGTACACCCCCTATTTTTTAGGCTTATCATCTCAAAATAATGTAATAAATCCAGTTATGCACGGAGGGGAACTTAGCGAATGGATATTCTGGTAGTAGGCGGCGGTGGCCGGGAGCATGCAATCATCTGGGCATTGGCGAAGAGTCCGAAGGTAGGCAAGATTCACTGTGCACCGGGAAATGCAGGCATTGCTCAGCTCGCTGAGTGTCATGCGATTGCAGTGAATGAATTTGATAAACTTAAGGCTCTTGCTGTAGAGCTTAAAGTGGGATTGGTGGTTATTGGTCCGGATGATCCGCTCGCGGATGGAATCGTGGATGCATTTGATTCGACAGGTATTCCGGTATTTGGACCTCGTCGCAATGCAGCAGAGATTGAGGGAAGTAAAACGTTCATGAAGGATCTGCTGCATAAATACAATATTCCAACGGCAGCCTATGAGAAATTCGACAACTACGAACAGGCTCAAGCCTACCTGAATGAACAAGCGATTCCTGTTGTGGTCAAGGCAGATGGGTTGGCAGCGGGTAAAGGTGTGACGGTAGCTTATTCGCGTGATGAGGCTGATCAGGCACTTCGCAGCATCATGGTGGACAAAGTGTTTGGTGAAGCAGGTGCCAAAGTGATCATCGAGGAATTCCTTGCAGGGCAGGAAATGTCCATTCTGGCCTTTGTCGATGGAGAGACGGTTCGTCCGATGGCCGCTGCACAGGATCACAAACCTGTATTCGACAATGATCAGGGGCCAAACACAGGCGGTATGGGTACATACTCACCATTGCCTCATATTCCTGTATCCATTATTGAAGAAGCCGTGGAGACGATCATCAAACCAACGGCTAAAGCAATGGTGTCGGAGGGACGTCCATTCCAGGGTGTATTGTTTGCCGGACTGATGATCTCGCCCGATGGCAAACCCAAAACGATTGAGTTCAATGCACGTTTTGGTGATCCCGAGACACAGGTAGTATTGCCACGTCTGAACAGCGACTTGTTCGATATCTTCTGGGCAACCGTTCATGGCAAGCTGGCTGACATTGAGATTGAATGGAGCGATGAAGCCGCTGTATGTGTGGTGCTTGCTTCCGGAGGTTATCCGGGTCCTTATGCCAAAGGTGTAGTCATTGAAGGACTCGATCAGGTGGATGATGCGGTGGTATTCCACGCAGGTACAGCGCGTAATGAAGCAGGAGACTGGGTTACCAACGGTGGACGGATCCTGGGCGTAGTTGGCCTTGGTGCTGATATTGCGGAAGCTAGAAACAAAGCCTATGCACAGGCAGAGCATATTCAATTTGATGGCAAACATCAGCGGACGGATATTGCTGCTAAAGCACTCGTATAGATTGACATAAGAGCCCGTAAAGATGTGTACCGGAAAGGTATTTGCATCCAACGGGCTCTTTGCTGCGTATATAGATGTATCTTGTGTAAATGGCCGAACTAGTCCATACGGGAAAAGACTTAGAGAAGATACGAAACGACATTAAATCAGAGAAATCGGGCATGTTTAATGCCCTAAAGTACAGGGTAGTATTTTTATACATTGGACTATACTAAATATGTGAACAATATCACATTATAAAGTAATATCGATCATATTATAAAAAGTACGTAACATACATAGGGACTAATTTGTGAACATTATACTGTAAGCTTGTTCCAAACCATAACGTGCAACTGGATGGTTGAGTGGGAAACATGGTATACTTTTCGGAAACAGGAATGAGTACGAGGGGAGGTGGATATCTATTGGGTAGGCGATATTGTAAATTGTCCAAATGGCGAATCTAGGTGGAGTTGAGCGAGGAACAATTGACAGCATGAGGGGTAACCCGATTTGAATGAAGAAGTTTCTGCAAGTCATTGACTTCATCTTGAATTCCTGTTTTGTAATTTTACAAGGTCAAACGTAAAAAATTATCAATTGAAATCAATTTTATATAAGGCAGACGTCGTGTTGAAAGACTAACAGCGGATGAATGGTTAACACCGTTAACGGATCACGCTGTAACTATCTCTGGAGGTGAATCCCTGAGAATCGGGGAAATCATTGGACATAATTACCATATTGAATATCGCTTTACTTATTATCTTGATTGCATTGACTGCATTTTTCGTAGCATCGGAGTTCGCTGTAGTCAAAATTCGTACATCAAGAGTGGATCAACTGGTTGCGGAAGGCAATAAAAAGGCAGTACTCGCCAAGAAAGTTGTCTCGGACCTGGATTATTATCTGTCAGCTTGTCAGCTCGGTATCACAGTCACCGCTCTGGGACTGGGAGCACTGGGAAAACCGACGGTTGAGAGATTGTTATACCCGGTATTCAATTATTTAGATGTGCCTGCTTCAATCTCATCCATTGCTTCATATGCAATTGCCTTTATCCTCGTCACGTTCTTGCATGTGGTGGTTGGTGAGATGGCACCCAAAACATTGGCGATTCAGTTCTCGGAAAAACTGACGTTATTGCTCTCGCCGCCTTTATATTGGTTTGGTAAAATCATGTATCCGTTCATCTGGGCACTTAATGGAGCCTCACGTGTTATTTTGCGGGGATTCGGTGTAAAGCCTGCCGGACATGATCAAGCCTACTCGGAGGACGAGATCAAAATTATCATGAACCAGAGTTATGAAGGGGACGAGGACAACAAGACCAAGCTTTCATATCTGGAAAATGTATTTGTGTTCGACGAACGTGATGCCAAAGACATCATGGTCCCACGTACGGAACTGGTGACTTTGAATCAGGACATGACCTATGACGATATTATTCCTATATTGGATGAACATAACTATTCACGTTACCCTGTCATCGAGGATGGGGACAAGGACCGCATTATCGGCGTTGTGAATGTGAAAAAGATTTTGCCTGACATGGTTGCTGCAAAATCGTATCAACTAAGCGATTTCGTTCGAGAAATTCCGTTTGTTTCCGAAGTTACACGTATTCAGGATGCGATGATTAAAATGCAGCAGGAACGTGTACACATGGCCGTGGTCGTGGATGAATATGGTGGTACTTCGGGAATCATTACGATGGAGGATATTCTGGAGGAACTCGTCGGTGAGATTCGGGATGAATTCGATGCCGATGAGGTAGCTGATATCCAGGAGACCGGAGAGAATCAATATCTCATCAATGGCCGGGTACTGTTGGATGAAGTGGAGCGGCAGTTTGGGCTTAGTTTTGAAGGAAATGAAGAGATGGATACGGTAGCCGGATGGATTCAGTACCAGAAGGGTGTAGGTGTGGAAAAAGGCGACACAGTAGAACACGGGGATTATGTCTGGACCGTTGTTGATGCCGAGAACTATCACATCAAGCAAGTGCTTCTGGAACGAGTGAGCGGCGCTGAGGTTGAGGAAGCTGCAAGCGATCTGGCGTGATCTTAGCCGAGAATCTTGTGAAACTTCAAATATTTTTGACAACGTAGCTGTGGAGGGGACGGAATTGATTCTGAAGAAGCGCAGCGTTCGCGTTTGCAAACCAATTTTAAACCACTGAAAACAACAATCAGCGAAATTGGGAGGCAATGGCGATTGGAAGAACGAGCCGTCACCGGAACTTCACTCGTGCAACCTTATTTTAAATTTTAATGGAGGTGAATCCCTCAACCTGAGGGAAATCATTGGACGGAATAATAGCCTTGAATTTATTTTTAGTAGCCGTATTTATAGGTCTGACAGCCTTTTTCGTTGGAGCCGAATTTGCAATTCTTAAAGTACGGATGTCCCGAATCGATCAATTGATCTCGGAAGGCAACAAAAAGGCAGTACTGGCCAAAAAAGTGGCACACAACCTGGATTATTATCTGTCGGCATGTCAATTGGGGATTACCATCACGGCATTGGTATTGGGAGCCTTGGGTGAACCTACTGTTGAGAAAATGCTGCACCCGCTATTTGAGCGCTTGGAAGTGCCGGCGGCGTTGTCTACCGTTCTTTCGTATGGTATTGCACTGGCGATCATTACGTTCCTGCACGTAGTTATTGGTGAATTGGCACCGAAAACACTCGCGATTCAGTTTGCAGAGAGAATGACGCTGTTGCTGGCACCACCATTGTACTGGTTCGGTAAAATCATGAATCCATTCATCTACGCGCTGAATGGGGCTGCACGTCTGTTGCTTGGCATATTTGGTGTAAAACCCGCCGGGCATGATACGGTTCACTCGGAAGAAGAGTTGAAGCTGATTATGGCACAGAGCTATGAGAGTGGCGAGATCAACCAGACAGAGCTGGACTATCTCAAAAACATTTTTGCTTTTGATGAGCGTCTGCTTCAGGAGATCATGATTCCAAGAGATAAAATTGTTACCTTAAATAAAGAAATGCCGCTTGATCAGATCATTGAGACGTTGAATCGACATGAATACACGAGATACCCTGTTATTACAAATGGAGATCAGGCGCATTTTGTTGGTTTCATCAATACAAAAGAAATGCTGACGAGTGTGGCTGCAGGCCGCGCCTTCAATATGGAGACATTTGTTCATAATACGCCGAGTTTCTCCGAGCGTTCTCCGATCAAGGACGTGCTGATTCAGATGCAGCAAAGCCGTGTACACATTGCAACCGTGAAAAACGAGGCAGGTGTTACGGTAGGTATGGTTACGATGGAGGATATCCTTGAAGAGATTGTCGGAGATATCAAGGATGAATACGAGCACAAAGATTTGGTGAATCCTCCAAAAAGAATGAAGTTGGTTTAAAAAGCAGTGTTCAAAAGAATTACAGCACTAACGAAGTATTGAAGTGAAGCGACTTAATTGTTCTAAAGATAAACAGGTTCCCGGTGTCATCGGGGCCTGTTTTTTGGTTTACATCTTAATTTTAAAATAAATGCTTGCATATTGTAGTTCAATAGATTAATATAAATTTAAAGAATCTTAATTTAAAGATAAATAAACGAAATCAATACAATAAATAAAAGAAGCAAAATTAACTTATGATACTACTAAAACCAAGGGAGTGGAGATTATGTTCAGAACTTCGGGCATTCATCATATTACAGCTTTTGTAGACGATGCACAGAAAAACGTTGATTTTTACGCAGGCGTGTTGGGCCTCAGACTGGTGAAAAAAACAATTAACTTTGATGCACCAGACGTGTATCACTTGTATTACGGGAATGAGCAGGGTGCGCCGGGCACAATTATCACCTTCTTCCCGCAGCAGAATTCAAGAAGAGGTGTCATAGGTTCAGGTCAGACTGGAGTTACCGTATATGCGGTTCCGGTGGGAAGCCTGCCTTTCTGGAAAGAACGCCTTGCATCCTTCGATATTCCATATGAAAATAAAACCAGATTCGGTGAGCAGTATATCCGTTTCTTTGACAAAGGCGGCTTGTTGCTTGAACTGGTTGAACGCGAAGGTGGTCAGCCAAGCAAATGGACGTTTAACGGTGTAACACCGGAACATGCCATCAAAGGATTCGGCGGTGCGGTACTGTTCAGTCATGTTCCTGAGAAAACCATGGACGTATTGGTGAGCAAACTGGGTCTGGAGCAGGTTGGCGAAGAAGATGGAATCCTCCGTCTTCAGGCAAGCGGTGATATCGGTCAGATTATCGACATTCAGTCTACAGGCATCCAACGCGGGATTGGCGGAGCCGGAACGGTTCACCATATTGCATGGCGTGCGAAAGATTATACGGAGCATGAACAAATTCAACAGGATCTTGAACAATCCGGGTACCATCCAACGCCGGTCATTGACCGTCAATACTTCAATGCGGTGTATTTCCGGGAGCCGGGAGGCATACTGTTCGAACTGGCTACAGATCCTCCGGGATTTGCACGGGATGAACCCGCAGAGAGAATGGGCGAGAAACTGATGCTGCCTGAATGGTATGAACCACAGCGCGAGCAGATTGAACAATTGTTGCCACGAATTGAAGTACGTGAATGGAAGGGAGAGTCCAAATCATGACCACAACCAATACGATGAAACATATCTATAAAGCAGGTGCACAGGCTGATGCGCCAACAATCCTGCTGCTTCACGGTACAGGTGGTACGGAGAACGATCTGATCGGTCTTGCGGAGATGATCGCGCCAGGAGCGGGAATCCTTGGGGTGCGGGGTAACGTATCGGAGAACGGGATGCCCCGTTTCTTCCGCCGCTTGGCCGAAGGTATTTTTGACGAAGAAGACTTGATTGCTCGTACGGCAGAGTTGGGATCTTTTGTCGATGCGGCTGCGGTGGAATACGGTTTCGATCGGTCCAACGTGTATGCACTGGGCTACTCTAACGGTGCCAACATTGCCGCAAGCCTGATCTTCCATCAAGCGGATGTATTCAAAGGTGCGATTCTGCATCATCCAATGGTACCGCTGCGCGGACTGGAATTGCCGGATCTGAAAGGTTTGCCTGTGTTCATTGGTGCAGGCGAGAACGATCCGATTGTACCCAGACTTGAAACCGAGGAACTGTCTTCACTGCTCAGCGGTGCAGGTGCCGATGTAACCATGCACTGGGAGCGTCAGGGTCATCAGTTGACACGTACCGAGGCAGAAGCCGCGGCAGCTTGGTTTAAGACACAGGGGTAAGCGCGGTGGATAGACATTAGACGGTAAGCTAATTAAATAATTTGCACAAATCAAAAGAACACCGGTACTTTTAAAAGTACGGTGTTCTTTTGATTTACTTTTTCTACTGTTCCCACGAATATAAAATGAGTGATGGTTTACTATTTATTTGTAGCTACCAGTCACAAACAGGGACTGTGACGTGAAACCTATATTTGGTATATCTGTAGTGAATCTAAGTTTTTTAACTCCACCGATATCAAATGAAGCTGTTTGTTTCCCACTAGAAGCATTGACTTCGAATTCTTTAAGCAACACTTCTCCATCGAATACTTTTAGACTAACAGTATTGTTCATTTTCACAGGGAATACGGAAAGTTCGATTGTTTGATATTTACCTTCAGGGAGTAGAGTGAATTCTTGATATGTAAAAATTTCTTTCATAACTACTCCTGATTCATAATCTTTGTCTTGTTGCACTGTAAACTGTTTATCTTTGGTTACAAAGGAATCTCTTTTCACTTCAATTTTCTCGGATGTAATAGGTGTTGTATCTGATTTCTCACCAAGCGTAAGAGTTTGGCTGCTACCGTTATAATCTACTGCTACTCCAAGTGCTTCGCCTACTGAACGAACAGGTAGGTATGTCGTATTGTTATATGTAATTGCAGCTAATTTCTTACCATTTTGATCTACGGGGCTCCATGCTTTGCCTGAAATGTTGTAATTGATTCCCCAATTCAGATTGGCCGTAATTTTCTCGAGGATCGGTGCTGCTCCGGCGCCAATAGCCATACCTCCAAGAAGTGTAAAGCTAGATAACGCAATAATAAACTTTTTCTTCACAATTTCTTCCTCCTAAAGTAAATATATGATTTCATTGTAATTATATTACTTAAGACAGGGTATGACAATGTTTTTAATAGTCTTAAAGTATTGGTTATCTGAGTTATCAGTAATATAGACCTATAATTATGAGGGTTTCTGTTATGTAAACGGTACGAACCGGGTAAACATTTGAATGTGTGGTAGATAACCTTGTATGCTTGTTTATATAGCTATGCATCAACATCATGAACTGGAGGGGTTAATGTGGAACGTAACATCAAGGAACTGGTACAGCGGATGACACTGGAGGAAAAGCAGGCATGTGCTCGGGACTGGACTTTTGGCATCTGAAAGGGGTGGAGCGTCTTGGCATTCCATCCATCATGGTGACGGACGGACCTCATGGGTCTGCGGAAGCAGGATGGCAGTGCAGATCATCTCGGTCTGACGTCGAGCGTACCCGCAACCTGCTTCCCGTCTGCGGCAGGACTGGCTAGTTCTTGGGACAAGGATCTGGCGCGTCAGGTCGGAGTAGCCTTGGGTGAGGAATGTCAGGCCGAGGATGTAGCGGTACTGCTCGGACCGGGTGTGAATATTAAACGTTCTCCGCTGGGCGGGCGTAATTTTGAATACTTTTCCGAAGATCCATTGTTGTCCACGCAGATGGCTACCGGTCATATTCAGGGTGTGCAGAGTCAGGGCGTGGGGACATCTCTCAAACACTTTGCAGTCAATAATCAGGAAGAACGGCGCATGTCGATTAATGCGGTGGTGGATGAACGGACGCTGCGCGAGATATATCTGGCGAGCTTCGAAGGTGCGGTGAAGGATGGACAGCCGTGGACGGTGATGTGTTCCTACAACAAGGTGAATGGCACGTATGCAGGTGAGAATGAATGGTTGCTTACCGACATCCTGAAAGAGGAATGGGGACACGAAGGGCTTGTGGTATCAGACTGGGGTGCGGTCAATGAACGTGCAGACGCCCTTGCAGCAGGACTGGAACTGGAGATGCCAGCAAGCGGTGGAATCGGTGAGCGTAAAGTGATCGATGCCGTAGAGAGTGGACAACTGCCGCTGGACAAGCTGGATCGGGCGGTGGAGCGTCTGCTTACGCTGATCTTCAATGCCGTTGATCAAAAGCAAGAAGGGGCTACATATGACAAGGAAGAGCATCACCAACTTGCGCGCAAGGTGGCAGCCGAGAGTATGGTTTTGCTGAAAAATGAAGAAGGGCTCCTGCCCCTGGGGCGTGAAGGCGAAGTAGCGTTAATTGGGGCATTTGCGCGCAAACCTCGCTTCCAGGGCGGTGGCAGTTCCCACATTAATCCCACCAAAGTGGATGATTTTGTGGAAGAGATGACACGGGTGGCTGGCGAGGGTGTAACCTTCTCATATGCTCCTGGTTATCGGATTGAAGCGGATGATGTGGATGAAACGTTGATGCATGAGGCTGTCCAGGCAGCGAAGTCGGCGGATACCTGCGTGGTGTTCGTTGGATTGCCGGATCGTTATGAATCCGAAGGGTATGATCGCGCCCATCTGCGCCTGCCTGACAATCATATTCGGCTGATCGAAGAGGTTGCGAAAGTTCAATCACGTGTCGTCGTGGTTCTGAGCAACGGATCTCCAGTGGAGATGCCTTGGCTGCCGAAGGTGCAAGCGGTGCTCGAAGCGTATCTTGGTGGACAGGCCGTTGGTGGAGCGATAGCTGATCTCTTGTATGGAGAGGTGAATCCATCCGGTAAACTGGCAGAGACATTCCCTGCCAAACTCAGCCATAATCCATCTTATCTGAACTTCCCGGGCGAAGGGGATCGTGTCGATTATCGGGAGGGTATCTTTGTAGGTTATCGTTATTATGACAAAAAAGAGCTGGAGCCCCTGTTCCCGTTTGGTTATGGACTGAGTTATACCACATTTGAATATGCTGACCTGCAGGTAGATCGAACGGAACTGACCGATCAGGATGAGGTGAATGTGCAAGTTCGGGTCACCAATACTGGAGATAGAGCGGGCAAGGAGATTGTACAGCTGTATGTCAGTGACGTGGAGAGCACCGTGATTCGCCCCGTCAAAGAACTGAAGGCTTTTGCCAAAGTGGCTCTGGAACCTGGAGAATCAAAAGTAGTGAGCTTTACTCTAAACAAGCGTTCATTCGCCTATTACAATGTGGATATGAAAGACTGGCATGTGGAGACCGGAGAGTTCGAGATTCAGGTGGGCAGTTCCTCCCGGGATATTCATGTGCAGACACGGGTGAATGTAGAGTCTACAGCGACATTCCTTCCAACCTATACGCGTAATAGCACATTGGGGGATATCCAGCGTGATCCCGCCCATAAAAGCTGCTGGAACAGGCTTTGCAGCAATTCCAGGAGGCCAGTGGATTCGGTGGTGATAATGCGGGTGATCACGCGGATATGATGGATGCGATGATGAAATATATGCCGCTGCGTGCACTGGTTGCGTTTAGCGGTGGGGCTATGACGGAAGAAGCGATGAACGAGCTTCTGGAGCAGCTGAACAACAAGGATCATGGTATTCGGGGATAAAGCGCTGCAGCTATAAACCGAATATTCGTTCATCCTTGGATGAATTGACTCTGCAATCCGTGCAGGACCTGCGCACGAAGCGACAAGAATGTATATATGAGAGCCAGCCGTATAGTGGCTGGTACAGTTACCCGATCCGATGATGGATCGGGTTTTCTTTTGCAGATGGGAAAAGGAGGGTGAACAGAATGGTGGGATGGGGGGCGATCAATGCGATGTTAAATGTTATCGAAGTAAAGGCGGCGTGCTGTAACATGATGACGCAACATGGTTGTGGTAGAGGATGGATTATTCTATAATGAAGTAATTGATAATCATTTTCAATTAGATTCGGTGAACGATGACTATGCATGTAATCAGGAGGGAACATGAATCCTAACTCTAGCTCACATACGTTTGGCTCAAGTGCGTTTGTGGAGACCCGCGATGGTCGTAAACTACATTATATGTTCAGAGGAACAGGGGATCTGACGGTGGTGTTTGAATCCGGTATGGGTGCCTCCAGATCGAACTGGGGATTAGTTGCACCAGCCATTGCTGGGTATGCACGCGCCGTCGTGTATGACAGGGCAGGGGCGGGACGAAGTGATGTGGACTCGGCTCCCGCAGCCTTGAACGCATTGCAGGGGATCTTGGGGAACTGCTGACTGCGCTGGGCACGGGCCCATTTATTCTGGTTGGACATAGCTGGGGAGGTCCGATTGTACGGGCTGCGGCGTCTGCACATTTGTCTCGATTACGAGGCATTATTCTGGTGGACCCATCCGACGAGCATTGTGAAATGTATTTCTCCAAGCTTGCCAAAAAGAGCTTTGCCATGAATGGTTTCCTTATTCCAATCATGGCGCGTACGGGGTTGTATAAGTTGCTCGGCAGCAAAGCGGGAAGCATTCAGCCTGCCGATGTGGCTACAGATCATCTTAAAGAGGATTTCACTGTAAAGGCAGCCAGCACGATGCTTGCAGAAAGCAAAACATTTCTGAGTGACATGGCAGCGTTGTTGGAGCATCCGCCAGCTCTGGGTGATCTGGAAGTCAGCGTGATCTCGGGTACGAAACCGGGTAAGGGAGAGGGGAAAATCAGACCTGCGCTCATCCAGGCGCATCGCCAGACGGTGAACAAGCTATCCAATGCGAGATGGATTGGGCGGATCAATCGGGGCATATGGTTATGTATACAGACCCTCAGGTCATTATCGATGAGATTGTACGAATGATAAATGAAGTGAGCTCAGGCGCAAGAACAGAACAAAAGTGATACAATACAAAGAAAAGCAGTGCGCGACATTGCTAGATAAGTTGAATTAGTCATTTACACGATAACGAAGAGGACAGAAAGAACCTGAAAAAGCGGAGCGTTCGCCTAAAAGCTTTCTGAAAGAAAGCTGCATCGGAAGCTTACGCTATCACCGGATTTTTCCCTTTAGAAAGGGAATCGAAAAAAATCTGGGAATAACAGCGATTGGAGGGTTGTTCTGTCATCGTAGTTTCAGTGTAATTAAACGTTGTTCAACTTATATAGACCATAAAAGCGGAGTGTGGAGACAACATGAAACCAGTTGAACAAGAACCAACGGGAACCACAAGTTCCGGTCGTACCAGTGTTGGCATGGAAGATATCGTGCGTGCACATCATGTGCTGCGTGAGGTCATTGTAAGAACGCCGTTGCAGCGGGACGCTGTATTGTCGGCCAAATATAACTGTAATGTGTATTTGAAAAGGGAAGACCTTCAAGTGGTGCGCTCGTTCAAAATTCGGGGCGCCTATAATATGATTCGCAGTCTGACACCAGCCGAGATGGAGAAGGGCATTGTCTGTGCGAGTGCGGGCAACCATGCTCAGGGTGTCGCTTTTAGCTGTAATGCGCTCGGAATTAACGGCAAAATCTTCATGCCGAGTACAACCCCGAACCAAAAGGTGAAGCAGGTAAGACGTTTTGGCGGTGACAACGTTGAAGTGGTGCTGATCGGGGATACGTATGATGATGCTTATGCAGAAGCGATGCGTGCATGTGACGAACAGGGCATGACGTTTATCCATCCTTTTGATCAACCGAAGATTATTGCAGGTAATGGTACGGTAGCGATGGAGATCATGGAAAGTCTCGATGAGAATGCCGATTATGTGTTCGTTACGATTGGTGGCGGAGGGCTGGCAACCGGCGTGGGAACCTACATGAAGACCGTGAGTCCGGAGACACGCATCATCGGTGTTGAGCCACTTGGGCAGCTTCCATGAGTGAGGCGATGTTCCGCAAACAGGTTGTAACGTTGGATGATATTGATAAATTCGTGGATGGCGCAGCAGTGAAACGGGTTGGTGATCTGACCTATGATATCTGCAGCAGCATACTTGATGACATTGTGAAAGTGCCGGAAGGCAAAGCCTGCACAACCATTCTGGAGCTTTATAATGAAAATGCAATCGTGGTTGAGCCTGCCGGTTCCTTGGCTGTTGCGGCGCTGGAGCAGTATCGTGAGCAAATTGTGGGCAAGACAGTGGTCTGCGTCATTAGTGGCGGGAACAACGATATCGACCGGATGCAGGAGATCAAGGAACGCTCCTTGATCTATGAAGGTCTGAAATATTATTTCATGGTTAATTTCCCGCAGCGTGCAGGAGCTTTACGTGAATTCCTGGAGGAAGTTCTAGGGAAGAATGATGATATCACCCGGTTTGAATATACGAAAAAGCATGATAAGGAAAATGGCCCTGCCTTGGTGGGTATTGAGCTGATGTACAAGGAAGATTACCAGCCGCTTATTGAACGCATGAATCGCAAAGGTATCGCCTATACCGAGCTGAACAAAAACCTGAATCTGTTCAACATGTTAATCTGATGAATTATTCCAAAACGCAGTCAGACATGCCATCGGAGGTGAAACCAAGTATGCAAGCAGATCAGCATGAGACCTCCCTTTTGATCAGACCTGCGCGCATAGAAGATTCACAGCAGGTCATTCCATTGTTGGTTCAGGCGATAGGAGATATTGCTTACTCGCTCGCGGGTGAGGCGGATCATGAGAAGGCGATGCAGATTTTGCAGGAGTTCTATGTTCAGGAAGACAATCGGATCAGCTATCGTAACGTAACGGTGATGGAGCAGGATGGACTGGTCGCGGGAATTCTCATAGCCTATGATGGCGGTGAGGCGGATCAGCTGGATCAGCCGATACTGAATCGCCCTGGTCGAAGCCAGGAAGAGAAGTATGCACTGGTCAAAGAAACCCGTCCGGGTGAGTATTATCTGGATACGCTCTCCGTAAGTGAAGCAGTTCAGGGGCGGGGCATCGGCCGGGCACTGATGGCTGCTTTTGAGCAGCAGGGCAGAGATCTGGGTCACTCTCAGGTATCCCTGATTGTAGAACGGGACAACGGCCGTGCGCTAATGCTCTATGAGCGGCAGGGATATGTCAAAGACGATGTGATTGTTATCGCAGGACATGAATATAATCATATGGTCAAGCCGCTTCAATAGTGCGGAGCGCTGATTGATGATGAATTAAGTTAGTTTTGACTATAGAGGCAATGGAAACATAGAACCAAGAAAAAACCGCTACAGGTGAGATCCTGTGGCGGTTTTTTGCTGTAATGGTATGTTGCAACTTGGCCTAGATGAAGACGTCAATGTTAATTTGAAAAAGAGCTAATACACTCAATAATTCGCATAGTCACTGACCGGCACATGCTGCTTCAGCCATTTCTCAACAGCACCGTTTTCTCATACTTCGATTCCTTAACCACATCCATAAAGGCATCCAGCTTGGTGAGGAATTCGCTCTCGACGGATGCAAGGCGCTGCAAGACGCCGTTGTATCCTCTTTGAGCGTTCGGCACCATTTTGTTCGTATCATAATCAAAGAGCGGTGTATTGTTCAGCCCATAAAAGGTATACAGGGTATAACTGTTCAACAGATCCTGTACTTGCTTGGCTCGGTTGGACTTCGGATAGAGCTCCAGGAATTTTTCCTGACTGAGTGCTCGGAGGAGAATTTCCTGATAGCCAATGATTAGAGCTCCGTCATCCGCAGGCAATTTTTTCGTTTCCTTCGTCATGATACTGATATAGCTTGAGATATCTGCTGTAATATCAGAGGAATATTTCACAAGTGCCGCATAATTCATTATGGGATAGAGGGAGCCTTCGAGCATGACGAGGCGATAGCCGCTGTCACGGGCTTCTTTTAACAGTGCACGCAGATCGGAGTCTTGCGTACGCTCCATGAGTTTGGTGAAACTATCGTTCAATTTATAAGCCTTGATCATCTTGTCCTGAACGTTAGGAACGAGCAGACGGTCCGTCATGGCGCTTAGCGCCTTCACGCGAGCATTCTCCAATTGAAGCACCATCAGGGTGGCGTGATGCTTTGTCACTTTTTTGATATGAGATTCCAAATAGGTATCTGCGGCAGGCAGGCCGTTCTTTTTGTAGAGCATCGACTGAAATGTTTGATATATCTTTGTTGAACTGGCAGTTGTGACTTTGGATTCTGTACTGGAAGAAGCGGCAGCAGCGACTCCGGATAATGGAGCGACAGCCGTTTGTAGCAGCATGAGAATGGCGGTGGCTGTAATGAAGGTGCGTGTGCTTTTACGTTTGGCAGATTGGAACGATGATGTCATGGATATGAACCTCCCGTAGTTAAGAAAATGATAGGCGTTGTTCACTAGTCACTCTACATTAACGCACTTGGGGAAGGATATGGTTGCGGAATGGTGACAAATTCTTCTGTTATTTTTAACTTTTGGAGGGTGGAAGATAGAGGGATAATTCTGCGAAAATATTTTTGTACAACTGGAAACTTTTGAGGTGATCCAAACGTCTTAGATGTGCACAGGTAAATACAGGAATGAATGAAAAGAACAGCGAATCTATTTCGATGTTAACTAATTGCGAGAATGGGGATATGGGATATGAGGAAAGCGGGAGGAACACAAGTGAAGAAGGTAATGTCAGCGCTGGCTGTATCGGCCATGCTGATGTCCGCACTTCCAACGTCGGTTATGGATGCAGCTGCGAGAATCAGCATATATATTAATGATGCAGAGATATCATCTGCTCAGGCACCTGTGATGAAAGGTGGACGCGTTCTGGTTCCCCTTCGGTCGATTTTTGAAGGATTGGATGCGAAGGTACAATACACGAACAGAACCAAAACGATTGTTGCAACTCGTGACGATCAGGAAGTTACATTGACACTCGGTTCCAAAACGGCATACATCAACGGGGAAGCGATCTCTTTGGATGTACCTGCGAATACAATTAAGGGCAACACGATGGTTCCCATTCGTTTTGTCAGCGAAGCTTTTGGAGAGAAAGTATTCTGGAACTCGCGTAATCAGCGTGTAGATATCAAGACAACGGCCACACCACCAGTGGATGATACACAATATGCTGCATGGAACATCTATGGATCGGTATCCGGAAGTAATGGAGATGGTCGTGACTTGACCGTGAGCTTCACACGTCCAACTTCAGAGAAGGCGGTATCTGCTTACCGGATTATGCTGGTGAAAACACGCGATGTGACTAGCTTCACGGAGTCGTCAGCGTCTGCCGTACCTTCTGCGAACTATACATCCGTTACACCAAATGGCAGCAACCCGAAACTGACGCTTAATGCACAGACGCGTGACGTGAACGGGGATTTGCTCAATAGCAATGAAACGTACCGTCTGTACGTCCTGACTGTAGGCAACAGCAACAATAATTATAAAAATGCATTGAACTGGTCTTCCCAAGCCCTGAAGCTCAATATTGTGAAACCCACAGTACAGGCCGTTACCAATCTGCGTGCTGCAGATATTAGTGACTATGGCGATGGCCGCGATCTGGAGATTAACTTCACGCAGCCGAGCACAACATCGAACATTACGTATTATCGTGCATTTGTTGTGAAAGCGAAGGACTCTTCTGCATTCAATCTGGCTGCAGCGAATAAAGTGTCCAGTGCAAACTCCACGATTATATACAAAGGTAACACTGCTGCGGTCAAAAGCCAGCTGACTTCTTCGACACGGGACACGTCCGGCGAATTGATTAAAAGCGGTACAGCGTATGTCGTGTACATCTTGTCTGTAAGCACAAATACAACAACAGACAGCAAGCTGTCCGCAGCATCATCTTCACTTACATTGTCCGTGAACACCGCAACGTCTCCAGTGATTACACAGGTGAGAGACAATTCGGACTATGGAGATGGTCGTGATATTCAGGTGAGCTTCAACCGTTCTTCGGATGAATCCAAGGTGGCAAGTTATCGCGTCTTCGTGGTGCGCAACTCGGTTGCCAGCAGCTTCAATCTGACAACGGCGAGCAACCTGTCTTCCAGTCTGTACTATACGGTGAACAAAACAGGGAATAATATTACAACGACATTGCCGTCGTCCATGAAGGACACCAGTGGATATAATGTAACGAATCTGCAAGATTATCGCATCTACGTGATGGCGGTGGGCAATCAGCAAAATGGATACACCAATGCCTTGTCAGCTTCCTCCACTGTGCTGAGACTTACAACGAATGGTAACGCGGGAGTGATTAGCAACCTGGCTGTTGCGGATATTAGTGATTACGGTGATGGGCGTGATCTACGTGTGTCTTTCAACAAAGCTGCGGATGAATCCAGAATCTCAGCGTATCGTGTATATGTCGTTCGTTCCGCTAATGTGGGCAGCTTCACGCTGAGCGCAGCTAATGCGTCGAACAACTATACACAGGTGAACAAAACGGGTGGTAACCTGTCCGTTACACTTCCGAATGCATATGATACAATTGGTTCTAAAGTCCAAGAAGGTGTCAGTTATCGTGTATTTGTTGTATCGGTGAGCAACAGTGGGAACGCTAGCCAGAACGCACTATCTAGTTATTCTTCATTAATCACATTATCCAAAACTGCTACATTGACTGCACCAACAAGCATTACAGCCAAGGATATTGGTGATAATGGTAATGGTAGCGACATAAGTGTGACGTTTAATAGATCGGCGAATGAGACTAATGTTCACCACTACCGTGTATTCGTGGTAAAGAAAACGAATGTAAGTGGATTTGATCTGGCAGAAGCGAATCGTAATCCTAATTTTACCCTCCAGGGTAAAACTGCAGGAAGCGGAAACTATACTTTGACTTTAAATAATGCAAAAACGACAGATGGTACAAATATTCGTAATGATGAAGACTATCGTATATTTGTACTGGCGGTGAGCAATACCGGTACTATTTCGAATGCTCTATCTACAGTTTATTATGATATTAGTTTGTCTGTAACTAGTGAAGTTGGGAAAGTTGCAATCACAAATCTTGAAGTTAAGAAAGAAGAGCAAGCTGCAGGTAATGCTACCGATGTAAAAGTGACATATACAAAACCAGTCCCTAATCAAGCCATTGGACGTTATGTGTTGATGGTAGTACCTGCATCTACAACTTTCGATCTAAATGCTGCCAAAAAAACGGCGAGAACCAGCAATTCACTAGATGTCTCTTCAAGTGTAGTAACAGAACTTCCGGTTTCTTTATCTGATAGTAATGGTGATGAGATCAAAGCTGGAGCATACAAGATTGTTATTTTGTCCGAATCATCTGATGCTAAACGAGAATCAAGTATAACTACGTCGACTCCATTCACGATTTACCCAAAAAAACAGGCACCAGCGCCTGTTGATAGCGTAACAGTTGTGGAGGCATCTGCAAGTGAATCTACAATTAATGTTAGTTTCACAAAACCTAAAAACGAAACTGGAATTGAACGCTATGATATATACATCGTTAAGGAAAGGAGTACGACAATTGATAGCGGTCTGGGCAGCCCAGTAGGGAGTGTAATTAGTGGGGCTAACAATCCTTCAACAGCAATCATTGAAATTACCAGTACTTCAACGGATTCAGACGGAGTTGTTCTAGGTTCAGGAAATTATAAAATCAGGGTAGTATCCGTAGTTAATGATCCTGCAAAATATTCAAACAACAGGTCGGATGTATTAACATTTCCTATCACGCTAGCATCTTCTGGAACCGACAATGGTACTGGTGAGCAAGCATCTGCTGGAAATACCCCATAAAACAAACAACGTTTAATGCATGAATCAACATCATCTTGATAAGAGTACAAAGTTAGTGAAGGGCACGGAATCGATTCTGAAGAAGCAGTAGCGTTCGCCTTTGTCTCCGAATTTCAACCTTTTACAGTTAATCAAGAAAATTTGGAGACAACAGCGATCGCAAGAACGATCTGTGACCGGAACGGCCACTCAGAGAAGAGCAATCTATTTTCATATAGAATTAACATGTTAACTCCCTTTCTAATAGAGAAGGGGAGTTTTTTTATTACCCTATTGAGAATATTGTCGCTAAAAAGGTTCCTTAGACCATTGTTGGAACAGGACAACCCGATGGATAATAGAAGGAATAAGCTAGAAGCCAATGAGCCGAAAGGAATGATGGAATGCTTGCATTTCGTTTGACGGGCCTGCCGGATTCCCGGTTGCCGCTGTACCTGTATTGTGTGGGCACGCAGGAAGAGAAAGTTCTGCATAGACCGGATGGATTTCCGGTGTATCAGTTGTTTTTGTCACGCGGCAGTGAAGGGCGGTTCAGGCTTCCGGGAAAAGGGACGTGGACGATGGGAGCAGGACAGGTATTCATCCTGGAACCCGGGACTGCACATGAATATGCGCCTCATTCCAAATCCAAAGGAGAACTGGGTTATATCGGTATTGGCGGTGCATCGGCTGGATCGATACTGCAATGCGCGGGTCTACTTCAGAACGAGCCGTACCCGATCTCCGGTTTTGAAATCATCTGGTCGCGGTTGACAGATCTCTGGCAGGAGCTGAATCAAGGAGTAACGGAGATGTGGAACACATCAGCCTTGATCTACCAGCTCATTTTGGATATCGCACAATCGAAAATTCCATCGGAGGATGGTGGTGTGGATATTGGATCATCTATGGTGCAGGAGGAGATTGCAAACCGTTCGACTCAGGAGTCCGACCCAGGCAAGGATGCACTCATCCGCGCAGTGGCATTGATGCATACGCATTATCGGGATGACCTGTTATTGAAGCATGTCGCTGACGCAGTGGGTTATTCGGTGCAGCATCTTAATCGATTGTTTCATCATCATTATGAAGTGACAGGACATCAATATATGCAGCGATTACGTTTGCAGAAGGCTTCGGATTGGCTGGACAAGCATCCACGAGCAAGTGTACGAGAGGCCGCAGAGACCATTGGCATGGAAGTGAATTATTTCATCCGGATGTTCAAGCGGGAATTTGGTGAGACACCGGGCAAAGGAATGAAACATCGTAATCAGCTTGCCATGGAAAAGGGACCCCCAAGGTCCCTTAATCGATGATATAACGTGTTATGCTGTTTTCTTTTGACCGAATAAAGGCCTTAACGTTGCAAGCCCCACAATGCCGATCACCGCACTCACCCATGGAGCTAGTGCAAATACCGGAAGTTTATCACGTAGCGGATACCCGACAAACAGCACGAGTACCACGACCGCGATGTAGATGACGATCCCCCGAATATTGATCTTAGGTACCTTATTTCGGTCCGCTCCTTCATCGTCTGGTCGTTCAGCAAGGCGGCGAAGCATCTCCACCAATGCGATTCCGCCAACGGCTGCAACGATCAGGGAGAATAGACTGATATGTTGGAATGGTTCCGTATCTCCGCCAGTCCAACCCATGAACAACCCTGCACACCCTTGAATCAGCAGGACAAAAGACAAAGCCGCCCATGCAATCATGGCATACCACTTCGGTGTCCGTTTTGCTGGCTCGGCATTCTCTGTTGCCTGTGGTTCTGCAACGCTGGCATTCTTCTTCGGTGCTGTATCTGTTATCCCGAGCTGTGCATGGATGTCTTGTTCCAGATCAGGTCCGTATAGCTCGCGAGCGGGTTTGTTATCCCGCTGAGCCTGTACGATCGCTTTTCCTGCGGAAAGAATCCATTCTTCCTGTGTTCTCTCATCCGCTGGCGTATGACGCGCAATGGTGCTGATCTCGTCATACAGCTTCACATGTTCAGGTGTCATACGACTCATCTCGGTAATTTGCCGATTCTGTATTTCTTTCAGTTTCTTATAGGAAATCCCCAATGATTGCTCCCCCTGTCTACACACGTTCTGATCTTCCAATGGTTTGAAGACCCTGACGGTATTTTAGTATACGGGAAGGGCTCTCGTTTCGCAAAGTCATTCCTTATTAAAAAGCTGCTCATGGTTGGTCCATATCCCCACACAGGCCAGAATGACACAGGTGCATAACAGTACCAGTTTACCGTGATCTTGAATCCATTCCAGTAGGTGTTCCATGAATTCATTCCTTTCGGCAGAAGGACTCCGAGGCATATACTGCCATGTATTGTTCATTTATTTTCCCCCGATCCTATGAAAAAATACCCTTACGCTTCCCAGATCTAACGATTGTGTGACGTATGCATAAAGAGCAGCCGATTCCATCACAATAGTAGCATTTCCAACAGAAATCCAAGATTGGAGTGTGCTTGTGATGAACAAACAAACAGATTTGACGCGGAAGCTGCTGCTGAACAGCAACTCCCGTGGAGTTGTAGACGAGGTTGTATCCTTTGAGGAGAATCTGGAGGACACGGAGTATGCAGAGGAACTGACAGATCGCAACTTGAAGGGAAGAAGTTTCTGGGACAGCAGTGATTCGAATCATGATCATGAGTGGAATGGACGGGTGGAGACCCACGAGATGTTCCGTAGAAGCTACGAATAACAATCCTGCAACACAAGGCTGAAATGCCAACAGAGATCCGGGCCAGCTGTCACCAGCGTGGCTCATTTTTTTGCGCTCATCAGCCGATAAAATGTAGACTGGCAGTCGACATAGAAAGGGTGCTTACTTACGTTGACTTGCAGGGTACGGGATGATAATATATGAATAACATCTTAATACACACTAAACTTATCGGATTATATATATTTAATACATGGAACTCAGCAGGTTAAGCATGGAAAGGGGAAATCGGTATGGAACGTCAGATCAGTATCCGACATGGACAGGAAGAATTAACAGCCACGATTCATTATCCGGTTGTGAAAGATATCAAGGAGGAGAAGAGCCAGCAGCGCGTACCGCTGGCAGTCATCTGCCACGGCTTCGTTGGTAGTCGGATCGGCGTGGACCGTTTGTTTGTAAAGACTGCACGAGAGCTGGCAGAAGACGGTTATCTGGTGCTGCGTTTCGATTATATCGGTTGCGGAGAGAGCAGTGGGGAGTATGGAGCTGAGGGATTGGAGTCCATGGTGCTACAGACCCGTTCGGTGCTGGATTATGCGGTCAATTGCAGTGATGTAGATCCTACGCGTGTGACACTTATCGGTCATAGTCTGGGTGGTGCCGTTGCCTTACTAACGGCTGTGCGCGACAAACGTGTCAAGAACCTGGTGATGTGGTCCTCCGTGGGTTATCCGTTCAATGATATCGTGAAGATTACGGGTCGGGAAGTATATGATGAAGGCGTGAAACTGGGTGCAGCTGACTATCTCGGATACAAATTCACACCGACGTTCTTCGAGTCTCTCGCTGAACATCAGCCATTCCAGGAAGCAGTCAAGTTTAACGGTGATGTTCTCGTCGTGCATGGTACGTCAGATGAGATTATTCCTGTAGACTACGCATTCCTGTATCAAAAGGTATTCTGGATGCGCCAGGAAGGCCGTTGCGACAAGGAGATTATCTTCCAGGGCGATCACACCTTCTCTTCAGGTAAAGAGCGGGAACAGCTAATCACACGTACCAGAGAGTGGCTGGGCGAACGTCAGAAGATTGAACAGGATTGGCAGCACTGGATGATATAAATGGCAGGATTACAACGGTTTGGGGATGTCAGCTTGGAAAAGCGCCTTCTTAGGGGTAAAATAGAAGAGTAAGCATCCTATCCGTGTCTGGAGGTTGGCAGCAATGACATTACCCGCACTTTTCATTGCGCATGGTTCTCCCGCTCTGGCGGTGGAGAGCAATGACTACACTCACTTCTTGAACCAGCTTGGAGACAGGCTGCCGGCTCCGAAAGCCATTGTCGTATTTACGGCACATTGGGATTGTCCTGAACCGTCCGTGACGATGGATGATACACATCAGACCTTGCATGATTTTTATGGATTTCCTTCTACGATGTACACGATGGAATACCCTGCATCCGGGCAGCCAGATCTGGCGAACGAGATATGTGCTCTGTTCACCCGCAGCAATCTGGCGCATCAGCCGATTCGAGGCCGCGGCCTGGATCATGGCGTATGGGTACCGTTGCTCCATATGTATCCCGAAGCTAATATTCCTGTGATTGCTGTATCGGTAGACTCACTGCGAACGCCGCAGGAACAGTATGATATTGGCCGAATGCTGGAACAGCTGCGTCATGATGATGTGCTGATCATTGGCAGTGGCGGGACGGTTCACAATTTGCGATTGCTGGGCGATACGGATGAACCGCAAGAGTGGGCGGTGGAATTTGATAACTGGATCGGGGAGCGCTTGGAGCAGTGGAACACAAGAGAACTGTTTCAATACGAGAAAAAGGCCCCACATGCACGCACGGCTGTTCCATCGTATGGTACAGAGCATCTTGCACCTTTGTTCTACGCTATGGGTACAGCGGATATGTCCCGATCAGCGAAGCGTCTATTCCAGTCTTACCCATATGGCACGCTAAGTTTAAATTGCTGGCAGTTTGGAGACGGCGTATAACTTGGAACAGACAAGAACAGGATTAGACCTATCAATATGAATATAAATAAACAAAAAGGTTCCTGCAGTCAGTTGGTTGACTGCGTGGAACCTTTTTTTGATGTTCAGTCACTTATTAGACTATTTGCGAATTTCGAACAGCTCACATTCCGTACGTGAGTGATAGGCGAGTTCACTGACACTGGACTGAACAACAACGGTTTTGTCATCAAATCGGATAATAATACCTCCAGAGTCAATCTGATGGTTATCTTTGAATACCCGAATTTTATGTTTTAAGGTCATGGCTTCCTGGAAATCGGCGTCAGTTTCGAGACGGCGCTGCGTAGGCATAGAAATACTCCTTTGTTTTGCTGGACTTTACACCATCATAATATGGGATTCTACAGGTGAGCAAGTGTATGCAGCTGGATATAAGCAACTTGCGTTGTAATGCTTTGGAAATTTAGAGTTATATTTGTGATTTGTATCATTGAAAATGTAATAATGTGCAAAAAAATAAAGTCTGGATAGCTAACGATTTGCTATATTATTTTCCTGATCTATAAAGTAAACTAAGCGTAATCATGTTATACGCTACGGAAAAATCGCATGCTGACGGGGACGATGGGCTGTCCTCAGAATGCAAGCTCTTTAGACCCTGTAGCAGAGGAGCGAAAAGTTTTGCTTTCGGATGCTGGACATCAGAGTACAAACATCTTTTTACGGTTTGGCGGAGCTGCATTTGGCATGAGGAACAAGGAGTGGATATAAGGGGGAGATTTAGGAGTGATTCATTATACCGGTCGTGTCTTTTGGAAAATCACGCTGGTCTTTGTGCTAGTGTTTACTACATTATCGGCAGGAATAGGAACAACACGGTCAGCGCACGCGGAAGAATGGTATGAAAAGTATCTGGGAGAGATACAACTACTTCCTTACGGGTTTGTACCGAACGGTTGGGAGTTTGCTGCGGGACAAAAGATGAATATTCAGAGCAATCAAGCTTTGTATGCTTTGCTAGGTACCAATTATGGGGGCGATGGGCGAGTCGATTTTGCATTACCGGATCTCACGTCACTTCCTGTACCTGACGGTATGGGCTACTACATAGCGATGACTGGAGTATTTCCTGGACGTGAAAATGGCGGGACTGCGATGGGGTACGGAGGTGAAGTGCGCATCTTCCCGTATACTTATTCGCCTGATGGCTGGCTCAAGCTGGATGGGAGTACATATAATGCGCAGAGTTATCCGCAGCTGTACTCCGTTATTCGTGATGTGTTTGGATCTCAGGATGGTCAAAAATTCACATTGCCCGGTATTAGTGCACCGCTGCGAAACCAACCATTACACTTTGCTGTGGCGGCAAGACCGATGGGTAGTCTGAATGGAACGGATATGAGCAATCAAAATAGTGAAGTTTTACTAGGCCAAACCATACCATTTCTTGTTCCGATGCAGACCAATTGGAAAATTAGTGATGGCGGTATTTATAACGTATCGGAATACACAGCATTATTTACACTCTTGGGACAGAAATTTGGTGGTGATGGAAGAAATACATTTGGTGTCCCTGATCTGAGAAATAATCCTTACAATTTTCAATATTATACAGTTACTACAGGGATATATCCTTCTCGGAGTGATCGAGGAGGGGGCCTTCTGCAGTCGCAGGAACAGATACAATTTATACCGTAGCCACTGGACAGACGTTGAGAATTAACAGCTCGGATTTGATGGCGAATGTACCTGGTAGTGCGGGTGCCAAGGGAGTTTCGTTGCGCGCTCAGCCGCAGCATGGAACGGTTATTCAAGATAGTACCGGATTTATATATCAGGCTCCAAACTTCTATTACGGTAATGATAGCTTTACAGTAAGAACATACAATGACAATGGATTTGCTAACGGTTATTCGACAGTTCAGATCAAGGTAGAGCAACCTATGCCGCCTGTTGTAACCGGTGTTAGCGATGGAGGCATTTACAATCGTACGGTGAATCCAGTATTTAGCAGTGGCAATGCGACCCTGAATGGTCATCCGTTTACGAGCGGAACAGCGGTTACTGCGGAAGGAAGCTATACATTAGTCGTAACGAACAGTTACGGTTCAATGCAGGTTCAATTTAGAATTGATCTTACGCCGCCAACCGTAGTTGGAGTATCGAATGGCGGGCGTTATACCGTGCCGCCTACGATTACGTTTAGCGACGGTACTGCTACGCTGAATGGAGCCGCGTTTACCAGCGGAGGACAGATCAGTCAGGAAGGTAGTTATACGCTAGTCGTCACTGACACGGCTAATAATAGTTCAACGATCACATTCAGCTACTATGCACCACGTCAGCTTATGTTCGATAGCGGCGGCGGAACGAGTGTAGCGACGCAAAGTCTGTATTATGGTGATCATGGCATTGAACCAACTGTACCGACACGTACCGGCTATACGTTTACCGGCTGGTATAGTGATGCGGCGCGCACGCAGCCATTTCATTTTACGAATACGGCGATTACGACAAATACACAGCTGTATGCAGGCTGGAGTATTAGCCAATATATCGTTAGCTTTGACAGTAATAATGGAACAGCTGTGGCGGATATTCCGGTGAGCCATGGTTTGACGATTAGCGAACCGGCAGCACCAACACGAACAGGATATACGTTTGACGGGTGGTATACGGATCGAGAGCGCACACAGCCTTTTCTTTTTGACAATACAGCGATAACTGGGAATACGAGCTGTATGCGGAGTGGGTATTGAACCAGTATAACGTTAGCTTTAACAGTAGTGGTGGTACGGAAGTGGCGGATGTTGCGGTGAATCATGGCGCTACGCTTAGCGCACCAACTGCTCCGTCACGCACGGGTTATACGTTTACAGGTTGGTACACCGATGCTGATCGTACACAGCTGTTCAACTTTGCGGGTACGGTGATAACGGGAAATATTCAGCTGTACGCAGGCTGGAGTATCAACCAGTATTCCGTCAGCTTTAATAGCGGCGGAGGTACAGCTGTAGCAGATGTTCCGGTTACGTATGGCTCCACGATTAGTGCACCAACGGCGCCAACACGTACAGGGTACAGATTTACTAGCTGGTATAGTGATGCGGCACTAACGCAGACCCTTCGATTTTGCGAATACAGCGATCACGACAAATACACAACTATATGCGGGCTGGAATATCAATCAGTACACCGTCAGCTTTGATAGTAACGGAGGTACAGCGGTAGCGGATCGTCAGATCGACTACGGTACACTCGTGATTGAGCCAGCGGCTCCAACGTTAACGGGATATACATTTGGCGGGTGGTATACAGATAGGGCTCATACACAGCGCTTTGAATTTGCTAGTGAGCCAATAACGGTGCATACACAGCTCTATGCAAGCTGGACGCTCCAATCGTATACGGTCACGTTCGACGTATATCAGGGAGATCATGCTAATGTGCCTGATCAGACGATAGAGTATGGCACACGGATTACGCGACCCATAGATCCGGTACGTACGGGTTATACGTTTACCAATTGGTACGCAGATGCAGCACATACGCAGCCATTTGACTTCCAGACGATCATTACGGACTCGGTTACTTTGTATGCAGGTTGGAGCACCAATCAATATGTAGCCAGTTTTGAAAGTAATGGTGGTACTCTAGTGAGCGAGCAATTGCTCAACTATGGTAATCCGGTGCAGGAGCCACAGCAACCGAACCGAACGGGGTATACTTTTGCCGGCTGGTATAGTGATCCTGGCTTACAGCAACGGTTTGATTTTGCGACATCGTCTATTCAGGACCATGTTCAGCTCTATGCAGGATGGGAACGCATTCTCTATACGGTTAGCTTTGATACCACCGGAGGCTCGGATATACCGGATATGAGTATCGGATATGGCGAACCGTTAATCTTAATCAATGAGCCAACTTCGGATACGGAAGGTCAAGTCTTTGCCGGTTGGTTTGCAGATGCAGAGCTCACGGTTAAGTTTGATTTTAGTCAGCCGATCCAGTCGGATGTAACTTTGTATGCCAAATGGGCAGTTCAAGTGCAGCAGATTACATTTGATACGGATGAAGGCACTGCCATTGCTCCACAGACTGTTGCTTATGGCGACCTACTGTCTCGTCCATCCGATCCAGAACGTACGGGTTATACGTTTGCTGGCTGGTATACGGATATCACACGCACACAGCCATTTGATTTTGCAACAGCTACAGTGGTTGCAGATATGACGTTGTATGCCAAATGGAACATAGCCGTGCGAACCGTCACCTTCCATACGGATGGTGGAACGGCAATTCAGGCTCGCGAGGTAATTAACGGTGAGATGTTATCTCGTCCAAGCGATCCGGTGCGAGCCGGGTATGCGTTTGCGGGGTGGTACACGGATATCACACGCACGCAGCCATTTGATTTTGCAACAGCGACGGTAACTGCTGATATGACGTTATATGCGGGGTGGGCGCTTATCCCAACTCCAGGCGGCGGTAACTCTGGAAACAATGGAAATAGTGGAAGCAATGATAATGGAGCAGGTTCCAACTCCAGTACTGGCTCAAGCGGTAATCCTTTTAATGATAACAATGATACGCAGACAAGCGTGTCCATTCCTGCTGGGCAAGCTGGTGAGCTTCGGCTTGGCACAGGAGTGCTGCTTGAAGTTCCAGCTGGTGCTTCCGATCAGCCATTAGAGATTAAAGCCATCGTGGTAGACACACCGGTTACGGGTTTAGCAAGTAATCAACGTGTTGTGAGTCAGGTGGTGGAATTCACCAAAAACACCCAGGGGAATTTCAAGGTTCCAGTGAAGTTGACGCTGACCTTTGACCCAGCTTCACTTCGAAGCGATGAGAAGCTAGCGGTCTTTTACCAGCAAGAGCCGAACACATCATGGACAATGGTTGAAGACGGCAAAGTGGACGGCAACAAAATTCGTGTAGATGTAAATCACTTTACACGCTTTGCCGTGATGGCAGTTCCGGCAACAATAGCTGCTCCTACAGCAGCCAATTTTAGTGATATTGAAGGTCACTGGGCAGCTGACAGTATTCGTGAAGCGGCGGGGCTTGGTATTGTCAAAGGCTACGCTGATGGTACGTTCCATCCGGGAGCACAAGTTACACGAGCAGAATTTGCTGCCATGCTTGTACGGATGCTTAAGCCGGTGCCTGATCATGAAGAAGTTATTTCAACAATGCTTACTTTCAAGGATGCGACCCAGATTGGGGCATGGGGAATCAAGGAGATTGCACAGGCAAGTGCACTGGGTTGGATTCAAGGTCATGCGGATGGAACCTTCCGTCCAAATGCTCCAATCACACGTGCGGAGATGGCGGTTATGGTCAGCCGTGCGCTGACATTGACTGATGTCACGTCCGAATCTACCTTTACTGATGCAGCCAGCATTCCTGTATGGGCAAGTCAGGCAGCAGCTTCACATGCAGCAATCAGGTCTGATGAAAGGTCGAGTCCATGGAGAATTTGATTCTTCGGCGCTGACAACCCGTGCGGAAGCAGCGCAGGTATTGATGAATGCACGAGTGAAATAATCGTGATGTGGTGGAGAAGCAACGGGCAATTCGCTCCAAACATGGAAGTCACACGAGTGGAAACGGTGCAAGGTTTGATGAATGCACTTCGACATATATGAATTCGATCCGGAATTAACCTGTTGAGGATGTCCCATACGTCATGAATATGACGAGGGACATCCTCATTTAGTTTGATTATGTTGTAATGAACCTGACACACGCTATTCGCTCCCATTTGCCCAGATCTGAGAACTAACGAATCACAGAGACGCTATTTCGTCGATTCGCTGGTTTTTTTAGGTTTGGAAGCCCTATTATGACGAAATAGCGTTAGTGGGGTTCGTTAAATCTTGCAACCGTTGATGATCTGCCTTTTAAGGTGCGGTAGGTTCGTTAGACTTGGAGCGAGGCGGCATTCCTTCGGAGACATCCCCTTTTTTCATTTTTGTATCATATTATTTAGATATTAAAAGCCCTGCTCTCCGGGGGATGGAGAGCAGGGCTGGAAATTTGATGAATGATTGCTATTGCTTAAGCTGTTTTTTGAGTTGGGCTAATCGTTGGTGTGTCTTTAGGGTGATTACCTTTGTTACGAGTGATCAATCCGCGAAGGTAAGGCAGTACCCAGTGATCCAGACCAATTTTACCTGCATTTGCACCAGCAACAACGAGGAAGATTTGCATCAGAACCAGTTGAGCATTTGTGCTTACTGTACCCGAGAAGAGGAACGCGAAGTTCATCACGAGAGCCATCAGTGCAGCCAGTGTTGTGAAGCATCCGAGAATGAGTCCCAGACCGACAAGGAATTCACCGAGCGGGATGATGAAGTCGAACAATCCTGCGTTTGGTACAGCGAATTTCTCAAGGAATGTTCCCCACCATGCTTGAACTGTTGGGTTTTCACCCGTTGCTTTGCCAACTGCCCCGGCGAGGAATCCACCAGCTTGGAATCCGCCAGTCAATTTGCTCCATCCGTGAGTCATCCAATCGTAACCGATATACACCCGAAGTACTGTCAAAATCCACATTGCCACTTTGTTTTCTCTAAGCCATTGGTTGAAGCTGAACATATGAACCACTCCTTCATGGAATCTAGTGTGTTGTTTTTGTTTTTCTAAGTGATCACCTTTGATGTCTTTATTGTATAGTCCATAAGTCGTTTTGTTTGTGATTAAAATCACAATCTAGTTCAAATTTTAAGTAAGGTTTGAGAAGTTCACATTTAGGACATATTTTTCTCGCGATTCGCTGTTTCAAATGTGAATCTCACGCTGTATCAAGGCCTCCAGGGCGCAGACAAATTAGGCGGGGTGTGATTAAATGGAAAGAAATACTTGAAATGGTTGCCCACATGAGACATATATCACAACTTAGAACCAGGCCATATCGTTCAGGAGGTCCTATATTGAAGTTTTTGAAATGGAACAAAGCGGCATCGGCTGCATCCCTGTTTATTCTCTCCTTAAGTCTTGTTGCTTGCCAAAACCAGGAGGCGGCTCAGATGCCACTTCAGCCAGAACCGACACCTGCACCTGTACAGGAAGAACAGACTGCGGAGGAGTCCAACACCTCTCTCTATACAGCACCTCTTACAGGTCTGCCTGTAGATGAAGCGATTACGCGTCGACCACTGGCCGTCATGATTAATAATGCACCAGCGGCTCGGCCCCAATCGGGTTTAAGCTCAGCCGATATCATTCTTGAAGTCCTCGCAGAAGGGGGCATTACCCGTTTCATAGCCATCTTCCAGAGTGAAGGGGGTGCGGAGACGGTTGGTCCTGTTCGCAGCATACGCCCTTATCTGATTGAGCTTGGCGAGAGTTATGATGGAGTACTTGTTCATGCCGGAGGCAGTCCGGAGGCGTATTCGATTTTGCAAAGGCAGCAGAAACAGCATATGGATGAAATCTCGAATGGTGGACCTTATTTCTGGCGTTCCTCCGATCGTAAAGCCCCACATAATCTGTATACTTCAGCGGACAAGCTGAGAGAAGGAGCAGATATCAAGGGCTACAGCCATGACTTCAAGTCTCCTGTGTACATCTATAACGAAGAAGGCGCGACATCTGCAGGAGAGGCAGTACAGCAGTTTGATATCCAATATTTATTGGATAGTTACCGGGTGACGTATGATTATGATGAAGTTAGCGGACGATATATGAGAATGGTGAATGGTAAGGCAGATCAGGATCTGGATAATGGGACTCCACTTGGCGCGGCGAACATCATTGTGGCAGGTGCAGATCACAAGGTGCTTGATAGTGTAGGACGGTTGTCCGTTAATTTGGAACAGGGCGGGGAAGCGATGTTGTTCCAGAAGGGCAAGATGATTCGTGGGCAGTGGGTGAAGAAGCAGGGCGATATTATCCGTTTTGTTCAGGATGGCCATGAAGCGGCTCTTGTGCCCGGTGAAACGTTTATCAGCATTGTTCCCAATCGCCCGGAATTTTCTAGTCATGTGAAGCTGGCTGAACAATAGAAGGATGTAATGAAAGAGAACGATGAAACATGTAGCCATTTTGTTGTCGAAAAGGCATGATAATGTACCTCAGCATGAAAGCAGAATCATGCGGATTCTGTATTGTGATGTCGAATTGTAAACGCAGTGTAAAATCTCGACTTGAATTTACCAGTATTCCAAATAATTAAGATTCATTTCAGATTAATGTGATAAGAATATAAAAAAGGATCACACCTTTTGTACAAACCATGAAACAAATATGATAAGATATCAAAGGTTGTCATTTCATGTTTCATCGGTTATCGGCAATTTTTTCCGTAAAGGGGATAGAGCTATGAAGCTTAAGAAGAAGAAGGATATATTTTTTGAGACACTGGAGAACATGGCAGATACGGTTGTTCAAGCGGCAGATTATTTCTCCCAGCATGTTTCCAACCTTCAGGATGTGACTCTTTTTGCCAATGAAATGAAGAAGTACGAGTCCCAATGTGATGACTATGTGCACACAATTATTACGGAACTCAACAAAACGTTTATCACGCCGATCGAACGCGATGATATTATGGAGCTGACAACGACACTTGATGACGTATTGGACGGACTCGAAGCAACGGCTTCCCGTTTCTATATGTACCAACTGACTGACCCAGACGAATATATCGTTCAATTCGCTGAAATTTTGCGCCAATCGGCTTACGAAATTCAGAAGGCCATTCATTTGCTGTCTCAGAAAAAATTGCTGGCGATTCGTGAGTACACGATTCGATTGAATGATCTGGAAAATCAGGGCGACGAAGTATTGCGCATGTGTATCAAGAACCTTTTCGCTACCGTTCCTGATCCGATTGAATTGATCAAACGTAAGGAAATTTACGAACGTCTTGAGACCACAACGGATGCTTGTGAACACGTAGCGAATGTGCTCGAATCCATCATCATGCGTAATTCTTAAGGAGCCAGAGAATAATGGAAACAACGATTTGGGTATTAGGTATAGTCGTCTTCCTTGCACTGGCGTTTGACTTCATCAACGGTTTTCACGACACGGCCAATGCCATAGCCACTTCAGTATCGACACGGGCACTGACGCCACGTCGCGCGATCCTGTTGGCAGCGGTAATGAACTTTGTCGGTGCGATGATGTTTACAGGCGTTGCGAAGACGATTGGGGGAGTGTAACCGACCCCACCAAGCTGGATAACGGGATCGAGGTCGTCATAGTCACCTTGATTGCCGCGATTATCTGGAACTTGGTTACATGGTGGTTTGGTATTCCGTCTTCATCCTCACACGCACTGATCGGAGCCCTTGCAGGTGCCGTACTCGTTGGCGCAGGATCCGACAAAGTGAAGTGGAGCGGATTTATTGATATCGTCGGAGGTTTGCTATTATCACCTCTTATCGCATTTGCCATTGGTTATGTGGTCATGATGATTCTCAAATATATTTTTGCCAAACGCAGTCCGCATAACGTGAATAAAGGTTTCCGTACGGTACAGATTTTCACGGCAGCACTGCAAGCCTTCACACATGGTACAAATGATGCACAGAAAGCGATGGGGATTATTACGTTTGCTTTGGTTGCAGCAGGTGTACAAGATCATCTGGAAGTGCCGCTGTGGGTTAAAATCTCAGCAGCAACTGCGATGGCTCTGGGTACATCCATTGGTGGTTGGAAAATCATCAAAACGATGGGTACCAAAATCTTTAAAATTGAGCCGATTAACGGATTTGCCGCGGATCTGTCAGCTGCTTCCGTTATTTTCACGGCAACATTGCTTCACCTTCCAGTTAGTACAACACACGCGATCACATCAGCCATTCTGGGTGTGGGTTCCGCGAAACGTTTCTCTGCTGTGAAGTGGGGACTTGCTGGACGGATCATTATTACATGGTTCATTACAATTCCAATTACTGCGGGACTGGCAGGATTGTTGTACTGGATTATTTTCTAAAAAGAGAAGTGATTCCGAACGAATTCGGAATTATCAGACACATTGTTCATAACTGTGTGAATATCGGGATATGTGGACAATTATACAACCAAAATCAAGAGACGCCTGTGCATGAACGTGTGGACAGGCTGGATATGTGGATAGCCATCCGTGGAATGATAAACCAAAAGAAGATATTCCTGTGGATACAGGGGACTGTGGATAGGGAAATGAGAGAAGCCAACAGGGTTGGCTTTTTTTGTTGTCGAGTTTGAATGCATGTCTGTGGATATTTGGAACACGCGGGAGACGTGCCTATGGTTAAAGTTGTACAATGACGTAAAGATACAGGACAAGGACGTGGTCTAATTTATGATTCGTACACTCGCCATTACACGAGAACATCAAGTCTCCGTGAACATACCACTTACACAGCTGGATCTGAACGATTACGCCTGGGTATGGGCGGATTTTAACCAGCCAACGGAAGAGGAAAGCCGTTTGCTGGATACATATTTTCATTTTCACCCCTTAGCTATTGAGGACTGTCTGCATGTGTTGCAGCGGCCCAAGCTTGATTATTATGAAAATCTGCAGTTTCTTGTACTGCATGCACTGAATCCCAAGACGCTGGAAGCCGAGGAGGTTGACTTGTTTCTCGGAGCAAACTTCCTGGTGTCCTTTCATCATGGCGTATTGGAGGAAGTGGATGAAGCGTGGGAACGCTTGTTGCAGCATGCACATGAACGAACCATCTGGGCGCGAGGTCCGGTGGCAGCAGCCTATACGGTGATGGATAAGCTGGTCGATCATTATTTTCCGTCTTTATTTGCGATTGAGGATGAACTGGCTGAACTGGAAAACCGGGGTGGACAAGAGTCTGTTGAAGACTTGATGAATCAGGTGTTTGACCTGCGAAGTCGATTGCTGAAGCTTCGACGAACGGTCGTACCGATGCGTGATCTGCTCTATCGGGTTGTCAATTCCCAGCATGTGCAGCGAACAGGCGAACATACGGCTTATTTTACCGACATCTATGACCATCTATTGAAGCTGACGGACATGATTGAAGCCGATCGGGAGATGACGGCCGACCTGCGTGACAGCTATATTTCCCTGAACTCCAACCGGATGAATCAGATCATGAAGACACTCACGGTGATTACAACTGTATTTATGCCCTTAACGCTGATCGCCGGTATTTATGGCATGAACTTTGCATATATGCCTGAGCTTCAGTGGAAGTTTGGGTATGGTGCGGTGTTATTGTTGATGTTGGTGCTTGGCGGTGGCATGGTGGCTTGGTTTGTGAAGCGGGGATGGTTCAAGTAGGAATGTTACACTGTCCTGTTTCGGATTGTATGAAAAGGCCACTGAGCCATGATCTCTGACAGGAATGGATTAACCCGTCGGGAAGTCAACTCAGGTGGCCTTTCTGATTCTCCTATAAGTTGTGCTAGAAATAATCTATCCACATGTGAATAAGTTGTCGCAGAATTGAACTGTGTATAACTTAAGAATTCCTCCTGTTATTTCATTTCAAGGACAAAAGAGGTTGTTGCTGCCGCTTGACCATTCACAACAATCGTTAGCGTATGGAGTCCGGCATAGTATTTTCTTGTTGTAATGATTTTGAACGACTGTTTGGTGGCTACCTTCGTTCTGCCTGTCGGATACATTTTATCAGAGCATTTAAATCGTTTGGGAGCTTGCTTGCCGTTTGCTTTCATATAACCCATCTCATATTCAACTCGCAGCATCTGTGACTCACCACTCTCATTCACAACATCAAAAGAAAAATGAAGATCATCGCCAATGGTAATCGTATCCTGGACAAGCTGAAGCTGCTCAATATGAATCGAATCCTGCTCGTTATAACCAAAAAGACGTAGTGCTTTGGGATGTCCTTTCTTCAGTAATGACCTGCTGGCGTGTCGGACAATCCAGTCAGTATCTGCATGTTGACCATACCAGGTGGTGGCCAGATCCAGAACCAGTTCGGGGTGATCCTTGGAGATATCATTCAGATGATTGGCGACACTTTTGCGCACATAGAGGGACTCGTCCTGTTTCAATGCATGCAAAATCGGAAGTACAGGTGTTGGATCAGTGATAAAGTTCTGCAGTTTGGCACCCCATGGCAAACGTGGGCGGCTACCCTCACTGGCAAGTCTGCGGATATGCTCGTTGTCGCTATCTGCCCACGCCATCATATGTTTCATCGTTTGGATTGGATAATGCTTAATAAACGGGCGTACCGCGAACTCGGAGCTGGAATAAGGTGTGAAGAGGGTCAGATACTTCATGGATAGCTCGTAATCCTCTGGGTCAAGTCCGTTCACTTCGATAAAATCCGGTACAAACAGATATTCAACGCCTCTCATATTCGGCGCAGCTTGTTCAATAATATGTAGTGCTTCCTCATAATGGTCGGGCAGTACTGCAGTCAAGGCCAATGTAATTCTGCGAATGCGCGCTTTGAATTCCAACTGCTCCCAGCCCTCGGCGAAAACCAATTCGTGAAATTGCTGTGTATCCAGCTTCGGGTAGAATTGACGCAAGAGTTCGCCGGTCCGATCAATTAATGCGGGAGTATATTTGTCTTTGAAAAGTTCCATGGTCCGCCTCCTTTAGTTACTATCCAGTATACCTCAAATGACATAAATAAGAACATAAGTTCCTCAAATTTATTTGTATGCGGATGAAAGATGTTAAGGCACCCCCTCTATTGGGGATGCCTGAATGAATTTAATGTTTGCGACTTTTGGGACGGCGTTTGGTGTTATTGGATTTGCGGCGGACTGGAGTCGTGTTGCGGCGACGTGGAGCACTCGTTTGCTTATTCGTCCGCTTGCGTTTCCGTCTCCGGGGCGGCGTATATTCCTCATAGTCTGCATCCGCTGCGCTGTTATTCGATTTTCCTTTTCCAAAAGGCAGAATGCCCATAACGAGCTTCATCATCGGAGCCATCTGCTGGATGCCACCGACGACCTTTTGCATTTTGCCTATACCACTCATGATTCCATCAATACCGCCGAAGCGGTCGATCATTCCTTTTAACTCACCAATGTTGGCTAATGAAAAGCCGGAACTGCCCGTAGCAGGGGCCGGTACCGGAGCCGGAGCAACAACCTGGGGTGCACCTCCATATAAGTTCCCGCCAGCTATACCTTGCCCATAGGGTACGACCGCAGATGCTTCGACTTCACCGAAGCCCGGGTAATGGGGCTCTACTCCAGGGTACATCGGTTGAATCTGAGTTTCATTTAAAGACCGCGGAACCACACCGGGCGGCATATAGGCAGAAGTGTGTGCCTGCCGATGAGCATGAGCAGACGGTCGGTGCCCTTGTGCTGGTTGGCGGTGATAATAATGCTGTGGCATGAACGATCACGTTCCTTCTATTGGATTTCGGAATTGCGTTCCACCAGTTTCAAGACAGATGTACATTAAATACGTTAGTGGAACTCCCTTTGGTTATACTGTATGTCATTCGCGGAGAGACGGCGTAGGCGGGTATCCCGGAAAACGGGATATTTGCGGATTTGGGCGCATGGCCTGATGTCAGGTTTCCGAAGAGTAAAATGCAGTTTGGACACAAAATTGTAACATTTAGGATGATTGAAATCCTACATAAGTAATCGGATATATACAGGTGAAAACTGAGAAATAGCGCGGTAAATCCGTCTCATGTACGCGAGGGGAGGACAATAGTACCTTTTGTAATCGTTTACATGTATTTTTATTCTGTAGTGCGTGAAAACGGTAACGCTTGAAATACCAACTCAGGGTGAGTACAATGTAGGTACACAGTAACCGCTAGGGGATGATGATAAAATGCAGCTGAAAAAGCTAAATGATAAAAGCATTGAACAACTATTTGAGGCTATTTTGACGCTAAAAGATATTGAAGAGTGTTATGTTTTCTTTGATGACCTCTGCACGGTAAACGAGATTCAATCCATGTCCCAGCGGCTGGAAGTGGCTCGTATGTTGGGTAAAGGCAATACGTATAACCAGATTGAAGCAGAGACAGGTGCGAGCACAGCTACAATTTCACGTGTGAAACGCTGTCTGAATTACGGTAATGATGGATATAAAATGACGCTGGAACGCCTGGGACGCTAACATGAAGAAGCCGGGTGTACTCATCATCAGTCACGGTTCACAGGAGCAGACCTGGGTGGAATCCGTCGATGACGCGATCTCCCGGTTAAATCTGCCTGTGCCATTACCGGTCGAAGCCGGTTTTCTTGAACTTGTGGAAGGACGCCTGATCCAGGACGGTATCGACCGACTGGAAGCTCAAGGCGTAACCGATATTCTGGTTGTACCTTTATTCGTTTCGTCCGGCAGTACACATGTGGATGAAATTGAATATGCGATTGGTGCAAAGGAAACACCTGATCGCGAAACGGATCTCGAACCGTTCAATGTGAAGGCTCGGGTTCACTTCGGTTATCCAGTGGATAACGATCCGGATATTGCCGTGATGGTGTGGGACAAGGTGAAGCTACTCTCGCAACAGCCTGAGCAGGAGACCATTCTGCTGGTAGGGCACGGGAGTATTCATGATGGATTTCGCCAGCGCTGGGAAGCCGGAATCTCTTCCCTTGCAGAGCTTGTACAGGAAGTCAGTGGCGTAGCCCATACGGATTATGCATTGCTAAATCCCGAGAGCGTGTACGACAAAGTGAAGTATTGGAGCGAAGAGCGGGGGAACCGGGTTATTGTGGCGCCGCTGTTTTTGAGTGCCGGTTACTTCACAAGAAACGTAATCCCGGATCGGCTGAAGGAACTGGATTATGAGTATAGTGGTGAGACGCTGTTGCCACATCCATTGCTTGGGCAGTGGCTGGAGCGCCAGATCCAGATTTTGCTGGATAGATGTAATGAGGTTGAAGCTTCTTCGTGAAGTGATCGCTTTAACATAGGTGCATAATTGCATCGCTCGCAGTAATGTCGTCAACAGTTGATTTGAATTCCATAGCTTCATGAACACAAAAATACCACGTCCAGGGACGTGGTATTTTTGTTTGTTGTAGATCACTCAAACACTCGAACACTCGAACGAGGGCCAGATTACCCGCTTATGGGTGCGTGCAAATTCAGATGCAGTTCCAGTAGTTCTATTAATTGGTCAACGATCTCCTCGGCCGGATAAGGCATGGAATTCATAATCCACCACTCCAGGAGACCAACTGCAGCGGAAGCAAGAAATTGGATGGTAACCTCTTTCTTCATACCTTCCTGGATGCCACAAGCATCCATCTGCTCCTGTACTCCTTGGACCAACAATGTCATCAACTTACTACGGAACGCCGGAATACCTTTTTTAGTTAGAAGTGTGGTATAGGTCGTGGCATGCTGTTCCAGATAACGGAAGGTTCGGAGAAGTGCATCCTTGGCAGTAACGGATGTTGGATTAGGGCTTTCGATCATACAGGCCTCCAACAACTGCTGCAAATAAGTCTCAATGCATTGGTCTAACAGGTCGAACTTATCAGCGTAATGCAAATAGATGGTTCCTCGGTTTACATTCGCCCGCTCAGCAATATCGTTTATCGTCATATGCTCGAATTCCTGTTCCTCCAGTAACCCGACAAAAGCTTCAATTATCGCCTTTCGTGTCTTAAGTACTCGTCTGTCCATGGCCCCTCCTAAATGGTTCTCAACAATAAGCAATCATTCGTTGATTATTCAACAAAAGCGGATATTTTAACGATTGAAGCACAGTAGGTGCTTTGTTACTCTTATTTTATCAACAGATGTTGATAAAACAACGATTATTTATAAAATATGAAATTGAGGGATAACCGATGAAGATATTAGTGTATGGTGCGGGGTTCTGGGAAGTCAGTTGGCGCAGGTTCTGGTACGTGGGGGAAATGACGTCACCATGCTGGCTAGAGGGAAGCGGGCAGAGGAACTGGAGAGCGATGGCATTGTCATTCGTCATGTGTTCCAGTTTAAAACGACCGTTGACCCGGTTCGGGTAACAAGAACGCTGGAAGAGAATGATGAATATGATCTTATTTTCGTGGTTATGAAGTATAACGATTTTCCATCAGTGCTGCCTATTTTGGCGGTTAACCAGAGCAGGAACATCGTGATCATCGGAAACAACGCAGATGCACGAAGCATGCAAAATTTTTTGGACGAAAATAGCCGGGTGGCAAAACAGGTCGCGTTTGGATTCCAGGTGAGTGGAGGGAGGAGGGAAAAGGACCGTATGTTATCCATTGGTGGAGCAAGCGGGCAAATGGTCATTGGTGGGCTGGATGGTGAGATTGCCTTTAAATCCATGCTGGATCAAGCTTTTGAGAGAACGAAATACAAGTTGAATTACCTGAACGATATTGATGCCTGGCTGAAAAGCCATATTGTGCCCATTCTGATGCTTAATGCGGTGAGCTTTAATGAGAAACGCGAGTTGATCAAGTTGAATGGGAACAAAAAGCAGATCCAACATATGATTCGGGCAATGGATGAGGGCTTCAGCGTGCTTGAGGCCATGGGTATAACGATTATACCGGAGATTCAGGCTAAAATGGTTCGCAAGCATCAACGGATGTTGTTTTCATTGTTGAAGATCTATAGTATGCTTCCGGTTCATAAACTGGTCGCGGGTTCTTTTGGAGAGATTGAGGTGTTAAATCAGGCATTTACCGATTGGAAAAAGACAACAGGCCTCCCGACACCCCATTGGGACGTGCTGAAAAGAGATTTTACTCCCCTTAAATAAAGTGTACTCTTGCTCATTGACCCAATACCGACTACAATTAAACCAACTAATAAAATGGGGATAAGGTGATATGAGGATGCGGGAAGTGCCCATGCGTTATGTGAAAGCGAATCAGGTCGGTATTGTATTGTTCGTTTTACTCTCGTTTGTGTTGAATCCACTTGTAGTTCTGGGCGCACTCTGGATCATTCAGGTGGTCGGTCTGGCTTCCGGTGGCAAGCTTAATCTGTTTGTGCAGATTGGGAAAGTTGTGTTGACGGGTAAAGGGACAGAGACGCAGGCGGTGGAACTGCAGCGATTCAACAATATACTGGCTGTGCTCTTCCTGTCTCTGGCACTTATCTCGTTCTCGCTTGTCTGGGTAATTGCAGGTTATGTCTTCTCCGTCATGCTTCTTGCGGCTGCAAGTGCAGCTCTGCTAGGTTATTGTGTGGGCTGCACGGTGTATTTCTGGTACAAACAGCTGCGTGCAGGGCGAAAAATCGGATTTTGAGGTTGGCTATAGCTATCGGTTCACGATAGCTTCATAACGAAATCCCCCCTCAAGTGAGCGGTTCACTTGAAGGGGATTTTTTTTATCTAAACCAGGCTTTGTTCAGATTGTTGGTGAAGTTGTTATCGTTGAAAGGTACGTTGGCACTGCCAAAGTCCGTGGTATTAAGCGCATTTCGTGCTGCAGAAGTCAGGTCGTCCCATCCGATTAAAGGTTGTGTTCCCCCAACAACGTTGGTGACGCCGAGTTCATGGTTCAGTGGCCAGGTACTATTATAGGAAATTAACGGATGATTCCCTTGTGTATTGGTATTGCTCGGTGTGACGTTGGTGAACTGGCCGTGACCGGAATACGCGATGGAGAGGATTTGGGGATTGGCCGCTGCCGGATTATCCACCCACACGACGATACCTTCCCAATCATGACGATGGCCGAGTCCAGGGGAGGGGGAGTCTTTGGGGAAATACCACGAATACATGATTGCCCACACCCCGTTGTGCCAAGCGGAACGGGAGTATATCTGTCCTGTACTGGAGCTGCAGTTTCCATTCGATGACCCGGACGTATTCAAGCCAGCATTGGTATTGCCCTGTTGATCCACTGCGGGGAAAGGCACACAACCATGATAGACTTTGAGAAAAGGCTGAAAACGCTTGGCTGCTTGTTGTGTCACGGTGACTGGGGAGATTTCCTGAAATCCGACAACCTGATCATGATTAATCTCCGCTGCTTCAACAACGGTGACCCAAGGAACACATGCCATAAGAAAGACCAGGAGCATTAACACGATTTTTTTCATTCACAGTTCTCCTTCGCTGATAAGGTGTGATGCTGGGGGAGGGTGCACTAAAACTATATTTGAAAAAGGTTTATAGTATTTATCTTTTCATCTTGAGATTTGTAAATTTGTAGCATATCTATGTCATAATCATATGAAGGTATCGAAATTGAAGACTAATTCCTGTCCAAGCGGGCAGAATGGTTGATGAATGAGACTATTTTACATAAAAGGCAGTGGGACAGATTCAGGATTGGTGCAGCAGGTTTATTGGGTAGTGGAAGGATTTGTGGATACATATATGAAAAAATATACTTATAGATTACAGGCTAGGACATCTTTACATTTGATGATATGATAGGAGTTAAAGGCTTTGGAATGAGACGGAATTCCTGATGCATAGATATAGGTAAGACGAAAGATTAGAGCAGAATGAACGGAAGTTCATTATTGTGTTAAAAATATGCCCTTTGGTGGACTGATGCAAGGTAAGATTATGAGGTCATATAGACTCATGGATAATGTGGAATAGGTGGCGTATGAGATGAAAAAAGCTCGCTTAATATATAATCCGACCTCAGGCCGGGAAGAAATGAAGAAACGTCTGGCTGATATTTTGCAGCGTTTGGATCAAGGTGGTATTGAAGCTTCTTGTCACGCAACAACAGGTGAAGGTGACGCAACCCGGGAAGCCGAACTCGCGATTGAACGCGGATATGACATGATTATTGCTGCTGGTGGCGATGGCACATTGTACGAAGTTATCAACGGTATGGCTGAGCGGGAAAATCGTCCTCCGCTGGGTGTGTTTCCTTTGGGGACGACGAATGACTTTGCACGTGCACTCGGCATTCCGAGACAGTGGGAAGATTACGTGGATCTGGTCATTAACCAGCAGCTTCGTCCGCTCGATCTGGGCAAAGCGAATGATAAATATTTTATCAACATCGCCGGTGGCGGCTCATTAACTGAGCTGACCTATGAGGTACCGAGTCGTCTGAAAACGATGATTGGGCAATTGGCCTATTATATGAAGGGTATTGAGAAAATGGCAAGCCTGTCTCCGCAGGAGCTGATTATTCGCGCCGACGGTCAGGAAGAGATCCATGATGAATTCATGTTATTCCTCATCGCTAATACCAATTCAGTTGGAGGCTTTGAAAAGCTGGCTCCAGGTGCCACCATTGATGATGGTCTGTTCGATGTGATCGGTGTCCGCAAATGTAATCTGGCTGACATGATCCGCCTCGTAACGCTCGCGCTGCGAGGGGAGCATCTGAACGACAAGAAAGTGGTTCATTTCCAGACGAGTCATATGGAAGTTACGTCGCCAGGTTATGTGCAACTGAACCTGGATGGAGAGTTGGGCGGCACGCTGCCAGCCACGTTTACGAACCTCAAGCATCATCTGCAATTGTATCGTTAAGAATGTGGGTGCTGGGGGCAATGTGGTTCGCTTGCGAAAAGCAATGTTGAGCGTATCAGAAAAGTTATGATGATGCAGCAGTAGTTGGCATAGTATCGCATAACTGTTGTGGAGAGTTGGATTCAGCTCTGCGGTAAGGCGAGATGGAAGTGGATTTTCCAGTTGCCGTGTAGGGTGGGATCGCGTATAATCTCATGTGGTCACTATGCGTCTGAGCTTAACGAACTCAGAAAGCCTTAATGTGGCGAATTCACTGAAGTTGCGAATCTAACGAATCTCAACGTCGTTATTTTGGAGAAAATGATCTAATAAGGTCGTAAAAACACCATCCGAGGATGATATAACGTTTCTGAAGTTCATTAGAAATTCGGAACGTTATTTTTGATGTGATACCATATAAGAAGAAAGAAGTGAATGTACGTTGTCTAATACGAACCGCAGCGGTCGTGGAAAAAACCGCCGGAATTCGGAGCCTCTCAGGGGCAAGGGAATGCTTCAGCGTCCCGTCAGCCAAGTCAATCATCTCGTCCATCATTACGTCAGCAAGGAAAAGAGGTGCGGCCACAAGGCGCATCTCTTTCTGCCGTTCGTCCAAAGGGGAGAGCGCGTGAATCCGCACCAATCGAAGGGCTCCCGTTAGCAAAAATGAAGAGACCGTCATCGACATCATTGGTATGAACCATGACGGTGAGGGTGTAGGTCGTGCGAATGGATACACGCTCTTCGTACAGGGTGCGCTTCCGGGTGAAACTGTGCGTGTGCGTGTGATGAAAACCAAGAAGCAGTATGGCTACGCCAAGTTACTGGAGATCGTGAAAGCCAGCCCGGATCGTGTGTCCGCGCCTTGCCCGATCTACGATCAGTGCGGCGGCTGCCAGATCCAGCATATGAGCTATGCCGGACAGCTTGCGTGGAAACGCCAGTTGGTGGTCGATAATTTGCAGCGGATTGGCAAGCTGAACGTAATGGTGGAGGATGCAGAAGATACGGAGCAGGGCATTCGTGTACTGTCTACGATGGGTATGGACGAGCCATGGCGCTATCGGAATAAAGCACAGGTGCCCATTGGTGTAACCGAGGGTGGTCTGGTAGGTGGTTTTTACGCCAAAGGAAGCCATCGCATCATCGATATGGAGAGCTGCCTCATTCAGCATGAGCACAATGACGAAGTGGTTGCGAAGGTGAAGGAGATCGGCAGTCATTTTGGAATCAGTGCCTACAACGAAGAGACAGGTCGCGGCTTGCTGCGCCATGTGGTCGTGAAGAAGGCGTTCCGTACTGGCGAGATGATGCTCGTACTGGTCACGAATGGTCGAGACATTCCGTACAAAGACGAATGGATTGGCAGTATCCGTGAAGCGATTCCGCATGTCGCGAGCATCTGCCAGAACGTGAACAAGAAACAGACCAACGTCATCTTTGGCGATGAGACCCGCGTCCTGTGGGGCCGTGATGTAATCTATGATTATATCGGTGATGTGCAGTTTGCGATCTCGGCGCGTTCGTTCTATCAGGTGAATCCGGTGCAGACGGAAGTGCTGTATGGGAAGACGGTAGAGTACGCCGGACTGAGCGGCAAAGAGACTGTGATTGATGCCTATTGCGGCATCGGTACGATCTCTCTTTTCCTCGCGCAACATGCGGATCAGGTATATGGGGTTGAGATCGTTCCCGAGGCTATTGAGGATGCGCGTAGCAATGCTCTATTGAACGAGATGCGCAACGTCAAGTTCGAAGTTGGCGCCTCCGAGGACGTCATCCCGCGCTGGAAAGAACAAGGCATCGAAGCCGACGTCATCGTTGTCGATCCACCGCGTAAGGGCTGCGATCCGCGTTTGCTGGAAACGATCCTGGAGATGAAGCCAGAGCGCGTGGTGTATGTGAGCTGTAATCCGAGTACGCTGGCACGTGATCTTCGTGTATTGGAGGATGGTGGCTATCGCACGGTTGAGGTAACGCCAGTGGATATGTTCCCGCATACGGTGCATGTGGAGGCTGTTTGTTCCTTAATCTACAAGGGTTTTTGAGGTTTATTTTCATCGTTGGGGGCGAATGGGGGCGAACATCAAAAAGTGAATCAAATTTATCAGCAGCAGATTGGTCAGCAGACTGAAGTGCATGTCCATATATATTCATCGTAGTGCTGATGTTCCCGTGCCCTAATCGTTCAGAAATGATCTTAGCGTGCACACCTTGATTAATGAGTAATGTAGCTGAGGTGTGCCGCAAATCATGAAACCTAATATACCTGAGTCCGTTTTTCTTTAGAAACTGCCTAAACCACAAATATGGTCGCTCCTGGTGGTAGGCTTTGCCGTCAGGATGGGAAAAAATAAAAGCATACCCTCCATCGTTCCAAGCCTCGCCTAAAGCTTCACGTTCTTTTTTCGGCCATCGAGGTATTCCCGTAGCTCCCCAATACAACTCCAGGTAAGGTAACTTTCCTAATTGAATTTGCTGTTTTTGGTTCTTTTACATGCGCCTTCCCAGCAACGGATATAGAAACGCTCTGTTCAACAGTTAATACTCCGGTGGCAAGGTCGATGTGTCTTCTTCCAGTCCTAAAAGCTCGCCTCTTCTCAAACCCGAAGTTACTGCCATAGTTACGAACAACCTCCAGTGAGCAGGCTCCTTTTGAAGGGCCGCAAGCATCTCCATAACCTCTTGTTCGCTATAAGGTATGTTTCTTTTGCTTATCACTTTTGGCTTTTGTACAGCTGCGCCGGATTATCTTTAATAACCTTCCACTCAACGGCGCGAGAGAAAATGTTTTTTACTATTCTATGAACCATTTGAATCGTCGCTGATGAGAGTGCTCCGCCTCCTCTTTTCATACCCGGTTGAGCAAGACCTTTCAAAAGATTGACGATGTGCAGCGGTTTGATCTGATCCAGTCTCCGGTGTGCAAAGTTAGGAAGTATGTGCTTTTTCAGATTAACCTCGTAAGAATATAAGGTTTTCTCTTCAAGATGATCTGAAGCATAGTTTGATCGCCACTCCGCTACGAAGGCCCCAAAAGTCATCTTTTCTGGCGCAATATACTCCCGGATTCCACTTCCATTTTAAATTTCAGAAGCTCCTCTTCCAGATAGGTCTCCAATTTCTTTTTTGTTTTTAAAAGCGCTTTGTCTTCAACACGTATTGTTCTAGATCTACGGTCTCGCGATCCGTCTGCTTTCTCGCCCACATCTACTACAAGTTTCCAAGAATTTTCGCCACGCTTTTCTTTATAAGCCATTAACAATTTCTCCCTTCAAAAGAACATTTGTTCTATTTATGAATATGATAAACCGCCTCGCGGCAGTGAAAGCGCAAGTTTACAAGTATTTATGTAATTCAATAGGGACGGAACATCGAAACAGAAGTTGTTCTTTTGTCTCTCCTATTTCAGGTTCGACTGTGGATGTTAGTAGTTTAAGTGCAAATTGATTAGCCTGCCGCTCGTACTTACCAGCATTGAAAAAGGATTGATCATCAATAAAAAATCTACTTATGCCTGGGTGAAGTCGATCATGTGCAATTTCGTGGGCACACACAAATCTTTTCCAAGGATCATTAAGTCCACTATGGATGACGATAAATCTACGGCGTAGCTTTCTATAATAGAATCCGCGTGTGCTATTACCTAAATTACAGTAGCGAATATGGATGTTTAATTGCTCGGCAATCTCAAAAGGGTCGTTTGTCTGAAAGCGCCTAATTAGTCCTTGAACTATATCGTCCATAGGCTAGTCCTCTTTCTTTTTGCGACCGTATGTTTTTTTGTTCATATCTTTTGCTTCCCAGAAAAGAGCTTCCATTATGCGTTTAACTTTTTCTTTATCTTCTCCACTCATTGGAACCCCATCAAACATAACCGGTTCATCTTCTTCAAGCATCTTTTTAAAATCTCTCATATCTTTGGTTGTTGCCCAATCAGGAGAAGGGTGTTCATCTTCGTGATCCATGAAGTAGTCAACTGGTTTACTAAAAAAATTTGCAATTGCTTGAATTGAATCTATTTGAGGATGCTTTGTTTGCCCAGAAAGAATCTTAGTAAGACCTGTATAGGAGACACCAGTTTCTTTAGAGAGTCGGTATTTAGAAATACCTTGTTCGTCCATTAATTCTAATATCTTTTCTGCTAAATCCACCTAAAATGCCTCCTATGTATATCTCTAATGGGTTATAACTCTATGAAGTTATAATAAAACAGAAAAGGGAGATAAGTCAAGTGAATCAAAGCAATCAGGAGAGAATGTCGGATTTTGTAACTCTATCGGGTTATAACGGCGATTGTATATAACACCATAGAGTTATATCATGTTTTCAGGAGGTGAGCACATGGGGCTGGAAATCGAAGCGAACATCAAAAGATTAATTGATAAAAGGGAATGGACAATCTACCGACTTTCTAAAGAAAGTGGAGTAGCCGTATCAGCATTGTACAACATCGGGAAGAAAAAACAAGGTCCCTACGCTGAAACGCTAGTGAAGTTATCAAGTGCCTTGGAGGTATCTTTGGATGAATTGGTGTTGGGGGTGGGTACTGATGACAGCCATTGAGCTTGCAATTGCTGAAATGGTTGCAGTTCAGGTAGCGGCTGCAGAGAAAAGAATTATGGCGAGCTTGGTCTCATCAAACGATAAGACACTATCCTTTTCCGAAGCCTGTATTTACCTGAGCATGTCAGAATACACATTGAGGAATCTTGTTAAATCGAAATTGATCCCACACCGTGTTCACGGAGCTGAGGGAAGTAAGAACCCAAGGTATTTGTTTAGTAGTAACTCGTTAGATCGTTGGAAGCGTGATGAAGAAGATCGAAATTACAAACCGGGTGGAGGGATAAGGAGTTGAACAAAGCACCAAGCCTGGCACCGCCAGAAGTAATGGATTTCTGCGCTAATCCGGAATGTGCATCTGAGATCGTGGGTGGCCAGATCGCTGTACGTCATGGCAAGGATCTGTATTGCAAGCTCAGCTGCATGGCGAAGTCCATCGGTGCTGTAACGATCACAGCAGGTGATCAAACGAAATATGGAGTATCAGGGTTCCTTGCTCCAGATGGTAAGTTCTATGACTGTGGCTATGGGAAACACCGGGAACTGGCAATGAAATTGGTTGCTCAATACAAAGTTTTCTTTGATGGAGACAGCAACAAGGTGCCGAACTTCATCAAGTTTGGGTGTAGCACTTGGACTGGTCCAGAAGGCGACTCAGCTTGCCACTGCTTCATGTGGGACGAGCCAACTCCAGAACAAGTGGAATGGCTGACCGCAAACCTCGACAAGCTGACCGGAAACCAACGACGCCGAATTTTAGCGGATCTGGACTTGTATGATATTGAAATTCTTGAAAGGAGATCATCTGATGCAGATCTCAACAGAACTGTTCCAAGATAAGTACTGGAAATCCATGTTGCATCTGTTCATGTATCAGCCGAAATTATCACAATGTTTCACTGAACAGTACTTTGATTTGCATGGCGGAGTTGTTAAAGCAGCTGCATTGAAGAAGCTGTCCAAGCCCTGGGGCCAGTCGGAAAAATTCATGCTTCACCTGGCGTTGCACTTATTCAGTTCAAGTCTGGCAAAAGTTAATCTCTCTGATATGGATTACCTGGACAGTAGAAACAAGGCTCTGGTCCACGAAGCTTTAAAAATACGATTCGGTTGAATGGAGGAAGTCAAGTGGCACGTTATTTTCAAGTAACTAAGTCAAGTAGTCTTTACCGTGATTTCACCGCATACCAGGTCAACGCCGAAGCGGTTCGCGAACTGGTCAAGGATTTCATCGCAACATACGCTATTGAGTCCACAACTTATTGGGCAACAGATGAAGCTTTGTTCATCGTCCCAACAGAGAAGGACGTTAGCTCTCATGGTTCAATTCTCTGCGCACCAATTGAAGAAGGGCTGCGGAAATTTAAAGTTAACTCTCGAATCGGAAAAGCCTGGGTCAAAGCTTTGGAGGTTCATAAGCTGAGGATCCTACGAAAGCCGATTGTATCCTTTTACTTCAGGCCATCCAGGAGTGGGCGTACTCGTAGTCATCTGTTCAGGGTGGACGAGTTGGTTTACTGCAGTCTGGATCCATGCGAGGGAGAGCCACCAGCGGGGATGGTTGAAATGAAAGCCAGCGAGTTCTTCAAAATTATTGAAGACGCTGAAGCATGAGAGGAGGTGAACACATTGCCCTTGATGACAGAACAGCATTTCAAAGCAGCCTGTGGATTTTACTTGGCGCTTGCAAGCCAGATGCGTCGCAGTGGCCATATAAAAATCGCTACTCATGCGGACAAGCAGTACCGTACGTATCGTAATCGTCTGCACGCAAAAATGCAGCTGGAAGGCTCCTACCCCTTGTCAGCTGCACACTAAATAAATCTATTCTATCGCCAGTCTACACCGGCAGAAAGGAAATTGCAATGAATGTAACCGGAAAGGTTTGGCTTGCCCTCACTCGTGGTGAACGCTTGATCTGTTTAGAATTCGCTGCTTACGAGAATGCCAAGCGCCAAGCACGTATTCATTCCCTAAAATATTTAGCTCGATTTAAAGCAGGTTTACGGAAGAGAGGGGATTCAGTATGAGCATGAAAGCTACTGGTATTGTTCGCCGCATTGATGACCTGGGCCGTGTCGTTATTCCGAAAGAGCTTCGTCGGGTTCACGGTATCGAGGAAGGAGATCCGCTGGAGTACTTTGTAGAGGGTGACAAGATCATCATTCGCAAGTATCAACCTGGCTGCTTCTTCTGCGGAAACGATGAAAGTCTGCACTTATTCCATGGTAAACAGATCTGTACACCTTGTATTACTAAAGCTTCAGAGCTTACTAAATCAAACTAAAACCTATTAGGAGGATTCATCCATGCAAAATATTGTTCCAATCCAAATCACATTCCAAGCTGTAAACGCCACTGACATTAAAAACCTGGTGCACGATCTGGCAGGCACACTGGGTAGTATGCCTAATGCTGATGTGCCAGCACAAACTACAGTCTCCACAGTTCCTACACAACCGGCACCGACTCAGCCATCTACCCAGGCACCCGTGCAACAACCGCCACAGCAGCCACAATACGGGCAACAACCTGGTTATGGCCAGCAACCTCAGCAGCCGCAGTACGGACAAGCTCCGCAACAAGCCTACGGACAGCAGCCACAACAGTATGGCCAACAACCAGAACAACCGCAATATGGCCAGCAGCCGCCAGTACAAGGCCAACCAGGTCAACAGGATCAGCAGCAGTATGGGCAGCGGCCACCGCAACAAGGCGGGGTCCCAACTACGACTCCGGGGTATACCCTGGACCAACTTGGCGTCAGCAGCTCAGCCGGTTATGGATGCAGGCAAAGGCCCGGAGCTGATCGGGTGGCTGCAGCAACAAGGGGTAGGCGGTCTGACGCAGACTTGATCCAAGCAAGTATGGTGAGTTTGCAACGTTCCTCCGTAGCCTTGGGGGCCGGATCTAATGACGGAAATTGCACATGCAGAGCGGGCACACGCGCTGCTGTCAGCCAGCGGGGCATCCCGCTGGTTGCAGTGTACGCCAAGTGCCAGGCTCGAAGCCACGTTACCTGATAGTGAGAGTGAGGCCGCCAAGCGCGGCACACTCGCCCATGAGATCGCTGAGCTGAAGCTGCAGAAACTGTTCTCGGGTCTGACGACTCGCAAGTATAACGCTGCGCTGAAGAAGTACAAGGCCGATGACCTGTATGAGCCAATCATGGAGGATCACACCAATGCGTACCTGGATTACATTCAGTCCATTGTTCACCAATTCCCTTCGCCGCCATTTGTGGCCATCGAACGTCGAGTGGATCTGACCGACTTTGTACCGGAAAGCTTCGGAACGTCGGACTGCATCATCATTGGTAGCGGAAGGTTACATGTCATCGATTATAAGAACGGCCAGGGTGTTCCGGTATCGGCTGAAAACAATTCACAAATGAAGTTGTATGCGCTGGGTGCTTACAAGGCTTTCAGTCTCCTTTTTCCAATTGAGTCCGTGCATGTGGCCATCGTACAACCAAAAGTATGGAATGAGCCTTCCGAGTGGTCGCTCTCTGCAGCTGAGCTGCTGTCCTGGGGTGAGTCAATCAAGCCGATCGCACAGCAAGCCTTTGACGGTCAAGGTGAGTATGTTCCAGGCGATCACTGCAAATTTTGCCGTGCGAGTGCGACCTGCAGGGCAAGAGTGGAACAGATCATGGAAGCCGGCACCAAGGCTCCGCTGAAGCCGCCTCTGCTTAGTTGGGAGGAAGCTGCAGAGGTACTGAAGCGAGCTGATGGAATTGTCGGCTGGTACTCCGATCTGAAGAAGCTTGCCTTGGCTGAAGCACTGAAAGGGGGGATCGTTCCTGGCTGGAAAGCCGTAGAGGGTCGGGGCAGTCGTGACTATGCAGATTTGGATGCCGCATTTAAGCACCTGCAGGAAAAAGGCATTGAGGAAGCGATCCTGTATGATCGTAAACCGTTAACACCGCCACAGTTGGAGAAGGCGCTCGGCAAAAAGGAATACCGCGAGTTACTCGAGGAGTCCGGCCACGTGGTCAGCAGATCAGGGGCACCGACACTGGTATCTGACGATGACAAACGGCCGGGTATTACAAATCAAATTAATCCTGCAGACGTATTCGGACCTGCACCAGATCAACCACAAAACTAATTCATGATAAGGGGATAAATCCATATGACAACAGAAACAGCAATCACCACAAACGAGGTAAGACTGAGCTTTGTAAACTTGTTCACTCCACGTTCTAATCAACCAGGGCAGGAGCCGAAATACAGCACGACTATTCTGATCCCTAAATCCGACTTTGCCACAATGCAACGTATCAATGCAGCCATTGAAGCTGCTTCGCAAAAAGGCGTAGCCGGTGCATGGGGCGGTGCCCGTCCAGCTCAACCTCGTAACCCAATTCACGATGGGGATGGCGTGCGTCCGAACGGTGAAGCCTTTGGTCCAGAATGCAAAGGGCACTGGGTACTGACGGCCAGCAGCAAGCAGCAGCAGGCAGTTGTTGGTCCAGACATGGGACCGATCATTGACCAAACGCGCGTTTATTCCGGAGTGTACGGCCGTGTGAATATTAATTTCTTCGCTTACAGTAACAGTGGCAACAAAGGGATTGGTGCAGGTCTTGGTCCGGTGCAGATCCTTCGTGATGGCGAGCCCTTGGGTGGTCGGATCTCCGCTGAACAAGCTTTCGGCGGCAATGGCGGCGGTGTGGGTTATGTTCCTCAACCAGCTCCACAGGGTTATGATCAGATCCCGCCGCAGCAATACGGCCAACAGCCACCACAGCAGCCGCAGTATGGCCAGCAACCTCCAGTTCAAGGCGGATATGGCCAAGCACCGCAACAACCGCAATACGGCCAACAGCCGCCAGCACAGCCGGGCTATGGACAAGCTCCTCAGCAACCACAATACGGACAAGCTCCGCAACAAGGCTACGGACAGCAGCAACCACCGCAACAGCAGATTGATCCGATCACCGGCAAGCCACTTGGCGGCGGGATCTACGGCATTTAATTTATAAATCATCCAGCAGAGGGGTTCTTCGGAACCCCTTCACTTTACCAGAAAGGAGGCAACAAGCCTCATGCCGTGGCATCTTTCAATCGATATCGAGACTTACAGCAGTATCGACATTAAGAAAGCGGGGTTGTACCGATACGTTCAGAGCCCTGATTTTGAAATCCTTTTGTTCGCTTACTCCTGGAATAGCGGCCCGACGCGAATTATTGATCTTGCCCAGGGTGAAGTCATTCCGGGAGAAGTTATCCGCGCTTTAAATGATAAAGAAGTCATCAAACACGCGTATAACGCGGCTTTTGAATGGTACTGTCTGAACAAATTTTGGCCTTCTCCAGTAGAGCATTGGCGCTGCACACAAATTCACGGTTTGTACTGCGGATACCCTGCAGGACTCGGTAAGGTGGGCGAAGCGCTAGGCCTTCCCCAGGACAAGAAGAAAATGGGCGTCGGTGGCGCACTGATTCGGACGTTCTGCATTCCAATCAAGAAGCCTGCCAAGTCAACCGGCTTCCGGACACGCACCCTGCCCCATCATGAGCCTGAGAAGTGGGAGCTGTTCAAGCAGTACTGTGTGGGTGACGTTGTGGCAGAGGTGGAGATCCTTCGCCGGCTATCGGTATTCCCCGTTCCAGATATGGAGTGGGAGCTTTGGTTCCTGGATCAGCGGATTAATGCCCGAGGGATTGCTTGTGACCGGCAGCTGGTAGATGGCGCACTGGCCGTGGATCAGCAGATCTCAGCAGAGCTTATGCAGGAAGCGATTCAGCTTAGCGGCCTGGATAACCCTAAATCCGTATCCCAGCTTAAGAAATGGCTATCCAAGGAGATTGGGGAAGAGGTCGAGGATCTGAGGAAAGACACTGTATCCGGACTGATCGACAACGTGGAAGAAGGAAGAGCCAAGCGCGTGCTGCAGATCCGTCGAGAGCTTTCCAAGACCAGTACCAAGAAGTACGCAGCTATGGAGACGGTAGCTTGTGAGGATGGCCGTGTTCGGGGACTCTTACAGTTCTACGGAGCCAACCGGACAGGTCGCTGGGCAGGTCGTTTGGTACAGGTGCATAACCTGACCAAGAACAAAATGGATCTAGAGCTCCTGCAGTATGCTCGACAACTCGTGCAAGGCAAGCAGGTGAACCTACTCAAGCTGATGTTCGGAAATGTGCCGGATACACTCTCTCAGCTGATCCGGACAGCGTTTGTTGCTCCGAACGGGAAGAAGCTTAACATTGCCGACTTCTCTGCCATTGAGGCTCGGGTTATTGCCTGGCTTGCTGGAGAGCAATGGAGGCTGGATGTGTTCGCTACCCACGGCAAGATTTATGAAGCTTCCGCCTCAGCTATGTTCGGGATTCCACTTGAACAGGTTGACAAGGATCTGCGTCAACGGGGCAAGGTGTCTGAACTAGCTTTGGGATACCAGGGAGCTTCTGGCGCACTGATCGCCATGGGTGCCTTGGATATGGGGCTTACTGAAGAGGAGTTGCCCGAGATCGTCACGCGGTGGCGTAATGCCAATCGGCGCATTGTGGATCTGTGGTTCAGCTTTGAGAAGGCAGCACTGAGTGTTATGGAGACGGGACAACCCGTGGGTGTTCGCGGCATCATCTTTGCTAGGGAGAGTCATCACGGTAATGGCCTGGACTTCTTTACGGTTCAGCTGCCTTCCGGAAGAAAGTTGTATTACGTGGAGCCACGCCTTGCTCAGAACGACTTTGGCAAGCAGGCGCTTCACTACATGGGTCCGGATCAGAAGACAGGCAAGTGGTCACTGATCAGCACCTACGGCGGGAAGCTTGTCGAGAACATTGTCCAGGCTATCGCTCGGGACTGTCTGGCCGTATCCCTTATCCGAGTGGAGCAAGCAGGCTTTGACACTGTGCTGCATGTTCACGATGAAATCGGAATCGAATCAGCTTATCCGGAGGATCTGGAGAAGGTACTGGATCTGATGGCTGAGCCGGTACCCTGGGCTCCTGGACTACCTCTGAAGGCTGCCGGATTCACTACAGATTTTTACATGAAGGATTAGGAGGAGTTGGCTTTGATTGCGACAACACCGACAGCACGAATAGCAGCCGACCTAATCATGCTTTTACAACGGGAAGGATTCATTATACAGCGATATGACAGCAAGACGACAAGCAGCATTTACCTGAAGCTTGACTACGGTGTTTGTAACAGCATTCGGATCGGAGATCACAGAGGCAAGAAACAGTATAAGTACCGCTATAACGTGGATATCGGACGGAAACAGATTAACCGGCATAAGACGCCAGAGGGCTGGGCGCGCTGGTATTACCCGGAGACTGCCTTGTGGAATCTACTCCAGGATGTTGTGAAGGAAAGGCAGTTGCTGAAGAACAAGAAAGGCGAGGCCCATTATCAATTGCTGATGGCGCAACGTGAATTAGAAGGCCGTGGTACGAAAGGGTTCTGGCAAAGTGCTCAACTGGTTGGCCAGGACGAAGAAGGAGGATCGGACGTGGGGGATTATCAAGTTAATGACAAGGCAAAGGATGCACTGAACCGCCTGACAAGTCTGCCGGGAATGCACGCTATCAAGGAACAGGTAGATGAGATGGTCCATTTCTCGCGGATCGCAGCATTACGAAAGAAGCATCGTCTGAAAACATCGATACAGTCGAATCACATGATATTCACTGGCAATCCAGGTACAGGCAAGACCACAGCAGCTCGCCTGATCGGGGAGGCGTTCGCAGAGATCGGGCTGCTTAAAGAGAAGACAAAAATGATATTCCTTTTGTTGAGGTACACCACTCCGAGATTGCTGCTTCTCTCGTAGGTGCTGCAGAAAAAGGATCGTAGCGAAATTTAAAGCTGCGCGCGGCGGGGTTCTGTTCATCGATGAAGCCTACGCATTCACTCCTAGTGAAAAGTCTTCGCACAATCAAGGTGATACCGTAATTGCTGCCATGGTGCAGTGCATTGAGGACATGAGGGACGAGGTCGTGGTGATCGCAGCCGGATATCCCGAAGACATGGCTAAGTTCATTAAAGCTAACCCAGGACTTGCCTCCAGGTTTCCGACCACCATTCACTTTCCAGATTACCCTGTACCAGAGCTTGTGCAGATTGGTTTTCAAATGTGTATCGATCAGGAATATCAGCCGGATAAGGATTACCTGGACGCTTTGGCCAGTGTGCTTTGGATCGAGAAGGGAAAGCCGAATTTCGGTAATGCTCGAACAGTTCGCAACCAGATTGAACGCTCTATCCGGAAACAATCCATGCGCGTTTCTCAGCTTCAGAATCCAACACGAAAAGATCTGGCCACGCTGACAGCAACGGATCTCATTCACTCGATGGGGGGTGTCAAGGCGACTGAAGTAGATGTGCTGCATCGGATCATCAAAGAGGCCCAAGCTCGTATATTCGCTCTGGATCTCATCGGAATTAATCAAAGACCAAATTAATAGGAGGCTAATAACCATGGATTATAAATTTGCTGTAGCGAAAATTTCGGATATCGATACATTACTTGATGAGGATAACATTCAGAAGTTTTACGGGTTATTGAATCGGATTAGCGAGGAACGCGAAGCAATTGGTAAGTCTGATAACCATTATATCGTAGTAAACCTGGACGAGCCTTATGCGGGTGACGTCATTGAGATTTTGAAGCGTAATGGCCATTGGGATTCCACGGTTAGTGGGCGGTCCACTAAAACAATCTCGGAGCTAGTCGAAGCGGCTCATAAGAACGCAGAGAGTAAAGGCTGGTGGGTCAGAAATCCAAGCTTTGGTGAGACTATTGCCCTGATCCATTCGGAAGCTTCAGAGGCTTTGGAGGATTTCCGGAATGGCAAACAGCCAACAGAAATGTGGTACGAGGCGAAGAATTTTGATGGACAGATTATTGAACGTTACACGATGCTTGATGCTGATTGGAAGCCCTGCGGAATCCCTTCGGAATTGGCCGACATCGTGATCCGCGTGATGGACGTTTGCGGCCATTATGGTATCGATCTGGAAAAGGCCATTCAGGAGAAGATGGCCTACAACGCTACTCGGCCGCAGCGTCATGGCGGCAAGGTTCTTTAATCAGATGTTCACTGATCTTTATAAATCAGATATCCCTTGGGATATTGTCACAGACGATAGCGGCAGGGTGATCGGTGAGGTGTACAAGCCTCTTCCTGAACCACCGCCAAGGAGGCGACAAGCAAAATGGGGCATTATTTCTACATCACTCCAGGGGAGTATGAAGAAGCGGCCAAGCTCGGAATAAGTTCAGCCATGTTGGATCGGCGTGTACGTGCGCAGGGTTGGCCAAAGCAGCGTGCTATGACAACACCACCACGACAAAGCACAAATCGTAAGCGCTGGAAAGCTGAAGCAGAGAAGAACGGAATCAGTTATGACACGTTTATGTCTCGAGTAAATCGAGGGTGGTCGATGGATAGGGCGGCAACTGAGCCGCTCCAAACTCCTGAACAGGCCAAAGCCCAGACGGCAAGAGCTACAGAGGCTATTCGCATATACCCCAAGGAATATGTGGATCTCGCTTCCCAAAATGGAATAGCGTACGCCACATTTGTTCACCGGATTAAATATATAGGATGGGATTATGAACGTGCCGCTACAGAACCTTTATGGTCACGACAACAGTCGGGCGTTCTTGGGGCAAAGCGGCTACGTGAGCGCGAAGGTGATTGGGCAGTACAGATTTTTGGAAAGCGAGGGTAGGTTATGAGAAGAATTTCATTTAGCAGGAACAAGGGTGTCGGTTACCAGACATATACACAGACAATTGAATTTGATGATGGAACTACTGATGAAGAAATTACGGCCGCCTATGAAGAGTGGGTTTGGGAAGAGGTTGCCGATGAATTCACATGGTATGAGGAGGAATAACCGTGAAAGTGAAGTCAGTTATTCCTGAAATGAATCATAAAAGATTATCTAAAATCATGAAACAAGTTTTCGAACAATATGACCTGTGCAAGTTTTCCTCTGATAATCCTATTCGAAAAACTTATGTAGATGCTGTTAATTCAGCGGTTAGTCTGTTGAGTGAGAATGAAAAGAAATTGATAACTGCCAGGTATCTAGTAGATTTTCAGCGTAGTGATCTGAATGTTTACACATTTCATCTTGATCCGCCTATTTCAAAGGATACCTTCACCAAAATTCGTAACAGGGCATTTCAAAAGCTATTTCTAACCCTGATCGACCTGGGATTAATTTCAGAGAATGATGCTAAGGGGCTGGATCAGCAGGACTCAGAAAATCCAATGGCTGAGATAAACAAGATTACTGATCAGCTGCCGCTGCCCGTTCTCAAGGATATCAACCAGCGTATCGGAGATTGGCTGGCTTTAGGCGGCAAGGAGACCGATCCCTATATTGAACAGCAGCTGCGTTTTGCACGCAGGTTTATAAAAGAAGATTGATTAAACCAGGAGGCAGGCGTCATGCATTTTGACAGACAACTAACAATATCAAGCGCCGGGACCAGACACAGCACAAACTGGCAGACGCAAACGGCCTATTGGTCGGAGATCGTCGAGCGTTTACGGACTGCTGTACGGGGTGCGGAAACGCTGGCGGAATACTTGCAGCTGCCTAAGAGCAAACAGGATGACCTGAAGGACGTTGGCGGCTTTGTCGGTGGCAGTCTGTCAGGCGGTCGCCGGAAAGCCAACGCGGTCATTGGCCGTGATCTGGTTACGCTTGACCTTGATAATATTCCAGCAGGCGCGACGGCGGATATCCTTCGCCGCCTGGATGGCCTGAGTTGCGGCTATGCCGTTTACAGTACGCGGAAGCATGAGGAGAACCGTCCACGGCTTCGGGTTGTTGCTCCATTAGACCGGACGGCCTCAGCGGATGAGTATGAGCCGCTTGCCCGGAAGCTCGGGGAGATCATCGGCATTGGGCTTTGTGATCCGACCACGTTCGAAGCTTCACGACTCATGTACTGGCCAAGTTGCAGCGCGGACAGTCAGTATGTGTTCACGTTCGGAGATAAGCCTTTCCTTTCCGTAGATGGTCTTCTGGCCATGTATCAGGATTGGCGCAATGTTGCTTCGTGGCCACAGGTGCCTGGTACCGGACAGACCCATGTACGTCTGGCTGCTAAGCAGGGAGATCCTACCGAGAAGCAGGGCATGGTCGGGGCCTTCTGCAAGGTCTACGACGTGCCGGCAGCCATTGAGGCATTTCTGCCAGGTGTCTATCTGAACACGGATGACTGCAGTGGCAGACTTACGTACGTAGGCGGTTCAACCACAGGCGGTGCGATTGTTTACGACGATGGCCAGTTTCTATTCTCCCACCATGCTACGGATCCGACAGGCGGACGGCTGGTTAACAGTTTTGACCTGGTGAGGCTTCACAAGTTCGGCGATCAGGACGACGAGGCGAAGCCTGGGACGCCTACGAACAAGCTACCTTCATACACAGCCATGATGGACTATGCCATGCGACAGGAGCCTGTGGCTGGACTATTGATGCAGGAACGACACCAGAAGGCTACAGCAGCGTTTGCCGATTCTCCAGTGCTGCCAGCAGAGCCAGAGGATATGGACTGGATGCGGCGGCTGGAATTCAACAGCAATGGTGTGTACCTGAAGACGGTGGATAACGTGCTGATCGTGCTGGAGTATGATCCGGCTTTAAAGGATAAGATTGCGTTTGATGAGTTCGCCAACCGAGGTCTGGTACTTGGGTCACTTCCGTGGGATGCCAGAGAAGAACGGCGGCCTTGGGCCAGTTCGGATGATGCAGGGATTTACCATTATATCGAAAAGGTGTACGGCATCGCGGTAGACGCCAAGATCAACAACGCATTAACCCTTATCACACATAAGAAGCGGTTCAACGATGTGCGGAGGTACCTGGAAGGGCTGACGTGGGACGGTGTGCCGAGACTGGACACACTGTTTACCGATTACCTGGGTGCAGAGGACAGCCTGTATACGCGGGCGGTGTCCCGGAAGTCTTTCACGGCTGCTGTGGCCAGAGCGATGGAGCCGGGCGTGAAATGGGACTATATGACGATTCTGGCGGGGCCGCAGGGGTTAGGTAAATCCACATTTCTGCGGTACATGGGCAAGGACTGGTATTCCGACAGCTTGACCACCTTTGAAGGCAAGGACGCTATGGAGCTGATCCAGGGTGTTTGGCTCAACGAGGTCGGGGAGCTGACAGGGATGAGTAAGTCCGAGAGCAACGCCGTAAAGCAGTTCCTGAGCCGGACAGAGGACATTTATCGTGAGGCATATGGCAAGCGTACAATGCCTTATCCACGGCGCTGCGTGTTCTTCGGAACAACCAATGATAGCGAGTTCCTGCGGGATCGGACAGGCAATCGGCGGTTTTGGCCAATTGATGTGGGCATTGTAAAGCCGACAAAGAGTGTGTTTCAGGATCTGAAGGGTGAAGTAGATCAGATATATGCGGAAGCATTTGTACGGTGGCAGCTGAGTGAGCCCCTCTATCTGTCAGGTGAGATCGAAGAATTGGCCAAAGAGCGCCAGGAGGCCCACAGGGAAAGCAATGCAAAGGAAGGTATCATTCAGGCATTTGTGGAGAGGCCAGTTCCGGAAGATTGGCTAAAGCGCGATTTACCGACGAGACGAATGTACTGGTCCGGCGAGTTTGGGAAGCCCCAAGAAGGCGAGGGAGGCCCCCGGGACCGGATATGTGCCGCTGAAATTTGGTGCGAATGCTTCAATTCGGACATCAAGTTTATGAAACAAGCGGACACGAGAGAGATCAATGGCATTTTATCCTGCATACCAGGATGGGAGGAGTATCGCGGACGATTCGGCCCATACGAAACCCAGCGCGGCTACCGTCGCAAAGATTGTTGACAATGTTGACAGATGAATTGTTGACACTCGCTTAACTGTCAACAAAGGATTGTGACAGATTTTCAAGTGTCAACATGAGTGTCAACACAACTGTCAACGTCCTAAACCCTTGCTATATATACTTTTATTATACTTTGTTGACACTGTTGACAGTTATCTAGTTAAAGATAAAAAACAAATAGATTATAGAGATTATAGAAAATATATAACGCCTAACACGCCTAAATACTAGAAAGTTACGCATGTACACCCGTGTACGCGTAACACATACTGAGGAGGGTTGTCAAGTGAAAGAGAGCCAAATTGAATCCTATTTGAGAGATAAGATAAAAGCCCTTGGTGGAATCGCCTATAAATTCGTATCGCCGGGTAACTCCGGAGTGCCTGACCGTTTGGTACTGTTTCCTGAAGGCCGAACCGTATTCGTGGAGCTGAAGGCCCCAGGTAAGAAACCCACCAAGCTGCAGCAGGTGCAACATAAGCGGATGCAGGCTTTGGGCCATGAGGTACGGGTGATCGACAGCAGAGAGCAGGTGGATGCATGGCTGCAGGAGCTTTGAGTGTAGAGCGTAAGAAGTTTGTCCCGCATGACTATCAGCGGTATTGCATTAACCGGCTATTGACGGATGATGCCCTTGGACTGTTTCTGGATCTTGGATTGGGGAAAACAGTCATTACCCTAACGGCTGTCAATGACCTGAAGTACAACCGATTCGCAGTCAGCCGGACCTTGGTCGTTGCCCCCAAGAAGGTAGCAGAGGCTACCTGGGGGAACGAGGCAGCCAAGTGGCAGCACCTGAAGCATATGCGGATCATTACCGTTTTGGGTACCGCACAGCAGCGGATAAAATCTCTGAATTCGCCAGGAGACGTATGGGTCATCAATCGGGATAATGTGGCGTGGCTTGTGGAGTATTACCGAAATGCCTGGCCCTTTGACATGGTGGTGTTGGATGAGCTATCCAGCTTCAAGAATCACCAGGCGAAGCGATTCAAGGTACTGACGTGGGTACGGCCGCATATCAAGCGGATCGTGGGCCTGACTGGTACACCAGCACCGAATGGATTGCTTGACTTGTGGGCACAGGTGAATCTTCTTGATCAGGGGCAACGCCTGGAGAGGAACATTACGGGGTACCGTACGAAATACTTTGAGAAGAACTACAACGGTCATGGATACATGGCAAAACCCGGTGCGGATGATGTGATTCAGCGTAAGATCGCGGATCTATGCATCAGCATGAAGGCTGAGGATTATCTGGAACTGCCTGATAGTATCGTGAACGTCATTCCCGTTGTCTTGGATGCGAAAGCCCAGAAGCAATATAACCAGTTGGAGAAGCAGTTGCTTCTGGAGATCGAGGACGGAACGGAGATATCCGTCACCAGCGCAGCGGCGCTATCAGGCAAGTTGCTGCAGCTGTGTAACGGAGCCTTGTACGATGAGAACCGGCAGGTCTTCGAGATCCACGATAACAAGGTCGAGGCTTTCATGGAGCTGGTGGAACAGCTTAACGGTAAATCGGCTTTGGTGTTCTACAGCTTCCAGCATGACCTGACTCGGATCAAGAAGGCTTTGGAGAAAACGTCCTTACGGATCCGGGAGCTGAAGACGCCGCAGGACCAACTGGATTGGAATGCCGGCAAGGTGGATATCCTGCTTGCCCATCCCGCCAGTGCAGCGTATGGCCTTAACCTGCAGGACGGGGGAACCATGTGGTGTGGTTCGGCCTGAACTGGAGCTTGGAGCTTTACCAGCAAGCGAACGGCCGTCTGCACAGGCAGGGCCAGAAGCAGAAGGTTATTCTGCATCACCTGGTGGTGCAAGGTGGAGCTGACGAAGACGTGATGAAAGCCCTGGAAGGTAAGGCAGCCACACAGGACAAGCTTCTGGACGCACTGAAAGCCCGGATTGAGCGGATCAAATAGAGAGGGTGAGCCCTTTGAGTAACTGGCACTATGGCATAAAGCGAAGAGAAAACGAACTGAAAGGATCTCCGCCATCACCAGTCACCACCACGCAGCTGACACCGGAAGAACTGGAAGAGATCCGGAGGAAATACCCGGCGACTAAGCGGGATAAGGCCTTCAAAAAGCCGATTGAGATAAAAACCAGACCCAAGGGGGATAAAGATATGGCCAAAGCTAAATTTAATTTGACCGAAGATCAGTTCAATGCAGAGCGTGCTTCCGGAAAGTCTATTGCCCTAATCGCCAAAGAACAGAGCGTTACTGAGGCGACAGTATATAATCACGTCAGTAAATGGGCAGAAGCCCGGAAGCCTGGACAGGAGAAGCTTCTTCGTGAGAAGGACGTCTCACCTGCTGCGGATCCGAAAGCTGAGCTGCTGGATAAAGCAGAGAAGGAGATCGAGCGGCTGACTGTAGAGAATCAGCGTCTTGATCAAAGAATGGTGACAGCACAGAACGAAGCGACGAAAGCCTGGGCTGAGGTTGAACAGCTTCGAGATAAGCGGGATGAATCTGATCGACAATGGACAAGGCACAACGAAATAGTGCAGATCAAAAATAAAGAATTGGTTAAAGAGCGAGACGATTTGATTAGAGAGAATAACCGCTTAATGGATCGTATCGAAGAGCTGAAGGAGCAGATAAGTCATCTGGAGACGGAGAGTGAGGAACCGGACAGCGAGGTTCAGCGTTTGGAATCCGCAATTCAGGATTTGACTCGAGCACGTTGGATTCTTGGCCGCCTGTCTGCATCGGGGGAATAGCTTATGACCAACACAAATGACCAGCCGAAAGACGTACAGCAGCCAGATCCCGTTAACAACCCGCAGCATTACACCTTCGGTGGGATCGAGACGATAGACTATATTCGGGCCAAACTTGGTCCAGAAGGGTTCCAGGCGTTCTGCTTGGGCAACGTGTTGAAATACTGCAGCAGGTATAACCATAAAGGCGGCATGGAGGACTTACGTAAAGCACGGTGGTACCTGGACAAAATCATTCAGACAGAGGTGGTGAACTAGATGACAACGACAACCAAAGCGACATGGATCGAGACACTGATCAGCCAATACTCTACAGAGGCATATGTCTTGGACAAGTACCGGAAGAGTCTGGATCTGAACGATCCACAGGAGGCGAAAGAGGCGGATACGGTCTCTGAAATGCTGTCCGACATGAGATATGCCCTGACGTGGTTAAAACGCGGGAGACGGCCAGGCAGCCGCCGTGGCGTCGAGATTACGGACGTTTATCGGCAACGGGAAATCTATATCAAGTTGTCCGGACAGGAGATCACCGATGCGGAGCGTCTGAAGCTTGTGGATGCGTTACTGGCCTTGAGTGATCGGGAAAGAACCTGTTTCTTGCTTCACATGGCGCAAGGCTTGACGCTTTTGGAAATTTCGTCTAAACTAGGTCTAAGTAAGAGAACGGTTCAGGACTATGTGGACCGGGCAAAAGACAAGATTTCGAAAGAATTTTTGTGATCTTGCCGTACGTACTGCCGTACGTCGTGCCGTACAACATGTACACCATACGTCTGTCTATAACAGGGCTCTCCATTGCGGAGGGCTCTTTTTTGCGTTCCCCAAAACTATTCAGGAGGTCGAATTCATGAAGAATCCGCAGATTGAAAACAATTTCAGCTATCATTCGCCGAAAGAAGGTCAACCGGCGAAGTACGAAGCCATCCGAGCTAAAGCGAAGAAGCTGGCTGAGTTGATCGATGAGCAGACACCCAAGTCTCGTGAGCAGTCGCTGGCAATGACGAATTTAGAACAGGCTGTGTTCTGGGCTAATGCAGCGATTGCGCGGAATGAATAGCGATATGGATCGGATCAGTGATCGGCATAAGCACATGTTTGAAACCATGCGCCAAGCATTTGTGCGCTTGAGCGAGTCTTTTGCAAACTTCGCCAATGCGATCCAGGAGCGTCAGGGAGTCGTCGAATTGCTGGAGCTAATTGAACAGTATGACGAGCAGCCTGTGAAGACAAAGCCGCTTTGTTTGCGAGATCTACCGAAGGCATTACCGATGCAGCACCAGGTTCTGAACCGAAAGCCGGTTCTTCAGGTGGCACGGAGTCGTTGTTGAACATTTGAGTTGAAAGGTGGCAGTAAGATGATCCAGTGGTTGCATCGAAAAACCAATAAGATGCTTACTGTCTCAGAAAAGAATAAACTTCCAGTCACAACAACCATACCTGAAGATGTCTCCCTTGTAGATCGGGTAGCTATAGCAGGTTCGGCAGTCTATGCCGCTGAGACAAGCAAGTCCATTACGCTTGAATTTTATGGTTCTACAGTTAACACTTCAGCGGCATTTACCTTTGAAATTCAAGGGCCAAGTGGCAGAAAATCAGCGTACCAGGGGATACGGCAGACAGCACCGAAGGATCTAGTGACTTCGGCCAAAGTCGGGGAGACGGTCTCATTTACGGTTCCAGCAGGATTTAACTTGATTATTAACTACACAGCACCCAGCACCGGCGCACTGTCGGTTCAAGGGACGGTGGAGTAAATGGCAGACGAGCTATCCGTTGTTGCCCTGTCACAAGCCAATAGAGCCAAACGTAACCTTGCACCTTATGACTATTGCGATGCAGAATCGAGAGATCTCTACATCCCTCGATTCGAGAAAAGACCAGGAAGCCCGATGTATACCGCCGCCATGGCAGGGATTCAGTCGATTTACTGGTTCAGAGCAATTAAGGTCAAGGGGCTTATTGCGAACCCCAAGGCTGATTATTATGCGACCTATTCAACCAACCATAACAACGTGGGCGGTATTGGACTGGCGTATTCGAACAGCCCCACAGGACCCTGGACCAGACATGGACAGGTGTTTCTCGATACGGTTGAAGGGAATTCCACAGAGACGCCTTACGTCATTTGGAATGAGATCGAGAAATTATTTTTCATGTATTATCAACAGAGCGGACTGGGGATTAACCAATCGACAGCATTGGCCACTTCACCGGACATGATCAATTGGACTCGTGTAGGTCTCATTCTGGACAAGCCGACAGGCTTCCCAGGAGACGGCCATACGGGTTATTTTTCGTGTTACCGAGATGGAGGCAAATGGATTGGATTTTCGATTATGGGCGGAGGAGACTTCGGGCGTAAATGCATTTGGCATTCTCATGATGGCCGGTTATGGATTTCTGATCCGAGGCCAATGATGGGTGGAAATGATGCTACATTATCCGCAGGCGAGAATTTTTCTAGGTCCAACGCCGGTGTATTCATGTACAAGGGGCATAAGTGGTGGGTCGGCATGATGTCTGCATATGCGTCCGGAGGGAATACCACCGTAGCCCGTCCGGCAGTCGCTAAAATTACGGATGATTACAGGCAGCTTAAGGAGCGACCGATGGACATACACTTTCCGCCGTTAGCTTGGGAAACGACCAACATGCAGTCGATGATGGTTTCTGTGATGGACGGTATTGTCTATGTTTATTACAACACAGATAACAATGTGGGCGTCGCCTACTCGGTGGAGGTGTAGAATGGTTATACGTGATGCAGCGGGAAACATAGTCCCATTCGGAAAAGTACACAAAAGGCTGGTTGCTGATTTTCTTAACGGTACCTTACCGGAGTGGGTAGAGGTCGTGGGTACACCTACGTTTGAACCTCTGCCAGATCGAGGGACAATCACCGTTACAACACCGGGAACAGCAGGAGCTTCTGTTGAGCTTCGGATGAAGCAGCTCATCGACAGTTCCAAAGTAACGGCGATTGCGATCACGTTCGAAGCCCTGCAGTTTAACGGAAACATTGGACTGTCCGTTCAGATCGGAATCAAGTCTCCGGACAGTAAAGCCGGGATTACCTTCTTTCAGAACGTCAATCAGAAATACGGAACGATCAGGGCTTACAAGGCTGACGGAACATACACGGACTTCCAGCAGAACATGGTATTCTTTACGACAAACGGCGTAGCTGGAGACGAAGCTCAGAACCGGAAGAACATCACGGTTCTACTGTGTACCGGCTTACAATTCTCTGCCGGGTTCGAAAGACCATCTGTTTGGCTCGGAGCTGATGATCAGTACGGCGGTGTCGCTGCTAATCTGAGCGGAGGACTCTTCCAACACGGCAATCTGCAATGTCTCCTGAAGCTGACGACAAGCCCAGCTGAGGCTAAGTACTTCAAGTGTTCCCAGATGAAAGTGGATATCTGGAGCAACTGATTATATACACTTTCTGAATTCCTTCTTTAACTATCCAGTAGACCCGTTTCTCTTTAAGGAGTAAAATGGATTATTGATAAATAGTTATGGGAGGACACGGTCACGACAAAAACGAAGAGATATCTTAAGATGTCCGACAAAAAACGTCCAGTGGTGACTTTGGAACTAACACTTAGAGGCGATCCGTTGTGTGAGTGTGGAAAGACTTTGCAAGGCTTGATGGTGGAGTATTCTTGTACATGCGGAAATCAGTACTACGAAGTACGTTAAATAGAGTTTGAGAAGAGCATCCTTCGGGGTGCTTTTTCTGTTACATACGAAACAAACTCAATCTTGGAGGTGGTGAGGATGATCGATGCATAGAAAAGCTGAGGCCGATTATAAGCGAGGAATGAAATATAAAGAGATCGCTGAGAAATACGATGTTTCCCTGAACACGGTGAAAAGCTGGAAACAGCGTCATAGTTGGAATAGGGAAAAGGGTGCACCCTCTACAAAAAGTGTGCACACAAAACGAACTGGTGCGCCTGAGGGCAATAAGAACGCAGTAGGTAATCGTGGCGGATCTGCTCCGAAGGGAAATAGCAATGCGAAGACTCACGGCCTGTTTGCGAAGTATCTGCCGGCAGAGGCCAGGGAGATCATGGAGCAGATCGAGACGAGATCCCCGCTTGATATGTTGTGGGATCAAATCACGATTCAGTTTGCAGCCATCATCCGAGCCCAGCAGATCATGTATGTCAGCGATAAGGGCGAGATGATCAAGGAGCTGAAGAAGGAGAAGTACGAGATTGTTCAGGTTCCAGGTGATAGTGCAGATGAAGCTCCGCAGATGAAGCAGGTTCCGATTGAGCAGGAATACGAGTTCCAATTCGCTTGGGACCGGCAGGCCACGTTCCTTAACGCCCAGAGCAGGGCCATGGCGACGCTGCAGAACCTGATTAAGCAGTATGAAGAGATGTGCCGCCAGGGCGACGCTGACGACGAGCAGCAGCTGCGGCTTCAGAAGCTGAAAGGTGAGGTCAGCCTGATTGATCAGAAGGTGGCCAAGGATGATGACAAGCCGATTGAGATCCGGATTGTTCGAAAGGGTGAGCGCTCATGACCGACAAGGAAGTGAACCCCCATTTCGAGGATTTCCTATTCGACTGGAATCAGAAATTTCAGTTTCTCGTAGGAGGCTACGGATCGTCCAAGAGCTATCACGTTGCCTTAAAATTGGTTCTGAAGCTGCTGGAGGAGCGCAGAACAGCTTTGGTGGTCAGAGAAGTGTACGATACTCTCCGGGATTCAACTTTTGAGCTGCTTTCAGAGATCATCGTGGATTTGGATTTGGAGGGCAAGGTTAAACCGATCAGTTCCCCGATGCAAATCCGGTTCCCGAATGGCAGTAAGATCATATTCAAGGGGATGGACAAACCAGTCAAACTGAAATCCATTCACAATATTTCGATTGTCTGGATTGAGGAGTGCAGCGAGGTGAAGTACGCAGGTTTCAAAGAGTTGATCGGGCGGCTACGCCATCCGAAGCTGAAACTGCACATGATCCTGAGTACGAACCCGGTCAGCACCGCGAACTGGAGCTATAAGTATTTCTTCAAGGATCCGAAGAACAATGTGCATGTCCTGGACGACATGGACCTGTATCGTGATCGCGTTGTGATCATCAAGGATACGTACTATCACCATTCGGTGGCAGATGATAACCTGTTCCTGCCTGAGAGCTATATCGAGCAGCTGGAGGATCTGAAGACGCATGACCCGGACCTGCACCGCATTGCGCGGCGTGGGCGTTTTGGCGTGAATGGAACAAGGGTGTTGCCGCAGTTTGTTGTGGCACCGCACGAGGAAGTCATGGCTGCGATTCAAGCGATTAAGTCGCCAGTCAAGCGTAACGGCATGGACTTTGGTTTTGAGTCGTCATACAACGCCCTGGTTCGTCTGACCGTGGACCACAAGGAGAAGATCCTGTACATCCATTGGGAATATTACAAGAACAAGATGACGGATGACCGGACGGCTGCAGAGATTATGGAGTTCAAGGAGACCAGGGAGCTGATCCGGCGGATAGTGCGGAGCCGAAGACCATTGCTTATTACCGGCAAATGGGATTCAACATGCAGGCTGCTAAGAAGTTTCAAGGCTCCAGGCTACAGTATACGAAGAAGATCAAGCGGTTCAAGAAGATTGTCTGTTCATCGAACTGTGTGAACGTCAAATCAGAGCTAGAGGATTTAACCTATGCCGTGGACAAGAACGGGGAGATCATTGAAGATCAGTTCAACATTGACCCCCATACGTTCTCGGCTATTTGGTATGCCTTAGACGATTACGAGGTGGCCGACATGAAAGGATATGCAGCTACGGTAAGTAGCAAAGCGAGAATTGGGGTGAGATAGCAATGGCAATCGTACGAAGTCGTGAGTTGCTGGATAACTGGGGTGAGATCCCGGCCAAGCTCCTGCAGTACTGCATCAAGGAGCACCGAGACGGTATTGAGCGGATCCAGAAGCTGGAGGACTATTACAAAGGTGAGCACGAGATCTTGAAGCGTGACCTGGGCGGAGATGACAAGGGGCTGCCGAATAACAAGCTGGTGGCCAACCATGCCAAGTACATCACGGACGTTGCTTCAGGTTACTTCGGAGCGGATCCGGTCAAGTACGCCGGCAATCAGATCGAACCGATCACCGATGCATACAAGGCTGCGGATGTGGCCAGTCATGATTCTGAGATGGTCAAGGATCTGTCTATGTTCGGCGTTGCGCTGGAGCTGCACTACATGAGTAGTGATGATCCCCGATCCCCCGCGTCAGCTGCATCGATCCACGCCAGATATTCCTGGTAGTGGACGATTCCGTGGAGTATAAGAGCCTGTTCGCGGTTCACTACTACGAGAAGAGGGATATGGAGAACAAAGCGGTTGGCTGGTTCGTCAACGTGTATACGGCCAATAAGATAACCCGTTACGAGGCAAAGGATATTGGTGGTGAAGACTTCGAGCAGGTATCCATCACCGATCATTATTACAAGTCGGTGCCTGTGGTAGAGTTCTGGAACAACGAGGAGCAACAAGGCGATTATGAGCAGCAGCTGAGTTTGATCAACGCTTATAACACGTTATCTTCAGATCGAGTCAACGATAAAGAACAGTTTGTGGACGCCATTCTGATGCTCATTGGTATAAGTTTGGGCGATACCGAAGCCGATGCAAGCCAGGCTGTCCGTATGCTGAAGAAGTATAAGGTGCTTGAACTTCCAGGTGGAGTGGATGCGGATGCCAGCTGGTTAACAAAAACGCTGAATGAGGCAGACACCGAAGTGCTTCGAAATGCGCTCAAGTCTGACATTCATGAGTTTTCTATGGTACCTAACCTGACCGACGAGAAGTTTGCCGGCAATGTCAGCGGGGAGGCCATGAAGTACAAGCTGTTTGGCTTGGAGAAGCTGTCCGAGACCAAGGAACGTTACTTTGTGCAGGGATTGCGTGAACGGTTGAAGCTATTTGCAACGATTCTCCAGGTGAAAGCACAGGCGGTAGAGATCAACGATGTGGAGATCACCATGACACGCAGCGTTCCGAGTAATGATGCAGATACGGCATTGTTGATCAGTCAGCTGAGTGGACATGTGAGCAATGAAACGCTGATCAGCCAGCTCTCCTTCGTTAAGGACCCCGTTGCAGAGAATGAGAAGGTCATGGCCGAGAAGGCTCAGGCCTTGAAGGATCAGCAGGAGGCATTCAAGATGCCTATGGGCGATAATGAGGATCCGGTGACGGACGATGAAGAAGAGGAGTAACGCCTATTGGGACCGACGGGCGCAGCAGCGCATGGCTGAGTATCACCGTGATGCGGATACGACGATTCGGACCGTTACCCGTGGATATCAGATGGCCCAGGAAGAGATCCAGATGGAGATTGATAAGATATTCAAGACGTTCAGCAAGGACATGGATCCGAAGCGAGCAAAGCGATTCCTCAACCAGAAGATCCCGAATCCGCTGCTGAAGCTGGCGCAGAAGTGGTACCCCCGGGTGAAGAACGACCAGATCAAGCGGTGGCTGTTGGCTCGTATGAATGCACCGGCTTATCGGGCAAGAATTTCCCGTCTGCAGGCGTTGAAAGAGCAGATCGCGCTTCAGGGCAAGGTGATTGCAGATGTGGAGCTGACGGCCAGTCGTAACGGTTATGTGAAGGCGATCCGGAAGAGTTATTACCGTTCCATCTTCGATATACAGAAAGGGTTCGGACTCGGGTTCAACTTTGCGCGGATCCCGTTCGGTGATATCGAAGCCATTCTAATGAATCCTTGGAGTGGCAGCCATTTCAGCAGCAGCGTATGGTCTAACACGGAGCGCCTGGCCGATCAGGTGACGGATGTGGTCACGTCCGGATTCATGAGTGGACTCAGCTCGGTCAAGATGGCGCAGAAGCTGTCAGAACTGATGCAGTCGGGCCTGTTTGCCGCTTCTCGGCTTATCCGGACTGAAACCACCTATATGTCCAACGCAGGCGAGATGGCGGCGTACAAAGAGGCTGGCGTGGATCAGTATCAGTTTATGGCCACACTGGATAGCCGAACGTCTGAACGGTGTCGAAAGCATGATCTGAAGGTATATGACGTGGCAGAGGCACAGCCTGGTAAAAACATGCCCCTCTGCATCCCTGGTGTCGGAGTACAACCCGAGGGTGGTTTGGTGAAGATGCAATTGCTGGTATGCAGCGACGTGCCCGAGATCCACAGACCGGGAAGACCATGCTCGTACCGGCTAACGTGAATTACGAAAATTGGTATAAGCAATATGTTTTGGCTGCCTAATCGCGGTCTATTTGGTTTTCGTCCAGAACGTGCGGAGGACGCTATAAAAGCTGTCATGGAAAATAGCCGACGGGCGTAAACGGGAGGATTCAATTATGAAATGGAACAAGTATCGATACCCCCTTAACCTGCAGCTGTTTGCCGATGGCGATGGTGGCGGTTCGGGAGAGGGTGCAGGAGCAGCTGGTGGCGGCGCGCCGGGAGATCCCGGGACTGGTGATAGTGATAAAGGTGGAGCAGGCAAAGTAACCTTTTCTGTTGAGCAACAGGCCGAGGTAGACCGGATTCTCGGTGAGCGCTTGAATAAGGCTCAATCTAAATGGGATAAGGATCTCCAAGACAAATTGGAAGCAGCCAAGACCGAAGCCGAGAAGCTGGCCAAGATGAACGCCGAGCAGAAGGCAGAGCATGAACGCCAGAAGCGTGAGAAAGCCCTTGCTGATCGGGAGAGTGATATCACCCGTCGTGAGCTTCGGGCGACTGCGCTGGAACAGCTGAGTGAGAAGAAGTTGCCGCTGTCTCTGGCTGAGGTTTTGGTCTACACGGATGCAGATGCTACTAACAAGAGCCTGGAAGCCGTGGAAAAGGCATTCCGTGAAGCTGTTGAGGCTGGCGTGAATGATCGTCTGAAAGGTGATCCGCCAGGAGGCGGAGGCGGTAAAGGGAGTCCTGCCAGCACAGGTACCAATTACGCAAAGGCAGCAAATGATAGCGGAAAAGCCCCCGCTGCTGCACTTAATCCTTGGGGCTAAGAAAGGAGCTTTACTATGCCATTTGTGAATAAAGAGAGTGTGTCGCAACCTAACTTTCTGGCGAGTGCGAAGTTTGTTTCCGCCACGTATCAGATCAGCAATACAGGAGTCACTGCCAATGCGAAGGGACGGAAGATCGTTCCTGCAGGTACGGTGTATCCGGCCAATGACGCCACGGCGATTGGTATCACGTATACCGATACGGATGTAACCGAGGGGCCGCAACCTGGATCAGTGCTGATTGAAGCCTGGATCCTCAAAGAACGATTGCCGGCAGCCCCTTCAGCTGCAGCACTCACCGCGCTTGCCGAGAAGGCAGATATTAAATTCAAACAGAGCCTGTAATCCAGGTCGAGAGGAGATAAGCAGATATGGCAACTATTTTGGATCTTTTTAATCAACGTGAGATTTTGAATTACCTGCGGGACAGACAATACCCGCCCCTTTTAGGTGAAACCCTGTTCCCTGAGGTTAAACGTGAATCGCTTGAGTTTGACATGATCGTGGGGGCTGGCCGTACACCGGTTATTGCTTCTATTCATGCGTTTGACACGGAGGCAGAGATTGGTTCCCGTGAAGCAGCTAAACAGGCCCTGGGTCTTGCGTTGATCAAGCGTAAGCTGGGACTGACGGAGAAAGAGATTATTGCTCTGGAGAGCCCGCGTAACGCTCAAGAGCTTCAGTACCTGATGCAGGTCGTGTATAACGACATTGACGTTCTTGTGGCTGGTGTCAGAGCACGTGTTGAAGCGATGCGGATGGAAGCCACAGCAAATGGTACGGTTACGCTGGATGAGAACAACCTGAGCGCGACTATTGACTATGGTGTCCCAGCGGAACACAAGGAGATCCTGAGCGGTACCAGCCGATGGACTGATCCGGACAGTGACCCAATCGGAGACATGGAACGTTTCGCTGACGCCTTGGACGAAATCCCAACTCGTGGATTGACGTCCAAAGAGATCATGGGTGCGTTGCTTCGTCACCCGAAAGTGATTGGTGCGCTCTACGGTACAAGTGCATTGCGTGTCCCTTCTCGTTCGGATCTGAATGCGTTCCTGGTTGAACGTAGCCTGCCGGCACTGGCGACATATGATGCCAAGTACCGTAAGCAGAATGCTGATGGTACCTTCACGACACACCGTTATTTCCCTGCTAACAAGATCGCTTTGTTTGGAGATAACCCACTGGGGGAAACCATCTATGGTCCGACAGCGGAGGAAGTGCGACTGCGCCGTGATCCAAGCATCGAGACACAGATGGTGGGCAATGTGTTGGCCATGGTCTATGAAGAGAACCTGGACCCAGTGAGCACGTGGAAAAAGGCTGTCGCTACGGCACTGCCAAGCTTCCCAGAAGCCAATAACGTGTTCCAAGGTCAAGTCATCTAAGGGGAGGGATAACCGATGAAAGTTGAAGTTAACAACATACCGATTCGCCATGATGGGACGCTCTACAAACAAGGGGCGTCTTTTTCTGTTCCCGCCAAGGTTTATGAGACGATTAAGTCCCACGTGACCGTGTTGGATGAAGCAGACGAAGCCGACACAGTAACAGATCCGCTGGAAGCCATGGAGCCGGACGAGCTGAGAGCCTATGCAGCTGATCGCGACATCGATCTCGGCAATGCAACCAGCAAAGAGGGCATTCTGAAGAAAATCAAAGCCGCTGAACCCAAGGCGTAAGCGAGGGATAGGATATGGCCACATTTAGTCGTTTGGATAAGATACAAGCCCTGTTAGGTCCAGCATCATTGGAGCAGGGCCCTTTGTTGTCTGTCTTGATCGAGGACGCGGAAGCGGATCTACTGAGCTGGACGAACCGGCAGACCATTCCGCCAGGGCTTGAACCTACCGTTCGGCAACTGGTTATCATGCGGTACAACAAAGTGGGCATCGAGGGGCAAAGCGGTCACAGTGAGGGCGGCGTCAGTCGTTCCTTTGTGGATCTGCCTGCGGATCTCCAGCGGACCATTAGCCATCACCGGTTGCTGAAAGTGGTGGGACGGACATGAGGCTACGGGAACGTGATAAACGGAATGTCGTTTTCTTCCCTCGGGTACCGCTCCAGGAAGACGACGGGACGACTTCTGAGGGCTGGGGCGATCCATTGGAGCTGCGCGGTAACGTTCAACCTGCAGGTGGCCGAGTCCTGGCAGAGATGTATGGTGAACGCTTGGCGTATATGCGAGTCATGTACGTGGAGAAGAAGCCGCCTGAGAGACTTGAATCCTGGGGGCTTGTCTGGATACCCTGGACGATCCGGATTACAAGGTGGTGGCCGTGAGACCGTGGAGCGGCCATTTTGTTATTGATTTGGAGGCGATCTGAATATGGCCATGCAAGGAATGGATCGTCTCATGCGCAAGTTGGCCAGGCTTGGTGCAGACAAAGAGGCGATGAAGCGAGGTATCCACAAGGCCACCATCAAGGTGCAGGGGGATGCCAAGGGTTTGGCTCCTGTAGGTGATACGGGTGATCTCCGGAACAGCATTAAGGCTCAAGTTACGGAGGAGCGAGGGAAGATCATCGGAGAGGTATCCACGAATCTGGAGTATGCCCCGTATGTGGAGTTCGGTACCGGACAACGGGGCCAGGCCTCACCAGCTCCGCCGAAATATGACGGGGATCTCAGCTACCGACAGGACTGGAAGGGGATGCCGGCACAGCCGTTTATGTTCCCTGCTGCTGAGCAGAATAAACAGATTGTTCCTGAGATTGTGGCCGAGGAGCTGAAGAAGGAAATCAGAAGGTTAGGTGGTCGCTGATGTATGACATTAAGCCCGATGTGCTGAAGCAGCTCGAACAGATCGAGGGGGTCACGGTATCCGATGCCCATCCTAAAGATTGGGCGAAGCTTCCTCACATCAGTTTTAACGAGGGAAGTAATATAGACCCTCTCCGGATCCGGAACGGCCCTCTATCGGCTGTCACGATCCAGGTGGATATCTGGCATAACAAGTCTACCGGAACCCTGGCTGCTGAGGTAGACACCCAAATGAATAATATTGGCTTACGGCGGGAATTTGCAGCAGATCTGAGCGATCCGTCAGGCATCAAACATAAAACGATGCGTTATCGCGGCGTTGTGGATTCTCGCAGCGGCCGCGTGTCGCAATAGAAAGGAGACAAGAGCATGGCTGGACTATTAACCAAAGATACCACCTTGTCCTATAAGGCAACGAGTGGATCAAGCACATACACCGAAATCGGGGAATTGATGGAGGTTCCTGAACTAGGCGGAGATCCGGAGCAGGTAGAGGTAACCACGCTGAAAGATAATACTCGTCGTTACATTGCAGGGATCAAGGATCTCGGGGATCTGACGTTTTCATTTCTGTATGACAACTCTTCAGCAACGGCCAACTTCCGGATCCTGAAAGGGATTCAGGAGTCCGGCGAAACCAAGGATTTCCGCGTGGAGTATCCCGACGGTACGACGCATGACTTTAGCGCTCAAGTATCCGTCAAGATGGACCCGGCAGCCGTCAATGCGGCTCTGACGTTCACCGCTGCGTTTTACCTGCAGTCCGATATTGAGATCACAGACCCGGCCTAATGGCCATGAATATGCAAGGGCGCTCCTGATCGGGCGCTTTTGACTTTGAGGAGGATGACCTATGAAATACACAACACTTACGATGAATGGCAAGGACTATAAATTGCGGCTTGGCGCTGCGCATATTGAACAATTGGAGAAGCACCTGGGCGGTCGTAATCCGCTGGATATTCTAATGGGTGCAGAAGACGGGAATCTACCTTCATTGACTGGGACGCTTCGTATTCTGCATGCTGCCATGCTGAAGTTTCAACACGGAGTTAGCTTTGTGGACGTTCAAAATCTGTATGACGAATATGTGGATGAGGGCAACACGTATATGGACCTTCTGCCCCATCTGATCGAGGTATTCCAAGTTAGTGGTTTTTTCAAGCAAGCTCCGGCGACGGGGGAAGTGACCGGGGCGGCGAACCAGTAAGCTCCCTCACGGAATTGTTTAATGACGCATACCCCACGGCAGTTCAGGCTGGTGTGGACCCGGTGGGTTATTGGGATATGACTTATTTGGAAATTAAGACAGCTATCAGTGCCTATGTGGCTAACAAGCATGTCGACCTGCAGCACCAGGCTTTGCTCAGTTGGCACCAGGCACAGTTAATTGGACAACTGGTATCAAGAGTGCTGGGTAACAAAAGGCGCCACCTGAACTGCATGAGGCATTCCCTGGTATCTTCCCTGAAGAAACACAGAAGAAGCAAAAGCAACAAAATTGGCAGGTCATGAAGGAACGCGTGGCATCCTACGGGGCACGGCATCGGAAGCGAGGTGAGATACAGCATGGCCATAACGGTAGAGGAACTACGAGTATTGATAACGGGGGAGACCAGTCAGCTCCGGCGCGATCTGGCGAACGTCCGGAAACAGCTGAGTAATACGGAGCGCGAGGTTAGCCGATCCACGGGAGCGATCAAGAACGCATTCCAGTCCTTGGCCGCGACGCTGGCGCTCTTGAAGCTTGGCCAAGTCTTTACTAGTGCCACAAAGGATGCCATGCGCTTTGAGGCTGCCGTGGGTCAGGTCAACCGGATGATGGGACAGAGTGTAGGCATGTTCCGGGAATGGGTCATGTCTCAGGCGGCTGCGTTTGGTATGGGGATCTCGGAGGCGACACAGTACGGAGCAACCTACGCCAACCTGATTAGTGGTTTTTCTCAAGACCAGGCACAGACCACACAACGTACAATTGATCTCCTGAAAACATCTGCAATCGTAGCCAGTGCAACGGGGCGATCCATCCAGGATGTCATGGAACGTATCCGGTCCGGTATGTTGGGGAAACGGATGCGATTGAGGACTTAGGTATTAACGTAAACGTGGCCATGCTGGAGTCTACGGAGGCGTTCAGGCAGTTTGCAGGGGACAGCAGCTGGGCGAAGCTCAGTTTCCAGACACAGCAGACAATCCTGTATTACGGCATCCTGGAACAAGCAGCCCGGAAGTATGGTAATACGCTTCAGGCCAACACAATGACACGTCAGGCCATGTTCTTGGCGCAACTGAAGAACGCTCGGCTGTATCTCGGTCAGGCGTTTTTGCCGATCTATAATACTGTTCTGCCGGCGCTGATTGCAATGGCCAAAGCACTTGCCCTGGCGATGAAGTGGCTTGTCTGCCTTTACCACGGCATTGTTCGGTGGTTCCTCAGGAGTAGGGCAGCAAGTACAGGCAGCACAGGACCAGGCATCCGCCATAGGGGATCTCGGGGGCGCCTACCAGTCTGCAGGAGACAAGGCAGCCGGTGCAGGCAATGCCATTAAGGGTGCAGGTAAAAAGGCCAAGGCTGCTGCGAAGGAGGCTAAGGCGGCTGTTGCCGGCTTTGATAAACTCAACCTGATTGGTGATAAAGGCGGATCCGACTCGGATAAGGACAAAGATAAAGGAGATGGATTAGGGGACATTCCTGGAATCGGTGGAGGCGGAGGGCTCGGTGGCTTCAGTGCCACAGACTTCAGCGGCGTTACCGGAGGAATGGATGCCCTAACCGCGAAGGCAAGAGCCTTTGCAGATACCATTCGTAAAGCATTGGAGCCACTCCGGAAGATCAGCTTGGAGCCTTTAAAGAAGTCCCTTGCAGGGCTACGTGATGCACTCAAGCCGTTCGCTAAAAATATTGGGCAGGGTTTGGTGCTTCTCTATAAGGAGGCGCTTGTGCCGCTGGCGAAATGGACTGTGGAAAAGGCGCTGCCTGCCTTTATTGATGTACTGGCAGGAGCCATTCGCGTACTGAACAGTGCAATCAATGCATTTAAACCTGTTGGAGCATGGTTATGGGAGAACTTCTTGAAACCTGTAGCTGCTTGGACAGGTGGAATCATTGTTTCATCCTTGCAGCAACTTGCAGGTGCTTTGAACAACTTCTCAAGTTGGATTGATGGCAATCAGGAGAAGTTTGTAAAAGGTGCCGCTGTTGTAGCGGGCTTCTTTGCTTCGTTCAAAGCAATTGAATTTGTGAAATCCGTTGCGCCGATGCTGGTATCTTTGGGTCAGATGATTGCATCAAGTAGCCTTGTCTCATCTGTATTAAGCGGAATTTCGGCAGCACTCAGTGCGCTGTCCTCTCCTGTGACGCTGGTCGTCGGACTGATTGCGGCTATGATCGTGGCATTCGTTGATCTCTACGCTGAAAGTGAAGAGTTCCGGAAGCAGGTCAAGGAGCTGGGCAAGACGTGGCTGGAGGCACTGAAGCCCGTAGCTGAGTTTGTTAAAACCGTACTTACGGATGCCTGGACCAAGATCCTGAAGCCTGTCCTTACGTTCTTTGTTCAAACGCTCATCCCGAATGTTATATCGATATTCAAGCAGCTCTGGCAGCAAGTCCTGGTACCGCTGGCCAACTTCATTGGTACGGTGCTGCAGCCGGTTTTTAAGGTATTATCTGATGTGTTGACAATGCTATGGCAAAAGATCATTGTACCTCTGGCCCAGGCCATAGGTGAAGTATTAGCCGAGGCGTGGAAAGGTTTTTATGACGTCCTGACGGTAACTGTGTTACCAATCATTCGTAAGGTCATTGACTACATGACAGAGCTGTGGAAGAACGTTATTGGACCTTTAATCAATGTACTGTGGAATAATCTCAAGCCGACTTTTGAAAGAACGTTTGATAGTATCGGCACAATCATCGAAGGGTTGAAAAAGACTTTAACCGGGATCATCAAGTTCATTACTGGCGTATTCACCGGAGACTGGTCCAAAGCCTGGAACGGGGTTAAAGATATCTTTGGTGGTGTGTTCCAGTCTTTGTATGGCTTAGTGAAGGCGCCACTCAATATGATCATCGATGCGATTAACAAAGTGATCGACGGCTTGAACAGTATCAGCGTCAGCATTCCTGAGGTTGAGGTATTTGGGCAAAAAATTGGTGGTGGTAACATCGGGTTGCCAAGGATACCGAAGATTCCACGTCTGGCGAAAGGCGGATTGGCTTTTGGGCCAACGATGGCTATGGTCGGGGATAACAAGGGTGCAAACATCGATCCGGAAGTTGTCGCTCCGCTGTCCAAGCTGCAGGGGATCCTGGATAACAGCAGCAGTGCAGGGAACCGGGAAATGGTCGGATTGGTTAGTCAGATCCTGACGGCTCTCCGGAGCAGCAAAGGCGATCTGATCCTGCAGGTTAGCGGTACTGAGATCGGCCGTGTAGCTGCTAAAGGGATTAGAGACATACAACGCCGAACAGGTGAAAATATGTTAGGCATTTAAGGAGGGAAAGACTTGTATTTGAAAATAAATGGCGCTGATATTGCGGCCATGCCAGCTTCGATCCAAGTCACCATCCTGGATCTGGATGACGCAGAAAGTACGACACGGACCGCTGACGGCACCCTGCATCGGGACCGCGTGGCGGTCAAGCGTCAGATTGAGCTGACGTTCAACACGCTTAGAATGGATCAGATATCGCCTTTGCTTCGGCAGATGAGCGATATCTTTTTCGATTTCTCGTATCCGGATCCGATGATCGGGGGTTACATCACGAAGAAGGTTTATGTTGGTGATCGGCCAGGCAACATACCGTTTGAGAAAGATGGCGTGCTCTACTGGAGTGGATTTAAAATGACGCTGACAGAGAGGTGATCTGAATGTTTCCAATATCACCGATCTATGCGGACTACCTGAAGCGGCCTGACCGAGAATTTATCGTGAAGGCCATAGTGGGATCTGAGGAATACGACGATACCAAGATTGTGGATTTCAGTATTGAGAACAGTCTGAGTTTGACGGACGGCTTTGCGATCGGGACGGCTATCCCTTCCAAGCTGACCATCAAGCTCCGGACGAATGAAGTCATCCCTGCAAATGCTCGAATCATGCCGTATCTGTCGTTATCGATGCGGGGGATGACCTGGCTACAGGCTCAGTACCCCTGGGAGGACATGCACATCTCCTGGACGGGTACCGGCACAGACTGGCTTCCCTTGGGAGAGTTCTTCGTCGATGATCGAGAACGGGTCAATGACGTATGGACCTTCACCTGTTATGACAAGCTGGTATTTGCTGATGTGGCTTACGTTTCGTCTTTAACGTATCCGACCACGCAGCGTGCTGTGTTCAATGAGATCTGTAACCGGCTCGGCTGGACCTATGACAGCAGTGTGGTAATCAATGCGGCTTATCAGATCCAGGCAGGTCCTGCAGGCTATACCATGCGTCAGGTGCTGCAATACATTGCGGCAGCCAATAGCGCCAGTCTCTACATCGATAAAGCCGGCACCGTAAAATTCAAACGGTTCACCCCTTCAGATGAACCGGTCTTTGAGATGACTACATTCGATTATTCATCTGTGAGACAAACGAATCCGGTTAAGACGTACACCAGAGTGGTCGTGACATACAACACGGAAGATGAGCTGCAATACGAAGCCGGTACCGGAGACGATAACCACACCCTCTACCTGGAGAATCCGTTCATGACACAAGCCATGGTGAATAACCTTCAGGCGACACTGAACGGTTTCTCCTATCTGCCTCTTACCATGAGAGCACAGGGGTATCCCCAACTGGAGCAGGGCGATGTAATTTCGTTCGAACAACAGGAAGGCACTTCCTGGGATCAGACGGTATCGACCTGGGAAGATACGCATATTCCGTGGGACGGTATTGTACGATACAAGTCGCTGATCTTGCACCAGGTGTTCCGGTTCGCCGGCGGGCTTAGCATGACACTGGAAGCCCCATCGGTTTCCGAGCAGCAGAGTGAATTTAAAGTAGACGGTACGTTGACCACAGCGGTCAATAAGCTCAACAAGGAAGCTGTGAAGGAAGGTAAGTCCTACTACGGCGCAACGCTCACTCGGACTGAGGGGCTGACCATTGAGCGCGAGGATCATCTGAGCAAAGCGGTATTCAACTCAGATGAGCTGACATTCTACGCTGGATCCGATAAGGCGATTTGGTTCGACGTCCCGAGTCGGCGCTATAGGCTCAGCGGTACCCTTGAAGCGGTAGATGGGGTGTTCAGTGGAAACCTACAAGCTGCAGGAGGAACATTTACAGGAACACTTCAGGGGGTTAATGGTACGTTCAGCGGATCTCTTCAAGCTGCCAGTGGTACATTCGAAGGAACCTTGAAGTCTGGACGTGTAGAGGGTGGCGAGATTATTGGTTCCTATATTGAGGGTGCCGACATTCTCGGTGCTCGGATCCGGACGGCAACCAGCGGTGATCGAATCGAATTAGCTCCAAGTGGATTCGTATTTTATGACTCTGGTAGCGCTCGGCGGGTTACGTTGGGGACAAACCAGTCTGCTGGAATTTCAGGGCACACTTATTACAACGCCAGTGGACAGTCCCAGGGATTGATCTATGCCAACCCGAGTGAGTTAGCGGTCATAGGTAATAACGGGTTACTTATGGGATCAACTTCAGGGCGGACTGTTATGCAGGGACAAGTTCACTTTTCTGGAACTGTAACGGGGCTGAACTTGGGTATCAGTCAAGTTAGTGGACTGACGAGCCAACTGCAATCCCTACAAAACCAAATAGATTCCCTGAGATCCAGTTTCAATAATCATACGCACATTGTTACAACAGCGAACCATAACCATGGAAATAATGCAAATCTACCTGGAACCGGTGGCGGAACCTTTACGACATCTACTCCGTAATGTATCATAATAGGTAAATTGCACCATTACGGAGGTAGGGTTATGAAAAAGTTTGCGCACAAGATTGCTTATATTGCGGGTGGTATCATCATTGGTGTGGTATTTTCGACATCTGCAGGAGCGTTTGCTGATACAGTTAAGAGTATGGTAGGGAAGAAAGTAACAGGAGAATTTACCATCGTTGTTGATGGTAAAAAATTGTCAGACAAAGGTGCGGTTATTGATTCCCGTGCGAATGTTCCAGCGCGCGCCTTGTCTGAAGCACTAGGAGCTGATGTAAGTGTGAGTGGTAAAACAATTAACATTACTTCAGATGGTTCAGATTCCACAGTATCAAATAGTGCAGAACCTACTGCGAGTATTCCGGCTGTAACAAGCAACAAATATGTCGGGTATACTAAAGCCAGCTTAATAGAGCTTCGAGATAGTAAAATAAACAATACTATTAAACCTGTATCAGAAGGTAGAGAAAGCATCCTTAAAGAAATTGCTGATGCTAAAGAGTTAATAGCTAAAGGGGTGCCTGTTACGAATCTGGAAATCTTCGAAAAGGAATTAGCTTCTCATGACAAGATTTTGGCAGAAGCAAATGCTGAACTGAAACTAATTGACGAAGCTTTGGCAACATTTAAATAATATCAACATTAAAGAGAGTCCATTTCATGGGCTCTTTTTTGGTGCCCAGAAAGGTGTGAACAGCATGGACGAATAGCGATTGCGCGAGATTATTCGCGAGGAATTAGCCGCCCACGAGGAACGGCTAAATTCAATGTCAGCCCTCAACTTAAAGTGCTCAAGCTATGACCGACAAGCTGTAGCTAAAGCTCTTGAGAATTTGAAATAGTAAAGCCCGTGATAGCGTCTGTGAAAAGCAATAACTCATCTACTTTGTGACTTCCATTACTGGAGAAAGGGCGAATAGTCACATTTTTCAGAGTAAACAATGCCGAATCGTTTACAACGCGAGCGTTGTCGCCTCGCTGCTCTTCTATAAGTAGAGATTCGTTTCTGAATTCAAGTGTTTTACTCATAACTTGCTGAAAAACAGATTTCGGTTGTTCGTCTAAATTTTCTTCATCCAAATCTGTCAAATCACCAGTCACAAAAGCAGAATTAGTGATAAAAACGATGCGATATGTTTGTTCAGGGTTATCTTGATTTAGACCTTCGAGTATATGACCCAACTGATAAATGGTGACTTGGCGAAGATCAATTCTATTTACTGCATTAGGTTCATCATTCATATTTTTACCTCCCCTCTAAGTTGTTAGGTGCAGCATTCTAACAATTCGACAAGAAGGGAGGTTTTTCCTTTGGAGGTGTGACTATTGAAAATTAAGAAGATACTGGAGCTGTCCATTGATGTGGATGACATGTTTAATGAATTGCCTCATTTGCTGCGGGCGCTGCTTGATACGATGCCCAACAGTGAGTCGAAGATCGCTTTACTCAAAACAGTCAAGATGGACGTAGATAATTTGTTGGAAGGAGCTGAGGCACATGGCCAACCGGTACGGGAACCTGGTCGGAAGCAAGCGGATTAGTGAAGATTTTGAAACGATAAATGTCGGTTTTGATCGTGTACAGGCTGAAATGGATACCAAAGGTACGCCAGCAGATGCCCAGGCTAAGGCCGATGCTGCCAAGGCGGCTGCTATTGCTACCGCAGCGGAAGCCTTGGCAGCGCATAAGGCACGCGGAGCCGATGAGCATCCCAATGCAACGGGAGCTGCAGCAGGCTTTATGAGTTCAGCTGATAAAGGCAGAATGAACGCTGCTACAGCCGATCCAACAGCCAGTACACTTATGCAACGTGACGCAGAGGGACGGGCCAAGGTGACGGCCCCAGCGGCAGCGGATGACATTGCCCGGAAGGCAGAAACGGACACCGTACAAGCCAATCTGGACAGCCATGCAATGGATACGAATATCCATGTAACAGAAGCGGACCACACCAAGCTAAACGGGATTGCTGCAGGAGCTGAGGTTAACCAAAACGCCTTTGCAGTTATCAACGATGTGGAAGCTTCCAGCAAGTCAGATACGGTTATCTTCGAAGGTGGTACAGGGATTACAGTCACAACCGATCCCGAAGGCAAGCGGATTGTTCTGACAGCAACAGGGGAAGCAACGCCGGGGGCTCATGCATCATCCCATATCACTGGCGGGACGGACGTCATCCCTGACGCTGTGGTTAGTGGCTCAAGTGGCCTGATGAGTGGTTCCGATGCAAAGTTTGTTCGTCAGGATGGGGAGAGCAAGACCGGGGCGCAGGCGAAGGCAGATGCAGCCGAACAGGCAGCCAATGAATACACGGATCAGAAGGTTGGGGAAATCGTTATTGATGATGCATCCCTATCTCAGAAAGGGATTACGAAGCTCTCCAGCGCTACCGGATCGGACAGTGAGAGCGAAGCCGCTACACCTAAAGCCGTGAACACGGTACGGCAATTGGCTGTATCTCAAATCGGGGATCTGGCAGAACTACAGACAACGGATAAAGACAACCTGGTTGATGCGCTCAACGAGGTTTTTACATCTGGCAGTGAGTTTAAAGGTGACGTTGCAGATGCGATCACTGCCAAGGGTGTTCCAACATCTGCATCTGATAGCAAGGCAACATTCGTCCAAAACATTGAATCTATAGAAACGTCAACGGTCATTAACGGACAGCAGCAAGTAACACGCACTTATGCGGAGACAATCGCGGCGAATGATCCGGTTCTTACTAAAACAACCTATACTAACGATTTGAATTTTGCAGAGAACCTAACAGCAGCAGCTTATTTAACACTTAGTCCGGACGGTGTGTATTTAGCTATCACTATTGGCACATCACCTTTTATCACAATATTCAAAAGAAATGGGTCAACGTTTTCTAAGTTACCTGACCCTGCTATTTTGCCAACTGGTACAGCTCAAGCACTAGCATTCAGCTCTGATGGTGTGTATCTTGCCGTGCCGCACAACACCAGTCCTTTCATAACAATTTACAAAAGGACTGGAGATATATTTACAAAACTCCCAAACCCATCTGTGTTACCTGCTGATTTTGGGCAGATTGCATTATTTAGCCCTGATGGTACGTATCTGGTCGTTGGGAATGCCAATACCGGACCATATTTAAATATTTATAAAAGATCAGGAGACACGTTCACTAGATTGCCTAATCCATCAATACTGCCTTCAAGTGGTGTTCTCGGATTGGCGTTTAGCTCAGACGGTACTTATTTATATGTTGGAGGGTCCGGATCTCCCTATGTCATCGTTTATAAAAGATCAGGAGACACGTTTACAAAAATTAATGATTCTGCTTTGGCTTTGCCAAGCACTGGCCGTGCTGGTGCTTTTAGTCCCGATGATGCCTACCTTGCAATCGCACTCACAGGCTCCCCTACTGTATATATATATAAACGAAATGGAGATAGTTTCACTAAGTTACCAGATTTGGGTACACTGCCTCTAGGTAATGGTGTGGGTATTAGTTTTAGCCCTACAAACGGGGAACATCTAATTGTCGCACATAGCGCGCCCCCTATATAAGCGTGTTCAAAAGATCGGGAGACAAATTTATACAAACTGATGCCTTCGATGTCGCGCCAATTGGAGCACCGAGTTCAATTGCATTTGACGCAGACGGTAAAACATTGGCTGCTAGGGGTGGAGTAAGCCCATACGCCCGTGTTTACACAGTTCAAAAGGATAGGGCATATAAGTCAAGTAACAATCTGACTGATGCTCTATCCAATAACTCCATTGGATATGCTCTGGAGTCAGGGAATGCCGGAGAAACCAAAGATATTATGACTATATGGAGGTCATGACAATGAAATTTTACTTTCAACTAGACGGAAGCATTATCCGTGATGTTCTCACGTTTCCGTATGTAGGTATGAGGAATACGAGTTAAATACAACGCATCTGCCCGCTGGCATCAACGCAGGCTATTATCGTTTGCAGGATGGCGTACCGGTTCTTGACCAAGCTCTAAAAGAAGAAGTGGACAAAGCCAGTCGCCCGGCCGATTACGTAGAACTGGAACGCAGGCTTGCGGCGTCTGAAGCGCGCAACGAGCAACTTGCAGCGGAAAGCAATGCCAATCAACTTGCCCTTATGGAACTGCACATGCTGGTCCTGAGCGTGTTGCCTGATGAGGGTTAAACTTGCTAGGCTTCTGATCCGTTGGGCTGTGAAACTCATGAGGGGAGGTGAAACTATGTTAGCTGTATACGTAATGATGATTCATAAAGGACTGATCAATTTGGAGTCTGTACCAGTTCAAAGCCGTGATAAAGTGGCTGAAGCGCTGGAAGCGGCGGGAATGGACCAAAACGGTAATATCGTGTAACAGGCGTACCGATTTGCGGTGCGCTTTTATTATGCCCTCTGGAGTGGTCAGAGGGCTTTTTCATATTCAGATAGAGACGGGGAAGAAGGGTGGACTTCACTATGTTTATAGCACTCCTTGGCGTGGTCAGCACGATTAGCGGCTTGGTAATCGGGTGGATCGGACGTACCAAGGCTTACAAGGACGAAGTTATCCAGGAAGCGACTCAAGATGCATCGTTACATACAGATGTGTCTTATATCAAACGTGGTATTGATGATTTGCGTGTAGATCTAAGGTTGCAAAATCAACAGCTTGCAGGGGTGACAGAAAGGCTGACGAGGGTCGAAGAGTCTTCAAAACAAGCCCATAAGCGACTTGATAAATTCGAAGAGAGACATGGAGGACTTTAATTATGACAAAGAAATGGTGGCAAGCTGCAGGTGTTCGTGCAATCAAAACAGGGGCCCAGGTGGCAATTGGTGTTATTGGTGCAACTACTGTATTTGCAGCAGTGGACTGGCGTGTAGTGGGTGGTACAGTCGTATTATCCGTAATCACAAGTCTACTTACTAGCCTGGCCGGATTGCCGGAAGTAAGCAAAGGAGCTGGTACAGATGGCGAAGTTTAAGGTTTTAATCGATCCAGGTCACGGGGGCAAGGATCCGGGTGCGGTAGACAACGGACTTCTTGAAAAGGATATCGCGCTGAAGGTGTCGATTGGTATCAAGGCCCGCTTGGAAGGAACCTACGAGGATGTAGAGGTTTTGTTGTCGAGATCCACAGATGTATTCCTGGAGCTGAAGGAGCGGACGAACAAGGCAAACGCTGCCGGTGCTGACCTCCTGGTATCCGTCCACTGTAATGCAGGCGGAGGCAAGGGCGGCTTCGAGACGTTCAGATACACATCTGCATCCCAGGGTAGTATTAAGCTGCAGGACGCTTTGCATAAGGCTATCATGAGCAAGTTGGGCGGAATTGATCGAGGCCAGAAGGCGAAGAACCTGCACATGGTCCGTGAATCCAAAATGCCGGCAGTATTAACGGAGAATCTGTTTGTCGATGTGGCAGCCGACGCGGATCGGTTGAAACAATCTAGTGTGATCGATGCAATTATCGATGGTCATGTCCAAGGTATTGCTACCTATCTGGGGCTGGCCAAAACGAAGGAGGACAAGCCAGTGGCGCAAGAACGAGATATCAACGTACCTAGTAGTTGGGCTAAAGAAACGTGGGAGGCTTTAACGAAGAAAGGTTTCTTTGATGGTACGAGACCTGGCGCGCCGATCACGCGAGAAGAAATGGCTATTGTAGTTGACCGGGTTTTGAAGCATGTTGATCAAAATGGGTAATGGTGGTATTATACTTTCAAATCCAAAAGCATTGGTGAAAAGGGCTCCACTGGCATAACGCTGGTGGAGCCCTTTTTTTTCGATTATCGTCTCGAAAACCATCCGAAAACCATCCGAAAACCATCCTGCGCTCCTGCCCAATGACAACTCCATTAACCGATTCACGTACTAAAATAAATCATATATTGGAAGGAGGAGAATACATATCTATAACGAATGATAACAATTAGAATTTATTGACAAAAGTATTCCTTGAGTTAAAATTAGCTTAGGTATTTACTACTACTAATTTAGCTGAAAAGGAAGAGTGTAATGCAATTTTCAAGAGTAATTACAGAGATTAGATTCCAATCTTCGTTCTTTTTTGAAGAAGCTCGAGTTAAAAACGACATCAGCAACATGCTAGCTTCGAATTTTGTACATCAAGGCTATGATGAAAACCAAAAAGCTCTGTATTTCCTAAATGGAACTCACAACAAGAAGCTTGTCGTTACTAAAGGAAACATAGTGATCGATATTGATAACCCTGAAGAACTTAGCGAAGTTGTTCTAATGGGCGATCACTACATACAAAAAATACTAAATAAACTGCAAGTACAACAAACAGAGAGAATTGGTGTAAGATCTCACATTATTTCCGATGAGATTGAAGGCGTAGAAAGAGTGAGTTCTAAAATCGCAGAACATTTTTTTAACCGAGATTTAGTGCAGTTTCTACGTAATCATAAAACTGACGAGCCTTTTATTCCTACGTTAAGTTTTAACGCGAAACTGAACCATGAAATTTACATGACAACAAATGTTGGAGCTCATCAAGAAGCATCCGGAGTAGCCGACAGCCAAGGAAACGTTAAAAGTATAACAATCAACAAAGCTCATCCATCCCTTGATATTGATATGTATATGGATGTCCCTAAAAAGCCAGATCAAGTTGCTGGAGCAGTTAAAGGTTTAATCAGTCATGTCGAAGATCAACAAAATAAAATTTGGTCCTTGGGAGGAACTTAGATGTCGATTCCCTTGAATACCGAATTTATGCCAAGAAACCGACTAGGGACTTCCAGCATAGACTTACAAGAAGTGTTGGGTGGAGATCAAGGAAAATTAGGTATAATCAACAGCGGCAATATAGACGGCACTCCAGAAGAGATATTCACAGGATCTTTGAGAAGATCAAACTTCTCGGAATTCGTAAATCCGTTGGAGACAGCCAGTGTTGTGGTTAATAACGAACATGGATTAATGAAAGTAACAAAAGTATCGGTTGAAGACGAAATAAGGAGGGCAACTATGGCTATGAGCAAAGAACTTATCGCGTATAAATATTACTCATCTGTCGCTTGGATGTTCGCGGTAGCGCTCGCAGTTTTTGTAGTCTGTGGTATTGTTGGTGCCTTAGGTCCATTATCCACTTTTACGGGTTCATTACTCTCATTAGTTGGTTCGATTGGTGCTATCTTAAACTGGAAGGGTTGGAAAGAAAAGAATGCTGATCAATCTAAGTTTGAGTAATATTCCAACCGAACCTCAAAACGGGAATCCTTTAGTTGAGGTAACGAAAGAAGTAGTAAAACACGCCAAATTAACTAAAGGCATGTGGTTTTTGATACTTGCTAATTTAATAGGGTTAATAGCTTTTTTCACAGTTTTTTACTTACCGAAACCTCTTTCTTATATAGGCATTACTCCTTCAGATGTGCGGATTGCGTTTTTTATCTTTATCATCATGGATGTTCTAGTCGTTTTGTCATATGTATTCGCAGAATTATTTATAAACGATAAACACGGCAGAGGTTTGAAATAATACTATTTATTGCGAATATAATACTGTTCACTTGGATATGATTGAGGTATCCCACTCCTTAGTTACTCGCCCTGTCAGATGATTTCTGGCAGGGCTTTTTTTTACGCTTCAGCTTTCGGCTTACGTGGTGGCTTCTTCATCGTACGATCGTATATGTAGGGCTTACCGTGATACTCCCAGTTGTTCTTCTGTTTCTCTCTTTTGTGTATGGCCACTTTGATTTCCAGGTTAGCTACCTCTTTCTGAAACTTGGAAGCATACCTCTTACACCAGCGTAATCCGCTTTCCTCGCTTGAACTGAAATGCGTCCGGAGCAAGAACCCGTTTACTGTGATTTCAAACTTGTATAGGTTCATGGTGACTGTCCTTTCAATGTGTATTGAATCCATCATACAAGTTAATTTGTCTCTTAACAAGAACGTATGTTCTTTTTTGTTGATAAGGGAACGTGTGATCGCATATAATGATTCCATTGTATCTGTTCCTGTTCAGCAGCTAAGGAGGTCCACAGACATGCAGAGGTTAAGTCGCAGGGAAGAGGAAGCGTTACAGGCAATCAAAGAGTTCTTTCGAGATAACAAATATCCGCCCACTACCAGGGAGCTTAGCGACATGATGGGCTGGTCTTCTTCATCCACTGCACATGGGTACCTGGATAGATTGGAGAGAAAAGGTTATATTAAACGGTCTGAGTCAATTCCACGAGGCATCAAAATTATGACGGAGGATGATATTTATGGCGAGTAAATTAAGCGAGAATGGTATCTTTGAGGGGTCGAGACTGATCCTCCCGGAACATCGGGATGCGTATCTGGCCCAAGAAGAGTTACAACGACGACGCGGAAAACCTGTATTGGACGAGCAGGAGATGCAGCTGATCGAGGAAGCTATCCTGGAGTCATATCAGGAATGTCGGTCTGTTACGTTGACCGTGTTCAATCCATTTGACGATGAGCATATAAGAGGAGTCGTGGCGGCGATCGATAAGCCGAACCGGAGGATCAAGCTAGTAAGGGCAGAAGAGGATTACAGCTGGATCAAGATTGAAGAAATTACTGCAGCTTCATTATGAGTTTAAGATCCGCCAGGACCGCCTTGGCGGATTTCTTTTTGTCCTAAACAGCCGAAAAACCTCCCTATACACTACCTCGCGCCGTAAGAATCCATATTAAAATCAGATTGTATTCGACAATATGCTATCGGTTAACAGGAACGTATGTTCCGTGTATAATTAAAGGCAACCTTTGAGATAAAGATAATTCAGAGTTTGGTGAAGTCAACAAGTGTAAAGTTTTACCTTCGGGACGTTCGACACATTGTGACACCAATCGTCCTAGGAAAAAGGTATTATTTACATAAGTGTTTTGTGAGCTATTAGCTCCCAAATACTCCGAGGGAGGAGAATGGCCAGAACCATTCTGCTTGCTTACTCTATTAATAACCACTCATATAAATCCCTCATATTACAGCCTAGAATCAATTCTGCCGTATACATATCTTGAGGTTGCATGACACGTTCATTTTTGCAAAAGTGCGAAATCATTCGTTTAGATCGTCCAGCACGCCTTGCATATTCAGATTGTGTCAGGCCATTGGATTTAATGTGATCCAAGAGCAAGCATCTCCCGCGGGAGACTTTCACTTATTGACCTCCAGTAGCTAGTGTTGTCTCGATTATATCATTGGCGAGTACCGGGGGTAAACACGACAGGGGCAGCATCTATGATTTATCACCAAGTAAAAATTAAACGCGAATTTAATGAAAGGACCGTAGTGATTTTCGCAAGAGCTCTTATTGAAGTGTATAAATTAGAAACACCGGTGACATTAACTATTTCCTCGCCAAATAAGGATCATGAAGTGCTTTTTAAATAGAGAGCTGTAGGGGCAAACTGGGGCAAAAGCTACTTTTAGTTATTAATATCTACTAAGATTGACTAGGATACAAAAAACAAAAACCCTTATAAATCAAGGGTTTTTAAGATTTGCAGCTATTCAAATTAGGTAGATCAGTTCCCGCATACGGTGCATGTGGAGTCGGTGGCGATGCTAAAATGGAAGGGGCAGGATTAATTCCTACGCCTCTCGTTGTTCCAACTTCCTTATGGATTGAGGACGGGAAATATGTTATGTATGGCTTTGAGTGAACCGTCTTTAATACCTTCAATTTGGAGTTCGGTGAAGCGGGATAATTACTTGATATAGGCACGGATTTGTTCTTCCGTGTCTTTTTTTGTACCCTATAATACTTAGAGACAACCAGATGACGAAGGGAATCCAGAGGGCATCAACGGGCTTTTCAAAACTGTTGACAATTGGCATATATGTAATTATATTTAATATATCAGGCGCTTGGTGCTGTAATTCTTCTAGTGTAAACGCTACCAATCAGAACTTTACGCAATATAGTTCAATCCTGCCGAGGAAGAAAAGGGAGGGTTGATGCTGTACTTAGTCCCGGTTTTTGTACACGCACTGTCCATTTACGAGTGACATTCATCGTAGTTTTGTAGAGCATTTCCAGCAACGCTTCATTGCTTGGGAAAATGCTTTTTTTCTTTAGGCTTTGCGATGTCGACGAAGGAACCCTCAAGTATTTCGTCGTTGTATGCTTCGCGTCAAGCTTTTTATGTCCTGCATCGTGTCATACTCCGCCTCCAGCATGAATTGCTGAATCTCTGCATACAACTATGCAAACAACTCTTTCAGTGCAAATTCACCTTGTCCATTGTTATGGACTTATTCTTCTGCACAATTACTTTCACTTGCTCATCACGTATACCATCCTCTTTAATCAGCCTTTCTAAAGATTATCTAACGGGGGAATATGATGTCTAAATCAATAGAATTGATCTTGAGAGATGAAATTTTTGCTGAGCTGGACATCGAGTATTCGGAAGACCACGATACCCGTTTGTTGGACCAAGGGATCGATTCAGTAGGCTTCGTCAAGCTTATTGTTTTAATGGAATCGAAGTTTAATATCTCGATCCCTGATGAAGATCTGTTATTTGAGAAGTTCTCCACGACTGAATTAATCCTTAATTATTTGACAGAGAACGCTATGATGACGATCATTCAGCGTCTATTTCTGGAGGCCTCTAATCGCCAAGATCATATTATCCTTGAAGATCTTAAGCAGCAATGGACTTACGCAGAGGTGATGAAAGAAGCTTACTTGATTTCTTTATATATCCATAAGAATTTTGGGCTTGAGCCCGGAAGTCATCTTGCATTATACACCAATAATGAGCCCTTGTTCATTTTTGCGGCGCTTGGCATTCAAATCTGCGGTTATGTGTTAGTACCGGTTCCTTATTCGGCATCCAATACTGAAATTGAAAATATTATAAATGCCAGTGACGCCAAATTGGTTATCAGCAAATCTGCACAGCCTGCGTATTTAAATTGCGACATTCCTTGGGTTACCGCTCAGGATATATCGCAAGAACCCATGCCTTCGTTCGAATCGATCTCGTTAACCAAACAGTCCGATCCCAATCAATGTGCGATTCTCCTTCCTACATCAGGCACAACTGGAAAATCTAAAATCGTTATGTTATCCCATTGGAATGTATTAACGAATGCGTTGGCACATGGCGGAAAGGTGGGGTATACGGATCAAGATTCGTTTCTTGTAACGATGCCCGTTCATTTCAGTTCTACAATTGTCACACAATTGATTTCTTGCATGTTATATGGAACCCGAATTAAACTGATCAGCTTGCCCTTGCTGCCGCGCACAGCGTTTAAACTGTTTCAGAATAAGGCGGTCACGGCATTCTCAGCGGTGCCTACGCAATTGATGCACTTTGTTTCCGATTTCCATCTGACAAGGAACTGGAGTACCTTTGATTCCATTGAATATATTGTAATTAGCGGTGCGGCGATTCCCGCGAAATTAGTAGACCAACTGCAGACTGTATTTCCTCACGCAGACATTATTCAAACCTATGGATTGACCGAAGCTTCTCCGCGGGTGAGCATGATGGAACGGGGAGAGCGCAGCTTATCCTGTGGATCACCCATCAATGACGTTTCTATTCGTCTTGTTGACGAAGAAGAGAATGAGGTTGAAGGAGCAGCGATCGGAGAAATTTGGGTCAAGGGCCCGAATGTGATGCTCGGTTATTACAAAAACCCGGAGTTAACGAACGCTACCATTGTTGGGGGCTGGTTGAAGACAGGAGATTTGGGATATTGGAATGAATCAGGATGTCTTATACTCACAGGCCGAAAGAAGAATATCATTATATCCGGCGGTATCAACATCTATCCGGAAGAAATCGAGGAATTTTTGTACGGCTTGAAAGAAGTGCAGGAGGTCATGGTTGTCGGTATACACGATGATCTATTAGGTGAAGTTCCTGTCGCATTTCTGAAGGTTTTTAATGAATGCCTGATTGATGTAGATGCGCTGACACGACATTGCAAATTGCATTTGTCATCGTATAAAGTGCCCAGACAATGGAGGATTATCGATAACATTCCAAAAACAAAGACAGGAAAACTGGACAGGGCAAGTACGAAGCGCTTATTGCTAAATGAGATATACTGATTCGGAATCCTTAAGCCATTTAACCAAATAACCAGGGGTGAACGAAGGTTGAAGAATTCAACTCAAACATTGGGCAGAAAAATATTGCCGGTCAGTTATCCGATGATTACAACTTATACGCAACATGCTCATCTCTTGTCCATCCTTACCCATTACGAATCCGCACACCCATGGATATATAGCAATTATATTCAATTATTTATTAACAAAGATTATAAACACCATTGGGGAGATTTTTATTTCCCTCTGTCTTATGAGCTGCGGCCATCGGATGGGTGCAAATGGATTACTACTCAAAAGATACATAGAGATACGGTAACAATGAAATGGGACTCTGTTATTCATTTTATTGTAGAAAATATTAATGCTAATAACTATGTCCACACCATGATCAATTATTTCTACGTGCCCTTAAGCGATCGCTACAATAAACTTCAATTGCATCATGACATATTTGTTTACGGCTATGATTTGGAAAGAGAGATATTGTATGTTTCCGATTTTTTTAAGAACGGGGTGTACAGTCAGGCTGAGATATCATTTACTGATTTCAATCTTGCGTTCGACAAGAATCATCTAACAACGAATCATGATTATCTAAAAGAAATGGTTTACCTGTATACATTCAATGATCAATATCAGGATAAATTCAGTGCAGATACCCTAGTGAATTCGATAAGAAATTATTTCACTAACCAAACGCCGGAGTATTGGGAGATGTTCAACTACGGGGGCGACAGGCACAATCTTGACTTCGGCATGCAAATATACACAACTCTATTTAATTATGCGAAAGAGACATCGGAACATAAGGCTATGCTTGATATAAGACCCTTTCATTTACTTTATGATCATAAAAAGATGATGACGCTAAGACTCAAGTACTTGTACGATAATCGGCATTTAATTGAATTAAATCAAGAGCATATAGATGAATTCACAGCCATAGAAATTAAAGCAAAGATACTTGTGAATCTAGCGATTAAATATAATTTGACAAAGGATACGAGTATTTCCGAAAGCTTACAAACGCTGATTACGAATATAGAAAATGAAGAATCCATATTCCTTGAACGATGGCTGAAGAAAGTAGACATTCAGTAATGTTGAGGGAGCAGATGATCTCAGTTGTGGATATCTCTTCTTGCACCCGAATAGAAGCCTTAGCCCGAAGCCCGTGGTGATCCGGGCATATTTATGGAGGGAGTGATGCCGGGATTATAATCGTTGGGAGACAGCGTGTTGAGTAAGCCAAACCGTTGCTCTTGTATTAAAACAAACGTTTGCTGACAGCCAGCCTATTGCCTTCTTGTCTTTCAACGATCCGCATTGCTTCAAGCGCTTTTTCCGGCACAACTACAACGGATCCACTCACCTCAAGAATCTCTCCTGGTATTTAACCCAACATCTTGTGACTCATGCGTAGAACCATACCTGTTTCGATTGAATTAATAGTGGTTTCACAAACCTTAAGCAAGGGAGGGGATCCTAATATTCATTGTATTAACAGGGGTTGCAGGCTTCATCGGTTCCAACCTCGCCGAGAGGCTGCTGCGGGAAGGCCATACCGTTATCGGCGTAGATAATTTTCTGACCGGCTCTACTGTCAACATAGACCATCTCTTACGGTCGCCAAATTTCAAGTTTATCGAGCATGATGTCATTTATCCGCTCGCAATTGAAGGCCCTGTCGATTGGGTGATGCATTTTGCCAGTCCTGCCAGTCCGCCCAAATATTTGTCCTATCCGATCGAAACGATGAGGGTCAACAGCGAAGGGACGATGCATCTGCTGTATTTGGCCAAAGAAAAGCAGGCTGCGTTCTTCTTGGCTTCAACAAGCGAGATCTACGGTAACCCAACTGTTCACCCTCAGCCGGAAAGCTACTATGGCAACGTGAATTCGGTTGGAGCACGAAGCTGCTACAACGAAGCGAAGCGGTATGCAGAGGCGATCACCTACTGGATGAACAGGAAATACGGTATACCGGTAAGGGTCATTCGGATCTTCAATACATTCGGCCCGAGGATGGATTTACATGACGGACGCGTGATTACCAATTTCATTAATGAAATCATGTCCAAGCAGAACCTTACGATTTATGGCGACGGCAGTCAGACGAGAAGCTTTCAGTATATCGACGATTTGCTGGAAGGGATTGTGAGACTGCTGAGTACCACGTATGAACAGCCAGTCAATCTGGGAAATCCGGAGGAAGTCACCATACTTGAAGTCGCCCAAATATTGAAGGAGCTAATGAAGTCCAACGCGCAGTTAGAGTTTCTCCCGCTGCCGGAAGACGATCCAAGGAGAAGGAAGCCGGATATTACCATTTCAAGGACGATTATGGACTGGGAACCGGCGATCAGTTTGCATGATGCACTCGCTAGAACGATCCATTATTACCAGGGTCAATATATCCATTAAACGGGAGGTACTTATGCAAGAACAAATCATAGCGATGATAAGCGAAATCAAGGAAGACGCTGAGCTGGCAAGCCGTTTGAACGAGCATTCCGACATCATGGAAGACGGGGGATTGGACTCTTTACAGCTAATTACTTTTGTATTAAATGTGGAAGAGCGTTTCGGTATTGAAATCGATTTTGAACAATTCGACTTCGATCTTATGGAGTCGGTAACGACCTTCTGCAATTATATCTCGGAGCTACAGAAGACAGCGCCTGTATGAACGATGGACGCGAGTTCGAGCTCATTATCGGGACATTTGATGCGGAACGCTTCTGGCGCGACCCTAATCTAGCCAAACTGCCGTCGTTTCATGATCCTGAAATGGAGAATATCGTGATGGCCATGGATAAGCTGCTCTTCCCATTTTGCGAGGCGCAGGATAGGCTCATTACTCGCTATCGAATGAACGTTTGCCATAAAGCGTATTTGCATGAGATCGGATTTAAATTTCTTTCCAATTCAACCGATCTCGAGAGTCCTGATGTAGGAAGCGCAGGCAGAACCGCCAATATCTTCGACCTGCTCACATCAGCCGATCGAATGGGTGACATGGATCCCTATTTGCTGGACGGAGCCCAGTTGTCGCCATTTGCCGTCATTCCGGGGGCGGATCGTGCTGCAGCACGTTACAGGCTGAAACAGGATTTTCCAGCTATCGATACGGTTCAGACCGTCAATTCGAAGCTGTATTCAACCGAATTGAATCGTCGCCTTGATCTTCAGTGTGACAGCCAGACGGTCTATTCTTCCGAAGAGCTGTTGGCAAGCGGCTTGACTTTGTTGAATCAAGGACCCTTCCTGATCAAAGATGAGTTTGGGGTATCCGGGAAAGGCAATTTGCTGATTGAGTCGGAAGCGATTTTGCAGCGAGTCACATCCTATGTCGCCGATCAGTGTAGCAAGGGAAAAACGGTTCGGTTTATTGTTGAGCCGTTCCTCCGCAAGGAATTGGATTTTTCTTGCCAATTCCACATCGATCCGGACGGCAGTTACCGACATATCTCAGTGCAGCAGTTGGTCAATCACAATTTCGCTTACCAAGGCTCCTATACAGCAGACGATAGGTTGCTTCATATGATGCAGGAAGCGAAGTATTTTGATGTAATGAAACGGGCGGCTCGCGAGCTTTATCGGTCGGGTTATCACGGCGACGTATGCGTCGATTCCATGCTGTTGACAGACGGCGGCATCGTTCCGATTGTTGAGGTGAATGCCAGAAGATCGATGAGTCTGATCAAGCATTACGTTGACCGCTACCTGAAGAAGCACGACACGGCAGGGAGCATGACGCATGTGAATTTACAGTTTGCCTGCGATGTATCATTCGATCAATTGCTTGAATTGCTGGACCGCGAGGGTGTTCTATATAAGCCTGATCGAGGATTCGGTATTTTACCGTTAAGCGCGAATACGCTCCTTATTAACAAAGTCGTCAGTGAGTGCAAGGGGATCCGGAATAAGCAGGTGAAAGGCAGATTATATTATTCGTTGATCCAGGGGGAATGGGATAACGAACGATTGACCGCTAAGGTTAATGATGTGCTGTCATCGTTATCCTTCAAGATCGCCCGCTGATGCAGTCCGAAGCGCTTGAAGCCATGAATGGAGGAAGAAATTTTATGGGTGAGCGGAAAGTGACGATTCTATGCTCGGGTTTCGGTCTGGGTTTCTATATTCCCGGCCTGTTAGCTGCAAGTGATTTCGAGAAAAGGGATATCGCGACGGAAGTGCTCGTGTTCGAAAGCTATCTGGAGCAAGACAAGATGGATCATATTGTCGACAGCAGAAAGGCTTACCACAATAATTTCGCACTTGCCAATTTATCGGCCCGAATGCCGATGGATATACGCGACAGCATTGATGATGCCCAGGTCGAGCTATTGCTGGAGGCGTGGAAAGCGGAAGAGCGGTTCGAATTCATATCGTTATCCGGACACTGGATCTATATTCTGGATTTGTATAGGGAGAAGATGCTGCCAAATCAAATTTATGTAGACCTGCTCTACGTTGATTCAGATCTGGCCCCGTCCTGGAAGAGCTTGAAGAAGTTTCATCCTAGCTATGACGAGTATTATTACAATGCTTGTCTCTATGACACCGACAAGATGGAGATTCGATGCGAAATCCCGGTTCTTCATCGTACGCCACTGCCCTTCAACTCAAGGAAGCAGCGGCTTGTTGTTCATGGCGGCGGATGGGGGATGGGCACTTATCAAAGTACAATTCCAGAGCTTGCCGGCCATAAATACGGGCTTGATATCGTAGCTTACGATTGGAAGGAAGCTAAGCCCGATCCCGATCACCGATATTGGATGAACGATCCGGAATGGTGTGCATGGGTGAAGAGTGCGAACGGCCTGCACGAGTTTCCGCCATACATCGAAATAACGGGAGAAGGCACGAAGTCATACGCCGCTGAGGTTGATCATCATTGGTTATTCGATATCGCTTCGGAGGCGATGGCTATCGTTGCCAAGCCGGGAGCGGGCACATTAATCGACTCGCTTGCATCCGGTACCCCTCTTATTTTGCTGGAGCCGTTCGGAAGTCACGAGCTTAGCAATTTGGAATTGTGGGAGTCTCTGGGGTTCGGAATCCGCTACGAGAAGTGGCGGGAGCTGGATTTTTCCGTAGAGGTCCTTAAGGATATGCATCAAGCGATCATGAACAGACCCGGAGAACGGACGAATTATGTGGATCATTATTGTGCGAGAGTCGCGTTAACGAAGGGGTAACATTTCAATGGCAAAAGGGGTTATGCGATGAGCGTAAACAAATTGAGTGTCGTCCAAGATAAGATAAAGACAAGCTATCCGAGATGGATTGTCATGCAGCTTTTGGAGGAATGTAATTTACGATGCAAGATGTGCTATGAGTGGGGACTCGAAGGGCCGTACAAAAGCAAGAAAACGTTAGCTCATCTGGATCCGGATCTCATTAAAAAGATCATCGTCGAGTGCAGCCCGGGCAAGCCATATTACGATTTCTTCGGTGGCGAGCCGTTGATGTACCCTTGGCTGAGCGACATTCTCGCCATGATCAATCACTATGGAAGTAAAGCGGACTTCCCCACGAACGGCACACTGCTTGAGCAGCATGCCGAGATGCTTGTCGAGACTGCTCCAAACAAGATCTGGATGTCTCTCGACGGCCCTGAGGAAATCAATGATAAGCAGAGAGGCAAAGGCGTATTCAAGAAAGTAATCAAGGGGATTGAGAAGCTTTATGAGCTTCGGGAAAGCAAGGGCAAGCAATTTCCGAAAATGGGTGTATCCTTTATCATTACGCCCTTGAACTATATGTACGTTGAGGAATTTTTCTTTAAGCATATCGATTTGTCGATGTTGGACCATATCAGTATGGAAGTGCAGCTCTATGCTACGGAAGAGCAGTATGCCCAATATGTGGAGGTTCTTAGTGACAAATTCGACGTGCATGAAGCTCCTTATGCCAAGGGAATGGTGTGGCGTGACACCAGTTCGTTCAGCCAGATCGATATTCCGGAATTGACGAGACAGCTCAATAATGTTAAAGCCTATTGCTTGAAAAACAGCATCCATGTGATTACCTATCCGAAAACGATAGATGAACAAAATTTGAGCAACTATTTCTCGGGGCAATTCCATCAGATGGCTGATAAACGAAATCGCTGCTCCCTTCCATGGGTTTATGCAGAGATTACGGCAAGGGGCGACGTTTCGCCCTGCCATGCCTTCTATGATTTGACCTTTGGCAACGTGAACGAAGAGAGTTTGATGGATATCTGGAGTAGTGACAAGTACAAAGATTATCGCGCGTACATGAAAAAAAATATGCTTCCGATCTGCACGGCTTGTTCTAGGTATTATATCTATTGATTCATGTGAATGACCTAATAGGTTTAAGAGGGGTGGTGTTGATATGAATCCGAAATCAGAGATTAAACGTTCCCCAAAGGATTTGCAAATATTGAAACGTACAATCAAGAATACGGTGGAAACCAAGCGGAACATGGAAAAAATAGCGGGTTACGCGACACCGTTGCCAGAGTCGGTCGGGATTAAACTGACGAACCAATGCAACTTGCGCTGCAAGCATTGCTATCAATGGAACGACACCGGCTACCATCACTTTATGACACCGGAGCAGCAGACGGGAACAGCTCGACTACGGGCTGCTGGAGAAGCTGATCCTCGAGACTGAACCAGCCAAGTCGAGACTATATATCTGGGGCGGCGAGCCGCTCGTATACAGCCATTTCGACCGTTTGGCCGATTTGCTTGAAGCCCATCCTCGTGAGACGACGATCTGCACAAACGCGATGCTGATCGAGCGAAAGCTGGACACCTTGCTGAGAATCTCCGACAACCTGGAAGCTGCTCATTGCACTTGATGGATTCGAAGAAGAGAATGATGCGCTTCGCGGCAAAGGGGTATTCAACAAGGCGATCGATGCTATTCGGATGCTGGTCGAGCTGCGCAAGGAAAACCGATTCAGGGGCAAAATTACGATCCATACCGTCGTTAACGATGGGATGACCGACAAGCTTTACGATTTGTTGGACTTTCTGGAGGGCGTCGGTGTAGATATGGTCATGGTCTGCTTCCCGTGGTACATCTCGGACGAATGCACGCAGGGAATGGATGATTACTTTGACCAGAAGTTCGACTTCCTTCCGGCGAGCGAGCACAAGGGCGAACGAAGCTGGCACGCCTTTAACTACAAGCTCGATCCGGAGCGTATCCCTGCTTTGATGAGCGAGTTGGACCGGGTGAATAATCGCGTCTGGAAAATGCGTTTACGCTACCAGCCGAATCTGGATTATGACCAGATCGAAGATTTCGTGCTCGGCAACGAGGTGAAGAGTAATGGCACCATGAACAAGAAATGCCTGGCTCTCTCAAACCGGATGGATATTACGCCCGATGGAACAATTGTGGCGTGCAAATTTTTCAAGGAGTTCGAGATCGGCAAATTAAATGAAGCGTCCGTACAGGAATTATGGCACGGCATAACCTACAAAAGGATAAGGGAAATGATGGATGAACGACTGACACCGGCATGTTCCAAGTGTAGTGTCTTGCATTTGCACGGTGTTTAACTATTCTGCATGAGCATAAATGAGGTGAACCAGTGAGCATAATCCAAGTGGAACGCTTATCCAAAAGCTTCAATTACTACGAAAAAGAATTGGGGTTCAAAAAATCGCTAAAAAACTTAGTGAAGCGGAAATCACTGACCAAAGAAGCGGTTAGCGAAATATCACTTGTCATCGAGCAAGGCGAGATGGTCGGGTTCTTAGGCCCGAACGGTTCCGGCAAAACGACTACGCTTAAGATGCTGTCCGGTATCCTGTATCCGACAAGCGGGCAAGCGACGGTATTAGGCTATGTCCCTTGGGAGCGAAAAAAGAATTCAAGATGCAGTTCTCGATCGTGATGGGGCAGAAATCGCAGTTGTGGTGGGATTTACCGGCGAACGAATCGTTGTACCTGAACAAATGCATTTATGAGGTCGAGGATAAGCCCTACAACCTTGTCCTGGATGAGCTTACGGAGATGCTTGGCGTTAAAGAGCTGCTTAATATTCAGGTGCGCAGGCTTTCGCTGGGGGAACGGATGAAGATGGAGCTCATTGCGTCGCTTATCCACCGGCCTAAGGTGATTTTCCTGGATGAGCCTACAATCGGACTCGATTTGATTTCGCAGAAGCGCATTCGGGAGTTCCTGAAGTATTATAACCAGCAGACAAAAGCAACGGTCATTCTGACAAGCCACTATATGGCGGATATTGAGGATTTATGCAAACGAACGATCATCATCAATCAAGGGAAGATCGTATACGATGGCGATCTTCGGCGTGTGAACGAGCTGTTTCATGCAAAAAAGATCATCAAGCTGCAATTTACGGACGAAGTGCCGAGGGAAGCACTAAGCGACTATGGCGCTATTATGGAACATGACGGCATGAATGCCGTTATGGAGATCGATAAGCATGACCTCCAGCGGCTTTCCAAGATGATGCTGGATCGGTTCCCGATCCTCGATTTCACAGTTGAAGATATACCTGTCGAGCGAGGCATCGAAAGCTTGTATCAGAAAGATGGGGTCAAACATGAAAGCCTTGCAGAAGTATAAAAGGACGTACATTCTTGCGCTTCAGAATGCGATGGAGTATCGGACCGATTTCTTTATGAGTATCATCAGCGGCGGCTTCATCATTCTCGTCCAATGCTTCCTCTGGACGGCCGTGTTTCGCAGTTCGCCGCAAGAGATTATTAATGGCTATACGTATTCACAGATCATCATTTATTCCGTATTGTCCGGCGTTGTCTCCAAGCTGGTTTCTGCCGGCTTCGAAGGGGAAATCGCGAATGATATCAAGACGGGTGGAATGAGCAAATTTATCGCTCAGCCCATTCATTATTTCAGCTATCGGATATGCAATTTTTTCGGTGGGAAAACGGTTCAGATCGGGGTCGTCCTTGTCTTATTTGTCATACTGATGATCGTTTTTACTCAGATTTGGGGGTTTCAGCTTGGAGGGGTGCAGATCGTTATGTTCCTGGTCAGCATTCTGTTCGGACTGCTCATCAACTTCCTGCTTTTTTATTCGATTAGTGCTCTCGCGTTCATCATTACCGAGGTTTGGGGCGTATATATCGCGTTCAACCAAGGCGTCTATCTGCTCAGTGGTGCCATCTTTCCGCTTAATATTTTCGGAGATACGTTTGCCAGAATCTCCAGCTACTTGCCATTTCAATATGTCGTATTCTTCCCGGTTAACATCATCAATGGGAGCATGGCGATTCATGAAATCGTGCGCGGGCTTCTCTTACAGGTGGTCTGGGTTATTGCGCTTATGATAATTTCGAAGTTGTCGTGGGATTCCGGGATGAGGAAATATGTAGCCGTTGGAGGTTAGATCTGTGAGTATCAGCTTGACGGAGTTTCGGAAGCATGTACGTATGTTCTTTATTTTCGCAAAGAACAGCTTGGTCGGTTACATGGAATACAAAGCGAATTTTTACTCCGGTTTGATCATGGAGACCGTATTTCTGTTTTCCAAGCTGATCTATATCTTGTTCGTTTTCCAGCTCGGGATCGAAATCAATGGCATTTCTCCTGACCAAATGATGATCTTCACCGGGACCTATACGATTATGATCGCGATCTATACAGGACTGTTTATGGATAACTTTTATAGATTCGCCGGCCATATCCGCAACGGGACGCTGGACTTGTATATGACGAAGCCGCTTTCGCTGCAGTTCATGATCTCATTCCGGCACGTTAACTTCGCGTTTCCGATCCCGAACCTGATCGCCGGGATCACGATGATCGTACTGGCATGGCGGCGTCTTGACATCGAGCCAAGCTTGATCCACGTGGCTGGATATATCGGCGTGATCTTGAGTAGCACGATCGTGACCTATTCGGTGCTTCTACTTCCCCAAATTCTTGCCTTCTGGACGGTGAAGTCCGGTTCAATCTTCGAAATACTCGACAAATGTTGGGATTTAAACAATATGCCGATGTACATATACCCCAAATGGCTGCGGAGACTAGGGCTGTATGTTGTGCCGATCTTATTCATTACCAACATGCCGTCGGTTTATTTGATCGATCGATTGGACTTGTTCCTTGGGATATGGATTTTTGTAGCTCCCGTTATATCGCTTATCGTGGTCAGGCTGTTCTGGAAGCTGGCCGTCAAACGCTATGAAAGCGCCAGCAGTTAGAGCAATGCCCCAAAAAACAAATTGTTGAGAAGGTGAATGGAATGAGCAGGACGGAGCATGAGCGCCATCCGTTGCAGACAAAGGCTATCGCAAAGAAACGGCTGCACAACGGGATCGAAATCTATCAAAACAATGAAGGCGAGACCGAGTTCCTTTACAACGAGATTTTCAACAAGGAGATGTATTTCAAGCACGGTATTACGCTCCCGGATCATGGCACGGTCATGGACGTTGGGGCTAATATCGGCATATTCAGCCTATATGTCAGCAGCAAGAGCGACTGCAGGGTATATGCCTTTGAGCCACTGCCTCCGACGTTTAATATCTTGAAAATGAATACGAGTTCGTTGCCTCGCGTAACGACGGTTAACGTCGGGCTGTCTAATGAGATTAAGGAAGCGGAGTTTGCCTATTTTCCTACGATGTCCACGGACTCTGTCCAGATCAAATACAGGGAGAACCACGATCAAGATCTCCGATACGGGTTAATCAACCATTACGAAGATAATTTCGCTGACCCGCGAATGCTAAACCGCTTTGTCGATCATCTTATGTCGCCGAAGCTTCTGAATGAACAAATCTATCGTTGCCAGCTAACTACGATCTCTGAAATGATCCGCTTTTACGATCTGAACCAAATTGATCTGCTCAAAATCGACGTGGAAAAAAGTGAGTTCGAGGTGCTGGAAGGCATAGAGCCGGAAGATTGGGGCAGAATCAGGCAAATTGTAATGGAGGTACACGGACTGGACGGAGAGCAGATCAGCAGGCTCGAGAACATCTTTCAAACCAACGGCTTCTATGCCGTGATTGATTACTACGAAGATTTGAATATCCCAAATTACTATAATGTGTACGCGTTGAATCAAATGCATACGTCGGCTGGGCGATAGTCATGTTACAGCATCTGCATGAAAGGTTGGTATGCTCCAGCTGCAAGGGCGAGCTGGAGCAGTCGGAGGCAGTGCTGCAATGCTGCAGCTGCGATGCGGTATATACGAACGATGATCGTTACTTATCGATGCTCGACCGGCGTGAGCAGTTTGTCCACCCTTCCGAATGGAACCGGAAAGAGGCTGAAATTCGGGATTATAGCGAGATCTCGGACTCCCTTGCGCTGACTGGTATAGGCCGATTCGCCACCTTCTTGAACTATGGTTACGTCCCGCACGGGAATGAGCAACATGCGGTGATCGAGCCGGGCGATGCATGGAATAGAAACTCGGTCAAGCTGCTGCTTGAGACAGTGGGCAGGACGGCGATTCGGGAGCGGCAGGTGATCGACATCGGATGCGGCAGGGGAGGGAACATAGCAACTCTGACTAAATATTTCAAGCCGCTGTCTATTGTCGGTCTCGACATCTGCCCTGCGAATATTGCCTTTTGCAATGCCAAATCCCGATTGGGTGAATCTTTGTATCTCGTCGGCGATGCGGAGAATATACCGTTTGCAGACGAGAGCTTCGATGTAGTGTTAAATATTGAATCCGCACATGCCTATCCGAACCGATCACAATTCTATGAAGAGGTGTACCGGATACTGAGAGTTGGCGGCGTATTTCTGTATACGGAGCTGATGCTGGGAGATCAGGTAGCGCAAAACGTCAGGCTGTTAGAGGAAGCAGGCCTGTCTGTAATCCGCAATCAGGATGTGACTTCGAATGTTCTTCTATCGTGTGATGAGAGTGCGAAGCAGCGTACTGGCACACAAGGAATTGCGAATAACGCCAATTCAAGCACGAATATTGGAGATATCGATGAGTTCATCGCATTGCCCGGCTCGAAGAAATATGAAGAGATGAAGACTGGAACGCGGCAATACCGTATGATGAACCTTGTTAAGAGGTAATATAGCCGTGATATCAACAATAATTTAATTTTAGGTTAGGAGAAATATTGTATGGAAGAAATTATTTCCCTGGACACCTTTCAGCCCTTCGACGGCATGACGAAAATGTTTCCTCATCATAATTTTCCTTATTTTAATTGCGGCTACAATTTGTTATTAACGCTTGCCAGATATTTTAAAAAAGATGAGTTGCCGATTTTGAATAATGTCATTACTATTTATAGATTTGATAAACAAAAAATACAAACAAGAGGATATTTCAAGTTAGAGGTGTTGGATCTGGAGGAGGCAGATCAGATCCTTGAGGATATGGGGATCTCTATTCTTAAAAAATCCCCTGCACTAGATACGTTACAAGATGAGGTCATCCACTCTATTTCTAGTGGTCATCCCATTTCCATATTTATTGATTTATTTTATCAACGCGGGAGAGACTTTTACTATAACCAAAAACATGGACTGCACCCTGTTTTTGTCTATGGCTTCAATCTGACGAACGAGGAAATATATACCGTTGATGATATTACAGAATACAGACAATATGCTCTGCCATTTTCAGAATTTAAATCGTCATGCCTGACTTCGGAACACGTAAAGATGCCAGACTACTTTTGGGAATATGCGCCAGTGCCCCCTGGTAATCATGAGATCTTGAACGATAAGAATTCAGCACACACAACCATCAATACATTCGTAGAAAATATGTGCAGGTATCAAAATGAAATAACGGAAAGTTTGAATAATATCCTGTTGCTCGCAGAAAATTACGAACTCATTATACAAAATGAAACGATTATAGAAACACTGAGCAGTACGATTTATAGAAAATGTTCTGAGAAATACAGGTTAAATACGCTCTATAAGTACAACATTGATCATATCCATGCAAAACATACGCTTGACCCGTTATTGGACCAAATTATTCATGACTGGAAGACAGTAAGGATCTATTCGAATAAAGCCATCATGTCCCAGAAGTTCACTGGGGAAATTATAGACAAGTGCATTGGTTTATTTAGAAAAATATATACGAATGAAGTGCAGTTTAATAATCAATTATTTTTAATGTTAAAGGCTTTCAGGTAAACTCACACCTAATATTGCTAGTAATGACAAACGGCAGAGATGCCGTTTTTTTGTCTTGATTCTGTAACAGCATACTAGTCATGTGGAGTCGGTGGCGATGTTGGTGAAGGAGTAGTGTATTGAAGCTAGATTTACCTGTTTATAATAAATAGCTAATTAGCCCGAAGCTTCTAGAGTTCGGGCTAGCGAAGGGCATTTAGTGAGGCTTCCGTTCGTCGGATATGGTTTATATAATCAATAGTAGAGTTAATGTTGGTCTGAACAATATTCATTTTCCAGTTTATCCGTTTACGATACCTGTGTGTTGTTCAGTGTTTTCCAATGTCGCAGTAAGACGTGGCAAAGGGATACCTAACTTTTTGGCTTCTCTCACAACTTCAAGTACTGCAAAACTGGACTTACTATTATTGTATTCAATAAAAAGTCGTGGTAAGCTGCCCTTTGCAAAAATAACCTTGTTAAACAGCATGCCGAGAAGTGCCGGTGGGATCTTGGTCAACATTAGAGTAATCGCGTCCATCTTGGCGCCTCTTGCTTTAAGAACAGGCTTCATTTCCCGCATACTCTTGCCGACATTTGCGAATGAGTCACGATAATTTAAGAGTGCTGGGAAACTTCCCCGTTTTAACACCTCGGTCTCCATCGCCGCATTCATGGCATAGTGATTCCATAACCAGCTTTGCATATCCTTAATCCCATTGATTTTAAAATGGGCGCTTTCAAATAGCTGTTTGACCTTGTGGTTTATCTGTTCCGTGCCTACTCGTGGTTTTTCCAGAAATATCATTTTTAAAAAGCCGCCCCTAAGTTTATTGTTCTCAATGCCGCCTCCTGCTCCTGGAAACCCGAAGACCACATTGTTCATAGACAAGGGCAAAATTGATGATTTTAAGTCCTGCCAAATATTATTGAATATGAGGATCGGGGTGTTACCCGCAGTAGTTGAAAGTAATCTTGCTGCTTCGGGAAGTTGCTCTGTGTTGACACTTGCAATAATGAGATCGTAATTTGGGTTAATCTCCTCATGCAGTTTGATTTTCCAGTTTTCTTGGATGAGCTGTTTTCCTCTTCGTGCGTCCCACATTTCAAGCGCTATATAGTCTCCGAACGTTTCTTTTCTCCCTTTTCTAACGTAAAACTCCACGGTATGCCCTGCCTTCTCTAAAGCCCACGCATATTGGGTCGATATTACACCTCTACCGAAAAATAAAATTCTCATCTTAGCCTCCTAAATATCTGTATTCATGCTTGTTGATGATCCAACAACGTGTTGTATAATGTTATTGTAAAGATTCACTACAGGGTCATCAACCATCAGATTTTTAATATCTGTCGTATAATCAATTCAACAGCAAATGGAGGTTAATCATGAATAAGCAACCTGAAATTACGGAAAAAACAAGGCAGACATTCATCCATGTATTCTGTGATTTATACTGCCGTAAACCAATCGAAAAGATATCCATTCAAGAGATTGCTAACCAATCAGGATATAACCGGAGTACATTTTATCAATATTTTACAGATATCTATGAGTTGTTGGACTGCGTTGAAGAGCGGATTTTGAGATCCATTAAGGAGGAAATGGAAGGCAGAGAATTTTCTACACATACTATCCAGGATGCACTTCAATGCTTGGAAAATGCAGAGGAAATTACAGTTCTCAAAGCTGTATTGGGCGATTATGGTTCTGTTCATTTTGTGGAACGCTTGAAAAGAGAAATTCCCTTTGAGCGATTGATTATGGATTTTTCAACAGATGATGTCTTGGCACCATACATCATTGAGTTTTACATATCCACATTAATATCGATGTTTCGCCTTTGGATACACAGGGACAAAGATCTATCGTCGGAGGAATTGATCAAGCTGATCGATAGTTTATTTACAAAGGGGATAACACCGTATCATATCTTTGGCACGGTCAATCCGCAGCGTTCTGGAGTGTAGAGATGATGGTTAGTGAGCGAAACAAAAACAGAAGGGGGTCGAGAATTTATATATTCTCGACCCCCTTTTGTCTTTGTTTTAATACTATTCATTAACTGTAGTAGTCTAAAACCCGCCAACGTCCCAGCAGGTAATTAATATACGTGCACATCCGTACCAAGCACGGATTTGTTTTGCACGGAATTACCGGAGAGATACACCTTTTGCAGATTAGGCAGCTGACTTAGAGTTTCAATATTGGAAATGGCATTGTTCTCGAGGTGAAGCTCTTCTATGGCCTGCCAGTTATTCATGAATTCGAGAGAAGCCAAATTGCTGTCTTGCAGAGTGAAGGAACGCAGAGCGGACAGTTTCGCAAAGTAAGGCATCACCTGGTCTACTTCAGTAACAGAGGTATTATTTATGCTGAAATACGGCTGCTCTAAGGTTAAATGTTCAAGCACGTTGTTCTCCGCGGCGGCCGTTTGTTCAAAGTTCAGCCTGCACTCGGAGCACGTCAGAGATTTCACCTGCTTCAAACGAAATAAAGCATCGCTCTCCTTATATAGTGACGAGTCATAAATGCTTAGGGCCTCCATGCTGGACAAGCCGTCCAGGGCGCCAATACCGGTTACTTCACTGATCTCTGAGAGTGAGAGTTGCTCCAGTTTCGGGAATTTCCTCAGCACCGCCAGATTCAACTCGCCACTTCCGCCACGGAGCGTCAGGCTGGTTGCGGCGGGCGCTTTCAGCCCGGGGAGAAAGGAGCTTGGAATCTCCAACCGCTCCACATTAGGCAATGTCAGCGCTTCTGCATTCTCGTAGTAGCCGGACAACGTTAATTCCCGCAAAGATGACAGGCTATTGATGGCCTTTACGGAACCAAGCTGACTTAGAGAAGCCAGGCGCAGTGTAGTAATGGATTTTTTACCGGTCAAGCGCTCCAGGCTGGAGAAGTTTACATTTTCAATATCCAGCGTTTGTAGAGCAGGCATGTTTTGCACAAAGTCGATGGACTTTACATTCGTTAAAAACGACAAATGTAGCTCCTGAAGCTGGGTCAAGGCGTACAACGGCTGCAGGTCAGTGGTTTCACTATGCTGTATAGACAAGGATGTTAGCCCGGTCATGGACGACAACCATCCGAGTTCATCGACAAAGGTAAGGGACAGGGACTTGAGTGGCAGTTTATTCAACAGAAATAAATCCGTTACGGACTCATCCACATAGGTAATGGATAAAGAGTTCAGATTGGGGAATTCCAACAGCAGGGCCAATTCCTGATTGCTGCGAATCTGAGTGGTAAGCTCCGTAATTTTAGACTTATCACCAAAGAAGTCCGAAAACTTGCTAAAAGATTCGTTAAAAGCGCCGCCATAAATTTTTAATCCGGACATATGGGCCAAAGTGGTTTGGTCCGTCTGGGAGATTTCATAGGTATTCGTCAGGTCCAATGCCGTTAGTCCCGTAAAAGCTTCAAAATCTCGCTGATCAATCCGCTGGCTATTCAATTTCTTGTCCTGAGTCACATAAGTGATTTTCTCGGCCTGTTCATCGCTGAACGGATCGGAGAGGCTATATGTAAACGTCCACTGATCATTCTCCGAATGCTCTACGGTTAAATAGCGAATACGAGCCAATTCCTCCTCTGTCGGCAAGGCAGATCCTTTATCGAAGATATCTCGCAAAAATGAGAGCAAAACCTCGCTTTCGGGCATCTTTCGCACAGGCAGATTGGCTTCTGTTTTGGGATAGGCGGAGCTGTTACTATAATAAAAATAAGTACCGATGGCGCCCGTTAGGATCAACATGAATATCAGCATTAGTTTTATGGAGACAGCCTGCTTCGGCGTTGCCTTGGGAGGCGTTCCGTGGTAATGATTAATGGTCTGGTCTACGTAATAGACATGATTTTGCTTCAATAAAAGCTCTGTTTCACAATAGGGGCACTTTAAAATTTGACCCTCTTTGTATTCAATTTTTCCGTTGCAATTGGGACAGTTTAACGGGATAAAGGCCACGAATGTCCCTCCTTCATTATGATGGTGATAAGATCATGCTGAACGGGCCATCTTTTTTCATTATACCTTGTGAATTTACGTTTGATGAGAGAAAGAAGTTTCACATAACGAAGGAGCAGGGGAAACCCGCTCCTTTTTGATCTTTTGAAAGTATGGCTGGTGTAGGCACTACTATATAAGTTGTTAAGCGATTGAAGTCATCGGATGTTTAACTTGCACCGGGTAGAGATGCTCACCAGGGGTTCTTACAAATAAACCTTCATTGGTGAGGGTACTTTTCAGAACGAGGTGTTCTGTTGCATCCGGTGTGAAATGGAAGGTTATGGTCTCTGTATCCTCATCTGCAATCTGATGTAAAATATCTGTCATACGGATTTCGTTTAAACAAATAACGTCAAAGAGGTCCATATGATTGTCTTGCTTCTGATAAATCACGATGGCGCTTTCATCTACCAGGTGATAAATATCGTTACTGAACACATTCAGGCAGTAAAACAGGAGTATGCCTTGCGTCTGGGCGGTTCCGAAATGTTGCGAAACAGGCAGTCTTTCCAATGCAAATTGTTGAATAAGTTGTAAATCATCCGCGTTAGCAACATCGAGTTTCCGAAGGTTCGCCGGTTTGGTCGATTTTTTTGCCGTATAATCCATTGAAAAAAGCTGTTCTTCCACCGGTTTAAAACCAAACTTGGGGTAAAAATCAAGCACCGATTCGTTGGCAAAAAGGTACATGAGATCGTACTTGTTGTCGTATTCCTCTAAAATCTGGTTCATTAAACGAGTGGATAGCCCTTTCCCTCGATAGTCGGGATGTGTCATCACCGTGCCGATTTGAATCGCTTTTTTCTTCTCCCCGTGAATGATGAGCTCAAGGATGTTAACGGAAGCGTTGGCAATAACCTGATCCCCGTCCACAAATGAAAAAGGGATGTAGTTTTCGCCCCAGCATCCGTGTTGGTACCAATTCTCAAAATCAATATCAAAAGTATCGGCAGCAAGTTCAAAAAAACTTGTTCGAAGTGTGTCATTATTTTTATAGTTCTTCGTAAAGATCAAATCCTGCATGGTGTGTTCTCCTTAATCCTCAAAAGTGACTACATAAAATGGCTGAGAGCAACTGCCAATCTTGGTTCATTTAATCTACGGCATAATGCACAACTGCACTATATAACATTTTGGTACGAATGGGGTCAAAGGTTACTTGATGTTGGATCTGCTTCACACGTAACATCAATGCCTTATTGATTTCAATTCGTTCTTCAATCGCTCGCGCCAATTCATGAAAGTCATAAGCCTGCAAGCATTCGACTTTATCTTTAATAATATCCAGTGAAATTTCCATATTTAAGTCAAGCCTCCTCGGAATGTCGATCTGTAGGTTAACTGCCTGTCGAGCTTCATTTTAGAGGAGCTTTTCCAGTTCGGCAAGATGAATTGCAACCAACCTATCAGAATCTAAAGAGACGATGTCAACTGCCCGATATATATGTATATATCTTGAATGCGAACATTGACTCAAGGCCGCCAATCTTTAGCATGAACGAAAAGGAGAACAGCCGATGATACATGTCATGTTGATTGACGATGAAGAAGATGCACTGGATCTGCTTGAAATATTGCTTGGTCAAATGGGGAATGTGGAGATTGCGGGAAGGTATCTGAATCCCCTTCAGGCGCTAGAAGATTTAAACCGAATCATGGTAGATGCCGTGTTCCTGGATATCCAGATGCCGGGTATGAAGGGTACCGAAGCAGCCCGGCGAATAAGGAGCATTTCACCTGAGCTGCCGATCATTTTCACGACTGCCTATGCCGAATACGCATTGGAAGCGTTTGAGATTGATTCAACCGATTATTTGTTAAAGCCGTTTACCGTGAGCCGGTTACAGACTACGATGGCACGGATTACCAAAAATCTTGACAAGCAGGCCAGTCCATCAAAGCCAAACCAGCCTTCAAAGCCGTCAGTTCGTTCTCTCGGAGGATTTCATATCATATCACTGGGCGACACGGGCAAGGAGGTCATTTGGAAAACGAAAAAGAGCGGGAGCTATGTGCTTTTCTGATACATCATGAAGGTAAGCGTGTAAATGCTGCTGTCATTATTGAGGCGTTGTGGCCGGGTTACGATCTTGAGAAAGCCAAGTCGTATTTGTACACCTGTCTCTCTTATCTTCGGAGAAGCTTGACAGAGCATGAGGTAGCGATTCATATCCGGAAGGGAAATCAGGGGTTTTCCGCCGAACTGAACGACATTACAATCGATGTCTCTCAATTCGAGGCATTGCTAAACAGAATAATAGCGGAAGATCACATGAATGAGCTGCACTATGATCAGATGAACGAAATGTACGTCGGAGATTATATGGATGGATGCAACTTTGACTGGGCGATTGCCAGACAGTTGGATATCAAATCGTTGTATGTCCGAGCACTTCGCAAATGGCATGCACATTACCGTAGCCAAGGAAAGCTTTTGTTTGCAGCGGATAGCTTGCAGCGCATACTGTCACTTGTTCCTGACTCCGAGAGCGATGGACGTGCGCTGATTCGAATTCACCTGGAACTTGGTAACCGGAGTGAGGCGTATCGTGTAAGCCAGCAGTTAGAGCAAGCCGTGCGCATTCAAATTGGTACAGAACTGGAGGAGGAGACGTTGGTATTGATTCAGAAGACGATGGAAGGATCGGGGCGCACATCGCAATGAAACGCAAAATCGTTGCGGTCCTTATTACATTAACGATGTTGTTCGCGACGTACGGCATGATGTTGACATACTTCACAGTTAACAAGAAAACAATGCCGATCGCGGCCAATGGAGCCATAGACTTGACCGACTGGGCATTTCAGGAGAAGGGTGTCGTCCGGCTGGACGGGCAATGGGAGTTTTACCCGAATCGGCTGATCTTCAGCCATCCTCTCAATTCTGATGAAGCGGGTGATGAAGCTCCTTCGTTCATTCAGGTGCCGGGATCGTGGTCCAGACAGATGGATACGTTGGGTGTGGCAACGTATCGGTTGAGGCTTTTAATCGATGACGATAGCGTGATATACGGAATAAAGACAGCAGCCATTCTAATCTCCAACAGGCTTGTAGTGAATGGACAAGTTGTAGGTTCGAGCGGGCAACCCGATTACAATGACGATTATTGGGCGCTTAACAAGCCATATGTCAGTTATTTCGCTCTAAAGTCAGGCTGGAACGATATTGTTATCGAAGTTGCCAACCATGAATTCCGGGTAACGAGTGGAATTGGAGAGTCTATCCAAATTGGCAAGGCGGAACAGATTGCGAAAATTCGGGATATCGCGACAGCACATGACTGGGTTACACTGACAGCCTTCCTGATCATGGGGCTGTATTTTATCGGATTATTTTCTCAGCGCAGGAATGATCAGTCTCTTGTTGTATTCGGGCTCGTCTGTGTATTTATCGCAGCATTTACAAGCGTCAGTGGTGAGAGGGTGTTGTTTGATGTGGTGGGTCAATTCCCATTTTGGCTATATTTCCGCATTCAAATGGTGTTGACCATCGGGGTAGGTGTGGGATTTTTCCTGTATGTCTATACCGCGTTTCGTCCCTACAGTTACAGATGGTTTACCAAAGCAGGACTACTCTCAGGGCTTGTATTACTTCTCTTGCATATGGGCTTTGCTACGCAAATTACGACAGGACCATTTCGCCTTGTGACGTCACTGTACGTCACGTTTGCTTTGTTGTACGCCACGTATGTGTTTGTTTACGCTGTTCTGCATAGAGTGGCTGGCAGCTGGTATCTGGCTGTGGCGGCCATGGCTTTGAACGCACTCGTGTTGAACCAGAACTTAAACGTCTACTTTGGCGTTCCAATCTATTCGCTACCACCTGTCGAGCCGTTTCTTGTACTGCTCATGCTTGCACTGTTGATGTCGCTCCGCTTCTCAAACGCGTTCCAGCGAATAGAGGAGCTCTCGGGACAGCTGATGGAGGCGGATAAACACAAGGATGATTTTCTCGCACGCACCTCACACGAATTCAAGACACCTCTTCATGGCGTGATGAACATATCCCGGTCTATGCTTGATGATTCTGAGATACCTCTTACGCCAGAGCAGCGAGAGAAACTTCAGCTGATGATCGATATTACCAGGAAGCTCTCTCAGCTTGTCTATGACATTCTGGATTTGTCCAAGCTGAAGCAGGGGGAGCTTAGAATTGATCCGGCACCAGTCGATGTTCGTTCGGTCGTAGAGATGCAGATCCGTTTCTACTCTTATCTTAGTGCGGAAAAGGAGATTCAACTCGTCAATCAGGTGCCAACGGACTTGCCGCTCGCTTATGCTGATGAAATCAGGTTGAGTCAGGTCATTAGCAATCTGCTGGACAATGCAATCAAGTATACAGAGAACGGAACAATTATTGTTGCCGGGAAGGAACAAGGAGGGCTGTTGCAATTCGAAGTACAGGATACGGGAGCGGGTATTCATCCGGAGGATATGCCGCATATCTTTGAGCCGTTCAAATCGATAGAAGGAATAAGCCAACGCGGCTCCGGCCTTGGGTTGTCTATTGCAAAGCAGCTGATCCATCTGCAAGGAGGAACACTATCCGTGAGCTCCACGCTGGATGTAGGGACGACATTCATGTTTACGCTGGAGAAGGCAACGTCAAATAAGGAGAATATAGCCGCCCTTGAACATTCATCTTTATCCTACATTCAACCTTTGGAAAACGAGTATTCGTTTCCTACACCGTATATTGCGAATGCCGAGGGCAAGCGCACGATTTTGATCGTTGACGATCAGTATGTGAACCTGAAGGTCTTGCTGGATACACTACAATCCCATGACTATCGAATCATCGCGGTCAAAGACGGATACGAAGCACTTCGTCAGATCGAGGAACCGGGCAGAATCGATCTTGTCATTCTGGATCTCATGATGCCAGGCATGTCCGGATATGAAGTATGCCAGGAAATTCGCAAGCGCTATTCACTCTTGGAGTTACCGGTGCTTATGGTTACTGCGGCAATTCAGCCTCAGGATAAGGTGGCTGCATATCAGGTTGGAGCAAACGACTATTTGCCCAAACCGTTTGATTTGGAAGAATTGAAAGCTCGAATCGGAAGTTTGCTTGCGATGAAGGAATCACTGGGACGTGCAGTTTATATGGAGGTGGCGTTCCTTCAATCGCAGATCAAGCCGCATTTTCTATATAATGTTCTTAATAGTATCGTTGCCTCCAGCTATACAGATGTGGAGCGTGCGCGGAACATGATCATCGCGTTGGCTGATTATTTGCGAGGGAGCTTTCGGTTCAGCAATTCGGATAAACGTATCGAACTTGATGAGGAATTCAAACTTATTCAAACCTATGTGCAGATTGAGCAGGCCAGATTTAGAGACCGTATCTGCTTCCAATATGATATTCCTGAAGAAGCTTATCGTCTACAAATACCGCCGTTGCTGCTTCAGCCGTTGATCGAAAATGCGATTCGCCACGGCATCGGAGATCGAATTGAAGGCGGGACAGTGAAATTGATAGTGGAGAGATCAGAAGAGGATTGGTTATTTGTTGTATCCGATGACGGAGTCGGAATTCCTCCCGAACGTATGAAGATATTACTTAAACATAGCGAATCGACCGTCCAACAAGGAGTTGGTTTACGAAATATCGATAAGCGATTGAGATTTGAATACGGCACTTCACTGGTGCTAACGAGTGAGCTGGGGCGTGGAACAAGCGTTTCCTTTCGTATTCCGAATGTGCTGTCTTAAGAGAACATGTGTTATAGCAATGGGCCCTATCGTACTTGCGATGGGGCTCTTTTTGTATTTATTTGATTGTGAGTTAACTGAAAATGTGAATTGGTTGGATAGGTAAAGTTAATGTCGTCGAATAAAGTCGAATAACAGCATTTTTTAAGGTTTTTTTAAGGTGTGCCCCGTTATGCTGAGAAGAATGTATTTGATTTGATATTGCAGAGGGGGAGACATGTCATGCTTTCAGTGGGGGAGCAAGTAAGAAAAAAGGAAATTTTCGAAGAATGGCACATCTGTTTCTAGCCATCATTCTATTTATACCATCCCTGGTGATTGGAGGCGGCGTCACTTCGGCGGCATCTGGCTGGTCGATCATTGATGGGAATGGAGCAACTGGCATCAATGTGAATTCAGCCATGAGGGGCGAAAAACCTGCCATAGTGGAATGGAATGGTGAGATATATGTGGCATGGCGAGAAACCATTCAAAGTACACCTACGGTTGGCCAGATCAGAGTTAAAAAGTTTAACGGCTCAAATTGGGTTAGTGTTGATGGGGGCACCCAACATATGGTATAAATTACGATGTCATCAGAGATGTTGAGTCTCCAGCACTAGCTGTTTATGACAATGCGCTGTATGTGACTTGGTTAGAGAGAAATGCTTCTTATACTGCACAAGTTCGGGTCAAAAAATATGATGGTACGAGCTGGACAAATGCCGAAGGGGGAAACCCTGCCGGGATCAATGAAAATCCTTCCATCACAGCATTAAGTCCAAAATTGACTGCATATAAAGGCGAGTTGTATGCAATGTGGCAAGAAGCAGCTAAGATTCGTGCCAAAAAATTCAATGGTACGACTTGGACAAGCCTCGATGGCGGTGGAGTAGATGGGTTGAATGTGAGTCCAGGTAGTGGGGCAGGTAGTCCAGTCATGGCTGTATATGGTGATGATTTATATGCACTATGGTCTGAAAAAGTGAGTAACGGTTTCAATACGGTGCGTGCTAAGAAGTATGATGGCAACAATTGGACAGTAGTAGATGGTGGAGCTGGATTGAACAAGGTTAGTTGGAACAACGCAATAACCCCGGTCTTAAGTGTTATGAATGATCAATTGTACGTTGCATGGGTGGAAGCTCGTGGGGTCAATATAGCACGGATGATCAAATTCGTGTTAAGAAATTCGACGGCACGACCTGGACTAATATTGATGGTGATGGCGAATACGGAATCAATGTAAATATAGGTTTGCGCGCATTTGAGGTTCAGTTAGCGAGTTTGAATAATGAGTTATATGCCATTTGGTCTGAAAATTCAAATGAATGGGTGAACGGAGTTCCCATTCTAAAAATCCGCGTGAAAAAGTATAACGGCAATGGATGGGTCCTAGCCGAAAATGGAAGAAATGGTGGACTAAATGTATTTGGAACTAAAACCGCCAGGAATCCTGCCATAACAGCAATGAATGGCGCGCTGTATGCGGTGTGGGACGAGAATGACAGAACAGTAGTAAATATTAGAGCAGCACAGTTTACGCCGCCGCCTCCACCAAGCGTCACTAGTGTAACTGTGAGCCCAATCACGACAAGTACAATGCAGGGTGGTAGCAGACAACTATCGGCTGCTGTTAACGCCGTAGGAGAGGCGCCAACGACGGTGACATGGAGCAGTAGTGATGCAACGAACAAGGTCGCAATTAATGCTACGGGCTTAGTTACGGTTGCACGGGACGCAACACCAGGTAATTACATCATCACGGCGACTTCCACGTTCGATAGTACCAAGACAGCAACATCAACCGTTACGGTGACATATGCACCGGCAGTTCAGAGCATAACCGTTAATCCAAGTACGGATAGCCTGATGCAGGGGGGAGCACCCAGTTAACGGCAACGGTAGTAGCCGTGGGTGGAGCGCCAGACACGGTAAGCTGGCATAGCAGTGATCTCAGTAACAAAGTAACGGTAGATGCAGCGGGGAAGGTTAGTGTGGCATCGGATGCTGAACCGGGTGACTATACCATTACAGCATCTTCCACTTATGATACGGGAAAGAGAGAATCAGCGGTCATTACGGTCACCTATGCACCAGCGGTTAATAGCGTTAGTGTTAGCCCAGATACCGACAGTTTGATGCAAGGAGAGAGCAGACAACTGGTCGCAACGGTAAACGCTGTAGGTGGGGCGGGAGCAACGGTGACATGGGCCAGTAGTGATACGGATCACAAGGTTGAGGTAAGTGATACCGGCTTCGTGACGGTTGCAGCAGACGCTGTGCCAGGGAACTACACGATTACGGCAACTTCGACGGTAGACAGCAGTAAGGTGGGTACAGCAAACATTACGGTGACGTATGCACCAGCAGTAAACGGAGTTATCGTTTCGCCTGATCCAGCAAGCATCGTGCAAGGAGATGGTACACAGTTAGAGGCAATCGTTGAGGCAGTTGGTGGAGCTTCGACGGAGGTAACATGGAGCAGCAGTGATCTAACCGGCAAAGTCTCTGTAAGTGATACCGGCTTCGTAACGGCTGCAGTAGATGCTGTACCAGGGGACTATACGATAACAGCTACATCGATTGAAGACAGCAGCAAGACGGGAAGGGCAACCGTTACAGTGATGTATGCGCCAGCTATTCACAATATCACTGTCAATCCGGAAAATGTTAATGTCGCACAAGGAGAAAGCGAGCAACTCATTGCGACGGTAACTGCGGTAGGTGGAGCTGATTCTTCCGTGATGTGGGCGAGCAACGATTCCAGCAACAAGGTAACCGTAAGCAGCACGGGGAAGGTTAGCGTTGCTTCCGATGCCGTGCCAGGGGACTATGTGATTACAGCGACATCCGCGTACGATCTAACCAAGGTTGCAACGGCAACCATTAAGGTGACGTATGCACCGGCTGTGAACAGCGTCACGGTTAACCCGATGACGGACAGTCTTATGCAGGGAGAGAGCAGACAACTGACGGCAACGGTAGATACCGTAGGCGGAGCCGATGTAACGGTGACGTGGAGCAGTAGCGATGCAACCAACAAGGTGAAGGTCAGCGATGCTGGTTATGTTACGGTAGAAGCCGACGCTGAGCCAGGAGAATATACCATTTACGCGACCTCCACAGCAGATATCAGCAAAAAAGGCAGCATGGTTCTCACGGTGACAGCGGCTCCAACGTATACGATTGCTCCGATTGAAGATCGCACATTGGAACCGCTCATGCTCGATTATGAATCTGGTACCCAGGAAACGAACACCGTGTCCATTCAGCATACGGGAACAGGAAATCTGGTTCATTTATCTGCCTCTCTGAGCGGGCATGATTCGGATGCCTTTGTTATTACGCAGCCGGATACTGAATTGATCGCTGGGGATCAGACAGAGTTCACTCTCCATGCCAAGGACGGATTGCCCGCAGGAACATATACAGCTACCGTTACGTTGACAGCAGATCTCATGGTACCAGTCACTTTCAAAGTAACACAGGCGGTTAATCTGCCTAATGTACCAGCCAATCCTCGGAATCTGACAGCTGAACCTGGGGATGGTCATACCACGTTAAAATGGGAAACGGAACCCGATGTAGAGTACCGAATTTACATGGCAACAGATGATGATCCGGATCATAGGGTTGAAATCACAGCCGAGGCATCATCACCTTATACCATTCCTGAGCTGGTTAATGGCAAGACTTATTACTTTGTTGTAAAAGCAGAGAATAAGGGAGGGCTTAGTGAAGCCTCCAATCAAGTAAGTGTTATTCCATCAAGCGTTCCGGGATCGCCAACAGATGTGACAGCGACTTCGGGCAACGGACAAGCCATTGTGAGATTTGCAGCGCCAGTTCAGAATGGTGGAAGTCCAATTACAGGATACGAAGTGACTGTATCGCCCGGGAATATGATCATTACAGGTACTGCCAGTCCAATAACAGTACCGGGATTGAGTAACGGAACAAGCTATACGTTTACGGTGAAAGCCATTAACGGCGCAGGCAAAAGTGCAGATTCGGCCAGGTCCAATGCAGTTGTGCCTGCAGCGGCCTCTGCTCCGTCAACCAATCCGCCTGTAACACAGGTTCCATCAACCCCAGGAATAACACCTGTCACACCACCAACTACAGGCGTCAATATTCTGGTTAATGGGAAAGTGGAGAATGCCGGACAAGCAAGCATATCCCGGCGTGACCAACAAACCGCATTGACAATTGTCGTCGATCAGCAGAAGCTGAATGACAGATTGGCAGCGGAAGGACAACATGCGGTTGTCACCATTCCCATTAATCAAACGTACGACGTCTTTTTGGGTGAGCTTACAGGCGAGATGATTAAAACGATGGAAGAGTATCAAGCTGTTCTGGAATTCAAAACAGAGCAGGCTTCATATACTGTTCCTGCAGGGCAGATTCGTATTGGGGAGATTGCTGCTCAAATGGAAGGGTCCACAGATTTGCAGGAGATCAAGGTGAGGATTGAAATTGCGTCTCCAACATCAGTTGAATCCGAGATGGTAGAGCGTGCAGCAGCACAAGGGGAGTTAACACTGGTTGCCCAGCCTCTAAACTTTACGGTGAATGCTGTTCATGGAGATAACATAATCGAAGTCAAAAATTTCGATGCCTACGTCGAAAGAACGATAGCTATTCCAGACGACGTAGATCCTAACAAGATTACAACCGGCGTTGTCGTGGAGCCGGACGGAACGGTTCGCCATGTACCGACCAAAGTACGTCAGAACAATGGAAGATACGAAGCTCAGATTAACAGTTTGACCAACAGCACATATGCAGTGGTATGGCATCCGCTACAATTTGCAGACGTAACGAATCATTGGGCTAAAGATGCTGTGAATGATATGGGATCTCGCATGATTGTGGAAGGTGTTGGCAATGGCACCTTCAATCCTGATCGAGCCGTGACCCGTGCAGAGTTCGCTGCCATCGTTGTTCGTGGTCTGGGACTTCGTCCGGAGAATGGGGAAACTCCATTTTCGGATGTGAAGACCGAGGATTGGTACAATGGTGCTATCCGTACAGCACATGCTTATGAGCTGATTAACGGCTTCGAAGATGGGACTTTCCATCCTAATGAAACGATTACAAGAGAACAAGCGATGGTTATATTGGCGAAAGCGATGACGATTACCGGATTAAAAGATAGCCTGAACGCAGAGTCTTTAGATGCCACGCTCCAGATGTTCCAAGATGAGACTACTGTATCCTCATGGGCACGCAGCAGTGCAGCGGACAGCGTGAAGTACGGTCTTGTACAGGGTCGCAGCCAGTCTTTATTGGCACCAAAAGGTAAGATCACACGTGCCGAGATTGCGACAATCATGCAGAGATTGCTGCAGAAGTCAGATCTGATCTAATGGCCAAGTGGCAATAATGGTTATACGGCATAATTATCATAAAGCGGGACATGGGCTTCGTAAGCCTGTGTTTCCGCTTTTTTTAAGAACGTACAGTTTGCAATTCTGAAGGATCGGACCTAGGTCGTCTGTATTCTCAAAACGTAACGAGTCTGCTTCTTATGATGTGAATTAATTGGGTTGAGATGATCCTCAGAGGTTGTGATATACTCAGTGGTACGTGTCTGATATATAATGATGTTATTTGCACGATGTAGCTTGCAGATCAATTTACTATTAATGAGGATAAAGACTGTCCTGGAATGTATAGAGGAGTTTTGGAGATGACACAAGAAAACTTTTGGCGTGAATTGCCACGACCATTTTTTATACTGGCACCGATGGAAGATGTCACGGACGTTGTGTTTCGGCATGTCGTAAGTGAAGCGGGCAGACCGGATGTGTTTTTTACCGAGTTTGCAAACACAGAGAGTTATCGTCACCCGGAGGGGCACAAGAGTGTGCGCGGGCGTTTGACATTTACAGCGGATGAACAGCCGATGGTGGCTCATATCTGGGGAGATAAACCGGAATTCTTTCGTGAGATGAGTATCGGTATGGCAAAGGAAGGTTTTAAAGGCATCGATATTAACATGGGCTGTCCTGTAGCGAATGTGGCTGAGAATGGAAAAGGAAGCGGCTTGATCTGCCGGCCAGCCCTTGCGGCGGAGATTATTCAGGCGGCGAAAGCCGGGGGACTGCCGGTTAGTGTAAAAACGCGTCTCGGATTTACGGAGGTCGACGAATGGCGCGACTGGTTAACTCATATTTTGCAACAGGACATTGTGAATCTGTCCATTCACTTGCGGACAAGAGAAGAAATGAGCAAGGTAGACGCTCACTGGGAACTGATTCCGGAGATTAAGAAACTGCGGGATGAGATCGCGCCGAATACACTGCTGACCATTAACGGGGATATTCCTGACCGTGAGACAGGCCTGAGACTCGCGGAGCAATATGGTGTGGATGGCATTATGATTGGACGCGGTATTTTCCAGAATCCGTTTGCTTTTGAGAAGGAGCCGAAGGAACACACCAGTGAGGAATTGCTTGATCTGTTAAGACTGCATCTGGATCTTCATGATCAATATTCAGGACAGGTGTCCCGTTCGTTCAGTGCACTTGCCCGCTTCTTCAAAGTCTATGTCCGCGGATTTCGAGGGGCAAGTGAACTCAGAAACAGCTTAATGAACGCCAAGTCGACCAATGAAGTTCGCACGCTGCTCCTTGAATTTGGAAATAAGGCTCAAGATGAGGCGGAGGAACGTGGGGTTTAAGTTTCCGAGTTCGGCGAAAGAACGGACGACGCATAAAGCTTTTGTGATATCCCGATCTATTAACAACTTCATTCGCAATAGGCTCTCAAGCCATGTCGAATATTACGCGCAGTTAGTCAGGAAAGATTAGTAGATATGTATAGGGCGATAATAAAGAAAAGAAGCGGGAGCTATTCCGCTTCTTTTTAGGTGTTTTACTTCTGGTGCACCAACGGACACGATTCCTGCAATAGCGTCCAGAGCCGCTCCTAGTTCAAGAAACAAGGGGACATTTCCTGACCAGTGTGAGGCATGGGCATGTAGAGGCGTGCGTTGATATTGGTCACGTGCATTAATATCTGCCCCTTGCAACTGGATTTTAAACTTCCGATGTGATGCACAAAGTAATTGGCCTTGCATCACAATCAATATGAGACTTCGCTTCGCTTGGCTGTGATATAATTTAGGTGAATGTTGATTTAGAAGATTCATTCAAAAAGTTAAAATGATCGCCGCAATGCAAGCGGCAGGTTTCTGAAAATAGGAGGATCTATGTCCTGGAGCAAATTGAAACAACAACTGGAGAGTTTTCTCAGTCCTACATTAGTTGGACGGGTGGAGTACCGTGCCACCAGCTATCGCTATTCACCTGATAAATCAGGAAATTGTTACATTACCGTCGATAAAAAGAACATCCTGAATATGAGTGATACGACCACCCCTGTCCGGTGGTATCAGACAGAGCAGGAGATCAAGAACGATCCTAACCTTGTCATTCCTGTGAGTGATGAAGAGATTGAAGCGATCCGGCAAGAGTCCAAAGGTAATATTCCCGAGGATCGATTGCAAGTCATGGCAAGAAGCAGAAAAATATCCGTCCATGCCAAAGAGCTTTTGGCGGCACAGACTGCACTCAGCAAATCGAATTTTACCGTTGCGGCTACCACATATTTATCTACTTCTATAGAGGATAATCTGGAGAGCAAGGATATCCTGTTTAATATTCTGGCTTTAATGGACAGACGAGTTGGCAAGAAGCGAATTCTGAACATGTCCGAGCAGGTCAAATTAAAGCATTCGGCCGTTCAGTATTTCTATGAAATACGGCGTAGTACGTTGTGAATTAAGAATGAAACAATATTACAAATTTAATAAAAGAAGTAACTTGAGCTATTTGAACAGGTAAGTGTAGTTAACACCCTTGGCATGAAGCAGATATAGGTTGGGAACCGCAAACGATGCGAATTTCCAATACAGTTACAACTCTTTAAACTCAAAATCCGATCTGACTATACCATGTACTCAGATTTTATAGCCTAGTTCTTCTGTTTCTCTAATGAACAAACCTAAAATTATTTAATGATTTGATTAAACACCTCACACACTTTAAAGATTTCCGTTTTAACATTGCCATTCAATATGTAGATGTCTTACATTTTCTCTAAAACTCATCTATTATTAAATATATCTTTATTAATGAACGAAATTTAATTTTGGAGTGGGAATCTTTGAATTCGATTATGCAAAATCAATATACGGTAGGTAGTCTCTTTGCAGGGATTGGTGGATTCTGCCGATCGTTCAAGAATGAAGGCTTTAATGTTGTGTGGGCAAATGAGTTGGACAGCTATGCATCTCAGACATATCGGCATAATTACCCGGAAACTAGACTGATTGAGAAATCCGTAGAAGAACTTTCGGTACAAGCTGATGAGCTGGAGCCGGTAGATGTTCTAACTGCGGGCTTTCCGTGTCAGTCTTTTTCCCTTGCTGGTAATAAACTTGGTTTTAAGGATCCACGAGGACAGTTGTTCTTTGAAATTATTCGTTTAGTAAAAGAGTTTGGTGAACGGAAACCTAAAATTATTGTATTAGAAAATGTGAAAAATTTAATTTACCATGATGATAAAAATACTATTAATACAATTGAAGAAGAACTCAAAAGAGCTGGGTATTGGTTCAGAGTTCCTCTAGATCAAAAAGGTAACTTGATAACCCAACGTAGTAACGCAGTAGTCCTAAATACTAAGGAACATACAGATATCCCACAAAATAGGGAACGTCTATATATGGTAGCTTTTTCGCAGGACCATTTTAAAATGAATACATTTAAGTTCCCTGGTCCTTTAGAAGAAATGAACGATGTAAGATCATATCTAGATATTCAGCAAAAAGCAGACGAAGAATATTATTTTGACGAGAATAGTAAGTATGGTAGGATGTTTGCCGAGAAAATAGCTGAAGGAAATGAGGATTCAGTTTATCTTCTGAGGCGTGCATATGTACGTGAAAATAAGAGTGCTGCTACTTTTACTCTGACTGCAAATATGGGGGAAGGTGGGCACAACGTGCCGGTTATCAAGGATGATTGGGGAATAAGGAAGCTATCACCTATTGAATGTGCTCGGCTGCAAGGATTTCAAGATTCCTTTTTTCTTTTCCGAAAGGTATGCCTAAAGGTAAGCAATACAAGCAGGTTGGCAACGCAGTCACAGTAGACTTGGTGCAGATGTTAGCAGCAGAATGTAGAAGAAACTTAACTGAGCAGGGAGCTAGACGATGATAAATTGGAATTTCCCACCTAACAACTACGGACAAGTTACCGGGTTAAACGATGCCGGAATAGAAACATTTAAGGGGAACCCGTGGGATTCACTCGCCCGAGAGATTAACCAGAATTCTTGTGATGCTAGAGATTCTGGGAGTATTGAACCTGTTAGAGTAGAGTTTGAAATTAAAGAACTTCCTGCTTCGGTCTTTCCAAGAAAAGACATGTTCATTAATGTTCTGAATCAAAGTATGGATTACTGGAATGAGAATGCGAAAACAGTCAGCTTTTTTGAGCAGGCACTAAACGTTATGCAGTCTGAAACGATCAAATTCTTGAAAATAAGTGACTACAATACAACGGGACTAACAGGAGCAGATCAAGGCCATCAAGGAGGATGGCATAATTTAATCAAGTCTGTTGGCTCATCAAACAAAGATTCCAAGTCTGGAGGTTCCTTCGGCATTGGAAAACATGCCCCTTTTGCATGCTCCGACCTTAGGACTGTTTTTTACAGCACTAAAGACCAAGATGGCATTGAGGCGTTCCAGGGGGTTGCCAAGCTGGTCACTCACTATAATGAGCAGGGAGAGCCTACCCAGGGGACTGGTTATTATGGTCAAAAGAGAAAAACGAGCCGATACTTAATAAAGAGCAAATCAATGAGTTTTTCAGAAGAGAAGAAGTCGGGACTGATATATTTATAGCGGGATTCAATGCAGAAAAAGATTGGGAAACTAAAGTCATTCGCTCCGTTTTAGAAAGTTTTTTCGTTGCCATTCTGGATCAAAAGTTGATAGTGAAAGTTGGAGAAACAGAGATAAATGCCGAAACGATTCCTAGTATACTGGGCCAGTATACCAAAGGAGAACCAGATTGCTTGTCCTTTTCTTATTATGAGGCTTATACGCTGTCTAATACCTCAAAATTTGAGAATGATAACTTTGAGAGTCTTGGGGAGATTCGAATGTACATCCTACCGGGTAAAGATGCGCCTAAACGAGTTGCAATGGTTAGAAGTACAGGGATGAAGATCTATGATAAAGGCAGCTTCCGAACTCCATTTAAATTCTCCGGTGTGTTGATTGCAGATGGAGACGAAATTAATGAATTTCTTCGAAAGATAGAGCCTCCTACGCATACTGCTTGGGAAGCTGAACGGCATGATGATCCGAATTATGCAAAAGGGATAATAAAAAAATTATATGGTTGGATGAACGAGCAGATTAGATCAATTACGCTTGGAGATGCTACTGAAGAATTAGATGTTGAGGGGCTAAGTGACTATCTCCCCGACAAAGGTGAGGACATTAATTCGGCTCCTGCATTAGCTGAAGAAGAGGGAGAGAAGAGTGAGCCGAAAGAAATTGAGCTCCAAGTAAATTACCGGCAGAGCAAGCCGAATACTGTAAATATAATAAGTGAAGGGGATTTACCAGGATACAATAAGGAACAAGAAATGGAAGAAAGCGATCTTGATTCAGGTATGGACCTAGATATTAATAATATCGACTCGTTTGATAACAATATTGAACAGAACAACAAGGAAAAGGAAGAGGAAAAGAAGGAAGATTCAGAAGAACAGGATCCGTCTGAAGACAATAAAGCGGGTGAAGATAATAACAATACCGACCTGGAACATTCAGGAGAAGGGAAAAAGTTACAGCCTAAAATAATTAAAAACCTGCGTATAACTCAATCTAGAATTTTTTGTACTGATCCTACTAAAGGGACGTATAGGATGACACTTATATCTAATGAGGAAGGGTACGGATATGTTGGGGTTAATATTATAGGAGAAGTAGGGGGAGAAAAGGCTGAAGTACGTTCAGCTGAGCAGTTTGGAGAGAAAGTGCATATTGAGGATAATGTGAAGATTGGACCAGTACGTTTTGATAAGAACGAGCGAACAGTGATAACTATTACACTCAAAGAACCTCTACGGTGCGCTCTGGAGGTGGCTATCTATGCAAATTAGTTCAAGACAGTACCCACATCCTGTTCTTTCTTACACTTCCGATGATTTTATAAACAGTGATTTTCAGGCTTCCCTTAAAAATACTAAAACTAACAGTTTATATATTTTTGATGCAAACTGTGTCACAAGCAGTGATGGGATAAACGAGCTTATAAAGGACCATAAGGCTAAGTTTGCATTTCATTTTGAATGCCAAACAACGCGTTATCGTAAAATATTCTCTTCATTTGATAATGATTTCTCCTTCAATCTTCCTGCTCAAGATATTGAAGGGAAAGTTCAAATCTGTGCATTTATTATAGCTGTGGAAGATATAGAAAATTATGAACTAATTGAGTTTCATCCCGACTATGAAGGTTACAGCTTTCAAATTAGTAAGGGAGATATTCTTGCTATTGATGCTGAAAGATCATTTTTTGCTGAAAAAGATATAGATCCATTAAAGCGAATTCCATCGATTTTCTCTATTCAACCTAATCGTAGTGATGATGCACAAGCTATTGAACTAGATTCATCAGGAAATAAAATTATCATTAAATTGTCCGAAGAAAACTTTGATTATTATAAGTCTATTTCTTTAAATTCTAACTTTCAACCAATCCTATCTTCTTTAATTGTTATTCCGGCTCTAGTATCCATTCTTGAGACGCTAAGACACGAGGAGACGGATATTGACTATGAAGAATGCCGTTGGTATCAAGTCATTGTGCTGAGACTAAAGGATTTTGGAATAGAATTAGATTCTCACAGTTTTGAGCAGGAGTCTACAATCTCTATTGCGCAGAAACTGATTGGGGATCCACTTAGTCAGTCTTTTTCAGCATTAATGAATTTAGAGGAAGATTGAGGTGCGAAAAGTTGAATTTACATTATGTAAGCAACAGTTCACTAGATGATATAAAATCGAATATAAAACATAATATTCCAAATTATTCTTCAGATATCCCTTGGTTGGATGAGTACTTCGGGCCTGAACCTTGGAGCTTTCCTTCAAAGATTCGAGTAGAGGATATAGACCTACACATGCCATTAAGTTCCACTGTCCATTTTGATTTAGAAAATACTAAAAAGGTGTACTCTACATTAAAAGATATAACTTTAATTCAAGCATGCGATGAGCGAATGTGGACTTATCTGGCCCATCAAACTTTTTGGAATTATATGCGAGAGAGATGGCCGGTGGAATCCTACTTAAAAAAGGGCAAACCTGAAGATGCGATAAGGGAACGTTATTTTTTTATGTCGAACAAAGGTAGGGCACTCGTTCGTAACGGAATTGCTCGACTATGGTGGTACGGCTATGTATCATACGATGAGGAGAGAGAGGATCCCTTCGAACTTACTGCAATGCTCTTATCCAAGTTGGATATTGCTCAAAGTTTGCTTGAACGTGTATTTTCCGGAAATAGGGATATCACTCGAGCTGTATTAGCAGTTATACATCAGAAAGATAAGGTCGAAGGTATTGCAGTAAGTAGGAACGTATTCAGAAGTCTAATGATGTATATCAACCAATTGGGTGGGGTTACCATTTTAGATGCGCTTGTTCGATCAGAGTTAGAGACACTGTTTGAAGCAAAGCTAAATTCTCTCCTATCTGAAGACTGACGGTCTGCCATATGGCAGACTTTTTGTACTAGTCAGCAATAGTAATTCGCAGTACAATAGAGTTCTTTAATTAAGAAAATGGTTTGTTTTTTATACTTGATTATGATAAGCTGCATCTAAAGGGAACGCGCGTTCTTGACTGAGGAGGGTTCACAGAAATGAGTGGTAAGTTAACGGCTGTTGATCTTTTCTCTGGAGCAGGAGGCTTGAGTTTAGGTTTCATACAGACTGGTCATGTGGAAATAATAGCGGCAGTTGAGAACAATGCATCAGCTCAACAGACTTATTTAGCTAATCATCCTGATGTGGAGTTATTCGGTGATATTCAAAATGTTGAATACAATTTGATATTAGATGAATGTAAGAGAAAAGGTACGGACAAAGTTGATATTGTATTTGGAGGACCGCCTTGTCAAGGATTCTCAAATGCCAATAGACAGAAGGCCTCACTAATCTCGGCTAATAATCAGCTAGTTAAAGAATTTGTAAAAGCTATAAAATTGCTTAATCCAGATGGTTTTGTATTAGAAAATGTTAAAGAACTTAAATCCAGTAAACATAAGTTTTTCTTGTCATCCCATGATGAGCAGGAGATTGTTGGAATGGGCATAGTAGCATCTGAAGAAAAAGTTTCTCTAGGGGAAGTGACTTCACTCAGAGACTGAGCTGTTAGATTTCTTAAATGAATCATTGCGTGCCCCTTTTCCAAAGTATGAAGTCTTGGATAAGATTCTATTTTCTAAACTAAATCACTTAAACCGTAAGAAAAAAGAAGCAGAGTTATATCTTAAGAAAACTCGCAGCGCGATTAAGAATTTTTATGGGAATTGGGAAAAACTACATGACTATTATTGGTGTCCAGCGTATAAAGAGAAGTGGATGCAGTTAAGAGATCTTTTACAGCATGAGGAGAGTCCATTAGAAGAGGTATTCTCATGTCTTAATGAAGTTATCATTATACAGCAGATTATCATGCGAGCCGGAGAGATCGAAACTAACGGTTTAATAGTTGACCAATTTTATTCAATCGATAATGAAATAATTGTGAATCTTCAAACATACATCGTATTAGATTATCTAAAAGCGAAATTTAAGAGTTTAGGCTATAAATTCAACGAGGATCAGCTGGTTCTAAATTCAGCTAATTTTGGAGCCCCTCAACTAAGAGAGCGATTGTTTCTTGTTGGTGTGAAGAATGAGTTGTGTGAGCAGAATGAAGTAAGACTTCCTGAGCCAATTATCAGAAATCCGGAACAATTTTACACTGTGAAAGATGCGATAGAAGATCTTGAAAATGTATGGCCTTACGTTCTTATGGAAGATGATCAGCAGCCTCTTGCAAAAGCAACTATGATAAATACAAACCCACTGTTAACGTATTTACAGGCAGGCTCGAGAGATGTTCATAACCACATTATGACTGATACAAGGGAAACTGCACTTCAGAGATTTCAGATGCTGCAACAGGGACAAAATTTTCACCACTTAGATGATTCATATAAAGGTACTTATTCTAATCCACAACGAACACAAAATACTGTATACCTGCGCTTAAATTATAATAATCCTTCGGGAACTGTTCTGAATATTAGGAAATCTATGTGGATCCATCCTGTAAAAGATAGGGCGGTAAGTATTAGAGAAGCAGCTAGGTTACAAACTTTCCCTGATAACTTTGTATTTATGGGATCAAAGGATGCTCAATATCAGCAAGTAGGGAACGCGGTACCACCTCTGTTAGGGAGAGCAGTGGCAGATCAACTTCTCTATTATTTAGGGCATTCTCCAATAAAATCTTTAAAAGAGATAATTACATCACCACAAACTGTAGATATATAAAAGAATCCCTGCTCTGTTAGAGCAGGGATTCTTTTATATAATAATTACATTGAATATTAAGAGGACACTCTATACATTTGGGATTGACTGTTGTACAAATGATTCCTGCGAAGTCTAATACAGCTAAATTCGCAGTTTTGAAGTCAAAGTTGAAAATATACAAGTCTCTAATCTTCGAAGCAAGTATTTTATCTGTTCTAGGACGGGATTTGGGGATTTGTCAGATGTGAGGTCAAAGAACCTAATAAATAATCTAATGACATTAGTATTGATAGGAACTGTGTTCTTGTTATAGGCATAACAGAGCACTGCGTTGGCAATATAGTCTCCAATCCCAGGGAATTTTATTAGTGTATCAAATTTATCTGGAACTTTTCCATTAAAATTAGCAGTTATTTGGATAGCTGTTGATTTAATTCTAAATGCGCGGTAAATTAGACCAATAGGACTAATTATTTCAATCAGCTTTGATTCTGAAGCCTTAGACAGTTTTTGCACAGTAGGGAAACTAGAGAGCAGATAATTATACACTTCTTCAACCTTCCTTACATGGGTCTGTTGAAGTAAAAATTCGGCGATGAGTACGTGGTATGGGTTTTTGGTATTACGCCAGGGATAAATCCTTTGATTTTGCTTAAACCATTGCCTCAGAGTAATCAAAAAGAAGGATGTTTTTTCCATTTGTCACCTCTTAGCAGTTTGTACACTAATTTTAAATTAAACCTTGGCCGATTAACATAAGCAAAGGCCTTCTTAAATTCAATATTTAATAATCCGTAAGCATAGCGTAAAGGCGTGTAAATATGAAAAAAAGAAGTCGTAATTCCAAACATTAGAAATTTTATAATGTCACTACGTTAAGTAGGATATACATTTGATTGTAGCTATAGCCGATGTTTTAGATAATAGTATTACAGACGGGCCTCGGAGGTACATATTCAGATGTTTGGAGAGCCAGAGCTTGTTTTTTTGCATGCCCGATAATGGCAATGGAATGGCCACTTCTGAGCTAGTTGAAGCTATGAGACTGGATACCAAAAATCCCAATGAAGAGAGAAATAAGACTTAACGTTTGCAAAAAAAAATCGCCACCAGGCAAAGAATGGTTGATTCAAGAATCGATAGACGACATTTTTTCTTGGCAGGTCGGCTCCGCGGCCACTTTCCAGAAGGCGAAATTAATCCCGTTAAAAACCAACGAGAACACGATTCGAAAAATGGCTGAATGCCTGTGTATCGCAAGGTTTTTCCAATGTGAAGTGTAGCAAAGAGTTTAACGCGCTTCAGAGTTTTAACCATTATATGATATTTTGTTATTATTTTATAAATTAGGAGTTGGAATATATGGACAGTACTATTCTCACTCAACCAGCAGCTGCTCCTGTTATTCATGCTTTACGAAATATCGGCTATAAATCTCAAACAGCTATTGCAGATATTGTTGATAATAGTATTGATGCACATGCTTCAGCTATCGACTTGAAATTTGAATATGGCGATGGTGATGGTGATGGTGATGGATACATATTAATCAAGGATAATGGAAGTGGAATGGACAATGATGAATTACAAAAAGCAATGACAATCGGCTCTAAAGATCCTCGAGAAGAACGAGACAAAAATGAATTAGGACGTTTCGGAATGGGACTTAAAACAGCAAGCTTTTCTTTAGGCAAAAGAGTATGTGTTATTTCAAAGAAAAACGGCATCTTATCGGAACGTTGCTGGGACTTGGATTTAGTAAGTGAACATAATAAATGGTATTTATATAAGAAAGTACCTGAAGGTATTCTCCAACAATTACCTATTATTGAAGGTGAAAGTGGAACTATTGTTTATATAGATAAATTGGATCGCTTTTCGAAAGCTGGAACATTTTCTCCTTTAAAAAAGAATAGTTTTTTTGCAAAAATTAAAAGAATCCGTGAATATTTAGAATTAGTTTATCACCTTCTTTTAAATGATAACTTATCCATAACAATTAATACTAATCCACTGAATGGTTGGGACCCGTTCTTATCAGATATGCCCGAAGCTATACGAGAAAAGATAATAGAAGGTGAAAAGCAAGCCTTCCGTGTGAATGGAAAACGAGTAATAGTAAGGCCATATGTATTACCACACCCCTCAAATTATAATAGTACAGAATTTTCTCTAGCTGGAGGTATTAGGGGCTGGCGTGAACATCAAGGCTTTTATATTTATCGTGAAAATAGGCTTGTTACATTCGGAGATTGGCTAGGTCTATTCAAAAAAGAAAGTATTTATGATCTAGTTCGAATACGAGTAGATTTTTTAAATGCTTCTGATGATGATTGGAAAATTGACATTAAAAAATCTAGCATTTCCATTCCTGAAGAAGCAAAAGAAAATCTAGAATCCATCGGTAGATTTTATCGTCAGATATCTCAAGATATTATGTTATATCGTACTAAACGAGCATCCGGATCTAAGACAAAAAGAACTATTGGCACCCTAAATACATGGGAGCTAGAAAATGATAACAGCCATAGTAAGTATGTTTTAAACAGGCTTCACCCTATCTTAAATGATATTCTGAATAATATAGACGACGAGACTAGTAAACAATTAAATGTATATTTAAACTTAATTGAACTTGGATCACCAATGAATTTATTTGAAATAGAGCAACTAATCCACAATGATGAAGAATCTTTAGATTTTAAATTGAAAAATATATTGATTTTGATTTCAGAAGAATTATTGAAAAAGAATCCAGAAATGCATCTTGATGAGTTGGTTGAATCTCTTATGATTTTCCCACAATTTGGATCCGTTAGCAGAAATACCTTAGAGAAAATTATAGTAGAGGATGTTATAGATGATTAATACATTAGAGTCTGTTAATAATGAGTTGGAAAAACTATTTGTTGACACATATAAAATGCTTCTATTATTAAATAACGAAGATGCAGCTGATACAGCAATTATTGCTGCAAAGACGAAAATTAAAAAGAAGTATCAAGATTTGACAGAAGAACAGCTAGAAGAATGGTTATTAGAAATATATGATAATCATGTCCGAGAGATTGTTATCCAACCAACGAGTGTAATTCGCGCGACTAAGGATAGTGCATGGGCAGATGAAGAAATGAAATTCGGTTATTATTGGGTTCGATATTCTAAATATCTGGAAGAGGTTAAACATTGGCCAATTGATACGATTAGGACAATCGATACAACAACTAATGAAATTTTAAAAAGTATTGGAAATCCTAATAAACAACAAGAATTTAATTCTAGAGGATTAGTATTAGGATATGTACAGTCTGGTAAAACAGCAAACTTTACGGGATTAATTAATAAAGCTTATGATGTTGGCTACAAATTAGTTATTGTACTAGCTGGTATGCACAATGACTTAAGATCACAGACACAGTTACGTCTTGAAAAAGAAGTCGTTGGTGTGATTGATAAAGTAACCGGCGCGGCCTCTGGCGTCGCTTCAATTTCAAATAAAGGGGCTTTAGTACAAACATGGACTACTGTCGAAAATGATATTTCCATTAAGGTCCTTGAGCAACGTCGCAATTTAGATGTACCTAATTTAATGGTTGTTAAAAAGAATAAAGATGTTCTTGAAACATTAAATGAAGTAATTGAAGCATGCTGCAACTTATCAGCAGATTATCGTAACGTTCCTGTATTAGTAATTGATGACGAGGCAGATCAAGCATCAGTCAACACAGCCGATTCTAATGAAGATCCTAAAACAATTAATGGCTTAATCCGTCGCCTTTTAAACCAATTTAATCGCAAATCATACGTAGGTTATACCGCAACTCCATTTGCAAATCTACTCATTGATTCTCGATCAAATAATGAGGAAGCTCAAGAAGATTTATATCCAAAAGATTTTATTGTCGCATTACCCAAACCAGAGGGATATTGTGGTCCAGAAGAATATTTCAATGTAACAGGTTATGAAGAAGATGACAAACCTCTATATATTCGACACCTAGATCAAGATGATTTAGATTTATTTAATAAAATAAAGAATAAAGATCATGTAGAACTAATTAATTTTGTACCATATTCAATGAAACAAGCTATTCAAAGCTTTATCATTGCCACTGCAGTTCGAAATTTACGTGGTCAAGAAAAAGAACATAATTCAATGTTAATCCATGCCTCTCACTTAACAGATATTCAATTTGAACTTAAAAAAGTGGTAGAGTCTTACTTTGAAGAATTTTCCAATGAAGTTCTTTATTCATCAAATGATGAAGCAATCAATCACTTACAAAAATTATATATCAAAGATTTTGTAGAAGTACAAAAATCATTTAATGAAATAAATACTCAACATTGCTTTCCAATTTTTGATTGGGTAGTTGTTTATACAGAAATTAAAAATATTTTGGGGAAAATAGACATTCTTGCTATTAATGGTGAAAGTAAAGATATTCTAGATTATGATTCACGAAAAGAAAATGGATGGAATGTAATTGCAATTGGTGGTAATAAATTATCCCGAGGCTTGACGTTAGATGGTTTAACTATCTCCTACTACTATCGTGGAACAAGCATGTATGATTCTCTTTTACAAATGGGGCGCTGGTTTGGCTTCCGAAATGATTATATGGATCTTTGTCGCATTTACACTTCTCAACAAATTGCATCAAACTTTGAACATCTAGCAGAAGTGATGGTAGAAGTTCGCAAAGAATTTGAATGGCTAGCAAAACACAAAGTTCTTACTCCTTATGACTACGCTGTTTCCGTACTCGGGCATGATTATATGGATGTAACAAGCCCTTCAAAAATGAAAACAGCAGAATTTCTATTATATTATGGAGGCTCTACACCTCAAACACGTTCATTTGAGAGTCACTTAGATTTTTATAAGACTAATATGGAAGCTACAGTGAATCTAGTGAATAATATTAATGATTTCGATTTTATGGAAGGTAATAGTAAGAAACGAACAAATTATCATATAGCCAAAGGTGTGTCAACTCAACATATTATTGAATTTCTGAAAAAATACCAAACTGTTTCATCAGCAACTGTTGTAGACTCTCGTAAAATTCGTGAATCTATTCAGAAACAGATTTCACAAGGAAATTATTTGAACTTTAATGTAGTTATTATCGATACAACAAGAGGAGAATTTAATCGCCAAGTTGTAAAAGATAAAATTGCCGAAGGCTTCAACTTGACACCAATTTCTGTGAATTTAGGTAGTATTAAAGTGGAAAGTGCTGTATTACGAAGTGTAGAAAAAGATAAGAGCCAGCCTAATTCTAATTTTATTGACCTTGGAGCAATTGTTTCTAGTAATCAAAATTTCATCGATTTAGATGGTCAACAAATTCGCGATGACTCAAACCCATTACTACTAATCTATCCTTTACATCCACATATTCCTGCATTTAATAAACTGGGTCATGAATTTAATGAGGACTTAGTACCAATTGGTATCGCTTTTGACTTTCCTAGAGTCTACAAAGAAAATCTAAAGGGGGAAATTGTTGAAGCACGACAAAGATACGTAAAAAATAAAACAGTTATTGATGAAAAGGAGATTAATGAATGAAAAACATTACGGATGCTTTTAATGAATTGCTGATTCAAATTGATCCTACTGAAAGTGAAGCTATTTATAAGCTAAAGACGATTCATTTTAAAAGACCTTGTCTGATGATTGGCGTAGATTCATTAACAAAAGAGCGTAGACTTTATATCGATGTAACCCAAGAAAATTGGTCCAAAGAGAAAATGAGAACTTTTCCAAAATGGCGAGGTTTAACTATTAAAGAAGAATTTCACAAAAAAATCGGACCACTAACAGAAAAAAAGATGCTGGTTTTATATCAAGAGCCCGATCAAAGTATTGAAATTTTTAATAATGTCATTCAAAGTATCTATGATAATATCATTCATAATTTAGAAGAAGACTTATTTTCTACTCTCTACACAATATTAGACCAATGGAAAAACTTTTTCATGCGTAAACGAGAGAGTAAATTGACACTTGAAGAGCAAATGGGGCTTTATGGAGAATTATATTTCTTTAGAGCATGGCTCAATAAGTTTCCAGATGCGCCACCAACAATTATCGATCATTGGAAAGGTCCATTAATGAACAGGATAGATTATGTTGCTGCTAAAACCGGAGTAGAGATAAAAACAATCTGTCCAAAAATTCGAGAAGATATACGTATTTCTAGTGAACGTCAGTTAGAAGTAACACCTATTATTAAAAATTTATATCTATATGTTTTACGTGTTGAGATATCTGATGTTGAAGGAGAAAGCATACTCAATCTTTTAACGGATATCACCGATAGTTTAAGCAATAGAGCACCTTCAACTATTGTATCGCTAGAAAATTTGTTGTTGGAACTTCGTATTATTAAAGAGGATTATACGGAAAATAAATTCTCTGTACTGGAGGATCTGGCGTATAAAGTAAATGATGAATTTCCTAAGTTAACGCCTAATATGTTACCAAAAGGCGTTTCATATGTATCTTATTCTGTAGATTTATCTCATTGTGAAGAGTTCAAGGTGGATTCTCAAGATGTATACTATTTTAACAATGGAAGATGAGTGTGAAAGATGAACGAATTTCAACTGAAATTAGAGTTTTTCAACGAATTTATGGAGGCTGTTGAAAGGCGCGGCGCTGCAATCGGCAGTCGCCAAACCCCATTCCTAGAAGCAATTCTGCCCTTTATTTCGGAAGAAGATGAGCCAACTGTTTTTTACTTTGGAAATTCAAATGCAAAGGTCCAACTAAATGGTTATCTTTATTCAGAAGCAAGTAATTCATTAAATCTTTATGTAGTGGACTATGATATTGAATATGATGAAAATTCTCTACCTCAAATAACAAAAACAGCTGTTCAAGAAGTCGCTACACGAGCAAAGCGTTTTTTCACAAATGCAAAGTCCTTTCATACTTATGCAGAGCGAACTTTGGAAGTTGCTAACTTAGCAAAACATATTTTAGATATTCAAAATGAATTAGAAGAAGTAAATATCTATGTTGTGACAAATCGCTTCTACACATCTAATAAGCCTGTTGATTTAGCTATTTCTGGTATACCTAATGTAAATGTTTATGTATGGGATATGGACCGCATCTATAAATTAACTGAAGCTGAGCAAGGAATTAGAGACTTTGAAATTGACTTTAGTAAATACGGAACATACTTTGAGATGATGAAAGTTCCTAAGCTGTCAACAGACACTATTAATCTTGGTATTGATTGCTATATTGGTTATGTTCCAGCACATATATTAGCACAATTATATGATGAATTCGGACCAAAATTAGTTGAACGAAATGTACGATCATTTTACAAGCACGTGGTGGTACTAACAAGGGAATAAGGGACACTTTAAAAAATCCCAAACAACGGGATTTATTTGTTGCTTATAACAATGGAATTTCTACAGTAGCGAAATGTGGAGATATTGAACAAGTTAATGATTCAAATTTATATCGGATTAAAAGCTTGAAGAGCTGGCAAATTGTAAATGGTGGTCAAACTACCGCTTCAATTCATCAAGCTTTTAAAAATGATGTGCCGTTGGATGAAGTGTTTATTCAAGCAAAGTTAACTATTATCCATATAGATACTGATACTAAAAATGTCGAAGATAGCTATCTGTTAGAAGATGAAATGATCTCAAAAATATCCGAGTATGCCAATACACAGAATAAGATCAACAAATCTGATTTATTAGCAAATACTCGCTTCCTTTCAGATATTGAAAAATACTCACGTAATATATGGATTCCTAGCCAAGATGGACGAAAAGAAGAGTCTAAATGGTACTTTGAACGTGCACGTGGTCAATACATGGTTGATATCGGCCGGCGAAAAAAAGGGAAAGAACAGAATGAATTCAAAAAGGTATACCCCAAAGAACTTGTTTTAGGGAAAGTAGATATTGCAAAGTATTTTATGTCCTGGCATGGTTACCCACATGTTTCAAGTAAAGGTGGCGAAGAAGCCTTTACAAAATTCATGGCATTAAATAGTGAATATTGGAAGCATGATTTATCAGATAGTGACAAAATTAAAAGTATTGATGAATCCTTCTATACACATTTAATTTCTTACTGTATTATCAATAATTACGTAAAAAGTATTGTAGAAAATATGAATTTAAAAGGCTATAAAGCAAACGTAGTTTACTACACTGTTGCCATGATGAAACATCTATATAAAAATCAAATCGATATAGAATATATCTGGAAAAAACAACAATTATCTTCGGAATGGGAACGCTGTGTTCAAACAATAGCTAAAGCAGCATTGGATCATTTACGTATATCCGCTGGAGAACGAAATGTTACACAATGGGCTAAAAATGAAGAGTGTTGGACTATGTTCAAAGAACAGTATTCTAACTCCTTAAAAAATTTAATGTAAAATTAGACACCTTCCCTCTTATCAAGAAATATTTGATATGAGGGATTTGTATTTAATTCTAAATACTTACCTAAATTATTCGTACTTAAATTAATATAATGTTTCTTTACCGTCTGACGTTATTTATGACAATATTTGGGTCATTTACACCCATTCGATCCATCGCTGTGATCTGCGTTTTGCATAGTGTGAATCTTAGCCAGATTACATTTCCTACAAAATTACACTATTAGTAGTGTTTACCTCACTAACTCGATTGTTCAACGAAAGCCCCTTTACTTTAAATGAAATCCGCTCAAATCCCCGTAATATACCGAATATTTTTGGGAATAGCTCAAGACTGGATCTCTGGTATACCCAGCCACATCAAGGGTTTGCATGGAGATTTGAGCTGTGAAAGTTGAGTTGTGAGCATATATTTAATAAAACTCTAAATCAGATGCACGTTTTCAATTTCATTTATTAACCACCCTCTCTGAACGAGAATTATCAGTCTCTATGCCAGTGAGTTAGGGGATTTTAACGAACACCCTTCTTACCGTGAATACAAAGAAAAATGATCGATTTTTGCGAAGATATTGTCAAGAATGCATCAAATTCAAGTAAAAAAGATTGGAGAATTACGTCTTCCCAACTAAGACTTCATTGATTTTTTTCCTTGAGTAGCGGGACACAATGACTTAAATAGTGCATTAATATCTCTGGTTCTAATTATTCCGGTGGTATCAGACGGAGCAGGAGATCAAGAACGACCCGAACCTCGTCATTCCTGTGAGCGATGAAGAGATTGAAGCTATCCGGCAAGAGTCCAAAGGCAAAATTCCTGAGGAGCGTCTTCAAGTCATGGCAAGAAGCAGAAAAATCTCCGTCCATGCCAAAGAGCTTTTGGAGGCACAGACCGCACTCAGCAAATCGAATTTTACCGTTGCAGCTACCACATATTTATCTACTTCTATAGAGGATAATCTGGAGAGCAAGGATATCCTGTTTAATATTCAGGCTTTAATGGACAGACGAGTTGGCAAAAAGCGAATTCTGAACATGTCCGAGCAGGTCAAATTAAAGCATTCAGCCGTTCAGTATTTCTATGAAATACGGCGTAGTACGTTGTGAAATGGAATAACTAACTTTTGATATAGCTTTTAACTATAACCAGTTATGGTTTATAAGTATCCCTTCTAACTGCTCTCGGCGTGATATGATCATGGTATACAACAAGGGGGTAATTTACATGACTGACAAGTTCCAGATCGTAGGAAGTTTATTGCGGCCGGAAGAGCTGCTGAAATATAAAACGCAAATTGAACATAATGACGATATCCAATATCCGTTCTATGAAAATTACGAAGGATATGAGAAGTGCGAGACGGAGGCAATCAAACAAGTTGTCGCCAAGGAAATCGAACATAACTTGTCCGTTGTTACCGATGGCGAATTCTCCAAATCGATGTGGCATCTGGACTTCGTATGGGGATTTGGCGGCGTGAAGCGTTATATCGCGGATCATGGCTATTTTTTCAGAGATGTGGACGGCACTTCGAAATATGAAACACGCAAAGATATTGGACTGCGGATCACGGACCAACTGAGCGGAAAGAATCATCATTTCATTCAGTTGTTCCAACAACTGCAAGACACGGCTGGCGAGCAACAAACGAAACTTTGTGTACCATCGCCATCCCATATTTTCGGTGAGCTTTCCTGGTCGGATAACATTGGCGGTACCGATTCCGTTTACCAGAACAAACAGGAGCTTAAAGAGGGTCTTGTGATCGCGTATAAGGAATTCGTCAAAGAATTCGCTGCAGTGGGTGGTAAAATTCTGCAATTTGATGATTGCTTATGGGAACTGTTTGCAGACGACAACCCGAACTCTCCGTTTACAGGGGAGCATATCAATCAAGAGGAAGTACAGGGTCTGGCTACTGAATTCATTGACATTAACAATACCGTGATTGACTTCGGTCATAGCCTTGGTTTGAAAATGTGGACACATAACTGCCGCGGTAACTATGATTCCCGCAATATGGGCGGTGGATCATATGTGAAAATCGCCAATCTGTTCCTGAAGCAATTGAAGTATGACCGTTTCTTCCTGGAATGGGATGATGATCGTGCGGGTTCACTTGAAGCGTTGGAAGTGTTCAAGGATAGACCTGAAACTGAAGTGGTATTAGGTTTGCTTTCCTCCAAAACAAGTACCCTCGATGATGAAGCGCGCGTTGTCCGTTTGCTGGACGAAGCATCCAAAATCATCGATAAGGATCGTCTGCTGCTGTCTCATCAATGCGGGTTCGCATCCTGCGATGGCGGTAACGAATTAAGCGAAGCTCAGCAATGGGCGAAGATTGATCAGGGGCAGAAGATCGCCAAGCAATATTGGGGCAGCACCGTCTAGCTTCAAGCTGAATGTATTGTGACCCTAAAAACAGATTGCTCGATCATTAGTGTTCTGTACGATAATAAACGGCGACTTTTCCTCTGGAATTCCATCCAGGGAGAAGCCGCCGTTTTTGTAGTGGAACGTACCATATGGGTACATTCTCATTTCTATATTTTTTTTAAGAATGATGAGGCATGCATTGCTTTATTTCTGTAATTCACGCAGCGCCAGCCATTCCTTTTTCAACAAAGCATATTGATACGTATTCTCGTATTTCGGTGTACCGTCCTCATTGTTGACAAATGAAATGAACTCCAAAAAAAGACCTTCCCGACGCATGCCCAGCTTCTCACACAGTTTCTGGGAACGATGAGTTATCATCCTCGACATAGGCGTATACTCTTCTTATTCCCTGTTCCATAAAGAGATGCTCGATGAAAGCATGGGCACTCTCACTTGCGTACCCTTTCCCTTCAAATCTGTCATTAAAATTCCAACCAATACTATATGTATCTGAATTCGCATCCTTATCTGTATCAGAATCCCGATCTTCCCTCATGCCAAACAGCTCACCGATCAGCTCGTTACTGTCTTTCAGGCAAACTGCGATTTGGGAATCGTCATTACTTCTTTTTGCGACCTCTGCCGCCGCGTCTTCCAGTGTTGAAATCCGGTGATCCATAAAGCAATTCACTCTGGGATTTGCAGTGTATTCCAACAGTCCGGCTGCGTCTGTTGCGGTGAAATTTCGCAGGATTAATCGATTGGTTTCAAGGTTTTGCATGAAATATACCTCCAGTGTTCATATCAATAGATTGGCTTTGTTCGTGTTGTATTTCTTTTGATTCTACTTTGACAAGCCGGGAATCACCAGGGTTTCCGTACAGAAGTCGCAGGAGGAAGATACTTTTTTCACTACAAACTACGCTTCCTGTCATCCCCAATAAATCAACACAGACTCATATATAATGGAGTGGAGAGATGTTATTGTATTAAAAAGAGCCATGCGTTCGCATGGCTCCTACCATATCGTGAGAGGGCAAGCCTGGGCTTCTAAACAACAGGTGCACCCTGTTTCTTGAAATACTGCTTCACTAGAAACGAGAGCATCGGTCCAGGCTCCGCCTGCTGTAATTGAGACTGATCGCCAAATTCCATGAGATACGGCTGTTCCGTAGTACACGGAATCCAATGCGGCATCAGCTTTCCTGTGGAGTCCGAACCGTTCGGATCACCTGTAGCAATAAAATTGGATAAATAATTGCACATCTGGCGGGCCAGATCATAATGTTTGCCTGTGAAAGGCCGCCAGCACTTGGCGAGTGTTTCGAAGAAGAACCACAGATCGACGGAGTGGAAGGTGCCCGGCTGGTCCCAACCCGGAATCTCGGCGTCGAAGTTATAATAGTAGAGAGGCATTTCAGACGGATGACCGCTGTTCGCGCGGATGGCGAGCAGAATGGCATGTTGGATCATGCGCACCGATGCTTGTTGCAGAGCCTGCTCGAATTGGCCGGTATCCGTCTCGCATAGCTGCAAAAAGGCAGGAGCATCCTCGCCGAACAGCTCCACAGCCATCTGCTTTAGTTCTTCCAGATTAGCTGCGGCGGGACGGGTCCAAAATTCGGAAGATGTATGTCCCAACATTACGGGGATTGCCTCGCGCTCCTGCTGAACAAAACGAGTAAATGGATCGCCTACGCAGAATTGTTCGTCGATGACGGTTCCCCAGAAGCTTTTGTATTCGAGTGCTTTGTCACGGAGAAATTCAGCATCCAGTTGTCTCGCTTCAGCCAGGGAAGATACGCCCAGGAAGTCAAAAAATGCAACCCCGGCCTGCTCTGCATCCCGCAGTGTGGAACGGACAGAAGGCACGCGGACCTTCGGGTACAACTCGGTAGCCATACCGCTCATGATGACGGCCCGCTGGAACAAGCCTTTATTTTGCGGGGAGGTCATCTGGCTGAGTACACTTCCTCCCCCTGCTGACTGTCCGCCAATGGTGATCTGGTCTGGATCACCGCCAAAGGCAGCGATGTTACGTTGGACCCACTGGGTGCCCGCTTGCTGATCGAGATGACCAAAGTTGGCGGGTGCATGGGGGATTCGGCGCTAATCTCGGGATGACACAGGAAGCCAAAGGCATTCAGCCGATAATTAATCGTCACAACGACAATACCTCTGCGAGCGATTCGCTCGCCATCAAATTCCATCTCGGCCGTATGGCCGACTTGCAAGCCCCCGCCGAAATACCAGACAAAGACAGGCAGCTTCTCGTCCGTACGCTTGGCGGGTGTCCAGACATTCAGATACAGACAATCCTCGTCCATGGGCAGGTCGGGATCCACGGCCCATTCGCGGGTATAGATATTGTTATCATCGATGACTGTTGGGGCTTGCATGGAGGTAGGGGCAAAATCAAAAGCTTGCAGTACACCGTCCCAGTTCGACTGCGGCTGTGGAGCACGCCAGCGATTCTCACCTACAGGAGGTGCGGCAAACGGAATACCCTTGAAGCTGGTAATCCGCGGGTCCGCCGCGGGCAGTCCTTGCACTTGTCCGTGTTCTACCGTAACCATTCTAAGCATAACAACAATCTCCTCTCTGGATTTAGCTTGTAAGCGTTACCGAACATCTGATCAACGATATGAAGATAAATCGAACGCGAGAACCGGGTAGCTGTAGAAATGGGGGAATCAAGGTTGAATCCGATATGGCATGAGAGCAGCAGAGCCAGTAATTTGCATTTTATCAGCGGTGGTCACAAGCCAGCCAACACTCACCAATGGGGGCCAGGCGTGCGAGACGTATATGCGCTGCACTATATTATCCGCGGCCAAGGGACGCTGGAGACGGGCGGCCGCGTTTATCGACTAGTCACGGGGGAAAGCTTTATCATATTTCCGCAAAAGGAGATTTATTATTATCCAGACCCGCAAGATCCATGGGAGTACGTCTGGGTGGAATTTGGCGGTGAAGATGCCGGGCGATTGCTGGGACTGACGCAATTTTCAGAGATCCAACCGGTGGTGACGATCTCGCCAGAGACATTGCAGCCTTTTTATCACCTTGCCTGGAACGCAGGGGCATCATCTTATGAATTACTGCGGGCGGATGCGCTTCTGCGTCTGCTGTTATCCTACTATATGGAATATTATCCGAAGGAGCCGCAGGTGGACGCCAAAGACTATGTCTGGCTAGCGAGAAAGTACATCGAGCAGAACTACTGGAAGCCGACATTGACCGTCACGGAGATCGTAAAGGCAGTCAATCTGGAGCGCAGTTATTTGTTTCGTCTGTTTAAAGGAGCAACGGGCAACTCTGTTTTGGAGTATATTACCTCTTACCGAATTTTGCGCGCCTGTGAATTGCTGAAGACGTCGGGTCTGCCGATTCAATCTGTAGCATACTCTGTTGGCTACAATGACCCGTTATACTTTTCCAAAGTATTCAAGAAGGCAACCTCACATACGCCAACAGCGTACATGATGCTGCATCGAACCAAGGCATAACGTTAACGGAACAGGGCACAGTTCCCAGACTCTCGAAAATAACGTATCAGCTTCTCAATAGGTTCGCGCCCACTGTTCAGCTTCACTCCAAGACAATCAATACATAGAAATTGCTGGGCGGAGCGCGAGATCAATTTGAGGTAGATGCCCACATCGTCTGAAGAGAGCGGAACCTGACAGGAAGTGCACAGGCGATGTTGAGCCATCTATTTCACCAGTTTGGCCCGGACGACGAGGCAATCATGTGCTGCGACAACGGGAGCGAAGCGTTCACGGAACACGCCAAGCTCTTGATGTTCCCAGCAGTCATACAGGGACAGCGCGTACCCGGCAGCGTACGGCAGACCCATATCCCAGAATTGCAATGATAATTCCCGCTGGCTGTCGCTCAGGTTGAAGAAACCAATAGCCAGATCACCATCGGTGAGCACCTTCACCAGCATAAATACATCGTCTGTGTGAAACCATTGCGGCTCCGGTTTAATGCGATAAGCTCCGCGCGCTTCTGCATCCTGGTTGATGGCAAGCAGATCCGAATTCAGGAGAATATCTTTGGTGATCTGGTTAGCCTTGCGTACGTCGCATCCGATCATTAATGGAGAACCCATCATGGACCAGAGGGAGAAGTGGGTTTTATATTCGATGTCGTTGCATCCGCCGATGCTGCCGATATAGTCATTGTTGCTTCCACCGTACATACCAACGATTAGCATATCCATGTCGTTATGGCAGAAGGAGCCGGTGTAGCTTTGTTTTCCGAGTTGGGACAAGGCCAGTTCCTTCACTGAATCCCAATTGTCGCGGATATCTCCGGTGGATCGGTACATATGGGCACCTGATTCCCGAATCCAATCGTATACGTCATCGGCTCCCCAGTTGCAGGCGGAGAACAGGATATCGCGTCCGCAGTTTTTGAGCGCCAGGCTCATTCGTTTGTACAGCAGCTCGCCAGAGATATGTCGCGGCTTGAAGCAGTAATCATACTTCAGATAATCAACGCCCCATTCGGCAAAAAGGGCGGCATCCTGGAATTCATGCTCAAAGCTGCCCGGATACCCGGCACACGTATGCGTGCCCACGCATGAGTACATGCCGAACTTTAGTCCTTTGCCATGGATATAATCAGATAGCGCTTTCATTCCACTGGGGAATTTCTCCGGGTCAGCCACCAGATTGCCATCCGCATCCCGTTCCTTCAGGCTCCAACAATCATCAATGACAATATACTCGTAGCCAGCAGCCAGATAACCTTCCGATACAAACACATCCGCGACATCCCGAATCAATTGTTCGTTAATATCCCACGTAAAGGTATTCCACGAATTCCAGCCCAGCGCAGGGGCAAAGCCTAATACTTGATTGTTGCTCATGATCTCCCGTCCTTCCTCATCTCGGTTTCGTTAGCAATACTAAACTGAACATAAACGATGAGCGATGTTTCCTGCCATAGCTTAACGTTGCTTGGACATGGACAGATGTTGCTCTGCTGTGCAGGTATTCAGAAGTAGCTGGTAGAAGCTCAAGCAAGAGAGAATGTCTGTCTGCGAAGAGGTTAGTTTTAACTTTGCGGGGATCTGTGCGAAACCATAGTATGAATGATATGATCGGTGATAATACTCGAAAAGGATGTCAGAGCAACAGGGGAATCTAACAGGGGAATCTGAATACGATTCGGTTCTTTCAGGAAGATCAGATATATTAATTTATAGGATGGGGAGTGTCAACACATGAATCTGGATGAAGTGATGCAAGGGCTTGAAGCGCTGGGTAAAGAACGAACGAAGAAAATCTACCTTTCCAACGGTGCACATGAACCGCTATTTGGCGTGGCAACCGGGGCGATGAAACCCATGGCGAAGCAGATCAAAAAGGATCAGCCTTTGGCGGAGCAACTCTACGCGACGGGCAATTATGATGCGATGTATTTTGCAGGCGTGATTGCCGATCCTCAAGCGATGACGGAAGCTGACTTTGACCGTTGGATCGATGCTGCTTACTTTTACATGATCGCTGACTTCATCGTTGCCGTCACGTTGGCCGAGACGGATATTGCTCAAGAAGTTTCGGATAAGTGGATTGCGAGCGGAGATGAGCTGAAAATGTCAGCAGGATGGAGCTGTTACTGTTGGTTGCTTGGCAGTCGAAAGGATGCTGAATTTTCGGAGAATAAATTAATGGAGATGCTGGAACAAGTGAAGAATACGATTCACGAGTCTCCGGAACGAACGAAATATTCGATGAACAACTTCCTGTATACCGTTGCAACATCCTATCAACCGTTGCACGATCAGGCGGTGGAGATAGCCAAGGCTGTGGGACCTGTGGAAGTGAACAAGGACATGCCAAAGAGCAAGCTGCTGAATGCTTCTGAGAATATCCAAAAGGCAGTGGATAAAGTGCGGGTAGGCTTCAAACGAAAATATGTAAGATGTTAATCGTAATTGCTATAATGTGATAGACTAGAACATCAGGGATGTAACACATTCAGGAGGTGCTCGCATGTATGTAGAGAGTGTCTCCCTTTTTGTGTTGTTGTAAATATCACGAGCGTGTGTAACTGAAATCTAGTACCCGTCAAGCAACAAGTTAGTCAACAAATTCTCTGTCGATCCTTTATACTAATAAAGCCAGAAACATATCTAAGGAGTTGCCGAATCCAATATGAATAAAAAAGAAGTCGCGCATATACGCAAGCAGTTTAAACTCGATCACGATCTACTGAATATTTACGATATTCTCAACGTGTATATTACGAAGGAAACCAACGAGGTCTATCACTGGGAGCGTCACCCGTTCGAACTGGTGGATAGAGAAAAGCAGGAGCTGTACATGGGCAATTTTAAAAAGTTGCTCACAGGCGATCTGGATCAGAAGCTGTTTGAGTTGAAGTTCCAGGAAGCGGCGGAGGACCCGGCTCAGGTTCTGCTTCATCAGGCCCTGGTCACAGGTGACCCGGACGAATGGCAGGATCTCATGCTGTTGCTCGTGGATCGAATGTTGGTGGATGCCAAGTATGAGCGGGACATGGTAGCTACGTTTGTACGTGGACAGTATTACCTGCCGACCAAGGCTAGAAACGAAGCTTCGGAAGAGAGCGAGAAGAACGAGGTGTTCGCCCATCCGTTCATTCTGTGCAGCGTGAATTCCACGGAGAAACAGCGGAAAACGCTCTTGTTTGATTATGTGGAGAGAGAGTTTAAATACAACATTATTGTTGATCCGATTATCAAATTAAGCACGCCAGAGCAAGGATTCCTGTATCCCAGCGTGACAGACAACTACTCCGATGTGAATCGAGTGTTATACTGCACAGGGAAATCCAATTTCCCGGACCCGCATTTTGTTGAAAATGTATTGAATGGAGAAAGATCCGTAACCGCGCTGGAAGAACGTGCAATCTTCGAAGATATCGTCAAGGAAGTGGCCGGCGAACAGCTCGATTCAGCCACCATTGCACATGTATATGAAGAGATTAACCGTGTTATTGAGATTAACGAAGAGTCCCATGAGGAAGAACCTCCGAAGCTGGATTATAAAGATCTGGAACGTGTACTGACTGCAAGCGGTGTAGAGGATCTGACCACGGAGAAAGTGGAACGTGCCTTCGAAACGATCGTGGACAACAAGAATTATGAGCTGAAAGCGACCAGTGTTATGCCGAAGTTTACGTCCAAGTCCATTAAGATCGAAACCAAGGTGGCTACGATTTCGGTTAGCCCGCAAGATCTGAGATATGTGAAGCAGGTGAACTATCAAGGCAGACGTTGCATCATGATTGAAGTGGATGAGGATGTCGTGATAGAAGGGTTTACGCTTAATACGGAAAAACTTATCAATGAGTAATTGATTGTAGACTATCATAATGATGTAAAATCATCGGACAAGGATGAATGAACATCCATCTATTGCAAAAAGCCCAAGCCTAAGCAACACTGAACGGCTCTCTGTCATAGTAGACCTTAGAAGACTACGATAGGAGCAGTTCAGTATGCCAAGGCATGGGCTTTTTTTGCTGTTTCAAGATGGTTGCAGGAGTTGTCTAATATCCGCTGCCGGAATGGAGTCGAGCTCCTCTCGAAGTAATTCCTCCAGAACAAGATATTGGCGCTGTGCTTCAGTTCTTCGTCCAAGGGACAGATATAGCAGAATGATCTCGCGATGGATATCTTCCCGTATCGAATCAATCTGGAGGATACGTTCAAAATAATACAGCGCCCGTAACGGCTCGCCTTCCTTCGTGTGATAGCGGGCAGCAGTTTCCATTGTCATAATGAAATCCAGTTCCAGCTGTCTGGACCATGCGAAGGCCCACTCATAATGCCTTCCTTTCAAAAGTTCACCCGTATACAACGTGTCCATCCGCTCGAAGAGCTCTGGACGATGTGCCAAGGCCTGACGCATCTGCCGGAACAAGGTCTCAAACTCGTACAAATCGCAATCGATTGCATCGCGGTCAATACGGATGCCATTCCGGTCTTTAAGAATGATCGGCACGTCACTGTTGTCGCCAATGGCACGCCGTACGTAGTACAGTGTGGAATTGATGTTCGTCCAGGCCTTCTGCGGACTGAGGTCCTTCCACAATGTATCAGCCAATGCATCGCGGGTGGTTGATTTGGTATACAGCAAGAATGCCAGTAACTCTTCGGTTTTAGGCGTTCTAAGCTTGATGGGACTGTCTGCGCCGGCTCCACCGAACACGGTGAATTCACCGAACAGACGAACGTTCAGCTTGGGTGCAGGTGTCGTCAGTTCGGACGATTCCACGGACTTATGAAGCTGCTGCTGCAACCGCTGAATACTGCGATTCAGTCGCTCTGCCGTGACCGGTTTGATGACGTAATCGATGACCTCTTTGTCAAAGGCCTGCACCGCATATTCCTCATATCCGGTCACCAGTACAATGGGAAGCGAAGGGTGATGCTTGCGTAATTCACCAATGAGCTGCATGCCCGAGATACGAGGCATCGTAATGTCCAGGAATGCTGCATCAAAGCTATTCTGTGCCGCATATTCACAGGCTTCCTCCGGATCATGAAATGCATGAGCGATCTCGACTTCTCCACTCTCTGTCAAAATACGATTCAGTCGCTTTAGCGACAAATCCTCATCGTCCACGATGATGACTTTTATCATGTTTCATAACCCCCGTTTCCATCTGTGCCCAGACGTTGGTTTGGAAGATCAAATGTAATCCGCGTCCCCTCGCCGTCCAGACTTTCCATCTGAAGGTGTCTGCCATACAGCAGATTCAAGCGGCTGGAGATATTCCATAGCCCCACACCGTTACTGCCGTCCGTGGATTGCCGAATCTCCTCCATCCGTTGTCTGGTTATGCCAACTCCGTTGTCCTCGATAGTGAAACGTGTTTCCGTATCACTCAGATTACGAATGGACAACATGACGCGACCGCCATTTATGCTGGACATCAGGCCGTGACGAATCGCGTTTTCTATCAGCGGTTGTAACGTGAGGGGCGGAATGTCCATGTTCCGGTCCACGTCTGCATCCACATCGATAATGACCTCCAGCCTTGAGCCAAAGCGAGCTTGTTCAATGGCAACGTATGCTTCGATCATCTCCAGCTCGTTCATCAGGCTTGTTTTTGAATCAAGGTGTTTAAAGTGCACACTCCGTCGTAAGTAACTCGATAATTGCAAAATCAATTGTTCTGCCCGATTGGGCGCATCTACACACAATTCCGCAATGGCATTCAGGGCGTTATACAGAAAGTGCGGGTTCATCTGTGATCGCAAAAAGGATATTTCCGCATCCCGCGCAGCCTGGACGGAGGTTTTCATTCGGATCAAGCCGCCGATCCGTGCCAGCAATTCCTCTGATTCGAATGGTTTTGCTACGAAATCATTGGCACCTTTCTCCAAGGCAAGCTTCAACTGATGGGCTTTGTTACTCGCCGTCAGCATGAGCACGGGCAGCTCGGAAGGAGAGTAGCGCGCCCTGATTCGTTCCAGCAACTCGTAACCCGACATGTCTGGCATCATGATGTCTGCAATGACGAGATGTGCGGCAGGAAGCTGGTCGAGCAGTTCCAGTACAGAAGGGGAACTTGCAGTAACCGCATAACTGTATCCTTCCAGTTTCAAGAGATTCACTATGGTCTGCAAATTAGCCGAATCGTCGTCCACAACGATGATCCATTCGTTGAGAGGTCCTTCCACAATCGTTGGTTCTTCATATTGCAGTAACCGTTTACCCGGGCCAGCAGGAGCTATGGTAAGTGGCATCACGTTGGATCGTTTCTCTCCTTTACCCTCTGCGAGAGGAAAGGTCAGGATGAACGTGGCCCCCAAGCCGGGTGCCGATTCCGCATGAATGGTTCCGCCATGCAGCTCGACCAGTTTGCGTGTAATGCTTAGTCCCAGACCCGTGCCTCCCGCAACGATTGGCCCGGTATCTGCTTCCTGCTCGAATGGCAGGAAGATATGCTCCAGTTTATCGGTACCAATGCCGCGGCCGGTATCGATAATGCGGATTTCCGCTTTGCCATGAACAACGGCAGCTTCGATGCTTACTGTACCTTGTTCCGTGAATTTGACGGCATTACCGATCAGGTTATGTAAAATCTGAATCAGTCGGTTGCCGTCCGCATAGATTGGCGGGAAATGAGCCGGGATGCGATTAACGAGTTCCACCTTTTCGCGCCCAGCAGGAAGGCGTGCATCCGCATGACCGATTCGACAAACGAGTACAGATCGGTCGAAGAACGGTGGAGCGGGATGTCGCCATGTTTCATTTTCGAATAATCCAGCAATTCATCGACCAGGTAGGTTAATCGTCTGCCGCTTCCCGTCACAATCGCCAAGTTATGCGCCTGATCGTCGGTAAGTGGACCTTCTGCGCCTTTAAGCAAGCTCTCACTGATGTTGACAATCGCATTCAATGGTGTCTTGAGCTCATGCGAGGTGTTGGACAGGAAGTCATCCTTTACTTTATCCAGCAAGAGTAACTGGTCCTTGAGCGCGCGTACCGTACGATATGACTCGAAGAATCGAAGGACCGCCAGAAACAGCATCAGGATGCTGAACAGCACAATGGAGAACTGCCCGATGTTCATATTTTCCTTAAGTGAGATGGAGAAGAGGTTAATGTCCAGGCAATATAGTGTGATGCTTAAGAGAGCCGCGTACCATAGAAAAGCAGACAGCCGTTCACCCTTCTCACTCAATAGAAACTGTGCTGCGCATTGATATAGCAACCAGAGCAGGATCAACGTGTACGTCACGACGACGTATGGTGCAACAATCCCATAGACCGAGATTGGCAGGAGCGCGACCATGCATAAGTAAGCGCCGAACATGATCAGGATCACTGTTGTAAGCAGGCCGGACAGGATGCCTGTTTTGAATCGGTAGAAGTAAAAGATCAACAGACCCAGACATGCCACGGAGCAGAAATCTTTTAATTTATAGAGCGTGCTAAAGGAGATTTCTGCGTTCACCATGGATAACACACGTTCGCTGATCATGCCATTATAGAGTGCATACAGCAGACAGACCAGACCAAGCAGCAGCAGGGAATCGTCCCTGTTTCGGTAGAGTGCAGACCCCAGATAACTGATGAGGAATATGATCGCAATGGTAGCCAATACAGCAAGCGTGCCGAATTCGACAGTTGTGCTGATTTGATGTTTATTCAGCATGGCTGCCTGTTCGCCGAAAAGAGTGGCCCCGGAATGCCAGAGTCCGTGTAATCGTAATTGGCCACCCGAATCAAAATCTCGATGTCACCGCCATGATAAGGGAAAAAGCCAATCTGCGGGGAATTACCTGGTCGGTATCCCGCTGATTTCTCCACGGCATGTCCGTCTTCCAGCAGCTTGTTGCCATTGATATAGATTTCGCTGGCAAAACGAATGTTCATTTTTTTGATCGCCAGTGTTCCCTGGACAGGTGTATTTTTGAGCACAAGACGATAGGTGGCGAAACCGTGGGCAGGCAGTCGTTTGCCATCTACCAACATTCGATTCCAGGAACCGGGAACAGTTGCGTACGCATCGGGTACTTTGGTTGGTTCGGCTTGATTCGATGTTGCTGATTCGGCAGGAAGCGATTGCCCCCAGTAAAATTCCCACTCTCCGTCAAGCTTGATCCGCTCGTCCTGTTCCGGGTTCCAGTCCGAGAGGTCCATTACACCCTGACGAGCATGAAGAGCCGCAGATTGGGGTTCTCTGATCGTTGACAGGAGCAGTACGGTAACAGCGAGAACAACAGTCAGGACAATACCTGAAATTTTTAATAACACAAAATGCTACTCCTTTAGAGGTTGTTCGAAACCTTAGGTAGATTCGGACGAAATCTCTTGTATTCTATCGGCATTGTAGCGAATAACACTGGGGGGCGCAATCACATTTCGACAATTTTTTTTCTGTTTATTGCTTGTTTATTGTTGTGTACGTGAATTCATACCCACCCCGTGAATTCCAATATGGAGGCTTTTGCAGACTGTGACTCGGTATGTGCCGCTTGGCGCCAGGCTTTGGGGGATTGTCCCATCAGTTTGGCGAAGCAGCGGTTAAAGCTGGAGATGGATCGGAAGCCGACTTGCTCAGAGATGGAGAGAATGGAGGCGTCCGTCCTTTTTAATCGCTTGCATGCCTCTTCAATCCGGGTACTATTCAGAAAATCGAGCGGTGTGGTTCCCATGATCTCATGGAACTTGCGACGAAAATGCGTTGTGCTTAGATGGCACAGATCTGCCAGGTAATCGATAGTCACAGGCATCATATAATGATGGGTGATAAACTTCAGCACGGGTGAAATGACCAAGTCGCCTTGGAGGTCCGGTTCCTGATTTTGCGCTGACCAGTTTTCGTTGTTTGAATGAATTCGAAGCAGTTCAATATACAGAGACATTAACAAGCCGTACGCGCTCTCCCGATAGTAGGGAGACTGCTGCTTCATTTCTTCTACCACTGATGTTGCGAGCATGTGAATTTTGGGATGCTGTTCTTTATTCAGGATGCAATTGGTCCCCTGAATCGCCCATAAATTCGGTTCAATGTTACTTTGGGCTGTTTTGAGCGAATGGCGGAAGAGTTCTTCCGGTGAAAAAAAATATAAGCCCACAGGCTGGCATGATTAGGCGAGCTGTATGTGGTATGCGGTAGATAGCGGGGAATGAACGTGACATCGCCTGCTCGAAAAGGTACGGATTCTCCCTTAATCTCCATGATGCCTCCATCTGAATAACAGATGCCAATCTCCATGTGGTTATGGAAATGAAGATGCTCACTCTTGATATCGGATATTCTCCAGCGGTCTCCACTGAGTAACAGGACAGGGAAATCAATGGGCAGGCTGTAATGACGATATTCAATGACAGGTTTCTTCGGTTTGGGCATTTGCCAGGGCTCCTATGTATAAATGATTGAAATTGCGCAGTTTTGTTGTGAATATGCTTAGATTGAGACTATTTTACTGCGTACAATGGGATAAGTAAAGCGTTTACAAAAATGGACGGACACCTCTCAGGGCGCACTTGGGGGCGTGTGCGCAGGGAGAGGGGAATAACAATGCTTCAAGTGAAATATGACCGAGAACAGATTCTAAACGTAATCGAGAACGTGACCAAGAAAACACTGGATATGGATCTGACATGGGATTGGCCCGGCGGTGTGGCTTATTATGGGGTATCCAGAGCCTATCAGACGACAGGCAACCAAGAGATTCTGGACAGGCTGGTGAAGTGGGCAGATGAATATATGGAGCTGGGTCTGCCAAGTTGGACGGTAAATACATGTGCCATGGGTCATGTGCTCATCACGTTATATGAAGAAACCGGGGATCAGAAATATTGGGATATTGTGCTCAGCAAGGTGGATTATCTCCAGAATCATGCCCTTCGCTTCGGAGACAATGTGCTTCAGCATACGGTATCCGTTTCCAATGATTTTCCGGAACAGGCGTGGGCAGACACTTTGTTTATGGCAGCATTTTCCTGCTCCGCGTAGGTAGCAAATTGAAGGATGAAGCCATGATTCAGGATGCGCTGAATCAGTATTACTGGCATATCAAATACCTTCAGGATCCGAGCAGCAGTCTGTGGTATCACGGCTATAACCATATCAACAAGGATCATATGTCCGGATTTTACTGGGGAAGAGCGAACGCTTGGGGAGCTTATACGATGTCTCAAGTGAAGCCGCAATTGAACGACTGGTATCTGTATCCGCAGTGTATGGATGTCGAATGTGCTCTTCGTGATCAGTTGGCGGCTCTCAAGCTGGTACAGACCGAGAACGGCTTGTGGCGTACGGTTCTGGATGACGAAGAATCCTATGAAGAGGTATCGGCTTCCGCGGGTATTGCAGCAGCCATGATCAATAACGGCAATCCACTGCATACGAAATATGTGCAAAAGGCACTGGAGGGCATCCTGAACAACATCAGCGAAGATGGGCGCGTGCTTGGCGTATCTGGCGGTACGGCGGTCATGAAGGATCGGGATGGCTATCGCAACATTCCAAAAGACTGGATTCAGGGCTGGGGTCAGGGCCTGGCACTCGCTTTTCTGTCCGATATGTTGAGATAGGGAGGGAACCCAATTGTCCAAACCAACCAAAGGCTCCTTTACACTACCGGGAGAGTCCGGTTATGAGGCACTGACGCTGGAACTTGCCGATCGCTGGGGGGCCGATGTGATTCGTGACAGTGACGGTACGAAATTGTCGGATGAGATTATCAATGCCGGATATGGCATCTATTCAACCATTTGCATCATTCGGGATCATAATGAGTGGGCATCCCGTAATCTGGATAAGCTGCAGCAATGTTTTCTCATTACAAATCCGAAGGTGGCCGTGCAAGATTATGTATCCATCTATCTGATGGAGGATTTCTTCGCTGAACAATTCAGGGTGAATGATTCGAAAGAAGCGTTCAAATACTGGCAAGTGTATGATCGAACGACTGGAGAAGAGGTACCTAGAGGGCAGTGGAATTATGAGAGGGAATCGGGCAATGTGGTCATTACTGGCGTTGCTCCCTGGCATAAATACACGGTGAGTTTCATGGTCTATCGGATATGGGAAGAGATCTCCATGTACAATCATACGACGAATAACTGGGCTAAAGAGCATCTGATGCAGATTGACCCGATCTATACGGACACCCAAACCTATCTGCTGGATTGGATGGAAAAATGGTGCCAGGATCATCCGGAAACAACGGTTGTGCGTTTTACATCCCTCTTCTATAATTTCGCCTGGATCTGGGGCAGTGACGAGCGGAATCGCCATCTGTTCTCGGATTGGGGTTCTTACGACTTCACGGTAAGTTCAAGAGCACTGGATCTGTTTGCTCAAAAAGTTGGCTATTCACTCTCCGCAGAGGACTTTGTCAATGGTGGTAAATATCAGGTCACTCACATGCCGGCGGATCAGCGAAAGCTGGATTGGATGGCATTTATTAATGATTTTGTGATTGAATTCGGTAAGAAATTAATTGATATCGTGCACAAGCATGACAAGCTGGCGTATGTCTTCTATGATGACAGCTGGGTAGGCATGGAGCCGTACAATGATCGCTTTCAGGAGTTTGGATTCGACGGCATGATCAAATGTGTGTTCTCCGGTTATGAGGCGAGAATGTGCTCAGGTGTTAAGGTGGATACCCATGAGATTCGCTTGCATCCCTACTTGTTTCCGGTTGGCTTAGGCGGGCTTCCTACGTTCAAAGAGGGCGGAAATCCTACACTGGATGCAAAGAAATATTGGATTAATATCCGACGTGCGCTGCTTCGGGAGCCGATTGATCGGATTGGACTGGGTGGATATCTGCATCTGGTAGAGCCTTATCCGGACTTTGTGGATTACATCGAGAAGATTGCTCATGAATTCAGGGATATGAAGGATCTGCATCAACAGGGCAAACCATATCAGATCAAGACAAAGGTAGCCGTTCTGCATAGCTGGGCAAGTTAAGATCGTGGACCTTGGCCGGTCATTTTCATGAGACGCATATGCATGATCTGATTCATGTGAATGAGGCCTTATCCGGGTTGCCGATTGAGGTCCAATTCATTGATTTTGAAGATATTCGTCAGGGCGTACTGAAGGATGTGGATGTCGTCATTAATGCGGGTTCCGCTGGTTCTGCCTGGAGTGGTGGAGCACACTGGAATGATCACCGATGTGTAGATATCCTGACCCAGTGGGTGTACGAAGGCGGTACCTTTATGGGGATCAACCAGCCTTCTGCGGTCCACGGGTACGACACCTTTTCAGAATGGCGCATGTGCTTGGTGTGGATGAGGATACAGGTGCCAGAGTTGTTCATGGAAAATGGTCTTATGAGGCACAAGATGAACACGGCTTGGTACCAGCAGAGGCTAATATATCGTCAAAAGGTAAAGGTAACATCTATCTAACGGACGGGACAGCCAAGGTATGGCACGAGACGGATGGTAACATCACGTTGTCCACACATGCTTTTGGAAAAGGAAAAGGGATATATCTATCTTCATTCGAATTCAATTGGGAACATACGAGACTACTGCAGAATCTGATTCGTTTTGCCGGGGATGAGACGGGGACACGAAGTATATACCGGATAACTTGTATACCGAATGTGCCTACTACCCTGAGAGCAACATATTGGTAGTGATCAATAACAGCGATCAGGTTCAGTCCACGACGATTGATACAGAGCATGGAAAACAAACTGTGGAATTGGATCCGTATGATACGGTAATCACCAAGATTGGCTTAATCAGGTCAGTGTAGGAACGGATAAGGGTTATTCTATTTCATAACGGATTCATAACGGAAAAAGCTCAAGTCAGCGGCGATCAGCCAATGCTTGAGCTTTTGTTGTATTCAGTGTCTCTTAAAGTCTGTATTCCCGACTGGATTGATAAGTTAAATGCGTATTATACAAGAAATTTTATGAAAATGCAAGAGGAAAAAGATTGCTTTTAGGCAGACTATCGTTTATTCTAAAAAAAGGAAGTCTACTACATTTTAATAGGAGGTAATGATGATGGAAAATATGATGATGATGAACATGATGATGAACATGTGTATGGAAGAAATGATGTGCAAGATGAAATCCATGAAGATGATGATGGAATGTATGGAAGACAAAAGCATGATGGAAGGCATGGATATGAATAAAATGATGTCCTGCATGCAAGAGTGCGACGAAATGATGACCACAATGATGGGCATGATGAGCAACATGAAGAAAGCATCCATGTAATTATCGACCATTTATTTAATGTAAAGCTGGCGGGCTTTACATTGATGCGGAGCAGTTAACTGTACGCATCACATCAAAAGCATAGTAGCCTTAATCAAGGCGGGTCAAGCAGACGAACTGCAGACCGGCTTTTTCTTTATTTATATTGAAGGATTTTCCTCGACACATCGATACGCATAAGCTTTAATTTGAACCATTGCTCCTGTAGGGAATCGGTCTGAGAACCTTCGGACGCGACCCGCAGTTTGTTGAATATTTCTACTAGCTGATTGTTGATCCGATCATAGTTGGCAAGCAATTCACGCAGCATAATAACCTTTCGTTCTTTCTGCAGCAATTCATCCTTCTGCTCTTGAAGCTTTTTGAGAATATCTTCAGCCCATTCCGAGTCTCCGATGGTACGGGCATAATTATATAAATCCAAATAATCGTTAACCCAAGTTTGTGTCCAAGAACTCATGGCGTTATTCACTCCAGTCAGCTTCACTTTTCTATATACCAAGTATTATACCCGGAATAATATAATTTACAAGTGGATTATAGAATTTTTTGGGGATAGGGATATGTGAACAGATAAGAAGCGAAATGAATGAATTCAGCTAATCCCCACTTCATTAAATTGATATTCTGGAAAATAAATTAAAAATAGACTATGTTATATGTGGATGGATGAAGGGCTTCGCCATGTTGAGATGCATGGAAACAATAAAGCTTTTCAACAGGGGAATAAGTTCATCCATGATGGCGTTGAGTGATTACGTTGATGTTATGTAATCGTTAGAGGAGACAACGATAAGACATGAGCCGCAAGACATACTGTAAGCGTATTCAGTTTCTGGAAGACTGGAGTCTCAAAACGAAGTTGTACATATTGTTCATTTTTTGTGTGCTGGTTCCGGTCCTGGTCACGAATACGGTGTTTTACCAAAGCATCAAAGGTAACATTGAGGAGAAGGAGCACAGCCGGTTCAATGAAATGCAGCAAAGGATCAAGTTCAACCTGCGTAATAGTATAGACAATAGCTTGTATGTGTCCAATTTTCTCTATACCGATGGAACACTGAACCGTTTCATGGAGTACAAGTATCGCGATCAGGAAGACTATTATTCTGCCTATTATGAGATGCTTAGCAACAACAATCTGGTCAGGTACTACTACAGTTACCAGCAGGTGAACCAAATTACGTTCTATGTTGGCAATGATACCTTCGTCAATGGAGGAAACTTCATTAAGCTGGATGACGAGGTGAAGAAAAGTGAATGGTATCAAGCGCTGATGAACACGAGTGACCATATCATGATCTATTCGTATTTTGACAAGCAGCAGGCGGAGATGTCTCAAAGTCAGGGAGGACGCAAAGTCAGCATTATTCGTAAGCTGGATTACTTTGGGGAGCAGCAGGTTGAAAAGGTGTTAAAAGTTGATCTGGACTACGCCTTCATCAACAAATCGCTTAAAAATGAGGGAGCGAACGGGAAAGTGTATGTCGTTTCGGATGACAGGGTCATTTTCTCGAACGATTCAGATATGAATCAGACTCGCAAGCCATTTAAGCTGATTACGAACAGTCCAATTGACCCTGTTCAATCCATGCAATCGATTCCCGTTGTGTCCGAGGATTGGCAGATTGTCGTCAGCACGGAGAAAGTGGACGTTCTGTCGGAGATTATTAATTCCAAGCTTAATTTGACGTTGTTGATCATTCTTAATCTGCTGGTACCAACACTGCTGATCTGGTTGATATCCAGATCGCTGGTCATCAGAGTGGATCGGATAGCGAAGCATCTGGACCAGGTGAAGCATGAGAAATTTGAGGTGATATCGGGACCTGCGGGCAAGGACGAGATCGGCAGCCTAACCCATAGTTATAACATGATGGTCATCAAGATCAAGAATCTGATTGAGATTGTGTTTAAGGGTCAGGTGGAGCGGCAAGCCCTTGAGCTCTCCAAAAGCAGGCGGAGCTGAAAGCCCTTCAAAGTCAGGTGAATCCGCATTTCATGTTCAATACACTGGAAACGATCCGTATGCGGAGCTTGATCAAGCAAGAACTTGAGACCTCCGATGTCATTCATAGACTGGCACTGCTGCTGCGTCAGACGATCAACTGGGGCGACGATCTGATCACCATTGCAGAGGAAATCCATTTCGTGGAGAGTTATCTGAGTATCCAGCAGTATCGCTTTGGCGAAAAGCTGCAATTCGCAATCAGGGTGACAGACGAATCCATTGCTGCGATGATGATCCCCAAGCTGACCGTTCTTACCTTTGTGGAGAATGCTTGTATCCATGGCATTGAAGGAACGGCGAATGATGGGGTTGTGGAGGTATTATTTGAAATTCGGAGCAAGGAACTGTACATTTCCATTCGAGACACCGGCGTCGGTATGGATCAGGACAAGCTGGCTTCGCTCCGTACAATGATGCAAGACCCAAGTATGGATCGGATGAGCGAGCTTACCAGCATTGGTATGATGAACGCATATATTCGGTTGCGGATGTATTTTGATGATTTCGTTCAGGTGCACATATTCAGTGAAAAGGGGAAGGGAACAACGATTGGTATTCAAATTCCTCTTATGCAGGCATCTAAGGATAAGGAGTGATGATATGATCAATGTGCTGATTGTAGATGATGAGCCATTTATTCGCCAAGGACTTCTTTTATTAATAGATTGGGAGTCTTACGGATTTCAGATTAGCGGTCAGGCTTCCAATGGTATGCAAGCCATGGAGTGCATACGTGCTGAGCAGCCCGATCTGGTCATTTCCGACATCAAGATGCCGGAAATGGACGGAATGCAGCTTGCCCAAACCTTGTACGAGCAATATGGCGGTGACATCAAGCTGATTCTCTTAAGTGGATTCTATGAGTTCGCATATGCCAAGCAGGCGATTAAATATCAGGTGAACGACTATATTCTCAAGCCTATTGTGAAGACCGAACTGGTTCAGGTGCTTGAGGAATTCAGAGACGCCTTTCGTGCACGGACGGAAGAGAAGCGAAATCAAAACAAAAAGGATCGCATGATTATGGCCCAGCATATGCAGTCGATATTGCTTGGGGTAGCGGAAGAGGATGCGGTTACGAGTTTGCAGCCGCACTATCAGGATGCCAGCAACCTGCGCTGCATCCTGATTGAGGTGGAAGCCGATCCGGAGCATGAAACGGATTGGTGCGCACAGGTTGAGGCATGGGTGGGCAAGACCCTTCCGGGACAAGTTCTGAAGCCGTTCACAGGTGATAAAAATGCGGTTCTGCTTATTGTTACGGACCTGATGGTGAACCGTGAGGCAGTGGCCTTGGAGCAATATTTAACCCGTTTACATACCGGGCTGAGCCAAGGCCAAGAGGCGGCTATTGCATGTTATGTCGGGAAGGAAGTGTATGGGCTGGAGGCGCTACACGAGTCTTATCAATCCTGCGGCATCATGAAAAGCTTACGTTTCTTCACCACATGCGGACCCATGTATTACTTTGAGCGTATGGATACAAACCTATTTATTCATCGGCCGGGACAGATCGAAAAACAGTTGTTCGACGGGTTAGTCAGGTCTATTGAGGAACAGCAGACGGATGAGATATACAGCCATGCCAAGACCATCTTTCAATATTTTCTGGATGAGCGAATCGAGCCTGGTATGGTCCGAATCCACTTGCATTATTTGGCATACAATTTGCTGGATCTCTTGAATGATGATACGGTCACTCCAGATTCCGGGCTGATGGAATCGGCTTTTCTGAAGGTGAATTACGCGATGTTATCCATGGAGGAAAACATTGATCATTTATGCGAGTTCTCGATCATGTGTGCTGAGAAATTGAAAGAGCAGCAAAAGTCGAATGCAATGGGCGTATTGGCCAAAATTGAGGCCTTCATTCACGAGCATTACAGAGAAAATATCAGCCTGAAATTGCTGGGAGAGCAGTTTTACATGAACAGCGCATATCTGGGACAGATTTTCAAAAAGCATTACTCGATCAGCTTCAGTGATTATTTGAATCAATTGCGTGTGGAGGAAGCCGCCAGGCTGTTGCGCAGAACAGATCAAAGAGTATACGAAATTGCAACAATGGTGGGATATCGGGATTCCGATTACTTTATCAGCCGGTTCGAGAAACTCATGGGGAGACGCCTGCACAATACCGTAAACGTGCCCATGCGGGGTACTCTCTTGATTCCACATCCTGTACTCCTTGACGGAGTGGCGGGATATTTTTTTTTAGCAGGTACTGGAATTAGTGGGATTCCAACTATAGTTTATCCCGTTGAGAGAGGCATGGAAGCATGATAATTTTAAGTCAGCCTTTGGAAAGCGCTTTCCAAAAAGCTTCTGTCAATATAATCGATGGAGGGGTCATGATGAAAAAGGTTGTTAGAAAAAGAATCAGGTATAGCACTCTGCTGGCTTTAATACTGGTCATCGCACTCGCTGGATGTACACCGGGATCGTCCTCAACAGGGGAAAAGACAGCAGATGGAAGGGAATTGAAACAATTTTCCGCATTTTTCGCCGTACCGGGAAAAATTGCGCCTGACGATAATCGGGTGCTAAAAGCGATTGAGGAGAAACAGGCGTCAGAGTTACGATGGACTGGCTTACGGGCCAAACAGCCAAAGAGCGAATTGGTGTACTCATTGCAGGCGGCGAATATCCAGATTTTATTGATGGAAGTGATGGTACTCAGCAACTGGTAGCAGCGGGGGCATTAGTACCGCTTGAGGATTACATCGATAAATATCCAAATATCAAAAATTATCTGGGCGAAGACTGGAAGAAGATGAAAAATACGACCGATGGACATATCTACTTCATTCCTCAATTCGGCAATATACAAGGAAAATCGATGAAAGTATCCCATGATGGAGAAGCGTTCTGGATTCAGAAGGCCGTACTCGAGTGGGATAATTATCCGACAATCAAAACACTTGACCAATACTTTGACTTGATTGAACGGTATAAAGCAGCTCATCCGACCGTGGATGGTCAGCCAACGATTGGATTTGAAATTATCTCCTATGACTGGCGTTATTTCGCACTGGAGAACCCTCCGCTCTTCATGGCTGGTTATCCGAACGAAGGCGCAGCCATCGTTGATAAGGAAACGCTGACGGCCAAAAACTACAATACCACTCCGGAAGCAAAGGCATATTTCAAGAAGATCAATGAGGTATATCATCAAGGCCTGGTCGATAACGAAACCTTTACAGCAAACTATGATCAATATATATCCAAAATTTCAACCGGACGTGTGCTGGGCATGGTGGATCAAGGATGGCAGTTCCTTGACGCCGAGGCATCACTCGTGAAGCAAAAATTGTATGACAAAACGTATGTACCGTTGTCCATTACACTCTCCGAGGATGTTAAAGGGCGCTATCAGAACAATCCAATCCTTAACGTAAATGGCGGCTTGGCCATTACTAAGAGCTGCGAGGATATCGAGGGGGCACTTCAATATATCAATGACTTGCTGGACCCTGAGATGGAGGTATTGAGAACCTGGGGACAGGAAGGCGTGGATTACCAAGTGGATGAAAAGGTGTGTTCTCCAGGAATGAAGAGCAACGTGCGAATTCCAAAGATCCGGACTGGGTACTGGCGAATACGGGGAGCCCATTGGTCTATTTCCCGCATCATGAAGGTATGACCGCTGACGGGAAGAATGCCCTTGACCCTAAGGAGCAGCCAGAGGAGTACCTTGCCACATTAAATGACATCGACAAAAAAGTGCTGAAGGCATACGGCTATACGAAGTTTACCGACTTCCTGGAGCCAGCGGAGGAAAATGAACCGTGGTTCCCAATCTATACCTATAATTTCGAACCAAATAAACCGGAGACCATCGCCAAACAGAAGATGGACGATGTAAAACGCAAATGGCTGCCCAAAGTGATTATGACTTCACCAGCCGAGTTTGATAAAGCTTGGGAAGAATATCAAGCCACGCTTAAGGAAAGTGCAGATATTAAAGCGTATGAAGATGCGCTGACGGAAGAAGTCCGCAGACGCATGGAACTGTGGGGATAAAGGCCTGACACACAGAAAGGCTATGGGTAACTCCCGTAGCCTTTCTTACACGCCAGATTCGGGAGATTGGATAGGAATGTAATCGATTCATCCAGACTGGATGATATAGATAAACTCGTAAGCAAGGAGAGAAAAGACATGGCCAAAAAGGAGTTGCAGCCTTCGTTAAAGACCAGCCATATCCCCGCGGGAACAAGCTGGATTGGGTATAACCTGTCCAGGATGAAAAGTCAGCGACAATTAATGTGGATGTCATTTCCGTTCATTGCGTTTATCGCTATTTTTGCGTATGGACCATTATGGGGCTGGTTGATGGCTTTTCAGAATTATAGACCGGGCGTTGGTTTTATGGAGCAGGATTGGGTGGGGCTGGATCATTTTCGAACGTTATTCACGGACCCTACATTTTTACGTGTCATTCGCAACACCCTAGCGATGAGCCTGATCAGTCTGTTTCTGGGATTTGTCGGCTCAATTGGGCTGGCACTCTTATTGAATGAATTGCGGATGATTTTGTTCAAACGCGTGGTGCAAACGGTTTCCTACCTTCCGCATTTCCTGTCGTGGATTATCGTAACGGGTATCGTTGCCAATGTATTGTCAACGGAAACAGGCATTGTGAATGTCCTGTTGACGAAATTGGGCTTGATTGAGGCACCGATCAACTTTTTTGCCGAACCCAAATACTTCTGGGGATTGTGGGTCTATCCAGCATGTGGAAGGAAATTGGCTGGGGCACGATTATCTATCTGGCGGCCATGGCTTCGATTAATCCAAGCTTGTACGAAGCAGCTTCCATCGACGGAGCCGGCCGCTTTCGCAAAATGTTCAATGTCACGCTTCCAAGCATCAAACCAACGATCATTATCCTGCTTATCATCAATGTGGGTAACGTACTGAACGCAGGCTTTGAGATTCAATATTTGCTGGGGAACGGATTGGTACAGGATGTATCCGAGACGATCGACATTTTTGTTCTAAAATACGGGATTAATCTTGGTAACTACTCACTTGCCACCGCAGCAGGCATTTTCAAAAGTGTGGTCAGTCTGGTGCTCATATTCATCGCCAACGGGATTGCCAAGTCCCTTGGTGAAGAGCGATTGATATGATAAGGGGGCAGAAACGTGAAGCGATTTAGTAGAAAACGAAGCTTGGGAGACTCCATTTTTTCCATCACCAATGGCATATTTATGTTGCTTGTCATGGTTGTTACATTATATCCTTTTTTAAACACCATTGCCGTATCTTTCAATAATGGTCTGGATACGATCCGCGGGGGATCTATCTCTGGCCGAGGGAATGGACGCTGCAAAATTACGTCTCCGTATTCCAGAATCCGAATCTGACACAAGCTGCATTTATTTCAGTTGCCCGAACTGTGATTGGAACGGTTGTACAGCTGTTCTGTACAGCCATGCTGGCCTATGTGCTGAGCCGCAAGGAGTATATGTTTAACAAATTGGTTACGACGCTGTTTGTCATGACGATGTATTTCAGCGGCGGCTTAATTCCCGGATACATGCTGATCAAACAAGTGGGGCTGCTGAACAACTTCTGGGTATACATTATTCCCGGCTTGATCGGGGTGTTCAACATGATTGTCATTCGTACCTACATTCAGGGACTGTCAGAGGGATTGATTGAATCCGCGAAGATGGATGGAGCCGGAGATTTTCGGATATTCATGCGTATCATACTTCCTCTGTCCAAGCCGGTGCTGGCTACGGTCGCACTGTTCATTGCTGTAGGTCAGTGGAACTCCTGGTTTGACTCCATGTTGTATACGGCGGGAAATCGGAATCTGACCACCTTGCAGTATGAGCTTATGAAGTTGTTATCCTCTGCCACCTCACAGGGTGGAACGGTCAACGTGGATTCATACAAAAATGTAACCAACATGGTGACGCCTGTATCCATTCGGGCAGCGATCACCATTGTGACGGCCATGCCAATCGTTTTACTGTATCCGTTCTTGCAAAAATATTTTGTGACTGGACTAACCATTGGAGGGGTAAAAGAATGAAAATTGCAAATCAAAGCGAACAATGCACGTTTAACAACCCAATTATGCCCGGGTTTTATCCAGATCCGTCCGTATGTCGGGTGGGTGAAGATTTCTATCTGGTGACATCGACATTTGCCTATTTTCCTGGCGTTCCGATCTTTCACAGTCGTGATCTTGTACATTGGGAACAGATTGGCAATGTGCTGGAGCGCCCTTCGCAATTAAATCTTCAGGGGCAGGCCATTCACAGGGGATATTTGCTCCAACGCTTCGGTATCATGCAGGCACCTTTTATATGATTACAACCAATGTATCGCATGGCGGCAATTTTGTTGTAACCGCTACCGATCCGGCTGGGCCATGGTCTGATCCTTATTTTATTGAAGGTGCAGAAGGCATCGATCCGACGATTTTCTTCGATGAGGGCAAAGCCTATTACCTTGGTACCCGTCCTTGCTCAGAAGGCGTCCGTTATAATGGCAATTGGGAAGTTTGGTTAAGAGAGCTTGATCTGACCCATATGAAGCTGGTAGGAGATAGTCATGTTCTGTGGCGCGGGGCGATGGTGGATGTGATCTGGCCGGAAGGGCCGCATTTGTACAAAATTGGTGAATATTATTATCTGTTGATTGCAGAAGGCGGAACGGGATTGAACCATGCGGTAACCATTGCACGCAGCAGCAGTCTTACCGAAGGTTACGTGGGAAATCCGAATAATCCAATCATTACACATCGTCATCTGGGCAAGCATTATCCGGTTATCAATGTAGGGCATGCCGATCTGGTACAGGCTGCGAATGGTCAATGGTTCATGGTTATGCTGGCATCCCGCCCGTATGGAGGGAGTTATAGCAACCTGGGCAGGGAGACCTTCCTGGCTTCCGTCGATTGGGAAGATGGATGGCCTGTGGTGAATCAGGGACGAGGTATACTGGAAGAGCAAGGAACCCTGCAACTGCCGACCGTACACACAGCGCCGCCGCTTCGCTGCGATCATTTTGACAATGAACGTTTGGGTCTGCAATGGATGTTCCTGCGTAACCCACAGGAGAACCTGTACTCTTTGACTGAGCGCAAGGGATATCTGCGATTGAAGCTGAAACCGCAAACATTGAAGGAAAAAGAGAATTCCAGCTTTGTCTGTCTACGACAGAGGCATATGGATTACGTGGCGGCTACAGCGATGGAATTTGTGCCGGGGAATGCACACGAAACGGCTGGTCTCGTCGTCATTCAGAACGATCAGTATCACGTACGGATTGAGCGTGCTCTGGCCGAGGATCAGCAAGTGCTGCGTGTGGTGACCGTTATAGATGGTCAAGATACGCACATTGCCCAAACCGCGCTGGATGGTGAAGGATCAAGAGTGTATATCAAACTGGCCGCGGTAGGTCAGCAACTCAGCTTCTACTACAGCACAGATGGAAGTCAGTATCAACCGGTTGCAGAACAGGTGGATACAAGCAGCTTGAGCACCGAAGTGGCTGGCGGATTTGTGGGCTGTTGTATCGGAATGTTTAGCAGCAGCAACGGGACTTCATCTGATCAGGTAGCTGACTTTGACTGGTTTGAATATGGTTCATATCATATTTAGATGACAGATTTAGATTAAGATAGCTCAATCCGGTGGCGTTGGTCCAGGGATTGAGCTTTTTTTCGTGCTTTTTGTCAAAGGGAAAATAGGTGAGTGGAGGAATCGTTACAGTTTATTGATTGGTTTCATATGTTGAGTTTTTAATGATGTTAACTATTTTACGCTGAGCATCCCTGGCTTCCGGAATCGGATAGAGGACGAAGACATGGTTCATTTTGGGATAGACGTACGTTTGGTGATCGATTCTTTGATCCGTAAGCAGTTTGTCGAGCTTCATATTATCAGGAAACAAACCTTCGTGAGTTCCGATAAAGATGCTGATTTTACCCAAACCGGCGAAGTCTCCGTAGATTGGACTGATTAACGGATCGTTCAACGGTTTGTCAGCTGCCCAGATCCGCCGGATGACATCATACCCTTCCACAGCGAGCATAGGGTCGCGGGTCTCGTAATCAAATATAACCGGATTGTCCAGCACCATATCCACACAAGGTGACAATAAGATGATATCTTTGGGCTGCGGTAGATTATGCATTTTCAGATAATGTGCCAAGGCAAGGGATATATTCCCGCCTGCGGAATCCCCCATAATGGTGAGTTGTGCCGGGGCGTTTACGGAGGCAAGCAGATCCCGGTATAGATTGAGCAACTTCGGATACGTGTGCTGATAATTAAAATGCGGAACCTTTGGATAGATGGGAGCAACAACTTTGGCATTCAGAGCCCGAGCCATACGGTCCATGAATTTCCAGTGTAAAGACAGCGGCTGGTGTGTATGCGCCCCGCCATGAATGTAGAGAATGGCCCTCTGTTCACGGGAATGCTGATCGTTTAATGTGAATACCTGCATATCTTCATGGGAGCGCTCTTTGATGGAAGATGACCATTTTGTTTTACTCAAGGTATAAGGTTTGATGTTTTCCAAGCCCATATGATCCAGGTGTTTGCGGGTAAGCTCACGTGTTGAAAGAAATTTCTTGGTATCTAACGTTGCGATATATTTCTCAATAGAAAGCTCGTCAACGAGCGTTTGTGATTATGGATATACATATTCATTGAGGAATCACCCTTTCTGATGGAGATAAGATATAAGATCTGTGGAGAATATAAATAAAGTATAAAGCTTGAAGTGTACTTCAAGGTCAATCTTAATTTTTCACTCAAACCGTTCACGGTTAGAGTAAAGCATGTTACCTGTTGTATGTTATGATATTTGCATCTTCAAAAGTTCGATTGAAGGGGCATAGCGTATGAATCAGAGCATACAACAGTTTAAAGCGGATTTTTTCAAAGCGTTGGCGCACCCGATGCGGATTCAGATTCTGGAGCTGCTGAGCGAAGGAGCCAAGAACGTGAATGAACTGCAAAGCATTCTGGGATCGGAAGGCTCTGCCGTTTCACAGCAGCTGGCTGTACTGCGCAGCAAAAATGTGGTTCAGGGAATCAAAGAAGGGACAACCGTCACATACTCGCTGCGTGATCCGCTGATTAAGGACCTGCTGGCAGTCACCAAACAGATTTTTGACAATCATCTGGTTGATGCCATTTCCATGCTGGAAGACATCCGTAAAGAGTCCTGACACAAGAAACAAGAGCAACGGGGTGTAATGACCGGAGGTTCTTGTTTTTTTTGTGTTGGTTTCCTGCGGGAATTGTGAGCAATCCGATTGACAGGAGATGTGCAGGGGAGTAGTGTTTTAAATATATTCAAATATTCAAATATATAAAGAAAAGAAGGTTTTTGTACATGAGATGGATGGGGAGATATGCGGGTTACAATGCTGCCGCTTTTCGCAAGGATCTGTTATCGGGGCTGATTGTAGGTATTATTGCAATTCCACTCGGTATGGCCTTTGCCATCGCTTCCGGGGTCAAACCGGAGTATGGATTGTATACCACAGTAATCGCAGGGATTCTTATTTCCTTGCTGGGTGGGTCCAAGTTCCAGATTGGCGGGCCAACGGGGGCATTCATTCCGATCCTCTTCGCCATCGTGATGCAGTATGGATATGAGAATCTGCTGATCGCCGGAATGATGGCCGGTTTGATGCTTGTACTTATGGGCGTATTCAAGCTTGGGGCGTTAATCAAGTTCATTCCTAGGCCAGTGACGATCGGTTTCACGGCAGGGATCGCCGTCATTATTTTTAGCGGACAGATTTCGAATTTTCTGGGACTTCGCGGCATCGAGAAACATGAGGATTTCTGGTCCAATATGAAAGAAATCGGGATGCACATCTCGACGATTAATATATACAGTGTGCTTACAGCTGGAATCTGTTTGGCTGTTCTTCTGCTTGTGCCCAAGTTTGCACCAAAGGTGCCTGCATCACTGGTGGGGCTAGTTCTTTCGACGGTCGTCGCAACTTTCTTTTTTGAAGGGCAGGTGGCTACGATTGGTTCGTCCTTTGGCGCCATACCTAACGCATTGCCTCAGTTTCATGTGCCTGAGATCACTTGGGAGCGTATCGTGAACTTGCTGCAACCCGCTTTTGTAATAGCCATGCTGGGTGGAATTGAATCGCTGCTGTCTGCTGTTGTTGCCGATGGCATGACCGGAAGTCGGCATAACAGCAATCGGGAGTTGATTGGGCAGGGAATCGCTAATATGGTGACGCCGTTATTTGGGGGATTCCTGCAACAGGAGCGATTGCACGTACGGCAACGAATATCAAATCCGGCGCAGTATCGCCATGGTCTGGCGTAATTCACGGTGTGGTAGTTTTGCTGGTGCTTGTTCTCTTTGCGCCTTATGCATCCCATATTCCACTTGCCAGTATGGCTCCTGTTCTGATGCTGGTTGCCTGGAATATGAGTGAACGGAGATCCTTCGTGCATGTCATGAGAACCAAAACGAGCGATTCACTCGTTCTGCTCATTACCTTTTTGCTTACCGTATTTACAAGTTTAACAACGGCTGTAGAGGTGGGGTTAATTCTGGCTGTTCTTCTGTTTGTGAAGCGAATGAGTGAGATGTTGAAGGTTGCCAAAGTACTGCCCGATCCCGAGCATAAACATGAGAAAGTTATGGCCCACATGGTTCGGGAAGGACATGATTGTCCGCAAATAAGCCTGTACACCATTGAAGGGCCGCTTTTTTCGGCGCGGCGGATATGTTCGAGAAATCGGTCATGGATTCCATTCATCGGCGACCGGGCATTTTGCTCTTGCGCATGGGCAAGGTGCCTTTTATGGATACGACAGGTGAGGCTAACCTGGCGAGTTTAATCAAGCATTTTGAACGGTCGGGCGGGATTGTATTGTTATCGGGCATACAGCAGCAGCCACTTGAGATGTTGAAACGAACGGGTCTGTTAGAGCGTTTAAATCCTGCACATCGGTTTGAACATACTGGGGAAGCCATTAATTATGCGTTACAACATTTGAACGAGGAGAAGTGTAAGGGGTGCAAACATTTTGCCTTTCGTGAATGTGCTATATTGTCGAGCGCTGGAACCGATCCAGAGCATATTAACCGGCTGAAGTCTGGGAAGCGGGTCAATGCAAGCAGCCCTTTATAGTCCGCTCAAGAGATAGGAAACTTTGGAATTCCAAAGTTGATGCACCAACCAGTTTGAAATATATATTCTGGAAAATTCACGAAAAATAGACTATGTTATAAGTTGATAGGTGAATACGGTTACATCGTTCATCAGATGAGAAATAATCATATAAACTGAAGGAGTATACATATGTCCATTCAACCGACGGCTTTACGTTCAGTGCTCAATCCCAGGTACCTGGAGTCTGCATTGAGCAATCAGTATGACATTGGAACATGGGAAGAATGTTTGTTTTGGCTTAGAGGATTAAATGATACCTACCGGGTTCGCACTTCGAAGGGCTTGTATATTCTCCGTATCTACCGCACTGAAATTTCGGAGGCAGATGTTCAGTATGAGCTATCGTTATTAGCTCGACTGAAAAACGTTCTAACTTCTGCGGAACACACCGACATTGGAGAATACATCGAGAAGAAAGATCATATGGGATATACGGTGCTGGAGGCTGCGGAAGGCAAGCGGGTTGCTGTGATGTTTCGGTATATTGAGGGCACGGAGAACAACCTGGAGGATGAGGAGTCTTGTTACGCCTTTGGTCAATCTGCCGCTGAATTGCATCAGGCTATGGATCAGGTGAACGTGGAGCTGCCGCGATATGAGCTGGATCTGAAATTTCTCATCGAGGAACCCTTAGAGCGAATCATCCAGTATATCGGTGAGAACCATGAAGCAGCAGCATTTCTCCATACATTTGCCACAACGTTAAAAGAACGCATCGTTGCGATCTCCAGCCAAGACCTGGACTTTGGACTGTGTCATGGCGATACGCATGGGAATAACAATGCGTTTCAACAGAAGCAATTGTTTATCCATTATGACTTCGAGTGGGCTGCCAAAAGCTGGCGTGCTTACGATCTGGCTCAAGTGAAAATTAGGAAACGGCAGTCAGGTGATTCGGAGCTGAAACAAAGACTATGGGATGCATTGATGAAAGGATACCGGTCGGTTCGGAAGTTTACAGATGCAGATGAACAGGCAGTTGATCTCTTCATTATCGCTCGAAGGTTCTGGGTGATGGGTCTGGATGTTGCTTTTATCGAAAGTGATATGGGTGCGCTGGATTATGGTGAGGATTGGCTGAATAACTTTCTGGAAGAGTTCCGGGATACGAGGATTGTATCTTAGGCGAGTGATGAACATGATATAGGTGCAGGTGTGAATGCATGAAGACCCTCCGAGTGAACTTAAACTCGAGGGTCTATTTTAACTCATACTCAAGGCAACCTGGTCCTTGTTAGTTGGAAGATGATGAAGAAGCGGCAGCAGCTGATGCTGCGGCAGCTGCGGTCATAGCTGCTTGTTGAGCGATAATAATATTCGTGATGCTGGTCGAGATCGCTGTCGTTAGCATACCGTTTCGCAGATTCTCTACATATTGAATGGCTATCAACGCGGATGAGAACAGAAGCAACTCCTGTTTATCGATCGACCAGGCACCGAAGCCTTTTTGAGTCCGTAACCAGTCATTTGTTTCCGCGACTTCAGCCACTAATGTGTCTCTGTCCGAAGGCAGTAGAGAAAGTAACCCGAGAGAGGGTAATGTATACGTTTTATCCATTCGGAGATCCCTTTGACGAAAAGCTTCATTTAAGGCAATCACACGAGTCCCTGCATCCGGGGTATCCTCTCCAAGAACCAGTATATGTGTTAACGCCTGCACACTGTTTCTGGAAGAGAACTCTGGTTTTAATTCCCCATAGAGTTGTTCCATTCGTGCCACACCAGTATGCACGTCGAGATCGGAAAGGGCTAACATGGCAGCGAAAATGTAGTCATCCTGCCCAGTAAGGAAGCGATGCTGTGCTTTCATACCGTCATAAAATGATTTGGCTCGCTCCACCGTAGGTTGAAACTGATCGGGTGATACCTGAGTTGCGATCTGATAGGCGGCAATAACGAGATAATCCGAGGTGCGGAATTTGATCTCTTTCATCAGATCATAGACATGCAGGGTATCTGCCAGCTTTGTGTTCTCATCCGTTGTAAGGGAGAGCATGGTAGCAACGCTAACAGCAGAATTACCTCTGAATGCAGAGAAAAGTTTTGTGTTTTGTTTGATCAACTCTTGGCTTTGGCGAATAGCTTCTGCATCAGCAACTTTATTCTCCGCTGCATAGAGCAAGGCGGCCAGACGGTGAATCATTCCATGTTGCCATTTGAACGACTTCTTGATGATCTGAGTGTTGGAAACGAATAATTTAACTCGTTCTGCATGAGGTTGTTGCATAGGGCTTACCTCCATTTTAAGAAAATATCATTGTCAGTCTTTCATCCCGCCGTTGTTAAGAGATTAGATGATTAGGAATATCAAATGAATTAAAGCAATTATTCCCATAGGATATATGAATGATCTGGAGAATCCATTTTTAAATTCATTGTGAGGGTGCTTCTCGAAAAAGAAGTGCAATACGGTATGTATGATAAAAAGATATCCAGCACCCAAAATGTAATCGTTTGATACGAGCTAAAGAGCAGAGAGAGAGGTTAAACAAAAATAAGACTAGTAAGAAATCAGGCATGTAAAGCCTCCTATTTATCAATTTTATACAAGCAGATCAATAACGACAAGTCACATAAGACCCAAAGATACAATACGTGAGCTGTCCATAGGGGTTCCAGTGATCTCCCTGTAGAGTCAGGGAAAAACGAAGTCTGTATTACACAACGCTGCGATGAATTGTTGAATCAGTTGTCTGCCATATTCATTAAGCGGTTATCCTATACCTATATGTGTAGTGAATCCGTTTCCTCACATTCCTTGTTGTATTTCTGCGGCACATCTCGTACAATTTGGTGAAGCAATTCTGCATTGCGTTAATGTGAATATAAAATTTAAAATTACATCAGGAAGCTGTACACCAGAAAAGGGGAGAATCGTTTGGAATCAAAGCAACTATCTAGAGGGCTAAAGCCCCGCCATGTTGAACTGATAGCACTCGGAGGTACAATCGGCGTTGGGTTGTTCATGGGATCGGCGAGTACGATCAAATGGGCGGGTCCATCCGTGCTGTTGGCCTATTTACTGGCCGGTATCATCATCTTTTTTGTCATGCGTATTATGGGGAAATGTTGATTCAGGAGCCGGTAACCGGTTCGTTTGCTACATTTGCCCACAAATATATTAGTCCGCTTGCCGGATTCCTGACCGCCTGGAGCTACTGGTTCCTGTGGGTTACAGTGGGTATGGCGGAAGTGACGGCGATTGGCATCTATGTCGGGTATTGGTTCCCGGACATTCCGCAGTGGCTACCGGCACTTGCGGGTGCTTATCATTGCGGCGGCGAATCTGGCGGCCGTGAAGTTCTATGGGGAATTTGAATTCTGGTTTGCGATGATCAAAGTGACGGCTATTGTAGCCATGATCGTGATCGGAACAGGTCTGATCTTCTTCGGATGGGGGAATGGGGGCAGGCGATTGGTCTGTAGAATCTGTTCAGTCATGGCGGCTTCTTCCCAGGAGGCATCAAGGGTTTCCTCTTCGCGCTCTGTATCGTAACGGCAGCGTATCAGGGCGTTGAAATGGTCGGTATTACAGCAGGTGAAGCGGAGAATCCGAAATACACTTTGCGTAAAGCGATCAAAAACATCGTGTGGCGTATTCTTATTTTCTACGTTGGTGCCATATTCGTTATCGTAACCCTGTACCCTTGGAATGAAGTAGGGGAGACAGGCAGTCCGTTTGTGCTCACCTTTGCCAAAGTTGGCATTGTTGCTGCAGCCGGAATTATCAACTTTGTGGTGCTCACAGCGGCCATGTCGGGATGCAACAGCGGGATCTACAGTGCAGGACGGATGTTATACACGCTGGCTGAGAATGGGCAGGCACCTGCCTTTTTCAAAAAGCTGTCCAAAGGCGGGGTTCCCCGCAACAGTATCGTCATTACGATCTCCTTGCTGTTAATCGGGGTTGTACTGAATTATCTGATGCCTGACTCCAAGCTGTTCCTGTACATCTATAGTGCAAGTGTCCTTCCAGGTATGGTTCCATGGTTCGCACTGGCGTTCAGCCAGTTCCGATTCAGAAAGCGTTGGGGCAACGAAATGGCGGATCATAACTTCAAGTCCAAATGGTTCCCGATCAGCAATTACATCATTATTGTGTATCTGATCCTTGTCATTATCGGTATGGCGTTTAACCCGGATACGCGCTTGCCCCTGATTGTTGGAGCTACGTTCATGGCCATCGTGGTGGCAGGATATTTCGCATTTGGTATTGGAAAAAGACAACGGATAGATGGCGGCGAAGATCGTTAGTCTCGTATTCCAGAGTCAAATTTTATAAAGTATTTTCAACCATGCATTCCTTGAAACGATTGGAGAACCTGCGGGTGATTCAGCGTCATTCAGGGAGTGCATTTTTTGATCTGCAAAATCACAGTTGCCAACGAAAATGAGGCAGGTCCAGTTTAAATTTTACCAATCTCGGTTACAAAGAAAAGAGTGAAACTTTTATGAAAACAATATAAAAAATAAACTTTAAATTTACACACTCTCTTTAAATTGAACTTATTTTCTACACAATAACGTAGAGGGCAGAGAAAACCTGGAGAAGTGAAACGTTCGCCTTTATCCCCGGATTTCCCGTTAATTAGGGATAGAAAAAATCTGTGGATAACAGCGATCGGAAGGTTACTTTGATCGCGTAGTGACCAGTGTAGAATCATCGCGTTCTATTTATAGGGTGTAAATTAATCCGAGGAGGAATTGAACATGGCTAATCAAGACCAGCACACCATGCAAGATCCAACGACGCAATATCCGAAGGCTACACCGGAGTGGAAACAGCAACAGGATGAGCCGGGACTTCAGCGTGAGATGACTCCTGTTCCTGATGCGGGTGAGAAAAGTTATAAAGGCAGCGGACGTTTAACAGGCCGCAAAGCGGTTGTGACCGGAGCCGATAGCGGAATTGGCCGTGCGGCAGCGATTGCGTTTGCCCGGGAAGGTGCAGATGTCGTTCTGGCATATTTGCCGGAAGAGGAAGCAGATGCGCAGGAAGTTGTGAAGCTGATCGAGGAAGCCGGGCGCAAAGCCATCACGATGCCAGGTGACCTGAAGGATGAAAAATACTGTGAAGAGCTCATTGAATCTGCGGTAAAAGAGCTTGGCGGGATTGATATCCTTGCTAACGTGGCAGGTAAACAGCAGTTTGTGGAGCAGATTGCAGATCTGACTACCGAGCAATTCGATGCAACGTTCAAAACAAATGTCTATTCCATGTTCTGGCTCTGCAAAGCAGCTGTGAAACACATGAAACCGGGCAGCTCCATTATCAACACATCATCGATTCAGGCATACAAACCTTCGCCAATCCTGCTGGATTATGCGACAACGAAGGCCGCGATTAACACGTTCAGCAAAGCGCTCGCCCAACAGGTGGGGAGCAAAGGAATTCGTGTCAATGTGGTTGCACCGGGACCGGTATGGACACCACTGCAAGTCGTGGGTGGACAACCCGTTGAGAAATTGGCTGAGTTTGGTTCCAACACACCGCTGGGTCGTGCAGGACAGCCTGCCGAGATGGCGCCGGCATTTGTGTTCCTGGCTAGCCAGGAATCCAGCTATGTGAGCGGTGAAACATTGAATGCGAATGGCGGTACGGTTAGTCCGTAAATCGTCTCATTTTAGGCAATCTCATCCGATCTTGTCATCAGAGGATACGGTCTCCATAGTGGGGCCGGTATCCTCTTTTTGACGTTAAGATGAGAGAAATAAAATATTTTTATTTATGAAAGCGTTCTTATTTAAAATGGGGAAACTGCATGGTAATATATTCAAGAACATGGTCTTCGCTCCCAGCTCCGAGAGTACGCTGCTTATACAATGATTCTGTTCAGATCAATACACTATGCCTAGGAATCGAAGGAGGAATTCTGTAATGGCTAAGAATGTACTTAAACTAGGTGACCCTGTCATAAGCACGTACACATCCTATGGGACATTAACATCCGTTATGCACGAAGATTTATGGCCATGGATTTTCAATAACTTTATACAAATCAGGTATGCACATGGATGGGGTATTTTCTCGTTTGACTCTCATCAGTTTCTGCTAAGCACTTGTCCGGGAATCTCATTTTACAACCTGCCACAAGAAATTGTAATTAGCAAATGGGGAACATCACTGAAGCAAGTGATTACAGAAGCGATAGATATGGGATATTACCTATATATTTATGCAGATCGATACTATCTTGAATGTACAGACTATTATCAAAAAGAACATCTCATGCATGAATTATTGGTGTACGGGTATGATCTGGATCAAAATGTGATATACATTGCGGATAATCTAAGCGATGGTAAATTCATTCAAACCGTATGTAGTCTGGATGAACTTGAGAAGGGCTACTGGACCATGTCTAATGAGTATAGTTTTTGGACAGAGGTTAGATTTCTCAAGCCTATCCCGAATATCAATTATGCCATTCATGTGGAGCAGATGATCACAGCGATGGGCAACTACCTTAACTCAAGCGAGACCTATGACTTAGTGAGAGATCAGACATACGATTTTGGCATGCAAGCCATTCAACGCATCTTTACCGATATTGAGCAGGCGGCCCTCGTTGGAGAAGAATTGGATTCACGAGTCTTTCATCTCTTATATGAACATAAGCTGCTTATGGAATTGCGTTTATCTTATTTAATGGAGAAATCAATCATTGAGCCAGATGCAACCTTTTTGGAACTAAGCACCAGTTTGAAACAGGACTATTTTAAATTGAGAAATATTGTTCTCAAATACAATATAACGCGTGATACCAATACACTTCGTAAAATAAGTGCGAGATTGCAAGAGAATCTCACAAAAGAGAAAGCGTTTATTTCCTCTTTTATGACCAGATTGCAGCAGGTTGAATCACTGGTTTGAAGCCATCCAATACCAGACAACAAAATCCCCTTTGCTTGTGAGAAAGCAAAGGGGATTTTGGCGTAATAATAATGAAGTTATTTCTGCTCTGGTTTCGGGTCCAGGATGGGACGTCCTGTAGAACAATAGAACAGATGTAATTCCGTCGCGTGTGTTCCATGTTAAAATACAAGAATCACTACATATGTATATATATGCGGAATATTTCAATAGACTGGAGTGGCTCAGATGACAGCAGAACAGATTGTCAGATCCTTTTTTGAAGAGGTTCGATCAGGCCGGAATCCGGATTATGCAAGCAGTGTAATGGCGGAACAGGTACTGGCCCATCAAGTGATATCCGAAGAAGAGGTCACGGTGACCCGAACGCCTTCCGATTATGCGGATCATGTGCGGGAGATGATCGAAGCTTACGGGGAGTTTTCACTTGAAATCCAGGAGTTGCTGACACAAGGGGATAAAGTGTACGTGCGCTGGAGACAAACCGGCACCCATGTCGGAGACGTGGACGGATATACCCCAACGAACTTGCCAGTAATTGAAATTGCGAGTGCGGTATACCGGGTGGCAAACGAACGTATTGCAGAATATTGGATTCAGATCGACAGGTTGGGCATTGAGAAACAATTGGAACGGAATCGGAGCTGAATCTTTTCAGCTCTTTTTTAGTTTTTGATTTTCTGTAAGCGTTCTCGTGTTATAATGGACCAAGTTGTATACAAGTTATCTAAAACGTTTTCTGTCTTGTAACCCCATAATCTGAAAGCGAGGTTCAGTGATGATTAAAGCAACGGAAGATAATCAGTATGTCGAACTAACAAGCCCGACCAGTTTACCGAAGGCATCCGGATTTCTTTGGAATGAGAAGATGATGATTCATGTGAATTGCCGAGGATATGCTGTGGCCCAATTCATGCAGCCCGAACCTGCCAAATATTCGTATGCCCCTAACCTGGAAGCGAAGACGTTCATGCAACCGGAGCAACCGTACTATGCCCATCATCCGGGACGGTTTGTCTACATTAAAGATGAAGAAAGTGGGGAGATCTTCTCCGCGCCGTATGAACCGGTTCGCAAGCAGGCGGATAGTTATACGTTCGCTGTGGGTAAACATGATATTCACTGGAAAGTGATTCAGGACGACATATGCGTCGAGATGTCCCTGCGTCTGCCGAAGGAAGATGTGATGGAGCTGTGGCGTGTGAAGGTAACCAATCTGTCTTCGAGAAACGCAAGCTGAGTATCTACCCGTATTATACGGTCGGCTATATGTCCTGGATGAACCAGTCCGGTTCATATGTGGAAGATGTGCAGGGCATTGTCTGTTCGGCGATTACGCCGTATCAGAAATATCAGGATTATAGCAAAATCAAAACCTACAGCGACAAAACCTATTTGCTTGCTGATCACCAACCGACCGCCTGGGAAGTGAATCAGGAGAGCTTTGAAGGCGAAGGTGGACTTCATAATCCCTCCGCGCTTCAGTCGGATATCCTTGCTGGTGGAGATGCACGCTATGAGACCCCTGTAGCTGTATTGCAATACAGAGTAGAGCTGGAGGCGGGTGCTGAGCAGGCGTATCGATTTATCTTTGGAGCGGCTCATGATGAGGCAGAGATTGAGGGCATCCGTCAGCATTATTTTGTGAAGCAGAATGAGGAAGGACAGGATGGTTATACGGCTGCCGAGCAGGAATATGCGGCTTATGTTGCCGAAGGGCAGGGGAACATCCAGATCCAGACACCGGATGGCTGGCTGAATAATGTCGTGAATCACTGGCTGCCTCGTCAGATGTATTATCACGGGAAAACAAACCGTCTCTCGACCGATCCACAGACCCGGAATTATCTGCAGGATAATATGGGGATGAGTTACATTCAACCGCAGGTTGCGCGGGTCTGCGTTTCTGACTGCATTGTCACAACAGCATATTAGCGGCGCCATGCCGGACGGAATTATTTTGCACCCGGATGCAGAATTGAAATATATTAACCAGATTCCTCATACCGATCACTGTATCTGGCTTCCGGTCTGTCTGAAGACCTATCTGGATGAAACCAATGACTATAGCATTCTGGAGGAACAGGTTCCTTTTACAGATAGTGAGCAGAAGGTTTCTGTACTGGAACATATGAATCTCGCGATGCGCTGGTTGATCCATGAGCGGGATGCGCGCGGGTTGAACTATATCAATCAGGGTGACTGGTGTGATCCGATGAACATGGTGGGATACAAAGGCAAAGGCGTATCCGGCTGGCTGACCATTGCGACGGCATATGCTTTTAATGTGTGGGCAGATCTTGCTCAGCAGGCAGGACATGACGAGGCTGCAGCGGAATTCCGTCAGGAAGCCAATCAGACGAATGTGGTAGCGAATGAGTACCTGTGGGATGGGGACTGGTACGCCCGAGGCATTACGGATGATAACGTAGTATTTGGCGTAAGTAAAGACGTGGAAGGGCGCATCTATATCAATCCTCAGAGCTGGGCACTCATGAGTGGTGCTGCGGATCAGGAGAAACAGGAGAAGTTAATTCGCGCGGTAGAAGAGCAATTGGAGACGCCATACGGTGTCGAGAAGCTCGCGCCGTCCTTCACGGCGATGCGGGAGGATGTAGGCCGTGTCACGCAGAAGCATCCCGGAAGTGCAGAGAACGGAGCAGTCTACAACCATGCGGCGGCCTTCTATATCTATGCGTTGTATCTGGTGGGTGAGAAGGAGAAAGCGTATCGTCTGCTGCGTAAAATGATTCCGGGGCCCGATGCCGAGGATATTCTCCAACGGGGTCAACTCCCCGTATTTATCCCGAATTATTATCGCGGAGCTTATCGTCAATTCCCACGTACAGCCGGGCGCTCCAGTCATCTGTTCAACACGGGCACAGTACCTTGGGTGTATCGTTGCCTGATCGATGGATTGTTTGGCCTGCAAGGTCACCCACAAGGGCTTCAGGTTCGTCCGCAACTTCCTGCCGATTGGAACGAGGCAGCGGTTACGCGGTTGTTCCGTGGCGCTGAGCTGAACGTAAACATGAAGAAGGATGCAACTGTCCAAACGATTGAAGTGTATGTTGACGGTGAACGGATCGATGGTGACATCATCAAGAATATCCAAGCCGGCGTGAATTATGAGGTGCTGGTGAAGCTGCCAGTGTAAAAAAGAGTACGGAGAACTGCTGAACAGTGTGAAGTGTTTCCGAACAATTACGAAGACAAATTATAAACTGCCTTTCCTTCATAGGGGAAGGGCAGTTTTTGCTTTTAACTTGATCAGGACTCACTCCATTCTTTAACTCGATACCAATAACTATAGATCTCCGAATAACCCAGCTTGGCGTAGAGCTTTAATGCAGGTGCATTATTCGCAACAACTTGCAGATAACTGGACGTAGCACCATTCTTTTTGGCCCAATGCAGGAGGTGAAGAATCAACTGTTCAGCAAGTCCCTGATTCCGAAAATTAGCGTCTGTAATGATGTCAAATAATCCAATATAGCCACGTTCGATGACACCAAATCCACAAGCGACGACTTGGCCGTCCATCATCAGCGAGATGAAACCTGCCTTTGTGCGAATATTGTTCAACATAAGTTCCGTCGTTTCCCGTTGCAGATCATTCACCTTGTTCAATCGGCAAAAGTGATCCAGCCACGCTGTGGTCAACTGTTCGTCAATCTGTACAGCTTGGTGCACAGGTTCTTTAATATTATCCAGACTCCGAGTCTGAATACGGGTCAGATCCACAATAGCATACCTTTTGTCTTGCAAAAGCTGGTCGAGATGATCTGGCTGAACAAACGGCGTGATTTTAAATATGGTACTTAACTGATTGGAAGCATAGATGCGCTCACATTCCTCAATCTTTTCATGCACATCCAGCGTCGAGTAGTGGATAGGTTGAACGGAGTTGGCACGTTTGGTATATCCTTTGGCAAAACGCAGTACCCAGCCATCATATAGTAAGGTAGACAAGGGCTGCCAGTGGTTAAGGGAGAGCTCTTCAATGGTTTTGTGTTCTGTATCCGTTGTATGCGTCATATCCAACCTCCGATTTCGGTTTTAATAATAATACATAATTGTGTATAAAAATACAATATGAATAGATATGTCGCCCAACAGCATGCATTATGGTTGGAGATGGTATACAATTTGATTTGATTGTATATATCTTTTACACATTAACGGAGAGGACAGAAATAACCTGAAGAAGCGAAGCTAAGAGCTTTCTGAAAGAAAGCTACTTCGGAAGCATACACCTCGCCTTTATCCACGGATTTTTTCCTTTGAAAAGGGAATCAAAAAAATCTGGGGATAACAGCGATCAGAAGGTTGTTCTGTCATCGGAGTGCCAGAAGCGGAGCGCATTATGCTAATTATAGAATTAAATAATCACAGTATTAACTGTCATATTGAATACGGCAAACGCAAGAAAGTTTCCATCACGATGGATTTGCCTTACATGGTAACAATCAAAGCACCCAATGGCACCAGTGAAGAGATGATCCGGCAATTTGTGGAGCAGCATGGGGATGTGATTTTGCAGAAATCCGCGCTGATGCAGCGCGCGCTGGAAGGTCCTCAGGCCAAGGAATATGAAGAGGAAGGCAAAGGGAAGTTTTTGCTTTTTGGCAAGGAGCACGCACTGCATGAATTAATCCCAGTAGAGGGTCTGACAGAAGAAGAGCTGCGAGCGAATCTGAAGAAGTTTTATTTTGCCGAGTGTAAACGCATGATTGGAGAGCGCATCGGTCGTTATCAGCAGGAGTTGAAGGTGAAGCCGAAGTCGATAGAGATCGTAGATTCTCCCACGAAGTGGGGCAGTTGCAGCTGGGACAAAAAGCTTACGTTCAATTATCGCCTGGCGATGGCGCCACTGGAAGTGATTGATTATGTCATCATTCATGAACTTTGCCATATTCACCACATGAATCATGATCGCTCCTTCTGGCGGCGTATTGGCAGTATTATGCCGGATTACAAAACAAAAGAAGATTACCTGATGCGAAATGGACGGGCCATGACGCTGTAAATTCAGGCTTAATTCTACAGTTCAAATTGCTGGAAAGTAGCTGTTCCTCTTGTCGATTTGAAGTACAATATAAGCAAATATATCCGTACCACGAATGCATTCAAGTACCTGTGGTGGAAGGAGTCCCCGATGCCTGAGAGTAACCATTATTCTGTGCTGGTAGATGAATATATCTCGGAGTTTGCACCCGATGTACAGGTCAGATTACAGGCGTTAAGACAGATTATTCGCGAGTCGGCTCCGAATGCCGAAGAGAAGATCAGTTACAAGATGCCCACGTATGCACAGCATGGGAATCTGGTTCATTTTGCCGCATATCAGCATCATATTGGCTTTTACCCTGCTCCCAGTGGCATTCTGGCATTTAAGGAGGAACTCTCCAGGTATAAAGGCGCCAAGGGATCTGTGCAGTTTCCGCTGGATCAGCCATTGCCGGAGGATCTCATTCGCCGGATTGTGGAGTTTCGGGTAAAAGAAAATGTGGAGATTGCACTGGAAAAGAAACGCAAAAAGGAAGCACAGAAGTAACCCAAGCTCGTATCATACCAAAGTTAATACCATACTAAAGTTCATATCATAAACCAAAAACAGTCGGATGCCTATGCATTCCGACTGTTTTTGATTATCCAATCCTTAACTCATTTTACTGTAGTTATCCCAGTATTCCTGCTTCAGTTCTATTCGAAGTAATACGTCACGTCTGAATTGCTTGCCGTAGGAATCAAATACATAAAGCTTGGGTCCACTTGCAAATATATGGTCAGATCGGAAACGCCCAAGTTAGGTACGGTCAGACTGAACCGACCGTTAACATCCAGCTTCACCGTTTCAGTACGAATATGTTTTTCATCAGGTGAAGGACCGTGGATTCGGAAAGAGAATGTTTTGCCTGCATAAGCGGTGATGGTTCCGCGTACTTTCAGCGTTCGATCCGCTGTATATATGAATTGCATCAGATGGTTATCCAGGTAATCCTCGTTCCCGGTATCCGGTTCTTGTGGCTCAGTTCCAGGTTCTGTCCCAGGACTCGGTGGATTCGTACCAGGTTCTTGTGAAGGGTTGCTGACCGAGAAGAAACGAGTCTGATATGAGATTTCTGCTTTGGACCCGTCTTTCTTTTTCAAACCGGTAATGCGAACGTTGAACGTATCGCCTGCCTTTAGGGATTTCAAGTTATCCGGGCGGAAAATGACAGCGTAGTTATATCCATATCCATCGGTATTTACATTGAAAAAGGCCTTTGCAGGATCACTGCCAACCGGGGTTTTTGCTCCCAGTGTCCACGTTTTCTGATCGGATGAACGCACGATCTCCACCTGCACCTCGGAATTGGAAGGCTTCGCAAAAACGTCTGGATTCAACTGTGCAGACCAGGCTTGTGACACATGGAATGCTTCAATCGGGAATGCCCCTTTGTTCGGATACAAGTTGTAATTGTAATTGAGTTTTCCTGAACGGCTTGTATCCATCACTTGCATGGTACTGAATTGGCTTGCATAGGTTTTGTTGTCCCGGGATGCAATCCCGAAGCCGACTTTTTTCAGCTGCGGACTCAGAATCCAGCGACGATGGCCGAGGGCAGCAATGTTGCTGGCATCCGAATCATCCATATAAGCTTCAACGCTTTTGACTGCAAGATTTCCTTGAACGCCATAGGCAGCATACAGATTGGAACTTGAAGCTGATTTGGCTCCCAGATCAAAAAAGTCTTTTGGCATATCGGCAGGACGGACCGGGAAATGAGTCAATTCTCCGGTAGAGACCACAACTGCTCCATGTTGGGCTTGACGATTGAGCGCAGCGTCCAGAACGAGATCCCCATCCAGACCGGAGAGATAACGATAGAAGTTGGTTGCTCCTAATGCTTGCTCTAATGTGGAATCACTTACTACACCAGCTACGTAAGGTGCTTTGGTCGAGGGATTCTGAGTGAATGTAGCAGTTTGGTTCTTGCCACTCATCCATTGCGTCCATTTTTGACTGATTTCCTGTTCACTTCGCTCAGGCAGCAGACTGTCGACAGGAGCCGCACCGATTGGCTGCGTTCCGAGCAGCATAAACAACAGACCTGCCAGAGGAAGAGAGAGTAACGAGCGGATGTACCTTTTTTGAATATGCATGTTCCGATCTCCTTCTAGTTAAAAATGATATGATTATGTATTCGATGTATATTATCGACATTAAAGGTATAATTCGTTAGTTTTGTGGGTGGAATTGGTGTTCAAATTCAGCGATTTTTCAGCCAGAGCGATTATAATACTCACGGAATCCTGTAATCGAAAAGGAGTTTTGGCATGTCTAAGATGCTGCATAAGTCGTTTTATCTCATTTTGCTCGTGTTTGTTGCGGTGTTTATTGCTTCGTCCCTACTGGTTCGGGCACAGTATAACTACGCCTTGTATGGGGACAATCCCATTCTGGGCACGCAGCAGTGGAGTATTTTTCTCCCGGTCATCCTGTTGCTTCTTGGTTCAGGTGTCGGGTTATATGCGCTATGTCTGAAACTGAACCAATACAGCCCGAAGGTAGTCATTCCTATTGTGCTGTTATGTTCTCTGACCATTCAGATCATCATCATTTTCGTATTTCCGAGAGTGCCTACCGATGATTCGCAGACCGTTCTCTCACTGGCCATGAATATGCTGTATGATCAGGACTACTCCTCGTTTGAAACGGGTGGTTATTTGCACATGTTCCCGTTCAACTACTCGATCGTACTGTATCTGAAGACGTTGCTGTACCTGTTCCCGGACAATTATCTGGTCATCAAGCTGTTTAACATTTTGTTTTCAACATTAACCACATTCATGATTTACCTTATTTATAAACAAGTAAATGAGAGATCTACTGAACGTGATTACGGTGTGTTGATCTTTGCAGCGACGTACCTGCCGTCCTTGTTCCTGAACAACCTGATCTATAACGATGTGATTGCCACAGCATTTCTGACATCGTGTTTATACTTTATCATTCGTTTTGTACGTGAAAAGTCTTGGAAAGCCATCGTCATTGCCGCCGTTTTTCTCGCGATGGGCAACTACTTCCGAAGCATCGGCGTGATCGTGCTAATCGCTGCCATCATCTACATCCTGCTGAATATGCGGAGCATCGGAATGAAGAAAGTTATCCTTGCCATCGCTGTGCTGGGTATGCTGTTTAATGTACCAACCTGGACTCAGAATGCGGTTCTTCAATCCTCCGGTGCTGTGAGCGAACCTGTTGGAGAGAATGCCGCACCGGTCTATATGTGGCTGAACATGGGGATCAATCTGGAGCGTTTTGGCTTCTGGGACAATATGGAGAGTTATCAGATCTATCAGAGGCAGGCCAACTACAATAAGGCTGAGAGCACAGCATTGTTCAAACAGGAAATTGCCAACAAGCTGTCTGAAGCAAGTGCGAGTGATCTGGTGCAGATGTATTACAAAAAGATCATATGGACCTGGACCGAAGGCACATACCAGATGGACCGGTACGGTATCGGCAATGAAAGTTCCTTCGGTGCTGGAAGAGGCAGGGGAGGCGGAATCGCAGGCTCCTATAGTTATACCAATGTGATAACAGAGCTGTTGCAAGGGGATTCGGCTTATCGTACGGGCTTACTCTGGATCGTTTATGTGATGAATTTTCTGATGTACTGTTTTATTCTCATCCGGTTGGTCGGTGGAATTCGTCGTAAACGGGTTGACGAAGTTTCATTGATCCTGGTCATTCTTGGATTCATCGGATTTTATATTCTCTGGGAGATTAAGTCCAGATACATCTACCCCGTATACCCACTATTGGTTGTGCTGTCCTACATGGGGTTCAAAGACACGTATGACTTCATATTCCATCGTAAAGGTACCTTGGAGAAATATTCTCTGAGTAATAGGTGATCATATGCGAAAAAATAAATATTTTACATCGGTTACAATACTCCTCTTGTTGGGTTGCTCGGTCATGCTTACGGCCTGTGATGTTATCACTGCCCAGAATATTACCAACACCGGTTCTGTGCAAGGCATGAATGGTGGCGGCATGCCGAATGGCGGTGGCCCGGGCATGAACGGAGGAGCACCGAGAGGTGGAAGAGGCACCCCGGGCATGAATGACCGAACAGGCAGTCCGGACATGTCGCAGAGGATGATGAATGCCAACATTACGGGCAGAGTCATTTCCGTGAAGGGAAACACAGTTACGCTGGCGCTACTTGAACGGCAGGACAGTGCATCTCCAAGCATGGAATGGAAGGATACCGGAATGGAGATGCAATTGAATATAAGTGATGATGTCACGATCACCGAAGGCATGAGTGCGCCGCGCTCGGGCAATTCAAGCCCAAATGCGAATTCGTCCATTCAAGTGTCTGATCTTCAAAAAGAAAACATTGTGATGGTATGGTATAAGGACAACACGGAGACCGTGGAACGGATGATGGTTGTCCAGTAAAAGATGATGGCATTATCGGCATTTTGTAATTGCTTACATTTGGCATATCGGCTATTATGGAAACAACTGGATTTTGAAGGGAGTGAGCGTCATGAAACGACGGTCTAAGATGGAATGCGCTATTAATACAATGAGGGTAAGCATGAACTGAATAATGCCGGCAGATCATCCGTCAAAGGGAGAAACACTTTTGTTTCCCGGTCCGGTCTGAAATCTGCCGATCTATAGGGATATAACTGCTCAGTTTTCTGGCGTATGCGAGGTTTATTTGCCTGTGCAAATTTCTCATACACCAGAATTTTTTAAAGCCGCAGGCATAGCCTGCGGCTTTTTGCGCGCAAAAATAGGAATTCGATGGCTGTAAGCAACGCACCTGAAACGATCCAAAAGGAGAAATGCCCATGTTAACATTAAAATATCTATTTCAACATAACGACCTTGCCGAGATGATTCTGAAGAATTGGAACTACGATCCCGAATCACTGGACATGTTTCAGTATTATCGCATATCCTCCAATGCCGTTTATCCGTTCAGAGAGCAGGGGGAAGTTCGATTGCTTCGCTTTGCCCCGGTAGAGGAGAAAAGCGAGTCAACCTTGGCGCTGAACTGGAGTTCCTCCGTTATCTTCGAACGAACCATTATGGAGCCATGGAGGCTGTACCTGCCCATTCAGGAACAGAACTTGTAGAGGCTCAGACGCCATGGGGAACGTACTACGCTTCCGTATTCAAGAGAGTGCCCGGTTCACAGTTAGGAAGCATTGATCTGAATGACTCCATCGTGTACAGCTATGGTCAGGCATTGGGAGACTTGCACCAACTATCGCGATCATTCATGCCTGAGCAAAAGGGGAAGCAGCGCTGGACCTATACAGATGTTTTGGATTGGATGCAGGAGATTCTGGAGGCTTTTCCTGTAGAGACGGCTGCTCTGAACGAGATAGCGATTCTCCGAACGTATTTTGCGACATGGCCGATAAACAAGCAAAATTTTGGGCTCATCCACTACGATTTTGAACTGGATAATGTGTTCTACGACGAAGGTAGCCAGTCTTGTTATGCCATTGATTTTGATGACTCGATGTATCACTGGTACGCGATGGATGTGGAGCGCAGTCTGGATAGTCTGTGCGAGGAGATCGAGCCTGAGCAATGGGAGCAGAAGAAGCAATTGTTCCTGAACGGGTACCGGTCCAAGGCGGGAGAATCTGATGAACTGGAGAGCATGTTCCCTGCATGTCGCCGATTTGCCAATCTGTATGGATATGTGCGTGTGTTTCGGTCGACTGCAGAGCACTGGTTACATGAGCCGGAATGGATGAGCGGACTAAGAGCGAGATTAAGTCGGAAGATGACAGAACAGGCAGAGCAATTCGGAAAGGTAGTCAACAGCTGAGATTGTTCCATTTCACCCTAGGCTAGTCAAGATCCATTAGCACTGAAGTTTGGAAACATTCACGCAAATCCGGTCCCGTGTTCAGATGCAGATCCGTTGTATCGATCACGGGGCTTTTCATATTGTTCGAACATTACCGAATCATGAAGCGGAAGTGGAAATCTTGTAGAAAGGTTGGATGGGACTTTCATTCTTTCCATGGTATTAAAGGGATTTTAATGTCGTATTATATGAAAAAATGTTAAAAAAACAAATAAAATAGTTATTGATTAAATGTGGGTGGAATGATAAGTTGTTATTAACTTATTTTAGGATAAATTATATATAAAGGAGAATTAGATGGGAAATGTATGCGTCGATCTGCATCCTTTAACAGAGCATCAACAAAGAATATGGTACATGGAAATGTTGTATCCAAAATCAGATGTATGGATGATCACAACCAAGATGAGCATACCGGAACCAATTGATTTCACCTTGTTAGAGCGGTCGATCAACAGGGTTTTGAAGAATAACGAATTGCTTCGAACGCGTATCATACTGGATCAAGGTGAGAGTAAACAATACATCCAGCCGTATGAGTATAGATCACTCAAGCATATTCATGAAGATCCCGGCTTGACGGGGATGACATGGACGGAGTATGTGGATAACCATCCGATTCATGTACACAGTGAAGATCTATGTCAGTTTTATACGTATGCGGGTCATGGACATTACGGATACATCATTCAGGTCCACCATATCATCTGTGATGGCCTGGGATTATTCCAGTTGACGAATAAGATTACGGAAGCCTATCATGCCGAATTGCAAGATGACAATGCCAGTAGAATGGAATCTACGATTCACGATTATGAATACTATATCAATAGCGAACAACAATATCTCGTTTCCAATCGCTACGCAAAAGATCAGGCCTTTTGGAGAGAGAAGTTTCATACGATTCCTGCATTTATGGAATTGAAAGCGCATAATCCCCTTTTAACTCACACCGCAGCCAGAAGAAAAACGATGAATATGGATCACTCCATGTATGTACGTTTGAAAGAGTTCTGTCGCCAGAAGAATGTCAGCGTATTTACCTTTTTTCTCTCAACTCTAGCTATTCTGCTGAATAAACTCACTCACCAAACCGATTTGGTCGTTGGAACCAATTACGCGAACCGTACGAGTAGAACAGACAAAGATATGATTGGCATGTTTGTCACAACCATACCTGTCAGGATCGGGATAGAACCCTCTGAAACCGTGTTATCCTTGCTGCAACACATCTCCAATGAACAAAAAGAAATATTGCGTCATCAGAAATATCCGTATAATCAGCTGATCCGTGATCTGAGAGAGTCGCTCTCCTTACCGGAACTGAACAGACTGTTCGGCATATCACTGGTCTATCGTCCGGAACGCTTTGACAAGATGCAAGGACATGATGTCTATATGGAAAACAAGTTTAACGGACATGAGACGAATGATCTGCTTATCAACATTATTGAAAAATTCAATGAGGATCGTATCATTTTTCAAATGGATTATCGGACCCAGTTGTTCAGTGAAACGTTCATGGACAAGCTGCTCGATCAATTTCTTACAGTTACGGAAGCTATACTGGAACATTCCGAGCTAAGCATTGAACAGATCAGCATTGTAAGCGAAGCGGATAAACAATCGATGTTAACCGAGTTTAATGATACCGAGGCGTCTTATCCAAGGGACAAAACGGTCATTCAGTTATTTGAAGCACAGGCAGCGGCTACCCCTCAACATACAGCACTTATCCTGGGGGATAAGGAGATGAGCTATGAACAATTGAATGCCAGAGCTAACGACTTGGCTACGACATTGATCAGCAAAGGAATAAAACAGCGAGAACTGGTAGGCATTATTGCAACCCACAGTATGGAGATGGTTATTGCGATTCTGGCTGTGATGAAAGCCGGGTGCGCTTATATTCCGATTGACCCCGAGTATCCGGATGAACGAATTCAGCATATTTTGAAAGATTCTCAGGTAAGGTTTGTCCTGGTTAATCAGCGTATCGAGCTGTCGGACAGTCTACAAGTCATCCATATCCTTGAAACTCAGGATGAGTATATCCCAACAGGTAATCTGAACTTGACCATAGATATGAATGATCTGGCTTATGTCATCTACACATCAGGGTCAACTGGAGCACCGAAGGGTGTATTGGTGGAGCATAAGGGATTGACGAACTACATATGGTGGGCGAGTCAGACCTATGTTACTGACCGTAAAACGACGTTTTCCCTATATTCATCCATCGCTTTTGATCTGACCATCACGTCCATCTTTACACCGTTAATTACGGGTAACACGATGATTATCTACAACTCGTCTCATAACAAGGCGTTGATTGCAGATGTCGTACTCGATCCGCGAGTGGATCTGGTCAAGCTGACTCCGGCGCACCTGCAATTGATTCAGGACATGAACATTATGGACAGATCCAATGTCCGAACATTTATTGTAGGTGGCGATAATCTGAATACTTCGCTGGCTGCAAATATTACCCGGCAAAGCAAGCATGAGGTTACCATTTTCAATGAATATGGACCGACAGAGACGGTGGTGGGCTGTATGATCCATGCCTACGATCCTCACGTGGACCAGACGGAGTATGTGCCTATCGGCAAGCCTATTCAGAACACATCCATATATGTGTTTGATCAATCACTGCAATACGTTCCTGTCGGTGTTCAGGGTGAATTATTGGTTGGGGGAGACGGTGTGACCAGAGGTTACCTGAACCAACCCGAGTTGACGGGCAGAAAATACATTGAACACCCGGATCGTCCAGGCGAGCGCTTGTACCGGACTGGGGATCTATGCCGCTTAAGAGAAGACGGTCAGATGGAATATCTCGGAAGAATGGACGACCAAGTGAAGATTCGCGGATATCGAATTGAACTGGGGAGGTCAAGGCAGCTTTTTGAAAATCAAAGGAGTTCGGGATGCGGTTGTAAGCGTCAAGACGGATCAGCAATCCCGTCAGATATGTACTCATTACGTCAGCGATGCACATGTAACCCGGAGAATGATTCGGGATACCTTGGTATCTCTGTTACCGGAGTATATGGTACCCACGCATCTGATCAAGGTCTCTTCCATTCCACTTACGATTAATGGCAAGATTGATCACTTGGCGTTATCGACAGAAAAGCCGCAATCGGATGAAGATAATGTATATGTGGCGCCGAGTTCCAGCATGGAACAGACGATAGCTGATATCTGGTCTGAGATTCTTGGCTTGGATGAGGTGGGTGTGACGGACCATTTCTACGAACGGGGTGGTGATTCACTGAAATTGATTCAGATCTTTACCCGACTTTCCGAGATAGGTTTTGAGTTTTCAATTAACGATATGTTTAATTTCCCTACAATCCAAGCCTTGAGTTCACATCTGGATCAGGTCATGGAAGGAAAGGAAGGCATGATGAGCATGGAACACAAGACAATAAAGAGATCCAAAGTGGATGTATTGAACGGAATTATGGACAAGCCGATCTTCCTTTCAACAGATATTCCGAGTGTTGATCCGGCGCTCAAAGGTGTAATGTCATTCAATCAGGAATCGCTGTGGCTGGTTGAACAGTTCGAAGGAAAGAGCACCAAATACAACATTCCCGGACATGTCATTTTCGAAGGCGCATTCTCGGAAGAGGCATACGTCTATGCATTGAATCAGATCGTACAGCGGCATGATGTATTAAGAACGTATTTTGTTGTGGAGAACAATACACCTGTGCAGCGAATCAGACCTTACGAGCCTTTCGACATAGAGGTCCGGTATACGCTGAGGGATAACTCCCAAGCCAGTCTGAAGCGTGTGATTGAAGAAGAGTCCAGACACCAGTTCAACCTGGAAACCGGGCCGATGTATTATTTTGGATTGTATCAGATCCATGCACAACAATATTTTGCCTATTTTAACTTTCATCACATTATCTTCGATGGCTGGTCTCAGGATATCCTGATGGCTGAACTGGGGTCATACTATAGTGCTTATCTGAGGGGAGAAAACGCGGCAATAGATCATTTGAGTATTCAATATTCCGACTATTCACATTGGCAAAAAGGAAGATGGATGACTGAAGAATTTCCGACAGTTTTGGATTACTGGCGCAACCAGTTGGGAAGCACCGTCAACCGATCGGTCAAAGTATTGCCCTATGACCGGGAGCCTTCGCTGAACAACGTGGATACCGGAGATATACTGCTCGCAGAAATTCCGATACAAACCATAGAAATGATCAAAAAGGCCGGTATGAAAAACAATGCCAGTCTGTACATCACCATGCTCACCGCCTATAAAATGTTGCTGTATTTTTACTCGGGTGAAATCGAGATCGTCGTGGGAACACCCGTAGCCAACCGGAATCGTGCAGAAGTGCAGAAGTTGATCGGATATTTCTCCAACAGTCTTGCCTTGAAGACGGTCATGGACCCGGAACAGTCCGTAGATGCCCAGATCATTTCGGTCAGAAATACGGTATTTGAAGCGTTTGATCATCAGGAGATGCCTTTCGGCAAGCTGATTGAACTGCTGAACCCGGATCGTGCTTCGGGGCTGACCCCGTTCTTCCAGACGTGGTTTGTACTGGATGTCAAAAATACGTACAGCATCGAAGGGCTAAGCATTGCTCAGAATGAAATTCTGTGGGGACACAGCGGCAAGAGCAAGTGGGATCTGACATTAAATCTAATCGAAGCTGATCATGTAATGAATGCAGTGGTGGAATACAAAACAGAGTTGTTCGGCAAATCCACCATGAAGAGATTCCTGCATGATTATATGGCTGTAGTAGAGCTGATTGCAGCTGATTCCTCGCGGAGTCTTCAAGCTGTACGTCATGATTGGGAGGTGATGGCCCACGAGTACAAGATGGTGTTGCTGAATAGCAGTAAGAGCAAAAAGAAATTTAACAAAATCAAATCTTAGGAGGTTTAACCATGAAAAAGAAATTTGATAAAGGTGCGCAGAAGGTCATTCAGAAAGAAATTGTGAAGCTATCGTTTCTGGAGGAAGGCCAAGGACTGCCGTTGGTGATCAAACCCAATGTAGCCGGTCTGGATCTGAATCAATGGTATCTCAACAATAAGGATATGGTAGAAGAGAAAATTTTGGAATATGGTGGCGTCCTGTTCAGAGGTTTTGATACGACTACACCAGAGAGTTTTTATGGATTCATCGATGTAAGCTGCCCGAGCCGCTCAGTTATAAAGAAGGAGCAACACCGAGAACGCAAGTACAGGGCAAGGTGTATACGTCAACGGAATTTCCGAACGAGGAGACAATTGCACCGCATAACGAATTGTCCTACGTCATGACATGGCCCAAAAAGATCTGGTTTTCCAGTATCGTGGTTGCGGATGAAGGAGGAGAAACACCTATTGTGGATGTACGGAAAGTATATAACCTCATTGATCCGGACATTCGGGATGTTTTTGCAGAGAAAGGCTGGATGTTGGTTCGAAACTACGGAACCGGATTCGGACAGACCTGGCAATATGTTTTCCACACGGAGTCCAAGGAAGAAGTCGAGCAGTATTGCCTGGACAACAACATGTCTTTCCACTGGAATGAAGATGGTACCCTGACAACGAAGCAGGTGAGACCGGCTATTACGATTCACCCGGATACTAATGAGAACCTGTGGTTCAATCATATTGCCTTCTGGCATAGCAGCAGCCTGAACGAGGAAGTTCGCAACTTGATGCTCGAAGAATTTGGAGAGAGCGGCTTGCCATACCAGACGTATTATGGAGACGGCACTTCAATTGATGCTGATGTGGCTGCACATGTACGTCAGGCTTATGCCGATGCGACGATCGCCTTTCCATGGCAAGCGGGAGATATTCTTATGCTGGACAATATGCTGGTGGCGCACGCACGAAACCCGTATCAGGGAGATCGAAAAGTACTCGTAGCCATGGGAGAACCGGTGAGCCGTGAAGCCTCAATTTCGTCGTAAGGTTATTACATTCGAACTAAAAATACATTAGAAATGCAGGAGGATTGAACATGGAAAATGTAATGCTGGGTTATCCCCTTTCACCACAACAGAAACGACTGCATGAACTGAATAATAATGGATTATCATCACGGGTTCCAAGTGTAATTGCTGTTAATATCGAAGGTGAGTGCTCGAATGATCAGATTGAATTGGCCGTGAAGAGAATAGCCGAGAAATACAGCACACTCCGCACTTCCATAGAAGCCGATCCCAATTATGGGGTCTATCTTCAGAAAGTGGATGCGGAGACCAGAAGCCGATTCCGTACTGCATATTCCGATGAGCCGATTCAGCAGCAGGATCTACAGGGGCTGATCCGACAGGAGTTGGACACCTGGACAGGTGATTATTCGCTGGAAGCCATTAACGTGGATCTGTCCGAACGCTCCAAAGTGTTAATTCTTGCTTTTGATCCACAGTTCTCGGATATTGAACCTGCGGTTATTCTTGAAGACTTGTCTCAATTCATTACGGCCGAGGTAGACCCTGAACTTCTGGAAGAAGAGGTACCGTATTATGCGGTATCCGAGTGGTTGAATGACCTGTTGACCAGTGATGAGCACGCGGAGGAAAGAAGTTTTTGGAACAATAAACGGTTCGATCATGTTGATAAACAATTGTCCATGGTGTCCGGTAGTGGAACCACGAGTATTGCGATGGCAAGTTTCCCTGTGGAAGGGTCACCAGAATTGTGGGCTGAACTTGAGAAGGTAGCAGAGAAGACTGGAAGTACAATAGATAACGTTGCGCTCGCCTGCTGGAATCTGACTTTGCATCTGCTGGGCGAGGATAAGGACCTAACGGTTGGCGTACATACGCGTGGCCGACAAGATGAGGATTTGGAGAAGGTTGTCGGTGCATTGAATCGATACGTACCTCTGTATTCGGGCTTGAAAGAGGGCGACACGCTGACTCAGTTTTTCCAAAGAACGACGAGTGAAGCGAAAGATAGTGCAGAATATGCAGATTATTTTGACTTCAAAATGTTTAGCACATCGAATTCGAGTCAATCTGTGTTCTCCTATGGATTCGAGAGTCGGGATGCATCATCCGTGGTGGAATCGGATGGTCACACATTCCGGGTTGTGTATCAGTCGGAACAGATCGAACCGGTGCACCTTGGACTCAATATCCAGCAATATCCTGGACGTACAGATATCATTCTTCGATATAACCAGGAGACGTATACTCCGACAGAGATTGGCTACGTAGCAGATATATTCACACATATTTGCAACAAGGCATATACGAATCTGGATGAACCCGTATCGTTCAATATCATCCCGGATCATCTGACATTTACATTGCAATCGATTCTTCAAGGAGAGGTTCGGGACTATGCGACCTCTACATTGGTGGAGATGCTGGACGAACAAGCCTCGAAGACACCAGATCAGATTGCGATTGTATCTGGTAACACGCTGCTTACGTTCCGGGAAATCCAGCAGAAGTCCAACCAGCTTGCCCATTATCTGCATCGGACAAGACATGTCGGGCATGGAGATGCAGTCGGGTGAGTGTGGAGAGATCTCCTGAGCTGGTCATAGCCCTTTTATCGGTGCTTCGAGCAGGTGCAGCATACGTACCCCTTGATCCGGATTATCCGAATGAGCGATTGTCCTATATCCGTGAGAATGCCCGTATTGAAACAGTGCTGTTATTGAATAAAAACGATGAAGGGCTCAATTCCCTGTTTGCCAATCCTGTATTCCTTGAAGAAGAAGGTGAGGCCATTGCGACAGAGCCGACGGACGCACCGGCAATTGGAGTCGATGCCAGAGATATCGCCTATATCCTCTATACTTCCGGTTCCACAGGCAGACCCAAAGGGGTCAAAGTGTCACATCAGGCCATCAGCAACCATATGCATTGGATGAACCATGAATTTCCACTGAGCGGGGAAGACGCCGTATTGCAGAAAACATCAATTAATTTCGATGCATCGGTATGGGAATTCTATGCACCGCTCACTACGGGCGCAAGGCTGGTCCTTGCTGAGCCGGACAAGCACGCTGATCCCGACTATCTGCTCGATATGATTCATAAGGAACGAATTACGACATTACAGGTTGTACCTACCATGCTTCAGGCTCTGGTGGAAAAAGATACCCTCTCTTCAGCCCCGTTAAAAAGGGTGTTCAGTGGTGGAGAGAGATTGGGAATTCCGCTCCAGAAGGCTTTCTTTGCTAGATCCAACGCTCAGTTGATTAACTTGTACGGCCCAACTGAGGCGAGTATTGATACGACGTATCATATCTGTGACCAAGATAACGTATACGAAACGATCGGCAGACCCATTCATAATACGAATCTGCTCGTGCTCGACGCGAACCTGAATCTTGTCCCGCCAGGTGTCGCCGGAGAGTTATATATCAGTGGAAAGGGCCTGGCCGATGGATATGTGGATGAACATCTTAATGATCTGGCTTTCCTGACACATGCTTATACGCCGGACAAGGTGATGTACAAAACCGGTGACAGGGTTCGTTATTTCCCGGATGGTCATATCGAATACATTGGCAGGGTTGACCGGCAGGTGAAGTTAAGAGGGTATCGGATCGAACTCGGCGAGATCGAGAAGGTTCTGAATGAACACCCTCATGTACGCCTTGCAGCAGCGAAGTTGCAAGAGAAAACAGAACCATTGCTGGTTGCTTATGTAGAACTGGATACTGATGGAGAGATTCAGGATGTTAAAGAGTGGATTTCATCCGCACTTCCGGAATATATGATTCCGAACGTGATCCAGGTACTGGAGCATTTACCGCTGCTGAGCAATGGGAAAATGGATTATCAAGCCCTGCCAGACGTGGATGTGAGTTCCGGGGTGGAATATGCCGCACCAACGACAAGCGTTGAGCAGATTGTTGCCCAGATCTGGAGAGCGGTATTGAAGCGTGAGCAGATTAGTATTGATGAGAATTTCTTTGCCCTCGGAGGGCATTCGCTTATTGCAACGCAGGTCATCTCTGGAATCAGACAACAGGTAGGTGTTAATCTGCCGCTACGTAAAATATTTGATGCGCCTACCATTCGTGAATTGTCCGAAGTGATTGAGAATCTGTTATTGGAAGCGAATGGTTATTCTACGGAGGGCAATTAAGTGAAAAAATCCGGTGCCGTAATCAACAAAAGCGAATTGATTGATCGAATCTTAAGTCAGATGAATGTGACCAATACAGTGCAGCGCACCTCCCGTGAAATCAATCGCTTTCCGCTATCTTTTGCTCAGAGAAGGTTGTGGCTTCAGCAGCAGATTGAGCCCGCAAGTACGGCGTATAATATGGTTTTTGCCAATGAGATTATAGGAGAGTTCGATAGGTCTGCTTTTGAACAAGCCATCGGACTGCTAGTGGAGAGGCAAGAGGCACTACAAGTTCGGATGGATGCTGAGGAAGGCACACCGTATCAATATATTCAGAAAGACCAACCGGATTATGAATGGGTTGATCTATCGATGTATCCGTGCGATCAGGCTGAAAGGCAGATTGTGGATAGAATTGAAAGGGCCAATGGCCCTTTTGATTTTACCCGGGATAGATTGTGCAGATTCAAAGTGTTTAAGCTGAACGATCATCGCCATATTTTTGTTCTGATGATGCATCATATCATCTCGGATGGTCAGTCGATCGAGATCATACGAAGAGATCTGTTATCTTATTATGAACATTTCCGCGGAGTGGGCCCATTGCCGGCATATAACCCATCCGCGACCCAATATATAGATTACTCCGTATGGCAGAATCAATTGCTGGAAAGTAAGGAGTTTGCTGTTCAGAAGAGGTACTGGATCGAACAACTAAAGGCACACTCCTACACGCTCACTTTGCCATATGATTATGAGCGACCGCAGAAAACGAGTGAAGAGGGAATTTCCGTAAACTTCACGATTCCGGCACCGCTTACCAGCAGATTAAGAGAGATTTCGAAGAAGCGTCATTCCACGTTATTTATGGTGATGTACACCTGTTTTGCGATTTTGTTACGTAAATATTCGGGTGAAACGGATCTGATGATTGGCACACCTGTCTCCAATCGGCCACAGTCCGATTTGGAGAAGATTGTAGGTTTCTTTGTTAATACACTGGTACTGCGAAGCCGTATCCATGATCAACAATCATTTCTGGAGCACCTGGACGCTTCCAAAAATACGATCCTTGATGCATTTGACCATCAGGATGTGCCGATTGATCTGTTGTTCGATGATCTGATCCAATCCAGAAATACGGGATATTCCCCATTGTTTCAGGTCATGTTCAGTCTGGAGAAAGCGGGACATTCAGAACAGACAGGTCAGCAGGCTGTGTTCAGCGAGATCAAGCTGGAGCAGACCAACACATCCAAATTCGACATGTCCCTGGATTTGACGGAAGATCGGGATGTCATTAAGGGTACGTTTGAATGTAGTCGGGATCTGTTCCACGTGAGTACAATCGAACGCTGGGCCAACAATTTTATCGCGTTGCTTGAACATATTGTGGATCATCCAGAGAAGTCAATCGCAGAGGTTGGAGCCGTTAGTGATGAAGAACGACAGAAAGTTCTATATGAATGGAACGATACTGTAATGGATTACCCTGATCATCTCTGTGTACATCACCTGTTCGAAGCATCTGTAGCCCGAGCGCCGGATCAAGTGGCGGTGGTATATGGAGAAGAACAATTAACTTATGGCGATCTGGACCGCCAAGCGAATCAATTGGCTCATCTTCTGATCGAAAAGGGCATTGGACCTGACAAGGCGGTAGCCATTGGCATAGAACGTTCGCTGCATTTGCCCATTGCCCTTCTAGCCGTGTTAAAAGCGGGAGGAGCGATCGTGCCTCTGGATCTGGATGCACCTGTGGAGCGCAATCGTCACATGTTAACGGATTCGGGAGCGTCGATCTGTCTTATCAATACGAATGCATTGCCGATTCCCGAGGATGTAGCCCTTCTGATCGATGTAACTCAGCCTGAAATATATACGGACAAGCCGATGACAGTGCCACAGTCACAAGTGGGGCCTGATCATTTGGTCGCTATTTATTATACGTCAGGCACTACAGGGAAACCGAAGGGGGTATCTGTGCGGCACCAGGGCTGGGTGAACCGGATCTGCTGGATGCAGCATCAATTCAAGCTGGAATCCCATGAAACGGTACTTCAAAAAACAACCCTCACCTTTGACGATGTTGGTCTGGAATACTTCTGGACATGGATGGCAGGGGCAAGGGTTGCCCTGCTGGAGCCAGGATTCCATCGTGACCCGTATGCGATTATTCAAGCTTTGAAGCAATATGAAGTGGCCATCGTCTTTTTGTTCCGAGTATGTTGAAGATGATTTTGGAGCGAATTGGTGGGGCTGATCTGGAGCAGCTAGCGTCATTACGGGAAGTATTTTCTAGTGGAGAGGCATTGAAACCCGAGATGGTTGCAGCGTTTCACAAGCATCTTCCCCAGCGTAATCTGCATAACAGTTACGGGGTAACGGAAGTTTCCATTGATTCGACCATTCATATGAATGTGCAAGTAGAAGATCCCCGTGCTCGAAGAAATATATCCATTGGTCGGCCGATCGGGAACAATTTCATCTACGTTCTGGATGAAATGCAGAATCCGGTGCCCATCGGAGTTCACGGCCATTTGTACATTGGTGGTGTTGGACTGGCGAGGGGTTGCTATGGAGATCCCGTGAAGACCGGACAGGCTTTCTATGCAAACCCGTTTACGGATGGAAGGATATACAGGACGGGCGACATTGCTTATTACGACGCCACTGGCAAATTATATATTGTTGGTCGGATAGACAACCAATTGAAGATCAGGGGCATGCGTGTAGAGCTGGGGAAATCACCGATGTAATCTCCAGACACGCTGATATTCAGGAGTGTGCGATGCTGGCTGAGCGATGGGGAGATGATGAAGAACTGTCACTGAGTGCCTACATACAGCTGACTCCATCTTCTAAGATTCTCAGTACGGACCTTCGCAACTTCTGCCGAACCCTGCTGCCAAGTCACATGATTCCCTCACGTTTCATTACGATTGATTGTATTCCGCTGAACAGTAACGGTAAGTTGGACAAGGCAGCGCTGAAGCAGCTGGACCGTGGCACTTTGAAGGATTATATCGCTGCTCCGCAGGATGAGCTGGAGGAAAAGGTCATGCAGATCTTCATGGATATCCTTGGTGTGGATACTGTCCATCTTCATGAAAGCTTTTTCGATCAGGGTGGACATTCAATCAAAGCCGTCCGTTTAATGGATGTCTTGAACAGGACATTTCATACCGAGCTATCCGTGATCACCCTGTTTGATTACTCCACCGTGACCGAGATTGCACATATCATTCGGGAGGGAATCTTCCTCAAAACCAATCGTTTGTTGTGTTGAAAGAAGGCGGCCGTTCAGATGAAATCCCGCTGTTCCTCATTCCAACGGGTGGAGGCAACCTGATCAATTATTATGAGTTGGTTAGCCAACTGGAAGGTCTGAATATCTACGGATTTGTGCCAAAAGGATATGAAAACGACGAAGAACCGCTTTATACCGTTCAGGAACTGGCTCAGTATTATTACGGTGTTCTTACGCAATTCAATCCGATAGGCCCGTACCGATTATTAGGTTGGTCCTTTGGTGGCAATGTGGCATTTGAGATGGCTCGGATCATCGAAGATGCGGGACAACAGCTGGAGTGGCTGATCATTCTGGACGCACCTGCCCGAAGCCATGAGCGGGATGTTCGTGCAATAAACAAGATGGAGGCTCTTGCCGAATTAGCACGCAATAACGGATATGAGTTCAAGCGCAATACAGACTACGAGGACCAGTTAAAAGAAGCGATGAATCAATTCCCAGGTGAAAACACGCTTAGACATCTCAAAGTGCGTTTGGCCAATGAGGTGGCCTTTGATAACTACTATTCGGCAAAACCAATTCAGTCTGATATCCATCTATTGTACGCAACCGCTCAGGATGAACGAAGTCCAGTTCCGTTAACGGATGCACAAGCTTGGCACGCCAAGACGACAGGCACATGCACTTCAACTCCTATTCCAGGGCATCATGAGAATCTGATTGACTACAATCATGCTGTGAATGTGGCCCAATATGTGAATCGAATGGTGAAGGGATGGATCAGATGACTTTTGAAACGATGGAATCGAATGTGAGAAGTTATTGCAGACATTTCCCGGCCATATTTGATAAAGCCAAGGATGATCAGCTCTATACCGTGGACGGTCGTGCATATATTGATTTTTTTGCAGGTGCTGGTGCGCTTAACTATGGACATAACAATGAATATATCAAAAACGAAATTATGGCTTACATCGGATCGGACCGAATTATGCACGGACTCGATATGTACACACAAGCGAAGCTTGATTTTATTGAATATTTCTCTGAATCGGTACTGAAGAAAAAAGGGATGGAATACAAGCTTCAATTCTGCGGCCCTACCGGGACCAATGCGGTAGAAGCTGCGTTGAAGCTGGCGCGCAAATATACGGGTCGTACGGGTGTGTTTTCTTTCATGGGTGGTTATCATGGCATGTCTCTGGGGAGTCTGGCCGTGACCAGTAATCGGGACAGCCGACAGGGTGCGGGCAGATCGTTGGACGGTGTAACCTTTATTCCGTATCCGAATGAACATAATCATTATTTTGATAGTGCCGCCTACATCGAATATATATTGGAAGATACCCACTCGGGTATTGAGAAGCCGGCTGCCATCATCTTCGAGACGGTACAGGCAGAAGGCGGCATTTATGTTGCGGATTCCTCGTGGTTGAAGAAAATCAGGGACATCTGTGATCGATACGATATTTTGTTAATATGCGATGACGTACAAGTAGGATGTGGCAGAACAGGTCCGTTTTTCTCCTATGAGCGAGCGGAAATACAACCTGATCTGGTGGTTCTCTCCAAATCCATTAGCGGGTATGGATTGCCGATGTCCTTGTTGTTGATGAAACCTCATCTCGATATCTGGAAACCGGGCGAACATAATGGAACCTTTCGCGGGAACCAGTTGGCCTTTATCGCTGCCAAGGCAGCACTGGAATACAGGGAACAGGTGTCTCTGGAGGAGCAGGTGTATGCGAAAGAGAGCTTGTTGAAGCAGGTATGGAATGAGGAAATAACCAAGCAGCACCCCAACATTGATATTCGGGGAATCGGTCTGATCTGGGGGCTCGACTTCTCCAAATTTGAACCGGATATAGCGGCAGAGGTACAGAAGGCTTGCTACGAGCGTGGACTTATTGTTGAGCGAGTAGGCAGACATGATAGTGTGATTAAGGTCATGCCGCCATTGAACATCTCCAATCACAATCTGCGAAAAGGAATCGACATTCTGAAGGAAAGCATGGCTTCGGTGTTGACGTTGCAAGAGGAGAAGGTTGTACAACAGATTTAACGTTCTAACAGAATAACGGATTGAACCAAGCGGAGCAGGAATGACTTCGCTTGTCTTCATTCTTCATAGCTGCATGAAAGAGATGTGGAATGAGACTTAGGATCGACGTAGGCGGAGGTGGGCCATGGAGATTTTCAAAAACAAGAACTTCAGTTTGATGTTTTTTGGCAGAATCTTAACCAACATTGGAGATAGCTTATATGCGGTATCCGCCATGTGGCTGATTTACAATCTGGGAGGCTCCTCATTTTACACAGGACTCGCGGGGTTTTTATCCATTTTGCCGAAAATCATTCAACTGTTATCCGGACCAATGATAGATCGGATTCCGATCCGGGGGATTCTCGTCTATACTCAGTTGATTCAGGCCGTATTGCTATTAATTGTGCCCATTGCTGCGTACTATGATTTCCTGAGTGTTGGCCTGGTATTGGTGATCACCCCTATTCTGAACATCTGCAATACCTGGGTGTATCCGGTGCAGATGTCAGCTCTGCCAAGAGTGTTGGAGAAACACCAGCTCACACAGGGTAATTCCCTGTTCTCCATCGCTTATCAGGGGATTGATGTGGCTTGTAATGCCATCTCGGGGATACTCATTGTTGCGCTGGGTGCGGTGTCTTTGTATTTTTGGAATGCGATCGGTTTCTTCATCGGTGCGTTATTATTCTCCCAATTGCGGATTGCTCCTTATATCATGGAGTCGAAAATGAAGAAGGAACAGGATACATATGATGAAACTACTGAACAGGTGAAAGGCAGTACACCGTCAGGAATTCGTTTGTTTATAAGGAATTATACCGATGATATGGTGAGTGGAATCAGGCTGCTTACACAGACGGCATTGGCCAAATTACTCTTTGGCATTATGGTAATTAATGCTGCAGGAGGAGCGACATTTAGTGTACTTCCCCTATATAGTGATCAGATCGGCGGAGCCAATATCTACGGGTTAATGCTGATGGCACAGGCGCTTGGCAGTGTCATCGGTGCAACATGTGCACCATATCTCAGACTGGAACGTGTACGTTTGGGTCTATTGTATTCTGTGGCATACATCATATCAGGAATTGCCTGGATCGGGTGCATATTTACCCCGTGGAGCTGGCTGAGCATTCTGGTATATGGACTGGCCTGGGTTCCTGGCGGAGCCGTTAACGTTATCATTAATACCGTTGTTCAAAAGGGGGTACCGCAGCAATATTTGGGTTTGGTGTTCTCTGCGACGATGGCATTAAGCGGCATAGCCATGCCAATTGGCAGTCTGATCGGTGGTACGCTGGGAGTCTGGTTGCACAGTTCTACAGTCATCACCTTAAGTGGAATTACCGTTGTTCTGGTAGGCGTATATTGGATGCTTGATCGCGTATCCCGCAGCCTGCCCAAGACCGAGCAACTGGATGAAGGGCATTTCAATTTCACACCACGCGGTGGCACAGCTCGTTCGAATACAGAGATGGGGGCTTAACGCTGACGTGGCATAATGAGCCCGTCGTTTATAGGCACCTCCAGAAAGGCATGAGGATAACGAATGGTTATTCCGTGCCTGTTCTGTGAGGTGCTTGTTCAGGTTTCATCTAAGTCAAACGCTGCCTCAGAGGGCATTGCACGTTCATTGTTTTTACTCCGTATAATCACTTACCGCAGTTCGTCCTGCCTCTACACTGATCCAGTAGGAATAATCTTCGCGTACGTCCACGTAGAGGTTAAGTTCCTTTGCATCAAGGTTACTTACCGTTAGCTTAAAATTACCATAGGCATCTGTTGTAACCTGCTGCGTTTGGATGTGCTCTACAGCAGGCGAAGGACCATGGATTTTGATCGGTATCGTCTGGTTGGCATACGCCGGGAACGTACCTTGAAGGACCAGCGTGTGATCAGCAGAGTATACTGCTTTCATGGTCTGATCCGGCAGCCCGCCGTTCTTCTCATTCTCGGTAGCTTCAGTAGCATTCTTCGGTCTGCTCCATAGCTCAAAGCCTTTTTCCTTCAGGTTCTGGAGAAAAACAACCGCCTCTGCCCGGGTCAAGGATTCTTGTCCCGCGTAACCTTGCACCGTAGCTGCAGTTTTGCCTGAAGAGTATCCCATGTTCAGCAGATAACGGATAGCATCTTCATCCTGGGTATAATGTTTACCGCCGAGACCTGATACGATCACAGCTACTTCTGTCCGATTCAAGGCATGATTACGCAGCTTCGGATTCTGCTGGCTGGCATCCAGATTCAGATTCAACGCGGAAGCATAGGTATAATAACGATCACTCCAGATGTTTCCTTTGGCAGCTTGTCCCTCCGCAGCATCAATGCTCTGAATAATATGGGAATCCGCATACAGCTTGAACAACATGGAGAGGAATTCGGCTTCACTCACCTGATGGTTGGGTTTGAACGTTCCATCCTCGTATCCACTGACCATCTCCTGTTGAACTGCCCATTGAATGGCATCCTTCGCCCAATGTGTACGGATGTCACTTAATTGGGGAGTTCCCGTTACCGTAACAGAGACAACCGCTTCTGCTCCTTCAAAACGAATCCGAATTTCAGCTTTACCAGCCTGAAGTCCAAGGATTTTGCCATCCTTGATGGCGATGCGATCTGACGTCGTGGTGAAGGAGACGTTGGACTGCGGAACATAGGATGTTCCGTTATCATTCACGGCAGTGATGGAAGGCAGATCAATCTGTTCTCCTGTTCGAACGTTCAGATTCTGTTGACTTGGCGTTATACGGGTAAGTGTTGCATCTTGAACACCGTCAACATGGAAGAAACGTGTGGAATATGAGATCTCCGCTGCTGTACCGTTTTTCTTTTGAAGACCTGTAATTCGGATGTTGAACATATCGCCGTTCTTCAACAACTGCACATCGTCAGGACGGAAGATGATGGCGTAACCATATCCATATCCACCTGTCTCTACATTGAAATAGGCTTGATCAAACCATTGTTTATCCGCAGGGTCCACGTTGTAATAACCGGTTGGAAAGCCACTATTCTGATTCTTGGCATTGAAGGTCCATGTACGCTGATCGGAAGTCCGTATCATCTCGATCTGTACCTCAGAACGTGATGGTTTTGCGAATACATCGGTATTCAGTTGAACGGACCAGGCCTGTGTACTGCCAAAGGCTTCGATTGGAAAAGGGCCCTGATTCGGAAATAGACTGTAGTTGAACGACGTTCCTCCAGTTCTGCTTTTGTCAAATACCTGCATGGCACTATAGTACTGATCGTATGACTTGCCTGCTTCACTGCGAGTGGCGAGTCCGAATCCGATTCGTTGCAGTTGTGGACTCAAAATCCAGCGCCGATGACCCAGTCGATCGATATTGGAGGCATCCGAGTCATTCATATAGGCCTGAATGCTTTTGGTCAGGACGTTATTCTTGGCACTGCTGGTAACGTACAGATTGGAAGCTGCTGGCAGACTTCGAACCTGTTTCAAAGAAATCTTTTGCCATATCTCTTGGCTGTTCTGGATAATGGGACAGGTATCCACCCGTGGAGACCACAACAGCCCCGTGCTGGGCTTGACGATTCAAGGTAGGATCAAGGACAAGATCGCCTTGTAGACCCGCAATAAATCGATAAAAGTTGGCTGCGTTCAGCCCCTGCTCCAGATAGGCATCACTTACCACACCGGCAGAGTAGGGAGCAATGGTCGAAGGCGTCTCCGTATACATGGGAGATGTATCCTTACCACTCATCCATTGATTCCACTTCTGTACAATCTCCTGCTGACTTCGCTCAGGCAACAAACTGTCGACCTGTTCAGCATGTGCTGCTTGAGTACCCCATAACAGAAACAGCAGGCCCGCCAAAGGCAGTGCGAACAGCGAATGCATTTTATCTTTCCGGTAAACCATGTTTCCAACCCCTCTCCATGTTGAGCGTACGAAGAACATATGCATGTACAGCATCATGGTATATTCATCGACATTACAGCTGACTTTGCTTAGAGACAGGCGTGGGGAGCATAGTGCCGAGCGTATGAAGGAGGGGAGTTATAGGAGTGAAACGGATGGTTCATTTGGTGAAAAAAAAAGCACAGGCTGCCCGTTGATTCGGGACAGCTTATGCTCCTTCTAGATATGTATCTACTTTTTAGTCAACACTCAGGTCGAAATCAGGCTCACACATATAATCTAATGGGTACAGATCATCTCGTGCCGAGATTAATGCACGGAAATGCAGATCCTTGATACTGTGCTCAGATGCGCTTCCATTGGGGTGATTGGAGACAAGTTCAGCGACCACAAACACATCTTCTGCATGATTACATTTAAAAAGGACATTATTCGGATGAATGACTTCCTCTAGGTAACTGTATGTCATCACATGAAAGGTTTGTCCACGCCAGCTCGTCTTTATTACTTTATAGGACTGGGTGCGAATCAGATCCAGATAACGTTCAAGCGGGAACGTGTGCTCAAATTGCGTAATGTAGCCTTTTTTGTCCACATCAATTGTAAATTCCACATCATAACTCACATGCATTTCATCTTTATACGTTCCGTTCATGACCTTCATGGCGTCAAAGTGTGATCCGAATGCTGGATCCTCCACATAGGGAATGGTTACGAGTTCGGCATCAACATAATCTGTAATCTTACTGTTCATGGAAGGTGGGCTGTAATGCTTCGATGGCTGAAGATCAATCGATCCAATCATGCTTCCAGGAAAACCGGGGCTGCAAGTTATTCGCATAGTCATCTCCTTCATTGTTGGTCAGTAGTTAGACGAACGAGTAAGAAGAAAGTTGCACCAGAATAAGGAAATGAGGGATGGGTGGATTTGATATGTTTCGTGTGAATAGGAGTACGGGCGCGATTTCCAATCTGCTTGCTCTTTTGATACAGTAACTATAGTTCATATCGGAGGTATATATCATATATGGAACAAGCACTTCAGATCCTAATGCAAAATGCACGAGCAGAAGAGAATACCTTGTTGTATATGCTGCATGAGGAGGCACGTTTCGATCAGGAACTATTCTGGGAATACGTGAACAGTATTGTGGAACTGACTCGTCTTACAGCCAATCAGCCGTTGGATCGAGAACTTTCCAGTGCCGTCAGCTTTACCTATTCCAAAATCATGGAGCATCTGCAATGGCACCAGTTGGATCGTGATGTATATGAGATTGAACAGTTTCCATATGTCTACGCACATCAGATTGTGAATCTGTTAGGCCATGTAGTTAACGGTTTCTATCAAGGTATCGCACCCGATGAAGCCAGTTTCGATGAGGAGTTCCCCAATCCAGCCTACACAGGCATAATGGCAGAAGAGCAACCAGCCCTTCTGCAACTGGGCTACTATAAACAACATACGAATGTACATGCCCTTGGCTTCAGAGAGGAAGATGGGGCGTATCGAATTGTTTTGAATGAAGAAGAGGATCGGGATCTTGCAGATTCCAGGATGAGTCGCCGAGAGGTGGAAGGAACGTATCTTTTTACGGCCCCCGATGCCAGCAGCGCCTACCAATGTTTTCACGAATGGGTCATGGAGAACCGTGCCCCGTATCGCTCTCGGAGAGGAGTCCATCGAATGAATGTGAATGAACATGTAATCGAACAACAGCCGCTTACCTTTGTGGGAATCAAACGAACATTTTCTTGTGTGGATGGTGAGAATTTAAGAGAAATTCCCAAGATGTGGCAGGATGCTTTGGCGGAGGGAATTGAGGAACGTTTAAACAGGTTTAATAACGGAGCTATTCCCGGTCTGGTGGGCATCTGTGTCGATCAGAGGGAGCTGCAGGACAATCAAATGGAGTACTGGATTGCCACCTCCCACACAGGGGAAGTGCCTGAAGGTCTGGTGTCGATCGAACTTCCCGCGTCTCATTGGGCTGTATTTGAGGCCGATGAATTAGAGCCCGAGGCGATACAACGGTTGTGGCACCATATTATGACAGAGTGGTTTCCCTCCACTTCATATCAGCATGCAGGTATTCCTGAACTTGAAGTGTATAAAGGTCATGGCACACCTCCCCAAATCTGGATACCTGTAAAATCTGTGTGAGCAAAATCGAACTAGGAGGTCTACGATGTTATCCAATAAAGTGATTGATCATTGCCAGGAGCAAGGCTGGTGGCATGAAGATGTTCCAGCGGCCTACGAAGAAGCTTTACGGAAGCTTGAGATTGATCTTCAGTCGGATTTTGCACAATTTTATTTACATGCAGAGGATGGGCCGACTCTTTACAGCAGGCATCAGGAGTTGTATCAGATCTGCTGGTTTATGGAGAACACCGTATATATGGAAGACATGAATGTAGCACAGCTTACTCTGGGACTTCCCGAGGCGTATATTCCAATGGATAGTTTTGAAGGGGAAGGTGGATTTTTCTACAACCGTCGGACGGGAGAAGTGGTGCTGGTGGAACTGGGAGAGTCCATCGAACGCTTTCTTAATGGCGAGAGTACACCGCAGTGGGCTGATTTCAACGCTTTTCTGGAGTGGTATTTTGTTCTGGAGGAGGAGACGGTGCAATGAAAGATCTGACACCGGAACATGCCGAGCTGGAGCAACAAATTATAGAAACGGTAGAAGCCGGCAATGTGCTGGAAGAGACACAGCAGCATGAACAAGCACTTATCTATTATGATCAGGCATGGGGCATGTTGCCGGAGCCAAAGATGGAATGGGAGATCGCAAGCTGGATTGCGTCCTGCCACGCGAACGCACATATGGATCTGAAGCAATATGAACTGGCGAAGCCGTGGGCTGAGATATCGTTGCAGATGCGGAGTACGGATAGCAATACAAGTCCATTGATCGATCTCGGCATGATCTGCATGAGACTTGAACAGCATGACGAGGCGTATTCGTATCTGCATCAGGCGTATGAGTTCGGCAAAGAGCGTGCATTCCAGGGCAGCCCGAAGGACGTGTTGAGTCATTATAAGAAAGAACGTGCCAAGCGTACGTAGCGTGATTCCCAAAAGAGAAGGGTACTCACTTTGGCCAAACCTGACCACGGAGTACCCTTTCGTTTATTACGGGGACGTTCGACTTCATCTAGTCCGAAATGTTGCGCGTATAGTATTCAATAATATCCTTGCGACGGATAATACCGAGGAAGACACGATCGACATCCACCACGGGCACAAAATTTTGGTCAGCTGCAAGTGTCAGCATATCCTCCATTTCAGCCTCGATGAATACACATTCATTATATACCCGATTGTTAATCTCATGGACTTGAACCTGATCCATCGTATCAAAAGTCAAACCGGGTGTATTTCGCATTTTCCATAACAAATCGCCTTCGGACAGGGTAGCAACATATTTTCCATCCTGGTCAATCACGGGAATGGCGGTGTAGTGTTGCGATTCCAATTGCTCAATAGCATCTTTCATGGAAGCGGTAGACTTGATATAGGCCACTTCGGCTTTGGGGAGTAAAAAATAGCTGATTTCCATCATCGGGCTCCTTTTCAGCCTTTTGCATAGCAAAAAAGCTTTAGTATGTAATTCCACTCTTCTTATTTAAACATATTATGTGAGCTTTCGGCTATTTTTAATGATAAATTCGTCAGATTTGTTTCATTGTTTAAATGGCTCTGGAAATCTATAGTGTATATTAGAGGTGATGTAACCATGAAATCCAAACGCAAATTAATGTACGGACTGCTGCCCATCTTATTTGCAGGTGGAATCGGAATGTATCTATACATGCAAAATAACAAAGAAGCAGAAGCCAAGCCCCAGACTACCGTAAATCAGTACATAGAGCATCTGCAAAAAAAAGAGTTTGACCAACTGTATACCTTAATGACGCCTGCTTCGCTGGAAGAGTCGGGTATGACCAGGGAACAATTTGTCGAGAAATACAATGCAATCTATTCGGGGATGGAAGTGTCCAACGTCAAGGCTGAGGTCAAGCCTGTGGAAGCTGCCGAAACGGCTTCGGATGGCAGTAAGACCGATACAGAGAAACCAAACCCGGATACGTATGAGGTCGATTACAATTTGCAGCTGACAACTTTTCTGGGAGAAGTCAATGAGACGCATACATTAAAACTGGTCCGGCAGGAGCTTGAGGACGGCAGCAAAAACTGGAAAATTAACTGGCAGCCTTCGCTGATCCTGAATGACATGGTTAAGGGAAGTAAAGTACGAGTGAGGACATTGTTCCCGGATCGGGGAGACATTGTGGATCGTGATGGTTTGCCGCTTGCTACCAAGGGCACGATGAATGAATGGGGCATTGTACCGGAGAAACTTGGTGATAACCCGGACCAGATGATTACCCGAATCGCAAGTCATTATCAGGTTTCGGAAGATGCCATTCACAAAGCGCTTGCGCAGACATGGGTGAAGCCGGAGTATTTTGTCCCGATTGGTTCCACGGAGGAGTTTGACGTGCCTGAATCTTTAAGCGGAGTTACGATGCAAAGTAAGGAAATCCGTTATTATCCACTCGGCGAAGCGGCTGCGCACCTGATTGGTTACGTGCGCAAAGCCACGAAGGAAGATCTGGACAAGGATACGGAAGGGTATTATCGCGCAGAGGATTGGATCGGTAAAGCGGGTTTGGAGCAGTCGATGGAGAAAGAGCTGCGCGGTGAACGTGGTGGTCTGATTGAAATCACCGATGAATCCGGTAATTCCCGTTCTGAGCTTATTCGCATGGATGCTGTAGATGGACAGAATATTCAACTGACGATTAGCTCCAAGCAGCAAAAGAAATTGTATCAGACATTATCCAGCGGCGGAGACGCCGGTGCGATGGTTCTGATGAATCCGACGGACGGCAACCTGCTGGCATTGGTCAGTGCGCCTTCCTATAACCCGAACAAGATGGTTACAGGACTTACACAGGCAGAGTGGGATGCGTATTCGGCGAATGAGAAGCTTCCTTTTATTAACAGAGTCACGACCCGATATGCACCAGGATCAACCTTCAAAGCGATTACAGCTGCAGCTGGACTGATGGAGAAGGTGACCACAGCGGACAAAACCCATGATATCTCTGGCTTGCAGTGGCGTAAAGACGATAGCTGGGGCGGTTATTATGTCAAGCGTGTGAAGAGTTTATCCCCGGTGAACATGGTCGATGCGCTGGTGTACTCGGACAACATTTACTTTGCCATGGAAGCGATCGAGATGGGGAGCGCCAAGTTTATTGATGGGATCCAGAAGTTCGGTTTTGGCGATAACTTTGGACTGGATGAACTGTATCTGAAGCCAAGCCAATATGCCAACGAAGCGCATCTGGATCTGTCGTCTGAGGTATTGCTTGCAGATACGTCGTATGGACAAGGGGAGATGTTAATGTCCCCGATTCATCTGGCATCGTCCTTTACACCTTTTATTAATGAGGGGAAACTGGTGAAGCCTGTCCTGATCGAGGGAAAAGAAAGCACGGACTCTGAGGTGATTATTACTCCAGAAGTCGCAAATACGGTTAAGAATGCTTTGAAAGAAGTGGTTTCCCGGCAGGGAGGCACCGCCCACACCTTGAATTCAATTCCTGGAGGGCTCGCAGGCAAGACGGGAACAGCCGAACTGAAAGCGAAAAAGGGAGAGAAGGGGCAGGAGAACGGATTTTTCGTCGTGTTTGATACCGACTCTCCGACCTACCTGTTAACCGCTGTAATTGAAGAGGTGAACGGCAGGGGTGGAAGCCATTATGTTGTGGATAAATTAAAGCCTTTTTTGGAAAAGCTCGAGATTTCGCAGTAACTCCGATTAATATATAGCTGTGCAATTCAAAAATAGCCCGGTCGTCATGTTATGATTTTTACATGTGACCGGGACCTTTTTTATTTCATTTTATTAAAATATGGAATCATTTATTTCCTTGCAGTGATCATGAAACGTGCCGAGTTGGTACGAATGCCCTCCTCATTGTGATGTTCATTCACAAATTGCTGGAATCGTTCAACGTCTGTTTCTACCTTTCCGAAATCAGGAATGATGGGTGCATGGGTTAGGAGAAACATCAAATCTTCGGGTGTAGCGTAATGCTCCACCACGTTATATTCACGGACCTGAATGTCATGAAAACCTGCTGTTTGAAGTTCATGCTTGTATCGTTCCATCAAGGTGCCAGGTTGAATGCCAAGGCTCTGCCCACGGCCAAAAGCTTCTGCAATGTTGGATTTATCGTGTTCGCTGACCTGCTGGGTTAGAAATATCCCGCCCTCAGCAAGAACCCTGAATACTTCTGATGCAGAGAACCCGGAGTGTCTGGAGGATACCACATTGAAGAAGTGATTTGGGAATGCTAGGTTCTCTGCGTCCATATGAAGAAAGCGTACATTGGGATGAACTCCTGCAGCCAGAAGATTCTGCTGTGCGGTTTCAATCATTCCTTGAGCAAGATCAATTCCCACCAGTAATAAGGCTTCTTCCGCAATGGACAGAATCGCTTCTCCACCACCTGTTCCGATATCCAGCAACAGATCGGACGGCTGAGTATGGCGAACAACTTCCTCATAGAAGTTCCATCCGATTTTCTCCGAGATAACGTTCATGGAGCTGAAATTCCAGCCATTCGTCCGGCCTACGCGTTCATAAAAGAGAGCGTAATCTATGTTGTTTTTCATTTTCATATTCCTCCAATGTGAGTTTGTTTGGACAGGACAAGAAATTGCGCCAGATTGGTCTATTGTAATGGTCGAATAGGATCAAATGGACAGACGTATCCCTGGATAGCTGGTACGCGTTTTGACCCAGCCCGACGACTACTTACTTCGAACCATTCGGAGCAACATCCGTGTCACCTCACAAGTTGGAATGTCTCCATTATATTCAATTGACAGCGTATTCGCGAGGTGTTATTTTGAGGTGAAATCTATTCTATGAGTTCGAGGTGATCCATGGTGGCTATTCGTGCCAAGCAGATTTTTGTCAACTTACCTGTTCAAGATTTGAAGAAATCCGTTGAATTTTTTACCAAGGTGGGATTTGAGTTTGACGCCAATTTTACGGACGAGTCTGCAACTTGTATGATCATCGGAGACAACATTTATGCCATGCTTCTGGTGGAGGAACGTTTCCAATCTTTTATCTCGAAAAAAATCTCCAATGCCGCCGATACAACCGAAGTCATCGTTGCCTTGTCTGTAGATAGCCGTGAGCAGGTAGATGCGATTGTACAAGCTGCCCTTGATGCAGGAGCGAAGCCATCCAACGAACCGCAGGATCACGGATTCATGTACGGATGGAGTTTTCAGGATCTGGATGATCATCTGTGGGAAGTCTCTTATATGGATCTAAGCGCTTTTCCTTCGGCGTGACAAAATGAAGAATAAGAAGCGCTAATGAACCTACCGCACCTTAAAGGGCAGATTGGAGCTAGAATAAAAAGTGGACACCCGTTAACGGACGGAAGGATAATAAGATTAACGGAGGTGTCCACATGGGTGAACAGCGGCAACGATATAACGAAGAATTCAAGAAACAAACGGTCAAATTCATTCAAGAGCAGACAAAGACACTTGGAGATTTGGCAGAAGAACTCAACATTCCAAAAAGTACGTTACACCAATGGATGAGTAAGTACCGCGAACTAAAACATGAGCCTGTTGCTAGCGTAGATCGAGTGAAGGAACTGGAAGCAGAGCTTCAAGAGATGCGTCGGTTGCTTCAAGAGAAAGAGCACACGCTTGCGGATACACAAGAAGAACTGGCGATTGTAAAAAAAGCAGTGCACATCTTCAGCAAACCAAAGAGCTAAGATTTCAGTTTGTAGAAGACCATCGCTCCGAGTTTCCTTTGGAGAAGATGTGCAGAACCTTTCAAGTATCACGGAGCGGATATTACAAATGGCGAATGGACCGAACCGGCAAGCGGCAGAACCGCAAAGACGAGGTTATGAAGCGTATTCGTTATCATTTTTACGACCACCAGATGCGGTGTGGAAGCCCCAAAATTACGTATCTGCTCCATTTAGAAGGGTTGCGAATCTCTTCACGTACCGTCAGTATATACATGCGTCAAATGAATCTACGTTCCGTGGTCATGCCCAAATATCGCGTTCAGACGACGGATTCCAAACACGACCATCCCCTTGCGCCGAATACGCTGAATCAGCAATTCAAAACATCCAAACCGAATACCGTATGGGTTACCGACATCACTTACATTCCTTGCCGAGGAGGTCGTCTTTACCTCGCCAGCGTTCTGGATTTGTGCACACGGGAAATTGTAGGCTGGCGTCTATATAACCATATGGAAACCAGTTTGGTGATGGGTGCATTGGAGGAAGCTTATAAGGCCAAACGCCCCGCTCCGGGATTACTCCATCACTCGGATCGCGGCTCTCAGTACACGTCAAAAGAATACGTGGAGCAACTGAAATTATACGGTATGGAATCCAGTATGAGCCGCCGAGGAAACTGTTACGATAACGCCTGTATTGAGTCATGGCACAGTATTTTAAAGAAGGAACTCATTTACTGTAACCCTCGGTTTAAGACGATGGAAGAGGCCTATACCGCTATCTACCAATACATTGAGTTCTACTACAACCGTAAGCGAATGCATAGCTCACTAGGTTATCTTTCCCCTGCTCGTTTTGCGATGAATTTTACGGACAAATCCGCAGCGTAGTGTCTACTTTTTTGACATAGGTCCAGATCATCAACGATTTCAAGATTTAACGAATCTCAGTAACGCTATTCCATCATAAAAGGGCTTCTAAATCTCAAAACTCAAGTGAATCGACGAAATAACGTCTCTGTGATTCCTTGGATCTCAGAACTGGGCAAATGAGAGCGAATAGCGTGTGTCAGGTTCATTAAAACATAATAATGCTAAAAGAGGATGTCTTTCCGTCATATTCATGACTTATGGGACATCCTCTTTTTGCATCTTTTCTGCATCCATTTATTGTTGGAAGTATGCATTCAAACATCCCCATGTACATGGACGTGAATAGGATAACCCGAGCTTGTTAAAAACGATCACAGGGAGATGACCATGACTCGTTCCAACGTGAAAAGTTATCGCTATCGTATTGGAAAAAATCAATATATCGTAATTCAGATTCACCAGACGGCGAAGGGTTATGCTGACTCAGGGAACGTACTTGCAAGTAATGCAGTTAACGTGCAGATCATGAAACAGAAAGGTCGCCGTTCTTCTCGCAAACGTTAGTCTGGCAGCAGAAAGAGAAGGAGGGAGGGGGATAAGTAATGAGTACAAACAGAAAGAAAGCAAAACAGGTTAACCGGGTGGACGTGGACAAAAGCCGTTTGAAATTCCAGGCACGACAGTCAGCCAAAGCATCAGTTGGACAGGGCGGTAACGCCTTTGCGATTAATGCCAACGAACTGGGCAACATCCGGGTGCGCGCAGGGCAGCAGGGCTGAACAGAAGGAGATACCGCAGGAGATACGGCGTGTAGGTATCTCCTTTTTCGTTTATGGAAAGATTAAAAATGTGCTAAGGAGAGCTGGCCGATGTGCCACTCTCCTTTTTTGATTGCTTATATTCAAAGCATCTGTTAAAATACAGAACGAATGTTCAGTATGCATGGGACGGAGTGAAATGGAATGAACATGAATAAAAAGCAACTTCAAACCGAGCAGACCAAGAAGAAACTTGCGGATGCTTCCAAAGCCCTTTTTGTACAAAAAGGCTATAAAGCAACGTCCATTGAAGATATTGTAGCTGCGACAGGCAGCAGTAAAGGCAATATCTATTACCATTTTAAAAGTAAGGAAGGTCTGTTCCTCTATCTCATCGATGAGTGGGACCGGGAATGGGAAGCGAGCTGGGCAGCCAAAGAACATCTCTACCGCACCTCCACCGAGAAGATTTATGGCTTGGCAGAGCAATTGGTACTGGATGATATGAATCACCCTTTAACCAAAGCAGCCGATGAGTTCTTCACGGGGGAAAAGAAAGAGAATGATATTGAGGAACGGATCTCCGTGATGTTTGAACGTCACATCCAATTCAACAAACAATTGGTGGAAGAGGGCATACAGAGCGGAGAGTTCGAAGCGGGCAACGTAGACAATCTCGCACTGATCTTGGAAAGCACCATTATTGGTCTTAGTCAGATGTCACGAGGGATGGAACCTGAACAGGCTCTTGCGTTATATCGCCAGGCCGCCAGTGTATTCTTACATGGGATTGCAAAAGATAAAGCCTAAGCAACATTTTGACAACTACGGAGGATGGAATCATGGCATTACTAACACGGAACAGGGGCGCATTGCTGCTGTTGATGTTTAATATTTTTCTCGTTTTCACGGGTATTGGTCTGGTTGTTCCGATCATGCCTGCGTATATGGATCTACTGCACATCACCGGATTCACGGTTGGTTTGCTGGTAGCAGCATTTTCCTTTACCCAGTTTCTGTTCTCCCCGCTTGCGGGTCGATGGTCGGATACGTGGGGACGTAAAAAAATTATCGTTGGCGGTATGCTGATCTTTGCTGTATCGGAGTTTATGTTTGGTGCGGTCAATGCACCAGTCTTGCTCTTCGCGGCCCGGATGCTTGGTGGTATTGGTGCGGCGATGATCTTCCCGGCGGTTATGGCTTACACTGCAGATATTACAACCGAAGAAGAACGTGGCAAAGGGATGGGCTTGATTAATGCCGCGATAACAACCGGGTTTATCATTGGTCCGGGATTGGTGGATACATCGCAGACTTTGGCATTCGGATTCCGTTCTACGCTGCTGGGGTTGCCGGGTTGCTGGCAGCGATCATTTCATTGATTATTTTGCCGGAATCGACGCGGATTACAGGAGAGCAAACGAAACCTTTGGCTGGCGCAGAGAAGGTCAAAGCTCCGGGCATGGTATCCCAATTGTTGAATTCGTATCGTGAACCCTACTTTTTCAGCTTGATTATTGTGTTTGTTATGGCATTTGGTCTGGCGAACTATGAGACGGTATTTTCACTGTTTGTGGATCACAAGTTTGGCTTCACGACCAAAGACATTGCATTTATCATTACATTTGGTTCCATCGCAGGTGCGGTTGTGCAAGTATCGCTAATTGGCTGGTTGCTCAATCGGTTCGGTGAAAAGATGGTCATTTCGGTCTGTCTGTTATTTGTAGCCGTATTTGTACTGTTGACCTTGTTCGTGCATACGTACTGGCTCATTCTTGTCGTAACGTTTATCGTCTTTCTGGGTATGGACATTTTACGTCCGGCGATCAGTACACAGATGTCCAAATTGGCAGAAGAACAACAGGGCTTTGTGGCCGGATTGAACTCGGCGTATACCAGTTTGGGGAATATCGCGGGTCCAATCGTAGCTGGAGCACTGTTCGATGTGAATATTAACTATCCTTACGTTTCAGCAGCAGCCGTTCTGGCGATCTGTTTCCTGTTATCCCTGCGGGTACTCAGAGAGGTCAAAACGGTGAAACAACCGAAGACAGAGATGTAATTATCTTTGGAAAGACGTAGGAGCATCGATTTTTGGTATAATAAGAAATGCTGGAAGTGAATTGGATGAGCTGGGTTGCATATTAAGTTACCGAGGACGGTCATTTTTAAGCATATATAGGATTATTGGAGTGATAACATGAGCAAAGCAAAAGGAAAAGGCGGCACCGGCCGTGGAACGGGGAAAAAAGGTTGGAATCGTTGGCAAGCCGCTGCTAACCGGGCGAAAAGTGCCCCGAAGCCTTATAAAAGCAAAGGTACGAAGAAGAAGGATGATACCGAAACTTCAACTGGCAAGCCCGAGTAACTGTGGCTTGAAGATAACAGAGGAGAGAGCTGCCTGACTAACGGGTGGGTCTCTTTTGTTTGGAAGTATAAAAATAAATTGACAGTAGTGTAGATCTGGTAATAATATAGAGCTTACGCAAATTAGATGGTAGTGCTACTATATGGAGAAAGGAGCAACAGCATGTCTGTAAATATGGATGAAAACCCACTTGGACTGATTCTGTCACGTACGTATCTGGCATACAAAAAAACAACGACCAGAAATCTGAGTGAACAGGATATTACTCCGGAACAATATGCAGTTCTGAATGAATTGAGCAAGGCTGGAAGCCATATCTCACAGAAAAAACTGGCTGAATTAACCGTCCGGGATCAGACAACGGTAGGCAAAATTATAGACAAGTTGATACGCAAAGGTCTGGTGACAAGAGAAGAGGATCCACAGGACCGCAGAGCGGTTTTGCTTTGTTTGACGGCGGAAGGACTGGAAATGAACAACGTTCTGACACCAAAGGCAAAACAGCAAGAGCAAGAGGCACTCGCCGAATGTTCACCTGCAGAGCTTGAAGCATTTAGGAATGTGATGAATCGCATTTATGAAAAGATGAAATAATTTTTTTTGACCTAATATATGCATGTGCATATATATGTAGTGCAATTATTTTGATTTTAACTAATGGGAGTCGTGAACGAATGAAAAGCTTCAAAGATTTTCTTAAAGTACCACAGACCAAAATAGGATTGGTTTTTGCATTAATTGTGCCACTGTTATTTGTAGTGATCTGGATGACGGGTTATCATCAGGCCACGGAGAGAGTAGATCAACTTCAAGTTGCTCTGGTGAACGAAGATGGGACGCAAGGAACAGAGGTGCAGAAGCAGATTGAAACACTCGCGCCTTTTCATATCAATATACTGGATTCCGCCCAGGAAGCCGAGAAACAGATGAATGCGGGCAATTATGCGATGGTTATTGTCATTCCGGAAGGATTCGCTGACCAGATTGAAGGCGGTACAGAGGCAAGTTTGTCGTTCTATATTAATCAGGGAAATGCGGATGTAGCCAAATCCATCGTGGAACACGCGGCGACGGGGATGACTGCACAGATGGGTGAAGGCATTCTGGAGTCCAAGGTTCAAGTGACACTTAACCAGGGTAGTCCTACCAATGACGAGCTGAGTGCAGCTATTGGACAAGCGATGGCCAAGATGAATGAAGGACCTGTGAAGGCTGAGATTAATAAAACAAACAGTGTAAGTGATTTTGCTACATCGATGCTGCCCATGATTTTGGGTTTTATCACCTACATTGCTTCGATGACTATGAACATTCAGTTCAATATTACGTCGAATATGATGAAGCGTAGCCATAGTAAATGGGAGATCTTCTGGGGACGGCAAATGCTATTATTGTGTATAGCTGTGATTGTTCCTCTAATTGTAGATATGGTAGCTCTTCAGTTCACGGATGTTGCGAGCTCCTTCGGCGCTTTATATCTGTATCATGTGCTGGTAAGTCTGGCTTGTATCTGCTTTACACAAATGAGTTTTGCCCTGTTTGGCAATGCAGGCCCTCTATTTAATGTAGCGATGGTTCCGCTCCAGTTGATGACAGCAGGAAATATCATTCCAGCCGAGATGCTGGCGCCATTCTACCGTTATATCGGGAACTTTCTGCCCGCATCTAATGGTGTACAGGGATTTATGCGATTGATCTATAGTGGGGAAGCCGTAGGTGGATTCATGGTTCATCTTCTATTAATCGCGGTTATAACGTGGGGGATTACGCTGCTGCGAGTTGGCATGCAAAAGAATAAGTCCTCCCAATCCACTGTCGCAACGGTTAGAGTACTAACAGAATAGGAAAGATCTGATGTGCAGCAACGGTTCTGAAGATATGAAATATCGTATCTTCAGGACCGTTGTTTTTGTTGTTAAACCTGATCATCAGAGGTCATGTTTTAACGGTTACGAAGCCAATATCTGTCTCAGAAAGTACAGTTAGTACTTCATACCTGCCTGTTATGACATGAAAGTTTAAGTGATGAGATTGAGTGCTACACTAAGTTTACATAAAAGGCACAACAAATCTGGGAGGTAAACGAATATGCAAACGGTATTTACTGGAGAGAATATTCAATTCAGTTATAACAAAAAGAAACCAGTACTAAAACAATTATCCTTATCGGTTGGGGATCGTCAGATTTACGGCTTACTTGGTCCCAATGGGGCAGGAAAATCTACTTTAACCAGAGTTATGCTTGGGCTGGATAAACCTCAAAATGGTAAAATTCAGTGGTTTAACGAACATCTGAATTCAAGCACAAATAAACGAGTAGGTTATGTTCCACAGGATTTGGCCTTGATTTATGACCTATCTGCTTATGAGAATGTATTGTTTTTCGGTAAACTGTACGGATTGAAGGGAGAGCGTCTAAAGAAACAGGTTCGTTTCGCCCTTGAATTTGTTGGATTGTGGGAAGAGCGCAAACAAAAACCTAAAAAGTTCTCGGGTGGCATGAAAAGAAGGCTCAATATCGCTTGTGGTATTGTCCACAACCCGGATGTCATCATACTGGATGAGCCAACGGTGGGGGTTGACCCACAATCCCGTAATCGAATTTTGGATGCCATTATAGAGCTGAATCAACTTGGAACAACCGTTATCTATATTTCTCACTACATGGAGGAGGTCGAACGGATCTGCTCTCATGTCGGAATTATCGATGATGGACAATTGCTCTGCCAAGGTAAGCTCAATGATGTTATTCAGGAACATACAGACCAGGCTATTATCCGTCTGGAGCTACAGCGAAAAAGTACGGCGTACAGCAAGGAGCTTGAGGATTACGTTGTATTACTGGCAGAAGGGAACAATATCGAGTTGGGAGTCCCTAAAAATGACGTGAATGCGATAAGTCAGATCAAAGAGTCTTTTGGCGAAGATGTGAAAAGCTTTCAATATATTACCCCTAATCTGGAACAAGTGTTTTTCAAATTAACAAGAAAGAATCTGAGGGATTAGATCTATGTGGACGATATTTGCAACGAGTATGAAGCGTAAGCTTCAGAACCCTGTCGTATTTGTCAATTACATCCTGTTGCCGCTTCTTTTGATTCTGATCCTGGGGAATGCATTGTCTGGTGTGTTCCAGACAGGGGATAAGGAAACGAAGTCTACCATCGTATCTCAGATTTCAACAGTTGTGGTCAATGAAGATCGTGGGGATGTAGGGAAAAATATTGTTTCATTCCTTAGCAGTGAAGACAATAAAGAGATGTTTAATGTCAAGGTAGGCTCTAGTAACACACAAGCGCTTAAGATGTTGGAGTCTGGGGAGGTAGAACAGTATATATATCTGCCTAAAGATCTAACAAGTGAGTATGAGAATAGTAAGAACGGTAACATCACCGTATATGGCAAGGATAACAATATTGAGAAAGTTAATATTACAGACCTGGCCCTATCAGCCTATGGTGATGGCTACTTGGCAATGGAAGTTGCGAGTGCCGACAATCCGAATATCGTATATTCACATGAGTATAGTAACATGTTGGCTGCTCCGGGCACTGCAACTGCGGCGTCCACGGAGAGTGGTTCCAATATTTCAGCGATGAGCTATTATGGCGTGACTATGTTAGTTTTGATTCTTGTTTATGGTTTGGCTAATACCATGAACTTTGTACAGGAAGAGTACAGTGAAGCACTGGGAGATCGATATCTGGTTAGTCCTATTTCCAAAACAGCATTAATTATGGGGCAGTTCCTAACAGGGTGCACGATATCTATTCTTCAAGGCGCAGTCATTGTATTCTGTGCAAAACTCTTCTTCAACGTCAGCTATGGAGACAACATGATGTTTGTATTCTTCATCATTATCGCAGGTTCAATTTTCTTTAACGCTCTAGGTTTGCTCTTGGGGGTTATTGGACGCCGAATCAAACAAGTGGATGGTGTAGTGACATTGTTGATTCCGGTGATGACATTTGTGGGTGGCGGATTCGTTAAACTTGATATGGGTGAGCTCAGTTCCATAAGCATCAATGAAGTGTTTCAACGTCCAATGTTCGATTATATCGGGCAAGGCGTAATTGATCTGATGCCTGTATTTACTGCCCTTATTGCTGCAATGGGTTTTGTTCTAATTGCAGTATACTCCCTCACAAGAAAGGAGGCGCGATAAGATGCGGGTATTCGAACTGTATTTAAGACGTATTTTCAAGCGTAAGCTTACCTTTATCTTAATTTTGTTGTTGCCAGTTGTGTTTACGTATTCTGTAGTAGCGCAATATGAGGAAGCAACCAAGGTCACACTTACGATGTATGTAGAAGATCCAGCTGTGAATTCCTATGTCACTGATATGCTGAAGAAGCAAAATGTCACCATTACTCAAGCAGCTTCCGCAGATGATGCTATTCATCATAGTACCAATCTGGGAATCGTATTTAATTCAAGTACGCAGGACATATTTAATGATCCGGATCTGCTCAAGGTGAATAGTTACGTGAATGAACAGAATTTCAATTCAAACTCGTTGGAGATTAAACTGAATAGTGTATTCTCTGTTCTAAAAACACTGGCCAAAAATGCCACAAGTGAAGAATCATTAACCGCAGGTATGAAAGAAGCTGCAGCAACCAAAGCTCCAATACAAGTGGAACAGAAGATTCTTGGAAACCCTAATGCAGTGGTATTAACAAGTTCATTCAACATGATTGTGTTTATCATTATGTTCCTTACAATGACCAATACACTGTTATTCCTTGGTGATAAGGTGCATACCACGACCCAGCGTTTATTACTGGCAGCGAGTAGTAAATTAAGCTATTACGTGCAGACTGTAAGTGTGTTTGCAGTCATCGGTGTAGGACAATTTATACTTATGATTGCTCTTATGACCGGAGTTTTCCAAATTGATCTGTCTCTATCGTTCGGAGAACTTCTCTTGCTCGTGTTGGCCTATGGATTACTAAATATGATTGCAGCAGGTATTGGGTTACTGCTTGTAAGTCGTACTACCAAAATGTCTACGGGGCGATTGCTTATTACTGTAGTATCACTTCCTCTGGCGATGTTGGGCGGGACACTCTGGCCAAGTTCAATTATGCCTGAAGGTATGCAGAAGATTGCAAGTGTACTGCCTACCCATTGGATTACAGAGTTGAACAATGAGATGTTCAGCGGATTTAGAGGTAACAGCAGCATTATTACAGTGCATATTATCAGCTTGTTCGTCTGTGCTGCGATTATTTTTGTACTACTGACAAGAGTGCGAACGGAAGATATTTAAACCCTTCCAGCGTATAAAAAATAGCAGAACCTCGTTTTCCCGGTACATCCTCGAATGAAGGAGATGCCGGGGATACACGATGGAGATCGGAGGACGGATTATCTTGGCCATTCAGGTTGCGCAAACCATCGAATTATCCAATCTATCATCTCTACACGAAAAAATTCTGTATGCCGAGAAACATCGCAAGAACTATGATATATTCTTTACCGTGAAATATGATTCTAAGTGGACGGCTTGTTATATAGCTGATGCTATTGAACGAGTAATGGAAGGCCATAAAGCTTTAGGGTTAACCATTGTACAGCAGGAGTCCGAATATGTTTTTTGTTCTAGGCCAAACAGGCTTAATTCATTTAGAAGTCATGTTCCTCTACGGGATGTTAAACTGAATGTTTTTGAGGGAGAGGAGCTGGCAAGATACTATATAGATGAAGCAGAATGCGGAATTGAATTTCTTATCCATCATTTGGTGTTTGATGGTGATTCAATGAATGAATTCATGAACGCTTTGGAATATTCAGTGCTTCATGGTGAATGCTCTGATCTTGCCGGATTATACGATATGCCTGGGAAGTCCCTGACACTTCGAAAAGAAGACTCATCGATGCTCCATGATTATTTCGAATCATTTAAGCCGATATCCCATTTTTCAACTTATGAGCTATTGGAAAAACCTGTTTATGGGAAAGTCAAATTCTCATCACATGAATGGGAAGCCATTGGATCATTGGCACAAAAGCTTCGGATTACCAAATTTGGTGTCATATTATATGCAATAGCTCTCGCAACAGAGCGTAAGCAATCCCGATTCGGGATAGTTATATCACGGCGGAATCATCAGACAGAGCAACATCATATTGGTAACTATACAGATGTTGTTCCCTACTCATTCCAATTGTCAGATCAGCTAAGTTACAAGGATAACGCTAAAGTGCTATTCAAGAATTTCTTTGTGGCTATTGAATCTTCAAGTACATTAACTTATGAGGAATATATGAATCTTATTGGCGCGAAGGGTTTTGACTTGGTAGTTTCTTATACACGAATGTCAGATCCAATTGCCCATTCTGAAGTGTTCTCGACCTTTGTTTTGGGAGATTATTTGTATAAATATGATAACCATACACAATTCAATGAATACGAAGACGGTCTGTATATGGAGTTTCATTACGATAACACGTTAGTAAAGGGTGTATGTGATCGTTTGGGAGAGATGGTACTTGAATTGGACAGTATTAATCTCGATGAGCAGTTAAGTATTACTGGGCAAGAAGTAGGTATCGAAAAAGGTGAAGTTGAGCAAAGAGACATCGCCACTATTAGTACAGGTAAAGCTCAGCGGAGTTCAACACTCCAACTTTTGTTTGAGCGATATAACGAAGAAGATCATCTATTGGATACGGATATCACCTCTTTCGAGATTGCTCAGATTATTACGGATGCCTACGAGGATTATGAAGTTCAGTTATCTTATCATGATATTTATACTTCCTCTACGATTAGAGAATTGAAACAGAAACTCAATAAAAAGTCCATTGCAGAACATGAGGACGGAACAGAAGCGAGTAACCCTAATCGTTATCATCTACCTAATTTTTTGAAAACAATCTTTATTGATAGTTTTCGGTTCATTAATACGGATATGTACAATGTAAGTTATGCATTACGTCTGACATCTCGTGCATCCAGCCATATGAAACGGGTTAAGGCAGCTATTGAACAGGTTATTCAAGGAAATGATATTTTTTTTACTTCATTTGAAATGCAGGATGGCCAGTTTATAGCTTCAGTTACGCCTCAGCGACAGGTACATATTGAAGAGATGGATGTAGAAGAGTTAAGCGATCTACAGCGAGATCAAGAAGCACTTCGTATACATCCTCACTCCAAATTATGGGACTTTAAACTTGTTCATTTGAAGTCAACAGGAGATATGTATCTGTATTTCAATATTCACCATTTACTTATTGATCATATGGGTATTCAAATCCTTAAACATCAGATAACAGAGTGTTACAACTACAATGAACCTGTATATTCGCAATATTCTTCATTGGCAGAGGAGTACACTAATGCTACCTTTATAGCCCTCAAGCAGTGGGAAAGTCTTCTTCCATACAAAACATTCTATAATCCGGGTAAGTCATCTCTTGGAAGTGGATACTTTCATAAGCATCACTGGAACCTGGATACAGGCATATCCAATTTCGAAGAGACAGAATTAAGGATCCTGCAAGTAATTCATTATTCATTATCCAGATATTTTAATTACGAAGAGGGATATATTGGTGCTGTCTATCATGGGCGTGTTATAGCACGAACGAGTCAGATTATTGGTTCATTTGCCAGAGTGTTACCCTTGTTCTTCTCTACTACGCATTCGGATATTCTGAAGAAAAGCCTGCATATTGCAAGAATGAACCAAGCGGTTTCTCTAATGGATTTGAATGAACATGGATTTAATCTTTCCTATCCTCGTGTTGTGTTTCAAACACTGCAAGAAGGGGAGGAGCCTGAGGATTCATCAATATTTGATCAGATGATTGAGTTTGATGGATTATCCAAGTTCCAAATATTCGTGCAACTGCGCAGGGGTGGTTCAGATTCCGAACTTAGCCTATATATCGATAGTAACGTATATGACTCGGAAGAAGAAAGACGGATAGTGGTTATATTTGAGCAAGTTTTGAGAGAGCTTCAGGGAATTTCTATGGACGGTGAAGGGGGTTAATATCAGATGGAACTTCTTCAATCTAGTGAACTGACGTATATGCAACGAAAGATGTTCATCTGTAATAAATTGCCTGTGTATCGTCTGCCATTCATCTATGAAATTCCAGAGCATGTTAGCCTTCATGAAGTAAGCACTGCCCTTTTAATTACATTACAGGAATGCCTGACCTTGCAGACCCGGTATACTTATGATGCGGAGCGAAGAACATTTAATCAGTTTTATCATCGCCTGGATCCAAATCAATTTAAGATTTCACATATCTTCTTGGAAGAGCATCCTGAAATCTATTTGAAGCAGAAAAAGGACATGATCGATCTCACCAAAGAATACCCCTGGAGGGCTCAATTCGCAGAGTATAAACAACAGATGTATTTGCTGATTGAATTTCACCATATCTGTATTGACGGAATGGGAATTCGGAATTTTGAATCTATGTTTATGGATCACCTTGCAGGACGATCCCGGAATTCTCCAGATAGCGACTTTCGTTTCTACCAACGAATTAATGAGTTACAAACGAATAAGTCTTCGTTTACTAAGGGAGAATTCTTAAAGTTATCTGAACAAAATATGCATCTAACAACTAGAAAAAGTCATCTAAATCGTCTGATAAAACACTTGAAACCGGAACAATTACAACATATTGAGCAAATCTCAACATGGTTGAAAGTAACGAAGAATTCAGTTTTTCAAGGGCTATGGGAATCAGTATTAGAACAGACTTGTACAGGCAGTGTGTATGGAACCATAGGTAACTGGCGTATGAGTATGGGGGCATTTTATGAGATCGGTTGTTTCGTACAGATGCAGCCCCGAAGAATTGCAAGGGGACGTGACACTTTAACAACCATCAGACAAATATCCTTGGATAATCTCAGTACGTTCGCAAAGCGGGATAAGGAGCCACACACACTATGTACCAGTGATTACCCAGTTGTCTATTCCTATGAAGAAGATATGTTCAGATACTTTCAATATATTCCTGCCGATAACTTAAACAAATTTGAACTATACATCCGTGTTTATCTAGTGAATGGTAAAGCGCAGATCGAAATCGAATATAATTCAAGCCAATACAGTGAAGAACAAACTCGTTTTATGTTAGATCTATTTGATACAACGCTGGAAAACTGTCTTGTCCAAAAGGGGGATTTCTGTTGAATGTATTAGAAGAATTAGATTGGAGTTTCAATACGTATAAGGAGAAAATAGCCATTAAGGATTCCTCAAAGACGCTTACGTATGGTCAATTGGATATGCTAACAGCCAGGGTAGCAGAACATTTAATGTGGCAAAAAATAGCCAATGAAGATGTGGTGACTATTGAGGCGGAGGATAAGTTCGAGGCGATCATTCTCATACTTGGAGTTGTCCGAGCGGGGGCTGCATATTGCGTCATCCCACAAGACTATCCTGACGATCGTAAAAATAAAATGCGTACTAAAGTGAATGGCAAAGTCATACTTCGTAGTCTTGATGAAATAGAGAAGCAAGCATGTGCTCGTGAAAATGTGGTACAAGACGTATTGGAGGTAAAGCATGCTTCTCGCCCAAATAACAGTCTTTTATACATTATCTTCACTTCTGGATCAACTGGTGAGCCTAAGGCTGTGGCTATTGAAGATAGATCTATTGAAAAAATTGTGAGGCAAAAGGAATTCTATCAAGGCAATGTCATTGGTCAATTTGCTCCTCTTGAATTCGATGCATCCGTCTACGAAATTTTTGGCGGATTACTAAATGGAATGACAGTTAGAATGGTGAGTAAGGACGATAGTCTTGACTTTGATATCATTCCAGAGATTTTGACAGAGATTGATACCGTATTCCTGACAACACGATTGTTCAATCTATACGTTGAAGAATGTGTGGAGGACCTGGGTAAACTACAACTCATTTTAACGGGTGGTGAACGTGCTTCCATCAAACATCTGCATGAAGCGGCCCAATATTGTAATGTGTACAATATGTATGGGCCAACGGAGACAACAGTCTTTGCCACCCGATACAAAGTAAAAGGGGATGAAACAGAGATTCCGATTGGGAAGATGTTTGACCAGGGGAATTATCTCATTCTGGATGAAAGTGGTATACCGGTGAACCGCGGAGAACAAGGGCAATTATTATTATCTGACTCCGGATTGATGAGAGGATACATTGACAATGATCAAGCGAATCAAAAAGCATTTGCGTACTGGGAGGGGCAACGCTATTATCGGACAGGCGATGTTGTTTGTGAAGGTACAGATGGAGAATTGAACTATATCGAGCGCATAGATCGGCAGGTTAAAGTCTCTGGATATCGGATTGAACTTGGTGAGATTGAACGTTGTGCATACAACTATGGCCTAAATAAAGAGTGTCTGGCTCATTACGATGGTAAACGGCTTTATCTATTTGTTACGGATATGATTGAACTCGAACCATTCCGCCAGCATCTTCGCAATATATTACCAGATTATATGATACCAACAGTTAAGGTGGTGGGCAAAATCCCGATGAATAACAATGGTAAAACAGACATGCAAGCAATGAACCAGCATAAAGATCAGGAGTCCAATAGTGTAAACAAGGTTGCAGAAGTAATGACAAGTGTACTCCAAAGTGAGCTAATCATGAATAAGACCTTTTTGGAACTGGGTGGTGACTCTATTAAAGCAATGGAAGTCATCTGGAAACTAGGAGGAGAGGGTTATCCGATAGATCTGGATATGCTATTTACACGCACCTTAGGAGAGATCGTGAATGATGTTAAAGCCGGCTAGTGATAGTGAAAAAAGAATTATTAATAGCAGTTTACTGAATCCTACGGCTTATAATATTCCCATGATTGTGAAGTTTGGGAAAGGGCTCAATATTGCCAAAATGTATAATTTGCTTACATTGTACTTTGAACAATTCGATATTTTCCGGACCTCCTATCGAATTGCTTCTGATATTGAGAGATGGATCACGGCAGCTGTACCTACAATTGAAATTTGCTCACAGTCTGTGTTTGAACCTCAAGCGATGCTTGATGCTCACTTGATATCGGTGGAAGATAAAGAGTTAGTCAAAATTGTATTATGTAAGGTGGCTGATGAAACCAATGATTACCTTTTTGTTAATGTACATCATGCGTTACTTGATGGCTTAAGTATTAATCTATTTTTGCAAGATGTAATTGCAGCATATCTCGCGGATGAGCCATTGACCTTCCAATGCAGTTTGGTGGATGAACATACGGATTCTACTATTAGCTCACAGCGTAATACAGTTGATTTTGGAGAATATGAAGGATTTAAATCTCGATTGCTCAACAAACAAATTGAGCATGTGAACTATCGAAGTGAAACTGTGAAACTGGGGAGTATGGTCAAACACAAATACACGGATTTCTCTTTATGTCTGACTGCTTTTGCAATTAGTGTGGCCGCCTGGCTGAACCATAATTCCGTGTATGTGGCTTATCCGTATCTGGGTAGAAATCAGACCAATTTTAGAGCACTTGGAAACTTTGTTCAGTTAGTTCCTTTTCATAAGAGGTTTGATACACAGAATCATTCAAGCGTTGAGCAGCTCACTGCAGAAGTTCAACAACAGATATTCAAGGATCTGACAACGAGCAGCCATTATGATGCTGTGAGATATCAGGAGTCCATGAAATGTATGAACATTTTTCGGGATATCATATTTGACTACAAATCAGGAAGTCTGATCGAGACTACGCTTAGTCATGAGCATGAAATAACACTCCATGAAATCGAGACATATCGCGATGAAAAGTATGGTCTTCACTTCTCGATATATAAACAAATGAATGAACTTCATATAACAATGATATCTAGTGAATATAGTTCGGAAGACATGGAACAACTGTTATCTATTTTTGGTCGTAATGTTCATGCATTATACGCTGATACGGAAATAAGGCTGGATCAAATGTTGCGTTTGAAAGATGAAACTGAGACAGATGGAGATAACGCTTCTCCAAGCATTGTCTTAAGAGAAGATAACTATGAAGTTATATACAAAGAGGTATCCGGGATGGTATGTACATTGCTGAATGAGCAGACTGTACTTGCAGAAGAGAGCTTTTTTGATCTTGGTATGGATTCGACACTCTTGGTAAAGTTCAAAAAAGAATACGAGAACAATTCAAAGTGAATTTAAAAATAAGTGATTTCTTTAATCACTATACTTCCGAAATGCTGACACATAAAATTCTTGAACGATTATAAGGAGGATAACTCGATATGAAAATTGCATTAATGTTGGCAGGACAAGGAACTAAAATTAGCGAGGAAGTAAAGGAGGCATGGCTGAAGAATAAACTAACACTAAAATGGATTGAGCAAGCAGAGACACAGCTGCAGGAGCCGATCCGAGAGTGGTTCTGTTCTGATCTAAGCCAAGACACACGAAAAGCACAATTGGCAACCTATGTAGGGTCCATGTGCATGTATCAATTGTACCGGGAACATGTGGGTTTATATCCTAGCATCGTTCTTGGACACAGCCTGGGTGAGCTTACAGCACTAACCATTGCAGGTGCTATAAGCTATAGTGAAGGACTAAAACTGGTAGATGTGCGAGGAACTGCCATGAAAAAAGCAATTGATACACAAGAAAGTACGGGCATGACAGCTGTGTTTGCTTCCCCGGAGAAGGTTGAAGCGTGGTTGAGTGATAGACAAGATATCTATATAGCCAATTACAATTCTTCTAAGCAAACGGTCATTGCGGGTAAGAAGGCTGATCTGCAGGACTTCGTCAAACAAAACAAGGTAGAGTCTGTTCCTTTAGGAGTTAGTGGCGCTTTTCATACTCATTACATGCAGGCCGCAGCAGACGAAGTTTACAATCAGTTGAACAGTTTTTCGTTTAACCCATATTGGAGTACTGAAGTCATTAGCAATGAATTCGCAAGACCGTATCAGCCGTTGAATATTCAGAAGGGGATATCCAGTCAGATGGTAAATCCCGTCTGCTGGACACAGTCTGTAGATTATGCCGTGAAGCAGGGCATACAAGTATTCATTGATTTATCCCCGAACGGAATGTTTGTCAAAATGCTTGGAAATCAGGTCCAAGTCCATGCCCTCCACAACGAAGAGCAACTCACTAAGCTTAGTAATGAACTGAAAGACGATATCGAAGTTAATAAACACTACAGTGTCTTTTCTCGAGCGCTAGGAATTATTGTCTCGACCAAAAATAATAATGAAGATCCGGAAGCATATGAGAATATTGTGATTAGTGGATATAACCAGATCAAATCACAGATTGGAAAAGAGGCAACGGCTGAGGATGTAGAAAAAACGTTATCCTTGCTGGAGCTCATTCTTCGGACGAAAAAAGTTCCAGAGGAACAAATCATGCATTATCGTAACAAGTTAGCCTGGAAAGCGGGATAAATTCCTGGAAGCTGATCAAGGAGAGGAGGAGAACCATTGAGTATAGGAGATATTGCCATTATCGGTATGGACCTTACGCTTCCAGGGTGTGGGAACATGAATGATGCATGGAATAACATGCGTGACAAGCGAATTTCCGTGGGGAAATTTCCGACTAACAGACATGCACAGATTGGTGAACTGGTTAATGAGGACATATTCATGCCAGGTTCATATCTTGAACATATTGATCAATTTGATCATAAATATTTCAACATCGCACAAAAAAGTGCTGATTTTATGGATCCCAACCAGAGATTGACCCTGTTATCAGCCACCCGGGCGCTGAATGATGCGGGTTGTCTTGAGCAGATCCGCGGTACACAAACCAGTGTATATGCAAGTGTGAACTCTACACAGCAATATCAATATCAATTATTGTTGCAGCAGCGCAGGTTGAAGCCGGATCTGCTTGGGATGTTAAACTCGACCATATCAAGTCGCATCCAATATATCTATGACTTACGCGGTGCTTCCATAATGACGGATACGGCCTGTTCATCCTCACTGGTATCCATTATTCAAGCTTCAAATGATCTAAGACAAGGTGTTATTGATCAGGCTATAGTCGTTAGTTCTAATCTTTATGTTAAGCCGGGGTACAAGTCCGATACATTGGTAGACATTTTGGCAACAGATGCTCGGACACGTACCTTTGATGATCGAAGCACAGGTACATCCATTGGAGAGGGTGTAGGTTCTGTAATTCTCAAACGGAAGGAGGATGCAGAACGGGATGGTGACTTTATCTATGGTCTGATTCGTAGCTACGCCATGAATAACGATGGTCAAACGATGAATATGTCTTCGCCTAACCCGGATGCGCAAGAACGACTGATAGAACAGGCATGGGCTCCCCTTCAGGATGAGATGCAGCAGCTGGCATTTATTGAAGCACACGGTACAGGGACGGCCATCGGAGACACGATCGAATTTGAGAGCTTGAGTAATTACTTTACAGAGCGTGTTAAAACAAAACAGAAAATTGCTCTGACCGCATGTAAGTCCAATTTCGGACATCTGGATGTAACATCAGGATTGTTCTCATTGATTAAGTCGGCCTTATCTTTACGTAACCGCGTAGTGTTACCTCACCCGGATTTTCAGATTCCCAATGAGGAGATTGATTTTGAGTCATCGTCTTTCTTTATTCCGGATCGTTCCTTCCCACTGGAAGAACATGCGCTTGCCGGTATTAGCTCCTTCGGCATGACAGGTACAAATGCTCACGTTATTCTGCAACAATATAGCTGTTCGGTGCCGTCCAAAGTCAAGGAGTTGCCATTGAATTTAAAGAGTTACTGGTTCCCGTTGGATGAAAATTCATTCACCGTACAAGATGATCTTCAGCGCTTGGAAACGGATGAGTGGCTTATCGTGCAGTTTCCTTTACACAGTAAAAGACAATGGGAGATTCGTGAACATCAGTTCAATGGAAAGCATCTGCTTGTGGGTACAAGTATTTTTGAGATGATAGCCCAGGGGTTAGGTTGTACACCATACACTCTTGAGCACTATGACATTAATGGTCTTCACATTATGAATCAGATGGCGGTTCAAGACGGCCCCCTGACGCTTCTACTCAAACTGGATAAGAAAACCTTAAAGGTGGTTGTAACTTATACGACTGCAGGCGTGTCGAAGACTTGGCTACAGTTCGAATTACATGATAAATCTTCAATGCACAAGCCGGTAACAAGAACGGCGATAGAGATGGATCAGAGAATAAAAGCAGGAGAACTTATGGAAGTTGCTGTAACAAGCCAAGTTGGAGGCGAAGGAGGGGAAGATATTGCTGTATCCCGAAGATGGGATGTAGTAGATCGTTTATGGACTAATCAAGAACATACAAGAGCTGTAATTAAGCTGAGACCTCCTTCAGAGTACAAAATGGAATTCTCAATGTATAGCTTCTATCCCTCCATTCTCGATCCTGCCTTCAATGCTCTAAATCGAATGGCTGAACCGGAACAGATTGTGTTTCCTTGGTATTGGAGTGATATCCGTTTCGAGCAGTCTGAACTTGTAGGCGAAGAGTTCTATTCCGAAATAGAATTAGTAGACCGGACTGTGGACGATCGAGGGAATGTCATCCTTTCACTTAATGTTCATTTGTTCGATGGACAGTGGAATCTTATTCTATCTGCTGATCATTATAAAGTAAAAAATGCTCTTAACAAGGAAGAATCGAGTCCGTACTTTAAACAAGAAGAGATGATACCTGTAACGTTTACACAACATTCGTATAGTTCATCCGAAGCAATCCATTTTGTACATGAATCCTTGCGTTCACAGCTTCAACTTGATAGTCCAATAGCCTATTTTAAGGAACTAACAGAAATCGGCGAGAAGGCGATGAGGCTTCAAGAGAAAGATATGATAAAACACGTATATCTGTGGGACCGGAATTATACAGAGGTAGATCGTATTGCGGATGAGACGTATACCCTTGGAAAAGTGCTAATCAATTTAAATAAAATCCTGCATATGAAAAAGTTCTATTACGTAAATTCAGGAGTTTTAGGATACACAGGCAAGAAGAGTCAGTATCCCAAAATGAATGCCTTAAATCGTTCCATAGCCATGGGTGCCTATGCCTTAAGACTGGAAGTGAACAGTGAAGTTATTGTTGTGGATACAGACCATACATACTCAACGGATGTGGGCGAGTTGACTATGGGTCGGAGCAACATATTATTCACCGGGAAGGCAAGTTCTATATCCTGCGTTTGAAGAGTTTGAAAGTTGATGAATCATCCCTGGACAAATTCTCCGAAGGTACGACTGTGCTGGTCGTTGGAGCTAGTTCTGGGATTGGTGAGGCATACACAAGAGATTTGGCTGATCGATATGCTGATATCCAAATCATAGCTGCGGGAAGAAGGCCCGTGTGGGATGGTCTGCCATTAAGAGATAATGTGAGCTATCTCAAGTTGGATATATCTAATGAGGATGAGGTTTCTACTTTCGCTGCTCAGTATCATGGCAAACTTGATTATATTCTGAACTTTGCAGGTGAGCCGGCTCAGGGATTGTTTGTTAATAAGTCCAGGAGTGAGTTTTGTTCGAAGACAAAAGGGAAAATAGAAGGTTCACATCTGTTGGGGATGTATTTCCCTGAAGTGCAAGAGATCATTCATTTCTCCTCACTAGCGGGTGTTATCGGGGCGATGGGACAAGCGGAGTATTCCATGGCTAATGCATATCAATCGGGCTTGCCCTTAACGAATACGAATGTAAGAGTTCTCAATCTAACGGGTTGGCAGGATGTAGGTATGTCAGCAGGAATGGAAGATTATTATTTCGAGAAATTAACCAGTGCAGAAGGCATTCCATTATTAAATCGGTTTATTCAATCGAATGTCAAGTCGGCTGCTCTCTTTAAGCTAAAACGTACAGCAGATGAATATTCTTCTCTCTTCAGTCCTGTTACAAAAATGCACAGAAAAGAACAAGTAGAGAAGGTATACAAGGGTTCTGATCGTGTTAAAGATCATGTTGTTGCTGCATGGCGGAGAACTCTTGGTGATGATGATTATGACCATAATGTTAGCTTCTTTGAACAAGGTGGGGACTCGATTACAATCGTACATTTATGTGATGAATTGAATCTAGCGTTTCCTGGACAATTCGATGTAACGACATTGTTCTCTATTGCAACGATACAGGGTCAGGTTGACCTTATCAATCAGCTGGACAACCAGGAGGCAGTGACAGAACAAAGTGATGGTCATTATGATGCAGCAGAGATGCTTGCATTTCTCAATAAATAATATCATGAAAGAGGCGATTAAACATGAAGGCGAGTGAGTATATCTTCGGTCAGATTCAAAAGGGCCAACTTGATTCAGCAGTAGGCAAAGACTTATTAGAAGAGATTATTCCAGATGATATTGCAATAGTAGGCATGTCATGCGAGTACAGTGATATCAAAGATACGTTTGAGTTCTATCAAACAGTTAAAAACGGAAAGCAGGGGTTTAAGGAATTTCCCAAAGGTCGAATTGGTTATATTCCCGAAGATCACACTTATCTGCACAACGGAGCCAAACATTTGAAGATCACACCAGAGGAATTCCTGGAGAGATTGTGTAAAGAAAAGGGATCTTATCTCGATGATATTGATACCTTTGATTATGAATTTTTTGGGATTAGCCAGGATGAAGCCAGATATATTGACCCCACGCATCGTTTGGTTATGAAGCACTCCTATCTTGCTCTGGAGGATGCAGGTATTCGCCTATCGGATGTTAAGGATAGCAAAACAGCTATCTATGTAGGCAAAGACAAATCCATTACGGCAAGTTATCGTTCCGAGATTGAAGAGGACTCCAATCATATAAACTCAGGAAACTGGGAAGGCATACTGGCAAGTCGCCTCAATTATATATATAACTTGTCTGGAGGTTCGTTTGTCGTTGATACAGCTTGTTCCTCCTCGTTGGTCGCTGCACATATAGCATTGAAAACACTTCGGGATAAAGAGATTGATACAGCAATTGTTGGCGGTATTGCTCTTGGACTATTTCCACGTCAAGGTAGCGTACTTGATCAATACAGCAATGTGGAGACACCGCGTTCCTTCCTGAAAGTATTTGATGCTGAGTCACAAGGGACGATCTTTGGCGAAGGTGTAGGTATTGTTATTCTGAAAAGGTTGAAAGATGCGATAGCAGACAATGATAACATTCATTCTATTATTCGTGGCAGCATGATTAATAGTGATGGCAAATCTAACGGTTTGACCGCCCCTAATCCCCATGCTCAAAAGGATCTTCTACTGGATGCCTATGCAAGCAGCCATATCTCACCTGAAACAGTGGATTACATTGATGCACATGGAACGGGTACGAAACTTGGCGATCCGATTGAAGTTCGAGGGCTAACGGATGCATACAAAAAATATGTGAACAAACGTGGCTTTTGTGCATTGACAAGTTTAAAAGAAAATATCGGTCATACCGTAGGAGCAGCAGGGGTAGGCGGATTGATTAAGATGTCGCTGGCTCTCCGCAATCAGGAAATCTTCCCAAACCATTCTTTTGAAGCTCCGAATGAATATATCAAGTTTGTGGACAGTCCATTCTACATTCCTACCCAAGCTGAAAAGTGGATCAAAGGGAAATATCCGCGTCGGGGAGGAATCAGTTCCTTTGGATTCAGCGGTACCAATGCTCATGTGATTCTTGAGGAATATGAGCACGCTGTAAAAGAATCAGATCATGATCCAATGGACTTTCCATTTGTTTTCACGGCACAATCGACTAATCAATTAATCAAGATGTTGTACAAGTATGTGAAACATGAAGAATACATGAGCGAATATAGACTACAGGATATTTCATATACCCTTATTCATAGAAGAAACTGGTTTAATACAGGAGTTGGTTTCCAAGCTAACTCAATGGAAGAATTTGTAAAAAAAGTAAGAGCAGCGATAACATCGCTGGAAGGCCTAGTGCCAACAGACGGAATCTTTACGACGAGTGATCGAGAAGTAACAACGGATATGAAAAAACTTATCCATTATCAATTAAAAACAGACTATAGACAGTTTGACTTGAATGAGCTTATTCAACTCAAACTGGATGGGTACGAGACGACATTTGACGAATACCCGTATGAGAAGGCTAGAACTGTAACATTACCTGGTTACGAATTCAAATCTGATATTCTATGGGCGACAGTTAAACGATATAATCCACCTGTTCAATCAGGTCCAAGTCTTCCAGTGAAAGCGACATTAATTCAAGAGCAAGTGATCAGATCCGCCAAATCGGATGTGTACCAAGTCAACCTATCCCCAGATGATTGGTTCGTGGATGATCATCGGATTGGAGGTAAGCGTACGTTCTCGGGTACCACGTATACCGAATTGGCTGCTGAGTTAGCTTCCTTATACTTCGACGAACCTTCGTTCACGTTAGAAAAGTTGTATTTCAAAAATCTGATTCAGCTGGATGATAAAACAGATAAACGTTTCCTGATTCATGTGAACAAGCTGTCTGCCAAGCAACTGGATATTGAGGTTCTCTCATACGAGAATGATGATCTGGAGCAGTATACGACTCATGCGGTCTTTACACTTAAACCTCAGGAAGTAATGGAGAAGCATAAGCTTGATTTGGCCTCAGAGGTACAGAATCAATTGAAACCTACAACGATGGGAAGTACAGAAGAGGAGAATAACTTCTTCAAGGGACGTTGGAACTTTATCGCTCAGGACTTCCGGATGGTTCATATGGCCGATTCCAAATTACTTCTCTCACTTGATCTGCAAGAGGAGTTCCTTGAAGATCTGGACGCCTACCATCTGCACCCTTCCATGTTGGATGGAATTCTGGGGGCTATGGTGTATGAAAGGGCTCAGGCTCGCCAGAAGACATATCTTCCCTTGTCTTACGGTCGGTTTACCTATACAGGAGTAAGATTCACCAAGAAGATGTATTCCGTCACCGAACTTCTTTATGACATTACCGGTGATCATGATGTAATCACTGCGCACATCCATGTGTACAATGATCAGGGAGATCTGGTTGCTTATGTAGATAAATATGTTATGAAGTCTTTTGCCAATATGTTATTTAAGCCGTATCTTCATACTATTGGGTGGGAACGGTCAACAGTTGAGTTTACAGGTGGAGAAGAAGAACATTGGGTTGACAAACAAGTGTTACTGATCAGCAATGATCTGGTTTCAACGGCTGAAACTTCTACAATAACTCGTGTGAATTATGAGCAATTAGATCATATAACAACAGGAATTAGATATGATCTGGTAGTTTATGCACCGTGGATTGGATTGGACATCTCTGACCCGGGAAAATTGAAGAAGAAATGATGAAGTACTTCCTATTCGCCAAGACAGCTAACAAGTTCCTCAAAAGAGGCGGTAAATTAATTTTTGCAGCTGATCAGGGTCTTGCTTTGGAGAAAGATCAGCTTCAAGTTAACCCGCTCCAATATGCAATGCTGAGTTCAGGTCGGATTGTGGGTTTGGAGAATACAGGTTTCGCCACACAAATGATTCAGATCTCCGAGTTTAATATCACCGAGTTGTTAAAGGTCGCTGTTCGCAGTGAACTGGACGGTAAAAAAGTCATTGTTGACGGTGGAATCATCTACGAAGAATCTCTCATCGAAAATAAAGATTTGAAGCCTAGATCCGTAGACTTGTTGAATGATGACTGCGTTATTGTCACAGGGGGTTACGGGGGCATCGGGCTTGAATATATTGAGCAGCTACTCGATGTGAATGCTGAAGTACACATAGCGATATTGGGACGTACAGATATCCAAGCGGCACTCGCTTCCAAACAAGAACGAACACCATATGAAGACAGCAAACTAAATAAATTGAATAAGCTGATATCTAAAGGGGCTAACCTGGAATTCTACCCTTGCGATATTTCACATGAGCCAGATGTACAGACAGCTATCACTAAGATTCAAGCGAAATATAATATAGCTGGAATTGTTCATTTGGCGGGAGTACCAGAGGAAGGCATGTTGTTCTCCAAAACGAAGGATGAATTCAAAAATATTATAGCACCAAAGGTTACCGGTACACTTTTGCTCCAAAAGTATGTTAATGCAGACAAGTTACAGTTCTTTGTTACGAGTTCTTCAATGACTACAATTACAGGTTCTGCCGGCCAGTTCTCTTATACCGTTGCTAACGCATTTTTGGAAGGGACGGCACTATCTGATTCTTTAATAACAGCAATACAGTGGCCGGGATGGAAAGAGACGGGAATGGCCCTTAATTTCGGAGATCTGGATGCTGCGGATGAACATCTCTTAATGAAATCTGTTTCTAACATGGAAGGCAGAGAATATATTAAACTTTCGCTTCATGCGGGAGACTCCGGTTTTATTGCAGGTGAATTTAACACATCCAAGATTGAAGAATATTTAGGTGCATATATCCAGTTACCAAGCGGTTACCGTGATGGGAAATCTAGAACTAATGTGGAAGGGGAAGAGGAGGAGGCTCGTCCTTACCAGATCAAGGATTATGGTTCTTTAACTGTAATTGGGACGGATCGTCAAGATGATATTGAGAAGTTTGTTACCGTCGTGTTTGCTTCGGTGCTTGATCTTAATGAGATTGATGTGCATAAGAGCTTTACCGATCTGGGTGGAGATTCTCTCAAAGCATTCGGCATTTACGGGCCTATTGCAGAGCAGTTTAACATTGATATAGAAGTTGCTGATGTCTTTATCTACCCGACGATTGTGCAGTTAAGTGAATATGTGAAAGAGCTGATGGAAGAGGCTGCAGCATGAGTAAATCCAGTTCTCGTGTCGTCATTGTAGACTATCGCTGGGATATGCCGGCGATGGATGATTTGCAAGCGAAGCAGCTTCTCCATAGCAAGGACAGGCTCTGGGAAAATAGAATAGAGCAGTTGAGCGAGCGCTTTGGTCAAGATTTCCACGAAGCTAGCTCATTCGATGGGATTTTCTATCCATCCGTTGAAGAAAGATTTGCTTTAGAAGGCATAGATGAAGAAAAAACAGCATATTTGCTCTCCAGTGAAAGAATCACATTATCGTTGTTTCAGTCGCTCATCAATGACAATGTCATGACAACGAAACACGATGTGTTGGTATCAAACGGAAGTGCACAAACAGACTTGATATCCAAATCGGCCTATTTGGGAATGCAGGGCGTTGATTTCATGAAGGCTATAGAGTTGCTTGACCCGTTGGCTTATCTGAAAATGCTGAGTTTATCTAGACCGCCAGCAATTCAAATGGTAAGCGAAGCATCAACTTCAGGTATAGGAGCTCTATATAGCGGATATAACGCCGTTAAAAAGGGGAAGTTTAATACGGCCTTGGTCGGTGGTTCTTGCGCAAGTACGATGCCATTCCCCATGAGTTATCCAACTTTGGGTTCGGTTCTGATCGATTCATTCAACCATTCGAACAAGGTGCTTCGGGGCACTATTTCTCAGAAGGAGGCGTTGCCTTTCTAATTAAAGAAAGGCAGCAAGCCCTTGCAGATGGAGATCACATTCTTGCTGAAATTAAAGACATCACCGCAGGTACCATGGGAAGTCCTGTAATTAATCGCAATGTAGTTAAAAAGCTGGTGCTTCAATCTTTGGCAGATGCCGGGGTACTTCCTACAGATGATATATTTATGGATCTGTATGGTAGAGGTAATGAGATCGATGATACTGCTGAGTTTTCCAGTTTGAAAAATGTACAGAAGGTGTTCCCTGGCTTAAAGGGAGGATATCTCAAACAACATGCTCAATACATGATTGGCTACTATGGATTAATAGGTTTATGTCGTTTGCTGGAATTGAAGAAAAATAACACAGAGTTACAGGGAAGTGGTGTTACTCAGCCCAACTCCTATATAGGCAAGATAGAACCGAATCAATGGACCACTCAAGTGAATGACTATCATTGGATTACAATGCCCATGTATTCAATGCATGGCAACGTGTATAACTTAGTCATTCATACGGGTGCTGATGAAGGATAGAGGAGGAAATAGACATGCAACTGATATGTTTTCCTTATGCTGGAGCTCATGTAAATGTATTTGTTGAACTACAAAATCAAATCAAAAACAAGTGTCCCCTTATGCAGATCATGTCTGTGGAATATGCAGGGCATGGGAGACGATTTTCTGAGACAGCTTATCAGTCCATTCAAGAGAATGCGGCTGATCTGTACATGAGAATTACAGCAACAATGAATAAAAAAGAAGAGATCATGTTGCTTGGATACAGTATGGGTTCAATTGTTGCTTACGAAGTTGCACAAATGCTAATCAGGGAAGGATACAACATTGTCAAACTGATTTTTATGGCTGCTACCCCGCCTCATCGGATAGATATTCGAAATGAGGATTTATCAGGAGATGAGGAACTTCTTCTACGCTGCAAACATTACGGATTGATTAAAGAGAGGCAGTTTGATTCTGCACAGATGCGTAAGCTTTTTCTGCCAGCGCTTCGCCATGACATTAATGCAGTGAATACGTACAATGTCGTCAACAACTATCAGAGCTATACATTTGATGAAAAAGTTCAGATTGCTGTTTTTCTAGGTCAGCGGGATCTGTCTGTCGCCGATGAAGATCATTGGACAGACCTCTCAGAGAATGATGTACAGTATCATTTCTACCCATCGGGACATTTCTTCTTATATGATCATCAGAATCAAGTCAGTCTGGATGTTATTGATTTTATTACTAATTCGAATATGACCATTATCTGAGGAGGGGTTAGAATATGAGTTTACTTGGAATGCTGCAGCAAAGCCTAGAGATGTATACGAACAAGATTGCCATTTCCGAAACGAATCGTACGGTTACTTATGGAGAATTGAATGCATTGTCGAACCAGTACTATGACTGGCTAAAGAAAAAGGGGTATCTGTTAATGATATTGTTGCTATTGAACTGGAGCGAAGTATAGAAGCTGTTGCGGCAATGATCGCCATATTAAAACATGGTGCAGCATATACGGTTATTAATAAAGACTATCCAGAGACTCGTAAGGAATATATGAGAGAAACACTGGACATTAAGATAACCATCGAATCTGTTTTTGAAGTAGATCATCAAAGGATGGAAGAGTGGTCAGGTGTAACGAGAACAGAGGATCAAATGTGTTATGTCATTTTCACATCGGGAACTACGTCCCTTCCTAAGGCAGTTGGAATTCCTGATCGTGGAGTGGTGCGATTATTGCATGAAGCTCGTTTGGGATGGGATGCGGCTAAGACGATCTCTCATATCAGTCCCCTGGAATTTGATGCTTCAATTATTGAAATCTGGGGGGGATTGCTGAGTGGCATGACCATTGCACTGCTTTCCAAAACAGAGGTTCTGAACATTTATCTGGTTGAAAAACGAATTCAACAAGAAATAGATATCATGTGGATAACGTGTTCCTTGTTTAATTTTTGGGTAGATAAAAAGCCTGAAATGTTCAAGAAATTAAGTCATGTTATTGTGGGCGGGAGCAACTAAGCTTGTCACATGTGGAGAAGGTCCTGCCGTTTACGAAAGTTATTAACGGATACGGTCCTACGGAGAACACTGTTTTCACTACAATTGATGTAATGGAAGGCTCTGTGGATGAGATCGCAATAGGAACTCCAATTTTCGGAACGGAAGTCTATATCGTTAATGAGCAAGGTGAGATGAGTAATGAAGGGGAACTTTACGCAGCGGGAGAGGGAGTAGCCTTAGGATATCTGGGTAACCCCGAGAAGACGAAGGAATCTTTTATTATGTGGAATGGCCTTCCTGTGTATAAGACGGGTGACCTTGTAAGATTGAATGCAGACGGCCGAATAATCTATATGGGAAGAAAAGATACCCAGGTTAAAATCAATGGTTACCGCATTGATCTTCAGGAAATCGAATCTACTGTAAAGTCGTTGGGTATCTCCAACTGTCATGCTTTTGTACAGGATAAAAAAATCTACCTTGCTGTTACAACACGCCAAGAGAATATTGCAAGCCAACTTAAACGATTGCTTCCTATTTACATGATTCCGTCCAAAATAGCTTACGTTAGCGAATTGCCTTTGACAGGGAACGGGAAGACCGACACGAAAACCTTGTACGAGCATTATTTTATTACCAAAACGAAAAGACTTATTCGAATTCTACAGCGGTATTTAAATGCGGACATCACTGAACAGACCAATTTGTTTGAATTCGCCATCGATTCAATTACGATCTGGGAGATTGCAAGAGAGATTAATCATTCGTTCCACAGTGATCTCAGTTTCTTTGATATTATTGAAAATCCGACAGTCAGCGAGATTACCAAAATGTTAGGAGAAGAATATGATGCAGCGTACAATTTATGATTTTCTGCTCCGAAAGTATGAGTTGCATCATGCAGGTCAAGACCCTTCATTTAGGAAAACATTTACGGGAAGTATGAAGTGGTACTGGGGGTTAAAACTGATTGTAGTAGGTATATACTTGGCTCTCTTTCTCCATTACGTAGGAAAGGATCAGTTTATTCCATCTGAAACGTATTGGTTCATTGGGGGAATTGCGTTCTCATTATTCGTTATTACCTTATCCTACCTGAATATTTTTACAGCCTGGTTTGCCATCATGCTTGGAAAACATCGTAAATGGATAGACAATCTATTGATTATTACAGGTATTCTTTTGTGTATAAAACTCCCTGTGTATACGTTTGGAAATGGTGATGTTAACTTTTTCAATATTCAGGAGTCACTGCTTCTCCCAGGTATATTGATGATTGCTATGGGGCTCTATCGAAAAGTTCATTATAAATCTTCAAAAGTAGTACCTTGGTGTGCTGGTGTGAGTCTTTTGATCTCAGCAGTTATTCTTGTTAAATTTCCAATTGATTCAATCGTACAGAGTATTTATCTTGGATTTATCATGTTGGTAAATGCAGGTTTTATCCTTGATTTGCTAGTGCTATATATGTTGCATTTCAAATCAAGAATGCTGGCACATTGAGGTGAATGCATATGATTACTCCTAATCTGATTGCAATTAGTGAGCAAGAGATTGAGGCTGGCGACATCTTGAGTCCATATGAACACGAAATATACGATAACATAACCAATGAAGGCAGAAGGAAAGAGTTTCTGGTCGGGCGATATGCTATAAAAAAAAATCTGAAGGATCAATTTCCCTCATATCATGGGGAGATGAATAATATCTCTGTTGAATATGGGAGCCTGCGTTTTCCGCTGATTCATGACAATCTGTTCGAAGTGGGATTAAGTCACTCCAAGACGTATGCTCTCTCTGTGCTATACAGCAAGGATAATGTAGTCGGAGTCGATATAGAGACCATACGCTCAGATATCCCGATTGCAGAGATGCTTAGTGAGGCCGAGAAAAAACTTATAGAACATCTTTATCCAGCTTTACAATTTGCCTATATATTCTTCAGTTGCAAAGAGGCACTGGGGAAAGCGTTGAAAATGGGACTTCTAGCTGATTATTCAATCTATGAGATAAGTGAAGTTGTGTCAGAATTAATACATGGACAAGAAGTGTTTCGTATACAATTCAAACGATTTCCATTCCTAACAGGTTATAGCTTTATGAAAGATGATAAAGAAATATGTAGTTTGGTTGTACCACAAAAAGTTGATATAAGGGAGGTACTGAGATTACTCATTGCTTCCTGAATCAAGAAATAGACAAAGCCGCCATGATTAGTAGTCGTAAAAACTACGAAATCGTGGTGGTTTTGTCTTTTAATGCAGTTACGTGACATTATGAAGCGCTTATGACATGGGGAGAGGCAGATCATGTACGTTTGTGACGGAAAGAATCAATAGTAGGAAGGGAACGGATGCATGGGTCTTTATTCCCTTATTATTAGTACCAGAGAGGTGATCCACATAAAAGAACAAGTTGCAGTACATACCAGCTTAACGGAATCATTGGCTAGTAAAATTGCACTATGGATTAACAAGGAGCGTGATGGAGAACACATTCGATACTTAAAGATGAAGCTTGGTATTGAAACGTTATTGATTAATGCCATGAAAAGTGTTTTGGTCTATGGTCTAGCTCTCCTATTCAATATGCTTCTGGAAACGTTAATTGTACATGCTACATATTATGCTGTCCGTCGCATATCATTTGGATTGCATGCCAGTACAAGCTTCAGATGCAGCATGATCAGCATCATGTTATTCGTTGGTTTACCCTACATATGCTCATACATAATGATTGGCAACGATATGGTTTTCCTTACTGGATTGATCTCTGCATTGCTACTGTATCGTTATGCGCCAGCAGATACGGACAAGTTCCCACTCCTTGGAGCGCAGAGAAGAAAGAAACTGAGAAAAGCTTCTGTGCGAACAGCAGTAATTCTCACTTTGATTGCACTGTTATGTCCAAGTCACACGGTGAAAACATTAATGATGACAGGCATGTTGTTACAGATCATTTCAATCCTTCCCGTAACATACAAAATACTTAAGAGGAGTGTTAGAAATTATGAAAAATATGAAACAGATGCTGTTGGACGGATTGAAGAATAATGTAGCGAAATCAATGGAGGTAATGGCAATTAAAAGTGGAGAGATTGCGATGGAAACGAGTTGTTCACTTTTCAATTATGAGTCTAAAATTCCGAGCGAATTGTTGTTGAGTAATAAGTGAGTAGTTAAATTTTACCTATATTATCCTAATAGTCTATCTTACTTTGTACCCAGCTATGGTCTGGTGAAACAGTAAAATAGACTATTTTGTTGATAAATTTTACATTATTTTATATAATCATGATTATATTCACTTGCTAATTTTTGTTAATGATTAATATGGTTTTTCATTATAGGCAAGACTCGCTTAATCTTTACTACATAGAGAGAAGGTTATCGATAATGTTGCTGATTCTTGGTTCTATAATTCAAATGGTAACCTTTAGTTTGTCTATTCCTATCATGTTGAAGAATCAATTTAGTCCGAAGTATGTTGCTTTTATGGCCATTGTTTCAAGCATTCTAGGATATTTCTTTTTTTTAGTTATGGGATCAGCAAGTAGTTTTGTAGTTTTATTGTTTCTAATGTTAAGCGTGTATTACCAATTGAGAAAGTTTATTCTTAGCATTCTAATTCCTACGATTACGCTTATTTTTATGGTCATAAGCGACTACATATGTGGTGTAATAAATATCAGGGTTATTGGTGGTTCTAATGTATCTCTTCAAAATAATTCTTTCTATATGTTACTCTCTGTGACGGGAATTATGTTTTTAACATTTCTAATGAGCGCAATAGTCAGGGACTTTTTACAAAGCTAAATAGCCGTGATATCTTTTTGAAAAGATACGGTTTATATTTATCGATTTTATCCATTTTTACTGTTGTGATTTTTTACATCAATATATGGATCGGGCAACGACAGGGTTTCTCCGATGAGAACATTCAAGCCAATAGTATGCTTTTTATATTCTATTTTATTTTGTTAATTGGTGTTTTTGTTGCACTAACTCGAACAGTTATGAAAGAGTCGGCACTTCAGAATAGACAAGAACAGTATGAACAGCTGACGGATTACACGGAAAATCTGGAACACTTATATACAGATATGCAGAAATTCCGACACGATTATATCAATATTCTTCTGAGTATGTCTGAATTTATTCGAAATAAAGATCTGGAACAGTTACAAATTTACTTTGAAAAAAAGATTATGCCAATCAGCCAAGGCATGCAATCTAATACATACAAGTTAGGGCCGTTACATAATCTGAAAGTACAGGAATTAAAAGGTGTCATATCTGCCAAGATGATTAAAGCACAAGAGTTGAACATTGATGCGGTAATTGAGGTGATTGAGCCTATTGAGCACATCAATATGGATTCCATTCAATTATGCCGATGTGTAGGGATTTTGCTAGACAATGCTATTGAAGAAGCGATTCATTGTGACGAACCGATTGTGAATTTAGCACTGATTCGTAACGATAGAGGCATATTAATTGTGGTCATGAACAGTTGCAGAGAGGAAACTCCTGAATTATATAAACTTTTTGAAAAGGGCTTTTCAACCAAAGGCAACAATCGTGGACTTGGCCTTAGCAACTTAAAAGAGATAGTTTCACAGTGCAAGGGTGTTGCATTGGATACTGAGCGCAAAGAGAAGACATTTATTCAAATACTAGAAGTGCTCGAGCCCTCGGTCAACAGTGATGCCAATAGATCTGCGAGCAGTGTGATACTAGGATAACTCAGCAAGTGGGGGGAAAGGCATGTTGGAGATTTTTATTTGTGAAGATGATGAAGAACAACGCAAACGCTTAACCAAATATGTAAAGGACTATATAATGATAGAGAACTTAGATATGAAGGTTGTTATCTCTACTGCACATTCTAATGATATTATTGAATATCTCCAGCAAAATAATACAACAGGTCTATATTTTTTGGATGTAGACATTCAGGAAGAAAAGAGTGGAATTGCGCTTGGAGCGGAAATTCGTCAATATGATACTCAGGGAGCCATCGTATTTGTGACGACACATTCAGAGCTGACCTACCTAACATTCACTTATAAAGTCGAAGCAATGGATTATATTACAAAAGATAATTTCACTGATATACAAAAGCGGGTTATCGAATGTATTAATACGGCAAATCAGCGATATGTTCAAAATAAACAAAACAGTCGCAAAATTTTTCAAACAAAGTCTGGCGATAAAGTCATCAGTATTGAGTACAACGATATATTATTTTTTGAAACCTCTCCGCAATTACATAAAGTAATTCTTCATGCTAAAAATCGTCAAGTTGAGTTCTATGGAAAATTGAAAACCTTACTTGAGATGGACAGCAGATTTTATCGTTGTCATAACTCGTATGTCGTGAATAAAGATAATATTTCGGAAATTGATTTTGCCACGAGGGAGATTCAGATGGTGAACGGTCAGATCTGTTATGCTTCCAGTCGGTTTTTAAAAGGATTAAAGGATATCGTTCAAAAGTGAGTATACTAGCCCTCATTTATAATAGCTGCTTACAGTCTACTATAAATGAGGGCTAGTATTATGTTTAAAGTAGAAACGAAATTTTATACTCTATGAATATGTGCCTATACATATTTTATAATGTAGTGAAATGTTGTGATGAGCCAAGAAGGGCGGCAACTAGTTAAGTTTATTTAAAAAAAGTGTTGCAATTAATAATCTGGCGTGATATATTATTATTCCGGCCAAGAAAACACGGTTCAAACGGTGTGGTGAGCGAATGAAATAAGCTTCGAAAGAAACTTGAAAAAAGAGCTTGCAAAGTTGGTTTGGACATGATATTATATAAGAGTTGCTGATGAGAAAAACATTCGGTAACGAAACAAGTTTGATCTTTGAAAACTGAACAACGAGTGAGTAAACATTCTGCTTACAGAATGAACGCGAAAGTCTGAAACAAGCCTTGGCTTGAGTCGACTGGAGCACAAATGAGATTTTAATCTCGTCAGATTCAAAATGAGCTTATCGCTCTTTTCAATACTTTATTGGAGAGTTTGATCCTGGCTCAGGACGAACGCTGGCGGCATGCCTAATACATGCAAGTCGAGCGGACTTGAAGAGAAGCTTGCTTCTCTGATGGTTAGCGGCGGACGGGTGAGTAACACGTAGGCAACCTGCCCTCAAGTTTGGGACAACTACCGGAAACGGTAGCTAATACCGAATAGTTGTTTTCTTCGCCTGAAGGAAACTGGAAAGACGGAGCAATCTGTCACTTGGGGATGGGCCTGCGGCGCATTAGCTAGTTGGTGGGGTAACGGCTCACCAAGGCGACGATGCGTAGCCGACCTGAGAGGGTGATCGGCCACACTGGGACTGAGACACGGCCCAGACTCCTACGGGAGGCAGCAGTAGGGAATCTTCCGCAATGGGCGAAAGCCTGACGGAGCAATGCCGCGTGAGTGATGAAGGTTTTCGGATCGTAAAGCTCTGTTGCCAGGGAAGAACGCTTGGGAGAGTAACTGCTCTCAAGGTGACGGTACCTGAGAAGAAAGCCCCGGCTAACTACGTGCCAGCAGCCGCGGTAATACGTAGGGGCAAGCGTTGTCCGGAATTATTGGGCGTAAAGCGCGCGCAGGCGGTCATTTAAGTCTGGTGTTTAATCCCGGGGCTCAACCCCGGATCGCACTGGAAACTGGGTGACTTGAGTGCAGAAGAGGAGAGTGGAATTCCACGTGTAGCGGTGAAATGCGTAGATATGTGGAGGAACACCAGTGGCGAAGGCGACTCTCTGGGCTGTAACTGACGCTGAGGCGCGAAAGCGTGGGGAGCAAACAGGATTAGATACCCTGGTAGTCCACGCCGTAAACGATGAGTGCTAGGTGTTAGGGGTTTCGATACCCTTGGTGCCGAAGTTAACACATTAAGCACTCCGCCTGGGGAGTACGGTCGCAAGACTGAAACTCAAAGGAATTGACGGGGACCCGCACAAGCAGTGGAGTATGTGGTTTAATTCGAAGCAACGCGAAGAACCTTACCAGGTCTTGACATCCCTCTGACCGGTACAGAGATGTACCTTTCCTTCGGGACAGAGGAGACAGGTGGTGCATGGTTGTCGTCAGCTCGTGTCGTGAGATGTTGGGTTAAGTCCCGCAACGAGCGCAACCCTTGATCTTAGTTGCCAGCACTTCGGGTGGGCACTCTAAGGTGACTGCCGGTGACAAACCGGAGGAAGGTGGGGATGACGTCAAATCATCATGCCCCTTATGACCTGGGCTACACACGTACTACAATGGCCGGTACAACGGGCAGTGAAGCCGCGAGGTGGAACCAATCCTAAAAAGCCGGTCTCAGTTCGGATTGCAGGCTGCAACTCGCCTGCATGAAGTCGGAATTGCTAGTAATCGCGGATCAGCATGCCGCGGTGAATACGTTCCCGGGTCTTGTACACACCGCCCGTCACACCACGAGAGTTTATAACACCCGAAGTCGGTGGGGTAACCGTAAGGAGCCAGCCGCCGAAGGTGGGATAGATGATTGGGGTGAAGTCGTAACAAGGTAGCCGTATCGGAAGGTGCGGCTGGATCACCTCCTTTCTATGGAGAATCGTTTCCCGCGCGGAAACATTCAAATATGCAGCTTAGCTGCAAACTTACTCACTCGTTGCTCAGTTTTGAGAGCTCAAACTCTCAAACAGCTTGCTTTTGCATGGAGCTTGTTCTTTGAAAACTAGATATCGAAACGAAAGTAAAATGCGAATTAGAACATTCCTTTTTAGCTGAACTTGTGTTAAACAAGTTTCAATAAAAACGGTAGTTAATTGCTGTTGCGATGGTATTGAGTGGGAGCGACTTTTGGCTTTGGACGCAGTCCAAAACAAGGGAAGCGAGCAATCGAAACCGGAGCAATTTGGTTAAGCTACTAAGAGCACACGGAGGATGCCTAGGCGCTAGGAGCCGATGAAGGACGTGGCGAACAACGAAACTGCCTCGGGGAGCTGTAAGCAAGCTTTGATCCGGGGATGTCCGAATGGGGAAACCCAGCTGGGGTAATGTCCAGTTACTCATAACTGAATACATAGGTTATGTAGAGGCATACCAGGGGAACTGAAACATCTAAGTACCCTGAGGAAGAGAAAACAATAGTGATTCCGTCAGTAGCGGCGAGCGAACGCGGAGAAGCCCAAACCAGAGAGCTTGCTCTTTGGGGTTGTGGGACGTCTCACATGGAGTTACAAAGGAACCGGTTAAGCGAAGAGGTCTGGAAAGGCCCGCCAAAGAAGGTAAAAGCCCTGTAGTTGAAAATCTGTTCCCTCCGAGACGGATCCCGAGTAGTGCGGGGCACGTGAAACCCCGTATGAATCCGGCAGGACCATCTGCCAAGGCTAAATACTTCCTAGCGACCGATAGTGAAGCAGTACCGTGAGGGAAAGGTGAAAAGCACCCCGGAAGGGGAGTGAAATAGAACCTGAAACCGTGTGCTTACAAAAAGTCAGAGCCCGTTTTAGGGGTGATGGCGTGCCTTTTGTAGAATGAACCGGCGAGTTACGTTCCCGTGCAAGGTTAAGGTGAGAAGCCGGAGCCGCAGCGAAAGCGAGTCTGAATAGGGCGCCATAGTACGTGGACGTAGACCCGAAACCGGGTGATCTACCCCTGTCCAGGGTGAAGGTGCGGTAACACGCACTGGAGGCCCGAACCCACGCACGTTGAAAAGTGCGGGGATGAGGTGGGGGTAGCGGAGAAATTCCAATCGAACTCGGAGATAGCTGGTTCTCCCCGAAATAGCTTTAGGGCTAGCCTCGGAAAACAGAGTCGTGGAGGTAGAGCACTGATTGGGTGCGGGGCCCGCAAGGGTTACCAAGCTCAGTCAAACTCCGAATGCCATAGACTTACTTCCGGGAGTCAGACAGTGAGTGCTAAGATCCATTGTCAAAAGGGAAACAGCCCAGACCATCAGCTAAGGTCCCCAAGTGTGTGTTAAGTGGGAAAGGATGTGGAGTTGCACAGACAACCAGGATGTTGGCTTAGAAGCAGCCACCATTGAAAGAGTGCGTAATAGCTCACTGGTCGAGTGACTCTGCGCCGAAAATGTAACGGGGCTAAACACACCACCGAAGCTATGGCTTGATGCTTGCATCAGGGGTAGGGGAGCGTTGTATAAGGGTTGAAGGTGTACCGTAAGGAGCGCTGGACATTATACAAGTGAGAATGCCGGTATGAGTAACGAAAAGATCAGTGAGAATCTGATCCGCCGAAAGCCTAAGGGTTCCTGAGGAAGGCTCGTCCGCTCAGGGTAAGTCGGGACCTAAGGCGAGGCCGAAAGGCGTAGTCGAAGGACAACAGGTCGAAATTCCTGTACCACCATAAACCGTTATGAGCAATGGGGGACGCAGTAGGGTAGTGACGCGGACTGATGGATGTCCGTCTAAGCAGTGAGGCTGATGTGTAGGCAAATCCGCACATTGTAAGGCTGAGCTGTGATGGGGAGCGAAAATTACAGTAGCGAAGGTCATGATCTCACACTGCCAAGAAAAGCCTCTAGCCAGGTGAAGGTGCCCGTACCGCAAACCGACACAGGTAGGCGAGAAGAGTATTCTAAGGCGCGCGGAAGAACTCTCGTTAAGGAACTCGGCAAAATGACCCCGTAACTTCGGGAGAAGGGGTGCCCCGGTAGTGTGAATAGCACGAGGGGGCCGCAGTGAAAAGGCCCAAGCGACTGTTTAGCAAAAACACAGGTCTGTGCGAAGCCGTAAGGCGAAGTATACGGGCTGACGCCTGCCCGGTGCTGGAAGGTTAAGGGGAGTGGTTAGGGAGTAATCCCGAAGCTGTGAACCGAAGCCCCAGTAAACGGCGGCCGTAACTATAACGGTCCTAAGGTAGCGAAATTCCTTGTCAGGTAAATTCTGACCCGCACGAATGGCGTAACGACTTGGGCGCTGTCTCAACGAGAGATCCGGTGAAATTTTAATACCTGTGAAGATGCAGGTTACCCGCGACAAGACGGAAAGACCCCATGGAGCTTTACTGCAGCTTGATATTGAATTTGGGTACGATCTGTACAGGATAGGTGGGAGCCTTTGAAGCATGAGCGCCAGCTTGTGTGGAGGCAACGTTGGGATACCACCCTGATCGTATCTAGGTTCTAACCTGGTACCGTAATCCGGTGCGGGGACAGTGTCAGGTGGGCAGTTTGACTGGGGCGGTCGCCTCCTAAAGAGTAACGGAGGCGCCCAAAGGTTCCCTCAGAATGGTTGGAAATCATTCGAAGAGTGCAAAGGCATAAGGGAGCTTGACTGCGAGACCTACAAGTCGAGCAGGGACGAAAGTCGGGCTTAGTGATCCGGTGGTACCGCATGGAAGGGCCATCGCTCAACGGATAAAAGCTACCCTGGGGATAACAGGCTTATCTCCCCCAAGAGTCCACATCGACGGGGAGGTTTGGCACCTCGATGTCGGCTCATCGCATCCTGGGGCTGAAGTAGGTCCCAAGGGTTGGGCTGTTCGCCCATTAAAGCGGTACGCGAGCTGGGTTCAGAACGTCGTGAGACAGTTCGGTCCCTATCTGTCGTGGGCGTAGGAAATTTGAGAGGAGCTGTCCTTAGTACGAGAGGACCGGGATGGACGTACCGCTGGTGTACCAGTTGTTCCGCCAGGAGCACCGCTGGGTAGCTATGTACGGACGGGATAAACGCTGAAAGCATCTAAGCGTGAAGCCCCCCTCAAGATGAGATTTCCCAGTATGTAAGACCCCTTGAAGACGACGAGGTAGATAGGCTGGGGGTGGAAGTGCAGCAATGCATGGAGCTGACCAGTACTAATCGGTCGAGGGCTTATCCAATAGCAAGTGATAGTTCGCAGACTTTCGTTTCGAATCTAGTTTTCAGAGAATGATCTCTGAAATGTAAGCATCACGTTTGGTGGCGATGGCGGAGGGGTTCCACACGTACCCATCCCGAACACGACCGTTAAGCCCTCTAGCGCCGATGGTACTTGGACCGCAGGGTCCTGGGAGAGTAGGACG